>NZ_JAQQDJ010000021.1:0-100152 GCF_046028095.1 Paraburkholderia phytofirmans
ACCAATTACGCTTCGCCGATGCCGCTACAAGTGGCACGTGGAAGTCGGCATTTCCGGCGGGTGGCGGCGATCTGCTCAATCTGCGCGATCTCGAACAGGGACTCGAACAGATGAAGCGCGTCGCCAGTCAGGACGTTGACATGCAGGTCGTGCCGACTGAAACGCCCGGCGAGAGCGACGTGGTGATCGCCGTGAAGCGCACGAAGCCCTGGACAGTCGTCGCTTCGGTTGACAACTCGGGTACGCGTGCCACCGGCAAGCTGCAAGGCAACCTCAGTGTCGGCATCGACAACCCGCTTGGCCACGAATCGTGGCACCGTGGAAGCCGGCAACTTGCTTTCGATCAACGGCGGTAACTACGACAACCAAGGCGCGACGACCCAGTCCAACGGCAACATGCAGTTTTCGCTGGGGGGCACGCTGCTGAATACGACGGGCACGATCTCGGCTGCGGGCAATATCACCATCAATGCCGGCGCTGTGGTCAACGACGGTGTTCAGGGCGGCCTGAGTACGACCACGCAGGTGGTCTCGGCTGCCGACGATCCGACACTGTATGGTTCGATCGTCGTCGGTACGCAGACGATCCAGGGATTTTCTGGTGGGAACGGCGGATCGTTTTACGATGCGACCTTTACAGCCAACGCAAAACTTTCCGATCTTGGGCCAGATCTAGCGAACGGCGTGCTCGACGTGGCGCACAACACGTCGTTGCGAGTATCACGACCACGACCACAACGTTTGGTCAACAAGGGCTGATCGTCGCCGGTCAGGACGTGAATCTGTCGGGCGGCAATCTCGTCAATAGCGGTAACATCTATGCGGGTGGCAACTTCAACGCAGGCGGAACTCAGTCGTTCAGCAACCAGGGGGAACGCCTGACTTCGACGAGCAGTTCGCCCGGCTGCGTGACAGGTGTGTCGAGCAGCGAGTGTGCCGCCGGAATGGGCTATCGAGGCGATAACCCGACGACGACCAGCTTCACCTACGCCCAGCAAAGCGCCACGATTTATGCCGGCAATGACCTCGTTATCGCAGCCGGTCAGGTCAGCAATACGTATGGCAACCTGCTCGCGGGTCACGACATCGTGATCGGCGGCGTAGGCTCGACCGCGAGTTCCACAACGCCTGCGCAAAGCCTGACCAACACGTCGGGCAATATCGTGGCGCGCAGCAATATCACGCTGAACGTGTCGGGCGCGATAACGAACACGTTGCCGCCGCCGGTACCTGTGCATCAGGACTACGGTTCGAAGGAGCAGTATTCGGGTTGTATGACTGCGGGCGGCTACAGCGAAAGCTACTGCGAGGGCTATGTTGATCAGCAGTCGGGCAGTTCCTCGGTGATTAGCGCAGGCAATAATCTTCAGATCAACGCGGGTAGCCTGACCAACATCGGCAGCCTGATCACGGCGGGGAATGCGGCGACGATCGAAGTGGCGGGCCCCGTTGTGAATGAAGCGCAGACGCTCAATGCCTACTGGCACTCGCACTGGGTACAGCAAACCGGCATGTTCAGTCCGGACAAGCGTCACGACATCTGGGCGTGCGGTTCGCCGGCTGAGTGTACAGCGCTGTATGGCAGTGCTTATACGAGTACGGGCGGCACGATCGATCCGCCGCAGCCGGTCGGCAACATTGCGGCCACAATTCAGGCACCGAATCTGACGATTACGTCCGGCGGGCAGATCCAGAATGTCGGCAATGTGATAGGCACCTCGGTCACATTGACCGGCCAGAAGCTGATCAACGGCATCACGACCGCTGACACCTATACACCCCGTGTGAAATACACCCCGTGTGAACGGCCCGTCGCAGGTCATTTCGCTCAGCCCGGTGAATATGCCCGGCATCAGCATCACGCTGCAGCATCGTGTGGGGGGCGCGATCCCGACGGCAGTGGCGGGAACGGCTTCGTATGTCGACAGCTCGCTCGGCCCGTCGACGCTTGGCAACCTGGGCCCGCAGGATCTGCTCAATGCGCTTCCGTCCAATCTTCAGCCGAGTTCCACGCTGTTCTATTACAACCCGCAGGAAGAGGATCTGGTCTTGCAGCAGGCGGCCTTGCAGCAAACAGGCAAGGCGAGTTTTATCGATGGCTTGACGTACGACAGCAAGACCAACACGTCGGTGACAGAGCAGGAAAAAGCAGATCTGTATCAGAACGCGCTCGACTACGCGAGGGCGAAAAACCTCCAATTGGGCGATGCGCTGACGCAGACGCAGGTCAACGCGCTCGACAAACCGATGCTCTGGTACGTGGAGCAAACCGTCCCGGATCCGTCATGCACGGCGACGGGGCCTGCGCTGAATACATGTCCGACGATCACAGCGCTGATGCCAGAGGTTTATCTGCCGACCAACACGAATGCGATGTCTGCGGGCGGCAATATCTCGGGGCAGGACGTCACGCTGAATTTCGGCAAGGGCGGCGGCGGCAGTATTCTCAATACAGGGAGCATTGGCGCTTCCGGTACGCTTACGGTCAACACCGACACGTTGACCAACGAGGCGAATCAGGTCGACATCGGGCAGATCTGGAGCAAGGTCCAAGGTGGTTATCTCGACACGACAGGCACGTTGGTTCAGCCAGGTGGGTTCATGAGTGCGGCGAACATGGATCTCAACCTGCAGACGCTGGACCAGATCGGTGGCGCATTGCAGAAGCTCAATGCGGACGGCACAGTCGATCAGACCGGGACGCAGCAGGTACTCACCGCGCTTCAGTACCAACTCGGCACGAACTTCACCGGGACTGCGGTGAGCGACAATCTGCATCAGTATTTTGTCAAGCAAGGTGGCGGTCTGCCGATAATCGCGACCATCGCCATTGCGATCGTGATCTCGGTGGTGACAGCTGGCGCTGCTGCCGCAGCCGTGGCTGCGATGCAGGCCGAAGCGGCGGTAGCAGCGTTCTCTACGCTTGCGGCTGGAGGTACTTTCGCTGAAGCGGCCGCGGCAGGTGGCATGATGATGAGCGCGACATTCGCAGCGGGAGGCATGGCCAATCTGGCAATCGCCGGCGCAGTCGGCGCTATGGCATCGAGCGCCGTGATGCAAGTCGGAACGACCGGTTCGCTTGATTTTGGGCAGCTTGCATTGTCGGGACTGGCGGGCGCGATTACCGGAGGCGTTGCGGGAGGCTTCGGAGATACCTACGATGCGACACGGCTGCTTGCATCCGGTGCGGCGGGCTGTGCCACTGGCGAGCTGACCGGAGGCGGTTGCTCGAGTGGCGCCGCGGCAAGTCTAGCGGTTGCCGCGCTGCAATGGGCTGGTAACTCAATGCGGGTCAATCAGGTGACATCGTCGGAGCAGTTTAAGGGGATTCAAGACGCAAACACGGGTGACACCGTGACTAACGCGAGCGGACCCAGCGACGGGATTGATGGCGACCATTTCAAGCTGGCCGGGACCCGCGTGGCATTGGATGACGTTAAGCAATATGGAAACGTCAACATGAACAGCGACGGAACAATGACCTTTGAGTCGAACCTCGTCAATCCAGCCACCGATCAGCCTTGGACATTGAAGGACGTGTTGAATAAGGTTGGCGGAGCGACTGGCGGCAACCAGGGGTTGCCTGGTACAGTTAGCGGTATTCCATATGAACCGGGCGGCTTCGTGGACAAACTGATGGAGTCATTTGCTGGACCGCACGATTTCCTGGGCAGCCGGACCGGATATGACGCTTTGGGGAATCTCGCCCACATGAGCGACATGCAGCATACGCTGTTCAATCTACAGACCGACGTGGACATTCCGATCGCGGGCATATTCGCGATTCCTACGTTGTTTAGTCAATACGGGTTGTCGGCCGGAACTTATCTCAGCCAATCCAAAGAGGCGAACAAATGAGGCGGGCGTTCATTTTATGTGGCCTGCTACTGCTCGTGGGGGCAGCAGGATGCGCCCACCATGCAGTTGCACGCGGCGGGTTCCAGACCCAGGCGACAGAGGACCAGGTCGGATGCCCAAATCTGAGCGGAGACTTTGCGGGCACCGGTCGGCTGGTTCATGGAGACTCGACGCAACAGATGGGCGCTCGCCTGCCGGCTGATTTCGTCTTTCCAATCGGAGACCGCGAAGCGTGGAGCGCGATGAGATCGCGATATCGACGCGACGATCATGGGATCATTGTTCCGCCTGACTTTGTTCGAGTCACGCTGTCAGGAAAGTCTCAGTACCTCATTGCGACCTTTTACGGCGATATGGAAATCGGCGCGTACGCATCTCGGAATGCGGGCAAGACGCAGTCAACATGCCGCGATGGGGTGCTGTATCGAACCTACGAAAAGGAACGCACGCGTTCCGACTATGGACCCAATGATGTGACAACGGATGACGCGCTATGGATCGACGCCGTTGGCGACCTCATTTTTCGACGCAATATGAGGGTCGAGTATCACGCACTACTGCTGAATCTTCCCATGGGAACGGGCCATTTCTTCGAGGAGTACAGATTCTCGCGAATTGGCCACCGTTAGTTAGTTTTCGGTCTGACCGGCTGGCAGTGTTTCATCGTTCGCAACCATCGTACAACGTCACCACCCTGTGGCAGTGGCACGCGAGGAAAGATGCGGAGCCTCGACCGATACGTTTGCAACTTCGTTCTGCGATTCGAAACGCATCTGTACCCAAAGCGCTGCACCATGGGTCTTGAGTCACGGGAACCAGCTCAGGTAAACCGCGCGCATAAGTTCATTGACCAGGTGGCCGTTGCCATGTCCGTCGCGGCATGCGATCAGCGGAAGATGACGGGACAGCGACCGTTCACTGGCGGAGGCGCGATCCATCGGCAATAGAAGTGCATTCGTCAGTGGCCTGCGGGCTCGGCCGGGGGGACCTGTTTCGCCTGGAAGACATTTTCTCGACATTGCGACGCCTGGAAGCGATTGATTATAGCGAAGCCATATCAGAGATACGGCCGCGCCGACAATCAAGGGCCGGGTTCGTTGTTGTTAGATGCCTGCCGTGGTCGCCACGACTGTGAACACGGTACGGCGCGTGCCGGCAGGTGTCGAACAAGCTTCGATGGAGGAAACCGCGGAGTGCTCCGATGCGGTCGGAGTCCTGCGGGGCTATGGAGATTGATGGCCGCGGACGGTCGGCCGTGTCGGGGAATGACCGGTTGAATGGGACGCGGGATGTGCGCGGTGTACCTGAGCTGGTATCTGCAGCGCTCTGGTTATGGCAACCGAGCGGTGGAGCAGTTCAAGATCGCCGAATATGCGGTCGAGACCACCTTGGCGCACGCTCATGAGACGGCGGAGTGGCGGCTCGCGTCTGAGGTAATCAGCGCCTTTGAAGCGCTGCTGGCGCTGTATGACGCCCAGCTCGCAAGGGCTCCTCTTCACGAAGTATTCGAAGCGGAGCGGCAGCTGAGGGTTTTTCTGACGGGAACGGACCATTCGCCGATCCCGTAATCGACGTATCGGCAAGCCTTAACAGATTACTATTCGGGCGGAGCACTTGCCGCAGGGGTAGTTGCATTGTTGATTCGGTTGTCGACAAATTTCGGATTCCTACGCATTTTACATAATTAAAGTAATCGATGTTTAGTTCGCGATCCTATCTTTACCAAACCGAAGAGGTTACAGTTTGTGCAGGAGGCTGCTGCACAAATTCCGGATTTGGCCATGCCTTCAGATTACGCAGTGACAATTCGCGCCAGGCGGGGAGGGCTGACTTGCGCTGGATCATAGTGGCGACACGCTCTTCAAGTTTCTGATGATCAAAACGTCGAAGGGGAAGATTGCCTGTCTCACGAGGCCACGATGAAGCGCCTCGAATTGACGATTGGTGACCTGCCAAGGTGTTGGATGCCGTGGACATGGCGGCTGACTGGTCGCTGGAGGAGCCTGAGCAGGCGTCAACTCCATTACCATCGCCTAGTATGTTAATCCGAAATCAGTAGCTTTAACCCGCCAGTTCTCTTCGGAGCCTGGCGGTTTTTTCTTTGCCTGTGGGGCGCGAGCTACATGAGGCGGTGGAGTCGCTCAACCGTTCAGTTGCGATTCGACGTTCAAGACGATCCGTGCGACCGGGTTGTTGTCTGCGGATTGCGGCGCGAACTTGATCTGGGCGAAGGTGACGATACCGAGAGCGACGACGAGGAGTGCTCCAGACGCGGCGATGCGGGTAAGGTATTTCACAGGGACCTCATTTTGATGACGTAGACAAAAACTGGGCGTAGCTGACAGGCGTGTCGACTCACCTTCAGCGGCATGTCGGTCCGCAACCTGGGAACGCCGGACGCGGTCGTCAGATCGCACTTGCCAATCGGACGAGCCTTGTGCAGTGCACTATAACACGACCGGCAAACCGCACTTACCGATCACACGGACTTGTGCAATGCAATATAAATGGTTTATCCGTGTGCCCGGTGCGACATCCTGTCGCGAGCAGATGCTTAATTGCATGAGCGCTTCGTGTACGAAAGAGTTCTTGTAGGCCGTAACGTGCCGTCACGCTATGTGGGCGATTCTCGCAGGCACGGACGATGTCGAGGTGGCCACTTCGACAGTCTCCCCGCTGGACCTCGCCAAATTGAAGATAAGTGTGCTGACGGTATCAATTGCGCTATCATTAGGCATCAACTGATACTTCAGTCGGGAGTTGTATGTCACTAATTACGCCTGAAGCAGTGGCCGCGGTCATGGAACTGCAGCAGGTCCCGCACACGCTCGCGGAACTCGAGGCACTTGTCCGCGACGGCCTGCCCAAGTCCGCGCTGCGCGCGGGCGTCGAACATGCGACGCAGGGTGCTGACGCCAGGCGTGCGCTACTTGCCCGCATCATCCCCGAAGCGACCTATAAGCGGCGTCGCGATCGGCTGACGCCAGACGAATCGGAAAAGACTGAGCGCCTGGCCAGGATCGTCGCGGCGACGGCCTACGTCTGGAACGACGAAGAGGACGCGCGGGAATTCCTGTCGACGCCGCACCCGGAGCTCGAAGGGCGGGCGCCGCTTGATGTTGCGCTGACCGAGCTCGGCGCGCGCCGGGTCGAAGAGCTGCTCTGGAAACTGTTTTATGGGTTGCCGGCGTGAAGTTGTTTCGGATCGCCGACACTCGACACACGGTCTGGAGTGGCACCGGCGCGATGCTGGTGGGTGGCCGCTTCAATAGCCCGGGGCGACCGGTCATCTACGCCGCGTCGACCTTCGCCGGTGCGATGCTCGAGATTCTGGTTCACGCGCGCATCGGCAAGGTACCGAAGACACACGGGTGGGTTGAGGCAGCCGTTCCCGACGATATTCGCGTCGAACGCCATTCGGCCGAATCGTTGCCGGGGGGATGGGATGCGCCAGCACTGCAGGCGGCAAGAGCGTTCGGCGACGCCTGGCTGACCGAGTCGCGTACCGCGCTCCTAATCGTACCTTCAGTGGTCGTCCGTGCAGAGTTCAACGTGCTGGTCAATCCCGCACACCCCGACGCGACGCGGATTGCCGTGACCGAGCCGCAACCCGTGGTGTGGGACGAACGCCTCTTTGTGATGCCGTCGGTCGGACACTCCTAGATCATGATGGTGGTCGGCTAGCCTTGCCTCGGCGCTTTGCTCTCCGAGGGAGATGACCAGGACGTCGCTTCTGGTTTAGTTCGCACTCGCCACTCGCCACTCGCAATGTCCAGTGCAGCGCCGTCCAATATCCTCCTTGTCCTGTTGCCAAAACCGACGCGGCTGTCAGTTTATGTCAATCGCCCTGACCATTTGAGATAACAAAATTTCGCAACTAACCGTCAACCCTCATCGTGCCGCCACCTGAACACCCATGAGCAGTTTTGCACCAAAGGGGCCAGTGGCTTCGCGTCCTTCGCGAAATTGTCCAGCGCAACGATGGCTTCAAACCGCTACGGTTGAGTAATTGCAGCAATGCTCGCGCGACACTTGAGCGGAGGCGCGAATCAATGAACGAAGATGGCTAGTGGGGTGGTCGCAACTCTTGTATCGGATCTGCATACCGCAATCCTCAAAACCGGTAGTGCGGCGGTATCCATGCGCTGGCCCGCGCGTTCGCGCACCTGCTCGTCGTGCGTCTGTTTTGCGCGTCTTCCACCAAACGAAACCGCCGATCACAATGCCTGCTCCAAGAGCGACTGCCAACATTACAAGGGAAACGGCAAACCCGACAACCAGCAGGGCAGCCCCTATCACCAAGGCCAGTACCTCTGCCAGCAAGCTCGGCGGGCCAGGACGCATTGTTACGCCACTTTGCCTGAGCCTCTTTGGTTGCTTGTCCAATTGCATCGCATCTCCACTCGCGGTGTTCCTGGGGGCGGGTCAGCGTGAAAGCGCAACAGCGAAATCGATATTTTGGGGTTCGGGGTTGATTGGCGAATACGACGGCCACCCCTCAAGAACAAAGTCGATTTGTTCGCGGTCAGTATGCGCCGAAAATCCGGTCGAGCGCCGCAAGAATGGCCTCGCGTCGATCCGAAAGGGAGCCAATGCACTTGCCGAGAGCCTTCAACGGTACCGCGCTCATGGCAGGCGTATCAAGGAAACATTCTTCGCCGTGGACTTGGAAAAAGGGGAGCAGATCGGATGGTTTGCCGGAAAAGGCAAGATGTCGGGCAGGTCGCAGGGGAATCACGATGCGCGTCGGCAAAATACCGACGTGAGTGCTTTGTACGTCGAGCAGGTACGGGGCAAGTTTGCGCGTCTCAATGTCGGGGTTGGTGTAGAGATCAAACCGGGCCATTAAAACGTCCTGTATTTTGCGAGCGGAAGCCCGTCGCGATCGACCATCGCCGTGTAGGCGGCGACGAGCTCGGCGTTATCATCGGCCCACCGCCGAGCCTCGGCCTCCTGGATTTCTTCGCGTACACCGCGCTCGCTCGCGCGCGATAGATTTATGCCAAGCTGTTTGGCGCGCTCCAGCACCTCGGGAGGCAAGGTGACGTTGGTCGACTTGCGCGGTCTGACTTCGAGTGCTTTGCCCATGTGCGGCTCCATGTTACATACTATGTGCATTATGCTGCACATAGTCGATGGCTCGCAAGCGAGTTTCCGCATGTCACTGCAGACATGCGCTGCCCGTGGCGTCGCGTGCGACGATCTGTTGCCGGGACTTAGAATTACGCATTTCCGCAAGCCCGCGATCATCGCTTGCTTGCTGGACGACGACTGTCCCAATCTTGGGCGTCTTTTATGGCGGCCAGGACTACGAGACCGCGCTTGGATCCGAAGAGGGATAAGTCAGAGCGGAATCTTGTAAGCGTTATATATAGGTCGTTGCGCAGGCTTGCCGGACGCGGTTGTGCAGCAACCTGCTGCACAATTGCGGTGTGTCCGATCGCTCCAAGACCAAGGATGCAGAGCTTCCATGCTGGTCTGTCGGCGAGATGCTTTGAGCCAGCGGGTCTCAGTAACCGCTGACATTGCAGATCGAAACAATGGCATATTTGCGAGCGGGCATCTTATTCCGGAATATGCGATAGGAAGCAACGGCAAGCGAGTAGGCACAGCGCAGCAGCCATTGTTTTAGGAAATGCAGGAATCACGGGAAGCACGATTCCGTGGGTCGGAGCACGGCATTCCACATTCGCCTGTCGCTAAATTTGACATAAGATAAATTAGCAACATTTGAACGGTCGTGCTTTTTTGTGGATCGGAGACGCATCGCGACGCGACAGTCATCGTCAGCCAACGGTCGGTTACCGGGTCACGAAGTCGTTCACGGTCAGCCGCAGCTGTTCGTCGGGCCGCGCGAGTAACTTTCTTTGTGCGACCGCGACGATGCGGTTGCGACCGCTTTCGAATGTCTTGAGTGTGCGTGCCGCGTCGGCGTCAGGTGGCAGCCAGAAGTGTTCTTCGAGTGCGTCACGTGCAACCGCGGCTTCGACGTCGCGGCCGCGGACCGACAGCATGAACACCACGGCGCGTCCGTCCGGCGAGACGGCGGGCGCGCGATCAAGAACTTCCATGACACACCTCGACGATATCATCCGCGGTCTTTGTATTTGTACTGCGCCGCGCAGCGATTAATTTACCAGAAGTCACAAGCACATCAATCACCAACGACGTAACGATCTGGCGCGCGGCTGCCGCCCGTGGCCGCTTATCACCATAACGCATTTACCTGGATCTTCATCGCCCTGAGCCTTAGTTGCCAAGCGGGTTTTTGTTCTCGGGTGTGGGCGGTTGAAACCGACACTAGACAAGTGGGCTGCAACCGACAGCGCACGATTTGAACTAAAAGGTTCACGAGAAGTGATCGCTTTAATTATGTAAAGTCGACTCCCAAAGGCTTTCTCCAGCGAGCAATCATCATGAACGCCGAAGAACTTTTAAAAATCAGCGGCCATCTCTTGGAAGGGCGGTGTCAGGTTGCTGGTCGTCTCGCGTAAGATGAGGCGATGAAGAAATCGAAATCGCTGTATCACGGTCACCGTTTCCCGGCTGGTGTCATCAGCTGCGCGGTTCGCTGGTACTGATATGACTTTGCGTGTCAATCGCGACATTGGTTTTCAGGTTGTTGGATCGACGTATGAATTTCCTGAGGGCGGCGCAGCAGTAAGTCTCGACGGTGGATCACGCTTCTATGAGCAGGATGTTGTCAAGGACGCTTTTCATTCCTCCCTCCGGTTGATCCTAGGCCGAAGTCGTGGCGCGCGTGAGAGGAACCAGCATCTCACCACCTTCTATCCGCTGGCGCGTTGCCAGCCTTATCCTGCAATGCGTGTTACGCCGGAATCGCTTCCGGGAACCGGCCCCATCTGAGAGCTATTCGGTTGCGTTTGCAACCCAGCGTGATCACGGGCATGTTCACTTCGAACTCGTTTGCTATGTAACTGCCAGACTCCTTCCTGCGAAACCAGGGCTCAAGCTGACTTTAGGTGTGCGCCTTCGGGAATGACCCCGTCTTTCAGATAGCGCCACAACGCAATGGCAAGCCGTCGTGCTACCGCGACGATGGCGATACGTCGCGCGCGTCGGTTCGGTCCGGTGCCCTGTGTGCGCTGGTAAAACCATTTCGCTAATGCGCTGTCAGGCTGGTAGCGCAGCCAGGTCCTGGCGATCTCGACCAGAAGCGCGCGTACCCGCCGGTTTCCCTGTTTGCTGATCCCCTGATCGACCTGACTCTCGCCACTGTCGAAGGGTTGGGGCACCAGTCCGACGCATGCACCGACTTCCCGACGGTTATGGAAGTCCCGCCAGAACAGCTCGAGGGCAAGGCGTGACGCGCCTACTTCGCCAATTCCCTGGAGGCGCGCCAGCGCATCGGAACGCTGGCGCGCGGGCGCTGGTACGTTTGTCTGCCGCGTCTTCTCCAGGACCGCAAGTTGGTGCTTAACGAGTGCCAGCCGTTCGCACTCGCGCAGTAACCGCTCATGCAACTCGCGCGGCAATGGTGCACCGTCATGGCAGTGCACTTCCCCGCGCTCGAGCCGGCCGGCGAAGGTCCGGTCATCGACGGCGTCCCAGCAGCCAATCGTAACCAGCAGCTTGCGCATCCGGTCGCGGTGCTGAAGGATTTCCTTCTGCAGTTGTCCACGCTCGCGCATGAGGTGACGTGTAGCCTCGTCCTCCTGTGACGGCATGTGCACTACGTGCATGCGGTCGCGCTCGCCGCGCAGCCACGCGCGCAAGTTGATGACAAGCTTGATAACGTCGAGGCGGTCGGTCTTCGCGCGCCGCTGATGACGTTCGACCGGAATGCTGGCCGGATCGACGACGTGGCATTCAATGTGTCGGCGCCGCAGCGCGCGACAGATCCAGAACGCGTCCTGCCCGGCTTCATAGCTCACGACGATCCGTACGTCCTCGGGCAACGACCACTTCTCCTTGTGTAACTCAATCAGGTCCAGCGTCGCCTGCAGACGCGCTGCGGCCTGAGGCTGTGGGACCGTGTGCACGGCTGGCTTCTCGCGCCGGCCATCGTGAAGCGCAACTTTCCATTTGGCCGCCGCCAGTTCCAGTGAGACTGCCAGCACTGGTACGTCACCATTACCTGTATATGCCTGATCGGTACGCATGATGTTCTCCTGTGAGCAAACCTCGGCACGCTAATTTTAGGCGTCGGCCTGTCGAGGCCCTCGCTTCATAGGATCTGATATCCGCGGGTTAGGTACCGCATTACAGAGGTCCGTCTCATGAGCCTGCCGCTCTCTTTTGCCGCAAATCGGGAAGATACCCGTTGCGAAGTAGCCCGCGGGTTACTCGAGTACCGGGCTACGCCGCCCTCAGGAAACTCCTTGTATAGTTCACTAACCGTTGCGTCTCGGCTCCTACGCGTATCTCGCATCGCGCGGCACAGCGAGTGCCATCGCGAGCCGGCTGATGTCCCAGATGAAACCTGCCAGCTCCCTGGCCACTGCGACAGCTGCGATGTTGACGTTCTTGCCTCGTAACGAGAGTTTGCGATATCGGCGGCAGAGTCGAAGCTGCGCCTCCCATGCGCGATCAACGATGGCCTTCGGAATGCCTTCATGCCGACGCCGAATGTCGAGGCTCAGCCGAGCTGGGTGCCGGTAACTCCAGGCCGCCTCAATCAGCAACTTTCTTGCATAGCTATTGCCGGTCTTGGTGATGCTTCCCTGACGCCGTTTGTCACCCGACGAGTGTTCCGATGGTGTGACGCCCAACCAGGCAATCAGTTGACGAGGGTGTTCGAAGCGAGCCAACTCACCTACCTCGGCAAGCATGCCAACAGCCGTAGTCAACTGCACTCCGCGCATTGCCTGCAATCCGAGGACTGCAGGATAGAAGCGCCAGCTAACCACGGCGTCCCGCAGGGGCGTCTCAAGACGCATGCACTGTGCTTGCCGATCTTCTATCGTGCGGCGATGTTCCTCAAACGCCATCTGTTGCCATTCACTGCCGAATGAATACCCATGCACCCAGTGTCGGTGAGCTGGCCCCCCGTCAGCCTTGCCGTCGTAGCGTACGCCGTGACAGAGGAGAAATGACTTCAGCCGCTGCCGTGCCTGTTTCAGATCCTCCTTGGCAGAGACCCACGCGCGAGCCAGATCGCGGAATGCCTCGTCCTCGACGCCAGGGACGTACACGGCCGACAGATCACCCGCACGTAATGCGCGAGTCAGCTTGACTGCGTCTCGTCGATCGGTCTTTACCCGTTCGCCCGGTTTCTTTGGAATCAGTGAGGGTGCGCACACCATGCACTCGAACCCTTCGTCGACCAACCTTCGGTACAGGTCGTAGCCGCACGGACCGGCTTCGTAGACGATGCAAACGCGTCGCGCTTTCGATTGCAGGCGCTTGCAGAGCCGATCGATGTCGGTCGTCGTCGTGCCGATCTTGCCCAGCAGTTCGACTTCGCCCATGTCGATCGCATAGGCTGCCGTGATCGACTCCTTGTGGACGTCCAGTCCGACGTACAGCGTGCTATCGTGTTCCATGCTGACCTCCGCGGGAAATCGCCGGGCGTGGCACTGTCAACACCGTGCGGCTCTGGCAGCAATGTTAACCCGACCCAAGGGCGACCACAAACTGCGTGGTGGCTTCCGCTCTGATTACTAGTTTATTTCGCATGGTGTTTTTCCCATTTTCCGTGGCGTCAGTTGTTGCGGCCAGGCATTCTGCGAGCGCGTCGAATAACTGCCTGTGCAAGCTGCTGTTCGGCATCCTCATCGCTCGGCGTTCCGTCACGTTTCGACGCGCCGGAAAACGCACCCGAAATGCGAAAGAGGGAAAGCAGCAACAGCAGTCCTAGCGCAAGCCCGATCGCGATACCCTGCATCGCAAACAAAGAGTGAGTCACGTTCATGTTTACTTTGTGTGGGCACCGTTTTCGGAATTATCTGATTTGAAGCTCGCTAGCTGCTGTTGGACCATGAGCCTTTCGGCCGGCGCAGTCCCCTGTTGCCTGCTACCCGCTGCCGTTCGCTGCATCGTTGGCATACGATGAATGGCAGCGGGCCTTTTCGTATTTTTCTCTCGCCTTCGTCGTTGCGCGGCCCGAGCCACCTTCCCCGTGTTTTGTTACTCGCGTGGCAGCCGCTGCTTCGAGTTCCGCGACGGCAACGGCTTGCCCTCTGCAAGAAGTTTTGCTGTCACTCTCTTCGCGAGGTGCGGCGCCCATCCGTCCCAGTTCGCGTCCCAACAAGGTGTACAGACGGTAATCCCATACGTCGGGATAGCCTTGCCATCGTATCTATGCGGACCAAACTGGAAAGACCTTCCGCAAGCATCGCAATTGAGTAACGCCGGGTCTGGTTCCATTAGCGTCTTTTCCGATCAGTTGAGACCGTGCTCGGCCAGCACAAAATTCAGAGCGGCCGTCGAGTAGTGATCGCTGTATTCAACACTGATTTTTCCGTCTGCTTCGAGCTTGCGTCCTAGTTCGGCCAGGCGCAACATCTGCGGAATCAGCTTGTGCAGCGAGACCATGTTCGTGATCGCGGCATTGATATCTTTCGCGAACTGGTCGAGCGTCTTGGACTTGTCGATTGCAAACGGTGCGGGCCGTTCTACGCCATCCTTCTCAGACTGAAGCGTTTGGCACAGAGCTAGTAATTCGAACCCCCTGTTGATCTCTGCCGTGTGGTTCATATCCTTTTCCTATGCGCGGGACTTGTTTACCTCGTCGCGGCAGAAGCCTCCGCTCTCACTCGTATTTGCTCTTTGATAACGTATCTCTTGCGTCCCGAAGCCGGAAAAGCAGCTTATGCTCTTTTCTCAATTCATCAACCACGCGGTCGCACTCCACCTTTGCGTTCAGCAACCGTTGGTGCTCGCTTTTCTGCTCATCCGTCCACGAGCGAGCAGTTGGAGTACCGGCTGCCATCGCCTCATAGGCGACGTTGCAAGCAACATACGCATCGTCAATCTGCTTTAGTAAAAGCATGCGGTCGTCGGGTGCATAAAATGCATCGACCAGTTTTACAAGAGCAAGCGCATTCAGGGGTCCATGAATCTTATCCGTGGCAACGGATAGGCTTTTCGTCAGAGCCTCCACTTGTTTTTGATCCACTATAAATCCCATTAAATGTAATTCGTGTATCCGCTTTTCCGTTAGCGTGGTAGCTTTTTTGTGTCGCCGCCTGTGCGAATGATGAGTTCTAACGTCGCTTCAAGTCGAATAACCCGCTCCGTCAAGCTCTCAATCTTCGCCTGCTGATCCTTGACCGTGCCGGCAAGCGACACCACCTTGTCATTCATCTTGATAACGGTCGTGAGCGCATCCCACACCTTGTCTGTGACGCCCATCAGTGCTTACCTTCCGTCAACGCCGCAATTCGCCTGTTCGACTCCGCGACGAACGCAAGCGCGTCGTCCAGCGCATCGTTCGCTTCGTTCGTTGACGCATTCACCCGCGCAATCAGCGCATGCATGTCCTGCTCGTCCTCGGACGGTGTGAAGCCCTGCGCCGCTTGGCGCATCAACTCGCTCACGTTAAGCCCGAGACGCTTCGCGGTACTCGCGATCGCCCGCTTTTGAACCGCAGTCACCTGGACAACGATCCGCTCTGTTGCAGTCGCCATTCTCCCACCTCTATGTACATGGACATGATATGTACATTCTAGGCTTGTCCATGACGAAGTCAAGGCGTTTTGAGAGCGGTGGTCATGTGTGGCCACGACCACGACCGTAATATCGACATGGCCGGTGATTTCTTGACCTCGTAACGCCTTTGTCCCAGCGCCCGTTACGAGGAAATTAGCGGTCAACTTTATGGAAACCAAGCGACCTGCCGCTTGACGCCGGCTTTTCTAGGAAAGCCGCACGTGCAGCGCGAAGGATCGACACGGCCGGATCTGCATGTGGCGCAGTTCGGCGGTTTTTGGTTGACGGAATCGCAAGTTCGCCCGGTGGCTAAGTCGTGACGACACGCTATGGCTTTCAACAGCGCAAGGGAGCACAACCATGTTCAGCCAAGCGAGCTGCGAATGCCCGGTCGTCGAGATGCGGGTGACGTTGACCTGCCAGACGTTTGCGCACTCCGGTATCGGGAGTTCAGCCACCTCGGTCCAGCACGATTACAGCTGCTCGCGTGAGAACACCTGCGAGCATCGCGCGACGGCCGCGTGCCGCGTCCGGCAACTGAACGAATAGCGCTGCACACCGCGCCGCAGCCGCGCACGACTCAAGGAGGGCGCGAAAACGCACTCTTCGCTTGCGCAAGCAATTTTGTTGCTATCGTTGTGCGGCGCAGCATTCAGCGGGGTGGCATAGTCAGTGCGGCTTCACCGCAAGTTCCACGTCAACTAAATCAGTTACTACCGTCGGCTCCGGCTGCAACTAAATTTGTAACGCAATTCGCGACCAGCCGTGCCTCGGCAGCACACCAGACGGTGCGGTGGTCGGCGCGACTTCCGTCGGCTTGGCCTCGAACCGGTCAGGAGCCGCTGGGTTGGGGCCCGACCAGTTTTTGACGCCCTGTGTCTCGTCCGCCTTGGCTCAAATGGCCGGTCTGCGGCGAGAAGATTGCGGGCGGCAGTGCCTCATCCCGGCCAAGAGCCGCCCTTCGAGGCCTACATCCAATCTGAATGACGAAGGCCGCGTCCGCCCCCGCTCAATGACCGGTTTCCGGCGAGCGAATTGCCAGTCGTATTGCCTCAACGCGGCCACGAGCCGCCGTTGACAGCACGAGACATTCCGACATTCAAACGTCCGGTCTGCTCAGGCAACCGACTCGGATGCACACGAGTGGCGCTCGGCTTCCTTGGCGAAGTGAGAGCATACGCCGATTATTCGTCGTGACCTTCGCGCAGGGTTTTCTCCAGAGTTCAGCCTAGAACGTTAGACGTGGTCCACAGTGTCGACTTGAAAGTTCGCCCGCGAACGTTCCAAGACAACATCTTGTGTACGCGGTCCGCGACATATGCAAAAGTTGGGGGACTTCTCACCTGCGACGCGAACCCTCGCGCGGGCAAGGGCTAATCAAGTGAGGGAAACGTGACGGTCTATACCTCAATTGAGGCATTTCTTTCGAAGGACAGCCCCCTCTTGATGTCCATCGTGATATTCACAATCATGGCTGTCGGATGGATACTTTGCCTAGCTGACTGGAAGGCATATATCACGAAACTTACACGGATTTGCGATCGCAAGCGTGCGACCCGATCCTTGGAAGAAGATAGTTGCGAGCAACCGAGCGTTGTAATTACGCTTGTTCACGGCACGTTCGCGCGTGGTAGTAAATGGACGAAACCGGGTTCGAAAATTCGTGCCCGAATAGCTGCAGAAATCGGTGGCACTGTCCATTTTAAAGTCTTCAAATGGTCGGGATTTAATACGTTTTCCGCTCGAAGGCAGGCCGCGCATCGTCTTGCGAATGAACTTGATGAATCAGCGAACGCGTGGAGGTCGGCAAGCCAGATTATCGTTTCTCATAGCCATGGTGGAAATGTTGCACTCAAGGCCTTAATCTTGTGCCGTACCCCCAACCCGCCAATTGGGCTAGTATGCATATCGACCCCTTTTCTCGTCGCAACAAAAGTTTCCCTGCCCGTCTCCCTGAAAGTTGCACCTTCTATACTGCTTCTGGCGACATTTGTTACGATTATCTTGGGAGCCTTAGCCGCCTTCACACCAGTCCTCAATGGCTCTGTCGTCCTAGCCACCGTGGGCGCATCTCTCGTGGGCGGTATGCTCATTGTTTCGGGGGAAAAGATGTTTAGGTGGGAGTCCGAACTCACACATCATATCCATAATGGCGACCCCGACGAATTTAAGTCTCTTTACGATAAGGTGCTGATTATTAGGCAACCGGCAGACGAGGCTTCCGCTCTCTTGGCGACTGCACATTTCGCTAGCTGGACCTCTGCCCACATTTTATCGGCATTTCTGGCGTTGACGGATTTCGGAATTAGAGGACGGCAACGGCTCAACGTAAGCAGGAGCAGGAAATTGATGTTCTTAGCTGTGCTGGGCGGCGCAATACAGCTGACTTATATGTCTTTTGTGACCGAGAATCCATTGTTCAAAGGCGCGGAATTTATTGCTTATATTCTTGCGGTAATTACGATTTTCGGGTTACTGCTTGCCGTGCTGTCGGGATTGTGCATTGCAGTTGCCGTAGCGTTCATCGCAATGTCACTTTGTACAGCAGCAGCGATGGGCTGGGAACTACTTATCATTGGGCCTGGGCTCAGAGTAACTGCTGAATCGTCCCCGCTCGGAACTTGGCGCATAGTGACTCTTCAGCCGGAGTCCGACACGGGGAAGCGGATCTCCATCCGCAGGCTTACGCATAGCTTGCTATATCAGGACTCGAAAGGTTTAGAAGTCATCGTCCGCTGGATCGTAAGTCGACTAAGAGAGACTCGCGGAACTGCGGAGTGTTCGCCTCGACGGTGAGGTCGCCGATGCTAAAATTTGCATCCGCTGCGCGATGTTGCTGCCGCGGCAACCTACCCGTTGCCGACTAGAATGCATCCCGCTCCAATGCCGGCGAAGGCCGAAACCCACCTAGCAAACTCCCCTTATCAAGGGCCGCAGGTAGTCCGCAACGCGTCACAAGCGTCGCACAACAGCGAGCGTCAACAACGGGTCGGTAGTGCGCGCTGACGACCGGCCGCTTTCGGGCAGCGAAATACCAATGGCCGCTTTTCGGCGATGAGTTCGAAGCGCGGAGGGACTCAGCCCGGTAGAGTCGAGATGTGGCGCGGTAGCCGTAGGTTCGGCTTGTCTGTTGCCGCCTCTTTCGCCTGGCGGTGCCCGAATATCCTCGCCTTAACCCCGTTTCCACATCCCGCTCATCGAACCCAGCGTGCAGATCTCCCGCACTGGGCTCTCGGACAAGACATCACGCCTTCACACACGCCAGGCTACGCCCCCACGAGCGCTCAGACGTACGAGACCGAAGTACCCATAGAGGTGCCAGGACGGATAGGTCCCGCCCCTGCGACGTCTGAGCTTGTACTTGTTGCGTAACCACCGGCGCAACCGCGCAGCGGTGTAGCTGTCGAGCGCACGGTATGCCCGGCTAACGCTCCCTACTTGGAAGTAGTTCGCCCAGCCGCGTAACGTGCGGTTTAACCTGCCCACCAGTTCCGTGGTTTCTTGCCATGCCGTCTTGAGGGCGGTCATTGCATAAATCTTCTCGACCATGCGCCGGATACTCTTCTTCGACGGGCGCATGCCCATACGGGCCTGACCAGTTGTCGCTGAGTACATCCGCCCAAACGTAAAACCCAGGAAGTCGAATTCGTCTTCCGGCACCTTGCAGATTCGTGTCTTCTCCTCGTTCACCGTCAGCTTCAGCTTGCTCATGATCTCACGCAGTCGTAACAAGGCTTCCTCAGCCTTGCCCCGTTTGCACAGGATCACCAGATCGTCCGCGTAGGTCACGATTCGACTGCCAAGACTTCGCTGAAATCCGAGCCTCTTCCATGCCAGCACAAACCGGCGCATATAAATATTTGCCAGTAGTGGTGAGATAGGTGAGCCCTGCGGAATGCCGCGTCTGCTGTCCCTGGCCTCCGTCGTACGTTTCTTCCGCCCTCGGTTATCGGTTTCTTCAACGGGGCATTCCAGCCACATCTTGATCAGATGAAGCACGCGCCGATCCACGATGCGTCGCGCGAGCGACAACATCAATTCGGCGTGTGGAATACTTCCGAAGTAGTCCGCAAGGTCAGCATCAACAACGTCCGTTTGCCCGCGATGCAGCCGTTCCTCCACCTCGATCACCGCTTGCTGGGCGTTTCGCCCCGCGCGGTAAGCGTATTGCTCTTGTGACCTTCCGGCCGATGTCGGTCACCAGGCGCTTGAGCACGTCAAGGAGCTCCTGGCACAGCAAGGATGAGCGACTGCGCGCTGTTCCCTACGCGGAGATATCTGCATTGCGGGCGTACCTGGACGGTCATTCACCCTTTGAGACCAAGCACGGAGTGAAGGGTGCCGAATTCGATAACGTCCTGGTCGTTATCGGTCGGGGATGGAACCAGTACAACTTCGGCGAGATGCTCGGGTTGGCGGCTGGACAAGCGATTCCGGCAGCGAGGGAAGAGTCTTTCGAGCGCAACCGCAATCTGTTCTATGTCGCGTGTTCTCGCCCCAAACGGCGCCTTGCACTGCTATTCACTCAGTTACTGTCGCCAGTAGCGATGGGCACGCTAGAACAATGGTTTTCGCCCGAAAGCGTTCACGCCATCGTGCTCTGACAGGAGACCCATCGATGACACTCGGACGCTTCACGCTACAGAATGGCTGCGACCTTTGGCACGGGATTCCGTTGAGCTACCCATGCGACCATCTGCCAACATCGCCACCGTCCGCACTCCGCCCATTTACAGGCCTTGGCCCTAACCCGCGGCAATGTCAGCAAAGGTCGAACTGCCGTATTTCAATGCGACTCCGCGAACGTCCGTTGTACCTGGCGACAAGCAGTCATTGGCGCTTCGATTTCAAACTGCCGCACTTGGAATGTCGTCGCAGCTCCCATTTTCCCTCATCACAGGTGCCGTCGGATGCGATGGGGCTCGTGTCAAAAGTAAACTTAGTCAAGCGATGTCAAACGGGACACGAGCCTGCTGATCCCACACGAGAACGTCTCCGTGCCAAAGTGTGATTCTGCGCGTATCGAGGGATTCGTGGTTTTTAAAAAGGAAGGCGCTGGCCATTCCCAATGTTAAAGCAACGATTGGCGCGCCTGCTTTTGGCCAGCTCATCTCCTGATGCAAAGAGACGCGCGCACCTGGAACTTGGCTCATCAGGCTTACGTCGGGGGCGAAATCATTGAAGCCGACAGCAGCGGCAGCGTCTCGCCCCAAATTTCTCAGTACATCAGGCATTACCGCGTACGGCGGGTCCGTCGGAAGACAGTCTTGGCTTCGCTCGATCGTCGTCCAGCCGAGACTAAAACATGTCGTTGATTCGCTGGACATGCTCAGTCCACTCGGCGTCACGGAGCAACGATCCTGTGGCGAGTTTTGAAGCTCGGCTACGCGGCGCGGGAGTTCGTCCCCATAGCGTAACGCGAAGCCGCGCAAGATAAATGCGCCACGCCCAAGAGCGAAATACTCAGCGTTGCCAGTCATTGGGTGCGCAACGTGGTTCATGAGAGTCTGCCTCTTCGGAAAAATGAAAGTGCGCCAGAGACCTTCGCGCAGTCGTTACGTGCCCGAGAGCGATACCGGGCCGAGCCGCCTCCGAACGGTAGAGCCGGCGAGCCGACGCAACAATCCGTTTCTTGCGCTGCAATTCCGCAAAGTGAGCCAGCTACTCGCACAAAGGTCCGCTGCCAGTACAACCGCCTTCGAGTTAAAACGGACGATCTGTTCGATTGCGACGCGGTTCCACGCACGGCGAGATTGGATCGCAAGAAACGGAGTTTTTTTAGCTGCGCGCGGCGATAGGTTGAAGTCTCTGCAGAGGACGCATCCCGTCAAGCGAGTCGCGACGGTAAATATCGTTATCAGGAGCCACCATGTTGCCATTGCTTTCTTTTCACGCGTTGGTTGCGCATCGAGGGGACGGATTACGCCCGGAGCTGCTCGCCCTGCTTCAACGCGAAGCCCAGCCTCAGATGCCTTCCTCGAACGTCAGCCACCAACCTGCGGCGATCCAGAAGGACGAGGGAGCTGAACACATCCATCACGATCCAACCGCCGAATAATGTCGAGCCGCCAGAACGGCAGTGCATCTTGACGATATCGCGCTCCGGCTTGATCAATCGAAAGATCAAGCCGAACCGCCGACTTCCACAGTGACGAGGCCCGACAGATCGATGGCCGCCTTAAGGGAACCGTACAGGTTCATCGCGATATATGCGGGCAGCACCTCTACGCGATGAAAGTGGCCGCCGAAGGCGCAAGAAATACGGCATGTTTCACCGTGATCGTCGAATATAAATGACTTCACGGAAAAGCCTTTGTTCGCCTCCGAATAGTCTTCCTGTGTGAGATCCGGTCTTTCGTTGAGCATTGTATGAACCGGATGCCGGGCTGGCAGTAAATCGGAAAGACTGGGATCGTCCGATATGCGCTGCAAATCGGAGCCGTAGTAATGGACGCCGCTGTAGTGTTCGAGGCACTTGTAGAGCGCGAGGATCTGCTTAGTTGACCAATGAGAGAGCCGAACGGTCCTGTCATACATTGCGTATTTGACGCACACACTGACCACCGCGCCGGAAACACTCATGACAGCGGTCTTGAAGCTAGCAGTCAGATTGGGCTCATCGCTGGCGCGACGATTCTCAATGCGCATATTGGGTCCCCAATTGGCTAACGAAAACTGACGAATTAGAAGAACGGGAGCGCCGAAGCGCTCCGTTCCTTGCGGCAGTTTTTGAGGGAGAGTGATGATTCGCGACCGATGTGCGAGACCCGTCATGTGCGGGTGAAGAGGAGACCGATCGGACAATGCAGACCGGCATTCGCCGGTCCGCACTCCCGATCACTCGCTGCGCAGACGGGGACACACCGATGATGACAGAAATGCTCAGACCGTCTTGATCAGTCCCAGTTGCGTGAGAGCCGACACACCGTCGTCAAGACCAAGCTCTTCGACGATTTTGCCCTCCTTCAAACGAAGCACGGTGGTGCCGGTGAAGTGCATCTTGCGGCCGGTTGCCGCCGGCAGAGACCCTGCGAGAAAGTCGCTAAAAGCCGGGCCGGTGTGCGTGCCACCACCTTCCCATTGCCCTACGACGTAATCACCTTCAGCGATGAGGTCCGTGACGCCCCAGAAATTGAGGTCCGGAAAGGCTTCGCGGAAAGCGGTCATGAAGGCTTTGATGTCGTCACGACCACGACGGGGCTCATGCAGCGAGTATTTCAACAGCATGTCCGGCGCAGCGATCTCGTCGACAATGTTGAGGTCACATTTCTCGCCCCAGAAACTGGTGAACCAGCGACCTACGACCGCCTTGTTGTCCTCTTCCTTTGACATGTTCGACTCCTTACTGAGCTTGATTGGCAGCGAAACGGGCTTGCTTCGCCTGGAACGAACAATATCCATCGCGCCTCCCCACTACTACCCGTTTCTTGCGGTGCGATTCAGACGATCCGTTTCACGGCGCTCATCCTGACCCGGGGAGCAAGAAACGGAGCAGAAGGATTCGCTGCAACACGTATCGTTGGTTCTATGCGTCGGGCGCCTCAGTAAGCTATTACGCGCCATGCCTTGGGTCGTCTCATCTGCATACGGTGGTTGAACTCGTGACTTCGGGAAACTGACGTCGAGTTGAATACCGCAAGAACCGGAGAGACGTACCCATCAAAAGATCTTACTTTCGACGCTTTCTGGAGAAAGGCTCTCATGCTGAAATACCTCTGCGCCGCTACAGCCGAACGAACCTTCGCCAACGGCGCTGCGGCGATCAACGAGGCCCTGCATCGGCAGGCTCATATATCCACGTCCTCCGACGACACGCGACTGGATCGCCTAGTACAGCATCTGCTTGACCTCGACGATGACGACGCGACGGAACTGGAGACTCTTGGCGTGCCCGCAGAATTGGGTAGCCGAAGTCCTGCTAGCTTCAACAATGTCCTGCAGCAGGCCATTCGGCAACATCAATTGGCCAAGCTGTTCTGTCCCAGCCAGGAAGGCGAATTCCACCGAAGCATTTGTCCGGCTGCTTATAACGAACGAACGGGTGAGCATCATCCAGAGGAGATGGCGCGATGGCGGGCAGAATTCCGGGGCATGGCTCCGGAACAGCAGATGATGGCAGCCACGATCATCTGGTTATATCAGTCGGGTCCCGATTCGACGTGGCTGCGTCGCGTCCCCTGTACCTGGCGAGCAGGCGAAGCGATGCAGTACATGAGCGACGCCGGATGTCTCTCGCTGTGGCTCAGCCTCATTGCAAGATATCCAGGCTGGTAAGCCATATCGCTCATATGGAGAATTCAACCGCAAGGAGCGGAGTTTCAATGGGCAAGAAGATTTCTAGACTGTCACCACTCCTTCAACTACCGAGTGACACATCATGAAAGCCGGTCCCGTCGCCCCGTTCAAATACAACTTTCGCGCACCTGGCTGCCAAGTCGAAGGCCCAATCCGATATGCCATCGGACAAGCGGTCCGCGGTTCGGTTTTGATTGGCAGGAGCCGGCAAGGCATCTGCGCCATATTTCTCGGCGAGAACGCGCAGGAGCTGTACGACGAGCTCGCGGTTGCCTTTCCCGATGTTGAACTGATAGCGGATCGGCAGTCGCTGCTGGGCGAACTGGGCCAGGTCGTCGCTTTCATCGACAAGGGTATTGCCGAGCGCGTCATCAATCTGGACATTGGCGGCACCCCCTTCCAGCAGGAAGTCTGGCAGGCACTGTGTGGCATTCCAGCCGGACAGACGCGCAGCTATAGCGAGATCGCACAACATCTCGGGGTGCCGGAGGCTGTTCGAGCTGTAGCCGGTGCGTGCGCCGCCAACGTGCTCGCGATTGCCATTCCCTGCCACCGAGTCGTTCGCAGCGACGGCACGATTTCGGGCTATCGCTGGGGCGTCGATCGCAAGCGCGCATTGCTCGTCGAGGAGCGCGGGAAATGAGAGCCGGAGCGGGGAACGCTGAAAAGTCAAAGGCGGCGGCGTTCGACTGGGTGGGCATCGAACAATCGCTCGATGCTCGCGGAAATGCCGTCTTGTCCCGCTTGCTAAATGCAAAGCAATGCGGAGAAATCGCGAACCGCTACGCCGAAGAACGAGGCTACCGGGCCCGGATCGTAATGGGCCGCCACGGGTTTGGACGTGGCGAATACAAATATTTTTCCTACCCGTTGCCGTCGCTGCTCGATCAACTGAGGCATACGCTGTATCCGCACTTAGCGCCGATCGCCAATCGCTGGAGTCGACAGCTGGGTATTGAAGTGCAGTACCCGGACGAACTGGATCCTTTTCTTGCACGATGTCATCGGGCTGGCCAGACGAGGTCGACGCCGCTGATCCTCGAATATGGTCCCGGAGACTACAACTGTCTGCATCAGGATCTCTATGGCGAGCATGTTTTTCCGCTGCAGGTGGCGATCTTGTTGTCTGAACCCGGCAAGGACTTCACGGGCGGAGAGTTCGTCATGACGGAGAGCGCACCGAACGGCCAGCGTGCTGATGTCGTCGCATTGAATCAGGGCGACGCTGTAGTGTTCGTCGTCAACCAGAGACCGGCAGCGAGCAAACGCGCCGGCACGCGGAAAGCGGCAATGCGGCATGGCGTCAGTCTCGTCCGGAGCGGAAATCGTCACACCGTCGGCCTAATTTTCCACGACTCACACTAGGGGCTGATACTGCCATGACAACGCTCGATCTTTTTCAGAGTCCGACTTCGGACCAGCGCGAGTCGATCGGACCGTGCGCCTTTGTATTACATGGGTTCGCGCTGCCTTATGTGGACGATCTGATCCCCGCTCTCGCCGACATCGCGGCATGTTCGCCGTTTCGCAACATGGTGACGCCAAGTGGCTTCACCATGTCTGTCGCGCTGACCAACTGCGGTCCGCTGGGATGGACCACCGACAGACATGGCTATCGCTACACTGCTCTTGACCCGGACAGCGGCAAGCCTTGGCTGGCCATGCCAAATGTATTTGCTGCACTGGCGCGCGAAGCCGCGGCGTCCGCCGGCTTCAGAGATTTTCACCCCGACGCCTGCCTCGTCAATCGCTACCTACCGGGTTCCCGACTATCGCTGCACCAGGACCGCAACGAACGCGACTTGGGTGCACCGATTGTTTCGGTGTCCTTGGGCATGTCCGCCACTTTTTTGTTCGGTGGTGATGCGCGCTCGGACAAGACGGCCAGGGTTCCGCTGCGCCACGGCGACGTGGCAGTTTGGGGCGGTGAGGACCGACTGCGCTATCACGGCGTGATGCCGCTCAAGGATATGCCTCATCCCCTGCTCGGAAGCCAGCGCGTCAACTTCACCTTTCGCAGGGCGGGTTGAATACGTTTGCGCTGGTTCGCACCAACGACTCGACAATTTTTGCTCGGGACGCGACAGGAAGGCTTTCTCTCGGTTTTCCTTTGATCGGGATTGTGTCGTAGCGGTGGAATTACAGAGCAAGAGACGGAGTTTTCTCTCTCGATCGCTGAAGTAAAGTGACCGGACTCCAAAATTGCCCTGAAGAGTCAATCATGACCGCTGCCACCGTTGCGCTTTTTCACAGAATTAAAGTATCCGATGCCCAACAGTTGTTCCCGAAAGAGCGGGTTGGTGAGCCCGAGACAGGCTGCGCCACTTGCGATCCCGCGGAGCCGGACAAGCTCATGAACTGGATGTCCGCCAGTCCGATGAATGACTTTCCCGATGTGCGGTGCCGGGTCGAGGCTTATTGCCAGTCGCTGGTAGACACCGGCGCTGCTCGTTGGTGGATCAACGATGCCGGACATACCGAACTACACGTGATTAGCGGTGGATCGTACCTTTCCGGGGAGCTGGGTATCACCCGAATCAGGTGAAGGGTGAGGAAGACCCATTGACACTTACCTCAAGAAATGAGGCTCACATCATGCAACTATTCCTGAGCCACCTGGCGTCGCCGCTCGGCGACATCCTGCTCGTCACCGATGCGCAACAGCACATCCGTGCGCTCGATTTCGCGGATCACAAGACGTACCTGCATCGTGGCCTGCGCGAGCACTACGGAAGCGTCGAGTTGAACGACGCCCCCGCACCGGACGAGATCGCGAAGGCCATCGCCCGATATTTCTCTGGCGAGCTGGATGCGCTCGACGCCCTGCCGACGGCTACGACAGGCTCCGACCTGCAACGCCAGGTCTGGGCTGCATTGCGCCGCATACCGACCGGCACGACCACGACCTACGGCAAACTCGCGAGGGAACTGGGCTTCGACGATCCGCGCGCAGCCATCGACATCGGCGCAGCCAATGGCGCAAACCCCATCGCGATGGTCGTGCCGTGCCATCGAGTGATCGCGAGCAACGGCGAGCTCAAAGGCTATGCATGGGGCGTGCACCGCAAGCGCTGGTTGCTCGAACACGAGAGGGCGATTCCGCCGAGGGCCGCCTCCCAGCAAACTGCGACTCTTCCCGGGTTCGAATTTTGACCACCTCGATCGCAGCCGATCTGTCGCCGTGGGCCTATCGGCAAGCCGAGGAGTTCCTCTCCGGTCTTGACGCCGACTGGACCCGCCATGTCCTTTCCGTTGGCCCGTGCCGACATGAAGCCAAGCCTGCCCGCGAACCCTACGAAGCCCTGGTACGTGCCATTGCCTACCAGCAACTGCACGCGAAAGCGGGTGACGCCATTCTCGCGCGACTGTCCGCACTTTATGCCGATACAGCCTTCCCTTCGCCCCGGCAACTGCTTGCCACCGACCCGGAGCTGCAGCGCGTGTGCGGCTTCTCAGCCGCCAAGCTCGCCACGATTCGTGGCATTGCTCAAGCTACCGTCGACGGCATCGTACCGAACCGCGGTGAGGCGCTGAACATGTCCGACGAGGCGCTCATCGAGCGCCTGACTGTCCTGCGCGGAGTCGGTCGCTGGACCGTTGAAATGTTCCTCATTTACACGCTGCAGCGCTCCGACGTTCTGCCCGCCGACGACTTTGGCGTACGCGAGGGCTACCGGCACCTCAAAGGCCTGCACAAAGCCCCCACTCCCCGCCAGATGCGTGAGATCGGAGAAGCTTGGCGCCCGTGGCGGACCGTGGCGGCCTGGTACTTGTGGCGCATCCCTGCGCGCTGAATTGGTTAGCAAGAATCGGAGTTCTTGCGAGCGAAGTCCGGCCTATTCTCACGGCATCACCGAGAAACCGGACACTTTCATGACCACGACCGCTCCAGCTATTTCAGCTTATGTGACAGACGACGAGCGCTGGCAAGCTTTGCAGGCGCGCGATGCTGGCGCCGACGCGGTTTTCGTCTACGCGGTGCGCACTACCGGCGTCTACTGCCGACCCAGCGCCTCTGCACGGCTCCCCAAACGTGAGAACGTGGAATTCTTCGAATCTCCCGAGGCGGCCGAAGCCGCAGGGTATCGCGCGAGTCGCCGTGCTCGAGGCGACCGAACCAGTGCCGCAGCCGAACGAACTGCGCTCGTGGCACGGGCCTGCCGACTCATCGAAGACGCGGAGACTGCGCTCAACCTTGACGATCTAGCCGCCCACGCCGGCATGAGCTCTTTTCACTTTCACCGGGTGTTCAAGGCCGAAACCGGCTTGACACCGAAAGCCTACGCTTCAGCCTCCCGTGCACGCAGGCTGCGGGCGGAACTGGTCTTTCCGAATACGTCAGTCACCGATGCAATCTATGGTGCCGGCTTCAATTCCAACAGCCGGTTTTACGAAACATCCGACCAGTTGCTCGGCATGCGTGCGCGCGATTACCGGGCAGGAGGTACCGGAGCGGTCATCCGCTTCGCCGTGGGGCAATGCTCACTCGGCGCCATCCTGGTCGCACAGAGCCAACGAGGCATCTGCGCCATCCTCTTGGACGATGACCCGGACGCGTTGGTGCGCAATCTGCAAGACCAGTTTCCCAAAGCCCAACTCATCGGTGGCGACGAGGAGTTCGAGCAATTGATCGCCCAGGTCGTAGGGTTCATCGAAGTTCCCTCTCTGGGCCTGAATTTGCCCTTGGACGTGCGTGGCACTGCCTTCCAGGAACGCGTGTGGCAGGCGCTTCGCGAGATCTCGCCTGGCACCACCGCGAGCTACACACAGATAGCCGAACGCATCGGCGCGCCCAAGGCCGTGCGCGCAGTAGCGCAGGCCTGCGCCGCAAACCACATCGCCGTGGCCATTCCCTGCCATCGCGTCGTACGGCGCGACGGCGATATTGCCGGCTACCGCTGGGGCGTCGACCGCAAGCGCGAACTGCTGCGGCGCGAAGCCGAGGCTTAAACAGGACTTTTCCCATGGGATCATCTACAACCGCAATTGACCAACTGAATTGGCCGGACATTGCCGCGCAACTGGACATCGAAGGTTATGCCCTACTGCCTGGACTCCTTGCCCCGGAGCACGCACGCGACCTGGCGCGCCACACCGACACGCTAAAAACGCTTCGTCGCGTATCGCTGGCATCCTCCGATCTCGGGCGAGGTAAATTGTGTTATTTCGATGCGGGCCTGCCGGGGCCGTGGTCGGCATGGCGCGCAACGTTCTATCGCTTCTTGGCGCCTATCGCGAATCGCTGGAACGAGACCCTGGGCAGCGGCTACCGCTACCCGCCGGTACTGGAGGAGTTCCTGGAACGCAATCAGCAAGCCGGACAGACCGAATCGCAGTCCCATCTGAACCGGCTACGTATGGATGACTATCTGGCCTTGCATCAACGCCATGACGGCGAGCACGTGTTTCCGCTGCAGATCGTAGGGCTTCTGACGGAACCGGGCAGCGACTTTCAGGGCGGTGAGTTCGTGATGACCGAGCAGCGCCCACGCATGCAGTCGCGCCCGATGGTTCTACCTCTCAAGCTCGGCGACGCAGCCATCATCAGCACGGCCCATCGCCCGTTCAAGGGAACCAAAGGCTTTTACAGAGTCAATCTCAAGCATGCCATCAGCCGCGTACGCGGTGGCGAGCGTATCGGCGTGGAGTTGTCGTTCCACGATACGCGGTCGACACAGGAGGGCGACGACGTTGACTCAATCTGAAACCTTCACGCTGATTGGACGGAATGGCCAGTCGTACCAGAGTCTGATACCGGGCACCCTCGGTGGCCATCGGCGCAATAAGCTCTACGGTCTTCTCAACTGTCGTGCCGCGCTGCGTGCCATTGCATGCGGAGGATACTTAAAGCACCGCGTGTTCTTCCTCGATGAAGCCACCGCCATCGCCGCCGGCTACCGCCCGTGCGCCGTCTGCTTGCCGGATAAATATGCCACCTGGAAGGCAAGCCAGCCAGCACAGGTAACTGGAAAAACCGCCGAAAGAACACGTTCATGAATATGCAAACCGCACGTCCCGCCCAGACCGCACCTTTCAACTTTCACGAGAGCACGTCACATGACTCGCTGGAGGCCAGGATCGCCGCGACCGAATGGACCCCGTTCGAGAATGCCCTCACGCGCGACGGCTACGCTGTGCTACCCGCATTGCTTTCGCCTCGTCAGTGCCGGGAAGTTGCGAGCTATTTTTCGCAGGAGAAGCGCTTCCGCAGTCGCATCGTGATGGAGCGCTACGCTTTCGGACGCGGCGAATATAAATATTTCGGTGATCCTCTGCCCGACGTGGTGCGGCGACTGCGAGAGTCGTTGTACCCGCCCTTGGCGCCCATCGCGAATCGATGGCACAGCGCAATGCGCATTGAAGAACGCTTTCCCGCGACTCATTCCGAATTTCGCGAGGTCTGCCATCGCGCTGGTCAGCAGCGGCCGACGCCGCTACTTCTACGCTATCGGCCAAACGATTACTGCTGCCTGCACCAGGATTTGTACGGCGAACACGTGTTCCCGTTCCAGGCTGTGTTCCTGCTCGACGAGCCGGGGCGCGATTTTGAGGGCGGTGAGCTGCTGCTAACCGATAGTGACCCGAAGAAACCCGGTCGTGCCGAGGTCGTGCCGCTGCGGCAGGGTGATGCGGTGGTCTTCGCCGTCAACCATCGACCCGTGCGCTCCATGCGTGGGTTCTATCGCGCGAACTTGCGCCATGGCGTCAGCAAGCTGCATCGCGGGCAGCGCCATACACTGGGCATCATCTTCCACGACGCCAGATAGTCCCCGGCCGAAAACCCACCCCACAGGACGAAACGAAGTCGTACGCCCCAGCACTCGGTCCGCCATCGACGGAGGCGGCCGAGTATGACGAACCGAGACTCGCCCGCACGCATACCTGCGCGGTACCCACTGGTACGCACAGCGCGCCAGTCACCTCGCCGGGCATTCACCGGTTTGAATAAATGCCTTGGCTCGTCAAAGCGTAGTAGCCGACAACGAAGATGAAAATCCCAATTGCGATAAGCGGGTGAACAAACCAACCTAGCGCCGCCGCCATGATGTAAAGCAGGATGCCAAGCGCCGGTCGAAGCACCTGCGACGCAAATGCAGCCGCCGGCAGATGCGGCTTTAAGAGTTCAGGATGGCGATGCAAATGCCGAAAGGCAGGGAGCCATGACGCCGACATCAGTCCGGCTATCAAGGCATAAAGCACCACGGCTGCCTTCTGATCCATAAGGTTACCGTCGCGGAATGCACCCGCCAGCACGCCGGTCGGGAACGGGATCAAGGCTGCGGTGCCAACAATGCCGAGATTGATGCAGTTGAGTGTCACATCCACCTTACAGAGACGCTCGAACATGTAATGATGGTTGAGCCAGATGATTCCAACGTAGATGAACGCAATTGCATAGGCCAAGTAGGAAGACCATTCCGTCAGAAGCTCCTCCCCCAATCTTCCTGGCGCAGCATTCGGGCGATGGATTTCCAGAACAAGTAGCGTAATGATGATGGCGAAAGCCCCATCACTGAAGCTTTCCACACGGCGCGGCTCTGGGAGGCCAAACACGCTTTTTATCTCGGCAGCCTGTGCCGCCTCCAAGTTGGGCCGCGCGAGCGGAAACGACGGACCTGCTTTCTGGGCGAGTGCGTTGCTCACATTGCGGGCCTTGCGCCAGAGGGCTCTCGACCAACGTCCGATGAAGGGTTTATTTTCCTCTAGTGCTGGCATCGTGGTTTCCTTTCGCATAATTATTTTGGGGCCGTTTTGGGGGCATACCCGTCTAGCCCGGAGCAGCGCATGGGAAAGGGATGGTCGTCGCAGGTCTCAGCCACCCCTTAAACCACTGACGCGGCATCTTGAGTTCGATGATGGATCTCGTCGCCGAGAATGTATCGCAACCGTCGATTCAAGACGCTCCGTTCCTTGCTTTGGAATTCGATTTCGAGGCAGTGCTTCAACGACCGCTTGAGGATCTTGAGCGGCCGACCAGTCACGCTTGTTGAGAGGCCGGTTCTGGCCGAACTTTGCCAGGTGCAGTCGGGCTTAATATTAATCTGGATGGGCTCAGCGCGCCGTTGTATTACGCGGCTCTTGACACAAGCTGGCTAACCGCCCTTGCGGCCGGAAACCCATTGCCTCGTATATTGTTCCGGCATAGCAGGTCTCATCTGCAACCATGATAAGCCGGTCCGACTGCCCGGCGGACAGCCTGATAACCTCGGTCACCAAGGTTTTGCAAACATCTCGGTTTCGATGCTGTGCCCCAGTAATAACTGTCTGGAAACGCCCAATGCCGTCAAGAAAGAACAGACCAAGACTTCCTACCTGCTCATCCTCGATAAAGGCCCCCCACCAGTTTCCTAGACCGCGGTCGATGAGGCTTCTGTAAGCCCTCTGTTGATGCGCCATGTAACGCTGTGAGGTAATGTCCATCGGATTTGGCATGTCGGCGAGTTGCATTCGGGACCAATCGTCCCATTCCTGCTCCATGGCAAACGGGCGCACCTTGACCAATGAATTGGTCGCAACTGGATTTATCTCAGCAGGATGGGCCACCAGCACCCGACAGACGGTCGCGTCGTAGCCTTGTTCCACGAATGCGTCGAGGGTCACCACGCTGTCGGCGCTTTCAGGCCACGCAAATGTCCGGTGTGCAATCAGCGGTGGTGTCCCGACGAGCCGGCCGAAGTCATGCTCCAGCAATTTAAGGTCACTTGCTGAGGGTCGCTGCTGCAGGACGAGCATGTTGCCGAAAAAGTATTCAGGCGCGTCTGGCGTGCGGACGACGATATAGTCATCCCGTGACTCGACCATCCCGATTTCCGTGTGCAGCATTAGATCAGTAGCGAGACCAAGGTTATCGGGGAAATGTTGCATTCTTGGTATCGTTATCAACGAACGGAAAACGTTCCTTTGCTTTTATGCGGATCGATTCTTCGCTCTAGGCGGATCACCACCTGCTGGCGGCCTCGTCGAAATCCAGCTCCATAGTTGCGATTGTCAGCGATCCACTCGGTCGTGTCGACCGGCCGAAATTGGCCGGACAGCGACCCGGCGCTGTCCGGCTTACGCCCCCTCACACGTCGGTTTGCTCAGCCATCTCGAGCGCATCATCAACCTCAATTCCGAGGTATCGAACCGTGCTTTCTAGCTTCGTATGTCCGAGCAGTAACTGTACTGCCCTCAGATTTTTCGTGCGACGGTAAATTAGCGAAGCTTTGGTCCGGCGCATCGTATGCGTTCCGTAAGCCGCGTCATCCAGTCCGATCGCTCGTATCCAGCGATGGACCAGCCGAGCGTACTGTCGGGTCGACAGGTGCGGCGAGTCGTGGATGCGACTCGGAAACAGATAGTCGCCGCTCAAAAGCGCTGCGGCTCGCATCCACGCCTCTACGCTCATACGTGTCTGCTCGGTGATCTCGAACTGTACCGGCCGCTGCGTCTTCTGCTGCATGACTGTCGCCCGCGCCGCGACGCGCGAACCCAGGCATATGTCCGAAACTCGCAACCGCGTGAGATCGCACGCTCGTAGCTTGCTGTCGATCGCAAGATTGAACAGTGCCAGGTCCCGCGTCTTTCCGGCGAGCTGTAAGCGGATACGAATCGTCCAGATCTCCCTAAGCTTAAGTGGTGGCTTCTGGCCTGTCAGCTTTCCCTTGTTCCATGGCACGCGCCGCGCGCTGCCCACATCAATGGCTTCCATGACGTTTCTCCTTTCGACGGAAGGAGAGTCAGTCTGCGCCGATCAGCGGCGGACAAAGTCCGACCCACTCCGGCCAGATGACCATCTCCAAACCGGTCAGTCAGCAGAATTCAGTTTTTGCGAACCAGAGCGCCCATGAGCGGCCATTGGCGAGTTCACCCGATCGGCCAGTATGAGACATTCGACGGCCACGTTTAGATCGACAACAATCGTTGGCATATCAGTGCAGCCGAACGTTAGCTCAAGCCATTGGCTGCTATTGCTGCGTGAGCATCAGGTTCAGATTCTGAACCGCAGCGCCGGATGCGCCTTTGCCGAGATTATCGAAAACCGCGGACAGCAGGACGTGCCCGTGCTCGATGTTAGTAAACACGCTTAGGCGCATGTCGTTCGTGCCGCATAGTACCTGTGGGTCCAGGTGCTTCAAGACGGACGATTCGCGGAGCGGCAAGACATGTACGTGGGCCGCCCCGGCATAGTGGCGTGCGAGGCATGCGTGCAACGTGGCGCCATCCACGTCAGGCGCCAGCAGCCGCAAATCCAGGGCCACCGTCAGCACGATCCCTTGTCGGAACGCTCCATACGCAGGGACGAAGATCGGACGCTGCGCGAGGCCGGCGTGCTGCTGGATCTCCGGCGCGTGCTTGTGCGCGAGTTCCAGACCATACACCTGGTATGGAAGCGCGTTGGCGGCACCTTGTCCCTCATGTTCCTCCACGCCGGCACGCCCGCGACCAGAGTAGCCGGACACAGCGTAAATGCTGATTGGGTAGTTGCCCGGTATCAACCCAGCCTGCAGCAGGGGGCGCAGCAAACCAACTGCGCCTGTCGGATAGCAACCGGGATTGGTGACCCGGCGTGCGTTCGCAATGCGCCCAGCCTGTCCGGGTGTCATTTCCGGAAAGCCGTATGTCCAGTCCGACTGTGTGCGGTGAGCAGAACTCGCGTCGATGACTCTGACGGCGGGATTAACAATGGCGCCCACCGCCTCGCGCGCAGCGGCATCGGGTAGGCAGAGGATGGCGATGTCGCAGGCGTTGATGGCTTCGGCGCGACGCGTGGAATCCTTCCGTTCTGCCGCGGGAAGCGTTATCACTGTCAGATCGGTCCGGTTGCGAAGCCGTTCGTGAATTTGCAATCCGGTGGTGCCTTGATCGCCGTCGATGAAAACAAAGGGAGAGCTCATGGGTGGAATGCTCCGGTGGCTGGCCAATAACAGGTAAAAGCAGGCTGCTATCTTCGGCGCACCGCTAAAATAGCGAAAGTTGAATTTCACAACGCAAACATTCAGTTTCTCTGAATCTGGACGGCTATATGCGAGAGATCAGTCTGGACCGCTTGCGCACTCTGGTCGTTATTGCCGACCAAGGCTCATTTGCCGACGCGGCTCGCGCGTTGAATCTGGCACCACCGACGGTTAGCCTCCACATCGCTGATCTGGAAGACCGCATCGGGGCTCCGCTCCTGTCGCGGAAGCGGGGCCATGTTCGGCCGTCGGCAACGGGCGAGTTGTTGGTCGAACGCGCGCGTCGATTGCTGGCCGACGCGGAACAGGCGCTAGACGAGGTTCAGCGCCAGGTTCAAGGGCTTGGCGGACGCGTTCGGCTTGGAGCATCGACCGGCGCGATTGCGCACCTGCTACCTGAAGCACTTGACGTGCTGCGCAAGCATCATCCCGCTATCGACGTTCAGATCGCGATACTGACTTCGCAAGAGACGCTAACCCGCTTGGCGGACGGGACGCTGGATGTCGGGCTGGTCGCACTACCTCAGCCTGCGACGGCTGGACTCGTGATAAAGCCCTGGCGCCGTGACCCCGTGATGGCCTTTGTGCCAGCGCACTGGCGGTGTCCGGCGCGCGTCACGCCTGGATGGCTCGCCGCTCAACCCCTCATTCTCAATGACGCGACCACGCGTCTCTCGCGTATGACTGCGGAGTGGTTTGCGATCGGAGGGCAACATCCTGCGCCGCGCATTCAGCTCAACTACAACGACGCCATCAAGAGTCTGGTAGCGGCAGGTTACGGCGCAGCGCTTTTGCCCCACGAGGCCACTACCCCGCTACCCGACACGCGCATCGCCATGCGTCCGCTACGCCCGGCGTTGTGGCGTCGGCTCGGCATTGCGCATCGTGCCGGCAACGTCGAGCGTTCAACGCAACACGTACTCGATGTGTTGTGGGATCTGCGATTGGCGTAGGCGTTGCGATTTGCTGCGTCGGGCGAATGGCCGGTTTGTAGAAATTCGACCGACCGGATCGGGTCGGGAGTACGCACTGCCGACTGGCCGCTTCGGGGCAGCGGAATTCCCGTGACCGCTTTAGAGCGATGAGTTCGGGGAGCGGACCGACGCAGCCCGACCCGCAAGGGACATTCGGCTCACTCGATAACGGACGTTCAAATAACATCCGGCTTACGCCCTCGGCACAGCAAGGGCTCTTTTCCTCGGCGAGCAGTTTCATCCGGCTTGCTTCCGATGCGTTCGTTTTTTTCATCTTGCGCCGCACACAGCGCGTCTGTCCGTGCGCGGCCCAGAATCGATCTTCGTTAGACGTGCAGCCTGCTTCAGGCGTTCCCAGGCGCGGCCTCGCTTGGATAATTTACAATCACCCGATGATCGACGCACTTTTTCCAGAAAGCGTCTCTATCATTAGCCGATATGCCCTCTTGCTCACAAGCCTGCGAAAAATCAGCAAGCGTAAAATGTATCCCCAATTTCCGGCGCAAAATCGCGAACCCGGAATGATTGAAACGCAAGATGCGAAAGCTCTTTTTATCGAAAAAGCTTCGCTCGCCTTCGCGGGCAATTAACGATGAATTGAGGCAATAGTTATCCATCAGTAATATCCTATAAGATCGTTTTCCAAATTCTGAGAGATTTCCCTGTATAGAAGCGTCTCTGATTTTTTTGCTGCCTGCACATAGATTGGAAACGCCTCCGGACTGAGGTTATTTTTAATCCGATTTAAGGCCCAAATGTTCGCGGCGAGTTCTGCCTCGTCCTGCTGATTCGGTCGCGGAGAAATCTGCAAAGTCCTTGTCGCGATATGCCCTATCTCGTGCAACAACGAGAAGAACTTTACGGAACGGGGAAGAGCCTTTTTAACATAGACCACGTACCTGTCATCGACCTTAAAAATGAGTGCGTTGGCATCCAGTGCATCCTCTTCAATGGCTTCCGTGACGTGGTATTCGTCGCATGCCGCTTGCCACGTAGCATCAAAGAACCCTCGTAACTTCGCTTCGACATAATCCCCATATTGCACGGCAAGTGGAACTGTGCTCAATGCTCCAATCTCTGGACCGCCGTCGCCAGAAGTCAGAAAACCATCGGCGCCGATTGTAAGTGGTGGAAGACCTGAACGCTGTAATATCCTTTCGCCCGTCCACACATTAATCGTGGGACACGCTATCCATTCACGCGATAATCCATTCGCCCGCATGAACCGTCGTGCCAGATTAAGCGCTGCGCTGATCTGCACGCTATTGAGTTCGCGCACGTGCGGATCAGAAACAAAATGCTTATAAAAAGCGAGCTTGACCCGGAAAACATTCAACTCCAGACACAACTCAAAAAACTGTTCTAATTCGTCAAAATTCCCCTGATGCAGACAAATCGCGAAGTTGACGTTGACGCCGGCCGTTATAAAACGCCGAGCCGTGGAAATCACATCAGAAAAACTTCCTTGCCCGCGGATTCTGTCGTTCAACTGCCGGGTAGCGCCGTCAAGGCTTAATTGGACAGTTGGGATCCCTGCGACTACATACTTAGAAATATCGCCGTCAGTGACCTTTGTTCCCGTAATTGCAATGAGAGGGAGGATATTTCGGCTGTCAGCATAGCGGACGACTTCAAAGAAATCGGGGTGCAATAAAGGTTCGCCGCCAGATATGATTAGCAGAAAGACGTTCTGTTCGGCCAGTTGGTCAATGATTGAAAACAGCGTCTCCTTGGTGAGCTCATATTTGTTGATTTTATCGCTTTGCACGAGAAAACAATGTGCGCATTTCGAGCGACAATGATAAGTGATGTACAGATTAACTGCGGGAGGAAGTCGGGCATGACTTTGTTGACTGAGTTGCATAAACACTCCAGAATCCGAACGTCAGAACTAACGCCGCCGAAACGAGGCTAATGACATTGAACATAATCCGATCTGAAAAACTTTCTGCTGCAAGCGCCATTCCGCCCGAAAAAACCGCCGCCAGAAGCGACCGAAGAAGTGCGGCTAATGAAAGTATCGTGGTTCGAGAGGTGCTGTCGTCTGAAATGTTGATATTGATCATGTACGCAGAAAGCGAAGGATATATGGCACGCGCGAACTGATGGCAGCAGATCGCGCAAATGATCGCTAGCGTTGTGGACGTTTTTGCTAAGAATATGGACGACAGAATAAAAGCCAATGCGATCAGGATCAACATGAGCGGGCCATCCAGTAATTCTCGTGGAACCTTGCTGTATGCATACGCGACACCGGCCGAGAATAATGAAAAACCCGCGAAGATTATTCCTAGTTGCGAAACGTGAACCCCCGAATTTGTAAGCAACGGCTGGTACACGTTAAATCCGGTGCGCACGCAGGCAAACGCGACGGCTGAAACGAGGATTGATGAGAACAGCTTCTTCGAGGCGAACGCAGCGCGGATTGCATCGACGGCGATTGTTTGCACGGAAACCTGACGGGAATTCTGTGCATTCTGCGGTTGCTTTACAAAGATAGTCAGAAGCACGGTAGTTAAAGAAAGCACCGCAATATCGACGATCATTGGTAATGCAAGGGATACGCCAGCAAGGATGCCGCCGAAAGCAGCGCCGCCAGCACCGCCCAGGAGGGCCAAACTGTTTCCGCGTGCGTTCACCGAATTGAAATCTTCTACACGGTCCTCTTTGGCATATGCAGAGTACATCATTGCCTGGAATGCTCCGGTTGAAAGACAGCTTCCGAATGAAAAGAGCGCGGATGTCACGACAATAGGAGTGCGACTACCAAATACGACGAGCGAAAGCATTGCGGTCACGTAGAGGATATTTCCGAAAATCAACGCTCGTTTTCGCCCATACTTGTCGGCGATAGCACCGGTCGGAATCTGGAACGCCCACGAGAAAAGGAAAATGTAGGACATTAGGATTGCATACTGCGAGAAAGAAAATCCCGCATACTGCGTGTAAAAAATTACCAACACAGGTGCAATGAATGTCTCTAAGGCGAAAAGCGATTGCATGTAGCAGAGCCATTTCCATCTGATCAGGTTTTTATCATCGCTCATCGTTGAAAATGTTTTTTCCGTAAGTGTTATAGGCGACATGGCAACCGTGCTGATGGACTTGCGAAAAGCTTGCGCATTCAGCCGCGTTATCCGCATCCGCCTTTCCGCGCCATTTTTTGAAAAGACGGTTACCTGTCCAGAATTTACCGATGTCTTGCGGTGCCGTAATGGGCTCCGATGTCCTGTCATTTTCGACCAGCATGTCGCATGCAGAAAGCGTGAAATCGCTATTGATGATTAGCGACGACGTTCCTGCTCCACACCCAAGAGTCGGACCTTCCTTTTTTTCGAGCCTGGAAAGCGTGACCCTCTGATAAAACGCGCCAGCTTCAACATCAATATCCGGGTCTTTTGCTATTTCGAATGAGATTACGTCGCTTACTTCACGGCAAATTTCCGGCGTCAGTGCATGATGTTTGTTCAACAAAGCACCCGTTCCAATCGGAATGAACGCATTAAACTTTACTCGCGTCAGTCCCTCCTTTTTCATCATTTGAAAGACATCGGGAATGCGATGATGATTTTGCCGCGTGACGGTGACGGCTAGCGAAACGTGGCCGCCTGCGTCCTGCAGATTTCCGGCACCGCGTATGATCTGCTCGAAGGTGCCATGACCTCGGATAGGATCGTTATCAGCCGCCGATGCTCCTTCGACGCTGACCTGGAATTTTCGTGCGCCGCTGTTGACTAGTGACGCGCAACGTTCGGGCGTCGCGAGAAGCGCATTGGTTGCGATTTTTACGCTGATTCCGTTGACGGTCAGTCCTTGAACTATTTCTTCGAGATCGGGCCGCGTCAGCGGTTCGCCGCCAATAAGTACGACGCCTTGTACGCCGTTTTTCCCCAGGTAATCGATGATCGGCATAACCATCGATTTTTCCGCCGTCTGCGTATAGTCTTCAAGATAACAGTGGCTGCACCGCAAGTTGCAGCGACTCGTTATATACCATTTAACAAATATCGGAAAATCGAGACTGAGGATCGGGCGCATGATTGGCTAAATGCCTTTTCAGTATAGATTCGCGTGGACGATTTTTCTGAAATGAAATGCAGGGCGGGCTGGCCTGGCCCGCCCTGAGCGCCTTAGGCGTTGGAACTGCTGAGACAGCCTTCGACCTCGATTACCTCGAAGTCAGGAGCGACGTTCTGGACGACGGTTTCCACAGTTTGAACTTGTTGCTGCTCGACTGTCGATTGTTGCGTTTGCATTATCAAACTCCAAGTTAAGCGTCCCGTTCTGGGACTTCCGCCGGGATTGACGGATACGTGAACGCGCCTGCGGGCTGCGCATATTGCATTCGGATGGTTCTTTAGCATCCCTTATGGATTCACAAATAACACAGGGCCGCCGCTGCCATGAGGCAGCGATCGCAGAATCAGGCTGTTAAAACGTTGGACTGCTGCGCGACGCAAACTGCGCTGGTAGGTAATTATTCAGACAAAAAAATAACAAAATCAAGTGGCATCTAAAAAAGTTAGATGATTATGCTCGGCGCATAGTCATACAGCAATTTGCTATGCTTGGTGGAGAAGGAACCGTGCGCTTGCCAAGTATGGGAAGCAGTGTCATTTCCGCTTGACGAAACGCGCAAAAAAGCCGCTCATGGCGGTTGTTGGTGAGCGGCTTGGGTTGCCTTCGTCAGGCGCTGCGGGGATGCTTTCAGGCTCTCTGACCTGCGCTTCGTCGGTCCGTTCGGATACAGATTTCGCAGCCGCTGATGACGACTCGCCATGAGGAGAGGTGGCATCCGAAATCTTTCTGGCGTCGGCGAAGGTCCTGTATTGGCCGACCGTCGCCTTATAACATTCGCGTAGCGGGCCGGCACCTAGGACTGTTAAGTCGCCATGAGCACCCGCTCGCTTCGAGGAGGCGGTGATTCACCGGGGTGGAGTTCGGCCAGTAACGACAAACACAACGAATAACGAACGCTCTCGCAAGGAATGCAAGAAATCCCGGGCTGCAGAGATTCCCTCGTCGGCGTTGCTTCCCTCGTAAAACCAATTGTCGTACGTGGGCTCAAGACTTCGTCCGTCTGACGATGCGCGGTAAACGTCCCCGCCAAGGACCAGCCATTTTTGGCCTGCAAACAGGTCCAACGCTTGCCCTGCTTCAGAGAGATCTAACGCGGCTTCCTTTAGGCCCATATCTTCAAGCGACCGTCCGCTCCGAGCGTAAAGTTCGAGAATCCTAGAGATGGTCATTGGCACTCTCGTGGCGCTGTCTAGCGAAAAACCGGATGGATTGACAAGTCGTCGATCGGCGAAAGGCGCCGGATTGTCAGCAATCTGAGGGCGATCGTCAAATGACCGTTCGTGGCCGCACACTGTCTAATGCAGTCAGCATGAACGTGCGGAATCTCCTCGGTCACTCTCGACAGAGCGCGACCCTGTACAGTTCAGCTCGATGCAGAGCGGACACTCACATGTCGGCCAGCAACGCCCATCTCTCATGATCCATCCATTCGCCATTTATGCGGAGGTAGCGTGGTGAAAAGCCTTCCTGGGTGAAACCCAACCGACGCACAAGTGCGATCGACGCCGCATTACCAGGTTGAATGTTCGCCTCCAGCCGATGCAATCCAAGTTCGCCGAACGCATAGCCGACAGCCGCCCGAAGAGCCTCCGTCATCAACCCGGTCCGGGCGAAGTTCAACATCCCGTAGTACCCCAGATATGCGCTCTGAAAAGCGCCTACGACGATCTCGTTAATGTTTATAACGCCGACAACTTGATTCGATGCTTTTTCGCGCGCAATGAGCCCGACGTTCGGTCCGGTGAGGCCGCGTGCGAACCAGTTATCAAATCCGGCTTGATCGTTAAAGGACGTGACCCACGGTAGGTGGTAGTCCCGACTCGCTATGTTCGCGGCGATCAACTCGGCGGCGTCGGTGCGGATCACGCGGTGTATCTGAACGACACTCATAAGAATCCATCTGATAAGCGTATGCGGGGCCTAGGATTGTCGCCGATCTGGCTGCGCCGAATCAAGGTCCGGAAACGGCCGGCGCCTGCCTTACGTTTGAGAACGTCAGTCTCGTGGAGCTAATATGTGAAGCACCTCGAAGCTCTCACATACCAAGGGCATCGATTGATCGGCAACCCGGCCGATACGGCGGCACTCTTCGGTAAAGAAGCGCCAGTGTTCCGCTTGCCAATATCGTAGCGAGAGATCTCCTTCGCCTTCACTCGCCGCGAAACTCGCGGTTATGCGATCGAAGGGCACGATCTCCAGATTGATGGTTCGTAGAACTAGGACTGGACGCTCATACCAATCAAGTACGATCTCGATGTCTCCGACCTTTGGAATTACCGCGCTCTCGTAGTGCCACGACCACAGAAGACTGCAGGTTCCGCGCTTGGTACCGGCCACAATAAGAGCAATGAGGGAAGCTGACTGCTCCTCCGAATCGCCAAAACTACCGATTCGAACATCGCCGGTGGGCAGCGAAACGCCATGGGCGGACAACTCCCGGATAAGATGTTCTACGGTCAATTTCATTTGATCGCGTGTGCCATAGAGCTGCAGCCAACCAAGAGGGCCGTCTTTTCCGAATCCGACGGCATTAACCGCAAGATTGTTAACGATTCGGGTGGCGCCGTCGACTGACCGGAATTGGCCGCCTTGAGGCAGTGCCGGCGGAAATTTGCTCGCCGAAGAACAGCCATTGAGCGAGGGCGCACGAGACCTCGGCTAGCCAAACTGGACGACGACCTCGACCGGCCGCTGATGGCCGAGGGTGTGTGAAAACGCATTGATCGCCTAAACTGAATCAACGCATTCAGACCGGGTGACTCATGAAGCGATTCGTTGAAGGCGATGACCGCAAGCAGGTCGCACTCCTACCCGAATGCATCGATGACTACATTGGACAGGATAATCCAGTCAGGGTCATAGATGCCTTCGTCGACGAACTGGACCTTGCGGGACTCGGTTTCAACGGTACCACGCCGGCGCTCACGGGTCGCCCGTCCTACCACCCCGGCGTGATGCTCAAGATCTATATCTACGGGTATCTGAACCGCGTACCCTCCAGCCGACGTCTTGAGCACGAATGCCAACGCAACGTCGAGTTGATGTGGCTGACAGGACGTCTGGCGCCAGACTTCAAGACGATCGCCGACTTCCGCCGCGACAACGGGTTGGCCATTCGCAACGTATGTCGTCGCTTCGTCGAACTGTGTCGAGGATTGAAGCTGCTATCCAGCGACATGGTCGCCATCGACGGCAGCAAGTTCAAAGCTGTGAACTGCCGCGACAGGAACTACACAGCGGGCAAGATCGACAAACGCCAGCAGCAGATCGAGGAAAGCGTCCAGCGATACCTCGACATGATTGAAACTGCAGACCGGATCAGTCCGACAGGTTTCGATGTCAAGACCGTGCGCCTGTACGAGAAGATCGCTCTCCTGCGCCAGCGGATGCGTGAACTCGAGCAGATCAAACATCAGTTGAAGAATGAGCCGGACGGACAACTGTCGCTGACCGACCCGGATTCCCGTTCCATGACCAGCGGTGGCAAGAGAACCGGAACGGTTGGCTACAACGTCCAGACAGCCGTGGATACGAAGCATCATCTTATTGTCGAACACGAGGTGACGAATATCGGAGGCGATCATGGTCAACTCAGCAAGATGGCTCTGTCGGCAAAGAACGCGATGGGCAGGCCAAAGCTGAAAGTGCTGGCCGACCGCGGCTTCTTCAGTGGTCCGGACATCCGAGCCTGTGAACTGGCCGGGATCACCACGTATGTCCCGAAACCACTCACCTCGGCGTCAAGGAAGAAAGGGCTCTTTACCAAACGCGACTTCATCTACGTTACCAGGACCGATGAGTATCGATGCCCCGCCGGCGAGCGTGCAATTCTTCGATTCAAGACGGTCGAGAATGGCATGAATCTGAACGTGTACTGGCCCAGCGCATGCCCGCGATGCCACCTCAAGGAGCGATGTTCACCCAGCGACTATCGCCGCATCCGACGATGGGAACACGAACATGTACTGGAAGCCATGCAGCGTCGACTCGATCGTATGCCCGATGCAATGACCATCCGAAGAAGCACAGTTGAACACGTCTTCGGCACGCTGAAGCATTGGATGGGTGCCACACACTTCCTAACCCGGACGCTCGGGCGGGTGAGCACCGAAATGAGCCTTCAGGTACTGGCATACAACCTCAAGCGAGTCATGAATATACTGGGGGTTGCGAGGACAATAAAGGCAATGAGGATGGCTGGAAGCTGAGGCCCTGAAGGGCTTCCTGCGCTCGCAATGCTCGAATAGCGCCAACTCGGCCATCTAACTGGACTGACCCGTCCGCCAACATCGCCCTCAGCCGCGAAAATCGCGTTTCCACACACCCTCGGCCGCACAGAGCCCGACAGCGGCCGGCTCAGGGCGACCCAATTAAGCCATTCAGTGAAACCAGAGCAGACGTTCGCGAACTTCGACGGATTAGCCGAACCGGTTGGTTGTGCAACCTAAATCCGTCGTGAGCAATCCTGCGAACGGCTGTGAGTGTGTTTCAGGCACATGCAGCGCGAGCATATGCCGCCCACTACGCGTATTTATCGCCGACAGTGCTACGGATAGGATAAGTGTCGTACACAATAATCATGCGCTCGACCAGCCCGTTGGCGTCGAACTCGAACACATCGACGCACTCGAAGCGCACTGCGGAACCGTCTTTCAGCACCCAATCGTAGATGAAGTAGCCCGTCGCACGTCGAGCGCCCGTTGTGCTCACGCAGATGTCGATGGGCGTAATCGTGCTCTCTCCCGACGCTTCGCTGACTTTGGCAAAGAACGGTTCAGCTTGCATCCAGCCAAGAAACGGCGAGAAAATCCGGGCATCCGGTGCAAACAGTGCGCATACCGCGGCGACGTCACCGCGCTCCAGCTCTTGGAGGTAGGTGCGAACCTGCTGCGTAAAGAGTAATTCCGGCGACGACACCACAGTAACCTCCCATAATTCGTTAAAGATACCGCCCGGTCGAACGAGCATGCACCCCGGTTGAAACACGATAGCGACGCACCGATGACCAAACAATCGAAAAATCTGCAAGCCGGGTATGCGACCGGAACATACCCCCTGGCCGATCTGACGCGCCCGCTGCCGTCGCTAGCCGGGTTTCAGGCGTTCGTCGCTGCGGCATATCTCGGTAGTGTCAGCAAGGCCGCAGAGCATCTATGCCGCACGCAGGGAGCGGTCAGTCGGCAGATCCAGCAACTGGAAGCGCATTATCAGTGCGCGCTTTTCGTGCGCCACACTTCGGGCCTAGCATTGACAGCCGAAGGTGACACCCTGCTTACGGTAGCCGTCCATGTGCTCACGCAACTCGTTCAGCATGCTGATATTCAGCGTGACGCGGTGTCGGTGATCACGGTGCGGTTACCGTCCACGTTTGCGATCCGCTGGTTGCTGCCACGGCTGGCAGACATCAACGATGCGCTGGGCGGCACTGAACTGCGCATCTCGACGTCCGCGGACGACGTGCCGGATTTCACTGCGTCGGATGTCGACGCCATTGTCGTGCGTGGCACCGGACCGTGGATGGGCGTTGAAGCGGTACCGCTGTTTGCCGAGACGCTCACGCCGATGTGCACGCCTACATTGGCCGCGTCGCTCAACTCGGTGGCCGACCTTGCGCATGCCACCCTGCTACACCCTGGATCTGGCTATGCAGAGTGGCGCTGTTGGCTCGATGGTGTCGGGACAACACAAATCGATGCTCGCCGCGGGCTTGTATTCGATACCCTCGAGTTGACGCTCACTGCTGCGGCGGAAGGTCATGGCGTTGCGATCGGCGATCCACGCATGGCGCAAGAAAGACTCGATGCGGGTTCCCTGATGATGCCGTTTCGCGAGGTGGTGCAAAACGGTGCGTCGTACTTTCTGATATATCCATCTCAACGCGCGGCTCAGCGGAAGATTCGCGACCTCGCCGACATCTTCGTGCGGCTGACGCAAAAAGAATGACTCACGCGAGTGCGCCGAACAAGAGCAATCAGTACACGCGTCCCCAGGACGCGTTCATAGCGTATCGGCGCGACGCAAATCGACAGTAGCAGTACCGCTGGAATATCGATTCGATGAAATTCCGCCTGGTGGGGATGAGCGACCGCTTCAGGTCAAGATCGCCGCCGAACGGCCGCTTCAGGGCGTTATCCCCGACTGGCTGCTCTTGGCCGATCACTGCCCGATGCCCCGCACGAGTGAACTTCCAGCGCACATCGCGCAGGGCACCATAGCCGCCCCGAAGGAGGCATTCGCGCAGCGACAAAGCGGCCGTGAAATCCACTATCAGCTGCCAGGTGTCTCTCAGTTCGCCGCGGTCTTGCGTCCGATAGCAAGTTCGATCGAATCGAGCAGCATCTCTTCTGCAAAGGGCTTGCGCAGAAAACTGACCGCACCGTGCTGCATGGCCCGGTCTATTGTGTCGTCGTCGCCATGCGCCGACATGAAAACCACTGGGATATTTCTATGTTCCGCGTTCAGTTGACGTTGTACTTCAAGGCCCTGCATGCCTTGCATTCGCATGTCGAGCAAAACGCACAGCGCATCGTCAACCATCGGGGAAGCGAGGAAGTCCTCACCCGATGAAAACGTCACAGTCGTATAACCCACGGACTTAAGCAGATTTCCGACGCCACTACGTACGGACGCGTCATCGTCGACGATGCAAACAAAACTCATAGCTGCCAATACTCCAATTGCGCCGCCTTAGTAACAGAGAAAAATATCCGGCGCGATATTTACTGCGTCAGGATGCTCATCGCGTCCGGCGTATCACTTCCCACATCCTGGCGAGATCGATGAGCGTCTTTGCCTGCATCTTGCTCATCACTCGCCCTTTGTGAACCTTCACCGTCACCTCCTGCGTGCCGAGTTCGTACGCCATCTGCTTGATCATCCTGCCTTCCACCGCAAGTTCAAACACCTCCATTTCACGCGGGGTGAGCGATGCGGCTCGCTGCAGCACGTCCGCGTTGAACACGCGCTCGGCGAGGTTGGCCTCGTCCTGAGCCAGTGCCCGTCTGACTGCCCCGAGCAGTTCCTCGTCGTCGAACGGCTTGGTGAGAAACTCATGCGCACCCGCCTTGATCGCCCGTACCGACATCGGAATCGATCCATAGCCGGTCAGAAATATAATGGGTACCTGCACGCCCTTGTGCACAAGCTGGCTTTGCACGTCGAACCCACTGGTAGATTTCAGGTTCATATCCAGCAGGACGGACATCGGCACGCTCGGCCATTCTTGGGACAACACCTCGGTGGCCGACGCAAACGCTCGCGCGTTGATGCCCGCCGAACGCAACAGGCGCACAAGCGCATCGCGCACCATTTCTTCGTCGTCAATCACATACACTATCGGTTCGAGTTCCGAAGGAACAGGCATCCCAGATTCCATTAAAAATTGGGTTTCGATTGCCGTCATGGTACATAAGTCCAACGCCGGAAGTGCCCTTCCAGACTGCGTTCAAACCCACTCTCATCGCGCCGCGACGGGCTCCATCGACGGCTTGCCGCCAAGCGCCGCCACACCGAAAACCCGTCCGTACGGCTGCTCATAAACAGGCGCCAAATAGGTCGATTTTCTTGTCAGCACTTCGTCCGCCTCCTCCGATTCGTGCAGCTTTCGTAACGCATATTCGCGCGTTGTTTCCAGCAAAAAATATTCCTTGGTTTTGCTGTCGAAGGTCGTCATGAGGAAACACTTCGAGGCGAGGCCTACGATCGCTTCCGTCACTTCGTGACGCGACAGCCGTCCGCAGGCGGCGACGTTACACGCGGCCTCCAATGAAAATCGCGCCGCGAAAACGCCGAGCCGCTGCAGCACCAAGCGCTCCGTCACGCTAAGAAGCTGATAGCTCCAGTCTAGCGCGGCCTCCAAGGTCTGCTGCCGCGCCGGCGCAGTCCGGCGGCCGCCCGTCAGGAACTGGAAGCGGTCGTCGAGTTCGGACACCAGCTTGCGAATACCGAAGACGGCCGTGCGCGCCGCCGCCAATTCGAGGGCCAGCGGTATGCCGTCGAGTCGGCGGCAGATCGTCGCGAGCATCTCGAGACTGCTGCGGTCGTGCTCGACCACCGTGTTGAGCGCGTTCATCTGTGCGAGGAACATCCTGACCGAACTGCAGGCGAGAATCTCCTTTGCGCTCGCGTGGACGTTGGGCGTCTCGAGCGGCGCGACCCAGTAAAACTTTTCGTCACGCGTGCGCAGCGGCTCACGGCTCGTCGCCAGAATGCGGAGATCCGCGCTCGCCTGGACGAGCATTTCGCAAATGATTGCCGCCGACTCGATCACATGCTCGCAATTGTCCAGCAGCACCAGCAGCTTGCGGCCCCGGATCGCGGCGACCAGCGATTGAAGCGGGACGTCACCATCTGCGCGGCCTACGCCCAGCGCTGCGGCGACCGTGCCGATCACACTTTGCGCGTTGTCCACCGAGGCCAGTGTGATAAAGCACACGTCCATGCCCGACGTAGCCGCGATCGAGCGCGCCACCGCAATGCCGAGTTGCGTCTTGCCGATGCCGCCCGGGCCGAGCAGCGTGACGATCGGCGTTCCTTTCAATGCACGGGTGATTTCAGCCATGGCTTCATCACGCCCGATCAGTGGCGCATGGCAGACCGGTAAGCCGCTCTGGCTTGCCGCGCCCGTTGCTTCACAAGCCGGAACGGTTGCGGGCAAGTCAGCTGGATCATTCGCCTCGACTGGAATTGTCAACCGGTAGCCGCGACCGGAAATCGTGCGAATCGCATGGTTGTCGGCACCGAAGATCTTCCTGACCGCCGACAGTTGCACGTGGATATTGTTTTCCCCCACCACCGACTTCGGCCACACATGTCGAAAAATGTCCTCTTTCGTCACCGTTTGTCCCTCTGCGCGGATCAGCAGCTCCAGGATATCGAAGGCGCGGGAGCCGACCTGAAGCAGCCGGTCCTCCACATACACCTCGCGCATTTCCAGCGACACCGTTACTCGACCGATCTTTATCATGCTGCACTCGCGCCTGGTTAATTAGCGGGACGGCCATGTCGTGAGACTTGATCTATTGCATCGACGCGGAGGGTGCGGGGTTTGCGTCGTTGAAGCCATACTAGTTGGGAAAATCATCCGAAACCATTATCCATAGGGATACGATCGTCACCCGAGCGGCGTTCCGCTGGCGGCCCAAGCGGGTCAAACCCACGCCAGTGCGGCCTTCGCCGCGGTCAGCCGCCATCGCGGCATCACACCAAGGTATAACGCGCTCATGCGCCGGGCGGAAACGCCCGCCCGGCCGGCGTTTGCGCCCCACGCCGCGGTTTTTTTGGCCTAGGCTGCTTCCTGCGTGCGAATCGACAAGTCACCGTGCTGCAGTGAAAGATCGGGCTCGGGCTGAACACGATACTGGGCCTCGACAACCGTCACTTAACGATTCAGTTGCGCAGCCCCTTGCGGTCGGCGCCAGGAGAACCCATCATGCGCGCCGAAAAAGCAGTCTGGCTTCGACCCGCCTGCGGCTACGTGGCCGCCGCCGTCTGCCTCGCAATCGCGGCATGGGGCGCGTCGCGACCACCGCCCACGCTGGGCTTCGTGCAGGTGCTCGACCATGCGGACAGCGACGCCCTGTTGCCGCTCGAACAGTTCGCGATCGAGGCAGGCGATGAGGTCGCAGCGTTGCCGCGGTCGCAGCCTGAAACTCACCTCCAACCCCAGCCTCAGCCGACAGCGCAACCGGATCAAAACCCCGGCACCTCTGCGCGCAACCGGCCAGGGCAAGCACAGATCGGCTTCGTCAGGCCAGGCATGCCGCGCCGAGAAAGTGACGCGCACGGCTACTACAGGGAGATCGACGACTGGAGGAACTGGACGTGACTCCGTCTCTCAACTTCAACCGCCAACAGGCCAATCATCGGAGGCATTCCATGATCAACGAATCGCAGAGACGGGCAGTGTTGACACGGGCCGCACCGACGGCCACCATCGCGGACCCAAAGATCTGGCGCTGGTATGCGGATTTGATGGATGCTCGGCGTCTCGTCTGCGAGTACGACGGGATACGCTGGGTAGTCGAAGTCGACGGAAAACGGCGTGCTGACGAACGCGCGTTCGAAGCCGCGATTCACAGCGCGTATGCGATGACTCGCGCGCTGATGGCATTGGAGCGGGCACGAGCGGCCTAAGCCGCTCGTCAAAAGGAACGACCAGTAGCACCGCAGCGGCGCCTCGCCAATCACTCCTCGTCGGGGTAGACGCCTGCCGACACGATGCAAACGAAGGCCGTCGCTTTTAATACACATTCCACTGAAGACAGCACGAACCCGAGCGGAAACACCCGATATTCGGCAGGCAACCCGAACGCCACCGCCATCAGACCGATCGTGCACAGAAACGCGTAAGCGATGCGCGCCACGCGGCTGCCCGCGAGCACGAAGCCCACCAGCGCGACCCACAGCAGCTTGGCGGTAACGCACGCCACCGCATCGCGCGTGGACAGGCTGACCCACGTTTCAAACGGCAACTCGAAGACTGACCAGATCGCGGTCGCGATGACGACGCGGCGCGTCCACCGTCCCAAAGCAGGCGTGTCGGCGGGTTCGGCTGCCGCGAGGGGGTGGGTACGGCAGTCGGTTGCGTCGACACGCTCGGTAGCCGGCAGAAACCCGAGATCGCTACCATTCAAGTCGCGGTGTGAATCGTCCAGGTATCGCATGGTGGTACTCCGATGAGTCTCAGGTGTCGGCGCGCTATGGATCGCGAGGAGCGGAACGGGGCGGCGCCGCGCCAACTTCACGCGATCTCGCCGAGTGAAATCATTATTGGTCGGCCTAAACCACCGATCTTTTCAGATCGCCTGCGAGGTTTCGAAAACGCACGGCGCGGGCGACGGTCTTCGCTATGGCCGTCGATGTGCCGTCGACATGTCAACGAAGCACGTCACATCCGGCGTGCGAATCTGAAACGGACGGGCATTTGAACAAGAGCCTTGCCGGACGCCGCCCCATGCTTCCTCCTCATGTTCCTCAACGAAACATCAGGAAAACGGCTATGGCCAAACGAAAGACCATCCGCGTCTACAGCGAGCCCGCCGGCGGCTGGGGTGCGCTGAAGGCGACCGGCGAGGCGCTCGCGCTGCAGGGCGTAGCCGTCTCCGGCGCCAAAACGCTTCTGCGCATGAACCAGCCGGAAGGTTTCGACTGTCCGGGTTGTGCCTGGCCGGATGCAAAGCACACGTCGTCGTTCGAGTTCTGTGAGAACGGCGCCAAGGCCGTGGCGTGGGAAGCCACCGCCTATCGTTGCACGCCAGAGTTTTTCGACGCTCATAGCGTCTCAGAGTTGACGGCCTGGGACGACTACGACCTCGAAATGGCCGGCCGTCTGACCCATCCGATGGTCTACGACGAAGCCTCCGACCGCTATCGGGCGATCGAATGGGAAGACGCCTTCGCGCTGATCTCGAAGCACCTGAACGGTCTCGACAGTCCCGATCAGGCGGACTTCTATACCTCGGGACGGGCGTCGAACGAAGCCGCGTTTCTCTACCAGATATTCGTACGCGAGTTTGGCACGAACAACTTTCCCGACTGCTCGAACATGTGTCACGAGGCGACCAGCGTCGGCCTGCCCGAGTCGATCGGCGTCGGCAAAGGCACCGTACTGCTCGATGACTTCGAGGAGGCCGACGCGATTTTCATCTTCGGTCAGAATCCCGGCACCAACAGCCCGCGCATGATGAGCGATCTCCACAGCGCCTCGCGGCGCGGCGCGAAGATCGTGTCGTTCAATCCGTTTCGCGAACGGGCGCTGGAGCGCTTTGCCTCGCCACAGAATCCGGTGGAAATGGCCACGCTCGGCTTCACGCAGATCAGCTCGTTTCTGTATCAGGTGCGGGTGGGCGGCGACGTCGCCGTGCTCAAGGGCTTGATGAAAGCTGTCATTGAAGCCGACGATGTGGCAGTCGTCGCCGACGCACCGCGTGTGCTGGATATCGAGTTCATCGAGGGCCACACGCACGGCATCGACGATCTGCTCGCAGACCTGCGCGCGACCAGCTGGGACGCAATCCTGCAGCAAAGCGGCCTGTCGCGTGCCGATATTCAGAACGCCGCGGACATCTACATGAAGGCCAGGAATGTAATCCTCGTGTACGGCATGGGACTCACGCAGCATCATCGCGGCACCGAGAATGTTCAGCAAGTTGCCAATCTGGCGCTGCTGCGCGGCAATATCGGCCGCCCAGGGGCAGGCGTGTGCCCGGTGCGCGGACATTCGAACGTGCAGGGCAACCGCACTGTCGGCATCACGGAGAAACCCTCGCCGGCCTTGATCGACGGGATCGAACGAGCTTTCGGCTTCCGGCCGCCCGCGGCGCACGGGAATGACGTTATCGCCACGATCGAATCGATGATGCGTGGCGAAGCTAAAGTATTTATGGCGCTCGGCGGTAATTTCGCGGCCGCCGTGCCGGACTGGATTCGCGTGCAGGCAGCGATTCGCAAGCTCGACCTGACCGTACACATTGCCACCAAACTGAATCGCAGCCACCTGGTGCACGGCAAGGACGCGTTGATTCTGCCGTGCCTCGGCCGCACCGAGATCGACATTCAGGCCGACGGTCCGCAATCGATTACGGTCGAGGATTCGATGTCGATGGTGCACGCCTCCGGCGGCCGCAACGAACCTGCCTCGCCGCATTTGAAGAGCGAACCGGCGATCATTGCCGGCATTGCGCGCGCGACGCTGGGACCCCACTCTCACGTCGACTGGGAACATCTCGTTGCGAGCTATGATCGCATCCGCGACAAGATCGAAATCGTCTATCCGATCTTTCAGGCGTACAACGAGCGCATTCGCGTGCCGGGTGGCTTTCATCTTGCCTCGAGCGCGCGCGAACGCGTCTGGGCCACGCCGACTGGCCGCGCAAATTTCCTCGTCTTCAAAGGACTCGACGAAGACCCGGTTCAAAGCGATCACGACGCGCTGTGGCTCACCACCATGCGCAGCCACGACCAGTACAACACGACCCTTTACTCGCATTCGGACCGCTATCGTGGCGTGTTTGGTCAGCGTGACGTCATCTTCCTGAACCCGCGCGAGTTGCACAAACGCGGTTTGCATCCGGGCGAGCGGGTCGATGTGTTCGCAGTGTCGACCGACGGGATCGAGCGTGTGATCCGCAGTTTCAAGGTAGTCGAATACTCGCTTCCCGACGGGTGCTGCGGCGCCTATTACCCGGAAGCTAATCCGCTCGTACCGCTCTACGCGTTCGATCCAAAAAGCCGCACCCCTTCTTACAAATCCGTACCGGTGAAAATCGCGCGCGCCGCGGCGGTCGGCCCCGACTCCACTCACCAGGCCGCCATCATCGGCGCCACGGGAGCTCATCATGCATCTCAGTGACGTACTCGATCTGTCACGCGCGCAGTTCGCGATGACGGCTATTTTTCACATCCTGTGGCCGATTCTAACCATCAGCCTCTCGGCATTCCTAGTGCTGATCGAAGTCTTGTGGCTGCGCACCGGCAACGTTGGCTATTACCGGCATGCGCGCTTCTGGAGCAAGCTGCTGGTACTGAACTTCGCGGTGGGCGTGGTCAGCGGTATCCCGATGGAATTTCAGTTCGGCACCAACTGGGCAGGCTTCTCGCGTTACAGCGGACAGTTCTTCGGCAACATTCTCGGCTTTGAAGGCGCGATGGCCTTCATGCTCGAGGCAGGTTTCATCGGCGTAATGCTACTCGGCTGGGGACGTGTGCCGCGCGGCGTGCATCTGTTCGCAACCTCAATGGTCGCGCTCGGCTCCAGCATCTCCGCATTCTGGATCATGGTCGCCAATTCGTGGATGCAGACACCGGCGGGCGTGACGGTCGAGAACGGCAAGATCATCGTGACCGACTATGCCGCCGCGATCTTCAATCCGGATATGGTCTGGGGCGTGACGCACATGTGGGTCGCCGCGATCGAAACAGGCATGTTCGTGATCGCCGGCATTTCTGCCTGGAATCTGTTCAAGCGGCGCAACCCGGAGTTCTTTGTACGCTCGTTCAAGATCGCTTTGCTGGTGCTCGTGTTCGTGGCGCCGATCCAGATCTGGCTAGGCGATTCGAGCGGCGGCAGCGTGTTTGCGACACAGCCGGCCAAGGGCGCCGCAATCGAAGGACACTGGACCACCAACAAGCCGGGCACCGCCGCTTCATGGTCGCTGCTGGCGTGGCCGAACCAGAAGGAACAGCGCAACGACTGGTCGCTCGAAGTGCCTGGCATGTTGAGCATTCTCGCCACCCATACGCTGGACGGCGAGGTCAAAGGCCTCCACGACTTCGCGCCGGCCGACCAGCCGCCGATGCTTCCCCTGCTCTACTACGCGTTCCGCGTGATGGCGGGGATAGGCTTTGCGTTCATGGTGCTGGCGTTCTGGACCGTCTACGTGTTGCGCAAGACGCGCGGCAGCCTCGAACGATTCCTCGAGCAACGCAAACTGCTGCTCGCCTGGGTGCTGTGCATTCCGTTGCCCTATGTGGCAGTGGAAGCCGGCTGGATCGTGCGCGAAGTAGGACGCCAGCCTTGGGTTGTCTACGGCTTGCTGCGCACGAAAGACGCCGTGTCGACCGTGGCGGCTTCGTCGGTCACGTTGAGCATGGCTATGTTCTTTGCATTCTACGTCGTGCTGCTCACTACCTTCTTCGTGCTGGCGCGTAACTGGTTGCGCACCGGTCCCGACCTCACGCTGAATCCGCCCGCAGCCGTCAAAGCCGAGGCGGCGGCTACCGTCACCGAGTACTAAATCATTCCCGTTGCGAGGAAACCTCATGGACAGCTCCACTCACACGATGCTCGCGATCACCTGGTTCGGCTTGATCGGACTGATGCTGGTGTTCTACGTCGTTACCGATGGCTTCGATCTCGGCATCGGCATAGTCAGCCTGCTGCGCAAACGTCGCGAGGATCACGACATGATGGTGCAGACCATCGGCCACGTCTGGGACGCGAACGAAACCTGGCTAGTCGTGCTCGGCGGCGCCCTGTTCGGCGCGTTTCCCTCAGCGTATGCCTTGCTGCTTCAGGATCTCTATTTGCCTGTGATGCTTTTGATTGCCGGACTGATCATGCGTGGCGCCGCGATCGAATTCCGTCATAGCGTGTCGCATGGTCCGGCGTGGGACAAGGTGTTCGGCATCGGCAGCCTTGTCGCCGCGATCGCCCAAGGCGTGATACTCGGCAGGGTGATCACGGGGTTGATTCCGGGCGAACTGAGCGGCGTGTTCATCGCTGTGTCCGCAATTGGCGTGGTAGCCGGCTATTCGCTGCTGGGCTCGACCTATCTCGTGAAGAAGACCGAGGGCTCGCTCGAGCAATGGTCACGGCGCCTCTCATTGCTGAGCGCGTTGATCACTGTGGCTGCGGCGGTCGTGCTGACTGCCGCGACGTGGTTCATCAGCGAGGTGGGACATGATCGCTGGACCCAGCCGGGCGTGTTTCATGTGCTGATCGCGCTGGGGTCGGCGTCTGCCTTGGCTTTTGCGTACATCATAGCGTCGGTGTATCTGGGCAGTTCGGGAGGGCCGTTTCGCGCCTCGGTGGCGTTGTTCGTGATGTCGTTTGTTGGACTTGCGATTAGCCTCTTTCCGGATTTCGTGCCGGGCAAGCTTGGTATTGTTGAGGCTGCGTCTGACACCTCGACGCTGGTGTTCATGTTGATCGGGATCGGGCTGATTTTCCCGGTGATGATCGGGTATAACCTGTACCAGTATTATATTTTTCGCGGGAAGGTGGTGAGCGGGGTGCACGCTGGTGACTGAGCTCTCTCCCTTCACACGCTGAGGGAAGTTTTTTGTTTCTGGGCGGGATCGCGGACCTATCCGCGATTTCGTGGGCGGGGTATATCATGAGGGATCAAGGTCATGGATATGCCGATGAAAAAGAAACGGACAGCAGCGTCTCAGGCAGCGGCCCGCGGGCCGCTGCCTGAACTGCCAGATGAGTTGATGGATCAACTGGTCAAAGGGCCTATGTCGCCCGGCGACGTTCAAGACCTGATGCTGGCATTCAACAAGGCCATCATCGAACGGGCGATGGGCGCCGAGATGAATCTGCATCTGGGTTACCCGTCCGGCCAGGTCAAGCCGCTCGGTCAGGTCAACGAACGCAACGGCGCCAATGGCAAAACCGTCATCACCGACCGCGGCCCGGTTCGGGTCGAGATCCCACGCGACCGGGACGGCAGCTTCGAGCCGATCCTTATTCCCAAGCACGAGCGCCGTTTTACCGGCTTCGACGAGCGCATCATCGCGATGTACGCGCGTGGCATGAGTGTGCGTGAGATCCGCGCTTTTCTAGCCGAGACCTACGGAACCGAGGTCTCGCCCGATTTCATCAGTTCGGTGACCGACGAAGTCATGGCCGAAGCCTTCGCCTGGCAAAGTCGTCCGCTCGAGACGATGTATCCGGTGGTGTTCTTCGACGCGCTGCGGGTCAAGATTCGCGACGACGGCATGGTCAGCAATAAGGCCGTCTACTTGGCGCTTGGCATCCAGGCCGACGGCCAGCGCGACGTGCTGGGGCTCTGGATCGAGCAGACCGAAGGCGCGAAGTTCTGGCTCAAGGTGTTCAACGAACTCAAGACGCGCGGCTGTCAGGACATCCTGATCGCCGTGGTGGATGGTCTGAAGGGCTTGCCCGAGGCAATCACTGCGGTCTACCCCCGTACCACCGTGCAGACCTGCATCGTGCATTTGATCCGCAATAGCTTGGAATTTGCCAACTACAAGGACCGCAAAGCGCTCGCCCAAGCGTTGAGACCGATCTATGCTGCCGCCAGCGCACAGGCCGCAGAGCAAGCGTTACGCGACTTCGCCGAAGGGCCATGGGGCGCCAAATACCCGATGATCGTCCAATGCTGGCAGCGTGCTTGGGAGCACGTCATACCGTTCTTCGTGTTCCCCCCGGACATTCGACGGGTGGCGTACACCACAAACGCCATTGAGAGTTTGAACATGCAACTGCGCAAGATCATCAAGACGCGAGGCCATTTCCCGAACGACGAGGCGGCCGTCAAGCTGCTCTGGCTCGCGCTACGCAACGTGTTGGCGAAATCGGTGCGGAGCACCTTTGATAGGAAATCCGCGATGAACCAGTTTGCTATTCTGTTCGGTGAACGATTTACGCAGGCCCGTTGAGCACGAGGGTTTTTAACCGCCTCGCCCACGAAAATGCGGACAGGTCCGGGATCGCACTTCTCTCGCGGGCCTCCCTCCCTGCGTTCTCACTATGTCCGATGACATGTCCGCTCGGCGTCTGCACTACGCTTGCCCGTCCGATAAATACGCGTCTGATCGCGATGTCCAGGCAGAATACGTTTGATAGATACCAAACATGTCTGGGTATAAATATCCAGATATCCGACGTATCGCCTGGTTCCGACCTACAACGAGTAGCTGCAACAGATGATCGCGTACACAGTTGGGCCAGACACGCCAGCCCCGCTTCTAGCAAAGCGCATGGGTGTTGTATTGGCTGATGGACACGATTTCAAGTTCGATGAGGAATTCGCCCGACAGCTTGAAGTCGGTATGCTTGATACAATCCCGCTGGGCGAGACAATCATCAAGCAATACATCAACGTTACGCAGGCGCCACCCGACGCGTCCTCAAAGGCGTAATGGGTGAGAGAGCATTCTGTGCCACACAAAAAAGCGCGAAAATATTCGCGCCTTTATCTTTTCCACACACAACCGCAAAACCCCAGAACCCCACGACCTCAAACCAGAACCGCCTCGTTAACCACACCTCTCAAAATCATCGCCCCCGCATTAAGCGGCGCCGGCCTGCAAGGTCTCGGCTTATAAATCGCGTCACCGGGCTGAATCGCTCGCCCACTCATCGCGCAAATGCCAGCCACCCGCGCGCGGCTGACGTGCCAAACTTGATCCCCATATGAGCAGAGCGTAGAGTCCCGCCAGACGACCGTCGCGGTCGACTGCGTCGGGCGGTCGATCACATGCACCTGCACATCGAACCGCTTACCCATCACCGGCAGGTGGGCCGCTCTGCGCCCACAGCGAGCCGCAACAGCGTCGACTTCGTCCGCGCCCGTGCCCGTGCCCATATCACCCGACAGCATGGACAACAATCCAAGGGTCTGCAGCCACGGATCGGTAAAACTCGCTTTCGTCAGCATGATTGCACTCCTGTTTCAGATTTACCGGTTGATCGTCGCGGCGGCCACGCTCAGGCGCCGTCCTGTCCATACGCCAGCATCACGCCGACGTTTTGATTGCCAATAACGCTAGTACCCCTGGTACCGTCATTCCCAATGAAGTGGTGAGCGAGCGGTGCACAGCCGTCAAAGTCCCGGTCACCCCGCCTAATACCCACATCTTCCAGCGTGTCCCACACGTGATTCACCAGATCAACCCTCGTCTGCAGAAAAAAAATTTCGCTCACTTCCAGAAACGCGTGAATCTGTTTACCGATCGACATTTGCCTTCATCCTCCAGCAATACGGTGTCTCTCCGACCAGACGTTTGAACACGGTCGTAAAGTGAGCCTGCGAACGGAAGCCACAGCTCAATGCAACGTCGAGCACGTTGTGCTTCGACTCGAGTAAAAGGTGCTGCGCATGGTCGATCCGGCGACGCAACAGATAATCATGCGGACGCATCCCGGTCGCACGGCGAAACTGCGACGCGAAATGCATCCGGGTCAAACCCGTGCTGTTGGCGATATCCGCGAGTCCGATCGATTCGGCCAGGTGCGCATCGATGTATTCGATTGCACGGCTGAGGCGCCACGACGGCAATGCGCTCGCCTCGCGGGTCTGCCTCTCCGCTAACGTGAAATGCCGGGCGATCACGCGCGACACGATCGCGAGGCTCACGCTGTCGGTGAATACTTTGCCGAGCGCGGCGTCGTCAGACTGCGAGACGGCGAGCGCCTGACCCAGGCGTTCCAGCGTTGGGTCACGCACGAGCCTGGGATCGTCGATGCGGATGTCGCCCGTATGCGGACGGCCAAACGTGTCCTCGAAACATTCGCCCAGCAAATGCTGCGAGACGAACAGGTGCAGTACGTCGCCCGGTGTTTCGAACACGGCACTGCACCGTACATCCGGCGCGGTGATCTGCACGGCACCCGCCGTCACTCTTCCGCGCACGAGCGTCTTGCCGCCATGGGAAAACGTCAGCGACGTGCACTTGAGATTCATGGCGATGCAATGGTGCGTGGTGCTGCCCGGATTGACGACCTCGAGCGGCTGCGTGTCGTTTCGGGTCCAGCGCGACACCAGGATGTTGCCGCGTTGTCGCGCATCGGCATTTTCGTCGACGGGTCTGCGCCATTGATGCTCCGTACCGATACGGCTCACCCGGCTCTTTCGGACGACTTCCACCGCGGGTTCGGGATACAACGTCGACGAACTGATCATGATATGGTCATCCGGTTAAGTGTTGAAACAGTGCCGTTGAGAGCCGCGCTGCAATGACTCCAAGGTATCGCACAGGCCTTCGTCCAACTAGCCCTACATACGGTTGTCTGAAATGACCAATGGTTGGGTCGTTTCATATCCAGGTTTAGTTTTGCTGCAAACCTTCCGGGCAGCGCGCCGCCCCGCCTGGCCTGGGCGAGTGCCGAAGCGTGCCGCAATGGTTGGGTGAGCCTGCGCTTCTTTGACCAGAAGCAATGAATGGCCTATACCTGCGTATGAGTCCGATAGCCGTAAGGGCTGCGACCGCAACGCGCAAACCGCGCGCAGTAGCAGACCTGACCTACCGTGCGGTCAGGTGCGCGAATTACGCGCCTGCGTCGTCATGCCTCGCGGCGGCTTAATGCCCAACGCTTCTGCCTTCAATACAAAATCGGCAAGTGAGCGAGCACCCATCTTTCGCATCGCCTGACCGCGGTGAATCTTGACGGTGATTTCGCTCAAGTTCATTTCTGATGCAATCTGCTTGTTCATCAGACCGGCAGCGACAAAGGCCATGACTTCGCGCTCGCGCGCCGTCAGTGAGTCGTAGCAGCGGCGCAGGTCTGCTGCCGAGCGGCTGGCCTCGCGGCGGGCCTCGTCGCTTGCCAACGCATTCGCGACGGCGTCCAGCATGTCCTGATCGCGAAACGGCTTGGCCAGGAAATCCTTGGCGCCGGCTTTCATCGCTTTGACCGTCATCGCAATGTCGCCATGCGCGGTCATAAAAACAATCGGCAGACCTAGTTCGCTCGCCGACATCTGCTCCTGTACGGCAAGCCCGCTTTGTCCTTTAAGGCGGACATCGAGGATCAGACAGCTCGGCACGTCCGGCATGTCGAACGCGAGAAACTCCTGCGCGGAGCCGAAGGTTTCCACGCTTAGGCCGACCGAGCGCAACAGGTTGCTGACGGCATCGCGCATCGACTCGTCGTCGTCCACGACATACACCATGGTGTCACCCGCATTGCTGCCGGCGTCCAGACACTCATTGCTGTTTGAATTACCGCTCATGACATGTTCCTTCGCCAACCGGCAGAATGAATTGCAGCATCGCGCCACCCGCTGCCGGCGATTCGGCCCAGATGCGGCCGCCGTGCGCCTCGACTATGGAACGGCAGATCGGCAATCCCATCCCTATGCCATCAGCCTTTGTCGTAAAAAACGTGTTGAACAGGTGCCCTGCGTTGTTTGCGCTGATTCCCGTGCCGGAATCCTGCACGATTACCCGCACCTGCTTGTCATCGACCCGTCGCGTGGCGATCGTGAGCTTGCGCGGTCCGGCAACATCGGCCATGGCTTGCACGCTGTTCACCATCAGGTTGATCAGTATCTGCTGGAGCTGCACCCGATCGCAGCACGCGGTGAGCGCTGGGTCTGCAAGGTCGACGTGCAATTCGATACGGTGACGCTCGAGTTCGCGCCGCACCAGTTCGATCGACTCGCCGACCACCGCGTTCAGATCCACCGTCGCCGGAAGACGGTCGCGCTTTTTGGCCATCGCGCGGATTCGCTGAACCACCTCGTCTGCGCGTTTCGCGTCGCGGATCATCTGGGCGATCGACTGCTGCGCTTCATTCAACTCGGGCGTCGGCCGGTTCAGCCAGCGCAACGCGGCGGCGCCGCACGTCAGGATCGCCGCGATCGGCTGGGTGACTTCGTGCGCGATCGAAGCGGCGAGTTCGCCGAGCATCGTGATCCGCGTCACGTGAGCGAGTTCGTCGTTGGAGCGCGCAAGCGCTTCCTCGGCACGCTTGGTTTCGGTGATATCCATCAACGCGCCGACAACCTCCGTGCGGCCCGACTGTGTGGTCGTGAGATGCGCGACGTAATGCACGTACTTGACGCCGCCGTCGGGCATGACGAGCCGGTGTTCAATATCGACTAGCGGCGCGCCGCCCGCAGCCTGTTCGAAGGCGCCACGCACGAGCGCCAGATCGTCGGCGTGCGTGCGCGTAAGAATCGCCTCGACCGAGGGTGCGGTCTCGCGCGGGTAGTCGAAAATGCGGTAAGCCTCGTCGGACCACCACATCTCCTCGTCCGGCAAGCTGACGGCGATACTCCCGGTGCGGCTCAGCCGTTGGGCGTCGCGCAGGAAAGCCTCACTGCGCTCAAGCGCCTGCTCCGCGTGCCGGCGCCCGGTGATGTCGTTGTTGGTGGCAAGCACGGCCCGTGGATTGCCCTCCGCGTCGCGCCACAAGGCCGCTCGGCTCGAAATCAGCACTGCGGTGCCGTCAGACCGCACGCGCTGCAGTTCGCCATGCCAGCGGTCAGAGCGCAGCAGCTCGGCGAGAACCTGCTCGTACGGAACGGGGAAGGAAGTCCGCGTCATTTCCTGAAGCGGCTGCCCGATCGCCTGCTCGGCAGTCCAGCCGTACAACGTCTGGGCGCCGTGATTCCAGAAGGTGATGCGGTCGTCGATGTCATGCACGACAATCGCATCGTGCGCGAGGTTAAGTAGTTCGACCTGCTCCTGCAAGGTCGTTGTGGCGGCCTGATTTCTCAACGCGAGTATCGAGGTAGTAGCGACTGCCAGCAGGCTCACCGCGCAGCGTGCAATCGCGCCGCTCGAGTAGGCATCGTCGTGAGACAGCACGAAGCCGAGCAGCGTCAGCACGACGCAGCCCCACGCAGCTTTGATCGTGGACGAGCGGTTGCCGGTCGAAGCGACCAGCAGCACCACCACCACGTAGAACACGGCGATGGCGATATCGAGGGGCGTCAGCGCGTCGATCGCGAATACGACGAGCGCGATGACGGCGGCCAGCGCCGACACGACATGGGCGTCGAGCGGCAGCGTGAGAAGGCTGTGGCGGCCAGTCTTCATGGCGGCCGGATCAACGGGCCGCTGCATCGCAACTGGGCACGGCAGAATGGTTGAGCGTGGACATGGCGTTCGAAGTGGGCATTCGTTGACGAATACCGGCAGCCTGTCCGTCAGAATGGCAGCCAGCGCGGCTGTCAAGGCACATGACTCTCAGACCTACCGGCAAGCGATAGCTTTCAATCTGAATGGAATCATGCGCGAAGCCGCGTCAATGGCGGTACTTATTTTTCCTTAATCCTTCCAAAATCGTTGTGGCGCCGAGCCTGTGTTTTGCGCCGGGCGCCCCATCCCAGTAGGGTTGGCGGCGAATACTGGGTTGCCCCGAACCCGGCAAAGGAAGCCCAAACTTTCGGGCCACCTGCGCGACAGCCGCTCCGGGGCCGTCGCGCAGGCTTGTGGATCAGTGGTGACCGTAGTCCTTGCGGGCGATAGGAACCGTGCGTACCTTCGCATATTGGAACGCCGGAATCGCCTTGACCACGTCGCGCGTAGCACCGGCCCAGACAAGCTTGCCGTTCACATAGTCGAGTTGTGACATCGGAATCGCAACGTCGTGCTGGGACACGCCAAGAAACTGGTGAGCCGCCACGATCGCGAACGAAACGGCGTTGTCCGGCGCAATGATGATGTCGTGCAGCACGCCGACCTTCTCGCCGCTGTCGTTGTAAATGGTCTTACCCAGCAGGCTCCTCTTGACACTCCAGCCTTCCACGACGAGTTGCGCCTGCTCCACGCTGATGCCGAGGGGCTGCGCGCCCGCTACCTGTGCATTGGCCTGCTGGCATACCGCGCCGAACGTCGATGCGGCCAGAAATGCGAGTGCCCACTTTGCCTTCATGATGATTTCTCCACGAGATGCGTTGGTTAAAAGCAATTAATCGCAACACGCTTACGGCATCTGATGTGCTGCTTGCCTACGTCGCGCTCAGCGCCACTTTGAATCCGTTACGCGCTCCGCGTTTTCAAATTCGCACGATGAGATGTATCCGTGGGGCGAAAAATGCCGCGCCATGAATGCGGCCGGGCTCCGCGGCACGCTCGATGGCTCAATGGGGGGCCCGCGGCCGTAGCGTGACCGTGCAGGTCATGCCCATCGCGAGCTTGACGCCGGCGGGAATCTGATCGAGGTGGATCCGCACTGGCACGCGTTGGGCGAGCCGCACCCACGTAAAGATTGGATTAACGTCCGCCAGCAGATCGCCACTGCTGGTCGGATTGTCGCGATCGGCAATGCCGCTCGCCACGCTGTCGACGTGTCCCAGAATGTCCTTGCCGCCCGACATTAGCCGTACCACCGCGTGATCGCCGACTTGCACCTGCGGCAGCTTCGTCTCCTCAAAATAGCCGTAGACCCAGAACGAGTGCGAGTCGATCAGCGCCATGCGCGCCGTGCCGGCGGTAACGAAATCGCCGGGATACAGATTCAGGTTGGTGATGAAACCGTCCGATGGCGCGTGCACCTCGCTGCGCGCCAGGTTCAACACCGCCGTCTGCTGCTCCACGACGGCTGCCTTGACTGCGGCTTCCGCCGCGCTATAGGCGGCGACATCGGCGGAATAGTCCGCCAAGGACTGTTTGGCGAGCGAAGCCGAATCGAGCCGGGTCTCATCCGAGATCACATCGCCGGCCAGGTTAGCTCGCCGCGCCGCCTGGGCGCGCTTCATCGCGAAACCGGATTCGCTGGCCGCCATCCGCGCTTTCGCCTGCGCCATCTGTGCCTGGGCTCGCAGAAGATCGGCGTCGGCTTGCGCGACAGCATAGTGGAAGCGAGCTGGATCGAGGACGAACAGAATATCGCCTTTGCGCACCTGCTGGTTGTCCTTCACACGCACTTCGCTGACCAGCCCGGACACGTCGGTGGAGACCTGCACGACCTCCGCGCGGACCCGGCCGTCACGCGTCCAGGGCGAGAACATGTAGTCGAGCCACAGCATGCGGACCAGCACGATCGCCACCACGAGAAGCGTGAGCGTAAAAACTGCGCGCAGGATGGATTGGGGTTTCATCTTGGTGACCGGGCGTGAGCTGTCAGAGGGTTCATGGGAGCGGGTATCGTTCGGCGTTCACTGCCACAGCAGCAGCGACGCGCCGCTAAACAGTGCAGTGAACAAGGCGACCCGGAACAGGCTCGGATGCCACGTATAGCGATAGAGGCCAAGCCTCGCCAATAGCAGATCAAGGACGACGAACAGCAGCGCACAGCCTGCGAGGATCGGCAGCAGGCCGGGTACGAGCAGCGAAAACACGTCAATTTGGCCCGGCATTGGTCACTCCTTCCGGAACACGGTCAGCCTCCGTCGGCGCGAAACCGCCGCCCAGCTCCTTCATCAGGAGCGCCCATGCATCGAGCCGTTTCGCCTGGATCGACGCAAGGCTTTCCTCCTGCTGCAACTGTTCGTTCTGTGCCGCCAGCACGTTGAGAAATTCGGTAATGCCGCTGCGATAACCGGTATCGGCGAGCCGGAATGATTTGCGCGCCGAACTGAGCGTGTTTTCAACCGACGCCTGCTGCTGATCGAGCGAGCGCAGCGACACGACCTGTTCTGCGACGGCCCGCATCGCATTCACGACGCTCTGGTTGTACTGATCCACCGCGGCATCGCGGGATGTCACAGCTACACCGTAATTGCCGCGCCGCCGGCCGCCGTCCAGGATCGGAAGTGAAATCGCTGCGCCGACGCCGTGGCCCACGCCATCGCTATTGACGAAGTTAAAGAAGCCGCCGAAGGTGGCAGCCGACCCCAGCGACGCAGTGGCCAGCAGGTTGATGTCCGGATAGAAGTCCGCGTGTGCAGCGGCGATGCCCTTATCGGCTTCGAGCACGCGCCAGCGGTTCGCCACGACATCCGCACGATGGCCGATCAGTTCAGCCGGCAGCGACGCTGGCAAGGCCAACGGCACGCTCAGCGCAAGGCTCGGGCGGCGCAGCGAATCGCCGTAACCGGGGCCTTTGCCCGCCAGCCCGGCGATGGCGATGCGCGAAAGCGCGAGCTGTTGCTGCGCCTGCTGGACCCGCGTCGTGCTTATCGCGAACTGGGTCTGCGCCTGGCTAACCTCGAGACCGCTGCCGACGCCCGCATGCCAGCGGCGTGTCGCGATGTCGAGGGTGCGCTGCTGTTCGTGCTGCACCGCGTTATAAACGTCGAGCAGAGAATACTGGAGCGACAACTGGACGTAGCTGCGCACTATGGCGGTCTGCAATTCGACTTCCGCAAAGCGCGCGTCCGCGGCCGTCGCATGCACATTGTCCAGCGCGCCTTCGCGAATCGCGCGCGATTTGCCCCACAGATCCAGATCATAGGAAAGGTCCGCCTGGATACTGTTGCTCCATACCGTCGTGCCGCCCGGCGGCGCCGGGGTGTTGTAGCGCGCATACCGTCTGCGCTCAAAACTGCCGCTCGCATTGAGTTGCGGCAACTCGTCCGCGCCGGCGATCTGCGCCTGAAAACGCGCCGCGTCGATCCGCGCCTCGACCGCGCGCAAGCCGGGGTTGCCGTCAGTGGCGTCCTGCACCAGCTTGTCGAGTTGCGGGTCGTTCCACTGCCGCCACCAGTCGTCCGCCGGCCACTTTGCGTCGGCTTGCGTCGCGCGCAGCGCGGCCCCGGGATCGAGCGTCGCGGGGTCGACCATCGACTCCTGCGTGTGGATGCCGCCGCCAGTGATACAGGCGCTCAACAGCAGCGCGCCAGCGAGCGCGACCGCTATTGACCGGCAGGCTGCGCTTAAGCGCAAACGCAAAGCCAGGCGGCGCGGTTTCATGCCTGCACCCGTCTGGTTTGCCACAAAGCCAAGGTGTCGTCGCGCAGCGTCAACTCGGTGAAATGCAGCAGGGCCCGCATCCGGTAACGTGTCAGCGTCTCTGCATCGACAGCGATGTTCGGTCCGAGCGGCAGCCTGTCCAGCGCCCGTCGTGTCGCCGCTAACGCGGCTTCGGCAGCCTGCGGCGTGACAGCTTCGAAGACTTCGGCAAGCGCGGCCAACCAGGCATCCTGTTCCGCGGGCCAGCCAGCCGGCAAGGCGTTGCCGAGCCGTTCGGTGTCGAGACGCATCTGGATCATCGAGCGGCCGATCTCCAAGGCCGCGAACGCCCAGCCGATTAGATGATCGCGGTCCACGCGCGCATCGACCGGCGCCGACGCGATCATCAGGATGAAATCGCGCAGGCTCAGTTCGAACGTGTAAAGCAGATCGTCGAGATCGCCCTCGCGAGCGTCGTGTGCAATCAAACCGCGAATCTGCTTCATGTACTGCGCGGAGATCCAGTCGCCTGCGCGCGGCACAAGAACTGAAAACGCCACTGCGGCCACCGCGATACCGCACAGCAGCGCAAAGCCGGTGTCGAGGTAAGCGCTCGGGTTGTAGACGGTCGGGTTGGTTACGGCGACGATGAAACAGAAGTAGAGGCTGAAGCCGAGGCCGAGTATGGCGGTCTTCGCAAACGTATTCAGATAGCTGCCGACCATCACGACAATCGCCAGCGACGCGGCCAGCAACTCGAAGGTATCGACCCGCGGCAGCACAAAGAAGTTGAATGCAAAACCTGTAAGCCAGCCGGCCAGGCAACCGCCGAATATCTGCCAGCTCGCGACCGTGGGATTGGGCGCGAGCGCGAACAGCGCGCTCGTGATCGCCACCGCGACGATCGCGGTCGCGCCGCCGACCCACCCTGACGCAATCCAGACCGCGCCGACCACGAGTACAGCCACGGCCGCGCGGGCGCCGGCAATCGTCGCAGCAGTGCGGTTCGCCGTGGCGCGGGTTCTGGCGATGCGGCCGATCGCCTGAATCACTGACTGCGACCACGGTAGCCGTCCGACCGTGCGCACGTCGACATAACTTCTGCACATCACGCGCAAATCGTCGATCGAAAAGAACAACGCCGAGCCCGTAGTCGCCACGAACTGACGCTGATACGGCGACAAGTCCGCGAGCGACTGCAGCAGCCGGCCCAGATGCGCGGGCAAGGCCTGCTCGAAGCCGTCGAGTCGGCCCAACAAGGTCTCGACCTGTCCCAGCGTGATCAGCGCCGACTGCGCCTCATTCGGCACGATGGCAAGCAGGCCGCCGATCAGTTCCTCGACGGCCGCGAGCGCGCGCGGATCGGCCTCGGCGCCGACCCGCACCCGCAACTGATGCAGCGCATGAATCCACGCGACGGTGTCGAGAAAGCTGCGGTCGAGGTCGAGATAAACATGGTTATGCAGACGAACCGAGGGATCCTCGAATACCGCGCCGCTGCGCAGACTTTCCACCCCGGCGCGCTCGCGGATCAGCGCGAGAAAGGTGTCGAATCCAGCAACCGTCGACGCGCGGTCGAGCAGGGTGTGCATCGCGCTCAGGAGGTCCGTGAAATTCCTGCGACTCGACGCGTACAGTTCAGGCACAACCGAGCGCGGAAACACCACCGCGCTGATCACGCAGGCGCAGGCTACGCCGATCACCACCTCGCTGACGGTGAACACGACGTTGTCGAACACTCCATAGGGATTGGACCAGGCCGGAATCGCCGTGATCGCGGTGCCGTATCCGGTCAGCACAAAGCCGTACGATTGGAAATTGCGGTAGTACGAAGCGCCGAATACGCACACACCGATCCATGCGGCCAGCACGGTGAGGAACAGCAGCGGCTGCTGCGGAAAGAACGCAATGAGCAGGAGACCCGCGAAGCTGCCGCACACCATGCCCAAGCCGCGATAGAAACCACGCGCGATCACCATGCCGCTTTGCTGATGCATCATCACGATGACGCACGACACCATCGCCGTGCCCGGCGTCCGCAGTTCGAGGCGCATGCAGATGCCCATTGCAAGCGTCATCGCAATAGCAACCTTGGCGATATGGCGGAAGCGCGGACCGTCGTCCTTCCAGTAAGTCTTCAGCTCGTCCCGCCATCGAGGCAGGCCCGTGCTGCTGGCATCCGCTTGCAGGTCCATAAGGCTCTCGTCAATCGCTCAAAGTTAATCGTTGCCCGGGTCCGCAGGGCATCGAGCCACGCGGACGCCGCTGTATTGCTAGGGCGCAGTCTGCGACAGGCGCGCTTGGCGTATTTGCGAAATCGCACGTTTTTTCCACATGCGCTGGATGAAAAGCATACGGTTCATACGGCGCGTTGCGAAATGCGGAAAAGGTCGGAGATGCGTAAGAAGCGAACAAACGCCGGTCGAAGAGGCGCCCGGGATCCCGGGCGCCGTGACACATGACAGCCCTCCTCGTGCGGCTAGCGCAAATTCGTGCGTGCCAGTTCGACGATCTCGTCGCCGCGTCCGTTGAGGATCGCACGCATCATGTAGAGGCTAAAGCCCTTCGCCTGGGCGAGCTCGATTGTCGGCGGCATGGCGAGCTCGTGCTTCGACGTGACGACGTCCACGAGCGCCGGGCCCGGATGGTCGAACGCCTGTTTCAGCGCGGCCGCCACATCCTCCGACTCTTCGACACGAATGCCGAAAATGCCCGCCCCCTTCGCGATTGCCGCGAAGTCGGTTTTAGCGAGATCGACGTTGGTATCGAGGTAACCGCCCGCTTTCAACTCCATCGAGACGAAGCCAAGCAGGCTGTTGTTGAAAACCACGACCTTGATCGGCAAATCGAGTTGCCGCGCGGTGAGCAGATCGCCGAGCAGCATCGACAGGCCGCCGTCGCCCGACATCGATACGACCTGCCGCCCCGGATGCGCGCCTTGTGCGCCAAGTGCCTGCGGCATCGCGTTGGCCATTGAGCCGTGATTGAACGAGCCGTGCAGTTGGCGCTTGCCGTTCATGGTCAGATAACGTGCAGCCCAGACGGTTGGCGTGCCGACATCGGCGGTAAAGATCGCGTCGTCGCTCGCGGCTTCGTCGATCATCTTCGCCAGATACTGCGGGTGGATCGGGCGGCCCGGACCGGACGGCGTGGCGAGATCGTCCAGACCTTTGCGAGCCGACACATAGTGCTTACGAGCATTGTCGATGAACCCTCGGTCCGCTTTGCGTTGCAGCTTGGGCAGCGTTGCCGCGATGGTTTCCTTCACCGTGCCGACGAGCCCGAGCGAGAGTGGCGCACGGTGGCCGAGTTGCGAGCCTTTCCAGTCGATCTGGATGATCTTCGCGTCGGCCGGGTAGAACGGCCGATAGGGAAAATCGCAGCCGAGCAGCATCAGCGTGTCGCACGACATCATCGCGTGATAGCCCGAGCTAAAACCGATCAGTCCGGTCATACCCACGTCGTACGGATTGTCGTACTCGACGAACTGCTTGCCCCGCAACGCGTGGACCACCGGCGCGCCGAGCGTATCGGCGAGCGCGACCACTTCATCGTGCGCGCCTTGCGTGCCACTGCCGCACATGATCGTGACCGCGTCGGACGCGTTCAGCATCGCCGCCAGACGATCGAGATCCGCTTCGGCGGGCAGGATTCTCGGTGGCGCGCTTTCCGTCCAGGACGGCGCTTCCTTCGGCCCTTCGCTCAAGGCCACGTCGCCCGGCAACACGATTACGGCGACGCCGCGCTCCTCGATTGCCGTGCGCATCGCGCGCGCCAGCACACGAGGAAACTGCTCAGCGGAAGACACCACCTCGACATAGTGGCTGCACTCCTTGAAGAGTTCCTGCGGATGCGTTTCCTGAAAATACCCAAGGCCGATTTCCGTCGACGGAATGTGCGCGGCGATGGCCAGCACTGGCTGATGATTGCGATGGCAATCGAAGAGACCATTGATCAGATGCAGGTTGCCCGGACCGCAACTACCAGCGCATACCGCGAGTCGCCCGCTCGTCGCCGCGTCCGCGCCGGCCGCGAAGGCCGCCACTTCTTCGTGACGGGTGTGCATCCAGCGGATCGAGCCGATCTGGTTCAGGCTGTATGCGAGCCCGTTCAGACTGTCGCCCGTCACGCCCCAGATCCGTTCGACGCCCGCTGCAGCGAGCGTGCCTGCGAGGTAATCGGCAATGGTATTGCTGGCCATGCTTGACTCCTTTTCACTGTAGATGAAGATCGACCGGGCGCAGAAACATCGGGGCCGCGCCCGCGAAGACCGGAAGAAACTGTCGCCGGCGAGCGGCGTGGCGCTGCTCTGCCAATCATCTAAAGCTAGACCGGTGCCGGCAAAATGTCCTGAAATACACCTGAAAACACCTTAACGAGGTGCTGGGCGGGTCATGGAACGCGTTGTAGACGCGCCGCCGATCGGGAAGTCATGACAGTCCCCTTGCCGAAGCGAAGCTCGCCGCCAGATCCTCGGACTCGGGGCGCAGACGATTCCCGAATGTCTGGCCGCCGGGCCCCGTTGAGCCAAGGCGAACCAGTGCAAAAGGAAGTACTCAGTATGCGCGACGTCACGCATTTTCTATCTCGCATGGCGCGGCGATGAAACCGGTAAAGCGTTGCGCTGGTGGGCCGACCAGTTGGACCGACCCGATCTGATCGACGAATTCGCGCAACAGCGAATGTGCACGGGTAACCTCGCCTAGCCGCGTTCGCTGACTTTTCCTGACAGCGCGGGCGCGCCATGATCCGACGCGGGCTCGGCTGCGGATCGAATGATCGCGGCTACCATGACGTTTTGCCCGCAGGCTTAACCCGTGATCTGCAACAAGCTGGCGGCGGCCTGGTGGTCGTCCCAGTCGAGGCCTTCTGCGACTCTCGTGCAGGCTGAGTGCAGGAGCTGGGTCCGGTCGAGCGTGGCCTTCAAGGTTTGATGCCGCGGCAACGCCGTGCGCTTGTGCCCCGTCAGCATGTCGAAGCGGTCGCCCAGATGGCCCGCCAGCGTTTCGATACCGTGGATCGCCGCGCATGCCGCCGCGAGTTCGATCGCGCGCCGAATGCCGTCGAGGCGTCGGCACACCATGCCGGTCAGCTGGATGTTTCTTTCATCGAACAAAAAGCGCGCGTCGATCGCACGGGCGCGCCACAGGAACAACTCGACAGCGCTGCAGCCGGCTTGGCCTTGCCTAGCCAGACAGGGGTAATGTTTGTATGATTCGTCCCAACATGCTGAGTACCGAACGAGCCATGCCGAGAAAAGTACCGAAGGTCGACACAGCCTCGAAGATCAAGGCGCATGACAGCGAGAGGACCGTCACGCGCCGTCTTGCCCCTGAAGTCCGCGAGCGCCAGATCGTGCTGAAAGCCGTGGACCATTTCGCCACGCATGGATTCTCCGGCAGCACCCGCGAACTCGCCCGTCAGCTCGGCGTCACCCAGCCGCTTCTGTACCGCTACTTTCCCAGCAAGGAAGCATTGATCGATCGCGTGTACGAAGAGGTCTATCAATGGGACAGCAGTTGGGAAAATCTCATCAAGGATCGCTCCGTGCCGATCCAGGAGCGCATGGTCAGGTTCTACTCGTCGTACTCCGTGGTGATCCTGCGGCGTGAGTGGATCCGGATTTTCATCTTCGCCGGTTTGACGCGCGAAGGCATCAACTCCAAATATCTGGCGCGGCTGCGTGAACGCGTGTTTCTGCCGGTCATGGCGGAAATCCGTTCGGCTTACGACCTGCCTGCACCAGCAGATGCGAGGCGGCGTGAGATCGACCTTGAACTGATCTGGAGTCTGCACGCCAGCATCTTCTATCTGGGCGTGCGGAAATGGATCTACGGCCTGCCGGTGACAGACGATATCGACGATCACATCGCGCGCCAGGTCGACGCGTTCCTCAACGGCGTGCCTGCGGCGCTTGAGAATGCGTCCAAGGAAACCGCCCGCGCGAAAGACGCTGCCAAAGGTGCGTCCAAGGCCGCCTCTAAAGCAGCTTCCAAAGCCTGATCCAGCCCTGCAGCAAGGCTCGCAGCCAAGCCGGCAACCCGGCCGGCCTTCTATTCATCGCCCGTCGCATCACTCCCCACGTCCCGCGTAGTTCAGGGTAAACACCTGCAATAGACCGCTTTCTCCTGCCTGCTCATTCACCTACAATTTATCCATCGATCACTAATCGATCGATAAATAGCTTAGCAGGAGTCGAAGATGCCCATTTCAAAACTTGCCCACTACTCGATTCGCACCACCGATCTCGAGCAATCCTGCCGCTTTTATGAGCGGATCCTCGGTTTCAAACAAGGCTACCGTCCGCCCTTCGATTTTCCGGGCGCGTGGCTTTACAAAGGCGGCGATGAAGCCGACTTTGGTACGGTCCATATCATCGGCATCGATCCGGACAACCTCGCTGGGCTCACCGCGTATCTCGGCGACAAGGCCTTGCCCACCAGCGGAACCGGCACGGTCGACCACATCGCGTTTCTCGCCACGGGGGTCGAGGCAATGTGGCACACACTGAAGGCGGAAGGCATCGCCTGGCGCGATCGCACGGTGCCGAGTCTCGGCCTGCATCAGGTGTTCATCGAAGACCCGTCGGGCGTCACCATCGAGCTGAATTTCCCCGCTGAAGAAGTCAGCGGTCTGGCCAAGGCACCGCCGGCCGTCGCACAGAACGCTATCAGCGCAGGAGAATGACCATGACCCAAATACTTGCACGCCGCAGGGCGATCATCGTCGGCGGCTCGCTCGGCGGCCTGTTCGCAGCCAATCTGCTGGTCCGCAACGGCTGGGACGTCGACGTATTCGAACGCGTTCCGGACGAGCTTGCCGGGCGTGGTGCCGGTATCGTCACGCACCCCGAACTATTCGACGCCCTCGCGGCGGCCGGTATCGAATACGACGACTCTATCGGCGTCAAGGTGCAGTCGCGCGTCACGTTCGCGCAGAACGGCGATGTGCTGTCCGAGCGCAACCTGCCGCAGACATTGACCGCATGGGGCAAGATGTACCACGTGCTGCGCGCCGCGCTGCCCGACGTTCACTATCACGCGGGCGGCACGGTCACCTCGGTGCAGGACGGCCCCGATCAGGCAACGGTGACGCTCGCCGACGGCACCGTGCTGCACGCCGATCTCGTGATCGCGGCGGACGGTTTCAGATCGTCGATTCGTGCGCAATTCCTGCCTGACGTGAAGCTTCAATACGCCGGCTATGTCGCATGGCGCGGCCTCGTCGACGAAGCCGCGCTCTCGCGTGAAACACGCGCGGCACTATTCGACAAGTTCGCCTTCTGCCTGCCGCCGCGCGAGCAGATTCTCGGCTATCCCGTTGCCGGCCAGGGCAACAGCACGACGCCGGGTGAGCGCCGCTACAACTTCGTCTGGTATCGCGCGACCAGTGAAGACGTCCAATTGCCGAACCTGCTGACCGACGAATCGGGCAAGCGATGGGAAGGCGGTATTCCGCCGACCCTGATCCGCCGCGAAGTGCTCGCCGACATGGAAGACGCCGCGCTCACGCTGCTCGCCCCGCAATTCGGTGAAGTGGTAGCCAAGGCGACGCAGCCGTTGTTTCAGCCCATCTTCGATCTCGAAGTGCGGCAGATGGCGTTCGGCCGGATCGCCTTGCTGGGCGACGCGGCCTTCGTCGCGCGGCCGCATTGCGGCATGGGCGTGACGAAAGCGGCAAGCGACGCCATGGCGCTCGTCAAAGCGTTAGCCGCCCACACGGGCGTTCAGGACGCACTCGCCGACTACAGCCACGAGCGCACCCAGGTCGGCGCGGCGATCGTTCAGCACGCACGCCATCTGGGCGCCTACATGCAGGCCCAGTTGAAAAACGAAACCGACCGTGAAATGGCCGAGCGTTATCGCACGCCCGATGCCGTAATGCGCGAGACTGCCGTACCAGCACGTTTTTAATGTCCGTTGCGATGGCGGCGCATCCAGTCAGCCGTTGCAGCACCGACAAGAAGCCGTTTCGAAAGGAGACAAAGTGGAACATGGCGCCCCAATCTACTCGATGAGCGCGCAGTACGCCGCCACCGACCCGCCGCCGCCCGCGGCGAATCCGCTGCTCGACGACCCGCGCTTTCGCGCGCTCGTGCGCGAGCGGCGCACCTTCTCGTGGGTCCTCACGATCCTGATGCTGGCCGTGTATTTCGCCTTCATCCTGACGCTCGCCTTCGCGCCGGCGCTCCTCGGCCGGCCAATCGTCGAAGGGTACCCCGCGACGTGGGGCATTCCAGTCGGCTTCGGCATGTTCGTCTTTACGTTCGTGCTGGTCGCGGTCTACGTTGCGCGCGCCAACACCATCCATGACCACGCCGTGAATGAAATCCGGCAAGGAGCACGGCAATGAAACGCATCTTTCTCTCGCGCGGCCCGCTGCTCAACGCGATGTTGTTGGGCGCTTCCGGTGTTGTCGGTGCTTTAAGCGCCCTGCCCGCCGCTGCCGCCGAACCCGCGGCGCCCACGCGATCTCACAATCCGATCGCGATCGGCATGTTCCTGCTGTTCGTCGCGTCGACGCTGTTCATCACGCGCTGGGCCGCGAGAAAGAACAACAGCGTGTCGGACCACTACGCGGCAGGCGGCAAGATCACCGCTTTCCAGAACGGCTGGGCGATCGCCGGCGACTATATGTCGGCCGCGTCACTGCTCGGCATCTCTGCGCTCGTCTTCACGAGCGGCTATGACGGCCTGATCTATTCGATCGGCTTTCTCGCGAGCTGGCCGATCATTCTCTTTCTGATCGCCGAACCACTGCGCAATCTCGGACGCTACACGCTCGCCGACGTCGTCTCGTACCGGCTGCAACAGCGGCCTATTCGCGCGTTCGCCGCGTCGAGCTCGATTGTGATCGTGCTGCTCTATCTCGTCTCGCAGATGGTCGGTGCCGGCAAGCTCGTCGAGTTGCTATTCGGCTTCAACTACACGATCGCGGTCGTTATGGTCGGCGTGTTGATGGTGGTGTACGTGTTTTTTGGCGGCATGCTCGCCACCACGTGGATCCAGATCATCAAGGCGGCGTTGCTGCTCGCCGGTGCAGCTTTCATGGCGTTCATGGTGTTGAGCCGCTTCGGCTTTAGCATGAACACGCTGTTCTCACAGGCGATTCTCGCCCATCCCAAGCACGCCGCCATCATGAGTCCGGGCGGTCTCGTCTCGGATCCGATTTCCGCGGTCTCGCTAGGTCTGGCGTTGATCTTCGGCACCGCCGGCCTGCCGCATATTCTGATGCGTTTCTTTACCGTGGGGGACGCGAAAGCGGCCCGCAAAAGCATTCTGTACGCGACCGGGATCGTGGGTATTGGCTACGCGTTGATCATCATCATCGGCTTCGGAACGATTGCACTGGTGGCGACCGATCCGCAATATCACACCACCTCGGGCGCCGTGATCGGTGGCGTGAACATGGTGGCGATCCATCTCGCGCATGCCGTGGGCGGCAACGTGTTTCTCGGTTTCATCTGCGCGGTGGCGTTCTCCACGATTCTCGCGGTGGTCGCGGGTCTGACGCTCGCGGGCTCTTCCGCGGTCTCGCATGATCTGTACGCGAACGTGATTCGCCGCGGCGCCGCTACGGATCGCGAAGAAATGAACGTGTCGCGCATCACCACGCTGGTACTCGGCGTACTCGCGATTCTGCTGGGCATCGCCTTCGAGAAGCAGAACATCGCGTTCATCGTGAGCCTGACTTTCTCGATTGCGGCCAGCTCGAATTTCCCGGTGCTGCTGCTGTCGATCTACTGGCGCGGATTGACCACACGCGGCGCGGTAATCGGCGGCTCGCTCGGGCTGATCTCGGCGGTCGCGCTGACGGTTCTCAGCCCGACCGTCTGGGTGCAGGTACTCGGCCACGCGCATGCGATCTATCCGTACGAATATCCCGCGCTGTTCTCGATGATCGTCGCGTTTGCCGGCGTGGCGTTCTTCTCGGTCACCGACACTTCCGCGCGCGGGGTGCGTGAGCGCGCGCTGTATGGCAACCAGCTCGTCGACTGCGAACTCGGCATGGCGAAGCACGGCTAACACTCACATTCAAAATCTACAACGGAGACTGACTCATGGATTGCAGTTGCTGTATTTCACCGAAACGCCGCCGCTTAATCGGCACAATGGCGGCACTGGCCAGCGGCCTGGCGTCAGGTGCGTCGGGTGCGTCGGCAGGCGCCGCCACACCGCAAGCCGCGCGCGCCGGCAGCATCGCGTCCACCCAAGGCAAAGGCCGCTCGATCGACATTCACGCGCACTACTACCCTGAAAGCTACTGCGAACTGGTGGGCCAGGAGGGCGCGAAATTCGGCGGCAGATTCACCTGCGACGCCACCAGCTTCAGCTTCCAGACGCCGGCGGGCGGCCTCGGGCCGCTACCGCTCAAGTTCATCAATATCGACGAACGGCTCGCCGACATGGATGCGTCCAGGGTCGACATGCAAGCGCTGTCGCTGAGCGTACCGATGGCCTATTGGGCCGACCGCACCTTCAATGCGAAACTCGCGACAACGTGGAACGCCGCGGCATCGGCGGTACATCTGCAGCATCCGGACCGCTTCGTCGTGCTCGCCACATTGCCGATGCTGAACGCGCACGACGCCATCGACGAACTCGAACGTGCGTCCGAATTGCCGGGCGTGCGCGGCGTCTATATGGGGACCAACATCAATAACCGGGATCTCGACGACCCGTTATTCGAACCGGTCTTTGCTCGCATCGAACAACTGGATCTGCCGGTGTTTTTGCACCCGCAGCAGACAGTTGGGGGAGCACGTCTGGGCGACTACTACCTGAGTAACCTGCTGGGCAATCCGTTCGACACCGCTATTGCCGGGTCGCATCTGATCCTCGGCGGCGTGATGGACCGGCATCCCAGGTTGAACATCACGTTGCCGCACGCCGGTGGCGCGCTGCCGATCCTGATGGGCCGCATCGATGCAGGCTGGACCGTGCGCCCTGAAACGCGACGGCTGGCGCAGAAGCCGAGTAGCTACCTGCGCCGTTTCAACTACGACACGGTCTCACATTCCGGGCCCGTGCTGGACTTCCTGATCCAGAACATCGGTATCGACCGGCTGGTGCTCGGTAGCGATTATTGCTTCGATATGGGCTATGAGCAGCCGGTCACGTTCCTCGACCGCCTCGAACTTCCGCCGGAGCAAAAGAATCTGGTGCTTGGCGGCAATGCGGCCAAGCTGCTGAAGATCTAAGGCGCTTCGCCCGCCATCGCTATGGCGGGCATGCGTTCGAGCACGCAGGCCAGACTCATCGCGGAGGCGTTGGCCGGTGTCGACATCCGTACCCTCGCCTTGTAGAACAGATCGTCGCGGCGAATCTCCGCGCCTCTCACCACGCAGCGCCCCTTCACCTTCACTCATGCGTCCGTCCAGCCGTGCATAAAATCCACTCGCAGGTCGTTGAGCCGGTCCGGCTTTTCTTCCTGCGGCAAATGTCCACACTGCGCAAACGGCTCGGCGCGCAAATTCTTAATCTTCCCGATGGCCGGTTCGTCGAGCAGCCGGATGATATCCATCGCCACGGTGTCGATCGGAGACGGATGCGTGCCGTCGAGCAACGCGGTCACTTCAAAATCGCCGGCAATGATCGGGTAGAAACCGGGGCCTTGGGTCCGTTGCTAGTTTTTATTAATTTTCCTGAGGCGATGCGTTACTACGGAGCGCGGTCGAGCATAAATCGCTGGCGAAACTTGAAAGCTCGAGATCGCAAAAATTGGAAGTTTCTATCGGAGAAAGTCAATGAACGCAGTGCCGCGATCAACATGAAGATTGCCATCGCCGAAGGTTCGATAGCCGGGCTTGCCTGCGCGTTGACGTCGACGTCGTGCACGCACTCGTCGGCTGTGCCACCACGCGGCGCGCGGCGGTCGAGCCGCTGATGCTCAAAGGCCCACAGGTTGCCCCGTCGTTCGAACCTGGTTCGCTCTAGCACCCGCATCGCTTTTCGGCCGATCCTCTCCCAACTGCCGCTTGCCCCTATACGAGCGGATTAGATGCGTGAATGCTTTGATGAGCGCGCCAACCGAATGTAGGATGGCGCGACCTCACCACAGATCGTATTGTTCCCACATCAGGCAAGACGTGTTGTCGGATTCAACCGGATAGGGAGGTCACAGCGGCTATGGACAGAATTTTCAGCATGCGCGTGTTTTCGCGGGTCGCGGAAACCGGCAACTTCAGTGCGGTTGCCAAACACATGGAATGCAGCGCGGGCAATATCTCGCGCGCAGTCGTGTCGCTCGAAGAACATCTGCACACGCGGCTACTGCAGCGAACGACCCGTAGCGTGTCGCTCACCGAGTGCGGCGAGCGCTACTACCAGCGCTGCAAGAAAATCCTCGCCGACATCGACGACGCCGATGCCGAAGCCAGCGACGCGCACACTCTCCCACGCGGCCGGTTGCGCGTGCACGCCGTCCCTGACATCGGGCTGAAACAGTTGACATCGACCATCGTCGAATACCGGCGCGCTTTTCCGGCCGTCTCGGTCGACCTCAAACTGCTGCCCCGCATGGCGAATCTCATCGAAGACGAATTCGACGTTTCAATCGTGTCCGCGTCGTCGTTACCCGACTCCCGCAATGTAAGTCGCCTCATCGGTCGTTGCGAACGCATCCTGGTCGCCTCGCCCGACTACCTCGCCCGGCACCAGATCCGCAGCGTGAACGACCTGCCGAGTCACACGCTCATGCACACCAGGTCGTCATTCGATCCGTCTTCCGAGTGGTCATCCGAGCTTGCCGGGCAGGCCGCGACCGAGTCGGAGGCGGCCGGACAGTTCGTTGTCAACAACATGCAGGCGCTGCGCGTTGCTCTACTGGCGGGTGCCGGCGTGGGCGCCGTGCCGACTTATTCGGTCGTGGACGAACTCAAGGAAGGCAAACTGGTTCAGCTTTTTCCGGATTATCCCCTTCAAACCACCAACGTCTTTGTCGTGTATCCGTCGCGTCAATTCGTCGACGCCAAGATAAAGACCTTCGTCGAATTTCTGACTGTGTCGCTCAAACAGGAACTTGATTTGCGGATTACGAATCTGACAGTCGCCGATCTGACCGGACACACACACGCGTTACTTGAAACTTGATAAACGCTCTCCGTGTACAACCGCCTCTCCAGAACCGCGGGACTAATTTATCGCTTGTAAGGATCTAGATCGAAATAGGCAGCTTCAGGCTCGATCTTGAGATGTGCACTTTGCAGCGGAACGGCAAAGTCGTGCGTCTGGGCTCTCCCGCCTTCGACATCCTTGCCGTGGACGCTTCGGCCAGCGGGCGGTTGGTCACGAAAGACGAGTTGATGGACGCGGTCTGGCCCAACACGATCGTCGAAGAAAACACCATTCAGGTGCATCTATCGGCGTTGCGAAAAATACGGTGGCGAAATACCGTTTGTCCGAATCGACCCGCGCCTATGCGATGGAAAAGCTGCGGGCCGATGGCGAACCACGGGAGGTCATCTCGCGCATTGCTTCCAGACCCGTTCGTCCGGCGAAAGGCAAGGCGTACCTAGCGATGCCGTAAATCTGCCGGATCTTCAACAGTTAGTCGACGACGCGCGTGCCGCTTTCGACCGGGCGCTTTCCGACCACGGCGGCCTGCGACTGGGGATAGAACTGGCGCAGTACATGGTGGACGCGGCATTTGATGCCGGCGTGCTCGGCGAGTGTTGCATGCGTGCCGCGCGGGCCCTTGAAGCATTAGAGAAACGGGCCGCCGAATCAGTGGCTGCACTTAGCGGAACACGCCTGCGCGCCGCATGGGCTGCGGCATTAAAGTCTGTTCGCGAGCCGGTTTCAAGGCGCGCCGGAGCCGCGCGCAAGCGGGTGACGACGAAGCGTGAATCGCAGGCACCGACGAGCGCCTAAGCGGCCTCGCCGGCGTGTTCCATTACGACTTGAGGAACTCCAGCAGGTCTGCATTCACGCGGTCTGCGTGGGTCGTGCACATACCGTGCGGCGCACCTCCATAGATCTTCAGCTTCGCGTTTGGCATGATCTCTGACGACAGCTTGCCGGAATCGTCGAGCGGCACGATCTGATCGGCGTCGCCTTGCAGCACGAGTGCCGGCACCGTCACCTTCTTCAGGTCTTCGGTGAAGTCGGTTTCCGAGAAAGCCTTGACGCAGTCGTACAGACCCTTGATCGAACCCATCATGCCGATGTTCCAGAACGAGTCGATCGTGCCTTGAGAGACCTTCGCATCAGGATGGTTGAAGCCGTAGAACGGAACGGCCAGATCCTTGAAGAACTGCGAGCGGTTATTCTGCACGCCCTCGCGGATGCCGTCGAAAACCGACATCGGAAGTCCGCCCGGATTCGCTTCCGTCTTCAGCATGATCGGCGGCACGGCCGCGATCAGCACGGCCTTCGCGACACGCTTCGTACCGTGGCGCCCGATATAGCGCACTACTTCACCACCGCCGGTCGAGTGACCGACCATCACGATGTTCGTCAGATCGAGCGCTTCGATCAGTTCGGCGAGATCGTCCGCATAGGTGTCCATTTCGTTACCGTTCCACGGCTGCGACGAACGGCCGTGACCGCGACGGTCATGCGCAATCACGCGATAACCGCGTTCGGCGAGGAACATCATCTGCGCGTCCCATGCGTCCGCGTCGAGCGGCCAGCCGTGGGAAAACGTGATCGTTTGACCGGTACCCCAATCCTTGTAATAGATTTCCGTGCCGTCTTTGGTAGTGAAATATGCCATCTCTGTTGCTCCATTTGAGGTGATTGACCGGGTCTGCCGGTGTGCCAAACGTCAGAGCAGTATTGGCGTCGGCCGGCGAGCGCATCTTTCTGACCGCCCGTAATTGTCGTATTCGCACGACTGTGCCGTCCGTTCGCCATCAGTCCCGCGGTTGGCGCGCCTATTTTTTGCGTCACCGCATCTTTCGCATGCGGCCATCGTGCGAATTCGCAATGACAGTGCCTCGCACTGAATCCGCGCTGTTCGAAAGCCCCTAAGCTCCGGCCATCACCAGTGACCGCTCCCGCTCACTCGACAACGACATCCGCCCCCGTGCAAAACCTGCCTGAAACCATCAGGCGTCCGTAATCAGGAATACGTCATGTGGATCGTCAGACTTGCCTTGCAACGACCGTATACATTCATCGTGCTGGCCGTGCTGCTATTCATCCTCGGCCCGCTGGCAATCATCCGCACGCCGACGGACATCTTTCCGAACATCGACATTCCGGTGGTCAGCATTGTCTGGTCGTACAACGGCTTTTCCGCCGAAGATATGGCGCATCGGATCACATCGAACTACGAACGCGCGCTGACCACCGACGTGGACGATATCGAACATATCGAATCGCAATCACTCAACGGCGTGTCGGTGGTGAAGATCTTTTTTCACCCCGGCGCCGACATCAACCGCGCCATCGCCGAAGCCGCCTCGAACTCCGCGTCGATTCTGCGCGTGCTTCCACCGGGCACGCTGCCGCCGAACATCATCACCTACAACGCCTCGACGGTGCCTGTACTTCAACTCGGCCTGTCGAGCAATACGCTTCCCGAACAGACGCTGTACGACCTCGGTAACAGCTTTATCCGCACCCAGCTCGCCACCGTGCAAGGCGCGGCTGTGCCACTGCCATTCGGCGGCAAGATCCGCCAGATCATGGTTGAACTCAATCCGCAGGCATTGCAGGCGAAAGGGCTCGCGCCAGCCGACGTGGTCAACGCCGTGAATGCGCAGAACCTCATCTTGCCGGGTGGCACCGCGAAGATCGGCACCCGCGAATACAACGTGCAAATGAACGGCAGCACCGACACGGTCGCCGCGCTGAACAATCTGCCGATCAAGACGGTCAACGGCGCGGTGGTGTACGTGCGTGACGTGGCGCACGTGATCGACGGCTATGCCCCGCAAACCAATATCGTGCGCAGCGACGGCAAGCGCGCGGCGTTGCTGCAAGTGGAAAAAACCGGCAGCGCCTCGACGCTCGCGATCATTCAGCAGGTCAAGGACATGCTGCCGAAGATCGCCGCAGGTTTGCCGAAGGCACTGGTCATCGCGCCGCTTTCGGATCAGTCGCTATTCGTGAAGTCGGCGATCACCGGCGTGGTGCGTGAAGCGCTGATCGCGGCCTGCCTGACTGCCGTGATGATCCTGCTGTTTCTCGGCAGTTGGCGCGCCACGCTGATCATCGCCGTATCAATACCGCTCGCTGTGCTGACATCGCTGATCGCGCTGTCCGCTCTTGGCGAGACCATCAACATCATGACGCTGGGCGGCCTCGCCCTGGCGGTCGGAATTCTGGTTGACGACGCCACCGTCGCGATCGAGAACATCACGCATCATCTGGAAAACGGCGAGCCGTTACACGACTCGATCCTGAACGGCTCGGGTGAGATCGCCGTGCCGACCTTCGTGTCCACGCTGTCGATCTGCATCGTGTTCGTGCCGATGTTTCTGCTCTCGGGCGTGGCGCGTTATCTGTTCGTGCCGCTCGCGGAAGCCGTGGTGTTTGCCATGTGCGCGTCGTATTTCTTCTCGCGCACGTTGATTCCGACACTCGCGATGTATTTGATGCGCGCGCCTTCGAAAGTCGGCAAAACCGCGCAAGGACGGTTCGGCGCGCTGGTCCGGTTCCAGGCGCGTTTCGAACACCGCTTCGAGGCATTTCGCGGCGGCTATCGCAACGTTCTGCAAGGCGCGATTGCTCATCGTGGCCGCTTCATTCCGATCTTCCTCGTGCTGTGTTTCAGTTCGCTCGCCCTGATTCCGTTCGCGGGGCGCGACTTCTTCCCTGCTGTCGATACCGGCGAAATCCGTCTGCATCTGCGCGCGCCCACCGGAACCCGAATCGAACAGACCGCCCGCATCACCGACGAAGTCGAAGCGAAAATCAGCAGCGTAATTCCCAAACAGGATCAGGCGGCTGTGCTCGACAATATCGGCGTGCCCGTCAGCGGTATCAACCTGACCTACGACTCTTCCGATCCAATCGGCCCGCAAGATGCCGACATCATGCTGACGCTCAAGCCCGGTGCCGGCTCGACCGCGGGCTATGTGGCGAAGCTGCGCAACGTGCTGAACGCGTCGTTTCCCGGCGTGACATTTTCGTTCCTGCCGGCCGATATCGTCAGCCAGATTCTCAACTTCGGCCTGCCCGCGCCGATCGATATCCAGATCGTCGGCGGCAAGCTCGAAGAAAATCGCGTCGTGGCGGATCGCCTGCTGGCAAAACTGCGCGGCGTGCGCGGTCTCGTCGATGCCCGCATCCAGCAACCGGGCGACGAGCCCGCCATCGACGTGGACGTGGATCGCACGAAGGCCATTCAGGCCGGCCTCACGCAACGCGACGTCGCGCAGAACCTGCTGATCGCGCTGTCCGGCAGTTCGCAAACCACACCGAACTTCTGGCTGGATCCGAAGAATGGCGTGAGCTATCCGTTGATGGCCGAAGTGCCGCAGTACGACATTCACTCGCTGCAAACGCTCGCGAATATTCCAATCACGACCTTCGGCCTCACCACGGGCGCGCAGAATCTGCTCGGCACGCTCGGCACGATGTCGCGCAGCACGCAGCAAGCCGTCGTCTCGCACTACAACGTCCAGCCGGTGCTCGACATTTTCGCGTCCACGCAAGGGCGCGATCTGGGCGGCGTCGCAACGGACGTGTCGCATCTCGTCGATGCGGCGCGCGCGGAGTTGCCGCCTGGTTCGTCGATCGTGATCCGCGGCCAGGTTCAATCGATGAATGAATCGTTCGGCGGCCTCGAAACCGGCCTCGTCTTCGCGATCGCACTCGTCTATCTGCTGATGGTGGTGAACTTCCAGTCGTGGCTCGATCCGCTCATCATCGTGAGCGGCCTGCCCGGCTCGCTCGCCGGTATCTCGTGGATGTTGTTCACGACGCACACCACGCTCAGCGTGCCGGCCTTGACCGGCACGATTCTCTGCATCGGCATCGCCACAGCAAACAGCATTCTCGTGATCAATACCGCCCGAGAGTTGCTGCAGCAAGGCGTCGATCCGCTCGTCGCCGCACTCGAGGCCGGCTTCAGCCGCTTCCGTCCCGTCCTGATGACCGCGCTTGCCATGCTGATCGGCATGATGCCGATGGCGCTCGGTCTCGGCGACGGCGGCGAACAGAACGCACCGCTCGGCCGCGCCGTGATCGGCGGTCTCGGCATCGGCACCGTTTCCACGCTGCTGTTCGTGCCGGTGGTCTTCGCGCTGGTTCACTCCCTGCTCGCGAGGCGCCGCGCCCGACAGGCCACCGCAGCCGCCACTCCCCTGGCTCAATAAACAACGCCCACGATAGGACTCCATCATGAACACGCCTGATGCCACTCCGGAACACGACGGCGCCGTCACGAGCGCAGGCATGCCTAACCTGCGCGCGACGCCGCAACGCGAGGCCGTCCGCGCTGGCGCGCTGCGCCGCTATCGTCTGCCGCTGACCCTCGCGGGCGTCGCCGCTGTGCTGCTGATCATCGGCATCGTGCCGCGTTTGCGGACCAGTTCGGCGCTGAACGAGCAGGTCGCTGTCCAAAGTGCGCCGACGGTCAGGGTCGTTTCGCCGAGCCACGCGCCGGTTTCGCAAGAACTGTTGCTGCCCGGCGCCGTCATGCCCTATGCGGATGCGTCTGTGTATGCGCGAACCAGTGGCTACATCCAGCGCTGGACCAGCGATATCGGCGCAAAAGTGAAGGCCGGCCAGCTGCTCGCCACGATCGAAACGCCGGAGCTCGACGCGCAATTGCAGCAGGCACGTGCCGACGCCGCCACCGCGAAAGCCAACTACAACTACGCCACCACCACCTCGCAACGCTGGCAGCAGATGCTGCAAACGCAGTCCGTCTCGCAACAGGACGCGGATAGCAAAACCGCCGACATGCAGGCCAAACGCGCGACGCTGGCGTCGGCGCAGGCGAATGTCACGCGGCTCACGGAGATGGTGTCGTACGAGAAAGTCACCGCGCCGTTCGACGGCGTGATCACCGTGCGCAACGTGGACGTCGGAGCGCTGGTCACGGCGGGTGGAACGCCCGGGCTCGCCGCGCCCGCCAATGAGTTGTTCCACATTGCGCAGACGGATGTGTTGCGCACCTTCACCGACATCCCGCAAAACGACGCAAGTTTCGTCAGTGTGGGCACGCAGGTTTATCTGACGACCCAGCAGTATCCCGGCCGTCAGTTCCCGGCGCGGGTCGCGCGTAGCTCGGACGTGATCGATCCGTCGAGCCGCACCATGCGCGTGGAAGTCGACGTGGACAACAAGGACGGCGCGCTGCGCCCCGGCGCTTACGTACAGGTACATCTCGCACTCGACACCGCGCATCCCGCGCTCGAATTGCCGGTGAGCGCACTGTTGTTCCGCCCGAACGGGGTGACCGTTGCGGTGGTCGGCGACAACAACAAAGTTGCGCTGAAGACGGTGACGATCGGCCGCGATTTCGGTACCTATGTCGAGATCGCCACGGGTCTCACCGCGACCGATCGCGTGATCGACAACCCTGGCGATGCGATCACGGCAGGCGAGGCCGTGCAGGTGATGGCGCCTGCCGCTGCGGCCGCACAACCTGCCTCCGCCGCGCCGGCCGCACGCGGCTGATACCGTTCAACCCGAGGAAGCCGACCATGCGTGCCCTGCTCCAGACATCCCTACGCAAGACGCTGACGACAGGCATTGCATACGCGCTGACGGCGTGCTCGACCTTGCCCCACTACACGGTGCCCGAGACGGCCGTTCCGGATCGCTACGCTGCACCCACGAGCCCCGCACAGGCCGCGCCCGGCTGGGCCGTCGCGATGCCGGCCGAGACGCAGCCGCGCGGCGACTGGTGGACGGTCTTCAACGATCCCGAACTGAATCAGCTCGAAGATCGGTTGCACGTGTCGAATCAGAGCGTGAAGAAGGCAGTCGCGCAATTACAGCAGGCGCGCGCACTGGTCGACTACCAGCACTCGGACTTTCTGCCGACCGTAACGGCCGGCGCTGCGCAATCGCGTACGCGTCTCTCGCAAAACGTGGAGGGCCATTCCCTCGCCGGCAAAACGGTGCCCGATTATTCGGTGGGCGTGGCCGCCTCGTGGGAGCCGGACCTGTTCGGACGCGTACGCGACGCCGTGGTGAATGCGCGCGACGCAGCCCAGGCGAGCGAAGCCGATCTTGAGGCAGTCCGCCTTTCGATGAGCACCGATCTGGCGAGCGACTACTTCGCGCTGCGTGCGCTCGACATACAGAGGAAGCTGCTCGACGACAGCGTGAGCGCGTACGCCGCGGCGCTGAAGATTCTCAACCAGCAACTGGTCGACGGCGCTCTCGACGCCTCAGCGACCGCGCAAGCCGAAACCCAACTGGAAAGCACGCGTTCGCAAGCCACCGACATTGATGTGCAGCGTGCCCAGGTGACCCATGCCATCGCAACACTGATCGGCGTGCCCGCTTCGTCCTTTTCGCTGCCGCCGAAGATCGAAGCGATTCCGGTCCCGCAGATTCCAGCGGGCGTGCCGTCACAACTGCTCGAGCGCCGCCCGGACATCGCGGCGGCGGAGCGGCGCGTGGCTGCAGACAATGCGCAGATCGGCCTGGCGAAGGCGGCGTTCTATCCGGACCTGACGTTGAGCGCGACCGTCGGGCTCGAAAGCACCTTTTTTCTCTCCGTGGTTGACGGCACCTAGCTTGTTCTGGTCGATCGGTCCGCAACTGGTGGGCACGCTGTTCGACGGCGGCAAACGCGAAGCGGCGTTGAAGGGCGCCACGGCTCAATATGACGGCTCGGTGGCCGACTACCGGCAAACAGTGCTGGTCGCGTTCCAGCAGGTCGAGGACAACCTCTCGGCGCTCGACTCGCTCGCGAGCGAAGCGCAAAGCCAACGGCGCGCCACCGCCGCCGCGGAACTCTCGCTCAAGCTCACCCAGAACCGCTATCAGGCTGGCGCCGTCAGTTACCTCGACGTCGTCACGGAACAAACCATTGCGCTGACCAACCAGCGCACCGAGGCGCAGATTCAGGCAAGACGCGTGGAGGCGAGCGTGCAGTTGCTCAAAGCACTCGGCGGCGGATGGGACCGCACGGCGCTAGCGTTGTCGTCGCAGCGCACGGAGTAATGCTCGTATGACTTAACCGTGCGAATCGGAAAGAGCAGCCGACGCGCCTTTGCAACACTCGATTCACGCGAACGCGACTTGAATCCCGCGACGCGGCCAGCGATGACGACGTCTTTCATGGCCGCGCCGCATCCCACGCGACGACATCATCGTGATGATCTACCAGGAGTCGAGTAATGAGTCAGGACAACGCCGTCGTTTCAGTATTTTCGAGCCACACCGCCGCTGACGAAGCCGTCAAGGAGCTGAGCCAGAACGGCTTCGACTTGACCAAACTGTCCATCGTCGGCAAGGGCGATCGGTGCGGCGCTGGCGGAACTGGGCGTGCCGAAGAGCGACGCCGTGAAGTACGAAACAGCAGTCAAAGCCAACGGCTTTCTGCTGATCGTTCATGGCACGCCGGAAGAAGTCGAGCAAGCCCGCACCATCCTTAGCCAGCTTGGGCTCTTCACCGCAGCGGGAAGCGAAGCTGCCTCCTAAGCGCACCGCTTTACGAAGGTCACTCACGGCAGGCGTCGCCCACGAGGTAGCGCCGGCCGTTTTCATTTGCGGATCCTCACCCGGAGGATTCTGCTGAACCGCCCGATCAAAAGGACTATCGACATGCCTCAGACTTTGTGTGACATCTGCGGCGCACGACCCGCTTCGGTACGTGTCACGGTACTGCAGGACGGCGAACGGCGCGATCTCGACGTGTCCGAATTTCACTAACCAGGCCAAAGAGAATATGGCGCGCGTGAACTCAAGCGCCGGTTTGCTCAACTCCGGCTTGCAACACGCGGCGGCTTGCGGATGCAGCCATAGCGCTGCGCACATACTCTGCCGTGAGAACGGAACCAGCCACGGCAATCAGCATCGGAATCAGGAACTCCTGTGACGGATGCGTGAACTCGAAGATCAGCGCAAGCGCCGTCAACGGCACACGCATCGATGAAGCCAGAAAAGCAGCCGCGCCGATCACCGCGAACGCGCCCAATGGCGTGCCCGGCCACAGCGTCGACCAGACGCCGCCCAGCAGGATTGCGAGCAACGCGCCATTGCACAAGCCGGGCGTCAGCAGGCCGCCTGCAGCCCCCGCCCGAAGGCTGGTCCACGTGATCAGGACACGCAGCACCAGCAGAATCGCTGCGAGCTCCAGGTTGATCGAGCCATCGAAGCCGACCTGCGCGGGGCCCTTGCCATTGCCCAGCAAGATCGGGAGTTGCGTCGCAAGCAGGCCGATAAAGACGAAGTTTAGCAGGCACAAAGCCGGCAACGCTGCGCCGTGAGGCGCCTGCGCGCGCGCCGAACTCGTGAGCCGCGTGAACTGAACCGCGGCGAGTCCGAACAGCGGCCCCGCGATCGCCGACCAGATCATCAGCGAGGGCGTGGACGCATACTGCGGAACGGCGTATTGGGGCAGATTGCCGAGACCCACGCGCGCAATGAGTGCGGCAATCACCGACGTGATAATGGCTGGCACGAGGGCCCGCCAACTGTAACTCAGCAGCAATCCTTCCAGCACGTACAACGTACCCGCTAGCGGCACGTTATACACCGCGGCCAATCCGGCACCAGCGCCACATGCCACCATCACTGTGGCTTCATCGAGTGTGAGCCGCGCGTACGACGACAACCGCGCCGCAATCATCGCGCCGATTTCACGCGGTGCGACTTCGCGCCCGAGCGGCGATCCCAGCGCCACTGTGATGATCTGCAGCAGTGCATGACAGGTGGTGGCTACAACAGGCATGCGTGGATCGGCGCTCTTCACCGCGCGGGAAATGCTGATGAGCGGCTTGCACCACCGATACACCGCCCACCAGCCCACCCCAGCCATCACACCGCAACCGGCAAGCACGCCCACTCTACGTGCTGCGCTCGCCGAACTCACGCCATCCAGAAAGCTTTCGCCGTTGAACAGCGCCGCCGGACTGTAGCCGTACGCGAGATGCTGAATCGCGTGCAGCAACGCCGCGAGTCCGAGGCCCGATAGCCCGCCGCAGAGCCCCGTCAGCGCAACGACGGCGGCCAAACGTACGGCATGGCAGACTGCGAGCGGTTCGGATCGGGGCGGCATGACGCTTGTATCTTACTTTGCGAGTGCCTGGTTCAGCATGCTGCCTGCCAACGCGGTTGCGCCCAAAGCAGCCGGCGTGTTGCGCAGCGGGTTCAGCATCATGAAGTCATGCTGCGTGCCCAGGAAACGCACCGCCGTCACGTTGACGCCGGCCTGCGCGAGCTTGTGCGCATAGGCCTCGCCTTCATGCCGTAGCACGTCGTTCTCGTCGGTGATGACGAGCGCCGGCGGCAAGCCCTTGAGCGCGTCAAGCGAAGCACGCAGCGGCGAGACGTGCGGGTCGTTGGTTTGGGTCTCGGTGGCGTTCGGGAGATAGGAGTTCCAGAACCATTGCATCGCCTTCTTCGTCAGCCACGGACCATTCGGGAAATCTTCGTAAGTCGAATCGTCGACCGTGTAATCGGTCACCGGATAGAACATCGCCTGGAAGCGGATCGCCGGGCCGTGACGCTCCTTCGCGATCTGCGCGACCACGGCCACCATATTGCCGCCTACGCTGTCGCCGGCAATCGCCAGGCGGCTCGCATCGACATCGAACTCCTTCGGGTGCTCAGCGACATATTTCGTCGCGGCGTAGTCCTGTTCGATAGCCACAGGAAACTGTGCTTCCGGGGACGGTTCGTATTCCACAAACACGATAGTGGCGTGAGCGCGGTTCGCGAGGTCACGTACCAACCGGTCGTGCGTTGCGGCGTTGCCGAGAATCCAGCCCCCGCCGTGGAAATACATGATGACCGGCGTCGTGCCTTTGACATCGGCTGGACGGATCACGCGGACCTGTGTCTTGCCAGTCGGACCAACCGGCAGTGTGATTTCTTTCTCTTCCGCCGCCGCGAGGTTGCCGTTCGGGTCAGCCTGAATATCGTCGAGTACCTTGCGCGCGGCCTGCGGGGTCATCTCGTACAGCGGCGGGCCGCCGGCGGCGGTTAGCTTGTCGATAAACGCCTGGGTGGTGGGCTCGAGTTGCGGGACCGTCTCCGCCGATGCAGCGCTCGAAAGCGAACCGGCAAGCAGTGCCGAACCGATAGCCATGAATGAAACTAGCTTTCTCATCTGTCATTCTCCGTAGTACCGGCGTGCGCCGGTCAATTGAAAATCCGCATCTCACCTCGTCGCCGCGTTTACTCGATGCAACCGATCGGGCGTGTCCTGACGAACCTCGCCTGAACGTTATCCGAACGGCATCCGTGCAACCATCCCTACATCGGTTTCGCGGACGCAGCGCATGGTTTGGGAAACTCATATCTTGGTGTGAGCCAGTGGGATCCATTGCGTATGGAGACATGAACGAGCTGCTCCCCGGCAGGCGTGGGCGCAGTTCGTCGAGCGGCTGTACGAAGGTACGAAGAGGGGCTGCGCCGAGCACGCTATGACACAAGTGCAGCGACGCTAAGTGACCAAACTAAGCAGCAGCCGGCAGAGTGAAGACGAAAATCGTCCCGTGAGGGTAGCCCGGCCCGGCCGTGAGCGTCCCACCATGCGCTTCCATGATGGATCGGCAGATGGCGAGCCCCATGCCCATGCCGGTTTTTTTGGTCGTAAAGAATGCATCGAAAATACGCGACGCGTTCTCCTCACTGATCCCGCTGCCGTTATCCTGAACAGAGACGACCACTGCACCCTGATCGTTGACGCTCGAGGTGACGGTCAACAAACGCTGCCTTGCCTCGAGATGACTCATGGCATCTCCGGCGTTCATGACAAGGTTGAACAGCACCTGCTGCAATTGCACCCGGTCGGCCATTACCGCGCGGTTAGCGGCCAGATCAAGCCGGACAATAAGACTTCGCTGTTCGACCTCAGCGGAGGCCAGTTCGAACACTTCACGCACGACACTATCGATAGAGATGGGCGTGAATCTCGGCTTGGTCTCCTTCGCGAGAGACTGCAACGCGCGGATGATGTCGCCCGCCCGTTTGCCGTCTTTCACGATATCGCGCAAGCCGTTCAACGCTTCAGGAATGTCTGGCACGGGGCGGTTGAGCCAGCGCACGCCCGCACTCGCGTTCGAGACAACCGACGCCAGTGGCTGATTGATCTCATGCGCAATCGATGCGGCGAGTTCGCCCATCGTGGTCGCGCGTGACGCCTTCGCGAGGTCGAGCTTGGCATTCTGCAATGCAAGCTCCGTCGCATGCCGATCCGTGATGTCCGTCACAACACCCACAAAGTTGCTGACGCCCGATGGTTCGCCCAGCACTTCGAGATGCTTGATCGTACCGTCCTGCGTCACGATCCGGAACTTACGCCGGAACGATGTGCGATTGTGCGCGGCCTGCTCGACGGTCTTCTGGTAGCCGGCGACGTCATCCGGATGAATCCGCTCGAGAATCGCCTGGCCGCCCGGGCTTCCTTCTTCCATTGGCAAGCTGAACACGCTATACAGCTCTTTCGACCAATAGCGCTCACCCGTCAGACTGTTCCAGATATAGCTTCCCGAGCGGCTAATCCGTTGCCCCAGTGCGAGCGCCTCTTCACTCATGCGCAAGGCCATCTCGGTTTCCTGTCGCCTCTTGTTCTCTTCCAGCAATTCCGCATAGAGACGCGCGGTTTCGAGCGAAATGGCGGCTTGCGAAGCCAGTAGTTCAAGCACCGACGTGCGACTTTCTGTAAACACTCCCGCGCTCAGATTGTTCTCCAGATAGAGTGCGCCAACGGCAATACCCTGCTTGACAAGCGGCAAGCAGAACACTGAGCGCACCGCGCGGTGCGAAAACGACGCATCGAATGAGAAGCGCGGATCGCGTTGCGCATCTTCGAGCACGACCGGTTTGCGCGTGCGCAATGCCGTGTAGAAAACCGACGCCGGCACAGCTTCGCGGCTCACCTCGTCGCCGCCGATCGTCACCTGAACGCCATCGGGCGTCTCGTGTCCACTCGCCTCGACGACAGGCATATTCCCCTTCAACAGGATCAACATGCCGCGCTGCGCGCCGGCATGAACAATGGCCAGCGTGACAAGTGTCCGGATCAGCTTGTCGAGCAGGATCTCCTCTGACAACGCCTGCGACGACTTCAGGGCCGACACGAGGTCGAACTGCCGCTGGGCATCGGCGATTTCGATCGAAGGGCGCGTTGCCGCCGCGTGTTCGGTCGATATCGGCGCAGGACGTCCGGTGCGCTCCAGATGCTCGACTTTGGCGAGCGCGCCCCAACGCGTATAGCTCTCAACCGCTCGCCGGCGATGGTGGCGTGCCGCACTGAAGAGGCTGTTGGTCTCGCAGCACACTGACGCCAATTCGTGCGCCAACGCGTTACCCTGATTGAAGCCGCTTCCCGACGCGGCGGCCGCGGCCTGTTCGTACAGCGCCATAGCCACGAGGGGCGTTCCGTTGAGCCGCGCCACTTCGGCTTCGACCAACAGTTGCTTGTCTCTGAACGTAACCGGATTGAGGTTCGCCCAGGTCCTTAGTCTCGTCAGATGCGGCTCGATGCGCGCTACTGCGCCGGCGGCATCCTCCTCACCGGTATAAACCTTCGCGAGCGTAAGCGCCGCATAGAAGTGATAGTCCAGCAGATGAATATGCGCTGGGGTCGCCCATTTCAGCTCGCCGGCTTCGGCGAGACAATACAACGCGTCCTGATAGGCGCCGTGAAAATAGCAGGACACGCCTTTGAGCAACCAGATCCAGAAGCGCAGCGTCGTCATCTGGGTGTCGAGCAGTTCGGCTTCGAATGTGATACGCCCGTCGACCACCATGCCGAAGTTGCCCGGCAAGCCTGGGCCACCCGTCAAGCTATGAACGAAGCGCTTCTGCAACTCGAGGATATCTTCGACGTCCTTAAAACGCACCCGCCTCGCGAATGACAACCCAAGGTCGATTTCGCGATCGACCTGCTCAAGCGGCGTGCCGATCGTCAGCAAATCCGAGACGATGTGATTGCACGAGTAGCAGCTCATGGTCAGATCGCCGCTCGGACGGGCCGACTCGAAAGCATCGCGCGCGCACTGCAGAGCGTAAGGAAGCGGCTGAGTCCAGACGGCGACCGTGTCGAGTGCGACCAGCGTACTCGTGGCCACCGTGCTGAAGCCCCGCTGTTCAACCAGCGTGCGCGCCAGACTCGAAAACTCAAAACCCTCTTCATAGCGGCCGAAAAACTCCGCCACATACACGCCGAACCACGACAGACAATGCGCCGAAGCCGCGGTGATACCGTGGTCGATGGTGAGCTGCACCATATGGCACAGATGCAGGAAGCCAAGCCGTTCGTTCACGAACGAAGCGGGCGCGTAGACACTCGCCAGCAGATTCATTTCCGACTCGATCGCCGCATCGCGCAAGGTCGGCAGATCGGCCAGCGAAGCAATCGTTCGTGTTCGCAACGATTCGTTGAGTCGGTTATACGCGGCCTCGACGTCCGAGGCTTCCGGATGACGTGGCAAATACGTGCCAAACAGCTTGACTCCTTCCAGCGCGGTCTCGACCGCGGCTTCGTAGTCGGACAGATGCTGCTGCATGTCGACTTTGAGCTTGTAGACCGAGGCCCGTGCAACGATCGACAGGTCCTGGCGCAGCAGCTTCGCGATCTGCGTGCCGGCTGCATCGAAATCTGCGCTCAGTAGGTGGCACTGCACCCGCAGGACTCCGATCTCATAGCCAAGAGATTCGCCATAGTCCTCGCCACTCGCGTCCAGAAGCTTTTGCGCGACGTCAAGATAATTCAGTGCGGACTCGATGGCAATCGCTTCTTTCGCGTGACGTGCGGCCTGCAGGCAAATCCGGGCGAAGACGGTCGTCTCGTCGACGTCCAGATCGCGCAATGCGTCGGCTGCCTGCGCCCGTTCGATATGGTGAGCAATGTCGAACGCCGACCTCTGAACGGCCCGCACATCGAAATCCGCGATCAGGAGACGGGCAATGCGAGAATGTTCGACTCCGCGATCGGCAGCCGGCGTCAACTCGTATGCGGCCTCCTGAACCCGGTCGTGGCCGAAGGCAAAACCCGTCCGGTCCGACACGATCAGACCCGCTTCCATTGCCGGACGTAGACGCTGCTCCAACTCCATGCCACCGGCATGATCGATCCGCACCAGCGTCGAGCTGTCGATCCGCCGCCCCATGAAGGCAAGCAGCTTAAGCACGGCCCGCGCCTCACGCGGCAATCTCTCCAGACGCGCCACCATCAGATCGACCACGTTATCGGACGATTCATACTCGCTGATCCGTGCGATGTCCCATATCCAGCGGCCGGCCATGCCGTCATAGGAGATCAACTGATGGTCGGCCAGCGCCAGCAGCAGTTGCTTTACGAAGAACGGGTTGCCGCCCGTCTTCTCATGAACGACGGCGGCCAGCGGATAAACGTGGGCGGCATCGCCATGCAGCGCGTCGGCCAGCAAGGCGGAGACGTTCGCGGTGTCGAGCGGCGAGACGGCCAGCGTGGTGACGCGCGCACCCGTGCTCGGCAGCGACTTCAGGAACGCCTTGAACTTGGGCGAACGGTCGACTTCGTTGTCGCGGTAAGCGCAGATCAGCAGCACATGCCTGATTTCGACGTTGGCCACGAAGTTCGCGATGAAATTCAGCGTGGCGTCGTCGAACCAGTGCACGTCATCGAAGAAGAGGATCAGCGGGTGCGCTTGCGTCGCGAAAACGGAGAGCAGCCGGGTGATCAGCGCCCGGAAGCGTATCTGCGCTTCCACCGGCGGCAGATCCGCTACGTCGGGCTGAGGGCCGAGCACCAGCTCGAGTTCCGGGATGAAACTCACCAGCAGCTTGCCTTGCAGGCCGAGTGCATCACGTAGCACACTGCGCCAGCCGTCCAGTTCGCTATCGCTTTCGCCCAGAATACGCTGGAACAGCGAGCGTATTGCCTGCATCAAAGGCGCGTACGGCGCGTTTTGGCCGTACTGCTCGAGCTTGCCGGAGGCAAACAGCGTCGGCGTTTGCGCGGTTGCACGGTGCACGCTGCGCACAAGTTCGGATTTCCCTACGCCCGAGTAGCCGGACACGAAGATCAGTTCCGCCACGCCCTGCTGTGCATTGCGTTCGAACGCGCCGAGCAGCGCCTTGTATTCATGGGCGCGGCCAAACAGACGATGTGTGACGGCGAGGTTCTTGACGTTATCTTCCGCGGCCGGTTCGAACGGAACGATATGCTGCAACTCGTTCCAGTCGGCCAGACAACGCCGTAGATCGGCTTCGAGACTCGAGGCGCTTTGATAACGCTCCGCAGGGCTCTTGGCGAGCAGCTTCAGAACGATCGAGCCCAGTACGGTGGGCAAGCCCGGATGGTATTGGCGCGGGTCGGCGGGCTGGCGAGCGACGTGGTTATAAACCCATTCCACCGCATCCGCCGCCTCGAAAGGCAGACACCCGGTGAGCAGCTCGTACAACGTCACACCCAGCGAATAGAGATCGCTGCGCACGTCAGCCGCACCTTCCGCGCGCCGGGCCTGTTCCGGCGACATATAAGCCAGCGTGCCGTACAACGTGTCTGGCGACTCGGCCGGCAGGTCCCCTGCCCGGTTGAACGCAGCGCGGAAGCCCAACAACCGGATCGTGCCGTCGATCTCTTTCAGCAAATTGGAGGGTTTGATGTCGCGATGCAGGACGCCGCGCGCATGTGCGAGACGCAGCGCGCGCGCGGCGCCCACCGCGACGCGCAGAAAACGGCCAACCGCGAGCGCGCCCTCCGAGGCTGGCAGCATCAGCGCGCCGCCATTGTCTTCGTATACGAGAACCGGGCCGCGCGAGAGGCGTACGAGCGCGAGCGGCCGCACCGCCCATGCGGAATCGAGTCTGTTGGCCGGTGCGAACTCCTGCTGCAGGCGCCGAAATACGGCTTCCGTGGGCACATCGGTCGGCACCGCGATCAACCACGACTGCGTGCCGCCTGGCGAGCTCGCGCGATAGCGCACGATATTGCCATCCACCAGCAGCGCCTTGAGCGAAAGCTGATCGAACCAGACCTGATCGAAATGCACAGTGACGGCGGCGTCCGGGGATGATCCGTCAAGACCCTCGATAAATGCCTCTGTGCTCACTTCACTTCTCCCTTTTTTCGACGGCGGCAAGAATCAGATCGAACAGCGCGTCTTGCGCGAAAGGCTTGCCCGGAAAACCGACTGCGCCATGCTGCATTACTAGCCCAACCGTGTTTTCGTCGCCGTGCGCCGACATGATCACGACGGGGATGTGTGTCTGATCTTCGACCAGCTGACGCTGCACGTCGGCACCTTGCATTCCATGCATCCTATAGTCGAGCAACACACACATGGCGTGATCGGCGATCGGCAAAGCAGGAAGTCCTCGCCCGACGCGAACGTCGCCGCCGCATAACCAATGACTTAAGGAAATTGTCCAGGCCGCCGCGTACCGACGCGTCGTCGTCAACGGTGCAAACGAAGCTCATCGCCGCGGATACTCCAATTGCGCCAACGTGATGTTAGGGGGCGCGATGGCCTTCGCACTATCACACCTAGGTATAACGCCGTCATTCAGCGGGCCGCCCGGCCGAGTCCTATGCAGGATGGCTCGCTGGCGTCGTTTCTTTTACTGTGAGGTCGTGGGGCATCGGCGTTCCACCCGCCGGTGCCGCCTTCGGAACCCGCCCCGCCGGCATGACGACCGGGGCTTCCTTCATAGCACCGAACGGAGTTACTGTGAACGCGATCGAACGGGCACAGACAAGGCATGGCGACTTATCATGGATGGACGCCCGGCCGGGCGATCCGGCCGTCGTAGACATTGGTGCGGCCGCTCAAGGACCTGCGCCTCTCGGTGATCGACCAGTGCAACTTCCGTTGTACCTATTGCATGCCGAAAGACGTCTTCACCCCCGACTATCCGTTTCTGTCGGCGTCCGAGTGGCTTTCGTTCGATCAGATGCCCGCGCTCTGCCGCGCATTTACGGCACTCGGCGTCGAGAAGATCCGCCTGACCGGCGGAGTTACCGCCGCCCATCAGGACGATGCCCTGCCCCTTCACCAGTTTGGCTTCGATCGTCGACGCCCAGTAGTAAGTGCCACGCCCTTCGAAGCGCTCGAAGCCCGGCACCGTCGGCTTGCGATAAGCGGCGCCACTCGCGACCACTGTCCGCGCGCTGATGCGTTGTCCGTCGAGCAGCGTCAGCAGGACGATGCCCTCGTGCCGGCTCACGTCCATGACCTTGCCGGGAATAGCCAGATGCGCGCCGAACTTCAGGGCCTGCTGGAACGCGCGCGCAGCGAGCGTCTGGCCCGAAATGCCAGTGGGAAACCCCAGATAGTTTTCGATCCGCGAACTGGCGCCAGCCTGCCAGTCCCGCGCACGCTGATCGAACACTGCAACCGACAACCCTTCGGTGGCGGCATACACGGACGCCGCCAGGCACGCGGGCCCGCGCCGACGACCTCCACGTCATAGATATGCGACGATTCGAAGGTCGGCACGAGTCCGCGACGCGAAGCGAGCTCGGCCTCATCGGGCGCGCGCAGCACAGAGCCGTTCGGACGGAACACCAGCGGGAAATCGGCGGGGCCGGTCGTCATACCGCCCAAGAGCGTGAGCGCCTCGGGATCGCTGCGCGCGTCGATCACCGTCGCCGGATAGGCATTGCGACGCAGGAAACCTTGCAGCCGCATCAGCCGCGCGTCGTCGCCATTGCCGACGATCACCGGCCCCAGCCCCTGCTCCATCAATCCAAGCTGCCGCAGAATCAGCGCTCGCATGATGTGCTCGCCGAGTTGCGCATCGGCGACGATCAACGTGCGCAAGCGGTCCGGCTCGATCACGAGCGTCTCGACGTCAGTCAGCGCGATGCCGTCGATCAAGGCCGGTTTGCCGAAGAGTTGCGCCATCCCGGCAATGAAGTGGCCGTCGTCGTGCTCGGTGACGACGGTCGAACGTCCGAAACTATCGCGCGACACAATCCGAAGGCGGTCATGCAGCAGCACGAAGAGGCCGAGCGCCAAATGCCCGGTTTCGAAGATCAGTTCGCCGGCCTTGAACGACATCGGCCGCGCGAAACGTCGCAGGCTCTGAATCTCCGATGCCGAGAGGCGCGCGAACATCTGGTGCCGGCGATACTCCGGCGACGAATACGGAACCTCGAGTTCTGAGGGCGTGCTTGTGTTAACGGATAAGTCCGGGGTGCTCATATCATGCCTTAGCCCGTCATCGCGATGGCGGTTGACCGATAATGCTGCTTGCTCATCCACCTGAATGCCGAGGCGCGGCATCCACGGCACCGACGGCAGCGCATAGCCCGCGAGCGAACCCGCCGCCCACGCGCCGATCTTCTCAAACACCAATCAATTCGGCCAGTCCGATCCCAGCACCAGTCCGCAGAAATTGAGGCGGCGATAGTTCGGATCCCATCGGTCCAGCACGTCGGCATTCACGGTCCCGAATGTCGTCTCGGGACGATGCTCCATGCCGCGCACGTATGCTTCGATCAACTTCTTCTTAAAACCGATTCGCGTGGATAGGTCTGTATAACTTCGTCGCGCTGCTGCGCGGTGAACTCGTCGTAGCGCGCGCCCCGCACGTCCATCTGCACGCCGGCGCTGATGAGCGCGACCAGCGCCGGCAGGTGTTCCGGAATGCCAGGGGTCGTGTGCAAGGCGATCCCCACCCAGACCTCTTCGATTTTGCACTCACCAATGCCGTGCCGGCGCATAAAATCGCGCGCAGCGTTGGCGCCATCCACCTCGAAACGGTATGGCGACCGCTCGTATCGCGCGTCCAGCCCGACGTTATGAAACATCGCGCCGACATAGAGCAACTCGGCGTCGAATTCCAGATTCTCGCGGTATCCAGTCAGCGCAGCGAACAGAAAAGCCCGCAACGCATGATGAAACATCAACTCGGACTGCGTCCCGCGGATCAGGTCCGTTGCCTCCCGGGTCATCACACCATCCAGGATGTTAACGCCGGCAATGGTCTTATTCATGTCATTTCCTCCGCGTCTGCCCTGTGCCTGATGCGCCTTCGCGCACATGCCGAACCGAGTGCAGCAGAAGTGACGATCCAGAGCAGAATAGCGAAATAAATCTGCAAAGATTTGGCGGACTCTTAAAAAACCCTAAATCACCCCGTCATTTATTCGAATTCACTCATAGCACGAGTTCGTGAAAACGCCAGACGCCGTCACGAAGCCATCTCAGCAAGCCGCTGATCGCTTTGGCCAACTTTGCGGCTTTCGCTACGGCCTCCACGTTATGCAGGATGTTCGTTCGCTCGTGCGACATCGTGCCGAAAAACATTTGCGGTCGATAGTCGATAATCGCAACGGCACATAAGTCGGCTTTCAAGAGCTCCTTTGACATTTCGGGCTCCGTGGTGATTTGAATACTCTCCCCGAACAGACATGCTTCCCGTGCCGGCATAGCGTCAGAAACTGCAATCCATTCTATCGACTGGTTTTCGCCAAGCCACCGGAAAACGCCTGCATACCTCTTAAAAAGAATGAACATCTGGGGCGCGTCATCAGAAGGCGGACGCAGGTTTCACTTCCACTCAGAACTTTTCATATTTTCTGCAGGACTTTATCCGCGATGCATTCCTAGAATGTGCCTGGTTACTCGTACATCAGCTTTCCACCCTCTCGAAGGGATCCACCATGAAAGACGTATCGAATGCGCAAGCGCATCGCGCGGCGCCGCTGAAGACACCAACCCGTCTGACCGAAGAAGCGACCCAGGACATCGCCGCCGCCCTGACCACCCTATTGGCAGACGTGTTCGCACTGTATCTGAAGACTAAGAATTTCCACTGGCACATGTCGGGGCCTTACTTCCGCGACTATCACCTGTTGCTCGACGACCAGTCGGATCAGATCTTCGCGACGACCGATCGGATCGCGGAACGCGCACGGAAGATCGGCGGGAGGACACTGCATTCAACCGGTCAGATCACGCAGCTGCAGCGCATTCTCGATAACGACGCGGACTTCGTGACGCCGGACGACATGCTGGCCGAGTTGCGTGAAGACAATCTGGCGCTCGCGGGCTACATGCGCAAAACGCACTCGCTATGCGGCGAATACGGCGACGTCGCGACAACAAGCCTACTGGAAGTCTGGATCGACGAAGCGGAGCAACGGGTTTGGTTTTTGTTTGAATCCGGCCGTCGCGCATAGAGCCGGTTGAAAAGACACAACGCGAGATTGCATTTGAAGCCATTCAGCAATCTCAACGCAACTTATAAGTGGCATCCATTAGCTAGAGAGAAGCATCGGAGCGCACCATGAAATCGCTCGAGAAACCGCGCGCTGTCGTGATCGGCGGATCGCTCGGCGGCTTGCTCACAGCGAATACGTTGCGCGCGGCGGGCTGGGAGGTCGACGTATTCGAGACCTCG
>NZ_JAQQDJ010000022.1:0-82787 GCF_046028095.1 Paraburkholderia phytofirmans
GGGAATAGCGCCCGCATATCGTCATACTGCTGCACGTTGCTACGCTGGCTGATATCAAATAGCCTCGGCTCGTCCCCTAGCCAAACTAGCTTAACCTTGTCCGGGTTCTCCGCTGCGTACTCAATTAGGCGCTTTGCGTAATCCGCTTTATATTTTTGGTTCTTAGCCTCTCGTTTGCGCTTAACTTGCGCACGCATTCTTTTAATTATTGTCTTAATCAAGACTTACTCCTTATCTGCAACCGTCATTAGTACACGCCCAAAATTAGCAAGCCCTTAATGGGATTGGGAAAGCTCAAACCTGACGTACTGCTATAGGTCCAGGAAATACCTGCAGAGCTTATGGTAATAATCGGCGGAGGCGTAACGTTGGAAATGTGAAAATACATCTGATCCGGCTGAAAACTCCACCACGGGGTACCGTCCGACATATCGACCGCATAGCTACCGGCAACGCCCTCGGCGCGGACCATTCCCTTTACGCGGCCAATCCGGTCTGACGTATCAAGCATGATTTGCCCGGAGGCATTGAAAATCTGTAATCCAGCAGGCATTACCGTACGGCTACCAATTTCTCAGCCTGCCGCTTTAGCATGGCGCATACGGTCATATCCTCCTCAGCGGCACGAATACGGAGCGCCTTGAGCGTCTCGGGGCTAACGCGCAAGCTCACGACCCGCGTAACCTCCGGGTCCAGTTGAAAACGTGTATTCGGTTTTGATACTTTGGTCATTGCTAATTCTCCTAACTGTGAAATTGTTTACAAAAAGATATGCACGATCTCTCCTGTATCTCCTCCTAGAAGGGACACGGGACAAACCACGCGGGTGAAATTGGGAATGCGGTGAGGCCGAGGCGTTACGGAGGCGTTCGGCACAAATGCCAACCACCTTTATAGAGTTTGCTTCTCTCCTAGTCTGCGTCTCAACAATGTAGGCATCCACTTAATACGCCCCTCTCCTAGTCTGTCCCCCAACTTTGTAAGCGGGCGCTACACTGCCTCTCCTAGTCTGTGGGGCAACAATGTTTCTCTCCTAGTCTACTGACCAACTTTTTAACTGATTGGTACATTGTGGGCCATACAAGAAAAAACCCGCTATGCGCGGGCCTGGTCACGGCTCGGTACGACCCTCCGCGGGTCATAGGCACGGGTGACGGCCATCTACTCCCACGCGCGTGCCCTCGGGGAGCGTGCCCGCAGCGAGCCGCACAGCGCCCTCATGATCATTAGAACAGTGGCGGGCCACAATCTTGACGCGCGCCGTGCCTCGGCTTTGTTTCGTTGTAGCACCGCCTGAGCACTCGAATCCGTAATGAGTCAGCGTAGCGATTGCCAGGCGGTGCGCGGTGTGGGCGGTTGCGCCGGGGATATCAATGTAAAGCGTTTGGTACATGTTAGGTCTGCCTCGTTTGGACGTGTGACTTTAGCCGCGCGCCTGAGCGCTCAATACGGCGATTACGTTGGCCTTTCTAGTTCAGTTCGCGGGACCGTCAGCGCGGCCCGTGGAGACAGATATTAAACGTAAAGATGACTATGTTTAATCGCCGTCTTAGACAGAGAAGTCATGCCTTTATTCATAGTCATAACTATGGAAATTTGGCAAGGCCGCTGCTAGAATGGGGGCCGGATAAACGTACAGATGGTGATGACAATGCCTAGAGGCAGACCACAGAAGGACCCGGCCCGCTCCCTCAACGTTCGGGTTGAAGTGGCGGACCTTGAGAAGCTGGCGGTACTCCAAACTATCACCGGCAAGACTACTGCCGATGTTGTACGGGAGGCGCTCAAGAGATACATAAAGAACAACGAGGGCAAGCTCCGTGAGGCCGGGGAGAAGCTGGCGAGCGGTAGCTATTGGGAGAACGGTGACGCTTAGCTAAAGACACTCTCTGTGGTACAGTCACGGGGCTTTACTACACTTCGCTAAGTCATTGATTTTTAACGGGTTGCGGTAAGAGGGTGTTATGTCGAGACAGGACCGCTTGCCGCCTATGCAGGCATTGACGATGTTCGAGTCCGCCGCGCGTCTGGCCAGCTTCACGGCAGCCGCGCGCGAACTGGGTTCGACCCAGCCCGCGGTGAGTCAACGCGTCGTGCAACTCGAAGAAACATTGGGCACGCCGCTGTTCGAGCGCGGCCATCGCGGCGTCACGCTCACCGAAGACGGCGAACGGCTCTTCGAAGCGGTACGCCACGCGCTGGACACGATCCGCCTCGCCACCAGCGAAATCCGCGCGCGGCGCACGCCACAAACGCTCACACTCTCCACCGACTTCGGCTTCGCCACTTATTGGCTAATGCCGCGTCTATCGCAGTTCAAGGCGCTGATGCCGGACGTCGACGTGAAGATCATCACGTCGCAAAGCGTATTCGATCCGTCGCACGATCAGGCGGACATCGCCATTGCGTTCGGCGATGAACATGCGGACTGGACCGCGCGCGGCGTGGTCAAGCTGTTTCCCGAGCGCGTCACGCCCGTGTGCAGCCCGGCGTTTCTCGCAGCGCATCCGTCATTGCGCGCGCCCGCTGATCTGCTGAATCTGCCGCTGCTGCATCTCGAGCCGACCCAGCCGGCGCGCTGGCTGTCATGGGCCGACTGGTTCGCCGCGCACGAACTCGACGCGCCCGCCGCGCATCGCGGCATCACGTTCAACAGTTTTACGCTGGTGGCCCACGCGGCGATCATGGGCCAGGGCGTCGCGCTGGGCTGGGCACCGCTGGTCGACGAACTGCTTGCCACCGGGCAACTCGTCGAACTGTTCGAGCCGCCGGTCGTCACGGAGCGCGGCTATCTGCTCGTCACGCAACGCGCGGCGACACCCGTGGTCAGCGCCTTTCGCCACTGGCTGCTCGGCGAATGCGGGCTCGACGCGGAATAAGCGCCTGCGCGCCGGCCTGACGCTCCCGTTCCAGCGCGACGGCGGTTAGCTTCTATCCGCGTGCCCACCTGATTTGCTCTACTGCGAAGATGCATGCCGCGCCCCGCGGCATCGTTCTATCTTCCAGGTGGAGTGCGCATGTCCGTCGATTCCCGTCCCGATCAGCTGGTTCTCACCGTCGCCTGTCCGAGCGCGGCGGGCCAGGTTGCCGCCGTCGTCGGCTTTCTCGACCGGCATCATTGCTATATCGACGAACTGACCGTTTTCGACGACGACCTCAGCGAGCGCTTTTTCGTGCGCTGCGTGTTTCATGGTGTCGACAGTCAGGAGACGCTGCGGGTCGCCGCGCTCAAGCGCGAATTCGAGCCGATCGCCGAGCGTTTCCGTATGACATGGGCGATGCACGACGTCGGCACGCGGCCGAAGGTTCTGATCATGGTGTCGAAACTCGAACACTGTCTCGCCGATCTGCTGTTCCGCTGGCGCATGGGCGAGCTGAAGATGGACATTGTCGGCATCGGCTCGAACCATCGTGACCTCGAACCGTTGGCGCAGCAGCACGGTCTGCCCTTCCACCATCTGCCGATCACCGCCGACACGAAGCCGCAACAGGAAGCGCGTTTGCTCGAACTGTTCGAGACTTCGGGTGCCGAGTTGATGATTCTCGCGCGCTATATGCAGATTCTCTCCGGAGAAACGAGCCGCGCGCTGGCCGCGCGAGCGATCAATATCCACCACTCGTTTTTGCCCGGCTTCAAGGGCGCCAAGCCGTATCACCAGGCGCATACACGCGGCGTCAAACTGATCGGCGCGACCGCGCATTTCGTCACCGACGATCTGGACGAAGGTCCGATCATCGAACAGGTGGTGGAGCGCGTGGATCATTCGTATAGCCCGGAGCGTCTGCTTGCCACTGGGCGAGACGTCGAGTGCATTACGCTAGCGCGGGCCGTCAAGGCGTTTATCGAGCGGCGCGTGTTTATCAACGGCGATCGGACTGTCGTGCTCCAGTAAACGAAAAAAACGCCGCTAGAAAGCGGCGTTCACGTTTTTTAAGGCGTTGCCGCTTCATCAAAGCGGCAACGCTTTCACACGAGCACATGCAGCAGAATCACTTCACCCAGCTATCCACCCGGTCACCATGCGCGCTGATCCAGGCATCGGCCGCGGCGGTCGGCTTCTCGCCGTTCTGCGTCGCCAGCATCACGCTGTCGATCTCGCCCGGCTTCCACTGGAACTTCTTGAGGAACGCGACGACCGGCGGCGCCTTCTTCTCGAGTTCAGGATTCACGACGCTATCCACGTGCTCCGCTTCGCCGAACACCTTCTTCGGGTCGTCGAGGAATTTGAGCTTGTACTTCGCGAACATCCAGTGCGGCTTCCAACCGGTCACGATAATCGGCTTGCTCGCCGCTTCCGAACGCGCCAGTTCGGCGGTCATCGCGCTGCCGGAACTCGGCATCAACTGATAATCGAGTCCGTAGGCCTTGATCGCCTCGCTGGTTTTCTGCATCACGCCCGCGCCAGCGTCGATACCAACGATGCGTGAGCCGAACTCCGCCTTCTTCGCTTCCAGATCGCCCAGGCTCTTCACGTCGACGTTATCCGGCACGATCAGCCCGATCTTCGCATCGTTGAAGTTCGGCCCAAGGTCGACCACCTTGTCCTTGAAGTTGTTCCAGTACGCACCGTGCGTGACCGGCAGCCACGCCGACAGCGTCGCGTCGAGGTCGCCGCGCGCCACGCCCTGCCACATCACGCCGGCCGCGACCGGCACGAGCGTGACCTGATAGCCGAGGCGCTTTTCGATCACGCGCGCGGCCACGTTCGAAGTCGCGACGCTATCGTCCCAGCCTTCCACGTAACCGATCTTGATGGTCGGCTTGCTATCGGCCGACACGCTCACGCTGCTTGCCGCCAGCGCCGCGCTCAAGGCGCTCAACACGAATATCTTTTTGATCAGTCTCATCGCCGTTCTCCCTTTTGCCGTCAAAACAACCCAATGAGCATTTAGAATCGCCAGCCAGAATTGCCGGGTAGCGTTGTTTTCCGACATCCAGTTGTCCGCACGCGACTTCGCGCCACTGGACCCATCTTCTTCTCGTCTTACTTATCCACGACCAGATCGCTCAACGGCTTGCTGCAGCACAGCAGCACCATGCCCTGATCGATCTCGCGCTGGCGAATCCCGCCAGCGTGTTTCATCGCGACTTCACCCGACACCAGTTTGACCTTGCAGGTGCCGCACATGCCCTGTGTACACGACGCGGGCAAGCGCACGCCCGCTTTCTTCGCCGCGTCGAGCACGTGCTGGCCGCTGCCGCATTCGATCTCGCGATTGCTTTTGGCGAAACTCACCTTGAAGCGGGTTTCGGTCTCGATGGAAACGGGTGCGGGCGCGAATCCCGGCGCTTCCTCGCGGGCCTCGATGAAGCTGTCCGCAGTGACGGGCGCGCCAATGCTCTGCAATGCATCCGCAACATGCGCGGTGGTCAATTGCGCGGCCACTTCGCTGACGGTCTCGAAGGAAAAACTTTCCTCGTGATAATGGCTGCGGTCGAAGCCGCCTTCGTCCAGCAGATTGCGCACGGCTTGCATATACGGCGCGGGTCCGCAGGTGAAAATCTCGCGTTCCAGATAGTCCGGCACGATGAGCTTGAGCAACGGCAAGGTCAGAAAGCCAGTCACGCCGGGCCAGTTCGTGCGTGCGCCAACTCGCTCGCAAACGAACGCCGTGCGGAAATGGGTCTGATTCGATGCGATCAGATCGAGCTCGCGCGCGAAGATGATGTCGTCCGGCGTGCGGGCGCTGTGCACGAACACGATGTCGCTGTCTTCACCGAGTTCGTGATGCGCGCGGCTCATCGACATCAGCGGTGTAATACCCGAACCGGCGGAGAGAAACAGGAACTTGCGCGCCGGATGCCGCGCGCAGGTGAATTCGCCCGACGGCCCCAGCACACGAACCTCATTGCCCGCATGCAGATTGTCGTGCAACCAGTTGGACACTTTGCCGCCCGGCACGCGCTTCACCGTGATCGAGATCGTATGCGGACGCGTGGGCGGCGACGAAATCGTGTAGCACCGGTTGATCGATTCACCGTCGATCTCCAGTTCCAGCGTAATGAACTGCCCCGGCTCGAACACGAACACCCGCCCGGACGGCGCACGGAAGAAAAAGCTCTTCACGTCGTGCGTTTCCTGACGAACCTGGCAGCACACCAGCGTGTCGTCGGTATCGCTATTCCAGCGTGGCGGCAACGTCTCCCAGAACCGCGGCTGCGTGACGCGGCTCGCAGCGTGATCTGGAGCCGGTTCGGGGCTCAGTTGAAACGTCGCCTGATCGCGCATCATTGTTTTCTCCGACTCCTGGTTGCAGCGTCGCGCTCAGCGCATGAAGGACACGACTTTTTCGCCGTGCGAAGCCGGCGTGGTATCGCCGGTCTCATGGGCTTGGGGCGCATTGCTGTAATCAGCCATGCGCGCGATGTACCACTCGCAGAACTTTTCGACGAGACCTTCCGTGAAGGGCGAATACGGACCCGGCTCATACGCGCTGCTGGTCGCGCCGCGCTGCGAGTATTCGACGAGCGCGCGGTCCTGGTCGTTGGTGGCGCGCCACACGGCCGTGAGGTTGTTCACGTCGTAATCGATGCCTTCGCGCGCGTCCTTGTGGACGAGCCACTTCGTGCGCACCAGCGTCTTACCCGCCGAAAGCGGAATCACCGAGAAGCTGACGATGTGATCGCTCATGAAGTGATGCCACGAATTGGGCTGCGTCCAGAACGACAGTCCGCCGAGGTCGGCCTGCTCGAAACCGCCGAGCAGTTTCTTCGACGCCACTTTCGCGTCGAGCGTCTGCGATTCGCCGTCGCGATCGAGCGGCAGGCGTTGCGTGCGGAAACCCGTGACCAGATCGGCCAGCCGTTCGATTTCCGCCGACGGCAGTTTCATCGCTTCCCATTGCGCGGTGCGGCGCGCCACGGTCTCTTCGAAAGCGGCCATGCCCTCTTCGTTAGCCGGCGTGCGTTGATAACCGAAACCGTATTCATAGAGCGAAACGGTCAGCTCCGGATGGTTCGCGACGCAGTGATAGCACTCGCGATTGTTCTCCATCGTGAGCTTCCAGTTGCCGTCTTCGATAATGTCGATCGAGGCCGCGATCTTGCAGCCGGCCAGATCGTGCGGCTGCAGATACGGTTCCATCGCGGCGCGCATCACGCCGAAGTCGGTGGGCGGATTGTCGGCGAGGCAAATGAAAATGAGGCCCGCCAGATTCTCGACATGCACGGCCTTCAGGCTGTGTTTGCAACGGTCGAACTGATCGCCCATGTGTTCGGCGAACATCAGGTCGCCGTTCAGGTTGTACGTCCAGCTGTGATACGGGCAGACGATATTGCCGAGCGAGCCTTTGTCGGTATTGCACAGGCGCGCGCCGCGATGGCGGCACACGTTGTGAAACGCCCTCACCTGCATGTCGTCGTCGCGTACGATCAGGATCGAATCGTTGCCGATCTCCACCGTGATGTAATCGCCCGGTTCCGGCACGTCAGGTTCCACCGCGACCTGGATCCAGTGCTGCCGGAAGATCGCGTCCATATCGAGCGCGAAAATCGCCTCGCTCGTGTAGAACGGCGCTTCCAGCGTGTAATTCTTTTTGCGGCGTTCGATCATTGCGCGAACGTCTGCCGAAACTTTCATTGTGTGCTCCGTTGCATGTCACGTCTGGCGCCGCGCCAGGCCCTCCTGGTCGCGTGCTGGCCCGAACCGGAAATCAGTAATCCACGAGTTGATGCTCGCGCAAATACGCCAGAATCACTTGTGCTTTTTCGACAGAACTTCCTTCAATTACGACGCTGCCGCCACGGCTTTCGGTCGTCGTGGCCGAGAGCATGCGGGCGTGGCCCGAGCGCTTTTCGGCCGCGGCGAGCCGCACCGGTTTGGCGGCCGCCGGGCGCACGGTCCAGGCGAGGTTGTCGGGGTTGGCGGAGTTGGCGGCGGCGGGCGTCGCGACCGGGCGAATCGTGCCTTCGCGCAAGCGGGCATAGGCGTAGGTCGGCGCGGCGTTGGCGAGCGGATGCACGGCGATCAGCGCGGGCAGCCGCACTTCCACGCACCGGCGCAAACCCTTCGGCATGAATTGGCGGACTTCCGCGCAGCCGTCGCGCAGCGTGATATCGACGGCGGCGCCGACCAACGGCATTTCCAGCGCATTGGCGACGCGGTACGGCAGCATGCCGCTGTCGAATGCGCCTTCGGCACGCGTGCCGGTCACAACGAGGTCGTAGCCACGCAGACGGGCGGCCAGCGGTGCCGCTGCGTCGGCTTGCAATTCAGGCGTTGTGGCGATTTCGAGCACTTCCACGGAACGTGCGCCGAGCGCCAGATATTCTTTCAACGCGGGATTGGACGGATCGCCTGCATGCAAAACGTCGAGCGTTGCGTTGTGTGTTCTGGCAAGCGAGAGCGCCAGGGTCAGCGCGGCGGCGTCGTTGCGGCTGTAGCGCGCGGTGCCGCTCACCGGATGACGGCCCACGGAAACGAGGACGGCGATCTTCATGCGAGCGCTCCTTCGGCGACAGCAGTTGAATTCAGCAGCGCCGCACCGGTTCCGCGTGCCGTGCGCGCAGCGGCCGCCGCTTCGTTGAGCGCCGCGATGGTTTCCTGCGCGTCCGCGATCACCGTGAGATTCGCGCGCTTGGCGATCGGCGCGCTGGCGTCGAGGTTCACCGCGATCACATGCCGGCAATCCTTGATACCTTGCAGATGCTGCACCGCGCCGGAAATGCCGAAGGCGATATACACGCTCGCCTCGACGGTCTTGCCGGTCGCGCCGATCTGTTTGTCGCGCGTGAACTTGCCGTCGTCCACAGCGACGCGGCTCGCGCCGATCGCCGCGCCCAGCGTGGCCGCGAGACGCTCGAAGGCCGGCACATCGCTCACGCCGTTGCCGGCCGAGACGATGAAGTCGGCTTCTTCGAGTGCGAGCTGCGCGGCGTCGATTTCCTCGATGCCGAGATCGCGTACCGCGCCTTGGCCTTGCTGCGAAGCGGGTTCGCCGTCGAAACGCCACATGACCCGTTCGCCGGCGCCAACGAACGGCAACTTCGGATCCACCGCGTTGGCCGCAAGCAATACCACTTCAGGCAAGGCACGCGCCGCGAACGCTGTATTCGCCTGAACATAGCTCGCTACATGCGCGGCATCGATCTCGACGACATGCGCCGCGACGCTTGCGTTCGCGGCGGCGGCGTAACGGCGGCCGAGATCGCCGTCGCCGGTTGCGTTGTCGGGCAGGAAGATATGCACCGGCGTGTAGGCCGCGACGCACGCAGCCAGTGCGTTCAATTCGTCCAGCGGCGCAAACTTGCGGCGATCGAACATCGGCAACTCGATCAGCTTGTCGGCGCCGAGCGTGGCGGCATCGCCGCTGAACTCGCCGAATACCAGCAGCACGACTTCGGTCGCGGCGTCGGCTATCAAGGCCGCTGCGGCCAATGTCTGGCGCGCGTGATCGTCCAATGCGCCGCGGTCCGCATGCGCGGCCACGAGTATCACGCGCTGCGGCGCCGCCGTGCTGCGGCGCGGTTTGGCCTGTTCGCGGTGCAAGGCGCCGCTGCCGTGCGTGGCCGTTTCCATTGAACCGGCCGCACCGATTGCGCCGAGCGTGATGCGTTTGAGTCCGTCTGCCGTGATCGTGAACGGACGGCGCGGATCGATTCGTTTGAGGGTGTTCATCGCATTACTCCAGCGCCGCTGCAACCAGTTCGGCGACGTCCAGCACTTCCGGACGCGGTCCGACCACGCCTTCGAGCATCGCCGTGCAATTCGGACAGCCCACCGCGACGATCTCCGCGCCGACGGTTTTAGCGTCGTCGATACGGATATCCGGAATACGCCGCTTGCCCGGAATGTCGGTCAAGGGCGCGCCGCCGCCACCGCCGCAACAGCGTCCGCGCATGCCGTTACGCTCCATCTCCACGACCTTGATGCCGATGCTCTTCAACAGCTTGCGCGGCGCTTCGGTCTCACCGTTATAGCGGCCCAGATAGCACGGGTCGTGATACGTGATCTTGCGGTCCGCGAAGGCGGCGACCGCGCGCGGCGTCAGCTTGCCGCTCGCGACCAGTTGCTCGATCAGCGCCGTGTGATGCTGCACTTCGTAGAAACCGCCAAGCGCGCGATACTCGTTGCGCAGGCTATGCAGCACGTGCGGATCGGCGGTGACGATCTTGCGGAACGAGTACTGCGAAAGCGTGCCGATCAGCTTCAGCGCGAGTTGCTGGAAGGTGGCTTCGTCGCCGAGACGCCTGGCCGTGTCGCCGGTATCGGTTTCAACGCCGCCGAGCACCGCGTAGTCGATGCCCGCGCGATTCAGTACTTTGATCAAAGCGCGCAGCGTGCGTTGATAGCGCATGTCGAACGCGCCTTCGCCGGCAATCAGCAGCACGTCCACCGGACGCCCCGGCTGCGCGACCTGCACCTGCAGATCGACGGCCCAGTCGTAGCGCGCGCCGATGTCGTAACCGTTCGAGCTGCCCGTCTCGCGCAGATTCGCGAGCGTGATCGGGCCTTTGCCCGGCACGCTGCCTTCCACCAGCGTCTGATTGCGGCGCATATCGACGATCGCGTCCACATGCTCGATCAGCATCGGGCACTCCTGCACGCAAGCGCGGCAGGTCGTGCAGGACCACAGCGTGTCCGCTTCGATCATCGTCGAGATGAGCGGCTTGTCCGGCGCGCCGGCATGCTTGCCGACCGGAATGCCCGGCGTGGGACTGCCCGCGTATTCCGCGTCCGTACCGCCCACCATGCCCGTGACCAGATCCTGAATAAGCTTCTTCGGATTGAGCGGCTGACCGGCGGCGAACGCGGGACAGGCCGCTTCGCACTTGCCGCACTGCACGCACGCATCGAAACTGAGCAGCTGGTTCCAGCGGAACTCGACCGGCTTGCCGACACCGTATTCCTTCGCGTCGAGCAGCGGCGCTTTCAATGCGGTCGGCGGCACCACGTCGCTATCATTGCGCTCGGCAAAACGCTCCTGACGCGGATGAAACGCGAGGTGCAGCAGACCGGCGAGCGCATGCTTCATGGGCCCGCCGCGCGCCGCGCCGAACGTCATCGCGAACGCGCCGGCCGCGATCAGCAGAGCGACGATGATCGCCAGCGCGCCGGACATCGCACCAGCAGGCAGCGCGATCAACAGCACGAGACCGAGTGCGAACGACCCGAGCAACAGCGGCAAATGATCCCAAGGCCCGCGCGAGAGCCTGGCCGGCACCGCTTTCGCGCCATGACGCCGACGCCAGACGAATACCGCACCGACCAGCATCACCAGCGCGGCAAGAAAGATCAGCTTGTCGAGCCACGGCGAGTAGATCGCCAGCCCATAGTTGACGAACACCAGAGCCATCGCGAGAATCGCGCCGCCCGCAGTCGCCACGTGCGTTTTGGCAATGTACGGATCGCGCGCCACCACATGATGGAGATCCACGAAGTAGCGCTTGGGAATGGACAGCAGATTGGTCCAGCCGTACGCGCCCGCCGCCGTCGCTCGGCCTTCGCGCCAATACGCGGCGCGTTTGACGAGCGCAAACGCCAGACCAGCCACCGACAACCACAGCAGGACGGTGATGACAAACACGGGGCTCATCGTCAGAAATCCTTGCAAAGGCGCAGCGCGTCGTAGATCGCGCCGTGAATGTTGTGCATGGAAATGCAGTCGCCGACACGGAACAGCAGGAAGCGGCCATTGCCGAGTTCTTCGCTCAAAGACGGCTGCGGCTCGGATGCGAACAGCTTATGCACGTCCACCTGACCGCGATTGACCGACTCCGGCTTGAGCTTCCAGTACAACTCGTCGTTCGGCGTGCTGCCGTTTTCGATCACCACCTGATCGACCGCGCGCTCTTCCTGCTCCTCGGTGTACTCGTTGCGGATCACGGCGATCTTCTTGCCGTCTTCCTCGTAGACCTTGTCGAGCCAGTAGTTCGGCGTATGGATCACGCCTTGCGCGTAGAGCCGGCGATAGAAAATCGGGAACGTGGTGCCGCCTACGTCGTCCGCGACCTTCACGTCCGGTGTCACGATCTCGACGTTCGAGCCGCGGCTCGACATGAAATCGGCCACGCCCGCGCCGGCATGCGTGCTCACGCCGTCGTACACCAGCACGTTCTTGCCCGGCTCGACCTTGCCCGAGAGCACATCCCACGAACTCACGGCGAGTCCTTCGTCGACGCCCCACGCCGCCACTTGCGACGTGAACGACGAGCCGCCCGTGGCAAGCACGACGATGTCCGGCTTCTCGGCCATGATGGTTTTCTCGTCGGCGGCGACACCGAGGCGCCGGTCCACGCCGAGACGCTTCGTTTCCATGTCGAACCAGCGCACGATACCCGCCATCTGTTCGCGTTGCGGCGCTTTCGCGGCCAGCATGATCTGACCGCCTACGTAGTCGTTCTTCTCGAACAGCACCACGTCGTGACCGCGCGATTTCGCCACGCGTGCCGCTTCGAGTCCCGCCGGACCCGCGCCGACCACGACGACCTTGCGCTTCGGTCCGCGCGTTTTGGCGATCACGTGCGGCATCGTTTCTTCACGCGAGGTCGCGGCGTTCTGCACGCACAGCACGTCGAGCCCGTTGTACTGGCGGTCGATGCAATAATTCGCGCCGACGCACTGCTTGATTTCGTCCTCGCGGCCGTCGCGGATCTTGATGACCATATGCGGATCCGCAATCTGCGCGCGGGTCATGCCGACCAGATCGACCATGCCGCTGGCAAGCAGGCGCTCGGCCTGGCCCGCGTCGCGAATGCTTTGCGCGTGCATGACCGGCAGCTTCACCACCGACTTGATGCCGGCCGCGAGATGCACGAACGGTTCGGGCGGCAGCGCCATTGGCGGCATGCAGTTGGCCAGCGTGTTATGCGTGTCCGCGCCCGAGCCGATCACGCCGAGATAATCGATCAGGCCGGTTTCGCTCATGGCTTGAGCGATTTCCTTCAATTGTTCGTGATCGAGCCCGTCTTCATGGAACTCGTCGCCGCACATGCGCAAGCCAATGCAGAAGTCCGCGCCGACTGCTTCACGCACGGCCTTCAATACTTCCGTGCCGAAACGCAGGCGGTTTTCGAGCGAGCCGCCCCACTCGTCGGTGCGGAAGTTGGTGCGCGGGCTCCAGAACTGATCGATCAGATGCTGGTGCGCCGCCGAGATTTCCACGCCGTCCATGCCCGCGTCTTTCACGCGTTTCGCAGCCGCCGCGAAATCGCTGATGATGCGGCGGATTTCCTCGACTTCGATGATCTTCGCGTTGCCGCGATGCACCGGCTCACGCACGCCGGACGGCGACATCAGATGCGGCCAATGCTCGCCGTGAAACGCCGAGCGGCGTCCCATGTGCGTGGCCTGAATCATGATTTTCGCGCCGTGCGTGTGCATCGCTTCGGCGAGCCGCGCGAGCGGGTCGATGATCTTGTCGGTCGACAGATTCACCGATTTCCACCAGCCTTGCGGGCTGTCGATCGACACCGGACTCGAGCCGCCGCATACCGCGAGGCCGACGCCACCCTTGGCCTTCTCTTCGTAGTAACGGATATAACGGTCGCCGGGCAAGCCGCCCGGTTCCGCATACACCTCCGCGTGCGCGGTGCTGACGATGCGGTTGCGCAAGGTCAGCTTGTTCAGCGTGAGAGGCTTGAAAAGGTTCGGGTAACGCATCGCGATCGACCTCGGAATGAATGGCTTGTTGCGCTGTGCCGTGCGCCGTTATGAAAGCGGTTACGACGCTCGCGGCGATACTTCGAACACGCAGTGGTCGTGATGCTCGGCCGCGCATTGCGCTTCTCTCGAATGCGACGGCGGCCCCTTGCGCGAAGCGTCTGGCGCGGTATCGTTGACCCAGTCCATCGCGCCCGCGAACCAGCCGGCGAACATATAGCAAAGCTTGCCCACCTTGTCCGGCTGCGCGAGCACGAACGACGAGTGATGCAGTTCGATGCGCGCGTGCGAGCTCGACGGGTCGGCTTCGGTGATCGTGAAGATGCCCCAGCCGCGCTGCGACAGACGCTTCAGGTAGTGCTCGAATACCGCCATGCCGGCAAGGCCGTGCTGCTTCGCTTCCTTGTCGCACCAGAAATACGCCGACTTGTAGCCGGCTTTATAGAGAATCTCGGCATACGTATCGAGGCCGAGCGCTTCTTCCACGGCGGTGTGATTGTTGGTGAAGAAATGGCGCGGCACGTACAGCATGGGCAGCGCGTCGGTGGTCCAGACGCCGGTGTTCGCGTCGACGTCGATAGGCAGTTGGGGTTGCATGTGGAGGCTCCGTTTTTTATGTGTGCGAGTGAGGTTTCGTCAGCGCTGGAAGGTCACACCTTCCAGACTTCGCCGAACACCCGTACCCAGTTTTCGCCCATGATCTTCTTGATGCGCGTTTCGCTCCAGCCGGCGCGCTCCATTGCGGCCGTGAGGTTCGGAAACTCGCCGATCGTGCGGATGCCTTCCGGATTCACCACCTTGCCGAAGTTCGTCAACTGACGATAACGGCCCTTGTCGTGCGTGATCCAGTCGAAGAACTCCGTGCTGTAGCCTTGCGTGAAATCGGTGCCGATGCCGACCTGATCTTCACCAATCAGGTTCACCACGTACTCGATCGCTTCGATATAGTCTTCGACGGTCGCATCCGGCCCGCGCTTGAGGAACGGCGCGAACATCGTCACGCCGACGAAACCGCCTGCGTCCGCGATCTCTTTCAGTTGCTCGTCGCTCTTGTTGCGCGGATGCTCTTTCAGACCCGACGGGCAGCAATGCGAGTAGCACACCGGCTTGTTCGACGCCGCGATCGCTTCAGAAGAAGTCTTGCCGCCCACATGCGAGAGATCGACCATGATGCCGACGCGGTTCATCTCCTGGATCACTTCGCGGCCATAGCCGGACAGGCCGCCGTCGCGCTCATAGCAACCGGTGCCCACGAGGTTCTGCGTGTTGTAGCAAAGCTGCACCACGTTCACGCCGAGGTCCTTGAACGCCTCGATATAGCCGAGGTTGTCCTCGAAAGCATGCGCGTTCTGGAAGCCGAAAATGATGCCCGTCTTGTTCTCTTTCTTCGCGCGGAAGATGTCGTCCGTGGTGCGCACTAGCGTGAGAATCTCGCCGTACTCGCGGATCTGCTGTTTCATTTCGGCGATGTTGTCGACGGTTTTCTGGAAGCTTTCCCAGACCGAGACCGTGCAATTCACCGCGGTCACGCCGCCCTTGCGCATATCTTCGAATACCGAGCGCTCGAACTTCGAAATGTTCAGACCGTCGATGATGATGCTGTTGTCGTGCAATGTGCTCATCGTTTGCTCCAGGCGTACTCAGTAGATGGGAAAGCGTTCGCACAGCGCGAAAATCTCGCGGCGCACGCGTTGTTCGGTGGCGACATGGCCTTCGGGATGATCGCGCAGCGCATCGAGCACCTCGACGATCAGCCGGCCGATTTCGCGGAACTCACTGACGCCGAAGCCGCGCGTGGTGCCCGCGGGTGTGCCGAGGCGAATACCTGAAGTGACCGTAGGTTTCTCGGTATCGAAGGGAATTCCGTTCTTGTTGCAGGTGATGCCCGCGCGTTCCAGCGCCTGCTCGACCTGGTTGCCCTTGAGGCCCTTCGGCCGCAGATCGACCAGCAGCAGATGGTTGTCCGTGCCGCCCGTGACCAGATCGACGCCGCCTGCTTTAAGCACCTCGCCGAGCGCCTGCGCATTGGCGAGCACGTTGTCGATATACGTCTTGAAGCCCGGCTCCAGCGCCTCGCCGAACGCGACCGCCTTGCCGGCGATCACATGCATCAGCGGACCGCCCTGCAAGCCGGGGAATACGGCTGAGTTGATCTTCTTCGCGATGTCTTCGTCATTCGTCAGCACAAAGCCGCCACGCGGACCGCGCAGTGTCTTGTGCGTGGTCGACGTGACCACGTGCGCGTGCTCGACCGGATTCTGGTGGCGACCCGCCGCGATGATTCCGGCGATGTGCGCCATATCCACCATCAACTTTGCGCCGACGCTGTCGGCGATCGCGCGCAGCCGTGCAAAATCCAGCGCACGCGGATAAGCCGAGAAACCCGCGATCAGCAGCGCGGGTTTATGCTGCTGCGCGAGTTCTTCGATCTGCTCGTAATCGATCAGCATCGTGTCGCGATTCACGCCGTACTGCACCGCGTTGAACCACTTGCCGGACATGGCCGGCTTGGCGCCGTGCGTGAGGTGGCCGCCCGCGTCGAGCGACATGCCGAGCACCGTGTCGCCCGGCTTCACCAGCGCGAGCATGACGGCGCCGTTCGCCTGCGCGCCGGAATGCGGCTGCACGTTGGCGAATTTCGCGTTGAAGAGTTGCTTGATGCGATCGAGCGCCAGCGTTTCGACCACGTCGGCGTATTCGCAACCGCCGTAGTAACGCTTTCCCGGATAGCCTTCCGCATACTTGTTGGTCAGCACCGAGCCCTGCGCTTCGAGCACCGCGCGCGACACGATATTTTCCGACGCGATCAGTTCGACTTGCGACTGCTGGCGCTCGAGCTCTTTCAGAATAGCGCCGCGCACCGCCGTATCGCGCGTGGCGAGCGTTGCTTCGAAGAAAGGATTCGGGTTCGACATGGAAGGTCCGTGGAATCGTTGACGGGAGACCGGAAGCCGCCATTGGGCCTTGCTTCGGCCCTGCCACTACCGGTGTGCATTGCGTCTATTCTTGACGCTCGCCTCGCCGGTCAATTTATGAATTCAGACGCGTTCTTTGCCTTTTCCGCCATACGCGTCCTTTTTTCACAAGTCGGCGCTCCCGCGCTTTCTCCATTTGCCGAACGAGCGTGCTGAGCTCGCGATCATGTTGCACTGCACGCGAACGCCGTGCGCGCTTCAGGTGCGCAAGCAGACCGCCGCGGCTCCGTTGTGGTGCCACTTGGTTAGCTATCCGAGTCGAAGAGGGGCCAACCGAGGGTTTAGCCTGATGGCACGGTAGTTGCCCTAGTCCTCAAAATTGAAGAAGTCGCTGCTCCCCACGGCGACGTGACATTACAGATTCGAAGGAATCATTCCTCCCATGTCCACCGATCGCACGGCGTCGTTGTCGCATTTCGCCTTCATGCCGCTTCCCAACTTCACCATGATTGCGTTCACCAACGCCATCGAAGTCCTGCGCATGGCGAACTATCTCACGGGCCAAACGCTTTACCGCTGGTCGATCGTGAGTCCCGACGGCGGGCCGGTCATGGCCAGCAATGGTTTATCGGTCGATACGGGACCGGTTGAATGCGTCGGGCAACCGGACATCGTGTTCGTGGTCGGCGGCATCGACGTGCAGCGCGCCACCACGCCCGCGCATCTTTCCGCCTTGCGCCGCTTCGCGCGGCTGGGCTGCGTACTCGGCAGCCTGTGCACCGGCACGTATGCGCTGGCGCGCGCCGGCCTGCTGGCCGGTTATGCCTGCGCGATTCACTGGGAGAACATGTCGGCGCTCAAGGAAGAGTTTCCCGACACGCGCTTTCTGAAAGAACTGTTCGTGGTGGATCGCGACCGGGTGACGTGCACGGGCGGCGTCGCGCCGCTCGACATGATGCTGAACCTGATCGCGCCGCGCGTCGGCACGGCACGCGTCACGCAGATCGCCGAGCAGTTCATCGTCGAACACGTGCGCGATACCAGCGCACAACAGAAAATGCCGCTGGTGGCGCGGCTAGGCTCGGCCAACAAGTCGCTCTTCGAAGTGATCTCGCTGATGGAGAACAATATCGAAGAGCCGCTCTCGCGCGAAGAACTCGCGCGGCTCGCCGGTATGTCTCAGCGCCAATTGCAACGGTTGTTTCGCGAACATCTGGGCATGACGCCGACGCATTACTACCTGACGCTGCGCTTGCGGCGCGCGAGAGAGTTGCTGCTGCAAACGGATATGTCGATCATGCACATCACGATGGCATGCGGCTTCCAGTCGGCGTGCCACTTCTCGAAGAGTTATCGCGACGCGTTCGGCACGGCGCCGACGCGCGAACGACGTAAGCAGGCGCCGTCGCTCGCGGCAGTGCCGGTGCTGGCGGCTTGAGACGATTGATCGATTGACGGCTTGAGTGCGCGGCCGCCGCAAGTACAAACGCGTTGAGCGGTTTTCCGTTCAACGCGTTTTTTTGTGGGTCGACCACTTCGGCTTCAGCTGCTCACCTTTCCGCGGAAACGACGGCGCAGTGCAGCGCAGCGCGAGACTGCGCATGCAGTCCCGCCGCCACTTCATGCCGCGATCAAGCCGCCTTCAGCAAGCCATGCGGATCGATCACAAACTTCTTCGGCGCGCCGCCATCGAACTGGCGATAACCATCAGGCGCCTGGTCGAGCGATACGACGGTCACGTTGACGATATCCGCGATCGGCAAGCGGTCCCACAAGATCGCCTGCATGAGATTGTGGTTGTACTTCATGACCGGCGTCTGTCCGGTATGAAACGAGTGCGACTTGGCCCAGCCCAGACCGAAACGGATGCTGAGGCTGCCTTTGCGCGCGGCGGCATCGGCGGCGCCCGGATCGTCCGTGACGTACAGGCCTGGAATGCCGATCGCGCCCGCGGCCCGCGTGATTTCCATCAGCGAGTTGAGCACGGTGGCGGGCGCTTCCTCGTGCGATCCACTGCTGCCGTGGCCGTGCGCTTCGAAGCCGACGCAGTCGACCGCGCAGTCCACTTCGGGCTTGCCGAGAATCTGCTCGATCTGCTCGCCGAGCGTGGCGTCCTTCGACAGATCAATGGTCTGAAAGCCCATCTTGCGCGCATGCGCGAGACGCTCCTCGTTCATATCGCCGACGATGGTGCAGGCCGCGCCCAGCAAGCGCGCCGAAGCGGCAGCCGCCATGCCCACCGGACCCGCGCCCGCGATATACACGGTAGCGCCGGGCTTGACGCCTGCCATCACCGCCCCGTGATAGCCGGTCGGCAGAATGTCGGACAGACACGTGAGGTCGCGGATTTTCGCCATGGCCTGCGCATGGTCGGGGAATTTCAGCAGATTGAAGTCGGCGTACGGCACCAGCACGTATTCGGCCTGGCCGCCGATCCAGCCGCCCATGTCCACGTAACCATAAGCGCCACCCGCGCGCGACGGATTCACGTTCAAACACACGCCGGTATGCTGCGCCTTGCAGGTCGGACAGCGTCCGCAGGCCACGTTGAACGGCACCGAAACCAGATCGCCGATCTTCAGCGTTTCCACGTCCCGGCCCACCTCGATCACCTCGCCGGTAATCTCATGGCCGAGCACGAGGCCGACTTCGGCGGTCGTGCGGCCGCGCACCATGTGCTGATCCGAGCCGCAAATATTGGTGCTCACCACCTTCAGGATCACGCCGTGACCGATCGACCGGCCACGTGGATCGACCATCTTCGGAAAGTCGATCGACTGCACTTCCACCTTGCCCTGCCCTAGATACACGACGCCGCGATTGCTGCTCATTGTCTGTCTCCATGTCTTGTGAGCGGCGCGCCCGGTTCGACCGATTTGCCCGGTTCGTTTAAGCACGCCGTTCACCGAGCGTAGCGCCCGCTGAACAAAGCGCATGTGCCGAACGCGACATGGGTTTGGCCGGAACCGACACGACGGGCAAAGCCCTTGTCTATCCTGACGCACTCAACTTTTTATTGATTGACCGTTCAATATAAAAAACCTACCATGGCCATTCGAATCCATTTGAGCGGGCCGCTTGCGTCTTCGGCAGCCCGCCTGGAGCCAACGCCAGCAAAAGCGCCCACACCATGCCCAAACTCGGAATGCGCGAAATCCGCCGCGCGCAGTTGATCGACGCCACGCTTCACACGATCGACCAGACCGGTCTCGCGGGCGCCACGCTGGCTTCGGTGGCGCAGCGCGCGAGCATTTCCACCGGCATCGTCAGCCACTATTTCGGCGACAAGGACGGCTTGCTCGAAGCCACCATGCGTCACGTGCTGCGCGATTTATGGCAGGCCACGTCGCGTCGGCGCCGAGCCGCAAAAGCGGACCCGCGCTCGAAATTGCGCGCGGTGGTCGCCGCGAATTTCGACGCCGAGCAGACCAGCGGCCCGGTCATGAAAACCTGGCTCGCGTTCTGGTCCGAGAGCATGCACAAGCCTCAATTGCGGCGGCTCCAATATGTGAACACGCGTCGCCTGAACTCGAATCTGTGCGCGGATTTTTCCAAGGCCATGCCGCGAGCCGCGGCGCGCCGTGCGGCGAGCGGCCTCGCGGCGCTGATCGACGGGCTGTGGCTGCGCGGCGCGCTGTCGGGCGAGCCGTTCGACACCAAAGCCGCGTTGCGCGTGGCCAACGACTATATCGATCTGGTCCTCGCATCGCGCGAGTAAGCACACGAGTAAGCGCACGATCAGACCGGCGACATCTTCAGAAAGGAGCAAGTCATGGCGGTATTCGCAACGCAAGGTCTCTATATCGGCGGAGGCTATGTCGACGCCACCAGCGGCGAAACCTTCGACACGCTCGACCCCGCCACCGGCGAAACGCTCGCGAGCGTACAGCAGGCCTCGGCGGCCGACGTCGATCGCGCCGTACGATCCGCGCAGCAAGGCCAACGCGAATGGGCCGCGCTCACGGCCATGCAGCGTTCGCGCATTCTGCGCCGCGCCGTCGAGCTTCTGCGCGAGCGCAACGACGAACTCGCCGCGCTCGAAACGCGCGACACCGGCAAGCCGATTGCGGAAACCCTCGCGGTGGATATCGTCACCGGTGCGGACGTGATCGAGTACTACGCGGGGCTCGCCACTGCGATCGAGGGACAGCAGATTCCGTTGCGGCCCACATCGTTCGTCTATACGCGGCGCGAACCGCTCGGCGTTTGCGCGGGCATCGGCGCATGGAACTACCCGATCCAGATCGCGTGCTGGAAGTCGGCGCCCGCGCTCGCGGCCGGCAACGCCATGATCTTCAAGCCGAGCGAAATGACGCCATTGTCGGCGCTGAAGCTCGCCGAGATCTATACCGAAGCCGGCGTGCCCGCAGGTGTATTCAACGTCGTGCAAGGCGATGGACGCGTCGGTGCAATGCTCGCCGCGCATCCGGAGATCGAGAAAATTTCGTTCACCGGCGGCGTGGAAACGGGCAAGAAGGTGATGTCGATGGCGGGCGCGTCGTCGCTGAAGGAAGTGACGATGGAACTCGGCGGCAAGTCGCCCCTGCTCGTGTTCGACGACGCAAACCTGGAACGCGCCGCCGACATCGCCATGAGCGCCAACTTCTTCAGCTCCGGGCAGGTGTGCACCAACGGCACGCGCGTGTTCGTGCAACGCGGCGTGCTCGAACGTTTCGAGGCCCTGGTGCTGGAACGCGTCAAGCGCATTCGCGTGGGCGCGCCCACCGACGCCGCCACCAACTTCGGCCCGCTGGTGAGCGCCGCGCAATTGCACAAAGTGCTGGGCTACATTGAAAGCGGCAAGCAGGAAGGCGCGCGGCTCGTGGCTGGCGGCGAACGTCTCACCGAGGGCCATTTCGCTAATGGCCAGTACGTCGAGCCGACCGTGTTCGCCGACTGTCATGACGACATGCGCATCGTGCGCGAAGAAATCTTCGGGCCGGTGATGAGCATTCTCGTTTTCGACGACGAAGACGAAGCCATCGCTCGCGCGAACCACACCGCCTATGGTCTCGCCGCGGGCGTCGTAACCGAGAACCTGGCGCGCGCGCATCGCGTGATTCATCGGCTGGAAGCAGGCATCTGCTGGATCAATACGTGGGGCGAGTCGCCCGCGGAAATGCCGGTGGGCGGCTACAAGCAGTCGGGCGTGGGCCGCGAAAACGGCATCACCACGCTCGAGCACTACACGCGCATCAAGTCCGTGCAGGTCGAACTCGGCCCATATCAACCGGTGTTCTAAAGAGAGCGCGCGATGGCTGCGAACGAATACGACTACATAATCGTGGGCGCGGGCTCGGCGGGCAACGTGCTCGCTTCGCGCCTGACTGAAGACGCGGACGTGACCGTGCTGCTGCTCGAAGCGGGCGGCCCCGACTACCGCTTCGACTTCCGCACGCAGATGCCGGCCGCGCTCGCCTTTCCGCTGCAAGGACGCCGCTACAACTGGGCGTACGAAACGGACCCCGAGCCGCATATGAACAACCGGCGCATGGAATGCGGGCGCGGCAAGGGGCTCGGCGGATCGTCGCTGATCAACGGCATGTGCTATATCCGCGGCAATGCGCTCGATTACGACGGCTGGGCCACGCACGCCGGCCTGGAAAACTGGACCTATCTGGATTGCCTGCCGTATTTCCGCAAGGCCGAAACACGCGATGCCGGTGCGAACGCGTACCACGGCGGCGACGGTCCTGTGCACGTGACCACCAGCAAGCCCGGCAACAACCCGCTCTTTGCGGCGATGGTCGAAGCCGGTGTGCAGGCCGGCTTTCCACGCACCGACGATCTGAACGGCTATCAGCAGGAAGGCTTTGGCCCGATGGATCGCACGGTCACGGCGAACGGCCGGCGCGCCAGCACGGCGCGCGGTTATCTGGATCGCGCGAAGGCGCGGCCGAATCTGACCATCGTCACGCATGCCGTGACGGATCGCGTGCTGTTCTCGGGCAAGCGCGCGGTCGGCGTCGCGTATCTGCATCATGGCAATGCGGTTAACGCGCAGGCGCGTCGCGAGGTGCTGGTGTGCAGCGGCGCGATTGCGTCGCCGCAATTACTGCAACGCTCAGGCGTGGGCCGCTCGACATGGCTGCGCGAACTCGACGTGCCGCTCGTTCACGATCTGCCTGGTGTCGGCGAGAACCTGCAGGACCATCTGGAGATGTACATCCAGTACGAGTGCAAGGAACCCGTTTCGCTTTACCCGGCGTTGCAGTGGTGGAATCAACCGGCTATCGGACTTGAATGGATGCTCAAGGGCACAGGCATCGGCGCGAGCAATCAGTTTGAAGCCGGCGGCTTCATCCGCACGCGCGACGACGATCTGTGGCCGAACATTCAGTATCACTTTCTGCCGGTCGCGATCAATTACAACGGTTCGAATGCGATCAAGATGCACGGCTTTCAGGCGCATGTCGGCTCGATGCGCTCGCCGAGCCGCGGCCGCGTGAAGCTCACGTCGCGCGATCCGAACGCGCACCCGAGCATCCTGTTCAACTACATGGCCGATCCGCTCGACTGGCGCGAGTTCCGCGACGGCATTCGCATCACGCGCGAGATCATGCGGCAACCGGTGCTCGACCGCTATCGCGGCCGCGAACTGAATCCCGGCGCAGAACTGACTACCGACGAACAGCTCGACACGTTCGTGCGCATGCGCGCGGAGACGGCGTTTCATCCGTCGTGTTCGTGCAAGATGGGCTATGACGAGATGGCGGTGGTCGATAACGAGGGCCGCGTGCACGGCATGCAAGCGCTGCGCGTGGTGGATGCGTCGATCATGCCACGCATCACGACTGGCAATCTGAACGCGCCGACCATCATGCTGGCCGAGAAGATCGCCGACCGGATTCGTGGACGCGAACCGCTGGCGCGGGTGGACACGCCCTACTTCGTGGCGAATGGCGTGGCGTCGAGGAAGCCGGAGACCGCGACGGTTTAACGTAACGCCGTTGTCTGCGCATAAGATTTTCTTTACCCTCGCGCAACTTATCGTCGATTGTCAGTGTCTGGCAAAAGCCGGATAGTGCGGCCTCAAGGCGTTTCAAAGAATCTTTTTGGAGCGCCTCTGCCGACAGACATTCAAGGAAACGCGAGAGATGAAGTTCAAAGCCCTCTGCCTCACGGCAACCGTGGCCTTTGCGTTGGCCGCTCCCATGAGCCACGCAGCCGATACCACGCAAGACAGCATCAAACGGACGGTCGACGCGGCGATCCAGCCGCTCATGGCGAAAGACGGCATTCATGGCATGGCGATCGGTGTCGTCGTCGAGGGCAAGCCTTATGTGTACAACTACGGCGTGGCGTCGACGGAAACCGGCAAGCCCGTAACGCGCGACACGCTGTTCGAACTCGGCTCGATCAGCAAGACCTTCACGGCGACGCTCGCTTCGTATGCGCAGGTCAGCGGCGATCTTTCCCTGTCGGATACGACGAGCAAGTACTTGCCCGTGCTTCAGGGTAGTCGGTTCGGCAACGTGAAGCTCGTCAATCTGGGCACGCATACGCCCGGCGGCCTGCCCTTGCAGGTGCCGGAGGAAATCCATAACAACGACGAACTCATGCAGTATTTCAAGGCATGGCAGCCCAGTTGCGCGCCGGGCACCTGCCGGACTTACGCCAATCCCGGCATCGGCACGCTCGGATTGATCACCGCAAAGAGCATGGGGCAGAATTTCACGGCGTTGATGGAACAGCGCATGTTTCCCGCACTGGGGTTGAAGAACAGTTATATCGACATCCCGCCAGCACGGATGCCGGACTACGCGCAGGGCTACAAGAAAGACGGCGCGCCGATCCGCGTGGCGCCCGGCGTGCTGTCCGCCGAAGCCTATGGCGTCAAATCCACCGCCGCCGACATGACGCGCTTCATGCAGGCCAACATGAATCTGCTTCAGCTCGACGCGAAGCTGCAGCGCGCGATCACGGACACGCACACCGGCTACTTCAAGGCAGGTGTGTTGACCCAGGATCTGATCTGGGAGCAATACGCGTATCCGGTCGCACTGAAGACCTTGCTGGCGGGCAATTCATCGGCGATGGTTTTGAATGCGACGCCCGCGGTCGAAATCAAGCCGCCGCTCGCGCCTCGTTCGAACGTCTGGATCAACAAGACCGGTTCGACCAATGGGTTCGGCGCGTATGTGGCTTTCGTGCCCGAGAAGCAGTTGGGCATTGTGATGCTGGCCAACAAGAACTTCCCGAACGAGGATCGGGTGGCTGCTGCTTATAAGATTCTGACGGCGCTTACTGAAGCCGCACATTGAATAGGGGCGACTCGCTCATGAACAGCTTGCGTTGCGTGCCGCTGATCGCTGCGGTCCTCATCAATCTGCCTTCGGCCAATGCCAGCGAAAAGGCGCTCGACGCCAAAGAGACCGTGGTGCTTCAACGCGTTCCCGTGCCGGGAACCGATCGCGAAATGGGCATGGGTATCGCCGAATTCCCACCCAATGCCGCCAAGCCGAAGCACAAGGCAACCGGGCCGGAGGTCGCCTATGTGCTCAAAGGTGAAATCACGGTGCAGGTCGAGGGTAGACCGCCGCTAGTTGTCCACGCCGGCGAGAGTTACCGGATGCCGGCGAATGTCGTTCACGTGACGAGAGCCGGACCGGCGGGCGCGAAAGTGCTGGCGACGTGGGCCTGGGTGCCTGGGAAGCCGTTTAATATTCGCGCTCGGAATTGAACGACCAGGGGTGCAGTTCAATGGACTGCACCCTGAGTCACGCGCTCACTCCCGCACCGGACTCAACACTCCCCGCGCATCCGTCTCAACCGCCTCCGACACCAGCGTCTCGAGCGCCAACCCGCGCGTCTCGATGCCCAGAATCCACACCGCTGCCGCCGCGATCACAAAACACATCGCGCCGAGCGAGAACACGCCGCCCTGGCCGAACATCGGCAACACCACGCCCACCACATAAGGTCCGATCAGCGAACCCACGCGGCCGATCGCCGACGCGAAGCCCGAACCCGTCGCGCGCGCACCGGTCCCGTACAACTCCGGCGTGTAGGTGTACAGCACCGCCCACATCGCGAACAGGAAGAACTGCATTGCCAACCCGGCGCAGATCAACAAGGTCGGCGTCTGCGCATGCAGCGCGGTTTGTCCATAGACGTAGGCCATCACCGCGCTGCCCGCAAGCGACGCGATGCAAGTCGGCTTACGGCCCCAACGTTCGACCAGCCACGCCGCGCAAATAAACCCGGGAATCCCGCCAAGCGAAATCAGCACCGTGTACAGCACCGACTTCGTCACCGCAAAGCCTGCCTGCTGCATCAACGCGCCGAGCCACGACGTCAGCCCATAGAAACCGAGCAGCGCGAAAAACCACAGCGTCCACACCATGATCGTGCGACGCCGGTAAGCCATGCTCCAGATCTCGCGGAACGCTCCCGTGCCCTTGGCGGCCGGCGGTTCTGCGAGCATGACAGGCGCGCGCAACTGGCTCAGCCCGGCCGCTTTCATCACCTTCACTTCGACCTCGGCGAGAATCTTGTCCGCCTCACCGAGACGTCCGCGATGTTCGAGCCAGCGCGGCGACTCCGGCACGACGCGGCGCACGATCAACACGAATACAGCGGGAACCGCGAGCAGCGCGAATTCCGTGCGCCAGCCGAAGGTCGGCAGGACGAAATACGACACCACGCCCGCAGTAATGAAGCCGAGCGGCCAGAAACCGTCCATCAGCGCGATCAGACGGCCGCGCGACGCAGCCGGCACGAACTCCGACAACAACGTCTGCGCGATCGGAAACTCCATGCCCATGCCGAAGCCGAGCAGCACGCGATAAAAGATCAACGCTTCCACGCTCTGCGCCGTCGAACACAGATACGACGCGAGTCCCCACAACACCATGCTCCACTGAAACACAGGCCGGCGTCCGAAGCGATCCGCCAGCAATCCGGCAATTGCCGCGCCGATCACCATGCCGAAGAAACTCGCGCTGGCCACCAGCCCCGCCGTTGCGGTCGATAAGCCGAATTCCGTCTTGATCGAACCGAGCACGAAGGTCATCGTGCCGAGATCGACGGAATCGAAAAAGAACGCGATGGCGATGATGATGAAAATGGTCCGGTGGTAACCGGAGAACGGCAGTCGTTCGAGTCGTGCGGCTGCGCTCGCGCGCGGCGGATAGGCGGTGGACATGTCATCCCCTGGTGGATGCGGCGCTTGCCGCGTGGGTACTCCTGAATGTTTTCAGTAGAAGCCGACATAAATCGGCCACATAGAAGAAATACGTCATCGGGATGGAACGGGTGCGCCGTTCCACACGCGCGGATCGTGGGGCTCAGGCCCGCAGACGCGCCCGCGCGGCGCCGGCAATGCGCTCGAGCGCCTCCGCGCTCAAGCGTGCGGCGATTCGTTCGACGTATTCATGATGACGCGCCTGCAACGGCGCGCCGAGTTGCTGCGCGAGGAGATAACGGATCAGCGCAATGCGCCGATGCCGCAGCACGATGCTCTGATCGAGCAGCGCGAGCGCGGCATGGGCATCGCCTTCGTGGCACGCGCGCTCGGTGAGGCGCGCGGTGGCTAGACGTGTCGACGTCATGGCGAATATCGAGGGATGAAACGCGCGAGCGGTTCGAACCGGACCGCTCGCCGCGCTTTACGACATCAGCGGCTCGGCCGCGTCGAGCATCATCTTCACGAAGTAGTCCGCGAAGCTGCGGCGCACGACGATGTCGAAGCTGCTCGCGCCGGTGGGTAGAAGCGTCATCGATGCCTTGAAATAGTGGCTCTGCGCGCACTGCCCTTCGCCGAACAGCTTGGGGTGCAGATCGAGCGGACAACCGCGCGACAACACTTCTCGCGTGCGCGTGCCGCTGATTTCGAGCACCGTATAACCGCTGCCGATATCCACCGCCGAAGCAAACACGCCCGCGAACGCCGCGCCGAGTTTCGCCTGCAACGGCGCGGTGCGCGTCGCGTCGTGCGCGGTGGCCGAGCGCACCAGCCACTCGTCGGGTCCGAGCCACATCACGTCGTAGCCGTCGCCGCGCGCCACGGTGTTCGCCTTCTCGGGCGGACGGCAGCCGAGCACGCTTTCAAAGGCGCGCACGAACGCGGCGTCACGCGTATCGCCGCGCACGTTCACGAGTTCCAGAAACGGCCGCTCGTTCAATCTGAACGCCGCGCTCGCCGTCGCCTGATGCTTCTTCAGCAGCGCGTCCGTGCCTACCAGCGGCGACTCCTGCCACACGCCGGTCTGCTTGCCGACAGCACGATCCACGACCGACGCCGTCCCTCTCGTTTCATTCCACATGTTGACGTGCTCCTTCGCTGTCGTAGAACACCGAACTGGTGACCTTCGCTGCAATCTGTTTGCCGCTCGAAAGCGGAATCGTGACCGTTTCGCCGATCTTGTCTAGACCGCCCTTGACGACCGCCATTGCGATCGAACGCTTCAGGATCGGGCTGTAATAGCTCGACGTGACGTGGCCGAGCATCGCCGCCGTCTCGCCCTGGAATGGACCCGCGACGATCTGCGAGCCTTCCGGTATCACGAACGACGGATCGTCCGAGAGCAGGCCGACCAGTTGCTTGCGCCCGGCCTTCGCCGTGTCAGAACGGGTCAGCGAACGCTTGCCGAGAAAGTCCTTCGACTTCGCGACGAGCCCGCCCATGCCGAGGTCGTACGGCGTCATCGAGCCGTCCGTATCCTGGCCGACGATGATGTAGCCCTTCTCCGCGCGCAGCACGTGCATGGTTTCGGTGCCGTACGGCGTGATGTCGAACTCGGCACCCGCGGCCATCAGCGCTTCCCACACCGCGCGCCCGACGTTCGCCGGCACGTTCACTTCATAAGCCAGTTCGCCCGAGAAGCTGATGCGCATCACGCGTGAGGCTGCGCCCGCTACCGTGCCTTCGCGATAACTCATGAACGGGAATGCCGCGTTCGCGAAGTCGATGTCCTGGCAGACCTTCTGCAGCACCTTGCGGCTATTCGGACCGACCACGGCAAAAGTCGCCCAATGGTCCGTCACCGACGCGAGCCGCACGCGCATGTCCGGCCATTCCGTCTGCAGCCAGCGTTCGAGCCACGTCAGCACGCGCGCCGCGCCGCCGGTGGTGGTCGTCATCATGTAGTGCTGGTCGGCGAGGCGCACGGTCACGCCGTCGTCGAAGATCATGCCGTTCTCGTCGAGCATCAGGCCGTAGCGGCACTTGCCGACTTCCAGCTTGTTCCACGGATTCGTGTAGACCCAGTTCAGCAGCTTCGCCGAATCCGGGCCCTGAATGTCGATCTTGCCGAGCGTCGAGGCGTCGAGAATGCCGACGCTCGTTCGCACCGCCAGCGATTCACGCGCCACCGCCGCGTGCATGTCTTCGCCCGCTTTCGGGTAGTACCACGGACGCTTCCAGTTGCCGACGTCCTCGAAGGCCGCGCCGTTTTCCACATGCCATTCGTGCACCGCCGTCTTGCGCACCGGATCGAGAAACTCGCCCAGCTCGCGGCCGGCGAACGTGCCGAAAGTGACCGGCGTGTAGTTCGGACGGAAGGTCGTGGTGCCGGTCTCGGGAATCGTCTTGCCGAGCGCCTGCGCGAGAATCGCCATGCCGTTGATATTGCCGAGCTTGCCCTGGTCGGTGCCGAAACCCATCGCGGTATAGCGTTTGACGTGCTCGACCGATTCGAAGCCCTCGCGCGCCGCGAGGAAAATATCCGCGGCCGACACGTCGTTCTGGAAGTCGATGAACTGCTTCGGCCCGCGCGTAGCCATCTCGCGGCCGCCGACCAGCCACAGCGGCTGCATCTTCGCTTCCGTGATCTCGGCCACCTGCACCGGATTGGGCCGCGCGACGATGAAGCCCGCCGCGCGCGCCGCGTCGACACCGGCATCGACTGCAAAGCGGATGCCCTGACCGAGTGTGAAGTCGCCGGCACAGGCGCCGACGCTCGTCTCCGGTTGCATGGCCTTGCCCGGCACGAAGCAGGCCTTCTCGTCATGCCAGTGCGCCTTGCCGCCCGACTGCGCGAACAGATGCAGCACCGGGCTCCAGCCGCCGGACATCGCGAGCAGATCGCACGAGAGTTCGCTTTGCTTCGCACCGACCTGTCCGTTCGAATACGACGCGACATCCGCCGACGCCACGCGCAGTTTGCCGTGCGCCGCCGTGATCACCGCGCCGTTCAACACCTTGACGCCGTAGCGGCGTGCCAAAGCAGGCAGCGTGCCTTTCGACTCGCTCGCGCGCGGATCGACCACCGTCACCTGAGCGCCGGCTGCTTTCAGATCGAGCGCGCATTGATAGCCGTCGTCGTTATTGGTGAACACCACCGCGTTGCGGCCCGGCAGCACCGCATAGCGATGCAGATACGTCGACACGGCCGACGCCAGCATCACGCCCGGAAGATCGTTGTTGCCGAACACGATAGGACGCTCGTGCGCGCCGGTCGCGAGAATCACGCGTTTCGCGCGGATCTTCCACATCAGTTCGCGCGTGCCCTTGCGTTGCGATACCGGCAGATGTTCGGTGAGCCGCTGCGTCACCGTCACGAGATTGTGGTCCTGATAGCCGAATGCCGTGCTGCGGCACAGGATCTTCACTTCGGGCATCTGCCGCAATTCGTCTTCGATCTTCTGCACCCAGTGGAGCGCCGGCTTGCCGTCGATCTCCGCGCGGCACGAGAGCAGCGAGCCGCCGAGTTCCGGCTGATCGTCGACCAGCGTCACGCGCGCGCCGGACAATGCGGCGGCATGCGCGGCCGCGAGGCCGGTCGGGCCACCGCCCACCACCAGCACGTCGCAATGCGCAAAGCACTTGTCGTAGCGATCCGCGTCAGTATGTTCCGGCGCCTTGCCGAGACCGGCGGCGTCGCGGATCACTTCTTCGTACTTCGGCCAGAACTTGCGCGGCCACATGAAGGTCTTGTAGTAGAAGCCCGCCGGAATGAAGCGCGCGAACTTCTGGTTCACCGCCATGCGGTCTTTCTCGATGCTCGGCTTCGCGTTCACGCTGGTGGCTACCAGGCCCTGATACAACTCGACTTCGGTCGCGCGCGCATTCGGCACCGTGTACGCGCCCGTTTCGAGTTGCACGACCGCATTCGGTTCTTCCACGCCCGCCGTGACGATGCCGCGCGGCCGATGATATTTCCAGCTGCGCGCGACGAAATGCTCGCCATTCGCGAGCAGCGCCGAAGCCAGCGTGTCGCCCTGATAGCCCTGGTACTGGCGGCCGTTGAAGGTGAACGTCAGCGGCTGGGCGCGATTGATGCGGCCGCCGTTCGGGAGTCGGTCTTTCTGGCTCATGATGCCTTGCCCTCTTGTGCCGTGTTTTGTGCCTTGTTTTGTGCCGTGTTTTGCGGGTTAGCCTCAGCGCTATCCATGGCGAGCAACGGACGCTCGAACGTCTCGTAGCCCTGAATCTCATAACTCACCGTGTCGCGCTGCGCCTTGAACCAGCGGCGGCAGCCTTGCGTGTGCATCCATTGCTCGCGATGCACGCCGCGCGGATTCTTGCGCATGAACAGGTAGTCGCCCCATTCCTTGTCGGTGAGTTTTTCGGTGTCGAGCGGACGGGCAATGTCCGCTTCGCCGCCGCAGGAAAATTCGGTTTCGGCGCGGGGCCCGCACCACGGGCATTCGATCAATAACATTTCTTTGTCCTCGTTCCAGTGCGTGGCGTTAGTGGGCAACGGCGGCGGCGCCGTGTTCGTCGATCAGGTGGCCGGTATAGAAACGCTCCAGCGAGAAAGCCGCGTTCAATGGATGCGGCTCATCCTTCGCAATGGTGTGCGCGTACGCCCATCCGGAACCCGGCGTCGCCTTGAAGCCGCCCGTGCCCCAGCCGCAATTGAAGTACAGCCCCTTCACGTCGGTCTTGCTGATGATCGGGCATGCATCCGGCGAGACATCCACGATGCCGCCCCACTGACGGTTCATCCGCACCCGTGAGAACACCGGGAACATTTCGACGATTGCTTCGAGCGTGCCTTCGATAATCTGGAAACTGCCGCGCTGTCCAAAGCCCGTGTACTGGTCCACGCCCGCGCCGATCACCAGATCGCCCTTGTCGGACTGGCTGATATACGCGTGCACCGCGTTCGACATCACCACCGTGTTGACCACCGGCTTGATCGGCTCCGATACCAGCGCCTGCAACGGATGGCTCTCCAGCGGCAGCCGCACGCCGGCCATGTCGGCGAGCGTCGAAGTATTGCCCGCTGCCACGATCGCGACTTTCTTCGCCTTGATGAAACCCTTCGTGGTGTCCACGCCGACCACCTGACTGCCGTTGCGGCGAATGCCCGTGACCTGGCAGTTCTGCACGATATCGACGCCCGCCTGATCCGCGCCGCGCGCGAAGCCCCAGGCCACCGCATCGTGACGCGCCACGCCGCCGCGGCGCTGAATCGACGCGCCGAGCACCGGATAGCGGCTATTCAAGTTGATGGTCGGCTCGATTTCCTTGATCTGCGCGGGCGTGAGGAATTCGGCGTCCACGCCGTTCAGCCGGTTCGCATTCACGCGGCGCTCGGTGTCGCGCACGTCCTGCAGCGTGTGCGCAAGGTTCATCACGCCGCGCTGGCTGAACATGACGTTGTAGTTCAGATCCTGCGAGAGCCCTTCCCACAGCTTCATCGCTTTCTCATAGAGCGCAGCCGACTCGTCCCACAGATAGTTCGAGCGCACGATCGTCGTATTACGCGCCGTATTGCCGCCGCCGATCCAGCCCTTCTCCAGTACGGCTACGTTGCGCACGCCATGTTCCTTCGCCAGGTAATACGCGGTGGCAAGACCATGCCCGCCGCCGCCGACGATCACGACGTCGTATTCACGTTTGGGCTCGGGGCTCTTCCACTGTCGCTCCCAGTTCTCGTGATACGACATCCCGTTGCGCAACAGGCTGAATATCGAATAGCGGCTCATCGTGGGTCCTTGTCGGTGCTGTCTATGCTGGTGTTTCGTGTTTGATAATGCGGGATTCAACACTCGATGACGTTCACGGCCAACCCGCCGCGCGACGTCTCCTTGTATTTCGTCTTCATATCGGCGCCGGTTTCGCGCATTGTCTTGATCACGTTGTCGAGCGACACGTAATGCTGGCCGTCGCCCTTCATCGCCATGCGCGCGGCGTTCAGCGCCTTGATCGCGCCCATTGCGTTGCGTTCGATGCACGGAATCTGCACGAGTCCGCCGACCGGATCGCAGGTCATGCCGAGGTTATGTTCCATGCCGATTTCGGCGGCGTTTTCAACTTGCGTCGGCGTGCCGCCCATCACGGCGGCGAGCGCCGCGGCGGCCATCGAGCAGGCCACGCCCACTTCGCCCTGGCAGCCCACTTCGGCGCCGGAGATCGACGCCGTCTCTTTGTAGATGATGCCGATCGCCGCGGCCGTCAGCAGGAAGTTGACGATGCCCTCGTCGTTCGACGCGTGCATGAACTTCACGTAGTAGTGCAGCACCGCCGGAATCACGCCGGCCGCGCCGTTGGTCGGCGCCGTGACGACGCGGCCGCCCGCCGCGTTTTCTTCGTTGACGGCCATGGCGTAGAGGTTGACCCAGTCGAGCATGGAGAGCGGATCGCGCAGCGACTCTTCCGAGCGCGAACGCAACTGTCCGCACAGATCGGCGGCACGGCGCTTCACGTGCATCGGACCGGGCAACTCGCCGCGCACCTTGCAGCCGCGTTCGACGCACGCGGACATGGTGCGCCAGATCGCCAGCAAGCCTTCGCGCACTTCCTGTTCGGGACGCGTCGCGCATTCGTTGCGCAACGTGACCTGCGCGATCGACAATCCGGTTTCGCGGCAGACGCGCATCAGATCGTCGCCGGTACGAAACGGATACGGCACGTCCGCGCCGGCGCGCACGCCGTTCACGCGATCGCCTTCGCGATTCACCACGAAGCCGCCGCCGATCGAGTAATACTCCTTCTCCACCAGCAGTTGGCCGTTTTCGTCGAAGGCCTGAAAGCGCATGCCGTTCGGATGCACGATGCCCGAGCCCGGCGCACCCGGCATCAGCTTGCGGAAAAAGCCCAGATGCTCGCGCTCGTCGAATTTGACGGGATGCTTGCCGAGCAGCACCAGTTGTTTTGTCGCGCGGATCGCTTGCAGGCGCGGCTCGATCAGGTCCGGGTCGATGGAATCGGGCAGATTGCCTTCGAGTCCCAGCAGCACCGCCTTGTCCGTGCCGTGGCCCTTGCCGGTCGCGCCGAGCGAGCCGAACAGGTCGGCTTTCACGCTGCACACGAAGCCGAGCAGATTGGCGTCTTCGATATGCGACGCGAAGCGGCATGCAGCGATCATCGGCCCCACGGTGTGCGAGCTTGAAGGACCGATACCGATCTTGAACAGATCGAAGACGCTGACGTTCATGGCGTGCCTTGTGCGTTGCGATGCCTTGGGTGGATTGGCCTCTATTGCACCGCAGGTCAAATTGAACCGATAGAATAAAAACGGCATGGCAGTGGGATAGTGGCGTCAATGGGCGCGCCGGCAAAGGTCCGCGGCGTATTTACGAAGACTTCTGACGCATTTGCGACAGGCGTCGGCGGTACGGCTCGCGATGCTGACGGCAGGCCTTCACCGAGCGCGACAGCGCGTCCGATCCCCGGTGCTATGCTTGATCCAACCCTTTCCCTTGCTGGCTGCATGCATGAATTCCGCTGAACCGCTTCCCCTTCAATCGATCGACGGTACTTCGAAGCAGCGCATCCGCTTCGGCATCATTCTGTTGCCGAACTTCACGCTGACGGCGTTTTCGGGTTTCGTCGACCTGCTGCGCCTGTCCGCGGACGAAGGCGATTTCAGCAAGCCCGTGCGCTGTTCGTGGAGCGTGATAGGGGAAACCCTTGCTCCGGTGCGCGCGAGTTGCGGCATCCAGATCACGCCGTGGGAGACGTTCGACACCGCCGAGCCGTTCGATTACGTCGTGGTGGTGGGCGGCCTGCTGCATTTCGGGCCGGCCGCGAACGACGCCACGCTCGCCTTTATCCGGCGCGCCGCCGCCACGGACGCGACGCTCGTCGGCATGTGCACCGGCGTGTTCTCGCTGATGCGCGCGGGCGTGCTCGACGGTTACCGCATTTGCGTGAGCTGGTTTCACTACTGGGATTTCATCGAGCGCTTTCCGTCGGTGAACGAGGAAGCGTTGATCGCCGACCGGCTGTTCGTGATCGACCGGCGGCGCATTACGTGTTCCGGCGGACGCGCGTCGATCGACGTGGCCGCCGCGATCCTGTTGCGTCACTTCGAAACCGCCACGGTGCAGAAGGCGCTGCGCATTCTGCTCGTCGACGACATGCAGAAAGGCAACGCGCCGCAGCCGCATCCGCCGGGACTCGCGCCGGCCACGCATCCGAAGGTCAAGCGCGCGATTCTGCTGATGGAGCAGCATGTGGGGCGCTCGCTGTCGCTCGATGAACTTGCGGGAAAGCTCGATCTTTCGCCGCGTCAGCTGGAACGGCTATTTAAGGCGGAAACGGGCAAGGCGCCGCAGGCCTACGCGAAGCAGGTGCGGTTGCGCACTGCCGCGTGGCTGTTGACGAGTTCGGATAAGACGGTGGCGGATATTGCTTCGAGTTGCGGGTTTTCGGATGCTTCGCATCTGGGCCGCGAATTCCGCAAGCAATTCGGTTTGCCGCCGATGATGTATCGCGAGCAGCGCGGCACGGCGGCTGAGGCGGAAGAAAGCGGGGACTATGATGAGACGTTTCCGGGGCGGGCGCAGGCGATTTGAAGTTGGCGATGCGACGTAGCTTTGCCAGCTACTCTTTCGGCGCCTGTCCGGATCTGTTGATCGGGACACGCGCGCGCGGCGAAAAATCAAAAACTCAGCGCGGGTTCTCGTAAAACCCGAAACGTTGCCGAGCAAAGTTCATGACATCCGGAGGACCACCGAGAACGCCGGTTCCGCCTTCCCATCCTCGATCGGCGTAGAAGAACCATTCTCCCGATAAGGGCAAGACTGCATACTGCTCCGAATAAAAACCGATCGCATCAGCCGGACTGTCGCCAGGGTCCTTCATCAGTATTTCGAAGAAATCGTCGTCGGAATGTTGCGGTTCGACTATGAATCCCGGGTACTTGCCGAAATGCATATTGAAGTAGCTGAACGGGTCCGGACTGAGAACCACAACAGCGAACTCTCCGGCTCCGTTGAACGCCGCAATGCTCCGGATAAGATCATGAAAAACTTGCGTCCCAAGGTTTGATGAGTCGTAGTGCAACAACTCCGAGGCCGGGGTGACGGCAACTCGTGCCATACACTCGCGCGCGCCGCCAAAGCGGTGTGAATATTTCGAGGTCTTTAATGTATTCTATGTTGCCCATTAGCTCTCACAGATCGCCCGCGAATGATCTTGCGCAGGCTTGGTCGCAAACGTGGGACGCGGAAACGGAGCAAATTGTTGCGTCGTTTCCGCCTTGGCTGACTTTCCCGATCTAGCGCGAGCTATTCAACGATTCTGAACCCTTCGCGAGGTTGGAGAAAAAACGGATAAAAGCCCCGGGCAAACTCAATAACATTAGGCGGTCCTGTCAGCACGCCCATTTCCCATTTTCTGTCCGCGTACATGAACCATGTTCCAGGTGCTGGCAGAACCGCATAACGCTCAGAATTGGCCCATAAGCAATCTGCTGGGCTGTCGCCCGGGTCCTGTTGCCAGGATTCAAAGAAATCGTCATCGGATTGTTCCGCAAGATGCACGAAACCGGGGTACTTGTGAAAGTGGAAATTAAAATAATTGAAAGGGTCCGGCTTCAGCACCAAGGTGACAAAATCGCTCGCGCCCTCGAAGGCCAGCAACGCTCGTACAAGTTCAAAAAATTTCTGTGTCGATATATCAATCGAATCAAAATAGAGTAGCTCGGCTGGCAAGGCTGATGCCAACTCTTGCACGCGCGCGTTCGCACGCTCCCACAGGGGATAAAAGGTCGCCGAATCTGAGATGAAGTCTGGTTTGGTCATAACGGAAGCCGTATCTTAATGGTCCCTCGTGATGCGCCAGCCGGCACATATTCAGCGGTTGGATATCCAGAGTTCGATTCGTTCCTGACTGTGTACCGGGCGCCATCTTTTGTAAAGATGTCGGCCTTTCCATCTTTGCTCAGCGTCTGCGCGTAGCCACTCTCCACCAGATTAGCTTCGAACTCCGCTTTCTCAACGTCAGTCTTGATATTGCGGACGCTGTTGCCGGTAGTGATGTCCTCATATTCCGAAGTGATCCGCCCCGGCGGAATCCCATCCACCTCCGTCTCCGCGGCAGGCTTACACATCTGCTTGATGCGATCCCAGTTTTCCGCTACTTTTCTAGCGCCCTGCCCGATGCCATAGCGCACGACCGGGTTCTGCAACAGCCGGTAGACCATCGCGATGCCACGTACCGTGCCGTCGATCAGTCCAGCCGAAAAATGACAGCCGCTGCAAACAGTTGACGTACCCAGGAAGTTATCGCCAAGAAGTCGACGCGCGCCCTGAAGATTCGCAGGCGGCCCGACCGGCGAGTCGCCATAGTTATAGTTATCGATCCACTGATTGGTTTCTTCGCTGGAGATCGGAATGTCCGTGCCATCGTTCAGGTCAAGAGCGCTGCCGTCCTTTGCGACCGTACCTGTGCGTGATACAACCCGTCCGTCTGGCGAGTACCCGAATCTCGCCTTGAACACGCGTCGAATTCCGCCGTTCGCCGGACTCGCATATTCATTGAACTTGAAGTTGTCGATGCGTCCGCGCCGGTCATAACGGAGATAAAAATCACCCGTTGGGTTATAACCGTACCGGACACGGTGTGCCGCGTCGCGCGAGATGAACTCAGTCGCCTGTGGAATGTCTCCCAGCACGATAATGGCGAACGCATTGCCAGTTGAGTCACGATTGACCTTCCACTGAGCCGCGGACTTTCCGTCCGCCAGTTGCATCACAAACGCGAGCCGGTTGTTGGCGTCGTAGGTCATGCCGTACGCGGTGGTCACGCCGCCAGCCTTTGTTGCATCGAAAGCGCTGGAGCCGGTCGCGTCGGTAGTCGGCGTCTCACTTATCCCTGTGACATTGCCGCTCGCGTCGTACACGAAAGACTGGATCAACCTCGGCGATGCGATCATCGACGGACGCAGACCGCTCGCGTCGGAGTAACGGATCGTCGTGATCGATGTGCCGCCCGCGCTCTTCACCGTAGCCCGAACCGGACGCCCGGTATCGTCGTAGCTGTATTCGGACGTGCCACCACCCGAGTCCGTGTCTTTCAGCAAATTGCCTGACGCATCCCACCCCGAGCTCGTATTGCCTGCGGTCGAGGCGCTCCCGGTCGGCCGGAGCATGCCGCCGATCGACGACAAACTCAGCGTGGTGGAACCTTTGCTACCGGTGATAACGGTCGAGCCCGCGTTATAGGCCAATTGCACGTTCTGTACAGCATTGGGATGATTCACGGCCACCGCACGACCTTGAACGTCGTAGCTCCACGTCGCAATGCGATTGCCCGACTCGTCGATCTCTCCTGTCAATGCGTTCTTGAACCGCGTGTCGTCGTAGACGTAGCGGCGCACGTATCCATCCGGCCACGTGACCGAAACAAGATTGCTATTCGCGTCGTATCCGTACTGGGTCAGACCACCTAGTGGATCATTGAGACGCGACAGACGACGTTTATCGTCGTAGTCGAGCCGAAGCGTGATGTCCTTGCTGGCATCCGTGCCTTCGGCATGCTGCGTAACAGTGGTCAGCAGGCCGGAACCGTCATAGCTCAGCGTGCGAACAAAGCCTGTTTTCGTGCGTTCAGCCAGCAGCACACCTTGGCCGGAGTACGATTCAACGGTCTCTGTGTTGAGGTCGGTGAGTGTCCATCCAGAACCGCTCTGCGCCAGCGCCAGACCAGTGAAGGCCTTGGTGCGCCAGGTACCAGCCGACCAGACGAAAGTGACGGGCTCGCCACTCTCCCGATAGGCCAGCACCGTTGACGTGCTGCCGTTATTGGCATTCGCTAGTCCGAGGTTACGCTGCCAGCTATGGAACCAGACCGGCCCCATCGCCGTTGCCGATGCTGTCAGCGACTTCGAACGATACGTCCGCGCGAAAAGCATCGGAATGTCGTCACCGCTGACAAAATCGGCCTCCGTCAACGTGACCGCTCCGCTGCCGGGATACACCGGGTCAGCAACCGGACAACTGGCCTCAGGCTGATCGTCCGCGGGTGTCGCGCACCAAGCGTCGATAAGCGGCAAACTCACGCAGTTGTAGTACTGCATGCCGCCTGGCACGCCAGAGTAGGCATCCCACCTGCAACTGGACGAACCTGGCTTTGCACCGGTGGCCGCCCATACCGCATTGCAATCAGCCGCGTTCGCTCCGAACGCCATCATGAGCAGCATGAATGCGGCGAGCAGGCGCGCCGCCATCCCGGCCGGACTCTCTTTAATTCTGTTTCTTATCATGGTTGTCCCTATTCGTTGTACTTGGTTAAAGCCCAAGCACCCTATAGGGACTGCAACAAACGAAAAATCCGACAACTCCTAAAATTACGGCAACCTTGCACTGACTTAGCCGCAAGTCGACAAGCACTGACGTACGTCGTAGGAACTTCGAATCGCAGCTGTCAGACGACACCGAACCGCACCGCGGAAATGCCTGATCCGATATCAACACACAAGAATGCCGGTCGAGTGCTGAGTTGTTGGCGCCGGAAGAAAACGAAACGACGTCAGAGGCCTCCGCGAGCGAGAGCCCCCTGGTCGCCGCATTCTAAATATCCCGTTTCACTTCCCCGCCACATACGCCTTCACAGCCGGCAATCCATCCTTCCCGTCATACGTCTTCACCCCCGCCAGCCACTTGTCCAGCACCGCCGGATTCGCCTTCAGCCATTCGCGCGCGGCCTTGTTCGGATCGGTCTTGTTCATGATCGGCAGCATCACGTGATTCTCGATGTCGGTCGTGAATTGCAGATTCGACACCAGCTTGGCGACGTTCGGACAGCGCGCCGAATAGTCGCTCGGCGTGACCGTCAGCACTTTCGCTTCACCATAGTTCGGGCCGAACACAGCATCGCCACCGGACAGGTAATCGATCTTCATCTGCACGTTCATCGGATGCGGCTCCCAGCCTAGAAACACGATCGGCTTCTTGTCGCGAACCGCGCGGTTCACCTCGACCAGCATGCCCGCCTCGCTCGACTCCACCAGCTTGAACTTGCCGAGTCCATATTGATTGGTGTCGATCATCTTCTTGATCAACGCATTGCCGTCGTTGCCCGGCTCGATCCCGTAGATCTTGCCGTCGAGCTTGTCGTAGTTCTTCGCGATGTCGGCGAACGTCTTGATGCCGGACTGATACGCGTAATCCGGTACCGCCAGCGTGTATTTCGCGCCGGTCAGGTTCGGTGTGGGCAACACGCTGAGCTGGCCGGACTTCCTGAACGGGTCGATCATCGGATCCATGGTCGGCGACCAGTAGCCGAGGAACACGTCGATCTGCCTGCTCTTCACGCCGGCGAACGTGATCGGCACGGAAGCAATCGTCTTGGTCGGCTTGTAGCCGAGCCCTTCGAGCACCGTCGATGCCAGCCCGGTAGTCGCCGCGATATCGGTCCAGCCGACGTCGGCGAATCGCACGTCGCGGCAAGTGGCAGGTTCCGCGGCCAGCACAGACGACACAGACAGCGCGCACAACGACGCAGCCCACAAACGTTTCATGGCGTTCCCTCAGGGTGATTGATGTTTGACTGAATTGGATGAAGCGGATAGTTTTAACGCCGCTCGTTACGCGGAACTAAGCAGAAACTAAGCGGAAACTAAGCGGACAAGCGCCGCTCGACACTCGGCGCGTGACCGAACTGCGCGCGATACGCCTTGCTGAAATGACACGCCGAATGAAAGCCGCACACGGTCGTCACGCGCGCAATCGATGCATCCGTATTACGCAGCAGCTCGCGCGCGCGCCGCAACCGCAGCGTCAGGTAATAGTGCGTGGGCGACACGCTCAGGAACATCTTGAACATGCGCTGCAAATGCCGCTGCGACAGATGCACGAGCCGCGCGAGTTCGTCGAGCGATAACGGCTCCTCGATATTCGCTTCCATCAGCCGCACCACCTCGACGAGCTCCGCGCGCGAGAAACCGACCCGCGCGTCGACGGGAATAGGCTGGTAATCGGTCGAACCGCGAATCCGTTCGACGATGAACTGCTCGGACACCTGCGCCGCCACCGCATGACCCAGCCGCATGCCCACCAGTTTCAGCATCAGGTCGAGCGGCGCGGTGCCGCCGGTGCAGGTCATGCGATCGCGGTCGATCACGAACAGTTCATCGGCGAAACGCACGTGCGGGTAGCTCTTGTGCAACGGCGACATGTCTTCCCAGTGCACGGTGCAGCGATAGCCGTCGAGCAGGCCCGCGGCCAGCAACGCATACGGTCCCGTGCAAATGCCGCCGAGCGGTACGCCCTTTTCCGCGACGCCGCGCAGCAGCGCGATCACCGTGTCGTCGACGTAATCGCGCACGTGCCAGCCGGCGCAGACGATCAGCACATCCGGCATGCCCGCTTCAGCGAGCGTCGTGGTGGGCTTCACCGTGATGCCGTTGCTCGCTCGCGCGGGCTCGCCGTCCGGCGTGATCACCGACCAACGGTAGTGCTGCGCGCGGCCCACATAGTTGGCCATGCGCAGCACCTCGACCGCGCTGGTGAACGCAATCATCGAAAAATTCGGCAGCGTCAGAAAGCCGACGTGCGCGAGCCCGGACAGCGGCGAATCGGCCTCGGGCTCGACAGGCGTGAGCGCATCGCGCTTCATAGGCGGCTCAGCCGTGTTGCGCAGCCGGCTCGCGGCGCACTTTCATGACGCTGCGCAGGCCCGACAGCAGCGGCGCGCGCGCCGTGCCCGGCGAGCGGCCGAAGCTTTCCGTGATGCGGTCCAGAATGATCGCGAGCATCACCACCGAAAGTCCGCTTTCAAAGCCGAGCCCGATGTCGAGCCGCTGAATACTGGCCAGCACGTCGTTGCCGAGTCCGCCCGCGCCCACCATCGACGCGATGATCACCATGGAGAGCGCCATCATGATGGTCTGGTTGACGCCGGTCATGATGGACGGCAGCGCATTCGGAAACTGCACCTTGTAGAGCAGTTGCAACGGCGTGCAGCCGAAAGCCTGCCCTGCTTCGACGATCTCGCGGTTCACATGCTTGATGCCGAGCGACGTGAGACGCACCGCCGGCGGCATGGCGAAAATCACCGTGGAGAGAATCCCCGGCACGCGGCCGAGACCGAACAGCATCGCGGCCGGAATCAGGTACACGAACGCGGGCATGGTCTGCATCAGGTCCAGCACGGGCCGCACGATCATCTCGACGGTACGGCTCTTCGCGGTCCAGATGCCGAGCGGCACGCCGAGCAGCAGACTGATCAACGTCGACGACAAGGTCAGGCCGAGCGTGATCACCATCTGATCCCAGAACCCGGTGCCGTAGATCAGCAGCATGGCGAGCAGCGTGAACAGCGCGAAACGCCAGCCCACCCGCCACAGGCCGATACCGACGAAGAACGCCATCAGCGCCCACATCGGCACTGCTTGCAAGCTGTGTTCGATCACCGCGGCAAAGCTCTCGATCACCTTGCCGATCGAATCGAAAGTTTTTGCGTCGTGGTCGAGCAGGTAGTGAACGCCGTGATCGACCCAGGCGCCAAGTGGAATGACTTCAGACATGGGAACTCCGATGGCGCGTGAGAACGTTCAGCACGTTCGTCTTGTTGACCGAACCACAGTAGGAGCCGTCGGCTTCGACAACCGGCAGCGGCGCGCGGCTCGCCACCACGCGTTCGACCACATCGTCGAGCGGCGTGGTGCGGCGGATGCATTCGATCTGGTTGACCTGCGGCGAGGCGCTGCCCATCGCGTCGCGGCACACGAAGCCGCGAATCTTGCGCTCGCTGTCCAGCACGAACGCGTAGTCGGCGCTGCCGTTGAGCGTGGCGGCCACGCTCGATGCGTCGATCTGCGGCGAGTGCTGCATGAGCGGCACGGCATCGGTCTGCATCAGATCGCCGGCGGTCAGATAACGGCTGGTGTCGATGCCTTCGAAGAACGCGCGCACGTAATCGTCGGCGGGATTGGTGATGATCTGCTGCGGCGTGCCGACCTGCACGACCCGGCCGCCTTCCATGATCGCGATGCGGGTGCCGATGCGCATCGCCTCTTCCAGATCGTGCGACACGAACAGGATGGTGCGCTGCTGTTCGCGTTGCAGATCGAGCAGCACGTTCTGCATTTCCTTGCGCTTGAGCGGATCGAGTGCGGAGAACGCCTCGTCCATGATCATCAGCGACGGGTTGACCGCCAGCGCCCGCGCAAGACCCACGCGCTGCTGCATCCCGCCGGAGAGTTGCGCGGGCAGCTTCTGCGCAAACGGCGCGAGGCCGACCTGCTCGAGCACGGTCATCGCGCGCTTCTCGCGTTCCTTGCGGCCCACGCCCGCCACTTCGAGCCCGAAGGCCGCGTTGGAGAGCACCGTGCGCTGCGGCATCAGCGCGAAGGACTGGAACACCATGCTCATGTCCTTGCGGCGCAGCGCCGTCAGCTCGGAGCGCGGCACGCTGGCCACGTCGCGGCCGTCGATCAGCACCTTGCCGGCCGTCGGCTCGACGAGGCGATTGATCAGGCGGATCAGCGTCGACTTGCCGGAGCCCGACAGGCCCATCAGCACGAAGATCTCGCCTTCCTTGACTTCGAACGACACGTTGTGGACGCCGACAATCTGACCGGTGCGCGCGAACACTTCCTCTTTCGTCGCGCCGCCTGCCAGCATGCCGATCGCCTGTTTCGGGTTGGTGCCGAACACCTTGCACAACCCTTCGACCACGACCTTGGGGGAATTCATTGAATACTCTCCTATGTCGGCCAGAGTTAGCGCTTTAGCGCTTACTCTGGTCCCATGCAACGCTTCGGCCAGAGTTAGCGCTTTAGCGCTTACTTCGGCCCATGCAAGGTAGTTATTGCGGTGACAAACGCCCGTCCGCGCTGTGCATACATAGTTGCCAGAAAAAAGTATCGCTAGCCGACTATTTGCGACAGGCACATGTGGAAATGCGACACCCGCTTTTTTGGCACGCTGGCCAGCGGGGTGCGGAGCCTTGTGGGGCAAGGGTTTGCCGGGTGTCGAGGAGCGCTTTGAAGCGTGTCGCGTTAGAGCAAGTGGAGGCGATGCGACGCAGAAAACGCTGTTCGCGGCAGTGTTCAGGCCTCGTTGCCGCGGCGCAGCAAGCGCGCGAACCCGAAAGCTCGGTTAAAAAGACCGTTGCTCCCGCCGTTCAACAGCGAGATGCGCTCGCCAGGGTAAGCGCTCACGACACCGACACGCCCAGCAACCGCCCCACCCCGAACGTGAACGCAGCCGCGATGAGTCCGATCACGACCTGCCGCAACGCGGAGTACCCCGCGCTGCGTCCATTGAAAAGCGACGTGAACACGCCGATCGACGCGAGCGCCAGCATGCTGAGCAGCACGCATTGCACGATCGCGTTAGATCCATGCGTCCACAGAAACGGCATCACCGGAAAAATCGCGCCCACTGAGAACAGGCAGAACGACACGCCCGCCGCGGACCATGGATTGCCGCCCAACTCCGCCGGATCGAGTCCGAGTTCTTCGCGAGTGAGCGTGTCGAGCGCCTTGCTTTTGTCGCGCATCATTTGCGAGGCGACCCGTTTGGCCTCGCCCGCGTCGAGACCCTTGGCGCGATAGATCAGCGCGAGTTCGTGCTCTTCGGCTTCCGGCGATTCTTCGAGCTCTTGCGCCTCTTTTGCGATCTGCGTGCTGGCCAGTTCGCGCGCATTGGTCACCGAGAGCCATTCGCCCAGCGCCATCGAACACGCGCCGGCGATGAGCCCCGCCAGCCCCGTCAACAGAATCGCCTTGTTGCCGGTGCCCGCGCCGGCCACGCCCATGATCAGGCAGAAGTTCGAGACGAGGCCGTCGTTGGCGCCGAGCACGGCGGCGCGCAAGTCGTTGCCCGATCCCGCGCCCTTGTGCCACGACTCGGCCGCGGCGATCCGCGCGCCCGGCGCGAGACTCGCGTCGCCGCCGCCATGAGCCAGCGCCTGCACCATCGCGGCGTGATGATGTTCGTCGGCCGACATGCGGCCCGCGTCCGGCTGCCCCTGATATTTGTTGCGATCGGCGTATTCCGCGGCCGCCAGCGTGGGCAGCACGAAGCCCGCGCCGAACAGGCGGACCAGTCCTTTCATCAAACGCGTTTTGACGGCCTGGCCGGTGCCCTTCGGATCAAGTCCGTTGGCTCTCAGCTTATTGGCCCAGACTTGCGCATGATCGCGCTCAGACCTGGCGAGCTCGCTGTAGACCTGCTTGCGAGTGTCGTCTTTCTCGGCCTTCGCGAGTGTTTCGTACAGCGCGGCGCTGTGCAGCTCATCGGAGAGATTGGCTTTGTATCGTTTTACTTCGCGTCTGGATGCCATGGTGCTGTGCCCGTCTATCGAGTCCCCAGCATCGAAGCGTAATCGATTCAGATACGCAAAAGAGCAAAGCCCTAAAGCGCGTCGTGAGCGAGAACGACAACGCTTCTCATGACCATTCGAGCGGGCTGGATCATTGCGCCGCGTGCGCGGTCCGATACCCGCGCCGGCCGACCGCCAACGTAAGCAGAGCCGAAACCGCGAGACTCGCCGCCACCACATAGAGCCCGGCGGCATAGCCACCCGTCACGCTTTTGAGCCAGCCGATCGCGAACGGTCCGACGAAGCCGCCCAGGTTGCCGATCGAATTGATCATGGCGATGCCGGCAGCCGCCCCCGCACCCGAGAGAAAGGTGCTCGGCATCGCCCACAGCGGCGCCTTCGCCGCGCTGATGCCGACGTTCACCACCACGAGCGCCAGCACGACGCCAACCGCCGTATCCGCGAGGCCGGCCCAGGCGAGCCCGATAGCCGCCGCCACGCAAGGAATTACCACGTGCCAGGTACGCTCGCCGCGGCGGTCCGAATGACGCGCCCACACCACCATGCCGAGCACCGCCAGCACGCTCGGAATCGCATTCAATGCGCCCGTGCCGAGCGCGCTGAAACCGTACTGGCGAATGATGAGCGGCGCCCACAAGCCGAGCGTGTAGAGTCCCGCGGAGGTGCCGAAATAGATCATCGACATGATCCACACACGCGAGTCGCGCAGTGCGGCGAGCGCACCGGCGGCATGACCAGCCTGCGATTCGCGTCCCATGCGCTCTTCGCGCAAGGTGGCGATGAGCCACGCTTTTTCGTCGGCGGCGAGCCATTTGGCTTTGTCCGGTGAATCGGTGAGCGCCTTCAACACCACGAAGCCGAGCAGCACGGCGGGAATCGCTTCGATAACGAAAAGCCACTGCCAGTCCTTCAGGCCGAACAACGCGGGCATCTGCATGATCGCGCCGGAAATCGGCGAGCCGATAGCCGTCGAGAGCGGCGCGGCCGCCATGAACGCGGCGGCCGCGACGGCGCGCTGGCGGGCGGGAAACCACTGGCTCAGATACAGGATGATGCCGGGGAAGAATCCGGCTTCAGCCACGCCGAGCAGAAAGCGCAGCGTATAGAACGAGGTCGGCCCCGCCACGAATGCCGAGGCCGCCGAAACCAGCCCCCACGTCACCATCACGCGTGCGATCCAGATGCGCGCGCCGACCTTGTTGAGGATGAGATTCGACGGCACCTCGAACAGAAAATAGCCGAGGAAGAAAATGCCGCCGCCGAGCCCGAACATGGTCGGCGTGAGGCCGAGATCCTTGTTCATGGTGATGGCCGCGAAGCCGACGTTCACCCGGTCGAGAAAGCTGACGAAGTAAAGCAGCATCACAAATGGCAGGATGCGCCAGGTCAGCTTGCGCACCACTCGGGCTTGCAGTTCATTGTTCATACCTGTCTCCACTCAATCTCTGCTCGATGCAGTGAGATCGCCCGTGACGGGTTCGTCCGGGCGTTATGGTTTTGTGTGACTTTTTGCGCGTGGCGCTTCAGGCGGCCTTGACGCTCGCAGCCGGTTCGACTGGTGCAGAGGTAGACGCATTGATCGCATTGGTCGACTCCGCCGCCAGGATCGCGCACACGGCATCGGTCACCTGCACGGTCGTGGCCGTGCCGCCCAGGTCGCCCGTATGCAGCGACAGATCCGCCGTGACGCGCTCGATTGCCGCCATCAATTGCTGTGCGGCGGCGTGCTCGCCGAGATGCTCAAGCATCATCACCACCGACCAGAAGGTGCCGACCGGATTCGCGAGACCCTTGCCCATGATGTCGAACGCGGAGCCGTGAATCGGCTCGAACATGGATGGATAGCGGCGCTCGGGGTCGAGATTGGCGGTCGGCGCGATGCCGAGACTGCCGGCGAGCGCCGCGGCCAGGTCGCTGAGAATATCGGCGTGCAGGTTGGTTGCGACGATCGTGTCGAGCGTGGCCGGCCGGTTGACCATGCGCGCGGTTGCGGCGTCGACGAGTTCCTTGTCCCAGCGCACGTCCGGAAACTCCTTCGAGACCTGCACGGCGATCTCGTCCCACATGACCATGGCGTGACGTTGCGCGTTGCTCTTGGTGATCACCGTCAGCAGCTTGCGGGGCCGCGATTGCGCGAGCTGGAACGCGAAACGCAGAATGCGTTCGACGCCCGCGCGGGTCATCATCGAGACGTCGGTGGCGACTTCGATCGGATGGCCCTGATGCGCGCGGCCGCCCACGCCGGCATATTCGCCTTCAGAGTTCTCGCGCACGATCACCCAGTCGAGATCCTTCGGTCCGCAGCGCTTCAACGGCGCGTCGATGCCGGGCAGGATGCGCGTGGGGCGCACGTTCGCGTACTGATCGAAGCCCTGGCAAATTTTCAGGCGCAGACCCCACAGCGTCACGTGATCAGGAATATCCGGGTCGCCCGCCGAGCCGAACAGAATCGCGTCCTTGTGACGAATCGCATCGAGTCCGTCGGCCGGCATCATCACGCCATGCTCGCGGTAGTAGTCGCCGCCCCAGTCGAAATCCTCGAACTCGAAACCAAACGCGTCGCTGCGCGCGGCGATGGCTTCCAGAACTCGCCGGCCAGCGGGTACGACTTCCTTGCCGATGCCGTCGCCGGGAATGGTTGCGATGCGATAGGTCTTCATTGGGTGTCTCCATGGTGTTGAAAGCATGGAGCGCATCGTAGAACGGCCACGGCCCGGAAAAACGCTGCTAGACTCAAAGCATCCTTAACTTCAGGTTAACAATAGGCCGCTTCATGACCTCGTCGATCCAGCCGGACGATCTCGCCTTTTTCTCGACGCTCGCTGCGAGCGGCAGCCTCACGGCAGCCGCTCGCGAACTCGGACTGAGCACGGCTGCCGTGAGCAAGCATCTGGCGCAGATGGAATCGCGGGCGGCCGTCTCGCTCGTCAACCGCACGACACGGCGCATGAGCCTCACACCGGAGGGCGAACTGTATCTGACGAGAGCGCGGCGCATTCTGAGCGAGATGGACGACCTCGCGCAATTGCTCGGCGGTTCGCAAGCGGCGCCGAAAGGGCTGCTGCGCGTGAATGCGACGCTCGGTTTCGGCCGCAGCCACGTGGCTCCGCTGATCTCGCAGTTCGTGCGGCGCTTTCCCGAGGTGGACGTGCAGTTGCAGCTTTCGGTCGATCCGCCGCCGCTCAGCGACGACGCCTTCGACGTGTGCGTGCGTTTCGGCGAACCGCCGGATGCCCGCGTGATCGCGCGCCGGGTTGCGTCGAACCGGCGCCTGCTGTGCGCCTCGCCGCGCTATCTTGCCGAGCGGCGGGCGCCGCGCAGTCCGGCGGAGTTGGCGCAACACAATTGCATCGGCATTCGCCAGGGCGGCGACGCTTACGGCGTCTGGCGTCTGACCAGCGGACGCGGCGCCACCGAAAAGACCGAGACGGTGCGCGTGCGCGGCAACCTGACCACCAACGACGGCGAAATCGCGGTGAAGTGGGCGCTGGACGGCCAAGGCATTCTGATGCGCGCCGAATGGGATATCGCGGAGTATCTCGCCGATGGCCGGCTGGTCCACGTCCTGCCCGACTACCGCACGCCGGGCGCGGATATCTACGCAGTGTATCCGCAGCAGTTACAGATGACGGCGCGAGTCAAGGCGTTTGTCGACATGCTGGTCGAGACGCTCGGCACGCGTTGAGTGAGGTCGTTGAACAGGTGCCGCTGAAATGGGCTGAGTCGCGCCGCATGGTTCGCGGACTCGATCCGTACCGGCAGCCGCGCGACGTTTAGTCACGTCGCGAGGCTGCCTGGGCGATGGCTGTTTGGGCGATTACTGGCTCGCGCCTGCTCCGACGCCGGCCTTCTTCTGCGCTTTCTGCAGTTTGTCCGGATAGTTCGGGTCGTTCTGGGACGGCTGATAGCCTGCGTCTTCGAGTTTCTTCAGTTCTGCGTTCTTCTTGGCTCGGGCTTGCTTGCGCGCCTCTTTACGCTCCGCTTTGGTGGGTTTCGCACTGCTCGCCGCGGCGGGCGCAGCGGACATGGCCGCGTCGCTGGCGCCTTGTGCCGCGGCGAGCGGAATGGTGCCGGCGACCATGGCGGTAACGGCGAGGCCGAGCATGATCTGTTTCATGGCAAAGCTCTTCATCTTCAATTCCCCTCTCGAAAGTTGGTAATAGCATTCAAGCGCATTCAAGCTTGTCTGTGAGTCTTCTGTTCACCACCGCGAGCCGCGCACGACACTCAGTACGGACTCGCGCTCAAAGCTTACAGGCAAACTATCAAAAGAGTCAGTTCAGCGCCACGAGCACGTGTTGCATCAAGCAGACGAATCTCGTGAGCCGGCGACGCGCGCCGCATCCTCTTCCTGCAACTTGCGCCACAAGATCTTGCCGCTACCCGACTTCGGCAGCGACGTCACGAACTCGACTATGCGCGGGGCTTTATATGCGGCCATCTGCTCATGCGCCCAGTCGATGATCTCCTGCGCAGTAATCGTACCCGCGTGCGCCGCGTCGGGCACCACCAGCGCCTTCACGGTCTCGCCGCGCTTCTCGTCTTTCACGCCGATCACGCAGACCTCGTGAATCGCCGGATGCCGGTACATCAGCGCCTCGACTTCAGCCGGCCATACCTTGTAACCGGATGCGTTGATCATACGTTTGAGACGGTCGGTCATGAAGAAATAACCGTCTTCGTCGATATGGCCTAGATCGCCGGTTCGCAGAAACCGCTTGCCGTCGAGTTCGATGAACACTTCCGCCGTCGCCTTCGGATTACCCCAGTAGCCCTGCATGACTTGCGGCGCATGCGTGACGATCTCGCCGGTTTCGCCTTGCGGCAGTTCCGCGAGCGAGACCGGATCGATCACGCGCGAGTCCACGTCGAACACGGGAATGCCCAGGCACTGCGGTTTCGGCCGATGCGGCGGATTGATGTGCGTGCCGGCAATCGTCTCCGTCATGCCGTAGCCTTCGACGTAATCGAGCCCGGTCAGCGCCTTGAGCTTTCTGGCAATCGCGTCCGGCATCGCCGCGCCGCCGCCGCGCGTACCGGTGAGGCTCGACAGATCGTATTCGTTGAGCTTCGGGTTCGAGAGGAAATCGACCATCATCGTTGAGATGGACTGCCATGCGGTAACGCGATATTTCTGCATGCATAGCGCGGCGGCCTCGCGATCCCAGCGCGGCAACAGCACGATGGTCATGCCGGAAAAGACCGCGCTGTTCATGCCGCCTTGCATGCCGGTCACGTGAAAAAGCGGCAGTACGGATAGATAAACGCCGTCCGGCGGCGACGAGAACCAGACGCAGCCGCCGAGCGCCGTGCTCATCACGCTGCGGTGCGTATGCATGCAGCCTTTGGGCTTGCCGGTGGTGCCGGACGTATAAGGCATCACGCACAGATCGTCGGGACCGGTGGTGAGCGGCCCCGGCGCAATGTGTCGATCGAGCACTTCTTGCCACGAGGTAACGCCGGCAATTGCGAACGTCTTGCGTGGCGCGGCGACGAATTCAGGCACCGGTATCGGCGAGGGTTTCTTCAGATAATCGCTATACGTGGCGACGATTGCGTGCTCGATGCCCTTTCCAGGTCCGCTGCCGATCAACGGCTCGACATTCGCGAACAGGCATTGCGGCGCGATGATCGTGGTCGCGCCGCTGTCTTCCACGTAGTGCGCCAATTCGGCGCTCATGTTCATCGGATTGACTGGCACCACCACCGCGTTCGCCCGCAGGATGCCGTAGTAAGCGATGATCCATTGCGGGCTGTTCTGCATATACAGCAGCACGCGGTCGCCGGCCTTGACCTGACACTCCTGTTGCAGAAAACCCGCGATTCGTTCGGCTTCGTCCTTGAATTCGGCGAACGTGACCGCCGTGTCGTAGAAGATGATGAACGGCTTGTGGGGATAACGCGCCGCCGAGACTTCGGCGTTATAGAACAGATTGGTCTCGGGCAGCGTCAAGTGCAGTGGCAGTTGCGGCGGCCAATGCGGGTGATGGCGTTCGTTCATCAGCGTCTCCAGCTTTCTACTGTCGGTGCGCGTCGGCTTGCTGCCGCGCGCTTCGTTCACAGCGCCGCGTCGGACCCGCGTGACGCTCAGACGATGATCGCGCCGCCGTCCACCGCGAACTCCTGGCCGGTGACATGGCGCGACGTTTCGCTCGCAAGAAACACGATCGGACCTTTGAGATCTTCTTCGCCGCCCAGACGCTGCAAGGGTGTATGCGAGACGATCGTTTCTCCGAGCTTATCGAGCAAACCCGCCGTCATCTTCGAAGGAAAAAAGCCCGGGCAGATCGCATTGACGTTGATGTTGTACTTGCCCCACTCCGCGGCGAGCGCCCGCGTGAAATTGATCGCGGCGGCCTTGGACGTGTTGTACGCAATCGTATTCATGCCCGGCGGCGAACCCTTCAAGCCCGCCACCGAAGCGATATTGATAATCTTGCCCGCGCGCCGCGGAATCATGCTGCGCTTGCCGACTTCGCGAGCGAGAAAGAACGGCGCGTTGACGTTCAGGTTCATGACCTTGTGCCACGCATCATCGGGATAGTCTTCAGCGGGTGCGCCCCATGTCGCGCCCGCGTTGTTGACTAGAATATCGATGCGGCCGTGCACGCCCAGTACTTCATCCACGAGACCGGGGATGCCTTCGAAGCGCTGCAGATCGTTGACTACCGTTTGCACTTCGATACCGAGTTGTTGCAGATGCGTTTTCGCTTCGGCTAGTTCGTCGCCCTTGCGCGCGGTGATGGCGACGCGGCAGCCCATTTCGCCGAGTGCCTCGGCCATTTGCAGACCGAGGCCGCGCGAGCCGCCGGTGATGAGTGCCACCTTGCCGTCCAGTTGAAACAGGTCCTTCACAGACATTGCGTCGCTCCTCCAGATTTGTTCTGCCATGCAGATCGGTATGCCGTGTTTTGCGCCCATCATACGTGCCGGAATTCGGCCTGTAAATAAAAGCACGATCATTCGCTTTCAATATAAACTGACGCGTATCGTCGAGTGGCGAAGCATCGGGAATTACCCGAATGCCGCGCCTTTCAGCCGCACCGGGCCGATATGTTCGAGGGCGCTTTTACGCTTTGCCTTACGTCGCTGTTCCGCATAGCGGCTTACTTTTTCACGGGTCTTCTCTCATGCAAGATGCGCAGATCATCAACTCACGTGATCTCGAGTTTCAGTTGTTCGAAGTACTCGAAGCGGAGGCGCTAAGACGCCGCGCGCGTCACGCCGATCACAGCCGCGAGACCTTCGACGCCGCGCTCGATACCGCGCATACGGTCGCCGTGGAAAAGTTCGCGACGCACAACCGTGTCTCGGACGAACACGAGCCGCACTTCGACGGTCAACGCGTCACCCTGCCCGCCGAGGTGAAGGACGCACTCGACGCCATGCGCGCCACCGGCTTTCTCGCCGCGGGCAAAGACTACGAATGGGGCGGCATGCAGTTGCCGTCGGTGATTTCGTTTGCCTGCTTGTCGCTCTTCAAGAGTGCGAACATTGCGACCGCGTCGTATGCGATGCTAACCACGGCGAACGCAAACGTGATCGAGCGCTTCGGCAGCGAAACGCAAAAGCGCAAGTATCTGCAAGCGCTCTTCGAGGGTCGCGCGTTCGGCACCATGGCGTTGACGGAACCGCAAGCAGGTTCGAGCCTGTCCGATCTCGTCACGAGCGCCACGCCCAATGCGGACGGCACCTATTCGATTCGCGGCAACAAGATTTTCATCTCAGGCGGCGACCACGAGTTGAGCGAGAACATCGTGCATCTGGTGCTGGCGCGCATTCCCGGCGGGCCGCCGGGCGTCAAGGGCATTTCGCTCTTCACCGTGCCGAAGTTCCATGTCAACGAAGACGGCAGCCTCGGCGCGCGCAACGACGTCGCCCTTGCCGGACTGATTCACAAGATGGGCTGGCGCGGCACGACGTCGACCATGCTGTCGTTCGGCGAACATGGCGAATGCATCGGCGAACTGGTAGGCGAGCCGCATCACGGTCTCGCGTATATGTTCCATATGATGAACGAGGCGCGCATCGGCGTCGGACTCGGCGCGGTCATGCTCGGCTACCGCGGCTATCTCGCGTCACTCGATTACGCGCGCGAACGGCCGCAAGGACGCCGCCCCGACAACAAAAATCCGCTCGATCCGCAATTGCCGCTAATCGAACACGCCGACGTGCGCCGCATGCTGCTCGCACAAAAAGCCTATGTGGAAGGCGCTTACGCGTTGTGCCTGTACGCGGCGCGTCTCGTCGACGAACAGAACACCGGCGAGAGCGAAACCGCGCGCGCCGATGCGGGCCTGCTGCTCGATCTGCTCACGCCGGTGGTGAAATCCTGGCCGTCCCAATGGTGTCTCGAAGCGAATAGTCTCGCGATCCAGATTCACGGCGGCTACGGCTACACGCGTGAATATCCGGTCGAGCAGTTCTATCGCGACAACCGGCTGAACATGATTCACGAAGGCACGCATGGCATCCAGGCCATCGATCTGCTCGGCCGCAAGGTGACGATGAAACAGGGCGCGGCGCTCAAACAACTGGCCCACGAAATCCAGCAGACTATCGGCACGGCGCGCGAACACCCCGCATTGCACGCGCATGCCGATGCGCTCGGCGAAGCATGGACCGATCTGACTGCCACAGTCGAGGCGTTGCTGCCCACGCTGGCCCATGAAAGCGAACGCGCGCTCGCCAACGCGAATGCGTTTCTCGAAGCCTTCGGTCATATCGTGATTGCGTGGACATGGCTGCGTCAGGCGATCGTCGCAAGCGCCGCGCTGCCTGCTTCGCTTAACGAAGCAGACGCGGACTTCTATCGCGGCAAGCTGCATGCGTGTCAGTGGTTCTTTCGCTGGGAACTGCCGCGCGTCACGTTGATGCTCGCCACGCTTCGCACACTCGACGACACCACGCTCGGCATGGCGCCGCAATGGTTCTAGGCGTCGCCGCGTTGACGCGCCTTGGCGCGCGTCGACGCACATTAGCAAACGGCCAACCCGATATGTGGAACATTGCCGTCACACGTGCGCAACACAAGCCGTCGCCATGATTGCCGGAATGGCTGCCAATGCGGCGCTCCGGGCAGTTTTTCCAGCATGAGCGCTTCGGCTGGAGTATTGTTTAAGCGCGCCGGGAGCGTCGCGGCATCACTCTTCTACAAGACAGGGTGCTCCTCGTGGGCGAAGAAGTGCTCGCAAGCGCGTGGTTTTTTGCATGCAACGAAGCGACATCAACTTTTCGAGGATGGAGAAAACGTGAAAACAGTCAATCTTTTGAAGGCGCTCGGCATCGCATTGTGTTTGGCAACGGCGGCCAGCGCCTATGCGCAGTCGAGCGACGCGATGGCGTCCGGCGACACGTCGGCGCCCAGTGCCAAGACGGTCAAGAAGACGGACCGCGCGCTGGGTCTGCAAGTGCGCAAGGCTCTATCGAAGGCGCAGGGTTTTGACGTGTCGAACGTGTTCGTCCGGGCCCGTGGCGGCGCGGTGACGCTGACCGGATCGGTGCCCGACGGCGCGCAGATTCCGCAGGCAGAGGAAGTGGCTAAGAGTGTTGCCGGCGTGAAGTCGGTGAACAACAAGCTCACGATCGGCACGCAAGGCGGCGGCGGAGGTTAAGCGCCCGGCTCACCCGATGACTTGCCGGTGATCACAGGCAACGCCGCTCGTCGCTCGATGCGAGTGTGAGGCGTTGCCTGCGGTCCTGGTATTTGAAACGCTTATTGAAGCGTCCATTGAAACGTACGTGGAAGCGCCTATCGTCGAACGAGGCCGACCACGTAACGGCACACGTCTTCGCCCGCGTTGAAGAATTCACATTCGAGCGGCGCGCCAAGCTGCAGACAATCCCCCGCTTCCAGCCGATAAACCTGCTGGCCTTCCCTAAAGGTCAACACGCCAAGCGTCACCCAGATCTGTTGATGCTGAAACACGAAAGCATCCGGCGGGTACGGCACTTTCACGCCCGGCGGCAATTCGATCTCCAGCAATTCCAGCACGCCGCCTGTAGGTGGCGAGATGCGCCGTCGCGTGTAGCCGGTCTCCGGGTCTTGCCAGACTGACTGGTCCGCATGCCGCACGAGTCGTTCGCCAGTCTGCTCCGCGAGCGCCAGCAAGGTCGACAAAGTCAGGCCGAACGCGCCTGACAGACGCCCGAGCACGGTCGCCGTGGGACTCGCCTCGCCGCGTTCAATCTTGCTGATCATCGCCTTCGACACGCCCGAGCGTTCCGCCAGTTCGCTCAGCGACCAGTTGCGCGCCTCGCGCTCGGTCTTCACGCGCGAGGAGATCGCCTGGGTCAGATCGATGGCAGCGGATTCGGACATGGAAAGATGGACGCGTTAGAGAGTGAGGAAATCGGGCACCGCAAATTATATCGAGGCGGTGTGAGCATCGACGCCGAGGTCCGCGCTCGCCTCGCCGCTCATTAAAGGCCGAAATCAATATCTTGCATAGTGATTTTTCGTCCACTATATTAAACGAACGATCGCGACAGCAAGCCGCACGAGCGCACGCGATTCGAACGCCAGCCGTAAGCATTCGTCCACCCAGCCGGAAGACACCATGCCGAAGGAAATCGTTCTCAACGCTTTTGACATGAACTGCGTCGGCCACATCCAGCAAGGCATGTGGACCCATCCGCGCGATCAGTCCGCGCGCTATACGGATCTGCAGTACTGGACCGACTACGCCCGCACGCTCGAAGCGGGCCTGTTCGACGGCATCTTTTTCGCCGATGTCGCCGGCGTCTACGACGTCTACGGCGGCAACCCCGACGCCGCCATTCGCGGCGCCGTGCAGGTGCCGGTCAACGATCCGACACTGCTGATCCCCGCCATGGCCGCGGTGACGCGTCATCTGTCGTTCGGCGTCACGTCCAATCTCACGGTCGAGCTGCCATATCTATTCGCGCGGCGCATGTCGACGCTCGATCATCTGACGCGCGGCCGGGTGGGCTGGAACATCGTCACCGGTTATCTGGACAGCGCGTCGCGCGCGATCGGCCTGAGCGGCCAGATGGCGCACGACGACCGCTACGACCTCGCCGACGAATACATGGAACTGGTCTACAAACTGTGGGAATGCAGTTGGGAAGACGGCGCGGTGTTGCGCGACAAGGTTCAGGGCGTGTATGCGGACGCGTCGAAGGTCCACGTGATCCACCATCGCGGCAAACAGTATCGGGTCGACGCGATGCATCTGAGCGAGCCGTCGCCGCAGCGCACGCCGGTGCTGTATCAGGCGGGATCGTCGGCGCGCGGCAAACGGTTTGCCGCGGCGCACGCGGAGTGCGTGTTCGTCAACGGCCAGGCGAGGCCGGCCGTGAAGGCGATCGTCGACGATATTCGCGCGCACGCGGTTGCAGGCGGCCGCCAAGCCGACGACATCAAGGTGCTGCTCGGGCAAACCGTCATCACCGGACGCACGGACAGCGAGGCGCAAGAAAAGTACGCGGAGTACCGCCGTTATGTCAGCTCCGAGGCGGCGCTCGTGCATGCGGCGGCGTCGCTCGGCATCGACTTCGCGCGCTACGACCTCGACGAGCCGATCGAAACCGGCAAGAGCCAGGCCATCGTATCGAACGTTGAAGCCATGACGCGCGCGGCGGGTCCGCAGTGGACCAAACGCAAGCTGCTCGAACAGATGGTGCTGGGCAGCCGTCAGGCGCCGCTGGTCGGCTCGGCCGAACGAGTGGCGAGCGAGTTGATCGCGTGGACCGAAGAAGCGGGCGTGGATGGTTTCAATCTATCGCGTACGGTCGCGCCGGAATGCTTCGAAGATTTTATTGCGCACGTCGTGCCGATTCTGCAGGAACGCGGCGCTTACAAGCGAGCGTATCGTGACGGCACCTTGCGGGAGAAGCTGTTCGGTCACGCGCGTCTGCCTGCAAACCATACGGCGGCGAAGTTTCGCTCGCCGGCTTGTGCCGCGGCGCCCGTCTCGAGCGATGCCTGATGCCAGCGCCGCGATGCACACTTCAGTTACGCATGTTCGGCTGCCGGGCGCGAAGCCGCAAGATGCCGCCTGCCCGTTTGCGTCGTCGCTCTGGTTCCAGGTGATCCTTATCGATAGCACTGTCATGCAGATTCTCACTTCATGCCGTCCGCGCCGCCATGCAGCGGCACGGCGATTCTTTCGCAGAGGCTCACATGCTTGACAGGAGCACCTTCCGCGACGCGATGGCCGGTCTCGGCGCCGCCGTCAACATCATCACGAGCGACGGCGCGGCGGGTCTGGCCGGCTGCACCGCATCCGCGGTGTGCGGGGTGACCGACGAACCGCCCACGCTGCTCGTCTGCATCAATCGCGGCAGCCGCAACAACGCGGCTTTCCGCGCCAACGGCAAACTTTGCGTCAACGTGCTCAGCGCCGAACATCAGACGCTTGCCGCGCACTTCGCCACCAGCACGCTGCCGGTAGCGGAACGCTTTGCCGCCGCGCAATGGGACACCCTCGCGACGGGCGCACCGGTCCTGCATGGCGCGCTCGCTTCGCTCGACTGCGAGATCGAATCGGTGACCGAAGTCGGCACGCACACGGTGTTCTTCTGCGCGGTGAAAGCGGCGCATACGCATGTCGAAGGCGACGCGCTGATCTACTACGGCCGCCGCTATCACCGTGTCGGCGCGCGCTCCCTGCACGCGACGCATGCGGCCGAAGCCAGCGACGCGCTCGCTGCCGAATCGGCCGGCTACCGCACGATGTACCGCACAAAACTCGCATGAAAGAAGCCTCGGCAAACCCGCATCGACCTAGCCACACGGCAGCCGGCAAGACGCGTTCGCTCGTGATTCTGCTGCTCTGTCAGGTGGGCGCGATGAGCGTGTGGTTTTCATCGTCGGCGGTCGTGGCGATCGTCAGGCAGGCCGAGAGTCTCTCTGCCATGCAAGCGACCTTGCTCACCAGCGCCGTGCAGGCGGGGTTCGTGGCCGGCACCGTCACGAGCGCCCTGCTCTCGCTTGCCGACCGCTTCGATCCACGGCGGCTCTTCATGATCAGCGCGTTGACGGCGGGCGCGGCCACCGCATGTCTCGTCTTCCTCGCGCCGGCGGGCCCGCTCGCCATCCTGCTGCGGCTATTGACCGGCATCTGCATGGCCGGCGTTTATCCCGTCGGCATGCGGCTCGCGGCGACGTGGGCGAAAGGCGATCTCGGTTTGTTGATCGGACTGCTGGTCGGCGCGCTCACTTTCGGCTCGGCGAGTCCGCATCTGCTGGCCGCGCTCGGCGGTTCGAACTGGCGCGCGATCTATTGCATCTCGGCGTGCTGCGCGCTGCTGGCGGGCGTCGCGATTCTGCTGTGCGGCGTCGGGCCGAATATGGCGCGCGCGACGCGCATCGAATGGTCCGCGCTGGCCGGCGCCTGGCGCAACCGCGCGCTGCGGCTCGCGAACCTCGGTTATCTCGGCCACATGTGGGAGTTGTACGCGATGTGGGCGTGGCTCGCCGTATTCCTGCAAGCGAGCTTTGCGGCAGCCGGCATGCGAGAGCCGCGCGCAGCGGCCGAATGGCTCACCTTCGGCGCGGTTGCGGCGGGCGCGCTCGGCGCGTGGCTCGGCGGCGTGCTGGCGGACCGGCTCGGCCGCACCACGGTGACGATCGGCGCGATGGCCGTGAGCGGCGCGTGCGCCGCCTTGATGGGCTGGCTGCTCGGCGCGCCGGTCTGGCTGGTCGGCTGCGTGGCGCTGTGCTGGGGGATTTCGGTGATCGCCGATTCCGCTCAGTTCTCGGCGAGCATTGCGGAGCTCGCCGAGCCTGCGTCGATCGGCACGTTATTGACCGCGCAGACCTGCGCGGGTTTTCTGCTGACGCTGGTGAGCATTCATCTGGTGCCGGATGTCGTCGCGTTGGCGGGTTGGCGCGGCGCGTTCGGCATGCTCGCGGTCGGGCCGCTGCTCGGCTGTATCGCAATGGCGCGGTTGCGGCGTTTGCCGGACGCACGACGGCTTGCGGGTGGGCGGCGTTAGCGCCTTGGGCAGCTCAGGTTCAAGCCCGCGCGCCACCACTACGCGCGCACGATGCCGCTCAACGGACGCCCCGCCGACGTCTGCCCGAACAGCGCGGACGCCGTGCGCTGCGGATCGAGTCCGAGACTTTCGCTCGCGGTGCCGGCGATCAACGCATCGAGCGAGGCGGTCGGCTTGAGATCGCGCGCCTCGTAAAGGTTGTGAGGCGCGAGACCCGGCCAGTCGGCGATCACGCGTCCACCCTGCACCGAGCCGCCGAGCACCATCGCCACCGACCCAGTGCCGTGATCGGTGCCGCCCGTGCCGTTGGCGGCGGCGGTTCTGCCGAACTCCGTGGCAACCAGCACCGTGGTCTTGCTCCACAACGGTCCCATGCCGTCGCGCAACGACGCGAGCATCGTGTCGAGCGCCTTCAACTGATTGGCGAGGCGGGCGTTCTGCGCGCTGTGCGTGTCCCAGCCGCCGGTTTCGATCATCGCGATGCGAGGCCCGTTCTCGCGCGTCAGGAAACCCGCGGCGAGCTTGCCGAGACTCGCCGGATCCTGGCGCGCGCCGGCGTCGCCCGCGAGGCCGCGCGCGGTCATCGCCGACTCCCACAGCGGACGCAACTGCGCGTCCTGATCGTAGAGTTGCGAGACGCGCGTGAGCAGATCGTCGGGGGCTTGCGGCAGCGCCGAAGGTGCATACGACGTCACCGCCGCCGGCCCGCGCAATGCCATCGGCACAGTCGGCGCGAACGCGATCGCGTTTTCGCGCGTGGCCGGTAATTGCGCGACGAGCCGGTTCAGCCAGCCGTCTTTCATCTGATATGGCGACGTGCCGCCGGTCTCGAGCACGTTCTGTCCGTCGAAGTGCGAACGGTCGCGATACGGCGACGCCACCGCATGCACGAACAGCGCCTGATGATTCGCATACATCGCGGCGGTCTGGACCATCGCGGGATGCAGCGCGAAGCTGCCGTCCAGGCGCGGCGCGTTCGACGTATCGACGGCAAGCGCGCCGCGCAGCGTGGCGTAGGCGGGTTCGGCGTACGGCACGACGATGTTCAGACCGTCGGCGGCGCCGCGCTGGATCACGAACACGAAACGGCGCTCGGTGGCGACGCTTGCAAACGCGATTTGCGGCGACACGAGCATCGCGCCCGCGCCGGCAGCGGCGACGCTCAGAAACTTGCGGCGTGACAGCATGGCATTCATCTCCGTTGAAAATCCGGCGAGACCAGCAACAACGCGATCGCCGTCGACGCGCTTTCGGCACGCGATACCGCCGTGGCCGTCGGCGCGCTGAGCGAACCGGCGAGCAGGGTCTGGCCGAGTGCGCGCGCATCGAGCCGGTCGCCGACTTGCGACGCGAAACGCTGCGCCACTTCGACCCGGCGCACGAGCGCGTCGGGCGCGGCCCAGCTCGCGGCGATGTCGTCGTAACCGGCGGGCGAGCCCGGACGCCACACCGGCTGGCCGAGCTGCGTGAGAATGGGCGCCGTCTGCAGCTTGCCGAGGTCTTGCCAGCCGAGTCCGCGCATCGACGAAATGGTCCACTCCCACGGCGTTTTGAATTTCACGGCGGTGGGCGACCACGCTTGCGGCATGTCGATCAACGCGCGATAGACGGCCGGCAGATCGCCGCCGCTGCGCTCGAATGCGCTGGCCAGATGTTCGCTCACGCCGGGCGGCGGATTATCGGCGACGAAATGACGGGCCAGCTTGCCGCCGATATGCTGCGCGGTGGCCGGCGCGCTCGCGAGGTCGTGCAGAATCGCGAGCGCCTGCTCTTCTCCGGGCTGATCGTAGCGGCGGCCCATGATGGTCCGCGAGCCGGGTTCGTGCAGCGCGGCGCGAAACACGAAGGTGCCCGGCGCGGCGTTCTGCTGCATCGCTAGCCGGCCCGCGTTGCCGGGGTTGGCGGGATTGGCCGGATTGCCCGCGACGCTCCAGCCGGTCAGCGCGCGGGCGAATTCGGTGACGTCGTCCTGACTGTAGCCGCTGCGCACGCCGAGCGTGTGCAGCTCCATGATTTCGCGCGCGAGGTTTTCGTTCAGGCCGCGTTTGCGCTCCGGATTGCGCTGCGCGGCACGCATGGCCGCCGTGCTGTCCGGTCCGACCGAGCGCGTCTGATCGAGAAACACCTGCATGGCCGGATGACGTTCGACGGCCACCAGCATGTCTTCGAAGCGGCCCAGCACGTGCGGACGAATCGCTTCGGCCTCGAACGAACCGGCCAGCACCGCGACACCGGGCTTTTCGGTGGAGACCGCGAAGTGGTTGGACCAGAAATGCACCAGCCGCTCGATGAACGGCGTCTGCGTGGTCAGCGCACTGGTCACCCGTGCATTCACCGATGAGCGGTACATGTCGAGTATTTCGCTGCGGATCGCTTTTCGTTCGGCTTGCCTGGCGGTTAGCGCGTTTGATTGCGTTGAGGTGGGTGCGGCGGCCTGCGCGTTTGCTTGTGCGTTTGCTTGTGCGTTTGTCTGCGCCTTCGCCTGACTACGGGTTTGCCCCTCAGGCATAGCCATGTTTTGCGCGTTCGCGGGACTCGTCGCCGTGCCCTCGCTCGCACTCTGACGAGCCTGCTGATTGAACTGCATGCGCTGCTGTAAGAGTTCAATAGAAAGCGCCACCGAGTCGGGCTGATTCGCCCATGCAGCCGGTCGCGCCTGGTACTGTTCGAACTGCGCAAGCAGCCAGCCTTTCGGATCGGCGGGCGACGTGTCGTCGACGCGCGCACCCAGGCCGAAACGGTTCAGCGCAATCGCCGCGGCGTTCAGGTTCGGTGAGTTGGCCATACCATCCTCTTCGGCTGTGGATAGTCTTTAAACGGCTGTCACGCAAAAATCCGTCGCAGCTGCTGCAGTCTTTTTACTCGCCCGACGTTTCGCTCGATGCCTGATTCGCCGGCTTCTTCACATTTGGCGCGGGCGCGGGTTCGCGCCATTGCCCGCGCACCTTCAGGCTGTCGGCGAATTGAACGCGCTCCTCGGGCGACAAGGTCGCCGCGAAGTCGGCCACACTGCCTTCCACTTGCGCGCGCAGATGGCTGTCGGCCTCACGCGTGCGCTCGAGCGCGGCGTCCAGCGCGGCACGATCGAACTGCGGCGCCGCCAGCAGACGCAACACTTCGCGACGCCCTTCGCGGCCTTCGCGGGCATATTGCCGGCCGTCGCGGCGTGCGTCTTTCAGGCCGTCGATAAAGGCTTTCTGGCGCTCGGCTGAGAGCGTTTGCGCGGCGAAACGCAGCGCGCGCTGCTGCGCCTGCACGGGCGCCGCCGCACCGTGCGCGGCAAACCATTGATAGGCACCCCCGACAATCGCGCCCACCAGAAACACATTCAGCACCAGCGAGGCCGCCAGCAAGACTTTCCAGGATCGGCCGTTCATTCGTCGCTCCAATCGGCGGACGACCCACCGAAGCTCGAAGTCAAATAAGACGACTCATGCGCGAGCGGAGCCTGCGCTCCGGTCTCCGTCAACACGAAGAACGACACGGCGAAAGCGCCGGCTACGCCGCCCAGCAGCCCCACGCCCGCGACCGCCGCGCCCGACCACCACAGGCGGCGTCGTGGCGGCGCCGGCTGCCGCACCGGCGCGCTGTCGAGCACGCGCTCGAGCAGGGCCGCGCCCGGCGGCTCGACCTTGTCGGCGGCGAGCCACGCATCGACGCCGGCCGCCTGCGCCAGCAGCGCGTCGGCCTCGGCGCGATGCGAGTGCGCCCACGCCTGCGCCGCCGCGCGCTCCTGTTGCGGCCAGCGGCACGGCTCGGCGCCGTAGGCCTCGACGATCTGCTGAAATCTTTCGGGCGTCATGACTTGTCCTTGCTAAGGCCGCTGCCGGCCAGTTGAGCGCGCAGATTGCGGCGCGCGCGTGCCAGCAGACTTTCCAACGCATCGACGCTGATGCCCATCAGGGCCGCGGCGTCGATGTTCGACATCTCCTGGTAATAGTTGAGTACCAGCGCCTCGCGCTGGCGTGCCGGCAACGCGGCGAGCGCATCGCGAACCCGCTGGTCCTGGGCGCGCGCTTCGAGTCCGGCCTCAGGCAGCGGCGCGGGATCGGCCTCCTCGGGCATCTCGTCGCGCGGCTCTTCGCGCCGGCCGCGCAGCCGGTCATAGCAGAGATTGAGCGCGACGCGATGAACCCACGTGTCGAACTTCGCCTCGCCTTCCCGCCAGCGCGACGCCTGTTTCCAGATGCGCACGAACACCTCCTGCGCCACGTCTTCCGCTTCCATGCGGTCGCCCAGCATGCGGGTGGCGAGCGCAAGCAGACGCGGCAGCTTGCGCGAGACGAGCGAGCGGACGGCGGCCGGATCTTGCCGGCCGATCTGTTCGAGCAATTCCGCGTCGGGGTCGCGTTCGCTCAAGGCATGGCGCTCCTCGGCGCGAGTGCGTGGCGCCGCATGCAACGCGCCGCTGAACGAACTTCAGTCACGCACAAGCCACTCCTTCCGATGCCTCTCATGCCGGCTACCCCTCACACGGATGGTTGCACGCGCACTGGTTCCAACAGTGCGCGCGGATAGCGAAGACGGCGTCTCGCCATGCACGAGCGCAATCAATATACGACGACCGCCGGCCGATAGTAGGCCGGCCGCGCCGGGTACACCACACAGCCGGCGAGCGTGGCCGCCAGCAGAATCATCACGAGCGTTTTCATAACAGTCTGCCTGGTTGAGGGACGCAGCGGGTCGAAAAAAATCGACCGCCGTGGCGCTGCCGGGTCATGCCCAGTGGCCTTCCACCCAGCGCCAGTTCGGACCGCGCGCCACCCAGTGTCCCGGCACCCAGCGATGACCCACGCGCACCGCCTGCCAGTGGCCGCCCACCCAGACATATCGGCCCTCGACCCAGCGCCAGTGGCCCGGATCCCATGCGTAACCCGCACGCGGCGCCGGCACCACTTCGACGCGCGCAGGCGGCGGCGCCATCGGCGCGACGATCACCGCCTGCGCGAGGGCCGGCGCGGCGCTGAGCGTGGCGGCGCCGGTCAGCGCGGCAGTCAGCATGGCGGTAAGCAGACGAACCGGTTTGCTGGATGTCATGTTGGTTTCTCCCATCAAAGCCGAAGCCGGAAAGCGGCTCCGTTTCCTGTTGAACGCAGCAGCGAAAACAATCCGTCGCTGCGGCAGTGTGAAAAATCGAAAGGAAAGAAGGATGCGGGAAAAACCGTGGTGAAACGCGAGGCGCAGCGTCGCAGCCGGTTCCGCATTGCAATGTGGCGTCAGCTTAACGACAGCAAAGGTTATGCAAATGAATAAAAAGCGAGGGCTTCGGTAAGGTTCGCGCCCCGAAATCTTAATTAACGAATGGTCCAATGCGCGCAGTTTGTCGCGGTAAGACTACTAGCACCAGCTGTATTTCTAACAATATCCCCAGCGAAACATCCACACCTACGTCGATGCAAACGCTGAACGGCGAAGTCGAATCTGGAGCCTTTCAAATGTTCCGTAGAACCCTCTTACCCATCCCGTTTGCGGCGCTGCTTACGCTCGCGGCTTGCGGCAATAACAGCGTGAACACGCCTGCGCCGGTGGTATCGGCTCAGGACGCCGTGGCCACGGCCACGCCGATCAAACACGTCGTGGTGATCTTCGGCGAGAACGTTTCGTTCGATCACTACTTCGGCACGTATCCGAACGCTTCCAACCCGACCGGCGAGCCGCAATTCGTGGCAGCCGCGGGCACGCCGACGGTCAACAACCTCAGCAGCAACAACCTGATCACGGCCAACCCGAACGCGCTGGCCACCTCGCCGAACACGGCGGGCCGCACGGTCGGCAGCGTGACGATCGCGGGCCTCGGCCTGCCGGCGGCCGATCTGCTGCCGTTCCGCCTGGACCGTTCGCAAGCCAATACGTCGAGCCAGAACCACGCCTACGCGGCCGAAGAACTCGCCTATAACAACGGCGCGATGGACGCGTTCCCGCTCTTCACGGCAGCCACCTCGACCATCGCCGGCAGCACCGGCGCGTTCGCCACGAAGGGCCAGGTGCTCGGCTACTTCGACGGCAACACGGTCACGGCTCTGTGGAACTACGCGCAGAACTTCGCGATGAACCAGAACGCGTACACGGACACCTACGGTCCGTCGACGCCGGGTGCGCTCGAAGTGGTGTCCGGCCAGAACAACGGCGTGGTCGTGAGCGGCGGCACGTCGGCCAATGCGATTCCCGACTCGGCAGGCAGCTTCACGATGATCGGCGACCTCGACCCGACCGGCGACGTCTGCACGATCGCGGCAAAGAGCACGGTGACCGGCGCAATGTCGTCGAATAACAAGAACATCGGCGACCTGCTCAACGCGAAGGGCCTGACGTGGGGCGGCTTCATGGGCGGCTTCAACCTGCAGACCGTCAACCCGAACGGTACGGTGGGCTGCGCACGCTCGACCTTCTCACAAGTGCTGAACGCGACCAAGGCCGACTACGTGCAGCATCACGCGTGGTTCCAGTACTACGCGAGCACGGCTAACCTGGCGCATACGCGTCCGTCGTCGACAGCGGTGATCGGCTCCACGGATCCGCTCGACAACACGGCCACGCCGGTGCACCACCAGTACGACACCGACGACTTCTTCGCCGCGGTGAAGGCGGGCAACTATCCGTCGGTGAACTTCCTGAAGGCGCCGGCGATCGGTGACGGCCACCCGGGCAACTCGGATCCGATCGACGAACAGGCTTTCGTGACCAAGGTGATCAACTTCCTGCAACAGCAGCCTGACTGGAAGAACACCGCCGTGATCATCGCCTACGACGATTCGGACGGCTGGTACGACCACCGTTTCAAGGCACCGACGAGCGCATCGTTCGATTCGACCACGGCACAATCCGCGGGCGGCAAGACGGTGGCGGGCTCCGACAACCTGAGCGGCGTGGGTCAGTGCACGGCAGCGGGCGCAGTGCAGCCGCAAGGCGTGAACGGCGGCGCGGTGAACGGCCGTTGCGGTCCGGGTACGCGTACGCCGTTTATCGTGGTGTCGCCGTGGGCGAAGGTCAACTTCGTCGACGATACGCCGATCACGCAGGCTTCCGTGGTGCGCTTCATCGAGGACAACTGGCTGGGCGGTCAGCGCCTGGGCGGCGGTTCGTTCGACGCGACGGCCGGCAGCATCATGAACATGTTCAACTTCACGGGCTCCGGCAACAATCCGACGCTGTTCCTGGATCAGAACCTTGGCACGAAGCTGGCCACAGCGCCGGCGATCTGATCCGCGGATTTGCCTCTCGCTCTTCTCTTCCGCTTGCCGTTGCGTGATGCACGAGTCTCATGCGTGCCTCACGCCGCACGGCGGCGCATGGTGAAAAGCGTCATGCATCCTTAGTCGTAGTTGGGCGTCGAGCCAGTGCAAACGTGCTGGCTCGATTTTGCTTTTTATCGCAGCCGATCGAATCATCTGTCATCACCGCCATGAACCATCCTTCTGACGCCGCATTGCCTTCGCATCTGCCCGCGGGCGGCGAGCCCGGCCCCGTGATTACCCGCCGCTCGTGGCTCAGGCTGCTCGCGTGGAGCGCGGCCAGTATCGTGCTCGCGATCATCGTCTACTGCGCGTACGCGCTCGTGTATCCGGAACGTATGCCGTCCGCGGTCGGCGAGATCGTCGAGGAGATCACCGGCGCGAATCCGCATCCGGTGACGTTGATGCGTCCGCAGAATGCACCGCTGAGCGCCGTGGCGCTGCTCGGCAAACAGATTTTCTTCGACCAGAGTTTGTCGGCCTCGGGCACGCAGTCGTGTGCTTCGTGCCACTCGCCGCAGCATTCGTATGCGCCGGATAACGCATTCCCGGTGCAACTCGGCGGCGCGCACATGAACCAGGCGGGTTATCGTCCGCCGCCTTCGCTCACGTATCTGTATCGCCAGGCGCCGTTCAGCATCGGCCCGGATCAGGGCGACACCGACGTGCCGGTGGATATGACGCAACTGGCCACGCAAGCCGCCGGCGTGCAGCGCGCGCAGAAGACGGCGCTCGCCGCGCCCGCCGCTCCGGCGATGGTGCCGCAAGGCGGCTTGTTCTGGGACGGCCGTGTCGATACTTTGCAGGACCAGGCCCTCGGACCTTTGACCAACCCGGTGGAAATGGCCAACGCAACGCCCGGGGACGTCGCCCGCAAGCTGCTGGCGACCAGATACCTAGACCAATTCAAGCAGATCTTCGGACCCGGCATCGTCACCAATCCGAGCCTGATGGTGTCCGAGGCGATGTTCGCCGTCGGACGTTATCAGATCGAGGATCCGTCGTTCCACGCGTTCAGCAGCAAGTACGACTACTGGCTCGAAGGCAAGGCGCGCTTGACGCATGCCGAGCTGCACGGCTTGCAGCTGTTCAACGACAAGGACAAGGCGAACTGCGCCGGCTGTCACTTGAGCCAGCCGAGCAAGGACGGCTTGCCGCCGGTGTTCACCGACACGCAATACGAAGCGCTCGGCGTGCCGCGTAATCCGGCGATTCCCGCCAACAAGGATCCGAAGTTCTTCGATATGGGCGTGTGCGGGCCGTTCCGCGACGACCTCGCCAAACAGACGCAGTATTGCGGCATGTTCCTCACGCCGACGCTGCGTAATTCGGCTGAACGCAAGGTGTTTTTCCACAACGGCGTGTACCACGATCTCAAGCAGGTGATGGACTTCTACAATCTGCGCAATACGTCGCCGGAGAAAATCTATCCGCGCGATGCGTCGGGCAAGGTGCAGAAGTACAACGATCTGCCGGCTCAGTACCATGCCAACGTCGACGTGGCCGACGCACCGTTCGACCGCAAGTTCGGTGATCAACCGGCAATGACCGATGAGGATATTCAGGACATCATCGCGTTCATGAAAACGCTGAGCGACGGGTACAAGAACTGAGGTTGCATGCGTCGACTTGCCGCAAAGGCCGCTCACGCGGCCTTTGCGCTGCGGCGCGCGAGCCGGTGAGGTATCCTTGCCGGTTCCGCGAACTTTATCCGTACCCTGCCCGATGGCCGATTTCCCCTTCGACGCCGTACTCTTCGACTGCGACGGCGTGCTCGTCGACTCCGAACCCATCACCAACCGCGTGCTCACCGAAATGCTCGGGGAGCTGGGCTGGCATTTGAGCGTCGAAGAGACGATGCGTATTTTCGTCGGCAAAGCCGTCCGGGACGAAGCCCCGCTGATCGAAGCGCGCACCGGCGTCGCGATCACGACCGACTGGCTCATGCAGTTTCGCGAGCGACGCAATGCGGCGCTGGATCTCGAACTGGTCGCGATTCCCCGCGCGCCGGATGCGGTGCGCGCGCTTCATGCGGCGCTGAATGGGCGCATTGCGGTGGCGTCGGGCGCGGATCGTATCAAGGTGGAAATGCAACTGGTGAAGGCGGGCATTTTCGACTGCTTCGAAGAACGCATTTTCAGCGGCCATGAAATGCCTCGTAGCAAGCCCTTTCCCGATGTCTATCTGGCGGCGGCCGCGGCGCTGGGTGTGGATCCGCGCCGTTGCGCGGTGATCGAAGACACGGTGACCGGCGCGACCGCGGGCGTGGCCGCGGGCGCCACGGTGTTCGGTTATTGTCCGCTCGAACTCGGCCACAGCAGCGCGACCGCCTTGCATGGCGCGGGTGCCACGCATGTGTTCAGGGACATGGGCGCGTTGCCCGCCTTGCTGGCGGGATGGCGCGCTCAAACGCATTGACGAAGGTGCTGGCTTCGGCGCTGGCCTGCGCGCCGCATCCCGCGCCGACTCTGACGCTCGCCGCAACCCTTACTCGAAAGCCGGATCGATTGGCACGCGGTATCCCACTGCCAGCCGGTTCGTCTCATTCGCCATACCCACGACCGCGAGCAATTCGCCGAACATCTCGTCGGTCATGCCGGCGCGGCGCGCGGCCGCCGTGTGGCTCGCCACGCAGTAACCGCAATTGTTCGTCACGCTCACCGCGACGTAGAGCAGTTCCTTGATGAGCGGATCGAGCGCGCCGGGCGCCATCACGTCCTTCAGGCTGTCCCACGTGCGCGCGAGAGTTGGCGGATGCTGGGCGATGTACTTCCAGAAGTTGTTGACGTCGTCGACCTGACGGGTCTGCTTGATATCGTCGTACACGGCTTTGACTTCCGGCGGCGCCGCGGCGTATTCGACGGCTTTGATCTGGCTCATGCGTTCTCCTTTCCTTGCTGACGAGATTCCGCGAACCCTGCGCGCCTTGTGCACGATTCGCGGTGGCGGTCTATTGTGACGTGATTTTCAGCGCGCGCGATAAAACCGAATGACGAGCGGACGGATGTCGGCGAATGGCCGACATCGCCTCGCAGCAAGTTGGCCGGTCTCCATCACACCTGCTTTGGAAAACAGTGGAGAAACAAGCGGCACGCGGCTTTGCCGCCGATGGCATGGTGTGTGCAACCAAGCGCTTGAGTGCGGCATTTTTCCGCCCTCCTCGATCCACCCTGATCCACTCACTCCGCTGGAGATCCACCATGAAAACGCTCGTCCTCAAAGACCTGCCCCGCATCGACGTACTCGACAGCGCGGCTTCGTTATCCATTCGCGGCGGTATTGCGTATCTGAAGCGTGAAGCGCCGTCCGGTTGCGGTGGCCTTGAACAGCCCGCGCTCATTCGACGTGGCTGGGATGCATTCCCGCCGGTTCATCTCGGTTGCGGGCCGGTGTACTTCCCGTTCGGCAACCTGCCTTCGCACTCGGAACCGAAGGTGGTGCCGCTGTAGTGTGCCGGCAAGGCCCGATGGAAAACGGCGCGGCGGTCGCGCAAGCCTGAACGCTGCCGCCGCGCCGTCTGTCGGTCTGCCTGTCTGCCGGTCTGTCTGTATTTCGCGCTATTGCCCTTTGTCGCGCCGGTGCAGCACGGGGCCGTTCGCGCTGTCTTCCAGCAGCCACCCGGCTGCCCTCAACACGTCACGCAAACGGTCCGCTTCGGCCCACTGCTTCGCGGCGCGTGCCTGCTCGCGTTCACTCGCTAGCGCTGCGATATCCGCTGGAATCTCGGCAATATCGTCTTCCCGCCAATCGGCGAGGCCCAGTCCAAGCACGGCATCGAAACAATCGACGGTAGCCCTTCGCGTCGCCTCCGGCAGATCGCTTCTGACCACGTCCCACAACACGGCTAGCGCCCGCGGCAGGTTCAGATCGTAATCGACCTCTGCCTTGAAGCGCGCCACGCTCGCGGCGTCCGGTGTGCCGCCTTGCGGCCATCGCGCATAGCTGCGGCGCAAACGATCCAGTGCGGCTTGCGCGGCATCCAGCGCGGCCTCGCTGAAGCGCAGGCTGCTACGGTAGTGCGCGCTCAGGCATAAATAGCGATACGCGAGCGGATCGTTGCCCCGCTCGATCAACGTCTGCAAACGCACGAAGTCGCCGCCCGACTTCGACATCTTGCCGGCGTCCAGCAACAGAAAATGGCCGTGCATCCAGAAGTTGGCCAGACGCGTGCCGTGGCGCGCCTGGGTTTGCGCGATCTCGTTGCTGTGATGCACGGGAATGTGATCTTCGCCGCCGCAATGGATGTCGAACCACGGGCTCAAATACTTCGCCGACATCGCCGAGCACTCGATATGCCAGCCGGGAAAGCCGCGGCCCCAGGGACTGTCCCACTCCATTTGCCGCGTGGCGCCGGGCGGGCTGAATTTCCACAGCGCAAAGTCGGTCGCGCGCTGCTTCTCGCCGGACGCGACACGTTTGCCCGCCTGCAAGCCCGCAACATCCAGACGCGCCAGATAGCCGTAGTCATCCTGCCTGCTGGTGTCGAAATAGACGCCGTCGGCCGTGCGGTAGGTGTATCCGTTGCGCTCGAGGTCGGCGATAAAGTCGATCTGCTCCGCGATGTGATCGGTTGCGCGGCACCAGAGCGCGGGCTCCAGCAGGTTGAGCGCGCGCCAGTCGTTCATGAAGGCCGCCGTATACCGCTCGGCGATCGCCCACGCCGATTCGCCAGTGCGCCGGCTGCCCTTCTCCATCTTGTCCTCGCCTTCGTCGGCGTCGGATACGAGATGGCCGACGTCGGTGATATTCACCACGTGCCGCACGTTGTATCCGTTCAACACCAGCGCGCGCCGCAGCACGTCTTCGAACACGTAGGTGCGGAGATTGCCGATATGCGCGTGGTCGTACACCGTCGGGCCGCAGCAATACAGGCCGACGTGATCCGGATGAATCGGCGTGAATTCGCGCACGGTGCGCGTCCAGGTGTCGTGCAGGCGAAGCGGCATGTGATGTCTCCAGGCGCCGGGTGTTCAAAGAGCGTTCAAAGCAAAAAGGCCACCGGTCGCGTGACGGGTGGCCTCAGGGATGCGAATGTGCGCAGATCGACTTGCTAGACGCAAGCTCCCCTCGGCAGGCTGTGACAGCATGCGCGCAAAGAATGCGGACGGGAAAGGATAGAAGCGATCATGGCAACGATCCTAACGCGGGGTTGCCGGTGCGGTCAATCGTCGGCGCGCTTCCGTTGAACCGCGCGCCCGCGTGCGTCGCATGAAAAAGCCCCGCAGGACTTTCGCCTTGCGGGGCTTCGTTTCGAACGGAATGATCGTTCGTTTAGCGCGACATCATGTGCATGCTGACGTTGTGCATGACCCACAACGTGCCGCCGATCACGATGACCGCGGTCAGCAGCGTGAAGGCAAACGCCATCACATTCCAGCGCTGCTCCGACGACGTATTCAGATGCAGGAAGAAAATCAGGTGCACGACGATCTGCACGAGCGCGAGGCCCGCGATCGCCAGCAACGCGTTTTCGCCCGTCAACGTGCCGGTCATGACGAGGCCGAAAGCGGCAACGGTCAGAACGACGGAGAGAATGAAGCCCGTCGTATAGCTGCCGATGCTGCCGTGACTTTCACCTGCGTGGGCGTTATGGCTATGGTCCATTTAGATCACGCTCGCGAGATAGACAAAGGTGAAGACGCCGATCCACACGACGTCCAGAAAGTGCCAGAAAAGGCTCAGGCACGTCAGGCGGATCATGTCGCGTTCGGTCAGATCACGATGGCTGATCACCTGAATGGCGAGCACCACCATCCAGATCAGCCCGCACGTGACGTGCAGGCCGTGCGTGCCGACCAGCGTGAAGAACGACGACAGGAACGCGCTGCGGCTCGGGCCGGCGCCTTCGGCGATCAGGTGCGAGAACTCGCGCAGTTCCAGCACGAGGAACGCGAGACCGAGCAGGAAAGTCACGCCGAGCCAGAACAGCAGCACGCCCTTGCGGTTCTTGTGCGCGCCGAGCATCGCGAAGCCGTACGTGATGCTGCTCAGGAGCAGCATGGTCGTTTCGAGCGCGACGCCCGGGATCTCGAACAGATCCTTGCCGCTCGGACCGCCCGCGAACTGGTGGCCCATCACCGCGAACACTGCGAACAGCGCCGCGAAGATGATGCAGTCGGTCATCAGATACAACCAGAAGCCGAACACCGATTGCGACGGTACGTGGTCCGCGTCGTGATGCGAGTGGGCATCCATAGTCTTGGTCAACATCAATCCACCTCCAACGCGACTCGCGCACCGGCGCCAGAGCGTTTCTCTTCAATTTCCGCGACCGTGGCGGCCGGGATGTAATAGCCTTCGTTCTTCTGGAAGCTATACACGATCACAGTGCCGATCGCGCCGACCAGGCCGACGATCGCCAGCCACCAGATGTGCCAGACACCGGCAAAGCCGAGCACCAGCGAGAACAGACCGGCGATCACGCCCGCGGACGTATTCGACGGCATGTGAATGTCGCGATACACCGGCTTGGCCTCAGTTTCCTTGCGCGACTTCATGTCGGTGAACGCGTCGAGCTTGTGCACCGTCGGGATGATCGCGAAGTTATAGACCGGCGGCGGCGAGCTCATCGCCCATTCCAGCGTGTGGCCGTTCCACGGGTCGCCCGTGACGTCGCGATTCTGCGGCAGATTGCGGTCGCGAATGCTGACGATGATCTGCAACACCTGCAACGCGATACCGATAGCGATCAGCGCCGCACCGCCCGCGGCCAGGATCAGCCACGGATGCCACAGCGGGTTGTCATAGTGGTTGATACGGCGCGTCATGCCCATGAAACCGAGTACGTACAGCGGCGTGAACGCCACCCAGAAACCGATCTGCCAGAACCAGAACGATGCCTTGCCCAGCTTTTCGTTCAGCTTGAAGCCGAACGCCTTCGGGAACCAGTAGTTGAAGCCGGCCAGATAACCGAACAGCACGCCACCGATGATCACGTTGTGGAAGTGAGCGATCAGGAACAGGCTGTTGTGCAGCACGAAGTCCGCGCCCGGGATCGCCATCATCACGCCGGTCATACCGCCGATCGTGAACGTGATCATGAAGCCGATGGTCCACAAGATGGGCGGCGTGAACGTCAGGCGGCCCTTGTAGATCGTGAACAGCCAGTTGAACACTTTCACGCCGGTCGGAATGGCAATGACCATCGTGGCGATACCGAAGAACGCGTTGACGTCAGCGCCCGAACCCATCGTGAAGAAGTGATGCAGCCACACGAGGAACGACAGCACCATGATCGCGCAGGTCGCCCACACCATCGTCTTGTAGCCGAACAGCGGCTTTTTGGCGAAGGTCGCCACGACTTCCGAGAAAATACCGAACGCCGGCAGGATCAGGATGTACACCTCGGGGTGACCCCATGCCCAGATCAGGTTCAGGTACATCATGGCGTTGCCGCCGCCGTCGTTCGTGAAGAAGTGCATGCCGAGGTAACGGTCCAGACCCAGCAACGCGAGCGTCACGGTCAGGATCGGGAACGAGGCCATGATCAGCACGTTGGTGCAGAGCGCCGTCCACGTGAACACCGGCATCTTCATGAACGTCATGCCCGGCGCGCGCATCTTCACGATCGTCGCGAAGAAGTTCACACCAGTGAGCAAGGTGCCGATACCGGAGAGCTGCAAGCTCCACAGGTAATAGTCGACCCCGACACCCGGACTGAACTGCAGTTCGGAGAGCGGCGGATACGCCAGCCAACCCGTTTGCGCGAATTCACCGATCACCAGCGAGATGTTGATCAGGATCGCGCTGACGGCGGTCATCCAGAACGAGAGCGAGTTGATGAACGGGAACGCGACGTCGCGTGCGCCGATCTGCAGCGGCACGATGATGTTCATCAGGCCGATCATGAACGCCATCGCCATGAAGAAAATCATGATGACGCCGTGCGCCGTGAACACCTGATCGTAGTGATGCGGCGGCAGGTAGCCCGGGTTCGCATAAGCGAGCGCCTGTTGCAGACGCATCATGATCGCGTCCGCGAAACCGCGGAACAGCATGATCAGCGCCACGACGATGTACATCACGCCGAGCTTCTTGTGGTCCACCGAAGTGAGCCACTCGGTCCACAGATAGCGCCACTTACCGAAATAGGTGATCAGACCCAGCAGCGTCGCACCGCCGATGGCGATCATCGCGGCCGTGACCATGATGATCGGCTCGTGGTACGGAATCGCGTCTAGTGAAAGTTTACCGAACATGCGTTACCCCTTGCCCTTTGGCGCACAGTTGGCGTCCTTCATGTTGTCGAGGACGTTGCCGTTGTTGTATCGGGCAATGATGTTGTGAAAGAGCTTCGGATCGACGCTCGAGAAGTAGCGCACCGGCTCTTTCTCGGTCGGCGCGGACACCGTGTGGTAACGGTCCATGCTGAGGTTGTCCGACGAAGCGCGCACTTTCGCAACCCATGCGTTGAACTCTTCAGGCGAAGTGGCGAGCGCGCGGAACTTCATGTCCGAGAAGCCCTTGCCGCTGAAATTCGCCGAGGCGCCCGCGTAGTTGCCGGCTTCGTCCGCGATCAGATGCAGGCGCGTTTGCATGCCCGCCATCGCGTAGATCTGGCCGCCCAGTTGCGGAATGAAGAACGAGTTCATCACCGTGTCCGACGTGATCGTGAAGTTCACCGGCGTGCCGACCGGGAACGCCAGCTGGTTCACCGACGCAATGCCGAGGTCCGGATAGATGAACAGCCACTTCCAGTCGAGCGCGACGACTTCGACGTTGATCGGCTTGACCTGCGACTCGAGCGGCTTGTACGGATCGAGTTCGTGCGTGGTCTTCCACGTCAGCACGGCGAGGAACAGAATGATCAGCGTCGGAATCGTCCAGATGGCGATTTCGATACCGGTCGAATGCACCCAGCCCGGACGGTAGTCGGCGGCTTTATTCGACGCGCGATAACGCCACGCGAACAGCAGCGTGAGCGCGATCACCGGAACGACCACGATCAGCATGGCCCAGGTGGACGTGGCAATCAGCTCACGCTCCGCCAGACCCACGCTCCCCTTCGGATTCAGAATATCGAGGTTGCTGCAACCCGAGAGCAACAACACGAGGCTCGCGGAAATGAAACTCATCGACCCTCGCAGAGTCTTTCCTTTCATATCCATTGCCTCTTTTTTACGTCTTCAACGAACGTCATTCGACCGCTCTCCAATAGTAAGCGCTCGCATAATAGGGGCACGCAAGGCCGCGATAAACACTCGATTTAGCAACGATCTATTGCGTCGCAGCACCGTGCGACACGTTGCCGCATAGCTGCGCGCGGATGAGCGTTTGCAACGCCCTCCTGCCGAGTATTGAAATGCCGGCGAAACGCGAAAACCCCTTTAAACAAGCGCGAAAACGCGACGTGACCTGAGGGGCCACGCCGCGTGTCATGCGTGCAAAGAGACTTGATCCATAAGGGAAAAGCTCGTTGGCGGCGCGGCATTCTACGAATGAATGCTGCGTCTGCGCAATATCTCGTCCGATCAGCCCGGCGAGCGGACCGTCGCGGCTGCCGGTGCCGGCACCGCGGCTTGCAGATGCTCGCCGCCATCGGCCGGCGCAGTGTCCGACGGATGAACCGAGCGCTCCGACTGAGCCAGCAGCGTGCCGACCGACGGATCGATCGCGTCGGTGAACGGCTTCGGATTGATGCCGATGGCGAGCACCAGCAACGCCATCGCACCGAGCAGCACGAACTCGCGCTTGCCGAGGTCCTTGAGGTTCGCGACGCGCGCGTTGGCGATCGCGCCGAAGATCACGCGCTTGTACATCCACAGCGTGTAGGCCGCGCTCAGGATCAGCGTGGTGGCCGCCATCGCGCCGATCCAGAAGTTGAAGCGGATCGCGCCCATCAGCACCATGAATTCGCCGACGAAACCCGAGGTACCCGGCAGGCCAATGTTGGCCATGGAGAACAGCATCACGAAAGCAGCGAAGCGCGGCATGGTGTTGGCCACACCGCCGTACTCGGCGATCGACGCGGTCTTGGTGCGGTCGTAGAGCATGCCCGTGCACAACAGCATTGCGCCCGACACGACGCCGTACGACAGCATCTGCACGATAGCGCCGGCCTGGCCGATGCGGTTGAACACGAACAGGCCGAGCGTGACGAGGCCCATGTGCGCGACCGTCGAATACGCGAGCAGACGGCGCATGTCGGTCTGCACGAGTGCGAGCAGGCTCGCATAGATCACCGCGACGAGCGAGAGCGTGATCATCATCGGCGCGAAGAAGTGGCTGGCTTGCGGCGCGATCGGCAACGCGAAACGCAGCAGACCGTAGCCGCCCAGCTTCAGCATGCCGATCATGACGGCGGCGCCCGTCGGACCATCGAGGTGGACGTCCGGCAGCCACGTGTGCAGTGGCCACATCGGCACCTTCACGCCGAACGCGGCGAGGAAACCGAGGAAGATCAGGACCTGCGGCCACGTGCCGAGGTGCGTCTCACGCCAAAGCGCGAGGTCGAAGCTGTGCGTCTGGCTGTACAGATACAGCATCGACATCAGCATCAGCAGCGAGCCGAGGAACGACACGAAGAAGAACTTCACCGCGGCGTACGAGCGGTTCGACTGGCCCCACGTGCCGATCAGCAGATACAGCGGAATCAGCGTCGCTTCGAACGAGATGAAGAACAGCATGCCGTCGAGCGATGTAAACACGCCCTGCATGAAACCCGACAGCATCAGGAACGCGCCGAAGTACTGGGCGGTCCGCTCGGTGATCGATTCCCACGAGGCGACCACGATGATGATCGTGGTGAGCGCGGTCAGCGCGACGAGCCACAGCGAAATTCCGTCCACGCCCACATGCCAGGCGATATCGAAGGTGGGCGACCAGCGCGCGTTCTCGACGAACTGCATCGACGTGACGTCGTTGCGGAAATTCGACACCAGCGGAATCACCGGCAGGAAACCCGCAATCGCGCCGATCAGCGCGAGCCACCGGGTGCGACTACGTGCCGCGTCGGATCCGGCACGCAAAACCACCACGCCGGCGACAATAGGGATCCAGATTAGAAGGCTAAGAAGAGGCAATGGCATGTGGCTCTATCGAAAACTTGAAGTACAAAACGCCGCATCAACGCTTTCAAAATGAAAAGCATTGAAATGGATATGTAGGCTGGATTTCGCTGAAATGGACGTGAAGTCGGGGTTGTCCGCTACACGTTTACCCGCAGTCGAATGACCAAGGGTGGGAGATTACCAAGATAAGAATACTTTTGCAGCGCAACAACGCTGCAAAGCCTCTGGCAATGTATTGTTGCGACGCCTGCGCTTGCGAAATGGATAAAAATGTGCAGATGCACAAAGCCGCCAGCGCGGACACGCGGCGACGAATTTTGCGCGAAAAAGCGCGCAGTTGATGGTCTTTTAGAAAATGTTGCACGAACGCGTGGGTACGCATCCGAGCCCGGAACAGAACATGCTGGCATGTGATGCGGTCGAGGCGCGAGTTTCAGACGCCCGGAGAAAATTTTGCTCGCCGACGAGCAGAAAATTTTTTTGATCGTGCGCTCTAAATAATCCGCCACGCTGCGCTGAAATTTCCCGAACGCGGTTGAGCGCGGTTCAGTTTTTTCAGGCTGCACTCGGCCCGCGAGAGCGTCTTCGTGCCTTACAGAAGCCGAATATACTTCGGCGATTCAAGGGCCGATGTTCGTGCATGAGTGCACCGCTTTTGGGTCCGCGTTTCGCCCGTCCGGACGCCGCCCTCACCGGCCACACTTTTCGGAAAACGCATGCTACGTGACGAAGGCGTCGTTCCCGCTCTCGAGTGCCGCGGGCTCAGCAAGACCTACGGCGCAGGCCGCATCGTGCTCGCGCAACTGGATTTCATACTCGGAGCGGGCGAGTTTGTCGCGATCATGGGCGATTCCGGCGTCGGCAAATCGACGCTGCTCAATCTGGTGGCCGGCCTCGACAGTGCGGACAGCGGCGACGTGATCATCGACGGCAGCGCCGTTTCGCGTCTGGACGACAACGCGGCGACGCGCCTGCGACGGCAAAAACTCGGCTTTGTGTTCCAGGCGTTTCACGTGCTGCCGCATCTGACGCTTGCGCAGAATGTGGCGCTGCCACTGCTGCTCAACGAACTGCCCACCGCCGCTGCGCTCGACATGCTCGCGGCGGTTGGCCTGGGCGGACGCGGCGACGACTTTCCGCGACAACTCTCGGGCGGCGAATTGCAGCGTGTCGCGATTGCGCGAGCGCTGGTGCATCGCCCGAAACTGCTGCTCGCCGACGAACCCACGGGCAACCTCGATCCCGATACCGCGCACGAAGTGCTCGGCCTGTTCCGCGCGCAAAGCAAGGCGACCGGCGCGGCCACGATCATGGTGACGCATTCGGAAGCCGCCGCGGCCGTCGCCGACCGGATCCTGATTTTGAGCGACGGCGATTTGCATGCGGCGCCTCCTTCTAGCGCCCCGACCTTCGGCTCCCGTACCCGCACGCCTTTTGCCGATGATGTCCGCTGATTCTCGTCATCTGCCGCGCTTGCGAGGACACCGCATTCTGGCGCGCTGGCTGCTCGGCGCCGAATGGCGCAGTCATCGCGGGCGCGCCCTGGTTGCGATTGCGACGATCGCGCTCGGCGTCGCGCTCGGTTACGCCGTGCAGTTGATCAACAGCGCGGCGTTCAGCGAATTTTCCGCGGCGGCCCGCAGTCTGTCGGGCGAAGCCGATCTGCAGGTGCGCGGCGCCCAACCGTTAGTCGACGAAACCATCTATCCGCTACTCGCCAACGAGCCCGGCGTCGCGCTGGCCAGTCCCGTGCTCACACTCGATGTCACCGTGCCCGAACGGAGCGCCGCACTGCCGGTGCTCGGCATCGACGTGTTCAAAGCGAGCCGTATTGCGCCCGATCTGATCGGCGTGCCGTCGCCGGACAAGCCGTTCGACAGCCTTGCGGCCGACACCGTGTTTCTCTCGACAGCGGCACAGCAATGGCTGAAGGTGAAAGCCGGCGACGACGTCGCGCTGCGCAGCGGCACCTCGATCGTGCATTTGCGTGTGGCGGGCGGCATCGTGAGAACACGGCCGGGCCAGCGGCTCGCCGTCATGGATATCGCCGCCGCGCAGTGGAAGTTCGGCAAAGTGGGCGAGCTGTCGCGAGTCGACGTGCAGCTCGAACGCGGCGTCGACCGCGAGCGCTTCAGACGTGAGATGCAGGCGCGGCTCGGCAACCGGTGGGTCATTGCCGAAACGCGTGACGCCGCGAGCCGCACCGATCGCCTCTCGCGGGCGTATCGGATCAATATGAATGTGCTCGCGCTGGTGGCGTTGTTTACCGGCGCGTTTCTGGTGTTTTCGACGCAGGCGCTGAGCGTCGTGCGACGCCGCGCGCAATTCGCCATGCTGCGTGTGCTTGGGCTGACGCGCGGCCAGTTGTTGCGCCAGATCCTGATGGAGGGCGCGCTGCTCGGCCTGCTCGGCTCGCTCGCGGGACTCGCGCTCGGCTACGCGATGGCGAGCGGCGCGCTGAATTTTTTCGGCAGCGATCTGGGCGGCGGCTACTTTCCCGGCGTGCAACCGCAAGTCGGCTTCGAACCGCTGGCGAGCGCGTTGTTTCTGATGCTCGGGCTGGCCGTATCGGTGTTGGGCAGTCTCGCCCCCGCACTGGAAGCGGCGCGTGCGCGGCCCGCTGCGGCGCTGAAGGCGGGCGCCGAAGAAGGCGCGTTGGCGCGGCTCGCCACACCGTGGCCCGCCCTGCTGTGTCTGCTGGCCGCCGCTGTGCTCACGCAGTTGCCGCCGCTGTTCGACGCGCCGATCGGCGGATATCTGGCCGTCGCATTGCTGCTGGTCGGCGGGATTGCGCTGATGCCGCGCGTGACCGCGCTCATCTTCGGCGCGGCGAGCCGTGCTTTCGCCACGCGACGCCGGACCGGCGCGGCCGGCACGCTGGCGCTCGCGCGTCTCGCGAATGCGCCTGGGCATGCGTCGATCGCCATGGGCGGTGTGCTGTCGAGCTTTGCGCTGATCGTCGCGATGGCCATCATGGTGGCCAGCTTCCGGGTTTCCGTCGAAGACTGGCTGGTTCATCTGCTCTCCGCCGATCTCTATGTCCGCGTGGCGCCGAACGGCGACACCGGCGGTTTGCGGTTGGACGAACAGAGCCGGCTCGCGACCGTTCCCGGCATTAGAACAGCCGCATTCGCCCGCACTTCGCATCTGACGCTCGACCCCGCGCGGCCTGACATCGCGCTGCTCGCGCGCGAGATCGACGCAGCCGACCCGGGCGCGAATCTGCAGATGACCGGAGCCGTGCTGCCGCCCACTGAACTTCACGCAGGCGAAACACCTGTTTGGGTATCCGAAGCAATGATCGATCTGTATGGATACAAGCTGGGTCAGCGAGTTCAATTGCCGTTTGGCGAACGCGGCCACGTGTTCGTCGTGGCGGGCGTATGGCGCGATTACGTGCGGCAGACCGGCGCCATTCAGATACGGCTTGCCGATTTCCGGCACTTGACCGGTGACACGAGTGCAACCGATGTGGCCGTCACCGTTCAGCCAGGGACGGGCGTCGAGCAAGTTGTCGCGGGGCTGCGCGCACTGCCGTTCGGGGCGTCCCTGGATTTGTCGCTACCTGGTGAAATCCGCGCGCGCACGCTCGTGATTTTCGATCGCAGTTTTGCGGTCACCTATCTTCTCGAAGCGGTCGCTATCGTGATCGGCCTGTTCGGCGTGGCGGCGACGTTCTCCGCGCAGACGCTCGCTCGTTCGCGTGAGTTCGGCATGCTGCGGCACGTCGGCGTGACGCGCTCGCAGGTGTTCGCCATCCTCGCGCTCGAAGGCGGCATGCTCACCGCGTGCGGCATTGCACTGGGCTTCGTGCTCGGCTTTGCGATCAGTCTGATTCTGGTGTTCGTCGTCAATCCGCAGTCGTTTCACTGGAGCATGTCACTGCATGTGCCATGGATAGCGCTCGCTACAGTCGCGTTGGTGATGCTCGCTTCGTCGTGTTCGACGGCGGTGATTGCGGGACGCGGCGCAGTATCGGTGGATGCTGTGCGTGCCGTGAAGGAGGATTGGTGATGCGGTTTTTCTCGCGCGAGTTGGCACGGTGGGTTGTGTGGGCGGTGGCCGCGCGCTTTGATCGCGTTTTGTGGCGGCGTGAGCCGGGGACGGTGGTCGTGGGTTTGGATGGGAGCTCGTCGAAGGACGCGTTGGTTGGGCGCGACGTGTGTCGGGCCGGAGCGCGCTTCGATTTGGCCTCTGGCGGCGGGTATTGTGCCGCTGTGCAAGTGCGTGAGTTGTGGATCATGGGCGCGGTTTGGCGCGAGACTATTCCGGGCTACACGTCGATTGCGCGCGAAGTGCTTTGGGCGGGAGCGCGGTTCGATCCCGCCACCGGCGGCGGATATTGCGCCGCTCTGCAGCGACGTGCGCCGCGGATCACGGGCGCGGTTTCGAGCGAGCGTAGGCCCGGCCATGCGTCGATCGCACGCAAGATCTCATGGACGTCTGCGCGCTTCTATGTCAATGTCGCCAGTGGCGGACCCGGCGTCGTCCTGCAACCACGTGCGCAGCAGCTCGCGCGCGCGGCGTCGGGCCAGACCGTGCCGGGTTACATGTCGATTGCACGCCAGACTTCATGCAAGCCGCCGGTTAAGCCCGCTCGCGCGGCGAATCGGCGCATAGGTCGGCGTATTCGCGGCTTGCTGCCCATCTTGATGCTGACTGCGTCGCCCGCGTTCGCCGCGTCGCCCGAATTCGCAGCGGTCACACCCGATCGCGCAATCTCCCTGCCGCAAGACACCGGTGCGCACGCGGCCTTTCGCACCGAGTGGTGGTACGCGACGGGTTGGCTCACCACGCCGGATAATCAGCCGCTCGGATTTCAGATCACATTCTTCCGTTCCGCAACCGGACATGATGCCGCCGATCCGAGCGCTTTCGCGCCTTCGCAATTGATCATTGCCCATGCCGCGTTAAGCGATCCCTCGCTCGGCCATCTTACGCATGATCAACGCATTGCCCGTCAAGGCTTCGGCCTCGCGTATGCGAAGCCGGCCAACACCGACGTCAAACTCGACGCGTGGAAAATGGTTCGGGCCGCTGACGGTCACTACGACGTTTTTGCGGACGCGAACGGTTTTTCGCTGCATCTCAAGTTGACACCCACGCAGGCACCTTTGATTCAGGGCGTACGCGGCTATTCGCGCAAAGGTCCGCGGCCTGAGCAGGCGAGTTATTACTACAGCGAGCCGCAATTGCGCGTGACTGGCGGCGTGGTTCGACCGGTCGCGGCAGGCGGCCCGTCGCGTGGCGAGACTGCTGTCACGGGAATGGCGTGGCTCGATCACGAATGGTCGAGCACCGTGCTCGACGCCAATGCGGTAGGCTGGGATTGGCTGGGCGCCAACCTCGCCGACGGCTCTGCGCTGATGGCCTTCAAGGTACGAAGTCGCGACGGACAAGCCGTGTGGGCCCATGCCGCATTTCGCAAACCCGACGGCGAGGTGACGACATTCGGTCACGATCAAGTCGACTTTACGCCGCTTCGCACATGGCGCTCGCCGCGCACGAACACTTCTTATCCCGTCTCGATGGCGGTCAAAACCGGTCTGCTAACGTGGAAACTCGATCCGCTGATGGACGATCAAGAGCTCGATTCGCGGCAATCGACGGGCGCGGTGTACTGGGAAGGCGCGGTGCGGGTAAGCCGCGAAGGC
>NZ_JAQQDJ010000023.1:0-77470 GCF_046028095.1 Paraburkholderia phytofirmans
GGAGGTCTCGAATACGTCGACCTCCCAGCCCGCCGCGCGCAACGTATTCGCTGTGAGCAAGCCGCCGAGCGACCCGCCGATCACGACAGCGCGCGGTTTCTCGAGCGATTTCATGCTGCTTTCCTTTGCCCTGCCGAACGCAGGGCGTTAGTGAAGACCACGGGCGGCTGCGCGCCGCTGATCGCGCGGCCATCGATCAGGATGGTCGGCACGGCCTGAACGCCGAGCTTGTCCGCGCGGTCGCGCGCTGCTTCGACTTCCTGATTGCCGGCCGAGGAGAGCAGATACGCGCGCACTTCGTTTGCGTCGAAAGCGTGTTCGGCAGCGATGTCCACCAGTGTCTCGAGCAAGCCGATGTCGCGGCCTTCAGCGAAGTAGGCGGCGTAGAGCGCCTGATACAACGCGGCGGTCCTGTGCGGTTCGTTGCGCTGTTGCGCGAAGTGCATCAGGCGATGCGCGAGACGGGTGTTCGGCGTGCGCAACACCTTGTCGTAATCGAACTGCGCGCCGGCCGCGAGACCCGCCGCGGTCACCTGCGCATCCATGCTTTGCGAGCGTGCCCAGCTGCCGAACTTCTGCGTGCGGTAGGCGCGCCGGTCCATCCCTTCAGCCGGCATCGCCGGATTCAACTCGAACGGCACGTAGCGGATCGAGACAGCTGCGCCGGCATCGCCTTGCGCGAGCGCCGCAGCGAGATTGCGTTGGCCGATCCAGCACCACGGACAAATGAAGTCGTAATTGACTTCGACCTGAATGGCTTGCATCTCGTAACTCCCATTAGGTAATGCACGCAGCTTATATGTTGCGTTATGGTTGGTGAATTGGGATAAAATGCAAACCCGTGTTGCGCTATACGCAACCAAACTGTGCAAACTGTGGATGGGGCCGGTCATGGACAAATTCCTCGCCGTGAAAACATTGCTGGAAGTGGCTGACGCGGGCGGCTTTTCAAAGGCCGCGCAGCGCCTCGGCGTGGCCACCTCCTCGGTCACGCGTCTGATGGACTCGCTGGAGGCCTCCCTGGGCACCGCGTTGCTGACCCGCACACCGCGCAAGGTCAGCCTTACGGACGCCGGCATTGCTTACGTCGAGCAGGTCGCCAAGGTGCTCGACGATCTCGCCGAAGCCGACGAGAGCGTGTTCGACAGTGGCGCGTCGCCGGTCGGCGCGCTCAGAATTTCGGTGCCGTCCACGTACAGCCGCTTGCGTCTCGCGCCGCACCTCGCGGCTTTCCTCTCCGACAATCCGCGGGTGTTTCTCGACGTGGTTGTCGCCGATCACTTTGCCGATCTCGCGCTCGACCGCATCGATGTCGCGATCCGCATCGGCCTTGTCGATCGCGACGCGAATCTGATCGTCAAAAAGCTGGCGGACAATCCCCGCTACGTGGTGGCGAGCCATGACTACCTCGAACGCAACGGCACGCCGTCGACACCGCAGGAACTCGGCGGCCACGAGTGCCTGCGCTTCGCGTATGGCGGCAGCTATCGCTCGCATCAGGTGTGGACCTTCCTGCGTGAGGACGCACAACTGCGCGTCGATATACGCGGCCATCTGTTGTCGAACAATCTCGACATCCTGCTCGAGTCCGTGATTGCCGGACGCGGTATCGCGTTGCTGCCCGAATGGCAGGTCGCGCCCGAGATTCGCGCCGGACGTCTGATGCGGATGTTCGACGATTTCGATGCCAACCCTCATCAAGGCGATGCCGTCGTCTACGCCGCGTATTTACCTAATCGCCGCCACTCCAGCAAAGTGCGCGCATTCGTTCAATTTCTCGAGGCGCGACTGCACGCTTCGCTGGAAGGTTGACCCGCGTAGCGTGACGTGACTAGACGCGTCGCACGATTAAGTGCGTCGTTCGGTCTATTTCGGTCGTAGGCCATACTGATTGTCCTGGGCCTGAAACTGTCAACCAGCCGCTGTCTATCGCGCGTGCCCAGACAGTGAGGAGTCCATGATCGATCATGGACCATCCGATGAGCTTCGCAGCCCACGCACGACTCGATACTGGTTTACCCCGTCCGGCAGCAAGCACAAAAATGCCAACCAATCTAAGTTTTATCCATGGACCGGTCGTCGCCCGCGCAATTAACCTTGCCGAGTGATGTTCGATACGTGTTTCGCCGAAAGCGACATCGAGCACGCGGGAAATCCGATCAACCAAAGGAGATCAGATTGAGCAGCAAAACTAACTAAGGCTGTTAGCTTTCACCGCCGTTGCCGACTCGAAATCCGGCAGACAACAACCCAACGGTTGTATCGCAACCGACGCTCCATTCATAAGACCGCGGCATATCCCGGTGTATCGGCACGTCCGATCGATTTAGTACAAGACACTTCATTTAGCTAAATCGTTTCAACAAATATCAATAAAAGCATCGGCATTCCGATGCGAATAAAAATGGAGATCCTGCATGAAGAGACTGGTTACTCTCGCATCCGGCGCAGTCTTGTCCTGCGCGTCCGCTTCCCCCGCGCTCGCGCAGTCGACGGTCACGCTCTATGGCGTGCTCGACAACGGCTTCGTCTACCAGAGTTCGGGCGGTAGCAATTCGGCAATCCGCGCGGTACCCGGCGGGCTCTTCGCGACTCGCTACGGGCTTAAGGGCAGCGAGGATATCGGCGGTGGCCTGCACGTCAATTTCCAGTTGGAGCAAGCCTTCTCCGGTCAGACGGGGGCTGCGACGGACCCGACCAAGGCCTTCAACCGTCTGGCGTTTGTCGGCATGTCCGGTGGTTTCGGCGAAGTCCGTTTCGGTTTGCAAAACTCGCCGCAATACGATGTGCTCCAGGCCGCAATGGATCCGTCCTGGGTCAAAAGCATTGCGTCGCCCATGAATAATTTCAACGGCCTGATCATCCGTGCGAACAATGCCATTTCCTATTACACACCCACATTTGGCGGGCTGAACGCAAAATTCATGGTGGCATTGCGCGACTCGGCGACCGGCTCGGGTAATGGAATAGGGTTTTACAACGTTGTCTTTCAGTACATCAACGGCCCGTTGAATGTGGCGGCCGGCTACGAACGAGGAGACGAACCAGGCGTTGGAGCGGGTGGCAGCTATGCGCTGACGGGCGGTGCCGCGGCGGGTTCTGGTGCGGTATTTAGCGTGTTCAATGCGGGTGCTTCGTATGCGATCGGGGCCAACCGCATCTGGCTCGCCTATCACACGGAAAACCTGACTAATACGCCGAAATACATGCAGCACGATGTCTACCAGATCTCAGACTCGTATCAGTTATCGCCATTTGCCCTCGTTTCGCTGATGTACGGCTACGTGCACGACCGTACCGGAGCGAGCAACAATGCGCAGCAGTTGGGCCTGCTTTACGAATACGCTCTGTCCAAGTCGACCGAACTCTATACGGCCGCCGGTTTTATTCAGAATAGAAATCAGGCCAAATACACGCTCTCCGGCACCGCGTATTCGGGTCTTCCAGTCACTCCCGGTACTGACACGCGTGGCATCGGTGTCGGCCTGGTGCACAAGTTCTGAGGCCACGGCAGAGGCGCCGGCCCGGCGTTGTCCAGACGTGGCGCCCGGGTATTTCGATCTAACGTGGACGGTCGCCAAAAAAGTGCCATTGAATCTGAGTTTTGTGTAGGGACGCGCGTCCCATCCTCCCATATTCTTGACCCATCGAGACAAGCCGCCGGCGCCAGGGTCGTGACCCGGTCGCCGGCGACGGCCATAAACAGGAGAGGATGTTGCACGCGGCAGGCACTCGGCAAATAAGAGCAGCGCAGCCGCGCAGATTCTGTATCCGGTTCTGGCCTGAGGTTGCATCGCGGAATTCAACTCAACTAAAGAGAAACAAACAGATGGAGACAAACAAACCTGCAGGCGCCGGAATCGCGAGCCGCTGGGCGGTGCTCGCGCTCCTTGCGGTTGGTGTGTTGATCTCATTTGTCGATCGCACCAGCATTTCGTCGACGCTGGCGGACCCAGGCTTTGTTCGGCATTTCGCGCTGACCAGCGTGGATCGCGGCTGGATCAACGCGGCCTTCTTCTGGTCGTATGGATTGTTTCAGGTGCCGATGGGCTGGGTGGCGGACCGCTATGGCGTGAAATGGCCGTATGCGATCAGCTTCGCGCTGTGGTGTCTCGCCACAGCGTTGATGGGTGCTGTGACGGCGCTTGCGAGCCTGGTGGCGATGCGTCTGATCATCGGCATGGCGGAAGCGATCGTGATTCCGGCGAGCTATCGCTGGATCCGCAACAACTTCGACGAAAGCCGCAACGGCCTTGCGGTCGGCATCCTGGCGATGGGCAACAAGTTCGGACCCGCGCTGGGCGCGCCGGTCGGCGCATGGTTCATCGTCAACTATTCGTGGCAGGTGATGTTCATCGCGACGGGTCTGGTCGGACTCGTCTGGCTTGCACCGTGGTTGCTGCTGGTGCGCAACGACTTGCCGACGAAAGCGCAACTCGGCATCGCCAACCGCAGCGCCCGCACGGTGACGCTCGGCAGCATCCTGGCGAGTCCGGTCGTATGGGGCGGCATGATCACCAACTTCTGCTATGGCTACTTCACGTTCTTCTGCATGACGTGGATGCCCGCTTACCTGGTGGAGCAACGGGGTCTATCGATCACGCGTTCGGGTCTGTACACGTTCTTCAGTTTTGCCGGAATCGCGATCGTCGCGGCGCTGGCGGGATGGGCAGCAGATCGGATCATCGCGCGGGGCGGCAATGCCATCCTGGTGCGCAAGATTTTCACGATCGCGGGGTTCGTGGGCGGTTGCACGGTGCTGCTCGGCGCGTATGCCCACACGCTTGAAATGGCGCTGTTCTGGAACGTGTTGTCGCTTTCGCTGCTTGGCCTCACCACCGCGAACAACCTCGTGCTGTCGCGTCTGACGCTGATTCCCAGGCAGGCTATCGGGCTCGTCACCGGCGTGCAGCAGGTGGCGACGAGTCTGGCGGGCGGCGTGGCAGCGAGTCTGTCAGGTTGGCTGCTGCATATCAGCGGCAATTACAACTTGCCGATGCTCGTGATCCTCGTCTTCCTGGTGATCGGCGCATTGACCACGATGTTCCTGTTTCGTCCCGAATGGGCGCCAAAAGTGAACGACATACACGGTTCGCTGCAAGAAGCCTAGACATGATGGCGGGGCCGCAACACAGGGATCGACGGCCTCGTCGAACACATTAATTCACTGAGAACTCGTAAATGGCGAAGATCGTATTCGGCATGGCTGTGCCGCACAGCGGCATGCTGGGTCAAGCACCGGAAGACTGGCTGAAGAACGGTGAGCGCGACCGTAACAATCCGGAGTTGTGGTACCGCAATCGGACCTGGACGTACCCCGAGCTGGAAGCGCATCGCGAAGCCGCGTTCGAGAAATTCCTCACGATCGAGGAACGCACCGCTCGCGCCGCACGCTGCCGCGCCGCGCTCGACAGGATGGCCGAAGCGTATCGCGCGGCGAAGGTCGACGTCGCGATCATTCTCGGCAAGGACCAGAAGGAAATCTTCACCGATTTCTCGCCGTCCATCGCGATCTACACGGGCGAAAAAGTGCACAACGGTCCGCCGCAACGTTCGGTGTACGCGCCGGATCATCACGTCACGCACGAGTGCCATCCGAAGTTGGCTACGTATCTGATCGAGCACTTCCAGCGCGAGAACTTCGATCTGACCGATCTGTTCGCGTGGCCTGACAACGTGTGGATGAAGCCGTTGCCGGCGTATCCCGTGGTGCCGCACGCATATAGCTTCGTGTACCACCAGATCATGGGCGACAACCCGCCGCCGCATGTGCCGGTCATCATGAACTGCTTCTATCCGCCGACGCAACCGTCCATGGCGCGTTGTATCGAGTTCGGCCGCGTGCTGCGCGATGCACTGAACGCATGGCCCGACGACGTGCGGGTAGGCATCTTCGCCTCGGGCGGTCTGTCGCACTTCGTGAACGACGAGGAATTCGACCACAGCATCATGCAGATGCTCGCCGACTACGACTACGAAGGCCTTGCCGCAGTAGACGATCGTTCGTATCAGTCGGGCACGTCCGAAATCAAACTCTACGTCAGCGTGATGAAAGCGGTGCAGGAAACCGGCGCCGAAATGACGCTGGTGGACTACGTGCCGTGCTGGCGCACTCCCGCCGGCACCGGCGAGGGGATGGGCTTCATGTACTGGAAAGCGGAAGACTGAGCCGGCTTCGCGTCGCCGATAATCGTCTCGATCGATGAGAGAGAAAGATCATGAGCGACACACGCCTGATCGCGGCGTTTTACAAAGTGAACAAGCGGTCGGCCATCAACACGATAAAGGCGGCGCATAAAGCGGGTGAACGGATTGTCCCGTTCACCCGCGCATAATTAATGGAGGCAATACCCTGTGCATTTCTCACCATCATTGAAGCAGCTCCTGGCCAATACGGCGATTGGCAGCGCGTGGGTTCTGATTGCCACGGGGGCAGGGGCCGCGACACCCGGTTCGAGCGGTACGATGCTGCTGAACCGCGTGGGTCCGGTGACGTCCGAACTGTATGTCGCGAATGCGGACGGTTCGGACGAGCACAAGTTGCTGTCGACACCGGGTTTCGACTATCACGCGTCGTTCTCCAAGGATGGCCAGTGGATTGTCTTCACATCGGAGCGCGACGGTTTGGGCGAGTCGAACCTGTATCGCGTGAAAGTGGACGGCACCGGTCTGCAACAACTGACCAATCACATCGCGGTCGATGACGCCGCCGTGATTTCGCCGACCAATCCCGACCTTATCGCTTTCGTTTCATCGCGCCGCGGCGAACACGACTTTGGCACGACCAACGTCTGGACGCTGAACATCCAGACGGGTGCGCTAAAAAACGTCACGGGCGCGTTGAAATTCGATCCGAGCAAACCGCACAGCTATTTCCGTCCGTCATGGTCGCCCGATGGCAAGTGGCTGGCGATTTCCTCCGATATCGGTTCGGACTGGCGCGGTCACAATTTGCCGGTGGGTTGGGAGCGCACGCAGGAAAGCAGCATCTACCTGATCAAGCCGGACGGCTCCGGCTGGAAGAAGATCGCCAGCAAGCCGGGATTCGACGAAGGGTCGCCGTCATGGGCGCCGGACGGCAAACATGTGGTGTGCTATGAGACGCCGGTGGAATCGACATGGGGTGCGCATCGGCCCGAGTTGATCAACAAGGTGAGCTCGCAGATCGTCTCGGTGGACCTGTCGGATCTCGAACGCAAGACGTGGACGTCGACGCCCGGTTTCAAGGTGTTCCCGCAGTATCTGAACGACACCACCGTGGCGTATCACGTGAAGGGTGGCGAGACGGAAGGGATCTACTCGACGGCCGGCGCATTCCGTTCGACGGCGAACTCCGGCATTCGCTCGCCGCGTTATTCGACGGACGGCAGCAAGATGGTGTACGAGAAGATCACCATGCGTCCGGCGCATACGAACGGCACACCGCTGTTCAGCTTCGATCCCGACTGGAAATACACCTATATCGATGTGTTCCCGCAGCTTTCGCCAGATCGCAAGAAGCTCGTGTACACGGAGAAGGCGGTCAATTCGTCGATCGCGATCATTAACCCGGATTTCACGGGCTACACACGCATTTACGACCCGGCAACGAGCGGCCTGGACCCGGTCAAGATCAAGCAGGGGCTGGCCGGTGCGTTTCAACCGACGTGGTCGCCGGATCGTGAATGGGTGGCGTTCGGCGTGGGCGACTGGTTCTTCACGCGCGGTGCGGGTGAAGGCCGGATTGTGCGGATCAAGGCGGACGGCAGTATGAATGGTCATCCCGAAGTGCTGACGGACGGCTCGATAAATGCGGGGTATCCGAGCTATTCACCGGATGGCAGGAAGCTGGTTTATCGCGTGTGGAGTCAAACGGTGCAGGGTCTGCGGATTCTGGATCTGGATACGCGTCAGACGACGACGTTGACCACGGAGCCTGACAACCTGCCCAGCTGGTCGCCGGACGGGACAAAGATCGTGTTCACGCGGAAGATTGTGGATCCCGCCGATCCGAACAGGTTCAACTACGACGTGTTCACGATCAAGCCTGATGGAACCGGGCTGACGAGATTGACCTCGGACGGCTCCAACCAGGGGCACGCTGTGTGGACTTACGACGGACAGATTGGCTATAGCTCGGGGACGTACGGATTCCGCGATGAACTGGCGCTCTACGACAACAGCTTCCAGCCCGATGGACAGAACTGGGTGATGAATGCTGATGGAAGCGACCCGCATGCTGTCACGGATACGCTGTGGGAGGAAGCTATGCCGTTGTATGTGCCAGCGGCGCAATAAAGACGTTGTTGCTGGACTTTGGCCCCGCCGGTTTTCAGCCGGCGGGGCTTTTCCTTGGCCTGGTTGTTTCGCCTGCGGTGGTGCTGTTCTATTGATACCGGGATTGATTCGATTTCCAGAGGGAAATACGCAACCCGCTCCACGGGTCGCGTATTGTTGCATTCGCTACGGCTAGCGATCAAAAGTGAATTTCGGCCATCAGCATGGGTACTGAAGTGTTCGTGCTCACAGTTTCGCTGGCCGGCGTGCCGTACATGTGATGCCAGTATTCGTATCCGACTCCCGCATACACCGCGCGCGGATGATTGATGAACGAACCCAGGTCAGCGAGCAGCGAAACGCGCGTCAGGAATTCCGTGGTCGTTTGAACGCCGAAACCGTCCTTGCCCTTGGGACCGGTCAGGCTCGCGAAACCGCGCACCACCATCGGCACCGGCCCCACGCGGAACGGAAATAGCCACGAGCTTTCGATGTGCCACGCGGTGTTGAAGTGCACGTCCACGCCCATGATGCCGTTGTGGTTGCTTTCGGTGCGCAGCCCCGCGGTCAGGTTCAGGAAGCCGCGCGGCAGGGCGAATTCGATGGTCGGGCCCAGCACGAACATGCGCGCTCGCTCGGCGTAGGCGTCGTTCTTGGTGCCGAATTCAAAGCCGCCGGTCAGGCCGACGTCACGGATGATGCCGAGGCCCACCTGGCGTCCGAGAATCTTGCCGGCGCTCAACTCGACACGGCCCACGCTATACACTTCCTGCGCGCCGCCCGAGGAGGGACCGCCCGCCTCCGGATTGGCGGAGTTCGAGACGAGATAGTCGACGTTGAATGCATAGCTGCCGAACCGGAAGCCGCCGATCGTCGTGAGGGAGCCGATGTTTTGCGTCACCTTGTCGGGCACGCCGGGGTAGCGGAAATTCTGGCCGTAGCGATAGCCGATATACGTGTCGTTCCACGACACCGGCGGCGCGCCGATCTGTTCCGCCGACTTCAGATCCGGCGCGGTGAGCGGCGCAGTGCGATTCGAAGGAACCGTCTGGTTCGACTGCGAGGGTGAGGGCTGCAATTGCTGTCCCGTCGTCGGCGCCGATTCACTCGGTGCCGTGTACACCTCGGCGTGACTCGTTTCGCTCAAACAGCAGAAGAGGGCCGCGCCGAGCAGCGGCTTGCACAATGCTACCGATACTTTTCTCATGTCTCCGTCCATATGATTTTTTTGTTTGCCCGTTGCTGTTTCATTCCCCGCGTGACGAATAGCGAAATGAAATGATCGGGGGCGTGATAGTCAAAAGACTCGGCCGCGCACTCATGCAGGAACGGGCCAGGACGCGACCTGGCCCGGCGCGATGCGCCCGATCAAGGTGGTGTGCATGTCTGCGTCCAGATTGGCTTTATGCTGATGGCGTGCGCGGTCGTTATTCGACTCTTGAATCGACCGCAATGTCTGCTGTGCTGCACCGGGCGATCCAATGCAGATTTCTTATTGCGGTCGTGAAGATGGTATGGGATGCCAGGCGGTATGCCTCTACACAAAAAGTAGATTCGCTGGCATTTTTCGTTGAGAGAAATGTAGGCAATTTGCGCGCAACGGCACAGGGTATACCGGTATTGCGGCGGCCCCGCGTGCTGATGAGCGCCGTGCGATCGTCAGCGTGTTCACCGCTTGCATGCCCCGCCGGCATTGGCGTCGGCACGAACACGCCCTGCCGCCTGGATGTCGCACTTCACCGGTCGAGGAAATGTACGGAAAATTTTGGCTGTTTCCGCGACTCATCGGCAACGTTAAGATGATGCGTGTGAGGAGCGCATCACCGTGACGCAGCGGCCGCACGGATTCGATGCAGCCGCGAGGAGACGACAATGACACACAGTGCCGCTGCCAGGCATCAGGCGAAATCGGTTGGGAAAGCAAAGCTGACCAGCGTTCCCAAGGTTCGTCTGTACGGAGACCACCCTGAATCCGACAACTGGTTCGTACACGTCGGGCACGTAACCGACCGCGGTCGCTGGCGCACCGAGCCACATGCGCATCCCACCTACGGCCAGGTGATCTTCGTTCGCAACGGGCGCGGCATGATGAATCTGGAAGGCAGCAGTGTGCCGTTCGAAGGACCGTGCGCGCTGCTATTGCCCACCGAATGCGTACATGGCCTCGATTACGAACTCGACGCCGACCGCTGGGTCGTGACGATCGAGGTCTCCTATCTCGCGCAGGTCAACGCGAAGTTGCGCGAGTTCATCTCGCTGTGGGCGTCGCCGCGTGTGATCCCTCTCGTTTATTCGACGGAAGGGGGCGTCGAATTCCATAAGCTGATCAAGAGCCTCAAGCAGGAAGTCGAGTCCGACGCGGTGGGCCACGTGGTCGCCACGGAAGCTCTTTTGACGACCATCCTCCTGACGCTGGTGCGGGAAACCCGCTTCGACCAGGGTGTGAACGAAAGCGCTTCGCGTAACGATGTCCGCCAGGTGGACCGGTTCCGCAAGCTGATCGACGAGCATTTCCGCGAGAACCTGCCATTGCAGGATTACGCGTCGATGATGGCGGTGTCTCTGGTGCAGTTGCGCGCGGCGTGTGCATCGGCCTCGGAGCAGAGTCCCACCAAGATGATTCACGCACGGATCATTACCGAGGCCAAGCGCAATCTTATTTTCGGCGACATGTCGGTGGAGCAGATCGCTTTCGGGCTCGGCTTCACAGACGCGGCTTATTTCACGCGCTTTTTCCGCCGTGAGGTGGGCCAGGCACCGAGCCAGTTTCGCGTCGCGGCGCGACAGCAACCGCCGCAACGCAAGTCCGGTTCGTAGCTGCCGGTGCGGTTCGTCATCGCGCCCATTCGTCCCGATCGCCTCGTATCCAGGTTGCCTTGCCAGAAGGCCGACGGTTCCGGCGCGCGTAGCGTGACTGTGAGAGCGCTTGGAAAAAAAGTCCCAGCGAACAGGATTTTTGTGCAGGGACCGGCGGTGGCGAATCGACTACGCTTGATGTACCTGTCCAACACGTTCGATGGTGCGTGATGTTTGGGTGTGACGGGGAAGAGCACAAGGCCGCCCACGCGCGGCACATCTATAACATGGAGACAGACCGGGGCGTTGGCGCGCTCGCAGGTCTTCAATCAATCGACAATGACTCAGCTCTGGCAGAGAAGCAGATTGAGACGCTATGGCGTGATCGCGGCATTGGCCGCGACGATGTCGGCGTGCGCGCTGGTCGGGGCGTGCAGTAGTACAACGAGCGGTACCACGGTGGCGTCTTCGAATCAGGACCATACGGACCTGGTGTATGTGGGCACGCAGGAGCGCCAGATTCAGGCGCTGCGCTTCGAACCCGCCACGGGCAAACTGACGATGATCGGCCAGGTCGCGCAAGGCCTGAATGCCACCTGGGTGGCCGCGCATCCCGAACTCCCGGTCCTCTATTCCGTGGACGACGACAACGCCCGCGAGGGCAGCGTCACCGCCTTTGCGGTGAATCGCAACAACGGCGCGCTCACACGCATCGACGAAGTGGCGACGCAAGGCAGCGGAACCACCAATCTGTATCTGGACATTCCTTCCATGACGCTCTTCGCCGCCAACTACGGCGGCGGCTCGGTATCGACCATCGCGGTGAATCAGGACGGCAGCCTGGGCGCGCTTGGGTCGACGGTCAAGGAAACCGGCTCCGGACCGAACCGGCGTCAAGCTGGCGCGCATGCGCACAGCGCCGTGGTGGACTCTTCGGGAAAATACGCATTGGTGCCAGACCTGGGCGCGGACCGCGTCTTCGTCTATCCATTCGACCGCGCCACCCACGCGTTGTCACCGGATGATGCCGCGGTGTCGCACGCTTTCGTTGCGCCGCCGGGCAGCGGTCCACGGCATCTTGCGTTTGGTGCGGATGGACAATTCGTCTATCTGCTGACCGAATTGAGCGCGGACGTCTTGGTCTTGCGTTGGGACGCGTCGCAAGGGCGTTTGACGACTGTGCAAACGGTGTCGATAACCAGTCCGGGACTTCAGGGTGTGAAGAGCGGTGCCGAGATCGCGCTTAGTCGTGACGGCCGGTTCGCGTACGTCGAAAACCGTGCGGAGAATGCTCTCGTGGTATATCGCGTGAGTCCGGATTCGGGTCGGCTTGCTCTCGTTCAGCGCGTTCCCTCGGGAGGTGAAAAGCCTTGGGCACTTGCGATTCATCCGTCGGGGAAATGGTTGCTGGTCGCCAATCAACGCAGCGGCAAGGTAAATGTGTTCAGCATCGATCCGGTTTCGGGCGAAGTGGCGGATACGGGGCGGTCGGTGCAGATGGCAACGCCGGTTAGTTTGGCGTTTGTGCGGTGAGGCGAGCCAGGTGAACGGATTTAGCGAAGGGCCGGCATGCGCGTGGCTGCCTCCTCGATTTATTGATTGACGCAGTGTGCGTGGGTCGAAGCATGTCGCTTAGCGGCCTTTGTCGCCGCGCTAGTCAGATACCCATCTCCTCGGCCTAGAGCCTGTCGCGCAGAGTCTGCGTCGACATTCCAGATCAACAAACACAGTGCGCTGGACAAACCTTAACCGTTCGCTCAAGCCGAACGCGGTTTTATTCAATGGACCAGCGGCGGCGTGCTGTCAAAATTTCACTGCGTTACAAACAAACGAAAAACGTGGTTCACACCGGGCGGTGACCGTCTGGGCTCGCTACCAGAGCAATTCGTGAAGCACGACAGGAGACAGTGAAGACCATGAATTACAAGACCGCATTATGTGCGTGTGCCGCATTGATGAGCGCCGCGCCGGCATGGGCGCAGATTGAAGACGAAGGCGTGGCGCCCACCAAGGCAAGCACGGTCACGCTATACGGCTTGATCGATCAAGGCGTGGAGTACGTCAACAACGTAGCCAAGGGTAAAAATGCTACGACCAATGCGTATCGCACAGGAGACGGTACCGCAACGTCTTACTTCGGCATTCGCGGCAGCGAAAATCTCGGCGGAGGCGTGGAGGCCATCTTTGACTTGCAAGGCGGCTTTATGCCTGGCAACGGCACGTCGAGGCAAGGCGGTCGCCTGTTCGGCCGGCAATCCTATGTCGGCCTCGATGGAAAATACGGCCGTTTGACGTTCGGCCGCCAATACACCATGCGGTTTTATGCGGTTTCCTTCATCAACCCATTCGGAACCGGCGCCCAGGGCCTCACCACGCTCGATAACGGAATTGCCAATGCGCGGGCTGATAGTTCCGTCAGCTACCGTTATTTCCTCGGCAACTTCGAAGCCGGCGTGAACTACAGTTTCGGCCGCGATGCCGTCAACGGTGACCCGGCGACCGCTGCTGCCGCTAATTGCCCGGGCGTAGCGTCACCTTCGAACCAGTGCCGGGAATACTCCATGATGGCCAAATATGAAGGACACACCTGGGGCCTCGCCAGTTCCTACGAGCGAAACTATGGCGGCACGTCAGGGACATTCGGCGGCCTCACGTCACCCAAGCTCACGGACAGCCGGTTTACATTGGGCGGGTACTTCAAGATCAGTCAGGCCAAGTTCGGCGTAGGTTGGATCCGGCGCGATGACGAAGGCCTCAAGACGCCAAAAAGCAATCTGTTCTGGGTGACGGGCACTGTGCCGGTGACGCCGTACTTCTATGTCGACGGCATGGTGGCGGACCTCAAATACGACCATTCGCCTAATAAAGCGCTGGTGCTCGTGTTGCGCGGAGAATATCTGCTGTCCAAGCGGACGTTCCTTTATCTGACGGGCGAGCACATTCATAACGACGGCAATCTCGCTCTCTCGGCGACCACCATCACGCCTGTCCCGACGCCGCCGGCCGGCGGCTCGCAGATCTCCATCATCGCGGGTATCAGGCATACGTTCTGATTTTGTGGCGCATTCAGGCACTCAGCTTCGCCGCTGCACTCGCCGCCGACATGTCGGCCACCGCGGCGAACGGTTGCTTCTGCTTCAGGCTGCCAAGACCAATGAACATATCTTGCAGATAGCCGATGTCGCTACCGTTAAGCGTCAGGTCTCTGGAGTAGGGCCTTTGCATCTGATTGAAATCCCAGGTGGCCTGGGCCGACGCCGCGTCGAAATGCTTGTGGGCGCGCCTGCGCGCTTCGAAGAAGGCGTCATGAGCGCCCGGCGACATCAGGTACTCATAGAGCGCGCCATAGGCGGCCATCACCGCGACCATGCCTTCGTGCTTGTCACTGATCGCGGCATTGGATGCATAAGCAGTCTGGAAGATGCATCTGGGCAGTGCCTGCCACATGTTGGCCTCGCTGATCACGACCAGTCCGTCTTTGTCGTTCAGATGCGAGATGCTCGAGCAGCACGCGTGCGCCTCGCCATTGACAACCGCCTCATGGCACTGATCGTTGCTGCCTCTGTCGACGAAATTCACCTGCGAAGCGTCGATGCCTTTTTCTTTCATGAGTTGCAGCATCAGTGTGTGAAGCAAACCCAGGCGCGGGCCGACCGCGACTGTCTTGCCCTTCAGATCGGTGAGCGTCGTTATCGCAGCGGGCCTTGCAAAAACTGTCAGCGCACACTTTTTCATACCGGCGCCGACGATCTTGACGCTCGCGCCTTGCGCGATGCGGGATAACACCATGTTGTAGCCGGATACCATGCAGAGGTCCGCGGCTCCAGTGGAAATGGCATCGAAGGGGCCGGTCACACCGGGCACCTCGACAATCGCCGCATCGACGCCGAATTGCCTGAAATAGCCTTGCTCGTCCATGAGCGCGTTCAGCGTGGCGTTCTCCAGCCCCGGATTGCTGACGATCCGAATCCGAGTGGTGGCGGCCCGCGCAATAAACGGCGCGGCAATTCCGCTCGTGGCAACGCTCAGCCCGAGCAGGCCGGCGCCGCGCAGGAAGCGGCGGCGGTCGAAGGTGGGGGGCATCGGCTGTCTCCGTGCGCTGGTTGAACCAGCGAGTTATAGGCGTGCGGCGACGAACGGCTTCGACGCGCGCATTCGGAGTGTGCCTGCGGGTTGCCCCTTCAGTCGATTGAGTAAAATTGCCGTAGACTTAACGGATTGGTAAAACCCCGAAGAGAGGTATGTGACGTGTCGGAGCTTGACTGGTACCTGCAGCTCAACCTGAAGGCGCGGCAGCTGCGCCTGCTCGTGACGATCGACACGTATCGCAATCTGAGCCAGGTCGCCGAAGTCACGCATGTGACCGTGCCCGCCGTGTCCAAGTCACTGGCCGAACTCGAGCGGGGACTCGGATTCGCGCTGTTTTCACGCACCACACAAGGCTTGGTGCCCACGCCATACGGCGACTGCCTGATCCGGCACGCGCGCTCGATATTGGCGATACTGCATCAGGCCCGCGACGAGTTGAAGGCGCTCAGTTCCGGGACCGAAGGCAAGATTCACATTGGCATGTTGCCGGCCTCCGCCTCCGTGCTGCTGCCGCAGGCGCTGAGCCTGCTGAAGCAGCGTTCGCCTGGCACCAACGTGGTGGTGAACGAGGGCACCACAGCCTCGCTGTTGCCTGAACTCTGGCAAGGCCAGCTCGACCTGGTGGTGGGCCGCCTGCCGGCGCCCGACACGCTAGGCAGCTTCGAGGAAAAGGAGCTTCTCGAAGAGCCCGTGACGCTGGTAACCGGGCGTCAACATCCGTTGGCGCGAAGGAAAACCCTGGCGTGGTCGGATCTTCACCCTTATCCGTGGATCCTGCCGCCGCCCGGTTCGATTCTGCGCGATCCCCTGGAGCGGGCTCTCGAAGCGCACGATGTGCCGCTTACCAACAATTACATCGAAACACTCTCCATCCACGTCGTGCGCGCGCATTTGCAAGTCTCGGACTGCATTGCCGTGATGGCCGACACGTCCGCCAACGAGACCACGCAGCCGCTTCATACGCTTCCGTTGAGCCTGCCGCGATTGCTGCGCCCGGCGGGCGTGCTGTGGAATCGCAACCGCGGGCTGACGCCCAGTGCGCAACTCATGGTTGCTTGCCTCGAAGAGGCCGCCAAGCTTCTCGAACTGAAGGGGCAGGGGCGCAGCCACCGTATCCTTCGACAAGACTAGTCCTCAGCAGCGGGCTCTCCCTTCGCGCGCGGTGCCCGTGCGCGAGCCTTAACCGTTTACTCAAACCCTGGGCGGTTTTTCTCAATTGACCCAGTTTGACGCGCTGGCAAAATCTGATTGCGTCCAGTGATAAGCGGGCGGCAGCGCGATCCATCCGGGCCACGGAGGCTATCTCCGGTGCGTCACGATGGCGGATCGCGGATCAATACAAGGAGACAGGGACGACTATGAACTACAGGACCGCCATATGCGCTTGCGCGGCGCTGTTGAGTTTTGCCGCAACGGCATTTGCCGGGCCAATTCCTGATCCGTCTGTCGAAAAGTTCTATCACGGCAAAGCGCTGACTCTGGTTGTCAGCGCTGACGCGGGCACGCCGACCGACATCATTGCTCGGCAGTTCTCGCGCTTTTTCGTCAAGTACATCCCCGGGCATCCGCAGGCGATAGTGATGAACGTAGTCGGCGCCGGCGGGATGGTGGCGGCGGCTTCGCTCCAGTCCAGACAGCCTCATGACGGTACCGTGATCGGCTTCCTGCAACGCAATAATCTTTATATCCCGCTACTCGATCCGAGGCAAAACCGCTTCGATCCGCGGCAAGTCAGGTGGCTCGGCAGTCTGAACAAGGTCGAATATTGTCTGGTTGCCATGACCCGATCCGGTGTGACGACGGCGAGCGATCTCACCACGAAGAAAATGTATATCGGCGCGACCGGCTACGCCAATGAAGACAGAACGTTGCCGGCTTTACTCGATGAGTACATCGGCGCGAGGATGAGCATCGTGCCTGGCTATACGGGCCGCGGCGAAGTTTATCTGGCAATGCAGCGCGGCGAAGTTGACGGCTGGGCCTCGACCATCGACGGACTTCAGCAAGGCGAACCCGTGCGGATGCTCGCTGACGGGAAGATGAAGGTGCTGCTGCATCTAGGTTGGACAAGCCCGCCGGAGTTTCCGGATGTCCCGAATCTGAGTACCTACATCACCAAACCAGACGACAAAGCGCTCTTCAACCTGTTCCTGCTGCCCTTTCAGGCGGGGCGGCCGATCGCCGTGCCGAAAGACGTGCCTGCGGATCGTCTGAATGCGCTTCGCGAAGCTTTTTCAAAGACGATCGCGGATCCCGAGTTCATCGAGGCAATGAAGCATTCAGGCTTTCCAGTCGATGCGATCGATGGAAGCGCCGTGGAACAGATCGTCAGCAAGCTGTACGCCACGCCCGAATCGCAACTCGAAAGCGCACGCAAGCTTATCTTCAGTTCACATTGAATGCGGCCGGCGAGTGCGGCTGCCCGTTCCGCTTATCGAGCGGTCCTGGCCGGCTCCAACCCGGCAATGAGATTGTCATGAACCTCGCCAGGGTGACTGACAGCAAACCATCAGGAGGTCCAATCACATGACACCCGAAATCATCGACATCCATCCGCACATCATCTCGACGGATACGGTCCGCTACCCGATCGCGCCTCAGCATGGGCATCGCTCGAACTGGTCCGCCACGCGTCCGGTCACATTCGAACAGATGATCGCCGAGATGGATGAAGCCGGCGTGGCGAAAGCCGCGATCGTGCATTCCTCGACTACTTACGGTCACAATAACGCCTACGTGGCTGACAGTGTGGCGCAGTATCCGAAGCGCTTCACGGGTGTCTATTCCTTCGACCTGCTGGCCCCCGACGCATTGGAGACTTTCGATTACTGGTTGAAGCATGGCATGGGCGGAATCCGGCTTTTCACCGGCGGCGCCACTCACCAGAGCGACGGCAGCTGGCTGCTCAATCCGGCGACCTTTCCGATCTGGGCACGCTGCGCTGAAATCGGCATGACGATGGTCGTGCAGACGACGCCGGACGGTTTGTCGATGGTGGCTGAACTGGCCGAACGCTTTCCTTCCGTGAAGATCGCCCTCGATCATTGCGCGAGACCCGATCTGTCCGAGGGGCCGCCGTATGCAAATTGCGCGGCGCTGTTCGAGCTGGCGAAGTATGACAACGTCTATCTGAAGATCACCCCGCGCACCTTTGATCTTGCGCAGGCGGCACCGGGCGGAGCGGACGCGTTTTTCCCGCATCTGGTGAAGGTGTTCGGGGCGGATCATCTGGCCTTCGGCTCGAACTATCCGGCCTCGGCAGGGCCGTTGAAGAAGCTGATCGATCAGGGGCACGCCTGTTTCGCAAGTCTCGACGAGGAGGAGCGCGCATGGGTCTGGGGCCGTACGGCGAAAGTTCTCTACCCTGCGCTTGCGGACTGATCCTGACGCGACGCCGAAGAGTGAGCACTGCGTTTTCAATCGATTCAGCGCTGAAATCTTCGACCCCTCCTGGCTCACCGCGTGAGCCGACTGAGCCTGCTCTCTCATCAGGATGACGCATGCATTTTTACAACGACGCGACGCTGTTGGCGGCAGGCCATGCGCTGACGGCGCTCTTGCAGTTCAACCGCCTCATCTTTCTTGTCTTCGGCGTGGTGGTCGGACTGGCGATTGGGCTGTTGCCCGGCATCGGCGGACTGACGGGCTTCGCACTCCTCGTGCCGTTCACCTACACGATGGATCCGTACGCGGCCTTCGCGATGTTGCTCGGCATGGCTTCTGTGATTACCACTTCGGACGTGATACCGGCGGTACTCTTCGGCGTTCCGGGTCACGCGGCTTCGCAGGCCACGGTGCTCGACGGTTTGCCTATGACCAAGCGCGGGGAAGCCGCGCGCGCGTTGAGTGCGTGCTACACCTCGTCCCTGCTCGGTGGGTTGATCGGGGCGGTCATCCTCGCATTCTCGCTGCCTCTGGTCCGGCCTTTCGTCCTCTCTATCGGCACGCCGGAAATGCTGGGGCTCACGATCTTCGGCGTTTCGATGGTCTCGGCACTCTCGGGCAACGCGCCATTGAGAGGCGTGGTGGCCGCATGCTTCGGTATCCTGGTTGGCATGGTCGGCACCAATGTCGCAACAGGCCAGATGCGCTGGACAGGAGATCTCCTTTACCTGCAGGACGGTATCCCGTTGGTGCCGATCATCCTCGGCATATTCGCGTTGCCCGAATTGTGTGAACTCGCCATCAGACGCACGGCAATCGCCGAAAATGTGCAGTTCAGTTCGCGTGAAGGGATGCGCCAGGGGGTGGTCGATACGCTGCGCAACTGGTTCCTCGTACTTCGTTGCGGCACGCTCGGTTCGGTCCTCGGCGCGGTTCCGGGCATTACCGGGGCGGTGACGGACTGGATCGCCTACGGGCACGCGTTGCAGACCTCGAAAGGGGCGAAGCAGACCTTCACCACGGGCGACGTGCGCGGCGTCATCGCCCCTGAAGCAGCCAATAACGCGAGAGAGGGCGGCAGCCTCGTGCCCATGCTGTCTTTCGGCGTACCGGGCGGCGCGGCGCAAGCCATCCTGCTCGGCGCGATGATGGTGCACGGGTTTATCCCCGGGCCCGACATGCTCACCAAGCATCTCGACCTGACCTATTCCATGGTCTGGTCCATCGCGCTGGCGAATATCTTTGGAGCCGGCCTGTGCTTCCTGCTCAGCGGGCAATTCGCCAGGATCTCGACGCTGCGCTACACGCTGATCCTGCCGGTCATCATGCCGATCATCTACGTCGGCGCGTTCCAGGGTTCGCGTAGCTGGGGCGACCTGTTCGTGCTGCTCATTGCGGGGTTGATCGGCTGGACCATGAAGCGGTTGAGATGGGCGCGTCCGCCGCTGATCCTCGGCCTCGTGCTCGGCGTGCTGATGGAACGGTACATGTCGATTTCCTTCGTACGCTATGGAACGGATTGGGTGACGCGGCCGGTGGTGATGGTTCTGCTCATCCTCGCGGCGCTGGTCTTCTTCAAACCGCTCTTCAAGCTGGTGCGCGGCGGCGGCCTCGCACACTTGCGCCCGAGCGGAAAGATCGCACTAAAGCCCGAAGATCTCGTCTACGTGTTCTTCATCGGCATTGGAATCTACATGCTGGCGACTTCGCAGGGATGGCTGCTGATGGCTCGAATCGGGCCGACTGTGGTCGCGAGCATTCTCGTGATCGCCGGAACCGTCAGCCTTGCCTATAAGGTCTTCGTCATTCCGGCTCAGGCAGGACTGTCGCATGGCGCGGGTGGCATCCATATGGATGTCTCGAGCGACCACGGCGAGAAACTGTCGAACAAGGTCACGCTGCTGCGGGCCGCGCGGTTTTTCGGCTGGTTCCTAGCGTTTCTCGCCTGTATGGCCTTCATTGGTTTGATCCCGACCGTGCCGTTGATGATCGTCGCCTACATGCGGATCGAGGGGCGCGAGTCGTGGCGGCTCAGCCTGATCCTCGCTGTTTGCGTGACGGCGTTCCTCTACGCGATCTTCGACCAGATCATCCATATTCCCTGGCCGGACAGCTTGCTGGGGCAGTTATATCCGGCACTGTCTATTGGCGGCACGTGAGCGCGTTGAGCACGTGAATCAAGGCGTAAATCGTCGACGTGATGGCCAGTATTCCTATTGACACGAAGCGTGCCGAACTGAATTTCAGCTTCGGCCGCTTCTCACTGGATGGTGAAAGCATGATGGACAATCGACTCGAGCAGATCGACGCGGAGAAGGCCACCGACGAGCAGAAAAAAGTCATCGCGCGTTTGGGCGAAGGGCGTGGTCGGATTCCAACACCGTTCAATATCTGGCTGCACAACGCGCATCTGGCTGAGGGAATGGAAATCATCGGCACCCACGTCGATCATTCTCCGGTGCTCAGCGAAGCGGAAAGCGAAGTGGCCATTCTCTCCACCGCGGTTTTCTGGAACGCGCCTTATGTCATTGCCAACCATCGCCGGCATGCGCTGAAGTCCGGGGTTCCCGAGCCGGTGGTCACGGCCATCCTGGAGAAACGGCGACCCGAAGGTGGGGACGGGCGTTTGGGTCTGGTCTGCGACGCTGTCAGCGACATTCTCGCAGGAGGCGTGATCGACGACGCGAGCTTTGCCCGTTACGAGACGGGGCTGGGCCGCGCGGTGATTGCCGAGTTGCTCATTACGGTGGGCTATTTCACTTCGATTTCGCTCGGCATGAGTTTGCACGCTCTTCAGCCCAAGGGCTAAGAGCCCATCTCGCGCCGGGTTGTTCGATAGCCTTGCCGTTATCCGTGCACGCTCCTTGACGAGATGACAAAACCGCAGAGGTACACGACGTGTCAGCACTTGACTGGTATCTGCAGATCAACCTGAAGGCGCGGCACATGCGTCTGCTCGTAACGATCGACACGTACCGCAATCTCACCCAGGTGGCGGACGTCACCCATGTGACCGTCCCTGCCGTGTCGAAGTCACTGGCGGAACTCGAACGGGGACTCGGGCTCACGTTGTTCTCGCGCACGTCCCAAGGTCTGGTCCCCACGCCGTACGGCGATTGTCTGATTCGGCACGCGCGCTCGATGCTGACAATCCTGCACCAGGCCCGCGACGAGTTGAAAGCCCTGAGCTCCGGGACGGAAGGCAAAGTTCGCATCGGCATGTTGCCGGCCTCTGCCTCCGTGCTGTTGCCGCAGGCGCTGAGCCTGCTGAAACAGCGCTCACCCGGAACCAACGTGGTGGTGAACGAAGGCACGACGGCCTCGCTCCTGCCGGAACTCTGGCAAGGCCACCTCGACCTGGTGGTGGGCCGCCTGCCGCCGCCCGACACGCTGGGAAGCTTCGAGGAGCTGGAGCTTCTGGAGGAACCGGTGACGTTGATGACGGGCCGTCACCACCCGCTGGCCCGCAGGAAAACCCTCGCGTGGTCGGACCTCGTCCCTTACCCATGGATACTCCCGCCACCGGGTTCGATCCTGCGCGATCCGCTGGAGCGCGCTCTGGAGGCGCACGACGTGCCGCTCACCAACAACTACATCGAGACGCTGTCGATCCACGTCGCGCGCGCACAACTGCAGATCTCCGATTTCATTGCCGTGATGGCCGACACGCCTGCCAGCGACAGCATGCAACCGCTCCATACACTTCCGTTAAGTCTGCCTCGACTGCTTCGCCCGGCGGGCGTGCTGTGGAATCGTAATCGCGGCCTCACGCCTAGCGCGCAACTCATGGTTTCGTGCCTCGAAGAAGCGGCTCAACGCATGCTGACGGGCCACGGCGCCTCGCCGCGCACGGTCGCATCGAAGGCTTTACCAATTGGTTAAGGCACCTGCAGCTTAATTCAATAGACGGGAAACCCTGCGGGAAAGATCATGTAGTCAACGAAATCACCTGTTCAGCCTTGCAGCTTGCCGCACCAGACGTTCAAGCGGCGAACGGCGTCAGGTTCATCAATTGGTCCAGTTCAAAGGAGACGAAGTTGGCCAACAAAGTACATCTGAAGATCGCTATTGCGGAGCACCCGCACACCGCTGCGATCCGTGACGGTTCGATCCCTATCGAAGGCGTCGACGCCGAGTTCATCACAGTCCATCCGCAAATCGGCGCGTTTCGCCGCATGGTTCGCGATGTCGAGTTCGACGTGTGCGAACTGGCGCCGACTACCTACATCATTGCCCGCGCCTATGGCGCGCCTTTCGTCGCGCTGCCCATTTTTGTCGTGCGTCGTTTCCATCACGCCGGGTTGCTGGTGCGCCCGGATGCTGGGATCAAGACACCCAAGGATCTCGAAGGCAAGAAGGTCGGCGTGCGCGCCTATTCGGTCACGACCGGCGCGTGGACGCGTCAGGTGCTGATGGACGAATTCGGCCTCGATTCGTCGAAGGTGACCTGGGTGGTGGATGACGAAGAACACGTCACGCAGCTCAAGCTGCCGCCGAATGTCATTCACGCACCGGAAGGCACGTCGCTCGCGGAGATGATGGAGAAGGGCGAACTGGTCGCCGGGTTCGGCGCCAACGCGGGCATTGGCCGCACGGGCGCACCGACGGGCGGCTGGAAAGAAGTCGAAGCCGACTATCCCGATCTGTTCCCGAACGCGGCCGAACTGGAAGCCGAGTACTACGCCCGGACCGGCGTGTACCCGATGCATGGCACGATCGTCGTCAAGGATTCGGTGCTCGCGGAGCATCCGTGGGTGGCCAGGTCGATTTACGACGCTTTCGATCGCGCCAAGCAGGAGTGGCTGGCTCGTCTCGACGCGGGTGAACTCACCGACAAGAAGAACGCGAAGTATCTCGAGTTGCGCAAGATCGTCGGTCACGACCCGCTGCCCTATGGCATCGAAGAAAACCGCAAGACCATCGAAGCGCTCGAAGCCACCGCGTTCAAGCAAGGCCTGACGCCGCGGCGCATGTCCATGAGCGAGCTGTTCGTCGATCCCCGCGTCTGAATCCCGCACGGAAACCAGAAACATGATTATCGATTGCCACGGCCACTTCACGACCGTCCCGGCTTCTTTCCGCGACTGGCGCGCCAAACAGATCGAGTTCGCCAACGACCCGGCCAATGCGCCGTCCGTCTCGGGAGCACACGTGACCGATGACGAGATTCGCGAGGGCGTCGGCAACGGCCAGTTGCGTTTGCAGAAAGAGCGCGGCGGCGACCTCACGTTGTTCTCGCCGATCGCCGGCCTGATGAGCCACCACCTCGGCAACGAGCGGACGAGCCTGGAGTGGGCCGAGGTGTCGAATAACCTCGTGCGCCGCGTCTGCGACATCTACCCGGACAACTTCGTACCTGTCTGCCAGTTGCCGCAATCGCCGCTGGCGCCGCCGAAAAACTCCGTGGCCGAGCTGCGCCGCTGCGTCGAGGAAATGGGGTTCGTCGGCTGCAACCTGAATCCCGACCCGAGCGGCGGCTACTGGACCGGCAAGCCGGTCACGGACTGCGAGTGGTATCCGCTTTACGAGGCGCTGTGCGATCTCGACGTGCCCGCCATGATTCACGTCGCGGCTTCGTGCAACCCGTGTCACCACGGCACCGGCGCGCATTATCTGAATGCCGACACCTCGGTGTTCATGCAGTTGCTGCAGAGCGACCTCTTCAAGGACTTCCCGACGCTGCGTCTCGTGATCCCGCATGGCGGCGGCGCGGTGCCTTACCACTGGGGCCGCTATCGTGGCATGTCGCTGGAGATCGCCAAGCGGCCGCTCGAGGGTCTGCTGAACAACATCTTCTTCGACACCTGCGTCTATCACCATCCGGGCGTGGAACTGCTGACCAAGGTCGTGCCGACGAGCAACGTGCTGTTCGGCTCCGAAATGGTCGGCGCCGTGCGCGGCCGCGACCCCGACACCGGCGAGTATTTCGACGACACCAAGCGCTACATCGACGCCTGCGCGGCGCTGAGCGAGACCGACCGGCATGCCATCTTCGAGGGCAATGCGCGCCGCGTGTACCCGCGCCTCGACAAGCACCTCAAGGCCAAGGGCCTGTAAGCAGGCGAATAACAGGAGGGAGACCATGAGCATCATCGATATTCATCCGCACATCATTTCGGACGACGAGAAGCGCTACCCGCCCGCGCCGCTGTTCGGCAAGCGCTCGGACTGGTCGCAGGAGCGGCCCAATACCGTGGAGGCGTTGATCGCCGCGATGGATGAGGCCGGCGTCGCCAAGGCCGCGGTCGTGCATTCATCGACGACCTACGGCTTCGACAATAGCTATGTGGTGGACAGTTGCAACCGCTACAAGGATCGGCTCATCGCTGTCGGTTCCGTGGATATGCTGGCCGACGACGTGCCGGCAGTGATCAAGGCCTGGGCCGACCAAGGGCTAGCCGGCTTGCGCATCTTCACCGGCGGCTCGACCAAGGATTTCGACCCTAGCGAACTCGATAATCCCAAGTCCTTCAAGGCGTGGGAAATGCTCGCCGAATTGAAGCTGCCCATGTGCATCCAGACCGGGCCGATCGGCTTGCCTCAAGTGCGCATGCTGGCCGAGAAATTCGCGACCGTGAACATCATCCTCGACCACCTCGGCCGCCCCGATGTGCTCGACGGGCCGCCCTACGCCAACGCCGCCAGTCTGTTCGCGATGGCCGACCTGCCCAACCTTTATCTCAAGCTCACGCCACGCATCTTCGGCGACGTGAAGAAGGAGAAGGCCAGCGCGGAGACTTTCTTCCCGCGTGTGGTCGAGGCGTTCGGCGCGCAGCGTCTCGCGTGGGGCTCGAATTTCCCGACCTCGCCCGGCGCACTCAAGGACATTCTGGCGACGGCTGACGAAGGGCTCGCCAGCCTCGGCGAGGAAGACCGCGCCTGGATCTTCGGCAAGACTGCGCAGAAGCTGTACACGGCCTTGAGCTGAGCTTCGAAACATGCCAACCGCGTGTGCCGTCACTGAAGCGGCAGCGCAGCGAGAAAGAGAGATTCCTATGTCGACCAACCGTCTGAACAGCATCATTCGCGCCTTCGAATCGGGCAAACCCGCGCATGCCGCTTTCGCCAAGCTCGATAAGCAGACCGCCATCGAAATGAGCGATTCGCCGTATGACGGCATCGTGTTCGAAATGGAGCACAACCCGTACGACGTGAGCGCGCTCGGCGACGCTCTGCAGTACATGCTCAGCCGCAAACAGATCGCCGAGTCCGGATCGGTGGCCCCCAAGGTGACACCGCTGGCGCGAATCCCGGCCAATGGCGTCGAGATGAACCAGAGCTTCGCCAAGCAGGTGCTGGACCGCGGTGCTTACGGCGTGATCTGGCCGCATGTGGCGACCGTCGAGCAGGCCTATAACGCTGTCGCGTCCTGCCGTTATGCGCGGCCGAAGAGCGCGCCGCTGTACGAGCCGAAGGGCGTGCGCGGCGACGGCCCGGCCAATGCGGCGCGCTACTGGGGCCTCTCGATGCAGGAATACTACGAAAAGGCCGACGTGTGGCCGCTGGCTTCGCAGGGCGAGATTCTCGTCGGGCTGATGTGCGAAAGCACGCAGGCCATCGAGAACCTCGACGATATTCTCGCCAACGTGCCCGGCATCGGTTTCATTCTGATCGGCGAGGGTGATCTGAGCCAGGAGTTGGGTTTCGCGCGGCAGTACGAGCACCCCGAGGTCGTGGATGCAATGCGCCGGATCGCCGAGACTTGCCACAAGCACAAGGTGGTGGTCGGCAATCCGCACGTCACGGCCAAGAACCATCGCCGCCTGATCGACGAGGGCTACCGCTTTTTGATGTCGGCGCCGCAGCGGACTTATGGCGTGGTCGGCCTCGCACGTGAAGTGGCAGGTTACTGATGAACGGCGCGGAAAGTCTGGTCGCGACCCTGGTCGATCAGGACGTGGACATCTGCTTCGCCAATCCGGGCACCTCGGAGATGCATTTCCTCGCGGCGTTGGGTAACAACCCGAAAATGCGCAGCGTGTTGTGCCTTTTCGAGGGCGTGGCGACCGGCGCCGCCGACGGCTGGTACCGGATGAAGGACAAGCCGGCCTCGACGCTGCTGCATCTCGGACCGGGATTGGCGAATGGTCTCGCGAACATCCACAATGCAAAACGCGCTTCGTCGGGCATGGTGAACGTCGTCGGCGAGCATTCGGTGTCGCATCTCAAGTACGACCCGCCGTTGACATCGGATATCGAAGGCCTGGCGCGGCCGCTGAGCCATTGGGTGCGGCGTGCCGAATCGTCGAACACCATCGGCTGGGACACCGCCCAGGCAGTGGCCACGGCGAGCGGGCATCCGGGGCAGATCGCCACGCTGATCTTACCCGGCGACACCTCGTGGCAGCAGGTCACCGGTGCTCCGGTGCTGCCGCCGCCCGTCGCGGCGAAGCGCAACACGCCGGGCGCCGAGCGCATCGAGCACGTCGCCCGCGTGCTGCGCTCGGGCGAGCCGACACTGATCATCCTCGCTAACAAAGCCACGCGCGGCGCGGCGCTCGAGAAGGCCGGCCGCGTGGCCGCGGCCACCGGCGCGCAACTGGGCTCGCAGTTTTTCACCGCGCGCATCGAACGCGGCGCGGGCCGCGTGCCGATGGCGCGCATTCCGTACGCGGTCGCGCAGGCCACGGCTTTTCTCAGCGGCTTCAAGCACATCGTCACAGTCGAGACGCGGGAGCCGGTGGCTTTCTTCGCCTACCCGGACAAGCCGAGTCTGTTGAAGAGCGAGGGCACGCTGGTTCATACGCTCGTCGAAGCCGATGAAGACAGCGAACTCGCCTTCGACATGCTGCTGCAGGCGCTCGGCGCGGATGGCGCCGCGCCGCTCGTGCAGCCGCGCATCGAGACGCCGGTGCCGACCGGCGCGCTCAACCCCACGAGCATCGCGCATGCGCTGGCCGCGGCGCTGCCCGAGCACTGCATCGTCGTGGACGAATCGCTGACGACGGGCCGCGAATCCATGAGCCTGACCATGGGCGCGCTGCCGCACGACCTCATCAACAACATGGGCGGCTCTATCGGTTACGCCACGCCCGTGGCCACCGGCGCGGCGCTGGCTTGTCCCGACCGGCGCGTGTTCTGCATGGTCGGTGACGGCAGCGCGATGTACACGATCCAGTCGCTATGGACTCAGGCGCGCGAGAGCCTGAACGTCACGACGATCATCTTTGCAAATAACAGCTACGCGATCCTGAAGGCCGAGTACGCCAACATGGGCGCGGGCACGCCCGGCGAACGCGCAATGTCCATGATCGATATCGACAAGCCGCGCATCGACTGGCTGGCCATGGCGAAGAGCATGGGCGTGCCGGCGGTGGCGGTGGACACGGCAGAGAGCTTCCACAAGGCGATGCGGGACTCGGTGCGCGAGCCCGGCCCCAGCCTCATCGAAGTCCGGCTGTAGTTGCAACTCGATCCAGAAGATTCAGGCAAAAGGAGTGAACTCTATGACAACGACGCAGACCGCGGCGCCGACGCTGCGCACCAATCTGTCCGAATACGCGGTGACGAGGGCGATGCGGGACGGACGGGTGACATCGGAGCTCGTAACGCTCGACTACTGCGGGCCGACGCCGGCGCACAACGGCTTCAAGGCCATGGTGCGCGAGAATAAGTTCGACGCAGGCGAACTCGCGATCGTCACGTTTCTGCAAGCCAAAGCTTACGGCAAGCCATACGTTCTGCTGCCGACGCCGATTTCAGGCCGTTTCCAGCATCATTGCGCCGGTTACAACCTTGACTTCGGACACCTCGATCCAAAAGATATCGAAGGAAAAAAGGTCGGCGTGCGGACTTACACCCAGACGACCGCGCTGTGGATTCGCGGCGTATTGCGCCATGAATACGGCGTCGATCTCGACAAGGTGACGTGGATGACGCTGGGCGATGGCCACCTTGCCGAATATAACGATCCGGCCAACTGCGAACGCCTGCCGGCGGGCTCGTCGATTCCGCAGATGATGCTCGATGGCGAGCTTGCCGCGGCCTTGCTCGGCGAGGACATGCCGAAGGACGAACGCGTACGCACGCTGGTACCCGACGCTCAGTCCGCGGCGAAAGACTGGTTTGCGCGCACCGGGGTCGTGCCGATCAACCACATGTTCGTGGTGCACGAGAAGGTGTCGAAAGAGCATCCTGAGGTCGTGCGTGAGCTCTATCGAATGATCGTGGAAAGCCGCTCGCTGGCCGAAGGGGTGCCGGCCGTGTTTCCGCCGATTGGACTAGAAGCGAACCGCAAAGGCCTGCAACTGGCAATCGACTGGGCGCTCGACCAGAAGATCATTCCGCGTCGCCTGTCCGTTGACGAACTTTTCGACGATGTGACCGGCAGCCTGGGGTGACAGACTGCTGACTGTCGAATAGAACAACGAAAACATGGGAGACGGCGTGACAGAGGCAACTCGACGGAAAGCGATAAGGCCTGAGAACCGGTGGGTCATTCTCGTGCTGCTTGCACTCGGGCTGATGATCTCTTTCGTGGACCGCACGAGCATGTCCGCTGCTCTCGCCGACCATCACTTCGTGCACGAATATGCGCTGACACATGTAGAGCGCGGCTGGCTCGGCTCCGCCATGTTCTGGTCCTATGGCCTGCTTCAGATGCCGATGGGCTGGCTGGTCGACCGTTATGGCGTGAAGTGGCCATACGCGATCTGCTTCCTGCTGTGGTGTCTTGCGGCGGCTGCAACCGGTCTCGTCACGACGCTTTCCGCTTTGATCCTCGTGCGTCTGTTGATCGGCGTCGCTGAAGCCGTAGTGGTGCCCGCCACGTATCGATACCTCGCCAACAACTTCGATGAAACCCGCAAGGGCACGGCTCTCGGGATTTACTCCATCGGAGGAAAGATGGGGCCGGCGCTTGGCGCGCCGATTGCCGCGTGGCTGATCGCGATCAGTTCGTGGAAAGCCATGTTCATTGTCACCGGCCTCGCCGGCCTGGTCTGGCTGATGCCCTGGCTGCTGATGCTCAATAACGATTTTCCGTCGTCGGCCGAGCTGGCGGCGGCCAGGCGGCGGGCGGCCTCGGTGCCGCTCGGCAATCTTCTTGCGAGTCCGGTGGTGTGGGGCGGCTTGATTACCAATTTCTGCTACAGCTATTTCGCGTTCTATTGCATGACGTGGATGCCGGCGTATCTCGTCGAACAACGCGGCCTTTCTTTGCAGCAGTCCGGGCTTTACACCTTCTTTAGTTTTGCCGGCATTGCGATCGTGGCGGCGTTCGCCGGATGGGCAGCGGACCGGCTGATCGCGCGTGGTCACGACGCCGTGCTGGTGCGCAAATCGTTCATCGTGGCGGGCTTTATCGGCGGCACGACGGTTCTGCTTGGCGCGTACGCGCCGTCGCCGCACATGGCGATATTCTGGAATGTGGTCTCTCTTTCTCTGCTGGGTCTGGTCACGGCAAACAATCTCGCACTGGTCAAACTCACGCTGATTCCCAAACAGGCGGTGGGCTTGAACACAGGCTTGCAGCAGGTGGCGACCAGCCTCGCAGGCGGCGTTTCAGCCAGCCTGTCGGGTTGGCTACTTCATCTGGGAGGCAGCTATACGCTGCCCATGCTCGCGATCTTCGTGTTTCTGATGCTCGGGGCGACCAGTACGGTGGTGTTGCTGCAGTGGAAATGGGCGCCGAAAGTCAATGAGAGCGGACACGGTGAGCAGCAGAACGAAGACATGGCGGCGAGAACATTGCTGAACGCCAATACGCTCAGCTCAAAAGATCGGCCGATAAGCCGCTGATTCTTGTCGATGCTCTTTTTATCCTGACGGTTAACGCACCGAATGTTGGCCTTTCGCAGCATCTGGTCGTGCTCTGATTTTATGCCGATAAGAAATCCCTCTATTCACTCACCTGGCCACGCGGCGGAAAGCGGGTTGTTATTGCCGCGCGATCTGAGCGTGCATTGCTCAATGTCATACACGCTGTCGAAAGAGTGGAAACCGGCATGACGGGCAGTCACGATACGTCGTCGCGGGCGCTTGGGGCTCGCGCGGGCAATGCGTCCTTGCTGCGGCAATCCGCATTGACGCGCTTCCTCATAGCTCGAGTCGGTTCCATCACGGCCCAACAGATGCTGATGCTGGCGATCAGCTGGCATATGTATGACCTGACATCCAGCGCCTGGTATCTCGGCCTTGTCGGCCTCTTTCAGTTCATGCCCGGCCTGGCGACAACATTCGTCGCCGGCCACTGCGCTGATCGCATGCATCGGGGCCGGATGGTCGCAGTCTGTCTCGCAGCCCAGGCCGCGACGGCCACGCTGCTCGCCATATCGACCATGTCGCACATCGTGACGCACGACCTGCTGCTTGGACTCTCGCTCGTTCTCGGCGCGATTCGGCCGTTTCAGATGTCGGGACAGCAAGCGCTGCTGCCGATGCTCATCCCGCAGACACTGCTGGCGCGCTCGATGGCGCTCAGCACGGTGGTGCAACAGGTCTGCGTGATCGCCGGGCCGGCGTTGGGCGGCATGCTGTTCGCGGTCGGCGTCAACGCCCTCTATCTAACCTGCACCGTGCTGTTCTGTGTGAGCGCTGTGATGTACGCGCTGATACGTTACGACTACGTTCCGCCGCCGCGCGAACCGGTCACCGCGGCGACGGTCCTTGCCGGCTTGCGCTTCGTCTCAAGCAACCCGCTATTGCTAGGTGGCATCTCTCTCGATCTGTTCGCGGTCCTGTTCGGCGGCGCCACCGCGCTGCTGCCTGTCTACGCAAAAGAGATTCTGCATGTCGGCCCGCAAGGTCTCGGCTTGCTACGCTCCGCGCCGGCGGTGGGCGCGCTTTGCGTTGGCCTCGTGCTGTCCCGGCGAGCCATCGGCAGCCGCGTCGGCAAGAAGCTGCTGATTGCTGTCGCCATCTACGGAATGTGTATCGTCGCTTTCGGGCTGTCGCGATCGTTTGTGCTATCGCTGTTACTACTGGCGATCTCAGGCGGCGCCGACACGATCAGCGTAGTGGTGCGGCAGACGCTGGTTCAACTGGAAACACCGGATCGCATGCGCGGACGGGTCGCCGCCGTGAACACGCTCTTTATCGGCGCGAGTAACCAACTGGGGGAATTCGAATCCGGAGCGACCGCCACGGCGTTCGGTGTGGTTGGCTCGGTGGTATTGGGTGGCTGTGCGACGATCCTCGTCAGTGTTGCATGGAGTCGGCTGTTCAAGCCGTTGGCCAGACGCGAAACGTTCACTGAATGAAGGGCAATGCGGCGTGCGACAAGATCTCACGAACAGGCTTGACACTCTGGTTAAGTCATCGTCCTTTAACTTCAATGGACGGCAACCACAACGCGCGTGATGATATCGATACCGCCTCGTCGGTTGCATAGCATGGAGATGCGAAATGAACGATAGGTGCAAATCCCTTCGGGTTCTTGTGAAAGACTGGTTTGGCAACGGCGAGAGTTTTCGCGTCACCCGACCTGATCGTTCGAGGAAAATGCCATGGCGAGCGGTGAGAGTGGAAGTAACCCGTTCGGCCGGACCGCTGGCGCTCGTCTTCTTTCGACATGACGACGGCGCGTGGTGCGTCTACCCACCCTCGACTGTTCATCCAACCATGAATTCGCTTCGGAACTAGCTGCACGATTTGACGCTGTCGCGCCTTTCCCCGACACGGAGTCCACGCTTGCGCGCCCCCTTCGAATTGAAGCGGAGCGCCCTCTATTCTCGCGGTATATACGTTAATGCTCGTCGATATTCTCGTTTCGACGAGCCGCCCCGCGCCCCCCTCTCGCTCTGTTCTGCAAAACCCACTCGATTAAATTCAATCCAGGAAAACAACATGACCCTTACCGGCGAAATGCTCATCGGATTTTCAGCGGTGCGAGGCACCGAGGGCGACAAGCGCGCATTCAATCCCGCCGCTAACTCGGATATCGCGGCGCCCGTGTTTGGAATGGGCGGCGCAGAGGAGGTCGAGCGCGCGGTTTCGCTTGCCGCCCAGGCATTCGACGTCTATCGGCAGGTCACGCTTGCGAAGCGCGCTGCGTTTATCGAAGCAATCGCCGAGAACATTCTGGCTCTGGGAGACGAACTGATAGAGCGAGCGCACGCGGAGACTGGATTGCCGGTACAGCGTCTGCAGGGCGAGCGGGCACGCACGGTCGGCCAACTGCGACTATTCGCGAAGGTCGTGCGCGACGGACACTTTCTCGGTTCGACAATCGACCGTGCGCAACCCGAGCGTCAGCCGTTGCCTCGCGTCGACCTGCGTATGGCAAAAATACCGCTCGGACCGGTCGCGGTGTTCGGCGCAAGCAACTTTCCACTTGCATTCTCGGTTGCGGGCGGCGATACCGCATCCGCGCTGGCGGCGGGTGCGCCTGTCATCGTCAAGGCACACGGCGCGCATCTCGGCACGTCGGAACTCGTCGGCCGCGCAATTCAGAAGGCGGTGAAGGAGCAGGAATTGCCCGAAGGTGTGTTCTCGCTTCTGTTCGGCGCCGGCCGCAAAGTAGGCGAAGCTCTGGTTGGGCATCCTCAGATCAAGGCAGTCGGTTTCACAGGCTCACGGCAAGGAGGACTCGCTCTGGTGCGCATCGCAAATGCTCGCCCCGAGCCGATTCCTGTTTATGCCGAGATGAGCAGCATCAACCCCGTGTTTCTGTTTCCGGGTGCGCTCGCGAGCCGCGCCGCAGCGATAGGCAAGGCGTTTGCCGATTCGCTGACAATGGGCGCGGGACAGTTCTGCACGAACCCGGGCCTCGTCCTTGCCATCGATGGACCGGACCTCGATCGGTTCATCGAGGCGGCCGGTAATGCGCTGGCTACCAAGCCGGCCCAGACGATGTTGACGCCCGGGATTTTCGATGCCTACTGCGAAGGAGCGAAAACCGTGGGCGATGTTCCGGATGTGAAGAAGGTGGCTCAGGGTGAGCCGGCGGGCGAGCGTCCGAACGCTGCGCAAGCGGCGCTCTACGTGACCGATGCGCAGCGCCTGCTTGCCTCGACAGAGCTCGAGGCGGAGATGTTCGGGCCCGCGTCGGTCGTGATTCGCGCCCGTGATCTCGATGAGTTGCTGAAGGTTGCGGCACACGTTGAAGGACAACTCACCATCACGCTTCAGATCGACGCGGTGGACCATGCCGACGCGCGACGCCTGTTGCCGGTGCTCGAACGCAAAGCGGGTCGCATTCTGGTCAACGGGTTCCCGACCGGCGTGGAGGTGTGTCACGCGATGGTTCACGGCGGCCCGTTCCCATCTACTTCGAATTCGATGTTCACATCGGTGGGAGCGGCGGCGATCGACCGTTTCCTTCGTCCTGTCTGCTATCAGGATTTACCTGATGCACTGCTTCCGGACGCCTTGAAGGAAGCTAACCCATTGGGCCTTTGGCGTCTCGTCGACGGAGAGTTCATCACGCCGACGCAAGCTGGGAGCTGAGCGGACTGACTTCAGTCGGCTGTAACACAACGGACTATGAATCTGCCGATATAGTATTTGGTATCTCCAGCCTCCAGACAAGCCGTCTCAAGAGTCATCGCACCCCGCTCTGTGGGGGCGGGTGCGTGTCAAGACTGCCGGTGCATTTGATTAGCGAACCCTGTTTGCAACGCGCGCCGGTGCACAGTACTTGCGAACCTCGCGGTCTCCGGAGCATGCAGATTCCATAGCGACCAGAAACTTCAGGCATCCTGCGTAGACGACTCGTCGATACGTGAATCTGTGACCAACGTCAACGCGACTCGCGAAAAACCGCCACCAGCTTATCCACGATGTGATTGAGCTGCTCGCGTTCCTCGGCGGACAGCATCGATAGCATTTCGGTCTCGAGCGACTGGCCCAACTCGTCGCTCGCGACACGCATGCTTAAACCGGCCTCGGTCGGCCACAACTCGAAGTGGCGTGCATCGTCCGGGTGAATCGTGCGACGCACGAGCTTGCGCGCGATCAGATCCGCCATCAGCTTCGACAGCATCGTCTTCTCGATCAAAGTCAATTCCTTGAGCCTCGTTGCCGTAATGCCCGGCGAGTCGCAAATCAGCCGCAACACCCGCAACGAACGCACATCGACACCACATGCCGGCCGATAGACCGCGTTGGCCCGGTTGATCATCTCCGTCTTGATCAGGTCCAGCTTGAAAGTGAGGAAATACGCAGACTTCGCCTCGGTGGAAACCTTGGCCTTGCGTGTCGCTGATGGCTTTCCTGCGGGCATTTCGATGATCCGGTTGAAGAGCGCGTCGGCTCTGTTTTCAAGGGCGTGGCTTGCTGATCGGGCGCCGTTTTCCTGTCCACCGCGATGATAGCCGACCCGCGCGAGAATCCGGGTTTACCTGATTTTTGATTGGTTGCCATTTTCAACTGTTTCGATATTCTACCAAAATCGATTCATCGGACCCCGGTGCGTTTTCCCGGCTTTTACATCACAGGTAGGGGTGGTTGCATGCAGAAAGATGTTGATCTCAGCGGGCTCGCCGAACAGATGCAAGTCTGGCGCCGCGATATTCACCAGCATCCCGAGCTGGGTTTCGAGGAGCACCGCACGGCCGCGAAGGTCGCCGATCTGCTGCGCGGCTGGGACATCGAGGTCGAGACCGGCATCGCTGGAACGGGCGTGGTCGGCACGATTCGCGGCAGCCTGGGACCCGGCTTGTCGCTGGGCCTGCGCGCCGATATGGACGCCTTGCCGATGCGCGAAAAAAGCGCCGTGCCGTATCGCTCTACGCATGACAACGTGTTTCACGGTTGCGGTCACGACGGCCATACGGCGATACTCCTCGGTGTCGCGAAGCACCTGTCGGCGCATCGCGCGTTTCGGGGCACGGTGCACCTGATCTTCCAGCCGGCCGAGGAAACCCTGCGCGGCGGATCGGCCATGATCGAAGACGGTCTGCTCGAGCGTTTCCCGTGCGACGAGGTCTACGCCTTACACAACAATAACGCGCTGCCGGCCGGGAAAGTCGGCGTTCGGGTCGGCGCTATCCTGTCGGCCTGCGATCTTTTTCGCATCAGCATCAAGGGCATCGGCAGCCATGCCGCCGCGCCGCATAAGTCGATCGATCCGATCGTCGTTGGCGTCAATCTGGTGCAGTCGATCCAGAGCATTGTCAGCCGCAACGTCAACCCGCTCGACACCGCTGTCGTCAGTGTCTGCAGGTTCCTCGCCGGCACGGCGATCAACGTCATTGCCGATACCGCCGTCCTCGAAGGCACGGTGCGCACGTTGTCGGTCGACGCGCAGGCACTGATCCTCGCGCGCCTGCGCGAGATTTGCGCTGGCGCGGCCGCCATGTTCAGTTGCGAAGTTTCGTTCGAACACCTGCAAAGCTCGCCACCCACCGTCAATTCGGCACAACAGACCGAGGTAGTGCGTCGTGCGGCACAGCAGGTCGTCGGAGTTGAAAACGTGATCGTCGATGTCGCGCCCTTGATGGCCTCGGAAGACTTTGCCTACATGCTGCAACAACGCCCCGGCTCGTACTTCTTCCTCGGCCACGATGGCCTGACGTGCCACCACCCCGAGTTCGATTTCGACGACAACACTTCACCAACCGGCGCCGCAGTCTTCATCGAAATCGTGAAACAGCGTCTCGCCTGACGCCGACATCGACGCATCGTACATCTGCGATCTGGAGAAAACGAAATGAACATGACGCCCACGCCGGCGATGGTCAGGAAAGTGGTGATTGCCTCGGTCCTCGGCAACGCCTTCGAGTGGTTCGATTTTGCGATTTACGGCCTGTTCGCCGTGACCATCGCGAGGCTGTTTTTTCCGGCCGACAGTGAAAGTGCGTCGCTGCTGCTCACTCTGGCCACCTTCGGTGTGAGCTTTGCGGTGCGGCCCATCGGCGGGGTATTGCTGGGGCTCTATGGCGACCGTGTCGGCCGCAAGAAGGCCCTCTCCCTGACCATCGCGCTGATGGCGGTCGGCACCGGCATGATCGGCCTGTTGCCGACCCATGCCGCGATCGGTATTGCGGCACCTCTCTTGATGGTGCTCGCCCGCTTGATTCAGGGATTCTCGGCCGGCGGTGAGTTCAGCGGCGCGACCACCATGCTGGTGGAGTTTGCGCCGGCCCATCGACGCGGCTACTACGGCAGTTTCCAGATGTGCTCGCAAGCGTTGGCATTCTCGCTCGGCGCGCTCGCCGCGTATGTGCTGACGGCTAACCTTTCGCCGCACGATCTCGACGCCTGGGGTTGGCGCCTGCCGTTCCTCTTGGGCATCCTGATCGGTCCGGTCGGCTGGCTGATCCGCCAGCGCGTGGATGAATCGCCCGAGTTCGTCGAGCATACGGAGAAAGTCAGGAGCAGCGGGAAAAGCGTCGCGAAGACGCCGCTCGCAACCCTCGTGCGGGATTATCCGCGCGCCGCGCTCGCCAGCATCGGCGTGGCGGTCGTGGGGACCGTGTCGGCCTACGTCTTTGTGTTCTTCCTGCCTATCTTCGCGAAGAAGCAACTGGGCTTGTCGACGGCGGACGTCAACCTGAGCACGTGTCTCGCCACCGTTGTGATCGTGCTGTGCTGTCCGTTAGCGGGCCATCTGTCGGACCGGTTTGGAAGACGTGCCATTCTGTTGCCCGCCATCGTCGCCTACGGCCTCGCGGCGTATCCGCTGTTTCACGCGCTGGTCGACGCACCGTCGTTTCGCACGCTGCTCGAGGTTCAACTTGGCGTCTCGCTGTTGATGAGTTTCTTCTGGGGGCCCACGCCTATCGTGCTCACCGAGATCTTTCCCGTCGGCGTGCGTTCGACCGGCGCGGCCGTCACTTATAACATCGCCGTGCTGCTTTTCGGCGGCCTCGCGCCGTTCGTGAATACGTGGCTCGTGCGCGTCACGGGCAGCAATATGGCGCCGATCTATTACGTCGAGGCCAGCGTGCTGATCGGTCTTGCGGGCGTGCTCCTGTTGCCGATGAAAACACGCGCCAGGTCAGTCGGGCTGGCGACCTGAGCGATGGACGTGCGCCATCGCGGAGGCATCGTGCTGCAGACATTACAGCGCGGTCACCTCTCGTAGATGTCGCACGCTTCGAGAAGGCGTCGGACTTCGCAATACTCATCGGTCTGGTGCGCCATGGCCGGGTTGGCCTGGCTGTCGGCCAAACTCGGCGGCGGCTAGCTGACGGCGCTGCCGATTGCGGAAACGCTCGACGAACTGACGCAACGGCACCGGCAGGTCCGTCAGGACGAAATCACGGCTGACATCGTGGAATTGGCGGCGAGTGCCGAGACTGCCGTTTGAGCGGACGCGTAGTTGATGTCTTGACGCAAGTCAATTGGCTTAAGCCGTTCGCGCCGATGATCTAAATGTCCGGGCGGTGTTTTCATATCGCGATGCCAGCGATGCGGCCGCGGCAAGATTTCGCAGCGAGTTGCGCGACAAGGTGTTACGCCAGGGAGAAGGCAAATGGGAGTTGGCATGCAGATCGTCTATCTCGGCTTCGTGGGAACGTCGCAAATCGAAGCCGAGGCGGCGTCTCAATTGATTCGTCTGGAACGTTTCTGCAACTCGATTGCGGGCTGCCACCTGGCGGTTGAAGCCATCCGCGTGACGCCGGATGGCTGCCGGAACGGCGCCTATGCCGGTGAAGCGCCCACACCGCTGTTCGACGCCCGGCTCGACCTGATCATGCGCGATGGCGAACTGGTCCCGGTCAGACAGTGGATACATGTCAAGCGAGACTACGTCAGCCGGCCTATAGTCAGTCGTACAGCAGTTCTGTGTCGTCCAACGGAGGCATGACATGAAAGCGCTCGTGTATCACGGTCCCGGCAACAAATCGCTCGATGACCGGCCGATTCCCAAGCTCGCCGCACCCGGCGATGCGATCGTCAAGATGACGCGCACCACGATTTGCGGCACCGATCTGCACATCCTTAAAGGAGACGTGCCGACTTGCGAGCCTGGGCGCATTCTCGGACATGAGGGCGTTGGCATCGTCCAGGAGGTCGGTGCGGCCGTCTCCGCGTTCAAGCCAGGCGACAGGGTGCTGATTTCTTGCATTTCTTCGTGCGGCAAATGCGACTACTGTCGGCGCGGGATCTATTCGCACTGCACGACAGGCGGCTGGATTCTGGGTAACAAGATCGACGGGACGCAGGCCGAGTACGTGCGTATTCCGCACGCCGAGACCAGTCTGTACCCGATTCCGGCCGGCGCTGATGAGGAAGCGCTCGTCATGCTCTCGGACATCCTGCCCACCGGCTTCGAATGCGGCGTGCTGAACGGCAAGGTGCAGCCGGGTTGCACGGTGGCGATTGTCGGCGCTGGCCCGATCGGCCTCGCCGCGCTGCTGACCGCGCAGTTCTATTCGCCGGCGCAGATCGTGATGATCGACCGTGACCGCAACCGTCTCGACGTCGCTAGCCGCTTCGGCGCCACGGCCTGCATCGACATCGGCAGTGCCGATCCGGTGGACGCCGTCATGCAACTGACGGACCAGACGGGTGTCGATTGCGCGATCGAGGCCGTAGGGATACCGGCGACGTTCGAATTGTGCCAGGCGCTCGTTGCGCCCGGCGGCGTCATCGCGAATGTCGGCGTGCATGGCGTCAAGGCCGATCTGCACCTGGAAAAACTGTGGGACCGCAACATCTCGATCACGACGCGTCTGGTCGACACCGTCAGCACGCCGATGTTGCTCAAGACTGTCCGCGCGAAGCGCATCGATCCCGCGCAGCTCATTACCCACCACTTCCAGCTAGAGGACGTGGCCAATGCCTATGACACTTTTGGCCGAGCGGCTGAAACGCACGCGCTCAAAGTCATTATCGAGGTGTCTTAGGCATTTTATGAAACCCGGTCCCCCTGACGTTCACGGCTGATCCAAGGAGTAACACGATGAGCAACTCGACTTACAACGGCGCGAAGGCTGCATCGATTGCCGGCTCCAAACCGCAGGCGCCGTGCAGTGAAGACCGGCCACTCGACGCAGCCCCACCGTCTGCATGAGCCTTCACAACGCTGCGTCCACGCCGATCGCCTGAACTGGCTCGCGCTGATAGCCCGTGGTCGCGAGCAGCAGGCGGCGCGTGTACTCATGTTCGACCTGTTGCGCGCGAATGGACGCGATATCGCACTGCTCGACGATCTCGCCATTGCGCATGACCGCGACGCGCGAGCAGAGAAAACCGACCACCGCCAGGTTATGGCTCACGAGGATCATCGTCAGGTTGCGTTCGCGATGAAGCCGTCGCAGCAGGTTGAGAATCTCGGCTTGCACGGACACATCGAGCGCGGACGTCGGCTCATCGAGCAGCAGCACGCGCGGTTCGACAATCAGTGCCCGTGCAATCGAGACGCGCTGCCGCTGGCCGCCTGACAACTGATGCGGATAGCGGAAGCGATACGCCGGACCCAACCCGACTTCGTTAAGCGCGTCGACGATGCGTTCGTCCTGCCGGTCGATGCCGTTGATGGTCAGCGGTTCGCGCAAGGTCTGATCGACTGTGAAGCGCGGATGCAGTGAGCCGTACGGATCCTGAAAGACCATTTGCACGTCGCGTCGAAACGAGCGGTCGATCTTTTCTCCGAGCACGTGCGAGCCGATCGTCATTTTGCCGCCAGCGACGGGCGCAAGGCCGGTCAGCGCGCGCAGGATCGTCGACTTGCCGGATCCGGATTCGCCGACCAGTCCGAAAACTTCTCCTTCGCCGACGTGAAAGCTCGCCTCGCGCACTGCGTCGAAGTAACCGGTCTTCGTCTTGAAGCGGACCGTCAGGGCGTTGACGTCGATCATACTGACGCTCCTGTCGATTGCGTGAGCCAAGCTGCGTCCCGCTTCAGCACGGGCAGTTCAGCGGGCGGATCGACGAGCGGGGGATTCGCCGCGAGCAGGCCGCGCGTATAAGGATGCTGGGCATGGATGAGATCGCGGGCCGCGCAGGTTTCCACCACGCGCCCCGCGTACATCACGACGACGCGGTCGCAGAAGGACATCACGAGCGGCAGATCATGGCTGATGAAAATGAGGCCCGTGTCGTGCTTTTCGATCATTTCGTCGAGAATCGCGAGCACCTGCATCGAGACGAGCACGTCGAGCGCGCTGGTCGGCTCGTCGGCGACGAGGAGCCGCGGGCCGGACGACACCATCATCGCGATCATCACCCGTTGTCCCATGCCGCCCGACAACTCGTGCGGGTACGCATCGGCGGCACGCTCCGGATTGCGGATGTGCACCGCTGCCAGCGCCGCGATAATCTTCTCGCGCATCTCGCGGCGGCCGAGCTTCGGGCCGTGCAGCTCGAACGCTTCGCGCATCTGCTGCGCGACGGTCATTACCGGGTTCAACGAGTATTTCGGATCCTGCAGGATCATGCCCATCTGCCGGCCGCACAGTTGCCGGCGCTTGCGTGCCGGCATCGCCAGCAGATCCTGGCCATCGAACTTCATCGCCTTCGCATGGCATTGCGCGGCAGGCGGCAGCAGGCCGAGCAACGCGCGCCCGGACAGCGATTTGCCCGAACCGGATTCGCCGACGATGCCAAGCCGCTCGCCGCGATTGAGCGTCAGCGACAGGCCGCGCACGGCTTCCGTCATTTCGCCGTCGTGGCCGCGAAAGCCGATTCGCAGGTCGTCGATTTCACACAGGGGTTCGGTCATATCGGCTGGCATGTCAGCTTCCATGGCGAGGATCGAAGACGTCGCGCAGACCGTCGCCGAGCAGGTTGAAGGCGAGGCTCACCAGCAGAATGGCAAAGCCCGGAATGGTGGCCACCCACCACGAATCGAGCAGCACGTTGCGGCCCGACGCGACCATGTAACCCCACTCGGGGCTCGGCGGTTGTGCGCCGAGGCCGAGGAACCCGAGACCCGCGACGGTGAGAATGATGCCGGCCATATCGAGCGTCGCGCGCACGATCACCGACGACGAGCACAGCGGCACGATATAGCGCAACAGAATGCGCAGCCGCGACGCGCCCTGCAGCCGCGCGACGTGAATGAAATCGGCTTGCACGAGCCGCAGGGTCTCAGCCCGCGCGAGACGTGCGTAGGCTGGCCACGCTGTAATCGAAATCGCGATCACCGCGTTCATGACACCCGGTCCCAGCGCGGCCGCGAACGCGAGCGCAAGCACGATCTTCGGAAACGCAAGGGCCACGTCGGTGATCCGCATCAGCGCGTTATCGACCCAGCCGCCAAAGAAGCCCGCGGTGGTGCCGATCAGCAGGCCGACCGGCACCACGATCACCACGACGAGAATCGCAATCGAAAGCGTGAGCCGCGAGCCGTAGATGAGCCGCGAGAGGATGTCGCGGCCAAGCTGGTCGGTGCCGAACCAGTGCGACGGCGAACCCGGCGGCAGAAGTCGGTCGGAGAGGACTTGCTGCAACGGGTCGTGCGGCGCGATCAGCGGTCCGACTGCCGCGACGATGATCAGCAAGGCGAGAATCACAAAGCCGAACACGGACAGCGGATTGCCCGCAAAGCGTCGCCAGCGTCGATAAGCGAGCCCGAGCGCGGCCTGCTTGCGTGACGCGGGCGTGTCGGTCAGCAGCCAGTCTTTCCATCGTCGGGGCGCGGCATTCATCGGCCAGTCCTGCGTTTGCGTTGATTGATCCAATGGGGGACGCACGAAAGAAACCTCCGGAGCATCAGCGGGCGCGCGGATCGAACACGCGATAGAGCGCGTCGGTCAGCAGATTGAGCGCGATGAACGTAACGCCGATTACGAGCGTGCTGCCAAGCACGGCGTTCATGTCGGCATTCAGCAGCGCGCCCGTCAGATACGAGCCGATACCGGGCCAGGCGAAGACGATTTCGGTCAGCACCGAGCCTTCGAGCAGATAGCTGTACGTGAGCGCGATGATCGTCAGCAGCGGCACGGCGATATTGCCGAAGGCGTGACGCCAGATCACGCGGCGCTCGGGCAAGCCTTTTGCTCGCGCCGTGGTGATGTACTCCTGGCTCAGCTGCTCGAGCATGAACGAACGCGTCATCCTGCTCAGATAAGCGACCGAGTAGTAGCCGAGAATGGCCGCGGGCAGCGCGATATGGGAGAACGCATTGAAAAACACGTCCCATTCGCCCGCGATGAGCGAATCGACCAGCAGGCTGCCCGTACGTGTATCGACCATACCGTCGAATACGGGATCGACGCGCCCCGGACCGGCTACCCAGTGCAGCTTCGCGTAGAACAGCAGCAGTCCCATCAGTCCAAGCCAGAAGACCGGCACGGAGCTGCCGACGAGACCGACAAAGCGCGCAACATGATCGATCCAGCGGTTGTGGCGCACGGCGGCGATCACGCCCAGCGGCACTCCTATCAGCACACCGATGATGGTCGATAAGGTGGCGAGTTCGAGCGTCGCGGGGAACACGCGCTGGATGTCTTCGATGACAGGGTGCGCCGTCAGCAGCGACATGCCGAAGTTGCCGTGCAGCACATCGCGCACGTAGATCAGGAATTGCACGCTGAGCGGCTTGTCGAGCCCGAGTTGCAGGCGTGCCGCCGCGTAGGCCGCCGCCGAGGCGCGATCGCCGAGAATCGCCAGGACCGGGTCGATCGGTATCTTGCGGCCGATCACGAACGTGACCGCCAGCAAGCCGGTGAAGGTAATCACGAGCGTGAAGATCCAGCGCACGAGGCGCAAGGTCCAGCGCACGCTGGCGCGTTCAGCCGAAAGCGCGCGCATTCGCTCGAAAGTCGTGAGAGGAGTCGACATGATGGGTTCCCCGGTCGAAGGCGAAGCCGGAACGGCTTCGCCCTCGCCCCATACGTTACTGCTTCTTCAGGTCACGATACGACACCAGGTCGTTGATCGGACCCACTTCGAGCCCCGTCACGCCCGGCCGCGCGGCGACCTGCGAGACCTGTTGGAACATGATCACGAAGGGTGAGTTCGCAAGCACCTGCTTCTGCATCGTCTGGTACAGCTCGGCGCGCTTCGCGGTCGACGATTCGGCGAGCGCCGCGTTGGTTTCCTTCGTCAGATCTGGAATATTCCACGAGTTGCGCCACGCGAGCATCTTGTAGGCCGACTTGTCGGAATTGTCCGGATTCCACGTGAAGCCCTGCGCATTGCTGTGCGGGTCGATGTAGTCCGCCGCCCATTCGCCGATATAGATGTCGTGCGAGCGCGAGCGGTACTTCGCGAGCGTCTGTTTGTTGTCCCCCGGGATGATCTGAACCTTGATGCCGGCCTGGGCGAGATTGGCCTGCACGGCCTCGGCGATTTCACCGTACGGGTAGCCGTTACGCACGTCCATCGTCACGGAGAAGCCGTTCGGAAGTCCGGCTTTTGCCAGCAGCGCCTTGGCCTTTGCGACGTTCTGCTGGTACGGATTCGTGTTCAGCACGCCGAGAAAGCCTTCCGGCAGGAATGTTTCGTGCACCTTGTAGGTGGTCTTCGCGACATTGCTCTGGATGCCGTTATAGTCGATCAGCCACTTCATCGCTTCCTGAACTTCCGGTTTTGCCAGGTTCGGATTCTTGACGTTGAGGCCGAGGTACAGAAGCGTCGCCTGCGGCACGGCGCTCACATGCGCCTTGCCGGATTTCGTCAGCGCGGCGAGGTCGTCCGGGCTCAGATTGCGCGCCACATCGACGTCGCCGTTCTCGAGCAGCAGGCGCTGGCTCGATGCTTCCGGCACGTGACGCAACACAATGCGCTTCATCGCGAGCGGTAAGCGATAACCGTCGAAGCGCTGCAGCACGATGCTGTCGTTCGCCGTCCACTTGACGAGCTTGTAGGCGCCGGAGCCCGCCTCGTTGGTGCGCAGCCAGTCGTTGCCGAAGTCATTGCCTTTCTGGTGCGAGAGCAGCAACTGTTTGTCCACCACCGACGCAGGCCACGCGCCGAGCACGTTCAGGACAAACGTCGGCGCGTATTTCTGGTCGGTCGTCACACTGACGGTTGTGTCGTCGATCTTCTTCACGTTGCTGAGCGCGTTGTCTTTGGTCAGGCCGATGCCTTGCAGCACGGCGGCCGCGCCTTTGTCGAGCAGGACCGTGCGCTGGATCGACCAGGCGACGTCGTCGGCGGTCAGCGGATTGCCCGAGTGGAACTTGAGACCCGGACGGATCTTGAACGTGAAGGTCAGACCGTCGGGGCTGACGGTCCATGATTGCGCGACATCGCCGTTGAATTTCGACGGGTCTTTCAGATCGACTCGCACCAGCCGGTCATAGGTATTAGCCACATATTCTTCCGGCACCAGCTCGTAGACTTCGCCGGGATCGAGCGTGGTGAATTCGTCGAGGAAAGTCGCCATGACGAACATGTCTTTCGGCGTGGCCGCCGCGGCGGGGCTGGCCGCCGTGAACGACAGGGTCAAGGCGGAGGCGATCGCTGCCGCCGCCAGTGCATTGCGCAATACCAGTTTCATACTCGCTCCAAAAGGAATGGGGTAGAGCCTGTCGAGGAACAACGAATGCGGAAATCGGAAGCCACTACATGAGACGCAACGGGCCGCTTTCGCTGTTGTCGATCACAGGCAGCGCGCGGGAGCCCGGCAGTTCGTAATGCCACCATTCGTTCTTGATGTGCGCGAAGCCCGCGGCGTGCATGATGCCGAGCAGTAACAGGCGGTTGCGCTGCACGTCCTCGGGCAGGCCCGGATGGAAGTGCTCGGATTCGATCGTCATGGCGTCGAAGCCCGTGCCCATGTCGAGTTCGTTGCCGCCGGCATCGAGCAGCGTCAGGTCGATCGCCGTGCCGCGGCTATGGTTCGAACCACGGCCGAGCTCAGCGACGTAGGTGGGATCCGGCAGGAAATCCCATAGCACCTGCTGCGCCTGGGGCGGACGGTAGGCGTCGAAAATCCGCAGCGTCAGGCCGGCGTCGCGGGCAATCGTGACTGCCTTCTTCAAAGCGGCTTCGGCTGGTTCGAGCAGCAGGCAGTGGGCCTGCTTGTAGATGGGCTTGCCGGTCAGGTTGCGCTCGGTGGCATAGACGAGGTCGATGTCGACGCCGTGCCCGGCGCGCGTGATTTCGATGAGTCGCGGTTCTGTCATGGAGGGCGCGGTGGAATATTGAATGGGAGAGGGTGCGGAGATCGAACTGGTTAGATTCGCCTTGTAGTTCGCGATTCGTGCGGCGCGTTTGTCGGCGGCAGATGTATTCGAGGTATAGATGAAACGCGTTGCCGATGCCGCGCGTCGACTGAATGCCGAGGATACACTGAGCCGGCGCTGTAGATGCGCTCTGCGATGCGCGCGAGCGTGGGCGCTTGCGTTGACTGGGACACGTGCTGAATCGCGTTGGCACAGGCGGATTTGGTTAGATGCATGTCATTTAACGGAGTGATGACATGCATCTAACAAGGCCAATAACCTCAGCGCGAGTATAAAAAATCAATTGAGGACGATTCTTTAATAGTCTCGTTAGAAGTGAACCCGCGGGGTCGTGCAATTTTTGCTTTTATGGTGCTGACCATTCAGGGGTGTAAATATGCGCCGCGAAGAATGTGTTGATCTGACGCCGCGCCGCCGGCCATAAGCGCGCCGGCATGCGCGAGCACGATAGATTCCCCGGCGTTCGCTGGCGTTCAGAACTTATGACGGATGCCCGTGACGGCAATGAACTGCGTGCCGCTGCTGGACGGGCCGGATGCCCCCTCGATCTGCGCGACCGCGTTCGTGGCGCGCTGGTACAGCAAGTCGATATAGACGTCGGTCGATTTCGACAGGAAGTACTGAAGCCCTGCCGTCGTCTGCCAGTAGTGCCATGAGTCCACCTTCCCGTTCGTCGATACATTCGTGTAGGTCTCGCCGATTGCCGCATGCACGGCGGGCGAAATGCGGTAGCGCAGGCTCGCCTCGGCATTCTGGTAGGTCTGGTACTGGCTCGCGGGTGTCAGCTCGAAGCGTGTGTTGGTGTACATCAAGCCGACGCTTGCGTTGCCGATGTCGTACAGTCCGCCCGCGCCGTAAATGCGCTGCTTGCTGATGCCCTTCAGGAAAGTGAAGTAGTTGTCGGAGGGAATCGCGCCGGTCGTGTCGGTGGCGGGATGATCGAGCATCACGTAGGCAGCGCCCAGATGCCATGGACCATTCGCGTAGCTCGCGCCGACGCTGTATGAACGGTTCGTCGCGAAATTGCCCGGATTTCCCGACAGCGCATACATGGTGTTGATCTGCAGACCGTAGAAGGTCGGCGTCACGTATTTGATCGAGTTGTCGGTGCGAAACGTGTTGTTGATATCGTCGACGTCGAACGGATGCGTGCCGTACTGCACGGTGTCAGCGGCGAGTTGCAGCGGTTCCAGCGAATCTTGCGACGCGTTGTACTGACGGCCGAACGTCAACGTGCCGTAGCGATCGCTCGACAAACCGACCCATGCCTGCCGTCCGAAGATGCGTCCATTCGCGCTGGCCGTGCCGTTCATCAGATTGAAGCCGTTCTCGAGCCGGAATACCGCACGGTTGCCGCCGCCAAGGTCTTCGCTGCCGAGCAGACCCCAGCGCGAACCCTGTTCGCTGCCGGCGGTCGCCTGATAGTTCGACTTGCCGCCCTGATTGCTGGTGTAGGTGAAACCACCGTCGGCGATGCCGTACAGCGTCACGCTCGACTGTGCGTGTGCCGCGCCGGCCGACAGGCCGATGCCGCCAATGGCGAGCAGCGTCGCCGATAGTGTCTGTTTGCGCATGGTGCTTTTCCTCTTGGAGTGGGTCTTACTGTTGAAAAGAAAAATCGGCGCGCGACGAACGGAAGCTGTCGTGCCGGGTTTGGGCGCTTCCGGCCTTTCGCAGAAAAGCCGGGCAAAAAGGGGCCTCGGACGTCGCGCTGAACGCGACGCCTCAATGACCGGGAACGGGGTGTAGCGGAGGCGCTTCTAGCCGGTTTTGCGGCTATCCGCCGGGTTCGGCTGCATGGCTTCGAGCGAAGCCGCCGGGACGAGCGGCAGTACGACGTGCGACGCTTGACCTGCGCCGAAATGCACACGGTTCACCGCGACGCGTGGTGTGCGCGCCAGCGCGGGCGACTCGCCGCTATTCGGGTTGACGTCGAAGTGCGGGAAATTGCTGCTCGACACATCGAGGCGGATGCGATGGCCACGTTTGAACAGATTCGCGGTGGCGAACGGTTCGATTTCGATCGCGTAGACGCGGCCTTCTTCGAGGGCACGCGGCTCGGTCCACGATTCGTGAAAGCGACAGCGGAAAATGCCGTCGGTCAGGTTCATCGCGTAGCCATGCGGGTAATCCGCGTTCGGCGGATAGACGTCGATCAGCTTCGCGGTGAAGTCGGTGTCGGGCGCATCGGACGAAATCCACAGCTTCACGATAATCGGCCCAATCACGGCGACGTCTTCTTCGAGCGGCTCCGTCTGAAACACGAGAACGTCGGAGCGTGCCGAGAGCGGCATGCCCATGTGCCGCGTGCCGAAGAAGCGCGCGTCCTCGCGCTGGTCGAACGCGCCGCCTTCGAAAACCGGCGCGCCCGAGGTCAGCGCGCCGCCAATCGTCGGCACCGGATTGGATGGATCGGACGAATACGAGGTCGCAGCGGGCGCCGCGTGCAAGGCATCATTCGACGCTGAAAGCGAGCCGTCCTCGGCAAGATAGAACGGCGTGAGGCGCGTACCGGGCAACGGCCATTGCGCTGACTTGACCCAGCGTCCGCCGTGCTCCATGCGGCCCTGCAGATTACGCGCCCCACTGCCGCCGCCCATCACGAAGATACGTGCGACGGCATCGCCTGCCCCGTGCGACGCGCCGTTCGGTTGCAGCCAGCGGTCGAACCAGTCGGCGCGGAATGCCAGCCAGTCTTTCGCAATCTGGCCTTCGATCACCGCGTCGGGCCCGAATTCGACGTCGCCGCTGTATGACACGTTGCGGTCGCCGTGCAGCCACGGGCCCATGATCAGATAAGCCGGAGCGCCGGGCGTGCCGGATAACGCGGCGAAATTATCGAGTGTGCTGCGCACATAAGCGTCGTACCAGCTCGACATCAACACCGCCGGCACGCGCGTCATGCTGTCGTAATAGCCCTCGGCATAGATGCCTGGCTGTTTCCAGTAGTCGTCGAACACATCGTGCGTCCATTGCTCGAATAGATAGCGCTCGTATTCCGGCACCGTCGCCAGCGGCGAGTGACCCGGCCGCCACGGCATCCGCGCAAACCATTGACGCAGATCGCTCGCATTCAGCGCCGCCGCAACCAGCGGATTCCCGGCGGCCGCGGTACTGTTCTTTGCTCGGTTGAAGGCCCACGTCGCCTGCTTCAGTTCGAAAGCGCCACCCTGGCGAATGCCGCATCGATACCCGTTGGCGAAACCGCCGGAGTCCAACACCATGCACGCGAGCCCCGGCGGATTCAGGCAGGCGGCTGCAAGCTGCGTGTGGGCCGCGTACGAGAGCCCCATCGTGCCGACCTTGCCGTTCGACCAACGCTGTTGCGTGATCCATTCGATCGTGTCGAAACCGTCAGGCCCTTCAGCGATATATTTTGTGAACGTGCCCTCGGAGTTGTAGCGCCCTCGGCAGTCCTGCAGCACCACGGCATAGCCTCGCGCGGCGAAATAGCGGGCCAAGTCGGCGCGATTCGCGGGCGGCTGGCCGTGATGGATTTCCGAACGCGAAATATCGGATTTGCCATACGGCGTGCGTTCGAGAATCGTGGGCAGCGGCGCGTCGATGCCGACGCGATAACCGGCGGGGAAGTACACGTCGGTGGCGAGCCGCACGCCGTCGCGCATCGGCACCAGTACGTCGCAAAACGGGTTGAGCGTCGAATCAGCGGGAAGCGCCCCGCTGCGGGAAAAAGCGTCGGTCATGGTTGGGTCTCGATGAAAAGCAGCGAGGTGCGTTCAGATTTGTTCGGATGGAAGATCACGCCGTTGCGTGCCGCCCAGTAGTCCACCGGGAAATAGAGCGGCACGATGCCGTAGTCGCTGAAGCCCGCGTGCGCGGCCTGTTGCAGCAACTGGTTGCGCCGCGACGGATCGAAGGTCGCCGCGGCTTCGCGCAGCAGCCGGTCGAGCGTCGGGTTCGAATAGCGAGTGCGGTTGAAGGCGCCCGTGCCGCTCTCACGTGAATAGCTTTCGAGCACGTTGGTGAGCGCGATCGCGGAATCGCTCGTCGTATTGCCGAAACTGAAGACGAACGCACTGTAGCTGCGCCGCGCGGCAGCGCCTGCATACACGTTGTACGGTTGCGTGACGACATCGATTACGGCAATGCCGCCGCGCGCGAGCATCTGGCCAAGCGCCTGGCCGAGATCGCCGTCACTCGCGAAGCGATCGTTCGACGAATGGATCGTCAGCCGGAAGCCGTTCGGATAGCCGGCCGCGACAAGCAGGCGTTGCGCGCCGGCAGGGTCGTACCGGTCCGGTCGAAGCTGCGGGTCATAGCCGCCCATGCCGGGCGGCACGATTTGCGCAGCCGGCAGTCCGGCACCGTTCAGCAGATGCTGCGTGATCGCATCGCGGTCGATCATCTTCGAGATGGCTTCGCGCACGCGCACGTCGCGCAGCGGATTGCGCGCGATCGCCGAGCCGTCGGCGGCGGTGACAAACGGGGAAGCGTCGCGCGACGAATCCAGTGCGAGATAGATGAGCCGCGCGGACGGACCGGAAAAGAGCGTCACGTTTCGTTCGTGGCGCAGGCGGCCGATCGTGACCGGCGGTACGTTGTCGATCAGATCGACGGAGCCCGACAGCAAGGCCGACAGTCGCGCGGCGTCGTTCGACACGAAACGGATGGTGCAGGTGTCGAAAACAGGCCGCTTGCCCCAGTAGTAGTCGTTGCGCACGAGTTCGAGACGGTCGCCGGGAATCCAGCGTGCGAGACGATACGGACCGGTGCCGACCGCGACGGCGGGCAGGCGGTAGTCGTTGCTCGCGTGACCTGCCGTGGCGTGCTGCGACACGATATACACGAGCCCGATCTGCTCGACGAACGCGGGTGAAGGCGTCTTCGTCACGATGCGCAGCGTCAGCGGGTCGACGACCTCGATGCGCTCGATGTTCGCGACCGCGCCCGAATACGGCGCGGGGCTGTTCGGCACGGACCGCGCACGGCGCAGTGAATACGCGACGTCGTCGGCACTCATTGTCGAGCCGTCCGAGAAGCGCACGTTCGGGCGCAGATGGAATTCCCACGTGAGCGGATCGACCGCGCGCCAAGACACCGCGAGGCCGGGCCGGACCTGCAGGTTGTCGTCCTGTTCGATCAGCCGCTCGAACATGTTCTCGGCGGTTTGCATATTGTTCTGCGTGCGCGAGAACAGCGGATCGAGCGACTGCGGCTCGGACGCGAGCGCCATCGTCAGCGAGCGCGCCTGGGCGCTGGTGGCCGCGCTGGCGAAGCTCAGTCCGCACGCGAGTGCGATTGCCGCCGTGCGCATGAGGCCGCGTCGGCGCATGGATGAAATCACCGCGTTCATCGCACCTCCACCAGATGACACGCGACCTGATGGGCGGCGCCACTCTGGCGCAACAAGGGGCGTTCGGTGCGGCAACGCTGCGTCGCGTGAGGACAGCGTGGATGGAAGTGACAGCCGTCGGGCGGCGCGAGCGGCGACGGAATCTCGCCTTGAATCGACTCGAACTGCCGTTTGCGATTCGACAGGCGCGGCACCTGTGCAAGCAGCGCGATCGTGTACGGATGCTGCGGATTGGCGAACAGTTCGACGGTCGGCGCGGTTTCGACGATACGGCCGAGATACATGATGGCGACACGATCGCTGATGTGCTCGACGACGCCCAGATCGTGGCTGATGAACAGGTACGTGAGACCGAGATCGCGGCGCAGTTGCATGAAGAGATTGATGATCTGCGCCTGGATCGACACGTCGAGCGCCGCGATCGACTCGTCGCAGATCAGAAAATCCGGCTTCACCGCCAGGGCGCGGCCGATACCGATGCGCTGACGTTGCCCGCCGGAAAACTGATGCGGGAAACGTTCGCGGAAATCCGGATTCAGGCCGACGCGCTCCATCACGTCGACGACATAAGCGTCCAGCTGTTTGCGCTCCACGATTCCGTGTACGAGCGGCGCTTCGCCAATGATGTCGCGCACCCGCTTGCGCGGATTGAGCGACGACAGCGGGTCCTGAAAGATCATCTGGGTTGCGAGCCGATGGCGCGGAGTGCGCTGTCCGGCGCGAGTGCCGTCAAGCTCGCTGCCTGATGCCGATGGCTCGGCGGTCTTCTCGATTGTGCGGATCGAGCCGCTCGACGGCGTGCCGATCCCGGCCAGCATCCGGCCAAGCGTCGATTTTCCACAGCCGGACTCGCCGACCAGACCGACCACTTCGCCGCGATGAATCGTCAGGCTGACATCATCGACGGCATGGACGATCTGTTCCTCAGCGCGCGCGCCGAGCCAGCCGGCGATCCGCTCGGCGTAGTTCAGGCGTCGGACGAAGCGGCGCGACACGTGATCGACTTCGACCAGCGGCGCCGTGACATGGGGTGCGTTCATGCGGGCGCTCCGGAACGGGGATGGAAACAGCGGAACAGATGCGTGCCCTCGCCGGTGACGGGAGGCTCGGCGCTGCGGCACAACGAAGTGGCGTAGGCACAGCGCGGCGCGAACGCGCAGCCCACCGGCAGCTTGAGTGCGCTCGGCGCGATGCCCGGAATCTGCTTGAGCGACTCGCCGCGCCGGGCCTTTTCGGGCAAGGAGTCGATCAGCCCGATCGTGTACGGGTGGCGCGGTCGTTCCAGAATCTCGTCGACGCTACCCGTTTCGACGACCCGGCCGGCGTACATCACGCAAATGCGGTCCGCCAGGCCCGCGACCACGGCGAGATCGTGGCTGACCCACACCATGGCGGTATGCGAGCGGACGCATAGCTTCTGCATTTCAGCAAGGATCTGCGCCTGAATCGTGACGTCGAGCGCGGTGGTCGGTTCGTCGGCGATGATCAGCTCCGGGTCGTGCAGCAGCGCGATCGCAATCGCCACACGCTGCCGCATGCCGCCCGACAACTGATGCGGATACGCGCGCAAGCGTTCGTCCGGCGAAGGAATGCCGACCGACGCCAGTGCGTCACGCGCCCGTTGCCGCGCTGCATGCTTCGATACGCGCGTGTGGGCCTGGACCGCCTCGATCATCTGCGTGTCGATGCGCAGCACCGGGTTCAGCGTCATCATCGGGTCCTGGAAGATCATCGCGATGCGATTGCCACGCAAGCGGCGCAGTGCTTCAGGCGTGAGCGTCGTCAGGTCTTCGCCTTTGAATAGAACGCGCCCGCCGACAATGCGTCCTGGCGCGTCGATCAGCCCGAGCACGGAGAAGCCCGTAATCGATTTGCCGGAGCCGGATTCGCCGACGAGGCCGACGATCTCGCCTGGCGCGACGTCGAAACTCGCGTCGTCGACGGCTTTCGCGACGCCGGCGCCGGTAAAGAAATGCGTGCGCAAATTCTGCACGGACAGGGTAGGGGTGGACATGCGAAATCCTATTTCTGCAGACGCGGGTTCAATGCTTCGCGCAGACTGTCGCCGACGATATTCATGCTGAACACCAGCACGAGCAGCAACAGGCCGGGAAAAACACTGATCCAGTAGAAGCCCGCGATCAGTTGCTGATAGCCGTTTGCGATCAGCAGACCCAGCGAGGGTTGCGTGACCGGCAGGCCGATGCCGAGAAAGCTCAAGGTCGCTTCGGCTGAAATGGCGGCGGCAATCTGTACGAGGGCAATGACGATGACGGGCGGCAGGCAGTTCGGCAGCAATTGGCTGAACAGCGCGCGCCGGTGGCTCAGGCCGAGGCAAAACGCGGCCTCCATATATTCCTTGCGGCGTTCGACGGCGGCGACGGCCCGCACGGTGCGTGCGAAATACGCCCACTGCACGACCACCAGCGCGAGGATCACCTTGTCGACGCCCTGGCCGAGAATGGCGAGCATCATCAGCGCGACGAGGATCGTCGGAAAAAACCGAGCATCAGATCGACGGCGCGCATCACGAGTGTGTCGATGCGACCTCCGAAGTACGCGGCCACGAGGCCGAGCGTCGTGCCGAGCGACATTGCGAAGACGCCGCTCAGCAGGCCCACGCCAAGGCTGATGCGCAGTCCGTACATCATGGCGGCAAACATGTCGCGCCCGAGCGCATCGCTGCCGAGCAGATACAGATGACCGTTCACGCCGCGCGCGCCGGGTGGGAGGCGGCCGTCGACGAGATTGAGCGCGGCGAGATCGTACGGATTCTGCGGCGCGATCCACGGCGCGAGCAGCGCGATCGCGACGAGCAGAAGACACACGCAAGTCGCCACGGCGACGGCCGGGTTGCCGAACAGGCTGCGCAGCACGATGCCCGACGTGGTATTGCGGTCAGGCCGCCATGCAAAAACGGTGGCGCTATGTCTCATGCCGCCTCCAGCCGCACGCGCGGATCGAGTAGCGAATAGATGATGTCGACGAGCAGGTTGAGTAGCGTGAACATCGCGACCACGATCAGCAGATACGCAACGATCACCGGACGGTCGAGCTTCGTGATGCTGTCGATGATCAGTTTGCCGACGCCAGGCCACGCGAAGATCGTCTCCGTCACGGTGGCGAAGGCGATCAATGAACCGAATTCCATGCCGACTACCGTGACGATGGGAATCAGAATGTTCTTCAGGACATGTACGAAGATCACGCGCCGCTCGCGCAGTCCTTTGGCGCGGGCGAACTTCACGTAGTCGAGCGGCAGCGTTTCGCGCACGCCGGCGCGCGTGAGGCGCGTGACGAGCGACATCTTGAAGAGCGACAGGTTCAGCGCGGGCAGCAGCAGGTGCCGCAGGCCGTCCCATGTTGCGAGGCTGGTGTGGATGCCGAACAGGATGCCGGGTTGGCCGCGGCCGGCCGATGGCAGCCAGCCCAGCGTGACCGAAAAGATCAGCACGAGCATGATGCCTTGCCAGAAGTTCGGCAGGCTGAAGCCGAGGATCGAGCCCGTCATCACCGTGCGGTCGAGCACCGATCCCGCCTTCAGCCCGGCGATCAGGCCGAGCGGCAGACCGACTATCAGCGCCAGTACCAACGCCACGCACGCGAGTTCCAGCGTTGCCGGCAGGCGTTCGAGAATCAGCTGGATCGACGGCTGGTTGAACACGAATGAGCGCCCGAGATCGCCGTGCAGTGCTCGCCCGATGAAATGCAGATACTGTTGCCAGAGCGGCCGGTCGAGTCCGAGCGATTGCACGGCCTGGGCGATTTCGGCCGGGGTCGCGTCGGCCGGGACGAGAATCGCGATCGGGTCGCCGATGGCGAACACGCCGCAGAAGACGAGCACTGACGTGAGCAGCAATACGCCGATGCTCTGGATGAGCCGCCGGATGATGAAGGCGATCATTGCGTGTGAAACCTCAAATGATGAAAATGCGGGGGGTACGGCGCAAGCGGCACCGGGCTCATGCAACGCCCCGATCATTCGACGGCAAAAAACTGTCCGCAACCTTATGTCGAATCCACATACCCCTATGCGGAACCTGAAATGAACCTCAAGCAACTCGAAGCTTTTGCGGCGATTTCAGCGCTGCATACGACGACGGCGGCCGCGCAGCGGCTGGGCTGTTCGCAGTCGGCGGTGAGTCGTCTGCTGAGCCAGTTGGAGGAGAATCTTGGCCTGAGCCTGTTCGTGCGCGAACAGGGCCGCCTGATGCCGACCCGCGAGGGTGACGCGCTCGTGCAGGAGGTGGAAACGATCGTCGAGGCGGCGCGCTGCCTGGAACGGCATGCCCAGCAGTTGCGGCTGGCCGGCACACAGCGCAAGCTCGTGCGCATCATGGTTCCGAATACCTTTGCCCAGTTTCTGCTGCCCGCTGTCATGCAGCATTTCTACGAATCGCATCGCGACGCGGTATTGGAAGTGTTTTCGGGTACTTACGACGCGTCAGAGCGCGCATTGCTGAGCCGCGAGGTCGATCTGGCGTTCGTGCGACTGCCGACACGCCTGTCCGGCTTTTCAGTGAAGTGGCGCTTCAAAAGCGAATCGGTGTGCGTGATACCACGCTCGCATCCGCTCGCCGGCAACGCGACCGTCTCCCCGCGCGATCTGGACGGCGTACCGCTCGTGCTGCTATGGCGTCAGAGCGCGCTTCGCCACGAAGTGGACTCGGCGTTCCGCAGCGCGCGGGTAACGCCCAATGTAGTGGCTGAGGTGCATTCGGTGAGCGTGGCATGTGCGATGGCGGCGCGTGGGGTCGGCGCGGCGATCGTCAACCGGCTGATCGCGCAATGTTGCGACACGGAGCAGTTCGTCATGAGGCCATTCGTGCCGACGATCAGCTTCGAGACTGGCATAGCATCCCTCGAATCCGATCCGATCAGCGGAACCTGCCATGCATTTGCCGCCTGCCTCGCCGAAGCACTGGACAATCTCCATGCGCTGCGCGAGGCTGATTAGCCTCTACCATGCATCGCCGTCCGACATTTTCGTGGCCTCCTGTCCGTCAGCATGCGGCCCGCGCGTCATTGTGATGGCGGCCCGATGTAATTCTCCCGCCTCAACCTCATGACGGAGGCTCACATGCAATACCTGTTGATGATCTATTCAGAAGAAAACGGCTGGAACCAGATGAGCGCCAGCGAGCGGCAGCAAGGCGTCGCCGCGTATCAGGCGTACACCGAATCGTTGAAAAAAGCGGACGTTCTGGTCGGCGCCAACCGGCTGCAGCACACCAACACGGCGACCACGGTGCGGCTCGTCGATGGCAAGCCGCAGGTGCTCGACGGACCGTTTTCCGATTCGAAGGAGCAGCTTGCCGGCTACTACCTGATCGACGTGCCCAATCTGGACGCGGCGATCGCGTGGGCGTCTCGTTGCCCCGGCGCAGCGCACGGCCTGATGGAAGTGCGCCCGGTCTGGACTGCCCCGTATGATGCGTCCTCTGTTGCATGAGCCGGTATGGCTGGGGCAGTGAACGCTGACGGCGCGGCGCGTTCGATTGCCGAGGCGGTCGCCCGTCGCAGTTACGGCAAGCTCGTCGCGCTGCTGGCCATGCGCACGCGCGACGTCGCCGCAGCCGAGGACGCGCTGGCCGATGCGTTTGCGGCCGCGCTCGCCGACTGGCCGGAGCGTGGCTGCCCCGCGAACCCCGAAGCGTGGCTGATGACGGTCGCGCGGCGCCGGGCGATCGACGGCGCGCGGCATCGCCGCGTCGGCGACGAAGTGACGAACCAGCTCACGATCCTCGCCGACGAGATCGACGGGCGTGAAGCAGGCGCGTTGCCCGACCGGCGGCTTGCACTGCTGTTCGCATGCACGCACCCTGCGCTCGAGGCTGCGATTCGCACGCCGCTGATGCTGCAAGTCGTGCTGGGGCTCGAAGCGAAGACGATTGCATCCGCGTTCCTGATGTCGCCCGCCGCGATGAGCAAACGCCTCGGGCGGGCGAAGAACAAGATCCGCGCGGCGGGCATTCCGTTCAGCGTGCCCGAGCGCGAGGAGTTGCCCGACCGGCTCGCCGCGGTGCTGGAAGCGGTCTATGCGGCGTATGCGGAAGGGTGGACCGACCCGCTCGGCCGCGATGCTCAGAGGCGCGATCTCACCGGCGAGGCGCTGTTTCTCGCACACCTGCTCGTCGAACTGCTGCCTGAGGAGCCGGAGACGCTGGGTCTGCTCGCGCTGATGCTGTATGCGCAGGCGCGTTGCGACTCGCGACGCGACGAGGCCGGCGACTATGTGCCGCTGTCGGCCCAGGATCCGGCGACATGGAACGCGCCGATGATCGACGCGGCCGACGCATTGCTGCTGCGCGCGAGCGCATTCAACGCAATCGGACGCTTTCAGCTGGAGGCCGCGCTGCAGTCGGCGCATGTGCACCGCTGCCGCACGCATCGCTCGAACTGGGACGAGATCGTGCAGCTCTACGACGCGCTGTTCGCGATTGCAGCGTCGCCCGTGGTCGCGGTGAACCGCGCGCTCGCGCTGGCGGAACGGGACGGCCCGCAGGCGGCGCTCGATGCGCTCGAGCCGTATGCGAACGATCCGCGGCTGGCCGACTACCAGCCGTACTGGGCCGCGCGCGCCGATCTGCTCGCGCGCGCCGGCGCAACGGCTGAAGCGCTCGGCGCGTACGATCTCGCGATCGGACTCGAACGCGATCCTTCCGTGCGCCGATTTTTGCAGCGCAAGCGCATCGAGCTGTCATCAACGAGAGGCTAGATCGGCGCCTTGTGATTGCCGCGCGAGATTGCAAGGCGCGCGCTGCGCGGTGCGGATCATTCGGTCCCACCGGAATCGCGTTGTTTCCGGATTTGCATGCGTTGCGCGTCGCTGCGATTCAGACCTGTTTCAACGCATTGAGATGCGATGATGCGGAGCGCCCGTGGTCGATCGCGGAGATGGCGATGGCTGCGATGACCGCTGGAATTGCGATCGCAAAAAAATCCTGGACCAGCGGCAGCTCCATGCCGACCAGTGCGCCGACGAGAACCGGCGCGACAATGGCACCCAAACGTCCGACGCCCAGCGAGAATCCGACTCCCGTGGCCCGTATCGCAGCCGGATAGTATTGACCGGCATAGGCGATCGTGACGATCTGGTTACCGATAGTCGCTGCGCCCGCGAGCGCTACGAAGACCAGAGACCATGCCATCGGCAGACGATACCCGAGCAATGCAATCGAAACCGCCGCGAGCACGTACATGCCGACGAGAACGCGCTTGATGTGAAAACGGTCTGCGAGCCAGCCACCGCCCACTGCGCCCAGGACCGCGCCGAGGTTGAGCGCGAGGATGAAGGTCAATGCGGAGCCGAGTCCGTAGCCCGAGCCGACCATCAGCTTGACGAGCCACGAACTGAGCGCGTACACCATGAAAAGGCACATGAAGCAGGCGAGCCAGAACATCAAGGTGCTGAAGGCGCGTCCATCATCGAAGAGCTGGGAAAACACTGCTTTTGAAGCATCGCCGCGATCGGAGAGGAGGAACTGTGTCGGTTCATCAGAAGAAAAGCGCGGATCAATTCGCGTGAGTACATTCTTCAATTCGTCGGACCGATTCGCCGCGAGCAAATACGACACTGATTCCGGCAACGCGCGCAAAACGAATGGCACGAGCAGTACCGGCAAGCCCGCTGCAAGAAAGACAGATTGCCACCCGTGCGCCTCGATGAGACCTTTTCCCAGCAACGCGGCGACCACGCCGCCGATCGAATAGCCGCTGAACATCAGCGTTACCATGGTACTGCGCACCCGTCGCGGCGAGTACTCGGTCATGTGCGCTACCACGTTGGGCATGACACCGCCCATGCCGAGTCCCGCGATGAACCGGCTCGCGCTGAAGGTCAGAGGATCATGCGCGAGACCGGCCGCTGCTGTAAATACGCTGAAGAGCGCGAGACACAGTGCAATCGTGCGGCGTCTGCCGATTCGTGCGGAGACCATACCGAATACAACGTTGCCGAACATCATGCCGAAGAGTGCGCTGCTGACCATCATGCCCGCTTTGGCGGGCGTCACGGCCAGATCTTTCATCATCGCGGGCAGCGCAATGCCTGCAACTGCGAGATCGTATCCGTCGAAAACGATCATCAGCGCACACCAGAACAGCAGGTTCCAATAAAACGAATTGAGGCGTGCGTTGTCGAGCACTTGCTGCAGGTCTATCGTGCGCATAGTCGGAATACCGCTATCCAGGGTTGGCAACGCCACGCGCTGAACGGCGTGGCACGTGAAGACGTTTGCTTGGTTGTTTATGGCGGGAGGCAGTGAGCGTTTCGAACGTACAAGCCGGATGCGTTCATGTGTTTCCTTCTGAACGGACTGGCTATCCGCGATCAGTGTCCAGATACTAGGTGGGTCATAATTTTTCGATCAAGATTGATTTTCAAAATCGACTATCAGGGCGTGATACGTTCCTGAGCCAAGACGAAGTGAATCGGCTGCAAGGGATTCCATGCAGCGAGGGGATGGAGATTGTTCGGTCGAAAGCGGTGCTTTGTCGCCGGAGCGCTGTCAGCTGCCGTTAGAAGTCGCGGAAATATACTTCGCGCGCGGGCGCAGCATAAACGCCTGCATGCGCTGCTCGACGACATGTGCGCACCAGCCTGCCGTGCGGCCGAGAATCCACAATGCCGTGGCGCTTCCTCTCGGCATGCCGAGCGCGCGTGTCAGGGGCACCAACGCGAGGGCGAGTCCTGGCGTCATGCTGTCTTCGTCGCGCAGACGTTCGAGAACCTTCAGCGTTTTGCGCACGGCCGGATCGTGATTGCCGCAGCGGCTCGCCAGCGAAAGAATCCATTCGGCTCGCGGGTCACCCGCCGGATACAGCGGATGATTGAAACCGTACAGGCTGGCGCCGCGAGTGCGCACGAGTTCGAGGCGCGAATTCGGCACGCCGCCGCGCGGATCGTCGAATAGCTGCGTTTCCACACGATCGGTCGCTGCTCCTGTCGAATAGCCCACGTGCGCGCTGATGGCTGCGGCGACGCAGTTGCAGAGCCCTGCATCGATCGAGGCGGCGACACGAGCCGCGAACGTGGCAGGCGTGAGTTCGTGATCGGCGAGGATCACGAGCGTGGAATTCACTGCCTGCACGGCTTGCGGCGTGACCGGCGCGCCACTCGCACGTAGTGCCCATGCGGCAAGCGCTTCGCCCGGCTTACGCGGGATATACCGGCCGTTCTTCGAAAGAAAACCCAGGCAACCGGCAAACGCATGAAGAATCGTGCGTACCGTCTGCACGGTGGCGCCATCGGCCATCTCGGCGCGATCCCTTCCACGCATGCCGAGATTCAGGGCGACCATGGCCATCAGATTGCCGATGTCATCGGGTGCGACAGCCTTTGCGTGCGACGCGAGCAATGCGGCCGTGTCGGGGGACATGTCGACGAGCGGCCAATTGGCCTGCGTGTCCTGCCAGACACCGGTGATCAGAAAATGCACGACCACTTCGAACGCGTGTCCCGCCTGCGCCAGATCGAGGGCGCGGCGGTTGCGATAGACGGGGCCGTGCTCGTCGATACTGGTGATCGATGACGCAACCACGGGTTCGCCCCAGCGCATCGAAGTACCGGCCGTGACGGAGCGCGGCAGTCTTCCGCGCCCACGCGCGGCGAATCGTTCGACATCTTCGCTTGCGTAAAGATGACGTTTGGTCCCGGCCACGGGGACGCTGCGAATGAGACCACGACTCACGTACGAATAAAGCGTGGCGACCTTTACGCCGAGCGTCGCAAGCGCTTCTTCGCGGGTCAGAAAGTCGTTTTGCTTCTTCATGTCGATTTTAAAAATCAATCTTGATCAACTATGAGCGGGATATCTAGTATTCACACAAGGACAGGTTGAATCAAGTATAGCCACGTTCCCATACCCCGCAATATGGCGCTTGATACGCGCACGCGTTCAGCCGTGCCAACGAAAAGCGCGAACCCATTCTGGAGGAGACGAAATGAATGTCGCCGTGCGCGATGCCCAGCCGTCCGATGCGACGGCTGCCGAAGCCCCGATCACCTGGCACGTGGACGAAGTGCCGTGGGTTCCGCTGACGGGCCTGTTTATCAACAAGTCCGGCTACAAAACGATCGCCGACACCACGTATACCGGTAACGCGTACAGCATCGAGCTGACGTCGGTCGGTCCCGGCGGATTCTCTCCGACCCATGTCGAGCCGCATGCTCACCTGTTTTACGTGCTCTCAGGGCACGGCGAAGTGACAGTCGGGGAGGAAATCAAAGCGGTCGCGGCCGGCTCGGTCAGTCCGATTTCGGCAGGCGTGCCTCATTCTTTCCGCAATCTCGGCGATTCGGCGCTGGAAATGCTGGTGGTCTACCATCCGCCGCGTGTGCGCAACAAGCCCCAAACGACAAGGCTGCCCGCGATGGTCCATGCGATACGCCACGAGGCGCAGCGTGTCGTCAGCGTGGAGTTGCGGCCGCAGCCGGGGGCGACATTCCCCGCTTTCGACGCGGGGGCTCACGTCGATGTCCACCTGCCCAACGGAATGGTTCGCAGCTATTCGCTGTGCAACTCGGCGAGCGACAAGGACCGGTATGTGATCGGCGTGCTCAATGTCGAAGAGAGCCGCGGCGGATCGCGCTACGTCCATGAGCAGTTGCGGGTCGGAGCGCAAATCGGCATCTCGAAGCCGCGCAATAATTTTCCGCTTCACGAAGACGCGGTTCATACCGTGCTGATCGCGGGTGGAGTCGGCATCACGCCGATCCTGTCGATGGCACGGCGGCTCCGCGCGCTCGGACGATCGGTGGAACTGCTGTACTGCGCGCGTTCGCGTCGCGAGGCAGCGTTCGTCGAAACGATCGACACGCTTGGACTCGAGGTCCAGTGGCATTTCAACGACGAGCACGGTGAGCGTGTCGATCTCATGCAATTTCTCGCCACCCGACGCCGCGACGCGCATTTCTATGCGTGCGGTCCGACGCCGATGCTCGATGATTTCGAGCGCCACTGCCGCGAGCTCGGACTCACGCAAGTGCACCTCGAACGATTCGTCGCACGCAATGCGCCAGCGGAAACGAAGAAGCGCTACCGGGTCGAACTGAGCCGCTCGGGACGCAGTCTCGAAGTCGCACCAGGCAAGACGCTGTTGCAGACCCTGCTCGATGCTGGGGTCGATGTGCCGCACGGCTGCACGCAAGGCTTGTGCGGCGCATGCAAGACGCGCGTGCTGTCCGGCGAGCCAGACCATCGCGACACGGTGCTGAGCGCGAGCGAGCGTGAGAGCAACACGGCGATGACCGTATGCGTCTCGGGATGCAAGGGCGAGTCGCTGGTGCTCGATCTCTAGGAAAGCAACATGCAGCGGCAGGCGTCGCCGCGCTGGTGGCCGTTGATCGTGAGACGCGAGGGAGGTGGCGGACTCAACGCAATGAGCAACGCATGTCGGCGTCGCGGGGCGACGCTTTCAGCCATTCCTGATATTTCATCGGGTCTTGTCGGTTGAGATCGTGGCGTACGCTTGCTTGACGCCCGGAATCACGCACGGTCATCAGGCGAACTGAGGCCGCATAATTCCCGCAACAGAATCGACGAATGTCCCTGCCCGCAGCCACCGTTACGCAGGTTATCAGCGGTCAGAGACAATTCGTCGCGACAGTCACATCAGCGTCTCGCACTCACCATGGCAGCGAGTAGGTCTTCGTATTGGTAAAACTCTTCATAGCCTCCTGCACGCCTTCCTTGTAGCCGAGCCCCGAATCCTTTACTCCGCCGAACGGCGTGAGCTCGAGCCGGTAACCCGGCACCTCGCGCACATTCACGCTGCCCACCTCCAATTCGGTGATGAAGCGCGTAATGTAGTCGAAGCGGTTCGTGCAGATCGACGACGACAGTGCGTAGTCGGTGCAGTTGGACATGCGGATCGCTTCGTCGATATTGGAAAATCGCATGATGGGCGACACGGGGCCGAACGTCTCGTGTTCGACGAGCGGCATGTCGGGCGTGACGCGATCGACGACAGTCGGCGAATAAAGCGCGCCCTCACGACAGTTACCCGCAAGCAGACGCGCGCCGCGCGACAATGCGTCGTTCACCTGGCGCTCGCAGAATTGAGCGGCAGCCTCGTCGATAACCGTTCCCATGTCCACCGAACTATCCGCGGGATTGCCATATTTCCACGCACGGGTCTTGTCCACGACCAGGTCGGTAAAGCGGTCGGCAACCGACTCGTGCACCAGCATGCGCTTGATGGCCGTGCATCGTTGGCCCGAATTCTTGTAAGAGCCCGATACGGCGAGTGAGCTGGCTTCGTCGAGATCGGCGTCTTCCATCACGATGATCGGGTCGTTACCGCCGAGTTCGAGCACCGCGCGGCGGTAGCCCATTCGCGAAGCAATGGATTTGCCGATCGAGACACCGCCGGTGAACGTAATGAGATCGACAGCCGGGTTCGTGATCAATTCGTCGGCGATCACGCGAGGGTCGCCGGTCAGTACTTGCAACATCTGCACTGGCAAGCCTGCTTCATAGAGAATGTCGGCGAGCAGGTAGCATGACAGCGGCACTTTCTCCGAAGGTTTCACGACGATACGATTGTTCGTCGCAATCGACGGCACGATCTTGTGTGCGACCTGATTCATCGGGTGGTTGAACGGCGTAATAGCAGAAATCACGCCAAGCAGCGGATCCCGTTGCGTGTAGACGCGCCGCTTCTTGCCGTGAGGCGTGAGATCGCACGAAAAGATCTGGCCGTCGTCTTTCAGTACCTCGCCCGCGCCGAAAACCAGCACGTCCGCGACGCGGCCGGCTTCGTAGATCGAGTCCTTCTTGCACAAGCCCGCTTCCGCGGTGATGAGCGCGGCGATTTCTTCCGTGCGCGCACGCACTGCGTCGGCGGCGCGGCGCAGGATCGCCGCGCGCTCATAGCGCGTCAAGGCCGGACGATATGCGCGCGCGAATTCGAACGCGCGGCGCACGTCCTCGAGCGTTGCTTTCGGAACCGTGCCGACGAGCGTGCCGTCGTATGGGTTGCGCACTTCGATCACTTCGTCGCGAAAGATTTTTTCGCCGCCGATACGCAGTGCTTCGTGACGCGCTTGCAATTGAGCCTTGGTTTCCACAACAGCGTTCATGTCCGATCCCCGCTCATTGAAGGTGGTTGAGTGCGATGTCGATGATGTCGAAGTTGCGCAGCCGTGCCCGCTCGCCGACCGATTTGGCGACCGGCTGATTGAACAGGAGCGGGACGATCTGCTCCGCGAGGCCGCCATGCGAACGCAGCGGCACATCGAGACCGGACAGGTCGTGCTTGATGCGCCGCGTGCCGAGCACCACGTCGCGCGTCGAGATCACGATCAGGTCGCCCATGCGCGCCGGCGGCAGTTCGAAACGCGCGCAGCCTTCAGCGCCCGTCAACACGAGTTCGATGCCGGGAACCTCGGCCAGCTTGCGGCGCATCTCTTCCAGGTCCGCAGACGGGGGAAGGTAGACCGTCGCGAACGATCCAAGCGCGCCGTGATGCACGACATAAGGATCGGTGATCGGCAGGATCACGCGGGCAGCGTCCTCGCCAAGCCACTGGTCGAAGCGCTCCTGCAGATAGATCACGTTGGGCTCGCCGTCGTCGTTGTGCTTGGCGTTCATCCCATGATCGGCGGTGATCGCGACAATCGCGCCCAGCTCGTCGAGCCGCTGCAGATAGCCGTCCATCATCTGATAGAACGCGTTCGCGCCGGGCGTGCCCGGTGCGCACTTGTGCTGGACGTAATCGGTGGTCGACAGATACATCAGGTCGACTTCACGGGTTTCGAGCAGCCGCACGCCGGCCGCGAATACGAACTCGGACAGGTCTGCGCTATACACGCTCGGCACCGGCTTGCCGACCAGTTCGAGCAGGCCGTCGATACCGTTCTCCTCGAGCGTCGCTTCGTCGGCTTTCTCGGCCGAGAAACACACGCCCTTCAGGCCTTTGCCGAGCAGTCGGCGCAGTTTGTCTTTTGCCGTGACCACGGCTACCTTGGCGCCCCGCTCAGCGAACCCGGCGAGCACAGTCGGCGCGATCAGGTACTTCGGGTCGTTCATCAGCACCTCGGTGCCGCTGTCGCGATCAAAGAAGTAGTTGCCGCTGATGCCGTGCACAGCGGGCGGCACGCCGGTGACGATCGACAGATTGTTCGGGTTCGTGAAGCTCGGCACCACGCATTCGCCCTTGAGGGCAGTACCGGGCCGCAATAGCTTGCCAAGAAACGGTGCGACGCCTGCCGCCGCCGCCATCTCCAGATATTCATACGCGCAGCCGTCTACACAAACCACCACAACGGGTCGATGCATCCAGTTGTAGCTACGGCCGTTCACTTCGATGGAAACCGGTGTTTCGCTCATGACGTGTCCTTTCGGCTAGGGGTAAGTCGGGTGTTGTTGATGAGGCATTATGTGGCAAAGTGTGGCAATACTTGACATTAAAATTGATGCTTTGTAGATTGTCAACAACAGACAACATTTAGATTTCTCCCAAAAGCAGTCATCAGGAAGGTTGCAACAAGCAGTGGTCCCGTAGCACCGGTCGTTTTCGTCGCTGGCCGCGACGCCACTTTCTCAAGGGGTCTGGAAATGAAGGAAAAGCAGGGGTTGACCAATCGCAGAAGTCGTTTGAACGTGGCGCTGCGCTGTCTCGTGGCTGCCGCCGTGACGTTGGGCGCAGTGGAGGCCGCGCATGCGAAAACGCAGTTGCTCGTCTATACGGCGCTCGAGGACGAAGCCATGAAGCCGTACAAGGACGCCTTCGAAAAAGCCAATCCGGATATCGAAATCCGCTGGGTACGCGATTCGACGGGCGCCGTCACTGCCAAACTGCTCGCGGAGAAAAACAATCCGCGTGCGGACGTGGTGCTCGGACTGGCCGCATCGAGCCTCACGCTTCTCGATCTGCAGGGCATGCTGATGCCCTACGCGCCGAAAGGCTTCGACAGCCTGACGCGCAAGTACAGCGATGCCAACACGCCGCCGCACTGGGTCGGCATGGACGTATGGGGCGCGACGGTCTGCTACAACCGCGTCGAAGCGGAGAAGCGCCACTTGCCCAAGCCGACCTCATGGGAGGACCTGACCAAGCCGGTCTACAAGGGGATGATCGTGATGCCGAGTCCGGTGTCGTCCGGCACCGGTTATCTGGATGTGACCTCGTGGCTGCAAACGTTCGGCGACGACAAGGGCTGGAAGTACATGGACGCGCTCGACAAGAACGTCGCGCAGTACGTGCACTCGGGTTCGAAGCCCTGCACGCTGGCCGGCACCGGCGAATTCCCGATCGGCATCTCATTCGAATTCCGCGGCCACGAATTGCAGTCACAAGGTGCGCCCATCGATCTGATCTTTCCCAAAGAAGGGCTCGGCTGGGACATGGAAGCCACCGGCATCATGAAAACGACGAAGCAGCCGGAAGCGGCAAAAAAACTCGCGGATTTCATGGCCAGCAAACAGGCGAATGAAATCACCGCGCAGTGGTGGGCGATCGTGGCGTATCCCGGCGTCGCGAAGAAACTCTCGGGCATCCCCGACAACTATTCGGAACTACTCGTGAAAAACGATTTCACCTGGTCCGCAAAGAACCGCGACGCCATTCTCGGCGACTGGCAAAAACGCTACGGCAGCAAGGAACAGAAGTAAGGCCGGGTCGAGCCGGATCTTGAGGAATGCCGAGGCGCGCGAACTGTGCGCCCCGAACGATGCGGCGACGCAACGCACGGTGTGCGTCGCCGCCATGCGAGCGAGCAGGCAAGCGGAAGCGGAGGAACAGATGACAGCGTATTTGAGCGTGCAGCGAGTCTATAAGCGGTTCAACGACACGCCGGTTCTGGAGGACATCAATCTCGGCGTGAAGAAGGGCGAGATGCTCTGTTTTCTCGGGCCGTCCGGATGTGGCAAGACCACTTTACTGCGCATCATTGCCGGGCTGGAAACACAGAGTGCCGGCCAGATCATGCAGGACGGCCGCGATATTTCGCGTTTGCCGCCGCAGCTTCGTGACTACGGCATTGTGTTCCAGTCGTACGCGCTGTTCCCGAATCTGACCATCTTCGACAACGTGGCCTATGGCCTTGTGAATCGGAAGATGAAGCGTGCGGCGATCGCCGATCGCGTGAACGAATTACTGGCGTTAGTTGGGTTGCCGGACGCGCAGCGCAAGCATCCAAACCAATTGTCGGGCGGCCAGCAACAACGCATCGCGCTGGCGCGTGCGCTTGCCACATCGCCGGGCCTGCTGTTGCTCGACGAACCGCTTTCGGCACTGGATGCCCGGGTGCGGGTGCGCTTGCGGCAGGAAATCCGCCAGTTGCAGCAGCGCCTCGGCGTGACGACGATCATGGTCACGCACGATCAGGAAGAAGCGCTATCGATGGCGGATCGGATCGTCGTGATGAATCAAGGTGTGATCGAGCAGATCGGCACGCCGCACGAAATCTATCGCGAGCCGGCGTCGCCGTTCGTTGCCGACTTCATCGGCAAGGTCAATCTGATTCCCGCGGAGGTGACGCACGACGGCAGCCTCAAGGCGGGTTCGATCGCCCTGCGCTATGGATGCGGAACGGGGCCCGCGATCCTGGGCTCGACAGTGTCGGCGTTCGTGCGCCCGGAAGACATCCATCTCAGTGCGCCCGACAGCGAGGCGGACAACCTGCTGTCCGCCTCCGTCCAGAAACTGGAATTTCTCGGTGCGTTCTGCCGGGTCAGTTTCAAGGTGGACGGCCTCGGCGACCAGGAGATCGTCGCCGACCTGTCGTTTCATGAAATGCATCGTAACCGTCTGCAGGCCGGGTCGCGTTTTCATCTGGCCATCAAACGCGAACACGTGTGCGTCTTCTCCGCCGCGAAGGAGCGACTGCAATGAGCGCCGTTCTGATCGAGCATCGCAGTGGCGACGACGGGCACGCCGAAGTTCGCCAGAAGAGCCATTGGCATGACCGCGTCGCGCAGTTGGCACTCGTGCTGATGTCGGCGTTTCTAGGCATGTTTCTGCTTTTGCCACTGGCGTTGGTGATCGGCAAATGTTTTGTCGATGCGGATGGCCGCTTTGTCGGGCTGGCGAATTTCACCGGCTATCTGGTGGATTCGGGCGTGTGGACGTCGACGTTGCATTCGGTGACGGTCGCTTGTCTCGTGACTGCCATCGTGATTCCAATGGCGTTTACATTCGCGTACGCACTGACCCGTTCGTGCATGCCGATGAAAAACGCTGTCCGCACAGTCGCGCTGCTTCCATTGCTCGCGCCGACGTTGCTGTCGGCCGTGTCGTTCATCTACTGGTTCGGCAACTCCGGCATTCTGAAGCCGCTGCTGCACGGGCATTCCATCTACGGATTGCCGGGCATCGTATGCAGCCTGGTTTACGCCGCTTTCCCGCATGTGCTGATGATTCTCGTAACGGCGCTGTCGCTCTCCGACGGACGCTTATATGAAGCGGCCGACGCGATGGGCACGCGCAGCGCGCGCAAGTTCTTCACGATCACGCTGCCTGGCGCGAAGTATGGTCTGATCAGCGCGACGATGGTGTCGTTCACGATCTGCATTAACGACTTCGGCGTGCCGGTGGTGATCGGCGGACCTTACTCCGTGCTCTCTACCGATATTTACAAGCTCATCATCGGCTTGCAAGACTTCAACCGAAGCGCGGTGGTCAGCCTGCTGCTGCTCTGTCCGGCACTGGTTGCATTCGCCGTCGACTTCTTCATTCGCCGCAAGCAGCAATCGCAGCTCGGCGCGCGTTCCACACCTTATCAACCGAAGCCGGCGCTGGGTTTCGACATGGCGATGCTCGGCTATTGCGCGATCGTCTGCACGCTGCTGCTGGCGGTGGTCGGCATTTCGGTGTTCGCCTCGTTCGTGAAGTTCTGGCCGTATCAGATGAGCCTCGGTTTGCAGCACTACAAGATGGGACTGATCGGCGCCGGGATCTTCGATGCCTACAAAAACAGTCTGAAAATGGCGGCGTGCGTGGCGATCGGCGGGACCATCATCGTGTTCGGCGGCGCATATCTCGTCGAGAAGACGCGGGGGCCACGCTGGTTGCGTGGGTTTATCAATCTGTGCGCGATTCTGCCGATGGGCGTGCCGGGTCTCGTGCTGGGCATCAGCTACATCTTTCTGTTCAACTCGCCTGCCAATCCTTTGAACGGTCTCTACGGAACGCTCGCGCTGCTGGCAATCGTCACGGTCGTTCACTACTACTCGTCGAGCCACCTGACGGCGGTCACCGCGCTTCGTCAGATCGACAACGAATTCGAAGCGGTCTCGGCTTCGCTGAAAGTGCCTTTCTACAAAACGTTTTTGCGTGTGACGGTGCCGGTTTGCCTGCCGTCGATCCTGCAGATAGCGCGCTATCTGTTCGTCAACGGCATGACCACGGTGTCCGCGGTTGCGTTTCTTTATTCCCCCGACACGCAGCCTGCCTCGGTTGCCATTCTCAATCTCGACGACGCCGGACAAATCGGACCGGCCGCGGCGATGGCCACGCTCGTCCTCGTGACGGCGGCGTTCGCGTGTTTGCTGTTTGCCGGCGTGTCGCATGGCGTATTGCGCAGAACCCAGGCATGGCGCACGCCGCGTCGTGGCTGAAAACGCGTCTTCATCAAAGATCGATAAGGAGTTACTGTGAAACTGTCCTCCGCACCCATTCTGCTCACTCCCGGTCCGCTCACGACTTCCGACCGCACGCGTCAGGCGATGCTGCGCGACTGGGGTTCGTGGGACGGCGACTTCAATCAGATTACCGCGCGTATCCGTCAACAGACGCTGCGCATCGTGCACGGCGAGGGCACGCATGAATGCGTGCCCCTGCAGGGCAGCGGCACGTTCTCAGTGGAAGCCGCGATCGGTACGCTGGTGCCGCGCGACGGACACGTACTCGTGCCGAGCAACGGCGCGTATTGCCAACGTATCGCGAAGATTTGCCGTGCGCTCGGCCGCCGTCACCAGACCATCGACTACGCTGAAGACACGCAGATCAAAGCGGCGGATGTCGATCGCGCACTCGCGGCCGATCCGGCCATCACGCACGTGGCGCTCGTGCATTGCGAAACCGGCGCTGGCGTGCTCAATCCGTTGCATGAGATCGCCGAGGTTGTCGCGAAGCACGGGCGCAGTCTGATCATCGACGCCATGAGTTCGTTCGGCGCGATCGACATCGATGCGCGCCGAACGCCTTTCGACGCCGTTGTGGCCGCCTCCGGCAAATGTCTGGAGGGCGTTCCCGGCATGGGCTTCGTGATCATTCGCCGCAGTGTGCTGGAACGTAGTGAGGGAAACAGCCCGTCGCTCGCGATGGATCTCTACGATCAATGGGCCTACATGAACCGCACCACGCAGTGGCGCTTCACGCCGCCCACGCATGTCGTCGCGGCACTCGACGAGGCGATCGCGCAATACGTGGAAGAGGGCGGCCTGCAAGCGCGCGGCGCACGTTATGCCAGCAATTGCCGGGCGCTGATCGAAGGCATGGCTGCGCTGGGTTTTCGGACCTTTCTCGATCCGTCGATTCAGGCGCCGATCATCGTCACGTTCCATGCCCCCGACGATCCCAACTACGACTTCAAGACCTTCTATACGGAAGTGAAGAAGCGCGGCTACATCCTCTATCCGGGCAAGCTAACCCAGTTGGAAACGTTCCGCGTCGGCTGTATCGGGCACTTCGGCGAATCCGGCATTCCTGGCGCGGTTGCCGCGATCGCCGACACGTTGAAGGCAATGGGGATCAAGCGGATATCGGCGAAAGCGGCGGCCTGAACAGGCCGGCGTCAAGGCTCCTTCTGCTTAAAGAGGCAGGAGCCAATCGCTTCTCCAACCAGAGTTAAACCGTTATATCAAGGCGAACCATTTATGCGTCCGTTCTGGATTGAACAAGCACTCTTTGCCGATGGATCATTGGCGCCCGCGCTGCAAGGCGCGACGACCGCGGATGTTTGCATTGTTGGCGGTGGCTTCACCGGTTTGTGGACCGCCATCCAGGCGAAGCAGAAAAAGCCCGAACTCGAGATCGTGATCATCGAAAGCGATCTGTGCGGCGCGGGCGCGAGCGGCCGCAACGGTGGCTGCCTGCTGACGTGGTCGACCAAGTTTTTCACGCTGCGGCGGCTGTTTGGCGAAGCCGAAGCGGTGCGGCTGGTCAAAGCGTCCGAAGCGGCTGTCGGACGGATTCGCGACTTCTGCGTGGAGCACGCTGTCGATGCGGAATTGCGCCTCGACGGCACGCTCTATACGGCGACCTCGCGTGCGCAAATCGGCGTGCTCGATCCGGTGATCGCCGCATTGAGCGAGCGCGGCATCAATTCGTACCAGCATCTTTCTGCGGATGAAGTGGCGAGCCGTTCGGGTTCGGCGCGCAATCTCGGCGGTGTCTATTCGCCGATCGCGGCGACAGTTCATCCCGGCAAGCTCGTGCGCGGATTGCGGCGTGTGGCGATCGAAATGGGCATTCGCATTTACGAACGCACGCCGATGCTGGAGTTTGCCGCCGGCGAACGCGTGACGGTGCGCACGCCGGCCGGCAGCGTGATCGCGTCGAAACTCGTGCTCGCCATCAATGCATGGATGGCGAGCCGTTTCCGGCAGTTCGAACGCACGCTGGCGGTTGTGTCCAGCGACATGATCGTCACCGAAAAATGCCCCGAGCTGCTGCATCGGATAGGCCTGAAAGATGGCGTGTCGGTGCTCGATTCGCGGATCTTCGTCTACTACTATCGCAGCACGCCCGACGGAAGGCTGATGTTGGGCAAGGGTGGCAATACGTTTGCGTGGCGCGGGCGGATCGCGCCGGTGTTCGATCAGCGCTCGCCCTATGAAACCGATCTGACGCGCAGCCTGCACGATTTCTTCCCCGCATTGCGCGACGTGCCGGTCACGGCTAGCTGGAACGGCCCGTCGGATCGGTCGGTCACCGGCTTCCCATTTTTCGGCCGGCTCGACAATGCGCCGAACGTGCTCTACGGATTCGGCTATTCCGGGAACGGCGTCGGGCCGACCTATATGGGCGGGCAGATCCTGTCTTCGCTGTTGCTCGATCTGGACAACGAGTGGACACGCAGTCCTTTGACGAACGGACCGTTGGGCTATTTCCCGCCTGAACCGATCCGCTTTGTCGGTTCGATTACCGTGCGTGACGCTATTCGCCGCAAGGAACGCGCGGAAGACGAAGACCGACAGCCGTGGCTCGTCGATCGCTTGCTCAGCAAACTGGCCAACGCCGCGGGCAAATCGGATAAAGCGTAGCGCAGCCGTTCAGCCTGTCTCAGCTTTTGGCGGTATGGTTCGCGGAAGCCGCCCAGCGTTCGTGGGCGCGCCGCATTCTGGCGAGGCCATGAGTAACGTGTTCGCGCACGAGCGCGACCGCGCGCTCCGCATCGCCTTTCGCGAGTGCGTTGACGATTTTCTCGTGCTCCGTCACGGACGTAGTCAGCGCGCTCTTTTCCGATTCGATGGCGGCCTGACGGAGCAAACCGAGCTGGCGGACGAGATGCCGGTACGTTTCGAGCAGATGCTGGTTGCCGACACCGGCGACCATCGCGTCATGCAACTGAACGTTCAATGTCGTGTACAGGGTGAGGTCGTGATCTTTCTTCGCGGCTTTCATCGAGGCGATGATGCGTTTGAGCGTTGCAAGCGTTTCGGGCGTCATCTGCTCGGCTAACGCGCGGGCAACCGATTCGTCCAGCATCGCGCGGACCTGGTAGATTTCCTCCGCCTCGCGCAGCGACAGCGCGCGCACCGTAACGCCGCGGTTTTTTTCGGTTTTTAGCAAGCCCGCCTGTTCCAGCGCGCGAAACGCTTCGCGCAATGGTCCGCGAGACACGTTCAGTCGAGCGGAAACTTCGACTTCGTTCAATTTCTCCCCAGGGGCGAATTCCCCGGAGACGATGCCCCGTTCGAGCGTTTCCTGGACTAGCGTGGCAAGGGAGTGCCGCTGCAACAATTCAATCGCGCTGGAGGGGCTTGGCGTGGTCATCGATGAGCGGTTGGCAGTGGAGAATGGACGGCGTGGCGTCAGTCTCCTGAACATAGCGTGGCAGCTTGTTTATTGTCAACAACCTTCGGTCGCGTCGCGCGTGACGCGTGGCGAACTCCGCGCCACTTTTGGTCGCTGCTTGCCTGGCGACGTCGAGGTAGGACTGCGCGAGCCGCGCAGTCCTACACCCGTCGAGGCAGACCGAGGCTCGCCTCGCTCAACGCTGCTGCTGCACGGCCAACAGCGGATTGACGACCTTGGGCGCCGCAGCCTTCTGATGCAGATCCTTGATGAACGCCTCGCTCAGCGCAATGACTTTTGCCGACGCTCGCGGATCGAATAGCGCGTGATCGAGCTCATCGAAAATGGCCGCCTTGACATGGGAAAAGCGCGACAGCTTCTTCCCGCGCTTGCCGAAATGCGCATTGAGCTGGTCCATTCCTTCGTCGCTTGAACCGTAGACGAAGAGAGTGCGCACGCCCTTGCGTTCGAGCGCATGCACGACGCCGTGCGGATGCGTCAACGTATCTGCTTCGGCCGCGCCGTTACGGTTGCCGGCTGCGTCCAGCCGATGCGAATGCAGGCGCGCGAGCAGAGTTGAAGCGACGGCCTGCGCGATCGGCCGGAACTTGCGCTTTCCGCTCAGAACGAGCCACCATTTGGACGGCTTGAATATCGCGGGCCCGACACGCTTCAGCGAGTTACGCTGCAACTCCTCCAGCTCCGCCATCGACATGTGCGGAGGTATGTAAAAACGCACGATGTTGACCGCGATGACGGCAGTGAGAGCCGGCTCCACGAGCGCCGCGCGCAAGGCGCTGTAGGCGCCCGAGCAGATCCCGAACGAGATGACCGTTTGATAGCCCTTGCGCTTGAGCCAGGCGGCGGCCGTCGCGACATCCTCGATGGTCGTGGATGCATGGATCTTCGGCACCAGATCGAGTGGCCCTTGTGGCGTACGCGGAGGACTGTCGCCGATGCCGCGCGCGTCGATGCGCATCGATGGGATGCCGCGCCGGGCCATTTCCCGCGCGATTCGAACCGATAGCCGGCTGTCGCCATGATGCACGCTGCCGGCAGTATTCGTGATCAGCATGACGGGCCCATACGCGATCCTGCCGCGCGGTTCGCACAGCATGCCGAACAGGCCGTTGGCGCCGAAGATGACCGGGCGCTCGCGGGCTTCGGGCGTCTCGATGATCGCTTCGTCGTCGAGGGATACGCTCGGCCGTGCGCCTCTGTTCATCGAGTTGTGCACGCGCATACCCGGGACGCCGTCCACGATCCATTTCACGGCCTCTCCGAATGCGCGAGCCGGCACTGTCGACGACTTCGTCTCGTCCATATATTCGAGGTAGCCGTCCAGCAGGCCCGTTTCGACCGCGACGCCGCGTCCGCGCAGCGTCGAACACAGCGAGGCGCTTGCGCGGGCGCGTGCATCGAGCACGAGAGCACGCGTGAGAACCGGAGCGTGTTGGTCCATTGCCTTCGAGAGATCGAGCGCGTCCAGTTCACTGCAAAGCCGGTCGCTGTAAATCTGTCCCAGCACGTTGAACGGCTTGTCGCGCTGCGCGGCGCGCAAGGACGGGGCGAGATTGTCGAGCCAGACCTTGCGCACCGCGGCCAGTTCGCGCAGATAGGTGCGCCCGCGCGTGACGGGCGCGAGCAGCACGAGCGAGTCGGCCGCGCATGCACGCGATGCCAGCGCGGCGAGCGCCCCGCCGAGACGCAAGCCGCAGAGCGTCACGCTGGTCACGCCGGTCAGTTCCTTGAGGCGCTTGACGGCCGCGACGATATCGGACACGAAGGCGTCGAGGTGATGGGCATTGCCGTCGACGCCCGCCGAGTCTCCGGTTGCCAGATAGTCGAAGCGCAGCGCCGGAATGCCATACGCGGACAACTCTTCGGCGAGGTAACGGATGCCCTTGTGGCACCACGGCTCCTCATGGCCGAACGGGCTGCAGAGCACCACGCCATGCGTGCCTTCTCCAGGATGAAGCCATCCAAAGCGTCCACCGAATGCGATCGGTTTCATGGCTTGCCTCGATCGGTCTGGTTGTTGTCGCCGACTGGGGCCGGGTGGCAAAAAGCGGACGTCGCAACATCTTTTGCAACTGCACCGCGCAGTGTTCTTGTCTCGTAGTGCATCAGTGTGAGCCTCTTTTTTGTTTTGAGCGTTTTGGTCGATTGGATCGCTCTTTAGAGGCCGGTTCGGTGCGCTAAACAACATTGCACGAGGCAGAGAATGAATTTGACCTGGACGACGTTTGCCTTTTAACAACGTTCAATGACTGCGCATATATTTTTTGAAAAAGTCGATTAAGGATTTACCCGGAGCCGTTGCGTTTTAACGTGATTTCACGCGGACTGTGCGAATCCGCACATAGCGCTGACGATTGCCACCAGTAATGTATTTTCGGGGAAAATCGGCCTCCGGATAAAATCGGGGCATAAATTGCGGTGAGCGTATCCGCGAGTACTCGTCCGAAGAAATAAAAATACGCCAAATGCGTTGTTTTTAGTATGTGACGCGGACAAATCAATCTTATCTACGAGTGAGGCTCGCGATGTGCAGCAGGCCCACGCGCGGGTGTCCGACGCTCGACGGAAACCGCCAATGCAGCTGGATTCAGCCTGCCTGTATGCGGGTGGAACCCGGCAGCACGCCGGCCGCAAATTTTTCGTAATCAAATCCTTTCGAATAAATTACTCATATATTAACTGATATTTAATCAGACAATAAAAATGTGTCGTTCCTGATACGTTTTTATCTTCATACGTTTAGAAAAATTTACCATTCAGCAGACAAAAGCGTCGGTATGGAAGTCATTGAAAAGATGGAGGTTCAGGGAATTTGTTCCGGATCTTGTAAAAAGTATGATGATATGATGTACATATTGTAACAAGTGTGACGTAGGACTGACTTTGGTAATCTGATACGATTATTAAGAGATGGTAATAATTTACCTTCTAGCTATTACTGTGCATCTCATCGGCCGCTTTAGCGCCATCGATATGCAAGTCTGGCGAACCCTTCCGGAAGACCCTGCTTTACCAATCCTGAATTTCTCTTTGCTTTAAGCGGAGATTTCTTCGGGTATTCGCTTGCGCCTGCGCGTATTCGCATCGCCGATTACGCGGGGTAACTCGTACTTAAGCGTTCGGGCTTTTGCGCCCGTTATCTCGCTTAATTTCCCTATTAACGCCTGTATGGTTGCGGTCGTTCGCCTGGGATTTGGCTTTTGATCGCGCCGGCATAGTTGGAAAGACTTTAATGATTAAGAATACACCAGCGGCAAGACTCCCTGTTTCGAACACTGAACTCACGGTCCGTCGTAAATTTCTGACGTCGTTGTTGGCCGGCGGCGGCGCGTTCGTGCTCGCCGCATGCGGCGGTGGTGGCGATGCCGCCAGTCCCGACGCGGTCGCGGACCGATACCGTCGCGGCGGTGGCGGCGCATCGAACCCGAGCGGCGCCAGTTCCTCGAGCGGCGCAAGCGCGCCGGCAACGGCAAGCTCGCCTGCATCGGCAAGCTCCCCGGCTGGCGCGAGCTCGCCGACGAGCACCCAAGGTGTTCTTCTCGATACGTCTTTCGGCGTAAAGGGCGATGGAACCACTAACGATCGCGTCGCACTCCAGCGCGCAATCGACGGCTCCATTGGACAGATTCTGCTGATTACCGGCAAGAGCCGGATCGACGTGGCCGGCCTCGACCTGCGCACCAATAGCCACGTGCGCTTTGCAAGCGGCGCTTCGATCAAACTGCTGGCGCATAATACCGATACGTATGAAATCCTGCGATTGGCGGACGTGGATAACGTCACGCTCGAAAGCCCGTATCTGGACGGCAGCAAGGAATTGAATTCGGCGAAGTCGGGCGAATGGGGGATGGGGATTTCGATTAATGGCGCAACGAATTGCACCATTACGTCTCCGACCACGATCAATTGCTGGGGCGACGGCATTTATATCAATAACAGCGATAAAAAGAGCAACGGCTACAGCACGAACATCACGGTCAATTCGCACCACGCGACCGGATGCCGTCGCCAGGGCGTATCGATTATCAGCGGCAGCGGCATCACATTTAATAGCCCGCTTTGGGAAAATATCGGCGGAACGGCCCCCGGTGCCGGTCTCGATATCGAACCGAATGATAATACCGCCGTGTTTCAAAACATCCGCATCGTCAGCCCGACGACGAATAACTGCGCCGGCGGCGGGATCAACGTTTATTTTGGCTTCTTCCCGGGTCCGGTCAACAAGACGGTCAGCATCAGCATTACCGGCCATACGGATACGGGAAGCCCCGGCGGCTCATTCAACGTTCAGGGCCTTCAATTGAATGGCTACGTCGTGAATGGATCGATTACCAGCGCCAACCCGGTCTGGAAGAAAACCGGGCTGAGCCTGGAAGACTGGGACAAGAACGGCCCGACGGTGACGGTCACCAACGCGCGCATTGGCTGATGAAGCGTTCCGCCGGTGGTGCGATACCGCAACGGATCGCGCCCCGGCTGCCTGACGAGCCGGTTGGGCCGGCCTGGTGCCGGCCCAAGACGTATTTTCAGGCTTCTGCGAAACCCGGTGGTCGCGCGAACCCAATTCGACTTCTCTGTAGATGGGTTTAAGGAGCTGCGGCCGAACGCGAATCAACATGTCCGACACGGGTAAGCTGAAACGTGCGACGCAGTTCGAAGCCCAGACGCTCATACAACC
>NZ_JAQQDJ010000024.1:0-72736 GCF_046028095.1 Paraburkholderia phytofirmans
AAGCCCGTATAACTTGACCTTCGGGGGCAGGTAACGCAGCGCCACGATGATGAGCATCGGCGGCAGACATCCGCCTGCGACGCCCTGCAGCGCGCGCAATACATAGAGCGTCAGCAGGTTAGGCGCAAACGGGCAGAGGAATCCAAGGACCATCACGGCCAGCACGGCGCCGATCGTGAAGCGCTTGAGCGTGAACGTCACGCCGAACCACGGCGCGAATACCATCGTGGCCACGTTCGTCGCCTCGAAGAGGGCGGTGAGCCACGTCCCGTCGTCACGTCCGATCGAGAACGCGCCGCGAATATCCGCGAGCGCCACCGCGGTGACCTGTTCGTTCAATATGGCCAGCAGTGACGCCAGCAACATGCCGAGCAGGCCGATTGCGACGCGCAGTGGCAGAGTCGCTTCGGTCGGCGTTTGCTGTACTGGAGCCGCTGAGACCGGCGCCGACGACGGCGCGAGCTTCACTTCTCCTGTTCCAGTTATCGGTGCGTTGACGGTGTTCATAAAGGTCCGGCTACCCGTATTTAATGCGGCATTTCGTGGGGAAATCTCCGTGTCGCGCCCAGCGCTTGCAAAGCATTGCTGTCGCGCATTGGGTAGATGGAATTCTAGGAGTAGGCTCGGCTTTCTAAAAGCCGACACAGGTCGCGTATCAGGCCATTTCGTGCGCAAATCTGGCCAACGTCACTGTCGTTATGAAGACGAGGACAACGCGCTCACCCCAGGCAATGAACCTGCTCTTCAGGCAGAACAGCTTTTCATCAACCTGGGGCGGCGCGAACTCGGCTCATTACGGGGATGCCGATATCGCGCTACAGCCGGCTCACGCCTTGGGCTGCACCTCTGCGAAGTATTGAGGCGCCTCGCGGCGATCGAACATTCCGTACTCCCGGACAATGCGGATGTGCCGCAGGCGCACAGACTTCGGCAGGGTGGTATTGCGCTCGAAGGCTTCAGCAGCCGCGAGGTCTTTCCACGTCGCTACCGCGATGACGTCGCCGGGTGTCAACAAGGCATCGAACGCGTCCCACGCGACGAGGCAGGGGGCCTTCGTATCGAGTCCGAGCACCTCTGCAACCGCCTCCGCACCCGCCTGTTTGACCCAGTCCGGCGCGTATTGCGCGTCGAGTAGCGTGACCGCCTTGCCGAGTCCCGTTTCGGTTGCATCGAGGCGTTGCTCGACCAACGTCTGCCCGGCCGGAACGCGTGTATCCGCGACGGTCTGGCCGATGCGCAGGCGATAGTCGGCAAACACGCGATCGCGCGCCGCCTGCTGCACCTTGTGATGGTTCGTCGTCACTCGCCAGCGTATCAGCGACTTCTCATCGCGCCAGCTCGATAGCGAGAGCAGCCATCCCTGGCGTGTCAAACTCGCGTAGCGGGTATTGTCGACGAAACCGTCGATCGCTTCGAGTTCCGGGCGCAGCATCTTGGCCATGCCGAGATAAGCGTCGAATTGTTCGGATAACGGATTGACTTCGAGCATTGCAGAAAACATGGATTCCTTGGTCTGGTTGGGGACGCCTGGTCAGGTGGCAGGACATGGAATCGCAGCGATGCAGTCGATTCATCAGCATGTGACTGTCGCGCGATGGGTGAACTGATTGTCGGAGATGCAAAGAGCTTCTTGAAGCCTCAGTAGGCCGCGTATTGGGCCATTCCATGCGCGAATTCTGCCAGCCCGGTCACGGATAACCAGCCGCCGCGCCGATCCGGAAAGAGTCATTTTCCGTTTGCTCATCAAAGCCACTGCCACTGAGATCGAATATCGCAAAGACCGTTTCGTTTGCTGGTTTAAGGAGTTAGAAATCGGCCATTTGTGGTCTTCTTCGAGTCAAGCGCGCAATGAGAGCGTCGCCATGCAAGGCATGGCGCTTAATATCGCGGCATCTTCCTGGCGTCCGATGACGCGACGCCCCCGTGACAAGGGCGCAGGTCTACCGGCAAGTTGCAAACACATTGAAGTTGGAATCAAGATGGACAGATTACGCGAGATGGAGGTGTTCGTAGCCATCGTCGACGGAGGCAGTTTCACTAGCGCGTCGGACAAACTGGGCATGTCCGCTCCCGCGGTGTCGCGGGCGCTCACCTCGCTCGAAGCCCGTTTGGGTGCGCAACTGCTTGCGCGAACAACCCGTTCAGTCCGGCCGACCGAGGCGGGTATGTCGTACCTCGATGCCTGCCGTAAGGTGTTGGATGCCGTCACGGACGCCGAAGCCGAGGTCGCGGCGTGTCAGGACAATCCGGTAGGCACGCTGACCATTTCCGCGCCGGTGCTGTTTGGCCAGCGCTTCATCGCGCCGTTAATCGATGCGTATGCCCAGCGTTATCCGGACGTCAGCATTAACGCGGTGTATGTCGATCGCACCACGCGACTTCTCGAGGAGGGCGTGGATGTCGCCATCCGGATCGGCCACCTGGGCGATTCGTCGATCTATGCCATTCCGTTGGGCTTTGTACGGCGTCGAACCTACGCGGCTCCGGCTTATCTCGCGGCGCATGGGGAACCCGCTCATCCGAGGGAGCTTGGCGATCACCACTGCGTGTCCCTCACGGGCGTGACGAATCCTCTCGAATGGACGTTTTATGAAAACGGCTCGCGGCTATCGGTCCGGGTTCAGCCGCGAATGATCGTCAACCTGGCGCCCGCGGCCGTGATGGCCGCCGTCGATCGCGTGGGAATCACACAACTGTTCTCCTACCAGGCGGCCCCCGAGGTGCTCAATGGAACGCTGCTCCCGGTCTTGACGGCATTCGAACCCGAGTCGACGCCTGTCAACTTGCTGCATGTGGAGCGGCGCGGCGCAAGCGGTAAGATTCGGGCCTTCGTGGAGTTCGTGACCGAGACGTTGCGCAGAAACGTGCATCTTCAACAACACATGGAGAGCGCGATGGCTGTGAATGAGACTTCAGGAAATTTGCGTTCGGTGAAATAGAGGGGGCCGAGGGCCCGGGTCTTTTTATGCGAGCTCGTCGATACTTCTAGTCGTTCAGTCGGACCCAGTCGACCCAGCGGGCGCGACGGCAAGACGAAGTTCGCGGTAAGCAGTCACCAGCGCATCGAGGCTGAATGACCGGTTCAGGCCGCTGGGATTGGGCAGCACCCATGCGCGTGCGCCGCCGAATGTGGCGGGTTGCAATCCCCACTGGATATCGCGGCTGCCCGACATTGCACTGAGCGCCATCTTGCCGAGGAAGGCCACGCATTGCGGCGCATAGCCTTCAATCTTCCGCTCGAATTCCGTCGCGGCCGCTTTGAATTCCCATGGGGACAGCTGGTCCGCTCGCGCGGTCGGACGCGACACCACCGTTGTGAGACCACAACCGTGCTGAAGAAGCGTGTAGTCGTCGTTGGGTCCGATCTGTTCGGGAGTAAAACCCGCCAGATGAATGACCCGCCAGAACCGATTGCCTCGGCCTGCAAAATGGCGGCCGGTCGACGCCGCTTGCACGCCCGGATTGATACCGCAAAATACGACGGATAAACCCCGCTCAAGGAGATCAGGAAGAGATTGGGGCAAACCGGCGCGAGTCACGGATGGTGTCAGTGTGTTCATTACATGAAGTACATTCGAGGCGCCGCGTGGCAGCCAATCTGCGCAGATCCGCGATCTAGTCGACCATTTCCAGTTCCGCTGTTTCGACTTGCTCTTCCACTTCGGTCGATGTCCACTGCGGCTTACCCGCCGCACCACGGAATCGCTGGCGATACTGTCTGGGCGTAACGTTGAGCCGCCGGAAGAAAGTGGCTCGCATATGCGTGGCGCTGTGAAAACCACAATTGAACGCCACGGTCTTCAAAGGCGCATCGGTTTCTTCGAGCAATTTCCTTGCGGTGTCGACGCGAACCTGTTCGACGAACGCCGAGGGCGTCACCTTCGCATACTTCGCGAATAAGCGCGAGAAAGTACGGCGGCTGACCGACACGGCGCTCGCAAGCTGTTCGATCGACAGCGCGTCGGTGATGTGTTCGGTCACGTAGCGGAGCACCTTGCCGACGATCGGATCCTGGTCCTTCCGCACACCCACGTAAGGACTGTATTGAGATTGTCCGCCTTCGCGCTGGATGTAGACCACCAGACGTTTCGCAACCCGCACCGCCAGTTCGTGTCCCCAGTCTTCGGCTACGAGCGAAAGACACAGGTCGATGCCGGCCGTCACACCGGCGGAGGTAAAGAGGCGTCCATCACGGATGAAGATCCGGTCGGGCTGCACTAACGCCTGCGGAAACTCGTCGGCGAGGCGGCTTGCATCCGCCCAGTGCGTCGTCACTTCCTTGCCGTCGAGCAGGCCGGCGTGCGCGAGCACGAATGCGCCGTTGCAGACGGAACCGAACCGGCTTGCGCCGCCCGCCTGGTTTTGCAGCCACTTCAGAAACCCGGGCCGCGGCTGAACATTGGGCAAGCGCGGTCCGCCTGCCACCAGCAGCAAGTCGAATGGCGTGTCGAAGTCCATATAGCCATGGGGAACCGTGAGTTGCATCCCGTTGGAGCAGGTCACGGTGCCGGCCTCGTTTCCTACGAGAACGACCTCGTATTTCTGGTGCTCGGGCAAAAACGTGTTTGCTTCCGCGAATACGTCCAGCGGGCCAGCGACATCCAGCGCCTGCACATCATCGAATACAACAATGGCGACTTTCATGGCGTGACCCTCGTTCCTTGTTGCCGGCGTTCAAGCCCGCGTCCCTTAAGCGGGCCGGTCGGCCCACCGTTCGCGATTCCGCGCGCGTCCGGTGGAGCGGTCTGCCCGCCGGTTCGCGACACAGGTGTCTCTTCGCTGCAGTCACTATAGGGGCGAAGCGCCACGGGATAAATGCGCTACCCCGAAAATCACTTATTACACCAGGTGGGGGTATCCAAACCGGGAATGCTGCTAGCGAGGCGCGTGGACACGCTCGTTGGCCGTCGTGCGTAGCGCCACCGGCTACGTGGCCCAAATCTCGCCTCCATTGGCCAGCGAAAGCGCTAACGATGCACACAGTCGCTGCGCCGACTACCTATGCTTGTTTTCATCAATGCGGCTGGGAACGAAAAGCCCGGGCGCACCAGAGAATCTGTCGCCGGCGACATGCACGTCCGTCCCTAGCCCCTGGTTGCGCGCCGGACTGGCCACGATGAGGCTACAGCCGCCTCACATATGTCACGGTCGAAGTTCAGACCTGACGCGAATGGAGGACAGATTCATCATGTTGATGGAAAAAATTCAAAGCTCTTTCCTGTTCGGGGGCAACGCGCCCTACGTCGAGGAGCAATACGAACTCTACCTGGCCGACCCGGCATCGGTCGCGGATGAGTGGCGCGCGTATTTCGATGCGTTGCGCGAAACCCCCGCTATCGACGGCAGCGATCGCGATGACGAGCCGCACGCGCCGGTCGTTTCCACCTTCGTCGATCTGGCCAGGCGCTCGCGCGCCACGCAGATCACGCTCGACGACGGCCTGGCGATCGCCAGAAAACAGGTGGCCGTGCAGTCGCTGATTGCCGCGTATCGCATGATCGGCACCCGCAAGGCGAAACTGGACCCGCTGCTGTGGACGCCGCCGAAGGCTTCGATCGAACTCACGCCAGCGTTCTACGGCCTGTCGGCAGCGGACATGTCCACGCGATTCAGCACCGCCGACACGTTTCTTTTCGACGAAGACGCCACGCTGCAGGATATCGTCGCGGCACTCGAACAGACTTACACGGGCACACTCGGCGCCGAGTTCATGCATCTGACCGATGCCGGCGAACGCCGCTGGTGGCAGATGCAACTCGAGTCGACCCGCGCGAGACCTTCGTTTTCGGTGGCGGAGAAAAACCGCTTTCTCGAACGTCTGACGGCTGCAGAAGGACTGGAGAAGTACCTGCACACGCGCTATGTCGGGCAAAAGCGCTTCTCGCTGGAAGGCGGCGAATCGTTGATCGTGTTGCTGGACGAACTCGTTCGCTATGGCGCATCGAAGAAGGTCGACACGGTAGTGATGGGTATGGCGCACCGTGGGCGTTTGAATGTGCTGGTGAACATTGTCGGCAAGCCTTTGCGCGCGCTCTTCGACGAGTTCGAGGGCAAGAGCGGCGACCCTCTGCCGGCCGGCGACGTCAAGTATCACAAGGGCTACAGCAGCGTCACGCAGACGGACGATGGGCCCGTCGATGTCGTGCTCGCATTCAATCCGTCGCACCTGGAAATCGTCAACCCGGTCGTGCAGGGCATGGCTCGCGCCAAAGGGGACGCCTCGGATGAGGGCGACGGCAGCGACGTGCTGCCTGTCGAAATTCACGGCGATGCGGCAATGTCCGGGCAAGGCGTCGTGATGGAGACGTTGAGCCTGTCGTACACGCGCGGACACGGCACGGGCGGAACCGTCCACGTGGTCGTCAACAATCAGATCGGCTTTACGACTTCGGATCCGCGCGATACGCGCTCGTCGTTCTACACCACCGACATCGCGAAGATGATCGAGGCGCCGGTTCTGCACGTCAATGGCGACGACCCGGAAGCGGTGGCCATGGCGGTGCGCCTTGCGCTCGACTATCGCACAACTTTCAGGCGCAGCGTGGTGATCGATCTCGTCTGTTTCCGCAGGCACGGGCATCAGGAACAGGACACGCCCGCCATCACGCAGCCTCTCATGTACCGTGCGATTGCCAGCCACCCCGGCGTGAGGACCGTGTATGCCCAACAATTGATCAAGGAAGGCGTGGTGACGCCGGATCAGGCCAAGAATTACTTCGAAGCGCAGCGCGAAAGCTTCGAGCACGCGAGAGAGAGCAACGCGGTCGAGGCAGCCGTCCAGCCGGACGAAATACCCGCATGGCCGAAGTTTCTCGAGGACTACGCCGGCCCGGTCCAGTATGGCCCTCCGTTGCCCGAGCAGGTGCGTGCGCTGGCCCAGCAGGTCTCGACTGTTCCGGACGGCTATGAGTTGCATCCGCTGGTCGGCAAGATGATTGCCGCACGCCGCGAGATGGCCGCGGGAAACAAGCCGCTCGATTGGGGCATGGGCGAGCACATGGCATTCGCCTCGTTGCTGGGCGTGGGGATCGATGTCCGCCTGAGCGGGCAGGATAGCGCGCGGGGCACCTTCAATCACCGTCACGCCGTTCTGCACAACCAGACGCGCACGAGCCGGTCGGAGGGCGTCTACGTTCCGCTGGAGCATATCGGCGAGGGGCAAGGCCGGTTTACCGTGACGAACTCCATTCTGTCGGAGGCGGCCGTGCTGGCCTTTGAGTATGGCTACTCGACGGTGAATCGCAATGCGCTCGTCGTGTGGGAAGCGCAGTTCGGGGACTTCGCGAATGGTGCGCAGGTCGTGATCGATCAGTTCATCGCAGCGGGCGCCGCGAAGTGGGGGCAACTCAGCGGCTTGACGCTGTTCCTGCCGCACGGACAGGACGGGCAGGGACCGGAACACGCGTCGGCGAGGCTCGAGCGATATCTGCAACTCTGCGCGCAGGACAACATGCGAGTAGTCCAACCGACCACGCCCGCGCAACTGTTCCACTTGCTGAGGATGCAAGCGGCTGTCTTCGATCGCCGGCCGCTCGTCGTGATGACGCCCAAGTCGCTGTTGCGTCATCCGGAAGCCGTTAGCACGCTCGACGACCTGGCCACGAGTGCGTTCCGAGAGATCCTGGTGGATACGCAGGCCGAGGCGTCGCGGGCGTCGAGTGTGGAGCGCGTGATCGTGTCTTCAGGCAAGGTCTATTTCGATCTGCTGGAACAGCGCCGCACGTCGGGTGTTGCCGACACGCCGCTCATCCGCGTCGAACAGTTGTATCCGTTTCCGTCCCGGCAGCTCGCCGCGGAGTTCGCGCGCTATCCGAACCTGAAAACGGTGGTCTGGTGTCAGGAGGAGTCGCGCAACCAGGGCGCATGGAGCTTCGTCGAACCGCAGTTGCGCGAGATCGTGCCTTCTGCCGCGCAACTGCGGTATGCGGGGCCGGCGGCTTCCGCGTCGACTGCGCCCGGTTATCACGCGGTCCACGCGGCGAGGCAGGCAGCGCTGATTTCGAGCGCATTCGCGGACTGACAACGCATGCATAGTGCGGTGATGCCGGTGCATCACCGCAATGGCTGAAATCCGGCCTATCCTGGCCCGTAAACAAGCTCTTTTACGGGTGTGCGCAGCCTCGATCGTTGTCAGAATGAACAAAGCCGTTTCTCACGATACTTCCAGACGCACATCAAAAAAGTGCTGGATGGGCTGCGCTTTGTACGGAGAACCCGTCGGAGCAATCGCCCATAAGCTGGTAAGGAACATACGCTGTTCTCGAGTTGGAAGGGAAATCGTCCTTAGATTTTGGCCGCTGATGTACTCAGCGCCCGTTTCCATGCGAGCCAGCCATGACCCAAAACCCAAACGTTGCTTTAGACGCTCTTCTGAAACCGCCGGCTGCCGGCGAATTGATGTCGGGCGCCGACATCATCCTGCGCGTGCTCAGCGAACAGGGCGTCGATACCGTATTCGGCTATAGCGGCGGCGCAATTCTGCCGACGTACGACGCCGTGTTTCGCTTCAACGAAATGCACGCGCAAACGCCCGAGCGCCAGATCAAACTCGTCGTGCCCGCCAATGAACAGGCCGCCGGCTTCATGGCCGCCGGTTACGCGCGCGCGAGCGGAAAGGTCGGTGTCTTCATGGTGACGTCGGGCCCCGGCGCGACGAACGCGGTGACGCCGATCGCCGACTGCAACGGTGATTCGATCCCCGTCGTCCTCATATGCGGGCAGGTGCCTCGTGCCATGATCGGCACGGATGCTTTCCAGGAAGCGCCGGTCTTCAACATCATGTCGGCGTGCGCGAAGCAGGTGTTTCTGGTGACCGACCCGGCAAAGCTCGAACAGACGCTGCGGACCGCATTCGAAGTCGCGCGCACCGGCCGCCCAGGTCCGGTCGTCGTGGATGTGCCCAAGGACATCCAGAACTGGACCGGTACTTACCAGGGGCAGGGTACGTTGCAATTCAGAGGCTATTCCGACCGCCTTCGAATGGTGGCAAAAGGCGCTCGTCTCGACGAGGACAAGCGCACCGGCTTCTTCGATCTACTGGCGCAAAGCAAACGGCCGCTGCTGTATGCCGGCGGCGGCATTATCACGGCCGGCGCGACCGCTGAGCTGCGTCAGTTTGCCGAGCGCTTCGGAATCCCCGTGGTGACCACGTTGATGGGTCTCGGCGCGATCTCCGTGAAACATGAACTGGGCCTCGGCATGCTCGGCATGCACGGCGCTGCATGTGCGAACTACGCGGTGGAAGATTGTGACTTCCTGATCGCGGTGGGCGCCCGCTTCGACGACCGGGTCGCCGGTGGCCGCCCTGACGCATTCGCGCCCAGAGCGCGGCATGTCGCGCATATCGACATCGACGAAGCGGAAATCAACAAGGTGAAACGGGCGCGCTGGACGCACGTAGGCGACGCGAAGGATACCTTGCTGTCCCTGATGAAACACGGCCCCGCCGCGCAACCGCCTTTGGACTGGCTCGATCGTATCAAGGAACTGAAGCGGGTCTACGGTATGAACTACGACCGGAATAGTCCGGCAATTCAGCCGCAATTCGTCGTCGAAAAGCTCAGTGACCTGACCGGCGGGCGAGCAATCGTCACCACGGGCGTCGGCCAGCATCAGATGTGGGCTGCGCAATTTTTCGACTTCGTCGAGCCGCGCAGCTTCCTGACTTCGGGCAGCATGGGGACCATGGGTTTCGGGCTGCCCGCGGCTATCGGTGCTCAACTGGCGCGGCCGGACGCGCTTGTGATCGATGTCGATGGCGACGGCAGCATCCGCATGAATATTGGCGACCTGGAGACGGCCACCACTTATGGCGTGCCGGTCAAAGTCCTGCTGCTGAACAATCTCGGCGACGGGATGATCCGGCAATGGCAGCGTCTCTTTTACGAGGGCCGCTTGTGCGTGAGCGACAAGTCGCTGCATCGCAAGGATTTTGTCATGGCGGCACAGGCCGACGGGTTCGAGTTTGCGCGTCGCGTTGCAACCCTGAGCGAACTCGAGGACCAGCTTAAGGCCTTCATCGAATTCGACGGACCGGCTTTTCTCGAAGTGATGGTCGACGAGAACGCCGATGTGTTTCCGATGGTGGGGCCGGGGCAAAGCTACGCGAATATGGTCACCGGGCCGTTCATTCCGTCCCGGGCCGAGCCGGAAGCCGGAGGGAAGGGCACAGAGCGTCAGGCGGCCGCGGATATGTTCTAACGTTGCTTCGCGTGTGATTCTTGCGATCTTCCGCGCCCGCTCAGAACGACGTGCCAATCTGAAACTGGAACTTCTGATACTTGTCAGTCGCATGTTTGACGACTGGAAAGCCGAGCGACAGCTTGAGCGGGCCGATCGGCGAAATCCATTCGAGACCCGCGCCATAGCTGTAACGCAAGCCGTTGGCGCCAGTGCTGTTGCCTTCGTCGCCCCAGACGTTGCCGGCGTCGAGGAAGGTGAATACACGCAGCGTGCGGTCCCAGCCGCTGCCCGGCAGCGGGAACGTCATCTCGACGTTGGCCACCACCATCCGCGAGCCGCCGATCGGGTCGCCGGTCGTCTTGTCGGTCGGCCCGAGCGAGCCGGCCTCGTAGCCGCGCACCGAGCCGATACCGCCCGCGTAGTAGTTCTTGAAGATCGGATAGGCCTTGCCGGCAAAACCATTACCGTAACCGCCTTGCAGATTCAGGCCGAGAATGAAGCCGCGCGCGAACGAATAGTAGTACTGTGCCTGCACGTCCGCCTTGTAGTACTCGGTGCCGCCGGCGGGCGTGCCCACTTCGCCGTTGGTCTGGATAAAGTAGCCGCGGCTCGGCACGAGCGCGCTGTCGCGATTGTCGCGAGCCCAGCCTGTCGTCAGCGGCACGTTGTTCACCACGCGGCCAAATTCGGAGACGTAATCCAGATAGCTTTGCGGTGTGGAGGAATCCGTGTTCAGGCGGTTCTGTTCGAGCCCGACGCCAAAATAAACCGTGTCCGCTTCGGAAAACGGAATGCCGAATTTCAGGTCCGCGCCCATCGTGATGATGCGGAAACTCGTGTCCGTGTAGTTGTAGAGCGGATAGCTGGTGCGGTAGTACACGTCGGTGATCCGCTTGATGCCGTCCACCGTGAAATACGGATCGGTTTGCGTCACCGTCAGCGTGCGATAGGTCTTCGCGGTGTTCACGTTCACGGCGAGGCTCGTGCCCGAACCGAATACGTTGTCCTGCGAGACTCCGGCCGAGAGCACCACTTTGTCCGTCGATGAGAAGCCCGCGCCCAATGTAATCGCACCGGTGGGTTTCTCGCTCACTTTGACGTCCACGTCGACCTGGTCGGGCGAGCCTTCCACCGGCACGGTGCTGACGTCGACGTCGGTGAAATAGCCGAGCCGGTTGACGCGGTCTTTCGAAAGCGTGAGACGGTTCGAATCGAACCACGAACTTTCGAGCTGGCGCATTTCGCGTCGCACCACTTCATCACGTGTGCGCGTGTTGCCGATCACGTTGATATGGCGCACATAGACGCGGCGGCTCGGGTCCACCTGCAGTGTCAGATCCACTCTATGGCGCTGCTGGTCGATCTTCGGCACCGCATTCACGGTGGCGAACGCGTAGCCATATTCACCCAGCTTGTCGACGATGGCCTTGGTGGTGGCCTGCAGTTTCTCGGCGGAGAAACGCTCGCCGGCTTTGATATTCACGAGCTTTTTCAGTTCGGCTTCGCGATCGAGCAGGTTGCCCGCGAGTCCGATCGACGCAATCGTGTACGGCGCGCCTTCATGCAGGGTGACCGTGAGATACATCTCCTTCTTGTCCGGCGTCAGCGATACCTGAGTCGACTCGATACTGAACTCCAGATAGCCGCGATTCAGGTAATACGAGCGCACGTGCTCCAGATCGCCGGTCAGTTTGTCTTTCGCGTACAGGTCGTTCTTGGTGTACCACGAGAACCAGTTCGGCGTGGACAACTGCATCTCGTCGCGCAACGTGTCGGTGCTGAACGCCTGATTGCCGATGAAGTTGATCTGGCGGATCTTCGCGCTCGGACCTTCGGCGACCGAGAACAGCACGGCCACCCGATTGCGGTCGATCGGCGTGATCGTGGTGGTGACTTCGGCGGCGTAGTAGCCGCGCGTCAGGTATTGGCGCTTGAGTTCCTGTTCGGCCTTGTCGACCAGCGCCTTGTCGTAATAGCGGCCTTGCGACAGTCCGACCGAACTGAGCGCCTTGGTCAGGTTTTCCTTATCGAACTCGTGAATGCCCGCGAAATCGATCGTGCCGACCGCCGGACGCTCCTGCACATACACGATGACGGTATCGCCCTCCGTCGAGATCCGTACTTCGTTGAAGAAGCCCGTGGCATAGAGCGCGCGGATCGATTCGGAGGCCTTGTCGTCGCTGAAGGTGCTGCCTTGTTTGATCGGCAGATAGGCGAACAGCGTGCCGGGCTCGACGCGTTTCAATCCCTCGATACGAATGTCCTGCACCACGAAAGGTTGCGCAGCGTGGGCGGATCCGCTGGTCAGCGTGATACCGGCGAGCGAGAGCGCACCGGCTAGACGGCTCGTTAACACTTGAAGGTTCATCTTGGGTTTCCGTCCCGATGCATCGCACGATAGAGTGGAAGAGCGCGATGCATTCGAAACGACGTGCCTTGGCTCTGGAAAGCGCGAAGTATAGGGACGCGCGAGCCGTCGATCGTTACTGAAAACTTTCCGTACATTAGGGTTGCTAACGTGCGCAACGTGCTCGTTGGGCAGGCGTGTGCGGTTTGCGGGCGGTGCGTCGAAATAAAGCGTTACAGAACCCAACGAAGCGTAGGGGGCGTGTAACCCAGCAGCCGGCGTGCGCTGCTATCGTCAACTGGTCGATTCCGCTACCTGCGAAACGCGTCTCTGGAGAAGCGATCATGATTGAATACTTTTCACCCGCAGTTCTGGCGGCGGTCCTGCGTGTCAGCTCGACGCCGGTCTTTTCGATCCATCTGGCGCTGGCCTCGCTGCTCGCTCCGCGCGAGGCGTCCGGCAGCGCGCCGGCCACGACGGACGGCACGGCCGTGAGCCGTGCAACGGCCCGGCGGGAGGGCGCGAGCCGTGTCTGATGCGTCGACCTTCATGCTCAATTCGATTACCGACATGCAATTGACGGCGGACGGCCAGTATCTGCTGATTCACGGTAATCAACCTACGGCGGCGTTGCATCGGTCGGTGCTCAACGACCTGCTGGTCGCGTTGCCCAATGCGATCGAGCACGCCGACCGTGTGATTCATAACGATCAGGAGATGGGTTTCGCGCTGCACTGCCAGGGCTGGGAAGTCGGCCGGCTCAACGGTATGGAGATGGTGGTGATCCGCTTCCGGCTTTCCGGCAGCGCGGGCTTGTCGTTTTCGTTGCCGGCCGGGCAGATTCCTTATCTGCTGCAGGCGCTCGGCGGCGCGGCGGGCGTGAATGCGGCCGGCGCAAGCGAGCCCCACTCGAACGACATGACGCTTCAGTAAAGCCCGCTCGATCCCCTCGGTCCGCTCGATCCACTCGCGCATGACGCGGCTCAAACGGGCGCTTGCCCGGCTTCCTCTTCACTGCGCCGCATTGCTGCGTCCTCTATCCTTTCCGGGCATTACCTGATTTGATACTACGCCGTGTTTTTCAGCGTCTGCGTTTGCGGCCGCTCGTTCCTCTCGTGCTCTGCGCAGCGGGATGCGCGCCCCTTGCCGGTCACGCGCAACTGGCCGGCACCGCGGCAGCGCCCGAATCGCTCGACGGCATCTGGGGGCTGCGCCTCGCGCCGCAATTGAGCGAGCAACCCTTGCGGCCGGGCGACCGACCCGCCACCTTGGCGATGGCCGATTCGATGACCACCACGACCAGCACGGATGTCGCGTTGCAAGGACATGCGCAGTTGCGGCGGCCGGCGTCGGTCGTCGCGGGCGACGCGCTCTATTACGACGTCGACCGCGACAAGGCCGATGCTTATGGCCACGTGCACCTCGTCGACAACGGCAACGTGTTCGACGGCCCGGACGCGCACTTCTACGTGGAAGCGAACGAAGGCTATATCAGCGTACCGAAGTACCGGTTTTATCTCAGCGGCGGATGGGGCAGCGCCGAGCGCGCGGATGTGGTCGATAACGAACGCACCGTCGTTCATCACGGCACGTACAGCACGTGTCAATGCGAGTCGGCGCCGGCGTGGTATCTGAAGGCATCCGAATTCGATATCGACAGCGGCAATGATGAAGGCATCGCCCACAACGGCGTGCTGTTTTTTCAGGGCCTGCCGCTGCTGGCTAGCCCGTGGCTGTCGTTTCCATTGTCGGGTGCCCGCCGCAGCGGTTTCCTGCCGCCGACGTTTTCGGTGAGTTCCACCAACGGCGTCGACGTCGCATTGCCGTACTACTTCAATCTCGCGCCGAACTACGATCTCACGCTCACGCCGCGCATCATGTCGCGCCGAGGCGAGATGCTGACGGCGGATTACCGCTATATCCAGCCGAACAATTCGGGAACGATGTCGCTCGCGTGGCTGCCGCACGATGCGATTACCGGAACGCAACGCTACTCGATTGCGTTGAATCAGAACTGGAACCTCGGTTCAGGCCTGAGCGCCTATGTGAACTACAACCGCGTGTCGGACTCGACGGTATCGACGGATCTGGCCTCGGGCGTGGCGTTTCCGACCGGCTCCACCACGCTGTATCAGCAGGAGGCGGGCCTCAACTATACGAATGGGCCGTGGAGCGTGCTGGCTCGCGAGCAGCGCTGGCAGACTTTCTCGAGCGACTCGACGTATAACCGCGAACCGCAGGTCAACGTGCGATATGCGCGCTATAACGTGGGCGGCTTCGACTTCGGGGCGGAAGCCGACGCGACGCGCTTCACGATCTCGTCTTCGGATATGACGCAAGGCAACCGCTTCGTGTTCAACCCTTACGTCAGCTATCCGATCGAACGCCCAGGCTGGTTCATCACGCCGAAGCTCGCGTGGCATTTCGCCGCCTACGATCTGACTTCGATCGGGACGGACGTGCCCGCCGGCGAGCCGAAATCGTTCAGCGTGAACGTGCCCACCTTCAGCCTCGATTCGGGCATGCGGTTCGAGCGCAGCGTGCGGCTCTTCGGACAATCGTACATACAGACACTCGAACCGCGGCTCTTCTACGTGTACACGCCGTATCGCAACCAGGCGTTCGCGCCGCTGTTCGATACGGCGACGGCCGATTTCGGGCTCACGGAACTGTTCATGCCTAACAGCTTCGTCGGCAACGACCGGGTGTCGGACGCCAATCGCGTCACCGCCGCACTGACCACGCGTTTTATCGATCCTGCCAGTGGCGACGAGCGCGCCCGCTTCATCCTCGCGGAGCAGTACGACTTCCGCACGCCGCGCGTGACCCTGGAAACCGGCGATGCGCTCAGCACGGTCGCTCGCACCGGTGTGATCGCGGGGGCGTCGTACAAGGTAGGCCCGGATTTCACGACCGAACAGGCGGTGGAGTACAGCCAGGCCAACCATTACCTCACGCACGCTGAAGCCGGCTTCGGCTGGGCGCCGGGCGCACGCCAGGTGTTGAACGTCGCGTACCGCTATACACGCGCCAACAGTACGCTCGATTATCAGCCGGTCAATCAGTTCATCGTGTCGGAGCAATGGCCGCTCGCGCACAACGTGGTGAGTGTGGCGCGCGTGAATTACGACATGAGCACGCACCGGTTGATCGCGGGCTTGCTGGGACTTCAGTACGACGCGGATTGCTGGTCATTGGGCGTGGCGTTCGAGAAGTACACCAACGCCACGAGTTCGACCACCTCGCCGAGCACGGGCACGCGTGTGCTGATGCAGCTTCAACTGAAGGGCTTTTCACAGGTGGATAACGGCCTGCTCAACCAGTTTCGCGCGAACGTGCCGGGTTATACGCCGGCTTCGACGGTCAACGAGCCGACCTCGCGATTCAGCGACTATCCGTAAGCGAACTCATGGCTTGTCTCCCGGTTTGCCGCGCACCAGCGACTACGGATGGCGCTCCAGATAATCGGCCAGCGCGTTCAGCGATTGCAGCGTGCGGGTCAACTCCTGCAGCGCCTGATGCACGTCCGACTGCATCGGCGAGTCCTGCTGCAAAGTCGCCTCGGCCGAGCCGAAGGTTTGCCGCGCGGCGGCGAGTGTGTCGCGCGCCTGCGGCACGACTTCGTTGTTCAAACGGTTGAACAGCGCGTCGGCGTTTTTCAGCGATGCGTTCAGATTCGAGCCGATCTGATCGAATGGAATCCGGTCGAGCTTCTTCGCGATGTCGGCCACCTGGGTCTGCAACGCGTCGAGCGTGTTCGGAATGGTCGGCAGCTGGACCGGCTCGCTATTCGCGTCGAACTTGACGGGCGCGGCGTTGGGGAAGATGTCGAGCGCGATGTACAACTGGCCCGTCAGCAGGTTGCCGGTGCGCAATTGCCCACGCAAGCCGCGCTCGACGAGACGCCGCAACAGTTCGTGGCTGGCCGCGGTACCCGCCTCGGGCAGGGCCGCGCCACGGGAGCGCCGGCGCAGCCGGTCCGGGTACAGATCCAGCGTCACCGGCATGACGAAGCTGCGCGCGTCCGGGTCGTATTCGACGCCGATGTCCGTCACCTGGCCCAGCACGATGCCCCGGAAGTCGACCGTCGCGCCCACTGACAGCCCACGCAGGGACTGGCTGAAGATCATCACGGCACGCACCGGTGTGCTGTCCGGCGCGCGCATGGCGTCCACTTCGTCGGCGGCGAGCCGGAAGTCGGTTTTCTCCGCGGCCGGCGTGCCCATCGGCTGGCCTGGCGGCGTCTGGAATGCAACGCCGCCCACCAGAATTGCCGCGAGCGACTGCGTGTTGACGACGAAACCGTTTGAATCGAGCCGCACGTTGACGCCGCTCGCATGCCACCAGCGCGAATTCGAGCCGACGTACTGGTCATACGGCGCGGCGACGAACACCTGCATCGTCACGCCTGTGCCGTCCTTGTCGAGCGAAATGCCGTAGACCTGGCCCACCTGCACGCGCCGGTAGAAAATCGGCGAGCCGATATCGATCGAGCCGAGCGAATCGCCGTGCAGCGTGAAGCGATGGCCTTTCTGGTCGGCGGTGATGGGCGGCGTCTCCAGTCCGACGAACTCGGTTTGCATCTGCGTGGAGCGGCCGACATCCACGCCGATATACGCGCCCGAGAGCAGCGTGCCGATGCCCGACACGCCGGCGGCGCCCACGCGAGGGCGGACCACCCAGAAGCGGGTGTCCTTGGCCGCGAACCTCTCTGCCTGCTTGGTGAGCTGCACGGCAATCTGCACGTGCGTGCGATCTTTCGACAGCGTGATCGACTTCACCGAACCGATTTCGACGTCCTTGTACTTGACCTGGGTCTTGCCGGGTTCGAGGCCTTCGGCGTTGTCGAAGACGATCGTGATTGCCGGGCCGCGCTCCGTGACCGCCTTGACGACCAGCGCGAGACCGATCAACGCCGCGATCAGCGGCACGACCCAGACTAGCGAGGGCAGCCAGCTGCGCCGCGGCGTGATGTCGGGATCGGGCAGATCGGGCGGCAGGGCGGGTCCTTGTGGGCTACTCATGGCGAGGTTCCGAAGCGTGGCTGGGCGCGGCCTGCCTGCGGCTCGCCACGCAGGTCCGGACGCGCGCGAGGATCGAACTGCGGCGCCATGCTCACCGCTAGTCCCGGGGCGCCGTACGCCGGGCGCCCACGCGCGATTGCGGCCGGCGGTGCCGACGCCGCGCTCAGGGGTTCACGGCCTCCCACGACGAGTCCGGATCGAACGATTTGAGCGCAGCCGCGGCCGCCGCCGAATTTGGGCCGAGGTTCTTCTGATAGATCTGTCTGTCCTGATTGACGATGAAGCTCATCACGCCCGTCTTGCCGTATTCGGCGGGCCACGCGACGACGCCGTAACCCTTGGTCATCGCGCCGTTCTCGACGTAGTTCTGACTGCCGCCTTTCGCATGCGGCCCTTGCGCGGTCAGGATGCGGAAGTGATAGCCGTAATAGCCCTCTTTCGAGATGTTCTCGGTATGCGGCATGGCCGCGGCGAGCGGGCCGAGCGGACTCTTTGTCTCATCCGACGTGGTCGGCCAGTACAATCCGTCGTGCTGGCCCGGTGTGCTGAGAATGCGCTGCGCGTAATGCTGGGTCGACGCGTGATAGTCGCCTTGCGCATCGAGAATGGCGAGGGATATCAGCATGGCCGCGTTCTCGTTGCGGCCGATGCGGCGCGTCGCAATCTCGTCGCGGCCGGCCACGGGATCGAAGCGCCAGCCTTTGGACGTCTGCACGAGCGGAATCGGCAACGTCCAGCCACTGGTGCCGACCGACAGATGCTTGCTCGCATGGCCGTTCAGCGGCGCCGGATCGTCGACGATCTGGTGTCCCTTCGACCATGCGCCGAGAAAGTCGTAGATATCCTGTTCACCGATGTTTTGGGTCGGAATGAAGCGGGTGAAGTCCTTGCCGAGCACATGCTGCATGGCGGGATGGTCGCTGCTGGCGAGCGCTTCGACGAACGCGTCGACCGCGGCCTCGGGCGTCGGATACAAGGCTTGAGCATCCGCCGCGGACGCGCCGGTCAACAGCACGGCGAACCCGAGGGCAGTAGCGGCGCGGCGCGGGCCGAGCGCGAGAGCAAAGGCTTCGGCCAGACGTGCGCCGGGAGTGTGGAATAGGCGGATGCGAATCATGAGCGGCTCCTGTGAGATCGGTTCAACGTTGCCGGCCGAAGTGACGCTGGCCACCGCCGCCCGCGCCCAGACCGCCGCCACGCGGCTGGCCACCGCCGCCCGCGCCCAGACCGCCGCCACGCGGCTGACCGCCGCCGCCCGCGCCGAAACCGCCGCCGCGTTGCTGCCCACCGCCGCCCGCGCCGAAGCCGCCGCCAGCGCGCTCGCCACCGCCTCCCGCTCCCAGATTGCCGGCACGTTGCTGAGCGCCGCCGTTCGCGCCGAGACCGCCGCCGCGGTTGCTCGCCTGCGCCTGCCGGCTGGCTTGTCCGCGCTGCACGTCGCGCTGCGCATCGCCGCCGTTGCCCGCGCCACGTAACGCGTTGTCGCGGTTCACGTTCTGCGCGCTGTCGCGAATGCTGCCGGCCGTGTTGCCGCCCTGGTGGATGCCCTGCACGCGCTGGCTGGCGGTTCCGCCCAGATTCTGGCCAGTGCGGTTCTGCAAGGTCTGCTGCGCCTGCGCACGCGAGGCCGCCGCTGCCGACGTATCGCGCCCGCGATACGCGTCGCGTTGCGCGCTGCCCACGTTGGCCGAGGTATTGCGGTTGAAGGTGGAATTCCGTTTCCAGTTGGTCGTGCTGCTATTCACGTCGAGCCGCCGGTTCACATTGATGTTGTTGTACTGATTGACGTTGATGTTGACGCTGTGATTGTTCCAGTTGACGTTGCTCCACAGCGAACTGGTGATCGCGACGCCCACGCCGAACGCGAGACCCGCGGCGAGACCGCTGGCCACGGCATAGCCCGGCGGGGGCGGCACATACACGGGCGGGTAGGCCGGATAGGGCCACGCGCCGTAGACGACCGTGGGGTTGTAGGTGGGCACATAGACGACCTGCGGGTTGACCGGCACGATCTGGATCGTGCTCTGCTCGACCACGACTTTCTGCTGCGGGTTGGTCTGCAGGTTGCCGGCCTTCTGCGCCTGTTTGCGCAGTCGCTGCACGGAATCCATCACGTCGTTCGGCTGCGCGAGAAAAGCGTTGCCGAGTTGCGTGACCCAGTCGGGTTTCGACGCCATGGTGGCCAGCACCTGCGGAAACGCCACCAGCGATTGCACGCTCGGGTCCCACGGTTCCGACGCGACCGCCTTCACGGCGTCGTCGCCCTGGAGTTTCGGATTGGCCTTCGACCATGCCGCCGCCGCCGGCACGTCCTGCGGAAAGGTGGAGGCCATCAGCACCTGCGCGAGGAGCGCGTCGGGGTAGAGCGCGATCGGCGCGGTCAGCGAGTCCAGTTGTTGGTTCGAGATCTTCGCCGGGGTCGGCGCGGCGGTTTGCGCATGAGCGGCCGGCGCCGTGACATCGAGCAATAGCGGCGAGCCGGCCAGTGCGGTCAATGCGGCTAGAAGAATTCGCGATCCTCTCTGGTATGCCCTGGAGCGTTTCACGATCAGCTCTCCCTTGTTGGAAGTTGTTTGTGGCGCAGTGGTGCGGTGCGTGAGACATCGACGCCGTGACCGTGCCCGAAGCGGCCGGTCGCTTGAGACGGGGCTGATCACCGGTGCCGCGCTCGGTGATGCAGGAGCCGCCAGAGTCGGACTTCAAACGAACTTCAAACGGACTCCGAATCGTGTTGCGAGCAACGTGCTTCTGATCATCCGGGCCATGTATTCGTGGCGCGTTCATGACGACGCGGAACCGCGCCGCGTGCGCGGAGCGAGCGATGCGTGCGAGCGGGACACCGTGAATCGCAATGGCACGATCACTAATAAACCTTTCCGCCGACGTGTGCAAACTTTTGCTCAAATAAATTCTGGTTGAATTTCTTTTGTCGATGGATTAACGGCGTGATGCTTGCCGGATTTTTTCGACGGGTAGCGCTTCTGACAGGCTCCTTGCCTGTCGCGCAGAGGTTACGTGCGGTGTCCGAAGCACCATCGAAATAGTCTGCGTGTCAGCCGAAGCGGTCAAGCTGCACATGATTCAGCGTGCGCTTGCAACGTTTTTCGAGGAGTGTTGTATGGCAGCGGTCATCCGCCTTCCTGAACCTGCACTCCGTACGCGGAGCACCGCTATCCATTGGCGTCGCAGCTGGTCCATTGGGGTCGCTGCTGGCGTGATGCATGGATAAAGTCCTGCGCGTAAATTAGTTATGCGTTGGGTCTGAGTGTCGTCGCGCTGGCGTCACCTCCGCCGTTGGGGCCGAACGGAGCGCGCGGCGTTGCGCAGGCTGCACGTCTGCGTGCGCGATCTGGATGCGCTGCCGCTGTTCGCGCGCGAACTGGTCGATATGTTCGCGGCCGAGGCGCACGCCGGAAAAGAGCACACGCTGACGGCCGGCACGTTGACGCCTTAACGAACCTCGAAGATCGCTTCGACCTCGACGGACGCCGCGGCGGGCAGGGTGGCGACGCCGACCGCCGTGCGCGCATGCCGACCGCGTTCGCCGAACACCTCGAAGAAAAGATCGGACGCGCCGTTGATCACTTTCGGCACGTCCGGATAACCAGGTGTCGCATACACGAAGCCGCCGACGCGGTGGCAACAGACCACGCGGTCCAGGTCGCCGTCCAGCGCGAGTTGCAATGCCGCCAGCAGGTTTAGCGCGCAGATCTGCGCGGCTTGCTGTCCTGCCTGTAGGTCGTGCACTTCGCCGACCGGGCCGCTGAATTTCACTTCACCTTCCCATTCGCAGATTTGTCCGGAGAGAAAGACCAATTGGCCTGAGCGTGAAAACGGTTTGAACGCGCCGCGCGGAGCGGGCACGTTCGGCAGGGCGAGGCCGAGCGCGTGCAGACGGGTCAGGGCGGCGCCGGGGGCGTCGTGCGATGTGGACGTGGTCATGTCGGTGTCGAAGGTTTCGAGTGAGGTTAAAGCCGGCGAGCGTTCGGCGCTGCCAAAGCGCGTGGGTCGATGCCCGCCGGTCGGATAGCCCAATCATGACACGGCCGGGCGCAGGTTAAAAACGTGTAATCAGGCTCAACGCTTCTACACGAGGTAACGGCAACGATATATCCATGCACGTGAGCGTATGATTTCGCAACCTCTGCGAAACAGGAGTCGCCCATGCAAACGCGTGTTCACCTTCTCTTCATTACCGTCCTGGCCGGTGCGCTGAGTGCCTGCGCACAGACCGGTCCCGTCGAGTTCTCCGCATCGGGCGCGGACGCGCCGATGCTCAACCGCGCTGACGACATGGACTTCGGTCCGATGGACAGGACGATCGAACAATGCAAAGCGGTGTCGCGCAACGCGGGCCCGGGGCAATGCACGAAAGTCCGTGCGTACGAATCGTGCATGAAGACCAAAGGTTATATCACCGTGCTCGGACCGGAAAATCCCCAGGGCTGCGGCGATCCGGAATGGGAAAAGGATGTACGCAAGTGGCTGCGCTGAAGCAGTTGGCCAGCGCTATCGCGCGCAAAGCGTCACGATCTCCGCCGCCGACGCATCCTGACGCGCAAGAGTCCGCCGGTCCATCCACTCGAAGCGGCCGGATGCGAGTGCTTTGCCGCTGACCACGACGCGTTGCCGGCACGCGATCAACTCGGCATCGGCGAGCTTCTTTCCGGCTTGCGCGAGGCGATCGTCCACCAGCACGCTCAACCCTGCAGCCCGCAGTTCGCGCCGCAGCGTTTCCGCTGCCGCTTGCCGTTCCTGACGCTCCCAGTCGATGACCGTGAGCACGACGTCGAAGGTGTTGAACGACTCGCTACCCCAAAAGCCGAGCTCGTCGCGCTGCCGGCTGAGCAGGAGCATGGCGAGGCGTGAGACGCCCACGCCGAAACAGCCCATTCTGACGAATTCGCCTTTGGCGTTCACCAAGCCCATGGCCTTGGAGTAACGGTCGCCCAGGTCGAAAATGTGCGCGCACTCAAGCGATTTCTGCCCGTCGGTCTCGTCTTCACCGAGTTCGCTGAAGACATGAAACTCCTCCGAACTTTGCCCGCCGATTTCCCCGTTGTCGCTGGACTTCACGATGACGTCCAGCCCCAGTCGCCGGAAGATGCGCAGATAGGCTTCGCGCACGGCCTCGTACGCTGTGCGAGCGCCGTCTTCCGTGGCATTGAAGGAATAGCCGTCTTTCATGATGAACTCTTTGGCGCGCGCGAGGCCGCCGCGCGTCCTCAGTTCGTCGCGGTATTTGTTGCCGAACTGAAAGAGGCCCAGACTCATGTCCGTCCGGTTGTAGTGCGTCCTGACCATCTGCGTGGCTAGTTCTTCGCACGTGGCGCCGAGGCAGAACAGCCGGCCGGAACGGCTCGTGAGCCGCATCAGCTCGTCGCCGTATACATCGAGCCGCCCGGTTTGCCGCCACAGGTCGGCGTCCTGCAGCAGGCTCATCTGGATTTCGCAAAAGCCGGCGCGCTCCATTTCCTCGCGCACGATGCTCTCGACGCGCCGCTGCGCTCTCAGGCCGAGCGACATCCAGGAGTAAAGTCCCGCGGCGTCCTGATGGACGAGGCATGCCTTGCGGGCGAGATCGGTCAGCTCCAGACGGGTGTTGTCCTGCTCGAAGAAACTGTTGGCGAAAAATTGCTGCGAGAATTTCATGATGTGCTCCGGATTCAGAATTCAGCGTAAAAACAGGCCTGAAATGAAAAAACGCCCGCAAGGGGCGTCCGGATCATCGATTCTCATGCAAGGCGCAGGTGCTTAGCCTTTTTCGCGTGCATAGTGAGTTCTCGAGCAGACTCCGGCCGCCATAGCGGGCACCGGAGGTCGTTGCGGGAGAATGCTCAAAAAGTGCATGATGTATTGCTGCTCGTGCTGTGCTTGGTTGTATTCGATAGCGCAACATGCCGCGCCGAAATGATCGAGGCGGATTGCCGGTTGGCTTCGCTTCCTCGTCGTTCATTAATTGCTACTCTGCACGAAACGCAGCGCAGCCGCAACCCCGGTTCAAGCGTGGCGAGTTTTCTGAGCGGGTCGGCATGTGCCGCTATACCGGTTCGTCCAGCGTGCGCCTCAACGCCGCGAAGAACAGTTCCGACTGCGTTCGCTCGCTTTGCACCTGATGTGCGACGCGAGCCGCGAGGGCGGGGTTCACCGGCTTTAGCGCGCGCCCCGTGGAAAGCGCCAGCACCTGGCTTTGGCAAGCCCGCTCCAGATAGTAAAGATCATCGAACGCATAGTCGATGCGCTCGCCGCACACCACCACGCCGTGGTTGCCGAGGAACGCGATGTCGCTGCCATTCATTGCGTGCGCGATGCGTTCGCCCTCCACGGCGTCCAGCGCCAGGCCGTTGTATTCGCGGTCGAGGGCGATCCGGCCGTGAAAGCGCATGGCGTTTTGCGACAGCGTGGTATCGAGGCCGCAGTCCTCCGTCAACGTCAACGCCGTGGCATAGGGCATATGCGTATGCAGCACGCAGTGCTTGCCCGCGATGTCATGGACCGCCGCGTGGATAAACATGGCGGTAGGCTCGACCTCATGCCGGCCGGCGACGCGATTGCCGAGACCATCCACGATGACGATGTCGTCCGCCTGGATTTCATGCCACATCAAGCCGCGCGGATTCAGCAGAAAGAGGCCCTGCTCGCCGGGCAGTGCGATGCTGAAGTGGTTGCATACGCCTTCGCCGAGGCCGTGATGCGCGGCCGCGCGCAGTGCCAGCGCAAGGTCTCGCCGCAAGGCGGCGACTTCCGGGGCGTGAAAGATGGCGTCTTCAACAACCGGGGTAGCTTTCATGGTGGTGTCTGCGTTCGTCATGGTGAGGAAAAGGCCCGTGGCGCCGGCCTCCCGGCAAACGTCAGCGAGGGGACAGCGACCTCAGGCGCGCGGTAACGCAAGCCTCGCTATTTCCGCGAAGTATTGCGCACCGGTCAGCAAAATATCGTCGTTGAAATCATACGTTGCATTATGCAACGGCACGCCGCCGGTCTTGCCCGTATCCCCGTTGCCGATGAAAGCGAAGTTGCCCGGCACGACCTGAAGGAAGGCGCCGAAATCTTCGGAGATCATCATGGGCTGCACGTTGGCCTCGACGTTCTCGGCGCCGACGATATTGCGGGCCGCCGCAACGGCAAGCTCCAGATACTCAGCCGAGTTCACGGTCGGTGCAAACTCGTGCGTGTACTCGAACGAGCACGCCGCCCCGTGCGCATGGCAGATCCCTTCGCTGATTTCGCGCATGCGGGTTTCGAGCATGTGTTGCACGTCAGGCGCATAGCTGCGCGTGTCGCCTTTGATCGTCACATTCGACGGGATCACGTTGCGAATGCCGTCCGTGATGAACTCCGTGCAGGAAATCACGGCCTGCAAGCCCGGATCCAGATTGCGCGACACGATGGTCTGAAGCGCCAGCACGATTTGCGACGCGATCACGATGGGGTCCACGCCCATGTGCGGCCGCGCCGCGTGCGTGCCGCGCGCCTTGATATGGATGACGAAGTTATCTTCGCTCGCCATGATTCCGCCGCTTCGGGTCGCGAATGTTCCGGCCCGCTGTCCGGGCATATTGTGTGCGCCGAAGATCGCGTCGACGGGGAAGCGCTCGAAGAGTCCGTCGCTCATCATCGCTTTGGCGCCGCGGCCGTGTTCTTCCGCTGGCTGGAAGATAAACCGCACCGTGCCGCTGAAGTCCCGCCGCTCAGCAAGCAGACGCGCCGCGCCGAGGATCATCGACATGTGACCGTCGTGACCACACGCGTGCATCTTGCCGCGCGTATCCGACACGTACGAACGCTCAGGCGCGTTTTCCATGATATTGAGCGCATCCATATCGGCGCGCAGTCCGATCGCGCCTTTTCCCGAGCCAACGGTGAGATTGGCCACGAGTCCGGTACCGCCGATTCCCCGGTGAACCTCGAGGCCGAGGGTCTGCAGAATGTTCGCCACGTAGTCGGCGGTCGCGACTTCCTCGAAGCCGGTTTCCGGATGCCGGTGCAAATGCCGACGCCAGCTTTTCAACTGCGATTGCAGGGAGGTTTCCATGATTTCAGATCCTGTTCGAACTCAATCCATGTCGACGCGTTGTGCCGCATCAGCGGGTCGGCGAACGAGCTTGGCGAGCCAGTTTGCCTGCCGTTCCAGCACCGAGGCAGCCGTTTCGCCCACGCATTGCGCGTAGACGGAGGGCGCCGTTGCGCCTTCCGTGCTGATGACGAGCACGCGCGAATCCGCATTCAGGCCGACCGCTTGCGCGAGACTCTCGTCGCACATCAACGCGGCGAGGCCCGCGAAACCCGCTGCGCCCGACTCGCCAACCACCAGCGGCACGTCGCGCGCGGAACCCGTGGCCAGTGTGCGCATGGCAGCGATCGCATCGTCGTCGTGTATGGTCATGAAGTGATCGATGCAAGGCTGCAGGATTTTCCACGCGAGCGGCGATGTCTCGCCGCATGCCAGCCCGGCCATGAGCGAATCGATCGCTCCGCGGGTTCTCGCCGCGCGGCCTTCGAGCGCGCTTTGATACAGGCAATCGGCCTGCTGCGGCTCGACCACGACGAAGCGCGGCCGATCCGCGCCATAGGTCTCCCACAGAAAGCTCGCGATGCCCGCGGCAAGACCGCCCACGCCGCCTTGCAGAAAAACGTGCGTGAACGGCGGAACATCCTGGTCGTTCGCGCTTTGTTCGATGACTTCAGCTGCCACGGTTCCGTATCCCTGCATTACGTCGCGAGGAATCTCCTCATAGCCTTCGTAGGACGTATCCGAAACGACATGCCAGCCGTTTGCCGCCGCCAGCCGCGCTGCCTCTTCGACCGACTCGTCGTAGTTGCCCGCGATGCGGATGATCTTCGCGCCGTAGGCGGCAATCGCCTGCTCGCGTTCGACGCTCACATTGGCATGCAGCACGATCACGCATTCACAGCCGACGGTTTGCGCGGCCGCCGCGAGTGCCTTGCCGTGGTTACCGTCGGTCGCGCTGATTACCGTCAGATGCGTGAGCATGTCCTTGCAGCGTCCTTCGATCACGGCGACCGGGTCGAGATCGTGCATCGGCCAAAGGCGCAGGATCAGCCGCACGAGTGCAATGGGCGCGCCCAGCGCCTTGAAGCTGCCGAGCGGAGAACGCACGGACTCGTCTTTCACGCATAGCTTCGCGATACCCAATCGCGCCGCGCCATCGGGCAATGTCCAGAGCGGCGTTGGCTGCGGATCGAGGTGATCCCAATGCGACAGCCATGCACGGCTTTGCCGGGCCGCCGCCACGTTCAGGATCCGCATCAGGTCATTGGGGTAGCACGTACGCGACGCATGCTGATTGGCGATGAGCATTGCAATTCAACTCCGGAAAGACGGTTGGACAAAGCGATTTACGTCGGCAAGCGGGCAAGAAGCCCAGCCGCGACGCGTCACCTTTCACCAAAATAATATTGCTTGAGTCGCATCGATATGACGCAAAATGCAGGCTGTTTATGAAAAAAAATCTCATTCAACCGGGTTGAAAGCACGACTATGGCCGCGACTCTCGATACCTACGACAGAAAGCTGCTGCGCGAAATACAGCAAGACGCGCAGATCCCGCAGAACGAGCTGGGCTCACGCGTCAGTCTGTCCACTGCCGCGGTGAACCGGCGCTTGCGCCGTCTTGCCGACGAAGGCGTGATCGAACGGTATGCCGCCATCGTTTCACCGGAGAAGGTCGGTTCGCCTCTCACGATCATCACGTCCATCGAGGTCGAGAGCGAACAGATCGACCTGCTCGACGCGATGAAGCGAACGTTCTCACAGTGTCCGCAAGTGCAGCAGTGCTATTACGTCGCCGGCGAATGGGACTTCGTACTCGTCATGACAGTGCGGCACATGGAGCAGTACAACGAGCTGACCCGGCAGTTGTTCTTCGCGAATAACAACGTCAAGCGTTTCAAGACGCTGGTCAGCATGAGCCGCGTGAAGGTCGGCCTGACGGTGCCGGTCGATCTCGACGAATAGCCGCGCTCGCTATCTGACCACGCTGCGATCGTGCCAGTCGCCCTGGCCGAACTGGCGAACGGTGATCGCGCCGTTGCGGATATCGCCATTCGCATCGAACTGGATGGGGCCGGTCACGCCATCTATTTTCAAGGTCTGGAGTTTGGCGAGGTAGACCTTCGGGTCGGTGGAATCGGCGGCCTGCATCGCACCGGCCATGGCCATCACGGCATCGTACGCATAAGGCGCGTAGAGCTGCACGGGCGTGCCGAAGCGTTGCTGGAAACGTTTGAAGAACGCGTCGCCCTGCGGCATCTTCGAAGGCGGCACGCCTGCTAGCGTGCAGTACATGCTGTCCGTCATGGCGGATCCTGCCAGCTTGATGAACTGCGGCGTACAAGCTTCGTCGCCTGCAATCAGCTTCGCCTTCAGGCCGAGTTTCTGCGCCTGTTGCGCGAACGAAGCCGCTTGCGTATCGCCGCCCGTGAACACGATTCCGGTCGGGACGTGACTCTTGATCGTGGTCAGCACGGCCATCCAGTTGGTGGTTTTGTCCGTTCCGTATTCTCGAACCACGACGGTGCCGCCCGCCGCCTTGACGGCCTTCTCGACTTCGTCGGCGAGACCCTGGCCGTATGCCGTGCGGTCGTCGACGATCGCCACTCTCGACGCCTTCAGGTCCTTGACGAGATAAGTGCCGATAACCGTTCCTTGTCGCACGTCGTTGGCAACCATGCGAAACACCGACTTGTAGCCTTGCGCCGTCAGCTTCGGGTTGGTCGCGGACTCGGTGATCATCGGAATCCCTGCGTCGGAATAGATCTTGGACGCCGGAATGGACGTGCCGGAATTCGCATGTCCCACGACGCCCGCCACCCGGTCGTCGATGAGTTTCTGCGCCACGGTCACCGCCGTTTTGGGATCGGCGGCGTCGTCCTGGGAGTCGAGGGCGAACGTCACGGCTTGTCCGCCGATACGCAGTTTCCTGCTGTTCAGATCCTCGATTGCGAGCCGCACGCCGTTCTCGTCGTCCTTGCCGATGTGCGAGAGTTCGCCGGTGAGCGGCGACACCTGGCCGATTTTCACGGTGAGGTCCGCGCGAGCCGACAACGGCGACGTCGCTAATGCCAGGGCGAACATGGCGGTGGTGCACTTCAGTGTTTTCACGATCGGGTACTCGCAGAAATGGAGACGGGGCTAATGCGTCGGAGGCACGACTCGGGGCCTGTTGCTTGTCGCGAAGGCTGAGGTAAATCGTACGGCGCCGACGTGGTAGCCAAAATCGCGTGGAGTCTCGCTCGTGAAATTGCTGATCGAAAACAGCCTGCGGATCGATAAATTTTCTCGACGGCTCGTTTGTCGACGTGACGACGGCCGGTCGCCGCGTCAATAGGTGTAAGAGGCGATCACGCTTTTGATCTTTTCCAGCGACTCCCGGAGTACGGGCAGATCAACGGACCCCAGCGCCACGCGAATCGCGTGGGGTACATGCTCCGAAGTCGAGAAAGGTTCGGCCGTCGAGACAGAGATTCCCTCGCGCACGAGTGCCATCGCCACCACGTCGGCGCGAACCTCTTCGGCGAGAGGAAGCCAGACGAAGTAGGACGCGGGATGGCAAACGCGCCGCACTCCGGCGAGGACCTCGGCGGCCATCGATTGCCGGACCGCCGCATCGCGACGCTTCTCTGTCTCCAGACGTGTGACGGTGCCGTCGTCCAGCCAGCCGCAGGCAATGGCGGTCATTACGGCGGCCGTGTTCCAGGTAGTGGCCCGGATCGCACGCTCGAGCGGCGCGACCCAGCGATCGGGCGCGGCGACGAAGCCGACTCGCAGGCCGGTGGCGATGCTTTTCGACAGACCCGAGACGTACACCGTCGTTTCAGGCGCGAGCGCTGCCAACGGCGGCGGCGGGTCTTCCGCGAGGAAGGCGTACGCGGCGTCCTCGATGATGAGCAGTCCGTGCTTGCGGGCAATCGACACCAACTCGTGCCGAGCATGCGCATTCATCACCCAGCCTAGCGGGTTATGCAGTGTCGGCATCGTGTAGATGGCGCGCACTTTTCTGGTTCGGCACAAGCGGTCGAGCGCCTTGAGGTCGGGGCCCTGGTCGGAAACCGGAATCGGCGCCAGTTCGAGCCGGATCGTTTCGGCTAGCACCTTGAACCCCGGGTAGGTCAATGCGTCGACCGCGACTACATCGCCGGGCTTCAGGAGCGCCAGAACGGTTGCGGTCAAACCATGCTGCGCGCCGTTCACGATCACGACCTGAGCGCCTTCGACGGCTAGTCCTCGAGACGACAGGTGGCGCGCGACGATCTCGCGTTCATGCGTCCGGCCTCCATGGGGCTGATAACGGAGCAGTGCATCCAGATCGCCGGAGGACGCGAGCTGGCGCAAGGCGCTTCTGAGCAGTTCGGCCTGGCCGGGGAGCGACGGATTGTTGAAGTTGAGGTCCGCCAACCCCGCGTCGCCGGCGTGCTGGTCGATGCCCAGACGCGCCGGCAAGGCAATTTCCCGCACGAAAGTGCCGCGGCCGGTTTCGCCGCTGACCAAGCCCATTGCGTCCAGCTCGGCATAGACCCGCGACGCGGTGACGAGCGCGAGTCCCTCCTGCGAGGCGAGCTGGCGGTGAGTCGGCAGGCGCGTGCCGGGCGCGAGGCGTCCGGTGCGAATATCGAGCGCCATTCTGTCGACCAGCAATTTGTAGCGGGGCGTGGGCATGCGCGAATGTATCCATGACAATTATTTGATTGTATTGATTCTCGGCCATACGATGGCACATCGCAACTCTGCTTGCGCAGTCGCGGGACCGGCCGGGAGTCATCGGCGCGGCCTCATGGAGCGACGGCAACAGTCAGCGCCCCTTGGCTCACGGACGACATCATGCACATCGCCATCCTTACCTTCGAAGGCTTCAACGAACTCGACTCGCTTATCGCGCTCAACGTGCTCAATCGCGTCAAGAAACCGGGCTGGCGAGTGTCGATCGCCTGTCCCAGCGCGCGAGTCAAATCGATGAATGGCGTGGTCATCGAAGCACAGGCTTCCTTGCAAGAGGCTTGCGATGCCGATGCGGTGATCGTGGGCAGCGGCCTGCGCACACGTGAGGTCGTCGCCGATAGTGAGTTGATGGCGCAATTGCAACTCGATCCATCGAAACAGCTGCTGGGCGCGCAATGTTCCGGCACGCTGGTTCTTGCCAGGCTGGGGCTGCTCGATGGCGTGTCGGCATGCACCGATCTCACGACCAAACCGTGGGTTCAGGAAGCCGGGATCGATGTATTGAATCAGCCGATTTTCGTCAGCGGAAACATCGCGACAGCCGGAGGGTGTCTGGCCTCGGCGTATCTTGCCGCCTGGATCATTGCCCGTCTGGAAGGGATCGATGCAGCGGCGAGCGCACTGCATTACGTCGCGCCCGTCGGAGAGAAAGAGGACTACGTGTCCCGCGCGATGGGGCATATCACGCCGTTCCTCGAAGCGAACCTGAAGACGGCTTAAGTCATAAAGGAAGCAAATCGCCCGCGCGGTCTCCTGATTATTCCTCGTATGAAATTTGCCGTTTAAATCGCGTTGCATGTTGCGGCGGCCTGGTCCGCCGCAATACCATCCGTCTCGATCGCTCGATCGAAACCGCAGTCGCCACGGCGGCAAAAACGGAAGGCCTCTCAAGCGCCTTCAACCCAGACTAAACGTCATCCTTCAGTCAAGCGCTTTGTGCGTTCTGTGCTTTCTCCCGGCGCTTCGACTGCGCAAAAACCAACACTTATTCCGCGACAACGTTTGCGCCGATTCGATCCGTCCCAATCGGTATGTTTGGCTATTTACAAAACGCGAGCCTACCGAAATACTCCCGCCACAACTTGAAAGTTACGTGTCAACGAGAAGTCATGCCAGTCCGTTTAACACGGACGTCACCCGACGCGGGTCGACGCAACTTCTAATTCGCTTCCCCCCATGAACACAGCGTTTTCCCCAGGTTCGCAGAAGTCCGGGGTCAATATTACCAACGATTACAAACCGGGTCGTCGTTCGCAGGAAGGGTCCGGGAGGTCAGTTCGCGCATGAAAGCATTAAGTGTTCTCCACAGCGAGTCGTCGCGGGGATGGGGAGGCCAGGAAGTTCGCACGCTCAAGGAAATGATCGCGTTGCGGGCGCTGGGTCATAACGTCGAGCTCGTGTGTCCGGAAGACGCGCGCCTCGGGATTCGCGCGCGTGCCGATGGCTTTGCCGTGCATCACGCGCGTATGCGGACGGGCGGCGATCTGCGCTCCATGCTCACCATCCGCTCGCTACTTGCGCGGCGCCGCTTTGATGTGCTGAATACGCACAGCGGCCATGACAGCCTCGTCGCCGGCATGGCGGGGCGGCTCGCGGGGACGCCGTTCATCGTGCGCACACGGCATCTGGCGTTGCCGATTACGTCGCTTGCCACGTACAACTGGATTCCGCATCGCGTGGTCGCGGTCAGCCATCACGTGCGTAACTATCTGATCTCCGCGGGCGTGCAGGAAGACCGCGTGGAGACGATTTACGACGGCATCCTGAAGCCGGAAGCGGCGAGTTGCTCCACGTTGCGCGATGAACTCGGGCTGGACGCCGATGCGATGATCGCCGGCATGGTGGCGATCGTGCGCGAGAAGAAAGGCCACGAGGATCTGATCGCAGCCGTCAGGCCGATGCTGGCCGAGCGCCCCAATCTGCATGTCGTGATGGCGGGCGACGGCGTGTGGTTCGAGAAGATCAAGGCGATTGTCGACGGCATGGGCCTCGCGCATCGCATTCACCTGCTCGGCTTTCGCACGGACATTACCAACGTGCTGCGCGGCTGCGACCTGTTCGTTTTGCCGACGCATCAGGAAGCGCTCGGACAATCGTTTATTGAAGCGATGGCGGAGGGTTTGCCGGTGATCGGCACGCGCGTGGACGGCGTGCCCGAGTTGATCGACGACGGCGTGAATGGCCTGCTCGTGCCGGCGCATGACATCGATTCATTGCGCAGTGCGCTCGCGCGTCTGATCGACGACGCGCCGCTGCGCGCGCGCCTCGCGCTCGCCGCGCGTCTGAAGACCGAGAACCGCTTTACGGTGGATGCCATGGCGAACGAGACCATCGACTGCTACCTGCGCGGCATCTATGCCGGGCGCGCTTACTACCGCGAAAGGCGGGCGGCGGCATGACGAAGTTCGCGCGCGCGGTGCCCGTGCTGATGTATCACCACATCAGCACGTCGCCAGGCATGATCACCGTCTCGCCGGAACACTTTGCCGCGCAAATGGCGTATCTGACCGGCGCGGGTTATACGACCATCGGCAGCGCGCAACTGTCGGCCTATCTGGCGGGCGAGCCCTTGCCGAAAAAGTCCGTCGTGCTGACTTTCGACGACGGCTATCTCGACAACTGGGTGCACGCGCATCCGGTTCTGCAGGCACATGGACTGACCGCGCTGTGCTTTCTGGTGACGAGCTGGATCGGCGAAGGGCCGGTGCGTGCGCACGCGCGTTCGGGCGGCGCGCTGCCTGCGCTGCTCAATCATCGCGAGGGCGAGGTGGCGATCGAAAACGGTGAACCCGACCACGCGATTCTGCGCTGGTCGGAGATCGATGCGATGCGTGAAGCCGGCACGTTCGAATTTCACAGTCATACGCATAGCCACGTGCGGTGGGATCGGGTGTCAGCCAATGCAGCGGAGAAGTGCGCCGGGTTGACGCACGATCTCGCCAGCGCACGCGCCACGCTCGAGCAAAAACTGGGCGCCGTGTCGGATCATCTGTGCTGGCCGCAGGGATACCACGACGAGGACTATCGGCGCATCGCGGCTGAGGCCGGCTTCCGGCACTTCTACACGTGCGAGACGGGTTCGAACTATTCAGGACGCAACGACGGCGCGGCGCGCTCGATCACTCGCCTCGAAGTGCGTGACCGGCCGGCTTCATGGCTGGCCTCGCGGTTGTGGGTGCATACGCGGCCCGCGATCAGCCGCGCGTATCTGAGGATCAAACGGTAACGCGCCGCAGTCCTGCTCTGCGCCGCAGGATTCTTTCTCAAGCTCGCTGTTGTTATGCCGACCCATGCCGGGCCGCTTCCTTACAGTTGCGATTCGATCGGCAACAAACCCAGGAACCAGATGCCGACGCGCTTCATGCTCGACACACCGGGCTCGTCGAGTTCTTTGACCGTGCCATCCGGCGCGGTGTCGATCCATACGATCCTGCTCTTGCCGTTGGCGTCCGTGCGGGTTTCGAGCCGCCACGCGAGCTGATCCAGCTTCGGCTCGACGCCGCCCGCGACTTGCGCGGCGAGCGGGGCGCTTTCGCAGTACACGCCGATTTCCGTATTGAGCGTAATCGACCGAGGGTCGAGATTCATCGAGCCGATGAAGATGCTGCTTCTGTCGAACACATAGGTCTTCGCATGCAGCGAGGCCTTCGACGAACCCAGAATCGATTTCTTCTTCTCGCCGGCGTCCTCGTCCGGCGCAGGCTTCAATTCATACAGATGCACGCCGGCGTCGAGCAGATCCTTGCGATAACGCTGATATCCCGCGTGAACCGCGGCGACGTCCGTGGCGGCGAGCGAATTCGTCAGCACCGTCACGCGCACGCCGCGCTGCGTTTGCGCACGCATCCATTCCACGCCCTTTTTGCCGGGGACGAAATACGGCGAGATGATCAGCACTTCCTTCGCCGGCTCGATACTCAACGCATTGAACTGCGATAGCAGATGTCCCTGCGGGTCGTCGGGCGAGCGGGTGATCTTGGCGGGATCGTCGTAGAGGAGCGTCGCCTTGCCCCAGGAGAAATCGCCGTCGCGCGCTTGCAACGTGTCGCGAAGGCGTGCTCGCGCCTGCGTGACGTACGGCGAATCGTGCTCGGCCGCGACGAACGCCGTGAGCTTCGCGCGATAGGCCGCCAGCGCATCCGGCTCGGCGGCATGTCCGGTCAGGCTGGCGATCGGGTACGCGGCGTCCGAGTTCCAGAACTCGTCGAAGGCATTCGAGACCTTATGCACCACGGGTCCGAAAGTCAGCACGTCGAGATCGCCGAAGTCGACCTCGCTGGAGGCGCCGAAGTATTCATCGCCGATATTGCGGCCGCCGAGAATCGCGGCCTGGTTGTCCGCGATCAGCGCCTTGTTATGCATGCGCCGATTGATCCGGCTGAACTCGAGCGCGGTACCGAGTTTCTTGAAGGTCCGGTTGGCGATCGGATTGAAGAGCCGTATTTCGATGTCGGGGTGTGAGCTTAGGGCGAGTAGAACTTTGTCGTCGGCACCCGTGCCCAGATCGTCCAGCAGAATGCGAACCCTGACGCCGCGATCGGCGGCCTTGAGGACCGCGTCGGCGAGGTGGCGGCCGGTCAGATCGTCGTGCCAGATGTAGTACTGCAGGTCGAGGGTGCGCTCGGTTGTCTCAGCCAGTACGATGCGGGCGAGCAGGGCATCGACGCCGTTGGGCAGCAGATGGAACGCGCTGTTGTCGGGATGCTTGCGCTCCTGCGGGACGAAGGCGGTGCCAAGGCGCGTGTTGTCCGTGTCGGTCAGTGCGTGCGTCGTGGTGCGGCCGGCCTGCGGCGGCAAGCTCGCGCAGGCGGACAGCAGCGTGATCAGCAAGACTGCAACGAGACCGCGGAACGTCGCCATGGTTGTGCCCTTCGAACGTGCGTGTCCGTAAGATAGCCGCAAGCATGGGGCGCGTCGAGTGGGGGGAGCGTGCCGCGCGGACGCGGTGCTTCGACAGAGGTGGTGAGGTCGCCTCAGTTCAACGCGACGGCCGCGGCGGCGCTTACCGGCGAGCCTTCAAGCGCCACCGACTGCGCGCCGTCCGGACCAACGGGCACGTCGCCGACGAGCGTCGTGCGATACAGTTGCCGGTCGAAGTCGAGATCGAAAATATCCGTGGGCGCGAGATGTGCCGTCGCCTGGTTGTCCCAGAACGCGACGCTGCCTGCCTCCCATTTGAAGCGCACGGTAAACTCCGGCCGCGTGACATGTTCCCAGAGCAGTTCGAGCAACACCTGGCTTTCGCGCGGGCTCACGCCGACAATCGACTTCAGGAAACTCGGGCTCACATAGAGCGCCCGCTCGCCTGTTTCCGGATGAACTCTGACCAGCGGATGTTCGGTGACGAGCGTGCGTTGCTCGACGGCTTTGTTGAACGCTTCCGTGCCGCTCGCGCCGGCCGGCGGCGTGAAACGGTGCAACCCGCGCAGCCCGTCGACGAACGCACGCAGCGGCGCGGAAAGCTTCTGATAGGCAGCCACCAGGTTGGTCCACTGCGTGTCGCCGCCATAAGGCGGAATCGTCACGCCGCGCAGGATCGACGCCCACGGCGGATTGAGCGCGGCCGTCACGTCCGTGTGCCAGCCGGTCCACGGGCGTTGCAGCGTTTGTCCCTCGAAACGCGTGGCTTTGCGGTACTTCGAAATCGAGTAGACCTCCGGATGACCGTCCACGTGACCGAACACCGGATGCCCCAAGGTCAGTTCGCCGAACTGCGCCGAGAACGCGACGTGCTGCTCGTGCGTGAGGAACTGCTCGCGAAAGAAAACGACGCGCCACTTCAGCAGCGCGGCGCGAATCTCCGCGATCTGCCGCGCGTCGAGCTTCTGCGTGAGATCGACGCCGTGGATTTCCGCGCCGGTATGCGCGGCAAGCGGCGTGACCTGAATCGACTGTACGTCCTGCACTGCGGCTGCACTCATGAAAGGCTCCTGATGTCCTGATGTCTTTGTGAAAAGATGGTGTCCGGCGGCGTGCATGCCGTCGCCAGATCAGCTTGCTATCGCGGCTACCTGCTGCGTCGCTGACGTATAACGATTCACAGGGCGCGGCAGTCCGAGGTTTTCGCGCAGCGTGCTGCCCTCGTATTCCGTGCGGAACAGTCCGCGCCGTTGCAACTCCGGCACGACCAGTTCAGCGAATTCCGTCAAGCCGCCCGGCAACCAGGGCGACATGATGTTGAAACCATCGGCACCTTCTTCTTCGAACCATTGCTGCAACTGGTCCGCAATGCTCTTTGGCGTGCCGACCACCTGCTGATGCCCACGCGCCCCCGCGATGCGCAGATACAGATCGCGAATCGTCAGGTTCTCGCGCCGCGCGAGGTCGAATAGCAGCCGTTGACGGCTCTTGCCGCCGTTCGTTTCCGGCAATTCAGGCAACGGCCCGTCGACGGGATACTGCGAGAGATCGACACCGCCCGACATATTCGACAGCAGCGAGAGACCGACGGTCGGATGAATCAGGTCCTGCAGCGCGGCGAATTTTTCCTCGGCTTCTTCCTGCGTGCGGCCGACAATCGGGAAAATGCCCGGCATGATCTTCAGATGATCCGGCGCGCGCCCATATTTCGCGAGCCGCCCCTTGACGTCGCGATAGAACGACTGCGCTTCTTCGAGCGTCTGATGCGCGACGAAGATCACCTCCGCGGTTTGCGCGGCGAGCTCGCGCCCGGCTTCGGACGCGCCGGCTTGCACGACGACCGGCCAGCCCTGCGGCGAGCGCGCGACGTTCAGCGGCCCGCGCACCTTGAAGTGCTTGCCCGCATGGCCGAGCACGTGCAGCTTGTCCGGATCGAAGTAGACGCCGCTCTCCTTGTCGCGCAGAAACGCATCGTCTTCCCAGCTGTCCCACAGGCCCGCCACCACGTCGTAGAACTCGCGCGCGCGCTCGTAGCGGACCGCGTGCTCCGGATGGCGCTCGAAACTGAAATTGAGCGCTTCGGATTCCGTGCTCGACGTGACGAGATTCCAGCCCGAACGGCCGCCGCTCAGATGATCGAGCGAAGCGAATTTGCGCGCGAGGTTATAGGGTTCGTTGAATGTCGTGGAGACCGTCGCGATCAGGCCGACGTGTTTCGTCACGACCGAGAGTGCCGACAGCAAGGTCAGCGGTTCGAAATGATCGGCACGCGCGGTGCGGGACAGCGAAGGCAGATGGGTGTCGCGTACGCTCACGCTGTCGGCGAAAAAAATCGCGTCGAATTTGGCGCGCTCGGCGATCTGCGCGAGTTCCGCGTAGTGCGCGAAGTCGAGCCCGCCGCTCGCATGCGCATCGGGATGCCGCCATGCGGCGATGTGATGGCCTGTCTCCATCAGGAAGGCGCCCAATCTGATCTGCCGCTTCGGCTGTTGTTCGCCGCTCATCGTCTGCTCCATGAAGTTTCGTTGTATGTGGGGGAGAGCGCATGCCTCACCATGCGAGCCGCCATTCCGTGATCGGCGGGCTCGCTACTGGAATGCGCGTGCGGTCGTGCGGCTCATCGTCACCGCGACCATCGCGTGATTCACGTCGCGCGCCGTCGTGCTCGGCGAAGTCGGCCAGCACTTCGTCGCGCAAGCGGATGAAGCGTGGGTCGTTGCGCTCGCGCGGACGCGGCAACGCCACATCGACGATCCGTTTGATGCGGCCAGGCCGCGGCGCCATCGTGACGACGCGGTCGCCGAGGTAGAGCGCTTCGTCCACGTCGTGCGTGACGAGGATCATGGTGATGCGTTCGTGTTCCCAGATGCGCTGCAACTCGTTCTGCAAACGGCCACGCGTGAGCGCGTCGAGCGCGCCGAACGGCTCGTCGAGCAGCAGCACGCGCGGACGATTCACGAGGCCGCGCGCAATCGCCACGCGCTGCGCCATGCCGCCGGACAATTGATGCGGGTACGAATTTTCAAAGCCCTTGAGCCCGACCAGTTCAATATGCTCGGCCACGGCTTCGCGTTTCTCGCGTGCGGAAAGCGGCGCGTTACGCAGCGCGGCAAGAATGTTTTGCGACGCCGTGAGCCACGGAAACAGCCGGTGATCCTGGAACACGATGCCGCGTTCGAGCGACGTATCGCGCACCTGGTCGCCCGCGACGACGATCTCGCCGCTGTAGTCGGTGTCGAGTCCCGCGATCAATCGCAGCAGCGTGGATTTGCCGCAACCGCTCGAACCGAGCACGCTGACGAACTCGCCGGCGCGCACGCGCAGGCTGATGTCGTCGAGCACCGCGAGCGGCGTGCCGCCTTGCTGTGCGTAGTGCTTGCTGACGTGAAGGATGTCGATGCTGTCGGAGAGCGTGGAAGAAGTCATGAGCGGTCCGGAGAGTGAAGGTTCATCTACAGGTTCAGCGCGTGGCCGACTGCAACCGGCGCGCAAAGATCGCCCGTTCCACGGCGCGCGCCAGCGCATTCAACGCCCAGCCCGTCACGCCGATCACGATCACGCCGAACAGCACCAGATCCATGCGGAACTGCTCGCTGCCGTCGATCAGCGTGTTGCCGATGCCGCTGCCGGCCACCAGCAGGTATTCAGCGCCGAGCGTGGCGAGCCACGAATAGATCAGGGCGAGATAGATGCCGGTGAAAATCGACGGCAGCGCGGCCGGCAGAATCACGGCGCGGATGAGCTGCCATCGCGAGTAACGAAAGGCGCGCGCGACTTCGATATAGGCGCGCGGCACCGCGTGGATGCCGTCGCAAGTGTGCGCGGTGACGGGCAGAAGCGCGGCGAGAGAGAGGAACACGACCTTCGCCACGTCGCCCAGACCGAACCACACGGAAATCAACGGGATCCACGCAAATAGCGAGATCTGTTTGAAGGTGTCGAAACTCGGTCCGATCATGCGCGTCGCGAGACGCGAGAAACCGAGCGCGCTGCCGAGCAGCAGGCCACCCAGCGTGCCGATCACGAAGCCGCTCGCTTCGCGCGCGAGCGATGCTGAAAGTGCCTTGAAAAGCGCGCCGCTTTCGATCTGCTGCCATGCGGTGGCGAGAACCTGCGCCGGGCTGACGAGCAGTCCGCTTTTGCTCACGTGCGCTGCCGAAACGGCCCACCAGATCGCAATCGCGACGACGGGCAAAACGGCGCCACGCCAGTCGACCCGTGTCAGCAGCGGGCGGCGCGGTTGGGCCGCGCGTCGGAACGAAGCGGGCGCGCTGCAATCGCAGGATGCGTCGGCGGACTGTTCTTCGGGCTGACTGGAACGCTTGAAGAGTGTCATCGTAGTTTCCTCGCGTGTGGCGCCATGTGTGCGTCGTTCATGCGATCACTCGCGAAATGCTGATGGCTGGCCGCGCCGCAGGCGCGCTTCGAGCGCATCGAGCGCGCGATTCACCGCGTAACCGATCGCGCCGACCACGACCACCGACGCCATCACCAGATCGAGTTGGAAGAGTTGCCGTCCGTAGACGATCAGATAGCCGAGTCCTTCGGAAGACGCCACGAGTTCGACGACCACCAGCGCGAGCCAGGCTTTGGTGAACGCGAGCCGCACGCCGGTGGCGAGCGTCGGCACCGCGGCGGGCAGCACCAGATAAACGATCCGTTGCCAGCCGTTGTACTCGAACACGCGCGCGACTTCGTTCAACGCGGCGGGTGTCTGACGGAATCCCTGCAGCGTGCTCAATGTGACCGGCACGAGTGCCGCGTGCGCGATCAGAATGTATTTGAGCGGTTCGCCCACGCCCACGAGCAACAGCAAAAACGGCAGCCACCCGAGCACCGGAATCTGCACCAGCGCATTGAAGCTGGGCAGCACATAAGCTTCGAGCGTGCGTGATAGCCCCAAGGCCGCGCCGAGCGCGAAACCGAGCAGCGTACCCGCGCCGAAACCGAGCAGCACGCGCTGCAGGCTGACCAGCGTATTGCGCGCGAGGTCGCCGCTTCTCGCCAATTCGACCAGCGTCTCGAACACGCGCTCGGGTGGCGGCAGAATCTGCGGGGCGATCCAGCCGCGTTCGCAACCCACGGCCCACAGTGCGAACAGCAGCGCGGGCAACACCCACGGAGCGAGCCGCCACGCGAGCGCGCGCAGGCGCGGCTCGCGAAACAGCGGAACGTGAGACGTTTGCGGCGTACTTGACGACGCGAGCCGTTCGCGTTCGACGTGGATTGCGGTTTCGCTCATCGTGGTCGCTCCGGTGGGTTAGCTGAGCGGTTTGCCGGCGGCGTCGTAACGCGTCCAGTAGTGATCGAGCTTTTGCGTGCGCAGCGCGTTGTCGAGATATTTCGTTTCAAACCAGCCATCGACCTCGACCGGCTGGCGGATCAGTTTCAGGTTCAGCGCATCCGTTGCGACGGCTTTGTAGCGCCCCACGATGAACGGATCGATCAACGGCGAGTTGCGGTCCTTCAACTTCTGATTGGCGAACTCGGCCTGCCACGACGAATAGGGCACGCCGCTTTTGGCCCACAGTTTGAAGAGCGCATCGCGGTTCGCTTCGTCGGAGGACCATTGCGCGCCTTGCACGAACACGTTGACGACGCGCTGCACGATGTCCGGATGCGCATGATCGAAGTCATCGACCACGAGCAGATGCGACTGCCGCGTGAATTGCGGACCGTCGTTCTGCGATTCGTAGACCACCTTCGCGAGGCCTTGATCGCGCAGCTTGTACACGTGGTAATCGTTGACCGACGCGTCGATGCCCTTGGAGGCCAGCGCCGCGAGCGAGCTGGCCGTGTCCAGATTGATCACGCGCAGATCGCGTTCGTTCAACTGATTGGCGGCGAGCGCGTTGTCGGCGACGAGTTGCAGATTGGTGCCGCGAAAGATCGACACGCGCCGGCCTTTCAGGTCCTTGATCGAATGCACATCCGAATCGGTGGGTACCGCCACCTTGATGCCGGTGCGCACGCCCGAGGCGAGTAACAGGTGCGTTTTCAGGCCGTTGGCGCGGGCGAGCACGGCAGGCAGATCGCCCTGGAAGGCGAAGTCGAGCGACTTGTCGGCGATTGCCTCGTTGACCGCCGGACCGGCGCCCTTGAAGAACAGCCACTCGACCATGATGCCGTCGGCGGCGAATTCCTTTTCCAGCGACTGCTGCAATTGCACGGTGGCCGCCGGCGAGCCGCCGAAGGTGGGCGGATCGCCCGTGCCTTGCTGCGCGACGCCGATACGGATCACCGCGGGCTTGTCGGCATAGGCGTGAACCGCGGCAAGCGAGAGGGTCGCCACGGCGACGAAAGACTTCAGCAGACGGAAATAGCGCATGCGCAAATACCAATCGATGAGTGGGAGTGGCTGTAAAAGCTCGGGTTGGCGGATAGCCGGATCGCCTGCCGCAGGTCGCCTGCCGCAGGAACTACACGTTAGATTCGCGTGCGCTCGAATCCAACCAATCATTGCAGATAAGAAAATCTGCAGAAGTGCGAACCGTGCTGCCCATAGCACCGCTACATGGCGCGCTGCGAAGCAAGCGCGGAAATCCCGATTTGCATAGTTAAATTCGTCGTTTTGCCGGCGTGTAGCGGATGGCTACCATGCAACGCTTCAGCCATTCATGCGAAGTCCGGATCATGTCCACTGTTGCCTTTCCGCCGACCACCGTCGACACTCAAACGCCCGCCGACAGCGCGGCGCGGCCCGCCGTCATTCGCAGCGCGCAAGACGTTTCACGCATCGTCAACGCCGGCGCCGCGAAGGGCAGCAATGCGCGCATCGTGATTGCGATCGCGCTAGGCGGCGTCTTTCTGGATGCTTACGATCTGACCTCGCTCGCTTACGGTATCAAGGACATCGCGCGGCAGTTCTCGCTGTCGCCAGTACAGGTGGGTTTCGTTTCATCGGCCATTACTTTTGGGGCGATTCTCGGCGCGCTGTTCGGCGGTTATCTGACGGACCGTATCGGTCGTTATCGCGTGTTCATGGCCGACATGCTGTTCTTCGTGGTCGCGGCGATCGCCGCCGGTCTCGCTCCGAATGCGTGGGTGCTCGGCGGCGCGCGCTTTCTGATGGGTTTCGGCGTCGGTCTCGATCTGCCGGTGGCGATGGCGTTTCTCGCGGAGTTCTCGCGCGTAGCGGGCAAGGGCAACAAGGCAGCCAGCGTCGCCGCGTGGTGCCCCGCCTGGTATGCCGCCACGAGCACCTGCTATCTGCTGATTCTCGGGCTCTATGCAATTCTGCCGGAGCATCAGCTTGGCTGGCTGTGGCGTCTGACGCTCGCGTTCGGCGCCGTGCCCGCCATCGCGATCATTCTGGTGCGCAGCCGCTATATCAGCGAATCGCCGGTTTGGGCAGCGAATCAGGGCAATCTCGACGAGGCCGCGCGCATCCTGAAACGTTCGTACGGCGTGGATGCCGTGGTCGAGAAAAGCGACGCACCGGTTAAAGCGCCGCGTGCCGCTTCATGGCGCAACTACGGCGTGCTCTTCAACGCAACGTATCGCCGCCGCACGATTCTCGCCGCGGTGATCGGCAGCGCCTCTTCGTTCGGCTACAACGCGATCATCTTCGGCTTGCCGGTGATCATCACCAGCTTCTTTCATCAAGGGCCGCTCACGACGATCATCGCCGCGCTGGCGCTGAACCTGGCATTTGCGTTCGTCGGTGGGCTGATCGGCGTGCGTACCGCGCCCACTATCGGCGCATGGAAAATGACGGTGCTCGGACACGCGCTGCAGTTCGCCTCGCTGATCGGCCTCGCGCTGATCGGTAAACCCAGCAGCGGCGCGCTCGTCGTAGTGGCGATCCTCCTGCTCGGCGGCTATCTGTTCGGCCAAGGTTTCGGACCCGGCTCCCATTCGATGACCTATGCGTCGCTGAGCTATCCCACGTCGTTGCGCGGAATCGGTGTGGGTTTCAATCAGACGCTGGTGCGTTCCGCCTCGACGGTCTCGCTGTTTCTCTTTCCGGTGCTGGCCGCCGCGCTCGGTACGAAGGTGTTCTGGCTGATCGCAATCGCGCCGCTGAGTTCGCTGCTCACGTTGCTGGTGATTCGTTGGGAGCCGTCGGGCTACGACATCGACGGCGAAGATTACGACGTCGAGCCGGCGTTGGCGGGAACGCGTTAATGTCCTCGCGTATCGCCCAGCCGGATTCGCCGCCGCCGTCGCGCGCTCGCCGTCGAGTGCTTGGCCGTCTTGCATTCGGCAGCCTCGTTGCCTCGCAGGCCGCGGCGGCAGGTGAATTGCTCAAACCGCTCGAGGTCGCGCCGTCGAGTCGCGTGCCCGGCGCACCGATATTGGAGCATCCGTACGGCGTGCCGTCGACGCATGAGGCGGATGTCGTACGGCGCAGCGCACGCGCGTGGCCGCTGCCCGGCGCGGCTTCGTCGATGACGCCGCTCGCCGAATTGCACGGCACGCTCACGCCCAATGGTCTCGTCTACGAACGTCATCACGGCGGCGTGCCCGATATCGATCCCGATCAGCACAGGCTGGCGATTCACGGACTCGTGCGCACGCCGAAACTCTTCACGATGGACGACCTGCTGCGTCTGCCATCCGAATCGCGCATTCATTTTCTCGAATGCTCCGGCAATACCGGCAATGAATGGAACGGGCCGAGCGGCATGCCGGTGCAACTCACGCATGGTCTGCTGTCGTGCTGCGAATGGACCGGCGTGCGTCTTTCCACCTTGCTCGAAGAAGTGGGCGGCGTATCGGTCTCCGAAAGCGGAATACAGGGCGGCTGGTTGCTGGCGGAGGGCGCCGACGCCGCTGCGATGACGCGCAGTTTGCCGCTCGAACGGATACTCGACCGCGCGCTCGTGGTCTACGCGCAAAACGGTGAACGCTTACGCCCGGAGAATGGTTATCCGTTGCGGCTGATCGTCCCCGGCTTCGAAGGCAATACCAACGTCAAGTGGCTGCGTCGGCTGAAGGTGGTCGACGCGCCGTTGCAAACGCGCGAGGAAACCTCGAAGTACACCAGCCTGCTCGCCAACGGCACCGCGCGTCAGTTCGCGTTCGAGATGGATGCGAAGTCGGTGATCACGCGGCCGTCACCCGGGCATCGCCTCACCACCCACGGTTATTACCCGATCACCGGCCTCGCGTGGTCCGGGCGCGGCACGGTTCGCAAGGTCGAAGTCTCGACCGATGGCGGCACGACGTGGCGCGCTGCGCGTCTGGTCGGCGCGCTTCATGATCGCGCGTTGACGCGCTTCGAGGCGGACTGGCGTTGGGACGGCGGCGCGGCCGCGATCCTCTCGCGCGCCACCGATTCGACCGGCTACGTGCAGCCGACGCGCGCCGAACTCGTCGCTGCGCGCGGTCTCAACTCGCAATATCACTACAACGCGATTCAGCAATGGCGCGTCGAGGCAAGCGGCGAGGTGCGTAATGCGTGAGGCGCTTTTCCGGTGCAAGTCCGTTCGTGTCGCGCTGACCGCGCTGCTGTCGCTGACGGCGCTGACGTCGTGTTCATCGGTGGCGCCGTCGGCGCGCAACGCCGAGGCGAACCACGACATCGGCACGCCGCTTACCGCGCAAGACCTCGCCGCCTGGAACATCGACGTCGCGCCGGATGGCCGCGGCCTGCCGGCGGGCAGCGGCGACGTCGCCACGGGCGCGCACATCTTCGCCGCGAAATGCGCGGCGTGCCACGGCGCGCGGGGTCAGGGCGGGCTCGGCGATCAGCTGATAGGCGGGCAGGGCACGTTGACGAGCGCGAAGCCGAAACGCACCGTGGGCAGTTACTGGCCGTATGCGACCACGCTGTTCGACTACATCCGCCGCGCGATGCCCTACACCGCGCCCGAATCGCTTTCCCCCGACGAGGTGTACGCGCTCAGCGCATACCTGCTCAACCAGAACGGCATCGTGCCGGCGAATACGCGGCTCGACGCGGCTTCGCTGCCGCGCGTGGTCATGCCCAATCGCGACGGTTTCGTCGCCGATCCGCGTCCTGGGCGGCTTTGACGGTGCCTTGCGGGGACACATCAGGAATCGGCTGGCTGCCCGCAACGCGTTAAAGCATCGGGTTTATCACTCCAGCAGATATCAGTATCGGATTTGCTTCGTTGTCGGCGTGCGCGCGCGCCGGTAAATTCGTCTGACTGCGCCCTTGCCGGCGTTTCCGAACAGATTCGACCAAGAGTTTCCTGTGACGACTGCCTTTGCACCCACCGCCGCCAGCGCGACTGGCCACGCTCATCCAGCCCAGCCCATCCAGATTCGCGCTTTCGACGCCCCCGTCGGCGCGGAAGTGCTGGGCCTCGACCTCAGCCAGCCGCTGAACGACGACGATTTCCGCCGCATTCACCGCGCGCATCTGGATCATCACGTGCTGGTGTTTCGCGATCAACGCATCACGCCGGATCAGCAGATCGCCTTCAGCCGCCGCTTCGGTCCGCTGCAGATTCATGTGCTGCATCAGTTCCAGTTGAACGGCTATCCGGAAGTGCTGATCGTCTCCAACATCCTCGAGAACGGCCAGCCGATCGGTCTCGGCGATGCCGGTCACTACTGGCATTCCGACCTGTCGTACAAGGAGAAGCCAAGCCTCGGCTCGCTGCTGCACGCGCAGGAATTGCCTTCGGAAGGCGGCGATACGTTGTTCGCCAACATGCATCTGGCGTACGACACGCTGCCCGCGCATCTGCGTGCCGCCGTGGAAGGACGTTCGGCGGAACACACGTATCTCGCGAAATACGCCGAGCTGCAAAAACGCAGCCCGTGGCGCCCGAACCTCTCCGCCGAGCAGATCGCGCAGGTCAAGCCGGTGGTGCATCCGATCGTGCGCACGCATCCGGAGACCGGACGCAAGGCGCTCTTTGTCGGCGAACATTTCACGACCCGCGTGATCGGTTTGCCGGAAGACGAGAGCAAACAATTACTCGATGAACTCTTCGCGCATAGCGTGCGGCCGGAACATTTGTACCGGCATCAATGGGCCGAACACGACATGGTGTTCTGGGACAACCGCTCGTTGATGCATCTCGCAGCCGGCACGCCGGACCATCTGCGCCGCAAGCTGTATCGCACGACGATTGAAGGCGACGTGCCGTTCTGACGGCAACGCAGCCCGCTTTACTACCATCACACGCTGACCGGAGTTCCGATGCTCGCCATGTTTCGCCCGACCGCTGCGCGGTCGTCTTTTGCTCGCCGTTTGACCGCGACGCTGCTGACTGTATCGACGGCGCTGGCCGGTCTCGGCGCAGCCGTGCCCGCGCGTGCCGAAGGGCAGATTCGCGTGGCCGAGCAGTTCGGCATCGTCTATCTGCTGCTGAACGTGGCGCGCGACCAGCAGTTCGTCGAGAAGGAAGGGCGCAAGCAGGGACTCGATATCAAGGTCGACTGGGTCAAGCTGTCGGGCGGCGGCGCCGTGAACGACGCGCTGCTCTCCGGCGCGGTGGATATCGCCGGCGCGGGCGTCGGCCCCTTGCTGACGATCTGGGATCGCACGCATGGCAAGCAGAATGTGAAGGGCGTGGCCTCGCTCGGCAATCTGCCGTATTACCTGATCAGCAACAACCCCGACGTCAAGACGATTGCCGACTTCACCGAGAAGGACCGCATCGCGGTGCCGGCCGTCAACGTGTCGGTGCAATCGCGCGTGCTGCAATACGCGGCGGCGAAACGTTGGGGCGACAAGGATTACAACCGCCTCGACAAGTTCACGCAGGCGCTGCCGCATCCCGACGCGGCAGCGGCGATCATCGCGGGCGGCACGGAAATCACCGGCCACTTCGGCAATCCGCCGTTTCAGGAGCAGGAGCTGGCGGGCAATCCGAAGGCGCACATCGTGCTGAATTCCTACGATGTGCTGGGCGGCCCGAGTTCGGCGACCGTCCTGTACGCGACGGAAAAATTCCGCGATAACAATCCGAAGACGTATCGCGCATTCGTCGACGCACTGGCCGACGCCGCGCGCTTCATCACGGCGAATCCCGATGCCGCGGCCGATATCTACATCCGCACGAATCAGTCGAAGATCGACCGCAATCTGCTGCTGAAGGTCATCAAGGATCCGCAGGTGCAGTTCAAGGTCGCGCCGCAAAACACCTTCGGGCTCGCGCAGTTCATGCATCGCGTCGGCGTGATCAAGAACGAACCGAAGTCCTGGAAGGATTATTTCTTCGACGACCCGGCGACCGCCACCGGAAGCTGAACATGAAGACATACGCGAGCATCGCCGGATATTTAACGGCCCGAGTGGTCGGCTTACAGGGAGCGATCTGATGGTGGCCAATCCTACTGTGCTGTTTCCGAACCAGGCTGAAGCGGCCGCGCCGGCGACCAGCGAAAAACTGCTCGCGGTCGAAAACGTCAACCTCGAATACCGCACGCGCGAGCGGATCGTGCGCGCGACCCACGACGTGAGTTTCGACGTCTACGGCGGCGACCGTTTCGTGCTGCTGGGACCGTCCGGTTGCGGCAAGTCCACTTTGCTCAAGGCGGTAGCCGGTTTTATCGAGCCGACGTCGGGCAGCATCTTGCTCGACGGCCAGATTGTGCGCGGTCCAGGCGCCGATCGCATTGTCGTGTTCCAGGAGTTCGACCAGTTGCCGCCGTGGAAGACGGTGCTGCAGAACGTGGCCTTTCCGTTGCGTGTCGCGAAGAAGCTCTCACGCGCCGAGGCCAACGAGCGGGCGCTGCATTATCTGGAGAAAGTCGGGCTGGCGTCGTTTGCGAATGCTTATCCGCATACGTTGTCGGGCGGCATGAAGCAGCGCGTCGCGATTGCCCGCGCGCTGGCCATGCAGCCGCGCGTGCTGCTGATGGACGAACCCTTCGCCGCGCTCGACGCGCTGACTCGCCGCAAGATGCAGGAAGAACTGCTGCGTCTGTGGGAGGAAGTGAACTTCACCTTGCTGTTCGTCACGCATTCGATCGAGGAAGCGTTGGTGGTGGGCAATCGCATTCTGTTGCTGTCGCCGCATCCAGGCCGCGTGCGCGCGGAGCTCAATAGCCATCAATATTCGCAGGACAGTTTCGGGCGCAGCGATTTTCAGCGCAGCGTCGCGCGTATTCATCATCTGTTGTTTGAAGAGACGGAGGCTGGGCAATGAATTCTCCCGCCACTTTGCTGCCGCCGGTTCGCGAGGAGTATGAGCGTCCGCTCGAACCGCTCGGCGAACTCGTGCTCGAAGCGCCGCTGCCGCTCGGCAAGCGCATTTTCGCGCAGAGCTGGTTGCGCAAGACGCTGATTGCGCTGGTGTTGATCGGCATCTGGGAAATCGCCGCGCGCGCGATCGACAACGATCTGCTGCTGCCCACCTTCGGCGCGACGTTCAGTGCGTTCGTGCAAGGCGTGTGGTCCGGCGAACTGCTGCAGAAAACCGCCGTGTCGATGTCCGTGCTGCTGCGCGGCTATCTGCTCGGCGCGGCGCTCGCCTTCGTGCTGACGTCGCTCGCGGTGTCGACGCGTCTGGGCCGCGACGTCCTGTCGATGCTGACGGCGATGTTCAACCCGTTGCCCTCGATCGCGCTGTTGCCGCTCGCGTTGCTGTGGTTCGGCCTCGGCACCGGCAGCCTGTTGTTCGTGCTGGTGCATTCGGTGCTCTGGCCGCTCGCGCTGAACACCTATTCCGGTTTTCAATCGGTGCCGGCGACGCTGCGCATGACGGGCCGCAACTACGGGCTCACCGGCATGCGCCACGTGCTGCTGATTCTGGTGCCGGCGGCGTTGCCGGCGATTCTGGCGGGCTTGCGGGTGGGCTGGGCGTTTGCCTGGCGCACCTTGATTGCCGCCGAACTCGTGTTCGGTGCGAGTTCAGGCAGCGGCGGCCTCGGCTGGTACATCTTCCAGAATCGCAATGAGCTGTATACGGACCGCGTTTTCGCGGGCCTCGCCGCGGTGATCGTGATCGGCTTGCTGATTGAACACCTGGTGTTCGATACGCTCGAACGCGTGACCGTGCGACGCTGGGGCGTGCAGCACTAACGGATCTTCAGGGCACTGACCGCGCGCGCCGTTCGGGACGAGCGGCGGCGCATCGCGTTGACGAGTACGATAGTGCGGCAGGGCGCGTGCCTACGACTGACGCTGCGCCGCACAAAAAAAGTTGGCGAAAACTCCCGGTTGCTCTCGCTGCCGCCGTGGACTACAAATCTAAAGCTGCGCCACGGTCCGCCGCGCCAACGGGGGCCGTGCATCTCATTGACACACGATGTTCCGTAACAAGGCGAGCGGCCCGTCCGTGACGGTGAATACGCGAACGCCCTGGTCCCGAACCGGTTAGACAAGGAGAGCTCGCCATGGGTATGCGCCCAGATCCCACGTTCCACGCGTCACCGAAACTCGCGATGGAGGCGCCCGCGGAAGAGTACGCCTACACGGTGCTTCTCAGCCCCGACTTCTCGCAGCCCGACGCGCTCGCCGTGATCGACGTTAAGCCCGGCTCGCCCACCTACAGCCAGGTGGTTCACACCGTGCCGGTGCCGTACAAGGGGGACGAGTTCCATCATTTCGGCTGGAACGCCTGCTCGTCGTCACTCTCGCCGCTGACCGGCCACGCTTTCCTCCAGCGACGCTATCTGATCATTCCGGGCATGCGGTCTTCGCGCATCTATATCGTGGACACCCATCCGCATCCGACGCAGGCAAAAATTCACAAGATCATCGAGCCCGAGGAAATTTTCCGCAAAACCGGCTACTCCCGGCCGCATACCATTCACTGCGGGCCGGAGGGGATTTACGTCAGCACGCTGGGCGGCGCAGGGAAAGATGGCACCGACGGGCCGCCCGGCATCTTTATCATGGATTGCGAAACGTTCGAGGTGCTGGGCCGCTGGGAGATCGATCGCGGGTTGCAGGAGAAGCACTACGATTTCTGGTGGAATCTGCCGCGCGACTATATGGTGTCGAGCGAATGGGCGTTGCCGCCGCAATTCGAGAACGGCATCGTCCCCGAGGATCTGCTGTCGAACAAATACGGGCACCGGATCCACTTCTGGGATCTGCGGGGCCGGCGCAACGTGCAGACGCTCGACCTCGGCGCGAACCATCAGATGGCGCTCGAAGTGCGGCCCGCGCACGATCCGAGCCGCGAATACGGTTTTATCGGCGTGGTGGTCGATACGACGAATCTGGAAGGCTCGATCTGGACATGGTGGCGCGAAGGGGGCGAGTTTCACATCGAGAAGACCGCCACCATTCCGCCCGAGCCGGCAGCCACCGAACAGTTGCCGCCGTTGCTGCAGGGTTTCGGCGCGGTGCCGCCGCTCGTCACGGACATCGATCTCTCCATCGACGACAAATTCCTGTACGTCGCCTGCTGGGGCACCGGCGAGATGCGCCAGTACGACGTGACGGAACCCCGCAAGCCGAAGCTCACGGGCTCGGTTCATATCGGCGGGATCGCACGGCGCACGCCGCATACGAACGGCAAGACCTTCGCGGGCGGCCCGCAGATGGTGGAGATCAGCCGCGACGGCAAGCGCGTCTACTGGACCAACTCGCTCTATTCGACGTGGGACAACCAGTTCTACCCGGACGGCGTGCCGGCGGCGCAGGTCATGGCGCGGGCCGAACCCGGTGGTGGGCTCACGTTGGCCGATGACTACTGGGTGACGTTTCCGGACGGATACCGGGCTCATCAGATCCGGCTGGAAGGCGGAGACTGCTCGACCGATTCGTTCTGTTACCCGTCGGTGGGCGTTTGATCGGGGCAGGCTGGTCGCAGACCGGCCTGTGGCTGGCCATTCTGGCGAGCGGTCTCTATCACGGGATCAACCCGGCGATGGGCTGGCCGCTCGCCGTGTCGAGCGGTCTGATGGAGCGGCGCGCGCGAGCGCTGCTCAGCGCGCTCGTCTATCTCGCGCTCGGGCACGTGCTGGCCGTGTTACTGGTGATGCTGCCGTTCGCCATGCTGACCATCCTGCTCGCCTGGCAGCGCGCGATACAGGTCGGCGCCAGTCTGCTCGTGATCGGCTTCGGCGTGTTTCTGCTGATCCGGCGACGCCATCCGCGTGTCCTTGTGCGAATTCCGCCGTCACGGCTCACGCTGTGGTCGTTCGCGGTTGCCATTGCGCATGGCGCCGGACTGATGCTCGTGCCGATCTATCTCGGGCTGTGTAGCGCTTATGACATGGATCGAGGGCATCGGGCCGCGCAAAGCCTGATCGAAGCCAATCTCGGCATGGCGCTGCTCGTTTCGGGCGTGCATGCCTGCGCGATGATGGTTGCCGGTGGGCTTCTGGCCTGGCTGGTCTATCGTTACCTGGGGTTGAAGTTCGTGTCGCGCAGCTGGTTCAATCTGGACGCGGTGTGGGCGCTGAGTCTTGTTCTGGTTGGCGCGCTCTCGCTGGCGCTCAATGCGGCGGTGGTCGGCGAGGTGTGAGCGGGCATTACTGCGACGCTTGCGTCAGCACTCTTTCAAGCTCCGCGTGGGCCTCGTCGACCTTGCGTTGCCGCTCGGCGATTTTCTTCGCGCTCTTGCCGTTGGCCTTCGCTTCCTGCAAATCGTGCTCGCGTTCGGCGAGTTTCTTTTGCGAAGCGCTCACCTTGCGTTGCGCGTCGCTGCGCAGCACGGCATCCGTGCAGTTCGCGTTCATCTGGGCGAGCGCGGTTTCGAGACCATCGACGCGCTTCGCATTGCCGTGCGTTTGCGCGTAGGCGATTTCTTTCTCTATGGAACTGCGCTTCGCATCGCAGCCGTTGACCTGAGCGGAACACACCGTCGGATAGACAACCATGCCGAGCAGGAATACCTTGAGCGTCGTTTTCATGAGAGACCTCACAGTAGTGGTTTTGTTGTTCGACGTTTCAGCTTGATCAGTGACTTTCGGCCGGCCAGTTTATCCTCGTTGCACGGCTCACGGGTTTTTGCCTCGCGCCGAAGGCAGCATGTAGCTTCCAACACAACGGGCCGGGTGTACCGGCCCGTTGTGTCGTCAGGTGCAGGTGGCGACGTTGAACGATACCAGAAGCACCGCGTCGTCGATCACGCCGGCTTGATGAGGCCGAGTTGCTGCAGGGCGGTGACGCCGTCGTCGAGGCCGATTTCTTCAACGATCATGCCGTCTTTGAGCCGTAACACGGTCGTGCCGGTAAAGCGCATGGTCCGGCCAGTCGCCGCAGGCAACGATCCGACGAGGAAGTCGCGGAACGCCGGGCCCGTGTGTGTGCCGCCACCTTCCCAACGGCCGACGACATAGTCCCCCTCGGCGATGAGATCGGCGGCGCCCCAGAAGTTGAGGTCCGGGAATGCTTCGCGAAAGCCGCTCATGAAAGCCTTGATGTCGTCGCGGCCACGGCGCGGTTCGTGCAGCGAGTATTGAAGAAGCATGTCGGGCGCGGCGAGTTCGTCGACGATGTCGAGATTGCAGGTCTTGCCCCAGAAGTCGGTAAACCAGCGGCCCACGACGGCCTTGTTGTCATCTTCCCTGGACATGGTGAATTCCTCATTGAATGTGGTTGAACGAGGGAAACGCCATCGCTGCCCTCTGCCTGAACAATATGGGCGCAGGCAGTCGGCAGCCTTCCGTTTCTTGCTGCAATACTCGCGTTGAACGCGGTTGCCGACCGGATTGCGACGATGGCCGCGCGAGGAGATTTCAAAGCAGCGTGGAATAGATCGCCATGGTGAAGCGTTGTATCCGCAGCCCGGATGAACCGATCGCCTGCACGACAGCAGGTTCGCCAGCGCGCGGTCCGACCTCGTTGAAACCGGCGCCGCCCGAAACGCCGGGCAATTCGCATCGACGTTACGCCGCGTGTTAGAAGAGGGACGGGCCCGGTTAGAGGCTTTCACCGCATCGCGTCAAAAGGAGCAGCTTCATGATTCGCTTGTCACGCAGAACCCGTCATTCGATCAGCGCCGTATGGCTGTCGGCGGTAGTCGCCACGTCGGCCGGCGCCGCGCCGATCGACCCGCCCGATGGACGCGCGCTCCTGAGCGCGACCGCATCCGGCGTACAGATTTACTCGTGCGAATACGATGCGAATCACGCGCTCGGCTGGGTGTTCCGCAGTCCGCGCGCCACCTTGTTCGATACGGCCGGCAACGCGGTGATCGAGCATTCGGCAGGACCCTCGTGGGAAGCCCGCGACGGCAGCCGGATCGTGGGCCATGTCCTCGCGCAGATGCCGAGCGAAGCGCCGAACGGCGTGCCGCAGCTATTGCTGGAAACACGCTCGACGGGCGCGAAGGGTATGTTGAGCGACGTGCGTTACGTGCAACGCACGATGACCGCAGGCGGCGTTGCGCCGACCGCGCCATGCACCGTCGAACATGCGACGGGCAGTTCGCCCTACATCGCCACTTATACTTTCTTCAAGTAACGCGAGCGGCGGCGGATACCTTGTGCGCGACACACGCTGTGCATGGCGCGAAGTCTATTGCCGCGCCGGCTTGCCACATTGCAACAGCCGGCGCGTGACTTCTTATTTGCTTGCTACACCGATCGCCGACTGCGCACCAAGACTGCTGCGCGCTTTCTTGACATCATCGGCGGAGACGGGCGCCGCTGCATTGCCCCAGCTATTGCGGACATACGTGGACAAAGCGGCGATATCGCTGTCGGTCAGCTTCCAGCTGAAGTTCGGCATGGCCGCACCCGTGGGGTTGCTTTGCGTCACGGCGCCGCGGCTGCCGATCAGGATCGTGCGCAACATGTTGGCCGGATCCGGCGCGCGCACACCCGCGCTATCCGCAAGCGATGAGACCATGCCCGTCACGCCCTGGCCCGACGAGCGGTGGCAAGCCGCACAGTTCGCCATGAACAGCGAGTGGCCGAGCGTCATTGCCGAGTCGCTTGCTGCAAGCGTCGCCGGCGCCTTGCGATCGGATCCCGGCACGCTCTTCAGATACACGCCCACTGCGCGCAGATCGGCCGTGCTCAGGTGCTGGAGCGAGTTGGTCACGGCTTCGGCCATCGGGCCCGACGCAACGCTGCGGTTATTGCCTCCCGTATGCAGGTATTCGACGATATCTTCCGTCGACCAGTTGCCCAACCCTGTGTATGGATTACCCGTGATTTCCGGTGCGTACCATCCCTGCAACGCGCCGCCTTGCAACGCTGCCTTGTCGCCGCCGAGGAAGTTCTTCGCGGTGTGGCACGACGCGCAGTGACCGAGTCCTTCAACCAGATACGCGCCGCGATTCCATTCCACCGATTGCCTGTCGTCGTTTCTGAACGGCGTGTTGTCGAAGAACAGCAGATTCCAGCCGAACATCAGCAAGCGGATGTTGAACGGGAACGGCAGTTGGTTCGCTTCAACCTTGTTGTTCACGGCCGGGACCGTATCCAGATACGCCTTGATATCGCGCAGATCCTGGTCGCTGACTTTGGCGTAGGCCGTGTACGGCATGGCCGGGTACAGAAACTCGCCGTGTTTGCCGCGTCCTTCCTTCACGGCGCGGATGAACTCGGCATCGGTCCAGGTGCCGATGCCGGATTGCTTGTCGGGCGTGATGTTGCTCGCGACGATCTTGCCGAACGGCGTTTCCAGCGGCAGTCCGCCTGCGAACGGTTTGCCGCCTTCGGCCGTGTGGCACGCAATGCAGTCGCCCGCGCGCGCCAGATACAGCCCGCGTTCGACCGCGCCGGCGTCGGCGCCGGCGCTGGTGGACGCGAGCGGGGCGGCTTTTGGAGTAGGCGCATTCAAACCGTGTTGTCCGCCAATGTTGCTCTGCGCATTGGGGTTGTCCTGCGCATGCGCATCGCCCGCATGATTCCACGCAACGAATGCCGCGGTGGCGAGCACCACCGCGCTGAAAGTACCGATGAGTGTCTTGACTCGCACGTTCAGATCCTCACCAGTGGGCCAGGCGACTTCAGGTACTGCGACTTGATGGCTTCCGCGGCCCACAGCGTGGTTGCGCCGACGGTGCCGGTCGGGTTGTAGCCGCCGTTGTTGGCGAACGCGGACGCGCCCACCACGAAGGTGTTGTGCACGTCCCAGCTTTGCAGATAGCGGTTCAGCGCGCTCGTCTTCGGATCGTCGCCGATGATCGCGCCGCCGGTGGTGTGCGAGGACAGATTGTCCATCGGTGAAAACGGTTTGGTGGTCGGCTCGCTGCGCACGACAGTTTTGGCGCCCATCGCGTGGCCGATTTCTTCCGACTTGTCGGCCATGAATTTCGCCGAGCGCTTGTCGTTCTCGATCCAGTCGAAGGTCACGCGCAACAGCGGCCGGCCGAAGCGGTCCTTGTATTCGGGATCGAGATCGAGGTACACGTCGCGATGCGGATAGCTATTGCCCATCACGTAGATGGAGTTGTAGTTCTGATAGGCGTGCTGATACGCCTTCTTCCATTCGCTGCCCCAGCGCGGCGTGCCCGGCGGCACGCCATTGCTCAAGCCGATCGGCCGGCCATTCGTGGAATGCACGAGCGCCACGCCGCCACCGATGAAATCGTGATTCGTGTGGTCGAAATTGTCGCTGTTGAAGTCGTCGATGGCCTGCGCCAATGCGCCCGCGCCGATGAACGGATTGAGCCGTTCGTTCTCGAAGAAGATCGATGCGCCGGAGATGGTCTGGTACGCGTAGTTGCGCCCGACCACGCCTTCGCCGGTATCGCGGTCGTACGGCTTGCCGATGCCCGAGAGCAGCATCAGGCGCACATTGTCCATCTGATACGCCGAGATCACGACGATATCGGCGGGCTGCTCCCACTCGTTGTTGTCGTGGTCGACGAAGGTGACGCCCGTCGCCGTTTTTTTGTCTTCGGCAAGATTCACGCGCAGCACTTCGGATTCGGTGATCACGCTGAAATTCTTGCGCTGCATGAGCGCGGGCATGATGCACGCCTGTGGGCTGCTCTTCGACCAGTTGCCGCAGCCGAAAAACTCGCAGTAACCGCAGTACGTGCAAGGCGCCATGTGCACGCCCAATGGGTTCACATACGCGCCCGAGGTGTTGCCCGCCGGCACCGGAAACGGGTGATAGCCGAGGCCGCGGGTTGCCGTGTCGAAGATTGTGGCGACGCGCGTGCGCTCGAGCGGCGGCAGCGGATAGTCGCGATTGCGCGGACCTTCGAACGGATTGCCGCCTTGCTGGATCTTGCCTTGAATATTGCCGGCGCGGCCCGAAGTCCCGGCGAGACGCTCGAACTTGTCGTAGAACGGTTCGAGATCGGCATACGTCACGCCCCAGTCCTGCACCTGCATGCCTTCGAGAAACTTGCTCTTGCCGTAACGCTCGACGGTGTTCGTGTACGTCTGAAAATCGTTCGGCAGGAAACGCCACGTCATGCCGTTCCAGTGCGTGCCCGCTCCGCCGACCCCGATGCCGAACTGGTACGTGTTCCAGTCCCGCAGGGGCAGGGCGGTTTGATCCGGCGTGTTGCGGAACGTCAGTGTTTCGACGGCGGGCGGCTGCATGAGCGCGCGTCGCGTTGCGAAACGCAGTTCGTCGGTGTCGACCGTGGTGGGGAAGTCGCTGCTGGTGTCGCGCCATGCGCCGCGTTCGATCGCGACCACGTTCAGACCGGCCTGGGTCAGTTCATTCGCCATGAGCGAACCGGCCCAGCCGAGGCCGACGATCACGGCGTCGGCCTTAGCACGTTTGAGTGCCATGTAATTCTCCGCTTGTTGCAGTGGGGTGCAGTAATGCAGTGATGCTGGGGAAACCGCGTGGGAGCGAGCGCGAGCGCGTCAGCTCTTGCGGCTGATGAGGCTGATCGGAATGATCTTCAGGTCTTCGCCCTGACGGCCGATCACATCGCGGAAATCGTATTGCGCGCCGGGAAAGCCGAGCATCTTCCAGCCGGCCATGTCCTTGTTGCCGCCGTAAATCGGATCGGCGAAAAACCCTTCGCGCACATTCTGCAGAATCAGATTGAAGAAGGCTTTCGAATCGACCGTGCCGAGTGCGAGTTCGCCGGCCTCGAGCTGTTTGAGCAGGCCGTCCTGCTGTTCGGGCGAAAGCGCACTGAAGGTTTTGCCGCCGAAGTTTTGCTTGCAGTGCTGGTCGAGCGACTTCAGGCCGGCGCGATAACGTTCGGCGGGCGTGTCCTTGATCTGCGGGCCCTGGCTCGGCGTCCCCGGCTTGAACGTGCCCAACCGGTATTGCGTGGCCGCGCGGCCGTAATCGCCGCTCAACTGGCGATCGATGAAGAGCGCGCAGCCCGCTTCCTTGCCGCCGATGCTCAACGCGTCTGCGGGAATCAGGCGGTCGGCAATCGCTTCGACCGCGGCGACTTCTTCGGCGGTAAAGAACTTCCAGCCGTCGGGCACGACAGGTTCCGGCAGCACCACCGGATCCTTGAACCACGGCATGCCGCCGAAAATCACGCGGGCCTTGGCGACCGCGATACCCGCAGCCATCAGGATCATTGACGAAAGAAATTTACGCCGTAACAAGTCGTTTTCCTCAGGAAATCATGCAGATGCGAACAGAAATGGAAGGCGCGTGGCGCGTTCCCAAGCTCCGTTCTTTTTCATATTCTAACTGGTTAGTACAAAATGCGTCAAAATGTGAGCATTCGGGATGCGAGCGGATCAGTCCGAGCGCGTGCACGACAAGCACCGCATCGGCCAGCCCGATCATGATCGGCTAGCGCGTTTTCAGCGCCGGTGGCGCATCACTTCCCAGCAGTCGCGATGGTCCATCCGCCTGAGCTGCCGCCGCCTGCTCATCTCGCGCCAATAATGTCCGGCGACCAGTAGCATGGCGACGCTCAACCCGCATAGACCCACGACGATGCCCGCCGCTGATTCGGCCATGCAACACTCCTCGACTGTGCAACTGATCAAGCGATACGTGTCATTCGTCGTTCAGGAGACGAGCGGCGGCCTTCAGAAATATCTGTCCGTCAGCGGTAATGAGGGGGCGTTGTTGCCCGGAAGCGAGGTCTTCCAGCGTCACGAGTTGGCGCTCCAGAAGCGCTTCCAGATCGGCACCGTCCACACTCAGCAGATCCGGTGCATCCTTGAGCAACATGAGGGTCGCGAATTCGTGTGGACTGAGCATCGTCGTCTCCTGGCTGAGCTTGCTGCCTGGCTGGGAACCTGATCCGTTGGCCTCGCTTTGCGAGCAGGATCAATTCGGTGGTGTCGGCTGCGCGATGTCATCGTGCATCTGCACGGCATGTCGCGCGCCGAGGTGCCCCATCTTAATGCTCAGGGCCGCGAAAGATCAACATGTGGGAAAAGCTTTTTTCGATCCGCTTTGCGTCATGGGTTCGTCAGCGCATACTTAATGCGTGCGAGATCTATCCCGACGAATAGCCTGGCAGCGCTCCCATGCATCAGCCTCTCTACTCGAAGCGAGGCCCGTATGCCGGGCGCTGCGATCGAAACCTGAAGGAGATGACAGTTGACCACCTTCGTTCTACGTAACGGCGCGCTTCTCGATCCCACCCGTCCTGAGCTGCTGGAAGGCTTTGAAATTCTCATCGAGGACGGCTTCGTACGCGAAGTGTCCGACAAGCCGATCAAAAGCAGCACCGCGCATGTGATCGACGTCAAAGGCAAAACGATCATGCCGGGTCTGATCGATCTGCACGTGCATGTCGTTGCGATCGAATTCAACTTGCCGCGCGTGGCGACGCTCCCCAACGTGCTCGTCACGCTGCGCGCCGTGCCGATCATGCGCGCGATGCTGCGCCGCGGCTTCACCACCGTGCGTGACGCCGGCGGTGCAGGGTATCCATTCAAGCAGGCGGTCGAGTCGGGGCTGATCGAAGGTCCGCGCCTTTTTGTGTCCGGCCGCGCGTTGAGCCAGACCGGCGGTCACGCCGATCCGCGCGCCCGCTCCGACTATATGCCGCCCGATGCCCCCTGCGGATGCTGCGTGCGCGTGGGCGCGCTCGGCCGCGTGGCGGACGGCGTCGATGAAGTGCGCCGCGCCGTGCGCGAGGAACTGCAGATGGGCGCGGACCAGATCAAGATCATGGCGTCGGGCGGGGTGGCTTCACCCACCGATCCCGTCGGCGCGTTCGGTTACTCCGAAGATGAGATCCGCGCCATCGTCGCTGAAGCAGAGGGACGCGGCACGTATGTGCTCGCGCATGCGTATACGCCCGCGGCGATCGCGCGCGCCGTGCGGTGCGGCGTGCGCACGATCGAACACGGCAACCTGATCGACGAGGAGACCGCACGCCTCGTCGCGGAGCACGGCGCGTATGTCGTGCCGACCCTCGTCACTTACGACGCCCTTGCCAGCGAAGGCGAGAAATACGGACTGCCGCCGGCCAGCATTGCCAAAGTCGCGGACGTGCATGGCGCCGGTCTGCACTCGATCGAAATCATGAAGCGCGCCGGCGTGAAGATGGGCTTCGGCACGGACCTGCTCGGCGAGGCACAGCGGCTGCAAAGCGATGAGTTCCGGATTCTGGCCGACGTCATGTCGCCGGCCGAAGTGATCGCGAGCGCGACGCTCGTCGGCGCGGAAGTGCTCGGCATGCAGGACAAGCTCGGCAGAATCATGCCGGGCGCGCATGCCGATGTGCTGGTGGTCGACGGCAATCCTTTGAAGTCCGTCGATTGCCTGTTAGGTCAGGGCGAGCATATTCCGCTCGTCATGAAGGACGGCCGGATCTTCGTCAACGAACTCGAAAGCGCTTGACCTTATGAGCGCGCGTGCGCGCCGCCCCCGTGTCCTGATCGGAGCTTGCCCATGTCGATGATTGCCGCCCGTATCGAGCGATTGCCGTTTTCAGGTTTTCACCGCCGTCTGCTGCTGATGGGCGGCCTCGGCTACACCTTCGACGCGATGGACGCCGCCGTGCTCGCGTTCCTGCTGCCGGTGCTGCGCACGCAGTGGGGATTGACGAGCGTGCAGACCGGCGTGCTGGGAAGCGGTACGTTCATGGGCTATTTCCTCGGCGCGATGCTCGCGGGCATGCTCGGCGACGTCATCGGCCGACGCAAGGTCATGATGTATGCGCTCGTGATCTATTGTGTCGCGTCTCTTGCCAGCGCGCTCGCGAACGACTGGGGCTTTTTTCTGGCGACCCGCATTGTCGCCGGCCTGGGGACGGGAGCCGAAAGCGCCATCGTCGCGCCGTTCCTCTCGGAGTTCGTGGCGCGACGCTATCGCGGCAGTTTCACCGGCAGCCTCGCGGGATTCTTCTCGTTTGGCTTCGTGGCGGCTGCACTGCTCGGCTATCTGGTGATTCCGCTCGCACCCAATGCATGGCGCGCGGTCATGGTCATCACGGCACTGCCCATCGTGATGCTGCTCTGGTGGCGCCGCGCGTTGCCCGAGTCGCCGCGCTGGCTGGAGGCGCGCGACCGGCACGCGGAAGCCGATGCGATCGTGTCGCGCATGGAAGCGGAGGTGCTGAAAGCCGGCGTGCAGCTGGAGCCGCTGCCTGCCGCGCGCGAGGAAGCCGTTCCGCTCGCGGCCGGACGGGCTTCGATCATCGCGAACGTCAAAGCGTTATGGGCGGCGAAGCTCGCGCGCATCACGGCCATGACGTGGCTGATGTGGCTCTCCATCACGTTCAGTTACTACGCGTTTTTCACGTGGATTCCGGGCTTGCTGGTTCAGAACGGAATGACCATCACGCGAAGTTTTTCATATTCGCTCGTGATTTACATCGCGCAGATCCCCGGCTATTTTTCGGGCGCGTGGCTCAACGAAAAGATCGGCCGCCAGGCGACGATTGCGTCGTACATGATCTTGGGCGGCATCTCGGCGCTCGGGCTTGCGTTGACGGGTACGGATACGGGCATCATGGTGTCGGGCATCCTGCTTTCGTTCTTCATGAACGGCACTTACGCCGGCGTTTATGCCTATACCCCGGAGGTCTTTCCCACCGACGTGCGCGCGACGGGCACCGGGCTAGCTTCGTCGATTGGCCGGCTGGGGGCGATCGCCGCGCCTATCCTCGTCGGCTACGTCTATCCGCGGCTGGGTTTTGCCGGCGTGTTCGGGGCGACGACGCTGGTGCTGCTGATCGGCGCGATGGCGGTGTTGCTCATGGGCGTGCCGACACGCGGAAGATCGCTGGAAGACATTGCAGCAGGGCAGGTCAACCCGTGAGAAAAGCAAGCGCGACTATCGCGACGACCCGTCCGCCTGTGGGATGCGGCGCAAGCTGGTGCTTGATCCACTTGGGGCTGAACGCGTGGCACCGCGTCCAGCCCACAAGAAACCTTAAGCGCGGGTCGGCGCGACGGCCGCGCGTGGCCGCAGCGTCGCCATGATCAGATACGTGCCGCCGCCGATCAGCACGCCGAAGAACCAGCCATAGGTATTCCACCAGACCGGCAGCAGCGTGGTGAAGTTCGGTAGAAAGGTCGAAAACACGCTGCCGATCGCTGCCGCGATCAACGCGTTGACGTTCCAGCCGCCTTCGTAACGATACTCGCCGTACTCCTGATAGAGCGCCGCGACGTTGATGTTGCCCTTGGCCACCAGATAGTAGTCCACCAGAATGATCCCCAGTAAAGGGCCCATCGTCGCGCCGATGGCGTTGACGAAGTGCGCGGCGTTGCCTTCCCACGGCGCGAACGGGTAGAGCACTAGTGCGATGGCCGCGGCAATGTAGCCGCCCTTCTTGAAGCTGATCTGCCTGGGGAAAACGTTGGAGATGTCGAAGGCGGCCGAGACGAAATTGGCGACCACGTTGATGCCCAGCGTGGCGACCGCGAAGGTCAGCGCCGCGATGAGCGCCAGTACCCAGCTGTCGAACTTGGCGGAGATCTGCTCGGGGTGCAGCAGCACCTCGCCGTACACCTTGAAGGCGGCGATGGTGGTGATGCCGGCCACCAGCGAGAACGCGATCAGATTGACCGGCAGGCCCCACAGATTGCCTTTCTTCACGGCATCGCGATTCTTCGCGTAGCGCGAGAAGTCGCAGAAATTCAGGTACAGCGCCGCGAAGTAAGTGATCCAGGTCGCGCCCACTGCCATCAGCGCCCAGAACGAGCCCGGCTCGCCGCTGACACCGGCATCTTTGGTTTTGTCGAGCAGCACGTCCATCGGAATGCCGTGCGAGAACGAGAAGCCGCCGGCCTTCACGCACAGCCCGATCGCCAGAATCAGCATGGCGACCCACACCGCCGGGCCGGCCCAGTCCTGAAACTTGCGCACCGTCTCCATGCCTTTCTGGATGATGAGCAACTGCAGCGCCCAGATGACCACGTAGCAGATCACCTCCAACCCTGAGTGGCCGAGGAAGTGCGTGCCCTTGTAGAACGCCATCAGGCTGTCGTTGCGGATGAGCAGCGCGACCAGCGCGCCCGCCGCCGCGGCCGTCTGCGCACCGTACCAGAAGCAGGCCACCACGGCGCGCACCAGCGCCGCGAGATTGGCGCCCCACACGCCGAATGAAGCGCGCGCCAGCACCGGGTAGGGCACGCCGGTCTTCTCGCCGGCATAGCCGATCAGGTTCATCAGCACGAAGATCACTAGCGAGCCGATCCCGATCGCCAGCACGAAGTTGGTGAACGTGCCGCATAACAGGAACAGGCTGGCGGCGAGGTAGTAGCCCCAGAGGCTGTGCACGTCGGAGGTCCAGACGTTGAAGATGCTGAAGGCGCCCCAGTTGCGCACCCTTGAAGGCGCGAGATCTTCGTTGTAGAGGCCGGGCGAAGGGTCGCGGATTTCCATCTGTCATCTCCTTTGAGTTCGTGGAACTGAGGAAACACCGCCGGAAGTCCCCGGGCGGCACTACCCCCGCGTCTGAAGCAGGCTCGTATGCAAGAACTGTATGCACTTTGATGCGCGGTTCTGAATGGGTTAACCCTTAAGCGAGGCATGCCGCCGCAAACCGGCTGCCAATGGCGTGTCTCTGGGCGATATGCGCGGAAGCGCACAGAGTGACCCGGAACGCGGCGCTAGTCTGATGGATGCCGCAGAGAAGTCTCCGCCGACATCAGGGAGCCGCGCTGTCGCGCGGAATGCACGTTTACGCCATCAGGTGCCATCGATGCGTCTCCAAGCCGCTCACTATGCGTTGCTCCTCGCCTGCGCATGCCTGACGCTCGCGGACGCATTTGCCGACGATGCCGCCGGTGTCGTCAAGACGGTCAAGGGCACCGTGCAGATCGAGCGGTCCGGAGCAAGTTCGGGCGCGGCTATCGGCAGCGAGGTGTATGGCAAGGATCGGATCGTGACCGGCCCGCAGTCCTCCGTCGGCATCACGCTGCGCGACACCACCCAGCTCTCGGCCGGCGCCGATACCATTCTCGACCTCAATCAGTTCGCCTTCAATACCACGACCCATGGCGGCGTGCTCGACGCTTCCGTCAAGCGCGGTTCTCTCGCTGTGATTTCCGGCAAGCTGGCGAAGGCGAATCCGGATGCCGTTCGTTTCAGCACGCCGACTACCACGCTCGGCGTGCGCGGCACTGAGTTCATCATCGAAGTCGGCGATAAAGGGGAGGGGGCGCGTTGAAGGCCTCGATCCGACGTTACGGGCTGGCATGGGCAGCGGCATTCGTCATGCTGGCTTCGCTGGCCGCGTGTAGTACTCCGGACAAAATTATTTTATTGCCGGATCCCGACGGCAAGGTCGGCGCGGTCGTGGTCCACAGCGCCACCGGAGAGCAGACCATCGACAAGGCTTACGCCGGCGTCGACGTCACCAAAGGCGGCAGCATCGAGCCAACGGTGGATAGCCAATCCACCGTGCAGGCACGCTATGGCGAGCTGCTCGCGGCCCGGCCGCCGCGGCCCATGACATTCACGATCTTTTTTCTGTTCGACTCCGCCACCGAACTGGCGCCGGAGTCGGCCGCCACGGTGCAGAAACTGAAAACCGTCCTCGCGACCTGGCCCGCGCCCCAGCTCGTGGTGGTCGGTCACACCGATCTGGCAGGCTCGCAGGAATTCAATGACAGACTGTCCATGCAGCGGGCGCAGACGGTTGCCGCGTTCCTGATCAAGCAAGGCATTCCTGCCCAACGAATCGAGACCGCGGCCCGCGGCAAGCGCGAGCCGCTGGTCCCCACGGCCGATGGGGTTCCCCATCGCATGAACCGGCGCGCAGTCATCACCATCCAATGACCGGCGCCAGTCAGGGCGCTGAATGGCCTTGCCGTCGATGAAACGCTATTTCGCCCCACGGGTTGCGCGAATCAGGCGTCTGCTGAGGACGGCCCAGGGGCGCCCGGTGGCGCTGGCGTTGCTGTTCGGCCTGAGCCTGCTCAATCTCACCAGCGAATGGCCGAGCGACATTCCGCGCCCGGCTTTCGTCGACGCGCTCGACGCGGCGCTGCCCGATTCCTTCAAAACCGCCCGGCAAATTCTGTTCGACCAGTATCAGCGCCACTATCCGCGGGTTCCGACTGCGCAGCCCGTGACCATCGTGGAGATCGACGAGGAGACGCTGGCGAGCGTCGGTCAATGGCCGTGGCCGCGAGACCGGCTCGCGACGCTGGTCGATGCGATCGATGCACTGAAACCGCTGGCCATCGGCCTCGACATCTACATGCCCGAGCCGGATCAGACCTCGCCCGACAAGATTGCCGCCGATCTGCCGAAATCGGCGGCGGCGCTGGCCGCCGGCTTGCGTGCGCTGCCGAGTCACGAAGCCATTCTCGCGCGCTCGCTGCGCGCGGCGCCCACCATACTAGGCGCCGCGCCGCTCGATCATGCCGGCTTCGCCGCCCGCACCGACATGCGCAGTGCACCGATCCTCGTGCATGGCGCCGACCCGCTCGACTCGGTGCAACGCTTCGACTATGTGCTCGCCAGCTTGCCGGAATTGCAGGCGGCGGCTCACGGGCAGGCGATGCTGAGCGTGGCGCTCGAACAGGGCGTGGTGCGGCATATTCCGCTCATCATGGGTTTGAGGGAGAAGCTCGTCCCCAGTCTGCCGATGGAGATGCTGCGCCTCGCCACCGGATCGTCGGCGATCGACGTCTTTGCCGACACGTCGGGCGTGCAGGCGGTGGGCGTCGCGGATGTGCAGGTGCCCACGCAACCCGGCGGCGACATCTGGTTGCATTTCGCGTCCATTCGCTCGACGCTCGGCCGCTACGTGTCGGCACGCGACGTCCTGCAGGGGAGCGTCGATCCCGCCCGGATCCACAACAAGCTGGTGCTGGTCGGCCTGACCGGCGCGGGCGTGACCGACATGCGCACGACCGCGCTGGGGGAACTGGTGCCGGGTATCGAGATTCAGGCGCAAGTGATCGAGACGATTGTCGAGGAGCGTTTCCTGCGCCGGCCCACCTGGCTGAAGTGGGCGGAAAGCGCCTTCATCATGACGTTCGGGCTGCTGATCATCTGGTATGTGCCGCAGCGTCAGTCGCGCTTCGCCGTGTTCATGCGAACCGTCCCGAAGGGTTCCACCGTTCTGGGCTTATTGCTGCACCTGCTCAATGTGTTGTGCTGCTTTCTGATTTTTATCCGGTTCGGGCTGCTGGTCGATGCGGCCTCGATTTTTATTATCCTGTCCGCCGTCATGGGCTGCTTTCTGACGCCAGCATTGCTTCATGCCGACGAACCAGGCAGAACGGAAAACGCGCCGGCGCAGGGGCGCGAAGAAGGCGACGATCGCGCCGGCAAAGCGCGGGAACCTTGAGAGAGATGCTATTACAGGTGAAGCGCGCCCCCCTGAATGATGTCGGGTTGCAGCACATCCGGCTGCAATTCTACGAGTCATCCAGGCGAGCACGAAACGCCATTATTCCATCGAATCGTGGCGTCCGGGTGACTGCACGCATCATCGCGACAGGGGGCGAAATTTACGTTGAGCATGCGTGGCGAGCGCGTCTCGCTACGCTGCAACGCAGCGAATCGAACACCGTTTTGCCGCACTACGTAGACGCGTAGTCTACCCATCTGCAATGTCCGAAACTCACACCGCAAGATAACCGTATATACTGTTTATACCGTTATTTTCATGGAGAGTTTGATGAGTGAGCCGAGCGTCAAGAAAGCAACGAAGAAGACCTTTCACTTCCCGAAGGGTGCCGATGCTGCGTCCGAAACCGAGGGCGGCGTTGCCGAACCCACCGCGACCGTCGCGGTAAAGAAGAAGAGCGCAAGCGCCAGGAAAGTGTCGAAGGCGAAGAAGGTTGCGGCCGACGCGGCGGTGCCTGTCAAGGCAACCGTTGCGGTCAAGGACAAGCGCGCGAAGAAAGAGAAGGTTGTGCGCGACAGCTTCACGATGCCGAAATCGGATTACGACAAGATTGCTGCGCTGAAGCTGAAATGCCTGGCTGCCGGCGTGTCCGCGAAGAAGGGCGAAATCCTGCGCGCTGGATTGCTGCTGCTCGAATCCGCGACGCCGAAGCGTCTCCTCGCAGCGGTGGCCGCTGTCGAGCAGGTCAAGACCGGGCGTCCTGCGAAGTCGTAGGCTTCGACGAACGCTGGAGCGGTTCGATCAGCGGGAGACGTGGGCTCCGATATCTACTGCCTGGTCGTAGTCGATGGGCAGTCTCGATGCACCGTTGGACGCCATGGTCAGCACTTCAACGATCCCCTTCGTCGAAGTGCTGACCGGCAGCGCGCCCACCTCCGTCGCCTTTGCCCAGGTACAGCGCGTAATTTCGTTGCTGGGCATTGGCTGGTCGCCATCGGCAAGCGTCGCGACAAATACGTGGTGGCAGGTGTGGATGCCGGTGAAGCCGAACAGGTAGCGCATGTCCATCGCACGAAGGCGCGTTTCCTCCATCAATTCGCGCAGCGCGGTTTCACGCAGATCTTCCCCTGCCTCGGGCTTGCCGCCGGGTAGCGACCATCGGGTGCCTTCCCGGCTGACCAGGAGGATTCGCCTGCCGAGCTGGCAGACAACAGTCGCTCGTTGCTTCACAGTGTCTCTCATGTTCTCTGCCGCGTTACGTGGAGCACGCCGCATGCCTGGATTGGGCGCAGCGGGCCGCACAGCGGTCGCTATCGCCGGGACGGCGGCAGAATCTCCGCGCCATGCCGCGCGTCCGGGCCATGGACGGTGCAACCATCGATCGTCGTTTTAAAGTGTGACAATAGTGTGGCGCTGATGCAGCGGCGAACTTCGTATGCAGCGGGGCTGCCGACGATCAAATCAAGGCCGATTGAGAATTCACGCAACGTCGGTCGTGATCCGATCGCGTGCAGCGCTATCCGCGAGGCTTTTCAACGCCTGGCTTCCGTCCGTGCGGGCGGCGTCTTCAATTGCGAAGGTTGTTTCGCTGAAGGCGATCAGCTTGAATCCGCTTCCCCTCGCGCGCGGAACCGTGATGCCCCAATGCCAGCCTCCGGCTTGCTCGAAGACATGCAATACGGGGACGGTTGGAGTGTGTGAAGACTGAGAAGTCGTCATGGCGCGTTCTCCCGTCATATTGCGACCGTGGGTGCACAATTGCAGTTGCCCCGTCTTTAGTCTACAGGTATTTTGCTGCACTGCAATATGCCGACCGTGGTAAAAATGTCGAATCGTGAAGCGTCACAATTTTGAAAAGATTCGCCGCTCACTGAGATATGCGAACATGAATTGACGAATTATCGATCCAACATGATCTACGGGGGCTCCATGAGTACTCATTCGCTCATTTGGGCAGCGGTGCCGCACAATAGTGACGGCGTCGTCTTTCAGATTCGCATCGTCCACGGACTTCAACGTTTCCATGTATCGCGCCGCGCGCTAGAAGCTGTGTTCGATCTCGAACCACGCGCTTCGGACGCGAAACAACTGCAGCATTTCTATTCGCATCTGACGCGCATCCTGGCCCGAGCCGGCGAGAAGCGTTCGTTCTGCGGTTCAGATACGGTGCCACTTCAGGCAGCCGATTTCACGTCGACAAGCAGAGAAACGTTCGCATCGAGTCGACATGCGATGGCATGAAGCGCGGCTCATGAGACGGCACTGACGCGACTGCGTCTACAGCCAGCGCCAGATGCCCGCGGCCCAGCCGGTGAGCGGGATATGGGCCCAGGTCGCCGCGAGCCAGACGACCAGGCCGCCCAACAGCGCGTGCATGCCGAAGCCGCCTAGCCGCGCGCGGCCGGCGGCGATCGCCGCGAACGGCAGGTAGCTGGTCTGCGATTCCCATGCGGGCCACAGATCGGGTTGGAGCCGCTCCTTCTTCCGGTCCTGCAGCGCAGCGCCGACGAGCGCGAGGATCACCATGGCCGCTGCGACGATGATGTTCTTGGCCACCGGAAACACCGCGATATGGCACAGTCCCCACATCGCGAACGACCACATCATCGGGTGGCGCGTTATCGCGAACACGCCGCGCGCGGTGCCGGGAAACGAACCGGGCCGGCCGCCGGTAGGCAGCGCCGGATTGCGGATCAGGGAACCCATCAGCAGGATCGACGCGATCAGCATGATCACGGTCGCGATCGCCCAAAGCACGTCTCCTACCGGCCATAGCGGTGCGGAGAGCGGCGCCTTTGCGTAAGCCACGATCAGCCAGCCGAGCGTCACGAACGCGATCAGCGAATACACACCGAGGAATGTCTTTTCGCCGATTGCGCCGACCAACGGTCCGCGCAGCGGATGGGAGAGAAGAAAGTGACTGCCCAGAAAGGCGATTGCCGCTGCCGCAACTGCGCTGGTGCTTCCCATTGATCGGGCTCCTCAAGTCGTTGACCGTAGCGCCGTCATAGTCGACGGCGCGGTGCGTGGGCTCTCGACCTTGAAGCAGGGTTTTGCCCGTTGGCCACTCTCGCACACTCCAGCATCTTGCCGCGCAAAAACAAACGGTGCGGCTCCGATACACCGGAACTCGCACCGTAATCTGGCAGTTTTATCTTCAACCGATTGGGCAGCGTTGCGTCAGGGCGGCAACCCTGACGCAAGCGCGGCGCCCGTTCAGGCGAGGTCGAACCGGTCGAGGTTCATCACCTTGACCCATGCGGCGACAAAGTCGCGGACGAACTTCTCCTTGCCGTCCTCACTTGCATAGACTTCGGACAGCGCCCGCAACTGGGCATGCGAACCGAACACCAGATCGACGCGGCTGCCGGTCCACTTCACCGCACCGGTTTTGGCGTCGCGTGCCTCGAAGACGTTACGGGCCGGCGAGGCCGGTTTCCATTCCGTACCCATGTCGAGCAGGTTGCGGAAGAAGTCGTTAGTCAGCGTTTCCGGCTTGTCGGTAAAGGTGCCTTGCGGATTCTGCCCGGTCCCGACGTTCAGCGCGCGCAGCCCGCCGATCAGCACCGTCATTTCCGGCGCTGTCAGCGTCAGCAATTGCGCCTTGTCGATCAGCAATGCCTCAGCCGGGACCTTGATGCCGTCCTTCAGATAGTTGCGGAAACCATCGGCGACGGGTTCGAGCGCGCCGACGGATTCCACATCGGTCTGATCCTGCGAGGCGTCCATACGTCCCGGTGCGAAGGGCACCGTCACCTGATGGCCAGCGCTCCTGGCCGCCTGCTCGATGCCGGCATTGCCGGCCAGCACGATCAGGTCCGCAAGCGACACCTTCTTGCCGCCGGACTGCGCGCCGTTGAACTCGCCCTGGATGCCTTCGAGCGTCTTTAGAACCTTCGACAGCTGCTCGGGCTGGTTGACGGCCCAGTCTTTCTGCGGAGCGAGGCGAATCCGCGCACCGTTGGCGCCGCCGCGCTTGTCCGAGCCGCGGAACGTGGACGCCGACGCCCAGGCCGTCGACACCAATTGCGACACCGACAGCCCCGACGCCAGGATCTTCTGCTTGAGCGAGGCGATGTCCTGCTCGTCGACCAGCGGATGGTCGACTGCCGGAATCGGGTCTTGCCAGATGAGTTCTTCGGCGGGCACTTCCGGGCCGAGATAGCGGGCGCGCGGTCCCATGTCGCGGTGCGTCAGCTTGAACCATGCGCGGGCGAAGGCATCGGCGAGCTGGTCGGGATTTTCCAGGAAGCGCCGCGAAATCTTCTCGTAGGCCGGGTCGAAGCGTAGCGAGAGGTCGGTGGTGAGCATGGTCGGCCGCTGCTTCTTCGAGGGATCGTGAGCGTGCGGGATCGTCTCATCGGCACCCTTGGCAACCCACTGGTTGGCGCCGGCCGGGCTCTTGGTCAATTCCCATTCGAACTTGAACAGGTTCTCGAAGAAGTTGTTGCTCCACTGCGTCGGCGTGGTGGTCCAGGTAACTTCAAGGCCGCTGGTGATGGTGTCGGCGCCCTTGCCGGAGCCGTAACTATTCTTCCAGCCCAGCCCCTGGTTCTCGAGCTCCGCGCTCTCGGGTTCGGGACCGACGTTGTCGGCCGGACCGGCGCCGTGCGTCTTGCCGAAGCTGTGGCCGCCGGCGATCAGCGCGACGGTTTCCTCGTCGTTCATGGCCATGCGACCAAAGGTTTCGCGGATGTCATGCGCGGCGGCAAGCGGGTCCGGATTGCCGTCCGGGCCTTCCGGGTTGACGTAGATCAGGCCCATCTGCACGGCGCCCAGCGGATTTTCCAGGATGCGCCCGTTGTCGTCGCGGCTGACCTCTTCGCCGTGCTTTTCCACGTCGGCGACGATCACGCCGCCGTCGTCTTCATTGCCCGCGGCGCCCTTGCCATAGCGGACATCACCGCCAAGCCAGGTTTTTTCGTTGCCCCAGTAGACGTCCTGATCCGGTTCCCACGTGTCGGGGCGGCCACCGGCGAAACCGAAGGTCTTGAAGCCCATGGTTTCGAGCGCGACATTGCCGGTCAGGATCAGCAGATCGGCCCAGGAAATCTTCTGGCCATACTTTTGCTTGATAGGCCAGAGCAGGCGGCGCGCCTTGTCGAGGCTGACGTTGTCCGGCCAGCTGTTGAGCGGCGCGAAACGCTGCTGGCCGCGCCCGGCGCCGCCGCGGCCGTCGCCGATGCGGTAGGTGCCGGCACTGTGCCAGGCCATGCGGATGAAGAGCGGACCATAGTGGCCGAAGTCGGCCGGCCACCAGTCCTGCGAATCGGTCATCAGCGCGGCGAGATCTTTCTTTACCGCGGCCAGATCGAGACTCTTGAAAGCCTCGGCGTAGTTGAAGCTTTCGCCCAGTGGGTCGGACTTGCTGGAGTGCTGGCTCAGCAGATCCAGCCGCAGTTGCTTGGGCCACCAGTCACGGTTCGTCGTGCCGCCGCCGGCGGCATGGTTGAACGGGCACTTTGCTTCGCTTGACATGCGCTATCTCCTTTGAGGACGTACCCACGATTTGTTCTGTTGCAGCGTCTGTCTGCTATGGCGCATTGCACGATACCGCGCCGAGGGGCAGCCGGAACATTACCTGGTGGGCTCTTGTGAGTGTACTGGGTGAACCGCTGCGATTACATGACGCACATGCTTTCTATCCGGTACGCATGTCGTGGCATGCTTTTGACGAGGATAGTTCGCGTCGTCGGGCCTGCTGCTGCAACTCAAAATATAGGTGAGACTCACCATCAATAGAATGAGATTAAGGCAATGCCGTCGATAGTACACGCCTATGAAATGCAGCGTGCTTTCGCTGCCGTAGGCGTCCTGACTGGCCCCATTGCTGGGGCGGCCGAAGAGGGTGGCGTCGCGGTAGAGGAGAAAAATGGAGGTGGACGGTTGCCCGAAAAGTCCACCAGGCATCAAAGGCGGCGGAAGGCGGGGCTTATCCGTTCAGTTCGGCGACAAGACGGGTCAGGCGGGCGATGCGATAGCTGAACAGCGGCGCGTGCGGACAGTTTTTCAGATGTTCGACGCGGTCGCGCCAGTAGGTCGGCGGGAACGGTTCACGTGACGCGCAGGCAATCACGCGTTCCAGATGAACGAGTTCGCTTTCGAAAATGTGGTGATGCATTGTTTTGAATCCCCGTGAATGGCTAGTGTGGTCCGCTCACGACGTCGCTAACAATCTGACGCCGCGTAGGGTTGCAAAAAAGCAGATTCCGTCCACGCAGTGGATCTGCGTGGTTTTGCAATGCAAAAGGCCGCTGGTCTGACGATCCAGAAAAATCCGTCGGGATGGCCGGGCGCGCAATGCCGCCGGCCGATGATTTCGAATGCCCCGCAAAGGATGGGCGAATGCGCCGCGCGTGACGCAGCCTGATAGAAAAGAGCAAGCCGCCGCTGCTTGTCCCCGCAAGGGAAGGCAACGACGGCCGCACCCCGTGCCAGCTCGCCTGGTGCATAGCCAGACGGAGTCCGCCATTTCGCGGTCACGCATCGCGACGATCTTCTCTATGGAAGCATTCGGTCGCGATGCGTCGACACACGACAGTCACCACTACAACAACAGCACAGCCCTCTCTCGGTCTGTTGCCAACGACACGGCGTCGCTGGACTCGATACGCGCGTCAAGCATGGTTCGGATCACTAACCGAACGGCCTCGGTAAATACAGACGGGCCAGGGTTCGGCTACGTCGGCGATTCAGCAGCAATCTGCATGTCGCCGGACGTCGGTGTGTCGAACGCTTTGCAGCGCGTGATCTTGTTAGTCTCTCAGGTTCCCCCGGCTTGTCGGTCTGCTTTGCCGCATATTCCGGAAACCGCCCGTCCAGGTTGCTTTTTCGGGCGGCATTTCGTCTCAATATTTAAGCAATGACCGTGCCAGGCCTCGAAGCCGCGTGCAGGCGGGAAGGCAGGAGAGTTTCAGACCTGCAATTGGTCAGTCTCGTCCATGCGCAGCCTTAGGATTGGACGATTTCGTCCAATTGACCGTACTGAGTATGACGAGAGGGCGCTTTCGTCCACATGGGGGACGAAAGCGATGGGGGCAGGCAGGGGGACGTGTGGTACTCGGAAAGCGGAGGGGTGGGGGGGGGGGGGGGGGGGGGGGGGGGGGGGGGGGCCGCCCCCCCCCCCCCCCCCCCCCCCCCCCGCGGC
>NZ_JAQQDJ010000025.1:0-65478 GCF_046028095.1 Paraburkholderia phytofirmans
CCCTTCGCGGCTTACCCGCACTGCGCACCGAGCCCATCGATTGCCAGAAACTTGTCGACGAGGTTTCCCTCGCCGCCCCTCATCGTGAAATCCGGCTAAGCCCGCTTACGCACCGGAGTCTGGTACGGCACACCAGCGGTAAATCGATCGAGTCGTTCACTCGCATCAGTGATCGCCCAGAGGGGCGCGCTATGCAACTGCCGGTCGTAAGTCGTTGCGATCGTCGCAAAAAGCGCGAAGCCCGTACCGTCCAATGCCCACTTGCCGGTCTCGCGGCCGATGTCGAACACTGCCGACACCGCACGTTCCGCCGCTCCCAGCTGTTCACCGGTCGCCGAGCCAAACCCCGATTCCGCAAGAAAGCCCGTCAGCAGCATGATCTGCGTGAGCGTTTGCGCGTCGCTCATGCTGCCGGCGCCACGGCGCAAGGCGTCGAGCGCCAGATGGACCCGCAGCGCGAGGTCGTCGGCGGTTTGCCGGGCGATCGGCAGCAGCATGGCCTTGGCATGCCGCGCACGCGCAGCGCCAGTGTGGCGGGATAACGGAATAGGTTGTGCCATGAAGGTCCAATGTTTATGCCTGTGCAGATGCAATAACGGCGCGGCTCGTAAAAGATTGAGCCCTCTTTGTGCACGCCATGGGAGGACCGCCGGGAAGCCCGTCTGGCGGCCTTCGCCACCACTCCCACGCGGAGTCTGGCGCATACGTCCTTCGGACCTGAGGGCGCGATGCCTTTCAATCTTCCTTCATGCCGGAGGCATTTCACTCACCAGAACCTCGAACCCCGCGGTGCCGCTACTGCGACCGCGTCGCAACTTCGGTTGTATGCCATACGCGTCAAACCATTTGCGTCTCTTCATCAGAGAAGATGACCTGTATCCGCGAGGCAACACACCGACCCAAACGAAACCGCCCTCGACCCTCGACTATCAACCCACGCACAGCCCGATCAACCCCCACCTCACCCAACCTCGCCCTCCTCCGAAGCCGGCGCCACACTTCGCGCCCGCACCCGCCGACGAATCTCCGAATCCAGGATCAAACGTCCACGCAGCTTCCCCTTCATCCGCTTCACATAGCGCGGCGCCTCGGTCATGTGGATCACCATCAACTCCCGCACCTTCTCCACATCACGCTCACGCGCAGCCTTCGTAATCGCTTTGTGAATCTTGACGTTCGCCTGACCGAACCGCTCATGCTCCGCTTGCGGCGTGTCGTTACGAAACTCGATGAGCTGCCGGATCATTTCATTGATCAGCTCACAACTGAAGCGCAGGAACGGGTTCGGATTCGCCGCCGCGAGGATATCGTGGAAATTCACGTCTTCCTGACGCTGCCGCACGATGTCCTTCCCGCCATGTGACGAAGCCGGTTGATCACAGCACGCAATGCTCGCGTCGAGCGCTTCGAAGTCCTGCTCCGTCAGATGCGGCACGGCCCCCGCCGCAAGCTCGGGCTCCAGCAGTTTGCGCACGGTGTAGATGTCGTCGATCGAAACGTCCTTGAAGAACAGGTAGTTCTGCAGAAGCTGCAACGTGCGATCGAGCGGCACCTCCACCACCATACCGCCGCCGCTCGGCCCGGTGGTCACTTTGATAAGCCCTTGCACCTCGAGCGATTTCAACGCCTCGCGGATCGTGCTTTTGCTCACCGAAAAGAGCTGCTGCAGCTCCACTTCGCGCGGCAGCCGGTCGCCTGGCTTCAGGTCTTTCTCGGTGATGAGCCGCTTGATTTCCTCCGCGACCAGATCGCCGCGTTTCTGCTGCTTGATCTCAATCGCGGCGCCAGCCTTGGCGCGGTCCATGGCCATATTCGATGCTCCCAGTTCGTCCTGCACGATCGTCGATCGATCCCCGGGCGCTGTCGCAGCCCGGAAGGCCGTTTCGATGCCGCCCAGGAATTTTGCCTTATTGACACCAGAATTTATTGTACCTACGATCAAGTCCAACCTATTTATCATGATAAATAGAACAAAGCCGATGCGGTAGAAAACTTCACGGCGGCCAGCAAGATCAAGTAGTCGCTCGCGTAATGCGTGCAGTTTCGTAGTCGGTCAGTGCGTGTCTCTTTCCTAAGGAGCGTCATTTTGAATCGCCGAAATATGTTGAAGCTGGCCGCGTTGTCGGCCGTTCCGGGGACGTTGGGCTCGCTGGTCGCGCGAAGCGCGTTCGCGCAGGCCGGCACCTTGCAGTTCGCCTGTCCGGTGCCGATGTCGGGTCCATTCGCGGCGAACGGCAAATACGCCGACCTCGGCATGAAACTCGCTATCGAGCAGTACGGCAAAGTGTTGGGTCAGCCGCTCGCATACACGGTGCTCGACACGGAAGGCAAGCCCGCTACCGCTGTGCGCCGGGTGCAGGAAATCGCGCAACAGAAGAACGCGCGGTTCTTTGCCGGCGGTATTCTGTCCTCCGAAGCATTGGCAATGGGCAAGGAAGTCCAGAAGGCCGGCGGCATTTTCATCACGACGGCCGGCGCGGACGAAATCACCGGCAAGGACTGCAACGAGGCGACATTCCGCTGGTCGGTGCCGACCTACGGCGCAATCGAGCAGACGGTGCGTCCGCTGATCCAGATGATGCCCAAAGCCAAACGCTGGTACACCATTACGCCGCAATACGTGTTCGGCGACGGTTTGCTCTCGGCCGCGAAGACGATCTTCAAAGAGAAGGGGATCGAACATGTAGGCAACAGCTACCACTCGCTCAACGAGAAAGAGTTCAGCGGCTATCTGACGAACGCTGTTGCAGCGAAGCCTGACGTGCTGCTGATTCTCAACTTCGGCTCGCAATCGTCCGATACATTGCGCCAGGCCGTGAGCTTCGGCATGAAGAATAATTGCACGATTCTGATGGCCTGGGCGTCCGGACTCGAGCAATTCGAATCGCTCGGTGCGGACCTGTGCGAAGGCGTCTATTTCGGCGCACAGTATTGGCACGGCATCGATTCGCCGCTGAACCGCGATCTCGTCAAACGCGCGAATACAGCATTCAAGGCAAACCCTAACTACAGCCTCGCAGGTTCGTATATCTGCACGAAGATCCTGCTCGACGGCATCGTGAAAGCAGGCAACGTCGACCCGAAGAAAGTGGTCGCCGCACTCGAAGGCATGAAATACGATGGTTTGACCGGCCCGGAAGAAGTCCGCAAAGGCGACCATCAGGTGCTGAAGAACTATTATCTGTTGAAAGGCAAGGCGAAGAACAAGATGAAAAACGCCGACGACTACGCGGATATCGTGAGCTCCGGCCAATCGTTCCTGCCGCTCGACAAAACCGGCTGCAAGATGGCCTGACGCCTGAATGCCGCGTGCAAGCGCGGCGCGCAGATCACAGCACTGCATCGCGATTCCCCATCGCACCACCCTTTAGACGGACGCCATGAACGTTTATCTCCTGCAGATCGTCAACGGCATCGGAGTGGGAATGCTGTATTTCCTGCTCGCGGTCGGCTTGTCGATCGTGTTTGGCCTGCTGCGCTTCGTGAACTTTGCGCACGGCGCGTTCTATCTGCTCGGCGCGTACTTCTGCTATCAGGCGATGCAATGGTCCATGAGTTTCTGGACCGCACTTGTAGTCGTGCCAATCGTCGTGGGCGCGCTTGCGTGGGTCGTCGAGAAACTGATTCTGCGGCACGTCTATGCGCAGCAGCATGAGTTTCATATTCTCGTGACCGTTGGTCTCGCGCTCGTCGTGCAGGAATGCGCGATCCTGATCTGGGGGCCGCTCGGCGATAACGTGGCTGTGCCCGACGTGCTGAACGGCGTGGTGATCTGGGGCAGCTTCGTGTATCCGAAGTACCGTCTCTTCGTGATCGGCTTCACGGCGGTACTGGCCGCGCTTTTGTGGTGGGTGCTGGAAGGCACGCGACTCGGCAGCGCGGTGCGTGCGGGCAGCGAATCGACGGAGATGGTTTCGCTGCTCGGCATCAACGTGTTACGTGTTTTCAGCCTCGTGTTCGCGCTCGGCGCCGCAACGGCCGCGTTAGCGGGTGTTCTTGCCGCGCCGATTCGCGGCGTCGATCCGTTCATGGGTATCGAAGCGCTGAGCGTCGCGTTCGTCGTGGTGGTGGTCGGCGGAATGGGGAATTTCCTTGGCGCGCTGGTCGGCGGACTGCTGGTGGGAATCGTCCAAAGCGTGATGAGCACCCTGTGGCCGGAAGGCGCGCGATTGATGATCTACGTCGCGATGGCCGCTGTTCTATTGCTGCGACCGAACGGTCTGCTCGGGAGAGCGGCATGATCGATACTTCAAAACCAATCGTGCAGAGTGCCTCTTCCACGAAGACTCATTCGAGCCTGAAGCATTCATTACACCGTTATCGCTTTCTGTTGCTTGCGCTGCTCGTCGTGTGCATTTTGCCGCTCACGTTACGCTCAGGATCACTGGCCACAGAAGTGCTGGTGTTCGCACTCGCCGCACTCGGTTGCAATTTGCTGTTAGGCCACACAGGTTTGCTCTCATTCGGGCAGGGCATTTTCTTCGGGCTAGGCAGCTATTGCGCGGGGCTGGTCCTGACCAAGACAGGGCTGCCAGTGCCCGTGGCCTTACTTGCGTCCGCTGTCATCGGCGCGGCGGCCGCAGCACTCGTCGGCTGGTTTTCGATTCGCCAGCGCGGCACGTACTTCGTCATGCTGACGCTCGCGTTCGGCCAACTGTTCTACTTCCTCGCCTACACCACGCCCGATCTGACAGGCGGCGACAACGGCTTGCTCGACATCCCACGCCCGGCGTTGGGACTGTTCGGCAAAACGATCGTGCCGTTGACCTCGCCCTGGCAATACTACGGTTTCGTCGCGGTGTTGTTCCTCGTGGTGTTCTGGCTGTTGATGCGCGTCTCGCACTCCGTATTCGGCCGTACGTTGCTGGCGATTCGCGACAACGAAGCACGCGCGGCTGCGGTAGGTTACGACGTCAAACGCTTCAAACTGATGGCGTTCGTGATCTCCGGCGCGGTCACGGGTCTCGCGGGCGCGTTGCACGCGCTGATGACCGGCATCGCGCCGCTCTCCAACATCGACTATCACACGAGCGAAATGATCCTCGTGATGACGGTGATCGGCGGCACAGGCAATCTGTTCGCCTCCGTATTGGGCGCTGCGTTCTATGTGCTGTTCGCCGACTGGCTCTCCACGTTGTGGCCGCGCTGGCTCTTGCTGCTCGGCATTGTGCTGATCGCCGTCAGCCTGTACATGCAGCGCGGTCTATGGGGATTGGGCGAACGCATCTGGCAATCGCTGCGCCGTAAATCATCCGCGGGTGCAGGCAACGACGCAGACAAGGAGTCCGTATGAGCGAAGCCATTCTGCAAGCGAGCGGCGTGGTGAAGCGCTACGGCAAATTCACCGCGCTTTCCGACGTCACCTTGAACATCATGCCGCGCACGGTGCATTCCGTGATCGGACCGAACGGCGCGGGCAAAACCACGCTCTTTCACGTGTTGACCGGCACGCTGCCAATCACCGAAGGCAAGATCGTTTTCGACGGCCACGATGTCACGCGCGAGCCGGATCATAAACGCGTACGGCGCGGCGTCGCGCGTTCGTTTCAGGTGACGAGCCTGTTCGCCAATCTGAGCGTGCGAGAAAATCTGCGGCTTGCCGCGCAAGGTGTCGACGCAGTGCGCGCGTTGAATGCGTGGACGCCGCCGCACGGTGCGCTCACGCATGCGGACGTCGTCGATAGCGTGCTCGAACGGCTCGTGTTGCAGCGTTTCAGCGAGGTATCGGCAAGCGCGCTTTCGCACGGCCAGCAGCGGCGGTTAGAAGTCGGCATGGCGCTCGCCGCGCGGCCCAAGGCTATCTTTCTCGACGAGCCGACCTCAGGCATGGGTATCGACGACCTCGACGACATGAAGCAGCTGATTCGCGGCCTGCGCGACGATTACACCGTCGTGCTGATCGAACACAACATGGGCATCGTGATGGACATTTCCGACACGATCACCGTCATGCAGCAAGGGCGCGTGCTGGTGGAAGGGCGTCCCGACGACATTCGCGGCGACGAGCGCGTACGCAGCGCCTATCTCGGCAACATGATCACCGGAGGCCGCGCATGATTCTCGACGTGCAGCAGATTCACGGTTTCTATGGCAAGAGCCACATTCTGCAAGGCGTATCCCTGCAGATCGACGATGGTGAAACGGTCACGCTATTGGGCCGCAACGGCGCCGGCAAATCGACCACGCTGAAAGCGATTGCGGGCGTCGTCACGCCGCAGCGCGGCACGGTCACGTTCAACGGCGTCAAGATCAGCGGCATGCCGCCGCACAAGATCGCATCGCGGGGCGTTTGTTTCGTGCCCGAGCATCGCGGCATCTTTCGTCTGCTCACTGTAGAAGAAAACTTGCGGCTCGGTGCGCGCAAAGATTCGCCATGGCAACTCGACGACATCTACCGCATTTTTCCGCGCTTAAAGGAACGGCGCACGAATGGAGGCGCGCAGCTGTCCGGCGGCGAACAGCAGATGCTTGCAATCGGCCGCGCGCTGATGAATCACCCGCGTTTGCTGATGCTTGATGAACCTGTCGAAGGCCTCGCGCCGGTGATCGTCGAAGAAATCGTCGCGCAGCTCAAGCTGATCCGCGAGGCCGGCGTGGCGATTCTGCTGGTCGAGCAGAATCTCGAAGTGTGCACGCAACTCGCGGATCGCCACTACATCATCGAACAGGGCGTGATCGTTTATTCGGGCGACAACGCGTCGTTTGCGGCGGACGACTCGATCAAGGACCGTTATCTCGGCGTCGGCGTGGTCTGACGCGCACTTAGTCTTCAACACGAGGAAGCATCGATGCAAGTTCATGAATCAACAACCGTCGCGACGTTTGCCGATCTGCGAGTCGATGGCGCGCGGCTCTGGGACAGTCTCATGCAACTCGCGCGAATCGGCGCCACCGAGAAAGGTGGTGTTTGTCGGCTCGCACTTACGGAGTTGGACCGCGAGGCGCGTGATCTTTTTATCGCGTGGACGAAGGAGATCGGCTGCAGCGTGCGCGTGGACGCAATCGGCAATATCTTTGCGCGCCGCGCCGGTTTGCGCGAGGATCTGCCGCCAGTGATGACCGGCAGCCACATCGACACCCAGCCGACCGGTGGCAAATTCGACGGCAATTACGGCGTGCTCGCGGGACTCGAAGTTCTGCGCACACTAAATGACGCCAACGTGCAGACGCTCGCGCCGCTGGAAGTCGCGGTGTGGACGAATGAAGAGGGCTCGCGTTTCGTGCCGGTGATGATGGGTTCCGGCGTGTTCGCCGGTGCGTTCACCTTGGAGCATGCGCTTGAACAACACGATCGTGAGGGCATCACGGTACGCGACGCGCTGTCTCGGATCGGATATGCCGGTGAAATCACAAAACCACATGCGGTAGGCGCTTATTTCGAAGCGCATATCGAACAAGGCCCCGTGCTGGAAGCACACGACAAAACAATCGGCGTGGTGCAAGGCGCGCTCGGCCAACGCTGGTACGACGTGACGGTGCACGGCATGGAGGCGCACGCCGGCCCGACGCCGATGGAACTGCGTCGCGACGCGCTGCTCGTCGCCGCCGATCTGATTCACGCGGTCAACCGCACTGCGCTGGATCACGCGCCTCACGGTCGCGGCACGGTCGGCTGGCTCGACGTGCATCCGAACTCACGCAATGTGATTCCAGGCCGCGTGACACTCACCGTCGATCTGCGCGCCGCCGACGACGCCACGCTCACCGCAATGGATAGCGCATTGCGCGCCGCATGCTCCGCAGCGGGCGAGAAAACCGGCATCACGGTGAACGTCGAGCAGGTGGTGTATTTCCCGCCGCAACCGTTCGCCGCTGAACTGGTCGGCGCCGTGAAGCAGGGCGCGGACACGCTCGGCTTCTCGTCGATGGACGTGATCAGCGGCGCCGGCCACGACGCCGTCTATCTCGCGAGAGTCGCGCCCGCGGCGATGATCTTCGTGCCGTGCAAAGACGGCATCAGCCACAACGAAATCGAAGACGCGCGCGCGGATCATCTCGAAGCCGGTTGCAACGTGCTGTTGCAGGCCATGCTGAACGCCGCGCACAAAGCGGGGAGAGCGGACGCATGAAGATCCTCATCGCGCGGATGAATCACGAGACCAACACGTTTTCTCCGGTGGCCACGCCGTTGGCGGCATTCGGCCGTCACGGGCCGAGCTACGGTGAAGACGCGTTCAACGACAACAAAGGCATGCAGACGGCGATGGCAGCGTTCATCGACGCCGCCGAACGTGAGCATGCCGACATCGTGACGCCCGTGTCGGCGTCGGCGAATCCGAGCGGGCCCGTCGAGGCCGCTGCTTACGATGCGATCTGCGAGGCGATCGTGTCGGCCGCCGCGGGTTGCGACGCCGTCATGCTGGATCTGCACGGCGCGATGGTCGCTGAGAATTCGAACGACGGCGAGGGCGATTTGCTCGAGCGCGTGCGCGCGCTGCTGCCGGACGCGCCGATAGCGGTCGCGCTCGACTTGCACGGCAACGTCACGCAAAAGATGATCGACAACGCCGATGTGATCGTCAGCTTCAAGACCTATCCGCACGTCGATATGTACGAGACCGGCGCGCACGCGGCGCGGCTGATGTTCGACCTGATTCACGGCAAGGCGAAGCCTGTGATCGCCTGGCGCCAGCCGCCGCTGCTCACGCACACGCTGCGCAGCGCGACCGCCGAAGGCGCGATGAAGCGCGCCGTCGACGCCGCGCGCGCGGCCGAGGCCGACGGCATGCTCGCGGTGTCGGTGCTGTCCGGCTTCTCGCTCGCCGATATCGAGGCACCCTGCATCAGCGTCGTGGTGGTGGGCGGCGGCGATCTAGAGCAAGCCGAAGCGGTCGCGGAACGCATCGCGCGGCAGATCTGGAACGAGCGCGAAGACTTCGTGTATCGCAGCGCGCCGCTCGCTGAATCTGTCGCGCAAGCCGCCGCGCTCGCAGTGGACGCCAGCAAGCCCGTGCTCCTGCTCGATCACGGCGACAACTGCATGTCGGGTGGCACGTGCGACACGATGGATCTGCTCGAAGAAGCCTTGACGCAGAAGCTCGAAGGCATCGTGAGTGGGCCGTTGTGCGATCCGCAAGCGGTCGCGGCGTTGATGTCGGCGGGCGTCGGCAGCACGGTGACGGTGACCATCGGCAACAAGGTCGCGAGCGATGCGCTCAAGCCGCGTCCGCCGCTCGCCGTGACCGGCGTGGTGCGCGCGCTGACCGACGGCGAGTACGTGATCAGCGGCCCGACGTACACCGGCCAGCGCGCTTTCATGGGACGTGCCGCGGTCCTCGACACGGGCGCCGTCAAACTCGTGATGACCGAGCGCACGCATGAACCGTGGGACCTCGGCGTGTTCGAGAGTGTCGGCGTCGATCCGCGTCGCGCGCGTTTCCTGTTGCTCAAATCGCGTATGTACTGCCGCCCGGTGTTCGTGCCCATTGCGGCGGCGCTGGTGGAATGCGATAGCCGCGGCGTGACGAGTTCGGATTACGGCCTGTTCGCTTTCAAGCAGGTGAAGCGGCCGCTTTATCCGCTCGATACGCAGACCGAGTGGGCATTAACGAATGGAATCGACAGAAGTGCCGTCAAGGGCTTGTGCTGAGCGTGCGGGTTCTCTATAATTCGCGCCTCTAAAGGCTCGTAGCTCAGTTGGTTAGAGCACCACCTTGACATGGTGGGGGTCGTTGGTTCGAATCCAATCGAGCCTACCAACGCATCCGTGACGTAGACGAAAGCGGCTTCGCTTTCGTCTACTGTCAGGTTCTCGCATCACCTCGGCGCACTGCTCAGTGCGTCGCTCTGTCCCGCTGGTTTCTCCTCTCCGAATTAGCCTGAGTTAGACGTAGCGTCACGCGTTCGCCATGGATGCCTTTGTACGTCCAGCGTCACCGTATCGTGTCGTCATTTGCCAATGCGCGGTACAGTTAAGCCTTCCGGTTTCGCCACTGATTAAACTGCCGTCAGCGCGCGACGCAGGCGCGGGCAGCTTGAAAGGAAGCTGACGCAATGAAGAAGCTCATCAACGAGGTCTCCGCGGTCGTTCCGGACATGCTCGACGGACTCGCGGCGCTCAACCCCAATCTCTCCCTGCTGCAAGGCGGCACGATCGTCGTGCGCGCGGATGCCGAGGCCGCTGCGGCGCGCGGCGAAGTCGCGCTGATTTCGGGTGGCGGCTCGGGTCACGAGCCCGCGCACGGCGGCTATGTGGGCGCCGGCATGCTGAGCGCGGCGGTCGCGGGTGAAGTCTTCACGTCGCCGTCCACCGACGCCGTGCTCGATGCGATCCGCGCGGTGGCCGGCGCCGCGGGTGCACTGCTGATCGTGAAGAACTACACGGGCGACCGTTTCAACTTCGGCCTCGCGGCGGAGATTGCGCGCGCCGAAGGCATCCCCACGGAAATGGTGATCGTCGCCGATGACGTCGCGCTGACGGCAAGCGGCGATCACGCGGGCCGTCGCGGGTTGGCGGGGACCGTGCTGGTTCACAAGATTGCGGGCGCGGCTGCCGCAGCGGGACGCCCGTTGACGGAAGTCGCGCGGATCGCGCGTGACGTCGCGGCTTCGCTCGGCACCATGGGCGTCGCTCTCACCGCATGCACGGTGCCGGCCGCGGGCAAGCCGGGCTTCGAACTGGCAGACGGCGAGATCGAATGGGGACTCGGCATTCACGGCGAACCGGGAGTAGAGCGTGGCGCGCTGGAACCCGCTGACGCGATCGTCGAGAAGCTGCTGGCGAAGATCGTCGGGGACCTGTCGTTGCAAACCGGTGAACGGGTGGCGTTGCTGGTGAACAATCTGGGCGGCACGCCTTCGAGCGAATTGAGTATTGTGGCCGGTTCCGCGCTGCGTCATCTGGCGGAGCGCGGGATCAAGGTTGAACGCGCGTGGGCCGGCACGTTCCTGAGCGCGCTGGAAATGGCCGGCATCTCGCTGACGCTGCTGCGCGTGGACGACGAACGGCTCGCATGGCTCGACGCCGCCACGCACACCAGCGCGTGGCCCGTGCTGAGCGGCCGCGTCGCGCAGGTTTCCGTGCGCCCTGCGCCTGCCGAGCCGGAGCGCTCAAGCGGTGCGACGCTGTCGCGCGAAGCGACGTTGCGCCGCGCGATCGAAGCTGTTTGCGCGTGCCTGTTGAAAGCGGAGCCGACGTTGACGGACATGGATCAACGCGTCGGCGACGGCGATCTCGGCATCAGTCTTTCGCGTGGTGCGCGCGCGGTGCTTCACGAGATCGATGGCTATCCGGCTGAAACGACACCCGGCGCCGTATTGCGCAGCATGTCGGCGACGCTGCGGCGCGTGGTCGGCGGCACGTCGGGCCCGCTTTACGCGGTGATGCTGGTGCGCGCGGCGGTCGCGCTCGAGCAGTCAGGTGGATCGACGCCGAAAGAATGGGCGGCGGCGTTCAGCGCGGGTGTCGACGGTTTGATGGAACTGGGCGGTGCGCATCCGGGCGATCGCACGATGGTCGATGCATTGAAGCCGGCCGCCGATGCGTTGCAATCCGCTCTCGCACGCCAGGATGCATGGGATGCCGCATTGCAAGCGGCCGTCGACGCGGCCACCGCAGGCACATCGCAAACGGCGTCGATGCATCCACGGCGTGGGCGTTCGAGTTATGTCGGCAATCGCGCGCTAGGTCACGTGGATCCTGGCGCGCATGCGGTGGCGTTGTGGCTTGCTGCGATTCGCGAGGCGCTGAAGAAGTAAGCGAGTCAGCGCAAACGCTCGGTTGCCCGAAATGAAAACGGCTAACGGCGGAACAGGGGTTCCACGCTGTTAGCCGCGCGAGCAGAGCGCCAAGGCTCACACTTTCACGTCAGCGCGCGGTCACGGACGAAGCAGATCGAACCCCGCCAGCGTAACCACACCGCTCACCACGATCAGCGCGACCGAATGCTGTCCGAAGTAAAGCAGGCCGGCCGCCGACCAGCACGTCAAGGCAAATGCGGCAATACGCTTCATGCGTCAAAACCCCAAGGCTACCGCCAACAATCCGCTGACCACGCCGCACACCACGACGGCCAACGCCACGACCGTCAGCACGCGCCGCGGAAACGAGCGTCCGAGCATGGCCATGGACGGTACGCTGATCAGCGGCAGCGTCATCAGCAACGCGCCTGCCGGGCCGGCCGCCATGCCGAACGAGAGCATGGCCTGGATGATCGGCACTTCGCCCGCGGTTGGAATCACGAACAGCGTACCGGCGATGGCCAGCGCGACGATCCACAGCAGGCTGTTGTCGATCTCCGGTCCGACGTGCGGAAACAGCCACGTGCGCGCCGCGCCGAGAATCAGCACGAGCACGATATATTCGGGAACGAGCCGCAGCGTCATCGTGCCGAGGATTTTCACCCAGCGTGCGAAAGCGGTGCCGGGCACATCGCCGGCAACCAGTTGCGCCATCGCTTCGCGCGACGCTTCGGCTTCCTTCGGCGTCACCATGCGGTTCACCAGGTACCCGAGGCCGAACACCATCACGATGCCCAAGGCGAGGCGCAGGCCCATCCACTGCCAGCCAAGCACGAAGCCCATGAAGATCAGCGTAGCCGGATTCAAGGCGGTATTGCCGAGCCAGAATGCGATCGCCGCGCCCGGCGCCGCCTGACGCGCCCGTAAACCCGCCACCACCGGCGCGGCGCAGCACGTGCACATCATGCCCGGCAACGACAGCAAGCCACCCTTCACCACGCTGCTGAAATCGGTGCGGCCGAGCGCGCGCGCGACCCATTGCGGCGGAATCAGCGCCTGCACCGCAGAGCCGAGCAGCAGCCCGAGCACCATGGCTTGCCAGATGGCTTTGCCGTAGGCGAGGGCGTAGTCAATGGCCGACTGCCACGACGCCGCCGGCGCGCTCGACGACGTGCCCATCAGGATCGACTTGCCGATGGAATGCTGGCTCGCGGCCACGAACGCGCGGTTGTAGTACGGGAACCACTTCACATAAAAGAGGCCGACCACGGCGATCAGCAGAAAGACGATCCAGCCTAGCGCGACTCGTGGTTGTCGAAGGGTTGATTGCATAGTGGTCTTGAACGTTGGTTTTAATCAGACGACAGCGAGTGCGCTGCTGTCGAGTTCAGCAAGCAGTACCTTCGCCTGGTCGACGACATCGGCGTCGTTAGGACGGAAATTCCATTGCAACGCGTGCGCCAACTGGACGAAATGCTGATGGCTGCTGCGCGCATAAGCCGGATCATAATGCCGCTCGATCAACTCGTGCGCGAGGTCGGCGCGCCGGTTGTCGTCGACGAGCTTTTGCCAGCCGGTGACACGTTCACGGCTATGCAAACCGATCATGCGTTGCAACTGTCCCTTGAGTGACTCGGGATCGTCGAACAGATGGGCGTAGTCGTGCAGCAGGAAGGCCGCGCGATCTTCCGGGCTCGAGATCACCTCGACGCAGCGGCCCTGATGAAACGTGTCGAGCAGCGCGAGTGGCAGCGCGATAGAGCCGATGCGCCGGCTCTCCGCTTCCACGAACACCGGCCGTGCCGGATCGAACGTGCGCAGCGCGCTCACGAGCAGCGTATCGAAACGCTTCTGCGACGGCTGCGGCACGCCGGCCCAGGCGCCGAGCAACGAGCCGCGATGCGCGGCTAGCGCTTCGAGATCCAGCGTCTGCGCGCCCGCGGCGTTCAGCGCCGCGAGCAGGCGCGTCTTGCCGCTGCCGGTCGGGCCGACCAGCGCGATGTAGGAGAACGTCTTGGGCAGGGTGACGAGCGTATCGAGCGTGGCGCGCCGATAGGTCTTGTAGCCGCCGTCGAGTTGGCGCGCCTGCCAGCCGATCATATTGAACAGCGTGGTGACCGAACCCGAGCGTTTGCCGCCGCGCCAGCAATAGATCAGCGGCCGCCAGTTGCGCGGCCGGTCGGCGAACGTCGTCTCCAGGTGGTGCGCGATATTGCGCGCGACCAACGCCGCGCCGATCCGCGTGGCTTCGAACGGCGAGACCTGCTTGTATGTCGTGCCGACCAGCACGCGCTCTTCGTTGCTCAGCACGGGCGCGTTGAGTGCGCCCGGAATATGGTCTTCCGCGAACTCGAGAGGCGTGCGCACATCGATGATTTCATCGAAATCACCGGCTTGTTCGAGGCTGACGAGTAGGTTTTTCAAGGACTTGGGGACACAAGGTGTCGGCTGCGGCAGGGTGAAATTATCGCACGCGTCGTAAATACCGGTCGCAACGTTCCTGCTGCGTTCCTCCTGCCGCTCGCGGCTCAGATAACCTCGACGCGTCCTTCTCCACTGACCATTTCGCCGATCACGCACGCCTCGCCGAACCCGTCGGCGCGGAACAGCGCGAGCACTTCGTCGACGGCTTGCGGTGCGCACGAGACCAGCAGGCCGCCCGAGGTTTGCGGGTCGGTGAGCAGCGTGCGCGCCGTCGCGGAAAATGAGGACGGCAAATCGATGTTCTTACCGTATGCGTCCCAGTTGCGCCCCGAAGCGCCGGTAAAGATGCCGGCTTCCGCGAGGCTCACCACGTCCGGCAACCACGGCAGATCTGCGTAGCGCACGCGAGCGGTGAGCTTCGATCCGCGCGCCAGCTCCAGTGTATGGCCGAGCAGCCCGAAACCGGTGATATCCGTGAGCGCATGCACGCCGTCGAGTCTGGACAGGTCCGCGCCCGGCCGGTTGAGCTTGGTCGTCGCGCCGATCATGGCGGCGTAGCCGGCGGCGTCGAGCCGGTCTTTCTTCAGCGCTGCCGAGAGAATGCCGACGCCCAGCGGCTTGCCGAGGATCAGCACATCGCCGGCTTGCGCGCCCGCGTTGCGTTTGACGCGCTTCGGGTCGACCAGGCCGATGGCGACGAGGCCGTAGATCGGCTCGACCGAATCGATCGAATGGCCGCCGGCGAGCGGAATGCCGGCTTCGGCGCACACGGATTCGCCGCCCTTCAGCACGGCTGCGATCACATCGTGCGGCAGCACGTTGATCGGCATGCCGACGATGGCCAGCGCCATGATCGGCTTGCCGCCCATGGCATAGACGTCGGACAGCGCGTTGGTCGCGGCGATGCGGCCGAAGTCGAACGGATCGTCGACGATCGGCATGAAGAAGTCGGTGGTAGCGACGATCGCCTGTTCGTCGTTGAGTTTGTAGACGGCGGCGTCGTCGGCGGTGTCGTTGCCAACCAGCAAATCGGGAAAAAACGGCAGCGGCGCGCTGCGTTTGAGCAGGTCGGCGAGCAGGCCCGGCGCGATCTTGCAGCCGCAACCGCCGCCGTGCGACAGACTGGTCAGACGGGGCGACGCGCTTGCGTGGCTTGGGGTATCGGTCATTGTGGCGGGCATTTCAGGCGACGAATGACCGCCATTATGATGGTTGTTCAGGCAATGCGCAGGGACGGCTGCAGTGAAGTGAGGCGGGCACAGCGCGAAACACGTCGTCGATTCTTCTGAAGTTACTCACGACGTGCGGCTTGCCCGGCATGCGCCTGCTGCAAGAGAGCGGGGTGACAAGGGGAGTCGTTATTTGTTGCTGCCTGCGCCGGTGCCGTAAAGCCCGTTATCGAAGCCGCCCGCGCCTTGGGGCTTGTGACCCTTCCCGCCCGTCTTGCCGCGCGTGTTCGCCGAACCGCCATCCTTCGTCTGCGGCTTCTGCGATTCATGAACCGCCGAGGCGGACGAATCGGGCGCCGATCCCATCGAAGAAGTGCGGCTCTCCTGCTGCGACGAACCGCTGCCTTGTGTGATCTGGGCAACGCCGTGCGAACTCACCAGGAGCAACGCGCCACCCAGCGCGAGGGACACAGCGCCGACCGCGGCACGCCGCTTCACTACGCCGTACGTGGTGCCCGCGGAAGAAAACATGAAAAGTGGATGGGTCATAAGTGCCGCCAAAGGTCAGGAGTAAGCGTCGAGCGTCTGCCTCCTACCAGCAATAACAGTGCCTCGCCTGATGAAACCGGCTGTGGCAATTCATATTTAGTTGCACTGTAGAAGGTATAACTCCTCGCTGCAGGATTTCATACCGCTCTCTATAATCGTTATCAGTGTCCCCATAAAGAGCCGAGGCCATTCGATGACCCATATGTCCCGGCGACAATTTCTGAAGGTCTCCGCCACCACGCTAGCCGGATCGAGTCTTGCCCTCATGGGCTTCTCGCCGGCGCCCGCGTTAGCGGAGGTTCGTCAGTACAAGTTGTCGCGCACAACCGAAACCCGCAATACCTGCCCGTACTGTTCGGTAGGCTGCGGCATCCTGATGTACGGACTCGGCGACAACGCCAAGAACGCAAAGTCCAGCATCATCCATATCGAAGGCGACCCCGATCATCCGGTCAATCGCGGCACGCTGTGCCCGAAGGGCGCGAGTTTGATCGACTTCATTCACAGCCCGAGCCGTCTGAAGTATCCGGAGTACCGTGCGGCGGGCTCGAATGAATGGAAGCGCATTTCATGGGAAGACGCGCTCGACCGCATTGCGAAATTGATGAAGGAAGATCGCGATGCCAACTTCGTCGAGACAACGGCGGACGGCAAGAAGGTCAACCGCTGGCTGACCACCGGCGTGCTCGCGGCATCGGCCGGTAGCAATGAAGTCGGTTATTTGACGCACAAGACTGTCCGCAGTCTTGGCATGCTCGCATTCGACAATCAGGCGCGTGTCTGACATGGCCCGACGGTGGCAGGTCTTGCCCCGACGTTTGGCCGTGGAGCGATGACGAACCATTGGGTCGACATCAAGAACGCGGACGTGATTCTGGTAATGGGCGGCAATGCGGCTGAGGCGCACCCGTGCGGTTTCAAATGGGTCACTGAAGCCAAGGCGCATCGCAAGGCAAGGTTGATCGTGGTCGATCCGCGCTTTACGCGCACGGCATCGGTTGCGGATTATTACGCGCAGATTCGGACCGGCTCGGACATCGTGTTCCTGGGCGGGGTGATCAACTATCTGCTCACCAACGACAAGATCCAGCACGAGTATGTGAAAAACTACACGGACATGCCGTTCATCGTCCGTGAGGACTTTTCGTTTACCGACGGTCTCTATTCCGGCTACGACGCCGACAAGCGCAAGTACGACCAGAGTTCGTGGGACTACGAACGCGGCGACGACGGCTATGCCAAAGTCGATCCGACGTTGCAGCACCCGCGCTGCGTCTATCAGTTGATGAAGCAGCACTACTCGCGCTATACGCCGGAGCAGGTCGAGAGCACGTGCGGCACGCCCAAGGAAAAATTCCTCAAGGTGTGCGAGATGCTCGCATCGACGGCGGTTCCGGGACGCGCCGGCACGATCCTGTACGCGCTCGGCTGGACGCATCACTCGATCGGCGCGCAGATCATCCGCACCGGCGCGATGGTGCAATTGCTGCTGGGCAATATCGGCATTGCGGGCGGCGGCATGAATGCGCTGCGCGGTCACTCGAACATTCAGGGTTTGACCGACCTCGGCCTGATGTCGAACCTGTTGCCGGGTTACATGACGCTGCCGCTGGAAGCCGAGCAGGACTTCGACGCCTTCATCGCGAAACGCGCGAGCCAGCCGCTGCGGCCGAATCAGTTGAGCTATTGGCGCAACTACCGTGCGTTCCATGTCAGTTTCATGAAGTCATGGTGGGGCGAGAACGCGACAGCCGAGAACAACTTCGGTTTCGACTATCTGCCCAAGCTCGATAAGTCATACGACATGCTGCAGGTTTTCGAGCTGATGAATCAAGGCAAGATGAACGGCTACATCGCGCAGGGCTTCAACCCGCTCGCCGCGGCGCCGAACAAGGCGAAGATCGGCGCGAGTCTGGCCAAGCTGAAGTGGCTCGTCATCATGGATCCGCTCGCTACGGAAACGTCGGAGTTCTGGAAGAACTTCGGCGAGTTCAACGACGTGGATCCGTCGAAGATTCAAACGGAGGTGTTCCGTTTGCCGACCACCTGTTTCGCGGAAGAACGCGGCTCGCTGGTCAGTTCCAGCCGTGTGCTGCAGTGGCATTGGCAAGGCGCGGTCGGGCCCGGAGAAGCGAAGAGCGACCTCGAGATCATGTCGGGGCTGTGGCTGCGTATCCGCGCGGCTTACCGTAAGGACGGCGGCAAGTATCCCGATCCGATTCTCAAGATGAGCTGGCCGTATGCCGACCCGGAAAGCCCGACGCCCGAAGAAATCGCCATGGAATTCAACGGCAAGGCGCTCACCGACGTCACCGACCCGACCGACAAAACCAAGGTGCTCGCCAAACAGGGCGAGCAGTTGTCGAGCTTCGCGCAGTTACGCGACGACGGCAGCACCGCGAGCGGCTGCTGGATCTTTTGTGGCTCATGGACCCAGGCGGGCAACCAGATGGGCCGCCGCGACAACTCCGACCCGACCGGCATCGGCAATACGCTGAACTGGGCGTGGGCCTGGCCGGCGAACCGGCGGATTCTGTACAACCGTGCTTCATGCGACGTCAGCGGCAAGCCGTTCGATCCGACGCGCAAGCTGATCGCGTGGAACGGCAAGGCGTGGACGGGAGCGGACATTGCCGACTTCAAGGCCGACGAACCGCCTGAAAACGGCATGAATCCGTTCATCATGAACGCGGAAGGCGTGGCGCGTTTCTTCTCTCGCGATGGTCTGGTGGAAGGGCCGTTCCCGGAGCACTACGAGCCGTTTGAAACGCCGCTTGGCTACAACCCGCTGCATCCGAACAACAAGGCGGTCGTCAGCAGTCCGGCGGCGCGCGTGTTCCCGGATGATCGGGCCGCGTTCGGCACGCACGAGAACTTCCCGCATACGGCGACCACGTATCGGTTGACGGAGCATTTCCACTACTGGACCAAGCACGCGCGCTTGAACGCGATCGTGCAGCCGCAGCAGTTCGTGGAGATCGGCGAGGATCTCGCGAAGGAGGTTGGCGTCGTGGCCGGAGATCGCATCAAGGTGTCGTCCAATCGCGGGCATATCATTGCCGTGGCGCTCGTCACCAAGCGGATCAAACCGTTGATGATCGAAGGAAAGAAAGTCCAGACAGTCGGATTGCCGTTGCATTGGGGCTTCAAGGGACTCGCGAAGCCGGGCTATCTCGTCAACACGCTGACGCCCTCCGTGGGCGATGGGAATTCGCAAACACCGGAATTCAAATCGTTCCTCGTCAAGGTCGAAAAGGCATAGGGAGAAGAGATGGCACTGCAATCACTGGACATCAAACGCCTCTCGGCCACGACCTTGCCTGAACCGCAAGTGCGTGTGCCGGTTACAGGCACGGTCGCCAAGCTCATCGACGTGTCGAAGTGCATTGGCTGCAAGGCGTGTCAGACCGCCTGCATGGAATGGAACGATCTGCGCGATGAGATCGGCACGACAACCGGCATCTATGACAACCCGCGCGATCTGAGCGAGCATTCGTGGACCGTCATGCGGTTCTCGGAATACGAGAACACCGAGGGCGATCTCGAGTGGCTGATCCGCAAGGACGGCTGCATGCACTGCGAGGATCCGGGTTGTCTGAAGGCTTGTCCGTCGCCGGGCGCGATCGTGCAGTACACGAACGGCATCGTGGATTTCCACGAGGAAAACTGCATTGGCTGCGGCTATTGCATCACCGGTTGCCCGTTCAACATACCGCGCATTTCGAAGCAGGACAACCGCGCGTACAAGTGCACGCTGTGTTCGGACCGCGTGGCGGTCGGTCAGGAACCAGCTTGTGTGAAGACGTGCCCCACCGGCGCGATCATGTTCGGCACCAAGGAGGACATGAAGCAGCAGGCCTCGGACCGGATTGAAGATCTGAAGGAGCGCGGTTTTCAGAACGCCGGTTTGTACGATCCGGCCGGCGTGGGCGGCACGCATGTGATGTACGTGCTGCATCATGCCGATAAGCCCACTCTGTATCATGGGTTGCCGCAGAATCCGAAGATCAGCGTGATGGTGGCGCTGTGGAAAGGTTTGGCAAAACCGCTGGCGCTCGCGGGTATCGCGTTCGCGGCCATAGCCGGATTCTTCCACTACACGCGCGTCGGTCCGAATGAGGTATCGGAGGCCGATGAAGCCGAAGCCCAGCACGAAGCCGATGAAGTACGCCGTTCGCGGGAGGCATCCAATGAAGCACCCTGAGCATACCGATCTGAAGGACGTGAGGGGCAACAGCCTGATCGTGCGCTACACGCCGAATGAGCGTACGAATCATTGGATCACCGCGATCACGTTTGTGCTTCTGGCGCTGTCCGGCCTCGCCATGTTTCATCCGGCCATGTCGTGGCTTTACGCGATCTTCGGCGGCGGGCAATGGACGCGGATTCTGCATCCGTTCGTGGGCTGCGTGATGTTCCTGTCGTTTCTGATTCTTGCGTTGCGCTTCTGGCATCACAACTATCTCGACAAAGCCGACCTTCAATGGATGAGGCAGATCGACGACGTGCTCAACAATCGCGAGGAAAAGCTCCCCGCGATCGGTAAGTACAACGCCGGTCAAAAGCTGCTATTTTTTACCATGGTGATCTGCTTGCTGCTGTTGCTGGCGAGCGGCATCGTGATCTGGCGGCGCTATTTCTCGTTCTACTTTCCGATCGAGATCATCCGGCTCGCGGCGCTCGTGCATGCCGCGGCGGCGTTCGTGCTGATCGTCGGCATCGTGGTGCATATTTATGCGGCGTTGTGGATCAAAGGGTCGATCGGCGCCATGACGCGCGGCACCGTGACCTATGGCTGGGCGCGCAAGCATCATCCGAACTGGTTCAAGGAAATCATCGGAAAATAGCGGGCCATGCATAGGCATTAAAGGCGGCGCGGCTCCTGGCGCGCTGCACCCGAGCCGCCGCTCCTGTTCAATGAACGGCGGCGGCTCTTCAGTTTTTAGAGGTCGATACTGTGGTTCAACGTATTCTCGAAGCCGGCGACATCGAATCACTCGATCATTCGGCAATTCCGCGCATTCGCATGCCGGAACGGCTCGCGGTGTTTGCCGCGCGCGCCGCGCGGTTGCGCCAGCTTGCGGCGCTCGACAATCCGATCGCCGGCTATTTGCGCCTGATGGCCGTGGTCGCCGACGCGCAGCAAGCCGTGATCGCCAGCTTCAAGGCGCAGCCGCCCAGCGCCGAGTTGATCGCGAGTGCGCAGCAGCATTCCATGCCGCTGATTCCTGCGCTTTCCGGCGTGCGTGATCCGGCTTGGCGGGACGTGCTGCGGCAGTTGCTCGACAAGGTGGCAGCCGCAGGCCCGCTCACGCCGCCGCTCGAAGCGCTGATCGACCGGCTGCGCACGCTCGAGACCGCCGCGCTCGAATTCCAGGCCGACGCGATCTTCGCGCAGCGCTTCGAAGAAGTCGATCCGGCGAGCGCACCGTTCATCGTGGCCGCGCTGCAAGTGGTGTGGACCGACCTCGCGGCCGATATCGACAAGCACGAGGTGCCGTACCTCGAGACGCTCGGCCTGTGTCCCGTGTGCGGATCGCATCCGGTGGCGAGCATCGTGCGCGTGGGCGGCGCGTATGACAATTATCGCTACCTGCAATGCGGCCTGTGCTCGACCGAGTGGCACATGGTTCGCACGAAGTGCTCGAATTGCGATTCGACCAAGGGCATCGCTTATCACTCGGTCGGCTCGCCGGATGCCGACGAGGCCGCGCGCGAAGCCGAATCGAAGAACGCCGCGTTGAAAGCGGAATCGTGCGACGAATGCCATACTTATCGAAAGATCGGCATTCAGTCGAAGGACTACGATTTCGAACCGTTCGCGGACGATCTCGCCAGTCTCACGCTGGATCTGCTGATGGGGGCGGAAGGTTACCGGCGGGCGTCGCCGCATCCGTGGCTGTGGCCCGAACAGGCCGCGGGTGCGGACGAGTCTTCCGGCGAGTCCGATTAGCAGCGAGTGAATGCGATTAGAAGAGGGATTGCCTCGTGAGCGATGTAAGCGGCTCTGAATTGCGGGCGCTGATGGCGCGCGTGCCGTCGGTGGAAAAGGTGATGGCGTCGGCCGAATTCGCGGCGCTACTCGCCGAATATGGCCGCACGCAGGTGTTGGGCGCGGTGCGCGAAGCGCTCGATCGCTGGCGCGCAGGCGCGCAGTCGGGCGATGCGTCCGTGAGCGCACTCGACGTCGCGCGACTAAAGAGCGCAGTCGAGGCCGCGCTGCGCCAGCGCAACGAGTCGCGATTGCGCAGCGTATTCAATCTGACCGGCACTGTATTGCATACCAATCTCGGCCGCGCACTGCTGCCCGACGAAGCAGTACAGGCCGTGATGAAAGCGCTCACGCAACCCGCCAACCTCGAATTCGATCTCTCCACTGGTAAGCGCGGCGACCGCGACGATCTGATCGACGAGCTCATTTGCGAATTGACCGGCGCCGAAGCGGCTACCGTGGTCAACAACAACGCGGCCGCGGTGCTGCTCACGCTATCGGCGCTGGCGTCGAAGAAAGAAGTCATCGTGTCGCGCGGCGAGCTGGTTGAAATCGGCGGGGCGTTTCGCATTCCCGACATCATGAGTCGCGCCGGCGCGAAACTGCGCGAAGTGGGCACGACGAACCGCACGCATCTGAAGGACTACGAGGAAGCCATCGGCCCGCAAACCGCGCTGCTTATGAAGGTCCACGCGAGCAACTACGCGATCAGCGGCTTCACCAAAGAGGTCGGTCTGGATGAAATCGCGCCGCTCGCCCACGCGCGTGGTCTTGCGGTTGCCGTGGATCTCGGTAGCGGCACGCTGGTCGATCTGAGCCAATGGGGCTTGCCGCGCGAGACGACGGTGCGCGAAACCGTCGAAGCCGGTGCGGACCTCGTCACGTTCAGCGGCGACAAGTTGCTCGGCGGTCCGCAAGCCGGTTTGATCGTCGGGCGACGCGATCTGATCGCGAAGATCAAGAAGCATCCGCTCAAGCGCGCGTTGCGCGTCGGCAAACTGACGCTCGCGGCGCTGGAGCCTGTGCTGCAGCTTTATCGTGCGCCGGAGAGGCTCACGGAGCGGCTCACCACGTTGCGCTTATTGACCCGTGCCGCCGACGACATCCGGATCGCCGCGGAGCGCGTGCAGCCCGCGTTGCAGCATGCAGTCGGCGAACGCTATGCGGTGACGGCGGAGCCGATGTTCAGCCAGATCGGCAGCGGCGCATTGCCGGTCGATGTGCTGCCGAGTTACGGACTCGTCGTCAGAATGGCGGACGGTAAGCGTGGCGGCCGTCAATTGCTCGCGCTCGAAAAGATGCTGCGGGAGATGGCGCGGCCCGTGATCGGCCGCATCGCGGACGATGCGCTGCGCCTCGATCTGCGCTGTCTCGAAGCCGCCGATGAAGCGCATCTGATCGAGCAACTGAAAGGCGCGCGCGCATGATCGTCGGTACGGCGGGGCATATCGACCACGGTAAGACGAGCCTGGTGAAGGCGCTGTCGGGCGTCGATACGGATCGACTCAAGGAAGAAAAGGCGCGCGGCATTTCGATCGAACTGGGCTATGCGTACGTGCCTTTGGAGAACGGCGACGTGCTCGGTTTGATTGATGTGCCGGGTCACGAAAAGCTCGTGCATACGATGACCGCGGGCGCGAGCGGCATCGATTTCGCGCTGCTGGTGATCGCCGCCGATGACGGCGTGATGCCGCAAACGCGTGAGCATCTGGCGATTGTCGAACTGCTCGGCATTCGGCAAGGCGCCGTCGCGCTGACCAAGGTGGACCGCGTTGACGCGCAGCGTCTGCACGAAGTGCGCGAAGAAGTGCGGGCGTTTCTGAGCGGCAGCGTACTTCAGGACGCGCCCGTGTTTGATACTTGCGCATTGCAGGCCGATGATCCCGGCGTGGCCGCGTTGAAGGCGCATCTGTACGCGGCGGCAGCGGCGTGGCGAATGAAGCGCGACGACGGCCTGTTCCGTCTCGCGGTCGATCGTGTCTTCACGCTCTCGGGCCAGGGCACGATCGTGACCGGAACCGTGGTGTCGGGCCGCGTAGCAGTGGGCGACACGATGCTGCTCGCGCCGAAGAATCAACCGGTGCGTGTGCGCAGTATTCATGCGCAGAATCGTGCGGCGCAGAGCGGACGCGCTGGCGAGCGCTGTGCATTGAACCTGGCGGGCATCGAGAAGAGTGCGATCGATCGTGGCGACTGGATCGTCGATCCGCGGCTCTCGCAGGCGTCGGAGCGAATCGACGTCATGCTGACGCTGCTCGCCGATGCACCGCTCACGTTGGAGCATTGGGCGCCGCTGCACGTGCATCTGGGCACGCAGCACCAGGTTGCGCATGTCGCGTTGCTCGACGACGAAACACTCGGCGCCGGTCAGCGTGCCCGCGTTCAACTCGTGTTCGAGCGACCGGTTTGCGCGCTGCCGGGCGATCGCTTCGTGGTGCGCAACGCGCAGGCCAATCGCACGATTGGCGGCGGCCATGTGCTCGATCCGTTCGCGCCGTCGCGCAAGCGTCGTTCGGCCGAGCGGCTGGCATGGCTCGACGCGCTTCAGACCATGCTCGACACCGGTACGCTCGATGCCGTCTTCGCGAGAGCACCGTATGGCTTGTCGCGCTCGCTGCTGGAGCGTCTGACGGGCATGCCAGCGGCCGCGCTCGCGTTGCCGGCCAATACGCGGGTCGTGGAGCTGCCAGGCGAGGACGCATTGCTAGTCGCCGACGCGCTCTGGCAAGCGCTCAATTCGCGCATGACGAGTACGCTCGCGCAATACCACGAACGCTCGCCGGACGAATTGGGCCCGGACGTCTCGCGCTTGCGGCGCATCGCGGCGCCGCTGGTGGACGACGCGCTGTGGCGCGCGCTCGTCGACGATGCCGCGACGCGTGGCGAGATCGTCAAACGCGGGCCCTGGCTGCATCTGCCGGGCCATACGGTGACGCTCGACGAAGCGGATCGCGCGCTCGCGGCGACGTTGCTGCCCGCGGTGAAAGCAGGGCGTTTCGATCCGCCGTGGGTGCGCGATCTGGCCAATGCGCACGGCGTACCGGAGGAGCGTGTGCGTCAATTGATGCGCAAACTCGCGCGGCAGGGCGAGCTGTTTCAGGTCGTGCGCGATCTCTTTTACCACCCGGAGATGATTCGGGAACTGGCCTCGATTGCGGCTGCCGAGGCGCACGAGAATGCCGGCACCGTTGCGGCGGCACCGTTTCGCGACGTCACCGGATTGGGCCGGAAACGCGCGATCCAGCTTTTGGAGTTCTTCGACCGGGTTGGATATACTCGCTTCCACCGTGGGCTGCATCTGCTGCGCACGGATAGTCGCTGGCTCGATCTGCTTTAATTTTTTGATCGGCAGCGTGTAGTTCAGTCACCGTAGGAAGGCATTCGCGTCCGGTGGCGCGGCTGGGCTTCAAACTCAGTTGAGGGCGTCAGACGCTCTCAGGTCGGTTCGACTCCGGCTGCCTTCCGCCAGACATGGCTTCCCGGCAATTCCAATATCTTCCGAAAACGTCCTCTAGATCGCTGATTTCAAAACGGTTTATGGTAACGACGTGCTTGCGGCTTCCACTACTGTCCCGCACAATTTCCGCACGAAGTATGGGTAGCGACATGGGTTTTGTGGGTGGGAAGGGAGGGCATATGGCAGGACGACAGTTGCACCGACTCAGCGCGCTGCGGGTGGCCAAAGAGGTTGTGCCAGGCCGATTACGCCGACGGCGGTGGCCTCTACATGCAGATCGCCGACAGTGGCGCTCGCTCACGGGTATTTCGCTTCAAGCTTGACGGGCGCGTGCGGGAGATGGGCCTCGGTCCGCTTTCGCGAGTCTCGCTTGGAGAAGCACGGAAACTGGCCACCGGGTACCGTGACATGGTTAGAGACCTGATTGATCCCATCCTTGCGCGGCGTGAGCAGCAGCGCAGACAGTTGCTCGATATGTCTTCGGACTCCAATGTAACTTTCCGTGGAGCAGCCGAAGCGTTTATCCGCGTACAGGAACCTCAGTGGCGCAATCGCAAGCATGTCCAGCAGTGGGGCAACACGCTTAGGACGTACGCATATGGTGATCGGCGAAGTCCGGGTGCGCGACATCGATACTGCGATGATCGTGCGGATTCTCCAGCCGATCTGGACGAGAAAGGCGGAGACCGCGCGTCGCGTGCGCGGTCGCATCAAGGCCATCCTCGATGCCGAGACTGTGCTGGGCCATCGCACCGGCAGCAACCCGGCACGGTACGTTGACCATCTGCAACTCGTCTTACCGCGGTCGAAGAAGCGGTCGCAAGTGAGACACCATCCGGCACTGCCTTGGTGCGTAGTGCGCTTCCCAAAGCGAAATACGGGTACCTGTTTCCCAGATGCAAGGAAGGGCACCCATTGTCGAACTTGGCGATGCTGATTCTGCTGAGACGTATGTCGCGGCATGGGATCACCGTGCATCGGCACCTCAAAGTATTTTCCCGTCGGCGCAAGGCCCGGCAGCAGCCAGTCGATCTCGCGATCGTGCGTCGCACAGAACACGAATTCGTCGACGATGCGGTCCGCGCCGATCGTGCGCGAAATGGGTATGAGCCGCGTGTCCTCCGGATTGGAATTCACGAAGTGATAGCGATAGAAGCGCTTCAGTTCGTCATGACCGACACCGCCGGTCATGGTCGGTACATGGTTGACATAAGGTTGCGCGACCATCGTCGGCATAATGGCATCGACGTCACGGGTCGCGAATTCATAGTAGCAGTGACGCTCCCAAAGCATGTTCAGGTCGTGAATCGGCCCCAGCGTGCCGCGCAATAGCGCGACCGTGCGCGAGTAAGCCATCGTTGCCGCGGGCTTGTCGAAGTGTGGGCGCCCCGGTGTCGCGAAGGCATGCTCGCAGCCCGGATATACATGGGCATCCAGTTGCGGACGGTCGGCGAACGCTGCAAGCATCGTTTCGCGCGCATCCGGTGAGCAGTGGGCATCCTCGCCGGCGAAGTGGAACAGCATCGGGCAGCGAATCGACGGAACTTCGTCGACGTAGGCATCGAGTCCGACACCGTAGTAGCTCACGGCGCAATCCAGATCGAGTCGTGCGGCGGCAAGCATCGCGAGTTTGCCGCCGAGACAGTAGCCGATCGCGCCAACTCTGCCAGCCAGCATCGGCAGTGCGCGCAAGGCCTTCAGTGTCGAGCCGATATCGCTTATCGCGAGATCGACATCGAGTCTTTCGTTGTAGCCGAGCGCTTCACGGAAGTCGGCTTCGCCGTAGCCCAGTTCGACACCCGGCTTCATACGCCAGAACAGATCCGGCACTAGCACCACGTAGCCTTCTTCCGCGAAGCGATCCGCCATCTCCCGCATATAGCCGTTGATGCCGAAAATTTCCTGCAACAGCACGATGCCCGGTGCGGACCCTTGGGCCGGCGTCGCGTGATAAGCACGAAAGCGCTGGCCGTCGTGACTGTCGATGTCAATAAAGGAACCCATGTTGCCGTCCGCCTTAAGGTAAGGAAAGAATTTGCGCCTGCGTCGCGGCACGGTCGAGCGCCAGATCATGCGCGAGGCCTTGCGCCATCGCGCCGATATAAACCTCGCCCGTTTCCCCCGTCAAGGCGTCGAGCACCGCATCGGCGGTAAAGGCGGGATCGAGCTTCGGGCCGTCGAAGTCACGGCTCATGTCGGTGTCGATGGCGCCAGGCAACGCGGCGAGCACACTCACGCCATGCGGTGCGAGTTCCGCGCGCAGTGATTCGGTAAGGCGTAGCGCAGCCGCTTTCGATGCGCACAGTGAACCCATTGCCGGCAGACTGACGCGCGCAAGTATCGACAACACGTTGATCATCGCGCCGCGCCGGCCGATCAGAACCGGTGCGAACGCGCGTGCCATGCGCAACGTGCCCAGGAAATTGACCTCGATCTCGGTGCGGGCATGCTCGACTGCGCGCGGCGACAAAAACGCGGACTGGTTGTTCACACCTGCATTGTTGATGAGCAGCGTGGTGTCGTCGGCAACGCGCGCGGCATTCGCCACGCTCGCTTCATCGGTGATGTCGAGCGTAACTGGAATCACGCGTGCATCAGCGTGTTCGACATGACCCCCGCGCGATGCGGCGTAGACCTTGCCGGCGCCGCGCGCAAGCAGCCGCGCGACGAACTGCGCCCCAAGGCCGCGATTCGCGCCTGAAACGAAGGCGATAGTGTGGCGATCGATCATGGGAAGCTTCTCCAGACCTTTAAACGAGTGAGAAATCGGCCGGCAGCGTGACTTCAAGCAGTTCGAGATCCGCGCTGCAACGGCGGAATGCATAAGTCGACATGCCCGGAATCGCGATGCTGTCATCGGCGCGCAGATGCCATGTCTGGTTGCCCTGAACGACTTCGAGACAGCCTGCTAGCACGAAGAAAAAGCAGAACTCGGTGTCGTGCATGCGCGATGCCTCCTGTCCTTCGCCTTGCGGACGAACCACGCGCACGCCGGCGAGGCCCTGTGTCGCCGCGCCGATTCCCGTGTCTGTCACCACGAATCCGGGGGATTTCCACGGCGTCCACGTCGCCTGCTTCGCGACATGACGCACGAAGCGTTGACCGTTGAAATCGTGCTCGGGGTCGTAGACAGTCGAGGGCAACGTCATCGCATGATCGGCCATCGTGATGTGCTCGGCGGGACTGCCGAGCTCGATGACTTCCGCGCCCGCCGAACTTTCCAGTACGCGATGACGGATCTCCGGCGGCTGCAGCACGCAGTCGCCCGCTTCGAGCAGGAAAGGCTCGCCTTGTCCTTCGTAGACGAGGCGCACCCAGCCCTTGCGGCAGAAAATGGTCTGGAAGCGGATCTTGTGGAAATGCACGTAATCGGGCACCGGGCCGCCCTGGAGAATGCGGATGTGCGATGCGATGAACGCGCCGCCATGCCGCTCGGGAAGCAGATCGCGGTAGCGCATGCCCGCGCGGCCGACACTCCAGTGCGCGTCGCCGTCCATACGCGACAACACCAACTGTTGACGCGTGGGCGGCAGCACCATCGGCGGGCTGGCATTCACGAGACGCACCGTCACGCCATTCGGGGCGATGATCTCGCGCGTTTCGCCAGGAATTTGCGCGGGGTCGTCGCAGAGCACCTGGAGCGTGTCGATGCCATTGACCACGTCGAGTCCGAGTCGCAACGTGAAGCCGTCGCGCGAGAGCATGGCGGTGCGAGGGGCGTCGGCCGGAAAGATCGCGTCGAGCCTGAATCCCAGGCTAGCGATGAAGAACTGCATCGTAGTGGGCAAATCGGTGCAATGCATCGGCATGACGATGCCGCGCACGCCTTCGATGATGGCGTCGGTGGAAGCGCGATTGATAGAGGATGAGGTCATGGAAATTCGTCTCAGTGATGAAAGGGCGGGTGGCTAGCGGTTCGCGCAGCCCGGCGGCCCTGTCAGCACGCAGGCAATACCCATGCGCCGCGGCGCCCGCGAGAAGGTGCGCGCCGTGATCAGCGTGGCAGACATTGCGCCAGTCTCGCGAAGCCCGCTTGCGTCGAGCAGACGCCCGGGGAAAAGCGCAGCGTCCGGCCGCGCGAATCGACGAACAGGCCCGCGCTCTTCAGTTGAATGACAATGTTCGCCGCATCGAGATGCGCGGGCGGTTCGACCATGATGCTCGCGCCGCGTTCGTCGTCGGCGCGTGGGGAAAGCAGGCGATAACCTTTTTCGTGGGCGAGCGCGATCAGCGCATGACACAGTTCAAGGTTGTGCGCACGCACGCTGCCCTTGGGCTGGGCGCGCATCCACGTCATGCCCGGCTGCGATGCGACGAACGGCAGCACTGAGGGCGTGCCGGTATCGAAGCGGCGCGCATCCGAGGCATACGTGAAGGCGTCGATGTTCCAGTTGAACGGATCTTCCTGGCTGAACCATCCACGCACCGCTGGTTTGGCGCCTCTTTGCAGCGTGTCCGGCGCGATATAGCCCAAGCCGGTCCCGGGTGCGCCGCACAGCCACTTCAGCGTCGACCCGCACACGAAGTCGAAAGGCGTCTCTTTCAGATCGAATGGCAGAATGCCGATGCCCTGCGTCACGTCGAGCGCCGCGAAGCTGCCGCGACGGCGTGCCTGCTCGCACATCGCGGCAAGGTTCACGCGCTTCGAGGTCAGCGAGGACACCCATGTGACCAGAGCGAGCGCGACATCGCCGCTCCAGGCTTCGATGAAGTCTTCGTCGCGCACGTAGTCTTCGCCTTCGCGTACCGGCACGGTGCGAAGCGTGAAGCCGCGCCGCTCGGCCAGGCCCGAGAGCAGGAAATGCAGGCTCGGGAAGCAGTCCGCCGCGACCAGCACGGTGCGGTTGCGCAGAACGTCGTTCGCGAGGCCGTCGAGATAACGTGCGAAGGCATCGGTCACGTTCTGTGCGCCGAATACGTTCGCATCCGGCGCGGCGATCAGCGCCGCCCAGTCCGACAACAGTTTTGCGCGTGCCGCGAGGGCGGCGTCCCAGCGTGTGTCGTCGGGTGCGCACCATGTCGTGGCGAAGTCCGCGAGCGCCTGCTTCATCGCTTCGCGGTGGCCGGGATAGACGCCAACCGAGTGATACATCAGCCAGCCGCTGAAATCGGACGTGAGGTCATGCAGAGGATCGTTCATGTTTCAGATGTGCTTGGTGAGCTTGTAGTGATAGACCGCGATGCAGGCGAGGCTCAACACTGCGCACGCCATCAGGTAGAACGCCGGCGACAGCGGATTGTGCGTCGCGCCGATCATCGCGGTGACAAGCCACGGGGTGAAGCCGCCGAACACCATCACGCCGATGTTGTAGCTGAATCCAAGGCCTGTACTTCGCATGTGAGTCGGAAAGAGCGAGGACAACACCGCCGCGAGCGGGCCGAAGTAGATCGCCTTCAACACGCCCGCAAGGACCATGATCGTCATCAGCACGGAGAACGACGGGCTCGACAGCAGCCAGGCGAAGCATGGATAGATCGTGAGGAGCGTGGCGACGGCAGAGAGCAGCATCATGCGGCTGCGCCCGTAGCGATCGGCAAGATGGCCCATGATCGGCGTGAACAGCATCAGGATGGCGCCGGTGACGACCGTTGCGGCGAAGCCTGTCGATGCCGGCAGATGCAGTTGCTTGACCGCGTACGTCGGCATGTAAAGGATCATGAGATAGCTCGCGGCCGTCGACACGGCCATGATGCCCGCGGCCAGTAGAATGCGGCCCTTGCAATGCGCGAGCAGCCCGCGCACGGGTTGATTGCGTGCCGTGGCATGAGCCGAGCCGTGTGCCGCGCCAGGCAGCGTATCGTCGATATGCTTGCGGATGTACAGGCCTACCGGCGCGACCAGCAGCCCGAAAAGAAACGGCGTGCGCCATCCCCAGGACTCGATCTGCGCCGGCGACAATTGCGTGCTGAGGGCGAGACCCGCGCACGATGCGAGCACCGTGCTCATGCCCTGACTCGAGAATTGCCAGCTCGCGAGATACGCCTTGCGCTTGCTCTTCTGCTCGATCATCAGCGCGGTACCGCTGCCGAACTCGCCGCCAGTCGAGAAGGAGATGAGAATGCGCGCCGCCATCAAGCCGATCGGCGCGGCGAGGCCTATCTGCGCATAAGTCGGAATGACGGCGCAAATGAACGTGCCAACGGTCGTCAGCGCGAGCGCGGCGAGGAGCGCGGCCTTGCGTCCGCGCCGGTCCGCATAGCGTCCGAGCAGAAGGGCGCCGAGCGGCCGGAACACATACGACAGGCCGAAGGTGCCGAACGTCATGAGCAGGGAGACGGTTTCGTCGTGCGCGGGAAAGAACAGTTTCGATAAGGTGACGGCGAAGAATCCGTACGCGGCGAAATCGAACCATTCGAGCGCGTTGCCGATGCTCGTCGCGACGATCAGGCGCCGCATGGGCTTCGGGTCCGGGTGGCGCACGTCATCGTCAATGACAGTCGAATCCATGGTGTGTGTTCCGGGTGAGGGGTAAAGGTCGGGATGAGGAAAGCGGTCAGCGGTTGAGGGGCACGCCGGGCTCGCCGAGATCCCAGAAGACGCCGGTCATCAGTTCCAGCGCTTCGCGCATGACGGGCGCGAGCACGTGCTCGTCGGGCGCGTGTTGACGGCAGCCGGGATACGAATGAGGAATCCAGATGGTCGGCAGTCCGAGCGTGTGGGCGAACGATTCATTCGGGATCGTGCCACCGAGGTTCGGCAGCAGGGTGACCGGTTTGCCGGTCGAGGTTTCTATGGACCGTTCGGTGAACGCCACCCAAGGGTTATCTGGATCGAGGCGCGTTGCCGCGCCCGATGCCTCGATGGTGACTTCGACGCCATCGAAGCCTTCCCGCGCGAGATGCGCTTCGATCAGTTCCTTGGCGCGTTTCCAGTCCGTGCCCACGACGAAGCGCAATTGACACACCGCTTCAGCCGACTGCGGAATCGCGCTGACAGGGTTGGCGACGTTGCCTGATTGCATCGCAAGCACTTCGAGCGTGTTCCACGCGAAGACGCGCTCCGCGGGAGTCAAACCGGGTTCGCCCCAATTCGGCGACAGAGGCGGATCGCCCTCGTCGTTGCCGATTTCCAGATGCGCGACGCGCGCGCGTATCTGCGGCGCAATGGCGGGCGGCAACAGGCCGTTGATGCGGATACGACCGCGACCATCGACAAGACTCGCGAGCGCATTCGCGAGCACGGTCGCCGGATTGGCGAGCACGCCGCCCCAGTTGCCGGAGTGGCGCGCGCCGAACGCATTGGTCAGCGCCAGCCGGAAATGCAGCGCCCCACGCGAGCCAAGGAACACGGTCGGCGAAGCGGCTCGCTGGCGCGGGCCGTCGGAGGCGATCAACACATCGGCGCTCAGTCGCCGGCGCAATGTCGCGCAAACGGCGTCGAGTCCCGGCGAGCCGACTTCCTCGCCCATCTCAAAGATGATCTTCGCGTTGAAACCCAGTTCGCCGCGTTCCGCGAAGACAGCCGCAAGGGCGGCAAGGTTGATCGAGTGCTGCGCCTTGTTGTCGGCGATGCCGCGTCCGTACCAACGGTCGCCCTCGACCTTCACTTGCCAGGGCGAGCGGCCAGGGCTCCAGTTGGCCGCGTCCCCGCCGACGACGTCACCGTGCCCGTACAGGAGCACGGTCGGCAACTCCGGCGACTCGATGCGCTCTCCAACGAGAAATGGCGGCATGCCGGACACCGGGTTTTCCACTATTTCGCAGGTGAAGGCAAGCGAGCCGAGTTGGCTCTGGATCTCTTCGGAAAGATAGCGGCGCAGGAGCGACGCGGCGTCGGCGCGCTGACTTTCCGTTGCGAGCGCGACGCGGCGACTGAGGGTGTCGAGGAAGGCACCGCTGTCGAAGTGCGAGCGGACTTGGGTGATGGCGCTTTGTCGGGACATATCGGTAACGTGTCTTTTTGATCGGCAGGGTGCAGATTAGCCGCGTCGAAGTGTTTTTGTATTCGCAATCAAACAAGGTACATTTGCGAGTACGTCAAACCTCATCGGTTCCCCGCGTTCCGAGCACCGCCATGCGCAAGTTGATGGAGCCATCGCTTTACTACTTTTCGGTCGTGGCCCAAGCTGGCTCGCTTACGTCCGCCACCGAGAAGCTCGGCCTGACCGTGTCTGCGCTGAGCCGGCATATTGCCAAGCTGGAGGGCGATATCGGCGTGCCTTTGTTCGAGCGGCACGCACGCGGCATGGTCCTATCGCATGCGGGACGGCTGCTGTTGCGTCATGCGCAACGCACCATTTCCGACGCGCAGGCCGTCTTCGACGAAATTCAGGGCGACGAGAGGCGTCGCGCGCGCACGCTCACGATTGCCTGCACGGAGGGCTTTGCATTCGACTTCCTGCCGGTCTCACTGGGCGCGTTTTGCCAGCAACATCCCGATGTTGCAATTCAGCTCGAAGTCGTGCCTTCGGAGCGCGCAAGCCAGATGATTCTGTCGGGCGAGGCGTCGATCGCGCTCGCATTCAGCTTCAAGCCGGAACCGGGTGTCGTCGTGCAGTTCACGCAGCGCGCGCCGGTCATGGCGTTGATGCACGAGACGCACCCGCTCGCGGGCAAGGCGAAGATCGCGCTGAAGGATCTCAGTTCGTATCCGGTACTGCTTCAGGACAAAGGCACGACGAATCGACAGTTGTTCGACATTGCCTGCAACGTCGAGAACGTCGAGATCACGCCGCTGATGACGAGTCGGTATGTCGCCGCGCTGTACCGCTTCGAGTTGGCGGTGCCGGAGGCGATCATGCCGTCGGGTTACGTTTCTGTCGCGAAGCGACTTGCCGTGGATCGAATGACGGCCATTCCATTCGACAATCCGCTTCTGACGCAGCGCCGTCTTCAGGTGCTGACGCTTGCCGGACGGAGTCTCGACGAGCTTGCACAGTCATGTCTCGATTGGATCGTTCACGATTTGAGGCAGTCGTAGTTTGGAATGGCCTGCCAACCCGAAAATCCCTTTACGACGGCAACGGCAAATAGCTGGAAACCAAGGTCCCGTGGGCACTGTCAGGTTGATGGAGCGGTGGCGCTAGAATGAAGCGAGGAAGAAGACAAGATCGCTTTATCACGGCCACCGCTTCCCTGCCGTCATCATCAGTTGCGCGGTTCGCTGGTATTTCCGGTTCAGTCTGAGCCTGCGGGACGTCGAGGATTTGTTGCTCGAGCGAGGTGTGGTGGTCGCGTACGAAACGATCCGTTGCTGGTGCGACAAGTTCTGCGCCAAATTCGCTCAGTGCGCGAAAGAAGCGCGGCGCAAGCCGGGCAGCACATGGCATCTGGAAGAGATGTTCGTGACGCTCGCGCGGCGAGCCGTATCTGTTGTGGCGAGCGGTCGACGAGCATGGTGCTGAACTCGACGTGTTGGTGCAGAAGCGGCGCGACAAGGCTGCGGCGAAGCGCTTCTTCCGGAGGGTGCTGCGTTCAAACCCGGTGCCGCGCAAGATCGTGACCGACCGGTTGCGCAGCTATCCGGCAGCGAAGGCTGACATTCCCGAGCTCGCTCACGTGAAGCACGTTTTCGTCAAGGCGGCTGCACGCGGTCTTACTCGACCACCTAAGCAACGCGACACTGCCTCTGCGGCCGAAGTTGTGCCGTCCGCGCTAAGCCAAAATCCTCTGCATTACCTTCATACCCGCGGTCCGTGTCGATCCTCGGAGAAGATGTCGTCGCTCACGCACCTGATCATTCAGCGCCTGCGCCTATATATGCATGCCCTCAATCCGGTCCACCGCATACGTTTGCAGAACCCATGAAGTAAATGGCAAAAAATAGAATGCGAGCGCGGTGCAAATCGGGAAGGCGGTCGTATTCTGATGGTACGTTCTGAATCTCAGATCTTGGTACTGTTTGATGGCTCAAAAGGAGCGTAGCCTTTCCGTATCAAGACCGCCAACCGATTCAGATCTGAAGTCAAGCTGGTAGGGATCGGTTTGAATTGGAATATGAATCGATTTGGTAAGCCTGCCCTTTTTTCCTAAAACTCGAGGCATGTCCTGCTCCAAGGATAACGATCACCCGAAACGATCGTGCGGCATCCACGAGACAGGCGACCTTGAACCAGATCAAGGAAGATACAACTGTGTCAATTTACGGAACTTCCAACATCCAGATCCCGGACAGCAAATTGGCGCGCGAAGCGACCGAACTGGTTCGCGACACCGAAGGCGAACTGCTTTTCAGCCACTCTGTTCGTGTCTACTTTTGGGGCGCTCTCCTTGGGCAGCGAAGGGGTTTGGTCTTCGATCCGGAACTGCTGTATGTCGCGGCTTTGTTCCACGACATTGGTCTGACGTCGATCTATGGTGAGAGTCAACTTCGCTTCGAAGTGGACGGCGCAAACGCCGCGCGCGATTTTCTGCGCAGCCATCACGTCACTGAAGCCGACATAAATAAGGTTTGGGCCGCTGTCGCCCTCCATACGACACCTGGCATCCCGGAGCACATGCACCCTGAGATCGCCCTGGTACAGGCCGGCGCGGGGATGGATGTGGCGGGGCGCGGCTTTGAGCACTTCACAGACGAGCAACGTGCCGCAGTGATCGCCGCATATCCGCGGCAATCCGATTTCGCCAACAAGATGATCGACGCGTTCTATCAAGGTATGAAGCATCGACCGGCCAGTACGTTTGGCACCTTCAACGACGACTTTCTCGCTCATAAAGATCCGAGCTTTCAGCGAGTGAATTTATGTAGCGTCATCCTGAACTCGCATTGGGAGGGGGAGGCGTTTCGGATTCTTGCTCCCGATCATGCTCGCAGTACGCCTGGCTGAGGCGCTTAAGAGTTGCTGTTTCCTCCGATGATAGTCCACATCAGAAAAGAGAGAATGCGTGTAACGAAGCAACCTGCTATCGACGTCGATGACGTTCGCACGGGAGTTCATGATGACTAATCTGGATTTGAATTTGCTACGGATCTTTGACGCTATCCTCCGCGAGCGCAAGGTGCTTCGCGTAAGCGAAGCGATCAACCTGAGTCCGTCGGCCGTCAGGCACGCGCTGTAACGACTGTGAGCATTCTTCAATAATGAGCGGTTTGTACGAACAGTCACAGGGACGGAGCTGACGGCCCGCGCGCCAGAGATGGCGCCACTCGTGCGTGATGCGCTTGTCACGATCGAGCGCGCGCTGGCCCGAAGCAGTTCGACCCTGGTAGCTCCGACCGGAGTTTCTGTATCGCCGCGACCGACTATATGACCGCGGTCGTGTTGCCACAATTCTTCCGGGCCATGGCGATCGCTGCACCGCGTGCAAGTGTCACGCTATGGCCGGCCATCAGAATCGAATTGACTACGCAGATCGAAGGGGCCGCATAGAGATTGCACTAGGTTCGTTTTTGCATGTCCCGCCGCGGCTTCGCAAGCAAACGCTGTTTGAAGAGCGCGACATGTTGGTTACCGCTACTGATCACCCATTCGCTGGCGGCAAGGTCGGATTGGACCAGCTTGCGCTGTGGCAGCATCGACGAGTAGATCGCACCTATTTTGCTCCTGACGTCCGACGAAGCAGGCTATATCATCGGTGCCATATTGTCGGTCGCAGGTGGGGACAACGGCTGAAGTTGCCGAGGTTCGAATGTTTGCATAACGAGGAAATAATTCATGAGCGAACGTAAAGCCATCGTCCCTGTTGGGATGGAAGCAGTGTACGAAAAGATCCGCTATGCCCCCGCGGTCAAGGTCGGCAACACCATTTATGTGTCTGGCCAGATTGGCCGTAGTGCAGCCATGCAACTTGTGGAGGATCGCGAGGCCCAGATAGCTCAGGCCTTTGAAAATCTCAAACACGTGCTGGCCACCGCAGGTGCGTCGTTGAGCGACGTGGTCGACCTGACCACTTTCCATACCGACATGCGCGACTTGCCGCTTTTCATGCAAATTCGTGATCGGTATCTCACGACAGACCCTTTGCCGGCGTGGACAGCGGTAGGTGCTCACATGCTCGGAGGAGCGGCGGGCTATATCGTTGAAATCAAGGCTGTGGCGGTACTGACTGAGTAACGCAGGAGCGTTATCGCTTCGAGGCGAGCTTGTGTGAGAAAGTGGCAACCCCTGTTCTGATGTGCCGTGATCACTTCTCGCGAAGAGCGATCCGGTGCTCGTGGGAAGTTGCCTTTTACCGGTTGCCTGGTAGCGGGTGTGCGACTGCGCCCGGCATGAGATCCGCAATCGTCTTCCTCAACCAGACGTTGCCCGCGTCGCGATGAAAACGGGCATGCCAGTATTGGCGTACCGCGTAGTGGGGTAGATCATATGGAACATCCATATGTCGAATCGGTTCCCTCGATTGCATTGCAAGCGCATAGTAGCGAGGCACAGTCGCAATGAGTTCTGTCTCACCCACGATCTGAGCAACCCCCAGAAAGCTCGGCACACGCAGTGTAATGTTGCGAGTGACACCGACGGACGCAAGCGCGTCTTCAACCATGGCCATGTGTCCCGTGCCCAGCGCGGATACCGCGACATGCCTCTCTTCACAAAAGGCGGCCTGGCTCAAGCACCTTCCAATGCGAGGATGGGAAACGCTAACGATACATTGAAAGTCCTGTTGAAACAGAGACTGCGTGTAGAAGCCTGTATCGAGCTGAGGCATATATCCCACCGCCAGATCCACTGCGGCATCTTCCAGTCGACGCGCCGACTCCGAACTGATTTTCTCTGTCTCGATTCGGATTCCCAGTGCGTTGGACTGCAGGTAGTTGAGCAGTCTGGGGAGTAGCGATATTTCGCCAAGGTCGGTCATGCACAACCTGAAGACGCGCTGCGCGTTGGCCGGATCAAAAGCGGCCGCGCCTGCTTTGGCAGCCTCGAGATTTTCCCTGACTTGATGCAGTACCGGATGCAACTCATCGGCGCGTGGCGTTGGCAGCATGCCACGCGACGTACGAATGAAGAGTTTATCTCCGTAGTAAGCACGTAGGCGATTGAGCGCAGTACTTGCAGCACCTTGCGTCATTCCAAGCTTGTCTGCTGCGCGAGTGACGCTAAGGGTCGTATATATCTCGTCGAAGACTGAAATCCATTCCAGATCGATCGATGCCATGCGCGGCTCCCTGTGATATCAAAACTTTCGATACATTGTATTGCGTCACGCGGTTGTCGGGCTATTTACGTGGTGCGAGAATCCAGACACCTTTTCTTGTGATGCGACCGATTTCCAGACGGAATCGAAGAGCCCGATCCAAAGCCCGACAGCGGCAAGCTCAGGACGTCCGCATCTACTCCTGAACCAGCAGAAAGAGCGCTAGCAAATAATCTATCCGGGACAATGACGTCATGCGAAACAATGTTCTATCGCGAGAGAAGACACCACTCAAAACGCTCGCTTCAGAGGTTTGGCGTTGGGGTGCCGCGGACATTGCAGAGCAGGTTCGACTGGGATCTATTTCATGCGTAGAGGTGTTGCAAGCTTTTCATCAACGCATTGAGTCCGTGAACCCGAGCTTGAATGCGATAGTTCACGAGGACCGCGAGCAATCGGTCGGCGCTGCGCGGCAGCTGGACGAATTGCGCCGGCGAACGCCGCATGAGGCAGGCATTCTATGTGGCGTCCCCATCACCATCAAACTCAACGTAGACGTGGCGGGCGAAGCTACTACGAATGGCGTGCCTGCGTTTTCCCGGCGAGTCGCACCGGCCGACAGCGCTGTGGTGACCAATCTTCGTCGCGCCGATGCGATCATCAATGGTCGCACGAACGTGCCGCCGTTTTCGTTCCGATGGTTTACCGAAGGACCGCTACACGGACGAACGCTTAATCCGTGGAGCACGGATATCACATCAGGTGGATCAAGCGGTGGCGCCGCCGTATCGGTGGCCACGGGGATGTGTGCGGTTGCACACGGCACCGACATTGCCGGATCGGTCCGCTACCCGGCGTACGTCAATGGCGTGGTTGGTCTCCGCACTACTCCGGGACGTATACCGGCTTATCACCCGACAACTGCGCAGCGCTTTTATGGTCTTCAATCGATGTCGGCACAAGGGCCGCTTGCGAGGTCCGTTGCGGATGCGCACTTAGGTTTGCTTGGCATGCTCGGGGCGGACACGCGCGATTCAACGTGGGTGAACGCGCGCCTGGAGCACGACGATGACGCAATGCCGGTAAAGGTCGCGTTGGTCGACGAAATCCCGAATGCACTCGTGAGCGACGAAGTAAGAAGGGCACTCCATCAGGCCGCTGCATCCCTTGCTGCTGCGGGCTATGTGGTGGAGCGTGCACAGCCTCCGGCAATCGAGCAGTGCGTCGAAATCTGGCAGTCGATCGTCATGACGGAATCCCGTTACGGGATGATTGCGGCAGTGGACGAAACGGGTGACCCCTCGATCATGCAGTCGGTTCACAACATGGCAGCGTGTGCACCATCAGTCGACCTGGGCGGCTACATCAAGGCTATTGCGCGGCGTGACGAGATGCGCCGCAGATGGAACGAGTTCCTGCGCAGATATCCTATTTTGCTGATGCCTGCGTCTTGCCGCATGCCTCAACCCTGGGGGGCGGATCTCGGAACTGTTGATGACATGCGGGAACTCGTCGCTACTCAAAGCCCGCTAATTGCTGTGGCTGCGCTTGGACTGCCAGGCATAAGCGTTCCGACTGGGATGTCGAATGGACTACCGGTTGGAGTCCAACTGGTTGCGGATGGCTTTCGGGAAATTCGTCTGCTTTGCGCCGCATCGATAGTCGAACGGGAAGCCCAGCTTGAATCTGCGTTGGACTATAGGGCGAGTTAGTTTCTCATCCAGAGGGAATCGATTCTCGCGCCCCTGACATGTTGAAGCGGAGCGGCATATACAAACAATGCGCACGGATGGACGTGTGCAATCAGGAGACAAACAATGTCATTAACCAACTCATCAGTGAAAACGTTCAATATAGAAAGTTTTATAGACCGCCAAAAGGTTTCAGCCTATCAATGGGTGATTCTCGGACTGTGTTTCCTGATCGTGGCCGCCGATGGATTCGATACGGCAGCCGCCGGATTCATTGCACCGGCAATCGCGAAGGACTGGGGGCTAACACGGTTTGCCCTTGGGCCGCTACTCAGTGCCGCTCTCATTGGATCCGTATTGGGAGCCTTGATCTCTGGTCCGCTCGCGGACAAGATTGGTAGAAAGCGCGTGCTTGCCGTCTCAGTTCTGGTGTTCGGCGTATTGACCCTTGCTTGCGCAAAGGCCGGTTCCCTTCAGGAACTGACGTTCTTGCGGTTAGTAAGTGGCATCGGCTTAGGCGCCGCCATGCCGAATGCTACGACGATGGTGTCGGAGTACATGCCGAAAAAGCACAGGGCACTTCTGGTGAACATCATGTTCTGTGGCTTTACGCTAGGCGCGTCCGCCGGTGGGCTTGCGGCAGCGGCCCTTATCCCGGCGTTCGGATGGCAAAGTATTTTCCTCGTTGGCGGTGTCGTACCCTTTCTGCTAGCCCTTGTGTTGTTCGCGTGGCTGCCCGAGTCGGTTCGATTCATGGTGGTCAACTCCTGGCCGACGGAGAAGATCAATATGGTGCTGGGCCGTATCGCGGGAAAAGCGATGGCGGAGAAGCATTTCACGATTGGTGAAACTGCGAACCAGGGCCGGAATTCGCCTGTCGCATTGATCCTGTCGAAGGGGTTTAGAAGCGGAAGCCTGCTTTTGTGGGTGACTTACTTTATGGGGCTATTAGTCTATTACCTGATGACGAGTTGGCTCCCCACCTTGATGAAAGACGGCGGAATGAGCTTGCAACAGGCGTCGCTCATCACGGCGCTGTTCCCACTCGGTGGAGGTTTGGGGGCAATCGTCTGCGGTTTGCTGATGGATCGTGTCAACGCTCACCGGGTGGTGGCATTCACCTACGTCCTGGCGGGCGTCTTTATCTGGTGCGTCGGGCAGTCTGTCGGAAATACGCTGTTCGTTGGTTTATTGACATTTTTGGCGGGCAGCTGCATGGCTGGCGCTCAGATATCGATGCCGGTTCTCGCTGCGGCCTTCTATCCGACTAACGGGCGCGCATCGGGTGTCGCATGGATGCTCGGTATCGGGCGTATCGGCGGGATCGTGGGTGCCTTTGCCGGAGCTGTCATGCTACAGGCCGGTTTTGGAATCGAGGCGATTCTTCAGGTTCTGGCATTCCCAGTATTCGTCGCAGCCGGTGCGCTGTTATTAAAAAATCATCTGGCTAAAAGGCGGATCGCTTTCGATTCGATTGCGCGAGAGCCTCATTCGGAAACTAACTAGCTAGCGATCGCCCCGACGCGCCCGCCCGCATGTGGCTCCGCGATCCCCGGGGAATGTCTTCCATGAGGCGAAACCCACCTGGAATGAGCCCTCGATGATCAAACACATTGCCGAGCCGAAGCTAGACCTCTGTGTGGACCGGAGCATCGGGACACCGCTTCACCAGCAAATCTCGGAGCGCATCAAAGGTGCGATCTCTGCAGGCTCTCTAGCGCCGGGCGCGCGCCTTCCTTCGTCCCGTAGCTTGGCGTCCCAACTTTCGGTTTCTCGCGCAACCGTCGAGCTTGCATACAGCATCCTCGCCGGCGAAGGGTATCTGAACCGTCAACACGCCGCGGGCACGCGTGTGGAATTGCGTCCAATTGGACTGCCGCCGGCACCCGCAACACGGTCACCGCAACCATTGATGCCCGGCCTGGCCTCGGAAGCCGCTCAACTTCCCCGTCCGTTTCAAATAGGCCTCCCGGCGCTCGATGCATTTCCGCGCAAGCTATGGTCAAGGCTGGCTGGCCGCCACGCAAGATCTCTTCCGCTCTCCAAGATGGTGTACCAGGCAACGGGTGGCTTTGGCCCTCTGCGGCAGGCGATCGCGAGCCATCTGGTGGTCGGCCGCGGCATTCCATGCAGCGAGGATCAGATCTTTATCACTGCGGGGTTCCTCGGGGCATTGGCATTGATCGCGCGCACCTTGCTAAGCAAGGGGGACGAGGTCTGGGTCGAAGACCCCAGCTTTTCGCCGGCGCGTCACACACTCGAACTCGCCGGCGGTCATTTGATTCCGGTTCCGGTAGATGACGAAGGGATAAATGTGCCGGCGGGAATTGCACTTGCCCCAGCCGCTCGACTCGCGCTGGTCACTCCGGCAGCGCAGTTCCCGCTTGGGGTCGCGCTCTCAATTCGGCGGCGCTCACAACTCATGTCATGGGCGGCCGAAGCGGGGGCGTGGGTGATTGAGGATGATTACGGCAGCGAAGTCAGTCGCCTGGATAGACCCGTATCAGCGCTCAAGCGCATCGACTTCGGGGAGCGGGTACTGCACGTCGGTTCGTTCAGCAATGTTCTGTTTCCCGGCCTGCGTTTGGGCTATCTGGCCGTGCCGGCTTCGCTAGCCGCGGACTTCGAACGCACGTCCGCGTTGCTGCCCTTACAACAGTCACTACTCGATCAGATGGTCGTGTGTGATTTCATCACCCAAGGCCACTTCGGCCGCCATCTGGCGCGGATGCGGAGCCTGTACGCCGAACGCAAGGACGCACTCGTCGACGCACTAACGGATGTTCTCGGCAACTCGTTTAAAGTGAAAGACACGGGAAGCATGCACGTGCTGTTGCGCTTGCCCGCAAATTCCGACGACGTTGTTCTGGCAAATCTGGCTCGCGCGCACGGAATGGCGATAACCGCGTTATCTCCGATGGGTTTGCGGGCAAGGACGGGCCCGGGTCTGCTGTTGGGGTTCACGAATATCGCCCCGGATGCGGCAAAAGATGCTGCGCGGCATTTAAAAAGCTTGCTCGCCATACCGGTCTCACCGCAACACCGATTGAGCCGGGGCGCACGAATGGTGCCCCTGGAGGCCGATATTTCATCCGACGCTCTCTCCAACCACATTTAGCCGCCATGACGCGGACTCGTCGACGCCCGTTTCGGTGAGCATGGCTCTGCTTCCTCTTTTGCGCCTTTAATTCGCGCGCCTTCAATGCCAGGAGGCCAATGGCTCTCTGTGCTCTTCAGCACGGTGGCGTTGAGTGCATCGTTTCATGTGGCACGGTGACGCGTCGACGGGTGGATCGAAATCGGACGTTCGTCATGCACCGTCACCGGACCAGCGCGAATCGTGAGACCGATGGTCTGGTCTTGTTGACGATTCTTGGTCGATGCCTGATGGGTAGGCGTGAATTACTCTTTGCGTAAGTCGCGTTCTAGTGGCCGGAATCGCAGCTGCTTTCGGGCAGTATCCGGCAGCGACTCCGACAGTTCATACCCTACAACGCATTTGTCTCATCGGAAAGAAAATCGTCATGTTCTCGTTTCGTTGCAAAAAGGTACCTCAATTCGGACTTCTCTGTGTCGTAGCCTCGATAGTTTTCGCGGCGGCACCGGCATGGTCGCAATCTGCGGCCACGCCGGTCAGCGGACGGGCGATCGAAGCCATCCTTGCGGAAAAGCTCTCGGTGGCCCCGGGCAAGGTTCTGACCGCCCAGGTCGTGCACTACGCGCCTGGTGGTTCCTCGAAGTCGCATCACCATGACGCCGACGTCTTCGCCTTCGTGCTTTCGGGCAAGATTCTTTCGGGAGAGGAGGGGGAAAAAGCGAAGGTCTACAACGTTGGAGAAGGCCATTTCGAGCGTCGTGGTCAACATCACGTCATCAGCAAAAACGCCAGTACGACTGAACCGGCGAGCATGCTCGTGGTTTTCATCGCTAATGAGGACGCCAGGCTGACCACCTTCGATCACTGATCTGCAAGACACACATTGCCGGTCTGCGGATACTGTCGATTGGCAATGTGTAGAGCAATTGTTGTCGAAGAACAATATAGCGAGCGTCAAAGATGCGCCGCAATAAATATGGCTGAAAACAGGCCAATAACGGAGACAGATGATGGATTACCGGACACGTGCCGTGCGATGGGCGATATCGTCGGCCGCGCTGCTGGCTTTTGCTGGCAATACTTCGGGCGAAGCGCTCGCGTCGAATTCCGGCAAGGGAGAAGTCATACGGTTGGAGGCAACGCCTGCCACCACCCAGTTCGGTTGGTACGACAACGCGCAAGCTCCCGTTCTGCGCATTCACTCGGGCGATACGGTCGTCATGGAGACGCTGATTCACGGTCACGCGCAGATCGTGCCGGATGTAACGATCGAACAGATGACGGCTCGTGCGAAGCAGGAGCAGATCGACTCTCCCGGCCGCGGCGTGCATTCGCTTACGGGGCCAGTCTATGTGGAGGAAGCGAAACCTGGCGATACCTTGAAGATTGAAATCGGCCACATCGTACCGACGTCTTACGGCCTTAATTTCAATTATCCCGGCTTTGCGGGTGCGTTTCCGAAGCAGTTCCCGCAAGGCCAACTCAAATACTTTTACCTTGATCTGGCCAGGCAGCGGTTCCAGTTCGCGCCAGACATCTTTGTCCCATTGCGGCCTTTCCCTGGGATCGTCAGCGTTGCGCGCGCCGAGCCGGGCCGATTTGGCACCGTGCCGCCGGGGCCCTTTGGCGGCAATCTCGATATCAACGAGATGGTGTCGGGCACCACGCTGTACCTTCCTGTGTTCGTCGATGGCGGCCTGCTATGGTCCGGGGACTCGCATGCCGCGCAAGGCAATGGCGAAGTCAACCTGACTGCTCTCGAAACCGCTTTCAAGGAACTGCCTCTCAAAGTATCCGTGCTGAAGGGTGTCAAGCTGGATTGGCCAAGAATCGAGACGCCGACGCATTGGATCGCTATTGGCTATGATCGCGACCTCAACGTTGGATACGAGTTGCTGCAGCAGCAGACGATCAAACTTATCGCCGAGCAAGAGAGGTTGTCACCCGAGGCAGCGCGAGCCCGTATGCTGGCGACGTGGGACTGCCGCATTTCAGAAGTGGTCAATCTTCTGAAGGGAACATACTGCATGGTTCCCAAAGCAACGAATGTGTCCGCCCCCGTACTACCCATCAGAGCCAATTCGGACTATCTCGTCACCTACGCCGCCGACAAGGATCTTAACAAAGCAATGGACGTGGCATCGTTGGCCATGATTGACAAGCTGACGACTGAAAAGCATATGTCACGGCTTGACGCTTATTCGCTCGCGAGCATTGCTATGGATTGCAGGCTCGGCTCGCCCGCCACGGCCGAACGCGAAGTGCACTGTCTGATGAAAAAGAGCTACTGGACAGGAGAGTAAGCATGCGCGAGTTTGCCGCCCGGGTGCGTCTGGCAGCGGTCTTCGTCAGGATCGGGGTGCTGGTTTCTTTTATGCATGTGCAGTCCGCGGCAGCGCAGATAGCGGTGGTCGCTACGACGAGCGACGTTGCAAGCCTCGTCAGCGCAGTGGGAGGCGACCTCGTCCGTGTGAAAACCATTATTCCACCGACAACCGATCCCGAGGCATTCGAGCCAAGGGCGAGCGATTTCGCGAATCTGGCCCGCGCGGACCTCATCGTTCGCGTTGGTCTGGGTTACGACTTCTGGATCGACAGGCTCACGGATCGGCTGCGACGGCCCGAGTTGCAGCAGGGTGGTTTGCGCTCGATCGATGCTTCGACGGGGATACCGCTGCTGGAAGTGGGCGGCCTCAACCCGCTCGTTCCGGACGACGGTCACGGGCATGGTATGGCTAATCCCCATTACTGGCTCGACCCCGTCAATGCGGAAACGATCACCGCGAACATAGCGACAGGCATCATCCGGCTCGCGCCCGACGCGCGCGTCACCGTCGAGGCAAACCGGAACCGCTTTCTCGCAAACCTGCATGAGCGGCTTGCGGTGTGGTCGAAGCAGTTGGCGCCCTATCGCGGCACAGCCGTTCTGGCGTATCACAATGGCTGGCCTTATTTCGCACGCCGTTTTCAACTGGACATGGTCGGGTTCATCGAAACGAAGGAGGGGGTCCCACCAAGCGCCGCACATTTAACCGTTCTGATGGCGCAGGCACGCCAACGCGGCGCGCGAGCCATCCTTCAGACCGCATACGAACCGAGACGCTATTCCGAAATGCTTTCGGCACGTACGGGCGTACCCGTCGTCACGCTGGCGCCTTCAGTGGGCAGCGTAGCTCAGGCGGTGGACTACTTGAGCATGATGGATTACAACGTCGGCACGCTCACGCGTGCGCTCGCATCGTCCGCACGGTGAGCTGAAAGTGACGATTTCACCATACGACCTTCTCGCGCTACTTGCGCCGCCGTTTGCGGCGAGCGTGTTGTTCGTCGCCATCCACGCCAATTTCGGCCTGCATGTCTTGAGACGTGGCGTCATTTTCGTCGATCTTGCTCTGGCGCAGATGTCCGCGCTCGGAGCGACTATCGCATTCGCGGCCGGACACGTGCCGACGAGTACTTCCGGTCTTGTCTACACGTTTCTTTTTTCCGCCATCGGAGCTGCGCTGCTCACCGCCGGCCGAGGCTTGCCGAAGGTCGTTCACACTGAAGCGTATATCGGCATCCTGTACGTCGTCGCCACCGCAGCGACTATTCTTGTCGTCGACCGTTCGCCGCAGGGAGCGGAGCACGTCAAACAGATACTGGTGGGCAGCATTCTGACCGTTTCGATAGACGAGCTACCAAAGTTCGTGATCCTGTATGGAGCGATCGGCGTCTTTCACTGGCTCGCCCGCGGCCCATTGCGAATGGCGACGGAAGCGGCGGCGGCAGGTCAGGCTCGCGGCGCATTGATCTGGGACTTTCTGTTCTATCTTTCTTTCGGCGCAGTCGTCACGAGCTCCGTGGCGACGGCCGGTGTGCTTCTCGTCTTCTGCTTCCTGATCATCCCGGCGATTGTCGGGTCGCTGTTCACGCGCCGCTTCACCGGCGCGCTTCTAATCGGCTGGCTCGGCGGGGCGGCGGCCAGCGTTGTCGGTCTCGCCGCATCGTTTGAACTCGATCTGCCTGCGGGCGCTGCGATGGTCCTTGCATTTGCGTGGACGCTCGCGGTCGCGATCGTTCTGCGAGCGTTTATTTCGGTGTCTGGGGATGAGCGCAAAAGGCGGTTTCGCGTCCTTATTCAAGGTGTATCGGTAACCATTCTGACCACCGTGTCAGCGGCAATGATCTGGCTCATGGTGATGCCTGCCGCGGATCAGCCGTTGCTTGATGTGCTGGAGGGGGCTAGCGGTATCGGTCCCGAGACGTTCATGACACCCAGCGAGCGGGCAATTTATGAGGAGGCTGCGAAGGGAATCCGTCTTCGCCAATCGCAGGCAACGGAGCTCATGACGTTGGAAAGGCAGTCACGCTCGCAGAGCGAGCCGCTTTCAGATGACGAAGTACGGCGCATGGGCGCGTTTCAGCAAGCCTTCAATGAAATGGCGCGCGGCGAAGATTTCGTGGCCACGTCGCTGTCGGCGCGCGCGCGTGAGCGCGAGCGCTGGTATATCGGGCCAGCTGTTCTTATGGCTGCGATTCTCGGCCTTATGGCCGTGGTGCCAAGTAAAGTGCGTGCGCGCTTCTTTAGCCGGTCACGATGGCGGCGAGCAGCCCACATGCTCCGGCATCGTTCTTCGCAGCGGTGAATTTGACGAATTGATCGTCGCCAGCCGGTCGCTTCGTGCCTATCACGATCAGACTTCCTGACCGATGTAGCAGCGACATTCTCCTAGCAGTCTGCTAACCGGAACCTGGAATTTCCCGGGCGGATAAATACGCCTGGTGCTCGCGCTCGCCTTCACGAATCAGTCGTGCAGGCGCCACCCGCTGGCGAGGCTCGGTGAGACGGTTTCCCAAGGCGGGGTCCTTTGATTTCAACAACCATGAGACATAGCGAAATGAGGAAATTGCATCTGAGAATGGCCGCTGCAAGTGCTGTGGCGGCACTGATGGCGCCGGCAGCATGGGCGCAATCGTCCGTGACACTGTACGGCATCGTCGATGCGGGCGTTGAGTTCCTGAACAAGGTTGGGCCGCAAAGCAGTACGGTCACGCGCATGCTGAGCATATCCGGCACGGTGCCGTCTCGTTGGGGTATTCGTGGCACGGAAGATCTGGGCGGTGGGCTCAGTACCATCTTTGTTCTGGAATCCGGTTTCGCTCCGGGCACGGGTGCATTGAATCAGGGCGGTCGTCTCTTCGGCCGTCAGGCGTGGGTTGGTCTTCAGTCCAACACGTGGGGGCAAATCGGCTTTGGCAGACAGTACACGATGCTACTGTGGGCGATGTTGAATACGGACATCCTTGGCCCCAATGTGTACGGCTTGATGGACAGCTACCCCGCCAATGCTCGCGCTGACAATTCTCTTTCCTACAAGGGTAAGTTTGGAGGCCTGACCGTCGGCGCCACGTATAGCTTTGGCCGTGACGCGACGGCAGTTGCCGTGCCGAGCCCGTCGGCAACGAACTGCCCTGGCCAGAAGCCGGCGGACACACGCGAATGCCGCGAATGGTCGGCGATGATAATGTACGAGGCGAGCTGGTGGGGCGTGAGCGCCGTGTATGACTCATTGAGCGGTGGTCCCGGCGCCTTCGGTGGTCTTACGCGTAGCAACCTGAGAGACGACCGCGCCGTGCTGAGCGGCTACGTTATTGCGGACAGCACCAAGGTGGGTGCCGGTGTCATCGCACGACGAAATGGCGCGAGCGCAACCCCGCGTAGCAACCAGTATTTCCTGGGCGTGTCCTACGACATTCGCCCGGACGTCAATCTGGCAGCCGAAGGCTACTACCTGGACTACCGCCATAGTGACGACAAGGCGTGGCTCGGGGCAGTGCGGGCGACCTACCTGCTTTCCAAGCGCACGTCGGTTTACCTGACCGCCGGCTATGTCGAGAACAGTGGCCAACTCAATATATCGGTCAGTGCAGGTGCCCCGGGTGGGAATCCCGTTGCGGGCGGTAACCAGTTTGGTGTGACCGCCGGTATCAAGCAGGTATTCTAGGGCGCTTCGCTTCGCTTCGCTTCGCTACGCTGGCGCGCGGCGAGTGTAGCTGCTCCCTGAGGCTCAGCCGTTGCGCGACCGCGACTCCGAGAGATCGCGGCGCGGGCGCCGACGGACAGGAGCAGCGGTCAGGCGCGATGAACGTGTCGTACGCGAGCGCCGATAGTGCGCGTCAGGCAGAGCGATGTTGAACGACCGCCTCGCATGGGAGAAGTCTATCGGTCTCATCGAGTTTCTCCACGTGATGGCACTCCCTAATCGATCAGTGAGTGCATGACCGGCCGCGGGTTGTCAGCGAGCGCAATGAGTGCGTATTCGATTCCTTGCAGATGGTCAGCAACGGCCTGCCGACTTACCATGCCGTGTTCCTCGAGCGTGCAAAAGGTCGGGTGGAGAATCTATTCAAATCGGAAAAAACGGCTGGGGACGCTGCAAGGGCATACCTGTGGAATGCTCGGCCCCGGCCGCGAATATGGCCGGCGAACGAGGACCCGATTATGTGTGGTCGTCGGTGGGTGCGAGCAGTCGAAGAACGCGCCGGGGGCGCGATGCCGGTCGGCGCGTTTGCCAAGCCTGGTGACGGACCATCGAAATCAGCCCGGACGGGTGTCCAGGCTCACTCGCGGTGAGTGTCAATTGGCAGCGACGTGCCTCACTGACTTCGCCGGACAGCGCTACAGGACTGCCTCTGCGACCAGTTGCAAGGCCGGCGCGAGCTTCATATAAACCTCCGGCCGTTCGAGGGCATACGTCAGATTCCGCTGCGCAATCTGCACATGCTCGGTAGCGAGTGCCTGGGCGCGTGCGCCCTCACCATGCTCCATTGCATGCACGAGGCTGTGGTGCTGCTGATGCGCAATGAAGAGCCATTGGCGTCCCTCTCCAATTGCCGACTGCATGGGCAGCATCGCACTCGCCGCGGCAAAAGGCAGGCGGTTGTTCATCTCGATTGCGCGCATTAACGCTGCATTGCCGGAGCCTTCGACGATCAGTTTGTGGAGCCGGTTGTTCATGTCCGTGTCACCCTGGGTGCAATCGGCGACATCCAACCTACGCTGCACGTTGCTGCCGCACCTGGAGCAGAAGGACGACACTTCGTTCCAGGAGAAATACGTCAAGCGATACGCCGAGACCATGGCATCAGCAAAAAAGCATCTCGTACCCGGACATAACGACACCATCCCCGGCTCATATCTGGCGTCGGTGATCAACCAATACGCCGCCGACGATGCACTATTTTGCGCGGACGATGGCACGCCGGTGGTGTGGGCAATTCGCCTGCTCGAGGTCAACGGCAAACGTCAGATCTTCGGTAGCCTTCTACATGGCACCATGGCGACAGCCCTCCCGAGTGCATTGGGACTACAAAAGGCGTGTCCCGACCGTCAGGTGATCGCCATGTGCGGAGACGGTGGCATTTAGCAGATGCAGTGTCGCCGAAGCGGCGGATATCCGTTGCAATCTTTCTGTTTGCTGGCTTTTATTGCAGGGACTGGCGACGCCATGGTCGCGTTTCCCCAAGTGGCTCGGGCAATGCCAATATTGCCGGCGGCGGCGTCCTGCAGTCGACGATACGGCTCAATGCAGTTGCCCGAGCGCTAGAGTTTGCAATGGCCGGTTCGAAGGCGGTAGCAGACCATCAACGGCATGCTCAACGTGATAACGAACGGCCGCAACTCTTGAGGTTTATTCAACGCCTGCCCGCACGCGCCGTCGCGCGCCCACGAGCCTGCGGCTATGGGCAGGCGTCGAACAAACCTCAAGAACTGCCGTCTCTGAGAAACCGGCGTGGATGATCGGACCGCTCCGTTATCTGCCTTTGAACTCGTGACAGCGCGACCGGCGGTAGTGGGTCGTTAGTGAGTCCACAATTGCCTCCTGACATGGAATGGAGCGCACCGGCTGATGCTTGGGACGCCTTCGGGCGCGGTTGCGCAGCATCTTTCTGTCGAGCGGTCCGTACGTTTCGCTCACCACGATTTCGGCACGAGTTGTATGCTTTCTGATGGGAGGTTCGACCGCAATTAGCATCGTCGCTTCTCCAAGCCCTGCCGGGATCGAGCGCCGGTGAACCCGGCGCGCTCAATGGATCATCCGCCGTTCAACGCTGTCGCCGGGGCGGTCGGCGCCACGATTTTTCCACTCAGCGCCTTCAGCCCGAATGTCGCGATGAAAGTGAGCAAGGCACACGCGACCATGAAATAACCTGGCGCAGCGAGATCGCCTGTGCGACTGATCAGCCATGTGCCGATCAACGGTGCAGTGCCGCTAAAGAGGGTGAAGCTCAGATTGAATGCGAGCGCGACGCCGCTAAAGCGCACACGCGTAGGAAACATATCCGCGATGATGCAGGCAAAGGTACCGTTGATGAGCGCCGCGCCCAATCCGCCGAGCAGCATCAGCGCGATCAGATCCATCTGGTGACTGACTGCCGCGTGATAGAACGGCATCGTCAGGATGATCAGCAGCAGAGCGCCTGCGCGCATCAGATGGCGGCGCGGCATGCTGTCGCCGATTCGCCCGACAATCAGAATGCCGATCGACGCAGTCGCCAGCGCCACGTTCTGCCCGAGGGCGACCTGATGCGGATCGTAGTGCAGCACCTTGTCCAGATACGCGGGCATGTGCGCGAACAGCAGGCCGTTGTAGCCGGCCGTCGCGCACGTCGTCAGAATGCCCAGCAGCACGGGCCGCCAGTGCTCGCGCAGCAGTTCGGCAAACGGGTGCTTCGAGGCGAACTGCTTCATATGCGCGAATTCCGGCGTTTCTTCGAGCTTGCGGCGCAGCCAGAAACCGAGCAGGCCGATCACGCCACCGAAGATGAACGCGAAGCGCCAGCCGTAAGCCGCGACGTCGTCCGGCGTCAGGACGGCATGCACGCCCAGGTTGACGGCCGCCGCGAGCAACACGCCAGAGTTGACGCAGAAGAACACGATCCCGCAGACGAAGCCCGCGCGCCGCGGTACGGTTTCGACCACGTAGGTAATCGACCCGGGCAGTTCGCCGCCAAGACAGAATCCCTGCACGAGCCGCAGCAGGATCATCGTGAAGGTTGCGGCGATGCCCCAGCTCGCGTAGGTCGGCACGAGCCCCATGCCGATGGTCGACAGCGACACGATGATCACCGAGACAATGAACACGCGCCGTCGCCCGAAGCGGTCGCCGAACCAGCTGAGCACCGCGCCGCCGACGGGCCGCGATAGATAGCCGATCGCGAACACCGCGAAAGACAGCAGCAACGCCATCATCGGATCGAGCATCGAAAAGAACGCGCGGCCGATGAATTGCGCGAACACACCATAGACGACGAAGTCGTAGAACTCCAGCGCGCCGCCGAGACTCGCGAGAATGATGAGCCGCCACTGACCCGCCGTCAGGCGGTTGAACGAGGCACTGCGTACGTTGACCGCTTCGAGGTTCTGCATCGTGTCTCCAGATGCATGGCTTATCTATAGATCCGGCGCGTCTGCCATGCAGCGACGGCCGGTGTTCGCTAGAAACCAGAAACCCGCTCTGTCATTCGGGCGCGGCCGTTTGCAATTCGACCGTCGCGATCTGCGAAATATCGGCGTCGCCGAGACCTTGCTCGACCGCCTGCGTCAGCCAGCGCCGCACCAACGCTGCGACCGGCAGCGTCGTATCGCTCTCGCGCGCCAGCGACTCGACGGCATCGAGGTCTTTCAGCATCGTGCGGATCGTGCCGGAGGCCTGCACAGGTGGCGCGATCATGCGCGGCATCAACGTTTGCAGCAGGACCGAATCGGCCCAGCCGCCGGCGAGCGCGGCGGGAATCCGCGCCGTGTCGATGCCGGCATGGCGGGCGAGCCGGGTCGCTTCGGCGAGCGCCGCGATGGTCGTCATCACGATGGTCTGATTCGCCAGCTTCGTGGCTTGCCCCGCGCCGCTGCCGCCCATGCGCGTGACGCGCGCGGCGAAACCACGAAGGATCGGCGTCAACGTCTCGATCAGCGCGGCGTCGCCGCCCGCCATGATCGCCAGCGTGCCTGCCGCAGCGCCGGACGTGCCGCCCGACACCGGCGCGTCGATCCATTCGCCGCCGGTCTGTTCGTGCCAGCGCCGTGCGAAGGCGCGGGTCTGCGACGGCGCGAGCGTCGAATGATCGACCAGCGTGGCGCCGCGATGCGCGCGGCTCGCGAGTCCGTCGACGCCGAACGCCACTGCCTCGACCGCCGCCGCGTCCGCGAGACATAGCATCACGATGTCGGCGCCCGCCGCGACCTGAGCCGGCGACTCGCATGCCACGCAATTCGTCGCCGACGCCTGCAATGCCGCAGCCTTTTCGTTCGAACGATTCCACACTCGCAGCGCATGACCCGCGTCGGCGAGACGCTGCGCCATCGGCCAGCCCATCTTGCCGAGCCCGCAAAAACCGAGGCGGGCACTGGTCATGCGGCGGCTCCGTCGTCGCCGGGTGTGGGCTCGTCGTATGGCCATTCGACGTTGCCCGAATGCGTCACCGCGCCGAGATGGGCGGGCCGCACCAACGCTTCGTATTTTTCGAGCACCCCCGCGAGCCGGCGCGGCGCGCGCGCGGGCGCGTCGGCGCGGCGGCGGGCGAGTTCGTCGTCGGACAGGTCGACGCGTAGAATGCCTGCGCGCGCGTCGATATGCACACGGTCGCCATTGCGCAACAGGCCGATCGGGCCACCCGCCGCCGCTTCCGGGCCGACATAGCCGATGCACATGCCACGTGTCGCGCCCGAAAACCGACCGTCGGTCAACAACGCCACTTTCTCGCCCATGCCCTGACCGTAGATCGCTGCCGTCACGCTCAGCATTTCGCGCATACCGGGACCGCCTTTCGGCCCTTCGTTACGGATCACGAGCACGTCGCCTTCGCGGTAGTCGCGCGCCGCGACAACCGCCATGCAGTCTTCTTCGCATTCGAATACACGCACCGCGCCCGTGAACGAAAGCGATTTGAGCCCGGCGATTTTCAGACATGCGCCGTCCGGCGCGAGGTTGCCACGCAGGATCACGAGTCCGCCGTTTTCGCCGAGCGGGTCGTCGCACGGACGCACGACATTGCCGTCCGGTCCGCTGAACGCGCTCAATGCTTCGGCGAGCGTGCCGCCGCCGAGCGCGGGCACGTCGCCATGCAGGAAGCCGCCTGCCAGCAACGCGTTCAACACGGCTGGCACGCCGCCCGCGTGATGCAGATCCTGCGCGAGATAGCGGCCGCCTGGTTGCAGATCGCCGATCAGCGGAATCTTCGCGAACACGCGTTGCACGTCGTCCAGCGTGAAGCGGATGCCGGCCTCGTTCGCGATGGCCGGAATGTGCAGCGCGGCATTGGTCGAACCGCCGGTTGCCGCCACCGCCGCGCAGGCGTTCTCCAGACTTTCCATGGTGACGAGATCGCGCGGCAAGGGGCCGCCTTGCGTCAGGATACGCATGACTGTCTCCCCGGCGCGGCGCGCAATCGCAATCCGTTCGCTGTAGACGGCGGGTACCATCGCGGAGCCCAGCGGCGCGAGGCCAAGCGTTTCCGCGACCATCGCCATCGTATTCGCGGTGAACTGGCCGGGACACGATCCGGCCGTCGGCGTGCATTGTTTTTCGATGGCGTCGAGTTGCGCACGGCTCATGTCGCCGCGCTGCGTGGTGCCGACCGCTTCGATTGTGGTGAGAATCGTCGACTGGCGTTGCAGGCCGGTGCCGGCGCCGCCGGGCAACTGGCCGGGTGCGACGCCGGGCAGCATTGCGCCGCCGAACAGGAACACGCCGGGCACGTTGACGCGCACCATGCCCATCAGGATGCCGGGCAAGGTCTTGTCGCAACCGGCGACGCCGATCAGTGCGTCGTAGTTATGCGCACGCACGAAAAGCTCGACGCTGTCCGCAACCACTTCGCGCGACACGAGGCTCATCCTCATGCCGGAGTGATTCATCGACGTGCCGTCCGACACCGAGATCGCCGAGCCGCGGATCGGCACGCCACCGCCCGCTGCAATGCCGAGGCGCACGTTGTCGGAGACCTGGTTCAGCGACATCGAACACGGGGTGTTCTCGCCGAACGTATCGACGATCGCGACGAACGGCTTTTGCATGGATTCGTCGTCGAGACCGGTCGCGCGCAGGAACGCGCGATGCGGCGCCCGCGTGACGCCGTCGGTCACCCTGCGCGAGCGATGTTTGTGCAGATTGGTCATGTGGAAAAGTCCGTTTTCTATTGAAACTCGTGCAGTGCTCAGCCGATGGTTCGTTCAACTGCGCGCGCCGCCAACTGCCGTCCGTTGCCGCTCGACTTCACTCAACCGCCGTTCAGCAGCAAGCCGTTTTCCGCGGCGATCACCTGGCCGGTCATGGCGGGCGCCTGCGTCGCGAGAAACCAGGCCAGGTCCGCGATTTCGGCGGGCATCGACACCCGTTTGAGCGGCGCCTGTTCGGTCATTCTGGCTAGCACGCCGTCATAGGCTTGCGGGTCGAGCACGCGCAGCAACAGCCCGTCGTCGACCATGCCGGGCGCGATCGCGTTGACGCGGACATGCGGCGCGAGACTGCGCGCAAGCGACAGCGTCAGCGTATTCACCGCGCCTTTCGACGCCGCATACGCGATCGACGACCCGGTGCCGTTCAGACCCGCCAGCGACGAAATGTTGACCACGCTGGTACTGCGTTTCACCGTCGATAGACCGGCCGATTCGCGCAGCAACGGCACGGCCGCGCGGGTCATCTGATACAGCCCGATCAGGTTCACGCGGTACACGCGCTCGAACTCGACAGCGTCGATCTCGTCGAACGCGTTGTGCGCAATCACGCGGGTCGTGCCGGCGCAATTGATCAGCGCGTCGACACGTTGCCAGCGGCTCGCCACGGTATCCATCGCGCGGCGGCAGTGCGCATCGTCGCCGACATCCGCGTCGAATATCAGCGTAGACGCGCCGGCGTCGCGGCAGGCCGCTTCGACGGCCAGCGCTGCTTCGCGCGTGCTGTCGTCGAAGTTGCCTATGGCCACCGACCAGCCCGCTTGCGCGAAGCGCAGCGCGGTCGCCGCGCCGATACCCGAAGCCGATCCCGTCACCACGCAGACGGGGCTGCTCGATTGCGTCATATTCAAGTCCTCTGTGGAATGCTGGAATTAGGCGCGCTCGCCGAAGCAGCGGAAGCAGCGCGCTTGAGTGGCATGCGCAGCACGATCGCCGCGCCGATCAACAACGCCACGGCGATAGCGAGCATTCCCGGCAACAGCTTGCCGCCGCTCAGATCGGACAGACGCCCGACGATGAACGGACTCACGAAGCCGGCCAGGTTGCCGGTGCAATTGATCACGGCGATCCCTGCCGCCGCGCCGGCACCGCCGAGCAGGGCGGTCGGAATTCCCCAGAACACCGGCGCGATCGAATTGATGCCGATAGCCGCGACGACCAGTGCGGCGATCGACACCGCGACGTTCGACGCAAACAGCACTGAAGCAAGCAAACCGAGCGCGCCGATCGCGCAGCAGACCGCGACATGCACGCGGCGTTCGTCGTGGCGGTCAGCGTGGCGCGCGATCAGCACCATCGCGACCACGCTGATCAGCGAGGGCACCGCCGACAGCCAGCCGATGTTGCCCAGGCTGGCAACGCCGCTTGCCTTGATGATGGTCGGCACCCAGAACGCGAGGCCGTAGTTGCCCATTGCGATGCAGAAGTACAGCAGCCCGAGCAGCCACACGCGCTTGCTGGCAAAAGCGCCGCGCGCCGAGGTTTCGGTGCGCGTGATGGCGTCGCGGGCGAGGTCGGCGGCAAGGCGCGATTTTTCGTCGGCGTTCAGCCAGCGCACGTTATCGATCCGGTCGTGCAATACGAAGAACGCCGCAATGCCGACCGCCAGCGAGCCGATCCCCTCGACCAGAAACAGCCAGCGCCATCCGGCAAGACCGTAGGTGCCCGCGAAATGCGCCATCAGCCAGCCCGACAACGGACCGCCGATCGCGCCGGACACCGGAATCGCGGTCATGAACAGCGCGATGATCTGCGAACGCCGTGTCGAAGGAAACCAGTTGGACAGGTACAGCAAAATGCCCGGAAAAAATCCCGCTTCGGCGACGCCGAGCAGAAAGCGCATGACGTAGAACGATGTCGGACCGTTGACGAACATCGTCAGGCCCGACACGAGTGCCCACGTGACCATGATTCGCGCAATCCAGCGGCGCGCGCCGACGCGATTGAGGATCAGGTTGCTCGGCACCTCGAAGAAGAAATAGCCGACGAAGAAAATGCCCGCTCCCGCGCCGTACACCGTTTCGCTCAGCGAAAGGTCGCTCAGCATTTGCAGCTTGGCGAAGCTAACGTTCACGCGGTCGATGTACGCAACCACGAATGCGAGAAACAAAAACGGCACGATCCGCCGCGTCAGTTTCGCGTAGAGCAGGGCGTTGTGAGGATCGGCCGATGGAAGGCCCGGCTCGGGTCCGAAGGAAGGGACGCTCATGGTCTGTCTCCAGTGCGCGTGCTCGGCACGCGGTCTCATCATTTGTGTGGGGTCCTCGTTTTAGATCGACGGGACCGTTGCCTTCTGGCGGCAGTGTCGAAAGGGTAGTCGTGTTGCAGGTATTGCCGCAAATCACGATTTCGGAGACAGTTATAACCATATAGTTATGCCAAACCGTATTTTCGGGGAAAACCCTTGTCATGCAAAACAGCGATCCGATCGAACGTTTCTTTCGCAGCGGGCTCAAGCTGCCGCATCTGCGCATCCTCGTAAGCCTTGCGGAGCTTGGTCAGGTCACGCGCGTCGCGGCGGCGTTTCATGTGACCCAGCCGGCCATCTCGAAGCAGATCGGGGAAATCGAGGAGGCGCTCGGCGTGCAGGTGGTGAACCGAGTCGGTAATGCGCTGGAGTTGACCGGGATCGGCCAGGTGATCGTGGCGTGCGGGCGCGAAGTCTTGCGCCATATCGAACTCGCGCGCCGAGATGTCAGCGCGCTTGCGTCCGGCACCGGCGGCCATGTCCGGGTCGGCGCGGTGGTGACGATCCCCGAGCCGCTGGTCACTAACTCAGTGCAACTGTTCATGCGGCGCGCGCCGTCGGCGTCGCTTTCGTTCGCGGAAGCCACGCTCGACCGGTTGATCAAGATGCTGGACGACGGCGACCTCGACATCGCTCTTGGCCGCAACCGGATTGCGACCACGCAAAAGACCTTGCGACAGGAGGTGGTCCATCGCGAGCCGTTTGTATTCGTGGTCGGCGCGCATCACCCGTTAGGAGATCTCGGGCGCCAGGTGACGTGGGCTGATTTAGGCGCGGCTCGCTGGATCACCCCGATGCACGGGTCACCGGCGTATGCAACTCTGATCGAGACGCTTGCCGGGAACAATATTGCAGTGGGCAACGGCGCGGTCGAATCGAGCGCGTTGGCGTTGAATATTGCCTTGATACGCAGCGGCGATTTTGTTTCGATCTTGCCGATGTCCATAGCGAAACCTCACGCAATGCGCGGCAGCATGCGGGTGCTCCCGTTGCCGCCGCTGGAGCCGCTGGGTGAAATCGTGGCTTACTGGCGGGACGATTCGAGCTTGCCCGCAGCGAAGTTATTCAGTGCGTGCCTGAGAGAGGTGGCTGGGGAGTTGATGAATGATGAGCGGGGCGGAACGGTGCGGCTAGAGTGAGTTCGGGCCATTGCTGGTGATGTGATAGCCCTCGGGTTGTGCGTCGCAGGAGCGTCACGCCAAGGCGTTCCTCGAGCGCCGTCACCTTGCGGCTGACGGTGCAGAAATCTCCACGACTACCTGTCAGTCACGACGATGCCGTCGAAGCCTTAATTGTCGACAGCCGCTGAGGCAGCGATCCAGATCATCATCATCGGCCCGCTGCGCCAGTGCCGCCTTGGCGACACGCCCCGACGGCCGGCCGAATTTCGCCACACAGCGCGCGACTTCGCCGGTTCACCCCAGATAGCACGCAGCTGCAGTCCATGATCATTGGCCGATTCGGCAAGCGCCAGAACTTCCTGCCATGCTGCCTCGACAGAGGGCTGCGGGCCTTCGGTATAAACAAGGGTGGCCGCATAGACGGACAGAAGTCTCAACCGCATCTGACTCGGTCCTCCGTCAATCAAGGGCGGCGGCTGCAACTCGTCCGGGTTCCCCCACGGCCGATCCAATCGTAGAGGCTGACCTCGCCAGGCGACGGCGTTTCCACGTGCGCGCATGGCTGCGTGATTGCGCACGTTCTGGCGTCGCATCGCTACAACGATTCCCGATTAACAGAAACGAATTTTGTGGCGTTCGCTTAATTACTCGCCATACAATTGCAAATGATTCGCATTCGCGATTTGGGTCATCACATATTTCAACCGGGGAAGTCAGAGTCTGATGTCGCAACAGAACACACAACAACGAGCCAGCCGGCGCACCGCGATGTCGTGCGCAGCCGAACGCCTTTTCGTGGCACTGGTCGCCGCGGCCGCCATGCAGGCGAGCGCATACGCACAAAGCGCCCCGGCGACGGCCGATACCGCGGCGCAAGCGACTGCGCTCCCGGCGGTCATGGTCAGCGGCACGGCGCAAGCCGGTGACTTGCCGGCCGCTTACGCGGGCGGACAGGTCGCGCGCGGTGGCAGCATCGGTGTGCTCGGGACGTCGAACGTGATGAACCAGCCTTTCAGCACGACCAACTACACGGAGCAGATGATCGAGGACACCCAGGCGCGCACCATCGGCGACCTCGTGGTGAACAACGCCTCGGTACGCACGGAGCAGAGCAGCGGCGGCTTCGGCGATGTGTTCCAGATTCGAGGTTTCGACGTGCAGCCCACCGACGTCGCGCTCAACGGCCTGTACGGCATGGTGTCGGCGGCGCGCGTGCCGGTGAACCTGCTCGAACGCGTGGAAGTGCTGCAAGGTCCGGGCTCGCTGATGTACGGAATGGGACCCGGCGGCAGCGTGGGCGGCGCGATCAACATCGTCACCAAGCGCGCCGACGACACGCCGCTCACGCGTGTCACGGCCTTGTATCAATCGCGAGGACAGTTCGGCGTGGAGGCCGATGTCGGCCGCCGTTTCGGCGACGAAGGCCAGTGGGGTATCCGCTTCAACGGCCAGATCAAGGACGGCCAGACCAGCATCGCGCACGGCAATCAGTTGCAGGGCGACAGCGCGATCGGCCTCGACTACCGCGGCAAGAAACTGCGCTGGTCGTTCGACGCGTATAACGTCTCCGAGAACACGGACGAATTCCGCTCGCAGATCGGCTTAGGCAGCGCGACTTCCGTACCGGCCGCGCCGTCGGGCTACAGCAATCTCTATCCTGGCTCGAAGCTGAAGCTGCGCGATTCGGCCGTCATGACACGCGCCGAATACGACATCAACCAGTACGTGACGGTGTATGGTGCGGCGGGCGAGCACTACGGCACCTCGGCGCAGAACTTCCCGTACGCGAGCGATATGACCTCGGCGGGCGCGTTCAACGTGTACAACGGCTACTACGACCAGTACACGCGTACCAAGACCGTCGACGCGGGTCTGCGCTTTCACTTCGACACCTTCGGCGTGAAGCACACGCTGGTTACCGGCGTGACGAGCCTGAATCAGGAAATCGGCTACTTCTACGCGCTGGGCTCCACGGCCGTCGCGTCGAACCTGTATGCGCCGACGCCGCTCGCACCCGTCGATACGCCGCGCGGCGACATGCAGCGCAGCAGCCAGACGCGCCTGAACAGCCAGCAGATCATCGACACGATGTCGTTCTTCAACGACCGTCTGCTGATTACCGGCGGCCTGCGTCGCCAGACGATCGGCCAGGACAACTACGATCCGACCTCCGGCGCGCAGCAAAGCTCGATCGACCAGCAGGCGATCACGCCGCTCGCGGGCATCGTCGTGAAGCCGCTGTCGAATATTTCGGTGTACGGCAATTTCACCTCGGGTCTGTCGAACGGCGGCACGGCACCGGCCGGCACCGCGAACGCGGGTCAGGCGTTCGCACCGTACAAGTCGAATCAGTACGAAGCGGGCGTGAAGGCGGACTGGGGGCGCGTGCTGACGTCGGTTTCGGTGTTCCAGATCGCGCAGCCGAATGCCGTGACCGATCCGGTGACGAACCTTTACGGCTACAACGGCAAGACACGTATCCGCGGACTGGAACTGGCTGCTTATGGTGAAGTGTTCCGCAGTCTGCGTCTGATGGCGAGCGCAACGTTCTACGATCCGAAGGTGTCGGGCACGGCGGGCGGCACGCAGGACGGCAATGCGCCGGGCGGCGTGCCGAAGTTCGCCTTCAACCTGGGCGCGGACTACGATCTGCCCTGGCTGCAAGGATTGAGCGTGAACGGCCGGATCATTCACACCGGCGCGCAGTACTACGATTCGAGCAACGCACTGCGCTTGCCGGCGTGGACGCGTTATGACGTGGGTCTGCGCTACAGCACGCGTGTCGCCACCAAAGACGTGGTGTTCCGCGCGAACATCGAGAACCTGTTCGGCAGCCGCTACTGGATGCAACAGGGCACGTACGTGACGAACGCCGCGCCGCGCACCGTGCTGCTGTCCGCGCAGATCGATTTCTGATCGGGGTCGCGGCCCGGCTCTCGTTGCGGGAGACGGGCCGGTTCCGCGTGCGCGTCACCGACACCTCACGGAGGAGCCCGCCATAAGAGCGACAGTGAAAGAAACGCCGCGACGGCCGTGCTGAATGCACGCAGCCGCGAGCGGCCGTGCCCACAACGGATTGGCATCCGATTGGACTTTGGGTGTGCCCGGGCCTGGATCATGCGACACGTAGATTGCCGGTTGACACCAGTTCAACTGCTGTCCGCCCCACCCAATCCAGGAAGATCTATGTCCCTCATCATCGCAGGCAGGTTCAATACATTCGAAAAAGCGGAACACGCATCGGTCAAACTGCAGGCCAAGGGCGTGACAGAAGAAGATATTTCGATTGTCTATGTAACAGATCACGGGCAGCACGCGCGAACACCTATCGGCGGAGATGAGCTGAACGATGAGGGGTCAAAAGAGGCTCCAAAAGGAGCAGGCAAAGGCGTTGTGCTCGGAGTGCTGGTCGGCGCGTGTGTCGGCGTTGGCATGCGCATCGGGCTCAACGCGCCCTGGATCACTATCGCAATCGCGGCAGCGGTCGGTGGTTATCTGGGCTCGTTGTCGGGAGCCATGTCCCACACGAGAGCCTCGCGGAAGAAGTCGCGAACATCATTAGAGAACTTTGAAAATGCCCGCCAGTCAGGTGTGCTAATAGCGATCCACGCCGAACAGACGAACGTGGATACCATAATTGCAACGCTGGAAGAGTGTGAAGCGATGGACATAGAACGCGCTTCGGGATTATGGCAACGGGGCGCATGGGCTGACTTTGATCCGACCAAGGCACGTTGCCCGGCAACGAGAGCGGCGTGAAGCGAGCGCGGTCTCGCGCTTTCACGTCCGGCTGGCCACGAGCGTGTGCAATGAGACGCAGATGAAACGTACCCACGCGATCTGCGGCGCGTGACCACCAGCGACGTCGAAGCCTTGTCGGCGCTGGACATGTTGCGGCTGCGCCGTCGCGACTGACTGTCCGGGTAGACGGCGCATATCGATACGCGAAGCGGCACAGGTCAGGATAACCCACAAGAATTGACAGTCGCACAGGCCAGGACCGCTGCCGGGAGACACCGACGGCCAGCTCTGCGCCGACGGCATCCCATGTTCCAGCGCTCTTCCATCGAACCGTGCCTCGCTTCCGGACGGGGAGGCACGGCGGTTGCGTGGTACTCGAAAAAGAGGTCGATGTTGCGTCGCCGACGCACCTCGCTCGACCTCGTTTCGAAGAGGCAACATGAAAAAAATGACAGGCGTAGCAGCCGCGTGCGGTTGCCAGACGGCGCAAAACCCGGCCGCGCAGACGGGAGGCAGCGAGTGACCGTCCGCACTACATTCCCGCTCTCTTGCCGTCGAAACCGGTCATGACTCTCGACCAGCGTATTAGAAGCATGCGTAGAACCATGCGCGAAATGTTCGGCATCTCCCGGTTACGCGCCGGTCAGGAAGAGATCATCCGCAGCGTGCTCGAACGGCGCGACACGCTCGCCACGATGCCGACCGGCGCCGGCAAATCGCTGTGCTATCAGCTGCCCGCGCTGCATCTGGACGGCATGACCCTGGTCGTATCGCCGCTCATCGCGCTCATGAAGGATCAGGCGGACAAACTTGCTGCGGCCGGCATCGATTGCACGGTTGTAAATAGCACGTTGCGCCGGCGGGCGGAGCGCGAAGCGCTGGAACGGATCGCCGGCGGAGAGGGTGGCATCGTATTTGTTACGCCGGAGCGCCTTACGCAGCCGGCTTTTATCGATATCCTGCGATCCCATGCCGAGCGCCGCATTGGACTCGTGGTGGTCGACGAAGCACATTGCGTTTCGCATTGGGGCCACGACTTCCGCCCGGCCTTCCTCGAGATTGCAAGCGCGGTCAAAGCCATTGGCCGTCCGCCGGTGCTTGCACTGACCGCAACGGCTACTGCCGAGGTGCTGGACGACATCGTGCGCTCGTTGGGCTTGCGCGAGCCACGAATCGTACGGACCGGTACGCTGCGTGAGAATCTGCGCTACCGGGTCGTGCAGGTCAGCACGGCGGGCGGCAAAGACGGCGGCACTCGCGCGATGGAGGCAAAACGCGAACAACTGCGCGAACTGACCCGCTCCCTTGCGGGCACCGGCATTATCTACGCCGCGACGGTGGCCGATGTCGAGCGCATTTACGGCTGGCTCGTCGAGGCGGGCGAATCGGTCTCGCGTTATCACGGCCGGCTGGCCACGAACGTGCGCGACGAAGCGCAGGAGCAGTTCATGTCTGGGGCGACGCGCTTGATGGTTGCCACCAACGCATTCGGTATGGGCATCGACAAAGCGGATATCCGCTTCGTGATCCACTATCAAATGCCCGGCAGCCTCGACGCGTATTACCAGGAAACGGGCCGCGCGGGCCGGGACGGCGAACCGGCCGACTGTGTGCTGCTGTTCGATCTCGGCGACCGGCGCATTCAGCAGTTTTTTCTCGCCGGGCGTTATCCGAGCGCCGAACTCGCACAGCGCGTGTACGACGCGCTGGCGGCGTGTTGCAAACAGAACGCGAAGGGCGCAACGCTCACGGCACTCAAGCAGGTGTTGGCCGATGTCGGCAGCGCCAAGCTGGAAGTTGCATTGAACATGCTGGTGGACGCGCGTATTGCAGGACGTGACCGGCAGCACCGCTACCGGCTACTCACGCAGCCGGCAGTGGAGCAATCCGCCGAAACGCCACGCGAACTCGTGGCAAAAGCCGCCGCGCGATTCGAGCAAATGAGCGCACACGACAAGGACACCTTGCAGAAGATGATCGACTACGCGCAGACCGGCCAATGTCGCTGGCGTGCGATTCTCGATTATTACGGCGACACGCCGCAAATGGAGCGCTGCGGCGTGTGCGACAACTGCGTGAACCCGCCGCAAATCGACGTGCGGTTCGACACCGACACTTTGATTCCCGACACATCGTCGCCCATAAAACCGCGCGCCACTGAATGCCCCGAACCGCATCGATGGGCGCCCGGCGATCCGGTTCGCGTGCCACGCTACGGGGTTGGTGAAGTTGCGCTGGCGAGCGGCGAGCAGGTCGCGGTGCAGTTTCCGGACGGCCGCACGCGCACCTTCATGTCGAACTATGTGCGAGCAGCGCGCCGTAGCCTGGCATAGGGCGACACGGAGCCACGCTACGTCAAACCCATCACAAGCTTTTTAACGGAGTATTCGATGAAGCCCCTTACCCTGGAACAGTTCAAGACACAGTTGGCGGCGATGCTTCGTCGCATTCCGTATGGCACGAGCGCCGATTTGACAGACTATGCGATTGCCTTCTGGGATGGCTCCAGAGTCGTCTATGCATTCATTTCGGATGACAACGGAACCGAGCAGATCGACGATGAATTCGAATTAGGTGAATACGAATGGAACCACTGGCACGAAGACTTTGCGAACTGGATTAGGGAACCGGTGTTCAGCATGAGGGCTGATCTCCACAAACGGCCCTCGGCAGCGCCGGCCAATACTGACGTACGGTAGACGACACCGTAGCGCGTGCGGAGGCACGCGGCGTGGACGGGCAGGAAGCCAGATCACCAAACCCAGCCAGTGATACGCACTGAGGCGTGCAACCCCGATCTCCGTCAACGACGATCAGGTGGACTTGTCATTCACTCGGGGCACCAAGGGCAAGCTGTTTCCTTTCGATTACAAGCCGAAGTCGATTCGAAAGTGGCAGATTTTGTCAATCGATGGGCGGGTTTGGATATTGGGCAAAGCCATTTAGAGCGCTAGGATGCGACATCTGAGGCGTCAGCGCAGGAGTCGATCCATCGTGCAGTGCGCCCGTTTTGCTCAAACATAGTGAGAGGAGACCCGCGATGAGTTATTCCGCGCCCATTAAAGACATGCTGTTCGTG
>NZ_JAQQDJ010000026.1:0-54531 GCF_046028095.1 Paraburkholderia phytofirmans
GACCGCGATTCAGACGAACGACCTGATCGGCCGCAAGACGGTGCGCGACGGCGGCAAGGTGGCGAAGTCGCTGCTCGCCGGGGTGGCTGCAACGATCGAGGCACTGGGCGTGCAGCAGGGCCCGGCGTTCGCGTCGATGAAGAAGTATCTCGCGCAGGGTCATCAATCGTTGGGCGCGGCGGTGGATTTCGTCGTGGCCAATACGAAGGGCGATCCGAACGCGGTGTTCGCCGGCAGCGTGCCGTATCTGAAACTCGCGGGCATTGTGCTGGGCGGCTGGCAGATGGCGCGCGCGTTGCTGGTGGCGGCGCAAAAGCGCGACGAAGATCCGTCGTTCTACGGCGCCAAGATCGCAACCGCGCAGTTCTATGCTGAGCATGTGCTGCCGCTGGCGTCGGCGCTCGAAGCGTCGATTGTCAGCGCAAAGGGTGGGGAGAGTGTGCTGGCTTTGTCGGAAGATCAGTTCTAACGAATAGGGCGTCATGACCATTGCAAATTGGCAGATCGATCCGTCCTCGCGATGGGTCGACGAATACGGTCCACGCGAGTCGATGGAATACGACGTCGTGATCGTCGGCGGCGGCCCGGCTGGCCTGTCCGCGGCGATCCGCCTGAAGCAGCTGGCTGCTGAGAAAAACGTCGAGATTGGCGTGTGCGTACTGGAAAAAGGCTCGGAGATCGGGGCTCATATCCTGTCGGGCGCGGTGATGGATCCGCGCGCGATCAGCGAACTGATCCCGGACTGGAAAGAAAAAGGCGCGCCGCTGACGGTGGATGTGACCGAGGACAAGTTCCTGTTCCTCACGGAAACCGGCTCGAAGAGCGTGCCGACCTGGGCGCTGCCGGACAACTTCAAGAATCACGGCAACTATGTGATCAGCCTCGCGAATGTGACACGCTGGCTTGGTCAGCAGGCTGAGGCGCTGGGTGTCGAGATTTTCCCGGGCTTTCCGGCGGCTGAGATCCTGTACAACGATGACGGTTCGGTCAAAGGTGTCGCGACCGGCAACCTGGGCATCGGCAAGGACGGCGAGCCGACCGAGAACTTCCAGCTCGGCATGGAGCTGCACGCGAAGTACACGCTGTTCTGCGAAGGCGCGCGCGGTCACCTCGGCCGTCAGCTGAACGACAAATTCAAGCTGCGCGAAGGCGCCGATCCGCAGGTCTACGGGATCGGCATCAAGGAACTGTGGGAAATCGATCCGTCGAAGCACAAGCCGGGTCTGGTCATGCACACGGCCGGCTGGCCGCTGGAGAACGATACGTACGGCGGCTCGTTCCTGTATCACATGGATAACAACCAGGTGGTGGTGGGATTTGTGGTCGGCCTCGGCTATACGAACCCGTACCTGTCGCCGTTCGAGGAATTCCAGCGCTACAAGACGCATCCGGCGATTCGCGCCGTGCTCGAAGGTGGCAAGCGTGTGTCGTACGGTGCACGGGCAATCACGGCGGGCGGTTTGATGTCGCTGCCGAAGCTGGTGTTCCCGGGCGGCGCGCTGGTCGGCGACGATGCGGGTTTCCTGAACGCATCGCGGATCAAGGGTTCGCATGCGGCGATCAAGACCGGCATGCTGGCCGCTGAAGCCGCTTTCGACGCTGTGCAGGCTGGACGTCAGAACGACGAACTCACCGCGTATCCGGAGAGCTTCAAGACCTCGTGGCTGCACACCGAACTGCATCGTGCGCGCAACTTCAAGCAGTGGATGAGCAAGGGCCTGTACCTCGGCACACTGATGGTCGGCATCGAGCAGAAGCTGCTGGGCGGCAATGTGCCGTGGACGCTGCATCACCAGCATTCGGATCACGAGATGCTCAAGCCCGCGTCGCAATGCAAACCGATCGTGTATCCGAAGCCGGATGGCAAGCTCACGTTCGACCGGCTCTCTTCCGTGTTCATCTCGAACACGAATCACGAGGAAAACCAGCCGGCTCACCTGACGCTTAAAGATCCATCGGTGCCGGTGAACGTGAACTGGCAGACGTATGCCGGTCCGGAGTCACGCTATTGCCCGGCAGCGGTGTACGAGTTCGTGAAAAACGACGACGGCAGCGAACGCCTCGTGATCAACGCGCAGAACTGCGTGCACTGCAAGACCTGCGATATCAAGGACCCGACGCAAAACATCGTGTGGGTGACGCCGGAAGGCGGCGGCGGTCCGAACTATCCGAACATGTGAACATTGAATCGCAATGCGGACGCGCGCAAAGCGGTCCGTTCGCACTGCCATTGGCAAATTCGGCGGAAGCCTGAAAGATTTGCCGCCGACCGAACTCGGGTTCGAGAACCTTCAGTGAGCGCGGTGCATTGCACCGGGGAGTAAAACAATGGTGATGAAAATCGAAACGGTGGGGATTGTCGGCGCGGGCACGATGGGCAACGGTATCGCTCAGACGATTGCCATGGCCGGCATGAAAGCGATCATGATCGACCTTCACGACGCCGCGCTCGACGCAGGCATGGCGACTTTGAAGGGCAGTCTCGAACGACTCGTATCCAAAGGAAAAATCGATGTGGCGGCGCGCGACAATGCGCTCGCTCGCATCGAAACTTCGACTGACTATCAGCGTTTCGCCGACGTCGATATCGTGATCGAAGCGGCCACGGAAAATGGCGAATTGAAAACTCGCATCCTGCGGCAGATCGAAGCCGTGGTCCGGCCCGATGCGATCATTGCGTCCAACACGTCGTCGATTTCAATCACCGCGCTTGGGGCGACGCTGGCGGACCCATCACGCTTCATCGGCATGCATTTTTTCAATCCGGTGCCGTTGCTCGCACTCGTGGAAATCATTCGTGGTTTGCAGACTAGCGCCGATACCGCTGAAGCCGTTCGTGAGCTGACGGTGCGGCTCGACAAGTCGCCCATCGGTGTGATGAACTCGCCGGGCTTCGTGGTCAACCGGATTCTCGTGCCGATGATCAACGAGGCCTTCTTCGTGCTCGCCGAGGGCGTGGCCACGGCGGAAGAGATCGATACAGGCATGCGGCTCGGTGCGAATCATCCGATCGGCCCGCTGGCCCTCGCCGATCTGATCGGACTGGACGTCTGTCTCTCGGTGCTCGACGTGCTCTTCAACGACTTCCGCGATTCGAAATACCGCGCTTCGCCTTTGCTGCGTGAATACGTGGCCGCAGGGCAACTCGGACGGAAAACACGCCGCGGTGTCTACCAATACGGCTAGATCGAGGCTTTCATAGCGCCGGCGTGCCCGGCCGTTTCTGAATGACTGGGCGAAACCGTCGTTCGGTAAGCGTTGGGCGTGCTGCCTGTCCAATGCCGGAACGCGCGATGAAACGCGGACGCGCTGTCGAAGCCCACATCGAAGGCGATCGACGCAATGGCATCCTCAGAGCGCGTGAGTTTTTGAATCGCGATGTCGCGCCGCACCTCGTCCTTGATCGACTGGAAATTGGTGCCCTCCGCAACCAGTCGGCGGCATAGCGTGCGCACGGAATGGTGCAGTTCGAGCGCGACGTCTTCGATGGTCGGGATCTCCGGCAGAGAATCGGCGACGTGCTGCCGGACGCGATGGCACATCATCTGCGCGCCAAAGGAGACGAAGATCCAGTCCTCTGGCGCTCGCGCCAGAAAGGTATTCAAATCTGACTTGCGTTGCCGGATGGGCAGGTCGAGCAACGCTGCGTCGAAGGCGATGCTGGTTCCGGTTGCGCCGAAGCGGATCGGTCCGGGAAACAGATAGAGATGGTCGCCGGCCTGAGCCGGTCGCGGGAAATCAAAAGATACTTCCGCGAGTGGGATTTTTTGCCAGATCAGCCAGGATGCCACGCCGTGCACGAGCTTGAGCATCAATTCCCGGCCCAGCGGACTCACGGGCGGCCCGTGCGGATCGACTACCATCTCGACATAACCGAATTGACCATCGCGCCGAATGTGCAGGCGGAAATCGGCGAGAATCAGGTGGAAAAACTGGCCGAAGCGGTTGAGGGCGACTTCGAGCTTGCCTGCGTCGAGCAGGCTCAGGCACAGATACTTCAGCAAGCCGTTGCGCAGCGGACGGCTGAAGATGCCGGGCATTTCATCATCGAGCTCCATCGCGAGCAAGCGGTATAGCGTCGAAAACTGCTCCTGGGTGACGCGCGCGCCGGGCTGCGACAGCAACTCGGGCGCGATGCCTGAGCGCTCGGCGAATTGCGTCATCGTCGCCCGATCGACACCGGAGAGGAATCCATGCACGACGGACATCGAGACGGTAGCTTTGAGTGGTTCCTGCATAGTGGAAAGAGGCTTCGTTTAGGAGAATGCCGCCGCTTTGGCCCGAGCTAACCCTCTCTCTGTCCCCAAGGATCTGTAACACGGCATGTGAGTATCCTGGCGGGTAAACGACGGGAGGGAAATCGCCGTCGGCCGACCGTATTTTGGCACGTTCGTCGTCTGGTCAGCGGCTGCCCGAACCATGCGGGGTTGTCGCTATTGGTCCCGCGCGGGCATACGCCGATAATGGCTCATTTCAACCATTCAATAGCCCCAGATGCGCGACCGAATCGATGAGGAGATCACCTTCCGCAAGCTGGAAGTTCTGCTCGCGTTCATGGAGACCGGCAACCTCTCAAAGGCGGCCGAGGCGTTGAACGTGAGCACGGTCAGCGTGCACCGGGCGCTGCATTCGCTCGAACAAGGCGTGCGCTGTGCGCTGTTCCGGCATGAAGGCCGCAACCTCAAGTCGACGGAAGCGGCGCAAATGCTCGCCGATGTCGCTCAGGAGGTCCTCGCGCTGATGTCCGATGGCATTCGCGCAACGCGCGATGCCGCCGGCTACTCGTCGGACCGCCTGAGGATCGGCTCGCTGTACTCGCTGACCATCAAGACCGTGCCTGGCATCGTCGTCGACCTCAAGGTGCGGCGGCCGACGCTTCAGGTCGAACTCGCGCTCGGTTCGAACGCCGAGCTACTCGACAAGCTCAAGCAAGGCGCCGTCGATGCGGCCCTGATGGCCGTGCCGGAGAGCGAACCCGAAGTCGCGGCGCTGCCTCTTTTCGAAGACGACATCTTTTTCGCCGCACCTGCCAACTCGCCGTACGCGAAACTTGAAGCGGTCGATTTGCGTGACTGCCGCGACGAGACGTTCGTTTCACTCGGCGAGGGTTTCGTCACCTATCACGGCTTTGTGGACGCGTTTCGCGTCGCGGACTTCACGCCGAACGTGACGATGAAAGTGGGTGACATCTTCTCGCTGATGAACCTGGTGAGCGGCGGGGTCGGCTGTACGCTATTGCCGGGCCGGGTGCGCGGCGTGTTCGGCGACAAGGTGCAATTCATTCCGCTCAAGCCGCAATACCTGATGCGCCAGACCATCGGCGTCAGCTTCCTGCGCGCCCGCGAGCGCGATCCGAATCTGCTCGCGCTGATGGCCGTCTGCCGTCTGCGCACGAGAAGCGCCGGCTGAGATTCAGACCGTCAGTCGCGCGCCAACTCGCGCTCGATCAGCATGCGAAGGTCCGGCAGCGCGGTGTCGCCGCAGCTTGCCGCGATGCCTTCGTTGAATGTCGCGCTGCTCAAGCGGGTCAACACGTTGCCGGGCGGCATCTCGATCGCGAGGCGGGCGCCTCGCTCCCACGCGAGCCGCACGGTGTCGAACCAGCGCACCTGACGCGCCATATTGCCGGCAAGATCGGCCGCGATGAGTGGGCCGTCGAAGAGCGGGCGTGCCGCGCTGCTGCTCAGATACACGGCACGAGGCGCATACAGCGTGACCTCTTCGAACGCTTTGGCGAGCGCGGCCGCCGGCTCGTCGAGCAGCGCGCAATGCGACGGCACGGGCACGTTAAGACGTTCGCAGCGTTGCGCGCCACGTTCTACTGCAAGGGTCGCGAGTTCGCGCATCGCGCCGTCGCTGCCCGCGACCACCATCTGCGTCTCGGCGTTGATGTTGGCCAGAAAGACGGGCATGGCCGCGCTGTCGACCTGGGCGATCAAAGGTTCGAGCGAACGTTGTTTCAGGCCGACGATCGCCGTCATCCCGTAGCCGCCGGGGTACGTGCGTTCCATCAACTGGCCGCGCAACGCGACGAGCCTGACGGCGTCGGCGAAGCGCAGGGCGCCGACGCTCACCGCGGCCGGGTACGCACCAATCGACAAGCCCGCGACCATGTCGGGCTCGTGGCCAGTGCTGCTGAACAGGCGCGCCTGCGCGACGCCCGCCACCAGCAGGCACAGTTGCACGGCGACGGTGGAGCGCAGCGAATCCGCTTCATCGAGAGACCGGACGTCGTAGCCCAACGTGTCGCTCGCCTCTTCAATCGTGCGCGCCGTTTCGACGTGATCCGGCAGCGCGTGCAGCATGCCGCACTTTTGCGAACCCTGGCCGGGGAAGGTGAAGAGGACGCTCATGATGCACCCGCCGTCGTCAGTCTCTGCTTGCCTGTGTTATCACGCGCCCATCAATGCCCGCGTCGCAAAGAACAGCACCGAAGGCCCGAGCAGGCAGCCGATGCCCGTGTGAAACGTCGCGATCAGCGCGCCGTACGGCACGAGCCGCCGGTCGGTCGCGGCGAGGCCGGCGCTCACGCCGCTCACCGTACCCGCAAGGCCGCCGAAGATCATCGCGGAGCGGGGCGTCTTCAGTCCCATGAAGCCGGCCGCGATCGGCGTGCCGATCATCACGATGATTGCCTTGATCAGCCCCGTCGCGATGCTGAGCGCAATCACGTCAGAGCTTGCGCCGATCGCGGCGCCCGTCACCGGACCGACGATATAGGTGACCGCGCCCGCACCGATGGTCGTCATGCTGACCGCGTCGGTGTAGCCGAACGCATGAGCGATGCTCGCGCCGACGATGAACGGCAACAAGGTGCCGAGCAGCAGAGACACGACACCGATCAGCCCGGCCTTGCGCGCCTCGTTAGCCTGCACCTCGAACGCGGTGGCGACGATGGCGAAATCGCGCAGCATCGCACCGCCCATCAGGCCGACGCCCGTGAAGAGCGGCAGGTCGGCGAGACCTTTCTGTCCTCCCGTGAAGACGCCGCCGAGCCAGGCGAGCACGAGGCCGATCACGATCGCGATGGCCGAGCCGTGCACGCGTCCGAACGTCAGTTTGCGCGAAATCAACGACGACACCCACATGATCAGACCCACCAGCGCGAACGAAGTCACGAGGCCGTTCTGAACGAATATTTTTTCGAGCATATGCAACATGATGGACTCCTGCTTCAGATTTCTTCGAGTTGCGGGGCGTTCACGAACGACGTGCTATCGCGACCGGTGCGGGTGAGGACGGCGATGCAGCACGCGCAGACAGCGGCGGCGGCGAATGCCGACAGCAGCGCCACCGGCCCGCCCTTGACCGCCGCAACGACGTTCTGGTTGGCGGCCATGGCGACCACCACGGGGATATACATCGCGCCCCAGAAGCCCACGCCCGCTTCGGTTTCCTTGGGCAGCAGCCCCTTCTTGTGCAGATAGAGGCGCAAGAAAATCAGCAGGAGCATCGCGATGCCGACGCCGCCCACATTCGTCTTGACACCGATGGCGACCCCGAGCAGATCGCCGAGAAAGAGTCCCGCCAGATGGCAGAACGCAAGTAGTGCGGTTCCGTAAATGATCATGTTGTGTCTCCTGCATAGCTCTATTGGTTTCTGATGAATGGATGCGAAAAAGCATCACGTGGCGCCATTACGGCTGAATCAAGGCGGCGTCATTGCCATTGCTCCCGTAATTTCTGCCGTACCGTGACCGACGCGGCCCGGTGCGGGCTGTGAAGCCGTCCGGCAAGCCCGCGCGATGGATCGGCGCGGATGTCGTCGAATGCGTCTTGCAACGCCTTTTCCACGCCGGCTTGATCCGCCGCGGTCGGCGCATCGGCGTTGCGTACGCCAAGCAACTTCCACAGCAACCCGAGCGACGCATAGTTGTCGATGTCGTAGGCCATCGGCGGCACATGCGCGGTGAACGCCTCCAGATCGGCCACCGAGCGAAGCGTGATGCGCGCGGCGGATGCCTTGCCCATCGCGTGAACCAGCACTTGCGGATCGGCGAGCGCGATCAGCCGGTTCGCCTGATAGCCGTGCGCGAGAAACGCGCCGGACATGGCATGCCCGACAATCAGGCCGATCACCGGATGGCCCGCAAGACGCGCGCTCGCATAGGCATCGGCGGCGCCCGCAAGCGCCTGATGAATCCCGTACGCTTCTTCGCGCCGTCCGTACGCCTGGCTCGCGACATCGACAATGGCGACGAGCGCGCGCTTCTCGTCGCGCCCGGCGTCCGCCTCGACGACTTCCCGCACGGCGCGCGCAATCTGCCAACCTTCAACGAGACCGACCTCGCCGCGTCGCACGCGGGGAAACGGATTGTCCGGGTCCGGTACCACGGCGATATAACGCGCAGCATGCTCGCCCAGCCGCGCATCCGCAACCCTCACCGAAGGCGGATAGCCCACGTGCAACGGCGCGCTGTAGGTCAGCGCGTCCAGCCAGACCGCGCCGCGCGCGGAAAGCTCCTTTGTGCTCATGACTGAAACCCCTTGCCGTAGATGGCGGCCACGTGTTCCGGGGTGGCCTGCACGCCCGGATCGATTTCGTCGAGCCGCCGCAGAAAACCGGCGACGCGTTCGCTGCGGCACGCTTCTGGACGTCCCGCGCGAAATAGATCGATGACGGCCGCGCGGATTGCGTCGGCGTCGTCGGCTGCGTACACGTCGACCAGTCCGGTGCGATAGCGCTGTTCGCAGCCGGTGAAGCTCCAGATCATCGGACGGTCGCGTGAATCGTATTCCGCGATGCCAGCTTCCTGCTCGATGACGGCCGGTCCGTTGAGTCCGAGGCGCGCTTCGCGCGTGCCGATCAGGTAGCTGCACAAACCCGCCGAGATCGACATGCCGCCATAGCAGCCGATCGGGCCGGCGGTGATGCCGATCACCGGCTGGTAGCGCCGCAAGTCGACGATCGCGGCGTGAATCTCCGCAATCGCAGCGAGCCCGAGATTCGCCTCCTGCAGGCGCACGCCACCGGTCTCGAAGAGAATCACCGCGCGTGTCGGGATGCCGTTGCGGTTGTCGTCGGCGGCGAGTTCGAGGCTGCCCGCGATCTTCGCCGCCGACACTTCGCCCATGCTGCCGCCCTGGTATCCGCCATCGATGGCGAGCACGACCGTGGGCTGTCCATCCAGCTCGCCTTTCGCGACCACGGTGCCGTCGTCAGCCTGAGTCACGATGCCTTGTCGCGCGAGCCAGGGCGAACGCACACGCTCGAACGGATCGAGCAGCTCGCGAAACGTGCCGGCGTCGAGCAGCCTCCTGGCCCGGCTGCGCGCATCGAGCTCGATGAAGCTCTGGCGTTCGAGCAATTGCTGTGTATCCATGATCGTTATGCTCCGCCGGTTGATTGCAGTTGTTCGAACACTTGCCGGATGCGCATTTGCACGACGCCGGGTGTCGCGCCGGAATCGTTGATTTCGAGCTTCGCGGCCGGCAGCGAGCCGTCGCCAAAGATGCGCGCGAGCACGGCTTCCCAGACCGGGCCTTTGCCGTCGACAGAAGTCGTGATGTTCACAACGGTGCGATGCGCGGTGTTGGCTTCGAGCAGGACTTCGAGGTCCCCCGAGGCCACCACGCCGGCCACCGTGCGGCCTTGCGCGGGTTGCCCGGCCGGGAATTCGAGGGCGATGGTTTCCATGTGCGTTCCTATGCCTTCGTCGTGACAGGCTTCGTCATATGAGGGGCTTCGGCCTGAAGCCGGTCGAGAAAGAGGGTGGCGGCAAGCAGATCGGCCGCGCCGGTTCCGCAAAGATTGGCTGCAACGTCAGGACCGATGTGCACATCCGCTTCCAGTCGAGATCGTGATGCGCGCCCTGGCTGCGGATATCGACGAGTCCGGGTTTCGGCGCGAGCGTGACTTCGGCGATCAGCGCCGCGACCACCTGCGCGCTCAAACGCTCGGCAAGGCCGGATGCTTCGCGGCGCGGCTGCGTGTCGTTGATCGCGAGGTTCTCGCGCATTACCAGCTCCGAAAGCGTGCGGGCGGCTCGTACAGTCCGTCCGACCAGTCGACGAGGTCCGCCATGCTCTTCGCCGCGAGCAATGAACGGGTCGCTTCGCTGCGATGAATGCCGAGGTCTTCGGGCAACGCGACGAAACCATCGCGCCGCAGCGCCGCGCGTTTCTCCGCGCTGCTCGCGAGGCCGATAGGCGTCACGCCCGCAACCGCCGCGATCATCTCCATGCGATGTTCGAGCGAGCGCGCCTTGTAGAGATAGGCGATGCCTTCCTCGGTCAGCACGTGCGTGACGTCATCGCCATAAATCATGACCGGGGCGAGCGGCATGCCGGATTCCCGCCCGACCGCGACTGCATCGAGCGACTCGACGATGGTCGGCTGACCGCCGGCCTGAAACGTCTCGACCATCTGCACGACGAGCTTGCGGCCACGTTCGAGCGGACTGTCGGTTTGAAGCAGATCGAGCCAGGCAGGGGTGGCGTGGCGGCGGCCGTGCGGATCGTGCCCCATGTTGGGTGCACCGCCGAAGCCGGTCAGGCGCCCGTGCGTCACAGTCGACGAATTGCCGGTGCCGTCCATCTGCAAGGTCGAACCGATGAACATGTCGACCGCGTATTGCCCGGCAATCTGGCTCATCGCGCGATTGGAGCGCATCGATCCGTCGCGGCCTGTGAAGAAGACGTCTGGCCGTTGCGCGACGTAGGCTTCCATCCCGAGTTCGCTGCCGAAACAATGCACGCTTTCGATCCAGCCGGTTTCGATCGCGGGGATCAGCGTGGGGTGCGGATTGAGCGTCCAGTGCCTGGCGATTTTGCCCTTGAGGCCGAGCTTTTCGCCGTAGGTTGGCAGGATCAGTTCAATCGCGGCCGTGTTGAAGCCGATGCCGTGATTGAGCGACTGCACCTGATGCCGCTCGTAGATGCCGCGAATCGCCATCATCGCCATCAGCACCTGGATCGGCGTGATGAGGCGCGGGTCGCGCGTGAAAAGCGGCTCGATGAAAAACGGCTTATCCGACTGGACCACGAAGTCGATCCACGAGCCGGGGATGTCGACGCGCGGCAGGTCCTTGGGGTCGTCGACGATCTCGTTGACCTGTGCGATCACGATGCCGTCACGAAACGCGGCCGCTTCGACTATCGCCGGCGTGTCTTCGGTGCTCGGGCCCGTGTACAGATTGCCATCGCGATCGGCCTTGTATCCGGCGACCAGCACGACGTTGGGCGTCAGATCGACATAGAGCCGCGCATACAGTTCGATGTAGGTATGGATCGCACCGATCTCGAGGATGCCGTCTTGCAGGAACTGCGAAATGCGCAGGCTTTGCGCACCGGCGAACGCGAAATCGAGCTTTCTGGCGATACCGCGTTCGAACAGATCAAGATGCTCGGCACGGCTCACGGCCGGGATGATCAGATGCAGATCATGAACACGTTCCGGATCGACTTTCGCGAGCGAGCGCGACAGGAAGTCCGCCTGCTTCTGATTGTTGCCCTCGACGACCACACGGTCGCCTGGGGCGATCAGCGCCTGCAGGACGTCGACGATGCGGTCGGTGGGGAGCACCACGCCGTCTGCGATCGATGCGACGCGCGCGAGCCGGCGATGCTTTTCCGCGCGGCGCGTAGCCCAGCGGGACGGAGACTGGCTTTGACGGGACATGTGCGCTCTCGCTCAGGACATGAGGCGAGTCTAGGAAGCGAGAAATCCTGGTTCAATCAAGCTTGGGATGCGACTGTTATCCCAAGGGTAACGATCTTGGGTGGTGAGTGCTGAAAGCCTGACAGGACGGGCTTGCGCTACGGACGACGTTGCCCTGGGGTCTCCCCGGGGTTGTCGGACCATATTTGGTGAGTTGGGGGGAGAGCGCAGCTTGATTTGCTGCCGCTCCTGAGCCGTCATTTGTGTCCGCGGTACTCAATCAGGATGTCGATGGCCATCGACACGGTGGTCATCGGCAAAGAGGACCTTCCGGTGCAGCCACTCGACAGAGTTCGTCGATGAATTCAACAGCACGTGGCCATTCACCGTAACCCGATGCGGGGTTGAGATGACCGACAGCACCGACGTCGACCAGACGGCTACCCCAATCAGTCGCCAGCCGTGTGACTACTTCGATCCGCGCAAGCGGGTCGTTAGTGCTGGCCGCCAAGATACTCGGGAACGGTAGCCTGGTTCGTGGCGCAGGCAGCCAGCCATGTCGACGCAGCGCATCTATCGTCGGATAGCCGGGCGGCAGCGGCGATTCGAAATCTGGTGGCGCCGCGAGCAGCGCGCCCTTGATCTCGCGCCGGTGCTGCTGTGCCCAATGCACGGTGATCATCACCCCGGCACTGTGCGACACGAGCACGACAGGGCCGTCGATGCCGGCGAGCACCTCGTCGAGTGCAGCGACCCTCGCCGCGCAACTCAGCTTGTCGTGTTCCAGTGGCGGCACCACGCGCGAATTGCGGAGCTTGCGCGCAAGAAGCGTTTGCCAGTGATCGTCGACGTGGTCCCGCAGGCCGGGAACGATCAGGATGGTGGGTGGCGAAGAGGCGTTCATCGTTGACCTTGATGCGTAAAAAATATCATTCGTGCGTGGCGTGATTGCGCGCATCGTGAATGCGGCGCAGGTCTTTCGCGTAGGTCTGCTTGCCCGCGAAGAATGCGGCCGCGCCGATCAGGGGAACAATGGGAATGAGCTGCAAGGTGCCGAGCAGACCGATTCTGTCCGCGATAAACCCTGTCAGCACGGCGGCCGGCGCCAGCCCCATCAGGTTATTAGCCAGCGTCAGCGTCGCGAAAGCCGAGGCATGGATAGACGAAGGCGTCAGGTTCGCGACCATCGCGCCGGACGGGCCGGATGCGCCTGCGCTGACGAACATGCCGATGCCGATCAGAACAAGCTGCAACGGACCTGCCTGTAGCCGGAAGGCAATGCCCAGCACTGAAAACGACACGAGGCAATAGACAATCGCCGTGACCCACTTTCTTACCGTGGCCGTTTTGCTGATCCGGTCGGTCACCATGCCGCAAACCACCATCCCGACGCCCGTCAGCAGGACGAATCCCGACGCGGCGACCGCGGCGCTGCCGGGCGCCATCGAGTAATAACGGTTCAGATAGCTGGGCATCCATGCGAACAGGGCGGCCGGCACGAACAGGTGCAAGCCGCTGCCGATGTACGCGCAGACCACGGAGCGCGAAGCAAACAGTCCCTTCATCAGCAAGCGGAAGCTCAGGCGTACGCCAGGTTTGCACGGTGCCTCCACGCTGACTGTCTCGCGCAGCCGCGCCAGCCTCTTTTCCGTAACGACGATGCGATAGACGATCACGAGCAGAATGCCGAAGGCTGCGATCAGGCCAAACGACCAGCGCCACCCGAGGTGAGCGGCAATGCTGCCGCCTAACGCCATGCCGAGCACGGAGCCGAAGGCGCCGCCCGCCATGAAGGCCCCGGTGAGTGTCGAGCGCAGATGGGCGGGGAACACGCTCAGCACGAGCGCGACACCGACGCTCCCATAAGCGGCTTCGCCGAGGCCAACGAACGCACGCGCCACGAGCATTTCACCGTAGCTCGTCGACACGGCGCATCCCAGCGTGGCAAGACTCCAGAGCGCCGCCATCAGCGCGATGCTGTTCGTGCGGCCCCAGCGATCGGCGAGTACCGACAAGGGGAAGGTGAGTAATCCCACCATCAACGCGACGACGCTGCTGAGCGAACCCAACTGCGTATCCGACAAATGCCACGCCGTCTTGAGCAATGGAAAGACCGCATTCAGGACCTGCCGTGACATGTAGTCCGACAGCAGCAGGCCGAGTGTCAGCGCGAACACGGTCCATGCATAGGTGCGGGAGGCGGCCGGGACAGAACGAACGCTGCCGGCCTCGAGCTCGATATCGTGCAGGTACAAGATTGTCTCCTCCAGTTCTCGGCGACGCGGTTCTCTCGCGCGCATCTCTGCGCGCCGGACCATTTTTGAAGCTGGGCATCGCGCGACGCCCGGCTTCGCCTTCGAACTGTCAATGTTGATGCGGGGGCCGGACGGCCACATCTCGCATGATGTTGCGCTTTCAGGCGGCCTGCAACGCCGCGGTTTTCGTGGCGCCGCCGCGGTTGGGCGCCATGCCGTTGGCGCTCAGCGTCTCGTCGGCATCCTTGTATTGCACGCCGATCCGGTAGATCTCGCGGGCTTCCTTGCCCGACGCAATCTGCCGTCCCAACTCGCACGGCACGCGCACGGTCATTTCGCTGTACGCCGCCTTCAAGGCTTCGTCGGCGAGCGAGGTGCCTGCCAGATACTTGGGGTAGAGCAACTCCATGATATTCATCTGCGTGGTATTGATGGCGACGGTCACCTGGTCAGGCTTCGGTTCGAGATCGGCGAGCATGTGACGCGTGTCGTCGGAGAGCCACTTGGCGGCCTGGCCGTCGTCTTCCGGTGCGAACGAGATCGAACCGCCCACCTGGATGATCATGTCGGGTACTGCGGCACGCACACCGGCGATCAATTCGTTGAACTTCGAGAGCCGCTTCGAGCCTTTGCGGTCGCGTTCGCGCACGTGCAGATGAAGGACCGTCGCGCCGGCGTCGTAGCAGTCGGCAGCTTTCTGGATCTGCTCTTCCATCGTGACCGGAATGTCTTCCGGGAAGTCGACCGGCATCCACTCAGGCCCGTAAGGCGCTACCGTGATAACCACCTTCTCCATGTTTTCGGGGTGCAGCGAGTCGTCGAAAAAATGCATTTTTTCCTCTGCTTCAGTGGGGTGACGCCAGACAGCGTGATTGCCGGCGTGAGTGATCAGAAGGGCACGTCGCCGACGATTCCCGCGCGTTCCATCTTGCGATGGCACGGCGGATAGTCCATCACCGCGTAGTGCTGCGTGCTGCGGTTATCCCAGATCGCAATGCTGTTTTTCTGCCAGCGCCAGCGCACCTGGTACTCGGGGATCTGCGCCTGGCTGATCAGGTAGCTGAGCAACTGGCCAGCGCCGGGATTCGCGTCCTGCCCGAAGCGCACGCGTTCGGGCGTGTGATAGTTCGTGAAGTGCGTTGCAAAGGCGTTGACGAACAGCACCTTCTCGCCGGTCTCCGGGTGGGTGCGGACCACCGGATGTTCGGCATCGGGATATTGCGCTTTGAGCGCCAGCCGCTTTTCGATCGGCATGGCCGCGCCGAAGCTGGCTTCTATGCTGTGGCGCGCGCGCAAATCGGCGATCTGCGTCTTGATGTTCTCCGGCAGGTTTTCGTAGGCCAGCACCATGTTGGCCCACATCGTGTCGCCGCCCACCGGCGGGCACTCCACGCATCGCAGTACCGCGCCGAATTGCGGCGCCACGCGCCAGGTGGCATCGGAATGCCACGCGTTCTCGTAGCGGTCGTTTGGCTGATCGGGCGTCTTGTAGATACGCACGAGTCCCGGATAATCGGGATCGCTACCCGCAACCGGGTGATCCTCGAGTTCGCCAAAGCGCCGTGCGAAAGCGACGTGTTCGTCCCGCGTGATGTCCTGATCGCGCAGGAACACGACGCGGTGCTTCAACAGCGCGGCGCGGATTGCGGCGAAAAGACCGTCGTCGTGAATCGCGTCGCCGAGATGAACGCCGACCAGTTCCGCACCGATGCTGCATGTAAGAGGTTCGATCCGCATGATTCTTTCCTCAGACCATCAGGACGGAAGAGCCGGTCGTCCGGCGCGATTCCAGGTCGCGATGGGCCTGGGCGGCATCCTGCAACGCATAGCGCTGATTGATCTCGATCTTGATGCGGCCGGCGGCGACGTGGTCGAATAGTTCGCCGGCCAGGGCGTCTTTCTCGGCGGGATCGGCGATGTAGTCGGCGAGCGCGGGGCGCGTCAGATAGAGCGACCCCTTCATCGCAAGCATCTGCGGATTGAACGGCGGAATCGGGCCGGACGCGGTGCCGACACACACCATCAGGCCGCGCCGCTTCAGTGAGTCCAGCGACGCCTCGAAGGTGTCCTTGCCGACACTGTCGAACACGACGTCGACGCCGGCGCCTTCGGTCAGTTCGCGCACACGTTTCGCAACGTCTTCGCGGCTATAGTCGATCGTGTAGTCGCAACCATGCGAGCGGGCGACCGCTGCTTTGCTTTCGCTCGATACGGTGCCGATCACGGTCAGCCCCAGCAGTTTTGCCCACTGCGACACGATCAACCCAACGCCGCCCGCGGCGGCATGCAGCAGGATGCGCTGACCAGGCTGAAATGCGTGGATGCGGCGGAGCAGATAGGCGGACGTGAGGCCACGCATGGTCATCGCGGCAGCCGTCTCGCAGGAGATGCCGTCCGGCAACCGGATCAGCGGCGCTGCCGCGATCAGCCGTTCAGTGCTGTAAGCGCCGAGCGTGTTGAGAAAACCGGTGTAGGTGACGCGGTCGCCCACGGCGACGTTCGTCACGTCCGGCCCGATTGCCTCGACGACGCCCGCGGCCTCCACGCCCATGCCCGCAGGCAAGGGCATCGGGTACAGGCCGGTGCGGAAGTAAGTGTCGGCGAAATTGAGTCCGACGGCTTCGTGGCGCAGCCGGACCTGGCCCGGACCCGGCTCGCCCACGGCCACGTCTTCCCAGCGCAACACCTCGGGACCGCCGGTTTCAACCATTCGTATTGCTTGTGCCATTCATGTCTCCAATTTCTTTGGCGGGGCTTCGTGCCCGTTTCTTTACAGCGTCGGGGGGCTCGGCGACTTGTCGGTGGGCCCGGCGGAAAACTCTTGCGCCAATGCATGCCAGTCGGTGTCGCTCAAATAGCGTCGCGCGGCGGGCAACACTACGCCTTCCTTGCGCCCCATATTCTCCCAGGTGAATCGCGCGCACGCGCGCAGACCCTCTTCGATTGTCATGCCGGCCGCGGCGGATTCGCCGCCGCGTGCAACCAGCCGGACCAATTCGTCGAACATTTGATTGGCGCGCTGATGCTGCCGTCCCAGTTCGTCAAGTTCCGCATCGACGGCGGACGTGTGCGTGCGCAACCGCGCAAACAGGGCTTCGGTCATCGCGTGATGATCCGGCCTTTGCAACTCTTTCAGGTGGCCGGCAATCTCGTGCAGCGTTGCCGGCTCGAACGGACGGTCCGGTCGACACGTTATCCGCGCAACGCGAAGCGCGGCATGCAGGTGCGCGGCGATCGTGCGTTGCCCGGCAAGCAGAATGCCGATCGCCCGGGCGACTGCCGGGCGCGGATCGATCGCGGACGTCAACACCGCCACGCCGCCGCCGTCGACCGTAGTCATGCCGTGCTCCGACGTTCCATTCGATGGCGCCAGCGGCCACGGCGCGACGCAGATCAGATCGCAACCGTGTGCTCGCGCAGTCGCGGCGATCACGGACGCTGCCGCATTCGCACCGGGTGAAGCCAGCGAACACGGTACGCCCTGCGCGCGTGCCGCTGCTTCGGCCCGGGCGAGCAGTTCTCCTGTCACGTCGTCGGCGGGTGGCTGAGCGGGGCGGTCGGTTTGTGCCTCGCCGCTCGACGCCGTGAGGCACGCCGGCCGCGGGCAAAAGGTGATCCGCGCGCCGATCGACTGGGCGAACTCGACCGCCTGGCCGAGCGCTTCGATAGACGCATCGGTGCCGTCGACGGGGACGAGAAGATGACGGTACATGAGATATATTGCTCACCAATTGGATTCGGGCCGGGTACCTCGGCGTAGGAAACGAAACCTTCGCCGCACCGCGTGCCCGTTGAGAACACAGCGTAGTACGTCGGTGCGTCGGGCGCCCCTCTCGTCATGGGAGGGGGCTTGACGCACGCGGACGATCCGACCCATCCTGTAAACGCGCCGCCGGCAAAAGCATCCCGCACCTGCCGGCCCGGAACGTCGTCCAACCTCGCCAGATGTCCTCCACTTCCCTCGGCAACGAACCCGCTACGACAGAAATCGTCCTGAAGACGATCGCGCCGCGCGCCCCGCTTCATCTGCTGGCGCGTTCGCGGTTGAGCGCGGTGGGGCCGTCGTTCAATGGTCAGCCGATCGTGCTCGTGCAAGCGCCCGCCGGATATGGCAAGACGTCGCTGCTGGCGCAGTGGCGGCGCGAGCATCTGGCGGCCGGCGCCGCGGTCGCGTGGCTACTCGCCGACGAACGTGACGACGCTGAACACATCCTGCCCAGCCTCGTCCACGCCATGCGCACGGCGTGTGCGCAGCCTGGCTTCGGCCGTCTGTTGCTGGACGGCGCGACGTCGGTGGCGGGCGACCTGGATAGCGTGACCGCCTGGCTCGCGGAAGTGGCGCGGCTGTCGCTCGACGTCGTGCTGTTCATCGACGACGCCGACCGGATGCCCGCCGACGGCGCCGAGGTGCTCGCCTATGTGCTGCACAATGCGCCGCCGAACCTGCGCGTGATCGTCGCCGCGCGAGGCGGCCTCGAATCGGCATTCGGCGATCTGCTCGCCTATGGTCAGGCGACGCTGGTGGGCCCCGAGGCGCTGCGCTTTCGTCTCGACGAAACCATTGCGCTGATCGGCAACCGCTTCGGCCCGCGCGTGGATGCCGATGCCTGCGCGCGGCTCTTCGAAGCGACAGATGGCTGGCCGCTCGGCTTGCAACTCGCGCTTGCGGCCATGGCGCACGCGGCCGATCCGCGCAAGACCGTCGAATCGCTGGCAACTGGTCCGGGCCGGGCACGCGACCAACTCGTGGGCGCGTTGCTGGCTAAGCTGTCGCCGGAAGACGAGGCGTTTCTCACACGCATCAGCGTGGTTGACATGTTGCATCCCGACCTTTGCGCAGCGCTCACCGGCGACCCTGGCGCACCCGAACGGCTGCTGAGTCTCGTGCGGCAAACGCCGGTGTTCATCACCTCCGAAGACGGCCTTTGGTGCCGGTTGCACATGCTGGTGCGCGACGTGCTGCGCGAGCGGTTCCAGGCGCTCGACGCCGGCGAGCAGACCACGCTTCATACGCGCGCGATGACGTGGCTCTCCGCTCAGGGCATGTTGCAGGAGGCAGCGCATCATGCGCTCGCGGCAGGGCAGCACCAGACCGCCTACGAGTTGGCGGACCGTTGGCTGCACGATGCCGTCAAGCAGGGGCATCTGGGCACCGTGCTGGACTGGCTCGACCGGTTGCCGGAAGCGGAGCTGGAGCGGCGCCCGCGCCTGCGTCTCGCGGCGGCATGGGCACTCGCGCTCGGACAGCGGCACGAGGAAGCGCGCTGCCAGGTCGAGCGCGTTCTCGCGGCGCCGGGTGTCGGCACGGAACTGCGCTACGAGTGCGCGCTGATTCTGAGCGCGGCCGCCTATTACGCGGACGAACCCGATCGCTTTGTCGAGCTGTTCGAACCATGGGCGGACCATCAGCCCGACGGGGCGTCGTGGCTTGCGCAGGTCCACGCGAATCGTCTGTCGGCACGCTCGGTGCTGTGCGGCGAGCCGGCACAGGCGCGCCGGATCCAGCAACGCATGCCGCGCGCGGAAGTGAGGGACGGGCACGGTTACGTCGCGCGCTGGGGCGATCACACGGTCGGTTTGAGCTATCTGAGGGAAGGGCAATTGCGCCTCGCCGAAGAAGTCGTGGTGCCGGCGCTGGCCAGCGCCGAAGCTGACCTCGGGCGGCGGCATCCGCTTACCTGCATGTTTGCGGCGATCTGCGCGGCACTCAGCTACGAAGCCGATCGCATCGACGAAGCCGCGGCACTGCTCGCGAACCGGCTGGATGTGCTGGAACGCGGCGGTACGCCCGAGACCGTCATGCTCGCCTACTGCACGGCCGCACGCATTGCCGGCGCGCGCGGCAGCGAGCATCGCGCGCTCGATCTGCTGGAAGCGCTGTACGCAATGGGCGTGGCACGGCATCTTCCGCGCTTGCGCATCGCGAGTATCGCCGAACAGGTTCGCATCCATGCGAGCCGGTATCGGGCCGAGACCTGCGACGCGCTGGTGCGCGACATCGACGAGATCATGGCGGCTCCCGCGACACCGCGAGGGCCGTTGTGGCGGAGTTCAGTCGTTCTCCTGCAAGTGCTCGCGCGCGCACGCGCCGATCTGGCGGCGCGGCGCAACGACGGCATGCTGCGGACCCTCGCCGACGCGGCAGAACTCGCGCAAGCGCAAAAGCTCGGCGTTCCGAGGATCGAATTGATGGCGCTGCGCGCCTTCGCACTCGAGCAGACCGGCGAAAATGGGCTACCGCTGCTGCGCGAGGCGATGAACCTCGCACAGACTTACGACCTCACACGTACGCTCGCTGACGCGCATCCGGCGCTGGCGGATTGGGCGAGGCGCGTGAGCGTAGATCAGGTCGATGCCGGCAGCACCGCTCGTACGATCGCCGTGCCGCGCATTGCCCGGCCGCCTGCCTTGCGCGGGCCCGGCAATCCACGCGCGGTGCCGAGCGTCGTGTTGACGCCCAAGGAGCGCGAAATCCTCGAACTGCTCGCGCGTAATCTGTCGAACAAGGAAATCGCCGTGGCCGCGACGGTCGGCGAGGGCACGGTGAAGTGGCACCTGAAGAACCTGTTCGGTAAGCTCGATGCAAGTTCGCGCAAGCATGCGGTGCGCCGCGCGCTCGTACTCGGCCTGCTCGAAGAGGCCTGACGGCAATCTCGCGGCGCGTGCGGCGTACTGTTGACTGCACACTCTCGCCGTCTCAGCCAGCACTGAGTGTTTTCCATACCCCTCCCGCGACGGGAGGGGTTCGCACGTAGGGCGTTGCGTATTCTTGCCTGTACCAGCCGGCACGATGCCGCCATGTTTCCCGGTGCAGGAGAGCATTTCCGTGCAACAGTTCGATCCGTCCGACCCTCTGATTACCCCCACGCCGTCGGCCTACGCCTATCCGTTGCTCGTCAGGCAATTGCTGGTGAATGCACTTGCCGTATCGGCGGAGCAGGAGATCGTGTATCGCGGCGAGCGGCGCTACACGTTCGCCATGCTCAACCGCCGCATCGGCCGCCTTGCCAATGCGCTCGCTTCGCTCGGTGTGCGGCACGGTTCGACCGTGGCGATCATGGACTGGGACAGTCATCGCTATCTCGAAGGATATTTCGGTATCCCGATGATGGGCGCGACGATGTTCACGGTCAACGTGCGCACGTCTTCGCAACAGATCGCCTACGCGCTGAACGACGCGAATGCGCAGGTGCTGATCGTGCATGCGGATTTTCTGCCGCTCCTCGAGCAGATTCGCGGCGAACTGCGCAGTGTGCGCGAGGTGATCGTCGCGGATGACGGCAACGTGCATGACGTGCCGTCGATTCCGTTTACCGGCGAATACGAACACCTGCTGGACGCCGCCTCCGAGCACTTTCCCTTTGAGGACTTCGACGAGAACACTCGCGCGGCGCTTTTCTACACCACCGGTACGACGGGCGATCCCAAGGGCGTGTTCTACAGCCACAGGCAGATCGTGCTGCATGCGCTGGCAACGGCGGCCACACTGTGCTCGCCTCGCGAGGGACAACGGCTGCATCGTGAAGACGTCTACATGCCGATCACACCGATGTTTCATGTGCTCGCGTGGGGGATGCCGTATATCGCGGTGCTGCTAGGCCTGAAGATCGTGCTGCCCGGCCGCTATCAGCCCGACACGCTGTTGAAGCTGAAAGCCACTGAGAAGGTGACGTTTTCGCATTGCGTGCCCACGTTGTTGCAAATGCTGCTCGCCGCTTCCGCGCAAGACAGGCAGGCACTTGCCGGCTGGAAGATGCTGATCGGCGGCTCGGCGCTGTCGCCCACGCTATGTCGGGCGGCACTGGCCCGTGGCATCGATGTGTTTTCCGGCTATGGGATGTCCGAGACCGGGCCTGTGGTCGCACTGTCGCAATGCGCGCCTAGCTCGGAGCCGGTCAGTCCCGACGAAGATGTTCGCCGGCGTTGTATGGCCGGACGGCCGGTGCCGATGGTCGAACTGCGCGTGGTCGACGCCGCGATGAACGACGTGGCACGCGACGGCTTCAGCCAGGGGGAGATCGTGTTGCGCGCGCCGTTCCTCACGCAGGGCTATCACGGCAAGCCGCAGGCATCGGAAGCGCTGTGGGCGAACGGCTATCTGCACACGCAGGATGTGGCCGTCGTCGCGCGCGATGGCTATGTGCAGATCGTCGATCGCATGAAGGACGTGATCAAGACCGGTGGTGAATGGGTGTCGTCCATCGAGGTCGAGGGCTTGATCAACGCCATTCCGGGTGTGCGCGAAAGCGCGGTGGTCGGCGTGAAGGACGAAAAGTGGGGCGAGCGTCCACAGGCTTTCATCGTGTGCGAACCGGATGCGTCGTTGACCGGCGGCGAAGTGCGCTCGCACTTGCTTGCGCTGGTCGAGACGAACCGGATCAGCCGATATGCGGTGCCCGATCCCACGCGCATCGCCTTTGTCGCGGAGATTCCGAAGACCAGTGTCGGCAAGATCGACAAGAAGCTGCTGCGCCGACAGTTCGACTGATTGCAATGTTGGACCCCGTCCGGGCGAACGGCGGTAACGATAAAACAATGGAGACACAATGAAGGTGAAACTGACCGCAGCCGCCTTGCTGATCATAGGCACAGGCGTCGCGCATGCGCAGTCGTCGGTGACGCTCTATGGCATCCTCGATTCCGGCTTCCTGTACCAGAGCAGTTCGGCGGCGACATTTGCAGCGAATGCGCCGAACACAGGCAAGGTATTCCGCTTCAAGGACGGCGGCATCTACTCGAGTATCTGGGGTATCCGCGGCAGCGAGGATATTGGCGGCGGCTACAAGGTCAACTTCAGACTGCAAGGTTCATTCGACAGCGGCACCGGCAAGTCGGGGCTTGCCGACACGCCTGGCGCAACGGCGATGTTCAATCAGATCACGACGATTGGCGTTTCGGGACCGGTCGGCACCTTCACGGCCGGACGCCAGATCGTGCCGATGATCTACGCAATGGCTGAGACCGACCTGCGCTCGGCCCAGTATTTCGGCAGCATTCTGACCGCGTGGCTTGGCTTGAACCAGGCGGCCGGCTGGCCGGGCAACAGCACGAATGCGCCGATCGGCGCTCTTTACGACAGCAACGCGCTGGTGTACCAGTCGCCGGTTTTCGGCGGCGTGTCCCTCGGACTCGAATATGCGCCCGGCGGCGTCGCGGGGCAATTGCAGGGCGGCACGCGCGAGTCCGCCGTCCTGAAGTACGCCAACTACGGTCTCAACCTGGCCGCTGTCTACTACAACGGGCACGATACCAATCCTGCGCCCGGCGCACCGCTGACCGGCGTGAACAACAATCGCTTCGTCTACCTCGGTGCGCTTTATTCGATCGACGGCTTCTCGTTTTCCGCTTCGTATGCAAATGGTAGAAATCCTGCGCATTCGAACCAGGTCAACCTCGACATGTATTCGGCAGGGCTCGGCTATCGCTTTTCGCCCGCGTTCAAAGTGACGTCCGGTGTCTATTATCTGAAGGACAAGAATCATTCTTCGAACAAGTCGACGGAAGTTGCGCTCAGTGCCGAATACAACGTATCGAAACGCACGCTGGCCTACGCGCAGGTTGGCCACGTCAACAACCGGGGCGGCATGAATCAGACGATCGTCTATGGGCAGCCGGTTGCGCCGGGTGTCGCGACGACGGCGGTCATGATCGGCTTGCGCCATAACTTCTGAGTGAACTCGCGGCGACGTATCGTGCTCGCATCGATCCACGCTGATATCAGCGTGCCGAAACCCTGTCATGAAATGTGAAGTCTCTGGCGCGAGTTGCAAAGCGCCTGGGAAGCCTGCTCTTGATAGTTGACTCCATTTGACGAGCGACAGGTCCATCAACCCGGTCCTCTGATTCGTTTCCCTAAACCTAACCTGCCTTTGGAGACATGCCATGAACTTTCTCGACGGCTCGCTGTACCCTGAAAACCAGCAACCTCTCGTCATTACAGCCGCGCCTTACGCACCGTCGTGGGTGCCTTCCGACTTCCCGGAAGACATTCCAGTGACGATCGAACAGCAGATCCAGAAGGCAGTGGACTGCTACAACGCGGGCGCTACCGTGCTGCACCTGCATGTGCGCGAACTCGACGGCAAGGGCAGCAAGCGCCTGTCGAAGTTCAACGAACTGATTGCCGGCGTGCGCAATGCGGTGCCCGAGATGGTCATCCAGGTGGGCGGCTCGATCAGTTTCGCGCCCGAGACCGAAGGCGCCGCCGCCAAATGGTTGAGCGACGACACGCGCCACATGCTCGCCGAACTCGATCCCAAGCCCGACCAGGTCACGGTGACGATCAACACGTCGCAGATGAACGTCGTGGAGCACTGGGAGGATGATGACGTCAAGGGAACCTCAATGGAGGACCCCGAGGTGTACAACGCGTACAAGGAGATGACGGTTCCCGCGCAGCCCGGTTGGGCCGAAGAGCACATCCGGCGCCTGAACGAGGCGAGGATTCAGAGTGCGTTCCAGTGCTACAACATCAACAGCTTCGAATCGGTTGAGCGGTTGATCCGGCGCGGCGTATACAAAGGTCCGCTGGTCATGAACTGGGTGGCGATCGGCGGCGGCATGGACGCGCCGAATATCTACAACCTCGCCAACTTCGTGCGCGCCACGCCCGACGGCGCGGTGCTGACCGTAGAGAGCTCGATGCGCAACGTGCTGCCGGTCAACATGATGGGTATCGCGTTGGGTCTGCACGTGCGCTGCGGCATCGAAGACAACCTCTGGAACCAGGCGCGGACGAAAAAGATGAGCACGGTCGAGCAGATCGAGCAACTGGTGCGCATCTCGCGCGAGTTCGGCCGTGAGGTGGCCACTGCCCAGCAGGCGCGCGATATCAGCAGGATCGGCGTGTTCTACGACACGGTGGAAGAGACGCTGCTGGCCAATGGCTTCGCGCCGAACCGCAACGGCGGCAATCAGGGCTTCCTGCGCAAGGCCGGCTGAACGTCCTATACGCCATGGAGGGACACCTCACTGAGCCAAAGCGTGCGGGTCCGGGCTCGGACAGGCCTGTCCCTATGAAGGCCCAGGCGCAACGTGCGACTTTACCGGCCTATCTGGATTCGTATAAAGTGAATCCATCACTCCCCCGAAGTGTCCGCATTGTCGCGCTTGTTCCCCGTTACCCGATAGGCGAGCCGTCAGTATGAAATACAAAGACTACTACCAGACGCTGAATGTCGAGCGCAACGCGTCTCAGGAAGACGTCAAGCGTTCATACAGGAAGCTTGCCCGGAAGTACCATCCGGACGTCAGCAAACTCCCGGACGCTGAAGATCGGTTCAAGGAGTTGGGTGAAGCCTACGACGTGCTCGGCGATCCTGAGAAGCGCGCGGCGTACGACCGCATGGGGAGCGAGTGGCGCAACGGCGAGGACTTTCAACCGCCGCCGAACTGGGACGAAGGCTTCGAATTCCGCGGCGCGGGCAAGGAGGCTGGCGGACAACCCGACTTTCACGATATCTTCGAAAAGATGTTTGGCGGAGCGCATGGCGCGCGTGCGCGGCATCGACCTGTCAATGCGCGCGGCGAAGACCATCACGCGAAGGTGCTCATTGATCTGGAAGATACCTATCGCGGCGCCCAGCGCTCGATTTCGCTGCAGGTGCCGGCGATGGATGCGCAAGGGCATGTTTCGCTGGAAACCCGTACGCTCGATGTTTCCATTCCGAAGGGAATTCGCGCGGGCCAGCACTTGCGTCTGGGCGGGCAGGGTGGCGCAGGCGCCACGCCCGGGACGGCGGGTGATCTGTATCTGGAAATCGCCTTTCGCGAACACCCGCGTTTCCACGTGGACGGGCGCGACGTCTCGCTCGAATTGCCGGTTGCACCGTGGGAAGCGGCTCTTGGCGCGCAGATCGCCGTGCCGACGCCAGACGGCTCGGTCGAGATGACGGTGCCCGCCGGTTCCGTCGGCGGCAGACGCTTGCGGCTTAAAGGCAAGGGTATCCCTGCCAGTCCACCCGGCGATCTCTATGTCATCCTTAATATCGTGCTGCCGCCGGCGGATAGCGAGAGTGCGAAAGCGGCTTACGGCGCGATGCAGCAGGCCTTCAACTTCGACCCGCGTGCGCATTTCTATCGGTGATCATCGTGAAAGAGACAAGTACGACGACCTATTTGCAAGGGCACATTGTCGATGAAAGCATCGAGTTCACCCTTGTTGAACTGAGCCAGGTGAGTGGGGCATCGGAGGAGGAATTGACGCTCTGGGTGTCCGAAGGCGTGTTCGAGCCTACGGGCGAGCGGCCCCAGGATTGGCGTTTCAGCGGCGCGGCGTTAAAGCGCGTGCGGACCGCACAGCGACTGGCGCACGACTTTGAAATTAATCCCCCTGGCGTGGCCCTGGCGCTCGATCTGCTCGACGAGATAGACTCATTGCGCTCGCGTGCGAAGCGTCTTCGTGGCGGCTAGCGCGTCTGCGCGTGATCTCTTGATGGACCGCCGCCGCGACCGTTGTCACGCGGCTTGAAGTGTTTCCACTGATGCTGAGTCTACGGCCTCACCCGCGACATGTGGACGTATTTTTAGAAACTGCATCAATTCCCGTTACGAAACGTTGTTCGGCTCCAGCCGCAGCGCGCCCCAGCCCAGTGGGGCAAACACATGGCCACCGGCCAGCTCGACCAGTTCCACGAACTTTTCGAGCGACACGCCCGCGGCAATCCGAACTGGCGCGTTGCTGATGAAATCCTGCGTGCGCAGCCATGGCGCGTCGCCTCGATTGATTTCGTTGACGCTGCGCGCATAGCCGTCGTAACCAGCGTCGGGCGGCAGCAACGGCCCGTCAAATGCGACGGTCAGGATCTGTTGCGCCGCATCGTCGTAAGGCAGACCGGCGTGTTTTTCATAAGGCACACGCTCCCATCCGTCGCCCCATTGCCGATCGAGCGGTAAACGCGTGAAATAAGCCCACGGCGCACGCACGAAACAGAGCCCGTAAGCGTGAAGGGCACCGTCCAGATTGGTCGTGAGTCCCATGACGTTCGCTCCTTGAGTGTCGGAGAAGTGAGTGCTTCACATGTCGTTCCCGGCGGCAAAAAGGCCGTGTTCCGGTGCGATCTGATCGGTGTCGATACATTGCACGTGCCAGTGGCCGGACATCAGATCGCGGCCGCGTTCCGCGCACCACTGTGCACGTCCGGTCTCGCCCTCGAAAGGCCCGTCAAAGGCGTTCAGATCGAGCCCTTCGAGCGCGCAAACCGGCGCCGAGCCGTCCGGGCCGCACACGAGCGTATTGCCGCAATCTACGTGCAGCACGCCCCATTCGGGCAAATCAAGACCGTGATGGCCTTCGCGTGACCATTGCCGGGTGTCCTTGTCGAGCCACAGGATTGCAAATGCCATCGGATGGGCACGGTCGAACGTGTCGAGGTGGACGGTGAGTCGCATGGAGAGTTCTCCGTAACATGCAGTCGTGTTCAAGCGAATTGGACCGCGAAAGTCGTGACATAACGGACGGGTCATTGACTCAGGACCCATCGCACCAGCGTGTGCGCATCCTCTGCCGATAACGGGCCGCCGCGATCAGCTGGCAACGGCATTGGCATGTCGCCCCAATGCGCCTTGCCGCCGAGGCGCAGCTTGTGCTCAAGCATGAACTGCGCGTCGGGCACATCGCGGTAGCGCTCGGCGATCTGCTGGAACGACGGCGCGAGGAATGGGGCATCGCGCGTGTGGCAAAACATGCAATGCTGCTGATCGACTAACGCGGTCGGCTCCGGCTCGGCGTGCGCGGTAGAGGCAGCCAGCGCAAACACAGCACATGCCGACAGACAGCTTCGGGATAGGGTGTTCAAGGCACGCGCTCCTTTGCAAAGGGAATGAGTTCAGTGTAGGAGCGATGGCTTGCGTGCCGTTGACCTCGGTCAACCAGGACGCAAGCCCTGAATTTGACGTATCGCGCTTAGCTCCTATGCTGATGACAGACGGGCGTCGCACAGAACGGGCGGCCCCGAGAATGCGGTGCACGACGCGTAGGCGTGCAGAAACGCCGTCCCAGCCTCCCATCCTGCGCAACGAACCAGGTGGCGGTCATGAAGATTTATTTTCCCGAGGAACATCCGGAGTATTGCGCGCGCGATCTGGTCGTCGCTTTTCCGGCCGAGGTGGATGGTGCGCGCGTGCAGTGCGCAATTACCGCGGAGGCGCTGGAAGATCATTTCGGCGCCGCCTCGCTGCGCGAAGACGATCTGATCGCCGCATTCAACTCCAACCGGCACCCGATCGAACACGCAGCGAGGCGACTGCTTAACGAGATCGGTGCCAAACCGGTGCTGATGCACAGCGGCTACTTCCGCTTTTGCGAGTGAGTCCCATGGGACGGCGGAGCGCACGCTTCTTGGCAGGCTCACGGGTGCGGCAGTGCTCGCCGTCCGTTAGCCTGGTCGGGCCAGGCGGCCCGCGTCGCGTCACGATCGCGGTGTTTGCGGCCGGCGGCCGGGCCGCGAGCCGAGAGCCGCGTCCGTATCAAACCCGCACAAGACCTTCGTGATCGAGGATCCGGATATCCTTGCCGTGCGTATCGAGCAGTCCGTCGCGCTGAAATTTAGAGAGCATCCGGCTGACCGTTTCGAGCTTGATTCCCAGATAGCTGCCAATTTCCTCACGCGTCATGCGCAGGTGAAATTCCGCCGGCGAATATCCGCGCATTCTCAGGCGGTCCGACAGATTCAGCAGGAATGTCGCCACCCGCTGCTCGGCGGACATCGTGCCGAGCAACATCATCTGCGATGACTCGCGCACGATCTCGCCGCCCATCATGCGGTGCACGTGTTGTTGAACGGCTTTGACTTCGCGGCACATGGCTTCGAGAAGATGGAAGGGGATGATGCAAACCTTGCTGTCTTCGAGTGCGACAGCATCGCAACTATGGTAGCCGGAGCAGACGCCGTCGAGGCCCAGCGAGTCGCCGGCGAGATGAAAGCCAGTGACCTGTTCGCGGCCGTCGCGATGCATGACGACGGTCTTGAACGAGCCGGCGCGTACGGCGTAGATGCTTTGAAACGAGTCGTTCGCGCGGTAGATCGTTTCGCCCTGTTTGATGGTTCGCGACGGGCAAATAAGCGATTCGATCCTTTGCAATTCTTCGGCTGTCAGGCCGTGCGGCATGCAGATCGAGCGCATCGAGCAGGTCGTGCAGCGCAGTGCGCCCTTGCGCGGCGCGCTTGCGTTTGCCGGTACTTGTCCGAGGTGCGGCGATCCTTGCGGACGGGTAAGCGCGGGCGAGATGGCGGGAGATGCGGCGACGTCAGACATGGTGTGCTCCTGATTGAAAGAGGGCCTGCGTGCGATGTTCGCCAGCGATCCGTTGGATCGTGTTTCGCGCGAGATCGAACTCGCCGGTCTTGTCGAAAAAGTAGTGGGCGCCGCCTTTCAGGCATGCGCGCCGAAACCAGGCGCCGGAATGATTCGTCAGCACCATGACAACCACATGCGGCATTCTTTGTGCAAGCAACCCGAGCAACTCCATGCCCGTGCCGCCGCTCAGATGCAACTCCGTCACGACCAGATCAGCCGTACCCTTGTCGATGCCCGCGAATGCCGCAGCAGGCTCCTCTGCTTCGCCGACGATCTCCACGCCGTCGAGTGCGCCAAGCAGCGCGGCCAGACGGCGCCGCACCAACACGGCATCGTCGACGAGAAAAACACGCAGCGCGCGGCGGTCAGGGCTTGAGTTCATGGCTCGAAGTATCGGCCGCGTTATCTCAAAATAAAATCAGCGCCGAATGAGCTTCGAGTAGGCGAGCGGGAAGGTGTGTAGGGAATTTCCTACACGATGGTCGGGTGGGTCGGGAAAATGCTGTGTGCGCTGCGTGTGTGTCGAGTTACAGATGAGAGGCGCGCGGTTTCCGGGTCACAGTGCGGCGGCACCCGCAAGCGGAAGGCTGCGAAGGCGCTCAGATGTCGTCCTCTTCGTCGCTGACCAGTTTGTGGCGCATTGCATAGCGCACCAGCGCCGCTTCGTGCGGCATCTGCATTTTTTCTAGGATGCGCGTCTTGTAAGTGCTGACGGTCTTGCTGCTCACACACAGTTCGGCCGCGATCTCGGTGATCGTTTGACCGGCTGCAATACGCTTCAGGACGTCGAATTCCCGATCCGACAGCCGTTGATGCGGCAGCTGATCGGTCGGTTCATTCAGGCTTTGCGCGAACCGCTCGGCCATCGCAAGGCTCACGTACACACCGCCGGCGGCGACCTTGGTCACGGCCGCCACCAGTTCGGCGCTCGCGCTTTCCTTGGTCAGGTAGCCGGACGCGCCGGCTTTGAACGCACGCACCGCGTATTGCTGCTCGGCGTGCATGGTCAGCACCAGGATGCGCAGCGTCGGCTTTTCCTCCTTGATCTGCTTGATCAACTCGACGCCGTTGCGGCCGGGCATGGACAGATCGAGCACCAGCACGTCGGCTGCCCGCTCGCGGATCAGCGCGACGGTGCTGACGCTATCGTTTGCCTCGCCGGTCACTTCGAAGCCGCTCGTGCCCTGCAGGATATGGCGCAGACCGTCGCGCACCAGCGCGTGGTCGTCGGCAATCAGGACGCGAGTCATGTTTGTATCTCCTGCATTTGCACGGTCTCCGCCGGAATGGTGACAGTCAACACAAAGCCCTTGCCGTGCGCGGTATGAATATCGACAGCCCCGCCGAGCATGTGCGCGCGTTCGCGAACGCCAAGCAAGCCGAAGGACTTGGCCGCCGGCTCTGCCGTGCGGTGCGCGCCCTGGCCATTGTCGGCGATGCTGAGCTCGAAGGCCTGGTCTTTCGCCTGCAGGTTGAGTGTAACCAGCGTGGCATCCGCATGGCGCGCAACGTTTGTCAGCGCCTCCTGCACGATCCGGAACAGCGCGGTGGCGCCTGCCGGGCTGAAGCGAGCGTCGCCGGTCTCGATTTGACGCTCCACGTCGATGCCGTAGCGGTTGGTGAAGTCGTTGGCGAGCCATTCGATCGCTGGAATGAGCCCGAGGTCGTCGAGCATGACCGGCCGCAGATCCGCCGCGATGCGGCGTACCGAGGCCACGGTCGTATCGATCAACCGGCGCATGCCTTGCAACTGGTCGCGCACCGCCGCGCTAGCCGATGCATCCAGCGCCTGCTCGACCGACGAGATATCCATTTTCAGCGCGGTAAGTTGCTGGCCAAGATCGTCGTGCAGTTCACGGGCGATGCGCGTTTTCTCGTCTTCGCGGATCTTCTGCAGATTGGCCGACAGTTCGCGCAGTTCCTCGCGCGCCTGGCGTTGCGCGCGCTCCGCTTTGACGCGTTCCGTGATGTCGCGCAGCATCACCGTGTAAAGCCGCGTATCGCCATCGCGAATCTGCGAGATCGAGGCCTCGAGCGGGAATTCCTCGCCGTTGGCGCGCAAGCCGGTTAGCACGCGTTGCTTGCCCATCTGCCGGTCCGACACGCCGGTCACGCCGAACTGGGCGACATGCTGCGCATGCGCCGCCCGAAACCGCTCCGGAATGAAGCGGGCGAGCGGGGCGCCTATCGCGTCCATGGCGGAGCAGCCGAAAATCTGTTCAGCCATGGGATTGAAGATGACCACGCGCTGCTGTTCGTCGATCGTGATAATCGCTTCCATCGACGAACGGATGATCGCCATCATGCGAGCCTCGTTCAAGGCGGACTGACTAATGCCTGCGTTTGTTTCGCTGTTTGCATGAGCGCCATTTCGATGCGTGCGTACGACCACAAACGCGCTCGTGGCGAGGAGAAAAGCGGCGGCGACGCAGATGAACAGCGCGGGATCGAACCAGCGCCGTGCGGCCAGCATGACGGCCAGTGTCACGGCGAACACCGTCGCCGCGGCGAGAGCCGGCGGCGCCGCAAACGAGCCGGACAGCCGGCGCAAAGCGGCAGTGCGGGAGGGGGGCGTGCTACCACTGACGGGCATGTGCGCCTCTTTGAAAAGGCTGCGAACAAGGATTGGTCGCGTTGCCCGCCGTCGCCCGTACGGCGGCGCGTGGAGCGGACACGTTTGTTCGGCGGCATCTGCACCTGGCGAACAACTGATTTGCGTTCATTTTCCGTGAAACGCCCGCTACATGCCAGTGCCGCCAGGCGGCGTGCTCGTTGCGTGAGTGTGGACGCCCACGCACCGGGCCGGTTCCGGCGCCACTCAGTGCGACATCAGCACGGGCACGGTCATCGAGCGGAGAATCGTGCGCGTGGCGCCGCCCATCACCAGCTCGCGCCAGCGGGCGTGGCCGTAGGCACCCATCACCAGCAGATCGGCGCCGCTGTCGGCCACCTGTGACAGCAGCACCTCGCCGACCGAGCCGCCCGGTCCGGTTTCGATGTCGACGATTTCCACCTGCACGCCATGCCGTGCGAGCACGGTGGCCATGTCCGCGCCGGGGATACGGGCGCGCTCGAATTCGTGCACCCCGTTCACAGTGAGAATCGTCGTGCTGCTCGCCGTGCGCATAAACGGCAGCGCGTCGTGCACGGCGCGCGTCGCTTCGCGGCTGCCGTCCCACGCGACCAGGACCCGCCCGCCTGTCGACCTTTCATTGCTTGCATAAGGCACGAGCAACACCGGGCGGCCGCACGACAGAATGAGGTTTTCCGGAAAGAAGTCGCCGACATACGATTCCGGATCCTCCGGATTGTCCTGGCCCGCCACGATGAGGTCGGCGCAGCGGCCCGCACGCGGCACGGCGAGACTGGCGGGCTCGTCGATGGCGACCCATTCGCCCGGCACGTCGGCGCGCCGCAGTTCGGCGTGAAACAGCCGTTCGAGCGCCGCGCGCCGCTCCGCGCGCGTCTCTTCATGCTGCCGGTAATACTCCGCAGTCCCGGCCATGACATAGAGCGAGCGCGGGTCCGGGCTGAAGACGGCGAAGGCGCCGGTCAGATGTGCGCCGAACTGTTTGGCAAGACGCAGCCCGATTTCGAGCCGCGGATGGGCGTTCGGGCTGGTGTCGAGGTGGACAACGATGGTTTTGTAGCTCATGGCAGTCGCTCCTGGAAAGGACGGTGAAGCGCGGATAAGTGAGCTTGAGTCTAGGAACGATGGCGGCGGCCCCTTTGATGCAAATCAACGGCGGCTGTGGCGCCGCGCGGCTTTTCGTCAGCGTGCTGAAGCGTCATCTCGCGCATGACGAAGCGCTGCAGCGGGCCTGCTGATCCGCGTGCCGTGTCTAGCCCGGCAGCAGCATCATTACGGCGGCGGAGCCCATTACCACCGTTGCGATCGAGCCGAGCACGAGGAGCGGCCGACCCGCGGTGAAGTCCCCCATCACCGCGCGCTTCGAGACGAGCAGCAGGATCACCACCATCAGCGGCACGGCGACCACGCCATTGATGACTGCGCTCCAGAACAGCGCCTTCATCGGACTGATCGACGAATACTGGATGGCCAGCGCAGCCAGCACGCTCACGGCGATGATGCCGTAGAAGCCGCGCGCATCGCGCGGCTTGCGCTCGAGTCCCTCCGGCCAGCCCATGGCTTCCGCCAACGCATAGGCGCCGGAGCCGGCCAGCACCGGCACCCCGATGAGTCCCACGCCGAGTATGCCTAGCGCGAACAGCAGATAGGCGAAGTCGCCGGCGAGCGGCCGCAGTGCGCTCGCCGCCTGAGCGGCCGTGGTGATGTCGGTCACACCGGCCACGTGCAGCGTCACGGCGGTCGCCAGCATGATGAAGTAGGCGGTGAGATCCGAGTAGAGCATGCCGCTCCACGTGTCCCAGCGGATGCGCTGCAGTTCCGCGCGCGCATGGCTGGCGTCGCTGACGAGCGGCGCGCTGTCCGTACGCGCGTGCAGGTCCTCGACTTCTTCCGAGGCCTGCCAGAAGAACAGATAGGGGCTGATCGTCGTGCCGAACACGGCGACTACCATCGCCGCCGCATTCGCATTCAGGGCGAAGTGCGGCCAGAACGTGCGCAGCGCCACGTCGCCCCACGGCACGTGGACGACGAACAGCACGGCAGCATAGGCGAGTAGCGATACGGTCAGCCACTTCAGAAAAAACACGTAACGATGGTAAGGCACGAAGATCTGCAGCAGCAGCGTGGCGAACACGAAGCACACTGTCATGACGTGACGGTCGATGCCGATGACCAGTTGTGCGACTTCACCCATGGCCGCTACGTCGGCGGCAATGTTCAGCGTATTGGCCACCAGCAATAGCGACACCACGGCATACAGCACGGCGGGCGGAAACGCGCCCTTGATGTTCGCGGCCAGACCCTTGCCGGTCACGCGGCCGAGGTTGGCGCACATGGACTGGACGGCCGCCATCAATGGAAACGCGAGCGGCATGGTCCACAGCATGTTCAGGCCGAACTGCGCGCCGGCCTGAGAATAGGTGGCGATGCCACTCGGATCGTCGTCGGCGACGCCCGTGATGAGGCCGGGTCCGAGCCGCGCAAGCGGATGTTCCTTGAGGCGCGCTAGAAGCGAGCCGCGGGGTTTTGGCGGTGTTCCGTCGAGATCCACGGCGTTCCTCTCAGCGTACGTGTGCCGTACGACCTGTCGGCGCGTCGGCACGAGGCGCGAAAAAACAGCAGCGCGCTTAGTGGCTGTGCAGAGCCGAAGCAGCGCCGTACACCACGCGAGGGTCGTACTGGCCTTTGTACACCGCCGGAGCCGAGCGATTCAACCCAAGCAGCGTGTACACCGCTGTCTGCGCGGAGCGCACCGAATATTCGACGGTGAACACGACGTCGTTCGGCAACTCGCAAAACTGCCCGACGAACGCGAGATTCGCCCAGCCCTCGGGTACCACGTTGGGCCTGTCGCCGCGTTTGCGCCGCAGGAACTGGCTGGTGATGAACGGCATGAGGCACGGAATGCAGATCGCGTCGTCGAGAATACGCGGCGCCTCCGCCTGAATGCGCAGATGGCCGAGCAGCTCGATCATGATTTCGCGCCCCGTGCATTCGACCATCGGCTTGCCGACGAAATTGCCAGGTCTGTCGACGAAGAGTCCATAGCCCCAGAACACCTCGACGTCCTTCGGCTGCCCTATGAAATGCGGCTGGTGCGGCAGGACGATCGAGGCGAGCCAATTCGATTGAGGAAACGTGATCAGGCCGCCTTCGCCTGGCACGTTGCCGGTCAGATCGCGGATCAGGCGGAACAGTGTTGGATCGTGCAACGTTGCGGTAAAGGAGAGCCATTTGGATTCGTCGACGTGATCGGCGAAAACGGATGGGTGGCCAAATTCGGCGCGTCCTGCCGCGATCGTTTTCCAGAGCGCCCACGCGCCGCTGCTGTCGTGATGATCGAGCACGGCAACGCGGTTCGTGCCACCGAGGCTCGATCCCGCCGTCATCGAACCGAGCGTAACGATCACCTTATCGGCCTCACGCACCGGAACTTCAATGCGACGGTTGTCCTGCTCGCAGACGATACCCGCGACCCGGTTCAGTGCACCGCTTTCGTCATATCGCAGATCGATGACCCGAGTGTTGGCGCGAAATCGCACGCCGCGTTCGTCTAGCCATTTGCGCAGCGGCCGCACCATCGAATCGTACTGGTTGTATACCGTGCGCATGATGCCGTGCAACTGGTTGAAGCCCGGCGTCATATGCGTGAAACGCAGCAGGTAGCGGCGGAATTCGACGGCGCTATGCCATGGCTGGAAGGCGAACGTCGTGCACCACATGATCCAGAAATTGGTTTCGAAGAAGTCGGGCTCGAAGTGGTCGGCGATCCGGCTGTCGCCCAGTAGCGCTTCGGGTTCGAGAGAAAGACGGCCAAGCGTGAGCAGGTGTGTCTCCGCAAGTCCGTAAGGCGGCGCGTTTTCGCGCCGGCCGTTGCGCACGAGGCGCGCTTTCGACGAAGTGCGAATCGTCTCGTTCCAGTCGAAGATTTCCTTGGTGACGCTGCTGCGGCCGTCGAGCGTGGGAATTGAATCGAACAGATCGTAGGTGCACAGATACTTGCTCTCGAGCATGCGGCCGCCGCGCACGACGTAGCCTTCCTGCGGCGAGCCGGCGCCGTCGAGGCTGCCGCCCGGTTTGTCGAGTGCTTCGAAGATCGTGATCAGACAGCCGGGCACATCGGCGTCGCGAATCAGGAAGGCGGCGGCGGCCAACGACGCAATACCGCCTCCCACGAGATAGAAATGCCCTGGGGCGATGTTTTCTTCCCGGGCCCGATCCGCGACCGGATGCCTGGCGGGATATTCGGAATTATTCATGGTGGGGTCCCCTGATGGCCGTGGAGGTGTTCCCTAGACCATACTCGCGCGGCAGGGACACCCGTTGAGTTGGATCAACGGAGCGCGACTGGAGCCGCCAGCGCGGCGCAAGTAATGCGCGCGAAGTAAGAGAGAAGACTGGCTTTACACGACCCACCAGGCGAGCGCTGCCGTGATCAGTACGACCGCCCACGACGGCACTCGCCACCAGCCAAGCAGCACGAGCGCCACGACGACTAGCGCAAAATCGCGTCCGGCATGCACTGCGCTGGTCCACACGGGGTCGTACAGCGCGGCGAGCAGAATGCCGACCACGGCGGCGTTGATGCCGGCCATGGCGCGGCGCATCGGTGCGAACGCGCGCAACTCGCCCCACAGGGGCAGCGCCGCGCCGACCAGCAGGAACGAAGGCAGGAAGATCGCCACGGTGGCGATCAGTGCGCCCGCGATGCCCGCCGGATGCCCGCTGCTCGCGGCGCCGAGAAACGCGGCAAACGTGAAAAGCGGACCCGGGACCGCCTGGGCCGCGCCGTAGCCGGCCATGAACGTGTTCGCGGGAACCCAGCCACGCGGCACGACGACTGCTTCCAACAGCGGCAACACCACGTGTCCACCGCCGAACACCAGCGAACCGACCCGGTAGAACGCCGTGAACAGATCGAGCGGATAGCTGTGGAGATAGGCCGCGGCCGCGGGCAGCGCGAATAGCAGCAGTGCGAAGGCCGCGAGACAAACGAGCGCGCCGGTTTTGGACCCGGGCATGCCGAGCGGCGCACGCGGCACCTCGGTCGATGACTTCAGAAAGGCGGCGCCGGCAATCCCCGCGGCGATGATCGACGCAAGCTGCCCGTAAGTCCCACCGAGCAGGATCACGGTCATGGCCGAGGCCGCGGCGATCGTCGCGCGTGCACGGTCCGGGCAAAGCATGCGTCCCATCGACCAGACCGCCTGGACGACCACCGCGACCGCGGCGATCTTCAACCCCCGCAGCAGATGAAGTGAAGCCGTATCTGACAGTTGCGCGAAGCCCGACGCAAAGGCCACGAGCAAGAGCACCGACGGCAGCGTGAAGCCCAGCCAGGCTGCTACCGCACCGGCGATACCGCCGCGCAGGCGCCCGATTGCGATGCCGACCTGGCTGCTGCCGGGCCCCGGCAGAAACTGGCACAGCGCCACCACGTCGCTGAACGTGTGTTCATCGAGCCAGCGGCGGCGCGTGACGAATTCGTCGCGAAAGTAGCCAAGATGAGCCGCCGGGCCGCCGAACGAAGTCAGGCCGAGCCGCAAAAAAATGCAGAAAAGGGCCCATGGCGAACTATGGGCCGGTACGGCGGGTGACGTCTCCAAATCGGCGCTGCGCATCGGAAGGGGCGTACTGGTGATGTCGGGTTGGGCTTCGAAAAATAGCACGAGCCGACCCTTCCGGGGGCCTCATCTGCAACACGGCCGATTACGCGTTGCGCAACTCTTCCTGAACCGTCAAGGTCACCGCGAGCGATTCAGTCGCGGCGCCGGTCGGCAGTACCACGTGCCCATGGGTCTCGTTGATGATTTCCGCAGCCGACAGATAAAACGCCAGCAGCGCGGTCAGCATGCCAAGGTACCCGCCGGCATGATGCAGCCATTCCAGTCCGGTCCATTCGCTCGCGGCAAGCACGAAGAACGTGATCCACAGCGAGAGAAATACCAGCTGCAGCACGCGCGCGGCTCGCCACGTCGCCACCCACATGTACAGCGTAAACACGCCCCACAGAAACAGATACCAACCGATAAAGGCCGCCGGCACCGTGCCGTGCAGAAACAGCACGAACAGCGCGAGCGACCACCAGAACGCGCCGTAGCTGAGGAAAGCGGTCGCACCGAACGTGTTGCCGCGAGGAATTTCCATTAGTCCGGCGAGCGCCTGCGCGGTGCCGCCGTATGCGAAGGCGACGGCGAGCACCATCCCCATCGCATTGCCGCTGAACCAGCCGGCGTTGATCATGCTGAGCAGCCACGTCGTCAGGGCAAAGCCGGCGAGGCCAAGCGAAGCGGGATTGGGAGCTTTGATGTTCATCATGACATCCTCCGTTCCATGCAGGAACGCTGAAATTGGGGTTGCGCGCGCGTGCATGCCATGCACGCGCGAGTTCGGACCGCGTCGGGAGCAATGCGGCGAGCGGTTATGGCTCGCCGGTCAGGCGGCGTCGGCGAACTGGGAAATCACCGCCGGGTTTTCAACCGTCGACGTGTCTTGCACGATGGCTTCTCCTTTGGCCACGGAGCGCAACAGACGGCGCACGACCTTACCCGAGCGCGTCTTTGGCATCGCATCGCCGAAGCGGATGTCCTTCGGCTTGGCGATCGGGCCGATCTCCTTGCCCACCCATGCGCGCAATTCGTCGGCCACACGCTTCGCATCGGCTCCGCACGGACGCGCCGCCTTGAGCACCACGAACGCGACGATCGCTTCGCCGGCGGTCTCGTCGGGACGCCCGACCACCGCGGCCTCGGCGACCAGCGGATGCGCCGACAACGCCGATTCGATTTCCATTGTTCCAAGCCGATGTCCGGAAACGTTCAGCACGTCGTCGATACGGCCGGTGATGGTGAAGTAGCCCGTGTCGCGGTCGCGGATTGCGCCGTCGCCCGCAAGATACAGATTTCCGCCAAGCTCTTCGGGAAAATAGCCGTGCCGGAAGCGCTCCGGATTACCCCAGATGGTCCTGATCATCGAAGGCCACGGCTTGCGGACGACGAGCACGCCGCCGTGTCCGTTCGGAACTTCATGCCCGGTTTCGTCGACGATCGCCGCGTCGATGCCGGGCATAGGCAGGGTGCATGAACCCGGCACGAGCGGAGTGACACCCGGCAGCGGAGAAATCATGTGGCCGCCGGTTTCCGTTTGCCAGAAAGTGTCGAGGACAGGACAACGGCCACCGCCGACATGCCGGGCATACCACGTCCACGCGCTCGGATTGATCGGCTCGCCGACCGTGCCGAGCAGACGCAGGCTGCTCAGGTCGAAGCTGTCCGGATGCACCGAATGGTCGGCATCGGCGGACTTGATGAGCGAGCGGATAGCCGTCGGCGCCGTGTAGAAGATGCTGACCTTGTGGCGCTGGATCATGTTCCAGAAGCGTCCCGCGTTCGGATAGGTGGGCACGCCTTCGAAGATCACCTGAGTTGCGCCGACCGCGGTCGGTCCGTAGCAGATGTAGGTATGACCCGTGATCCAGCCGATGTCCGCCGTGCACCAGAACACGTCTGCGGGCTTGATATCGAAGGTCCACTTCATCGTCAGTGCCGCCCACAGCAGATAACCGCCGGTGCTATGTTGAACGCCTTTCGGCGTGCCCGTCGAGCCTGACGTATAGAGCACGAACAACGGCTGCTCCGCACCGACCCATTCGGGCTCGCAGGTGTCCGGCTGGCCCGCTTCGAGTTCGTGCAGCCATGCATCGCGGCCAGCGATCCACGGAATCCGGCCGCCTGTGCGCCGGTAGATTGCCACCGTTTTGACGTTCTCCGTGCCGCCCATCGCGAGCGCTTCGTCGACGATCGTTTTGAGCGGCAACGTCTTACCGCCGCGAACCTGCTCGTCAGCAGTAATGACGACGCACGCGCCGACATCGATCAGACGTTCGTGCAACGACCTGGCGGAGAAACCGCCGAACACCACCGAGTGCGGCGCGCCGAGGCGGGCACACGCGAGCATCGCGACCACGCCTTCAACCGACATCGGCATGTAGATCACCACACGGTCGCCTTTCTTTACGCCGCGAGCACGCAACGCATTGGCGAGCCGGCAGACGCGGTGATAGAGCGCCTGATACGTGACATGCGTGACGTTGCCGTCGTCCGACTCGAACACGATCGCGGTTTTCTCCGCGAGCCCGTTGATCAGGTTGCGATCGAGGCAGTTGTAGGACGCATTCAGCTCGCCGTCTTCGAACCATTGATAAAACGGTGCGTTCGTGTCGTTCAACACCTTTGTAAATGGGCGGCGCCAGTCCAGATGTTCGCGGGCAAGACGCGCCCAGAACGCTTCGTGATCCTGCGCAGCCTCGGCAACGAGGGCGCGATAAGCCTCCATGCCGTCGATGCTGGCATGCCGGGCAAGCGGAATTTGCAGCGCGGTGGCGGTGGGCGGAAGGGTATCGATGGTAGACATAGTCTCCTCACATGAATCTGAAGGCGGCGGAGCGCGTAACGCTTCACCGATGAGAGTGGGCTCTTGCTGGCCATGGAGTACCGGCGCCTGCCTTCCGTCGTTTGCGGGTCGGCGGCAAATCAGCGTGGGTGTAGCTCGACTATGACTGAGTCGCGGGCGGCGCCATTGATGCATATCAAGTAGGAAGCGGAGCGCCGCACGCGGTCAAGGCACGAGTCTGGCGAGCGATACGAAGCGCGGCAGCCTTGATGAAACTCAATCGCAACGGCACCGCAAGAACGATGCTGATTTCTTCTTTCGTTGTCCGCCCGTCGTCGTGACTGACAGCGCGCTGTTCTCGCGACGGACGATGATCCACATCAAATCGCTCGCGGCGTCCTGGCCATACGTTTGAAGAGCAGGCGAGTGGTCTGCAACGGCACGTCGTGCCGTTGACCGTGAGAATGGGCGGGCAGAAATGGAAAAGCGGCGGCTGACAGCTTTTGCACTGCTGAAGGCGGTGTCGTGGCAAGCCCACTTGCGGTTGATTCAGGTCAACCGGCTCCTGACGGCCGCGTCTACATTGAACGCAGTGCTGCCGCGCCCACGTTCGCCGCAGCCTCGCGCTGCACGCATGCGGACCGCTTCATCAAGCCAGGAGAGTCATCATGGCAGACCGATTCGTCACACCGTTCGACCTCTACCGCGCGAGTCTTTCGATCGCGCTACAAATGCTGAGTTTGAGCCACGAAACCCGCCAGCGGGCCTGCGAGTTCGAGATGCAGCGGCGGCGAGATGCAATGAGCGAAGATCAGTGACCGCCCAGCATCGAATCGCGCTGGAATGCACCGATTCCGGCCAGCAGGTTCTGCGTGGAGCAGCGCGGGGCAACGGTCACGCTCACGGGCAAGGTCGATTCGATGGCGGAGCGCTCGGCTGTGCGCGGCGCGGCGCGGCGTGGTCGGCGCCGGGTGTGCACGCGGTCGTCGACAAACTGACGGTCGGATAGACATGTTCGCCTGCCGCGCGCGGTTCATTCGACGACGTATCAACCAAGGAGCGGCCCATGACGATCTCGGGTAACGTGAGCGACGGCGATTGGTCGGTCGCCGCAACGACGCATTGCACGGCGGGCGGCTTCGACTGCACGATCCAGCTCAGTCATCGCACGCCAGAGGGAATTTTCAAACACCGGTTCACGCACAGCAGTATTTTTCCGACGGAGCGCGAAGCCGTGCTGGCGGGTTTGCGCGAAGGTATGGACTGGGTTCGGCTCAAGATGTCGCATACCCTGTCGGTTCAGCCGCGCGACTGTCCCTCTGAGCCGGAGTGAGGTCTGTCACGCGCCTCTGGTCCATCGCTGCATGCGTCCGCCTTTTCGCGTTCGACCGCACGAAAATCTACGCTCACGGCGTCCTTTTCCGGCGCCTCGGCCGACTGTGAAGCCGGCGTCGAACCCGCGGGACGGCTGTGCCGGCATCAGGTTTCCTTAAGGTGAGGTCGTTAGTATCGGTTCGTTTGGGCGGTGTACTTTCCGGCTGTCGATTTGAGAGTTTCTGGCCGCGCGCGTCGTCAATCCAATTAATTTCTGGGCGAATCGAGGAGCACGGATGGATAAGGTCTATGAAATGCGGCTTCCTGCCTACGATGCAGTGGCGCGGACGCTGCACTGGCTAACGGCCGTCCTGATCGCGATGCAGTTTGTGATTGGCTGGACGATGCCCGATATCCACAAAGGCACGCAGCCCGTCGGCCTGATAGCCTGGCATCTCGGCGTCGGCTCGGCACTCATCGCTGTTATGCTGGTCAGGGTTCTCTGGCGATTGACCCATTGGCCAAGGCCGGACGAGTTGCCGCCGTTGCTCAACACAGTCTCGCGCATCACGCATTTTCTGCTCTATGCAGCCTTGCTGGTCGTGCCACTGCTTGGCTGGATCAACGCATCTTCGCGCGGCTGGACGGTCCGCTTGCTGGGCCTCGTGCCATATCCGGCGCTGAGCGAGCCGGGCTCGGCTTTCGGCCACGAGATGGGCGACGTGCACGGCATCCTCGCGTGGGTGCTCTTCGCACTAATTGTTCTGCATGTGGTCGCGGCGTTATTTCATCGCTTCGTTCTGAAAGACCACGTGTTGCAACGGATGCTGCCCCAAGCAGGGCCGCCGCGCCATCCGGCGCAAAACCAGTGAGAACAAGTTTCCGCGAACCGCGCGAGCGCGCGTAAACGCACACGCTGAGGGCCCACTCGATATGGTGATCACCTCGTTGGTGACCAGCCTTCCTGTGTCGCCCTGGCCCGAATGCCGCCGGACCTTGTGCGGTTTCGGGTGGGGTAGTTACCAGGCGTGTTGATTTCGTGACCGCGAGCGTGCCGCCACCGGCATCGCTTACACGATGCCACGTGCAGCACACGAGCGCCGGTTAGTCCTCGTCCCATCCACGGCGCTCCCGCCGCGCGCGTTCGTGCTCATGACGGCGCCATTGTCGTTCGCGCCACTCCTGCCGTTCATGCCAGTCGCGCTCACGCCAGTCATCGCCGTAACCATAGACGGCTACCGGAGCAGGCGCATAGACGATTGGCGGCGGGGCCTCATATCTTCGCGACAGACTAGCGCTTGTCAGAACGCACCTTACTGCCGGCCGTCCGGTTGTTTCGACACCGCTCGTGCCCGCACTCTCCCAAGGCTGCAAATGAGCGCGATTTTCAATGGAGTATTCCCGCAGCTCGCGCACGAACTGCTCACGTGCCGGCACGAGTTTCAGGCGCGCACCAACACGCGACACTCGACCGTATGGTCTAGAACGCCGACAATCGGTGTTCATTCGCAACGGATACGCCGTCTGCGTCGGGAAGAAAGGCAAGCGATTTCCGCCTCCGATTTAGTCCACCGGCGAATACTTACCTTTCCCTTGGCAGTGCAGGGTTATCACTCGCCGCGCGAAAGCATCGCGTAGACTCGTCGCGACATTAACGTTAGCTTCAGGAAACGCGAAATGACGCTGCTACGCCAATCGATCGAGACGTACATTCTTGCTAAGGATGGGAACCGTCCGCATCTGATGTCTCATGCATTCGCTTCCGACGCCAATCTCGTGATGGATGTCAGAACGGCAGAGATATCATTTCCGACTACGGTGAAAGGGCTTACCGGAATATCCAACACGTTGGTAAGTCAATTCGCGCAACGCTACGAGAACGTTTACACATTTTGCATTGGAACGCCGCCAGGCAGCGAGACTACGTTTCGTTGCGACTGGCTCGTATGCATGACGGAGAAACTGTCCGGTGCGGCGCGCGTGGGTTTCGGCGAGTACGAATGGCATTGTCGCGATGAATCCGGTCTGATCTCGAATCTTAAAATCACGATCGAAGAGATGAAAACGCTGCCGTGCGAATCGGGTAATTCGATCCTTGCATGGGCCGCGAAGCTCCCTTACCCGTGGTGCCCGCGCGATCTGCCATTGCAAACCGCGCCGAATGTCCCAGCGACTCAAGAGATTGCGAGACACTTAGCGGGTTGCAAGTGATTATCGTCGGGCTCGGTGCGGCCATCTACGGACATTGGCCCACGCTTTGACGCAGACGTTCGAACGGCGGCTCTGCCCGGAACTCCGTGCGCGGACCATGCCAGTCGCGTCATCGGTCCGTTGCCGTCGTTCGAGTCACGCAGACCCCGGTTAATGAAAGATTGGCAACGCGAGATAACTTTTGATGACGATGGCATTGGCGATGTCGATAAAGAATGCCCCCACCATCGGCACAATGAGAAACGCCAGATGGGAGTGGCCGAAACGGTTTGTCACCGCCTGCATATTGGCGATTGCTGTGGGCGTCGCACCAAGCCCGAACCCGCAATGGCCCGCTGCCAATACGACAGCGTCGTAGTTATGGCCCATTACGCGGAACGTCACGAAGATCGCATACAGCGCCATCAACGCCGTCTGCGCGGCGAGAATCGAAATGACTGGCAACGCCAGCGAGGCCAGATCCCACAGTTTCAGGGTCATCAGCGCCATGGCGAGGAACAGCGCGAGGCTGACATTGCCGAGCAATGCGACAGCGTGTTCGGCCACGGGTTTGCCCGCTAATGCGAGCCCATTGCTGAGCAGTACGCCGACAAACAGCACGCAGACAAAAGTAGGCAATTCAAAGGCCGTGCCGGCCAACAGGTTCGAGAGCGCCTCACCTACGGCCAGGCTGATCGCGATTAGCGCCAGCGTGGCGATGAACGCGGCGGACGTGGTGGGTTGTTCCGCTTTCGGCTCTTCAAAGGCGAGTGGAGAATCAGCCGGCGTAGCAGTCTGTTGCGAGTCTGGTTTCTTGACGCGGCGCATCAGCAGGCGGGCCACCGGGCCGCCCAGGATGCCGCCCATTATGAGACCGAACGTCGCAGACGCGATGGCGGCTTCGGTAGCCGATTGCAGGCCGTGATGCTCGGCAAAGACCTTGCTCCACGCGGCCCCCGTGCCGTGTCCGCCCGACAGCGTGATCGAACCGCCCAGCAAGCCAAGCAGCGGATCGACGCCGAGCGCACAGGCGAGTCCGATTCCGACGGCATTCTGCAGTACCAGCAAGCCGATCACGACGCCAAGAAAACGCAGCAGCAGCGGGCCGCCTTGTTTGAGGCTCGCGAGATTGGCATTCAGCCCGATGGTCGCGAAGAAGGCGAGCATCATGGGCGCTTGCAACGCCGTGTCGAAGCGCACCTCGACTTGCCCCGCGACGCGCACCACCAGCAGCACGAACGCGACGACCAGGCCGCCGGCAACTGGCTCAGGAATCGTGTAGTTATGCAGCACCGGAATCCATTCGACGAGGCGGTTGCCGAGCAACAGAACCAGCGAAGCCGCGACGAGGGTTCCATAAATGCCGATGTTCATGTTTGGTCTCCCACCGTCCGGTTCAATCGCCATCGCCCGAGTCGCGAGCGTCCACCACCTAGGCCGTGCGCACAAACAGAGCACGGACCTTGCTCCAGAAATCCCCGCCGAGCACGAAGAAGCTCGCTATCAGCAGGAGATCACCGAGCGCCTGAAGCTGCCAGATGTTCGGCCTTAGACCGGGCCAGATCGTGTCGACATAGGGCTCAAGCATCGCCGAGATGAGTGGCAGGCAGAACATCACCAGCCCGATGGCGTGGCGAATGGGGCCGACAGTTTTGCTGGGTGCCAGACGCTTTGCATGGCCGAACACCATCGCCTTGAGCTGTTGAAAGCCGGGCTTGCCCATCACAGCAATACAGGTGACCAGCAGGACCTTGTTGGCGACGAAAATCGCGCCGGTCAGTGCCGCGATGCGCGCGCCCGATGCTCCCATGGAACCCGCCAGCGGAAGGATTAGCCACAACGCGAAGGCCAGGACGAAGATGCCGATTCCAAGCTTGAAACGCCATCCGCCCGTGGCGGGGACTTCGGCTTTGATGTCTGACGTAGTCATGACACGATCTCCTGTTTGGACGATTAAATCACTGCAAATTGCCGCGGCGCGCGGCGTGGTTGATCGAGAAGTTGCAGCACCAGGCAGGCATAGAGGGAGACCGCTATAAACAGCCCCATGCGCACCGCGAAAGCCGTGTAGACATCTTTGCCTAAGACACTGTCCTGCACCGACTGGCCTAGCAAAATGATCAGGGTAACGAACGTGTTCAGCCAGAAGCCGGGTGAGTATCGCGTAGCCCTAAGGGCATACAGCTTGCGTGCTAGCAACAGGCCGAACAGCAGCATCCACAGGAAGAACATCCAGAGATGCACAAACAGACTGAGCGCAAACCAGAACAGGATGGCGAGTACCCCACCGAGCAGAGTCGAGCCGAGCAGCTCGCGAGCGGCACCGCGAGCCGTAGTCGTACAACTCTGGCGGCCGAGACTGACCGCCTTCATGATGATCGGTATGTAGCTGGTCGGATCGGTGAGCGTCAGCAGGAAGGCGGGTATGACCACCACGGTCGCGCGCAGCGCCAGCCAACTGGCTTCGTTTTCCCGCAGCGCCGGTGCGGCAGGTAATGTCGGCGCACCGTCTGGTTCGGGGAAAATCCAGTGACTGACGCTGTGCATCAGCACTGCGAGGAGCAGTGCTTTCACTAGCGCACCGATCACCACGACGGCCAGCGCGAAACTGGCGGTACCGGCCGCCGAAATCATGGTCAAGCCAACCGCGAGGAAGAGCGTGATCAGATTGTTGCCGCCGCGCAGTCCACGGCGGAATGTCAGGAAGAGACACAGGCCGACTAGCAGCACGCCACTGAACGGGTAGTAGCGCAGCAGAGGGGTGAGCAGCAATCCGCTGCTGGTCGTCAACATGGCCACCAACGCCAGGCCCACCCCAGCCTTGAGCGGTAGAGGCTGGTTGCGCATGGCAAGGAGAAATGCGCAGAGCACCGGGGCGATCATCGGGATTGGCACGTCCAGACCGAAGCTGGTCGCGAGGCACAGGGCGGTGCCGCTCGCAAGGCGCAGCGCACGTTGACTGCGCAGGGCGCGCTGGGCGTGCGCTGAGCTATCAGTAGACATACGAAAGCCAGCTCATCAGATGAAGGAACAGACGCCCGAGCGGATTGAGCGGATTGCCCGGAGAGGGGAAGGCCATCACTTCGGACTGCCCGCCAACGCGGACGCCGTGCAAACTGGACAACTCGCCCTGAGTGAATTCGACGATTACCGGGAACCGTTGGGCGGGGCGCAACCAGTCGCGGCTGTTCTGCACGGTGGGCAGGCCACCCGGTGGGGCGCTCGGGCCGACGCTGACGCCGTAACCGACGCTGCGCACGCGGCCTTCGAATACCTGGCCCGGCAGTGCGTCCAATGCGATGGCAACCGGAGTGCCAGGCTCGACGTGGCCGAGGTTGTTCTCAGTCATTTCCGCGCTGATCCACATGTCGTGGATAGCGATCAGTGTCATCACCGGATTACCGGCGGCGGCAAACTGGCCAGCATCGGTGCGCAGATCGGTGATCAGGCCGGCCGAACGTGCCCGCACCTGGGTATTGGTGAGGTCCAGTTCGGCTTTTTCCAGAGCAGTAGCGGCACTCAGCAGTCTGGCGTTGTCTTCTTCGCTGCCGCCTTCCTGTTCGCGCGCGCGCTGTACCTCGGCCCGGGCCGCGGCGACCTGGCTGGTGGCCTGCTCGAGGCTGGCGCGAGCCAGCTCGAGGCGCCGCTGCGAAATGGTGCCCTGATCTTCGCGGTACAGGCGTTCGAGACGTTCGCTATCCTGGCGTGCCTTGAGTTCGTTGGCCTGGGCGGCACGCAATGACGCCTTCGCCGAATCAATGCCCGCTGTACTGGCGCCGATCTGCCGGCGCATTGACTCAAGGTCGGCGCGGGCGCGGTCAACGGCAATCCTGTAGTGCTCCGGATCCACGTCGAAGAGGACTGCTCCAGCCTTGACATCCTGATTGTTTCGCACATACACCTGGGTCACACGTCCCGACACTTCCGAGGCTACCGGGACGACGAAAGCTTGCACCCGCGCTTGCTGCGTGTACGGGGTGAGCCGGTCGGCCAACAGGTACCAGACCAGGCTCAGGCCGATCAGCAGGAGAACCAGTTTGATCCCCTTCCTTGACGGATCGGCGGCTGGTGCTGGCGCTGGCGCGCTCGGCGGCGGGGCTGCAGGCGGTTGTTGAGTGTCACTCATCGGAACTTACCTCTGCACGGGGAGGACGGTGTTGGCGGACTGGCGGCTCGGCTCATCCAGCAGATCCCCCCAATCGGTGCGCTTCTGCATCTGTTGACGGTTGGCCGGGTCGACCAGCGCGTGTTCGCTGTACCAGCCTCCGCCAAGGGCCTTATAAAGGGCTATCAGATCGCTCACGGCGTTGCTGCGGTTGACCAGATAAGCGTCCTGCTGGGTGGATAGCGCGCGCTGGGCATCCAGTACGCGCTGAAAGTCCGAATAGCCTTCGCGGTAGAGGGCGTTCGCCAGCGTCAGCGAACGCCTCGCGGCCAGTGCCGCATCGTGGAGGATGACGTCGCGCTCCTGTGCCTTGATCAGGCTGCTGGCTGCATCATCGGCCTCGCGAGCCGCCTGACGCACGTCGTCCTGGTAGGCGACAATGAGTTGTTGCAGGCGGGCATCCTGTACGCGCACGTTGTTCTTGATGGCGCCATGGTCGAACACGTTCCAGCGCAGGCTGGGGCCTCCTATGAGCGTCAGGCCGTTGGGGATGCCCTCCAGCGAGCCGGCCGACCAGACGATGCTGCCCAACAGGGTCACCGACGGATAGAGATCCGCTTCAGCGACGCCGACGAGTGCCGATTGAACAGCAATCTGCTGTTCGGCAGCGCGTATGTCCGGGCGCCGCAGCAGCAGGTTGGCGGGCACGTCCTGCAGCACCGCGCGATTGATCAGCGGGATGACCCCTTCGTTTTCCGCTAGTTTCGGCAAAGGGCTGGGGGGACGGCCGATCAGGGCAGCCAGCGCATTACGGGTACGCATTATCTGGCTTTCAAAGTCAGGGATGCTGCTCAGGGTGCCCAGATACTGTGTCCTGGCTTGCTGGAAATCGAGTTCGTCAGTCTCGCCGCTTCTGAACAACCGCTCGGTGATCTCATAGCTGCGCTTTTGCAGCCGGGCGTTGTCGCGGGCGATGCGCAGGCGTGCCTCGGCAGTACGCAGCGTGAAGTAGGTCTCCGCCATCTGGGCGTGCAGGAGCACGAGCACATCTTCATAGTTGGCTTTGGCGGCAAACCAGGCGGCATCGGCCGATTCGATGGCGCGGCTGAAACGCCCCCAGAAATCCAGTTCCCAACCAACGTCGAAGCCCGCGCTGTATTGCCAGAAACTCTTGCGCTGCGGATTCTGTCCGCCAGATTCCCTACGATCGCGGTACAGAACCTCGCCGCTGGCCACCTGCGCTTGCGGGTAGCGCCCGCTCTGGGCGATGCCCAGTTGGGCGCGGGCCTCCATCACTCGCAAGCCGGCAATCTGCACGCCTGCGTTGTTAGCATCGGCTTCGGCAATCAGATGGTCGAGGGTTGGGTCAGCGAACACTTGCCACCACTGACGGGCGTCGGGTTGTGGCCGGGCCTCGCTGGCCTGCTCGAGAGCTGGGGTGCTCCAGTGTTCGACCCAGGCGTCATGCCGTGGCTCGAAGTTCGGCCCCACACGCACGCAGCCACTGAGGCAGAGTGCGCCGATCAGCAGTAACCGGTTTAAACGTGTCAGGGGCAACATGTGACATCCTGCGCGATCAAACGAAGTCGACCGTAGACTGCATTGCTGGCAGATCGCTCGGGTCTACTGTTCGTTGAAGCCTACGGCGAGCGTGTCAATCGACTGGGACCACGCCGGCCGCATCTTTTTCTGCCCGCCTGCTCAAGCAATTTGCCTCACGCATGCACTACCAACGCGGTCGGCCTCATCCTGCTGGCCATCCGTCACTGAAAAGGGCATCGCGACGAGCAGGAGCGGATGGCAAGGACAGGCCGAAAATACCTGGCATGCTGTACTTCGTCCAGGCACGACATGCAGAGGTGGAACCCGTGCCGGATTCAGGTTTTTTCCAGGTCACATCAATAGTGCAGGTTGTGTCCTGCTCGGGACAATTGGACCTTGGTCCTATGGTTCTTCGATGGCGGTTCGATCAAGCTATGGTTGCGGCGTGATCCTCGGAGCCGTTCGCCCATTTTGAAGAGCGTCCAGGTTGGCCTGTCTCGCTGCGAATGTCGGTAAGGCATTAATCAACGCAAGACGCACGGGCGGATTCCGATGACGGGCATCTGGCCGCGCGTGCCCCGTCGTTTCTGGCACATCGGCCCGATTGAACGGAGCGTTCGCGACATCGCGCTCGCCTATTCGCTGCTGGCAGGTCCTGATGGCGCGGACGGTTTTTCAACGGCCCCGCTCAAGCTGGATGCCGGCGTGGGATCCACACCGGGGCAGCCGCTTCGCGTGGGCTTGCTTATCGACGCTTTCGCGCCCGTGGACGCCGACGTCGCGGCTACCGTGCAAGCCTCGGCCGAGCGGCGCGGCCATTCAGGCGCGCCGCTGTTTGCGTCGGCATACGCTACACGTCGATCAGTTCGCGCAATCTGTCGCCGGCCAGCGGCATGTCGCGCAGTCGCTTGCCGGTCGCATCGAACAACGCGTTGCCGAGCGCGCCCGCGGTCGGCCCCATGGACGCTTCCGCCGCGCCGAGAAACGGCGCGCCAGGGCGATCGATCAGATGGACGTTAATACTGCGCGGCACGGCGGAGTAACGCAGAATCGGATAACTACTCCAATCGAAGCTTCTGATCCGTTCCCTATCGAACTTCAATTCTTCGTAGAGCGTCCAGCTTGCCGATTGCACGATGCCGCCTTCGATCTGATTGCGAATACCGTCAGGGCTGACGATCTGTCCGGCGTCCACCGCCACTTCCGCGCGCTCGAGGGTGACCTGGCCGGTTTCAGGCACGACGGAAATCTCGACAGCGATCGCCACGTAAGCCATCAGATTCTTGTACTTGCCGAACGCGAAGCCGACGCCATGATTGGCCTTGCGCGGCGGCCGCGGCCAGCCGAATTTTTCGGCCGCCAGTTTAATGACGTCACGGGCGCGCGGTTCCTGCATATGCTTGAGCCGGAAGGCGATCGGATCGACCCCGGCGGCGGCGCTCAATTCATCCATGAACGTCTCGATTGCGAAGACGTTCATGTGCGCGCCGAGCGAGCGCATGGCCGACGAGTGCAACGGCATGGTCGGCGAAAAATTGTTCATGATGTGCATGTTCGGCAGCGCATATAGCGGAATCGCGTTGCGGTCGCCGCCGCCTTCGGGTTGCACCATCGGCACGGAGGGCGCCGGCACGAACGGCTTCTCCAGCAGCTGCGCCGGAATCAGGCGCCCGGCGTTCACAATCCGCTCGTTGTGCGAACTGCTCCACAGCGCATAGTTCCAGTCGACGATCATGCCGCCCGCGTCGAGCGAAGCACTCACTTCGGTCACCATGGCGGGCGTGAAATGGTCCCAGGTATGTTCCTGCTCACGCATCCACTGCACCCGCACCGGCAGGCCGCCGGTTTCACGCGCGATCAACGCGGCGTGCGCGGCCACGTCGTCCGCGCCGTTGTGGCCGTAGCAACCCGACCCTTCGACATGAACGCAGCGCACCTTGTCCTTGGGCAGCGACAACATTTCCGCGAGCCCGTCGCGCAGGGGATAGACACCTTGCGAGTGCGTCCAGACGGTCATGGCACCGTCCTTGAACACGGCCACCGAGCAGGATGGGCCGATCGAGCCGTGCATCATGTAGCGCTTGCTGTATTTCGCGCTGAGCGTTTTCACCGGTGTGCCGGCCGCATTGTGCGTGTTGGCGATCTCGATGTGTTCGGTGGAGATCTGTTTCAGGTCGCGATGCACGGAGGCGGGATCGGGCAAGACACGCCCGGCGCTCCAGTGGCTTCCCGCCGCCAACGCGCGCTGCGCCTGCACGGCTTGCCATTCGCCTTTGGCGACCACGGCCAGCATGCTGCCGTTCCTGATCACCTTGACGACGCCCGGCATCTTCAGAATTTCGGGCGTATTTGTGTCGAGCAGTTTCGCGTCGTAGACGGGCGGCATCACCACGCGGGCATGCAGCATGCCCGGCAGCAACATGTCCTGAACGTAGCTCGGGCCGCCGCTCACTTTGCCGGGAATATCCACGCGCGGCAATGATGTGCCGATCGTGTCGAACGCCGCGGGACTTTTTAATGGCGAGGTGGGCGTTGCTACGCGATGCAGGTCGACGAGGCCCACCGCTTCGCCGTAAGTCATGCTGCGGCCGTCCGGCGCCTTGATGATCGCGTTGTGCGCGCTCAATGTCTTGCTGTCGACCCCGAAATGTTTGGCTGCGGCGTCGATCAGCAGGCCCCGCACCTGGGCTGACGCGTTCAGCAAAGCGCTGCCGCTGTCCGCCATCGTATGGCTGCCCGCCGTGAGTCCTTCGTCTGGCGACGCACCCGTGTCGGCAGTCAGAAACGTGATCAGCGACGGCGCCATGTCCAGCTCTTCGGCGGCGACCTGCAGCAGCGCGGTACGCACGCCCGTGCCCAGTTCGACCTTACCGGTGTAGACGGTCACCTTGCCCGCCGCATCGATCTTGATCCACGCGTCCAGATAGGGATTGGTCTTCAGACTGCCGGCGAGCGCCTGGGTTGCTTTGCCGATATGCACCGCTGCGCCTTCGTCGGCGATCACCTCCTGTGCCATGGCCGAGACCCCGGGGAACAGGCTGAAGCTCACCACGAGCGCGCCGGACATCATGAAACGGCGGCGTCCCTCATTGATTTCTTCGTCTTTGACGCTCATTGCGCACCTCCGTGGCTGAGCGCGCCTTGCGATGAACCGGCGGCCGGCAGGTGCGCCACTTCGCGGATCGCCGCCAGGATGCGCGTGTGTGTGCCGCAACGGCAGAGGTTCGGCTCCATATGGTCGAGCAGTTCGCGTTCGGTCGGCCGCGGCTTGCGATCGAGCAACGCCTGAGCGCGCATGATCATGCCGGCGATGCAGTAGCCGCACTGCACAGCCTGATGGTCGATGAAGGACTTCTGCAGCGGACCGGGATGCTCGGCCGTGCCGAGACTCTCGATCGTGCGCACCGGACGCCTGCCGACCGCCGAGACGGGCAGCAGGCACGAGAACACGGCTTCGCCATCCACGATCACGGTGCATGCGCCGCATTGTCCGAGCCCGCAGCCGAACTTCGCACCGTGCAGTTGCAAGTCGTTGCGCAGCGCGTAAAGCAGCGGCGTGGCCGGATCGATATCGAGCGCGTGCTGCACGCCATTGACGGTAAGGTTGATCATCGCGCGTTGTTCTCCTGTCTGACTTTGGCCACCATCGTCTCGACGTCCTGCCACGGCCCGCGCTGCGAATAGGTCGCGCGAATGTAGGACGCGAGATCGGCGATCTGCTGGTCGTTGTAAACCTGGTTGAAGGCGGGCATGTAGTTCATGCTGTCCTCGCCATGCCAGCCGTTGCCGCTCAATATCATCTGGACCGCGTTACGCGGCGTCGCGGCATTGACGGCGGTGCTGAAGGCAAGCGTGGGGCGTTCGCCGATCGATTGCATCGGCGCGGCAGGGCCGTGGCATTGCGCACACGATGCAGCGAACAAGGTCGCGCCGCGTTGCGCGTCCGGCGAGTTGGCGGCTCGAGCGGGCGTATCGGAGGCGGCTTGCACGGCGGCCGGCTGCGGCTTCTGGATCGACAGGATGTATGCGGCAATCGCCTGTACGTCCTCTTCAGGCACCGTGGCGAGATCGCGCGTGACGGGCAACATGGGGCCGGCGGCGGCACCGTGTTCGCTGGCGCGGCCGGTGCGCAGATACGTGACGAGCTGCTCCCGGGTCCACGGTTTCGGCGCTGCGCCCAGGGCGGTGAGCGCTGGCGCTTCCCAGCCGTCGACAATGCCGCCGCCGAAGGCCTGCCCCGACTTTTCGCCGCCGATCGCATTGAGCGGCGAATGGCACGACGCGCAGTGGCCGAGGCCATCCACCAGCAGCTTGCCGCGGTTCCACTGGGCGTCCTTCGAGGCGTCAGCCTGCTGTGCGCCGGGGTGCAGGAACAACACGTTCCAGAAAGCCAGCAAGGGCCTGAAGTTCAGCGGGAAAATCAGTTCGTTGGCGGGCGCGGTCGCGCTGACCGGTTCACGTGTCATCAGATACGCGTAGGCCGCTGAGATATCGCCATCGGACATGCGCGTGAAGTGAATATACGGAAACGCTGGATACAGAAGGTGCCCGTCGCGAGCGACGCCGTAACGCACTGCGCGCGTGAAGGCTTCAGGCGACCAGCTGCCGATGCCCGTTTCGACGTCGGGCGTGATGTTGGTGGCGTAGATGGTGCCGAACGGCGTGGCGAGCGGCAGACCGCCGGCGAACGGCTGGCCGCCCTTCGCGGTATGGCAGACGATGCAATCGCCGAGCGCGACTACGCGCGCGCCGGCGAGCTTCGTTTGCGCGTCGAACGACGAAGCCGCCGGAGGACTGATAGGTGCGATGGCCGGCCGCCACATCAAAAGCGTGGCGACGATCAGCGCGGCCACGATGACCACGCCGCCCACCGTCAACCATTTAAACTTGCGAGTCATTCACGCACCTGTCATGGAAGTCTTGAATCGAAGAAGCCGCGCGGGCTACGCGAGAGTGCGCAGCTCACGGAACGCGTCATGCGTGCGCGGTGCCTGCCTGGGCGTTCCGGCCGGCGCTGCTGTCGAACGGATAGTCGATATAGCCGGCGTGGTCGCCGCCATACCAGCCGACCGGCTTCGGTGCCGCGAGCGGCGCGTGAGTCGCAATGCGTTCGACCAGATCGGGATTGGCGATATATGCGCGGGCAAACGCCACCAGATCGGCGTGGCCGTCGCGGATCAGCGCGTCGGCCTGGTCGATGGAAATGCCGCCGTTGAGCATCAAGGTGGCGCCATCACGACGCGGTTCC
>NZ_JAQQDJ010000027.1:0-46307 GCF_046028095.1 Paraburkholderia phytofirmans
TAACCTCGCGGGGGGGGCCCCATCCCGGCGACCCACGCCCTTTTCGTATTCGTCGGGCTGAAAAATTTTGAGTGAGATCCTGGTTAGGCTGGTTGCACGTTGGCCCGTTGCATGACGCGCATCGTGCTGATCACCGCGGCGAGCGCCGAGAAGCACGCGGCCACGTAGAGCGCGACGGTCGGCCCATGTTGTGGCGCGATGCCGAAGATCAGCGCGACCAGCGCCGCGCCGAGCGTCTGGCCCGTCAGGCGCGCGGTGCCCAGCATGCCGCTCGCGCCGCCGCTGCGTTCGCGCGGCGCCGCGGACAGCATGGTGCGATTGTTCGGCGACTGGAAGATGCCGAAGCCCGCGCCGCACAAGGCCATGCGCCACGCGATCTGCATGGCGTCCGGATGCGCGCCGAGCGTGGCGAGCAGCAACAGCCCGGCCGTCATCGCGGCAAGGCCGACGCCGCCCAGCCACCCCGACGACACCTTGTCCGACAGCATGCCGGCAATCGGCGCCGCGACGATGATCACGGCAGGCCAGGGCGTCATGAGCAGCCCGGTCTCGACCTGCGATAGGCCCAGCGTTTCCTGTAACAGAAAGGGCAGCGACACGAAGGCGAGCATCTGCGCGCAGAACGAACAGACCGAAGTGCCGATCGAGAGCGCGAAGATGGGAATCCTGAGCAAATCGATCGGCAGCAAGGGAGCGGGCTGAGTCAACTGACGGCGCACGAAGAAATAGCCGATCACGAGCGCGCCGAGCGCTTCCAGCGCGACGTAGCCGAATCCCTCGCCGTGGCCGAGTCCGTCGACGGCAAAGATCAGCAGGCCGAAGACGAACGCGTTCATCACCGCGCTCAAATAGTCGTAGGGCGATTCGTGGCCGGGGTTCATCGGCAACGCCTTGAAGCCGCCGACGATAGCCGCGATGCCGATCGGCACGTTGATGGCGAACAGCCACGGCCACGATGCGACGGCGAGCACGCCGGACGCGACAGTCGGCCCGACCGCCGACGACACCGCGACCACCATCGCGTTGATCGACACGCCGCGCCCGAGCTGCGCGGGCGGATAGATCATGCGAACCAGCGCTGTGTTCACACTCATGATGCCTGCTGCGCCGAAGCCTTGAATCACGCGAGCGAGCGCGAGGGTCGGCAGCGAAGTCGACAGCGCGCAACCGAACGACGCCACCGTGAACAGAATCAGCCCACCCAGATAGATACGCCGGTAGCCGATGCGGTCGCCGAGCGAGGCGAGCGGCAACAGCGAGATGGTGATCGCCAGCTGATAGGCGTTGACGACCCAGATCGAGCCGGCCGCGCTCGCGTGCAGGTTGCGCGCGATAGTCGGCAGCGCCACGTTGGCAATCGCGCTGTCGAGTACCGCGAGCGTGAGGGAGAGCGCGATAACCAGCATCGCCCAGTAGCGCTGCGGAATCGGCAAGCCTTGTTCGGTGTCGTCGCGCAGCAATGTGTCGGGGGCGAGTGTGTCGGCCGCTTCGGCGGCGATGGTGCCGTCAGCGCCGTCCTTGCGCGGTGGTTGTGCGTGCATCGATTGTTCGAGTTGTTGTGGGGCGGTTCGCCGCTCGCGCGCGCCGCGTGCCGTCGTCGAGGAGCTTGCCGGCGCCGCCTGAGCGCGCCGGCAAGCGCGTCTCCCGCGTTATTTGAGTTCGTACAGGCCGGTGTGAGTGGTCGAGTCGAGTTCGTTCAGATGCGTCATGAAGCGCGCCACCGCGTTGGTGGTGTCCGCGTTGATCGGCAGATTCGGCACCCGCAGCGCATGCAGACGGAAGATGTAGCGATGCGCCTTGTCGCCGCGCGGCGGCGCGGCGCCGCCGAAGCCGACCGTGCCGTAGTCGTTGCGCACCTGCAGCGCGCCTTGCGGCAGCAGCGAGCCGTCCGGCTTGCCGGCGTTGCGCGGCAGCGAGCGGGCGTCGCCCGGAATATTCACCACGACCCAGTGCCAGAAGCCGCTGCCGGTAGGCGCGTCGGGATCGTGAACGGTGAGCGCGAAGCTTTGCGTGTCGGGCGGCGGCGCCTCCCACTGCAACGCCGGAGAGATGTTCTCGCCGTCCACGCCGAAGGCCTTGTCGTGATATTCGTGGGCTTTCGGCATGAAGCCGTTGGTGGGAAATTCGTCGGACCAGAGACGGAAATCTGCCATGATGTGCCTCCCTTCTTGAATGGTTCTGGGATGGTCGGGGCGTGCGGTTTTGCAACCGGTTTGCAGGGCAGGGCGCCGTGCGGAAGTACCCCGAGTTAGCCAATCGAGTGTATCACCAGCGGCTTTCGAATCCGCGCGAGCCGGGCGGCTACAAGCGGCTTTCAGCCGCGTTCCTCGAAGCTCGGCGCGTCGCTCTTCAACCACTCCACGAGCCGCTGCAAGACACCCTCGATATCGCGATTGGCGCCACGCAAAGCGCATTCCCATACCACCGCGACGCGCCAGCCGCTGGCGAGCAGCGCCGCGCAAACCTTGTCGTCGTTGCTGCGATTGCGGCCGATCTTGTCGCGCCAGAATTCTGGCCGCGTTTGCGGCCATTTGAAAAGATGACAGTCGTGGCCGTGCCAGAAACAGCCGTGCACCAACACCACGGCGCGGTAGCGCGGCAAGACGATGTCGGGGCGTCCGGGCAGATCGCGCGCATCCAGCCGGAAGCGAAAGCCCTGTCGATGCAGCAGGCTGCGGATCAGAATTTCCGGTTTGGTGTTGCGGCCGCGAATGCCGGACATCATCCGGCTGCGGGTTGCGCTATCGACGATGTCGACCATCTCTTCTAGCGCTTGAAGAACGGGTCGACGCGCCGGCTATTCACGCCGACTGACCGCTCACGCGTAAAGCGAGAGCGTTTGCTTCGAACCATGGCGAGTCTCCTCGGCGAGCAGGGCTTGCACATGCGGCAGCATGATGCGCGCCACTTCGCGCATCACCGGCATCACGACGCTGTTGCCGAACTGCCGGTAGGCCTGCGTGTCGCTCACCGGGATTCGGAAGGTATCCGGAAAGCCCATCAGCCGCGCGCATTCACGCGGCGTGAGGCGGCGTGGACGCAGTGACTCGCCCTGATAGACCAGGATCTCGGAGCCGTCCTTGTGATAACGCGCCGACAGCGTGCGCGTCACGCTGGTCGGATAAGCCATGCCGAAACCGAAGCCGTTGCCCGCCGCGCGATGCTTCTCCGCGTAGTTCTGCAGGTAAGTCCAGAGATTCGGCGTGAGCGTGTACTTGGGTTGCACGCGTCGGCTGGCGTGGTCGAAGAAACGGTCGTGGTCCCACGGCAGCACCGGTTCGCTGCCATCCGTGCGATGCAGGATCGAGCCAAGACGCGGGCCGTCTTCCGGCAGGCGCAGGTCGTCCCACGAGAACGCAGTCTTGCCGCGAAAGCCGACGATGATGATCCGCTCCCGATGCTGCGGCGTGAAATGCTGGCCGTCGACCACGCGATAGTGCACTTCGTAGCCGAGTTCGTCGCGCAAGGTTTGCAGGATCACGTCGAAGGTGCGGCCCTTGTCGTGCGAGAGCAGGTTCTTTACGTTCTCCAACAGGAACGCGGCGGGGCGTTTAGCGGCGATGATCCGCGCGACGTCGAAAAAGAGCGTGCCTTGGGTCGTGCATTCGAACCCGTGCGGCCGGCCCAGCGCATTCTTCTTGCTCACGCCGGCGATCGAAAACGGCTGGCACGGGAAGCCGCCGAGCAGCACGTCGTGGCTCGGCACGTCTTCAGCCGGAAACGAGACGATGTCGCCGATCAGCGCATGCTCGCCGCCGCCGGGATAATTCTCGCGATAGGTCTTGGTCGAAAAGTCGTTCCACTCGCTCGTAAAGACGCAGTCGCCGCCGTGCGCCTCGAAGCCCATGCGAATCCCGCCGATGCCGGCGAACAGATCGATGAAGCGGAACTGCGCGTCGCCGCCCACGCTGCCGCGGCTCCGCGCGCGGTTTTGCAGCAGATCACGCAAGGCCGGTTCCAGCATCGCCGGGCACTGCGTTTCGCCTTTTTCCCAGCGACGTACCGTCTTGATGTCCTTGCCGACATGCGCGGCGATTTCGCGTTGAGTGAAGCGGGCGCGCGCTTGCTTGAGCAGTGCGAGCGGTGCGGCGAGGGTCACGGGTGTCCTTGCTGGGAATTTTTGCGGACATTATGACCTAAGGTCGTCCCATTTCCCTATTTTTTGCGTCGCTTGGGCAGAAACTTTCCAGGTCCGGAACGCCCGCACCGAGTAAGTCCACGGCTAAATGTGGCTGTCACAGTTGCGCATGTACGCTTCTAGCGTGACGCGATTCCCCGCGTTGCGACGTGTTGAGGCCGCGACTTGGTTCGCGGCCTTTTTTTAATTCGCGCAAATGGAATGCCGCCGACCCGGAAAGAGCGGGGTTCAGGCTCTCAGCGTGTCAGGCCGGGTGGCTGGCGCTAGCCGGGTAGGGCGGTGGGAACAACGCGGCGGTGGCTGGCGCCAATGCGTCCCACGCCAGTTGAGGTTCGGCTTCGTATTGATCGAGCTGAAGCAGGAGGCTGTCGACCGTGCAAAGTTGCGCGTGGGACAGGTTGCCGGCGTCGAGCAATTGGTACAGGCGCTTGCGCCAATAGCCGGCCGACAGGATCGGGCCGCCCAGATCGCCGTGTAAAGACGGCCGCATCACACGCGCAATGTGCGCAATGTCGCGATCGATCAATGCGGCTTGGGATGATCCCGAAAGCGTGATGGGTGTGCGGTCCATGGCTTCTCCTTGGCACCTTTACGGCAGGCCGCGGCGGGACTTTAGGCCTTTTTGAAAATATTTTTTCCGGCCCGGGCTGGAGAAAACCGAGCCGTGCGCAGGCACAGGCACACCCGTTGCTGGGTACGGGTACTGGCGTAATGTCGCGCCGGCATTCCAAATAGTGGAGCCGAACATGAACAAGGACCAGGTGAAGGGTGTGGCCGAGCAAGTCAAGGGCAAGGTCAACGAAGCGGTCGGCAAGGCCACGGACAACCCGGGCAAGGAAATCAAGGGCGACCTGCAACAAGGCGCGGGCAAGGTGCAAAAGGCCTATGGCGACGCTAAGGAAGACGCCAAGGACAACGCCAAGCGCAACGCGCCGTAATCAGGCTTGCGACGGGGCCGACGGAAAAGGCGCTGCGGCGCCTTTTCCTTTTGCCGACGCTTTTGCGTCGTACAAGGACTTTTTCAACCGATGGCGGATTTTGCCTGGGAGTAACCCGGGGTTGGCGCCGGGAGCATTCCGCATGCGATGCGCCGCCTTTAGACTTGGCGCATCCAATACGGAGACGGCGCCCATGACACCCGAAAAAATTCTTTCGATGTTCGAACGGCAATACCTCGAGGGCAAAACGCCCGTCGACCTGGAACAGACCTGCGCGAGCTTCGCCAGTTGGCTGGCAGCGGCCTGGGACCTGCTCGACGGCGAGCAGAAGACGCTGTTGCTGAGCGTCGGCGCGTCCTTGTGGCGCGAAGGTTATAACTTGCGCGCCGGCACGGCGACCAAGGATTTGTGGTGAGTGCGGGTTAGCGTGCGCGTTTGGCGTTCGCGAGCCGCCGGTTACAGGTCAACGGTAAAACCTTGCGTGTCGATTTGAGCGTTGGGCCACGCCCGCACGCGTTGCGCCGAGTCGGTTTATATTTGGCGATCTTGCGTTGGAGCTTCGCCGCCGGTCGTCCGGCCGGCTGCCGAGCCCGATTCTCTTTTCAAGCCGCCACATTCGCACAAGGTTACATCGCCACATGACCGAACTATCCGCTTTTCCGATCACGAAGAAATGGCCTGCGGAGCATCCGGACCGGATTCAGCTCTATTCGCTGCCCACGCCCAATGGCGTGAAGGTGTCGATCATGCTCGAAGAAACGGGCTTGCCGTACGAGCCGCATCTCGTGCGCTTCGATACCAACGATCAGATGTCGCCGGAGTTCATGTCGCTCAATCCGAACAACAAGATTCCGGCGATCATCGATCCGAACGGGCCCGGCGGCAAGCCATTGCCGCTGTTCGAATCCGGCGCGATCCTGCTTTATCTGGCGGACAAGAGCGGCCAGTTGATTCCGCAGGATGCCGCCGGCCGCTATGAAGCGATCCAGTGGGTCATGTTCCAGATGGGCGGCATCGGGCCGATGTTCGGCCAGGTCGGTTTCTTCCACAAGTTCGCCGGCAAAGAGTACGAAGACAAGCGTCCGCGCGATCGCTATATCGGCGAAGCGAAGCGCTTGCTCGGCGTGTTGGACCGGCAACTCGAAGGACGTGACTGGATTCTGGGCGACGCGTACTCGATCGCCGATATCGCCACGTTTCCCTGGGTGCGCAATCTGATCGGTTTCTATGAAGCAGGCGATCTCGTCGGCATTCAGGACTTTCCGAACGTGACGCGCGTGTTGGCCGCGTTCGTCGCGCGTCCGGCCGTGGCGAAGGGACTGGATATTCCTAAGCGTCCGTCGTAATCGATTCTGTGGCCGGGCGGCGAGTTTGGTCGGCCGGCCGTCGTTTAGCCTGGACCCGCCGCGCGTTCTTCTGCGTGGATCTCGCGTTGCCTCTCCGTTTTCTGTTGGCGTTCGACTGGCGGCGCGTCGACTGCGTCATCATCGTCCGCGATAGTGCTCAGCCATGTGATCGACGAACGCCCGCACCTTGGGCGCCACATACCGCGTTTGTGGGTACAGCGCGTAGTAGTGGCGGCTGCCGAGCGTGTAGCCTGGCAAGATCTGAACGAGACGGCCGCTTCTGATGTCTGTCTGAACCGTCTGCAACGTGAAAGCGGCAATACCCGCGCCCGCCAGCGCCGCGGAGTAAAGCGCGGTGATAGCGTCCGTTCTCAGCCGACTGCGCGGCGTGACGTGGATCGGCGAACCTTGCTCGGACGTCAGCACCCATTCGGCCGCTTCGAGCGCGCCGGTAAAAGACAATAACTCGTGCCCGGCCAGTTGCGCGGCTGTTTGCAGGAGTCCGCGTCGCGCCAGATACGTTGGCGACGCAACCAAAACGACGTCCGAGACAGCGAGGGTTCTGGCAACCAGTGTCGTGTCAGCCAGAGGTCCGCTGATGCGTAGCGCTACGTCGAAGCCCTGCGCAACGAGGTCGACGAACTGATCGCTGCACGACAACTCCAGCTGGATGTCGGGATAACGCTTCTGGAACGCCGGAAGCCAGTCGGCCAGTTCCAGCGTGCCGATGGCAAGCGGCGCGGTGACGCGCAGCAAGCCGGCCGCCTGTTGATGTTCGTCCGCCATGGCCTGTGCCGCCGCTTCCACGCGATCGAGAATATCGACGCTGGCCTTGTAGTAGCGCTCACCCGCGGCCGTCAGCGTAAATCGTCGCGTATTGCGGTTGAGCAGCTGAACGCCGAGCGAAATCTCGAGCTGTTTCAATTGACGCGACACGCTCGAATGCGTGGTGTCGAGCCGCTCGGCCGCAGCCGAAAAACCTTGTGCTTCGACGATGAAGCGGAAGGCACGCATTGCAAGCAACTGGTCCATGGGCGTGATTGGCGCTATGCGGCGTCACCACGAAGGTGAATCGGGCCAATGCGTAGCGCGACGGTAAGTGAATGATTTTCGACGTGCTCGCCGCGTCGACAAACGGAGCTTCGGTTTCGGCAAGTGATGCGCGACGAGATGCATCCTTATCGATCGTGTCCGCGTCGACGCGTTGCGGAGGCGACCGATGCTATCACGGCACGATCGCCGCCTCGTAACGCGTCGCGCGTCGCTGCGCAGGCATGGGTTATCAGCCGAGTCTTCGTTAGGAAGGCTGAAAAGCGCAAAGACTTAGTGGCCGCTGTGGCGGCTATCGAGCAGCCAGCGATAGTACATCGCTCGTGTTCATCACCGAGCCGAAGGTATCCGCGATTTCAGCCAGAGCCGACAGATGCAACGTGTCGTGCCCGACGCGCCGCTCGCTATCGACGACGATGTCCCGGGTCGCGCATGCATCGGCGGCGACGACAACTTCAAAGCCCGCCGGCACCGCGTCTCGTGCAGCGCCCGCTACGCAGGCGTGCGTCATGAGTCCGCAAATGACGAGATGTGTGATGCCATCGTCTTTCAGCGATTGCGCGAGATCGGTGCTGGCAAACACGCTCACCGAGCTTTTCTCGACCACGCGATGAGCGGGCTTCGGCTGCATCCCGGCGTGAATCTCGACTTGCCGGCTGCCGGCGGCAAACAGCGGAGACTCGGCCGGTGCAACGTGCTGCACGTGGACCACTTGCCAGCCATAGCAGTCAGCGCATTCGACGAGCTGTCGCGCGTTTCGCAATGCTGCCGCGCCATCCGGAATGGGCAGCGAGCCCGTGAAGTATTCGTTCTGAAAGTCGATCAACAGCAACGCAGTGGTACTGGCAGGCAGTGAAGCGGGTGGACAGGCACCGAGAATGCTTCGGAGTGTGCGGCTGGACATAGCGGTTCTTTTTAGTCGTGGTTGGAAAGGAACCGAGTCTAGGGTGGGAACGGCATCGCAACAACGCTACGGGCTAGACATAGTCTGTGCGTGATTTGCACTGATCGCGAGACGGTATTGGCATCCGCTAGTGACTTTACTTGGAGTATGTAGCTTTTACGCCTAACGCTCGGCGAGACAGCAAAGATTTCCGCGCGGCAGCGAGACCGGGCTCGACTTTCCGCTGTAGGTGTTAGGTCACACACTTACGCCGTCAGCGGCGGCGATCATCATCGCGAAGGTCCTTACGGCTCAGCAGTCCGTGTGGGTGCGGGCGCTCGATATGTCCCCGCGGGCGGCCTTGGGTCGAGTTTCGTACGGCTCTTATCTGTGGCACTACGTTGTCTTGTGGATGCTTTACCGCGGGCACGAGACGATGGGTGCATTTTTCGGTTGCTTCTCTCACCCGAATATCGCCATGGTGACCATTACATTTGTCATATCGATGGCACTCGTATTCCGTGGCGGCGAACGTGACGATGGCGTGAGTCGCCGCCACGGCGAGAAATAGAGTGGGCAGCGAGTTGATTGCTTCGGCGGCAGTGTAAGACGTGCTAAGTTGCACTGTTGCCTGTTCTAACGCCGAGAGGTAGTTCATGAATCTGGTTACGACGCTGCGCCGCGGGCATCTCCTGAAACATACCGATCTATCGGGAATCGGCCTCGAGATAGGACCGTATGATCAGCCGACCGTCTTCAAGTCGGAAGCGGACGTGCGATATCTGGACTGGAAAGACAGGGAGCAACTGGTCCGGGAGTGCACGCACCCGGACATGATCGTCGACATACCCGAAATCGACTACGTGGTTCATTCGAATCGCTACGGCGAGTACATCGGCGATAAGTTTGACTACGTTATCGCGAATCATGTGATGGAGCACGCGCCCAACATGATTCAATGGCTAGCCGATCTATGCGACATGATGCGGCCCGGCGGCGTGCTGTTTCTTGCCCTGCCCGACAAGAAGTTCAGTTTCGACAAATACAGACCGGACACGGCGCTAAGTCATTTCGTGGCCGAATATGTCGCCGGTGTCGAGGACATTCCGCGCGAACATCAAATCGAATGTGAGATCTATTACGACGAAGCATTCGTCAACCAGCCAATGGATGTGGCCGATAAGCTGGATATGAACCGGATCAGGCACAAGCTGGAGGCGCCTCCGCATGTCGGTATTCACAGCCACGTTTTTGAGAGCGGTACGATTGTGTCCAAGGTCCTGAAGCCGATCCTGATGATGGGTTTCCTCGAATTCAATCTCGTCGATTTTGTGCCGGCGCGCGGCGAAACCGGCGGAGAGATGATCATTGTGCTTCGCAAGGAACCGCCTCGCGTGGAACTTACGACCGAGGAGTTCTACAGCGCACCTGTGGATGCCGAGATGGCGGCGCGCGCGATCGAGACAGCGGAGCGTCTCGCTGAGACTGAGGCGGCCCTTGCGGAAGCCCGGCAGAAGGTTGTGGCGACGCAGGAGCAGGTTGTGACGATGCAGGAGACGGTTGCAGCCATGCAGGAAAAGGCTGTCGCGATGCAGGAGGAGATTGCATCGAGGACTTCGACGATCAGGGCGCTCGAGTCGTCGACATCCTGGCGAATCACGGCGCCGTTGCGCGCCGCGGTAACCAGGCTCCGAGGGCTTGGCTCGAAAGGGCGAAACATATCGTATTGAATGTGCGCGTGGGCTTGGGCCTGGTTATCGATTTTCTATCGCTCTTTGCCGTCCCGCGATTGACGCGGATCGTCATCTCTGGAGATTGCTGGCACCAGCACACCGCTTCTTTGTATGATATTTCCGTAGACACCCTTCACCATTTGTCGGAGATGCAATGAAACCGATCAAATTGCGTGTACCGCGCGAGGAAGCCGCCGACTTGCCGGACGATCTCACTGCGTGGGCGAGCGTTTCCGGCGTCGATCCAGGACTGACTGTTCTGAGCGAGCCCGGGTCCGCGACCGACAGTAGCTTGCCAGTCTTGTACCAGATCTACGTAAGCAAAGCTTTTTCGAGCAGTTTCCGGAATGGCGCATGTATATCGAGCAGTAGCGGGTCACGGTCACCGTCAGTGATGTACCCACGCCGCGCCGAGCGAAATGGTGCAGCCGTACATCTGGCCGATTGCAACCATCATACGAAATCCCTGGTTATATTCGCCGACAGGTGTCTGTAAGATAACGATTCGCATCAGCGCCCCGAGCGCGGTGTGTGTGTGTTTGAGCCGCAGCATTGCTGCGGCTTTTTTTTGCTCAGCTTTTTTGCTCAGCGTTTCCGAGCGGGAATGGTGTTTTCCCTGGCGTTTCATCTTGGGGCACGGCGGTTGCGCGATGTTGTCTGCATACGCGGACCGTCGCGTCAGGAGAGTGATCATGGCTTGCCAATCCTATGCACCGTATCGAGGGTTCGGGATCGACGTTCAGGTCACGGCCGGGAAGACGTTGTGTTTGCACAATGTCGGACGCCGTTACAGGGTGTCCTGGACTATCAGTTCGTCCAGTTATCCCGCTCAGAAGGTTGCAAGTTTTCCAGAGCAACTGGAATTCATTTCTGAGCAAGATGCGTTTAGATATGCAGAGAAGCGGGCGCATACGTTCGTCGACTGCATGCTGTCGGAGAATTCGGCTAGTTTGGTTGGTCGTAATGCGGGGGTTGGGGTCGTTGGCAAGGAAGTGCCGCGCGTTTAAGGGGGGACGTTCGTTGTTGGCCCAACGCGCCCGCTGGGGCTTGGCATGCGTCCTCACGCTCGGACTTGCCAACTGTGAAGTTTCTGGATTTTCTTGCCGTGTGCGCTTCGGGTCGCACTCCAGCCTCTGGCCGACGGCGGAAGCCACGCCGGAAGTCATCCTCACGCATGTTACGATCTTCGGCGACAGGCCGTCCGACGGGCGGTATGCAGAAGCGGCACCAGTGAGCGTTGAGTATGCCCATCAATTATCTTCGTGGCTTTACGGCGCCGGAACGGACCGACGTGACGAACCGTCGTTTGGGGCGTTCGCTGGCATTTGTCGCCGGGGCGGCTAATGCAGGTGGGTTTCTGGCCGTTGGTCAGTACACATCGCACATGTCCGGGATCGTTTCGTCGCTGGCTGATAATGCCGTGCTTGGCGAGGCAAGCCTTTTCGTTTCGGGGCTCAGTTCGCTTTTTTCGTTTCTTGTTGGCGCGGCTGCGTCTGCGATCCTGATCAATTGGGGGCGCCGGCGGAATCTGCGCAGCATCTATGCGACACCGCTCGCGATTGAAGCAATTCTGCTCTTGTGCTTCGGGCTGCTCGGCTCGAACCTTGAACACCATCGGATCCTTTTCGTGCCTGCCACCGTCTGCGTCCTGTGCTTCGTCATGGGGCTACAGAATGCGATGATCACAAAGATTTCGCGATCGGAGATTCGTACGACCCACGTCACCGGCCTGGTGACGGATGTCGGGATCGAACTGGGCAAGATGCTCTACTGGAATACACAGTCGATTGCCGGCGAAGGACTCGTCAAGGCGGACAAACAGAAGCTCGCGCTGCTCGGTTCGCTGCTTCTTTCGTTTATTGCCGGCGGTCTGGCGGGCGCCATCGGTTTCAAATATCTCGGATTTATATCAAGCGTGCCGCTTGCTATCGTTCTGCTCACACTAGCCGTTGTGCCTCTGGTTGATGATGTGCGCGGTGAGCGCTACTAGTGCGCATTTAACGACCGTGCCCACCGCCGCCGTGGCCCCCACCATGGCCGCCTCCGTGCCCACCCCAGCCGCCTCCAATCCCGATGCCCAAGTTGATCGAGGGCGCGGCGTAATAGCCGGGGCCATAGCCATAAGCTGGGGCCGGCTCATAGCCATACCCGGGCGGCGGCGGGGCGACGACACAGCCGGCAAGGGCGGCTATCAAGGCAAGTGCGCTGGCTAATCTGATCATCATATTCCCCCGGTAGGTATCTGCCGGGCGCGCAATATTCAATCCCGAGCACGTCTTGGTTGATGGAGGCAGACTGCAAGCCGGTGGCCGGAGAATGCGCTAGAGGTCCCTGTTTAGCTCACCCTCACGGGCTACATGGATTGCGCCGACGATCGGCGATCGGCAGTCCAATCGCCAGCCGTCGGTGAATAGCTTTGCCAGCGCCGTGGTGTCCGGAAAATCGCCTGTTCGGCGAATTTTGCTCGCGACTCTCGCCGACAGGACACCGGCGCCGTTCAATTTCTCTAATTCATCGACGACTTCCAGCGCTTGCCGAGACAGCGGGACGATGCGTGGATCTCGCATCTTCATGTGCTCTGCTGGAACCCGCCGTTCGCGCCTTCGCGTTGAACTCGCTCCACTCGGCGTTGGTCTTCCCGGTCGTGGGCACGAAGAGCGCCATGTACTGTGGGCGAGGCGATAGGGCTTTTCGGCCGGCCTTGGCCTTGCGGACTTGACGCTCGCTGAGCGGCGCGATTTGCTTGGGCGTGGTTTTGGGGATATCGATTTGGGAGTATTCGGCGATCTCCCCACCGATACCCCCAACAAATCTGGCTTGTGTTTGGCAAACGTGGGCAAAGATGGCAGCAAAAAGCCCCGCAACGCAAGGCTTGCGGGGCTTTCTTGGGCAATCTTGGGAGATGCTGGGAAGCTTCTTGGTCCCCCTGACAGGAATCGAACCTGTATCTAGCGCTTAGGAGGCACTTGTTCTATCCATTGAACTACAGGGAGATGGATATCTTAAATGGGACGACTGAGCATTCGCTGCTTCAGTCTGTCCCGGGACGTTTCCGGCCTTTCTGCTTCTTCCTAAATGAAGCGCCGCGACAGCCCGTGAACCCAGTTTACAGCAGACTCTGCCGCACTTTCGCTACTAAGTGACCCCGCAGCGACGAAGCACGGCTTGGCACTGCAACAGTTTCGGAACGAGGTAAATCATGGATTCAATCCTGCCACTCGGCTGTTGCTGGCGTGCCCAGCTACGCCAGCGAGCGCAGAGTATAACAAAAAGCGATTAAAACCAGAGACGCCGCAAAAGCCCGGACGTCGGTGCAGGAGATCGAGACCAACAGCGGTCAAAAGACGCTTGACGGCACCGCCATCGACATTGGCTCACTCACGATAAGAGTGCTGCGAGGCCCTGCGAATCCGCTCTGCACGTCGCCAGCGAATCGATGCGGACGACATTCCCCAGCGCCCGAACAACGTGTCCGAAACTAACCCAGCAGTAAATCTGACGACGCAGCGCGTCGTCAGATTCGCGCAAGACCAAAGAAAACCAGCAGCACGTCACGGATCGCTTACCCGCGTTATCAAGACGCTTTCAGATGCCGACCACGAACCCGATCACGATCTCGCCCCCAAGCAGTCCACTCCCACAGCCCCCTTAAAAGCGGCTCCGATACGAGATCGCGACGGTATGCCCACGTGTATCACGACTGAGACTAATAGCCCAGTTAGTCAGCAACGCCCCCGACAACGCACCAGCTATATCCGCGGCCAGATCCTTGTAGGAAAAGCCGCTGCTACGGCAGGTGCCGTCGATGCCTTCCTTGATCAAGCCAGGTATCGTGCCGATGAGTGTGCCGTAAATGACGGGATGCTCGGTGTCGCGTGTCAGGTACGCACCGAGCGCACCGAAAGGTGCGGAGATCGCGAAATGTTTCAGCTTGTCGCTTTGAAACCAGCCATCCGATGTTTGGAAGCGGAATCCGCCGCGTCCGCCATCGCAGTCCACCCCGGCGTACGCCGCAGTACTTGCCGCAAGCAGCATCGCGAGCGCGATGCCGTGTCTCCATGTTGTTGTCATGTGTTACTCCCCGTTTGTTTTTCGACGTGATTTTTTATGGGGACGCGCGCCGGGCCGAAACCCGTACTACGTCGTCACCTAGTCGTGTGTTTTACGGGGGCGATGCGCAGCGCAATGTGCGCTGCGCCGCGCAGAGCCGGGCGATGGCGGAATAGGCACAGGCTTCGGGGTGATGCCTGGCGCGACCGGACAAGTGTTGGCCGCTGGGCGGGTTGTCGATCCGGCATCCGTAACTGGCAGAACAGTCATGGCGCGTTAAGAGAAGTCGATCGACTGATGCTCAAGAAGGGGAGTTTGGGCGACTTCTTCAGATAGCAGATAGCAGATAGCCCCGACAAAGCCGTCCCAAAAAGCAAACGGCCCAGCAGTCAACGCTTGCTGGGCCGCATGAAACTGTCGACACGCGCGAAGAACTAACGCAGCGCGCCGGCTATCCGGCGAATTCGCCTCAGAACTCCACCACCGCGAACTCGGCCTTGCCCACGTCGCACAGCGGGCAGCGCCAGTCTTCCGGAATCGCGGCGAAGCGCGTGCCCGGTGCGATGCCTTCCTCGGGCAGGCCTTCTTCCTCGTTGTAGATCCAGCCGCAAATCAGGCAGACCCAGCTCTTATATTCAGTCACTTCAATTACTTCGCTCACGACGCACTCTTCTCTAGTTCGATGCAAAATCCGCTCAGTCTGCCCCTTTTTTGGGCACGGCGGCGACCCGCAATATTACCGGAATTTGTCAATCCAACAGAAAACTCCCGATGCGGCAACGCCGCAAAGCGCCCGTGACAAACTCCGTATCCACTTGCCGGACCCCGTCACACACAGCGTGTATGCTCTGATCCGCAGCTGATCTTTTGGACCGGCGCGCCGGGGCGCCGGGGCATGAACTGCGACGATCGGCCTCAGGCGCAATGAGGCACCGTCGTCGCCGGCATGGCCCGCGCAGACTCTCGTTTCCCAAAAAGGAGAAAAACGATGTTCAAAAACAAATGGTTGGTCGGTGCGGCATTGGCCGGATTGCTCGCCGTGTCCGGCGCGGCCCAGGCCGCGAGCGTGTCGTTCGTGCAGCCGGCGGACGGCGCCACCGTCAGCAATCCCGTCCACGTGGTGTTCGGCGTCGACGGCATGAAGATCGCGCCAGCCGGCACGATGACGGAAGGCACGGGCCATCATCATCTGCTGGTGGACGGCAAGCCGCTGCCCAAGGGCGAGGTCATTCCCGCGAACGACAAGTCGCTGCACTTCGGCAAGGGCCAGACCGAAACCGATCTGACGCTGCCGCCGGGCGACCACACGCTGACCCTGCAATTCGGCGACGGCGCGCATCGTTCGTACGGTCCGGAAATGAGCAAGACCATCACGGTGCACGTGAAGTAACCCGCCGCACGAGACAGCCGGGCGCGTGCCAACGCGCTCTGGCTTCTTCACCATGCGCAGCGGGCTTGTTCACGGCCCGCAAGCCGGCCATTCGATCTATCTCTTCCGGCATACAGGCACCCGCCCGTGCGCCCGGTACAATGGGCAGTTCCGACCCATCGCTGTCTTCTCCAATTCTCCATGTCGCTTTACACCATTACCGGGGCCCAACTGGCGTTCGGTCACGTCGCGTTGCTCGATCACGCGGATTTCTCTCTCGAAGCGGGCGAACGCGTCGGCCTGATCGGCCGCAACGGCGCGGGCAAGTCGTCGCTGCTGAAGATCGTTGCCGATCTGAGCAAGCCTGACGACGGCCTCGTCACGCGTCAGCAGGGCCTGACTTCGGTCTACGTGCCGCAGGAGCCGGAGTTCGACACGGACGACACGGTGTTCGACGCGGTTGCCGCCGGCCTCACGCACGCCCGCGCGCTGCTGGACGAATACGACGCGGTCGCCAACCAGCTCGCCGACGAGCCGGAAGGCGCGGAGCACGACGCGCTCATGTCGCGCATGAACACGCTGCAATCGTCGCTGGACCATTCGGACGCCTGGAACTGGAGCACGCGCGTGGCTACCACGCTGCAACAGATCGGCCTGAACGGCGAGGCGCGCGTGGGTTCGCTGTCGGGCGGCATGCAAAAGCGCGTCGCGCTGGCGCGCGCGCTGGTCGTGCAGCCCGACGTGCTGCTGCTCGACGAGCCGACCAACCACCTTGACTTCGACGGCATCCGCTGGCTCGAAGACCTGCTGGTCTCGCTGCGCGCGGGCCTGCTCTTCATTACCCACGATCGCGCGTTTCTCGATCGCGTCGCTACGCGCATCGTCGAACTGGATCGCGGGCGTTTGTTGTCGTATCCGGGTAATTTCTCGGCTTATCAGACGCGCAAGGCGCAGCAGCTCGAAATCGAGCAAGTGGAAGCCGCCAAGTTCGACAAGCTGCTCGCGCAGGAAGAAGTGTGGATCCGCAAGGGCGTCGAGGCGCGCCGCACGCGCAGCGTCGGCCGGATCGCGCGGCTCGTGGAGATGCGCAACGAGCGCGCGGAGCGTCGCAACGTGCTGGGCAACGTCAAGCTCGACGTCGGGCAGGGCGAAAAGTCCGGCAAGATCGTCGCCGAATTGACCGACGTGACCAAGCGCTACGGTGCACGCACGGTGGTCGACAGCTTCACGGCCACGGTCATGCGCGGCGACAAGATCGGCTTTGTCGGTCCGAACGGCGCGGGCAAGACCACGCTGCTCAAGATGATCCTCGGCGAATTGGCGTCGGACGAAGGCACGGTGCGCATCGGCACGAATCTGCAGGTCGCGTATTTCGACCAGATGCGCGCGCAGCTCGATCTGGAAAAGAGCCTCGCCGACACCATCAGCCCTGGCAGCGAATGGGTCGAAGTCAACGGCCAGAAGAAGCACGTCATGAGCTATCTCGGCGACTTCCTGTTTGCGCCGGAGCGCGCGCGTTCGCCGGTCAAGTCGCTCTCGGGCGGCGAGCGTAACCGCTTGCTGCTCGCGCGTCTGTTCGCTCGTCCGGCCAATGTGCTGGTGCTCGACGAGCCGACCAACGACCTCGACATTCCCACGCTCGAACTGCTCGAAGAACTGCTCACGGAATACGACGGCACGGTGCTGCTGGTCAGCCACGATCGCGCGTTCCTGGACAACGTCGCGACCTCGGTGATTGCATCCGAAGGCGGCGGCAAGTGGCGCGAGTATGTCGGCGGCTTTACCGATTGGCAGATCCAGCGCGACCGTTCGCAGCAAATGGCGCTGGACGCGCAGAAAGAAGCCGGCAAGGACGCGGGCAAAGACGCGGCAGCGGCCAAAGACAGTGCAGCGGGCCGCAATACGCAACGCACCGTGAAGCTGTCGTTCAAGGAGCAGCGTGAACTGGAGGCGCTGCCGGAAAAGATCGCCGCGCTCGAAGCCGAGCAAAAAACGATTGGCGCACAACTCGAAGACGGCTCGGTGTTCGCCAAAGACGCGCAGGAAGGCACGCGCTTGACGGAGCGCTATGCCGCGATCGACGAAGAACTGCTGCTCGCGCTGGAACGCTGGGACGAACTGGAAAACCGGCGCAAATGAGGCGTGCGTGTGGCGCCGGAACCGGCTGCGCCACCGCCGTCCCTTATCCGGACGGCCAATCCTTCGCGTCGTGAATTGCCGCCCGGATCGAAATCAGTAAAATACCCCGCGAACAGGCTTCCCCGGCGTTCGCACCAGCGTCGACGTTGCCCCGCCCGGCAGATGGGCAGGCTTCGAGCCGCCGTCGAGCGCGCCAACGGGAAGCCATGCGACAAAACAGCTTGCCCGCACTGCGGGCACCCCACCTAACCCCGTTGTTTCGTTTCGCTTTTTTTGAAAACTCAACGCATTGTCCACAGACCTGTGAACAGGACCTGTGGACAACGATGAACCGACGCATCCGAGTCAACCATGTCTACGAAAAAGCCAAACGCCGCGTATAGCGAAGCGTCGATCAAGGTGTTGAAGGGCCTGGAGCCGGTCAAGCAACGGCCCGGGATGTACACCCGCACCGAGAATCCGCTGCACATCATTCAGGAAGTCATCGACAACGCGTCGGACGAGGCCCTCGGCGGCCACGGCCGGCAAATCACCGTGACGCTGCACGCGGACCATTCGGTCTCCGTCGAAGACGACGGCCGCGGCATTCCGTTCGGTCTGCATCCGGAAGAAGGCGTGCCGGTCGTCGAGATCGTTTTCACGCGCCTGCACGCGGGCGGCAAGTTCGATAAAGCCGCCGGCGGCGCGTACACGTTCTCGGGCGGCTTGCACGGCGTCGGCGTGTCCGTCACCAACGCGCTGTCCACTCGCCTCGACGTCACCGTGTGGCGCGACGGCAAGATCGCCGAACTGAGTTTCGCCAACGGCGACGTCGCCAAGGAACTCGAAGTGCGGCCCGCCACGAAAGGCGACAAGAAATCCGGCACGCGCGTCACCGCGTGGGCCAATCCCAAGTATTTCGATTCGCCGAACCTGCCGCTCGGCGAACTGCAACGTCTGCTGCGTTCGAAAGCCGTGTTGTTGCCGGGCGTCGAAGTCACGCTGATCAACGAGAAAACCGGCGAACAGCAAACCTGGAAATACGAAGACGGTCTGCGCGGCTATCTGCTCGAAGGCATGAACGGCAGTGACCTGCTGATTCCGCTGTTCGAGGGCGAGCGCTACGCTGAAAACTCGCGCGCGAGCGAAGAGACCTTTGCCGAAGGCGAGGGCGCCGCGTGGGTCGTCGCGTGGAGCGAAGAAGGCACGCTCATGCGCGAGTCGTACGTCAACCTGATTCCCACGCCCGCTGGCGGCACGCACGAATCCGGTTTGCGCGACGGTCTGTATCAGGCGGTGAAGAGCTTCGTCGAACTGCATAACCTGCAGCCCAAGGGCGTCAAACTTTTGGCGGAAGACGTGTTCGCGCGCGTGTCGTTCGTGCTGTCGGCGAAGGTGCTCGATCCGCAATTCCAAGGGCAGATCAAGGAACGCCTGAATAGCCGCGACGCGGTCAAGCTGGTGTCTTCGTTTGCGCGGCCGGCGCTGGAATTGTGGCTGAATCAGCACGTCGAGCTCGGCAAGAAACTCGCCGACCTCGTCATCAAGCAGGCGCAGGCGCGCACGCGTGCCGGGCAGAAGGTCGAGAAGCGCAAGAGCTCGGGCGTCGCGGTGTTGCCGGGCAAGCTGACCGATTGCGAATCGACGGAAATCGGCCGCAACGAATTGTTTCTCGTCGAGGGCGACTCGGCGGGCGGCTCAGCGAAGATGGGCCGCGACAAGGAATACCAGGCCATCCTGCCGCTGCGCGGCAAGGTGTTGAACACATGGGAAACCGAGCGTGACCGGCTGTTCGCCAACAACGAAGTGCACGACATCTCGGTGGCGATCGGCGTCGATCCGCATAGCCCGGACGACAAGGTCGATCTGTCGAACCTGCGCTACGGCAAGATCTGCATTCTGTCGGACGCGGACGTCGACGGCTCGCACATTCAGGTGCTGCTGCTCACGCTGTTCTTCAAGCATTTCCCGCAACTGATCGAACGCGGACACGTGTGCGTGGCGCGTCCGCCGCTGTTCCGGGTCGACGCGCCCGCGCGCGGCAAGAAGCCGGCGCAAAAACTCTACGCGCTCGACGAAGGCGAACTCGAAGCGATTCTCGACAAGCTGCGCAAGGACGGCGTGCGCGACACGCAGTGGTCGATCAGCCGCTTCAAGGGCCTCGGCGAAATGAGCGCGGAACAGCTGTGGGACACCACGATGAACCCCGACACGCGGCGCTTGAGTCCGGTGGCGCTCGGCGCACTCGACTACGACGCCACGGTCGCGCGCATGACCATGCTCATGGGCAAGGGCGAAGCGGCGTCGCGCCGCAGCTGGCTGGAAGAAAAGGGCAACGAAGTGGAAGCGGATATCTGAGCCAGCGGGTCTCACCGCGCTCTGACTTCGCACGAAAACTTCACGCCAAACACGGATACGGAATCTAGATGGACGACGATAACACTCTCGACCTTTTCACCGAGCCGCCGCCCCCGGAGGGCGACTTTCTCACGCTCGGCAATTACGCGGAACGCGCGTACCTCGACTATGCGGTGAGCGTGGTCAAGGGCCGCGCGCTGCCGGATGTGTGCGACGGCCAGAAGCCGGTGCAGCGCCGCATCCTGTTCGCGATGAACGACATGGGTCTGTCCGACAACGCGAAGCCGGTCAAGTCGGCGCGCGTGGTCGGCGATGTGCTCGGTAAGTATCACCCGCACGGCGACCAGTCCGCGTACGACGCGCTGGTGCGTCTCGCGCAAGACTTCTCGATGCGCTATCCGCTGATCGACGGCCAGGGCAACTTCGGTTCGCGCGACGGCGACGGCGCGGCGGCAATGCGGTACACGGAAGCGCGCCTCACGCCGATCGCAAAACTGCTGCTCGCTGAAATCAACCAGGGCACGGTCGATTTCATGCCCAACTACGACGGCTCTTCCGAGGAACCGAGGCTGTTGCCCGCGCGCCTGCCGTTCGTGTTGCTGAACGGCGCATCGGGTATTGCGGTCGGATTGGCCACGGAAATTCCGTCGCACAATCTGCGCGAAGTGGCGGCGGCGACGGTCGCGATGATCCGCAATCCGAAGATCGAACACGCGGAATTGATGCAGCACATCGCCGGGCCGGATTTCCCGGGCGGCGCGCAGATCATTTCGAGCGACGCGGAGATTTCCGCCGCATACGAAAGCGGGCGCGGCAGCCTCAAGGTGCGGGCCCGCTGGAAGATCGAGGAACTCGCGCGTGGCCAGTGGCAACTGGTGATCACCGAATTGCCGCCGAACACGGCCGCGCAGAAGGTGCTCGAAGAAATCGAAGAGCAGACCAACCCGAAGATCAAGCTCGGCAAGAAAGCGCTCACGCCCGAACAACTGCAAACGAAGCAGACCATGCTGGCGCTGCTCGATGCCGTGCGCGACGAATCGGGCCGCGACGCGCCGGTGCGTCTCGTGTTCGAGCCGAAGTCGAGCCGCATCGATCAGACCGATTTCGTCAATACGCTGCTCGCGCATACGAGCCTCGAATCGAATGCGTCGCTCAATATGGTCATGGTCGGTGGTGACGGCCGGCCGCGTCAGAAGGGCTTGAGCGAAATCCTGCACGAGTGGATCGCGTTCCGCTTCGCCACGGTGACGCGCCGCACGCGTCATCGATTGACCAAGGTCGACGACCGGATTCACATCCTCGAAGGCCGGATGATCGTCTTTTTGAATATCGACGAAGTCATCCGCATCATTCGCGAGTCGGACGAACCGAAGGTCGCGTTGATGGCCGCGTTCGGCCTGTCCGACCGTCAGGCCGAAGACATTCTTGAAATCCGGCTGCGTCAGTTGGCGCGGCTCGAGAAGATCAAGATCGAGAAGGAACTGGCCGAACTTAAAGACGAGAAGGCCAAGCTGGAAGAACTGCTCGGCAGCGAATCGGCGATGAAGCGTCTGCTCATCAAGGAAATCGAAGGCGACGCCAAGCAGTACGGCGACGAGCGCCGCACGCTGATCCAGCAGGAAAAGCGCGCGACCTTCGAAGCGCGTGTGGTCGACGAACCGGTGACGGTCGTGGTGTCGCAGAAGGGTTGGGTGCGCGCGCTGAAGGGCCACGGGCTCGACGTCGCGGGCTTCACGTTCAAGGCCGGCGATGGGCTCTATGCGGCGTTCCAGTGCCGCACGCCGGACACGCTGGTCGCGTGGGGCAGCAACGGCCGCGTCTATTCGGTCGCGGTGGCCATGCTGCCGGGCGGCCGCGGTGATGGTGTGCCGGTCACGTCGCTGATCGAACTGGAGTCGGGCAGCCATCTGATGCATTACTACGCGGCGTCCGCGGAGCAGGCGTTGCTGCTTGCTTCGAGCAACGGCTTCGGCTTCGTCGCGAAGGTCGGCGACATGGTGAGCCGCGTGAAGGCCGGCAAGGCGTTCATGACGATCGATGCCGGCGCCGCGCCGCTCGCGCCGATGCCGATGCTGCCGGACGCGACGCACATTGCGTGTCTTTCTTCGGGCGGACGGTTGCTGGTATTCGGCCTCGACGAGATGAAGACGCTCTCGGGCGGCGGCCGCGGTGTCACGCTCATGGCGCTCGACGACAAGGAAACGCTCGTACAGGCACTGTCCATCAACAACGCGGGTGTCGTGTTGATCGGCACGCGCCGTGGCGGCCGTGTCGATGAAGAGAAGGTGAGCGGCGCAGCGCTCGTGCCGCATATCGGCAAGCGGGCGCGCAAGGGCCGCGCGCCTGAGAGCAAGATGAAGCTCGAAGGTATGCGTCCGGTGCTGGCCGCTTAACAAAGCTTGACGTGGGAACACGGCAAGCGTCTGCTAGCATGCAAGACGCTTGTCGTGCGCAGTTCGTGCGTACTGAGAGTACAAAACCGGGGAGCAGCATGGCCATTACCGTGAACATGCTGCGATAACAACTACAAAAACGACGCGAAAGCCACGGGTGTCATGGAACTGCGCGCATAGCGCGTGGTCGAATGCGCTCAATAGCCGCTTGCTCATAGCACTCGTTATAAGCGGCGTGGCGTCGTCGGGAGAGGAAAACAACATGAACAAGGCTATCGAACTCGCGCTCTTTCTCCATTTGCTCGCGGTTGCCGTGTGGGTAGGTGGGATGGTGTTCGCGCATTTCTGTCTGCGCCCGGCAATTGCCGATCTCTCGCCGCAATTACGCTTGCCGTTGTGGGAATCGGTGTTCGGCCGCTTCTTCAATTGGGTCGCGGCCTCGGTGCTGGTGATTCTGCTCACCGGCGGCTTCCTGCTGATGCAATTCGGCGGCGGCCATGCCACCTGGCCGCTGCATGCCATGGCCGGCCTCGGCATTGTGATGATGCTGATCTTCGGGCACATCCGTTTTGCCGTATTTCCGCGCATCCGCCGCGCGGTGCAAGCGCAAAAATGGCCGGATGGCGCGCGGGCCGTCGGCACGATCCGCCGTCTGGTGCTGATCAACATCGTGCTCGGCGTAGTGACGATCGGCGTCGCGGTGCTGTCGCGCGGCTTCTGAGATTCTGCAATTGCCCGCTTGAAAATTGATAGCCGCGTGGTGACACCGCCGCGCGGCGCGCCCTTCAAGTCTCGTCATCATTGAGCGAAGCGTCGCCGTCGTCTAGATCAGCGCGCCATAAGCGAGCCACAGCCCGCACACCACTGCTACCGTTCCGTACACCACGTACACCGGCACCTTCAGCTTGGCAAAGCACATGGCGGAGAATAGCGCGGTCAACAGATAAATCGGTTTGAACGGCACATGCGCGGCAATGCGCAGCACGGCCACCGCGAGAAACGCGGTGGTGACGGCGCGCAAAATCCGCATGCCATGCTCGAAGCGCGGATTGGCCTTCAACTGATGCAGATGCCGCTGCGCCAGCACGACGAGGCACCCCGACGGCACGAACAGCGCGAGCGTAGCGATCAGCGCGCCCACCCAGCCATCCACCAGATAGCCGAAGAACGGCACCACGTTCAACAGCGGTCCGGGCGACAGCGGCGAAAGCGAAAACGCCAGCGTGAAGTCGTTATCGGAGACGCCGATCGCCGGCGTAACGAACAGCGTCTTGAGCACCGGCAACGCCGAGAAGCCGCCGCCGAACAACGTCATGCCGGCACCCGCAAGCCGCGGCCACAATAGCGCCAACTCATAGCGATGCGGCAACGGCATCGCGAACAACGCGAGAAAGACGGACAGAGCGCTCAGCATCTGCCAGTCGCCGCGCGCGAACGACACGATGACGCGCGAATTGCGCACCGGGCTCACGAACCAGCCGGTGCCGAAGGCCGCCCCGAGCATGACGACATAAGCGGCCGGACTGCGCGCATAGAACAGCGCGATGCAACCCAGCACCGCCGCCACCCATTCGAGTTTGCCGCGCACCAGCGCACGCGTCTGTTTATACCAGGTGATCGCGATCAGCGTGGCCAGCACGACGCTGAAGTGATTGAGCAAGGTTTGCGAGGCCGCGGCGCGCACGAATGGCGTGCGGTAGAAGATCGCGAACAGCGTCATCAGCATGAAGAAGGGCAGGACGCTGGCAATGCCCGCGACCCAGGCGCCGGCGCGTCCGCGCAGCGCATGCCCGAGTTGCACGGCGACGTTGCAGCCCACCGGGCCGGGCACCATCCATGCGAGCGCGATCAGATCGGAGAAAGCGACGCGCGAGAGACGTCCTTCACGCTCGACATAATGATTTTCAAGTTGCGCCATGAGCGCGAGGCCGCCCCATGACAACGCGGACAGGCCGAACACGACCCGGAACAGCGTCCATAGCGGTTCCCGTTCGCCTCGTCTGGCAGCATCCTGGCTCGTGATCATCTGCATGGCGCCAAGAGCGCCCGGTACGCGGGCGCTAGTCCTTTGAGATCATCGTTTAGTGGTCCGCGCGGCCGGCCGGCGGCATCGCGCTGTGATGCGGTACAGCGAGAATGTAGCCGGTTTTGCGGCGCTGCGGGGGATGACCGTTAACGGCTCGCAACGGGCGCCGCGCTCAGGTGTTGGTGCTGGATACGCTGCTGGTGCTGTCGGCTTCATGCGCGATGCGGCGGCCCGTCATGCCGCACACGCCGAAGCGTTCCAGCAGCGCCGGAATCGCGTCCACCGGCACGGGACGCGAGAATAGAAAGCCCTGCGCCTCGATATGGCCGAGCGCGGCGAGCCATGCAATCTGCTCTTCGGTCTCCGTGCCTTCGACCACCACCGTGAGCCCGAGCGAACGCGCCAGATTGACGATCGCGGTGACCATCACGCAGACGCTGCGGTCGCCTGGAATTGCCTGGATGAACGAACGGTCCACCTTTAACGTGTCCACTGAGAAGCGGTTCAGATAGGACAGCGACGAATAGCCGGTGCCGAAATCGTCGAGCGCGATGCGCACGCCGAGGCGCTTCAACGCGAAGATCTTCTCGGAGACCAGTTCGGGATACTCCATCATCGCCGTTTCGGTGATTTCGAGTTCGAGGCGGCGCGCGGAGATGCCGCTTTCCTCGATGGCGTGCGAGATCGTTTCGTACAGGTCGCCGCGCCAGAATTGCACCGCCGAAATGTTCACCGCGAGCGACAGCGTGTCGTAGCCCTGTTGCTGCCACAGCGCGAGTTGACGGCAGGCGGTCTCGATCACGAAGTCGCCGATCGGCACGATCAACCCGGTCGATTCCGCAACCGGAATAAACTCGTTGGCCGGAATCAAACCGTGCTGCGGATGATTCCAGCGCACCAATGCCTCGAAGCCGGTAATGCAGCGGCGCGTCAGATCGATCTTCGGCTGATAGGCGAGGAACAGTTGGCCTTCGGCGAGCGCCACGCGCAACTGCTGTTCCCACTTCATCAAATGATCCGCGCGATGCGACAGCTGCGGCGAATAGAACTGATAGCAGTTCTTGCCTGCGTCTTTCGCGCTGTACATGGCGAGGTCGGCTTTTTTCAGCAGGTCGATCTCGCTTTCGTTGGCGACCGAGTAGAGCGCGATGCCGATGCTTGCATGCAGCACGAACGAACTGCCGCGTACTTCGAACGGCTTGGCGAACGCTTCGGCCGCGGCTTCGGCGAGCGCGACGGCGCGCTTCTCGACGTCGTCGCCCTTGATCACCACGACGAACTCGTCGCCGCCGATGCGGCTCAGCGCGCCGCCTTCTCCGACCGCGGTGGCGAGCCGCGAGGCCGTCATTTGCAGCACGATGTCGCCGGCGTTGTGACCGAGCGTGTCGTTGACGGTCTTGAAGTTGTCGAGGTCGATAAAGAGGATCGCGAGGCGGCCGAGGTTGGTCTGCTGCGCCACGTCGTGCCGCAGGGTCTGCAGCGTCGCGTAGCGATTGCGCAGACCGGTGAGCAGATCGTATTCGACCAGGTGCGTCATCTCGCGCTCGCGGCCAAGCAGCTTGCCGATCAGGCCGGTGGCCACGGCGAAGAAACTCAGCATGGCGAGCGAGATGAAACTCGCCATCATCAGATAGACGTTGCGCGTGTGGTTGTAGTCGGCGAATTCCTCGGCTTGCGAGAGACCCACCAGCACGCCGAGCGGATAACCGTCGATATGGCGGTACGACACGATGCGCGTGACGTTGTCGATCGAATCGACATAGGTGCCCGACACATGCTCCGAGGTCGGATACGAACCGCTCGCCGAGAACACGCCGTTGGCGGTTTCCGTGCTGCCGGTGCGCCGCGCGAGCACGGTGCCGTTGTCCGAGATCACCGCGATCACGCCTTCGCGGCCGATCGCCGCGTTGTTGTAGAAGTCGGTGGTGAAATAGCTGGGATCTTCCGAGACCACCACGACGCCCGCGAACGAGCCGTCCGGATGATTCAGACGCCGCGTCATCTGCAAGGTCCAGTGGCCGGACACGCGGCCGAGCACGGGCTTGCTGATAAACAACTGGTCGTCGTTCTCGTGTTCGTGGACCTTGAAGTGTTCGCGGTCGGACAGATCGATGCGCTTGGGGTTGAGCTCGGCCGTGTTGGCGACCAACGTGCCGTGTTCGTCGATCAAGGACACCTGCACCAGTGTCTCGCTTTGCACGACGCCTTTTTCCACCGTACTCGCAAGATCGAAATGATTCGGCGTTTTCTCGAACTCGAATTTGACGAAGCGGGTGATCTGATCGACCTGGTGAATCGCCTTGACGGTGTGCTGTTCCAGCGCCGCGGAAAGAATTGCAGCAGAGGCCATGGCCTCGCGATAGGTCGCTTCTTTCTCGACCGAAAGACGCGCGAAGATCACGGTCCAAAGCAGGATCAGGACCAATACGCCTAGCGCGGGAATGGCGAGCAACGCGCGCCGGCGCGACACTGCGGGGTCGCGCCGGGGTTTGGCATCGCGCTGGTCGGAGAAGCGGGATTGACTCATCGGGCGGCCCGTGCCTGGGTGCCGGCCGGTTGCAAACGAACGAGCGTCGACTGCGCTGATTTCATGAGTGGCTGCATGGTGACCAAGGTGCCGGAACTGCTGCGCAGAAGAAATAAGCGTGGCGCCGTGCCTGACCATCCGCAGGTCATCGGGTACGTCTTGATATTACTTAATGCCACTGGATTAAGGAAGAGGCCGGGCATCGGGTATACGAGGGCGCGGCAAGATGCCTGTTGCGATGAATCTGGCATCCTGTGCGGCTGCTCTTGAGGCCGCCGCATGACGGTGATATTCGGGTATTCCATCGGGAATCGGCGGCGAGGCGCGCCAGCATTCAGGTGTGCCAGGCCTTTAACAGGCCTCTTCCAATGCAAGGCGCATTTAATCGTGCAAACGATGCGGCGTTTTGTGGTCAGGCGCGGCCAGGGAGGGCGAACCCTATGCCGCTCCCAATTGCGTGCCCGACGCATGAGCGAGGCAAGGGGCGTGCCGGTCAGGGCAAGCGAAACGTGCCGTCGACAATCGTCACCGACGCGCCGCCGATCCACGTCTTGCCGCGCGCGTCGTCGTAGTGCACGCAGACGTGGCCGGCCCGGCCCAGCGCGGTGCCTTGACGAACTGAATAGTGCGTGCCCGGGCGCAACTGCTGCGCGCTCAGAAGGCCCGCGAGCGCGGCATTGGCGCTGCCTGTCACCGCGTCTTCACCGACGCCGAAACTGCCGCCGGCCATCAGGCAGCGCACCTCGAAGGTGGCCGGGCCGTCGGCCTCGTGCGGACCATAAACAGCGAGGCCGTGCGTGCCCACCGAATGCACGAGTTCGGCGAGCGCGGCGGCGTCGGGTGCTAACGCGAGGCATTCACGCGCCGAATTGACGCGCACCACGAGCCACGGCGCACCATTGTCGACCGCGCAGGGCGTCGCGCTGAAATCGATTGCGTCGCTACGTAAAGCCGTAGACAGTGCCGCGTAGCGATCCTCGGCAAGCGGCGTGACGCGCGCGGGCGGCGCGGCGAAGGCCCACGCGCCGTCCGCTCCCGGCAGCGCCTCGAGTTCGACGAGGCCCACGCCGCACTGCTGTACGAGCTTGCCGGCCTGCTTCGGCTGATAACCGCTTTCGAGCAACGCGTGCGCGGTGCCGAGCGTCGGATGACCCGCGAACGGCATTTCACCATGCGTGCTGAAGATGCGCACACGATAGTCGGCGGCCGGGTCGGTCGGCTTCACCAGAAACGTCGTTTCGGACAGATTGGTCCAGTGAGCGATGGCCTGCATCTGAGTCGTATCGAGTGCGTCGGCATCGAACACGACGGCAAGCGGATTGCCTTTGAACGGCACCGCCGTGAATACGTCGACTTGTTTGAAACGGACAGTGTGGGCGGGCATCGGGCGCGGTCCAGCGAATCAAACGAATGGATAGGGTTGGCGGATTCTATCCGTTGACGACGTAACGATCTACCTCTGCACAAATGCAAAACGCGCCGCGGGTGGCTGACACCTCGCGACGCGTTCCTGTCTTGCTGCGCCGGACGAACCGGCTGCTTCGACTGCGTTACTGCTCTATTGCTTTACTCGACTTCGGCGATCATCTCGATCTCGACGCATGCGCCGAGCGGAATCTGCGCGACGCCGAATGCCGAGCGCGCATGCTTGCCGCGTTCGCCGAACACGTCGGCGACCAGTTCGGACGCGCCGTTGGTGACCAGATGCTGTTCGGTGAACTCGAGCGTCGAGTTGACGAGACTCATCAGCTTGACGATGCGCGTGACGCGGTTCAGATCGCCCACATGCGTGTGCAGCGTGGCGAGCAGGTCGATGGCGATCGAGCGTGCGGCGGCTTTGCCTTCTTCGGTGGTGAGGGTGGCGCCGAGCTTGCCGGTCCAGACCTTGCCGTCCTTCTTGGCGATGTGTCCGGACAGATACACCGTGTTGCCGCTTTGCGCGCTCATCACATACGCGGCAGCCGGCGCGCCGGCGGTGGGCAGTTCGATGCCCAGTTCCTTGAGCTTGTCGTACACATTCGTTTGAGCCATGGTGCGTCCTTGATCAGTAGTGAAATTCGGTGGATGCGGTCGGGCGAAATCATGCAAACCGCGCGCATCAAACACGCAAACAGCGCGCGGCAGACTTCAGATCTTCGCGCGGATCAGCGCGCCGAGACGCGACACGCCTTCGTCGATCTTGGCCGGCGGCACCGTCACGAACGATAGCCGCAGCGTGTTGTGCTGCGCTTCGTTCGCGAAGAACGGACCGCCCGGCACGAACGCGACGTTCTGCGCGACAGCTTCTTCCAGCAGCTTCATGCTGTCGATCTGCGCGGGCAGATTCACCCACACGAACATGCCGCCTTCCGGGCGATTCCAGCTTACGCCTTCCGGCATGTAGCGTTCGAGCGAAGCCAGCATCGCCGCGCATTGATCGCGATACAGTTCGCGGATGGTCGGCACGTGCGTGTCGAGGAAGCCGTCCTTGATCACTTCGTACACGATGCGCTGCGTGAAGCTCGGCGTGTGCAGATCGGTCGCTTGCTTGGCCTGCACGAGTTTGAAGATCAATTCTTCGGGCGCGATGATGTAGCCGACTCGCAGGCCCGGCGCCAGCACCTTCGAGAACGAACCGAGATGGACGATGTGGTCCGGCGCCATCGACAGCATGGTGGGCAGCGGTTCGCCGGCGTAGTCGAGCGCGCCGTACGGGTCGTCTTCGATCACCGGGAACGGCGCGGTCTTCGCGAACTCGGCGAGCGCGCGGCGGCGTTCGACCGGCAGGCGGCGGCCCGTCGGATTCTGGAAATTGGGTTGCGCGTAGAGCAGTCGCGCGCCGGCCGTCAGCTCGGGCGTGAGGCCTTCGGGAACGAGGCCGTGTTCGTCGGTCGGCACTTGCACGTAACGCGGCTCGTACATCGAGAACGATTGCAGCGCGCCGAGGTAGGTCGGCGTTTCGACCAGCACCGGGCTGTCCGGGCACACCAGCACCTTGCCGAGCAGGTCGAGCGCCTGTTGCGAGCCGGTGGTGATCAGCACTTGGGTCGGACGGATCTGCGCGCCGTTCACCGAGTAGCGCTTCGCGATCCATTCACGCAGCGGCAGGAAACCTTCGGTTGCGCTGTATTGCAGCGCCGCGGCGGGTTCGTCGCGCAGAATGCGGTCTGACGCGGCGCGCATGCGTTCGGCCGGGAACGTAGCCGGCGAGGGCAAGCCGCCCGCGAAGGAAATGACTTCGGGCCGCTCCGTGACCTTCAGAATCTCGCGAATCGCCGAGCTCGTGAGCTTGCGTGCGCGTTCGGACAATTGCCACGTGGGGGCTTTCAAGTCGCTTTGGTCCATGGTCTCCTCTGCTGGTACTGGAACCGGTCAAAACTTCGATTATCGCGCGAGTCGGCGACCCGCGCGCGCTGCTTATTTAAGGGTCCGTAGACCGTTGGGTGTTTCAAACTCGGCGATGAGCGCCGGCGCGCCTTCCGTGGATTGCAACTCGATCAGGTGCGCTGCGCCGAGCCAGCGCAGTTGCGCCGCGACCGTGTCGGCTTGCGGGTGCGCGCCTTTCAAGGCTTTCAGCGAAATCTCCGTTTCCGGCAAGGACGTGGACGGATGCTTCGTCGTATCCCACTGAATCAGCGAGGGCAGCACACCGTCGCCGATGCCTTGCCAGGCGGGGAACGCGCCGTCGTCGGGCACGGTCAGGCCCCACGTGAAATCGCCGCGCGTCATCGGCACGACGGGGGGAATGCGCTGCGGATACTGCGTTTGCCAGGTCGGCAGGTGCTTCGGCCGTTCGACCCGTGCGACCCAGTGCGACAGATACGGCCCGTTTTCGAGCCGCGCATGCGTTGCCGGGTCGTCGAGCGCGAACAGGCGGGGCCGCGGCGCGCTGACGTCGGCCGGCGCATTGTCCAGGGCTGCGGCTTGCGGATCGACCGCGATCACTTCCAGATACACCCTGCCCCACAGGTTCAGCAGCCGATTGTGCGTGCGCATCAGCGGATGCGCGCCGCCGCCGGCCGGCGCGACGCCGAGCGTATCGGCGACGTACTGCGTACCCTCGTCGAGGGTGCGGGCGGAAATCACGAGGTGATCGAGGCGGAGCGAATGAGCAGTCATGACGGAGCGGGGAAACGGTTTTCTGCGGTGAACCGGGGCGGGCCGGGTGTCGCGGCAACGCTGCCGGGGCCGTAAGCATAACCGTTTGCCGGATCGGCGGGCCATGCGGATGGGGTGCGGCAGGGTTTTGCCGGAGGCCGTGTGGCGCGTTGTAAGGCTCGCCGTACCACCATTCCATCCTTTCTTATCTGGAAATGTAGCGACGCCGACCGGCACAGTAACGATACAATCGATTCGATACTGTTCGGTACAGTTGGAGCCCGCCATGTCCGTCCCGCTTGCCCAGATTCCCACTCCGCACGACACCGCGTCGCTGACGCTGGTCGAGCAACTCGTCCAGTGGGCGCGCCGCCGCATCGAGGAGCGCGCGTTCCGCCCCGGCATGCGCATGCCGTCGATCCGCAAGCTGGCGCTCGACAAGGGCGTGTCGCGCTTCACGGTGGTCGAGGCGTACGAGCGGCTGGTGGCGCAGGGTTTTCTGGAGTCGCGGCGCGGCTCCGGGTTCTATGTGCGCGAACGGCTGGGCGGCGCGGCCAGCGCTACCGCCGAGATTCATCCGCTCACCGCGGCGGCGCCGGCGCCCGCCACGATCGACGTGGTCTGGCTGCTGCGCAACATGCTGCACACCGGCGCGCGTCCCGAGCGTAGTCCTGGGCTGGGTTATCTGCCGGCGCGCTGGCTCGACGGCGACCTGATCACCAACGCGCTGCGCACGCTCGGCCGGCAAAGCGGCGCGCAGATGCTCGGCATCGGCACGCCGCAGGGTTTTCTGCCACTGCGCCAGCAGTTGCAGACGCGGCTCGAAGAACTGGAGATCGGTGCGTCGCCGGATCAGATCGTGATGGTGTCCGGCATCACGCAGGCCATCGACCTGATCTCGCGCATCTACGTCAAGCCGGGCGATGCGGTGATCGTCGGCGATCCGGCGTGGTTTCAGATGTTCGGGCGTTTCGCGTCGCAGGGCGCGCGGCTCGTCGGCATGCCGTACACGCCGGACGGCCCGGATCTCGACGCGCTCGAAACGCTGGTGCAAACCTGGCGGCCGAAAATGCTGGTGATCAATTCGGTGCTGCAGAACCCGACCGGCACGTCGCTCACGGCGGCCCAGGCGTTCCGCATTCTGCGCCTCGCTGAAGCGTACGATTTCATCGTCGTCGAGGATGATATTTACGGCGATCTGTGTCCGCCGAGCTATCCGGGCACGCGCTTGGCGAGCCTCGACCAGCTGAAACGCGTGATCTATCTCGGCAGCTTTTCGAAAACACTCGCGCCGAATCTGCGGGTCGGTTTCATTGCCTGCGCGCCCGAAGTGGCGACCGCGGTCAGCGACCAGAAAATGCTGGTCGGCATGACGAGCCCGGAACTGAACGAGCGTGTGCTGTACAAAATTTTGACCGAAGGCCACTACCGGCGGCATGTCGAACGGCTGCGCGTGCGGCTCGACGGCGTGCGCGAGAAGTCCGTGCGGATGCTGGAGAAGACCGGCCTGAAGCTGTTTCTGACGCCCATGGCCGGCATGTTTTTGTGGGCCGACACGGGCGTCGACGCCGACGCGCTGGCGGCAGCCGGCCACGAAGCCGGTTTTCTGCTGACACCCGGCAGCCTGTTTTCTCCGCAGCAATCGTCGACCACCTGGATGCGCTTCAACATTGCCAATTGCGGCGATCCGGAACTGGCCACTTTTTTGTGCCGGTATCTCGACAGCGTGGCGCGCCGCGCCTCTTGAAACCCCGCCGGCTTGCCCCCAATTAGGCGGACAAACCGGCGGCAGCGCCGTTCGGGTGCGCGTTTATCGCGTCTCCGTAATGACGGTGCTTCGGTGCTCCGGCGGTCCGCTACGGGGCCGCCGCGCATCACGCGCCGCCGGCAGGCCGCAACGAACGGCGCCAGCCCTGACCTGAATCCCATTCGCAACAGAGAGGAAGTCCGACCATGGCACAAGAAACCATGAGCTTTCAGGCAGAAGTGAAACAGCTTCTGCACCTGATGATCCATTCGCTGTACAGCAACAAGGAAATTTTCCTGCGCGAGCTGATTTCGAATGCCTCCGACGCGGCCGACAAGCTGCGCTTCGAAGCGATCGAAAACAGTGCGCTGTACGAAAACGATCCGAACCTGCGGATTCGCGTGTCGTACGACAAGGCCGCGCGCACCATCACGCTCGACGACAACGGCATCGGCATGAGCCGCGACGAAGCGATCGCCAACCTCGGCACGATCGCCCGCTCGGGCACCAAGGAATTCTTCGGCAAGCTCTCCGGCGACCAGCAGAAAGATGCGGCGCTGATCGGCCAGTTCGGCGTGGGCTTTTATTCGGGCTTCATCGTCGCGGACAAGATCACGGTCGAAACGCGCCGCGCCGGTTTGCCGGCCTCGGAAGGCGTGCGCTGGGAAAGCGCGGGTGAAGGCGATTTCGCGGTCGAGCAGATCGAGCGCGCCGCGCGCGGCACGACCATCACGTTGCATCTGCGTGCGGATGAAGACGAGCTGCTGTCGTCGCATCGTCTGAAGTCGATTATCCAGAAGTACTCCGACCACGTCGCGCTGCCGATCCTGATGCAGAAGGAAGAGTGGGACGCGGAAAAGAGCCAGATGGTTACGAAGGACGAGGACGAGACCGTCAATCAGGCCAGCGCGCTGTGGACGCGCTCGAAGAACGAGATCACCGACGAGCAGTACAAGCAGTTCTATCAGCACCTCTCGCACGACCATCAGGATCCGCTCACGTGGACGCATAACCGTGTGGAAGGCCGCAGCGAGTACACGCAATTGCTGTATGTGCCGACCCACGCGCCGTTCGACATGTTCAATCGCGACTATCGCGGCGGCCTGAAGCTGTACGTGAAGCGTGTGTTCATCATGGACGACGCCGAGCAACTGCTGCCTGCGTATCTGCGCTTTGTGAAGGGCGTGGTCGATTCGGCGGATTTGCCGCTGAACGTGTCGCGCGAAATCCTGCAGGAAAGCCGCGACGTGAAGGCGATCCGCGAAGGCGTGACCAAGCGTTCGCTGTCCATGCTGGAAGAGTTGGCCAACTCGGATAACGAGGCCGACAAGGAAAAGTACGCTGGCTTCTGGAAGGAATTCGGCCAGGTGCTGAAGGAAGGCATCGGCGAAGACTTTGCCAACCGCGAGCGGATCGCGAAACTCGTGCGCTTTGCGTCGACGCATACGGAGACTGCCGAGCAGACCGTGTCGCTGGCCGACTACGTCGCGCGCATGAAGCCTGAGCAGACCAAGATCTACTACGTGACCGCCGACACCTGGCAGGCCGCGACCCACAGCCCGCACCTCGAAGTGTTCCGCAAGAAGGGCGTGGAAGTGCTGCTCCTGACCGATCGCGTGGATGAGTGGATCCTGTCGTTCCTGAACGAATTCGAAGGCAAGCCGCTGCAAAGCGTGGCGCGCGGCGATCTCGATCTGGGCGCGTTGAACGACGAGGAAAAGCAGGCGCAGGAAAAGGTCGGCGAAGAGTTCAAACCGCTCGTCGAGAAGATGAAGGAAGCGCTGAAGGACAAGGCCAAGGACGTGCGTCTCACGTTCCGCCTCACCGATTCGCCGTCCTGCCTCGTTGCCGACGACGGCGAAATGAGCGGCTATCTGCAGCGTATGCTCAAGGCCGCGGGCCAGACGGCGCCGTCGTTCCATCCGATTCTCGAAGTGAATCCGGAGCACGCGCTGGTGAAGGGCCTGCACGCGGACAGCGCGAACTTCGACGACTGGTGCCATCTGCTGTTCGATCAGGCATTGCTCGCCGAAGGTGGCGCGCTGGACGATCCCGCGAGTTTCGTGAAGCGCACCAATGCGCTGCTGCTGGCGCGCGCGAACTGAGCGTGGGCCGAGTTTGATGCCACGGCGTCGTACTGACGTTTGAGGTTGAAAAATGCGCTGCTTCGGCAGCGCATTTTTTTTGCCCTGCGCAATGGCTAGACATGACGTAGCTTGACTTGGCTGGCGAAGCCCGGCCTACTCCCACCTTCGCCCCCCCCTCAAGCCGATCACTTAACGCGCTGGCGCCGGCCCCTCCAGATGACGCACTTGCGAGAGCACGCTACCGGCCAATTCTTTGGCCTCGTGACATGAAGTGTGATCGGCCAGCACTTTTGCGGCGAGACTGCCGATAGCCTTGCTGGTCTGTTTCGACGTGTGGTGTTGCGCCAGCGCTGAGCCCGCCAGTTCTTTCTCCAGTTGCGCGACGCCCGCGCGCCGTAAAACGACCGCAGCCAGATGAGCGATGCTGTCGGATGTTTCCTTCGATTTTCCAGTGTTCAAAGTTTGCTCCATGTTGTAGTTGATTGATCTGATCGACTAAGGGGTGCTGCTCGCAGTCGATTGAAATTAATTATGGTTAACTAACTAAATAGAATCAATGGTATTAAATTGAGATTAGTTTATGAGATGTAAAAGCGCGGTTTTGTCTTATGCTCGCGCGAATTTTATTCGGAGGCTTGAAGGATTATTTCCAATCTCTAAGCATTGAAAGCACTGGGTCCTATTTTTGTGATTACGCCTTCGCGCATGACAACAACGCTCTGAATTCCCATGTCCGATTCCGCTCTGGCAGTACCCCTCGATTCCGTTCATCTCCTGTGGTCCATCCTGCGCGAGCAAGGCTTCGATGCCGCCGCGCGTCGCGCAGTCGAATTCGCCGTGGCAGGCGGGACGCCGCAGTTGCACGCCGACCTGTGCGCGAGCGCGGGGCGTTTCGAAGAGGCGTATCACAGCGCGTCGCAGGCGCAAGCGTGTGCGAACGGCGCACGCCATGCGCGGATCGCTCTGTTCGCCGACGCGCTCGGCTACGCCGGCGCCGCGCAGCGCAACAGCGAGCGGGCGGTAGCCGCGCAGCCGGTCGAGACGACGATCGACTGGGTCGCGTGGCTGATCGGCACGTGCGGCGTGCATTCGGCGGCCGCGCGAATCTTGCGTGCGTATGAGCGTCGGGCGCCGCAGGACGCGCGTGCGCCGTGGTGGTTGTCGATCGCGTTGGCAGAACTGCCGGAGACGAGTGCGCGGGACGAGCGTCGCGCGGCGCTGCTGCGCGCGTTTGCGCTAGACCCCTCGATCGATCCGGCGTTGCCGTTGCAACTCGTGCTGGCGTTGCGCGAGATGCGCGATTGGCCGATGGTCGAGCGTATCTGCCGCGAAAGTCTTGCGCGCAATCCCGCCGATGCGGAGATGGCGTGGCAACTCAGTCACGCGCAATGGCAGTGCAACGACGCAGCCGCGGCGGAGGCCACCATGCGCGCCGTGGACGCCGTCGCGCCCGGCAATGCGAACGTGCTCGCGGCCATCGGCATGTATCTGAACGAACAGGCGCGCTACGCGGACAGCGAGGCCGCGCTGCGAGCGGCGCTCGCGATCGATCCGTCAGCGGTGCAGGCAGCGGTCGATCTGGCGGACCTGGAACTGCGGCGCGGCGATTGGTCGAGCGCGTGGCCTCGTTTCGAGGCGCGTCTCGCGCGCGAAGACCGCGAACAGAACAATGTCGTCAGCGTAATGACACGTTTGTGCCCGCGCTGGCGTGGCGAAGCGCTCGCCGGCAAGACCCTGGTCGTGCACAGCGAGCAGGGTTGCGGCGACGACATCCAGATGGTGCGCTTCGTTCCGCAGCTGGCGGCACGCGTGCGTGACGAAGGCGGACGGCTGGTGCTTGCCGTGCGTCGCGCGCTGCAACCGCTGTTTGCGCGTTTCTACGCGAATTGCGTGTCGATCGAAGAAGGCCCGCTCGGCTCGCCGGATTACGCGTTGCCGCTCATGAGCCTGCCGCTCGTGCTCGGTCTCGAGCCGGAGCAGGTGCGCGGCGCGCCCTACCTGCAGGCCGATGCAACGAAGGCGGCGGTCTGGCGCGAACGGATCGCCGCGCACTCTCCCGATGCGAAGTGGCACGTCGGTCTCGTCTGGTCGGGCAGCCCGACGCATCGGCGCGACGCCAAGCGGTCGATTCCGCTTGCAGCGCTGACGCCGCTGCTGGCGCTTCCGGATATCGTGTTCCATCCGCTCACGCCCGAACGCCACGCCGATGTGACGGTGCTCGCCGCGCAGGGATATCGCCTGTGCGATCTGACCGGCGATTACAAAGACGGCTTCGACGACGTCGCGGCGCATCTCAGCGCGCTGAACGCGCTGGTGACGATCGACAGCGCGCCGTTGCATCTCGGCGGAGCATTAGGGCATCGCGTGCTGGCAATGCTCGATCACGTCTCGCACTGGTCGTGGGGCAACGAAGAGGCGCAGCCCTGGTATGACTCGGTCGAACTGTTCCGGCAGCCGCAGCCTGCGCAATGGGCGCCGGTGGTCGAGCGGGTGGCCGCGCGTCTGAAGACGATGCTGGCGCCGGACCAGACAACCTGAGCGGCGCAAGCCACGCCAGGTTCAGAGCAACTCACGCAACTGATCGACTTTGATGCACGAACACGAATTCCCATTCCTCACGAGCGTTTCCAACGCACTCGGTGCGACCACCGTGCAGGCCGACGCCTGCTTTGCCGAGGGGCGCCATCACGAAGCGATTGCCGACTACGAACGCGTTCTCGCGGCACAGCCGCACAACGTACACGCGCTCCATCGACTCGGCCTCGCCTTGTTTTGCGTCGATCGGCCCGACCGTTCGCGCGAGCATTTCGATCGGGCATTGAACGTCGCGCCTGAGCGCGCGGATATCTGGGAGCATCGCGGCTTGATCGCCGCGCTGGACGGCGAGCTGATCGCGGCCGAAGCGTTCTACCATCGCGCAGTGGGCCTCGGTGGCGGCACCGTGAGTCTGCATCGGAATCTCGGCGATTGCCTGACGCTGTCGAAGCGTCTCGTCGAAGCACGCAAACACTACCTCCAGGCGCTTGAACTCGAACCGACGTTGCATCACGCCGTTCGCTCGCTCGCACGAATCAGTACCGAGGTCGAACGCTATCAGGACGCAGCAGACTACTGGCTGCGTGCATGGGCGCTCGACCCGACGCATCTGCCGGACGCCCTTGACCTGATTACTGCGTTGTCGAGAGCACAGCGTGGCGAGGGGATCGACAGCGTGCTCGCCGAACTGCGCGTCCGCTTCGCCGCCGATGCATCCGCGTTGCAACAGGTGGCTTTTGCATTGAACAACGCGGAGCGTTTCAGCGATGCGATCAGCTTCGCCATCGAAGCGCTCGGCGTCGATCCGCGCAACGGCTGGCTGCATCACAACGCGTCGTTTGCGTTCAACATGCTGGGCGACTTCCCGGCCATGCATGCGCATGCCGTCGAAGCCGCGCGGCTGATGCCCGATCATCCGCTGATGCAATTCAACCTCGCAGCCGCACAACTGCGCGCCAGCGACTACGAAAACGGCTGGAAGCAATATCGATGGCATGAAGCCCTGCCGGAAAATCACGATCTGGTTCGCCCGGCTTATCCCGAATGGCAAGGCGAGCGGGTGACGGGCCGCCGCTTTCTGCTCATCGGCGAGCAGGGGCTGGGCGATCAACTGCAGTTCTTGTGTATGGCCGACTGGTTGCATAGGCGCGGCGCACAGGTCGACGTCTGGGTCGAGGCTCCGCTAGGCGAAGTGGCGCGAAGCGCGGCCGGCGTGCGTGCCGCGTGGACGACCGCGCCGCCCGGACCGTACGACTACTGGTGCCGCATGCTCAGCATGCCGGAGTCTATGAAGCTGGACCTGCCGATGCTGCCGCTCGCGACGTCGTATCTGCGAGCGGTACCGGCGCAGGTGCAACGCTGGCTCAGCCGGCTCGACGCAATCTGTGCAGCCGATGCGCGCGATCTGCCCGGAAAACGCGTCGGCATTGTCTGGGCCGGTAATCCGGCGTACGAGCTCGATCGTTATCGATCGATTCCGTTGCGCCAATGGCTGCCGGTTTTGCAACAGACCGGCGTGCACTGGTTCGCGCTGCAAAAGGGCGAGACACAGAATGATGCGGTGGCGTGGGGTGTGGATATCGGCATGCACAGACTCGGGCCGGAGATCGACACGTTTGCCGACACGCTGGCGATCGTGCAGTCGCTCGATCTGGTGATTACGGTGGACACGGCGGTTGCCCATCTGGCCGGCGCATGCGGCACGCCGGTCTGGGTGCTGGTGCCGACGTTTACCGACTGGCGCTGGATGACGGCGCGCGACGATAGTCCGTGGTATCCGTCCGCGCGACTGTTCAGACAGCGTGACTTGGGGCGTTGGGAAACGGTGCTCGACGAGGTCGCGCAAGCATTGCGCGATTTTGTCGCCAGCTGAAAACCGGGCGGCCTCACACGCGCCCAGTTTTTCGGTTGAAGTTGGCCGCGAATGGCGGTCGGTTACTTCTTGCCCATCAACGTATCCATCGTCTCGCCGCGCACGACGATCTCGGTGCGACGGTTCAGCGCGCGGCCTTCGGGCGTTTCGTTGCTCGCCACCGGATTGTTGTACGCGTTGCCCTTCGTGCGAATGCGGTCCATGGCGATGCCGCGCGCCACGAGCGCATAACCCGCCGCGGTCGCGCGCGCTTCGGACAACTGCTGGTTGTATTCGAGCGTGCCGACGTTATCGGTGTAGCCCTCGACGACAATCGGTTTCTTGCTGCGCTTGAGCAGCACAGCCGAACGATCGATGACCGCGGCCGCATCGCTGCGCACGTCGGATTTGTTGAAATCGAACAGGGCGGTTTCGGGCAGCTTGACCGCGACACCGCCGGTGACCGGCGCCACCTCGATACCGACGGCCTTGTTCAATGACACCTCCGTGTCGCGGTTCAGTTGCGCCGCGCAACCTGTCACCAGCAGGAGCGAGATCGCGCATGCGGTTGTGCTCAGAATGTTCTTCATCTTCGTGTCGTTTCCTTGATTGTGCGTTCATGTGGCGCGCCGTTGATCGCGCGCGGCCGGCTTTGCAAAGCACGGAGGTTTTATCGCGCGACGCGAGCCGCGGAGAATCGGAACTATCTGAAATCGACACGCTGGTGAAAGCACTTCACGACCGCTGTCGTAGTCGATGGAATCTGCTGAAGGGCAGGGCCTGCGCGTTGGCGAATGGTCCGACAGCCGCGCCGTTATAATCCGACACCATGTCTATCCGTTTCGATGCCGCCGACGCCCACTGGCGCGTCGCGCCCTTACCCGGCTTCAGCGCCGCCCAGAAAGACTGGCTGACCCGTGGTGGTTCACTGACCGCGCATCTGCGCGCGCTCGGCGCCGTCGCGGTACGCGTCACGCACGAAGGCGTCGCGTTGCCGTGGGCCGACGAGAGCGCCGCGCTCGGCCTCGTGCCGCGTGCGCCGGTCTGGGTTCGGGAAGTCGCGCTGTCGGTCGACGGCGTGCCTTTCGTGGCGGCGCATAGCGTCGCGCCGCTCGCCGCGAGCGCCGGTGTGTGGCAGGCCATACGGCGACTGCGCACGCGGCCACTGGCCGAGTTGCTGTATAGCGATAGCAGCGTGGCGCGGTCGTCGCTGGTGAGCCGCAGGTTGAGCGCGCGGCACGCGCTCTATCGCCTGGCTGCGCGTGAAATTGAAGGGTTGCCGCCGCACGCGCTGGTCGCGCGCCGCTCGGTGTTCGAGCGCCACGGTGCGCCGCTGATGGTCACCGAATGCATGCTGCCCGCGTTATGGATACATCTGGCGAACTTGTCAGGCGCGAGCCGATCGGATGAGTGGCTCGCCCATCCGCGGGTGCGCGAACACGGCCGTGCGCTCGAACACACCGCATCGCGCGCGCATCCCGCGACGCGTGCGTCCGACGAACGGAGCCGCTGATGCTGCGCGGTTTTCCTCCGGTCGCCGCGGCGGATACGCATACGCTGATTCTCGGCAGTTTTCCCGGCGAGGCGTCGCTTGCCGCGACGCAGTACTACGCGCATCCACGCAACCAGTTCTGGCGCCTGCTCGGCACCGTGCTCGACGAACCGCTCACCGAACTCGCGTACGAGGAGCGCCTGCGCCGCGTGCTCGCGCATGGCATCGGCGTGTGGGACGTGCTCGCCGCCTGCACGCGCGAAGGCAGTCTCGACGCCGCGATCCGCAATGCCAGCCCGAATGATTTCGCTTCGTTGCGCGCGCACGCGCCGAAGCTCGCAAAAGTCTGCTTCAACGGCAAGACGGCGGGCCGCTTTGCGCCGGTAATCGGCGCGGCGGGCTACGCCACCCTCGTACTGCCTTCGTCGAGTCCGGCGAATGCTATGCTCTCGTTCGACCAAAAATTGCGTCTTTGGCGCGACATCCTTACATGACGAAATTGATCAAACGTGCTTCCGCTGAAGCGCGTGCCTTCCGCAACCGCGACGCCGACGCCGCCGGTGGGAAACTAAAATCGCATAAATCGCAGAACGCCGCGCGTAACAAAACGCGCGTTTCGCACGACGACGATCTGCACGACGCGCCGCAAATCGAAACTCCCCGCAAGCCGCGTTTCGCGCCGGTCACTTTCTCCGAAGAAGGCGGTGTGCGCTTCCTGCATTTCGGCACGGAGTGGGTGCAAGGCGCGATGCGTCTGCGCAAGCCGGATCACATCGAACTCGAATACGCGCAGCAGATGATGGCCTGGCTGCTGTTTATCGAAACGCCCAAGCGCATCGTCCAGCTCGGTCTGGGCGCCGCGGCGCTGACCAAGTTCGCGCACCGCTTCCTGAAGCGCGCGAAGGTCGAGGCGGTGGAAGTGAACCCGGCGGTCGTGGTAGCCGCGCGCACGATGTTCGAACTGCCGCACGACGACGCCCGCTTGACGGTGCACGAAGCCGACGCGTGGGACTTCGTCAACGACCGCGCCAACCACGGCACGATCGGCGCGTTGCAGATCGACGTCTATGACGCGACGGCGCGCGGTCCGGTGCTCGACAGCGTCGGCTTCTACCGCGCGGTGCGCGCGTGTCTGACCGACGCGGGCGTGGTGACGGTGAACCTGTTCGGCGATCACCCGAGCTTCGTGCGCAACATGAAGCGTCTGAACGAAGCCTTCGACGGCCGCGTGGTCGCGCTGCCGGAAGTGCACGACGGCAACCGCATCGCGATCGCGTTCTCGGGTCCGGCGCTCGAGGTGCCGTTCACGGCGCTGCAAGCGCGCGCCAGGCTGATCGAAACGGAACTCGGTCTGCCCGCGCGTAAGTGGATCAAGGGTCTGCAGGAATCGACCGGGCAGAACGGCGACTCGTTCTTGATCTGATTGCGACGACCCATGCGGTCGGGCCGCGCAAGCCGGTCCGATCCAAAGCAGTGCATGGACTGAATGTCCTCGCCGGCGCGCCACGCGCCGTTGCGCCCACGCGACGTTCGCCGCCTTCATCCATCACGCATTGAACAGCCGGTCCTCTTCCTCGCGAAGCGGGCCGGCCTGTCAGACCCACGCGGCACGCCCTGATGCGCCTCGCCGCAGCGCTTGAACTCATCTAGCTGAAACGCCTTCGCGCCGACCCTGAAAGCACGGTCGTGCTGGGGTCGCCCCTGCTTGACCGCGCTCTCGCCGCTCCTATACTCTTTCGAGGCTTTCGGGGCGCCCGTGAGCATACGCGGGGCGACCCCTCGCAGCGGGATCCACCACCCGTCAAACACGGGCCAACATTTCAATAATAGGGAAGAGGAGACGTCATGGCTCACGACGCCGACGCGAACAAGGCCAGCAAGCACTGGCTCTGGTTGCTGCTGTTGCCCTGGATCGCGATGATCTGGGTGCCGTCATATAACAAGGTCGAACCGGTGCTGTTCGACTTTCCGTTCTTCTACTGGTATCAGCTCCTGTGGGTGCTGATCAGCGCGGTCATCACGGCGCTCGTGTACTTCAAGACCAAGACGCGCTCCAGCGGCCGTCCGCAGGGGGGCGCACGATAATGAACGCCATTGCAACTTTCGTCTTCGTTCTGTTTTTCATCGGCGTCACGATTCTCGGCTTTATCGCGGCCCACTGGCGGCGCGGCGATCTGGCGCATCTGGAAGAGTGGGGCCTCGGCGGCCGGCGCTTCGGCACCATCGTCACGTGGTTCCTGCTGGGCGGCGACCTGTACACCGCGTACACCTTCATCGCCGTGCCGGCGCTGGTGTTCGGTGCGGGCGCAACGGGTTTCTTCGCGCTGCCGTACACGATCCTGATCTATCCGTTCGCGTTCGTGGTGTTCCCGAAACTGTGGAGCATCGCCAAACGTCAGGGCTACGTGACATCGGCGGACTTCGTGTCGGCGCGCTATGGCAGCCGAATGCTCGCTCTGGCGATCGCCGTGACCGGCATCGTCGCGACCATGCCGTACATTGCGTTGCAACTGGTCGGTATCGAAGTGGTGATCGGCGCGCTCGGTTTCGACACCAAGGGCTTTGTCGGCGATCTGCCGCTGATCATCGCGTTCGCGATCCTTGCGGCGTACACGTACACCTCGGGTCTGCGCGCGCCGGCCATGATCGCGGTGGTCAAGGACGTGCTGATCTACATCACGATCTTCGCCGCGATCATCGTGATTCCGCCGCAACTGGGCGGCTTCGGCCACATCTTCAGCGTGGTGCCGCCGGCCAAGCTGCTGCTGAAGGCGCCGGACGTCTCGAGCCTGAACGGCTACAGCGCCTACGCGACGCTCGCGGTGGGTTCGGCGCTCGCGCTGTTCCTGTACCCGCACTCGATCACGGCGGTGCTGTCGTCGAAGTCGGGTAACACGATCCGCCGCAATATGGCGATGCTGCCGGCTTACTCGCTGGTGCTCGGCCTGCTCGCGCTGCTCGGCTTCATGGCGTTGGCTTCGGGCGTGAAGGACATGCCGGAGTTCGCGCCGTACTTCAAGGCGTTCGGCCCGAACTTCGCGGTGCCGGCGCTGTTCCTGCATTACTTCCCGTCGTGGTTCGTCGGCGTGGCGTTCGCGGCGATCGGCATCGGCGCGCTGGTGCCGGCGGCGATCATGTCGATTGCGGCCGCTAACCTGTACACGCGCAACATCCACAAGGAGTTCGTCAATCGCAACATGACGAACGAGCAGGAGACCAATGTCGCGAAGCTGGTCTCGCTGATCGTCAAGGTCGGCGCGGTGGCGTTCATTCTCGGCCTGCCGCTCACGTACGCGATCCAGTTGCAGCTGCTCGGCGGTATCTGGATCATCCAGACCTTGCCGGCGATCGTGCTCGGTCTTTACACGCGTGTGCTCGACTACCGCGGCCTGCTGATCGGCTGGGCAGTCGGCATTGCGACCGGCACGTGGATGGCGATTTCGCTGAAGCTGGCCGGTTCGATCTTCACGATCCACCTGTTCGGCATGGCGATTCCGGGCTATGCCGCGGTGTGGTCGCTGATCGTGAACCTGGTGGTGGCGGTGGTGGTGAGTCTGCTGGTGCGTGCGTTCGGCATGCAGCGCGCCGAAGACCGTACCCGTCCGGAAGACTATCTGGACGTGGTCGAAAGCTGATCATGGCTGCTTCATGTCGTGCCGCTCCACGCGGCGCGACAGCCCGAAAACCGCGACGCCCGCGCACGAGAGTGTGCGGGCGTTTGTCTTGATAGGTCACTCCAGGGCAGGATAGCGGAACCGTCCTTCACCGTATCGAGCGCGCCGCCATGGCTTCTGCCGATTCCCACACCTTGATTCCACGCCGCTCGGCGCTCAGCCGGATGATCCGCGCGGTGACGTCGCCTTACTACCGCTATCGCCACGCCAAGGTGCTGCACAGTCTGCGTGTCGGGTTGGCCATGCTGGTGTCGATTCTGGCCACCACCGGTATCGACATTCCGCACGGCATCTGGTCGTCGGTCACTTTGCTGGTGGTGATCGGCGGCTTGCAGCATCACGGCAATATCCGCAAGAAGGCGGCGGAGCGGGCGGCGGGTACGCTGCTCGGGGCATCGATCGGGCTCGCGCTGATCGTGCTGCAGAACCTGACCGATTCGCCGCCGCTCACTTATGTGCTGATGTCGATCGTCGCGGGCATCTGCGCGTGGTTCGCGATCGGCTCGTCGGGCTATATCGGGCTGTTGACGGCGATCACGATGTGCATTGTCGCGGGCCACGGCGACAACCAGATCGACGTCGGCCTGTGGCGCACGGCGAACGTGCTGATCGGCATTGTGATTGCGCTGGCGTTTTCGTTTGCGCTGCCGCTGCATGCCACTTATTCATGGCGCTACGGGCTCGCAATCAATCTGCGCGAATGTGCGCGCATCTACACGCGGCTGCTGGAGGGCGAGACGATCAGCGAGGAAGAGCAGGTCAAGCGCTTTCTGGCGATCAACAAGCGGCTCGTGCAATTGCGTTCGCTGATGCCTTCGGTGGCAAAGGAAATCGAGGTGCCGCAGTCGAAGCTCGAGGAGATTCAGCGGCTGCACCGCTCGGTGCTCAGTTCGCTGGAGTTGCTCGCCACCGGTCCGCTGATGCACGCCGACGCCACGGCGCGCGCCGCATACGCCGAGCAATGCGGCGTCGAGGTGCGCACCGTGCGCGCGATCCTGCTGGCGATGGCGCGCGGCCTGCGCTTTGGCCGGGCGACGCACTTCGGCATTCCGTCCGCGTCGGCGCTCGCGCAGACGCACGGCGACGTGGCGCTGAGGCTGCCGCCCGAATTTCAGGGGCCGTACTGGCTCGGACAACGGCTTGCCGAACAGGTGGACCGCCTGCGCGAGCGGTTATTGGAAACCGAGCCGAACTGGAACATCGAACGGCGTGCGCGGCCTTTATTGAAGGTTTGAGCGGGCGCGCTCATTGTTTTCCGCTGCGCTGTTGCGCTCAGCTTTCGGGCACTGTCACCATCCACATGAGACCGAAGCGGTCGACCACCATGCCGAAGCCTTTGCTCCAGAAGGTTGGTTGAAACGGGAGCGTTACCTGGCCGCCCTCGGCCAGTGCGTTGAAGTACTTTTCGGCGGACGCGGCGTCGTCGGCGGTTAGCGAGAGGCTGAAGCCGTTCATGGTGGCGGTGGGGTCGCAATGGCCGTCGGAGGCCATCCAATCGGTCGAGCCCATGCGCACATTGGCGTGCATGATTTTTTCTTCGAGGCCGGGGCGCGGCTGATTTTGCGGATCGGGCGGCGCCTCCTTATAGCGCATCTTGAGGGTCACCTGAGCGCCGAGCTTAGCGCAGTAATAGTCGAGCGCTTCCTCGCAACGTCCGTTGAAAAACACGTAAGGTTGAACAACCATGATCGTCTCCGGAAGGGGTGAGCCGCGCGACATCCCGCAAAAGCCCACCGTTTGAAGAACTACCGCGCGGCGCGCGCAGCGCCGCCGGAAGAATGAGCGCCTTGTCACGAACGCGGAGTGTGCGAGAACACAGATTCCAGATGCACCACTACCGCGACTGCGCGAGGGCCCCCGCTTATGGGCTGGCGGTGCAAAGCGGCTTTCTTTGCCTACTTTCTTTGCCGCGGT
>NZ_JAQQDJ010000028.1:0-35723 GCF_046028095.1 Paraburkholderia phytofirmans
ACGGACATCAACGGCTCGATCAACACGAGCGGTAACGGTTCGACCGATATCAGCGGTAACTCGACCGAAGGCAACGGCACGTGGATCGAGCCGAACGCGTCGATCAACACGACCGACAACGGCACGACGAACATCTCGGGTAACTCGACCAATGGCAGTGGCGTGATCAACGATGGCACGATCAACACCACCGACAATGGCACGACCAATATCTCGGGCAATTCGACCAACGGTGACGGCATCGACAATAACGGAACGATCGACACCTCGGGTAACGGCACGACCAATATCTCGGGCGATTCGACCAACGGTACTGGTATCGACAACAACGGCACGATCAACACGTCGGACAATGGCACGACGACCATCGACGGTAACTCGACGAACGGTTCGGGTGTGATCGACAACGGCACGATCAACACGACCGACAACGGTACGACTGTGATCATCGACAACGGCAACATTGCCGGCGGCGATAGCAACGGTACGGCCAATGGCTCAACCAACACCACCGGTGGCGGCGACAGCAACGGCACCGACAACGGTTCGACCAACATCTCGGGTGGCGGCGACAGCAACGGTACGGATAATGGTTCGACCAACATCTCCGGTGGTGGCGACAGCAACGGTACCGACAACGGCTCGGCCAACATTTCGAATGGCGGTCAGACGGGCGGCACCGACGACGGTTCGACCAACGTCTCGGGCGGCGGTAGCGATGCCGCAGAGGGCGGCAGCGCCCATGGCAGCTCCGGCGGTGCTGCTGGAGCGGTGGTCGGCGCAGTCGGTGCAGGCGGTCTTGCTGCATTCATCTGGGCTGACATGGATGCGCACTGGTACCTCGATCAGGCGCAGCCGCTCACGGTGGGAGCAGGTGATGCCGCGTTCTGGGCCGACGCCGAAGTCGAGCATGTGAACGTCGATATGCTGATGCATTTTGCCGATGTGCGTTTGCTCACGCACTCAGGGCCGGTGGACCGTCACCTGGTCTTGCGCGATGGCGCCGACGGCGTGAAGCATTTCACGTCGGAAGACAAGCAATCGAAGATGAAGGCGGATCTGTCGGTCAATGCGCAGACGCATGAGTTCTTCTACACGGAGAGCGGCGTTAAGGATGGCAAGCCATACGTCATCAACTCGCATGGCTGGCTGAAGCACGGCGTGGATCATGCGTTCCCGGTTCATGCTCCGGCAGCCGGCGTCTGATCCTGCGTCCGCACTACTGGCGTCCAGCGCCAGTAGTGCGGCCAACGGGGCAGCGGCGTAATCGGTCTTCTACAGGACAATCTACTCCCGCGCGCTGATTTAGATGATCGAAAGGCGGTGCTCTGCGCACCGCCTTTTTCTATTCTGGCCAAGGACTAGTACTTATTTGAGATTATTCTTGGCTGAAAAATCTAAGATTAATTCTGCGCACGAAAATTGAAGCGGATGCGAATGACATTAAGAAAAATAGAAAAACCATAATCTCAGACGGAATTTTAGGAATTGTCCCATCGCCCTATCACCGCATAAACGGCAGTCACATGCCGCCGATCGGCTTTCCCGACGCAAATCTAGTGCTGGCAGGACCCAAACACATCGCTGACTCCTAAAAATCGGGACGCTTTTTTGGAATAGTCCTATTCGCTTCTGAACATCAAACTTTTACTCTTTCCAGTGTCGGCGGTACGAATCACTGGGATAAAAAACAACCCACAAAAATCGTGTCGCCACCCTGTTTTAATCAAAGCAAGGATTGCTTCCATGTTGTGGCGTAGAAACTCAGTAAATCGGCAAATCACTCAAGCAATGTGGGTCTTGCCGTTGTTGATGACCGGCGTGGTCCACGCCGAGCCAGTCGCCGATTCGAGCGCGCTGGTGGCGGCGCAAAAAGCCATCGTCGATTTCAAGCTTCTGCCCGCAGGAGCCCAGGACGAAGCAGCGGTGCTGCAGTTGCTGCGCGCTCAGGCACAACAACTCGGCGCCGCGCCCCATTCGCTAGACGAAGTCAACCGCTGGTCGGATCAACTGACGGATGCGTTGCGTCAAGGCGGTTTCCCGATTGGTCAGGTGCTGATGACCGAGTCGGACTGGCATGCGCTGCAACAGGGCGGCCAGCCGATGTTTTCCGTCTTTCCCGGCCGCATCGGCGAGATCGAAATCCATAATAAGTCGCGCGTCGCGGATTCCCGTCTGCACAAGCTGATCACGCACGCACTGTGCGGCAGCGATGCGCTCCCGGGCGCCTGTTACCTGAAGACGTCGCGTCTCGAACGTTCGACGCAGCTTCTGCAAGACGTGCCGGGCATCGCACTCGACACTGCCCCGCAATTCGGCCCCGGCGCCGGCACAGGCGACGTAAAGGTCGTGTACGGCATCGCGCAGAAGGGTAAGCCTCTCGCGGCCAATCTGATCTTCGACAACCAGGGTGTGCCGACGACGGGCACGTATCGCATGGGCGGCACCGTCGCCGGAAACAACTTTTTTGGCGCGGGCGAAAGCTACGCATTCACACTGCTCGCCACCGACAAAAAGATGTGGACGGGCGAGTTGGACGGCAGCGTGCCGATCCTGAACGACGGGTTGCGTCTGACCGGCGGTATCAGCCGCCAGCAATACACAACGAACACGATTACGCCGATGGCCGGCGTGGCGACCACAGCCTCCGCTGGCGTGCTGTATCCGTTCGCCCGCGGGCTTGACGCCAATGTCTGGGGCGGTGTGTCGCTGCTGCACAGCCAGACGTCGACGGACTTGAAAGAGTACGACACCTCGACGCACAGCAAGCTCGACTCCATTCGATTCTCCGTGCAGGCCGACAATGGCGACCGCGCGCAGCAACTGCGTACGAACATCGTGACCGGTCAAGCCGCGATCACGCTCGGTCATCAGAGCAACGACTTTCCGTACGGAGACTCGGTTGCCAACCCCGCCGGCAACTACGCAAAGCTCACGGGCAACAGTTTCGGTACTTACGCGCTGAACCGCAGCGGCAATCTGTTCCTGTCGGGACGCATCAACGGGCAGATGACAAACCGCAACCTCGATCCCAGCGAGAAGCTGGCGGCAGGCGGGCCCAATGCGGTGCGCGCGTTTCGCTCCGACGAAATCTCATTCGACGACGGCGTCGTCATCAACCTCGGTCTGTACCAGCGTTTCCCTGTCGCGACAGGTCACCAGATCCAACTCGGTGTGTTCTCCGATTTCGCGATCGGCCGCGTCAACCACACGCCTTGGGCAGGGTGGGAACAGAGCTATCCGGGCATCTCGGACGTCACCAATACGCGCACGCTCGCCGGCTACGGCGTCAGTGTTGACTGGCTCACGCCGATCGGCGCGACGGTCTCGGCATCGGCATCGAAACCTTATGGCTTTTCGTCGGCTTCCTGGGTTGAGCCCGGCAAAAAATCGCTGCAGTACTGGCTGTCGGTCACCTGGAATCACTAACCCGTATCGCATGACACGGGGCCGCCGCGGTTCCGCCCATCACGCACTCACGCTTTGAAGATATTCAATCATTCGGAGAACATCATGAAATTCAGCATCAACAAGTTCGAACACCTCTGCTATCGCCGTGAACATGAGAAGGCGGGCCGCATGCTGCTGGAACTGCTCAACAAGATCGATCAGAACTACGGCGTATTGATGGATGTCGATACGTGGGCACAGTCGGGCGAAGCGCATAACATCATGGACGAGCATTTGCTCGCACGCATCACGTCTGCGATCACCGCGTTGGTCACCGACCCGAAATTCACGATCTCGGACGTTGGTATCAAGCGTCTGATGCTGTTCCAGCGCTGGCTCGCCGCGATGTTCTCGGCAAGCCCTTTCCGTAACGCGGACCACATTCTTCGTTCGCTGGGCATGGATGAAGAGGCGCGCAACGCGATCGAGCTTCGCAACAACGAATTCCGCAAGTTCCAGTTGTTCTACTTGCCGGAATCTGAAGTGCGCGTCGACTGGGATATTCTGTGGAAAGCCAACAAGGTAATGGCCGCAAGCATGGCGACGACGATCATGTCTTCGCGCTTCCTCGGCACGCCGTCCGCGCATCAGAAGCGCGAGATGCTGCTGCGCTGGTTGCCCGAACGGCTGGCAGAAATCGAAAACATCGACACGCTGCCGATGGGCGTCCTGCACGACATGTACATGCATTGCAGCTACGCGGACCTGCCGGGCAAGCACGACATCAAGAAGCCGATCAATACGCTGATCCGCCGCAAGCTCGCGAGCCTCGACATTCAGGATGTGCAGCGCGCTGCCGCGCCGGTTCCCGCCGGCGAAAAGCCCGTGGTCATCGTGGTGCTGGAATGGTTCTCGAAGAACCACTCGATCTATCGCACGCACTCGCAAACAATGGTTGCGATGCGCGACAAGTTCCACCTCGTGGGTATGGGCTACAACGGCCGCGTGGACGATGCGGGCAAGGCCGTCTTCCATGAGTTCATTCCGCTCGAAGGCGCGAATCTGTGGGAAACCGCCCGGCATGTGCGCGAGACGAGCGAAGCACGCCAGGCGCAGATGATGTACATGCCGAGCGTCGGCATGTTCCCAATCACGATGGTGCTTGCCTGCCTGCGCGTCGCCCCGCTGCAGTTGATGGCGCTTGGGCATCCCGCCACGACGCACGGCCAAGCAATGGATTATGTGGTGGTCGAAGAGGACTACGTCGGCGACGAAGCCTGCTTCAGCGAGAAGTTGCTGAAGCTGCCGTCCGACGGCATGCCGTATCGTGCGCCTGCTGCCCTGCTCGAGTTGAATCTGCCGGAGAAGGCGCCCTCGGAAGGCGTGGTGAAGATCGCCGTCGCCGGTACGACGATCAAGCAGAATCCGGGCTTCCTCAATACGTGCGCCCAGATTGCGCGCGAATCGAAGGTGCCGGTGAAGTTTCATTTCCTGATGGGCCAGGCGAACGGCCTGATCTATCCACAAGTGCGCAATCTCATTCGCCGTCTGATGGGCGACGCGGCGGTCGTCCACAAGCATCAGAACTACGCGGGTTATATGAAGGTGATCGCGGGTTGCGATCTGTTCCTGAACCCGTTCCCGTTCGGCAATACGAATGGCATCGTCGATACGGTGTGGGCAGGTCTGGTCGGCGTGTGCAAGACCGGCCGCGAAGTGCATGAGCATATCGACGAAGGCATGTTCCGTCGTCTCGGCTTCCCCGAGTGGATGGTCACCAACACCAACGAAGAGTACAAGGCCGCCGCACTGCGTTTGATCGAGGACGCTCAAGAGCGTAGTGATCTCTCGGCGATGCTGGCGGGTCCGCAGGCCATCGAAAAGCTGATCTTCGCGGGACGTCCGGAAATTCTCGGCGAGCGCATGCAGGCACTGTGGCAAGAGCAGCTCGACGTAGCAAAGTCGCCAGCGGCTGCGTGAGGCAAACATGAACGAAACCAGCAAATCGGCGCTGCGCCGTTCGCACGATCCGGCCTTCATGCAGCACTACTTTGTGGGAGAAGGCCTCGACATCGGCACTGGTGAGGATCCGCTGGCAGCGCACACGCATCTCTTTCCTCGGGCTCGCCGCATCCAGTCGTGGGGCGAGCAGCAAGGCGACGTGGTGCAGATGAAGGGCGCGGACGACGGGTCGTTCGACTTCGTGCACGCCAGTCACGTCCTCGCCGAAGTCACCAATCCGGGCAAGGCGCTGGCAAGGTGGCTGGATCTGTTGAAACCCGGTGGCTATGCGGTTTTGACTCTTCCCGACGAAGACCTGTACGGAAAGGGGACGTGGCCGAACCGCTTCAACAAGCGGCACAAGGCGAGCTTCACGATCTGCAAGCCCGAAAAGCAGTCGGCGCAATCGTTCAATATCGTGGATCTGGTCAAGACTCTCTCGCATATTGCGACTTGCGAACGTGTGAGTCTCGTGCGCGATCACTACGATGAGGCGCGCGGCGACGTGGATCAGACCGCACGCGGTCTTGCTGAATGCGCGATCGAAGTCGTGTTGCGCAGGCGTGCCGTGCCGACAGCGCAGAACATGCTCGACGACATCGTGAAGGCGCGGAGCGCCGAGGCAAGTATCGACGCTGGCCAACGCGCGGTGAAGACTTATCCGTACCGTTTCATGGTCTACCATCGGGCAATGATGGAGTGGCTCCGCTGGGACCGGGAGGATGAGGTCGATCGTATTTTGGACCAATGTGTCGTGCGTCTGCCCAATGAGCATCTGCCGCGTTTGTATCGCGCGTTGCATGCAATTTCGCGCGGCAAGTTGCACGACGGCTTCCGGTTGCGCGAAGCGGCAATGGCGCCGTTCGGCTGGCAACGCCGCACGACGGCGCAACCGCCTGCCACGTTTCCCGAGTGGAAGGGCGAATCGCTCGAGGGCAAGTCGGTCGTGATCTGGAGTGAGTTCGGGCTCGGCGACGAGATCTTCTTCTTTCGTTTCGCTCGCATACTGCGCGAGCGCTGCGGCGCCGCGCGCGTGACGGTGATGTGCCAGACGCCGCTCGTGTCGCTTTTCGAAGTCTCCCGCGAAGCCGACGCCGTTATCGACGCGAAACATGCCGCACAATTGCCGGCGCACGACTACTGGGTGTTCCCGCACGCTATTCCTGCGCATCTGCCGTTGGAACTGGACGCCCTGCCTGTATCGGTGCCCTTTCTGCGCGCGCCGTCTGACAAGGCGCCTGCTTTACTGCGGGCCGGGTCGCATGCGTTGAAAGTCGGCGTGGTATTCAAAGGCGCGCCGACGCATGAAAACGACCATGCACGCTCGCTGCCGTCACTGTCCGTGCTCGACGAACTGTTTCAGCTCGAAGGCGCCGAGTTTTTCAGTCTGCAAAAAGGCGCGGGTGCCGACCAGGCCGCGCAGTACGCGCAACGGTTGTCGAACTTTCATGATCTGGGCGCGGACATCCGCAGCATGGACGAGACTGCGAGCGCCATCGCGGCATTGGATCTCGTGCTGACAGTGGATACGTCGGTTGCGCATGTCGCGGGAGCGATGGGCAAGCCGACGTGGCTGATGTTGCCTTCGTACGGCGATTGGCGTTGGCACTACACGCGGGAAGACAGCCCCTGGTATCCAACAATGCGCCTCTTTCGCCGGCGCTTCGGCGGTGATTGGCCGGAAGTCGTCGCGCGTATTCGCGGCCATCTGTTGACGTTGATCGCATCGAACCTGAATAGCAGAGGCTCGTCAGCCTTTACAGCACGTGCGATCGTTTGAATGCTTCACCCCAAAGGCCTGCGCATCGCGCAGGCCTTTTTCATCCGCACCACATCAACCTTCGCCGTCGATCCTCAACCGGCCGATCACCCCTTTCGCCTGCCCAACCCGCTCCACCAACTCAGGCCCACGCTTCAACGCGACGCCCACCGCGAGAATATCGCCGATCGCCAGATGCGACATGCGCGACGTCATCGGCGAAAACACATCGTTTTCCTCGACCACGTTCGAGAACAGACAGATCGAGGCGACGCGCGCAAGCGGGGAACTGCCATGCGTGATCGCGATCACCTTCGCGCCGCGAGCGAGCGCCGAACGCGCCGCTTCGATGATGTCGCGGGTCCGGCCGGTGTTCGATACCGTGATCACGACATCGCCAGGCCCGAGCAGCGCTGCCGACATCGAGTAAGTATGCGGATCGGAGTACGCAACACTCGGCATGCCGAGCCGGAAAAACTTGTGCTGGATATCCTGCGCGGCGATGCCCGATCCGCCCGCTCCATAGAACTCAATGCGCGCCGCATTCGCCAGCAACTCAACGGCCGCTTCCACGCTATCCGGCGACAGGCTATTACGCACCTCGATCAGCGTGCCGATGGTCCGGTCGAACACTTTGGCGATCAGTCCGGGCGCGCCTTCATCCGGCCGCACGTCCCGATAGACGGTCGGCACCCCCGACGCAATCCCCTGCGCCAGCCGGATCTTGAATTCGCGAAAGCCCGAAAACCCGAGCGCATGACAGAACCGCGCGATGGTCGGCTGGCTCACGCCTGCGCGGGCGGCCACTTCCGTCATCGACAGATCGAGCACCTCGCGCGGCGCCTCGATCACGTAGTCGGCGAGTTTGCGCTCGGAGGGCCGCAACTGCTCGCGCATCTCTTCCACCTGAGACAGCATCATTGGAAAACTCGCACTATGCTGAAGAATGCGTGGACTATATACCGATTGCCGGAAAGGTACAAAAACTACATTCTAGCCTGTAGGTGTAATCCCTAAGTTTTGGATGAAACCCGCGAAGTCTAAGCCCAATGGGCGTTCCGGGCGGTTTGATTATGCGGCAGCGCAGCAGCAATGAACATTGCGATCGTGTAGTTTTTCTACTAAGATGGCGTCGTCAACTGATTCGACATCCCGCGATACCTACCTGGCACAGTGCGCGCATACCCGCACCTCTTCAGCCAGCGACGAAGGAGCTCCGATGGTTTCCCCGCATTCGCAATTGTTGAAGGTCACGCAACGTGTGGTCGAGCGCAGCAAGCCGACGCGTGAGGCGTATCTCGCCCGCATCCACCAGGCGCAGGGCAAGTTTCCGGCGCGCGGCGCGCTCTCCTGCGCCAATCTCGCTCACGGTTTCGCCGGCCTCGAAGGCAACGACAAGCTCGTCATCAAGCAGATCCGCGAGCCGAACATCGGCATCGTGTCCTCGTACAACGAGATGCTGTCGGCTCATGCGCCGTACAAAAACTACCCGGACATCATCAAGCAGGCCGCGCGTGAAAACGGCGGCGTCGCGCAATTCGCGGGCGGCGTACCAGCGATGTGCGACGGCGTCACGCAAGGCAATGCCGGCATGGAACTGTCGCTGTTCTCGCGCGAAGTCATCGCAATGAGCACGGCGGTCGCGCTCACGCACAACATGTTCGACGCGGCGCTATGCCTCGGCATCTGCGACAAGATCGTGCCGGGCCTGCTGATCGGTGCGCTGCAGTTCGGCCATATCCCGACCATCTTCGTGCCGGCCGGCCCGATGGGCAGCGGCCTGTCCAACGACGACAAAGCCAAGACGCGCCAGCTCTTCGCGACCGGCCAGTGCGACCGCAACGCGCTGCTTGAAGCGGAAGCCGCCGCGTATCACAGCCACGGCACCTGCACGTTCTACGGCACCGCGAACAGCAACCAGATGCTGATGGAAGTGATGGGCCTGCATCTGCCGAGTTCGGCTTTCGTGCATCCGCATACGCCGCTGCGCGACGCGCTGACCGCGCAGGCCGCGCGCCGCGTGCTCGACCTGACCGTGGACCGCGGCAACTACATGCCGATCGGCCACGTGGTGGATGAAAAAGCGATCGTCAACGGCATCGTCGCCTTGCTGGCGACGGGCGGCTCGACCAACCACACGCTGCATCTGGTGGCGATTGCACGCGCCGCGGGCATCGTGATCGATTGGGATGATTTCGACACGCTGTCGCAAGCCGTGCCTTTGCTTGCAAAGATTTATCCGAACGGTAAGGCCGACGTGAACCACTTCCACGCGGCCGGCGGCGTCGCGTTCCTGGTGCGCAATCTGCTGGAAGGCGGCTTGCTGCACGAAGACGTGAACACCGTCGCGGGCAAGGGCCTGAAGCACTACACGGAAGAGCCGAAGCTGATCGACGGCAAGCTGCAATGGGTGCCGGGCGCGCAAACCAGCGAAGACACGGCGGTGCTGCGCGGCATCAAGGAACCGTTCCAGCCGGACGGCGGATTGCGTCTGATGAAGGGCAAGCTCGGCCGCGGCGTCATCAAGATTTCGGCGGTCGCGACGCAGCATCGCAAGGTGAAGGCGCCGGCGATCGTGTTCGATTCGCAGGAAGCCGTGCAGGAAGCGTTCGACAAGCACGAGCTGAAGCGCGACTTCATCGCCGTCGTGCGCTTCCAGGGCGCGCGGGCAAACGGCATGCCTGAGCTGCATCGTTTGACGCCGCTGCTCGGTGTGTTGCAGGATCAAGGTTTCCATGTTGCACTGGTCACGGACGGCCGCATGTCCGGCGCGTCGGGCAAGGTGCCGGCGGTAATTCATCTTTCTCCGGAAGCGTTGCTGGAAGGGCCGATCGGCAAGGTGCGCACCGGCGACATGCTGGTGATCGACGCCGAAGCCGGCGTGCTCGACATCGAGATCGACGCAGCCGAATGGGCAGCCCGGCCTAACGCCGTGCCGCAGCATCAGGCGGAAAACGAAGTCGGCTTCGGCCGCGAACTGTTCGGTGTATTCCGTGCGGCGGCGGCGCCGGCGGAGCAGGGTGCGTCGGTATTCGGCGCGATGGTGGGCGAGCGTTCGGCGCTTCACGGCGAAGCAGCCAAAGCTCACACCGCAAAACACACAAGCACCACTCACGCCAGCTAAGTGCTGCAGAACAAGGAGTCTGACTATGACGTCGAAAACAGTTAGCGATATCGTGCGCCTCGGCCCGGTGATTCCGGTGCTCGCGTTCGACTCGGTCGAACAGGGTGAACACGTATCTCGCGCGCTGCACGCGGGTGGCGTGAAGGTGCTGGAAATCACCTTGCGCACCGCAGCAGGCCTCGAAGCGATCGAACGCGCGAGCCAGTTGGCCGAAGATATCGTGGTCGGTGTCGGCACGATTACGAAGCCCGAGCATTGCGCTCAAGCCAAGAAGGCGGGCGCGCAGTTCGGCGTCTCCCCTGGCCTGACGAGAGACATGCACAAGGCCGCGCAGGATGCGGGCTTGCCGCTGCTGCCGGGCGTGATGACGCCGACGGACATCATCACGGCGCTCGAACTCGGCTATGAGATCGTGAAGTTTTTCCCGGCGCAGCAAGCCGGCGGCGTGCCGATGCTGCAAGCGTTCCACGGCCCGTTCCCGACTCTGAAGTTCTGCCCGACCGGCGGCATCACGGCGGAAACGGCCACGCATTTCCTGTCGCTGCCGAACGTGGTGTGCGTGGGCGGTTCGTGGCTCACGCCGAAAGCCGCGCTCGCCGCGCAAAACTGGGACGAGGTCACGCGTCTGGCGCGTGCCGCGAGCCAGTTGGCGGCACCGGCTCACTAAGTTGAAGCCGCGCGCTCGTTAACCCTTTATCAAGGTCCGACACAAAGGAGCCTCGTCGATACAGCTGTTCAGGCTGTCTTGACGAGGCTCTTTTGCGATATGCGCGCAGAATTGGCGCACGTTTGCAGATAACAAACAGTAAAATTCAGCGTCCGCGCGGTCAGCCCGGTTTCAAGGTGCCGCACAGGTCGCCGTGAGACAAGGTGCTGGCTGTGTTCCGCACGCACTTCAAATCAATAACGCAAAAGGAGGGGCTTCATGGAAGCTGTCCACGGCAGCACGCTGCTAGTCTTTGCGGTGATCGCCATCGCATTGCTGATCCTGCTGATCACACGCTACAAGGTCTATCCGTTCCTCGTTCTGATCATCGTGTCGCTGCTGCTGGGTCTTGCATCCGGCATGCCGATGTCGACCATCGTCAAATCGTTCGAAACGGGTAACGGCAATACGCTCGGGCACATCGCCATCGTGGTCGGTTTAGGCACGATGCTCGGCAAGATGATGGCCGAATCGGGCGGCGCCGAGCGCATCGCCACTACGTTGATCGACTTTTTCGGCGAGAAGAACATCCACTGGGCGATGATGATCGTGGCGATTATCGTCGGCTTGCCGGTGTTCTTCGAAGTCGGGTTCGTGCTGCTGATTCCTATTGCGTTCAACGTCGCGAAACGCACCAACAAGTCGTTGCTGCTGGTCGGCTTGCCGATGGTCGCGGGTCTGTCCGTTGTGCACGGGCTGCTTCCGCCGCATCCGGCCGCGATGCTCGCGGTGCAGGCGTATCACGCGGATATCGGTCGGACCATCGCTTATGGGCTGATTGTCGGTGTGCCGACCGCAATCGTCGCGGGTCCGCTGTTCGCGTTGATGATCAGCCGCTATATCAAGCTGCCGAAAGACAACGCGCTCGCCGCGCAATTCCTGGGTCACGGTGACGAAACTAAAGACGGCGCACAAAACGCGGCACCTAAGCGCGAACTGCCGAGCTTCGGCATCACGCTGCTCACGATCCTGCTGCCGGTGATTCTGATGCTGGTCGGAAGCTGGGCCGATCTCTTCACCACGCCGAAAACCTTGCCGAACGATCTGCTGCACTTCGCCGGCAACTCGGACGTCGCGCTGCTGATCGCAGTGCTGGTGAGCTTCTGGACATTCGGTGCGAGCCGCGGTTTCACTCGCGAGCAGATCCAGAAATTCTGCGGCGACTGTCTCGCGCCGATCGCGGGCATTACGCTGATCGTCGGCGCGGGCGGCGGTTTCGGGCGCGTGCTGATGGACAGCGGCATTTCGAAGGAAATCGTCAATGTGGCAACGGCCATGCATCTGTCGCCGCTGTTGTTCGGCTGGCTGGTGGCCGCATTGATTCGTCTGGCCACGGGTTCGGCGACGGTCGCCATGACCACGGCGTGCGGCATCGTCGCGCCGATCGCTTCGGCTAGCGGCGTGCATGTCGAGCCGGAATTGCTGGTGCTGGCCACCGGTTCGGGCTCGCTGATTTTCTCGCACGTGAACGACGGCGGTTTCTGGCTGATCAAGGAATACTTCGGTATGACGGTGGGGCAGACCTTCAAGACATGGTCGCTCCTCGAAACCATCATTTCACTGATGGGCTTGGGTTTGACCTTCGCACTCGCGGCGGTCGTGTAAGGAGTTTTTGATGATTCTGATCGCAATGGGCGTGTCGGGCGCCGGCAAGACGAGAATTGGCGAAATGCTGGCGGAGCGCCTGCATTGCGCGTTCACCGACGGCGACGCGTTTCACAGCGCCGCCAACAAAGAGAAAATGCACCACGGCATTCCGCTTACCGACGAAGACCGGTGGCCGTGGCTGCAAACCATCCGCGTGGCGATCGTCGAGAAGCAGCAGGCGGGTGAGACGGCGGTGTTCACGTGCTCTTCCCTGAAGCGCTCGTACCGCGACGTTTTGCGCGACGGCGACAAGGATGTGTGCTTCGTGTATCTGAAGGGTTCGCGTGAAGTGCTGGAGCAGCGGCTGACCACACGCACCGGGCATTTCTTCGATCCGTCGCTGTTGCAAAGCCAGCTCGATACACTCGAAGAGCCGGGCGCGGACGAAGCGATCACGGTGAGCATCGAATTGTCGCCGGAAGAGATCGTCGTTGAAGTGCTGAAGCAGGTTGAAGCGCGCAAGTGAGTTTTTGTTTTCGCTGCTGCAAATAAAAAACCGCTCCACGGAGCGGTTTTTTTACGCCTCGACTTTAACGAGGCCATGCACGACGTTAGCCGATCAAGCGATCCGCTTAGCCAATTCAACCGCCTTGCCGATATAGGAACCCGGCGTCATCGCGAGCAAGCGGTCTTTCGCGTCCTGCGGAATCGCGAGACCGTTGACGAACGTTTGCAGCGCTTCACGCGTGATGCCCTTGCCGCGCGTCAATTCCTTCAACTGCTCGTACGGATTCTCGATGCCGTAACGGCGCATCACGGTTTGCACCGGCTCGGCCAGCACTTCCCAGCAGTTGTCGAGGTCTTCGTTCAGACGCTGTGCATTCACTTCGAGCTTGTCCAGACCGCGGATCAGCGAGTCGTACGCGAGCAGCGAGTAACCGAACGCGACGCCGATATTGCGCAGCACCGTCGAATCGGTCAGGTCGCGCTGCCAGCGCGAGACGGGCAGCTTGTCGGCGAGATGGCGCAGCGTGGCGTTAGCCAGGCCGAGGTTGCCTTCCGAGTTCTCGAAGTCGATCGGATTGACCTTGTGCGGCATGGTCGACGAACCGATTTCGCCGGCCTTGGTGCGCTGCTTGAAGTAACCGACCGAGATGTAGCCCCACACGTCGCGGTCCAGATCCAGCAGGATCGTGTTGGCGCGCGAGACCGCGTCGAACAGTTCGGCCATGTAGTCGTGCGGCTCGATCTGGATCGTGTACGGATTGAACGTGAGCTTCAGACGCTGCTCGACCACTTCGCGCGAGAACGCTTCCCAGTCGAACTCCGGATAGGCCGACAGATGCGCGTTGAAGTTGCCGACCGCGCCGTTCATTTTGCCGAGCAGTTCGACCTTGGCGATACGGTCGATCGCGCGCTCCAGGCGGGCCGCGACGTTGGCGAGTTCCTTGCCGAGCGTGGTCGGGCTGGCCGGCTGGCCGTGCGTGCGCGACAGCATCGGCTGTTCAGCGTGCGCGTGGGCCAGTGCGATCAGACGCTGATGCACCGAGCGCAGCGCCGGCAGAATCACGTGTTCGCGAGCGCCCGCCAGCATCAGGCCGTGCGAGGTGTTGTTGATGTCTTCCGACGTACACGCGAAGTGGATGAACTCGCTCGCGCGCTCCAGTTCCGCCTGACCCTTCACCGATTCCTTCAGCCAGTATTCGACCGCTTTCACGTCGTGATTCGTCACACGTTCGATTTCCTTGATGCGCGCGGCGTCGTGCGCGGTGAAGCGCTCGGCCAGTTGCAGCAGGAATTGTTCGGACGCTTCGGAAAAGCGCGGCACTTCGGCGAAACCGGCGCGCGAGAGCGCGATCAGCCAATGGATTTCGACCGTCACGCGATTGCGCATGAAAGCGGCTTCCGAGAGCCAGTCGCGCAGGGCTTCGGTTTTCGAGGCGTAGCGGCCGTCGAGCGGGGAGAGCGCGTTCAGCGCGAACAGGGTGTCGGGGCGGGTGTCGGACATGATGGGGGCGTGGCGCAAGGATGAAAACGCGGAGGAAACTGCGGGAATCGCGAATTTTACCACCGGACGCTGATTGGCCTGATTTCGACGCGGCGCCGCGCGGCGCGTGTGCGGCGGCTAGCCCGGATAGCCCTCGTAGCCGGGAAACAGGGTTGGCAGCGTGAACGGTGGTAGCGAATAGCGGGAAAAACAGCGCGAGGTGGACGCGGGGTGGACCAGATGCAGGCAGCTCGCCTGCGGATCGTCCACGGCGATCACGTTGCGGCCTGCTTCGACTACGCGCCGGATGAAGCTCTCGTCGTCGCACAGGTTGATGTCGTCGAAGGCCGAGATCGCGGCAAGCGCTTTGTCATACACATACGAGAAGCCGTAGAACAGGATGAAATCCGCGCCGATCTGCATCTTCTCGTGGAATTCGATATGGCTGACCGAACGGCCGCTCAGTTCGTAGTGCAGGCCCACTTTCGCGTTCAGGTCCATGTAGCCGAAGAATTGCGTGTGCGGCGCGTACATGAAGAAGCCCGACAGCTTGATGAGGTCCGCGCGGTTCTCCTGCATCGTCCTGACCATGTGTGCGAGGTAATGCGGCGCGTAGTGGTCGTCATCGTCGAAATGGGCGATGACCGAACCGCGCGATTCCGCGATCAGCGCGTTGCGCTTGGCGCCGATCGACATGCGCGCGGCGGAATGAAAGTAGCGAATGCGCGTGTCCTGCAAGGCCAGCGCCTGCAAATACGCGCTCGGCTCGGGGCTATCGTCGAGGACCAACCATTCCCAGTCGACTTGCTGGCGAAGCACGCAGCGCGCGATGGCCGGCAGGAAACGGTCGCGATCGGCCGTCGGCGTGATGATGGAGACGAGTGGGGGCATGGCGGGTCTCGCGCACGGAAAGGCGCGTTGTCAAAGAGAGTTGATGGAGGGCGCGGCGGGCTGGCCGCCGGGGCGTGCGCGCAGCAAGATAGCGGCTCGCGGCCGGCCGGCGCCATCGGCGCAATCCGATTTCCTGATGGAGGGTTATCACGCGGCCTCTCGCACGGCCGCGCCTACCCGTCTCACGACACCCACTAGAATGCTGACTTCCTCTCTCCCGTCGGCAGCAGGCCCCGCATGGAACTGAAATGGCTCGAAGACTTCGTTTCGCTCGCGGAAACGCGTAGTTTCAGCCGCTCGGCTGAATTGCGCCACGTCACGCAGCCGGCGTTCTCCCGGCGGATTCAGGCGCTCGAAGCATGGCTCGGCACGGAGCTGATCGACCGCTCGGTCTATCCGACGCGGCTCACGGCGGCCGGCCAGGTGTTCAACGAGCAGGCGCTCGCGATGCTCTCGCAGTTCCACGAAGCCCGTGCACTGCTGCGCGGCCACACCGCGACGCCGCAGGCGACCATCGAGTTCGCCGTGCCACATACGTTGTCGTTGACCTACTTCCCGCGCTGGCTGCAGCGGATCGAAGCCCATCTGGGTCCGATCCACACGCGTCTGCGAGCCCTGAACGTGCACGACGCGGCGTTGTCGCTGGTGGAAGGCGGCTGCGATCTGATGATGGGCTATCACCATCCCAGCCATCCGGTCGCGCTCGATCCGGGCCGCTACGACATGCTGACGCTCGGCAACGAACCGATCAGTCCGTTCTCGGCGCCGGGCCGCGCCGGCCGGCCGCGTCACACGTTGCCGGGCACGGCCGAGGCGCCCACGCCTTACCTGTCGTACACGCCGAACGCGTACTTGGGCCGCATGACCGAAGTGATCCTGGCCAATGCGCCGGAGCGCCTGTACCTCGATCGCCTCTACGAAACCGACATGGCCGAAGGACTCAAGGCGATGGCGCTGGCCGGACACGGCATCGCCTTCCTGCCGCACAGCGCGGTGGAAGACGCGGTCGCCGACGGCAAGCTGATCCGTTTGGACCGCGCCACGCGCGGCACGCCGGAAGGCCAGCTCACGCTGACCATGGAGATTCGTCTCTATCGCGACAAGCTCGCGGCGAAGAGCGACGACGCGCGGCAGATTCTCGCGCGTCAATTGTGGGAGGTGGTGTCGGAGGAACTGGCGCAAGGCACGGCCTGAAATCCTGCCTGCCGACGACGCGAATTTGCGGCTTCTTGATGGTTATGCAAAAAAAACATAATCGGATAAGGAAACGGCATTGGATTTCAAAACGGCGTTTTTCCACAATGCTGTCATTCGTTCAACGCCGGAGCGTTCATGTCATCCCAGCAACAGGCAGCACAAGCAGCCCAATCCGCATCAACGTTGCAGTCGGTTCCTTCCTACCTGAATAAAGACGATCTCGGCCCGTGGGGCAACTACCTGCGCCAGGTCGATCGCGTCGCGCCGTATCTCGGCTCGCTGTCCCGCTGGCTCGAAACCCTGAAGCGCCCGAAGCGCATTCTGATCGTCGACGTGCCTATCGAACTCGATAACGGCACGGTCGCTCACTTCGAAGGCTATCGCGTGCAGCACAACGTGTCGCGCGGTCCGGGCAAGGGCGGTGTGCGTTACCACCAGGACGTGACGTTGTCGGAAGTGATGGCCTTGTCGGCGTGGATGTCGGTGAAGAACGCTGCCGTGAACGTGCCGTACGGCGGCGCGAAGGGCGGCATCCGTGTCGATCCGCGCACCTTGTCGCGTGGTGAGCTGGAGCGTGTGACGCGCCGCTACACCAGCGAAATCGGCATCATCATCGGACCGAATACCGACATTCCCGCGCCGGACGTGAACACGAACGAGCAGATCATGGCGTGGATGATGGACACGTACTCGATGAACCAGGGCCAAACGGCCACCGGCGTCGTGACGGGCAAGCCGATCACGCTGGGCGGTTCGCTCGGCCGCCGCGAGGCGACGGGCCGTGGCGTGTTCGTCACGGCTTCGGAAGCCGCGCGCCGTATCGGCGTCGACATCGAAGGCGCACGCATTGCGGTTCAAGGTTTCGGTAACGTGGGCGGCATCGCGGCGCGTCTGTTCCAGGAAGCCGGTTCGAAGCTGGTTGCGGTGCAGGATCACACCGGCTCGCTGTACAAGTCGACCGGTATCGACGCCGTCGCACTGCTCGAGCACGTGGCGAAGACGGGCGGCGTGGGTGGTTTCCCCGAAGCCGACGCAGTCACGAACGAAGAGTTCTGGACCGTCGAATCGGACATCCTGATTCCGGCGGCGCTGGAAAACCAGATCACCGAAAAGAACGCCAGCAAGATCAAGACGAAGATCGTCGTGGAAGGCGCGAACGGCCCGACCACCACGGCTGCGGACGACATCCTGCACGATCGCGGCATCCTCGTGATTCCGGACGTGGTGGCCAATGCCGGCGGCGTGACCGTGTCGTACTTCGAATGGGTGCAGGACTTCTCGAGCTTCTTCTGGACGGAAGACGAGATCAACCAGCGCCTCGAGCGTGTGATGCGTGAAGCGTTTGCCGCAGTGTGGCAGGTGGCGAGCGAGCAGAAGGTGTCGGTGCGGACGGCGGCGTTTATCGTCGCGTGTAAGCGGATCCTGGAAGCACGCGAACTGCGCGGCCTGTATCCCTGATCTTTCCGCTTTTTGTTTGCTGCAAACGGCGGTTCCGCTACCCCGCAGGGCCGCCGCCAACTCTTGCTTCAACGCGGTCCACAAGACGGCGTGTTCGACCCGGCGGGCGGCATCGTATCGATGCCGCCCGCCTTTGCATATGCGGAAAGGTTGACCGACCGGCCTGAAGCGCCGCAAAGCTGTAGCGGCGCACACGCAACAACATGGTTTATAGCGATACTTTCAGAATAATTACTTTGCTAAACTGGCGCCGGTTCTTGCCAAGGAGATCACACATGAAGGTTAAAAAAGCTGCGCTGCTGCTCGCGACTCTCGGACTGTTTACGGTTGGCGCGCATGCGCAAGACGCTGGTACGCTGAAAAAGATCAAGGACACGGGTGTCATTTCGCTGGGTCATCGCGAATCGTCGATCCCGTTTTCGTATTACGACGACAAACAGAACGTTATCGGCTACTCGCAGGAATTCGCTCTGAAGGTCGTAGAGGCAGTGAAGCAGAAGCTGAACATGCCGAACCTGAAGGTGAAGCTCACGCCGGTCACGTCGCAAAACCGTATTCCGCTGGTGCAGAACGGCACCGTCGACATGGAATGCGGCTCCACCACCAACAATGCTGAACGTCAGCAACAGGCTGCCTTCTCGAACACGATCTTCGTGATCGGCACGCGCCTGATGACCAAGAAAGACTCCGGCATCAAGGACTGGGCGGACCTGAAGGGCAAGACGGTCGTCACGACCGCCGGCACCACGTCCGAGCGCCTGCTTCGCAAGATGAACCAGGACAAGAGCATGGGCATGAACATCATCAGCGCGAAGGACCACGGCGAGTCGTTCCTGACGCTCTCCACGGGCCGCGCCGCTGCCTTCATGATGGACGACGCGCTGCTCGCGGGCGAACGCGCAAAGTCGAACAATCCGGGCGATTTCGTGATCGTCGGCACGCCGCAATCGCATGAAGCGTACGGCTGCATGATTCGCAAGAACGATCCGGAGTTCAAGAAGGTGGTGGACGACGCGATCGCCAAGGTCGAAACCTCGGGCGAAGCCGACGCGATCTACAAGAAGTGGTTCGAATCGCCGATTCCGCCGAAGGGACTGAACCTGAACTTCCCGGAAAGCGACGATATCAAGGCTCTCTACAAGAGCCCGAATGACAAGGCAATCGATTAAACCTTAGCTGTTTTTTTGAAACGCTGAACGAAACGGAAGGGGCCACGCGCTTCTTCCGTTTCTTTTTGCTGGAGTCTTGGTCATGTCATATCACTGGAACTGGGGCATTCTGCTGAGTCCCGTCTCCACCGGCGAGCCGACCACTTATCTGGGCTGGCTGCTGTCGGGCTTCTGGGTGACGATTACCGTGTCGCTGTCGGCGTGGGTGATCGCGCTGATCGGCGGTTCGTTGTTCGGCGTGCTGCGCACGGTGCCGAATAAATGGGCGTCGGGCATCGGCACGCTGTATGTCGCGATTTTCCGTAACATCCCGCTGATCGTGCAGTTCTTTATCTGGTATCTGGTGATACCGGAGTTGCTGCCTGTTTCAATAGGCAACTGGTTCAAGCAACTGCCGCCCAGCGCGCAGTTTTTCTCGTCGTCGATCATCTGTCTCGGGCTTTTCACGGCTGCGCGCGTGTGCGAGCAGGTGCGCTCGGGTATCAACGCGTTGCCGAAGGGTCAGCGCGCCGCGGGTCTCGCCATGGGCTTCACACAATGGCAGACGTATCGCTATGTGCTGCTGCCGGTCGCCTACCGGATCATCGTGCCGCCGCTGACGTCCGAGTTTCTGAATATCTTCAAGAACTCGGCGGTTGCATCGACGATCGGTCTGCTCGATCTGTCCGCCCAGGCGCGCCAACTGGTCGACTACACGTCGCAGACGTATGAGTCGTTCATCGCGGTCACGATCGCGTACATGCTGATCAATCTGGTCGTGATGCAACTCATGCGCTGGGTCGAAGCCAAGACCCGGTTGCCCGGCTATATCGGAGGCAAGTAATGCATCATTTCGACTGGAGCGGTATTCCGGGCGCATTGCCTACGCTGTGGACCGGCGCCATCGTCACGCTCAAGATCACGCTGATCGCGATCGTGTTCGGCATTGTCTGGGGCACCATTCTCGCCATGTTGCGGTTGTCGTCGTTCAAACCCTTCGAGTGGTTCGCGAAGGGCTACGTGACGATCTTCCGTTCCATCCCGCTGGTGATGGTGCTGCTGTGGTTCTTCCTGATCGTGCCGCAAGTGCTGCAAAACGTACTCGGGTTGTCGCCGGATATCGACATTCGCCTCGCGTCGGCCATGGTCGCTTTCTCGTTGTTCGAGGCGGCGTACTATTCGGAGATCATCCGCGCCGGCATTCAGTCGGTGCCGCGCGGGCAGGTCAACGCGGCGTTCGCGCTCGGCATGAGCTACTCGCAGGCCATGCGTCTGATCGTGCTGCCGCAGGCGTTCCGCGCCATGGTGCCGCTGCTGCTCACGCAGGGTATCGTGCTGTTTCAGGATACGTCGCTCGTCTACGTGATCAGCCTCGCCGACTTCTTCCGCACCGCCACGAATATTGGCGACCGTGACGGTACGAATGTCGAGATGGTACTGTTCGCGGGCGCGTGTTATTTCGTGATCTGTGTGGTCGCGTCGAGCCTCGTCAAAGGTCTTCAGAAAAAGGTCGCAAGATGATCTCTATCAAGAATGTTTCGAAGTGGTACGGCCAGTTTCAAGTGCTGACCGACTGCACGACGGAAGTCAAAAAGGGTGAAGTGGTGGTGGTGTGCGGGCCGTCCGGCTCGGGCAAGTCCACGCTGATCAAAACCGTCAACGGCCTCGAGCCGTTCCAGAAGGGCGAGATCGTCATCAACGGGCAGTCGCTCACCGACAAGAAAACCAATCTGTCGAAGCTGCGTGCGAAGGTCGGCATGGTGTTCCAGCACTTCGAGCTGTTTCCGCATCTGTCGATCGTGCAGAACCTCACGCTCGCGCAGGTGAAGGTGCTCGGCCGCTCGAACGACGAAGCTACAGCGAAGGGTTTGAAGCTGCTCGATCGCGTCGGCCTGCGTGCGCATGCGGACAAGTTTCCGGGGCAGTTGTCGGGCGGTCAGCAGCAGCGTGTGGCGATTGCTCGCGCGTTGTCGATGGATCCGATCGCCATGTTGTTCGACGAGCCGACTTCGGCGCTCGATCCGGAAATGATCAACGAAGTGCTCGACGTGATGGTCGAACTCGCGCAGGAAGGCATGACCATGATGTGCGTGACGCACGAAATGGGCTTCGCGAAGAAGGTCGCGCACCGCGTGATCTTCATGGACAAGGGCTTGATCGTGGAAGACGACCGCAAGGAAGACTTCTTCGCCAATCCGAAGTCGGATCGCGCGAAGGACTTTCTGGCGAAGATCCTGCACTGAGTTTGTTGTCGCATCGCGTCGCGCCGTTCACGCGGCGCGGCGCGGGTCGGGCAAAAAAAGCCGCTTCGTGAAGAAGCGGCTTTTTCGTTTGTGGCGGCTCTCTTTTGAGCGGATGTTCGAGTGGTCAGGATTCGAACGCTGCCGCGTCGTCGGCGGCTTCGAGGTCGAGCTCGGCTTCTGGCTCCGCTAACGCTTCGGCCGAAGCCGCGATCGTGGTCGCTGAAGCCGACGCATCCAAAGCCGGATTGCGCAGCTTTTCCAGCACCGAATCCGGCACCGGCACGTTGACGCGTCCGATCACTTCGCCGTGCTGGAACATCATCAGATCGCCGGGTTCGAAGGCGGTCCACACTTCGTTATCGGTCAGCGGCTTGGTCGCGATCACCGCGACGCGGTCTTCGGGCGTCGTGTATTTGGCGAAATCGATCGACACGTCCGCATCGACGAGATGCGCGGTGGAAAACGGCCAGCGCCGCACGATGTAATGCAGATGCGTGGAGCAATGCGCGAAGAGCGCCTGGCCACTCGACATCAGGAAATTGAACACGCCGAACTGCGTGATTTCGCGCGTGAGGGTTTCGAGCGCGGCAAACAGTTCGTCGAGCGGCGGTTGCTGTGCACCCGGAAACGCCTTGCGCAGGCCTTCGAGCAGCGCGCAGAAAGCGAGTTCGCTGTCGGTCGTGCCGACCGGCTGATACACGCCCGACAGCACCGGCGAATAATCCTTGAGATCGCCGTTGTGCGCGAAAATCCAGTGGCGTCCCCACAATTCGCGCATGAACGGGTGGCAGTTTTCCAGCAGGATGTGCCCTTGCGTCGCCTTGCGAATATGCGCGATGGTGTTCTTCGATTTGATCGGGTAGCGCTTGACCATTTCGGCGATCGGCGAGGTCGCCGACGATTGATGGTCGATGAACAGGCGGCAGGCTTTGTCTTCGAAGAAGGCGATGCCCCAGCCGTCGGCGTGGTGATCGGTGACGCCGCCGCGCGCCGCAAAGCCGGTGAACGAGAACGTGACGTCCGTTGGCGCGGCGCAGTTCATTCCGAGAAGTTGGCACATGTTGCGGGTAAGCCTGTGAACGGGGCGAGCCGTTACAATGATGATTTTCCAAGCATATCACCGAGCCAGAAACGCCAAATAGCAAAATTGACGTGTGTTTGTGCCGCAACGTTGCGGTTTGACCGCATAGATTGGCTTTTGTCGTCGAATCTCGTCCCCCGCCGCCATGACCGCTTCCAACGCTTCCCTCGACTCCATCACACTCGCCCGCCCGGACGACTGGCACCTGCACGTCCGCGACGGCGAAATGCTGGCCGCCGTGTTGCCGGACACCGCGCGCCAGTTCGGCCGCGCGATCATCATGCCGAACCTGAAGCCGCCGGTCACGACCACCGCGATGGCGCAGGCGTATCGCGAGCGGATCGTCGCCGCGATTCCCGCAGGCGCGAAGTTCGAACCGTTGATGACGCTGTACCTGACCGACAACACGCCGCCCGACGAAATCCGCCGCGCGCGCGAAAGCGGCTTCGTGCATGGCGTGAAGCTGTATCCGGCGGGCGCGACGACCAATTCGGACGCGGGCGTCACCGACATCATGAAGTGCGCCAAAACGCTCGAAGTGATGCAGGAAGTCGGTATGCCGCTGCTCGTGCACGGCGAAGTAACGGATTCGTCGATCGATCTGTTCGACCGCGAGAAGGTGTTCATCGACCGGGTCATGACGCCGCTGCGCCGCGCGTTTCCGGCGCTGAAGGTGGTGTTCGAGCACATCACCACGAAAGACGCGGTCGACTATATCCGCGAAGCCGGCGCGGCGCCTGAGCTGCTGGGCGCGACGATCACGGCGCATCACCTGCTCTACAACCGCAACGCGATCTTCCAGGGTGGCATTCGCCCGCATTACTACTGTCTGCCGGTGTTGAAGCGGGAGACGCATCGCGTGGCGCTGGTCGAAGCGGCGACGTCGGGCAATCCGCGTTTCTTCCTCGGCACGGATAGCGCGCCGCATCCGAAGGGTCTGAAAGAGCATGCATGCGGCTGCGCGGGTTGCTACACGGCGCTGCACGCTTTGGAGCTGTACACGGAAGCGTTCGACAAGGCCAACGCGCTCGACAAGCTCGAGGGCTTCGCGAGCTTTTTCGGCGCGGACTTCTACGGTCTGCCGCGCAGTGAAGAGAAGGTCACGCTGCGTCGTGAGGAATGGACGCTGCCGGCGGAATTGCCGGTCGGCGACACGCCGGTCGTGCCGCTGCGCGGCGGCGAGTCGATTGGCTGGCGGCTGGTTTAAGGCTCAGCAAGATGCAGGCGCATGAGGCGGAGCCGACAGGCTTCGCTGCAATCGACTGGACCAGGCCGTGGCTCGCGCCTTTTGCCGAACGCGGCAAGCGGTGGCAGCAAGCTGCGCTGACGAGCTACGCGGCATTGCTCGCCGAAATGAACGCCGACGCCGGTGAGATGCGGCAGATCACCGGGCGCGGCCAGCGCCTCGCGTTTATCGCCCAGGACGATTTGCCAGCCGGCGCGGCGTACGAAGCGCATATCGCGTCGACCGGCTGCGTACCGACGCGCCACAATCTGCACGACTTCTTCAATGCGTCGATGTGGTTTTCCTTTCCGCGAATCAAAGCGGCGCTGAACGCGCGGCAGTCCGCGGCTATCGAGGTGCTGGGCGTCGGTCCGACACGAGGCGGCGTGCGCGACACGCTGACCTTGTTCGACGAGAACGCATTGCTGTTCGCTTGTGCTGATCCTGCGTTGAGCGCGGCATTGCGTGGATTCGACTGGCAAACGCTGCTGGTGGCCCGGCGCGATGCATGGGGGACCAGTTGCGAAGTGCGCTGTTTCGGCCATGCGCTGATGGAAAAGCTGATTGCGCCGTTCAAGGCTTGCACGGGGCATGCGTGGATAGTCGATGTACCGGCCGTGTATTTCGAATGGGACGCCGCGAAGCAAGACGCCTGGCTGGACGAGTCCATCGCGGCAGCGCTGCTGACCACCGATGCGCTGACAAGCCGCATGTTCGCGCCGTTGCCCGTGCTGGGCGTTCCGGGCTGGTGGCCGGAGAACGATTCGCCCGCGTTTTACGACGATACCTCCGTGTTCCGCTTGGGGCGGCGTGCGCGTTGAGCGCACTGAGGTTTGTCGCGGGGCTCCTTGACCATTCGGCTATTTCAACAGTCGAACCGGCTTGCCGCTCCCTCAGGTGTTAAAATCCGCCCCAGCAAAGCAGGCCAGGCAGTCGCGGCCTTGGCGGCTTCGGCCAAAGAGGGCGAGGAAAGTCCGGACTCCACAGGGCAGGGTGATGGCTAACGGCCATCCGTGGCAACACGCGGAACAGGGCAACAGAAAGCAAACCGCCGATGGCCCGGCGCAAGCCGGGATCAGGTAAGGGTGAAACGGTGCGGTAAGAGCGCACCGCGGCTGCTGCAAGGCAGACCGGCACGGTAACCTCCACCCGGAGCAATTCCAAGTAGGCAGGCTAGCATCTTCGAGATGCAGGACGGGGCCCCTGTCACGTCTGCGGGTAGGAAGCTTGAGCGCGTCAGCAATGGCGCGCCTAGAGGAATGGCTGCCACGCGCGTCGCGTCTTCGGACGTTGCGCGTGCACAGAATCCGGCTTATCGGCTTGCTTTGCCACCTGACAAAAAAATGCCGGCGTCCATCTGGACGCCGGCATTTTTCTTTTGTGCGCGTGTTCGGCGGCGAGCGCTCAGGCCCGCGCCGCGCAGCCGCTGCCAGGCAGCGTTCAGCCCGCGACGATGTCGAACGAGTGCGTCAGCTCGGCGGTCTTGGCGATCATGATCGAGGCCGAGCAGTATTTATCGTGCGACAGATTGATCGCGCGTTCCACGGTGGCCGGGTTCAGATTCTTGCCCGTCACGGTGAAGTGAAAGTGGATCTTGGTGAACACCTTCGGATCTTCGCTGGCGCGCTCGGCCTTCAGCGTCACCGAGCAATCGCTGATTTCCTGACGGCTTTTCTTCAGGATCATCACGACATCGTAGGCGGTGCAGCCGCCCGTGCCGAGTAAAACCATTTCCATCGGACGCGGCGCGAGGTTGCGGCCGCCGCCTTCAGGCGCGCCGTCCATTGTCACCAGGTGGCCGCTGCCCGTCTCGGCTGCGAACGCCATCCCGTCCTGCCCCATCCAGCTTACTTTGCATTCCATGCTGTGCTCCACCGCGCTTTTGCCTTATCGAGAGGGCATTGTAGCCCGGTGTTTGGGTGTCTGCCCGAGGCGACTTTTGCCTCAGGTTATGCCCGATGACGGCTTGCGTGTTGCGCCGCGGCATGTTCAACCGATTCGGGAATGCCCTGACAGGTTTAGGGGTTTTACTCTAGACGATGTCTGTCAATGTGGTTAAGTGGTTGCCATTTAGTGATTGATTTTAAAGGAAATTTAGAGAATTAAAGCCAAAAAACCAAGTTGCCACATTGTGAAATCGTATTTCGCATTGCAAATGTTCTTGCGTCGCACAAGGTCGGCTCATATAATCGATTCTGTCTCCTCCACCTCCTCCTTTGGTGGATTAAACCCGAACCGCTCGTTCGGGTTTTTTTTCGCCCGCGTCCTGCGCGACGCTCAGCCGGTTGGAGCGCGATAGGGCGCTAAATCACGCTTCCAGCTACCAGATTTCCGCGGAATCTCGCGCACACTCCTGTACGTTTTGACTTGCCGTAGCAAATTCCTTTATAATTCAGGGCTTTTCCGCATCCGCGCCCGCGGAGGAAGAACCAGGGAGAGCCTGCACGCGCCTCGATGCGCACACTACAAGCAGGAAAAAACACATTGGGCGCAGCAATTTTTTTGGATCGATCATGAAGACGTTTTCCGCAAAAGCCCATGAGGTTACGCGTGAATGGTACGTGATTGACGCGACGGATAAGGTTCTCGGGCGTGTCGCCAGCGAAGTGGCACACCGTCTTCGCGGCAAGCACAAGCCTGAATTCACTCCGCACGTCGACACCGGTGATTTCATCATCGTTATCAACGCGGGTAAGTTGCGCGTCACGGGCAACAAGGCTACTGACAAGAAGTACTACCGTCACTCGGGCTACCCGGGCGGTATCTATGAAACGACGTTCGGCAAGATGCAAGAACGCTTCCCGGGCCGTGCGCTCGAGAAAGCGGTCAAGGGCATGCTGCCGAAGGGCCCGCTCGGCTACGCGATGATCAAGAAGCTGAAGGTCTACGCTGAAGCAACGCATCCGCATTCGGCGCAACAGCCGAAAGCGCTCGAGATCTAAGGGGAGCCCACATGATCGGTAACTGGAATTACGGCACGGGCCGCCGCAAGAGCGCCGTCGCACGCGTCTTCATCAAGGCTGGTAAGGGCGAGATCATTGTAAACGGCAAGCCTATCGCCGATTACTTCTCGCGCGAAACGTCGCTGATGATCGTGCGTCAGCCGCTGGAACTCACGAACCACGGCGTTACGTTCGACATCAAGGTCAACGTGAACGGTGGCGGTGAAACGGGTCAAGCCGGTGCGGTTCGCCACGGCATCACCCGCGCGCTGATGGACTACGACGCAACGCTGAAGCCGGAACTGTCGAAAGCTGGCTTCGTTACGCGTGACGCTCGTGAAGTCGAACGTAAGAAGGTCGGCTTCCACAAGGCACGTCGCCGGAAGCAATTCTCGAAGCGTTAATCGTTTCGGGTGCGAACCGGCTTTCGGGCCGGTGCGCTGCAAAAGCCGCCAACGCTTTCGCGAAGGCGGCTTTTTTCATGGGTTCGCGGCTTAGTGCGTTCGCTGCTGCCGCAACGAACTCGTCGCCAGAGCGGCGATATATCCCGCTTAGCCGGGCTGGTGGCGGCGGAGCGCGCCGTCCATCGATTTTCAGGAAGAACCCATTGATTTTGTGGGCTTCAGCACGATATCGAGATCAGCCCTACAATAGCGGTTAAAGCTTTTTGGAGAGTTCGAATGAACGCAGTCACCGATACACCCGTGACCGAGATGCCCGCCCCCTTCGTTTTTACCGACGCAGCGGCTGACAAGGTCAAGCAACTGATCGAAGAAGAAGGCAATGCGGACCTCAAACTGCGCGTTTTCGTGCAGGGCGGCGGCTGCTCGGGCTTTCAGTACGGTTTTACCTTCGACGAAGCCGTCAACGAAGACGACACCGTCATGAACAAGAGCGGCGTCCAGCTGCTGATCGATTCGATGAGCTACCAGTACCTGGTGGGCGCTGAGATCGACTACAAGGACGACATCAACGGCGCGCAGTTCGTCATCAAGAACCCGAATGCAACGACCACTTGCGGTTGTGGTTCGTCGTTCTCGGTGTGATGGCTCGCTGAATGACAGGTTGAAATAAGAAACGGGGCTTCGGCCCCGTTTCTTATTTCCGGCACTCGAATCTAGCGCGGCGCTCAGCGCGGATAAATCGCTCCGAGCACGCGCTCGGCTGACGCGCCTGTGACCGCCGGCAGATTGCCCGGCAGGCGCGCCACGCAGCGCATCGCGAGCCAGGCAAATGCCAGCGGCTCGACCTGGCTTGGCGGCACGCCGAGCGCATCGGTGGTCATAACGGGAACGCCGCTGACGCCGCTGTCCTCCAACGCCTGCTGTAACGCCTTCAGAATCTCCGGGTTACGCGCGCCGCCGCCGCAGACATAGACGGCTCGCGCGTCCGACGCGTGCCGCTCGATCTCGCGCGCGACCGTCACGGCGGTGAGCGCAACCAGCGTCGCTTGCACGTCGGCGGGATCGAGCCCGGCGAACGGCTGCAGCTTCGCATCGAGCCATTCCGCGTTGAACAGGTCACGGCCGGTGCTCTTCGGCGGTTGTTGGGTGAAAAACGGCTCGTCGAGCAACGCATTCAGCAGCGTGCGATCCACCCGGCCGCCCGCCGCGAAATGGCCGTTCTCGTCGAACGGTTTGCCGAGATGGCGCTGCGCCCACTCGTCGAGCAGCGCATTGGCCGGTCCGCAGTCGAAGCCGCGCACGCTGCCGGTCGCGTTGAGAATCGTGATATTGCTGATACCGCCAAGATTGCAGACCACCCGCGTTTCGTTTTTCGCGCCGAACACCGTGGCGTGAAAAGCCGGCACGAGCGGCGCGCCCTGGCCACCGGCGGCGACGTCGCGGCTGCGGAAATCGGCGATCACGTCGATATGCATCATTTCAGCAAGCAGCGCCGGATTGTTGATCTGCCGCGTATAGCCCTTTTCCGGCCGATGCCGCACCGTCTGCCCATGCACGCCAATCGCGCGCACCTCTGCAGCCGGCACGCGGCTGCCGTGCAGCAGTTCGTGGCAGCACACCGCGTAACGCGTGGCGAGCGCATTGGCGGCGAGCGCCTCGCGCTCGATTTCGTTGTCGCCGGGTTGCTGGAGCGCAAACAATGCGTCGCGCAGGCCCGCGGCAAAGCCGACAAACGCCTCGGCCAGCACCACCGGCGGCTTGCCTTGCGCGAACCTGACGGCCACGCCGTCCACGCCGTCCATGCTGGTGCCGGACATCAGTCCAAAGTAGACGCCGTCTGCGGGGTCTTGCGCCACGTTGCTGCTCCTCTCGATGGTTCGTTGCGATCCGTTGTAGCAGATTATCGGGCGAAGCGCGGTCGAATATAAAGCGCCGCGACGCCGGCGGCACGATGTCGAACGCAGAAATCGTGCGTCGACGGGGAGCTTGTGGCTGCGTCAGTGGGCGCGGCGGCGCGCATCTATGGGACAATCTCCTTTTTTCGCGACTTCACGTTTCCAGCATGAGCACCGAGTCCACCAAGCCTAACCCCGCTGCCGCCTTCCCGATCACCGACGAAGTCCGTCACGCCCTCGCCGTCACCAAGCGCGGTGTCGACGAACTGCTGATCGAAGACGAATTCGCGCAAAAACTCGCGAAGAGCGCGGCTACGGGCAAGCCGCTGCGTATCAAGCTCGGGCTCGATCCGACCGCGCCGGACATCCACATCGGCCACACGGTCGTGTTGAACAAGATGCGTCAGTTGCAGGATCTCGGCCACACCGTGATCTTCCTGATCGGCGATTTCACGTCGCTGATCGGCGATCCGTCGGGCCGTAACGCGACGCGTCCGCCGCTCACGCGCGAGCAGATCGAATCGAACGCGAAGACGTATTTCGATCAGGCCGCGCTCGTGCTCGACCGCGAAAAGACCGAGATCCGCTACAACAGCGAATGGTCGATGCCGCTCGGCGCCGACGGCATGATCAAGCTCGCGTCGCGCTACACGGTGGCGCGGATTCTCGAGCGCGAAGACTTCACCAAGCGTTTTCAGGGCGGCGTGCCGATCTCGATTCACGAGTTCCTGTATCCGCTGATGCAAGGCTATGACTCGGTCGCGCTGAACGCAGACCTCGAACTCGGCGGCACGGACCAGAAGTTCAACCTGCTGGTGGGCCGCGAGTTGCAGAAGCAATACGGCCAGGAACAGCAATGCATTCTGACGATGCCGCTGCTCGAAGGGCTGGACGGCGTCGAGAAGATGTCGAAGTCGAAGAACAACTACATCGGCATCAGCGAAAAGCCGACCGACATGTTCGGCAAGCTGATGAGCATTTCCGACGTGCTGATGTGGCGTTACTTCGAACTGCTGTCGTTCCGTCCGATGGACGAAATCGCCGGCTTCAGGAAGGAAATCGAAGCGGGCCGTAATCCGCGCGATTTCAAGGTGCTGCTCGGCCAGGAAATCGTCGCGCGCTTTCACTCGCAAGCCGATGCCGAGCGCGCGCTCGAAGACTTCAACCATCGCGCGAAGGGTGGCGTTCCGGACGACATCCCGGCCGTCACGCTTGCGGGCGCACCGCTCGCGATCGGCCAGTTGCTCAAGCAGGCCAACCTCGTGCCGTCGACGAGCGAAGCGCTGCGCAATATCGAGCAGGGCGGCGTGAAGATCGATGGCGCGACCGTGTCCGACAAGGGCCTGAAGGTCGAAGCCGGCGAATACGTCGTGCAGGTCGGCAAGCGCCGTTTTGCGCGCGTTACGCTGACAGCCTGATGTTCAGAGTGTCGCTAACGGAGTCGCACCGATGATCGCGCTGATCCAACGCGTGCGGCGCGCGGAAGTGCGCGTAGCCGACCGCGTGACGGGCGCGATCGAGGCGGGCCTGCTCGCGCTCGTGTGCGCCGAACGCGGCGACACCGAGGCGGCTGCCGACCGGTTGCTGGCCAAGGTGCTCGGCTACCGCGTGTTTAGCGATGCCGCTGGCAAGATGAATCTCTCCGTGCAAAATCTCGACGGCGCGGGGCGCGCTGGCGGCTTGCTGCTCGTGTCGCAATTCACGCTGGCTGCGGACACCAACAGCGGCCTGCGTCCGAGCTTTACGCCGGCCGCGCCGCCGGATGAAGGCAAGCGCCTCTTCGATTACTTCGTCGCGGCGGCGCGGGCGAAGCATTCGATCGTCGAGACCGGCGAGTTCGGCGCCGACATGCAGGTGTCGCTCGTCAACGACGGGCCGGTCACGTTCTGGCTGCAGACGAACGCCTGAGCTTTGTCCTTCAATGCGCACCTTGGCGTGCGCATCCATCCTCCAGCCGCGTTTGCGACAATAGCGGCTCGGCAATACCGGCCAAGGCGCCCACTTTCATCCCATGACGACGCAGATTCTGTTCATCCGGCACGGCGAGACCGACTGGAACCGCATCAAGCGCATTCAAGGTCACATCGACATTCCGCTCGCTACGATGGGGCTGGCGCAGGCGCAGCGCCTGGCGCGCCGCATGGCCGATGAGGCGAAGCAGGGCGCGCGACTCGACGCGATCTATTCGAGCGACCTGCAACGCGCGCAACAAACCGCGCAGCCGATCGCCGATGTGCTCGGCTTGCCGCTGCAGTTGCGCGAAGGTCTGCGCGAGCGTTCATACGGCGCGTTCCAGGGCCACGATAGCGACGAGATCGCCCTGCGTTTCCCCGACGAATACGCGCACTGGCAAACCCGCGATGCGGGCTTCGCACCGCCAGGCGGCGAGTCGCTACGCACGCTCTACCATCGCGTGCTGCACGCGATCGAACCGCTGGTCGCCGCGCATCCCGGTGGGCGGATTGCCTGCGTCGCGCACGGCGGCGTGCTCGATTGCGTGCGACGCTTTGCTTGTGGTTTGCCGCTCGATGCGCCGCGTAATTACCCGTTGCTGAACACGAGCGTGAACACCGTGGATTTCGACAATGGCAAGGCGACGATCGTGTCGTGGGCGGACATTTCGCATCTCGATGCGCCGAGCGCGGATGACAGTTTCAAGAAGGTGCCGGAGCCGGGGCGGTGATTCACGCGGGCCCGTGTGCAGCGTGATATCGCGCTGCAGATACTCGGACCGTTCACGCGCGTGCAGTGAATTCGCGCCGTCAAAGATCGCTCTCGCATGTTACTCGCTGATTCACGCGGTCGTTTTCGCTGACTTTTGATCGCGCAGTTTGTGCGCATTCGTCGAGCACCGTCGCTCGCGTTACTCCGGTTCGCGTACGTCCGCGGCCACGCGTCGGCGCGCCCGTTTCGACACACCATTCACCAGCGCCCAGCGAATGACCGGCGCGACCAGCCGCACGCCGGGCCTTGCCACCGCGCGGCGAAGCACGGCATAGCGCTGGAATCCCAACATCGCCTGTGCCCAATCGGGCAGCAGATCGACGCCGGCGTTGAACATCAACACGCCGGCCGGCCGCATCGATAGGCTCGGGGCGGGCGCGTTCAGCAGAACCCTCACGACTTCGAGCGTGCGCTCGCTGGCCACAAGCTCGGGCTGCATCGCGAGCAAGTAAGCGTCGATCTCGGCTCGCGAGCGCGGAATGTTCGACGCGCCGAGCATCTCGGCAATGCGCGCGGTTTCGGCGAAGTACTGATCCTGCGCGGCAATCGGCAGCGACGGATTCACATAGCGCAAGTGCGCGGTCATGAAACTCGACACTTCGGCGACATGCACCCACGTCAACAACTCGGGTTCGCTCGCGCGATAGGGCTGGCCGTCAGGCGTGACGCCGTTCACGCCAAGATGAATGCGCTTTACACGTTCGATCAGCGCCAGCGCGTCGTGCCGGCTGCCGAAGGTCGTGCCCGCGATAAAAGTCGCGGTGCGGCGCAGGCGGCCGAGAATATCGGTGCGAAACGTCGAATGGTCCCACACGCCCGCGAGGGCCAGCGGGTGCAGCGCCTGAAGCAGAAGCGCGCTGATGCCGCCCGTCATCATGGATGTGAAATCGGCGTGGACTTTCCAGCATACGGAGTCAGGGCCGAACAGGCCAGGGTCGCCCGGAGGCGACGAGTAGTCGAGCGTGGGACCGCTGCCGCTTGTCAGATGCGTGACGCCGGCGGCCAGTTTGGAGCGGAGCCTGCCGGTGAGAAGTTGCGCGAGACCGTTGGACGAGCTGGGCTGACTGGTTTGGTCGGACATCCTGGTTCGGTCTCGTGGGGCGTGACGTGTGCCGCTCAGGTCGCGGCCGAATCCCAGAGACCCGGCAGGCCGCTCGACGACTCCGGCGCGGCGAGGCCGAAATGCCGGTACGTGAGCAGCGTGGCGACGCGGCCGCGCGGCGTGCGTTGCAGGAAGCCTTGCTGGATCAGATACGGCTCGAGCACGTCTTCGATCGTGTCGCGTTCTTCGCCGATTGCCGCCGCCAGATTGTCGACGCCGACCGGGCCGCCGTCGAACTTGTGCAGAATTGCTTCGAGCAGCTTACGGTCCATCAGGTCGAAGCCGACCGCATCCACGTCGAGCATCTTGAGCGCTGCGTCGGCCACTTGCGCGGTGATGTTGCCGTCGGCCTTCACTTCGGCGAAATCGCGCACGCGCCGCAGCAGGCGGTTCGCGATCCGCGGCGTGCCGCGCGCGCGTTTGGCGATTTCAAACGCGCCGTCCGGATGGATCTGCGCATGGAGCAGCGACGCCGAACGCGTGACGATGCGCGCCAGTTCCTCGGCGTTATAAAACTCGAGCCGCGCCACGATGCCAAAGCGGTCGCGCAGCGGGTTGGTCAGCATGCCCGCGCGCGTGGTCGCGCCGACCAGCGTGAACGGTTGCAGGTCCAGCTTCACGCTGCGCGCGGCCGGCCCTTCGCCGATCATGATGTCGATCTGATAATCCTCCAACGCCGGGTACAGAATTTCTTCGACGACCGGCGAGAGCCGGTGGATTTCGTCGATGAACAAGACGTCGTTGGCTTCGAGATTGGTGAGCAGCGCGGCGAGGTCGCCGGCGCGTTCGAGCACCGGTCCGGACGTTTGCCGCAAATTCACACCCATTTCCCGCGCGATGATGTGCGCGAGCGTGGTTTTGCCGAGGCCCGGCGGCCCGAACAGCAGGACGTGGTCGAGCGATTCAGAGCGGCGCTTGGCGGCCTCGATAAAGATTTCCAGCTGGCCGCGCACTTTTTCCTGCCCGACATATTCTTCGAGCTGGCGCGGACGCAACGCGCGCTCGAACGCTTCTTCGTTCGGCGAGACGGGCGTGGCCGCGATGATGCGCTCGGCGGCGAGTTTGTCGGTTTCGATCATGCGTTCATTGTACCGCGAGCCGCCTGCCGCGAAACTCGGCCGAATGGCCAGGGTGCGCGGCTCGCAGGCGTGTGCGAAGCTTCAGTCGTCGCTCACGTATCGAACCGGGGACTGAGCTTCAGCCCTTGGACAGCGCCTTCAACGCGAGCTTGATGCCCTCGGACACGCCGGTGCCGGCCGGCACGTTTTTGACGGCGGCCAGCGCTTCTTTTTCGGAGTAACCCAATGCGAGCAGTGCGTTCAGGATATCGGAGGCGTGGTCGGATGCCGACGCCGCGCCCGCCATCGCGCCCAGGTCGGCGCCGATCTTGCCCTTCAGTTCGAGGAGCAGGCGCTCAGCCGTCTTCTTGCCGATGCCCGGCACGCGCGTCAGACGCGCCGCGTCCTGCATCGTGACGGTCTGCGCGAGTTCGTGCACGCTCATGCCTGACAGTACCGCCAACGCCATGCGCGCGCCGATGCCGGATATTTTCAGCAGTTCGCGGAACGTCGAGCGTTCTTCGGCGGTGCCGAAGCCATACAGCAGGTGTGCGTCTTCGCGGACGATCATCTGCGTGAGCAACACGACGCGTTCGCCGGTGGACGGCAGGTTGTAGAAGGTGCTCATCGGCACATCCACTTCGTAACCGACGCCGTTGCAGTCGATGAGCAGATGCGGCGGGTTTTTTTCCAGCAGAACGCCGGCAATGCGACCGATCATGGCGAATTCAATCTCGAGAGAAAGGGCGAGTGTAGCGCAGCGCGTGAGCGTCGAGTGGACAGCGAGTTACGCGTAAACTAACCGACCAAACGTCCGCGCCTCACCCGCAGCCCCTTCTTCGCCAGCGAAGGCGCGATGCCGCCCAACGTGCTCAGCGTCGTGCCGCCGTGTGCGTGGCAGATAGCCATGCCGAGCGCGTCGGCGGCGTCGGTGCCGGGTACGCCGGAGAGGTTGAGCAGACGCACCACCATCTGTTGCATCTGTTCCTTGGTTGCACGGCCGTAACCCACCACGGCCTGCTTCAATTGCAGGGCCGTATATTCGGCGACCGGCACGCCGCCCGCAACCAGTCCACAGATCGCCGCGCCGCGCGCCTGGCCGAGCAGCAAAGTGGATTGCGGATTGACGTTGACGAACACTTTTTCGATCGCCGATTGATCCGGCGAATGCTGGCGGATCAATGTGGAGATGCCTTCGAAGATGGTGCCCAGACGCGACGGCAAATCGGCGTCGGCGGTTTTGATGACGCCGCTCGCGACATAGCTGAGCTTGTGGCCGCTTTGGTCGATCACGCCGAAGCCGGTCACGCGCAGGCCGGGGTCGATGCCGAGAATTCTCATGAGGTGCCGCAAATGCGGTAAAAACCAGGTGCTTGCGATACTACAACACGCGCGCCACGTGGCGGCCGGCGCGCGGCGATATCGGCGGAATAAAAACTGCTGGGTGTGCTGCAAGGAGGCATTCGCACATGCAGCGCTATCGGAATCTCAGCGGCGACTCGGGCGTCGTGGCTTATGAAATCGGCGAGGATTTCGTCGCGGTCCGCTTCAGGCACGGTGTGGTGTATTGGTACACCGAGGCGAGCGTCGGCGCACGGCACGTCGCTGCGTTGAAACGTCTCGCGAAACGCGGGCAGGGGCTCAGCACTTATATCAGCCAGCACGCTGATGTGAGCGGTGGCTATGCGAGAAAGGAGCCGGACGACTGAACGGCGCCCGGCGGAAGCACGGCAGGACCGAAACAAGCGGAACAAGCGGAACAAGCAGGACAAGCAGGACAAGCAGGACAAGCAGGACAAGC
>NZ_JAQQDJ010000029.1:0-32774 GCF_046028095.1 Paraburkholderia phytofirmans
GAAGGGATTCGTTTTTCGGGGGCAAGCTCAGAGGCGCCTTACACGCTGCTGATCTAATCATCCTCGTGGAACTCGCAAGATCTCGTTAGCGACTATCAGCCGCTTGTAGCCAGTGAAAAGTAGCACAAGGCACAATCAATATTCAGCGTCTGAAATATGGATGTTCGCACGACCGGCCAAATGGTGCCGTCGTTGGCCGAAATGAATTACCGAGCTATCACGAATTGAAAAATTGCGCGATGGCCTGAACGCTTCATCCTGGTCGCTTTTCAATGCCCGAACATTGCGTCTTTGCAGCGGCGCCGCGGCAAACCAATGTAGGAATTGTGGTTGAAGCAAAACTATCTAATTTCCACTGCTCGGTAATCACCGCTGATTTGCCGCATCAGCGCATTCGTGCGCTGAGCGACAAGGCCAGATCTATCCAACTACACGATTCCCGTCACGTAATAAAGAGCGATTACGAAAAACACCGCGAGCGTTTTGATCACCGTCACGGCGAAGATCTCGCGATACGACTGGCGATGCGTCAATCCCGTGACTGCCAGTAGCGTGATCACCGCGCCGTTATGCGGCAGCGTGTCCATACCGCCGCTCGCCATCGCGACGACCCGGTGCAGTACTTCCATCGGGATATGCGCCGCTTCCGCGCCCTTGATGAACGTGTCGGACATAGCCGCGAGCGCGATGCTCATGCCTCCCGATGCCGAGCCCGTGATACCCGCCAGCGAGCTCACCGAAACCGCGGCATTGACGAGCGGATTCGGAATGCTCTTCAGTGCATCGCTGACCACCAGGAAGCCCGGCAAGGCTGCGATCACGCCACCAAAACCATACTCCGACGCCGTATTCAACGAAGCCAGCAGTGCGCCCGCCACCGCCGCCTTGGTGCCGATCGCGAAGCGCTCGCGCACGCTGCCGAACGCCGTCACCACGACCATCACGATACCCAGCAGCAGTGCGCCTTCCACGGCCCAGATGGCGACCACGGCCTTGATCGTCGTCGTGACCGGTGCGTGAACGCCCGGCAGAATGTCCGGCGCAACGGTGTACGACGCGCCGTACCAGTTCGGAATCCAGCGGGTCAGCAGGAAGTTCGCGATGCCCACCAGAACCAGCGGCGCAACCGCCAGCAACGGATGCGGCAGTTGCTTGGATTCCACGCGATCCGGCTCGTTGACAAGCTCCGTGCCGTAACCTTCGCCGGTCGCCATTGCCGCGCGGCGGCGCCACTCCAGATACGTGAGGCCGACCACGATGATGAACAGCGAGCCGATCACGCCAAGCGTCGGCGCGGCCCAGGACGTCGTCTTGAAGAAGGTGGTCGGGATGATGTTCTGGATCTGCGGCGTGCCCGGCAGCGAATCCATGGTGAACGAGAACGCGCCGAGCGCGATCGCGCCAGGCATCAGGCGTTTCGGAATATTGCTCTGGCGGTACAGCTCGGCTGCGAACGGATACACAGCGAACACCACCACGAACAGCGAGACGCCGCCGTAGGTGAGCAGCGCGCACACCGCGACGATCACCGCATTCGCACGCGAGCGGCCGATATAACGGATGGCCGCAGCCACGATCGACTCAGAAAAGCCGGAGAGTTCGATGACTTTACCGAACACCGCGCCCAGCAGAAACACGGGGAAGTAAAGCTTCACGAATCCGACCATCTTCTCCATGAAAATCCCGGAGAAGACTGGCGCGACGGCGCCCGGATCGGTCAGCAGCACCGCGCCGAGAGCCGCGATCGGCGCAAACAGAATGACGCTGTAGCCGCGATACGCGGCAAACATCAGAAACACCAGCGCGGTGAGGACGATCATGAAAGACAAACGAGTCTCCTAATATTTGTAGATATAAGGTCAGTCATCGGCCGACCAGCAAAGCTTCGACTCAATGAAATGCGCTTGCGTTTGACACGGTGAGGTGTGAACTCGGATCTATGTCATCGCTGCAATGCCTGGGAGGTCATTTCGCTGTGACGAGTTGTCGGCGACGGAGCGCCTTCAGGTCTTCGATTCGAGCCTGGTCCCACTTATAGAAACCCCGACCGGTGCTGACGCCGAGTTCGCCCTTTTTGGTATGCTCACGGAGCAAGTCAAGAACCTCTTCGCCTTTCGCCAGTTGGGGCATCAGATGACTCGCAACCGACAGGAACGTGCCCAGACCACCGAGATCGGCGCCTTCGAACGGACCCATCATGCCGTAACGCCGCCCCAGCGATGCTTTCATCACGGCATCCACGGTCTCCGGCGTCGCAGCGCCCGTGCTGACAATGTGCAAAGCCTCGCGCAGTACGGCGAACTGCAATCGATTGCCAATGAACCCGGGAATCGCCGCATTCAGCACGACCGGCTCCGACCGGATCTCGGTCAGCAGCCGTACGAGCCGATCGATGACGCTCTTGTTCGTATCTGTACCGGGCACGACTTCCACAAGCGGAATCACGTGCGGCGGATTCCAGAAATGAGCGATAACGAAGCGTTCCTTTTGCACCATGTGTTCAGACAGCGCGTCCGGCGGGAAGCTGCTTGTATTGCTCGCAATCACCGCATCCGGCCGCATGATCCTTTCCAGCTTCTCAAACAACTGATGCTTGGCTGAAAGGATTTCGGGAATAGCCTCGATCGCGATGTTGGCGTCAGTGAGATCGAATAGCTCGTCCGAGACATGCAGGTTGCCGAGCGCTTGGTCGCACTGGGCGCACGTGATGAGATCCGCGTCGATCAACTCGGACAAGATGGTCGATGCGGACTTGGATAACTCGGCAATGCGATCGCGATTGGTATCGACGACGGTCGTTCGGAAGCCGGCGAGCGCACATTTTGTTGCAATGCCGATTCCCATGAGGCCGCCGCCCACGACTCCGATTACTTCGTTTGCCATTGGTACTCCTTTAGAATGGATCAAGTTCGTTTAGTAAGGCAAATCCTGGGCCACAGAGGCTCCTTCTGCCAGCGGGTCAAAGGGCGGGAAATGCGACTGCAGCGCCAGGCTCCGCAGTGCACTGAATTCGTTCAGGTGTGCATTGATCATCATAGGAGTTGTCTTGCGAGGGTCGCCGCGCGACGCCGTGCCGCTTTGTTATTTTCGCCATGCTTTGCTGGACTCTGGAGCGAGGGGCATCGGGTCGCTGGCATGACACCTCGGACGGTTGCCCCGCGCGGCTGAGGTCCGTGTTTCCCGGCACACCCCGCGAAGCGAAGTACCCAGCCGAGACCCGCACACGCAACGAGCGGCGCCCCGACGGACCATCACTGATTAACGCAAGCAAAGTTCGAGGCCATGTTCACGTCGCCCGAGCCGGCATATTTTGGCCACGCCGGATATTGGCAGAGCGGTCGCGTCCGGCCTGGAATCCCAACCGTATCTGAGACAACTTGCGGCGGCGGCGCAACGCCTCGCTCCACCCAGTTCTCGAGCGTCGTCAACGAATCCCAGGAAGCGTTAAACACCGTACTGGCCGCGTGGCCGTATCCAGGAATCTCGTAGTAGCGCAAGAACGTGTCGACGCGGGCAACGCCCATCGTCGAGCGCACGCGGTCAACATACTGTTCCGTCGCGCGCGTGCTGACGAGCGCATCGCTCATGCCGTGCGCGATCAAGACCTTGCCGCCCTTCGATTGGAACGCCGTCAGGTCGGTCTTATTGACGTCCTGCAGGCCGGTCAGCGCGCTGATGCGCGCCTGGTACGCGCCAGGGTTCTGCGGGTCGAGTGTGAGGGAGTTGAAGTTCGGATCTCTCGTCACAAAAAAGCGCACCCACTGATCCCAGAACACGGTGCCATACGGCGCGGCATTCGGCATCGGGCTGGCAGGTTGGGCACTGTTTAACGACAGGAACGAGACCGCGACCTGAAGGGGGCTGGCGTTCGGGATGCCGAAGTCGGTCCCCCACGTGTTGAAGCCGGGGTATTGCGTTTCGCCGCTCGCTAGCGAGTAGTCGAACGTGATGGGCGTGTTTATCGTATTGAACGCAGCGATCTGCGCGTCCGACAGGCAGGTGTCGCCGGTATCAGCACCGCCCGCGCAGCGCAGCGGCCGGCCATTCACGGTCGCCGTCGCCGGATTGAAGGTCGCGTTGCAGGCTTTAATATTGCTGATCAGCCCGTCGGCGACACCGTCCAGCATGTCGCACGCCTGAATCGACGCGTCGTACAGGACTTTCCGTTTCTCCGCGTTCGGATACGCGCCAGGCTGTGCCAGCGCCCGAGTAATGCGGCCGAACTGCAGATCGAGGCTAGCAGCCGCGCCGGCGGGATACAGGGCGATCACACCGTCCCAATCCTGTGGCCACTTCTGCGCCACTTCGAGCGCCTCGCGACCGCCTGAAGACCCACCGGCGAAGTACGCTTTGGCTGGTCCGTTCACGGCGTAACGGGCGTTGATGATCGCGATGGCCACATCGCGCGTCTTCTTCAGCGCGTCGCCTGAGAAGTTGTTGACGGCCTCGTTGTTGAGGCCGAAGGAGCCATCCTGACTGCCGAGCGCATTTGCCTGGTGGCCGGAATCGCTCGCGAACGTCGCGTAGCCGCGGCCAAGTGGAGTTGCTTCGGCCGTGGGGCCCGCCGGAACATTGCCGGCCACGTCGGGGATCGTTCCGTCATAGCCTCCGCCTCCGAACATCATCACCTTGTGGTTCCAGGTGTTCGGAAGGGCGATCTGCATCATGATCTTCGGCGCCGCCGGATCGATGGGGGAGATCGCCGCGCTGACCTTGCAATAATCAGGAGTTGCGGTGACACCGCTGCCGGCCGCCGCGACGGGCGTAGCCGCGGTGACGGTCGCGCCAGTTGTCGGCAGACCGATGCTGGCCGGGGCGATGGTCATTCCGCTCAAATCCGCGCAGTTCAGCGGCTGCGAAGGGGGCGAAATGTTGTCGTCGCCACCGCCGCACCCGACCAGCAGGGCGGAGCTCGATAGAGCCAGCAACAGGAAGAGGCGGCCAAGAGAAAGCTGAGAGTGTCGCATGCTGTTCCTAGTCTTTGGGATTAGAGGCAAGTCGGACCGTCGGGCCCGGATTTCGATCAAGCGCTTCTTTGCCGCGCTCGGCATCTCGAGGCGAACCCCTGAATTCACGGACTCGGTGCGGTACATGTGTAGTTGCGGGCAAGCTTTGCCGCCGCCGCGTCATCCGCGGGGCCGGTGTACCGGGGATATGTCGGGTACTGACACAAGGGACGAGTGAAGGCGGTGTCACCACTAGGGGTCAGTTTCGTCGCGAACAGCGTGCCTGGCGATATGCTTTTCGTCACCCAGTCGTCGAGGGATTGCAGCAGATCGCTATCAGCGGGCGCTGCGCCGGGGCCATTTCCACAATGTCCAACCCCGGGGGGTATATACAATCGAACGGCGGAATCCGCCACGGATTTCCCACCGACCGCCGAGACCATGGCGTCATAGTAGTTGGCCGTTCCTTGAGCCGGATAGAAATCATCCGAGCCTCCGTGCCACATGATCAGCTTGCCTCCATTATTTATAAACGGGCGAATGTCTGTGGAGGTGGCATTGACGATGGATGCCGTTGAGAAGAGCGCATTCAGATCCTGATCGTAGGTGAACGTCAGAGGGTTAACCGCAGGATTCCTTGCGATAATGTTTTTGATGATCGTGTCTTCAAACAGGTATCCGGCACTGACCGTATAGTCCCCATCGCCTTTAGCGCCCGCAGAACCCGCCAGCCACTGCGTAGCCTCATTTCCAGTGAATGGGTGTCCGACTTGAGTGTAGGTGTTCGGTGCGGTTCCAAACTGTGCAGTCGTCGTTAGCGAGGCGATCGAGTTCAGCTGAGCATCTGAAAGACAGGTGTTTCCCGAGTCGCCTCCGCCAGCACAGCGCAGCGCCCGCGGATCAAATCCCGACTTGCTGCAGGCTGCGGGATTTGAAACTATTCCATCCACGACACCATCCAGTGCGTCGCACTTTTGGAGAACCGCTTGCGAAAGGAGTTGTAGCTTTGCGCTAGTCAAGGCGCCACCTGGCGCTGCCAAAGCCTTTGCGTTTCGATTGAACCATCCGATCAGTCCGACAAAGTCGTAGGACGGGTCGCCCGCGATGACGCCGTCAAACAGGGTTGGATATCGCTGAACTGTCATCAGCGCCTCCCTGCCACCCGTGGAGCAACCATCGAAATAGGAGCGGTCGGGGAATCTTCCATATGCATCTCGAACGACTTCTTTTGCAGATGACAGCGCAGTGGGGATGGAAAGATGTCCCCACATGTTCAACGCAAGGGGATCGTTCAGGGCAAAGCTTGCGTCGAAGGCGTTCCCCTTATGGCCCCCGTCGCTTCCAACTTCGGCGTACCCCTTCGTCAATGCACCTACCGGTAAATCCGGGATGGAGCCATCCATTCCGGAGCCGCCTTGGTAATACAGTTTGCCGTTCCAGTCGTCGGGCAAGCGGATTTCAATGCCTAGTTGCGGGGGAATCGTGCCAGTGACTTGGCAGTATGTGGGTGCGGTCGAGGTAGCGGGAATGACTTTCGCGCTCAAGCCCGCTACACCGCCAGTAGTTGCTCCATTGAGTTTTGCGCAAACGCTCGCTGCGCTGGCGGCCCCGACCTGCGAGTCTCCGCTACTGTTTCCCCCGCACGCAGCGAGAAGAAAGCTGACACTTCCGATCACCGTTCCTGAGCAAAGTAGATGTGTGCGATTGATATCTGCCTCCAATGTTTTTCGAATGACTCTGAACGTTTGAAGACTGAGGCGGCCAAGAGAAAGCTTAGGTTGTCGCATGCCGTTCTACTCTTTTGGGTAAGTACGAGTCACGTCGGACCGTCGGGCCCGCATCTCGGTCAAGCGCTTCCGTCGACATCTGCAAGCGCGATTGGCTTAAGCTGACGTTGCGTTCCACATTTCATGGGTAGATGCCCTGCCGTCTCGCCGACCGCCATGCTTCTCACTCACGAGCCGACGAAGGACGTCAAGCCCTTGGTCGCTGCTCGCTAGATGCGGCAGCAATTGCGATCCGATGGCCAAGAAAGTCTCGAGGCCGCCGATGTCGGCACCTTCCAACGGTCCGACCATCGGTAACGTCGTCCGAGTGATTGCTTCATGACTTCGTCGACGGTGTGCGCGTCGGCAATACCGGCGTGAAGCATGTGTAGAACTTCGCGCAGCACCGCAAAACTGGAGACGATTGCCGATGAACCCAAAAACGGCCTTGCTCAGCAAGACCGGCTTGCAATTCGCCGCCGTCAACCACTCCATGGTCGCGGCCACCGTGTCATGTTCGATTCTCGGAGCAGGTACCACCTCAACCAGCGGAATGATGTGCGGCGCGTCCCAGAAGTGCGCGACCAGGAAGCGGCCCTGCCGACGCAAATGCTCGCTGAGCGCTTCCGGCACGATGCCGCTAGTGCTGAACGCAAGGATCACGGTTTCCGAGAGGACACCCTCAAGAGCGAAGTAGAGCGACTGCCTGGCGTCCACCGATTTGACTATCGTCTCTATGGCCAGTGCGGCTTCACTGAGTTCGGCGATCGATTTGACCGAACGAACTCTGCCTTCCGCAGTTGCCACTTGGGACTGGGTGACCACCCTGGCAACTGCCAATTCGAGGAACACGGCATGACAGTTCTGCTTCGCATGGCTCACCTCCAGGGGGGCGAGGTCATAGACGATATCTAACCCTGCTAAAGCAAATACGGATGCGATGCCACAACCCATCGGGTCAGCATGTGCCACCGCGACCTTGCGCTGCGCTTCCGTTATAGTCATAACAGTAAGAGGGGTTAATCGTACAGCGGGCTGTACGCACGGTTAATATGCTGTACAGTGTCGAGCGGCGCGGTTGCGCGGTCTATTCGCGTTTGCCCTAAGACAGCATCTTTCCGTGATTCGCGAGTTTCCGTTCGCTAGACTTTGTTCCCTCTGTGCTCTCCGTTGTCTGATCAAACCGAATCGTCAATGCTCACTCCACAGAAAATGATTGCACCCATTCCGAAGCCGGCTAGCGCAGGAAACGAACAGATCGAGCATGTCCCTGCGGTCGTGCGTGCCTTGTCCGTCCTGGAGTTGCTGAGTCGGCAGACGGAGCCGATCAGCCTGGCGCGGCTGACTTCTGAGTTGGCGCTACCGAAGAGCAGCGTGCGGGCGATCTGCAATACGTTGACGTCGTGTGGCTACGTGCGTCGTCAACAGGACGGCAGCTACCGCCTCAGCCCAAAAATTGTTAGCCTCGCTGAGTTGTTTCTCGCCGGAACAGACGTCGCACGTGAGTTCAACGCGATATGGTCAGACAGCAGAAGCTCTCCCGAAGAGACAGTCTTACTGTCGGTCCTCAGCGGTAGCGACGCGGTTTACCTCGCTGTCCGAAACAGCATTCGGCCGCTTGGGCTCGCATTTCGGGTGGGTCTTAAGTTCCCTGCGTGGGTTTCGGCGAGCGGCAAGGCGATGCTTGCGTACTTGCCGGCTGAGGAGGCCAGGCGGATCATAAGCGAGGGGCTGCAGAGTTCGAAGAGTTCAGGCGGGTCTCGAGCCCTGAATATTCTTCTCAAAGAGCTGGAACTTACGAGACAGCGCGGGTACAGCGTTGATGATCAAGGTATTCGGGAAGGCGTCTATGCGTTCGGGGCTCCGGTGTTCGACGCCACTGGCGCCGCGGTAGCAGCGGTTTCGGTCTGCGTGAGCACGACATCCCTGGAAGGCAAGGCCGCCGAGCGCCATCGAGATGTAGCGCTGGGCGTCGCCCGCGAGTTGACCGAAAGGTTGGGCGGCCAGGCCGTCCGCATGGAGAACCGCCCGCGAGGCTCGCTGCATGGCGCATGAGCAGTCAACGTGCAGTTTCGGATGTTTGACCCTGCCTCGTATTCACGTACAGCAACTCATGCGGCAATCAAGCTGACCTTGTAGTCGACGGGGGTAAGGAAGGCGATCGAGATATGCAGGCGTTGCCGATTGTGATAGCCCTCGATCCAATCGACGATATCCAGGCGGCCGTGGGCACGCGTTGCGTAGTGAGCCTGGTAGATTCTGTGTTAAATGCAGCGAGAACTCGAGTGCCTCATTCGTTGCCGCCAGTTCTCGCTATTTCATTGCTTGCTCAAACGTTCCCAGGAGCGACGTATGTGGTTTTCACGGTCGTATAAAACTCGCGCGCATAGGTCCCCTGTTCCCGCGGACCATAGCTCGAACCTTTGCGACCACCGAACGGAACGTGATAATCGACCCCGGCCGTCGCGGTGTTGACCATCAATCCCCGATGCTCGGCACTTGACATCTAGAAGGGGGGCGGCGGGTTCACGGTTTTCCCTAAGCGCCGATCATGTTGCTCAGACGATCTCAATTGCAAGCGCCGTGGCCTCACCGCCGCCGATACACAGACTCGCGACGCCTCGCGTATCGCCGCGCTGGCGGAGTGCACTCAGGAGCGTCACGACGAGGCGCGCGCCCGTCGCGCCGATCGGGTGACCCCGGAGGACTTCGCTGGCCAGCACGCTGCTTTCTTCGGCATAAACCTGCCAGCCGACGATCGGTAGCAAGTCGATATCGGCACCGAGTCCGACTGAAGACATAGGTTGCGATTCCGAAAATACCTCTGCATCGGGGCCGATTCCGACTCCAGCCCTTCAACTGAGCGCGCTCGCAGAGACGCAGCTCCTTAGGAAAGGGCGGCGGCGAAGACCGATACGTGGTTAGCAGAACTGAGACCGCAAATGTCATTGACGCGTGCTCACATGATTGCGCTAATCTGCCAAGGTACGAATTCGTTCTGTCCGTAGCCGTGCTGCTCGCTGCGAGAACGGGTCCCCGAGGCGACGTCTAGCAGCAATTCGAAAAGCACCCCGCCCAATTGCCCGATCGTCGTTTTCCCTTCCAACACGTCTCCGCAGTTCAGGTCCATATCGTCGGCCTGTCGTTGCCATAGTGCTGTGTTCGTCGCAAGTTTGACGGACGGCGCGGGCGCGCAGCCGTAAGCTGAACCACGTCCCGTCGTGAAGCAGATCAGGTTCGCACCGCCGGCCACCTGGCCCGTAGCCGATACTGGGTCGTAGCCGGGCGTGTCCATAAACACCAGACCGCGCGCCTTAACGGGCTGAGCGTATTCGTACACCTCGGTGAGGTTTGTCGAGCCTGCCTTTGCGATGCCGCCCAATGATTTCTCGAGGACGGTCGTCAAGCCGCCAGCCTTATTGCCCGCCGACGGATTGTTGTTGATTTGAGCCCCTTGCCGGTGCGCATACGCCTCCCACCACTTGATGCGATCAATCAGCTTCCGACCCACCTCGGGCGTTTCGGCTCGGCGCGTAAGTAAGTGCTCCGCGCCATAGATTTCGGGCGTCTCCGAGAGAATCGCAGTGGCTCCGTGTTGCACGAGTAGATCAACGGCTGCACCAAGCACGGGATTGGCGGTGATGCCGGAATACCCGTCCGACCCTCCGCATTGAAGACCGACCGTGAGATGACTTGCACTGACCGGCTCCCGCCTCACGTTGTTCGCTTCGGGCAGCATGCGCCGAACCAGTTCAACACCCTTCGCGATCGTCAGTGTCGTACCACCGCTATCCTGGATCGTGAACGTTCGCAAGCGGTCGTGTTCCCGGAGTCCCTGTGTCTCAAGAAGTCGCGGGATCTGGTTCGTTTCACACCCGAGACCGATGAGCAGCACGCTTGCGAAGTTCGGATGACATGCATAGCCGCCAATTGTGCGCTGCAAGATCGCTAGACCATCGCCATCAGAGTCGATAGCGCAACCGGATCCGTGTGTGAGTGCCACGACGCCATCGACATTCGGGAACGCGGCCAGTTCTTCGGGATGGAAGTCGCGGCGGAAATGATCAGCAATGGCTCGTGCAACCGTGGCCGAGCAGTTCACCGAGGTGAGGATCCCGATATAGTTCCGTGTGGCGACTTGCCCGTCTGCGCGGACAATGCCCTGGAATGTTGCGGCCTCATTCGACCGTACAGTCGGGCGCGCGGCCTGACCAAATGCGTAGTCTCGCGCAAAGTCACCCATCGCGAGATTGTGGGTGTGTACGTGCTGCCCCGCGCGAATCGGCTGACTTGCAAAGCCGATTACCTGGCCGTAGCGGTGCACCGCCTCGCTCTGAGCGATGTCACGTGTCGCCACTTTGTGCCCGGGCGGAATCAGTCCCGAGACAGTCACCGCTTCTTTGTCAATCACCGTCCCGGACACAAGCTGTTCAAGTGCGATAACGACATCGTCAGCAGGATTGAGCCGTATAACACGAGCCGACGTCGACGCGGTGGATGGGGCGGACGTGTCGGCAATATTCAACGACATGGCACAACTCCTACGTTTTCAGGGTAAAGGCCGGTCACGCGTGTCCATATGGGATTCGCGCGAAGGACCGTGCAGCGGTGCTCAGACGACCTTTAACCAGCGCTCCAGGGCGTTTTGCAGCGCGTGTACTCAAGCTGATAGAGGGTGGTGTCCGGGTCTGTCGCGCCGGCATGGGGAAGTGCCGCGAGTCCCGAAACGAAACGGTCCACCGCTGAACGGACATAGTCTGCCCGGCACCCTTCGACTAACACGATCCATGTCGGTACTTGGGTGCCTTCTGAACGCGCCTTCTTCTCCGCTGTTTCCACCTTGCTGATCGCTTCGTCGGCAAGGCACAGGTGCACGCCCGTGATACCCGGTAGGTCCACGAGGGGCGGTAGGACTCGCTGACGCAAACCCTTCACGACCTCTGCCCGGGCATCCGAAGGCACGTCGAAGCGCACGCTCATGAGATAGGCACCCTGCCCAACACCGTCCGAATAGGCGACGTGACAGATTGAGCGCGCGACGCTCCGGAAAGAGGCGACAACCTGCTTGGTCCAGGGCGTCGGCGTATTCAGCCGGGTCAGGTAGTCTTGCGCGCCAAGCACTTCGACGGTGTCGGCCTCGTACAGATTGAAGTACTCGGGCCCTGCGTTCAGGGCAATGAAGCGTCGACCGCGCCTGAACCCGGGGATGCCCGCGCGTTCGGGCATGTGTTCGCGGTTGTGCCACTCGTAAAATTCATCTTTCGCTTCTGGCAGCAAGTCATGCCAGATTGCGACGACGCCCGTTCCAGCAAGGCTCATATCTCCTCCGTTTGACAAATCGAATCGTCTTAAACTGCCGATGGGTATTCGCCGCGGCCCCAAGCTGCGCCGAGCGTGTCCGTGTACTGGACGACCTTCTGTGTCTGCGCGCCGAGGCCGCTGCCACCGAGCGTCATGGTGTCGCCTGCTTTCAGGAATACAGGCGGCTTTTGACCGAGGCCCACGCCGGGAGGCGTGCCCGTAATGATCAGGTCGCCTGCCATCAAAGGCATGAAGCGGCTGAGATACGCCACAATGTGCGCGACGTTGAAGATCATGGTGCGTGTGTTGCCGGTCTGCCGGCGCATGCCGTTGACGTCGAGCCACAGGTCGAGCACCTGCGGATCGGAAACTTCGTCGCGGGTTACGAGCCACGGGCCAAGCGGAGCGAACGAAAACCCGCTTTTACCTTTGGTCCACTGGCCTTCGCGTTCGAGTTGATACGCGCGTTCGGAGACATCATTCGCAAGGCAGTAGCCCGCCACATGGTCTAGCGCGTCTGCTTCGTCGATCTGCCAGGCGGGTTTGCCGATCACCACGCCGAGTTCGACCTCCCAATCCAGCTTTTGCGCGTCTGCGGGCAAGATGACCGGGTCGTTCGGGCCGCTGATTGAGCCCGTATGCTTGTTGAAGACCACAGGTTCGCGTGGTATCGGCGTGTCGGTTTCAGCAGCATGATCGGAGTAGTTCAGACCAATGCACACGAGATTACGGACATTGCCGACGCACGCGCCGAGACGCGTGCCTGCTTCAACGACGGGCAAACGATCTAAATCGAGTTCGCTCAGCTTTGCAAGCGCGACTGGCGTGATAGCCGTTCCATCAATGTCGTTCACGATGCCAGTCAGATCGCGGATCGCGCCGCTGGAATCGATAATGCCGGGCTGCTCACGACCAGGTTGGCCGAAACGGACGAGACGCATGTAGTACTCCTGTCAAGACAAAAAACTGATGGGCAATGTGCCGAGTTCGCCGAAGCGGATAAGCAACTCACGACCGACTGTCAAGTCGAGAACGCCCGCGTAGGACCCGGTGATCACAGCTTGGCCTGCATACAATCCGAGGCCGCGCGCACGAAGGAAATTAGCGAGCCACACAATCGGCGCGAGCACGCCCTGATCGGGGTGGCGTCCCGTGAGCGTGACTGCCTCTTCCCCGATGCGGGTCAGACCAAGGTCGAATTCCACAGGAAGGTCAGCCGGCGTGGCGCCATCAAATAAGTTCACGCGGGGTCCAAGGACAAGGCCGGCGTTAAAGAGCCCGTCTGCCAGTAGTTCTGGAAACGTCAGCTTTTCTGGACATGCATAACGGCAGCCCAGCAATTCGAGCGCGAGGTGCGTGTCCCCAAGCGCGTCGAGTACTTCCGCTTCGCCATAGACTCCGCGCCGTGGCGGCAAGTCGCACTTCAGTAGGCAGGCCAGTTCCGGCTCCGCCCTTACAGCGACACCCGCAGACCCGCTCATGCGACAAACATCGCCTCGGTGAATATCAGCGTCGTAGATCGGCGCGGCGATGACTTTGCCCGGCTGCGGAAGCGCGCATTTCCATGCGCCGATTTGCCGGCCTAGTTGTCGGCTGACCTCCTGCTGGATCGCGAAACCGTCGTCCAGACTCGCAGGCAGTAGTTCGACTGGCAGCCGCTCGACGAGCATGCCTGTTTGGCGCGCCGTCACAAGAAGGTTCGCGGCCTGTTCGCGCGGACTGGCGATAGCCTCGGCGGCCTGTGTTACGGCTGTCATCTTCAAGCCGCCTCGCTCACGTTCGCCCCAACGCTCTCACGCGGCCATACCGCGCCTAGCTTCGAAGCCGCTTCTTTCAACAACGCGCAGAAGTCGTCATAGCGCTCGGGCTGAACTCGCATGACGGGTCCAGCAATGCTCATCGTGCCGACCACGGTACCGTCGGTCAGCGACTGCACGGGCACCGCTAACGCGGCAACGCCGGGTTCGGCTTCTTCCACGACAAGCCCATAGCCGCGCTGTCTGGTCAGTTCCAACTCGGGAATCAACTGCTCGACGCTGTTGATCGCCTTTGGCCCGCATGCGCGGGACCCAGTTTTTCCGAGTCCGCCACCCAATGCGCATTCGACTGCCCGGTCGTTCGACATCGATGCCAGCCACACCTTCCCGTTTGCCGTTGCATGCAGGGTAATAGGGCTATCCATGGACGGCGAATACATAAGGCCCGGTGCCGCGCCTTGGGAGGACGCCAGCCACGCGAGCGTCCCTTCACTTGCGACGGTCAGCCGAACGAGCTCGCGACAGTGCGCCGCCACGTCATCGAGGATCGGCTGCACCAGGCCCGGCAAGCCAAGTCCATGCAAATACCGCTGACCCAACAGCGAAAGCTTCAGGGTCAGACGGTATTGAGAAGTGTTTTCGTCCTGTTCAGCCCAGCCCTGCTCGCACAGCTGCGCAAGTACCCGATGCGCGGGGCCTTTTTCCAGCTCGAGTTCGGCGGCGATGTCGGACATACGCATCCAGCGCGCCTCGCGTGCGAGCAACTCGATCGCTTGAAGCGAACGGTCAACTGCTCCCTTGACAACTCTCATAATTTGAGTAACATCCTTCCTATTGGAACGGTGTTACAACAATAAACGAGCGGCACCGAAAAGTCAATTACAGGAGACAGGCATGAACGCACGAGCACCCGCTAAGCCCCACGGCAAGCGCCAGTCGAAGATCGCAGCAGCCAGTGGCTGGATCGGCTCAGCGCTCGAGTACTACGACTTTTTCATCTACGCGACGGCTGCGACATTGTTGTTCCCGCAGCTCTTCTTTCCCTCACACAATCCAACGGTAGGCATCGTCGCGTCACTGGCGACGTTCGGCGTCGGCTATGTCGCCAGACCAATAGGGGCTATGGTGCTGGGGCACCTTGGCGATCGTCACGGGCGAAAGACCGTGCTGATCTTCTGCATGTTCCTGATGGGCTTTGCAACGCTGTGTGTTGGGCTCTTGCCGACCTACCAGCAGATCGGCATCTGGGCACCTGTGCTGCTCGTCGTCCTGCGGCTCATTCAGGGATTTGCGGTCGCGGGTGAAATGTCCGGCGCCAGCTCCATGATTCTTGAACACGCGCCTTTCGGACGGCGTGGATATTTTGCCAGCTTTACCCTCCAGGGAGTTCAGGCAGGACAACTCCTCGCGGCAGGCGTTTTTTTGCCGCTCGCGCACTTCATGCCAAAGGATCAGTTTGCTTCGTGGGGTTGGCGCATTCCGTTCCTGCTGAGCATCGTCGTGGTCATTGCGGGTTACATCATTCGCCGCGAGGTCGATGAGACCCCTGCTTTTTCTGAAGAACGGGCCCACGGAGAAATTCCTTCTTCCCCGGTGATCGAGGTCCTGCGCGATAGCTGGGGTGACGTCTTGCGTGTTGTCGGTATGGCGCTTGCCGCGGTCACCGCGCTTCTGGCGACCGTTTTCGGCGCGACCTATGCGGTCCAGCCGGCGTACGGTATTGGCTTTCCTGCCGCCGTCTTTCTGTGGGTGCCGGTCCTTGGCAACCTTTGCTCCGTCATACTGATCCCCCTCGTGGGCAACCTCTCGGACAAGATCGGTCGCAGGCCCCCCGTTATCGTCGGCGTTGTGAGCTCCGGAATCTTCGCTTTCGGCTACCTGTACGCCATCAGCATCCACAGTATCTGGCTCTCACTGCTCTTCTCGTTGCTCATGTGGGGCGTCGCTTACCAGGGCTTCAACGGCGTGTTCCCGAGTCTCTTCCCCGAACTGTTCCGCACGCGCGTGCGTGTCACCGGCATGGCGATCGGACAAAACGTAGGGACGACCTTGTGTGCCTTGCTGCCGTCGCTTTTCGTCGCAGTCGCGCCCCCAGGGTCCACCGACATTCCGTTGAAAATTGGCTTTCTCACGTTCGGCATTTGTCTGGTTGCTGCGTTTGCCGCGTTCACCACCCGGGAAACGTACCGAATTCGCCTCGACGATCTCGGCGACCGCAACGCTACTCCTGTACCTACGGCCGAATATGAACGCCTGCGCAGTGAAGCGATGGCCACGACGAGCAAGGATGCCGCCGAGTCGGGTTTCGCCCACAACATGCGGCCTTGAGCTGCCGCCGGCTGCCTGTCGGGCGTGATCGCCGCGTTGGCACGACGCAAATAGGACATCGCATGCAAACCTGCACTTCAGAGCCGTACGCCGGTTCGAATGTGCACGAATTGACCCTCGTTTTACATTAAGACGCAATGCAACCAGATATCTTAGGCAGAACGCGGCTCTGCGGTTTGGTAGGCGACCCGCTGAGCGCGGCGAAGTCGCCACAGTTGCTGAACAGGCTGTTTGTCGAACAGTGCACCGACGCAGTTTGCGTTCCTTTCTGGGTCAAACCAGATAACCTGCCGGCCTTCGTCGCCGGTGCACGAGCGATGGGCAATCTCTCCGGGATGCTCGTCACAGTGCCTCATAAGCAACGGATGCTCGCGTTTGTCGACGAGCTGGATTCGACTGCTCGTCGCGTCGGCGCGCTCAACGTCATTCGCTGCGAAGCAGATGGGCGCCGGATCGGAACGATATCCGAAGCCGACTACGACCGGGTGCGCGCCGAGGCTGTGGCCGGACGAATCGGAACAGCCGATGCGCAAAAGGTTGCAAATCTGGCTCTCAAGTAGCTGCTTTGGCCGGTCCCACTGCTCGCTAGTAGTGCGTCGGTGCCACTCGGCTTGAGCCGAACAGGAATCAGGTAACCGCAGCACTAGCGAATATCTTGACGCCGCACAAAGGAAATGCAAATGCACAACGAAGACATACCCCGCTACGACGGCCCACGTGAGCTCGCGCAATCTCTAAGCGCGTTTGCGCGCATCAGCGCGGCCGAGTCGCCCTGGAACCAAGAGGGCCTGCGCGCCGACTCTGAGTATCGCGACCTCGGACTCGCCGCGGTGACCAACGGTCGCATCGGAGCGAAACACATTCGTGCGCTGAAGCCGTTCACCGAGCCTACTGGCTGGCATTGGCACGACATGACCGGGCACTACCTGTATGTGCTGCGCGGATCCGTGACGTTCCATTTCGCCGGTATCGAGGGCGACGTGACGCTTAACGCGGGTGACGGATTGTCACAGCCGGCCGGCGTTCCGCACAACGTCATGTGGCGCTCCGACGATCTCGAGGTCATTGAGATTAACGAGCCCGCTGTGTACGGGACTTGGGATCTGGACGTACCGCCGGCGCCCTGGAAGTAATCGTCTACACCCTGGCCTCTCGAGCGTCATGACACCGCTTGTTCTCGGCGCATACGACAGTCGCAGACAGCTTAAAACGCAATGAACGCGTTGCGTCAAAGAGCTGCGGCATTTGCATCAAAGTGGTTCGGTCGGAGAATGTAAGTGTCCGACACGCGCTTGGTACGCCAAATCCCGGAGCAGTCAGGTAAGACTGCGTCTTCAGCCAACATCGAACACCACGCACCAATGGATCCACATATCACAGGTAAGACGCGACTCTATGGGTTAGTGGGCGATCCACTGACGGCCGCCAAGTCGCCACAATTGTTGAACCAGCTTTTCACTGAACAGCGCGTGGACGCGGCTTGCGTCCCGTTCTGGGTCAAGGCGGAAAACCTGTCCGAGTTCGTCAGCGGTGCACGAGCGATGGGCAATCTCGCAGGCATGCTTGTCACCATGCCTCATAAGCAACGCATGCTGGAATACGTCGATGAACTGGATCCAACGGCCCGTCAGGTCGGCGCGCTCAACGTCATCCGTTGTGAATCGGATGGACGTTGGGTCGGAGCGATATTTGATGGCGTTGGTTGCGTTCTTGGGATGCAATGGGAAGGCAACCACCCGGCGAATAAGTCCGTGCTTCTCGTCGGCGCCGGAGGCGCAGGGAGCGCCATCGCGTTTGCGGTCGCGTCAGCAGGCGCCAGCAAGCTGACCATATCCGATGTCGACACACATCGGTCTGGCGACCTTGCGGCATCCGTTGCTGCTGAGACCGGCTGCGACGTACGTTCGGGGCCGCCTGACCCGCATGGCTTCGACGTCGTCATCAATGCCACGCCGCTTGGCATGAAAGTGAACGATGCCATGCCGGTCGATCCGGAGCGGCTCGCGCCCGGCGCCATCGTCGTCGACATCATCAATGCGCCAGAGCCAACGCCGCTTCGACGCGCCGCGCATGCGCGCGGGTGCCGTACCCAGGACGGGGGGCCGATGCATCAAGGGCAGGCCGTCTACGCACTTAAGTTTCTGGGGTTCGATTACCTCCCCGATGGACGATCAGCACCGGATCACGGCCCGCGGTGAGTAGAGAATTTCAAAGGAGAATACGCATGAGAGTTGCTTTGCTGGAGGTCAGCCATTGGCATGTCCCGCTCTATCTGGATGCGCTGGAAGCGCCCGGGATTGAAGTGGTCGCCGTGTCGGATGCGGAGAAGGTCAAGGGTGAGGCAATCGCCGCACGATTCGGAAGCAGGCTGTACCCGTCGGCCTATGAATTGCTCGAACGTGAGGAAGTCGATTTTGCCTTCGTGTTCGGGCGGCATTCTGAAATGCCGGCGCTTGCCGAGGCCGTGATCGCACGACACATACCCTTCGCGCTGGAGAAACCGTGCGGCGTCAACATGTCGCAGGTCACCCGACTTCGCAAACTGACCGAGGAAGCCAACCTTTATTGCGCAGTGCCATTGATCTTCCGGATGAGCGAGTTGCTCAGATCGCTCGAAGATGCCGAGGGGCGCATACCGTCGGACTTCAATTACATGTCGTTCCGTTTCATTGTGGGACCGCCCAGTCGATACGAAGCGGCCGGTGCCGGCTGGGCACTCGATCCGGTTTATTCCGGAGGCGGATCGACAATCAACGTGGCGACTCACTTCATCGACCTTTTTAGATTGCTCACTGGCAAGGAGATCGCCCGAGTCTCCGCCACGATGAACTCAAGAACGCATCGAGGAGCCGTTGAAGACTATTCGCTGCTGACCATGCAAACCGAAGACGGCGTGATCGGCCTGGTGGAAACGGGATATAGCTTCCCCAGTACACCAGACGAGCAGCGCGAATTTTCGTTCACTCTTGCATCCGATCGTATGTACGCGAAATCCGGGCCCGACCGGATCGAGATTCGGCAAAGAGACAACCTGCCTGCCGGCACGCGAAGCCTCCGCCTCCAGCTCGAGACTGACATTTACTACCCATTGTTCGTCAAGCGCGTGCTCACGGAATGCCGTACTGGAGCACGGCCGATCGCGTCGTTGCGCGACGCAGAGCTCATGATGCAAGTCATGGACGCGGCCTACGCCTCTGCCCAACAGGGCGGAATGTCTATTGGACTGGATCGCGCTTCCTGGTGAGAAATCTGTAGCGAAGGAAAAATGCGAGACAGCCGACATACGTGCGCCGAAGTTTTTTTCAATCGCCACAGCGTGGATCGCTGCTCGCAACCTGATTAATCCATCGCATTAACCAGGAATTTCCGCAAGTCAAGTTGGTCAGTTTCACCTGGAAGTGGCGCGCTTCAGAATTACGTTAGTACAGCGAATTTGATATAACGCGTGAGCCGAAGAATCTAGTTGCACGTAGTCCAACGACACTGACGGTCGATATGAGCGTACTCAAGGCGCTCCTACTCATCCGATAGAGCAAAAGCAATTCACTTGGACATAGAGGAGAATTTAATGAAGAGTCTGTACCCGAACAAGGCCGCCGTTGCTACAGCAACGGCACTCGCGGCAGTCGCGCCGGCGTTCGCTCAAAGCAGCGTGACGCTCTACGGTATCGTCGATGATTCGATCGTCTATCAGAGCAGCCAGACGTCGCTCGGTTCGACGAGCGGTGGGCGCTCAAACGTCAAGATGGCATCGGGCATCTGGGCGGGCAACCGCTTTGGCCTTAAGGGCGCAGAAGATCTGGGCAGCGGCACGAAGGCAATCTTCCAGTTGGAGTCGGGATTCAATCTGAACAACGGCGCGCAGCAATACACGAACGCGATGTTCGGCCGTCAAGCCTGGGTCGGTCTGACGAACCAGACATTCGGTACGCTAACCGTGGGTCGCCAGTACACGTCGTACTACACGCTAATAGCGCCGTACAGCCCCACCACCTGGCTCACGGGCTACTTCGGCGCGCATCCGGGCGATCTGGATGAACTGGACGTGATCTACCGCGCAAACAACTCGATCGTCTATACGTCGCCAAAGGTTTATGGCGTGACGGTCAGCGGCTCGTACTCGCTTGCAGGCGTGCCGGACAGCGTCTATCGCGGCTCAACGTGGTCGGCGGCAATCCAGTATCAGCAAGGCCCCATCGGCGGTACTGTCGCGTTCTCGCGCATCAACAACTCGACCGTCGGCGGTGGCGTCTACGGTGCGGATTCGACGACCAACACGGGTGGCCAGTCGGGTGTGTCGGCGGTAACGAACGGCTATCAGGGTGCGCAGGCGCAGAATCGCTTCGCGGTCGGCCTCGGCTACGTGTTCAACAGCGCGTGGGATATCACGGCGACGTACACTAACGTTCAGTACATCCCGGGCGTGGCGTCGAAGTTCTCGGACGAGCAGGTCTTCAATACCGCTGGCACCGTGCTGCACTGGAAGCCCGCGACGGCATGGGACTTTGCTGCAGGCTACAGCTACACGTGGGCGAGCAAGGCGAACGGTGTCGACGACGCGGCGTCGTACCACCAGTTCAACCTGTCCCAGTACTATGCGTTGTCCAAGCGTACAGGGTTCTACGCACTCGAAGCATTCCAGCGCGCGAACGGCCGAACGCTTGGCACGCCGACGTTCCCGGGTGGCCCGACCAACAGCTCGATCGCCGCAACGGCATCGATCGGCGACGGCTTCCAGTCGACTCCGTCATCGTCGCGCAGCATGTTCGCAGCAGGCGTGGGTATCGTCCACCGCTTCTAGCACAGAGTTTTATCCTGTTGCGACTACGACCGCCAGCACTTTCAATGCACATTGGATCCTTTCATGACCTCATATTCCAGCTACCTTCCTGACGATCTCGACGGTGCCCTGCTCGTTGGCCGCGTGTGGCGCCAAACGAAACACGGCGCGGGACCGTGCGTCGTTGCTGTTCGCGGCGGGGAAGTATTCGATATCTCCCGCTTCGCCGCAACCGTCTCTGATCTTTTCGATCGCCAGGATCTGGTCGAACTCGTCCGGCAGGGTTCCGGCGAACCTCTGGGTCATGTCGGCAATCTGATCGAAGCCACAGTCGACGCACAACGAAAAGCGGATCGCCCCTACCTCCTGGCCCCCTGCGATCTGCAAGCCATCAAAGCCTGTGGCGTGACGTTTGCCGTGAGCCTTCTTGAGCGCGTCATTGAAGAGCAGGCAGGCGGCGACCCTGCGAAGGCTGAGGAGGTGCGCGCCGCGATCACGCGTCTGATTGGCACCGATCTTTCGAAGATCAAGCCAGGCTCCGAAGCTGCCGTCACGCTGAAAGAAGAACTGCAGCGTCGCGGTGCATGGTCGCAGTACATCGAAGTCGGAATCGGTCCCGATGCAGAGGTATTTTCGAAGTCGCAGCCTATGTCTTCAGTGGGACTCGGTGCCGATATCGGCTTGCTGCCTGCTTCGAAGTGGAACAACCCCGAGCCGGAGATCGTCCTCGCAGTCAACAGCAAGGGCGAGGTGGTGGGCGCCACACTGGGTAACGACGTCAATCTGCGCGACATCGAGGGCCGGTCGGCGCTGCTGCTTGGCAAATGCAAGGACAACAACGGCTCATGCGCGATCGGTCCGTTTATCCGCCTGTTCGACGAACGGTTCACGCTGGACACGATCCGAGAAACAAGTGTTTCGTTGCGCGTCGAAGGTACCGACGACGGCTTCCTGCTTGAGGGCATCAGCCATATGCGGGAGATCAGCCGTGACCCTCTTGACCTGGTGAGCCAGACATGGGGCAAGCATCATCAGTATCCCGACGGCTTCATGTTGTTCCTCGGCACGATGTTCTCTCCGATCAAGGATCGCGACGCACTGGGTGGCGGCTTCACGCATCACCTCGGGGACCGCGTAACGATCAGCGCTCCTCCACTTGGCGCTCTCGTCAACACCGTGCGGCTGTCGACCGAAATCGCGCCGTGGACATTCGGCGTGCGTGCGCTGTACGCCAACCTCGCCGGGCGCTCGCTGCTGAACCTGGGCTGATCAAACACGTATTTACTCATTGACGGATTTACGATGACGCAATTCAAGAACTTTATTGGCGGCGAATGGGTCGATGGCAACGACTCCGCTCCTAATGTGAACCCTTCGGACACGAGCGACGTGATCGGCCACTTCGCACGAGCCAGCGCAGATCAGACACAGAAAGCAATCGCGTCTGCACGCTCGGCCTTTCGCACGTGGTCGCTCAACGCCCCGCAACAGCGCTTTGACTTGCTCGACCAGGTCGGCAGCACCATCCTTGCGCGCAAAAACGAACTCGGTAAGCTACTGGCACGCGAGGAAGGGAAAACGCTCGCCGAAGCAGTCGGCGAAGTGGGACGCGCCGGACAGATTTTCAAATTCTTCGCGGGCGAGGCATTGCGGGTCGGCGGCGAGATTTTACCGTCCGTCCGCCCGGGACTGACGGTCGAAGTCACACGCGAACCGCTAGGCGTCATCGGTCTGATCACGCCGTGGAACTTCCCGATCGCTATTCCCGCCTGGAAGATCGCGCCTGCGCTCGCGTATGGAAACTGCGTGGTCATCAAGCCAGCGGAACTCGTGCCGGGCAGCGTATGGGAACTCGTCAAGATCATCGCCGAAGGCGGTGCACCGGCGGGCGTAATCAATCTCGTCATGGGCACGGGTTCGATCGTCGGCGAAACGCTCGTCAAATCAGCTGACGTGGATGCCATCAGCTTCACGGGCTCGGTTGGGACCGGCCAGGCGATCGCCGCGAAATGCGTCGCCACCGGTAAGAAATTCCAGCTCGAGATGGGTGGCAAGAACCCGATGGTCGTGCTCGACGATGCCGATCTGGACGTCGCGGTCGAGGCCTGCATCAACGGCGCTTTCTACTCCACCGGCCAGCGTTGTACCGCGTCTAGCCGCCTGATCGTAACGAGCGGCATCCACGACCGTTTTGTCGAGGCCATGCAGGCGCGCATGCGCAGTCTCAGGATTGGTAACGCGCTGGATGCGTCGACGCAGATCGGTCCCGTTGTCGACGCCAAACAGCTGGAACAGGACGAGCGTTATATCGAACTCGCACGTGCCGAAGGTGGTTCGGTGTTTGGCGGTGACCGTGCTCCCTCGGCGACCGAAGGATTTTTCCTGGCACCGGCTCTCGTGACCAACACGACCTCGGCGATGACGATCAACAGGGAGGAAGTGTTCGGTCCTGTCGCGTCCGTCATCAAGGTCGCGCATTACGAGGAAGCGCTTGCCGTAGCCAACGACACGCCATTCGGCCTTTCCGCTGGCATCTGCACCAGGTCGCTGGCACATGCGAGCCATTTCAAGCGCCACGTGCAGGCCGGCATGGTGATGGTCAACACCGCGACGGCCGGGGTCGATTATCACGTTCCATTCGGTGGTCGCAAAGGTTCGAGCTATGGTCCGCGGGAACAGGGGACCTATGCGCGCGAGTTTTATACGACCGTGAAAACCGCTTACATCGCTCCTGGGAACGTCTGAGCAAACGATGAAATAGCGTGCGAGAACCGGCAGCATCGTATGAGGTGCTCGATCGCCGAAACAACCTCGACGGTCGAGAAACTGACCGGAAAGCCCCCACGTTCGTTGACGGAATGGTGACCGGCAACCTAAACGTATTTTGAGCGTGAGCTCTCCTTCGGTTGATGTCCAAGGAAGTCGTATAAGTCTTGTGTCACTCGCTGCTTGCCGCGCAAAAGCGGCCACTCCGTTCGGGGTGGCCATCATGAAGTCCGGCGTGGACAGCGCCTCCATTCCTGCGGTCGGTGCTTGTGTCGAGAATCAAGGTCATGCGCCACCTGTTTGCATGGCGAGCAGCACTTGACCCGTCTCATTGCGGTCGAGACCGTCCTCCTCCCCGCTAAGCATCGAAGCGTCGCTCGTCAGGCGCGCTGGCTCCCGAGCTGACCACCCCACCTGATACGGATTTCCCGGACGACACCTAGGGCCGCGTGACGCATCAGCGCGTCGCAGCCCTGCGGAAATCGGACGGCGTCACGCCGGTCGCCTTCTTGAATGCGGTGGTGAAGTGCTGAGCGTGGCTGAAGCCGCAATCCAGCGCGACTTCAGTTGCGGTGCGACGGGGATCCAAGAGGAACTCCTTGGCCCGCTCGAGACGCAGACTGTACACAAAGCGCAAGGGTGTCTGCCCGGTGCTTTCCCGAAAGGCCCGCAGAAAATGCCGGGCACTGACACCCGCAACTTGCGCCAAGCCCTCGATCGTGAACGGCCTCGACAAGTCGGCCTCGATGTAGTCGATAACGCGCCGCAAGCTGCTAGGTGCGAGGCCACCGCACGGGCGAACGGTGGCTGCCTGGCTGCCGTCGACCCGCGCCAGTAGGGCGAGTGCTTGCATTGCCCAGCCCTCAGCGAACAACCCGTAAAGGCTGTCTGCATTGCGCGCCTCACGGCATAGGACCGAAAGGCTACGTTGCAGATCTTCGTTGCCGAAGGCAATCAGTGGTCGATTGAAGTGGCAGCCAGCGGCGGATGCAACGGTCGGGTCGAGGAAGACCACCGTGTAGTCGAAGTACGGGGCTACGTCGAACTCGCCTTCGACTGAAGTCGAGGCTGGGAACAGCGCAAGGTTTGTACTTTGTTTTATTCCCGAGTGGATGCGGCGGCCGTCGAGCTCTAGATGCAATTTTTCGAGGCCGTTCCGAAACCAGAACAGCGCGAGCCGCGGTTGACGAAAACGCCAAGAGATGGGCTCGGTCGCCCGGCGCGCGAGGATTTCAACATGTGTGGTGCGTGACTCAACAATGGTGCCGGAGACGAGTTCGCCCCCAACCTCGCGATATTCAGCTTGTGAGTCTAGGCGACCATGCATTGCTTACTTCCGCTTCGATCTTGCGTCCGATCTTTCAGTGTGCGCGCGGCTTCTCCCTTTGGCAAGCGAATCAGTGGCTGGTGAATACCCCTTATGGGGGGGCGCCGACGCATGGACATCAACCTCGTTCGCTTACCTCGCGCATCGTACACCTTAGCTCGACTCGTACTGCTCTGCAACAACGGCGATGCGATGAGCCAAGGCGACGGGCCCGCCGCTGGTCCGTGGCATAGTGTCAGTTCACTGGCGCGTCCGGCAGCCTGCCCGCGCCCCTGGTCGCCGGCGCAGTGGCATTCAATGGTGCTATGGCCAGCGCGTTCTGACTCTGTTGCTGACCTGATCCAAGACATTATGTATTGACTTGCCGCACCTCAAGTGACGCAGATTGCTTGGGCGAAAAACGTCGACCCCGTTCCTTCTTAGAACTTGACTCTCTCAATGCCCTTCAATCGCAAAATTTCACGGGCTTCGTTCGGGCTGGCGATTTCGAGTCCAAGCCCCTCGATTATCTGGCGCACCTGCCGCACCTGCGCTGCGTTGCTCTCGGCTAGCGTGCCGCGTCCAAGCCACAAACTGTCTTCCAATCCGACGCGCACATTGCCTCCCATACTGGCAGACATTGCTGCAAGGCGAAGCTGATCCTTGCCTGTCCCCAGCACCGACCAGCGATAATCATTGCCGAACAGCCTGTCGGCCGTCCGCTTCATGTGCAACACGTCTTCAGGGTGCGTGCCGATACCTCCCAAGATGCCGAACACGGTCTGCACAAAGAACGGCGCCTTGACTAGACCGCGCTCGACGAAGTGCGCCAAGTTGTAGAGATGGCTCACGTCGTAGCACTCGAATTCGAAGCGCGTGTCGTTGGCGGCACATTGTCCCAGGGCGTATTCAATATCCTGAAAGGTGTTGCGAAAAATCAGGTCACGACTGGCTTCGAGCGCTTCGCGCTCCCAGGCATGTTTGAACTCCTTGAAGCGCGCCAGCATCGGGAACAGCGCGAAGTTCATCGAGCCCATGTTGAGCGACGCCACCTCGGGCGCAAAGCGCATTGACGGCTGAATGCGCTCCTCGATCGTCATGTAAGGCGCGCCGCCACTGGTGATATTCAACACGGCATCGGTGCGCGCCTTAATCTGCGGCAAGAATCGGCCGAATGCGTCGGGGCTCTGGTCCGGCTTGCCGGTGACAGGATCGCGTGCATGAAGGTGAATGATCGCGGCGCCCGCTTCGGCCGCGCCGACCGAGGCTTCGGTGATCTCTTCCGGTGTAACCGGTAGATACGGTGACATTGAGGGCGTATGAATCGCACCGGTGACAGCACATGTGATGATGACTTTGTTCATAAATGAGGTAGGAAATCCGCATAAGGTGGCGAGCTTCGCCCGACTGCTGCGATACTCAGATTTGGGCCTTACCGCCGTCGACGAACAGTTCGATACCGTTAACAAAGCTTGAATCGTCGGAAGCAAGAAAGACTGCTGCCTTGGCAACTTCGTCCGGATCGCCGACGCGCCCCATTGGGATCCGCGAAACCAGAGCATCGAGCATTCCCTGCTGCCTTGCGGCGTCGGGGCCGGCCAGGTCAAAGAAGCCTGGCGTCTTGGTGGGTCCGGGGCTGAGCGTGTAGACCCGGATGCCGCGGCCCTTGAGATCGAGAATCCAGTTGCGGGCGAATGAGCGTACGGCGGCCTTGGAGGCGGCATAGACACTAAAGGCCTCGGTACCGCCGCTGACGGCAGTGGAGCCAGTCAAGATGATTGAAGCGCCGTCCGCCAGCAATGGCAGAGCCTTCTGCACAGTAAACAGTAGGCCCTTGACGTTACGGCCAAAGGTGTCATCATACTGTTCCTCGGTAACATTTGCGAGCGGCAGCAGCGAGCCGCCGCCGGCGTTGACGAACAATACGTCGATCCGACCCGTTTCCGATTTCACCCGATCAAACAGCGTGTCCAGTTCGGCCATGTTCGATGAGTCAAGCCGGATGCTGGTAGCGTTACCGATCGCGGAAACCGCGGCGTCGAGTTCGGCCTGTCGGCGACCGGTGATAATGACATGCGCTCCTTCGCTATTGAACCGCTTGGCGGTAGCAAGCCCGATTCCGGTGGATCCACCAGTGACAATTGCGGTCTTGCCTTCAAGTTTGTGCGACATGCAGGTTGCCTTGGTTGATTGTGAAATTCAAGGCCGCTGCTGCCCGACTGCGCTCGCGTCGTGGCTGTGCGAAAAGGCCGACGACTTGTCCTTGACCAGAGCAACCGCGACACCGCCGATCACCGCGGCCATTGCAATGGCGAGGAAGTTCTGCACAAGGGGTAGCTTCATCGATACCAGCACCCCAATCACGATCGGCGCTGCGATCGCCCCGATGCGCCCGATCCCCGAGGCAAAGCCGAGTCCCGTCGAACGGATCGATGTCGGGTAGAACTGCCCGGCATACGCGTACAGCAGGATCTGCGTGCCCAGCGTCGACGCGCCGACTACGGCAACGATCAGGAACAGCGGCTGCGCGCCGTTGCCGAGCAGCGTCAGCGAGACAGCGGCGACCGCGAAGAATGCGGTCGTCACCCACTGGATGTTCAGCTTGTCGGCGAGCCATCCGCCACCGATAGCGCCGATGACTGCACCGGCGTTGTAGGCGAGCAGGAAGTTCAGCGCGGAACCAAGGCTGTAGCCGGCCATGCCCATCAGTTTGACCAGCCACGAACTAAGCGCATAGAGCATGAACAGGCAGGTCATAAAGGCGAGCCAGAGCATCACCGAGCTGAAGCCGCGGCCGTCCAGGAACAGCCTGCCTATGGTCGGACCTTTGGCCTTGTCCTCGGCCGGAACGTGGAACACCTCATGCGGCTCGATTCGCATGTCCGGCCGGATCTTCCGGACCACTTCACGCAGCTGCGTGTCGTCGTGCTGCTCGATCAGGAACGGCAGCGACTCAGGCATGTACTTCAGGATGAACGGGATCAGCACCACTGGGGCGCCCGCGGCGATGAACACCGATTGCCAGCCGTAGATCTCGATGAACTGCTTGCCAAGCAGCGCGGCGAGGATACTGCCGACCGCGTAGCCGCAGCACATCAGCGTGACCATCAAGCCGCGCACCTTCTTCGGTGAGTATTCGGTCATCTGCGCCGCCGCATTCGGAATCGCGCCGCCGATGCCGAGCCCCGCGAGGAAGCGCATCACGCTGAATGTGATCGGGTCGTTGGTGAACCCGGCGGCCGCGGTAAGGACGGTGAACAGGAACACGCAGATCGAGATCGCCCAGCGGCGGCCGATCTTGTCTGCCAGCGCGCCGAGCACGATCGCACCGAACATCATGCCGAACAGCGCCGAACTGGCCATGAGGCCCGCGGTCGCGGCCTCGACATTCATCGCCCTCATGATTGACGGAAGCGCGGTGCCGGCGACCGCCAGGTCGTAGCCGTCGAGCACCAGGATCACGAAACACCAGATCAGCACGGACCGGTGAAAGCTGTTGAACTTCGCCTCGTCGGCCAGTTTGTGAACATCTATACCGTGCATAGTTTTTGACTTCATTGACTTGTCTCCTTTTATCTTTGGTACGAGGCTCAGGATGTGGCGCGCGTAACCACATTCGGGGCCGAGACCTCGCTGCCAACAACCGACCTTGCATAGACAAGGTCGGTCCCCTTACCCCGAGCAGGCTGCACGTTCCTCACACGCGAGGGGCTTCGGGCAGCCGTTCACCGCCGCGCACGACGTACTTGGCGGGATACAGTGTGACGAGAACCTCGACTTCGTCCTCCGATGCCCCGGTGCACGCGCTCCAAATCGAGCTCACCTTTTTGGCCAGCGATAGCACGGCGCCGTCGCTGCGCCCATCACGTATGTGGCAGAAGATCAGCGTTTCGGAGGTAGGTTCTCCCGAACGGTAGGTGTTCTCGGGCGTGACTTCATGGAATACGACGCTAATCAAGTCGAGCGGCGAAAGGATGATCTCCCTGATCGCACTCGTGACCTCGCTGGCAATCTTGGCCTTGATGCCAGATTCGATTCCGACCTTGCATTCGCAAACGATGACGGGCATGTTGTATCTCCATGAAGTTAGGTTAATGAGGTCCCTATTCTTTCGGAACGTCGCCGTTAGAGATTGCACCGCGGCGCCATCACTTGCTTGGAAGTGCCATGACATTGAGCCCCAACCCGCCCAATGCACTGGCCAACGGCTGGATCTCGTCACCGGACGCGCAGGGACGGCTCAATCTCACAGTTTCTTAAACGGGGATTACGACACTTCTCACCTCTACAATCTGGCGCACTTTGCCGACAGGAAGCTCGTCGAGCCACCCTTCTTCGTCCAGACTGTGTTTGGGATCCTTGGCGGGATCGGAACGCACCCTGACGATGTAGCTCATATGAGGCGAACGGCCGACCGGCTCTTTGGCAATAGTTACGTGTGGTCAGTGTTGGTGGCTGGTCGTTTCCAGATGCCGATCGCGGCGACGGCATCCGCCATGGGCGGAAACGATAGGGTCGGGCTTGAAGATTCCCTCTGGGACGGCGCCGGAAATTTGGCGAAAAGCAACGCTGATCAGGTCCGTCGGGCGCGTTCCATCCGGGAAGGTCTGTCGCTACCGATCGCCACTGCGGACGAGGCGCGGCAGATGCTGAGGCTGAAAGGCGCTGACAACGTCGGATTTTGATCTCGTGTTTGATCTTGCTACGATCGTAGTGGCTTGACGCTAATCATCGTCTCCCGCCGATTCTCGGAAAACGCTTAAGACAAAGACTGACCTTGCCCTTGTTTCACGAATCCCATAGCTGAAGCCATCAGGCCGCGTGCCCTTGCTGAGCGGCGGTTAGTACGATGGCGCACGGCCCGGTTTAAACTTTCGGTCCATATTGCTTCACAACGGGGCGACGTAAGTCACCATCCACCGTACCTGTTCAAAACGCCACGCGGACCGGTGCATTCAGACGTTGGGCATTACCATGACAATTAAGCGCGAAGCAGCCTTTCACGAAGCTGGCCACCGCAGACCGCGCTGACACGTCTTCCAGCGCTGTTTCCTGTTGGATTGCCGCTCCGGCCGTAGAGCAATTTTCCGCGCCTGGTCTGCGCCATCCGGCGATATGACGAACAACTTGAGGTTGTGATTCGTGACTGCGTCGGCGATGATCTCGTTAATGTGATCGTCCCTGAAGCCGTACCCGATAACCATCAATCTTTAGTCGCCGCGGGTCCGAAATTTCGGAACAGGCAAAAAGATCAGCTCTACGTTTTCAACAAAGCCACGGACAAAACCTTTGTCACGAACGCGCGAAACATCGCCGCCGAGAGCCGGTTCTACGATTTCGAGTTTGAAGGTGTCGCACTCACCATCGAGCCCGCGCTCTCACGCATCGAAGCCGCCGCAAAGCCCATCATCAAAAAACTAGATGAATCGGATTCGCTTGCTGTTTTAAGCCCTGAGGAGCGCGCACAGCAGTCAATTTTCTTTGCCGTTCAGTTTGTCAGAGCGAAAGCAACCGGCGCAGCCGCGGCAGACGCGGAAAATCAGTTTTTCGAAGTATTACGCCGCCGAGGGTTTAACGATAAACAGCTTGAAGGAGCGGGCTTTGGCACAGATGCAAACACGTCGGCGGCCATGGCAATAAAGATTCTCATCGATGCCCCGAAAGATTACAGCCATGCATTCCTGTTGAAGCAATGGCTACTGCTAGAGGCACCCGCGAAGGACCCTTTCATCATTGGGGATCACCCATTAACAATGCAAAACGTTGCGCCTCGCGAAGGGCCATTCGGAGACATCGGCCTCATGGTGCCCGGAATAGAAATATATTTCCCGATCAGCCCCGTCCGCGCGCTTGCCATGTGGTGTCCTTCAACCCGCAATCAGATCCAAGAGGCAGCGACCACCATACAAACGCTGCGCCGACGGGCTCCCGAGCTCCTCGCTCAGTGAATGAAAAATCCGGACGCGATCCTTCGAACGGCTCACGCGTTCGACACCGGGTGCGTCCTTCAGTATCAGCACGACAACGTGGTCAATTTCAACTGGCTGCAGATCGTACACGCCGAGTCGTTCGTGTTCTCGTCGGCAAGTGACTTCGACCTTGCGCGAAAGGTTGTAGCCCAGTCAGACGACCTACGCAGGGGACGTCGCATGATCGTCAGCTAGAACCGACCATCTGAACAGCTCAGTTCGAAAATGCCTCACCCACAGCAAACACCCCATGGTCTCGATCAGTGGGCGGGCGCCGTTCAACCCTCGCCAAAACCGTCGTCCGGATGTAGCGCTTCGAGAGGCTCGAGGGTCGCCCTCACCTGGGTGAGCTCCATGACAAATTCGTCAATCAGATCGAGCGCATCCTGTACCTGCTCCGGCAAGCTGCCATCGCGTTTCGACGGCACCGATGGCATCCAGTTCAAGACCGAGTGCGCCATGCTATGGATTTCCAGCAGATCATCGCGCAGACCTTCTGGATCGTGCAACTGCGCGCGGATGCGATCAACGATGTCGACGGCGGCCAGAAGGCGGGTTGTGTCGTAGCTCGATTCGAGCCGTTCGAGCGCGGCGGTGTCGACATCGCCGAAACAGGTCGTGGTGATGGCCGGGCGTGCAGTCATGGGCGGGATGCGTAAGTACGGGCAGCATGGCCGAACAGCGGGTCCCTGATCCAGGCTTCCGGCCGACGATCCAGGTGCAGTTTATAGTGGCCGAAGCGCCGGATGTCGTGGGTCGGATACGGGCTCAGAAACTCGATGTCTTCGGCGCGCACTTTCTCGCCGTTTGTCGCCATCTCGCGCAGCGCCTGCATCATGTCCACCGTGTTCTGCAGGATCACCGCCGACGCGACGAGGTCGTTGTATCGTAGCCGCTTTTGCTGCTCCTCGGGCTCGTTCTCGGCGATCACATCCCCGCCGAACGACAGCCACTTCGAGAAGCCATTGTAAGACTCGATCTTGTTCGTGTTCGCGGTGACCTCCTGCCGCAATTCAAGGCTGCCGATCCACTCAAGCAGGAATACCGTGCGAACGACGTTGCCCAATTCGCGCGCGGCAAGGTACAGCCGGTTCTTGCGGCTCTCGGAGCCGAGCCGGCGCAGCAGCAGCGGCGATGAGATCGTGCCCGCCTGAATCGACAGCGCGACCTGCATTAGTTCCTGCCAGTGCTGCTCGATCAGCACCCAGTCGATGGTCGCCGTGAACAGCTTGTCGATGTGCCTGTATTTCTCCTTGCCGTCCGGCCGGTACAGGACGAGGTCCTTCCAGTTGCGAATCCGCGGCATCAGGTTGATGCCGAGCAGGTACGTGAATGCGAAAACCGCGGCCGACTGGCCCTGCGTGTCGGCATGGACGGTGTCCGCCCTGACCGACAGCCCGGCCTTCAGCAGTCCCTCGATCACGTAGATCGCCTCCCACACGCCCGGCGGAATGAAGTGCCGGAACACCGCGATATAATTGTCGGCGACGTGCCGGTACGCGACCGCGCCCATTTTCCGGTAGCGGAAGTGATAGCCGGCCAGCAGGTTGTTGTCGTAGAAGTCCAACTGGTTGCTAGTTTTGCCGCTGATTTTGTACAGAGCGGTCGAACAAACCGGAGGCGCAAATCCATATCTGGTACGGCATGCTGAAGATGCGACGATATGTGTCGGTATGCGAAGATGAAGGCATCAAGAGGTCGAGCACAATCGCGACGCTGAGCAGAGCGCCGACGATGTTACGCAAGCCTTTGGCGTGAGATCAGTTTCGGCAGTAGTGCCGCAGATTGATCATCGTATACGCGAGCGTCTTTAACGCGTAGTGCACGTCACTGATGCGTTCGAAGCGCAGCAGCA
>NZ_JAQQDJ010000003.1:0-839239 GCF_046028095.1 Paraburkholderia phytofirmans
GGGGTTGTACGACGCGCCCCAATGGGCGCTGCCAGCCGGGCCATACACGCTGCCACGTACGCCGCTCGCGCCTGTGTAGGGATTATAGACCGGATACCCGTACGGCGCGGGTCGCGGATAGTAGACCGGATACGGCCCGTAACCGACCCGCACATAGGGCGGATAGTAGTAGCCGTTGCCTTGCGCGACGATCGCACCGATCGCGGCGCCCGCGATGAACATGCCGAGATAGCCGGCGGTATAGCTCGCCTGCACGGCACCGCCCGGCACGACCTGTTGCGTCACGTACGTCACGTTATAAACAGGCGACGCCGGCGGAATCGTATAGATCACCGGCGGCACTGACGTGCTGGTGGTCCACGGACCGTCCGGCGCGGGCGCATCGAACCATACGCCGCGTGAGCAAAGATAGTAGTGGTTCTGCACCTTGATGATCTTGTCAGGCGTGTTGGTCGCATACGCGAGCTGCGTGCCTTCAATCGGCGCGAATTGCGGCTCGCCGCTGTAGGCCACTTTGACCTGCGCCGCCGCGGCGGCGGGATCGACCTCGACGGTGGTCGGAATCTGCGCGAGCAGCACCGCATCGTTGGCTTCGGGCGTGCCCGGCACGGATGCGAGCACACGCGCGGCGGGACTATCGCGTGGAATGCCGGCGAAATCGGCGGGCAGCTTGTCCGTCGCGTAAGTCCACGGACCGCCCGGCGCGGGCGATGAAAACCAGCGTCCCGCGGTCAGATAGTAATAAGTCTTCGTCGGTGTGTAGACGAAGACATCGCTATCGGTGTTCTTCGCGTAGACGAGCCCCGTGCCTGGGATCGCCGCATAGACCGGCTGGCCGTCGAAGCTGATCAACTCGGCGGGCGTGTTGCTGTAGAACACCGCAGGGGGTTTGCCGGCACGTTTCGCCGGCGTCGGAATAAACGGTTTCAGGTCGGTCCAGGTAGGGTCGGCGGACACCTTCGTCATCTTGCCGGGCAGCGTTCTGATTTCCGCCCAGCCGGTCTTCATATCCGTCGACACGAGCCATCCATTGCCGGTAAACAAATAGTACTGGTGGCTGGCATTGTCGACGAATAGCGGCCAACTCGCGTTGACCACGAACGCCATATCCGAATCCTTGATCGGCGCCAGCACCGGATCGCCGTCGACGAAGAGCAGTAGTCCGGGGCCGAAGCTCACGAAGATCACCGGCGGCTCGCTTTTGATCGCCACGACCGGCGCAGTCTGTTTCTTATCGAGGCTGGCCGCGAGCCGGTCCATCGACAAGGTCAGCGACGCCTGCGGATTGAGAAACTTTCGCACCACCTGATCGAGCTTTTGAGCTGTCGCGTCGTCCGCGCCAGGAAAGGAGGTGCCTGTAATGCGCGGATTGCTCAGGCGCGCGTTGCGGCTGTCGATATCCACATCGGTGTGCGCCTCGATCGTGACTACGCCAACTTGCGGCTTGCCACCGCGCTGCGTCACGCTCACCGCCATTCGGCCGGTGAGTTCCCTGAAGTCTTTCCATTCGTCGATCTGCGGCTGATAGTAGGTCAGCGTTGCATCGTCGCGCACGATTTCACGCGGCCAACCCGGGTCCAGTGTGGCCGCGCGGCCGGCGTGTATCGTTGACAACACAAGCACCAGCGTCAACACACGGCTGGGCAGTTTCAGGTTGGACATGGTGCACCTCACCGCGCCAGGCGGAATGACAGCACGGGCTCAGTGCGAGCGCGGCGAGAAACGGCGAGAAACGGCGAGTCAGATCGCCGGCCCGCAAGCAACGTAGTGGGGCAGGGTCGTTTGCCCCACGGCAGGTCAACTCTAACCATAAGGCGGTATCGGAGAGCGTGCAATTTGACCTTGGTCCAATTGCACGCTGCAGTGCGGCGAGCAAGATGTCGAAGCGCAAAGTACCTCATCGAAGCCGGAGGGCAGGACGGTGAACCATATCTTCGACGCGTTGATCGTTTTCGTTTGCGTCGTCGGCAGCGCGTTGCTCGGCTCGTATCTGCGCCTCGTTCTGCCGCAACACCACCTCACCGATGAATCGACCGGCGTCGTGAAACTCGCGACCGGGCTTGTCGCCACCATGGCCGCACTCGTGCTCGGCCTGCTGATCTCGTCGGCGAAAGGCTCGTTCGACACAATGAATAACGAGCTTCTGCATAGTGCGGCCGAGATCATTCGACTCGACCGCGTGCTCGCTCACTATGGTCCGGAAACGCAGGAAATCCGCGTTGCGCTGAAACGCACGACCGAAGCGTCCATGGCGATCATGTCCTCGGGCGATCCCTCGCAAATTGCCAGACTGAGCGGCCCCGAAGCAGTCGCGCGCGGAGAAGCCTTTCAGCGCCAGGTAGAAGGGCTCACGCCACGCGACGACTCGCAGCGTGAATTGAAAGCGCGGGCGCTGCTACTGGTCGACGATGTGCTGGCGACGCGCTGGCTCGCGTTGCTTCAGCAAACCGGCACGATTCCGCTGCCGCTGCTCATCATTCTCGTGTCATGGCTGGCGATTCTTTTCGGCACGTTCGGTCTGTTCGCGCCGCGTAATGGCACGACCATGACAGCGCTCGTGATGTGCGCGCTATCCACGTCCGGGGCGATCTTCCTGATTATGGAAATGAATACGCCGCTCGGTGGCATCGTCAAACTTTCGTTCGCGCCCCTGAAGGCGGCGCTCGACATTCTCGGGCATTAAATACGGTCCATTAAATCGGCCGCTGATGCATGATCACTGCGCGGCCCGCATAGCCCGTCGTCGATCAGTGATTGAACCACCTGTATTGAAGCGCGACCGAGACAGTCTGAAAATTGCCGCCGACTCGTGTCTCCAGCCCACGCGACCATGCCAGTTTGGCGGACCATGTCTTCGTAATCGGCACCGACAGCGTGAGTCCGTATCGCACACTGATCTGGACGTCCTGATCCTCGAGGCCGTTCACGCTCGTCCGTCCGCCCGTGAAGTAAGTGACATCCGCAGCGAGCCACAGGCCGGGGCGCCAGGTGTAACCGCCGTGCAACTGGAAGGTCGGCATCGGATCCTGGCTACGCCGATGTCCGCGAAAAAAATCGCTGTTGTCGGTGAAGAACCAGACGCCTGCCGCGCCGTCGACGAACCAGTTGCCTAACGGCTGCGACAGCCCGATCTCCGGCTTGAAGGACCAGCGGTTGGCCCCGATATTGATCAAACGCGCCGGTACGTATTGCCCGGTCGGCGCCACCACGGTCAGGCTGACACCAAGAATCGTGCTAGGTGCGCGCCGTACGAATTCTTCCGGCGAGAGGGCGGGGTCGCCTAGTACGTTCATCGCGAACCTGAAGCGCAAATCGCCCGTTCCTGAACGGTATTGATGCTGGGCGATCCGCGCGACGTCGCCCGTCACGTTGGCGTTCGCGTAGGGAACCGACAAGGCCGCGGTCGCGGTACGCCCCGCAACGCCGAAGCTGTGCGAATAGCCGAGCGAAAAGATGTTGATGCGGGCCTGTACGTTCGTGATCGGCAGTGACGGGTCGAAAGACACATCGCCACTCGAGCGTGCATAGTCGAACACAGCGAAATTGGTGCCGACCGGCACGGCGGAATAGGCACGCGGCTCCATCTCCTGCGCATGAGCCGAAGTCACCGAAACGGCAACCAGCAGAACGACGCCGAACCACGGGTAAACATTAGGCTGTGCGGACCGGTCCAGGCGGCGTGATCGGATCGAGCGCGGCTGCACGGCGGCAAAGGCCAATTCCATGAAGGACCCGATAAGGCAGGCGAGGTGCTGGAGGAGGCGGCGGTGCACAGGCAGAACGAACGCAGGCACATCGGCACGGCTCCATGAAGCGACAGGAATGCCGCTTCCGACAATAGGACCAAGGTCCAATGCGTACGAGTGGGGATGGGGCTAATCTGAAGAAGGTCAAGGGCACAGCCGTGTCGACACTTGCTGTATTTGGAGACGTTCATGAAAGTGCTGTTCATGGTGTTAGGCATCGCGCTGTCTTCCAGCGTATTCGCGGAATGCGTCACTAACGCGCGCGGTATGACCGAGTGCAATAACGGGCAGGCGGCCGGAGGCTATAACCCGAAAACCGGCAATGCATGGAAGTCGCAAAGGAATGCGAACGGTGTCGCCACGACCACGACAAGCAAAGGCGGTGAAGCAAAGACAAAAAACGGTAAGGGCGTATATAAAAGTCCCAGCGGCAAGACCTGCTACCGCACCGCCAACAGTCAGGGCTGTAATTGAAACGGAAGCGGTAAGTCCTTGGGCTCGTGGCGCGCAAGGTCAACCGGCCGCGCCCGTCAGATCGTAAACGTGAACGCCATTGCCCAGATCCCTGGCTTCCCGCCACTGCGGATCGGCAAGCGATTTCTGGGCGTCCTGATGGCCAAAATCCCACAGCTCCATGACAGTTGCACGTGAGAATTCATAATCCTTGAAGTTGGCCGAACGCGTGTTGTGCCGGTTGATGAAGTGGACAAGTGCGACCGCGCCGCGCGTACTGATTGCGCTGAGTTTCTGCACGTCCGGATCCGTCTGCAGGGAAGCCGGCAATTTGTCGAGTACACGTCGCAGCGAGACCCGCAGCCCTTCAATTTCGCTGATCCGGCTGCTGTTGAATCGCGTCTTGCTCGCGTATTGAATGTCCTTGCAGCGCTCCTGCACCTCTCCGAGGCTGGTGGGTAAGGTGCCGGCACCGCTGAATACATCGATTTGCAAGATCAGCGCGCTCATACGGAAGTCTTCGTCGAGGACATACCAAAGCGGTGAGTTACACGCGATGCCGCCGTCCCAATACCATTGGCCGTCGATCTGTGTGTATTCACAATTCTCAGATGCGAATTATTAAGTTATCCAATGTATCGTCAATGTGGTATACGAGCAATTGGACTTTAGCCCTATTTGGCAACCGGCACGGAATAGGTGTAAACGAAATACTTTATTTTTGTTTACATGCTTCTGATTCCGTACTAGGATAAATTTTACTGGTCGGAACTGCTTGTGAATCGCAACTATTACCGGCCCAGGTCATTTGGCCCGAAGCCGCACGCCGGGATATTTTTTCGTTAATTCATTAACAGTGTGGCGGGACCATAAGCCGGTTCTTCGAGACTGGCTCAATAACAGGTTTCCTCGTCCAGAAGCGTATCCTCACGTCGTCGTCCAGCACGAAGTTTTGGCCGCCAATCTCGCGGTGCCGACTCTCTAAAGAGGTAGTTCGGTCATGAGTATCGTCATGCCTGCTATCGTCGTTCTGCAAACTACGATCATTCTGTGGTTGTTGATGCGCATGTTCGGGCATGCCATATCGCTATGCCTAGCCAGGCTTAAATCGCCAACTGTCCACGCCAATAGTCTCGAATGCGCGACGGTTGATGGATGTGCGGCACCGCAATCTCTTGTGGTTATGGCGAATAACGCGGATTTAAGCGAATCGCCAATAAAACCTCGTCAGTCGCGGCCCGCAAATCGCGAACATTACCGCAATGCCGCCGAATTTTCCGGTGCGCCGGACAGCACTCAATCCGCGTCACGTGTGCGGCGCCGCTTTACCGAACGGCTGCGCAACATGACATCCGCGAGACCCGCGCATGCGCAACCATGCATGGACAATACGCGCACCGCCGATGCTGCCGCCCCCGTGAGCGGCGAGCATTATTTTCGTGAAGCGCTGACCTTGCTGCCGGTCGGAATTCTGATGCTTGACGAGCGCGGCCTGATGGCGATGGTTAACCCGCAGGCCCACAGCCTGTTCGGTTACGAGCGCGAGGAACTGGTCGGCAAGCCTGTCGAACTACTAGTTCATGGATTGGGTTTCCAGAGCAATGCCGGGCGCTGGGCCGAGCCGTTCGTGATACCGCAATCGCGCGGACGCGTGCCCCTGGACGACCTCTGCGCACGCCGCAAGGACGGCACCGAGTTGCGTGTCGAAATCGAATTGAATCCATTTCGCTTTGACGGCGCGAACGTCACGCTCGCCTTCGTGATCGACAAGACCGACCGCTACGAATTGCGCCGTCAACGAGAAGACCTCGCGCATCTCACGCGGGTGTCGACAATGGGACAACTCGCGTCGTCGCTCGCTCACGAGTTGAACCAGCCGCTCACGGCGATTCTCAGCAATGTGCAGGCTGCCCAGCGATTTATGACGGCTGATCCGATCGATCTGGCGGAGTTGCGTGAGATTCTGAACGATATCGTTCAGGACGATTACCGGGCAAGCGAGGTGATCCGCCGCATTCGCGCCGTGGTCAAGAAAGGCGATCTCGACGTCATTCTGCTGGACCTCGCGGCCGTCGTGCGCGATGTAGTGGCGCTCGTCCACAGCGACGCGATCGTGCGCGGCACGCGCGTGACGCTCGATATCGACAACGCGTTGCCACTGGTTCGTGGAGACAGGGTTCAACTACAGCAGGTGATGCTCAATCTGTTGCTGAACGCGTTCGATGCGATGGCCGACGTGCCGCCCGTGGACCGGGCCGTGTCCGTCACGCTCAAATCGATGGACAGCGGCATGGTGTTGGCCGCGGTTCGCGATCGCGGCCATGGTTTGACCGCCGATAAGCTGGACAAGATCTTTAAGCCGTTCTTTACATCCAAACCCCAAGGGCTCGGTTTGGGCTTGTCGATTAGCCGTTCCATCATCGACATGCATCGCGGGCGACTATGGGCCGAAAACAACGACGATCGAGGCGCGACTTTCTACGTGGCATTGCCGGCCGGCAATGCAATCGAAGAGAATGAGTCGCGATAAAAGGCCATGACTGATTCCGATTTGCTTGTCTTCGTCGTCGACGACGATGATTCCGTGCGCCGCGCCTTGGCGCGCCTGATCCACTCCGCGGGCTATCGTGTCGAAGCGTTCGCCACTGCCCGTGCGTTTCTCGAACGGCTGCCCGCGACGACCTCGCCGGCGTGTCTCGTGCTCGATGTGCAACTGCCCGATCTCGACGGTCTGGCCTTGCAGCGCGAGCTCAAGGCCGAGCTGCCGATCATTTTCATCACAGGCCACGGCGATATTGCAATGACCGTGGGCGCGATGAAAGCCGGTGCGACGGATTTCCTCGCGAAACCCGTGAACGATGTCGATCTGTTGCGCGCGATCAAGGCGGCTTTCGAACGCGTCGAGCAAACCTATGCGATGCGCTGCGAACTGGACGCGATCCGCGTGCGTCTGGATAAGCTCACGCCCCGTGAGCGCGAGGTCATGGCGCTCGTGGTGACGGGCCGCCTGAACAAGCAGGTGGCCGGCGAGCTCGGCACGGTCGAGAAAACCATCAAGGCTCATCGCGCCCGCGTGATGGCGAAGATGGAAGTCACGTCGCTAGCTCAACTGGTCCGCATCGCGGACAAGGCCGGCGTCGGCGAGGCCGGCGCAATCCGCGCGACGGGCTAAGGCAAGGTCAGTCCATCAGAGGCGTCTGGCCACCCGGGCCGTATCGATCCGGGTGCGCCTCGCGCGCTCATCGCGCTTCGCATGTGTCCTCACGGGACCAAGGTCCACTATACCGGAGCCTCTCTGCCTCATAGGCTGTGGTGTGGGGGAGTGCGTCACCTGTGCGCTCCCGGACACCGGACTACCTCAATGGGAAAAATCAAACCATTCGTTGTCGTCGTCGATGACGATGAATCGGTGAGCCGGGCAATCAAGCGATTGCTGCGCTCCATCGGGATCGCCTCCGAAACCTTCGCGAGCGGTGATGCGTTTCTCGACGTCCTCGCGTCGCTGCCTTCCTATCAGCCGGACTGCGCGATTCTCGACGTGCAGATGCCGGGGCTCAATGGACTTGAAGTGCAGCAACGTCTGTTGGGCAGAGCTATCCCCGTCATCTTCATCACCGCGCACGATGACATCGGCGTGCGCGAGCACGCGCTCGCAGGCGGCGCGGTCGCGTATCTGCGTAAGCCGTTCGACGACGAACTGTTTGTCAGGACCGTGCGCGCCGCACTCGATGGCGTTCCGCCGGCCTGAATCGATCGCCTTGGCGCGCGCCGTGCAAGCCGGCGCTATGGGACCAAAGGCCAATTGCTATCGAACGAAGCGAAATCCAATAATTGACTCAACTGAAAAGGTCGACGCCGGCAGCCTCCGACTCGCTGCCGTTCGCATGCATGGATGAGTCGGCGGCCCAGCGGCCGGACAATCGAACGGGACTCCCACCATGCTACGGAACATGCGGCGGTTGACAGGTGTGCTTGCGCTGGCGCTGGCGTGCTCTGTATCCGCACAGCAGCCCATCGTCTATCCGGCCAAAGGCCAAAGTGCCGGTCAGCAGCAGAACGATACCGCGCAATGCCAGCTATGGGCGACGCAGACGACTGGTGTCGATCCGGTCGCGCTTGCACAGCAGGGCGCCAACCAGCCCAGCGCCCAGCAGCCGCAGGGCCAGCGGCTGCGGGGCGCAGCCGGCGGCGCGGCGCTAGGGGCCGCGGTCGGCGCGGTGGCGGGCGACGCGGGCAAGGGCGCGGCCATCGGCGCGATCACCGGCACGGCGGCCGGCGGCATGCGAGCAAGGCGCAGCCAGCAGAACGCTGCCGCGCAAACGCAGGCAAACCAGCAGCAAACCCAACAGTCGTTGACCACTTACAACCGCGCAGTCGCGGCCTGCATGACGGGGCGCGGCTACACGGTCCAGTAAAACTCGCGGGCAGCGGGAGAGGAATTTCCATGAACAGGAAAGGCATACGTCTCGCGCTTGCGGTTGCGGCGCTGACGAGCGGGTTCGGCTTGACGGTCCTGTCGGCCTCTGCTGCACCGGTCGACGGCAGCAAGCCGCTGCTGTGCGCGACGATCGATGGCCACGACTGCGATGCCGGCGAACTGTGTCTTCGCGCATTGCCCGCCGAGCTCGGCGCGCCGCAATTCCTGCGTATCGACTTCGCGAAGAAAACCGTGGTTGGACCGGAACGCACCACGGCGATCCGCTTCATGGACAGCGGACCCGATCAGATCCTGATGCAAGGCACCGAGATGGGTTACGCATGGACGATCGCACTCGATAAGGCGCAAGGCACGATGACCGTCACGCTCGTCAATCACGAAGACACGCTCGTGCTGTTCGGCGCCTGCACTGCCTCGTAGCCGCAACGGGTAATCCCATGAAATCAGCCAGCTTCCCAATCTCCCCGTCACGCTTCCGGTCGGCCCGCGCCTGTCTGGCACTGGCCGCGCTCGCCTTGTGTCTCGCCGGGTGCCACAAGGCGCCCACGCTGCCGACAGCCGGCCCGATCGAGGTCACCGTGATGCCGGTCAAGCAGGCCGACACGCCGGTCGATTTCGAATTCACCGCGCAAACGCAGAGTTCACGCGAAGTCGAAATTCGCGCGCGCGTGGACGGCTTTCTCGACAAGCGGCTCTATACCGAAGGGCAAATGGTTCACACGGGGCAGACGCTGTTCCTGATGGATTCGAAGCCCTTCGACGCCGCGCTGCAAACCGCCAAAGGCCAACTCGCGCAGCAGCAGGCGCGGCTGACGGTCGCGAAGGCGAACCTCGCGCGCGTGATTCCGCTGGCCGCGCAAAACGCGCTGAGCCAGAAGGATCTCGACGACGCGACCGGCAACGAGAAGCAGGCCGCCGCCGCGGTGATCGCCGCACAAGGCCAGGTGCAGACGGCGCAGCTCAATCTCAGCTACACGACCATCAAGTCGCCGCTCAACGGCTTGTCGAGCTTTGCGCGGCAACAGGACGGCAGTTTCGTGACCGCTTCCGCGTCAGGTCTGCTGACCTACATTTACCAACTCGATCCGATGTGGGTCAACTTCAGCATTTCGGAAAACGAGTTATTGAGGTATCGCGACGAGATCGAAAAAGGCCACCTGCGTTTTCCCGCCAATGACGATTTCGAAGTGACGTTGATCATGGCGGACGGCAGCGAGTTTCCGAACCACGGCCATATCAGTTTCACCAATCCCGCCTTCAGCACCCAGACCGGCACGTTTCTCGTGCGCGCGTCGTTTGCCAACGCAAAAGGCGTGTTGCGCCCTGGTCAGTTCGTGAAGGCGCGCGTGTCCGGCGCGTCCCGCCCGAATGCGATTCTCGTGCCGCAACGCTCGGTCCTGCAGGGCGCGAAGAGCCACTTCGTGTGGGTCGTCGACAACGACTCGAAAGCGCATCAGCGGGTGGTGGAAGTGGGCGAGTGGCACGGCGACGACTGGTTCATCACCCAGGGGCTGAAGCCGGGCGAACGGGTGGTGGTCGACGGCGCGATTCGCGTGGCCGCCGACGTGCCGTTGAAAATCGTCCCGGCGCTGCCTGCGCACGCGGCGCTCGACACTTCGGCGGCTGGCGCGGGCAGCGAGAAAGGGTCTCCGTCCGTCACGACCGCGACGCAGTAAGGAGACCGCCAGATGAGCCTCTCCCACTACTGCATCGAACGCCCGATCTTCGCCTCGGTCCTCTCGATCATCATTACGCTCGGCGGCGCGGTGGCGATGTTCAATCTGCCGATCGCGCAGTACCCGGACGTCACGCCGCCCCAGATCACTATCTCCGCCAACTATCCAGGCGCCAGCGCCGATGTGGTGGCCAATAACGTCGCCGCGCCGATCGAGCAGCAGGTGAACGGCGCGGACAACATGATCTACATGAACTCGTCGAGTTCATCGACCGGCAATCTGACGGTCAACGCGTACTTCCAGATCGGCACCAATCCGGAGCTCGCGCAGGTCGACGTGCAAAACCGCGTCAACCTCGCGCTGCCGCAACTGCCTACTTCGGTGCAGTCGCAGGGCATTCAGGTGCAGAAGAAGTCGTCGGCGTTCATGATGGTGATCGCGATCTACTCGCCGAGCGAGCGTTACGACGCGACTTACATTGCCAACTACGCGAATATCTACGTGCTCGATGCGCTTAAGCGCATTCCTGGCGCGAACCAGTCGAGCATTTTCGGCACGCCGGACTACGCCATGCGGATCTGGCTCAAGCCGGACCGCATGGCGCAACTGGGCATCACCGCAGGCGACGTGCAGAAAGCGGTCTCCAACCAGAACCAGCAATTCGCCGTGGGCCGTCTCGGGCAGTCGCCGACCGGCGCGCCGGTCGAGCAGTCGTTTGCCGTGACGACCACGGGCCGCCTGAGCGATCCCTCGGAGTTCGACAACATCATCATCCGGGCAGCCAGTGGCGACGCGGCCATCGTGCGCCTCAAAGACATCGGACGCGCCGCGCTGGGTCAGAAGGACTATTCGATCCGCAGCCGCTTCCAGGGCAAACCGGCGACGGTCATCGCCGTGTATCAGCAGCCGGGCGCCAACGCGCTCGACGTCTCGAAGCAGGTTCGCGCGACGCTCGCGCAAATGCAAAAGACCTTTCCCGAAGGGCTCGAATACAGCGTGGCGATGGACACCACCGAGTTCACGCGCGCGTCCATTTCGGATGTGGTGCACACGTTTTTCGAAGCGCTCGTGCTGGTCGTGATCGTGGTGTTCGTGTTCCTGCAAAGTCTGCGCGCGACGCTGATCCCGGTGCTGGCGGTGCCGGTTTCCATCATGGGCACCTTCGCGGGGATGCTCGCGCTCGGCTTCTCGATCAACATGCTGACGCTATTCGGCATGGTGCTCGCCATCGGCATCGTGGTGGACGACGCGATCGTGGTGATCGAGAACGTCGAGCGGAATATGAACGTGCACAAGCTGAGTCCGAAAGACGCGGCCATCCGCGCCATGGACGAAGTCGCCGGACCGGTGGTCGCGATCGTACTCGTGCTGTGCGCGGTGTTCGTGCCGGTTGCGTTTCTGGGCGGCATTACCGGGCAGTTGTACAAGCAGTTCGCCATCACGATTGCAATTTCCGTGGTGTTTTCCGGGCTGGTCGCGCTGACGCTGTCGCCCGCGCTGGCCGCTTTGCTGCTCAAGCCTGGGCATCACGAGAAGAAAGGCTTTTTCAGGTGGTTCGACCGGAACTTCGCGAAGATGACGGATCGCTACACGTCCGTTGTCAAGCTGGTGATCAAGCGCTTCGTAATCGCGTTGTTCCTGTTCGTCGGCATGATCGTGCTGGCGGTCATCATGATGCGTACCATTCCGACCTCGTTCCTGCCGCCCGAGGACCAAGGCTATCTGCTCGGTGCGGTCATCATGCCGGACGCGGCGAGTCTCGATCGAACCGGTGAAGTGTCGCAGCATGTCACCGACTACTTCATGAAACAGCCGGCGGTGAGCAGCGTGACGATCGTGGACGGCTATAGCCTGCTCGACAGTCAGAACAAGAACAATGCGGGCGCGTTCTTCATCGGCTTCAAGGGTTTCGACGAGCGCTACAAGTTCGCCAACATCAAGACCCAGAATGCGCGTGCCGTGCTGATCGACGCGTACGAGCATCTTTCGCGGGTCAAGGAAGGCATCATTCTGCCGGTCAATCCGCCGTCGATTCCGGGCCTCGGCACGACCGGCGGCACGGAGATGTGGATTCAGAGCCAGGGCGACGCGACCACCTCGCAACTCGCCGGGGTGGTGGACGATTTCGTCGCGAAAGCGAAAAAACGGCCGGAACTGGCGCGTGTGACGTCCACCTTCAACGCTTCCGCGCAACAGCTGCTGGTCGACGTGGACCGCGATAAATCCGAAACGCTCGGCGTGCCGATCGAAGAGGTGTATAGCGCGATGCAGACCATGTTCGGCTCGCTGTACGTCTCGCAGTTCAACCGTTCAAGCCGGCTGTGGCAGGTAATTCTGCAGGCTGAGCCGTCGTATCGGTTGACGCCGCTGGACCTCGACCAGCTCTACGTGCGCAGCAAGACGAACAGCATGGTGCCGCTCAAGGCGGTGATGACGTCGAAGTACGTCACCGGGCCGGATCTGGTCACGCGCTTCAACAACTTTCCCGCGGTCAAGATCACGGCCAACGGTGCGCCCGGCTACAGCTCGGGGCAGGTCATCACCGCCCTGGAGGAGGTGGCCGCGGAGGTGATGCCGCAGGGTTATGGCGTCGGCTGGAGCGGTGAGGCGTACGAAGCGCGTCAGTCGGGCGGAACGTCGGGATTGGTGTTCGTGTTCGGTCTCGTGATGGTGTTCCTGATTCTCGCCGCCCAATACGAGAAATGGAGCTTGCCGTTCGGCGTGTTGATGGCCGTGCCGTTTGCCTTGTTCGGTGCATTGCTCGCGATTCTGTTGCGTGGCCTTGAAAATGACGTGTACTTCCAGATCGGCTTGACGATGCTGGTCGCGCTGGCGGCCAAGAACGCGATTCTGATTTTCGAGTTCGCCGTGCTCAATCGCGAATCCGGCGAGTCGGTGTACGACGCGGCTGTTACAGCGGCAACGGAGCGCCTGCGGCCGATCGTAATGACTTCGCTCGCGTTCATTCTCGGCTGCGTGCCGCTCGCCATTGCGCTCGGCGCATCGGCCAACAGCCGGCACTCGATCGGCACCGGCGTGATCGGCGGCATGCTCGGCGCGACGGTGATCGCCGTGTTCTTCATCCCGATGTTCTTCTACGTGCTCGAGACGATGTCGGAAAAGAGCGGCAAGAAGAAAAAGCCGGATGAGAGCGGCGGCACCACGGCCGGTGGTGCAGTGGTCGTGTCGCCGCCGGCTTCAGGCGGCCCCACGACCACGCCGTCCGCGCAACGTGAGGATGACTGACATGCGACGCCTCGCGCTCCCGCTGCGTTTAGTCCCCGCGTCGCTGCTTGCCCTCGCGCTGAGCGGCTGTCTGTTCGGACCTGACTATGTGCGCCCGACCGTGGCGACACCCGCGAACTATCGTTTCGCGACCGGTGAAACCGCCGAGGTCGCCAATGCGGCCTGGTGGGAGCAGTTCAAGGACCCGGTCCTGAACGATCTGATTCTGGCCGCGCTCGCGGACAACAAGGACGTGAAGATCGCCGCCGCCCGCGTCGACCAGTTTCTCGGCCAGTTCGTGACGACGCGCTCGGCGCTGTTTCCGCAAATCACCGCGGGCTTCGACGCCTCGCGTCAACGTGCGTCCATTGCGGGCTTGAACACGCTGCCCGCCGGCGTCAGCCCCGTCTTCAACCAGTTCCAGGCACCGTTGATGGCGGCCTGGGAAATCGATCTGTTCGGACGCGTGCGGCGCGAGACCGAATCGGCGCGCGCGAGCCTGCTCGCAAGCGAAGAGGGCCGCCGCGCGACGATTCTTTCGCTGGTCGCTTCGGTGGCTACCGCCTACATCAATCTGCGCGATCTGGACCAGCAACTGGCCATTGCCACGGCGACAACCGAGAGCCGCGCGGGATCCGTCAAGGTATTCCAGGCGCGCTTCTCAGGCGGCGATGTCTCGCAGATGGAACTCGCGCAGAGCCAGTCTGAATACGAAGCATCGCTCGCCACGATTCCGCAGCTCGAGACGCAGATCGCCCAGCAGGAAGACGCCTTGTCGGTCCTGCTCGGGCGCAATCCAGGTCCGATTCTGCGTGGCCGCGATCTGACCGACCTCGCATTGCCCGCGGTGCCGGCGGGTCTGCCGTCCGATCTGCTTGAACGCCGCCCCGATCTGCTGCAGGCGGAGCAAAACCTGGTCGCCGCCAATGCCTTGATCGGCGCCGCGCGTGCGCTCTATTTTCCGCAGATTTCGCTGACGGGCCTGTTCGGCACCGCCAGCGGGCAGTTCTCGAAGCTCTTCACCGGACCTGCGCGCATCTGGTCGTACGCGGGCTCGTTGACGGTGCCGATCTTCACCGCGGGCAGCATCAGCGGCCAGGTGAGTCAGGCGGAAGCGCAGCAGCAACAGGCGCTGTTCCAGTATCAGCAGGCCATCCAGACCGCGTTCCAGGAGGTCGACGACGCGCTGATCGCCGTGCAGAAGTCGCGTGAACAACTGGTGGTCCAGGGGCGCCAGGTGGATGCGTTGCGCACGTATTCGCGGCTCGCCCGGCTGCGTTTCGAAGGCGGCTATACGAGCTATATCGAGGTGCTCGATGCCGAGCGCAGTCTGTTCAACGCGCAACTCAGCTACACGCAAACCAACGGCCTCGTGTTCAATTCGCTGATCAGTCTTTATAAGGCGATGGGCGGCGGCTGGGTTGTCGAGGCGGAAGCCATGACGGGCAGAGTGATGGGGCAGGGGCCCGGCGTGCAGGCGAGCAGGCAGGCTGCCAATCAATTGCCAGCAGAGTCGCCGGCTCAGCCCGCAAGTCCGGCACCGGCACCGGCCGCCACGGAGCAGCCCAAATGACGACGGTGACGAACGCGCCCACTGGCACGCCCGCGCCGGCCGAGCCCATTTCCCTCGTTGCCTGCCAAGAATGCGATCTGCTGCAGCGTGAATCCGAACTGCCGGGCAATGGCACGCTGCGTTGCTGCCGCTGCCATGCGGAACTCTATCGCGCGCATCCGGACAGCACCGACCGCGCGCTCGCTTTTACGCTGACCTGCATCGTGCTGTTCGTCATCAGCAACCTGTATCCGATCGTTGGGCTGGCCGTCAACGGCGACCTCGTCGAGACGACCTTGCTCGGCGCGGTGCGCGTGCTCTACAAGGACGGCATGTGGCCACTGGCGGGCCTCGTGCTCGCGACGACCTTCCTGATGCCTCTGCTGCAGATGGCGAGCATGGCCTATCTGCTGGTGCCGATGTGGCTGAAGCGCGCGCCGTATCGCGCCGATCTCGTGTTTCGCCTGATGCATCTGGCGCAGCCATGGGGCATGACGGAGGTGCTGATTCTTGGCATGCTCGTGGCACTGGTCAAGCTGGCGCACATTGCCAGCGTAGTGCCGGGTGTCGCGTTGTGGTCGTTCGGCGCGTTGATGCTGTTGCTCGCCGCCGCCGCCTCCGCATTCGATCCGCGCGCGCTATGGCAGCGCATGGGCGGCTTCGACGATACGGCCTCCCGAACTGAGGCATCCGCCGCCGCTTCGGCTCATACGGCCCTGCGTTGCGGGCTGCTGAGTTGTCACAGTTGCGGCCTGCTGGTGAAAGCGACGGCCCACGAGCACGGCGCAAGTTGTCCACGCTGCGGCTCCCATCTGCACGCGCGCAAACCCAATAGCATCGCGCGCACCTGGGCGTTCCTGATTGCCGCCATCGTGCTATATATCCCCGCCAATGCGCTTCCAGTGATGAACACAAGTTCGCTGTTCGGCTCCGAGAAGGACACGATCATGAGCGGCGTCGTCTATCTCTGGACCTCGGGCTCGTGGTCGCTTGCCCTGGTAGTGTTCATCGCCAGCGTCGCCGTGCCGATGCTCAAGATTCTTGCGCTCGTCTACCTCGTGATCTCCACGCAGCGGCGCTCAGTCATGCTTACGCAGCAGCGCACCCGCATCTACCGGCTGGTTGAACTGGTGGGCCGCTGGTCGATGCTCGATATCTACGTCATCACTATTCTGGTGGCGCTCGTGCAGTTCAACGCGCTTGCCACGATCCAGGCGGGACCGGCCGCGATTGCGTTCGGCTCGGTCGTCGTGCTGACGATGTTCGCCGCCATGTCGTTCGACCCGCGCCTGATCTGGGACGCGACGGAGGATCATCATGTCTAGGCCACCCGAGCTACCCGAAGCGGTGGCGACGCCGCGCTCGCGCTGGCGCATGCAGGTGGTGTGGCTGGTGCCGCTGATCGCCGTGCTGATCGGCGGTTGGCTCGCGGTCAAGGCGATCCTCGAACAGGGCCCCACCGTCACCATCAGTTTCGAAACTGGCGAAGGGCTCGAAGCGGGCAAGACCAAGCTCAAGTTCAAGAACGTGGACATTGGCGTGGTCAAAAGCGTGACCTTGTCGACCGATCATCGCAGTGTGGTCGCCACCGCCGAGCTCTCCAAAGATGCCACCGGCCTGCTGGTGGACGACACGCGCTTCTGGGTCGTGCGTCCACGGATTTCGGGCGGCACGGTCTCGGGCATCGGTACCTTGCTATCCGGATCGTTCATCGGCATGGACGTGGGTACTTCCACCAAGGCGCGGCGCAGCTACGTCGGGCTCGAGTCGCCGCCGGTGTTCGCGAGCGGCGTGCCGGGGCGTGAATTCATCCTGAAGGGCACCGATATGGGCTCGCTCGATATCGGTTCGCCGATCTATTTCAGACGGCTGCAAGTCGGGCAGATCACCTCGTACAAGCTGGACGACAATGGCAAAGGCGTGACGATGCATGTCTTCGTCAATGCGCCTTACGACAAGTACGTGCAGATCGATACGCGCTTCTGGCAGGCAAGCGGCATCGACGTGTCGCTCGATACGAACGGGGTGAAGATCAACACGCAATCGCTGGTGGCGATCCTGATTGGCGGACTGGCCTTCGAGTCGCCCGACGACACCGCCGACGAACCGCCGGCCGCTGCGAACACGACGTTCGATCTGTTCTCCGACAAGACGGAGGCGATGAAACGCCATGACCGGATCATCGACAGGTACGTGTTGAACTTCAAGGAATCGGTACGCGGATTGACGGTCGGCGCGCCGGTCGATTTTCTCGGCATCGTGGTAGGCGAAGTGGCGGCCATTCATACACGTTTTGATCCGGTCACCAAACAGTTCAGCATCCCGGTCGACATCAAGCTGTATCCCGAACGCTTCACATCGCGCTTCGCGTCCGGCGTAGCCGGCGGCAGGGTGACCAACGACCGGCAGCAACTTGCTCGAGCGCTCGTCGAACATGGCCTGCGGGCACAATTGCGTACCGGCAATCTGTTGACCGGCCAACTTTACGTGGCGCTCGATTTCTTCCCGAACGCACCCAAAGCGAAGGTGGACTGGAGTTCGGACCCGCCCGCATTGCCGACTGTCGCAGGCGGATTGCAATCGCTGCAGGATTCGGTGACGACGCTCATCGCCAAGCTGAACAAGATCCCGTTCGAAGCGATCGGCAAGGACGCGCATCAGACGCTACGTGATGCGGACGCGCTGCTCAAGCGGCTCGATTCGGAAGTCGCGCCACAAGCGACACAGACCCTTGCGGCGGCGAAGTCCGCGCTCGATTCCGCGAACAACGCGTTGCAGCCGGATTCCGCGCTATCGCAGAACACCGGCGACGCGATGAAGGAGCTGGCACGCACGGCGGCGGCCTTCCGTACCCTGGCGGACTATCTCGAACGCCATCCAGAAGCGCTGATCCGGGGCAAGCTGGAGGATAAAAAATGAAGCGCCTTTCGCTATCCGTCGCCGTGGCACTCATCGCCGGCATGCTGTGCGCTTGCGCTTCATCGCCGAAAGCGGACTTCTATACGCTGAGCCCGGTGGCGCCGCAGGCGACCAATCCGCCCGCAACGCCGATTACCGTGCTGATCGGCGTGGTCAGCGTGCCCGAACTCGTCGACCGGCCACAAATCGTGGTTCGTACCGGCGACAACAAGGTCGATATCAATGAATTTGCCCGCTGGGCCGATCCGCTGAAAAGTCAGATTCCCGGCGTGATACGCGCCGACCTCGCGCGCTTGCTGAACAGCCCGCTGGTATCGACCTACGCGATGGGCGGCGATCCGACGTCGGCTTTTCGGGTTCAACTGGATATTCAGCGCTTCGATGCGGCGCTCGGCGACGCTGTGACGGTCGACGTGTTGTGGTCGGTATCCCCGCCCGGGAAAAAGCCACTGCTAAGCGGACGCAGCACTGTGCGTGAGCCTTGCGCGGGCGCCGGCTTCGATGCGGTAGTGGCTGCATACAGTGTGGCGCTGGCAACGGTGAGCCGCGATATTGCCGCTGCGATCCGGCCGGTTTCGCCCTGATCGCACCCGTGCGTGGACGGCGCGAAGCGCTACTTTTTCGGCAGCTTGGATTGCTTGCCGCGCGCTCGCGGCTTCGGCTCGACGCCCACGCGCGGATCGCGGGCGAGCACCAGCGCCGTCAATTGTTCGGCCACGCTTTCAAACGCCGGATCGTCTTGCGCTATGTAGAGCCATTTGCCGAGCACCGGATGCGGCCGCAAAGCCGGCATCTCATCGATGAGCGTGGCGTGACGCTCGTGCGACGTGCACACCAGCAGGCCATTCCACGGCTTGTCGCGATCCGCGGCAATCAGGCACAAAAGCCCATCGATATAAGCGGCGTCGCTGCCGAACATCCGCTTGCTGATGTAAGTCGGATCGCGCTCGAACGCGTCGAAGATCCAGATGAGCGAGTTGCGGACAGACGAGGGCATCGGCGTGAAGACCTTGGCGATTTGGGCGATGAGGAGCGAAAAGCATAGCACCGCGCAGCTCGGCCGCCTGCCTTCTGTCAACCGGTGCACACCACCGCGGTCAGCAGCAATGGAATGACCGAGTGCACCTTGGCGGTGCTGCCGGCCGCGCGCACGCGCGTCTCGACCGACTCGCTCGGTGCGGACAGCACGACGCCGTACAACGGGCCCGCGAGTGCCTGACCGCGGCCTTTCTTGAACATGCCGTCGTCCGGTTCGTAGCCGAGCACCGCGTAGACGCGAAAGCCGAACACGGTCATGTCGCTGCCGTGCACGGGACGAAACGCGTTGACCGAGTTCGTGTCGACCCGCATCGGATTGGACTCGATGTAGTTGTCGTCGATGAGTTGGGTGATGAACGCGTGGGGACGCGCCTGACAGTCGAACTGTGCGTCGAGCGCGTAGGCATGCGATACCGCCGGGCAGAAGCCGACGCTTGAGACGAGGAGTGCGGCAAGCACTCTGAAAGGACGAGATTCCATGGCTGACGTGCCCCAACTGCGGGCGTCGGCAGGCTGAACGCACGCTAGACATCAGTCTCTCACGACTACGCGAACTGCGTACGTGCGTCAGCGAACGATGGCGGTGCCGCAACCGGATTCGGACTGAGGCGCTGTCGATCCCTCGCCTCGTCCACCTCGCGACACCTCAACTCACCCGCGGTTCTCAAACAGCTCGTTGAGTTGCGAGCCCGGCGCCGCGCCCGCAAAGCCGTCGAAGCGGCCTTGGGCGAGCGACTGCGCCGCCTGCATGAAACCGCCCCACGCCGCGCGGGCCAGCGCGCCGCCGACGCTGATGCGCCGCACGCCGAGCGCGGCCACGTCCTGCAGCGTGAACGCCGACGTCGATCCGATCAGCAGATTGACGGGCTTCGGCGCCACGGCGGCGACCACCGCCTCGATCTGTTCGCGCGTCTGAATGCCCGGTGCATACAGACAGTCGGCGCCGGCCTCCGAATAGGCCTTGAGTCGCGCGATCGCGTCGTCGAGATCGGGCGAGCCGGCGAAGAAGTTTTCCGCCCGGCCGACCAGCAGCGTATCGCCGCCGTTTTCGTCGATGGCGCGGCGCGCGGCGCTGATTCGCTCGACGGCAACCTCGATGGAGAAAAGCGGCGCGGCGGCGTCGCCGGTGGAGTCTTCGATCGACAGGCCGGCCACGCCGGTTTCGATGGCGAGCCTGACACTTTCCGCGACCTCGTTCGGCGTGCTGCCGAAGCCGTTTTCGAAGTCCGCGTTGACGGGCAAGTCGGTCGCTTCGACGATCTTGCGCAGATGCGTGAGGATCGCGTCGCGCGGCAAGCTGTTGTCGGCGTGTCCGGTGGACCAGGCAAAGCCGGAACTGGTCGTGGCGAGCGCCTGGAAGCCGAGCGTTTGCAGATAGCGCGCGCTGCCCGCATCCCACGGGTTGGGCAGGACGAAACAACCGGACGTGTGCAGGGCTTTGAACGCGGCGCGCTTTTCGGCGACGGTGCGGGACATGGCGTATCTCCTGAAAACGGACGAGCCTGAGCTGCCCGTGCTGGTTATGCGACCTCGAGGTTCGCGACCGGGATGTCGGTTCCGGTGTCCGCTGGACGCGGATCGCCGGCGTGGTGGACGTAGTGCGTCTGATGGAGCGGGTTGTGGCGGGTCCCATCATCCGCGAAATCGTTGTCGTTGTGTGCGACATACGTATGTTCGGACGGGCTTCTCCGCTCGCCGGCCTCAGCGCGCCGTTCGGCTCGCAATGACGAGGCAGCTCGGTGACTTCCCCGCGCGACGTTCGGCGAAGGCGTCGCCAGCCGGGCAAGTCCGACGACGCGTTATCTATCAGCCCGGCGCAGTGGACCCGGCACGCAGCGACTTCTTCGCCGCGCGAACGAACGCGACGAAATTCGCCACCACGGGATCGTCGCGCGTGGTCTGCCACGCCAGCGCCACCCGCCAACGTGCGGCGGCATCGCGCAACGGCAGCACCCTGGCGTCGCGTAGCAGGTATTGCGCGCGTGACGGCAGAAACGCTGCGCCCACGCCCGCCGCCACGCCGGCGAGAACCGATTGAATATCGTCGGCTTGCTGGATCACTTTGGGCACGAAGCCATGTTCACCGCACCAGTGATCGATTTGTGCCGCGAGGCCCGGGCCGCGTCCGCGTGACAGGGCGATGAAGCCAAGCTCGTTCAATTCCTGCAGATTCGACGGAACGCGTTTCCAGCGCGCGTACTGCGGTATCGCTAATGCCAGGGCCTCGTCGAGTATCGGCAAGGTGGACAGGCCGGCGTCCGCGGGCAAGCGCAGGAAGCCGACGTCGAGCTTGCCGCCGAGAAGCCGCCGCGATTGCTCCGCGGAAGACAGATCGTTGAGCGTGACGCTGACATTCGGATGGAGCTTGCGGAATTGGGCGATCAGTTGCGGCGCTTCGGTCAACGTCGACAGTCCGAGGCCGACGCGCAGATAGCCGCGCGTGCCGCTGCTCGCCTCGCGCGCACGCGCGAGGATATTGTCCGCGTCGCGGACCAGCGCCTCGGCGTCGGCAAGAAATCCTTCGCCGAAGATCGTCAGTTCCGCGCCGTGCCGGCCGCGCTCGAACAGCCTCGCGCCAAGGCTCGCTTCCAACGCCACGATCTGCTTGCTCAGAGCGGGCTGGCTGACATAAAGCGCTTCGGCGGCGTGCCCGAAGTGGCGGAGTTCAGCGACGGTCAGAAAGGCGCGCAGGAGTTTGAGTTCCATTCCGGCAAGTGATTGAATACATAGAATTTTTCATTTTACTTATGGATGGGGGAGCGGTCCAATGGTGGCGTTCTATTCATCCGGTCGTGAAGATGTTCGCCTCCACTGTTCCATCGCTTCGCGTTGCGGCTACGTCGCTCGTTTCACGTCCCGGCGACGTGGCGCATAACGTCGCGCGCATTGCAGATTGCCTGGCGCTTGCGGCTGAGAAAGACATCGGGCTGGTGGTATTTCCGGAGAGTTGTATCGGCGGCTACGGAAGCACGACGAAGCTTCATCGCGCCGAGCTCGATGCGCTTGCCGAGCCGCTCGACGGACCGTCGATCCGCGCGGTGGCCGATGCGGTCGAAGGCTCCGGCGTGGCGGCTGGCGTCGGCTTCCTGGAGCGCGCAGCCGATGGACGTTTGTTCAACAGCTACGTGGTGTGCCTGCCAGGTGGCGTGCGCCATTGTCACCGCAAGCTGCATGCGTTCGGGCATAAGCGGATCAGCAGCGGCGACCGGTTCACCGTGTTCGATACGGCGTGGGGCGTTCGCGTGGGCATCCTCATCGGCGGCGACAACTATCTGGTCGAGAACATGAGGATGACGGCGCTCATGGGCGCGACACTGCTGATCGCGCCGCATTGCAGCGACGGCGCGAACCGGACTGACGATCGCCAAAGGCAAGCGGGTTCGATGGGGCAATCGCTGCGCCGCTTGCTGTCGGCGCGGGCCGGTGACAACGGCATGTTCATTGTCTTCAGCGAAGGCGTGGAGACCGGCGGCTCAGAACGGTCGAGCGGGGCAGCGATGATCGTCGATCCATGCGGCCACGTGCTCGCCGCGAGCCGCGCGCGAGACGCACTTGTTTCCGCCGATCTGGACAGAGGCCTGATCCATGGAAGTGCAGGGCAGCAATGGCTGACGGCGCGCCGCCCGGAACTCTACGGCTTACTGACCCGATCCGGCGACCATCGTGCGGCGGAATTCGAGCCACGCGGCGCCTCTTCGCGAGGCGCGATCGCGCTCAGTTTTGCGCAGGTGAGCCGTAATCGGCCGTTACGCTAGCGTTCGTTCGTCAGGTGACGTCAGCGGAAGATCTCGGCAATCAGGTTCGCCACGGTCCGGATTCGCTCACTGTCGCGCAGAGCCGGATGCAGCACCATCCACACGTCCTGATCGAGTGCCTTGATGTGCTTCTCCACGCAGACGAGGTCGCTCGTCGTGTCACCGGCTAGCTGGGCGAGTATGCCGAGCCCGGAGCCGCCCAGCACGCCGTCGAACACGCCCATGCCGTAGCTGCTGCGCAGCGACGGCGCCGGCGCGCCGGGCAGCGCCTTCAGCCATTGCGTCGCAGGGTGATCGGGCTGACGGTCGTCGTAGCCGACGAACGAAAGCTTGTCCCACTCCTTCTTCACGATCGCGGCCTTGTGGCGCAGATAGTAGTCGCGCGAGCCGAACAGCCCGAAGCGGATCCTGCCGATCCGGCGGACGTACAGGTCGCCCTCTTCGGGGCACTCGGACCACAGCGCGATGTCCGCCTCGCGCCGCGCAAGGCTATAGGGACGCCGCGAAGTCAGCACTTCGATTGCGAGCCCGGGCAGCCGGTCCTGAAACGAGCCGAGCAGTTTCAGCAGAATGTACGACGGCCATTCGACGGCGTTGATCCGCACCGTGCCATGCGCGGGCGCGCCGCCGTTCACGTCAGCGGCGCGTTCGATCTGGTGCGCCAGGTCCTCCATCTGCTCCGCCCAGGCCAGCACCTTGGCGCCGAACGCCGTCACGGTACAGCCCGACGGTACCCGGTCGATCAAAGGTTCGCCCAGCCGCCGCTCGAGCTCGGTCAGGCGGCGCGACAGGGTCGGCGCGCTCAGGTCGCACGCCGCGGCGGCCGATCGCATGGTGCCTTCGCGGGCGATCGCCACCAGAATCCGCAGGTCGTCCCAATCGACGTGTTCCATTTTTGAAACGATAGGTTTTGAAATTTGACATAGCATAACGCAGTTCGCGGAGATAGGATTGGAGCTGGCCATACTTGCCCAGCATACGGGACGACCCTGATGGTTCAGCCAGTCGCGGCAAGTGCGGCGTTCCTACCCATCACACGACTCAACGGCTCTCAGTAGACCGAACGAGCGATACGGAGACATCAATGATTCGCCATTTCCTACCGGCGCGCCGTCGCGCCATCGCAGCCGGCGCAGCTTTCCTCGCTGTGTCGATTTTGCCGATGCCGGCAGCCTTCGCCCAGGCCGCCCATAAACCGAAAGTCGCGCTTGTCATGAAGTCGCTGGCAAACGAGTTCTTCCTGACCATGGAAACGGGCGCCAAGGATTATCAGAAGCAGAATCCGGCGAAGTTCGACCTCGTCACCAACGGCATCAAGGACGAAACGGACACCGCGAACCAGATCCGCATCGTCGAGCAGATGATCGTCTCGAAGGTCGACGCGCTGGTGATCGCGCCGGCTGACTCCAAGGCGCTGGTGCCGGTCCTGAAGAAAGCGGTCGATGCCGGCATCATCGTGGTCAATATCGACAACAAGCTGGACAACGACGTTCTCAAGTCGAAAGACCTGAACATCCCGTTCGTCGGGCCGGATAACGCGAAGGGCGCGCAGAAGGTCGGTGACTACCTGGCCAAGCATCTGAAGTCGGGCGACAACGTCGGCATTATTGAAGGTGTCACGACCACGACCAACGCGCAGCAACGCACGGCCGGCTTCAAGCAGGCCATGCAGGCGGGCGGCATGAAGGTCGTCGCACAGCAATCGGGCGAGTGGGAAATCGACAAGGGCAACGCCGTCGCGAGCCAGATCCTCAACGCGAATCCGGACGTCAAGGCTCTGCTGTGCGGCAACGACAACATGGCGATCGGCGCCGTGTCGGCCGTGCGCGCGGCCGGTAAGGCCGGCAAGGTGCAGGTGGTCGGCTATGACGACATCAACGCAATCAAGCCGATGCTCAAAGACGGCCGCGTGCTCGCCACCGCCAATCAATACGCAGCCAAGCAGGCCGTGTTCGGCATCGACACGGCTTTGAAGGCGCTTTCCGAACACAAGAAGCAGTCTGAATTGTCCGGCGTTGTCGAAACGCCGGTCGATCTGGTCACCAAGTAAGACGGGTGCAAGGTGTGGCCCGCTCCGCAAGGGGCCACGCCGACTGATTTCTGTCCAGCCTGAATCAATCTGATGTCCACTCCCATCTCATCCCTTGCCGACGCCGCGCCCGTGCTGCGCGTGCACGGTATCGGCAAGACCTATGCCGAGCCCGTGCTCGCCGACGTCTCGCTGGACTTGCGCGCGGGCGAAGTGCTGGCGCTGACCGGCGAAAACGGTGCGGGCAAGAGCACCTTGTCCAAGATTATCGGTGGCCTCGTCACGCCGACTACCGGTTCGATGACTCTCGCCGGCGCGGCCTATACGCCAGCCAGCCGCAAGGACGCCGAGGCGCTCGGCGTGCGCATGGTCATGCAGGAGCTGAACCTGCTGCCCACGCTCTCGGTGGCGGAAAACCTGTTTCTGAACCGTTTGCCGCAGCGCGGCATATTCGGTTGGATCGACCGCGCCAAACTGCGCGAGGACGCGCGGCACGCCATGGCGCAAGTCGGCCTCGACGCGATCGATCCCGACACGCTGGTCGGCACGCTGGGTATCGGGCATCAACAGATGGTCGAGATTGCGCGCAATCTGATCGGCGACTGCCGCGTGCTGATTCTCGACGAACCCACCGCGATGCTGACCGCCCGCGAAGTGGATCTGCTGTTCGAGCAGGTCGAGCGGTTAAAGGCGCGCGGCGTCGCGCTCGTGTACATCTCGCACCGGCTGGAAGAGTTGAAGCGTATCGCGAGGCGCGCTGCCGTGTTGCGCGACGGCCGGCTCGTGCATGTCGACGAGATGGCCAACCTCACCACCGACCGTCTCGTGACCCTGATGGTAGGCCGCGATATCGGCGACCGGATCGATCTCGGCGAACGGCGTATCGGCGAGGTGGCCTTCAAGGTCGACGGCATGACGCGCGATCCGGTGGTGCGCGACGTGTCCTTCGAGGTCAAGGCCGGCGAGATTTTCGGCATCAGCGGACTAATCGGCGCCGGGCGCACGGAGTTGATGCGGCTCATCTATGGCGCGGACCGCGCGGACGTCGGCACTGTGTCGATCGGGAGGGAAGGCGGCGCGCTTGAGCCCGTGACGATCGCCTCGCCGTCGGACGCCGTGAAGCACGGCATCGCGCTGATCACGGAAGATCGCAAAGGCGAGGGTCTTTTGCTGACCCAGCCGATCGCCGCCAACATCTCGCTGGGCCACTTGCGTTCGGTGTCGAGCAAGGGCGTGGTGGACGGCCGTCGTGAAGCGGCTTTGGCGCACCAGCAGATCGACGCAATGCGCATTCGCAGTTCCGGGCCGTCGCAGCCGATGTCCGAGTTGTCGGGCGGCAATCAACAAAAGGTGGTGATCGGCCGGTGGCTGGCGCGCGATTGCACCGTGTTGCTGTTCGATGAGCCGACGCGCGGCATCGACGTCGGCGCGAAGTTCGACATTTATGCCTTGATGGGCGCGCTGGCTCGCGAAGGCCGCGCGCTGGTGGTGGTATCGAGCGATCTGCGCGAATTGATGGCGATTTGCGACCGGATCGCGGTGATGTCGGCGGGACGTATGACGGGCCTGTTCGAGCGCGGCAGCTGGACTCAGGACGCGCTGCTGGCGGCGGCATTCGCAGGCTACGCGAAACGCGATGACATGCTGCACGAGCCGATCGAACCCGACGCGAAGGCGCCCGACGAAAGTAAATTAGTGGAGTATTGAGCATGACCGTGGAAACCAGCCTGCCTACGCTGCAGAACGAACCGCCCAAAAACGCGAAGCCGCTCGGCACGCGACTCGGATTGTCGAACTACCTTGGATTGCTCGGCGCGCTCCTTGGCATGATCGTTTTGTTCTCGTTGTTGAGTTCGCATTTCCTGACTTACGACACATTCAGCACGATCGCCAACCAGATCCCTGATCTCGTCGTGATGTCGATCGGCATGACGTTCGTGCTGATCATTGCCGGCATCGATCTGTCGGTCGGCTCGGTGCTGGCGCTCGGCGCGGCGCTCACGAGCGTCGCGGCCTTGCAGTGGCATTGGCCGGCGCTGCCCGCGGCCTTGCTCGGCATGGCCGGCGCGACGCTGACCGGCTGCGTGACCGGCGCGATCACCGTGGCGTGGCGGATTCCGTCGTTCATCGTGTCGCTCGGCGTGCTGGAAGCGGCACGTGGTCTCGCGTATCAGCTGACCAACTCGCGCACGGCCTATATCGGCGATGCCTTCGATTTCCTTTCTAATCCGGTCGCGTTCGGCATCTCGCCGGCGTTCATCATTGCAATTGTGGTGATGGTCGCCGCGCAGTTCGTGTTGACGCGTACGGTTTTCGGCCGATATCTGGTCGGCATCGGCACGAATGAGGAAGCGGTGCGGCTCGCGGGTGTTAATCCGCGCCCCTACAAAATCGCCGTGTTCGCGATGATGGGTTTGCTGGCCGGCCTGGCTTCGCTGTTCCAGATTTCGCGGCTCGAGGCTGCGGACCCGAATGCCGGGCAAGGTATCGAATTGCAGGTGATCGCGGCGGTGGTGATCGGCGGAACGAGTTTGATGGGCGGACGTGGTTCGGTGACGAGCACGTTCTTCGGCGTGTTGATCATTTCGGTGCTGGCCGCGGGTCTCGCGCAGATCGGCGCGACGGAGCCGACCAAACGCATCATTACGGGAGCTGTGATTGTCGTGGCTGTCGTGCTGGATACTTATCGAAGCCGGCGTCGCGCCGGGTAATTGGGACCGTTTCGTGGATGGTCAGCAGCTTTGCATGGGATTGGAGTAAGCGCTAAAGCGCCAACTCTGGTCGACCGCTTTGCATGGGACCAGAGTAAGTGCTAAAGCACTAACTCTGGTCGACAGGAGAAAATGAAAGTGTCAAAAGAAACGAAGCAAGGCCGGGTGCTGGTAGTGGGCAGCATCAATACGGATCTCGTCGCGCGCGCGCCGCATCTGCCGCGTCCCGGCGAGACGATTGGCGGACATGAATTCTCGCAGGTCGCGGGCGGCAAGGGCGGGAACCAGGCTGTCGCCGCCGCGCGCATCGGCGCACAGGTGGCGATGGTCGGATGCGTCGGCAAAGACGCGAACGGCGCGCAGCGTGTCAAGGATCTGGAAGCGGAAGGGATCGACTGTAGCGGCGTCGAGGTTCATCCGGGCCAGCCGACCGGTGTCGCCATGGTGACGGTGTCCGACGATGGGCAGAACACGATCGTCGTGGTTGCCGGCAGCAACGGCGAACTCACGCCGGAGAGCGTAGCTCGCCATGAAGCGGCTATCAAGGCTTGCGACGTCGTGGTGTGCCAACTGGAAACGCCGTGGGATTCCGTTCACGCGACGCTCGCGCTCGCTCGCCGGCTCGGCAAGATCACCGTGTTGAACCCGGCGCCGGCCACAGGGCCGTTGCCTGCGGAATGGCTGCCGCTGGTCGACTACCTCGTGCCGAACGAGGTCGAGGCCGCCATTCTGGCCGGCCTGCCGGTCGAATCGCAAAGCGGCGCGCGGCGCGCGGCGACGGAATTGCAACAGGGCGGCGCGCGCAATGTGATCGTCACGCTCGGCGCGCAGGGCGCTTATCTGCTGGTGGAAGGCGGCGAGGGCATGCATTTCCCCGCGCCGCAAGTACAAGCGGTCGACACGACTGCGGCCGGCGACACTTTTATCGGCGTCTTCGCCGCGCAACTCGCTTCACGGCAGCCGCTGGAAGGCGCGATCAGCCTCGCGCAACGCGCGGCGTCGATTTCAGTAACGCGCGCCGGCGCGCAGCCTTCGATACCGACACGCGCGGAAGTCGATAGCGCAGCCTGACACGGATGCCGGTTGTGACATGAGGCGGTCCGTATTGCCACTTTCGGTGGCTCGACGTTGATTTATCGGCACCATCTCACGATGGTGTTCCCTTGTTAATCACGCTCTCGAATGGACGAAACATGAAATCACAATGTGTAGGCATACTGATGATGTCGTTGGGACTCGCTGCGTGCGGTGGCAGCATATCGACCACTGATCCTCTCGCCAATGCGCCGAAGGTCATCATCGATTCAGACTTCAACACGATGGGCGACGACGGGCAGCTTTTCGCCATGACTACGCAGTTGATGGGTCAGGGCAAGGTCAATCTGCTCGGACTCACCGTCGTTACCGGCAACGACTGGTTGCTGCAGGAAGAGTCGGATGCGCTCAAAGCTGTGGAGCGCATGGGTGTGCAGAACGTGGTGGGTGTGTACGGCGGCGCCGACTATCCGTTGCAATACGACGTAGCGAGTATTCGCGCGCAGCAGGCGGCCAATCCGAACGGCTACTTCGGCGCGTGGAGCCGGCCTGAACCGACTCAGCAGTCTCAACTCGTTGCGCCGCCGGACGGGTTCGCGGTATCGACGAAACTGCAGGCGCAGGGCGCGGCGGATTTCATGATTCAGACCATCAAGCGCTATCCGAACCAGGTCACTATTCTCGAGTTCGGGCCGCCCACCAACCTTGCCACGGCGATCCGGAAGGCGCCGGAGATCGTGCCGCTGATCAAGCGGATTGTCTACATGGGCGGCGCGATGGCGGTGCCGGGCAATGCGAACGCCGTGGGCGAGCTTAACTGGTGGTTCGATCCGCTGGCTGTGCGTACTGTGTTGCAGACTTCGATTCCACAAGCCGTGATTCCGCTCGACGTGACAAACACGGTGCCGCTGACTCAAAGTGTGTATGACCAGATCGTCAATAATCCGAGCAAGCAGACTGCGGTAACGAGGGCGTATGGGATTGCCAATGCCGGGGCGTTTGCTAGTAATACGGATTTGTTTGATACGTTGACGATCGCGTATTTCCTCGATCCTACTTACGCTACGCAGACGAAGAGTGCGTATCTGGATATCGATACTACGAGCGGTGAAGATCAGGGACATGTGATGGTTTATCCGGATCAGCCGGCAGCGGGGGCTTCGCCGCAGAAGATCACTTATGTCACGCAGTTTGATAACAACCGGTTTTTTGGTCTTTATGTTGATCTGTTGACGCGGCCTGTGCCGATTACATTGCCCTGACGGTGTGTTGCGGTGTGAAGCATACGGAAAGTCTTTACGTATGTTGCATTGCATTTACCTAATGGTCGTTCACAGAGAAAGAGCGGATTGCGGCTAGTAAATAGTCGTTATCCGCCATCTCCCCACCTCCCCCCATGAGTCGATCCGTTCGGATTGAAAAGCCGTGTGCCGCCTTCGCCATGTTCACGTCCAACCGGCATGAACATGGCGGCAAATTGCTAACTATCGTCTGAAGTTTCCAGAGTCGAGCTTTTTAGAACGATTGATTCTGAATGGCAAAATATTAGTCATCCAGATCAAAACGTAGCGGATCGATATCGCGCTCGTGTTTACCCGGTGAAAAATAAGCGCACGCAAAGGTCGATGATTTTCTAGACTCCTTTCTGTTGATCCGTTCCAATGACACCTCGGGCCGGGCGATGACGACGCACAAGAAAAAACGTGGTCCGCAAGGTGAAAAAGTCGAAGGGATCGAGTGGTTGCATTTGCTCGGTAGGGCTGCTTTGTCCGTGCTGTTAGGTCTCGTGCTTGCCGTCGTGGTGCCGACACGCTTTACCGAAGAAATGGGTGCTCAGACCATGGCACGCTACGCCGCGCCGTTTTCAGGCTATCTGTTCGACACCGCGCGCGGGAAAGCGGCCGCGAAAGATCCGGTTCAGTGGAAACAGCGCGAGATCACCGTGCTGGCGATCGATCGCGAGGCGCTAAGGGCGCGTGGCGAAGGCTGGCCGGCTCGTTACCCTTTCTACAGTTGGCTTTTGGGCTATCTGAACGAGTATCGGCCGACAGGTCTGTTCATCGATGTGATTCTTTCCCAACCACGGAACAAGGACTGCGACGGTGGCGGCAAGGCCGCCGGGTTTAGCGGTGTCGAGAAAACCAAGGCTTGTTATTGCACCAACGACATTGATGATTTTGGCGATTTCAGGCAGGCACTCACCGGTCTGACATCGAACAAAATACCTGTGTTTCTGGCTGCACGCCGGGAGCCAGACAACACATTGGTTACGAACGCCGCCCTCGATAGCGATAGCGAGTTGAAGTCTTTGCGGCGCGTTGGCGTTGAATTTTCGGCCCATTCGGTAGACCGGCTCGCATGGACGTATCCGCTTGTCTACGCCGGCAAGGAACCGGGCGATACCGAAACGACGCACCCCGTTTCTGCCAGTGCGGCCGTGCCGGATCTTCCAGAGCAATCGAAACGCCAATGCACGGCGAGTGCAGCTTTCGCAATCTTCAGCGAGATGTATGACAAGGACAAGAAACTCACAGTGCCCTGCAACGAGACAAAATCCATGTCGATCACGTGGCCGCTCGATACAGCAGCGGATGGCCTGCTTTGGCAGGAACCCGCGGATGAAGAGAGCGAGGCACGTCACCATATGCCGCGCATCCTGCGAGCGGATCTCGGCGACGACGATGACGAGATGTACTGCACGTCAAGCGGCCAACTGTCGACCCTGCTAAAGCGTGCCGAGGCACGCGCGCTTTTCCGTCCGACAAGCAGGCCGCTGTGCGTGCACTATCGAACCATCCACGCAAGCCAGCTTGAGCGGATGAGCCCCGAAGATCTGGGCAAGGCGTTCAGCAATCACTTCGTGATGATCGGCACGTCGTTCGCCTATTCGAACGACCTCATCCTCTCGCCTCTCCAGGACCGCATACCGGGTGTGTTTCTGCACGCTGTCGCTCTGGACAATCTGTTGAGCCGTGGCGAAAAACTGGAGAACGTCGAAGCCTGGGAGCTTGATTCCCACACGTCCGCAAATCGGTGGGGCAGGCTATTGTTATTGGGTGCGATTGGCTTCGGGCTGATCTTCTTCACCGTGCTTCTCAAGAAAGAGGCCAGAAAGAAGTTCGCCAGGTTCCATCGCGAGCGCACGCATTGGAGGAAACCTCTCCACTTGCACTGGTGGGCCGCAAAGGGCGCGACCGCTGCTTTCAATATCACGTTGTTCGTTACCAGCTTTATCGTACTCGTGGCATTTGGCGTCGTGATGATCCTGCTCGGCAACTGGATGCTAGTCCCATTCCTTCTGATTTCGCATGTCCTCGCCTGCACTATCGCAGTCGAATGGCTCGAGTGGAGCGAGCACCTGTTCAATTGGATCACCGACAGCAAGGAGGATTGATCGTGAATAAAGTTCGAGATACCAAGCCGCTGCTCAGACACGCTTCCCTCGCCGCAGCGTCGCTCTCGGTGATCGCGCTAACCCTCGGCAATGTTGCCGCTGCCGACGAACAGCCTTATATCTATGCGCCGCAACCTGGCGCGACGGTGAAGCTGTACAACGCGCCGGGAGACAAGGAAAGTGCAATGGATGCCCCGAGTCTGCCTCTTCACGCGACAGGCCCTTCGCACAATCAGTTCTATCCTGTGACAGTCAATGGCCGGCCCTATTGGGTGAACGGCATGGATGTCAAGGTGAGTCGCAAAGCCCAGGCGCAATGCAGCGAGTCCGCCGGCGTTCAATCCGCCGCCACGCTTGGCGCCGCCACTAACCGGTGCAAATAATCATGCCCACCGGACGCCGATACTTCTGCGGCGCATGCGCAAGCCTTCTACTCGGCGCATGCGCGGACGTCAAAATGCCAAGCGCTCTATCGAACCTGAACATCGGCGGCAGTTCTGCGAAAGGACCAACCCTCGACACCGTCGGCTCCATTCCGCCGCCACCCGCGCGCGATTGGCCCGACATCAAACTCGACCTGATGAACGCGCGAGCCGACGGCTGGGGTCTCGTCCCCATGCCCGAGATGGAGGCCTACCTCAACGGCCTGCTCGCGACGATCAAGAAAACCGCGGCGACGCCGAACTATCCGGGCTCCGTGCATATCATCTCTGAGACCGGACTCAACGCGAATTCAAGTGCGGGCGGCAATATCTTCGTGTCGATCGGTTGGTTGCAGTCAGCCGAATCGGAGGACGAGATATTTGCGATCCTTTCTCACGAGTTCGGCCATATCTACCTCAACCATCACGCGATTTTTGACGCGCGCACGGCTGGCGATACGTCGCTTGCCATCGTGTCGCTCGCCTGGACAGTGACGAACAAATCGCCGACATCAACCACGTGGACCGGAGTGGACAATATCGCCGTTGTGCAGACGCTCGGCACACGCGTGCTGTTCCCTGCCTGGCAACGCAGCGTCGAAGAACAAGCGGACCGGTTCGGCGCGACGATCAGTCTGCGTTGCGGCTATTCCTACGTGGACGGTTTCAAGGCTTTCTTCGAACGCGTCATCGCGTACGATCAGGATGCCAAAGCACGACGTCAAAAACTGCGTGAGAAGCAACTGCAAGCAGGGCGGGAGAAGGCCGGACAGCAGGCCGCGGCGCAGGCGCGTACTCAGCCGATCGCGCCGGCCGTCGGCGGCGGCGCAGCGCAAACGGTGAATCAGCTCACCAGCATAGGCGAACTGCGCGACGCGGTCTCACAGTACACGTCCGCGCGTGCGGGCGCGCAGGCGAGCGTCGCGGAAAATCTCTTCGATGCCCGTGCGGTAATCGACGATCAGATCTCGGCGCAACTCGAAACTTTGCATGACGATCACGGCGATCCGGCCGCTCGCGAGGATAACCTGACCGCACTCGTGCGCCCGATGCTTGGCGACAAACTGCCCGATGCACGGACCGAGCCGTGGAACGCCGCCCGCAAGCGCGGCTCTACTCCGCTCATTCTGGCCCACTACAAATCCATTTCCGACATGCAGGATCTGCAAGCCACAGGCAACTACTCGCAAGCGCTGCAAGTGGCGTTGACGGTCGCATCAGGCCCGACAGCGGACCACGCTTATCCCGTGTTTCTGTTGTCGAATATGATGACGCTGTCACGGTCGGCGCCGCCGGATACGCAGGCGCAGGTGCTGCGGCGCAATCTGGCTTCACGCGACCGTTCATGGGCGGTGCAAACCAATCTTGCCAACCGCATCGGACAGAAAGACCCGAAGCAAGGTGAAGCGTTCCTGTTGCAGCAGTTCGATTACTTCGGCCGGACGTCGGTGACATGGCCCAATGTGATCTCGTGGTATCGCGAGCATGGCGATATCAATCGCGCGAAGCAGTTGGCCAACACATGCTGGACAGAACATCCGGAAATGCGCGCTGCCTGCGTCGCCGCTTCGCAGGCGCCCGCACAAAAGAAAAGCGATGATCAGGCCGGCGGCTTCAGTAAGGCGGTCGACAAAATGCTCGACCAGGCTAAGGGGCTGTTGCCGAAGTGATGGCTCGAGTGGCCTGTCGCCCGAGTTGTCGCGGAGCATGGGGAAGGTAAATACGTCACCCGGCTTCATCATCGACCGAAGCTGTCACTCGCCCGTCGGCGTCTGAGCGCCTGCTCGACGCCGATAAACGACTTCCCAAACATTCCGGGTTGCCAATATTTCCAGAGTGGTGCGATACGCCGGCGCTCACTCGACCACCGGCGCTCTCTTCAGTTTCCGGACACCAGCTTGAGTCCGATAACGCCTGCAAGAATAAGCACAATGCAAAGCACCCTCATCGGCGCAGCAGAGTCGCCTAGCACGATCATTCCCAGTATCGCGGTGCCCGCCGCTCCGATGCCGGTCCACACCGCGTAGCCGGTGCCCACTGGCAGCGTACGAAGCGAGATGGAAAGAAGAAAGACACTCGACAGGCCGGTGGCGACCGTGAACAGTGCGGGTGTCAATCGCGTGAAGCCGTCAGACCACTTCATGCCAAAAGCGAATGCGATCTCAAGAACGCCTGCGATACTGAGCAATATCCATGACATGGATGACAAATCCGTTCGTTGAATCGCCAGAAGTTTCGGCCAGCGCAGTGAAGCGACATCCGGCTCGATCCGCTGCCGCAAATATGGACCGGAAAGCTTCAACCCTGGCCACCGCTTGAAGAAGAAGTGAACGCTACCGAATAGACATTTCCATGGGTAAAGCGTCCGCTTGCAGGGCTCAAGCTTTCGAAGCTGCGGCAGGCGGCGTGCGGAACGTGATCCCCAATCGATTGAAGGCGTTCATCAAGCCGATTGCGTAAGTCAGATCCGCGAGTTCCTTGTCGCTGAATTCCGCGGCCGCGGCTTCATAGTCCGCGTCGGGAACGTGGGTTTCGGCCACACGTGTCACGGTTTCCGCCCAGGCCAACGCGACCCGTTCGCGGGTACTGAAGACTTCACCCGAATCACGCCACACGGGCACGAGTACGAGCTTGTCGACCGTCACGCCGAACTTGAGCAGGTCGCGAGTAGGCATATCGATGCAATATGCGCAACCGTTGATCTGCGAAACACGTAGATACACGAGATCGACGAGTTCTTTTGAAAGGCCAGACTTTTGAAGCGTGACGTACACTGCCCCAAAGGCCTTGTAACCTTCAGGCGAAGCTTTGGCGTAGTCGATACGGTGGCTCATGACGAATCCCTTTGTTTGATGATTGAGAGACTCCATCGTGATGCATCTTGGCCTATGCGAGAAGAACCATGATCGGGCTTGCGTACTAGTCCATGATTGCGCGCCTGACGGCTCCCGTCGCCGTTAAATCAGCTTTAAAATGCGCTTGCCGAGTTTCTCGGCCGTACTCTGCGCATCGATGTTGGTGAAACTCAAAAGCAAGGCCGACGTTGCATCGCGACCCATCGTCCAGTCGGTCAATGCTTCCGCGTACAGCCCGTCTTCCCGCATGCGTGCGACGAGCCGACGATCCGAGCGCCGAGCTTGCAATCGCAAGAGCAAGTGCATTCCCCCCGGTTGCGAATCGATCCGCATGTGTTTTCCCAGCACGCTTTCCAGGCCCGCGACCGTCGCCTCCCGACGCTCTGCGTAGAGCTTCCGCATCCGTTGGATATGGCGTGCGAAGTGCCCTTCCTTGATAAAGGCCGTGACGATAGCCTGAGTCAGCTCGGGGCTGCCGCCCGCAAAAGCTTGAATGATCTGCTCAAACCTCTCGACTTGCGTTTCGGGCACGACAAGATAGGCAAGCCGGATACTCGGAAAAAGTACCTTGCTGAACGTGCCCGCATAGAGCACTCGTCCATCGCGGTCCAGGCTTTTTAGAGCGGGCAGAGGACGGCTGACATAGCGGTACTCGCCGTCGTAATCGTCCTCGACGATCCACGCATTGTTACGTGCGGCCCAGTCCAGCAACGCGTGACGCCGGGGCAACGATAAAGACACGGAAAGCGGACTCTGATGCGCGGGCGTGACCACCGCCGCACGAGCCCGTGGGGCAAGCTTGAGTCCATCGGCGACGACCATTCCGTCCCGGTCTACAGGCACCGGGACCGCCGCGATATTCATATTCCCCAGGAGTTCGCGAGTAGGTGGATAGCCAGGGTCTTCAAGCCAAACGCGATCGCCCGGCTTCAGCAGCGCATGAGCAATCAACTCGATGGTGTGACGATATCCCGACGTCACGAATATCTGCGAAGGCGAACAGTTGATGCCGCGCGACACCTGTAGATAGGCGGCGATTTCCGCGCGCAATTCCGGCAGACCGAATACAGACGGATGAACCATGTCCGATGGTTGCATGGCCCGTATACATCGGGCGCCCAGGCGTGCCCAGATTTTTCGAGGAAAGGCATCCAGAGCGGGCAATCCCATCTGGAACGGCCAGATCGAATCCGGACGAAAACTTGGTGCGGCCATGTTGCTTTCGGGCCGTGGCGTCACACCGGCGACGGGTGTTCGCGGTTTGAGGTCAGGCGTCACAATGGTTCCCGCCTGGCCACGTGCCTGGATATATCCCTCAGCAGCCAGCAAAGAATAAGCGGCCTCGATCGTGCCTCTAGCCAGACCGAGTTCCTTGGTCAGCGCGCGTGCCGAGGGTATCCGGTCGCCTGGCTTCAACACGCCGCTGGCGATGGCGGCACGAAACCGATCGTAGATCTGTCGATAAAAAGGGGCGGCCGCTGTCGGATCCAACGGCGAGATAGTGCTGCTTTTGGCGAGGGGCATAGGGACGGGTCAACTCTGCAAAACAGTGGAAAAGGATTGCGCCGTGATGACCCGAAGTGACGGCTCGACGTTATTTAAAACGACCGTCATCAAGCCAACCGAATCATGGATCAGATTGTATGTCGATTCATGGACCTTTTTGATGGACCATGCGGTTCGTAGAATGATCACCTGTCTCGCGCGTCAGAGTAGCACCGCGCGTTGGACGGCCTCGGATCTGCAGGCAATCTCTTTTCGTCGCCATAGTGGAGTTCACGCGATATGCCGATACGTTCAATCAAAAGCATTGCCGTGTTCTGTGGATCGAACTACGGCGCTGTCGACGAGTTCGCCGACGGTGCGCGAGCACTCGGTCGCGCTCTGGGATCAGCACGAATAACGCTCGTCTACGGCGGAACGACAAAAGGTCTGATGGGCGTTGTCGCCGATGCCGCGTTGGCTGCCGGCGGCAACGTGCATGGTGTGATTACCGAAAGCCTGCATCTGCGTGGGCAATCGCATTCAGGTCTGACTCACCACGAAATCGTGCAGAGCTTGCGTAGTCGAAAAGAACGAATGGTCGAGCTTGCCGATGCGTTCATCGCCCTGCCGGGAGGCATCGGCACCATTGAAGAACTGATGGAGGTGTGGACGATGAACCAACTTTCGGAGATCGACAAACCCGTGGGTCTGTTGAACACGGCCAGCTTTTTTGCCGCGTTTTTAGGGTTTATCGACCACATGGTCGACGCGAAATTCCTGCCGGCGGCGCATCGGCATTCGATATCCGTGGATGTAGACGCAAACGCCTTGATAGAAAATCTTCACAGCTACGCACGAGTCGACGTGCCCAAATGGCTATAGGATTTTCGTCGGCGGAAGCCATTGCGGGGCTGGCCGAAGGGCAAACCGGGCAATTCGAACTCCCTCATTCAGCGCTAATTCTGGGCTCGCAATATGTATTCGTGGCTGGCCGGGGTACTTCGCAACGAACCGCCGTTCAATCGGGAACGACGCCGCGAATAACCCGGCCAGCAACTTCGCGATAGCGCGAGCCGTATTCCATACCCAGAATGAAGCTGCAACCTTGAAGGAGAATGACCATGAACAAGTTTTTGCGCACCACACTGATCGCCGGCCTGATCGCTTTGCCGACTGCGGCGTTCGCACAACCCGTCACGCAGATCGATGAAATGCAGGTCGAGATGGTGGCCTATGAAGTGGTCGGTGTCGATTCACCGCAGATGTCGACGCATGCTGCTCCCGCTATCGGCAACAGCGGCACGCATGCGAGCGCAAGTCCCGCCGAGTTGTTGCGTCCGGGCTATGACGTGGGTCTGAAGTCGATTTACTTGCGCCACTAAAGCCGGATATGAAACTCATCAACCGGCACCGTCCGGCTCGATCGGCAAACTGACCGTCGCCACGATGCCGGACTGTCCATCATCACGATTGCGCAGCGTCACCGTCCCGCCGTACCGCGTGACAATCGCCTTCACGATCGACAGTCCGAGACCACTGCCTTCAATGTCGGTATTGGCGCGAAAGAACCGGTCGAACACGCGGGGCAGCAGGGTTTCGTCGATGCCGGAACCGGTGTCCTTCACTTCGACGGAGACCATGCCGTCGTGCACTCGGGTCGACAAGTCGATTGTGCCGCCGTCGGGCGTATAGCGAACCGCATTGCTGACGAGGTTCTTGATCACCGTGCCGATGTCGAGCTCGATTGCGCGCACATTGGCGCTGACCATTTCGTCCGCGCCGATGTCGATGCCACGCTGCATGGCAATCGGCAGCACATCGGAAATGGCATTGACGACGGCGGCCGCGACATCGACGCTGACCATTGCCCGTGTCATCGATTGCCCGACGGGCGGCGCGTCCGCGCGCGCGAGCCGCAGCAACTGCGAAATCAGATTGCTGCTCCGCGTGATGCCGCCTTGAAGCGCGCGAAACCGTTCCTGATTGCTCGGCATGATGTCGCGTTGCAGATTATCGGCCTGCAATTGCAGAGCCGTGAGCGGCGTTCGCAACTCGTGCGCGGCATCGGAAATGAATTTGCGTTCATTCTCGATGGAGCGGGCCAGCCGCTCGATCATCAGATTGATCGAGCGGATAAACGGCAGCAATTCGGTGGGCACACCCGCAACGGGGAGCGCTTGCAGATGGTTCACATCGATCACGCGAGCTTCGTTGCCAAGCCTGTTCAGTTCCCGCAAAGAGCGGTTCACGACAAGGATGACCGCGGCCCAAACGAGCGGAATGAACACGACGATCGGCCATAGCGTCCTGGTCGCGGCGGCCTCCTCGATCTCATGACGTACGGAAAGGCGCTGCGCGACCTGCACGGTCTGAGCGCCGTCGCGAGCCGTGTAGATCCGCCACTTTTCACCATTAACGACCGGCGACGTGAAGCCCGCTGCCGCATCGCGCGGCAGGAGCAACGAAGGCTCAGTGGTCCGCACTGGCTGGCTCTCGCCATCTTTCCAGATGACGATGAAAATATCGCGCGCATCTTGCGAGCCGCGCGCCGGGACTGTGGGGATGCCGTCGCCAAAGCCCACTCGCAAACGCGATGCAACCTGTTCCATGCGCAGGTCGAGTACCGCGCTCATGCCGGCCACGCAGAACTGGTAGGAGCTGACGCCCTGCAGAATGGCGAACAGGCTCACCACGGCGCCGATTGCAATAACGAGTTGGTTGCGGAGCGATTTGAGCATGTATGTGGGCGATAAGAAGAGCGAGTGACCGAACCGCGAGAGGATGTGTGCCATCCTGGCATTGACGTGAGTAAGGCGCTCCGGCATCGCGATACGAGCCCCCCGTTCATTTTCGGCCTTTGCCTGTGGGGTCGGCGGGAACGATCTGGACGTGCTCGATGGCGGCTTCCACCAGATCCTCGGCGCTGCGTATACCGTCGGCGGATGCGGCCAGCGCATTCAGGCGTCCGTCGATCAGAAGCAAAGCAAGCCCGTGAACGTACGCCCAGGCTGCGGTCATGGCAATGGCCTGAGCCGCAGTGGTTCGAACGAAAGAGGATTTGTCTTCTTCCGCGCGTTCTGTGGGCGCGCTGACTACGCCGGCCAGGGCGCGCGCCGACGCTAACCGCGCCTGCACGAGGGCCGGGCGCGCGGCGTCTAGCATTTCGTTGCGCGACATGAGGTGCAGCAAATCCGGATTGGCCACCGCAAAGCTCACGTAGCCGCGGGCGATGGCTTTGCGCCGCACCTGGCCCGCTTCGATGCCGTCGGCCTGCTCCGCCATGGTGGCGGCGAGCCGCCGGTGTCCGCTCGCGGCAAGTTCGCTCAACACACCGGCTGTGTCGCCGAAATGATGCTGGGGCGCCGTATGCGATACGCCGGCTTCACGTGCAATAGCGCGCAACGTCAGGCCGCGAATGCCGTCTCGCCGTAGCACGACCTCCGCTGCTTCGAGCAGCGCGTGGGGCAGCGCGCCGTGATGATAGGGCTTCTCGCGCGATGCGTGGTCGGCTGAGGTTTGGGCTGGGGCTGGGGCTTTAGGCGGCGCGGACGTTTTGCGGCGTGACGTTGCTTCTTTCATGGTTCCCGGTCGCGGTCGGTATTTTTACAATGAAAAGATATATTGACGGGCTGACAGGGAAAAGTCAAAGACGCGCGAGCGCTTCACGCTGCGGGCCTCCTGTGCCGGTTGCAGGCATACTTCAAGGCCCACCTGCCGTCCAGCCGATGCAGCCGGTACCCGAGCGACGTTTGACGACATACCGGCGCGTTTCGCCGGCCACGCCGACCAGCAGCAGAAAGATCGAACCGGTGGCCGCGGCATTCGCGCTCGCCACCGACATATCTATGAGCCATTCAAGCAAGTCGGCCATGGGTGGTCCCCTTCGTTACCATGACGATGATCGTATCGGGCTTGAATTAGCGATGAATTAGCACGGCTTCAGACCAACGTAAGCTTCGTCGTGCGTCGCTCGACGGCCTGGACCGTTGCCGGCCAACCTGGTAGCATCACGCGCAGAGACGCCGTGGCTAGTCGGCGGCCCTGCAACTCGCTGGACATCTATATAGATTGAGTATGGAAAAGAAACGATCGCGGATTAGCCGGGAAACGCTGTGCCCGCCGATTGGCGCGCTGCTGCGCTATCAGGCGCGCATCGTGCGGGTCGTCGCTGAAGCGCGCGGCCAACGGGCGATGATCGAATCGCTCGACACCTCGGGCCGCACGTTTGTCAGCACTGTGAAATGGAACAGCCTGCGCGAACTCGGCGCCCAACTGTTCTGATAGCGAAGCCGACGAATCGGTCTGAAATCGGCGGCAAATCAAATAGTGGGAAGCAGGCGCCGCGGCGCATTCGCCTCATGATATTAGGGAATGCCTAAGCTTGAGCCGCCGACGTCCAGCGTCGTAAAATCGTGGCACATCGATTTGAGGGCCCAGCAATGCGTCTGGCTTCTCGTTGCGATTTCAACCGCGCTTTGCACCGTCCGTCTTTGCAGTGCGATACCCGGCGGCGCCCGGCGAGGCGGCGTTCCATGCTTTTTCGATCCGCTCCTCGCAATGAGGCCGGCGGCGCTCGCGGATTTGTCGTTCGATCCGCATCATGACCCCGCTCATTTCCGTCAAACGGCTTAGCAAGCGCTTTCCTGGCGTGAGGGCGCTTCACGAAGTCCAGTTCGAACTCATGGCGGGCGAGGTCCACGCGCTGATGGGCGAGAACGGCGCCGGCAAGTCCACGCTGATGAAAATCCTCGCCGGCGTGTACACGCGGGATACCGGCGAAATTCTCTATGACGGCCAGCCGGTCGATTTCCAGAGCCCGCGCGAGGCGCAGGCCGTGGGCGTCGGCATCATTCATCAGGAACTCCAGCTGATGAACCATCTGACCGTCGCGCAGAACATGTTCATCGGCCGTGAGCCGCGTGGACGTCTCGGCCTGTTCCTCGACGAAGACAAACTCAACGCACAAGCGCACGACATCCTCTCCCGCATGCACGTGACCCTCGACCCGCGCGCGGTGGTCAGCACGCTCACGGTCGCGAGGCAGCAGATGGTCGAAATCGCCAAGGCTTTGTCGTTCGATTCGCGCGTGCTGATCATGGACGAACCGACCTCGGCGCTCAACGACGCCGAAATCGCCGAGCTGTTCCGCATCATTCGCGAGCTGAAGAACCGGGGCGTCGGAATCATCTACATCTCGCACAAGATGGATGAGTTAAAGCAGATTGCCGACCGCGTTACCGTGTTGCGCGACGGAGAATATGTGGCGACGGTCGCGGCGAAAGACACGACCGTGCAAGCGATCATCGGCATGATGGTCGGGCGAACCTTGACCGACGCAGCGCCTTCCCAGCACATCGCCAACCAGGGCGAGGTCGCGCTCGAAGTCACCGACCTGAATGCCGGCCCGCTGGTCAGAGACGTGAGCTTCTCGCTGCGCAAGGGCGAGATTTTGGGCTTCGCGGGCTTGATGGGCGCCGGCCGCACCGAGGTCGCCCGCGCGGTGTTCGGTGCCGATCCGATCGAGTCGGGCGAGATCGTCGTGAAAGGCGTGAAAGCATCGATCAGGAATCCGAGCGATGCGGTGGCGCGCGGCATCGGCTATCTCTCGGAAGACCGCAAGCGTTTCGGCCTCGCGACCGGCATGAGCGTCGAATCGAACATCGTGATGTCGAACTTGCGCAAATTCCTGTCGCTGAATTTTTTCCTGCGCCGCGCGCAGATTCGCAAGACCGCTGCGCATTTCATCAATCTGCTCGCCATTCGCACGCCTTCGGCGACGCAGGAGGTGCGGCTGCTCTCGGGCGGCAATCAGCAGAAGATCGTCATTGCGAAATGGCTCGAGCGCGACTGCGACGTGCTCTTCTTCGATGAGCCGACACGCGGCATCGACGTCGGCGCTAAAAGTGAAATCTACAAGCTTCTGCGCTCGCTCGCTGACCAGGGCAAGGCAATCGTAATGATCTCGTCGGAACTGCCGGAAATCCTGCGTATGAGCGACCGCATCGTCGTGATGTGCGAGGGCCGCATCACTGGCGAACTTCCGGCGTCGGGAGCGACCCAGGAGAGCATCATGGAACTGGCGACGCAGCGCGAACCCCTAAACGTGGCGTAAGCCTCGAGAGGTCTTTCATGACAATGCAATCGGATACTTCGGCGCTGGGTAATAAGAAGACCTCTTCGGGCCTCAGAGCACGCCTGTTTACGCCGACCGCTTTGCAAAAGCTGCTCGCTTTTGGGAGCCTCATTCTGCTGCTGGTGTTTTTCAGCTTCGCGTCCCCCGCATTCATGCAGATGGACAACATGCTCGGAATTCTGCAGGCGACGGCGGTCAACGGCGTGCTCGCGATTGCCTGCACGTTCGTCATCATTACCGGCGGTATCGATCTGTCCGTCGGCACGTTGATGACTTTCACGGCGGTCATTTGCGGCGTATTTCTGACCTACTGGCATTTGCCGATGTGGACCGGCGTCCTTGCCGCGATCGGCACGGGCGCGATCTGCGGGACCGTCTCGGGAACGCTGACGGCGAAAATGAAAATACCGCCGTTCATCGCTACGCTCGGCATGATGATGCTGCTGAAAGGGCTGTCGCTGGTCGTCTCGGCCGACAAGCCGATCTATTTCACCGACACCGAAAACTTCTACATGATCTCGCAGGATTCGCTGATCGGCGATCTGCTGCCGAGCTTGCCTGTGCCGAACGCGGTCCTGATTCTGTTTTTCCTGGCGGTGGCGAGTTCGATCACGCTCAATCGCACGGCGCTCGGCCGCTATACCTTCGCGCTCGGCAGCAACGAAGAAGCGGTACGCCTGTCCGGCGTAAATGTCGATCGGTGGAAGATCGCCATCTACGGTTTGAGCGGTGCGATTTGCGGCATTGCTGGACTATTGATCGCCTCGCGTTTGAACTCGGCGCAGCCGGCGCTGGGCCAAGGTTACGAACTCGAAGCAATCGCGGCCGTGGTGATCGGCGGAACGTCGCTGAGCGGCGGCGCGGGCACGATTCTCGGCACGATCATCGGCGCGTTCATCATGAGTGTGCTGACCAACGGTCTGCGCATCATGTCCGTTGCGCAGGAATGGCAGATCGTGGTGACCGGTCTCATCATTATTCTCGCGGTCTACGGCGATATTTTGCGGCGCAAGAAAAGCTGACGCGACGCGGGACAGGATAAGGAATGGAGCGCCATAAGCTCCCCAACGGCTGAAGTCGATAGCCCATCTTAGGAGGAGAAACACCATGTTGAAAAGAAAACTAATCGGTGTCGTGGTTGGCGTTGGCGCTCTCATCGGCGGGACGAGCGTGTCATATGCGGACACCTACATCCCGCTTATTTCGAAGGGGTTCCAGCATCAGTTCTGGCAGGCCGTCAAATCCGGCGCCGAACAGTCGGCGAAGGAGCACAACGTCAGGATCACCTTCGAGGGTCCGGAAACCGAGGCCATGGTCGATAAACAGATCGACATGCTCTCGGCCGCGCTCGCCAAGAAGCCGCAGGCGCTCGGCATCGCCGCGCTCGATAGCAAGGCGGCCATTCCACTGTTAAAGCGGGCACAGGCCGGCAAGATACCCGTGATCGCTTTCGACTCCGGCGTGGACAGCGATATTCCGTTGACAACGTGCACGACCGATAACCTCGCAGCGGCCGCCCTCGCTGCCGACAAGATGGCCGAGATGATCGGCAATGCCGGCGAGGTCGGCGTGATCGTGCACGACCAGACGAGCCGCACCGGCATCGATCGCCGCGACGGCTTCCTCAATCAAATGAAAGCGAAGCACCCGAACATCAAGATCGTCTCGGTTCAATATGGCGGCGGCGACCATTTGAAGTCTGCGGAAATCGCCAAGACGATGATCCAGGCGAACCCCAATCTCAAGGGCATCTTCGGCGCGAATGAAGGCTCTGCGGAAGGCGCCGCGATCGGTGTCAAGGAATCGGGCAAGAAGCTGGTGCTGATCGGCTACGACTCGGGCAAGGAGCAGAAGGACGATATCAACTCGGGCTTGATGGCGGGCGCCATTACGCAGAACCCGGTTGGCATCGGCAAGTGCGTGGTCGACTCCGCGGTGAAGGCGCTCAAGGGCGAGAAGCTGCCGAAGAAAGTCGACACGGGCTTCTACTGGTACGACAAGACGAATATGACCGATCCAAAGATCGCAGCCGTGCTCTACGATTGAGCGCTGCCTTTTGAGCGTGTGGAGAGGCAAGGGTCGCGGCGTCGTTCGATGCCACGGCCCTCTTTGCATTTAGAACGAAGTCGAAGACTGTCGCAGAGGAGAGTGTTCAGATGCCCACGATCACCAGGTTGTCCGTCCGTGAAATTCGGTTTCCCACCTCGCGCTTATTGGACGGCTCAGATGCGATGAACGCCGCGCCGGATTACTCCGCCGCCTACGTCACGCTCGAAACCGATTCGCCCGACGCGCTTACCGGCCACGGCCTCACCTTCACGATTGGGCGCGGCAACGAGATCTGCGTGGCCGCGGTTCAGGCGCTGGCTCCGTTGATCGTCGGTAAAAGGCTCGAGGATATCGCCGCGAACATGGGCGCTTTCTGGCGCGCGCTGACCTCGGATAGCCAGTTGCGCTGGATTGGCCCGGACAAGGGCGCGATTCATCTGGCGACGGCGGCTGTCGTCAACGCGGCCTGGGATCTGTGGGCCAAAGCGGAAGGCAAGCCCGTGTGGAAGTTGCTTGTCGACATGAGCCCCGAAGAGCTCGTGCGCTGCCTCGACTTCCGCTACGTGACCGACGCGATCACGCCGCAGGAAGCGATCGCGATGTTGCATCGTCATGCGAAGACACGGGGCGAACGCGAAAAGGAAATGCTTGCGCAGGGCTATCCGGCCTATACGACATCCGCGGGCTGGCTCGGCTACGACGACGACAAAATCCGCCGGCTCGCGCGTGAAGGTGTCGCGCAGGGCTGGACGCACTTCAAGCAGAAAGTGGGCGGCAACCTCGACGAGGATATGCGCCGCGCCCGCATTCTGCGCGAAGAAATCGGCGAAGACCGCAAGCTGATGATGGACGCGAACCAGGTGTGGGATGTCGACGAAGCGGTCGCGAACATGCGGCGCCTCGCGGAATTCGATCCGTGGTGGATCGAGGAGCCCACGAGCCCCGACGACATTCTCGGCCACGCGGCCATCCGTCAACGGCTTCGGCCGATCGGCGTCGCGACCGGCGAGCACTGTCAAAACCGGGTGATGTTCAAGCAGTTGCTGCAGGCGCAGGCCATCGACTTCTGTCAGGTCGATAGCTGCCGGCTGGGTGGTTTGAACGAGGTGATCGTCGTTCTGCTGATGGCGGCGAAATTCGGCGTGCCGGTGTGCCCGCATGCGGGCGGTGTCGGATTGTGCGAGTACGTCCAGCATATTTCGCTGTTCGACTATATCTGCGTGTCAGCGTCGCTGGAAAACCGGGTGCTCGAATACGTGGATCATCTGCATGAGCATTTCGTCGATCCGGTCGTGATCCGCAATGGCCGTTATATGCCGCCGCAGCGTTCGGGTTACAGCATCGAGATGCATGCGGCGTCGCTCGATGAATATGACTTTCCGGAGGGGGCGGCGTGGAAGGGGTGAGGCGGCGTTCGTCCTTGGTTCGATCACTCAGCGCAACCCCAGCGCCAGCTCCGCAAACTGCATGGCCCGCGCATTCGCATCGCCGTAACGGTGCGCGATATACAACGTGGTCGTAGTGTCGGTCTCATCGAGCGTTTTGAACACGACGCCGGGCACCGCGATGGTCTGCAACGTAGCGGGCACGAGGGCAATTCCGAGGCCCGTGGCAGTCAGCCCGATCAGCGTCGAAGCCTGCTGCGCTTCCTGCACCACGTGCGGCTCGAAGCCGCGTTTCGCACACAGCGCGAGTATCTGCTGCGACACGGCCACACCCGCTGCGCGCGGATAGGCGATAAACGGTTCGCCGCGCAAATCCTTGATCTTGATCGACGCGGCTTTCGCCAGGCGATGACCCGCATGCATGGCGACGAGCAACGGCTCATCCATTAACGGCGTGAAGACGAGTTCGGTCCGCGGCGTGTCGTCCGGCAACCTCAACAGACCGACATCCAGCTCACGCTGTTCGATCGCCTCGATCTGCAACGACGACGACAGTTCGAGCAACGAGATATTCACCTTCGGCCGCTGCGTGCGGTAAGCGTGAATCAGACGCGGAAAGAGCGGCGACAACGAAGACGCATTCGTGAAGCCGACCCGCAAACGCCCCACCTCGCCACTGACCGTTTCCCAGACACTCTCTTTCGCATGCTCGATTCGCGCAAGGATGGCCCGCGCGTCGTCGACCAGCGCCAGCCCCGCCTCGGTCAGCGTGACCGTGCGGCGGGTGCGGTGAAACAGGCGCGCTCCCAGTTCCGCCTCCAGCGCCTGAATCGCCAGACTCAGCGGGGCCTGCGTAATGCCCAGCCGCTCGGCGCTGCGGCGGAAATGCAGTTCCTCGGCGAGGACCACGAAAAATTCCAGATGGCGGATATTCATTGATTTGCTCTGTAAATCAATAACCTTGCTTTAGAGAATAAATCAAAACTGTTTCCGGGGCGATACTGTTTTCCACCAACATCAACGCCAACACCAAAGGGAGACAGCATGAACGGTGCGGAACTCGTCGAGCGCCTGCGAGCGCGGCAGAAAATCATTGCGCTGGGCATTCGCGCCTCGCGCACCACGGACGCCGTCCGTTGGGCCAAAGCCGCCGGCTACGACACGATCTGGGTGGACATGGAACACAGTTCGCTGCCGGTCGACACCGTCTCGCAACTTTGCTCGTGCGCGGTCGACCTCGGCCTGATGCCGTGGGTGCGTGTGCCGGAGCGCGACTACGGCACGATCAACCGCGTGCTGGATGGCGGCGCGCTTGGCATCATCGTGCCGCGCGTCGAAACGGCGGCGCAGGCGCGCGACGCCGTGATTGCGACGCGCTTTCCGCCGCTCGGCCAGCGCTCGCAACTGGCGACGCTGCCCTACGTCGGCTTCGAAAAATTGCCCGCTCGCGAACTCAATCGACGTCTGAACGACGCGACCGTGCTCAAAGTGCTGATAGAAAGCCGCGCCGGCGTGGAAGCGGCCGACGCGATCGCGGCGATCGAAGGCGTCGACGTGCTCGCGCTCGGCTGCAACGATCTGTCCGCCGATATGGGCTACACCGGCGAATCGGCGCATCCCGAGGTGGTGGCCGCGTGCCGCCAGGTGATCGCGGCGGCGCAGCGGCACGGCAAGGTGGTGATCGTCGGCGGCATGCCGGAATGCGCGGCGCTTGATGAACTGCGCCGCGACGGCGCGGCGCCGTTCATCTTTGGCGGCATCGACAGCGATGTTTATCTCGCGGCGCTGCGCGAGCGCGCCGAGCAGGCACGTCAACTCTAACTCGACACTTCTACTTTTAGATCATGGCAGAAACTCCGCTGATTTCCACGCCGATGCGCGACTACGACACGCTCTCGCGCCCGTCTTTCACCATGCCCGCGCTCGCCTGCGACGCCCACATGCATGTGTTCGGCCCCGAGGACAAATATCCGAAGGTCGAGCATCCGCACTACACGCTGCCGGACGGCAAGCTCTCGCACTATCTGCAGATGATGAGCGTGCTGCAACTGAAGCGCTTCGTAATCGTGCAACCGAGTTTTTACGGCACCGACAACCGCTGCATGATCGATGCGCTGCATGTGGCGGGATCGATCGCACGCGGCGTCGTGATGATTGAGGAGAACACCAGCGCGGCGACGCTCGACAGTTTTCATCTTTCCGGTGTGCGCGCGGTAAGGCTCGACCTGTTCGCACGCTCCGGCTTGCCGACCGCGGAGATCCAGCAATACATCACGCGTATGGCGCGTTTGTGCGCGAGCCTCGGCTGGCATGTGCAGTTCTATGCGCCGGGTTGGATCGTGCGCAATCTGATTCCGTTTCTTGCCGACGTACAGAGCGATTTCGTTATCGACCACATGGGCTACATGCTGGAAGAAGACGGTCTCACGCAAGCCGATTTCGACCGCTTATTGAGCTTGCTGAAAGACGGCAACTGCTGGCTTAAACTCAGCGCACCGTATCGCATCGCCAAACATCGCGGCTATGAAGCAGTCGCGCCAATGGCCGAGGCGATCATCAAAGCGGCGCCGCACAGAGTGATCTGGGGCTCGGATTGGCCGCACATTCCCGATTCGACGCGCGACACCGGCGAGTTGCTGAATCTGCTCGGTGCATGGACTGACGAAGCAGAGGTTCGCAAGTTGATTCTGTCGGACAATCCGGCGCGTCTGTTCGATTACTAGAGAGCACGCAAGCTTATGGCCTATCAACCCGACGCAGCTTTTGCAGGTCTGTTTCGTGCCTTCACGTCCGACCCGCAGAGCATCGGCGTACATCTGACGCAACAGATGGCGCAGCAAGCCGACGACGCGGCGATGCTCGTCTCGACCGGCAGCGATATCGCGCTGTTTCCGGGCGGCGGACGGGCGCCGTCGATCGAAAGTTTTCGCCAATCGACGCGTGGCTTTATCGAGTTGACCGCGGTGTCGCATTTGCCGCTGGCGTTGGCCTATCTGGCGAGAATGCGCGAAGTGGCGCCGCACGACGACACGTGGAAAAGCGACGCGGCACGCTTGCGCCAACACGCGCAGGCCGTGCGTGAGGCCAACTCGGTCGCCTTGTGGCGCGATCATGTTGCGGTGAAGAGCTTCAGCGGTCATGAGCGCAAGATCGCCAACCTCGTCGATTACACCTGCGGCGCGGCGATCGACTGGCTTGCGCGAGCCGAACAGGATCCGGAGGTTCTGAGTTTCGAGCGCCTGAATGCGGAGTACTTCGCCGCGCCCTTAAGCGCTGCGTTGCCCGTGCCGATGAACGACGTGATGTTCGCCACCTTCGGGCTCGCGTTCCTCGACATCGCCTATCGGATCGGCAACTGGCTGCGCGAGCAGTCGATCGACTGGCAACGCGCGATGGTGCTGGTGAGCGGCCAATCCGGCCGCCCGACGGCGGGCGCGACGTGGGCGTCGAACAATATGTGCTACTTGGTGTGGCGCGCGTCGGAGCGTGTATTGCCACCGGATCGGATTCTCGTTGCACCGCACGCGCCGTCGTTCTCGGTGGCCGAGGTCGGCGACGGGGCCGGGCTTGCCGAACTCGAACGCACGTATCGCCACCTGTGGCTCAACACGCGTTCGAGCATCGACGTGGCGCGTTTGCTGTTTCCCGAGCAGCGCGCGTATCGCGTCGAGCCGACGCCCGCCGACGGCATGCCGCCCATCACTTCTCTCGACGACCGCGACGCCACCGCCGCACGGCTGCGCCGCATCATGGAAGATCCCGCGCAGTTGCTGTCGAATTGCGTGGCGGACTACATCGTCGATCAGCTTCATGACAACGGCAATCAGCCGCAAAACGTGGCGATTCCCGGTTTCACCAACGTGTCGTATCCGGACGTCGTGAAGCCGTAACGGCATGCCTGCCGGCTGTTAAAAAAACGACCGGCGCGTCAGGGCACGCGCGCTGGCTGAATCGAATGCCCTTGATGGATGGAGACAGTCATGAACGCTTTTGGGTCGGAGCAATCCGCCGGGCCGCCGTCGAACAACGTGCTGCGCATCACGCTGGTGTGCTTCGCGGTGTCGATGATCGACGGCTTCGACACTTTGATGTTGTCGTTCGTCGCGCCCCTGCTGGCGAAGTCGTTGCAGATCGATCACGCGTCGTTGGGACGCGTATTCGGCGCTGGCTTCGTCGGCACCGTGCTCGGTTCGCTGATCGTGGGGCCGCTGGCGGACCGCTTCGGACGCCGGCCCATGCTGGTACTCGCATTGTGCGTGACCGGCATTTTCACGCTCGGCTGTGCGTTCGCCACTTCCGCGACGACGCTGGCTGCGTTGCGCTTTCTCGGTGGCCTCGGAATGGGGGGCGCGATTCCGCCGGTGGCGGCGATCACTGCCGAGAGCAGTCCCCCACAACGCCGCTCGTCGCTGGTGATTTTGATGTTCATCGGCTTTCCGCTCGGCGCGGTAGTGGGCGGCGCGATTACCGCCGCGTTGATGACGCGCTTCGGCTGGCCGTTCGTGTTCGTCATGGGCGGTGTCTCCGCGTTGATCGCTTTGATCCCGGTGCTGCTGGTGATTCCACGGCAGACCGTTTCGCGCGCTGAACTGGCCGCGGCGCGGCAGCGCAGCGCGGCACAGCGAACCGGCCTGCCCGGCAAGCTATTCGGCAATCTGTTTGCCGGCGGCCGCCTCGCCGCGACATTGGCGCTGTGGGGCGGCGTGCTCTGCAGCATGATCCTGTCGGGCTTTCTCGTCAGCTTCATGCCGACCATTCTGAACATGAACGGCGTGGCGCCGGCGCGTGCCGCATTGGGCGCGGTCGTGCTGAACGTCGGTGCGATCGCCGGCGCGCTGGTGATCTCCACCGTGGTCGGCAAGCGCGGACCATTCGTTCCGGTGGCGATTTCGTTTCTCTGCGGCGCGCTGTTGACGTTCACGCTGGGACACATCATCGGCGCGGGCAATGTGGCGTTCGCCATGCTGTTCGCAGTGGGCGCGTGTCTTGTCGGCGGACAGCTGACGATCCCCGCGATCGCGAGCCGCCTCTTTCCCGCCGACGTTCGCGCGGCCGGTATCGGTTGGACGATGGCGATAGGTCGGACCGGCTCGATCATCGGGCCGCTGGTGGGCGGCATTCTGCTGTCGCAGCATCTGCCGTTCGACACGCTGTTCATGGTCGCCGCGCTGCTGGCGGTGGGCGGTGCGCTGGGTATCGGTCTCGCGAATATGTGGCGGCCACGCGAAGAAAGTGGAGCGGCGCTCGCGCCTGCGTCTTTTGCGATCACAGGTTCGGAGTTAGGGAATGGCAAACACTGAGCGCAGCAGATCTCTGCTCACACCGCTGCAGCATCTACCGACGAGCGGCGCGCGCGCCGTGGAAGTCTTCACGAACGACGAGGGCACGTTCGTCGGCGTGCCGCAACTGGCAATCGACGTGGCCGGCGAAGCGCCGTACATGAACGGCGGCGACAGCGACACCGATGCGCCGATTTACCGCTGGCAGGATGGCCGCTTTGTCGAACATGAAGCACTGTTTTTGCCGGGCGGCGAAGATCTCGCTTACTTCAGGATCGGCGGACGGCAGTTTCTGGCGGCGGCTGGAATTCGAACGGGCAAGGGCCCGTACGAACTCGATTGCGAAGCCACACTGTACGAACGAATCGAGCGGAAATGGATACCGTTGCAGCACTTTCCGGCTTTCGCCGCGAAGCAATGGTTCGCGTTCTCGCTCGGCGAGCGGCATTTTCTCGCGCTGGCGCAAGGCGTGGTGATCGAAGGCGTGGAACCCAAAAATCCCCGCACGTCGCGCATTTTCGAATGGGACGGCAAGCGCTTCGTGCCGTTTCAGACGCTCGACGGACAGTGGGGCTACAACTTCGCATTTGTCTCTTTCGGTGGCGAACACTATCTCGCGTATGCGGATCATGTCGGCGGTTCGCCGGTTTATCGCTGGAACGGCGAGCGATTCGAAACGTTCCAGATGTTCGACGAAAACGGTGGCCGCGCATTTCGCTTTTTCGAAGCGAACGCTGCGCTTTGGATGCTTCACGCGAATCTGCTTGAGCACACCACGTTGTACCGATTCGACGGCACGCAGTTCGTGGCCGTGCAGGTACTCGGCGAGGCGGGCGGGCGCGAGCTCTGTCTGATCGACGGCGAGCAGGGCCTTTACCTGGTGCGCGTGTGCTTTATCACCGGCACGCCGAAAGCACCGACGGTCGTGCCGCAATCGCAGATCTTTAAATGGCGTGAGGACCGTTTCGAACTCGTCGAGACATTCGAGACTTCGGCTGCAACAGACGCCCGCAGTTTCATGATCGACGGGCAGCGCTATCTCGCTGTCAGCAATAGCCTGAGCGCGGACATTCGCTTTCGTATCGATTCGTCCGTGTACCGCTTCAACGGTTAGCGGCCGGGCCGAGCACTGACTGGCCCGGCGGCCCGCCGGGCAATCCCCAACGGGAACCGATATCCCTTCGGCATGGGAGGGCGCCGCTTTGCCTTTAAAAAATAAAACCTGGAGACGAGCAATGAAAAAGTTTGCCTTGAGTTTGAGCACGGCCGCAGCGCTGGCATTGAGCAGCCACGTCGCGCATGCGCAAAGCAGTATCACGTTGTACGGCATTATCGACGCCGGCCTGACGTACTTCAGCAATCTGAACGGCCATGGCACATTCGTCGCGAACGACGGCTCGATTCAGTCCAATCGCTGGGGCTTGCGCGGCGTGGAAGATATCGGCGGGGGCACGAAAGTCGTCTTTGTCCTGGAGAACGGTTTCAATCTCTATTCGGGGACGATGGTGCAATCCGGCGTTCTGTTCAGCCGTCAGGCGTGGTTGGGTCTGAGCGCGCCGAAGTACGGCACGTTCACGCTCGGCAAGCAATATGATTTCTTCTGGGACAACCTCACGCAGTTCGCGATGGGGCAGGTTGCGGGCCAATATGCATGGCATCCGGGTGACTTCGATCACCTTGCGGGCACATTGCATATCAACAACGCGCTCAAATATACGTCGCCGAACTATGGCGGCTTTTCCGCGGGCACGTTGTACGCGTTTCCTTCTCAGTCGGTCACCGCAGGCACTGGCCGTGTGATTGCCTTCGGACTGCGTTATTCGAACGGCCCGCTGAATCTCGGCGCGGCTTATACGGACACGCATGACCTCGGTGTGAATGCACCGACGCAGGCGGGCACCACGCTGTTTCCCGATCTGCCTGCCGGTCCGGTGATTGCGAATAGCGTCAGTAGTTTCGGCATTGGCGGCAGTTACCGCTTTGGCCGCAGCCTGACTCGTCTGCTGTTCACCGATACGCATTTCCGCGTTCGCAATGACAGCGGTTCGATGACCACTTACGAGGCTAACGAAGTATTCCAGCTCACGCCCGCCACTACGCTGATGGGCGGCTATTGGTACAGCAAGCTCGAAGCGCAGAAATGGCAGAACGTGACGGTGCTGCTCGACTATGCGTTGTCCAAGCGCACCGACGTCTATACGAGCGCCACGTATCTGCGTGCTTCGGGCGGCGCCGCGCCTGTGTTTCTCGGCGGTGGCGCGGCGCCTGTGTTTGCGAATGGCGAGTATGTGAGTACTGGCCAATCGTCGACGGCGGTACGCATTGGCCTTCGCACGTTGTTTTAGGCTTCCGTTTGACAGGTTCGCCTGATCGGCGGTCGTTCCGTCGATCGGGCGCCCTGACGTTCAGATCCTCAGCGCAGTATCTGATCGATGACGCGCTGATTGGCAAGCGAACTCTCAAGAGAAAATGCGAGCCCTGTTGTACGGCCAAAGACGGTGTCCGAGAAGTCCTCTACCATCGCCTGGTACTGGTCGACATCGCTGAACTCTTGCGTGTGCTCGCTACCGGTTGCATCCAAACGATGACGGACTTGTGCGGGGCCATAGCTACCTGGATTGAAAGGCGCGTCGACGCTCAGCCATCCTTTGGTGCCGTGAAAGATCATGTGCTGGCGGCGCGCCATCTGGGTGCCGCAATAGAAGCTCAGCGTGAACCCCGGAAAATCCGCGACGCAGCGAGCGAAGCGGTCAGTGCCGAAACGCGGGTCCAACACGATCTTGCCCTGAATGCGATCCGGTTCGAGCCCGGTCGCAAGACGCGTGGTGACGACCGGATACACGCCGATGTCTCGCACCCCGCCGCCGCCCAGCGCGAGATTGTTCTTGAGCGCGCCGGGGTCGTCATTGAAGTAGGTAAAAGAGCCTTCCACCAGATTGAGTTCGCCGATCAGGCCTTGCGCAAGACTGTCGCGCACATAGGCCCACTGCGGATGATGCGCGACCATGAACGCTTCGCCGCATACAAGGCCCGTCTGATCGCGCAAAGCAATCAGTTCCTGAACCTCGCCAGCGCTCATGGCAATCGGTTTCTCGCACAACACATGCTTGCCGCCGAGCAACGCTTTCTTGCACCACTCGAAGTGGCTTGCCGTCGGTAGTGGAATATAGATCGCGTCGACGTCCCGGCTTGCGATCACTTCCTCATAGCTGGCCGATACATGGGCGATGTCATGCTTCGTCGCGAACGCTTGTGCGCGGGCGAGATCGCGGCTGGCTACCGTCGTCACCCGGCCATTGCGCGATCGCTGCAAAGCCGGCACCAGGAAGTTGTTCGCGATCTTTGCGGCGCCCAATACGCCCCAGCGGACTCTGTCTGTCATTGTCGTTCCTTTATGGTTGATGCGATGCGCGCGTCGCGCTGTTAGCAGACGTTCTGCAAGCGGTCCGCACAGATTGCCAGAACTTCATCTGGATCTCGCAGCCACCAGTCTTGCGCGGAGAAAATCTCGACCTCGACCAGCCCATCGTAGCCGGCACTTTCGATAGTTTGCCGCACGGCAGGCAGGTCGATGACGCCGTCGCCCATCATGCCCCGATCGAGCAATACGTCTCGCGTTTCGCGCAGCCAGTCACATACGTGATACGCAAGAATTCTCCCAGCGCGTCCCGCTGCTTCGATTGAAGCCGTCAGGGCAGGATCCCACCAGCAATGATAGACATCGACGGCAACGCCGAGCATGCCCGATCGATCTTTATCCACGCGCTCGCAAATGTCCAACGCCTGCGCGATGGTGTTGAGCACCGCACGGTCGGCCGCGTACACGGGATGCAGCGGCTCGAGCGCAAGCGGCACGCCACAATCGCGAGCGGTTTCCAGCAGCATCGCAATGCCTTCGATGACCTGGTTTCGCGCGCCGTCCAGATCGCGGCGGCCTTCGGGCAATCCGCCTACCACCATCACAAAACAACGCGCCCCGAGAGTGGCCGCATCGCGCAACGCAGCGCGATTAGCTTCGACATTCGCCATGAATTCCACCGACGTCGCCGCCGGCAAGTAAGTCGAGCGGCAATAGCCGGTCACGGTGAGATCGAGCGCCTTGATCTGTCTTGCGATCTGCGCGAGATCGGTTTCCTCGACTTCGCGACGCCACGGCGCAATCCCGCCGAATCCGGCTTTGGCAATGCGGTCAATCGTGCGGCTGAGCGGCTCCCGATGCCCCAGCGTCGCGGTATTGATGGAGCACAGGTCGAGTCTTCCTTGCAGGTTTCTCATAAGTTTCCAGATCGATATCGAACACGAGCAGGCCTTGCGCGCCGCCATCGAGCGCTTCGAGCAGACGCGCGCCGATCGCCTGATGCGTTGGATGCGCAAGATACGCGAAGCAGGCGGCGCGGCTCTCGAAGTCCATCATGAAGCCGTCGGCGAAGTTCATGCCGTAGCCTTCCGGCGATACATTCGGCCCGCACTGAAAGTTCGTGAAGGCAATGCCGGGCACTTCCGTCAACCGACGGATCTGCCCGAAGAACGCGAGCCGCCGCGCCGGCGTGACGTCGGCGCGAAACCGGCAGAACACCATGTGCCGCACAGGACCGGTCGGGCGGCTCATCGTCAGTCTCCGCAACCGAGGGGCGCCATGACGCGGCGAATGCGCGCGACGGCATCCGCGGGATCACGCAGAAGGCGGGCTCGATCGGCGAGGCGGAAGACGTCGGCGAGGTAGGCGGGCGGACGCATGCCATGGTGGCCGCCGGGCATGAAGAAGTGATCCTGGAAGCCGTTCAGGTACGCGAGGAACACCACGCCCGTCTTGTAGTACTGCGTGGGCGCGCGAAAGATGTGGCGCGAAAGCGGCACGGTCGGCGCGAGCAACGCGTTGAAGCTGGCCTTATCGTTTGCGGCAAGCGCGGACAATGCCTGCGATGCGGCCGGCGCAATCGCGTCGAAGATGCCGAGCAACGCATGCGAAAAATGCGTGCCGTCTCCGGCGATCAGCGCGGGATAGTTGAAGTCGTCGCCGGTGTACATTTTTACGCCGTGCGGCAGGCGCTGACGGAACGCGATTTCTTTCTGCTCGTCGAGCAGCGAGATCTTGATGCCGTCGACCTTGGACGCACTCGTGCCGATGATGTCGAGACACAGCTGCGCCGCGTCGGGAAATTCACTGGCGCCCCAGTAGCCCGCGAGTTCTGGGTCGAACATCTCGCCGAGCCAATGCAAGATCACTGGTTGATCGCACATGGCGAGCACTTCGCGATACACGCGCCGGTAATCGTCCGGCGTGCGCGCAACCCGCGCGAGCGCGCGGCTCGCCATCAGGATCACGCGACCGCCCACGCGCTGCACCGCCTCGAGTTGCTCGGCATACGCGCGGATCACCTGATCGCAGTTCGCGACCGAGGCGGGCGCGATGTGGTCCGTGCCGCAGCCCGACGCGATGGCCGCGCCCGGAATGTCGCGCGTGCCTTCGATGCTGCGCGTGATCAGTTCGAGCGCCGTGCTCCACGGCAAGCCCATGCCGCGCTGCGCGGTATCCATCGCTTCGGCAATGCCGAGACCTTGCTGCAACAGATAGCGCCGGTAAGCGATCGTGCGCTCCCAGTCGATGGCGGGCGCGGCATTCAGTTCGCCCGCGCGCAGCGGGTCGGCCACCACGTGCGCCGCGGAATACGCGATGCGGTTGAAAGCGCGTGCGGGCGAGCGTACCTCGAGCGGCACGCCTTCTACGCGATACGTTTCCATCGTGCCGGATGCGGCCGGAAGTTTGATTGACAGGTTCATATGCAACTCAGTATTTGGTGACGAGCAGGCCGCCGTCGATACGGATCGCCTGGCCGACGCTATAGGGGAGCCCGCCCGTTGCAAGCGTGCGCACGGTGGTCGCCACTTCTTGCGGCGTGCCCCAACGCTTGATCGCGGTGAGCCCTTGCTCGATCTGCGCGTCGTAGCGCGCGCGAGACGGCGCCGTCATTTCGGTTTCGATCAGGCCGGGCTGCACTTCGTACACGCTGATGCCGTGTTCGGCGAGGCGCAGCGAGAACAACGTGTTCGCCATGGAAAGTCCGGCCTTGGACACGCAGTATTCGCCGCGCAACGGCGACGCGGCGATTGCGTTCGACGATGTGATCGTGATGACGGAAGGATGCGGCGCGACAGCGCCGCCGGAGCGCGCGAGGCAGTGTTTCGCGAAGGCCTGCGTGAGAAAGAACGTGCCCCGCGTATTCACCGCGATACAACGGTCGAAACTCTCCGGCGTGACGTCGAGCAGATCGCCGCGCGACATCACCGAGACGCCCGCGTTGTTCACGAGGCAATCGATCTGGCCTTCGAGCGTGGCTTCGATCTCACGCAACGTGGCAGCATGCGAGTCGATGTCGGCGAGATCGGAGATGACCGCGATTGCACGCGCGCCGGTTCGTTCGACCTCGCGCACGGCGTCGTCGAGTTCTTGCGATGCTGCCGCATCGGTCAACGCGACGTCGAAACCGGCGCGCCCGAGTTCGACGGCGATCGCGCGGCCGATGCCGCGTCGGCTGCCCGTGACAAGAGCAATGGGACGCGCACTCATAGCGTGGCTCCGTTGGCGATCAGATCGCGCGCGACGATGGTGCGTTGAATCTGGTTGGTACCTTCGTAGATCTGCGTGATCTTCGCGTCGCGATACAGACGCTCGACTTCATAGCCGCGAATGTAGCCGCTGCCGCCGAAAATCTGCACGGCGTTCGCGCTGTGCTTGACGGCGGCATCGCCCGCGAAACACTTCGCCATCGAACACGCAATGCTCGCGCGTTCGCCCGCTTCGAGCCGTTCCGCCGCATCGTGCACGAGCAGCCGCGCGGCCTGGATGTCGGTTGCCATGTCCGCCAGCATCCACTGAATGCCCTGGAATTCGGCGATATGGCTGCCAAATTGCTTGCGTGTCTGCGCGTAATCGAGCGCGGCTTCGAGACCCGCCTGCGCGATGCCGACGGCGAGCGCCGCAATGCCCACACGACCCTTGTCGAGCACACTCATCATGATGTGGAAGCCGCGGCCTTCCTGGCCGAGCAGCGCGTCTTGCGGCAGCTTCACGCGATCGAAATGCAGTTCGCCAACTTGCGACGCGCGCTGGCCCATCTTGTGTTCCTTCGCGCCTTTCGACACACCGGCGAGCGCGCAGTCCACGATGAAGATGCTCATGCCGCGCCGGCCCGCGGCGGGATCGGTGCGCGCGAGCACGAACGCGACGTCCGCGACCGGCGCGTTGTGGATCCACAGTTTCGCGCCGCTGAGCTCCCAGCCGTCCGGCGTGCGGACCGCAGTGGTGCGGATGCCCGACACGTCGGTGCCGGCGTCCGCTTCGGTGATGCAATACGCGGGACGCAGCTTCGCGCGCAGCAGCGGCTCCATGTATTTTGCGCGCTGCGAGCCGGTGCCGTGCACCGAAAGCAGTGTGCCGACCAGCTCAAGCAGACCGCATTGATCCGCCACCGACGCGTAACCGCGCGACAGTTCCTCCATCACCAGCGCATACGCTGTGACGTCGAGCCCGGCGCCGCCGAACGCTTCGGGAACGGTAATGCCGAACAGGCCCAACTCGCCCATCTGCGTATAGATCTCGGCCGGAAAGCGCTCGTCGCGATCCAGTTCTTCCGTGATCGGACGAATCACTTCCTGCGCGAAACGGCGCGTGGTTTCGCGAATCTGCTGGTGCGTGTCTGAGAGTTTCATGCTGTCTCCATCGTATCGATCGGTACCTGTTTTTGCGCCTCACTGGGCTCGTTCAGGTAAACCCGAGCCTCGCGCATCGCTACTTGAATTACGTGTTTTCATGTGCCAACATTGGCAACAAGTAACCAACTGGTTCGTTATTTAAGACCAACGAATCGCCGCTGTCAACGAGGTTTGAAGCCGATCTGAGTGGAGGATGGTTTGGATAAATGGATGGATGCCGCCGCGGCGGCCGAGCAGATTTTCGACGGTGCGACCATCGCGCTGGCCGGTTCCGGCGGCGGTCTGCTCGAACCGGACGCTGTGCTTGCGGCGCTCGAACAGCGCTTTCTTCAGACGGGACATCCGCGTGACCTGACGGTGGTTCACGCGCTCGGCATCGGCGACGGCAAGAGCAGCGGACTCTCACGGTTTGCGCACGCCGGCATGGTGCGGCGTGTGATCGGTGGACACTGGAGCTGGTCGCCGGCCATGCAGCAGATGGCGAAAGACAACGCGTTCGAGGCCTACAGTTTTCCCGCCGGTGCGATTTCCACGCTGCTGCGCGAAATCGGCGCGGGGCGGCCGGGGCTCGTCACGCATGTCGGTTTGCGCACCTTCGTCGATCCGCGTATAGACGGCGGCAAGATCAACGCGCGCGCCAGTGAGGATCTGGTCGAACTGATCGAACTGGATGGACGCGAGTATCTGCGCTACAAGCCGTTCAAGGTGGACTTCGCGATCGTGCGCGGCTCGTCGGCCGATGCGAGCGGCAACGTCACGCTGCGCCGCGAGCCTGCCGATCTCGACACTTACGCCGCGGCGCTCGCCGCTCATAACAGCGGCGGTCGCGTGATCGTCCAGGTCAAAGAGCGCAACACGCGGAGTTATGTGCCGGCGCGGCTCGTGCGCATTCCGGGCATTCTCGTCGATACGCTTGTCGAGACGCGGGAGCAGGTGCAATGCGTGGTCGCCGATTACGACCCGGCGCTGAGCGGCGAATCACTGAGCCCGATCGACGACGGTTTCTACGAAACGCCCACAGGCATCCGTTACATCATCGCCGCGCGCGCCGCGCAGGAATTGCATGCGGGACAGTCGGCGAATTTCGGCTTCGGCATTCCGGGCGGCATTCCTGGAGTGCTCGCGCAACAGGGCCGGCTCGGCACGTTCTGGGGCTCGGTAGAGCAGGGCATTCATAACGGCGCGATGCTCGACGGACCGATGTTCGGCACCGCGCGCAACGCGGAAGCGATTCTTTCGAGCGTCGATCAGTTCGACTTCTATAGCGGCGGCGGCGTGGATATCACGTTCCTCGGCATGGGCGAAATGGATGGCGAGGGCAACATCAACGTGTCGAAGCTCGGCGCGACGGTGGTGGGGCCGGGTGGTTTCATCGACATCACGCAGGGCGCGCGCAAGATCGTTTTCTGCGGCAGTTTCGAAGCGAAAGGGTTGCAGGTCGAACAGGCCGGCGCGGGCGTGAAGATCGTGTCGCACGGCAGCGTGCCGAAGCTCGTCGAACGCGTGCAGCACATTACGTTCAGCGGCGAGCAGGCGCGGATCGCAAAGCAGGAGGTGTTGTATGTAACGGAGCGCGCGGTGTTCCGGCTCGAAGAGAACGGCGTGCGTTTGATCGAAGTGGCGGAAGGTGTCGACGTCGAGCGTGATGTGCTGGCGCGTATGTCGTTCCGTCCGCTCGTCGACGAGGCACTGTTGGCGCGAGGCAAAAGTGAAGCACGCGAAGTTCACGCAAATGAAGCACACGCGAAAGTGGCATGACGCGGCCCGTGGTGACATGAAGCGTCGCATCCGGACGCTTCAGTCCTCGCGGCAATCAAGGGCGCAGCAGGCGCAGAACGGTTTCGATATTGAAGTCGAGACGGTTCTTCAAAGCCTCTTTGCTCATGAAGTCGATGTCGAAGATCACACCGCTCGTGAAGCGATTGGTCAGGTAGTAATAGCCGACCGCCGCCATGGTGATATGCAGTTGCCGTGCATCGACGCCCGCGCGAAACACGCCCGCTTCGACGCCCCGATCGATTATGCGTTGCAGCATCGAGATGAAACCATGATGCAGTTCCTTGAACCGTTCGGACTTTTTCACATGGCGCGCCTTGTGAAGGTTCTCGCTGTTCACGAGCGTCATGAACTCGGGGTTCTTCAGGTAGTAGTTCCACGTGTGCGTGGTGAGCGCGACGATCGCATCTTCGGGCGACAGGTGGTCGAGGTTCAGTTTCAGTTCGGCGGAGCGGATGTCGGCATAGGCATCTTCGAGCACGGCCTGGAACAACTCCTCCTTGCTGCCGAAGTAGTGATAGATCATCCGCTTGTTGGCCTTGGCACGCGTCGCGATGGCTTCGACGCGGGCGCCGGCGAGGCCGAGTTTGGCGAACTCTTTCTTGGCGGCTTCGAGAATGCGGGCCCGGGTGACCTCGGGGTCACGTTGGCGGGGCGGTTGCGTGGCGCCGGCTTTGGCCGTTTTCAATGCCCGGCCGGGGGGCGTGCTCGCAAGAGTCATGTTGGCTGGTCGCAGGAAAAAAGTGTGAGGAAACTGAGTCGGTCGATCTGGTGCCGTGTCAGCGACTATAGACCAAAAAGGCATTGCGAGGAAGTAACCGGATGGTGCAGAATGGGCGCCAAAAATGCCAAAAGCATGGTCTTGCCGAAGCGGTTTCCCTCGCGCGCGGCGCGCATTTTAGCGCCTGCGTGAATGCAAACTCTGGAGACACGAATGAGCAATCTGAATGAACTCGCAGCAACGCTTCGTCTTCCGGCGGAGCCGCTGCGCACGCCGATGTTCATCGACGGCAAGGACTACGCCGGCAGCACCGGCGAGTTCGTCACGCGCAAGAGCCCGGGCCACGGCGTGCCGGTCACGGCCGCGCCGCGCGCCTCCGTCGACGATCTGAACGCAGCGGTCGCGAGCGCGCGCCGTGCCTTCGACGACGGCCGCTGGTCCCGCCTGTCGGGCGAGCAGCGCGCCACCGTGCTGCTGAAAACCGCGCGTCTGATCCGCGACAACGTGGAGACGCTGGCGTATCTGGAAACGCTGGAAAGCGGCAAGCCGATCGGTCAGTCGCGCGGCGAGATCAGTGCGGCGGCGGGCATCTGGGAATATGCGGCCGGTCTCGCGCGTGTCGTGCATGGCGATTCGCACGACACGCTCGGCGCCGATCTGTTCGGCTTGACGGTGCGTCAACCGATTGGAGTTGTCGGCATTGTCACGCCATGGAATTTTCCGTTCTTCATTCTTTCGGAGCGTCTGCCGTTCGTGCTCGCGGCGGGTTGCACGGCTGTCGTCAAACCGGCCGAACTCACTTCGACGACCACGCTGAAACTCGCCGCCTTGCTCACCGAAGCAGGCTTGCCGGACGGCGTCGTGAACGTAGTGACGGGGCTCGGCTCGGTGGTCGGCCAGGCGCTCGCCGAACATATGGACGTCGACATGGTGTCGTTCACCGGTTCGACGCCCGTAGGTCGCTCGGTTCTCACCGCGGCCGGCGGCAACATGAAGAAGGTCGGATTGGAACTCGGCGGCAAGAATCCGCAAATCGTTTTCGCGGATGCCGATCTCGACGATGCCGCCGACGCCATCGCCTTCGGCATCTGCTTCAACGCGGGACAGTGCTGCGTTTCGGGCAGCCGGCTCGTCGTGCATCGCTCGGTGGAAGAGGAACTCGTCGCGCGTGTGCAGGCCGTCTTTGAGAAAGTGCGCATGGGCGATCCGCTCGATGCATCGAACCATGTCGGCGCAATCGTTGAAGCACGTCAGTTCGACAAGATTCGTGGCTTCATCGACGCAGGCCGCCGTGACGGCGCGCAACTGGTTCACGGCGGCTCGGCGACCAGCGACGGCGAACGCTTCTTTATCGAGCCGACTCTGTTCCGCAACGTGCAGCCGCAAAGCGCGCTGGCGCAGGAAGAGATCTTCGGGCCAGTGCTGTCGGTCACGCCGTTCGATACCTTCGAAGAAGCGATCCAGTTGGCGAACGGCGTGCCCTATGGCCTCGCCGCCAGCATCTGGACGCGCGATCTGCAAGGCGCAATCAGCAGCTTCCGCGAGGTTCAGGCGGGCCGCATCTGGGTGAACTGCACGATCACCGGCGGTCCGGAAATGCCGATAGGCGGTGTCAAGCAGTCGGGCATCGGCCGCGAAACTGGCCGCTATGGCGTGGAGGAATACACGGAGCTGAAGTCGGTGCACGTCCAACTCGGCAAGCGGCCGCGCTGGATCGCGTAACAGCCGTCGAATTTATGGAGCGGCCGTCGAGAGCCGCACGCAACATCCGGATCACGCGCAGCGTGTGATCGTAGAAAACCGTATCGGAGACAGCAATGTATGACTATGTGATCGTAGGTGGCGGCGCGGCGGGTTGTGCGCTGGCGGCGCGTCTGACCGAGGACGCCGGCAACCGTGTGCTGTTGCTCGAAGCCGGACCCGCCGATACCGATCCGTATATCCACATGCCCGTCGGCTTCTTCAAGATGACGGGCGGTCCGTTGACGTGGGGCTATCGCACGACGGCGGCAGCGGAAACGCAGCGCCGCCAGATTCCGTTCGCGCAAGGCCGCGTGCTCGGCGGCGGCGGCTCGATCAACGCGATGGTCTACACGCGCGGCCAGCCCGCCGATTACGATGGCTGGGAACGCGACGGCTGCACCGGCTGGGGCTTTCGCGACGGCGTGCTGCCGTACCTGCGCCGCATGGAAGACAACGAGCGTCTAAGCAACGAATATCACGGCGTGGGCGGCCCGCTCGGCGTGTCCGATCTCATCAGCGTCAACGAATTGACGAAGGCGTTCGTGCTTGCCGGCCAGGAAGCCGGCATGCCGTACAACAGCGATTTCAACGGCGCGCAGCAGGAAGGCGTGGGCGTGTATCAGGTCACGCAGCGCAACGGCAAACGCTGCAGCGCGGCGGTGGGTTATCTGCGTGATGCCCGCTCGCGGTCCAATCTCACGGTCCGCACGGACTGCCTCGTGTCGCGCATCGTGATCGAGAACGGCCGCGCCATTGGTGTCGAATTTGCGCCGCGCGGCGAGCGCGCGAACGTGACGATTGCGCGCGCCGAACGCGAGGTGATCGTGACCGCCGGTGCGATCGGTTCTCCGAAACTGTTAATGCTCTCCGGAATCGGCCGCGCCGAAGATCTGGAGCGCGTCGGTGTGAAGCCGGTGCATGCGCTGAACGGTGTCGGACAAAATTTGCAGGACCACTTCGACATCGACATCGTCTACGAATTGAACGGCCCTTATAGCCTCGACAAGTACGCGAAAAAGCACATGATGCTGCTCGCCGGCCTCGAGTACAAACTGTTCAACAAGGGACCGGTGACCTCGAATATCGCCGAAGGCGGCGCGTTCTGGTACTCGGATAGCAGTGTGCCGACGCCCGATCTGCAATTCCATTTCCTGCCGGGCGCAGGCGTCGAGGCCGGCGTGCCGCCCGTGCCGTCCGGTTCGGGCTGCACGTTGAACTCGTACTTCCTGCGTCCGCGCAGCCGCGGCAGCGTGACGTTGCACAGCGCCGATCCCGCCGATGCGCCGCTGATCGATCCCGCCTACATTCGCGATCCGTACGACCTGAAGGTGGCGGTCGACGGCATTCGGCAGAGCCGCGAAATCATGAGTCAGCACGCGTTGCGCAAGTACATCCGGAGCGAGCATTTTCCGGGCGGCAAGGTGCGCACGCAGGCCGAGTACGAGACGTATGCGCAGCAGTACGGGCGCACGGGCTATCACCCGGTCGGCACCTGCAAGATGGGCGTGGACGAGATGTCGGTCGTCGATCCGCAACTGCGCGTGCGTGGCATTGAAGGTTTGCGTGTCGCGGATTCGTCCGTGATGCCGCGCATCGTCAGTTCGAATACGAATGCGCCCACGCTGATGATCGCGGAAAAGGCTGCCGATCTGATCCGCGGGCTGGTAGCGCAACCTGTGGCCGCGAAAGGCGCGCTCGCGGGCACGTCAGGACGCGTCGCGCGCGAGTCCGCCGCGGCTGCGGTTTGACGCCGCGATAGCGCAAGCAAGACCAGGGAAGGTACGCGAAACGTTCACGTACCTTTTGCATAGGGTAAATATCCGGTTATTTATACATGCCCTGATCGGAGGGCGCTTTTGCTCGGAGGAGACATCATGAACAGACAGGATCAACGCGCAGGCGTATCACGCCGCGACTTCATCAAGCTCGGCGCGGGTGCGGCATTCGCCGTGGCGGGCGGCGGCATGTCCGGCCTCTCATTCGGCGCGGGGCAGACCACGCTCGCCTGCTCGTTCCGTTCATTGACCAACCCGTATTACACGGCATTCAACAAGGGCGCGCAGAGCTTCGCGAAGAGCGTCGGCCTGCCGTACGTGCCGCTCACGACCGAGGGCAGTTCCGAGAAAGGCATCGCGGATATCCGCGCGCTGCTGCAGAAAACCGGCGGCAATCTGATCCTCAACGTCGACCCGAACGATTCCGCCGATGCACGCGTGATCGTCGAGGCCTGTTCGAAGGCCGGCGCCTATGTCACGACGATCTGGAACAAGCCGAAGGATTTGCACCCGTGGGATTACAACCCGAACTACGTGGCGCATCTTTCTTACGACGGCGTCGCATACGGCGAGGAGACGGCCACGCAGCTCTTCAAGTCGATGGGCGGCAAGGGCGGCGTGGTCGCGCTCGGCGGCATCTTCAGCAACGTGCCGGCGATCGAGCGCAAGGCCGGTCTCGATGCAGCACTGAAAAAATTCCCAGGCATCCAGCTGCTCGACTTTCAGGTCGCCGACTGGAATTCCCAGAAGGCGTTTCCAATCATGCAGGCGTGGATGACGCGCTTCAATTCGAAGATCAAAGGCGTGTGGGCCGCCAACGACGACATGGCGCTCGGCGCGATCGAAGCGTTGCGCGCCGAAGGTCTCGCCGGCCAGATTCCGGTGACTGGCATGGACGGCACCCAGCCGGGGCTCGTCGCGATCAAGACCGGCGAACTGGTCGCATCGGTCGATTGGGACCCGTTCTGGCTCGGCGGCATCGGTCTCTCGATGGGGCTCCAGGCGAAGGACAAGAAAGTCGATCTGGCGACGCTGCCCAAGGACCGCCGTGAGTCGTTTTGCACCGCGACGTTCGTCACGAAGACCAACGTTCAGGACGTGATCGCGCGCGCCGCGTCTCCGAAGGTGGAATGGAACAACCTTTATGCCCGCGTTGCCGGGCCAGTGGTGTATCGATGAACAAGCTCACCGCGACTCCTTCCCGGCACGCCGTAGAGGCCGCTCGATCCCCCGCATCCGCGCACGGCCCCGCAGCCGTGCGGGCACTGCTGCGGCGTTACTCGCCGTTGCTGGTGCTGATGGCGCTGGGCCTGTGCATCGGCGTGCTCAATCATGACTTTTTCGACCCGATGAACCTGTCGCGGATCGCGATTGCCGCCGTGATCCCGTTGACGATCGCGCTCGGCGGCACGTTCGTGATCCAGCTCGGCAGCATCGATCTGTCGGCGGAGGGGATTGTCGCGGTGGCGGCGATCGCCGTGTCGATGCTGGTCGAGAACTCGTACAACGACAGCCACTTCGGCCTGTGGGTGCTGGCCATCGGCGTCGCGGCGGGCGTGGTGCTGGGGCTGGCCAACGGCGTGTTGCACGTGTTTCTGCGCATCCCGTCGTTCATCACCACGCTCGCGGTCGGCTTCGTGGCGACCGGCATCGGCACGGCGGTGTTGTCGGGCAACACGATCCGCGTGAGCGACACGGCGTTGCGCGCGATTTCGATCACGCGCTACTTCGGTCTGCCGCTGTCTGTCTGGATCGGCGTGCTGGCGCTCGGGCTCGCGTGGTTCGTGCACCGCCATACGATCCTCGGCCGCCATACGCTCGCGATCGGCGGCGGTGAGGATCTGGCGCGGCTCAGTGGCGTACGGATCTCGCGCGTGCGCATCGCGGTGTTCGCGCTTGCCGGCGCGTTCTACGGCGTGGCCGGCATTCTCGCGGTCGCGCAGTATGGGCAAGGTCACGCGATGATCGCCAACGGCCAACTGTTCGTTGCGATCACCGCGATCGTGGTGGGCGGCACGTCGCTCGCGGGCGGCAATGGCGGTCCGCTCAACACGCTGATCGGTACGCTGGTGGTGGTCGTGCTCGCCAACGGCATGGTGTTGCTCGGTGTGCCGCCGTATGTGCAGCAGGGCATTCAGGGCGTGCTGATCATCGTCGCCGTGACGCTGGCGTTGAATCGCTCGCGCCGCCGCATCGTCAAGTAACGGATAGGGAGACACCACGATGCTCACTCTCAAGAACGTCACCAAACGTTTCCCCGGCGTGCTGGCGCTTAACGACGTGTCTATCGAAATCCGGCCGAACGAGATCGTCGGTCTGATCGGCGAAAACGGCGCGGGCAAATCGACGTTGATGAAACTGCTGACCGGCGGCTACCGTCAGGACTCGGGCGAGATTCTGCGCGACGGCAAACCGCTCGTCATCAAGAACCCGCGCGATGCCACCTCGAAAGGCATTGCAATGGTCTATCAGGAACAGTCGATCCTGCCGAATCTGACGGTGGCGGAAAATCTGTTTCTCGGCCGGGAAGAGCCGTTTCTCACGCTCGGCCGCGTCAACTGGGTAAAGCTCAAGCGTGCCGCGATAGCCGAACTGGCCACCGTGCACCTCGACATCGATCCATTGACGTTATGCGAAGACCTGACCTTCGGGCAGCGGCAGATGGTCGAACTCGCCAAGGCGCTGTCGCTTGCGAGCCGTACCGACGGCATGCCGGTCATCCTGCTCGACGAGCCGACCTCGGTGCTCGAAGCGGCGGAGATCGAGATTCTGTTTCGCCTTGTGCGCGAGTTGAAGGCGCGCGCGTCGTTCGTATTCGTCTCGCACCGGCTCGACGAACTGTTGTCGCTGAGCGACCGCGTCTATGTGATGAAGGACGGCAAGGTGGTGGCCGGCATGGCGTCGGCGGATGCGTCGGTCGGACAACTGCACGAACTGATGGTCGGCCGCACGATGGATGGCCAGTACTACCGCGAGAATTTGCAGAAGCCATGCCGCGGCGAAGTCGCGCTGTCGGTGCGCAACGCGTCGCTCGGTCATACGCTGAAAGGCGTGTCGTTCGACGTGCATTGCGGCGAAGTGTTCGGCGTGGCCGGCGTGGTCGGTTCGGGGCGCGAGGAGTTGTGCCGCGTGATCGCCGGGCTGGAATCGCTCGACTCGGGCGAGGTGCTGGTCGGCGAAACGCGCTTGCGTCCGCAGGCTACGCACGCGGTTTCGCTCGGCATTGGCTACGTGCCGCGCGAACGCAAGGTCGAAGGACTCGTCACGCAGATGAGCGTGGCCGAGAATCTGACGCTCCCGCGTCTTGCCGCGGTGAGCCGCGGCGGCGTGGTCAACAAGCGCAGCGAGCGCGCGGTCGCCAACGAATGGATCGAGCGCTTGCACATCAAGACGCCTGGCCCCACTGCGTCGTGCCGCAATCTGTCGGGCGGCAATCAGCAGAAAGTCGTGCTGGCGAAGTGGCGCTTTGCGGGCAGCCGCATTCTGGTGCTGGATCATCCGACGCGTGGCCTCGACGTGGGTGCGAAAGAAGAGGTCTATCAACTGATTCGCGAACTGACGGCGGAAGGTGTGGCGGTCGTGCTGACCGGCGACACGCTCGAAGAAATTCTCGGCCTGAGTCATCGCGTGATGGTGATGCGCGACGGCCGCGCGCAGAAGATTCTCGCGTGCGAAGTCGGCCACAAGCCGTCGCAGATCGACGTCGTCGAACACATGGTGTGAGGGCAACATGGCACAAATGAATGCATCACTGAAAGCACGGCTCGGCGACAACGCGCCGTTCATCGCGCTTATCGCGCTGTATCTGCTGATCGAGATCGCGCAGCCGACCTTCCTCGCGCCGTCGACGCAACTCGGCCTGCTCGCGGACAGCTCGACGCTGTTCATCATGGCGGCCGGCACGACCTTTGTCGTGTTGCTGGGCAGTATCGATTTGTCGTTGCAGGCGGTGGCTTCGCTTTCCAGTGTGATCGTGGCGATGCTGTTGCCGCGTTACGGCGCGTGGGCCGCGGTGGTGGCGCTGGCGGCGTCGTTCGGGATTGGGCTGCTGAGCGGCGTGATTCAAACCGTGCTGCGCATTCCGTCGTTCATCGCGACGCTGGCGGTCGGCGGGATCGCGTCGGCCGCTGCGCTGACGCTGTCGGGTACGCGCTCGATCGGCATCAGCGACGAGATGCGCAACGCGTCGCTCGGCTGGACTACGGGTTCTTCGTTCGGCATTCCGCATGAAATCATGCTCGCGGTGGTGGTCTTCCTGTTGTGCGTGTTCCTGCATCGTTCGACGGTGTTCGGGCGGCGCGTCGACGCGATCGGTGCGGGTGAACCGGCCGCGATTGCATCGGGCGTGCGCGTGCCGGTGACGCGCTGCCTCGTGTTCGCGACGTCGTCGCTGTTTGCCGGGCTCGCGGGCGTCATCATGGCGGGGCGGTTGGGCAGCGGATCGCCGACGCTCGCCGACCAGTTCCTGTTGCCGGCGATCGCCGCGGTGATTGTCGGCGGGACTGCGTTGACGGGCGGCGCGGGTGGCATCGGCCGGACGCTGATTGGCGCGCTGCTGGTGTCGGTCGCGCGGGTCGGTATGACGTTCGTCGGCGTCAGCGTGTTTGCGCAGCAGATCGTGTTCGGCGTGATTCTGATCGTCGCGGTGACGGTGGCGTTCGATCGCTCGAAGGTGTTGATCATCAAGTGAGCGCGTGAGGCGCTCGATGTGGAAGTCTTTGGACTGTGATGGAGTGGGAATAGATGAAAGTTCTGGTGGCGGTTAAGCGAGTGGTGGATTACAACGTGAAGGTTCGGGTCAAGTCGGACGGCACGGGTGTGGATATCGCGAACGTGAAGATGTCGATGAATCCGTTCGATGAGATTGCGGTCGAGGAAGCGGTGCGGTTGAAGGAAGCGGGCGTGGTTAGCGAAGTGGTGGCGGTTTCTTGTGGGGTTGCGCAGTCGCAGGAAACGCTGCGGACGGCGCTGGCTATTGGCGCGGATCGGGCGGTTCTGATTGAGTCTTCTGAGGACCTGCAACCGTTGGCGGTTGCGAAGCTGCTGAAGGCCATGGTGCATAAGGAGCAACCTTCTCTGGTCATTCTCGGCAAGCAGGCCATCGACGACGATTCGAACCAGACTGGGCAGATGCTCGCTGCGCTGGCTGGTTTGCCGCAAGCGACGTTTGCTTCGAAGGTTGTCGTCGCTGACGGCAAAGCTACCGTTTCGCGTGAAGTGGACGGTGGCGCTGAAACGCTGTCGCTGACGCTGCCCGCTGTCGTCACGACCGACCTGCGCCTGAACGAGCCGCGCTACGTCACGCTGCCGAACATCATGAAGGCGAAGAAGAAACCGCTGGAAGTCCTCAAGCCGGAAGATCTCGGCGTTGATGTCACGCCGCGCCTGAAAACGCTGAAGGTTGTCGAGCCGCCCAAGCGCTCCGCCGGTGTGAAGGTGCCGGATGTGAAGACGCTGGTCGAGAAGCTGAAGACCGAAGCCAAGGTGCTTTAAGTAGAACGGCAACGATGTTGCATGGGGCTGGAGTAAGCGCTAAAGCGCTAACTCCAGTCGACACGGAGACAGAGCAAATGACGAATCTGGTTAATCTTGTAATAGCAGAACACGACAACGCGTCGATCAAGGCCGCGACGCTGAACACGATTGCAGCCGCGCAGAAGATTGGCGGCGATATTCACGTGCTGGTGGCAGGCCACAACGCACAAGCCGCAGCAGATGCAGCAGCGAAGATTGCAGGCGTGAGCAAAGTGCTGCTGGCCGACGCGCCGCAACTCGAAGCAGGCCTCGCGGAGAACATCGAAGCAACGGTGCTGAACATCGCGAAGGACTACACGCACATCCTCGCGCCCGCAACGGCCTACGGCAAGAACATCACGCCGCGTATCGCAGCGAAGCTGGATGTCGCGCAGATCAGCGACATCACGGCGGTGGATTCGGCTGATACTTTTGAGCGTCCGATCTACGCCGGCAACGCGATCGCTACCGTTCAATCGGCTGATCCGATCAAGGTCATCACGGTGCGCACGACCGGTTTCGATGCCGTCGCAGCCGAAGGCGGTAGTGCAGCAGTCGAGAAAATCGAAGCGGCAGCGGACAGTGGCATCTCGTCATTCGTGAGCCGTGAAGTGACGAAGCTGGATCGTCCGGAACTGACGTCGGCGAAGGTCATCGTCTCGGGTGGCCGCGGTCTGGGCAACGGCGAGAACTATACGAAGGTACTCGAACCGCTGGCGGACAAGCTGAATGCAGCACTCGGCGCATCGCGCGCAGCGGTCGATGCCGGCTTCGTGCCGAACGACTATCAGGTGGGACAAACCGGCAAGATCGTCGCGCCGCAGTTGTACATCGCAGTCGGCATCTCGGGCGCGATCCAGCATCTGGCAGGGATGAAAGACAGCAAGGTGATCGTCGCGATCAATAAAGACGAAGAAGCGCCGATTTTCAGCGTCGCCGATTACGGCTTGGTGGGCGATCTGTTCGACACAGTCCCAGAGCTGACCGCATCGGTCTGAAGCATTTCACACACCGAGATCAGGCCGCGCAAGACCCGAATCGCGACCGTCGGCGTCGTCCTGGCGGCGACGCCTCATGCGCCGGCGTTAAACTATCTGCATGACAAAATCGAAGTGTGCGGAACGAACCGCTCAACACCTTGGCAGGAGACAAAGATGGATCCAGCAGCAAAGCGTAAATGGCCGCGTTCGGGACTCGAAACGACGCTGATGGGTTTCGGCGCAGCGCCGATCGGCAACATCTTCAGGCCGATCAGCGAAGAGGATTCGGCGGCGCTTATCAAAGCCGCGTGGGACGCGGGCGTGCGTTACTTCGACACTGCGCCCATGTACGGCCACGGTCTGAGTGAAGCGCGCTGCGGGCAGGCTCTGCGCTGGTATCCGCGCGACCAGTTCGTGCTGTCGACCAAAGTGGGGCGTCTGCTCAAGCCGCGCAAGCGTGCTGAAATCGACTTCACACCGTGGGTCGACGGGCTGCCGTTCGACATGCGTTTCGACTACAGCTACGACGGCGTGATGCGTTCGATCGAGGACAGCCTGCAGCGCATGGCGCTGGAGCATATCGATATCGCCTTGATTCACGACATCGACGTGTTCACGCACGGCGATGGCCAGCCGCAGGTGTTCGAGGCCGCCATGAACGGCGCGGCGAAGGCGCTGCTCAAGCTGCGCGACGAGGGTGTCGTCAAGGCCGTGGGTGTGGGCGTGAACGAGTGGCAGGTCGCGCACGAAGCGATCCGGCGCAGCGACTTCGACTGCCTGTTGCTGGCCGGCCGCTACACGTTGCTGGAACAGGACGCGCTCGACGGCTTCCTGCCATTGTGCGAGGAGCGTCAGGTGTCGGTGATTCTCGGCGGCGGTTACAACAGCGGCATTCTCGCCACGGGCGCCGTGCCCGGCGCAAAGTACAATTACGCGCCCGCGCCGGAAGCGATTCTCGAACGTGCGCGCAAGATCGAGCAGGTGTGCCACGACTTCTCGGTGCCGCTCAAAGCCGCGTCCCTGCAATTCGTGCTCGGTCACCCGGCTATTCCGACGAATATCCCAGGCGTGCGCAGCGTCGCGCAACTCGAAGACAACCTGCAAACCTTCCGGGCCGACATCCCGGCGGAATTCTGGGCCGAATTGAAGCGCCGCGGACTGATTCGCGAGGACGCGCCGACGCCTCGATAGTCGCCGGCATTGAAGGCATGCATCGACAACACCGCTACACGCTGCCGTTTTCAACGACGCGGCCTTCCGCACGCCAGCGCAGCATACCGCCTGGAAGGTTGGCGACCCGTTCGAATCCGGCCTGGCGCAGCATGACCGTGGCTTGTGCCGAGCGTCCACCGGCCCGGCAAACCGTCACGATCGGGCGGTCCTTCGTCAGTTCTGCGGTCCGCCCGGCCAGTTCGCCCAATGAAATGAGCCTGGCTGCGGGAATGCGCCCCAACGGTCCGTTGAATTCTTCAGGCTCCCGCACATCGACGATTTCGACCGCGCGCAGATTTTCCTCAAGCCACTGCGCGTTGATTTCCCAGATGCCCGCAAAGCTGCAGGTCAGCGGCGCCCAATCGGGCTCGGTCATCTGCGTGGGGACGCTCGCCGCCAAGCCGCATTTCAGATTCGCGGGCACCGCTACGTCGATCTGCTTCGGATGCGGCAGGTGCAGGTTCGTCATGTATCCGGTGAAATCCTCTTCACACAGCTCACCGCCAAGGCGCGGATTGAAGCGCCGCTCTTCGCCCACGCTCGTGACCGTCAAACCGCGATAGTCGTGAGCCGGGTAGAGCAGGCACGCGGTGGGCAGCGTGAAAATCTGCCCATGCACCGCGCGAAACATGGTGTGCGCGTCGCCGCGCTGGAAATCCGTGCGGCCCGTGCCTCGGATCAACAGGCAATCGCCGGTAAACGCCATGGTCTCGTTGTCGAGTACGAGCGTGATGCAGCCATCGGTATGCCCCGGTGTCGCGCGTATCGTCAGATATCTCGTGCCGAACTCGACTTTGTCGCCGTGGCTCAGATAGCGGTCCGCGCCTTCGGCGCCGCTCGCAGCCGATATCGCAATGCGGCTGCCTATGCGGCGATTCAGCATCCACGCACCGGTTACGTGATCGGCGTGGACGTGGGTGTCGATCGTATAAAGCAGATGCAAGCCGAGTTCTTCGATCAGGGCGGCATCCCGGCGCACCTGTTCGAATACCGGATCGACCAGTACCGCCTCTCGCGTCGTGCTATCGGCAAGAAGATAGGTGTAGGTCGACGATTGCTGATCGAATAGCTGCCGGAAGATCAACACGATTTCGCTCCGCGGCCCGCTCCTGCGAGCGCTTGAAGATGGCGGCCCATACGGTGTCGCCGATTACTCCACAGGCAGTCTAATAGAGCGCTGCCCCGTTCAGAGGCCCGGGTGCAGGAATGCACCCGGGCTCGCTTCGCACGCCGGACTTCGCACCGTCCGGCGCGCACCGCTCCAGTTCGCGCGCGTTACTTCGGTTGCGCAACGTAGCGCAGATAAGGCTTCACGGTTTTGAAACCCTGCGGATATTTTTGCGTTGCGGCATCGTTGGAAACGGATGTCGGAATGATGACGTCTTCACCCGGTTTCCAGTTCACCGGTGTCGCCACCGTGTGTTTCGCGTTGAGTTGCAGCGCATCGAGCAGGCGCAATACTTCGTCGAAATTGCGGCCCGCGCTCATCGGATAGACAAGCATGGCCTTGACCTTCTTGTCCGGGCCGATGAGAAACACCGAGCGCACAGTCGCGTTGTCGACCGCGGTGCGCGGCCCGCCGCCGCTAGCTTCGGGGTGGATCATGTCGTAGAGCTTCGCGACCTTCAGGTCCGAGTCGCCGATCAGCGGGTAATTGACTGCGTGGCCCTGCGTCTCGGCGATATCTTTGACCCACGCCGTATGGTCGCTGACCGGGTCGACGCTGAGCCCGATAATTTTCGTGTTGCGCTTATCGAATTCCGGCTTGAGGCCCGCGAGGTATCCGAGTTCCGTGGTGCAAACGGGCGTGAAATCCTTCGGATGCGAAAACAGGACTGCCCAATGGTCGCCGATCCATTCGTGAAAGTGGATCGTGCCTTCGGTGGTTTCCGCGGTGAAATCGGGAGCGTCTTCTCCTAATCGAATAGACATCGTTAGTCTCCATAGGTTGGGTGCACCAAGGTTCGAGTGCCACGGCCGGAGCGAGGTCCGCCGGGCTGCCGGAGTGTTGAGTGGCGATAGGACTGGCTCGAGATTGCTTCCGGCCGGTTGCACCGTACCGCGCCGGAATATCGTCTACGGAGTGCAGCGGAATCTAAGGCTTTCCCGGATAGCCGTGATGCGGGACAGACATCGGGACGCGCTGCGGGCCGCACCTATAGCGTAGAACAAAAAAGACTTTCGCAGTTGGCAGACTGTAGGGTGAATCCGCCGTCGTGGCAGCGAAGTTGCTTGTACTCCGAAGAAAGCGGCCTCGCACTTCGATTGGGCTGGTTGGGATCTTGTCTGGTCAAAGGCCCAAGCAAACCGCCCCGGCCGCGACGATCACGCACGCGAGCCAGCGCTTTGCGCTTACCGCTTCCCGTAAAATCACGCGCCCGATCAGCACGGCGAACACCACGCTGGTCTCGCGCAACGCGGATACCGTACCCATCGCGCCCGATTGCATCGCCCAGATCACGATGCCATACGCCGCGATCGACACCAGGCCGCCGGCGAGCGACGACCCGACGGCGATGGGCGCCGCCCGTATCGGTGTCCACAACGCCGCGAGCCCGCGCATCGCGACGAACAGCACCGGCATCAGCCAATAGAACAGGAACATCCAGGCGGTGTAAGCGAGCGCCTCGCCGCCGGATAAGCGCACGCCGATGCCGTCGATCACGGTATAGAGCGCGATCGACGCACCGGTCGTCAGCGCGGCCAGTGCACCCGCGCGCGACACGCGCCCGCCCTGCAGCGCGAGCGCGATGATGCCGCCCGAGATCATCGCGATCCCGAGCGCGTGCAAGGGGCCGATCGCCTCATGCGCGAAGAGCGCCGCGCCGAGCGTGACGAGCAGCGGCGACGAGCCGCGCGCGATCGGATACGCCTGCGCCAGATCGCCGCGGCGATAAGCTCGCACGAGGCTGACGTTGTAGACGATATGCACGAGCCCCGATGCGGCGATGTACGGCCAGGCTGCGTTGGCGGGCAGAGGCGTGAACAGGATCACGAGCGTGGCGACCGCCGCGATGGCGATGCTCATCCACGTCATGGAGAGGAAGCGGTCGCGGTTGCCGTGCAGCATCGCGTTCCAGCTCGCGTGGAGCAGAGCGGCAAAGAGGACGAGACCGCCGGTGTAACTGAGCATGCAGGTTAAAGGCCGGAGAAAAGAGTGCAAAGGAGCCGGAATCAGCGGCGCATTAAGAAGGATATCTATCTTGTAGGGGGCCCGCAAACCAGTTAAATTGAGGCATCGCGTTAGATAAACTGTTGTGAATGAAACGGACCCTGCCACCGCTCAATGCCTTGCGCGCCTTCGAGGCCGCGGGCCGTCTCGGCAGCTTCAAGGAAGCCGCCGCTGAATTACACGTGACTCACGGTGCGGTGAGCCAGCACGTGCGCGCGCTCGAAGAGTGGCTCGGCGCATCGTTGTTCGAACGGCACAACCGGCGCGTCGCGCTGACGTCGGCAGCGAAGGCATATCTGGCGGAAATCGGTCCTTTGTTCGAGGAACTCTCGCAGGCCACGGCCCGCTACGGATTCCCTGAAACGCATTCCCGGACACTATCCGTGAATGCGCCCGCGACCTTCACATTGCGCTGGCTGGTGCCGAGACTGGCGACATTCCGCGCCGCGCATCCCGACGTGGACGTCAATGTGCAGACGTCGAACGAGTCGTTGGAGAGTCTGAAGGAGACGTACGACGTGATCGTCCGGGGCGGTCCGGACACCTTCTATGGCTACGCGATGCGGCCGTTCCTATCAGAGGAGCGAATCCCTGTTTGCAGTCCGGCGCTCTTGCAGCGCCTGCCGCTTCGAACGCCGGACGATATGCGGCAGCATACGTTGCTGCATACGTCGAGTCTTCCGCGGGTTTGGCCGGACTGGCTGGCGAGCGCAAAGATCCCGGCACTCAGGCCGGCCGCCGCGCTGACCTTCGATCACTTCTTTCTGACGTTGCAAGCGGCCATCGACGGAATAGGCATCGCGATGGGACCGACCGCCCTGGTCGCCGACGATCTCGCGGCTGGCCGGCTTGTCGCGCCGTTCGCCGGTCCTCGTTTGCCGTCGCGGAGCTATTGCACTTACGTTCCGGATGGGAAGTCGGCCGATGAACTGGTCGTGCTGTTCCGCGCATGGCTCGAACGCGAAGCTATGTACTCACAAGCGCAGACGGCTCCTTAGACGCGGGCCATTTCACACAATTTTTACGGCATTGCCGGCTATCGTTGCGCGTTCTTTACCACGGACTTCGTATAGTGGGTGACTCGCTTTGCACCGTGCGGAGATGAAGCGATCAACTGGAGTCGATATGGCATTCAAGCAAACGAAGGGTCGCGTGACCGTCGAGTTCGGCGTCTGACTTTCATGACACAGTCGAGACCCGCGATGATGTTCAGGGGGCTGTGCAAGGTGGTGGCCATCGCCTTCGTCACGAACCAGGTGCTGACGACGATTTTCACGTATTTCGTGCAGCAACTCGATTCCGCGCCACCGCATCAAGCGGTTTGGATTTTCAGCTGTGTGACGTGCGGGATGGTGACGTTATGGCTGCAGGCCGATGCGCGGCGCGCATTCGGTTTCGCGCGCGAGAAGGGCTTTGTGAAGAAGAGCGGCGAAGGCGCGCAGGACGTGCAGATCGCGGACGACTGCCCGAAGCGGTGGCTCGTCGTCCTGCATATCGAATTGAATCCCGCGGCGGTACAGGGCTAATCGGGCTAAAGCTTGCGAAGATCCTCTCCTGCGCTAGCCTCGCGCGGAACCTCCGCTTTCATCGAGCCATTGAACGATGTTGCGCACCGTATCGCCGTAGAACGTTCGATACAACTCCTTCGATACATAGCCGATATGAGGCGTCGCGAGCACGTTGGGCAATTCGCGTAGAGGGTGCGGGTTGTCGAGCGGTTCGACATCGTACACATCCAGTGCGGCGCCGGTAATCTGGCCGGTCGTGAGCGCCGCAAGCAGTGCGGCGGAGTCAACGATCGGCCCTCTCGACGTATTGATCAGCCGGCTCGTGGGTTTCATCTGTGCGAATTCCGACGCACCGACCAAACCGGTGGTTCGCTCGCTAAGCCGCACGTGGATCGACAGAAAATCCGCCGTTGAGAACAGCTCGTCTTTGCTGACGCGCTGCACGCCTTTTTCGGCGGCGCGTTCGTCGGTGAGGTTCTGGCTCCACGCGATAACGTTCATTCTGAATGCCCGCCCGATGATGCCGACAGCCGAACCGACGCGGCCAAGGCCCAGCAATCCGAGCGTCTTGCCCGCGAGTTCATCGCCAAGCGAAAGCTGCCAGCCTCCCTGCCGCACCGACTGATTCTCGAGAGGAATATTGCGGGCCATCGCAAGAATCAGCGCCCACGTCATCTCGATCGTCGGCGTGGACGAATAGCCGGTGTGACGAATTTCGATGCCGCGTTCCGCCGCCGCATCCTGATCGATCGACGTGTTGCCTGCGCCGGTCGACGCAATCAGTTTCAGATTCGGCAGGCTTTCGATGACCTCGCGGGGCAACGGTGTGCGTTCCCGCATCACGCAGATGACGTCGAATGGCTGCAGGCGTTGAATCAGATTCCCGATATCGGCGACGTGGTCGTTAAACACCGTCACGTCCGCGCGGTTCGCGAGGGGCGACCAGTCTGCCATGCTTAGCGCAACGTTCTGATAGTCGTCGAGGACCGCTACCTTGATGAGGGATTTGTCGTTCATGCTTATTCCTGTGAGGCATGATCGGACTGCGGGCGCGTTGCTGCGCGCGCCGAAATCATGACCTGGTTGCCGAGCTTGCAGAGTGATTCAGCGATGTTGTCCGTCACTATCATAAGCGGTCCGGATGCAAATGGCGGGCGAGTCAGTTCGGAAAGCTATCCCCGAACATAGGCAGGCCGCTATTCGATTCGGCCTCGGTTGCCTCGTCCTGCAGCACGTCCCAGTGCTCGGCGAGCACGCCGTCCGCAAAGCGCAGGATATCGGCCGCGATCCATGCGGCGGGGCGCCCATGACCTGAAAAGCGTCCATGCACGATCACGTAGTCGCCATCCGCCACGATCACGCCGGGTTCGTATCGCAAGGTCGGCGGCAGCGTCTTGATCAGATTGAACAGGCCGTCACGCCCCGGTGCGATATGCGCGCTGTGCTGGATATAGTCGGGCGACCAGAAACGCTCGGCTGCGGCGTAGTCGCGTTGGTTGAAAAGCGTGTCGAACGCTTCGAGTACGAAGGCCTTGTTGGCTGCTTCGATTGTGGTGGTCATGATGGTTCTCCTGATAGGTGGGTGCCATGGCGGCGCGTCATGCCGCCCGTTGAGAGCTTCACCCAAACACAATGGTAATCGACATCGAGTCTGATGGGCGAGGTCGGAAAAGTCAATGTCGATCACCATTGTATTTTTCGAAGACGGTTATAATCGAGGCGACAACAGCGTGGGAGCCTTGAACGATGGGCGTTTCAAAACAGCAGGCGGCGGAGAACCGAAGGACCATCATTGCAGCTTCAGAGAAGTTGTTCCGTGCGCATGGCATCGACGGTGTGGGCCTGAGCGCGCTGATGAAGGCCGCGGGCTTCACGCAGGGCGGCTTTTACAACCACTTCGAATCGAAGGATGCGCTGGCCGCTGAAGTCGTGGCGACCGCGATGGACAAGTCCAACCGCGACCTGCAAGAAGCCATAGCCGCGCCGCTCGAGCCGGGCGGGAACCGCCTGAAGCGACAGGTGGATTTCTACCTGTCCGGGACGCATTGCAGCGATATCGAGCAGGGTTGCGCGATAGCCGGCCTGACCGCGGATGTGCGCCGGCTTGGCCATGAGGCACAGTCGCACTTCGCAAGCGGTCTGCAAACAATGCTTGAAACGTTGACGGCGCTCGTCGCGGAACAGCGCGCCGAAAGCGGCGATAAGGACGAAGCGCGCCGGCAGGCGATTGCGTTCTACAGCGAAATGGTCGGTGCGCTGATCCTTTCGCGGGCGGTAGCCGACGCCAATCCCCAGCTTGGAGAGGAAATACTGAACGCGAATCGTCAGGCGCTGCTTGATAAGCTCGCGCTGAAAGAAGAGCAGGGCAAGCGCTGACTTCCAGCGACAGAGGGACTGCCACTCCAGGTGGCGTCAGGGAACCCGAAAAATGCCTTTATCAAAGATTGATCTCAATCTGTTTGTCGTTTTCGAAGCGATCTATAAAACGCGCAACCTGACGCGTGCAGCGGAACTGCTCTTCATCACGCAGCCTGCGGTCAGCAATGCATTGGCGCGCATGCGCAAGACGTTCGACGATCAACTCTTTGTGAGCACGTCGGCCGGCATGGTGCCGACTCCGGTTTCCGAAAACATCATTGGGCGCGTGCGCGAGGCGCTACAACTGCTCGACTCCAGTACCCATGCCGGCGAACTATTCGATCCGGCGTCGTCGGAACGGACCTTCCGGCTTAGCATGAACGACCTGACCGAGGCGTTGCTGCTCCCCGCGCTGGAGGAAGTTCTGCAGCGCCTCGCACCCGGCATACGCATCGAAAGCTACTTCACGACGCGCAGAGATGTGCCCGAAGCATTGGCGAGCGGCGCGGTCAATCTGGCGATCGATGCGCCTCTGCTCGACGACCCTTCCCTCGAACAGGAGCCGTTGAGCCGGGATCGCTATGCATGCATGCTGCGCCAGGACCACCCGTTTTCGAAGAAGAAGCTGACCATCGACGACTACCTCGGCTTCAGTCACATCCACGTGTCCAGCCGGCGGCAGGGGCCCGGTCTGGTCGACACCGAACTCAACAAACTCGGGCTCAGGCGTTCGATCCAGACTCGGGTTCAGCACTATCTGGTCGCGCCCTTGATCGCGATGCGGACCGATCTCGTCCTCACCGCACCGCTCACGCTGCTTCAGCGTTATGACGCACGTATCCTGAAGCTGCCGTTCGATCTTCCCCATCTCGAGTCACATTGCTACTGGCACCGAAGCGTCACCGCGGATCCGGCGCATCGTTGGCTACGCGAGCAAATTGGCCGTCTTATGCGGGCCGCGAGGCCGTAGCCAGTATCACCGAAATTTATCGTCATCTATCACAACAATAAATTTCCTGAATGCGGGGATGCTCGGTATCGTTCTGGTGATGTATAGACGAGGACGGCATGGCGGAACTCTACCTTGTACGGCACGGTCAGGCGTCGTTCGGCGCGGCCAATTATGACGAACTGTCACCTTCCGGTTGCCAGCAATCACGATGGCTCGGAGAGCACTTTGCGCAGAACAACCTGGAGTTCGATCGGGTTGTCATCGGCACGATGCGACGGCACGAGCAAACCGCTGACGCACTGCTCGCAGCAATGCGAGGTTTGCAGGTCGAGGTCGTGCAAGACGCGGGTTTGAACGAATACGATTTCCAGGGCTTGTTCGCGGCTCTCGGTGAAGACGAATTGCCGCTGAGCTCTTCTGCCGAAAGTTCGAAGAAGAGCTTTTACAAGCGGCTCAACAAAGTGCTGCAACTTTGGTCCGAAGATCTCTTGCCGGGACGAGTTCCTGAAACGTGGCGACAGTTCCAGGCACGCGTCGAGCGCGCGCGTCTGGCAATCCAGCAAGCGGGTGGCAAGCGGGTTCTGGTGGTGAGTTCAGGCGGTCCGATCGCTGTCTTCGCGCAGCAGATTCTGCAGGCGCCGGCGGCGGCCGCTATTGCGCTCAACATGCAGATTCGAAATAGCAGCGTTTGCCAATACGTCTTTAACGACACTGCGATGTCGCTAGTCACCTTCAACTCGCTGCCTCATCTCGAGCCTATCGAGAGGCGCGAATTCGTCACCTACGGTTGATTCGAATCGAGACTCCGCAACATGATGAATACTGGCCTTCAATTCGATGTCGAAAAACTCACGCGTTACTTGACGGCGCACGTGCCCGGGTTCAAGGGGCCGTTGTCCGTCGAGAAATTTGTTGGCGGACAATCCAATCCGACTTTTCTTCTGAAAGCGCACAGCGGCAGTTATGTCCTAAGGCGCCAGCCACCCGGAACATTGCTCAAGTCCGCGCATGCGGTGGACCGTGAATTCCGCGTGCTGACGGCTCTCGAACAAACACCGGTTCCTGTCGCGCGCGCATTTCACCTTTGCGAGGATCGTGACGTCGTCGGCAGCATGTTCTACGTCATGAGTTTCGAGGACGGACACATCCTCTGGAATCCGGCGTTGCCGGAAGTGGCCGTTCAAGAGCGCGACGCCATTTACGATGCTCTTCTCGGCACGATGGCCGCACTCCATGACGTGGATGTCGAAGCGGTTGGTCTGGGCGACTACGGCCGCCCCGGAAACTATTTCGCGCGCCAGATCGACGTATGGACCAAACAGTATCGTGCAGCGCAGACCGACGCGCTCGAATCCGTCGAGGCACTGATCGAGTGGCTGCCCGCGCACTGTCCCGTCGAAATCGGCAAGCCTTCGCTCGTGCACGGCGATTTCCGCATCGACAACCTTATTTTCGAGCGTGGCTCATCACAGGTTCGCGCGGTTCTCGACTGGGAACTCTCTACGCTCGGCAATCCTCTCGCCGACCTCGCTTACTTCTGCATGTGTTTGCGACTCCCTCCAAGCGGTCATATCGCCGGGCTTCAAGGACTGAACAGGACGGAGCTGGGCGTGCCGGATGAGGCGGCGATCATCGAACAGTACTGCCGGCTGCGGGGAATCGCTTCGATTGAGAACTGGAACTTCTACCTTGCGTTCAGCTTCTTCCGGCTTGCGGCTATCGCGCAGGGCGTCAAGAAGCGGGCGTTAGGCGGCAACGCGTCGAATGACAAGGCGCGCCAGGTCGGAGAGATGGCAGGGGCGCTTGCGAAGATGGGCGTCGATCTGATCTGACAGCAGGCCGAAGACTGGGCACCTGAAAAAAACACATGGAGGCAGACTGTGACCACTAATCTGTTTAATCTGAAAGGAAAGATCGCACTGGTGACTGGCGCCAGTCGCGGTATCGGTGAGGAGATTGCCAGGTTGTTCGCCGAGCAGGGCGCCCACGTCATCGTATCGAGCCGCAAGCTCGAAGATTGCGAGGCGGTGGCGAGCGAGATCCGGAACGCGGGCGGCAGCGCAGAGGCAAAACCGTGTCACGTCGGTCGCATCGAGGACATTCTCGCGATCTTCCAGGATATTCGCGCGCGTCATGGACGTCTGGATATCCTGGTCAACAACGCGGCGACGAATCCCTATTTCGGCCACATTCTCGATACCGATCTGGCGTCTTTCGAAAAGACGGTCGAAGTGAATTTGCGCGGTTACTTCTTCATGTCTGTCGAAGCCGGCAAGTTGATGCGGGAGAACGGCGGCGGGGCAATTGTCAACACGGCTTCCGTCAACGCGTTACAACCTGGTGACAAGCAGGGGATCTACTCGATCACGAAAGCCGCCGTCGTCAACATGACGCGGGCATTCGCGAAAGAGTGTGGACCGTTGGGGATCCGAGTGAATGCGCTGCTCCCAGGCTTGACCAAAACACGATTTGCCGGGGCGTTGTTCGACGATCAGGGCATCTACGAAAGCTGGATGTCGAAAATCCCGCTACGCCGTCACGCGGAGCCTCGCGAAATGGCCGGTACCGTGCTTTATCTGGTCTCCGATGCCGCGAGCTATACCAATGGGGAATGCATTGTCGTCGACGGTGGACTGACGATCTAGTCACCAGGTCGATGCACGGTATTGGCCGATGCATCGACGACATTTACCAGCAAGGAAGATGAAAAATGGACTTCTCATATAGCCCGAAAGTGGCAGCGCTGAGCACGCAGGTGCGCGCGTTCATGGACACGCATATCGTTCCGCGTATCCGCCAATGGCACGACGAAGTGAACGCGGGGCAATATCCCGTCTCCTTCATGGAGAGCTTGAAGGAACAGGCGCGTGCGGAAGGCCTTTGGAATCTTTTCCTTCCGCATCTGCGGGATGACGAGCCAGGCAGCGGTCTGACGAATCTCGAGTACGCCCCGTTGGCCGAGATCATGGGGCGCGTGTCGTGGGCGTCCGAGGTGTTCAACTGCAATGCTCCGGACACCGGCAATATGGAACTGCTCCATATGTTCGCCACACCGGCTCAGCGCGAAGAGTGGCTCGAGCCTCTCCTCGACGGCAAGATCCGCTCGGCGTTTGCGATGACGGAGCCGGCCGTGGCTTCCTCGGACGCGACCAATATCACCACGTCGATTCGCCGTGACGGAGACGACTATGTGATCGATGGGCGCAAGTGGTTCATCACGAACGCGGCGCATCCGAATTGCAAAATCTTCATCGTGATGGGAAAAACCGACCCTGATGCACCGGCGCACCGTCAGCAAAGCATGATTCTCGTGCCGCGTGATACGCCGGGCGTCAAGGTGGTCCGCAATATCACGGTAGTCAATCACGTGGCGCCGGAAGGGCACTGCGAGATCGAGTTCAAAGGCGTGCGCGTGCCGCGGTCGAATCTGCTCGGCGAGGAGGGCAGCGGCTTCGCGCTCGCCCAGGCGCGCCTTGGACCGGGACGGATTCACCACTGCATGCGCTCGATCGGCGCCGCTGAACTCGCGCTCGAATTGATGATGGAGCGGGCTCAGGCACGCACGGCATTCGGCAAGGCGCTGCACGAGCACGGCTCGGTCGCCGAGTGGATCGCGAAGTCGCGAATCGAAATCGATCAGGCGAGGCTGCTGGTTCTGAAGACGGCGTGGATGATCGATAACGTGGGCGCGAAGGAAGCGCGCAAGGAAATCTCGATGATCAAGGCGCTCGTGCCGAGCGTGCATACCGCCGTCTGCGAGCGGGCGATCCAGGTATTCGGCGCGATGGGGTTGAGTCCGGATACGCCTCTGGCCGATAGCTGGACCTGGGGGCGTGCGCTGCGCTTTGCCGATGGCCCGGATGAGGTTCACCTGCAAAGCATCGCTCGTATGGAAATCAAGGCCCGGCGATATGAGCCGGGCAGCACGAACCCTTATCTGACGACGCCGGTGTAAGGGCATAAGCCGGAGCTTTTCGGACATTCTCTGCGGGCGATGCAACGTCGCCCTCAGCATCGCCCCTCTATTTGCCACGTACGCCGCGCCTCAGCGCCACCCCTGCCGCCGCGCGAGCGCCCGCCAGTGTTCGAACTTCGCCAGAACCCCACCCATCCCCCGTTCAGGGGATAGTCCCGCATGTCCGATCGCCGCGATCATGGCATGACTCGGGGACGCCACCGTATGCAAGACGCAAACGACAAGCCGGTGCCGGCCCGCTATCCATTCATAGATGCGAGGAGACAGATGCAGGACACCGTACACAGCGCGGCGCCGTCCGCCTATACCTATCCGTTGCTGATCAAGAACCTGCTGCACACGCCGTTCGCTCAGGCGCCGGATCAGGAAATCGTCTACCGCGATCAGCTGCGGATGACCTACAGCCAGTTGCAGGAACGGATCGCGCGGCTCGCCAACGGTCTCGACGGACTGGGCGTGCGTTACGGCAGCACGGTTGCGGTGATGGACTGGGACAGTCATCGCTATCTGGAAAGCTACTTCGCCGTGCCGATGATGGGCGCCGTGTTGCAGACCGTCAACGTGCGGCTGTCGCCCGCGGAGATCGTCTACACGATCAATCACGCGCGCGCCGAAGTGCTGTTCGTTCACGCCGATTTCCTGCCCGTCGTGGAAGCGATCAAAGATCAGCTTGAAACGGTGCGCGCATTCGTACGAATCGACGAGCCGGACAGCGAGGCCTACGATCACACCATCCCGTTCGCGACGGAATACGAAGCGATGCTGGCGGCGAGCGCAACGACCTATGACTTTCCCGACTTCGACGAAAACACCCGCGCCACCACGTTCTATACGACGGGCACGACCGGCCTGCCCAAGGGCGTGTACTTTTCGCATCGTCAGCTGGTGCTGCACACCATCACGCTGATGGCGGCGCTCGCGAGCCCGGTGTCGGGACAGCGCTTTCATCGCGGCGACGTCTATATGCCGCTGACGCCGATGTTCCATGTGCACGCATGGGGCATGCCGTACATCGCGACGGTGCTGGGCGTGAAGCAGGTCTATCCGGGCCGCTATGTGCCTGAGCGACTGGTGAAGCTATTGCGTGACGAGGGCGTCACGTTCTCGCATTGCGTGAGCACGATTCTCCACATGGTGCTGAACTGCCCGGAGTCGAAGTCCTCGGATTTCAGCAAATGGAAGGTCGTGATCGGCGGAAGCGCGCTGCCGCACGGCATCGCCCATGCCGCATTGGAACGTGGCATCGACGTGTTCACCGGCTATGGCATGTCCGAGACCGGTCCCGTGCTGAGTCTCGCGCAGCTTCCGCCGGGGTATGAACAACTCGACACCGAAGACCAGGTGCGCCTGCGTTGCAAAACCGGCCTGGCGGTTCCGCTCGTCGATCTGCGCATCGTCGACGAATCGATGCAGGACGTCGCGCACGACGGCAAGGCTTATGGCGAGATCGTCGTGCGCGCCCCATGGCTGACCCAGGGGTACCTCGGCAACGCGGAAGCGTCGGAACAGCTCTGGGCGGGCAGCTACCTGCACACGCAGGACATCGCGAACATCGACACGACCGGCAATCTGCAGATCACCGACCGCATCAAGGACGTGATCAAGTCCGGCGGCGAGTGGGTTTCGTCGCTCGAAATCGAAAGCCTGATCTCGTTGCATCCGGCTGTTTCGGAAGTCGCCGTGATCGGCGTCAAGGACGAGAAGTGGGGCGAAAGGCCGGTGGCGCTGGTGGTCCTCAAGGCGGACGCCACGGTCACCGAGGACGAAATCATGCAGCACGTTCTCAAGTTCACCCGCACCGGGCAGATCTCGAAGTACGCCGTGCCGCAGATCGTCAAATTCATCGACGCGCTGGAGAAGACGAGCGTCGGCAAGATGAACAAGAAGTGGCTGCGCGCGCAGTTCGCCTAACCGGACACGAGGAGCAGGCACGATGAGCATCAACGAATATCGCATCGCGACGATCGACGACTTCGTCGGCCGCGAGCTGGAGAGGCATCGGCAGCGAGGCCGCGAGTCAGCACAAGCTGAACGCCTGGTGGCTCGCGTTGGCGCACCAACTGGTCGTGCGTTATCGGCGCGAACTGTCGGCGCTGATCACGGAGGTCGTGAAAAGCTGGAACGCGGGTGAAGTGAACGCGAAGATCGAAGCGGCACGCCGATAGTGCGTGAATAGCCCGCTAGGTTTGCTTCACAAGTCCCAGCGCCTGCGCGCGCGCAACGGCTTGCGCGCGCTTGTCGACCGAGAGCTTCATGAAGATGCTCTTCACATGCGATTTGACGGTTTCCGGCGCGATGCCGAGTGTGCGCGCGATTTCCTTGTTCGACTGCCCGTCGGCGATCAGGTCGACGATGTTGCGCTCGCGTGCGCTGAGCGATTCGAGTTCGCAGTCCCGCGCGGGTTTGCTGCCGGGCTGGTACAGCGCGCGCCAGCCGTCGAGCAGGCGATCCACGTAGCACAACAGCACTTTCGTCTGCGCGGTCGCGCGCGTGTCGTCGCGCACGGCCTGCAGCAGCGCGCCGATTTCCGGAAACAGGTCGATGATCGACTGGTAGATGCCCGCAGCCGCGGCGTCCTTGAGCACATCGCGAAAGATCTCGACGGCACGGTCGCGTTCGTCGGCGCCCAGACAGATCAGAGCGAGCACGCTTCGCAGGCGCAGCGCGAGATAGTTCTCATGCCGTGCGTCGACGAGTTCCAGCGCGGCGGTCACGATTTCAACGCCGTCCTGCTTGCGCTTCTGAGCCATCGCGAGATAGGCGGCCGCGAGCGAGCGGTAGGTGCGGATTTCCGGCGAGGCGACAGGTGAGCCTGCGGCGCCGGGCGCGGCGAGATGTTCCAGTTGCGCGACACATCCCGCGGCTTCCGCTATGCGTCCTTCCAGCAGATAGAGGCGGGTGCGCTCGACGAGGCCGCCCGCGATCAGCCGGTTCCAGTGGCGCGCGTGACCGAGCGCCTCGCCCCGGTTGAGCAGCGCGTAGGCCTGCACGGTATTGGAACGTGCGGCCGCGATCCGGATGAGCATGCGATAGGCGATCAACGCGCTGTCGAGCAGAACAGCCAGATCGATCACCGGCATGAGATCGACGAGCAATGCTTCGGCTTCGTCGAGCCGGCCCTGTTCGTAGCGGATCTGCGCGAGCATCGGCGCGCACAGCGCCGCGGAGACGGATTGCGGACCGGAATGTCGCTCGGCCAGTTGCATGGCCTCGGTGAAATACCGCTCGGCCACGCCGAAGTGCATCTGTTGCATTTCCGCATGGCCGAGCAGGCATAGCCGGTAGGTCGACGCCAATACGTTGCGCTGGTCCTCTTCGATCGAATAGGGTATCCACGGCGTCGCGTAAAGCGCTTCGAGGTTGCCTGCCTTCCAGTGCCCGAAACGCACGACGTTGGAGGCAACGTTGGTGCTCCAGATATCCTTCGACGGCCGTTCGAGGCACGCCTGCGCGATCTCGAGCGCCGCTTGCGGATCGTCTTGCAGCGCGATCGCGACCGAGCGGATCACCTGGCATTCCCAGCGGATGTTGTCGGCCTCGGCACTCGCTTGCGCGTCGCGTTCGATGACATCCAGCATGGCGAGCGCATCGTCCGCGCGTATCGAAAGCGCCATGCCCCACGCGATCGCCAGCGTGACCTCGATCCGCCCTTGCATCAGGTGCGCCGGAAAACGGCGTTGCCAGCCGAGCAGGGTCAGCAGGTCGCCTTTCTTGACGAGCGCCATCGCGCAGTTGCCGATCAGGCTGATCGCGTCGTCCGTGTCGCCTGCGGCGATTGCGTGCCCGACCGCGTCCGTCCAGAGTTCCTGCGACGCATACCATCGGCACGCGCGGCGATGCAGATGCGCCAGTTCGTCGCCGGACTGCGCGCTCAGCCGTTGGCGCAGGTACTCGCCCAGCAGAGGGTGATAGCGGAACCAGTGCCCTTCCAGATCCATTGGCTCCAGCAGCAACTGACGCGCGGCGATCGCTTCGAGCATGCTCTGGCTGGCCTTGACGCCGGTTACGGCCTGGCACAGCGGGGCAGTCAACCGGTCGAGTATCGCCGTGCGCAGCATGAAGGCGACCATGTCGTCGGGCAAGCGCGTGAGCATGTCTTCGAGGTAGTCGGCGAACGGCCGTGAAGCGCCGGATGGCGCACTCGACTCCCAACCCGGTCGGGGTTCTTCGCGCGACAGCACCGACGCCGCAATGCGCAACGCCGCCGCCCAACCCTCCGTGGCCGCGTGCAGCGATTTCACGCCGGCTATGCCCAGCCTGCCTGGGCATTCGCGTTCGACAAAGCAGCGCGTCTCGTCGAAATTGAAACGCAGTGTCGATGTGTCGATTTCCAGCAGTTCGTTTTGCGCGCGGAGTCTTGCGAGCGGCAGCGCGGAATCCACACGGGTGCAAACAATCACGTGCACGTGCGACGGTGCGTTCGCGATGAAGAACGACATCGCGTCGTGAATCTCCGGAAGGTTGATCAGATGGTAATCGTCGACGAACAGACACACCTCGTCTTCGACTTCCACGAGGTCGTTGATCAGCGTCGCGACGACGGCGTGAGCGGGAACCAGAGAGGTGGCTTCCGTCAGGCCGATCGCCGACGCGCCGACGTTGCCGCACGCATGCCGCAATGCCTGCGCGAGATGGTGGAGGAAACGCGCGGGTTCGTCGTCCTCGTCCCCGAGCGAGAGCCACGCGACGCGCGCGCCGCTCGCGCGCAGCCGGTTGAGCCAGGTGATCGCGAGCGAGGTCTTGCCGAAGCCGGCGGGCGCCTTGATCACGGTGAGCCGCTTGTTCTCCGCCTGAGCCGCCAGATCGAACAGACGCGGACGATCGATCAAGCCCGGCGACAGGCGCGGCGGCAGAACCTTCGTAGCGAGCAGGAGGGGCAGCTTCTCGGAGTGCATGGGTTCCTTGGTCATACGCACGAACTGCTCCGGGTATTTGGGTTCTCCCTGGTGCGCTCCCCTGTACGGGGGATATTGCGCGGCGTGACAGGCTAGCCGGGCACGCCCGGGACCGGTGCGTCGCCGAGGAAATGATACGCCCAACCACCTCCAGGGAGGAGGCATGTCGAACGCATCGGGGGCATGAAATGGCTGGCTTCCCTTATTTCGCGCTGTGCAGTCGCTTGGGATGGCAGCCAGAATCTGGCCGGTCGGTGTTATTCAACATCGGGGCCGGGCAGATGCTGCACGCGCAGGCTAGATGAGGTCGATCTCCCGAACCCGCCTGGACGTGTCCCGGTCGACCTGGTAGCATGAGAGACTGTGCGCGCAGCGTCTGTCGAATCAGGGAGCGGTCTTATGCGGAAGCGGAAGTTCGCAGGAAAGATGACTGGGGAATCGAGTCTGCCGGAACTGCTGAACCGGCTCGAGTTGGCATTGGTCGCAATGCCCGATCGCACGTCTGTCTGCAAAGCACTGTTTGATCTCAACAAACGCCTCGGCACCGTCGGCGAATACGCTCCCGCGCGAACTAGCCGAGCCGCGGCTTCGCGGCGCAAGCGCCAAACGGCAGTTGAATCTTTACCGCTGTTTTCTTGAGCGTCGAAGATCGACCTTAACACCGCCCAACACCGCGCAGCGCAGCGGCTGCCATGCGGCGAAAGCCGAAAAAATGCCAGCACTTGCTAGGCAAGCAGCGACAAGGCATCAGCGAGCGAGAGCACCGTGGTGCGCGAATCGAAGGCCGTTGAAAATAGATGATCGTGCACGACCTGGTCCGGGTCGTAGCAGCAATCCTTCACAGTGAACAGGCGGAAGTCCGCATCGCTCGCGTACGCCACCGACGACAGCACGACGCCGGTCGACGCTATGCCCACCATGATTAGCGTATCGATCCCCTGCGCGGCAAGCCGCGCCTGCAGATCGGTGCCAAAGAACACGCTGGCACGATGCGCGATGATGAGCGGTTCGGTGGCTCGCTGGCCGAGTTCCGGCGCGATCTCGTCGTCGACGAAAAGACCCAGTTGCTTGATTCCCTGCCCGTTTTTGTTCAACGGACTGACTTCCGGATAGCCCGGACTGAAGTGAATCCTGGCGAAATAAACGCTGACTCCTTTGACCCGCGCGGCGTCGCACAGCTCGCGCGTATTGGCGAGCAGAGCAGATGCGACCGATGGAAATAATCGCATGATATCCGTCTGATAATGCATGACCACCAGAGCGGTTTGTTCAGGAACGATCGCTGGAATCTGCATGTTCACGTTTTGCGCCGGGGCGGCTTCAGGGCGACGCATAAAGAGAGATGCTCGACTCTAGCACGGCCGCCATGACCGGCCAGGCTGACAGGCGCGCAAATGAATGAGCGTTTGAGTCCCGACTCAGTTGCTCGATATGTTGGATGACCACACACAGCGGCTTAGGAAACGTTGCCTATAGCCAGACGTCTCGGTTCCTCAACCTAACTGGAAAGCTCTCATGGTAGAGATCGAGAGCGTTCATTTTCAGGCAGTTGCGGTCGCTCGGAAGATGAGCGAACAAGCATTGGCACAACCCGTGCATTGATAACTGTAGGCACAACGACGCACGGTTTAACGCTATCGCCGCGGCATTGGCGTGCATAGCCCAGATGCCGGGGAAACTCGTTGTTCGTTCGAGCCACTTTATTAGCGCGCGGTAAAGCCCTACACGTCGACCCACCAACGTTGAGCATCGCGCGCGCCGCAATGGACCTGATCCGGGTGCCTTTGAATGTTCGACAAGCTTATGGGAGTCGCCATGAAAGTGAGATCTATTGCCGCTCTGTTAGTCGCAAGCTCCGCATTGCTGGCAGCTTCTGCGTTCGCGGGCGATAACGACCAGACTCCCTCCTATCGAAGCGACGTCGCTGCGTCAGCATCGCATCGCGGTCAAACCGCTCAAGCGAAGGCGGCAGCCGAGGGCCACGGCAGCGTGGTTGACGTGAACCATAGCGGCGTCGGCGGTAGCGAATCCGGTAAGTCGCAATCCGGTGGGCGTGCCCCGGGCGATAGCATCAACCCGATGTATCACGGTGGTTGATGTGCTTGTCAGTGAGATCTATCGAGGCCCAGTCCCCGGGTTCGATCATCGCGCTGTCGGACAGCACGTCATCCGCTGACGCAGGACGACAAGGCTCGCGCTCAATCCGCCTGACCCACCGCTCCGCAGTAAAATAACTTCGTCTGGCGCACGCAGAGTACCAAGCGATATGAAAAACCGTACACGGTTCGTCACGGCGATACTGGCCGTGCTCATCATCATCGCGTTGCTCTTTATCCCATTGCCGCAGCGAATCGGGCTCGACACGCGCATCGTGACGGTTGCGTCGATTCAACGCTCTCCCACTGTCGTATTCGACTATGTGACGACCCCGGCTCACTGGCCCGCCTGGCATCCGTCATCGCTTGCGGTCAGCGGCTCGGTTGATCATTCACTCGATCTGGGCGAGCAGGTAACGGAGGAATTCCGTGTAGCGGGAAGGCGTGGCCGCGTCGTGTGGACAGTCGCTGCACGGGAGCCTCCGGGCAAGTGGTCGATAGAAGGAACGATTGATGGCAGACCGGCCGGCACCGTCACTTATTCGCTGACGTCCACCGCGAATGGAACCCGCTTCGAACGTGAATTCACTTATCGCGCGCCGTCGTTGTGGTTTGCGATACTCAACCGGTTAGTGCTGCGCGCACGGATTCAAGCGGAATCCGATACGGCGGTTTCGCAACTCAAGGGCCTTCTGGAAGCAGCGCCGCAGCACTAGATTCGCGCCGCATCTCAAAGTCGCCGATAGCCGGCACAAAATCATGCACACGCAAAATTTGCACTCGTATACTGGTGCGTCAATCAGTCGAGGAAACAGTATGCGGCGCGTGATCGTACGGCGGTCGTCAGTCCACGGAAAGGGTGTGTTCGCGATGCGGCCGCTCGCGGCGGGTGAATGCGTGCTTGAATACCGGGGCGAATTGACGAGCTGGCGGGAAGCCGTGCGCCGGCATCGGCGCGAAGGTGTCGCGGGGCACACGTTTCTTTTCGGTCTGTCGGACGGACGCGTGATCGACGGAAGCCGTGGCGGCAATAGTGCGCGATGGCTGAACCACGCCTGCGCGCCGAACTGCGAGACCATCGAGGATGATGGCCGCATCTTCATTCACACGATCCGGCCGATCGAGGCGGGCGAAGAACTGTTTATCGAATACCTGCTGACGACCGACGATCCCGCGGACGAGGACGTTCGAGCCCAATACGCTTGCCGGTGTGCCGTGGCGGGCTGCCGTCAGTCGATGCTGGCAGCCGTCCCTTGATGCAACGGGCTGATGAGGTCGCGGACAGTCAGTCCGCCTCCATTCATCTCAGGCGCCACACGTCCTGTCCAGCCGGGAAGATCGCGCAAACGCGCTAGCTCCGCCGGCGCACCAGCCCGTAAATGACCAGCAAGATGATCGCGCCGATTACCGAGGCGATCCAGCCCGCCGTCTGGCCTGGTTGGTACCAGCCCAGCGCACGCCCCACATAGCCCGCAATCAGCGAGCCGGCAATGCCGAGGACGATGGTCATAATGAGGCCCATGCGGTCGTCTCCGGGCTTCACCGCCCGCGCGATCAATCCGACGACCAGCCCCACAATCACTGTGCCAATGAACGAAAACATGCCGACCTCGCAAGAGTGTGAGTGCTACGGTTTTTCTTTTATTGCTGGCTACTATTCCACTGCGACGCTTTCGGAGCATACGCGCTAGATGCGGCGGTCGGCCGCCATATGCTCGTCGGTTCGCGCATCGCGCATCGCGCATCGCTGCAACACGCCGGTCTGACGGAAATTGTCCGATTTGAGGCGACCACACGCAACTGTTTAGTTGCTCCCGTAGGTTCGTTGCCGCCCAGTTGATTGACGAAACCGCCGTCGCGATGAATTTCGGCCATCGTTAAGGTCATTCGCCTGCCTTGGTTAGCCGCCGCCTACAATCGAGAGGATATTCGATCCGCTTGGGAATCCTCATGCCAGACGCTATGCCGTCGCCGTCGCCGCCTTCACCCCGTATCGGCCCGCTCTTTGCACTGTTTCCCTTCCTGCGCCCGTATGCCGGCCGCTGGGCGCTCGCGTTCCTCGCGCTGGTGACCTCGGCGGGCGCCACGCTGGTGTTGCCGGTGGCGTTCAAATACCTGATCGATCGTGGCTTCGCCGCGGGCGACCGGGGGCACATCGATCGCTATTTCCTCGCGCTATTTGTCGTATCGCTGGTACTGGCCACCGCTACGGCACTGCGCTTCTACCTCGTCTCATGGCTGGGCGAGCGGGTCACGGCCGACCTGCGGCGTGCGGTCTACGATCACGTGCTGAGCATGAGCCCGCAATTCTTCGAGACCACGCAGACCGGCGAGGTGCTGTCACGGCTCACCGCCGACACCACCTTGATCCAGACGGTAGTGGGCACCAGTCTGTCGCTGGGATTGCGCAACTTCTTCCTGTTGACCGGCGGCGTGGCGATGCTGGCGGTGACGAGCCCGGTGCTGTCCGGCTACATCATCGCCACGCTGGTCGTGGTGGTCGCACCTATTGTGATCTTCGGCCGGCGCGTGCGGCGGCTCTCGCGCGCGAGCCAGGACAAGATCGCGAACACGAGCGCGGTGGCGGGCGAGGTGCTCAATGCCATGCCGACCGTGCAGTCGTACACGCAGGAGCCATTCGAGGCGCGGCGTTATGCCGGCGCGGTGGAGGCGGCCTTCGAGACCGCGCTCACGCGCATTCGCGCGCGCGCCTGGTTGACCGCCGTGGTGATCGTGCTGGTGTTCACCGCCATCGTTTTCGTACTGTGGCTCGGGGCGCAGGCGGTGCTGGCCGGTCGGATGACAGCGGGCCAATTGTCCCAGTTCATCCTCTACGCCGTGTTTACGGCCGGCGCCGTGGGCGCGGTCGCCGAGGTATGGGGCGATTTGCAGCGCGCAGCCGGCGCCACCGAACGTTTGCTGCAATTGCTGGCGGCGCGCTCGCCGGTGGTGCAGGCTGAAACGACAATCACGCTGCCTGCGCTAGGCGAGGGCATCCGCTTCGACGATGTCAGCTTCTCGTATCCATCGCGCCCAGGCATCGCGGCGCTTTCTTCACTTTCGCTCGAGGTCCGCCCAGGCGAACATGTGGCACTGGTCGGTCCGTCCGGCGCGGGCAAGACCACGCTGTTCCAGTTGCTGTTGCGCTTTTACGATCCGCAAGCGGGCCGCATTCTGATCAACGGCGTCCCGACGCGTGACGTGCCGCTCGTCGAATTGCGCAAGGAAATCGGCGTGGTGCTGCAGGAGTCAGTGATTTTTTCTGGGAGCGTGCTCGACAATATCCGCTACGGCGCGCCGGAAGCCACGCTCGCGCAAGTACAACGGGCCGCCGACATGGCGGCCGCGGCCGGCTTTATCGAAGAACTACCGCAAGGCTACGACACCTTTCTGGGCGAGCGCGGCGTGCGGCTGTCCGGCGGACAGCGCCAGCGCATCGCGATCGCTCGCGCGATCCTGAAGAATCCGCCCATCCTGCTGCTCGACGAAGCGACCAGTGCACTCGATGCCGCCAGCGAACGGCTGGTGCAAAAGGCGCTGGACAATGCCGCGCAGAACCGCACCACACTGGTCATCGCACACCGGCTCGCGACCGTCCAACAGGCCGACCGCATTATCGTGCTGGAACAGGGGCGGATCGTCGCGCAGGGGCGTCATGCGGAACTGCTTTTGAGTTCGCCGCTTTATGCTCAGCTCGCTGCATTGCAGTTCGGCGAGCAGTTGGGGCAGACGGCGCCCGCGCAATGACAGCGGGCGGCTCAGGCTTTGCGGCCTGCTTTCTTCTTTTGGTCGTAAAGCAAAGCGCCCGTCTCAACCGGAATGAACGGCGCCTGAAAATGATCGATCAGGAAATCGATGAATGCCCGGGCTCGCGCCGTCTGGTTTCGCTGGCTGGGATAGTAGACAAACAGGTCGGCTGAGGGCAGTACCGTATTGGGTAACACCAGTTTTAGCCGGCCGCTCTGAACGTACTTGGCCAGATCCCATTCGGAACGAATCAATATTCCGTGTCCGTCGAGCGCCCAGCGCAGCACGATGTCGCCATCGTTGCTCGAAAGCGCGCCTTTGACCTTCAACGCCTCGGTGTGGTCCCCTTGCATATACCGCCACACGCCATAAGCATCATCGTTCTGGCGATGGATGATGCAACGGTGCCGCACCAGATCCTCGATACGCTCCGGTGTTCCGAATCGTTCGAGGTATTTCGGCGAGGCGCACAGAAAGCGGCGATTGCTCATGATGCGCCGGGCGCTGAGCCGGCTGTCGGGAAGCGTTCCAAAACGGATTGCCATGTCGAACGCTTCCTCGACCAGATCGATGGGCCGGTCCGTCACTTCAAACTGGATTTCCACATTGGGAAAGCGCTTCGCGAAGTCGGACACGAGCGGCGCGATGGTCGTGCGCCCGAAACCGAGCGTCGCATTCACGCGTAGCAGTCCATGGGGATCGGAGCGAGCCCCCGATATCTCATCCTCCATCTGCCGGACTTGCCCGACGATCTGTGTGGCGTAGCGCAGGTAGGTCTCGCCTTCCGGCGTCAGGCTGACACTGCGCGTCGTTCTGTTGACCAGGCGCGCGCCCAGTTTCTGTTCCATCAGCCCAAGGCGCTTGGTCGCGGCCGGCGGCGTGAGATCGAGCGCCCGCGCCGCCCCCGACAAGCTTCTGAGTTTGGCGAGGAGGATGAAAAACTCGAAATCGGATGCCGGGTCAGCGGTCACTTTGGCTATTCACTTAAAGTAAAAAATGAAATGAATCTAAGCGAATTCTAACGCCTCATTTCGCGGATAAGCTAGTTTCCATTGCAGCCAGACGCATGCGATACGTGTTCAAAACTCAGGAGACCCCGTCATGAGAATCGTAGAAATCCGCGAGAAGACCGTTCCGATCAGTTCCCCCATCCGCAATGCCTACATTGACTTCAGCAAGATGACGCTGAGTCTCGTCGCCGTCGTGACGGACGTGATTCGGGACGGCAAGCCGGTGGTGGGTTACGGCTTCAATTCGAACGGCCGCTACGGCCAGGGCAAACTGATGCGCGAGCGCTTCATTCCGCGCATTCTCGAAGCCGATCCCGCCACGCTCGTCAACGACGCCGGCGACAACCTCGACCCGCACAAGATCTGGGCGACCATGTTCACGAACGAAAAACCGGGCGGCCACGGCGAGCGCTCGGTCGCGATCGGCACCATCGACATGGCGATCTGGGATGCGGTGGCGAAGATCGAAGGCAAGCCGCTGTTCCAGTTGCTGGCCGACCGCTATGGCAATGGTCAGCCCGATCGCAAGATTTTCGTGTACGCGGCCGGCGGCTACTACTACCCGGGCCAGGACCACGGGAAGCTGAAAGACGAAATGCGCAGCTATATCGACCGCGGCTATACGGTCGTGAAGAAGAAGATCGGCGGCGCTTCGCTCGACGAAGATCTGCGCCGCATCGACTCGATTCTGAGCGTGCTGGGCGACGGACAAAAACTCGCTGTCGACGCCAACGGCCGCTTCGATCTCGACACGGCGATCCAGTACGCGAAGGCACTCTCGCAATACGACCTGTTCTGGTACGAAGAGCCGGGCGACCCGCTCGATTACGAATTGCAGGCCACGCTGCGCAACTACTACGACAAGCCGATGGCGACCGGCGAAGATCTTTTCTCGATGCAGGATGCCCGCAACCTGATCCGTTACGGCGGCATGCGCCCGGATCGCGACTGGTTGCAATTCGACTGCGCGCTCAGCTACGGCCTCGTCGAATATCTGCGCACGCTCGACATGCTGCATCAACACGGCTGGTCATCGAGCCGCTGCATTCCGCACGGCGGCCATCAGATGTCGTTGAACATCGCGGCCGGACTCGGCCTTGGTGGCAACGAATCCTATCCGGACCTGTTCCAGCCATATGGCGGCTTCCCTGACGGCGTGAAGGTGGAAAACGGCTTCATCACGATGCCTGATCTGCCAGGCATCGGTTTCGAAGGCAAAGCCGATCTCCTCGCCGAGATGCAAAAGCTGTCCGCATGAGCCGCTAATCGGCTAACTCGCGGCAAAAACGGGCCGACAACAAGCGTCGGCTTTGCGTTGATAAGAATAGACAAAAGAACGCTGGCGAAGATGGGTTCGTACTTTTCAAAGCGGTAGATCCCGCTGTGGAGAGTACGAGCCTGACTTTCATTAGAAGATGCCACGCATAGGAGACAGTCATGCGGGTTTCAAAGATCGGAAAATCTCTTTCCAGGCTCTATGTACAGGTTCTGATCGGCATTGTTGCCGGGGTGCTCGTCGGGCATTTCTACCCTGACATCGGTTCGCAACTCAAACCACTCGGAGACCTGTTCATCAAACTGATCCGGATGCTGCTTGCTCCGATCATTTTTGCTTCCGTTGTCGTTGGCATTGCCCGCATGACCGATCTTCATGAGGCCGGCCGCGTTGGTGTCAAGGCGGTGGTTTACTTCGAAATTGCATCGACGATTGCGCTCGCTATCGGCCTTGTCATCGTGAACGTCATCAAGCCGGGCAGCGGTATGAACATCGACCCCGCGCATATAGACAGTTCAGCGATTTCCACTTATACGCACGCGGCACAACAGCACGGGATGCTCGACTTCTTCATGAGCATCGTTCCGAACAGCGTTGTTGGAGCGTTCGCGAATGGCGACATCCTGCCGATCATCTTTTTTTCGCTTCTGTTTGCCATCGCGCTCGCCAGGCTGGGGCCGCGCACTGCGCCGTTCGTCGATATGCTCGACATGTTCCTTCAGGGCATGTTCGGCGTGGTGCGAATCGTCATGTATGTCGCGCCCATCGGTGCCTTTGGCGGCATGGCATTCACCATCGCGAAGTACGGGATCGGTACGCTGGCTTCGTTCGGTCAATTGATGCTGTGCCTTTACCTGACCTCGATTTTCTTCGTCGTCGTGGTGCTCGGTCTGGTGATGCGGATGAGCGGGCTCTCGCTGTGGAAGTATCTTCGCTACATCAAGGACGAAATCTTCATCACCCTCGGTACCGCTTCGACTGAAGCGGTCCTCCCGCAAATGCTCATCAAGATGGAGAAGCTGGGGTGTTCACGGCCCGTGGTCGGGATGGTGTTGCCGACGGGCTATACCTTCAATGCCGATGGTACGGCGATCTACTTGACCATGGCCTCGATGTTCGTCGCGCAAGCGATGAATATCCACCTGACGATCTGGGACCAGCTGCTGCTGCTCGGCGTGCTGCTGCTGACATCCAAGGGGTCCGCGGGTGTGGCCGGAGCCGGATTTGTCGCGCTGGCTGCCACGCTGGCCTCGATGCACAAAATCCCGGTGTCCGGACTGGTTTTGCTGCTAGGTGTCGATCGCTTTCTCAACGAAGCTCGTGCGGTGACCAACCTGATCGGCAACGGGGTGGCGACCATTGTGGTCGCTCGATGGGAAGGGGCGCTCGATATGAACAAGGCCCGCGCGATGCTCGACCGTGCCGACACGAGCATCGATGCGTTGGAGTCCACTGACGAAGGGGTGCCTACGAACAGGAAGCCTTCGAAAGACGCCATGATTCGATCGCACACTCTTTGAGCCTTTCAGTCAACGTGCTGACCGCTTCAGGCCGTTTCATGCAGGATCGACGGATCGAATGGCGCCATTCTGCGCAGCGCGAGACGAAAGTCGCGTGCGATCGACGAGAGCGCGGCATCGCGCCGGCGAATCAGACCGATGGTTCGCGCGACCGTCGGATCGACCAGAGGCCGGATCGCGATGCGCGCGTGCGCATCGCGCGGCGCCGCGCAACGCGGAATGATCGAGATGCCGAGTCCCGCTTCGACGAGCCCCAATGAAGTGGTCAGATGCTCGATCTCGATCAGCCGGTCGGGACGCCAGTCGATATCCCGGAGCGCCGCGTCGAGCATGCGCCGGTTGCCGCTCGACGTGCCCGACACGATCAGCGGCCACGGCCGCAATTCGGGCCACGTCACATGTTCGCTCGCGGCGAGCGGATGATCCACGGGACAGGCCAGCACGTACGGATCGACCAGCAGTTCGTCGATTTCAAGCTCCGGCGATTCGTTCACGAGAAACGCAATGCCGAACTCCGCCTCGCCGAGCGCGACACGTTGCACGACCGTCGCGAGGTTGGCCTCGATAAGCCGGAGCCGTACTTCAGGACGCCGCTTGTGATAACTGCTGACGATCTTCGGCAGCATGAATTTGGCTACCGTCGGAATGCACGCGATGGTCAACTGGCCGGTGCGGATACGCGTCGCTTCGCTCACCAGTTCGAGCGATGCATCGAGCTCACGCAACACGCCCTGCGCGCGCGGCAGCAGCAATTCTCCCGAACTGGTGAGCGCGACGGTGCGTGTGGTGCGTTCGAACAGCATGGTGTCGAGCGCTTCTTCGAGCCGTTTGATGCGCCGCGTCAAAGCGGACGCGGACAGGTTCAATTCGATCGCCGCATCGTTGAACGACGCATGCGACGCGACCGCGACAAAGGCTCGCAATGCGTCGAGATCGACACCCGGAAAACGGTTCATCTGCACCCCGCTGACTCTTGCATGTGACGCAATAATAATCACGTCGCGTGCAATTCACAAACGCGTCGGGGCTGCGGATACTGAAGGCACGACATTTCCGTGCAATCAGATCCACGCGATTGCACCCGAACCGGCACCCGATACGATGAACCAGCACAACGACGTAGGCACAAACCCTTATACCGGCGGCGTGGCCGCGTTCGTCGCGGGCTTGCGGTACGAGGCGATACCGGACGAAGTGCGCGCGCGCATCAAACTCCTGATTCTCGATTCGCTCGGCTGCGCCATTTTCGGCGCCGGCTTGCCGTGGAGCCGCATTCTTGCGGACACCTTGCAACGCGTCGATAGCACGCCGGGTTGCCACGTGTGGGGCATGCCCTTGCGTTTGTCCGCGCCGCACGCGGCGCTCGTCAACGGCACCTTGATCCAGAGCTTCGAACTCGACGACGTGCATCGCGTCGGCGTGCTGCATGTCGGCGCGGTGACCTTGCCGGCCGTGCTGGCCGTCGCCGAATTGCTATCCGCCGATGCGCCGATGTCAGGTCGCGACTTCCTGCGTGCCTGCGTGGCGGGCTATGAGATCGGTCCGCGCGTGGGCATGTGCATGGGACCTGAGCATATCGCGCAAGGCTGGCATTCGGGCGCGACGGTCGGTGTATTTTCGGCCGCGGCGGGCGCGGCAGCCGCGTTGCGGCTCGACGCGGAACAGACGGTGCACGCGCTCGGCATCGGCGGCACGCAGGCGGCTGGGCTGATGGCCGCGCAGTTCGGCGCGATGGTCAAACGCATGCATGCGGGGCGAGCCGCGCAAAGCGGCCTGTACGGCGCGCTGCTCGCGCAAAACGGCTTCACGGGTATCGTCGACGTATTTGAGAACCCGTACGGCGGCTTTTGCAGCACGTTCTCGCGTTCGTCGGACCGCTTCGATCTGACGCAACTCGTGGACGGCCTCGACGAGCGCTTCGAGACCATGCGTATCGCGCTGAAGTTCTACTCGTGCGTGGGCAGCAATCACACCACGCTGGATGCGATCCGCGCGATGCAGGCGCGTCATCCGTTCGGTCCGGACGATATCGAGCGGATCGTCGTGCACGGTTCGCGCGTGACGGTCGATCATGTCGGCTGGAAATACGTGCCGCAGGGGCTGACCTCCGCGCAACTCAATCTGCCGTATTGCGTCGCGACGCTGCTGCTCGAAGGCGACGTCTTCGTCGACCAGTTCAGCGAGGACAAAGTCGCGGACCCGCAGCGCATGGCGCTGGCCGATCGCGTGCAGGTGGTCGAAGATCCGTCGATCACGGCGCGCGGTTCCATGCTGCGGCATATGGTGCGCGTCGAGGTGCAATTGCGTGACGGTACGCGCCTCGAAGAAACGGTCGAGGCGCAGCGCGGCAGCGAGCACGCGTTCGCGAGCGAAGCGGATATCGTCGGCAAGATGAGAAAGCTCGCCGCGCATCGGATCGACGCACGGCAAATATCGCGCATCGTCGACTGGGTGATGCACGCCGAAGATCACCCGGATGCCAGCGAACTCGCGCGCCTTCTCGCGAGCGCGGCCTGAGGAGCCAACGTGGCCGCCACTGCGCACACTCTGCCGTTGTCCGCCACGCGCGCCGCGCGGCGTGAACGGTTGCGCTCGATCATCGGCGGCAGTGCCGGCAACGTCATCGAGTGGTACGACTTTCTCGCGTATTCGATCTTCTCGATCTATTTCAGCAAGGCTTTCTTCCCGGGCGGCAATCAGACCGCGCAACTCCTGAACGCGGCGGCCGTCGCGGCTATCGGTTACGTCGTGCGGCCGCTCGGCAGTTGGGCAATCGGCGCGCTCGCCGACCGGCATGGGCGGCGCGTGGCGTTGAGCGTGTCGGTCGCGATGATGAGCGTCGGCTCGCTGATCATCGCGTTGACGCCGACGTATGCGTCGATCGGCGTGGCCGCGCCCGCCGTGCTGGTCTGCGCGCGTCTGCTGCAAGGCTTCAGCATGGGCGGCGAAGCGGGCACGAGCGCGACCTATCTGAGCGAAATGGCGCCGACGGGCCGGCGCGGTTTCTTTGTTGGCTTCGTCCAGGTGACGGTGGTGATGGGGCAACTGGTGGCGCTCGCGCTGATGCTCGTGCTGCAACGGCTCCTGTTGACGCCCACGCAACTCGAACAGTGGGGCTGGCGCATTCCATTTGCGATCGGCGGCGCGCTCGCTGTATTCGCGCTCTATCTGCGGCGCGGCATTGCGGAGACTGAAGCATTCGAGCGCGAGGGATGTGCCGGCGCGCGCACGCAGACGCAGCGCGGCAGCTTGCTGGTGCTGCTGATCCAGCACCGGCGCCAGACGCTGTGGACGATCGGCATCAGCATCGGCGGAACCGTTGCGTTCTACACGTTCACGATCTATCTGCAGAAGTTCATGGTCAACACGACCGGCTTCAGCCGCGATACGGCGACGCTGATCGCAACCGCCGCGCTCGTCATTTACATGGGTTTTCAGCCGCTTTTCGGCCTGTTGTCCGATCTGATCGGACGGCGTCCGGTCATGATGATCTTCGGCGTCGGCGGTACGTTCCTGACCGTGCCGCTGATGCATGCGCTCGGCGCGACGCATAGCGCGCTCACCGCATTCGCACTGAATCTCGCGGCGCTCGGCATTCTCAGCGGTTTTTCGTCGATTCATTGGCTGGTCAAGTCGGAGCTTTTTCCAGCCAGGGTTCGAGCGCTTGGCGTTGGTCTGCCGTTCGCGATCGTGTCCTCCGTGATGGGCGGCACCACCGAATATCTCGCGTTGCGCTTCAAGCACGCGGGCCACGAATCGTGGTTCTTCTATTACGTCAGCGCGTGCGCGGCGGTTTCGCTGCTCACGTACGTGCTGATGCCCGAGACGCGCCATCGGTCGGTGATCGACGAAGAAGCGCGCCAGTAATGTGATCGCTCATGTGGTCGCTGGAAGGTGGCCACGAAGGTCAACGGAGACGCTTTCATGCAACCGGCTTCATCCGCTGGACGCACCGCTGCGCAATTGTTGTCGGAGTACGCGCTCAGCGTGCGCTTCGAACAGCTACCCGCCGACATCGTGCGGCTCGCCAAAGACTGCCTGATCGATGCGATCGGCGCGGCGCTGTACGGACACGAAGTGCAAGCGGGCAAGGCCGCGCTGCGCTATGTCAGCCACGCGGCCGCGGGCCCGTGCGCGATCCCTGGCACGAGCCGCCGCGTCGCGCCCGAAGCGGCGGCGTTCGCGGGCGGCGTGCTGGTCCACGCGGCGGAACTCGACAGTTTGCGGCAGCCAGGCGCGGGCGTTCATCCGGGCGCGTCGCTGGTGCCGGTAGCGCTGGCCGCCGCGCAGGTTTATGGCGCGTCCGGGCGCGAAGTGCTGGCGGCGCTCGTCGCCGGTATCGAAGTGCTGTTTCGTATCGGCACGGCGACGAAACATTCCGCCGAAGCGCGCGGCTTTCATGCGCCGGGTCTGACGGGACCGTTCGGCGCCGCGATCGTCGCGGGCAAGCTGGCCGGCGTCGATGCGGATACGCTGAGTCGCGCGTTGGGCATTGCGGGATCGTTGAGCGGCGGATTGCTCGAATTCGCGAAGTCCGGCGATGGTGGTCTCGTCAAGCGCATCCACCTGGGGCGCGCGGCGCAATCGGGCATCGTTGCCGTGCAACTGGCTCAGGCGGGGTTCGACGGACCGTCGACGGCGCTCGAAGGGCGCTACGGCTTTCTGCACGCGTATTGCGAGGCCTCGGACGCGGCGCGTCTGACCGACGGCTTAGGCACGCGCTATGAAACGCCGACGCTATGCCTGAAGCGCTACGCGTGTCACATCGTGGCGCACACGCCGGTCCATGCCGCGCAACAACTGCGCGCCGCGCACGATATCGACGCGCGCCGTATCGTCGCGATCCGGATCGAGGGCGCGCCGCGTCTTGCCGCGAATCACGATATCAAGCTGCCCGCCAATCAGGTGCTCGCGCAATACAGCGTGCCGGTGTGCGTGGCGGCGGCGCTGCTGCACGATGCCGACGATCCGTCGACCTTCGGTGAGCGCCTGTTGCAAGACGAAGCCATCCGCGAGCTAGCGCAGCGCGTGACGCTCGTCTCGACCGAAGCCACCGGTCTTGCCACTGTCACAAGCATCACGCTCGAAAACGGCACGACATACGAACTGGCGCAAACGGATTTCCCGGGCTGTCCGTCGACGCCATTCACACCAGCCCAATTGCGCGCCAAGTTCATGCGGATGACGAAACGGCTGGGCAGCGCGGCGCACACGTTGTTCGAGCGGCTGGATCGGGTGGAGCACGAAACGGATCTGCACTGGCTCGACGCAATGCCGGCATCGTCGCCCGATTCGTTGCACAGGGCGTCGCCCGATCTATCGCTTGTACGAGGAGACCGTTGATGAGCATCGCGAAGACGCTGGGCGAACGCATCGCGGCGTTCACTCCCGCAGACGTTCCCGACGAAGCATTGCGCTGGGCGCGTATCGGTATCATCGATACGATCGGCGTGACACTGGCGGGTTCGGCGGAACCGTGCGCGCGGATTGCGCGGACCGTGGCGGCGCCGTCGCATGGAGCCGCGCTCGTGGTCGGCACGCGGGAACGGATGAAGCCCAGCGACGCCGCGCTCGTCAACGGTACGGCCGCGCATGCGCTCGACTTCGACGATTGCAGCAATACGCTGGGCGGTCATCCTTCCGCACCGATCCTGCCGGCGCTCTTTGCGTTGGCCGAAGAAGCGCGCGCGAGCGGCTTGCGCCTCGTCACTGCTTACGTGGCGGGTTTCGAAGCGCAGGCGCGCATTGCGCATGCGGTCAATTTTCACCACTACGACAAGGGCTGGCATCCGACGGCGACGCTCGGCGTATTCGGCGCGTGTGCCGCGTCGGCGCATCTGCTCGGACTCGATGCGGCGCGGACGGCGACCGCGTTGTCGATTGCCGCGTCGTTCGCTTCGGGTATCAAGGCCAATTTCGGCACCATGACGAAGCCGTTGCATGTCGGTCATGCGTCGCGCAACGGCTTGATCGCGACACTGCTGGCGCGCGAAGGCTTTAGCGCGGGCGACGAAGCCTTCGAACATCGGCAAGGCTTCTTCGACGTGTACAACGGCGCGGGCCATTACGACGCCGAGGCGGCGCTGACGCATTGGGCCGATCCGCTCGATATCGTTGAACCAGGCATCGCGATCAAACAGTACCCCTGTTGCGGCAGCACGCACCCCGCGATCGACGCGATGCTGATGCTCGTCAGCGAATACGGCCTGAAGCCGGACGATGTCGAATCCGTTGTGTCGTGGACGCATCCGCGACGCCTTCAGCATACCAATCGCCCGCAGCCGGCTAGTGCGCTCGACGCGAAATTCAGCGTGCAGTACTGCGTGGCGCGCGCACTCGCGCAAGGACGCGTGGTGCTGTCCGATTTCGAAGGCGACGCGTACGCCGATCCGGCGATTCGCGCGCTCATGTCGAAGATCGTCGCGGAGCCGGATCCTCTGGCGGACCAGCAACCGGATCATTTCGGCGCGGAAATCGTCGTGCAGTTGCGCGACGGACAACGCGTGTCGAAACGCGTCGCGCGTGCGGCAGGGCGGACCTCGGCCAATCCGCTGCCGAATGCGCGGATCGAAGCCAAGTTTCTCGACTGTGCGAATCATGTATTGACGCCCGATGCGAGCCGCGACGCGTTGGAGATGTTGTGGCGCATCGACAGCATGGAAGACATCAACACGTTGACCGGTTTACTCGAAGCAGGGTTGCGGCACTGACGAAGGCGCTGGGATCACGTTGGATAGCTGCATTCGAACGAGCAAGACAATCGCGCGGCCACGACCGCATGACTAGATGGAGACAGGCATGAACGATTCACTCGTCGCCGCGCGCGTCGACCGTTTGCCGAACTCGCGGATGCATCGCGAATGGATGTTCCTGTTCGCGATTCCGCTCTTCTTCGATAGCTGCGATATCAACACGTTCGCATCCGCGGCGCCCGCGCTGATCCGGCATTGGCATATCGCGATCAATGAGATTGCGCTGATCACGTCGGCGAGTTTCATCGGCATGTTCTTCGGCGCAACGCTCGGCGGACTGTTATCCGATCGGTTCGGACGCAAACGCTCACTGATGCTGTTCGTGCTGATCTCGTCGCTCGGATCGCTGGCGACGGCGGTTGTGCCGAGTGTCCCGTATCTGTTCGCGGCGCGAGTCGTCACCGGTTTCGGCATTTCCGCAGGCATGGTGACGGTGATGACCTATATCGCCGAGTTGTTCCCGGCGCGCTCGCGCGGCACGTGGCAGTCGTGGGCCATGGTCATCAACCTGTGCGCGATTCCGTTGACGAACTTTGTCGCGCGGCTACTCGTGCCGTACGGTCCGGACGGCTGGCGCTGGGTCTTCGTGTGGGGCGCGCTTGGCGTCGCGTTTCCACTGATCGCAAAGCGGCTTCCCGAGTCGCCACGCTGGAGCGCGCGAGCCGGACGCTTCGACGAAGCGGAAGCCGCGCTCGCGGCGATGGAGGCAAGGAGCATCGCGGAAGGCAACGTGCTGACCACGCCGGAGGTTGTCGTACGCCCGCCCGAAACCCGCGAGCCGTGGATGACCATGTTCAACAGCGTCTACCGTCGCCGCACTCTCACGCTCTGCGCAATCTGGCTGCTGCAGACCATCGGCTTCTACGGTTTCGAAGCATGGGTGCCGACCTTGCTGGTCCATCACGGCATCACCATTGCACGCAGCCTCACGTATTTCACGCTGATCAACGTGGGCGCGCCGCTTGGCGCATTGCTCGCGGTTTATCCCGCCGACCGCTTCGAACGCAAACATCTGATCGCGTTAGTCGCGCTATTAATCGCGGGATTCGGCCTGCTTTACGGGCTGAGCTTTACACCGGTGCTGATCGTGACCTTCGGCTTTGCGGTCGGCATGCTGACGCAGACCTTCGCGACATTGCTCTATTCGTACACGCCCGAACAGTTTCCGACTGGCGTGCGCAATAGCGCAACCGGCCTCACGTACGGCGCGGGCCGGATCGCGAATGTCGCGAATGCCTTCGTGATTGCCGCGATCTACACGAACTACGGCTACGTGACCGTGTTCATGTATATCGCGGGCGCGTGGTTCCTGACCGCGTTGATCACGCTCGTCTTCGGCCCGCGCACCACCGGCCGCAGCCTCGAAACACTGAACCCGGTCGTGGATGACGCAGACGCGGCGTCACTGACGCCGCTCGCCGAATACCCGCGACGCTAGATCACACTGGAACTGGAGAGCCAACTGATGACCATCGACGAACTCAACGATATCGACGTGCTCGTAATCGGCGCGGGCAACGCCGCGGCCAACGCGGCGCTGGCCGCACGCGAAGGCGGTGCGAAGCGCATCGCGCTGCTCGAAAGCGCGCCGGAAGAAGCGCGCGGCGGCAACTCAGCATTCACGGGCGGCGCGTTCCGCTTCGTCTACGATTCCGTCGACGACCTGATGAAGCTCGCACCGGATATCGCGGAACTGGATCTGCCTAACATCGATTTCGGCACCTACACGCGCGAGCAGTACTTCGACGATATCGGCCGGCTGACCGAGTTCCGCGCCGACCCGGATCTGACCGACGTACTGATCGGCAACAGCTACGACGCCGCGCTGTGGCTAAAACAGCATGGCGTGCGTTTTCAACCCGCGCTGGGGCGGCAGGCGTTTCGTGTCGAAGGCAAGTTTCGTTTCTGGGGTGGGCTGGCCTGCCACATTCTCGGCGGTGGCACGCATCTGGTCGAAACGCTGCATCATGCGCTGAAGGACGCGGGAATCGGCGTGCTCTATCGCACGCAGGCAATGGGCCTGCTGCATGGCGACGGGCGCATCGAAGGCGTGCGCGCCATGCATGAAGGCAGGCAGGTCGACATCCGCGCGAAAGCGGTGGTGCTCGCGTGCGGCGGTTTCGAGTCGAGTGCGGAAATGCGCGCGCGCTATCTCGGGCCGAACTGGGACCTGGCGAAAGTGCGCGGCACGCGCTACAACACCGGTTGGGGCCACAAGATGGCGATGGAAATCGGCGCTGCGGTAACGGGGCACTGGTCCGGCGCGCATGCGGTGCAATGGGACATGAATGCGCCCGAGTACGGCGATCTGACGATCGGCGATCGCTTCCAGAAGCATAACTATCCGTTCGGGATTCTGGTGAACGCGAAGGGCGAGCGCTTTCTCGACGAGGGACTTGACTTTCACAGCTTCACGTACGCGAAATATGGGCAAGAGGTTTTGCGCCAACCAGGTCTTTTCGCGTGGCAGATCTTCGATCAGAAAGTCGTCAAGTTGCTGCGCGACGAGTACCGGATTGCGCGCATCACCAAAGAGACGGCGAATACGCTCGAAGAACTGGCGCCGAAACTCACGGGCGTCGATCCCGAAGGTTTTCTGCGCACCGTGCGCGCGTATAACGAGGCGCCGCGGCCAGATGTGTCATTCAATCCGAACATTCACGACGGTCTGCGCACGAGTGGGCTCGCCGTCGACAAAACCAACTGGGCCAATCGGCTCGACACGCCGCCTTACGAAGCCTACGGCGTTACTACTGGCGTGACTTTCACGTTCGGTGGACTGAAGGTGTCGACCGAGGCGGAAGTGCTCGACACATCGGGCACGCCAATTCGCGGGCTATTCGCGGCGGGCGAGATTGTCGGCGGTCTTTACTATCACAACTACGGCAGCGGCACGGGGCTCGTCGCCGGCGTGGTGTTCGGGCGGCGAGCCGGGGCAGGAGCGGCGCGGCTGGTCGCACGCTGATTCGAAAACTAACGAACGGAAAACGCTCGGGGGGCTCACTACGATGCTGCTTATCGATAACGATTGCGTCGCGCGCGTGCTGACGATGCGCGATTGCATCGACGTGCAGGAGCGCGCGTTCGCCGGATTGCCGGATGGCGCGTCGATCGGGCGTCCGCGTATCGACACTTATGTGCCGACGCAGCGCGACGACAGCTATTACCGCTTCGGCTCGGTGGATGGCGCGACCGGCGGCATTCTGGCGGTGCGCCTGAAATCGGACGTGATGGTGTGGCCGCGTGGTGCCGACGGACGCGCGGGCAGCGAGCAGAAGTACTGCGTCGAGCCCGGCACGTATTGCGGACTGGTGATGCTGTTCAGCACCGAAAACGGCAAGCCGCTCGCGATGCTCAACGACGGCCACCTGCAACACATGCGCGTGGGCGGCGCGGCGGGACTCGGCACGCGGCTGCTCGCGCGCGAGGACTCGCACACCGTCGGCATGATCGGTTCTGGCGGTATGGCGGAAACGTTTCTCGAGGCGCTGGTGGCCGTGCGCGATATTCGTCGCGTGCGCGTCTTCAGCCGTCGTGAGGCGAACCGTGTGCGTTTTGCGCGGGACATGGCGGCGAAACTTGGGATCGAAGTCGATGCTGTCGGCTCGCCCGAAGAAGCGGTACGCGGCGCCGACATCGTTGCTACCTGCACCGACAGCATGACGCCCGTGATCGACGCCGATTGGCTGGAGCCGGGCATGCATGTGGTGGCGCTCACGCCGCGTGAATTCGACGCCAGGGTGGCGAGCCGCTTCGACGTGTGCATCGCGCAAGGCCATGAACGCTTGCCGATGGAGGAGAGCGCGCGCTTCAGCCAGCGTGTGTCGGGCAGCCCGAATGCGTTCATCGGTGGAAGCGGCGAGGAGCGGGAGCGTCTGCCAGTGTCGCGCGGAGAGAGAGTGGATACGACCGGCTGGCCGGTCTATACCGACGTGATAACCGGCCGCGCGCCGGGCCGCACGAATGCCCGGCAGATCACCTTCTATTACACGGTGGGTAACTGGGGCGTGCAGTTTGCGGCGGTGGGCGGGCATGTGTACCGCGAAGCGTCGCGACTGGGTCTTGGCATTGCGCTGCCGGATCACTATTTCCTGCAGTCCATTAGAAATTGAATAGAGCGGGAGCGCTATTTCGCCGCATCTATAAGTTAGCCGTCGGATCCATTTTCGGGCTGAGCGGTCACATCGATTGACTACCCATCCTCTGCGCCGATCATCTCCAATGCGGCGCCGCGAGTTCAAGCCGCATTTTCCAGCGCTTTTATAAGCCGCAACTGCCAGCTCCACGCAGGCTGGCAGTTTTCCTACGTAGATTGTCCTTATTCGACGTATCACCTGGCATGGGGGACTTAGTATTCTGTTATCCAATCAGTAAATAATTCCAAACATGGCAGATGCATTGCGCTGCTATTCTTGAATCGACGAACGACGGTTGTGATTCGCAACGGTTTGCATCGCTTTTCATCACCCCCATGCGAGGTTTGGAACATGAACATGAATAGGAAATTGACGACAGCATTTGGCGCACCTGTCGCCGACAATCAGAACACTCAGACCGCGGGTCCGAATGGCCCGGCGCTGTTGCAAGATGTGTGGCTCCTCGAAAAGCTGGCGCACTTCGATCGTGAAGTCATTCCAGAGCGGCGGATGCACGCAAAGGGATCAGGCGCATTCGGCACGTTCACTGTGACGCACGACATCACGAAATACACGCGCGCAAAGATTTTTTCGCAGATCGGAAAGCGCACTGAGATGTTCGCGCGCTTCTCGACGGTTGCCGGCGAACGCGGTGCGGCGGATGCTGAACGCGACATTCGCGGCTTCGCATTGAAGTTCTACACCGAAGAAGGCAACTGGGACATCGTCGGCAATAACACGCCGGTGTTCTTCTTTCGCGACCCGCTGAAGTTCCCGGACCTGAACCACGCGATCAAGCGTGATCCGCGTACGGGTATGCGTAGCGCGCAGAATCAATGGGATTTCTGGACTCAGCTTCCTGAAGCACTGCATCAGATTACGATCATCATGAGCGATCGCGGCCTGCCGAGTTCTTTCCGTCACATGCACGGCTTTGGAAGCCACACGTATAGCTTTATCAGCGCGGCAAATGAACGCTTCTGGGTCAAGTTTCATTTCCGCACGCAGCAGGGTATCAAGAACTTGACGGACGCCGAGGCCGAGGCGCTGGTGGGCCGGGATCGCGAATCGCATCAGCGCGATCTGTACGAGAGCATCGAGCGCAAAGACTTCCCGCGCTGGACACTGTTCGTGCAGATCATGCCCGAGAAGGAAGCAGGCGCGTACCGGATCAATCCGTTCGATCTCACGAAGGTATGGCCGAAGTCCGATTATCCGTTGATCGAAGTCGGTGTGATGGAACTCAATCGTAACGCCGACAACCATTTCGCCGATGTCGAGCAGGCCGCATTCGCGCCGTCGAACGTCGTGCCGGGAATCGGCTTCTCACCGGACCGGATGTTGCAAGGGCGACTCTTTTCTTATGGGGACACGCAGCGTTATCGTCTGGGCGTCAACTACGCACAGATTCCGGTGAATTCGCCAAGAGGGGCGAGCTATGTCAATAGTTATCACCGTGACGGTCAAGGGCGTACCGACGGTAACCAGGGTGGCACCATCTCCTACGAACCGAACACGCGTGGCGAGTGGGTCGAGCAGCCGGACTTCCGTGAACCGCCGCTTAGCCTGGAAGGCGCTGCGGATCACTGGAATCATCGGGTCGATGACGACTACTACTCGCAAACGGGCGTTCTGTTCCGCAACATGTCAGCGGCGCAACAGCAAGTGTTGTTCGAGAACACCGCACGCGCATTGCAGGGCGTGTCGGATCCGGTCGTTCAGCTTCATATCGAACATTGCCGTCTTGCGGATGCGGCTTACGGTGCAGGTGTTTCTGCGGCGGTTCAGACGCTTGCAAACACAAATTCGATAGGCGAGAAGAACATAAGCTAGTCCAGTTGATTCAAATTGCTCACGACGCTGTCGCGGGGCGGCGAATGCTTTCATGGATTGCCGGCCCTGCGATGTACAGCTTCGATCAGGCTTGGGCAGAGGCAGTTTTCTTCGAGAGCCTGGCGACTTTGAGTTCGCGAAACCTGGCATACAGCACTGCACTTCGATTCGTTACGCGCCTGGCGAGTGCATCGACATGGGGCTATCCTTGACGTACAGAGGAGAGAGACATGGACCGCAGCCAGAATCGCATCGAAAAGCCCGAGCAGAGTTGGTACCGCGAGCGCGATTGCGCTTTAAACGAATTCGTCGCTTTGCTGGAGGGCGATGACCACGGCCCCACGCGCTATGCGGCTGAAACTACGCAGCGAATTCCCATTTACGACTGTCCACAGCTCGATGGCATGACGCGCAATGCATCGCAGAGAGCGCAGTTGCAGGCGGAATGGGCTCGCGTGCTTCACGCTGGCGCAGGGGTACTCGTGCTTCGGCGGGCATTTGTCGATACCGGACCGGTCGACGATGCAACGGCCGTCTTCGAATCCATTATTCGTGGTGAACGCGATCAAGGCTCGAGTGCGGCAGACCATTTCGCAAAGGCAGGCGCGAATGACCGGATCTGGAACGCCCAGGAAAAGCTCTGCCTGCGAGCGCCCGACGTCTTCGCGGAATACTTTTCAAATCCAATGCTGATGATTGTGTCGGAAGCGTGGCTCGGGCCGTGTTACCAGATGACGTCACAGGTGAATGTGGTTCGGCCCGGCGGCGCTGCCCAACAGGCTCATCGCGATTACCACCTCGGTTTCCAGACGGCTGAAAGGGCCGAACGCTATCCCGCGCACGTCCATCGGATGTCCCCCTTCCTCACTCTGCAGGGCGCGGTGGCGCATAGCGATATGCCGGTTGAAAGCGGACCGACGAAGCTCCTGCCGTATTCGCAGCGATATGACGAGGGATATCTGGCGTGGCGTCGAGCCGAGTTTCGGGAATATTTCGAGGACCATTTCGTCCAACTGCCGCTCTCCAAGGGCGATGCCGTGTTCTTCAATCCCGCGTTGTTCCATGCGGCCGGCGCAAATCGCACTGCGGACGTGCAGCGTATGGCGAATCTCTTGCAGGTCTCATCGGCTTATGGCCGGGCGATGGAAGTGCTCGACCGCAGGGGGATGTGCGAGGCGTTGTATCCGGTACTGCGCGAGCGCCGTGCGTCGGGGCGGATAAGCGACACGGAAATCACCGCGGCAATTGCATCCTGCGCTGAGGGCTACCCGTTCCCGACCAACCTCGACCGCGACCCGCCGGTCGGCGGGTTGGCGCCGGAGAGCCAGCAGGAACTCATGCATCGCGCACTCGACGAGGATTGGGATCCTTCCCGATTCACGCTCGCCTTGAACGAGCACATTGCGCGACAACGCTCCACCAACCCGCAATCTGGCACGAGTTAACAATTTCTTTAGACTCAGTCGATGGTGCAGAAGACGATCTGATCGCAGGATTGACAAAGCGATAGCAACGCGACGCCGCATCCTCGCGGGGACCGTCCGGGATCGCCTTACGGCCGGTCATGCACTGACCGTTTACGCACTTCTGGGAAGGAGAAATTGACATGAAAACGCTTCGAATCGTGGCGCTCTGCTCGATCAGCATGTTCGTGGGGCAAGCGTGGGCGCAAGACAAACCCGTACCATCGGGAACCGAGCCGTCTGTTCAGGATGTCGGTGGCGTCACCGACGCGTCGAGGAGTGAGACGGGAATGGCAATGAATCCGGCGCGGCAGTCCTATCCGGACCTCAACAGCCTGCAATCCGGGGAGCAAAGCCGTCTCGTGGCCAATACGTTCCGCCACCATTGACTGCAGCGCAACAGCTTTGCGCGACCGCGCGTTACGCGCGATGAGTGCCAGTGAATACACTCATCGCGCGTACTATTAACCGGCTACTGACGGAGCCATGCTCAGCGCTCAGTACCCGATACGCTTTTCGACGTTGCGGAATCGCCCCATCGACCGGTAGCGATTGAACCATGCATTGGTGCGAAGCTCGCACAGGCGCGGCGAATGCTCCGCAAGCGCGAGGTCGAGCCAATGAAACATCTCGTCCGGCTGGTCGAGCCTCGCGTAAATTTCGGCGAACAGAAACGGCGACGTATAGCGCCTTTGACGCCTCGCCGTCAGATCCTGCAAATACCATTGAAGGACTTTTTGATAACCGCCGGACTCCCAGACCGTGCGAATAGTCTCTGCACGCGCGAATTCGCCGCACCGTGTTAACGCGTCAATGGTCGCGTCGACCGCTTCCTCGTATTGACCCTGCTCTTCATACGCGGTCGCCAGCAGTTGATAGACGAGCGGGGAGCGATTGCCACGTCCGGCGTGCAGGCACTCCCGAATCACTTCGTCGTATTTGCCTGCCTGTACGAGTCCGAATACGCGTGATCCTTCGAACCCGAGCGGGTCGACCTTTTCGGCGCGCTCGAACTGTGCTCTGCCTTCCGCTTCTCGCCCGAGCACCAGCAGCAGGCGTGCATACAGGCGGCTCGTTTCAGCGTGGCTTGGGTTCAGCCGCAACGCTTCGAGGAACTCCTCCTCGGCACGCCGCCAGTCCCAGTCGTAGAAATAGTGCACGCCGGCTAGCGCCTGGTGAGCTTCGGGAAGACTGGCGTCCAGTTCCAGTGCTTGCAGCGCCGCCTGCCGCGCTAGCGGATGGCCCTCCGACGGTGCACAGACCCCATGCGTCGCCGTGGCGCCTAAAACATTCGACATCCCCACATAGCCGAGCGCGTAAGTCGGGTCTTGTTCGATCGCGCGCTCGAAGTAGCCGCGCGCGCGCACGAAGTCCTCGTCGCTCAACGCGTGATGCGCGGCAAACCCCGCATCGAAGTGCACGCGGCGGGTCCAGTAGTAACGGCCTCGCAGATACGCATCGTGGGCCGTCGGATCGACCGGCAAACGTCTCGTCAGCATGTGCCGCTGCTGTTCCGCGAGCGCGGGCGATACCTCCTGGGCGAGCGCCGCGCCCACCTCTTTCTGGATATCCAGTGCGCCACGCGTCATCGGCTCATACGCACGGCTCCAGATCTGCACCTGATCGAAGCAACGGATCAATTGCGCCAGAATGCGAATCCTCACGCCGTCGCGTTTGAGCGCGCCTTCCAGGACATAGTCGATCGAGAACTCGCGCGCGATCTCCGCGATGCTCATACTGACTCGTCTGCAGTGGGCGGCAGTCGTCCTCGAAATGACAAGGATGCGCTGCGGATCGAGCATGCCGATGCTGGCGGATGTTTCGTCGGCCAGTGCATCGCAGAAGCTGTTCTGGCCGGAGTCGCCCGTCTGGTTTTCGAACGGCAGAACCAGTATTCGCGCGGCTTCCTGCGGAGCGGGCACCGATTCCTCCGGCACGGGCCGTACGTTGTTCAGTCGATAGCCTTTGCCCTTTACCGTGATGATGTGCTGCGGATTGACCGGATCGTCGTGAAGCGCGACGCGGATTTTCCGGATTGCCGTGTTGATGCAGTTATCCGTTTCCCGATACGCATTCGCACCCCACAGTGCTCTGACGATATCCGCGCGCGTGACGAGTTGCCCGTTGCGAGATGCCATCAGAATCAGCAACTCCATCGGCAGACGCTCGAGACTGACCTTCTCTCCCGCGCGGCGCAATTCGTAGCGCTGAATGTTCAGCTCGACATCCGCGATCCGGACGGATTCTGGCGTGTTCATCTGCGTTCCTGCCATCGCGAGTTCCTGCTCATGGCGACTGCGTCGGCGCGCCGTCGCTCGCGCTTCATTCCGAATGATGCCGCGAATGCAAGCGCCGAGCACAACACCATGACGAGCGCGGGTGCGGGCATCCAGTGCAGACCGGAAACGAGGAAATGCGCCGCGAGCGGCGTCAGTCCCAGCGAAGCGGACAGACCGAGATTCATAGCCGTGGCAACGCCGCTGAAGCGGACATCGATAGGGAACATCTCTGCAATCGCACACGCGAAGGTTCCGTTGGCGAACGAGCTGACGACGCCGGCCATCAGGAACAGTGCAGTGAGGCTCGCGTAATGACGAGCGGCCGCGATGAAGAAGAAGGGCGCGAAAAGCGCGGACAAGACGGTTCCCGACCTGAACACGTAGCGGCGCGGCAACAGGTCGCCAGCGTGCGCCGTCACGAGAATGCATGCGGCCACGACGATCAGATAGCACGTCTGGGCACTCGCGATCTGTTGCGTGTCGTATTGAAGCTTTTGCAGATAACTCGGCGTAAAACCGATAAAGATGCCGCCCGATGCGCCCGCCAGAAGAGACGCGGCGGCACCTGTCATCAGGGGAGCGAAATGGTTGCGAAACAGGACAGCAAGAGGCTCGCGGTGCCGCTCGCCAATGGCCTGCGCGTACTCGTCGGTCTCCGCAAGCGTGCGCCGCAAAGCAAAGCTGAACAGGCCGACCATTCCACCTAGCAGGAAGCCGAGCCGCCATCCGAACGCGTTGACCTGCCCGGGTGTGAGCGCCCATTGCATGGCAAGGTTCATGCTCGTCGCCAGAAGCAACGCGAGGTTGACCGCGACGAACACGATGCCGCACAGAAGCCCCGGCCTGCCGCGCGCGGTTTCGACGGCGTAGACGACTGCGCCTGGCAATTCACCGCCGAGGCAAAGACCCTGAATGAGCCGCAGCACCAGAAGAAGCGCCGGAGCGGCCGCGCCCCATGCCGCGTATGAAGGAAGTATTCCGATGAGAAGCGTCGAAACGGAAGCGATCATCGCCGACGATACGAAGACGAGGCGCCGGCCGTGCGTGTCGCCGAATCGCCCAAGCAGGATGCCGCCGACCGGTCGGGAAAGGTAGCCAATGGCCAGTACCGTGAACGACAACGCCTCCGCCGGCACGCCCGTTCCCGTCGGAAAGAACTCGCTGCCGATGCTTCTTGCAAAGAACCCGAAGATGACGAAGTCGAATACTTCGAGCGCTCCTCCCGTGCTGGCGACCAGAATGGTCCAGCGTTGGTGGGCCGTCATCGAGCTTTTTCGGGTTAGGGGCGAATCGTCGAGCATGGTAATCCCTGATATCGCCAGGCATAACTACCGTTTTAAGCGGACGCCGCGCCGGAGGGATGTGTTTAGCCACCACCGTGTCAATCCGACTTCGATGACGGTGCATGATCGTTCTGGCTTAAATATGATGGACGACAATTCGCTTACAAGAAAGGTCTTTAGATTCGCCTTGTGGTTCCTGATCGACGGATCGACGGATCGAAGTGCGCCGCATTCGGGACTCGGCGCTGGCGGTTCGGCCCATGCAGTTCGCGTGCGGCTGCTTACTTCATTCGTTGCCACACCACTTTCGACGCACCATATCCGAAGCTGCCGGGCGTGACGTAGGTCAGCCGGTCGCCATCGAGTGTGAACGGGCGCCGTTGAACATCGCCGTCCCAGTTCGGAAAGGTACTTTTCTGAATGTGGAAAACGATCACCTGTCCCGCCGGATCGACGGTATAGGTGCCGAAGTGCGCGAAGTTGCCCTGCACGATGCGTTCGTTCTCTTCGGAAGTACCCAATAAGCGGTTACCCGATGCGAACTTCGGCAAGTCTGCACGAACGCCGAGCAGAACATAGCGGCCATCGCTGCCGAAGATGAGTTGCCCGGACGGATGCGAACCGAGCACGTCGGCGTCGCTGCCACTTCTCGAGACGGTCAGCGAAACCAGAGACCATGAACCCACTACGCCAGGCGCCGTCTGAGCAAAAGACTTTGGGACAGCGAGACATATTGCGAGGGCCACCAGCGCGGCGGCCCTCAGGGTTTGCAAAGGCGTCATGGCGTTCTCCGGCGCGCGCGAGGGCGGAAGCATTCGCTTCGACTCCCGGCGTGCAATGCCTGGTTCGTCTTCGATCATCAGAAGACAAGCTATTAGGATAGCTTTCCCGGCCACGACTTCCAATAAACATCTGTCCTCAAGTCATTTCCGCCGCCAGCAGATCTTCGATCATGATCGGCAGCTTGCGCACGCGCACGCCGGTGGCATGATGGGTGGCATCGGTAAGCGCCGCCGCGATGCCCGCAAGCCCGATTTCCGCAATCCCGCGAGCGCCGAGTTCGTTGAATACGGTGTCCGGATGATCGAGAAAGGTCACGTCGAGTTCGGGAGTGTCCGCGTTCGTCGCGACGACGTAATCGGCCAGGTTGCTATTGATCGGTGCGCCCGTCTGTTTGTCGTACGTGGTGTGCTCGAACAGCGCCATGCCGACGCCCATCACGAGTGCGCCTTCGATCTGGTTGCGCGCGGCGCGCGGATTGACGATGCGCCCGCCATCGATCACCGTGACGATGCGGGTCGCGCGCAAGCGCGCGATCTCCGGCTGCCACGTGACTTCAGCGAAGTGCGCGCCGTACGAATAGATGGAGAAGCGTTTCTTGAGCGGATCGTCAAAGCCGCCTTTGGCGCTGCCGCTGCCCGACGCGGCGCGCATCTTCGCTGCTTCGAGAATCTGGACGAACGGCACGCCGCGCTCAGGCGCTTCGCCCTTGCGATGCACATGTCCCGCGCTGAACGCGAGCTCGTCTTCATCGGCGCCTTTGAACGGCGATCCTTCGACGGCTGCCGCACGCGACAGCAACAACTTGATGGCCGCACGCACCGCGTCGAGCACGGCGGGAATCACCGATGCCGTTGCCGCACTGCCGCCCGAAATCGGTCCCAGTGGCAACACGGAATCGCCGAGACCGACCTCGATGCGCTCGAGCGGAATGCCGGTTTCCTCGGCGACCAGTTGCGCGAGCACAGTGTACGTGCCGGTGCCGATGTCCTGCGTGCCGCACACTACACGCGCACTGCCATCCGCTCGTAGATCGACGTCCGCCGCGGCGGAAAAACGGATCCCTGGCCAGACACAAGCGGCGACGCCCCAGCCCACAGTCAGGCCGTCGCGCTGCATCGAGCCGACGCCCGGCGTGCGCTGCGACCATCCGAAGCGCTCGGCGCCAGTGCGCAAACATTCGACGAGATGCCGTGAAGAGAACGGCAAACCCGTGCTCTCGTCGACGCGGGGTTCGTTGCGCAGCCTCAACTCGACGGGATCGAGGTTCAGCACATGCGCCAATTCGTTCATCGCCGATTCGATTGCGTACAGGCCGGGCACGGCGCCTGGGCCGCGCATCGACGTCGGCGAACCAACGTTGCGGCGCGCGACGCCCGAGGTCACGCGCAGATTCGGCGTGCTATAGATGAGCGGCGTGACTTCGCCGCAGCTTTCCTGGTAGTCGTCGGCAATCGCGGTGTGGTTGACGTAGTCGTGCTGCAATGACGTGAGTTTGCCGTCGCGCTCGGCGGACACCCGCACACGCTGCTGCGTGACGGGGCGATGGCCGACGTTCTGAAACATCATCTTGCGGCTCACGACCAGCTTCACGGGACGACCCATCTGACGCGTCGCCGCCGCCGCGAGTAGCGAGTGCGGCCACATCCACAGCTTGCCGCCGAAGCCTGACCCGAGATAGCGGGAGATTACGCGGATCTTTTCCTTCGGCACGCCGAGCATCTGCGAAAGCGTGCCCAGGTGGACCGTAATCGCCTGCGTGGTCTCGTAGAACGTGTAGTTCTCACCGTCCCAGTCCGCGATCGTTGCATGCAGTTCGATCGGGTTGTGTGTCTCCGTCGGCGTCACGTAGGTTGCGTCGAGCGTCGCCGGCGCAGCGTCGAACGCACGGTCCGGGTCGCCGCGCTCGCTTTCGACCTTGGGCTTGTCGTCGGCCTCGAGTTCGTCGCGCACGTCGTGCGGCGTGACTTCGTAGCGGGCCCCGATCGCCGCCGATGCCGCGCTCGCCGCCTCGAAGGTGTCGGCAATCACAACTGCGATGTACTGGCCGTAATAGCGGATGATGTCGTCCTCGAAAGGCGGCCGCGCTTCGTCGACGTAGCCGGTCTCCATCGAGTTGCCGGAGATCCGGTAGAAGCGGCCGATATTGTCTCGATGCAGCACCGCGTGCACGCCGGGCATCGCCTCGGCGTCCGCGATATCGAGCGACACGAGCCGGCCGCTGGCAATCGTGCTGCATACCGGCACGGCGATCAGCAGATCGGGCAGATCCACGTCGGAGGTATAGGTGGCGCTGCCGCTGACCTTCAGCGGTCCGTCGACGCGCGCTTGAGGCTGTCCGATCACGGACAGCACGGAGTCGGGCAAGGTAGACATGGTGCGTTCCTCTCGATGGACGGTTCAGGGCGTCGCGGCCGTAGCCTGGGTCAGCGCATGGACGATGCAGCGGCGCGCGAGTTCGACTTTGAAGCCGTTCTGGCTTTGCGGCTTCGCATTCGCAAGCGCGGCATCCGCGGCCTTGCGAAAGGTTGCGGCATCGGGCGTTGCGCCGCGCAGCACGGCTTCCGCTTCGAGCGCGTGCCAGGGCCGCGTGCCGACGCCGCCGAGCGCGACGCGCACATGTTCGATGCGTCCACCGTCGAGCGTCACGACCACGGCCGCCGACGCCAGCGCGAACTCGTACGACGCGCGATCGCGCAGTTTCAGATAAACCGAGCGGGCGCCCGCGGGTAGAGGCGGCAGTGTCACGTGCGTGATGAGCTCGCCTGCTTCGAGCACGTTCTCACGCTCTGGCGTGGCGCCCGGCAACACGAAGAAGTCGTCGATCGCGATGCTGCGCGCGCCGTCGGTCCCTTCAACGTGTATGGTCGCGTCGAGCGCGGTCAAGGCGACGTTCATGTCCGACGGGTTGGTGGCGATGCAAGCGTCGCTGGCGCCGAGAATGGCCAGCGTGCGATTGAATCCCTGGATCGCCGGACAGCCCGAGCCCGGCTCGCGCTTGTTGCATGGCATCGCGGTGTCGCGAAAGTAGACGCAGCGCGTGCGTTGCAGCAGATTGCCGCCGGTCGTCGCCATGTTGCGCAACTGGGCCGAGGCGCCGGCGAGCAGCGCCTGCGACAGCACCGTGTACGGTGCGTGGATCAGCGGATGCAATGCGAGGTCCGCATTGCGCGCCGTCGCCCCGATCGTCACGCCGCCATCGGGCAGCGCTTCGATACTGTCTAGCGGCAGCCGGCTGATGTCGACGACTCGCGTCGGCCGCTCGACGTTCAGTTTCATGAGGTCGAGCAAGGTCGTGCCGCCGGCGAGAAAGCGCACTTGTGCACCTTGCTGGGCCGTTGCGGAAGTCGCGCCGGTCGCGATCGCGTCACGCACGCCGCTGGCGCGCGACAACTGGAAGATTTCCATGATGGCGCTCCTCAGGACTGGCCGCGTACGCGCTGGATCGCCGCGACGATGTTCTGATAGGCGCCGCAGCGGCACAGATTGCCGCTCATCGCTTCGCGCACTTCGGCGTCGTCCGGCCCGACCGCTTCACCGAGCAGCGCGACCGCGGACATGATCTGCCCCGACGTGCAGTAGCCGCACTGATAGCCGTCGCATTCCACAAAAGCGGCTTGCATCGGATGCAGCGCTTCGGGCTGACCGATTCCTTCGATGGTGGTGATTTGGTCGCCGGCGTGCGTGCCGGCGAGCGACAGGCACGCATTCACGCGCCGTCCGTTCACGTGCACCGTGCACGCGCCGCATTGGCCGTGGTCGCAACCCTTTTTGGTGCCGGTGAGGTGCAGATGCTCGCGCAGCGCATCCAGCAGCGTGGTGCGCGGATCCAGCGACAGCGTGTAGAGATTGCCGTTGACGGTCAACTCGACCGGCATGGTCGCGTTCGCGGAGGGCTGGCGGCTGGTCCGGGCGGCGTCGGAGTCGGCGCTCTGTTGCGGGGTTTTGGAGGCGGTCTGTTGCATCATGCGTTCTCCTCATGGCGAGAGAGGCCAGGATCCGGCGACAAGGGGCGCGGCCGGGTGGCGGGCTGAAGCAGGATTTGGACCCATTGGCGAACGATTCGCCGGGGTGTCGGACATTCAGTAGCGAGCGTCGCAAGACGCGTTACGCACGCCAGACGATTGTTCAGCAAATCTGATGCCCAGATGGGTCGCGCGTGAAAAATCATTTGCCGCTGACCGGCTCGACTGATCGCGAATGTCGCGATCAATCTACCGCGAATGCCAAAAAAAAGCCGGACGTGTGAACGCCCGGCCATTTTGGAGCAACAGGTATAGCTTCAGATGTTCAAGACCTCGAAACGGCAGAGCCTCCTATCGCTGACAGATGCGCGGACTTCGTGGCCCGCGTGCGGTTGAAACTAGGCCTGCAGAACCTTCAGCAGTTCCCTGGCAGTCGGACCGGATGAGGCCGGGTTCTGGCCGGTGATCAGCCGTCCGTCGACAATGGTGAGCACGGCCCAGTTCGCCACCTTTTCAAAGTGCCCGCCCAGACGCTTGAGTTCATCCTCGACGAGGAAGGGCATGACCTTGGTGAGGCCCACGGCTTCTTCTTCATCATTGGTAAAACTGGTGACGCGCTTTCCCTTGACGAGAGGCTGCCCCTGGTAGGTCGCCTTGAGCAGAACACAAGGGCCGTGACAGACGGCGGCGACCGGCTTGCCCGCGTTGTAGAAATCCTCGATCAAGGCGATCGAGTGTTTGTCATTGGTCAGATCCCACATCGGGCCATGACCGCCGGCGTAGAAGATCGTGTCGTAGTCGGCCGCCTTGACGTCGGCAAGCTTGACGCTGTTGGCCAGCACCTTCTGGGTCGCGGGGTCCTTCTTGAAGCGCAGCATCGTGTCGGTCTGATTGTCGGGATCGTCGCTTCTCGGATCGATCGGTGGATGGCCGCCTTTGGGCGAGGCCACGGTGACCTGCGCATCGGCATCCGTGAACGCATAGTAGGGCGCGGTGAATTCTTCGAGCCAGAAGCCGGTCGGCTTGCCGGTATCGCCGAGCACGTTGTGCGAAGTCAAAACCAACAGGATTTTCATTGCAGTCTCCGTTCATTGAGGCCAGTGCTTAAGCGCGGCTTCGCCGCAGGGAATGCTGGAGGTCGAAGTCGTTCCTCGGAGCAGATGTTCGTGGTCTTCGCCATGCCGCGGAATTGGCGCGCGCGAGCCTGGAGGCTGGGGTCCGTCCAGGCGCGATGACAGGCGCGCTGTCACCGCGGCCTCCTATTGCGACGCATGTGATGACCGCTTGTATTTTGGTCCGGCTCTCGAGTCGCGCCATCACACCAAGGTATCGCCTGACCATGCGATGGTATGCGCGGCGCTTTGCTGATCGACCTGTGACGCCGTGGCGCAATGCCGGTAGCGCTGCTGTTTTCACGCTGGCATCAATGCGAAAGATTATGTCGTTACGTGCCGTGTTTTCGCGTTGCGTTTTCACATATCGTGTTTCCACATACCCGACGCAGTAAACGGGGAACCGGTGGTCAACGTCTCTCAGGAGCCAGCCATGAGCAACATTTCAATGCGGAGCGAACGCACAGTTCAGACCGCAGACGTCAGCGCGTTCGACATGAAGCTCGAGATCGTCGTGATCCCTGTTTCCGACGTCGATCGCGCCAAGCGCTTTTATAGCGAGTTGGGTTGGCGGCTCGATCTCGACTTCAAGGCAGGCGACGGCTACCGCGTGATCCAGTTCACGCCACCCGGTTCAGGATGCTCGGTCATGTTCGGCAAGAACATAACCGCGGCCGCGCCCGGCTCGGCCCAGGCGCTTCATCTGGTCGTCTCCGACATCGTGGCGGCGCGCAACGAACTGCTCCGTCGCGGCATCGAGATCAGCGAGCCATTCCACGACACGGGCGGCGTGTTCCACCACGCCGACGCGACATGCGTGGTTAGCGGCTTGAATCCGCAACGACAAAGTTATGCCTCGTACGCTTCGTTCAGCGATCCGGACGGCAACGGTTGGCTATTGCAGGAGGTAACGATGAGGTTGTCCGGAGACATCGAAGCGGGCGACACCCGCTTCACCAATGAGGTCGTCAAGGCGATTCACGCTACGACGGCGGGATAGCTATCGCGGCGCTGAAATCGAAGATGCAATAAGATTCGACTATGCGCCGATGTTGCGTATCGAAGTCCGCTACGCTCGCGGGGGAACGTCGTGCGCATCTTCACTTCACCTCACTTCAGGAGCGTAAGTTATGGCGACATATATCGTCTTCACCAAGGAAAGCACGCAGGATCAGGCTGAACTCGACATCTATCAAAGCAAGGTGGGCGAGACCTTCAAGGGTCATCCCGTCACGGTTCTCGCTGCCTACGGACCTCAGCAGGTTCTTGAAGGCGACGCGCCAGAGGGTGTGGTGATCGTTCAGTTTCCGTCAACAGCAGCCGCGCGTGCGTGGTACGACAGCCCGGCGTATCAGGAAGTCGCACAGCACCGGTTCAAGGGCGCGCGTTACCGCGCGGTTCTCGTCGAAGGCGTGTGACGAAAGGCGGCAACGATCGGCGCGCGGAGAGCTTCCTTAGTCTTTACTCTGGTTCGATTCAATCTGCTGCCGAAGCCGCTCTTCGTGTTCCTGAAGCTCAGGCGTAAATGCCTCGCCAAAATCCGCGGCTTCGAAGAACGGGCGAATTTCGATTTCCGAGTCGCTTGCCATTGGGTTCGGGCAGCGGCGTACCCATTCGATCGCTTCGTCCATTGATTGCACTTGCCAGATCCAGTAGCCCGCGATCAATTCTTTGGTTTCCGCAAACGGACCGTCGACGACGGTTCGATCCTTGCCGGAAAACTTCACGCGCACGCCCTTCGAGCTCGGTTTAAGTCCGTCGCCGCCGAGCATGATGCCGGCCTTGACCAGCTCCTCGTTATATCGGCCCATCGCCTCGATAAGTTCCGTGCCGGGCATTTGACCGGCTTCGGATTCGGCGGTCGCCTTGACCATGACCATGACGCGCATTGGGATTCTCCTGTCCAAAGTTGAGGCTCAGATTATGTGGAAGACATTCGGTGCCTTCAACAACACGACGAACGAGTGCGCGCGAAATCGACAGTTCGCTTCGAGGGTTTCTTGTTTTAGCGCAGAGCGGGCGATACGTGCTTCTCAGCGCTCAACCACCTTGAACACCCGATTCTTGTCGAGCGTGGCTGGATCGAGCGCCTTTCCGGCGTCGTCCGCGGGCACCGCGGGGCTGGCATCTTCCAATGCGCGGCCAGTGTAGCGGCCCCGTGGCCGAATGACCTTGCCCACCCGGAGCTGCTCGATGCAATGCGCCATCAAACCCACGCTGCGGGCCGTTGCGAACAGCGCGAACGACGCATCACGTGGCAACGCCAACTGCGCCGCCAATGCGGCAAGCGCAATGTCGATATTCGGCTTGAAGCCGGTCAGTTCAACCACCTTGTTGATGAACGACGTGAGTTCTCGAGGCGGATCGAGCGCGTCGAGTAGTGCGGCCGCTCGCGCATCGCCGTCTGGATAGATGTGATGCCCGAATCCGGGAATGGGCGTGGCCGACTGCAAATGATGGACGACGACGTGCTCCGCACCGAGTCTTGCGACGTCGTCGAACACGGCCCTCACGCGGCCTGACGCGTCGCCATGCAGCGGGCCGGAGAGCGTCGCGAGCCCGGTGAGCAGGCATCCCGGCAGGGATGCGCCGGTGGAGGCGGTAATTCTGGCGGCGAACGCCGAACTCGTCGTCTCGTGGTCGGCCACGAGAACCATGGCGCGGCGGATGAGTTCGGCGCCTTCGCGGCCCTGGCCCCAACCGAGTGCGAGCCGTTCATGCGTCGTTTGTGCATTCCCATCACAGCGCGCGCCGAACGCTTGCGCGATGAGTGCCACGAGGCGGCCAGCCTCGACATGGAGTGCGCTGTCGGTGCGACCGAGCGTCGAGTGCCCGCAAGCCGCGAGCGCCGCCAGCGATGTGAACGCGCATTGCCGGCCGCGCTCGTCGCCCTGCAGCGGCAGGTCACCGGGTTCGAATGAGACGGGCCCGCGCGCATTCCAGAGAATGGCCGCCACGTCTTCGAGCGTCGCCGTGTCCGACAGCCGGATGCTGTCCCGTCCGCGGTAATACGGCCGACCCTTTGAGAAGGTGGTAATGCCGCTGTAGATGCAGGGCTCGGTGCCGAATATGGTCCCGGCGGCAAGCGCCTCGCGCTTGCGTCCAACCTGTTTTTTGCGGCACAGGCCAGCCACGTCTTCCGCACGATATAGGCTCTTGCGCGGGTCATTCGGATCCGGCATGACCGCGATGTTGCCGCGGCTGACGTACGCATAGATAGTCTGCGCTTGCACGCCGAGTTGTCGAGCCGCTTCAGTCAGCGTGATCCAGTTTCGCATGGGATGGCAGGCAAGGTGATGCGGCGGAACGGGCAGCAAAGCCGTTGCGATGCGGATCGCGCCGTGTATGCGACGCTACCGGTCGAGCGTCAATATTGACTTCTTTTCAGGTAAAAGTCATCTCGGCGGGTCGGCGCTCCAGGATCTCGACGAGAATGTCCCCCGGCGATCGCACGAAGCAGGCTCTCACGCCGGGGCGGACCTGCTTGATGGGCTCGACGATTTCCGCGTCGCAGCGCGACAGATGCTCGAACGCGGCATCGAGATCGTCCACGACCACGCCGAAATGATCGATGCCCTGTTTCCGTTCACCATCGGCGCGGCTGGTTTGCGCGCTCGCCAGCGCCGTAATGAAAAGGTTGATGCTGCCGATGCGCAAATCCACTCGCCCCGGACGACGCACGATCTCCGCGTTCAGACAACGCGCAAACCATGCGGCGGTTGCCTCGGCGTCGGCCGAGCACAGTTGCAGATGGTCCCACTTGAATTCGATCATACGATTTCACCGGATAGTCAAAAGCGTCACAGTTCGATGCGGGAAAGTTTCCCTAGCAACACGGAGTACGAGAACGCGCCGAGCAGGCAGATCGCGCCCATAAGATTGAGAGCCCAGTAGAAGTGGCCGGTGTGGTGAGTGATATAGCCGATCATGAGCGGCGTCGTCACGCCTGCAATATTGGCCGCGAGACTGGTGATGCTGCTGGTCAGTCCCACGTATTGGCGCGGCGCGATTTCGGAAACCGCGGCCCACGACATCGACCCGACACCTTGCGCGAAGAACGCGATCGTCAGGATGGCGATCACCGCCTCGTTCGACTCGACGAAATTGACGAGCACGATCGATGCTCCCAGCAGCGTGCCGATGATGAGCGGCGTCTTGCGTGCCGTGGAAATCGACACCCCGCGCCGGATGAAAAAGTCCGAGAGGGAGCCCGCGAGGAGAATGCCGGCCGTCGCGCCGATAAAAGGAAGTGCCTGGAAGATCCCGACCTTGATCATCGACATGTGACGCGCTTCGATCAGATAGGTCATGAACCACGTGGTGAAGAAGACAAGCAGCGTGTTGTTGCAGAACTTGCCGATGCAGATGGCGAGAATCTGCCGGTAACCGAGCAGCTTGAGCGCCATGCGCCAGTCGAACCTCTCGCGGGGCTTGCGCGCAGCCGTCGAGCCGTCGTTGATGTATTGAAGTTCGGCGGCATTCACGCTCGCGTGCTGATGCGGATCGCGATAAACCCGGTACCAGAGAAGACTGAACAGAATACCGACGCCGCCCGTGACGTAGAAGACCGTGCGCCAGCCATACGCGGCGGAAATCCACAGCAACAGGCCGGTGAACAACGGCGTGCCGATGTATTGCCCCATGACATAGACGCTGGTCGCGAAGCCGCGCTCGCGGGCGGGAAACCACAACGTCACGGCGCGCGCGTTCGAAGGGAAAGCCGGCGCCTCCAGCGCGCCGATGGCGAGCCGCGAGCCGAGCAGCATGTGATAGCCGGTCGCGAGACCTTGCGTCAGCGTGGCGAACGACCAGCCGACGAGGGACAGCGCATAAGCGACACGCGAGCCGAGAATGTCGGTCAGTATGCCGCCGGGCACCAGCCCGATGGAGTAGGCGAGGCCGAATGCAGCGAACAACTCGCCCATCTGCATCTTGTCCAGCGCGAGGCCTTTCGAGAGTCCCGGCGCGACGATGCCGAGCGCCGACCTGTCCACGTAATTGAGAATGGTTGCCGCGAGCAGCATCGAGAGCACGACGTATCGCACTCTGGAGCGCTTCGTGGTGTCCGCGTAAGCCGGGTTTCGCGCCGACAAGGTTTGTTCCTCTACGACTTTCATCGGTGTCTCCAGTACATTGGCCGGTTGTTCTTTTTATATTCGGCGTGGGGCGATTTATCCGCGGCCGACGAACGGCATCGCGCTCGCCATGATGGTCATGTTGAGCACATTGGCTTCGAGCGGAAGACTGGCCATATGCACGACGGCATTCGCGACGTGCGTCACATCCATTCTTGCTTCAGGCGCCATGCGTCCGTCCGCTTGCAGTACGCCGCGGTTCATGCGTTCCGTGAGCGGTGTGGCCGCATTGCCGATATCGATCTGGCCACAGGCGATGTTGAACGCACGCCCGTCCAGCGCGATCGAGCGGGTGATGCCGGTGACGGCATGTTTGGTCGCCGTGTAGGCGATGGTGTGCGGCCTTGGCGAGTGAGCGGAGATCGATCCGTTGTTGATGATCCGTCCGCCTTGAGGAGACTGTGCTTTCATCAAACGATAAGCGGACCGGGCGCACAGAAAGACGCCGGTCAGATTGGTGGCCACGACATCGTTCCAGAAATCGGCATCGTAGTCTTCCAGCGGCACAGCGCCCGCGTTGCGGCCTGCGTTATTGAAGAGCACGTCGAGCCGGCCGAATGCCTCGGCAATGCGCGCAAACGCCTGCTCGACCGATGCCGCATCGGCAACGTCGGCCTGGAACACATGCGCTTCTCCACCGGCCATGCCGATGGTTTCCTTCGTTTCCAGCAGCGGCTCGGCTCTGCGCCCGATCAGCGCAACGGCGAATCCCGCATTGGCGAGCGCCACGGCGGCGGCGCGGCCTATGCCGGAGCCGGCGCCGGTCACAGCTGCAAATTTCTTCGATGCAGGCATTTCACTTCCTCTCGACAGTTCGGTTGAACACGGGAAGCAGAGTTGCATTCGCGCTATCCGTCGAGCAATCTTGATTCATTGAATCAACATCTGGGCGCTTTGCCGATGGGGCGCGCACCAGGGTTTTCCTGATGCGCGCGTTGCCGGCAGCGGGCGGGTTCGGAGATGGAAGACAACGAATCGCAACGTGCATGGTGCGCCGGGAACGAATAAAGGGGTGAATCGTTTTCGATAGTTGATTCATCCAATCAACATTGACGGTCTCGTCTGCGGTTTCGTAGTCTCTCGACGTCTGCTTACCCCAAGGAAAAACCATGTCGGAAAATAACCGCACCAGGCTGTTGATTGCGCGAAAGGTGCCCACAGCCGTGGCGAATCGCGCCGAGGCCGAATTCCATGCCTTCGTGACCGAGTCCGATATGGACGCGTGGTCCGTCGTCGACTTCTGCAAAAAGCACGCAACGCCGGCCGTATTGATCGGGAAGAAGTCAGGTTTGCAGGCGGAGCACATTGCCGCGCTGCCCTCGACAGTGAAGATCATCGCGAACGCGAGCGCAGGTTTCGATCACATGGATGTGGCGGCCGCCCGCGAGAGGGGAATCGTCGTCACGAACGCACCCGATGCGTTGACCGAATGCACGGCTGATTTTTCGCTGCTGCTCGTTCTGGCGGCTTGCCGGCGCGCGTCGGAATACGAGCGGATCATGCGCAACGGCTGGGGCAAATCATTCGGGATGACCGAGATGCTGGGTACGCGCGTGAATGGCAAGACGCTCGGCATTGTCGGATTCGGGCGTATCGGACGCGCGGTTGCAAAGCGTGCGCAGGGCTTCGGCATGCGGGTGATCTATACGGACATCAACCGTGCGGCTGCGTCGCTGGAAAATGGCGCAACGTATCACAGCAGTCTCGACGAAATGTTGCCGCACTGCGAGGTGCTGACGCTGCACGTGCCGGGCGGAGGCGCCCCACTGATGACGAAAAAAGAATTTTCGCTCCTGCCGACGGGCGCGGTTTTTGTCAACGCGGCGCGTGGTGCACTGGTGGACGAAGACGCGCTCTACGAAGCGCTGACCTCAGGGCATCTGTTCGGCGCAGGTCTGGACGTGTACCGGAACGAGCCCAATGTCGATAAGCGGTTCGCCGGACTCGACAACGTGTTCCTGACGCCTCACATGGCCAGCGCCACGATGGAGACTCGCGATCAGATGGGTTTTACGGCGCTGGACAATGTTGCCGCTGTGCTGGATGAGCGGCCTGCCTTGAATCCGGTTTGACGTTTGCTTTTCCAAACAGATCATAAGCGTGGTTAGCCGCCAGCTCATGCTTTGTTTGATGCGCTTACGCCCACCGCAATGGAGCGCGGTGGGCGTAAGCGCCAGAGCGAAAATACTAGCCGTCCGTCTGGTACGGCTTACTTGCTGATGTTATTCAGTGCTCGCTCGGTCTGATGGCAGGGTCGCCTTCCACCACGTCATGGGTCGCTGCCCAGTACGGCTGGCGATCGTAGTAGTTATACGTCGACTCTCCCCACTTCGCGTCCGCCATCGTCGGCCAGTGGTCCTTGTCGAAACCTGGGTCGTCCTTGAGACGCTGTGCGGTAATGTCGACAAAGAAGCATTTCTCGTCCGTGTCGAGCGTCAACGCACTCCATGGGATGGCGTGCAAGGTGGAACCCATTCCGAGGAAGCCTCCCTCGGAAAGTACCGCGTAGGCGATACGTCCGTTCCTGACGTCCAGCATGATGTCCGAAATTTTCCCGACGTGTTCGCCGTCAGAGGACATGACCTTGTTCCCGTCGAGCGTTGCCGCGGCCATGATGTCCGGTCCCGGTCCTTCGCCCATACCACCGCCGACGATTTCCGCTCCGCGGCGGGTGTCACCTTGCGGGTTGATTGAGCCCATGATTTACCTCCTTTAAAAAAAGGTAAACCGGTAGCGCGCAAGCGGTGTTCCTGAGTGGGACAGGTTGGTCTCAGGTTTTTGAGTCGACCCAGATACGTCCCCAGACAGTGGCGTATTGCATTGCCTGTTCGTGGTCGTAGAACAGATCCAGCGAGGCGAATGCTTGCGGCGGCCGACCTGGTTGTTCGATGACGAGGTCGGCGGAATGCAAGCCATCGCCGGTCGGCGTCGTACTTGCGCGCAGACCATACCCGCGATGAAAGCTGATTCTTGTGGCCGGTGTGTTCGGCAGGATTTGCATTTGAATTTTTTGGGGTGGCGACACCCCGCTCTCTCAGTGGCGCGATTGTCCCGTCAATATGTGAAGGTTCGATGACGAGAATTCGATTGCCGCTGGAAGCAATTTGTACGACAAAACGCCGGTCGATTTAAGCGGAGGCGCTACGTAGGGCAGCCGAGTTGCGTGGCCAGGTCGTTCATATCCGCTGCTGCAAAATCCCAACTCTGTTCGGCCTGCATGTCGGTTTGCTGGCCGGGTCCGTGTTCGACCGGGCGCACGATAAATGCCGTCTTCAAGCCACATCGACGTGCCGCTGCGAGGTCGCTGTTATGGGCCGCGACCATGCAAACCTCCGCGGGGTTCAGACCCAGGATTTCGACAGTGTCGACGTAGACTTGCGGCGACGGCTTGTATGCCCGAACGACTTCCGCTCCGAGGATTGCATCCCACGGAAGCGCGGCGCGTTTCGCCATATCGATCATCAGCCTGATGTTTCCGTTCGATAACGGGGCAATCATGAAGCGGCGCTTGAGTCTCAGCAGTCCTTCGACTGAATCGGGCCAGGGGTCGAGGCGGTGCCAGGCGTAATTCAGTTCATCCAGTTCTGCCGTGGAAATTGAACTGTTGTCGACACCATAGTCGGCGAGGACCTTGACGAGGTTTTCCCTGTGCAAAACGTCAAGACGGACAAACTGCCGCCGTCCGCTCCGTATCTCCTCCATTGCGGGCGCATATTGCCGTCGCCACGCGTCTGCAAACTCGAATAAGTCGATCGGCACGGCATGGCGGCTGAGAAATTGACCGACTTCGCGAGCGACACCACTTCTCCAATCGACAACCGTCCCGAAGACGTCGAACAGAAGGGCCTTGATTTCCGGGCTATTCGGCATGTGAGAACCTGTGCAGGCGGTGCGGAAAGACAAGTCTAACCGGATAAGTGCCTGAACCCGAGACGCATGGGCAACGCGTTTTCTGGAGTAAGCTGACTGTATTAAAGGCGCGGCATGCCGCGCCGTATCAGACCGTGGAGCACGTTATGAAAACGCTGGACGCACTGTCGCGCATGGGCCGCGCCGTTGCGTTGGTGGTCCTGTCCGCCGCTTTGTCCGGTTGCTACTACTACGTGCCCTATGGCTACGTTCCGTACGGCGCTGTGCCAGCGACGGCCGCGCCGCAGCAATATTATTTCTCGACAGCCGACACAGCGGGAACCGATGCCGTTGTGTCAGATGCGACTGTGTCGACGAACACCTATATCGCACCTGCCGTGCCCGTCTTCGTTGCGCCTGCGTATTACCCGGTCGCGTATCCCTACTACGGCTCGCCCGCGTGGTGGGGACCCTCGGTGTCACTGAGTTTCGGCTATTGGGGCGGCTGCTGTTATGGAGGCGGCCGATATGGCTATTGGGGTCGCCACGGCTATTGGGGGCACGGATATCCAGGCGGTTGGGGCGGTCATGGCGGCTGGGGTGGTCACGGATACCCAGGGCACGGTATGGGTGGCGGCCACTACTATGGCGGTGGCGGAGGCCACGGGCGTTCGCATTGAACGCCCGGAGCGATACACCTCGTCAGCTCAAGACGCCCGAACTGTCGCGAGGCGCGTGCCCGCGAACGGGTCTCGACTCCAGTCGATGGCAGAACGTTGACGGCTAGCCGGTGCCGCCGGTTTGTCGATCGCAAAGTGCGCCAGTGATTGCCCGGCGCTCGTGGCTTGCTTTAGCCACTGCGGCATATCGCCCTTGCCATCCCAGGTGTCGCCGAAAGCACTGCGATATCGCGCCGACTTTTGGCGCGCCCGGTCTTCGGCGATCGCCGCCTTGAGGTCCGCCACCTTGATGCCGACCGTGGTCATCTTGCGGCGCAGATAGGCAATCATGCTCAGGCGTTTTTGCTCGTCCATGTCGGTTTCCCCTTCGAAGTTCCGGCCTCGTAGCGGTCTCGTGTCGTCTTGCGTTGCCGACACGTCCCGTCACCACACAATTCGGATGTGGGAAGTATCGTGTCGAGAAAAACCGGCGTCGATGTGCGATTTCTGAAAACACTGTTGCAGCCAGAGTGGCAAAACCGTCGCGACCCTCGATGGCAGATCCCGTCGCAACCCGCCACGAAAAGACCGCATCCGCGTTGTATGGAGGCAGCGGGTTTAAACATTCGCTTTCGTTTCGACTTTCTGCGCCCTATAACGTATCTGCAGGGGCGACTATTACGTGTCGATGGGTCCATGAAATCCATTGACATTGCCTGCTCGCACGCCATCTCGCGTCCATCGACCTTCGCCTGGCGCACTGCGCTTCGCTTCTTCCCAATTGCCTGAAACTTTGGCCCCGGGCGATTGGCCCGCGGATTCGAAGACAGCTTCGCATCCGCACATCCTGCATGGATTTCAATCGCGCGACACGCGAATTACGAATCATGTGGATGGAAAACTCAACCTAGCTTAAGGAGCCGACATGAAATTACGATTGATGGTTGCTTCTGCTTTCGGGTTGTTTGTCATGGTCGGGTTTGCGTATGCGCAAAGCACGCCCGATGCTGCACAACCCGCCCCCCAGCAAAGCGCCGCGACTCAGGCTGATTCTTCGCCCAGTACGGGGATGGAGGCCTACGGCGGCACGCCTGATACCCGGATGCAAAGCGGCGCGCGACATGCCAGGCCGTGCAGGGTGGACCCGCAATGCAACGTTTTTTTCGGGGGCAGCTAAAACCAGCTGACCGCGCGCGAGTCTGCAGCCTATGGTCCTGTCTGCTCGCGTTGGGAAAGGGACCTGCACGCCTGGTCGGGCTGGCCGTGTCCCCTTTCATCCATTGAGATCCGCGCGTGCCCTGATAGGGAAGGTGTTTGCGAAGCGTCCGCTGACTTCAGGAGCGAGCGGAAGGCGCTTTGCACTCAGAGTTGGAGCGCTCGGGAATCTTGATCTAGAGGTGCTGGCCACCGCCAGCAAGTGTCAGGACTTCGACCGCGGTTCGGGCCAAGGCCAACCTCTTTTCTCGTCGCGCGCATTCGCTTCCGCGGCCGCTCCGACCTTAGCCGGTGCCTCGACCGGACTCACCTCATTGGAGACATCGTGCGACGGTTCAGCCAGAGCGTCCTTGCTACGAATCGAAAGTCCGGTGCCGAACCACTTCACTTTCTTCTGGACGTAGCCGATATACGCGTTCCAGCCGTCGGGATTTCCGTCAAACAGATTCTGCTGAACGGTTGACGCGAGTGTGTCCCGGTTGAGATCCGCCTCGAGCAACTCACTTGGCCACGAGAAAAATGAACGGGCGACGCGTGCGCTGAATTCGGTCACCGTCATTGTCGGCGGCAGGGCGCCAAGGAACGCGAAGTCCTGCAATGAAGCATGTTTCTGCACAAGATGCGCCACCGAGGCGCCCGGTTCGTTCGCGTCGTTTAAACAGTTCAACGCGGCGAGAATGTCGCCAAGATGAAGCAGCAGTTCTCGTCGATCAAATCGATCGTCCATCGCAGAGTGTCCGGTCATTTCGTCCTTGCTAGAAGTGCGCTGTCTCGTGGTTCTGTTCTGAAGCGACCCTACAGAGCATTAGTCGCTTCTCGATACGTCCGGTTCAGGAAAAAGAAATGCGAACCGAAGTTCGCATTGGTAAACGCAAAAAGTCTAAGAATGACGCAGGTCTTACTGAACGACGGACACGCTCGACACGAACTGCTTGGCAGCCTTGTTAGCCGATTCATAGGTCGCATTCGCGGCCGAGAGAACCGAGTTCCACGCAGCAACAGCAGATTCGTTTCCTGCCGGCGCGTTCTTCTGAAGGCTCTCGACGAAACCTTGTGCGTCCCGTTGGAACTGCTGGCCTTGCGCTGTCGCTGCGGCGGTGATTTCGCTCTGAACGCCGGACACGATTTCATGAACCTGGCGGCCGTATGCCACTACCTTTTCCGCCGCAGGCTGGGAAAGGCTTGCTTGCAGGGCGAACAGCGCGCCCGGGTTGCCGGCTGAGACGGCTTTGGCGACGATTTCCTGGTTTTCGGCCAGAACTGCTTTGCCAACTTGCAAATTCAACGCGACCAGCTGTTCGAAACCTTCAAATGCTTTGTTCGTCAGGCCGAAAAGCGCCTCGAGGCTGGACTGTTGGGCGGCAACCAATTGTTGGGGAATAAGAGTGCTCATCACTGCTCCGTAAGGGTAAGGCGGCAAGAGTGCGAGGGGCTCTGAGTGAAAACAAAACCGCGCGCCAAGAGGGGCAACGTAAATTGCTGCGCTGCAACAAAACCCATTGTACGGGGGAATATGGGGATGTCAATCGGTTTCGCCGTCTGGTCGATGAATACTTCGCGACTGCAAGGTCAACGCTCCGGTGTCGACGTGGCACTTCGAATACCAGGAGGGCATCGCCGGAAATTCTCGCGAAGGTCGAGCGCATCAGGACGCTCGCGCAACGCCACCGCGTCAGCGTCAAGGCGGCATTGCAGCTTTCGCTGGCCGACCCTGCCGTAGCCGCAGTGATTCCCGGCGCCAGCAAACTTGAGTATGGAAGCACCTTTTCCGGCTAGTGACTACCTGGCCACTATCAGCGCGCAGGAAGTCGCTGGGACCGCTTCGTCACTCGTGACATGGTCCGGAAGTTTTTCGCCGGTCGGCGTTAGCGAGGAAGAGATCGTCGAGCTCTTTCACGGCATCTACGAGGAAGGGTTGATGGCGTTGAAGGAATCGCTTCGGTCAGGCGAGATAAAAAGCCCACGGTAATCACGGCAACTTTTGAACGGCCGCTGCTCACACGACGTATGAGTCGCATGCTGCGATTGTGATGAAGGTCGGATCGCTACGACGGCTGTGCATCATCAGCCGTCGTAGCGAGTACAGTACGAGCTTATAAATGCGTCGAAGGTGTCTGCTGATACCAGTACGCGCATTGATGCGCGGTGTACGCATCGAAGTTGCCGTTCAGCGCGTCGCCAAAGCTGAACACTTGCCGTTGGGCCGACGAATATTGCTGCCATTGCCGGGCATTCGCTACGCCCGGATTGCCGGTTCTCGCGAAATTGGCAATGGAGGTCGACATCGTCGGCCGCGCGGTGGTTGCATGAGCGCTTTACAACGGCTTAGCAGGCGTTGAACCAGCGATTTTTTTACGCCAACTTGACGCCAGTCTTGATACTCTTAAAACACGCGACTGAAAACGGCGAGCGATATGACGCACCCACTGGCGGGCCTGCGGGCGCTTCTCGCATCGGGTAAAAATCCTGCCCCTCGACACTCACGCCCCGCGCCTGGCCGCAATGTGATGATGCACGTCACCCTCGACGCGCAACACGCCACCCCGTTACGTCAAGCTCTGATCCGCGATTGCGCGGGTCAGCCGTGGACCATTCGGCTCGCACAGTTGCCTGGAACGGACCGCATGCGTCTTTCGCTCTATTTGCCCAGGGACGCAGTGAGCGGTGCAATCCAACGAGTAGCGCATCTGGCTCCGACCGCCGAACTCGGGCAACTGTTCGAAGTCCCCGACACGCCCACTGACGCCTGGCGGGATCTGATCAACCCGGCGTCTCAAGGTGCCGATCCGGCCGCTCAACCGGACGAAATGGCAGGCGCAAAGGCCAGTATCGCGCAACTCCTATCTCGGGATCATGTCCTGCTGGGTCTCGACGTGACTAATCGTGACTCACTTTTCGTGCAACTCGGCCAGGTATGCGAACAACGCTTCGCGCTGCCGGCTTCGACCGTGACCGCGGGGCTTCTCGCGCGCGAAGCGCTAGGCTCAACCGGGCTGGGTCAAGGGGTTGCCGTGCCACACAGTCAGATCAAGGGGCTGCGGCGTGCCATGGCGTTGTATGTTCGTCCCGCGACACCCATTCCCTTTGATGCGCCAGACGGAAACCTCGTAGCCGATATGGTCGTGCTTCTGGTTCCGGAATGGGCCAACACGACGCACCTGCATTTGCTGGCTGACGTCGCGCAACGCTTTTGCGACCATCACTTTCGCGAGCAACTCCACGCCTGTGCCGACGCACAGGCGGTGTGCAAGTTGTTTGCTGACTACGACACGCCGTAGGCCGCATTGGACGGGCGAGAAAGCCCCGCAAGGCTTTGCGTTCCAGCGATCTTCGTGGCCTTCGTTGTCCCTGCACCGCCAGGTATGTTCATGACTCGCTTGAGCTTGTTACGGGCCAATATCTGAAGGCTCATCTTCTCGTACAGCCTAACGGTCTTCCCATCGAACCTGTCGTGCTGGTCCGGTCTGCGGTTTCGAGCGCGTGGGGAGAGCGTTGAACGCTTGCCCAATCTCCTGCTTACGTTTTTCTATCCTGGCTGCCGTGTACGTTCCGTCGCAGCCAGTCGACTTGCGCCCTTGAATTGTTGATAATCGCTGCTCCCGAGCGGGAGCAGCCGCTGGCTACACTACGGTTTCCAGATTGTGGCGTGGCAAACGTTGAATGACCCAAGCCGCACTCACGAATCGCCCAGGAACACCCTCCAGCCACGAAAGGAAAGGAGAGAACTTATGCCGAGCCTTGAGCGACTACGACCAGCTACGCTTATCGACTCTGTCTGGCGTATTGCGCTTCGCCTCGGATTCCAGTTGGCTCGCGCATGGTGGCACGTTCGGCGGCCCCACCATGAGGGCGCGCTCGTCGCAATCTACGTCGGGCAGGCGCTGTTGCTCGTGAAGTCATCGTATCGGGCCGAGTGGAATTTTCCCGGCGGTAGTGTCCACCCCGGTGAGTCGCCTGATGCGGCAGCGCGGCGCGAAATGGAGGAGGAGATTGGCCTGTCGCCTGGCGCATTGCTCCCCGCGGGCAGCACTTGCGGCATTTGGGACGGGCGCAGAGACCGGGTGCATTTCTTTGAACTGCACCTCGATTGCATGCCCGAGCTGCGGCTTGATAATCGTGAGATTGTCGCCGCGCGTCTGGCATCGCCGGAGGAATTGCACGGCATCGCGCTGACAAAGGCGGTTACTGCGTATCTCGGCAGAGATGTCGGCCGTTAGTTGGCCTTTCCTTTCTGGATTTCTCTGCAGTTCCTGGTGACGGGAAAGCAGCCGACGCAGTCCAGCCGTGCATGACTATTTTGCGTGGGTGGTGTGATCTTCGAACGCGGAGACGATGCCGGCAATCATCGCTGTGATGCGCGCGGTATGCCGAAGGTCTTGATGCGTGAGGAGCCAGATTTCGTAGACCGCCCCACGCGCGGGTTCCGGCCATATCTGCACGAGGCCGTCGTGTTCCGCCAGATGGATCGGAAGCTCACCGATGCCGATGCCGGCCCTAACCGCGGTCCGCAGCATGAGGCTGGAATTGAAGGTCGATACGATGCGCCCCGCGTGTGTCGGTTCGCCAGCAAGAGTCGGTGATCGATTACCGGTCCAGTTTCCCTGATAGACGACAAGATCGTGGCCCGCGAATGCTGAGCCAGCGACGGGCTTGCCGTGTTGCTCGAGATAAGCATTCGACGCAAAGAGCGCCATCGGCCAGCGAGCCAGGCGCCGCGCGACGAGATCGGGATTGTCCGGCCTGACCGACCGGACCGCGATATCCGCTTCACGCTTTGCCAGATTCAGCATGCGCGTCGAGGTGTCGAGCAGAACGCGCACATCGGGATGCGCAGCATGCAGGCGTTCGATGGCGGGAAGCAGGAATTCGAGCGCGAGCGAGTCGGTGCTGGTGACTCTGACGTCCCCCGCAAGCCGTGTATCCGCGCCTTGGGTTCGTCTGACGAGTTCGTGCGCGGAGTGTTCCATTTTCTCCGCTGATTTCAGCGCGACCTCGCCTGCGGCGGTCAATGCGTAACCTTCGGAAGTGCGCAGGAAGAGCGTTGCGCGCAGGGCGTGCTCCAATGCCGCAATCCGCCTGCCAATTGTGGCCTGATCGAGATTGAGCGTTCTGGCCGCGCCACGGAGCGTTTTCTCGCGCTCCACCGCGAGAAACACTCGCGCGTCGTCCCAATTCATCGCGCTGCTCTCCTGATGCAAATTTGCATCCCAGGACTTTCCAGCGCAAAGGGCTGTATGATCCGCCCCCCGGCGCGTCGAACCTTCCGGGGCTGGAAGTGGCGGGTCAAGTGGTTGCCGTGGGCGCAGACGTGTCCCAATTCCGGATCGGCGAACTGGTGTGTGCATTGATTCCCGGCGGCGGCTACGCGGAATATGCCGTTGCGCATGCCTGCAACACGATGCATATCCCCAAAGGACTGACGTTGGTGGAAGCGGGCGCCATGCCCGAAACGTTCATGACGGTGTGGCTGAACCTGTTCCAGCGCGGCAAACTGGTTGCGGGTGAATCGGTGTTGATTCATGGCGGCGCGTCGGGTATCGGTACTACGGCGACCATGCTGGCGAAGGCATTCGGCGCTGCGAAAATCATCACGACAGTTGGCTCGCACGCGCATCGCGAGGCTAGCCTCGCGTTAGGCGCAGACCTCGCGATCAATTACCACGAGGAAGACTTCGTCGCCGAAATGAAACGGTTCACCGATGGAAGAGGCGCCGACGCGATCCTCGACATCATTGCCGGCGACTACGTGGCTAGAAACTATGACGCCGCCGCCATGGACGGGCGGATCCTTCAGGTGGGCGTGATAAAGGGGCCGGCGAAGGATCTGAACATCGTGCCGATGTTGACGAAGCGTCTAACGCATATGGGCTCGACATTGCGATCGCGCACCTCCGCGGACAAGGCGACCATCCTCAATGAATTGGAGCGGCAGGTCTGGCCGCACATTGAGAGCGGCAAGATCAAGCCGGTTGTCTACAAGACCTTTGCGCTAGCCGACGCTCGCGGCGCTCATGAGCTGATCGATTCCGGCACACACTTTGGAAAAATCGTCCTTACGACAGGTGCGGAGCTCATTGGCTGAAGTTCGGTTTGCGACTAGCGCCTCGTCGTTTTCCTGCATGAACTGGACGGCAGCGCTACTGCCTTCAGTTGCTCATGCGGCGCGTGATCAAACCGGCTAACGCAACGTCGGCGAGGCCGAATCCGAGCGACTTGAAAATCGTCACGTCGCCTCGTGCGCGATGCGCGATCCCGCGGTTCGCGAGCACCGCGCCCAGTTCGACAATGTCGTCCCAAGCGACCACACCCGGCGCGGCCATCAGCAGATCGCCCGCTTCGCTGCGGGCCTGCTCCAGCGACTCGACGACGAGCATATTCGCGCGCGCCAGCAGCGCGTCGTCGAGTTCGCGCGCATCGGGTTTGCTTGAACCGATCGCAGCGATGAATGCACCCGGCTTCACCCACGTGCCGTCGAAGAGCGGCGTCACGCTACGCGTGGCGGTGACGATCACATCCGCGGCGCGGGCGGCCGCTTGCGCGTGGCTGGCTTCGATCAGTTTGTCCGGGAACAGCGCCTGCATTTCAGCAACCGTTTGCGCCACGTGATCGATGCCGACGATCAGCACCCGCTCGATGCTGGACCCGTCAGCGAGCGCACGGATATGTGCTCTCGCCTGCCGGCCGGTACCGAACACCGCGAGCACGCGTGCGTCCGATCGGGCGAGCGCATCGCTGGCGATACGCGTGACCGCTGCGGTGCGAAATTCGGTCAGTGCGTCGCCGTGAAGAATGGATATCAGGCATCCGTCTTCGCTCGAAAAGAGTGGAACGACGAAATCGAACCGGCCGCCATGCGTCGAATAGACCTTGGCGCCGCACACGCCGCGCAACGGCAGGATCGCGCCCATCATGCTGACGGATACATGCTCGCTCTTTGTTCTGACGCGCGGTTGAACCGAAGCGCGGCCCGCACCGTGTTCCGCGAGCGCGATGCGCAGTTCGGCAATTGCGTCGCGCATCGTGATGAGGCGGCGCACGTGGTCATCGGTGATGAATTGCATGATTGATGTAATCGGATGAGAGTGGGTCGGAAAGAAGGCAGGCGCGCTTCAATAGCGCTCGAAGACGGCCTGCAACGCGGCTGTGTCGTCGGTTTGCGTCAGCGCCAACATTAGAAGAATGCGGGCCTTTTGCGGAATCTGGTCGTCGACTGTGAGCCAGCCGTATTCGTCGTCGGGTTGCGCACCGTTGTGCAACACGATGCCGCCGCCGGTGCGCGAGGCGCGCACCACATGCACGCCCCGCCTCGCGGCATCGCGAAGCGGGTCGATCAGATGACTGGCGACGTTGCCGTTGCCGGTCCCCACATAGATCAGTCCACGCGCGTTCGCGGCAATTGCGCTGATCGCGCCGGGTTCGAGCGCGCCATACGCATAGACGATATCGACTTTGGGCAGTGAGTGAAGCGTATTGATGGACCATGGCGTGTCGAGCGTATGGACGCGCGCGGGCCGACGGTAATAGCGCGGCGCGCCTTCGATCACATACCCTAGCGCACCATACGGCGAGCGAAATGCGTCGAGCTTGAAACTGTTGCTCTTGACCACGTCACGCGCCGTGTGGATCTCGTTGTTGGCAACGACCAGCGTACCGAGTCCGCGCGACGACGGATGCGTTGCAACCGCAAGCGCATCGTATAAATTCAGCGCCGCGTCGGAACTCATCGCCGATGGCGGACGCATCGAGCCGACTACCACCACCGGCTTTGCGCTCTTGAGGGTGAGGTGCAGAAAGTACGCGGTCTCCTCGATCGTGTCGGTGCCATGCGTGATGACCACGCCGTCAACATCGTTTCGTGCCAGCAGTTCGGCGACGCGGTTGCCGATTGCAAGCAGATGCGCGTTGTTGAAATTCTCGGAGCCGGTTTGCAGCAGTTGTTCCGCGCGCAGATTCGCCAGTTCGCTCGCGTGCGGAATCGAGCCGAGAATTTCGTCGATGCCGAGTACCGAGCAGATGTACGTGGAAGTATTGACGCTGGCTTTACCTTGGCCGGCGATAGTGCCGCCCGTGCCAATCACCACGATATTGGCTTTTGCTGTCATGCGGGTCTGGTCAGGTTGGGGAATCGAAACGCGGTCATTAGGGAGTCGGCTTTAGAACGTCAATGCGATAGGACGAAGGCGCTGCTTAGTTCGCGGTTGTTGCTGCCCGCGAGTCCATCCGCCAAAAGCGCGGCTGAGCCCGTCGCGAGCGTAAAGCCGAGCGCGCCATGTCCTACGTTGAGCCACAGGTTCGGATAGCGCGTCGGTCCGACAATCGGCAGGCCGTGCGGCGTTGCCGGACGCAAGCCGGTCCATTCGCCAGTAGCGGCGGATTCGGCGACCTCGGGAAACAGCGTGGCCGTCTCCTTGCGCAGCGTCGCGAAGCGCGCGGGGTCCGCATCGAGCGAATAGCCGTCGATATCGGCAATGCCCCCGACCCGCAGCCGTTCGCCTAGCCGCGCATAAACGACCTTACGGGCGAAGTCGGTGATGCTCACATGCGGCGCCGCGATGTGCGGCTGAAGATCGAACGTCAGGCTGTAGCCCTTGATCGGATAGATCGCCACGCGGATGCCGAGCGGCTTGAGCAATCGCGCCGCGCCCGCACCCGAGGCGACGACGATCCGGTCTGCCGCAAGCGGCGCCCCGTCGCAGATGGCTTCGACGCCGCTTGCGCCGGGCTTCAGGGCATCTATTGAAGTATTCATCAGAAAGCGTACGCCGCGCTCGCGCAGCACCGCCTCGAGACCTTTGCAGAAGCGCCGGCAATCGGCCGTGTCTTCGCTCGGCGTATGAATGCCGCCCGCCAGAAACGATCTGGCGTGCGCGAGTGCCGGTTCGATTTCTACGCATGCATCGGCGCTCAGCGCTTCCTGTTCGCAACCAAGCGTGCGCTGGAACGCCAGCAAAGCCACCGCGCTTTGCATGGCGTCGGCGTCACGATGCAGCACGAGCTTGCCGGAGCGTGCGAAGTCGAAATCGAGCGAGGGTTCGGCGGCGATGAGTTCGTGCATCAGCGTGCGGCTCAGGAACGACAGCGACAGCAGCTTTTGCGTGGTCAATTCGCTGCGTTCGCGCGTGCAGGCGGACAGGAATTCGAAGCACCAGCGCCACTGTTCGACGCTCAGCTTCGGCCGGAAACGTACCGGCGAATCGCGCTGCGTCAGCCAGCGCGGCAGTTTCGACACGACGCCGGGGCCGGCGAGTGGCGCGACGTAGCTATACGACAGCTGTCCGCCGTTGCCGAAACTGGTTTCGGTGGCGACCTCCGCATGCCGGTCCACCGCAGTCACGTCATAGCCCGCGCGGCTCAGGTAATACGCGCTCGATAAGCCGATAACGCCAGCGCCGATGATCAATATCCGCATACCGCTGCACTCGCTCTCTTGCGTGGTCTTTGCGATCTTTGCGTTAGGGGCAGCACAATGCATGGCTTGCCCGATGACCCGACTGTACGACGGGGCCGGTGCGGAGGAATTGCATTGATTTGCCGAAAAGTAGAAGAAACGCGACAGGTCCCTGCCTGATGAGAGGAAACGCTCGCGGGGACGGCGTCGTAGGCGGGGAGGTCAGCCGGTCGCAACGCTGCGCGAGGCGCGCAGCTTGCCGGGTGTCACGCCATACGCTTCGCGAAATGCCCGGATAAAGTGCGCCGAATCCGCGAAGCCGCATTCGTAGGCGATGTCGGTGATCTTGCGCGCCGTGTTGACGAGCATCCAGCGCGCGTAGCGCAGCCGCATGCGTCGATAAAATTCATTCGGCGACGCGTTCATCTCGCTCATGAACGCGCGCTCGAGGTTACGCACGCTCGTGCCGATCATCTTCGCGATGACCGCGATGTTCAGCGGCGCTTCCAGATTCTCTTCCATGAGCAATACCGCGTGACGCACGGTCGCGTCCTCGACCGATAGATAACCCAGCGCGGCGCGGCGCTCGACGAACGATGAGCCGCCCTGACGGCTGACGGTCATCTGATGAATCACCTTCGACGCGCGGTCCGGTCCGCAGTGCAGGCTGATCAAACGCGCGGCGAGTTCGACCACCGAAATCCCGCCCGCGCAGGTGATGCGGTTGCCGTCGATCAGATAGTCGGCATGCGTGATCACGCGCAGTGATGGAAACATGCGCCGGTAATCGTCGAGATGGAAGCTGTGCACGCAGGCAACGCGGTCTTCCAGCAAACCGGCCCGCGCCAGCACGAAACTGCCGGTGCACATGCCGACCAGCGCAATGCCCGCCTGTGCGGCCTGCTGCAGATAGTCCCAGTAGCGGCGGTCGACCTGATCCAGATGCGGCAGCAATCCGCCGATCACGACGACGTAGTCGAATTGCGTGACATCCGGAAACGCCGATTGCACCTTCACCGGAATGCCGCAACTCGCTTCGACCGCTTCAGCCTGAACGCCGATGATGGTCCACAGACAGCGCAACTGGCGGCTCTGATCGCCGCGATCCGCCGCGTGGCGCAGTGCGTCGCACAAGCCGGCGAGCGACAGCATCGGAAAACGCGGCCACAACAGAATGCCCACGCTCAACTCGGCTTCCGAGCGGCTCGGGCGAGCCCGCAACGCCCGCGGCAGTGCGTCCAGTTGCTCGACCAGTTCGTGAGCCGTCGGCGCGAGGGCAGGCGCAGTGGCAGGGGACGCAGGAGAGGAAGAGCGGGCAGTCGGCATGCGCAAACTCGAGGGCGGTTCGCGCTGATTATACGGTGAGGTGCCGAGAATTCGCGCAATTGGCATCTGACGCAATTCTTCTATTTTCCGGCAGATCGGTTCAATGCCGCCGCTTTCTGGCTGCATAAATTTGGAACCGCTGACGAACGACGCCGCGCCGCGAGGCCCGGGCGATCCGACGAAGGCAGGACGATCGGCCGCATGCAGTCGCGTGCCCCAACTATCACTACTATTCGGGTGAAGCATGAGCAAAAGCACAGCCTTGGGTCGCGGCATGGCGACTGTCGGCATTCTGGGTACATTGGCGGCGGCTGCCGTGGGCGTCGCCCGTGCCGACGAGATGGTGAAAATCGGCGAAGCCGCGCCCGTGACCGGACCGGCTTCGTATCTGGGCAAGGACACGGAAAACGGCGCGCGCCTTGCGATCGAGGAAATCAACCAGAAGGGGCTCGTGATCGGCGGACAGAAGGTGACGCTGGTGTTCGACGCTCAGGACGATGCGGGCGATCCGCGTCAGGCGACCCAGGTCGCGCAGAAACTGGTGGACGACAAGGTGGTCGCGGTAGTTGGGCATATGCAGTCGGGTTCGACCATCCCCGCATCGAAGATCTACAACGATGCCGGTGTCGTGCAAGTGTCGCCGTCCGCGACCAACCCGGCGTATACGTTGCAGGGATTCAAAACTGCCTATCGCGTGGTCGCCACCGACGCGCAGCAGGGACCCACGCTCGCCGATTACGCCGCAAAAACGCTGAAAGTGAAGACGGTGGCGATCGTCGACGATTCGACCGCCTACGGCCAGGGCCTCGCGGTCGAGTTCGAAAAGCAGGCGAAGGCGAATGGCATCACGGTGTTGTCGCACGACGCGAGCACCGACAAGGCCGTCGATTTCCGCGCGATTCTCACGAAGATCAAGGGCGAAAAGCCGGACGCGATCATGTACGGTGGCCTCGACGGCACCGGCGGCCCGTTTGCGAAGCAGGCGAAGCAACTCGGCATCACGATCAAAGTGCTTGCCGGCGACGGCTTGTGTGCCGACGACCTCGCGAAGCTCGCGGGCGACGCCGCCGATAACGTGATCTGCTCGATTGCCGGCGCGCCGCTGCTCAAGATGGCCGAAGGTCCGGCGTTTGTCGAACGCTACAAGAAGCGCTTCGGCTACGCGCCGGTCTTGAATTCTCCGTTTGCATACGACGCGGTCGGCGTGATCGTTGCAGCGATGAAGCGCGCGCAGTCAACGGACTCCGCGAAGATCCTCGCCGCGATGCCGGCGACCGATTACCACGGCGTGCTCGGTGAAACGCAGTTCGATTCGAGAGGCGATCTGCGGCATGGTGTGATCTCGCTGTACAAATACGTCGGCGGCAAACAGGCGTTGTTGGGCGTTGTGGAGAAGTGACGGCGCTTTAGCAGTCTTTTTCCACTGCTCCAACGCTGATTTCGGATTGCTGTGGTGTAGCGGCACAGGAGCGTGTTTTATGTGCCGCTGTTTTACGACACCACTGCTTTCGGTTGTCGCTTTGTCGCGGTTACTGGCAACGCTTCATACGCGTTGAAATCTTGGCCTCGCTGGAGCGAAAGTTCACGCGTTCGCGCCAATTGGGTGCTTCCAGGCACGCGGGTTGCGGGACAGGGTGCTCAACCGCTGCAACCAGCCGCGTTGCAGTCAACCGTATGGCCGAGGAGATCGACATGGAAACCACCAAACAGGACAAAACAGCAGCGGGCTCGGGCGCGACCGATGCGCTGGCTTTTCTCGAGGCCGAGCATCGCGCAGTGGAAAAACTTTTCAAGGCATTCGAGAAAGCGGCCGACGATGATCTTGAGGCGAAGTCGGCACTGGCGCAGCGTGCCTGCGAAGAGCTTTCCATTCATACGATGCTCGAAGAGGAACTGCTTTATCCGGCCGCACAGGAAGCATTACCTGACAGCGACGCGATAGACGTCGAGGAAGCGTATATCGAGCATTTCCTCGTCAAGACCTTGATCGCCAAATTTGAAACCATGAAGGCCGGCGACAAGGGCTTCGATGCGACCTTCAAAGTGATGAGCGAGATGGTCGGTCATCATGTCGAGGAAGAAGAAGAGGAGCTCTTTCCGGAACTGCGCAAAACCAGTTGCGATCTCCGCGCACTAGGCGAAAAAATGGCGAAGCGTAAGGCCGAACTGCAGAGCAAGCTCGACGCGGCAGGTAGCAGACTCGTTGGCGACAAGACACTCGCTGTGTAAATGCAAAAACGCGATAACCATCGCGCCTGCCAACCCGAAGCAACGCTCATGACCCTCGAGCAGCGACTTCGCAGCATGCACAAGACCATGCTCGACATATTCCGGATCGCGCGATTAAGCACAGGACAAGCGTGCTGTGCTTTCTCCACTAGAAAAGCTTGGTGACGCAGGTATCGAGCAACGTGCGTAACGTGCCGTGCCGGTGCTCGGCAAGAAGGCGAGCCACGACACGTAGCACGTCCGGATTGTGAACCATGCCCCAATGACTGACGTTCTCGACTTCGATGTTTTGATGGTGCTCTGACTCGGTCCCGACACATCCTGCCCACCCCACGATACCGTCGGATGGCGAATATATCGATGTGCAAGGGACCACGGGATCTATGCTTAGCCGCCGGAGCAACGCCTCGTCCATCGGCGACACTCCGCCGTTCAGCAGCGTGAAAAGCCATCCGGCGTGGGTCGAGTTCGGCTGGTCTGCAAACGGAGTCGCGAGGGTAATGGCCTGCCGTACCAGTCGCGGATATTTTTTTGCGAGTTCGCGAGCGTACACTCCGCCAAGGCTCCAGCCGATTAACGAAACGGAGCGACTGTTCCTGTCATAAATCTGCCTCAGTTGCCCGCCTAACAAGTCGAGAAAGCTGTCGAAATCGGTCTCCGGCCATTGGTTGACGCCCTGTTCCCAATCGTGGACTTCATAGTTCAACTCTCGCAACCTCTCACGCATGCCTTCAGTCGCGTATCCGCCGACACCGAGACCTGGAAAGACGAGCACAGGGTGACCATCACCTGACGGCAACGGCTCCGATAAGGGAGCAAGGCTTGCAAAGTAATCCGATATGGCGCGAAGGGGTTCCAGCGCAAGGAGTATTGCTGGGGGCGGCGTCAACGCAAGGTTGTCCATTTAATTTTCTCAGGCACCGATATAAGGTCGACTGCGCGGCGACCCAAAGTGTCACAACGCACAGGTCTGTGCGTGCGCGTTGCGGACTGCAAAAAGCACCTAAGGCGCAGGCTCGCGGCCCGCGTGCAACATCACGAAACCGGTACCCCGTTCACATTTATTCGGCTTCGATAATGTTCGTACCAGGCGAAGCGTCCTTTGTGAGGTTCTCGACGAATCCCTGTGCGTCACGCTGATAGTGCTGGTACTGGGCCGGCGCGCTTGCGGATAGCGCAATCTGAACGCCTGACATGATTTCGTAAACGTGGCAGCTGTATGCCGCGATTTTTTCCGCGGTGGGCTTCGCAAGGCTTGTCGATAAAGCAAACAGTTCTTCAGGCCTGGAGGACAACGCCTTGGCCATCAGCGCCTGGTTTTCAGCGAGCGTCGCCTTGACCACCTGAAGATTCAACGCGGTCAGCTTTTCAATGCCATCCAGCGCATTATGTGAGAAGGCGAATAGCTGCGTGATACCGGCGGTTTGTGTGTCTGCCAAACCTTGGGGGATAGACGTGTTCATGGATGCTCCAGATAAAAAGGCGGCGAGTGCATGAAGCTTGATGAATTCACGGTCACGCACCGCTGGTGGATGTCAATTGGTGCGATGCAGCAAAATTGATTGTAGGCGTCTTACTTTTGAAGTCGATCGTGCTTTTCTAGCCGATCAGTTTGGCGCTAAAAAAATGACCAGGACCTCGTTGGTCAAAGTGTTATCAGTACAGTGAATCAGAGGTAAATTCCGGCGAGTCGGGTTCCCTCTAGGAGTGCCTCCTTTCAGATCGTCCCGGTCTTGGGCAGCACCGTACTGACAGCATCCTTTTGCGCAGCGTGGCAACTTCGCGCTTATGGCGTGCGTGACCATGGATAGCGCAACTGATGTGCCTGGCGTCGCCAATCTCCGAAAAAGGCGCGCACATCACGTTACTGGATATAAGCGAACAGATCTAATCGCCGCGAGGCATTTAACGCGAGGAATTCACTTCGCGCCGCAGGGGCATGCCCCGTCAAAAGAACCGGTGTTGAAAAGGTGATAACGAATGACCGCATCGGCCCTGCAGCCTGCGCAACACCCATGCCTGATCCGTCACACAAAACGATCTATTAGCCAGAACCAAAAGAAGTGTTGCAGCGCAACATTTATCCGCTTATGCTGGGGTCATCGTTGGAACAAACATTAAAGCCCGTGCCGGCAAAGTCTTGCCTGTGCCAAATTCAATATTTTCAGGCATCCATATCAAATGGATCTTTATATGGAAAACATAACCCCTATTGCGTCACGCCATGGACCCGTCTTCGACGTCTCCTGCAACTGGTTCCGTCTCTTTACCGAGGTTTGTGAACTGCTTAATGCAACGACGCAAGTGGTGCGCGTGCGCACCGTGCGCATGGTATTGGCTGGTCCGGTGCCCAATCCGCGTGACCGGGCTGAGTTCAGCATCATGGGCATCGAGAAATGCGAGGCCACATCCGAATCAATAGAGGCGATGAACTCGGGGCTTATCAAGCTAGCCGTCGAGTTCACTCGCGATACCTGCAATCTCATCGGCGCAATGTCAACGGCGCCGACCGGATTTGCCTCAAGGGGTCCGGCCACGCCAGGGTGTGAACATCAGCCGAGCCTTTTGACGGCCGTCGTTCAGTCTCCGTCGAACCCCTTGTATCTGGCAGGTTCAATGACCTCTCTGGTCCGGGACATGCTCGCACCGATTCATGGCCGTGCCACCGCAAATGCAAGACGCCTGGGCGCAGAATGACCACCGCCATAGAGCGGGAGCGCGCGAAGGCTCGTCCTGCGTCGCGTAAGCGAAGCGATCGGGAAATAGCCCGCATCCCCTCGAGACTGGAGGGTGTATCGGAAACGATGCTGTGGACGCTCTACGACCGGGCCTGCGAATCGCGTCGCGCCGACGCCATTCTTGTCGATCCGGAGAGCGTGCGCATTTGCGACGCCATTGACTATGATTTCGCGGGTCACTTCGGCCATCCCGTTGGCTCCTTCTCTGCGCGGGCCGCGGAAATCGATCGTCTTCTGAAAGACTGGCTCGCCCGGCATCCGAAAGGAATGGTCATATCGCTGGGAGAGGGGCTTGAAACACAGGCTCATCGTGTAGATAACGGCCACATGACCTGGCTCACGGTCGACTTGCCACCGGCGATTGAGTTACGCGAGCGATTCCTGCCTTCTTCGAGGCGCTTTCGCTGTATCGCGGCAAGTGTTTTCGAGCCGGACTGGGCGAACGGGATCAAAGCCGGCGCCGATGTTTTTGTCGTTGCGCAAGGGCTGTTCATGTATCTCCAGCCAGATGCGGTAAGACGTCTTTTTATCCGGATCGCCGAGCGCTTTCCCGGCGCCGAGATTGCATTCGACGCGATCCCGCGCTGGTTTTCCGGGCTCACCCACTGGGGCGTCATGACAACGCCGCGTTACCGTTTGCCGCCTATGCCATGGGGCATCAACGGCGATGAGGTGGAGAAGCTTCTGCATGACTGGTCGCCAGATATAGCCGCGTTGCGCAGGTTCGAATATTGCGCGCCACGTGGGTGGCCCAGGCTGGCGGCAGACCTTTGCCGCCTTCATCCGTTCGCGCAGAGCCATTTGCCGTTCCTGGTGCATGTGAAGTTGAAAGACCGTCGACTAGCCGGACGCGCAGGATGACGGGCATCGAAGTCGCAAGCGTCGCACGAACGGACGGCGTGTCCGTTTCATCGGGGATGCCAGGGCGGCGCGCGCCGCGACCTCACCTCTTTCAGGCGGGCACTATGCAAGACAAGATTGTCACCGCTGACGACGCCATCGCATTGATCCGCGACGGCGACGCTGTCTGCTGCTCAGGCTTTGTCGGCATCGGTACGCCGGACGAGTTGATCACGGCGTTGGCCCGGCGTTTTACTGAATCCGGCTTCCCACGCGATCTGACGCTGGTGTTCGCGGCGGCGCCGGGCGACGGCAAAGACCGCGGGCTCAATCGGGTCGCCCTGGAGGGATTGGTCAAACGCGCCATTGGCGGCCATTGGTCGTTAGTGCCGAAGCTTGCCCGGATGGCGACCGACAATCTGATCGAGGCCTACAACCTGCCGCTTGGAACGATGTCGCATCTGTACCGCGATATCGCGGCTCACAGGGCAGGCACGCTCACTCAAGTGGGATTGGGCACCTTCGTCGATCCGCGTCAGGCGGGCGGGAAGATCAACGCGAGGACAACCGAAGATCTGGTCAGCACGATCGATCTCGATGGCAAGACCTGGCTTTTATACAAGGTCTTTCCGCTGAACGTCGCGTTGATTCGCGGCACAACGGCCGATCCGGAAGGCAACATCACGATGGAACGCGAAGCGCTGGTGCTCGATGCGCAGGCAGTCGCGATGGCGGTCCACAATTCAAACGGACTCGTCATCGCGCAGGTGGAGAGGATCGCGGCGAGCGGCACACTCGACCCTCGCGCAGTCGTGGTTCCGGGCATTTTCGTCGACCGTGTTGTAGTCGCATCGCCCAACGCGCAGCCGCAGACTTACGGCACGGCCTATAACCCGGCGTTTTCGAGCGAGATCAGGATTTCAGCCGGAGCGAACGCATGCCCGCTGCTCGACGAGCGGAAGGTGATGGCGCGTCGTTGCGCGTTCGAACTCCCGCTCGATGGCGTGATCAACCTGGGTATCGGCGTGCCGGAGGTCGTTGGCGCAGTGGCCGCGGAGGAGCGTCTGCTGAGCCATCTGACCTTGACCGCCGAGCCTGGGATCATCGGCGGCGTGCCGCAGGGCGGCCTGGACTTTGGCGCAGCCGTCAACATGGACGCGCTGCTTCACCAGAACCAGCAGTTCGATTTCTACGATGGCGGCGGCCTGGACCTCGCATGCCTCGGTATGGCGCAGATCGACCGAAGCGGAAACGTCAACGTGAGCCGGTTTGGTCCACGACTAGCCGGTGCCGGCGGCTTCATCAATATCAGTCAGAACGCTTCGCGAGTGGTATTTGCCGGAACGTTCACGGCGGGTGGCCTTGAAGTTGCGGTGGAGGCGGGACGTCTTCGTATCGTCACGGAAGGCTCACAAAAGAAACTTGTCGAGTCGGTCGAGCAGATCACCTTCAACGGACGGCTCGCTGCCGAACGCGGCCAGCCAGTGCTCTATGTGACGGAGCGTTGCGTCTTCCGGCTAACGTCAGAAGGGCTCGAGTTGACGGAAGTCGCGCCGGGCATCGACGTCGATCGGGACATTCTTCCGCACATGGGCTTCGCCCCGATCGTGTCAAGTCCGCGACCCATGAATTCACGCATCTTTCTGCCGCAACTGATGAATCTGGCAACCGTGTTGCTTGATTCGCAATTCGCTCGAAGGCTCAGCTACGAAGCAGAGCAAAACACCCTGTTTGCAAATTTCGAAGGGATGGCGGTTCGCTCTCATAGCGACATTGAAAGCGTGCGCCGCGTGTTCGACGCATTCTGCAAACCCATCGGCAAGAAAGTCTCGCTAATCGTCAACTATGACGGATTCAGACTGGACCACGCAGTAGCCGATCAGTACTTTGAAATGGCAGCACGGCTGCAATCGCAGTACTACAAGTCGGTGAGCCGCTTTACCAGCTGCGCGTTCATGCGCGCAAAGCTGCGCGCGGCTTTCCGCGACGCGACTTCCGCATCCCATGTCTGTGAAACGCATGCCGACGCCATGGCGTTTGCAACGGAGCATAACGACGCTGTCGGCGACGGCGTGCTCCAGTTCCCACGCCGACGCCACCAGCCGTTCTGAAATGCCTGGCCGCGTATTGAAGAAACAAGGAGTCCATTTGTGAAAGCATCAGACCTGTTCGTCAAGGCCCTGGAGAATGAAGGCGTCGAACGCATCTTTGCCGTGCCGGGCGAGGAAAATCTCGACGTCCTGGATTCGTTGCGGCACTCGGGCATCGAGCTTATCGTGACTCGCCATGAACAATCGGCCGCCTTCATGGCGGCCACTCATGGCCGTCTGACCGGAAAGCCCGGTGTTTGTATGGCAACGCTCGGCCCTGGCGCATTGAATCTCTTGACAGGCGCGGCCTACGCTCATCTTGGTGCAATGCCGATGGTACTGATCACCGGTCAGAAGGCCATCATGACAGCGCGCCAGGCCCGCTTTCAGATTGTCGATATCGTGGCGACGATGAAACCGCTCACCAAGGCGTCCCGGCAGATTGTCAACGGCGCCAGCATTCCGACTGTGGTGCGCGAGGCATTCCGGGTGGCTGCGGAAGAGCGGCCGGGTCCGGTGCATCTCGAGTTGCCGGAAGACGTGGCCGGCTCGGAAGTAGGCGACGACGTCCCGTTGATTCCATTGCATGCGGTCGACCTGCCGGTCGCCGGGCAGCCAGCAATCGAGCAGGCTGCGGCCTTGCTGAAGAGCGCGAGGCGTCCGCTGGTCATGTTCGGCGCGGCCAGCAACCGCCCCCGTCTTGCCGGGCAGTTGACCGACTTCATCCGGCGCACGGGCATGCCGTACTTCAACACGCAAATGGGCAAGGGCACCGTGTCCGCGATCGGTCGCGAAGAGGCGTCCGAACTCTGGATGGGCACGGCGGCGCTGAGCGAGCGCGACTACCTGCACGAGGCGATCGATCGCGCCGACCTGATCCTCGCCATCGGCCATGACACGGTCGAGAAGCCGCCTTTTATCATGGGGCCCGGCGGGCCGATGGTCATTCACGTCGGATATACGCCGGCCAATGTCGAGCAGGTGTTCTTCCCGCACGCGGAAGTGGTTGGAGACCTCGGTTTGAGCCTTACGCGCCTGGCCGATCTGCTGGAGGGAAACCTGCCGCACGCGGCGGCGTTGGCGCCGTTGCGCGAAGATATCCTGAGGCGCACGCTGGGACGGGCGGAAGAATCGCGCTTTCCGTTGACTCCGCAACGCATCGTTCACGACGTGAGAAAGGTCATGCCGGCCGACGGCATCGTTGCGCTCGACAACGGCATGTACAAACTCTGGTTCGCGCGGTGCTACAGAACCCGTAGCGCGAATACGCTATTGCTCGACAATGCGCTGGCAACCATGGGGGCGGGCTTGCCATCGGCAATGATGGCCGCGATTCTTTATCCGGATCGTCGTGTCATGGCTGTTTGCGGTGACGGCGGCTTTATGATGAACTCGCAGGAACTCGAGACGGCGGTGAGACTGAAGCTCAATCTCGTCGTGCTGATCATTCAGGACGATGCCTACGGAATGATTCGCTGGAAGCAGGCCGTCGATAAGTTCGCGGACTGGGGACTGACTTTCGGTAACCCCGATTTCGTCAAATATGCGGATGCGTACGGCGCAAAAGGCAGGCGCATCGAGACGGCGGAGGCTTTGGCTCCGGCATTGGAGAGCGCATTCAGCGAAGGCGGGGTGCAACTTGTTATCGTCCCGGTCGACTACTCGGAAAACGTCCGCGTTTTTGTCGAGGAACTGGGCAATCGGGTTATGGAGGTCGCGTAATGAAGATCAAGGCAGCAGTGCTGGAAACAATGGGCGCAGCGTATCCGTATGCCGATTCCCGTCCGTTGCGTATCGACGAGGTTGACCTTGCGCCGCCGGGGCCTGATGAAGTGCTTATCAAGATCGCCGCCGCGGGGCTGTGTCACTCCGACCTGTCCGTCATCAACGGCGATCGGCCGCGCCCCATGCCGATGGCACTCGGACATGAGGCCGCCGGCGTCGTCGCCGAACTGGGGGCCGGCGTTACCGATCTTCAGATTGGCGATCATGTCGTGGTGGTCTTCGTGCCGAGCTGTGGTCACTGCGCACCTTGCGCCGAGGGCCGTCCGGCCTTGTGCGAGCCGGGCGCTGCGGCGAACGGCGCGGGCACGCTGCTCTCTGGTGGGCGTCGCCTTACGCGTGATGGCGAGACATTGAACCACCACCTCGGATGTTCGGTGTTTGCGGAATACGCGACCGTATCGCGGCGCTCGGTGGTCAGGATCGATCCCAGTGTGCCGCTCGACGAAGCCGCGCTATTCGGATGTGCCGTGCTCACGGGCGTCGGCGCGGTGGTGAATACGGCGCAAGTCCGTGTAGGCGCTTCTGTTGCCGTGGTCGGTCTGGGAGGAGTGGGGTTGGCGGCTCTGATCGGCGCGCAAGCGGCCGGCGCTCGACAGATCATCGCGGTCGACCTGTCCGATGCGAAACTGGAGCAGGCGCGCGCCCTCGGCGCCACGCACACGGTGAACGCGGGCGGCGATGACGCTGTCGAGCAGATCCGGGCATTGAGCTCCGGCGGCGTCGAGTTCGCCTTCGAATTCGCCGGCGCCATTCGAGCGTTGGACCTCGCTTATCGTATTACCCGTCGCGGCGGAATGACCGTTACCGCGGGCCTGCCGCCGTCTACCGCACTGTGGCCGCTGCCGGCAGTCAGTCTGGTTGCCGAAGAGCGCACGCTGAAAGGCAGCTATATCGGCACATGCGTGCCGGCGCGCGACATTCCCCATTACATCGATCTTTACATGCAGGGCAGGCTGCCGGTCGACAAACTGCTCACCGGCCGTCTGACGCTAGATGAAATCAATCATGGTTTCGATCTGCTCCACGAAGGGAAAGCAATTCGACAGGTCGTCGTGTTTGAATAGTTTCTGAAGCGAGCTCACGCTTTATAGCTTTACTTCCCGGTACGCGGCGGTACTGATATCCCTGCACTTTCCCAAGGTATCGTCGCGCTGCTGCGGTGGTAGACGTTGCACGTGACGCGGCTCCGATGCATGGCCGATTGTCAGCATCGTCCTTGATGGAGATTACGATACATTCGCTGCGGTGACGCCGAGCATGCACCGTCGAAGCATTGTTAGACGGTACGAAGCTCGGCCCGACTTGCGCACAGATTACCCAACTCGCGCTGGTCGCAGAGCCCGCAAATAACTACGGCGACTGCCTGTACCTCATCGTGTTCCGATCTCACGAGGCGAGATCGCGTTATTTACATCACCTCACACATCGAAACCCCGCATACACATACTGATAATGCGGCTGAAACCAATTCCGGAAAGCCGGCCGCAGCATGCACTGCGCGGTGCGCGCCGATCCACCTTTGATCACATAGTGCTGACCATCGAAAAAGTTGGCCGAATAGCCCAGATAAAACGGAAAAGCTTCGAAGCCGGGCAGCGCATCGAACACCGTCGAGGTCCACTCCCAGCCATTGCCGAATTGACCGTCGACGCCGAACGCGCTGACGTTGTCCGGATACTCATCGACCGGTTGCGGATCCCAACTGCGAAAATCGAAATTGCCCGACGCGGCGTGCGGCGCGCCGTGTGCCGCACGTTGCCACTGCGCCTCGGTGGGTAATGCTTTGCCTGCCCAGCGTGCGTACGCACTCGCTTCGGCGTGGCTCACATACGCGGGCCAGTCGAGCGGCAGCGGCACTTCGTCGAACATGGTGCGTAACGTCCACGCGCTACCTTGGCCACCTGCATCGTGCCGCGACCAGCACGCGGGATGCTCGATGTGCTCGGCCTCCTTCCACGCCCAATCCTTCTCCGACCACCACTTCGCTTCGCGATAGCCGCCTGCCTCGATGAACTCGCGGAATGCGCCGTTCGTTACCATATGGCGGTCGATTTCGAAGGCGGGCACCTCGATCCGCATTTCACCGAACTCGTTGTCCCAGCCGAAGCGTCCGCCGTCGCGTGGCATGCCGAGCACCGTTGCGCCGGCCGGTATGCTGACCATCGACGACAACGCGTCCCGCGGTTCCGCGCGCGTTACGACAGGCTCACGCAATTCGGTGACCTTCTGCGCGAGCGGTAACTGATGGAGCATGTACGCCAGCGTTTCAGCATGCATCAACCGATGCTCGATCGCCACGTTCAGCAATTGCTCGGAGGCGTCGGCTTGCGCACCGCTGCGGCTGAGTTGCGCGGCGTGCGTCAGCGCATCGAGCTCGCGGTCGATCTGCTCGCGCGCACGCGAGCTGTAACTGCGCACGACGTCGAGCGACGGCCAGTCACTCGGTTGATCGGTCGGAAAACCGCCGTCGACGGGATCGATGCCGAAGGCAAAAAGCTGGTCGAGGTTTGGATCGAACGCCGGCAGATCGCACAGGCGTTGATCGAACAGATTACGGTCGAAAGCTTCCAGGTGGCCGATGTAAAACACGATCCGGTGGCGTTCACGGATCGGCCGTTCATACAGAAACTCGGGTTTGACTATGGAAAACAGTGCGTCAGTCACTTGACGCGCTTCGATCAGCCGCTGCACGAGCGGGTAATGCGGGGCGGGGTCGCGATTCATTTCGCCGGGTCTCCTTGCGGGGGACGGACTAAAGACTGTACCCGCTCGCAGGAGCCATGCCAAGACGAAAGCGCGTGAAAAGAGCGTGCGCGGGGGACGCGGCGGCGCGGGCCGTGCTCCCGCCGGGAGCCTAGACTTGCCGCAGACCGTCCAGATCGACGATCCGGATGTGCTTGCCCTGTGTGTCGATCAGGCCGCGCTTTTGAAATCTTGACAGGGTGCGGCTCACGGTTTCGAGCGTCATGCCGAGGTAGCTGCCCATGTCCTCGCGCGTCATGCGCAGATTGAATTCCGCCGACGAATAGCCCCGCCGCGCGTTGCGCTCGGAGACATCGAGCAGGAATGCCGCGACCCGTTCGTCCGCCGAAAGCGACCCGAGCACCATCATCTGAGCGGCTTCGCGGACGATCTGCTCGCCCAGCAGTTTGTGCATACGTTCCTGCATCGAACTGATTTCGCGGCACAGCGACTTGAGCGCGGTATAGGGGACGATGCAGACGGTGCTGTCTTCGAGGGCGAGCGCGCTACAGGCATGCACGTCGTCGCTGATACCGTCGAGGCCGAGCGCTTCGCCCGCGAGCCGCAAACCGGTGACCTGTTCGCGGCCGTCGCGGTGCGTCATGACGGTTTTCATCGAACCGGAGCGCACGGCGTAGATGTTGTCGAAGCGGTCACCGCTGCGATACAGCGCTTCGCCGCGCTGAACGGAACGCGCGGAACAGATGAGCGTTTCGAGTTTCATCAGTTCGTCGGGCGACAAACCTTGGGGCATGCAGAGCTGCCGCATCGCGCAACTCGAACAGCGAGCGGCGGAACGCGCGCTTGCCCGTGACGGCGCCGCGCGGCGGCTCCCGCGCACCGGCGACGAACGTGCGGCAGAGGCTGCGGAATCGGCAGTGCCGGCGGAGTGCGTAACAGCAGTAGGAGTGAGCATGTTCTGCAGCCAGTGAGGGTATTGACAGATTGTCCCATCGACCGCGTTGCCCGCTTCGCGTCAAAATGACGCGTTCGGGCAGTCAGGCGTGTTGAGCAATGTCACACCGGCGTTCGTGAGTTTGTTTATGGACTGCTACGAAGGTGAGCAGGCAAACCCGGCTCATACCTTGGCAGAAGAAGAACGCTTTTGCCGATCGAGCGCACGCGCGGCCGATACGACAGTCAATCGCATGGCGCACCAGCGCGGCGCTCATCAGTCCGCATCGCCGGACTTGCCCGCAGCGGACGGAATGAGCAGCACGGGCAGGCTCGCCTGCCGCACGCAGCGCTCGGCGACGCTGCCGAGAATCAGGCGCTGAAAACCGCGCCGCCCGTGCGTGCCCATGACCAGGAGATCGGCGTTGAAGTCGGCCGCGGCTTTGAGTACGACCACCGAAACGTCGTCGATCGTGGACGCCTCGCTCACCACAAGGTCGCCTTTCACGCCTTGCTCGGCCATGGCCTTGGCGAATTCGGCGCCGAGTTCCTTGCCCTCTTCGACGAGACGATTGCGCAAGACGGACGGGTCGTAGCCGGGCGCTTCGAAATACATCGGTGTGTTCTCGACGACATATAACGGCTGCAAGACCGCGCCGCTGGCTTTGGCGAGCGCGAGCGCCGCTTCGAATGCACGGCGGGAGGTGTTGCTGCCGTCGACCGCTACAAGAATGCGTGTGTACATATCGACTCCGCGTCTGAAGAATCCGGATGCCTCAGCCGTTTCCAACCGGCTGGGCGCAATGACGATCATCGCTGATGTAAGCCTGAATCATCGCTGAAAAACATGCGCTGGACCTGGATGTAAATCAAACTCTTGTCAAATTTTTCGACGGCGCTGTCGGGTTCGGCGAGCGCCTGTGGGCAAGCGTTGACGGGACTTCGCTCCCATTCGCAATGCATATCCACGACCAGGACAAGGGAAAGTTTGCCTTACAATTACAACCTATTCAGACAAGCTGCTTCAGTCCGCTGATGAACGAGCGCAAAACGACGGGCTTGCCCGACAAGATCTACGGCGACATTCTCAACCGCATTGTCGAAGGCGAGTACAAGGAAGGTGAGCGCTTGCCGACCGAGCATGCGCTGGCCGAGCGTTTCGCGACGTCCAGGCCGACGGTCCGCGAAGCCTTGGCGCGCTTGCGGGCGGACGGCATCATCATGACCCGGCACGGCTCGGGCACGACGGTCGCGCGCCGGCCGGACCCGGACGTGCGCCGCTTCGCGCCGCTCGAAACGCTGTCCGATATTCGTCGCTGCTATGAGTTTCGCATCGTGACAGAAGCGGGTGCCGCGGAGCAGGCGGCGCTCAAAGCCGACGCCGACGACATCGCCGCCATCCAGCACGCATGGGACCAACTGGAGCGGATCATCGAGACGCAAGGGATCGGCGCGAAAGACGACTTTATGTTCCACCTGGCGGTGGCGCGTGCATCGAAGAACCCTTTTTTCATCACGGTCATGTCGTTCATCGAGGAGCAGATTCTGTTCAGCATGAACCTGTCGCGCAATCTTTCGCTGGTGAAGACGGTGGCGCGGCAGCGGCTCGTGCAGGAGGAGCATAGGGCTGTGCTCGACGCGATCCGCCGCAAGGATGCGCGAGGCGCGGCGAGCGCCATGCGAGCGCATCTCGAGAACGCGCTCGAGCGGATGTTCGGCTCCTGACCTGCCGCCAGCTCTCGCCGCGCGCCAAGACTGCGGCGAGCTGCCGCGCCACTGGGCATATGCACTCCCAAGGCGGCTCGACGCGGCGGCGAATCGCCGCTTTCGCGGCAGCGACCCGGCCGCCGACTGGCAGCCAGGCAGCAAGCAGGCTGCAACTAGCAGGCAGCCAGGCGACAGCTAGGCAGCAACGGCCATCGGTCCGAACAGCGCGGTACGAGTCTTCGGACTCACCGCGATATCCAGCGCCACCGCTCGCTCCACACCGATCTGCAATGGCGACCCGAGCCGGCTGATGTCGATGCCGGTCTTGCGCAGCAGTCGCTCGATCGGCGTGGTGGTCACGGTGACATACCGCGTGATGCCCATCTGGTCGGCGAACGTCACCAGTTCGTGAATCGCCTGCATGGTCAGGTCAGCAAAGCCGAACGACTGCTCCTCGCCGCTGGTTTCGATCGCGAACCGGCTCAATTCCCAGATGTGCCGTCCCACCGGCGCCGCCGCGCCATGCAGCAACTGCGGGAAGGTGTCCTTCAGCATGTTGGGGCCCTCGGTCGGCATCAGGCGCCAACAGCCGCGCACTTGCCCGTCGTCGGCCTGGATCAGCATGTAATGCGGCCCGAGCGCGTCATAGCCGTCGATCTCCATGCCCGCGATGGTCGGAATATCCCACCCGAGCCGCCCATGAAACACCCGCGCCCGCAGGCGATACATCTCGTTAATGTCCGCGTTATCGAATTCCTGACGCATTCCAATCCGGATTGCTGTTTGCATGACGTTCTCCTGAACGTGTTGGGGTACCCAATACGCAAGAAAACTTATGCATTTTGAATGTTTCCGCCACCTACCTACCTGGATAGGTGTGCATGCTTATCGGGTAACGCAGAATTCGAGACAAGCACTGCACTCAACCGACAGGACCGAAAAAATGGAACTCCTCGAAAATCATTGGCAACCGCAAACCGGCCTTCAACTCCGTCCGGCTGAGCCTTCCACGGCGGTTGACCGCGTTCTGATCATTGCTTATCGCAAGAAGAAAAAAGAAAGCCAGCGCCGTTTCTGGGCGCGCTTCGGCGTCACCCAATCGCGCGGCAGCCGCTTCGAATCGGGTGCTGAAATCCCGCCGCCGGTTTCGATCCTGCTGGGTCTGTACTTCACCAAAACCGTGTCCGACGCCGATCTGGGCCGCGCCGAACGTGTGCTGTACAGCCGCGACGCGGCCGCCTTGCTCAACCCGGGTCAATAAGTCCGAGCTGTGCGGCAATCACGGCCGCCGCACGCCGCGAATTCACCCCGAATTTCGTCCTGATATTCTTCATGTGGAAGTTCACCACGGCTTCCGAACAGTTCAGGATGTGGGATATTTCCCAGGTGGATTTGCCGCGTGCGGTCCATTTCAGGCATTCGCGTTCACGCGGCGTTAGCTTGGGCAATAAGGTCTGAGCGTGCGTATTCAAATGGCGCTGACTGGTATCGATTACCAGGTCGCGCAATAACACCAGGTTCGGCAATGCCTCGTTGATATGGCGCCAGAATTCGTCGTTGGGATTGTTGTCATTGACGAAGCACATCATGCCGGCTTCCTGGTTCGGCCCGTGAATCGGCAACGTTATGCCGGAGCGCAACCCGTGCGCGCGGGCTTCCTCGTACATGGACAGCTGCGGCGCGGTCTTGAATATATCCGGTGACCAGATCAGCGGCACGGCACGCGTCGCGCAATGCGCAACGGTCGGATCGATGTGAACCAGTCCCTGCTCGTCATAAGTACGTCGCCAGGTGGGTGAGTACGTGCTGCGCACGTAAGCGTCTTCCAGACGAATGGTCGGGCGCGGCAGCATGGCGATCAAAAGCCTGTCGAAGCCCCACGTCTCGGCAAGGCCCGCGATTGCACCGAACCATTCCGCTTCGTCGGCGGCGTTCAGTAGCGGTGCCATCTGCTCGATAAAATGTAGCGACAATTTTTACTCTCTCAGGCTCACAGACATCCCGTTGCGGTGAATTGCGGTACGGCATTCCGTCCGATGGTTTTTTGTCTTCATAATCTATCACCAAAATTTATTTCGCAAAGCGAGAACTGATTTTTAACAAAATGCTCGCGAGGGTGATTTGGTGAGAATGCGCATGAATCGCTCTTTGTAACTGATTTTCTGATCGAAATAACATTCACCGATCGTTTATGTGGTTAATTTTCTCGTGGTAGCCGATTTGATGCCATTCACTGGACACATTATTGCGAAGCATTTTAATAAGCGGCCGCTGCCAAAATTTCAGTCAAAATCGCACTGATTGCCGATATGGTTTGTTCCAATGCGTCGCGATCTATCGCGAGATAAGTGTCGCAACCAAGCTCTATTGTCATACAAAAGCAGCCTCGCGTAGTTTGCGCCGTTCGCGATCCATGCGAAGAATTCGCCAAGCGGGCTCTCAGCAAGTTGTTTGACAACATTCTCGACCCAGTGCTACCGTAAGCGCTCCGCTCACGGTGCGATCCATCATGAACGAATCCCCGATCCGCGACGACGAGTTGGCCGCTTCGGTCATGGCTGTGCCGCCGCTCGCCCGCCGCGCCGACTACACGCTCGACGCCGCGCAAAATCGCGCACTGATCCGCCATATCGAAGCCGGCGGCGTCCGCACCTTGCTGTATGGCGGCAACGCGAATCTGTATCACATCGCCGTCAGCGAATATCGGGATTTGCTCGACCTGTTGGCCGACGCCGCGGGCGAGGGCACGCGCGTGATTCCGGCAATCGGCCCGGACTACGGAAAAATGTTGGATCAGGCGCGCATCCTCGCGCAAACCCGTTACCGGACGGCCATGGTGCTGCCGCTCGGCGGCTTCACGACGTCCGAAGGCGTCGAGGCGGGCCTCACGCGCATCGCCGATATGGCGGGCATGTCGCTCACGCTGTATGTCAAAAGCGAGAATTACATCGACGTCGATGCGTTGGCTCGCCTGATCGATCGCGGCACGCTCATCGCCGTGAAATACGCGATTGTGCGCGAGAATCCGGCGGACGACCCTTACCTGCGCCGGCTACTGCAACACGTACCGGCGGCCAAGGTGGTGTCGGGCATGGGCGAGCGGCCGGCGCTCACGCATCTGCGCGAATTCGGCCTTGCCGCATGGACCACCGGCTCAGGATGCATCGCGCCGCGCATGGTCACCGCCTTGCTGCAAGCGGTCAAAACCGGCGCTCGCGAGACGGCGCAACGTCTTTACGACGCCTTCCTGCCGCTCGAAACTTTGCGCGACGACATCTCACTGATTCGCGTGCTCCACGACGCCGTAACGTATTCCAGGATCGCCGACATGGGGCCGATTTTGCCGTTGCTCAGTTCGACGCCGCCCGAGCATCGTGCGAAGATCGAGCACGCCGCGCGGGTGCTGCTCGCGTTGGAGCATGAATTCGCGCAAGCCAACCCCTACCTCGAGCCTTGAACGCCAGCATGACCGACAACAGCCTACGCTATCCCGATCCCTCCATCCGCGTGCTCGATCCGCGCTTCAAACCGTTGATCCTGGCTTCCGCGTCCGTCGAGTGCCTGTATCACGGCGCGCGCTGGTCCGAGGGCCCGGTCTGGTTCGGCGACGGCCGCTATCTGCTGTGGAGCGACATTCCGAACGACCGCATCCTGCGCTGGGACGAACCCACCGGCACGGTGTCGACGTTTCGCCAGTCGTCGAACAATGCCAACGGCCATACGCGCGACCGTCAGGGCCGCCTCGTCAGTTGCGAGCACCTCACGCGACGCGTCACGCGCACTGAATACGACGGCTCGATCACCGTGCTCGCCGACCGCTATCGCGGCAAGCGCTTCAATTCGCCGAACGACGTGGTCGTGAAATCGGACGGCTCGATCTGGTTCAGCGATCCGACCTTCGGCATCGACAGCTTCTATGAGGGCGAGCGGCAGGAGTCGGAATTGCCGGCGTGCGTGTACCGCATCGACGGGCAATCCGGCGAAGTCACCGTCGTCGCCGACGACGTGCTCGGTCCCAACGGTCTGGCGTTCTCGCCGGACGAGTCGGTGTTGTACATCGTCGAATCGCGCGGCGAGCCGAATCGCAAAATCCGTGCATTCGACGTCGAAGGCACCGGCGGCGCGCTGTCGAACAACCGCGTGCTGATCGACGCGGGCCCGGGCACGCCGGACGGCTTTCGCGTCGACGTCCACGGCCATCTGTGGTGCGGCTGGGGGATGGGCACCGACGAACTCGACGGCGTGCGCGTCTTTACGTCGCAAGGCGAGCCGCTCGGCCACATTGCGTTGCCGGAGCGCTGCGCGAACGTATGCTTCGGAGGGCGCCATCGCAACCGGCTGTTCATGGCGGCAAGCCACGGGCTCTATTCGCTCTACGTGAATACGCAAGGCGTGCAAGGCGGCTAGTTGCCTGACAAGTTGTCGTCAGAGTTCATGCGCAGCTTCGGGTTTGCCCTTGGATGCAGCGCGCAAGCCGTTGAGCGGCAAGCATTCATCACGAAAACTGCGGTTTTCGCGAGCCTATTGCCGCCACGAGTATTTGCTTGACATCAGCTGTCCCGCTTCGCTATGTTCCTTTGGTAGAAAGACACCGCCCGCAGCGCATTCGACCGGCGGACTTCCATACCAAGAAGCGAGGAGACGCAATGACTGTTTCAGACAGGTTGGCGCTCAGGCTGGTGTCCGTATGTCTCGCGGCGAGCGCCGCTTTCGCATCCGCCGCGCACGCGGCCGACCCGGTCACGCTCAATATCGTCGACGTGGCCGGTGACCTTCAACTCACGCAAAAGGGCTTCGAGGCCTTCAAGGCGAAGTACCCGAACCTCGTCGCCAATCTCACCTTCACGAATGCGCCCGCGCCGCAGTTGCCCGGCAAGATCAAGGCGATGCAAGGCGCGGGCCGCTCCGATATCGATCTCGTGCTGACCGGCACCGACGCGCTCGCCGCGGGCATCGAACAGGGTCTATGGATGAAGCTGCTGCCCGAGAACGCGGCGGCGTTCCCCGGCGTGCTCGACAAATACGCGCCGGGCCCGCGCAAGATGCAGGATCTCGCGCAAGGCTACGGGCTCGAAGTGGCGTATATGCCCGCCGGCCCGCTGCTCGAATACAACCCCGCCAAAGTCAGTGACCCGCCGAAGACGCCTGAACAATTGCTGCAGTGGTGCAAGGCGCATCCGGACAAACTGATCTATGCACGGCCGGCGAATTCCGGTCCGGGCCGCACGTTCCTGATGGGCTTGCCTTATGTGCTCGGCGACAAGGATCCGCAGGATCCGATTCACGGCTGGGACAAGACGTGGGCCTTTCTCAAGCAGCTGAACGATTGCATTCCTTACTATCCGGGCGGCACGTCGGCGGTGATGAAAGAGCTCGGCGAAGGCACGCGCGACATGACCGTGACCGTAACGGGCTGGGACATCAATCCGCGCGCGCTCGGCATCGTGCCGGCGGAATTCCGCGTGCAGGCGTTCGACAACATGACGTGGGTGAACGACGCGCACTACATGGTGATTCCGAAAGGCGTGCCGAAGGAAAAACTCGACGTGCTCTACAAGCTGATGAACTTCATGCTCGAGCCGGCGCAGCAGGCCATGACCTATGACGACGGTTATTTCTATCCCGGTCCGGCGATCAAGGGTGTGAGCGTCGAGCAGGCGCCCGCGCACAGCCAGGACGTGCTGAAGAAGTACGGCCGGCCGGAGTACGCGAAGCTGCTGGCCGAGCGTCCGCACGTATTGCCGCTGAATGCCGCGGCGATGGTTGCGGCTTTCAAGAAATGGGACACCGAGGTCGGCGCGCAGAAGACCAAATAGCCTTCGCGCCGGCCGTGCACGCACGCATGCCGTCTCGATCCCCACGTGATCCATGACGGCGCACGCATCGCGCGTATCAGGAAACCGCCATGAAGCATCACTTTGAGCAGTTGCGGCTCGACTCGGTGAGCCGCAGTTTCACGAATGCGGAAGGCCAGGCGATCGCGGCACTGCGTGGACTCGATCTGACCATCCAGCGTGGCGAGTTCATCGCGCTGCTAGGGCCGTCGGGTTGCGGCAAATCGACGGCGCTCAATTGCATCGCCGGATTGCAGCCGTTGAGCAGCGGCGGCATCTGGCTCGACGACAAACGCATCGACGTGCTGCCGCCGGAGAAGCGTGGCTTCGGTATGGTGTTTCAGAACTACGCGCTGTTCCCGCACATGAGCGTGCTCGACAACGTCGGCTTCGGTCTGAAAATGCGCGGCATCGGCAGGAGCGAAGCCGTGCGCCGGGTGCGCGAAGCGCTGCAACTCGTGCAACTCGTCGGACATGAACGCAAGCTGCCCGGACAACTCTCCGGCGGCCAGCAGCAACGCGTCGCGATTGCGCGCGCGATTGTGATCGAGCCGCCGCTGATTCTGATGGACGAACCGCTATCGAATCTCGACACCAAGCTGCGCATAGAAATGCGCGCGGAGATTCGCCGCATCCACAGCCAGCTCGAACGCGCGACGCTCTACGTGACGCACGATCAGGACGAAGCGCTCTCCATGGCCGATCGCATCGTCGTGATGAGAGAGGGCGTGGTGCAGCAGGTCGCCACGCCGAAAGAGGTCTATACGCGGCCGCAGAATCTGCATGTCGCGCGCTTCATGGGCTATCGCAATGTGGCCGAGTTCGAACTCGAAGGCACGCAAGGCGAAGGCGTAATGGTGAGCGCGAACGGTGTGCGTCTGCTCGGCACGCCGATGGCCGGCTTCAATAGCAAACGCGTGAGCGTCGCGCTGCGTCCCGAGGACATGGAGCGCGCCGCGCCCGGCGCGGAGAACGCCTTCGACGCGTTGGTGACGACCGTCGAATACGGCGGCCGCGATTCGCTGCTGCGCGTGAAGACCGCGTTTGGCGATATCTGGGCGCGCGTCGGCGGAGAATTCGAAGAAGGCGAGCGCATCAGCCTGCGCGTGCCGCCGTCGCGCACGCTTGTCTACGACGCAGAGGCGGCATGAATACGCCCACGCTGTCGCCGCCGCTGGTGCCGCGCGATGCCAAGGCGTGGCTGGTCGCGCCGGCGTTGCTCTTCATCGTCGCGTTGTTCATCTATCCGTTCGCGTACGGTCTGGTGCTGTCGTTCCGGCCGATGAACGGCGGCAGCGTCTGGGCCAACTATCTGGCCTTCTTCACCGACACGTCGATGTGGCCGACGATTTTCGTCACGCTCAAGCTCTCGGTGCCGGCCACGCTGATCAACGTCGGTGTCTCTGTGCCGGTGGCGTTCGCGCTGCGCCGCTACTCGCGCTATCAGAAGTTCGTCACGACGCTGCTGGTGATTCCCGTGACCCTCGGCACTGTGTTGATCGCCGACGGCATGCTCACATACTTCGGCCCGAACGGCTGGTTTCCGCAAGCGTTGCAGGGCCTGCATCTCTATACGCGCGAAGTGCGCCTCACGCATAACTTCTGGGGCGTGCTGATTTCGCTGATCGTATCGGGTTTTCCGTTTGCGTTTCTGTTGACGCTCTCGTACGTGACCGGCATCGACCCGACGCTCGCCGCCGCGGCCGCGACGCTCGGCGCGAGTCCGTGGCAGCAGTTTCGCCGCATCTACCTGCCGCTGCTGGTGCCGGGGCTGACCATGGCGGCGTGTCTGTCGTTCGTGCAGGCGTTTTCGGTGTTTCCATCCGCGGTGCTGCTCGGCGTGCCCGCCGGGCCGACGCGCGTGATGTCGATCGCCGCCGCCGAAGCCGCGTTCGAAAGCTACGATTATTCGCTGGCGTCCGCGATCGCGATGGTAATGGGCTTCGTACAGTTGCTGGTGGTTGCCGCGCTGCTCGGCGCGCGCCGCTTCTTCTACAGCGGTCCGGCAACCGGAGGCAAAGGCTGATGACGACCGATCATCACGCGGCGCAGCCTTCGTGGTCCGCGTCCACATCGAACGATCACGACGACGGCGCGCGCGAGCCGGAAAAGCGCACCGGTCACACCCGGCAACGCACCAGCGTGCCCGGCCGCATCTGGCGCGTGCTGGTGTGGGGCGCGATGGTGTTCTTTCTCGTCAACGTAGTGCTGCTGATCGCGACCGTCGCGGTCAATTCGATCGCGACGCGCTGGTTCGGCACCTTGCTGCCGCAGGGCTTCACGCTGCACTGGTATGCGCAGGCGTGGAGCGACTTCCAGTTGGCGAGCGTGTTGTGGGTGACCGTCGAAGTGGTCGGCGCAGTCGTGCTGCTGTCGGTCCTGCTGGGCGTGCCGGCGGCGTATGCGCTTGCGCGCGTGCAATTTCGCGGCAAGCGCATCGCGATGCTGATCTTTCTGTTGCCGCTGATGGTGCCGCCCGTCACGTACGGCATTCCCATGGCGACGGTCATGTACAAGGTCGGCCTGGCCGGTACGCTGAGCGGCGTGATTCTGGCCAACCTCGTGCCGGCGTTGCCGTTCGTCATTCTCGTGATGACGCCCTTCATCGAGCAGATCGATCCGAATCTCGAAGCGGCGGCGCGTATTTTCGGCGCCAACACGTTCCGCTATTTCCGCTACGTGCTGCTGCCGCTGCTCGTGCCCGGCATGCTGGCGGCGGGCTTGCTGGTGCTGGTGCGCACCATCGGCATGTTCGAACTGACTTTTTTCACTGCCGGCCCCGCGACGCAAACGCTCGTGGTCGCGCTGTACTACGCTGTATTTTCAACCGGCGTGCGCGCGCCGCAATCGATCGATGCGATGGCGATGATCTACATGGCGATCACGTTGATCTGGGTGCTGATCGCACTGCAATTCGTGAGCCCGACGCAGATCGTGTCGCGCGTGAAAGAACAGAAGCGCTGAATACGCCCGAACATAACCCGCTCTCGCGGCATGGCGAAAGACATCGTGGAGCAGACGTTGACGAAGCGAAAGACACCCGAAGAACTGCGCAGCCACCGCTGGTACGGCGTGAACGATCTGCGTTCGTTCGGCCACCGTTCGCGCACCGCGCAGATGGGCTATGACCGCGAGGAATACGCCGGCAAACCGGTCATCGCGATTCTCAACACGTGGAGCGAGATCAACGCTTGCCATACGCATTTCAAGCAGCGTGTCGAGGAAGTGAAGCGCGGCATCTGGCAGGCCGGCGGCTTTCCGGTCGAACTGCCGGTGCAGACGCTCTCCGAGCCGTTCCAGAAGCCCACCACGATGCTGTATCGCAACTTCCTCGCCATGGAAGCCGAGGAAACGCTGCGCTCCTATCCCGCCGACGGCGTCGTGCTGATGGGCGGTTGCGACAAGACTACGCCCGCTTTGCTGATGGGCGCGATCTCGATGGACTTGCCGGCGATCTTCCTGCCCGCCGGCCCGATGCTGCGCGGGAACTGGAACGGCACGACGCTCGGCTCCGGTTCCGACGTCTGGAAATACTGGGCCGAATTGCGCGCGGGCACGATCACGCAGGACGACTGGCAAGGCATCGAAGGCGGCATTGCGCGCTCGCCGGGGCACTGCATGACCATGGGCACCGCGTCGACCATGACGAGCGCGGCCGAAGCACTCGGCTTCACGCTGCCCGGTTTCGCGTCGATTCCCGCAGCGGATTCCCGTCATGCGCAGATGGCGGCAAAAACCGGCAAGCGTATCGTCGAGATGGTGTGGGAGGACCTCAAGCCGTCCGACCTGCTTACGGCAGGTTCCGTCGATAACGCTGTGACCACCTGCCTCGCGCTGTCCGGCTCGACCAACGCGATCGTGCACATGATCGCGCTTGCGCGCCGCGCCGGCATCGAGTTGACGCTCGATCGCTACGACGACATCTCGCGCCACACGCCGGTGTTGGCGAACGTTCGTCCGACTGGCACGTATCTAATGGAGGACTTTTTCTATGCGGGCGGTTTGCGGGCCTTGCTCGCTGAACTGGGCGAGCTGATCGACCGTTCGCAGAAGACCGTCAACGGCCGCACGCTCGGTGAGAATCTGGAAGGCGCAGAGATTTTCAACGACGACGTGATCCGCCGGCGTGACAAGCCGCTGCTGCCCAACAGCGGGCTCGCCGTGCTACGCGGCAACATCGCGCCCGACGGCGCTGTGATCAAACCCGGCGCCGCCGAACCGCATCTGCTCGTGCATACCGGGCGCGCGGTGGTGTTCAGGGACTACAACGACATGGCCGCGCGCATCGACGACGACGCGCTCGACATCGACGAGAGCTGCGTGATCGTGCTTCAGCATGCGGGACCGGTCGGCGCTCCCGGGATGCCCGAATGGGGGCAATTACCCATCCCGCGGAAATTGCTGCAGAAAGGCGTGCGCGACATGGTGCGCATATCGGATGCGCGGATGAGCGGGACGAGTTACGGCGCGTGCGTGCTGCACGTCGCGCCGGAGTCGTTCATCGGCGGGCCGTTTGCGTTGGTGGAGAGCGGCGACATGATCGAGCTCGACGTGCCGCGACGCAAACTCAATCTGCTGGTGACGGATGATGAACTCGCGCGTCGGAAAGCTGCGTGGGTCAGGCCGGCGCCGCGCTTCACGCGCGGCTACGGCGCGATGCATCAGGTGCATGTGATGCAGGCGAATCAAGGCTGCGATTTCGATTTCCTGCAACGCGGCGGCGCGCACGCGGCCCCGGATGCGGAAGCCGCGAACAATACGGGCGAGCCGGAGATTCACTGAGTCATTAAGGGCCGTCGAGAGCGCAGCGCGTCGACAACGTGGGAACAGGGCGCGATGCGGCTCAATAACCGCATCGCGTGAATCCTCACTTCAATAACCGACGCGATACACGCGGCCAGTCTGCGCGCCTTCCACGCTGCGCAGATAAGCCATCGCTGCGCGCTGCGCCGTCACGGGCTCGAAGCCGCGGAAGTAGGGTGCATAAGCGTCCATCGCTTCGGTGAGGACGGTCGGGCTCACCAGGTTGATGCGAATGCCGCGCGGCAATTCGATCGCCGCGCCGCGCACGAAACCTTCGAGTGCCAGATTGACGGTGGTCGCGCTCGCGCCTTGCAGAATCGGTTCTTCGGCGAGGATGCCGCTTGTCAGTGTGAACGAGCCGCCGTCGTTCACATATTGCTGAGCCGCGAGCACCACGTTGACCTGGCCCATCAGCTTGTCGCGCAGGCCGACCCAGAATTGCTCGATGCTCATCTCGGGCAGCGGACCGAAATGCACCTTGCCGGTCGCGGTGACCACGCCATCCACTTTGCCGATCTCGCGAAAGAGCCGCTCGACGCTCGCCGGGTCGGTGCTGTCGACGTGGTATTGCCCGCGCGTCGCGCCCACTTCGATCACTTCATGGCGCGCCTTCAGCTCCGCGCTCACCGCCTGGCCCAGCGTGCCGGTGGCGCCGATCACGACGATCTTTTTCATCTACTGCTCCGTTGAGGGTTGACGTGCAGTCGATTCTGCCGATGTTTGCCAGAGGGAAATAGCCTCGTCCACGTGCAGGTCCTGCAACCGTGAGTTTCTAATCGAAGTAAAAGCGCGCACCGCGAATCAAACGGTGCGCGCTTCGCAATACACGGATTAATTAGGGCTCGCGCCAGAATTCAAACACGGACGCAAATGCGAACATTGCGCGAATGTTTATTTCACCCGATGTAATTCGATCAGCCTGGTAGGGCGCAAATGATTAAGGGCGTAATGAATGCGGCCACGGTCCTGACGGTTGCCGACCGGACGGGGATCGTCGTACTGATGATCCGCCGAATATGCGCCCTGCGGCGCGACCATACCTTTGTCGATCACCGTGTAGCCTGGTTCGAGCGCGAGCAGCAGATGATTGCCGCCAACCCGGCTGTCGAAGCCGGCCATGCCGTCGAGCGACTCGGGCACGCTGTTCGTGAGGGTCGCATTGCTGGTGGTGATTTCGTCGGGCGAGATCGGGCTGTGGCCCGCTATGCGCGCGGCTTCGAGGTTTTTGCCGTCGGTGTCGACGGTGCTGTCGTGAGTGCGGTCGTTGTGCAGTTCCGCGGTATTCGCGCCGCTCGTGGCCGCCGGTTGTGTCGCGTCTGCTGGCTTGTTGATATCGCTGTTCATCATGCATTCTCCTTTGAAGAGGACATGGTGTGACATGCAGCAAAACCCGTTCCGCCTCGCACAAACCCTGATTCACCTGTTCTTACTGCGCTTTGTCCGCAGTTGCATGCGCAGTGGCGAGTAAGGTATTCGGCTGGCGATTGCGTCCGCGATTCTTTTCGATTTTTTTAATGGACGCGTATTTTCTACAGAGTATGATCTTACTCCGACGAGCGAAGCGCGGTTAAATTGGAAGACATTCGGTCCGGCTATTTCTTGATGGCCGGTAGCACCGTCTGCGCGCCACTCAAAACATTTTACGGGGCCGTCAGGGCGGGTGACACATGCACTTCGATGCTGCATTCACACATCGCGGCTATTTGTTAAATTGCGCGCCCGCGCGCGCGGTCGATGGCACTTGGCAACCTTATGTAGTCATCTCCCGCTCGAGCGACGGCGAACTGGTCGCCAACCGTTTTTTCCCCACCGACTTGCGCTTTCGCGAGGAAGCGGCCGCCATTGCCCATGCGCGCGATTGGGCGGTGCGCTGGATCGACGCGAGTAGCGTGACCATCTAAACGCCTCCGGCGGCAGTCGTACCGTGCAGGCTCCGCCGTCGAGCGGGGCTGCGCGAGCCGCGGCAAAACGCGGTAATCTCTCGGCATAATCACTTCGAACCGTGCTCCCGCACGGCGCTGTCCTTTTATGCCTAACGTGCCTACCCAGAACTGGGGCCTCGAACAGATCGTCGCCGACTTGCGCGCGTCGCGTGAACAATTGCATCGCACGCGGCATCCGCTCGGCATTCGCGAACTGCCGTCGCGCGAAGCGGTGATCAACATCGTCGCCGGCCTGCGCGCGGCGCTGTTTCCCACGCACTACGGCGCGCCCGATCTGACTGACGAGACCGTCGACTATTACGTCGGCCATACGCTTGAAAGCACGCTACGGCTGCTCGCGGAACAGATTCGCCGCGCCCTGCGCTTTTTGCCCGAGTTCGGCGAAACACCGGACGTCGATCTGCAGGCGCGCGCGTTCGATGTCGCGCGTGAATTCGGCACGCAATTGCCGGGCATTCGCGCGTTGCTGGTCAGCGACATTCAGGCGGCTTTTACCGGCGATCCGGCCGCGCAGCACATCACCGAAATTCTGCTTTGTTATCCGGGCGTGTGGGCGATGACGCATCATCGCCTCGCGCATGCGTTGCATCGCCTGGGTGTGCCGTTGCTGGCGCGTTTCATCAACGAGATCGCGCACTCGGCAACCGGCATCGACATTCACCCGGGCGCGACGATCGGGCCGAGCTTCTTTATCGACCATGGCACGGGTGTCGTGATCGGCGAGACGGCGATCATCGGCGAACGCGTGCGCGTGTATCAGGCCGTGACGCTCGGCGCGAAGAGTTTCGCCGCGGATCTCGACGGCACGTTGGTCAAGGGCAACGCGCGCCATCCGATCGTCGAGGACGATGTCGTGATCTATGCCGGCGCGACGATTCTCGGGCGCGTGACGATCGGGCGCGGCTCGGTGATTGGCGGCAATGTGTGGCTCACGCACAGCGTGCCGCCGGGCAGCAGCGTGTCGCAGGGCAAGATCCGCGAAGGCGAGCGTAGCGATGAGGGGCGGCAGTGAGAGGCAGCAGTGAGAGGCGGCTCCGTTCGCGTGTGCTCGTGTGTTTTCATGCGAAGGCGAGCGTACCGACAACCGGCAGCAGCCATGCATTGCCCAGCTTGTGAACCGTCGCGTGTTCTTTCAATGCGCGAACGTCCCCTTAGCTGCTGAGCGATGACCACGCCGCGCGGCCGCGTCCACATGCCTCGCTGCGCGATTGGCGGCGTCGAAGCGACGGTGGCTGAAACGGCGCATGCGTTTCCGCGTCATTCGCACGACCGCTTCGGCGTCGGCGTGATTGTCAGCGGCGGGCATCGGTCGGCGAGCGGACGTGGGCTCGTGGAAGCGCGGGCCAACGACGCGATCATGGTCAATCCCGGCGAAGTCCACGACGGCAGTCCGCTCGACGAGCGCGGGCGCGCGTGGCGCATGTTGTATTTCGAGCCGTCGATGCTCGTCACCGCCGCGAGTGAGCTGACCGGCGCGGCGGCTCACGAGATCGAACTCACGCAGCCGGTGGCGCACGATCCTTTGCTGAAGCGTTTGTTCGAGCGGCTGTTCGCCGTCGCGGTGGAAGCGCCTGTCATGCCGGACGATCTGGCGCGCGAGGAGGCGTTGCTCGAATTGCTCGGGCACGTCGTGCGCGTTCATGCGACGCGGCCAATACGCTCATGGTCGACCGATGCATTGGGTCCGATTGCGCGAGCGAAGGCACGCATCGACGACGACCCTTCCTCTCCGCTCACACTGGCCGATCTCGCCGCCGACTCCGGCATGAGCCGTTTCCAGTTGTTGCGCGGCTTCGCGCATGAAATGGGTCTGCCGCCGCACGCATACAGAATGCAGCGTCGCATGGTGCTCGCGAGACAATGGATCGCGCGGGGCGCGACGCTTGCCGATGCGGCTGCCGCAGCGGGCTTTGCCGATCAGAGTCACATGACACGCGCGTTCGTGCGCCTGCTCGGCGTGACGCCCGCGAACTACGCCGCCGCGCTGCGCTGAGGTTCAGCCGATCCGCAGATGCTGGAGCAAAGCCGCGCCATGCACGCCATGCAACCAGACGTGCTGCCCGATAAACCACGCCGCCGCCCACGAAGCCGCCACCACGATCAGATCGCAGTGCCCGCTATTCCAGAGATTCAACGAGTGCCGGCCGGCGATCCATGGCACGCCTAATGGATTCGGCCAATCGGCGAGCAGATGCATCAGGCCGCCGCAGGCGAATCCGAACGCCGGCGCGGCATAGACCGAATGCCCGAGCCAGTGATACGACACCGCGAGCAGCGCGAGCCATCCCACACCCCAATGCGTCAGCGTGCGATGCGTGATCCACAGACGCCGCGCGCGCGACCACCACGCGACTTCCAGCCAGTCCGGCGCCGTGCTCCCAATCACACCAGTGATGAAACTCAACAACACGCCGACATGAAATGAACCGCCGCCGCCGATGCGCGCGACGATCGCCGCCGCGATGACGCCGGCCGCAAAACCGGTAGCGTGATGTGCTTTGCTGGATGCCATCAAAACTCGCGGCGGAGCGCCGCTTCATGAACAAGGGGCGGCTATGTTCGCAGATGCGCGGATAAAAAAATAGCCGGCACGCGAGTTAAAAAATTCGCGCGTCGGCATAGCCTTCAGATCGCAAGCGTGTGACCGAAGCTCAGGTCGCGCAGCGTGCAATATCGAAGCGCATTTCCGGTTCCGGCGGATCGTCCGGCGCGTTCGCGGGATGCATTACCTTGATGACCGAGCCGGCGTTCGACGGCGTCAGCGTCACGAAATACGAGTTGTTCGAATCGGAACCGACGGCGATCTCCGTCGCACTGCCGACGTGTGACGTACGCACACGTGACAAACGGCTTTCGAGGCAATCGGCGATATAGGCGGGGGCGCGTTGCGAGGACACGTACATCATCGGCAGGGACGCGTCGCGGGCTGGGCCGCTGGAAGAGCCGCAGCCGGCGAGGGCGGCGAGCGCGGCAACAGCGGGAGCAAGCAGGAGAAGTCTTTTCATGGTCCGATCGTCGGCGTCCCCGGTCGTACGCGGGAACTTGGGGCGCGGGCGAAGCGCGACGCGATAGAGCACAACGTCATGCTTCGCGACGAAGCCGCCGTTCAACCGCAACGACAACGCGACGTTGCGACGTTGCGGCAAGGAAGGCAGCCGGGCTTAGTATACCCACCGGGTGTATGCGTCGTCACTATCCGCGGCCGTCGGCATTGTGTCCAAACGTAAAGGCCACGAAAACCCGCGACGTGATCGTGTCACGCGCGGGTTGCCCGCGAAGCGAATCGAACCATTCGCTCCGCACGTATTAACTGAAAATACTTAGAAGCGATGACGCAAGCCGACTGCCGCAGCAACCTGATTGCCGGTCGACGACGGCGCGAGCGTGTTGATCGCCGCGACGTTCGAACCGAAGTTGCCGAGTTCGCCCGAAGCATGCTGATAGACGCCTTCCACGTACACGTCGGTGCGCTTGCTCAGCGAGTAGTCGCCTTGCAACGATACCGTGTGCCACTTCGGATCGCCCGAGCCGTTCGAGCCGGACATCTTGCCGTCGGTGAACGTGTACGACGCCGCGAGGCTGAGCGCCGGCGTGAGCGCATAGCGGCCGTTCACTTCGTAGTTGTCCAGGTGCAGGTTGGTGCCGGCGACGCCAGGCAGCGTCGTGCCGCCGACGTCTACGCCGGTGATGCCGTCGAGTTGCGTGTGCGTATAGACGAAGCCGACGGTTGCCGGGCCGTACGTGTAGTTGATGCCCGCGCCGTACGTGCGTTGCAGATTGGCCGCGACCGCCGCGGTGCCGTCGCCTTGCGACACCGCGCCGCTCAGGTTCGAACTGCCCGACTGGTTCAGTTGCAGGTAAGCGGCGGCAACGCTCAACGGACCGTTGTCGTACGAAGCGCCGACGCTCCACGCGCGGTTGTTGGAGAAATCGCCGGCCGAGTTGCTGAAGCCGTACAGACCGCCGAACTTCAGGCCCGCGTAATTCGCGCTCGTGTATTTGACGGCGTTCTTGATCGAGAACGAGTTGTCGAGGTTGTCGTTATCGAGCGGGTGCGCCGCGAGATTGTTGCCGTAGCCCGCGCCTGCTTCGGACAGCGGCGCCAGGTAGTCGACCACGGAATCGTACTGACGGCCGAGCGTCAGCGCACCGTACTGATCGCTCTTCAGACCGACGAAGGCCTGACGGTTGAACATCGTGTTGCTTTCCGTGTCCTGCCCGTTATTCAGGTTGAAGCCATTCTCCAACGTGAAGATCGCATGCAGGCCGCCGCCGAGGTCTTCACTGCCGCGCAGGCCGAAGTAGGTGTTCGACACCGAGCCGCTGCCTTGTTGCCAGTTGCTATGGCCGCCCTGGTTGTTCGAGTAGACGAGACCGGCGTCCAGCGTGCCGTACAAGGTCACGCTGCTCTGTGCATGGGCGCTGATGGCAACCGCGCTCAAGAGGCCTGCTGCGATGAGGGTTTTTTTCATGGTTAGATAACTCCGAGACAGTGCATGGGGAATCGCATTCCAGTAATCACCGCCAATTGCGCTGGCGGGCTGACGATCCGCTGCGCAGTGTATTCCTGCTATTCGTATCGTTAATCGCAAATGGCACAACAATGAATTTTCAAATTCGTAATGGCGTATGGGGAGTTGTGTAAGTGCGGATAAATAAAGAAAAAATCTGTTTGCCTAAGAATTGATGGATGCCGTGTCAAGATCGTATTGTTGCTCGCCCGCGACGACTCGCCGCAAACCATTAGCAGTATGGGTTGGCGTCTATTTCGAGATATTTCATCGATTTATTCTGTTTCCCGCAATGCACTCTTTCAATTCATTGGATCTATCTCAACGGATTACGGTTTTACAATTCGCGTTGCCCCTTGACCAAGGGTGTCTTTTTCATCTTTATGCGCGGCCTTCGGGCCGCGTATTTTTATGTGTTTTTTATCACCGGTTTATAAGTTCCCGCAAATGAGGAAATAGATTATTTCGATTGTCGATGCGCTTGCCGCGGCTTGTCCGTTCGTCAGAGGGCCGCATCCGCCGGGTGCGGGGCGGGTAGAATTGCGCGCTTGAGATGTGTTTCCGCCCCCGCGAACGTGAGTGAACCTGCAATGACCGATATACCCCTTCCATCGTCCGGCACCGCTGAAGATCTCACGACGGAAGGCGCGTCCGAACTGGGCGAAACCGTGCATGAAGCACGTCTGTGGCGCGACGACGGCTGGACCGCGCGCGTCATCAAGAATGAAGACGACGAAGGCTGGGCCGTCGCAATGATCAAGGACGGCGAAGCGGAACCCGCGCTCGTCGGTCCGTGGACAATGGGCCGCAACAAGAAGGATCCGAAGCCGCTGGACACGTCGGCGTTCAACACGCTGGTGAAGACGGCGTCTGAAGTGCTGCGGCGCCATGAGCAGCAACTGCGCGCGCAACTGCATAAGGAAGTGCGGGTGGCGAGCGCGGACGGCAACGGCGAACTCGACATCACGCTCGACATCGTTCCCGACGAAGACGAGCCGTATGCATTGCTGACCGCACTCGATACATTCGGCGAGCAGCTCGCGCAAGTGCAGGTCGCGCCTAACTTCAAGCTCAGCAAGGCAAGTGCGGCGGCGTGGGTCGAGAACGAGTTTCGTCGTCCGGGTTAGAAGCCGTGCCGTTGCGGCCCGCGACAGGCTCGGGGCTGGCCGGCGTTGTCTCTCAAAGGCTTGGGCTTTAATTACTAAAACCTGTCAAAATACTTTCATATTCACTTCATAGAATCCTCGCGTCATAGCGGCGCGAGCGTGAACCATGTGTTTTGGGTCTGAGTGCGTGCCGGCTGTGCATTCACCCACGCTACCCAAACACTGGATCACGACAACATGGCAGAGCCGTTCGACCTTTCTCGCCGCAAGGCCCTGAAACTCATCGTGGGTGCACCGATGCTGCCGCTCGGCGGACTCGCCACGGCCTCGATGCTGACCGCTTGCGGCGGCAGCGACGAGCTGGCGACGCCGGTCAAACCGGTCGCCAACTTTGTCTCCGCGGCGTTCGCGAGCATGGCCGCGCCGACGCTGGCCGACCCGGCGGCCATGGCGAAGACCACGGTCGGCTCGAGCTTGACGGTGCAACTGAGCGACGGCACCAGTCGCGCGTTCAAGCTGGCGTATCAGCCGTTCTTCGTCACCGGCGACAGCGTGCCGAACGTGAAGGGCGGGACGATTCTTGCCGGCGGCTACTTCGACATCAACAATCAGCCGATCGTCGATAAATCGGTGGCGGGCAAGGAGCGCCAGTTCTACTCGGATTGCCCGGACGGCAGTTCGCTGATCCGCCTCGACAATCCGACGGTGAAGGGCCTCAAAGGCAACGCGGTGTTCGCCGTCGTGCAGTTCGAATACACCACGCGCGATCAGAGTCTGGTCTCGATGTACGGCCAACTGCCGTCGCCGATCGCCGTGCTCACGCTCGACCAGGACCCGGCCACCGGCAAGCTCACGCTGGCGGGCTACTCGAACGTCGATACATCGAAGGCCCATGGTTTGTGGATCACCTGCGGCGCGAGCCTGTCGCCGTGGAACACGCATCTGTCGAGTGAAGAGTACGAACCGGATGCGACGACGATCGCCAGCAACAGCCAGTTCAAGGGCTTCAGCCGCAGCTTGTATGGCGATGAAACCACCGCGAACCCGTATCACTACGGGCATCTGCCGGAAGTCACCGTGAATCCGGACGGCACCGGCACGATCAAAAAGCACTACTGCCTCGGCCGCATCTCGCACGAACTGATTCAGGTGATGCCGGACAAGCGCACCGTCCTGATGGGCGACGACGCGACCAACGGCGGCTTGTTCATGTTCATCGCGGATCGCGAAGCCGATCTGTCGGCGGGCACGCTGTACGTCGCGAAGTGGACGCAGGTGTCCGCGCGCGGCGCGGGCGCGGCGACGCTGTCGTGGATCAGGCTGGGTCACGCGAGCAGCGACGAAATCGAGGCGCTCGCCAATCAGTTGCGCGCCAGCGACATCATGGACGTCGCGACCAAAGACCCGCTCGATCCGGCCTACACGAAGATCAACTACAACGGCACGTTCAACTGGGTGCGCGTCAAGCCCGGCATGACGCAGGCGGCAACGTTCCTCGAGACGCACCGCTATGCGGCGCTGGCCGGCGGCAGCATGGGCTTCACGAAACTCGAAGGCACGACGGTCAACATCAAGGACAAGGTGCTGTATTCGGCGATGTCGCGTATCGAGAAGTCGATGGTGCGCGGCAATGCCGCATCCACCGACGTAGCCGTCGACAAGACGATCAGCGCCGGCGCGGTCTACGCGCTCAACATGAAGGGCGGCCAGCGCGACCGCAGCGGCACAGCGATCGACAGCGAATGGGTGCCGGTGGACATGGCCGCGCCCGCGGCGCTGGTCGGCGAGGATCTGTCAGCGGCCGACGCGCTCGGCAACACGGCGAACCCCGAGCGCATTGCCAACCCGGACAACCTCAAGTTCTCGGAGAAGCTGCGCACGCTCTTTATCGGCGAGGACAGCGGCATGCACGTAAACAACTTCCTGTGGGCGTACAACGTCGACACGAAGACGCTCGCGCGCGTGCTCTCGTGCCCGGCCGGCGCCGAATCGACGGGCCTGCACGCGGTCGATGAAATCAACGGCTGGACTTACGTGATGAGCAACTTTCAGCACGTCGGCGATTGGGAAAGTCCGTTGCACGACAAGATCAAATCGACGCTCGATCCGCTCGTGCGGGCGAACTATAAAGACCGCTTCGGGGCGACTGTGGGGTATCTGACGGCGGAGCCGGCGGGGATCAGGTTGTAGCCCAAGGCGGGGGCGGGTGGCCATTCACACACAGCCCGGCGGTCACCCGCCTCCTCAACTCCGCTTGCAAAAAATCGCCGTAATCAGCGGCGCCACGCGGTGCACGATCGCCGTGCTGCCGGTGCCGGCAATCGCTTTCCGCACTTTGGCCTCGCTGCCGAACACCACGACGCCGTAGGCCGAACGCGCGACCGGCTCGCCGTCGCCGACACGGAACATGGGGTCGTCTTTTTCGTAGCCGACCACCGCGAACACCCGAAAGCCGTATGCCGTCAGATCCGCGCCGGACGTTGGCGAAAAGGCGTTGATCGAGTTGCTCTCCACACGCGTGGGCTTCGGGTCGATCATCTGTTGTTCAGCGAGATCGGCGATGAACTGATGGCCGCTTTCATTGCAGGCGAGCGGCGCGTCGAGCGCGGCGGCGTAACCGGCGAGTGGCGACGCGGCGGCCACCAGAGGAAGGAGTACAGACGAAAGAAAGCGTTTCATAAGCGTGGACGGCCACCTGAATCGATGTAGTTTGTTCGCAACGGGTGGTGGCGTGAACTCGAGACCCGAAAAGATGTTGCGCATCGAAGTCATGCCCTTGACAGGCGCAACTGGTTTGTACTTTATCGCGATTCGGCAAATCCTGCTTCGCGGCCAGCACAGATCGGCAACCGACAGCGCCCAAAGAAACGCGCGGGAAGAAAGCAATCTTTTGCGATCCCGTATATATTTCCGGGTTATGAATTCGCGACCCCAGACTCCAATTAACGTTCCGCCGCCCAGAACATGGGACGCGCGGCTCGCCCGCCGACTCGTGACTCCGCTCGTGAACACGTGGGTCACCCCGAACCATCTGACCACGCTGCGCCTCTTGATCGGGCTGGCAGGCGCGCTCTGCCTCGCTCACGGCGAATTCGTCTGGGCCAATGCCGGCGCCTTCCTGATCGTGTTGTCGAACTTCGTCGACCACACGGACGGTGAGCTCGCGCGCATCGGCGGAAAGTCGAGCAGGGTCGGTCATTTTTACGACCTCGCGTGCGACGCCCTCGTGACCGTCATGTTGTTCGTCGGCATGGGAGTGGGAGCGGGCGCTACGCACATCGCCGGGTTGAAAATCGCGCCGGGTGTGCTCGGCGCCGTGGCCGGCGTGGCGATCGCGCTGATTTTCTTCCTGCGCATGCGCATCGAGGAAATGGCCGGCAAGGCGGGTACGAAGCAGGCATCAGTCGGCGGTTTCGAAACGGAAGACGTCTTGTATCTGCTGCCAATCGTCACGCTGACGAGCGTCGTCCTGCCGTTCGTCGTGGTTGCGTCGATCGGCGCGCCGCTCTTCGCTGTTTGGGTGGTGGTCGACTACTGGCGCGTTGCACGCCGTGCCGCTAGCCCGGCGTCTGTTGCCGCCGGCACGTCCGAAACCCGTCAAATGTGGGCCAGCGAATGAGTACGCAGGCCGAAAACGACTCGAGGGCGCGCGTTCCGGTAGAACGCTCGCCGGCTGCATTGCTCGCACCGAATGCCGACCGCGCGGTCGCAAGCCGCACGCGCGGGTTCGACAACCCACGTCTGCGCAAGGATTTCGCGGAGCAGGGCGCGTTTCTTTATCTGGAAGACTTTCTCGCGCCCGAAGTCACGGCGCAGCTCGTTCATAGCGCGCGTTCGCTGCTCGACGAGGTGAACCGCAACTATCTGCCGGGCCACAAGCAGGGCGGCAGCGTGAGCCGTCATACGATCGATCGCCTCGCACCGTTCATCGCCGAGCTGTACCGCTCGAAAGAACTGATCGGCTGGCTCGAGCAACTGAGCGGCGACAAACTGCAGCTTTCGCCCGCCGACGATCCGCATGCGTACGCGCTCTACTACTACACGCGGCCGGGCGACCACATCGGCTGGCACTACGACACTTCGTACTATGACGGCCGCCGTTATACGCTGCTGCTCGGCGTGATCGACGAATCGTCGTGCCGGCTCGACTACGAGCTCCATACGCGTAATCCGGATGTCGCGGATCAACCGGGCTCGGTGCAGATTCCGCCGGGCGGCCTGGTGTTTTTCGACGGCGACAAGCTGCGCCATCGCATCACGCCCGCCGGCGCGAACGAAATGCGCGTGTCGCTCACTTTCGAATACGTCACTGACCCGAACATGCGGCCGTGGCGTCGCTTCATCTCGAACATGAAGGACGCGATTGCGTACTTCGGCTTTCGCCAGGTCTTTCGCCAGATGACCCAGCGCGGGAAGGACCACGCATGAGCCGCGCGGCCCTGATTCTGCTGTCGATCGGGACGGCGCTGTTTGTCGGCCTGCTCGCGTGGCAGGGTTTCGGCTCGGTCGCCTCGACGCTGCTTACCGCTGGCTGGGGACTCGCGCTCGTCGCGGCGTTCCACCTCGTGCCAGTGCTTCTCGATGCCGGCGCGATCTCGGTGTTGTTCCATCCTCGGCGTGACGGCATCCATCACGATCTGACGTGGCGCGACGCGCTGTTCGCGCGCTGGATTGGCGAGTCGGTGAATAGCCTGTTGCCGGCCGGCCAGATCGGCGGCCCGGTCGTCATGGTGCGGCAACTGTCCCAGCGGGGCATGCGCATGCGCGATGCCGCCGCTGCGATCACGGTCAGCACGACCGCGCAGGCGCTCGCGCAAATCATCTTCGCGCTGGGCGGCCTGCTGCTGTTCGGCGCTTACGCCGCGCACGGCGCGCTGCACGATCTGCAAACCGCCACGCTGATCGCGACCGGCGTGCTGGGCGCGATGATCGTCGGTTTCTACTACGCGCAACGGCGCGGTCTGTTCGGCCGCCTGCTCGGCGTGGTCTCCAAGGTGTTCGGCAAGCGCGACTGGTCTTCGCTGATGACGCGCGCCGAAGCCGTCGACGCCGCCGTGCAGGCGATGTACCGCGAACGCGGCCGCGTGGCGGCGAGCTTCGCGATGAGCCTGTTAGGCTGGATAGTCGGCACGGTGGAAGTGTGGCTCGCGCTGCGCTTTCTCGGACATCCGGTCGACTGGGTCGACGCGTTGTTGCTCGAAAGCCTGGGCCAGGCCATTCGTGGCGCAGCGTTCATGATTCCCGGTTCGCTCGGCGTGCAGGAAGGCGGCTATCTGCTGCTCGCGCCGCTGGTCGGTTTGCCGCCGGACGCGGCCTTGGCGTTGTCGCTCGCCAAACGCGCCCGCGAAATCCTGCTAGGCTTGCCGGGTCTGCTGGTTTTGCACTTCAGCGAACGAAGCTGGCAACGGCGCCGCGCTCTCGGGCGCGTGCCGGTTGTCGATTAAACTCCGCATTTTTTTAAAGGACCGCGCATGCGTGCCATCATTCTCGCTGCGGGCCTCGGCCTGCGTCTCCAGCAACCGCCGGAAGCTCAGTTCCCGAAGTGTCTGTTGCAATTCGACGGCATGAGCCTGCTTGAACGGCATCTGCAAATGCTCGAAACCGCGGGCGTGACTGAAGTCGTGCTGGCGCTCGGCTTTCAGCCGGAATCGGTGCAGGCGGAACTGGAGCGCATCAACTGGCCGCATCAGGTGGAAACGGTGTTGAACACGCGTTACGACCTGGGCAGCGTGCTGACGGTGCACACGGTGGCCGAGGCGCTGACGCGCGGCGGCGACGTGCTGTTGATGGACGCCGACGTGCTTTACGACGAGCGCATTCTGACTGCTTTGGTGGCGGGCGAGACGGTCAACCGCCTGTTGATCGACCGCGATTTCGAAGCCGGCGACGAACCCGTCAAGCTGTGCCTGAAAGACGGCGTGCCGGTCGAGTTGCGCAAGCAGCTCGCCGTCAATCTCGAGTACGACACCATCGGCGAATCGGTCGGGTTCTTCCGCTTCCGCCAGGAAACCGCGCAACGCTTTGCGCAGATCGTGGCCGGCTATGTGGACAGCGGCCGCGCCAACCTGCCGCACGAAGAAGCGGTGCGTGATCTGCTGCTGGAACGCAGCCAGGTGTTCGATACCGCCGACGTGACCGGCGCACCGTGGATCGAGATCGACTTCCCGAACGACGTGGCTCGCGCAAGCACCGAGATCCTGCCGCAGTTGCAGCCGCTGGTCAGCGCATCGCGCTAAGTCATCCGTCTGCCTGTTCGCTGACGTATCGAAGGGTTGAGCCGGCTGAATACCGGCTCAACCTTTTTGCGTTTATGGCTCGCGCACTCGCCGTGACCGCGGCTTGGTTGCACGCTCAATCATCACGTACGAAAAGACTTCGCGCAACAACATCTGTTGCCGATGCGATGCCATAATCGACGCTTTACACCGACGGCCTTGCAACCCGTCGCCATGCCAATGCCTCTCGCTTTAGGCACTTTCATTGTTCCGCTGATCGTCGCGTGTGCGATGTTCATGGAAAACGTGGACGGCACGGTCATCGTGACGTCGCTGCCGGTTCTGGCGCGGGATCTCGGCCAGGATCCCATCACCCTCAAGCTTGCCGTGACGGCGTATGTCATCGGCCTCGGCGTCTTCATTCCAATTTGCGGCTGGGTCGCTGACCGCTTCGGTTCGCGCACGGTGTTTCGCACGGCCATCGGCGTGTTCATGGCAGGTTCGCTGATGTGCGCGGCCTCCACATCGCTCGGCACCTTCGTGGTCGCGCGCTTCGTGCAGGGCATTGGCGGCGCGATGATGGTGCCGGTGGGCCGCATCATCATTTTCCGGTCGGTGCCGAAGTCCGACTTCATTCGCGCGGTCAACTATCTGACGGTGCCGGCTCTGCTCGGACCGGTGGTCGGGCCGCCGCTAGGTGGTTTCATCACTACGTATCTGCATTGGCGTCTGATCTTTTTCATCAACATTCCAATTGGCCTGCTGGGCATCTGGCTCGCGAACAAACACATCGCCAACGTGCGCGAAGCGCATCCGGGCCGGCTCGACTGGACTGGTTTCTTTTTGTCCGCGAGCGGGGCGTCATTGTTCATGTTGGGGCTTTCGCTAGTGGGCGGCGAGCTGGTGTCGAACACGGTGTCGGTCGGCATGTGCGTGATCGGCGTGGTGTTGCTGACGCTGTATGTGCTGTACGCAAGCCGCGTCGAATTGCCTGTGCTCGATCTGCGGTTGCTGCGCATTCCGAGTTTTCACGCGAGCGTGGTGGGTGGCTCGCTGTTTCGCATCGGTCTCGGGGCCGTGCCGTTTCTGTTGCCGCTTGCCTTGCAGGAAGGCCTCGGCATGACGGCCTTCAAGTCGGGGTCGATTACCTGTGCGTCCGCGTTCGGCTCGATCTTCATGAAGGCGGCTGCGTCGCGCATTCTGGAGCGCTTTGGCTTTCGCACCGTGCTGATGTTCAACGCGGGCTGCGCGGGCCTCGCCATCGCGGTCTACGGTCTGTTCTTTCCCGGCACGCCGCATTGGCTGATCTGGTGTGTGGTGCTGTTCGGCGGCTTCTTTCCGTCGCTGCAGTTCACGTCGTTGAACACCTTGGCATACGCCGATATTCCAAGCCGCGACGTGGGTCGCGCGACGAGCGTCGCAAGCGTAATCCAGCAGATTTCGTTGGGCCTCGGCGTGACGATCGCGGGTCTCGTGCTGCAGATTTCGCATAACGTGCAGGGTCATTCGGCCATCGTGTTCTCCGATTTCTGGCCGGCTTTTCTCGTGGTCGGTCTGTTCTCGTTCATGTCGATTCCGATCACTGCCCGCCTGCCGCATGACGCCGGCGACGAGATTGCGCGCGGCAGTCGCGGCCGCGCGTAAGCGGCGACGCATGGTGGCAATCGAGCGGCGCGGCATAAGGGTTGCTGGTCGCTTCTGTCTCGGGTTTTTTGACAGGTGCTTTTGCGTGTCGCCGCACCGGTCTTTTTGTGTGCCGCACCATGGACCCTACGATATATAGCGGCTTCGCAAGCGATCGGTTCACATGTTATAAACCCAGGAGAACTGTAATCGTCGGATGAAAGTCGTCTTGGGGGATAGGCAATGAAGTTGTTCCGCAACGTTAAATCGTCGGCCAGCGGATTCGCGCTGGTCGCACTCGTCTCTGTTTCCACCGGCTTTCTCGAAGCCACGCAGGCGCTTGCAAAGCCGCCCGCGAAAGCTCAACCGGCTGTCCTCACCGCCTCCGCGATCGCGGTCGCGGACAAGTTCAGCGCCGACGCCGCCGAGCAGATCTTCAAGGAAGGCGGCAATGCCGTCGACGCAGCCGTAGCAATTGCCTTCACGCTTGCCGTGACCTATCCGGAAGCGGGCAACATCGGCGGCGGCGGTTTCATGACGCTCTATGTCGACGGCAAGCCGTACTTCCTCGACTACCGCGAGCGCGCTCCGCTGGCCGCAACCAGGAACATGTATCTCGACGACAAGGGCGAGGTCATCAAAGGCATGAGCCTGTTCGGTTACCGCGCAGTGGGCGTGCCGGGCACCGTCGACGGCATGTGGCAGGCGCAGCGCCGCTTCGGCAAGCTCAAGTGGAAGCAGGTGCTCGCACCGGCCATCCACTACGCGCGCGATGGTTTCGAGGTCAGCCAACAGTTGCAGGAACGCCGCGACGACGCCGCGAAAGACTTCGCCGGCAAGACCAACTTCGATACCTACTTCGGCAATCTGAAGCAGGGCGTCAACTTCAAGCAACCGGATCTGGCCGCCGTGTTGCAGCGCATTTCGGATCAGGGCGCCAAAGACTTCTATCAGGGCAAGACGGCCGATCTGATCGCGGCATCCATGCGTGGTCACGGCCTGATCACCAAGGCCGATCTGCAACAGTACAAAGCAGTGTGGCGTGAGCCGATCCAGGCCGACTGGAACGGCTATCGCGTCTACACGGCGCCGCCTCCGAGCTCGGGCGGTATCGGTCTCGTGCAGTTGCTGAAAATGAAGGCCGACATTGCGCCCGACTTCAAGGATGTCACGCTCAATTCCGCGCAATACGTGCATCTGATCGCGGAAATCGAAAAGCGCGTGTTCGCCGACCGCGCGCAATACCTCGGCGATCCTGACTTCTACAAGGTGCCGGTCGCGCAATTGACCGACGATTCGTACATCGCCAAGCGTGCTGCCGAAGTGAATCCGAATGCGCCTTCGGACACGAAGAGCATTCAGGCCGGCCTCGGAACGTCGATGCCGGAGAAAGCGGAGACCACGCACTTCTCCGTGATCGACAAGTGGGGTAACGCTGTGTCGAATACGTACACCATCAACGGCTATTTCGGTTCCGGCGTGGTGGCGGATCGCACGGGCATCGTGCTGAACGACGAGATGGACGACTTCTCCGCGAAGCCGGGCGTCGCGAATATGTTCGGCGTGGTGGGCAGCGACGCGAACGCGATCGAGCCGAAGAAGCGGCCGCTCTCCTCGATGAGCCCGACGATCCTGACGAAGGACGGCAAAGTATCGCTTGTGATCGGCACGCCGGGTGGCTCACGCATCTTCACGTCGATCTTCCAGGTGATCAACAACGTGTACGACTACAACATGCCTCTGCAGCAAGCTGTCGCCGCGATGCGTTTCCATCATCAGCTGTTGCCGCCGAACACGATTTTCTGGGAGCCGTACAAGCCGATCGACGGTGAACTCGCCAAGCAGATCGAAGCCAAGGGCTACACGCTGAAGGGGCAGGATTTCAGCGGCGATATCCAGGCGATCAAGATCAACGGCGATACGCCGGAAGCCGCGGCCGATCCGCGCGGCCGGGGCGTCACGCGCGTGATCCAGTAAGCGTTTTATCGCCGGTCATCGGGCAGTGCATCTGGAGATGAGATGCGCCGCTTTCTAATAGAAAGCCTCGCGTTCGTTCGAACGCGAGGCTTTTTTGTGCTCCCGAAACATGCATGCCGCTGTCGTTTCAGCTAGCCTGTTCGACCGGCGTCAACGTCAATTCGAGCCGCTGCGCGCCGCGCAACACCGTCACATTGACCGGTCTGTCGATCCGCGATGCGTCGAGCGTGCGCTGCAAACTGTCCACGTCCTGCACGGCCTGCGTATCGATCGCGATAATCGTATCGTCGGTGCGCAGACCGCCGAGCGCGGCCGGGCTGCCTTTGACGATCTCCATGACATGCACGCCGCTTTCCGAGTTCAAGCCGAAATAGCGCTGCACACGGCGTGACAGTGGCCTGGTGGTGCCCGCCACGCCGATATAAGCGCGCCGCACGCGGCCATGCGCGAAGATCTGCATGATGACCCACTTGGCGGTGTCGATTGCGGTGGCAAAGCAGATGGCCTGCGCGCCGGGAATGATCGCGGTATTCACGCCGATCACCTGGCCCGCCGAATTGATTAGCGGACCACCCGAATTGCCGGGATTGAGCGCGGCGTCGGTCTGGATCACGTCGTAGATCATGCGGCCCGAATTCGAACGCAGCGAGCGGCCGAGCGCCGACACTACACCGGTCGTGACCGTTTGCGCGAGGCCGAGCGGATTGCCGACCGCAATCGCGATCTGCCCGACGCGCAGCTTCGACGACTCGCCGAGTTCGACATGCGGCAGCGGCTCCGGCGAGCCGATCCGCAGAACGGCCAGATCGCTGCCGGGATCGTCGCCGACCAGATCGGCGTCGAATTTCGCGCCGTCGGCGAGCGTCACGGTAATGTGGGTGGCGCCGTGCACGACGTGACTATTGGTGAGCAGATAACCGTCGGGCGTGAACAGAAAGCCCGAGCCGGTGCCGCCGCGCGAACCGCGGCCGCGGCCAGACGGCTCGCCGGGCAGGCGCCGTTCGACGGCAATGAAGGCGACGGCTTGCTGAACGCGTTCCAGAGCGCCGATCACGGTGCGGGAATAGGCGTCGAGCAGGGCGTCGTCGGAAAAAGGATTGAGTGTCTCGGGCCCGGGGGCGTCTGATGCGGCGCGCGACAGGTCATCGACGAAGCGTGGGCGGCTTCCCATGGCGATGCTCCGGATAAACGGAATGCGAGATGCGGGGCGTCGCGAAGGTTTTCAAGTGGCCGCGAGGCGTGCCGCGGCGGCGCGCGCTGTGAGACACTTTCCGAAGCCAGCTAGCAAGCCAGAGCGGGCGCCACAGCCACGGCACGCACCGTGCTGAGCACATAACACGTCCGCCATGCCAAGGAGAGAGCCGCCATGAACTCACCCGCCACATCAGCCTCGTCGAGTGGGCCGACGGAGCCGCAAATCGAATCGATCAGCGCCATCACGCTTGCCACTCGCGACATGCCACGCGCCGTGCTGTTTTATGAAGCGCTCGGGTTTCCGATGAAATTCGGCGGTCCGCAGGAGGCTTTTACATCGTTTGCGTTCGGCGGTTCGTATCTGAACCTGATCGTCGATACGCGCGCGCCGGTCGCCTGGTGGGGCCGCGTGATCATCTATGTCTCCGACGTCGACGCGCTTTATCGCAAAGCGCTGGCGGCGGGGCTAAAACCGTCGCTCGAACCGTCCGATGCGCCGTGGGGCGAGCGCTATTTCCACATCACCGATCCGGACGGCCACGAACTCAGCTTCGCGAAACCGCTGCGCTAGCGCCGGGCGGCCGGGCGAAACTCGCTATCATGGGCGTCGACAGGGCGCAGAGCCGCAGTGGTAACACGGCTGACACCTGACGCTTCGATAATCGAACGCGTCCGCGTCGCGTTTGCCGCCGCGCGCCTAACCATTTCCGTTGCCAGGAGAGCCGCAATGAAAGAGCAGGATCCGAGACCCGAGGCTGAATTGATGGCAGAGCGGCAGCGCCGTTTCGAAGAGGACCTGATCGACGCCTACGACGAAGAACTCGAAATGGAGGTCGACGACCGCATCATCGACGGCGCGGAGGGCTTCACGCCCGAGCATCGCGAGGCGCGCAAGATGTACTTCCGCGAGCTGTTCCGGTTGCAGGGCGAACTCGTCAAACTGCAGGATTGGATCGTGCAGACCGGCCATCGGCTGGTGGTGATTTTCGAGGGGCGCGATGCGGCCGGCAAGGGCGGCGCGATCAAACGCATCACGCAACGGCTCAATCCGCGGGTGTGCCGCGTGGCGGCGCTGCCGGCGCCGAACAACCGCGAACGCACGCAATGGTATTTCCAGCGCTACGTGTCGCATCTGCCGGCCGGCGGCGAAATGGTGCTGTTCGATCGCAGCTGGTACAACCGCGCGGGCGTCGAGCGCGTGATGAATTTTTGCAGCGACGAAGAGTACGAAGAGTTCTTCCGCTCCGTGCCCGAATTCGAAAAGATGCTGGCGCGCAGCGGCGTGCAGATTCTCAAATACTGGTTCTCGATTACCGACGAAGAGCAGGAGATCCGCTTTCAGAACCGCATTCACGACCCGCTGAAGCAGTGGAAGCTGAGTCCCATGGACCTGGAAAGCCGGCGTCGCTGGGAGGCCTATACGCAGGCCAAGGAAGTGATGTTGCAGCGCTCGCATATTCCTGAAGCGCCGTGGTGGGTCGTGCAGGCGGTCGACAAGAAGCGCGCGCGCCTGAACTGCATCCACCATTTGCTGAGCCAGGTGCCGTATCACGAGATCGAGCATTCGACTATCGAATTGCCCGCGCGTGTCTATCACGACGAATACAGCCGCCAGCCGGTGCCGCCGTCGATGATCGTGCCTGAACTGTATTGATCGACCAGCGTACCGGTCGATGAAAAGAAAAAGCGCGGCCACGAGCCGCGCTTTTTCATGCCTCTTGCGGGGCGGCGACCGGTTCAGGAACCGGCCGCCGCGCAGGATTAAAACACCGCCCGGAACACCCAATACAAGCCGGCTGCCAGCGCGATCGAAACCGGCAACGTCAGCACCCAGGCGAGGATCAGGCTGCGCACCGTGCCCCATTGCAGGCCGGAACCGTTGGCGGCCATCGTGCCCGCCACGCCCGAAGAAAGCACGTGCGTCGTCGAGACCGGGAGGCCGTACATGTCGGCGGCGCCGATCGTGAGCATCGCCACCAATTCAGCCGATGCACCCTGTCCGTATGTCAGATGCTGCTTGCCGATCTTCTCGCCGACCGTCACGACGATGCGCTTCCATCCCACCATCGTGCCGAGACCGAGCGCGATCGCCACCGCGACCTTGACCCACGTCGGAATGAATTTGGTGGCGTGATCGGTTTGCGCCTTGAAGTTGCCGATCGTTTTGGCGTCCTCCGGCGAGAATGCCGGTTGCTTGTTTTTGGCCATCAGGCGAATCGCTTCGGAGGCCACGTACATGTTGTTGCGCACGTTATCGACGATGCCTTGCGGCACCGCGGCCATCGAGCCCGACGAGCCGACCTGGCCGGCGATGATGTCGGTCAGTTGCTGCAAGGCCGGCACGGTAGCGGGCGTCAACTGATGTGTGCGCACGTACGCTTCGACATCCGCACGCGGATTGGCCGAGGGCGTGGCGCCCTGGGTGTATTTGGCGAGCGTTGCGGAAGTTTCATGCGCGACGGCGAGGAAGGTTTGCGTTTCCGTCGGCGTGACCGCCTTGTTCAGCGCGTAGGCGGTCGGCACCGTGCCGATCAGGATCAGCATGATGAGGCCCATGCCCTTCTGGCCGTCGTTCGAACCGTGCGCGAACGAGACGCCCGTGCAGGTCAGGATCAGCAGGCAGCGGATCCAGAACGGCGGCGGCTCCTTGCCCTTCGGTTCGGCATACAGCGCGGGAATGCGCACCACGGCTTTCAGGATCAGCAGCAACAAACCCGCTGCGAGAAAACCGACCAGCGGCGAAAGCAGCAACGATTTGCCCACGCCGAGCGCCTGATTCCAGTCCACGCCGCTCGTGCCGTCGGTGCCGTGCATCAACTGGTTCATCAGGCCGACGCCGATAATCGACCCGATCAGCGTGTGCGAGCTCGACGACGGCAGTCCGAACCACCATGTGCCGAGATTCCAGATGATCGCGGCGATCAGCAAGGCGAAGACCATCGCGAAACCGGCGCTGCTGCCCACCTGCAAGATCAGTTCGACCGGCAGCAGTTGCAGTACGCCGAAAGCGACCGCGCCGCTCGACGTCAACACGCCGAGAAAATTCCAGCTGCCCGACCACACCACGGCAAAGTTCGGTGCGAGCGAATGCGTGTAGATCACGGTCGCGACTGCATTGGCCGTGTCGTGAAAGCCGTTGACGAACTCAAAGCCCAGCGCGATCAACAGTGCAATGCCGAGTAGCAGGTAAGGCAGAACCGAGCTTTCGCGAACGGGTTGCAAGTCGTCCAATAAGTGCACAGCGCAATACACCGCGCCCACCAGAATCACTGCGAGGAAGATGATGAGGCTGATGTTGCGCCCCTTTCCGGCAGCAGTGCCTGGCTGTGGATACGAAAGTTCCGGCATGACGTGAGCCCCAAAAGTTTGTCGCGAGTTTCCGATCCTGCGGGGCGTGTGTGTCGTAATGATGACAGTGGCGTGACGCGGCGGCGCGCCGTCGTGGCGCGCGAGGAGGCGCGTGGCTGCTGGCGGCGCGTTGCTTCGGAGTACGGCTTACGGGTTGTCGGATACGGATGCTCAGATGTCCGAAAAAGACTGCTGAACGCGAGCCGTCACGAGGCGGGCGAAGCTTGCGTTAGATCATGCGTGCGGGCCGCCAAAGCGACACAATGATCGCGCGTCGATTTTTGGTGGGCGCTTTTTTTGCTAGGCTGTCCATAGGGTGTTCTCAAGGGGCTTCAATGAAGCGCGATAATCCGAAGGACGAAAAACGATCCGCCGGCAGTGAGCCGGCGGTCAAAGCGCGCTCCGCGCAAGAGGCCTTCTCGTCGTATGCGGCGCCCCTCGTCGATCACGCGATCGAATACGCCAACGCGGTACGTGAAGACCCGTCGCCGGAAGCGCTGCACAAATTGCGCGTCTCGCTGCGGCGTTTGCGTTCGTTGTGGTGGGCCTTCGAGCCGTTGCTCGAAAAAGGCGAGAACACCCGGCAACGTGCGCTATATAAGTATCTGGCCACGGCTGCCGGCAAAACGCGCGACTGGGACATCCTGATCGAATTGCTGATACGCGACGATAACGGCGCACGCAGCGGCACCGGCGAAATAGCGCCCAAACTGCAAGACGCTCGTGGCGCCGCGCTGACGACAAGCCGCGAAACGCTCTCGAACGCCGACGTCAAGCATCTGCTGCGCGAAGCTTTATCCAGTGCGTCCAAAGAACTGAATACCGCACATGAACGCATGCCGCTGCGGAAATTCGCCGAGCAACGCGTGGCCGCTTCAGAGCGTTCGTTGAAGAAGCGGATGAAACGCGCGCGCCGCGCGAAGCGCTCCAACTACGTCGCCTTTCACAATGTTAGGAAGGCGGGCAAGAAACTGCGCTATCTGCTGGAGTTTTTCGAACCCATTCTGAAGGGCGGCCGCAAACGCACCCTCAAACGTTTGAAGCAGATCCAGAAACGTTTCGGTACGCTGAACGATGTGGTCGCAAGTGAGATGTTGCTGCGCGACAATGCGGCCTTGCTTGCGGGCGCCGGCGACCCCGAAGCGGCGCTTCACTGGCTCGGCAAGGAGCGCAAACGCCGGATGCGTTCGGCGGCCGGACTGCTGCGCAAACTGTGATACGGTGCGCATCTTCGTGGCGCAGCCGCGAACGCAACGTCACGAATAACATCCGGATAACAGCATTGGCCGCGCGCCCGCGCAGGCATGGTACGTGCGGGCCGTCTGCGAAGGAGGTGATGCGCACGTGGCACATCAAACGCTTTCGCTGCGTCGGCGCTGGCGCAAAAGGTTGCGCGCTTATGGCGCCGGCGTATCGCGATACATAGGCAATCACCCGTTTTTTGCGGGGCTCGCCGGCACGCTGGTGGCCGTGTCCATGGCAGGCTTGACACTGCTGACGCTCAGCACCGGCCACGCCGATGCGCTCGACCACGCGCGCGAGACTTCGCAAAACCTCGTTGCGCTCATTTCCAGCGATCTCGCACGCAACGTCGAACTCTACGATCTGTCATTGCAGGCCATGGTGGACGGGGCGCGCAACCAGTCCGCCTGGACGCTGCCCGCCGGCGTGCAACGCTCGATGCTGTTCGACCGCGCGACCACCGCGGCCTACCTGGGCGGCGCCTATGTGATCGGCCGGGACGGGCGGGTGATCGCCTCGCAGAGAGGCGACGTGAATGCCGCGGTTCGCCTTGCCGACCGCGACTATTTTCTGGCCCATCAACGCAGCCCTGCCGTGGGCCTGTATTTCTCGCATCCGTTCCGCTCGCGGCTGCGTGACGGCAAACTATCCATCGGCCTGACACGGCGCATCGATCAACCCGACGGCACCTTTGCCGGTGTCGCGCTGCTGGCCATTCGCATCGAATATTTTCAGCACCTGCTGGACCGGATCGACACCGGCCGGCTGGGTTCGGTATTCGTCGTGATGGACGACGGCACCTTGCTCGCGCGCAAGCCGGCTTCGCCGCGCGATATCGGCTCGAGCATCGCGAAGTCGCCGACGTTCCTGGTGATGGCCGCGCATGACGCGGGCACGTATGCGGCGGTTTCGGCCGTGGATGGCGTGCGGCGCATGTACACCTACGCGCGCGTGCCCGGCACGCCGTTGATCGCAGTGGTCGCGCCCGCCGTGGACGAAGTGCTGGCGCCGTGGTGGCGCCGCAGCCGCATTGTCGGCGCGTTGACACTGACATTCGGCGTGGCTTTCGTGCTGGTCTCGTGGCTGCTGTCGTTCGCGTTGCGCGACAAGCTGCGCGCGCAGGCGGCGCTGGTTCGTCTCGCCGCAACCGACCCGCTCACCGGCCTCAGCAACCGCCGCGTGCTGGACACCCGGCTCGACGAAGAATGGCGGCGCGCGCGGCGCACGGGGCAACCGCTTTCGGCGCTGTTCATCGACATCGATCACTTCAAGCAATTCAACGACACGTATGGCCACGCGAGCGGCGACGAGGCTTTGAGCGCGGTCGCCGAATGCATCGCGGCGACAGTGCGGCGCGCGGTCGACGTGGTGGCGCGTTACGGCGGCGAGGAGTTCGCCGTGATCTTGCCGGACACGCCGGCCGAGGGCGCGCTCGCTGTGGCGGAGAAGATTCGCCGCAAGGTGCAGAGCCAGGACGGGATCCGCAGCGACGGCGCGATCGTCGAGGTGACCGTAAGCGTTGGTTGCGCGACCTGTATGCCCGCCGCGGGCGCCAACGCGCTGGATCTGCTGGCCGCCGCCGACCGGCAGCTTTACGCCGCCAAGGCGGCCGGTCGCAATCGCGTCAGTTCGGCCACGCGGGCCGAGCGCCCAATGACCCAGCATTCGCCGACGTAAGCGTTGCCCAGGCCGAACCGCGGCTGGCGCGGCTCAAGTGCCTTGCGTGCTGCGCGGCGCGAAGCCCCGCAACGTGATCGCCCCGCGCGCTTCGCCGCGCGATGCCGCCGCGCGGTTGCCGGTGCTCGGATCGTCGGTTAATGCGAGGGGTTCGACGGGAAAGCCCCGCCGCTGCCAGGCATCGAGGCCGCCCCGTAGTGCGCGAATCCGCGTGTAGCCGTTGTGACGCATGCGCTGCGTGATTTCGACCGCGGTCGCGCTGTCCGGGCAAATGCAGTAGATCACCGTGTCGTGCGCCCGCAGCGCTCCGTCGATCTGCTCCAGCGAGTGCGGATCGAGCGCGAGCGCGCCGGGAATGCGCGACGGCGCTTCGAGCGAGGGCCCTTGCGGACGGGCATCGAGCACCTTGGGCGGCGGCGCGAGGCGGCGCCAGCCGCCGGCGGCCGCCTGTGCCGCCGCGGCTTCCCGGAAACGGCGGCGTTCGCGGCGTCGTTGCTGCAGACGGAAGGCCAGATAGAGAAGCGCGGTGGCCAGCAAAATGTCGATGACAGTGCCGCCACGGGCCTTGACGAATTCGAGCAGCATATGCAGTTGCCGTTCCGCCGCGGCGCCGCCGAGCAGCCAGAAGGCCGCCCACGCGAGGGCGCCGGCAAAATCCCAGGCTGCGTAGATGCGGGCGTCGACGGCGGTCGTGCCCATCAGCGGCGGGGTAATGAGCGCGAGTCCGGGGACGAACTTCGAGATCGACACGAGCGGCACGCCGAAGCGCTCGAACAGCGCGCGCGCCTTGTCCACTTTGGAATCGACCACGGGGGAGATCCGGCTTAGAGCGGCGATCAGCTTGCGGCCATAGAGGCGGCCCGCCGTGAACCATGCGCCGTCGCCCATCAGCGCGGCGAGCACGGCCGCGCCGAGGACCGGCCAGAACGACAGCGTGCCGGCGGCAATCGCGGAGCCCGCGAACAGCAGCACGGGCACCGCGGGGATCGGCACGCCGAGGCGCGTCAACAGTACGTTGAGGAATACGACCGCGCCACCCCAGGTCGACACCGCCGAAGACGGAAATTCTACCAATTGAGGAGCTCCTGTTTTTGCGGTTGAGCCGGCGTGCTTCGAGGGCTTTTCTTCGGGCGGTTGCAAAGCGTGTACCCGAGCGGTTGCTGGCTGGCGCTGATGCGAGCGGTGTTCCGTTCGCTCAGGATACTCGATGGATTCGGCGCCGGGCCAGCATTGACGGCGTCATCGTCAGTTGCCTGACCTGGTTCATTGACTCGCTTGTTGACTTGCCCCGGCTTTGCAATTTCGTTCAAGACCGCCGCTCGTCGCGCCTTTACTCTGCGTGCTCGATCAACCAACAGGACAGCACCATGAACTCGCGGTATGCCGGATATCTTTATTGCGCGCTGGCGATGATCGGCGTCGGCAGCACGGTGGTCGTCAGCAAATCGATCGCGGCCGGACTGCCGCCGTTCAGCGCGACCGCGTTGCGCTTCGCGATTGCCTTTCCTCTTTTCGTGCTGGCGATGCGCTGGCGAGGCGTACGCTGGCCGCGTCTGGACCGGCGCGATACGCTGCTCGTGATCGCCCAGGCGGGCGCGGGGAGTGTCGGCTACACCGTGCTGCTGATCAGCGGGATGAAACTCGCCTCGGCTGCCGATGCCGGCGTGATTGCCGGCACCTTGCCCGCCGTATCGGCCGGCGTCGCCATGCTGGCGCTCGGCGAGCGCCCCGCGCCCGCGTTGATCGGCGCGATCCTGCTGGCGACGGCGGGCGTGCTCGTGTGCACCGTGCATCCCGGTGAATTCAGCGCGCCGCATGCGGCGAGTTCGCTGGCGGGCAACGCGCTGGTGTTTCTCGCGATCGTCTGCGAGGCGTTGTTCATTCTGCTCAACCGCAAGCTGCGCACGGCAGTGGCGCCGTTGCCGCTGTCGGCGCTGATGTGCGGCATCGGTTTCGCGGTGGCGCTCGTGCCGGCGTGTTTCGAAAAGCCGTGGGCCTTGCCGGTCGATCCGAGCGCATTCGGCGGTGTGCTGTATTACGCGCTGGTGCCGACCGTGATCGGCTTTGTGCTCTGGTATGCGGGCGCCGCTCGAATTAGCGGCGCGGAAGCGGGCTTGATGACCGCGCTCGTGCCGGTGAGCGCGGTGGCGTTGGCCGCGATCGTGTTGGGCGAGTCGGTCAGCCCGGCGCAACTGGCCGGTGTCGCGTGCGTGCTGGGCGCTGTGTTGCTGGCCACTTTCGGCCAGCTGCGCATGAGGCGGAGCGCGGCATGAGGCAGGCATGCCCCGCTTGCGCTCAACCTGGGTACCCAGGTACTTAGGTATTGGCGACCGCCACCACGCCCGGATTGCCGACGATCGACAGAAACTCGCGACGTGTCGACGGATCCGTGCGGAACGTGCCGAGCATGCGCGAGGTGACCATCGTCACGCCGGCCTTGTGCACGCCGCGCGTCGACATGCATTGATGCGCGGCTTCGAGAATCACGCCGACGCCTGCCGGTTGCAACACTTCGTTCAAGGTGTCGGCGATCTGCACCGTCATCTTTTCCTGGATCTGCAAGCGTTTGGCGAACGCATCGACCAGACGCGCCAGCTTGGAGATGCCGACCACGCGATGCTCCGGCAGATACGCAACATGCGCGCGTCCGATGATCGGCACCATGTGATGTTCGCAGTAGCTTTCGAAGCGGATGTCTTTCAGCACGATCATTTCGTCGTAGCCGTCCACTTCGGAGAAGGTGCGAGCGAGGATCTCGCGCGGGTCGACCTGGTAGCCCGCGTAAAACTCCTCGTATGAACGCACCACGCGCGCCGGTGTATCGATCAGGCCTTCACGCGCCGGATCGTCGCCGGCCCAACGCAGCAGCACGCGAACCGCTGCTTCAGCTTCCTCGCGGCTCGGGCGCTCCGTTGCGGTTATGGGTTTGGTTTTCTTCGCCTTGCTACTGGTCATCCGTCGCTCCTACGGGATCGCGCGTCGACGCTGTACGGAGCGCGCGGGTTCAATAAGTGCGGTCATTGTTCCATGTTTTGCAACGTGTCGTGCTGATGTCCCTTTGTGCTGTCAGGGCGCCGCTCATTTGGGCCATTCGTCCATCGCGTCGTTGAACAGTTCGGCGACCACGCTACGCAGCCAACTGCCGCGCGGATCGTTATGAAACTTGCGATGCCAATGCTGGCGCAGATCGAAATGCGGCAACGGCAGCGGCGGCTCGACCAGCGTGATCGACGCATGCTCCGACACGTACGCGAAGCCGATCGCATGCGGCACGGTCGCCAGCAGATCGGTGCGCGCGAGGATGAACGGCAGGCTCATGAAGTGAGGCGTTTCGAGCACGGCGCGTCGTTTGATGCGTTTCTTTTCCAGGTATTGCTCGAGCACTTCCTGGCTGCGTCCCTCAGAACGCACGACCGCATGACCCGATGCGACATACTGAGCCAGCGTGAGTGGCGCCTTCGACAATGGATGGCCCGTGCGCATCAGGCAGATGAAGCGATGGCTGAAGAGCCGTTGCTGGAAGAAGTTATTGCCCGCCAGATCAGGGAAATAGCCGATGGCCAGATCGACGTCGCCCGATTCGAGCCCGCGTTCCACCTGCGACGGCGAGACCGTCACCGAGCGCAGATTCGCAAATGGCGCGCGTTCGGCGAACAGTTGCAGAAGCCGCGGCAGAAACACGATCTCGCCGACGTCGGAGAGCGCGATCGAGAACGTATGGGTGCTGGTGGCCGGATCGAATTCCTGCACGTCGAGCATGCCTTTCTCGATGCGCAGGAGCGCGTCGCGCGCGGCGGGCAGGATGGCGAGCGCGCGCGGCGTCGGCTCCATGCCTTTGGACGTGCGCACGAACAGCGGATCGTCGAAGTACTCGCGCAACTTGCCCAGCGCAGTGCTCACGCGTGGCTGGCTGACGCCGAGCTGCTCGGCCGCGCGACTGACATTGCGCGTGTCTTCCATCGCGACGAGGAAGGGGATCAGGTTCAGATCCAGATTTGTTTCAGACATGCTCGACGACCTGCGGCTTGGATGGCGTATTTGATATGTAGATAGAGGTTAGCCCAACAATCTCACGTCTGGATAGTGTGATTCTCCGCTTTGACCAGCCAACGGCAACAACAAACCGGCATCCCATGCAGCGAGAATCTATGATTAAGGGGAATTCCCTGCCTTGACAACGTGGACGAAGGACTACCATAATCGCCTCAGCGTTCGCTAAACGAATCCATGTTCATATAACGAACAAATTTGGAGCGAGCAAACCAACGGCGCCAGCCCGCATCGCACTTGGCGAGCCGCCGCCAGCATTGGCCGGAGACCGTCCCGCTCAAGCCCTGCCCGCATGGCAGCAAGTCTGACGGCACGCAGCGCCCTCAAAGGAAATTCGACATGATCAACAAGATTTTCGAGTCACTTCAATCGGCGGTCGCCGATGTCAACGACGGCGCGACCGTCATGATCGGCGGCTTCGGCACGGCCGGCATGCCGTCGGAGCTGATCGACGCGCTGATCGAACAGGGCGCGCGTGAACTCACCATCGTCAACAACAATGCCGGTAACGGCGACATCGGCCTCGCCGCGCTGCTCAAAGCCAAGCGCGTGCGCAAGATCATCTGCTCGTTTCCACGCCAAAGCGATTCGTATGTGTTCGACGCGTTGTATCGCGCGGGAGAACTCGAACTCGAACTGGTGCCGCAGGGCAATCTGGCGGAGCGCATTCGCGCGGCGGGTGCGGGCATTGGCGGCTTCTTCACGCCGACCGGCTATGGCACCAAGCTCGCCGAAGGCAAGGAAACGCGTTTGATCGACGGCCGGCACTACGTGCTGGAAGCGCCGCTGCATGCGGACTTCGCGCTGATCAAGGCGTACAAGGGCGATCGCTGGGGCAATCTCACGTATCGCAAGACGGCTCGGAATTTTGGACCGATCATGGCCAGTGCGGCGAAAACCGCGATCGTGCAGGTGTCGCAAGTCGTGCCGCTCGGCGAGCTCGATCCGGAAAACATCGTGACGCCCGGCATTTTCGTGCAGCGCGTGATCGAAGTGCCGCAAGCGGCCCACGCCCCGATGCCCAATCCTCACGACGCTGCCGCCTGATTCGGAGACCGACATGAAAAAACTGACCCGCGATGAAATGGCCAAGCGCGTTGCGCTGGATATCCCCGAAGGCGCGTATGTGAACCTCGGCATCGGCGTGCCGACGCTGGTGGCCAACCACCTGGCGGCCGACAAGGAAATCTTCCTGCATAGCGAAAACGGCCTGCTCGGCATGGGCCCGGCGCCCGCCAAAGGCGAGGAAGACGACGAACTGATCAACGCCGGCAAGCAGCACGTCACGTTGCTCACAGGCGGCGCGTACTTCCACCACGCGGATTCGTTCGCGATGATGCGCGGCGGCCATCTGGACTTCTGCGTGCTCGGCGCCTTCCAGGTGTCGGCCAGGGGCGATCTGGCAAACTGGCACACCGGTGCGCCCGACGCGATTCCGGCAGTCGGCGGCGCGATGGATCTGGCGATCGGCGCGAAGCAGGTGTATGTGATGATGGAACACCTCACCAAGCAGGGCGAAAGCAAGATCGCCGCTGAATGCTCTTACCCGGTGACGGGCGTGGGTTGCGTCGACCGCATCTATACGGATCTGGCGATGATCGATGTGACCGACCAGGGCCTCGTGGTGCGCGAGATTTTCTCGGACATCGATTTCGATGCATTGCACAAGCTGACCGGTGTGCCGCTGATCGACGGCACGCAGGCGGCGAACGCGGCTTAACGCCCCGCCACGCGCCGCGACGACGCTGGCCTGCATGCTGGCGCCGCGCGGCGTAAACTCACACCGATACCCTCGATCATCCACGTCACCATGCTCGACTCCAGCGCCCGTCTCACCGGACTTCTTTGCGGCACGCAGCCGATGAACGACATCTGGGCGCCGCGCGCCACGCTGCAACGGATGCTCGACGTGGAAGCGGCGCTTGCGCGCGCTTCGGCCGCGCATCAAGTGATTCCTCAAACGGCGGTGCCCGCGATCGAAGCCGCTTGCCAGGCCGACCAACTCGACGCCGACGCACTCGCACGCGACGCCGCGCTCGGTGGCAATCTCGCGATTCCGCTCGTCAAGCAACTCACCGCGCGCGTCAAGGCCGCCGACGCCGAAGCATCGAAATACGTGCACTGGGGCGCCACGAGCCAGGACATCATCGACACCGCGACGGTGCTGCAACTGCGCGACACCTTCGATCTGCTCGACAGCAGCCTGCAATCAACCTGCGACGCCGTGGCGAAACTCGCGGCCACGCATCGCGCCACGCCGATGATCGGCCGCACCTGGTTGCAGCAGGCGCTGCCCATCACGCTCGGTCTGAAATTCGCGCAATGGCTCGACGCGCTGCTGCGCCATCGCGAGCGGCTCGATGCGTTGCGCGCTCGCGTGCTGGTGCTGCAATTCGGCGGCGCGGCGGGCACGCTGGCGAGCCTGCGCGATGCCGCGCCGCAAGTCACGCAATCGCTCGCAAAAGAACTCGGCCTTACCGTGCCGACGCTGCCGTGGCACACGCAGCGCGATCGCATTGCTGAAACGGCGGCGCTGTTCGGCATGCTGATCGGCACGCTCGGCAAAATCGCGCGCGACATCTCGCTGCAGATGCAAACCGAAATCGACGAACTCGCTGAACCGGCCGCGGCCGGCAAAGGCGGCTCGTCGACCATGCCGCACAAGCGCAATCCGGTCGGCTGCGCGGCCGTGCTGACGGCCGCCGTGCGCGCGCCGGGGCTGGTCGCCACGGTATTCGCCGGCATGGTGCAGGAGCACGAACGCGCGCTCGGCGGCTGGCAAGCCGAGTGGGACGCGCTGCCGGATCTCGCGCGTCTCGCGGGCGGCGCGCTCGCCAACATCGAACAGATCGCCGCCGGACTGAACGTCAACGTGCCGCGCCTCGCGGCGAATCTCGACGTCACGCACGGCCTGATTCTCGGTGAAGCTGTGATGCTCGCGCTCGGCGACAGCATCGGCCGGCTCGATGCGCATCATCTGGTGGAGCGCGCCTCGAAGGCCGCGATCCGCGACGGCCAGACGCTGTTCGATGTGCTCGCCGCGGACCCGGCCGTCACCGCCCATCTTCCGCTCGAGCGTCTGAAGCAACTGCTCGATCCGGCTCAATACGTCGGCCAGGCGCACGCTTATGTGGACGCCGCGCTGGCACTTCACACCACGCGCTCGCAGCGCGACCATTCCAGGGAGTAACCGGCATGCCTTACGCCGCAGTCAACGGCACCGAGCTTCACTATCGAATCGACGGCAACCGTCACGGCAACGCGCCGTGGATCGTGTTGTCGAATTCGCTCGGCACGGATCTGTCCATGTGGGCGCCGCAAGTCGCGGCGCTGTCGAAACACTTTCGCGTGCTGCGCTACGACACGCGCGGCCATGGCCACTCGGAAGCGCCGAAGGGCCCCTACACGATCGAACAGCTGAGCGGCGACGTGCTCGGCCTGATGGATACGCTGAAGATCGCTCGCGCGCATTTCTGCGGAATTTCGATGGGCGGCCTGACCGGCGTTGCGTTGGCGGCGCGTCATGGCAACCGGTTCGAGCGCGTCGTGCTGTGCAATACGGCGGCGCGCATCGGTTCGCCTGAAGTATGGATCCCGCGCGCCGCGAGAGCGCGCACCGAGGGCATGCTCGCGCTCGCCGATGCCGTGCTGCCGCGCTGGTTCACGGCCGACTATATCGAACGCGAGCCGGTGGTATTGGCGCTGATTCGCGACGTGTTCGTGCATACCGACAAGGAAGGCTACGCGTCGAATTGCGACGCCATCGACGCGGCCGACCTGCGCCCCGAAGCGCCCGGCATCAAGGTGCCGGCGCTGGTGATCAGCGGCACGCACGATCTGGCCGCGACGCCGGCGCAAGGCCGCGAACTGGCGCAGTCGATTCCCGGCGCACGCTATGTGGAACTGGACGCCTCGCACATTTCCAACATCGAGAAGGCCGACGCTTTCACGAAGACTGTGATCGATTTCCTGACGGAGCAGAAATGAACGACGAAGATCGCTATGAAGCCGGCCTCGGTGTGCGCCGCGCGGTGCTGGGCAGTGCGCACGTCGACCGGTCGCTTGCGAACCGCAATGAGTTGACGGAAGAGTTTCAGAATTTCATCACCCGCTATGCGTGGGGCGAAATCTGGACGCGCGACGGCTTGCCGCGCCACACGCGCAGCCTGCTGACCATCGCGATGATGGTCGCGCTCAATCGCAGCGAGGAACTCGCACTGCATCTGCGCGCCGCGAAGAACAACGGCGTGACGCGCGAGCAGATCAAGGAAGTGCTAATGCAAACCGCGATCTATTGCGGCGTGCCGGCGGCCAATTCGGCGTTCCACCTTGCCGACAAATTGTTCCGCGAAGACGACGCAGCGGCAGCTCAGCCGTAGGCAATGCCATCGAGATGACGTGCCAGGCGGCGTGCGAATGCACGCTGCTTCTAAACATTGACGATGTCTGATTTCATCCAGCCTGCAATGGGCTGTGATACGGATACCTGATATCCGGCGGCGTTCGACCTGGACGCCGCGCACTGCGGGATTCGGTCGCATTCCACTTCTGTCGATTTTTGCAGAAAATTCCCACACTGAAATTGAACTTTCCTGCAAACATTTCTGACGTTCTTGTTTGCGCATGGTCATTTTCTAAGATTTAAGTCGACCCAATTCGTTGACAATACGAATGCCGGTGAGCTCTCGGCTATTAATCTTCTGCACGTTTTAGATGTGAATTTAACCACCTCAAGATAGTGAAATTCGTTCGCGTGAGTCCGGTTGGTCCGTAGGATTTTTAAGAGCAACGGAGCAGTCTGCGACTGGCGCAATCCCGGCAGGTTCATTTGACGCCGCATGGTTTGCCTCTTCGTTGACCGTTAAACCAGCCGGCGCTGTTCAAGGCGATCTGCCAATATGAGCTTTACCTATAAACACGACGGTCGCGAGGAATCTCATCCCCGTGCTCATTTTCGTGACCTCTTTTTACTGCCCTGGCAGCAACGCCAGCTTATCGTCGCGCTAACCAGGCGGGACATATTGAGCCGATATCGCGGGTCGGTAGTGGGACTGGCCTGGTCCATCGTTCAGCCGTTGATCATGCTCGCCATGTACACGGTTGTTTTCGGCACACTGTTGAAATCGCGCTGGCCAGGAACCGACAATAGCTTTCAGTTCGCGGTGATCCTGTCCGTGGGCCTGATTCATTTCAATTTCTTCGCGGAGTGCCTGAATAGAGCGCCGACCATTATCACGACCAACGCAAACTATGTGACGAAGGTCGTCTTTCCTCTCGAGATCCTGCCGTGGATTACGGTCGCCTCGGCGGCATTTCACTTCCTGACGAGTTTTACCGTTTGGGTTGTCTTCGCGTTATGCGTATACGGAAAGCTTCAATGGACGATCGTCTTTTTGCCCGCGCTCTTCATTCCGCTCGCGTTTGTCGGCGTGGGTTTGGGTTGGCTGTTCGCCGCCACCGGCGTCTACGTGCGTGACCTGACGTATGTCACCACGCTGCTTTCATCCCTGTTGATGTTCCTGTCGCCGGTTTTCTACGCGCTTGATACTTTGACGCCCGCTTTCAGGGCGCTCATTCTGGCCAATCCGCTGACGTTCATCATCGAACAGGCACGCGCGGTCATGATCGCCGGCGAGTTGCCTGACTTCGTGGGGATAGCGATCTATCTGTCATGCAGCATCGGTTTCGCGTGGAGCTGTCTGGCCTGGTTCCAGAAGACACGCGAAGGATTCGCGGACGTTCTGTAAATGCCGGTGCTCATGGAAATAAATCAAGCCGGCAAGCCTGAAACCACGATTCAGGTCACAGGCGCCTCGAAGCGTTTCGACATCTACGAAACGCCGCTCGACCGTCTCAAGCATATCGTCTTCCCTAAACGCACCGGCTATTCGCGGGAATTCTGGGCGCTTCGGGATGTCTCGCTCTCGGTCACCCGCGGCGAAACGGTCGGCATCATCGGGCGCAACGGCTCCGGCAAGTCCACGCTTTTGCAGATAATTTGCGGAACACTTCGCCCCACGCAGGGTGATATCGCGATCAACGGTCGCGTGGCGGCACTGCTTGAATTGGGAGCCGGTTTCAATCTGGAGTTCTCCGGGCGGGAGAACGTTTATCTGAACGCCGCCATGCTGGGAATGACCGCTGAGCAGATCGAACGGAAATTCGCCAGCATCGAGCAGTTCGCGGAAATCGGCGATTTCATCGATCAGCCGGTCAAGACTTATTCGAGCGGCATGTATGTGCGCCTCGCGTTTGCCGTGGCCATTCACGTCGAGCCTGCGGTCTTGATCATCGACGAAGCTCTTGCCGTGGGCGACGCGCGCTTCCAGGCCAAATGCTTCAACAAGATCAAGGAACTCAAGGAATCAGGCGTCACGATTCTTTTCGTGTCGCATGACGTCGGCTCGGTGCGAACCTTGTGCGAGCGCGCCGTCTGGCTCGATGGCGGACGGGTTCGGATGGAAGGCAACGCGTTCGCCGTTACCGCGCAATACACGCAGTTCATGTCCGAAGGGCTCGGCGAAAGCGAAGTGATCGCAGTGTCCAGTCGGTCGGCAGACAGCGCGAGCGGTCGTGATGAAGAAGCGAAGCAGATCGATCGGACCGCGGAAAGCGCGGGGCGGCTTGCCTCAACTGCCAGTGATGAACCGATCAACCATTGGGGGACGCATATTGGGTCGATCGTGTCGGCCCAGGTCCTGGATTCGGCCGGTCGGCGCCAGAGCGTGTTTTCCGCATTTGAGCCGATGATTGTCCGCCTGGCGGTCCAGATTCCTGAAGGCATCGATCGCCGCGCGCTGAGCGTGGCTTTCTCCATCAAGGATACAAAAGGCACGGACCTGATCGTTCGAACCACGCACGACGAGAAAGGCATTGACTTCGAGTTCGACGGCAGTGCGTTCGAAATTGAGTTTCGCCTGAGAAACCAGCTCAACACAGGCCGGTATCTGCTCGTGGCGGCCCTCGAAGACCGGTCCGCCGCAGTGCCGCAGTACTACGAGTACATCGAGGGCGCCAGCTATTTCTCTTCCTACGTTGAAAGCGATAGATACGGGCTATTCCTGCCGGACATCACAGAAAAATTACGCACGGACGAGACGCCTCTACTCAGGCGCTGACGGCATCAGAAAGAGCAATTGGATTAACGGCGACTCGAGAGGTTGGCCATGGACGGACAGGAAGCAATGCCAAACGTAACGCGGAGACAAACCCTCGCATCGGTCGCGAAGCCGAGTACTTCGATCTCCGACGCGGATGCTCTCATCACGCAACTCGAGCAGATTGCAGAGGAGCAGCGTCTCGCGCGCAGAGACCGGTACACACTGACGAAGCGGCTGTCGGACGCGCTGTCGGAAATCCATAGTCTCAAGCGCTCGTTGAACGGCGTATCGAGCGAGCTTGTGCTCGAGGTTCGCGAGCGCGAGCGGGTGCAGGGCGCTCTTAGCGAAGTCTTCGAAAGCAGTTCGTGGAAGCTGACCGCGCCAATGCGACGGATTGCGAGCGCGGTTTACGCGTTGGCGGCGCGCGGCAAGACGCAGACGCCGGCTGTTGCCGGCGTTCCCATGCATGACGTCTTGCCCGTAGCCGGCGAAGACTACGAGACCCATACGCGCGCCCAGGCCGCATACTTTGGCAACTACGCCAAGGACCCCTCAAAGCAAAGAAGGCACCAGATCAGCCGCCTGCTCACGGCGCATCCCGACCGCCGGGGTGTGGTGCTGTGTCCGGTTGCCTACGATCTTTCGCTCAAGCAGCGTCCCGACCACATCATGGCCGAGTTCGCAAAGGCGGGCTATCTTTGCGTGATGCTGGAGTTCGGCGGCCTTTATCCCGTGATCCAGCCCAGGTCGAAAAACCTGTACGTGTCCAACATGGTCGAGGATTTCCTCGGCTATTTCCAGGACGAGCCGGTCACGCTCTATCTTCACTGGCCGGGCTTCAAGTACGTCGCCGAGATCTGCCGTGCCGCATTGACGATCTACGATGTTCTGGATGACCTGACCATCTTCGCGAACTATTCCGACGTCATGCGTTGCGACCATGAGGTCTTGCTGCAGATAGCGAACGTCTGCCTGTTCTCGTCGAATCGGCTGCTCGAGGCGAACCGCGCGAAGGTAACGAATGTGCTGGTGCTGGAAAACGGCGTGTATCCCGAAGACTTCATTCACGGCGAGCGGGAGCGATGCGACGTGCCGGCGAAGCTGTACGAGATGGTGGCGAACCGGAGGGTTGTCGGCTACCACGGCGCGATTTCCGAGCTGCTCGATTTCGATTTGCTCGACGAAATCGTGCGGCTCAACGACGTGGTGCTGCTGTTCGTCGGTCCGGTCGTCGCTTTTGAACCGCAATACAGCGTCGAGGTTCAGGAGCGCATGGCGCGTCTGAAGACGTTCGACAATTTCATTCACCTCGGCCCGAAACCGTATGCCGAACTGAAGCACTATCTCGCCTGGATCGATGTCGGCATCGTGCCGTTCGTTGTCAGCGAGAAAACCGACCCCGTTTCGCCGCTGAAGCTGTTCGAGTATCTGGCCGCGGGCAAGCCGGTGATCGGCACGCCGACCCGCACCATCAGGGAATACGAACACGCCATTATCGTCGCCTCGGGAATCGAGTTCGTCGATGCAGTGGCCGGCGGCCAGTGGTCGACCGCGTACACGGAGGCGTCGGCAGAGGTTGCGAGCGCGCACGCCTGGCCTGTGCTTCACGCGCCGTTGCTCAGACAGGTCAACGCCAGGAACGTGACGAGGCTGACGGCCCCTTCCGCGCGGCGCACGGTGAAAGTGGACATCATCAACGTCAACTTCTACGACTGGAACGGCGAAACCGTCTATAAAGGCGGGGCGGAACGCTACGTCTACGACCTCGCGGTCGTGCTTCATGGCATGGGGTGCGAGGTTCGTCTGTTGCAGAACGCCCGGGAGCCGTTCGAGCGCGATTTTCGAGGCGTCAAGGTCGTCGGGATCAAGGCTGCGGACAACTTCGATTTCGACATGATGTCGAGCAAATACGCCGAATTTTGCGCGGATGTCGATCTCATCATCGCGTCGCCGACTGAGCTTGCCGCGTCGCTCGGTAAAAACAGGCGGGTCATCTCGATCAACCACGGCATCCATTGGGACGGAGCATCCAATAACCTCGCAACATTTGACCGGGCACGTTATGAAACGCTGTTCCGCGCGCTGCGCAACAGCGACCAGTGTGTCTGTGTCGATACGAACTTTATCAACTGGGTGCGAACTTATGATTGGGCGCTCGCCAACACGCTGACGTACGTCCCGAACTATGTCGATCTGGAGTCTTTCAGGAGCCATCCGAAGAACTTCGAAGCGGAAGAGTTGTGCGTTCTCCTGCCGCGCCGGCTTTATGAGGCGCGGGGGCTCTATCTGACTATCAACGCGTTCGATCTGCTGTTTTCGCGGCGCTCGGATATTCGTCTGGTCCTGTGCGGCCAGGCGATCGATCGCGACGCGGAAGCGGTAAAAGCATTCATGGCGCGTCATCCGCACAGGGTGACGTGGATCGAATACGACATGGAGGACATGTACAAAGCCTATGTCGACAGCCATATCGTGCTGGTGCCGACCATGTATTCGGAAGGAACGTCACTGTCCTGCATCGAGGCTCTGGCGACCAATAACGCGGTCATAGCGACCAACGTCGGCGGATTGCCGAATCTGATCGTCGACGGTTACAACGGCAAGCTGATCCGGGCGGACTATATCGAGCTTGCGACCGCCATCGAAGAACTGGCTGACGATCGAATAAAGCTCGCCAGACTCGCCGCGCACGGACTCGAGTCCTCGGCCGCGTTCGCGAAGAAGGAATGGGAAAACCGCTGGCGCGAAGTCATCGAAAGCACGCTGACTGTCGACTAGCCGCTTTTGCACCCATCGCAAACGCCCGCGAATTCGATGGAATGCGCAGACCAACAGGCCTTGTATGACAGACATCAACTCAAAGCAATACTGGGACCATCGTTTCTCGACGGACTGGGTCTCTGCCGGCGGACATGGGCAAACGCGATTTTTCGCGACGCTTGCGGCCCAGCTGATGCCTGACTGGTTCAAGGACCTGGTGTTGCGCGAGCAATGGAAGATTTGCGATTGGGGTTGTGCGGAGGGGCAGGGCGTAGACGAACTAAGCAAATGGCTTGGTGTGAACTCCATCACCGGCGTCGATATTTCGGAAGTGGCGATCGGGAAGGCCCAGGCCTCTTTTCCGCACAGGCGTTTCAAAGCTCAGTCTCTCGACGACCTGGACGACTACGACGTCATTTTCTCGTCGAATACGCTTGAACATTTCGACCAGCCGTTTGATGTCGTCGCACGCTTGGCCGACCATACGAAGCGCTTTCTGGTTCTGCTTCTGCCGTTTCAGGAATATGACCGGATTCCCGAGCATTTCTTCACGTTCGACCTGGACAACATTCCCGTCTGTCCGGTGCCCGGTTTCGCTGCGGTGGCGTGCCGCGTCGTCGACGCGGCAAAAGTCAATATCAACTATTGGAACGGGAAGCAGATATTGGTCGTCTACGCACGGCTCTCGGCGCTCGGAGACACTCGGCCCGATCTGCGCAACTTTTTTGCGGGGGACGATACCTACGAGGCGTTCGCGCTAGAGCGCGTTCAAAGCATTGCTCAACAGCACGCCTCAGAGAAGGAGCAGTTCGCGGCGCAGCTTGCTCAAACTCATAGTGAGCGTGCTGCCACGACTGCGCGTCTCGAATCGACAGAGAAGACGCTGCAGCAAGTATGCGCGGAACTCGATGCGGAGAAAGCAGAGCTGAAGCACTTGCAAGAGACGCTCGCCGAACGGGATCAAGCACTCGTCGAATTGAAGCAGGCACTCAGCAAGCGGGAGCAGACAGTCCGCGAACTAACACGAGCAATTACCGAACGCGACCAGACAATGGCCGAAGCGAGCCAGGAACGCCGCGCCCTGTCTGCGGAGATTGCTTCGCTTCATGCGTGCATCGAAAGATACAAGATCGAAGGCGAACATTGTGCGGCTTTGCTGACCGAAGCCCGAGCGCATGCGGACGCGGTCGAAAGGCAATTGAACACGATGCTGCGCTCGAAGACTTGGCGGCTCAGAAGCGCGATCTGCCGGTTGGTCGGTAGAGCGTGACCATGCAAAGAGCCGCCACCGGCTATAGCCGCCTACCCTTTATCAAGTCCAATACCGGAAAACGCTGTGAAAAAACGTAAGATCATCGTCACCATCGGAACGCGTCCTGAAGCGGTGAAAATGGCGCCGCTCGTCAAGCAGCTGCAGCGCGAAGAATGGGCGGACTGCCGCGTGCTGGCAACGGCGCAGCATCGCGGCATGCTCGACCAGGTGTTGCGTCTGTTCGAGATTCAAGCCGATATCGACCTCGATATCATGCAACCCAATCAGTCGCTACCCATGCTGACCTCTCGGCTCATGGTCAGGCTCGACGATGTGCTTGCCGCCGAACAGCCCGACGTGCTGCTTGCGCAGGGCGACACGACTACCGTGCTGACGGCGGCGCTCGCATCGTTTTACCGGCGCGTGCCGGTCGGGCATGTCGAAGCGGGATTGAGAACGGGCGATCTGTCGAACCCGTTTCCGGAAGAAATGAATCGTGTGGTCGCGAGCCGGCTAGCGCGCTGGCATTTCGCACCGACGGAGACCGCGAAACAGAATCTCCTCACAGAAGGCATCGATGCAGCGAGCGTGTTCGTCACCGGCAACACGGTCATCGACGCTTTGCTGGACGTGGCCGCGCAGTGCGATGGTGCAACGCCTTTCAAGGGCGATAGCCGGCTGATTCTGGTGACATCGCACCGTCGCGAGAATTTCGGCTTGGCGTTTCAGAACATCCTTCGAGCAATCAAAACGATCGCCGATAACAATCCCGACGTTCATGTCCTCTATCCTGTTCACCCCAATCCGAACGTGCGTGAGACTGCATACGCCCATCTCGACAATCATCCCCGGATCACGCTGTGCGAACCGCTGGATTACCTACCGTTCGTTGCGGCGATGAAGCGCGCCTATCTGATCCTGACCGACTCCGGTGGCGTGCAGGAAGAGGCGCCCGCGCTCGGCAAACCGGTGCTGGTGCTGCGGCGCGAGACAGAGCGCCCGGAGGCGGTCGCGCACGAGGTGGTCAAGCTCGTGGGTACCGAATACGCCGACATCGTCTCGAACACGCAACGGCTGCTCGACGACCCGGCCGAATATAAGCGTATGGCGCGAGGCGTATCGCCTTACGGTGACGGCCACGCGTCCGGACGAATCGTAAGCGTATTGAGAGATCACTTTCAGGTGTAACGCCGGTTTGCGGCGGAGCGGTCATGCCTCGCTATTCTGGCTTGCCTCGTTCAACGCGATCGTGAGCGCCGTCGCATCCGGCTGCACCGGCAAGCTCGACCGCACCGCGCGCAGCACCGTGTCCTTGATAACCTCCCGCCAATGGTCGAGCGACGCCTTGTCCATCAAAGGCTCGCCGAGAAACGCGCCCAACGTGTACTGATTGGCGTTATAGAAGTAGCCGAGCGACGCGATCATCAGATAGACGTCGCGCGCTTTCACATCCGCACGAAAAACGTGTTGTGCCTGCCCCGCGTCCAGTAGCTTTTGCACCACCGAAATCGCGTAGCCGGAAATCTCCTTCAGCTTCAGCGATTTTTTTGCGTGCTTGCCCTGGTGCAGATTCTCGCTGGAGAGCAGCGTGACGAACTCGGGATGATCGAGGTAATACTGCCAGACGAATTCGACCATCTGTTCGAGTCCGTGCACCGGGTCGTCCAGATCGAGATCGAGTTTGCTTTCCGCCTCGTTGAATTGCGTATAGATCGTTTCGAGAACTTCGACGAACAACTGTTCCTTGCTGCCGAAGTAGTAGTAGATCATGCGGTCGTGCGAGCGCGCGGCCTTCGAAATACTTTCCACGCGTCCGCTCGCATAGCCCTGCTTGGCAAAGACCTTGATGGCCGCTTTCAGAATCTTGGCGCGCGTGTCCTGCGCCTGTTTCGCACGGATGCCGGTAGCGCCCGGCTTGCGGGCGGCGGTGGGACTCATGGCGGTCTCGGATCTCTTGTTAGCGTCAAGTGGAACGGCATGCGCCGCGCCCGGCCAGGCGGGAGCGCGCCTTCATCATACAGCCCGCAAGACTGCTGCGGCATGCGCTGCGCGATGATTCACTTCGGCGTAGATTGAAGCGCGACTAAGCTATCGATAAAGCGGCGATGTGGCATTGCACCAATCGCGCGCACGCCGGTAAATACGTTGCGCAGACTAAATTGATCGAGTAGATTTCTAACGAGTTTGGTGTAGCGGATACTACACGAACGGTGAGTGACCGCAACATGGAAAACGGCGGATCACGCGAAAGTGCCTGCAAACAGGCACTATTCGTCAGCCGGAGCGGGACCGATTGTAATGTCGTCGTATGGGAACCCCACCATGACAGAACATACGAAGGTCGATTTCGGTGCGGACAGCGTCGACGGCGAAACCGCCTCGACGCCGGGTCCGACCGTGCTCGAGAAGGCCGCGCCGCGCAGCGAGCGGATGGCGTCGAACAAGATCGAATGCAATGCGTGCCCGGTGCTGTGTCAGATTTCCGAAGGGCGCACCGGCGCGTGCGATCGTTATGCGAACGCGGATGGGCGGCTGATTCGCGTCGACCCGGTGGTGTTTTTGTCGCGCGCGTCTTCATCTTCAACGTCCGAGGCGAACGCCGCGATCGAATTTGGTGCATCTTCTGAAGTGCACGACTCCGCTGCCGAGCAGGCGTTGTTCGTGACCGGCGTCGGCGCTTCCTCCACCTATCCCGACTACAAGCCCGCACCTTTTATCGTCGCCTCGAAACTCGACGATGTCGACATGATCACCGTCGTCACCGAAGGCATTTTCAGCTACTGCAGTTTCAAGGTGAAGATCGACACCGACCGCTTCCTCGGGCCGGAGCAATCCAACGTGCGCTGCCACGGCGAAATTGTCGGCCATGTGACGACCGCGGAATACGGCTCGCAGATGCTGAGCCTCGGCGGCGTGCATCATCTCACCGGCGGCAGCAAGAAGGAAGGCCGCGTGACCTGCGACATGATGCTCGCGCTCGGCAACAAGGAAGCGGTGGAGTTGAGCATCGACGGCGGCGCGAGTCTCGTGATTCGCGCAGGCGCGGCGCCGATCGTCGACGGTGTCGAGGAGCAGCGCATGCGGGTGGGCTGCGGCTCGGCGACCATCGGCATCTTCGCGAAGCAATGGTTCGGTCACGCCGACGAAGTGGTGGTCGTCGACGATCACATCACCGGCGTGCTCACCGAACATCAAGCCGGGCGATGTCTCGGCATGACGCGCTCAGGTGTGAAGATTCGCGGACGCAAGTCGACGCCGGGCCGCTATTTCCAGGTGGCGAATCCGGGCACCGGCTGGGGCGGCACCGACATTCAGGACCCGCTCGCGATTGTCGAGGGCTTCGACCCCGCCGTGGCCAAACCCGGCATGCGCTTATTGATGGTGTCGACCACCGGCGAACACGCGCAGTGGTACGAACTGGATCAGAACCTCGTGCCGCGTATCGCGGCGATGCCGGACACAGTGCGCCGCACGGTCGAGCGGATCGGCGAGAACTGCGAGCCGTCGCTCGCCACCGTGCTGTTTCTCGGCGGCGCGGGCGGCAGTCTGCGAGCGGGCGCCACGGAGAACCCCGTGCTGCTCACGCGCGCGATCAAACAGAAACTGGTCAACGTGACCTGCGGCGGCGCGCCGGCTTATGTGTGGCCGGGTGGCGGGATCACGGTGATGGTCGATGTCGCGCGCATGCCGGACCGTTCGTTCGGCACGGTGCCGACGCCGGCGATCGTCGCGCCGATCGAATTCACCATGACGTACGACGCGTATCGCGATCTCGGCGGTCATCTCGACGCGGTGCGTTCGTTGGAGAGCGTGCTCGCGAACGGGCCGGAACATACGGAAGGCGCGCCGCGCGCGCGCCGTACGCTGGCGCGCAATCCCGACAACCCGTGGCCGCCCGCCATGCCGCCGATGCTCGGCTGACCGGGCGGACGCCTCCAGGACACGTGACGCAAAAACGAATGCGACCAGAGCGATGAACCCCACCCGCACCCGACTCGACGCGACCCGCTGGCACTGGCAGCATGGGCCGATCGATCTGATCCTCAGCGCGGACGGCACGCCCCAGGCGGTGCAAGCCGCGTATGAGGCGTGCTGGGCGCGCTTTGTCGATGTGCTTTCGGAACTCGTGGGTGAACTGAAGCAGCTCAAGCAACCTGTTTCATCGCAAGCCGCGCTGCACGACAACGCACTGCAAGGCCCGGTTGCCCGCCGTATGTGGTCGGCCTGCCAGCCTCACCGCGCGTGCTACATCACGCCGATGGCCGCGGTCGCGGGCAGCGTGGCCGATGAACTGATCACCGCATTTGCACGTGAAGGCGTCTCACGTGCCTTCATCAACAACGGCGGCGACATCGCGCTGTATCTGACCGAAGGGCAGCAATACCGCGTCGGCGTGTTCGCGGACCTGGCGTCGTTCTCGGCTGTGCGGCTGTCGCACGATCACGCACTCGACGCCAATCTGACGCTCGACGCCAGCCTTGCCGTTCGCGGCATCGCGACGAGCGGCTGGCGTGGCCGCAGCTTCAGCCTCGGTATCGCCGACAGCGTCACCGTGCTCGCGCGCAACGCCGCCGCGGCCGACGCCGCTGCAACCGTCATCGCCAACGCCGTCGATCTGGATCACGAGGGCATTTTGCGGCGTCCGGCTTCGTCGTTGAAAGACGAGAGCGACCTGGGCGACATGCTCGTCACGGTGGACGTGCCGACGTTGCCGCAGCCGCTGATCGATTTCGCGCTGGCGCGTGGCGTCGAAGCCGCTCAGCGTTTGCTCGACCAGGGCTTGATCGAAGGCGCCGCGCTTTTTCTGCAAGGACGGGTGCGCGTTGCCGGCATTCATGACACAAGCGGTCTGCTCTCGCAGAGCGCGCAAATCAAAACGGAGGCTCCGTGTTCGAAATACGCCGCGTGCTGACGCACGTCGAAGACATCTTCCACGAGTTCGGCCCCGCGCCCGCGCAGCCGCTCAGGCGCGGCGCGATTGCCGCGGTGATGAAGAACCCGTTCGCCGGCCGTTACGAAGCGAAAATCGAGCACGCCATGGAAGCGCTCAAGCCGATCGGCTTCGATATGGCGCAACGGCTGCTGGGGGCGATGGCGGTGCCGCATGCGTCGATCGAGAGCTACGGCAAGGGTGCGATTGTCGGCGCGCGCGGCGAATTGGAGCATGGCGCGCTGTGGCATGTTCCCGGCGGCTACGCGATGCGCGAGTTGCTGGAGAAAAACGGCGTACCCACCAACGCCATCGTGCCGTCGACGAAGAAAGTCGGCGCACCGTCCACGGCGCTCGATGTGCCGCTCACACACGTGAACGCGAGCTACGTGCGCAGCCATTTCGATGCGATCGAAGTGCGCGTGCCCGGCGCGCCCGCCGCGGACGAGCTGGTGTACATCCTCGTGATGAGCACGGGGCAGCGCGTGCATGCGCGCGTCGGCGGCCTCGCTAAAGAGGCGATCGTGGGCAAGGACGGTTTGCGCTGAGCGGCGCCTGAATAACGCGCCGCGCTGAAGCATTGAAACGAAGCAGAGCGGGCATCGAAACTCGGAGAGCGAAATGGCAATCAAGCTTCGCAAGCTGGTCGTGCAAGTGGATGAAACACGCATTGAAATGGGCCAGGCCGTCGAGCCGCCGGCGCGCCGCGCGGTCGCGATCGCGGTGATCGATAATCCCTACGCGGGCCGTTACGAAGCCAAACTCGACGCGCTGATCGAAGCCGGCGAAGAGTTGGGCGCGTTGCTCGGCAACAAGTGCGTTCAAGCGCTGGGCATCGCGCCGGGCGAGGCGCAAAGCTATGGGAAGGCCGCCATTGTCGGCGAGGCGGGCGAACTGGAACATGCGGCGGCGATCCTGCATCCCAAGCTCGGCGCGCCGCTGCGGGTCGCGGTCGAAAAAGGCGCGGCGCTGGTGCCGTCGGCGAAGAAGATGGGCACGCTCGGCACCGCGATCGACGTGCCGCTCGGCCATAAAGACGCCGCCTTCGTGCGCAGCCATTTCGATGCGATCGAGGCGCGCGTATCGGACGCGCCGCGTGCCAACGAAATCGTCGTGGCCGTCGCGGTGACGGCGTCGGGGCGGCCGCTGCCGCGCATCGGCGGCTTGCAGGTGAGCGAGATCAAGGGCGAAGACGGTTTGCGCTGAGGAGTTTGCATTCGGCGTTTTCGCCGGCGCCCCAAGGGACTTTCTTCGGGGCGTATTGTATTGTCCTGCCGTTGACGCGTGCGCGCATGGTGCCGCACGCGCTGCAATGTCTGCCGAACGGCGAATGCGCCTAAGCCGCGCCTTCACTATTCGGCACACTGCCAAGGGTCGCGATGCTTTCGAATTTGCTGGTACAGCTGGTCAACGGACTCGCCGACGCGTCGACGCTGTTTCTCGTCGCCGCGGGTTTGTCGCTGATCTTCGGCGTGACGCGCATTGTCAACTTTGCGCACGGCTCGTTCTATATGTTCGGCATCTATGTCGCGTACAGCATCGCGAGCCGCTTCGGACATACCGCGGGCGGTTTCTGGCTGTCGGTGCTGGCGGCGGCGCTGGTGGTCGCGGTGCTGGGCGCGCTGGTCGAGATGGTGGTTCTGCGACGCATCTATCAGGCGCCCGAGCTGTTTCATCTGCTCGCCACATTTGCGCTGGTGCTGATCTTTCGAGATGCGGCGCTGTGGCTGTGGGGTCCGGAAGACCTGTTCGGACCGCGTGCGCCGCATCTGGCCGGCGCGGTCGATTTCCTCGGCCATCCGTTGCCGACCTACGACATCGCGTTGATCGTGATCGGGCCGGTGGTGTTGCTGTTGCTCTGGTACGGGCTGACGCGCACGCGTTGGGGCACGCTCGTGCGCGCCGCGACGCAGGATCGCGAGATGCTCGGCGCGCTCGGTATCAATCAGGCGTGGCTGTTTACCGGCGTGTTTTTCGTCGGTGCGTTTCTCGCGGGATTGGGCGGCGCGCTGCAAGGGCCGCGCATGTCGGCGAATCTGTCGCTGGATCTGGAGACGATCGGCAACGCGTTCGTCGTGGTGGTGGTCGGCGGCATGGGCTCGATTCCGGGGGCGTTCATCGCCGCGCTGATCATCGCGGAGATCAAGGCGCTGTGCATTGGCATTGGCCATGTGACGATCTTCGGCGTCGGGCTGTCGTTGAGCCGCTTTACCTTGGTGGCTGAATTTGTCGTGATGGCCGTGGTGCTGGTGGTGCGGCCGTGGGGTTTGCTGGGGAGAGCGAGCGCCGCGGTGCGCGGCATGGCCGCGCCGGAAACCCCATTGCGTCCTGCGGGCAAGCGTCTCAAGTGGCTGGCCGCTATCGCTTTGCTCGTTCTCGTGCTTGCGCCGTTGGCGGCGAATGCGTTTCCGTATATGCCCGTGTTGCTCGTTGAGATCCTCATCGCCGTGCTGTTCGCGACGAGCCTGCACTTCATCATGGGACCGGGCGGCATGCATTCGTTCGGCCACGCCGCGTATTTCGGCTTGGGCGCATACGGCGCCGCACTGTTCCTCAAGGTGCTGAACCTGCCGATGGAAGCCGCCTTGCTGCTCGGCCCACTGCTGGCGGTGGCCGGCGCGCTGGTGTTCGGCTGGTTCTGCGTGCGCCTATCCGGCGTCTATCTCGCGATGCTGACGCTCGCGTTCGCGCAGATCGTCTGGTCGGTCGTGTTCCAGTGGGACGACGTGACGGGCGGCAGCAACGGTATTCTCGGTTTGTGGCCGTCGAACTGGCTGTCCTCACCGGTGGCCTTTTATTACGTGACGCTCGTCTGCGCCGTGATCGGCGTGTGGCTGTTGCGCAAGATGCTGTTCTCGCCGCTGGGCTACGCGATGCGCGCGTCGCGCGATTCGGTGCTGCGCGCCGAGGCGATCGGCATCGACGTGAAGCGCGTGCAATGGGCCGCGTTCGTGATTGCATCGCTGTTCTGCGGGCTTGCCGGATCGTTGTATGCCTTCTCCAAGGGCACGATTTCGCCGGAAGTAATCAGCGTGAGTCGTTCCGTGGACGGCCTCGTGATGGTGCTGCTCGGCGGCTTGCAGACGCTCGCCGGGCCGATCGTGGGCGCGGCTGTGTTCACGTGGTTGCAAGACACGGTCGCGCGCCAGACCGACTATTGGCAGGCGCTGCTGGGCTTCGCGATCCTGCTGCTGGTGATTGCGTTTCCGCAGGGAATCGTCGGCTTCATTCGCGAGCGTTTCGGCGACGATAGTGCCGATCCCGCGGACAAGAGCGCCGTCTCACCTTCCCAACGCGCCGCAATCAAGGAGGGGCTATGAGCTTACTGCGCGTCTCTGGCCTCTCCAAATCGTTCGGCGGCCTCAAGGCGGTCGACGATGTCTCGTTCGATCTCGAAGCCGGCCAATTGCTCGCGTTGCTCGGACCGAACGGCGCGGGCAAGTCGACCTGTTTCAACATGGTCAACGGACAGTTGCCGCCTTCGTCCGGATCGATCCGTCTCAACGGTCAAGAACTGGTCGGCATGCGTCCACGCGATATCTGGCGACTCGGCGTGGGCCGCACGTTCCAGATCGCCGCGACCTTTAATTCAATGACCGTCATCGAGAACGTGCAAATGGCGCTGGTCTCGCGCGAACGCAAAACCTTCGGTCTATGGAAACCCGCCGGCGCGCGCTACGCCGACGAAGCCCTCGCGCTGCTCGACCAGGTGGGCATGGCCGCGGACGCGAATCGTGCGTGCGGCGTGCTCGCTTATGGCGACGTGAAGCGTGTCGAACTCGCGATCGCGCTCGCCAACCGCCCGAAGCTGCTGCTGATGGACGAACCCACCGCCGGCATGGCGCCGAAGGAGCGCAATGAATTGATGGCGCTGACCAAACGCCTCGTCACCGAACACAAGATCGGCGTGCTGTTTACCGAGCACAGCATGGACGTCGTATTCGCCTACGCCGATCGCCTGATCGTGCTCGCGCGCGGCAAGCTGATCGCCGAGGGCGACGCCGACACGATCCGCAACGACCCACGCGTCCAGGAAGTCTATTTCGGCACCGGCAAGACCTTCCAGCCGCGTGCGCCATTGCATGAGGCGGCGGGTGGCCATCAGGGACAAGGAGCGCTGCAATGACGAGCGAGCCGATGCTGAAAGTTTCCGGCCTCAACGCGTTCTACGGCCGCGCGCATATTCTGTTCGACGTCGGCCTCGAAGTTGGGCGCGGCGAAGTCGTCGCGCTGATGGGTCGCAACGGCGCGGGCAAATCCACCACGATGAAAGCGGTAATGGGTCTGCTGCCGCGCCGTCAGGGCGAAGTGAAGTTTCGCGGGCAGAACATCACGGCGCTGCCGCCGTACAAGATCGCGCGCATGGGCATGGGCTTCGTGCCCGAGGATCGGCGCGTGTTCGCCGATCTGACCGTGATGGAAAACCTCGCCACCGGCCGGCAGCCGCCGCGCGACGGCGCACCGCAATGGACGCCGGAAAAACTGTTCCGCCTCTTTCCCAATCTCGGCGAAATGCCGCAGCGGCCGGGCGGGCAAATGAGCGGCGGCGAACAGCAGATGCTCACCGTGTCGCGCACGCTGATGGGCAATCCGTATCTGGTGCTGCTCGACGAACCGTCCGAAGGCGTGGCGCCCGTGATCGTCGAACAGATGGCGAACATGATTCTCGAACTCAAGCGCGAAGGGCTGTCGATTCTGTTGTCCGAACAGAACCTGCACTTCGCCGAGCTGGTCAGCGACCGCGCGTATGTGCTCGAAAAAGGGCAGATCCGTTTTAGCGGCACGATCGGCGAACTCGCACAGAACGAAACAGTGAGGCGCGCTTATCTGAGCGTGTGATTCCTTCCATCGGCGCGCGAGTGCACGTTGTGGCACGTCGTGAGCGCCGGGCAGTCGTTGCGAAAGGAGAGGCAGATGGCAGCAGACACGTTGACAGGCTTGTCGGGCAAGGTCGCGGTAACGAACATCGGGCTGCTGTTATCGGGCGACATCGATCAGCCGATTCTCGACGCGGACACGGTCGTGATCGACGACGGCGTGATCGTCGCGGTCGGCCGGGAAAAGGACTGCGATCTCGAAGGCGCGCGCACGACGATCGATTGCAAAGGCACGACGGTCGCGCCCGGCTTGATCGACTCGCATGTGCATCCCGTGTTCGGCGACTGGACGCCGCGGCAGAATCAGATGGGCTGGATCGAATCGAATCTGAACGGCGGCGTCACCACGATGATTTCCGCCGGCGAAGTGCATTTGCCCGGCCGCCCGAAAGACGTGCTCGGCGTGAAGGCGCTTGCGATTACCGCGCAACGTTCGTTTGAAGGCATGCGCGGCGCTGGTGTCGGCGGCGGCGTGAAGGTCATGGCGGGCGCGCCGGTGATCGAGAAGGGGATGGTCGAAGAGGACTTCAAGGAGCTTTCGGAAGCGGGCGTGAAGTTGCTCGGCGAAGTCGGCCTCGGCAGCGTGAAGGGCGGCGAGGAAGCCGCGCAGATGGTCGCGTGGGCGCGCAAGTACGGCATTCAGAGCACGATTCACACGGGCGGTCCGTCGATTCCCGGCTCGGGCCTGATCGATCGCGACGTGGTGCTGGCAGCCGATGCTGACGTGATCGGCCACATCAACGGCGGGCATACGTCGCTCTCTTACCGGCATGTTTGCGATCTGTGCGAGCAATCGAGCCGCGCGCTGGAGATCGTCCACAACGGCAACGAACGGATCGCTTTGCTGACCGCGCGTCATGCGATCGAACTGAAGTGCCCGCATCGGATCATTCTCGGCACCGATAGTCCCGCCGGTTCCGGCGTGCAGCCGCTCGGCATCTTGCGCATGATCGCGCTGATTTCGAGTCTCGCCGACGTGCCCGCGGAAATCGCCTTCTGCTTCGCGACCGGCAACACCGCGCGTCAACGCAATCTGCGTCAAGGGCTGATCGAAGTGGGCCGTCCCGCCGACCTGGTGTTCATGGACCGCGCGCAACATACGGCCGCCGATACGCTGCTCGAAAGCGTGCAGCTCGGCGATATTCCGGGCGTGGGCATGGTGATGATCGACGGTCTGATCCGCTGCCGGCGCAGCCGCAATACGCCGCCGGCTACCGAAGTGCCGGTGGTGCTGTGAGTACGTGTCGCGTAGCCATTCCAGCACGATCATGAACCGCCCCGCGCCTCTTCTGCTGAACGTGAACGGCGCGACGCATCTCGTCAGCGCCGCGGCCGACACGCCGCTGCTCTATCTGCTGCGTAACGACCTCGCGCTGAACGGTCCGAAGTTCGGCTGCGGACTCGGCGAATGCGGCGCGTGCACGGTGTTGCTCGACGGCATGCCGACGCGCGCGTGCGTCACCACCGCGAAGGTCGCATTGGGCCGCGAAATCACCACGCTGGAAGGGCTGGGCACGCGCGCCGCGCTGCATCCGGTGCAGCAGGCATTCGTCGAAGAACAGGCCGCGCAATGCGGCTATTGCCTGAACGGCATGATCATGACGGCCAAGGCGCTGCTCGATCGCGATCCGCATCCGAGCGTCGAGACGATCCGGCGCGAGCTGTCGCGCAATCTGTGCCGCTGCGGCACGCATGTCGAGATCGTGCGCGCGGTGCAGCGCGCGGCTGAATTGCTTGCTGCGCAGGACGCGGCGCGGGCAGCGGTGCACGAAGGAGTGCGCGCATGACTGGGCCGGATTTCAGCGTCGATCGACGTGCGGCACCGCCGTCCCGGCAACAGCTCTACGATGCGCAGAGCGTGCTGATCGTCACGCGTGCGCCGCAAGCGCCGGTGAAGCCGGCGATCGGTCAGCCGGGCTCGCGGTCGTCTTTCGTGCCGACTGAGGCGGACATGTTTCTCGTCGTGCGTGACGACGGCAGCGTGGTCGCGTTCAACGGTCACGTCGATTTGGGCACGGGCATCGGCACGGCGCTCGCGCAGATCGTCGCGGAAGAACTGGATGTGCCGTTGACGCGCGTGTCGATCGTGCTCGGTCACACACGCGAAGTGCCGAATCAGGGGCCGACGATTGCCAGCGCGACGATTCAGATTTCGGCGGTGCCATTGAGGCACGCTGCGGCGCAGGCGCGGCAATTTATGCTAAAGGAAGCGGCGGCGCGCTTCAATGTTGGCGTCGAGCAACTCGATGTGCGTGATGGCGTCGTTTATCAACGTGAGGGCAGCGCGGCTGCGAAAGGCATTGGCTACGGCGAGTTGATTAGCGGAAAATGCATCGAATTGCAGCTCGCCACGGATGCACCGTTGAAGTCGCCGGACACGTACAAGATCGTCGGCAAGAGCACGCCGCGCGTTGATATTCCCGCGAAAGCCACCGGCGAATTGAGTTTCGTGCATGACGTGCGTGTGCCGGGCATGCTGCATGGCCGCGTGGTGCGGCCGCCGTACGCTGGAGTCGCGCAGGGCGACTTCATGGGCAACAGTCTGCTGCGGGTGGACGAAGACTCCATTAGCGAATTGCCCGGCATCGTCAAGGTAGTGGTGATTCGCGATTTCGTCGGCGTCGTGGCGGAGCGCGAGGAAGTCGCGCTGCAGGCGGTGAAGCGGCTTCGCGTGCAATGGAAAGCGGTCGAAGGTTTGCCGTCGCTCGAAACCAGCGAAGAAGTGGAAGCGGCCCTGCGCGCGAATCCCGCCAAGCGGCGCGATCTGGTGATCGACGGCGATGTCGATGCAGCGCTGGCGCAAGACTCAGCTCGCACGCTGGAACGCACTTACGTGTGGCCGTTTCAGATGCATGCGTCGATCGGACCGTCATGCGCGGTGGCCGATTATCGCGAGGGCGCGTTGAAGGTCTGGTCCGGCACACAGAATCCGCATTCGCTGCGCGCCGATCTTGCTCTGTTGATGAGCATGGACGAAGCCCACATCGAAATCGTGCGGATGGAAGCGGCAGGCTGCTACGGCCGCAATTGCGCGGACGATGTCGCCGCCGACGCCGCGCTGCTCTCGCGTGCCACCGGCAGTCCGGTGCGCGTGCAACTCTCGCGCGAAGACGAGCACGCGTGGGAACCGAAAGGCGCCGCGCAATTAATGGACGTGCGTGGCGCGCTGAATGCCGAAGGCGAACTGGCCGCGTACGACTTTGCGACGCGCTATCCGTCCAACGATGCGCCGACGCTGGCGCTGCTGCTGACGGGCACGATCTCCGCACAGCCGCAAGTGTTCGAAATGGGCGACCGCACGGCGGTGCCGCCGTACGATTACCGCAGCATGCGCATCGTTTGCGACGACACGCCGCCTATCGTGCGGGCGTCTTGGTTGCGTGGCGTATCCGCGTTGCCGAATACGTTCGCCCACGAATCCTTCATCGACGAACTCGCGGTGGAAGCGGGCGTCGATCCGGTCGAGTTTCGCCTGAAGCATCTGACCGATCCGCGAGCGATCGAACTGGTGAAGGCGGTCGCGGAAAAGGCCGGCTGGGAAGCACGCAACGCCGAGCGCAACGCCGAGCGTAAAGATGAGGAAGGCGACATCGCACGCGGGCGCGGCATCGCTTACGCCCGCTACGTGCACAGCAAATTCCCCGGCTTCGGCGCGGCATGGTCCGCGTGGGTGGCCGACGTCGAAGTGAATCGCAAGAGCGGCGAACTCGCGGTGACGCGCGTGGTGGTCGGCCAGGACACCGGCACGATGGTGAATCCCGACGGCGTGCGTCATCAGATCCACGGCAACGTGATCCAGACGACCAGCCGCGCGCTGAAAGAGCGCGTGACGTTCGGCGAGAACGCGGTGACGAGCCAGGAGTGGGGCGCGTATCCGATCCTGACCTTCCGCGAAGTACCGGTGATCGACGTGGTGATGATGCCGCGCCACGGCGAGCCGCCGATGGGCGCGGGCGAATCCGCGTCGCTGCCCGGCGCGGCGGCAATTGCCAATGCGCTTTTCGATGCCACGGGCGTGCGATTTCGGCGGCCGCCGTTCACGCCGGAAACGATCCGTGCCGCGCTCGCCGATGCCCAAGCCGAAGACAAGGCGGCGCGTAGGAAGAAGCGCTGGCGGTTTGGGTTTTTAGGCGCGTTGGCGGCGGGAGCAGCGGGTTGGCTCGGTGCATTGTCGCTCGCGCCGCACGCTATCGCGCCGATCACGCCGCCGCTAGCGAGCGCGTTCGCGCCGGATCTCGTGGCGCGCGGCAAACTGCTGGCATCGCTCGGCAATTGCGCGGTTTGCCATACCGCGCATAACGGCGTGCCGAACGCCGGCGGCAAACCGCTCGATACGCCGTTCGGCACCGTCTACAGCACCAACATCACGCCGGACGGTCAGACCGGCATCGGCAACTGGTCGCTCGAAGCCTTCGTCCGGGCGATGCGGCAAGGCATCAGCCGCGATGGCCATCGCCTCTATCCGGCCTTTCCGTACACGTCGTTCCAGAACACGTCGGACGACGATCTCAAAGCGCTGTATGCCTACTTGATGGCGCAAACGCCGGTGCGCTCACGTCCGCCGGAAACGAAGCTCGCGTATCCGTTCAGCGTGCGTCCGCTGATGTCCGCCTGGAACGCTTTGTTTCTCGGCCGCACAACGTTCACCCCCAGCACGACGCAAACCGCGCAATGGAATCGTGGCGCGTATCTGGTGAACGGACTCGGCCATTGCAGCGCATGCCACACGCCGCGCAACGCGTTCGGCGCCGAGAAAACCGGCGCGGCGTTCATGGGCGGCGGCATGGCGGACGGTTGGGAAGCGCCCGCGTTGTCGACGCTTTCGAACGCGCCCGTGCCCTGGAGCGAAGGCGAACTCTTCAGCTACTTGCGCAGCGGCCACGCGCCGCTGCACGGCGTCGCGGCCGGGCCGATGGCGCCGGTGGTCGGCGATCTGGCGGCGCTGCCCGACAGCGATATTCGCGCGATGGCCACGTATCTCGCGTCGCTCAATCCGTTGGAACCGAACGTCGATCCCGCAGCGGTGGCGCGTCAGTACGAACAGGCTAGCGCGATTTCCGGCGCGCCTGCGGGCCTCGGCGCGCGGCTTTTCGACGGTGCGTGCGCCGCCTGTCATCACACGGGCAGCGGGCCGCAACTGTTCGGCGCGCATCCGTCGCTGGCGCTTAATACGAATCTGCACAGCGCGACGCCCGATAACCTGATTCGCGTAGTTCTCGACGGTATCGGCTCGCCTGCGCGGCCCGAACTCGGTACGATGCCGGCTTACCGCGACAGTTTCAACGACGCCCAGATCGCCGAACTCGTGTCGTACCTGCGTCAGCAATTCGCCGGTGGCAAGCCGGCCTGGCAGGATGTCGCGGCGAGGGTCGCCAGGATTCGCGCGACGCCGCCGTGAGCCGACTGAATCGCGAACCTCGTTCGAAACACCCGATAACAACGACCGCATTCCCGCAATCCTTTTGATAACGGAGAAACGCATGACCACGCGCGCAGGATGGATCTCTCGCCTCATGGTGCCGACGGTGCTCTCGCTCGCCGCCTTGAGCGCGAGCGCACAGCAAACCATCAAGATCGGCGAGATCAACAGCTACAAGGCGCAGCCCGCCTTTCTCGGGCCTTACAAGAACGGCTGGAATCTCGCGCTCGACCAGGTGAACGCCGCGGGCGGCGTGCTCGGCAAACAGCTCGAAGTGGTGTCGCGCGACGACAACGGCAATCCGGGCGACACGATTCGCGTCGCGCAGGAGCTGATCGCGCGCGAGCAGGTGCAACTGCTGTTCGGCGGCTTTCTCTCGAACACCGGCCTCGCGCTGACTGACTTCGCGAAGCAGAAGAAGATTTTCTTCCTCGCCGCCGAGCCGCTGACCGATAAGATCGTCTGGGCCGATGGCAACAAATACACGTACCGCCTGCGGCCTTCCACGTATATGCAGGTGGCGATGCTGGTGCCCGAAGCGGCCAAGCTGAAGAAGAAGCGCTGGGCACTCGTGTATCCGAACTACGAGTACGGGCAATCGGCGGTAGCGACCTTCAAGAAGCTGCTGCAGGCGGCGCAGCCCGACGTGCAGTTCGTCGCCGAACAGGCCACGCCGCTCGGCAACGTCGATGCGGGCGCGGTGACGCAGGCGATCGCCGACGCGAAGCCGGACGCGATCTTCAACGTGCTGTTCGGCGCCGACCTCGGCAAGTTCGTGCGTGAGGGCAATACGCGCGGGCTCTTCAAGGATCGCAGCGTGGTGTCGCTGCTCACGGGCGAGCCGGACTATCTCGACCCGCTGGGCGCTGAAGCGCCGACCGGCTGGATCGTGACGGGCTACCCGTGGTATTCGATCGATACGGCGGCCAACAAGAAGTTCGTCGATGCGTATCAGGCCAAGTATCACGACTATCCGCGGCTCGGCTCGGTGGTGGGGTATTCGGCGTTGATGTCGATTGCCGCGGGCATCAAGAAGGCGGGGTCGGTCGATCCGGATAAGCTCGCCGCCGCGTTCAAGGGTCTCGGCGTGGACACACCGTTCGGGCCGATCACCTATCGCGCGCAGGACAATCAGTCGACCATGGGCGCGTATGTCGGCGTGACGGGTTTGAAGGACGGCAAGGGCGTGATGACCTCGTACCGGTATATCGATGGCGCGAGCGTTCAGCCGTCGGATGCCGAGGTCAAGAAGCTGCGGCCCGCCGAGTAAGGTGTCGATGCCTGCGGCGCGTGGCGTCGCAGGCATCTGGAGCACAACGCACGCCGTCGCCGCGCGGCGATCCACGGTGAGCCGCCGCAGCGCGCGGCGGTGAGCGGAGAACGAAGAACTACTCCTCCGCGTCGTGCTCGATCACAAATCGTTTCAGATAAGCCAGTACGGCGGCTTCGACCGCGCGATGATCCGCGGTGCTCTTGGAGCCCGCATTTTCCTCGTCGCCGAACAGGGTGGACGGCGCGTTGTGCACATCCACTTCCTGGCCTTCGCGAAAGACGCGAATCTCATGTACGTCTTCGGCGTACTCGGCGATCCAGTGCACGCCCTCGATGTGCGCGCCGGCACGTACGGTAGGTATCTTCATGGACGTCTCCCGTCGGGCCGGACCACACGCCGACCCTTACCAGAACCATACGCCGTCCGGATGATCGGCGCGAGCCCTGTTGCACAGTGGCTCGCGGAAAGATTTTTCGCGCCCGCCACAATATTCGCGCGCCTGAAACGTCTTCAGGCGCATGGAACCGCCACCCACTTCGCAAACGATGACCGAACGAGACACCGACATCACCGCGACCGTGGTGCGTGAGCGCACGAGGCTCGTCAATTTTATCCGGCGCCGGATACGCGACCCGGACGACGCCGAGGACATTCTGCAGGATGTATTCCACGAATTCGTGCAGGCCTACCGGCTTCCCGCGCCGATCGAACAGGCGAGCGCGTGGCTGTTCCGTGCCGCGCGCAATCGCATCGTCGACCGGTTTCGCAAGAAGAAAGAGCAGCCGCTGGCAGATCTGTCCGCGAGCGGAGACGACGCCGACAGCGAGTATCGCCTCGACCTCGACCTGCCGGCGCACGATGCGGGCCCCGAAGCCCTCTACGCGCGCGCTCTCTTGCTCAAGGCCTTGCAGGATGCGCTCGACGAGTTGCCGGCGAATCAGCGTGAGGTATTTATCGCGCACGAACTGGAGGGCCGGTCCTTCAAGGACATGGTGGCGGAAAGCGGCGTCACGCTCAACACGTTGCTTGCGCGCAAACGCTACGCGGTCTTGCATCTGCGCGCCCGGCTGCAGGCCATTTATGACGAACTGGGTATCTAGAGGAGTCGACGGATGAATTTTCGAATCAGATGTGCGGGTAAGGCGCTGCTTGTGGTGGTCGCTATCGGCGTGCTCGGCTGGGTGGTCATGACGCTTTGGAATTGGGTGATTCCGGCGCTATTCGTCGGCGCTCGTGCGATCGACTTCGCCCATGCGTTGGGCTTGCTGGTGTTGAGCCGCATCCTGTTTGGCGGATTCCGCGGACACGGCGGCTGGCGCGAACGGCGTCGCTGGCGCAAGTGGGAAGCGATGACGCCCGAAGAACGCGAGCATTTTCAGACGGCATGGCGATCGGGTCGCGCCCGGCACAAGGGAGATTGAACATGCGCGAGACATCAGCGGCCGAGTGCAAACAGGAGCCGGGCGTGATTGCGCCGGTTGTCGACCTGACACGTTGCGAGGGAAAGGGCGATTGCATGGAGGTCTGCCCGGAGAATGTGTTTGAGATCCGGCGCATCGATGAGCTCGACTATCGCGGCCTCGATCTGATGCATCGCCTCAAGCTGCGCGTGCACGGAATGAAAGTCGCCTACACGCCGAACGCACAGGCCTGCCGGTCATGCGGGCTTTGCGTGACGGCGTGCCCTGAACGCGCGATCAAGCTGGCCAGAACGGCATAGCGCCACACGTTTGAGCTGATGACGGAGAGACAGTGCCGTGGTCCGTCGATTGATACGTCGTCAGCATTTTCGGTCTCGTCAAGGAGCGCACATGGCTTCATCAACCACAGGTCTTTTGCAACGGCTTCATGAACAGAGCCAGACAGAAGTCATAGCCCGCGCACGGGCGCAGTTCCAGGGATCGAGCCAGGAGTTTCAGGATCTTGCGGAGGAATACGAAATGCTCGCGCCGCGACTGCGTGGACGGTTTCTCGAAACGCTCGGGCTATCCAGCGAAGACTTCGAATCCTCGCAAGGCACACCACTCTCTCTCGCCGTGTCGGCGGAAACGGGAAGGTTTTTGAGCAACTTGGTGCTCTCGCATAGACCGGCCCGAATCCTCGAACTCGGCAGTTCCTGCGGCGTGTCCACGCTGTATTTCGCCGAGGCGCTTCGCAGGCTAGGCGGTGGCATCGTTGTGGCGACCGAACTCGACGCTGTTAAATGCGCACATCTTCGGGCCCACGTTAGAACGGCGGGCGTGCAAGCGTATGTCGACCTGCGGGAGGGTGATGTTTTCCAGACGGTTTCCGAACTGGACGGCACTTTCGACATGGTGTTTATCGACGTATGGGCCAGCTCCTATCTGAATCTATTCCAGCAGATTGAACGCCTGCTACGTCCCGGATCTATCGTTCTGGCCGACAACATGTACACAGCCGAGGATGCCGTTCGGCCATACAAGCACTATCTTGACGGCAATCCGCGCTTCTCGACCACGACGCTGGACTTTGAGTCAGGGGTCGAATTTACGGTTGTCGTTGCTTAAGCTAACGACGAGCGGTGCTGCCGTGCTGGTGAAGAGACCTCAGGACAGGCGCTTCGATCACATGAGCCACCGGAATTGCCGGCGGCAAACTTGACGAGACGTCACGGGCAATTGTCGAAGTCGGTCGGTTCCAAAAGGTTTTTTTCAACGCGAGTCGCCTGCCGCCGCCGCGCGGCACACGCGTTGCTGCATGACATAGGCCATACCCAACTGGAGAACCGTCATGCCTGAAAAGAAAACGATCGAGCGTGCTAAGACTGATAAACGCGCCGGCAAAGCATCGAGCACCCAAGCGGGTGAATTCATCAAGGAACAGGTCGACAAGGTGCGGGCCGGCAAGCACGGCGTCAGGTCCGCGAAGCAGGCGATTGCGATCGGCCTCTCGGAAGCGCGCCGCGCGGGCGTGGCCGTGAAATCGCCGAAGAAGGGCACGGCAAGCGAGGCCACGCGCAAGAAAGCCGCTACGGATAACGCCGCGGGCCAGCACAAGAGCACGACGAAGAAGAGCACGGAGTCGACTGCGAAGCGCTCGCGCGCCGCTACCGATGCGTTGAAACGTGAAGGTACGGCTGGCGCGTCTCGGACGGCGCTGTCGAAGCAGACGAAGACGGCGGCAGCTAAGCGTCCGGCAGCCAGCCGTTCGGCTGCGGCAAAGAAGGCGGCGGCGACGAAGGGTGCCGCAGGACGGTCGGCGGCTGCGAAGAAGGCTGCTCAGACGCGGGCTTCGCGTACGCATCATTGAGTCGTGCAGCAGTCGCGCACCGCGCGGCGGCGGTCAACCTGATTGAGGTACGGCGGCGGGTGGCGCGTCCGCCCGCCGCACCCGGCAGCGGCCGCGCTGAGTTGCGCGATGTTGCCAGCATCGGCGTGCGTTGTTAGAGCGCGTAAGACACACGTCGCGCGCGAAAAAAAGCGGCGCATTCAACGCGCCGCCTGCTTCCTGCTACTTATCGTGAGCCGATTACTGCACCGTAGCCAGCACGTCGCCAACCGTCTTGAAGATGTGCGCGATCTGCTCTTCGTTGATGATGAGCGGCGGCGAGAACGCGAGGATATCGCCTGTAAAGCGCACCAGCACGCCCGCTTCGAAGCATTTGACGAACGCCTCATAAGCCCGTGCGCCCGGCGCGCCGTCGCGCGATTCGAGTTCCACGCCGGCGATCATGCCGAGGTTGCGCACGTCCTTCACGTGCTTTGCGCCGCGCAGCGAATGGGCTGCGGCTTCGAACGTCGGCGCGAGGGCTGCGGCGCGCTCGAACAGGCCTTCGCGCTTATACAGATCGAGCGTCGCGACCGCGGCGGCCGTCGCGACCGGATGGGCCGAATACGTGTAGCCGTGGAACAGTTCGATGGCGCCTTGCGCGCCGCTGTTCACGATGCTGTCGTGGATCGTGCGGCTCGCGGCCACCGCGCCCATCGGGATCGCGGCGTTGTTGATGGCCTTCGCCATCGTGATCAGGTCCGGCGTCACGCCGAAGTATTCGCTTGCCGTAGCCTTGCCGACGCGGCCGAACGCGGTGATCACTTCGTCGAAAATCAGCAGGATGCCGTGCTTCGTGCAGATCTCGCGCAGCTTTTGCAGATAGCCTTGCGGCGGAATCAGCACGCCCGTCGAGCCGGCCACCGGTTCGACGATCACGGCGGCAATGGTCGACGCGTCGTGCAGCGTGACGATGCGTTCGAGTTCCTCGGCAAGATGCGCGCCCCAAACCGGCTGGCCTTTCGTGAACGCGTTGTGTTCGAGGTTGTGGGTGTGCGGCAGATGATCGATCGCCGGCAGCAATGCGCCCGAGAAAGTCTTGCGGTTCGGTGCGATGCCGCCGACCGAAATACCGCCGAAGCCCACGCCGTGATAGCCGCGCTCGCGGCCGATCAGGCGCGTCCGCTGGCCTTCGCCGCGCGAACGGTGGTATGCGAGCGCGATTTTCAGGGCGGTATCGACCGATTCCGAACCCGAGTTCGTGAAGAAGATGCGGTCGAGACCCTCCGGCATCAGCTCGGCGACTTTCGTGGCCGCTTCGAAGGCGAGCGGGTGGCCCATCTGGAAGGTCGGCGCGAAGTCGAGCGTGGAGAGTTGCTCCGTGATCGCCGCCACGATTTCCTCGCGGCCATGGCCGGCATTTACGCACCACAGACCCGCGCAACCGTCGAGCACTTCACGCCCGTCCGTGCTGCGGTAGTACATGCCCTTGGCCGATTCCAGCAGGCGCGGCGCGGCCTTGAACTGGCGGTTGGCGGTGAAGGGCATCCAGAAAGACGACAGGTCGTCGATGACGGGGCGCGAAGTCATGGTATCTCCTCGAATCGAAGGTAGTCCCCCAGAAGGACTTCCTTCGGGGCATGGCGAAACTGTAGCGTTCGCGGTTTAATGGCGGCATAAACAGTTGACGCGGTGTGGCGCTAACTGTGTTGGTGAATCTACGCCAACTGTGTCGATGCGTGCCACGGCAGGTCGGCAGGCTCGCCGGCGCCACATTTCGCAGGTATTCACACGTTCAGCCGCCCCCTGCGGCCCGCTTTTTTGTCCAGACCATGATCGAACTACAACTCGAGCGCGACCGGCGCGCCGCTCCCACGCTCGTCGACCAGGTGGTGCAAGGCTTCGCGCGCGCCATCGAGGGGCAATCGCTGCGAGCGGGCGCGCTGCTGCCGTCGGTGCGGCAACTGGCGCAAAGCCATGAACTGAGCACCTTCACGGTCACGGAGGCGTACAACCGGCTGGTGTCGATGGGACTCGTAGTCGCGCGGCGCGGTTCCGGCTATCGCGTGGCGGCGCGCTCGCAGTCCGCGCGGGTCGCCGCGACCGACTGGCAGCCGCCTAGCCTCACCGCGACCTGGCTCCTGTCCGACGTGTTCGCCGACCATTCGGTGCCCATCAAGGCGGGCGGCGGCTGGCTGCCGAACGAGTGGATCAACGAAACCGGTTTGCAGCACGCGCTGCGCGCCATGAGTCGCGTGCCGGCGGCGCGCCTCGGCGATTACGGGCATCCGTACGGATTTGCGCCGTTGCGCGAGCGGATCGCCGAGCAACTCGACCGGCGCGGCTTGCCGGTCGATGTGTCGAACATCCTGCTTACGCAAGGCGCGACGCAAGGGCTGGATCTGATCGTGCGTACGCTGCTGCGAGCGGGCGACGCCGTGATCGTCGAAGATCCCGGTTATTGCAATCTGCTGCAGATTCTCAAGCTCGCCGGCCTGGTCGTGCTTGGCGTGCCGCGCACGCCGGCGGGCGTCGATACGGACGTGCTCGAAGCGCTGGTTGCCGAGCACAAGCCGAAGGCGATCTTCGTCAACACGACGCTGCAGAATCCGACCGGCGCGACCTTCGGAATGTCCGTGGCGTTCCGCCTGCTGCAGATCGCCGAGCGTCAGCGCATGTGGGTGATCGAGGACGACGTGAGCCGCGAACTCGCGCCGTCCGGCGCGCCGCTGTTCGCGGCGATGGAAGGCTTGCAGCGCGTGCTGTACGTCGGCGGCTTTTCGAAGACTGTGACGCCGGGGCTGCGCTGCGGCTACGTGGTCGCCGAGCGCGCGGTGCTGCGCGAACTGGCGCGCACGAAGATGGCGGTGGGTTTGACGTCGTCGGAGGCGATCGAGCGGATCGTCGACAAGGTGCTGCTGGAGGGGCGCTATGCGCGTCACGTGGAAGCCGTCAACGAGCGTCTCAAGCTCGCGCACGCGACCGTTGAAGATCGGCTCGATTCGCTGGGTCTGGAACTGTTTCATCGGCCGCGCGCCGGGCTGTTTTTGTGGGCGCGCTTGCCGATCGAAGCGGAGCGGGCCGGCGAAGTGGCGACGGCCGCGCTCACACACGGTATCTGGCTCGCGCCGGGCTCCTACTTCCGTCCCGACGATGCCCCGAGCGCCTGGTTCCGCTTTAACGCACCTTATTCGACGGATGATGCGTTGTGGCGCTTCATCGAGCGAGTGGGGCAGGGGATGTTGTAGAGACTGCGTTCAGGCCGACTGCCCGATCAGCTTCAGTGCGATCGGATACAGCGACAGCACCAGCAGCAGCGCCATCGCCACATTGAAGATGCGCAACCGCTTCGGGTCCGACAACACCTGCCGCATGGCGGTGCCGAAACCTGCCCACAGGCAGATGCACGGAAAGCCGATCACGTAGAAGATCACCGCCATCGCGATGGCGTTCATGCTGTAGCTCTCGCTGAGGTGGATCGTCGTGGCGGCTGTCAGCACCATCATCCATGCCTTCGGATTGACCCACTGGAAGGCAATCGCTTCATAGAACTTCATGGGGCGGCGTTCGCCTTTTTTCACCTTCAATTCGCCCGAGGTGCCGATCTTCCACGCGAGGTACAGCAGATAAGCGACGCTCGCGACCTCGAGCATCGTGTACAGCACGGGGAAATGCACGAAGGCTTCGCCCAGACCGATCCCGACCGACAGCATCAACAGCACGACACCCGCGCTGATACCGGACAGATGCGGCAACGTGCGACGAAATCCGAAGTTGACCCCTGAGGCCAGCAACATCGTGTTGTTCGGACCGGGCGTGATGGTGGTGACGAGCGCGAACAGGATGCCGGCGGGCAGCGCGCTGAGACTGAGGTATGACATGGAAGGCTCCGGTGTCGGTCGAAAGGACATTGGAGCATTCTAGCGAGCGTTGCCGGTACAGTACCGGTACGCTTTGCGGGATGGTGTCCGGTACGGGTGGAGGCGTCGCTCAATCAGTGCCGTCCGCGAACTTTCGCCTGGTCGACCAGCGGGACCTTCTGCTGCACTGCGCCAACGGCACCCTTTATCAGCACGGTTATATAGGTGATATTCGCGTTGAACGCCTTGCTGGTGGATCCCTTCCGCCCTAACCTGAATCCGGCATTCAACCACCCTCCAGCAGTTTGCTGGACCGGCCATCTCATGCAATCCATACACCGACGAACTTCCGATTGAGGAAGACGAAGGTCCTATTGGAGAAGACATGCACGACAAATTCCTCTCAGTCGTCGTTACACGGAAATGGCAGCTTGCCGAGAGTTATCACGCTGTTGAACTTCAAACCAGATGCAGGTCCGAGCTTCCGTCGTTCGACGATGGATCTTGCGTCACACTTGTTCGCGACGATGTCATTTGCAAAGAGAAAATATATCCTCTGTGCCGTTTTACTTCCCGGCCGCGTGCATACGTCATCGCCGTGAGACAAGACGATGGCGGCACGGGCGCAAAAACAGCAGACATTTCGTTGAATCAAGGCGACGAGGCGCTTATCGTAACGACACGGAGTCCTACGGTTATTTTGGACGGTCGTACACAATCGATACTTTTTGCCGGAGGTGTCGGCGCAGCATCGATCGCAGGGATCGCGAAACGGCTAGCGTTGGCAGGGCAGAAATTCGAGTTGCACAACTTTGCTCGATCACCTGAACGTGCAGTCTTTCGGAAAGAGCTAGACGCGCTCAAAAGCGAAAGTAGGGTTTATCACCATTTTGGTCTGGATGCTGACCGGCTGGCGCAGGCAACTTCTCACGCGATAAGCCCAGCGCATGCGAACACTCAGATCTACTGCAGTGGTCCGCCGGCGTTTATGGATCTTATCGAACGTCAGGCCCGCGACTGGGTGTATCCGGCCAATGTCCACAAAATTTTCCTGGGTGACAGAAGAAATTCATAGTCGCCGGACATGTGTGACGGTCCGCGTCTCAATGAACGTGAGCCGAAAACGCCCGCCCCCCGGAAACCTAGCGAAGCGCCACCTCAGAAGGTCAATATCTCCGATCTGTTGGACCAAGGTCCTATTGTCTTGCGAGAAAAACGGGAGCAGATTTACCGGTGACTAACTGCGCATCCTGGCCCGCTGCGAAAACTCCGGCATTGTCCGGAGGATTCGATTGGTGATGGGATAAGGAGGGTGCAAGCTACCGTGAACCGGCGCGATCGGGCTGCACGATAGTGGCGGACCCGCGATCTCCGTGGGGATTTATCGTGGCTCAACCGGAGCGAGCAATGAAAGTAATCAACACATTCAAACTGATGGGAGGCGCATTGATTGTCTTGGTATCCGTCAATGCGTGGTCACAGACCAGCGAATCCGCTGCGACGTCGACTCAATCCACCATGGCGCCGGCAGGCGAGGGAAGTGCGAAATCCGCCAGACAGGCGAATCGCGCACTCAGCAGGAAAGTGCTTCACGCGCTCTCCAAGGGCGGCGTCAGCACGTCCAGAATGAACGTCATTGCGAAAGGCGGTGCAGTGACGCTTGCCGGATCCGTCAGTGATTCGAGTGAGATCGACAAAGCGGCACAACTGGCGAAGGGTGTGCCCGGCGTTACGTCGGTGAAGAATTCTCTGACATTGAAAGAAGTGGGTCAGTAATCCTTCTCGATCGGGTCGGCCCGCGGGATCAGAGGATGCCGATCTTTTCCGCCACCACGCTTTCTACATTGTTGAACCACTTGTCTGGATCCAGACCGCGTGGCGCTGCCTCCTTGCGCATCTTCGAGATATTGCCCGGTCCGGCGTTGTAGCTCGCAAACGCAAAGAGCGCCCTGTCGCTGTCGTTAAAGTGAACGTCTGGAAAATAGCGGGTCATCAGGTGGTCCATATATTTGGGTCCGCATGAATATTGGCCTCGCTGACCGAAATGCTGCCGACCTTCATCTGCTTGCATGTGGCAGGCATGATCTGGATGATGCCGATCGCACCGACATGGCTGCGAGCGCCTCGGTTGAGTTGCGATTCCCGGTAGCCCTGTGCGGCCAGCATCAGCGGATCGAAGTATTGTTTGCCGTACTATTCGAATAAGGCCAGGGTCTGCTCGAAGCGCTTGCGTTCCGCGGAGCCGGTGTTGGTCGAGATCTGCTTGATCTGCTTCATGTACTGGGATAGCCGATACGCCGCCGCGCCCTGCTTCTTTACGTGGTTCACGTAGAAGTCCGTGATCGCGGCCTGCAGTTGCGGGCTTCCTATGCGGATCGCCCAACCGACATAACTCTCGCCGCGAACGACAAGATCCTCACGTACCTTGATTGCTCAGAACACGTGAACGGCTACCGACGTCAGCATCGACATGCGTATGAAACGCGACATTGTGAACCGGCGCGCGTGATGCCCGTTACGACAGAACAGCTCGACCGAAATTAATGCTAGTAGCTGCGCGGATGAACGACTTGGACCTTAGTACCATGCCGCGCCAGCGCCTGTTCCGGGCCGAAGGGTCGCGAGAAACCCGCTTGTATGTCGAACAAAAAGAGCGAACTATTGGCAGGGCACAGGCAGAAGTCCCGAAGATTGCGCCCAGCACATCAGAGATATAACGTTCACGGCCGCGCCAATTCCAATCCAGATGTCTGGCTTTGCCCGCCCGCAGGAGAGCGTCTCATGAGCAAGGATGCAGAGCAGAACCGGCTCGACGAAGCGCGCGCGAATCACGCGGTCTGGAAAAAGTGGGGGCCATACCTCAGTGAGCGGCAATGGGGGACGGTGCGCGAGGACTACAGCGACAACGGCGACGCCTGGAATCACTTCACCCATGACCAGGCCCGCTCACGCGCCTATCGATGGGGCGAGGACGGCCTGGGCGGTATCAGCGACGACCACCAGGTGTTGTGCTTCGCGCTAGCGCTGTGGAACGAGCGCGATCCGATCCTGAAGGAGCGCGCCTTCGGCCTGGCCAACGGCGAGGGCAACCATGGCGAGGACGTCAAGGAGTACTACTTCTACCTCGATTCCACCCCGACGCACTCGTACATGAAGTATCTGTACAAGTATCCGCAGGCTGCCTATCCGTACAACGACCTTGTCGAGACTAATCGCAGCCGCGGCAAGCATGAGGCCGAGTACGAGCTGCTGGACACTGGCATATTCGACGACAACCGGTATTTCGACGTCTTTGTCGAGTACGCAAAGGCGGCGCCCGATGACGTGCTGGTGCGAATCAGCGTCTTCAACCGCGGGCCGGACGCCGCGCCGCTGCACCTGTTGCCGACCCTGTGGTTCCGAAACACGTGGTCGCAGCGGCAAGGTGGTTCGAAGCCGATCCTCGAACCCGTCACGTCTCCCTGGCAAGCGACGGTCCGTGCGCGTCACAGTGATCCCTTGTTTCAGGAGTCTTTGGGCGAGTATTACCTCTACGCCGAAGCCGACGTGCCGCTGCTCTTCACCGAGAATGAGACCAACAACGCCCGCCTGTTCGGCACGGACAACGCGTCGCCCTACGCGAAGGACGGCATCCACGACTTCATTGTGCATGGCGATGCGGCAGCGGTGAATCCCGCGCACCAAGGAACCAAGGTGGCATTCCACTATCAGCTCGGTGTCGACGGCGACGCGTCGCAGGTTGTCCGGTTGCGTCTTACAAGCCAGGCGCCCGGCGAGTCGTCCGCGCTCTTCGATGATTTCGACGCGATATTCACGGCCCGGCTGGACGAGGCCGATGCCTTCTACGCGTCGATGACACCGCTCGCGGTTCGCAATGACCCAGACCGTATGAACGTCATGCGGCAGGCGCTGGCCGGCATGCTATGGACCAAGCAGTACTTCTACTATGACCTCGGTCTCTGGCTCGACGAGCACGGCGCGGGTGTGCGGTTGCCGCAGCTGGAACGTCGGCCGGTGCGCAATAGCGACTGGGCGCACATGTTCAACGACGACATCATCTCGATGCCGGACAAATGGGAGTATCCCTGGTATGCAGCGTGGGACCTGGCGTTTCACATGATTCCGCTGGGTATGGTGGACCCCGACTTCGCCAAGCAGCAACTCGACCTGATGCTGCGCAACGACTACCTGCATCCGAACGGGCAGCTTCCCGCCTATGAGTGGAATTTCAGCGATGTCAATCCGCCCGTGCATGCCTGGGCGACCATGCAGCTTTATGTGCTCGACAAGGAACGCCGCGGTGGCAGCGGCGATATCGAGTTCCTTAAATACGCCTTCTCCAAACTGCTGGTCAACTTTACCTGGTGGGTCAACCGCAAGGACCGCACCGGTGCCAACGTTTTCGAGGGCGGCTTTCTCGGACTCGACAATATCGGCGTGTTCGACCGTTCTTCGCCATTGCCCACAGGCGGCTACCTGGATCAGGCCGATGGGACGGCATGGATGGTATTTTTCAGCCAGCAGATGCTGCGTATCGCGGTCGAACTCGCGCTACACGAGCCGCTTTACGAGGAGTTCGTCGAGAAATTTTTTCAGCACACGCTATTCATCGCCGGCGCGCTGGATCGCGTCGGCGAGCGCAACGACGCAATGTGGGACGAGGAGGATGGGTTTTTCTATGATGTGCTGCGTCTCCCCGACGGCAGCGCCACGCGCCTCAAAGTGCGCTCAATCGTTGGACTGCTGCCGCTGGCCGCGGTGGCAGTGTTTGAAGAAGACATCCTCCAGAAATTGCCGAAATTCCGCGAGCGTGCAGCGCTGTTCCTGGAGCGCTGCCCGGAGTTGGCCGCCAACGTGCATCTGCCCCAACTGCCCGGCGTAGCCAATCGCCGCATGCTGGCAATAGTGGGCGAGCAGAAGCTGCGCCGCATTCTGACGCGCATGCTCGACGAAGACGAATTCTTCAGCCCCTTTGGCATTCGCGCGCTCTCGCGCTTTCACCTCGAGCACCCGTATGTCTTTCACCACGCAGGGCAGGAGCATCGCGTGGCCTATGTGCCGGGCGATTCCGATACTGGCATGTTCGGCGGCAATTCCAACTGGCGCGGCCCGGTGTGGATGCCGATCAACTTCCTGCTCTACACGTCGCTGATACGTCTTTACGCCTACTTCGGCGAGGATTTCAGAGTCGAGTGCCCGACCGGGTCGGGGCAGATGATGACCCTGCTCGAAGTGGCGAAGGATTTGGGCGAACGTTTGTGCCGGATCTTCCTGCGCGACGCCGATGGCCGCCGGCCGGCATACGGCGCGGCACGCCAGTTTCACGACGATCCGCATTGGCGCGATCTGGTGTTGTTCTACGAGTACTTTCACGGCGACACCGGCGCCGGGATCGGAGCCAGTCACCAGACCGGCTGGACCGGCTGCGTCGCGCGCATCGTTCAGGGGAATGCTCTGCTGTCGAAGGACTTGCTGCTGGCGCGCGGGGCAGAGGTCGTGATCCTGCGCGCGCTGAGAGCCGCGCACACGGCGGCGGAGTCAGGAGAACCGCAGAATCCTCCCAATCCCGAAACAGCTACTTAGCTCGGTCAGCGGACTTCGGGCTTATGTGAAGACTCTGCGTACGGCTGAGCATCGGCCATTGCCAACACCCGGACGGTCTCGTCCCGAACCCGATACAGATCGTTTTCCCGACATTCGATGGGAGGCGCTGCGTTTGCCGAAACTTGATGGAGTTGGCAGATCTGGTATCGCGGTGTCCAGACATTCGAACCCTGCAGCCTGATTTTCGATTTGTTCTCACTGCGCAAGACTGTTTGTACGGTGTGGGTATTCGAAACTTGAGTCAATGCGCCTAAATTCGCCTGTATCGGACCATGAACCCTATGAAGACGAATGGTGCGCGAGCCGCGAAGTTTCGTCGAACGCGAAACAGGTGGTGGCGGCAGTTTATATAAACGTTATCTACTGGAGAAATGAAAAATGAAATTCTCGGTTAAAGATGAAATTCGCTCTGACGATGTTCCGGCTATCGAACACGCGATGAGGACCGTCGACGCTGACGCGAAGGTCAACGTGGACATTGACGCGAAGACGGTCAGCGTTGATTCGTGGTTGATGCCGGAAGAGTTTCTTGTGGCTTTCGTCGATGAAGACTATGACGCGACGATTGTTGAAGCGTAGACAGACATTTGCCTGGATCGGCCGGGGGCACGCGAACCACCTCGGCCATCTATCCTCATCGAGGTGAGAACCAACATCGTCACAACGATGCATGCACAATGCAGTCAAACTCGCGCCGTACCGCGGCGTCGCGTTGGTTTGCCGGACGCCTTCTCGCCAGTGCCGGCCGCTTCGACCGCCGGCAGATCACGTGCCGTTTCCCTCAGCAGCGTGCGCAGCCATGAGATCGCCGGATCGCGTTCCTGATATTTGTGCCACTGGACTTTCTCCGCGAACGTCGGAATCTTGATCGGACATGGCAGGATTCGGAGTGGGAATCGCTGCGCCATCTGCAAGGCCAATCGCGTCGGCAGCGTGGCGATTCTCGACGTGCCGAGGAGTAGTTCCGGCACGAGCGTGAAGGTCGGCGAAATCACGTCCTGCCGGCGAACACGTTTGCCTGTGGAAATCATGCGCGCATCATAGGTCACTCGCCTGCCGCCGCCCCATTCGACACCCACATGCGCCAGTTCGAAATACTGGTCGGCGGTAATCGTGCTGCCCTTCACCGGATGGTCGGTGCAGACCAGGCACGAGAACGTGTCTTCGAACAGTATCTCGGCTGGATGCCCCGCGACGTTGTTGAATTCCGGCGCGATAAGCAACTCGACCTCGCCGCCTTCGAGATGCTCCGGCGATTGCGGGCTGATCGCTCTCAGGTCGAACTGCATCAAAGGCGCGAGTGTCGCTGCTCTTCTCACGACTTCGGAAAGAAACACGCTGATCACGTAGTCGGACGATTCGATCGTGAATCGCCGTGTCGATGTCGCCGGATCGAACGTCGGTCTGGCGCGCGTGATGGTTTGAATTTGCAGCAGAACTTCCCGGACCGGTTTGACCAGTTCGCTCGCCAGCGGCGTCAGAACCTGGGTCTTTCCTACGGGCACCAGAAGCTCGTCTTCGAAATACTCGCGCAAACGCGCGAGTGAGCAACTCGTCGCCGGTTGACTGAGAAATAGTCGCTCGGCCGCGCGGCCCACGCTGCGCGTGGCCAGGATCGCATCGAGCACGACCAGTTGATTGAGATCCAGTTTGTTGAAGCGCATATTCGCCCGATCTTTACCGTATCAATGTTCCGCATTTAAACAATAAATTCTGTAAATGTCTCGAGAAATTTATACTTGAGCCAAACAACGGCCCTGCGTGGCACGCACATCATCTTCGGAGACAGGAAATATGGAGGAAGACCGTAACCGCCAGCCGGTTTCGCGGCAGTGGGTGCTGGTTGCCTGCCTGACCGTGATCAGCATGCTGGCCCAGATCGACAAGAACATTCTCGTCCTGATGGCGGGGCCGATTCAACGCGACTTCGCTGCGAGCGACGTGCAGATCAGCCTCCTGATCGGCGCGGCGTTTGCTGTCTCCAACATCGTGATCGGCTTGCCGGCAGGCTGGCTGGCGGATCGATTCAACCGGCGTGTCGTGGTCGCCCTGGGCGTGGCGGTCTGGTCGCTCGCGGTGGCGTCCAATGCGATCGCGTCGGCATTCGTGGCGCTTCTCGTGGCGCGAATCATCGTCGGTGGCGCGGAGGCATTGATTCCGCCGTCTTCCTACTCGCTGATTCGCGACGGCGTCGACGAACAGCGGCGGGCGCGCGCGTTGTCGGTGTACACGATGTCGCTGATGCTTGGAACGGGATTGTCGCTCGTGCTGGGTGGCCCGCTTCTGGGCGCCATTCAGTTGTCGGGTATCCGGTCGATGCCCTTCGTCGGCGCGGTGTCGCCCTGGCAAATCACGTTATTTCTGATTGGCGTCGTCGGTCTCCCGATGAGTCTTCTGATTTTTCTCGCGAGAGAACCGGGGCGGCAGCACGAGAGCGGCTTGGCCGCGAGTCGCAGCCTGTCGGGCGTCGCCCGCTATCTTGTCGCCAATCGGGCGATCTTTGTGCCGCTGTTCATCTTCGCCGTATTCAACGCGATGATTACTTTTGGACTTGGCAGTTGGATGCCGACGATGACCGCGCGCCGCTTCCATCTCGGACTGCGTGAAATCGGCCTGATGCAGGGCGGCCTGTTACTGACGATGGGGCCGCTCGGTCTGTGGCTCGCCGGCATGGCGATGGATCTGAAAGAAGGCCGGAGCCTCTCGGGTGTCGCGCTTGTCGGCGTGTTCGTCACGATCGCGGTCACGACGCTGACCGTCACGATGTGCCTGATCGATTCAGTGACCGCGTTCTGGGTCGTCGATGCGATGGTCGTGCTGTTCTCGTGGACGTTCATGGCGGTTACCTCGACGGTCGTCGCGAAAGTGGCGCCTGCATCGATAGTCGGCGCGGTCATGGCAATCGTGCTGGTTCTCAATGGACTCATCGGACAAGGCGGCTCGCCCACGGTGATTGCGCTCGTCAGCCAGCACGTGTTCGCCGGCAGCGCCGACGCGTTGCCGCGCGCGATGGCGTCGGTCTTCGCCGTCGCCGGCGCGGTTGCGTTCTTCGCCGCCGTCGCGTTGTACCGCCATGTCGGCCGGCGCGATCTTGCAGGCGACCCGGTCGCTCTGGCTGTTCACATCGGCGACGCGCGTTGAATTTCAAATGATCGAACCGGGGAGGGCGTTCAGAACGCCCCTCCGATACGACAATCGGCACGCCCCTGTTCGTGTTGTGAGCCGCAGCGATAGCGGTCGTAGATGAACGGGGTTTATGGAGGAGGCGAGGAGACGTGGCAATGAAACCAGGACTATTAATTAGTATGGCTATGTATATGGCGATATCAGGCACCGCATATGCACAATCGAGCGTGACGCTATCCGGACTGCTCGGAACGGGCATTGCATACAGCACCAATGCGGGCAAAGGCGGAAGTCTTTATCAGATGACCGGAACCCACGCCGTGCCGTTCTGGGCAATTTCGGGCAGAGAGGAGCTGGACACGGATTCGTCCGCATTCTTTCGGCTGAGCCAGTATGCCTTTCTCAACAACGGCACCAGCACGCCATTCGAGAGCTACATCGGCCTTAAATCCAACCGGGCGGGCACGCTGACTCTCGGGTCGATGTACGACCTGCTTGCCGACCTGGTTCCGTTCACGTCGGAGCGCTACACGTCTTTTCTGGCGACCCATCCCGGCAATCTGGACCGGACCGTCGGCAATTCGCTGAACAACCTGATCAAGTACAAGTCGCCGGTATTCGGCGGCGCGCTTCAGTTCGGCGCTCAATACGGTTTCGGCCAACCGGGCTCGACAACCAACACGGGACGCACCGTCGGCGCCGAGGCCAGTTTCACGAGTGGCCCGTTCCAGTCGGTGCTGGTGTGGGAGTCGGTCGATGGCGTGCCGTACGCGCCTTATACGAGGCTGGGCGTGAGCCAGTTGTACGGCATCAACTTCGCGGCAAACCCCACGCGAACGGTCAGCCAGAACCAGAACACAACGACAGTCGGCGTGGCCTACTCGGGCGATACCGTGCGTGTGATGGGCAACTACAGCTACACGCATCTGACGGCCGCAGGTCAATCGGAAACGGCACAGACGGTCGATGTCGGCGCCTACAAGTACATCACGACGCAAATGCGCATCGGCGGCGGCTATTCATACACGAAGCTGGATACCTACAAATGGAACCAGCTTCATGCGCACCTCGACTACGCACTGTCGAAACGCACGAGCCTGTACGCACTCAGCGTGCTGCAACTGGCGGGCAGCGGTCAACTGGCGGTGCTGCGCAATCAGGCGCCGGCGTCGACGTCGCGGCAACTCGAACTCGAAGTCGGGATGACGCATCTTTTTTGAGTCGAGCGGTTGTTGTCCTCGTCCGGCGCTTTGGCCATTGGGACTTGGACGCACCCGGAGCAAAAGGATCGCGGTAACGGATCCCTATCCACACAGTAGATGGAGAAATACGATGCAGTGGGATGTCATAGTGGTCGGCGGCGGTCCGTCGGGCCTGACGGTAGCCGCGGAACTGGCTGGCGCGGGTGTCAGCACACTGGTGCTCGAGCGCCGCACGGAAGGCGTCCAGTCACGCGCCGGCACGATCTTGCCACGCGTGCTGGAGCTGTTCGATGCGCGCGGGATTGCGGACAGGTTCATCGAAAAAACGCGCAAGATCGCCGACTACCCGTTCCGTCCGTCACATATCTGGGCCGGGTTCCATCCGATCGACTGGAAGTATCTGGAAACACGCTTCGGTTTTACGTTGGGCCTTCCGCAAAACCTGACAGAAGAAGTGCTGTGGGATTGGGCGATCGAAATGGGCGTTCAGGTACAGCGCGGCGCCGATGTCCAGGACGTCCGTCAGCATGCGGACGGCGTCGAGGTCGAGGTGGCCGATGCGTCGGGCGTCGTCTCGACACTGCGCGCGCAATACCTGGTCGGTGCCGACGGCGGCCGCAGTATCGTCCGCTCGAAAATCGGCTTGCCGTTCGAAGGCCGTTCGGGCACGTTCCGCGGCATCGTGCTCGATGCCGAACTCAAAGCGCCGTGGCCGGGCGGGCGGATCAACATCGACAACGAAATGGGTTGGGTGCGCGGCTACACGTTCGGTGAAGGAATTACCCGATTCAATATCGTGCACCGCGACCGCCGCCATGCGCCGAAGGACGAGCCCGTCACGCTAGAAGAAGCGTTGCAATGCATCCGTGATGTGCACGGTACGGACTACGGCATAGAGGGCTATCGCTGGGCCTCACGTTTCGACGATCAGATGCGTGCGGTGCCGAGCCTGCGCCAGGGCCGCGCTTTCCTGGTTGGCGAATCCGCGCGCGTTCACTACCCGGCGAGCGGCGTGGGCATGAATTTCTGTCTGCAGGACGCCTTCAATCTCGGCTGGAAACTCGCCAATGTCATTAATGGCGTGGCCGAAGCGGCCACGCTCGACACCTACAACGCAGAACGGCTGCCCGTCATGCATGCACTGCTCGATAGCGTGAAGGCGCAGTGCGCGCTGCAGTTCAATTTCGAACCGGAGGCGGTGGCCCTCAAGCGTCGTATGCAGGAGCACATCGTGCCGCTGCCCGATGTGCAGCGCAAACTCGTGCTCGAACTGTGCGGCCTCGAAGCGCCTTATCCACGCGACACGAATAGCCATTCATTAACTGGCCGGCGTTGCCCTGATTTCGATCTGCTGATGCCCGATGGCCGCTCCGTTTCGGTAACTGAAACGCTTCGCTGCCGACACTTCGTGCTGCTCGATCTCGAGGGCTTCGGCCGCCAGTTCGCGGCGCTCCACGTAACCGGTTTGCCGGTCACGGTATTGCAGGCGCGAGCCGCGCATATTCCGGCGTCGATGGAGGGCGTAAAGAGCCTGCTGGTACGGCCCGATGGCTACGTCGCATGGGCGAGCACCGAGCTGGCGCGTGCGGGCGATGTAGAAGCGCAAATCGGTAAATGGCTGAAGCGGTGACATCATGAACGAACGACGAATTCTGCTGACAGGTGGCTGGGTCCTGAGTATGGACGAGACCATCGGCGACTTACGCACCGGCGACGTTCTCATCGAAGGGCAAGACATCGTTGCCGTCGAGCCCCGCATCGACGCCAACGATGTCGAGCGTATCGACGCCAGCGGCATGATCGTGCTGCCCGGCTTTGTCGATACGCATCGCCATACATGGCAAACCTGCGTGCGCCATCGCTATGCGGATATCGATCCGCAAATCTACTTCGCGGAGATGCTGGGCGCCAAAGGCGCCGCATTCCGGCCGGAGGATGTCTACGTCGGTACGCTGCTCGGCGCCGTCTCGGCACTGGACGGCGGCATCACCACCATGCTCGACTGGTCGCACGTGCAGAACCGTCCGGAGCATTCGGACGCGGCGATCATGGGCCTGCACGACGCCAACATTCGCGGCGTCTTCGCCCACGGTTGGCCGCTGGTCGACGGCGCTTCGTGGATGTTCGACAGCCAGCGCGGCCACCCCGATGACATTCGCCGCATCCGCGAACGGTTCTTCTCGTCGGACGATCAACTGCTCACGCTGGCGATGGCGGCACGCGGCCCCGAGATGGCCCGGCGCGACGTATGGCTTGCCGATCTGCGTCTCGCCCGCGAACTCGACATACGCTCGACGATCCACATGGGCGCTTATGCGCGCAACGCATCCGTGAGGGCGATCGCGCAGATGCATGACGCGGGCGTATTGAACGACGACCTCACCTTCGTGCATTGCTGTTTCTGCGGCGCGGACGAGATCGCGATGATGGCCGATGCGGGCGTCAGCGCCTCGCTCGGCGTCCACTGCGAACTGAACGCGCAGGGCATCGGCGACATTCCGCTGGATCGGCTGCTCGCGGTAGGCATTCGGCCCAGCCTGAGCGGCGACACAGAAACGAAATGCTCAGGCGACATGTTCACGCAGATGCGGCATGCGTTCGCCTATTACCGATCGTGGATGGGCGGCAACCACTCGAAGGTGGCGAGCGCACCGCCCACGCTGTCGATGCGCGACGTGCTCGAGTTCGCCACGCTCGCCGGTGCGCGCGCGAACGGTCTGGACCACAAGGTCGGTTCGCTCACGCCGGGCAAGCAGGCGGACATCATCATGATTCGCGGCGACGACCTCAATCTCACGCCGGTTTCCGACGCGGTGGGGGCCGTCGTGCTGGCGGCGCATCCGGGCAACGTGGACACCGTGTTCGTCGCAGGGCATGAGGTGAAGCGACATGGCCGCATGCTGAATGTCGATCTCGATGCGCTGCGGCAGCGCGCGTTTGCTTCGCAACAATACATCCTCGGACTGCAATGAGAGACGCCACCGACTCGCATTCACCCTTGCGCACGCTCGATCCCGAACTGGCCGACATCGTGTCGGCCATGCGCGCCGCGCACGCACCGCCGCCGTTTTCCGGCACGCCCGAGCAGGCTCGTGAGCGGATGCGGCGCGCCGTCATGAGCACGCGCGAGCGTTTCGGCGTGCCTGTCGTCGGTGCGGTGGAAGACGCGCTCGCCGGGTTCGACGGCGCCCATGTGCCGGTGCGCGTTTATCGTCCGCTGGACGCGCGGCCGGGTCTCGCAACGGTGGTGTTCTTTCACGGTGGCGGGTTCGTACTCGGCAGCGTCGAACTGATGGACGACATCGCACGCAAACTCTGCCGTGACATGAACGCCGTCGTCGTATCGGTCGATTACCGGCTCGCGCCGGAGCATCCGTTTCCCGCCGCGCACGACGACGCGGTGACCGCCACGCTATGGGCCATCCGCAACGTGTCGGCGTTAGGAGGCGATCCCACACGCGTTGCGGTGGCGGGCGAAAGTGCGGGCGGCAATCTCGCCGCCTCGACCGCTATCACGCTGCGTGAGCGGCGAGAGCGAGGCGAGCGACTCGCGGCGCAACTGCTCATGGTGCCGGGTGTCGACCTTTCACGCGACACATCGCTGATCGAAGCGACGCGGCGCGATTTTCCGATGCTGTCGCCGTCGGACCTGCGCGATATCTCGCGGCTTTACATGGGCGCAAACGCGATGCGAGCCGGAGCGTTTCCGCCGTCGCCCTTGCATGCCGCCGACCTTGCCGGGTTGCCGCCCGCGGTGATCGCCTTGGCCGGCCATGACCCGCTTTGCGAAGAAGGACTTGCCTACGCGGAACGTCTCGAGGCTGCCGGCGTTCCCGTACAGATACATCGGTTCGACGACATGTTCCATCCGTTCCTTGCATTCTTCGGCGCTTCGGCGGCGGCGCGCCGTGCCAACGACGAGATTTGCCATGCCTTCGCAGCGTGGCTTCAACAACATGCGTTGCCCATCACGCGGTAAGAGTCCACGCTTTTTCTATTTCAATGTTCTGGAGTTTGGTATGCGCTATGTGTCGTTTGTTAAAGACGGGAAATCGTGTCTCGGCGTGCGCGAGGGTAGCGATATTCGCGTGATCGGTGAAGTCTCGCTCGGATCTCTGCTCGCGCAGGGTGTCGACCTCGCTACCTATGGGCGAGATCATGCGAGCGACGAAATGCTCAGCGCGGCAGGCCTCACTTTCCTGCCGCCGCTTTCGCGTCCACCGAAGATCATTTGCATCGGCCTGAACTATTCCGACCACACCAAAGAGAGCCAATACGAACAACCGGACTATCCGACGATCTTCTTCCGCATTCACACGAGCCTGATTGCGCATCAGCAGCCGATGATCCGGCCGGCCGCGTCCGATTCGCTCGACTTCGAAGGCGAGATCGCCGCGGTGCTAGGCAAGGGCGGCCGGTATATCAGCAAGGAAGACGCGCTGTCGTGTGTCGCGGGTTACGCGCTTTTCAACGACGGTTCGGTGCGCGAGTACCAGTTCAAATCGCCGCAATGGACGGTCGGCAAGAATTTCGATGGGACCGGCGCCTTCGGTCCCGATCTCGTCACGGCGGATGAACTGCCTGCCGGCGCCAAGGGCTTGCGACTCGAGACGCGTCTGAATGGGGAACTCGTGCAGTCGGCCAGCACCGACGATATGGTGTTCGACATCGCCAGCCTGATCAGCATTTTGAGCGAGGCGATTACGCTGGAAGCGGGCGACGTGATCGTGACGGGCACGCCATCGGGCATTGGCTGGGCGCGCACGCCTAAACTGCTGATGAAGCACGGCGATGTCTGCGAAGTCAGCGTCGAAGGCATCGGCACGCTGCGCAACGAAATTGTCGATGAACAGTTGGCCTGAGCTGCCATATGGACGGATCGCCGGCTTCGACGAAAGCGAGTCCGTCCCAAGGAGGTTGTCATGACGGAAACTGTAGCGACGCAGCGGTCCCGAGCCGGCGTGCACTCAATCGATCACTTCGCGCTCAACGTGCCGTCGCTCGCAGAAGCGCAGCGATTCTTCGACGCCTTTGGCCTGGATGTCACGAAAGCGGGCCCACCTCGTCAGGAACTCGAACTTCGGGCCGAGGATGGGCACCGTTGGGCACGTGTTTTGGCTGCCGATCGAAAGTCGTTGGCCTATTTGCGGTTCAACTGTTATGAGCGGGATTTACGCGCGTTACGCAACCAGGCTGCAGCGGCGGGCGCCGAGTTGATCTCTTCCGCAGATGGTAACGATGACTCGGCTTTCTCGTTTCACGACCCGGACGGCAATCTGATTCAGGTCGCGATCGGCCCGAAAACGAGTCCCGACAGCAAGATCGTCAGCGCGAGCAAAGGCGCGATTGCCGACATGCGCGGCGCTTGCACGCGTTCTGAAGTGCGGCATGTCAAGCCGCGTCGGCTTTCTCACGTTTTACTATTCACGCCGGACGTGCTGCGCGCGGTCGATTTTTATGAGCAGGCGCTCGGTCTGCGCCTGTCGGACAAATCGCAGGACCTGATCGCCTTCACGCACGCACCGCACGGTTGCGACCATCATCTCGTGGCCTTCGCCAAAAGCCACACGCGCGGCTGGCACCATTCATCGTGGGATGTCGATAACGTCGACGTCGTTGGCGAGGGCGCGGCGCAAATGGCGGCAGCCGGGTACTCGAAAGGTTGGGGGACCGGCCGGCATGTTCTCGGTTCGAATTACTTCCACTATGTTCAGGACCCGTGGGGGTCGTTTTGCGAGTACTCGGCGGATATCGATTTCGTGTCGGCGGGTCATACGTGGCCAGCCGGCGACTTTCCTCCGGAGGACTCGCTGTACTTGTGGGGCCCGGCCGTACCCGCCGATTTCACCCGAAACACGGAGGATTGATCGTTTTCGGTGGATAGGTTGTGCGGGAATTCAGCGCGGCACGTCGCGGGCTGCGGATACGACGTCCTTCAGGGAGTCGGCAGAGGGTTATCTAAAATCATCTGGTTGAAATAATCCACGATGCCGTGCTCGTTCGGCCCCGCACTGGTCCGCAACTGCCTGGCGGCTTCTACGACGACTTCAGTCGTCGCGCTTTCGAGAAGCGCCATTGTCTCCGCGATGAACGGCTCGACTTGCATCGCTCGCGGATCGCCGCTCTTATGGACAAGGTCCGTGTCAACCCACGGCGGAGCAATCTCCAATACGCGAACGGAGGTCTCGCGCAATGCAAAGCGCTGGGACAGGGAGTACGAGTGAATGGCGGCCTTGGTTGCAGAGTAGAGTGCCGCCGTTGCGATCGGAATGTACGCGACAACCGAGCTATTGTTGATGATGACCGCCTGCGGTTGTGTCTTGAGGTGTTCAACAAATGCACCGCTGATCCGCGCCGGCCCCAGCAGATTGGTGTTGATTAAATGAACCGCCTGCGCGTCGTCGAAGGGGCCAGCCACATCGTCGAACGGCATGATTCCCGCATTGTTGATGACGACATTGAGCGACGGATATTTCGTGATCAACTCATTCGCGACACTTTGAATTTGCGCCGGGTCAGTGACATCGAGCTCGACGGTGTCGATGCCCGGATTTGCTTTGGAGACGTCAGCCAGCAAGGCCTTGCGGCGTCCGCTGACGATCACCTTGTTGCCCTTACGGTGAAACGCCTCTGCAAGTGCCCGACCGATACCCGAGGTGGCGCCGGTGATGAAGATAGTATTTCCGGTGAGTTTCATGATAGCGGTTCCTTCTAACGATTCAGGCTGAACAATGCGCTTACTGGAACGCCTCGCGGTTGGCGGCGACAAATGCGTCGATTGTTTGCGGCGCTTGTCCGGTGATCTTTTCGATAACGTCGTTGGTACCCGCGAAGATGCCGTTCTGGTAGTCGACTGCCACTTCCAGAAAATGCTGAATCATGAATTCGGGCAGATCGTATGTTTCCAGATGCTTGCGATAGTCTTCGATGCCTGTCGGGCTGTAGACGACTTTGCGACCCGACACTTTGCCGACTGCCTTGGCGATATCTTGCTGGCTGAGTTCGACGGGGCCGTACAGCGGATATGTCTTGCCGATATGCGTTGACGGCTGAGCGAGAATCGCGGCGATCACTCGCGCCTGGTCTTCGGCGGAGATCGGTGCATGGCGCCCGTTGCCGTAAGGAAGCGCAATCTTTCCTTCTTTCACGATGGGGTCGCGGACCCACGGAAACGTCAGCCATTCCGAGAAGAATGTCGGGCGGAGGTGGACGGTCGACACGCCCGACCAGTCCAGAACACGTTCTGCGATCCAGTGATCACGGGCGGCGTGACTCTTCGAGTCCTCGCGAGCGGAAATCTGCGACATGTTCACCACGACGTCGAGATTTGCGCGCCGCGCAGCATCCGCGAAGTATGCGGTTGCCTGAATGAACCCCGGACGCACGGGATAGCAGAGATAGGCGCCCGATACGCCTTCCGTGGCGCGTATCGCATCGTCGTGTTCCAGAAGATCGCCCACGATGACTTCGGCGCCGGCCTTCCGAAGCGCTGCACTTCTTTCGTCCTCCTTGTGGACAAGGGCGCGAACGCCGTGACCGCCTTCAAGGAGGTGACGGACTGTGTGCACGCCAGTCTTGCCAGCGGCGGCTGTTACCAGATAGTTGCGTTGTTGCATGATGTCGATGCTCCATTCTCAAGGTATGCGCACTCTTGGCGAGTGCCGGGGGGCGGCGCATATCGATGCCTGATCTGGCAGCAATATGTACGTCTCTCAACTTTATGTGTATATGCACACAAACGGATAAATGTTCAGGCGATGGTCGTGATGATCAATCGCCTAGATCGCGTCGAGATGTTGCTTGACTTGCTGAAGAACCGACGCCGAAGCGTCGCTGTCAGTGAGAATGCGGGACATGGTGATGGCGCCGATCATCGCCGTTACGGCGAAGACGGCCTTCGACTCCGTTGACTCCGACCGCTGAGGATCCAGGCGCTTCGCGACGACTTCAACGAGCTCGCGGAAGCCTTGAGAGGCGGCCGCACGAGTGTTCTCGTCGCCGTGGGACAACTCGCTGCCCATTCCCGCGAGCGGGCAGCCGCCCGAGACGTTGTCGCGGTGGCTGGTCGATACATAACGGTCGACGATGGCCCGAAAACCATCTTCGACGTCGCTCTCGCTGGCTACTTCTTCCAGCGTAGCGACGATGTTTGTCACCGCACTTGCGCAGGCCTCGGCAACCAGCTGATCTTTGGATTCGAAGTGCCGGTAAAAGCCACCGTGTGTGAGCCCGGCTTCAGACATGACATCGGCTAGGCCCGTCGCGTTGATGCCGTTGAGCTGAAACTTGCGGGCTGCAACGTCGACGATTCGCTGCCGGGTCTCGGCGGTTTCGACCCTCGATTTCCTCATGATAGTGCTGGCTCCAAGACGATCTGTTGATTTAGATGTTAGTCATCATCTAAATGGAAGTCAAGGGCAATGAGCGAAATTCCTCACGTCCCTTTTCTCCGCCCGCAGATTTGCGCAACTGGGGCCGGCTCAGGAAGTGGCTGGCAAAACGAAAGGGCACCGTCTTGCGGTGCCGATAAATTTAACGACCGGCGCTCTGGCCGCCGTCGACGTGCAGGATTTCTCCCGTGATGAACGGTGCGGAATCAAGGAACAGAATCGCATCGGCGATATCGCTCGTCTCGCCCATGCGCCCGAGCGGATGGAAGGCGCCCAGCGCTTCATGGGTTTCCGGCGCATGCATCGGCGTCTTGATGATCCCCGGCGCGACGGCATTCACGCGAATTCCTTTCCTCGCGTACTCGATCGCCAGCGACTTCGTGGCGGCGTTCAAACCACCCTTCGTCAGGGCTGCCAGTACCGAGTAGCCGCCACTGATCGCGTTTTCGGCGGTGCTGGAGGTTACGCTAACCACGTGGCCGCTCGAATGCTTTTCCATTTCGGCGATGGCGAGCTGCGTGATGTAGAAAAAGCCCGTCATATTCACGTTCACCACCGCGGCGTAGTCTTGCGCGGTGTGTTCGGTGAAAGGCTTGCCGATATAAATGCCGGCGTTGTTCACCAGCGTGTCGATCCGGCCAAATCGCGCGACGCCTTCGGTAATGACACGACGGGCGGTTGCCGGGTCACCAATATCGCCTGCGATGCAGAGGATGTTCGCGTCGTCCGATGGCTTGATCGACCGTGAGTTCGCGACAATGCGGTAGTCGAGCTTGCGAAACGCCTTGACGACTTCGGCACCGATGCCTTGCGACGCGCCGGTAACGACGACAACCTTGTGAGACTTGCTCATGCTTCAGCCGGAAAATGGATTGTTTGACTTAGGCGCCGATCGGGCCAACGGCTCCAATCAGGACTAAACGCGGACACGTTGATTCAGGTTTCGCTTAAACCCGCAATCAACCGTTCTTGGCCCGCGCGAGCCACTGGTCGAGACTGACGCGGCCAATCCGTGCATCGCCGAGCGGCACGAGCGATTGTTCCTCGACGCGGCCGCCGTAATACAGCGCATCGCGATCCGTTACCACCGGGCGCGCGTCGCCTACCGACTTCAGATAACGCGAGACGATCTCCGCGAAGGGGGCGCGGTCCGGGCCGGCAATCTCGACCTTGCCGTTTTGCGGTGCAGCGAGCGCGACCTGCGCGAGGTTTGCCACGACATCGTCCACGGCGATTGGTTGAAACAGTCCTTCGCCGATACGCACCGTGCCGTCGACCGTGCTGAAATCCGCGATGCCGCCGATGAACTCCATGAATTGCGTCGCACGCACGATCGTGTACGGCACGCCCGCTGCCTGGATCAATTCCTCCTGCGCGACCTTGGCCGCGAAATACGCGTTCTCCGGCGAGCGTTCGCAGCCGACGATGGAGAGCGCCACGTGATGGCGCACTCCCGCGGCCGCTTCGGCCTTGCCAAGATTGCGCGCCGAAGTGCGGAAGAAGTCGAGTACCGCCTGCGGCTCCCATGACGGCGCGTTGGTCACATCCACGACGACGTCCGCGCCCAATAGCGCGTTGTTCAGGCCCTCGCCCGTCACAGCGTTGACACCGGTACGCGGCGACGCAGCGAGCGCTTCATGGCCTGCTTCGCCAAGCAGCGTGACAAGACGCGATCCAATCAGGCCGGACCCACCGATTACGACGATTTTCATGGCAAATTCTCCAGATGAGAGTAAATGAACGCGGGGCGCCCGGCGAGTGTCGTATCGCGCGAAAGTGTTCGCCGCCGTCTCATCGCGTGAGGCCATTGTGGAAGAATCATGGTCGATCGAAAAGTGCCAGGAATCGACGATCCGACTAGTACAAATCGTTTGCTGCTTCCCTTGTCCGCGAGACCGTCATGACTGTTCCGACTCCCGCTTTGACCATTGAAATCGACCGGCAGCAGTTGCCGATCTATCTGCAGATCTGCGAGCGTTTCAGAACCGCGATCGCCGCGGGGCATCTACGTCCCGGCGATCGCGTGCCCGCGCTGCGCGGCCTTGCGACACAGCTGAACACAACAGCCCGCGGCACCGTTGAACTCGCCAGGCAGGCCGTCTCGCGCGAACATTGCGCGCGTGTCTGGACGGTTGAAGCACGGGACATGTGTGCGGATTTCGAATTGACGCAGCACGGTGCGGCACGCCTTCGCACGATGCGACAGGAGCGCTGTGGCATCGCGTTTAGTCCGGCGTGCGTCATACGCTCCGTGCAGAGCTACCCGCCGCCGTCTTCGCGCATCCGGACGCCTGCGCAGCAAGCGAGGCGAACACTGCGTCGCCGGTAAGCTGGACGCGCGCCGCATCGAGCGCTTCGGCCACCGTCGCTTCGCCCATCACAAGCCCCTGCAAAAGAAGAAACTGCACGCTGTGAATACCGATCGAGCCGAGCGCGTAGCGCAGATACGGGGTCAGGAAATCCGGCTGCCGCGCGCGTTCGCCGCTATGCACACCGCCCGAGCCGACGATCACGATGGTCGGCCGGTCGCGCATCAGTCCAACCTTGCCGTCCGGCGTCGAGGCGAACGTGCGATGAATGCGCAACGTGTAATCGATCCACAGCTTGAGCGCTGCCGGCACCGTGAAGTTGTGCATCGGCGTGTTGATGATGAGCGCATCAGTCGCTTCGATTTCACCGATCAGTTGCTCGGAGACATCGAAATGCGCCGTATCCGGCGTGCGCGACGTGATGGCGCGGGCATAGTCGCGGGCGATCGGCGGCAGCGGCGGCGCTGCCAGGTCGCGTTCGACCACGGTGATGGCCGATGCAGCGGGTGCGGCGTGCCCGCGCAGCATGCCGACGATTTCGTCGGCGAAACGGTAGCCGTGACTCGCTTCACCATGCGGGCTGGCATTGATCAGCAAGATTCTCATGACGTGAACGCGCCAGCAGGGGAAAGAGGGGCGAGGGGTTCGACGAAGTGCATGCCTCGCGCGAGCAGCCCATTGCGGAAATAGAAGCGCTGCGCAAGCGGCATGTGCAGACCCGTGTCGAGCACGAATTGCGCGCAGCCGGCTTCGCGCGCAATCTGCCGTACCGCGTCGAGCAATTGCGCGCCGATGCCGTCACGCTGCAGCTTGCCATCCACCACCAGATCGTCGACATAGACGAAGCGGCCGTACAGCAAATTAGTCAACGTGCGATAACCGGCGAGGCCGACGATGCCGCCCGCGTCCGACGCAGCGAGCAGGCGATAGCCCTCGGCATGCTGTCTGGCCACCCGCGCGGCGAACGAATGCGCGTCGGTGAGATGCGGGCGCAGCTGGCGCATGACGTCGAATGCGGGGAGCAGCGAATCGGGCGTGTAGAGGTGAACGAAGCGAAGCGAGGCGGGCATAGGCGTCTCCATGAGGAACGACGCTCACGATACCCCGCGCACGGCCTGGTCGGTAGAGCCAAGAATCTGTAATTCGATTGAGCCATCTGGTGAATATACCTTCGACAGACGCCGGGTTCCGCATTCGGCGCCATCTCGCGTCTGTCGTCAGCTTTCTGATCGCCTGCTCTGCATTCGTCGACCTTCTGCGGGGCGAATGTGCGGCCGAATCCAACCACGAACCGTGACGGCCGGCTGCCGCGCGGAACGACAATTCACGGGTAAACCCGATTAGGGAATTTGCATAAAATTAAAATATTGACGTTAAATTAACGAACGACTACCTTTCTCTCTAATGCGACGGACTACCCGGGGCGCAGCAATCGCGACGAGAGAGTTGCCATGTCACACACCCTGTTTCGACGTTTTCAAGGATTGGTCGGTTGCGCGCTGACGGCGGCAGCACTGGTCATGTCGGCGCCTGCCTTTGCGGCCGGCGACACACTGAGAGTCGCTACGGAGGGCACGTATCCGCCGTGGAGTTTCAAGGACGCCTTGGGCCAGCTACAGGGTTTCGACGTGGACATTGCGAATGCCCTTTGCGCGCAGATGAAGCTGAAATGCCAGATCGTTGCGCAAGCATGGGACGGCATCATTCCTGGCCTTCAGGCCAATCGGTATGACGCCATCGTCGCGTCGATGTCGACAACGCCGGCGCGACGCAAACAGGTTCTGTTCACCAACAAGTACAAGGACACGACGTCCAGTTTCATCGCGGCAAAAGACAGCGGCATCAAGGACGTCTCTCCCGCGGCGCTGAAGGGCAAGCGCATCGGTGTTCAACGCGGCTCCTCCCAACACCAGTGGCTCGTCGCCAACGGCTACGACAAGGCGGCCTCGCTCGTGCTTTACGACGACACCCGTCAACCGGAGCTGGACCTCGTCGCGGGCCGTGTCGACCTCATCATTGGTAATAAGGCGACGTTCTATTCCGACTTCTTCAAACGGCCCGACTCGAAAGACTTCGCTTTCATCGGACCTGAATTCAAGGGCGGCGTACTCGGGGACGGAAACGCTATTGCCGTTCGCCTCGACGACAGTGAGCTCTGCAATCGTATTAACGCAGCGCTGGCCGCAATCATGGCGAACGGCACCTACGACCAGATCAGAAAGAAGTACTTCCCCTTCTCTCTGATGTAATGCGGGAGCCAGCATGGTCAACTTCACTCTGAACGGTTATGGCGGACTCATTCTGCTAGGGGCGCTGACGACGCTGCTGGTCGCACTCGCGGCCACGGCGATCGGCTCGGTAATCGGGATTCTCATGGCAGCCGCCAAGCTGTCGCCGATGCGGATTCTCAGGCAGTTCGCCGGCGCATACACGACCACCATACGAGGTGTTCCGGACCTGCTGGTCATTTTTCTGGTGTACTACGGCGGCAGCGCAACTCTCTCTCATGTGCTAGGCCGATCCATCGAAATCAATGCGTTCGGTGCAGGCGCCGTGTCGCTGGGGCTGGTATTCGGGGCCTATGCGACGGAAATCTTCCGGGGCGCAATTCTGGAAGTGCCGCGCGGCCAGTTCGAGGCCTCCGCGGCACTCGGATTGACGGGCGCCGGGAGCTTTGTCCATGTCATCGCGCCCCAGGCGTGGCGGCTTGCCGTGCCTGCTTTCGGCAATCAGTTGACCGTATTGCTGAAAGAAACTGCGCTGGTCTCGCTGGTCGGCCTGGAAGATTTGATGCGGCGAACAGGCTTTGCAGTCGAGGCGACAAATCGCCCGTTTTTCTTCTACCTGGTTGCCGGCGTGCTGTACTTTGTTCTCAGCTTCGCAATGACAAACGTTTTCAGCACGGTTCGTCGCAAGACATCGACCGCATTGGCGAGGTGACGCATGTTTGATTTCTCATTGCTCATCTCGAGCTTTCCGCGTCTGCTGGCTGCCTTGCCCGTCACGCTGGAGCTGTTTGTCGCCATCGTCGTAGTGGGTCTCATTGTGGGTGTGCCCACGGCGCTCGTGGGATTGAGTTCTTCCCGGGTTCTGAGCGGTAGCGTCAAGTTCTATATCGGCGCGTTCCGCGGCACGCCGGCTCTCGTGCAATTGTTCTTTCTCTACTACGGATTCGGCCAGTTCTCCTTTGTTCGATATTCCGTAGTCTGGCCGCTCTTGCGTGACCCATTCACCTGCGCGGTCATTGCCTTGGGATTGAATTCGGGCGCGTATACGGCGCGCATTCTGATGGGGGCGCTGTCCGCCGTACCGAAAGGTATCGTCGAGGCTGCCGAGGCGCTAGGCTTGAGTCGAGCTTCCATGCTCACTCGCATCAAAGCGCCCATTGCCATTCGTATTGCAATCCCGGCCTATGCGAATGAAACGATTTTGAACCTGAAGGCGACGTCGCTGGCATCGACGGTGACCATCATGGAATTGACGGGGACGTCGAAGCTGCTGGTGAGTGAAACCTATGCGCCCTATGAGATCTTCGTCGGCGCGGGAGTGATCTATCTCGCGATGACGTTTTTCCTCTCGCACGCGTTTCGGATTCTCGAGTTGAACATTGCGCGCAGAACAGGGAAGGACGTCAATGTGCTCAATTCACGGAAATCCAGGCAAGCGGCGATGCAGAAGTCTTCAGATTCTGGAGACGCTCACGCAACCTAGTCCTCTTATGGCGCATTTATATAGGTGCACTCACGCTCTCGAGTCCACTAAGCAAAGTTAATGGAGAAACACAAATTGCTTCGGTTTCTGACACTTGGACCCAGTGGTAGCAATCACGAGTTCGTGACTGCCCGATACATTCAACATCACGGTCTGGAAGAACGGGCGTCGATGGCGCTGGTGTTGAGCTTTGACGACGCAGCACGAATGGTAATCGACAGTGATGCCGACTATATCGTGCAGGTGGCAGTTCATCCTTCGACGGCGGACATCGTTGCGAAGTACCGCAAACAGCTTTTTGTCATCGACGCCTTCGTCTCCGCCAGCCAGGACATGGCTGTGGTAACTCGAGTCGACGTCGACACACCGCGCACGCTCGCACTTCAGCCGGCCACGCGGGACTATGTCAATACAGATGGACTCACGCTCATTCCGGAGACCTCGACAGCATCGGTTGCGAATGGACTGCTCTCGGGAAAATACGAGAGCGGTCTGACGTACTCGTCCCTTGCTACCGAGAATCCTGCTCGCTTCAGAATCGACGAGCGGATCGGTACGGTCGACGACCCCTGGATTGTCTATGGCCGTAAGCGGCTGTCCGACGGCCAGGTTGTCGCCTGGAAGGAGAGCCCGGCGGCTCAGGCATTCCACGCCCAGACACTCACGCGGCTCGACACCTGAGCCGCACGACAATGCACAGGACTTTCGCTATGAATACGATCCCGCACGGCGAATTCGCAATATCCATCAACGAACTCTCGAAGAGTTTCGGCGAATTCAATGTACTCAATTCTATTTCGCTGAATGTCCGCCGAGGCGAAAAGATCGTTCTGTGCGGGCCGTCCGGCTCCGGCAAATCGACATTGATTCGCTGCATGAACCGACTGGAGAGGCACGACTCGGGCGATGTCCACGTCGACGGAATCAAACTCACCGACGATGTGAAACACGTTCGCATGGTACGGGCCGATGTCGGCATGGTGTTTCAGCATTTCAATCTGTTCCCGCACATGACGGTACTGCAGAACTGCACTTTGGCTCCCATGCGTGTTCGTGGCCTGAAGCGGAAAGAAGCCGAAACACGCGCCCTTGAAATGCTCGAACGCGTTCGCGTGGCGAGTCATGCGGGGAAATATCCCTCTCAGCTTTCCGGCGGCCAACAGCAGCGGGTGGCTATTGCAAGAGCGCTTTGCATGTCGCCCACCATCATGCTGCTCGATGAACCAACATCGGCGCTCGACCCGGAGATGGTCAGGGAGGTGCTCGACACGCTGACGCTGCTCGCGCAAGACGGCATGACCATGCTTTGCGTCACACACGAAATGGGCTTTGCACGGGCCGTGGCCGACCGCATTCTGTTCATGGATCAGGGGGAAATCGTGGAAGACAACGAGCCCGCTCAATTCTTCGACGCGCCGAAGACGGAGCGAGCGAGGCGATTTCTCAGTCAGATGATTCACAAGTGAATACGTAACGTCGTCCCCACACGCGCGAATTTTAAGGAGTAACGCATGGCCACAATCAGATTTGGCACTCTCGGCCCATCCGGAACGAACCACGAGTATGTGACTCGTCGTTACATCGAATTCCACGGACTCGAGGCGCAAGTCAAACTGTTTGATAATTTCGACGATGCGCTAGCCGCGTTTGACGCCGGCGAAATCGACTATCTCATTCAATGCGCGGTTCATCCCGATACCCCGCGTGTGATGGGCAGTAACTTCCGTGAACGGTTCGTTGTCGACACCTTCATCTCGCCGAGTCAGACATTGGCGATTCTCACGCGTAAGGACGTGGGCAAGCCGGAAACCATCTCGCTTGTTTCCCCTGCAACCGATGATTACGCGGACCTCAGCGCATATTCAAAGCTGCTTCCCGCGGTCTCGATTCCCGTGGCTTTCGAACGGCTGATGAAGGGAGAGTGCGATTCCGCGCTGGTCTACCGGTACTATTTCGATTCGAAACCGGAGACGCTGCGAGTGGACGCCACTATCGGCTCGCCCGATGACGCCTGGATTGTGTACGGCCGGGAGCGTGTTGGAGCGGGAGAGATTGTCGCCAGCCGGGAGAGCGCGGTGGCAAGGCAATTCGCGGAACTGCAGCAGTCGCAACGATAAACCGACTCGTGCGACAGGGTATGCGCTCTATTTTCTAGCTGTATTCCCGAATGTTGAAGAACACGGCGAGAAACTTGACCGGTACGCTCTCGATTTCTTCTGGACCATGCGCCGCATTCGGGTCGAACAGCAGGCTGTCGCCGGGCTTCAGGTCATAGAGCCGATTGGCGTATCGGTACTTCATCTTGCCTTCGAGTACGTGAAGGAACTGAATACCCGTTGTCTGATGGGTAGACCACGGCTGGGACTTTTCGTCGAGCGTAACGACATACGGTTCCACGGAAAGATTGCCCGACAATACGTGGCCGACGAGCCGATAGATGTGGCCATACGATGAGCCTTCCCGGTCCACAGTCACGCCTTGTTCCGCAGGCACGAACGAGCAGTCGTGGCGCTCACTCTGGTCGACAAAGAAGCGCGATACGGGTTTGCCCAATGCATTGGCGAGCCGCGTAAGCGTCTCTATAGACGGTGTAGCCGTGCCTTTTTCGATTCTCGAGAGCATCGAATGGGAAATGCCGGCCATTTTCGCGAGTGTGCCCGAGGCGATTCCCGCTGAGGTTCGGAAGGCGTGAATCTGTGCAGCGAGAGCACGGGACACTTTCTCTACTGCAGGGTCCGTCTGCTTCTCTATTACCTCGATGTCCGGAGATTCCTCAGCGGATGGCTGACTCTGATTTTTTGGCATGGTGCCTTCAGTGAACGAGCAGTTCGAAGATGACGACGTGTTGCCATTATATGAGGCATTGCCGTGGATGAGTGCCGCGTCAACGGCTTTTTGGCGCGCCGCGCGAGATAGTAAAGGAGATTACCCTGATGCGTATTCGCCCTGTTGCACCGACCGATGCGCGATCCGTTGCGCGCCTTGTGGAAGAGCTTCTAGTAGAGCTTCACAATGGCGAACTTGAGCCCGCGGACCGGGTGTGTGTCGCTGAAGCCGTTCTGGCCCAAACGGATCGCAGCTTTGGATATCTGGCGCTCGAAGGAGATAGTCCGGTGGGCGTGCTGCTCATGACAGAAGGCATGGCAATCTACGCGGGCGGTGCCTTCGGACAGGTTACCGAGCTGTACGTCCGACCGGAATGCCGGTCTGGTGGATTGGCTGCGGCGCTGGTGCGCGAAGCCGCGAGGTTCGGCAAGGAGCGCGGATGGAAACGACTCGATGTAGGCGCGCCTGGCCAACCGCGTTGGGCGCGAACGCTTGCGTTCTATCTGTCCGCGGGTTTCATCGAGGTTGGACCACGATTGCGTCTAGACTTGTGATGCTGTTCGTCGGGTCAATTGGCTGCACGAGAACACGAACTTCACCGAGGTTAAAAATGAGCAAGATTGAGCGCCTGCGATTGCCCGAAGACGATGCAACGTTCGGCGGCAATAAGATTTTCGACCTCTTCCAGTATTCGCCTGCCGTGTCTGCGAACGGTCTGGTCTTCATTGCGGGGCAGGTCGGATTGCGAGCGGACGGGACCATTCCGGAGTCGGCTGAAGAGCAGATTGATTTGGCGTTCAGGCGCGCCGAAGTCATTCTTCAGAATATCGGTCTCGACTTCACCGACCTCGTCGAACTGGTTTCGTATCACGTGGACATCGCGTCACAACTCGCTGATTTCCGGGCGGTGAAGGAGCGTTACATCCGTTCCGACTTCCCGCATGGACGATTCTCGGTGTGGCATCGCTGGCGCGTCCCGAGTTGTTAGTCGAGATCAAGATGGTCGCGGCGCTGAGGAAGTAACGCGCGAAAGCGCAACATACTATCGGGCTGTGCCGTCGCGCCGCTCCGCCTTGCCGCCGAAACGGATCTGCCCCGGCCCGGCAATCGCGATCGTGCCGAACAGAATCAGCAGCATCCACGCGAACTGGCCTTCCGCCAGCGACCAGTCGCGATGGACGAAGCCCAACGCGACCACCGTCACGATGAGGATCGGCAACGCAGCGAGCCGTGTCGCGATCCCGAGGATCATCAGCGGCGGACAAATGACTTCCGCGAAAATCGCGAATACTATCGACACGGTTCGGCCCAGATGAAATGGATCTTCGATCGCCGCCGCCTGGCTCGCGTAGTGCATGGCTTTCGGCAAGCCGTGAACCACGAGAACGAGCAGGCTCGCGGTCACTCGTAAATACAACAGTCCAAGATCCGCCGTTGTTGCCCTTGATTTCACGCGCGCTTCCTTGCACTCGCCTAGATTGAGCGATCATAGGCTTGCGCGGCGTAAACCTCCTTTGAGATTCCTTAAGTGTTCTTAAGCGCCAGGTATTGCCGCTAACCGGCCTATCTGGACTAACCCGTTCTCGTCAACGCGACGATAAAGTCGAGAAATACCCTTGTCCTGGCCGGCGTGTGGTGCCGCGACGGATGGTACGCATAGAGCGGGAAGCGCTCGTCCGGCCAGTCCGGGAACAGGTTGACGAGCCGTCCCTCCCGGATCAGGTGCCCGCCTCCGAGCAGAAGCATCTGCGCGACGCCGGAGCCAGCCAGACACGCGTTGAGGAGCGCGCTCGGATCGTTCACCGTAAGCCGTCCATGCGTCTCGACAACAATCTTTTTGCGCTTGCGATGAAATTCCCACGGATACGGTTTGCCGGTATCCGGGTTGCGGAATTCAAGGCACCTGTGCATTCCGCGACCCAGTTCCTGAGGCTCCGCCGGCCGCCCCATACGAGCGAGGTACGAGGGCGATGCGACGGTGACCACCGCGGTGTCAAGGAGCTTTCGCGCAATCAGACTGGACGAGCGTGGTTCGCCAAATCGCAAGGCCAGATCGAAGCCGTCCATGACGAGGTCGCCGAGTTGATCTCTGGCAATGAGTTCGAGTTCGAGCTCAGGATGCGCGTCCATGAATTCGTCGAGCTTCGGGCCCAGAATAATTCGCGAGAAAACCGGGTCGAGATTGATCCGCAGCTTCCCGCGCACTGTCGCGGCGCCTCCTGCCGCGGCTGCGGCCGCTTCCTCCATGCCCCTCAAGTGCGGCATGACCTGCTCGTAGAAGCGCCGACCCTCTTCAGTGAGGGAAACGGCGCGAGTCGTCCGATTGAAAAGCCGTGTTTTCAGCCGCCGTTCGAGTCGAGCGATGGCCCGGCTGACTCCGGGCGGCGACATGCCCATCAATTCGGAAGCGGCCGCGAACGTCCCCGCATCGACGACGGCGGCGAATACGCTGATACCGCTAGAGAGATTCTCGCTGGACGATCTCATGGGCGCTGCTTCCTGGTCATTGGCTGCCTCTGCACAGTGCGTCAAAAACCGCACTATGACGCATTAGTAACCAAGAGTCACTTCACAAGTGTCATTCGTGTCATTTAGTTTCTCATCGCGGTTGCCCACAATCCATCCCAACAGTGCGTTTCAACGTTATTTATCCACGCAAGGAGAAGCTGCAATGTATGCAATCACAGGGATAACAGGAAAGGTCGGCGGCGCGGTGGCGCGCACGTTGCTCGCCGCGGGCCAGCCGGTGCGCGCGGTTGTACGCGACGCCACTCGGGCACGCTCGTGGGCAGAACGCGGCTGTGAAGTGGTGACAGCCGACATGGACGACGCGGCGTCCCTTACCGCCGCTTTCGAGGGCACGCAGGGCGTCTTCATTCTGCCGCCGTCGGAGTTCGATCCGTCGCCGGGCTTTCCCGAGGCGCGTGTTGTCATTGACTCCGTGCGCGGGGCGCTTCAGTCGGCGGCGCCCGGCAAGGTGGTTTGCCTGTCGACGATCGGCGCGCAGGCCACCGAAACTAATCTGCTCACGCAACGTACTCTGATGGAGCAGGCGCTTCGCGATCTGCCGATGCCCGTGAATTTTTTTCGTCCCGGCTGGTTCATGGAAAACGCCGCATGGGACGTTGCGCCGGCACGGGACAACGGGGTGATCCCCAGCTTTCTGCAACCGCTCGACAGGGCTGTGCCGATGGTCGCGACCGCGGACGTGGGTCGCGTTGCCGCACAACTGCTTCTGCAAACCTGGCGCGGCGTGCGTGTCGTCGAGTTGGAAGGGCAACGCGTGAGCCCCAACGATCTGGCGCAGGCATTTGCCCAGGTGCTCGGTCGTCCGGTCCGTGCGGAGGTAGTGCCGCGCGAAACGTGGGACGCGCTGTTCCGATCCCAAGGTATGAAGGAACCGTTGCCGCGTATGCGCATGCTCGACGGGTTCAATGAAGGCTGGATCTGCTTCGAAGGCGACCCGGCAGATGTCGTCAAGGGCGAAGTGGAACTGGAAACCGTTCTGCGGGATCTCGTTTCGCAAGCGGCCTAACGCCGGCGTGTCTGGCGACGCTTGCAGGATGACGCGTCGCCAGCTGCTTGCGCTCGTCTATCGGCTCGCGGTCTGATCGACGGGCGAGAAAACGTGAGCAAGCCGCGCGCAAGTTCGCATCGCATGACCGGAAACGCCCGTAGCACGGGCCTGAGCGGCCGATAGCGCGAGCCGGGCGATGCGAGTATGGAATGTGAGCTTTTACTCGTAACATCCTCCGTACGGAACGCAGCGAGCGATCCGATTCAACGGAGATCGACATGACCGATATCACCACCAGCATGAAGCTCAATCACGTGAGCTTCCCTTCATCCGATGTGAGCGCCACAGCCACCTTCTTCGAGGACCATCTAGGCTGTACGGTCGCCGCGCGAGGGACGAGCTGGTTTCTGAAACGTCCCGGTTTCGACATCGTGATCGATGACGCCGCCGACCATCCGGTCGAGTGGCCGCACAACTTCCATATCGGCTTCGAGCTGGCTTCTCTCGACGAGGTTCGCGCGCTTTACGAGCAGATGGCCGGTGCCGGTGTCGTGATGAAAACCGGCGTGTTCAAGCATGAGCGCGGCTCGCGGTTTTTCTGCGAGGTGCCCGGCGGCGTTCTCGTCGAAATCAATACGCGCTCGGATGCCGACGAGAAATATCGCGGCACCTTCGACCTCTAACGTTTCTCGACGACCGTGCCGCCGAACGCCGAACGCCGAACCGCGCGGAATCAGAAGCTCACGAACGCCTGCACGAGCCGGTTAAAAGCGCCGGCGTTCGACACATTCATGCCGTGCGACGCACCGGCAATGGTTTGCCGGTCCGCATAATCGATCCACTCCGCGAGCTTGTCGACGTTGTTGCGGAACATGCGCGGGCTGCGCTGGCCGTCGATCAGCAGCGTCCTGCATTTCACGCCGCGTGCGGTATCGTGGGAATAGGCGGGCAACGGATCGCGGAGCTGCTTGGGCAGCGTGCCCGCGTTGTCGATCGCCATGGTGCGGAACGCAATCGGACTCTTGCGCCACGCTCCAGGCATGCTCACCGAGTCGACGAAAAGCTCCAGGCCCGCGTCGATCTGCTGGCTCTCGATGAGTTCAGCAACGCGCGCACGCAGCACATTGGTCGTGGCCGGCAGCGCCGCCTCCGGCATGCCGTCGATCTGCAGAGGACCGCCCGGATCGGCGAGCGTCAGCGTCTTCACGAGCCGCGGATAGTCGCGCGCAACATGAAACGCGACACAGCCGCCGCGCGAATGGCCGACCAGATGCACGGGCCCAAGATCGATCGCCTCGATGAACTCGGCCAGTTCGCCGACATGCGTCTGCCAGCCGAACTCGCCCTGAATGCACGCCTCGCTGGCCGGCCAGTAGTGGCTCAGGCTCACCGAGATGCAGCGGAAATGCTGCGAGAGCGCCGCCGTCTGCGCATTCCAGTAGCGGTAGTCGCACAGCGAGCCGTGCACGAACACGAGCGGCTCGCCTTCTCCACACTCGACGTACGGCACGCAGATGCCCGATGCGATGGTCGCAAACGACAGTTCGGGTACGGCAAGCACTGAGAGGTCGGTACGGGCGTTCATGGACAGGCTCCTTTGCGGCCACTATGCCCCATGTCGCAACTTTAGAAAATCGCGTAATATTGATCGAATCTATTCAATTTTCTGATACCAGACCCCTTGAAAGCCCTCGACCTGGACGTGATGACCATGATCGTCGCCGTCGCTGACACCGGTAACATCAGCCGGGCGGCGGAAGTCGTGCATCGGTCGCAATCGGCGGTGAGCATGCAGATCAAGACGCTCGAGACCGCGCTGGGCAAGCCGCTGTTCGTACGCAAGCCGCGAAACGTGGTGCCGACGCAAGACGGCGAAGTCCTGCTGACCTACGCTCGCCGCATGCTGGCTTTACGCGACGAGGCTTGGGCGGCGGTGGTTCGGCCGGACGTGACGGGGCGCGTGAGCATCGGCGTGCCGGACGATTACGCGTCGTCGCTGCTGCCGCCGATCCTCAAGAAGTTTTCCGCGACCTATCCGAAGGTGGAGATTCAGGTCGTCGGGTTGCCGAGCGTCGCGCTCGCGCCGATGGTGAAAGACGGCTCCGTCGATCTGGTGTGCGCGACGCGAGTCAAGGGTTTGTCGGGCGAATTCATTCGCCATGAACCCATGGAATGGGCGGCCGCGCCGAGCGCGGATGAAATATGGCGCGAGCGGCCGTTGCCGATCGCCGTGTTCCTGCCGGGCAGCGTCGCGCGCGAGAACGCGATTCGCAGCCTGGAGCGGGCGAAGATTCCCTACCGCACCTCGTATGAAAGTCCGAGTCTGCTGGGTCTGCTGTCGATGGCCGAAGCCGGTCTCGCGATCGTGCCGCTCGCGCGCTGCGCGGTGCCCGCACACTTCACGCTGCTTGGGCGCGCGCACGGCTTGCCCGAAATCACCGCGCTGGAAATGGTGCTGGCGCGCAGCACGGCTTCGAATCGTCCGCCGTGCGATTTTCTGGCGGAGAAGATTGTCTCCGAGTTGAGGCGCTAGCTTTCTCGACGTGCGTCCGGTTGGCCGGAGTCATGGGCCGATTTCCGCGGCTTTGAGCGCCGCTCTCGCAGTCGATTCGTCTTCCCGATCGAACATGCCGATCAGCACGATCTGCGATTGCGTGGAAGCACAAGCCGGCGACGCGCTGATCACCACGCGGTTACCGACCACATGCAATTCATGCAGCGCGCCTTCGCTCTCCAGTCGGACAAAACCTTTTGCACGCAACAGCTTTGCCGAGAAACTCCGCAGCGCGTCCTTGAGTTTCTTGCGGCTCAGGTAAGCGTCGGTGACAAACGAAAAGCTGCACAGATCGCGCGGGGTGGGAGAGGGGGATATTGGCATCGTGCCGATAGGGCGCGCCGGCTGCACATGCCCCTCGAAGATCAAACCAAGCGGCACGGCTGCGTGCGTGGCCTCTACGATGACTCGACTATGCGCCAAGGCTTCAATGCGCGCTTTGACAGCCTCGCGCGCGGACTCGCCAAGCAGATCCATCTTGTTCAGCACGATGGCCGTGGCGCCCGCGATCTGCCGCTGCGCGATGTCGCCGACATAAGGATCGGCCAGCGTCTCTTCGACGCGCTCCGCATCTACCAGCACGACGATGCCGTCCAGACGAAACGCGCGATCGAGCAAGCCGATCTGCGCGATGCGCACCGGGTCGGACACGCCGCTCGCTTCGATGATCAACAGATCGGGTGCGTCAGTGCGCGAACTGATGGCAAGCAGCGCCTCGACCAGCCGGCCGCCGATCGAACAGCAGACGCAGCCGTTTTCCAGATTGATTACATCGTCGGTACGCTGGCGAATCAGCGAAGCGTCGATATTGATCGAGCCGAAGTCGTTGACGAGGACGGTGACGCGCCGCGATCCGGCGTTGCTCAGAATATGATTGAGCAGTGTGGTCTTCCCCGCACCGAGATAGCCGCCAATTACGACGAGCGGAATCGCACTCATCCCGCCGGCGCCTGGAAGATGCGGCCGCCGAGCACCGTGCCCCACACTTCCAGATCCTTCAGACGTTGCGGCGCGACTTCGGCCGGGTCTTCGTCGAGCACCGCGAAGTCCGCGAATTTGCCGACTTCGATACTGCCCACCAGATGATCCATCTTGAGCGTGTAAGCGGCGCCGAGCGTGATCGCGCGCAATGCGTCGGCGATCGGCACGCGTTCGCTCGCACCGAGCACGCGCCCCGACGCGGTCTCGCGCTGCGACGCGCACCATGCGGTGAAGAGCGGATTGAGCGGCGTGATGGGCGCATCGGAATGAAACGCAAACGGAATGCCCAGACGGCGCGCCGATTCCGCCGCGTTCATCCGATTCGCGCGGTCCGCGCCCATGGTTTGCGTGTAGTGCGCGTCGCCCCAGTAATAGATGTGGTTCGAAAAGAAATTGATGCACAGGCCGAGGCTCGCCGCGCGCGCGAGCTGGCTCGCGTCCGCCATCTGACAGTGCTGCAGCGTATGCCGGTGATCGCGTCGCGGATGAAGCGCGAGAAGCCGCTCGAACGCGTCGAGCACGAGTTCGGTCGCCTCGTTGCCGTTGGTGTGCACGTGCAGTTGCAGGCCCGCTTCGTGAAAGGGCGTGAACACCTCGACGAACTGGCTCGGCGGAATCAGCCACAAACCGTTGGGCTTGCCATTCAGATAGCCGGGCCATTTCAGGCGCGCGGTAAAGCCCTGAATCGAACCGTCGACGATAAACTTGACGGGCCCGAAGTGCAGCTTCGGCGTGGCGGTTTCCATCGCCGAGAGCACCCGTTGGGCGCCGCCTTCAGGGCTGCGTTGCGGCGCGAAGGCGGGCACGATACGCACGGGAAAATCGGCATTCCCCGTGATTTCGCGCAGATTGCGATTGCCCTGTTCGGAGAAGTCGTTGACCAGATCGGTGGCGGTCGTCACACCGGCGAGTTGCGCGACGCGGCCGAAATTCCAGATGGCCTTCGTGCTTTCGCTCGCGGCGATCGAGAGGCCCGCGCCGATCACGCGGTAGATTGGGAACATCGCGGCGAACTCCTGCAACTCGCCGGTCGGCTGTCCGCTTTCGTCTTTATCGATGCCGTCGATATCCGTTTCTTCATCGATGCCGGCGCGCGCGAGCATCGCCGAATTGACGTTCATCAGGTGCACGCTCGCATGCAGGATCACGATGGGCCGCTCGGCCGATACCGTGTCCAGTTCGCGCACGCTCAGGCGTTGGGTGCCGAAGAAGATTGGATCGAAGCCCCACGCGAGCAGCGGGGCGTCGGCTGACGTCATTTCGGCTTGCGCCGCCTTCAGACGCTCGATTACGGCGTCAAGCGATCTCAGGCCTGGCCAGCGCCGGCCGTCGGGGCCGCGACGGTCGTAGTAGCCGACATAGACGGCGTCCCACATCGCGCCTTCCATCAAGTGGCAGTGGCCTTCGACGAAACCGGGCATCAACACTTTATCGCTGAACGTATCGACGATTTCCGCATCGCCCCATTGCTTCACATCGTCAGCGTCGCCTACAGAGAGAATCTTGCCGTCGCGAATCGCCACATGCGTCGCATAGGGTTGCATGGGATTCATCGTCACGATCTTCTTCGCGACGAAGACTTGTGTAGGGCGCTTCTCGTCTCGTTGAGTCATAGGTCAGTGGTTGAGGTTCGTTTCAGCCCGGTTTCAACTGAGCGCGTGCGCACGGCTCGGTTTCGCGGTGAGGTTCACGGCGGTCAGCACCAGCAGGTTCACACCGAGGCATACCAGTCCCAGATTGAAGCCGCCGAGGTCGATCTGCAGCACGTACAGGATGATCGCTAGCAGTTGCCCGGTCAACATGCCGGAGGCGATCGCGGACGGCCGCACGCGCAATCCGAACAGAACGACCATCACGCCGGGGAAGAACTGCGTCACGCCGTAGTACGTGGTGTTGATCAGCGTGAGCATCAGATTCGGCGTGAGCAGCGTCATCACGATCGACACCACCAGGTACAGCATGATCACCACTTTCGCGCTCGTTTTCTGGCGAGCCTCCGGCATACCCGGCAGGAGATTGCGCGTCACGATCGGGCCGATCGCGAGACAGATGCCGGCCAGCACGAGCAAGCCCGACAACGACGCGCCGGCCGCGACGAGTCCAAGCAGCCAACCCGGCAGCAAACGGATCGCGGCCGCAAAAAACGCTTCATTAGGCGAGGCCAGATGCAGGTTCTGACTGATCGCATAGTACGACGCGACCACGAGAAACGGATACATCAGCATGTAAAGCGGCATCGCGACCTGCGTGCGCCGGATCGTGTTCGCGCTTTTTGCGGTAAAGAAGTTCTGCACCGCGAACGGCATGACGTAGAAGCCGAGCGACTGGAACAGCATGGTGCTCATCGAGAAGGTCAACTGGTGCGAATTCATCCGGTTGCTGACATGCTGACTGGCGGCATGAAAGACCTCGGTCACGCCGACTTCCATCGACACGGCAACGCCGGTGACGACGATCGCGACGACCATCAGGATATCCTTCAGCACGGCGATATAAGCCGATGCCCGCACGCCGGCGATCGCGATATAGGTGAAGGCGAGCAACGCCGCGAACAGAATCAGATACAGCGGTTTGAAATTCCACCCGAGTCCATTCAACGCTGCGACGAGTCCGGTGAACTGCAACTGTCCCCACGGCAGCAGAAAGACGATCGCGGAACCCGCGACGATCAGCTCGAGCGCGCGGCTCTGAAAATGCCCCTTGAACAGATCGGGCAGGGTGATCGCGTTATAGCGTTTGCCGGCTTGCCAGATCTTCGGGCCGATGAAATAGCCGACGGGGTAGGCGAGCAGAATGTAGCCGAGAAACCAGACGCCGTATGTCGGTCCCTTGGCATAGATGCCGCCCGGAAAACCGACCATCGTGCCGATGCTGTAGATCTCGCCGGCCGCGAGGAAGAACACGAGGTAGGCGCCGAACTGCCGCGACGCCACGAAGAAGTCATGCACGCTTTGCGGGCCACGTCCCTTGTTCGAACGGATCGCGAGGTAAAGCGAGAAAGCGAGAAAGCCGAGAAAGACTGCGGTGGCCATCCGGACACTCCTTTAGCGGTTTTGCGGGTGGGACTCGTCGTGGCGGCAGTCGAACACGCGCCAGCAGATCATCAGGCACCCGGAGGTGAGGATGAACCACGCGAAGATCCAGGCGTAGATGAACGGCACGCCCAATACGAAGCGATCGACGGACGCCACCCACGGCAGCAGGCCGACCACACCCAGATAGGGAATGCCGAGTCCGATAAACAGTTTGAGCACGTTAACTCCTCGCAGCATGTGGCCAATACCCTCAGTGTTGCCGAACAAAAAAACAGAACCATAGAGCCAGTTCACGGGAGTCGATGAGTCCAATCCAGCGCATGCCGCAGACGCTGCGAAACCCCGCATCACGGCGCGCTGCACCAGGCGAAAACACCTCACTGGACCTACCGGCTAAAAAACCCCCTGCCTACAATTTCCTCACGGAATCGCCAGCCACCGGCGGCGTCTCATGTCTTATCGAAACAAACGCGAAAGCGAAAGTCATCCAGGAGGAGAAAGCAATGGCTCAAACACAGACCCCGCTGCAGCACGTCACGGCCGAAACACTGGCCGCGTTTTCCGATGCGTTCAATCGTCATGACGCAAACGCGTTGATGACCTTCATGACCGACGATTGCGTATTCGATGCAGCGGGCGGTCCGGAAGTGTTCGGCACGCGCTTCGTGGGGCGCGACGCGACCCGCGTTGCCTTCGAAGCGGTCTTCAAGACCTTTCCCGACGCGCATTGGGGCAAAGGCCGTCATTACGTGATCGGTGAACGCGGCGTGTCCGAGTGGGTGTTCACGGGAACGCACGCGGAAGGTTGGCGCATCGAGGCGGAAGGTTGCGACCTGTTCGAATTCCGCGACGGCCTCATCGCGGTCAAGCGGGCCTTCCGCAAGGAACGTCCGAAGCAGAACCTCGCACGCTGATCGGGAGCTTCACATGGAGCACAGTGAAATCGAACGGGTCGCGCAAGGCATGCCGTCCACCCGCGCAGACGATACGCGCTACGATCCGGCGTACGACCCGCTGGTGTCGCCGGGGCCGGGCTGGGGCAAGCAATACGCGCCGACCTACTGGGTCGCCACCGCGGGCACGCCGCCCGAAGACGACGGCCCGATCACGGCGGATGTCGACGTGGATGTGGCGATCATCGGCGGCGGCTATACGGGGCTCGCCACGGCGCTTTGTCTCGCGCGGGAGCATGGCATCAAGGCGGTCGTGCTGGAGGCCAACAAGACGAGCTGGGGCTGCAGCAGCCGCAACGGCGGCCAAGGTCAGAACGCCTCGGGCCGGCTGTCGCGTTCGCAATGGATCGAGCGTTGGGGTAAAGACGTCGCGTTGAAAATGCACGACGAGATTCAGGAAGGCTTCGATAATTTCAAGTCGCTGGTCGCGGAGATCGATTGCGATCCGCAACCCGGTGGCCACTTTCTGATCGCACACCGGCCGCGCATCATGCATAAGCTCGCCGCCGAGGCCAAGGTCTGGAAAGACGTGTTCGGTTATCCGTCGGAGCTGATCGACAAACAGACCTTCCAGCGCGAGTACGTCAACGATCACGAAGCAGCGGGCGCGCTGCACGAGCCTGAGGGCATCGGCATTCATGCGTTGAAGCTTGCCTTCGGCTATCTGCGGCTGGCCCGCGAAGCGGGCGCCAAGGTGCATCCGGCGAGCCCGGTGCTCGGCTGGGAAACGATCAACGGCGTGCATCATTTGCGCACCCCTGGCGGCATCGTGCGAGCACGCGCAGTTGGCATTGCAACGGGAGCTTATACGGCGCAAACGCTGCACAACTCGCTGCGCAGCCGCATCATGCCGATCCTGTCGAATTCGATGGTCACGCGTGCGCTCACGAAGCAGGAAATCGACGCGTGCAACTTTCGCACGACCCAGGTGCTGACCGATACGCGCACGCTGCGCTTCTACTATCGCTTTCTGCCGGACAACCGCTTGCAGATCGGCAGCCGTTCCGCGATCACCGGCGCCGACGCGCCCAATTCGCGCCACTACGATCTGCTGGTGGAAGGCATGGTGCGCAAGTTTCCGGCCTTGCGCGGCGTGGCGATCGATTACTCATGGTGGGGCTGGGTGGATGTCAGCCACGACATGATGCCGCGCGTGTATCAGCCGGATCCGATGCAGACGGTGTACTACGCGCTCGGCTACGGCGGCAACGGGGTGTCGTATTCTCAGCAGGCCGGGCGGCGGCTCGCTGAACGCATCGCGGGAAAGGGTGCGAAGCAGACGTTGCCGATCTTCACGTCGCCGCTGCCCGGGCACCCGTTCGCGCCGTTCCGGCGCATCGGCCAGCGGATGCTGTATCAACTGTATTTCCGGCGCGACGAAAAACCTTGATGCAGCAGGCCGAAAATCGCCCGCGCGCCGTGCGGCGCTGAACTTGCAACTCGCAACTTGCCGCTCGCACCGCGCAAACGGCGCACCAAACGGCGCACACTTGCACCATGCGCGAGAGTTGCGCGGTGCTTCATAAAAAATCATAGGGCGAGGGTCCTCGCCCCATCCAGTATTGACGACGATAGGACTCGGGCGGCTGAGAAACCAGGCCGGCCCGGTCCGCGATCGGATAACGGAATTGGAGGTGACATGCAGCAATCTTCAGACACAACGGAATTGAAGGCGGGCCTCAAACAGCGCCACATGACGATGATCGCGCTCGGCGGCGTGATCGGCGCGGGGCTCTTCGTCGGCAGCGGCGTGGTCGTGCAACAGGCCGGCCCCGCGGCCGTGTTGTCGTTTCTGATCACCGGTGCGCTGGTCGTGCTGGTCATGCGGATGCTCGGCGAAATGGCCTGCGCGATGCCGGCCGTGGGTTCGTTCTACGAATACGCGCGGCTCGCGTTCGGCGGCAAGCGTGCGTCCGGCAATCTCGCGGGCTTCCTGACCGGCTGGATGTACTGGTATTTCTGGGTCATTGTCGTCGCGGTGGAGGCCGTGGCGGGCGCAAAACTCGTGCAGTTCTGGCTACCCGACGTCCCTGCGTGGGCGATCAGTCTCGTGTTGCTGGTCACGCTCACGGCGACCAACCTGGTCTCGGTGGGCAGCTATGGCGAGTTCGAGTTCTGGTTCGCGTCGATCAAGGTCGCGGCGATCATGGTGTTTCTGTTTCTCGGCGGCATGTATGTGCTGGGACTGTGGCCCGCGGCGAAGCACGTCACCGCCGTTCTGCCGACACTGCTCTCGCACGGCGGCTTGATGCCGAAGGGAATCGGACCCGTGCTGAGCGGCGCGGTTGCGGCCACGGGCTTTTACTTCGGCGCGGAGATCGTCACGATCGCGGCGGCCGAAGCGCAGGAGCCCGCCAAAGCCGTTGCCAAAGCGACGAACTCGGTGATCACGCGCGTGCTGGTCTTTTATGTCGGCTCGATTCTGCTCGTCGTCGCGCTGGTGCCCTGGAACTCTCCGAAGATGGCGACGCCGTATGTGAGCGCACTCGACGCCATGGGTATTCCGGCCGCAGCCAGTGTCATGAATGCCATCGTGCTGACCGCGGTGCTGTCTGCGCTCAATTCAGGGCTCTATGCCGCGTCGCGGATGATCTTCGCGCTGACACGCCACGGCGACGCGCCCGCCGCGCTCGCCAAGGTCAATCGTCGCGGCGTGCCGGTTCGCGCGATTCTGATCGGCACCGTGTTCGGCTATGCGTCGGTGGTGATGTCGTATGTGTCGCCGGATACGGTATTCGCCTTCCTCGTGAATTCGTACGGCACGGTGGCGATTTTCGTCTACGTGCTGATCGCGATCTCCCAACTGAAATTGCGCGCTCGCATCGAACGGGATGCGCCAGCGAAGCTGCGCGTCAGGATGTGGTGCTACCCGTACCTCACGTGGGTCGCGATCATCGGCATGGTCGGCATTCTGGTGGCGATGGCGTTCATTCCCGAGCAACGTCAACCGTTGTGGTTCGGAGTCGCGAGCCTCGGCGTGCTGCTACTCGCTTATCTGCTGCGCGTCCGCAGACCCGATGCCGGGTTCAGCGAACCGGACACGCTGGAATACCGCCACCACCATCACTGATACGAGAGTCGCGCCGCAGTTGTAAAAAACGAGATGATTTGTATCGAAAAAAGAAAGTGCGTATGATGGACCGGCGAGGCCGCGTCGCCAGCTTGCTGGGCGCCGGCCTTCGTCGTGACGAAGCGCGAGGAGACCGTAGTGACCGATATCGTGACAGGCAAGCCGGACCGGATGGTCTCGGTGCGCACGTTGTTTGGCATCGACTCAGGCTTGATGGTGCCGGCCTTCAGCGAACGGGACGACCACGTTCCGGAAATCGACGAGGTGTATCGCTTCAATCCTGAAGTGACGCTGGCGATTCTCGCCGGCTTCATGCGCGAGCGCCGCGTGATGGTGCAGGGCTTGCACGGCACGGGCAAATCCACGCACATCGAGCAGGTCGCGGCGCGCCTGAACTGGCCGTGCGTGCGCGTGAATCTCGACGGGCATATCAGCCGTCTCGATCTGGTGGGCAAAGACGCGATCATCGTGCGCGACGACGTGCAGGTCACCGAATTCCAGGAAGGCATCGTGCCGTGGGCGCTGCAACGGCCCATGGCGTTGATCTTCGACGAATACGACGCGGGCCGTCCCGACGTGATGTTCGTGATCCAGCGCATTCTCGAACGCGACGGCAAATTCACGCTGCTCGATCAGAACCGCGTGATTCATCCGCATCCGTATTTCCGGCTGTTCGCCACGACCAATACGGTCGGCCTCGGCAATCTGAATGGTCTTTACCACGGCACGCAGTTGCTGAATCACGCGCAGCTGGACCGTTGGAACGTGGTCGCCACGCTCAACTATTTGCCGCGCGCCGAGGAAGCCGGCATCGTGCTGGCGCGTGTGCCCGAACTCGCTAACGACACTGGCCGCGCGCTGATCGAGTCGATGATCAGCGTCGCGGAACTGACGCGCAAAGGTTTTGCTACGGGCGATCTCTCCACGCTGATGTCGCCGCGCACCGTGATCGACTGGGCGGAAAACTGCCAGATCTTCCGCGATCCGGCGATGGCGTTTCGCCTGACCTTCGTGAACAAGTGCGACGAAGCGGAGCGGCCCATCGTGGCCGAGTATTTTCAGCGCTGCTTCGATAGGGAACTGGAAAGCACGGCGGAGCGCGAGATGCGCTCGACGGTGCCGCAATGACGCCTGCCGAGCGGCAAGCAGCACGCCGCGCCGAACAGCGTCAGAACCTCTGCGCGGCGGCCGTGCGCGCATTGACCGGGGACGCTGAGCTGCATTACCGCGCCGGCCGTTTATTCCGTGGACTGCGTCCAGTGCATCTGCATGCGCCGCATCTGCGCATGGGCTCGCAACCAGATGACCTGCGTTCCTTGCGCGGCGCCGCGGACGGCGCAGCATTACGTCTTACCTATTCCGACGCAAATCTCCACGCGAGTCTATGTCCCACCGAACCGGTGGAGCGACTCCTGTTCGAACTGTTCGAGCAGTTACGTTGCGAAGCGCTTGCGCCGGCCAGCATGCCGGGACTCGCGCAGAATCTGCGCCATCGCTTCGAAACATGGTCGCGTGCTTTCTATCGCACTGGGTTGACCGACGGCCACCTCGGCATTCTGCTTTACACGGTGGCTCAGATCGTCTGGTCGCGTCTATCGGGCTGGCCCGTGCTGGAAGAAACAGAAGGTCTGATCGAAGCCACGCGCGCCGCGATCACACCGACCCTGGGCGTGCCGCTCGCGGCGCTGCGGCGGCATAGAACGGAGCAGGGCGAGTTTGCAATTCATGCGCTCGAATTGGCCCGTCTCGTCAGCCAGATGATGCGTGACGCCCGTGCACAGTCCGTCGAAGGAGAAGACGAGCAGGCGCCGGAAGATGACGAAGCCGTGCGCGCCATGTTCGCGCTCTGGTTCGACACCGACGAAGGCGAGCAGGTCGATATGGGTCTCGCCGCCACCGGCGACAGCCGCGTACTCAGAGACGCCGAGCATCGCTACCTGGCGTACACCACGCGCTACGATCGTGAGTTCATGCCGGGCTCGCGCATCCGCAGCGAGTTGCTGGCGGAATACCGCGACCAGCTCGACAAGCGCATTGCCGCGCAGCGCATCAACGTGCCGCGACTCGCGTATTCGCTCAAGGCCGCGCTCGCCGTGCCGCAACGCGATGGTTGGTCGTTCGGTGAAGAGCATGGCCGCATCGACGGCCGGCGTCTCTCGCAGCTAGTCAGCTCGCCTGCTGAGCGGCGTTTGTTTCTGCTCGAACGATACAAGCCGCTCGCCGATTGCGTGGTGAGCTTTCTCATCGATTGTTCGGGTTCGATGCGCACGTATATCGAGCCGGTCGCGCTGCTGGTGGACGTGCTCACTCGCGCGCTCGATCAGGCGGGTGTCGCGAGCGAGGTGCTGGGTTTCTCGACCGGCACCTGGAACGGCGGCCGCGCGCGGCAAGACTGGCTGGCCGGCGGCCGGCCGTCTCATCCGGGGCGGCTCAACGAGGTCGCTCATCTCGTCTTCAAGGACGCCGCGACGAGTTGGCGGCGCGCTCGCGCCGACATCGCCGCGTTGTTCAAGGCCGATCTGTTTCGCGAAGGCGTGGACGGCGAAGCGGTCGACTGGGCCTGCACGCGGCTGCGAGCGCGTGCCGAGGCGCGGCGGATTCTCGTCGTGATCTCGGACGGCAGTCCGATGGACAGCGCCACCGCTCAGGTCAACGACACCTACTATCTCGACAATCACCTGAAGCAAGTGGTCGAACGCAACGAAGCCGCGCGCGATGTCGAGTTGCTGGGCCTTGGCGTCGGACTCGATCTCAGTCCGTATTACCGCCGTTGCCTTGCGCTCGATCTGTCCACGCCGCCTGACATGTCGTTGTTCGCGGAACTCGTCGGCTGGATCGGCGCGCGGCGCTAGGTAGGCCGTGCTGTCGTGAGGCGCCTCAGCGGAGCAACTGCTGCACCGCATGCAGGCTCAGCGACCCACCGATCACCACCAGAATCGCGTACGCGATGCGGCGCGTCATCACGCCTGAAAGCGGTGGCGGATACTGCCGCGCCACGAGCGTCATCAGCGCGACGACCGGGACCGCGAACGCGGCCTGCATCCAGAGATCGGCGTCGAGCTGGCCCAGGTACGCGCTGAACAGCGTGCGAATGGTCGAGGTCACCGTAAAGATCAGAATCAACGCGTAGCGGATCTGCACGAGCGAGAGCGGCTGGCGATAGAACTGAAAAATCAACGGCGGCCCGGATACGCCGAACATCCCGCTCAGCAGACCGCCAAAGAGGCCGCTGACGAAGAAACTTTTGTCGCCCGAGCGGCAAGCGAGCGGCGTCGGCCGCAGCGCCGCGCTCAAGCCCCCATACAGCACCACGGCGCCCAGCAGCAGTTGCAACACGCTGGACGCTGCATTGCTCAACAGATCCAGCACCAGCACGCCCGCTACTACCGACGGCAGAATGCCCAACGTAGCGGCGCCCACCGCACGCCAGTCGATGTGATGCAGTTTGCCGGGCAAGGCGGTCGCGCTGTTGGCGAGCGTCACGAGGCTGAGCAACGCGGCGAGACTCGTCACCGGCGCGAGGTCCAGGCCGCTGGCGGCGCCGATCACGATCATGCTCAGACCAAAGCCGGTGATCGTTTGAAAATAGCTCGCGACGCCCATCAGCGCGAGCAGAGGCAGCAACTTCTGAACGATCATGAATGAGACGGCGTGAGGAGGGCGTCGGAATGCGTGAGCGCGGCTTGCGCCTGGACCGCGGTGACGGCGGTGACGTAGTAGATGTCGTCCGCGCTGCAACCGCGCGAGAGGTCGTTGGCGGGCTTGCGCAGGCCTTGCAGCAAGGGGCCGATCGCCTTCGCGCCGCCGATCCGCTCGGCCAGCTTGTAGCCGATATTGCCCGCTTCGAGACTCGGAAACACCAGCACGTTGGCGTGGCCTTCCACCTGCGAATGCTTGACCTTGCGCAGTGCGATTTCGGAGACGATGGCCGCGTCGAGTTGCACGTCGCCGTCGATCGCGAGATGCGGGCGGCGTTCCTGCACGATGTGGGTTGCGTTGACCACCTTGTCGACTGCCGCATGATGCGCGCTGCCGCTCGTCGAAAACGACAGCATGGCCACGCGCGGTTCATCCATCAGCAGGCTTTGTGCGCTGTCCGCCGCGGCCATCGCGATCTCGGCGAGTTGAGCGGCATCGGGTTCCACCACGAGCGCGCAGTCGGAAAAGATCAGGCCGCCCTTGAGCGTGTGGAACGGCTCGCACAACATCATCAGAAAGAAACTGGAGACAAGCTTGAATGACGGCGCAATGCCGATGATCTGGATCGCGGTGCGCACCACGTCGGCGGTGGTGTTGACCGCGCCGGACACGGAACCGTCGGCATGGCCGAGACGCACCATCAGGTTCGCGAAGCACAGCGGGTTGAGGATTTCTTTCTGCGCCTGTTCGAGCGTCATGCCTTTCTTGCTGCGCAAGGCGAACAATTCGTCCGCATATAACGGTGCGAGCGCCGAAGCGGCGGGGTCCACCAGTTCCATACCGGATAGATCGACGTCGAAGCCGGCGGCGGCATCGCGGATACGGGTGGCGTCGCCCACCAGCAGAATGCGCGCAATGCCTTCTCGGCTCGCGCGCTGCGCGGCTTGCAATACGCGCGGATCCTCGGCCTCGCTCAGCACGATGCGCATCGGCGAACGGCGCGCTTGTTCAATGATGCGGTTGATGGCTTTCATAAGCGTGGCCGAGTGGAGAAATAGCGAGAACCTGGAACGAAGAAGCCGGAGACAGCGCGCGTGAAAAGAATGCGCGCCGTTTCCGGCCAGTGAGCGCGGCGGCCTCGGTCCGCTTGGACACGGAGGCCGCCCGCGCCGCATAACACGCTCAGACGTAGTCCTTGTACTTGTCGAGCATGCGCACCGGCTTGGCGAGCGCGTCGCGGCGGAACGGATCGCCGAGTTCACGCGTACACATGATTTCGATGATGGTGGTCTTGCCGTTGTTCATCTGCGCGTCGATCGCGCGCTTGAGCGCCGGGCCCACATCTTCGAGACGATCCACCACGATGCCTTCGGCGCCCATCGCGCGGGCAATCGCCGCGAAGCTCTGGTTGTCGAGTTCACCGGCGACGAAACGGCGGTTGTAGAAGTCCACCTGGTTCTTCTTCTCCGCGCCCCACTGGCGGTTGTGGAACACCACTGCCGTCACGGGGATGTTGTGACGCACGCAGGTCATGGTTTCCATCAGGCTCATGCCCCATGCGCCATCGCCCGCATACGAGACGGCCGGACGATGCGGCGCGGCGACCTTGGCGCCGATGATGGTCGGGAACGCGTAGCCGCAATTGCCCCAGCTCATCGCCGCGAAGAAGCTGCGCGGCTTGTTGAAGCGCAGATAGCTGTTGGCCACCGAGTTGATGTTGCCGATGTCGGTCGAGACCATCACGTCTTCAGGCATGGCCTTTTCCAGCTCGCGCAGCACCTGGCGCGGATGCAGGTAGGTGCCGCCGCCAGGCGTGCGTTCGTGTTTCTGCTCCTCGATCATGTCGAGGCTGTAGGCGTCGCGTTCGTGGGTCCAGTCGTCGAGTTCTTTCTCCCAGGCGGCTTTCTCGGATGCGATCTGAGCGCCGCGTTCCTCGCGCGTGGCGTCGCTTGCGATCTTGCGTCCCGCAAGGCGTTCGGTCAGCGCGACAGCGGCAGCTTTCGCGTCGCCGCAGATGCCCACCGAAATCTTCTTCACCAGGCCGAGCATCTTGTGGTCGGCATCGATCTGAATGATCTTCGCGTTGGTCGGCCAGTAATCCATGCCGTGCTGCGGCAGCGTGCCGAACGGTCCGAGGCGCGAGCCGAGCGCGATCACGACGTCGGCGCGCGACAGCAGCTTCATTGCCGCCTTCGAGCCTTGATAGCCGAGCGGACCGCACCACAGCGGATGGTTGGCGGGGAAAGAATCGTTGTGCAGATAGCTGTTGACGACCGGTGCGTTCAAACGTTCGGCGAGCGCCTTGCATTCTTCGATCGCATCGGCCATCACCACGCCGCCGCCGGAAATGATCACCGGGAATTTGGCTTGCGCGAGCAGTTCGGCCGCTTCGTTCAGGCGTTGCTCACCGCCCGCGCCGCGATCGAGACGCTGCGGCTGAGGAATTTCCACCTTGACCTGACCATAGAAGTAATCGCGCGGGATGTTGAGCTGGGTCGGTCCCATTTCCGCCATCGCGCGGTCGAAGCAGCGGCCCGTGAATTCGGCCATGCGCGCCGGGTGGGTGACGTGGCCTTGATACTTGGTGAACTCCTGGAACATGGGCAGTTGCTTGGCTTCCTGGAAGCCGCCCAGACCGATGCCCATGGTGCCGGCCTCCGGCGTGACGATCACGACCGGGCTGTGCGCCCAATAAGCCGCCGCAATGGCGGTGACGCAGTTGCTGATGCCCGGGCCGTTCTGGCCGATCACCACGCCGTGACGTCCTGAGACACGCGAATAGCCGTCGGCCATGTGCCCGGCGCCTTGCTCGTGCACGACAGGAATCAGGCGGATGCCGGCGGGCGCGAAGATGTCCATGGCGTCCATGAAGGCGGAGCCCATGATGCCGAACATATCGGTCACGCCGTTGGCCGCCAGGGTTTCGACAAAGGCTTCCGACGGCGTCATGGCCTGCGGGCCACTGGCGCGGTTGTCGGTGGTTGCGTCACGCGGGGAAGGATTCTGCTCGCTCATGGGGTGTCTCCAGCTCTTGAGATAAGTGGAACAAAAAATACCGAAAAATGCTTGGTGTCTGAAATGTAGGCCAGCGGTTTGCGTCAGTCAACCAAAATTCAAATAAATGGAACGTTTTGTATCAAAAAAATGTGGCGTTTCGCGAGGATGCGGTTTGCGCCGTGGCAGCGGTAGCCGCTGCTTCGAGCCTTACTGCCACGGCAACGAGTACGTTTTGACGTTGGTAAAGCTCTTGATCGCTTCCTGAACGCCTTCCTTGTAGCCGAGCCCCGAATCCTTGATGCCGCCGAACGGCGTCAGTTCGAGCCGGTAGCCCGGCACCTCGCGCACGTTCACGCTGCCCACCTCCAGCTCCGCGATAAACCGCGTGATGTAGTCGAACCGGTTCGTGCAGACGGAAGAGGACAGGCCGTAATCGGTGGAGTTGGAGAGTCGGATCGCATCGTCGATATCGCGGAAACGGATCACCGGCGAAACCGGCCCGAAGGTTTCATAGCGAACGAGCGGCATATCCGGCGTGACGTGATCGACCACGGTCGGCGAATAGAGCGCGCCGCGGCGCACGTTGCCGAGCAGCAGCTTCGCGCCGCGTCTCACGGCGTCGTTGACTTGCGTTTCGAAGAACTTCGCTGCGTCTTCGTCGATTACGGTGCCCATGTCGGTGGCGGGATCGGCCGGGTCGCCGTAGCGTATTGCACGGGTCTTCTCCACCAGCAATTCGACGAAGCGGTCCGCCACCGCCTCATGCACGAGCATCCGCTTGATGGCGGTGCAGCGCTGCCCCGAGTTCTTGTACGAGCCGGAAACGGCGAGCGTGCTCGCCTCGTCGAGGTCCGCGTCTTCCATCACGATGATCGGATCGTTGCCGCCCAGTTCTAAAACCGCGCGCCGGTAACCCATCTTGTTCGCGATGTATTTGCCGATCGCGACGCCACCCGTGAACGTAATCAGGTCGACGTGCCGGTTCGTGATGAGTTCGTCGGCGATGTCTTTCGGGTCGCCCGTCACAACCTGCAGCATTTGCTGCGGCAGGCCGGCGTTGTAGAGAATGTCGGCGAGCAGGCAGGTGGACAGCGGCACCTTTTCCGACGGCTTGACGACGATCCGGTTATTGGTGGCGATGGACGGCACGATCTTGTGCGCCACCTGGTTCATCGGATGATTGAACGGCGTGATCGCGCAGATCACGCCGAGCAGCGGCTCGCGCTGCGTGTAGACGCGGCGCTGTTTGCCGTGCGGCGTCAGATCGCAGGAGAAGATCTGGCCGTCGTCCTTTAGCGCTTCATTGGCGCCGAACACCAAAACGTCGCTGACACGGCCCGCTTCGTATAACGAGTCCTTTTTGCAGAGCCCCGATTCCGCGGTAATCAGGTCGGCGATTTCATCGGTCCGTTCGCGCACGATATCCGCCGCGCGTCGCAGGATCTGCGCGCGCTCATAGCGCGTGAGTCGCGCGCGATACGCGTGTGCGTACTCGAAAGCATGGCGCACGTCGTCCACGGTGGCTTTCGGGACGGTGCCGACCAGTTCGCGCGTATAGGGGTTGAATACCTCGATGACCTCGGCGCGCGTGACCCTTTCACCGCCGATGCGCATGGCCTCGTGCCGAACTGCAGAAGGCATCCGTGGTTTGAAGATGGCGTTCACGCGGCCCCCTGGCTGGATTGACGATCGTGGAAGGTAAATGTCTTACCGTTGAGGTCGATATTGCCGTCGGGCACGCCAACCGGGTAGAGCCAGTGCGGGGGAGTCGCTGAGTCCAGCGCGTCGTGTCGATACGGCGCACCCGGAAAAGAGAAAGGGCCCAATGAAGGGCCCTTGTCGGCAGAATATGTGAAGCCTTCTCAAACCTTCCCTTTCCAAGGCACCAGCACGCGCTCGATATAACGCATCAGCAAATCGAAGCACAGCGCAAAGAAGCCGATCACGATGATCCCCATGATCACCACGTCGCTCGCGAGAAACTCGGCGGCGTTGAGCACCATGAAGCCGAGGCCGCTGTTCGAGGCGACCATTTCGGCGGCCACCAGCGTGGTCCAGCCCACGCCGATGCCGATTCGCATGCCGGTAAAGATCTCCGGCATCGCCGACTTCAGGATCACGTACAGCACCACCTGCGTGCGCGAGGCGCCCATCGAATAGGCGGCGTGAATCTGTTCGATCGACACCGACCGCACGCCTGCGCGCGCCGCGATCGCGAGCGGCGCGAAGATCGCCAGATAGATCAGCAGCACCTTCGAGAATTCGCCGATGCCGAACCAGATGATGATCAGTGGCAAATAGGCGAGCGGCGGCAACGGCCGGTAGAACTCGATCGGCGGATCGAACGCACCGCGCGCGAAGCGCGACACGCCCATCATCACGCCAACGGGTATCGCCGTCACACAGGCGAGCGCGAACGCACCGAACACCCGCAGCAAGCTGATGCCGGTGTGCTGCGCGAGCGTCGAATTGGCGAAGCCTTCCGTGGCGACATAGATGAACTTCGCGTAGACGGCCTGCGGCGATGGCAGGAACAGCGGCTTGATCCAGTGCAGATTGGTCGCCGCGAACCAGAGCGCGATGAACGCGGCGACGGTGATCAGGCTTGTGGCGACGCTGCTGCCTTGTCCCGGCACGCCGAACGTGTCGCCGGGCCGGGCGGGTTTCTTCGCGAGCATACGAGGTCCGCGGCCCGGTCTGCGGGGCGGCCGGATCGGCGTGTTCGTCTCCATTTGCGCGGCCTCGCCGTGCAACACGGCATGAGCGGATTTAGAACTAAACATGAGCGACTCCGGCCTCGGCGGCATGCATCTTCTCGTCGCCGTAGATGATGTTGAGAACCTGCTCGCGCATCGCGATGAAATCGGGACTCGATTTGATCGCTCGTGCATCGCGCGTTTCGAGAAAACGGCGGTTGAAGTCCAGTTCGTAGGTATGCGTGATACGGCCGGGACGCGGCGACATCACGATCAGCCGGCTCGCAAGGAACAGTGCTTCCTCGACGCTGTGCGTGATGAAGAAGAACATCTTGTTGGTCTTCTTCCAGACGTCGAGCAGAAGCTCCTGAATGGTCTCGCGAGTGAGCGCGTCGAGCGCGGCCATCGGCTCGTCCATCAGCAGCATCGCCGGATCGCAGGTGAGCGCGCGGGCAATGCCGACGCGCTGCTGCATGCCGCCGGAGAGCTGATAGATCATGTGCTTGTGGAAGTCCTGCAAGCCGACCAGCGCGAGATTGCGCACGGCAATTTCGCGCCGCTGCGCGCGCGGCACGCCTTGCAGCTTGAGGCCGAATTCCGCGTTGTCGATCACGTTGAGCCACGGCAATAGCGCGTGCTTCTGGAACACCACGCCGCGGTCCGCCCCCGGCCCCGCAATGGGTTCGCCGCCGAGCAGCAACTCACCGCGGCTCGGCGCGATGAAACCGGCCATCAGCGATAACAGCGTGGTCTTGCCGCAGCCCGACGCACCCAGTGCCACCACGAAGTCACCCGAGCGGATGGTCAGGTTGATATCGTCGAGCGCCTGCACGGTCTGGCCGGGGCGCCGCCCCGGAAACACCACGCTCACGTTTCTGACTGTCATCTTTTCCATGTTGCCTCCCGATCCCACGGATCACGGTTACGTCATTTGAGTTGCGCGGCGGCTTCGGCATAAGCCGGTGTCACGAATTTCGCGTAGTCCGGCAACACGGTGCCGATCTGCTTCTGGCTCTTCAGGAACTCCGACGTGTCCTTCAGTGCAAGCGCGGCGCGGCTCGTCGTACCGCCGCCCAGCCATTGCGCGGATGCCTGTTCGCTGACCGTGGGGAACGCATAGAGCGACAGCGACGCCGGCACATCTGCCGGCGTGCCGCCGATCATCTTCGCGATGGCCGCCGCTTGCGGCGAAGTCGCGTTCCATTGCGAAGGATTGCTGCGGTATTGCTGGTCGGCGTCGGCGATCGCCTTGACGAGTTTCGCCATGAAGTCCTTGTGTTCCTCGCCCCATTTGCGATCGACCGCAATGCCGTCGAAGGTCGGCTTGCCGAGTTTCGAGAGGTCGCCGGACGTGATCAGCACCTTGCCGCTTTTCTTCAGCTCGGCGAGCGCGGGGTCCCATACATAGGCGGCGTCGATGTCGCCGCGCGACCAGGCCGCCACGATCTGATTGGGCTGCATGTTGAGAATCTTCAGGTCGGACGGATTGATGCCCCAGTGCTGCAGCGCGAACATGGTGTGATAGTGGGTCGTCGACACGAACGGCACGCCGATGGTCTTGCCCTTCAGGTCCGCGGGCTTCGTGATGCCGGAGCCGTTGCGCACCACCATCGCTTCGGCCTGGTTGATGTTGTCGAGAATCCAGAAGAGTTGCAGATCGAGGCCCTGGCTCACGGCGGCGGCGAGCGGGCTGGAACCGATCACGCCGACCTTGACGTCGCCGGATGCGAGCGCGGTTGCGACCTTCGCGCCGGACTCGAATTGCCGCCAGTTGATCTTGTAGCCGGTGGCCTTTTCGATCGACCCGTTCGCGATGCCGACCACCCACGGGTCGACGATCTGTTGATAGGCGATGGTGATTTCCTTGTCTTCGGCGTGGGCGGGCGTCGTTGCGAAACACGCCGTGGCGGCGCAAAACAGCGACAGGATGCAACGTGCCGTCCGGTGGAACCACGGCCGCAATGTCGAGTTTTTATGGCGTTTCATAATAGGTCTCACAATAGGTATGAACAGCGGGTATGAACAGCGGGTTTCAACAGCGGCTGCCGGTGGAGCATGGAACTCGTATGACCACGACGGGTGCTTGTCCCAATCGCCTTGGACGGGGTGAGTCGAGTATCGTCAGTAAAAAATAGAGCAAGTTAGTGCCAGACGACGCCGATCGTTGAGTCCACATCGGCGCGCCGAATGCTCTGGCCGGCCCGCGCCGTCGCCGCTCACGCGGCAGAAGGCCGTCACGTGCAGCGTTGGCGTGACTGGCGCGGCTCTTTCACTTTCAGGAGGAAGCATGTCTAGCCGTACAGCGACGGCCCTTTGGACGCAGCGGTTCCAGCGTCCCAGCGACTCGAACATGAGCCTGCAAGGGCAGATCCGCCAGATGCTGGTGGCCGCGATTCTGGACGGCCAACTGCCGCCGCAGACCGCGTTGCCGTCCAGCCGGGAACTGGCCGATCAACTGAGCGTCGCGAGAAATACGGTCGTGCTGGCGTACCAGCAACTCGTGGAGGAGGGCTATCTGATTTCACGCGAGCGCAGCGGGCACTTCGTCAATCCGGCCATGCTGGAAGGCCGCCACGGCTTCAAGGCGCCCGCGCAGACGGCGCCCGGCAGCGAGCAGGACCACGCGCCCGCGCCCCCCGATTGGGCTCAGCGTGTACAGCGGCGGCCGTCCGCGCAGCGCAATATCGTCAAGCCGGGCAACTGGCAGGATTACGAATTTCCCTTTATCTATGGGCAATTCGACCAATCGCTCTTTCCGACTAACGACTGGCGCGAATGCTGTATGAAAGCGCTGTCGGTGATGGAGATTCGCAACTGGGCGCCCGACCTGATCGGCCGCGACGACGACACGCTGATCCAGCAGATCCGCACGCGCGTGCTGCCGCGGCGCGGCGTGTTTGCGATGCCTGATGAGATCGTCATCACGATCGGCTGTCAGCAGGCGTTATATCTGATCGCCGATCTGCTCGCGCGCGAGCGCACCACGGTGGGTTTCGAAAATCCGGGCTATCCGGACGCGCGCAACATCTTCGAGAACCGCAACGCGCAACTGATCCCGCTGCCGGTCGACGAGGGCGGCGTGCGCCCTGTCGAAGACGCGCACCTGTTCGCCCAATGCGACTACGTCTACGTGACACCGAGCCACCAATGCCCGACCACGGCGACCATGCCGATAGAGCGCCGGCATGCATTGCTCGAACTCGCGCAGAAGCACGACTTCGTGCTGATCGAAGACGACTACGAAAGCGAAAACAATTTCTCGGGCCTGCCGCATCCGGCGCTCAAGAGTCTGGACAAGGCAGACCGCGTGATCTACATCGGCAGTCTGTCGAAGACGTTCGCGCCCGGCCTGCGGCTCGGCTATATCGTCGGTCCGCGCGAACTGGTGCAGGAATTGCGCGCGTTGCGCCGGCTCATGGTGCGGCATCCGGCGGCCTACATTCAGCGTGCGTTCGCGACGTTTCTCTCGCTCGGTCATCACGACGCGCTGCTGCGCCGGCTGGCCCACGCTTATCGCGAGCGCGCGCTGGCGCTGATGGCGGCGCTCGACAAGTACCTGCCCGAAGCGCGTCACATCCCGATTACAGGTGGAGCGTCGTGCTGGGTGGAAGGCCCGCCCTGGCTCGACGCCGTGCGTCTTGCTGACGACGCCGAACAGCACGGCATTCTGATCGAACTGGGCGGCGTGTTCTTCATGGACGGGCTGGAGCAGAAGAACTGCTTCCGGATGGGCTTTTCGGCGATCAAGCTCGACAAGATCGACGCCGGCGTGCGCCTGCTGGCCGAACTCGTGCGCAAGCAGAAGCCCGCGCTTTGACCGCGTCCGCAGTCAAAGACGTGCGTTAAAAGCGCCAACGGGTCAGAAGGTTGCCGCGAGTTCCCTGGCGGCTTCCTGAAGACGCGGCACGAATTCGAGCGCGCGCGAGAGAGGCGCGCGCGAGACCGGCGCATGCACGGCGATTGCCGCGATACAGGTGCCGTTCGCATCGACGACGGGCGCCGCCACGCACACGATGCCGGCCAGAAACTCCTCGTTATCGATCGCAATACGCTTGTGCGCGGTGCGGTCGAGTTCCGCCTCCAGCAATTCCGGATCGGTAATGGTGTTCTGCGTGAAGCGTTCGAGCTTCAGCGCGCGCACGAGCGCCGAGCGCTGTTCGCGCGGCAGCATTGAGAGCAGCAGTTTGCCGCTCGCGCTGCAATACGCAGGCACGTGCGAACCGGGCTTGAGATCGAGGCGCAACGGCCACGGCGCTTCCATGCGGTCGAGATACAGCACCTCGGTTTCGTGCAGCATGGTGAGATTGCAGGTCTCGCCGAGATCGGCCACCAGACGCGCGAGAATCGCATGACGCAGGCGCCGCGCGCCGGAATGCATCACCACACCCAACGCAAGCTGCGCGAGCCGCGGTCCGATCACATACGCGTTCTTCTGGCCGGGCTCGCGGATCACGAGCCCGCCCGCCTCAAGCGAAGCCAGCATGCGATGCAGCGACGCCTTGGGCAACGCGACGTCCTGCGCGATGTCGGCAAGCGAAACCGGGCCGTCCGAGTTGACGAGGTGTTCGAGCAACGCAAACGCGCGCAGCGTCGGAGTATCCGCTTTGGTCATGCCTGCCGTTCCGGAAAATGGATCGGCGTCATTGTACAACCCGGCTTCAGGCTGCCCGGCCTTGGCGCTGCGGGCCGGGGACTCTGCCGTGTCTAACGGTTCGCTCATGGGAAAGGCCTCAGCGCTCATGGTACGGATGCTCGGTGGAAGGGCCGGCGGATAACAGCGGGGCGAGCTTCAACGCCGCGTCCTTGAGTTTCGGCACGGCCTTGAGCAGGTCGTTCAGACTCGCGCGCGCGGTCGGCGCGTGAATCGCCAGCGCGGCCAGCACATGCCCGGCGGTGGCATCGCGCACCGGCACCGCAACCGCCACCATGCCGCGCACCAGTTCCTCGTTGTCGATGCCGATTCCGCGCACGGCGAGCCGGTCGAGTTCCGCTTCGAGCAGATTCAGTTCCGTCAGCGTGCCTTGCGTTCTGCGCTCCAGCGTAAGCCGTGCGAGTACGGGACGACGCTCGGCCGGCGGCATCTGCGAGAGGAACAGCTTGCCGCTCGCGGTGCAGTGCAACGGCACGCGCGTGCCGGGCTGCAGATGCAGGCGCAGCGGTTCAGTGGTCTCCACGCGTTCGAGATAGAGGACGGTGTCGCGGTCCAGCGCGGTGAGATTGCAGGTTTCGCCGAGCGCATCCACCAGCGAGCGCAGCAGTGAACGGCAGGCGCGCCCGAACGTGTTGTTGGATAGCGTGGTGAGCGCAAGCTGCGCCGCTTTCGGACCCAGCGTGATGCCACGATCCGTGCCGCGCGAATCGGGCAGATGCGTCACGTAGCCCTGCGCTTCGAGCGATTCGATTAGCCGCATCAGCGTGGCCTTGGGAATGTGCAGGCGCAGCGAGAGTTGCGAAAGCGAAAACGGCTGTCCCGCGGCCGCGAGTTGCTCGAGCACGGCCAACGCGCGCAGCGCCCGGGACTCCTCGGCGAACGGTTCACTGCCTGGAGACGAGCAGAGTGCTTGCATACGCTTCCTTGCTTGTCGATCAGTGGCTGTCCAGCGTCCGCGTACGTTGCACGGGCCGGCCGGTCATTTCTAAAAGTGAAACAAAAAACGCTGTTTCTGTTTCAGATGAACCGATAGTAGCGGGAATTTCTTGATCAGGAAACGGGCTGAACATAAATTTCAACGAAACATACCGTTTTTTATAAAACATGCAGGAGACAGGTCACATGGCAGACCGATTCGACTTCGTCGTCGTCGGCGCGGGATCCGCGGGTTGCGTGCTGGCGAACCGGCTTTCCGAAGGCGGCCGCTACTCGGTGTGTCTACTCGAAGCCGGCCCCGCCGACCGCTTCATGTGGATTCACATCCCCATCGGCTATGGCAAGACGATGTTTCACCCGGTCTACAACTGGGGCTTCTATACCGATCCCGATCCCAACATGCACAATCGCCGGCTCTATTGGCCGCGTGGCCGCACGCTGGGCGGCAGCAGCTCGATCAACGGTCTGATCTATGTGCGCGGACAACGGGACGATTACGACAACTGGGCGCGGCTCGGCAATCGCGGCTGGGGCTGGAAAGACTGCCTGCCGTATTTCAAACGGCTGGAACACAACGAACTGGGCGAAGGTCCGACGCGCGGTGTCGACGGACCGCTGTGGGCCTCGACGATCAAGCAGCGCCACGAACTGGTCGACGCATTTATCGCGGCCTCGAACTCGTTAGGCGTGGCAAGCATCGACGACTTCAATACGGGCGATCAGGAAGGCGTCGGCTACTATCAGCTGACCACGCGCCGCGGGTTTCGCTGCTCGACGGCTGTTGCTTATCTCAAACCCGCGCGGCAGCGCCAGAACCTGCATGTGGAAACCGACGCGATGGCTTCGAAGATTCTTTTCGAAGGCACCCGCGCCTGTGGCGTGCAGTACCGGCAGCACGGCGAGTTGCGCGAAGTGCGCGCCAATCGCGAAGTGATCCTGACCGCCGGCGCGCTGCAATCGCCGCAATTGCTGCAACTGTCCGGCGTGGGACCGGCCGCGCTGCTGCGCGAATTCGGCATTCCGGTGGTCGCGAATCGCGCGGGCGTCGGCGAGAACTTGCAGGACCATTTGCAAATCCGTCTGATCTATGAAGTGACGAAGCCGATCACGACCAACGATCAACTGCGTTCATGGACGGGCCGCGCCAAGATGGGTCTGCAATGGGCGCTGATGCGCAGCGGCCCGCTCGCGGTCGGCATCAACCAGGGCGGCATGTTCTGTCGCGCGCTGCCTGAAGAATCGGCAACACCGGATATCCAGTTCCATTTCTCGACCTTGTCGGCGGATTCCGCGGGCGGCAACGTCCACGATTTTCCCGGCTGTACGTACTCGATCTGTCAGTTGCGACCGGAATCGCGGGGCGCGGTGCGCATCCGCAGCGCTGATCCGCGTGAGGCGCCGTCCATTCAGCCCAACTATCTGGACACCGATCTGGACCGGCGCACGACCATCGCCGGCGTGCGTTTCGCGCGCCGCGTCGCGGCGGCGCAGCCAATGGCCGGACTGATGAAGCGCGAGGTGCGGCCCGGTGCGGACGCGCAGACCGACGACGAACTGCTCGATTTCTGCCGGGAGTACGGACAGACAATTTTCCATCCCTCTGGTACAGCGAAGATGGGACCGGCGGGCGATCCGCTCGCGGTAGTCGATGAACGTTTGCGCGTGTACGGCACGCAAGGGCTGCGCGTGGTCGATTGCTCGATCATGCCGACGCTCGTGTCGGGCAATACGAATGTGCCGATTGTGATGGTGGCGGAAAAAGCGTCGGACATGATTCTGCACGACGCAAGCAACGTCGATCGAGGTGTGGCGACGACGCCCGCGGCGAAAGTGGCCGCTTGATCCGGCAAATGAAGTGGCAGGTGACGTAGCAGGTGCAAAACGACGGCGGGCGATGTCCGCCGCAATACGCAGTCGCGGGTCGTCCGGCAGATGGACGTTGCGCGATCTGCACATAAACCGCCCCGGAGGAGACAACTGGGGGTATCGGCCAGGCACGCGTGTCGATACGCGCGGCAATGGCTGTCCATTGAGGAGCTGCTGCTATGGCAATCGATCCCCGCGCTATCCGGCGCGTTGCGTTCGCCAGTGTGATCGGCGCAACCGTCGAATGGTATGACTTTTTTCTTTACGGCGTGGTCGCCGGCATCGTATTCAACAAGCTCTATTTCCCCGCCAGCGATCCGCTCGTATCGACGCTGCTCGCCTATTCGACCTTTGCGGTGGGCTTCGTGACGCGGCCTTTGGGCGGCGTGATATTCGGACACTTCGGCGATCGGATCGGGCGTAAGTCGGCGTTGATTCTGACGCTCATCATCATGGGGATCTCGACGGCGGGCGTCGCGTTCGTTCCGACCTACGCGCAGATCGGCATCTGGGCGCCGATTCTGTTGTTGTCGTTGCGCGTGTTGCAGGGCATCGGGCTCGGCGGCGAGTGGGGCGGCGCAGTGTTGATGGCGTATGAATATGCGCCACCTGAAAAGCGCGGCCTGTACGCGAGCCTGCCGCAGATCGGTTTGTCGATCGGACTCTGTCTTGCATCGGGGATGGTCGCCGCGCTTTCACGCTTATTGCCCGAAACGGCGTTCCTGTCGTGGGGCTGGCGGATCGCGTTCGGCGCATCGCTCGGTCTCGTTCTGATCGGCTTGTACATTCGCGCCAAGGTGATGGAGACGCCCGAATTCCTCGCGCTCAAACGCAACCGGCGCGAAGCGAAGATTCCGTTCGTCGACATGATCACGCGCTATCGCGGCGCCGTGGTGCTCGGCATGGGCGCGCGTTATATCGACGGTGTGTTCTTCAATATCTTCGCCGTGTTCTCGATCGGCTATCTCACGCAGCACGTGTCGATGAGCCGCACCGACGCCTTGCTCGGCGTGATGATCGCGGCCATCGTGATGTGCTTTTTCATCCCGGTGTTCGGCAGCATGTCCGATAAACTCGGCCGCGCGCGGGTGTATTTCTGGGGCTCGCTGATTTGCGGCGTGTCGGTGTTTCCGGCTTTCTGGCTTATCGAAATGCAGCCGGCCAACACGCTGTTGATCTGGGCGGCCATCGTGGTGCCGTTCGGCATTTTCTACGCGATGGTGTACGGCCCGGAGGCGGCATTGTTTGCCGAACTGTTCGACGCCGAAGTGCGCTATACGGGCATCTCGTTCGTGTATCAGTTCTCGGGTATCTTCGCGAGCGGGCTCACGCCGATCATCGCGACGATCCTGATGCGGTTGAATGGCGGTAAGCCGTGGACTGTGTGCGCGTATGTGCTGTTCTCTGCGTTGATATCGGCGCTGTCTGTGCGGGCGATAGAGAGAAGGCGTTCTGGTGCGTTCGATGCGGTGGTGCATGCGCGGTCGTGATCTCGCATGGTGATCGCCGACCGACGGCGATCACTCTCCAGGATGTGTGACGGGTGGGCGAGCGATCGAGACCATTGCTGTGGACCCGAAGCTGCATCTCGGTCGCTCGCCGGTTGAAGCTAGACGGGTAAAACGAGTTCGCTGTATTTCGACAGATGGCCGTCCGCACTGATAAGCCGCAACGGTTCTGCCATAGCCTGCGCAACGAGAATCCGGTCAAAAGGATCACGATGGATGTCTGGCAGATTGCGAACCATCGCCGCATGCACCGCCCTAACAGGCAGTTCAGAAAACCCGCTCGCCTCGATTTCGGCAACGAGCTGATCGATGTCCGCATCGAGTTTGCCGAGCCCCACCTTGATCGATGCCTCCCAGATGCTCGCGGCGCTGACGAACACTTCGTCAGCATCGAGAATGATCTTGCGCGCGGCCGCGCTCAACTTCGGATCGTCCGTGACCGCCCATAGGTAGATATGCGTGTCGAGAAGTACGCGCATCAATTGCCCTGGAATGCTGCGATCACGTCATCAGGTAAAGGCGCGTCAAAGTCATCCGCGATGCGTACCGCGCCCTTAAGGGCGCCAAAGCGCCGGGCAGGCTTTGTGATCGAGACCAGCCGCGCCGCCGGCTTGCCGGCTTTTGCGATCAGGATTTCCTCGCCGCCAGCCGCGGCATCGACCAACCGCGAAAAATTGGTCTTTGCTTCGTGAATATTGACTGTCAACATGATGGCTCCTAGTGGACTAAGTCCATGTTAGTCCACCTGCGTGCCCTAGTCAACCGTTAAGGACACGTGCGACGCGCGTCGCTTGAGAAAGCCGTGCTACCTACGCGTATGTACGTTATCGCAGTCTTCAGCGGCGTCATTCTTGAAACGTCTTCGCCGTCTCTTCCGCCGCGTGGCGCAGATCGGGCACAAAGGCGAGCAGGTCATTGAGCGTCACCCTACCCACCGGCGCTTGCACGGCAATCGCCGCGCAGGCGCGATTGCGATCCAGCATCACCGGCACCGCAATCGCAATCAGCCCTTGCAGATGTTCCTGGTTGTTGATCGCGAGCAAGCGCCGCCGCGTGGCGGTCAATTCCTTGCGCAATGCTTCGCGATCGGTGATCGTCCGTTCCGAATAACCACGCAGAGGCAGCGTCTCGATCACGCGTTCGCGCCGGTCCTTCGGCAAAAAGCTCAGCAGCAGCTTGCCGCTTGCCGAGCAGTGCAGCGGCACATGGGAACCCGGCTGCAAATGCATGCGCAGCGGCCATTCGGTTTCGACACGATCCACGTAGATCACATCGTTGCCTGACAGCATGGTCAGATTGCAGGTCTCGCCGATTTTCGCCACCAGCTGTTCTAACAGCACGTGACGCGCGGCGGCCGGTCCCGCATGCATCAACACATTGACCGCGAGCATGCGCACGCGCGGCGAACATTCGTAAAGACGATCGCCCGCGCCGCGCGTGACGAGCCACGCATCCATCAATTGCACGAGGATGCGGTGAACGGTCTGCTTGGGCAGACCGAGCGCATTGACGAGCTCCGTCATCGAGAGCGGGCTGCCCGCTTCGGCAAGCGTTTCGAGTACGCGAAATGCGCGCACTGCAGCTGCATTCGACTGGTTTGACGTCGACATCCCACTCCCTCGCCAGCGTATTCACAGCGTTGATTTTGCATCGACTTGATTGCTTTTCGGGACTATGGAAAGTACCGAATTTTGCGTTTTCCGATGCTGGCGAACCCACTGCAATGGATAGCTCGAAAAACGGGACTTCGCCATAAGCGCGGCTGGCTAGATTGATAGCACTGCAATCAATCTATTCACGCGGAGCGAACCCATATGAACGTCAGGGCCACAGGAGCGGAAATCGCGGGCCACCATGCGGACGACGAAGCCGAACGCATCGTCGCCACGCTCGTTGCGAAAGCGCGCGCGGCGCAGCGCGCTTTCGAGCATGCAGGACAACAGGCGCTCGATACCGCCGCCGACGCCGCCGCGTGGGCCATCATGGAGCCCGAGCGCAACCGGCAACTGGCGGAACGCGCGGTGCACGACACGGGCCTCGGCAATGCCGACGACAAGTTCCGCAAGAACTATCGCAAGACGCTCGGCCTGCTGCGTGATTTGCACGGGCAAAAGACCACCGGCGTGATCGCGGAAGACAAAGCAAGCGGCCTCGTCGAGATCGCGCGCGCGGTCGGCGTGGTGGCGGCGATCACGCCGTCGACCAATCCGGCGGCGACGCCGGCCAACAAGATCATCAACGCGCTCAAATGCGGCAATGCAGTAATCGTCGCGCCGTCCCCCAAAGGTTACTCGTCTTGCGCGCTGTTGATCGAGTTCATTCACGCACAATTCGCAAAGGCCGGCATCGATCCGGACCTCGTGCAGATGTTGCCCACGCCGATCAGCAAGGCGGCGACCGCTGCGCTGATGCGGCAGTGCGATCTGGTCGTCGCCACCGGTTCTCAGGCGAACGTGCGCATGGCGTACGCGAGCGGCACGCCTGCGTTCGGCGTGGGCGCGGGCAACGTGGCTTCGATCGTCACGGCGTCCGCGGATTTGCATGATGCGGCGCGCAAGATCCTGCGCTCGAAGACCTTCGACAACGCGACGAGCTGTTCGTCCGAAAACAGCATCGTGCTCGAAGACGCCATCCGTCAGCCGATGCTGGCCGAACTGACCGCGTGCGGCGGCGTGCTCCTCGACGCCGCGCAGAAGGCCCGCTTGCAGGCTGCGATGTGGGTCAACGGCAAGCTCTCCGAACAATGCACCGCTAAATCCGCCGAAGTGATCGCGCGCGTGGCGGGTCTGGAGGAAGTCGCCGCGCGTCACCCCGCGTTCCTGATGGTGGAAGAAAGCGGCGCGGGCAGCGACTATCCGTTCTCCGGAGAAAAACTCGCGCCGGTCCTCGCCGTGTATCGCGCCGCCGACTTCGATGCCGCGGCAGAAGTCGTACGCAGCATCTACGCATACATGGGCGCGGGCCATTCGGTCGGATTGCATTCGAGCGATGCCGCGCAAGCGGTCCAGCTCGGCGTGACGTTGCCCGTCGCGCGCGTGATCGTGAATCAGGCGCACTGCCTTGCCACCGGCGGCAACTTCGATAACGGCTTGCCGTTTTCGCTGTCGATGGGCTGTGGCACGTGGGGCCGCAATAACTTCTCGGGCAATCTGGGTTTCCGCCACTATCTGAACACGACGCGGGTCGCTTATCCGATCGAAGAGCGCGTGCCGGAAACGGACGAATTGCTCGGCGACTTCTTCGCGAGGTACGGCCGATGAACACGCCCGCCACCCTTCGCGCGTTGATCGACGAGCGCGCCGCGCAGCATCCGGACAAGCCCTTCCTGCTCGCCGCGCTCGACGACGATGAAACACCGGTGCCCGATCGGCGCGCGACCGTCCTGACGTTTCGCGAATTGCGCGACGACTGCCGTGCGCTGGAGGCACGCTTCAGGGAAGCGGGTCTGCAACCGGGCGAAGTCATTTCCGTGTTCATGGGCAACGGCATTCAGACGGCTCGTCTGCTGCTCGCTGCCATGTACAGCGGACTCGTCGCCAATCCGCTCAATCTGCTGTGCCAGCCCTCGCAGGTGCGCTATATCGTCGATCACTCGGATACGCGGATGATCTTCGCCGCGAATGACACGCATGCTGTGATCAGCACGGCAGTCGCCGAATTGCGCGCTGCCGGGCTGACGCGCGAAATTGCGCTGATCCAGACCGAACCTGAGGATGCGGAACCGCCTTCGCTGGCGAAGCATGAACCTGCGTTAGTCGAAGCCGCGGCACATGGCGCAAGCGCTGCCGCAGCGCCGGCGCTCGTCAAGCGCGGCGGCGCGCCGCGGCATATGACGGACCGCGCAACGGCCCACGAACCATCAGCCGACGACGTCGCGTTGCTGATGTACACCTCGGGCACCACGGGCACGCCCAAAGGCGTGCTGCTGACGCATCGCAATCTGGTGGCGAACGCACGCAACATCAGCGCCGAACACCGGCTGACGTCGGACGATCGCGTGCTCGCGTCATTGCCGCTTTATCACATCAACGGTCTGGTCGTGACGCTGCTTGCGCCGCTGTTTCATGGCGGCTCGGCGGTCATGACGTCGCGCTTCTCCGCCCGCACGTTCTGGCGAGACGTCGCGCTGCACGCCTGCACGTGGATCAATGTGGTGCCGACGATCGTCGCGTATCTGCTCAACGCCGACGAAGCCTGCACCTACGATCTGTCGGCGCTGAAGTTTTGCCGCAGCGCGTCCGCCGCATTGCCCGCCGATCATCATCGCGCGTTCGAGGCGCGCTTCGGGATCGGCGTGATCGAAACCATGGGCATGACGGAAACCGCCGCACCGGTTTTCAGTAATCCGTATGAAATGGAGCGGCGGCGCGTGGGGAGCATCGGCGTGCCTTCGGGCGGCGAGGCGAAGGTGATCGATCGCGAAGGGCGCGAGTGTGCCGCCAACGAATGCGGCGAGCTGGTGTTGCGCGGCGAGCAGGTGATGAGCGGCTATTACAAGCGGCCCGAAGAGACAGCTGCTGCCTTTACGCCGGACGGCTGGCTGCGCACCGGCGACCTCGGTTATCGCGACGCGGACGGCTACTTCTACATCAACGGCCGCGCGAAGGAACTGATCATCAAAGGCGGCGAAAACATTGCGCCGCGCGAAATCGACGAAGCGTTGTTGCGCCATCCCGATGTGCTGGACGCGGCGGCGGTCGGTGTGCCCGATCCGGCCTACGGCCAGGAGATCGTCGCCTTCGTGGTGGCGCGCACGAGCGACGGCCGCGCCGCGCCCGATCCGGCGGATCTGCGCGCGCACTGCGTGCGCGAACTCGGACGCTACAAGACACCGAAAGAGTTTCGCTTCGTCGATGAACTGCCGCGCGGGCCTTCCGGCAAGGTGCAGCGGCTCAAGCTGGTGCCCACCTGACGCGGCGCCGCTCGCGAGCGGGCAGGGCGCGGGCGGAGACGCATCTTAGTCGCAGTGCGGTAGATCGGGTGGCCTCTCAGGGCCATCGTCGATGCGCAGTAGAGATCGATACATACAATAGAAAGGAGACAGCATGGAAACGCGTATCCGGCGTGTCAAGACACGCCATATCATCCTGGCGGTCATGTGCCTGATGTACTTTATCTCGTACATCGATCGCGTGAACATCGCGGTCGCCGGTCCATTGATTCGTCACGAAATGGGTCTGACGACCGTTCAACTCGGACTGGTGTTCTCGGCCTTCGCTTATCCGTATGCGGCGATGCAGATCATCGGCGGCTGGCTCGCCGACAAGTACGGGCCGAAACTGGTGCTCACCGTGCTGTCGCTGATCTGGGGCGTCGCCACGCTCGCCACGGGTTTCGCGGGCAGCGTCACCATGCTGGTCTTGATGCGCTTCGCGCTCGGCATCGGCGAAGGCGGCGCGTTTCCGACCGCGACGCGTGCCTTCACCTACTGGATGCCGGTGGCCGAGCGCGGTTTCGCGCAAGGCATCACGCACAGTTTCGCGCGGCTGGGCGGCGCGATCACGCCGCCGCTGGTGCTGGCCGTGGTGGCGACCGGCGGCTGGCGCGACGCGTTCATCCTGCTGGGCATCGCGAGCCTCGCGTGGACCGTGCTCTATCTGTTCGTGTTCACCAATTCGCCGGAACAGAACCGGCGCATCACGCCCGAGGAAACCGCGGAAATCGGTTACCGCGCCGGCGATTGCGACCGTGCCAAACATGCGGCCACGCCGTGGCGCAAGCTGGTGCGCCGCATGTGGCTCGTGACGTTCGTCGACTTCTGCTATGGCTGGCTGCTGTGGGTTTATCTGACGTGGCTGCCGTCCTATCTGCGCGAGTCGCGTGGATTCGATCTCAAGCAACTGGCGCTCTTCACCGCACTGCCGCTGCTGGCCGGCGTGATCGGCGACACGCTCGGCGGCGTCGTGTCGGACAAGCTGTACAAGATCACGGGCCGCTTGCGCTTTGCGCGCTGTACGGTGCTGGTAGTGGGCATGGGCGGTTCGCTGGTGTTTCTGCTGCCGATGGTGTCCGCCACCGATCCGCTCACGGCCGTGTGGTTCCTGTCGGCTTCGTTCTTCTTCCTCGAAATCACCAACCCGGTTTTGTGGACGCTGCCGCTCGACATCGCCGGCAAGTATGCAGGCACGGCCGGCGGCATGATGAACACGGGCTTCGGTGTCGCGGGGATGGTGTCGCCGGTGGTGTTCGGCTATCTGATCGAGAAGACCGGCAGCTACAACGTGCCGTTCAATATCTCCGCGGGCCTGCTCGCGGTCGGCATCCTGGCGGCGCTTTTTATCGACACGAGCAAGACAGTCGAAGCCGATGAGGAGCGCGAGCGCGCCGCGGGCGTCGAGTTGGGCGGCATGCCGTCTTTCCTGCATGCGGGCGCGGGTGTGAGGCTGGAGCGCCATCACTTGCGCCGGCCGTTGCGTTGGCGCAAGTGATACGAGTGGCGTTGGTGACGGGAGTGGCGTGAGTTGCGTAATTCACCCGATCCACGTAATTCACGCAGGGCGGGCGCATGAGCGGCGCCCGTCGCTTTTATTTGGCGGTTGGCCCGCATGCGCAGCTTCTAACGGAATTTCAGCCTGTCACCTACCTTGGCTATGGCTGCGATGGCAGGCAGGAATTCGGCGCCCAAAGCGGTGAGGCTGTATTCCACCGATGGCGGAGATGTCGGCATCACCTGGCGGCTGGCAATTCCTTTTGCTTCCAGATCCCGCAAACGTGTTGTCAGCACCTTGGCCGAGATCGCGGGAATGTCCACGCGCAGTTCACTGAATCGGCGTGGTGCGGCACTTAGACACCAGATGATTTCAGGAGTCCAGGCGCCGCCGAGCAGGGCCATACACTTGCTGAGCGGGCAGATGTTTTCAGGCGCTGGTGAGCGGTTTTTTCTGAGTTTCAGAGACAAGTTCATGCTCCATTTGGCGATTCAAGGTTACCAAATGGATACCACAGATTGCTGCTAACCGGAAGAAAGAGGGTTTTATCACCGAGTCGAATGTGGCATCGTTTCATTGCACTTTTCAATGACAAGGATGCCTGATGAAACTGTACTTTGCGGCCGGAACATGTTCTCTTTCTCCCCACATCATCTTGCGCGAACTGGGTGTGAAGTTCGAACTGGAGCGGGTCGATCTTGCGACCAAACTCACTGAGCACGGAGAAGATTTTCTTGCGATCAATCCCAAGGGGTACGTAGCCGCCCTGAAGCTAGACAACGGCGAGGTGTTGACTGAAGGCGCGGCAATCGCGCTGTACCTGGGCGAGGGCACCGATCTCGTGCCGCCGCTGGGAACGATGGAGCGCGCGCGCCTGCACGAGGTGCTGATCTATATCGCGGCTGAACTGCATCAGGCGTTTGGTTCGCTGTTCCATCCCGAGACTCCCGAGGGAGAAACCAGCGCAAGGGCCAGGGTGTTTGCGCGGCTCGAATTCGTCGAGTCGCTATTCGCGGATAACAGGGATTACCTGCTTGGCAGCAAAGCGTCGGTGGCGGACATGTATCTTTTTGTGGTCGTTCGCTGGACTGAGCACCTGAGTATCGACTTGCATCGCTGGCCACGGCTGAGTCAATTCATGCATCGCTTTGGCGAACGTCCTTCGGTTCAGGCGGCCCTCGCTGCGGAGACGGAGTCAGAAGTTCAGTGAGCGGTCGCGCAAACACCGCTACCGATGACTAGAACGAAGCGGCGTCCCCGCGTCCCTGCCCCTCACCTCGTAAGCGCTGAACACCCTGAGTTGCTCATCTGACGCATCTTCCATTTGAAAATCTCGACTCTACGGGTGTTCGGCGCCAGATGCTTCGCGCACTCCACTTAGGCAGGCTAGAGAGTGCTCCACTTCTCTCTGTCCCATCGCTGCGCACATCTCGCGCATCAACCTTTGCATTGGTGAAAGCATGCTGACGCATCATTCATTGCCAACACGAGCAGCAATGTGTGACGCGTGTATGACTGCGCGGCCTCCTGACAAAAACATCATCTTGCAATCATCCTGACGTTTCTTCCGCTCGCCAAACTGGAGTCGAGTCAATAACGACACCACTTTGAAAGGAGGTTCAGATGAAGTTGCGGAAAGTACTAGCTACTGGCCTGCTAGGCGCTCTTTTATCCCCGCTGGCTTTTGCAGACGTGGGGCAGGCGTCTTCCGGCCATGCGCCCGTCAAGGAAACTGGGAGTTACGGCGGCGTACCGCAAACCACTCTGTCGTCGAGTGCGGCATCGGTGGTCAAACCGGCGCGTCAGGGAAAGACACGCGCTGAAGTTCGCCAGGAACTGCTTCAGGCCTATAAAGACGGTCTCATACCGACGACCGAGGCCGACTATCCGCCGAGCAGACGGACTATCGAGCGCAATAAGGCACTGTTCGCCGAATCCGAACGCTACGTCGAGTAGCCGGAAAACGTGCGTGTTCGTCTCGCCGTTGTCTCTCGCAACAACCCGCGCGCATGCGCGGCATCGTTCGACACCCACGGAGTCGCATATGAAATCGATCATCAGTCTTGCCCTGGCTTCGGCCGTACTTGTTGCTTCTGCTGTTCAGGCTCAGGGCTTGACGCGTGCCGAGGTGAAGCAGCAACTCATCGAAGCGCAGGCGAATGGCTTGCACTACGTAACCGAGTCATCCTATCCAGAGGTGCATCCGAGTTTCGCCAACAACGTGAAGGCCAAGGCCGCGACACAACCGGCGCAGAGCGACGAAGGCGGCGTGCCGGCAGGATCGCATGAATCCGGCAGCGTGCCGCACGGACTGCCGATGCCTGACGGCAATCCGCACTGCGTTGGGCCAGTGAGTTTCTGCAACATCTATTCAGGTTCGTGATGCCAGCCCTCGAGCACGGCGGCGCGGCTGACGTGGCAAGCGAACCTGCTACTCCATGCTCACAGCAAAAGCCCCCGTCGCACCGAATTCGCCGCTGTGCTGGTCCATGAGCGAGTGGGCCATCGCGGGGCCGAACGCGTACCGATGCCCACTCATGGCGCGGTCGAATCGACACGATAGAACGACTTGAAGGCATGTTCCGGGTCGTCATCTCAGCGGCCTGTTCAGCATCAACGACACCCACATCCGACAGAGCGTCCCGTTCGCTGCGTCGCGCAACTGCTCGCTCATAGATCTGTTTCATCAAGCTCATTGAGCATCACGCATACGTGACGGACTTCTCATTTGTTAGTCATGCACACGCACCTTGTTGCCATTAAATTCAGGTAACCGACTTGCGCTGTTTCAAGTGCCTGTCTCCCGAAAGTCCCGTTGATCGTGGGCTCGTACGAAACGTCTGGATACACAATCATCATGAATCTACGCGAACAGTTTGCATCGTTTCCCCGCGACATGTTTGCCGGCACTGTCGTCTTTCTCGTCGCACTTCCGTTATGTCTCGGCATTGCCAATGCATCCGGCGTCGATCCGTTCGCCGGCCTGCTTTCCGGCATCATCGGCGGTATAGTCGTCGCTTTGCTGAGCGGGTCGCATCTGAGCGTCAGCGGTCCGGCGGCCGGGCTGGTGGTGATCGTCGTCGACGGGATGACGAGGCTCGGCAGTTTTTCCTCGTTCCTGATTGCGGTTCTGCTCGCGGGCGCCATGCAGTTCGGATTCGGCCTGCTCAAGGCGGGCCGCTTTGCCGCCTATGTGCCGTCTTCCGTCATCAAAGGCATGTTGGCGGCGATCGGCCTGTTGCTCATCATCAAACAGGCACCGCTCGCGGCAGGTCTCGCCAATGGCAGCGCGAGCGTCACGAGCGGCACGGTCGTCACGCCGTTCGGCGCGATGTCCGTGGCCGCATGCGCGATTGCGCTCGTATCGCTGGCTATCCTCGCCAGTTGGGAAACCAGGTCCGCGCGACGCTTCGCTTTCGTGCGCCATGTGCCCGCGCCGCTGGCAGTCGTATTGTTCGGTATTGCGGTCACGCTGTTGCTGGACTTCGTTGCTCCGGCGTTCGCGCCGCCGCTCGAGCATCGCGTGTCGCTGCCGTCGCTGGCCTCGTTTGCGGCATTGGACAAGGTGTTCAACTGGCCTGAATTGACGCACTTGCTGAACCCGGACGTTTGGCGCCTGGCAGTGACGATCGCGATCGTCGCGAGTCTGGAAACGCTGCTCAGTCTCGAAGCCGTCGAGCAAATCGATCCGAAGAAACGCCCTGTGCAGCCGGATCGCGAACTCAAGGCGCAGGGTATCGGCAACATCGTGGCCGGTGCGATCGGCGGCCTGCCGATCACGTCCGTGATCGTCCGCAGTTCCGCGAACGTCGAAGCGGGTGCGCAAAGCCGCTGGTCGGCCGTCGTGCATGGCGTGTTGCTGCTCGTGAGCGTGTTCGCGCTGACAGCGGTGATCAATCTGATTCCACTCGCGAGTCTCGCCGCCATTCTGATCTTCACGGGGCTGAAACTCGCCAAACCGTCGATGTTCGCGAATGCCGCGAGACAAGGCTTCGCGCGTTTCGCACCCTTCATCGTGACGATCGCCGGCGTGCTGCTGACCGACCTGTTGATGGGCATCGTGCTCGGGATCGTGTGCAGCGTCGCGTTCGCTATTCATGCGCACATGCGGCGGCCAATCACCATGGCGCAGCATGACGACCACTTCCTGCTGTCCTTGCGCAAGGACGTGTCGTTTCTCGCGAAGGTCAGCCTCAAGGAACATCTGAAGGCGATTCCCGATCACGCCACGGTGATACTCGACGGCAGCCGCGCGGATTTCATCGACCCCGACGTGCGCGAAATGATCGATGAATTCGTGAAAAACGCTCCCGCACGAGGCATTCATGTCGAGTGCCGGCAGCTGGGGTCGGCTGTCGAGGAGCGCGCGAATTATCAGCGTTTCTGGATGTTCCTTCGCAGGCAATGAGCCACGGCAGTACGGGCGGGATCGGCCGGCGCTGGCGACGCTCGTGCTGCAGGCCTTCAGCTGGCTGACGTTGGTTCGACTGGATATTTTATTTGCGAATACTATCTATCGCATTGTTATGAGCGCGGTGACGGGCCGCTCGGTCGTGACTTCGGAGTTAGCCAGGGGCGGTGGGAAGAGCAGCATTTCTGGCCAATCGTCTCTTTTTTTCAGTAGGGCGGCTCGACCGGCGCAGCCGCCGACGTGGGCAGCGCGTTCGGCAAGGTGGACACCGCGCTGGGCGCGCTCAACACCTCCATCGTCAATATCATCGACGGCAACGACGGCACATCGGGAGTCGGTGCGACCTGGAGTGTTGCCGTGGGCACGAACGCAACGGTGACGAGCGACACTGCGATAGCACTCGGCGGCGCGGCGGCAACGGGTGACAACGCGGCGGCCATATTTCTTAGCGGTCAGGCCACGTTGCGCCGCCGACCTCATCCACGCTGCCGCCGAAGATGACGGAAATCTCATTCTTCCACCATGTTGGCATGGCGGCGGGACCGTAGCATCGGTCGCACCTCGTCAACATGTCACGTCACCATGCTTACCCGCAACCTGGCTGCCGCACTAGCGATCGCCGCGGTGAATCCGGCCTTCGCGCAATCCGCTGCGCCGCTGGCGCAAGACAATCGACCTTCACCACTAACCACACAAGCTGCGCCGCCCGAGGGCGCCGCCTTGTCGCTCGATGAGGCGCTCGGTATCGCCGCCGAGAACAATCCGCTGCTGCGCGGCGCGCGCGCCGATGCCGATGCGTCGCGCGGCACGTTCATGCAAGCAGGCGCCCGCCCCAATCCGCAACTTTCGCTGCTGCAGGAAGGGTTCGGTAGCATGGAGCGCACGTCGACGGCGCTCGTCAATCAGACCGTCGAACTCGGCGGCAAGCGTCAGGCGCGCCTCGACGTCGCCTCGTATGGACGCGAAGTGGCGCTCGCCTCGCTCGATGCGCGCGGCGCGGCCCTGCGCTCGGACGTCATCGCCGCGTTTTACGGATTGCTCGCGGCGCAGCGCCAGTTGCAAGTGGCGCGTGAGTCGGCCGATATCGCGACGAGATCGGCGGAGCTAGCGGACAAACGCGCGCGGGCGGGCAAGGTGTCGCCGGTTGAGGCGACCAAAGCGCGAGTCGCGGCGACCGGCGTTCAGATCGAACAGGCCAACGCGGCGTCGCGGCTGACCATTGCCGCGGAAAAGCTCTCGAACGTGACGGGCAGTCCTCTCGTGCGTGGACGCCCTGTGGCAGGCGACATCGAAAACGTGCCGGCGCTCGAACCGCTCGCCGAACTGTTGCCCCAACTGTCCGACGCGCCGCTCGCGCGCGCCGCGCAGGCCGAGACGCTGCGCAGCAACGCCGCGATCGCCGTCGAGCGCGCGAAACGTATTCCCGATATCACGTTCAGTGCGGGCATGAAGCGGGTCGTCACCGGCGGGGTGCCCGGCAACCAGGCGGTGGTCGGTGTTTCCATTCCGCTTCCGCTGTTCGACAGCAACCAGGGTGCGCTGCTCGAATCGGTACACAAAGCCGAGAAGGCGAGTGCCGACTTCGATAGTGAAAAGGCGCGCCTGCAACTCGATCTGACTCAGGCATACGCCAACTACGAGCGCTCGAGCCTGGAGGCAAGGCGTTTGAAAACCGATGTCCTGCCGGCCGCCCGCGAGGCGCTCGACGCGATGTCGCGCGGCTACGAGCTCGGCAAGTTCAGCTTCCTCGACGTCCTGGACGCGCAGCGCACGCTGTTTCAGGTCCAGTCGCAATACGTGCAGGCACTGACCGATGCGCACCTGGCCTACGCCGAAATCGGCCGGCTTGTCGGCGTTCCGCTGCCCGGCAGCGCACCCCGTCTACCTTGAAGGATTTCTCATGCTGAGCAGAAAACTCATTATCGCCACGGTGTTGGCCCTCAGCGGCGTGAGCGTCGCGCTCGCCGTGTTCGCGTTGACGCGGGTGCCGTCGACAACCGCGGGCGCGTCGAGCGCCATCGAAACATCGGCAAGCCCTTCGGCTGCGCCCGGCCAGCATGGCGGCAACGTTTACCGACACGGCGCGCTCGCCGTCGAAGTAGTCCTGTCCGAGAAGCCGGGCGACGCGCGGCTCGTCGTCTATCCGTTTATCGATGGCAAACCCGCGGACAAGGACCTGGCCGTGTCGGGTTCGCTCAAGCGCTACGACGGTTCGATACAGCCGTTGCGATTCGCGTCGGCGGGTCAGACGCTGACGTCCGCAGAACCGATCGCGAAGCCACATGTCTTCGACGCAACCATTGAGCTTAACTGGCGTGGGCAATCCGCATCGTTCGTGTTTTCGCGGGCCGATGGAGCAATCGCGCTCAGCGCGGCGCAAATCGACGCGGCGCGAATCCGTCTCGACCGCGCCGGTCCCGCGCAGATTCTCACGACATTCCAGCTTCCCGGTGAGATCAGGTTCAATGAGGATCGGACAGCTCACGTCGTGCCGCGCGTGGCGGGAATCGTCGAACGAGTGAATGTCTCGGTTGGCGAGAAGGTCGCGCAGGGGCAAGTGCTCGCGGTCATCGCCAGCACCGATCTTGCGGATCGCCGAAGCGAGTTGCTGAGCGCGGAGCGCCGGCTCGCCGCTGCGCGAGTCTCGTATCAACGCGAAAAGACGTTGTGGCAGGAGCGTATCTCGGCCGAGCAGGACTATCTCCAGGCGCAGGTCGTGTTGCGTGAAGCCGAGATCGCCACGCAGAACGCCCGCGCGAAGCTGGCCGCGCTGAATGCGCCGCCATCGGGCGGCGCCTTGAATCGCTATGAATTGCGCGCGCCTTTTGCCGGAACGCTGGTCGAGAAGCACGTGACGCCCGGCGAGGCGATCGCGGCGGATGCCAAGGTATTCGTCCTCTCCGACCTCTCGTCCGTGTGGGCCGAAATGGCGGTGCCCGCGCAGCGCCTGAACGATGTGCGTGTCGGCCGCGAAGCGACGGTCAGCGCCACCGCGTTCGACTCGAAGTCGAGCGGTTCGATCAGCTATGTCGGCGCGCTGCTCGGCGAGCAGACCCGTACCGCGCCGGCGCGCGTGGTGCTGCCGAATCCGGACGGCGCGTGGCGGCCGGGCATGTTCGTCAATGTGTCGGTGGATGCCGGCAAACAAAGCGTGCCGCTCGCGGTGGCGAGCGACGCGCTGCAGGAGATCGACGGCGCGCCCGCGATCTTCGTGCAGTCGCCGAGAGGTTTTGTCGCGCAGCCCGTCGAGACGGGACGGCGTGACGACAAGGTCGTCGAAGTGGTGAAAGGACTTCGGCCGGGTCAGAAGTATGCCGCCGCGAACAGCTTCGTCCTCAAGGCCGAACTCGGGAAAGGCAGTGCCGAGGAAGATTGACGCCCCGTCGCCGTGAAGCTGCGGTGATCTGCCCTTAGCAGACCGCTTTCCCTAGCCCCGGTTTCCAAGGATCCTTCGCATGTTCGAACGACTGATTCGCTTCGCCATCGCGCACCGCTGGCTCGTCATGCTGGCCATTGCCGCCATCGCGGGATGGGGCGTGTACAGCTATCAGAAGCTGCCCATCGACGCCGTGCCCGACATTACCAACGTTCAGGTGCAGATCAACACCTCGGCGCCGGGCTATTCGCCGCTCGAAGCCGAGCAACGCATCACGTACCCGGTGGAGACCGCGATGGCCGGTCTGCCCAATCTGGCGCAGACGCGTTCCATCTCCCGCTACGGCCTGTCTCAGGTCACGGTGATCTTCAAGGACGGCACCGACATCTACTTCGCGCGTCAGCTCGTCAACGAGCGGATTCAGGAAGCCAGGGACAAGCTGCCGCCCGGCGCGACGCCGGCGATGGGACCGACCTCCACGGGTCTCGGCGAGATTTATCTGTGGACGGTAGAAGCCGACGCGTCGGCCGTCAAGCCGGACGGAACCCGCTACACACCCGTGGATTTGCGCGAGCTTCAGGACTGGGTCGTCAAGCCTCAGCTGCGCAATGTTCCGGGCGTCACCGAGGTGAACTCCATAGGCGGCTACGTCAAGGAGTTCCGGGTCGCGCCGAATCCCGCCAAGCTCATGTCGCACGGCTTGACGCTCGCGGATGTGGTGCGCGCGATCGACCGTAACAATGCCAACGTGGGCGCGGGCTATATCGAAAAACGCGGCGAGCAGTATCTCGTGCGGGTGCCCGGTCAGGCTCGCTCGGTCGAAGACATCGCCAATGTCGTGCTCACCAACGTGGGCGGCGTGCCGGTTCGCATCAAGGATGTTGGAGAGGTGGATATCGGCCGTGAATTGCGCACGGGCGCCGCGACCTCGAACGGCGAAGAGGTCGTGCTCGGCACCGTGTTCATGCTGATCGGCGAGAACAGTCGCACGGTCGCCAAGGCGGTCTCCGTCAAGATGGAGGACGTCAACCGAACCTTGCCGCGAGGCGTGCGCGCGATTCCCGTGTACGACCGCACCGTGCTGGTTGAAAAAGCCGTGCAGACAGTGAAGAAGAACCTGTTCGAAGGCGCGGTGCTCGTGATCGTCGTGCTGTTCCTCTTTCTCGGCAACCTGCGCGCGGCGCTGATCACGGCGCTCGTGATTCCGCTGTCGATGCTGATGACCTTCACCGGCATGGTCAATATGAAGGTGAGTGCGAACCTCATGAGTCTGGGCGCACTCGACTTCGGGATCATTGTCGACGGCGCGGTCGTGATTGTCGAAAACTGCGTGCGGCGCCTAGCTCACGCACAGACGCTTGCCGGCCGGCCGCTGAACCGCGAGGAGCGTTTCGCCGAAGTCTTCGGCGCGTCGCAGGAAGCGCGGCGCGCGCTGATATTCGGTCAGCTGATCATCATGGTGGTCTATCTGCCGATCTTCGCGCTCACCGGTGTCGAGGCAAAGATGTTTCACCCGATGGCGGTGACGGTCGTGATGGCGCTGGCTGCCGCGATGCTGTTGACGGTTACTTTCATCCCCGCTGCGGTGGCGCTGTTTATCGGCAAGCGCGTCGAAGAAAAGGAAAACCGTTTGATGGGTTGGGCGAGGCGCGTCTATGAACCGCTGCTCACCGCTTGCGTGGCGCGCCCGAAGCGCGTGTTCGCCGGCGCGGCGCTGATCGTCATGCTAAGTATCGGCCTCGCGGCGCGCCTGGGCAGCGAGTTCGTCCCGAGTCTGAACGAGGGCGACCTGGCCGTCGCCGCATTGCGCATTCCGGGTACGAGTCTGTCGCAATCGGTCGACATGCAGAAATCTATTGAGAAAACGTTGAAGCAACGGTTTCCGGAAATCGAGCGCGTTTTTGCCCGTACGGGCACAGCGGAAATTGCCGCGGATCCGATGCCCCCCAACCTGTCCGACGGCTACATCATGCTCAAGCCGACGGACAAATGGCCGGACCCGAACAAGTCGCGCGACACACTCGTTGCGCAAATCGAAGCCGTGCTTGCGGAATTGCCGGGAAACAATTACGAATTTTCCCAACCGATTCAACTCCGTTTCAACGAGTTGATCTCTGGCGTGCGCAGCGATGTCGCGGTAAAACTCTTCGGCGACGACATGACGGTGCTCAGCGACACGGGCGAAAAGATCGCGGCGGCCTTGCAGAAAGTGCCGGGCGCTGCTGAGGTCAAGGTCGAACAAACCAGCGGCTTGCCGGTTCTCACCATTAACGTGGACCGCGACAAACTGGCGCGCTATGGCGTCACGGTAGGCGACATTCAGGACACGGTCGCTGCCGCGGTCGGCGGCCAGAAAACCGGCACGCTGTTCCAGGGCGACCGGCGTTTCGATATCGTCGTGCGCTTGCCGGACGAACTTCGCTCGGACATCGAAGCAATCAGGCGCTTGCCGATCGCATTGCCGTTTGCCGCGGCGGTGGGCGGCAGCGTGCCGCTCGCGCAGGCGCCTTACGTGCCGCTCGCCGAACTGGCCACGGTCGATGTCGCGCCTGGTCCCAACCAGATCAGCCGCGAAGACGGCAAGCGGCGTGTGGTGGTGAGCGCGAATGTCCGTGGGCGCGATGTCGGATCGTTCGTAGCCGACGCGCGCGAGCAGATCCGTCAGGACGTCCAGGTGCCGTCCGGTTACTGGTTGTCGTGGGGCGGACAGTTCGAGCAGTTGCAAAGCGCGAGCGAGCGCCTGAAGCTGGTCGTGCCGCTTTCGCTCTTCATGGTGTTTGTCCTGCTGTTCATTATGTTTAATAATGCTAAGGATGGCTTGCTAGTTTTCACGGGTATTCCATTCGCATTGAGCGGCGGCGTGCTGTCACTCTGGTTGAGGGGCATTCCGCTGTCCATCACGGCGGCGGTCGGGTTCATCGCGCTGTCGGGTGTCGCGGTGCTCAACGGACTCGTCATGATTTCGTTCATCCGGAATCTGCGCGATGAAGGCACGGCGCTGGACGCGGCCGTCCGCGAGGGCGCCTTGACCCGGCTGCGGCCCGTGCTGATGACGGCACTCGTCGCGTCGCTCGGCTTTTTGCCGATGGCGTTCGCAACCGGTACGGGCTCCGAAGTACAGCGTCCGTTGGCAACGGTGGTCATCGGCGGGATCCTGTCGTCCACGGTCTTGACATTGCTGGTCTTGCCCGTGCTGTACCGGGCCGCTCATTCGTCGTCGTGGCGCGCTGTTGCATCGAACTGGCTGGCGAAAACGTCGCCCGCTCAGTGGCTGCGCCGGTTGGGCATTTTTTCGAGGTAGTGGCAATGCGGATTCTGCTGGTGGAAGATGAGCCGAAGACCGGCGCCTATTTGCGAAAGGGCTTGTCTGAGGCGGGATACGTTGTCGATTGGGCGCAAGACGGTGTAACGGGCCAGCATCAGGCGGAGACGGAAGACTACGATCTGCTGATCCTCGACGTGATGTTGCCGGGACAGGACGGTTGGACGCTGCTGCAAAACCTGCGCCGCAAACGGTGCACGCCGGTGCTGTTTCTCACCGCGCGCGACGACGTGGGAGATCGCGTCAAAGGACTGGAACTCGGCGCCGACGACTACCTTGCGAAGCCGTTCGACTTCGTCGAACTGATCGCGCGCGTGAGGTCGATCCTGCGGCGCGGCAAGCCACGCGAATCCGCGTTGCTGAAGGTCGCCGATCTCGAACTGGATCTGACGCGGCGTAAGGCGACCCGGCAGAGCGACGTGATCCTGCTCACCGCCAAGGAATTCACGCTGCTGTGGTTGCTCATGCGCAAGGAAGGGGAAATCCTGCCGCGCGCAACGATCGCGTCGCAAGTGTGGGACATGAACTTCAACAGCGATACGAACGTGGTCGATTCGGCAATCAGGCGACTGCGCTCCAAGATCGACGACGCCTACGAACCCAAGCTCATTCACACCGTCAGAGGCATGGGGTATGTGCTGGAAAACCGCGGCGGCGGCAATTGATCAGGCGCGTGGTGCCACGTACGCTGCGTGCAAGGCTTACGGCTCTCATCATCCTGTCTACGTCGGCGATCCTCGCGCTGAGCGGGCTTGCGCTATATCAGGCGCTGCGCAGCCACCTCGAGTCGAGTTCGATCGAGCAGATGTCCAGCACGATGGCGGCGTTACGCACGCATCTGTCGGGGATTCCGACCGTGCATGCCATTGCCGGCAATGCGCAGACGGTGATCGACCATCTGCATGGGCATCCGCACATGGCGCTCGGCATTTACGACACGGTGGGGCAACGCCTGTTGAGCACGGCAGGGTTCAAGCCCTATGCGCCGATTGCGGCAATCGTACTGAAGGGTGCGCCCGTGGCGCTCACGCGCGCCGGTTCGAATCTTCGATACCTGCTGCAGAGCGTGTTGCTCAATGGCGGGATCGGACCGCCGGTGCTCGTCGCCGTTCAATACGATGGCACCGGCGATGAAGCGCTGTTGCGCGTGTACGCTTACACCACGGTGGCCATCGAAGTATTGGGTGTGCTTTTAGCCGCCGTGTTCGCATACGGCATCGCCCTGGTGGGGCTGCTCCCGCTGCGCAGGTTGGTGGCCCGGGCAGAGGCGATGTCTTCGAGCGGTCTCGCGCAACCGCTGCCGGAATTTCATGCGTCGGGCGAGTTGAAGGAACTGGAGCAGGCCTTTAACGGCATGCTCGCGCGGCTCGACGAATCGTTCACCCGGCTGAGTCAATTTTCATCCAATCTCGCGCATGATATGCGCACGCCGCTCACCAATCTGCTGGCCGCTGCTCAGGTGGCGTTGTCACAGCGTCGCAGCGCGGAGGACTACCGGGACGTCATCGAATCCAGTGTGGACGAGTATCGGCGGCTGTCGCGCATGATCGAAGACATGCTGTTCCTCGCGCGCTCCGATCAGGCTGATGCGCTGCTGTCCATACGTTCACTCGACGCGGTCGCGGAGGCTGAGCGCGTCGCCGGCTACTACGAGACCGTGGCCGAAGACGCGCAGGTCGAGATCGAGGTGACGGGCGGGGGCACGGTGTGGGCCGATCTGCTGCTCTTTCAACGCGCGCTCAGCAACCTGCTCTCGAACGCGCTCGTGCAGGCGCCGCAAGGGACGACCATTACCATCCACTGCAAGGAAGAGGAGGACTCGACCACGGTGAGCGTGTCGGACTCGGGAGCGGGAATCGAAGCTCGCCATCTCGAACGGGTATTCGAGCGGTTCTATCGTGTGGACCCTTCGCGGCACGGTTCGGCATCGGGCACGGGGCTGGGCCTTGCCATCGTGAAGTCGATCATGACGAGCCACGGAGGGCAGTGCGGCTGCGAAAGCCGGCCACATGTGCGCACCTGTTTCTGGCTGCGCTTTCCCAACCATGGTTGCTCAAGTCGCGGCATGGCGGCGCGCCCGAGACGCGACGCCGTTCGCAACGCGTGAAGGCGCCCCGTTCATCGGCGACAGGCGCGCACATGCCGCCGGGCATGTTGGTCCCGGCGGCATGTGTCGTTACTTCGCGGCAAGCTTGTCATGTTGGTCCAACGAAGGCGCCTTTTCACCGCCATGCCACGCAATGGCGTGTGTCTGCTTGTTGCGGGCAATCGTATTGGCGTCTGGCGGGTATTGTGTCTTGCTGGAGGGAATCACGCCGGTGTGTTGCGCTTGAACCAGTTCCTGTTTCACCTCCGCTCGAGACTTGCCTTGTGCCTGCGCAACCTGCGAGGCCGCGCCGAAGATCGTCAGCGCGGCGACTGACAGAGAGAAGAGTCTTGCAGCATTCATGTTGAAATCTCCTGGGTGACGACCGCCGTTTGGCGATTCGTGAGCCCAGTGTGAATCGCCGGTGGTGTGCAATCGTGACCGGAACATGAGAAAAATGTCAGGACATACGGTAGCGACGAAACGGCAATCGGGCGGCCGCCCGCATGAGATTTTTGTCATATTGGCGTGATGCTGGCAGCGACCTTCGCGGAGCAGGATGGCTATCTTTTCCCGCGAATGATGAGGCCGCGACATGCGCGCGTTACTGCAAAAATCTGCCTTGACGGCGATCCTTGCCGCAAGCCTCGCGGCGTGTGCAGGCAGCAGTGGCAAGCCGGCGGATGCTGTTAAACCATCGACGTCCACGCACAAGTCGCCGGTGGACCTCGCACCTGGCGAGCAGATCGACTATGCCGGCCATCGGTGCGGAAATGCAAATCTCCATGTGAAGACGCATCTGTGTCTTTTTCCACGCCGATAGCGTTGCCTGCGTGCCGATCTTCGCTTCGAGATAAAGAGGCCCAACCGCGCTTTATCCACATTCGAGAACAATCCTCTCCACGCACGGCCCTTATTCTCAAGCGCCGACCTTTTTAGACTGTCGTCACTGAATTGCGAACAGGGCTGTTCGCAGCAGAACAAAGCGAAGTCTGGAGGTCGTCATCATGAAGTCCCTTATTCAAGCCGTTGTGGTTGCCGCTGTGCTTGCAGCGCCGGTTGCGGTGTTTGCCCAAACGAACTCGCCTGTCACTCGTGCGCAAGTGCGTGCCGAGTTGATCGAACTCGAACAGGCCGGCTATAACCCGGGCCGCGGTGAAGACCCGACCTATCCGGCCGATATTCAGGCCGCCGAAGCACGGGTCGCGGCGCGGCATGCAGCAACGGGTTTTGGCGGCACCGCGAGCGGTTCGTCGGAGGCGGGACGCGCGCCTGTCTCCAGTTCGGATTGGAATGCGATGTACAACCATCCGTGATGGACGGTGCGGCGCATGCGTTTCGCGGCGTCGCGGATGTGGCATGCGGTTGATAAGGCGGACGTCCGTTCCGGCAGTTGTCGCCAGTGATTCCGGGTGACGCCATCGGTCAGGAGCGGCGTCCGATATCGTGACACCCATTCCCCGCCCGTTGGTACGCCGTTTGCTGTCAGCTGATGTTTTTATCGCAAGCTGTCACGCCTATGCCTCGAACCCCCGCTACTTGCCAAAGGTGGAGCGCCCGTGAGATCCGGGTATTGCACGAATTGCCGCGCGTGCTGGTTGTCGACGACAACGTCGGCGCCGCCGAAGCGCTCGCCACGTATCTCTCCTATGAAGGCGTCGAAGCTCGCGCCGCCGACGGCTGCGAGCAGGCGCTGCGCTGCGTGCGGGACTGGGTGCCCGACGTGGTGGTGCTCGACATCATGATGCCGGAGCGCGACGGCTATGAAACCGCGAGCGCGCTACGCAGCTATCTGCCGACGCAGAGTCTGGGCATTGTCGCGTTCACATCGCTCGATGAGGATCACGTGAAGGAAACCGGCAAGGCACGTCACAATTTCGACGGTTATTGTCAAAAAGGCACGGCCCCGACGGCGCTGCTCGCGCTGATGCGCAAGCTTTGGCGCGAATAGAAGCGGCAAATCGTCGCGTGCGCGACGCCGGACCCTGACGTCAAGCCGGCTCGCTCTGCGCGGGTTCCGCGACGATCTGCTTGAGAATCGCCTCCATCAAGCCCGGAAACCGGGCGTCCAGCTCCGCGCGCCGCAGCGAATTCTGATGCACCGTGCCGGCCACGCGCGTGCGCACGAGACCCGCCTCGCGCAGGATCCGGAAATGATGGGACACGCTCGACTTCGGGCGTCCGCCGTCGAGTTCGCCGCAGGTGGCCTCGTCGACCGACGCGAGGCGCCGCACGATCTCGAGGCGGACCGGGTCGCTGAGGGCATGAAAGAGCCGCCCGAGCGCGAAATCCTCGGCGGCGGGGTGGTTATAAGTGCGCATCCTGCAAATGATAAAGGTTTCTGCGATACTTCGTTATTCGATGTTTATCGAACTACCGTACAAGCAAGTCCAGAGGAGTTTAGCCTGATGTCCGCACTGTTCCAGCCCTACAAGCTCAAAGACGTTTCCCTGCGCAACCGGATCGCCATTCCGCCGATGTGCCAATACACCGCCGAAGACGGCGTGATCAACGACTGGCACCGCATCCACCTGGCTGGTCTGGCGCGCGGCGGCGCGGGTCTGGTGATCGTCGAGGCGACGGCTGTGTCGCCTGAAGGCCGCATCACCCCGGGCTGCGCGGGCATCTGGACGGACGAGCAGGCGCAGGCTTTCGCGCCGGTCGTGGCGTCGATCAAGGCGGCCGGCTCGGTGCCGGGCATCCAGATCGGCCACGCGGGCCGCAAAGCCAGCGCCAACCGTCCGTGGGAAGGCGACGACCACATCGCCGACGACGACAGCCGCGGCTGGCAAACCATCGCGCCGTCGGCGATCGCGTTCGGCGGCAATCTGCCGAAGGTGCCGAAAGCCATGACGCTCGACGACATCGCGCGCGTTCGCGAAGATTTCGTCGCCGCCGCGAAACGTGCGCGTGACGCGGGCTTTGAATGGCTCGAACTGCATTTCGCCCACGGCTATCTCGGCCAGAGCTTCTTCTCGACGCACTCCAACCAGCGCGACGACGCTTACGGCGGCAGCCTGGAGAACCGCAGCCGCTTCCTGCTCGAAACGCTGGCGGCGGTGCGCAAGGTGTGGCCGGAGCATCTGCCGTTGACGGCGCGTTTCGGCGTGATCGAGTACGACGGCCGCGACGAGGAAACCCTCGTCGAATCGATCGAACTGGCGAAGAATTTCAAGCGCGAAGGCCTCGACATGCTGAGCGTCAGCGTCGGCTTCTCGACGCCGACAGCGGCGATTCCGTGGGCACCGGCGTTTCTCGCGCCGATCGCCGAGCGTGTGCGCCGCGAGGCTGGGATTCCGGTCTCGTCGGCGTGGGGTATCGACACGCCGGAACTGGCGGATCGTTCGGTGAAGGACGGGCAACTGGATCTGGTGATGGTCGGCCGTGCGCATCTGGCTGACCCGCACTGGCCGTATCATGCGGCGAAAAAGCTTGGTATCGAGCGTCCGTCGTGGACGTTGCCGGCGCCTTACGCGCATTGGCTGGAGCGGTATAAGGTCGCGTAAGCGGCTGAGTTTTCGCGTCGAGTTTGGTGTGCCAATTGCGCCGCCTGGCTCCGCCGCTTTATGCGTCGGGGTAGGCGGCGCGTTTCATTCGCGCTTCTAGGTGGAGCGTGTGGTTCCGCGTCCTGCGGCACGCACTCGACCGACTGCAGCGCGCGCGATATTTCGCACTGAGTGCTCTGCTCCCCGACGCCGCATTACAACCTTTAGACCGATTACGGAGCTCGCGGCATTCCGCGCGGAATGCTCAGCCGCTTTGTGTCGCGCTTCCAATCGCTAAACCGACTGCAGCGCCCGCAGCATCTCATGCCCGAGCGCTCTGCCGCTCAACCACGCGCCTTCCACTCGGCCGCCGTTCAGCCAGTCGCCACACAGACCCAAGCCATCCACGTCGCGCCATACGTAACCCGGCGCGGGGTCGCCGTCGGGCGCGACATCCGCGTGACGCCAGCGGTGCGCGGTCCACGCCGCCGGCCTCGGTCCGCCGCATCGCTGGAAGGCTTCCAGCATGGCGGCCGCCACCTGCTCGGCCGGCGTGTCGAGGTGCGCTTCGCTCCACTCCGCGGTGGCGTGCAGCAGCCAGGTTTCCGGACCGCCGCGCCCGGGCTTGCTGCTGTCGCGCGCCATCCAGCGAAGCGGCCCGTGATTGACGAAGGCGGCGTCGAACGCCAGCGGCACGCGGCCGTCGAAGCGCAGCATCAGCGCCCAGCACGCGCGCATCACCGTCGCGCGCGCCATCATCGCGAGTTCGGGCGCCGGCGCGTGCAGCAGCGGCGCGACTTGCGGCGCCGGCATGGCGAGCACGACCGCGTCGAATTCGTCGTCGATCACGCCGTGCTCGGCCGACCAGAGCCGCCAGCCTTGCGGCTCGCACAGCACTTTCTCGATGGTGCACTGAGTGGTGAGCGGCAGCGTCTCGGCGAGGAGCCGCGCCGGCGCGCTCATACGCGGCGTGCCGACGAAGCGCTCGATACGCGTGGTGTGCGCCGCCGAACCCGGTGCGCCCAGCACGGCGAGGCGCGCGGGCCACGCCGCCGCCGCGCCGGCTTTCTGCCAGCGCGCGACTTCGGCCCGAAACGCGCGGTCGCGGGCGGTGAAGTATTGCGCGCCGTGATCGCACTGCCAGTCTCCGTCGCGCCGTGCGCTCATGCGGCCGGCCGGGCCGCGGCTGCGGTCGAACAGGCGCAGCCGGCAGCCTGCCGCGCGCAGAGTCGTGGCGCATGACAGACCGGCAATGCCTGCGCCGACGACCGCGATATGGGGGCGGGAGTCAGAAGTCTTCACGATGCATTGACCTGGATGGCTTGAATCGCTGTGCGACGCTGGCCGGCGCGGCCGCTGGCCGCGCCACACGGGCGTCTTGAGTAGTCGTCGGGCCGAGGAAATGAACTGCGGGAGTGATGTCAAGACATCATAGTGCATCAAAAATACCGTTTCAATAATTGATTCTGAGTCGCTAAATCGTTTCGTTTGACCCGAAATGAAGTATGCTTGAATCGATAATTGAATCACTTAGGGTTTCATGATGACTTCGTCTGACGAGCAACAACCGGCTCAACAGGGCTACAGAAGCGGCGAGGCAGCGCGCCTCGCCAAGATGCCGGTTACGACCTTGCGGATCTGGGAGCGTCGTTACGGCGTGGTCGGGCCGGCCAAAACCGCGTCAGGCCAGCGTCTCTACACAGAAGACGACGTCAGGCGACTCAGTTTGATCAAACTGCTGGTAAGCCGCGGCCACGCGATCGGCGCGATCGCACGGCTCGATCGCGAGCAATTGCAATTTCTCGCTGCGCGCAGCGGACGCGAGAGCGGCAGCGCGACTGACCTCCCGCTGGTCGAGTCCGTCGATCTCCGGCTCGCCCTCGTGGGCGGCAGTCTTGCGCAGCGTTTTCGGGCGTCGGGCGTCGATTTGCGGCCCTATGGCGTGAACGAGCTGATCACGTTTGCCGATCTCTCCATCGCCGCGGCAGGTGGCGGCACGAGCGCAGAGCGCGGCGCGCCGATCGACGCCTTGCTGGTCAGCGTCGACTCACTCCAGGAAGACATCGCGTCGCAGATCATCGCGCTCGGCGACGCGGTCCGCGCGAAAGCCATCGCGGTCGTCTACAGCTTCGGCACTGGCCCGGCGGCGGAGATTCTGCGCGTGGCGGGCGTGCGTCTTTATCGCGAGCCCGACAGCCGGACCGAATTCCGTCAGATGCTCGGCGACCTGTGCGAACGCGTGCGCATTCAGGAACGCATCGGCGACGACGCCGTGTGGTCGCGCGTGCGCCGTCGCTACGACGACCGCGAGCTGGAAATGATTGCCGGCCGTTCTTCGACGATCGCGTGCGAATGTCCGCGTCACCTGGCGGAACTGGTCATGAAGCTCTCGGCGTTCGAGCGCTACAGCGACGCGTGCACGTCGCGCTCGGCGCAGGACGCCGCGCTGCACCGCTATCTGGGCGACGTCAGCAACCGGGCTTGCGCGATGGTCGAGGCGGCGCTCGAACGTGTCGCGCGGGAAGAGGGCTGGTTTGCAGGATCGCAGTCGCCGCAGGCCGGTCAGGAATAGCGCGCGCACCGTCCCGGAGGATGTGCAATGTCACATGATGCTTCGACCGACGCGACCGTCAGCGCGTCCGCACTGGATCAGAAGAGCGCGTATCTCGCGGCGCTGCTCGAGCGCGTTTCAAGGCACGAAGCCGGCGCGTTCGAGGCGCTGTACCGGGCGTCGGCGCCGTCGCTGTTCGGCCTCGCGGTGCGCGTCACCCGCACCAGCGAATCGGCCGAAGAAGTGGTGCAGGACGGCTTCATCAAAATCTGGCGCTTTGCCGGTTCGTACGACCCGGGCAAGGCTTCGCCCTCCACGTGGATGTCGACCATCGTAAAAAATCAGGCGCTCGATTATTTGCGGCGCAATCCGTACTCCGGCGTGTATGTCGACGAGCTGGACGAGCGCATCGCCGCGAGCGACGCCGACGTGAACTTCTGGCAGGAGTTCGCGCTGGACGCCGAGCGTCTGTCCTCCTATCTCGGCCGCTTGGCTCCGGTTCAGCGTCAGGCGATCGCGCTCGCCTATTTCCGGGGGCAGTCGCAATCGGAGATCGCGCATACGCTCGATGCACCCATCGGCACGGTCAAAAGCTGGATCAGCCGTGGACTGGAGTCGCTACGTGCGATGGCCGATGCGCGACCTGCGCCGCATCACGGCGGCCTTTACTGATCCGCTGGTCGCGCGGCGCGACGGATTTCATGTGCATTGTCAGCAAGCAATCAACGCGGTTGCGGAACGGCCCTTGCTGCAAGGTCTTCTCATTGACCTGACACGGAGGCTTGACGCATGAACCCTTATATCGTCGCTCACATGATGTCCTCGCTCGACGGCCGCAGCCTGACGGACGGCTGGCACCTCGACTACGCCTCGGACCTGTACGAAAACACGGCCGCCACTTTCGAAGCCGACGGCTGGGTCTGCGGACGCGTCACCATGCAAGAAATTGCGCACGGCACGGATTATCCGAAAGGGCTCGCCAAGGGCGCCGTGCCGCGCACGGATCACTTCGTCGAACGCAAAGCGGATCAGTATGCGATCTCTATCGACCCGCAGGGCCGCGTGGCGTGGAAGAGTAACACCGCGCTCAAGTCGCACGTGATCGAAGTGCTGACCGAAAAGGTTGCCGACGACTACCTCGCTTACCTGCAATCGATCGGCGTGTCATACGTGTTCGGCGGCAAGACCGAACTCGATCTCGGCAAGGTCGTGCAAACACTGGCGCGTGAACTCGGTGTGAAGAAGCTGATCGTGGAGGGCGGTTCGCATGTGAGCGGCGCGTTCGTGAACGCCGGTCTCGTCGACGAAGTGAGCGTGTTGATTTTGCCGCTTGTGGATGGCCGCAGCGAACATCCTTCGTCGTTCGAAGTGGCAATGGAGAAGTGGCAAGCGCCCGCGTATCTGAAGCTCACGTCCGTTGAGCAAAAGGAACACGGCGCAGTGTGGCTGCGTTATGAGAAGGCCTGAAACGAAGGCCTGAAAAGCGAACGGCAGAGTCGGATCGAATTCCAACTCTGCCGCGCGCTGTTCATGATTCTTCCGGTTCAACACGCCGGATAATGCGTTATCAACCTTTGATGTGTTCCGTCGAGAGCCATCCGCCATTCACACCGATTTCGCCAATCTGCTTGGCCACCGCATCGGCGAGGCGCTTCGCGTCCGCTGATACACCGGCGCGTTTCGTTTCGGATGCAGCGTGCAGACCGCCACCCACCGCCGCCGATGTCGCGATACTGCCGGCCGCCGCGCCCACACCGGCAGTCTCGACCATCCCCGGCGCCTTGCCGCTGTCGGCGTTGGCGGTGAAGGTTTGCACCAGACGCGGCGTGCCGCCCGCGGGCTTATACAGAATCTGCACCGAGCTGCTGACCTGGCTCTTGCCCGCACCGAGGCCGATCAACATGCGGCGACGGCGATTGCCCGAGTCGATCGTATCGAAGCTGCCTTGTACGAGCAGCACATTCTGATCAGCGGGGGCGGGGATATCCGAGCGGATCGCACGCAGACCCATCGACTGCAATTGATGCACGATTTCGTTGGCGACCTGCTCGCGGACTTCGGCGGCATCGGCGGCCTGCTTTTGCGCTGCGGACGAACCTTCGAGCTGCGTCTTCACTTTCTGCATCATGCCGCCGTCCAGTTTGACCTGATCCGGATTGGCGTCGAAGGTGCAGACATAGATGTTGTCCGGGCGCACCTGGACGGGCGTGCTCGCCGCGCTCGCATCCTTGATGCTGCTGCCGGCGCAGCCGGTCAGCAGCGCACTGCAAAAGACCATCGTCACGCACGCCAGACGGGCGGCATTTTTTCTGAGGGATTTCATTGAAGTAGGCAACATTGTTGATCCTGTCGTCGGCACGCGGTGCCGGAATGTTCGAACGGTTCTCTCGATGATCGGGCAACCGTAGGATCGTTGATCATCGGCGAACGTCTCGCACGTGAAGCACCCTTGATCTCATGCGTTTTGTTTCGTACGCACCGGCAGCGAAACGAAGTATGGGCGTGTGACTTCCCGAACTCCATTCAACAATTATTTCGTCCTATGTCATGGCGCGATGCGTTGTCGCGCGGGGCTTTCGCGTGTCGCGAGAGTCAGCGGACGTGGCGGGAAAAAGGAGGACGTGCGGATGGGAATCGACCTCGCCGGCAAGCGGCGCGCGGTCGTGCAACGGTGCGGGTGACGCCGTACGTATCGGCCATCAGTTCAAGGCAAGCTTGATGATGCAGCCGAGGACAAAAACCAGTAAAACGGCGGCGACGGCCAGATTCAGCGGGTAGCGCATTCTTCACCAGAGCACCAGTGTTGCAGTGCTCATATCCTAATCACCTGACGGAAGATGAGAAGTGGTCAGTGAAGCGGCAATGTGGGAAAGCTAACGCAGCATGCTGAATGGTTAGACGGCGCGCAGGCGGGAGCGCTTCCAAGCGGAAGCGCCTACGTACAAGTTGCCGCGCATATGTTGGTTTGGCGGCAAAAACGCCCGTGCGCGAAGTGCGCCTGCGTGCGTGTCGGTTTGTCACTCAGCTAGCGAGCCACGCGGCGCTGAAGCACCGCATAGACCCATCACGTCTTTCATGCACGGCGTCGCGCCGAGACTTGCGCCGCGACGCCGTCGCGAGAATTACTGCGCCTGAGCCGGCGGCGGCATCCCGCCCGGCCCGCCGTGCGGCGCCTTGTTCGCGGCGGCGAGGTCTTCCGACAGACTGGTGCGCAGCGTCGCGATCGCCTGGTCGGGATTGGCGGGCTTCAACTGCTCGCGAGCCAGCGAGTCGTACACGTAGTGACGCAGCATCGGATCCTGCGTCTTGTTCAGCACATCGTGATACACGGCGATGATTTCACCTTGATGTCCGCTCATGGCATAAAGGCGGCGCAACTGTTCCAGATCGTTGATCACTGCGAAGCCGGGGCCCATCGGACCCATCCCGCCATGCGGCGGCGGTCCGTCGCCGTGCTGCGGCTCGCCGTGCGAGAAAGGGGCCGCGGGCGGCGGCGCTTCCTGGGCAAACGCGGTCGTCGCGGCCAGAGTCAGAACGGCGCTCAGCACCGCGCTCAAGATCGATTTTTTCATGAACTCGCTCCCATCGAGACAGGTCCGGCGCTACGGTGCGCCGGCACATGAGCAACGATAGTCGACCTGCCGATTCGTAGGGTTACTGAAGCCGCCCTGTAACTTACCCCGCCTTTCACGACGCGCGGCCGGTCCGGCAAGTTCCGCCGACGGCATCGCCGGAGCCAGGGTGTGCCCGCTGGCGCATTGTTTCCGGATGGCGCATGATTGGACGATGTGCCGTCCGACCCCAGAACCCGTCCGTTCCTGCGGACGCACGGCGCACGCTGCGCCGCCAGTGCATGCGTCACGCAGACATAACGCGGCGATGCACCGCCGGCGAGTATTCAACCGTTAAGGAGGATTTCGCATGGACCGACCTGACGCCGCCAATCCGTTTGGCGATCTCACCAAAATGCTGGAGCAGTTCAAGCTCCCCGGCTTCGACGTACCCGCCATCATGGAAGCGCGACGCAAGGACATGGAAGCACTGGTTCAGGCGAATCAGACTGCCTTCCAGGGGATGCAGTCGCTCGCGCAGAAACAGGCCGACATGCTGCGCTCGACCTTGAGCGAATTGCAGTCGCTGACGGGCCAGTTGTCGGCCGGCGGTGCCGCGCCTTCGGGCAAAGCTGCCGAGTTGATCCAGCAGAGTCTGCACAAGTCGCTTGCCGATATGCAGCAACTGGCGCAAGCGGCGTATCAGACGCAAGCTGAGTCGTATGCGGTGATCGCAAAACGCGTAGAAGAAAATGTGCAGGAGCTTAAATCGCTTTTGCAGCAGCAGAAAAAGTAACGGGCGTTGATGCGTCGAATCGCTGACGCGTTACGTTCGAACCACCGATGCCGCAGATAACCTTCGAGTTATCCGCGGCATTTTTATTTTGAAATCACGATTAACGCATCGATTATCTGGTCATACAAAAGGCCTTTTAGGATCTTGTATTGTCGGACAAAAAGCGGCATTTTGTTTGATCTTTTCAGCGTTTGCTTACATTCGTCGCGGCAATGCTCGGTGCATGAATTTTTTCTGCGTCGATCATCGGCATTGCGTTTCACTGTTCGCTTTAAACGAGCTCCGAAGCAAAAACGCGCGCTCAAGCGCCGCCCCTTGGTGATCTGGTCCTGAAATATCAAACAGACCCGAACGACGCCGCGCGGCGCAAAGGTTTAAATCCCTCCGCAAACAATTGGCGCGCTTTGCCGCGATGCCTAAAGTTTCGCGCCGCCACTCCGTAGACGCATTCACGCAGCCCAACCAGTGTGAATGCAGCACGGCACCACCGGCGGCGTGCGCCCCTAGTTTCCCGTTCGTGAGCGGCTCGATGCCAGGTCACGAGCGTTTCACCTCGAAGGAACTCACTTGAGACCGATGCTCTATTCCCGCATTGCTCGCGCAATGCTCGGGGCAAGCTGCGCGCTGTCGTTTGCCGCGCACGCGACACTCGGCCAGAACGTCAGCACCGTCGACGGCGATCAGTCCCGCTTGCGCGCGGTGGCTCACACGGCCACTACGCAAAGCGCGTATTCGGTGCACCTGTTGACGCTGCCGTCCGGCACGCTGGTGCGCGAGTACGTCGCGCGCAACGGCATCGTGTTCGGTGTCGCGTGGGAAGGGCCGACGCTGCCGGATCTGAAATCCATGCTCGGGACTTCGTTCGACGCGTACGTGGCCGCCACCACGACGCGCCGCGGTACGCCGCTCGCGGTCTCCAACAGCGACCTGGTCGTGTACTCCGGCGGGCATCTGCGGGCGTTCTCCGGTCATGCCTATCTGCCGCAAGCGGTGCCCGCGGGCGTCGATGCCGGCGTCATTCAATAACGGAGCGGACCATGCGCCTTATGTCTTCGTTCAAAACTTTGCTGTGCGCGGCGCTGCTCGCGTTGCTCGTCGGTGCGTGCGGCGGCGGGGGCGGCGGCTCCAGCGGCTCGGGCAGTGCGGCCGGCACCAACGGTTCGACCAGTGCCTCGTCCGGTCCGTCAGTGGCCAACACCGCGCCGTTGTCGCAAGCGCTGGCTGCGAACGCTGTGCGCGTAACGGTCGATTCCGGCGTAAGCGATGTGCCGAACATGCCGTTCGTCAGCCTCACCATCTGCGCGCCGGGCACGACGCAATGTCAAACCATCGATCATGTGCTGGTCGATACCGGGTCGTGGGGCGTGCGCCTGTTCGCGTCCCAGTTGCCTGCTTCGATGACGCTGCCGCAACAGAAGGACGCATCGGGCCATCTGGTCGCCGAGTGCATGCAGTTTTTCGACGGCTACACGTGGGGCCCGGTCAAGCTGGCCGACTTGCAGATTGCCGGCGAAAAAGCCGCGTCGCTGCCGATCCAGGTGATCGACCCGAACTACGCAACGCTGCCCGCCGATTGCGCGAACTTCGGCGCATCGCGCAACACGCCGGCCACGTTGCAGGCCAACGGTATTCTCGGCATCGGCGTGTTCAAGCACGATTGCGGCGCGAACTGCGTGCAGCAGGCGTTGGCCGGCACGTACTATGGCTGCAATGGTGCGTCATGCACGTCGATTCCGCTCGCTGAAGAACTGCAAGTGGCCAATCCGGTTCCGTACTTCGCCACCGACAACAACGGTTCGCTGCTGAGCCTGCCGACGGTATCGGGCGGCGCGCAATCGGTCAGCGGGCAGCTGATATTCGGCATCGGCACGCAGACCAACAATACGCTGGGAGGCGCGCAGGTAATCGGCGTCAGTCCGTCGAACGGCACCTTCACGACCGTGCAGAACGGCATCACGTATTCGCGCAGTATTCTGGATAGCGGCTCGACCGGCCTATTCTTCCAGACCGGTGCACTGCCGGTCTGCGCAAGTCCCAACAATTCGTACTACTGCCCGGTATCGACCCAGCAATTGAGCGCGATGATCCAGGGCGTGAACGGCACCACGAGCGCGGTGAATTTCAGCGTCGGCAATGCGACGACGATTGCGCAGACGTACAGCGGCGATTCGGCGCTGCCGCTTCTGGCGGGACCGGCGTTCGTCACGTCCTCGATCTTCGATTGGGGCTTGCCGTTCTTTTACGGCCGCAATGTGTACGCCGCGGTCGAGCAGCAGCCGACGCCCGGCGGAGTGGGACCTTACGTCGCGTATTGAGCAAGGCGGCAGCCGACGGATGTGAAAACGGGCCGCGACGGAATATCTTCCGTCGCGGCCCGTCCGTTTGATGCGGTCGATTCGCTTACTTTTTGCCGAGACCGTTCAGCAACTTCAGCACGCCTTCACCGAACGCTTCGGGGCGTTCCTCGAAAATACGCTCAACCGCTTTCCCGTCGATCAGACGTTGGCGCAGCGCTTCGCGCGAGGGAGGTTGAGTGACGCGGTTCTAGCAGTCGATTTCGCCGCCATGCGGCTTTGCTTTCGAACCACCGGTTAGCGTCGTCTTGCGGCCCGCCTGGCCGGGGCCGGCTGAACAGCGACAGGCGCGGTTTGCAACGGTGGCTCGGACGTCACGGGTTGCTGCGGCGGAGCCGCTGCGTCCAGCGGTTGCAGTGGCGGAGGCGGAGCCTCGATCGGCGCGGGCGCCTGCTCCCCGTCCTGAGTCGCAGGCGCTGTCGCCGACGTTGCGACTTCAACTGCAGTCGGCTCAGCCTGCGCAGCCGGCGCTCCAGTCGCATCGCCCGGCGCCGCATTCGCCGCCTCCACCGGTTGCGCCACCTCAGCCTGCGCCTCTGGCACCTGCACCGGCACCACCGCCGCCTGACCCGGCGGCGTCGCCGCTTCTCTCGGCTGCGACTTATCGCCGGCCCCCTGGATCACCCGATGCACGAAGCGCAGCTTCTCCACCACCGGCGCGGCCAGCGTGAACGGATACCCGTCGGGCATGCCGAGGCTGCGATTCAGGCTGTTCAACGCATAGGTGAGCGGAAACCAGCGCTTCATCAGATTCTCGAAGCTCGCGTCTTCCACCGGCGTGCGGTCCGTCAGCGTCGGCTCGCTCGGGTCGTCGGGCAGGAGCGCCACGCCGTACGAAGTCGACGTATCCAGCACGTCGACGATCAGCATGTAATGCGCCCACGTCTCGGCCCAATCTTCCCAAGGATGCATGGTGGCATACGCGCTGATAAACGACGCCTGCCACTCGGCCGGAGCGCCGTCGCGATAGTAGGCGTTCAGCGCCTCGCCGTAGTCGACGCTTTCGTCGCCGAACAGTTTGCGGAACGGCTCGAGCCAGCGCGGATTGTTCTCCACCAGTTGGCTGAAGTAGTAGTGCCCGGTCTCGTGCCGGAAATGACCGAGCAAGGTCCGGTAGGGCTCGCCCATCGCGGTACGCACTTTCTCGCGGTAGGCGTCGTCGGCTTCGGCGATGTTCAGCGTGATGAGCCCGTTATCATGGCCCGTCATGACGCGCGAACCGTCGCCGCCGTCCTCGAGGAATTCGAACGCGAGGCCGTGCTCGGGGTCGGCCTGGCGCGACTTCACGTCGAGGCCGAGTTCGGCCAGCGTGTAGAGCAGACGGCGTTTGGCCATTTCCAGCCGATACCAGTAGAGCCGGTTGTCGGGCGCGCTCAGATTCGGAATGGTGAGAGTCAGCTGGCAGGCGCGGCATAGCTGGTCCGGCGAGTCGGCGGGGATCATCCAGTTGCAGACGTTTTCGACGGCGTAGTTGTGGCACTGGCGGAACAGCGCGCCTTCGGCGTCCGGATGCAGGCTGCGCCAGCGGCCTTCGCCGGCATCTTCGAACGCACTGATTTCCGCCACTTCGGGCACATAGCCGAGCAACGACTCGCAACGTTCGCAGCGAACGTTTTCATAGAAGACGAGGTGCGAGCAATGGTTGCAGTGGAAGGTTTTCATCGGTGGAGTCTGGGAGGTGAGAGGGCAGTCGTAGAAGACGCTACGTCGCAATCTTTATGCCGCATTTGCCAGACGTCACTGGTTTAACGCACATTACGTGCATGATCGTGCATCGGCGCTGCGCCGCTTTGGTGCGCGGCCTTGAAAACGGTAGTGAAAGGGCGCCTGGTTCGATCGACCGGACGGTCGGCCGAGCGCGGCAAACTTCACAGCAGGCGATGATCCGGGCAGTACAGGCAATTCGAGCGGTTTTTCGCACTTGTTCAACAAGCGTTCAACAAACGGCATGAAGCTTGCTTTTTGGCGGGCTGCCATCCTTCGTCCAGGAGTCCGGTGTGTCCATACGCGTCGCGTTGCATCATGTCACACATTACCGTTACGACAGGCTGGTTTCACTGTCGCCCCAGGTCGTGCGTCTCAGGCCTGCGCCGCATTGCCGGACCCCGATCCTGTCGTATTCGATGCGGGTCGAGCCGGCCGAACACTTCATCAACTGGCAGCAGGACGCGTTCGCCAACTACCAGGCCCGGCTCGTGTTCCCCGAGAAGACGCGCGAATTCAAGGTGACCGTCGATCTGGTCGCCGAAATGGCCGTCTACAACCCGTTCGACTTCTTTCTCGAACCTTCGGCCGAGCAGTTTCCCTTCGAGTATTCGCCTGGCCTTGCGCTGGAGCTCGCGCCCTACCGCGTCAAGCGGCCGATGACGCCGCGCTTCGCCGAGTTCGTGGCGAGTATCGACCGCACGCCGGCCGCCACCGCCGATTTCCTCGTCGGCCTGAATCAACGCCTGCAACGCGAGATCCGCTACCTGATCCGCATGGAGCCCGGCGTACAGACGCCCGAGGAAACGCTCGTGAGCGCCGCGGGTTCGTGCCGCGACTCCGGCTGGCTGCTGGTCGAGACCTTGCGGCAGCTAGGGCTGGCGGCGCGCTTCGTGTCCGGCTATCTGCTGCAACTCGCGCCTGACGTCAAATCGATCGACGGCCCCAGCGGCACCGAAGTCGACTTCACCGACCTGCACGCGTGGTGCGAGGTCTACTTGCCGGGCGCGGGCTGGATCGGTCTCGATCCGACCTCCGGGCTGCTGGCGGGCGAAGGGCATATCCCCGTCGCCTGCACGCCCGAACCGGGCAGCGCGGCGCCGATCTCCGGCGCCGTCGACGAATCCGAGGTCGAGTTCGAACACACGATGTCGATCGAACGGGTTCTGGAGACGCCGCGCGTCACCAAGCCGTTCAGCGAAGCGGTGTGGGCCGACGTGCTGAACATGGGCGCGCAGGTCGACCAGCAACTGCAAGACATGGACGTGCGCCTGACGATGGGCGGCGAGCCGACTTTCGTCTCGGTGCGCGACCGCGATGCCGCGGAATGGAACACCGACGCGCTCGGCCCAACCAAACGCGGCTACGCCGTCGCGCTGATGGACAAGCTGCGCTCGCGCTACGGCGCGAACGGGTTCCTGCATATAGGCCAGGGCAAGTGGTATCCAGGCGAGCAATTGCCGCGCTGGGCGATGTCGCTGTACTGGCGCGCCGACGGCGAGCCTTGCTGGCACGATCCGTCGCTGTTCGCGGACGAACGCGAGCCCGGCACCTACACGGCAGCCGACGCGCAACGCTTCCTCGCGCATCTCGCGAACAAGCTCTCGCTGGACACGGACTGCATCCAGCCCGGTTTCGAAGATGTCTGGTACTACCTGTGGCGCGAGCGCCGTCTGCCGGTCAACGTCGATCCGCTCGACGCGCGGCTGGACGACGAACTCGAGCGCGTGCGCCTGCGCCGCGTATTCGACGCGGGCCTTGGCGGCGCGACCGGTTTCGTGCTGCCGCTCGCGCGCGAACGCGATGTCCCTAATGAGCCGCCGCAATGGGTCAGCGGCCGCTGGTTTTTCCGCGACGAGCGCATGTTCCTGATCCCCGGCGATTCGCCGATGGGGTACCGCTTGCCGCTCGATTCGCTGCCGTGGGTGTCGAAGACCGACTATCCGTACCAGCACGCGCATGATCCGTTCGCACCGCCCGTGCCGTTGCGTCCGGCCGCGCAGTTGCGCATGCAATACGACGGCGAGCAGCGCAGCATGAGCCCCGCCGATGCGCGGCGCGCGGCGGCGTTGTCGTCCTCGGCGGCGGAGTTGCTGAGCGGCATGCCCGGTAGCGGTGTGCTGGCGTATGCACGCCAACCGGGCGAAGAGGCGCCGCCCAAACGCGGGCAGTCGTCGAAGGAAACGATTCGCACGGCGATTTGCGTCGAAGCGCGCGACCCGAAACGCGCGGCCGGTCCGAAGGCCGAAACCGAAGCGTTCGGCAGCGGCCGCACGCTGCTGCATGTGTTCATGCCGCCGCTCACCGAACTGGACGACTATCTTGATCTGCTCGCCGCCGTCGAGGCGACCGCAGCCGAGTTGCGCATGCAGGTGGTGCTCGAAGGCTATCCGCCGCCGCGCGATGCGCGCCTGAAAATCCTGCAGGTCACGCCGGATCCCGGTGTGATCGAAGTCAACATTCATCCCGCGGCGAACTGGGATCAGCTGGTCGATCACACGGAGTATCTGTATCAGTCGGCGGCGGAAAGCTATCTCAGCAGTGAGAAGTTCATGACCGACGGCCGGCACACGGGCACCGGCGGCGGCAACCACTTCGTGCTCGGCGGCGCGACGCCCGCCGACAGTCCGTTCCTGCGCCGTCCCGATCTGCTCGCGAGCCTGATCGCCTACTGGCATAACCATCCGTCGCTGTCGTATCTGTTCTCCGGCCTGTTCATCGGACCGACCAGCCAGGCGCCGCGCATCGACGAAGCGCGCAACGATCAGGTCTACGAGCTCGAAGTAGCGTTCCGCGAGTTGCAGCGGCAGATCGACATGCTCGGCGGCCGCGACAGCGCGAATCTGCCGGCGTGGATGATCGACCGCTCGCTGCGTAACATACTGATCGACGTGACGGGCAACACGCACCGCGCCGAGTTCTGCATCGACAAACTCTATTCGCCCGATGGCCCGACCGGCCGCCTCGGCCTGCTCGAGTTGCGCGGCTTCGAAATGCCGCCGCACGCGCGCATGAGTCTGGTGCAGCAACTGCTGCTGCGCGCATTGGTGGCGCGTTTCTGGCACACGCCGTACACGCAGCGGCTCACGCGCTGGGGCACCGAACTGCACGACCGTTTCCTGCTCGGCACCTTCGTGAAGATGGATTTCGACGACGTGCTCGGCGAACTGAATCGCGCCGGCTACGCGTTCGACAGCAGCTGGTTCGCGCCGCACTTCGAGTTCCGCTTCCCGCTGGTCGGCGAAACGACGGTGAACGGCGTCTCGCTGACCATCCGCAATGCGCTCGAACCGTGGCACGTGATGGGCGAGGAGGGCTCGCCGGGCGGCACGGTGCGTTACGTGGATTCGTCGGTGGAGCGGCTGGAGGTGCGCGTGCTCGGTTTGAACGACAACCGCCATGTGCTGACCGTCAACGGCGTGCCGGTCCCGTTGCAACCGACCGGCCGCGTCAGCGAATATGTGGCCGGCGTGCGCTTTCGCGCGTGGTCGCAGCCGTCGGCGCTGCATCCGACCATCGGCGTGGACGCGCCGCTCACTTTCGATCTGGTCGACACATGGGCCGGCCGCTCGGTGGGCGGATGCCAGTATCATGTCGCTCATCCGGGCGGGCGCAATTACCAGACCTTCCCGGTGAACGCCTATGAGGCGGAAAGCCGGCGGCGCGCGCGCTTCTTCGCGTCGGGTCATACGCCGGGGCCGCTCACGGTCGATGCACCGCACCGCAGTCTGGAGTTTCCGTTCACACTGGATCTGCGGTACTGGTGAAACCAGCACACTCTTAAAACGACACGACCTTGGCCTTTCAATCGACTTTTCCCTTCGAGACGTCCGCGGCGCGCGCGGACGCTTCGTCCCTGCTGCGCCTGCTGCCGGCCCACGAGGGACATTGGGACGAGTTGCGCGACGCCTCGGGCGCGCTGCGTGAACCGTGGCGGCAATTCTTCGAGCGGCTCGGCGAAGACGGCATCGCGCGGCTCGACGATCACCTCGCCTCGGTCGCGCAGCAGATCCGCGACAACGACATCAGCTACAACGTCTACGCGGACAACGGCGAGCCGAGGCCCTGGGCGCTCGACCTGCTGCCGTTCCTGATCAGCGAGGAAGAGTGGGCGCATATCGAGCGCGGCGTGACGCAGCGCGCGCATTTGCTCAATGCGATCGTCGCCGATATTTATGGGCCGCAAACCTTGCTGGAGCGCGGGCAATTGCCGCCCGCACTGGTGTTCGGCCACCCCGGCTATCTGCGCTCGGTGAAGGGCTACGCGCCGCCGGGCGGCCAGTTTCTGCAAGTGGTCGCGGTGGACCTGGCGCGCACGCCCGACGGCGACTGGACCGTGATGGCGCATCGCACCGAGGCGCCGTCCGGTCTCGGCTACGCGCTGGAAAACCGCCTGATCGTCTCGACGCTGTTCGCCGATCCGTTCCGCGCGCTGCGCGTGAGCCGGCTCGCGCCGACCTACTCGCAGCTGATCGCGACGCTCGTGCAGGCGGCGCAGGCCACCATGCGTCACGAGAGCGACGGCGCCGACCATTCGCCGCATATTGCCTTGCTCACGCCGGGACCGTTCAGCGAGACCTATTTCGAGCACGTGTTTCTGGCGCGCTACCTCGGCGTGACGCTGGTCGAAGGCAAAGACCTGACCGTGCGCGACGACAAGCTGTATCTGAAGACGCTCGCCGGTCTCGAACGCGTGCACGTGGTGCTGCGGCGTCTGGACGATGCGTTCTGCGACCCGGTCGAACTGCGCGCCGATTCGAGCATCGGCGTGCCCGGCTTGTTGCAGGTCATGCGCGCGGGCAATGTGATCGTCTCGAACGTGCCGGGTTCGGGCTTTGTCGAATCGCCGGCGTTGCACGGTTTTCTGCCCGGCATCGCCGAAGTGCTGCTCGATGAAGACCTCGTGTTGCCGAGCGTGGCGACATGGTGGTGCGGCGAGGAGGCGGCGCGCGAGCACGCATTCCGTCGGCTCGATGAAGCGTTCATCGTGCCGACGTGGCCAGTCACCGGGCGCGACGCGCCGCCCGGCGTGGAGCAAGGCCGGCAGCGTTTGTCGACGTGGCGCGAGCGGATCGAAGCCATGCCCGACACCTATACGATCCAGCAGGCGCAGCGCTTTTCCTGCACGCCGCGTTACGAAGACGGCACCGTCGGCCGCCGTCCGTCGGTGCTGCGCCTTTATGCGATCGCGGACGTCAACGGCGGCTGGCACGTGATGCCTGGCGGCTTCACCCGCATGGCCGCCGAACGCCAGGCCACGGTGTCCATGCAGTACGGCGGCAGCAGCGTCGATACATGGGTGCTGTCGAGCCAGCCGACGTCGACCTTCACGCTGCTGCCTTCGCCGATGCAGCCCGCCGACCTTGCGCGCAAGCATCGCACCGTGTCGAGCCGCGCGGCGGAAAACCTGTTCTGGGCCGGACGTTACGGCGAACGCGCCGAGAACAATGTGCGGCTGTTGCGCCTGATTCTCGGTTCGCTGGAAGGCAACGATGCCGACGCGATGTTTCCGACCCTGGTCGAGCTCGCGTTGCATTGCGGGCTCGTGCAGTCCGGCGACATGTTCGCGCCGCATTCGCCGCAAGCTTTCGAGCGCGCGCTGGTCGCTAACCTGATCGAGAGCACCGGCGCCGCGAGCATCGGCCAGAACCTGACTTCGCAGGCGCGATCCAATGGCGAAGTGCGCGGGCGTCTGTCGAACGATCACTGGCGCACGATTCTCGCGGCGCGCAACGACTTCCGCGACGCGTTGCAGATGTTGATGCCGGCGCCGGCTAACGGTGGTGGTTCATCTTCCTCACAAGCTAACGGTAACGGTAACGGCCGTGGCGAACGCTACGAGCGCTACGACCGCGTCACGCTGATGAGCGCGCTTGAACACCTGTCGGTGCAGTTGTCGGCGATCAGCGGCGCGCAGGGCGATCGCATGACGCGCGACGAAGCATGGCGTCTGCTGTTCGTGGGCCGCCACATCGAACGCGTGTCGGCGATGACCTCGTTCCTGCGTGTGGTCGCCGACAAAGGCCAGCTTTCTACGCCCGCGGGTTTCGATCTGCTGCTGCAGTTGTTCGACAGCACACTGACGTATCGCTCACTCTATCCAGGTCGCTTCGAAGTGCCGGCCTTGCTCGACCTGCTGGTCATCGAGCCGACCAATCCGCGCGGCATTTACGGCGTGTATGAGCGTCTGCGTAAGAAGCTCGATGAGATCGCCGTGGCGGCGGGCAGCACGCGGCATCGTCCGTTCGCCGAATTGATGGCGCCCACCGATGTGTTGCCGACGTTGGAATCGCTGTGCGAGGTGGACGAAAACGGCACGTACGCCAATCTGATTGCGGTATGCGATCAGATCGCCGGATTCGTCGGCGCGGCCGGGCATGAGATCAGCGCGCGCTATTTCAGTCACGCCAGCACGGTTGCCTCGCAGGTGTGGTCATGAAGCACACGCCGACCGTGCTGTCCGTCTCGCATCGCACCACCTATCGCTACTCCACGTATGTAGAGACCGCGCAGCATCTCGCGACTATCCGGCCGATTGCCTGTTCGTGGCAGCGTGTCGTCTCGCACAGCGAAAAGATCGAACCCGAACCGTCGTATATGAATAGCCGGATCGACGCATTCGGCAACGACGTGCTGTATTTCGCGCTGGATGCGCCGCATGAGCGCTTGCAACTCGTCAGCGAAACCACGGTGGCGCTCATGCCGCGCTGGACCGATCTCGATCCCGAGGCGACGCCCGAATGGGACGAGGTGGCCGATGCGCTGCGCTTTCGTGTCGGCGGCCAGTTCCGGCCCGAGGCGGAGTTCTGTTTCGCGTCGCCGAATATCGTGCCGCGGCCGTCGCTGCGCGACTATGCGTTGCCGAGTTTTCCGCCCGGCATGCCAGTCGCCGCGGGCGCGATCGATCTGATGCACCGCATTCACGAAGACTTCGCCTACAAGCCTTCCGCGACGATGTTCGATACGCCGGCCGAGCGCGCCTTTGAATTGAAGAGCGGCGTGTGTCAGGACTTCGCGCAGGTGATGATCGGCTGCTTGCGCTCGCTGGGTTTGCCGGCGCGTTATGTGAGCGGCTATCTGCGCAACGATCCGCCGCCGGGACAGCCGCGGTTGATCGGTGCCGATGCGTCGCACGCGTGGGTCTCGGTGTATTGCCCGGGCAGCGGCTGGATCGATCTCGATCCGACCAATGACGTGCTTGCCGATATGGATCATGTGACGCTCGCCATTGGCCGCGATTACAGCGATGTGTCGTTGCTGCGCGGGATGATTCTGGGTGGTGGCGCGCATCGGGTGGAAGTGGGGGTGACGGTGCTTGCGCTGTAGCAGCCGCGCCTTCCCGCTCTATTTCACATAGTTATCCCCGGCTTGAATAAGCTTCAGACCGCGACCCATGTGTCGCGGCTGCCACGCTCACCGCTGCGCTTCTCTCTCGCATTCGCAAATCTCTCTCTGGCGCACGACTGTACTCGGCAATGCAGCAAGGCCGCCTAATGCTTAGGCCGCGCGTAAAACCTGCGGCCCATTGGGAAAGTTCCGGCCTTCTCTCAGTGAAATCGTCTAGCTGGCGCGAGCGCCAGCGCCGATACTTTCGTTCGAAACGCGGCCACGCAGAGCCACGTGCACATCGCTACACGCATAACGAACACTGACGGTTGAAATGGCGGGGAAAAGACAGTCCGAATTCTCGCGGGGACTGAATAGGCGTGCGTTCAGGCATACCCATGCGCTGATGTTCGGCGCGCTCGGCGCTTGCGTGCCGGCGTGCGGGCACACGCAGGTGCTTGCCGGCGCTAGCAGCGTATTCAGCGGCCAGCGCAACGGCGATCGCGTCGATGCTTCGCCAATAGTGCCGGAAGTGCCGGCGCCCACAAGCGAACCTGTCGTGAATCCGTACGCGGAGAGTCCGTCGGCGTCGCTCGGCTACGCGTTCAATACGTTCCATACGTCCGGAGAAGGAGCAGCGGGTACACAGAGTTATCTTGGCTTTACTGCCGGCGTCAATATCGGCAACTGGCGAGTGCGCGAACGGGGTGTGTTGCAGTCCAATACGGGCCGCGGCACGTCATACCAGAATGTCGCGGCTTACCTGCAGCATGACATCCCCTCGTTGAAGAGCCAGCTCGTGCTCGGGGACCAGTTCACGGACGGCGCTGTGTTCGACAGCGTCGGCGTGCGTGGCGTAAAGATGGAGAGTGTCGATAGCGCGGTGTCCGAGTTGCTGCCCGGTTACGCGCCTGTGGTGCGCGGCGTGGCGATGTCGAATGCGCTGGTCACCGTTACGCAGAACGGCAACCGTTTATACGAAGCGACAGTCGCGCCTGGGCCGTTTGAGATTGATGACGTTGCAGCAACAGGGTATGGCGGCAATCTGCTTGTTACCGTAACGGAGGCGGACGGAAGTCGGCACAGTTTCACCGTGCCGTATATATCTGCCGTACGGCTAGTGCGGCCAGGCTCGACGCGCTTCAGCATTGTCGGTGGCGTGACGCGTGATGCACAGATCAGGCATCACGGTGCTTTGCTGCAAGGCGCGGTTCAGCACGGTATCAACAGCGTGATGACGGGCTATGGCGGGGCGATCGTCGCGGACGGCTATCTGTCCGGACTGATCGGCGCGGCGCTCCGTACGCCGATCGGCGCGCTGTCGGCCGATGTCTCGGAGGCTCAGGCCGATGTGTCGAATGCACGAAGAACGCGTGGCACAAGTCTGCGTATCGGCTATAGCAAGTTCATCGAGCAGACGGATACGAACGTGTCCGTCGCGGCGTACGGTTATTCGTCCGGTGGCTTCTTCACGCTGCGCGACGCGATGCTGGGGCGGGACGCCGTGCAAGCGGATTTTGGCGCAGACGGCATCGGACGCCGGCGCAACCAGTTGCAGATCACCCTGAACCAGCGCGTCGGCGCCGGTGACGGTTCGCTTTATGTGGTCGGCTCGACATCGAATGCCTGGAACCGTTCGGGCTCCGATACGCAGTTTCAGATCGGCTACACCGGCGCATTACGTGTGGCCGGAGCGAATCTGAACTACACCGTATCGGTTTCCCGTCAGCGAAACGGGTTGGCAGGGCCAATGAGCAATCAGGTGTTCGCAAGCGTCTCGGTGCCGCTCGGCAAGGTGGAGCGCGCTTCGTCGCTGTCGGCGGGCCTGATGCATGACAGTCGTGCCGGCTGGTCCGAGCAGGCCATGCTCGCGGGCTCCGCCGGCAGCGCGGATGAACTGCGTTACGGCATGTACGGAACGCATTCGGAACGGTCGACCACAGGTGGTGGCAACGCGCAGTACCAGAGCGCCTACGCGACTTTCGGTGGGAGCGCGAGCGGCGGTTCCGGCTACTCGCAGGCGTCGGCGAATATTCGCGGTTCGGTGTTTGTTCGCCGGCGGGGCATTGCGCTGGGCAACGAACCTGGAGTCGCAGCTGACATTGTTTTGCCGAAGAACAGCATAAGTGTCAGCACGCCAAACTCTGTTGGCCCGAACGCGAGCAGTCCCGGTTATGTGCCCGTGCCGCATCTGGGGCCGGCCGGTACGGAGCCGATTGACATCGGCGTCCGGCGCGATTTGGCCAACGGCAGCGCCGAGCCGACGGATCCGGAGACCGCGTCGCGATGGAATGCATGGGTCATCAAGCAGGAGTCGGTGGGCGACAGCGTCGCTGCGAATGTCGCTACTGCGGACCAGACGGAAGGCGCCGAGCGTCTGATGCTGTTCACGAACATCATGCCGATGAAAGTGTATGCACGTAACTCGGTTGTTTTGTGGTCGGACGTCGAGCGCGGGAACGGGCACCACTGATATGGCATGGGACGCTCACGAGCGATGTCCTGACTCGGGCTGTCAGTGAACCCGCGTGGCCCAACATAGCCAAAGATTCGAGAATTGGCCGAGCCTCACTGGAGGCAAAGCCATGTTTTGTAGGTCGTAGTCTGTAGTTATAGCTGTACTAACTTTACTTCACTAAAAAAGGCAAGAAAATGCAAAAGATCGATCGTAACGCGCTGGCTCAATCGAAAATCGCCGGTGGCTGCTGCAAGTCCTGCTGCGCGCCGGCAAAGGCTGCTCCGGCGCCGGTAGCAAAGGCTGCGACGCGTAGCTAAGCAGCGTGCAGTAAGGGTGCAATGGCGAGCTGATCGTCGGCCCGCCTTCTCGCGAAACCCAGTCGTTCACGACTGGGTTTCGCGTTCGGATAACGAATGATGGCGTTCCTGCGGGACGGCTATGTCACCGTGAGAAGGAACCAGCATGGAGTTGTTAAAAGCGTTCCGCGCGTTGCCCGTTGCCTTCAGACGCGCTGCAAGGCGGAGCCGCGCCTGGGTGCAAGGCGCCTGTCTCGCGCGCATTCCACTGCGTGCGATCGAGCCGCTTGCCATTTCCGCATGGTATGTGGGGAGTCGTTTCAACGCTCGGCTCCGCTGGAGCGGCATCGAGCGGCGGGATGTCGGGCGCGACGTGTTAAAGCTCGAACGTATTGATGACCATCGCGTGCTGTCGGGCAGGGTACTCGAGAAATTGATCGATCAGCGGCTTCATTTCGGCCGCCAGCGCAATCGCGCCGAAACCTGGCCGGATTTGCAACGCGCGGCCGGCGTCCTCGCGCAGATCATCAGGAAAGTGAAAACAGCGACGCCGGAGCGGGCGGTCATCGTTTCGCCGTTTCACTACCTTTCGCAATACGCAAATATTTATCTGATCGACGAACTGCGCAAGCAACTCGGTCTCGCATCCATCGGTGTCGTATCCGGCGTGCCGCAAGACATCTACGGAAGCGATGAGGCGATGATTCCGCACATCGACATCCTCCACACCTATAGCGAAACGAACCGCGGCGGATTGGGTTTGCGCGCGGCGCGCTCGCTCAGACGCAACGGTGTCGTCGTGCTGTTTTCCGATGCGCCGCCGTTCACGTTGAGCGGCTATCCGATGGAGACGGTCGGGGTGTCCATCTTCGGCCGCTCGGCGCGTATTCATAACGGCGTATTCCGCATGGGCGCGCCGCTCGACGCGCTGCTGCTGCCGTTCTATCTGCGCTTCGAGCGCGGGCGTTTCAGTGCCGTCGTGCTGGAGCCGATCGAGCTCGCGCAAAGCGACGCACCTCAACGTGTCGCCGACTGCATCGAGAAAGCGCTGAGAGACAACTATGCGCGCTCGCTGGCCGCCGGACATCCTTCAATGTACGCGTTTGCGCCCGCCAGATAACCCACGCAACCGGCGTTAGAAAGACACATCTCGTCTCCGGAAGAGAGGCGGCAGGACAGTAATGGAACCAACCAGTATCCCGCAGTTCAAGGACATTTCCTGGCGATGGATCGCCTATGTCGCGTCGGCAATCGTGATGGTCGCAATTGGCTTCGGCTTCCTGCACGAAGTCGAGCTCAAGCAGGATGTGCAGTGCGAAATCGTCTCGCCGTCTGAAGTGAAGGTGCGGGGTTTGAGCGGACTCGTGACGTCGGTGTACGTGCACCCCTCGGAACGTGTGGCGTCGGGTGCGCCCTTGTTCACACTGCAGCGCGATCTATCGTTATCGATCGACGGCCGCCAGCGCAATGTGTTCGACTCGCAAATGCGCGACGAGCAGATTCGTGTCGCAGACGAGCAGTACACGCAACGCAAGGCGCAACTCACCGCGCAGCGAGATGCTTCATCGCTGACCGGCGTGAGCCGGAGAGCGGAACTCAGCGCGCTGGATGAACAGATCACCCAGAACCGCCAGCTTGCGGACGAATCGCAGCAGAAGCTCGCGCGCCTCAAGTCGGTGTCGGATTACGTGACAGCCGATCGTATCGAGCAGGCCAGCGCGGACGAGCATCAGGTCAAGGTCTCCATTGCTCAGGGCAGGGCGCGCCGCGAGCAGTTGCGCGGCGAGATATCGACGTTAAGCGGCACGCTGATCGACCTCGATGCGCAACTGAAAGAGAACGACGCCCGGCACGAACAAAGCATTCAGGAAATCCAGATGCGCTTCGAGCAGTCGCGCCTCGACGCAACGATCTCGGCCCCGCGGGCGGGAGTCGTTACGTTTTCGAAGCTCGTGCCGGGGCACACGCTGGACGCATCCGACGTCGCGCTCGTCATTGCGACGGACGAGAAGGGCGCGTTGCGAGCGGCGCTGCGCATTCCGTCGCGGCGTCGCGGGTTCGTCGAAAAAGGCCAAACCGTGCGGCTTAAATTCGATGCGTTTCCGTACGCAAAATTCGGCAGCTACGAAGCCCGCATCGACGCTATTTCCGACACGACGATGCAAGCGTCAGCAGTGCCTCCTGGTGCACCCGCCTCGCTGGCCGCGCAAGGCAGTGGAGACGGCGACTATCTGGCGTGGGCAACGCTGCGGGGCAAGACGTTCGACTACGGCAAGCAACATTTCGACATCTTGCCGGGGATGCGGGCAACGGCGAGCATCGTCGTCGAGCGCAGGACGATCGCCGAATGGGTGCTGGCGCCGCTTTTCCGCATGATCAGAGGCTAACAGGAGACCCGGTGCGAACAATCTATCAGAACGAAGTCGCGGAATGCGGCTATGCCTGCCTGGCAATGGTGCTTTCATATCTCGGCCGCGCGACTGAAGTGCGCGAATTGTCCGCGTACAGGCCAATATCGGCGAATGGTCTGACTTTGATGGATCTCTACGACGTGGCGACCGACTTCGGCCTGGCCGTACAGGCCTACCGGTTCGACATGGCGGATCTTCATTCGGTCAAGCGAGGCTCGATTCTTCACTTCGGCGGCGCGCATTTCGTGGTGTTCGAGAAGTGCGGGCACGGCTACGTTCAAGTCCTCGATCCGGCCAGCGGGCGGCGGCGGGTCTCGATGAATACGTTTATGGCGAGCGTCTCCGGTTATCTGCTGGAATGTTCGGCAACCCCTTCCATGCCGCGTATTCGCGCGAAATCGCCGGTGCCCGGCGCGCTGGCACGCGTGCGAGCATTGAATCCCGCACTGCGCAGACAACTGGCGAAAGTCATGTTCGTCGCACTGGGAAGCCAGTTCGCGATTCTGGCCATGCCTTATCTCGGCAACCTCGTGCTCGACTACGTGGTCTCCGCGGACAACCTGAATTTGCTGAGCGTGCTAGTGCTGACATTTGCCGGCATTTTCGCGGTCGGGGCGCTGAGCCAGTATGTGGAGTCGCGCCTTGTCGAACTGCTGCATCAGCTTACGCAGATCAACATGACCGAGGGATTGCTCGGCCATCTCCTGCGTAATCCGATGTCGTGGTTCGAAAAGCGCCATGTCGGCGACGTTTTCGCACGCGTCAAGGCGCAGGACGAGATCAGCGTCTATGCAACGCGAACCGTCACGTCGATGTGCATCGACATCGCGGTGGGATCTCTGGCGCTGGGTCTGATGCTGGTGCAAAGCCGGATGCTGACGGCCGTCGCCGTGGCCATGTTCATCCTCTATCTTGCCGTCGCGCTCGGCATGTTCGCGCGCATGCGGGACAACCACGCGCTTGTGCTGGAAACGTCGGCGCGCTGTGACGACGCATTGATCGAAACGATCCGGGCGGCGAGCCTGATCAAGCTCGCGCAGGGCGAGACGCGCCGCACGGCGCTCTACATGATCAAGTACAAGGAATATGTGGGCGCGCTGCTGGCGAGTAACCGGTTGAACAGCGCGCGCGACGCGATCCTCAAACTGGTTCAGTACGCGGACACGATTGCGATCACCTGGTTCGCCGCGCGGCTGATGCTGGTCGGCAGCGTTTCCGTGGGTGTGTTCTATTCGTTTCTGATCTACAAGTCGTTGATGTCCGAGCGCTTTGCCCATGCCGTCAATGGCGCGTTCGCGTACTTCATGCTGAGCGTGCCGACCGCGCGCGTGGCGGACATCGTCGAGTGCGAGGAAGAGCGGTATACGCCGCTTGCCGAGCGTAACCGCGTGACGGAGATACGGATGTTCGAGCGTATCGAGGTGCGCAACGTCACGTTTCGCTACGGCGTGTCCGACCAGCCGGTTCTGCGAGACGTGAGCATCGATATCCGGCACGGCGACAAGATCGCCATTACGGGGCCGTCAGGTGCGGGGAAATCGACGCTATTCAAACTGCTGTCGGCTGCCGAGCCGCTTCAGGAAGGTCAGATCATGCTCAACGGCATTGCATGGCCCAATCTGACTATCGACGAGATCCGGCGGCATGCGGCCCATATGCGTCAGGGCGACCTGATTCTGCACGGCTCGATTGCCGAAAACATCACGCTATTTGCAGCCAGTATCGACGAAGACCGTGTCCATGCGCTACTCGAAGACGTTGGATTGATGCAGGACGTCATGCGTCTGCCGATGCGCACCCGAACCGTGATTAGCGACACGATTGCGAACATCTCCGCTGGCCAACGGCAACGCCTGCTGTTGGCGCGTGCGCTCTATCAGGGCCGAAGTCTGCTGCTGCTCGACGAGCCTACGTCCAATCTGGATCCGGCTTCAGTGCAACACGTGGCTGCCTTGCTGCGCCGGCTGAACTGCACGGTCGTCGTGATCACCCACGACAGGTCATTCGCAGCCGCGTTCGACGTTCGATATCGCCTTGTAGACGGTGCGCTGGTGCCCGAGCACTTACATCCTCTGCCGGAGCCGATCCATGTTTAAGTTTCGCATCGCGCGCGTTGCGGTGCACCTGTTTTGCGCCATGGCGAGTCCCGCATTTGCGGCCGACCTCCTCACCGTCACGCAGCAGACGCTCGGCCGCGACTCCAGCCTTGCGCAGGCACGTGCGGGCTACGCGGCCGCGCAGCAGGCCGTTCCCATGGCGCGTGCAGGATTATTGCCGCAGATTTCCGCCGGCTGGGGGCGCACCTACAATCGCCTCGCGACAGATGGTTTTCCGACCACGACTTACTGGCAATCGGGCTGGACCGTCAATATCGCGCAGCCGTTGTTCGACTGGTCGAAATGGAGCAACTACAAGCAGGCGGATTTTGTCGAAGCGCGCGGCGCTGTCGAACTGAATGCCGCGCAACAGGCGGCGATTCTGCGCGCCGTGCGTATCTATTTCGAAGCGCTTGTCGCCGAGGATGAACTGAGGCGCGTGAGCGAATACGCGGCCGCGGTCGATCAGCACCTGCAGTTGATCAATCGGGGCAAAGCGGCGGGTGAAGCAACGCTGATCGATTTGCGCGACGCCCAGACCGCGCGTGAGAAGGTCGCGATCGAGCGGATGGATGCTGAAAACACGTTGCTTGCCAAGCGCCGCGCGTTCGAGCAGGCCACAGGCGTGCAGTTCGAGACGCTCGCGCGATTGCCAGAGTCGTTGCCCATGCCGCGCCTGCAACCTGAGGACATCGATGAATGGGCCGCGCAGGCGAAGAATCACGCGTTCGACGTACAACTGAAACAGCTGGACTGGGAGATCGCCCGGACGGAAGTGAGCAAGGCGCAGTCGGCGCACTTGCCCTCGGTTTACCTAACCGGAAGCTATACGCCGGCCGGCGCGGCCTCCGGTTACTCGCGACCCACAACCACGACAACGGGCATGCTGGCGGTCTCGATACCGATTTTTTCCGGCGGTGAGACACAGGCAAAGGTGACGGCGTCATCGGCTCTGGAAGACAAGGCGCAAGAAGGCTTCACAGGCGCGACGCGAAACGCCGAAGCCGCCGCCCGCGATGATTACAGCCGCTATCAGTACGGGCGCACGCGAATCGACTTGCTTGCCCATCTGGTGGCGTCTTCGCAAGAAGTGCTGGCGGCCAGTCGAGTTGGTTTTCGCGTGGGTAGCCGCACGGCTAGCGATGTGCTCAGAGCGATCGACGCGCTCTATTCTTCGCAACGCGATTTGCTGGCGGCCCGTTATGACGCCATCGTCGCGTTGATGCAACTCAAGGGCGACACAGCCGCCCTGAGCATTGACGACGTGGTCCAGATCAACAATGTGCTGGTGCATTGAAGCGATATTGATTAGGCCCCGTCGATATGGCATACGTGCTAGAAATACACTTCGCGCGGACAACCCATATATCGGGAAGCAGCATCGATGAGGCCGTTGACCATATCCAGCAACACTGTGTTCAAACCAGCTAAACTTGACGCTGTGCGTATGCACATATAGACTGCACCTCATGAACCGTCCCATCTCTTACGACGAATGCAACTGCTTCGCGCTGCGCCAGGCGGCCCGGCACGTCACGCAAATCTACGAACGCCACCTCGGCGAGGTAGGCCTGACGGCCGCGCAGTTCACGATTCTCGCCAAGCTCGCGCGCATGCCGAATCTGCCCATGGTGGATCTGGCGGACGCGATGGTGATGGAACGCACCACGCTGGTCCGCGCGATGAAACCTTTGCAGCGCGACGGGCTCGTGGTGGCCGAAGCGGCGGAGCATGACGGCCGCACATTCCTGTTCAGCCTGACGGAGAAGGGCGAAGCCACGTTCGATCAGGCCGCCATCGCCTGGCGCGCCGCGCAGGACGAGTTCGAAAAGAAGTTCGGCCATGCGCGCGCCAAAACGCTGCGCGCCGAACTCTTCAGCATCACCGGCTAGTTGAGGCGTACCCGCTCGTTACGGCGAGCACTGGTCCGCCTGCTTATGTGCATACGCACTCACAAACGAGGAAGTGCAGCAATGGAAGGATTCTTCGACGACGACTGCTTTGCCATCCGCCAGGCCGCGCGTTATGTCTCGCAGATATACGACCGGCACCTGGCGAATGTTGGGCTGACCATCACGCAGTTTTCGCTGCTGGGACGCCTGAGACGCACCGGCCCCATGACGATGAAGCAACTGGCTGAGGCCATGCGCATGGAACGCACCACGCTGGTCCGCACGATCCAGCCGCTGCGCCGCAATGGCTTGGTGTCGAGCGAGGCGCTCGGCGCCGACGCGCGCGCGCTGACGATCACGCTCACGCTGGCAGGCGAAGAGCGTCTCAAGGCAGGCGGTGAACATTGGCATGCCGCGCAAGCCGAATTCGAGCATCGTTTCGGCGAACGGCGCGCGGCGGCTTTGCGAGGCGAATTGTTCGCCATCACACGGGATTCAATCTGAAGTCGCGGCTACGGCGACGCACGGCCGGCGCGGTCCACGCGCTTTTTTTTCAACGCAAAGAGTGCATACGCACATATCGACATCATGTCCACTACTCCATCGACTATCGCCCCGCCGAGCGCGGCGCAGACCGCCAAACCGGCACGTCGCATTCCGTGGATGCTGCTCGCGGTCATCACGGTCCTTGCCGTGCTGGCGCTTGCGGCGTCGTACTGGTTCTTCGTCGGCCGCTTCGTCGAAACGACTGACGATGCCTACGTGGGCGGCGATGTCACCGTGATGGCGCCGAAGGTGAACGGCTTCGTCACGGACGTGCTGGTGCACGACAACCAGTTCGTCCACGCGAACGACGTGCTGATCCGACTGGATGCGCGCGACTACGACGCGCGGCTCGCGCAGGCCACGGCGGAAGTGCAGAGCGCGCAAGCCTCGGTGACCGAACTGCAGGCGAAGAAGTCCTTGCAGCTCGCCACCATCAACGAGCAGGCCGCCGAGGTCCGCGCGTCCGGCGCCGAATTGACGCGCAGCGCCGCGGACCAGACGCGCTACCGCGAACTGGTGAAGGACGACGCGGTATCGAATCAGGTGGTCGAACGCGCGGATGCCGATCTGACCAAAGCGCACGCGGCGGTCGATCGCAGCAGCGCGGCGCTGATCGCGGCGCAACGCCAGATCGCCGTGCTCGACGCGCAGATCGGCGACGCCGAGGCGCGCATCGCGACGGCGCAGGCCGCCCAGCGCGTCGCGGCGCTGAACGTGGAGTACACGACGATTCGCTCGCCGATCGACGGCTATGTCGGCAATCGCACGGCGCGTGTCGGACTGCTGGCGAACACTGGCGTATCGCTGCTGACCGTGGTGCCGTCGAGCGGATTGTGGATCGACGCCAACTTCAAGGAAGACCAGTTGAAGAAGATGCGCGTCGGCGACAGTGTCGATGTGGATCTCGACGCATCGAGCACGCCCATTCACGGCGTGGTGGAAAGTCTGGCGCCGGCCACAGGCGCGACATTCAGCGTGCTGCCCGCCGAGAACGCCACAGGCAACTTCACGAAGATCGTGCAGCGCGTGCCGGTGCGTGTGCGGCTGGATGTGCCGAAGTCCATGCAAGGCGTGCTGCGCCCTGGCCTGTCGGCCACGGTGAAAGTGCATCTCGATAGCGGCAACACGCCGGCGCGCGGATAAGCCGATCATGACTCAAGTTCTCGCCAACCCCGCCGACCTGCCGACGCGAATCAAGGTCCTGGCGTTCACGTTGATGTGCGTCGGGTTTTTCATGGCGACGCTCGATATCCAGATCGTGGCGTCGTCGCTCAAGGACATCGGCGGTGGCTTGTCCGCGAGCCAGGACGAACTCTCGTGGGTGCAGACCTCGTATCTGATCGCTGAAATTCTGGTGATCCCGATGTCCGGCTGGCTCACCCGAGTGTTCTCCACGCGCTGGGTGTTCGCGTTTTCCGCGCTCGGCTTCACGGTCACCAGCATGCTGTGCGGTCTCGCATGGGACATCAACTCGATGATCCTGTTCCGCGGTTTGCAGGGCGCGCTCGGCGCCGCGATGATCCCGACGGTGTTCACCACGGCGTTCGTGCTGTTCCCCGGCAAGCAGCGCCTGATCGCCTCCACCACCATCAGCGCGCTCGCCACGCTCGCGCCGACCATTGGGCCGGTGATCGGCGGCTGGATCACGTCGCAATGGTCGTGGCACTGGCTGTTCTATCTGAACCTGGTGCCGGGTGTCGCCGTCACGCTGTTGGTGCCGAAGTACGTGCACTTCGACAACGTCGATCTGTCGCTGCTGAAGAAAGGCGATTACCTGGGCATCCTTCTCATGTCCGGTTTTCTAGGTTGCCTCGAATACGTGCTGGAGGAAGGGCCGCGCAAGAACTGGTTCGGCGATCACGTGATTCTGACGTGCGCGTGGATCACCGCGATCTGCGGGTTTCTGTTCCTCGTGCATGCGTTCACGGCGAAAGAACCGATCGTGGATTTGCGCGCCTTGGCGATCCGCAACTTCGGCATCGGCAGTCTGCTGTCGTTTATCACCGGGATCGGGATTTTCTGCGCGGTGTTTCTGACGCCGGTGTTCCTGTCTCGTGTGCGTGGCTTCGATTCGCTGCAGATCGGCGTGGCGTTGCTGTCGGTCGGCTGTTTTCAGTTGGTCGCGATGGCGGTGTATTCGGTGGTCGCGCGCTTTATCGACATGCGGATCCTGCTGGTGTTCGGCCTCGTGCTGTTCGGCGTCGGCTGTTATCTGTATGTGCCGCTAACCAATCAATGGGGCTGGCAGGAGTTACTGATTCCGCAAGCGTTGCGCGGCATCGGCCAGCAGTTCTGCATTCCGCCCATCGTGACGATGGCGCTGGGTTCGTTGCCGATGTCGAGGCTTCGTTCCGCCAGCGGCCTGTTCAATCTGATGCGTAACCTCGGCGGCGCGATCGGCATTGCGGTGAGCAGCACGATGCTCAACGACCGCCTGAACCTGCACTACGAGCGGCTCGATGAACATCTGAACGTAGGCCGTCCGGTGGTCGAGTCGATCTTGCAGCAGCAAAGCGCGCACTTCGCGGCGGTGGGCGGCAACGCGTTGAACGCGGCCAACGCCGGACTCGGTGAACTGCATGCGTTGCTGATGCGTGAGGCTCTCGTGCTCACGTTCTCCGACACCTTCTTCGCCTTGTCCCTGTGTTTCCTGGTCGGCCTGCTGAGCGTGCTGTTCTCGCGCCCGTTCGGCAACACCGCACCGCCGCCCGACGCCCATTGAGGAATTCAACATGAAACCGATCCTTGTCAAAGTACTGGCGAGCGCCGCCTTGCTGACGCTCGCGGCGTGCGCGGTGCAACCGGAAACGCACGCCGATTTGCCGCAAACCGTGAAAACCGTCGCGCCTGCCGCGTGGAATGTCGACGCGCCGCAAGACAGCGTGAGCGCCAAAGCGTGGTGGGACCAATTCGGCGACCCAGTCATGCATCAACTGGTCGAATCCGTGTTGACCGGCAATCTCGATGTGCAGGCAGCGGTGGAGCGCGTCAGGCAGGCGCAGGATCTGGCGAAGCAGAATCGCGCGGCTCTGCTGCCTGAGTTGAACGCGAGCGCGACCGCGTCCGACTCGCGTCAGAACACGCCGCCGCCGCTCGGTTATGTGCGCCAGGCCGGCGTCGGCTTGACGGCGAGCTGGACGCCCGATGTATTCGGCGGCGAACGTCTTGCCGTGCTGGCGGCGCAGGCGCAGGTGTCGGGACGCCAGTCGGCATTGAACGAGGTGCGCCTCGCGCTCGCGGCGAATACCGCGGCAGCGTATATCGATCTGCGCTGGGCGCAATCGCAGTTGCAGATTCTGAGCGACAACGAGCAGATCCGCGCGCGCGCGCTGAAGCTCACGCAGCAGCGTCTGCACTATGGGCTGTCGACGCAACTCGACGTGGCCCGAGCGCAGAACCAGCTCCAGGATTTGCAGGCGCAGATTCCGCGCGTGCAATCGGCAGTGCAGCATCAATTGAGTCTGATCGCGGTGTATTCGGGGCGCACGCCGGAGAGCGTCGACAGTTTGTTGCTCGCCAACGCACGCGATATTCCAGTGCCCGCGCAAAGCGTGCCGCAAATGCTGCCCTCGGAAGCGCTTCTGCAGCGTCCCGACGTGCGCACCGCCTACGCGACGGTCGAACAGCGCGCGGCGGAAGTAGGCGTGTCGAAAGCGCAGCGCTATCCGCAATTCCGGCTCAATCTCGCCGACGGTTTGCTGGCCTCGTCGTACCTCGGCTTGCCGACGCTGACCGACAACCTCTTCAGCGCCGCCTTGAACGCGACGAGCCCGATCTTCAACGCGGGCCGCATCACCGCGAATATCGACGCGAGCGAAAGCCGCATGCGCGAATCGCAACTCGGGTTGCAGCAAACCATGCTGCAAGCGCTGAAGGAAATCGAGGACAACCGCAGCGATCTGGTGAGCGGCGCGGTGCAGGTGCAACGTCTTGGCGGCGCGCTCGATGCGTCGAACCAGGCGCTGCATTTGTCGAGCGAACTGTACAAGGGCGGCGCGGCGGATTTTCTCGATGTGCTCACCGCGCAGGAGGCGTATCTGCGTGACGCGGAGTCCTTGAACCAGGCCAAGCGCGAGCATGCGCTCTCGGCGGTCGCGTTGTACGGGTCGCTTGGCGGCGGCTGGGATGTGCCTGACGCGGTCACGGCGGTGTCGTCGAACAACTGAACACTTGAACTAGCGATCGACTGATTGCACGGGCGTGGCCAATGAGGTGTTGAACCAACTGGAGAGAAATGATGGCGAATCAGCGTGAAGTAGTGATCTGCAATCCGGTGAGAACGCCGATCGGCGCATTCGGCGGATCGTTGAAGGACGTGCCCGCAACCGAGATCGGCGCGGTCGCCGTGCGCGAGACGTTGCGCCGCAGCGGGCTCGACGCGGCCGCGTTGGCATCGGTCGTGATGGGCAATGTGATTCAGGCCGGCAACAAGATGAATCCGGCGCGCCAGGCGTCGATCGGCGGCGGCGTGCCGGTGGCCGTGCCGGCATTGACGGTCAATCGTGTGTGCGGCTCGGGCGCGCAGGCGATCGCATCGGCGGCCCAGGAAATTCTGCTGAGGCTCGGTGATGCCGCCGTGGCCGGCGGTATGGAAAACATGGACCGCGCGCCATATCTGCTCGACGGCGGCCGCTGGGGCTACCGCATGGGCAACGCGCAAATCCACGACAGCCTGCTGCGCGACGGCCTGAACGACGCGTTTTCCGGCGAGCATTCCGGCTGGCATACGGAAGACCTCGTCGCGCAATTCGATATCACGCGCGAAACTCAGGACCGTTGGGCCGCGCGTTCGCAACAGCGCTTCAGCGAAGCCCAGGCGCGCGGCGATTTCGACGCCGAACTGGTTGCCGTGGAAATAGCCGGGCGCAAAGGCCCGCAGCATTTCACGCGCGATGAACAGCCGCGTCCCAACACCACGGTGGAGACGCTCGCCAAACTGCGTCCGGCATTTCGCCCCGACGGCACGATCACCGCGGGCAACGCGCCCGGATTGAACAGTGGCGCAGCCGCGATGCTAGTGGCCGAGCGGGGTTTCGCGGAAGCACGCGGCATCGCGCCGCTCGCACGTCTCGTGTCTTATGGCGTCGCCGCGGTCGAGCCCGGCATGTTCGGCCTCGGTCCCGTTCCGGCGGTGCAGATGGCATTGGCGCGAGCCGGTTGGCAACTGCACGATGTCGAGCGCTTCGAAATCAACGAAGCGTTTGCCGCCGTGCCGATCGCGGTCGCGCGCAAACTCGGCATTGCGGACGAGTTGATCAACGTGCAAGGCGGCGCGATTGCGCACGGTCATCCGATCGGCGCGACGGGCGCCGTGCTGACCACGCGCCTGCTTCATTCGATGCAGCGCGATGGACTCAAACGCGGCATCGTGACGTTGTGCATTGGCGGCGGTCAAGGCATCGCGTTGGCATTGGAAATGCTGTGAGTTTGAACCGATAGCGGCAGCGTGCGTCGGCGTGCGAAATACATGTCGATGCACCTCGCCGCGATTCCTGAAATGCGCGGCGCATCAACCGTGGCGCATTCGTGGGCACTAGAGGGCCGGCCCATATTTAAAGGTTTTATTCCGGCATCGGTTTCGTTTAGCATCACTGCCACTTTCACAAGAACACCACGAGACATGGCACTGATCGTTAGAAACATCCTCGGCATTGCGGTACTGCTGCTCATCGCTTTTATCTTTTCCACCAATCGGCGCGCTATCCGCTTACGGACTGTAATCAGCGCATTGCTTGTGCAAGTCGGAATCGGCGCATTCATTCTGTTTGTGCCCTTCGGCAAGTCGATCCTTTCGGGCGCGGCGTCCGCTGTCAATCACGTGCTCGGCTACGGCAACGCGGGCATCGAGTTCCTGTTCGGCGGACTCGTACAAGCGAAGATGTTCCAGGTCTTCGGCGACGGCGGTTTCGTATTCGCCGTGCGCGTGCTGCCGGCCATCATCTTCGTCACGGCGTTGATCTCCGTTCTGTACTACCTCGGCGTGATGCGCTGGATCGTGATCGTGCTCGGCACGGTATTTCAGAAGCTGCTCGGCGTGTCGAAGATCGAATCGTTTTCCGCGGTCACCACGATTTTTCTCGGCCAGAGTGAAATGCCCGCCGTGGTCAAACCGTTCACGGCCGACATGACTGGCGCTGAATTGTTCGCGGTGATGTCGAGCGGCATGGCGGCCGTCGCCGGTTCGGTGCTGGCGGGTTATGCGGGCCTCGGTGTACGCATCGAGTATCTGCTGGCGGCGTCGTTCATGGCGGTGCCGGGCGGCTTGCTGTTCGCGAAGATCATTCACCCTTCCACCGAACCGAGCCGTGTGCATCTGGATAACCTCAACTTCGACGAGAAGCGTCCCGCCAATATCATCGAAGCCGCGAGTTCCGGCGCGACCGTGGGCCTGAAAATCGCGGTAATGGTCGGCGCGATGCTGATCGCGTTCGTCGGGCTGATTGCGTTGCTCAACGGAATTGTCGGCGGCGTGGGCGGCTGGTTCGGTCATCCGCAACTGTCGATGCAATCGGTGCTCGGCGTGATATTCGCGCCGCTCGCCTATCTGATCGGTGTGCCCTGGAACGAGGCCACGATTGCCGGCAATTTTCTCGGCCAGAAAGTCATTCTCAACGAGTTCGTCGCCTATGCATCGCTGTCGCCGTATCTGAAAGACGCCGCGAGCGTGACTGCGGCCGGTCTAACTGCGCTCGATCCGCGTACCATTGCTATCCTGTCGTTTGCGTTGTGCGGCTTCGCGAACTTCTCGTCGATCGCGGTGCTGACGGGCGGCTTTAGCGCCGTCGCGCCGGGACGCCGTGCCGAAGTCGCGCGTTACGGCCTGCGTGTCGTGCTCGCCGCGACGCTCTCGAACCTGATGAGCGCCACGATTGCGGGCATGTTCATTACGCTGAATTGAATCGAGGATTGCTGGATGAATATGGAACAACTGTTGGAACGCGCGGGGCTCGCGCGAGAAAAGGCCTATGCGCCTTATTCGAAATTCAAGGTCGGCGCGGCGTTGCTGACCAAAGACGGCCAGGTGTTCGACGGCTGCAACGTCGAGAACGCCTCGTACGGTTTGTGCAATTGCGCGGAACGTACCGCGTTTTTCAGCGCCATTGCGGCGGGTTATCAGCGTGACCAGTTCGCCGCGCTCGCGGTGATCGGCGATACGGACGGCCCGATCGCGCCGTGCGGCGCATGCCGCCAGGTGATCATCGAACTGGGCGGCCCTGAACTGCCGATTCGCCTCGGCAACCTGCATGGCGCCACGCGCGACACCACCGCGCGCGAACAATTGCCGGACGCGTTCTATCTATGAGCAAGCACAAGGTCATCTACGACACCGACCCGGGCGTGGACGATGCCATGGCGCTCGTATTTCAGGCGCTGCATCCGGATATCGAACTGCTCGGTCTGACGAGCGTATTCGGCAACGCCACGATCGAAACGACCACGCGCAACGCGCGCTTTCTCGCCGGACGGTTTGCCGCCGGCGTGCCGGTCGCGCAGGGCGCGGCAGCGCCGCTCAAGCGCAGCGCTCCCGAGCCGCTCGCATGGATTCACGGCGACAATGGGCTCGGCAATATCTCGCTGGATACAACGGACGAGGCCCCGCTCGATGCGCGTCCCGCGCACCGCTTCATCATCGACACCGTGCGCGCGCATCCCGGCGAAGTGACGCTGCTCGGCGTGGGCCCGCTCACGAACCTCGCACTCGCGCTCGCCGACGATCCGCAGATCGCCCCGCTCGTCAAACAGGTGGTGATCATGGGCGGCGCGTTCGGCACGGACGGCGTGCTCGGCAACGTCACGCCCGCGGCGGAAGCCAATATCCTGGCCGACCCTGATGCCGCCGACATCGTGCTCGGCGCGGCGTGGCCGGTCGCGATCGTCGGGCTGGACGTCACGCAGCCCACCATCATGAGCCGCGAGTATCTGGCGTCGCTGCGCGAGCGCGGCGGCGCGGCCGGTCAGTTCGTATGGGAAGTGTCGCGGCACTACGAGGCGTTTCACGAGCAAAGCGCGCAGCTGACGGGCATCTATGTGCACGATTCGTCGGCGGTGGCCTATGTGCTGGCGCCGCATCTCTATACGACGCGCCGCGGCCCTGTGCGTGTATTGACGGACGGCATCGCGGTGGGCCAGACCATCCAGAAGCCATCGACCATGCCCGTGCCCGCGCCGGCCTGGGATAGCCGGCCCGACTGCAAGGTGTGTATCGGGGTGGATGTGCCGGGTATGCTGGCGCTTTACGAACGCACCATTTGCGGCACGCTGTGAACGAGGCGCTTACCTGACGCACTGGCGGCATTGCCTGATTTGATCTGAGGTAAGCCGCTGTGCAATGCAACACACGCCGGTTCACGACAATCCTGGCCGGTGCCGATCTTCAATCTTTGCTACATTCTGCACACGCACTGCATTCGCGCCCCCTGAAATCCCGGCTCGTGGACGCAAGCGCGTGATCGAAATCTATCAAGAGGCCAAAGATGCGAATTCTAGTAGTAGGGGCGGGCGCCGTAGGCGGCTATTTCGGCGGGCGTCTCGCAGCGGCGGGCCAGGACGTGACCTTCCTCGTGCGTCCCGGCCGGGCGGAAAAACTCAAGCGTGACGGGCTCGTCATCAGCAGCGTGCGCGGCGATCTCAAGCTGCCCGATCCGCAAACGATTCTCGCCGGCGTCAGCGCCGAGCCGTTCGATCTGGTGCTGCTGAGCTGCAAAGCCTACAGTCTCGACGACGCAATCGATTCCTTCGCGCCGCTCGTCGGCGAGTCGACGCTGATTCTGCCGATGCTCAACGGCATGCGCCATATCGAGGTGCTCAACGAAAAGTTCGGCGCGGCGCGCGTGCTGGGCGGCCAATGCGTGATCGCCGCCACGCTCAACGCCGAGCAGCATATCGTGCATCTGAACGACACGCACGCAATCACTTTCGGCGAACAGTCCGGCGGCGCGTCGGAACGTGTACAGGCAATTGCCGAAGCCATGAGCGGCGCGAATTTCGACGCTGTGATCAGCGACAACATCTTGCTGCGCATGTGGGAGAAGTGGGTGTTCCTGGCCACATTGGCGGCCGGCACCTGCTTGATGCGCGGTTCGGTCGGCGATATTCTGGCGGCGCCGGACGGCAAGCGCGTGATCGAGAATCTGCTGGGCGAGTGCCGCGCGGTGGCCGAGCACAACGGCTTCACCATGGGCCCGGACTTCGACGCACGCGCCACGCAAACGCTCTTCACGCCTTCGCCGCTCACCGCTTCCATGTTGCGGGATGTGGAAAACCACTCGCATACCGAGGCGGATCATATTCTCGGCGATCTGATTTCGCGCGGCGGCGACGCGCAAAAGGGCGAGCACGGCTTGTCGTTGCTGCGGATCGCCTATAGTCATCTGAAGACGTATGAAGCGAGGCAGACCCGCACGTCCTGAACGATGCCACGGCACGGTCCGGACGCATGCACGCATGCCGTAACAGCCTAACGATCGGAGGTGAAGCATGCCGAGTCCAGTCGGATCAGTGCCCGCGCTCAGTTCCGCTTCGGCAACGATCTTCTCGATCGGCATAGTCTTTCTCGGCTATTGGGGTATGCATGAGCCGACCCAGTGGCACGTTGCCGATGTCTTCGTGTTCGGGTTCGCACTGATCGCCTTTGGTTGCCTCGGGCTGGTGCCGTGGGTCGCGACGAGTCCTGTCGAACCTGAATCGAGCGACGCTCGGATTCGCGTCGCGCGGCATCTGTTTCTCGCCGGTGTGGCAGGGATTTGGCTTGCGGTGGCGATATCGGTGATTTTCTAGAACGACACCCACGCTCACGCATAAAAAACGCGCGCCTTGCAGAGTTGCAAGGCGCGCGTTTTCGTTAAAGCACAACCAGTCAGCGCTTAGCGCTCGATTTGCCGGTTCCAGCGTGTGTCCCACTGCGCGCGGTGCGCGTTGATCGTATCCCAATCCACTACTGTCACCTTGCGCACCAGATCGTCGACGTTGCCGAGGCTCTGCTGCATCGGCGGCGTCATCTTCGCGAGACGGTTGGTGGGAATCTGGCGGCCGGCTTCTGCGGCTTTGGTCTGCGCCGGCGCGGACAGCAGGAATTGCGCGAGCTTCTGCGCCAGTTGCGGATCGGGGTTGTTGTTGACCACGCACAGGTCGACCAGCAGCAGCACCGGACCTTCCTTCGGATTCACATAGCCGACCGGAATGCCCTTGTCCGCCAGATCGCCCACGGCGGTCGGCGTCAACGGGAACAGGCCCGCTTCGCCGGTCTGGACCATTTCGGAAATCTTCGCCGAATTCGGCACGTACTCGACCACGTTCGGCCCCACCGTGCTCGCCCATTTCGTGAAGCCCGGCTCCACGTTCTGCTCGCTGCCGCCCATCAAGCGGTTGATGGCGAGAAAGCCGTGCAGGCCGAAGGTGCTGCTCGACGCCGACTGGAACACCACTTTGCCCTTGTATTTCGGATCGGCGAAATCCATCCATGAGGTCGGCGGCGCCCAGCCTTTTTCAGCGAACAGCTTCTTGTTGTACGCGATGCCGGTCATGCCGAGTTGCACGCCCGCGCCCATGTCGTCCTTCATGCGCGCGAACGGATAGAGTTCCTTGAGCACGGGCGCGTCGTCGAGCTTCTTGCACACGCCCATGCTGACCGCGCGTGCCATTACGCCGTCGTCGAGAAATACCACGTGAATCTGCGGGCTGGCCTTGTTGGCGAGCAGCTTGGCGAGAATGTCCGACGACGTGCCCGGCACCACGACCACCTTCACATTGTTTGCTTTCTCGAAGTCGGGCAACACCTGGCTCGTATAGGCCTTCTCCATCGGGCCGCCGTTCATGCCGATGTAGATCGTCTTGGTCTGCGACCAGGCGGGCGCGGCCGCGCCGAATGCGCACATTGCGGCCAGCGCCGCGAGCGTCTTGAACAGTTTCATTGAGGGGCTCCTGAGGTTCACTAAACGAAAACTTAAACGACCGGCGAGGTCGCGACAGCAGCAAAACGGCCAATCGAAAAAGCGTCGAGTGGCGTGGCGGTGGCGCCGTCGACGACGAGATCGGCGAGCACTTCGCCGACGCCCGGCGCGAGCAGGAAGCCGCCGCCTGAAAAACCGAATGCATGCAACAGACGCGGCACGCTACGGCTCGCACCGATGATCGGATTGCTGTCGGGCGTCTCGCCTTCCACGCCGCTCCACGTGCGGATCAGCAGCGCCTCGCGCAAGGCCGGCAGCAGCGCGCACGCGTCGCGCATCACGGCGCGCGTGGTGTCCGTCGACGGCTGGCCATATTCGCCGTCGCCATGTCCGCGTCCGCCGCCGATCACACAATTGCCGCGCGCCACTTGCCGCGCGTAGATGCCGCCGCCATACACGCCCAGGTTGTGCGTGATGAAAAGCGGCAGCGGTTCGGTGACCCACATGTTCGGGTAGATCGGTTTCATCGGCGCGGTCTCGCCGAAGTAACCCGCCACCGTATTCGCCCACGCGCCCGCCGAATTGATGAGCCAGTCGGCGCTGATGCGCGTGTCGCCGGCGCGCAGTTGAAAGCGCGTGCTGTCGTGATGAATGTCGCTGAGTTCGGTTTGTTCGCGCACATCCGCACCAGCAGCTCGCGCGGCGCGCGCGAAGGCGGGCGACACCAGCCGCGGGTTCGCATGACCGTCCGTCGCGCACAGCGAGCCGCCCACGGCCGCCGGTCCGAGCCACGGGTAGCGCTGGCGGAAGGCCGCGCCGCTGACCAGTTGCGCGTGCAGTCCATAGTCGCGCGCCATGTCGGCCCACATTTGCAGCGCGGCGAGATCGCTTTCGCTGCGAGCGAGGCGCAAATGTCCCGACATCGTGAACTCGCCGTCGATGCCGATCAACTCCGGCAAGCGGTCCCAGATACGCCGTGCGCGGACGGCGAGCGGCATCTGTTCGACCGGCCGGCCCTGGCAGCGCACGCCGCCGTAATTCACGCCGCTCGCCTGCGCGCCGCAATAGCGCCGCTCGAAAAGGCCGACGCGCAAGCCGCGCTTCGCGAGCGCCAATGCGGCCGATGAACCGACCAGGCCGCCGCCCGCAATCGCGACGTCGTAATGCAGCGTGTTACTCATCGCGCGCCTCCGCGGGAATTTCGGCGAGGTCGTCGGCGTACATTTCCGGCGCGAGCGGAATGGGTTTGACGGGCGGCTGGCTGCGCAAGCGGCCCACTGCGTCGAGCGGCTTGCCGGTTTCCTCGGCGAGCAGGGTCAGCGCGGCTTCGCCGCACATGCGCCCCTGGCAGCGGCCCATGCCGACGCGCGTGAGCGCCTTCAGCCGGTTGATCTCATTCGCTTCGCCGCCGCGGATGCAGCGTCGCAACGTACCCGCGTCGATTTCTTCGCAGCGGCACACGGTCATGTCGTCGGGCCATTGCGCCGCGCATCTGGCCGGCGGCGCGAAGGCTGTTTCGATGCCCTCGCGAAACACAGCGATACGTTTCAGACTGCGCTCGATCGATGCCGCGTCGGACATGCCCGGGCTACGCGGATGCGCGATGCCGAGATCGTCGAGCAAGGCGAGCGCGGCGCGGCGGCCGGCCAGTTCGGCGGCGTCCGCACCGGCGATGCCCGCGCCGTCGCCTGCGAGATAAAGGCCGCGCACGGAACTGCGGCCTGCTGCGTCCACTTCAGGCAGCCAGCATCGGTTGGTCGCGTCGAAACGGAAGCGGCAGCCCGCGAGATCGGCGAGCTGCGTTTCGGGTTTGAGGCCGAAGCTCACGCCGACCGCGTCGCATGCAATGGTTTCGGTCGGCGAGCCTTCACGCGACGCGCGCCATTCGAGCGCTTGCACTCCATCCACGCCGCGAATCCCCACCAGCGTCACATCACGCTCGATCCGCACGCCATGCGCTTTCAGCCAGCCGACGTAGTACAGACCTTTGGCGAAAGTGGACGGCAGACGCGCGAGTTTCGGCGCCGCGGCGATCTGCCGCGAGAACGGACTCGTGTCGAGCACGGCCATGACTTGCGCGCCGGCTTTCACGTACTGATACGCCACGAGATATAGCAGCGGTCCGGTGCCGGCCAGCACGACGCGTCGGCCGATCGCGCAGCCTTGCGCCTTCAGCGCGACCTGGGCCGCGCCGAGCGTGTAGACGCCAGGCAAGGTCCAGCCGGGCACCGGCAGCACGCGGTCAGTCGCGCCGCTGGCGATGATCAGATGCGAGAACGGCACGCGCAGCTCGCGTCCCGCGTGCAAGGTATCGAGGCGGCCCGCTTCGCAGGCCCACGCGAGCGAGTCGGGGCGATAGTCGAGATGAGGCAGAAGCGCGGCCATTGTCGAATGCAAGGCTTCGGCCTTATGCGCTTCAAAACCGTAGAGCGTTTTCTTCGAGCGCTCGAAGCCGCCGTTCGCCGGCGGTTGCCGATAAATCTGACCGCCCCAGCGCGCGTTTTCATCGATCACGATCGGCTTCACGCCAGCCGCTGCCAGCGTCTCGGCAGCGCGTACGCCCGCGGGCCCGGCGCCGACGATTACGATGCGGCGTTCGTCGCTCATCGGGCGTCTCCGGTTTCACCCGCAGCGCCAGCACTGCTTTCCACAGCAACGAGCCGAGTGAGCACGCGCATGCCTTCGGTCACGAGCGTCGAGCATGCGCGCACACGTTTGCCGTCTTCGGTGCGCATCCAGCAGTCCTGGCATGCGCCGATCAGACAGAAGCCCGCGCGCGGCGCGCCGCTGAATTCGCTTTCGCGCACGCGGCGTTGTTGCATGAGCACAGCGGTCAGCAGCGTATCGCCTTGCAGTGCGGCGACTTGCCGGCCGTCGATAAAGAAGTGCAACGGTTCGCGCCGCGTTTCCGCCAAACGGATGAACTGCGATGCGGCAGCTTGAGTGGACTGCAAAGTGGACGGCATGAGAGCGTGGTCGGAAGAAGACATCAGTGCTGGCCGATCAGAATGCGGTTCAGACCATACACGCGGTCGAGCAGCAGCATCGCGCCGCCGGTAATGAAGATCACTAGCGCGGAGACGGACGCCATCATCGGATCGATCGATTCGGTCGCGTACATGTACATGCGCACAGGCAGCGTGACGGTTTGCGGCGAGGTGACGAAGATCGACATGGTCAGTTCGTCGAAGCTGTTGATGAAGGCCAGCAGCCAGCCGCCGGTAATGCCCGGCAAAATCATCGGGAAGGTGATGCGGCGAAACGTGGTCCATGGGTCGGCGCCGAGCGAGTGCGCGGCATGCTCGATGCTGCGGTCCAGGCCGCTCACCGAAGCCAGCACGAGCCGCATCACGAACGGCGTGATGATGATCATGTGCGCGAGCGTGAGCCACGCGAACGAACCGGTCGCGCCGATCAGCGCGAAGAAGCGCAGCAGCGCGATGCCGAGTACGAGGCCGGGAATCACGAGCGGCGACAGCAACAGGCCATTGAGAAAGCTGCGGCCGGGAAAGCGCGCGCGGCCGATGGCGAGCGCGGCGGGCAGCGCCACGATCAGCGACAGCGTCGCCGAAGCGAACGCCAGTTTCAGGCTATTGAAAAACGCGCCGATGAAATCCGGGTAATTGAGGATCGCGCGGAACCAGCGCAGCGAGACGCCGTGCGTGGGCAACGTGAGCGTTTCGTCGGGCGTGAAGGCGACCAGCACGACGATCACGAGCGGCGCGAGCACGAACGCGATCACGAGCGTGTGGAAGATCAGCGCGATGGGGCCGTTTTTTCTCATGATGTTTTCACTGAATGTGCCGATGAGAGGGCCGATGAATTAACCGAGGCTTCTGGTGTACTTGCGTTCCAGAACACGGTAGTACGTGAGCATCACGATCAGATTCGCGACCAGCAGCAGAAGCGCGATGGTCGCGCCGAGCGGCCAGTTCAGCGAGCCGAGGAATTCGTCGTAGACGGCGGTGGCCGCAACTTTCAGGCGTCGTCCGCCGAGCAGGCCGGGAATCGCAAAGGCGCTCGCCGACAGACCGAACACCATCAGGCTGCCCGACAGAATGCCCGGCGTCAGTTGCGGCAGGACGATGCGGCGCAGCGTGGTGGCGGGCGACGCCATCAGCGAAAGCGCGGCGTTTTCCGTTTGCGGGTCGAGCTTCTGCAACGCGGTCCACACCGGAATCACCATGAACGGCAGCATCACGTGCACGAGTGCGATGACGATCGCGAAGGTGGTGTACTCGAGCTTGTACGGCCCGAGTCCGAACAGCCCGAATGCCTGGTTCACGAGTCCGTTGGTGTTGAGCAGCATGCTCCAGCCAAACGCCCTCACTACCACTGAAACGAGCAGCGGCGCGAGAATCACCAGCAGGAACATCGAGCGATACGGATCGCGCATGCGCGACAGCACGTACGCTTCAGGCGTGCCGATCACGATGCACAGCAGCGTCACCAGAAACGCAATGCCGAAGGTGCGCAGAAAGATGGTGTGGTAATACGACGAGCTCAGCACTTCCGCGTAATTGCCGAACTGGAACGCGGCGATCGGCCCGCTGGCGGGATCGAAGCGATAGAAGGTCAGCACCAGTGTCATTAGAAGCGGCACCAGCACGAGCGCTACGAACAACAGAAAGGCCGGCGCGCACATCAGCCAGAGCGGCAAAAACGCATGCCAGGGTGCGCGGCGGGCGTTACCGGATTTCATGTCGGGATTGTCGGTGGCGGGCAGCGTACTAGCCATGATGCGCGTCCCGTTGAATGAAGCGGATCGCCTCGCTGTTCCAGTCGACGCCGACCGTCGCGCCTTCGGGCAGCGGTTCCGTGCCTTCGTTCTGGCAGCACACCAGCACTTCGCCGAGCCGGCTGTCCAGCCGATAAAGCCACTGACTGCCGAGGAAGAAGCGGCTCGTCACGGTGGCCGGCACACGTCCCGCGTTCGGTGCGCACAGGCGCAGTTTTTCCGGACGGATGCACAAGGTCACTGCGTCGCCGACACCGACCACGCGCTCGCGCGCCGGCAACTGCGCCGTGTGTCCTGTCTCGGCGAGATCGTGACCCAGGTCGATGCGGATCGCGTCGCCGTCGCGCGCCACCACGGTGCCCGGCAGCATATTGGCCTTGCCGATGAACTGCGAGACGAAGCGATTTTCCGGGCGCTCGTACGCTTCGTACGGCGTGTCGATCTGCGTGATGCGGCCCGCTTCCATCACCACCACGCGATCGCTGATCGACAGCGCTTCGGATTGATCGTGCGTCACCATGATGGTGGTCGTGCCGATCTTGCGTTGAATGCCGCGCAGTTCGAACTGCATGTCTTCGCGCAGCTTGGCGTCGAGATTGGACATCGGTTCGTCGAGCAGCAGCACCGGCGGCGCGATCACGATGGCGCGGGCAATCGCCACCCGCTGACGCTGACCGCCGGAGAGTTCACGCGGAAAGCGATGCGCGAGCGCATCGAGTCGCACCAGCGCGAGCGCTTCGCGAATACGCTCCTTGCGCTCGGCCTTGTCGATATTGCGCATCTCCAGCCCGAAGCCGACGTTGTCGGCGACGCTCATGTGCGGAAACAGCGCGTAGCTCTGGAACACGATGCCGAGGCCGCGCCTGTTCGGTTTCATGTGCGTGATGTCGCGGCCGTCGAGCGTGATGCGTCCGCGCGTCGTCTCGACGAAGCCCGCGATCATCTGCAACGTAGTGGTCTTGCCGCAGCCGGACGGCCCGAGCAACGAAACGAACTCGCCTTTTTCCACCGACAGGTCCACGTCGGCGACTGCCTGCAGATCGCCGAACGACTTCGTTACGTCCGTGAGTGTGAGGAACGACATGATCTGGCCTTTGGATGGTTCGACACCGGTTCAATCGACTACTGCCTCGATGACGCCGACTCTAGCTAGCCAAATTACCGTCAGTCAATTTCAAATTCCGTTTAACGATATAAGATTTTAAAAAATTCCGATGATCGGAATATATTTGCCTGAAGTGCTGGTAGGTGTTCCGCTGCATGCTCTCCGGAAAATCCCTATGAATCATCGGCGCAACGCTGCCGCGCCGGAAAGTCGCGGAGATTCCGCTAGCGGATAAAACGCTTTATAGTGTTCCGACCAGTGAAATAATTTGAAGCCATTGAAATGAAACCTGCCGCCAAACGAGATACCGACGCCGACATCGCAGAGACAGGCAGCGCCCCCGGCCCCGGCATGCTGGAGCGCGCGTTCGCGGTAATCCGCGCATTGTCAGAAGCGCAGCCGGACGGCGGACGCGTCACGCGTCTCGCGAAAGCGGTCGGGCTCACGCAGGGCACCGTGCATCGCATCCTGCATGCGTTGATCGCGGAGGGCATCGTCGAACAGGACGAAAGCTCCAAGCTGTACCGGCTGAGTGTGGATTTCTTCGCGCTCGCGGCGCAGGCGGGCAATCCGAGCGGCATGCGCACGCTGTGCCGCCCCGCGTTATTGCGTCTGTGCGCGAGTCTCGGCGACACGATCTTTCTGCTCGTCAAAAGCAGTTTCGACGCGGTGTGCCTCGACATCTGCGAAGGGCCGTTCCCGATCCGCTCGTTCACCGGCGATATCGGCGGGCGTGTCGCTTTGGGAGTCGGGCAGGGCAGTCTGGCGATTCTGGCGTTTCTGCCCGAGGCGGAGCGCGAGGAGATCATCCGCTTCAACGTGCCGCGCATTCGCGGCTACGGCGTGCTCGACGAAGTGTATTTGCGCACCGAGATCGAACGCGTGCGCCAGTTGGGGTATGCGGGGCGCAATAGCGGCGTGCTCGACGGCATGGCGGGCGTGGCGGTGCCGATTCTGGACCGCGCGGGAGTGGCGGTGGCGGCGTTGAGCGTCGGCACGCTGGCCGCGCGTCTCGGCGACGATCGTCTGCCGATGGTGGTCGAATTGCTGCGCCGGCAGGCCGATGCGATCGGCCCGCAAACCAATCCGTTCGATGTCGCGTTGCGCCGCCCGATGCACGGCTTGTCTCGCGCGATGACCACTGAACGGATCACCGGCTGAGCGCATGCGCGATGACGAGGCAGCGCGCAAGCCGCGCCGCCTGTCGAATCGCCTGGGAGCGCTTAGAACACCTTCACCGGCACATTCACGACCAGCCGGTATTCCATGTTGTTGCCATCCGAGTAGTGATACTGGCTGTTGTGCCACATCGCAATGAACGTGACCTTCGTATCCTTGAAGCGCCCGCTTTGCAGCGTGTAGCTCGGAATGAAACCGAACTCGTGATGATGGCCATGAACCGGCTCGCCGTTCTTCCAGTACAGATCATGCAGCGGCGCCGAAGGCGAGGCATTCTCCGCCGCACCCGCCGACGCATCCGCGCCCCAGCCGTATTGCCCCCAGAACATCGCCTTGAGGCCCGGCACGCCGGCGTATTTGCCGTCGAACGTATAGCGCAATTGCAGCGACTGCTCGTGCGGCGCGTTGTAGTCCACGTCCATCGAGTTGGTCAGGTAGATGCCGTTGGTCTCGTTGACGTAGTCGAAGAACTGGTCGCCGAGCACCTGCTGGTAGCCGAGCAGCAGCGCATGCGGGCCGTGCTGCGCGGAGACCGACACGCTGTACGCATTGCTGTTGATGTGCCCCTGACGCGACGCGCCGGTGTCGTGCGTCGAGTAGATGTTGGCAAGACCGCTCCACTTGATGGTGGTCGGATCGCCGAACGACTGAGCGACAGAACCATAGTACTGACGCCAGACATCGTCGGCCTGATCGACGTACAGCGCCATCTCGCCGTTCTTCGCGTAGTGCCACGTGCCGCCCACGTAAGTCAGGCGATCGATCCGCGTGCCGCCGTACGAGGTGGCGAGATTGGTCAGATTGGTGTGGCCGCGCGCGTCGACTTTGGTGAAGCTGCCGGCTTGAAGCTCAGTGTGCGCGAGATCGTTGCTGACCATCGAGACGCCGAGGAAGGTCGGCGGCAACGCGCGGTTGTCGTGCGGTTCGAGGAACGGGTTGGTTACGTCCTGCAAACCGTACTTCACGACCGTTTCCGAAATGCGTCCCTTGATGTCGTACATGCCGGGATACGCCCACGCGAGCTGTTGCGAACCGCCGCCGTCCTTGCCCACGTGCACCATGTTGGCCGCGCCGTTGCCGCCGTCGAGCTTGAGCGCGCCGAACAGCGATGCATCGACGCCGAAGCCGACCAGCCCTTGCGTGTAGCCGGATTCAAAGTTGGCCTGCGCGCCCTGGACCCACGCATGACGGTAGATCGTGTTGGGCGCCTGGAAGTAGTCGGAGTAGTTGCGAAACTGCAGATTCAGATGGCTGTCGGCGATGAAACCCTTGCTTGCCGCCTGGCTCGACAGCGGCGCGGGCGGCGTGACTGTCTGACTGGCCTCGGCGTTGACGAGCGCGTTGGTGGTGTCGGGCTGGTCGTTACGCACGTGGCCGCCTTGCTCAGCGCGGCGCTTGCCGGACGAGTTGTTTTGCTGCGTCGGCGCGGTTTGCGCGAGTTGCGCGGGGGACGACAACGTTTGCGCGGCCGTTTGAGTTTCAGACGCCTCGGAGGTGGGCTCCGTGACGCCGTCGTCGGCATACGCGTTTGCGGCTAGTGTCAGTGCGGGAAGCGTGAATGCGCAGTAAAAGAACGTTGCTGCTCCGGTTTTTTTTGACCGGTTTTTTGATCGGGTATCTTTCATTGAGTACGTCTCTGATTATTGTGGTGAATCTTTGGCTGGCGGTTAGCCAGTCCATGCTGATCGCTCGTCCCGCGGTTGGCAGGACGAACGAATCCAACGGCGCGACGGCCCGCCGCGCCGGGAATACGGTTCTAATTTCTCAGGTTCTTCTGTGTGCCGGCGGTGCGCCAGCGGCACTTAGCTCACGGTGTCTTCCACGCGAATACACGCGACCCGTGTCGCCCTCGCGCCGTGCGTGACGGGTTGCGGAATCTCCCGGGCACAGGCGTCGATTGCATCCGGGCAGCGCGTGCGAAATGCGCAGCCGGAAGGAGGATTGAGCGGCGAGGCAATCTCGCCGCGCAACAGCAGATGACGGCGCGCGCGCTCCACCACCGGATCGGGCACCGGCACGGCCAAGAGCAACGCCCGCGTGTACGGATGGCGCGGCGTGCCGTACACCTCGCGCTTGTCGCCGAATTCCATCACACGACCCAGATACATCACCAGCACGCGGTGGCTGATCGCTTTGACGACGGCCAGATCGTGCGCGACGAACAGCAGCGAGAGCGACAGTTCGCGTTGCAGATCGCGCAGCAGGTTGACGATCTGCGCCTGGATCGACACGTCGAGCGCGGACACCGGCTCGTCGCAGATCACCAGTTGCGGCTCGCCGATCAGCGCGCGCGCAATGCCGACGCGCTGACACTGGCCGCCGGAAAACTCGTGCGGATAACGGCGCAGATGCTGCGCGTTGAGGCCGACACGTTCGAGCATGGTCAGCACGCGCCGCTGTACATCGGCACGGGCGATATCCTGGCCGTGCGTCATCAACGGTTCGGCAACGATCTGTTCGATCGTCATGCGCGGATCGAGTGAGGCGAGCGGGTCCTGGAAAATCATCTGCACGTCGCGGCGCAAACGCGAGGTATCGCGGCGCGCGCCCGGCAGCACGGTTTCGTCGCCGAGCCAGCGCACACTGCCGCTCGCCACCGGCGCGAGTCCGATGATCGCGCGCGCAAGCGTCGACTTGCCGCAACCCGATTCACCGACGAGCCCCACGGTTTCGCCACGCCGCACGTTGAACGACACGCCGTCCACCGCGCGCAGCGTCGCCTTGCCGGACCACGGAAAGCCGCCGCGCGGTACGCCGAATTGCACCTTGAGATTGTCGACGCGCAACAACGTTGTCGCGTCCTGATTTGCAAGCGGAGTGGTGTTCATACGTGTTGTGCCTCGAGAATTTCACCCACCGGGCGATGGCACGCGCGCAGCGCGTCGACGTGATCAGCGGAGGCGGCAAGCGGTGGCCGCGATTCACGGCAACGATCGGTGCAATAGCCGCAGCGTGGCGCGAATGCGCAGCCCGCGCCGACTTCGCCGGGCAGCGGTGGATTGCCCGGAATGGTTTGCAATGGACGGTCGTCGTCATCGTCGGTGAGACGCGGCAGCGCGTTCAGCAGGCCGAGCGTGTACGGATGCGTCGGCGCGGCGAACAGCGCGGCGGCGCTCGCCTGCTCGACGGTCTGGCCGGCGTACATCACCATCACGTCGTCGCACAGACCGGCCACGACGCCCATGTCGTGCGTGATCAGAATGATCGCCGTGCCGCGTTCGCGATTCAGTTCGCGCAGCAGCTCGATGATCTGCGCCTGCACGGTCACGTCGAGCGCGGTGGTGGGTTCGTCGGCGATCAGGATTTCGGGCTCGGAGAGCAGCGCCATCGCGATCATCACGCGCTGGCGCATGCCGCCGGAAAACTCGTGCGGATACATGCCGATGCGGCGCGCGGCATCGGGAATGCGCACCGATTCCAGCGTTTCGATCGCGCGGCGGCGCGCTTCGCGACGCGACATCTTGCGATGCAGTTGCAGCGTCTCGGTCATCTGCCGTTCGATCGTCAGGAACGGGTTGAGCGAGGTCATCGGGTCCTGGAAGATCATGCCGATGCGGTCGCCGCGAATTTTGTTCAGCGCCGCTTCGTTCATGGTCAGCAGGTTTTCGCCGCGATAGCTCGCGCTGCCGGACACCTTGCCGTTGCCGGCCAGAAGGCCCAGCAAAGCCATCACGGTCTGACTCTTGCCGGAGCCCGATTCGCCGACAATGCCGAGCGTGCGGCCCGGTTCCAGCGAAAACGACACGCCTTGCACCGCGTCGACGGGTGCGCCTTCGCGGCGCGTAAAGCGCACGCTGAGGTCTTTGACTTCGAGTAGCGGCATGTCAGCGGTCCTTCGGATCGAATGCGTCGCGCAAACCATCGCCGACGAAATTCACGCAATACAGCGTAACGCATAGCATCACGGCCGGGCACAGCAGCAGCCAGGGCATCGATTCGAGCTTTTGCGCGCCGTCCTGAATCAGTACGCCCCAGCTCGTCATCGGCTCCTGCACGCCGAGGCCGAGAAACGACAGCACCGATTCCGTCAGCACGATGTTCGGCACCGTCACGCTCGCATACACGACGACCACGCCGAACAGATTCGGCACGATGTGACGCGCGATGATCGAACGCGAACTCACGCCGATCGCCTTCGCGGCGTCGATGAATTCGCGCGAGCGCAGCGACAGCGTCTGGCCGCGCACCACGCGCGCCATGTCGAGCCATGAAAACGCGCTGATGGTGAGCACGACCAGATAGAAGGCGCGGCCGAACATGGTCATCATCAGGATGGCGATCAGCATGTAGGGAATCGCGTACATCATGTCGACGATGCGCATCATCACCGCGTCGACGCGTCCGCCCAGATATCCCGCTGTCGCGCCGTACGCGACACCGATCAGCCCCGACACCAGCGTGCCGAGCAGACCGACTTCGAGCGACACGCGCCCGCCCTGCAGCGTGCGCGCGAGCAGATCGCGGCCGAGTTCGTCGGTGCCGAACCAGTGCATGTTTTGCAGCGTGGGCGGCAGGCTGATCGCGCTCCAGTCGCTATCGATCGGATTGTTCGGCAGGAACCACGGACCGGCCACGCAGGCGATCACGATCAGCATCAGCACAACGAAGCCGGCGAATGCGGCGCGGTTGCGCACGAAGCGCCACGCGGCGGTGGCGAGCGGGCCGCGTGAACGCGGCGCCCTGGCGATGGCCGCGAGCGGATCGAGCGCCGCGACGGTCGGTTGAATTGAGCGGGGCATGGATCAGTACCGGATGCGCGGATCGAGCCACGCATACGCGAGGTCGACCAGCAGATTGAACAGCACGGCGACCGCGGTCGTCAGCACGACGAGGCCGAGCACGAGGGTGTAGTCGCGATTGATCGCACCGTTGACCACTAATTGGCCGAGGCCCGGCAGCGCAAACACCGATTCGGTGACCACCGCCGCGGTGATCGACGAAATGCAGATCGAGCCGAGCAGCGAGACCACCGGCATCAGCGCGGGCTTCATTGCGTGGCGCAAGACGATCGTGCGGCCCGGCAAACCCTTGGCGCGCGCCGTGCGGATGAAGTTGCCCGACAGCACTTCGATCATGCTGCCGCGCATCACGCGGGCAATGGCGGCGACGTTGATGATGGTGAGCAGCACGATGGGCAGCACGCGATAGCGCCATTCGCCTTCGCCCCAGCCGCCGGCCGGCAGCCAGCCGTGTCCCTCGGAGGTTTTCAGCAGGATCGCGAAGATCCACACCAGCACCGGGCCCAGCACGAAGGGCGGCACCACGTTGCCGAGATTGCCGAGCACCATCACGAAGTGATCGACGAAGCGGTCGCGCCGCACCGCGGCCACCGTCCCGAGCGCGACGCCGATCACGAGCGCGATCGGCACCGACACGCCGCCCACGCCGAGACTGACCGGCAGCGCCTTCCACACCAGGTCGTTGACCGACCAGTCGGCATAGCGGAACGACGGCCCGAGGTCGCCGTGCAGCAACGAGCCGAGGTAGTGGAGGTACTGCAGCCACAACGGTTCGTCGAGGTGATACTTGGCGTTCAGGTTCGCCAGCACGGCCGCCGAGAGTTGCTTCTCGGTGTCGAACGGGCCGCCCGGAGTGAGATGCAGCAGCAGATAGCACGCGGTGATCACGGCGAGAATCGTCGGGATCGCCCAGAGCGTGCGGCGCAGCGTATAGGCCAGCATGACGGTGCTCCCCGCGTTTAGTGCTTGGTCAGATACATGTCTTGCGTGGCGCGCATGTCGAGGTAGTTGGTCGGCTTGTAGCCGCCTACGTACGACTTGACCAGCCGGTCGGCCGAATACTGGAAGAGCGATACCAACGGGTAGTCGTCCATGGCCAGATCGTGCGCCTGCGTGAACAGCGCGGTGCGCTTCGCGTCGTCGAGCTGCTGGTTGCCTTCATCGATCAGCTTGTCCACTTGCGGGTTGCAGTAGTGCTGGTCGTTCTGCACGCTGTTGCAGCGGATCAGATCGAAGAACGAGTTGGCATCGTTGTAGTCGACGAACCAGCCGTCGCGCGAGGCCTGCACCTTGCCGTCGTGGCGTTGCTTGAGCAGCACCTTGTATTCGACGTTTTCGAGCTTTGCCGTGACGCCGAGCTTGGTGCGCCATTCCGAGGTGGCGAACAGCGCGACTTTCTTATGCAGGTCGTTGGTGTTGTAGGTGAGCGTGAACGTCAGCGGCTTGGCGTCCGAATAGCCCGCGGTCTTCAGCAGGTTGCGCGCGTAGTCGATGCGTTTAGGCATCGGCCAGTTCGCCCACTCCGGCGTGAAGACGCCCGAACCTTCGGTGCCCTTGGCGATCAGGCCGTACATCGGCACTTCGCCGTCGGCTGTCAAACGTTTGGTCAGCAGGTCGCGGTCGAGCACCATCGCGAGGGCCTGGCGTACGCGCTTGTCCTTGAAGGCCGGGTCGTCGTTATTCAGGCTGTAGTAGTACGTGGCGATCTGCAGCCCGGTTTTCAGCTCGGGGCCGAACTGCTTGCTCACCTGTGCGTAGACGCCTGACGGAATCGAATACGTGTAGTCGAACTGGCCGGCCTGGTACATGCGCATGGCCGTTTCGTCGTTTTCGATCGGCAGGTAGGTCACTTTCGTGATCACGACTTTGCTGTTGTTCCAGTAGGTCGGGCTTTTCGTGGCCACGAGACGGTTGCTCGGCTGCCAGTCGGTCAGCGCATACGGACCGTTGCCCACAAAGTTGCCCGGACGGGTCCAGTCGCCGCCGAACTTCGTCACGACCGCGCGGTTGACCGGCGTCATCGTCGCCATGGCCGTGAGCTGCGGGAAGAACGTGGCGGGCACTTCGGTCGTGACTTCGAGCGTGTACGGATCGACGGCGCGCACGCCGAGGCTCGAAAGCGGCGCCTTGCCGGCGAGAATCGCCTTGGCGTTCTTCACGAATTCGACCAGCACGGTGTATTTCGAACCCGTCTTCGGATCGAGCACGCGTTGCCACGAGTAGACGAAGTCGGCGGCCGTGACCGGCTGGCCGTTGCTCCAGCGCGCGTCGTGGCGCAGCTTGAAAACCCACGTAGTCGGTCCGCTACGCGACCACGACTCGGCAACGCCCGGCACGATCGCGCCGCTCGCGTCCATGCGCGTCAGGCCTTCGAACAGGTCGAGCCCGATCGTGTTGCCGGTCCACGATTCGATATGCGCGGGGTCGAGCGATTCGGTTTCGCCCGGCACCTGGCGGGTCATCTCCTGGCTGGCGGCGAGCGTGACGCCGGGCGGCACCGTGACGGCGAAAGCGGAAGGGGCAAACGTGAGGACGAGCGCGGCCAGCGCCGTCGTGTAGACGAACGGGGTTTTCATCGGTTGAGATCGCAGGAAAGGTCGAGAGAGAAACGCGCTGGCGCCGGGGCGCCGGTTTAGCTGCGTTGCCCGGGCCAGGGCGGCCCTTGTTGCTCGTGATGGTAGCGCGACATGCAGGATTCCTTACATTGCGTAATGCAGGCAATCCCTCGCCGGCTCAACCGGATAAGGTGCCTGCTCTTTAGAACAGTCTCGGTGTGCCCACCCAGACGACCACCGACTCGATGCGCGCGGTGTTCACCCAGCTGTGCGGCACCGTCGATTCGTAATGCGCGCTGTCTCCCGCGTGCAACACGAACGTCTTGCCTTCCAGCGTCAACGACACTTCGCCGTCGATCACATAAACAAACTCTTCCCCGGCATGCGTGGTGACTTCGGAGCGTTTCTGCCCGGGCGGCATCCTCACCAGGATCGCCTCGAGCTGACGGCCGCCCGTCAGGTTGGTCAGCCGCGCAAACAGATTGGCCGAGTCCGCAAAACCGAAAAACTTCAACTGATCGCCCCGGCTCACACAGCGTTCCTCGCTGGGTGTGTCGACGAAATACTGCACCGTGACCCCGAGTGCGTGGGCGATTCCGGCCAACGATGTGATGGACGGTGACGCCAGCCCGCGCTCGACTTGCGACAAAAACGGCTTGGAAATACCCGCCGCGGTTGCCGTGTCATCCAGCGTGCGCTTGAGCCGTTGGCGCAGAGCGCGGATCTTGCTGCCGATTTCTAGTGCCGGATTGCTTTTTTGAATTGTCGTGACCATAGCAGGAGGAAATTAGCCCGTCAAAATTTGTTTGATATAAGTAAATATGGTTTGATTGCGGTCCTGGGCGGGACTGCAGGTCTTTTCAGCCCCAGGTGGTTGCGAGTGACCACATTTCGAGACAGCACTCTATGTTGCCAGAATCGAAACTAACCCCGGCCAAAACGGCCGTTTATTTCCCGAAACGACGAACAATCGGAGTAACGACTGCAGTATGCATGCTGATACGCGCGGTTATGCAATATGAGTATCCGGACGATTAAGCGTATGACACCAAAGACTATTTCCGACGACACGCGCCGATTCGGCGAAAACACATGGGTGTAATGGCATGTAATCGCCGCGGACTCAGTGGATTCCCTGAGTGACTTGGGATCTTTCTGTTTGCAGAATCAGGCCCGCTTGCGGACGGGCGCGTATGTGGACACCACCACGCGCGCATCCGGCCGCTGTTTATCAATTCGCCCGCAGCGATCCTGCGCGGCGGAGCACTGTCCGGCACGTTCCAACCGAACGGCAGCCGGCGCAAGGACATGACCATCACTGCCGATTTTCTCCGCCGCGGGCTTGCCGCCTGCCGCCGCGTGGCAACGCCGCTCTGTGCCGCCCTCGAAATCCCCGTTCGTCACGATGCTTTATCATTGAGCCCGCTCCGCATGCCGGAGTCCGAGCCCGGTGTGGCGCAGCGTCCCCCAAGGGGACTCGCTGCGGAGCGTTTCGCGAGGCGGTCCTCGATCCCATCCCCTGGTTTATCTGCTGGTTTGGCGCTCTAGCGCGCGGATGAGCGCGCCCACGCGCTGCGTCTGTGCGGCTGTTGCATCCGCGTGAGGGCGCACGCTTCGCCGACTGTCTTTCCAGATTCCGTTTCACGCGCCGCGCGGCCAGTTCGCGCGATGCCGCAACCGTTTGAACAAGAGGTACATGATGAATTCATCCAATCCGGCGGGCGCACGCGTCTCGCAGACCCGTTCGTTTTCGACGGTCTTTCTGATCGAGATGTGGGAACGCTTCGGCTATTACGGCATGGCCGCGCTGCTCGTGCTGTTCATGATCGACAAGCTGCAGTTCACCGACAGCCACGCCACGCTCACGTGGGGCGCATTCACGGCGCTGGTGTACGCGTCGCCGTCGATCGGCGGCTGGATCGGCGACAAGATTCTCGGCGCGCGGCGCACGATGATCTTCGGCGCCGGCGTGCTGTCCGTGGGCTATTTCATGCTGGCGCTGCCCAATGACCAGCTCGCCTATATGTATGCGTCGCTCGGCGTGATCGTGGTCGGCAACGGTCTGTTCAAGGCCAACGCCGCGAATCTCGTGCGCCGTATCTATGAAGGCGACGACGCGCGTATCGACAGCGCGTTTACGATCTACTACATGGCGGTCAACATCGGCTCGACGGTGTCGATGCTCGCCACGCCGTGGATCAAGGACCATTGGGGCTGGCATACGGCTTTTGCAGTCTGCTGCGCGGGGATGCTGTTGTCGGTGCTGAACTACTTCATCATGTTCCGCACGCTCGCGCATATCGGCTCCGCGCCGGACGCCGAACCGGTGCGCTGGAAGCGCGTCGGCGCGGTGGCGCTGGGCGGCCTCGCGCTCGGCGCGGCGACCATGTTCGTGCTCCAGCACAAGGCGATCGCGGTGGCCTGCGTGTACACGGCGGGCGTCGCGATTCTCGCGATCTTCGGCTACATGCTGATGAAGTGCGAACGCTCGGAGCGCTCCGGGCTGGTCGCCGCGCTGATCCTGACCGCGCAGGTGATCCTGTTCTTCGTGTTCTACGTGCAGATGTCGACGTCGCTCACGCTGTTCGCGCTGCGCAACGTCGATCCGCGTTTCATTCTGTTCGGTCAGACGTGGTTCACCTGGAGCGCCGCGCAGTTCCAGGCGCTCAACCCGATCTGGATCATGTTGCTGAGCCCGCTGCTCGCGCTGCTGTATACGAAGCTCGCGAAGAGCGGCAAAGACGTGCCTGTGGCGGTCAAGTATGCGTTCGGCTTCGCGGTGGTTGCGGCCGGCTTCTTCGTCTATGCGGCGAGCGGCAGCTACGCGGTGAACGGACGCGTGTCGTCGTGGTTCATGGTGGGCGGCTACGGTCTGTATTCACTCGGCGAATTGCTGGTGAGCGGCCTGGGGCTCGCGATGATCGCGCGCTACGTGCCGGCGCGCATGAGCGGTTTCATGATGGGCGCTTACTTCGTGGCGACCGGCGTGTCGCAATATCTGGGCAGCGTGGTGGCGAATTTTGCACAGATGCCGGCGGGCGATATGGATCCGCTGGAATCGTTGCCGCTGTATACCAAGTTGTTTACCGGCCTCGGCTGGCTCGCGGCGGTGGGCGCGCTGGTGGCGGTTCTGTTGCTGCCGTTGATGCGCAAGCTCTCGCGCGAACATCAGCGTTGCAGCGACGAGGCGCGTGAGAGCGCGCGGCAAACGGCAGCGTTGAATGGGGCGGTGGTGGAGTAATCACGCTCTGGTTGACGAATGCGGCGCACGCCATGAAGTGCGCCGGTAGAAAAGTAATGGCGCGCCTCGCAACGCAAGGCGCGCCATTTTTGCATCTGCAAGCGCCGCGCCGGCTCAAGTGTCCAAAGTGTCCATCGGATAGAACCGCCGGAGGTAAGCTAACGGTTGCCGTTGGTCTTTCCAGCGAACCGTTTCCCAGACACTCAAGGTAGCCACCCGGATGGAAATCCATATCGCGGTCGAAGGTCATCACGATCTATCTGGCCAGATCTATCGCCAGTTGCGCGCGGGCATTCTCGAAGGACGCCTCGCGGGCGGCACGCGTCTGCCGTCCACGCGCGACCTCGCCACGCAACTGGGCGTGTCGCGCAAGACCACGCTCGACGTGTTCGAGCGGCTGCTCTCCGAAGGCTATCTGAGCGCGCGCGGCGGCTCGGGCACCTTCGTCGCCGACGGTCTGGAGCGTCTGCCGGTGGAGCGCTCCGCGCATGCGCGGGCCGCGGAGTCGTCGCGCGAGCGGGCCAAGGCGAAAGCTGCGGCGCGCGCGCAGCCGCTGTGGGACGAGATGCCCGAGAGCTTGCCCCTGCCGAAGCCTTCGGTGGCGTCGCCGCAAGACTTCGTCGGCGGCGCGACCGACAAGACGCTGTTCCCCTTCGACGTCTGGCGCCGCTGCGTGAACCACGCGTTGCGTGCGCAGGCGCGCGGTCCCGGCATCTATCGCGACACGCCTGGCGAGCAGGAGCTGCGCCTCGCGATCTCGCGCTACCTGGCCTTCAATCGCGCGGTGGCGAGCAACTGGGAAGACGTGATCGTCACGCAAGGCGCGCAGCACGCGCTCGATCTGCTGGCGCGTATCACCTTGCGCGCCGGCGAAGTCGCGGCGATCGAGGACCCCGCTTATATACCGGCGCATGCGTGCCTGAAGGCGACCGGCGCGCGCGTGGTGCCGGTGCCGGTGGATGCGGAAGGCCTGATCGTCAGCAAGCTGCCGGACAAGGCGCGGCTCGTCTACGTGACGCCTTCGCATCAGTTTCCGCTCGGCATGCCGATGAGCCTCGAGCGCCGCGTCGAGTTGCTCGAATGGGCGCAGAAGCGCGGTGCGGTGATCATCGAGGACGACTACGACTGCGAGTACCGTTTCGAAGGACGGCCGATGGAGCCGCTGAAGAGTCTCGACCGCGCCGGACTCGTTGCCTACGTCGGCACGTTTTCGAAGACGATCTTTCCGGAACTGCGCGTCGGCTATGTAGTGCCGCCGGCTTCGCTCTACAGTCCGCTCATCAAGGCGCGCCAGATCGGCGACTGGCACGGCTGCACGCTCACGCAAACGGCGCTCGCGTCGTTCATGCTCAACGGCGAATTCGCCAAGCATCTGCGGCGCATGCACAAGACCTACGCGGCGCGCCGCGCGATGCTGCTCGATCATCTTCATGGCGGTCTCGCGCCCTGGTTCGAACCGATCGTGCCGACGGCCGGCATTCACATGGCGGCGCGTCTCAAAGCGCCGCTGACGGAAGAAGCGGTGGTGAGCGCGGCGCGTGAAGCATCGATCGGCTTGTATGGACTCGCGCCGTTTTATGTGCGCGCGAAGCCGCAGCCGGGCCTGATGTTCGGCTACGGCAATATTGCGGTCGAGCACATCGATGCCGCGCTCACCAAGCTCGCCGGCATTCTGCCGCGGCTCACGCAATAGGCCCGCGACGAGAACGAGTATCGGACTCGCGTGAAGCAACGCGACACGATCTCCAACACGTCAGCCGGCAGTAAAAGTGTTTTGAGTGCCGCCCGCGATTTTCTGTCGCAGGGCGAGATTGGCATCCCCCTGCAGCGTTTTTCGCTGCAGGGGGCGTGTTTTTTCCGCCGCGTGAAAGTGCATGGCGAGCGAGCCATGAAGTGTTCTTTGCGATCACCGAGTGATCCGCCGGCGATCGCCAGGCTCAGAAAGTGCCGTTATTCATGCATCGAAATGACTTGTAACGTACGTTACGTGTTCGTGTTGCCAGACCCCTCAACGCACGTTTACCCGCTAAAACAAGCATCAAAATGTGTTGAGCAGTCTGCGCCGCGCAACAAACCTTCGCTGTTATACATAAAAGAGTCGCGCAAATCGCATTAGCGCTTGTAGAATCCGGCGTTGAAGCGTGCACATACGGTGTGCGCTTCGTGCAATTCACTGACCACAACAGGTAGGAGAAACATGCCGACTTCCGCAAAAAAGGTGGCCAAGAAGGCTGCTGCCCCGGTACCGACCAAGAAGGTTGCTGCAAAGAAAGTTCCTGCGAAGAAGGCCGTCGCAGCTAAGAAGGTCGCCGTGAAGGCGTCCAGCGCTCCGTCGCCGATCAAGGACACCTTCACGAAGGCCTCGCTGGCTGCACACGTCGCTGAACGCGCTGCTGTGGAACCGAAGACCGCCAAGGCTGTTCTGGCCGCGCTCGAAGACACGATCCTCGGCGCCGTGCACAAGAAGGGCGCTGGCGAATTCACGCTGTCGGGTCTTCTGAAGATCGTCGTGCAAGCTGTCCCGGCGAAGAAGAAGCGCTTCGGCAAAGACCCGTTCTCGGGCGAAGAGCGTTGGTTCCCGGCCAAGCCGGCTAGCGTGCGCATCAAGGCACGTCCGCTGAAGAAGCTGAAAGACGCTGCTGCAGGCTGATCGCGCTTCACGCGTCGCCGCTGTTTTAACAATGGTTGACGCGTGAGACGACCCGAGGGGCATTCCCTTGGGACGATCCGCAGTACACGTTGTCTGAATCCCCGTGGGTGCAAATCCACGGGGATTTTTTATGCGCGTTCGTAGCGTAGTGCGATTTGGCCGGGCGCCTCGTATGGCCTGCATCTGCCGATGCACCGCGGTGCCGCGCATGCACTGTACTAGCGCATCATGGGCCGCCGCAGTACGATGGCAGCGAAGCCATGCCGGCCGGGATGCGCTATTCGCGTGCATGCAAGCGGTTTAGTACGTGGAAAGCTCAATGGCATAGCGCTTGCTTGATCGATTGTCGAACACCGAATGCGCAGCGCATTCGCCTTCTATCCGACAACAAGAGCGGGGCGTGACATGCGATGCTATGACGAGATGCGTCATCATGACGATGCCGTGCGGCCACACTACGCGCGCTTTGAGCGGTGGCTGGTGAAGCAGGGCAACGAGGCGATCGCACGCAAGCGTGCGGAAGCCGACCTGCTGTTTCGCCGGGTCGGCATCACCTTCGCGGTGAACGGCGACCTGTCCGGCACCGAGCGGTTGATCCCATTCGACCTGATTCCGCGCATCATCCCGCGCGGTGAATGGCAGACCCTGGAGGCCGGTTTGCGCCAGCGCGTGCAGGCACTCAATCTGTTCATCCACGACGTCTATCACGACCGCAATATCGTGCGCGCCGGCATCGTGCCGGCCGAGCAGGTCTACACCAACGCGCAATACCGGCCTGAGATGCAAGGCGTGAATGTGCCGCTCGGTGTTTACGCGCATATCGCCGGCGTCGACGTGGTGCGAGCGGGCGACGAGGGCGAGTTCTACGTGCTCGAAGACAACCTGCGGGTGCCCTCGGGCGTCTCCTACATGCTCGAAAACCGCAAGATGATGATGCGGCTTTTCCCCGAGCTGTTCGTGCAGAACCGCATTGCGCCGGTCGCGCATTATCCCGATCTGTTGCTCGATACGCTGCGCTCGGTCGCGCCCGAAGGCGTCGACGATCCGGTCGTGGTGGTGCTCACGCCGGGCATGTACAACTCCGCGTATTTCGAGCATACGTTCCTTGCGCAGCAGATGGGCGTGGAACTGGTGGAAGGCAAGGACCTGTTCGTCGACGACAACTATGTGTTCATGCGCACCACGCAAGGGCCGAAGCGCGTCGACGTGATCTACCGCCGCGTCGACGACGACTTTCTCGACCCGCTCGCCTTCCGTAACGACTCGGCGCTCGGCGTGCCGGGTCTCCTGACCGCGTATCGCGCGGGCCGCGTGGCGCTCGCGAACGCGATGGGCACCGGCATCGCCGACGACAAATCGATCTACCCGTACGTGCCGGAAATGATCGAGTTTTACCTCGGCGAGAAGCCGATCCTCAATAACGTGCCCACGTTCCAGTGCCGCAAGCCGGACGATCTGGCCTACACGCTCGCGCATCTGCCGGAACTGGTCGTCAAGGAAGTGCACGGTGCGGGTGGCTACGGCATGCTCGTCGGCCCGGCTTCGACGAAAGCCGAAATCGAGTCGTTCCGTGAGCGTCTGATCGCGCGTCCGGCGGGGTACATCGCGCAGCCCACGCTCGCGCTCTCCGCATGTCCGACCTTCGTCGAAGCCGGCATCGCGCCGCGCCATATCGACTTGCGTCCGTTCGTGCTGTCCGGCAAGACCGTCACGATGGTCGCCGGCGGACTCACGCGCGTGGCGTTGCAGGAGGGCTCGCTCGTCGTCAATTCGTCGCAGGGAGGCGGGACCAAAGATACGTGGATGGTCGACTGACGCGGTTGCCGATGCGGTCGCACAAGCTTCACGCAACCGCGCCTGCAACCCAACGCGCCGGGCAGCACGTGATACCCAACACGCGCGCCGCCGGCGCACACGGATAACCAGCGCGGGCCTTTTACCTCGACGAGGCCTCGCGTCATCAGATACGGAACGCCGTCATGCTAAGCCGAACCGCCGATCACCTTTTCTGGATGGCCCGCTACATGGAGCGCGCGGAGAACACCGCCCGCATGCTCGATATCAACCTGAAGGCGTTGCTGTTGCCGCAGACGCCCGACCAGGAGGCGCGCGCGCAACGCTCGGTGCTGCGCATCTCCGAACTCGAAACTGCCTTTGCGCAGCGCTACGACGAACCGACTCGCGAAAACGTGCTCGATTTCATGGTGGCCGACGCGACCAATCCGTCGAGTATCCATTCGTGTCTGCAGGCCGCGCGCGAAAACGCCCGCGCCGTGCGCGGCACGTTGACGACCGAGTGGTGGGAAACCATCAACGATACGTGGCTCGAATTCAACGAGCGCGCCTCGGCGGGGCAGGCCGCGAGCAATCCGGGCGCACTGTTCGAATGGGTCAAGTTCCGCTCGCATCTGTCGCGCGGCGTGACGATCGGCACCGCGCTGCAGGACGACGCGTTCTTCTTCACGCAGCTCGGCACTTTCCTCGAACGCGCCGACAACACCGCGCGGATTCTCGACGTGCGCTTTGCCGACGTCGAACCGAATTCACGCGACGCCGCGCGCCAGCTCGAAGACTTCTATTACTGGACTTCGATCCTGAGCTCGGTGTCGGCGCTGGAGATCTATCGCAAGGTGTATCGCGATGTCGTCACGCCGGCGCGCGTGGTCGAACTGATGATCCTGAATCAGCAGATGCCGCGTTCGCTGCTGGCGTCGCTCGAAGGCGTCTGCGTGAATCTGGCTATGCTGCGCACGTCGGGCTCGAACCAGTGCGAACGGTTCGCCGGCAAGCTGCGCGCCGAACTCGTGTACTCCGACATCCGGCAGATTTTCGAAGCCGGCCTGCACGCCTATCTGACACAGTTCCTCGCTCGCGTGTTCGAGCTGGGCAATCTGGTTGCGCGTACCTATCTGATGTTGCCAGTCGCCTGACGGAGTTTCTTTATGTACCTGACGATCCGCCACGACACGTCCTATCGCTACGAAGCGACTGTCCATTATTCGATCCAGCAACTGCGTCTGACGCCGGCGAGCGGCGCCTCGCAGGTCGTGCGGCGCTGGAGCATCGACGCGCCGGGCAAGCTCGACGCAACCTTCGACGCTTACGGCAACGTGCTGCACACGCTGGTGATCAACAAGCCGCATAGCGAGATTCGTCTGCACGTGGCGGGTGAAGTGGACACGATTCCGCTGATCGACGGCCATTTGCCCGACGCCGTCGGCCCGATTCCGCTCGAGCATTTCACCTGCTCGACGCGGCTGACCGAGGCCGATGCGGCGGTCCGTGAACTGGCCGAATCGGTGCCGAGCTTGACCAGCTCGGCGAATCTGATCGTGCTAGCCGAACAGATCGTGCAGCGTGTGAAGTACAACACGGGCATTACCGAAGTCACCAGCACGGCCGCCCAGGCGCTCGAGCTCGGCAACGGTGTGTGCCAGGATCACGCGCATCTGATGCTCGCGTGCTGCCGCGCGCGCGGCATCCCGGCGCGCTACGTGAGCGGCTACATCGAACCCGGCGAGGTGACGCACGGCGCGAGCCATGCATGGGTCGACGTATGGGTGGAAGGCAAGGGCTGGATTTCCATCGACGTCACACATGCGGCGTTTGCCAGCGAACTCTACTGCCGCCTCGCCGTCGCGCGCGACTATGAAGCGGCGGCGCCGGTGCGTGGCCGGCGCATCGGCGGGCTGGAAGAACAGCTCAAAGTGTCCGTTACGGTTAGCGGGCAACAGTCGCAGTAAAGGCGCAACGAGGGCGGCTTACGGAGAGGGCTCTGGAGCGGCCAGTGAGCGCCAGCCCTCATATCGCCATTCAGAATAGGCCCGCAACGGCCGATAAACGGGATATAACGGAATAGAGGCGCATGCGCGCCGCATTACAATAGCGCCGTTCAGTTGTTTTTTGCGGGTAACTTTTCTTATGACTTACTGTGTCGCGATGTCCGTCGACGACGGTCTCGTGTTCCTCTCGGACACGCGCACCAATGCGGGCGTCGATCACATCAGCACCGCACGCAAGATGTCGGTGTTCGAGCAACCGGGCGAGCGCATGCTCACGCTGCTGGGCGCCGGCAATCTGTCGCTGACCCAAGCGGTGTTGCACGAACTGTCCGAGCCCACGGATCCTTCCCTGCCCACGCTCTGGAGCGCGCCGACCATGGCCGACGCGGCCCGTGTGATCGGCCGCGCGGTGCGGTCCGTGCATCAGCGCGAGGCGGAGGCCTTGCAGGAATTCGGCGTCGACTTCAATTGCAGCTTCATTCTCGGCGGGCAGATCGCGGGCAACCGTCCGCGCCTGTTCATGATCTACGCGGCGGGCAATTTCATCGAGGCGTCGGCGGTGAATCCGTATTTTCAGATCGGCGAGGCCAAGTACGGCAAGCCGATCATCGACCGCGTGTTGACGCCGTCCACCCCGCTCGACGAAGCCGCCAAATGCGCGCTGATTTCCATGGACTCGACGCTGCGCTCGAATCTGTCGGTCGGCTTGCCGCTCGATCTGCTCGTCTACCAGAAGGACACGCTGCGCGTTACGCGCTTCGTCTCGATCGATCACGACAACGCGTACTTCGAGATGATTCACCGGACGTGGGGCGAGCGGCTGCGCCAGGTGTTCGGCGAGATCCCCGATCCGGACTGGCAGGAATCGCCGAATGTGCCGTTGCTGCAGCGGGAGCGGGCGCTGGTGCTGCATCGCGCGCCGGTGGGCGCCGATGGCATCGAGCATGAACTCGACGCGAAGCCCGCGCAGACGTTGGCGCAGGCGGAGAGAGGCAAGGCGCAGCGGAAATAAGCCGGAAGACGCCGTCGCTTGCATCGGGGCTGCGTGAGGTGGCTTCCGGCGGAAGCCAGTACACCAAAGGTCGTCAGGAGCCTGAATCGGGCTTTGTGACGGCCTTTTTCATTGGATCGTCCAGAAGAATCGAAGAGCTTGGGACGAAAAAAAACCAGCCACGGGCTTTCACCCGTGGCTGGTTTTCAACTGCGTGTTGCTTCAGCAGTCCGTCAAGTTCGATTAGAACTTGTGGCGGATGCCCAGGCTGACCAGTTCTTGCGAGCTGGAAGCCGAGTTGTAGCCATACGAACCGATTGCTGCGCCTGCGTCGACCAGCGTGCCGGCCGAGGTACGTTGCTGGCCGCTTGCGTGCTGATATGCGCCAACCAGGTAGATGTCCGTGCGCTTCGACAGGTTGTAGTCGCCGCCCAGGGAAACCTGGTGATACGTTGCGCTCGAATCGCCGCTAGCCTTGGTGTAGATGTAGCCCACGCCAACCAGCATTGCCGGCGTTGCCTGGTAACCCAGGTATGCGCCGCCGATGTTGTACTTCTCGGTCGAACCGAAGCCCGAGTTCGCATCCGGCTTGTACTGTGCGTTGCTGTAACGCAGGTTGGCCGTGAACGGGCCTGCGACGTATTGCACAGCGACCGAAGCGATGCCGATCGACTTGGCCGCGGCGTATGCGCCGTTGACCTGGTTGTCGAACGTGCCGTCCGACGTGCTGCCGTTCCAGCCCACCGCGCCTGCCGACGTGCGGCTAGCCAGCGTGTTGCCGTTGTCCAGGCGGAAGTAGCCTGCAGCCACGCTGAACGGGCCCGTTGCGTACGTTGCAGCGCCCGACCACGATTGACCCGAACCCGTTGCGCCAGCCACGCCGCCCAGAGCGTACATGCCTTCGAACTGGAAGCCGCCCCACACCGGCGAGGTGTACTTGATGGCGCTGTTCGTGCGCGAGGAGTTGTCGTTGTTGTCGACGTCGCCCGGCGTGGTGAAGGTGGAGCCGAAGTAGTTGTCAGCCGTCAGCGGCTGAACCAGGTCGACCAGCGGGTCGTATTGACGACCCAGCGTGAACGTACCCCACTGATCACCCGTCAGGCCGACGTAGGCTTGACGACCGAACATACGGCCGCCTTGACCCAGCTTACCGGTGTTCACGTCAAAACCGTTTTCCAACTGGAAGATTGCCTTCAGGCCACCGCCGAGGTCTTCCGTGCCCTTCAAGCCGAAACGGGAACCTTGCAGGTTGCCGGCGACCAGGCCAACTTGATTCGCGTTGTTGCCGTTCGCGTCGACGGTGTTGTGAGCGTACTGGATCGATTCATCGATCAAACCGTACAGTGTCACGCTGCTTTGAGCATGTGCCACGCCAGTGGCGCTCAGGAGCGCCAGCGAGAGGGTAGACAGTGCGATTCGTTTCATCCATTTCTCCACGCAGATGATTAGTTTCTTTGTTGCGGAAAGGAGAATAGCTCACCGGGTCAATCGGCAAGAACTGGAAAAAAAAGAGTGTCTCCAAAAACTGACAAACCACGCAAAGCCTTGTATTTAAAGCGCGTTAACGATTATTTCTGTTTCAGCAACATTTATTCGTTGACTCGGCATTATTGTTGTTTTGTTGACAGTGAGTGCTCCAATACGTGTACTTTCGACACTGATTTGTATGTGAAATGTAATGTAGTCGTCTAATTTTCCGGCTCGGTTTGTAGCGTTTCTATAAAAATCGAGCCAGATCTAGCTTGACGGAGTCGCTAGACAGGTTTTCGTCGTTGTGAGCGGGCGCAACCCGTCACGCCTGCAGGTGCATCCCGCAAAGCCTGGCTGGTTGCGACCCGAGGCCTTCAGCGTTCGCTGTTGTCGGTGTTGCGGCGCGCGACCATTGCTGCAGCCAGCCCGGCGGTCGCCGCGAAGAGCACCGAGGTCCACGGATGGCGCCTTACGTAGCGGTCGGCCGCAACGGCTTTGCGGCTCGCTTCGATCAGCGTGACGGCGGCGATGCGCGTCGCTCGCGCTTCGGCCAGCACGACCGTACGGCCGACCTTGAGCGCTGTTGCCCGCGCCGACGGCCTGGTTCTGGCTTGAGCCGGGAACGTCGCCGGCGGCGCCGCGCCGTCAAGCGCGCCCGCTGTCGCGGCGCGCATGGCGGGAGTGAGCGCGGCGTCGTCGAACGCGGCGCGTCCGTTCGCTTGCGCATCGGCGTGCGGCACCGCATCCGCAGCAACAGTCGATGCCGCCAGCACCGAGGCAAGCTTGGCGCGGCTGCCGGGCGGCGTGTCGGTCTGCATGCCCCAGCCTCCGCGCGGATCGTGCATGCGCCCGCGCGCCGCCGAAAATTCCGCGCCTAGCAGCAGCACGGCGGCGGAGAAGTACAGCCACATCAGCAGCACGGCGAGCGAACCGGCCGCGCCGAACGAGGTGGCCATGCCGGCGTGCGCGAGATACAGCGCGAACAGCTTCTTGCCCGCCGAAAACAGCACGGCCGCGACTATCCCGCCGACGAACGCATCCCGCCAGCGCACGCGGGCATCCGGCAGAAACTTGAGCAAGCCGGCGAAGGCGAACGCCAGCACGAGCAAGCCAACGCCGAGTTGGAGAAGATTGCCGATCACGATATACGGCGAGTCGCCCCACAGCCATTTACCGACGAAGGTGATGACCGTATCGAGCACCAGCGACACGATCAGCAGAAACGCGACGCCCAGCACCAGCCCGAATGAAATCAGACGCACGCGCACCAGCGCGATCACGCTCGACGAACGCGGCCCGGTATTCGGCCAGACTATATTCAGTGCGCTATTGAGCGACGAAAAGGTCGCAGAGGCGCCGATTACCAGCGTCACGAGCGAAATGACCGCCGCGATGCCACCGGCGCTGCCGCTGTGATGCGCGTTCTCGACGATCGTCTGGACGCCCGCGGCGGCCTGGTCGCCGAGCAATCCGTGGATGTGATTGAACAACTCGCCGCGCGCGGCTTCGGCGCCGAAGAACCAGCCGGCCACCGCGATCACCATCACCAGCGTGGGCGCGAGTGAGAACGCCGCATAGAAAGCGATGCTGGCGGCCATTGCCGCGCAGCGGTCTTCGGCAAACTGTTTGAAGGCGCCGATCGCCCAGTTGGCCTGCTTGCGGGCCACCTGTTGGAGGTTCTCGGCGGAAAGCGTGTCGATGTCCATGGTCGTGTTTCCCAATGGGTACTGGCGCCGCGCGGGCAATACGAGGTGGCGGATGCGGAACGGGTGTGTGCGGACAGATCAGGCAGCTTCGCCGCAGTCTTCGCGTCTAAGCTTTCGCAAACCTTGTGCCTGTCACTATAACAAGCGCGGCCGGCGCGCGCCGCCCGCGTGCCGGCGCGGCCGGCACACCTCGGGCGAGGTGTGCCGTTAGAATGCGGAGGGATCCTCATACACTTTGCTCACTATGCACTCGCACGAACTCGTACAGCGGCTGGACGTCATTGCAGCAGAACAATTGGGCGCGCATTTGCCTGCGCATGTGGTCGAGCAATTGCCGGCGCAAGGCATCACGGTTTTCTCCGTCACCGACGACGCGTCGGATACCGCCGCATTCAGCGAGCGCTACGGCTTTGGCCTGGAAGACTGCGCGAACACGATCGTGATCCGCTACAAGAAAGAGGGCGCCGAGCATTACGCGGCGGTGGTCTCGCTGGGGTCGCTGCGGCTCGACATCAACGGTGCGGTGAAGGCGGCGCTGGGCGCGCAGCGGCTTTCTTTCGCCAAGCGCGAGGCGGCGGTCGAGCACAGCGGCATGGAGTTCGGCGGTATTACGGCCTTCGGCCTGCCGGACGGCTGGCGCATTCTCGTCGATGCCGCCGTCATGGAGCGGACCCAGATCGTCATGGGCGCGGGCGTGCGCGCGGCCAAGCTGTTGCTGGCGCCTGACGTCTTGCGGCAGTGGCCGCGCTGCGAAGTTGCCGCGCTGACGCTGCCGGCGGAGTGAGGCCGGTTCGATCCGCAAGCACGACTCCGATTTGAGCGAAAGGCGCTGGCGCACGCGTGTCTATTCACGATCCCGCTGATAGTGAGCGGCGCGAGCCGCGTCTTCTCGTAAGCGGAACCAGCGCGCTCAGCCAAAAAGCGGAGTCAGCCTGGTCAGCGCTCCGGTCAGGGCCTGCCGCGCACCCGCCTTGGCCCGGCGCTCGAAGCCGACCGGCAAAGCCTGAAGTTTTCTCCCGTTCCGCCGTTAATCCAAAGAGTGACATGAACCGCCGCGGCGTCCGCCGCGAGCGGCGCATCGACAACAAAGTACAAGGGATACGGAGATGGAACGGTTTCGCCTGAAGGTGCGGCTTTGGCTCGCGCTGGCAGTCATGTGCATGGGTATTCTGGCAATCGGCCTGTGGGGCGCTTTCAAAACACGCGACACGATGATCGCCGATCGTCAGGCCGAACTGAAGAGCGTGGTCAGCGTCGCGTACAGCGTGCTCGATCGCTATAACGGCCTGGTCGCCGCGGGTTCGATGCCGCTCGCCGACGCGCAACGCACGGCAATGGCCGATCTGCGCGCGATGCGCTACGACGGCGCCGGCGGCTATCTCGTGATCGAGGACGCGCACGCCCACGTGCTGATGCACGGCGTGCGGGCCGACCTCGAAGGCAAGGACATGAGCGGCTTCACCGACCCGCAAGGGCGCCATGTATTCAAGGACGGCTCCGATCTCGCCCAGCGCGAAGGCGAAGGCTTCATCCACTTGCAGTTCCTGAAGCCGGGCTCCAACGAAATGGCGCCGAAGATCAATTACGTGCGGCTGTACAAGCCGTGGGACTGGACGATCGTCACCGGCGTTTTCACCGACGATATCGACGCCGCGTTCTACACCACGCTCATCCAGTACGTGGGCGCCGCGTTGCTGCTGTGCCTGGTGGTGTCGCTCGTGATCGGCGTGATCCTGCGCAGCATCTTGCGGCAACTCGGCGGCGAGCCGGCATACGCGGCGCAGATCGCCGCGCGCATCGCCGACGGTGAGCTCGACGTGATCGTGGAGACGAAGGCCGGTGACGAAACCAGCCTGCTCGCGGCGATGCAGCGCATGCAGCAGCGCCTCGCACACGCGATCGCACAGATTCGCGGCGGCGCGACGCTGATTTCGACAGTGTCCAACGAAATCGCCGCCGGCAATGCGGACCTGTCGCGCCGCACCGAGCAGCAGGCCACCGCGCTCGGCGAAACCGCGTCGAGCATGGAGCAGATCACCGCGACCGTGAAGCAGAACGCCGACAACGCGAAGCAGGCGAGTCAACTGGCGCATAACGCATCGGAGACGGCGGCACGCGGCGGCGAAGTGGTCGGCCAGGTGGTCGAGACGATGCGCGGCATTTCGCAGTCGTCGCATCGGATCGGCGACATCATCGGCGTGATCGAGGGGATCGCGTTTCAGACCAATATTCTTGCTTTGAACGCGGCGGTCGAAGCAGCGCGCGCCGGCGAGGAAGGGCGCGGCTTCGCGGTGGTGGCGGGCGAAGTGCGCAGCCTCGCGCAGCGCAGCGCGGCTGCCGCGAAAGAGATCAAGACGCTGATCGAAGAGTCCGCGGCGCAGATCGAAGGCGGCTCGCAATATGTGAGCCGCGCCGGCGAGACCATGCAGGAAGTCGTGCAGGCGGTGCGCCGCGTGACGGACATCATGGGCGAGATCAGCGCGGCTTCGGTGGAGCAAAGCTCGGGCATCGAGCAGGTCAACATCGCGGTGGCGAGCATGGATCAGACGACCCAGCAGAACGCAGCGCTGGTGGAAGAAGCGAGCGCGTCGGCGGATGTGCTGAAGGCGCAGACCGGACAGCTCAGCGCGGCGATCGCCGTGTTCACGCTGCCGGAAGGTCGCTGACCAGCCATTGAGCGCCCATTGAGCGGCCGCTCAGTGCCGGGCGAAGTGGTGTTCGAGGATATCCGCCACGCGCCATAGCGAACAGGGGCGCCGGCAATGACCGTCGAAACCGGCGTCTTTCAGCAGGCTGACCGGGTCGAGCGGCCAGACGTTGCTCATGGCCAGAATCAGGACGTCGGCGTTGGATCGTTCCGCGCGCGCGGCGCGCGCGAATTTGTAGCTGGAAACTGAGTCGAGCCGCGTGTCGAGTAAAACCGCGTGCGGCTTCCACCACTTCAGAAAACTTTGCACCTTGATCAGGTCGGCGGCGTAGATCGCTTCGTAGCCCTTCTGCGAAAGCGACAGCACCAGCGATTCACCAATCGCCTTGTCGCGATGTCCTATCAGGATGCGATGCGACTGCCCGCTATCCGCGCTGCTTCTGCGTTTCCAGATGGCAAACTCGGTTTCGTCGTCGAGCGATACGCGCCGTGTCACGGTGGCCTCCGAAGACTGCACGCAGAACGTCTACTGTAGTACGAAAAAACAGTGGTCTCGGGAAATATTACCTTCGATCAGTGTTTGCACCAGGCGCCAGTTGCCGTTGGGAATCCGTCAGGTTGCGCGCGCATCGTTTCGGGCGTGTGTCCGCCAGGCTGTCAAGTCAGCGCAATTCCAGCGCGGCTCAGCAAGCGCTGGTTGCGTTCGGACAGATTCTTCATACGTAATTCCTTGCCGGCCTTTCGATAACGCTCGACCAGACCTTGCAATGCCGCAAGCGCGGAATGATCGGCCAGCAGCAGATCGCGGCAGTCGACCGTGACGCGCGCGGGATCTTTTACCGGATCGAAAAGCTCGTGAAAACGCGTGGTCGAAGCGAAAAACAGCGTGCCGCGCGGCGCGTAGATCTTGTCGCCGGCACGATCTTCGACGTGTGCGTGAATCTCACGGGCGTGCTGCCACGCAAAATTGAGCGCGGCGATCACGATACCGCACAACACGGCGATCGCCAGATCGGAAAACACGGTGATGATGGTGACCGCCACGATCACCAGCGCGTCGTTGCGCGGCACTTTGCCCAGCACCCGCAGCGAGCCCCACGCGAAAGTCTGTTGCGCCACTACGAACATCACGCCGACCAGCGCCGCCAGCGGAATGCGTTCGATCAGCGGCGACAGGAACAGGATGTACATCAGGATCATCACGCCGCTGACGATACCCGACAGGCGCGAGCGGCCGCCTGAATTCAGATTGATCATGGTCTGGCCGATCATCGCGCAACCGCCCATGCCGCCGAACAGACCCGAGACGATATTCGCGGCGCCGAGCGCGAGACATTCACGATTCGGCTGGCCGCGCGTCTCGGTGATTTCATCGGTCAGATTGAAGGTGAGCAGCGTTTCCAGCAGACCGACGATCGCCATCAGCACCGCGTAGGGCAGCACGACGTGCAGCGTGTCCAGATTCAGCGGGACGCCCGGCATATGCAGACTCGGCAGACCGCCTGCAATGTGCGCCATGTCGCCGAGCGTGCGGGTCGGCACATGCAGCCACTGCGTGAAGAGACCCACGCCGACAATCGCCACCAGCGCGGGCGGCGCCGCGCGCGTGAGCCGCGGCAGCAGATACACGATTGCCATGGTCAGCGCGACGAGTCCGCACATCATCAGCAGCGCGCTGCCGTGCAGCCATTGTTCGCCTTGCGGCGTGCTCTGCCTGAAGTGCGCGAGCTGCGCCATCGCGATGATGATCGCCAGTCCGTTGACGAAGCCGAGCATCACCGGATGCGGGACCATGCGGATCAGTTTGCCGAGCCGAAGCGCGCCGAACAGCGCCATCAGGATGCCGCTGAGGATCACCGTGGCGAGCAGATATTGCGCACCGTGTTGCACGACGAGCGCGACGATGACCACCGCCATCGAACCGGCGGCTCCGGAAATCATGCCGGGCCGTCCGCCGAACAACGCCGTGATGGTGCAGTTGAAGAAGGCGCCGTAGAGGCCCATCAGCGGATTGAGATGGGCGACCAGCGCGAAGGCGATGCATTCCGGCACCAGCGCGAAGGAAGAAGTGAGTCCTGCGAGGACATTGCTTTTGATGCCGGGCAGCATGGCGAGCCAGCCGTGAGGGGGACGAGCGGTGTTCATCTTCAGCGAGGAGGGAAGTCCGGGCTGACGGCGTGCATCGTGCGTGCATGCAAGCGAGACGCGTCTGCGGACAGATGAGTGTCCCGGCCTGGGCGCAGCGATGGCCGGGCAAGATTGCAAAAAGCGTGGATTTTACAGCAGTGCGGTCCGGACGACCGGGAGGCGGGTAACGCCGCGGCAGCTTCCGCGCCGCACCAGTTAAGCGAGTTAAAGATGCCAGACAGCCGGCGAGGCGGCTGTCTGGCAATGCGCGTGTACGCTTAAATTCAGATCATCAGACGCGAAACCTTGGTGCCCTCGAGCGATACGCCGGCCATCAGGCCGCCGTTCGTCAGCACAAACGCTTCGACCGGGCTGGTGGCGGTAGATGTGTCGACTGCGCCGTTCGCGCCGACCTTCAGCAAAGCAACGGTGGCGTCCGCGCCGGCTGCCCAGCCCTGGCTGCTCGTGAATTTGTCGAGTGCTTCTTGCGTCATGAACAGGAAGATGAGGGCCTTGGACTGCGCTCCGATCTGCAAGCCGAACGAACCCGCGACCGTGCTGTAGTACCCCGCCGAGCGGCCACCCACGCGCAGTGCGCCTTCGCCGTATTGGCCGCCGACCCAGAAGCCCGCCGAAATGACGTTCGGGAACACCAGAACGCCGCGTGCCTTGGCGACCAGTTCACGCGAGCCGGTAACGTTTTCGTAGAGACGCGACAGCGTGGAATCGACCCCGGCGTTGATGCTGTCCCGCTTGCCGGCGTTGGCCGAAGGCGATGCGCTCGAGGACGGCGACGTCGTCGTGCAGCCGGCAAGGCCGAGCCCCGCAGTGGCGAGCGCGGCGCTGGTGGTCATGATGAATTGTCGTCTGCGCATGATTGTTTTCCTTTTGCGTTTATTGGCGTTTTGAAAGTGGCGTGGTTCGTTTCCATTCAGGCGGTAAGGGCGTGACGCCGACAAGCCCGTACGTTGATTGCTAACCAGCACATTGCGTGCCCGATCCCGCCGTGCGCGTTTTCACGGCGGGCCCTGCGCCCGTTGGCGAGACAACGCGCTAATTACCGGCGCCCGTTGCCTCGCAATCTACGACTACGCCGACGGCCGGATGTTCTGGTTGTGGCGGAACAGGTTGCGTGGATCGTAGCGGGTTTTTACAGCGACGAGGCGTTCGTAGTTCGGCCCGTACGCATCGGCGACGCGCCCGCCTTCTTCTTCCGTCATGAAGTTGACGTAGACGCTGCCCAGCGCGAACGGCGCCGCGGCATCGAAAAATGCGCGGGCCCAGCCGACGCAGCGTTCGTCGTCGCTCGCATCGTCCCAGCGGCCGTGCACGTTCATCGCGTACACCGTGTCGCGGCTCGAATAAGCAGTGGCTTCGACGGGAACGCTTTGGGTCTGCTCGCCGATCTGCCCGAAGAAAATTTCGCATTGCGGCGACGGCAGGTTGTCGATCGCGTTGAGCAGCGCGTCGATGAGGCCGTCCGGGATGTCGATGAGGTTGTGCGATTTCCAGTAGTTGCGTGCGCCCGGCGTGAGCAGCGGGTCGAACGCCTGTTGCCATATGGCATACGGCATCGGGCCGAGATGTTCGCCGAGCGGCGTTCCGAAGGCGCGTACGAATTCCACCGTGGACGGACCGCTTTCGACGGCGCCGGTATAGCACATTGCGAAGACGATCACCGGCTTGCCGTGGACTTCGGGCGGCAGGAACGGCAACGGCGGCGCGAGCCGCAGCACGGCCCACACGCTCAGTTCCTTCGGCATGGCGGTGTTCGCCGCGCGGTATTTGAGCAGGGCGTCTCTTGCCTGCTCGATCGGCAGGACCACGAGGCCGCCATACACCAGCGGTCCGACCGGATGCATGGCGAACTCGAAGCGCGTGACGACGCCGAAATTGCCGCCGCCGCCGCGAATCGCCCAGAACAGGTCTTCGTGCGAATCGGCGCTTGCGTGGACCAGTTCGCCTTCGGCGGTGACGACATCGGCCGACACGAGATTGTCCACTGTCATGCCATATCTGCGGCTCAGCCAGCCGAAGCCGCCGCCGAGCGTCAGGCCCGCGACGCCGGTGGTCGAGTTGATGCCGAGCGGCGTGGCGAGCCCGAAGGCCTGTGCTTCATGATCGAAATCGTGCAGCGTCGCGCCTGGTTCGACATACGCGCGACGTGCCGTGGGATCGATCTGCACCGATTTCATCTGCGACAGGTCGAGCACGACGCCGTCGTTGCACAGTGCGCTGCCGCCGATGTTGTGGCCGCCGCCGCGAATCGCGAGCGGCAGGCCGTTATCGCGCGCGAAGGCCACACCCTGGCGTACGTCGGCTACGCCCGCGCAGCGCAGGATGATCGCCGGATGCCGGTCGATCATCGCGTTCCAGATACTGCGTGCTTCGTCGAAGGTCGCGTCGCCGGGCAATAGAACCTGGCCGCGTATGGCGGTTTTCAATTCGTCGACGGCGCTGCTGGACACATTAACCATGGCTCGATCTCCTGAGATAGTGGAAGAGCTCGCAGAACACTATTCAGCTGACCAAAGCAAATTGGAAGTGTCCTGAAGGCTTGTTTTGCGTCCAGTAAACGAGCCTGCCTGCTGAAGTCAAACAGAGGTAAACCCGCGTTTTTTACCGATTGCGCGCGAGAGCTGGCGCGACAAGCTTGCGCGGGCCTTAACGGTGACGATAACCCGTCCGGCGCCACGGATGGTGGAAATGCTTCGGAAAAAGATACTGCAGGAAAGTGTTGGTTGCGCCGCCGCGTGGTGGGTGCGCAGCGACACTTCCCGGTGCGGCTCGCCCATGCGTGGGAAGCGCACGAGTGGTGAACGTACGCTTAGCCCTTCACGAGGCCGCCGTCGACGATCAGGTTCTGGCCGGTCACCGCGCGTGACCACGGCGACAGGAAGAACAGGACGGCATCCGCGAATTCCTCAGGTGTCGTGACGCGGCGCACTGGCGTGGAGCTCGCGATCAGGTCGAAGACGAATTCCGGCGTGGCCGCGCTCGCGTCGGTGGTGCGCAGCAGTCCGCCCGACACCATGTTCACCGTGATGCCGTCCGGACCGAGATCGTGGGCAGCGGTGCGCGTGAGCGACAGCAGCGCTGCTTTGGCCGCCGTGTAGTCGTGGTAGGGAACGACGGGGTTCTGAAACAGATTGGTGCCCACGTTGACGATGCGGCCGAACCCACGCGAACGCATGCCGGTAACGGCTGCCTGGATCGTATTGAGCGCGCCTTTGAGCGAGCCGTCCAGTTGCTGCTGGAAACGCGACCAGGCGATGGAGTCGATTTTCGGGCGAGCGTCACCGTCGAACTGGAAGTCGGCCAGCGCGTTATTGACCACCGATACGATGGGTTGGCCGGTTCGCATCTGCGCTTTTTCAAACAGGCGCGCGACGGCGGCCGCGTCCGTGACGTCCGCTCGAAGTGGCAACACCCGATCGCCGAGTTCGTCTTTCAGTGCGAGCGCCGCTGTTTCGCTGTTGCGGTAGTTGACGACTACGCTCGCGCCTTCGCGCACCAGCGCGCGCGTAATCGCCGCGCCGAGTCCGCGAGCGCCGCCGGTGACCAGCACCCATTGTTCGGATAGAAGCATCTGTTTTCCCGTTGTCGGTGGAGTTGCGATGCTCGTATTGTCGCCCGAATCAGAATTCGCACCCGGTCCGTGCGATGGCGCATATAGCGCGAACGAATTCAGAAAGGGAGTGGCGGCCGATCCGATGGCGGAATGCTTTTATTCACTCGACGGTTTTGTGCGTTGCTGAAGTGGCGGGTGATTACGGCGCAGGGCAGATAGTCCGGGTTGCGCCGTCTGTGTGATTGCGCGCATTGGTGCATGCGCAATTTATCTTTTGTGTTCGGATACGCACGTATGTGAAGCATTTGAACCTGATCGCTTGATTCATCCGATCGAGTTGATTAAGGAGGATGTAAAAGAATAATAGTTTGGAGTGCGTATCTAAAAGAAGTAATTTCATCCTATTGATAAGGCCGGTAGTTGACGATCTCTGACAGTTCAGACGCGCAATTCGTCGTAAAAACCGCGGCGATATCGCATTGCGTGGGGTAGCGCACGGTCCCTGAATGGCACTGCGCATAACTTCAACGTCCATCAGGCCCAGCTGTGCGTTTTCAAAACCGGGGTTCGCGCACAGCCCGTTGTCTTCTCTCGAATCACGTTGAATCGGACCGGGGTTTTCCGCGCGAGAGATGCCGAAAGTCATGTGGTTTAGCGTGACGCGAGGCAATGACGACTGGGCGTTGAGGTTTCATTTTTAACAGTGAACAGAGATTCGCTTGTTACCAGGGCCGGTCGCTAAAAGCATATAGTTAGGAGAATGAAATGAAAAAGCAAAACGGGGACGCGCTGGCGCTGGGGACGCGCCGGGCGGTATTCGCAGTTGCTGTGAGTCTGTATGCGGCGATGGCGGGTGCGCAAACGAATCCGGCAGCGTCGGCCGCGCCGTCTGCCAGTTCGAACGTGATGATGTTGGCGCAAGCGTTGCCGGGTGATTGTCCGGACTCGCCCGGTTGCATTCGGCAAAGCAGAAGCCTCGTGATGCCTGGCGGAAGTGGATTCGCCGCGGGTGGGGTGGGGGCGGTAGCGGCTGGGGGCACGCAAAGCGGCAACGGGACATCGTCGACAGGGACGGCGACCGCGGGCAATAGCGGCGGAAATGGCTCGGGCTCGTCGGGACTCGGTTCTGGGAGTACGGGTAGCGGCGGTGGTAACGGCGGAACCGGCACAGGTGGTGATGGTGGCGGGACCGGTGGGGATGGAGGTGACGGCGGCGATGGAGGTGACGGTGGCGACGGCGGCGGTCATGGTCATGGTCATCATGGGCACCACGGTCATCATGGTGACCACGGCGATGGCGGTCATCACGGTGACGGCGGTCATGGCCACGGCCATGGCGGTGACGGTCATGGTGAGGGTGGTCACGGCGACGGCGGCCATGGTCATGGAGATGGCGGTCACGGAGACGGTGGTCACGGCGATGGTGGTCATGGTCACGGCGATGGTGGTCACGGAGATGGTGGCCACGGAGACGGCGGTCATGGCGATGGTGGCCACGGTGACGGCGGTCCTGGCGAAGGTGGCCATGGTGATGGTGGTCACGGCGAAGGTGGTCATGGCGACGGTGGCAAGGGCGATGGTGGCCACGGCGATGGCGGTCATGGCGATGGTGGCCACGGTGACGGCGGTCATGGCGAAGGTGGCCATGGTGATGGCGGTCACGGCGAAGGTGGTCATGGCGACGGTGGCAAGGGCGACGGTGGTCACGGCGACGGCGGCAAGGGCGACGGTGGTCACGGCGACGGCGGCAAGGGCGATGGTGGCCACGGCGATGGCGGTCATGGCGATGGTGGCCATGGAGACGGCGCTCACGGCGACGGTGGTCACGGCGACGGTGCCCATGGTGACGGTGGCAAGGGCGACGGTGGTCATGGCGACGGCGGCAAGGGCGACGGCGGCAAGGGCGGAAACGGTCCCGGCGCAGGCAGCTCGGGCAACGGTGGCCACGGCGAAGGCGGCCACGGCGACGGCGGCAATGGTGGAAACGGTCCTGGCGCGGGCGGTCCCGGCAACGGTGGCCACGGCGACGGCGGCAAGGGCGGAAGCGGTGCCGGCGTAGGTGGTTCGGGCAACGGCGGTCCTGGCGCAGGCGGCCCGGGTAACGGCGGCAACGGCGGTTCCGGCAACGGCGGCAAGGGTGGCGGCGGTCCTGGCGCAGGCGGTTCGGGCAACGGCGGTGCTGGCGCAGGTGGCTCGGGCAACGGTGGTGCTGGCGCAGGCGGCGCGGGTAACGGCGGCAACGGCGGCAAGGGTGGTGGCGGTGCTGGCGCAGGTGGCCCGGGCAACGGTGGTGCTGGCGCAGGCGGCGCGGGTAACGGCGGCAACGGCGGCTCCGGAAACGGCGGCAAGGGTGGTGGCGGTCCTGGCGCAGGTGGCTCGGGCAACGGTGGTGCTGGCGCAGGCGGTCCGGGCAACGGCGGGAACGGCGGGAACGGCGGCAACGGCGGCTCCGGCAACGGCGGCAAGGGTGGCGGCGGTACTGGCGCAGGTGGCTCGGGCAACGGCGGTCCTGGCGCAGGCGGCCCGGGCAACGGCGGGAACGGCGGCAACGGCGGCTCCGGCAACGGCGGCAAGGGTGGCGGCGGTCCTGGCGCAGGTGGCTCGGGCAACGGCGGTCCTGGCGCAGGCGGTCCGGGCAACGGAGGCCCTGGTGCAGGCGCAGGCGGCCCGGGCAATGGTGGCAACGGTGGCCCCGGCAACGGCGGCAAGGGCGGCAGTGGTCCCGGCGCAGGCGGTCCCGGCAACGGCGGCAACGGCGGCCCTGGCGCAGGCGGCCCTGGCGCAGGCGGTCCCGGCAACGGTGGCCCCGGCGCAGGTGGCCACGGTCACGGCGGCGACGGCGGCAAGGGCGGAAATGGCCCTGGCTCAGGCAACGGAGGCCAAGGCCATGGTGGCGGCTTCGGCGGCGGCTTTGGCTCAGGTCATGGCGGCGGCTTCGGCGGCCACGGTGGCGGCTACGGCGGTGGCGGCGGAGGCCACGGCGGCGGCAACCACTAACGGAGTGACGCTCCTTCATCGCACGGAGGCCGGGAGACCGGCCTCCCTACCGATGATGCCAAACGGAGCGAGTGAACGACCATCGTCCGCTCGCTCCCATCTTCAACCTCCACAAACTGGTCGCTCAATAACCAGTACGAAATCCCCCGTCACACCACTTCGATTACCCTCTCCTGCACCACCAGAAAAACCTTCTCCCCAGCGACACGACCGTCCTCACGTGTTCCTCCAGTAAAGCTCCCAAACGCAGGCAACACGCCGCACGCCGTCCCGAACCGGAAACACGGAACCCGTACCGAATCGTTGCGCGTCGCAATCCGATACACCGGATGCACATGCCCCGCGAGCGCATACGCACCTTCCACTTTCTGCGGGTAATGACACAGCGCCCATGGTCCCACTCGCCAAGGCTCCTGCACATACTCGATGTCGAGCGTCGCCGGCAGCGCGCCCGCGTGCCGGTCGTGATTGCCTTCGACCAGCACGACCCGAAGCCGCGCATGACGCGCGCGCCAGACATGCAATGCGTCGAGCGTCTCGCTGGCGTGCGCTTCGCGCGCATGCAGCAGATCGCCGAGAAACACCAGCATGGCCGGTTCGAACTCCGCGATCAGAATATCCAGACGCATCAGGTTGTCGGCGGTCGAACCGATCGGCACCGGAATGCCGCGCGCGCGAAACACGGCGTCCTTGCCGAAATGCGCATCGGCGACGAAGAGACAACGCAGCGCCGGATCGAACATCGCGCGCAGGCTCGACAGTACGAGAGGATGCCCGGCGATCTCCACCGGCAGCGAAGCCGGCTTCATACGCGAGCCGCCTTTTCGAGTTCGGCCAGCATCCGCTCGACGCGATCCGCGAGCTTCTCCGTGCTGACCTTCTCCCGCAGGCGTCCGACGATCAGCGGAAATGCAAACGGCGTCGGCTTTTTCGGCCGCGTGACGACCACCCGGCTCGCGTTCATGCGTTCGAGCGCAATACGAATGCGGCGGGCGTCGAGTTCCTGCAGCAGGACTTCATCGTCGGCCTGGTTGAGCAACAGATTGCCGCGATCGTGATTGCGAAAGATCTCGTAGAAGAGACCACTCGACGCCTGCAATTGCCGCGCGCTCTTCTGCTGCCCCGGATGCCCCTGGAACACGAGCCCCGACACGCGCGCAATCTCGCGAAAACGCCGCATCGAGAGTTCCGACGAATTGAGGCTCGCGAGAATGTCGTGATCCAGTTCTTTGGGCGAGAGCAATCCGCTTTCGAGTTGCGCCGCCCAATCGAATGGTTGCGCGGACAACAGCTCGAAGCCGTAGTCGTTCATCGAAATAGAAAAGGTGCCCGGTTTTTCGCGCGCGACGCGCCACGCGAGCAGTGCGCCCAAACCGATATGCGCGGTGCGCCCGGCAAACGGATAGCAAAAGAAATGATGGCCTTCGCGCGATTTCACTAATTCCACCACCAGCACGCCCGGCTCGGGCAAGGCCGACCACTTCTGCTGCAATTCGAGCAGCGGCCGTACGGCGCGCATTTCGGGCTCGTCGTAGATGCCGGCGGCGGCGCGTGCGAGCATCGTCAGCGTGGCGTCGGCGAGTTCGGACGAAAGCGGCATACGGCTGCCCGCCCATTGCGGCATGGCTCCGCGCGACGATGTCGCGCGCCGCACCCACGCGGTCATATCCTGCACGCGGATCAATTCAAGTGCACGTCCGCCGAAAGTAAAAATATCGCCCGGTTTCAGCCGCGAAATAAACGATTCCTCGATCGCGCCGATCCGGCCGCCCGAGAGATAAGCAACATTCAATGTACCGTTCGCGACGATCGTGCCGATATTGTTGCGATGCCTTCGCACCAGGTCCTCGCGCGGCACGCGGTACAGGCCGTCGCTTTCACGTACCACGCGATGGTAGTCGGGATACGCGCGCAACGACGTGCCGCCGCCTTCGACAAAGCCGAGCGCCCAGTCGAACTCCTCCTGCTTCAGTTGCCGGTAGGCATAGGTGCTGCGAATTTCGCCATATAGTTCGCGCGCGTCGAAACCGCCGCCGATCGCCACGGTGACGAGATGCTGCACCAGCACGTCGAACGGTTTCTCAGGCGTTTCGCGGCCTTCTATCTGACGCTTCTCGACGGCCTCGCGCGCAGCGGCGGCTTCGACCAGTTCGAGCGCATGCGTGGGCACGATCGTGACACGCGACGGCCGCCCCGGCGCATGACCCGAACGCCCCGCGCGCTGCATCAAACGCGCGACGCCCTTGGGCGAGCCGATCTGAAACACGCGCTCCACCGGCAGAAAGTCGACGCCCAGATCGAGGCTCGATGTGCACACCACCACTTTCAGCAAGCCGCTCTTGAGGCCACGTTCGACCCATTCGCGCACTTCCTGATCGAGCGAGCCGTGATGCAGCGCGATCAGGCCGGCCCATTCGGGCCGCGCTTCGAGCAGCGCCTGATACCAGACTTCGCATTGCGAGCGTGTATTGGTAAACACGAGCGAGGTCTGAGCCTCGCCGATCGCCTCGGCCACGGCGCCGACCTGGCGCATGCCCACATGGCCGCCCCACGGAAACCGTTCGATAGTTTCAGGAATCACCGTATCGACGATCAGTGCTTTCGGCAGCGCGCCATGCACGCTCACGCGTGGCGTCTTCACGGGCGCGAGCAACACATCGCCGGCGAAGGACAGGTTGCCGAGCGTCGCCGACAAGCCCCATACCTGCAATTCGGGCCGCCAGTGCGCGAGACGAGCGAGCGCGAGTTGCGTCTGCGTGCCGCGCTTGTTGCCGAGCAGCTCATGCCATTCGTCGACGATCACGAGCCGCACGTGTGCAAGCACATCGTGTGCATCGGGGCGAGTGAGGATGAGCGAGAGACTTTCCGGTGTCGTGACCAGTGCAGACGGCATGCGCCGGTTCTGCCGCGCGCGCTCGGCCGATGACGTGTCGCCAGTGCGCAATCCCACGCTCCACGGCACGGCCAGTTCCGCCGCCGAGCTTTGCAATGCGCGCGCGGTGTCCGCGGCGAGCGCGCGCATCGGCGTGATCCATAGCACGGTGAGCGGCTCGGGCTGCGTACGGGGCGTGCTGCGTTTTCGTGCACCTTGCGTGGTTGCGAAAGCGGCCAGTGCGCCGAACCAGACGGCCCATGTCTTACCGGCGCCGGTCGTCGCGTGCAGCAAACCGCTCGCGCCGCGGCCGATTTCCTGCCAGACCTCGCGTTGAAATTCGAATGGCTGCCAACGGCGCGCCGCGAACCACTCGCCGAGTTTCTCGGCAAACGGGCGCTGTGCAGCGGTTTCGTCGATGGAAAACGGCAGCGGCTCGAAGGCCGGTTCGCGCGCGTCGAGCCGCGCCTGCTGCTCGCGGCTGCGCGGAATCCGGCGCGGCCTGGGTGCGCGGCGTCGCTCCGGCACAGCAGAAGGGGCAGGGACTGTAGTCTCGTCGGAGTCAGCCGGCTCGGTCATCGAAAGCGCTCGTTAGCATTGGATTCGCGTGTCGGCGAACAACTCAAAGGAGGGGATTACTTATGTGGACCGCTAAACCGCCAAGGTGGTTCACCACGCATCTTCGCACTTACGTGCCGCGTGCCGCTCGTGTTTAAATGCCGGGGCTTCGCTTGCCTCTCAACTCAAGGGTTGAAAGCGCGCGACTACATTGCAACAGTCCTTGCATCACGGAGCGCATGTTGAATCACACACAGTCATTGCTGCCGCAATCCTCACTGCGAATCGCGGCTGCGCAAGCTCAACCGGTGTGCGGCGATGTCACGGCCAACATCGCCAGAACGGTCGAATTGACCGCTCTGGCCGCCGACGCCGGTGCAAAACTGGTGGTTTTTCCCGAGAAATTCCTGACCGGTTACGAACCCGACCTGATCGCCGGCGATCCCGCGAAATACGCTTTCGATGCACACGACGCGCGGCTCGAACCGATTCGGGACATCTGCCGGCAGCGTGAAATCGCCGTCATCGTCGGTGCGGCGACGCGCGGCGAGCGCGGCCTGCATATCTCTTCGCTCGTATTCAGCCGTTCCGGCGCGCAACTCGATTCGTATCACAAGCAATACCTGTACAACAGCGAGACAAAGATCTATCGCTCGGGCACGCAAGGCCGCATGCTTGAACTCGACGGATGGCGCCTCGCACTCGGCGTGTGCTACGACTCGGGTTTTGCGGAGCATGCGCGGCATGCGGCGCTCAACGGCGCACACGCATATCTGGTGAGCGCACTCTTCAGCGTGAAGACCGGCTACCACCAGTCGCGCATCTGGTTTCCCGCGCGCGCCTTCGACAACACGATGTATGCATTGTTGTCGAATCACGTCGGCACAACCGGCGGCTGGGCCACGTGCGGCGCGAGCGCGATCTGGAGTCCGTCTGGCGATGTCATGGCGCAAGCGAGCCGCGAGCGCGAAGAAGTGATTACCGCGCTACTCGATCCGGCCGTGCTGGCCGACGTCCGCGAACGCGAGACGATGCTCGCGGACTTCCGCGCGCGTGGCGAGGCGACCCATACGATCCGTTACAATGAGGCGCACTACCCATCTGGAGACTCGCTTTGAAATCTATCGTTGCATTGGTCGCAGCAGCTCTTCTGTCTTCGACGGCAATGGCCGCCGCGCCCACCACCGAAAAACTGCCTTCCGGCGTCGTGGTCGAACATCTGACGCAAGGCACAGGCGCCCAACCGGCCGCTGAAGATGTCGTGAAGGTCAACTACCGCGGCACGCTCGCCAACGGTACCGAGTTCGATAGCTCGGCGAAACACGGCGGCCCGGCCACGTTTCCGCTGAATCGCGTGATTCCGTGCTGGACGCAAGGCGTGCAGAAGATGAAGGTGGGCGGCAAGGCCAAACTGACCTGCCCGGCAGCGACCGCTTACGGCGATCGCGGTGTCGGCGTGATTCCGCCGAATAGCGACCTGACCTTCGAGGTCGAACTGGTCGGCATCGTCAAGTAAACAGCGCGACGTGAACTGAGACTGAGCCCCGCTCCGAATTTCGCAGCGGGGCTTTTCTTTTTCCGGGCACTGCGTCTGCCCACTGCCAGGTACCCCCGCAATGAAACGCGAAAACAATGCCGTGCAGGTCGCCAGCATCGGATTTACCGGCAAGACGGCTCAGGAATTTTTCGATCTGCTGAAAAACGCCCAGGTGCGGACGGTGCTCGACGTTCGCCTGAGCAACACGTCGCAACTGGCCGGCTTCGCGAAGAAACAGGATCTGCCGTTCTTTCTCGACAAATTGTGCGGCGCTGCTTACCAGCAAATGCCCGAGCTGGCTCCGGAGCCCGACTCGTTCAAGCGCTACAAAGCGAACGAACTGACGTGGGACGAGTACTCGGCGGCTTACGTCGAGTTGATTGCCCGTCGCCGGGTGGAAAGCAATCTGGATGTCGATCTATTCCGCTCGGCTTGCCTGCTTTGCAGTGAACATTTACCACACCATTGCCACCGGCGGCTCGCGCTCGAGTATCTGAACTCGCGTTGGAATAGCCGCCTGAAAATTACCCACCTATCTTAACGACCCGTTCGATGGCGGTGCCTATGCGCAAGCGCGCAGAACACCGGATCTCACTCTGCCGGCGCGAAAAGCATCGAGATATAAACGATGGTGGAGACGACGGTAATGCCGACTCCGATGAAAACTTTGGTGCGATTGAATTCCAGTCCACCATTAATGGCCACGCAGATCCCCACCACGGACGCCAGCGTGCCGATCGTGGCCAGCAAGACGTGAAGCTTGCTACGTATCAGCTTGCGCCGTTCCGGACTGGCGCCTTCTTTCCAATTGTCTAGTTTCACGGCAATTATCCTTTTGCGTTAGCCTGTACTGCCCGAAGGTTTGGACTGGAGAGTCGTGCGGCCCGGTTATGCTTTTTCGCATTACGAATGGTTTCCAATGGCACACAGCATAGCTGAGCCGCCGGACAGTGCAAATAATAAAAGCGGAAAGATTGTCGCAAGTCTATTTAGCAGCGCGGCGCGCGCGCGTACCGGACTCGGCTTGAAGCTTGAAACAGGGCGGTGAGTTTTTTAAAGTCCCGGCGCGTTCGGTCGTCTACTATCTACTCACGCGCCGACGCGGCATCCACCTCGCCGCTCAGTCCAGAATCCCCCGTCGTCATTCGTCGCGCTTCAGGAGCGCCAGCCATGAATATCGACTTTCATTATGGTGTCGTCTATATCGCAGCCCGCGTGGCCGGGATGCCGGCCGGCGACGCGATCACCGTGGCGCACGCCTGCCAATATGTGGACGATGCGACGACCGCGGGCATATTGCGCTTCAAGGGCGGCGAGACATTCGAACGTTTCGCCACCGCGCACAAGTTGTTCGATTACGCCACCACCGAGGACGACAAGAACCGTCTGGTGTGGACGCCCTTTCATTTTCTGCCGGCGGCCGAGGGCTCGACGTTGCACGAAAAGGCCGTGTGCCGGCCGGATAGCGCGGTCGCGCGCGAGGTGGTGCGGCGCGCGATCCTGCGCCGGAACACCGAAACGGGACTGCATCGGCTGGGCGTGACGCTTCACACGTATGTCGATACATGGGCGCATCAGGGGTTCGCCGGGATCGAAAGTCCGTGGAATCGGGTTCATCTACTGGAGGCTCAGGACTGCACCCGCAAAGGCTGGTTCGCCAAACTCAGACTCGCCAGCGAACATCTGATCGAACATATCGAGGAGGATGTGCTGACCGTTGCGCTGCCCGTCGGTCACGGCGCTGCCTTGCACTATCCTGACCAGCCGTGGGCGAAATGGCATTACATCGACGGTAGAAACGAGTTTGTCCAACGACACAACCTGCCGGAATTCGTGCAAGCGGCCGAGATGGCGTGCCGCGCGGTGCGCGCCTATCTGGCGGGGCGGCAAGACTTCGAGAACCTGCCCGGCTTGCCGGGCGATGTGACAGACGTGCTCACGAACCTGCTCAATACGAACCGGCTGGAGGACGACAACGATCGCTTGCGGCACATTTGCCGCGTCGTGAAGGCGGGCGGTATTCCGGGTTTGAAAGAGTCGATTCCGGACTATGTGCCAAAAGGTCCCGGCTCCTGGAAGTACCAGGCCACCGGTTTGAAGTTCGACGACGATACCGGCGACAAGCCCGAATGGACGGACGCTTTTGAGAAAAGCGATTACCGTCTGTTTCACGACGCGGTCAAACAGCACCGCTTCGTGACCACCCAGGAGATTCTGCCGACGCACGGATTGCGAATCGCCTGAACGGGGCGCGTGCGCCCCCGAACCTGGGTTATTCCACTCTGGCTTGCTGGCGTTGCGCAGCCTGTTCTTCCGCATGCTTTCTGGCCATATGCCGCCCGACCAGACAGCCGCCGACCGCGCCGACCACCGCGTGATGGCCGGCATAGTGTCCCGCCACTCCGCCTACAACTGCTCCCTTCATGCAGCCGGCCGCGTTTGCCGTGCCGACCGCTGCTGAAGTGAGCGCCACCGCCGCGAGGGCGGCTCTGATGTAACCAGCTTTCATCTGAAATGTACCGTGCAATTGGAAAGGGGTTCTGACATGGCGCTATACGGCGTCATTTCAATAGCCATTCCAGTGGCGTTCCCGCCATTCATGTTCGCGCCAATGCTCACGGCGCCATTCGCGTTCCCGCCATTCACGGCGTTCGCGCCATTCGCGTGCGCGCCAGTCGTCGTAGCCGCCGTAAACAACCGGCACCGGAGCCGGACTCCGCGCGACATAAACAGGCGGCGGTGCAACCACGCCGACTGGAATGCCGACACCGACAGCCACATCCACGTGTGCCGAAGCTGCCGACGATACCGCCAGCACTGCCAGACCGAATACCGCGCCGATGATCTTCTTGTTCATTTGCCTTCTCCTTGCATATCGAAGTGCGATGCATCCGATTGCCTCAGCTTTCACCCTTGCGGGTTTTCCAGAGCTTTGCATCGAGTTGCGGTTTGGAGTGTAGAAGGGCGGTCCGGACACAGGTGAAACAGCGCTGCGAGATTGGTAACGCGGGGTTACGAAGATGCCGGCTGGCGCATTGCGTCTCTGGAAAGCCAGGATCTTGGAGCTGAAAAAGTGTTTTTATCAGAGCTAGTAGACGCGCAAACGTACTCAGGCAATAAAAAATGTACTACTGGCCTTTGAATCTTCTAATGCTTGCCTATAGTAGAAGCGGCTCATGCCGCAATGTACGGCGGCCGCCTTCCAGTGCGACGGAATGCTGTCGCAGCCGCCGACGGGGAATTGCAAGGCCGGCCCAGGAATTGGAAAGACAGTAAAAGGAAAGGGAGAGTGGCAAAGAAAAAAGCCAGAAAAGTGTGGCGACGTAGTAAAGAACCCAAAAAGTTCGTACTCCACCGGATGCATGATCGACTCGGAGTCGTGTTTTTATAGCCACGCCAATCTGCCTTTCTCGCGTCATTCGTGGCATAGTTCGATCGATTACCACATAAGGAGCAATCAAATGCCCACGTTAGAGCAAATCCAAGCAAAGCTTAAAAAGCTTCAGGCGCAAGCTGATGTTCTTCTGGCCAGGAAAGCGCAAGTCGCGGTCGACCAGATTCGTGACCTGATGCTCAAGCATGGCCTGACTACCGCGGATATCGAAGCCAAGGCAAAAGCCCGGCGCGCCGCGAGAGGCTTGAATGGCGGCGGCAAGGCGAAAGCCGTGAGTTCCGGTAAGGCAGTGGCAAAGTACCGCGACCATAAAACCGGCGCGACCTGGACGGGCCACGGCCGCGCACCGGGTTGGATTGCCAGCGTGAAAGACCGCACACAGTTCCTGATCGAAGGCGCGAGCGAACTGAAGTCGGCGGCAAAGGCAGCTGTCACCCATGCGAAAGGCGGCAAAGGTCAGCCGAAAGGCGCGCAACCGCCCAAGTACATCAATCCGAAAACAGGCGCGACGTGGAGCGGCCGCGGCCCGGCGCCGGCATGGCTTGCCACCGTCAAGGACCGTACCAGATTCCTGATCGATAGCGCCTCGGCAACCGTGGCGGATGCGGGTCACAAAGCCGCGAAGAAGGCCGGAAAAGTGAAGTCGGCGGCAACTGGCGGTGTGGTGAGCAAGAAAGCCGCAGCAAAAAAAGTCGTGGCAAAGAAAGCAGGCGCGGCGAAAAAGACGGTTGCAAAGAAAGCCACCGCGGCAACCAGAAAAGTAGCGGCAAAGAAAGGCGCCGCAAAGCCGGCGGCTAAGAAGAGTGCCGTGGCCAAGGCAGCCAGGAAAGCTCCGGTTCGAAAGGCCGCAGCCAAAAAAGCTGTCGCGACGAGTGCCCCGGCCACGTCGCCAGCCGCGCCGGCGTCAGCCGCCGCATGAGCGCAACCGAGTCGTAAAGTAGATGACCCGTACGCCTGATTCAACCCAGCAGGAAGACCAGGTCGTCCTGCTGGACTCCGTTCCTCATCCGGCAGAAGATGCCGCCGAACCCTTTATCGTCGCGAGTGACCGCCGGGTCATTCTCTCTTATCCGATTGCGGAGTCCGACTTTGAAAGGTTCGGACCATTCGATCCCGACGACGATCCATTTTGCGCGGTGCTATTTCCGGACACCGTATTTCATCGTCTGGGTCCGCCCGGCGACAGCGATCTCGAGATTCACCCGCTCGCGTCGCAAGGTCTCACCGGCTATTCGGTTCATGAAGTCATGAATTCGTCGCTGGCCAGCGAGCTTGCGGCGGTGGCATCGACGGGACCCGCGCTGCGCCATTTCGTCATCACGTTTCAGGCATCCACTTTCGAATGCGTGGCGTCGGACTATACGGTGGTCGGTGTCTATGGCGCGGGTGAAATAGCCAGCCGGGAAGCGTTCTCGCTGGTCAGGTAAAGACATTGAGTAGCAAGGTGCGGGCCTGCAATGGGCACGCGCCGTGCGTCCTGCGTTAGTCGTAAAAGCCGGGCCGAGGTCCGGAGTGTTCGTCAACCGCAGGACGCGCATGCAACGCGTCCCGCCTATTAGCATCGAGGCTACGCATGCTGACGATTCCGATTACCGCTTTCGTCACGCTCGTCATCATCCTGGTGATTTCCAATTTGTCGAGCGGCGAGAAGAAGATCGAGCATAAGATCGATCGCCTTTACGCGAGCGACGATCCGCAATTCCTTCGCTCAATGGGTTTGCTGCTCGGGCCGCCGGTTATTGCGGGCAATCGCTTCGAGATGCTGCTGAACGGCGACCACATTTTTCCTTCGATGCTGGAAGGCATCCGTTCCGCACGTCGAACGATCACATTTGAAACCTTTATCTATTGGTCTGGCGAGATTGGCGAACAGATCGCGCAGGCACTCGCGGATAAAGCGCGCGAGGGCATTGCGGTGCACGTGCTGCTCGACTGGGTCGGCTCGTCGAAAATGGACAAGCGCTATTTGAATCTGCTTCGCGATGCCGGGGCGGAAGTGATTCAGTATCACAAGCCCCATTGGACGGGTCTGGGCCGCATGAACGATCGCACGCACCGCAAGCTGTTGGTGATCGACGGGCGTATCGGTTTTACGGGCGGTGTGGGTATCGCGCCGGAGTGGACGGGCCACGCGCAGAATGAAAAGCATTGGCGCGATACGCATTTCCGCGTGGAGGGCCCGGTGGTCGGACATATGCAGGCCGTATTCATGGACAACTGGGTCAAGGCAACCGGCAATGTGCTGCACGGTCCCGATTATTTTCCCGATGTCGAGCCAATGGGCGACGGTCTCGCGCATATGTTCAGCAGTTCGCCCTCTGGCGGCAGCGACGACATGCAGCTAATGTATTTGATGGCGATCACGGCGGCCACGCATTCCATTCATCTGGCGAGTGCCTATTTCGTTCCCGACAAGCTGACCATCAACGCAATCGTCGAGGCGGCGAAACGCGGCGTGAAAGTGCAGATCATCATGCCTGGAAAACGGATCGACACGCATACCGTGCGGGAAGCATCGCGCGCGTGCTGGGGCGATCTGCTCAAAGCCGGGGTGGAAATGTACGAGTATCAGCCGACCATGTTTCACTGCAAATTGCTGGTAGTGGACGAATACCTGGTGTCAGTCGGCTCGACCAATTTCGATAACCGTTCGTTCAAGCTCAACGACGAAGCGAATCTGAACATCTACGACCGTGACTTCGCCAGGCAGCAAACCGCTGTTTTCGCCGACGATATAAAGAAGTCGCAACAGATCACGCTCGAAGCATGGATGCATCGGCCGTTTACGGAAAAGCTGATCGAAAAGTTTGTCCCGCTGCTGGATACGCAGCTCTGACGAATCTTCTGATTATCGATGTGCGCCAGAGAGATAGGCTTCGATAGGTGATAGAGAAGAGGGCGCGCTGCTCTCCACTTCCATAGCAGGAAGCGGTGTGCCGAGAATTGCTTTTGCACGTTGATACGCCTGTGCGAACCCGCGCAATTCCTGTGTCACTGGACGATCATCCAGGCGGCGTCGCAAAAGCGCTTGCTCGATACTGCGGTCGATCAGCGCGAGTTGACTGTCGATATAGTCGAGGCATAACTGTCGGCAACCTGCGGAAGTACTCGCCACGGCCAATAGCGCCGGCACGATCGAGATCGTCAGAAAGCCGCCGGCCGGAATGCGCGCCAACGCGGCGGGCGAGTCGAACAGGTCTTTGCGCAGCGATTCGAATACGGCACGGCCCCACACTTCCCGTTCTCTTTCGAGCGCGCTGCGGCGACGCGCCAAAGCGTCCCTCGCATTCGCGTCTCTTATCTCGCCTTCCGCGGTCATTAGTGCGGCGTCCGGGCGTTCACCTTCCTGAATGCAATCGGCGCCGAGGTACGAGGCGCTCTGATTTCGACCGGCGAGAACCAGATGTTGCAGCGCATCCGGCACGAGCGGATCGAGCGGCACCACTTCGCACGTGACCGGCTTGCCGTTCAGATGAATGGCGCAGCGTCCGTCGTCAGCGAGGGCGGGGCAGCGTGCCAGCGAAGGGTAATCGTAGCCCTGCGTCATGATGCTGAAAGTGTCGTTGGCTCGATAGAGCAACGTGTCCGCGAGCGAATCGAAGGCGGCGATATCGGCCTCGTCAAGCACGGCTTCATGCCGGCCGACGCGCACTCGCTCACCCAAACGCCTGCGCGGCACGCGGCCGATTGCAATACAACCGATGAACCGGTCGCGATGCCGAAACAACTCCGGTAGAGCCATGGCCGGCGGACTATTGCAGCATTTGCCGCACGCCGTGCACGCGAACGAGAAAGCGTTCACCACGGCCGGCGCACCGAGTCCTGATAGCGCGTCAGAATGAAATGCGCGACGTCGTCCGAATGATAAGCGGCCACCAGTTGCGCAACCCAAGGCTGAGTGCGGTCGGCATTTCGCACCGTCAACACGTTGGCGTAGGGCGAGCGCGCGTCTTCGAGGCCGAGGCTGTCGCGCGCCGGGTAAAGACCCGCGCGCGCCGCATCGTCGCTATCGATCACGGCGAAGGCCACGCTGTTCAACGTGTCGAACAGACGTGCGCGCGGCACCTGGCGGATCTGCAGATTCAACCGGTTGCTCGTGATGTCTGCGAGCGTCGCGTGAAGGCCGGTCGTGTCCCTGAAGGTCAACAGCGTGAAGTTCTGCAGCAGGATCAGGGCGCGTGCGGTGCCTTCAGCGTCGTTGGGGATCGCAATCGTCGCGCCGCGTTGCAACTGGCCGAGATTCGTCAGTTTGCGCGAGTACAAGGCGATGGGAAACGTCACGGTGGTGGCGACGCTCGTCAATGCAAAGCCGCGCTGTTTGCGCTGTGCGTCGAAGCGTGGCTCGTCTTCGAAACTCGCCGCATCGATCTGCTTCGCGGCGAGCGCGGCGTCGATACGTTGGGGCTGATCGAATACGACCACATCGAGCGTGAGTCCGCGACTGGCCGCGACGCGGCGCACTTCGTCCATGATCTCGGCATGCGCGCCCGCACTCACCCCCACTTTGATGACTTGCGGCGCGGCGGCTTGCACGTGCTGAACCATCGAAGCAGCAACCAGCAGCGCCGTCGTCGCGAATCGCCGAGCTTTCATGACGCGTCCCTCAACACCGTGCGAAAACCGATGTGCGACGCCGGCAAATCCGCTTCCTGCTGTTCGCGCGACGCCGCCCGATAGCGCACGCAATAGTCGCGCGAGCACAGAAACGAACCGCCTTTGATGACCATAGGCGTATCGTGTTTGCGGCTGAGCGGCGCGACCGCCGCGGTGTCGCCGTTGGTGTGCGACTGGTGCGGACCCGTGTAGGCATCCTTGGTCCATTCCCATGCATTGCCGATCATGTCGTACAGCTTGAAGTCGTTGGCGGCATAGCAGCCGACGGGCGCGAGACCGACGTGACCATCTTCATTCGTGTTGAGCACGGGGAACACGCCTTGCCAGTAATTCGCGCTCGGCTTGCCGTGTCCGTCGCGCGGCGCGGTGTCGAGGTCCGCGCCTTCGCGGCCTGCTTTGCCCGCGTATTCCCACTCGGCCTCGGTGGGCAGATCGCGGCCGAGCCAGCGCGCGTAGGCAAGCGCGTCGGCTTGCGTGACCATCGTCACCGGCTGGTTCAGGCGGCCTTCGAGCGTGCTGCCGGGTCCGGTCGGATGATTCCACGCGGCGCCTTTCACCCATGTCCACCACGCGAGATCGCGCGCGTTCATCTCGTCGCGCGTCGGTGTGTGAAACACCACGGCGCCACCCTGGCGCTCCGAATCGCTGACGTAGCCCGTCGCCTTCACGAACGCCGCGAACTGCGCATTCGTCACATCCGTCTGATCGATCCAGAAACCGGCGACGCGCGTCTTGCCGTCGCCGGCGGGACGCTCGTCTTCGTAACCGAGCTTGCTGCCGAATACGAAGTCGCCGCCATGCAGATGCACCATGCCGGCCTTCGGATCGTCGCGCCAGCGCGAGGGTAAGCCGGCGTAGCGCCCGCATTGCTGCTCGGAGCCGAGTGCGGCCAACGGGCGCGACGTGTTGAGCGCGTCGAACGCATCTTGTTTAGCACCGCCGCTAAAGACCGCCGAAGCGGCAGTCGCGGCGGTAAAAGCGGCGGCGAACGCAACTGTGGCGACCGCCGCGTAAGCACCGTACGGCGCCGCCTTGCTCTTCAATTTGAATCTGACGGTCATTGCGTGCTCAGTAGTAACCGCGCGGACGCAACGGTTCGACGCCGCCGACGCTGCTCATATAGTTGTTCCACTGCTGCACGAGGCCGTCGATCACCGAAGGATTCTGCGTCGACACGTCCTGCGTTTCGCCGCGGTCGGCGCTCATGTCGAACAGTTGCCAGTGACCGTCCACGGGGCCGAGCGGCGGTTCCGTCCACAACGCTTTCCAGCGGCCGTCGGCGCTGCGCAGATAGCCGCGGCCATAGGCTTCGTCACCGAACGATGCGGTGTGCACCGCGCTCGTCGCCTGATCGTTCAACAGCGGCAGCAGCGACTGCCCGGTGATCGGGTACACGTAGCGGTTGTTATAGACCACCTTGCCCTTGTTCTGATCGACGCCGGTCAGCGAATTGATGAGCGGCGGCGCGGCCTGAGTGGGCGGCGAGATCTGTGCGACGGCGAGGAACGTCGCGGTGTTGTCGGTCACGTGCGTGAAGTCGCGCAGTGTCGGCTTTTGCGTGGTCTCACCCGGCAGATGAACGATCAACGGCGTGGATACGCCGCCTTCGCCCGAATAGCCCTTGGTCAGACCGAACGGCGTGGCGCTCACTTCGGCCCAGCGCAAGCCGTATTGCAGACGTTGCGCGTTCTGCTTGCCGTTGTCGGTGCCGAGTGCCGAGTAAACCGGATCGGCGGCATTGGCGGTGTCGGTCGCGGTCGGATCGGCGCCGGAGTCGATCGGCCAGCCTTCCGCGCCGTTGTCCGACTGGAACATGATGAAGGTATTGTCGTACTCGCCGATATCCTTCAGATGCTGAATCAGCAGGCCGATGTTGTGATCGAGATTCTCGACCATGCCCGCGTAGATTTCCATATAACGCGCCTGGGCTTTCTTCTCGGCGGGCGAGAGGCTCGCCCATGTCTTGTTCACCGTGCCCGGGCCGTAGTCGGTATAGCCTTGCGCCGCGCTATGCACGGCGCTCACGTACTTCGCGTTCACCGTGCCGTTGTTCGCGGTGGCCGCGGTAGCGACAAGCGTTTCCGATGCGCCGCCGTACGGCACGAAGTCGTTCGGAATAATGCCGAGCGCTTTTTGTCGCGCAATGCGCGCGTTGCGGATCGCGTCGTAACCGGCGTCGTATTTGCCGGCGTAGTTGTGCAGATATGGTTCGGGTACTTGCAGCGGCCAATGCGGCGACGTGTAGGCCGCGTAGGCGAAGAACGGTTTGCCGTCGCCCTTGTTCGAATCGATGTACGAGATCAGGCGCTGCGTATAAAAGTCGGTCGAATAGAACACTGCAGGGCTGCCGCCCGCGCCGCCAGGTTGTCCCGGCTGACCGGGCTGCACGTATTTGCCGTCCTCGGTGTAGTTCTGCGAGTTCGCGGGCTCGTGCGCGAAGTGGTTGGTCGCGGCGCCGCCGAGCAGTGCATAGCTGTGTTCGAAGCCCCATTGGTCCGGCGTCTGTCCGCCGCCCGTCGTGCTGCCGACAATGCCCGAGCCGATATGCCACTTGCCGGCCATATACGTGTGATAACCGCCGTCCTTCAACAGTTGCGCCACGGAGAGCGCGCGGTCGTTCAGATAGCCTTCATAACCCGGCAGTCCTTTGCGCTCGTCGGTCGGCACACCCATGGTGCCTTCGCCGACCAGATGGTGGTCGGTGCCGGAAATCAGCATGGAACGCGTGATCGCGCAGACCGTGCCCGTATGGTGATTCGTCAGGATGCGGCCCGATTGCACCAGCGCGTCGAGGTTGGGCGTGTTGATTTCGCCGCCGAACGCGTGAATGTCGGAATAGCCGAGGTCGTCGGCCATGATGTACAGAATGTTCGGGCGTTTCTGGGCGACTACGGGTGTGGGCGTCGGGCCGGGCAGATTGTCGTCGCCGCAGGAGGCGAGAGCGACGAGACTGGCGACGGCGGCGCCGATCATGCCAAGACGAAGAGAAGGGCGCTGCGATCGTTGTGTTGTCATTGTTGTGCGGACCGGATATGTCGGGTCGCCGATGGTAGCAATGACGCCGGAACGCCCAAAGTTCGATTTCTGCGTTGCTATGTCCGATTGCCGATATAGGCGTTGCAGCGTGATACCGGGTATCACGCGCGCGCTGCTGTCGCTCGTCGGCTTATGTGGCTAGTTGCCCGGATCGAGCACTGGCTTGTCCGGATTCGCAAGCGTTTTGTAGGGAAGTTGTGCGGCGTGCGGATTGGTAACGGTATCGTCGATCACCCGCTCGACGTCCGCGGTTTTCGCGAGCTCGGTGAGGAAGCTCTGCTTGTCGAAGCCCGGCGCGACGCAGCCTTCCACGTAGATGAAACGGCGTTGCAGCGTCAGCCAGAGCGTCGATTGTTCGCGCCAGTGCGTGGCGAAATTGATGTTGGTGAGGCGACGCTGCACGGCCTCGGCGATTTCCACGTCGTACAGATAGGCGTTCGATAAACGGCAGCGGCCTTCCACCCAGCAACTATTGCCCCGTTCGATCCGGTAATGGCTGTCGTCGAGCCATTCTTTCTCGGTTTCGAGCGGCCCCAATGGAACCGGACAATCGCCGATCGCTTTGGAAATCTGAAAGAACGGGTCGTGACCGCGATTGACGCGCGCCGGTTCGGCATAGGCGTGAATAGCAGTGGCGGCGAAACAGATCAGCAGACTCGCTAGCCGCAAAGGGATCGTGCGTTTCATCCTCGTCAGCTCCAGGTGTTGGGCGTTGAGTAGGTCTTCACCGTTTCGTGCGCCGGTTCTCCACTGCGAACTTGATCAACTCGGCCTGACCTTCAATATCGAGCTTGCGTTTCAGATTCAACCGATGCGTTTCCACCGTACGCACGGAGAGATCGTTGCGCTGAGCGATCTGCTTACTCGATAAACCTTCCGCAAGCGCGTCGAGAATGTCGCGCTCGCGCGGCGTGAGCCGTTCGACGGGTGACTGCATTGCCGAAGCCTGAATCAGACGCGCGCCGAGTCCCGCGCTGAAAAACTGTTTGCCTTCGAGTACCGCGCCAATTGCCTGGATGATTTCGGTGGAAGGCGAGTCCTTCAGCACGTAGCCGCTCGCGCCCGCGCGCACCGCCTGGGTCACGTACTCGAGATTGTCGTGCATCGACAGCATGAGCACGCGAATCGCCGGGAAGCGCTCGTGAAACATGCCGGCCAGCGCGATGCCGTTCATTCCGTTCATGCCGACATCCATTAGCACGAGGTGCGGTTCCGCGCTCGCGGCGAGGGCGAGTGCTTCCTGCGCATTGCCGGCTTCGCCGACCACTTCGAGGTTGCGCACCGCTTCGAGCCGCGCGCGCAAACCGTCACGCACGAGCGGATGGTCGTCGACGAGAATCAGACGGGCGATAGCGGGTGAGGCGTCGTTCATGATGAGGTTTCCTGCAAGGCCGGCAATGTCGGCTCGGTCGATCCCAGCGGCACGCGCGCGGTGACGAGCGTATGGCCGGCTTGTGAACTGAGCGACAGTGTGCCGCCCAGCGCTTCGAGCCGTTCGCGCATATTGCGCAGACCCACGCCCGAGCGCCGCCCGACGAACACATGCGTCACGTCGAAACCGCGCCCGTTGTCCGCGATGTTCAGCGTGACGGCGTCGTTCGAAATTTCCAGCGCGAGCGCCGCGTTCGTCGCTTGCGCATGGCGCACGATATTCGTCAGCGCTTCCTGGGCAATCCGGAACAGCACGGTGTTGACCGCATCCGGCAAAGCCGCGGCGTGAGTGTGCGCGATCTGCGTGAAGCCGATTTCGATGCCCGACTGCTCGCTGAGTTCGCGCGAGAGTTGTTCCAGTGCGGCCGCCACGCCGAGATCGTCCAGCATCGACGGACGCAGCGCGTGAGAAATGCGCCGCACTTCGCGCAACGTATCGCCAAGCCGCGTGAGACTGGTGGTGAGCGCGGCCTCTGCCGCGGGCACGCGCACTTCGCTGCGCTCGAAGCGCGCCAGCGCGGATTCGAGCAGCAGCTTCACGGAGACCATCATCTGGCTGATGCCGTCGTGCAGTTCACGCGACAAGCGCGCCCGTTCGTTTTCCTGCGACTCCACCACCTGCTGCGCGAGCCGCTTCAGCTTGGCGTCCGCGCTGCGATATTCGGTGACGTTAAGCACGAGCGCGCACAGCGCGATCACGGCGAGTCCGGCCACGGCGATCGCGTCGATCCATTTCATCGTACGATCGATGTTGGCGGCCGCGCGTTCGTCGATATGCGCGAGCGTGTCGTCCACGTCGTCGAGATAGATGCCGGTGCCGATCATCCAGCCCCAGCGCTCCAGCGGCACCACGTAGCCGAGTTTCGACGCCACCTTGCCCGTCGACGGACGATGCCACAGGTAGCGCACATAACCGCCGCCGCGCGAGGCCGCGGCGAGCAGTTGCTGAATGGTGAGCGTGCCTTGCGGGTCGCGCAGTTCCCACAGGTCGCGCCCGACGAGGTCCGGCTCGCGCGGATGCATCAACGAACGGCCGTGCATGTCGTAGACGAAGAAGTAGCCGTCCTTGCCGAAGTCCATTTTCTGCAGCACGTCGAGCGCGCGTGCGCGCAGCGTCGCGTCGTCGCGCGCATTGTCCCGGCCGGCGTCATAGAGCGGCGCGATCGCGGTGGTGGCGAGCTCGACGTAATGCTTGAGCTCGATCTCCTTGCTGGCCATATAAGCAGCCTGCGTGGTCGCGTGTTGCGTCTCGGCGAGCGCAGTGGCCTGCCGTTGCACACCGACTTCGATGCTCGCGATGGCGGCCAGAAAGGGCACGATCGCCAGCAGGACAATCTTGGCTTTGAGTTTCATCGTTGAAAAAACCGCTAACCGGCTACGTAGTACTACGTAGCCCGCTTACGTAGTTGCGCGCTTGTGAGGACGCTCACGAAGGCGAATACTACATCCCCACGGCACAGTGCGCCTTGCAGGCGGCTGCGCCCGCCGTCGCGCGCGTAGCACGGCGTAATAAGCACCCCGGTTTGCCGACTTATACCGCTGCCGGTTTCCGCGTGCCGGACCACGAGTCGTGGCGCGTGGTGTCAATAATAGACTTAGGAGATGATTGTGGAGACATCCCAACCTGCCGGCCGTTCATGGCTATGGCTGATCCTGCTGCTCCCGTACATCGCATTGCTCTGGCTGCCGTTCTATAACGACACGCGTCCGTCGTTTGCGGGCTTTCCTTTCTTTTACTGGTATCAGTTCTTGTGGGTGCCGTTGACCTCGCTACTGATTTACGCCGTGTACCGAGGTGTCAAATGAGCGACGTCAATCCCGTGAATCCGGTTGCGATGACCGTCTTTATCGCATTCTTCGCCCTCGTCACCGTGATCGGCTTCTTTGCCGCGCGCTGGAAACGGGGCGACCTGACCCAATTGCACGAGTGGGGCCTCGGCGGCCGCCAGTTCGGCACGGTCATTTCATGGTTCCTCGTGGGCGGCGACTTCTATACCGCCTATACGGTGATCGCCGTGCCCGCGCTGGTCTATTCGGTCGGTGCATATGGCTTCTTTGCCTTGCCGTATACGATCATTGTCTATCCGTTCGTGTTCGCCGTGATGCCGAAACTGTGGAAGATCGCTCACGCGAAAAACCACATCACGGCGGCGGACTACGTGCAGGGCGAATACGGCGGCAAGTGGTTCCCGGCGGCCATCGCGATCACCGGCATTGTTGCGACCATGCCATACATCGCGCTGCAGCTGGTGGGCATGCAGGTCGTGATCAAGGGGCTCGGCGTGACCGGCGAAATGCCGCTGATCGTCGCCTTCGTGATTCTCGCGCTGTATACGTATGCCAGCGGCCTGCGCGCGCCGGCGATGATCGCGTTCGTCAAGGACATCATGATCTACATCGTCGTGATCGCGGCGGTGTGGCTGATTCCGGCCAAGCTCGGCGGTTACGCGCATGTGTTCGACGCAGCCGATACGTATTTCAAGGCGAAGGGTGGCGCAACCGGCATCATTCTGAAGCCGACGCAATTCACCGCGTATGCATCGCTGGCTTTGGGCTCGGCGCTGGCGGCGTTCATGTATCCGCATACCATGACGGCGGTGCTGTCGTCATCGTCGGCGAATACGGTGCGCAAGAATGCGATCTTCCTGCCGGCGTACACGCTGCTGCTGGGCCTGATCGCGTTGCTCGGCTATATGGCGATTGCGGCCGGCGTGCATGTGAAGTCGGCCTCGGACATGGTGCCGGCGCTGTTCAACACGCTGTTCCCGTCGTGGTTCGTCGGCTTCGCGGCGGCGGCGATTGCGATCAGCGCGCTGGTGCCCGCGGCGATCATGTCGATCGGTGCGGCCAATCTGTTCACGCGCAATCTGTGGCGTCCGCTCGTTTCGCCGAATATCTCGCCGGAAGGCGAGGCTTCCACGGCGAAGATCGTCTCGCTGGTCGTGAAGTTCGGCGCGCTGCTGTTCATCGTGTTCCTGCCGACGCAGTACGCTATCGACCTGCAATTGCTGGGCGGCGTGTGGATTCTGCAGATCTTCCCGGCAATCGTGTTCTCGTTGTACACGCGTCGTCTGAACACGCCGGGCCTGTTCCTCGGCTGGCTGGCCGGGATCGTGCTCGGAACCGGGCTGGCGATTTCGCAAGGCCTCAAGCCGGTGTTCGCGCTGCATCTCGGCGATGCGGTCTATCCCGTGTATATCGGCCTGATCGCGCTGACGGTGAATATCGTGGTGAGTTTCGTCGTATCGGTTCTGTCGCCGCGTAGAGTGGCGGTCACGGCCTGAACGATTGATGTCGCTATAAAAGGAACGCCGCGGACGTTATTGTCCGCGGCGTTTTTTATTGCGGCCCGAAGCGCTAACCGTGCCGTGCGAACCGCTCCACGCTGAACGGCCGCGGGTCTACGAGCGTTGCTTCCCCCGTCATCATTTCGGCGAGCAGACGGCCGGTTACCGGACCCAGCGTCAGTCCGTGATGCGCGTGGCCGAACGCGAACCATAAGCCCGCATGTTTTTTCGCGGGGCCGATGATCGGCAGCATGTCCGCTGTACAGGGACGCCGGCCCATCCAGGGTTCGTCGTCGAGACGCTTGCCCAAGGGGAACAGCGTGCGCGCAACCGGTTCGACCGCCGCGAGTTGCGTCGGTGTTTTGGGTGCTTCGAGGTCCGCGATTTCCGCGCCCGTCGTCAAGCGGATGCCACGCGCCATCGGCGCCAGCAGGTAGCCGCCCTCTGCGTCGAGCACCGGATGATTCAGGCGTGCGTTGCCCTGCGGCGCGTAGTGCATGTGATAGCCGCGCTTGACGGCAAGCGGCAAGCGGTAACCCATGCGCGCACTCGCTCGCTCCGACCACGGCCCCAACGCCACGACCGCGGATGAAGCGGAGACCGTTCCCGCTTCCGTGTCGACTTGCCAGCCATCGCGCAGCGTATCCGCGTCGCCGATAAAAAAGCGTCCGCCGAGTGCTTCGAAATATCTGGCGTAGGCGGTGACGAGCGCGTTCGGGTCGCTCACCGAATCGGATTCCGGATAGCGCAGGCCGCCCAGCAAGGTCTTGTCGAGATCGGGCTCCAGCTGTTGCAGGCGGGCGGCGTCGAGCGCTTCGAATTCGACTTCATATTCGCGATGCCACCGTTCGGCGAGCCGGGTTTCCGCATCGCGAGCCGCTGCGGTGCGAAACACTTTCATCCAGCCGATCGGGCGTAACAGCGCGCTCGCGCCAGCCTCGGCGGCGAGCGCGCGGTGCTCGTTCACGCAATGCTCGATCAGCGTCGCGTACGACTTCGCAATGGCGGCGTGCCGCGCTGGATGAGAGTTGCGCCAGTACTGCCAGAGAAATGGCGCAGTCTTGAGGATCGCGTCGGCATGGTAACGAACGTCGGGTGACTGGTTGCGCGCATAGCGCAGCAACGTCCCGAGCCCGCGAGGAAACGCGTAAGGATAGACGCCTTCGCGCTGGATCAGCCCGGCGTTGCCGAACGAGGTCTCGTTGCCGGGCAGCTTGCGATCGACCAGCGCGACCTGGCGGCCGCGTTTCTGCAGATGCACGGCAATGCACACGCCGACAATGCCCGCCCCGAGCACAACGGTATCGAATTTCATTCTGCTTATAGGCCTCGCTTGAAGTCGCTTTGTTCGAAGAGTTCCGCGATCCAGTCGACAAACGTTCGGGTCGCGCCGCTCGCATTCCGGCCGTGCGGATAGACAATTGAAACAGGCACAGCCGACGATCGCGCAGCGGCGAGCACTTCTTTTAGACGCCCTGATTTCAGATACGGCAGCGCGACGAACTCCGATAGCTGAATCAATCCCAATCCTTCGAGGCCGCATTGCAGATAGGCCTCTGTTTCATTCACCGCAAAGCGGCTTGTCATGGTCATGGTGAGATCTTCGCCTTGCACATGAAAGCGCCAGTCGAGCGGCCTGCCGGTCGCGTTCGAAATGTAATTGATCGCACGGTGTTCGTTGAGCGCGCTCACGCTTTCGGGCTCGCCATATTCTTTCAAATATCGCGGCGCTGCGCACGTGATCCAGCTCAGTTCTCCGAGCCGTCGCGCGATCAGGCTCGAATCCGCCAGTTCGCCGGTGCGGATCAGGCAATCGATGCCGTCGTATATCAGGTCCGCGGGCCGGTCGCTCAGACCGAGCACGAGTTCGATGCCGGGAAAACGCTGCTCGAATTCGCGCAGCCGCGGCAACACCATCGCGCGCCCGATGACGCCCGGCATGTCCGCGCGGACACGTCCACGCGGGGTCGCTGCATCGGCGGATAACTCGCTTTCCACGCGCGTGATCTCCGCGAGAATCGCCCGGCAGGACGCGTAGTAACGCTCGCCTGCATCGGTCAGGCTGAGCGTGCGGGTGCTGCGCCGGAGCAGGGCGGCGCCTAGCTCCTGCTCCAGATTCTTGATCATCGTAGTGACCGACGAACGCGGCAGCGAAAGCGTCTCCGCGGCCTTGCTGAAGCTCTGAGCCTCGACGATGCGCACGAAGGTCGTCATCGCTTGAAGTTTGTCCATGAGCGGGGCACCTGTCCGGGTTCGCGCGGCGCCGTCCACAGGCGCGTTGAAGCGGGCGTTCATCTTACATGGAGTCGTTCGCTTTATCCGACCTGGGCCGGCTGGTTCGAGGCGGCTGCTTTCTCAATTCCGTGAGAGCGAACAATGGCAGCGGCTTACGCGCCTAGACTCCGGATCGTCCGGTTGACGTCTGTCCGAAACCACTACGCAGCAGCGTGTTGCCGGTGACAGCGGATCGCAAAACCGAATCTATTTCCCGAACTTCGTAAAGGTCACACCATGTCGCACACTCAATCCATTCTCGTTCTCGGCGCCGGTGAACTCGGCATGGCCGTGTTGCGGAGTCTCGCAAGCCGAGCCGCTTCGTCGCCTGGCGTCTCGGTCGCGGTGCTGCTGCGGCCGTCGACCCTGCAATCGAGCGATACCGCCAAACAGAAGGACCTCGTCGAACTGCGTTCGCTTTCCATCGAACTCGTGCCGGGCGATCTGGCCGGGCAGTCCGAGACCTCGCTCGCCGCGCTGTTCCGGCGCTTCGACACGGTTATCTCCTGCACGGGGTTTGTCGGCGGAAAAGGCGTGCAGCTGAAGATCGCGCGTGCCGTGCTCGAGGCCGGCGTCGGGCGTTATTTCCCGTGGCAGTTCGGGGTGGACTACGACGTTATCGGCCGGGGCAGCGCGCAGGATCTGTTCGACGAACAGCTCGACGTTCGCGATCTGTTGCGCGCGCAAGATCGAACCGAATGGGTGATCGTGTCGACCGGCATGTTCACGAGCTTTCTGTTCGAGCCTTCCTTCGGCGTGGTGGACCTGGAGCGGAACACGGTTCACGCGCTCGGCAATTGGGACAACGCGGTCACGCTCACCACGGCCGACGACATCGGCAGGCTCACCGTCGAGATCGTGTTCGCCGAACCGCGTATCGCGGACGAGGTCGTGTTCGTCGCCGGCGACACGGTGACTTACCGGCAACTGGCGGATACGATCGATGCGGTGCTCGGGCGTCAGGTACGCCGCGTCGAATGGGGCGTGCCGCGGTTGCAAGACGAATTGGCGGGCGAACCGGACAGCGCGGTGGGGAAGTATCGCGTGGTGTTCGCGCAAGGCGCGGGCGTGTCGTGGGACAAGGAGCGCACGTTCAACGGGCAGCACGGCATGGCGGTTTGCAGCATGGAGCAGTGGATGCGCGAAAACCTTCTGGCACGCGAGGGTGTGTCGCTTTTGTAAGCGAGCCGCTCAAGTAAAATGCGCCTCGCGCACGGCCCGCAAATCGACTTGCAGCCGCCCAGGCGCTGACAGCGTGTAAACTGGCGACTTTTTTGCCTCCGGTGGTATGTTGCAAGCCCCCCCGCGCACCGCCCTCAGCGGCCCGGCGCTCATTCGCTTACTGGCACGCCTCGCGGATGTCGATGTTCCCGAATCCAGGCAATCGCTCTCGGACCGTCTCAGCCAATGGCTCGGCTGGACCGACGCCATTGCGCTGTCCTCGGTACTGAACGGCAAGCCGCCCGCGGTTTCCGCCGGCACCCGCGTGTTCGGCAGCGCCGAAGAGTCGGAGTACGTCCGCGCGCGCAGTTCGCTGGCGAAGACCATCACGGGCGATAGCGTGTTCGCGGCCGACAGGCGGCGCGGCCCCGCGCGCGCGTCCGCGCATGCGCCTTTGCAGAGTGCGCCCGCGGAGCCGGCGGCCGATTACGCGGTTTTCCGTCAACGCTATCTCTCCATCCAGCAGTCGATGGAAATGGCGATCGGCAATCTGCGCGGCCGCCTGCGGGGCATGCTGGCCACCCGAACACCCGCCATGGCGCGGCTCGCCGTGGTTGACGCGGTGATGGAGCGCGCCCTGAGCGAGCGCGAGCGCAACCTGCTGGCCTCCATACCCGCGCTGCTGGCCGGGCACTTCGAGCGCTTGCGCGCGGCCGAGCAGGCGGCGCTTGCTGCCGCCGAAGCGTCGGACGAAACAGCAGGAGACGCCGACAGCAACGTCGCCAGCAACGCAGCGGCGCTCACAGCCGGCGCATGGCTGAATGTGTTCCGCAAGGACATGCAGAGCGTGTTGCTTGCCGAACTGGATATTCGTTTACAACCGGTCGAAGGGTTGCTCGCCGCCCTTCGCGCCAGCTAACTGGGACACTATGTCCAGATATCGTATTGATCTCGTTGTGTTTTTGGCAGGTCTGGCCGCTGTGTGCTGGATCGCTGCCGGCTACCTCGGTTCGAACCCGCTGGCACTGGCCGTCACCCTATTGATCGGCGTGTGCTATCTGGCGGGTTCGCTCGAATTGCACCGCTACAACCAGGCCACCGCCACGCTGACGCAGGCGGTCGCCGGCCTGAGCGGGCCGCCGCCGAGCCTCGGCACATGGCTCGAGCCCCTGCATCCGAGCCTGCGCCACGCGGCGCGCCTGCGCGTCGAGGGCGAACGGGTGGCCTTGCCGGGTCCGGCACTCACGCCTTACCTGGTCGGCTTGCTGGTGCTGCTGGGCATGCTCGGCACGTTGCTCGGCATGGTGGTGACCTTGCGCGGCACCGGCATGGCGCTGGAAAGCGCGACCGACCTGCAGGCGATCCGCGCTTCGCTCGCCGCGCCTGTCAAGGGTTTGGGCTTTGCGTTCGGCACCTCGATTGCGGGCGTGGCGAGCTCCGCGATGCTTGGGCTGCTGTCCGCGTTGTGCCGGCGTGAGCGCCTGCAAGCCGCGCAGATGCTCGACGTGAAGATCGCGACGACCCTGCGCATCTACTCGCAGAGTCATCAGCGTGAAGAGGCCTTCAGGCTCCTGCAGCGTCAGTCCGAGGTGATGCCCACGCTGGTCGACCGTCTGCAGACGATGATGTCGGCCATCGAGCAACAGAGCCTCGCCTTGAACGAGCGGCAGATCGCCAGCCAGGAGGCTTTCCACGGCAGGGCCGAGGCCGCTTATACGCGCCTCGCGAGTTCGGTCGAGCAGTCGTTGAAGGAGAGCGTGGCGGACAGCACGCGCGCCGCGGGCGCGGCGCTGCAACCGGTCATGGAAGCCACGATGGCCGGCCTCGCGCGCGAGACGAGCGCGTTGCACGACACCGTCACGCACGCCGTGCAGCGGCAACTGGACGGGCTGGCGAGCGGCTTCGAGACGACCACCACGACCGTCGCGGATATCTGGAACAAGGCATTGGCGGGACATCAGCGTTCGAGCGAGGAACTGGCGCAGCATCTGCGCGCCTCGCTCGATCGCTTCACCGACACGTTCGAGCAACGCTCGGCCGGTCTGCTGGACGGCGTTTCAGCGCGGCTGGAAAGCACGGCGGGCAACGTCTCGCGGGCCTGGAACGAGGCGCTGGCGCGTCAGGAGAGCGCCGGCGAAAAGCTCGCGGCGAACAACCAGCAGGCATTGGCGGCGGCCGCCGCGACTTTCGAGCAGCACGCGGCGTCGCTGCTGCGTGGAGTGGGTCAGTCGCACGCGGACTTGCAGACCGAATTGGCTTCGAAGGATGAGCAACGGCTCGCGGCCTGGACCGAGGCGCTGGGTGCGATGTCGGCGACGCTGAGCAAGGCGTGGGAGCAGTCGGGCGCGCAAACCGCGAGCCGTCAGCAGGAAATCTGCGAGACGCTGGCGCAAACCGCACGCGATATTTCGGCGCAAACGCAAGCGCACGCCAGCAACACGATCGCGGAGATCGACAGGCTCGTCGAGGCCGCAGCCGAAGCGCCCAAAGCGGCGGCAAACCTGCAAGCTGAATTGGCCTCGCGGGACCAGCAGCGTCTGGCGGCATGGACCGAGACGCTCGGCGCGATGGCTGCCACGTTGAGCAAGGAATGGGCGCAGTCGGGCGCGCAAACCGCGAGCCGTCAGCAGGAAATCTGCGAAGCGCTGGCGCAAACCGCACGCGATATTTCGGCCCAAACGCAGGCGCACGCCAGCAATACGATTGCCGAAATCGACCGGCTCGTACAGGCCGCGGCGGAAGCGCCGAAGGCCGCGGCAAATCTGCAAGCCGAACTGGCCTCGCGCGATCAGCAGCGTCTGGCCGCCTGGACCGAAGCGCTCGGCGCAATGGCCAAGACCTTGAGCGCGGAATGGGAACGAGCGGGCGCACGTACCGCGAGCCGTCAGCAGGAAATTTGCGAGACGCTGGCGCAAACCGCGCGTGACATCTCCGCCCAGACACAGGCCCACGCCAGCGAGACGATCGCCGAGATCGGCCAGCTCGTGCAAGCCGCTTCGGAAGCGCCGAAGGCCGCCGCCGAAGTCGTCGCCGAACTGCGTCAGAAACTCTCCGACAGCATGGTCCGCGATACCGCGATGCTGCAGGAGCGCAGCCGCTTGCTGGAAACGCTGGAAACCCTGCTCGACGCCGTCAATCACGCATCCACCGAGCAGCGCACGGCGGTCGACGCGCTCGTCGCCACGTCGGCGGATTTGCTGGAGCGCGTGGGCACGCGCTTCACCGACAAGATCGAACTCGAAACCGGCAAGCTGGGCTCGGTGGCCGCGCAAGTCACCGGCAGCGCCGTCGAAGTGGCAAGTCTCGGCGAAGCGTTCGGCACTGCCGTGCAAGTGTTCGGCGAGTCGAACGACAAGCTGGTGACGCACCTGCAACGCATCGAAACCGCGCTCGACAAATCCCTCGCGCGCAGCGACGAACAGCTTGCGTACTACGTGGCGCAGGCGCGGGAAGTCATCGATCTGAGCGTGATGTCGCAGAAGCAGATCGTCGAAGACCTGCAGCAGCTTGCCGGCCGCCGCGCGTCGGCGGGAGCTGAAGCGGCATGAGCGAGGACATCGACGGCGGCGTGGAGCAGGTCGCGCCGATCTGGCCGGTTTTCGGCGACCTGATGTCGGTGCTCCTGGGCGCTTTCGTGCTGATCCTCGTGGGCGTGATCGGCGTTCAGCTGGAGCTGTCGAGCAAGCTGGAGCAGGAGGTCAAGCAGCGTCAACTGGAAACGCAGCGCCGCAAGACGCTGGAGCAGGCGCTCGCGGGTCCGCTCGCGGCTGGGCGCGTGACGCTCGTGAACGGGCGCATCGGCATCAGCGGCAATGTGCTGTTCGCGCTGAACTCCGATCAGTTGCAGCCGCAAGGCCGGGACTTGCTGAAGAGTCTGGCCGGGCCGCTGTCCGCGTATCTCGGCGCCAATGACGAAATCCTGATGGTGAGCGGCTTCACCGACGACCAGCGTCTGCGCGAAGGCAACCGCCGTTTCGCCGACAACTGGGAATTGTCGGCGCAGCGCGCGTTGACGGTGACGCGCGCGCTGATCGACGATGGCGTGCCCGCGTCCTCGCTGTTTGCGGCTGCGTTCGGCTCCGGACAACCTGTGAGTGCAAATACCGACGAGCAAGGACGCGCGAAAAATCGGCGCGTGGAAATAGCGCCGGTCCCGCGGCCATCGACTGCAACGGTGAAGCCTCGTGAGTAACGACGGCGAAAACACTCTGGCAAGCGGAGCCCGAGCGACGCTAGACGCGTGGCGCGAGCGCGGCGACGATCGGCTCGATCCTGTCCGCTTCCATTTCATCGACGCGTTCGAACGACGCGCGGCCGGTCACAGCGGCGAAGCGCGGAGGATTCTGGACGAACGGCTATCCGGTCTGCTGGATACATATGCGAAGCGTATCGAACAACGCGCGGCATCTCCGGCTGATCACGCTGCCGCTCACAGCGCCGACGAGCCCAAGCACGCAACGCTGAAGAGCCTCGTCGACTACATCGCGAGTCAGGATCATGTGCCCGCGGCGATCGGTTTGCCGCGCGCGGCTTCATATCCCGAACTGCCCGCGCTCGATTACTTCAGGGAAGTCTGGTCGAAAGTCCGCACGGAAAAGCAGATGCGGCAGTCGCTGGAACAGGTGCCGGGCAACGCCGGTCCGCTCAACTCGAGCAGCCTCGTGCATCGGGCGCTCTCGCTCATGCGCGAAGTTTCGCCGGGCTACCTCAAGCAGTTTCTGTCCTACGTCGATGCCTTGTCGTGGATGGAGCAGATAAACGGCGGCGCCGCGCCCGCCGGTAAAGATGCGCCTCGCGCCGGCAGCACCGGCAAGAGCGCTCGCGGCAAAGCACGTTAGTGCGATATGCGCCGGAACGTTCCCGGCGCGTCTTCTCTCATGGCTGACGGCGCTCAGTCGAAATCGAACACGTCGAAAAGCGAGCGCTTTTTCTTTTGCGTCCGATAACCCGATCGATGCTCGTCGTAACCGCGGTGGCTGTCGTACGAATGATCCCGCTGCCGATGGCCTTCGTGGCTATCGTAGCTTGAGCGCGGAGCAGGCGGCGCGTCTGAATTCGCCGTGTCCTGCGCGATCAGCTTGTCGAGTTCGCCGCGATCGAGCCACACGCCCCGGCAGTCGGGACAGTAATCGACTTCGATCGAGCGGCGCTCGGTCATCAGCAGGTCGGTGGTTTTGCAAACCGGGCATTTCATGGCATCGCTCCTCAAGAGTAGAAAGACATCGAATGCTGGACCGGGCGAATGCAGACTGCCCGATCCGGGAAAAACCATCACACGCTTTTCGCTTATTGCCCGCTGCTGAGCACGCGCTTCGATTTCGCGCGGCGCACCAGCATGTTCATCGCTTCCACGAACGCGGAGAACGCCATCGCCACGTAGATGTAGGCCTTCGGCACATGCGAACCGAAACCTTCCGCAATCAGCGTCATACCGATCACGAGCAGAAAACTGAGCGCAAGCGTGACGATGGTCGGATTGCGATCGATAAAGCGTGACAGCGGGCGTGCGGCGAATAGCATGGCGAGAACCGCGCTGATCACCGCGACGAACATGATCGGCATGTGTTCGGTCATGCCGACAGCGGTGATGATGCTGTCGACCGAGAACACCATATCGAGCACCAGGATCTGGCCGATCGCGGCCGCCACGGTCAACTGGACGGTGCTGCCCGCTTTGCTGCGTTCCTCTTCGGCATGCGTCACGTGGTGGTGAATCTCGCGCGTCGCCTTCCAGACGAGGAACAGGCCGCCGCCGAGCAGGATCAGATCGCGCCACGAAAACGCGTGGCCGAACAGCGTGATAGCCGGCGCGGTCAACTGCGCGATCCACGCGACGGTGCCGAGCAGGCCGAGCCGCATCACGAGCGCGAGCATGATGCCGATGCGCTGCGTGCGCGCGCGTTGCGCTTCCGGCAGCTTGTTGCTGAGGATCGAGATGAAGATCAGGTTGTCGATGCCGAGCACGATCTCCATCACGACCAGCGTGAGGAGCGCGGCCCATGCGGCGGGGTCGGCAACGAGTGTGAGCAGAGTGTCCATGGTGTCCGTGAGCGAATGAATGCGGGTGACGTTGGATTAGCGATCATCATCGCCATCTTCTGGCTTCGGATAAATCAGTGATACTCTGAGCGATATATCGTTTTTTTCGAAGTGTCACGCCATGCTCAATTACCGGCATCTGTATTACTTCTGGATAGTAGTGAAAGAGGGCGGCTTCGCGCGTGCGGCCGAACGTCTCGATATGGCGGTGCAGACCATCAGCGCGCAGGTGCGGGAGCTGGAGAAATCGATCGGGCGGCAATTGCTGAAGCCAGCGGGGCGCGGCGTCACGATGACCGAAGCCGGGGAGACGGCGTTCCATCGCGCGGAGCAGATTTTTCAGCTTGGCGAGGCGCTTCTCGACGAGATGCGCGAGGCCGGTGGGGAAGGTGTGGCGCGGCTCGCCGTCGGTCTTTCCGACGGCATTTCGAAGCTCGCGGCGCATGCGCTGCTGGCGCCGGTGCTCGGCACGCCGTCGCTCAGGCTTTTATGTCACGAGGGCGAGCACGCGGAACTGATGTCCGAACTCGCGCTGCATCGGCTCGATCTGGTGCTCGCGTGCCAGCCGGCGCCGCACAATGCCGACCTGCGCGTGCTGAGCCAGCGCCTGGCCGGTTCGCCGGTCGACTGGTACGGTCCGACTGAGATCGTCCGCAAATCCGCGCGCGCGGGCTTTCCGCAGTGTCTCGCGGAGGTGCCCGTGCTTCTGCCGACCCGGCATGCCGCTTTGCGCGCACGGCTCGACCGTTGGTTCGACGCGCAGGGCATCCGGCCGCGCATTGTCGGTGAATTCGAGGACAGCGCGCTGATGGCCGTATTCGCCGCGCGCGGCCTCGGCGTGTTTCCGCTCGCGGAACTCGGCGCGGAAGATCTGTCGCTGCTGCGAGGCCTGCGCTGGCTCGGCCGCGCCGATGGCGTGATCGAGGAGATTCACGCCATCCGTTCGCGTCGCGGGCAACATCACGGGCTCGCTTCTCAGGTGGTGGCCGGCGCGCGCTGATAACCGCGCATGACGCGCGACGGCAGACCGTGACGGCTCGCGGCCGGCATCAGGTCGGGCCCCCACGCATTCAACATGGCGGCGAGCAGGGCGATTTCGCCGTCTGCCAGATAGTCGTCCGCGACCGCCACGGCGACACACAGGCGAATCACCTTGCGGCGCAACGTAGGATCGTCGATCTCGTCGATCAAGGTCGTGAGCATGGCCGGGTCGAGACGGCCCACCGGCGGCGCGAACGACAGATGCGCGACCGAGTGGTCTTCGCACAGCGTCTGCACGATCTGCTCGAATTGCGCGGGCGCGAGACCGAGTTCGCCGGCGATATTCAATCTCTGCAGCACGCGCTCTTCCGAACTGCACACGTGGCCGTCAGAAGTGAGTGCCAGCGCGACGATGCGTGCTGCGGCTTGCGGGCTGTTACGCGGGTAGGTTCGCATGATTTTTTCCTTACGTGGACGATGTCCGTTGTGAAGATGAGCTTTAGTCTGCGGTAGGTTTGGGATCGGATAAACCTGCTAATTGCGAAGCGAAGGTTCGGAAAAGACGAAACTTGGCGTGGTAGTGGCGCATGTGTATTGGTTGCCTGCGTGGCTGTCGTTGCACGTCTCGCGTTGACGTCCGGCGTTTGCAGTGTTTGATTACATCGTGGCGGCTTTCTATGTTGAAAGCTGCTCATAACATCAGCCCGCGCGAATTGCGGGAGTTTTCTTTCTTCTTTCCTCCGACAATTCACGGCCTTTCGAGCCGACAACCCCATTGCGCGCGTTATGTCCGCTAGTCCGCCCAGCCTCCGGCAGCAGATACGTTTCTGTACCAGCAGCGACGGCGTGCGCATCGCCTATGCGAGTTCGGGCACCGGTCCGGTGATCGTCAAGGCTGCAAACTGGCTGAGCCATCTCGAACTCGATCTTAAGAGTCCTGTGTGGAGTCATCTGATCGAGGAACTGAGCCGCAAGCACACGCTCGTGCGTTACGACCAGCGCGGCTGCGGGCTGTCCGATCGCGACGTCGCGGATATTTCTTTCGAAGCCTGGATGCGCGACCTCGAGGCCGTGATCGACGCGAGTGGCGTCGAACGCTTCGCACTGGTCGGGATATCGCAGGGCGCGTCGATTTCCGTCGCTTATGCGGTTGCACATCCGGAGCGCGTGAAGCGTCTGATACTTTACGGCGGCTATGCGCGCGGCCGGCTCAAGCGGCACGGCGGCGACTCAATGCGCGACGAGGCCGAAACGCTCGTCAAACTCGCCGAACTCGGCTGGGGTCAACAGAACCCGGCCTTCCGGCAATTTTTCACGACGCAGTTCATCCCCGGCGGCACGCCCGAGCAGCACCGCTGGTTCAACGAACTCGAACGCATGACCACCACGCCGCGCAACGCCGCGCGAATCATGCGGGTCTTCAATGAGATCGATGTCGTCGATCTGCTCGAACAGGTCACGTGCCCGACGCTCGTGTTGCATGCAAGCGGCGATGCCCGCGTGCCCTTCGAAGAAAGCCGCCTGCTCGCGGGACAGATTCCGGATGCACGCTTCGTGCCGCTCGAAAGCGAGAATCATCTGCTGCTGGATACGGAGCCGGCGTGGCTGCGCTGGCGCGAAGAAATCAGAAACTTCCTGTCGGCCGACGTCGCCATCGATCCCGTGTTCGCCACGCTGACGCCGCGTGAGCGCGACATCGTCGAACTGATTGCGGGTGGACGCGATAACGCGCAGATTGCCGCGCGGCTCGCGCTCAGCGAAAAGACGGTACGCAATCACATCACGAGCATCTTTGCGAAGCTCGAAGTGGAAAACCGTTCGCAGGCCATCGTGCTCGCTCGCAAGGCGGGCTTCGATTCGCCCGCGGCCTGACGTTATCTAGCCCGGCTGGCCATCCGGGACACAGGTCCCCCTCGCACCGCACGACTCCACGCTATTCGGCTCTCCGCCGGGACTGCCGCCTCATGCGCGCTACGACCTCGATACGGAAAATTCGATTCAGACGGTGACCCATGCGAACTCTCGCTGCGCCGCTCGAATCTCTTTTCCATCGAGGAGTAAAGCCATGAACGCCACCCAGGCCGAGTTGCCGTCGCAGCGTTACGCCAGATGTATTGAAGTGTCCCGACGTATCCGTTGGGATATCGACCGCGACGTGATTCGCGGACGCCGTTTCGATCTCGCGCACAAGTTCCTGCCGGACGGTCTCACGGAAGTCGACCGGCTGCCGTTCCTGAACGCGGACGAGCGCCGTTTGATGTCGCAGGTGCAGGGCCGTACTTACGCGAACATGTTCCGGCTGGTCGAGCGTTTTGTCGGCGCGAAGATGCTCGAGGTCGGCCGCGATCATGCGCTGGGCGACCAGATCGCGCTCGAAGCGGTAATGCGCTTCACCGAAGAAGAATTGAAGCATCAGGAACTATTCCGCCGTCTGGAGTTGCTGGCCGGTGAAGACATGCCGGCCGGTTATCGCTTCATGCCGCCGACCGATGACGTCGCGAACTTCGTTCTCGGCAAATCGACGTGGGCTATTCTCGCTTTGACGTGCTGCATCGAGATCGTGACGCAAGTGCATTATCGCCAGAGCATGGAAACCGACGACAGCCTGTCGCCGCTCTTCAAGGACGTGTTCCTGTTTCACTGGAAAGAAGAGTCGCAGCACGCGATCATCGACGAACTCGAATGGGTGCGCGACGATGCGAAGCTCGATGCGATAGCGCGCGATGCCGCGATTGGCGACCTGACCGAATTGATCGGTGCGGTGGACGGTTTGCTGCAATTGCAAGCCGAGGCGGATGCGGCGTACTTTCTCGCCAATGCTGGGCGCACGTTTGCCGATCACGAACAGGCGCGCGTGAAGGCCGGGGTGCTGGACGCGTATCGCTGGCAGTACATCGTGTCGGGTGTCGAAGAGCCGCGTTTCTCCAAACTTCTCACGAGCCTGATCGACGAACGTCAGGGCGAGCGGTTGGGTGCGTCGCTCGCGCCGATCGTGCGGCGCACGTTGAGTACTTCGCTCTCGACTCGGATGTGATGGCTTGAGTTGATCGGCCGGTCACCGGTGAAGCGCCCGGCTTCGAGGCGCTTCATCGGAGAACCAGGCAAGCTTTGTCGATTTAAAGCGGATGAAGCTTGCCGTTGAGGTCCATCGACCACTTCGAGCCGTCGCCGAACGTGAGGACGCCATTCATCGCGTCGATATGGGTCGGCTTGCCGACCGGTTCTTTATCTTTTCCTCCGACTACGCGCGCCATGTCGGCAGAGGTCATTTCTTCGTTGCGATGCAACTCGCGGATCTTCAGGTCTTTCATGACGTTCTCCTTGAGAAAATTACCTGGGTGTGCGAGCACTTTTGTGTGCTCGCACACTCACACTGCACATGATGTGCCATGCCTCTTTGAAAATGCTCAACCTGCTGAAAACAAAGGACATGCCGGCTTGAGGAGCGTGCGGAGAAGCTTTGAGTGGTGCGAGAAGCCCAACAGTCCAACAACCTGCTGTCTGTTGAACGACAACAGGCTCTACACTGGCGAGGTTCTATTTCAAACGATCATGGCCCGACGGATTTTGGTGTAAGGAGCCCCCGCGCGTTGAGTTGAACGCGGCAAAAAAAAGGAGCGTCGATCCGAAAAAGACCGACGCTCAAAAGGAGAACCCGCTGTCCACAGGTTCACACACACCGGACCGCCATCAATGCATGGGCATGTCTTGCATGGCTGGCTGGTTGTTGTTTAGCGCGCTCTGCTGGGCTGCGTGCATGGCGGCTACTTTTCTTTCCGCTTCCTGAATGTCGGCGGGATAGTCGCTTTCGTCGCCGCGAGACGGATCGTATCCGGCGGCTTCCAACTCCTCGAGTTCATGGCGCACTTCGGCGCGCGTGAGTTGATGCGTGCCGGGCGTGGCCGACGTTTGCGCATAGGCGCCGCTTGCCGTTGCCAGAAGGGCTGCGCTTGCAACGAGTGCGCCGGCTGCGGCGCGGACCATGAGACGGTTCAGAGAGGTCAGTTTCATGTCAATACTCCTCGATATGCGAGCGCAATGTTCGAACTCGACGTGAGCCGGCATCAGCACGCTCTGAACGGTTAAACCAGGGGAGTGGATGTCTTATTCCCGGTAGCGCGTTGAAAAAAGCGCGGGAATAATCACGTCGGATTCGACGTCTTGCAGTGCGTGAAGACACGAATTGGGGTGAGCAAAATGAACATCATCGATATGGCCCGTGAATCGGGAATGGCCGTTATCCTCGACGCCCGGATCGGCCGGGAGGAATACCACAGCGTGTGCGGTTCGCTGTCGGCACTAGAGAAATTTGCCGACGCTATCCGCCGGACGCCGGTGAATCACAAAACGGGTATCGAGCGGCGGGTACGGCCTCTCACGCGAGGCCTGAAATGAATCGAACGCGCATTGCGATTTGGAAGCCGCTATATCCGGCCGACATGCTGCGAGCGGCGGGTCGCGCGCCACTCGTGCCTTTTCGACGGTCGCTAAGTATGGCTGGCCGCGTTGCGAGGGAATCGGCTGTCCATACTTTGCTGCGCCGCTGTCAGCTGGTGTCCGGTGTGGTGCTGCTGGTCTATTTGTCCCTGCATCTGATCAATCACGCGCTCGGAATCTGGTCGCTGGATCTTGCGGGTCGCGGTCTTACACTGGCATTGCGGGTGTGGCGCAGCGCGCCGGGAACGGTGCTTCTTTACGGCGCGTCGCTATTGCATTTTTCGCTGGCGCTGCGAACGATCTACGGGCGCCGTCACTGGAAAATGCCACTCACTGAGTGGGTGCGGCTTTGGGCGGGATTGAGTCTGCCGCTGCTGCTAATCCGTCATGTGGTATCTACCCGGCTTGCCTCGTCGCTGTACGGTTTCGAGCCCAACTACGAGCGCATCGTGATATCGCTCATCACCAGCGGCACGCAAGGTTTGCAGCTTGCGCTGCTTGCGCCGGGCTGGGTGCATGGTTGTCTGGGACTGTGGCTGCGTATGCGTCATCGCGAAGGGGCGTGGCGCGCGAAACCTTATCTGATTGGGCTGCTCGTTGGACTGCCCGTGCTGTCCGCCGTGGGTTTTGTTCGAATGAAGCAGGCGGTCCTCGCACTCTGCGTTGGGCCATTGCAGTCCGACCCGAAGCTGGTCGCGCATCAACTTTCTCTCGATACATGGCGCCACAACATTCTGATGCTGTATCTGGCGTTATTGATCGGTGCCTTTGTCGCGGGTCAGTTACGCAACTGGCGGGAACGCCGGCGGCTTCGGAAGGCGACGATGATCATCTGATCCGCCACCGTTCAGTGCGCAAGTTCGATGTGATCGCCGCCGCGATGGACTTCACGCAGCCGTCTATCTCACAGCTTCGCCGGCGCGTTCTACGAGGACTTGCTGGTCTGAGCCTGGACCCGCTGAGTCCGGCAACCCGCAGCGGAGGCAGGCGCTGCCCGTCACATGAGGACGCCGGCGGCGCTCGACCGGGCGACGGCCGTCGGCAACTCGAAGCAGAAGGTCGTGCCCGTTCCCGCCGTGTCGAGCAAACGTATCTGGCTCTGGTTCAATTGCAGCATGCGCTGGACGATCAGCAACCCCAGTCCGCCGCCACGATGCGCGCCGCCTGAACTGAACGGGCGCTCGAACAGACCTTCGCGCTGCTCGGGCGGAATGCCCGGACCTGTGTCGCTGACCATGACCGACACTTTGCCTTCCTTATGCGCGAGATCGACTTCGATCGATCCTTCAGCGGGCGTGTGGCGGATCGCGTTGTCGAGCAGATTCGTCAGCACGCGCTCGATCATGCCGAGATCGGCACTGACGTTCGGTAGGCGCTGCGGAATATTCGCGCGCAACTGAATATGCCGCGCCTCGGCCGGCAATTCGAATTTCTGAAAGACGTCCTGCACCAGATCGACCAGCGAGAACTGTTCGAGCGCCGGTTGCACGTTGCCGTGTTCGAGTCTGGCCAATTCGAACAGGGCCTGCGCGAGCCGGCCCACCTTGACGCTTTGCGCGAGCGCGATCGCCAGATAGCGTTTGCGTTCCGTTTCGCCGAGCGTGTCGGACTTCAGTGAAAGCGTTTCGAGGTAGCCGTGCAGCGAGGTCAGCGGCGTGCGCAGGTCGTGCGAAATATTGGCGATCAGCTCGCGGCGCTGCTGGTCCTGGCGCGTCAGCGCGCGCCATTGTTCGCCGATGCGGTTCGCCATCTGCGCGAACGTCGCTTCGAGCACGGCGATTTCGTCGCGGCGCCCGACCGGTGACGAACGCGGCACGCTCGGCTGGGTGTCGGGCTCGCCCTCGGCATCGAAGCGGCGCATGGCGTCGGTCAGGCGCCGCAGCGGCCGCGTGATCAGGCCGAATGCGGTCAAGCCGGCCAGCAATCCCAGCAGCGCGACCAGCGCCATCGACCACAAGGTAGTGCGCAGCACGGAACTGGCCGCCACGCGCGCGGCGAGCGCGTCGTGTTCCTCACCGAGCAGGACCACGTAGATATAGCCGGACGGCGGCTGTCCGCTCAACTGCAGCGGTGCTGCGCTGAACACCTTTTTACCGTCGACGCTGCGCGGATCGTCGCCGAGAATCGGCAACGCATCTCCCGCAAAGAATTGCCGGATCGGCGCAAGATTCACCTGTTCGCGCTTGACGTGTCCCGCGGGCGCGTCGTCGCCTTTAATGTGCCCTTGATTGTCGAGCAGGTACACCTCGACGCTCGGGTTCACTCTCATCAGTTGGCCGAATAGTTGCCGGACCGCATCGGGCCGCAAGCCGTTGGCATCCATCAACGAGTTGCCATGAGCGATATGGTCGGCGAGATTGCGCGACAGGCTCTGTATGACTTCCTTCTCGTGCAGATCGCTCGAACGGATCTGCAGGAGGGCCGACGCGCCGCAGCATGCCAGCAGCAGCACGGAGAAAACGAGCGAGAGCCGCTGGGTCAGCGTCAGATTCACGATGGGTCCTTCGGTGCGCCGGCTGGCTCGCCGGGCACGGCGAGCTTGTAGCCGCGTCCCCAAACGGTCAGGATGCGCTCGGGTTGAGCCGGATCGGCCTCGATCTTCGCGCGCAGCCGGTTGATATGAGTGTTGACAGTGTGCTCGTAGCCTTCGTGCTGATAGCCCCACACCGCATTGAGCAGGTCCATGCGCGAGAACACTTTGCCGGGATGCTGCGCGAAGTAATAGAGCAAATCGAATTCGCGCGGCGTGAGTTCGATCGGCTTGCCGTCGACGGCGGCCTCGCGTGTCAACGGATCGATCGACAATCCGGCGATGCGCAGACTGCCGGCTTCGATTTTCGAGTCTTTCGCCAGCGCGTCGACGCGCCGCAGCAGCGCTTTCACACGCGCCACGAGTTCGAGCACGGAGAACGGCTTGGCGAGATAGTCGTCCGCGCCGAGTTCGAGGCCGAGAATCCGGTGTACTTCGCTCGACCGCGCGCTGGTGATGATGATCGGCGTATAGCGCGTCATCGCGCGGGCGCGCCGGCAGATTTCCAGTCCGTCGACGCCGGGCAGCATCAGATCGAGAATCAGCGCGTCCCAGCCGCCTTGCTCCAGCAGGCGCAGCCCTTCATTGCCGTCCGCGCTGTGCACGACTTCATAGCGCTCGTCGCGCAAATGCAGGCTCAGCACGTTGGCGATGTCGACGTCGTCTTCGACGATCAGGATGCGCTTCGGATTGTCCATGGTGGGCTTGAGCCGCGGTTCGGGGCGTGGTTGAGAAGGGCCGGGCGCGGCCGCCGGGAAAGCGGCCATGACGCCATTGTGCAAAATTTCCGGGCAGCGAGTTATCACATTTAATTTAACTTTTCGTGAGGACTTCGACACCGGCGGCGCTCTAGGATGTGGGCACTTTCTGCAGTATCAGGTTTTGAATGAACTGTACGCCGGCTGCCGCTCGAGCCAGCGTGCCCACTTTAACCGACCTATACGAACGTTCGGAACTGACATGTTACTCATCGTTCTCGCCTATCTCGGCGGCGCACTTACGATTCTCAGCCCGTGCATCCTGCCGGTGCTGCCCTTCGTTTTCGCGCGCGCCGACCAGCCTTTCGTGCGCAGCGGCTTGCCCTTGCTGGCGGGCATGGCGCTGACCTTCGCTCTCGTCGCCACGCTTGCCGCGGTGGGCGGCGGCTGGGTCACGCAGGCTAACCAGTACGGCCGCTGGGTGGCTATCGCACTGCTGACGATCTTCGGGCTGACGCTGCTGTTCCCGCGTTTCGCCGATCATCTGATGGGGCCGCTCGTCAGCGTCGGCAATCGTCTGTCGAACTTCGCACAGGCCGATGGTCAGCAGGTCCGCGCCGGTTCATCGTTTCTGCTCGGCATTGCCACCGGCCTGTTGTGGGCGCCGTGCGCCGGTCCGATTCTCGGTCTTGTGCTGACGGGCGCGGCGTTGCGCGGTGCGAGCGTCGGCACGACGTTCCTGCTGGTGGCCTACGCGGCCGGCGCGGCGACTTCGCTGGCGGTGGCGCTGCTGATCGGCGGCAAGGTGTTCACGGCGATGAAGCGCTCGCTGGGCGCGGGCGAATGGATCCGCCGCGGCATCGGCGCATTGATGTTGTGCGGCGTGGCGGCGATCGCGCTCGGTTTCGACACCGGCGTGCTTGCTCGCGTCTCGACGGTTGCGACTGGCGGACTCGAGCAGAAGCTCGTCGACAAGCTGTCGCCGAACAAAGCGCCGGTCGCCGGCAATCCGGCCGATGCGTCCGGCGGCGCGGTGGTGAGCGCCAACCCGGCGTCGCAATCGGCGGCAGGCGCCGATGCGGATTCCACCGTGGCCAATCCGGCGCAGGGCGGCGCGATGATGCGCGCCGCCGCCGCCGCCGCCGCCGCAGCCGCCGCCGCCGATGCAGCGCCGCTGCCGGTGGAAGGCGTGCTGCCCCCGCTGAACGGCGCGGTTCAATGGCTGAATTCGCCGCCGCTCACCACGCAGGACTTGCGCGGCAAAGTCGTGCTGGTCGACTTCTGGACTTATTCATGCATCAACTGCCTGCGTTCGCTGCCGTATGTCAAAGCGTGGGCGCAGAAGTACAAGGATCAGGGGCTCGTCGTGATCGGCGTGCATGCGCCGGAGTTCGCCTTCGAACGCAATATCGACAACGTCAAGAAGGCTACGCACGACCTCGGTGTCGACTATCCCGTCGCGATCGACAACAACTATGCAATCTGGCGCGCGCTGAATAACCAGTACTGGCCCGCGCACTATTTCGTCGATGCGAAAGGGCAGATCCGTTATCACCACTTCGGCGAAGGCGATTACGCGGAATCCGAAAAGGTGATCCAGCAACTGCTGACCGAAGCGGGTCACGCGAATGCGTCGAAGGTCGCGATCGGTATTGCAAACGGCGGCGCCCAGGGCGTGCAGGCCGCGGCGGACAACGCCGATATGCAATCGCCGGAAACCTACGTCGGTTATCAGCGGGCGGAGAACTTCGTGTCGCCGGGCGGGGAAGTGGCGGACAAGACGCACACGTATGCAGCGCCGTCGCAACCCGGCGTCAACGACTGGGGCCTCGCCGGTGCATGGAACGTGGGCGCGGAGCACGCCACGCTTGTCGCACCGGCGGGACGCATCGTATATCGCTTTCATGCACGCGACCTGCATCTGGTGCTCGGTCCGGGCAAGGACGGCAAGCCGGTGCGGTTTCGCGTGAGCGTCGACGGTGCCGCGCCCGGCGCGTCGCACGGCACCGATGTTGCCGCCGATGGCAGCGGTACCGTGACCGGACAGCGTCTCTATCAACTGGTGCGGCAAACGGGCGAAGTCGGGGATCACACGTTCTCGATCGAGTTTCTGGACCCGGGCGTGCAGGCATTTGCTTTCACGTTCGGCTGAGCCGACGCAAGTGGCTCGACTCAACTCTTACTGATCTGAAGGACTGATTATGCGCACGATATCCACCAGCACAGCGTCGCTGCGGAAGCGTTTCTCCGTCACACGAATCATGGGCCTCGTCGTCGTTGCTCTGGGCGTCGTGGCCGCGCAGCACGTCGCGCATTCCGCCGAAGCCGCCACCAAGGTTCCCGCGCCCGTACAGGACGAAAAAGCCGCCGCGACGCATAGCGAAACGGCGGTGTTCGCCGGCGGCTGCTTCTGGGGCGTGCAAGGCGTGTTCGAACATGTGCGCGGCGTGAAGCAGGTTGCCTCGGGTTACACCGGCGGCGCGGCATCCACGGCGCAATACGAAACCGTCAGCGAGGGCGATACGGGACACGCGGAGTCGGTGCAGATCACGTACCATCCGACGCAGATCACGTATGGCCGCTTGCTGCAGATATTCTTCTCGGTCGCGCACAATCCGACTGAGTTGGACTATCAGGGCCCCGATCACGGTACGCAATATCGCTCCGCGATTTTTCCGGTGAATGCGGCGCAGCGCGGCATCGCGCAGTCTTACATTGCGCAACTCGATGGCGCCCATGTGTTCTCAGCGAAAGTCGTGACTCGCGTCGAGGACTTCAAGGGCTTTTATCCGGCGGAGAGTTATCACCAGAACTTCCTAGCGCTGCATCCGGACTATCCGTACATTGCGATTAACGATCTGCCGAAAGTGACCGATCTGAAGCGGATGTTCCCGGATCTGTATCGCAACGATCCGGTGTTGTTTACGACGGCGTCGCGGTAGGACGTGGGGCTGATGCGCCGCTGCCATCGCGACTGCGACCGCAGCCGTGGCCGCACGCGGTGCATCATGACGCATTGGACCGCGGCGGTGTGTGACCCGACACGCGCACGGGCCGCACTTCTTCGACGATGCGGCCGTCTTCCAGCCGGATATAACGGTCGGCTGCGCTGATATAGCGGTCGTCGTGCGAAATCACGATCAGCGTTTTGCCCTGGCGCTTCAGGTCCGGCAGGATCTCGCTATAGAAAATCCGGCGGAAAGTTGGGTCCTGGTCCGCGGCCCACTCTTCGAGCACCTTCACTGGACGTCGCTCCAGATAGGCGTGCACCAGCGCGAGCCGTTTGCGCTGACCGGTAGACAGATCGGTCGTGGTGAACGCGCCGTCGCGAACCGACACTTTGTGCGCGATGTCGAGGCGTTCGAGATAGCCTTGCGCTTGTGCTGTCTCGATGCGCACGCTGTATATCGGACCTGGTTCCCTCGCGTCGCAGAAGCAGGAGTGCCGCGTGATCGCGGTTGGCGATCTGCTGCGCGCGTCGATCCTCGGCATGTTCGACGCGCAAGCCGACAACGCCTGCGAGGGCCGCGCCGCCTTGATCGTGCGGCTGCTGGAAGACGCCGACGAAGTCGCCCATCTGGCGCGCTTGCCGCTACCGGGTCATGCGCGCTTGCGCAGTATTTGCGAAAGCCTGATCGCCGAGCCGGCGAATAGCGACACGCTCGAGCGTTGGGCCGAGCGGATCGGCGCCAGTTCACGCACTGTCGCGCGGCTCTTCCGTCAGGAGACGGGCATGAGTTTCGGACAGTGGCACAAGCAGCTGCGTCTCGCCGAAGCCATGTCGAAACTCTCGGTCGGCCATCCAGCAGCTCAGGTTGCCCATGATCTGGGTTACGCGGACGTGAGCACTTTTACAGTGATGTTCCGCCGAGATTTTTTGTAGTAAACCCTAGCAATTTCGTCAGCGGTTTCGTTAGCTGGGAGAGACGGTGGCCGTTGCGAAACGACAATGTAATTCGTGATGCGAAGTAAACGAGAGATATCGAAGGTTCAACTTTTGAGGCCCGTCTGTTTGCTCAAGCGAGTTGGATTTCTTGTAAAAATGATGCGACACTATTTTAACATTACATTTGAATTGTTCGTATCGTCGCGATTAGGTGGGCGACAGAATTATGAATGCATTTGTATTATCAATATAAAAATTGCGAGATCGGCGAATCGGACTGTACAAATTTAGATAATCTACTGACAAATCAAAGAATTACGTTTTATCGTGCTCCACGAGGCAGGGTTTTTCCATTTCGCGCCGTTTGGAAAAGCTTTGGGCAGATGTTATGGAAATATTTCGTAATTATCACCTATCGCCCTTCAACTAGGCACGTTACGCGGATGAAACGTTTATAATTCGTCTGCCAAAAGCTTCTGTAACTAATACCGGCGACATGGATCGGGTGCCGACGGGTCTGTAACAGTTACACCCACGGTTGCTGCGCTGCGGTAGCGGCTTTGCATGAGCGAAGCGAATTGGCGAATCAAGCGGTTTTTTGGGTTCCGAACCCGACTCGCGCGGCGAGGGCGACCTCGATCACTGTCGAGCCGACGGGTTCACATCAATAACTGGCTGTCAACGGTGAACGAAAAAAACCGGATTAATTTTTCGTCATCCTGAATTTTTTAAGTCGCGCATATTGGTGCGAAATTTGTTTATCAAACTGAGGTGCACTGGCCTGTCAGTGTGAGCCTCGCCAGATGTTCGAATCGCGTCAGCGGCATGCATTAACTCCTTGTGACGTTCTCCCGGTCATGCGATCGGCGGGATTCTTCTTGCCGGCGTCGACCGAATCTTTCACGCATCGGGCGCGTTGCGCTCGATATCCGCTGTTGAAGATATCGATGTAGTCATTGTTTGCGATTGTCGAATGATCGCAGCGCAATGAAATAGTAAGGATGACGTAATAAATAGAATGTTGGCCCGACGCCGGGAAAACATTTCGCCTACACCGCTGGTCGGTGAAGTCGGAATGCGAGCGGAAGGCAGCGCGTCCGACACCGGATAGCGGCACATCAAAGCTTCATCAGCAATGAACGCGGTCAGCGCGTTCTCAGGTTCACCTCTCTCTGGACTCAATAACGTCAAGGCGGGACGACTGATCGATCTCGCTGAATTCTCGGGGACAACCTGCTTTTAGCGAAACATACGGACAATGACGAGATACTTGAAACTATTGGGCGTTGCATCAGCAACAGTGTTGGCATCGTTTGCCGCGGAAAGCGCGCAGGCCCAGGCAAGCACCATCACGGTCTCAGGACAGCAATACAAGTTGTGCGCGCAGGAGAATGGCAAGTGCTCATTCCTCGGAACGGGCTCGGTGGTGTTCGGTGCGGTTCCGCCCACGTCGCCGTCTGTGATGTTGACCGCGCCGCGTACGTTCAGCAACGGCGTCGGCTGTTATGTCGGCGCAGTTTCGCAGTCGGACCCCGCGTACGGGTATGGCAAGTCTTGTTGGGTTAAGGCGGTTGCGGCAACGCCGACTCCGGCTCCTACCCCGACGCCCACACCGACACCGACCCCCACACCGACACCGACCCCGACCCCCACACCGACTCCGACTCCGACCCCGACCCCGACCCCGACCCCGACGCCAACTCCGACGCCAACTCCGACTCCCGCGCCGACTCCGTCCCCGACGCCGGGCAGCTCGACCATGTCGTGCAGCACGCCGACGCAAACGGCCGGCGGAACCGCGAACGGCGTGATCAGCGCCGACACGCCGACCACCGACGGCCTGCGCGTGTTCCAGAACAACGCCCCGTTCAAACTGGCCATTACGACGAACGCGCCGAGCGCGGACACGGTCGTCTGGTCCGTCGCGGATTCCAATGGCGCGATCAAGACGCAAGGCAGTTTTGCAGTCAAGGCCGGCGTACAAACCAGCACGATTCCGTGTACGTCGACGTGGTCCGGCTATGGTGCACTCACCGCCACTCTGCGTTCGAACGGCGGCACGTTGCCGAGAAGCGGCACGCGTCCGGTCGGCATCGCGACGTTCGGTGTGTTGCCGAGCCTCAGTTCGGTACTGGGCACCGTGACGTATGCGCACCAGGATCAGCACCGCTTCGGCATGCAGGGCTTCAACGGCAACATCGCCGCTTTGCACGCGCTGGGTATCTCGTGGACGATCGACGACCGTCAGGTATCGGCCATGGAACCCAACGGCCCCAATACGTACACGCCGAACGTGAACGACCTCGATCCGTTCTACAAGGCCAATCCTGATCAGATGCGTATCGTGCGTCTGGACGGACTGCCGGCGTGGGACTCGAAGACCGGCCAGTTCAACGACAGCTATTACGCGCCGTCGAACATGCCTGAGTTCCAGACCTTCATGAGCAAGGTCGGCACCGATACGAGCCTGATCCGCGCTGCCAACTACCCGAATCAGCAGAAGAACTACTATCAGGTAACGTGGGAACCGAGCCTCGGCTGGGCGGATAGCGACGCGAATTTCGTCGCCATGTACAAGGCTGCTTACGAAGGCATTCACTCGACCGATCCGAACGCGGTCGTGATGGGCACCGGCAATCCGTTCGCTTCCAATTGCGATACCTGTACGACGGGCTATCTGCAGAAGTTCGGCGCACTCGGCCTGTGGAATTACATCGATGCGGTCGCAACGCACGGTTACTGGAATGCGGGCACATACCCGGCTCATCCGCCTGAACTGCAGGATTCCGATCCGAGCACGGCGAACCAGGCCAACGCGCTCGACAACCAGATGGCGCAACTGCGTTCGGTCATGCAGGCCGGCAAGCCGAACATGAAGCTGTTCTTCACGGAAGCCGGCGTGAGCTACGACCCGGGCCTCAACTACGGTCCGAATGTGCCGTCGCAGAACCAGTTGTTCGCGCATGCGGCAGTCGGCGTGCGGGCACACATCATCGTGCTTGGCGGCGGTGCCCAGGTCACGACGCTGTTCTACGGTCCGGACTATCCGGGCGAAGTGGGATACGGCTCGTTCTTCGACCTGAACGACGCACAAGGCGCATTCGGTGCATCGAACCTTTCGCCGAAGCCTGAAGCGATGGCCTTCGCAACGATGACGCGGGTTCTCGACGGCACGAATACGCTGGGCCGGATCAAGAGCGCGCCCGCCGGAGTCTTTGCGTATGGGTTCCAGCAGCTGGGTAACGGCAAGGTCGTGACCGCCGCGTGGACGCACAGCAATGCGCAGTGGCCGGCGAGCAACGGCACGTATAGCCAGACCTATTCCACTAGCTACTCGCTTCAGGTCGACAACGCTGGCACGTCGGGCAATGTGACGAAGATCGACGGTTACGGCAATGTGAGCACGGTGGCCTACACCAACGGTCAGGTCGCGCTGACGCTCACTGAAGTGCCGCAGTACATCGTGTCGAACAATGCTACTGTTGCCAAGGCCAATGCGACTGTTCCGCTCGGTTACACGGGCCAGTAACTTAGCTCAATAAGCGGCTCAACACCGCTAAAAAAGATCGACGCGCCACCGATATGAAGGGGGCGCGTCGATTACGCATTCATGGTCACTGCGGTGACGGTACGCTGTGGGCATTGGGCGCCGAAGTTGATCGTATGCATGAAGTCCGCCCGCACTCGCGGCGCGTAAAGACGGGGAGAGTGGCCCGCGCCGTGACGTCCTCTACCGTGCGCAACGCCTACTGTTGCGCGTTCAAAACCTCGACACCCTTATCCGTAAAGAACGCGAGCCCGGCACCGAGCATCGCGTATTGGCTCTTGATCACCGGCATATCATGCGGAACGACATCGCGTAGCGCCGCAAGATACTTGGGCGTGAAGATGCGATTCCAGTTGGCGGCAAGCTGACTCGCCGAATCTATCATTTCGTGATGCGTCGCGCTCCAGTTCACCCGCAATGGGAAGTGAACAAAGCGCGCTGCCTGCTTTGAGTCGCCCTTCAGTGCGGCGAAATAGAAGCCTTGAGCGCGTGCTTCGAATACGTCATCCGTTTCGTCGGTGATCATCCCGTAGCGGTGTGCCGTATTCGCGTCCGCGAACGACATGCCTTCGAGAGTGAGCTTAACCGGCAAAGTCTTCCCGCCGCCGATCCAATTGCCTGCAAGTCCAACGCTGTTGGAAAAATCGAGTGGTTGGTCGCCGTTCGATCCATTGCCGACGAAGTGCAGATTGAAAGTGCCATTTGCTTCCTGCAGCGTCAGATCGCTGCCGGATTGTCGACCGGTCAGTGCAATGTCCTTGAGGTAGCGGTAGTAGAAGTAATGCGCTTTGCCTATCGCATTCCCGTGCAGAACGAGCGTCATGCCGACCTTCGCTTCACCAACCGTACCGGAATACTCCACGCTGCTCGTGTTCTCAGACTGCGCGAAGGCAGCGTGATTCACGCCCGTCGAGAATGCAAATACCGAGGCAAGCATCGCGATCGTGCGTCGCCGGGTCAGGCCATGAAGGCGCAATCGAGGTGTGTTCATGCGACATCCTGTTTCTGGAAGCGAAGAGGCTAGCATGAACAGCGCGGCTCGAAAATCGCGTCCGGGCACGCCGCATTAAAGTAGCTGCGCTACGTTCGCGGATGAACGCCAGTGACGTTTCATCGACCCATCTGCCGGCCATCAACTCCAACGCTACGTGAGGGGCGACGAAAATCGAGGCCGGAATCGCGCGACCCGCAAACTCCGGACATGGCATATTGGCGAAGCCAGTCATCAACAGGAGCACACCATGCGAATCCAGACCTCTTTCCTCTTCGATCTCGACGGGACGCTGGTCGACAGCGTCTACCAGCACGTGCTGGCCTGGAAAGAAGCGCTCGACAGCGAAGGCATTCCCTTGTCGGTCTGGCGAATTCACCGCAAGATCGGCATGAGCGGCGGGCTCTTCACCAATCAGCTTCTGCGGGAAACGCACGGCGAAATCAGCGCCGACCGGGTCGAGCGTCTTCGTCAGGCGCACGCCGCGGCCTATCAGCGGTTGCGCGCGCAGGTGTGTCCGCTGCCGGGCGCGCGGGCGCTGCTCGACGCGCTGACGCAAGCCGGGACGCCTTGGGCAGTGGCGACGAGCGGTCGCATGGAGACGGCGGCGCTCAATCTGGAGGCGCTCGGTGTCGATCCCGCGAAGGCCGTGGTCGTGACGCGCGACGACGTCAAATATGCAAAGCCGGATCCCGATCTGTTCATCGCCGCCGCTGGGCGGCTCGGCGTACCGGTCGAACATACGGTGGTGGTCGGCGACAGCATCTGGGACATGCTCGCGGCGCGGCGCTGCCGGGCGCTGGGTGTGGGTTTGCTGTCGGGCGGATACGGCACGGAGGAACTCGAGCGCGCCGGCGCGTTGCGGGTCTACGACGATCCGGCGGATTTGCTGGCGCATCTGGACGAGGTGGCGTCGCGGCCGTAAAAGGCGTCCCTTCATCGCGGATTGCCCAGAACGCATAAGCGCCGCCGTTGATCGCCGCGGCGACTTCGCGCGATCGATGCCAAGGCCCTGTACTATATTGTTCAGCGGAAAACCGCCTTGGCGACCGGCGTGAGAGAATCCTGCCTGTAAGCAGGTGCGAGGCGCGCCGGAATGTTCCATAGGCGAACATGCGGGAACCGGAAGCGGCAGAAATATGGCGCTGCCATGCGGCCGATGGCCGAGGCAGCGGCTTCCCACAGGCTCGGGGAGCCGCCGCGCTGCATCGTGTCGTGCGGGTTGCTGTGACCCACGGCTGGCGGTCTGCCGCGGTTGTCCTCCAGCGGGGGCGTGATGAACCACGTGAAAATATGAACAATTTTATTCGACCACCTGTTCTCCATCCGTCGACGGTAGTCTTCGTGGATGACAACGACAGCTATCTCGACGCACTGCGGCGTTTCTTTCCGGATAGCGCGACCAATCTGTTTTTTACGCGGCCTCAAACCGCGCTCGCCTTCATTCGTCAGCACGCTCGCAAGAATTCGCTGGAGTTCGCGCCGGCGTCGGCATGTGTGAGCGAGACGGGATTTGAGCGCTACATGGAAACCGCGGCGGAACGGGATATTCTGGCCCGCGGCTCCCGTTTCGCGGAAGTCGCGGCGGTGGTCGTGGATTTCGACATGCCGGGCATGAACGGCGTGGAATTCCTCTCGTCCATCTCCAATCTGCGCTGCGCGAAAGTGCTGCTGACCGGGGTCGCGGACGAAACCGTCGCGGTCAAAGCCTTCAATGCGGGAATCGTCGATTTATACCTGAGAAAAACGGATACCGACTCCGCCAACCGGCTGGCCCATTTCCTGAAGGATGCCAAGGCGAGGCACTGTTCGGAAGGCGGGTGGCTCGCGTTGGGCGAGAACGGCCTGACGTATTGCGACCCGCGAACGCGTAAAGTGATCGACGAGGTGGTGGCCGCGAACGGTATCGTCGAGTATTACTGGCGCCCGGAACAGGACGCCATTCTGATGTTCGATCGCGCCGGCAACCCGAGCGTTTTCGTCGCGTGGGCCGAGAACGACTGGATCTCGCAGGGCGAAATCGTCGCGGACGAGGACGGCCCGGCCGATCTTCTGAAGCAAATGGCGGTCCGCGAGGTGATGCCGATCTTCTGGCCGAACCTGGCCTATCGCTCCGGCATGACCGTCAGAACGCTGACCCCGCGCACCATTCCGGGCTGGGATGACGTGTTTTATTGCTGGACCCCGATCGACAGGGCCGACGTGGGCATGGACCTGATGACGTTCGCGCAATGGCGGAAGGAACGGACTCGCTAAAGTCTGCCGGGACGTCAAGCCACATGTACGCCATTCCGACTGCCTGCGTGTCCGCGATGTTCGTGGTGTTCGGCCTATACGTACTGATTACGCAAGGCGCGACGCGTCTGTTCACGCCGTTCATCCTGATGTGCGTCTCGACCTTCGCCTGGCAAGGCGCATGGACGCTGCTGTTTCAGACGGACAACCCGCACACCGCGGACCTGCTGGTCAGGGGCGGCTATCTGTTCATTCTTTTTCTGCCGACAACGTTCTACCACTTCGTGACGGAGGTGGCGGCGCAGCGCCGCGAGCGGCCGATATTGCTTGCGTCGTACGGTCTGTGTTTCGTCCTCGCGATCCTGCTGCCGGGCAACGAAGTGGTGGCGGGCTATCAGCATTTCTTCTTCGGCTACTATCCGGTCGCCGGGCCGCTGCATCTGTTGCACGTGGTGCAGACCGTGCTGCTGGCCGGCCGCAGCGCGCAGCTTCTGCTCGCCGCGCGCCAGAAGGCGGAGGGCGACGCGCGGCGGCGCCTCGATCTGTGTCTGGCGAGCCTGTGTTTGTATTCGTTTGCCGCGATGGACTACGCGGTCAACTACGGCTTCGGGTTCTATCCGCCGGGCGTCCTGTTCATCGGCCTGAGCCTCGGGCTGCTGGCGATCACCATCGTGCGCTATCACCTGATTCACCCGTACGCCGTGGCGGCGACCATTGCGCACGAAATTTCGACGCCGCTCGCCACCATCGGCATGCACGCCGACGAAATCGCCAGCGTGTGGGGACATGTGTTCAAAGGGTACCGGACAGCAGTCACGCACGGGCTGTGTGACGATCACGACGAGGCCGGACAGTCCGAACGCATCGGTCAGCTGGCGACGGCGATCCGGCGCGAAGTTTCCGGCACCAGCGCGATGGTGGAAATGGCGCTCGCGTCTTTCACGCTCGATCGTCTGGACCGCGGCGACTTCAGCCGGCATTCGGTGCATCAGTGCGTAATGTCGGCGCTGGAGCGGTATCCGTTCAGCGGCCGCGAGCGCGAGCTTGTCACGGTACAGCCCATCGACCTCGCCATGTCTTTTTCGGGCTCGGATACGGTGGTGGTTTTCGTGCTGTTCAATCTGCTGAAAAACGCGTTGCATGCCATTCGCGTGGGCGGCGACGGCGAGATCACGATCAGTGCCGTTCAGGATCAGGACTTCTGCGTGCTGCAATTCCGCGACACCGGGCCGGGCATCGCGCCCGACGTCCTGCCGTATATCTTCGACGCGTTCTTCACAACCAAGCGGCACGGCAGCGGTGCGGGCATGGGGCTCGCGTTCTGCCGTCGCGCGACGGAGCTGCTGGGCGGGAGTATCGAGTGCAGTTCGATACGCGGCGTGCACACGACCTTCACCGTGCGGTTGCCGGCGCCGGATACGCCCGCTGATCGCGCACTGCGCAAGACGCCGGTGCGTTCGCCTCGCTGGAGTCAGGGCCAATGAAAGGCCCACAGGTTGAAAGCGGTGGCCGTCGCCACTGACTATCCGGCGGCCTGAACCCGTGCTAACGACCGGCTGCGGACGACGTCGGCGTCGCATGGGCAGACAGAAAACGGCACACATCCTCGTGTAGCGTCTGTACGCCGGGGCTCGAATCGATGGCGCGCCAGCATCCATGCACGAGTCCGGCGCCGATCTGGAGCTTCGCCTCACCGCCGGCCGCGTTGATACGCTCGGCGAACACGCGCGCGTCGTCCCTCAGCGGATCGTGTTCGACGCCGATCGCGAGCGTCGGCGGCAGGCCGTCGTAGCGCGTCGCATCGAGCGGAATCGTCCATGCGGGGTAGGGCGGCTGGGTGCCCCAATACAGATCGCGGAACGCATGGACGTCGGTTAGCTTGAGCATCGGCGCGTGTGCTTCGCTCTCGCGCGCGGGCAACTGCGGCTCGGTGCCGAGCATCGGATAAACCAGCACGAGGCCGCTTATGCCTTGAACCGCGTCGTCGCGCAGCCGCATCGCTACGCTGGCCGCCAGCGTGGCGCCGGCGCTGTCGCCCGCCAGTTGCAGCGGCGCGCCGGCACGCAGTTCGAACGGCAAGCGCCCAGCCAAGGCGGCGAGCGTGACCTCCAAGCAATCGTCATGCGCGGCCGGCGCGGGATGTTCGGGAGCCAGCCGGTAGTCGACCGCGATCACGTCGAGACCGGTGTCCGCGGCGAGCCGTGCGGTCACGAGCTGATGGCTGTCCAACGAGCCGAGCACGAAGCCGCCGCCGTGAAAATACAGCACGGCGCCACGCGCCGCTTCATGATGCCTAGCACGGTTGCGGTACAGCCGCAGCGCGATCGAATGGCCCGCGCCGGTGGGGAACTCGGCGTCTTGAGTCACGACTTCATCGGGCAACGCGGGTGTGACCGCCGCCGCGTACTGGTCGTAAATTTTGCGCTGCTCAGCCGGCGTCAATGAAGTCGAATGCCCCGGAAAAAACGCGGCGGCTCGTTCGATGAACGCGGCCATCTCTGGCTCAAGCATGTCCACTCCCACTCGGCTTCGTCTTCGCGGGCAAGCCGATCACTCGGCCGGCAAACGCGGCGGGCGGCAGTGCGGCATGCGCGTCGGCCAATGCCCGCACATGCGCCGCGATATCCGGATCGAACGCGGCGGCGCGTGGGCCGCCGGTATCCACGTGCAGCAACATTTGCTCGCCTGCTGCCACTGGTTCGCAGCCATCGTCGGCGAACATCTCGAGGTACAGATGCAGCCGCTTCGCATCGTGCGCGAGCACGCGCATGTCGACGCGCACCTGCGCACCTTCCTTGATTTCGTGCAGATAGTTGATATGCGCTTCGAGCGTGTAGATCGAGCGCCGGCGTTCTTTGCGCACGGCGTCCGGTAAGCCGATCAGGTCGATCAGGGCGTCGGTCGCGAAGCTGAAAATCAGCATATAGAACGCGTCGCGCAGATGGCCGTTGTAATCGACCCATTCGGCGCGCACCGTGTCGCGATAGCAAGGTAGGGCAGCGGGTTGCGACATCGGCAAGTTGTCTCCGTTGTTCGTATCAAAGGCGGCGACCGTGGCGTTCCGAGAGTGCGGCCGCGAGAGATTCATTGCATCGGCATCGGATTCGCGAGATAGACGCGGTACGGCTAATAAGTAAAACGGCGCGCAGCCGGAGCTTGGCCCGGATGGCGCGCCATCTGCGCCTTCAGCGGCCTCTGGCTCTTCCGCGCCTCCACGTGCTCGCCCTCAGTCAGCCGCCTGCATTCCATGCCGCGCCTTCGCCTCCGCAATCGCCGTCAGCACGCTCGTAATGCAATCGTCCCGGTAACGTTCGAGCTGTTTGATCGAGCGCGGCCCGACCTGTTCGGCGGTGCCGTCAACAACGCGGTCAATCAGCTCATCTGTGAGCTTCGGCGCTACCAGTTTAGTCCAGGGCAGCTCCAGCGCGGGTCCGAATTGCTGCATGAAGTGGCGCATGCCCGCGTCGCCGCCCGCCAGCGTGTAGGTCAGGAACGTGCCCATGAACGACCAGCGGATGCCCGCGCCGAAGCGGATCGCGTCGTCGATTTCGCCCGTGGTCGCCACTCCTTCGTTGACCAGATGCAAAGCTTCGCGCCACAGCGCTTCGAGCAGGCGGTCGGCGATGAAGCCCGGCACTTCCTTGCGAACCCGCAGAGGCCGCATCGACAGCGCACGATACACCTGCAGCGCGGCGTCGATGGTTTCTGGCGCGGTGCTTTCGCCGCCCAACACTTCGACGAGCGGCAACAGGTACACCGGATTGAACGGATGCCCGACGATGCAACGCTGCGGATTCACCGCCCGTGCATAGAAATCGCTCGGCAAAAGGCCCGACGTCGACGAAGCGATGATCGCATCGGGCTTCGCCGCGCGGCTGATCTGTTCGTGTAGCGAGAGCTTCAATTCCTCACGCTCAGGCGCGCTTTCCTGAATGAAATCCGCCTGCCCGACGCAGGCTTCGATCGTATCGACGAAGCGCAATCGCTCAGGCGACGCACCCGCGGCCAGCCCTACGCGCTGCAGCGCCGGCCACGCGTTCGCGACGTTCTCGCGCAACTGCTTCTCGGCGCCCGGCGCCGGATCCCACGCAATCACGTCGAGTCCGTGCGCGAGCGCGCGCGCCACCCAGCCGCTGCCGATCACGCCCACGCCGATTGCCGCGAATGTTTTGATATCGACGATCACTGCCATTGCTGATGTTTCCTTTGCCTGTGTGTTGTCCGGTTTCGAAGCGAGTCGCATCGAGCGGGGTGAATCAAGCGTACTGTCCCACCGCGCGTCGCTCCAACTGACGCTCGCCACGCGCGGGCAGACCGAGCTTGCGGCGCCCCTCGGCTGGCGTCAGCGCGCGTGCGCCGAGCCGTTCGATGATTTCCACCGCACGTTGCACCAGCGTGCCGTTCGTTGCGGGCACGCCTTTGTCGAGCCAGATGTTGTCTTCGAGGCCGACGCGCACGTGGCCGCCGAGCAGCATCGCCTGCGCGACCATCGGCATCTGCATGCGCCCGATGCCGAAGCCGGCCCATTGCGCGCCGGGCGGCAGGTTATCTGCCATTGCTTTCATGGTGGTGGTGTCGGCGGGCGCGCCCCACGGAATGCCGAGGCATATCTGGAACAGCGGCGGCGCGTCGAGCAGGCCTTCCTTGAGCAATTGCTTCGCGAACCACAAATGCCCGGTATCGAAGATCTCCAGTTCGGGCTTGACGCCGAGTTCCTGGATGCGCCGTGCGCCGGCCCGTAACTGCGCGGGCGTCGACACATAGATGTAGTCGCCGTCGCCGAAATTGAGTGTGCCGCAATCGAGCGTGCAGATTTCCGGCAGCAATTCCTCCACATGCGCGAGGCGCGTGAGGCTGCCGACCAGATCCGTGTTCGCGCCGAAGCGCATCGGATCTTCGCCTGGACCGATCTCCAGATCGCCGCCCATGCCGGCCGTCAAATTGATGATCACGTCCGTGCCCGACGAGCGAATACGATCGACCACCTCGCGATACAGTTGCGGATCGCGGCTGCCGCGTCCGGTTTTCGGATCGCGCACGTGGCAATGCGCAACGGTCGCGCCGGCTTTAGCGGCTTCGATGGCGGCCTCGGCAATCTGCTTCGGCGTGACGGGAATGGCCGGGTGCTTGCCGACGGTATCGCCTGCGCCGGTGACCGCGCAGGTCACGATGACTTCATGATTCATGCGAGCTGGTTCCTGTGGGTTGATTTGCGCAACTGACGTGATCAGAGACCGAGATAAGCCTTGACCGCGGGCAAGCCGTCCTTGCCGTCGTAGGTCTTCACGCCGGCAAGCCAGGCGTCCAGTACCTGCGGGTTCTTCTTCAGATAGGCCTTGGCGGCGTCGGCGGGCTTTTCCTTGTTCATCACCGATTGCATCACCACGTTTTCGAGCTGCGTCGAAAAGCGCAGATTGCTCACGAGCTTGCCCGCGTTCGGGCACCGCGTCAGAAAGTCGGGGGACGTCAGCGTATAAACGCGTGCTTCGCCGTCGTTCGGACCGAATACGCCGTCGCTGCCGGTGAGGTATTTCATGTCGATCTGGATGTTCATCGGATGCGGCTCCCAGCCGAGAAAGACCACCCATTTCTTCTCGCGGATCGCGCGGTCGACCGAGACCAGCATGCCCGCTTCACTCGATTCGATCAGCTTGAAGCCGCCGAGGCCGAACTGATTGTTGGCGATCATCTTCAGGATCGCCGCGTTCGCGCTGCTGCCGGGCTCGATGCCGTAGATCTTGCCGTCGAGCTGATCGCGGTGTTTGGCGATGTCGGCGAAAGTCTTCAGGCCCGCGTCGTATTCGTAGCTCGGCACGGCGAAGGTCGCCTTGGCGCCGGTCAGGTTAGGCGGCTGCAGCACCTGGATAGATTTCGAGTCGACGAACGGTGCGATCGCCTTTTCCTGCACCGGCCACCAATAGCCGAGCGACACGTCGAGCTGTTTGCTCTTCAGACCCGCGAACGAGATGGGCACGGAGGCGACCGTCGTCACCGGCTGATAGCCGAGTCCCTCGAACACGGTCGATGCGAGCGCGGTGGTCGAGGTGATGTCGGTCCAGCCAATATCGGCGAAGTGCACCGCGCGGCAGGCCGCGGGGTCCTGGGCGAAGGCGGGCAGCGCGGTGACAGCGGCGCCGACGGCCGCCGCGAGACACGCAAGATGGGCAAGCAGGGCTTTGATGCGCAACTTCATGACGTTCCCTTTTCTGACTCGAATGACAACGTGTTTCGAACCGGGCCGCTTCGCCTGAGCAAACGACATGGGGCGAGGCGGCCCCCGGACATGCGATACGGCTTATGTGATGCCTGAACTGCACGAATGACGTAACGTTAATGCCCCATATTCCAGCCAAAGCGACCGCCAGCGACCCGTTCTTGCTCCCACGCGACAATGAGGGAAAACCTGTGCCGTTCGCATTGCGACGCAACATCGAGTCAACCGCGAATTTTGGTGTGCCTTGCCGGCTTGGCCGCTGCTTGCTACGCTCGCCGGGAACCCGCGTCCGCCTGCGGTTTTTGTCTCCCGATCGAGTCCGAGCACGATGCCCGAAGATATGTCGTTCCTGTTGCTGCCGGGCTTTTCGGCGATCGGTTTCATGTCGGCGGTGGAGCCGTTGCGCGTGGCGAACCGCTTTCGCGGCGATTTGTACCGCTGGCGCATTCTGAGTCTCGACGGCGCGCCGGTGGCCGCCAGCAACGGCATTTCAATCAACGCGGATGCGGCCATCGGCGACGTCGACGCGGCGCGGACGCTCTTCGTCGTCGCGGGCTTCGAGCCGCTCGCGTGTTACACGCGCGAGCTGGGCGATTGTCTGAAGCGCCTCGCGCGCGCGGGCGCGACGCTCGGTGGCATCGACACCGGCAGCTTCGTGCTCGCGGAAGCTGGGCTGCTCGGCGGCGCGGATAGTGTGACCGTGCACTGGGAAGCGCTGTCGGCATTCCGCGAACGCTATCCGTCGCTCGATGCGAGCCAGGAGCTGTTCGAAATCGGCGCGCGGCGAATTACGTGCGCGGGCGGCACGGCGTCGATCGACATGATGCTCGACCTGATCGGCCGTGAGCATGGCGCCGCGTTGGCCTCGGCCGTCTCGGAGCAATTCGTGGTGAGCCGTATCCGGCAGCGCTCGGACCATCAGCGCATGGAGATCGCGGCGCGCTACGGCGTGCACAACCGCAAGCTGATTCAGGTGATCGGCGTGATGGAGCAGCATATGGAGGAGCCGCTCACGCCGGACCGGCTCGCGCAGGAAATCGGCGTGACCCGGCGGCAACTGGAGCGGCTGTTCTGCGCGTCGCTGAAGGACACGCCGACGCATTTCTATCAGCAGTTGCGCCTCACGCGTGCGCGTGAATTGCTGCAACAGACCGACATGTCGATTACGTCGATTTGCGTAGCATGCGGATTCGAGTCGCCTTCGCATTTTTCGCGGACCTATCGCGCGCGTTTCGGCGCAAGTCCGAGAAGCGACCGGCAAGGAACGGTCGGCCGAAATGCCGGTGAACTGGCGCCGTCGACGGGGCAAAACCTTGTGTCCGCGCCCCAGTTATCCCGTTTATCGCAACAGTGAATTCGTCGATTTGGGGTTTACCCTATATACATTGCCTCCTAGACTGTATCAACACGCTGCAGACACAGGTTCGCAGCATCGCAAAAAACAATCTCTGGAGGTAGTCATCATGAAATCCCTGATCGAAGCTGTTGTTATCGCCGCTCTCATTACCGCTCCGCTTGCCGCCTTTGCTCAATCGAATCAGCCCGTTACGCGCGCTCAAGTGCGCGCCGAACTGATCCAGCTGGAAAAAGCCGGCTACAACCCGGGCACCGCGAACGACGAAGACTATCCGTCCAACATTCAGGCTGCCGAAGCGCGCGTCGCGGCGCAAAAGAGCGCTGCTCAGACGAGCGGTTATGGTTCGGCCACCAATGGTTCGTCGCAGGCAGGCAGCCGTTCGGAAACGACGAATAGCTCGTACTCGGCCCCGGTTGTGAACTACGGTCGTTAATCGATCGCGTAGTGTGTAGTAGATGCAGCATGGCGCTGGATCGTGAGATTCCAGCGCCTATGAAACGGCCTGACACGTGGACCGTTCGATCTTGTGGTCATACGCGTGGTTACTGGCCTCAATGGAGTCGATAGAACGTTCGGCCCATTGCTTCAATTCCGTGACGATTGGCAGCACGGTGCGAGCGAGTACGGTTAAGCCGTACTCGATACGCGCCGGATGCCGGTCGTCGACGCATCGCTCGACAAGCCCGTCTCTTTCCATCGATCTCAATGTCTGAGAAAGCATTTTGTCGGAGACGCCGTCCAGACGACGCCTGATCTCGGCAAAGCGCAAATGCTTTTCTCGCAACGCGATCATCGCCAGGACGGTCCACTTCTGACCGAGGCGTGCGAGGGCGAGTCGGGACGGACACACTCCCGAAAATGCATCTGGCGACGATCCGCTATGTGGCGGCATAACCTGCTCTACGCTGTAGTCCGCGGATCTCGGAGCAGTTGCGGACACCATCCGCATGTCTCTCGCGCCGTCACTCATCGTCATTCTCGACATCTGATCGCACAAAGGGCGCGTCGTGAATAACGTCGCCCTGATAAAACGAAGGGATGCGATCGAGTTGGCGTTGCGCGTCCTCTGGATCGATACCGTCTTTCAGTACCGCACTCGAAAACCCGGTGCGCTCCATCTGAACCAACTGATCGACAAGCACGTCGCCGGTTGCCCGCAAATCGCCTTTGAAGCCGAGGCGGCGGCGCAGGAGATACGCCTGACTGTAGGCCCGTCCATCGGTGAAAGTGGGGAAGTGCAACTCCACGCGCGCAGCAGTCGCGATCAGCTCCTTTTGCTCGGCCGGGTCTGCGTCGTTTGCGAGAGAAACAACCTGCCCGGATGTGTCCGATGCGTGCTCGGGCGGAGTGAGCAGCCTGATACGTGTCGATCCGTTCATGCCGTTTTCTCCATCAGCGTGCGTACGCGATCCGCGGCCGTCCTGAACGGTTCGATGCCTGCCCGTCGAACCGTTTCGATGAACGACTCGCGCTTCTCGCCAACGGTCGCCCGAATGTCGAGATAGGCGGACAGCAGCGCGTCGATGACCTCGGGCACTTCAGCGGCGGAAAACGACGGGCCGATGACCTTGCCCGCTTGCGCGCGGCCACTGGCGCGCGAACCGTCCGAGCCGCCCAAAGTCACCTGGTACCATTCCTTGCCATCCTTATCCACTCCGAGGATGCCGATGTGCCCACTATGATGATGGCCGCACGAATTGATGCAGCCGCTGATATGCAGGTCGATATCGCCGATGTCGTTGAGTTCGTCCAGATCCTGATAGCGCTCGGTAATCGCCTCGGCAACCGGAATGGAACGGGCATTGGCGAGCGCACAGAAATCGCCGCCCGGGCAGGCGATCATGTCGGTCAGCAGATTCACGTTGGCGCTCGCGAGTCCTGCTTCCCGCGCGGCTTGCCAAAGCGGCAGGAGGTCGTTGACATGTACCCACGGCAGCACGACATTCTGCGTGTGGGTGACACGCGCTTCGCCCGCCGAGAACCGCTCGGCCAAGTCGGCCACGCGATCGAGCTGTTCCGCCGATGCATCGCCGGGCGCTTGCAGAAGGCGTTTGAACGAGAGAGTGACGATCCGCAAGCGCTGGTTCCTGTGCGGCGAGACATTGCGCTGGAGCCAGCGTTCGAATTGCGGCGTGTCCAACGCCACAGCGTTCGAGGCTGCGATCGCTTCAAGGTCGATCGGCGCCTCCACGGAAGGCTTGCAGGGTAGAGCGAAGCACGCGCTGACGCGTTCGAGTTCCGCCAGCGGAATCGTATGCGGACCGCCGTCGTGCTCGACGATCTGGCGGAACTCTTCCTCGACGCCGTCGATATAACGTTGGCCTTCCGCCTTCACCAGTATCTTGATCCGCGCCTTGTACTTGTTGTCGCGGCGTCCGTACTGGTTGTACACGCGCACCACCGCTTCGATGTAATTCATGATGTGCTGCCACGGCAAAAACTCGCGCAGCACGGTGCCGATTACGGGAGTGCGGCCCATGCCGCCACCCACCGTGACGCGAAATCCCAGTTCGCCCGCCTCGTTACGCAGCAGACGAAGGCCGACGTCATGCCAGTCCGTCGCGGCGCGGTCTTCGCTCGCACCGGTAATGGCGATCTTGAACTTGCGCGGCAGGAACGCGAACTCGGGGTGGAGGGTTGTCCACTGCCGCATGATTTCGGCGAACGGACGCGGGTCGGCGATTTCGTCAGGCGCGACGCCCGCGCGTTCGTCGCAGGAAATGTTGCGGATGCAGTTGCCGCTCGTCTGAATGCCGTGCATGTCGACGCTGGCGAGCAAGTCCATCACGTCCGCGGCTTTCGAGAGCGGAATCCAGTTGAATTGCACGTTGGTGCGCGTCGTGAAATGCGCATAGTTGGTGGGCAGGCGGACAGTGCCGAGCTTGCGCTGCGCTTCGCTGGCAAGGCGGTAGACCTCGGCCTCCGGCTCGTCGTATTCGCGCGCAATCCGGGCTAGCATGCGCAATTGCCTGCTCGACAACTCTCCGTAGGGGATCGCCACGCGCAACATCGGCGCATGCCGTTGCACATACCATCCGTTCTGAAGACGCAACGGACGAAAATCGTCCTCGCTCAGCTTGCCGGACTGCCAGCGTTCGAGCTGGTCGCGAAACTGGGCAGCCCGGCTGCGCACGAATGACTGGTCAAACTCGGTGTATTGGTACATGGTCCGGTGCGACTGCCGCCCTACATGGCGCAGTCTGGCTGTGCGTCGGGTTCGTTGGAAGGAGCCGTGGTTCCGTCGGCATCGACACATGACGTGCCGCGCCGGATCCAAGGGCTTCTGGCGAACGATAGAGGCAATGGCAGCCGCTGAAAAGCAGCAGATGCCGCTGAAAACACGCTAGCAGTTGGTTAGCGAACCGGCGGGGCGGCGACCGGACAGAAGCGCAAGACTGCTGCGCTGGAATTGATCGCAACTGCTACTGTTTTGGGTGACCTGACGGGTTCAGACTATCGCGTGAGATACAACAACCTTGCCTTGAAGGTGACGCGATGAACCTCTTGAAGATGACGCGAATCGTATTGTGGAGTTTTTTCGGCATCCGCCGCGGCGCCTCGCATCAGGCCGACATGGCTGGCGTCAAGCTGCCGCTGTTGCCGCTCGTCGCGGTGGCGCTCGCCGGTGGATTCGGCGCGACGCTGTTTGCGCTCGCCCGGCTTGCGGTCAACGTCGCACATTGACGGTGGCGGCGCTTGTGCAGGAAAGCGCGTGGTTCAGCGGCTCGCCTGCTCGAGCAGCGAGCCCAGCGTTTGGACAGCGCTCTCCGTACTGTCGCTCCACGGATGACCGAAGTTCAAGCGGATATGATTCCGGAATTCGTGCCGCGCGGAGAAAATCGGACCCGGCGCGATGCTGATGCCGTTCTCTATTGCAAGGCGGTGCAACTGCATCGCGTCGACGTGCGACGGCAGCCGCAGCCACAGAAAATAGCCGCCGGAGGGCAGCGTCCAATGCGAATCCTCCGGCATGCAGCGGCGCAGCGCGGTGTCCATCGAGGCGAGTTGATTGCGGAACGCGCCGCGTAGTTTCCGCAGATGCTTGTCGTACCCGCCGTGCTGAAGATAGTCCGCTATCGCGGCTTGGGCGGGAATGCTGGCCGATAACGTGGTCATCAACTTCAGACGCTGCACTTTCTCGGCGAAGCGCCCCGCGGCGACCCAACCAATGCGGTATCCCGGTGCGAGCGTCTTCGAAAACGAACTGCAGTGCATCACGAGCCCCTTCGTGTCGAAGGCGATGGCGGGCAGCGGGTAGGTCGCCGCATGATGCAGTTCGCCGTACACGTCATCTTCGATAAGCGGCACGTCACGCTGGGCGAGAAGTTCGACCAGCGCTTTCTTTTTCTCCTGCGACATCGCCGCGCCGGTCGGATTCTGATAGTTGGTCATGAACCAGCATGCGCGGATAGGGTGCTTGTCGAGCGCATCCGAGAGCGCTTGCAAATCAATGCCCGAAACAGGATCGACCGGAATCTCGACCGCCCGCAGATCGAGGCGCTCGATGGCCTGCAGCGCCGCATAGAAGCCGGGCGACTCGATCGCGACCACGTCGCCTGGGCGCGTCACGGCCATCAAACACAGGTTCAATGCTTCCAGCGCGCCATTGGTGACGACGAGTTGCTCCATCGGCTGAGCAACGCCCATCCCCATGTAACGCAACGATATCTGGCGACGCAATGGCTCATTGCCCGGCGGAAGATCGACGACGGTGCTCCACGGACTGATCAAACGGCTCGAATGCCCAAGCGACCTGGCAAGACGCTGAAGCGGAAACAGTTGCGGAGATGGAAAGGCCGAACCGAACGGCACCACATTGGGATGCTTCGCGGCTTCGAGCACGGAGAATACTAGGTCGCTGATTTCGACCTTGGCGGACTCCAGAGCGGTTTGCGGTTGAGGCGCTGGTTGCTGTTCGAGCGCGGCTCCAGGCGCGACGTAGTAGCCCGAGCGTTCACGTGCTCGAATCAAGCCCCACTCTTCAAGCAGGTAATAGGCGCGAAACACGGTGGACTGGCTGACGCCGTGCTGCGTGGTGAGGTGCCGCAAAGACGGCATGCGGGAGCCGACCGGACGGCTGCCCGAGCGAATTTCATCGGCCATGGTGTTGGCCAGTATTTCGAAGCGTTTCATTTAACGGTCGTTATTCGGCTGCGCGCACCGCGGTCAAGTGCCGCAATTGTGCCAGCAGTTTAACGACAGACCTGGCGGAGTAGGGATCCGTTTTCGTTCGCAACGCAAGAGCGGGCGTTGTCACCACACAGCAGGCCTGTTTCCACTGGGCCAACGAAAAACGGCCACGTCAGACATGTCGACGTGGCCGCTTCTCACTTTCTCACTTCAAGCTTCGCGTTCAGATTCCGCCGACGCACATGTACTTGATCACCACGTAGTCGTCGATGCCGTAATGCGAACCTTCGCGGCCCAGGCCCGATTGCTTGACGCCGCCGAACGGCGCGACTTCGTTCGAGATGAGGCCCGTGTTGATGCCGACCATGCCGTATTCGAGCGCTTCCGCGACACGCCAGACACGGCCGATATCGCGGCTATAGAAGTACGACGCGAGGCCGAACTCGGTGTCGTTAGCGAGGCGGATCACTTCTTCATCCGACGAGAAACGGAACAGCGGCGCGAGCGGCCCGAAGGTTTCGTCGCGCGCCACCTTCATGGCCGGCGTGACATCCGCAAGCACGGTCGGCTCGAAGAAACCATGGCCGAGTGCATGACGCTTGCCGCCGGTAACGATGCGGGCGCCTTTGGCAAGCGCGTCTTCGATATGCGACTCGACCTTGAGCACGGCCGCTTCGTTGATCAGCGGACCTTGCGTGACACCGTCCTCAGTACCGCGGCCAACCTTGAGTTGTTCGACGGCGACGCGCAGTTTCTCGGCGAACGCATCGTAGACCTTGTCATGCACATAGAAACGGTTCGTGCACACGCAGGTCTGGCCGCTATTGCGATACTTCGATGCAATCGCGCCGGCCACCGCGGCGTCCAGATCCGCGTCGTCGAATACGATGAACGGCGCATTGCCGCCGAGTTCGAGCGACACCTTCTTGACCGTCGGCGCGCACTGCGCCATGAGCAAACGGCCGACCGGCGTCGAGCCGGTGAACGACAGCTTGCGCACGATCGGATTGCCCGTCATTTCCGCGCCGATGGCTTTCGGCTCGCCGGTCACGACGTTGAACACGCCGCGCGGCACGCCGGCGCGTTCGGCCAGAACCGCGAGCGCGAGCGCGGAGAGCGGCGTGGCTTCAGCCGGTTTGACGATGATCGGGCAGCCCGCCGCGAGCGCCGGACCGACCTTGCGCGTGATCATCGCGGCCGGGAAATTCCACGGTGTGATAGCCGCGCAAACGCCGATCGGCTCTTTCGTCACGACGATGCGTTTGTCGTTGGCCGGCGTCGGGATCGTGTCGCCGTTCACGCGCTTGCCTTCTTCGGCGAACCATTCGAGGAACGACGCGGCGTACTGGATTTCGCCCTTGGCTTCGGCGAGCGGTTTGCCCTGTTCCGTGGTGAGGATCTTCGCCAGATCGTCGGCGTTCTCCATCATCAGGTCGTGCCATTTGCGCAGGATCACGGCGCGCTGCTTCGCGGTCGTGGCGCGCCATGCGGGCCACGCGGCGTTGGCCGTGTCGATGGCGCGACGGGTTTCCGCCGTGCCCATACGCGGCACCGTCGCGATCGTTTCGCCCGTGGCCGGGTTCTTTACTTCGAAGGTCGTGCCGTCGTCGGCGCCTTGCCATTCGCCCGCGATGTACGCGTGGCTTTTCAGCAGCGACGGGTCTTTCAAGCTCAACGTGGTCATGTAGGTTTCCTTATGCCGCGACGGTGACGCTGTCCTTGATCACGTCTTCGAGAATCGCCATGGCTTCGTCGAAGACCGCGTCCTGAATCGTCAGCGGGAACAGGAAGCGCACCACGTTCGAATAGACGCCGCACACCAGCAGCAGCAAGCCGCGTTCGAGCGCGCGCGTCTGCACGCGCTTGGTGAACTCCGCATCCGGCTCCGTGCCGCCTGCCTTGCAGAATTCGACGGCGACCATGCCGCCGGGGCCGCGCACATCGGCGATTTGCGGCACGTCGCTTTGCAGCGCGATCAGCTTGGCCTTGACGCGGTCACCCAGCGCCGTGGCGCGCTCGCAGAGCTTCTCTTCGTCGATGATATCGAGCACCGCATGCGCGGCGGCGACCGCCAGAGGATTGCCCGCATATGTGCCACCGAGACCGCCAGGCGCTGCGGCGTCCATCACGTCAGCACGGCCGATCACGCCCGACAGCGGCATGCCGCCGGCGAGGCTCTTGGCGACCGTCATCAGATCGGGCACCACGTCGTAGTGATGCATGGCGAACAGCTTGCCGGTGCGCGCGAAACCCGTTTGCACTTCGTCGGCGATCAGCAGGATGCCGTGCTCGTTGCACAGCTTGCGCAGCGCGCGCACGAATTCGGCCGGTGCCGGATAGAAACCGCCTTCGCCCTGAACCGGTTCGAAGATGATCGCGGCCACGCGCTTCGGATCGATGTCGGCCTTGAACAGGAATTCGATGGCCTTCAGCGAATCGGCCGTGGTCACGCCGTGCAGCGGATTCGGGAACGGCGCATGGAACACGTCCGACGGGAACGGACCAAAGCCGATCTTGTACGGCGCGACCTTGCCGGTCAGCGCCATGCCCATCAGCGTGCGGCCATGGAAACCGCCGGTGAAGGCGATCACGCCCGGACGGCCGGTGGCGGCGCGGGCGATCTTGATGGCGTTTTCGACGGCTTCGGCGCCGGTCGTGAAGAACGCGGTTTTCTTCGGATGGTCGCCCGGCGCGCGCTCGTTGAGTTTCTCGGCCAGTTCGACATACGACGCGTACGGCACGATCTGATATGCCGTGTGGGTGAAATGATCGAGCTGATCGCGGATCGCGGCGAGGATCTTCGGATGGCGGTGGCCCGTGTTGCACACGGCGATGCCGGCGGCGAAGTCGATGAATCGGCGGCCTTCGACGTCCCACAGTTCCGCGTTTTCAGCGCGCTCGGCGTAAAAATCGCACATCACCCCGACGCCGCGCGGCGTGGCGGCGTCTTTCCGGCTTTTCAGTTCTGCGTTCTTCATAGTCATCTCCTTCGCTCCTCGGTTTTTGCGGACGCCGCGCGCTCAGCGCAGCACATGCAGCGACTATAATGAGATTTGGCTCTTAACTTCAGAGCCATTTCAATAAAAATGTAGGAGCCAATCATGCGCGCGAGCGTTTTGTCCGACTGGCTGGCCCAGCGCCTCGACCGGGGCAACGGCCAGCCGATCTATCGCCAGTTGCACCGGCTGCTGCAGCAGGCGATTCTGTCGCGCGAATTGCCGCCGGGCAGCAAGGTGCCGTCGTCGCGGTTGCTGGCGCAGGAGTTGGGCATTGGGCGCAACACCGTCACGCAGGTGTATGAGCAGCTCGTACTCGAAGGTTATGTCAGTTCAGCGACCGGGCGCGGTACGTTTGTCGCCGATAGTGCGCCCGACGAGATTGTCGGTGTGCCCGACGCCGAGGCACCCGTTGCGCGTTCCGAGCCGGCGCCGCAGCAGGCGCGGCGCGCGCTGTCCACGCGCGGCGCGCGGCTGATCGCGGGCGCGGGTGTGTCCAAGCGGCAGTGGGGCGCGTTCATGCCTGGCGTGCCGGACGTCACGAAGTTTCCGGCGCGCGTGTGGAGCCGCCTGCACAATAAATATTGGCGGCGGCTGCGCCCGGACCTGCTGACGTATGCGCCGGGCGGCGGCCTGGCTTCGCTGCGGCATGCGCTGGCGGACTATCTGCGCACTTCGCGCTCAGTGCGCTGCACGCCGGAGCAGATCATCATCACGACCGGGATTCACCAGTCGGTCGATCTGGCCGTGCGCCTGCTATCCGATCCCGGCGACGTGATCTGGACCGAAGACCCGTGTTATTGGGGCGTGCGCAGCGTACTGCACGTGTCCGGTCTGGAATCGCGGCCGATCCCCGTCGATGAGGAAGGCATCAATCCCTCCGCCGACGACCTCGCGCAGCCGCCGAAGCTGATGCTCGTCACGCCGTCGCACCAATATCCGCTCGGCATGGTGATGAGTCTCGCGCGACGCCGCATGCTGCTCGAATACGCGCGGCAGAACCAGTGCTGGATCATCGAGGACGACTACGACAGCGAATACCGTTATGGCAGCCGGCCGTTGGCTTCGCTGCAAGGTCTGGATACGTCGGGGCAGGTGATTTACGTGGGCAGCTTCGGCAAGACGCTGTTTCCGGGGTTGCGCATCGGCTACCTCGTCGTGCCTGAAGCGCTGGCGGAGAGTTTTGCCACTGCGAGCGCCGAGTTGTATCGCGAGGGACAACTGCTGCAGCAGGCGATGCTCGCGGAGTTCATCGCCGAAGGGCATTTCACATCGCATATTCGCAAGATGCGCACGCTGTACGGGCAGCGCCGGCAGACGCTGCTGGATGCCGCCGCGCAACGTTATGGCGACGCGTTGCCCGCAGTGGGCGGCGACGCCGGTTTGCATCTCGTGATGCAGTTGCCTGATGGCACCGACGACCTGTTGGTGGCGGCTGCGGCGCTGGAGCGCAATATCGTCGTGCGGCCGTTGTCGGGGTACTACGCGCAGCCGGCGCTGGCGCCGTCGGGTTTGCTGATCGGCTACGCGTGCGTGCCGGATGAGGAAATCGCGCCGGCTTTCAACACGCTGGCTGATGCGATCGATGCGACGTTGCCGGAGTTTGTGTGAGGCGACTCAAACCCGTATCAACACCGCCCCCAACGTCACCAACGCGCACGCAACGATCCTCTGCGCGGTCAGTTTCTCCCGCATGAACAGCCAGCCGATCAGCACCGCGAAGATCGAGCTCATCTCGCGCAGCGCGGAAACCATTGCAATCGGCAGATAGCGGTAAGCCTCGATGATCAGGCAATAGGCGCTCAACGCGAGCAGGCCCGCCGCGATGCCCTTGAGCACCACTGCGCGCCCGATAAACAGTCCCTTGGCGCCGCCGCGCCAATGCCAGGCAAGCAGAAACTGCGGAATGTTCCAGATCAGATAGACCCACATAATGTAGCTCAGGCCATTGCCCGCCAGGCGCGCGCCGATGCCGTCGACCACCGAGTATGTCGCGATGAAGAAACCGGTGAGAAGCGCGAAGGGCACGCTTTCGCCCGAAAAGCGCATGCCGCGCCGGAACGCCAGCGAGACGATGCCGAGCGACACCAGCGCCGCACCGATCGCCGCGAGCGGCTTGAGCGCCTCATGCGCGAAGACCAGTGCGCCGACGAATACGAGCATCGGCGAAAGGCCGCGCGCAATCGGATAGATCTGCCCGAAGTCGCCGCTTTTGTAGGCGCGGATCAGCGCCAGCAGATAGCCGAATTCCAGCACCACCGATGCAAAGATATACGGCCACGCCGCCGGCGCCGGCATGGGCAGCACGATCACGCCGACCGCGCTGACGGCGATATACGGCATCGCCATCATGCCGAGCAGCCAGATGCGATCTTCGGAAAGATGCAAAAACGCGTTCCACGTAGCGTGAAGCAGCGCGGAGAGCAGCAGGAGCAAAACGATCAAGGTTTCCATCGAAGACTGGGAGAGGAGAAGCGAAGGCCGGCGTGCGGGCCATGAGCCCGTGATTATTCCAGCAGAACGCCGGAATAGAGGAGTGGACGACTCGATCGAAGGGGTTTTATTTGGATAATTGAGGCGATTTGTGGCGCCAAAAAGACGCTGCAAAGGCGGGTGAAACCCCGCGTATGCAGGCTGAGACGCTGTGTGCAAAGGCACACGCGGCGGAAAGCTGACGAAGCCGGCGCTTCGCCAGACTTCCCGCCGCCGTACCCGCGTGCAGCAGGCCGTCACTCAGGTCACACGCTCGCGCAACCACGCGGAAACGAGGTCGATTACCGTCACGACCACGATCACCATGATCATCACCGCGGCCGTTTGCGCATAGTTGAACGAGCGGATCGCCTCGTACAACACCACGCCGATGCCGCCCGCGCCGACCATGCCGACCACCATCGCCGAGCGCACGTTCGATTCGAACCGATACAACGCGTACGAGATCCACAACGGCAGCACTTGCGGCAATACGCCATAGATGATTTCGTCGAGACTGGTCGCGCCGGTGGCGCGCACGCCTTCGGCGGGACGCGGATCGATGGCCTCGACCGCTTCGGCGAACAGCTTGGCGAGCACGCCGGTGGTGTGCACCCACAGCGCCAGCACACCCGCAAAGGGACCGAGCCCGACCGCGACGATGAACAGCATCGCGAAGACCATTTCATTGATCGCGCGGCACGCGTCCATCATGCGGCGCATGGGCTGCACGATCCACATCGGCGCCATGTTGTGAGCGGACATCAGTCCGCACGGCACCGCGCACACGAGCGAAAGAGCGGTGCCCCACACCGCCACCGAGAGCGTCACATACATCTCGTGCAGATAGCTGCGCCATTCGGTGAAGTCGGGCGGGAAGAAGTCCTTGGCGAACTGGCCCATGTTGCCGGAGTCGCTGAGCAGATCCAGCGGACGCATGTCGGCGCCGTGCCATGCGCCGCCCAGCACCGCGAGCACCGCGATCCAGCCGACGAGCGACAGCCAGCTGCGCTTGCCGGCCGCCGGCGCGGAATGACGCGCCGCCTGGGCGTCGAGCGCTTCGCTCGCGCGCGCCGGCGACGTGATCAGATCGACCGTGTTCATTGCTTCGATTGCGCGGTATTCAGCGCGCTCAGCTTCGCGTCGAGTGCGGCCAACTGGGTCTTGCGGTCGTCGTCGGAGAGATGCGCGTCGCTCTCGATCTTCTGTTTCTGCTGGAACAGTGCGACCTGGCGGATCGGCAGCAACTGCGCATCCGACGATGCCGCGAAGCCGCCATAGCCGAAAATGCCAGCCATCACGGCCTTTTCGTGTGCATCGGTCTTCGCATAGTTGACGAAGAAGTTACGCAGCTTGTCCTTGGTGGCTTGCGGCAGATCCTTGCGCCACACGATCGGGTCCGACGGAATCAGCGGCGAGGTCCACAGCACGCGCACCTGCGCGAACTTGTCCGGATGCTGCTTCTTCAACGAATCGAGCATTTCGGTGTTGTTGGTCGCGATATCGATCTTGTTGTTCACGACGGCCAGCAGATTCGCTTCATGGCTCGACGGCAGCACGGTCTTGAACGACGTATTGACCGGCGTGTTGTGCTGGGCGAACAGGTAGTAGCCGGGAATCAGCGTGCCCGACGTGGAGTTAGGATCGCCGAAGCCGAGCGTGACGTCCTTCGTATTCTTGAATACATCGTCGAGCGTCTTGAAGCGGCTGTTCACGTTGGTGATCAACACCGACTTATATCCGGCGTCGCCATTCGCGTACACGGTCTTGGCAAACACCTCGCCTTGCGAACGATCTACTGCTTCGATCGCCGACGCATTGCCGAGATACGCAACCTGGACCTTGTTGAAACGCATGCCTTCGATAATGCCGGCGTAGTCCGTCGCGAAGAACGCTTTCACGTTCAGGCCGGTTTGCTTGTTCATGTCCTGAATCAGCGGTTCCCAGCGCTGTTTCAGCACGGAGGACGAGTCGGTCGAAATGATGCCGAGATTGAGGTCCTCGGCTTGTGCAGTGGCGACAGTGGCAAGGGTCGCGGCGCCGACGGCCAGCGTGATCAATGAACGCAGGAATTTCATTGTTTGAGATCCGGTTGAGTTGACAGAATGAAGGGGCGCGTTCAGTTCGAGTGCGCCGGATTGAGTGCGAACGCATAGCGCGTGGAGGCGGGCGCGGTGTCCTGAGGTGGTGTGCCGCCGTTAGCGGTTTTCGTGTCGAGATCGTCCGCGCTTATGGCGGCTTCATCGAGCAACTCGCGGGCGTCGTCGCCGTAGAGTTTCTTGAGCAAGACCGGCGTGAGTGCGGCGGAAGGGCCGTCGTACACCACCTTGCCGCGGCGCAGCGCGATCGTGCGCGGACAATACTGCATCGCGATGTCGACCTGATGCAGCGAAACCAGCACCGTGAGTTGATGCTCGATATTCAGCGTGCGCAGCATCTCCATCACGCGGCGTGACGACTCGGGGTCGAGCGAGGCGATCGGTTCGTCCGCGAGCACGATGCGCGCGCGCTGCACCAGCGCACGGGCGAGCGCGGCGCGTTGCTGCTGCCCGCCGGAGAGATTGGCGGCGCGTTCGCGCGCATGTTCGCCGATGCCGACTTCGTTCAACGCAGCCATCGACAACGCCCGCTCTGCGCGCGGAAAACGACCGCTGAGTCGACGCCACAACGGCAGCCGCGCAAGCGCGCCGATCAACACATTGCTTTCGACGGAGAGCCGGTTCACCAGATTGAATTGCTGGAACACGAAGCCGATATCGCGGCGAATGCTGCGCACTTCCCGCACGATGCGGCCGTTTTGCTGAATCGGCCGGCCCAGAATCGAGATCTGCGACGGCTGCGCATCCGAAGCCGTGAAGCCCGCGATATGACGCAGCAGCGTCGACTTGCCCGAGCCCGAGGCGCCGATCAACGCAACCATTTCGCCCGGTTCGACGCGCAGATCGATTTCGTCCAAAGCCTTGCGGCCGTTGCTGAACGTCTTGCTCAACCGTTCGATACGGATTGCTTCCCGAATTGCTTCCATGAGTACCCCTTGATGCATCCGGCCTCTGCCGGCATGAGTGGGACTCATTCTAGGAAGCGTCTGTGACGGTTGAGTGAAGGCATCGCAACGTCTAGACGACTATATCTATTCATGTCTTTTTTGCGTCGCCGGCAAGGCAAATCGGAGTCATCCGTTCGAATGAAAAATGACATGCATGTGACAGGATTTGCATCGGACCGCGCGGCTTCAGCATGATCGCTGCCGGCCAGGCTATATTGCGTCAATCGGTGTGCCGTCCCCATTAACCGTGCAATTGCCTGCGACATCGTCATGCAGCCTCTGAGCTTCCTTCCCGACAGTTTTGCGGAGTACGAAGATCTCAGGACGATCCTCGAGCAGGGCAGCGCGAGCTTCGCGATTCGCACGGTGTGCGAGACGACGGTGCGCGGCCGGCAATTCGCCGTGCAGACCGCGAGCATCGGCTCCACCGACCCGCAAGCGCCGGCAATCGGCTTTTTCGGCGGCATTCACGGGCTCGAGCGGATCGGCTCGCAACTCGTGCTCGACTATATGCGCGCGCTGCTTGCGCGGCTCGAATGGGACGAACTGCTGGTGCGCCAATTGCAGTCGATTCGTCTGATCTTTATGCCGATCGTCAATCCTGGCGGCATGTGGGCGGCCACACGCGCCAACCCCAACGGCGTCGACCTGATGCGCAATGCGCCGCAGAACGCCGACGAACGTGTGCCGCTGCTCGCCGGCGGCCAGCGCGTGGGCGCGTGGCTGCCGTGGTACCGGGGTCGCGAGGGAGCGCCAATGGAGCCCGAGGCTTCGGCGCTGCTGCGAGTGGTCGAAACCGAACTGGCCACGCGGCCGTTGAGCATCGCGCTCGATTGCCACTCGGGCTACGGCTGGAGCGACAGCATCTGGTTTCCATACGCACGCACCCGCAAAGTGATGCCGCATCTGCCGGAAATGTACGTGCTGAAGACCATGTTCGAACGCGCGCATCCTCATCATGGCTACGCGTTCGAACCGCAGAGCCATCAATATCTATTGCACGGCGATCTGTGGGACTTCGCTTACGACCGCGCGCCCGCCTCCAACGTCTTTCTGCCGATGACCCTCGAACTCGGCTCCTGGTTGTGGATCAAGAAGAATCCGCGCCAGCTGTTTTCGCGTCAGGGCATGTTCAATCCGGTGAAGGCGCATCGCACGGCGCGCGTGCTGCGGCGTCACGCGAACCTGCTCGACTTTCTGGCGCGCGCGGCCTTTTCGTCGCAGCGCTGGCTGCCGCAAGGAAATCGTCGCGAGCAATTGCTGCAAAGCGCGATCGACCATTGGTATAAACCGGAAAGCGTATGAGCACGTGGATCCTGCTACGCGGCCTCACGCGTGAAGTTCGCCACTGGGGCCGCTTGCCCGGTTTGCTGCGTGCAGCCGTGAATGAATCGGCTCTTCACTTGGGCGCGCCCGGCCGTCTGCTGCTGCTCGATCTGCCGGGCAACGGCGAATTCGCGCATTTGCGCGCGCCGTCGACGGTCGCCGACATGGTCGGCTTCGTGCGCAATGCTGCTCTGCAAAGCGGCATGCCGGGTCCCTATTGCGTGCTGGCGATGTCGCTCGGCGGCATGGTGGCGACGGACTGGGCGCAACGGCATCCCTACGAGATCGCGCGGCTGGTGCTGATCAATACGAGCATGCGGCCGTTCAGCCAGATGCAGGAGCGCTTGCGTCCATCTGCATGGTCCGGTCTGCTGGGCGTGGCCGCGCACTGGCGCGACGCGCCGCGCGCGGAACACGGCATTCATCGGCTGACGTGCAATAACGTGGAAACGCTTGGCGACGATCTCGACGCCTGGAGCCGCATTCGCCGCAGCGCGCCTGTCAGCCGGGGCAATGCGTTACGGCAACTGTGGGCCGCGGCACGTTTTACCGCCGGCGAAGCAAGACCGGAATGCCCGCTGCTGATTCTTTCTTCGCGTGTCGACAAGCTGGTCGACCCTGTGTGCTCGACCAAGCTTGCGGCGGCTTGGGGCGCCCTGCATTGCGAGCATCCGTGGGCCGGCCACGACCTGCCGCACGACGACCCGGCGTGGACCAGCGAACAGGTTCGCGCATGGCTCGCGCAGGAGCACGCGGTTCCCCGAGCCGTGCTTTAAACAGCTAGGCGCGCCGTAACGACGCATTCACCGGCAGCGGGTATAACCTAAGTGCCGTCGTCCGTCGCATGCCGGTCGTCAGGTGCATAATTCCCATTCAGACGATGCATGCGAATCAAGCGAGTATCAAGCCATACCCGCCATTGCCGCCCAGCCGGGGGAGTTGATCATGCAAGCAAAGAACGAAGAAGCCGTCACGCACTTGCTGAACGATGTCGTCGAATTTGCGCGCGGGCGACTACCCGAGCCAACCTTCAAGGTCGTCGAACCTTTTCTGCGGCACTACTACGATTTCGTCGACGCCGACGACCTGCAAAGCCGCTCGATTGCCGATCTCTACGGCGCGGCGCTCGCACATTGGCAAACGGCACAGCGCTTCACGCCCGGCGCCGAACGGCTGCGCGTCTATAACCCGATTCTCGAACAGCACGGCTGGCACTCCGATCACACGGTGATCGAAATCGTCAATGACGACATGCCGTTTCTCGTCGATTCCGTTTCGATGGCGGTCAACCGTCAAGGCCTCGCGCTGCATTCGGTCGTGCATCCCGTGTTTCGCATCTGGCGCGCGCCCGACGGCAGCATCGCGCGAGCGAGCCAGGGCGCCGAAGAAGCCACCGACTCGCGTTCACACCTGACCTCGTTCATCCACTTTGAAGTGGACCGTTGCGGCGACGCCGCAAAACTCGACGCGCTGCGTGATGAAATCGCCAAGGTGCTGCGCGACGTGCGGGCGGCCGTCGAGGACTGGCCGAAAATCGTCGAACTCGCGCGTCTCACGATCAAAGGCATGAAAGCCGGCGAGGGCGGACCGGAAGGTCTGGAAGCCCGCGCGTTTCTCGAATGGATGGTGGCCGATCATTTCACCTTTCTCGGCCAGCGCGATTACGAACTGGTTCAGCACGATATCGGCTACGGTCTGCGCGCGGTGCCGGGTTCGGGTCTGGGCATTCTGCGCGATGCCTTGCGGCCCGGCGGCGCCGCCGAGATCACGCCCTTGCCGCCGGCCGCGGCCGAAATCATTTCCGGTTCGTCGCCGATCTTTCTGACCAAGGCCAACTCGCGGGCCACCGTGCACCGGCCGGGTTATCTGGACTACGTCGGCATCAAGCTGACCAGCGCGGACGGCAAGGTGACCGGCGAGCGGCGTTTCATCGGTCTCTATACGTCCACGGCGTATTTCGTGTCGGCCGCGGAGATTCCGATCGTGCGGCGCAAATGCGCGAATATCGTGAGACGAGCGGGTTTCCTGCCGAAAGGTCATCTGGCGAAATCGCTGGTCACGGTGCTCGAAACCTATCCACGCGACGAGCTCTTTCAGGCCGAAGAGAATCAGCTCTACGATATCGCGCTGGGCGTGCTGCGTTTGCAGGAGCATCAGCGCACCCGGCTGTTCATCCGGCGCGACCGTTTCGACCGGTTCGTGTCGTGTCTCGTGTTCGTGCCGCGCGACAAGTACAACACCGATTTGCGTCAGCGCATTGCCAATTTGCTGGCCGACGCATTCAACGGCGAGAGTGTCGAGTTCACGCCGTTACTGTCGGAGTCGACGCTGGCGCGCATTCATTTCGTCGTGCACGCGAAGCCGGGCGGCATGCCCAACGTCGATACGCGCGAGCTGGAAGCGCGGCTCGTGCAGGTCGCTCGCCGCTGGCAGGACGATCTCGCCGATGCATTGCTCGACGCCTTCGGCGAAGAGCAGGGCAACCGTCTGCTGCAACACTACGGCGACTCGTTTCCGGCAGGCTACCGCGACGACTATCCTGCCCGCACGGCGGTGCGCGATATCGAACTGATCGAACGCGTGCAAGGCAGCGAACGGCTCGCGATGAACCTGTACCGCCCGATCGAATCGGGCTCGCGCGCGTTTCGCTTCAAGGTGTATCGCGCGGGTTTGCCGATCGCCTTGTCGCGCAGTTTGCCGATGCTCGAACATCTCGGCGTGCGTGTCGATGAAGAGCGGCCCTATCTGATCGAGGCGCTGGGCGCGACGCCCGCATGGATTCACGACTTCGGCCTCGAACTCGCGGACGACGCCGAGTTCGACATCGAGCGCGTGAAAGATCTCTTCGAAGAAGCGTTCGAACAGGTGTGGACCGGCGCGATTGAAAGCGACGACTTCAATCGCCTCGTGTTGCGCGCGCAACTGAATGCGCGCGAGGTGACGATCCTGCGCGCGTACGCCAAGTATTTGCGGCAGGTGGGCTCGACTTTCAGCGACGCGTATATCGAACGCGCGGTGACCGGCAATCCGGCGATTGCGCGCATGCTGGTCGAACTGTTCGTGGCCCGCTTCAACCCGGTGTTGGGTGAGACACGCGAGGCGCGCGTCGACGGCTGGCTCCATACGATCGACAGCGCGCTCGACCAGGTGCCGAATCTCGACGAAGACCGCATACTGCGGCAATTTCTCGGCGTCATCAAAGCGACCAAGCGCACGAACTACTATCGCTTCGATGCCGACGGACATCCAAAGCCGTATCTCTCTTTCAAGTTCGATCCCGCGCAGGTGCCCGGCTTGCCCGAACCGAAACCGATGTTCGAAATCTGGGTGTACTCGCCGCGCGTGGAAGGCGTGCATTTGCGCGGCGGCCGCGTGGCGCGCGGCGGCCTGCGCTGGTCGGACCGGCGCGAGGACTTCCGCACGGAAGTGCTCGGGCTGATGAAGGCGCAGATGGTGAAGAACGTGGTGATCGTGCCGGTCGGTTCGAAAGGCGGCTTCGTCGTGAAGAATCCGCCGCCGCAAACCGAACGCGACGCGTGGATGCGCGAAGGCATTGCGTGTTATCAGACCTTCCTGCGCGGCCTGCTCGACGTGACGGACAATCTCGCCGGCACGACCATCGTGCCGCCGCCCGACGTGGTGCGTCACGATCCCGACGATCCCTATCTGGTGGTCGCCGCCGACAAAGGCACAGCCACGTTCTCCGACTACGCGAACGCGATCTCGCAGGAATACGGCTTCTGGCTCGACGACGCGTTTGCCTCGGGCGGCTCGGTCGGTTACGACCACAAGAAAATGGCCATCACCGCGCGCGGCGCGTGGGAGTCGGTCAAGCGGCACTTCCGCGAAATGGGCGTGGATACGCAGACCATGGACTTCACGGTGGTCGGTGTGGGCGATATGTCGGGCGATGTGTTCGGCAACGGCATGCTGCTGTCGCCGCATATCAAGCTCGTGGCCGCGTTCGATCATCGGCATATTTTTCTCGATCCGAATCCCGATCCGGCGGTCAGTCTTGCCGAACGCGGACGTCTGTTCATTCTCGACCGTTCGAGTTGGGCCGACTACGACCCCTCGCTGATTTCGGCGGGCGGTGGCGTGTTTCCGCGCAGCGCCAAGACGATTCCGCTTTCGCCGGCCGTGCAGTCGGTGCTCGGCATCAGCGCGCCGGCGCTCGCGCCCGCCGAATTGATGCGCGCGATTCTGCAGGCGCCCGTCGATCTGCTGTACAACGGCGGTATTGGCACCTATGTGAAGGCGAGTCGCGAAACGCATCTGCAAGTCGGCGATCGCGCCAACGATGCGATCCGCGTCAACGGTTCCGATCTGCAGTGCAAGGTCGTGGCCGAAGGCGGTAACCTCGGTCTCACGCAACTCGGGCGCATCGAATTCGCGCAGCGCGGCGGCCGCATCAATACCGATGCGATCGACAACTCCGCGGGCGTGGACTGTTCGGACCACGAGGTCAACATCAAGATTCTGCTGGGCCTCGTCGTCTCCGACGGCGAAATGACGGAGAAGCAGCGCAACGCATTGCTCGCCGAAATGACCGACGAAGTCGGCTTGCTCGTGCTGCAGGACAACTACTACCAGACGCAAGCGCTGTCGATTGCGGGCCGCTATGGCGTCGAATTGCTCGATGCCGAAGCGCGCCTGATGCGCTACCTCGAACGCGCGGGGCGTCTGAACCGCGTGATCGAGTTTCTGCCGACAGATGAAGAAGTCGCCGAACGGCAGGCCGCCAAACAAGGGCTCACCACGCCGGAGCGCGCGGTACTGCTCGCCTACAGCAAGATGTGGCTGTACGACGCGCTGCTCGAATCGTCGATGCCGGAAGACCCGCTCGTCAGCGACATGCTGGTCGAGTATTTCCCGAAGCCGTTGCGGCAGCGCTTCAGCGAGCCGATGCAACGCCACCCGCTGCGCCGGGAAATTCTTGCGACGCATCTGACCAATGCGTTGGTGAATCGCGTGGGCTGCGAGTTCGTGCACCGGCTGATGGAAGAAACCGACGCACAGCCAGGCGAGATCGTGCGGGCCATCATCATGGCGCGCGACGTGTTCAATCTCGACGACGTCTGGCGCAGCATCGACGCGCTCGACAACCGCGTCGCCGACGACATCCAGGCGCGCATGTTCGTCGAAGTCGCGCGGCTGGTCGAACGTTCCGCGCTGTGGTTCCTACGGCAATTGCAATCGGGCGCGGTCAGCGACGGCGACGTGGCCGGTCTGCTCGCGCGTTGCCGCGACGCGGCGCAACGCCTTGCGCCGCAATGGCCCGCGCTGTTGCCGAGCGCCGATCTCGAAGCGCTCTCCGAGCGGCAGCGCGTCTTCGCGGACGCCGGCGTGGATAGCGAACTGGCGGTGCGGATCGCGGGCGGCGAGATCTCGGCCGCGTTGCTCGATATCGCCGAAGTGTCGTCGACCAGCGGGCGCAGTCTCGAACTGGTGGCGGGCGTCTATTTCGCGCTCGGCACGCTGCTCAATTCGAGCTGGATCAGCGAACGCGCGGCCGCGTTGCCGGCGCCCACGCACTGGGACATGCTGGCGCGCGCCACGGCGGTGGCCGACATCGCGCGGCTCAAACGCGCGTTGACGACGAGCGCATTGGCCGACGCCGACGATGCCTCCACGCCCGAGGCGCTGGTCGAGGCATGGCGTGAAAAGCGCACGGCGCAACTGGAACGCTATGCTCACCTGCTGGCCGATCTGCGGGCCACGGGCGGTGCGAGCCTGTCGATGCTGCTGGTGATCGTGCGTGAAATGGCGGCCCTCGAAAGGGCATAACAAGGCTTGAGGCGAAGGAAGGCGAACGAGGCAGAGCGCAAGCGGAGCACGTTGCAAACAACACCCGGGTTGGACGCATGCCGCCCGGCATGCCCATAATACGGGCTGTTGCCCAACGAAAGCTCTTTGCAAACTCACGGACGCCTTCCAAGACGATGAAAGAAGAATCGCCGAAAGCCATTTTCTATGCGCTCGCCGCCAACCTCGGCATTGCCATCTGCAAGTTCGCCGCTGCCGCGTTCACCGGTTCCGGCTCGATGTTCGCCGAGGCCATCCACTCCACCGCCGATTGCGGCAATCAATTACTGCTGCTGTTCGGTCTGCGTGAAGCGCGCAAGCCGGCGAGCCCGCTGCATCCCATGGGCGGCGGGCGAGAAATCAACTTCTATTCGCTGCTGGTCGCGCTTCTGCTGTTCTTTGTCGGCGGCGCATTTTCGGTGTATGAGGGCGTGCATCGTCTGTTCGTGCACGAGCCGTTGCAGTATGCCTATGTGGCGCTGGTGGTGCTCGGCGTGTCGGTGGTGCTGGAGGCGCTTTCCTTGTGGGGCGCTGTCAAGGAAATCCGCAAGACGCATCCTGACAAAAGCATGTGGCGCTGGTTTCGGGAGACGCGCGAATCCGAACTGCTCGTGGTAGCGGGCGAGGATATTGCCGCGCTGGCGGGCCTGGCGATGGCCTTCGTGGCCGTGCTGCTCACCATGATGACCGGCAATCCTGTCTACGACGCGTTGGGTTCCATCGGCGTCGGCGTGTTGCTGATGGTGATCGCGTGGCTGGTGGCGCGTGAAGTGAAGTCGATGATCGTCGGCGAATCGGCAAGCCCGGAAGTGCGGCGCGCTATCGAGGCGCATCTGCGCGGGCGCACTGAAATTCGCAGCATCATCAATATGATTACCCTGCAATGGGGCCGTCATGTGGTGGTGGCCGTGCAGGCGGAAATGATCGACTACGCGAGCGGCCGCGCGATGGTCGATGCGATCAACGTGATCGAAGCGGACTTGCAGGCCACGTTCCCGCAAGTCCGCTGGGTGTTCTTCGAACCGGAGGTGCCGCGCGTTTGAGCGGCACGTCTACGGCTTACTTGAAGCCTGTCACCGCGTGCGGCACATACAACTCTTCGAGCTGACGGATTTCGTCCGCGCTTAAGTTGAGCGAAAGCGCGGCTACCGCGTCGTCGAGATGATGCAGCTTGGTCGCGCCGACGATCGGCGCGGTGATCGGCTTCTTCTGCAACACCCAAGCGAGCGCGACCTGCGCACGCGGCACGCCGCGCTCCTTGGCGATCTGGCTGACCCGTTCGACGACTCGACGATCCGCGTCTTCGGTCTGCGCGTACAGCGTTTGGCCGAATTCATCGGTCTCGGAGCGCGCGCTCTCGGTGTTCCAGTCGCGCGTCAGGCGGCCGCGCGCGAGCGGGCTCCACGGAATCACGCCGATCCCCTCGCTTTCGCAGAGCGGCAGCATTTCGCGCTCTTCCTCGCGGTACAGCAGATTGACGTAGTTCTGCATCGTCACGAAGCGCGTCCAGCCGTTCTTCTCAGCCACATGCAACGCCTTGGCGAACTGCCATGCGTACATGGACGATGCGCCGATGTAGCGCGCCTTGCCGGCTTTCACGACATCGTGCAGCGCTTCCATGGTTTCTTCGATTGGTGTGCCGTAGTCCCAGCGATGGATCTGATACAGGTCCACGTAGTCCGTGCCGAGGCGCCGCAGGCTGTGGTCGATCTCCGACATGATCGCCTTGCGCGACAGGCCGGCGCCGTTCGGGCCCGGATGCATGCGGCTGTTCACCTTGGTGGCCAGCACGATCTCGTCGCGCTTCGCAAAGTCCTTCAACGCGCGGCCGACGATTTCCTCGCTGGTGCCGTCGGAATAGACGTTGGCGGTGTCGAAGAAATTGATGCCGTGATCGAGCGCCTGCTTGATGAAGGGGCGCGCCGCTTCATCGTCCAGCGACCACGGATGCGTGCCGCGAGACGGCACCCCGTAGCTCATGCAACCGAGACAAAGACGCGATACATCGAGGCCGGTGCGGCCGAGTTTCACATAATCCATCGTGGTGCTCCTGTTATGAAGTGCACAAAGCCGGTGCGCTGCGGACTATCGATTATAAGAAAACGCCGAAGAACGCGTGCGGAGCCGATTCGCATGGTTTTGCGGCGGGGCCCGGCAACGTTGACTGGGAGCGCATCGCGTAGTGGAAAATAATTTCTTCGCACCTATACTTCTTTCGGCTTGAAAGCAGCACTCTCTCCCAACCTGCATCAAAAGCAAAAGGAAGATCACGATGCTGACTCGCTCACTCGGCGCCGTCTGCGCCATTACCCTCGCGGCATGCGCGGCCTTTTCGTCCGGTCCGGCCAGTGCGGACGACAACGACGGTTTCTCGCGCGGCGACGGCGGCTCGCACGGGCAGCCCGTCAAGGTGATGATCATTTCGATGTTCGGGCCGGAAGGCCAGGTGTGGCTCGATAACCTGGAGCCCTGGCGAGAGATTACGGTGGATGGCTTGTCGCCCGATTACCCGACCGTCCATTGCAACAGGCAGGACGTGTGCGTGATGACCACCGGCATGGGACACACCAACGCTGCTGCGTCGATCATGGCGCTGACGTTCTCGCCGCGCTTCGATTTGCGGCATACGTACTTCATGGTGGCCGGCATTGCCGGGATCGATCCGCAGCAGGGCACGGTGGGCTCCGCCGCGTGGGCGAAGTATCTGGTCGACTTCGGGATTCAATGGGAGATCGACGGGCGCGAGATTCCGCCCAACTGGAATACCGGCTACCTTGGCATCAACACGACGAGTCCGTCGGACAAGCCGCCGCTCGACTACCGCACTGAAGTGTTCCAGTTGAACACGCGGCTCGCGAACACGGCGTTCGCGTTATCTCGCCACGTGACGCTGTCCGATAACGCGCAGGCTCAGGCCGCGCGGGCCAAGTACTCGTATGCGCCGGCGAACCGCCCGCCGACTGTCATTCAATGCGATACCCTCGCGGGCGATACGTGGTGGTCAGGCACGCTCCTCGGCCAGCGAGCTCGCGACTGGACCAAGATTCTGACCGATGGAAAGGGCGTCTACTGCACGACGCAGCAAGAGGACAACGCCACCTACGAGGCGCTCAAGCGCGCGGCATCGGTACACAAGGTGGATTTGAATCGCGTCGCCGTGTTGCGGGCGGGCTCCGATTTCGACCGGCCCTACGACGGGCAGACGAGCGCGGACAACCTGCTGAACTATGCCGCGCAAGGCGGCTTTACGATCGCCATCCAGAACCTGTTCCTCTCGGGCAATCCGCTCGTGCAGGATATCTCCACGCACTGGGGCGAGTGGCGTGACGGCGTGCCGAGGCGCTAGGTCCCTGCACATGTGACTGTGCCCGCGGACCAGATCCGCGGGCACTCGCTGCTACTTTCGACACTTAGTGTTGCGGCGCGCGATACGGCGTCCACACAGGGGTGTCGGTGTCCCAATTGTCGAGTTCCGAGGGTGTCATGATGAGCTCCTTTTTGAAGAGTGCATGAATCGCGCCGCAATGAATATTTCTTTTGGAAACCGAATCATTGCGGCAAGCTGGTTTTACTGTCCGTTGGCCACACGCGTGACGTCGCCGCTCGTGCCTTCCTGCAGCGCGATGCGTTGGGCCTGGGTTTGACCGATCAGGCCTTTGTTCGGATACGTCGTGCGATTCAGCGCGGGCAGCGAGCCGTCGCGATACGCCGCGACCAGTTCGGCCTTCACTTCTTCACGCGACTTCGCGGTCGTGGTCGGCGCGGGTTGCGTGTCGTACGAGCCGGCGCGGCCAATGCCGCCGCTGCTGCTTTGTGCAAACACCGGGGCGCTCACGAGCAGCGAAAGAGCCAGACCTGCTAAGAGATTGCGTTTCATGATTCACTCCTGTTCATTCGTTTGCAGCACGAGCGGCGCTGCGACAGGGTGAAATGTAGACTTTGAGGCAGTGCGGATAAATCGCACTTTCGCGAAATGAATTGTCGCGATTCCAGAACAATCGCTTTAACACTGCGTGAAACGCCTTGCCGGCGTTGCCCCAAAAGAAAACCGCGGCATTAGAGCCGCGGTTGAAATTCACTGTTCCAGATTCTGTACTTCAATTCACGCGTCTTATGCGACCCATTCAGTTATCACCGGCGTGTCGAGCATTGGAGCAGACTCGCGTTCTTCGAAAGTGCGCTTCGTGCACGTTGCGTCCAGACTGCCACGTCCGCTCAATAACGGACAACGGTCGAACAGCTCCGCGATCCAGTCTACGAAAACGCGGACTTTAGGCGACAGATGCCGGCTGTGCGGATAGACTGCCGAAATTGGCATCGGCAAAGGCTTCAGCTCCGGCAGTACTTCGACCAGTTGGCCCGACCGCAGATGCGGCAGCACCATGAAGAGCGCAGGCTGAATCAGGCCGAAGCCTTCCAACCCGCAAGTCACGTAGGCGTCCGCGTCGTTCACCGAGACGATGCTCTTCATTTTCACTTCGATTTCTTTGCCATCAACCAGGAAGGCCCAATCGAGCGTGCGACCCGTGCGGCTCGAAAAGTAATTGACTGCTTTGTGATTCTCCAGGTCTTCGAGCGACGTCGGCATGCCCGCGCGCTCGATATAGTCGGGGGCCGCGCAGGTCACGCCCTCGAACAAACCGATCCGACGCGCCACCAGCGAGGAATCTTGTAGCGCGCCGACCCGCACCACGCAATCCACGCCTTCCTGCAACAGGTCAACGGGCCGGTCCGTCAGGCCGAGTTGCAGGTCGATGTCCGGATAGCGCGTGTGGAATTCACACAGCGAAGGAATCACCAGCAAGCGGCCGATCGACCCCGGCATGTCGATGCGCAGCTTGCCGTGCGGCTTTTTATTGCCGCTTTGAAAACTGGCCTCGGTCTCTTCGACGTCCGCGAGGATGCGAACGCAGCGTTCGTAGTACGCCGCGCCGTCCGGCGTGAGCGACAAACGGCGCGTGGTCCGATGCATCAAACGCGTGCCGAGGAACGCTTCGAGGTTCTGAATAATCGTGGTAACCGATGCGCGCGGCAAGTCGAGCGTTTCCGCTGCACGGGTAAAGCTGTTGGTGTCGACGACACGAGTGAACACTTGCATGGCCTGAAGCCGGTCCATTGCAGACCTCCAATAGGGGCTGGCGCACTGAGCAGGAATGGACTCCACCGCGAATCCGCAGACAATCGCATTCGATTGTTCAGGGGCGCCGAATTGTGTTGCCGGATTATAGGCATTTATTTACGAGTCTGCCGAACCCACAATTCGCACCATTGAAGTTCTATGCGCATTGCGCGGCTCGACATGGAAGCATTTAAACCGCCGTACTCCTTTGTGCCCGCCGGCAGCAGCCCGGCAGAGGCCGACAGCACGGCACTCGAAGTCACTGACGTGCAGATCGAAGGGCACGCGCAGGACATCACGTTGCGTCTGTACAGACAGGAAAAGAAAACCTCACTGCCGGTACTGCTTTATTTCCACGGTGGTGGATTCACGAAGGGCTCGATCGACCAGGCGGACTACGCGTCGCGTTATTTCGCAGAACACTTACCGGCTCTGGTCGTGTCGGTCGGGTACTCGCTGGCGCCGCAGTTTCCGTTTCCGGCCGCGCCCGAAGACGCGCACCGCGCGGCGCTGTGGGTGCAGACACGGGCGCGCGCGTTTGGCGGGAACAGCAAGAAGGTTGGCGTAGCCGGCCACGACGCGGGCGGGCAATTGGCCAATTGCCTCGCGTTCATCGCGCGGGATCGCGGTGACGTGCGAATTTCAGCGCAGGCGCTGTTCGGGCCGATGCTCGACCCGAGTCTCACGCGCCTGGGCGACGAAAAGCGCCTCGGCTCGGATATCACGGCAAAAGAGTGCGCGGCGTGTTATCGCGCGTATCTGCCGCAAGCGTCGCAGCGCATGCATCCGTACGCCGCGCCGCTCGAATCGTCGCGTCTCGCGGGCCTGCCGGCCACGCTGATCGCGACGGCGCAAAACGACGTCCTGCATGTGGAAGCGGAGAAATACGCGAGCAGCTTGATCGACGCCGGTGTGCTGACCCAGGTGGTTCGCTATCCGAGTGTCTCGCATGCCGCGTTGGCCGATCATCCGCCCGCCTTGCAGGAAGCGGTGCGATTTTTTCAGTGGCGCTTCGATGCACGCGCGCATCGCTGAAACACGCGCTGAAACAGAAATAAGCAGAACTTTAATCAACGATCTCGGGAGCTTCACATGACTATCCTTCCTCTTTCCCGTCGCCGCGTGGCGATTGCCGCACTTGCCGTCATCGTCGTGGCCGGGCTGGGCACGTTCGGCGCGATTCGCGTGGACGCGAGCTCGCCCGCCGCGCCGACCATCGTGCCGGAAGTCGATGTGGCCACTGTGGTGCAGAAAACGATCACTGATTGGCAGAGCTATTCGGGCCGTCTCGAAGCGGTCGAGAAAGTGGACGTGCGTTCGCAGGTGCCGGGCACCATCGTGTCCGTCAACTTCAAGGACGGCGCGCTCGTGAAGAAAGGCGACACGCTGTTCGTGATCGACCCGCGTCCGTATGCGGCCGAGGTGGATCGCGCCGAAGCGCAACTTGCCGCCGCGCAGGCGCGCACGGGCTACACGCAAAGCGATTGGGAGCGCGCGCAACGTCTGATCGCCGATAACGCGATCGCCAAGCGTGACTACGACGAGAAGCAGAACGCCGCGCGTGAGGCGAGCGCCAACCTGAAGGCCGCGCAAGCCGCCGTCGAAACCGCCCGCATCAATCTCGGCTACACGAAGATTGTCGCGCCGGTGTCGGGCCGCGTGTCGCGCGCGGAAATCACGGTGGGCAACGTGATCTCGGCGGGCGCGACTGCAGCGCCGCTGACCACGCTGGTGTCGGTGTCGCCGATCTACGCATCGTTCGACGCGGACGAACAAACGTATCTGCAATACCTGAGCCGCGCGAAAGACGGCAGCAAGGTGCCGGTGGAACTCGGTCTCGCGGACGAAAGCGGTTATTCGCGCAGCGGCGTGATCGAATCCGTGGACAACCGCCTCGACACGTCGTCGGGCACGATCCGCGTGCGTGCGCGTTTCGATAACGCGGACGGCGCGCTGATTCCAGGTCTGTATGCACGCGTGAAAGTGGGCGGCAGCGAGCCGCATCCGGCGCTGTTGATCGACGACGCCGCGGTGGGCACGGATCAGGACAAGAAGTTCGTGCTGGTGGTCGACCAAGGCAATCACGTCGTATATCGCACGATCGACGTGGGCGGCATGCAGGGCAATCTGCGCGTGGTAAAGGGCGGCCTGAAGCCGAATGACCGGATCGTCGTGAACGGCATTCAGCGCGTGCGTCCCGGCGACGCGGTGCGCGCACATATGGTGCCGATGACGACGGATGACGATCCGAACAGCGCACCGCTCGCACAGAAGCAGGCGCCCGCACAACCGCAATCGCCGACGCAGTCGCAGGCCCAAACGCAGACGCGCACCAAAGCGGACAAGAATTCGTGAGCCTCGCGCGCCGCGGCCTGACTGCGCGGCGCTTGCTCCAACGTTAAGAGCTTCCCATGAACATATCCAAATTCTTCATCGATCGGCCGATCTTTGCCGGCGTGTTGTCGGTATTGATCCTGCTGGGCGGCATCATCGCGCTCTTCAAGCTGCCGATTTCGGAGTACCCGGAAGTGGTGCCGCCGTCCGTGGTGGTCCACGCGCAATATCCGGGCGCGAACCCGAAGGTGATTGCCGAAGCGGTCGCGGCGCCTCTCGAAGAGCAGATCAACGGCGTCGAGAACATGCTGTACATGCAGTCGCAAGCAAATAGCGACGGCAATCTCACGCTCACGGTGACTTTCAAACTCGGCACCAATCCTGACCTCGCGACGCAACTCGTGCAGAACCGCGTGAATCAGGCGCTGCCGCGTTTGCCGGAAGACGTACAGCGCCTCGGCATCACGACGATCAAAAGCTCGCCCACGCTGACCATGGTGGTGCATTTGATCTCGCCGAACAATCGCTACGACATGACGTATCTGCGCAATTACGCGCTGCTGAACGTCAAGGACCGGCTCGCGCGGATTCAGGGCGTCGGCGAAGTGCAGTTGTGGGGTTCGGGCGACTACGCGATGCGCGTCTGGCTCGACCCGCAGAAAGTGTCGCAACGCGGCCTGACGGCGACCGAAGTGGTCAACGCGATCCGTGAGCAGAACATTCAGGTGGCGGCCGGTGTGATCGGCGCATCGCCTTCGGTGCCGGGCACGCAATTGCAGTTGTCGGTGAATGCGCGTGGCCGTCTGAAGACCGAGGGCGAATTCGGCGACATCATCGTCAAGACCACGCCGGACGGTGGCGTGACCTACCTGAAAGATATTGCGCGGATCGAACTCGCGGCCTCCGAGTACGGCCTGCGTTCGCTGCTCGACAACAAGCCGGCTGTGGCGCTCGCCATCAACCAGGCGCCGGGTGCGAACTCGCTCGCGATTTCCGATCAGGTGCGTACCGCGATGAAGGAGCTCGCGGAAGACATGCCGGCGGGCGTCGAATACAAGATCGTCTACGACCCGACGCAGTTCGTGCGCTCGAGTATCGAGGCGGTCGTGCACACGCTGCTCGAAGCGATCGCACTGGTGGTGATCGTCGTGATCGTGTTCCTGCAGACATGGCGCGCGTCGATCATTCCGTTGATCGCGGTGCCGGTGTCGATCGTGGGGACGTTCTCGTTGCTGCTCGCGTTTGGCTTCTCGATCAACGCGTTGTCATTGTTCGGCATGGTGCTCGCCATCGGGATCGTGGTGGACGATGCGATCGTGGTGGTGGAGAACGTCGAGCGGAACATCGAAAACGGGCTGAGTGCGCGCGATGCAACGTATAAGGCGATGCAGGAAGTGAGCGGGCCGATTATCGCCATCGCGCTGACGCTCGTCGCCGTGTTCGTGCCGCTCGCGTTCATGACCGGGTTGACGGGCCAGTTCTACAAGCAGTTTGCGATGACCATCGCGATTTCGACGGTAATTTCGGCGTTCAACTCGCTGACGTTGTCGCCTGCGTTGTCCGCACTGCTGTTGCGCAGCCACGGCGCGAAAGAAGACTTCCTGACGCGCGTGATGAATCGCCTGCTGGGTGGTTTCTTCAAACGCTTCAACAAGGTCTTTCATCGCGGTTCGACCGCGTATGGTCGCGGCGTGACCGGCGTGTTGCGCCGTAAGGGCGCGATGCTCGCGGTCTACGCGATTCTGCTCGGCGCGACCGTGCTGATCTCGCGCGTGGTTCCCGGTGGCTTCGTGCCGGCGCAGGACAAGGAGTACCTGATTGCGTTCGCGCAATTGCCGAACGGTGCATCGCTTGATCGTACGGAAAAAGTGATCCGAGACATGAGCTCGATCGCGCTGAAGCAGCCAGGCGTGGAGAGCGCGGTGGCGTTTCCGGGTCTCTCGGTGAACGGCTTCACCAATAGCTCAAGCGCGGGCATCGTGTTCGTCACGCTCAAACCGTTCAAGGATCGTGGCAACAAGAAACTCTCGGCCGGTGCGATTGCTGGCGCGCTGAACCAGCAATACGGTGCGATCAAGGATTCGTTCGTCGCGGTGTTTCCGCCACCACCGGTGCTCGGTCTCGGCACGCTTGGCGGCTTCAAGATGCAATTGGAAGATCACGGCGCGGTCGGTTACGCGGAATTGAACAAGGCAGCGGAAGCATTCGTGAAGAAGGCCGCGCAGACGCCTGAACTCGGCCCGACCTTCTCGAGCTATCAGATCAACGTGCCGCAACTGAATGTGGATCTCGACCGTGTGAAGGCCAAGCAACTCGGCGTGCCGGTCACGGACGTGTTCAACACGATGCAGATCTATCTCGGCTCGCTGTATGTGAACGACTTCAACCGCTTTGGCCGTGTGTATCAGGTGCGGGTGCAGGCGGACGCGCCGTTCCGTCAACGCGCCGACGACATCCTGCAACTGAAGACGCGCAATGCCGCGGGCGACATGGTGCCGTTGTCGTCGCTGGTGACGGTGACGCCGACCTACGGTCCGGAAATGGTGGTGCGTTACAACGGCTACACGGCTGCCGACATCAACGGCGGACCCGCGCCGGGCTTCTCGTCGGGTCAGGCGCAAGCCGCGGCCGAACGCGTGGCGGCGGAAGTCTTGCCGCGCGGTGTGAAGCTCGAATGGACCGACCTGACGTATCAGCAGATTCTGGCCGGCAACGCAGGCTTGTGGGTGTTCCCGATCAGCGTGCTGCTCGTGTTCCTCGTGCTCGCCGCGTTGTATGAAAGCTTGACGCTGCCGCTCGCGGTGATCCTGATCGTGCCGATGAGCGTGCTGTCCGCGCTGACCGGCGTGTGGCTCACGGGTGGCGACAACAACATCTTCACGCAGATCGGTTTGATGGTGCTGGTGGGCTTGTCGGCGAAGAACGCGATTCTGATCGTCGAGTTCGCTCGCGAACTGGAGCATGACGGACATACGCCGCTGTCGGCGGCGATCGAGGCGAGCCGCCTGCGTCTGCGGCCGATTCTGATGACGTCGATCGCGTTCATCATGGGCGTGGTGCCGCTGGTGTTGTCGAGCGGAGCCGGTTCGGAGATGCGCCATGCGATGGGTATCGCGGTGTTCTTCGGCATGCTCGGCGTCACGCTGTTCGGTCTGATGCTGACCCCTGTGTTCTATGTGGTGCTGCGTACGCTGGCGGGCGGAACGATTCACGTCGCGCAGAAAGATTCGCCGCACTATGGCGCGCCGGTGACGGACGCTTGAGGAGAAAACAATAATGAAACGCTTTGAATCTTTGAACGGGTGGGGCCGGGCGGCTGCCAGCGGTTTGCTGGTCGCGTTGCTCGCCGCCTGCTCGTTGGAGCCCACGTATAAGCGGCCGGAGGTGGATGCGCCGGCTGCGTTCAAGGAAGCGCCTGCGGGGTCGGCTACGACGGCTGCTTCCGCGCCCTCGGTTGCGTCGGGTGTTTCGGCGCAGGACAACGGCACGTGGAAACAGGCCCAGCCCGCCGACGACGCGCATCGCGGCGAATGGTGGACGATTTTCGGCGACCCGCAACTCAATGCACTCGAGGAGCAGGCTTCCGCCGCGAATCAGGACCTGAAGGCGGCTGCGGCGCGCGTGCAACAGGCGCGTGCGGTCACGCAGGCAGCGAAGTCGGACTGGTTCCCGAAGCTCGATGCGGGCTTCGGCCCGACGCGCGAGCGTGCTTCGGCGGCGTCGCAATTTCAGCCGGATAGCGTGGGCGGCACGACCGGCACCATCTGGCGCGCGCAAACCACCGCATCGTACGAAGCGGATCTGTTCGGGCGGGTCGGCTCGAACGTCAACGCGTCGCGTTCGGACGAACAGCAAAGCGAAGCGCTGTTCCGTTCGGTGCAATTGTCCTTGCAGGCAGACGTCGCGCAGAACTACTTCCAGTTGCGCGAGCTCGATACGGATCAGGACCTGTACCGTCGCACCGTGGCATTGCGTGAGGACACACTGAAACTGGTCGAACGGCGCTTCAAGGAAGGCGATATCGGCGAGCTGGATGTATCGCGGGCCCGCAACGAACTGGCGAGTGCGCGTGCGGACGCCGTGGGCGTGGCGCGTCAGCGCGCGGCATCGGAACATAGCCTCGCGATTCTGCTCGGCAAGCCGCCGGCGGATTTCTCGTTCGCGGAAGCGCCGCTGGCTCCGGTGACGGTGCGTGTGCCGCCGGGCTTGCCTTCGGATTTGCTGGAACGCCGGCCGGATATTTCGGCGGCGGAGCGCGCGATGCAGGCGGCGAATGCGCGTATCGGCCTCGCGAAGTCGGCGTTCTTCCCGAAACTCGATATCACCGGCGGGGCCGGCTTCGAATCGGCGACGCTCGGCGATCTGTTCAAGTGGTCGAGCCGTGCGTTCATTCTCGGGCCGTTTGCCGGCACGGCGCTGACGCTGCCTCTGTTCGACGGTGGCCACCGCAAGGCGAACCTCGCGCAAGCCCGTTCGAAGTATGACGAGGACGTGGCGCAGTATCGTCAGCAGGTGCTGGTGGCGTTCCGTGAGGTGGAGGACAACCTGTCCGATTTGCGTTTGCTCGACGATCAGATGCGCGAGCAGAACGACGCGGTTCAGGCTTCGCAGCGTGCGGCGCATCTGTCGCGCACGCAGTACACGGAGGGTGCGGTCAGCTACCTGGACGTGATCGACGGCGAGCGGCAGGTGCTGACTTCGCAACTGCAGGCGAGCCATCTGTCGGGCACGCAGGCGGTAGCGACCGTCAATCTGATTCGCGCGTTGGGCGGTGGCTGGGGTGATGTGAAAGCGGCGGATACGGCTGTCGGTGCGGTTGCGCCGACATCCGCGCCGATGGCGGCCGCCGCTGCCGCTCCCGTGCAGCAGGTGGCGAAGCAGTAGTTCGTTGGATCACCGGCTAGCGGTAGACGCCGGGTCGCGCGAAAGCGCGGCCCGGCGTTTTTTTGCCCAAATCATTTTTCCCGCTTTCCTTACAAAAATCCCTTCGTAGACCGCCGCTTTGTCGCCCACTATGATGAGTTGCACCTCATCTGGAGAGAGGCGATGACCTGTCCGACCTTCCGCTGTCCGCGCTGATCCTCTTGCGCGTCCTGTCGCTGCCACGCGCGGTTTAAGCCGCGCGTTGCGGATTTCCGTTGCCCGATCTATCCGGCACGCCTGATTGCGTCTCAAAGTTCACGCTTTGTAGACGCCTCAAAGCATGCCGCGGGATCGGCTCGCCTCGAATCAAACCACGCCCGAAACTGACGAGTTCACCATGCGCATTTTTCTATCCACCGTGCAGCGCTTTTTCCACACGCCGGCTGTCTCGCTCATCAGCGCGTTCGGTCTCGCGCTCGCGTTGCAAGCCGCGCCCGCTTCAGCAGTCGACTCGCCCACGCTGAAAATCGGCACCGCAACCAGCCCGCAAATCGAAGCGCTCAAAATCGCCGCGCGCGAAGCGAAAGAGCAGGGCCTCGACGTGAAGATCATCGAGTTCACGGACTGGAACACGCCGAACGCGGCGCTCGCCAACAAGGACATCGACGTCAACTACTTCCAGCACATTCCGTTTCTCGAGAATGCGAAGAAGCAAGGCGGCTATAACTTCGTCGCAATCGCGCCGGGCACGATCATGAAGATCGGCTTGTACTCAAAGAAGATCAAACGCTTCGACGAATTGAAAGACGGCGCCACGGTCGCGATCGCCAACGACCCGGTCAACGGCGGACGCGGCTTGCTGTTGCTGCAGCGCGCCGGTCTCATCAAGCTGAAGCCGGGCATCGACTATCGCGCGACGACGCTCGACATCACCGACAACCCCAGGCATCTGAAGATCGTGCAGCTGGAAGCATCGCAACTGGCGCGTTCGCTCGACGACGTCGATCTCGCACAGGGTTACCCGAGTTTCATCAAGCTCGCCGGCACCACCGATCCGAATAGCGCGCTGCTGTTCGACGGCCTGGAAAACAAGAACTACGCGATTCAATGGGTCGTGCGTCCGGAAAGCGCGAACGATCCGCGTATCCGCAAGTTCATTGCGATCTATCAGCATTCGCCGGCAGTGCGCGCCGCGCTCGACAAAGCCTTCGGCAATCTCTACGCCGTCGCGTGGTAATCCGCGCGCTTAGCCGAAACTGGAAAGCCAAAGGAGCTGCACGATGGCGAAGAAAAAGATCCTTCTGAACGCGTTCAACATGAATGCGGTCGGCCACATCAATCACGGATTGTGGACGCATCCGCGCGACCGTTCGGCGCATTACACCGACCTCGACTATTGGACGAGCCTTGCGCAAACGCTGGAGCGCGGCAAGTTCGATGGGATCTTTCTCGCGGATATCGTCGGCGTGTACGACGTTTATCAGGGCGGCCCGGAAACGCCGCTGCGCGAATCGGTGCAGATTCCGATCAACGATCCGTCGCTGATCGTGCCCGCGATGGCGCACGTGACCAAGCATATCGGCTTCGGCGTCACGTCGAATCTGACTTATGAGCCACCGTATCTGTTCGCGCGCCGCATGTCGACGCTCGATCATCTGACCAAGGGCCGCGTGGGCTGGAACATCGTGACGGGCTATCTGGACAGCGCGGCGCGCGGCATGGGCCTCGCGCAGCAGATCAGCCACGACGACCGCTACGACCGCGCCGACGATTACATGGACGTGGTCTACAAGCTGTGGGAACAGAGCTGGGAAGACGACGCGGTGGTGCGCGACCGCGCGGCGCGCATCTTCTCGCACCCGGACAAGGTGCATCGCGTCAAGCACGACGGTCCGTACTATTCGATCGACGCGATCCATCTCAGCGAGCCGTCGCCGCAACGCACGCCGGTGTTGTATCAGGCGGGATCGTCCAGCCGTGGCGTTGATTTCGCGGCACGTCACGCGGAATGCGTGTTTGTCGGCGGCCAGAACAAGCAATTGACGCGCTCGATTGTCGACGACATCCGTGCGCGCGCGGTGAGCTTTGGCCGCGCGCCGGACGACATCAAGATCTTCGCGGGCATCACCGTTGTAGTCGCTGAAACAGAACGGGCCGCGCAGGAGAAATTCGAGGAATACCGCCGATATGCGAGCGCCGAAGGCGGCATCGCGCATTTTTCCAGTTCGACCGGCATCGACTTCTCGCAATACGAATTGGACGAACCGATCTCCTACGTGAAGACCGAGTCGATGCAGTCCGCCGTCGAGGCGATTTCGAAGAAGAGCGTGAGCGGTGTGTGGACCAAACGCAAAGTGCTCGAACAGATGACGCTCGGCGGCCGTGCGAAGCCGGTGGTCGGCTCGCCGCAGCAGATCGCGGACGAACTGGTGTCGTGGATCGAGGAAGCGGGCGTCGACGGCTTCAATCTGACGCGCACGGTGATGCCGGAATCGTTCGAAGACTTTGTGAATCTGGTAGTGCCGGAATTGCAGAATCGCGGCGTTTATAAGGAAGATTACGATCCTGCACCGACGCTGCGCGAGAAACTGTTCGGCGAAGGGCGTGCCCGGCTGCCGGACGTGCATGCGGGCGCGCAGCATCGTCGGCGCGTGCAAACCGCCGCGCCGGCCGCCGCGGAAGCGTAGGAGAGGAGTGAAACCATGGCCAATCTTTTCGACGTGCCGCAATTCATCGAAGACGCGCCGTCTCTCGCCGTCAATCCTGATTCGCATGCAACGGCGACGCAACCCGCCGTGATATTCGACAACGTCGGCAAAGTGTTTGCCGACGCCCGCGGCGTGTCGACCGCGGCGCTCGCCAACGTCACGTTGAATGTGGCGCGTGGTGAAGTGTTCGGCATTATCGGCCGCAGCGGAGCCGGCAAGTCGACGCTGTTGCGGCTCGTCAACGGTCTGGAAAAGCCGAGTTCGGGCGCGGTGCGGGTGAACGGCGTGAGTGTCGGTGAACTCGACGAGCGCGGACTCGTGGCATTGCGCCGGCGCATCGGCATGGTGTTTCAGCACTTCAATCTGCTTTCGGCGAAGACGGTGCGCGAGAACATTGCGTTGCCGCTAAAAATCGCCGGTGTGCCGAGAGCGGTGATCGATAAAAAGGTCGATGCGCTGCTGGAATTAGTGGGTCTGTCCGCTAAACGCGACGCGTATCCGGCGAGCCTGTCCGGTGGCCAGAAACAGCGCGTCGGCATTGCGCGTGCGTTGGTCACCGACCCGGACATTCTGCTTTGCGACGAGGCCACCTCCGCATTGGACCCTGAAACGACGCAAGCCATTCTCGCGTTGCTGCGCGATATCAATCAGCGTCTGAATCTGACGATCGTATTGATCACGCACGAAATGCAGGTGATCCGCGAGGTCTGCGATACGGTTGCGGTGATCGAGCGTGGCGAGGTGGTCGAGAGCGGTCCCGTGTGGCGCGTGTTCGGCGATCCGCAACATGATGCGACGCGCGCGTTGTTGCGCACGTTGGTGCATGACTTGCCGATTGATCTCGCGCAACGGATCAAGCCGCTGCACGACATCGCGCAAGCGGACGCACAGATTCTGCTGGACGTGCGTTTCACCGGCGTCGATGCGCGTGAGCCCGATCTCGGTGGTCTTGCGTCGGCGTTGAGTGTCGATGGCGGCCGCGTGAGTTTCGTGCATGGCGGCATCGACCGGATTCAGGGGCACGCGCAAGGGCGCCTCGTGGTGTCGGCGCAAGTGCGCGCGGACGATGGCAGTACGGTGCAGAAGCAGATCGCGGCGCTGCTCGACAGCGCTCGCCGCTATGCCAATCATGTCGAGGTATTGGGCTATGTCTGAGTTGTGGCTTTCCGAACTCGCCGATGCGATTCGCGACACCATCGTCATGGTCGGCGTGTCCGCATTCGTCGCGGCGCTCGTCGGCATTCCTCTGGCGCTTGTGCTGGTCACGACGACACGTGGCGGCATCTTCGAGAAGCGCGCGGTGAATAGCACGCTCGGCGCGCTCGTCAACGCGTTCCGTTCCACGCCCTTCATCATTCTGCTGGTTGCGTTGCTGCCGCTCACGCGTTTGCTGATCGGCACGACGATAGGCGTATGGGCCGCGATCGTGCCGCTCAGTATCGCGGCGATTCCGTTTTTTGCGCGTGTGGCCGAAGTGAGCCTGCGCGAAGTCGACCGCGGTTTGATCGAAGCCGCGCAGGCCATGGGCGCGCAACGCCGCCACATCATCTGGCATGTGCTCTTGCCTGAGGCGCTGCCGGGCATTCTCGGCGGCTTCACGATTACCGTGGTGGCGATGATCGGTTCATCGGCGATGGCGGGCGCGGTCGGCGCCGGCGGCCTTGGCGATCTGGCGATACGTTACGGCTACCAGCGTTTCGACACGACTGTGATGGTGACGGTGATCGTGCTGCTGATCGCGATCGTCACGGCGGTGCAGTTCGTCGGCGACCGGTTCGTGCGGCGGCTTGCGCAACGGGTGTGATCGTATTGACCGTGCGGCTGCTATTTGCATGAGGAATAGCCGCTCACATTTGCCGCGCGCGCATCACCGCCTATCATGCTAGCTACGGCATCGAGCTCAGCCGTAGGCGCTCCGTCTAGCGCCGCTCGCCGAACAATTCTTCAAGTGGAAATTGCATGAACGATCCTCGTCATGCCGATGCGTTGCAAACGCGTCAGGCATTCGCTGCGTCCGAGGTGCGCGATCTCGCGGGTTTGCTCGACGCGTTGCGCGCCAGCGCCGCGCGGCGCGATATCGACGGCGGCCACGCCGCGCGGGAAAAACAATGGATCGCCGACGCGGGGCTGCTCACGCTCGCGGTGCCGCGCGAATTCGGCGGCCTCGGCGCGCGCTGGCCCGACATCTACGAGACGATCCGCAAGATCGCGCAAGTGGACAGCGCGCTCGCGCATTTGCTGGGTTTCACCTGCCTGCAGGTGGTCAGCGTCAATGTATGGGGCAATCCGGAACAACGTGCCCGCTATCTGAGCGGCACCGTCGAAGGACGATGGTGGTGGGGCAACGCCGTCAATCCACTCGACACGCGGTTCGTTGCAAGTGCAACCGATGACGGCGGCTACCTGCTCGACGGCCAGAAGGGCTTTTGCTCCGGCACACGCGGCTCGCAGATGATGACGGTCTCCGCGCACGATCCGCTCACCGGCAAACCAGTGTTTGGCGTCGTGCCGACGACGCGTGAAGGCATCACCGTTCACGACGACTGGAACCCGATCGGCCAGCGTCAGACCGACAGCGGCAGCGTGTCTTTCACGCGGGTCAAGGTCGAACCGCATGAAGTGATGGTGCGGCCCGACACGCCGCATGCAAGTTTGCGCACGCTGATCTCGCAACAGGTGCTGACCAATCTGTTCGTGGGCATTGCGCAAGGCGCGCTCGACGAAGCGCGCGCCTACGTCACGCAGAACGGCAAAGCGTGGATCTATTCCGGCGTCGACAAAGCCACCGACGATCCCTACCTGATCCAGCGTTTCGGCGAAATGCGCCTGCAGGCGGTGAGCGCCGAAGCGCTGGCGACGCGTGCGGCCTGGCTGCTGGAAGACGCGTGGCAACAAGGTCCGTCGCTTTCCGCGGAAACCCGCGCGCAGGTTGCGCTCGCCACGTCGGAGGCGAAGATCGTCGCGCATCGCGCCGCGCTCGACGTCAGCGAAAAACTGTTCGACGCCTGTGGCGCCCGCGCGACGCACGCGCCGCTCGCGCTCGACCGTTTCTGGCGCAATGCCCGCGTGCATACGCTGCATGATCCGCTCGACTATCGCGTGCGCGACGTCGGCCGATACGCGCTCACCGGCGCGTTGCCGGAAGTTTCTTTGTACACTTGAGGCGGTTCGCGGCGGCCGATACGAGGCGCCGCGTTTTATCCCCTTCAAGAGACTCCCGGATTGCAGTTCAAACTACCGACCACCGCAACGGCGCCGTTTTGCCCATCCGAAGTGCAAGGCTCGGTGGCCGTCTCGCCGGGCGCGCCTTTCTGGAAGAAGATCCTGCAATTCGCGGGCCCCGGCCTGCTGATCTCGATCGGCTATATGGACCCAGGCAACTGGGCCACCGACATCGAAGCCGGATCGCGCTATGGCTACAGCCTGCTGTTCGTCGTCATGCTCTCGAGTCTTGCGGCGATGGCGCTGCAATGCCTGAGCATGCGCCTCGGCATTGCGACCGGACGCGATCTCGCGGCGTTGTCGAGAGATCGTTATTCTCCGGCAGTGGCGCGCTTTCAATGGCTGCTCGCGGAACTGTCGATCGTTGCCTGCGATCTGGCCGAAGTGCTGGGCGGCGCGCTGGCCTTCCATCTGCTATTCAAATGTTCGCTGACTACGGGCGTCCTGCTGACTGCGTTCGATACGCTGATCGTGCTCGGCCTGAAGGGCAAGAATTTCCGCGATCTCGAAGCGATCATGCTCGGCTTGATCGCGACCATCGGCGTGGGGTACATCATCGAACTCGCACTCGTGCAGCCGCATTGGCCGTCGGTCGCGCAGGGGCTGATTCCGTCGTGGCAGGCTTTGAGCTCGCGCGAACCCATGTATCTGGCGATCGGCATTCTGGGCGCGACGGTCATGCCGCATAACCTCTATCTGCATTCGTCGATCGTGCAGACGCGCGCGGTGAAGCGCGACCCCGCCAGCATCCGCTCGGCGATCGGCATGTCGCGCATCGACACGATCGGCTCGCTGGTGTTCGCGCTATTGATCAACATGGCGATCCTGATTCTTGCCGCCGCGGCGTTCCACGCCACCGGCCACAATCAGGTCACCGAAATCGAAGACGCTTACAAGCTGCTCGCGCCGATCGTCGGCACCGGCTTCGCGGCGGTGTTGTTCGCGGTGACCCTGCTCGCCTCGGGACAAAGCTCGACCTTCACCGGCACCGTGGCGGGGCAGGTCATCATGGAAGGCTTCCTGAAGCTGAAGATTCCATGCTGGCAGCGGCGCTTCATCACTCGGGCGCTCGCGTTGATCCCCGCGCTGATCGGCGTGCAGATGATGGGCAACGGTGCGGTCGGCAAGCTGCTGGTCGCAAGCCAGGTCGTGCTGAGCCTGCAATTGCCGTTCGCGCTTTATCCGCTGATCCGCATGACCAGCGACCGTGCGTTGATGGGCGAATTCGCCAACACGCTGCTGACGCGGTTCGTTTCGTGGACGCTGTTCGTGGTGATCAGCGCGGCGAACCTGTGGCTGGTGGTGCAGACGGTGGGACTGGCCGGCTGATCCGGTTTTCGCCGTGTGCGTTGTGCCGACCGCCGACCGCCGGCGCGCATGGGACAAAAAAAGTCCGCTCGGAGGCGGACTTTCTAATCAAGGCTTCGGTTCGAATCGGGCTGGACCTGCCCTCACCGAATCAGCGGCGCTTCACTTTTCGCTCAGGCGGCTTGCGCGATCTGTGCTGCTTCGAGCGCTTCCTGGCGGGCAGCCGCGGCTTTCTTCGTCTTGCCGGCACGCGACGGCGGCTGGCAAGCGCCACACACCACGTTGTGCTGCAGATCGTGTTTGTGCGCCACGAACTTGCCGGTGCAACGGCAGCATTTGGTCAATTGAAGAATGTCGGCGTCGAAGAAACGCACCAGCGTCCACGCACGCGTCAAGTCCAGCACGGGTTCGGTTTCGCTGTGCTGGCAATGTTCCAGATACAGCCGATACCCTTTGGTCAGCGCGTCCAGATGCGAGCAGCGCGCTTCGTTCTTCAGAAACAGGTACGTGTTGTAGAACAGCGACGCGTGGATGTTCGCGAGCCACGTCATGTACCAGTCCGCCGAAAACGGCAGCATGCCCTTGGGTGGCGACACGCCCTTCACCTCGCGATACAGGCGGATCATGCGGTCGCGTGAGAGCGTCAATTCACTCTCGAGCACTTGCATGCGTGCGCCCAGTTCGATCAGTGCAATGGCGCGGAATACTTCCTGTGCGTCTTCCGTCAGGCTACGCTTGAGCATCGCAGTCACCTCGATTAAGCGAACTGTTCAGCCGGCTGGCCTGCAAGCAGGATCGCCGCGTGAGTCGGTGCCACTGCGGTGTGCTTCGTCGTTTGCGTCAACGCCGACAACATCGAGTGGTCGTTGAAGCGGAAGAAGCACAAAAGCTGATCGGAAGCGGCCAGCTTGACGATCTGCGCGAGCGACAGCCCGGCAAGCAAATCAGCCAGTTCCGACGACAGTCCCAGCCGGAACATGCCAACCGGTTTGTCCTCACGCAACATACGTTGCGCAAGCATGATGTAAGACAAGTTAATCTCGCGGATTGAATCCAGCGTCTCGCTGCTACGGTCCATTTCTGTTTTTTCCGAAGCCCCGAATTACTATGTCGGCATTTTTTGCCGTTATGTCTTTTGTGCCTCGCCGGAAACGTTGTCCTCCGGCTACGGGTCACCACCTGATACAGATGGCGACCTTTTGATACATCGCGTTACATTTCGTAACAGCTTGGGACGAATTGTATGAAGGGTAAAACAAGAAATCAATCCCTTCTCAAAAAAATATCTCAAAAAGATGCATCAAATTTCGGTAACTCTTTCACGGCCCTGTAATAGACGATGCCAAGTGGATTTTCCGCTATCGAAGACGTTTGTCTGATCCATGGAAACCCTTGTATTACGGGCGTTTCGCTAATTTATCTGAGGAAAGCGAGCGGGCCGGTTGCGAATCGGTAATTCCCGCTCGACTCAGAAAGGAAACAGAAAGCGAGCACAATATAGAGTAATAAATACCGCCATAAAGCGCTGCAGTGGGGACACAACAGAGGTGTAACAGGCTGGTGCGGCCCCGGTTACAAACTAGGCCGCATTTGTAACGTCCTACGTAACATCTAGCAACCGGTGGATCGAACGCGTTCGACTTCGAGACCGAAGGCCGGCCGCAGACGGGTGCCCAGCATGTTTCCAGCGAACGCCGCCGCCAGCCAAAGCCAGCCGTGCAAGCTGCCTGACACGATGCCGCTGAAGTAGGCGCCGATGTTACAACCGTAGGCCAGGCGGGCTCCGTAGCCCAGCATCAGGCCGCCGACCATGGCCGCGATCAGCGAGCGCGCGGGCACTTTCCACACCGGCGCGTAACGTCCGGCCAGCGCCGCGGCTGCCATTGCGCCGAGGACGATGCCGATATCCATCACCGAGGTGACGTCATGTGTAACAGGGGCGGCGAGGGAGCCCGCGTTGGCGTGAGCGGCCCAATACGGCCAATCGGCCACATCGATGCCGAGCACGGCAAAGAGCTTGGCGCCCCAGAGCGCGAACGCGGACGTCACGCCCCACGGACGCCCGGAGAGTGCCAGTGTCGCGAAGTTGAGCAGTGCCAGCGCGATCGCGCCGACGAACAGCGGCCACGGTCCATGCAGCCACGGCGACGTATGCGACTGGCGCGGCGGCTCGTTGAACAGTTGGCCGTGACGGCGCCGTTCGATCAGAACGGTGAGTGCCGCGATGGCGGCGAACACGACCAGGTTTAGCGCGATGGCCCAGCCCGCGCCGAGCGCGGTGACCATCGAGAGCGGTTTGAGCGACGGCAATGCGGTCCAGAACGGCATGTGCGCGGTCGCCACGACCGAGCCGATAACGAACGCCGCCAGCGTAACGATCATGCGGGTGCTGCCGCCACCCACGGTGTACAACGTGCCGGACGCGCAGCCGCCGCCCAATTGCATGCCGATGCCGAACATGAAGGCCCCAACCAGTACCGACGTGCCCGCCGGCGCCACAAGTCCGACCACCGGATGGCCGAACAGCGTGCCGGCTTGTAGCGCCGGGAAGAAGAGCAACACGCCTAGCGCGAGCATCAGCATCTGAGCGCGCAGGCCCGCGCCGCGGCCGTCGGCGATAAAAACCCGCCATGCCGAAGTGAAGCCGAACGCCGCGTGATACAACGACATGCCGAGCAGGGCGCCGACGAGATAGAGCGCCGCCTGGCGGCCGCTGACGGTCTGCGCCAGATAAACCGCGCCCAGCGTGATCAGAACGAGCGCGGCGCCAAGAGGTTTCGGATTGATATCGAAACGGCGCGGCACGCGCGGAAGCGAAGTGGAGAGGTCGGACATGTGTGAGTTGACTGACAAGCGATGGGTAGAGAGCAGCCCGAGGGCGGTTGGCTAACCGTTTTCGGGGCCGGTGTGGCGACAAGGCAGTCAAAAAAGTAGCACGGATCGCGTGCTGCGGCAGGGCGGTCGAATGAGGGTGACCGGGCGCGACGTTCGGGCGCCAGTAGCTATTGGATGAACAGCGCCATTAGATCCGCGTCATGAAACACGCCACCGACGTTCAGCGCGCCGACCTCGCAGCCAAATTTGCGAAAGCCGAGCGACTCATACAGTTTTCGCGCCGCTTCGTTACGGCTGCCGACGTGCAACTGGATTTGCCGCAAACCCTCCACGCGCGCGGCCCGCGCCAGCAATTCATTGAGCAGCGCGCGCCCGACGCCGCGGCCGGCCGCTTCCGGCGCGACGTACATGCCGATCAGGGCGGCTTTATGCCGCTGCTTGTCGCTTGGATTGCGAATCAGGCCGACCACGCCGATCAACGGCGTTCCAGCCGATGCGTAAGCGCCGAGCAAAAAATCGCCTTCCGCCGCATGCGAGCCCTTCAGCATCGCGTCGTGTTGTGACGGACCTTTGGCGAGCGCTTCTTCGTAACTCTGGCCGAACGAATCCGGATGCGCCCTCAGTCCGCGCAGGCGAAGCTGGAAATAGTCGTTGCGGTCGTCGAGACCGAGTTGGCGTACGAGTACGGGGCTGTCGTTCAAGTGCATCTCTCCGCGTCAATCTGGCGAGTGAAAGGACATGGGCTCAACGCAGCAGTGTGCCTCGTCTTCCACCATCAGGCTACGGTTGGCGGGCCGCCTCGGCGCGCTGGCTCTCGCCGAATTCGCGCAGTGCGGCCGCAGTTTGCTGATCGGCCGGAAAGAACGCTTCGATGGCGAGCTCCGAGAGCGTCACGTCGATCGGTGTGCCGAAGACCGTGGTCGTGCTGAAAAACGACAGCACGCCGATCGGCGTACGCAGCCGCAGCGGCACCGCGATTTGATTGACGGCGGCGTTGTCGTGCCCGGCCGCTTCCGCGTCCGGCGGCGCCGGATAGGCGGCCAGTTCGTCGCGCAGCGCGCTCAGCGTGCTGTCGCCGCTCACCTCGATTTGCCGCTGCAGCCGGGCCAGAATGTGCTCGCGCCAGGCATGCCAATTGACGATCGACGCCGCGATGCCCTCCGGATGCAAGCTCAGGCGCAGCGCATTGACCGGCGGCTTCAGCAATTCCGGACTGGCGCCGGTCAACAGAGGCGCGAGCGCGTTGTTCGCGGCAACGATGGTCCAGTGCCGGTCGACGGCGAGCGCCGGGTAGGGCTCGTGTCCCTTCAGCACCAACTCGACGGCCTCGCGCGCGGCGGCCAACTGCGGATCCGATAGCGGACGCTCGCGGAATAGCGGCGCATAACCGGCCGCGACCAGCAGTGCATTGCGCGCGCGCAGCGGTACGTCGAGCCGTTCGGCAAGGTGCATGACCATTTCCCGGCTCGGCACCGCGCGACCCGATTCGACGAAGCTCAAATGCCGGGTCGAAATATCGGCTTCAGCTGCGAGCAGCAACTGGCTCATTCTTCGCCGCTGGCGCCATTCACGCAGCAGGTCGCCGACCGTGCGGCTGGCCGCCGACGCATGCGACGGGACGGTTTGCGCAAGAGAGTGTGTGTTCATGCCACCGATGATAGCCAAACCGCGCTAGCCATCCATTACCTGAGAGGTAATGGAATACCCCGGAATTCGCCCGGCCAAGCCTACGAAACCCCGGAGACATTCCTGACCGCACAGCTCATCCAACATGCTGACCGTCCTGTGAAGTCGCCACAAGCGGCAATGCGACTCAGGCTGCCGCCACGCCTTCCGGCACCACGTTGAGTTTGACGCCGAGCGCGCGCAGCAGTTTGAGCACTGTGTCCATACGCGGTTTGGATCCGGGCGCGAGTGTTTTGTACAGGCTTTCGCGCCCGAGTCCGGCATCGGCCGCAACCTTGGTGATGCCGCGCGCTTTAGCGATGTCGGCGATGGCGGCAAGCAGCACGTCGGCGTCGCCGTCTTCAAGCGCTGCGTTGAGATACTCAGCAATCGCTTCCTCGCTATCGAGGTAGTCCGACGCGTCGAACCGCGCGGTTTTGATTTTGCTCATGACAGTTCCTTTCTGATTGCTGCCCACATTGTTTTGGCATGCTTGATATCAGCCGGCTGGGTGACCTTGACGCCGCCACACAGAAGCAGATACACCATGCGCCCTTCACGCGCGAAATAGACCCGATAGCCCGGGCCGCAGTCGATGCGCATCTCGGATACACCGTCTTCCAGCAATTTCACGTCGCCGAAATGCCCGCGTTCCGCACGCCGGATGCGCACGAGTATTTTTGCCCTCGCTCGTAAATCCGCGAGCCGTGCAAGCCATGCGTCGAATTCCTCGGTGCGGTTGACCTCGTACACAGGTGGTGAACCGGTCTGCTGAGCAGTGTATCCTTGTGGATACGGTCTTGCAAGTGTGAAAACCATATTGAAAAAGGGCCCCCGTGTCTGTGTTAGTCGAATACGCCACATGCCGCGCGTCTGTGCCGCGCGGCCCCCATTCGCCGCACGAGGTTAGCCGCTGCCGCCGCGGCTGACGACTCGGCCGGATGGCCAATCCGACGAACAACGAAGCGCAAGGATGCTTACCTCCCACGTAATCGACGCACCGCGCCCGAGCCGTCAATCTTCACTCCGAGCCCGCCGCATACAACGAGTCTGCCGAGCGTAGTGCTCAGTCCTGCCAATCAAGGAGTCTGGAGATGAACGCGCATACCGATCTGATCGACCGTTATTTCGACGCATGGAACGAAACCGATGGCGCGCGCCGTCGCGAGTTGATCGCCGCGACATGGAGCGCCGACGCCGACTATCGCGACCCGCTGCTGGCGGGCGCGGGCCACGCCGGCATCGACGCGATGATCCGCGCGGTGCACGAGCGCTTCCCGCATCACACGTTTCGCCGTACGGGCCAGGTCGACGGCTTCGCCGACCGGCTGCGCTTCTCGTGGGAGCTGACCACGCCAGCGGGCGACGCGATCGTGAAGGGATCCGACTTCGGTGTGATCGATCCGCATGGACGCTTGCAGGCCGTCACCGGCTTCCTCGACCAGGTGCCCGACGGCGTCTGACCACCACTTTTTTACGGAGACGATCATGCACGAGCTCGCTGCCGCCACGGCTGCCCAATCGGCCATCACGTTGGCGCACCTGTCGGGCGCACTCGACTCGCTGTCCAGCGTGGTGGCCGGCTTCGCGCTGCTCGCCGGAGCGCGCGCGTTCATGTTCATCGCGCTGCTGGGCTGGCGCGAGCCGGTGTTGGGCGGCGCGGGTCTCGTGCTGCTGGCGGTGGTCGGCTGGCTGCGCTGGCACTGCCGTGAAGCCGTGACTGTGCCGGCCATGCAGCGCGTTCGCCGGACCACCCGTTCCAGCAGCGCGACTTGCAGCCGCCTCGCGCCACCCTCGGCGAATGCCCGCGAGGTTGCTTGCTACAATCGTCCGCTGGAATGCGATTCGTCGCGCGAACACGCCTGCGCCGAACCGGGCGCCCGCTGCTTCAGCCCGACTCGAACGCGGGCGTGAGCGGGTCGCTTCGCGCAACCTGATAACCCACGTCCAAACCTCGGCGGTCAGCCGCCAACCGGACCACAAGGAGACACCGTGCTGAAGAATCTGGACCCGCTGCTGAATGCCGACATACTGCATGCGCTGCGCGCGATGGGCCATGGCGACGAACTCGTCATCTGCGACGCCAATTTCCCCGGCGATTCGGTTGCGCGCGAAAGCGTGCTGGGAAAAGTGCTCCGCCTCGACGGCGTGAGCGCGCCGCGCGCGATTCGCGCGGTGCTGTCGGTGATGCCGCTGGACACGTTCATCGAGCATCCCGCGTCGCGCATGGAAGTGGTGGGCGAGCCGCACACCATTCCGGCCGTGCAGCGCGAGGCGCAGGTCGAGATCAACGCCGCGGAAGGGCGCGACGTGCCGTTCGCGTCGATCGAACGGTTTGCGTTTTATGAACGGGCACGTAAAGCGTATTGCGTGATCGCGACCGGTGAAGAGCGCGGCTATGGTTGCTTCGTCTTCACCAAGGGCGTTCTGCTCGCGCCGGACGCGCCTCAGTCGTAACCTTTGCCACCTCCATTGCGGCGCGAAGCCACGAGCGCAACGCGCCGGTCGCCGCACGCGGATCTCGCGCACGTGCTAATTTTTCGTCTGGCCGCTGGCGGCGGATCGAGCCGATCCGCCGCGGCGCTTCGCCCTCCATCACGGTGACGAAAACCATGAGCTTCTCGATAGATACTCTCGATCATCTCGTTCTGAACGTCGCCGACGTGGAAGTCAGCGCGGCGTGGTACGCACGTATGCTCGGCATGCGGCGCACCGAGTTCGAGTCGCGCACCGGCACGCGGGTGGCGATGTTCTACGGCAATCAGAAGATCAATCTGCGTCCCGTGACCGCCGACACCGTCGCGTGGTTCACCAGCCGCGAGCCGGCGCCCGGCAGCGCCGATCTGTGCTTCGTCACGACCACGAGTCCGGCCGAGGTCAAGGCGCATTGGCTCGCGCAAGGCGTCGAAATCGAGGCCGGTCCGGTGGAGCGCGACGGCGCGCGCGGCAAGATGACCTCGGTGTATTGCCGCGACCCGGACGGTAATCTGATCGAAGTCGCGACGTATCCTCGAACATAAGCACGGCGGCGGTTGCGCCATCGGCGTGCGCCGTGGCCGCTACCGGGCGGGCCGCCCGGATACTTTTTCCATTCCCGGCGTGCGGCGCGTCCCGCGCTGCTTATCCTTGTTCGTGCTAGGAAAAGGCGGGCAAACTCCCTATTGTCCGGTGCAAAGTGGGGAACTGCGGGCTGCTGGCCGGGTCTGCTGCTTATTCATTTACTGGAGTGCCTCATGTCGCGTCCCGTCGATTCCAGCGTTATCCTCATCGCTCGTATCGCCCTTGCGGTGTTGTTCCTGTGGGGCGGTGTGATGAAACTGCTGGGCTACGCGGGTTTTGTCGGCTACCTGCATTCGAAGGGCGTGCCGTTCGTGCAGATCGCCGCACCGATCGCAACGGCGGTCGAGGCGCTCGGCGGCCTGTTGCTGATCGTCGGCTTCAAGGTGCGCCCGCTCGCGCTGATCATGGCGGTGTACACGGTGGCGACCGCGGTGCTGGGCCACGATTTCTGGAATGTCACCGACGCCGCCTTGCAACGCGACATGGTGATCCATTTCTGGAAGAACATCGGCATTGCCGGCGGTTTCCTGCTGCTGTTCGTGACGGGCGCGGGCCGCATCAGCATCGACGGTGCGCGAGCGCCGCGTGGCGGGCTCGGGCTTTGATGCGGCAGTTGAGGTAGTCTGTGCGAGTCGCTTTCGATTCTGGCCGTAACCAAGGGGGCAAATAATGATTCAAAGTTTTGAGCAAATCATCGGCGGCAAGGCCACGCAGTTGTGCGCGAGTCTTGGTGAGGGACCCACGCCGCATCGGGTGATCATCAGCCTGGCCGATTCGGCGAAGACGCTGGTGGTGCTGGATGCGTCCGGGTTCATCAGCACGATCAAAGCCGAGATCGAGGAACCGGAGAAACTGATCGCCGACGCCATCGCCAAAGCGCAAAACGAAGGGCTGATCGAGCGCGCCATCGACACCGGCACGATTCAGGAAGCGTCGCTGTAAGCCGGGAGGCGGCGTGGCGAACTAGCCAGATGCCGTCGAACCAACGGTAATGACCCCCGCCATGCGCAAGCATCGCGGGGGTCGTTTTTTGTGCACACGATCCTGACAGGCGACACCCTCAACGCGATTCGCCGACCCGTTCGCGAGCTGCATGACGACGCGCGGCGTCCGATGACTGCGGCTGCGGATGCACGAAACAGCTCAGCACGCCGCCCATCACCAGCAAGCCGACCGAAACGGCGCTCGACGCCCGCATGCCCGCCACGATCTGCGCAGCAGTCGCGCCGCTCGCCAACGCGCCGAAAGCTGCCACGCCGACCGCGCCGCCTGCCTGCCGCGCCGTATTCAACACGGCGGACGCGGTGCCGGCACGTGGCGCGTCCGTCGAGGCGAGCACGGCGGTGGTCATCGCCGGAACCGCCAGGCCCATGCCCGACGGAATCAGCAGGAACGGCAGCAGCAGGCCGATGAGCGGCGTGCCGGCATCGACGAAATGCAGCAGGCCATAGCCCAGCCCGGCAGTGATCGCGCCGGCGATCATCGGCACCCGCACGCCGAAGCGGCCGACCACCCAGCCGCTTGCGACATTCGACAGCAAAAAGCCGCCCGTCAACGGCAGGAACGCGAGGCCCGCCTGCAACGGCGTATAGCCGCGCACCCGCTGCAAATACAGGCTCAGCACGAACACCATGCCGTAGTACGTAAGATTCACGCAGATGCCGAACAGCACCGCCACGCTGAAGGAGCGCTTGCTGAAGAGCGAGAGCGGCAGCATCGGCGCCGCGACGCGCGCTTCCACCAGGACAAAGGCGCTCGCCGCGATCAGCGCGAGCACGAAGGCGCCGGCCACGAGCGGGTGGCCGAGACCTAATGGCCGCCATTCGATCACAGCGGCGACGAACGCGGTCAGCGCGACGATGGCAAGACACTGGCCGCCCAGGTCAATGCCGCGCGGCTTCTTGTCGGATGCGGCGGCCGCCGCCGATTGCTTCAGTCCGCTAAACGTCGCGGCTTCGGGCCGTGGCACCCACAGCAAGGTCGCCAGGAAGCCGGCAGCGCAAATCGGCAGATTGACGAGAAAGATGCTGCGCCAGCCGAACGCCGCGATCAGCAGGCCGCCGACCACCGGCCCCGCCGCGATCGCAATCGCGCCCGCCGCGGTCCACAGTCCGACCGCACGCGCGCGCAATTTGGGATCGTGTCCGTACGATTGATTGAGCAGCGCCAGCGAGTTCGGCAGCATGGCTGCGGCGCCGACGCCTTGCACCGCGCGCGCCGCTACCAGCATGGCCGAGTCGAGCGCGAGGCCGCAGGCGAGCGACGCGAGCGCGAACAGCACGATGCCGGCCGCGTACAGCCGCCGTGCGCCGAAGCGGTCGCCGAGCGCGCCAGCGGACAGCATCAGCACGGCGAACGCGAGCGTGTAGGCGTCGACGACCCATTGCAGGCCCGAGACATTCGCATGCAGATCCGCGCCGATTTTCGGCAGCGCGATGTTGACGATAGTCACGTCGAGTTGCGTGACGACGAAGCCGACGCTGACCGTCGCGAGAACACGGCCGAGTGCGGACGAGTGGGGGGGATTTGAGGAGTTCATGCGATACATCGTAGGCTCGATGCAGCGCACCATGTTTCGGCGCGGCGTGAAGTGTGAATGTCACCAGCAATCGCAAGGCGTCGAGCCCGATGATGCAAAAAAAAACGGCGCACCGTTTGCGGCACGCCGTCGTTGCAAAGCACAAGCAGCCGATCAGTGCTTCTGCGGCGCGTCCTTGATGAACAGCGTGGTCAATGCCCCCAGAATACAGATCGCGCCGACGTACATCGGCGCGGCCATCGGGTTCGACTTCATCATCAGCGACACGGCGATCGGCGTGAGGCCGCCGAACACGGCGTACGCCACGTTGTACGAGAACGAGATGCCCGAGAAACGCACCACCGGCGGGAACGCCTTGACCATCACGAACGGAATCGCGCCGATCACACCGACGAACAGACCCGCCACCGCGTACAGCGGCACCAGCGCGGAGGTGTCGACGGCGAGCTGCTGGAACATCACGTAATACGTCACCGCCAGCGCCAGGCCGCCGATGAAAATCGTGCGCCCCGCGCCGATGCGGCCGGCGATCGAGCCCGCCATGACGCAACCGATCGTCAGGCACAGCGTCGCCACGCAGTTCGCCAGCAGCGCCGTGGCCGGCGCGATGTGGAATTGCTTTTGCAGCAGCGTGGGCGTCATGAGGATCACCACGACGATCGCGGCGGAGAGCATCCACGTGAGCAGCATCGAGACGATCACGGCGCGGCCGTGGTCGCGCAGCACGGCCTTGAGCGGCACTTCGGCGGCAATCGCCTTGCGCTGCTTGAGTTCGGCGAACACCGGTGTTTCATGCAGCCAGCGGCGCAGATACACCGAAAACATGCCGAACACGCCACCGACCAGGAACGGAATGCGCCACGCGTAGGCGGAGATTTCCGCCGGCGCGAAGTTGCGATTCACCGCCGAGGCGATCAGCGAGCCGAGCAGGATGCCCGCCGTGAGGCCGGCCGTCAGCGTGCCGCACGCATAGCCGATGTGCCGCTGCGGCACGTGCTCCGAGACGAACACCCAGGCGCCCGGCACTTCGCCGCCGACCGCCGCGCCTTGCATCACGCGAAACAGCAGCAGCAGGACCGGCGCCAGCACGCCGATGCTGGTGTAAGTGGGCAGCAGGCCCATCATCAGCGTGGGCACGGACATGAGCAGCACGCTCAGCGTGAACATGCGCTTGCGGCCGAACAGGTCGCCGAAATGCGCCATGATGATGCCGCCCAGCGGCCGCGCCAGATAGCCCGCGGCGAAGATGCCGAAGGTTTGCACCTGACGCAGCCAGTCCGGCATCGCGGCGGGGAAGAATAGCTGGCCGATCGCCGGCGCGAAAAACACGAAGATGATGAAGTCGTAGAACTCCAGCGCCCCGCCGAGGGCGGCGAGTCCGAGCGTCTTGTAATCGCTGCGCCCAAGAGGGCGTGGGGTGACAGCCTGCGCTCCACCCAGATTTGTCGCTTGCATTGCCTGATCTTGTCTTGAATTGGGAGCCACACGTAGCGCGTGGAAATACGGCGGTCGTCGGGCGAGAAGTGTGGCAAGCGCTGGGTAGAGCACGGGACACCGGCGCGCCGGCCCGGGTAGGGCAAGCGCGGTGACGATTGAGGCCAGGCGGGATTTTACAGGATGAAAGCCGATTGCTTCGGGAAGTGCTTAATTAGATTGGAAAAAGTTCCCGGGAATGTGCTTTTTCATCGGCAATCGCGACGACCGTGCTCTCAGGACTTGTCGTTAGCGAATGTAGGAATGCGGAGCGGCGTTGTCCGCGCGGATGGATTCATATGTAATTAGGATTGCTCCTATGGGATGGAATGGGCCCGCCTCTGAGAATCGCGTCCGAGCTATCTTACGAGTCCATCCCATGCGAATTGCCATTCTTCAGCGTGACCTGGTCATGCGTCAGTCGATCGAAAAGGTCCTGACGAGCACCGGCCATTCCTGCTCGACCTTCGACGACGGCCTGAGCATGTCGAGAGCGCTCGCGCGTTCCACGGTCGATCTGCTGGTGCTCGACTGGCAGGGCCTGCGCCTCTCGGGCGCCGAGGTTTTGCGCGCGGCGCGCGCGGTGGGCGGCGACCGTCTGCCGGTCATGTTCGCATCGGCGGATACGGCGGAGGAAAACATCGTGCGCGCGTTCGTCGGCGGCGCGGACGACTATGTCGCGCTGCCGCTGCGCGCAGCCGAGTTTCGCGAGCGGGTCGCTGCACTGCTGCGGCGGGCGTATCCGGACCGGTTCAGCTCCGCCAGTTTCGATGTCGGTCCATACCACTTCGACACCCACCGTCAACTCGTCATGCTGCGCGGTCAGCCGGTTCAGCTGTCCGGCACGCAGTACCGGCTGGCGTCGCTGTTTTTCTCCAACGTTGGCCGCGTGCTGTCGCGCGACCACATCTTCGCGATGGTATGGGGTCGCGAATTCCGCGAATTCACCCGCACCATCGACAGTCACGTTTCGCGGCTGCGCCTCCTGCTCGAGATCGAGCCGCAAAACGAATTCCGGCTGCAACCGGTTTATAAAAGCGGCTACCGGCTGCTGCATCTACGTCAGAGTGAAGCCACCGTTATCGATGCGGAGATCGGCGTCCAGAAGCAGGCAGCCTGACGCCAACCGCAGCCGTGTCGGATCAAATCTGCGGCAGCGCGGGTCGCGTTTCGAGCGCCTTGCGAATCAACGCTTCGACGGCCTTGCGTTCGTCGCCGGCCAGCGGCAGACGCGGCGGCCGAACCGGCTCCGTACCGAGTCCGACGATCGCCTCGGCAAGCTTGATGTTCTGCACCAGCTTCGCCGACACGTCGAGCGCGAGCAGCGGCGCGAACCAGCGGTAGATCGCCCGCGCCTCCTCTAGCCGTCCCGCTTTCAGCAACTTGTAGATCACCACCGTCTCGCGCGGAAACGCGCATACGAGACCGGCCACCCAGCCATGCGCGCCCATCAGTATCGCTTCCATCGCGAGATTGTCGACGCCGCAGAGAATCGCAAAACGATCGCCGACCGCGTTGATCAGGTCGGTCACGCGCCGCACGTCGCCACATGATTCCTTGATCGCGACGATCTTTTTCTCGTCGGCGATCTCAGCGAACATGTCGGGTGTCATGTCGACGCCGTAGGCGAGCGGATTGTTGTAGATCATCAGCGGCAGCGCGCTCGCGTCGGCGACGCTGCGGAAATGATGCAGCGTCTCGCGGCGGTCCGACAGGTAACGCAGCCCCGGCAGCACCATGTAACCGGCCGCGCCATGACGGCTGCCGGCCTCGGCCTGACGGCAGGCGTCGAGCGTGCTGTTTTCGGCGATCGTCAGCAGGACCGGCACGCGGCCGCGCGAAGCCTCGACGGCGATGTCGAGCACTTGCAGCTTTTCATCCAGCGAGAGCGTCGACGCTTCGCCCAGCGATCCGCACACGATGATGCCGTCCACACCGGCGTCGATCTGCGCCTCGATATTCTTGCCGGTCCACGCGCGATCTATGCTGAAATCCGCGTTGAATTTGGTGGTGACTGCGGGCAATACGCCTTCCCAGATATGCGCCACGACTGCTCTCCTGAGTGTTGATGTGTTCAGCGCAGTGTAAGCAGGGAAAATCCTGCCGTCTTGCGTGAATCGCGCGTGGCGAATGACGATTTCAGCATAGCCGCTTTGCCGGCTGAGTCGTCGGCTCAAGGTGGATAGCGTATTTCATGATAAAGGGCGAGGTGCGCCGAGTGCGCGCGAGCGGCAGGACGGCATGCGCTTCGGGTCGCGCCCGTCGGGCGTCTTGCACGCCGGCTCGGGCCGCGGTCGGCGTGAGCGTGCGAGGCCGTCGCGTGATCGCAAGGCTATGCCGAAATCGTCACAATCCACGCGTAAGCACACCAAGACTCCCACGCCCGCCGTTTCTACCATGGGCAACATGAAAACCTTGGACATCATCGACTCGCACACCGGCGGTGAACCGACCCGCCTCGTGGTGTCGGGCGGCCCGGATCTCGGCGGCGGCACGCTGGCGCAACGGCTCGACGTGTTCCGCACGCAGTTCGACGACTGGCGCGCGGGCATCGTCACCGAACCGCGCGGCTCTGACGTAGTGGTGGGCGCGCTGCTCTGCGAGCCGGACGACCCGACGTGCGCGGCCGGCGTGATCTTTTTCAACAACGTCGGCTATCTCGGCATGTGCGGGCACGGCACGATCGGCCTCGTCGTTTCGCTGGCGCACCTCGGACGGATCGGGCCGGGACGGCATCGGATCGAGACGCCGGTCGGCATTGTCGAAGCGACGCTCAACGACGACGGCAGCGTCGCGGTGCGCAACGTGCCCGCGTACCGGTATCGCCAGTCGGTGCAAGTGGAGGTGCCGGGTCACGGCGTGCTGACCGGCGACATCGGCTGGGGCGGCAACTGGTTCTTTCTTGTCGCGGACCACGGGCGCGCGTTGGAAGCGTCGCGGATCGGCGAACTGACCACGTTCAGTGACGCGATTCGCGACGCGCTGATCGCGCAGCGCATCACCGGCGCGGACGGTGCGTTGATCGACCACATCGAACTCTTCGGACCGGGTTCGCGCGACGGCCTCGACAGCCGTAGCTTCGTGCTCTGTCCCGGCAGTGCGTACGACCGCTCGCCATGCGGCACCGGCACGAGCGCCAAAGTAGCTTGCCTCGCGGCCGACGGCAAACTGGCCGAAGGCGCGGTCTGGCGGCAGGAGAGCATTATCGGCAGCGTGTTCGAGGCGAGCTATCGCCATGCCGGCGATGGCGTCCACGTGATTCCCACCATCACCGGTCACGCGTACATCACGGCGGAAGCGCGCCTTTGCTTCGACGAACGCGATCCGTTCGCGTGGGGCATCCCCACCGCATGACGGCGGACGCGCTGATCGTCGGGGCAGGCATTGTCGGCGCGGCATGCGCGGCGGAACTGGCGGCGCTCGGCATGCGGGTCGAGGTGCTCGACGCGCGGGGCATCGGTGGCGGCGCGACGGCGGCGGGCATGGGGCACATCGTCGTGATGAACGACTCGCCGGCGGAATTCGCGCTGAGCCGCTATTCACGAGACTTGTGGTTGGAGCTCGCGCCGCAACTGCGTCCGCGCGACGCGTTCGCGCGCTGCGGCACGCTCTGGGTCGCCGCCGACGAAAAAGAGTGGCAGGCCGCCCGCGCGATGCATGCCGCGTTCGAGGCTCAGGGAATCGCCGCGCAATTGCTCGACGCGCCCGCGCTGCGGGCTTGCGAGCCGGCGCTGGCGGCATCGATGGCGGGCGGTTTGCGAATCGAGCATGACAGCATCGTGTATGCGCCGACCGTCGCCGAGTGGCTGCTGACACGATCGCCGGGCGCGCCGAATATCCAGTTGCGTTTGGGTGCCGCGGTGGCGTCGGTCAGCGCGAGCGGGGTCACGCTGACGAGCGGCGAACACATCGGCGCGGCGCACGTGATCGTCGCGAATGGGCTGGGTGCGCAGCAATTGGTGGCGTCGGTGCCATTGCAGCCGAAGAAAGGCCATCTGCTGATCACGGACCGCTATCCTGGCCTGATCCGGCATCAGTTGCTCGAACTTGGCTACATCAAAAGCGCGCATCATGCGGCCGGCACCTCGGTGGCGTTCAATGCACAGCCGCGGCCCACGGGACAATTGCTGATCGGCTCGTCGCGCCAGTTCGACACCACCGATTCCGCCGTCGACATGCCCGTGCTCGCGCAGATGCTGCAACGCGCCGCATGCTATCTGCCGGTGCTGCCGACGCTCCATGGCATTCGCGCGTGGACCGGGTTTCGCGCGGCATCGCCGGACGGCCTGCCGCTGATCGGTGCCGCCGGCGATTTCGCGCCGGGCGTGTGGCTCGCCGTTGGACACGAGGGGCTGGGCGTGACGACCTCGCTTGCGACCGCGAAGCTGCTTGCAGCACAAATCGTGCGGAGTGGCACGGCGATTCCTCTCGAGCCATATTTGCCGGTTCGTTTTGCCCAGAAGGTGATTCATGAATAGCGTGGGCGCAGCGACGCGCGTAAGCGTGACGATCAATGGCCACCGTATCGACGTTGATGCGGGCACGACCGTGGCCGCGGCGCTCGTGTTAGCGGGCGTTCGCAGCACGCGGATGTCGGTGAGCGGCCAACCGCGCGCCGCGCTATGCGGCATGGGCGTGTGCCAGGAATGTCGCGTGACGATCGACGGCCGGGCGCATGCGCTGGCTTGTCAGACTTTGTGTCGGGAAGGGCAGATCGTTCGTGCTCAGGACGCGGCGGGCATCCGATGAAACAGCACTTCGATATTGTCATCGTCGGCGCTGGTCCTGCTGGTTTGAACGCCGCCTCCGTCGCCGCGCGCGCGGGCGCTACGGTTGCGCTCGTCGACGACAATCCACGCGCGGGCGGCCAGATCTGGCGTCAAGGTCCGGGCCACGCGCCGCAGGCGCAACTGCGCAGTCTTCTGACAGCGATCGGCGGGCAAAGCGCCATCACACACTGGCCGTCCACACGTGTCGTTGCACCGTTGAGGTCTCGCGGCCTGCTGCTTGAATCGACGGAATCCGGCGGCGCGTGCGTCACTTACGAGCGCCTGATTCTCGCGACCGGCGCACGTGAGCGGCTTCTGCCATTCGCCGGCTGGACCTTGCCCGGTGTGACCGGCGCGGGCGCGTTGCAGGCGCTCATCAAGGGTGGCATGCCGGTGCGTGGCGAGCGGATCGTGATTGCCGGCAGCGGTCCTTTGTTGATTGCGGCGCTCGCCACGGCGCGCGCCGCCGGAGCATGCGTGGTAGCGGTGGTCGAGCAGGCTTCGGTTTTCGACGTCGCGCGCTTCGGCGTTTCCTTGTTGGCGGCGCCTGCCAGGTTGCGGCAAGCCGTCGGCATGACGCGCGGTTTCGCGGGCTTGCACTATTGGACCGGCAGCATCGTCGAAGAGGCGCAGGGCGAGGGCCGCGTCGAGCGCGTCACCGTCAGGCGTGGCCGCGACGGCAGGCGAGTGACGCTGGATTGCGATCGCGTCGCCTGCGGCTATGGACTCGTGCCGAACATCACGCTGGCCCAGGCGCTCGGCTGCGCGATCGGCGAAGCGGGCGAGATCGTCGTCGACGGCGCGCAGCGTACGTCGGTCGAAAGCGTGTTCGCGGCGGGCGAATGCACCGGTGTCGGCGGCGCGGAGCTGGCCGGTGTGGAAGGCGAGATCGCGGGTCTCGCCGCAAGCGGCGCCGGCGCGGACCATGCCGCCCTCGACGCGCAACGTGCGCGCTGGCGCCGGTTCGGGCGCCGCGTCGACACGGCGTTCGCATTGCGGGACGCGGCGCGCACGCCGCCCGCGGATAGCACGCTGCTGTGCCGCTGCGAGGACGTGAGCATCGGCGAGGTGCGCGCCTTCGCCGACTGGCGCGAGGCCAAGCTGCATACGCGTTGCGGCATGGGCGCCTGCCAGGGAAGAATCTGCGGCACGGCGGCCGACGTGTACTTTGGGTGGCAGGCCGCCGCGCCGCGTCCGCCGTTCAGTCCGGCGCAAATCGGTACGTTGATGGCGGTGGATGCGGAGCCGCCGCCGGTTGAATGAGCCGCGGTGCGTCCACGCGTCTAGGCGTCCAGCGGATATTGTCGGTGGCGGCGCCGCCCTATAATCGACCGCATGTGCCGGGCGCATGTGCCGGGCGCATGGGGCGAGGCGCCGAGCGCCGAGTCCTGAGCGTCGGTCGGCAACCGTGCAATCGTGCAACCGAGCAACCGAGCAACCGTGCAACCGAGCAACCGAGCAACCGAGCAACCGAGCAACCGAGCAACCGAGCAACCGAGCAACCGAGCAACCAGCAACCAGCAACCAGCAACCAGCAACCAGCAACCAGCAACCAGCAACCAGCCACCACAAGCGCCCAAACCAAAAACCCAACCGCTCCCCCAACCGCCCCAACCAACGCCCCGACCAACGGAACCCGCACGATGAACACGCTGGCTCATCCGCTCGAACCGGACGAAGCAACGCTATCCGGCATGCTGTCGCACTTCAGGCTGCTCGAGCCTGTCTTCGACGCGATGCCGGACGTCGTGTTCTTCGTCAAGGACGCCGAGGCGCGCTACGCGCTGGTCAACCGCACGCTCGCGTCGCGCTGCGGCTTCAAGGAAAAGTCCGCGCTGCTCGGCCGGACCGCCGAGGACGTGTTCCCGCGCCGCTTCGGGCGCATCTACACGGCGCAGGACAAGGCGATCATCAACGTCGGCAATCAGATGATCGACCAACTGGAACTGCATCTGTATCCCGGCCGCCAGCCGGGCTGGTGTCTGACCTGCAAACAGCCGCTGCGCGATCCCGCCGGCAAGGTGGTCGGCCTCGCCGGCATTTCCCGCGATCTGAAGGCGGACGAAAGCAGCCATCCGGCCTACAGCCGCCTCGCCGCGGTCGTGCAGTCCATCCAGGAAAATTACGTTCAGCCTTTGAATCTGAAGCAACTCGCGGCCATGGCGAATATGTCGGTCGCGCAACTGGAGCGCTACTTTCACAAGGTGTTTCATCTGACGCCGCGCCAGGTGTTGCTGAAAACCCGCCTGGACGCCGCCACGGCGCTGCTGGTGTCGCACGACAAGGTCACCGACGTCGCCGCGCTGTGCGGCTACACCGACCACAGCGCGTTCACGCGCCAATTCAAGGCGACCGTCGGCATCACGCCGACCGAATACCGCATGCTGCTGCACGGCACTTCGCGGAGTTGAACCGCAGCACATGGCTCGTCGCAAGCACCATTACTACGTCTACGTCGTCGCGCTGGACGACAAGGTCTGGAACGAGGCGCGTTTTCGCCGCGCGAATCCGGACTACCGGTTCGACAAGCCTTGCGTGTACGTGGGAATGACGGGACTGGACCCGGATCTGCGCTTCGACCGGCACAAGGCCGGCATTCAGGCCAATCGCTATGTACGCGATTACGGCTTGCGCCTTTTGCCCGAACTGTACGAGGTATTCAATCCCATGCCTTACCGCGGCGCACAGGACATGGAAGTGGAATTGGCGATTGGACTGCGTGAAGCGGGGTACGGCGTGTGGCAGGCGTGATTGCGCTTGAGCCGGTCGCGCGTTTGTCGGCGTGGGTCTTGGCCGGCGTTCTGCCAGGTCAAACGACCTGAGACCTATACGTCCGTGCTTCGTGCGCTTTCGAGCTCGAATCCGACCGCGCGCGTTACTTTATGCCAAGGCCGCGCAGCACGGCGTTGCCCTCGGGCGTCAGACGGATATGCGAAGCGCCTGCGTCGCCGGACACGGTTTCGATCAATCCGGCTTCGTGAAGCTGCGGAATCTCGGGTTTGGCAAGCGCGTCGATCGGCGCGTGCAGCAACAGCAGCAGCGTCGCCAGCTCGTGGTGGCTCAGCAGGCGACGCAGCATGGTCGGTCGCTTGGCCGGCGCCGGGGAGTCGTTCGTGTGTTGATCGGGCTGGTTCATGGTTCGCACCTTGTGCGGTTTGGTATCGGGTGGATGATGCGGACGAAGTCTTAAACGATTCTTAAGACGGCATTGTCCTGTAACACCATGACACGAACATTGCATCGAACCATGTTACCGATTGTCACACTTACGCTTTCTTTCCCCCGCGAAGCCTTACGGGGCGCAGGTTTTGCCCGCCGACTCGATCCACAGATTGCTCACGTGGCGCTTGCCCGCATAGAAACGGTAAGTCGTCGCGCCGTTGTCGCTGCGGACCTTGACGATATTCGAATCGCCGAAGTCGAGCATCTGGCCTTGTGGGATCGCCGTGGACTTGAACGCGGCGTCATGGCTGGTGGCCAATTGCGTGAGGCACGAGACCACGTCGTTGACGGAGCGCTGCGTGGTGGTGTCCGTAACGGGCTCGCCGGCATCCGGATTCTTCTGGAAGTACGCGCAAGCGCTGAGGAGCAGGGGAATTGACAGGACTACGGCAAACTTCTTCATATCTCTCCTGACGTTACATTCGGCCGACGGTGGCGCGCGGCGCCTGCTTGTGGCTCTACCGGGCGGCATTGGCCGTGAAATCAGGCGCCATTATATCGGTGCGGCGCGGCTACCCCCGCGGATGCCGCACACGCCGTGCCCGCCTGGCCGGACTCGCCGACTAAAATTTGCCCGCCAACCCGCCAACCCGCCAACCCGCCAACCCGCCAACCCGCCAACCCGCCAACCCGCCAACGCGCCAACGCGCCAACGCGCCAACGCGCCAACGCGCCACAACGCCAAACCCTACTTGCGCCGCTGCGCCTGCGCGGCGAGCCTCACGGCGGCATTGGCCGCGCCGTACCCGTCGTAACCACCGCGCCGCTCGACGATCTCCATGAAGAAGCGCTGGTCGAGCTGCTCCGTGTAAGCATGGAAAAACTCGCCGCCGCGCTCGTCGCGGTCATACAGGATGTTATTGGCGCGCAGCGCGTCCAGCGTCTCGTCCGGCAACGCGTAGCGGGCGGCCAGATCCTCGTAGTAATTGCGCGGGATGCGCAGCACGGGCAAGCCGTCGGCGACGAACTCGGGGATCGCGCTAAAAATGTCGCTGGTGCTGAAGGCGACGTGGTTCAGGCCCGAGCCGTGATAGGTATGCAACGCCTCGGCCACCGCCGTGTGATGGTCCACGGAGGCGTTCAGCACGATACGCACCGAGCCGTCGTGGCTGCGCAACGCGCGGCTGCGCACGAGGCCGTACGGATCGGGCACCAGCACGCCGGGCTCTGCCTGGAAGCCCAAAGCAGTGCGCAGAAACAGCACCCACGTGTCCAGCGAATTCGCCGGCACCGACAGGCACACATGGTCGATCCGGCTGAGCGGTCCCACTTCGCTCGGGCCGTTCATGTCAGTGAGGACGAAATCGGCCTCGAACAAGGTGGGCTGATCCGGCGTTTCGTCGACGAAATAATTCAGGCTGCTGTCCGGCGCCTGCACGGCGGGCAGCACGCGCTCGTTCGGGCCGATCTGCCCGGAAAACGGCGCGTAGCCGAAGCCGGCGGCGCGTTCGAACGCCTGATTGGCGTCGTCCACGCGAAATGCCGACGCGCACAGCGACAAACCGTGCTGCTGGAAAAACGCGTTGGCGAACGAATCCGGCTCGGCGTTCAGCACGATCGAGGCCGCGCCGTGCTGATACAGCGTGACTTCCTTCGAGCGATGCCGGCCCGCCTCGCGAAAGCGCAGTTTGCCGAGCCAGTCGACGAGTTGCGCCCGCGTGCTGTGGTCGACCGCGAACTCCAGAAACTGGTAGCCGACGTGCGCCGGCGCCGCGGGCGAGCGATACAGGTCGCCGACCGGCTGCTGCGTGCTTTCGAGCAGCGCGCGGGTCTGTTCCTCCAGGAATAGCAGCGAGCGATGCCCGTCCGCGGCCGTGATGGTGGTCGGCGCGGCGCGAAAGCCGTCGTTGAAAATTTCCAGCGAAAGCGGCCCGCTGTAGCCTGTTTTCACGACCTGCGCCGTGAAATTGGCCAGATCGAAATCGCCCTGACCGGGGAAGCAGCGATAGTGGCGGCTCCATTCGAGCACGTCCATGGCGAGCTTGGGCGCGTCGGCGATCTGCACGAAAGCGATGCGCTCGCCCGGAATGTCGGCGATCGCGTCCGGCGTGTCGTTCAGCGACAGCGTGTGGAAGCTGTCGAGCACGAGCCCGAGATTCGGATGATTCACGGCGTTCACAAGCTTCCACGCGTGCCGGTAGGTCTTGACGTGCTTGCCCCACGCGAGCGCTTCATAGCCCGCGATCACGCCGGCCGCCTCCGCCGCGCGGGCCAGCGCGCCGAGCTGGTCGGTCATCAATGCGTCGTCGCCGATGGTGTCGGGCGAAACGTTGCTGCACACCAGAATGCGGTCGGTGCCCAGTTCATGCATGACGTCGAACTTGCGCTTCGCACGGTCGAGATTGCGCTCGAGGCGCTCCGGGCTGACCCCGTCGAAATCGCGAAACGGCTGAAACAGCATGATTTTCAGCCCGAGATCTTCGGCGATGCGCCGCACGTCGGCGGGCGAGCCGTCGAAATACAGCAAGTCGTTCTCGAAGATCTCGACGCCTTCGAAGCCCGCCGCCTGGATCGCGGTCAGCTTCTCGACGAGGGTTCCGCTGATCGACACGGTGGCAATCGAACGTTGCATGGACGGCTCCTGCAAAAACAATCAAACGGATGTTGAATAAGGCGCGCAACAGCCGGCGCGCGACGCTCGCAGATCCGGAACGGGCATGCTGCAATGCGGAAAATGGACCAGTTCGTTACATGCGTCAGCAAGACGCAAGCCGCAATCACCCACACTAACCGAAATTCTCGACAGTTTATACAAACTAACTAGATGGTACAAATTCGTAGAAACCCCGAATGACGGCGACGCCCAATGCGCGCACACTTCGCTCACGTTGCAAAACCACGGCGCTTGCCGTGGCTGGCTTCTTGCCTTATCTAGCAGGAGTGGTTGTCATGAGTTTTGCGTCAGTACTGGTCCTCAACGGACCGAATCTCAATCTGCTCGGCACGCGCGAGCCGACCTTCTACGGCTCGGAAACGCTCGACGACGTCGCGAGACTTTGCCGCGATGCGGCAGAGCGCCTGAATCTGTCGATCGACTTCTGTCAGTCGAACGCCGAGCATCAACTGATCGACTGGCTGCACGCGGCGCGCACCAAGGTCGACGGCATCGTGATCAATCCGGCGGCTTACACGCATACGTCGGTGGCCATCGCCGATGCGCTTACCGCGATCGAAAAGCCGGTCATCGAAGTGCATATTTCAAACGTGCATCGCCGCGAGGCGTTCCGTCATCACTCGTACGTGTCGGCGGTGGCGGACGCGATCATCGTCGGTTGCGGCACGCAAGGCTATGTACTGGCTTTGGAGCGGATGGCGACCATTCTTAAGAATAGGGCGGCGAAATGAACTCACAAGCGGACGTACAAGCGAACGTACAAGCAAACGCACAAACGAGCTCACAGGCAACGCCTCATTCCTATCTGGTCGGCCTGATCGGCGCGGGCATCGGCGGATCGTTGACGCCGGCCATGCACGAGGAAGAGGGCAGCAAGCTCGGTCTGCACTATGTGTACCGCCGTATCGACCTGGAAGCGCTGAAACTCGACGTCGCTGCACTGCCCGACCTGCTGATGGCCGCCGAACGCATGGGCTTCAACGGTCTGAACATCACGTACCCGTGCAAGCAGGCCGTGATTCCGCTGCTCGACGAGCTTTCCGACGACGCGCGCGCACTCGGCGCCGTCAACACGGTGCTGTTCAAGGACGGCAAACGCATCGGCCACAACACGGACTGGTCCGGTTTCGCGCGTGCGTTCCAGCGCGGCTTGCCAGACGTGTCGCTGGAACGTGTCGTGCAACTCGGCGCGGGCGGCGCCGGCGCGGCAGTCGCGCACGCCGCGTTGAACATGGGCGCGAAATCGCTCACGCTGTTCGACGTGGACGCCACGCGCGCCGCGTCGCTCGCCGACGAACTGCAGAAGCGTTTTCCGGCCGCCAGCGTCAGCGCCGGCAGTTCGCTCGCCGAATCGCTCGCGGCCGCCAACGGCCTGATTCACGCTACGCCTACCGGTATGGCGAAATTGCCCGGCTTGCCGTTGCCAGTTGAATTGCTGCACCGCGATCTGTGGGTCGCCGACATCGTCTATTTCCCGATCCGCACCGCGCTGTTGCAGGCGGCTGAAGCGATCGGCTGCCGCACGCTGAGCGGCGGCGGCATGGCGGTGTATCAGGCGGTCGACGCCATGCGCATTTTCACCGGTCTAGAACCGGACGCTGAACGGGTCTACACCCATTTTCAGTCGTTGTTGCAACGCTAACCGGCAGCGTGCCGACCGGTAACAGCCAGATCGAGGAGACGAACACTTCATGCAGCAACCGATTCAATCCAGTCCCGCCGACGCCGCCACGCCCAACAGCGCCGCGGTGAGCACCACGCGCCGCTCGAAAGCCCGCTTCCAGATTCTGGCGCTGCTCGCGGTCGGGACGATGATCAATTATCTCGACCGTACGGTGCTCGGCATCGCGGCGCCGCAGTTGACCAGGGAACTCGGCATCAACGCCGCGCTCATGGGGCTGCTGTTCTCCGTGTTTTCGTGGAGCTATGTGGCCGCGCAGATTCCGGGCGGCCTGTTTCTCGACCGCTTCGGCAGCAAGGTGACGTATTTCCTGTCGATGACCTTCTGGTCGCTCTGCACGCTCGCGCAAGGGCTGGTGCATGGTATCGGCGCGCTGTTCGCGTTCCGCCTCGGCCTCGGCGTCTCGGAAGCGCCGTGCTTTCCGACCAATAGCCGCGTCGTTGCCACATGGTTCCCGCAGAGCGAACGCGCGATGGCGACCGGCACGTACACGGTCGGCGAATATATCGGCCTCGCTTTTTTCAGCCCGTTCCTGTTCATGCTGATGGGCGCCTTCGGCTGGCGCTCGCTGTTCTACGTGGTGGGAGGCGTGGGCATCGTGTTCGGCGTGATCTGGTGGATGTTCTATCGCGAGCCGCGCGACCATCCGTCGGCGAATCAGGCGGAGCTCGACTATATCGAAGCCGGCGGCGGTCTCACGCATCGGAAGAAGGATGCCGATGCGGCGGGCAGCACGGGCGCGGCATCGGCGAAAAGCGGCTTCGAATGGCGCACCATCGGACGCCTGCTCAAGCATCGTCAACTGACGGGCATTTGCCTCGGCCAGTTCGCCGGCAACTCGACGCTGGTGTTCTTCCTCACCTGGTTCCCAACGTATCTCGCCACCGAACGCCATATGGCCTGGCTGAAGATCGGCTTCTTCGCGATCATGCCGTTCATTGCCGCGTCGATTGGCGTCATGTTCGGCGGCTTCTTTTCCGATTGGCTGTTGCGCCGCGGCAAGTCGCCGAACGTGGCGCGCAAGCTGCCGATCATCGCCGGCCTGCTGCTCGCGTCGACCATCATTCTCGCCAACTATGTGGACAGCAACGTGGCGGTGATCGCGATCCTGTCGGTGGCGTTTTTCGCGCAGGGCATGGCCGCGCTGGGCTGGACGCTGGTGTCCGACATCGCGCCGGACGGCCTGCTCGGTGTGACCGGCGGCATCTTCAACTTCGCGGCCAACCTGGCCGGCATCGTGACGCCGCTGGTGGTGGGTTTCATCGTCGCGGCAACCGGTTCGTTCGTCGGCGCGCTGGTGTTCATCGGCGCGATCGCGCTGATCGGGGCGCTGTCGTACATCTTCATCGTCGGCGATATCAAGCGGATCGTGCTGGTGGATTAAGCGCCTGCCTGAAGCCAGACGAAAAAAAACGGGACGTGGCGAAAGCCGCGTCCCGTTTTTTACTTTGAGGCTCGATTGCCTCAATCGTCCTTGCGCACGAACCGCAGCACGGCATCGACGATCATCGCGCGATGCCGCGCGCGCAAACGCGGATGCGACGGATCGCGGCCGAACGCCGTGCCGAAAGTATGGCGATTACCCACGCGATGAAAGCACAGCGAGCTGATCAGCAAGTGCAGATCGATCGGATCGATATCGCTGCGGAACTGTCCCGCCGCGATGCCGCGCGCGAGCAGATCCTCGATCGTATGAATCACGGTGACGTTGCGGCCTTTGAACGTCTTGACCTGCTCGACGTACTTGGCGCCGTGAATATTTTCGATGGTGACGAGCCGCACGAAATCGCGCTGACGGTCGTGATAGTCGAACGTAAACTCGACGAGCGCGCGCATGCCCTCGATCGGATCGAGTTCGCTGACGTGCAGATCCTGTTCGAGTGCGCGAATGTCTCCATACACCTTTTCCAGCACCGCCTGGTACAACCCTTCCTTGCTGCCGAAGTAGTAGTACAGCATGCGCTTGGTGGTGTTCGTGCGCTCCGCGATCGCGTCGACGCGCGCGCCCGTCAGTCCCATCGCGGAGAACTCCTGGGTCGCGACGTCGAGGATGTTGCGCTTCGTCTGTTCGGGATCGTACTTGCGCCGGGCGTCGGTACGCGGACTGTCGGACGGGATGCCGTTGGTATCAGGCTCGGCGGCCTTGCTTCCCTTTTTCATTGTGTATTCGAGCGGCAGTGACGGCGCATTCTAGCATGGCGAAATTGGCCTTTTAACCGGCGCGCGGGCATGAGCGGCGACGTGTCGGCCGAGGTCAAACGGCAGGCCGGCGACGCGCGGCGAGCGCGTCGCGTGTCTGCATGGCGGTGTAGGTCAGTTGCGCGGCGGCGAGGCCGAGCGCGCCGTAAGCGGGCGTCAGGCCGAACGACGCAAACGCCTCGGGCACCGGACGCTCACCCGCAATCGCCGCCGCCAGCAGTTCGCCGGACACGGTAGTCGGCGCCATGCCGTGTCCGCCGAAGCCGACCGCGTACCAGACGCCATCCGCGCTGCGGCCGATCTGCGGCATCTTGTGCCGCGCGTAGCTCATCAGGCCGCCCCACGCGTACTCGATCCGCACGTCGTGCAACTGCGGGTAGACCTTCAGCAGATCGCGCCGCAACAGGCGCGCGATCACCTCGGGTTCGCGGTCGCGTACCGAAATGCGGCCGCCCCACAGAATGCGCGTGTCGGGCAGCGGGCGGTAATAGTCGAAGGCGAAGCGGGTGTCGTAGATGGCGGCGCGCGTATCGATTGCGTCTTGCAGACGGGCGCCGAGCGGTTCGGTCGCCATCACATAAGTGGCGATCGGCAGCACCGCGCGTTCGACCAACGGATAGACGCGGCGCGCATAACCGCCGCCCGCCATCACCACGTGTTGGGCGTCGAGCGCGCCGTGCTGCGTGTGCACCACGAAGCCGGCGCCGTCGCGCTCGAGACGCACGACCGGCGAATCCTCGTGGATCTGCACGCCGGCATGCGCCGCGGCGTTAGCTACGCCGAGCACGTACTTCAACGGATGAAAGTGGAACGCGTTGCGCTCGAACAGACCGCCGTGATAACGGCGCGTTTTCAGTTGCGAAGCGAGCTGCTGCGCTGCCACCGGTTCCCACTCGACGTCGAACGAATCGCGCATCAGGCGCCGCTGCGATTCGAGCCGCGCCGGTTCGTCGAACCAGTTGGCGAGGACCACGCCGGCGTCGGTTGCGTCGCAGTCGATGTGATAGCGCGCGATGCGCTTGCGCATCAGGTCGACTGCGTCGGTGGTCAGCGTATAGAGTTCGCGGGCGCGCACGGCGCCGAGGGTTTTGAGCAGATCGGCGCAATCGAGGCTGTAGCCGCCGAACACGAACCCGCCGTTGCGGCCGGACGCGCCGAAGCCCACTTGCCGGGCTTCGAGCACGGTGACGTCCGCGACGCCCCGCTCGGCGAGTCCCAGCGCCGTGGACAATCCCGCCAGGCCGCCGCCAATGACGCAGACATTGGCGGCACGCCGGCCAGCCAGCGGCGCATAGGCGGAAGAACGGGTGACAGTGGCTTCGTAAAAGCTTTGCATACGACTAGGGTAGCGGCAATCGCGCGCTCGCGTCCAGCCGTCGCATGATCGCGGTGTCGAAGCGCGTATAAAACAAAGGCCGGCATTCGCGTCGAGCGAATGCCGGCCTTCTCCGGCTGATCATGAAACGCCTAGGACACCGGCAACAGCTTGCCGGTGAAGACCACCGGACCGCTCGGCGCGTTGTGATCGGGCGAGCCGCCCGGCGCTTCGATCGACACGGCCAGCGCCGCGTAATTCTCCGGCTTCTGCTGGCCGGCCGTGACCTTGCCGCTCGCGCTGTCGGGCAGCATGCCGAGCGAGACCGGATGGCCGCTCGCCGGAATGCCCCACAGTTCCATCGCCCGGCCGGCGGGCAACTCGACCTTGCCGAGCGGATGCACGGTCATGGTCGAATGCGCTTCGTCCCACGCGACCAGCATGACCGGATGCGCGTCCTTGTTGTTCAGCACGGCGACATGCGACACGGCCGTTTCGGGTTGCTGAGCAACGGTCGGCGCCGTGACGGGCGGCGTGGCGGACGGCAACAGCGAGCGCACCGCGACCACCACGGCAACCGCGGCGAGGCCCGTGACGCCAAGCGCCCAGCCGCGCCAGAACGCCAGGTTTTCGAAGATGCTGCGCGACGGCCGCGCGGGTGTTTCCACCACGGTGCGCGGACGTGCCGCCTCGCGCGTGGCCGCAAGGCCGAGACGCCGCTCGATGGCGTCCCAGACGGCGGCCGGCGGCATGCGCGGCTCGGCGAGTTCGGCCATCGGCGAGATGCGCCGCTGCCATTCGTCGACGGCTTTGCGGATCGTCACGTCGTGGTCCGCGTAGCGTTCGAAGCGGCGCCGCGCACTGCCGCGCAGCGTGCCGAGCACATATTCGGCGGCCAGCAGATCGACGAGCTGAGGATAGCGATGGAGATTCATCACTCGCCTCCCAGGCAGGTCTTCAGCTTGGCGAGGCCGCGCCGGATCCACGACTTGATAGTGCCGAGCGGCACGGTCAGCACTTCGGCGATCTCGCTATGGCTTTGATCGCGCAGATACGCGAGGGCAACCGCCTGGCGCTGCGCGGGTTCGAGCTGCTGCATGCAGCCGGCCAACAAACGCGCCTGCAGGCTGACCGCGGTCAGCGCTTCCGGATCCGGGTCGCCGGTCGCCACGAGATCGTCCAACGCATCGCTCCATTCCGTTTCCTGCGTGTTGACCCGCCGCAGGTGATCGAGAGCACGGTTGCGGACGATCGCCGACATCCACGTCATCGGCGCGGACAATGCGCGGCGATAGTCGCCGGCAAAGCGCCAGATATTGACGAAGCTGTCCTGCAAAACTTCTTCGGCCCACTCGTGCTTGCTCAATATACGGAGCGCGAGGCCGAACAGTTTCGGGCCGGCGAGATCATAAAGCTCGCGCAACGCCGCGCCGTCTTGTTTGGCGACACGTTCGAGCAGCTCGGCGAGCGTTTCCGGCGTCAGTTCTCGAGGATTGGCGGTCATGGAGGGAGTTAGGGTGAGCTTGCGCGCCTATGTTACTCAACTTCTCCGCCAGCTTGCATGTGGTTTTTTTTCGTCGGCCTGCATCCGTTAGGAAGCGGTTTGCGTATCTGGCTGCAGAGCCCGGCGTTGCGCGTGCTCGCGCCATGACGAAAGGGCGCGCCGCGCCGCGCTTTCAGGCAATCAGGACACGGGGTGCGTGTGAGTGGGAGCAGGGCCGTTGCGCTAGCCTGACGAAACCAGAGGCCGGCAACGGAGCCAAGCGATGCAGGAGGAAATAAGGCGTCGCGGGCGGTATCACGAAGTACGGGGTGCACGGCTCATTCCAGAGATCAGGTCCGGGCGGTTGACGATTCGTCGGCAATCGCCCGGACCGGAATGGGCTTGTTTGTTCGTGCGGTTTTTGTCGGTTCAGTTTGCGCCTGGCTCTTTCGAAGCGCGCTTTAACGACCCCAGCGCAGCACCAGGGGATCGAGCCGCCGCGCAACCTTCAACAGCCCTTCGCGCGTGGCCGGATGCATTTGCGGCAACGGATGGCGCACCGCATCCGAGCGGATCACGCCGCCTTCCTTCATCAGCGCCTTGCACGATGCAAGGCCGCCCTGGCGATTTTCGTAATTGATCAGCGGCAGCCACTGTTGATAGTGCGCGGCGGCCGCCTCGGTGTCGCCGGTCGCATAGGCGTCGATGATCAGACGGATGCCGTCGGCGTAGCCGCCGCCTGTCATCGAACCGGTTGCGCCCGCATCCAGATCGGCCATCAGCGTGATCGCCTCTTCGCCGTCCCACGGACCCACGATTGCATCGCCGCCCAGTTCGATGAGCTCGCGCAGCTTGTTCGCTGCCTGCGGCACTTCGATCTTGAAGTACGACACGTTGTCGATCTCGCGCGCCATGCGGGCGAGAAACGGCGCGGACAATGGGGTGCCGCTCACCGGCGCGTCCTGAATCATGATCGGGATGCCGATCGCGTCGGACACCGTGCGGTAAAACTCGTAGATGCCACGTTCGCCGATGCGGATCGTCGCGCCGTGATACGGCGGCATGACCATCACCATGGCGGCGCCCGCGGCCTGCGCGCTGCGGCTGCGCTCGGCACACTGGTACGAGCTGAAGTGCGTGGTCGTGACGATCACCGGCACGCGGCCCGCGACGTGTTCGAGAACGGCGTGCATGAGCGTGTTGCGCTCGTCGTCGGAGAGCGCGAACTGCTCGGAGAAGTTCGCCAGAATGCACAGCCCGTTCGAACCCGCGTCGATCATGAAGTCGATGCAGCGTTTCTGGCCTTCCAGATCGAGCCGGCCGGCGTCGTCGAAGATGGTCGGCGCGACGGGGAACACGCCGCGCATTGCGGCAGGATGAGATGACTGCGTCATGGTGATGGGTGTCTCGTTGGCGTTGGAATGTCGGCATGTCGACAGAGTTGGCGCTTTGGCGCTTACTCTGGTCCCATGCAACTGAGGCGACTATACGGCGCTGAACACGGCAGGTATATTGAATTGTTTCCATCCTGTGATCGCTTTTGCGACTCACCTAAGCTGCAATTCGATCCGCCATGAAAGACACCCTCAACGTCCTGCTGTCGAAGCTGCGCATGAAGCAACTTCAATTGCTGATCGCCCTCGACGACCTGAAGTCGCTGCACAAAGCCGCCGGCGCGATGTCCATGACGCAGTCGGCCGCCAGCAAGGCCTTGCAGGAACTGGAGTCGATGCTCGAGGCGCCGCTCTTCGAGCGCTCGAAAAGCGGCATGATCCCGAACCAGCTCGGCCATTGCGTGATCCGCTACGCGCGCCTCATGACGACCGATCTCACCGCGCTCTGCCAGGACGTCGCCGAGATACGTTCCGGGCGCGGCGGGCGGCTCGCGATCGGCGCGATCATGGGCGCGATTCCGGAGTGCGTGGTGCCGGCGCTGAATCAACTGCATGCCACGCAACCGAGTCTTTCCGTCGAAGTGGTGGAAGACACGAGCGCGCGCATGCTGCGGCAACTCGACGACGGCCGGCTCGATCTGGTGATCGGCCGCGCGGCGGTGGCGGCCGATCCGTCGAAATATCACTATCGTCCGCTCGGCGATGAACCGCTCTCGGTGGTGGTCGGCTACGGCCATCCGCCGTTGTCGAAGAAAGAGGTGAAACTGCGCGATCTGGCCGGCCACCGTTGGGTGATGTATCCGTCGCATATGCCGCTGCACGCGCTGCTCGAACGTGAGATGGATCTGGCCGGTCTGCAGATGCCGGATAACCCGGTTTCCACGGCCTCGACATTCGTGACGGTGGCGCTCCTGCAAAGCAGTCACGATCTGGTTTCGCTGTTGCCCACGGCGATTGCCGCCTTATTTGTTCGGCAAAAAATGCTGCGCCTCGTGCCGGTGAAGCTCAAGTCGCCTTCGCAGACTTTTGGCATCGTGACGCGCAAGGGTGGTGTGTTGTCGCCGCCGGCGGAACAGTTCATCGAATTGCTGTGCGCGCAGCCGATCGAACAGGCGCAAGGACGGTTGCAGGAACGCCCGGCGAGAAAGCAAAAAACCGCCTGAAGCGGCGGTTTTTCATCACGGGCAAGACGCTCAATATCGCATGGCAAATCACGCCGCGCCATGCTTCGCGAACGGGTGTTGTAGCCGCGACACTCTCGGGTAAATCCGAACCGATGGCGAGTTCACGTTCCGCGCTACACTGCTTCGAAGGTGCGCCGGGCCAGAAGAAACCGGCGTCCGCTCGGGGAGAGCACCATGAATCGGCCGCTGGTTCGGTTACCGTTTCGCGCGGCAGGCACGGCGTCTGTGCGCAAATGGTTCAAATGGGCGCTGGTCGCGGCATTGTTGCTCGCGCTGGCATTGGCGGCACGCTTTTGCCAGAACGAGATCGAAACCTCGCGATTGCAGGCGCACTATCTCTCCGAATTGACTCGCGACGTGGGTTTTTCCGTCGCCGACGGTCCCAGCCATTCCATCCGTTTTCCCGAAGCCGACAAAGGTCCTTACGACAGCCGTCTGGGTTACGCGTTGCTGCCGTCGATCCAGCAGCGTCTGCTGCAACGCGGCTTTGAAATCACCACCCAGGCGCGCGATTCCGAGCGGATGCTGTCGCTGGCGGATAACGGCCTCTTTCTACCGTACGAAGAAAAAGATCGCGCGGGCCTGCAACTCTTCGACGGCACCGGCGCGCCGCTCTTCGCCGCGCAGTTTCCCGGCCGCGTGTACGACGACTTCGAGGCAATTCCGCCGCTGCTCGTGAATTCGCTGCTGTTTATCGAAGACCGCTATCTGCTCGATCCGAACCAGCCGAACCGCAATCCGGCAATCGACTGGGGGCGCTTTAGCCGCGCGTTGGCCGATCAGGGCGTGCGCGTGTTCAATCACCATCAGTCGCAGCCCGGCGGTAGCACGCTCGCCACGCAGATCGAAAAATTCCGCCACTCCGCCGGCGGCCGCACGGCGACGCCGCCGGAGAAGTTGCGGCAGATCGCGTCGGCTTCGGTGCGCGCTTATCTGAACGGCCCGCAAACCATGCCGGCGCGCCAGCAGATCGTGGTCCACTATCTCAACTCGGTGCCGCTGGCCGCGCAGCCGGGCATCGGCGAAATCAACGGTATCGGCGACGGTCTCGCCGCCTGGTATGGCCGCGATTTCAACGACGTCAACCGCATCCTCACAGCGCCGTCGACCGAACAGAATCTGCCGGAGCAGGGCGTTGCATTCCGGCAGGTGCTCTCGTTGATGATCGCGCAACGCGCGCCGTCGTATTTCCTGCATCACGGCTATAAGGAACTCGAACGGCTGACCGACAGTTATCTGCGGCTGCTGGCGAACGGCGGCATCGTGTCGATCCCGTTGCGCGACGCCGCGCTTTCCGCGGTGGTCGATTTGCATCGCGCGCCCGCTAAAACCGCTAGTACGGATTCTTTCGTGTCGCGTAAAGCGGTGACGTCCATGCGTTCGCATCTGCTGGCCGCGCTCAACATTCCGAGCTTCTACGAACTCGACCGCCTCGATCTGCAGGCGAAGGGCACGCTCAACAACGCCGTTCAGCAAGCCGTGAGCGATCGGCTCGCCGCTGCCGCCACGCGCGACGGCGCGAAAGCCGCGGGTCTGGTCGGCTTCGAAATGCTGCGCGCGTCGGACGATCCTTCGAGGATCGCCTATAGCTTCACACTGTTCGAGCGGCGCGACGGCGCCAACCTCGTGCGCGTGCAAACCGACAGCGTCAACCAGCCTTTCGACATCAATTCCGGCGCGCGGCTGAATCTCGGTTCGACGGCGAAACTGCGTACCGTGGTGACGTATTTGCAGATCGTCTCCGATCTGCACAAGCGTTATGCACCGCTGAGCACAGCGGAGCTGAAAGCCGTGAAGTACGATCCGAACGATCAGCTCACGCGCTGGTCGCTCGATTATTTCGCGCACACCTCGGACCGTTCGCTGCAAGCCATGCTCGACGCGGCCGTGGAGCGCAAATACTCGGCTAGTCCCGGTGAAACGTTCTACACGGGCGGCGGCGCGCAGACCTTCAACAATTTCGAATCCGACGACAACGGCCGCATCCTGACCGTGCACCGCGCGTTCCAGCATTCGGTGAACCTGGTGTTCGTGCGGCTGATGCGCGACATCGTCCACTACGAAATGGTGCAGACCACCGGGCCGTCGGCGCAATGGCTGGGCGATCCCGAGACGCGCAAGATGTATCTGACGCGCTTCGCCGATCAGGAAAGCCGCGTGTACATGAACCGTTTCTACACGAAGTATCACGGCAAGACACCCGATCAGGCCTTGGCGCTGCTGCTGCTCGGTGTGCGCAAATCGCCGCCCAAGGTGGCGACGGTGCTGCGCAGCGTTGCGCCGAACGAGTCGAATGCGTGGTTCAACGTCAAGATGCGCGCGGCGCTGAAAAATACGCCGGCCGCCTCCGTGCTCGACGACGAAGATCTGGCGAACCTGTACGCCAAATACGCCATCGACCGCTTCAATCTGAACGATCGCGGCTATATCTCGAGCGTGCATCCGCTCGAATTGTGGACGCTCAACTATCTGCGCGAGCATCCCGACGCCACGCTCGAACAGATCCAGATCGCGAGCCGCGACGTGCGTCTGTCGACTTATTCGTGGCTCTTCAAGACGCGCTATCACGCGACGCAAGACCGCCGCATCAAACGCATGGTCGAACTGCGTGCCTACGATGCGATCGGCAAATCATGGCAGGCGCTCGGCTATCCGTTCGCGACGCTTACGCCTTCGTATGCCGCGGCAATCGGCGCGTCGGGCGACCGGCCGGCCGCGCTCGCGCAACTGATCGGCGTGATCGCCAACAACGGCAACAAGGTGCCGACCGAAAGTCTCACGCAGCTCGACTTCGCGAAAGACACGCCTTACGAAACGCACTTCAAGCGTGCTGCGGTTGCTCCGGAGCAGCAGTTGTCGCCGGAAATCGCGAGCACGGTGAAAGTGTTGTTACGCGATGTCGTGACGGGCGGCACGGCGAAGCGTCTCGCGCAAGGCATGACGTTCCCCGATGGCCAGACGCTCGAGGTGTACGGCAAGACCGGAACCGGCGATCAGCGCTTCAATGTGTTCGCCAAAGGCGCTCGGCTGATCGAGTCGCGCAAGGTGAACCGCAGCGCGACCTTCGTGTTCGCGATGGGCGACCGGTTCTACGGCACCTTGACCGCATGGGTGCATGAACCGTATGCCGCGCATTACGAGTTCACGAGCGCGCTGTCGGTGCAATTGCTGAAGTCGTTGGCGCCGGTGTTGCAGCCGTTGCTGAATGAGACGCCTGTGAAGACGGCTTCGGTTACGAAGGTTGCCGCGCAATGAGCATCGGGCGCAGCGTGCCGGTGTTGATGTTGACGCCGATGAGCCACACCCGCAGCGCCTAATAAACCGTCTCCACCGCCGGCTTCAGGAACAACTCATGCACCGGCGCGAAATGCGCATAGAGCGGCAGAATCGCGCCGCCCATTGCACGCGCGTCGGCGCCGATCGCGCCTTCCAGCAATTGCGGACGCACCATGCCTTCCCATTCGAAACGATCGAGCACGCGCTCAGTGCGGCGAATGATTTCGCGCAACAGTTGCCGGTCGAGTTCGCCGTCGATCACGATCGCTTCGAGATCGAGCAGGGCGGCTGCATTGGTCAACGCATTGGCGATCGCGGGGCACGCGCCGTCGAGCCATTGCTCGGTATGCCGCCACATTTCCGGCGACAACGCGCGATGATCGTGCGCGGCCGCGGCCGGCGCGCCCGCATCGGTCAACAGCTTTTCGAGCACGAAGCCCGACGCCGCGTGTAGCAGTTGACGGCCGGGTTTGCGCGCGCCACCTTCACGCAGCGGAATCGAGCCGACCGCGCCCGCGTTGTCGTGCGGGCCGCCATGCAGACGGCCGTCGATCACAAGACCGCCGCCGATAAACGTGCCGACGAACAGATACAGAAAATTGTGGATGCCGCGCCCCTGGCCCATTACCAGTTCGGCGGCGCAGGCGGCCGTGGTGTCTTTGGCGAATTCGACGGGCAAGCCCGTCATGGTGCCGATGCGCGAGCGCAGATCGATCTCGTTCCATGCTTCGAGCGCGTCGGGCGGCGCGCCGAGGAAATCACGCCAGCCGCCGAGCCACAAAGGCGCCGCAACGCCCACGCCGACCACCTGGCTGGCCTTCGCGCCGAGCGTCTGATTCACGCGCGCGAGTTTATTTTCGAGCGCGGGAAACAGCGTGCGTGGATCGGGATAGGCGTAGTCGAAGACGTCGCGGTGCACCACGTGGCCGGCAAAATCCATCGCCAGCACGTCGAGACTGCGGCGTCCCACCTTGATGCCGATGGTGTACGCGCCTTGCGCGCGCAACGCGATCGGCACCGAGGGCTGGCCGATCTTGCCGCGCACGCGCGCCTGCTTTTCGAGCAGGCCGTCCTCGATGAGACGCTCGACGATCATCGACACGGTCTGCATCGAAAGACGCGTGAGGCGGCCCACGTCGGCTTTCGGCAGCGGCCCATGCAGGCGGATCGTTTGCAACACGATGCGCTCGTTGAACTGCCGCATGCCGACCTGATTCGAGCCGACCGTGCGTTTGAGGGGCGAGCGGGTGCCGGTGGTTTCCATGGCGGCCGCCCGCTCAGCAGGATGCGCGCATCATGCAATCGCCTTGACGTCTGCTTCCTTTGCGCCGGTCATGATTGCCACCGCCTCCGACATATGGATGTCCGCCCGGTTCACCAGCGCCGCGCGCCGGCCGAGTCGCTGGATATGAATGCGGTCCGCGATCTCGAACACGTGCGGCATGTTGTGGCTGATCAGGATCACCGGCAAGCCGCGATCGCGCACGCGCCGGATCAGTTCCAGCACCATGTTGCCTTCCTTCACGCCGAGCGCGGCGGTCGGCTCGTCGAGAATCACCACGTGCCGCGCGAACGCCGCGCTGCGCGCCACGGCCACGCCCTGACGCTGGCCGCCCGAGAGTGTTTCGACGGCCTGGCGCATCGAGCGGATGCCGATCTGCAAGTCCTTCATATGCGCGGTCGCTTCGTCCAGCATGCGGCGCTTGTCAATCATCTTGAAGATCGAGCCGCGCCAGCCGGGTTTCAGCAGTTCGCGCGCAAGGAACAGGTTTTCGGCGATGCTCATGGCCGGCGCCACCGCGAGTTCCTGATACACCGTTTCGATGCCTTGCGCGCGGGCATCGAGCGGGCTGCGAAATTTGACCGGCTTGCCGTCGAGCAGAATCTCGCCTTCGTCCGGCACCGTGGCGCCGGAAAGGGCCTTGATCAACGACGATTTGCCCGCGCCGTTATCGCCGATCACGGCCATGATCTCGCCGGGCAGCACTTCGAAGTCGCAACCGTCGAGCGCGGTCACATTGCCGTAGCGTTTGATGAGTCCGCGCGCCTGCAGAACGGGCATCGCGGAAGAAGCTGAAGTTGGGGTAGACATGACGGATTCCTCTGGCTGTTCAACCGCGACGATGGGAGAGTTTGTCCGCGGCCACCGCGAGAATCACCAGCATGCCGGTGATCAACACCTGGTAGACCGAGGAAACGCCGATCAACGTCAACCCATTGCGAAACACGCCGACGATCAACGCACCGAGCAGCGTGCCGACAATCGAGCCGCGTCCGCCGAACAGACTCGTGCCGCCGAGCACGACCGCGGTAATACTGTCGAGATTCTCGGTTTGCCCCGCCTGCGGATCGCCTACACCGGTACGCGATACGGACAACAGCGCGGCGATGCCGTAGATCGCGCCGGCCAGCGAGTACACGGTCAGCAAGATCTTCTGCGACGACAGACCCATCAGGCGCGCGGCCTCGGGGTTATTGCCGAGCGCGTACAGATGCCGGCCGGGCACGGTGTCGCGCAACACGAACCAGGTGGCCAGATACATCAGCAAGGTGAGCACGGTGCCGTACGTGACATCCGCGGGGCCGAGCTTGAAGGTGTTGCCGAAGAACATGATCGCGTCCGGCAGGTTCGACACGCTCTCGGCGTTCGAATAGATCTGCGTGAGCGCGAAAGCGATATTCAGCGTACCCAATGTAACGATGAAGGCCGGCAGTTTGATGCGCGTGATCAGCACACCGTTGAGCGCGCCGAACAGCGTGCTCGCGCCGACCCCGCAGAGAATCGCGAGGGCCGGCGGTACGCCGAGCGTCACCGCGAATTTGGTCATGATGATCGAGCCGAACGCCATCACCATGCCGCACGAAAGATCGATGCCGCCGGTCAGCACGATCAGCGTCTGGCCGATGGCGATGACCGCGACCACCATGGTTTGCTGCAGGATCAGCGAGAGGTTCTGGAACGACAGGAAGCGGCTGCTCTGCGAAATGAAGAAGCCGCATGCCAGTACCAGCGCGATGAGTGGCCCGACCTCGGCAAGCGATGGCATGCGCTCGGCGAACGAACGCGAGTGGCTGGCGGGCGCGGAAGGAGTCGACATGATGGATGACCTCGATGCAGGAGCGTGGCGCTTTGGCCACGCGGCAAATCCGATGGCGGCCCGGCGAAGCGGGCCGCTGTTCAGTGCGCGTTACTTGTTGCCCCAACAGTTGTCGAGGCCGAACTTGGTGTCCTTGCTGTCGCTGCCGGACATCGGTTTGTCGGTGATCAGCGTCACGCCGGTGTCCTGATAGCCGGAGACTTTCTTGCCGGTCTTCGCGTATTCGACGCCGGCCGTCACGCCGAGCGAGGCCATCTTCAGCGGATACTGCTGCGAGGTCGCGGCGATGGCGCCGGCCTTGACGTTGCGCACGCCTTCACAGCCGCCGTCGATCGAGACGATCATCACGCTCTTGTCCTTGCCCGCTGCTTTCAGCGCGCGGTAAGCGCCCGCTGCCGCCGGTTCGTTGATGGTGTAGACCACGTTGATGTCGGGCGACTTCTGCAGGCAGTTTTCCATCGCCGTCTGGCCCTTGGCCTGATCGCCGCGCGTGTCCTGGCTGCACACCACGGACGGGTCGCCTTCCTTCACGCCGAAACCTTCCAGGAAGCCGTTGTGACGCAGCACGCCGACCGAGACGCCGGGCGCGAGATCGAGCGTGGCGATCTTCGCGGGCTTGCCGTTGAGCGCGGCTTTCGCGTATTTGCCGATCAGCACGCCGGCCTTGAAGTTGTCGGTGGCGAAGAGGGCGTCGGTGGCGTCTTGCGGATCGGTGGGTGTGTCGAGCGCGACGACCATCACGCCGGCGGCGCGCGCTTTCTTGATGCTCGGCACGATCGCCTTGGTGTCGCTCGGCGTGATCAGAATCGCCTTCGCGCCGGCCGTCATCATGTTTTCGATGGCGGTGACCTGGCTCGCGTTGTCGCCGTCGAACTTGCCGGCCGCGGTGATCAACTTCGCGCCGTCTTTCGAGGCGGCCGCTTCGGCGCCCTGTTTCATTTTCACGAAGAACGGGTTGGTGTCGGTCTTGGTGATGAGGCCGACGACAGGCTGGTCAGCCGCCTGGCTCGCGCTCGCACACCAAACCGCCGATGCGGCGACGCACATCGACACGATTTTCCTGGCGACAGGAAGCCTGCGGGAATTCAGATTCATGGGACGCTCCTCCGGTTTTTGGCAACGACGTTGTGGTACTGGCGGTTGCCTGCGCGAACGCTGCGTGCTGACAACCTGGTTTTGCAATCTGCTGCGAGATGAAGGCGGTTCGAAACGACTTGTAGCTGGGTCGATTCGTGCCGCTTAAATCACTCTGGTTGATTTAGTACAGCAGGCGCGTCGACGCGCGTCAAGGAAATCATCGGAATGGAAGATTGCGCGCGGAAAGCTGCCTGCGGGCTGAGCGCCTTATGTGGCGGGGATTCGGTGGAGTAGTGCGGTGCGAGATCGACCGATCGGGCTTGGGGAAAGTCCTGGCTCGAATGAAGGCGAACTGAAAGCTGATTGAGGTTTTCCAGACGCTAAATCGTTGGCGTCGCGAGGGTATTCAGCGAACCCTTAAGTGCGCGGACATCGTGGTTATCCACGATGTCCGTGACGAGCCGATTAGCGACGCGGCGCGAGCGCTTGCCGCTTCGTTTCGAGTTGCGTGACGACGCGTTGCAAGGTCCGCTCGGCAGGGCCCGGCGTCGCGACGAACTTGCAGCCGATCACAAAGCGCCGGTCGCCCTTCGCCGTGGTTACCTGCCGAGGCGCGACGATTTCCAGATCGAGTCGCAGCATGCCGAAGCCGCCGAGTTGCAATGCGACGTCGCGCAGCACCGTGCCGCGTTCGAGCGAGCCGAAGCGTTCGTCGGCGGTGTTCAACGCGATGCCGCCCAGCGACAGATCCTGCAACTCCAGCCGAAACGAGCCGCCATCCAGATATGCGCCGCTCGCGATGTACGGATCGAGCACGGGCGTTTGCACGCGGAAGAATTCGCGCCGTTGAACGTAGTAGAGCAACGCAGGGAAGGGCGCTTCGAAAGCCGGCAAACCGTCGAACTGAGTCGGTGTGGCATCGAACGTCGTGAACTCGGTGCGGATGCCGCCGGGCAGGCTGCGGAACGTCAGTTGCCGCGCAGCGGGCAGTGCAGCGTTGTCATCGGCCACGCTGCCGGCATCGAAGACGAAACGCGCATTGCGCGAGTCGACATCGAGTATCTGCGTGACGATTTGCCGGCCGTCGAACTCGACCGTGACGAAGTCCTGTCCGGCCACCAGTTGGCGCAGACACACGGCGATTCGCAAGGGGTGGCGCTGTGCGAAGCTCGAGTCGGCACCGAGGGTTTCTTGGGTTTGTTCGGCGACGTCAGCATCCAGCGAGAGATCGGCAATCATTCGAATATCCATGCGTGTTACGGCCTTGGCCCGGCCGGTTGGAGAGCGCGGACGGCCTGTGGGTCGTCGCGGCGCTCGGCCTTTCCCTCAGTTATTGCAGGGACCGTGCCAACTGCATGGATCGCTGGATGAATGCCGTGCGCAGTCTGCGAGACCGCTTGCGACGGGCGTTTGCGGACGGCGTGTAAGGAAGGCGGCGCGCGCGTAGCGAGGATTCGCTACGTAACGTACGCGATGCTGTTACGGCCACATCAGCGCGAACGCGGCACGCCCGTGGACGCACGCACAACCAGTTCGGGCGGCGAGGCGATGCGCATCGGCACGCTGGTCGTTGGGCGACCCGCCTGTCCATACGACGACTCGATCAGCTCACGCAACAGCGATACCGCGAGCCCGGCGACTTCGACCGTCGGCACGGCGACCGTCGTCAAGGCGGGGCGCGATTCGCGAGCGAGTTGAATGTCGGTGATGCCGATCACGGACAGGTCCGTTGGCACGTTCAGGCCGAGGTCGGCGGCGGCGTGCATCGCGCCGAGCGCGGGCAGGTCGTTGGTCACGAAGATCGCGGTGAGCTTCGGATCGCTTTCGAGCAGCGCGCGTGCTGCTTCGTAGCCGCCCTGGATCGTATCGGCCGCATGTTTGACACGGCCTTTCGGTGCGCCGCCGGCGCGCAGTGCATCGACGAAACCTTCGTAACGGGCCGCATGAATGCCCGACGCTTTGCTGCCGACAATCGCGCCGATCCGTCTATGACCGAGCTCCAGCAAATGTGCGCCCGCCAGTTCGCCGGCACGCCGGAAATCGACCGCGACGCACGGCAACCCCGGCGGCTCGTTAGGCCGTTCCCACATGCACAGCACGACCGGCGTGCCGCGTGATTCGGTCGTATGAAGATCCGCGAAATCGAGGTTCGCGTTCGTCACGAGCACGCCTTCGGAAAGCGTGCCGGCGATCTGGTCGAGATACGCGCGGCCGGTGTGCGGATCTTCGTTCGTATTGCAGATGATCACGAAGTGGCCGCTCGTGCGCGCCGCGCGTTCCACGGCGAGCGCGAACTCCGGATAGAACGGATTGGCGATGCTCGACACCATCAGCGCGAGCGTCGGCGCGCGGCCTTCGGCGAGCGCGCGAGCGGCGAGATGCGGGCGGTAGCCGAGCGCCTCGACGGCTTCGAGCACGCGCTGCCGGGTGGTCGCGCCGACCCGGCCGCGATTGCGCAGCACATTGGATACCGTGGCCGGGGTGACGCCGGCATGACGCGCGACTTCGCTGAGTGTGGGCATAATGTTTTCATTATTTGGGATGGCTGCCCGACATTTGCATCGCGCGCCAAGGCGCGGCACCATCTGTCGCACAGACAAAACGATCTCGGAGACAGGCAAGGCCCAAACGATCCCAAGCGATCGATTTTTTCGGCCGTGCTGATTAAGCGCTTAATCTCCGACTTCGAGCCGATTAAATCACGGAGTCGATGCAATGGCGAGCATTTCGTTAAGAGGCGTGCAGAAGGCGTATGGCGACGGCGCGCCGGTGATCCGCGACGTGGATCTCGAGATCGGCGAAAACGAGTTCTGCGTGTTTCTCGGTCCGTCCGGCTGCGGCAAGTCCACCTTGCTGCGCATGATCGCCGGACTCGAAGACCTCACGGACGGCGACCTCTCGATCGGCGGCAAACTCATGAACGACGTGCCGGCCGCGCAACGCGGCGTGGCGATGGTGTTCCAGAGTTACGCGCTGTTTCCGCACATGAGCGTGTTCGAGAACATGGCGTTCGGCCTGAAGCTCGCGAAAACCCCGAAGGACGAAATCGATCGCAAGGTGCGCGAAGCCGCGCGCATCCTGCAACTGGAAGCGCTGCTCGAACGCAAGCCCAAGGCGTTGTCGGGCGGCCAGCGGCAGCGGGTGGCGATTGGCCGCGCGATCGTGCGCGAGCCGGGTGTATTTCTGTTCGACGAGCCGCTCTCCAATCTCGACGCCACGCTGCGTGGCCAGACTCGCATCGAGATCGCGAGGCTGCACAAGCAGTTCGCCAAAGCCAGCGTGGTCTACGTGACGCACGACCAGATCGAGGCGATGACGCTCGCCGACAAGATCGTGCTGCTGCATGCCGGCAAGGACACCGAGCGCTACGGCAGCATCGCGCAGATCGGCGCGCCGCTCGAGTTGTACCACCGTCCGAAGAGCCGCTTCGTCGCGGGTTTCATCGGCTCGCCGCGCATGAATTTTCTGCCCGGAAGAGTGGCCTCGGTCGATGCGCAAGGCGTCACCGTCACGCTCGATCACACGCAGGAGACTGCGCGCGTACCGGTGAACGGCGCGGGGCTGCAAACCTCGCAAGCGGTCACGCTCGGCGTGCGCCCTGAGCACCTGGAATTTGTCGATCCGTCTTCCGTCGCACCGGACGATGCGGTGCTGACACGCAGCGTCTCGCTCGTCGAACAACTCGGCGAACACAGCTATGTCCACCTCGATCAGCCCGGCGGCGCCGCGCTGATCGCCAAAGCGCCGGGCAATACGCGCCTCGCGCCCGGCGAGCGCGCGAGCTTGCGCGTGCCCCGTTCCGCCTGCCATTTATTTACCGAAGACGGCTTTGCCGCCGCTTCGCTGGAATCCGTCGAACATTACGCATAGAGGACATTCGGATGCGCCTTGGAGTCTGTTATTACCCGGAACACTGGCCGGAGTCGATGTGGGAAGACGACGCTCGCCGGATGAAAGCCCTCGGCATCGAACAGGTGCGGATCGCCGAATTTGCCTGGAGCCGCATTGAGCCGACGCCGGGCGAATACGATTGGGGCTGGCTCGACCGTTCGATCGATGTGCTCGGCGCGGCCGGCCTGCAAGTGGTGATGTGCACGCCGACCGCGACGCCGCCGAAGTGGCTGATCGACCGCCATCCCGACATTCTGCCGATCGGCGCCGATGGCCGTCCGCGTGCGTTCGGCTCGCGGCGTCACTATGACTTTTCGTCGCCTTCGTATTTCGCCGCTTCGCAGAAGATTTGCACGGCGGTGGCCGAGCGCTATGGCAAGCATCCGGCTGTCGCTTACTGGCAAACCGACAATGAGTTCGGTTGCCATAGCACGGTGGTCAGTTATTCGCCGGCGGCCGTGGGGCGCTTTCGCGAGTGGCTCAAGGCGCGCTATCAAACCATCGACGCGTTGAACCGCGCTTGGGGCACGGTGTTCTGGAGCATGGAGTACCGCAGCTTCGACGAGATCGACGCGCCGGTGGCGACCGTGACGGAAGCGCATCCTTCGCATCGCCTCGACTACCGGCGTTTTGCCTCCGACGAAGTGGCGCGCTATAACCGCATGCAGGTCGAGATCATCCGCGCGCATTCGCCGGGCCGGCCGGTTGCGCACAACTTCATGCAACTCTTCACCGAGTTCGATCACTACAAGGTCGCCGCCGATCTCGACGTGGCCACGTGGGACAGCTATCCGCTCGGCGCGCTCGAAGAGCAATGGTTCGCGCCGGAAGTGAAAGCGCGTTGGCTGCGCAGCGGGCATCCGGACTTCGCGTCGTTCAATCACGACGTTTATCGTGGCATGTCGAAGCTGCCGTTCTGGGTGATGGAGCAGCAGCCGGGTCCGGTGAACTGGGCGCTGTGGAATCCGGCGCCGTTGCCGGGCATGGTGCGGCTGTGGAGTTGGGAGGCGTTCGCGCATGGCGCGGGTTGCGTGTCGTACTTCCGCTGGCGTCAGGCGCCGTTCGCGCAGGAACAGATGCATGCGGGCTTGAACACGCCGGACAATCGGCTGGACGTGGGCGGCAACGAAGCGTCGCAAGTCGCCGGCGAGATTCGCACGGTGCTTGCCGCGAATGCCGACGCCAACGCCGCGGTTCGTTCGAAAGTCGCGCTCGTCTACGACTACGAGGCGAAGTGGCTGTTCGAGATTCATCCGCAGGGAGCGGACTTTCACTATCCGCGCTTCGCCTTCGAGTATTACTCGGCGTTGCGTGCGCTTGGGCTCGATGTGGATATCGTGCCGGTCGACGCGCCGCTGGATGGTTACAGCCTGATCGTCGTGCCGCCGTTGCCGGTCGTGCCTGTGGCGTTTGCGGAGCGTCTCGCGTGTTCGGGTGCGCAGGTCGTGCTCGGACCGCGCACGGGTTCGAAGACCAAAGATTTGCAGATTCCCGCGAACCTGCCGCCCGGCGCGCTGGCTTCGGTGTTGCCGTTGCGCGTGTGGCGCGTCGAATCGATGCGTCCGAATGTGACGGAAGCAGTGCGGCTTGCCGACGGCGATGGTGCTGGCGATGGTGCTGGCGAAGCAGACGGTTTCGCCCGTCACTGGCGTGATTTCATCGACACCGACGCGACGGAATCGCTCGACGTGCGAGCTCGATTCGCGGACGGCCATCCCGCGTATGTACAAGGCGGCGCGTTCCACTACCTGGCGAGTCTGTTCGACGACGCGCTCACGGTGCGTCTGTTCGCGCGGATCGCACAGGAAGCGGGACTCGAAACTTTCGCATTGGGCGACGGCGTGCGAGTGAGCCGCCGCGGCGCGCTGACCTACGTGTTCAACTACGGCAACGAAACGCACACGCTCACCGACGTAGCCGACGACGCTTTCGTGTTCGGTTCGCAAGCGGTCGAACCGCAAGGCGTGGCCGTCTATCGAACACAATGACGACCTGATGCACCGACGCAGTGTCCAACGAAATTCCATGCAGTAACGACAACGACGCAAAATCAAGGAATCAAGGAGACAGGCAACATGAAAATGAAACCACGCAAGATTCTGTTGGCACTCGCGCTGGCCGCCGCGGCGGTGGGGACGTCTGCCGTCAGCACGGCGCAGGCGGGTACGCTCACGGCCAATATCGCGTTCAAGGGCGCGAGCCAGCGCGCGGTCTGGCAGTCGGTGATCGACGACTTCAAGAAGGCGCATCCCGGCATCGACGTGAAAGTGTCGTTCGTCGACGAAGAAGCGTACAAGGTGCAATTGCCCGGCTGGCTGACGACCGTCGCGCCCGACATCGTCAACTGGCATGACGGCGAACGCATGGCTTATTACGCGCAGCGCGGCCTGTTCGAAGATCTGAGCGGCGACTGGGCGAAGAACGGCTGGAACGACATGTATGCGTCGACCAAGGAAGCGTCGTCGTATAAGGGCAAGCAGTACGCCGCGCCGACCGTGTACTACTCGTGGGGCATGTTCTATCGCAAGGATCTGTTTCAAAAGGCAGGTATTAGCGGCGAGCCGAAGACGTGGGATCAGTTTCTCGAAGACTGCAAGAAGCTGAAGGCCGCCGGCATCACGCCGATCGCCGTGGCAGGGCGTGATTCGTGGACGCTTGCCGGCTGGTTCGATTATCTCGACTTGCGTTTGAACGGCAACGCGTTTCACCAGAAGCTGATGGCGGGCGAAATTCCGTACACCGATCCGCGCGTGAAGAAGGTTTACACGACGTGGAAGCAATTGATCGACGCGGGCTATTTCATCGACAACTCGCTCTCCTACGATCTCGATTCGGTGCAGCCGTTCCTGTTCCAGGGCAAGGCCGCGATGATGCTGATGGGCACGTTCATCACCGCGGGTTTCCCGCCGAACGTGAAGCCGGAAATGGGCTACTTCCAGTTCCCGATCATCGACGCGAAGGTGCCGACTGCTGAAGACGGCCCGGTGGAGTCGCTGCATATCCCGTCGAAGGCGAAGAACAAGGCGGATGCGCACACGTTCCTGGCGTTCGTCGAAACGCCGGAAATCGGCGCGAAGCTGGCGACTGGTCTGGGCTCTCTGTCGGCGAACAGCAAGTCGCCGGAACCGGAAGATCCGATCTCCAGGATCGGCTTCCAGATTCTTGCGAACACCAAGGGCGGCATTGCGCAGTTCTATGATCGCGACATGACCAAGGAAATGGCCGACGAAGGCATGAAGGGGATGCAGCAGTTCATCTCCGACCCCGCGAAGCTCGACGACGTGCTCGCGCAACTCGAGCAGACGCGCAAGCGGATCTACAAGAAGTGAGCGGTGGCGGCCGCGAGGCCGCCTTCCGTTGTATTGACTCAGGATTTGGATCTGGAGAACGATCGTGTCGCATTCCGTCACCCGCCACACTGTGAGCGGTCCCGCTGAGCCCGGTGGCCCGGGCTTGCCCGCACCGGGCGGCGCCGTGCGCGGCGGCAAGCCGGCCAGTTCGCGGCGGCGCGGTCCGTCGCCCACCGCGCGCCGGCAGCGGCGCGCCGCTTTTCTGTTCCTCGCGCCGGCCTGCGTGATGGTAGCCATTTACGTGGTGTGGCCGATCCTCTCCACCATCCGCCTGAGCTTTTTCAACTGGGACGGAATGAGCGAGCCGTCGTTCGTCGGACTCGCGAACTACGTCGAGTTGTTTCATGCGCAAACCTTCTACACCGCGCTGAAGAACAACGTCATCTGGCTGCTGCTGTTTCTGCTCGCTCCGCCGACGGGACTCGCCGTCGCGTTGTATCTGAATCAGGCGGTCGCCGGCATCCGTATCGTCAAATCGCTATTCTTCGCGCCGTTCGTCTTGTCGGGCGTGGTGGTCGGCTTGATCTTCTCGTGGTTTTACGACCCGACCTTCGGCCTGCTCGCGATGATTCTCGGCCACGGCGTGCCGGTACTCGGCGACCCGCGCTATGCGACGTTCGGGATCGTGTTCGCGGCACTGTGGCCGCAAACCGCTTATTGCATGATTCTCTATCTGACCGGGCTGACCTCGCTGAACGCCGAGCAGATCGAGGCCGCGCGCATGGAAGGCGCGCGCGGCTGGTCGATGCTGTGGCACGTGATCCTGCCGCAACTGCGGCCGACCACGTTCATGGCGATCGTCGTGACGATCATCGGCGCGCTGCGCAGTTTCGATCTGATCTCGGTGATGACGAGCGGCGGTCCGTTCGAAAGCTCGACCGTGCTCGCGTATTACATGTACGACCAGGCGATCAAGTACTACCGCATCGGCTATTCGGCGGCGGTGGCGGTCGTGCTGTTCGCCATCATGCTGGTGTACATCGTTTATCACTTGCGGCGGATGCTGCGCGCCGAGCAATAAGGAGCCGACCATGTTTCCGATTCCCATCGACAAATGGAAGCCGGCCACTCGCCGCATGTACAAATTGACGCTGCCGGTCGCGCTGCTGATCTGGCTGCTGCCGATGATCGCCGTGCTCGTCACGTCCGTGCGTTCGACGGAAGAGTTGAGCGAGGGCAACTACTGGGGATGGCCGAAGCACTTCGCGATGTTCGATAACTATCGCGAGGCGCTGACCACGTCGCCCATGCTGCATTACTTCTGGAACAGCGTGTTGATCACGGTGCCTGCCGTGGTGGGCTCGATTGCATTGGCGGCGATGGCGGGCTTCGCTCTGGCAATCTACCGGTTCCGCGGTAATTCGACTTTGTTCGCGACCTTCGTGGCGGGCAATTTCGTGCCGGTGCAGGTGTTGATGATTCCGGTGCGAGATCTGTCGCTGCAACTCGGTCTGTTCAATACCGTCAGTGCGCTGATTCTGTTTCATGTTTCGTTTCAGACCGGTTTTTGCGCACTATTTCTGCGCAACTTCATCAAGCAGTTGCCGTTCGAACTGGTCGAGGCGGCGCGCATCGAGGGTGCGAATGAATGGACGGTGTTCTTCAAGATCGTGCTGCCGTTGATTAGACCGGCGCTCGCGGCATTGGCGATTCTCGTGTTCACGTTCGTCTGGAACGACTACTTCTGGGCGCTGTGTCTGACTCAAGGTGACGATGCCGCGCCGATTACCGTGGGCGTAGCCGCGCTGAAAGGGCAGTGGACCACGGCGTGGAATCTCGTATCGGCGGGGTCGATTCTCGCGGCGTTGCCTTCGGTGGCAATGTTCTTTGCGATGCAGAAGCATTTTGTCGCCGGTTTGACGTTTGGGGCGACGAAGGGTTGAAGTGGTTGTGTGTCGTGTTGAGAAGGGTTGCCCGCGAAAGCGGGCTTTTTTTTGTGGTTGAAGATGCTGCTATCCGCATTGCCTCGCAAGAGGTGCGGATAGCAGGAGCGTAGGCAGTTCAATTCAATGGTGCTTGCCTGACGTCAGTTATTGTCCCAGTGAGTCGGAACCTTGCGATAGCTGCTCCAGTTATTGCCGCCTTTGCAGATCAGATCCGAACCGTGCGTTTGGCACCAGGCTTCGTAGCCCGGCGAGTAGAGCCACTCACCGATCCAGTGCAGATCGACGCGCGGGTCCGACGACGGCGTGGAGGCTACGAAGTTGGCGGCGTCGTCGGTGCTGCCCGAGCCCGTGTAATGAGCCACCGACGGATACGGGAACACCGGACGCGTGCGCGTCGTTTGACCATTCGCATCCACGATCGAGGCGACGATCTTGCCCGGCTTGGTGCCGGTCTCCGCCCACGCCATCACCGACGTCACGATGTCGAACGTGTTCGGGCCATTGCCGCCACCGCAGTGCGCGACGCCGGGGAACAGATAGAGCTTGGTGAATTGATCCACCTTGTCGCTACCCATGTAGTACTTCATCTGCTCGTAGTACTCGATGGTGCCGCGCGGCGTGATGTGCTGATCTTCGAGGCCGTGCCACAAAATCAGCTTGCCGCCGCGACGCGCGAACGGGCTCAGGTCCGGATCGGTTGCCGCGAGATAGCTCGACACCGGCACGGTTTTCAGGAAGCCTTCGATCGTGAACTTGAGGTTGCTCAAGGTGGCGGAAGGATTCGAACCGTTGAAATAGTCGAGGTACTGCAGGAACGGCAAAACGAAGTTGATGCTCCCGCTCGGCCCGGCGTCGGTGGCCGGCACGAACAGACTCCAGTTCAATTCGCCGCCCCATTCGCGCGAGACCACTTGCTCGAGGTGGACGCCGTTCGCATCGGTCGCGCCGTCATGAATCTGGCGTACGACATTCACTTCAGCCTGCGAGAGGCAGGTGGATGCCGCCTGGCCCTTTGCGCACAGCATGGATTGCGGATTGAAGTGGCATACCTGCGGATTGTCGATCACGCCGTCCGCCACGCCGTCGATGCTATCGCACGCTTGCAGCACGGCCGCGTGGATCAACGGCAGTTTGCTCGCGAGCAGAATGTATTTGCCGGTCTTCGGATCGACGTTGATCACCGCTGGCCACGCGTGATGGAACGTGTTTTGCACGATGAGGTCGTTCGCCGGCGCGCCCGCTGCGATACCGTCGAAGTCGTCCGGGAAACGCTGTGCTTCCATCAACGCTTCACGGCCCCCATCGGAACAACCGTCGAAGTACGAATACTTCGCCGGCCGCGCGTAGAACTTGTTGATAATTGCTTTGGATACCTGTGCAGTGGCATGCTCCGCGCGGTACGCGAAATCGATCTTGGTCTGCGGATTGAGCGCCCACGAGCCGTCGTTGCCACCTTCGTGACCCATGTCGGTCGCGGCCATCGCGATCTGTCCGTTGGTGACGGGCACGCAGGTCGAGGCCATCGGCGCATTGACAGAGAGGTTGCCGCACAGGCCGCCGCAACCGGCTTGCAGGTAGCGTTGCGTCCAGCCTTGCGTCGGCAATTGCAACTCGAACAGCGAGGCGCCAGGTCCGATCGTCCCTTTTACGTCGCACACTGCTGCCGGCAATGTGTTCTGTCCCACGACGGTGCCCGCGGGAAGCACCGTGGCCGAGGTAATGGTGACCGTTCCGTCGGTGACGCCGCTGAGGTCCATGCTCATCACGGCGGCGCAGTTCATGGCGGGCATGACGGCGGGCAAATTGGCCAAGCCAGTGGTGGCAGCGCTCGCATTGATAGGCATGCCGAGCAGCGCAATGAGCGCGGCGCCCATTAGCGCGGCAATCGATCTGCCGCTGACGGTCCGTTGAAGAAGCCAGGCCCGTACTGCCGGCAGCCAGCCTCGTGCTGCACATCCTGTTTTGAAAAGACCAGGCATCTTTGTCTCCTGTTGTTGTCGTCGATTAATGCGGGGCGGACGGTGTTCGCAGCCGTCTGAATAGGGCCGGTTGAAGCGCACCGCTGTCGACCTCGGTGCGCGGGTTCAATATAGGCGGGCGTAGTGTGGGAAAGAAGGCATGGCACAGTTACCGGAAGGACGATCAAAATCAGCTATCCGAAACTTTCTGCCTGTTGCGGCGAATTACGAAGGCGATCTGAAGCGCTTCATTAATTAGAAAAACGCCGCATAATCAATGAGGTAGTGTGTGGTGTCGCGCGGTCATGCGAGGCGGCGAGTCGAGCAGTTCCGTCGCGAGTGTCGGCTTGTGCGATAAGAAAAATAGATTGGATTTCATTACCTTCGCAATCGCGCTGCTTTGATCGACACCGTCATCGATATCATCGGAGCTACGTGGAAATATCGTGTAAGCACTTTTGATTCACGGCGTGTTCTCCCATCATCGCGGCAGATCGCGGGCGCTATTCTGCTGTCACAGCTAGCGCAACCCCTGATTGGCTGGCAGCAGGCGCGACATAGTCTTGTCACGCCTGAGCCTGGTTATTTCCCTGAACAGAGGCCCGGTATGTCTACCTTGAACATCGTTTTGTCCCGCGCTTTTCAACGTCTCGCGACGCCGTCCACCTTGCTGTCGATCAGCATGCTGGTCGCAGGCGCCACGCTTGCTGTGGACGCGTCCGCGGCAAGCTTCAAGTGCACGAGCAAGTCGTCCGCATCGGAAAAGATCGTCTGTAAGGAGCCGTCGCTGTCGGCGCTCGACGATCGTCTTGCTGCCGCGTGGCAACGCGCGAAAGAGGCAACGCTCGACACGGCGGCGCTCGAAGCGGCACGTACGCATCAATGGCTCTGGCGCCAGCACAACTGTACAGATGAGGCTTGCGTGAAGAGCTGGTACGACCGCCGTATCGCCGAACTGGACGCCGACTACGTGCAGGCGAAGCAGGCGCGCCGCGAAGCGTTCGACGCGTCGCTGGCCGGGCAGAACCTCGCGCCTTCCGCCGCTGATGCGGTTCGGAAGATGAAGGGCGAGTCCGTTGCGAATGCGACGACCGCCAGTGCGCAGTAGTTGCCGGGGGTGATGGCGCGTCGGCGGGCACGATGCCTCGACGCGCTAGCTCACATTGAAATGCACGCGGACGTCCTGCCTGCTTTCGACGGGACGGCCGCCCTGCAATGCCGGGAAAAAGCGCCATTTGCGTAGGGCTTCGAGGAGAAGTTGGTTGAGGCGTGGATTTTGTGTCGGCTTGAGCAGTTCGACATCGACCGAGCCGTCGACATGAATCACGAAGCGTGCCGTCGCGACGGTTTGATAGGCTTGCTCACGTAGATCGTCGGGTAATTCGGGTAACGGTTGCGTGATAGAGCGCGCGGCCGTGTCGCCGGGAGAGATGGCGGGTGATGATGTGCTTTGTTTCTCCTCGGATGAGCTGGTTGAGCGCGCGGGGGATTCGGCGGGCGCGCTGGGCTCATTGGGAGCAGGGATGGGGGCAGGGTGAGCGTTCGGCGTTGGATTTGGTGGAGCGAGTTTCGGCACAGCATGCTGACGTGGCTCGACCGGTCGCGGTGGCTTGACCGCAGGCGCCGGTTCAGGATGCATTGCCGGCGGCGGCTCGAGTTCCACCACGCGCATCTCCAGCGGCTTGTCTGGTGCCCGCCCGGATGTCGCTGCGTCGAGCCAATGTCCGAGCGCGAACAGAAACACGACCCAGACTACGAGCGCGACGACGATCGCCAGTACGATCCGAAGCGTCGGCGAATCATCGATTGAAGTGGTCGGACGCATCGGGCTATTCGCGACGCACGGCGATCAGAAACCGCGCCGCACCGGCACGGCGTGCGGCGAGCATGGCCTGCACGACTGCGCCGTGGCCCGCTGCGTCGTCGGCGGCAATGACGACATTGGCGTCGGGCTGAAGCAGTCGTTTTACCGTCGGCTCGATCTGATCGGGGCGCACCGGCAGATGGTTCACGAAGATCTCATTGCGACTATTGACCGAGATGGTTAGCGGCTCATGCGCGGCCATCTGCTGCGCGCGACCCGCGGGCAATGTCAGCTTGACAGTATCGAGCCGCTGCATGGCGAGCGATGCGAGCATGAACGTCGCGAGCAGAAAGAACATCACGTCGATCATCGGAATGATTTCGATGCGGCCACGTCTGGCCGCGCGCGAACGTTTGAACTTCACGACTGCGCTCCCGCGACGCTCGTGGCAAGACGTATTTCACCGAGCCGCGCAGTCGCGAACGATTCGAGTTCATCCATCAAGCGTTCAAGCCGACGGGAAAAATAGTTGAACGCGAAGAGTGCGAATAGCGCGACGACGAGACCGATCGCCGTCGCCACCAACGACTGCGCGACGCCGCCGGTGACGCCGGCCGGATCGACGAGCCCCGTGCCGCCGAACAACTGAAACGAATGCATCATGCCGACGATGGTGCCGAGCAAGCCCAACAGTGGCGCGGCCGTGACGATCGTCTCCAGCACCCAGAAACCCTTGCTCATGTCGCGCTCGATCTGCGAGGCGATCGATTGCGCATTGGCTTCGCGCAGCCATAGCGGAACGGACGCATCGGGGCGCCACGAGGTACTCATACGTTTGAATGCGTTCTGACGTGGTGCATGATGTAATCCGTTGTCCATGCCGGTGGAAGATTCAGGCATGTGCATTTCATGTGCGTTGTCCGTGCCCGGCGGCAGACGGCCAAAACGCAAAAATACATAGGCGCGATCGAGGACGATCGCAAGCGCCAGAACAGCGAGTGCCGTGAGCGGATAGATCACCCATCCACCCACGCGTACCGCCGCCAGAATATTCGTCCAATCTTGCATGACCGACCTCGTTGCTGCGTGACAGATTTAGAAATGCTTGGTGATACCGGCGTAGACGGCGAAATGCGGACCGTATTGCGGCGCGCCCACTCCGATGCCCGAGCCGTCGCGCAACTCATAAACACGATTGAATGCATTGACGACCAGCAAACGCGCATCGAACTTGCCCACTAGAGGCTGGTTGAAATGCTGGATCACGCCGAGGTTGATCTGCGCATAGACGGGCAGGCGATCGGTGTTGGCAAAGCCGCTTCGCAAGCCGCTGCCCACCAGGCCGTCGAAGGTGAACGTCGTTCTGCCGAGGTCGTACGTGCCGCCGAATGACGCGGTGATGCGTTGGTCGTGATCAAGATAAACCCAATGGTCGTTGATGTAGGCGAGTTCGTCCGCTTCGAAATTGAACTGAGCCGAGTCGATCTGTTTGCCTTGCGCGCGGCTGTAGGCGAAGTTCAGATAGGCGGACACGTTGTCCTGCTTGTAGTTCGCGGTGAACTCGAGTCCGTACACACGTCCGTACTGATAGTTGAACGGTGTGAAGATGAGGGCGGAGCCGAACTGACCTTCGTCGAGCAGGTTAGTGGATTTCTTGTAGTAGGCGTCGATGCCGACCGTCACGTTCGAACCGAGACGCTGCGTGACGCCGAGGTCGAAATAGTGACTGCGTTCCGGTTGCACCTGATCGTTCTGACTCGACGGACTCTGGTTGGTGGTTCCGTTAAAGCGGCTGATGGTCGAGCCCGACACCAGTTCGAATGCAGGCGGTGTGAAGTAGCGCGCGTAGCCGGCGTGAAAGGTGGTGGTCGGTGTCAGCGCATAGACCAGTCCGATGCGAGGGCTCAACTGGCTCGCACTGACGTACTCATCCATCTTGTCGTAGCGGAGCCCATAGTTGAACGTGAGTTTGTCGGTGATTTTCCATTCGTCCTGCACGTATGCGCTGTACAGGTAGCCGGTTTTGCTGCTCGAGTCGTGGATGTTGAAAGGCTGGTCGGATAACTGATTACCGTCGGCGTCCGTTGCAAACACGTTGACGCTGTCGTCGAATACAGCGTGTTCCTGCTGGAAAAAGAGGCCGGCGCGAATCGTATGCTTCTCGTTGAGTCGCCACGTGGTATCGACTTGCGCACCGTTGGCCGAGTTGCTGTGAAAGTCCTGGGACGCGACGCCGTTGAAAAGCAGGTCGCCCACCGGATCGGGATTGAATTGCGTTCGCGTGTAACGGGTGAATAGCGCGACCTGGTAGTCCAGTGCGCCGCCGTTGGTGCCTTGAAGCGCCAGCACCGCAAAATTGTTCAACTCCGATTGCGTTTCGTTCAACTGACTCGAATCGAACGTGTTGTTGCCGTTGAGCTTGAAATTGGTCTGCAGTCCGGGCGCGTTGGGAATTTCAAACTGGTTGCTCGTGGTGCCGAACATCAGGCTCACTCGCGTGAGCGGATTGATGATGTATGACATATAACCGAACGCATCGCCCTGACGGGTGTGGTCATGCAGCGCGTTCGCGCTCGCAGTCGGATTCTCGATGCCGAGGTTGTTGACGCCGAGCGAGCCGCTGAAGTAATAGCTGAACGGACCTTGCGTGCCGAACACGTCGGCGCTGGTTTTGAGGGTCTGGTGGCTGCCGCCGAATACGTCGATGGTGCCACCGTTGCCCGCGTCACCCGTCTTCGTGCGGATGTCCACGACACCGGCAGTCCGGTAGCCGTACTGCGCCGGCAGCGCTCCGGTCAGCAGATTGACCTGGTCGATGATGCGCGTGTCGAGCGCTTGCCCAAAACCGCTGATCGGTTCAGGAATGATGATGCCGTTGATGCGGTACTGCAGATTGGCGTGGTCTCCGCGAACGTGCAGTTGTCCGTATGAATCGCTGGCCACGCCTGGCGCCTGCAGCAGCACCTGATTCAGCGGTGTGTCCTGGCCCGCGGGTAGCGCTTCGATATCGGCCTGGCTGAAGCGGTACACGCTGCTGCCGGTCTCGGGCAACAGCCCATTGCGCGCTCTGTCCAGCCGCTTCGCGTTCACCTGAACGTCGAGTGTGCCGCTCTTCGCAAGACTCACGCTGACGGTGCTTTCCGCGCCGGCACTCGTAGTGGTGATGCTGTTGCCACTCGCAAATCCCGGTGCGGTGACGACGACCGCGTAGGTACCCGGTGTCACGTGCGCGATGGCGAAGCGGCCTTCGGCGTTCGTTTTCGCCTCACTGACAGCGGTGCCGCTCGCGTTCTGCACGATTACTGTGGCGTTGTTGACGGGTTGGCCAGCGGCGTCTGTGACTGCGCCGGTTACTGAACTTTCGTCAGTCGCGGCGTGGGCGTGGGCGGCCATGGCGAACAGCAGCAAAGCTGCAGAAGAGACGCGCGTGCGGATTTTCATCGTTATGTATTCGAGTGTGTTGGCGACTGGGTGAATGCGTTGTTCTGTTTTGGTCGACGGTTTTCCTGAGGCTGACGTGTGCTGCTGCGACTCGCGGCGTGGATCCCTTTCGGTCGCGAAAGTCTTTTGTACCGCCTAGAGAATGTTATATCATTACATTCGTGGAAAACAATGACAAGTTGATGGCGCGTTGGTTTTGATGCGTGGGATGAGATGACGAGCGCAATTCACGGCTGCGCGGTTGCCCGGTTTTGGGCAGCTGGCGTAGTGCAGTGCGTATTACTGGCTGTAGGTTTCGTGTGCCGGCTAATGCGGCGGGAAGGCAGTTTTGATCGCGTGTCGAACGCTTTTGTGGATTCGACCAGGCAGCTGTTGCTCTCGCTGACGACGCGGTTCATTTCAGATGCGATGAAGTTGCAGCCGTGGGCGCCAAAGTTCAAGTTGTGGCTTGTTGACGAGCCACGAGCGTCGCCACGCTGAGAGCAGCGTGGCGGGCAGAGAGCGATTGCCTTGTGAATGACGCTCTTCGCATCGCTCCGGATTGTCTACATGCCAGTTCAAGACTGTGCGTGCTTCGCCGCGTCTTCGATGACGGCTGCTACTTCCTTCGGCCGCGATTCATAGACCGAGTGGCTTGCGCCCGGGATCACTGTCGTATGGCTGTGCGCGCGTGCGTAATACCAGCGTTCGAGATCGGGGTTGATGATCTTGTCGTCGGCTGCCACGATGCCCCAGCTTGGCTTGCTCGTCCAGGCGGCGACCGTCATCGGCGCCGAAAAGACTTTCGCGGCCGTCAGAATTTGCGAGTGCGATTCGAACTGCGCTTGCTTGAGTGGCAGATCGGCAGCGAAATCCTTAGGGAAATCCGCGGGATTCAGATAAGTGTATCCGTCGCCGGTCTTCACGATGGCGCCCGGTTGCTTCGATGTATAGCTCGGCATGCCTTTGCCAAGATCGCTTTCATCTTCGCCGACGGCCGGTGCGTGCGCGGCCACATACACCAGGCCCACGACGTTCGGATGCACACCTGCTTCAGTGATGACCGAGCCGCCGTAGCTGTGAGCCACGAGAATCGTCGGGCCGTTCTGCTGATCGAGCACGCGTTTCGTGGCGGCGACGTCGTCGTCGAGCGATGTCAGAGGCTCCTGCACGATGGTGACGTGATAACCGTCCCTGGTCAGCTTGTCATAGACCGGCTTCCAGCCGGAGCCGTCCACCCATGCGCCGTGTACGAGAACAATGTTGTGGACGGGCGCGGTTTGCGGTTTAGCGTCTTGCGCCATCGCGGCAGTAGAGGCGAAAAGGGCGGCAGACAACGACAAGGCCGTGGCGACGAGAGGCAAAACTTTCATGACACACTCCGGTTTATAAGTAAGTAACTATTCTTAAAAAGATGTTTTCAAATTGCTTGATAAAAGTAGGAATCCTGTTGATATAAATGGCGAAACAGGATTCCCGATACGTGTCATTCAGCTGCCGAAGAAGACATTGCAGAAACTGACGGGGCCGACGCAGCTGGAATCGGTCGACGCGTTCTTGCGCATGCCGGACGAAGAGTTGCCGTTTTGCGCCACGCCACCGTACGACGACTGCGTCGTCTGCGGAGCGGTCTGCGCGGCGACCTTTGCTTCGGCTGCCTGAATGGCGGCCGGATAATTAGCGTCGTCGCCAAGCGAAGGGTTGTAGCCAGCCTGTTCGAGGCGCACCAGATCGGCACGCACTTCAGCACGTGTGACGGGGCCATTCGATTGTGCGAAGCTCACAACAGGGGCGGCCAACGTGCCGACGGCGAGAGCGAAACAAACGAGAGCTTTTTTCATGATAAAAATTCCTTGATCAATGCGATGAGTAGAGAGGCAACGATTGCCTGAAGCGTGCCGATTTAGCTGCCGAAGTACGGCGTGCAGAAACCTGCGGGGCCGACACACTGCTGCGTGTTCGTGTGCATATGTTCCTTCGCCGAGGCTTGGGTAGCGAAACCTGCTGAAGCGAGAACGATCAGCGAGAAAATGAGAGAGAGTTTGCGTTTCATCGGGATGCCTAAATAGTTAGAGATTGAAGATGCCTTGTGAATTAAGTGAAGCTACCTCTTTGCTTATCCACCGACATGACCCGCTTGCAATGAGAGCCGCGCGTACATGCCTGTTTCGTCACTACCTTGCAGCGTTTGTCGCTGTCATGTAGGGGCGAACACATCGGGTTTCCTCTTATTCCAAATTTTTTTCGCGACTGCCAAAAAGAATTTTTGACCTTACATTTTCATGAACGTTTGACGCGCATGCGGCTCGCGCTGCCGCCATGGAACGAAGAAACCAGCATCGCGCAAAGCCTTATCCAGTCAGGCTCCCAAACGTTTGCGGCGTTAAGTCTGACGATTACATTTATTAAAGCTTTGCGTTTTGCATGTCGTTATCCAGTCAAATAATCAGGACCATCGACATGCGCAAGCCTTCTGCACGGCAAGCGCTGACGAGGAAATCGCTCTTCGGGGGAATCATCTTGAATCACCAACGATCGCCATGGTCGCGTACAGCGGCTCCGGGCGAAGTCATCTATTCCGAAGGCTTTGCGGGCGACGCCGTCGTCTACGTCATTGCGGATGGCAAAGTCGAAATCTCCACCCAGTGCGACGAGAAGAAGGTGATTCTCGCCACGCTGGGCAAAGGTGAGTTTTTTGGCGAGGCGGCTTTGCTGCCGCCCGAACCGCGAGCGCACACCGCGAAAGCACTGAGCTTCTGCCAGTTGACCGTCATCGCGGCGGGCGTAGTGGAGGAGGAGCTAGAACGTGTCTCGCCGTTGCTTCGCCATATCGTACGCACGCTGATCCGGCGGGTGAAAAAGAAGGACGATGTCCTCGCCACCAATACGCACGCGGACTTTCTGCCGGGCGTCGTGTCCTACGCGCACGTCCTTTCGTTGATGGCGGGCGGCGAGAATGCCGACAGGCCGGACGGCCGCATGCGTCGCGCGCAAAGCGAGGAATTCTCGGTGCCTCTGCCTGACGTAATCAGAAAGTGCCATGCCATTGCCGGCCATTCGCGTCCGCATGTGATGGCCATGCTCAAACGAATGGAGAAACTCAATCTCGTTTCGCTCGAACCGGGCCGGTCCGATCGCCCGAGCACCACCTCGGCGCGCTATTCCGCGCAGGACGGCGCAACGAGCCGGCAACTGGTCACGTTCGATCCCGTGCGAATCACCGAGCGTGCGCAACAGGTAGCGGACCACGATCTCGATCTCTCCATCAGCAGCGAACTGGAACTGATCGAACTGGACGACCTGGAAGCTTTGATCGGCGTCGAGAAGAAGGTGATTCTCAACAAGCTGTCCCACGCGGAAATCGCGGAAGACCTTTTTGCGTTTCGCAAGACCAAGGTGTTGAATTACGTCGAGGAAAAAGGCATCAGCTATTTCTCGCGCCGCAGTACCCGCGGTTTGACCGACCTGAAGTCGCTCGACGATCTGGAGTTTGTCGACCAGCGAACCTTGTTCGAAGCGGTGAGCGCGTTCGATACATACGACCTCGCGAAACTGCTTTCCGCCGTGACGGGCCAGCCGATCGCCGAGCGGCTGCTCTCGGTGATGACCGAGGCGAGAAAGAAAGAAGTCTCGTGGGTCATGCGTCGGGAGATCAAGATCGATCCACTCGAAATCGCCGAGATCGAAGAGCGCTTTCTCGAGATCGTGCGAGCAATCAAAGCTCCGGCCGCCACGGCTGCGCCGCTTTCCAATCTGGACGCCTGACGCGCGACACGCAAACGGCAGGCCGCGTCGGCTTCGAGGTTCGAAGTCGCGGCCGGCCATTCGAGAGGACATATGGATCTGTTGACGCTATTTGGCGCGGTGTTCGGCGTGACGGCGATCGTCGCGGGTTTCTCGCTCGAGGGCGGGCACTTTACTTCGCTGTTTCAGTTGGAGGCATTCGTCATCGTTCTGGGCGGCACTTTCGGCGCGGTGATGATTCAGAACACCTGGGCAAGGTTTTTCGATGGCATCAAGCAATTGCGCCTTGCTTTTGTGAAGGCGCGGCAGGTCGATCGCGAGAGCCTGTCCGTCCTGCTCGAATGGGGCGATCAAGCCAAATTGAATGGCATGCTGGTGTTCGAGTCGATCGAGGCGGGCGGCATCAATCCGTTTGCCAAACGAGGCTTGGAGTTGCTGGCAAACGGTGTGTCGACGGCCGTGCTGGAAGACGCCTTGCAGCGGGAGCTGGATGCGTATGAGCGCAATCACATGTTGGCCGCGCGGATCTGGCAACAGGCCGGCGGTTACGCACCGACGTTCGGCATTCTCGGCGCGGTGCTCGGTCTGATTCAGGTGACTGGCCATATGCTCGAGCCCGCGCAACTCGGGCAAGGTATCGCGGTGGCTTTTGTCGCGACGCTATACGGTCTTGCATTGGCCAATCTGGTCTTTCTGCCGTTGTATGGAAAGATCAGGGCGCAGGTGGACAGCGAATTGCGCTTCAGGCGTTTATATCTCGACGGCCTGCTCGCGATTTCGCGCAAAGAGTCGCCTCACACCATCGAGACGCGGCTCGCGGGTGACGTGCGGGAAAGATCGGCCGAGTTGCTGGGCTAATGTGCTTTGACGGCAATCACAGGTAATTTCGGGCGCAAACTTTTCGGATATGAACACCTCCTCGGGTAACAAGCGCCTCACGGCGGACAAGACCGGCTACGACGCCGACGATGAAGGCGAGGCGCAGTCCGGGCGCTGGCTGATCTCTTACTCCGACCTCATCACCACGCTGATGGTGTTGTTCCTTGCGCTCTATGTGCTGCAGTTGGCCAAAACGAGGGAGCTCGAAATCAAGGCGCTGGAGCGTCATGTGACGACAGAGGCGGCGCCCGCTACGCCGGATGCCTCGAAGAAGCAGCTCCTTTCTCTGCTGGAGCCGCTTCGAGACAATCGCCAGATCACGATTTCAAACGCGGCTCAAGGCGTGGAGATCGCCATCAACGCCAAAATTCTGTTCAACTCGGGCGATGCGCGTTTGTTGCCGGAATCATTCGACGTGCTGACTCAGATTGCCGGCGTGCTGCGCGACCGATCGAAGCACAACATTCTCGTTGAAGGGCATACAGACAATGTGCCTATTTCAACGGCGAAATACGAATCCAATTGGGAGCTGTCTTCCGCAAGGGCCGGCGCTGTGGTTCGCTTTTTCGCGGACAAAGGCATCGAAGCGCACCGAATGGCCGCGATCGGCCGGGCCGACAATTTTCCCTTGATCATCGGCGACGACGCGGCGGCGCGCGCCGCGAATCGTCGCGTGACGATTCTCGTCGAGTACTGAGTTGACGCGGGCGGAGGAAGGCCCAAAGCAGGACCCGAAGCATCCAGGCATTCATTTCGCGCTAGAGTATCGACAGTAGCGTCGCCGCAATGACACGGATTCCGACGCACGAGAAAATTGTCGAGATCCCTTATGCCTGTCAACACTCCGCCTGATCCGCTCGGCGCTGCATGCACTTCATTGGGCAGTTTCCTGCGCGATCGCCGCTCGCGTTTGCAACCGGGACCGGACGCGCCGAGCCGTCGTCGTACGCCGGGTCTGCGGCGCGAAGAAGTGGCGGCGCGGGCTAACGTCAGCGTCGCGTGGTACACGTGGCTGGAGCAGGGGCGTGGCGGCTTGCCATCGAACGAGGTGCTGGAGCGGCTCGTCCGCGCACTCGAACTCGACGCCGCGAGCCGCGAGATGCTGTTCCTGCTGGCCCAGCAGCGGCCGCCGCCGCTCACCCCGCTCGCGCCGCGGCAGGTCACGCCGGCTTTGCAGAGAGTACTCGATGGCATGCCCAGCAGTCCCGCCATTGTGAAGACGCCGACGTGGGACGTCGTGGCCTGGAACGCGGCCGCGGTCGCGGTGCTCGGCGACTACGCCGCTGTGCCGGCGCGCGAGCGCAACGTGCTCAGACGCCTGTTCGGCGGCCCGGCAGTGCGTGAAAGCCAGCCGGACTGGGAGGAAAGCGCGCGTGCCGCGCTGGCCGTGTTTCGCATCGATATCGCGCGCATCGGCGGGTCTGTGGAAGCCGCGGCGCTTGTCGCCGAACTGCAGGCGAGCAGCGCGGATTTCCGGCGCCTCTGGGCGGAGAACGACGTGCGCACTCACTGGATTGGAACGAAGCGTCTGCGTCACTCGCAGGCCGGACCGATCACGCTCGAGTATTCGGCCTTCGCCGTGGATGGCGGCGACGGTCTGAGCCTGGTCGTCTTTGCGCCGGCCTCAGCCGCGGACCTTCGTGCGGTGGAAGCGCTCATCGCGCGAACCACTCAAGCTGCGTGACGAACGCGGGTCTTCGCTGGCGTGAATTCAAACGGGCATCGGCCCGGCAGATCATTGGTCACCCGCGTCACAAGGAGCGCCCGGAGCGCTCCTTGTGACGCCAACGTCGACGCCAAACGGTCACTCAGCTACCCATATAAAGCGAACGATTCAGGTTGGCAAGTTGACCATATTTCTCGGCTTGCACGAGTTCCTGGCGAACCTGTGCACGCGTTTTCTGTGCGGCACTGGCCGTGCTCGCGGACCATAGCGGCTGCGCTGCCTGTGCGATCTGCGAAGAATCGACGCTAGCGTTCGAGGGCGCCGGAACCGCAGCGTGAGCAGCACTTCCGATCACGCAGGCAGCAAAGGTCAAAGCAATCATGGAAACTTTCATATCGTTCTCCTTGAACGGTTGGATAAGAGACGTCCGCGAATCTGAATGCATGAGCAGAGGTCGACCAGGACTTGCTGCGATGGGATTCTTGGTCAGAGAAGCGGCGTTGACGTATTGAACCGCGCGGGCGTATCTGGCATGTGTCGGAAAAGCGGCGAATTGCAACGTCGTGTATCGCCGCAATCCGCGGATACATTCCGATACGAACGCGCGGCTATCCTTGCTGCGCGAGCAGGGCTTGAATCTTCGCTTCCGTCTTCGCATAGTCGCCTTCGCCGAAATGCGTGTAGACGATGCGGCCTTGCTTGTCGAGCAGATAGAAGGCCGGCCAGTACTGATTGTTGTACGCGTTCCAGGTCGCATAGCGATTGTCCTGCGCGACCGGGTAAGTGATGCCGAAGCGCTTGATGGCGGTCTTCACGTTGTCGGTGTCGCGCTCGAACGGATATTCGGGTGTATGCACACCGATAACCGTCAGCCCCTGGTCCTTGTATTTCTGGTTCCAGCTTTTCACGTAAGGCAGCGTGTTGATGCAGTTGCCGCAGGTGTACGTCCAGAAATCGACCAGCACCACCTTGCCGCGCAGTTGCTGCAAGGTGAGCGGATCGCTGTTGAGCCATTGTGAAATGCCGGTGAAGTCGGGAGCCGCCGCGTTGGTCCCGAGCGCGGGCACACTCGCGCCCGGTTCGGGCGACCCCGCGAAAGCGGCGATACCGCTCGCGGCTGCGGCGGCGATCACGGTTGCGACGGCAAGCGTTTTGATCTTGGATGCGGAGAGCATGTCAGGGTCCTTTCAGGAAGAGGCTAGAAACGGCAATTCGCGTATCAGCCGCGAATGACTGTATTGAAGCGTCCGCAGGTATCTGGCATGTGTCGCCCAAGCCGTGTGGGTGCAATGTTGTGTATCTGTACGAGGTCCAGATACACTGCGACACAATTCCCCGTGCGAGCCAGGCTATAAAGCAGGCATTGCCAAAACACGGAGAGCACCATGAGCGCCGACTTGCTGCACGGATCCTGCCATTGCGGGGCTGTCAAATTCGAAGTGCGTACCTCGATCACGCCGGCTGGTCGTTGCAATTGCAGCCTGTGCCGCCGTAAAGGCGCGTTGATGACGCCATTGTTCCCGGCAAGCCAGTTGAAGATCCTGAGCGGCGAAGACTCATTGACGCTTTACCAGTTCAACACGCGGGTAGCCCGGCACTATTTCTGCAAACATTGCGGCGTCTATCCGTTTCATCAGACGCGTAAAGACCCGCAGTCGTGGCGAGTCAACATCGGTTGCCTGGAAGGCGTCGATCCGTATAGTCTGGAAGCGGGAGTCGCGGACGGCGCGAGCCTCTCCGTATTGGAGGACGCATGAAACGCCTGCTGGCTATCGTCGTATTCCTGACCGGCGGCCTTGCCGCCGAACTGGCGCATCCGGTGCAGTGTTCATTGATGGTTGCGAGCCGGGTGCAGTTGAAACGCCAAAAGAGATGATGCATTGATGGAAACCATCGATCACGTACTGATTGTCGACGACGACCGTGGCATCCGCGAATTGCTGGCCGGTTATCTCGAGAAAAACGGCATGCGCGTCTCGCTCGCGGCGAACGGGCGCCAGATGCGCGCGGCGCTGGAGCAGGGCGCGCCCGATCTGATCGTGCTGGATCTGATGATGCCCGGCGAGGACGGTCTGGTGCTGTGCCGCGAACTGCGCGCCGGCAAATTCCGCGCTGTGCCGGTATTGATGCTGACGGCCCGCAACGAAGAGGCGGACCGCATCGTCGGGCTGGAAATGGGCGCGGACGACTACCTGCCCAAGCCCTTCGCCGTGCGCGAGTTGCTCGCGCGCATCCGCGCCGTGCTGCGGCGCGCGCGCATGCTGCCGCCCGGCATGCAAGTGACGGAATCGGCGCCGATGCTGGCCTTCGGCGACTGGCGCCTCGACACCACCGCGCGTCATCTGCTGGACGCCGAAGGCACCATGGTCGCGCTGAGCGGTGCCGAATACCGCTTGCTGCGCGTGTTTCTCGACAATCCGCAGCGGGTGCTGACGCGCGATCAACTGCTCAATCTCACGCAGGGCCGCCAGGCCGATCAGTTCGACCGTTCGATCGATCTGATGGTGAGCCGTCTGCGTCAACGCTTGCGCGATGTCGCGCGCGAGCCGCGTTACATCAAGACGCTGCGCAGCGAGGGTTACGTGTTTTCCGCGGCGGTGACGGCCATCGAGGATCCGCAATGAACCGCTGGTCCTGGCTGCACTGGCCGCGCACGCTGTTCGCGCGGCTCGCGCTGATTCTGTTCGTCGGCCTCGCGTTGGCGCAGACCTTGTCGTTCTGGCTCACGCTGACCGAGCGCGACCAGACCATGACCAACGTGATGATGGGTTACATCGAGCGCGAAGTGAGCAGCTCGGTGGCGCTGCTCGATCATCTGCCGCCGAACGAACGCGCGCAGTGGTTGCCGCAGCTCGCGCGGCGCAGCTATGAGTTCATCCTGGGGCCGGGCATCACGGGCACCCCGATCGATGCGCATCTGTCCGAGCGTGTGGCGCAGTCCATCGCGGACGGCATCGGCAGGCACTATCCGCTGACGGTGAATGCCGTTCCCGGCGACAATGAGCGCCTGCAGGTGCATCTGCAACTGAGCGACGGCACGCCGCTGACCATCGATATGCGCCCCATGTCGGGCGCGCCGCTGTCGCGCTGGCTGCCGCTCGTGCTGGCGTTGCAACTGGCGGTGCTGGTCGCATGCTGCTGGCTGGCGGTGCGGGTCGCCACGCGGCCGTTGCATCAACTGGCGCTCGCCGCGGATACGCTCGGCCCCGACCTGAAGGCGGCGCGCTTGCCGGAGGACGGGCCGTCCGAAGTATCGCGCGCCGCGCGCGCCTTCAACGCGATGCAGGATCGCATCGCCACTTACATGACCGAACGCATGCAGATTCTGGCGGCGATTTCACACGATCTGCAAACGCCGATCACGCGCATGCGCCTGCGCGTCGACGTGATGGACGACGACGCCCAGGGCGCGAAGCTGCGCCAGGACCTGCAGGAAATGGAAAGCCTGGTGAAGGAGGGCGTGACGTACGCGCGTACGCTGCACGGCGCGACGGAAGTTCCTTGCCGTGTCGATCCCGACGCGCTCCTCGACAGTCTTGTCTGCGACTATGTCGACGCCGGCCAGGCGGTCAGCCTGGAAGGGCGGCTCGGCGATTCGCTGGTGACGCGTCCGCAGGCCTTGCGCCGCATACTCGGCAACCTGGTGGACAACGCGCTGAAGTTCAGCGGCGCGGCCGAGATCACGGCAGCTACTTTGCCCAACGGCGAGACAGCGATCGCCGTGCTCGACCGCGGTCCCGGCATACCGGCCGAGTCGCTGGAAGCGGTGTTCGAGCCGTTCTACCGGCTCGAAGCGTCACGCAATCGCGATACGGGCGGCACGGGGCTGGGCCTCGCCATCGCGCGGCAACTGGCCATGGCGATGGACGCGACCCTCACGCTGCACAACCGTTCCGGCGGCGGTCTGGAAGCCCGCTTGACGTTGAGGAATCTGCGCAAGGCGTAGCGGCCGTCGCGGACCGCCAGGCGCCTTGTGCAGCGGTTCAGCGGTTCAGCGCCAGATATTGATGCAGCGACTGAATCGCGGCCGCTCCTTCGCCGACGGCGGCGGCGACCCGCTTGACCGAGCCGCTGCGCACGTCGCCCACGGCGAAGATGCCGGGCCGGCTCGTCTCCAGATAATGCGGCGGCCGGTCCGACGACCACTGCGGAATCGCATCAGGACCCGTGAGCACGAAGCCGTGTTTGTCGAGCGCGACGCAATCGCCAAGCCAGCCGGTACTCGGCTGTGCGCCGAGAAACAGGAACACGTGGCGGATCGGCTTCTCTTCGATGCGGCCTTGACTGTCCCACTTGATCGATTCGAGCTGCGTCTCGCCGTTCAGTTCGACGATTTGCGTGCGCACATGGACGCTGATGTTCGCCGCCGCTTCGATGCGCCGGATGAGATAGTTCGACATGCTCGCGCTGAGTCCGTCGCCGCGAATCACGATATGCACATGACGCGCGAATCCCGACAGGAACACCGCGGCCTGCCCAGCCGAATTTCCCCCGCCGACGATGATCAATTCCTGGTTGTTGCAAAACGCGGCTTCCATATAGGTCGCGCTGTAATAGATGCCGCTTCCCTCGAACTCTTCGAGGCGCGGCAACTGCGGTTTCCGATAGCGCGCGCCGGTCGCAATGACGACCGCGTTGGCATACACGTGCTCGTCGTAGTTGAGGCGCAAGTGAAAGGGCGGCGCGTTCTCGCATTCGATGCCGAGCACTTCGATCGGTACGCCGACTTCCGCGCCGAACTTGCGGCATTGAGACAGTCCACGGCCGGCAAGCGCTTGCCCCGAAATGCCGGTCGGGAATCCAAAGTAATTTTCGATCTTCGAGCTGGTGCCGGCCTGGCCGCCGGGCGCCTTGGTGTCGACCACCGCGACTCGCAGCCCTTCTGAGGCCGCGTACACCGCGGCCGCGAGGCCTCCCGGTCCCGCGCCGACCACGACCACGTCGAACCGTTCGCCGTTCAGCCGGTCGGGGCTCAGACCGATCGCATCGGCCACCGCGCGGTTGGTCGGCTGCTTCAGCACATTGCCTTGCAGGGTGACGATCACCGGTATGTCGGCTTCGGTTGCGTCATAACGTTCGAGCAAGCCCTTGGCTTCCTCGTGCTCGACGATATCGAAGTAGGCGAAAGGCTGTGCGTTGCGGCTCAGGAAATGCCGCAACACTAGCGTGCTCCACGAAGCCGAACTGCCGATCACCAGAGTGCCGCCGTGCTGATCCTGAATGAACGCGACGCGCCGCAGGATGAAGGCGCGCATGATCGTTTCGCTCAGTTCCGCTTCCGCGACGACGAGCGCCCGCAGCGATTCCTCGTCGATGACGATCACTTCGCAGTCGCTGGTGGCGCGTGCCGTTGCGACCGCGCCGCGACCCGCGAGTGTTCCCACTTCGCCGGTGAAGCAACCGGGGCCGTGCGTGCCCAAAACATGGTGCTTGTCGCCGATGCCCCGGGTCGCCTCGATCGAGCCGGAGACAACGGTAAACATGGGAATGTGCCGATCGCCTTCGGTGAACAGGACATCGCCTGCCTTTAGCCGCCGGCGTTCGCCATATCGTTCGAGCACGGCAAACTGCTTTTCATTGAGCCTTGGGAAAATCTGATGATGACGGCTGCCGCCCGCCACCAGGTCTTCGGGTCTGCTTGACGATTTGTTGCCCATGGAGCGTTCCGAATGGAGCGCGCGTATTGCGCGCTGGGGTGAACTCGCGGCCGGATGCGGTATCGGCGCGAACGATTCGAATGATCGGAAAAGACGGCGGACCGTCCTGTCCGCAGAGATTGTGCGCCTGAGATTAGTGGTCGGTAAAGTGCGAAAAACAGGGGTGTTCCGCGTGCTAGCGGGTGGCCCGTTTTCGTTTTACATGCACGCTGCATCGTTCAATCACTGTGCGCCAACCATATCTTCATACTAATCACCAACATTTCATATCTGGCGAGGTACATTGTCGAGGACGATTGTTCGGGGAGCATCATCCATGGTCAGGCACCGCCTCCATGCCGCGCTTCTATGCGCGGCGATCACCATGTTCGCGCAAACCTGCTACGCGCAATACACCACCGACTGGCTGGGCAATACGTTCGGCACGCTCGCCGCGCACGTGGGCAACACCGCGCGTTCGCTGTGGGTCGCGCCCGAAGGCGTGATCTACACGGCTTCGTTGTGGGACGAAAACGAGGGCGGCGTCGCGATCTATCAGAACGGCCAGAGCCTCGGCTCGATCGGCACGCACGCCGACTTCCAGGGCAGCGCCATTACCGGCAATGCCACGTCGATCTTCGCAGCGTTGCAATACAACAGGTCGTTCGGCAGCGGCTCAGTGGGACGCTACAACCGCGCCACGCAGACGCGCGACCTGATCATCCCCGTCAGCGTGTGGACGTCGATACCGCATGCCGATGTCATCACCGGACTCGCGACCGCGGGCTCATTGCTGTATGCAAGCGACTTTTTCGGCAATCGCGTGCGCGTTTTCACGACCGACGGCGTCTGGCAGCAGGACATCAAGGTATCCAGTCCTGGTGCACTGGCATTGGATAGCGCCGGCAACCTCTGGGTCGCGCAGCAGAGCGCGGGCACGATCGTCGAATTCAGCCCGGCCGGCGCGCTGCTGAATACGATCCAGATGCCGGCGGCGTCGCGGCCTTCCGCGTTGTATTTCGATGCCGCGTCCGGGCAACTCATGGTCGGCGACCAGGGGCCGGACATGAACGTCAAGCGCTACACGATCGCGGGCACGCCGACGCTCGCCGGCACGTTCGGCATTCAGGGCGGCTATCTCGACACCACCAGCGGCATCAAAGGGCAGGTGGGCGACAAGCGCTTCACACGCGTGGTCGGCATCGGCAGGGACGTCGCCGGCAATCTGTACGTGCTCAACAATCCGTGGGGCGGCGGCTGGGATCTCGGCCGCAACGGCGCCACCGACCTTCACGCGTACGATAGCGCCGGCAACCTCGAATGGAAGCTGCAGTCGCTCAACTTCGAGGCGATCGCCGCGCCGGATCCGTCGACGGACGCCGCCTACTTCTACAGCGGCATGCACATTTACACCGGCACAGCAGGCGGCACCTTCGTCGCGAACACGGTCGATCCGTTCACGTATCCGTCCGATCCGCGCCTGAACATGAACGACACGCAACGCGGCCAACACTTCGGCCAACTCGTCACGGTTGGCGGCAACCGGATTCTGGTGGCGTCCGGACAGAACCCGGGCATCTTCTACTTTTTTCATTTCAACCCCGCGAGCGGCTACATAGCGATTCCGGACGCGTCGATTCCGGGGACGGCCTTCAATACGAACCTGCAGGTCACGGGCGGCTTCAGTATCGACAGCCGGGGCGACGTGTGGGCCGGTTTGGACCGGACGAATCACATCTACCACTATCCGCTCACCGGCTTCGACGGCAACGGCAAACCGTCATGGGGACCGGCGGTCACGATCTCCATACCGCAGAGCATCCGGCCGCTCACGCGCATCCTCTACCTCGCGGAGAGCGACACCATGATCCTCGCGCAAGGCATTGCCGGAAGCTGGGACTGGACCGCCATGCAGTCGCGCATCGAGGTCTATCACGGCTGGAGCGCGGGCAACACCACGCGGCCCGATCCGGTAATCACGCTCACCAGCGCCAATCCCAAGTCGATCACGGCGGCGGGCAATTATCTGTTCGTCGGCTACGTGCACACGGTGCCCAATATCGACGCCTTCAATCTCACCACGGGCCAGCTCGTTACTACGCTGATCAATTCGAGTCCCGGCACCGTGGATGTCGGCAACGACGTCGATTCGATGTACGGCCTGCGCGCGTATCTGAGGGCAGCGGGCGAGTACGTGATCACGAAAGACAACTACAACGGGTCGAGCATCGTGGTGTATCGCTGGACGCCGTGACGGCCGTGCGCTCAGGCTTGCCATGCCACCCTATCGGATAAGATACGGCCCGCGCCGCAATTTTTCGAACACAAGGAGTGGTTTCAATGATTCAACCGGGCAACGTATTCAAGGACAACCTCGCGCAGATGCCGGGCATCGACGCAATCGCGCGTATCGATCTGGTGGACGGCAAGGGCGCCGTGGTGGCCAGCATCGAGAACAAACCGGGCAAGCAGGGATCGCTCGCGGTGTACAACTACCTGCAGCAGACCTTCGGCACGCTCGACGCCAAAGCGGCCGAGCACGGCCTCGTCGTGTTCGCCGAGCACACGGCCGATGCGCGTAACCGTCCGGGCGCGCATCCGAACGTCGACATCCTGCTCGCGATTGCCGCGGGTGGGGAAGCTTTGCGGATCGATGTGGTCTCCGCCGGCTGAAGTTAGTTGTTTATCATCGGCGTGGCGCTGTGGGCGAGTCGGTCGGCTCGGTCGCGCCGTACCGATGAGACGACGCCGGCAGCATGCCGGCGTCGTCCATCAAGACACGCTCAGTTCAGCCAGCCCTTGATCGCCTCGGACATCGTGGCGGTCGAAATGCCGTAGCGGTCGTGCAGTGTCGGCAACGCGCCGGCATCGAGGAACGCATCGGGCAATCCCACTTGCCGGAAGTGGCACGCTACGCCCGCGCGCATCAACTCCGCAGCGACTGCTTCGCCCAAGCCGCCGATCACCGTATGGTTCTCGGCCACCACCACGAGACGTCCCGAGCGCTTCGCTTCGCGCACAATCGTTTCCGTGTCGAGCGGTTTGATGGTCGGCACATGCAGCACGGCTACGCCGATCTTGTCGCTCTCCAATGCCTTCGCCACTTCGAGTGCGCGCATCGTCACGATGCCCGACGAGATGACCAGCACTTCGGCGCCGTCGCGCAGCAGCTTCGCTTTCCCGAGCTCGAAGGTGTAGTCGTATTCGTCGAGTACGGCGGGCACGTTGCCGCGCAACAGGCGGGCATAGACGGGACCCTTATGTGCGGCGATCGCGGGCACCATCTGCTCGATGTCGAGCGCGTCGCACGGATCGATCACGGTCATATTGGGCATCGCGCGCATCACGGCGAGATCTTCCGCGGCCTGGTGACTCGGACCGTAGCCGGTCGTCAGGCCCGGCAGCGCGCAGACGATCTTCACGTCGAGATTGTCTTCGGCGATCGCCTGATGCATGAAGTCGTACGCGCGGCGCGTGGCGAACACCGCATAAGTGGTGACGAAAGGCTGCGCGCCTTCATGCGCGAATCCCGCTGCCGCGCCCATCAGCAATTGCTCGGCCATGCCCATCTGGTAGAAACGCTCCGGGAATTCCTTGGCGAAGATGTGCAGGTCGGTGTATTTGCCAAGGTCGGCCGTCATGCCGATCACGTTCTGCTTTTGCCGAGCCAGTTCCACCAACGCGTGGCCGAAGGGCGCGGAACGTGTGACCTGTCCTTCGCTCGCGATCGACGCGATCATCGCGGAGGTCTTCAGGCGCGGTTTGCTCGCGGTTGCGTTGCTCATGCTTGTCTCCCTTCTTTGAGTGCTTGCAGCGCCAATTGCCATTCATCGGCATCGACGCGGATAAAGTGGTTCTTCTCGCGCTGTTCGAGGAACGGCACACCGCAACCCATGCGCGTGTCGGCGATGATGATGCGCGGCTGCGCTTCAGGATGGGTGCGAGCCGCATCGAACGCGGCGGCCACGGCGGCGATATCGTTGCCGTCCACGCGTTGCGTGAACCAGCCGAATGCCTCGAGTTTTTCGACGAGCGGCTCGAACGCCATGATCTGCGTCGACGGACCATCGGCCTGCTGGTTGTTCACGTCGATCACGGCGATCAGGTTGTCGAGCTTCCAGTGACTCGCCGACATCAAGCCTTCCCAGATCGCGCCTTCATCCAGTTCGCCGTCGGAGAACAGCGTGTACACGAAAGACTTCGACCCTTTGCGCTTCAATCCAAGGCAGCGGCCCACCGCGATCGTCAAACCCTGGCCGAGCGAACCGCCGGACATCTCCATGCCGGGCGTGTAGCTCGCCATGCCTGACATCGGCAAGCGGCTGTCGTCGCTGCCGTAGGTTTCGAGTTCTTCGGGCGGCAGAATGCCGGCTTCGAAGAGCGCCGCATACAGTGCAATCGCGTAATGCCCGTTCGACAGGAGAAAGCGGTCGCGCTCTTCCCAATCGGGATCTTCCGGCCGATAACGCATCGCGCCGAAGTAAGCGACAGCGAGCACATCGGCGATGTCGAGCGCCTGGCCGATATAACCCTGGCCCTGCACTTCACCCATCAACAGCGCGTTTCTACGGATACGGTATGCGTGTTCGGCGAGGGTTGCCGTCGGTACGTGTTCTGGACTGTTCATGTTGTCTCCTGTGATCAGTCGTGAAGAATAGAAAGTGTTCAACGGTTCACCGACTTGGCGGGCACGAGGAACACGAGGCAGGCGCCGAACGTAACGGCCACCGAGATGAAGATCAGTCCAGCGGTCGATTTGCCAGTCAGATCGTTCAGCCAGCCGACGATCGCCGGAGAAAAGAAGCCCGCGAGATTGGCGACGCAGTTCACCGCCGCGATCCCGGCCGCGGCCGACATGCCGCCGAGCAACGCGGTCGGCAACGACCAGAACTGTGAAGACGACGCGAGAATGCCGGCGGCGGCGATACTCAGACAAACGATGGAGGCCGGCACACTGCCGATGGCCGGCAGCAGAATGAAGCCCGCTGCGGCGATCAGCATCGGAATCGCCAGATGCAGACGGCGTTCGCGATGACGGTCCGCACTCATGCCGAGCAGCGGCAGCGCGATGATGGCGCACAGATAAGGAATCGCGGTAAACACGCCGATCCACAGCGGATCGGCCACGCCGGATTTGCGGATGATGGTGGGCAGCCAGAACGTCAGGCCGTACTGGCCGAGTACCACGCAGAAGTAGATGGCCGCCATCAGCCACAAGCGGCGGTCGCCGATGAACGACTTGACCGAGACGTGGGCGATCTTATGCGCGTTGTCGCCGGCCACATTGCGGGCGAGCAGCGTCTTTTCGGAGTCCGTCAGCCACTTCGCTTTCGTGATGCCGTCGTCGAGATAGAGCAGGATCGCGACGCCGAGCACGAGCGAAGGCACCGCTTCCAGCAGGAACAGCCACTTCCATCCGGCCATGTCCATCGCGCCTTGCAGCGAGTGCATGATCCAGCCCGACAGCGGGCCGCCGATAATGCCGGCCAGCGGAATCGCCATGAAGAACAGCGACAACGCTTTGGCGCGGCGCGCAGCGGGAAACCAGTAGGTCAGGTAGAGAATCACACCGGGCGCGAAGCCCGCTTCCGCGACGCCGAGCAGAAAGCGCAGCACATAGAAGGTGGTAGGCGACTTCACGAAGATGAACGAAGCGGAGATCACCGCCCACGTCAGCATGATCCGCGCGAGCCACTTGCGCGCGCCGACTCGATGCAGCACCAGGTTGCTCGGCACCTCGAAGAGGAAATAGCCGAGAAAGAAAATCCCCGCGCCCATGCCATACACGGTTTCGCTGAAGCGCAGGTCGTTGAGCATCTGCAGCTTCGCGAAGCCGACGTTGACGCGGTCCAAATAAGCGCCGAGATAACACAGCATCAGGAATGGGATGAGGCGACGGCTCACTTTCGCGTAGGTCTTCGACTCTAAGCTCGTCGAGTCGGTTTGCGGCAGCATGTCGGCGGCAATGGATGCCGCGGGGTATTTTGGTTTCATGTGTGTCTCCTTCCATGGCTCCGGGTTGGCCCGGATGCCGGTCACGCGGCCGCTCCCAGCGAGCAGCCCCGCGTCACGATCAATCAATGAATGAGCATGCCGCCGTTCACGTCGAGCGTAATGCCCGTGAGATAGGTCGACAGGCCGCTGACGAGGAACAGGCACGCGTTCGCCACGTCGCTCGCATCGCCGAGCCGGCCGAGCGGAATGCCCTTGATGATGTCGGCGCGCATTTCCGTGGTGAGCTTGTCGCCGGTAATGTCGGTCTGAATCAGGCCAGGTGTGATCGAGTTCACGCGAATGCTGTCGCCGCCGAACTCGCGGGCCATTGCGCGCGCGAGACCGAGCACGCCGGCTTTGGCCGCGCTGTAATGCGGGCCGCCGAAGATGCCGCCGCCACGTTGCGCGGAAACCGACGACATGCAGACGATGCTGCCGCTTTTCTGTTCTTTCATCGCCGGCAGTACAGCTTGCGACATGTAGAGCGTGCCGCGCAGATTGACGTCGATGATCGCGTTGAAGTTATCGGACGTGATGTCCAGCGTGCGCACCGGCTGCGTGATGCCGGCGTTGTTGATCAGGCCGTCGATGCGGCCGTAGCGCTCGAGTGTCGCTTTGGCGGCCGAGACGCACGCGTCTTTGTCGGTGACGTCGCAGGCGAGGCCCAGATGCTCGTCGCCGAGATCGGCAGCGGCACGCTGCGCGTCTTCTTCGCGCAGATCGAGAATGACGATGCGGGCGCCTTGGGCGGCCATTGCTTTAGCGGTTGCCTTGCCGATTCCGCGCGGTGAAGCGGCCCCGGTCACGATGACGACTTTGTTCTCGAGCAGCATGATTGTCTCCTGAGTGTTGATGTGATGGCCGAAGTGTCTACTGCGCGGCCGGTCGCATCAACGACGTACTGCTCAACTATGTTTGAGAAATTTTCAGGTGACGTGCTGCTTCAAAAGCCGCTGCTGCATGGTGCGACGCCGCATTCGGAATCACGTGCGAGCGTGGTGCTGGAAAACCCTGGCAAGGACCGAAGCGGCTCTCAGGCTTTGCGTTCCATACGTCCAACTTCGCGCTCGATCCACGCGATAAAGCGCGCGACGCGCGGCAGTTCGGCGTTTTGCGGCGGATAGACCAGATGATGCGCGCCGACCTCCACGGCGTGCGTATCGTCGAAGACCGGCACGAGCGCGCCCTCCTTGATGCGGACCGAGGCAAGCATGACGCTTTCGAGCGCGATGCCGAGGCCGAGCGCCGCCGTTTCCAGCGACATGTACGAGCGGTCGAACGAGAAGTCGAAGGTCTTGTGGGCGGCCGACACGCCGGTGCGCCCGAACCACTGCTTCCACTGCACGAGCGGCGTCTCCGAGTAGATCAGCCGATGTTGCAGCAAATCCTCAGGCGTATTGACCGGATTGCTCTCCAGATATTTCGGCGACGCGAGCGGCGCGATGAATTCGCCGCGCAGCGTTCTGACTTCGAGGTCGCGCCAATTCGCGTAGCCGTGGCGCAGATCGATGTCGTAATAACCGCTGGTAAACGAGACGTCCTCGTATGAGCAGGCGAGATTCAACTGGATATCGTCATTGGCCTCCTGAAACGACGCAAGCCGCGGCAACAGCCACATGAGCCCGAAGCTGGGACTCGAATGCACTCGCAGGATATCGACGTCGGTGCGGCTCGACGCGCGCTCAGTGGCGCGGCTCAGATCCGCGAGCGAGCCCGTCACATCGGACAGATAACGCTCGCCGGTTGGCGTGAGGACAAGTCCGCGGCCCGAGCGATAGAAGAGCGGCTGGCCGATCACCGACTCCAGATTGCTGATCTGGTGACTGACTGCCGACGCGGTCAGCCCGAGCTCTTCCGAGGCCCGGTTGACGCTTTTCGTTCTGGCCACGCTCTCGAACGCGACGATGGCCTTGACCGGTGGTATGCGCATAGTGAAATTTTTTTCAGATGCAGTTGAATGAAACCGCCTTGTTCGCACGCCATTCGCACTGCCATTCTGTCGACAAGCCGCGCAGCCAGGGATGCATGAAGTCCTCTCGGTACTAACCCGGCAGTTTCACTGCCGCCAGGCGGCTAATCATAAACATAGGTTGCGCAGTGCAACAACTGCGCAGGAGACAGTAATGGATTATCCGACTTTCCCGGTGAGCGCGCGAACAGCAAACGCTCACACGCAGCGCTCTCGTCCTGTTCGCTTCCATATCGAGTAAAGGCATTTCACTGGTTAACGCCTATGCGGCGCACTGGTGAACGTCGTACCACGCACTCGCAAAACATGCGCGATGCGCGGAAAACGCGAAAGGAGAAAGGACATGGCTGAGCAGCGTTACTTGTTGACGGCGTGCGCAATCGTCAAGAGCTTTGGACCGACCAGCGTATTGAAGGGCTTCGATATTTCGATCGCACCCGGTGAAGTACACGCTTTCCTCGGTGGCAACGGCGCGGGCAAGTCGACGCTGATCAAGATCATCTCCGGTCAGTTCGAACGCGACGGCGGCGCGCTCGAATTCGACGGGCAAGCGATTGGCGCCTCCGTAGGCGGGCACCTTGCCGCCGGCACCATCGCGGTCGTCAATCAGGAACTCGCGCTGCTGCCGCATCTGTCCGTGGCCGAGAACATCGCGATGCCGCGGCTGCGGCGCGGGGCGGCGAAATATAGCGAACGCGCGTCGATGGACATTGCGGTCGAAGCGCTGTCGCTGATCGATCCGCAGTTCGCGCGTGAATCGTCGGGACGGCTGGTCGGCGATCTGACCTTGCACGAGCGCCAACTGGTGGAGATCGCTCGCGCGCTCGGTTCGGGCGCGAAGCTGTTGTTGCTCGACGAACCGACCGCCAATCTGACCGCTGCGGAAACGATCCGGCTCTTCGCGGTACTACGGCGTCTCATCGCCGATACGGGACTCGCGGTGCTGTTCGTTTCGCACCGCATGCGCGAGATTCGCCAGATCGCCGATGTCTGCACGATCATTCGCGACGGCAAGACGGCCGTCGATCGCGTCGCGCTCGATGCGATCACGGACCGCGAGATTATCGAATGCATGGGGCAGAGCGTCGTGGTAGATGAAGCGGCGGCACGCGTCGCGGAGTCAGCGGAATTGGGGCAGGCGAACCCGGCGGGGGAGCAGGAGATCGGTGACGGCGGCGATCGCATCCACGCAGGCGCATTGCGGATCGAACGCGACGGTGTGGCGATCGAGGTGCCGGCCGGCGCGATTGTCGGTCTCGCGGGTGCGCCGGTCGGCCCGTCTTCGCTGATCGATGCGCTGACCGGTATCGCGCCCGCCGGTGCGTGGGCCATTACGCGCGACGGCGCTCGTGTCAGCTATTCGCATCCGTCGGCAGGCGCGCGCGACGGCGTCGGCTTCGTCTCGGGCGACCGCTCGAACAAGGGCGTGCTCGCTACGCTGCCGATCGTGGACAACCTCGTCGCCGCGGCACGCGTCGTCAACCGGCGCAGTATCGTGAAGCGCGACGAGATCGAGCAGAGCACGCGGTTGCTCGAAGCCCTGAAGATTCGCGCCGGTTCACTCTGGGACTTGCCGGCCACACTCAGCGGCGGCACGCAGCAAAAACTGCTGATCGCCCGCTGGCTTTTGTTGCGGCCGAGGCTGCTGGTGCTCGAAGAGCCGACCCGCGGCGTGGACATCCGCACGAAGCGCGAAATCTACGCGCTGATTCGCAAGATGGCGCAGCAGGGCACGACGATCGTCTGGTGGTCCACCGAATACATCGAACTGGTCGAGTTGTGCGACACCGTGCTCGCGTTCGATCTGGACGGCAAACCGACCGAAGTCTTGCGTCACGCCGACGTCAACGAAACACAACTCGCCGCCGCAACGGGCATGGCCGCCTGACGTCGGTTAGCGCCGCGTCGCGCCAAAACATCATCAATCTGGAGACAGTCATGAAATCAGCCACTCATCCGATCGCGGAGGCGAAGCCGAAACGCAGCGGCGCGGGACGCCGTTTGCTGTCGGCATATCGCACTGAAATCGCGATTGCCATTGCGATCATCGTGATCGAACTCGCGGTCGGCATGATCGTGCCGGCGGCGCTGTCGGCCGGCAATATCTCCAACGTGACGCAGGCTGCCGCTCCGCTCGTCATCATGGCGTTCGGCGTGCTGCTGGTGATCATTACCGGCGGCATCGATCTGTCGGTCGGTTCGGTGTTTTCGTTGACGGGCATGGTTACCGGCTTGGCGATGGCGCATGGCTACGGCGCGGTGGCAAGCAGTGTCGCCGGACTCGCGGTCGGCGTCGGGATCGGCGCGCTCAACGGTGCGCTCGTGACGTTCGTCGGACTCGCGCCCTTCGTCGTGACGCTCAGTACGTATGCGATTGCGGGCAGCCTTTCGTTCATCGTGACCGACGGCCACTCGCTGCCGATCTCCAATCCCGACTACTACTTGCTCGATTCAGGAACGCTGATTCCCGGCCTGCCGAACTACGCGCTGTGGTGCGTGCTGCTGCTCGTCGCGATCGAATTCTGTTTGCGCAAGGTGGTGGCGGGCCGCTGGCTCTATGCGATCGGCAGCAGCAGTTCGTCGGCGCGGGTGATCGGAATTCCGGTCAATCGCGTGCGGCTCGGCGCGTATGTGCTCTCGGGTTTGCTGGCTTCGTTCGCGAGCATCGTCAGCGTGTCGTACATCAGCAATGCCGAGGCCACCGCGGGATCGAGCCTGATGCTGCAGGCCATCGCGGCCGTGGTGATCGGCGGCGCGAGTCTGTTCGGCGGGACGGGTTCGGCCATTGGCGCGCTGCTCGGCGCGCTGATGATCACGATCATTCAGAACGGCGCGAATCTGATCGGCGTGAACAGTTTCTGGCAAGGCACCGTGACCGGTGTCGTGATTCTCATTGCGGTTCTCGTGGACCGTGTTACCAAAGCCCGGCGTTGAGCACGGGTTCGCTAAAACTATCAGGAAGGAGACACCTCATGAACAAGCGCATATTCAGGTCGGCCGGCGCCTATACGAAGCAGCCGGTTGCACGGATCGCAATGGCGTCGATCGTCGCGCTCGCCTCGGCATTCGCCTCGCAGATGGCGGGGGCGGCGGACAAGCAGACGGTCGCGTATATCGCGCCGTCGCTGGATATTTCGTACTGGCAGTGGGTCGCGTATGGCGTCAAACAACGGGCGCATGAACTCGGCATGGACTACGTCGAATTCACCTCGGAAAACTCGCCGGCCAAACAGATGGACAACGTGCGCACGGCCATGACGCGCGGCGTCAACGCGATCGTCATCGGGCCGGTTAGTTCGACCAGCACGCCACCCGTGCTGCGTCTTCTGAAGTCGAAGTCCGTGCCGGTCGCTTTCACGGGCATCGGGCCGCAAGCGGGGCAGACGGACTATACGTCGGCCGTCACGGCGAATAACTACGATACGGGCAAGGCCCAGGGCGCTTATGTGTGCAAGCTCGCGAAAGAACGCGGCAGCAACAAGGTGGCGATGCTGTCCCTGCCGCAGGATCGCGAGAATGCGCAGAAGTACATGAAGGGCGCGCAGGAGTCGTTCAAGGCCGATGGCTGCGATCTCGTGCAGGTGCTCGAGACGCACGGACTCACGGTCAACGAAGCGGTGCAGCAGGCCAACGACGTGCTGACCGCTCACCCCGATGTCAAAGCCATCTACGGCATGTACGACGAAGCCGCGACGGGCGCCGCCAAGGCGCTGCAAACGCGCGGTGCCATTGGCAAGGTGGCGGTCGTCACGGCCGACGGCAGCCCGACGACGATCAAGCTGCTGCGCGACGGCGCGATTCAGGGCATCTTTTTGCAGGAGGCGGTCGGGCAGGGGATCGACGCGACCACGCAGGTGTTCAATGCGCTGAATCATAAGCCGACCACGCAGGAACTCGCGCTCAAGGAACCGCTCGTGACGAAGGAGACGATCGACCAGCCGGATGCGCAGGCAACGGTGAAGCGTGTCTATCCGCCGTCAGCGGGCAAGTACTAAGGAGCCGGCGTTGAGCTGATTGCGCGGGCTGGTCGTTGCGTTGCGTTTTATCGCGAGCGGCGCCGCGCGTCGTATAAACCTATAAGGAGGCACTGTGGACAATCTGCCTATCATCGACCCGCATCATCATCTGTACGATCTGAAGACCGGCAACTATCCGTGGCTGCAAGGGCCAATGCTCGAGCGCGTATTCGGCGACTATTCGGCGATTCGCAAGGACTATCTGATCGACGACTTTCTTGCCGACATCAAGAATCAGAATGTGGTCAAGACGGTTCATCTGCAGGTCGAATACGATCACAACGATCCGGTGGCCGAGACACGATGGCTTCAGAGTGTCGCCGACAAGCACGGCTATCCGCATGGGATTGTCGGTTTTGCTGATCTGTCTTCGCCGAACGCACAGGCTGTGATCGAAGAGCACTGTCAGTACAGGAACGTGCGAGGCATTCGCCAATGCCTGAATTTCCACCGCGATCCGGTGAAGACATTTATAGACAGTCCGCATTTGATGAGCGATCCGCAATGGCGGCGCGGCTATGCGCTGCTCAAGGAGCACGACTTGTCGTTCGATCTACAGCTATATTACACGCAGATGGAAGAAGCGCTCGCGCTAGCGCGTGACTTTCCCGATACGCCGATGGTGCTCAACCACACCGGCATGCCGGTCGACCGCAAGCCCGAAGAGATCGAAGCATGGAAAAAGAGCATGACCTTGCTTGCTTCGGCGGACAACGTCTTCTGCAAGATTTCCGGTCTGGGTATGGGCGATTGGAAGTGGACGGTGGACAGCATCCGTCCGTTCGTCCTGCACGCAATCGAAGCATTCGGCGTGAAGCGCTGCATGTTCGCGAGCAACTTTCCGGTCGATAAACTTTTCAGCAGCTATGACGACGTGTTCGACGCGTTCAAGGAGATTACGCGGGAGTTTTCGGCGGATGAGCGGGCTGCGCTGTTTCATGACAACGCGCAGCGGGTGTACAGGCTGTGATGGTGGCCGTTGTTCTCGCGTGGAGCAGCGGCGCGCTTCATTCCGTCTGGTCTTTCGTGAAGTGAAAGACCGCGTCTTTGCGCGGGACCAGTGCGCGTGGACGGCAACCGGCGTATCCGAGTCGGCGTGTCCCGGCATGCTGATGGAGATCAAATGCGTGACGATACAGCGAACGTGAAGCGCGTATCGACGCGCTGAGGTCAAGCGCGCTTTCGCCGCGTCATCACGCGCCCGAACCTGCCGGATATCCTTTCGAGCGGCCGAACGCCGGTTGTTCGCGCGCCGCGCGGTTGAGCAGCATGGGTATCTCGTCCAGACGCAGCAGCGTCAGCGCTCCGCCGTACACGAGCCCTGTATCGACATTGATGACGTTGCCGCGAACCTTCGGCTCCCGCACCGGCGTGTGCCCGACGATGACCGCCGCCACGCCGTCGATGCGGCTGCCCGGGTCCCGCCATCCCGACGCAAACCGTTGACACAGTTGCGCGAAGGCCCGCCGCATCGAAACAAAACCTGCGGCCTTGCCCGGGATCCAGCGCGAGCGATCCCAGATCACCTTGCGGCGCACCTGCCCGTTGCGGTCCTCCTGTTCGAGCGCCTGAACCATCTTCGGCCACGACTGCATGGGCACGTTGGCATGCACGATTCCGACCAGACCGTCGTCCGTTTCGATTTCGATGGCGTAGGGCAGCGCCGCCATATACGTCACGATGTCGTGCAGCGCCGCTTTGTCGTAGGCCATATCGAACAGCCACTCGCCGCCGTTGGATCGAATCGACGCGTTTTTTCCGCCGTGGCGATGCCAGCGCACGATCGTGTCCTCATGATTGCCGCGCACCGATTGAATGCGATATCGATCCACGAATTCGAGCACGGCCGGCGATTCGATGCCCCGATCCACCAGGTCGCCGACCGCAAACAGTCTGTCGCGCGATGGGTCGTAGCGGCGCAGTTCCAGTTCTTTTCCAAGCCGGCTGAAACAGCCGTGCAGATCGCCTACGACGAAGTCGCGACCGGCCGTGTTCTTTTTGAAGCGTCGCACGGGTATGAAAGTCCGCTGCATGTTTTCACCGCAATGAGGTTGACTTGAGTTGACGAAAGGCTTCTGGGGGCTTGCTGCGCGAAGCTTCGACAGGCTCGGCCACGAGCGTGTCCCCGCTGGTTGGGCTTTGCGCGCGCAGTGTCGCCGCGCGTCACCCAGTGTTGACCGCCAATTGAGCGCCTTCAGTGTCGATTTGTAACGAGGTGTTGGAACCCGCATGCCGTTCTCATCGTCCCGATCGAGCTTCCGGACGGACGTAGCCTTGGTGGGGTACGGGCGGAGCGGCGCCATCGTCGCATTAGTCGGGTGGCGCTGGCAGTGTCTTTTACGCTCCGTTACATGTGGCGTATCAAGGCGTTCACAGTTCATGGCGATGTCCTCGACCACCGTTGTGGGCGCACCCATTTATTGGGCCGGCTCGCAGGGCTGAACGAAACCGGACACGTCAGGCTTCTTCGCGGTCCAGGTCGCAACGGCGCGAGCGATCAGCAATGGTTTTGTCGTCGCGCTTGCGAAATTGCGATGCCGAGTGAAACCCCGGATTGCTCTGATAGGCGCTATCACCAAGGCGCAGCGCATCGTCTGAGAGCATCGGATGCATTCCTTGCAGCAACCTAAAATTTTTTGCCGCGGCATCGATCACTCACATTTCATTGAACGCGAGAACGATTGGGCGATGCACCGTCAATCGCGCAATGCGCGTTACCCCACATAGCGAAGTGTGCGGATATCGCTTTTGGCCGCCGCGCCAACGCAAGTTTCTCAAGTCGTCGGTCTCAGGTTTGCAACATCCCGGACGCGCCCAGTAAAACCTACTTTTGTCGGCTCAATGACAGCAAATTTGACCGCTATATTTGCCGGACCATTGCCAGCCAATGGTCCTACGGGTTTTCCACACTGCGGAAATAATGCGTGAAGCGTGGCACGTTGGCTCCGCCCCGGCCCTTTTCGGTGTCTCAAATCCGAGCCATCGCGTGTTGCGCCGTCCCTCCCGTACCTTCCGCCGATGCACCGATCCTTGCCCAGCAAGGCTTTGAGGCCTGCTGGCATAGCCGTTGCAAATAGAGAGTCACAAAGCGAAAAACATGTTGCAGACGGAAAGCAGCAAAAGATCTTCCGGCAGCAACAACAGTCTTCGTGAATCGCGTTCGGGGAAGTCCACGCGTTTTACGGGGTGCGGCGGGGCCAACGAAACACGGATGTCAATAAACAACGACACGGTGATGGCTACGGGGTATTCAGCCTCTCGTGATCGTGACGAAGTAAAGCGCTGGCCTCGCCACTTTTTTCCGTCCTTGTGACGGACATGAACGCCGCTTCGGCGCACCTGTTTTTCAGGCGGCTGCGGACGGCACAAAACCGAAGTCAACTTTCACTCTACGGGGGTTAGCATGAAGAACATCATCAAGAAGTTTTTGCGCGAAGAAGACGGTGTGGCAGCGATTGAATACGCTCTGCTGGCCGGGCTGATCGCGGTGGCGATCATTGTGACGGTGCAGAACATGACCGGTAATCTGGAAACCATGTTCAACAAGATCGGATCTTCCTTGACGAGCGCCGCGGCCTGACACACCGCGCGGCACCAGATGCAAATCCGATCGCTACCTTGTCTCGACGGTCCTTCGGGACAGGGTAGCGACGGCCTTGCGCAAAACGAAGCGACTCCAGTCAAGAAGGGCAATTCGATCCTCGAAACGGAGCGGGCAATGAACGGGGTTCCTTTTCCAGTTGGTCCATGCGTGATGACGTTAGTACTCGTCGCCGCACTGTGGGACATGCAGACGCGCCGGATTCCTAACTGGCTGGTGGCGACAGGATTGATCGTGGCGATACCGGTGCAGTGGTTCACGCACGGCGTCGTCGATGGAATGACGATGTGGCTGGGCGGCATGCTGGCCGGCGGCGCGTTCTTCCTGCCGGGCTACGCGATGCGGCTGATGGGCGCGGGCGACGTGAAGCTGATGGCGGCAATCGGCGCCTTCTGCGGCGCTTACGGCGCACTCGAAATTGGTTTGGCGACCTGTGTGATCGGTGCGATCGGGTCGCTCGCAATATGGCTCCGGCGCCGCCAGATGCGCGCCGGACTGAACGGGGCGGCAGCATTGCTGATCAGTTGCGCGACGTCGGGCAACGGCGCGCTGCGCAGGTCGGGCAGTGTGGCCGAAGGTAGTGCGACGGGGACCATGCCTTACGGCATCGCGATAGCAATAGGCAGCGCATGCGTGTTGTTCGCCAGCGTGTGACGCGTGCCGGAGCTGGACAAAAAATCGGGGGTTGAAAATGAAAAACGCGCGCGCTGTAACGATGCTGCTGATCGCGACGCTGGCGGGCCTCACTGCGGTGGTGTTCGCCTCGCGCTGGATGGTCTCGCAGTCGTCGAATGCCACGACCAGGGTGGTGGTGGCTGCAGCCGACATCAATCTGGGTCAACGGATCGGCCCGGACTACCTCAAGCTCACCGACTGGCCGTCCAATAGCGTGCCGCCCGGCTCGTACACCGACATCCAGAAACTCGACGGCCGCGTGCTGAAGGAAAGCCTGCTGCGCGGCGAACCGATTCTGGATGCGAAGCTCACGCCGGTCGGCACGCTCGGCGGCCTCTCCGCGGTGATCGGCGAAGGCAAGCGCGCCATCACGGTGCGCGTGAACGACGTGATCGGCGTAGCGGGCTTCGCGCTGCCGGGCAACTACGTCGACATCATCGTCAACACGCAGAAAGATGGTCGCGATCCTGGCGCAACGCGCGATCAGAACATCTCCAAGATCGTGCTCGAGAAGATTCTCGTGCTGGCCGTCGCGCAGGAAGTGGGCCGCGACGAAACCAAGCCGAAGGTGGTCGACGCGGTGACGCTCGAAGTGTCGCCGGAACAGGCCGAGAAGATCGACCTTGCACGCAGCATCGGCACGCTGTCGCTGGTGTTGCGTAACCAGATCGATCCGAAAGCGATCGACACGGCCGGCGCGACCAAGGCCAGCCTGCTGCAAACGCCGGTCGCCGTGGTGCCCGCTCCCGAACCGAAGCCGGTGCATATCGTGCGCAAGGTGGCGGTACGCGCACCGGCCAACTGTGTGCGGGTGCTCGACGGCGCCGACGTAAGACAAGAATGCTTTTGACAGGCTCGAGCCTGCAAGCCGTGACCGACGCGTGACTGACATTCAGAGCGGCACGCAAAAAAATGCGGCACATAACGGGGGTAGGACATGAACGCCAGAACCACTCAGCGCGCTAGCGCGCCGCGGCACCCGCTCGGCCCGCGCGAAGCGAATTCGCGCCTGCCGCGGGGCCGCACCCGGATCGCCGAAGCGTGCACGTGTGTGCTGCTGGGCATGTATCTGACGATGCTGCCGGTGGCGCAAGCGGCCGGCCAGAACGCTGCGGCGGGTGTGCCCGGATTGCCGGACGTGCCGCTCACGGTGGCGTCGAACGGATCGGTGCATCTGACCATCGCCGCGAGCGGCATGGGCCCGGGTGCTTCGTCCGGCGGCGCGCAGCAGGGCGCTCGCGGCCCGAACTGCAGCGGCCCGGTCGCCGAACATAGCTCGGTGACGATCCCGGTCGGTAAATCCACGATGGTCGATGTGCGCGAGCCGGTGAAGAGCCGCAGCGTCGGCAATCCGGCCATCGTGCAGGCCATGCTCGTGTCCCCGCAAACGCTTTACCTGCTCGGCTCCGATGTCGGCACCACCAACATGATCGTGCAGGGCCGCAGCGGCTCCTGCACGATCATCGACGTGAGCGTCGGCGCGGATCCGGGCGGTCTGCAACAAACTCTCGCCGCGCTGATGCCCGAGGAAACCGGCATTCAGGTGAAGGCCGCCGCCGATACGCTGGTGCTGACCGGTACGGTCTCCGATGCGGTCAAGGCCGAACGCGTGCTCGAACTGGCGCGCGCCTTCGTGGCCCGTCCGACTACCGCCTTGCAAGGCGCCGCGCCGATGGGCAGCGGCCCGTTGCCGGTCGGCGCCGCGCCGCGCGCGATCGGCATGCCGGCACCGACGCTCGGCGGCGCGGGCGGCGAACGCATCATCAACATGATGCATGTGGCCGCGCCGCAGCAGGTCATGCTCGAAGTGAAGGTCGCCGAAGTCTCGAAGACGCTGATCGACCAGCTCGGCGTGGCGGCCAATATCAACGGCGGGATCGGCAGCTGGAGCTTTGGCTTGCTGGCCGATTACCTGTCGGGCGGGCTCAGCGCGTTGACGGCATCGAAAGCAAATAACTCGCCGCTCAGGATGGCCGTCGATGCGCAAAAGACCGACCAGCTCGTGAAGATCCTCGCCGAGCCGAACCTGATGGCGATCAGCGGCCAGGAAGCGAGTTTCCTCGCGGGCGGCAAGGTCTATATTCCGGTGCCGCAGAGCAACGGCGCGAACGGCACGACCATCGTGCTGCAGGAAGAACAGTACGGTGTCGGCCTGACCTTCACGCCGACCGTGCTCGAAGGTGGCCGCATCAACCTGAAAGTGTCGCCCGAGGTGTCCGAGCTGTCGTCTACTGGCGTGGTCGTCAGCGCCGGCAACTCGAATAACCAGACGATCCTGCCGCTGATCACGACGCGCCGCGCCTCCACCACGCTGCAGGTGTTCGACGGGCAGAGCTTCGCGATCGGCGGGCTGCTGAAGAGCAACATCACGGGGTCGATCAAAGGCTTGCCCGGCGCCGCCGAATTGCCGGTGCTCGGCGCGCTGTTCCGCAGCACGAGCTACGAACAGGACAAGACCGAACTGGTGTTCGTCGTGACGCCGCGGCTCGCCAAGCCGCTGCCGCAGCACTATCCGCTGCCGACCGACCACTTCGGCGATGCCAGCGAAGCGAACGTGTACCTGACCGGCCACATGGAAGGCGAGAAGCGCGCCGCGCCGGCTGCAGGGTCTTCGGCGCCCGCCGCGGCACCCGCACCTGCGCCGGTTCCCGTGCCCGCACCCGCTCCGAGCGCGGCCGCATCCGTGGCCGTGATCCCGGCCGCGCCGGAAACCAGCGCCTCAAATGCCTCGCGGTAATGCGCGGCCTACCGGAGATCGACATGACAAGCACCAAGACATTGATCCGCACGGCACTGTGCGCCGGCTTGAGCGCCGCGCTCGCCGGCTGCCTGAGTTCGACGCCGCACTGGGACGCGACGTTCGGCGACTCAGTCAACCAGATCAAGGAAATGCAGACGCTCAATCCGCGCGCTTCGGAGAACAACGATCCGGTCGCGGGTATCGACGGCACGGCGGCGGCCGCCGCGCAGAAGAGCTATGCCAAATCCTTCACGGCGCCGCCCCCGCCCACCAATTCCTTGACGATCGGCGTCGGCTCATCGATTTCGTACTGAAGCGGCACAACCAGGCGGCTCGCTGTAGAGCCAGCGGAGACTTACCATGATCGACACTCTTCTGATTTCGTCCAGCGCCGAGCGCGCGCCGCACATCGCGGCGCGTCTCGAGGCAAGCGGCATTGCGTTTCGTCTGCGTACGCTGCACGGTACGGCGAAGCAATTGCGCGTGCACGATGCGGCGATCAGGAGCGCCGACCTGCTGATCGTCGACGACGCCGACCTGACGCCGCGCGATTTGAACGGCATCGAGGAGGTGTTGTCGCATCTGCCGAACCTGCATTGCATGCTGGTCACGCCGGCGCCGTCTACTGCGTTGCTGATGGCAGCGATGCGGGTCGGCGTGCGGCATGTGCTGTCCTGGCCGCTGAACGACGCAGAGATCGCCGACGCGCTCGCTCACGTCTCGGCAAAGAAACACGCCGGCACGCGTCGCGATGGCCGTGTGGTGTCGTTCACCTCCTGCAAGGGCGGCAGCGGCACGACACTGATCGCCGTGAATCTCGCCTACGCACTGGCCGCCTTGCGCGACAAGCGCGTGCTATTGATCGACCTGAACCAGCAATTCGCCGATGCGAGCCTGCTGGTCGCCGACAAGGCGCCGCCCGCCACGCTCGCGGACCTGTGCTCGCAGATCGACCGGCTCGATGCCGCTTTCTTCGAATCTTGCGTGATGCACGTGCACGCGAATCTCGATGTGCTGGCCGGCGCGGGCGATCCCGTCAAGTCGGGCGACCTGCGCGCCGCGCATCTCGAACGGATTCTCACGCTGGTGCGCGAACAATACGACGCGGTGCTGATCGACGTCGGTCAGAACATCAATCCGCTCGCGATCCACGCGCTCGATCACAGCGACTCGATCTGCATGGTGGTGCGGCAGAACATTCTGTACCTGCACGCGGGCCGCCGCATGCTCGACATTTTCAAGGAACTCGGCTATCCGGCGAGCAAGGTGAAAGTGATCGTCAACCAGTACGACAAGAACGCGCGCATCAACCTGGCGACGCTCGAAGAAACGTTCGGCGCAAAGGTCGCGCATCAGTTGCCGCGCGACGAAAAGCAGGCCACGGAGGCGCTGAATCATGGCGTGCCGCTCGTGACCGGCGCGAAGGGTGGTGCGCTCGCTCAAGGCATCTCGCAACTCGCAGCACTGCTGTGGCCGTTGCCGGTTGCGGAGCGCAAGAGCGTGCTTGGCCGTCTGTTCCAAAGCCGGCCGAACTCGCCGCCGCAACTGAAGCCCGGACACTGAAGTCTGGACACGCCGCCTGACTCCATTCAGGCCGGCTTGCCATCGAAAAGAATGCGGAGAGCACCATGTCATTGCGCGAACAGTTGATGATGCAGAGCGGCACGATGTCGTTCGACGGCGCCAGCCCCGCAGCCGCCGCGGCCGGCGCAGCCACTGAAAGCCTCGCGGCGCGGCGCGCCTATCAGCAGCTCAAGATGAACATTCATCAGGCGATCATCGACCGGGTGGAACTCGACAAGCTGCAACGCCTGTCGCCCGAGCAGATCAAGCGCGAACTGGCGCAACTGGTGGAACGGATCGTCGACGAAGACAAGATTCCGATGAACGAAGCCGAGCGCCGCCGGCTCGCTCAGGACGTGCACGACGAAATGGTCGGCCTCGGCCCGCTCGAGCCGCTGCTCAACGACCCGACCATCTCCGACATTCTGGTGAACACGTCGCAGCACGTGTATGTGGAACGCCGCGGGCGCCTCGAACACACCGACGTGACGTTCTACGACGACGCGCATCTGATGAAGATCATCGAGCGCATCGTCTCGCGCGTGGGCCGCCGGATCGACGAGTCCACGCCGATGGTCGATGCGCGCCTGCCGGACGGCTCGCGGGTCAACGCGATCATTCCGCCGTCGGCGATCGACGGACCGCTGGTGTCGATTCGCCGCTTCGCGGTGAATCCGCTTACCGTCACCGACATGGTGAACAACCAGAGCTTCACGCCCGCGATGGCGCAACTGCTCGAAGCGCTGATCAAGTCGAAGCTGAACGTACTGATTTCGGGCGGCACGGGCAGCGGCAAAACCACGCTGCTCAATCTGCTTTCCGGCTTCATTCCCGAGGACGAGCGGGTTGTAACGATCGAAGACGCGGCCGAATTGCAGATGCGCCAACAGCACGTGCTGCGGCTCGAAACGCGGCCGCCGAATATCGAAGGCAAGGGTGAAATCTCGCAGCGCTCGCTGGTGCGCAACGCGCTGCGGATGCGCCCCGACCGTATCGTGCTGGGCGAAGTGCGCGGCGCCGAAGCGCTCGACATGCTGCACGCCATGAACACCGGCCACGAAGGTTCGATGGCGACGCTGCACGCGAACACGCCGCGCGACGCGCTCACGCGGCTCGAGAACATGGTCGGCATGGCGGGTCTGACGATGCCGATCAAAGCGATCCGCCAGCAGATCGCGTCGGCCATCACGGTAGTGGTGCAGGCTTCGCGCCTCACTGACGGACGCCGCAAGCTGATGAGTATCTCCGAAGTTACCGGCATGGAAGGCGACATCATCAACATGCAGGAGATCTTCGCGTTCAAGCGTACCGGCGTCGACGAAAACGGCATGATCAAAGGCTATTTCTGCGCGAGCGGCGTGCGGCCGAAATTCTGCGAACGGCTGGCGGGCTTCGGCATCGTGCTGCCGGACCAGATGTTCGATCCGGCACGGCGTTTCGAAGTATGAGCGCGCAACAGGCTTGAGGAGAGGGACATGAACACGTCGTTTATCGGCTTTGCGGTGCTCGCGTTTCTCGCGGTCGTGCTGGCCATCGAGGCTGTCTATCTGTTCTGGAGCAGCCACCACGGCAAGGACGTCAAGCGCATGGACGAGCGCATTCGCGCGCTCTCCGCCGGCGGCAACGTGAGCAGCCAACAGCTTTCGATTCTCAAGCAGCGCATGCTGAGCGAGTCGCCGTTCGTCACGCAGCTGCTGCTGCGCATACCGCGCGTGCATGCGCTCGACCGGCAGTTGCAGCAGTCCGGGTTGAAATGGTCGGTGGCTCGCTTCGTCACTTACACGCTGCTGTGCGCCGTGCTGGGCGCCTTGGGCGGGTTTGTGCTGCAATTGCCCGCGCCGGTCATGGGCGTGTTCGCCGCGGTGGCGAGCCTACTGCCTACCCTGATTCTTCGCCGCAAGCGCACCAAACGCGTGCTGCAGCTCGAGCGCCAGTTGCCCGATGCGGCTGATCTGATCGCCCGCGCGCTGCGCGCCGGGCATTCATTTCCCGCCGCGCTCGGCATGGTTGGCGAAGAGTTGCCCGAGCCGCTCGGCGGCGAATTCGCGCTGGTGTTCGACGAGATCAACTACGGCGTATCGATGAGCGACGCGCTCCTGAACATGGTGAGCCGCGTGCCGGTGGAAGATCTGCGCTACTTCGTGATCGCCGTGCTGATCCAGCGCGAGGCGGGCGGCAATCTCGCCGAGATTCTCGGTTCCATCGCCGGCATCATTCGCGAGCGGCTCAAGCTGCTCGGCAAGGTGCGCGTGCTATCGGCGGAAGGGCGCCTGTCGGCCTGGGTGCTCGGCGTGTTGCCATTCGCCATTCTTGGGCTGCTGTCGGTGCTCAATCCGGGTTACATCAGCGTGTTCTGGAAGGACCCGGCGGGCCCGCAGATCGCCGGCGTGGCCATCACGATGATGATGTTCGGCATCTTGTGGATGCGCAAAGTCGTGCGCATCCGCGTCTAGGCCACGGTTTCGACACGAGGAGAGCGGGTTCGGCCCGCAGACCATGAAAATAGAACAGATCGTGCTGCTGGGGGTGATGTTTCTGATCGTGTTCGGCGCGGCGCTGAAGGCGATGACGCTGCTGCGCCCCGACCCTGTGCAACGGCGCATTGAAAAGATCGGGCAAGCGGGTGTCGCCGGCGAGGCCGACACCGGCGCACAAAAGAACTGGGTCGAAACCGTCACGAAGATGTCCGAGCGGGTCGCCAAACTGTCGCTGCCGAAGGAGGACTGGGACAAAGCAGTGCTGCGGCTGCGCTTCGCGAACGCGGGTATCCGCACGCCGTCCGCGGCAGCCATCTATTTCGCTGCCAAGACTGTGCTGGCGCTTGCGCTGCCGGCCATTGCGCTGGTCGTTTTCGGCAACGCCTTCCAGCCCGGCGAGCGCATCTATTTGCTGCTGACCGTGCTGGCTGCCTCGGCGCTCGGCTTCTATCTGCCGAACCTCGTGATGCGGCGCCTCGTTGAAAGCCGTCAGCGCAAACTGTTCGAAGATCTGCCCGACGCGCTCGATCTGATGACCGTCTGCGTGGAAGCGGGCCTCGGCCTCGATGCAGCGATGATGCGCGTCACCCAGGAAATCGGCGTGAAAAGCCATGCGCTCAAAGACGAGCTCGACATGGTGCTGCTGGAGCTGCGCGCCGGCTCGGGGCGCGAGAAGGCCCTGCGCAACCTGTCGCTGCGCACCGGCGTGGAAGATATCGACACGCTCGCTGCGATGCTGATCCAGGCAGACCGCTTCGGCACCAGCGTGGGCGACTCGCTCCGTGTTTATACCGACAACCTGCGCACCAAACGACGCTTGCGCGCGGAAGAACAGGCTGCGAAGATCGCTTTGAAGCTGCTGTTTCCGCTGATGTTTTTCATTTTTCCGACACTCCTGGCCGTGCTGGTCGGGCCGTCGGCGATCCAGATCGTGCGTCAGCTGTCACCGGCCGTCCAGGGTATGGCCGGCGGTTGAACGCCAGGCATACACCGGGGAATCCCATGCTCGCATCCAGCCCGTTTCCTGAGCTCCTGCAACACGCAAGCCTGTGGCTGCGCATGTACGCGCTCGGACTGGTGATGATGGCCGCGGGCGGGGCGCTCGAACGGCGCTGGCCTGCCGCGATGCTGCAATCGCGCGCCGGCCAGCGTTTCAACGTGACCTATGCGGGCGTGTATCTGGCGCTCGCGGAAGCGATGAAACCGTTGACGGCGACGGTGAGCGTCGCGATCGTGAACGCGCTCGGTGGCGGCCTGGTCGTTCTGAACTCGCATGGGGTGGGCGCGGTGGCTTCGTTCGTGATCGTGCTGCTCACTATCGACGTGCTCGAGTACGCGTTTCACCGGCTGCAGCATACCTGGCCCGTGCTGTGGAAGCTGCATTCGCTGCACCATAGCGCGGTCGAGTTCAATGTCACGGTCACGTGGCGGCACCACTGGGTCGAATCGCTCATCAAGGGTTGCCTGCTCTATCCGCTGATCGGCGTGCTGTTCAAGGTCGAACCGTGGATCGTCGGCTCGACGTCGATCATTTTCATGCTCGGCAATTATTTCGCGCATCTGAACCTGCGCGTGGACCTCGGCCGCTACATCACGTGGGTCAACAATCCGCAGTATCACCGGCTGCATCATTCGAACCGCACCGAGCATTTCAACCATAACTTCACGCAACTGCTGCCGCTGTGGGATCACCTGTTCGACACGCAGTGGGTGCCCGCCAAAGAAGAGTGGCCGGCCACCGGTCTCGACGACGGTGCGCAGCCGCGCTCGTTGCTGGAAGCATTGTGCTGGCCGCTGCGTCTGCACGCCGGACGCAGCGCGGGGCTCGCCCGCAAGCCGGTGCCGGTGCTGGACAAGGAGACGAAATGAAATCCGCTCGCCACAAGTCCATCTTTAGCGGGGAGGCGCGCGCAGGCAAGCGCGGTCTCACGCGCAAGCAACGCGGCGTGGCCACGATCGAGTTTGCGTTGATCGCGCCGCTGCTGCTGCTGTTGTTGTGCTTTGCGATGGATCTCGGCATTGCGCTGTGGGTCAATCTGACCATGCAATACGCGGTGCGGGAAGGCGCGCGCTATTCGGTGACGGGGCAGACCAACCTCGATCCGAACGCGACCAATCAGCAGCGTTACCTCGCTGTCGTGCAGGAAATCAAAAATAGCTCGATGGGTCTTTATTCGCTGGTCTCACCGAGCTACGTGATCACCATCAACGGGGCGACCCAAAGCTACAACACGCAGACAAGTTACAGCACCGGCATGTTCGGCAATCCGGGCGACATCGTGGTGCTGCAGATCAACTGCATCTGGCCGCTTCTCACGCCGCTGGTCAAGCCGTTCTTCGCCAATGGCAAGTTCAGCTTCAGCGTCGCGGCGACGATGCGCAACGAGGGCTTCTGACATGCGCACACGTTCCTCGCGAAGCCGCCGCGCGTCCAAAGGCATCGTCACGGTGGAGATGGCACTGTTGCTGCCAATCATGGTGGCGCTCGCGCTGCCGGTGTACGACATTGCGCGCAACATCCAGGCACAGATGATTCTGATCAACGTGAGCCGCGAAGGCGCGAATCTGTCCTCGCGCGCATCGCTTACGTTTCCGATGCAGACCATCATGTCCTCGCTCAGCGCAACCACGCCGCCGCTCAACATGAGCGCGCACGGCATGATCTACATCACCGAGATCATGGGCAACAACAACTGCGACAGCAACGGTAACAATTGCACGGGCGTGGTGGTCGCGCAATATCGCTGGAACGGCGGCAACTACGCTCCGGCGAGCAAGTTGTGGAGTTGCGGCAGCAGCGGCACGAACTGGGCGACGGACAACAGCGGCAGTTGCAGCGGCATTCCCGCGGCAGGAAAGACGTCGCCGGTGGTCAATCTGCTGCAAGGCAAGCTTTCGGACGGCCAGATCGCGTACGCGGTCGAGGCGTTCTATTTGCAGACGCCGCTGATCGGTTCGTTGAATCTGGGCCGCGGCCTCACGACGCCCGCGCTTTCGCCGAATCTCTATGCAATGACGGTGTTCTGAAGCGGCGAAGAAATGCCTGATTAGATAAGAAAAACGCAGGACCGGGGGTAGCAATGAAAACAAAAGCGAAAACAACGTCGGCATTCAGAAGACAGCAGAGAGGATCGGTCAGCATCTTCGTGGCGGTGTCGCTGATTGCCTTGTTGGGCATCCTCGGCCTCGCGGTGGATTCCGGTTTCGGTTATATGATCAAGGCGCGCCTGGACGCCGCCACCGATGGCGCGGTGATCGCGGCCGGCGAAGCCGTCACGCGCGGCAACAACCAGACGGAGCAGACCAATAACGCGCAGCAGGCTGCAACGGCTTTTTTCGCGGCGAACTATCCGGCGGGTTTTCTCGGCTCGAGCGTAACGGCGGGCACGCCGTCGATCGTGTTCAACGCCGGCACGGTGACGATCGGCATGACCGCGGAGGCAAGCGTGCCGGTTACGTTCTCGAAAGTACTCGGATTCAACGTATTGAACGTGAGTTCGTCTTCGCAGGCGATTCGCAAGACGCTGGATATGGTGTTCGTGGTCGATAACACGCAGTCGCTCAACACGTCCGGCGTGCCGGCTGCGGTGCGCTCGAATGCGGTGGCGTTCCTCAACAATTTCGACGTGACGAATGACCGCGTCGCGCTGATGCACTTCGCGTACGGCACGGTGGTGGATGTACCGTTCAAGGGCAACACGCGTGGCTTCGATCGTGCAACGATGACCACGGATATCAACAATTACACGTTCAGCGGCAGCACCAACTCCCCCGAGGCACTCTGGAACGCGCGCAACCAGTTGAACACGGTCATTACACAACCTTCGAGCCTGCGCGTCATCGTGTTCTTCTCGGATGGCGCATCGAATAGCTTCTCATCGTTTTTCACGACCAACCAGAGCAAGTGCAACAACATCTCCACCACGCTCGCGAGCGGCGATAGTCAGACCGGCTCTCCCTCCGGACTATTCAGCATCAATGCCCTGAGTCAGAAGCTGGCGTCGCCGTGTTATCAGAACGATACGTCGGGCTTCGTGACCGCCATGCCGAAGTGGTACAACGCTCACAACGTCAACGAGCAGACCTTCCCGATCTGGCCCGTGACCTCGCCGCGCGTGGTGTCGAACGGCAATGCGACGTATGTGAATGTCAACCGCGCATCGCGCAATCTGCTCGAAGCGATGGCCGCGGCGGCGCGTGCCGAAGGCACCTACGTGTTCACACTCGGCTACGGCAACGAGTTGACCAAGCCCGCCGGTCCGGACAACGAGCTCGGCCAGGACGTGCTCAAGTGCATGGCCAACACAGCGGATTCGCTATCGCGCTGCTACAACCCAAAACAGCCGGTCGGCGTGTATTGCTACGCCGCGACACCGGCCGATCTGAAGCCGTGCTTTTCGCAGCTGGCTTCGCAAATCCTGCGTATTTCCAAGTGAGCGCGCCATGACCCCGACGACACCTTTGCAAGACCTGCCACCCGCCGTCGCCGCCGAAAGCGCCGCGACAACGAGCGCCATCCCAGCCACCGCGGACCGCACCGGCGGCTTGCGCGAAGCGCTCGTGGAAGTCAGCACGCGTTTGGGCGCCGCGCTCATGCTGAGCCTGTTCGCCTATGCCGCGATCACGCAATGGCGCGCGGCGCCCTCGCGGATCACGCTGTTATTTCTGGTGGTTTCCGCATGTTTCACGGTCGGCTTGTCGCTCGTGACGCGGGTGCCCGTGAAGCGAGACTGGCGGCCGGTCGCTTTCTTATGTGCGATGGGCGGCACATACTACTTCCTCGCCGTGCGTCTCGCGCCCGGCGCGCAACTCGTGCCGGAGACCGTCGGCGCCGCGCTGCAACTGCTGGGAATTTGCTGGCAGCTGTTCGCCAAGGCGTCGCTGCGCCGCTCGTTCGGCATCTTGCCGGCCAATCGCGGCGTCGTATCGCGCGGTGCCTATCGTTTCGTTCGGCATCCGATGTACCTGGGTTACTTCGTGACCGACATCGGTTTTCTGCTGGTGAACTTTGGTCTGCAAAACCTGCTGGTGTACGGGTGCCAGTTCGCGTTGCAGGTCGGGCGCATCGTGCGTGAGGAACAGCTTCTCTCAACGGACGAAGGCTATCGGACCTACAAGGGCCGCGTGCGTTATCGCGTGATTCCGGGCATTTTCTAAAAGGCGCGCAATGCTTGCGCCCGGCGCTCCGGCGGCCAGCGCAAGCATCCGATCCCCGCGAGTGGACTCGCTAGGCGAGCCGCGCTCCGCGCACCGCCTTTCCCCCAACCACACAAACGACCAGCGTCGCCATGACAAGCAGGCACAAGGCAACGCGCAAACCAAGCAGGCCCGCGCCGAAACCGATCAACGGCGGCCCGACCAGAAAGCCCGCATAACCGAAGGTGGCGGCCATCGAAACGCCGGTCGCCGGCGTGAGCGTCGAGCGGCCGGCCGCGCTGAAAATCACCGGGACGATATTCGCGAGGCCGACGCCGACCATCGCGAAGCCCGCGCAAGCCGTGAAGACCGTCGGCCAGCTCAGCACGAGCGCAAGCCCGGCCACTGCGATCAAGCCGCCCAGCGCAACGACCTTGCTCGAGCCGAACCGGCGCACGGACACATCGCCGACGATGCGGCACGCGGCCATGGAAAACGCAAACGCGGAGTAGCCGATCGCGGCGACGCTCGCCTCGCGGTTCAGCGCCGAGCGCAGATACACGGCGCTCCAGTCGGCGACCGCGCCTTCCACCAGCATGCAAAGGAACGCGAGCAACGCGAGCTTCATCACGGCGGACGAGGGCCACGCCAGCCCGCTCGATGCGCGAGCCGCCCTCGGACCGAGATCACGCAATGCAAGCACCGCGGCGCCGACGATCAGGACCGCTATAAACATGTCCGGTATCAGCAAGCCGCCGATCACCCCAACACCGCTCTTTTGCAACATCGCACCCGTCGCGGCGCCGAGCAGGCCGCCCGCGCTCCAGGCCGCATGAAACGACGACATGATGGGCGCGTGCCACTGCGTTTCGATCGTGCTGGCGTGGCCGTTCATGGAGACGTCGAGCGCGCCGTTCGCCGCGCCGAGCAGAAGGAGCACGACGCATAGCGCGGCCATATTGGGCGCGAAGGCCGGCAGCGGCAGCGCGATGACGAACGCCGCGCCGAGCAAGGCGGTGGCGCGGCCGCTGCCGAAGCGCGGCGCCAGTTGCCCCGCCAGCGGCATCGCCACGATCGCGCCGAGCGCGAAGGCGAACAGCGCGATGCCGAGCGAGGCGTCGCTGAGCGCGAGGCTTTCCTTGATGCGCGGGACTTCGACGGCCCATGCGCCAATGCCGAAGCCGTTGGCGAGAAACACGCCCAAGGTCGCGGCGCGTTCCTTGACCGGCCTGATCTGATGGATAGCGGACGAGGTCATGAGCGCGCCACCATCACGTTGTCGCAGACCGCTTCGAGACTGGCGAGGCGCGCCGCGGGCAGGTCGGCTTCGACGAACAGGTAGTCGACGGTGGAGGCGGGCGCTACCGAGAAGGGCGTCGCAGTCATCAGCTTTTCCGAGGTCATGGCAATGGCGATCTGGCCGCTTGCCTTGACCATTGCCCGTTTGAGTTCGGCATCTTCGGCGTCGAAGGCGGCGACGCCTTCGACCGGGTCGAGCGCGCACGCGCCGAGGAAACAGAGGTCGGCGCGGATCTGCTGGATCTGCAGCAAGGCGGTCGCGCCGAGCGAGCCCGCCGCGCCGCGCGCGATCCGTCCGCCGACCAGAATCACCTCGAATCCCGGCCGGTTCAGCAGGCGCGCAGCGGCCTCGGGGGAATTCGTCACGACGGTCAGGTTCGCGTTGCCGGGCAGCGCCTCGGCAATCGCGACGTTGGTCGACCCCGCGTCCAGAAGAATGATCTGGCGTGAGCGCACGATCGACACCGCGGCGGCGGCGAGACAGGCCTTGCGATCCACGGCCTCGCCCATGCGTACCGACGCGGGCTTGTCGGCCGGCGAGATCAGCAGGGCGCCGCCGTAGACGCGCTTGCAATGGCCCTGCTCGGCGAGATCGCGCAAATGGCGGCGCACCGTGTGTTCCGAGGTCTGCAACTCAGCGGCGAGCGCCGACGCCAGCACGCGCCCGTGCGCTCGCAGCCGTTCGAGAATCAGTTGTTCGCGCTGCTCGGGCAACAGCCCGTCGATGGCTTCCTGCCGCGTTCGCTGCATGTCTTCACCTTGCTCGGTCTATGAAACACTCATAATCGAGCAAAATGTATCGTAAACGAGCGCGACCTGCAATCGGTTCCCGAGGACCGTGGTCCGCGCCGGTTCCGCGCGACATGCGACGCCAGGCGCGGAGACGCCGCGCCGCGTCTAACTCCGGGCGCAGCGCCACGGCCTGGCGGCCGCCGTCATGGCGTCGCCACGCGCCGCGCGGCACGGCCGAAGATCGCGCGATCCGCGAGCCACACCGCGAGCAGCGTGGCGCCCATCAACGGGAACACGATGCCGAGCAGAACGAGGCCGATTTTCCAGCCGCGCATCGGCGGCGCGGCCCGTTCGCGCGACGGTGCGCCGAGCGAGCGCTGCGGCCGCCGCTTCCACCACATCACGCAGCCGGTGACGGCCATCGCCGCCAGTCCTAAGGAAATCGCGGCGCAGAGAATCTGGTTGGCGACGCCGAAATAACGGCCCATATGCAGCGACGTGCCGTACGACACGGCCTTCGACACCGCACCGTAATCTGCATAGCGGATGTCCTTCAGAATCGCACCGCTGTATTGGTCGATGTACAGCGTGCGTTGGTCTTTCGGATCGTCCGGAAAGTACGAGACGGTGTAGACGCCGGTCGCGGAAGCAGGCAGCACGAGGTTATAGCCGTCCGTCACGCCGAGCGAGGCAACCAGTGCGACGACGCGTCCGAGCGGCAGCGCGGCGCTTGCCTCATCGGCGGAGGGGGGCGAGCGGGAGTCAGGCACGCGTGTGTTGCCGACGGCCCAGGGCGTGAGCGGCAGCGGCAGGTCGTCCATCACCATGCCGGGCATCGAGTCCATGTTGGCGGCATGGGCGCCGTGGCCGTTGTGTTCGGCGTGCTCGTCGTGCGCCGTGTTTTCCGTCTGCGTATCCGTTGCGGAGAGCTGCGCGCCGCTCTTTGCGGGCATGGCAGAACGCAAAGGTAAACCGCCCCGCAAACCCGGCGGCGCCCCGAGATTCGCGACGGTCGCGAGCGCCTTGAACTGCTTGCCCCACGAACCCGTCCACGGCAGTCCCGTCAACACGAAGGCAAGCGCGCCGAGCGCGAGCCAGATGCCCATCACGGCATGAACGTTCTTCCATAGCGCACGTCCCTTCAGCGCGAAGCGCGGCAACAGCGCCGCACGTGCCGTGGTTTTCTCGCGCGGCCACCACAACGCGACGCCGGTGCCGATCATCACGAGCGTCCAGCATGCGGCGAGTTCCATCAGCAGTTCGCCGGGTTTGCCGAGCAGCAGCTTGCGATGAAGCATCCGGTCCACTTGCATGAAGCGGCGTTCGACGCTTAGCGTGCCCAGCACCGCGCCGTTATAAGGGTTCACATAGACGCTCTGCTTATCGCCATCCGCGAGACGGAAGACGAATTCGGCGCTGCGCTCCGGTGCGTTCGTGACAACTGCCGTCAGCGCGACCGCGGTTGGTGGCATGGCCGCACGCGCTCTCGCCAGCAGCGCTTCTTCGGGCAGTCTCGGCGCCGCTTGCGGCGCGACGATCAGCCGCCCCGGATAAAGCAGCGGCTCGATTTGCGGCTGGAAGCAATACAGCGTGCCGGTGATCGCCAGCACGACCAGAAACGGCATCACGAAGAGGCCCGCATAGAAATGCCAGCGCCAGAGCGTGCGATAGCCTGGATGGACAGCGCTGGTCGCCGGCGTGACGCGCCGGGCGTCGGCGCCAGTGGTGGTGGACATGAATCCTCCTGAAGCAAAGATGAATCGATCAGTTCGAGCAACGTACATGCGTAAGCGGTTGATTCAGCGCGCTCACATGCGCAGCTTCGCTTCCACGTAGAACGTACGGCCGGGATACGGGTGATAGACGAAGTAGCGGGCATCGAACAGGTTGTCGACGCCGATGCCGACTTCACTCAGCCTGGTCGGCTTGTAGCTGAATTTCGCGTCCGCCACCGTGTACGAACTGGTGCCGCCGAACACATCCGGATTCGTGTCGGTGTTGGTGAGCGTGTTGTATTGACGTCCCGAATAGCGCGCGGCTAGCGTGAGCGCGGCGCGTTCGTCGAAGTGATACGTCGCCGCGAGATTCGCGCGCCACAGCGGAATCCGGTAGAAGTACTTGCCGACCGTGGCCGGGTTCTGCGCGTTGGCGATGATCTTCGACTGCGTGTAGGCCACGCTTGCCAGCAGGTCCAGGCCGCGCACCAGCACGTCCTGTCCCGAGTAGCTCGTTTCGACGCCGCGCGAGCGGACCTTGCCGATGTTCTGGAAGTTCGTCACGTTCGGAATCACGGTCGTATCGGTCTGGCTGAAGATCGTGTTCTTCACGTCGTCCTGAAACAGCGAGAAGCGGAATACGCCCTTCCAGTGCGCCCATTCGGCGGCCAGTTCCTTCGAGAGATCGTCTTCGGGCTTCAGGTTCGGATTGTTATTGACGATCGCGGAGCCGTTGATCTGCCCTTGAAACAGCTCGCCGACCGTCGGAAAGCGATAGGCGCGGCCGATCGACGCGCGCAAGATCAGATCGTCGGTGACGTCGAACGATAAGGAGGCTTTCGGCGAGAAGTGCTGCTGGCTCGCGTCGCTATACGGCAGCGTGGTGCCGCCCAGCGACTGCGAGCCGCCATAGGCCTGCCAGTCTTCATAGCGCACGCCGTAGACGAGCTTCCAGCGCGGCAGAAAGCGCCAGGCGTCCTGCGCGTACAGCGCCTGGGTTTGCGTCTTGCCCGCAAACGCGTTGGCGAACGACGTGGCCGCGCCGTCGCGCCAGTTCAGCGTGTTGTAGCTTTCGTTGTCAACGAAGTAGTTGTCGTAGTGATAGCCGAAGCTCAGCGCATGATTCGCGAGCCCGGCCTGATTTGTCGCGGGCGTGTAGGTGCTGCGCAGATCGAGCGTTTTCCAGCCGGCGCCGTCGCCGAAGAGCACGGTGCCCGGACCGTTGCCCGGCGCGCCGGAATTCGCGGTGCGCGCCACGCTGTTGCTGACGTCGTAATACGAAGCGATCGCTTCGCCGTTCCAGCCGGTGGCATTGCGCGTTTTCAGCGACACGCCATACAGCCAGTTCTCGCTATGGCCGAGACTCGGGGCGAGCGCGGCGGCGGGAATCGTGTACTCGTAACCGTCGATCGCGACCTTGCCGCTGTAGACCGGATTGCCGTTCGCATCGCGCAGAAAGCTCGAGGTCTGGCTGTTGTAGGTCTGATGCCAGTACCCGAGCGTGAAGCCGGCCTGCAGTGTCGGCGTGAAGTCGTACTGCATCTTCAGCTTGAACTGGTCCTGCACCGTGTGTTCGATGCCTTCGCCGTTCACGCCGAGCACCGCTGTCGGCGTGTTGGTCTGGTTGTTGTAGAAGTACGCGCCGGTGACCGGCGTGTCGCCGGCTTTGGCGGGCGTGCCGGACTTGGCGAGCGTGGCGAATTGCAGCGGCTGGCTAGTGTTTTCCAGGTGATTCACACCGAGCAGAAACGAGAACTTGCCGATGCGGTTGCCGAGTGTCGCACTCGCTTCGCTGCCGTTGAAATTCTGGTTCACGCCGAACAGGCTGAAGTGCTGGGTGAAGGCCTTGACGTCGGCGGTCGCTTCGAACTGTTTCGGCATGCGCGTGCTGATGAGCACGGTCGCGCCGAGCGAATTGCCCGGATAGAGCGCAGAAAACGGCCCGTAGATCACATCCACTTGCTGGATCTCGTCGGGAAACACCATCGACCAGCGCGGCGGAAACGAGTAGCTGTTGCCGAGCAGATTGCTGAGCAGCAGACCGTCCGCGTAGACCAGACCGCGCGCGCTTTGCGTGTTGCTGGTGCCGCGCACGGCGATGATCGAATTCAGATCGCCGATAAAACGCTTGCGCACGGCGAGGTTCGGCATGTACTTCAGGACGTCTTCGGTGTTGACGACGTTCCAGTTGTCGAACTGCTCGCGGGTGACGGTTTCGACCGAGGCCGGCAGGTTGGGATCGACGGCGCGCGGCGCGGCGGCGGCATTCGCGCTGACGCTGATGGCGGGCAGCGCGGCGTCGGCGCTCGCGCCCTGCGCGTGAGCGGACGAGGCGATGAAGGCCGGCACGAACGCCGGCACAAACGCCGGCACGATGGCAGGTAAATAGCCGGACAGGAACGGCCGGGGCAGCGGTTGAAGCGAGACGCCGCGCGCGCTACGGCGGGCGCAAAAGGGCAGCCTTCGCAGGGCGAAGTTGAACATGAACGTTTCCTCGATGCATGGAACAGACGATCGCGCGCCCCCTCGACGGGTGCGACGAATGCGCGATCAGGACCTATGGCGATCAGGAAACGACGGGCGGAGCTCTAGGACGGCCGGACGGAAAGGCGCCGAGCGGCGTGAAGCGGGTGGAGAGTGTGGGCGGCGCGGTGCCGGCAAGCGCGAGGGCGGCCGGCGGCTCGGCTGCGGCGACCGTCGGCATGGCGACGTGGTGCTGAAGCAGATGACAGTAGCCGCACGCGCCGAACGCGTCGTCATGGCTGAGGTTGACCGGCGCCGGGGCGACCTGGGTCGTCACGCTCGCTGTGGCGACCACGCTGAAATTGCGCGGCTGCAACACCGAACAGAGCGCGGCGATGGGCTCGTGCGCGCGGTTCGCCATCAACATCTGACTCACGACCGGCGCGAACACGACGAGCCACATGGCGAACAGGCCAAGCCATGCGGTCAGGTGGTTGCGAGAGCGTGGATTCATGATGTCGGGTGTAAAGACGCGGGCGATTCTAACATTGCCGCGCCGTCTTTTTGTTCGTAATGCTCGTTATAGCGTGGGATTAGAAGGCCGAATGCCGCTCATTTCGCCGCGTTACAGGCGCGCCGATTCACGTAAGCTGCGTGGTACATGTTCCGCTTTCGCGGCCGCACCGAGGCTTTGGCACGCCAGATCCGGCGGCCGAAGCGCCGGTCAGGGCGCGGCGCATGCGATCGACCCGGCCGGATCATCGCCGACTCCAGTTACCACGACTCATGAACCACACGCAGCTCGCATTCCCGATCGACGATATCAACCAGCGGGCCGTCTCGTTGTTCTCGGCCGGCCAATTCGCCGAGGCTTTGTCGACGGTGACGCCGCTCGTCCACGGCGATGCGATGCCGGACGACGCCCTCGCCGACGCGTTAAATATCGCCGGGGCCTGTTCGTTCGCCTTGCAGCGTCTCGCGGAGGCGGAACGCTATTGGCGTCGCTGTCTGCAACTCAAGCCCGGCTATGCCGAGGTGTACGGCAGTCTCGGCATGCTGCTCAAGTCGCTCGGGCGTCTGTCGGCGGCCAAGGCGATGTACCGGCAACTGGTCGCGCTGCGGCCCGGCGACGCCGACGCCCGCAATCATCTCGGCACCGTGCTCTACGGGCTCGGCTACAAGGAGGAAGCGCAGGCGTCGTATCGCGAGGCGCTGGCCATTCGCCCGGACTACGCCGAAGCTCACTACAACCGCGGCATCGTGCTGCACGAACTGCGCCGCCTGCAGGAAGCGGAAGCAGCGTTCCGCGAGGCGCTGCCGGGACTGCCGGCTCATGCCGAAGCCCATAACAATCTGGGCAACGTGCTGATGGAACTGGGCCGTCTCGCCGAAGCGGACGCCGCCTATCGCGAGGCGCTGACTATCCGGCCGCAGTATCCGGAGGCGCTCAACAACCTGGGTGGCGTGCTGAAGGCGACGTTTCGTCACACCGAAGCCGAACTGGCTTTTCGCCTCGCCCTCGCCATTCGTCCGGATTACGCGGAAGCCCTCCTGAATCTCGGTACCGTGCTCGCCGATCTTGAACGTCTGAATGAAGCAGAAGCGGCTTATCGCGACGCCATCGCGCAACGTCCCGGCTACGCCGAAGCGCACTACAACCTCGGTGTGACGCTGTGCAAAATGGAGCATCTGTTCGAGGCCGAAGCGGCTTACCGGGAAGCAATTCGCCTGCGGCCCGATCTCGTTCACGCGCACAACAACCTGGGGTGCGTGCTGCGCCGGCTGGATCGATTGCCGGCGGCGGTCGACGCTTTTGAGCAGGCGCTCAGCGTGTGCCCCGACATGGCCGAGGGGCACTACAACCTCGGTGCGGCGCGGGCGCAACTCATGCAACTGCCCGAGGCCGAAAGCGCGTATCGGCGAGCGCTCGCTTTACGTGCCGATTACGGCGATGCGAAATTCGGCCTGGCCGTCTTGCTGCTCGGCATGGGCCGCTTCGAAGAAGGTTGGCGTCTTTACGAATGCCGCTACGAGCAGCCCGGTTTCGTCCATCACAAGACTGTGTCTATGCTCGGTTGCCCGCAATGGCAAGGCGACACGCTCGCCGATAAGTCGCTGCTAGTGTGGCAGGAGGACGGTCTCGGCGACATGATCCAGTTCAGCCGCTATTTCGCCTTGCTGAAGGCGCAGGGCGCCTCGCATATCGCCTTCGCGTGCGCACCGTCGTTGCACAGGCTGATGGCAGGCGTCGACGGCGTCGATGCCGTGCTCGATCACGACACCGCGCGCGCACAAGCGTCCGCTTACGACTGCTGGACGAGTCTGCTGAGCGCGCCGCTGCATCTGCGCACGAGCGTGGACACGATTCCGCGCGCCGTGCGTCTCGCGGCCGAGCCGGCGCTGGTCGAGCGGTGGCGTCCCATGCTGGACGCGTTGCCTTCCGGCCGCAGGATCGGTTTGGTATGGAGAGGCAACGCGAACCATCATAACGATGTGAACCGCTCGATCCCCTCGCTCGCCATGCTGGCGCCGCTCTGGAGCGTGCCCGGCGTGAGCTTCGTGAGTCTGCAAAAAGGGCGCGGCGAGGACGAGGCGCACCAGCCACCCGCCGATCAACCGCTGCTCGACCTCGGCTCGCGCGTGACGGATTTCGCGGACAGCGCCGCGGTCATCGCGCAACTCGATTTGGTGATTTGCGTGGACACGTCCACCGCGCATCTGGCGGCATCGCTCGGCAAGCCGTGCTGGGTGATGCTGCCGGAAAAAGATATCGACTGGCGCTGGCTGCACGATCGCAGCGATTCGCCGTGGTATCCGCACACGCTGCGCCTGTTCCGACGCGCGCCGGGCGAAGACTGGTCGATGCCGGTCGAACGGGTGCGCGAGGCGTGCGTCGAGCGATTCGGCGCGGCGGCCCGTACGCCTACCTGACGCGCGTACCACGCTTGCGGGCCGATTGCGTCGACGTGTGAAAGCGGTCCTCGATCGTTTCGATCGCCTGGCCGAGGAACTGCAGAAACATGCTCATCGCGACGGTGCTCGTCAGATCCGAGCGCTGATACAGACAGCTGAACGATTGGGCGCCTGCATCGGCGAGCGGTGTCCATGCCAGCTTGCGCTCGGTGACGTCTTCGGCGACGTTCTCCGCAATCAGAAATCCGATGCCGACGCCGTCCGCTACGAGCCGTCGCACCATCGAAACAGAACTGGTTTCCACCAGAGGACGCGCCTTGCGTCTTTCGCGGTGATCGATCTGGTCCACCATGGCGCGCAGTTCGGTGTCCGGCGTCATCAGGATGAGCGGGTAGTCGAGACATTCGCGCAGGCGTGGACGCTTCTGCAGTTTCGTGAGCGGATGCCCCGGCGGCGTGACCAGCCCGAGATACTGCGCGAACGCGCGCACCTCCACGACGCCTGGCGGCGGCTTGCGGCGCAGGCCGTAGCCGATGTCGGCCTCGCCGGTCTCCACCCACTTCAGGATGCTCTCGCCGTTGCCCGAACGCACGCTGTAGGTCACGCCCGGATAGCGTTCCATCGCGGCCTGGATAGCATCGGGCACCAATTGCTCGGCCGACGACGGCGACACCGCCAGATTGACATGCCCGCGCCGCAGCGAGCGCAGATCTTCAACCTGCGTCATGGCGTTGTCGAAATCGCGCTGGCCGCGCCGCACTGCCGCAATGATGATCTCGCCGGCGGTGGTGAGCTGCATGCCGCGCGGCAAGCGGTCGAACAGCGGCGAGCCGACCTGCTCCTCCAGATTGAGGATTTGCTGGTGCACTGCGGCAGCGGTCAGATGCAGCGATTCCGCCGCCTTTCGGATCGACCCGCGTCTGACTACCTCGTCGAAACAGCGGAATGTCTGTGATATTGGACGCATGACTGGACTGTATAATTTTGTCGAACGGCCCGTATAGAACAATCAGATTTTCCTGACGCAACGAATGGCCTAGATTTGTTCCACCATCTTAACGGAGCGAATCGTGACCACCACAGTCGACCAAATTACCCAGCGCCGCCGCGGCGTCGGCCTCATTGCTCACGACCCGAAACTGTCCGCCGGCGGCTACACGCTGATCGCGCCGCAGACAGCAGGCGGGCGCGTGTATCTCGTGGATATCGGCGGCGAGGTCGTGCACGAATGGCAGATGCCGGTGCGTCCCGGCCGTCACGCGGTGATTCTGCCCAACGGCAATCTCGGCTACAACGGCAATCATGCGGGCTCGGAAGACCGCTATGCACCGTGGTCGATGTGGCATGGCGGCGATTTCTACGAGGTCACGCCGCAAGGCGAAGTCGTCTGGCGTTACGAAGACCCGGCCCATCACCATGACGCGCAGTGGCTGCCGAACGGCAATCTGCTCTATGCCGCATGCGCGCCAGTGCCCGCAGGTTTCGCGGATCGGGTGCCGGGTGGCACCGCGCATGGTCCCGAAGAAGTGATGTACGGCGACGTGATCCGCGAAGTGAATCGAGCGGGCGAGCTTGTATGGGAATGGAAGGCCTGGGAGCATCTGAATCCCAAGGACTTTCCTATTGCGCCCGGCTTCGGCCGCTATCACTGGCCGCTCGTGAATGGGCTCGGTGTGAACGCGCAGGGCCAGGTGCTGATGAGTTTGCGCACCACGTCCGGCATCATCGCGGTCGATCGTCAAACGGGCGCCGTGAAAATGCATATTCCACCGAGCGTGGTTTCGCATCAACATGCGCCGGTGGCGCTCGCCAACGGCAACATTCTCACCTTCGACAACGGCAATTTCCGCGCTGGCGCGCACGTGGTGTTCTCGCGAGTGCTGGAGATCGATCCTGTTAGCCATGAAGTGGTGTGGTCATACGCGGACGACATGGTGAACATGTTCTACAGCGCGTTCATGGGCAACGCGCAGCGCCTCTCGAACGGCAATACGCACATTACCGAGTCGGCCACGGGGCGTTTATTCGAAGTGACGCCGGCCGGGGAAGTGGTGTGGGAATACGTGATTCCGTGGTTCGGCGAATACCCGGATGAAGCGGCGCGTAAAACCGGTCCGGGCCAGTTGAACAGCGTGTTTCAGACGTTCCGCTACAGCCGCGAACAATTGCCGTGGTTGCGCGCGTAACGGCCGCGCTTCATTGCGCTTCAAACTGCGAGGATAACGTGAATCCAGAACCCGCCATTCATAGCGTCGACGCGCGCCTGCCCGCGTGGCAGCTCGTGCTGTTCGGCCTGCAACATGTGCTGTCGATGGCCGCTTCGCCCGTCACCGCGGTGTTTCTGGTGTCGCGCATGTTGTCGCTGCCATCGGACATGACCGTGCACCTGATCGGCGCGACTTTCTTCGTGTGCGGCGCGGGCACGCTATTGCAATCGCTTGGTGCGGGATCGATCGGCGCGCGTCTGCCCTTCGTGATGGTGCCGGGCGGCGCGCCCGCGATGCTGTTCGCCGTCATCGCGACGCAAACGGATTTGCGCACGGCGGCCGGCGCCGCCATTCTCACCAGTCTGTTCTACTGGATCGTGCTGCCGGTATTCGCGCGCTGCTTGCGGTTCTTTCCCCGCGTGGTGGTGGGCACGATGCTTTTGCTCGTATCGGTGAGCCTGATCAGAATCTATGCCGGTATCGTGGTCGGACAGCCGGGCACGCCGGGTTTCGCCCGGCCCCAATCGCTTGGACTTGCGCTGCTCACGATCGTGGCCACGCTCGCGGTGGCGCGTCTCTTCAAGGGCACGGTGGGACGGCTAGCGGTGCTGCTAGGTCTTGCCGCCGGCACATTCGCCGGCTGGGCGATGGGCTTGATGCCGACCAATGGGTTGTGGAGCGGGCCGCTTTTTACGCTGCCAACGCTGCTGCCATTCGGCATGCCGCGCTTCGACGTGCTGGCCGCGCTGCCTATGCTGATCTTCAGCGTGATCTCGATGGCTGAAGCGACGGGGCAGACGGTGGCCGTCGGCGAGATCACCGGCCGGAAGATCGACATGCGCCGCGACGTGCCGCGCACGATTCGCGGCGATGCGCTGGCGTCATTAATCGGCGCGCTGTTGGGCACTTCGCTCATCATCACCAGCGCGGAGAATATCGGCGTCGTGCAAACCACGGGCGTGCGTTCGCGCTACGTCACCGCGACGGCGGGCGCCATGCTGATGCTCATCGCGCTGTTCGCGCCGCTCGGACGCTTTGCTTACGCGATTCCCGCGCCGGTGGTCGGCGGCACCGCGTTGATCGTCTTCGCGATGATCGGCGTGATGGGCATCAATCTGCTCGGCAAGGTCGACCTGCATGTGCGCGGCAATCAGTACACGCTGGCCGCGGCGCTCGTCATGGGACTGATACCCGTGCTGGTGCCGAATGTTTATGCGGCGTTTCCCGGCTCGTTGCAGATCGTGCTGGGCAACGGCATGGCCGCGGGCACGCTCACGGCGATCGTCGTCAATCTGGTGTTCGGCGCATGGCGCCTCGCACCGGCGGAGAAAGTGCAAACCGTCTGATTTCGGCTTTTCCACGCCCACGCAGTTTTCCTTCCAACGTTTCACCACACGCCATGAAAATCAAAATCGCTTTCCTCGCGACGCGCGTCGCGGGCTCGGCTGCGCTCGTCGTTTCCTCGACGGTTTTTGCGCAGAGCAGTGTCACGCTGTACGGCAGTCTCGACGCAGGCCTCGGTTATGTGAGCAATCTGCACGGCTCATCGGCTTATATCGCGGAGCAGGGCACCCTGCAGGCCGATCGCTTCGGCCTTCAGGGTGTGGAGGATATCGGCGCGGGCCGTTCGGTCGTGTTCAGACTCGAGAGCGGTTTCGTCACGACGACCGGCGCCTCCGCGAGCAGCACGACGTTCTTCAATCGCCAGGCGTACGTGGGACTATCCGATTCGCTGTTCGGTACGGTGACGCTCGGCCGTCAGACCGACTGGAATTTCGACTGGCTCGGTTCGGTCTCGACGGGACAACTACTCGGCGACTTCTCCGCGTTTCACCCCGGCAATCTGGATGGTCTCGGCAGCACCTTGCCCGTGCAGTTGTCGAGCACGGTGAAATGGAAAAGCGCCAGCTATAGCGGCCTGACGCTCGGCGCGCTCTATGGATTTCCCGGCGCGGCGGCCAGCAATACCAACGGGCGGACCATCAGCTTCGGCGCCAACTATACGAATGGTCCGCTCAAACTGGTGGCGGCGTATTCCGAGTATCGCGACCGTTTGCTGCCGCTGTCGAACGGGCTCGGGTTGACTTCGTTCGAAGGGCAGACGCTCGCACCCGGCGCGACCTTCAACGCAAAACAGGTGCGCGACATGGGCGTCGGCGGATCGTACCGGTTCGAACGGGTGACGCTGCATGCGCTCGCCACCGATGTGCGGATCGCCGCGAATGGCGGCAGCGAGCATTTTCGCAGCTTCGACGGCGGCGCCAATCTGCGGCTGACGCCGGCCGAGGAAGTCGCGGCCGGAGCCTGGACCGCGACGCTCGACGGGCACCGCTGGACGCAATTCACGGTGGCGAACGTGTATTCGTTGTCGAAGACGACGCAGCTTTACGCTGACCTGATGTTCGAGACCGCGGGCGGCGGCGCGGTGGCGAATACGCTTGGGATTGGGGCTGCGTCAGGTGGGCGGCAGACGGTGGTTCTTGCCGGGATTCATCATTTGTTCTGAGGCAGCACGCAGTGAGCGGGTCTTGTACGCGGCCACGTGCGCCTTGATTCCCGGCCATCCGCGTACTTCAGCATTTAAGCCTCGGTTACCTGCAGATGATACAAGCCCCAGGGCGAAAGTTCGAAGCGGTCCTTGAGCGGCTTGCTCGACAACTGAGGGATGTTGTCCGCGTCGTAGGTAGCCCACAGCGGACCGACTCCGCCGAGCGGCAGCGGCTTGCCGTCCATCTGCGTCGCCACGATGAATTGATAGGCGCGCACCTTGTCGAGCGTCGTCGCGACTGCGTAGCCGTCCACTGCGTGCATGACGATTTGCGTGCTGCCCGCGCTGGGCGCGCCGACGTGCTCGAGCACATTCGTGAGCAGTGGGCCGCTTAACGTGTGCTGACGGGAATCGTATTCGGTAGTGGGCTTGATCGTCACCGCCCGCATGCCGGCGAGCGAAGCGAAATCGACGGCGTACGCTTCGGAGAACTTCACCTGATGCCTGGCGAGCAACTGGTCGAATGCAGGATCGAGCGCGCCGCGATTGTGGCGCTTGATCGCGCCGGTGATCGTCAGAACGACGGGCGATGCCGCACAGGCTTCTTTCCGGGCGCGCTGGCTGCTGAAAGCAGGCGCAGCCGTCACGCCCAGCAGAGCAGCGCTGGTCAGGAAATTGCGTTTATTCATTGTTGGTCTCCGGACGATGAGAAGGGCGACGGCTTCGGCCAGAGTCGTCGCGGCCTCAATTGTCGGGTAATTGCCGCTCACTGTGTCACGGCCGGGTTTTATATATCGCGCTGATCCCTATGCTACGTGACGTAGACCGCACCTTTGCTGACGGCGTTGGAACACATGCGGCTCTTCGCAGGTTATTAAGGAAATCGGACGCATGCCGCGGTCTGCGTTGTCGGTTCTGCGTTGTCGATAAACAGATTGGATGACATTGCGCGCACCTTTGGTGCTTCGTTCGCGCTTTCGGATCCTACAATGATCACTCTCACGTAGCGAACAGTGGCGAGGTGCAAATGAAAGGCAAGCGAACGCAGTCGGTGACGGCGCATAGTTGCGATCTCGTGAGGCGTTCAGGCGTAGCAATCGCTCTACGCAAACAGAACGGATATCGCGCGAATCTCATGTGCATTGAAATCCGCTCGCTTGTTGCGACGGTGTGGGAAACGCGGCCATGAACGATCTTGAACGCATTGCATTCGTCGGCTTCGGCGAGGCCGGCGGAATACTCGGTTGGGCGCTGGCCGCGAAAGGCGTGCAGGTGTCGATGTTCGACCTGCGGCGCGACGCGCTGCGTGAGAAGGCGCAGGCCGCGGGCGTTCGCGTCGGCGATACGCTGGCGAGTGCCATTGGGCGCGCGCAGATCATCGTCTCCGCGGTGACCGCGCAAGCCGATCTCGAAGTGGCGCAAGCGGTCGCGAGCTGCATCGAGCCGGAGCAAATCTACCTCGACATCAACTCGGTGTCGCCGACCACCAAGCAGCACGCGCAAGCTTGTATCGAGCACGCCGGCGCGCGGTATGTGGAGGCCGCCGTGATGGCGCCCGTGCCGCCTTATGGTCTCGCGGTGCCGATGCTGCTCGGTGGCGCCGAGGCCGTGCGCGTGGCGGCTCTGCTCACGCCGTTGGGCCTCGATGTGCGCGCGGTGTCGGAAAAGGTCGGCGTGGCGTCGGCCGCGAAGATGTGCCGCAGCGTGATGATCAAAGGCATCGAGGCGTTGACCGTGGAGTGCTTGCGCGCCGCACGGCACTATGACGCCGAGTCGATCGTGCTGGCCTCGCTGGCCGAAACGTTCACGAAGATGCGTGCCGACGCCGACGTGCCCGGCTATCTGATCAGCCGCGTCGCGGAACATGGCCGGCGGCGCGCGGCGGAAATGCGCGAAGTCTCGCAGACGCTGGAAGAAGCCGGCATCACGCCGTTCATGAGCGACGCGTGCGCGCGCCTGCAGGACAACATCGTGGATGCGATGCAGGAAGGTGGTATCGACTACGGCTCGTTAGCCACGCCATTCGACTGGCGCGTTTTCTTCGACGGTCTGCCGGATTAAGCGTTCAGACGATCGCACGCGTCCACCGCGACTAACTCGCAGCGATGCTGATCGTGCGCGTCACATCGACCACCGAGAGGCGAATCGCATCGATCAATGCGCGCGCGGCAGGCGAGGGCGTGCCCGTTGCGCGCACGGTCAGGCCGATCTCGCGCCGGGTGTTGTGCAACTGCACGTCGAGCACCACCAGTTGCCCGGATTGCACCTCATGATGCAATTGCTGCGCCGATAGCGCGGCGGCCATGTCGGTGCCGAACAGAAGACCGCGAATTACCGCGAGGTCCGCGGTTTCGACCGTGGGCATGGGCGGCTTCACTTTCATGCGCTTGAACTGCGCTTCGAACAGCGCGCGCGCCGGCGCGTGGCTGCGCGGCACGATCCACTGCGCGTCGCGCAAATCCATGATGGTCAGGTTGCGCGCCTGCGCAAGCGGATGATCGCGGCGCACCAGCACCACCATGTCTTCCGACATCAGGCGCTCGTTCTTCAGGCCGCTGCTGGCGTCGTTATCGCGCAGCGCGCCGAGAATGAAGTCGATGTCGCCCGCGCGCAGACCCGCGACGAGCGCTTCGTAACTGCTTTCGTCGGTGACGACCCGCACGCCCGGATTTTCCGAGGTCATGCGCGCGATCGCTTTGGGCAGGATCAGCGTGCGGCCGAGCGGCAGCGCGCCGACCGTCACCGAGCCCTGGATTTTGCCGTGCAATGCGGCGATATCGTCGGGCACGTGACGTAGTTCGTTCAGCGCGCGGCGCACGTGCAGCAGAAACGTTTCGCCTTCGGTGGTGAGCAGAATGCCGCGCGGGCTTCGATGAAACAGACTCAGGCCCGAGCCGCTTTCCAGCACGCGAATCGCGGTGCTCACAGCGGGCTGGCTGATGCCGAAGGTCTTCGCGGCGCTCGGCATGTGCCGGTGCCGCGCCAGCGCCACGAACAGCTGCAGCCGCCGCGTGTTGAGCAGATAGGCCGGCAATGCGCCTTCCGCGGCGGGCCGGCGGCGCGCCTGCCGCGCGCCGCACCAGTGCGCGAGTTCTTCCAGCTCCGCGAAAATCCGTTCGCAGCGCTGCAGCACGGCGCGTCCCACGGGAGTCGGCAGCATGCCCGACGGGCCGCGATCGAAGAGCGGCTCGCCGAGCGCGGACTCCAACTCCTGCACGGAACGCGTGACCGCCGATTGCGCGCGGAACAACGCGGCGGCGGCACGCGTCGCGCTACCCATATCGGCGACGAGTCGAAACGCGCGCAACTGCGCGAGGTTGAGTAACTCCTTGCCGCCCGAAGACGACGGCGCCCTGGCCGATGCCGGGTTGCCGACGGAGGACGTCGTGGCGCTCGTCATGCCGCGCCCGCGATCAGATGCAGCGTGGGCAGCGACAGGTTCAGGCTTTCCTTCGAAATGTGCGTGTGTTCCTTCATCAAGGCTTCCACGCGCGCGCCTTCGCCTTTCTTCAACGCGTCCGCAATCGCATGATGCTGGCGATGCGCGTACATCAGCATCATGAACTGGCGCTCCCTGGCGGATTCGTCGAAGGCGACCGTGGCGGGCGAGACAAACGGGATCTTGTCGTTCAGGCTCAAGGCCGCGCTCACGGCCATGTTTTGCGCGGCCTCGACGATGAGCGCATGAAAGCTCCCGTTCATGGCGGCGTAGCGCACGTCGTCGCCCTGGTTCAGACGCCCCTTGGCGAAGATCTCGTCGCCTTCGCGCAGGCACTCATCGAGCGAGGCAGCCAGCGCCGGGACCACGCCGCTCTCCGCGACTGAGCGCGCGGCGAGACCTTCGAGCACGCCGCGCACGTCGATGCCGTTCAGCACGTCATTGACGCTGAAGCGGCGCACGACATAACCGCGCCCGCCGGAACGATCCAGCAGCCCCTCCGATGACAGCACGCTCAGCGCATAGCGCAGCGGCGTGCGCGATACGCCGAGCCATTGCGCGAGCTGCGCTTCGACGAGCCGCTGGCCGGGCGACAGTTCGCCCGCCAGAATTTTCTCGCGTAGGGTCTGGACAATCGCCTGTTGGGTGGTCTCGTTCATTGCTGTCGACTCGTTGGACGCCGTCAAGTATAGCCATGCAAACGGCGCTTCACCACGCTTCTCGAGAGGCTTGCGACTTCGTTTCAGTGTCATCTGTTTTGTTTATTGCGAGTAGCGGAGCGGAAACTCGGACTAAGACCGTCCGCACGCGCTCGGGATACCGACGAGGCCATGCGCCGCGCGGGTTGCCGCGCCGCTTTGACCGCCCGAAACCTGCAATTCGAGCCGTTTTTGGCGTTATTTCTTCGCTCGTATCAGGTTTACCCGCACTTTCTACAAACCCGCACGATTCTTATCTTCGGATCCCAAGGCGGTTGTCACGGATTCCTCGCTGCTGACGGCGGCTTATCCGATCGACGAGCGGTTCCCGCGCAGCACAAAGCGTCTTGCGAGACTTCGCGCGCTGCTGTCCGTACGGCATCCCTGATGTGAGACGCGTTTCAAGGAGAGAGACATGAGTGGCAATTTCAGCGTGAGCGGAGCGGAACTCGCCGGCAGGTTGGCCGCTTCGCAATCGGCATGGCCGAGTCGCGCGGCGATGATTCGCGCCGGCGTGACCGGTGGCTTGATCGGCGCCGTGGTCATCTGGATTTATGAGGCGCTCGTGTGGGTGGGCGCGCAGCACATGATGCCGCTCGCCGGCATTCCTCGCAACGCGACCGGCCTCGTATTCGGCAAGGAGGTGCAGGCGTCGCTCGGGATCTGGGCGTATGTGGTGGGCACCGCGATTCACTTCGTCTTCGCGAGCGCGTGGGGCGTGCTGTTCGCGGCCATGTGGCCGTACTTCTGCCGACGCGGCTATGAAGCGACGCTGGTGGCGTTGTTCTACGCGGTGCTGGCGTGGATCGCCATGCATGTGGCGATCATGATCGCTTCCGACAACCATCCGAACTATTACGACCCGGCGGTGATCATCGGCGGATTCATGTCGCACATCTTCTTCACCGTGCCGTTGGCCTTGACGGTGAAACGGCGGCTGCAACAGGCCATGCAATAGCCAGGGCGCCGGCAAAAAAAGTATTTCAACAAAAGACGTAGCAATTGGAGATCTGGAGCATGAAAAAAAGTATCAGACGTGTCGACGCCGTGCTGTTCGGCGCGGCGATTGCAGCCGCCGTGCCGGCTTTTGCTCAAAGCAGCGTGACCTTGTACGGTATCGTCGACAACGGCCTGTCGTACACCAACAATCAGTCGACGCTCGGCTCGACCAAAGGCGGCAAATCGGATGTCAAGATGACGCCCGGCGTATGGGCCGGCAGCCGCTTCGGCCTGAAGGGCGGCGAGGACCTGGGCGGCGGCACGAAGGCGATCTTTCAGCTCGAGTCCGGTTTCAATTCGGCGACGGGCGGCCAGCAATACACCAACGCGATGTTCGGCCGCCAGGCATGGGTCGGCGTGACGAATCCCGCGTACGGTACCTTCACCGCGGGCCGGCAGTACGCGTCGTATTACCAGTTGCTCTCGCCGTACAGCCCGACCACCTGGATCACCGGCTACTACGGCGCGCATCCGGGCGATATCGACGGCCTCGACACGATCTACCGCGCGAACAACACGCTGGAGTACACGTCGCCGAAGTTCTATGGTTTGACGGCGAGCGGCTCGTATTCGCTGGGCGGTGTGGCGGGCAGCACGAACCGTGGTTCGACGTGGTCGACGGCGGTGCAGTATGCAATGGGTCCGGTGGGCCTTGCGGTCGGCTTCTCGCGGATCAACAACTCGACGTTGGGTGGCGGTGCGTGGGGCGCGGATTCAACCACCACCAACGGCGGCTCGCAGATCGGCGTCTCCGCGCTGACTAACGGCTATCAGACCGCGCAGGCGCAGCAACGGTTTGCGGTGGGCGGCGGCTACACGTTCAATAGTGCCTGGGATATCTCGGCCACGTATTCGAACGTGCAGTACATTCCGGGCACGGGTTCGAAGTTCCATGATACGCAGATCTGGAACACCGGTGGTCTGGTGCTGCACTGGAAGCCGGCGATCGCCTGGGACTTCGGCGCGGGCTATAGCTACACGCGTGCGACGCGCGCGAACGGCATCGACGACAACGCGCAATATCACCAGTTCAACCTGTCCCAGTACTACTCGTTGTCCAAGCGCACGGGTCTGTACGCGCTGGAGGCGTATCAGAAGGCGAAGGGCAAGACACTGGGCACCAATGGCGCGGGGCAGATCATCGACGCCACGGCGACGATCGGCGATGGGTATAACTCGACGCCGTCTTCGTCAGGCAGTCAGGTAGCGGTGGGGGTGGGGATTATTCACCGGTTCTGATTTGAAGTTTTTGTGATGCCATGGGCCGGGTTGCGACTGACGCACCCGGCCGTTTTATTGGCGCGTGCGTTCCCTCGCCGCGCCGTTTCTATTACATCCAAGGTAATTGCCGACCCTCACCCCCACGCCTAATCTTCGGTTGTCGCGCGGTTCACCCCGAACCCCGTTCACTATCGAGGACACATCATGTCGACGTTTCAGGTTCACACCATCGACTCCGCACCGGAACAATCCAAACCGGTATTGCGCCAACTCCAGCAGACCTTTGGCTTCATCCCCAACATCGCGGGCGCCATGGCCGAATCGCCCGTGCTGATCGGCGCGTTCATCAACCTGTTTCAGAAAGTCCACTCAGGCACGTTCACGGAAGCGCAGATACAAACGCTGTTGCTGACGAACGCCGTCACCAATGCATGCACGTGGGCGGTCGCATTTCACACCGCATTGGCGTTGAACGAGGGACTCGCGCCCGCCGATGTCGAAGCGCTTCGCGCAGGCCGCGCGCCTGCGGACCGCCAACATGCCGCGCTTGCCACGTTGACGAAAACCGCGGTCCAGAAGCGCGGCCATCTCGACGAGCGCGACGTGAGCGCATTTCTCGAAGCCGGTTTCCGCCGCGATCAGGTACTCGAAGTGCTCGCGGTGGCGGCGGCCTCGACGATCACGAACTACGTGGGCAGCATCACGCAACCGCCGTTGGAAGCGCAGTTTCAGGTCTACGCCTGGACGGCTTGATCTCGGAAGGGAACGCGCGGTCAGCGCTAGCGAGTATGCTGACCGACGAGTTCGGCCGACCTGCGCTCGCCGAACCCCTTATCTATATCGTCATGCGGACAGGAACACACGATGAATCCTGCGAACCCAGTCAAAAAAACGCCACCGAGCGATCTCGGCGTCCTGTTGCGTCACTGGCGAGACGTGCGCGGCATTAGCCAACTGGACCTGTCGTTCAATGCGGGCGTTTCACAGCGGCATATCAGCTTCATCGAAGGCGGACGCAGCGTGCCCAGCCGCCAGATGCTGATGGATATCGCGCAGGCACTCGATATCCCTCTGCGCGAACGTAACACGCTGCTGCTGGCCGCAGGCTACGCGCCGATGTATGCCGACGCCGCCTGGAATGCACAGGAAATGCAAAGCGTCACGAATGCGCTCGGACGCATGCTGCGTCAGCATGAACCGTTTCCGGCCCTGGTCATGGACCGCTACTGGAACGTTCTGATGACCAATGACGCGGCGCCACGCTTTTTCAATTGCTTCATCGACATGGCGGCGCGCAAAGGGCCGCGCAACATGCTGCATCTTGTGTTCGATCCGGACGCTATGCGCCCTTTCGTGAGCGACTGGCAAACTGTGGCGGACAGTCTGATTCAGCGGGTCTACCGCGAGTCGGTGGGCCGCGTGATCGATGATCGGACGCGCGAGTTGCTCGACGCGTTGCGTGCGTATCCGGATGTGCAAGAGAACAGGGAGGCGGAGCGTCCCGAATTGGCCGCCAAAGCCGAAGCCGCATCGGTGGCGGCCATGCCGGTGATCCCGATCGGCTTCGTCAAAAACGGCCGCGTCATGAAGTATTTCTCGATGATCGCGACTGTAGGCACGCCGCAGACGATCGCAGCGCAGGAGTTGCGCCTCGAATGCATGTTCCCCGCCGACGACGAAACCGAAGCGCGTCATCTGGAGATGCTCGACGCGGCGCCGCAGTCGCAGCGCTAGCTCAATCGGAAAGCCGCCGCTGCAGCCACCGTCGAACCGTAGCGCCGCGTTAATGCTTTAAAACTTATGCCGCACACCGATGCTGACAATCGCCTGCGACTGCGCGGCCGACGAGTGGCCATTACCCTTGTCGCTAACCGATGCGGTAGCCGCGACCGGATTGCCGAGCGCATCCAGCGTGCCGCCCGACGCGTGCTGGTAACCGCCCATCAGATAGACAGTCGAACGCTTGGACAGCGCATACTGCCCGCCGAGCGTCACGTTGTGATATTGCGCGCGCTCATCCACGCCATCCACTCCGCCGCCGCGCGTGTAGCTGTAACCCGCGAACAGTTGCACGGCGGGACGGATCGTCCATTGTCCGAACACGCCCGCGATATTGAACGTGGCGTGTCCCTTGAACAGCGAGTCCGCGCCGGATCGGTATTGCACGTTGCTGTAATTCACGCCGACGATCGCCGGCCCGAAATCGTACGTCGCGCCCGTCGCGATGATCTGTTGCGATTGCGCGCTGGCGTAGCCTTCGTTGATCGATGAATTGAACAGGCCGTCGTCCGTGCCGTTCCACTTGCCGTAAGTCGTATCCTGCGTACCGGTCTTGCTGTTGTCGGAGCGTTCGTAGCCGACGCCCACATGCAACGGGCCGTTGCCGTAGGCGGCGCCCACGCTCCAGGTGTTCTGCTGCTTCAGGCTGCCGGGCTGGCCGCCGAAACCGTACAGCGCGCCGAACGTGAAGCCCGCATAGTTCGCGCTCGTATACTTGATGGAGTTGTTGACGCGCGCGGTCTGATCCAGATCGTCGATATCGCCCGGATGCGCGCCGTAACCGCCGACCATCGCCACCGGGGCAACCGGCGAAACGAAGTCGTTCAGCGAGGTGTACTGGCGGCCCAGCGTGATCGTGCCGTACTGCTTGCTGCCGATCCCCACGTACGCCTGACGGCCGAACAGGCCGCCGTTCTGGCCGGTCTTGCCGTTCGTGATATCGAAGCCGTCCTCGAGCTGGAACAATGCGTTCCAGCCGCCGCCCAGGTCCTCCTGACCCTTGATGCCCCAGCGGCTGCCGGAGAGGTTGCCGCTCGTCACGGCGACGTTCGAGTGGCCGCTATAGTTGCCGATGGTGCCGGTGCGCTCGTTGCTGCGGTACGAAATGCCCGCATCCACGATGCCGTACAGCGCGACGGAACTTTGCGCGGACGCAATGCCGGCGAACGACATCAACAGGGGGGCGGCAATCCATTGCTTTTTCATCGTATTCATAGCCTGGTTGGAACTTCTATCTCAAGTCGCCTGGATGGCGATCTCTCTTTTTCCGCGCGCACTGATGCCCGCTCCTGACCAACGGGGCGGACTACGTGAAGCAGGGGAAGGGTGTGCGCAGCGGCGCTTGCCATGCTTGTGACGCGTCCCTTGAGTGGGACGCGTCACGCGAGGCCGCGTACGATCAGTGGCTCAGCGCAGCGCCTGGCGGCATGTCGGGCGCGTGCACCGTGACGGTCTTGCGGACTTTGGCGACATCCGTCGCGCTGACCGTCGAACCGGTGTTGCCCCAACTGGTGCGCACGAAGTTCGTCACGTCCGCGACCTCCTGATCGTTCAGACGCCAGCCGAAGGCCGGCATCGTGAACGAGGAGGGCGCGGTCTTCGTGCCTTCGAGCGTGCTGCCGGTGAGCAGCACGTGAATCAGCGAGGTGGCGTCCTTGCCCTGCACAACCGGATTGCCGCCTAGTGCCGGAAACACTCGGGTGTAGCCGCGGCCGTCGCTGCGGTGGCAGGCCGTGCAGTTGTCGCGATAGACGGCTGCGCCCGGCGCGGTGGCGTCGCCCATGCGCAGGGCGCGCGCGGCCGTGTCGTCGTACGCGTACGGCGTTTCCTGCGGATCGGTCGACGGCAGCGTCTTCAGATAGCGCGCGATCGCAGTGAGATCGGCGTCGCTCATGTGCTGCATGCTGTGCTGCACGACGTCCGTCATGCCGCCGAAGGCCGCACTGTGCTGCGTGCGTCCGGTCTTCAGGAATTGCACGAGATCGGCTTCGCTCCACGCGCCGATGCCGGTGCGCGGATTGCCGCGCAGGCTCGACGGAATCCAGCCGTCGATCGTCGCGCCGCCTGCGAGAAACGCCGGGCCGTCGAGGTCGCTCAATGCGCGTTCCTGCATCGTCACCGCGCGCGGCGTGTGGCACGCGCCGCAATGGCCGAGCCCTTGCACGAGATACGCGCCACGCGCGATCACAGGATCGGCGTAACGCTTCGCGTCGAACGAAACCGGCTCGGGCGCGAACAGGTGACGCCAGATGCCGAGCGGCCAGCGCATCGACAGCGGCCAGACGATATCGACCGGTTTGTTCTTCTGATTCATCGGCGCGACGCCTTGCGTGAAGTACGCATACAGCGCGTGCATGTCGTCCTGGCTCAGGCGTGCATACGATGGGAACGGCATGGCCGGATACAGCGTGTCGCCGTTCGGCTTCACGCCCGCACGCACCGCGCGATCGAACTGCACGAAGGTCCACGAGCCGATGCCGGTGTTGCGGTCCGGCGTAATATTGGTCGAGTAGATCGCGCCGATCGGCGTGTCGAATTTCAGGCCGCCGGCGAAAGGCTTGCCTGCGGGCGTCGAATGACACGCGATGCAATCGCCGGCCCGCGCGAGATACTCGCCGTGCGCGATCAGCGTGGCGTCGTTCTGGCTGTGTGGCGCCGCCGCGTGTGCGGCAAGTGCGGTCATGCCCAGCACGGCCGCCGCGCCCACGCGTTTCATCGCCTGCGTGAGGCGTTGGATATCGATCTTCTTCGTCATACGCTCACCAGCGGCCCGGGGTTCTTCAGATACTGCGTGCGGATCGCCCGCGCCGACCAGTAAGCCAGCGCCGCGACGAGGCCGGTCGGGTTATAGCCGATGCCCTGGGGAAACGCCGAGGCACCCATCACGAACACGTTGTGCACGTCCCAGCTTTGCAGGTAGCGGTTCAGTACGCTCGTCTTCGGATCGGTGCCCATTACCGCGCCGCCTACCAGGTGAGTGGTCTGATAGCGGCGCGAATCGAAGTGCGCGCCGAATTCGCGGGTATAGACGTTGATCGATTTCGGGCCCATCTGCTGCGCGATCTTGTGCATCTGGCCGGTCACGTAGCGCGCCATCTTGATGTCGTTGTCCTTCCAGTCGAAGGTCATGCGCAACAGCGGCTGGCCGTATGAATCGCGGTAGGTCGGATCGAGGTCGAGGAACACGTCGCGGTACGACATGTTGCTGCCGTGCGCGTCCATCGAAATGGTGTGCGCGTAGTGGTCTTTCACCGACTTCTTCCAGTCGGTGCCCCAATTCGGCGTGCCGGCCGGCGTGGCGATGCCGCTAACAGGTTTGGTGCCCGCCTGGTTCACCCACAATGGCGATCCGCCGACGAAACCCAGCGGGCCGTGATCGAAGTTGTCGGCGTTGAAGTCGTCGACCGCGACGCCGTTGCCGCCCGCGCCAATGAACGGATTGGTGAACGTGTCCTTGTCGAAGAACGCGGTGATGGTCGAGAGGTTCTGATACGCGAAATTGCGGCCGACCACGCCTTCGCCCGAGATCGGGTCATACGGCTTGCCGATACCCGAGAGCAGAAGCAGATGCACGTTGTGATACTGGAACGCCGCGACGATCACGAGATCGGCCGGCTGGAACACTTCGTTGCCCGCCGGATCGACATACGTCACGCCCTTGGCGCGCTTTTTCGTGTCGTCGAGTTCGACGCGCAGCACGTGGCAGCGCGAGCGCAACTCGAAGTTCGGCGACTGTTTCAGCGCGGGCAGAATGTTCAGATTCGGCGATGCCTTCGAATACATGTAGCACGCGTAGCCGCTGCAGAATCCGCAGAAATTGCACGGGCCCATCTGCACGCCATACGGGTTGGTGTACGGACCCGATGTATTCGCCGATGGCAGACGGTACGGATTCAGCCCGAGTTCGCGCGCGGCCTTGCCGAAACGCTCCGCCGAATACGTGTTCAATTGGGCGGCGAGCGGGAAGTTGTCGCTGCGCGGTGCTTCGTAAATGTTGCCGTCGCCGACTATCCTGCCGTTGACTTTGTACGCCTGGCCCGAGGTGCCGAACACCTTCTCGGCGAAGTCGAAATGCGGTTCGAGTTCGTCATAGCTGACACCGTAATCCTGAATCGTCATGCCTTCGGGAATGAAGCGCTTGCCGTAGCGTTCCTCGTAGTGGCTCTTCAGGCGCAATTCTTCCGGCGTGATGCGGAAGTGCACGCCCGACCAGTGCAGACCCGCGCCGCCGACGCCTTCGCCCGGCAGAAACGCGGCCAACTGGCGATACGGCAGGGCGGTATCGTTCGGCGCATGACGGATCGACACGGTGGTCTTCGAGAGATCGAGGAACAGCTTCTTGCGGACGTTATAAGTCAACTCGTCGATCGTGTTCGGATACGCGCCGTCCGGATAGGTGTCGCGGTATTCGCCGCGTTCGAGCGCGACCACTTTGAGGCCGGCTTCGGTGAGCTCCTTCGCGAGAATCGCACCGGTCCAGCCGAAGCCGACGATCACCGCGTCGACGTGCGGTTTGGTTTGAGTAGACATCAGGTGCGCTTTCCTTCGATCGACACGGGGTCATACGGATAAGCCGCGCCGTTCTGATTGACGAAGTCCATGAAATCGGCGCGCGCGCCGGGGAAGCCGATCATCTTCCAGCCGCCCATGTCGCGGTTGCCGCCGTGGATCGGATCGCAGAAGTAGCCTTCGCGCGTGTTTTGCAGCAGTTGTCCGAAGAACACCGCGGCTGGCACGTTGTCCAGATCGACCTTGCCTTTCTCGAGCGCGCCGAGCACGGTGTCGCGCGTGGCGGCGTCGAGAGTATCGAAGGGATGCGCGTAGGTCTTCGTGCAGTACGCGTTAACCGCCGCGATGCCGAGGCGGTACAGATCGCGGGGCACGAGCTTCAACTGGTAACCGAGTTCGGGCGCGCCCTGCGTGAACGGACCCTGCATGTACCAGAGCGCGCCGTGCGCGTACGGCGTATCCATCTGCCGGTCGATGAATTCGGGCACGCCGGCTTCGACGGCGCCGGGGCCTTCGCTGTCCGACGGAATCAGACGATCGACCGCGGCGTGGATGAACGCCCATTCTTTCGCGTCGAAGAAATGCGGCTTGTAGTCCACGCCGGACGCGCGGCCCGCGTTCGCGTTCGCGCTTTCGCTCGAACCCGGCGCGGAGGCCGTCGTGGATTGCTTGACCTCGCAGCCGGCGAGCGTGCCGGCCGGAACCAGAGCGATAGCCGTACGTAAAAAGCCACGGCGAGAGCTAATAGGGGATGAAGGCATGTTGTTCTAGTCACCAGATTGGAGCGCGCAATTGCGTTCCGGCAGTCATCGGATTGCCGGCGGGATGATAGATGGAACCGGTTCCAAAGTCTTTTAAGTTTTTTACAATAGCTTGTTTCGTGGAGTGATGAAATGCCGCATGTCGGCGAAAAGCCCTTTTGAATCAGGGGGATTGCCGGACCAGAACAGGGCGGCGACGGCTTTTCTTCAAACGCTAAGGATTGGATGCGCCTGTTGCGAGAACGAAACAGGCGCGGGTCGAGGGCTTCGAGGGGGCGAAGGCGGGTGTGATATCGAAGTTCGTGCTGGTCGAGCGGGTCATGGCGGCGCATCCCGCGTTTTTTGCGGCGCGCTTGCTTCGCGCACAACGCGGCGGGTTCTTTTACCTCACGGGTAATCGACGCACGTCACGCCCGAGTCGACCATGAGCGGCATGCAAGTTTTCGATCCGCATCCACTCATGATCAGGAGCCACGCCATGACCGCCTACGCGATTGCCCATCTGCACGACGTCGAACTGGGCGACGACATCGTCGAATACCTCAATTGCATCGACGCCACGCTTGCGCCGTTCGACGGCCATTTCATCGTGCATGGCGCACGCCCCGAGATACTCGAAGGCGAATGGCACGGCGATCTGATCGCGATTGCGTTCCCCGATCTCGCCGCCGCGCGCGCCTGGTACCGCTCGGACGCGTATCAGCGCATCCTGCCGCTGCGCACGCGGCACGCGCGCGGGCCGGTGATCCTGATCGACGGCGTGGACGAGCGGCACAAGGCAACCGACATCCTGAGATGAACGCGGCACGATCAACGCGTGAACGTCCCGAGCCCCTCCGCGTTGTAGTACTCCAGCGTCACCTGATTGCTCAGGAACGACACCTTGGAGATCGTCCCCGGCGCGGCGTTTTCGTTGACGAGCGTGAAGGTGAAGGTATCGCCGTCCCAATGCGAAAGCGGCAGGCGCAATGGCGTGGCGCCGATCGTCAGGAGCAGCGCGCCGTTCGCGGCCGTTATCTGGATCGGCCCGTAATAATCGTTGTTGTAGGTGCCGGTATAGGCGGACAGCGCCCGCGCCGGTAGCGGCGCCGCGGGCGGCGTCACGCCGACGAGCGAGCCGGCCGGTTTGTTGAGGTCCGCAAACGCGTTGCTATAAGCCGCAAACCAGTCGCGCTGGATGGAGCCGAACTGCACGATATCGAAGAACTGGGCAGTGAGCGTTTCCGGCACGCCGAGCGGATAGCCATTGGTGAGCGCGACGATCGCGCAGCCCGTCGACGGCACCACCACGAAGTTGGTCGCGGCGCCCGCGCCGAATGCGCCCGAGTGACTGTACGACGCGCGTCCCGCCGCAGTGGTGCCGACGTTGAAGCCGAAGCCATAGTAGGACGCGTTCTGGCCATTGCCGGCTGGCTGGATCTGCGATTGCTGGCTGATCGCCGCATTCAGCGCCGTGGCGTCCACGATGCGCGTGCCGTTGAACACGCCTTGGCCGAGCATCAGCGTCAGCCACTTCGCCATGTCGTTCGCTGAGGAACTCACGCCGCCCGCCGGCGCTTGTGCATCGGGCATCGAACCGAGTCCGACGACCCATTTGCCGTTGCGCTGCACGTGGCCGGTCGCCCGGTTCGCGCGGGCGATGAAATCCGCGTAGCGCGAACTGGTGCTCGCCATGCCGAGCGGCTGGTAGAGCGTGCGCTCCGAGAGCGTCGCCCAATCGAGTCCGGTCGCGGTGGCTACCGAAACCGCGCCCGCCGTCAGGCCGAAGTTCGTATAGAAATACGACCGGCGAAACGGCGCCAGCGGCAAATAACGCAGATGCTCGAGGATGGTGGTCTGATCGTAGCCCATGTCTTCCAGCAGATCGCCCGCGTGATCGGGCAAGCCGGAGCGATGCGCGTACATGTCGCCGACCGTGACCTGCGCGCTCACGGTCGGATCGGCCAGCGTGAACCACGGCAGATGCGCGCGCAGCGGTGTGTCCCACGAGACCGTGCCGAGGCCCACCTGATGCGCGACCACCATCGAACCGACCGGCTTCGACAGCGACGCGAGCTGGAACACCGTGTCGGCATCGACCGCAAGGCCCGAGCCGATCAGCCGCGTGCCGAAGCCCTTCGCATAGACCGTCCGCAGATTGCGCACCACGGCGACCGACATGCCGGGCACGCCGGTGCTGGTCATCAGGTTGTTGACGAGGGTGTCCAGTTGGGCGAGGGCGGCGTCGATCTGGGCGTCGGGCACCGGGCCGTTCGGATTGGTGTTGCCGCCGCTGCCCGAACTGTTCAATTCGTTGGAACCGCCGCATGCGGTGACGGCCCCGCATAGCGCCGCGCCGAGAAAGCGCCGGCGTCCTTGCACTGAGGTCATGTCATGTCTCCGGATAACTTCTTCTGGTTTATAGGGAACCAGGCATGGACGGGTTCCGCCGGCGTTGACGCGTCTTACGATGTTCGTTGCGTAGTGTAGGCAGCAAACAAGCGAATCGAAAGCCGGTTGCAGGCATGACAGGCATTCTGGCCTGGAGAAGGGCGTTACACTTGCCCATCTTTTTTGCCAGGGTCCCTTCATGCCGATGCCGGGTTCGCTGTCGGGTTCTTCGAGCTCACCGCGTATGAAGCAGCAACAATGGAAAACCTTCTCAAGAAACTCGACCTCACCTCATTGCGCCTGTTCGTCGCCGTCTGCCAGGAGCGCAATATCGCGCGCGCGGCGGAGCGCGAGTTCATCGCATCGTCCGCGGTCAGCCGGCGCATCGCCGAGATCGAGGCGGTGATCGGCTTGCCGGTGATCCAGCGCCAGTCGCGCGGCATCGCCGTGACGCCGGTCGGCGAGACCGTGCTGCGATACGCGCTGGCGATCATCGGCAATCTCGAGCAGATGAGCGCGGAGCTGTCGCGCTTTTCGTCGGGCGCGAAAGGGCGCGTGCGGGTGGTGGCGAATCTGTCCTCGATCGTGCAGTTTTTGCCGGAAGATGTGGCCGCGTTCGGGCGCGCGTTTCCGGAGGTGTCGATCGAACTGGAAGAGGAAAATAGCGCCGACGTGCTGCGGATTGTCGGTGAACACGCGGCGGATTTCGGCATCTGCAACTCGGTGGCGGGCAGCGAGGCGTTCGAGCAGGTGCCGTACCGGCAGGATCGGCTGGCGGTGCTGGTGCCGGGCGGCCATCGGCTCGCCGGTGCGTTACGCGTGAACTTCAATGACTTGCTCGATGACAGTTTCGTCGGGCTGCGCAGCGAGAGCGCGCTGACGCAACTGCTCACGCAACAGGCAGCCGGCGCGGGGCGGCAACTCGATGTGAAGATCCGCGTCAGCAGTCTCGACGCGCTCTGCCGGATGGTGCATGCCGGGCTCGGCATCGCGATCGTGCCTGAACAGGTCGGGCTGCTCTATTTAAATGCGCTCGACGTGAGCCTGCTGTCTCTGAGCGATGCGTGGGCGGTGCGCCACCTCATCATGATCTTCAAGGCGCGCGATCAGTTGAGTGCGAGCGCGGCGGCGCTGGTCGGGTTTCTGGGCAAGGGCGGTTGACGCGAGCCACGGCGGGCGAATCCGCAGGGGCAAAGCTGCGCCGGTGGCCGGCTGTCGTATGCTGGCGGTGACGCGCCAACGCCCGAACCACCGTGTCCAGCACGATCGCGCCAATCATCGCCAAACGAGAGGTCTGCGTTGCCGCACCGGCACTTCGGCATTGCCCGCGCGCGCCGTATAGTGGCCGCAAGGAGAATGCATATGAGCGACACGATTCGTCTGGACGGCCGCGTGCTGTACCTGTCCCAGGACCCCGCGGTGATCGAGGCGCAACTCGTCGGCGAGAACTTCACGCGCGCCACGGCCGGTCCGCTGCGCGACAACGTCTCCACCGACGAGATCACGCCGGTCACCGTCATGCTCACGTACGACGAGCGCCTCGGCCAGTTTCCGTATGTCGGCTTCAAGGCCGGCGAGCGCATGCCGATCGGCCGCGACGCGGTGAAGAACGGCGGCTTCCAGGTGACGGTGGCGGGCAAGCGCTACGGCAAAGGATCGTCGCGTGAATCGAGTCCGTTGGCGGAACTCTCGGCCGGCATCCGGCTGATCGTCGCGGAAAGCTTCGAGCGGATCTATCAGCAGAACTGCGACAACATCGGCATTCTCACCACCACTGACTTTTCCGTGCTTGATCGTTTGAGCGCGGGAGAAGCAGTGCCGATCGACGAATTTCTCAAGGGACGCGACGCGCTCACGCAGCAGATCATTCGCAGCGGCGGCCTGCTCGCGTACAGCAGGTTCGCCGATTGGCCCGCGCCGCGCGTGGGCGATAGCGCTCAGGCTGACGTGGCGCAGGGCGCGCTGCCGAAGACGCTGGTCGAGAAGATCATCGAGCGCCATCTGCATCCGGGCAGCGTGGGCGCGCAGCGCGGCGACGGCGTGTTCATCGCCGCGGACTGGCGTTTCAGCCACGATTATTTCACCGGCATGTGCGCGCATCTGATGCATCGCGCGTTCGGCAAGCCGGCGCCGCTGCATGCGCCGGATCACATCATCGCGTTCCAGGATCATCTGGTGCTCGCATCGCAGAGCATTCCGCACGTGCGCGATGGTCTGCTGCCGGGCGTCGCCAATCTGATGGAAGGGCATACGTCGTTCTCGCGCGACTATCCGGTGCGCTCGCACGGCGCGCTCGACAACATGCCGGGCTCCGAAGGCATCTGTCATGCGTTGATGGCCGAGCAATATGCGTTGCCGGGGCAAGTGGCGTGCGGCACCGATTCGCATACGCCGCATTCAGGCGCGCTCGGTTGCCTCGCATTCGGCGCCGGCGCGACGGAAATCGCCAATAGCTGGGTGACGGGCTATGTGCGCTGCAAAGTGCCGGAGACCTTGCGCATCGAAATCAGCGGTCATTTGCGTGACGGCGTGACCGCGAAGGACGTGGTGCTGCATCTGCTGCAAATGGACGCGATCCGCTCGGGCGGCGCGATCGGCCTCGTGTTCGAATACGGCGGTTCGGCGGTGCGCGCGATGTCGATCGACGAGCGCGCGACCTTGACCAATATGGTCGCGGAACTGGGCGGTTTCACCGGCATCGTCGAACCGGACGAGCGCACGGTGGCATTTCTCAAAGAGCGGCGCGGTGTCGATTTCACCCTTGAAAACTGGATGAAAAGCGATGCGGGCGCCACCTATCGCGACACCGTCAATATCGACGCAAGCGCCATCGAGCCGATGCTCGCGCGTCCTGGTGACCCCGGCAACGGCGTGCCGGCGCCGCAACTGGAACAGGATGTCGCCATCGATATCGCGTACGGCGGCTCATGCACGGCGGGCAAGCGCGAAGACTTCGATTTCTATCACGAAGTGCTGCATTGGGGCGTCGAGCAAGGTCTTGGCGTGCCCGAGGGGACGCGTCTCTACTTGCAGTTCGGCACCATGGCGGTGCGCGCGTATTGCGAGGAACGCGGCTATTTGCCGGTCTTCGAGCGCGCGGGCGTGACGCTCGTCATGCCGGGCTGCGGGTCGTGCGCGAATTGCGGGCCGGGCCAATCGGCCGAGGCGAACGAAGTGACGATCAGCGCGATCAACCGCAATTTCCCGGGCCGTTCGGGACCGGGCAATGTGTGGCTCGCGAGTCCGTACACGGTGGCGGCGAGCGCGCTGGCCGGAAAAATCACCACCTTCGAACAATTGAAGCGCGCGCGCGGCTAGAATGCTGGCCGGACCTTGGGGCCCGGCATCGTGGTGCGTGTGACGCGCGAAAGTACAAGAGGCCGGCGAGACCGGTCCAGCGAGCCCTATCGTTTCGCGAGTATTACCAGGAGACAAACAACATGGCATCCCCCGATCACGCCGGGTCCGTCGCGAAGCAAAGCGGCGGCGCGGCGCATTCCGATAGCACAGTCAATCGCGCCGCCGCGGCCGCGCCGCTCGACGCCGGCAGCATTTCCGCGCGCCTCGACCGGCTGCCCGCCACGCGCTCCGTCTGGAAGCTGGTGGTGTTGCTGAGCCTCGGCTTCTTCTTCGAACTCTACGATCTGCTGTACTCCGGGTATGTTGCGCCAGGCCTTGTCAAAAGCGGTCTGCTCAGCGCGACGACGCACGGGCTGTTCGGCTCGACCGGTGTCGCGAGTTTCATCGCGGCGCTGTTCAGCGGCCTCTTTATCGGCACGATCGCGTGCGGCTTTCTCGCGGACCGCTTCGGACGCCGCGCCGTGTTCACGTATTCGCTGCTTTGGTATACGGTGGCCAATGTGGTGATGGCATTCCAGGAAACGGCTACCGGGTTGAACTTCTGGCGCTTCGTGGCAGGGGTCGGCATCGGCGTCGAGCTGGTGACGATCGGCACGTACATCTCCGAACTCGTGCCCAAGCAGATTCGCGGCCGCGCGTTCGCGTGCGAGCAGGCGGTCGGTTTTACGGCTGTGCCGGTGGTGGCGTTCCTGTCGTATCTGCTGGTGCCGCGCACGTTGCTCGGTCTCGACGGCTGGCGCTGGGTCGTGCTGATCGGCGCGCATGGCGCGCTGTTCGTGTGGTGGATTCGTCGCGAGTTGCCGGAAAGCCCGCGCTGGTTGGCACAGCAAGGACGCCTTGCCGAAGCCGACCGCGTGATGACGGCGCTCGAAGCGAAAGTGCGCCGCGAATACGGCCGCGAACTGCCGCCGCCCGCGCCGCCCGTGCCGGTCGCGCCGCGCGGCAGCTTCCGCGATATGTGGGTGCCGCCGTATCGCAGCCGCACGCTGATGATGACGATCTTCAATATCTTCCAGACGGTGGGCTTCTATGGCTTTGCGAACTGGGTGCCCACGCTGCTGATCAAGCAGGGCATCACGATCACCACGAGCCTGATGTATTCGAGCGTGATCGCTTTGGCTGCGCCGGTGGGTCCGCTTATCGGACTTTTTATTGGCGACCGCTTCGAGCGTAAGACAGTGATCGTGGTGATGGCGGGCGTGAACATCGTCTGCGGCCTGTGGTTCAGCCAGGCGGCGGGCGCGGTGTTGCTGGTGAGTCTCGGTGTGTGTCTGACGCTCGCGGGTAACATCATTTCGTACAGCTACCATGCGTATCAGACTGAGCTTTTTCCGACCAGCATTCGGGCGCGCGCGGTGGGGTTCGTCTATTCGTGGAGCCGTTTTTCGGCGATCTTCACGGCGTTTCTGATTGCCGCGGTGTTGAAGGAGTTTGGTACCACTGGGGTGTTCGTCTTTATTGCTGGCGCGATGCTGATCGTCATGCTGGCAATCGGGTTGATGGGACCGCGCACGAAGGGTATCGAGCTGGAGAAAATATCGCGGTAGCAACTTCATGGTCGTTAAGATCGACGTCTTTACACCCGGTCACGGCGTCCAGCGAAACACAGTAATGCTGGACCCTTTGACGTTGTTCTTCGTGACCACGTACTCGCCGGTCGATCGAAGGTAGGCCTTGACGCTGTACATCGCATCGATCGCGCTGCTCGTGTCCACGGTACGGGTGCTGGTGTTGACCAGCGTTGCGTCGAGGTTGCCTGTGGCGAGGTTGAAGGCGTCGATGTCCGGCAGAGCTTGCCCGCTGCCGAACCAGTAACCCACGAAAAGATAGCGCCCGGCCGCGTCGATCGACTTGGCGCCGGCGTGGGGGAGGTTGATCACCGGATTGGGTTTCGTGGTATTGCCCGCGCTCCAGCCGTGATACACCTCGATCCGCGTGCCTATCCCCGTCCAGTCCGTACTCCCGACAACGCCTTGCCCGAGAATCATCGTGTCGCTGTCCGCGAGATAGAGGATGCGCGTCAGCGGCTGGATGCTCGCCGGAATGCGGATGGCGATACCCGGTCCCCAAGTCGGCTTGCCGCTGGCGTCGAAGCCGGTCAGCGGGTAGTGATAGATGTTGCCCGTCCTGTCCAGACCGGCCCATACGCCGCCCTTGCTGTCGATGCAGAATCCGTCCCTGACCAGTGCGGTGGTTTTGAACGCCGGACCGGGAAGCGTAGCGTCCGGTATGGCGATATAGCCATTCGCGGCATTAAAGTGGAAGAAGTAGTAGACATCGGGATTCTGGCCGGACGCCACGAGGATCCGGTTGGCGCCGACCGTGGCCATGTGAGCGAAGTGCTCATCCCGTGAAGTATCGTTGATGTCGATGCGCGGGTCCGACGGATAGGCGAACGGATCGACGGTGTTCGCGACGAAGGCGCCGCCGGCGCTGCCGCTGTAGATGTTGGTTCCGCCATAAAACATGGTGCCGTCCGTGAGCGGGTCCGGTACGGCGTTGCTTTCGAGGTTCAGGGAGCGCAGCGTCCACTGCAGGTTGCCGACGCTGCTATACGCATGAATGTCGGTGCCGCCGTTGCGGCCGAGGTCCCAGCTTCCGCCCCACGGATTGTTGAGCACGTAGAGATTGGCGGCGGCGTCCTTGCCGATGCCGGCGATGCGGGTGAAGCGCTTCGCACCGACCTGGCCTTTGATGCCCGCAGTGGTGTCGAGATAACCGCCCTGAATACCGAACGTGCCGGCCAGCGTCGGCGTACCCGAGAGCGTGTAGCGCTTGATGTTCATGTCGGGGCCTTCGTCTCCCACCATGAGCTGTCCCGACGACGCATCGAAATAGAGTGCCGACGGCTGCGATCCGGCGGACATCTGAATGGTATTCAGCAGCGCCCCGGTTGGACTGAACCCGACGATCGTGCCCGCACTCTTCTGCGCGACCCAGACGTTGCCGGCGCCGTCCAGGGCGAGCGCGCCCGGGCTCTGGACGTTGATGTCTTTCTGCCAGACACCGTCGGTAGTGAAGATCCGCACGCGATTGCCGTCGATGTCGCTCGCATAAAGCAGCGAGCCCGCCGTGGCGAGTCCGGTGATGACGTCGACGCGCGGCTGGTTCTTCGACGCAGTGACCTGAATGAAAAGATCGCGAGCGCCGGTGGTGCGGTTGTATCGTCCCACCGCGCCGCTTCCGTACGACGCGTTGTACTGCAGCGCCAAGAAAATCGACTTGGCATTACCCGTGATAGCGCTGCCCTGAAATTCGCCATGCGCACCGATAGAGCCGGCGCTGCGGTGGTTCTGATAGATCGCGACGCCCCCCTCGTACTCGTCCCACATGGAGGCCGTGTAGACGACGCCTTCGGGCGCGACCCACATGGAACGCGCGGCGTTTCCGACGTGGGCGGAGAGGGTGCCATAGGTATTCGCCAGCCAGTCGGTGGTGTTTTGCGCCTGACAGGCCGGCGCAATCGTGGCGATCATCGCGGCGAGGAGCACAGCATGAATTCGTTTTCTTGCGACCATGACTGATGCTCTCCTGAGCGTAGCGATGATTGATGTGAGTCGTCGGCTAAGGTTGTTTCCTGAAATGCATGACCGGTAAAAGCTTGCTCAAGACTGTCTCGCGCTGCCTGTATTGAGTGCAGCGTACCACCTGCAAGTGGCAGGCGAATGACTCGTTTAACTCAATACGAATAACAGGCAATTTTGCGCCTCCTCATTTCTAGGTCAAATTGCGGATGGACTCAAGAGCTTCGGACAGTTCGATCAGGTACTTTGCTCGGATTGATCAATACATCGCCTGGGTCGCGAGTCATGCAGCATCAGTGAGTGCACCAATGCGACCCTCGCCGCGTCAGCGACGTACGCACCGATCCAAACTATTCGCCCTTCATGCGAAAATACTGTCTGATCCAAAAATCGTTACGTCATGCGCAAGAATCTCGATTACGGAGTGCTGCACGCAATGACGGCGTTCGTGCGGGTCGTCGACGCCGGCAGCTTCACGGCGGCGGCCGTGCAGATGGAGCTGACCACGGCACAGGTGTCGAGACTGGTCTCCGAGCTGGAGAACCGGCTGCAGACCAAGCTGCTGCAGCGAACTACACGGCGCATGTCGGTCACGACGGCGGGCGAGCGCTACGTCGAGCAGTGCCGGACGATTCTCGAACTGGTGACGGAGGCCGAAAGCGAGGCAAGCGGCGCCCGCATTCAGCCGGGCGGTCGCCTGAGAGTGCTCGGCATGGCGAGTTTTGGCGACCGCTACGTGGTGCCGCTGGTGGCGAAGTATTGCGCGATGTATCCCGCGGTGACGGTGGAATACAGTGCCTCGCAATACGTGCCGGATCTGTTGGCGGAAGGCGTCGACGTGAGCGTGTATGTCACCCGGAAACTGCCGGATTCGAGCATTGTCGCGCAGCGTCTAGGCGCGGTTCACGGCGTGTTGTGCGCCTCGCCGGATTATCTGAAACGGCATGGCTCCCCGAAGTCCGTGGATGATCTGGGCGGCCACGCCGCTCTGCGGCTCGTGAATTCCTCCTCGACGGCTCATTGGGAATTGACCGACGGTAAGAGCACGCATTCGATTCAACCGGTCGGGCCGCTGGTGGGCGATCATCCGGAGGCGGTCTTGCACGCGGCATGCAGCGGCTTGGGCATTGCCATGCTGCCGGGCTTTGCGGTGGTGGACCAGATACGCAAGGGCGAGCTCGTGCATGTGTTGCCGCAATGGCGCTCGCCGGAACACGGCGTCTACGTGCTGATGCCCTCCAGACGTTTCCTCGAAGCCAAGACGCGCGCGTGGGTCGAATTGTTGAAGGCTGAGTTGCCCGCGGCGATCGAACGTGACGCCATGCACTTCGTGCAAAAGACGGGATCGAAAAGGCGCTCGCGCGGTTGAAGTTCTGACGGCCCGGTCTTCACGAAAATCAGCTCGCCTTACCCGATGCCCGCCCTTGAACGCTCAGCAGATGCTCGCGCATGCAGCGGGCCGCTGTCTCTCCATCACGCGCTTTCATCGCATTGACAACAGCCTGATGCTGCTGGGCGAAATACTGCCGGGTCTCCTGGGCCACCGTCTTTTCACGTACGTCCGGTTTGACGCGCATGCCGTTGATGACTTCCATCAGCGCAATGAGTGCGGGATTGCGGGTGGCCTGGCCAATCAGTAAGTGAAAGCGATGATCCCATTGCTGCCACTCTTCGTCGTTCTTCGCGGCAGCGTTTTTACGCGCGCACTTTTCCAGTTCCAGCAGATCGTCCCGACTCGCTTTGGTCGCGGCGAGTTCTGCGAGGGCAGGCTCGAACAGCAGCCGCATTTCGGCGATGTCCGCCGGGCTGGTTCCCGCGCGCAGTCCACGCAGCGTGGGGCCGAACTTCAGCGGCCGCGCGCCCAGATAGGTGCCGCGTCCGACACCGCGCCACACCCGGCCCGACGCCTCCAGTGAAGCCAGCACCGAGCGCAGTTCCCTTCGACTGACGCCAAGGTCTTCGGCCAGCTTTCTTTCGGGCGGCAGCGCGTCGCCGTCCTTGAGTTGATGGCGGGCGATATAGCCGAGCAACCCTTCCAATGCTGTCTGTTCCATTTTTTTAACCGAACCAATGTTTATTGGTACCAAATCTAGCAGAATTGACGCGGTCTGGCGCGCAGTTTCACGAAAATATTTTGACCCGGTATATTGCAAGGAGATTTCGGGTTAGCATCACGTGAAATTCATCGGCTTGAGCAGTGTCTTTGTCAATTGTTCAGCCTGTACCTATAGAGATTGGTTCAGCCGTCAACAACCTGTCGCCAGCCGCCAGTCGCCCACGATCGCAAAGGAGCAGCGCATGTCGTTCACCACCCGCCCGGAACTGATCGGCACGTTCGGCATGGTGGCCTCCACGCACTGGCTGGCCAGCGCGTCGGCCATGGCCGTGCTCGAGAAAGGCGGTAACGCATTCGATGCCGCCGCCGCCGCCGGTTTTGTTCTGCAGATCGTCGAGCCGCATCTGAACGGTCCGGGCGGCGAACTGCCGGCCGTCTTCTACAGCGCGCGCGAAGACCGCGTGCGCGTGCTGTGCGGGCAGGGCGTGACGCCCGCGAGCATGACCATCGAGCGCATGCGCAAGCTAGGGCTGGAAGTCGTGCCGGGTACCGGACTGCTGCCTGCCGTCGTGCCCGGTGCGTTCGGCGGGTGGATGGCCTTGCTGCGCGATTACGGCCAGTTGCCGCTCGAGGACGTGCTGAGCTACGCGATCGGTTATGCGGAAAACGGCTACCCGGTGCTGCCGCGCATGACGTCATCGATCCTTGCCATCAAGGATTTCTTCCGGACCGAATGGACGACTTCGGCCGAGCAATGGCTGCGCGACGGCGACGCACCGATGCCGAACCAGCTCTTCGCCAACCCCGCCATTGCGAACACGTATAAGCGCATTCTGCGAGAAGCGAAGACCCGGCGTGACCGCAGCGAACAGTGCGAACGCGCCCGCGAGGTTTTTTATCGCGGCTTCGTGGCTGACGCCATCGACCAGTATTTTGGTTCGACGGCCGTTCTCGACACCTCGGGTCAGCGCAATCGCGGCCTGCTCGACGCCGGCGACCTCGCTCGCTGGGAACCGTCCTATGAAGACCCCGTTTCGTACGACTATGGCGACCTCCGTGTCCACAAGACCGGCCCGTGGGGGCAGGGGCCGATGTTCCTGCAGCAGCTCGCGCTGCTCAAGGGCTTCGATCTCACGGCCATGGACCCGATGGGACCGGATTTCGTGCATACGATCATCGAATGCTCGAAGCTCGCGTTCGCCGACCGCGAGGTGTTCTACGGCGACCCTGCGTTTGCGCACGTACCCATGGATATGCTGCTGAGCGATGCCTATAACGACGAACGTCGTCGGCTGATCGACCCGCGCCGGGCGTCGCTCGAATTCCGTCCCGGCATGCTCGGCGACAGCGAGCGCCGTGCCGCGCGCATCATGGTGTTGGCCGGCAAGGAACAGTCCGGCGGCTTCGGCCAGGGCGAACCGACCTTCGCTCCGTTGCCCGAACTGCGAGGCGATACGGTTCATCTCGATGTCGTCGACCGCTGGGGCAATATGGTGTCGGCCACGCCTTCGGGCGGCTGGCTGCAGGCGTCGCCGGCGGTGCCGGGCCTCGGCTTCAACGTGACCACGCGCGCGCAGATGTTCTGGATGGAGGAGGGCTTGCCTTCGTCGCTCGGACCGGGTCGCCGTCCGCGCACGACGCTTTCGCCAACGCTAGTCACCCGCGCAGGGAAACCGTATGCCGCATTCGGCACGCCCGGCGGCGATCAGCAGGATCAATGGTCGCTTCAGCTATTCCTCAAACACGTGCACGCCGGCATGAATTTTCAGGCAGCCGCGGATTCGCCGTCGTTCCAGACCGCGCATTTTCCGGGTTCGTTCTACCCACGCGCGATGCATCTCGGCAAGATGTCCGCCGAATCCCGTTTTCCGGAAAGCACGCTTGCCGAATTGCGCGCGCGCGGCCACGACCTGACGGTGGCCGAACCCTGGTCGCTCGGGCGCGTCTGCGCGGTCGGAATCAGAAACGGTCTGATGCGCGGTGCGGCGACGCCTCGCCAGATGCAGGCCTACGCGGTCGGGCGATAACCTCGGCATGGCGGAAATCGTGTCCATTCCTTCAGGGAGAAAGTTACCGTGTCTGCCGTAGCCGCTCGTCTTGAAAGACTTCCGTTATCGGGCTTTCACCGCAAACTCCTGCTCATCGGTGGCTTGGGGTATCTGTTCGATGGACTCGATTCATCGTCGCTCGCGTTTTTGCTGCCGGTCGTGAGCAAGCTATGGCACCTGAGCAGCGCCGAAACAGGGCTCGTCGCGAGCAGCACCTATATCGGGTACTTCTTCGGCGCCTTCCTGTCGGGCGTATTCGCCGATCTGATCGGCCGTCGGCGCATCATGATGACGGCGCTGGCCATCTACTGTGTCGCGTCGCTCGCGAGTGCGGCCGTGACAGACTGGCACACGTTCTTCGCGCTGCGCATCGTCGCGGGATTTGGTTCCGGCGCGGAGACGGTGGTGATCGCGCCATTCCTCGCGGAATTCGTGCCGCGTCGCTACAGAGGGATGTTTTGCGGCGCGCTGGTCGGCTTCATGTCGTTCGGCTATCTGAGTTCATCCATCCTCGGCTTCGTCGTGGTGCGAAACTATGCCGATGGCTGGCGCTACCTGGCCGTGGTGACGTCGTTGCCCGTCTTCATGCTGCTCTGGTGGCGCAGAACGCTGCCTGAGTCGCCGCGATGGCTCGAGAGCCAGGGCCGCACGGATGAAGCGAACCGGATCGTCAGCACGATCGAGTCATGGTTTGCCGGCCGAGGCATTCATCTTCCACCGGTCGGCTCCGTCGGCGTGCTTCCTGCGTCGGCACGTGCCAGCGGCAGCGCGTTGCAGAACGTGCTGACGTTGTGGTCGCCGCGACTCGCACGCACCACGGCGGTCAGCTGGCTGATGTGGTTCTCGGTCGCGTTCGCGTATTACTCGTTCTTCTCCTGGATTCCGAGCCTGCTTCTCAAAGAAGGGCTCACCATGACGAAGAGTTTCGGCTATTCCATCGCGATCTACGGCGCGCAGATTCCGGGGTATTTCTCGGCCGCGTGGCTCAATGAACGGATCGGGCGCAAGGCGGTGGTCGCGTCGTACATGTTGCTGGGCGGCATCGCGGCGATCGCGCTTGCGTTCTCTCACACGGGCATCGGCATCATGGTTGCGGGCATCTGCCTGTCGTTCTTCATGAACGGTGCGTTCGCGGGCGTGTATGCGTACACCCCGGAAGTATTCCCGACCGCGGTGCGCACGACCGGCACGGGCTCGTCGTCATCGTTTGGCCGCATCGGCTCCGTGAGCGCGCCCATTCTGGTCGGCCTCGTCTATCCCGTGCTCGGCTTCCTGGGCGTGTTCGCGATGACTACGACGGTTCTGCTCATCGGGGCCTGCGTGGTTTTCTTCCTGGGTATCGAGACTCGCAACCGCTCGCTCGAAGACATCGAGGCCGAGGAATTCGGTCGCACGCAAGATGTTCGAGGCCCGCTCAGTTCCACCGAAATACACGGCTGAATGCCGTGATTTGCCAACTTTCCCACACAGACCATGCAAGGCATCCGGATCGAAACTGCGCCGCCCACCCCGCAAGCGCTGGACATGTCGAACCTTGAACAGCTCGCGAAGGCCATGCGGCTCACGGGTCAGCCAGTGGCGATTTTCCGTGCGGTTCACGAAGTGGCGGCAAGCGCAATCGGCTTCAGCCTCTTCACGATCATGTCCTACGATGCGCAGAACCAGGAGGTGGAGCGCGTCTATACGAACATGCCCGACGTTTATCCAATTGGCGGGCGCAAGAAAAAGCACGGCACGCCGTGGGCCAAACAGATCCTGCTCGACCTCGAGCCCTTTCGCGCGGAAACCGCACAGGGCATTCGCGAAGCGTTCGACGATCACACCGTGATGACCGGCATGGGCCTCGGCTCGATACTGAACATTCCGATCGCGTACGACGGCGTGTGCATCGGCACCATGAACCTGACGCATCAGGAGCGGTGGTACACAAAGAGACATGAAGAGTTGGGATTACTGATCGGTTCCTTCCTGGCTCCCGCTCTCATTTCGCGCCATACGCTATTCACCGGCAGTTTGACTCCGCTCTGACATGACCACTACCCAACGTGTTGCGACAGTGTCGCCGGTTAGCGAGACTTCCGTGTCGCAAGGCCGCTGGCTGCTTGTTTTCATCCTCGGTTATCTTGCGCTCATGGCCGATGGCGCGGACGTCATGATGTACGGCCTCACGCTGACGCGCATCAAGGACGACTTCGGGCTGAGCAATGTCCAGGCCGGCGCGTTGGGCAGCCTGACGTTGCTCGGCATGGCAGTCGGCGGGATTCTCGGCGGCTGGGCGAGCGATCGCATCGGGCGGGTGAGGGTGGTGGTCTGGGCGTTGGCGCTCTTTTCGCTCGGCGCGGGGCTGCTTGGACTCACGCACAGCTTCGTGGAATTCGCGATTGTCCGCTTCATCGGTTCGTTGGGCATCGGCTCCATGGTGCTTGTCACGACGCTGGTTGCCGAATACGTGCCCACGGAACGGCGCTCGCTGATTCTGGGGGCATTGCAGACCGGCATTTCGGCCGGCTATATCGTGGTCATTGCGCTGAGCAGCTGGATTTTGCCGCACTACGGCTGGCGCACGCTGTACTACGTGTCGGCGATACCGGTGGTGTTTGCGTTGGCGATCAAGTTCGCGGTGCCCGAGCCGGCTAGCTGGCGGGCGAGTCAGGCGATCGAGCGCACGAGCCAGCGCCGCTGGCGCGACAGCCGCTATCACGTGATTTTCAGCAATCGGCAGACGCGTACCCTGTTCATCCTGTGGACGCTGGCCTCTGTGTTCATTCTTTCCGGCTTCTACGGCTTGAATAACTGGCTGCCGACGTACCTCGAAAAAGAGCTGCATATCAAGTTCAGCGCGCTGACCGGGTACATGATCGGGACTTATGTAGTCGCGTTCATCGGCAAGATCTTCGCCGGCTGGTTGGGCGACCGCTGGAGCCGGCGCGGCGTGTATGTGCTCGGCTGCGTGGGCGCCGCGCTCTTTCTGCCGGTGATCATCTTCTGGCACACGCGGGAGAACATTGCCGTTCTCATGCTTTTCTTCGGGTTTCTGTACGGCGTACCGCTGGGCACGATCGGCACGTTCATGTCCGAGAGTTTCGCCACTTCCATCCGCGGCACTGCGGTGGGCGGCTCCTATAACCTGGGGCGCTTCTGCTCGGGGGCGGCGCCTATCGTGATCGGTTTTCTGGCCACGCAGTTTTCCATCGGTCTGGGCTTCCTCGTGGTCGGCGCGGTGTTCTTCCTGAGCGGCGTGACCGCGTTGTTCATCCCGGACCGCTTGTACGACACGGACCAGCCGTCCACGCCGTGAGTCGCAGCAGGTGCTCAACGCGTTTCTACGTCTCCTGATGAAACTGCGGCAACACTTCATCGGCGAGTTCGTTGACGATCTCAGCGACGGGACGCTCCGACGCCAGATTGAACGTCACATGGTGTGTCCCGTCCGCGCGCAGCGCTTCGAGTATGTCGATCAACGCAAGCCGGCCGGTCCGGTAGCCGAGTGAGACGGCCTGAGCCGGCTCATGCGGATCGCTGCTGAGTTCGAGCCGCATCGCAACGCCGAACGCACGAAACGCTGCGGGCGCCACGCGTTCGACGGCGGCGCGCCACATGCTGTAACGGGCGCGCTGAGCGTCGGGCTCGCGATGGTACGTCATCCATCCGAGCGAATGGCGCGCGATCCAGTCGACGCTCCGACCTCCCGAACCTACAGCAAGCAGTGGCACCACGCGCGAATGCGCGGGCAACAGCTGAAAGGTCGGCGCACCTTCAGGCGCGCGATCGGGAATCACGCGCGACGGCTCGCCGAGCGCGGCGGCAACCGTCTCCCAGTGACGGCGATACAGCTCGCGCCGCTCATCGGAATCGCGCCCAAATGCGGCATATTCCGGCGGACGATCGCCTGAACCCAGACCCAGAATGAAGCGTCCGTGGCTGAGCGTATCGACGGACAGCGCCGCCTTGGCGATATGCAGCGGATGTCGCAGCGTCAGCACGATGGCGCCGCTCACGAGCGCGATACGCCGCGTATTCGCGGCGAGCGCACCGAGCAACACCCACGGGTCGAGATGGCCGACAGGGTCCGGGTAGTCCGCGCTGTTCAGCGGCACGTCGCGGATCCAGAGTGCGCGAAAGCCGCGTTCGTCGGCGAGACGCGCGAGCGCCAGCTGCTCGTCGAAATCGGCCACGATGGTGCCGGCGCGCAGCATCGGCAGGGTGAGTCCGAGACTGAGCGCACCGTCTGAAAACACGCGGTTCGCGGCGCTTTGCGGCTGATCTTTCGGTTCGCCTGCCGCGATCGGATTCGACTCGTTCATGCATGGCCCTTGCTGTGCGTCATTGGTACGCCCGATGCTAGCACTGCGTCAGAACAACTGCTTCTGCCCTGACATCAAGGTCGTGAAATCGTCGCGCAGGAGCGGCAGGATCGCGTCGGCCACGGGCTGCAATTGACGCGTCAGGTAGTGTTCATAGTCGATTGCCGAACGCAGCGTTTCCAGCGGCTCGGGTCCGGCCACTGTCATTACATAGCTGATCCAGCCGCCGTTCTGGTATTGCAGCGGGCGCCCTTGCCGCCGGTTGAATTCGTCCGCCACACGCGCCGCGCGCACATGCGGCGGCACGTTGCGCTCGTATTCTTCGAGCGGCCGGCGCAGCCGCTTGCGATATACGAGCTGATCGTCGAGCTTGCCGTCGAGCGTGTCGCGCACATAATCGCGCACGTAATCCTGATACGGTTGCTGCGTGAAGATGCGCCGATACAGCTCCTGCTGAAACTGCTGCGCGAGCGGCGTCCAATCTGTGCGTACCGTTTCGAGTCCCTTATAGACGATGTCTTCGCTGCCGTCCGGCAAAACGGTGAGGCCCGCGTAGCGTTTCTTGCTGCCTTCTTCTGCGCCGCGAATCGTCGGCATGAAGAAGCGCCGATAGTGCCGCTCGAATTGCAGTTCGAGCGCGCTGTCGAGCCCGAACCTTTCCTGCAGATTCTGCCGCCACCACGCGTTGATATGCTCGACCAGCGCGCGGCCGATGCGGCTCGCGTCGTCCTCGCTGTGCGCGTGTTTCAGCCACACGAAGGTCGAATCCGTGTCGCCGTAGATGACTTCATAGCCTTCGCCCTGAATCAGTTCACGCGTGGCATGCATGATTTCGTGGCCGCGCATGGTGATCGACGAGGCGAGACGCGGATCGAAGAAGCGGCAACCGGTCGATCCCAATACGCCGTAGAAGGCGTTCATGATGATCTTCAATGCCTGCGAAAGCGGCTTGTTGTTCTCGCGTTTGGCCGTTTCGCGGCCTTGCCACACTTGCCCGACGATCGACGGCAAACAATGGCGCGTGCGTGAAAAGCGTGCACCGAGAAAGCCCGGAACCGATTGGTCGTCGGCGGGATTCAGCATGCCTTCGACAAGACCGACAGGATCGATCAGAAAGGTTCTGATGATGGACGGATACAGGCTCTTGTAATCCAGTACCAACACGGAATCATAGAGACCGGGGCGCGAATCCATCACGAAACCGCCGGGGCTCGCGGCCCCGGCCACATCGCCGAGGTTCGGCGCGACATAGCCTTGCCGATGCATGCGCGGCATATACAGATGCGTGAACGCCGCCACCGATCCGCCGCTGCGATCCGCCGGCAAACCGGTCACGCTCGCGCGTTCTAGCAGGAACGGCAGCAACTCCGTTTTAGCGAAGATGCGCGTGACCAGCTCGCAGTCTTTGAGGTTGTAGCGCGCGAGCGCGGGCTTGTCCTCGTCGAAGCGGCGCTGGATTTCGTCCATGCGCTGATACGGATTGTCGATCGCCTTGCCTTCGCCCAGCACCGTGCGCGAGACATGTTCGAGACTGAACGAAGGGAAACTCCAGGTCGCCGAGCGCAGCGCCTCGATGCCGTCGATAATCAACCGCCCCGCAGCGCCGGCGAAGAAGTGGTTCTGCTTGAGCCCGTGCTCGCGCCATTCCATCACGGCGCCGCCACGACCGAGCCGCAGCGGCACGCGATATTGTTCGGCGTGCTGCTGCAGCACACGCAGATCGAACTGCACCAGATTCCAGCCGATGATCGCATCGGGATCGTGCCGCTCGAGCCAGGCGTTCAGTTTTTCCAGCAACTGTGCGCGGGTTTCGCAGTATTCGAGGTCGAAGTCGAGCGTGCTCGCGTCGCCGTTCGGCGGCCCCAGCATATACACTTGACGCTGTCCGCAACCTTCCAGCGCGATCGAATACAACTCGGCGTGAGCGCTGGTTTCGATATCGAGCGACACCAGCTTCAAGGGCGGACGATAGCCGGCGGCCGGCTTGAGTTCGCTGTTCACGAGCGGGCCGCTCTTTGCGTTGCTCTGCGCGTCGCCGCTGAACCAGACCGGCGCCGTGATAAAACGCTCCATCATGTAGCGCTCGGGCGGAAAGATATCGGCTTCGTAGACGTCGACGCCGCCTTGTTTCAGGCGTTTCTCGAAGCCCGTCAATTGCCGGTACTGCGGGCAGTAAAGTCCCATCACCGGCCGATGCTGAAAATCGCACAGATCGAGTGCTCGCAGGTCGAGCGGCGCTTCGCGGCGCAGTATCGTTTCAGCGCGCTCGCGATGTTCGGCGGGAATGAACGCCACCGAAGGCTGAGGGCGTAAGCGCACGTGCCGGGGCCCGCCGTTCGTGGCCAGCCAGAAATCGACTTCGGTGCCGGCGGGCGTGTCCCGCCAATGTCGGGTCAAGATGAAACCCTGTTCAAGCTCAGTCAAACTGCCACCTCTAAAACTGGCGTGATCGCCTTGCGCGATTTTACCGCCATGCGCTGCGGGCCGTGACGTCATCCCCGAGCGTTGCGGCGTGGACTTGTCGAGATGTGCGCATGCGACCTTCCGGCACGCTGGATGCAACCGCGCCGCGCAGTCTGTATGATCGTGGTGCAGCGATTCCATTCGGCGCAGGCCATGCGCCGGTCAAGTCTACTAAGAACGGAGTAAGCGATATGACTTTGGGCAAACTTGTTGTTGTCGTCGCGGTAGCTGCAACCAGCCTTGGTGCACAGGCGCAAGTCGCCGGCACTCAACCGCTGAGCGTCACGGTCGAGCAGTCGAATGCGTTGCTGAGCGGCTGGAGTGTGAAGAAGAGCATTCTCGGTAAATCGGTCTATAACGACCAGAACGCGAAAATCGGCACGGTCCGCGATCTGGTGATCGCACCGGACGGTTCGCTGTCCGCAGCCATTGTCTCCGCAGGCGGTTTCCTGGGCGTGGCGTCGCACGACGTGGCGGTGCCCATCGCAGCGCTGGACATCCGCCAGGGGAATTTCTATCTGGCGGGCGCCACCAAAGACGCACTGAAGGCAACGCCCGAGTTCCAGTACAACAAGGTTCAGGCGCCGCCGAAGCCTAAAAAGCTGACGGGGCAGTAAATGCAGGAAGCCGGCGCGTCGTCGCCGGCTGAGCCGCGAGAAGCGGCTCTGTACTGAAGCAACAATTGAAAAGCGGCGCTCGCAGCGTGAATTGGTTAGTGGGAGAAACCGTTTCGCGAATGCGGCGCCGCTTTCGTATTTTCAGTTGACCATGCCGCCGGTCGAGTTCGATTCGAAGTCTCGAATCAGGCCTTTATTCAAGCTTCCAATGCAAGCGTGGCGAATGTGCCGAGCCAGTGCTCGCCCATATAGTCGCCGGCCACGTGCGGCAGTGCGGTTTGCAGATGCCGCTCGGCCGCATCGAACAGAACGGTTCGGCGAATATCGCCTGCGGGCAGGGCGCGCGCCAGCGAACGTTGGCACCATGCGCGGCTGAGATTCAGGCCGTCCAAATGCGCGATCTTGCCGTCGGTGCGATCCGTTACGGTGACGGGCTCGAACAGCGTAGCGGGCTTTTTCGCACCGAGATCCGGCAGAAAGCGGCCGAACCAGTCGACGAACTGGGCAGGCGGCAATATGCGGCGCATGAGCTCGGCTTCCATGAGAGAAGGCGAGAGGAATTCGTCGCCGGCAGGCTCCCATGCCTGACACGCGACGTCGTTCACAAACCAGCGTTCCGCGGTATTCACGACGAGCGCTTCCAGCGAATCACGCGATGTTTGCCGCGCGAAATCCAGCGTCAGCGCCAATGCGAAGGCCATATTGAAGTGCGTGCCCACGCGCAGCGGGTAGGTGGCCTTCGGCAGAAAGTCTTCGAAGCGCTCGACAAACAGTTCGGTAAGCGGCGCAAAGGTTTTCGACCAGCGCGCGGCTTCCGAGAGCTTCAGCGAACTGAGTTGCCCGCTCAGTGCGAGCAGCCAGGCCCAGCCGTACGGACGCTCGAAACCAAGGTTGTGCGGCAGTTCGAGATACGCAACTTCACCGGCCACGTTAGCCGCGGTGAAATGCTCGTCGACCACCGCGACGATGCGCGCCGCTTCCGGCAGATCGGGAAAACGATCGAGTAGATGCAGAATCAACCAGTAGCCGTGCACGCACGAATGCCAGTCGTAGCTGCCGTAAAAAATCGGATGCAGCGCACGTGGGCCTTGCACGTCTTGCGGCCCGGCGAGCGAATGCGTCAGCTTGTTCGGGTATTCGCGCGTGAGATGGGCAAGCGCCAGGTTGGCGAATTTTGATGCGAATTCGCGAGTGAGTTGAGTAGTCATCGGCGCCTCCTCAAAAGCGGCATACGAATAAGTATGACAGTATGCTGTTGAGGGCCACCAATAGTAAAGCAGCCGGCATTTGCGACCGGATTGCGCCGTGCCGTGGTCCGACGTTACAGCAGCACTGCCGGCGTGATATTGAGGATGGGTTTCGCCGGGGTTGCCGCGGCAATGTAAAAGCCGCGCGGCGTACCGGCGACGCCTAGAACAACTCCAGTATCCGGTGATACATCATCCCGAGTTCCAGCGCCGGCCCGCGCAAAGCGGGGCCGCCTGGAAAGCGCGCATGCCGCAACTGCGCGAACAGATCGAAGGCTTTCGTCTCGCCGGCCATGGCTTGAGCCACCACGCGCCCGGCAATACCGGTCAACGCGACACCGTGCCCGGAAAACCCCTGCACGTAGAAGTAATTCGGATCGATCGATCCAAAATCGGGCGCGCGATTGCGCGTCACGTCGACAAAACCGCCCCACGCATAGTCGATTTTCACGTCGCCGAGTTGCGGGAACACGCCGATCATGCGCTGGCGAATCTCTTCGCCGAGCTGCACCGGTGAAGCACCGGTCGAGCTTGCCCGCCCGCCGAACAGCACGCGATGGTCCGCCGACAACCGGAAATAGTCGAGGAAGAAGTTGTTGTCGCAAATCGCCTCGCGCCCCTTGATCAGCGCATCCGCGCGCTCCTTGCCGAGTGGCTCCGTGGCGACGATATACGACGCGATGGGCGCGATACGCGCGGCCACCGGCGCGGGCAGCACGCCGCCGATCGTGGCATTGCCGCACGCCGCGACAAAACGGCAGCGCACTTCGCCACGAGCGGTACGCACGACAGGCCGCGCACCGCGCACGACCTCGATCACCGGCGAATGCGCGAACAACTGCGCGCCTTCGCGGCGAGCCGCATCGGCGAGACCGAGACAGTATTTGAGCGGATGCAGATGGCCGGAAAACGGATCGTAGACGCCGGCCAGATAGCGTTTCGAAGCGACGCGCGAACGGACCTCGTCGGTATCGAGCCACGAGAGTTTCGAATAGCCCCAGCGTTGGGAAGCCGACTCCATCCACGAACGCAAATCGGGCACGCGTTTTGGTTTGGTGGCGACGGTCAGATAGCCGGACGTGAAATCGCAATCGATGCCGTAGCGTTCGATACGCTCGCGCACTAACGAAACACCTTCCACCGACATCGCCCATGCGGCCCGCGCGCCGTCGAGACCGAGCTGGCGTTCCATGATCTCGTCTTTCGCGAAACCCACCAGCGTCTGCCCGCCGTTGCGGCCCGACGCGCCCCAGCCTGGACGATGCGCATCGAGCACGACCACCGACAAGCCGCGCGCCCGGCATTCCAGCGCCACCGACAAACCGGAGAAGCCCGCGCCGATCACGCATACGTCGGCTTCGAGCGTGCCGTCGAGCGCGGGATCGTCGGCGAGCGGACGGGTCGCGCTCGCTTCATAGTAGGAGTTGGCGATCAGCGCATCGGCGCGGCGGTCGAGCGTATTAAGCGTGTTGAAGCCGGGAGTCGGAGCATTCATCAAAGCAGGTCCTTCATTCGATACCAGGCCATTGCGAGTACGAGGGCAGGGGTGCGCAGTGTAGCGCCGCCCGGGAAGTCGCGGTGACGAATCTTGCCGAACAGATCGAAGCGCGACGCCTGGCCGTCGATCGCCTCGGCGATCAGTTTGCCCGCGAGACCGGTGGTATTCACACCGTGCCCCGAGAACCCTTGCGCGAAATAGACGGTCGGCGAGAGCCGGCCGAAATGCGGCGCGCGGTTCATGGTGATGTCGACGAAACCGCCCCACGCATAGTCGATTTTGACGTCGTCGAGTTGTGGGAAAGTTTTCAGCATATCGCGGCGCATCGCTTCGCCGAGCTTGCGCGGCGCGAACGTCGAATAGCTCACTTTGCCGCCCCACAGCAAGCGGTTATCGGGCGCGGGGCGGAAGTAATCCAAAACGAAACGGCTATCGCACACGGCGGCTTTTGCAGGCATCAGCGCTTCGGCGCGATCGGGGTCGAGCGGCTCGGTGGCGATCACGTAGGTGCCGACCGGCATGATCTTGTTCGCCACGTCCGGCGCGAGCTGACCGAGATAAGTATTGCAGGCGAGCACGACGAAGCGTGCCTGCACCCGCCCGCGTGCCGTTTCAGCCACATGTCGGCCGTTTTCTTCACGCAAGGCCGTGACGCAACTGTCCTCGAAAATTTGCACGCCCGCTTCGCGCGCCGCGCGCGACAGGCCCAGCGTGTAATTCAACGGATGCAGATGGCCGCTGTCGGCGTCGAACAGGCCGCCCAGGTAGCGCTGCGATTGAACATAGTTGCCGACGCCGTCGGCATCGACGTAACTGAAGCGGTCGTAGCCGAAGCGCCGCTGCGCTTCGTCACGCCATTTTTGCAGCGCGTCGGTATCGCGCGGCTTATTCGCCGCGGTCAGATAGCCGATGGTCAGATCGCAATCGATCTGGTGCTTCGCGACGCGTTCCTTGACGATGTCGAGGGTTTCGATCCCCATGTCCCAAACACGCTTCACGTCGTCCGCGGGCAGGTACTTCGCGAACGTATCGATATCGCACGCGAAGCCGCCGATCAACTGGCCGCCGTTGCGGCCGCTCGCCGCCCAGCCGACTTTCGATGCTTCGAGCACCGCGACCGAATGGCCGCGTTCAGCAAGATTGAGTGCCGTGGAAATGCCGGTCAGTCCCGCGCCGATCACGCACACGTCGACGCTGATCGTTTCGTCGAGCGTGGGATGGCGGGTGCTGTCGTTGGCGGTGGCGGCGTAATACGAGGCGACGTGAGGCTGGTTCGAGAATCGGAGCATAGGCAGAGCATACGGAAAGAGCCTGTGCGCGTGGCCTTTTCGACAGCAAGGCCACGCGCAGACAGAACAGATTAGAACGAGTAGATGAACTGGGTCGCGAGCAGGTCGTTGGACTTGCCATACGAACCGTCGTTCTTCAGGAACACCTGCTTGTTGGCCCAGTCGTGGCGGTATTCCACCTTGACCGTGATCTGCTGGGTCGGATAGAACAGCAGGTCGAGCGAAACGTCCTGGCGGGTCGCGCCCTTGCATTCGAAACCGAGGCCACCGTTCGCCTGCGAATTGGCGAGACAGTCCGCGCCGATACCGAAGCCGTTGGCCGTGTCCATGCCGTTGCCGTTCAACGCAATGCCACCGCCGCCGCCGCCGTTCTTGCTGTCGACCAGCAAGTCGTAACGCACCGTCGCGCCCATGCGGCCCACCACCGGCAGATTGAACTTGCGGTGCGCGAGCAGCGACAGGCCGTACCACTGAGCCTGGCCGCCGTTGTACGCGGCGTTCTGCTGCTGGCCGTAGTCGAGTTCGGCGTTGTACTGCACGTCGGCGAGCGTGTAGGTCAGGTCCGCTTCTGTGAAGAAGAACGTACCGCCCGAGCTCGGTGCCTGACCGCCTACGCCGTAGCTGACCGCGCCGTTTGCGTCGATCGAGCTAGGCAAGGTCTGGCGGCCGATGTTGATCGACGCGCCGAGATCCAGTGCGCTCGACCACGTGTAGTCGGTGCGAGCCGTGAACGTCGGAATCTTGTTGCTGGTCGTGATCGGATCGCCCAGCGCGTTCGTGCCCGTCTGCGTGACCGCGCCGAACGTGCGGTACTGTTCGTTGCCAACGAAGAACTTCCACGCCCAGTTACCAACCGTGTAGTTCGCGCCGATCCCGACATAGCTGCCTGGATCCGAGAAGTCGTACAGCAGGTTGTGCGTGAGCGTGAGCATCTGATTCGACTGCTGCACTTCGTAGCCGCCGAAGCTGGGAATCAAACCGGCCACGAGTGTCGTGGTCGCCGTCAACGGCACATTTACCACGGCCGTGTTCAGGATGTTGTTGCCGATATCGCCGTGCGAGTTCTGCAGCAGCGTAATGCCGTTGCCGCGGTTCGGCATCAACGTGATTTCAGCCGACGGCGCCATCGGGCCGACACCGAAGGTCTTCTTGATGTCGAGGTACAGATCGCCGAATGTGCTGTTGAAGTAGTTGTAGCTGCTTTCGTGGTTCGCGAACAGGAACGACGAGCTGCTCTGTGCACGGTTATACAGGTAGGTCGGGTCGATATAACCCGTCACCGACAAACCGGCGATCGGCCCGGTCTGCGCCGCGTCCTCGAGCGAATCGACCTTCAACTGCTGATTGGCGATCTGTTGCTTCATCGCCGTCACGTCGTCGTTGGTCAGCGTCGCCCGAGCCTTGCCGTAATCAGGCGACGAGACGTCCACCGGCGCGGCCACTATCGCCGGGGCAGGGGCCGCTGTCGCCGCCGTCGCCGCGGTGGCTGCCTTCGGCTTGGTGGCGACTTCCGCCCGCAACTGCTTCACCTCCTTTTGCAGTGCATTGAGTTGGGCCTGGAGCGCCTTGATCTGGTCGCTGGTGGCATCCGCCATGGCCATGCCAGGCAGACTCCCCGCCACCAACAGACAGATGAGCTTCTTTCTCATTCAAATTCTCCTTATTGGTCGTATTGCGAAAGGACTTCTTATGCGCGTGCCGTATCGAGCGACTTTCGTACGGCGGCTTGTTGTGGTGCGGCGGGCAAAGGGTCGGCGGCTTCGGCGAGTGCGAAAGCCATCTGCATGTCGCGATTGCGTTTGCGTTCGCGCAATTGCATCCAGCGGTTCACGGCGATCACACCGATCGTCACGGTCGTAATAAAGATCGTGGCGAGCGCGTTCATTTCCGGATTCAGACCGAGCCGCACCCGCGAGAACACGACGAGCGGCAGCGTGGTCGAGCCGGGGCCGGACAGGAATGCGGAGAGCACGAGGTCGTCGAAAGACAGCGTAAACGACAGCAGCCAGCCCGACATCAGCGCCTGCGAGATCAGCGGCAGTGTGATCAGAAAGAACACCTTGAACGGCGTGGCGCCGAGATCGAGCGCGGCTTCTTCGAGCGACTTGTTGAGCTCTTTCACACGCGATTGCACGATGATCGCCACGTACGAGACGCACAGCATCACGTGGCCGATCCAGATCGTGAAGAGACCGCGGCCCTTCGGCCAGCCGAGCATCTGTTCGAGCGCGACGAACAGCAGAAGCAGCGAGATGCCCTGAATCACTTCAGGAATCACAAGCGGCGCGTTGATCATGCCGGCGAACAGCGTAAAGCCGCGAAAGCGTCCGAAGCGCGCGAGCACGAAACCGGCCCATGTGCCGATCACGACCGAGGCGCACGCGGTCAACAGACCGATCTTCAGTGAGAGCCATGCGGCGTTCAGCAGTTCGCCGTCTTGCAACAGCGCGCCGTACCATTTGAGCGAGAAGCCGGACCACACCGTGACGAGCTTCGACTCGTTGAACGAATACACAATCAGGCTGATGATCGGAATGTAGAGAAACAGAAATCCGAACGTCAGCACGCTATTGGAAAGCGTCTTATTAGGCTTGATCATTTCGCGCCCTCCAGTTCCTTGACCTGGTAGTACTGGAACACGGCCATCGGCACGAGCAGCAGTAGCACCATTGCGACGGTGACGGCGGATGCCATCGGCCAGTCCATGTCGTTGAAGAATTCATCCCACATCACGCGGCCGATCATCAGTGTGTCGGCGCCGCCGAGCAGTTCCGGAATCACGTATTCGCCAACCGCCGGAATAAACACCAGCAGACTGCCGGCGATAATGCCGTTCTTCGACAGCGGCAACGTAATACGCGTGAACGCGGTCCACGGTTTGCAGCCGAGGTCGTAGGCGGCTTCGAGCAGCGTCAGATCCATCTTCACGAGGTGCGCATACAGCGGCATCACCATGAAGGGCAGGTAGGAATAGACCATGCCGATATAGACGCCGATATCCGTGTGATAGAGGCGCAACGGCGAATGAATCATGCCGATCGCCATCAGCGTGTGATTGAGCAGGCCGTCGTCTTTCAGAATGCCTATCCATGCGTAGACGCGAATCAGGAACGACGTCCAGAACGGCAGCATGACGCCCATCATCAGCAGGTTGCGTTTCGTCGGTTCCGAGCGGGCGATGTAGTACGCAATCGGATAGCCGATCAGCAGACAGAAGAAGGTCGAGACCGCGGCCATCTTCAGCGAGCTGATATACGTGGCGACATACAGATCGTCCTGCAGCAGGAACGCGTAGTGGCTGAGCTGCATGGCGAAATGCACCATGCCGTCCTTGACCGTGACGAGATCCGTGTACGGCGGAATGCCCAGACGCAGATCGGCGAAACTGATCTTCAGCACCAGCACGAACGGCAACGCGAAGAACACCGTGAGCCACAGGAACGGCACGCCGATCACGGTCGAGCGGCCCGACGGCACGAGCATCGACAGGCGTTTTTTCAGCGAGCCGAGCAGGCGGTTGCCGGACGGCGCGCCGAGCGCCGCTGGGGAGGAGGTAGTGGGATTGCTCATTGCGTCAGCACCACGCCGCTAGCCGGCGACCAGTAGACGAACACGTCGTCGTTATAGGAGGGCGCACCTTCGGCCATCAGATGCGAGCTGGAGAGATTCGACACGACGGTCTTGCCGCTCGGCAGACGCACGTGATAGAGCGAATAGCTGCCCATGTACGCCACATCCGAGACTACGCCGCGCGCCCAGTTGTGCGGCGTGGTCGGCTTGTCGAGCGACACCTTGATGCGCTCCGGACGCACCGAGATCCCTACCGGCATACCGAGCGGCCCGGTAATACCGTGGCTCACGTAAATGCGCGATTCGAGCTCTTCGCTTTCCACGAAAATATGGTCCGGTTCGTCCGCGACCACCGTGCCTTCGAACAGATTGGTCGAACCGATGAACTCTGCGGAGAAGCGGCTATTCGGAAACTCGTACACCTGGCTCGGCGAACCGATCTGCACGATGCGCCCCTCGCTCATCACGGCGAGGCGGCCGGCCATCGTCATCGCCTCTTCCTGATCGTGCGTGACCATCACGCAGGTCACATCGACCTTCTCGATGATGTTCACGAGTTCGAGCTGGGTCTTCTGGCGGATCTTTTTATCGAGCGCCGACATCGGCTCGTCGAGCAGCAGCAGCTTGGGGCGCTTCACGAGCGAACGCGCGAGCGCCACACGCTGCTGCTGACCGCCTGACAGTTGATGGGGCTTGCGCTGCGCGTATTTGCTCATTTGCACGAGATTGAGCGCATCGGCGACGCGTTCCTTGATCTCGTTCTTCGGCGTGCCTTCCTGCTTCAGGCCGAAGGCGATGTTCGCCTCCACGCTCATGTGCGGAAACAACGCATATGACTGGAACATCATGTTGACCGGCCGCTTGTACGGCGGCATCGCGGCGAGATCTTCGCCGTCGACGAAAATACGCCCGGAGGTCACCGTCTCGAGCCCCGCGAGCATGCGCAGGAGCGTGGACTTGCCGCAGCCTGAGCTGCCGAGCAGCGCGAACAACTCGTTCTTGGCGATGCTCAGGTTGACGTTGTCGACAGCGGTGCTGTCGCCGAATTTCTTCACGACATTTTCAATGCGAACGAATTCGTCCGATTTCGATTTTGTCGTCACTGCGGGGCGGGCCATCTGGGTGGCGCCGGCTGCGCTTTTTGAGGTCGTCGAGTTCATGATGTAACCATTCCTTGCGGATCGCGGGCGCAAGTGTCTCCATACGAGGCGCGGGAAGCGTCTCGCAACGTGCGCTGCGATCGGAAAACATGGGACTGCGCGCGGGTGGGACTGCTAAAACAAACGCGCAGGCTGACTACCGTTACGGCTATTCATGCGCTCAGGGTTCGAGCGATCCCTGAGCGCGGGATCGATTAATTAATGTGGCCAGGTTAATGACCGGTTTTAAGCTGCGCCCAAAGACGGTTTTCAAGGCGGAGAATGTCGGTCGGCATCGGCTTCATGAGCGTCATTTTGCTCAACACTTCATCGCCCGGATAAACGGTCTTGTCCTGTGCGACAGCAGGCGTCACGAACTGGCGCGCGGCCTTGTTCGCGGTCGGGTAGAACACTTCGTTGGTGATCGCGGCGTTGACCTTCGGGTCCGAGATGTAGTTGATCCATTTCAACGCGGCTTCAGGATGCGGTGCGTCTTTCGGGATCACCATCACGTCGAACCACAACAAGCCGCCTTCCTTCACGTTCGAGAACTTGATCTGGTAGGAACGCTTGGCTTCTTCGGTGCGGCGGCTGGCAATGCCGACGTCGCCCGACCAGCCCAATGCGACGCACACGTCGTTATTGGCGAGGTCGTTGATATAGCCGGACGAATTGAATTGGGTGATATACGGGCGGATCTTTTTCAGCACTTCGAATGCGGCCTGATAATCGGCGGGGCTCGTGCTATTCGGATCCTTGTGCATGTATTGCAGCGTGGCGGCAAACACATCGACTGCCTGATCGAGGATCGACACGCCACAGCCTTTCAGCTTGGAGATATTGGCCGGGTCGAAAACGAGTGCCCAGCTATCCACCGGCGCATTGGCGCCGAGCGCTTTCTGCACGGCCTGCACGTTGTAACCGATGCCGTCCGTACCGTATGCCCAGGGCACACCGTACTGGTTGCCCGGGTCCGCATCGGCAATCATCTTCATCAGCACGGGGTCGAGGTTCGCGAGGTTCGGCAGCTTCGATTTGTCGAGCTTCTGATACACGCCGGCCTGAATCTGCTTGGCCATGTAGTTCGAAGTCGGCACCACGATGTCGTAACCCGAGCTGCCGGCGAGCAGTTTGGCCTGCAAGGTGTCGTCGCTATCGTAGTTGTCGTATTTGACCTTGATGCCGTCCTGCTTCTCGAAGTTCGGAATGGTGTCCTTCGCGATGTAGTCCGACCAGTTATACACATTCAGTTCCGTGTCGGCCGCAAGGGCCGGCGTCACCGACAGCGCCGCAAAACCGGTGAAGGCGAGAAGCGCGGCCCCCGCGACCGCATGACGAAGATGACTAACGCTCATGGTTTTTTCCCTTGATGTGAAGAACCGGCGTGAGCGTGTTTTGTGGGTGTGCTCATGCCGGAACGGACTGCCGTTACGAAATGCCGAGTTGTTGTGCTGTCGCGTCGATGGCTTTCTTGGCCTTCGAGACGATTTCGTCGATTTCCAGCTTATTGATCACGAGCGGCGGCGACAGCAGCATGCGGTCGCCGGTGGCGCGCATGATGAGGTTGCCGTTGAAGCAGAAGTCGCGGCAGATCGTGCCGACATCGCCGCCATTGGCGAAACGCTTGCGCGCTTTCGGGTCTTGCGCGAGTTGCAGGCCGGCCACCAGACCCGTACCGGAGATTTCGCCGATGATCGGGTGATTGGCGAAGGTTTCGCGCAACTGTTTCTGGAAGTACGGACCCGTGTCGTTCTTCACGCGATCGACGATCTTCTCGTCGCGCAGCAACTTCAGGTTGGCGACTGCAACGGCGGCGGCAACCGGGTGACCCGAATACGTGAGACCGTGATTGAAGTCGCCGTTTTCGATGATCGCCTTCGCCACGCGGTCATGCAGGCCGACCGCGCCCATCGGCACGTAGCCGCTCGTCAGGCCCTTCGCCAGCGTGATCAGATCCGGCTCGAAACCGAAGTGCTGATGCGCGAACCATTCGCCGGTGCGCCCGAATCCGCCGATCACTTCATCGGCGACCAGCAGAATGTCGTACTTGCGGCAGATGCGCTGAATTTCCGGCCAATACGTCGAAGCCGGGAAGATCACGCCGCCCGCTCCCTGGAAAGGCTCACCGATGAACGCCGCAACGTTGTCCGCGCCGATTTCGAGAATCTTCGCTTCCAGTTGCTGCGCACGGGCCAGTGCGAATTCTTCCGGCGTCAGGTTGCCTTGTGCTTCGCCGAAGAAATACGGCTGGTCGATGTGGACGATGTTCTCGACTTTCGAGGGCATCTGTTCATGCATGTAGCCCATGCCGCCGAGCGTGCCGCCCGCGATCGTCGAACCGTGATAGCCGTTCTTGCGCGAGATCACGAACTTCTTCGAGTGCTTGCCTTGCGTCGCCCAGTACTGATGGACGATGCGCAGCACCGTGTCGTTGCCTTCGGAACCGCTATTGCAGTAGAAGAAGTGATTGAACGCTTCCGGCGCCAGCTCCGCGAGCAAGGCCGACAGTTCGATCACCGGCGGGTGCGTCGTCTTGAAGAAGGTGTTGTAGTAGGGCAGTTCCAGCATCTGTTTGTACGCGGCATCGGCCAGTTCCTCGCGGCCATAACCGACGTTTACGCACCACAGGCCGGCCATGCCGTCGATCACCTTGTTGCCTTCCGAGTCCCACAGATACACGCCTTGCGCCTTGACGATCACGCGGCTGCCGCTGCGGTTGAGCGAGCCCATATCCGAAAACGGATGGATGTGATGCGCGGCGTCGAGTGCACGGTATTCGGCGGTGCTGCGTTGTTGCGTTGCTTGTGCTGCCAGTGCGCTCGCGGCCGGCTGGGCCGGTTGCACGTAAGCGACTTCTTCTGTTCTGTAGCTCATACTGCCTCCAATTTTTTTGCGTTTGCCTTACACATGCAGCAGCAAATGCCGGCGTTCCCACGAACTGATCACGCGGAAGAACGCTTCATATTCGGTTTCCTTCAGAGCGAGGTAGGCTTTGACGAACTTCTCGCCGAGTACTTCGGCGATCGGCTCGCACGCGCCCATCAACGTCAGGCCCTCTTCGAGATTGCGCGGCAACTGGTAGGGCAATTCGTAACCGTCGCTGAGCAGCGGCTCGGTGGCTTCGAGTTTCTGCGTCATGCCGAGATAGCCGGCGGCGAGCGTCGCGGCAATCGCCAGATACGGATTGCAGTCCACGCCCGGAATACGGTTTTCGATGCGGCGCGCAGCCGGTCCCGAATGCGGAATCCGGAAACCCACGGTGCGGTTGTCGTAACCCCATGCCACGTTAATCGGCGCCGCCATGAAACGCGACAGACGACGATACGAGTTGATATACGGCGCGAAGATCGGCATCAGTGCGGGCGTGTATTTCTGCAGGCCGGCGATATAACCCGTAAACAAGGAAGTGGGTTTGCCGTCGGGGCCGGTGAAGAGGTTGTGCCCGGTTTCTTCGTCCACGAGGCTCTGGTGCATATGCATCGCCGAGCCCGGTTCGCCTTCCATCGGCTTGGCCATGAAAGTCGCGTACATCTTGTGGCGCAGCGCGGCTTCACGCACCGTGCGTTTGAAGAGGAACACGCTGTCGGCGAGCTTGAGCGGATCGCCGTGCATGAAGTTGATTTCCATCTGCGCGGCGCCGACTTCGTGAATCAGCGTGTCGACTTCGAGTTCCTGTACCTCGCAGTATTCGTAGATGTCTTCGAACAGCGGATCGAACTCGTTGACCGCTTCAATCGAGTAAGCCTGACGGCCGGTTTCCGGACGACCCGTACGGCCGATAGGCGGTTGCAGCGGCAGATCCGGGTCCTTGTTCATATCGACCAGATAGAACTCGAGTTCGGGCGCGATAACCGGCTTCCAGCCTTTGGCCTTGTAGAGTTCGAGCACGCGGCGCAGCACACGGCGCGGCGAGATCGCGACGGGCGTGCCGTCGAAGTGAACGCAATCGTGGATCACCTGGGCGGTCGGATCGACGGCCCACGGAATCATGCGGATGGTGCTGGCGTCGGGCACGCACACCATGTCCGGATCGGTCACGCCCGTGAGCGTACCGTCTTCCGGATAGTCTCCTGTGACGGTCTGGATCATCACCGCCTGCGGCAAGCGCATGGACTCGCCGGATTCGAATTTGCTGCGCGGAATGATCTTGCCGCGCGCGATCCCGGCCATATCCGGAATGATCGCTTCGATTTCGGTGACACGGTTCTTCTTCAGAAAATCGTCGATGTCATGCATGTTTATTCTCTCTGTTTTGGTGCGCGACCGGCTCAGGCATGCGTGGCAGCGGCGGATGCCGCGCCATAGCCGGCCTTGGTGCGCATTCGATCGCGGCAGGCGTCGCCGAAGGCCCGAAAGATCGCGGTGGATAGCGCGTCGTTGGCATGCTTCCACTCCGGGTGCCACTGCACACCCAGCGCGAAGGCGCGCGCATCGGTCACGCTCACCGCTTCGATCAAGCCATCCGGCGCGGTGGCTTCGGCCGTGAGGCCCACGCCCAGCCGCTCGACGCCCTGACCGTGCAATGAATTCACACGCGCTTCATTCGTGCCGCCCGCGAGGCGCTGCAACAAGCCGCCCTGCGTCAGCGTGATCGAATGCGACGGTGCGTATTGCACGTCGAGGTCGTCTTCCTTGTTCTCGCGATGGTCGTTCAGACCGTCCACCGCGTGAACGCTTTGATGCAGCGTCCCACCGAAAACCACGTTCATTTCCTGGAAGCCCCGGCAGACGGCCAGCACCGGCACGCCGGCGGCGATTGCCGCGCGCATCAGCGGCAGCGTTGTCGCATCGCGTGCGGCGTCGTGCAGCGTGCCCGGCGTGCTCGGATGGCCGCCGTAGCGGTGCGGCTCGACGTTCGAATAGCTGCCGGTAAACAACAGGCCGTCGACCGTCGCCAGCACGTCTTCTACGGACTGACGCTCGCCGAGCGCCGGCAGCAGCATGGCCAGCGCCTGTGAACCGTCCACGATCGCGGCGATATATTTCTCGCCGACCACGTGCGACGCGTGGACTCCCATCATCGTTCTGTCAGCGCTGATGCCGACCAAGGGTTTCTTTCGCATAACGAATAGACGTGTGTGTTCCCCGCGGGACGCGGCATGAACAACGTTAAACACAGCGCGGCACGATTCCGCAGCCGTGCGCAGTGCGCAAGGCCACCGGGTAGTGCAGGCGGTCGTCGTCAACGGAAAACGCGCCGCGCGTGATAGTCGGAGAGGCTGTTCGATTCGATCCGCTGCGGTGCGCAACCGGTCCGATGGACGTGAAACGCGCAGGCGGCAGACGGCACCGCACAGGCGGGAACGCACGGCTCGAAAGAGCGCGCTCACGCAAACGGATGAATCGAACGGCGAAAAGGGGGAGGCGCTACGGCAGCAGCGAGGCGACTTCGTCCGTACGCACGGCAATGAAGGCGCGCGCGGAGATAGAGTTGTGACGTCGAACTGAACGGCGGGACAGGATCGTGAAGACGGACAGGAAGCGGCGGAACGCAAGGCTGCCGCTGCTGCCGTCGGCGATGGCGCCGTCAGCGCGAGGACAACTCGCCTGACTACGATTCCATCTCACCAAAGGGCCTCGGACTCTCACGATTACACTCGACTAGCGACGTTGAAAGTATTGAACGGCCTGCTCGAAATCCGCACGGGGCGTTTAAAGAAACAGGACGCTGGGATGATCGCCTTGAACCGATGCGAACTGAATTCGCTGCGCCGCGAAACACCTTTGGGTGCCTCATGACGTCGGCATAACGATCGCCTGGGAACCAGCATATACGAGCCAATAAAGCCGTCAAACCCTTTTTGATAAAACATTTATCAGGGCTTTCCCGGGGGTCCGGCTAGAATCCCGCCCTATGGGAACGTTCGTTGCGCTATTCATATTTCGGAATCCTTTCAGGGTTTTCCCCAGCGGCGCAAAGATGAAAGTGATTAGAATATTCAACACTCGCGAGCAGCGCTTTGCCCGAGTCTTGTGTTTCATTCGTCTGGTCACTTAGCGCCCCGATCGTCTTCAATGTCAGAGAACCTAGCGATGTCCATAGAAGTAGCGACCCGTCTGCAATACATCCGCAAGAAGAACGGCTTGTCCCAGCGTGAACTCGCGAAACGGGCGGGAGTGACGAACGGCACGATCTCGCTGATCGAACAGAATCGCGTGAGCCCCTCGGTCGGCTCGCTGAAGAAACTGCTCGAATGCATACCCATGAGTCTCGCCGAATTCTTCACCTTCGAAGTGGAAGTAGAGCGCTCAGTGGTGTCGCGCCGCGCCGATATGCCGAACCTCGGCAATGAGTCGATCGAGTTTTATCTCGCGGGTTCGAGCGTGAAAGATCGCAACATGGGCATTCTGCGCGAGGTCTATCAGCCGTTGTCGGACACGGGGCCGGAAATGCTGGAGCACGAAGGGCACGAGGGCGGGGTGGTGGTCAGCGGTCAGATCGAACTGACGGTGGACGGCACCACGTGGCTGCTCGACCCCGGTGACAGCTACTACTTCGAAAGCCGTCTTCCGCACCGTTTTCGCAATCCCAGCGCGGAGCATCTCTGCGAGATCGTGTCGGCCAATTCGCCGCCCACGTTCTAAAGACTCCGCGCCAACGCGCCTCGACTCAATTCACTGCCGCAGCTGACTCTCGCATCAGGTCGATGCAGGTTTGCGTCGAGCGCATAACTATTGAGGCATCCTGATGGACAAGAAATCTATTGCTTTCTGGCAAGACAAAGCCGCTACGCTATCGATCGAAGGCCGCGCGTTTATCGACGGCGAATACCGTGATGCCGAAGGCGGCCGCACGTTTGACTGCCTGAGCCCGATCGACGGCAAGCTGCTCGCCAAAGTCGCCGACAGCGGCGCGGCCGACGTCGACGCCGCCGTTGCGGCCGCACGTCGCGCGTTCGACTCCGGCGTGTGGTCGGGCCTCAACCCGCGCCAGCGTAAAGCCGTGCTGCTGCGCTGGGCCGCGTCGATTCGCGAGCACATGGACGAACTCGCGCTGCTCGAAACGCTCGACGCCGGCAAGCCGATCGCCGACACGACCAGCGTCGACGTACCAGGCGCGGCGTATTGCGTTGAATGGTTCGCTGAAGCCATCGACAAAATCGGCGGCGAAGTCGCGCCGGCCGATCATCATCTGGTCGGCCTCGTCACGCGCGAGCCGATCGGCGTGGTGGCTGCGGTCGTGCCGTGGAATTTCCCGATCCTGATGGCGTCGTGGAAATTCGGCCCGGCGTTGGCGGCGGGCAATAGCGTGGTGCTCAAACCATCGGAGAAGTCGCCGCTCACCGCGATCCGCCTCGCGCAACTCGCACTCGACGCAGGCATTCCCGCCGGCGTGTTCAACGTCGTGCCGGGCGCGGGCGAGCCGGGCAAGCTGCTGGCGCTGCATCAGGACGTGGACTGCCTCGCCTTCACCGGCTCGACCAACGTCGGCAAGCTGATCATGCAGTACGCCGGCCAATCGAACCTGAAGCGCGTGTGGCTCGAACTCGGCGGCAAGTCGCCGAACATCGTGATGCCGGATTGCCCGGATATGGACCGCGCGGCGAACGCGGCAGCGGGTGCGATCTTCTACAACATGGGCGAAATGTGTACGGCGGGTTCGCGCCTGCTCGTGCATCGCGACATCAAGGACGTATTCATCGACAAGCTGATCGCCGCGGCGCGCAGCTATACGCCGGGCAATCCGCTCGATCCGAACACGTCGATGGGCGCGATCGTCGACAAGGTTCAGCTCGAACGCGTACTCGGCTATATCGAGGCCGGCCGCGCCGAAGCCAAACTGTTGCTCGGCGGCGCGCGTGTCGAAGAGGAAACAGGCGGCTTCTATATCGAGCCGACCATCTTCGAGATTCCGGCTTCCGGCGCGAAGGTCGCGCGTGAGGAAATCTTCGGGCCGGTGTTGTCGGTGATCACGTTCGACACGGTGGAAGAGGCGATCAGGATCGCTAACGACAGCGAGTATGGTCTCGCCGCCGCGGTCTGGACCTCGAACCTGACCACCGCGCACGAGGTGTCGCGCAAACTCCGCGCCGGTACAGTCTGGGTCAATTGCTACGACGAAGGCGGTGACATGAACTTCCCGTTCGGCGGCTACAAGCAATCGGGCAACGGCCGCGACAAGTCGCTGCATGCTTTGGAAAAATACACCGAGCTGAAGTCCACGCTCGTGCGGCTGCGCTAAAAGATTCGCGAAGCCGGCGCGGCGGTGCGTGTGATGCGCGCCGTCGCGTTTCCCAATGAATCCGAGGCAGGCGTTGCGCATGCGAAGCCAGCCTGCCTACAGGTATCAGCTCATTCATGACTGAACTCGTCTATGGCGACGGCGCGATGCGTCGCCCGTCGCTCTATGGCTCGTCGATCGAAAACACCTATGCGGGCGTACTGTCGTTCATGCGCCGCAAGTGCACACGCGAACCCGACGGCGTCGACGTCGTGCAAGGTTGCAGAACGAGAGGCGTAGGCGCGCTCAATCGAGGCAACCCGGCTCAGCCCATCGACGACGAATGTTCGGGCTGGCGCCGGCCTTCGCGCAAGCCCAACGTGTAGACCACCAGCGCGCCGCTCATCAGCGCAAGTTGCCACATCAACATATCGCTGCCGCGCGCATTCATCGCGAAGCCTGCGACGAGCGGCCCCACGATCGAACTCGCGGTGAAGGTGAGCGACAACAGCCGCATGTTGCGAGTGAGCGCGGCCTTGTCGCTGCAAGCAGCCGCATACATGCCGAGTGTGATGAACGAACTGTTCATGCCGCCAAGCAGCAGCGCGCTCGCGGCGGCGAGCCACGACGCGGGCGTGACCAGCGCGAAGCCGCAGATAGCCACTGTGCTGAGCGCGGCGCACACGATCACCGTGGCCGCAAGCCCCGCGCGATCGGCCAGCCAGCCCACCGGAAATTGCAGCGCCGTGCCGCCGGCCCCGAACAGCGTCAGCAGCGTGGCGGTTTGCGTGGCGCTGAGGCCGTGCGCGTCCGCGAATAGCGGGAAGAGGCCGTATAGCGCACCGTCGCCGATACCGCCTGCGGCGATGACCACCATGCCGAGGCTCACCAGCGGGCCGAGGGTGACACGCTGTTGCGCGTTCTTTCTTCGCGCAGGCGGCGCTTGCAGCAAAGCTGGCGGCGTTTCATCCGATGCGGTCAGCCACAGCGGCAGCGCCGCTGCAAACGTGAAGGCCGCGCCGGCCGCGAACGTGATGCGTCCATCGACATCGCACCACACCGCGAGCGCGGGCCCGATGACGCCGGCCGTGGCGATCAGCGCTTCGTGCACGCCTACCACGCGTCCGCTCGATTCAGCGGGGACCAGACTGTAGAGCCAGGTTTCGTTGGCGATCCAGCGCAAGCCGATGCCGAACCCCGTCAGCAGACCGGGCACGAGCCACAGCGGCCACGACAATGCACCCATGATGGCGAAGGCCACCAGCGTGGCCAGCAAACCCAGCGACACCGTGCGTTTCGCGCCGATGCGCGCCATCAGCCACGGCGCGATCAGCAAGCCGGCCAGCATGCCAGTCCATTGCGCGGCGGAAAAGAGGCCGGCGCGTGGCGCATCCAGGCCGCGATGGGCGAGCCACACCGGCAGCACCATGAAGCCGATGCCGAACTGGCCGACCTGCGAGAGCGCCGACACTGCGGTCAGCGCCGCGATTGCGGGCCAGCGCACCGGCGCCGCGGATTTCATGTGCTGCTCCGCGCGGGCATGGGCAGCCCCTGTTCGCGGCATTCGACCGGACAGCCGGCTTTCAGGCATGGACCGTCGTCACACAGGCGGCACAGTTGCATGGCGTGCGCGGGGTCGCGAGTCTCGTTCCACAAGATCTTGATCAGCAGGCTTTCCAGCACGTCGCGCTCGCTGTCTTCGAGCCGGCCGACTATGCGTTGCAGCATTTTGTCGCGCGCCGTTTGCAGACGCCTGGCCTCACGTTTGCCGGCTGTGGTCAGGGCAAGCGCGACAGCCCGCTTGTCAGCGCCCGCTTTTTTCTCGATGAGACCCGCCTCGACCAATGCCGCAACGGCGCGCACGGCGGCCGGATGCGACAGATCGACCGCCTCGCGCAGCACTTCAATCGATGAATCGGGATATTGGCCAATCGCGTTGAGCATGGCGCGGGCGGTGGGGCCGGCGAGCGCGTCCACGGTGGCTTGCGCGTTCATTTCGTCCGTGACCAGCAGGGCGAGTACGCCGAGCAGATTTTCGGTGCGCTGCGTCATGGGAGAGCCTCAATGTGTGCAACGTGCATATATGCATGTTGCACACATTGAAAGTGAAGCGCAAGCGGTTTTTTAACGGCAACGCGGCGATACTCGAGGCGCGCGTGGAGCGTTACTTGGCCAGCCGCGCCCGTACCGTGTATTCGCCTTCTTCGCCTTCGTCCTCGATCATGTGGGCCTTCGCGGTGTGGAAGTCGGCCGGCAACGGTTCGACCGGATAGCCGCGTTTCTGCCACGCATCGAGGCCGCCCTTGAGCGCGCGGATGTGGTGGATATTCTTGCGATGCAACTGCTCGACGATCCGCTTCGCCGTCGCTTCGTTCGGACACACGCAGTAGACGACGATCGGCCGCTTCAGCAGCTCGGGATCGATCGGCTCGGGCGAATCGAGATCCAGCGGCCGTGCGCCGGCAATCCGGTGCGATTCTTTTGCGCGGACGCTGCGTGGCCGCGCGTCGAAGATCAGCGGCGGCTCGTTCGACTTCATCATCTCGTCGAGCTGGTCCGGCGAAATACGCGTATGCGCGAGCCAGCGGCGAAATTGCCAGCGGCGCACCCAGCGATACAGCAGCACGGCCACGAAGATCGCCGCGAACGCATCGAAAATCGTGCCGCCGTTGTGGCGCACGAGCAGCATCAGTTGCACGATCTCGTCATGCAGCGCGGCGCCGCCGATCACCCACACGCTCGCCCACAGCGTCGCGCCGACAAAATCCCACAGCAGAAACACGCCGACATTGATGGCCGTCGTGCCGAGCAGCGGCGCTGAAACCAGGCCGAGTCCGGGCAGGAACTTCGCGACCGTGAGAATCGGCGCGCCGTACCGTTCATAGGTATTGCGCGCGAGCCGCACCGTGGTGTCGAGCGAGAGGGAGAAGCGCACCAGGTAGTTCAGCAGGCGGCGGCCGTAGGCCCGTCCGGTGAAGAACCATAGCGAGTCGGCGATCAGCGTGGCGGCGACCGCGGCGCACACCACGCTCGCGTACGAGGTTTGCCCCATGGCGGCCATGGTTCCACCGAGAATCAGCATCGGCGCGGCCGGAATCGGCACGCCGAGCTGCGTAATGAGCACGCTCATGAACACGGCCCACACGCCCAGCGAGGGTGGAATAGCAACCGGGAAATGCCACACAACCGCGCTCCTGAGAATGCACTGAAGGGATTTGAAACGACCGCGCCGGGGCGGCGCATGGCGAACAGGCCGCGCATGTTCCGTTCCCGCACCACGGCGAGCGCCACGCCGCGTCGCGTCGGCAGGCGGCCGCCATGGTACAAAAAAGATGTGAACAGCGGATTTAAGCACAGGTGGCAAAACGGCGCTGCGGGGAAGGCGGAATGCCGGGGCGAATGACGCAGGATGGCGGTGAGGAGAATTCGCGTGAATGTGGTTGGCGGCGAGGCCGATGTAGCGGACGGTTAGCCGCTGCGGGCCCTGCCGCCTTTATTTGGAAGATTCGCCTCTGACGCCGGATCACGCGTCAGAGGCCAAGTCACGCCTCAGAGGCCGGATCGTACGGCACAACCCGTTCGTGCTCGTCCGCATGGTTGCGCGCCACGATCGCGCGCGCTGCGGTGTTCGCATCCAGATTGAACGGCTGATGCGGCACGCCCGGCGGAATGAACAGGAAATCGCCCGGTTCGGTAATCACGGACTCACGCAAGCCGGGCCCATAGCGGGTTTCGATCTTGCCTTCGAGCTGGTAGATCGCGGTTTCGTAGTCGGCGTGAAAGTGCGGCTCGGCGTGGCCGCCTGGCGGCACCACAACCATATACATCGACACCCCCTTGCTGCCCGCGGTGCCGGCCGAGATGCCGACAAAGTAAGGCAGCCGCTGGGCCGTCGCCATTTCCCGGTCGGGTCGAACCTTGACCACGGGCGCTCGCGCGTCGTGCAAAACGTCTGACATGGTCAGCTCCTGCTGAAATCGGCCGGCGCCGGTCGTCGCGGCGGGGCTCATGCTCCCTTGAGTGCAAAGTCTAGACGATATGGGCGTCGATATCGGACCTTGTCGAGCGCAGGCATGCTGCGGCTGTGCGGCTTGCTAGAATCGTCGTCATACCCACACAGATACGACGGAGACACAGCATGGCCAAGCCTCAGCCGATCAGCCGCTACCCCGTGCCCAAGCCGGATGCATGGCCGGACGACATTCGCGCGCGCATTCTCGAAGTGCAGGAGAAAGCCGGTTTCGTGCCGAATGTGTTCCTGACGCTGGCGCACCGCCCGGACGAGTTCCGCGCGTTCTTCGCCTATCACGATGCGTTGATGCTGAAAGAGGGCGGCCTCAGCAAAGGCGAGCGCGAGATGATCGTGGTCGCGACCAGCGCGATCAACCAGTGTTTGTATTGCGTGGTCGCGCATGGCGCGATTCTGCGCATCTATGAGAAGGCGCCGTTGGTGGCCGATCAGGTCGCCGTCAATCATCGCAAGGCGGATATCACGCCGCGTCAGAAGGCGATGCTCGATTTCGCGGTGAAGGTTTGCAGTGCGTCCGGCACGGTCGGCGACGCCGACTTTCAAACTCTGCGCGACCACCGCTTTTCCGACGAAGACATCTGGGATATCGCGGCGATCACCGCGTTTTTCGGTTTGTCGAACCGCATGGCCAACGTCATTTCCATGCGTCCGAACGACGAGTTCTATCTGATGGGACGCGTGCCGAAAGCCGCGGCGGAGACGCCGAAAAAATAGCTACGCAGAGGACGTTTCCCGCTGTTTTTGACGGAGTGCCGGTGACAGCGTCCGCGAGCACCGCCGGCACACACGCTCACGCCGCCGCCGGTTCGGTTCGAAGCGCGGGCGTGCTGACGGTGGTGTCGTCGATCGGAAAGTGCAGCATCGCGGCGACGAGGCCGGCGACCACCGTCGCTTCCCACAGCAGCGAATACGAGCCGGTCAGATCGAACACCAGACCGCCGAGCCACGCGCCGAGAAACGAGCCGATCTGATGGCTCAGAAAGCACACTCCAAAGAGGCTGCCGAGGTGGCGCGTGCCGAACACTTTCGCCACGAGTCCGCTCGTGAGCGGTACGGTGCCGAGCCAGGTCAGTCCCATCACGGCCGCGAAAATCACCACCGACGCGGAGCTTTTCGGCAGTAGAAAGAACGCGCCGATCGTCACGCTGCGAATCACGTAAAGCCAGCCGAGCACATAGTGCTGCCGGAAGCGGCCGCCCAGCCAGCCGCACGCCCAACTGCCCGCCATGTTGAACAGGCCGATCAAGGCGAGCGCGGTAGCGCCGAGCCCGACCGGCATATGACAAAGCGACAGATATTCGGGCAGATGCGTGGCGATGAAGGCAAGCTGGAAACCGCAGGTGAAGAAACCGAGCGACAGCAGCCGGTAGCCGCGATGCCCGGCCGCTTGACCCAGCACCTTGCGAAGCGGCACGGCCGGCGTTTCCTGAACGGGCGTGCCGACCCGCGCACGGCGGTCGAGCACCATGCCGAGCGGGGCGATCAGCAGCATCAGGAAAGCCAGGACGAAGAGCGACGTCGCGATGCCCGAACTGAGCCGGACACCTTGTACGAGCGGCACCATCAACACCTGCCCCGCGGAGCCGCCGGCGCTGACGAGCCCCATCGCCATGCTGCGTTTTTCCGGCGAAGCGATGCGGCCAACAGCCGGCAGCACCACGCCGAAGGTCGTGCAACTCACGCCGATGCCCACCAGCAGTCCCATGCCGACGATCAGCATGGCGCCACTGGGCGCCACGGCCGCGAGGCTGAGCCCCGCCGCGAACGTCGTCGCGCCGAACGCGACCACCGGCGCCGAGCCGTAGCGATCCGCGGCGGCGCCCGCGAACGGCTGGGCGAAACCCCACACGAGATTGTGCAGCGCGATCGCAAAGGCGATTAGCGTGACCGGCAAGCCGCGATCAAACGAGAATGGTCCGATGAAGAGGCCGAAGGTCTGCCGGATGCCCATCGCGGCGCTCAGAATGAGCGCGCCGGCGAGGATCACGAGTGTCGTCTGGTTGAAGGCGGGGGCGAAGCGTTTGCTGTCGGCGGCGGACATGATTCTGATCTCCTTTCGACACATGGTCGCAGCGAGCGTCAGAAGCGGCAAAAGATAAGTTTTCGACGACAGGTGAGCGTGGCTCACCTGTGCGGAGCGGGCTGGGGTGTCAGCTCGCCGTGCTCTGCAGTGTCTGGTCGGCGGCGGCGGGCGCGTCGAAGTGCTCGGCCTCGCTCACCAGCCAGCGTTTGAAATCGAAAAGCTCCGGCCGGCGATCCGCGTTTTCCGCGCTCACCAGCCAGTAGGCTGTGGTGGACGCGATCGTCGCCGCACAGGCTTGCACCAGCGTGCCGTTGTCGATATCTCGATCCACCAGCGGCTGTCTGCCGAGCGCGACGCCGAGGCCCATCGCGGCCGCTTCGAAGGCAAGCTGGATCGTGTCGACGCGCAGGCCCGCGGTGGTATCTATGCCTTCGGTGCCGGTCGCATCGAGCCATGCCTGCCAGTCCTCGCTGGCGGCGTTCACATGAATGAGCGTCGCGCGACGCAGGTCCGCGTTGCCCTGCTCGTCGCACAGATTCGCCAGATACGCGGGGCTGCAGACGGGCACGAAGCGCTCGCCGAACAGCCGCGTCCACGCGGTGCCCGCGACCGGCGCACGGCTCATGCGGACCGCGAAATCGAACCCGTCGACGGGAAAGCCGACTTGCCGATGCGAGGTGTCGACGCTCACGTTCACATTCGGCCAGCGTGCGCGGAAGCCGGCGAGGCGCGGCAGCAGCCAGCGCGACGCGAAGGTCGGCGCGCAACTCAGCGCGATCGGGCGATCCGCGCGGTGATTCGGCAGACGCTGCGTGCCGATGGCGATCAGCGAAAACGCTTCGGAGACATACGACAGATAGTCCGCGCCGCTCGCCGTGAGCGAGATGCCGCGCGGCTCGCGCACGAACAGTTCGACGCCGAGCGCCTGTTCCAGGCCGACAATGCCGTGGCTGATCGCGCTCGGCGTGACATTCAGTTCCGCGGCGGCAAGTTTGAAACTCTGATGCCTACCGGCCGCTTCGAAGAAACGAAGCGCCGGCAGCGGTGGCAGACGAAGCGGCATGTTGCATCCCCATGGACGGCGCGCCCGGCGCGCGTGCTGTTGCGCTAAAGGATACCTTGCCGGGCGCGTTTGGTTGCCGTTGCGGCAGGTGCGAGCGTTGCAGCAAAAAGTTTCGATCGATGTTGTCGATTTGCCCCCGCGCGGTTCGTCGTGACTACATGGAGGACGAGAACGCGCTCGCGTCTCGCGGCGCGCTACTTGCGCTCTTTATCCTTGTTCCGTAACAGGAGATGGCTGATGACCGACGTACACGCATCCGCACCAACGCTCAAGCCCGCCCGGCAACTGGCGGCCGACACACCGAGCCGCTTTCCCGGCGAAAGCGCCGACTATCGCCGCGCGCGCAACGAATTGCTCGCCGAGGAAATCGAGTTGCGCCGCCATATCGAACGGGTCGCTGAACAGCGCCGCGCGCTGCCGCCCGGCGGCGTCGTGCCCGAGGATTACCTTTTCATGGGCGAAGCAGGCCCGGTGAAGCTGTCGGAAATGTTCGGCGAACACGACACGCTCGTCACCTACAACTGGATGTTCGGCCCGCAGCGCGCCCGCCCGTGTCCGATGTGCACGTCGCTGCTGAGCGCGTACGACGGCGAAATGCCCGACATGTTGCAGCGCGTGGCGTTTGCCATCATCGCGCGCTCGCCGATCGAGAAGCTGGTGGCGTTCAAGCAGGAGCGCGGCTGGCGAAATCTGCGGCTGTATTCGTCGGGCGGCAACACCTTCAATCGCGACTACGCGGCGGAAGATCCGGCGGGCGACGACAATCCCGCGTTCAACGTGTTCACGCGCTCAGGCGGCACGGTGCGGCACTTCTGGGCGGAAGAGATGGGACCTTCGACAGCGGACCCCGGGCAGGATCCACGCGGCGCGCCGGACGTGATGCCGATCTGGACCGTGCTCGATATGACGCCGGGCGGGCGCGGCAAGGATTGGTATCCGAAGCTGGAGTACGGGAACGCGGCGCGTTAGGGGCGGGTGAAGGCTGCGCGGCCCGACCGATCCGCAAGCTTTCCAGGCGGCCCTGGAGCGCCATCAATCTGGTCGACTACTATTTCGTGACCAAAGAGCGCTACGACGTGCCGGCTCTATTCGATCCGAACGGCCGCTATGGCCGCTGGAATATGACGGGCATTGCGGTCTACGCGTTCGGCGTGCCGTCCAGATGCCGTTCATCGCGACGAGCTTCTACACGGGCGCATTGGTGGAATCGTTGGGCGGCGTCGATATTTCGTGGATCGTCGGGCTGGCCGCGCCCGCCTTGCTGTACTACTTCGCGGCACGCGTCAAAGGCGCTGACATTCCCGAACAGATGATCTTGCCGCGCGAATTCGGCGGTGCGGACCGCGTGGGGCAATAGAGAGCAGGGCGACAAGACACGAGGAATCGACTACGGCAGCATTTGCATAGCGTAGTCGTGCCCCTGCGCCGTTTGCAGATACGCGGCGATCGCGCTCGCCCGCATTGGCCGGCTGAACAGATAACCTTGCACCGCGCGTGCGCCGAGCATCTTGACGACCTCGACTTGCGATGCCGTTTCGAGTCCTTCCACCACGCATTCGAGTCCAAGGTTGCGGCACAGGTCGAGTACCGACTTGACGATCTTCTTCGATGCGCTGTTGGTATCCACGTCCGTCATGAAGCTGCGGTCGATCTTGATCGTATCGAAGGGCAGGCGGTGCACGTAGCTGAGGCTCGAATAACCGGTGCCGAAGTCGTCGAGTGACACGCGGCAGCCTGCTTTCTTGATCATGGTGAGCGAACTGCGGGCCTGTTCGAAATCGCGCGTCACGGCGGTTTCGGTGATTTCGAACGACACGCGATGCGGCGGCACACCGCTAGCCAACACGATATCGATCAACCGGCGGGCGCGCGCGGAAGTGCAGATATCGATCGCCGACAGATTGAACGACAGATAAAGCTCGCACGGCCAGCGCGCGGCTTCGTCGAGCGCTTTATGCAGCAGCACCTCCGTGATGCGCAGAATCAGTTCGGTGCGCTCGGCAATCCGAATGAATTCTTCCGGCCTCACGGCGCCGAGCCTGGCGTTATGCCAGCGCCCGAGCGCTTCCATGCCGAGGGTGCGTTGGGTGACCACGTCGTAAATCGGCTGAAATTCCAGAAACAGTTCCGACTCGAGGTCCGCGTGACGGAGCTCCTGGGTCACGAGACTCGAACGCCGGATGCGCGTTTCATGTTCAGTCGAGAAGATGACCGGCGTGCCGCGCCGGCTTTCCTTGCCGACGTACAGCGCCGCGTCGGCGCGTTCGAACACCTGCGCCACCGTCGTGCCGGCCTCGGGAAACGCGGCCCAGCCGATCGTGCCCGACAACTCGGCGACATTGCCGGCGACCCGATACGGCTGACCGAGCGCCTCGCAGATGCGCTCGCCCAACTCGACGAGCGTCTCGTCCGTCAGTTTGTGCTGCGCCAGCACGCCGAATTCGTCGCCGCCGAGGCGTGCGAAGAAAATGCCGGGCTCGGCAAGCGCCAGCAACCGCGAGCCGACTTCCTGAAGAACAAGATCGCCGCTGGCGTGGCCGTAGATATCGTTGACCTGTTTGAAGCCGTCGAGATCGATCAGTCCGACATTGAACCCGCTACTGGTGCCGATCGCCTGTTCGGACAGCGCGCGCAACGAGGCGAAGAAACTGCGCCGGTTGGGCAGATCCGTCAGACTGTCGATGCTCGCGAGCCGGAAGTTGTCGTCGCTCAGGCGTTGCGTCTTTTGCTGGCTCGCCTGCAATTCGCGCTGTGCGTGCACCACGTCGGCGAAGGTCCGGCAGTAGAGCTGAATGATGAAGGCGAGCGCGACGCCGACGAGGGTCATGTCGACAGCCATCGCGATGAAGACCGGATAGCCGGTGAACACCAGAAACGTCGAAAAGCTTAGGATGACGATAGACAGCAGCAGCATGGCCGCCGCGCGCAGGTGCATCAGACAGAACACGCATCCGACCAGCGTGGTCGCCATGTAAAACGCCACCTGCGTCTGTTCGTACGCAGTGCCGTAGGGAAAGAGGAACAACGACCAGGCGCTGAATGCGACGGCGAAGAGGCCCGCAAGCCAGGTCAGCTTGCGCAGTTCGGGCACCGCTTTGTCGAGAGTCAGGACGCGGTGCCGCAGACGCCACCATCGAATGCACCGGATGATGCACAGGGTGCACAGCGTCGCGGGAAAGTAGATCGACAGCCAGGCCGGCGCGCAGTTCACGTGCGTGATGGCGACGGCCGCCGTATTGACGAGCAGGATGAAATAGAGGAGCGGGACCTGGTGGCCGAATGCTTCGAGCTGCGAACGTACGAGCTCGGGGTCGCGATTCGCGACCGACAGCGCCTCCCTCAATTTGGCTAACAGAATCATCCCCGTCCCTTTAAACGTTTGCGCAGCACACGCAGCTTTGTATATCGGCAGGACCGATGGGACCTTGAGGGCGGGTCAGGAGGAAATCGATCGCTGTGCGAATAAACGGTAAGTACGACCGGGCTGCAACGCTTCGTGTGTCATTTGTGCCGTGTCCAGACGGCTGAAGTAACAGGTTCGCGAGTCAAAGCGCCGGGCAGGAGAGCACGCGTTGCGGCGCGACTGTCGTGCCGGGTTGGCCATTCTGCGCCGGCGTGCCTTGCGGCGGCGTGGAGACGAGCCGCACGCTGTTCACGCCGGCATTGGCCAGCACATACTTTTCCGGGCTGTTCTCGGGCTGCCAATAGGCCCGGAAAACGCCGCCGTCGCCGAAAACCAGCAGCTTGCCGTGCACCGTTGCGGCGCCGCTGACGAGGTCGACCGGCTCGCCATCACGTATCTGAAAGCTCTGCGGCGCGGGTGAATTTGCCGTGCCGACAAGCGTGGCGCAGCTTTTGTCGTCCGCTGCGAGGGCCGCGGAGGACGTCGCGGCGAGCAGCGCACATGTTGCAATATGGCGAAATTTCATTTTTTTATTCCTGCCGGATTCTTTATTTAGCGCCGCCGCGCCTGGCAAATACCGAGTCTTCCTGATCCACCATAACATAGTAAAAAAGCCCGCCGGTAGCGGCTTGCGACGCGCTAAAGCACTGAAATTGCAACGGATTGTGATAACGCGAAAACACGTATCGAGCCGAAGAAACGTCTAAGCGCGCGATTCTTATGGCACTTTGCCGGAAAAAATCGTCAAATTCCCTGTGGGCGGGTGATACAAGGCTTACACCCAAGGTTTGCGCGAACCCGCGCCTATGCGTTAGTGTGTCGGTCCCGGCGCAACAGATGTGGCGCCGGTTCCATGATTACCATACGGGAAGTGCTATGAACAAACAGGAACTGATTGATGCAGTCGCCGCAGCGACGGGCGAAAGCAAAGCGGCCACCGGCCAAACCATCGACGCGATCGTCGAAGCGGTGACCAAAGCCGTGGTGAGCGGTGACACGGTGCAACTGGTCGGTTTCGGTTCTTTCTCGACTGGCGCGCGCGCAGCACGCGTGGGCCGCAATCCGTCGACGGGTGCCGAGATCCAGATCGCGGCTGCCAAGACGGTGAAGTTCACCGCTGGCAAGGCGTTCAAGGAAGCTGTCAACGCGTCGTAATGCAACGCGCTTCGCGCCGGAGCATCCACGCGCGCTGACATGGCGCGCGGCGAGCGATGTATCGGGCGTGAGGAATCACGCGCTGCCCAACCCCGGTGAGGTGGATCGATCGGCGGAAGGTGCGGCGCGTGTGTTTTTGTGCTCTCCCCCGAGGGCTTCCTCAGGGGCGTGCTCGACGCGGCGTTTGCTGCCCAGCGCGTGCTTAGCCCGCGCGACGTTTGCGGGTGGCCTCAGCAAGTGTTTCGAGCGCCGGCTCGGTCTGCGCCCAACTGACGCAGGCATCCGTGATCGACACGCCGTGACGCAACGGCACACCCGGCTTCAGATCCTGACGGCCTTCTTCCAGATGACTTTCCAGCATGACGCCGATGATGCGGCGCTCGCGCTGCGACAATTGCTGCGCCAGATCCTGCACTACCTCCAGCTGACGCAAGTGCGACTTGCCGGAGTTCGCATGCGAACAGTCGACCATGACCTGCTCGCGCAAACCCGCTGATTTGAGCGCCGCGCAGGTGGCTTCCACCGACGCGCTGTCGTAGTTCGGCCCTTTCTTGCCGCCGCGCAGGATCACGTGCGCGTCGTCGTTGCCGCGCGTTTCGAAGATGGCGGCCATGCCCATTTTCGTCATGCCCATGAATGCGTGGCTCGCGCGCGCGGCGACGATCGCGTCCGCGGCGATCTGCACGCCGCCGTCCGTGCCGTTCTTGAAACCGATCGGGCAGCTCAGTCCCGAAGCCAGCTGACGATGGCTCTGGCTCTCCGTCGTGCGCGCGCCGATGGCACCCCACGCAATCAGATCGGCGATGTACTGCGGGCTCAGCAGATCGAGGAACTCGGTGGCCGTGGACAAGCCGAGACCGTTGATGTCGAGCAGCAGTTGCCGTGCAAGACGCAGACCTTCGTTGATGCGGAAACTGCCGTCCAGACGCGGGTCGTTGATATAGCCTTTCCAGCCGACCGTGGTGCGCGGCTTCTCGAAGTAGACCCGCATGACGATCAGCAAGTCGTCTTTGTAGGTGTCGGCGGCGACTTTCAGTTTGTGCGCGTATTCGATCGCCTGATCGTGGTCGTGAATCGAACACGGTCCGACGATCATCACGAGCCGGTCGTCGCGGCCATGCAGAATGTCGGCGATTTCCGCGCGGGTTTTCTCGACCAGCGTCTGCACCGAAGGCGGCACGGGCAATTCGTCCTGCAGCAGGGCAGGGGAAATCAGTGGACGGACCGCGCCGATCCGAACGTCGTCGATGCGCGTGGTGTCCTGGGTGGCGTCGGCCGAGCCGACTTCCTGATCGTGCAAAGGATTGTCGATGGCGCTCAAAATATTCTCCCGGACCTTGGTGAAGAAGCGGCCTCGCGGCCTGACTGCGTGTGTGTGGGTGCGTCGATTGTGCTTGTCTTCGCTGCCGGGATTATGACACTCGCGCGATGCGGCCGGGAGCCGCGTGTCAGAGCCGTTTGATCAGTTCCATGGCGGCCGCCGGATTGCGTTCCTTGAAGCCGCTGATCACGTAGAGATAGACGTCGCGCGCGGCGGTTTTCGCGGGTGCATCCGCGGCGGTTTCCAGGTCGTCCGGTGTGGTGCCTGCCGCGAGTTGCCGCGCGCGTTCGGCCCACGCTTCGAGCGCTTTGCTCGAATAGCCTTTGGCCTGTTTGTCGGTTGTGCCCATGATGCGGGCGTACACGAAGGGCGCAGTGATGTCGGCGATCTGTGGGTATTCGCTGTCACCGGCGAGGACGACGGCAACTTTGTATTTGCGGGCCAGCGCGACGAATTCCGGCGTCTTGAAGGTGTCGTTGCGGACTTCGATCGCATGCCTGAGCTTCTGGCCTTCGATACTGGCCGGCAGTAACTTCAGAAAGGCTTCGAAGTCTTCCTTGTCGAATTTCTTGGTGGGCGCGAATTGCCAGTTGACTGGACCGAGCTTCTGTTTGAGCAGCAGCACTCCGCTGCCGAAGAAGCGTTCAATGGTTTCGCCCGCGTCGGCGAGCACTTTTCTGTTGGTCGCGTAACGCGGCGCCTTCAGCGAAAAGACGAAATCGTCCGGGGTTTCCTGATACCACTTTTCGTAGCTCGCCGGCTTTTGCAAACCGTAAAACGTGCCGTTGATTTCAATCGATGTGAGGTTCTTGCTCGCGTATTCGAGTTCGCGGCTTTGCGTGAGGTCGGACGGGTAAAAGGTGCCGCGCCAGGGCGCGTAGGTCCAGCCGCCTATGCCGATGCGGATGTTCGAGGTTTTCGTGGTCTTCGAGGTCTTTGCGGTCTTTGCGGCTGGTTCTTTCGGCACTTGGCTTCTCCATCTGACTTCGCGCGGGGAAGCAGTAGATTAGCCGCTTTTTCGCCGTAGAACTGAAGTGCGCAGCTACGAAATCGCGGCCGCTATTCGCCGCCGTCTATAGGCGTGTTCGTTGCTCCGCGCGTAGCCTCCTCGAACCGGCGGTTCGCCTCCGCCACCTCCACCCTGAACTGCTGCAACGCGCTTACAGCAAGATCCGGTGGCGTCAGCGCCGCCCACAATACGTCGATCAACTGATCCGCCGTCGCATCGATATCGATGTGCCGGTTTGCGAGCGTGGCATCCCACAGCACATGCTCCATCGGCCCGAACACCATCGAGCGCAGCAGACGCAACGGCATGTCGCCACGAATCTGCCCGCTCTCCTGGCCTTGCGCCAGCACGCGCATCAACGGCGCGGTATAGCGGCGCTGCAACTCGGTGAGCGCCTCGCTCAGTTCATGATGCCGCGCCCGGCCCTCGGACAACACCAGCGCGCAGAGATCCGTGCCGTTCACCAGCATCAGCCGCAAATGCGTGCGCACGATGAACGCAAACTGCTGGCGCACATTGCCGTCGCGCGGCAAGCCGGACTCGATCGCTTCGATGATCTCGTCGTACCAGTCGCCGATCACCCGCGCGCACAACTCGCGTTTGCCGCGGAAGTAGCTGAACACGGTCGCCTCGGAAATGCCGAGGCGCTGCGCGATCTCGGCGGTGGTCGCGCGCTCGTAGCCCTTTTCGGAGAACACGTCGCGTCCCGCCTGAAGAATCTCCTTCACGCGTTGCTGCGACTTGCGCCCGGCCGGCTGGCGGCGCGAGGCGGGTAACTCGGCCTTCGTGGCAACCGTCATATGAGTCCAGTTCAGATTTGTGAGGCTCATTCCGCCATGAATGGTTCGGATCGAGCCCAATGAGTGCGATGCTATCACGCCAAAGTGATGTTGTAGGCGCCCGCTTCAGTTTCTGAGTAACACTCAAAAATACCTATTGACGCTTACGTAAATCTAGCGTGAAATGCGCCTTGAACGTTTCGCGCCTCGTGCGTGACGACAGGAGCGGCCCACAAGGCCGCCGCCGTCCGCCGAGCCGCAACCGGACCAGCCGGCGCCCACCCAAGGCCGGCCGCCAACGAACTCTGGAGACACTGCAATGAGCAACCTGCCCGGTTTGCAATTCCCGCTCGGCGAAGAAATCGAAATGCTGCGCGACAGCATTGCGGGATTCGCCGCCAAAGAAATCGCCCCGCGTGCCGCGGAGATCGATCGCACGGATCAGTTTCCCATGGACCTGTGGCGCAAGTTCGGCGATCTGGGCGTGCTCGGCATGACGGTCTCGGAAGAATACGGCGGCGCGAACATGGGCTACACGGCGCACATGATCGCGATGGAAGAAATCTCGCGCGCGTCGGCCTCGGTCGGTCTCTCATACGGCGCGCATTCGAATCTGTGCGTCAACCAGATTCATCGCAACGGCACGGAAGCGCAAAAGCAGAAGTATCTGCCCAAGCTCGTGTCGGGTGAACACATCGGCGCACTCGCCATGAGCGAGCCGAACGCGGGCTCGGACGTGGTCAGCATGAAGCTGCGCGCGGAGAAAAAGGGCGACCACTACGTGCTCAACGGCACCAAGATGTGGATCACCAACGGCCCGGATTGCGACACGCTGGTCGTCTACGCCAAAACCGATCCCGAAGCGAATTCGCGCGGCATTACCGCGTTTATCGTCGAGAAGGGCATGAAGGGTTTCTCCGTTGCGCAGAAGCTCGACAAGCTCGGCATGCGCGGCTCGCATACCGGCGAACTCGTGTTCCAGGACGTGGAAGTGCCGGAAGAAAACATTCTCGGCCAGTTGAACGGCGGCGCGAAAGTGCTGATGAGCGGGCTCGACTACGAGCGCGCCGTGCTCGCGGGCGGCCCGACCGGCATCATGGTCGCGGTCATGGACGCGGTCGTGCCGTATATCCACGACCGCAAGCAGTTCGGCCAGTCGATCGGCGAATTCCAGCTCATTCAGGGCAAGGTGGCCGATCTCTACACCACCTTGCAGGCGTGCCGCGCGTATCTCTACGCGGTGGGCCGTCAACTCGACACGCTCGGCAAGGAACACGTGCGCCAGGTCCGTAAAGACTGCGCGGGCGTGATTCTCTACACCGCGGAAAAAGCCACGTGGATGGCGGGCGAGGCGATCCAGATCCTCGGCGGCAACGGCTACATCAACGAGTATCCGGTCGGCCGTTTGTGGCGCGACGCAAAGCTCTATGAAATCGGCGCCGGTACGAGCGAAATCCGCCGCATGCTGATCGGCCGCGAGTTGTTCGCCGAAACGGCATGAGCGCAACGGCCCGAAGCGAATAAGAAGCGGCGAACAGGAGAGCCACGTAATGCCGATCATCGAATCAAAGCTGAATCCGCGCTCGGACGACTTCCGCGCCAACGCGGCGGCGCTCGAAGCGCTGGTCGCCGACCTTCGCGCGAAAATCGAGAAGCTCGCACTGGGCGGCGGTCAGGCGGCGCGCGACAAACACACGGGCCGCGGCAAACTGCTGCCGCGCGACCGGATCGAGAAGTTGCTGGATCCGGGCACGCCGTTTCTGGAGTTCTCGCAACTCGCGGCCTACGGCATGTACAACGACGACGCGCCGGGCGCGGGTGTCATCACCGGCATTGGCCGGATCGCCGGACAGGAGTGCGTGATCGTCTGCAACGATGCAACGGTCAAGGGCGGCACTTACTATCCCGTCACCGTGAAAAAGCACGTGCGGGCGCAGGAAATTGCCGCTGAAAATCACTTGCCGTGCGTGTATCTGGTCGACTCGGGCGGCGCGAATCTGCCGAATCAGGACGACGTGTTTCCGGACCGCGATCACTTCGGCCGCATCTTCTTCAACCAGGCGAACCTGTCGGCGGCAGGCATTCCGCAGATCGCCGTGGTGATGGGTTCGTGCACGGCAGGCGGCGCGTATGTGCCGGCCATGAGCGACGAGTCGATCATCGTCAAGAACCAGGGGACGATTTTTCTCGGCGGTCCGCCTCTGGTGAAAGCCGCGACGGGTGAAGTAGTGAGCGCGGAAGACCTCGGCGGCGGCGACGTGCATACGCGTCTGTCCGGCGTGGTCGATCATCTCGCGCAGAACGACGCGCATGCGCTGGGGATTGCGCGCAGCATCGTCGGCAATCTGAATCGCAGCAAGCAGGTGCCGGTCGCGTTGCAGGAGCCGAAGCCGCCGCGCTACGACGTGAAGAGCATGTACGGCGTGATTCCCGTGGATACCCGCAAGCCGTTCGATATCCGCGAGGTGATCGCGCGGATCGTCGACGACTCGGCCTTCGACGAATTCAAGGCGCGCTACGGCACCACGCTCGTCACCGGTTTCGCGCATATCTGGGGGCATCCGGTCGGCATCATCGCGAACAACGGCATTCTGTTTTCGGAGTCGGCGCTCAAGGGCGCGCACTTCATCGAGCTGTGCTGCCAGCGCAAGATTCCGCTCGTGTTCCTGCAGAACATCACCGGTTTCATGGTAGGCCGCAAATACGAAAACGAAGGCATCGCGCGCAACGGCGCGAAGATGGTGACGGCGGTGGCCACGGCCAAGGTGCCGAAGTTCACGGTGATCATCGGCGGTTCGTTCGGCGCGGGCAATTACGGCATGTGCGGCCGCGCGTATTCGCCGCGCTTCCTGTGGATGTGGCCGAACGCGCGCATCTCGGTGATGGGCGGCGAGCAGGCGGCGTCGGTGCTGGCCACGGTCAAGCGCGACGGCATCGAAGGCAAGGGCGGTTCGTGGAGCGCCGAAGAAGAAGAGGCGTTCAAGCAACCCATCCGCGAGCAATACGAACATCAGGGCCACCCGTATTACGCGAGCGCGCGTCTGTGGGACGACGGCGTGATCGACCCGGCGCAAACGCGCGACGTGCTCGGTCTCGGCTTGTCGGCCACGATGAACGCGCCGATCGAAGACACGCGGTTCGGCGTGTTCAGAATGTGACGATGCGCAACGAAGCGCGGGAGCAGCGACGATGCAATACGAAACACTGAGTGCCGAATTCGCCGGACCGATCGCAACGGTCACGCTGAATCGTCCGGACGTGCGCAACGCGTTCAACGAAACGATGATCGCCGAAGTGACCTCGGCCTTCACGGCGCTCAACGATCGCGACGACGTGCGCGCGGTCGTGCTCGCCGCGAACGGCAAGGCGTTCTGCGCGGGCGCGGATCTGAACTGGATGAAGAAGATGGCCGGTTACTCGGACGACGAGAACCGCGCCGACGCGATGCTGCTGGCGAACATGCTGTCGTCGATCTATCGCTGCAACAAGCCGGTGATCGCGCGCGTGAACGGCGACGCATACGCTGGCGGCATGGGCTTGATCTCGGCGTGCGACATCGTGGTGGCGGTCGAAAGCGCGCGCTTCTGCCTCTCAGAAGCGCGGCTCGGTCTGATTCCGGCCACCATCGCGCCGTACGTGATTCGCGCGCTGGGCGAGCAGGCATCGCGCCGCTATTTCACGACCGCCGAGCAATTCGATTGCGCGACGGCATTGCGTCTCGGGCTCGTCAGCGAAGCGGTGAGCATCGAGCAACTCGACCCCACCGTGCGGCAGATTGCCGACACGCTTTGCGCGAACGGTCCGCAAGCGGTGCGCGCGTGCAAGCAACTCGTGCAGGACATTGCGGGCCGCGAGTTGAATGACGCGATGATCGAGGACACGGCGGCGCGCATCGCACGTACGCGCGCCGGCGCGGAAGGCCGTGAAGGCGTCGCGTCGTTCCTCGAAAAACGCACACCGGCCTGGCGCAACTGAAGCACCTAATCCAGGGCGCCCGGCGCGCCTTGATCAGAACAACAGCCCCGAAAAAAACGGCTCACTTCACCGAGACACTTCATGTTCAACAAGATCCTGATTGCCAACCGGGGCGAGATTGCGTGCCGCGTCGCCGCGACCTGCAAGCGGCTCGGCATCGCGAGCGTGGCCGTCTATTCCGATGCGGACGCCAACGCGAAACATGTGGCCGCGTGCGATGAGGCGGTGCACATCGGCGGCTCGACGGCGGCGGAAAGCTATCTGCGCGTCGAACGGATTATCGAAGCCGCGCGCGCCACCGGCGCGCAGGCGGTGCATCCGGGCTACGGCTTCCTGTCGGAAAACGAGGACTTCGCGCATGCGTGCGAGGCGGCCGGCATCGTCTTCATCGGACCGCCGGTCGAAGCCATCGCCGCGATGGGTTCCAAGGCTGCCGCGAAGGCGCTGATGCATGCAGCCGCTGTGCCGCTCGTGCCGGGTTACCACGGTGACGATCAGGATGCCAAACTGCTGCATCGTGAGGCGGATGCGATCGGTTATCCGGTGCTGCTGAAGGCGAGCGCGGGTGGCGGCGGCAAGGGCATGCGCGTGGTGGAACGCAGCGAGGATTTCGCGGCGGCGCTGGCTTCGTGCAAGCGGGAAGCGGCGAGCAGCTTCGGCAATGATCGCGTGCTGATCGAAAAATATCTGACGCGGCCGCGTCACGTGGAAGTGCAGGTGTTCGCGGATCGTCACGGCGGCGCGGTCTATCTGTTCGATCGCGACTGCTCCGTGCAGCGGCGTCACCAGAAGGTGCTGGAGGAAGCGCCGGCGCCCGGATTGGCCGCTGAAATCAAGCGCGAAATGGGCGAGGCGGCGGTAGCGGCCGCGCGTGCGGTGAATTACGTCGGCGCGGGCACGGTCGAGTTCATCATGACCGGCACGGGCGATTTCTACTTCATGGAAATGAACACGCGCCTGCAGGTCGAACACCCGGTCACGGAGATGGTGACCGGCCAGGACCTGGTGGAATGGCAACTGCGCGTCGCCGCCGGCGAACCGCTGCCGCTCACGCAGGAACAGCTGAAGATCGACGGCCACGCGATCGAGGCGCGTATCTATGCCGAACATCCGGCGCGCGGCTTCCTGCCGTCGACGGGCACGCTCAAGCATTTGCGCATGCCGGAAGGCGTGGAGTTCACCCTCGACGCGGCCGGCTCAGGCGCGGCCGGCCTCGGCGAATCCGGGCGCAAGGCGCCGGTGCGTATCGACAGCGGCGTGCGTGAAGGCGACACCATCACACCGTTCTACGATCCGATGATCGCCAAGCTGATCGTGCACGGCGCGACGCGTGAAGAGGCGCTTGCGCGTCTGAGCCGCGCGTTGCATGCCTGCGAGGTGGTCGGCCCGCATACCAACGTCGAGTTCCTGCAAAGCATCGTCGCGAGCGAGCCGTTTGCAACGGGCGATCTCGACACTGGTTTGATCGAACGTCATCACGACGCCTTGTTCGCGCCGCGCAAGAAACCGTTCAAGGAAGCGTTGGCGCTGGCTTGCGCGGCATTGCTCAAGCGCGAAGGCGGCACGGCGCATGGCGCATCGCCGTGGGATGCGCTGTCGCACTGGCGCCTGAACGGCGGCTACACGCAGACGCTCGGTTGGCGCGATCTTGACAGCGGCAGCGCGGGTAACGACAGCGAAAGGACCTTCACCGTCACGTTCGCGCGCGACGGCGGCACGCAAACGCTCGAACACGATGGCGTGCGCGAGGACTTTAGCTGGTCGGACGGCAGCGGTCTGAATGAATACCGCGCGACGATTGGCGATGCGCGCGCAACGGGCCGCGTGTTCGTCGATGGCGATACGTTCCATGTGTTCTGCCTCGGCGAAGCGCTGTCGTTCGAATGGCAGAACCTGCTCGCGCACGCCGCGGATGCCGAAGGCGGCGAAGGCCGCCTGACCGCGCCGATGCCGGGCAAGGTGATCGCGGTGCTGGTCGAGCCGGGCACCGTGGTGGAGAAGGGCACGCCGCTGATCGTGATGGAAGCGATGAAGATGGAGCACACCATCGGTGCGCCGGCGGCCGGTACGGTGTCGGAAGTGCTGTACTCGGTCGGCGATCAGGTTGCCGATGGCGCACAGCTTCTGGTGCTGGACGTGCAGCAGCAGTAATTCCGCGGCTCAGGCTCCAGGCTCAGGCCTCAGGCCTCAGGCGAGGCGCGTATAGCCAACGGCGCGCGCCTCGTTTTCGAGTTGCTCGATGCGCTCGTAGTCTGAAGGCGGCAACACGGAAAAGCCCTGCAAACGCAGGCGTTTCGCGCGTTCGGGCTGGAGCACAAGGGCTTCGTTCAGCGCTTCGCGCAGTGCCTCGATCGTCGCCGAGGGCACCGTGCCGGAAGCAATCAAAGGCAGGCCCGGCGAGGGCGCTGTCATGCCGATCCGGCGGACCTGGCGGGCCAGTTCCGGCATTTCGTCGCACACGAAAGCGAAGGTCACGCAATCGATCGCGGCGACGTCCGCGCGATTTTCCGCCACCGCGCGCAACGAGCCGAGATGCGAGCCGGTTCGCAACACCGAACTGAAGAACATGCCGGCGCGCGAGAACGGCGCCACCGCGTGGCGAAACACATTCATGCCGCTATTCGAATCGTCCTGGTTGTAGGCGGCGCGCGCGCCGTGGCAGGCCGCGAGCGTATCGAACTGCGCGTCAGCACGCGTGACCAGCACGCTCGAATAATGCGCGCCTTCGCAGCCGGGAGCGTCGAAGCGCGGCGTCGCGACCAGTTGAACCTGTTCCTGCAGACCATGCATGAACGGATAACCGCAGGTCTGCGAGATCAGCAGATTGGGACGCCGCCAGAAGCCATGCAATTCCTCGTCCGGTTCGACGATGCGGCACGCGGGCTTGACCATGCGCAGCACGTCGGCGAGCCACTCGCGCCACTCGAGGTCGAGCGCGGGCGTGACGTTATACATTGGCAGGGCGGCGATCCAGGTCATGATGCGATTCTGGCATACCCGTTGTTTTAATGTCTGACCGTACGGAATTCGTCGAGGCCGAGACGCACCGGCTCGGTCGGTCTGAATGCCCATTTCTGCGCCGCGACCGAGAGAATCTCGAACTGCGCGTCCTCGAATGCGACGAGCAGATCTTCCTTGCGCGTGCTCGCCGCGCCGCAGAAAGTCATGAGCGCGTCGGCGCTCACCTCGAAAATCTGCGCACGATCGTCATTGCACACCCGGAACGCGACCGTCGCGCATTCCGTCACACAGGGCCTGAACCCTTCATCGACATAGACCGACATAGCCATCTCCCGCCAAAACACACGCCTGAGCCATCAGGATGACAAGTCGTAAGCTGTCGGTATGTGGGAAAACCGGCATTTGCGGTGAAATGGCCGCGACTTCATGGGCCGTGCCGGGCTAACGGATACGTTTGCGGAAGCTTTTGTAATCGGCGCCCTGTTTGTCCCCGGTATTCGACCGTTTTGCGGTGAAGCTTGCTGGCTACACTCGCTCCAGTGATTTCGCGTTGGCACAGGCCAATCAACACGGGGAGGGGAATGATGGTCCATAGCAGTCGACACAGCCAGATTGCGCGCAACCGCATCCGGCAAGTTCTCATGGTAACCGCGCTCGCGTGGGCCTGCGCTCTGCAAGGCTGTGCCACGTCGCTCGAAACGTTCGGGCTTGGCGCGGGTGTCGGGATTGTCGGCGCGTTCAGCCTGCTCGGCTGCGCGATCGGTTGCCGCTGACGGATGGACCCGGACTTTCTGGCCGTGCTCGACGCCTATCAGGAGCGCGCGGAAGAAGAGCAGACGAAAGGGCGCGAACCGCGCCGACGCGGTAAGCAGAAGGCAACGAAGGGCCGCCATGTGCAGGCTGCGGGAGTGGAGACCGCGCGTTTCATCCATATTCTCGCGGCAAGCCTGCATGCTCCGCACATTCTCGAACTCGGCACGTCGGATGGCTATGCGACGCTCTGGCTCGCGCAAGCCGCGCGAGCGGCGCGCGGCCGCGTGACCACCATGGAATTGCACGATGACAAATCGGCCTACGCGCGCGAGATGGCGAGCCGGGCCGGCCTTGCGTCTTATGTCGACTTCAAGGTCGGCAACGCGGTCACACTGATCGAGGATATGCCGATCAAGCCGGATTTCGTTTTCATCGATCTTTGGAAAGATCTCTACGTGCCGTGTCTCGACGCGTTTTATCCGAAGCTCAATCCGGGCGCGATCATCGTCGCCGACAATATGATCCGGCCGGGCGGCGAGAACGCGCTGCGCTATATCCGCGCGGTTCGCGCGAAGCCGGGCATGACGAGTCTATCGGTGCCGGTGGGTTCCGGTCTGGAAATCAGCCGGTATCGCTGACGGCTCGAATGGCTGGCGGCGGCGTATTTTGACTTGCCGATCAGCTCAGATCTTCACGCATCGGGCGCCGCCAATGCCGCCGCGACTCGCTCGCGCAACGTCGGCAGAACGCTCGCATCGAACCACGGATTGCGTTTGAACCACGCAATGTTGCGCGGCGACGGATGCGGCAGCGGCACGACTTGTGGGCCGAATTCGCGCCACCGCACGAGCGTGTCCGTCAGGGTCGGTCCGAATGCCTTGCCCAGTCCGAATCGCTGCGCGTATTGTCCGACCAGCAGCGTGAGCCGGACCGACGACATGTGCGCGAGCAACTCCTTGTGCCAGCGGGCGGCGCACTCGGGCCTCGGCGGCAGATCTCCGCTCGGGCCGCGGCCTGGAAAACAGAAGCCGATCGGCACGACGGCGAATTTCGACGTGTCGTAGAAGGTGGTGTCGTCGACGTCGAGCCATGTGCGCAGCCGCGCACCGCTCGCGTCGCTCCATGGAACGCCGGACGCATGAACACGCGCGCCCGGCGCCTGGCCGATGATCAGAATGCGCGCCTGCGCGGATGCCGCCAGCACCGGCCGCGGGGCGTGCGGCAGCACCGCCGAGCAGAGCGTGCAGGCGCGAATCTCGCGAAGAAGGTTATCGAGCGACGTGGCTTGTGTGGTGACAGTCATGCAATCGTGCAATACAGCGGACGGGCAGTCGCTTTGCGTGCCGGTTCAGGCCGTGGTTGGAGCCGGATAGATCAGCGTGCCGCCGGGTTGAGGTTGCGCGCCCGGTGTCATCGTTGCAACGGTTGTGTGACGCGCGTCCATGATGTGCAGTACGGTTTCGCCGTGCAGCAGCAGGTAATCCGTGATGATACGCCTGTGACAGCGCCACCAGACCGCCTCCGCGCACATGATCGCGCAGCGGCGCCGGTGGCCGAGCGCGAGCAGTTGCGCGAGGCCATGGCGGAACGCGTCGCTCAGCGCATAGTCCGCGTAATTACGGAACGCCGGATGAGTCCAGTACACATTGGGCGACGCTGCATCGTCTTTGCGCCTGCCGCGGCGCCCGCCCAGTTCTGCAAGATGCGCGTAGGCGATATGTTCCGGCGCGAGCGCATCCGGCAGCGTGTCCTGATTGAACTGCGGATTGGTTCGTGAGCGTGGAATACTGCGCACATCGACCAGCGTCGCGATCTCCGCCTCCTTCAGCAGACTCACGAATTCGGGCAACGCACGGTTGGAATGGCCAATGGTGAAAAAGGGGTGGTTCATCGGTGCCTTCCTGAAGCGCTTGCGTCCATGCCATGTTGTGTACAGCGTGGGTTGCGAAAGGTCAACGTGCCGACGCTAACCATCGCCATGTCATCCACGGAGCGATCCGCGACTTGGAACTATACTGGGGCACCTGGAGGTTTCAATGGCCGAACAAGACAGACCGCATCCACTACGTCCGCTCCTGAAAAACTGGATCTGGGAGCATGGTCGAGTCGGGACTCGCTATCTGGATTGCGTCGATGGCGTGATCAAATTCGATGAAGGCAAGAAGTCGCATTTCGCCGCCGAAAAATATACTTACGTGCCCTTGGGCAAGGACGCTCGAGACGATGTATCCCAAGAGGGTCCCGCGATCCAGGAGGCGGGACTTGCCCGGTTTTTGCGGGCCGCGCAGTTAGGCAAACCGGAGGAAGCCGGTTCTGTCGCGGAGGTTCAACGCGCCGTGCAGGATTGCGTTGAACTCGGCCTGTTCAGCGCCTATCAATGGGAGGCGCGAGAGGCATTGGCCCGCTACGCGCAGGAACCCATGTTCGACGACGAGATCCGCGCGGCGGTTGTCGACGACATCCGGCGTATTTACGCCCGCATGCCGGAACAGCTGGCGCTGTACGACTTCAGTGTGCTTTACGGTTTGCCCACACCGTTGCTTATCAGCGAGACGCCTTTTATCGACTGGCGCGTGAGCACGAGTCCGGCACTTCCGTTTGTATCGCTTCCGTTGGGACCGTACTGCTTGCTCGTCGGTGCACCGTCGGGCAGACAAAGCCGGGTCGGCCCGGTGGTCTGGAAGGCTGCTGCCGCGATGGGCCCGTTGAAGGATCACAACCGCCGGCTCGCGGAGCGAGCACGTCTGTGGCTGGTGGCGACGACGGATGACCAGCTCGTTGCCGCACAGAGCCGGATTGTTGCGGCGATTGAGGCGATTGGGGCGAGGCAGGAGGATGGGAAGGGCTGATATCGTTCGAATGACCGCTCCCGCGTCCACTTACCAAACCTACTCCGTCGGCCTCGACCCAAGTAAAAGTATATCGACCAGCCGCTTCGCACTTTGCTGCCAGTCTGGCGCCGACGCGACATTCGAAACGCCGACGAGCGCGCGAAGCAGATCCAGTGGCTTGATATCCGCGCGGATGTCGCCACTCGAGATGGCGTTCGTGACGAGCAAGTGAATCGCGTCCTTGATCTGCGCACCGGACGATTCGAATAGCTTGGTCGGCCCCCCGACGATTGAATTCAACGCCGGCGCAATGATCTTCTTCGTCGCGATGTAATCCACGAAGAGCAACATCCACGATCGCAACGCATCGGCAGCAGGCAGCGAGTCGGACAGTCTGCGCTGCTCCTCGGCAAGCTTGGCCACCTCGGCACGATAGACGCTTTCCAGCAGCGCATCGCGCGTCGGAAAGTGCCGATACAGCGTGCCTGCGCCGACCCCCGCCTGACGTGCGACCTCCTCCATGCTGATTTCGCCGCCGGCGCGAGTGAACGCCGTTTTTGCCTCTTCAAGGATGCGTTCGCGATTGCGCAGCGCGTCGGCTCTGGGTTTTCGTTCTTTTGGCGTCGAATCGGTCATTTACACTTTGGGTCCTTGCAAACGGAGGGTGTCTCCGTTTAATATCGATAAAACGGAGGGAAGCTCCGTTTTATCCCGGACGGGGAGTGACGTCAATCTTCATTGTGCTGGAGCGGCGGAAATGACTGAGAAATTTGGGGCGACTTCGACGACTGACGACGTGCTCGCAGGCGTCGATCTTCGTGGCAAGCGAATTCTGGTGACGGGCGTATCGGCGGGGTTGGGCATGGAGACGGCGCGGGCGCTGGCGGCGCGCGGCGCCAACGTGATCGGCGCGGCCAGAGATCTGGAAAAAGCAGCGCAGGCAATCGCCGATGCGCGGCGGGAAGCCGCCGCGGCCGGCGGCAGCATCGAGTTGATTGCGCTCGATCTCGCGAGCCTCGCGAGCGTCAGGAATTGCGCGGACAGACTGAAGGAGGAAGGCAAACCCATCGACGTCATCATCGCGAACGCGGGCGTGATGGCAACGCCCTTTGGCAAAACCGCGGACGGCTTCGAGACGCAGTTCGGCACGAATCATCTGGGGCATTTCGTGCTGGTGAACCGGTTGGCGCCGCTGATCCCATCGGGTGGTCGAGTCGTGATGCTTGCCTCGTCGGGCCATCGTTTCGCTGACGTGGATCTCGACGACCCGGGCTTCGAACGAACGCCCTACGACCCGTTCGTTGCATACGGGCGCGCCAAGACGGCGAATATTCTCTTTGCGGTGGCCTTCGATCAGCGGCATCGAGCGCGCGGTGTTCGCGCCGCCGCGGTTCATCCGGGTGGAATCCACACGGAACTCGCTCGTCACATGGATGAAGGCCAGATGACTGCGTTGCTCGAAGGGATCAACAAGCAGCTCGAGTCGGAGGGGAATGCGCCGTTTCAGTTCAAGACCGTGCCACAAGGGGCGGCGACTTCCGTGTGGACGGCGGTGGTGGCGGCAGCTGACGCCGTCGGTGGCAGATACTGCGAGAACTGCCATGTCAGCGAAACCGTTGCCGACGATGTTGTCATCACACCCGTCAGCGAAGGCGTCCGACACTATGCGCTTGACGCTGCACACGCTGACGCGCTCTGGCGCAAGAGTGAAGAAATGGTGGGCGAATCGTTCTGACGCCAGGCCGTGGATGCTACGCTGTGCGATCACAGTACCGCACGTCAGCAGCATCCAGCAGTGTTTCAGTCGACCCGAGCGTCGGGTCCGCACGCAAAGCGAAGCCAATCTCGCTGCGCCGATGTACGTCCATCACGCGCCGTTCACGACGCATCGTTAGCAGTCGTACGCCTGCTGAGGCATGACTCGACTAACGCATTAAGCTGCTCGAGATTGGCTGGCTTGACCAGATGACAATCGAAACCGGCCTGCCGGCATCGCTCGGCATGCTGTTCCCCTCCATACCCACTCACCGCGATCATGACGGCGTCGGCCAGAGCCGGCATCGTACGTAACCGCTGTACGACCTCATAGCCGTCCATTCCGGGTAGGCCGATGTCGAGCAGCACCACGTCGGGACGAAAATCATCGGCGGTCTGCAACGCGGCTGGCCCGTCGCAGGCTACCTGCACGTCGTGACCGTCGAGTCGCAACAGCGCGGCGCTGCTTTCCGCCGCGTCGACATTGTCGTCGACAACCAGAATCCGGTGGGTAGCGGCCGGTCCTTCCACGGTTTGACCGGAGTTCGGTGGACGTTCCGGTGCGGTGCCCGGCGGCAGTGCCGGAAGCCGGACGACAAACCTGCTACCGCGACCAAGGCCTTCACTGGAAGCCTGCACTGACCCGCGGTGCAGTTCGACCAACCGCCGCACCAGCGTCAGACCGAGCCCGAGACCCGCGCTCCTGCGATCGGATGTTCGCTGCGCCTGAACAAAAATCCTGAAAATCGTAGGGATGAACTCGGCACAGTCATCCCGATACCGTTGTCGGTGACGCTCAGTACCGCATCGTGCCTTTCGCGTTCGAGCGAAAGCCGGATGCGTCCGCCAGCGGGGGTGTACTTGATCGCGTTGCCGAGCAGGTTCGTCACGATCTGCTCAAGCCGCATCGTATCGCCCTCGACCGTCAGCATTTTCTCCGGCAACTCGAGTATCAACTCGTGCTGTCGCGCTCGGATTTCCGCCTGCATCGTTTCGACCGCGTGGCGAACCGCGTCAGCCAGATCGATGCGCTGAACCTTGAGCGTGATGATGCCGCGCGAAATCCGGGATACGTCCAGCAGATCGTCAACGAGACCGATCTCATTGGCGAGCTGACGCTGGGCGGCAGCCTGAGCCGCCTTGATGGACGCATCGTCGGCATCACCGCGCTGCCATAGCTGTATCCCGTTGCGAATCGCAGCAAGGGGATTTCGCAGTTCGTGCGCAAGCATGGCAAGGAATTCGTCCTTTTGATTATCCGCCGCCTTCAGACGCGTCACGGCATCGCGCTGTTGGGTCATGTCCTGAATGGTGAGCAGGACAAGCGGCTGCTCAGGCCACGCGATGCGCATTGCGTTCAGGCACATGGTGCGCGTGCCGATGCGCGGAAACTCGTGCGTTATCTCGTAGTCCCGAACGCTCGTCCTCTCCGGAAGTATTTCTTCGAGCATCGTGCGCAGCGCAGGGATATCCCACTGGCCGTTGCCGAGCAGATACAGCTTCGTGCCGATCGTCGCTTCGGCCGAGGTCGCGAAGGCCTGGTAGAACGCCCGATTAGCTCGCGTGATGCGCAGATCCGCCTCGAGTACGAGAACCGGTTCGGCGATCGTATCGACGATCGCCTCGGCGTAGTCGCGCGCACGCGTCACTTCATCGTGCAGGGTCTTCAGCTCACGGACCCGATAGCGCAGCTCGTCGTTGGTCGTGGAAAGCTCCTCGTTGACGGACTGCAGTTCCTCCTTGGCTGTCTCGAGTTCCTCGTTGGTACTCTGGAATTCTTCATTGCTGGAGAGCAGTTCCTCCTCGCTCGATTTGAGCTCTTCCCTGGCGCTCTCATGCTCCTCGATCGTTGCCCGAAGCTGTTCACGGGTGGCGTCCAGTTCGGTTCTGAGACGCGCGAGCTCCGCGTCCTGGTCGCCTCGATCCTGCTCGTGCGTGCGGGCGAGCCTCCGCTTCAAGCTCCGCAACACGGCGGACCTGATCGAACCGTCTCCGGGCGCGGCTTGACTGCTTTCCGCCATCCGTTGCGGCGCGCCCTCGAAGAAGACGATAAACCAGCGTCCATCGGCGCCGGCGATCTGTATCTGATGCACCTCGATGCCTGCTTCGACCGCGTTCCCCGCAATTCCGACGCGTAGTCCCGTCTTGCGCAACGGGGCGCCGCTCTGGCGGGCCTGCCGCACGGCTTCGCTGATGGCCAGAAACACTTCAGGCCGTGCAAGCCGTTGCAGGTTGCTGCTCGGTGGCCCTTCAGGATTGACCAGATACGGTCCGGTGTCGCCATGAAACTCGATGATGTTCAGTTCGTCATCGCACAGGACATAGGGCGGTGCATAGCGCGTGAGCGCCTTGCGTGCGGCCGCGCGACCCAGCCGTTCGACTAGCGGCGGTTCGCGCCGATCCTGCGTCGAACTCGTGGGCGCAACCGCCGATTCGGGCGAAGACATCAGGCTGAGCGAACGGGCGCCAGGGTGTCCGGCACGAGGCTTCTTGCTGTACAGCTTGGTACGCTTGCTTTCGATGACGCCGAACAGGTCGGAGAAGGCGCCCACCGTTTCCGACGGCCCCAGCATCAGCACCCCGTCGGCACGCAACGCGTAGTGGAACAGCGGCATGACGTTTCGCTGCAGAACCGGATTCAGGTAAATGAGAAGATTGCGGCAGCTAATCAGATCCATCCGCGAGAAGGGCGGGTCGGTGGCAACGTTGTGGCGTGCGAACGTGCAAAGATCCCGGATGCGCTTGTCGAGCCGGTAGTAATCGCCGTCCCGTACAAAGAAGCGTTGCAGACGCTGGGACGATACGTTTCGCGCGATGTTTTCGATGTAGCGTCCGGCGCGGGCAATCTCCAGTGCATCGATGCTCACGTCGGTGCCAAAAATCTGGATCGGTATGTCCGCCGCGCGTTCTCCGAGGTATTCGATCAGGCAGATGGCGATCGAATAGACTTCCTCACCGGTCGCACAGCCGGGAATCCACAACCGGATCGGCATGTCCGGTTTGCGGTCTCCGAGCAACCTCGGAAATACGATCTGGACCAGCGCTTCGAACGTTTCCGGGTCGCGGAAAAATTGCGTCACCTGGATCAGCAGATCTCGTCCGAGTGCGAGCACTTCCGGCGCATCGGATTCGAGCACGACTGCGTATTGCGCGACGGACGAGATCTGACGCAGCGCCATGCGCCGCGCCAGCCTGCGCTCAATGGTGCCGCGTTTGTAGTGCGTGAAGTCGACGTTGCAGGCTTTGTGCAGCAACCGGAATACGTGCCGCAGACTTTTCTCAGCCTCGGTCGCCGGCATCGGCTGATTGGGACCGCTTCGGGGCTGCCGCCCGATACGCGTGATCTCCTCCGCGATTTGCCGCGGGGGAAGAACCAGATCGACGCATCCCGTGCCGATGGCTGCCTGCGGCATGCTGGCAAAACGGGCGGACGCCTCGTCCTGAGCGAACGTGATGCCGCCTTCATTCTGGATTGCCTTGAGACCTAGCGCACCGTCGGATCCGCTGCCCGACAGAATGACCCCGATGGCATTGGCGCCCTGGTCGTTGGCGAGCGACTCCAGCAGGTCGTCGATTGGCATCGGTGGCCCGAGAACGTCGACGCGCGGCTGCAGATTGATGCGACGCTGCGCAATCCGCATCCGGGCGTTGGGCGGAATGACATAGACGTGGTCGGCCTCGATGAGCATTCCTTCGACCGCCTCGACAACCGGCATCGCAGTATGCTTGGTCAGAATCTCCGGCAGCAGGCTGCGACGGGTCGGATCGAGATGCTGCACGATAAGTAGTGCCAGCCCGCTCGAACGCGGAATCGTGGAGATGAGTTCGGAGATCGCCTCCAGTCCGCCTGCGGAAGCGCCGATGCCTACTATGGGGAAGGCTGAAGGCAGCAACTCTGCCTCTGGCGCTGGTATGTTGAACACAGGCTGGACCCGTCCGGAGCAAACGCAGATATTGACACGGATGAGGTCAATTTTATGCCTGATTACTTACCGGCAAGACAATGAATGTCGGTTGGCCCCGGAATTGGTCGCGTGACGTCAATATTACCGTGCCGACGTAGCGCCCATGGGGCAGCCTTACCGTTTTGTCCTGCCGGCGTCCGATCCGCGCGGCAACTGCCGACGGCACCGCCGCAGGGGTTGGGCCTGCCGCTAGCGATAGGACCGCGGTTCGCGCGGCGCCGCGCTGCGACGAGCGGCCGCCAATCGCAAGGGCCGAATTGCGATACCGGTTGAAACGGCGGCGCTCTAACGGCGGTGTAGTATCCCTCCATGCCACGCTATTACGCGGCCTCGACGGCGCTCATGAGGCTTATCCATAACGAGGACGGCAAGCTGGTCAAAAGGTCTGCAAAGCGGTCCAACGGCAGCCAGGCTGGCGTCGGCCGTAACAGCGGCATTGGTGGGAAAAACCTCATGTCATTCGAGTGGAAGCGCCGCTTAAAGCTGTTTGTCCAGCGTTTCTGGCAGCCGACCAGCGCATGCATGACCTGCATGCCGGGGAGCTGGGGCAACATCATGAGCCTTGCCCACTGGACGATTGCATTCCACACCGGTCTGCTCACCGGACTCCTTGCCGTGCTTCTGACCTTCACGCCCGCTGCGAAACTCTACGGGAATCGATACGGCAATGCGCTGATCGTCGGCTTGCTGACAGCATTGGGCGACGCCTATGCGCACGTGAGTCACTACCGCATCCCTTATGTCGAGCACATCGTCACGGGTGCTATTTCAGGTCTCTTGACGCTGGCTGCGTCATATCTCTTTGAAGACCGCGCGCGACGTCTTCGGGCTGCATGGGCCAAGGTTTTTGGATGAGTTATCCGTCGACTCTCTGGCCACTGGTCGAAGGTCCTCGGGCAAACTGCAAATGGGCGTGTCCACACGCGATCGTGTAGCAATGCTCGACGAAGAATTTTTCATCCAGACCACACTTCATAAGTGGGCATGTCTTCCGGCAATCACGCTATTCGTTCTGTAAAAGCGGCCTTACTCTGCAATGCGCTTGAAACTGACGTAGTAATCGTCGGTGTAATAGCAGTCGCCTGTCTGCCTGCGTGGTCCACCGCATATGATCCGGCGCTGCCCGCGATCCGTCGACCCAGGCGTGCGAACCGTGTATGTGTGGTAATAGCCGCGTGGATGCTGCGGCAGCAATGCCGCGCTGTTACGGAACACGACGCCGTCTTCCGAAAAAGGGAAGGGGCCGCCCGCTTTGATCAGCCGCAATGTTTCGGCTGCCTCCCCCGGCAACTGTGTCTTGGTGACGGTGCCGAGTGCGCCTGACGCGACGGCTGTGCCGCTCGCGCCTGCCGCTGGGGGAGCTGACGCCTCGCTCGCCACGGAGGCGCCCGACGCCTCGGTGGCGTTTTGCGATCCTCCCTTGCCGCATCCGCCGAGGATCGCGCTCAAGGCGACGATGCAGGAGAAAGCCCACGCTCTTTTCACGAAACGGGTCTCCTCTCGTTGACCGCAATTCGACGACCAGAATAGAAGGTATCGCTAATGGCGGAGCAAATCAATGTTCGGCGGCAGATAGCCTCTTTTCACACCGCAACCAGGGTGATGCACCGTTTGCGGCAGTCCGGTAGCGCACGACGCCCGCATGCAAGACATCGACCTCCACTAAAGTCCGCGACGTGGCGGCCGTTAACGATGTGATGGCGTTTCGGGCCGATGCATACCTCGGTGACTGGCTCAACGTGCACGCCATCAACGATCCTGGAACCACTCGAAAGAACCGGTGCAGGAGTTCATTTACCTACGATGTTGCAATTGGGTTCAACACCAGGATAAGCCGGCGGACCGGCTACAGGGGATCTGGAGATGGGTGCGAAAGGACCGTTGGAAGTTGTCAATGCAAGCGAATGGATCCGCCGTACGGCGCTGACACTCAGTTCGCGAAGCGCAAGCACACGGCGTGTCGACGCTGCGTACGCCGCCTGGTGCACGGCGCGCTTCGACGCGCTCAAGGCCGCCACGCTGCGCGACGCCCTCGACGACTACGTCGCCGAAAAAGGCGGTAACTGGGCCCGCGTGCCGCGCAACACCGAAAGCGGCGGCCTGATGGAATACATCCTGCGGGAGGCAACCAACGTTGCGCCGCCGCGGGCGTCGGCCGCGGCCGCCCGCGACCGTATCCGCAATTTCGATATCCCGCATTCGCGTTACGGCGTGCTTTACCTGCTGGGCAATCTCAACATCGACATGAACTGCTTCACCATCGCGATGGAGGGTGTGGCCGCCGTCGGTGGCGCAGTGGGGTCCGGCTTCGCCACCAACACGCAACATCTGAACAACGTCAGCCAGGCGGCCCGCCATGTCAATATCGCAGGGCATCAGGTGTCCGCTCAGGCGCTCACCACTGCATCCGCGACCGGCGTCAAGCTGTTGCCCAAGGGTGTGGCGAAAGTGGACGATCTTTTCGGCCTGAGCGCCCCCAACACCCGCGAGCGGCGCTGGGCGACCACCGGCACCGTGAGTCCTGACATGAATAGCCCCGGCAGCGGCGTGATCAAGTCCAGCGTGACCTGGACTTATCCGGTGACCCAGGCCGGCTTCGACATGATCAAGGAAGATCCGGCTCTTTTCCTCAACCCTTGGGTGTTGCCGACCACCGTGGTCGGCGCGGCGTTCGTCACCGTGACGGAAACGCTCAACAATCTGCGCCGAGAGATAGAAAGCGCGGTCACGTGGGCTTTCGAGAAGATCAAGAATGCGTTGCTCGGCGCATCGGCAAGCAACTTCAACCTGGCCGGCAGCGTGGTGCGTTCGTTGATCAAGGTCGTCGTCACACAGTGTCTCGCCAGCGCGGCGCCATTCGTGGGCGCGGCCATCGACCTCGGCGCGGGCATCGTCAAGACCTTGCGTGCAGCCGCGGAAAAAGTCGGCGCGTGGCTGCAGCGGCGCCGCATCGAACTGAACCCCGGACATCCCGAACTGATCGCCGCAACGCTCGAAGGCGAAATGGAATCCGGTATTTTCCAGGGACTGTGGACCACGCTGAAAGGGGTGGTGTCCATGTCGCTGAGCGCCTTTCTGCCGGGCGCCGGCAGCCTCGTATCGGCTATCGTTACGGGCGTCGAGTGGCTGGTCAAATTCACGTTCCGCCTGTGGGAGCAGAGCAAAATTCACGCGTTCCTCGTCAAGGCGCGCGAGGTCTACCTGCAGGAACGCGAACTCGCCACGCGCGATCCGGGTCCGCGCGGCCTCGAATTCCAGCCGAATATGGATCCATCCAAAGGCGGCATCATCCATGACCTCGACAAGTTCAAGACGTTTTTCCAGGAAGGGTGCGACGCCAGCCCGCTGATCCCGATGCTCACGTTGAATACCGGCATTTGCGGCAGCCTGATGACGCTCGCCAACCTGTTCCGCGATGAAATGGAGCCTGCCCGCGAGGTGGTGGACCGCGCGACTTACAACACCGGCGCGGAATACTTCGCCCGCCTGAAGAGTTTCGGCGCGCGGTATTTGCAGACCTCCGGCTTCAAGTTCCAGGCACGCGACACCGAAGGCCGCAGCAATATTCAAGGTCTGCTCGATCACGCCGTGCATCACCACACGAACGACAGCTTCGCCGACAAGGCCGTCGCCTTCCTCGCGGCAACGTAAGCGCCATACGCGGGACGTCGTTTCGCAGTTCTCCTCGACGGCGGGTTTTCCATTCGAAAATGGCAGCCCGCCGCTCGTCTCGCGAGCCGGTCGGCGACCGGCTCGCCCAACTCTCGCTGACCCCAAATTGCGCCTCGGATGGCGCGCAAACGTTAGCGCGACCAGGGTTCGTAAGTACTAACCCGACTCCCGAATAAAAACTCTAAAGATCACTCAGGCAGCGCCGATAAAGCTTTGGCGACGGTTGCGCGCGCCTGCCCTCGTCATGCGATTTCTGCGCGTTCCACCCCGAATTACCTGATATGCCGCTCGCCTTAGAGAAAGACGAGCGGGACGGTTTTCTTAACGTAGGCGAGCTTCACCGGGAGATACGTATGTCCAATAGTTTGCAGAAATGGGTTGGGCGTAATCGTCCGCCGCGCGTCCAGATCACCTATGACGTGGAAATCGGCGACGCGATTGAAAAGCGCGAATTGCCGATGGTCGTCGGCCTGCTGGCGGATTTGTCCGGTCACCCGGCCCAGCCGCTGCCGAAGCTGAAAGAGCGCCGGCTGGTCGAGATCGATCGCGACAACTTCGACGAGATCATGGGCAAGATCGCGCCGCGTCTCGATCTGTCGGTGCCGGACACGATGAAGGGCGAAGGCAGCCTCAAGGTCGAACTGAATTTCTCGAAGTTCGGCGACTTCCATCCGGAAGCGATCGTGCAACAGGTTCCGCGTCTTGCGAAGCTTCTGGAAGCACGTCAGCAGTTGCGTGATCTGCTCGCCAAACTCGACGGCAACGACGAACTCGATCTGATGCTTGAGCGCATCGTCCAGAACACCGAGGACCTGAAGAAAGTTCAAAGCCAGGCTCACGGCGGCGACAAGCCGGCTGCCGCAGCCGCCAAACCTCAAGCCGAGGCTGCAGCCGAGCCGGCCGCCGACGACGGCGCACCCGCAGCGTAACGGCATTGCATGCCCGTCATGGCGGGCGTAACGAACTTTCACAGGTGATCCAGATGGCAAGCAACAATGCAGCCGGCATGGCGGCAAGCGATACCCAGACAATCGAAGCAAGCGCGCCCGGCGCCGACCTGAGTCTTCTCGAACGCATCGTTCACGAAGGCAACATGGCGGTCGAGGAGTCGCAAAGCGTCTACGCGAAGAAGCTGATCGGGCAACTCGCGTCGCAGATTCTCGATGAAGGCATGCGTACGAGCCCGGACAAGTCCGTGGTCGCGATGATCAACGAACGTGTCGCGGAAATCGATTCGCTGCTGACCGATCAGATCAACGCGATCATGCATGACTCGGCGTTCCAGGCGCTCGAAGCGTCGTGGACCGGTCTGCACGACATGGTGTACGGCACGGAAACGGGCACGCAACTCAAGCTGCGTCTTTTGAACGTCACGAAGAAGGAACTGCTGAAGGATCTGGAAACGGCAGTCGATCACGACATGAGCGTGCTCTTCAAGAAGATCTATGAAGAAGAGTACGGCACCTTCGGCGGCTATCCGTATTCGCTGCTGATCGGCGACTACAGCTTCGGCCGTCATCCGCAGGATCTCGCGCTGCTGCAACGCATCTCGAAGGTTGCCGCGGCCGCGCACGCGCCGTTCATCACCGCAGCAGCACCGAGCCTTTTCGACCTGAAGTCGTTCACGGAGCTCGGTGTCACGCGCGATCTGTCGAAGACTTTCGAAAGCGCCGAACTCGCCGCATGGCGCAGCTTCCGCGATTCGGAAGATTCGCGCTACGTGTCGCTGGTCTTGCCGTCGTACGCGGCGCGTCTGCCGTATGGCGCGAAGACCAAGCCGGTCGAGAGCTTCAACTTCGAAGAAGATGTGGACGGTACGGATCACAACAAGTACCTGTGGGCCAACTCGGCATATCAGCTCGGCCTGCGCATTACCGACGCCTTTGCGAAATACAGCTGGTCGACGGCGATTCGCGGCGTGGAAGGCGGCGGCAAGGTGGAAGGCATGGTCGCCCATACGTTCAAGACCGACGAAGGCGATGTCGCGTTGAAGTGCCCGACGGAAGTCACGATCACGGATCGCCGCGAGAAGGAACTGAACGACCTCGGCTTTATCGCCATCGTCAATTCGAAGGGCTCCAACTACGCGACGTTCTTCGGCAGCCAGACCGCCAACCGTCCGAAGGTCTACAACAAGGACGCGGCCAACGCGAATGCGCAACTGTCGTCGCGCCTGCCCTATGTGCTCGCCGCGTCGCGCTTCGCGCATTACCTCAAGGTCATCATCCGCGACAAGATCGGCAGCTTCCAGACCCGCTCCGACGTGGAAAGCTATCTGAACAACTGGATTGCCGACTACGTGCTGATCAATCCGTCGGCCTCGCAGGCTTCGAAGGCGCGCTATCCGCTCGGCGAAGCGCGTGTCGACGTGACGGAAGTGCCGGGCAAGCCGGGCGCGTATCGCGCAACCTGCTTCCTGAAGCCGCATTTCCAGATGGAAGAACTGACCGCATCGATCCGCCTCGTCGCCGAATTGCCGGCAGCGGCAGCCTGATGCATGCGTGCGGCGCGAGCCGCACGCGAGTTTGCACACACAACCGATTAAACCAGGACAGTCATGGATACGATTCTTCTCCAGATCAAGGACATCAAGGGTAACGCGATGATCGACGGCTACGCCGATCAGATCGTGATCCACTCGTTCTCGCATTCCGTTTCGCTGCCGATGGGCATGGACGCGACCAATACGGAACGTACGCTCGGCCGCCCGAGCTTCCAGGAATTCACGTTCTCCAAGAGCACCGACCAGTCGACGCCGGGCCTGTACGCAGCCTGTACGGCCGGCACGAAGCTCGGCGACGCGGTGTTGTCGATCGGCCGTAACGAAAACGGCAAGTTCATGCTGCAAATGAAGTACGTGATGACCAACGCGATGGTGTCGTCGATCGGCACGAGCGGCGGCGGTCAGATGAGCGATTCGTTCTCGCTCAACTTCACGCAGATCACGTCTTCGTACACGCAGCAAAACATCGATTCGACGAAGAAGGGCAATGCGTCGTTCGGCTGGGATCTGTCGAAGAACGTCGCGGTTTCGCCGGCTGCCTGAGCATTTATCGCGGGTCGCGCAAGCGAACGCCGTATCACCGTCCGCGTTGCAGGAGTATTCGCGTCATGTCGGCAATTTCAAGGGGTTCGGCCATGCCCCTGTTCGACCGTCTCGCCGCTGCCGGCGAGACGCAACTCACGGGCGCGAATGCGCTCCGTGAGTCGGTGGCGCGCGACCTGGGCAGGTTGTTGAATACGCGTTCGCGGCTCACCTTCGAAGAGTTCGGTGAGACCGACGGCAGCGTCATCGATTACGGCGTGCCGGATTTCTCGGAGCGTTCGTTGCGCTCCGGCGGCGATCGCGACGCGATTGCCGCGGTCATCCAGCATGCAATCGCCTTGTTCGAGCCGCGTCTGAAGGATGTGACCGTCAGTTTTGCTTTTCCCGCCGAGCGCGCGCCCGCCGCGATTCTGATGATCGGCGGCCAGATTCGTGAACAGACAGGCGTGGGCCACGTGGCCTTCGAACTGGCGCCGTCGGGCCATCACACCGCTGATCCGCGCTGGGTGGACCATGGCTGAACTCGCGCGCGACGATATTCTCCAGTACTACAAACGCGAACTCTCGTATCTGCGCACGCAGGGCGCCGAATTCGCGCAGCGCTATCCGAAGGTCGCGGCGCGGCTTGCGCTGCACGGCACCGAGTCGCTCGATCCGCACACCGAGCGCTTGATCGAAGCGACCGCGTTTCTCGCGGCGCGCGTGCATCGCGATCTCGACCAGGAATTTCCGCAAGTTGCATCGGCGTTGCTGGACAACGTGTGTCCGTCGCTGGTTCAGCCGACGCCCTCCATGACGGTCGCGCAGTTCGAACTCGATCCGAGTCAGGGCAAGGTGACGGCGGGCTTCAAGGTGGCGCGTCACACGGGACTTCAGGCGCTCACCGAAAGCGGCGACGCTTGCCGGTTCCGCACCGCGTGGGACACCACGCTGTGGCCGCTGCGAATCAGCCGGGCCGCTTTCGGCGACGACTCGACGCTGCGTCTCACGCTCGAATGCGAGCCCGGCGTCGATTTTTCGGAACTCGAACTCAAACAGTTGCGCATTCATTTGCACGGCGACTGGATGGTGACGATGCCGCTCTATGAGTTGTTGGCATCGGCCGTGACGGATGTGTCGCTGCGCCCGGAAAGCGGCGGGGGCGTGGTGCTGCCCGCATCGGCGTGGCGCGAGGTGGGCTATGCGGAAGCCGACAGCGTGCTGCCGCAGCCGCCCCATGCGCAGCCGGCCTATGGGTTGATGCAGGAGTATTTCGCCTTTCCGCGCAAGTTTCATTTTTTCGATCTGCACCATCTGGCGGGCCGTCTCGGCACGGGCCGCACATGCGAAATCGTGCTGCATCTCGAACGCGTGCCGCGCGGCCTCGGCATGCTCGGCGCGCAGCATTTCAAGCTCGGCTGCACGCCCATCGTCAATCTGTTTTCGCAGACGAGCGAGCCGATCGCGATCGATCACCGTCATTACGAATACCGGCTGGTCGCGGATCAGCGGCGCGACGCCATGACGGAAATTCACTCGATCGTCTCCGTGGTTGCATCCGACCCGTCGATGGAACGCTCGGCGACCGTGCCGGGCTTTTCCTCGATCGATCACGTCGACGCGAACGGCGCGACGGTCTTCTGGTCCGCACGCCGCGAGCACAGCTTGCGCGAGAACGTGCAGGGCACGGACATGTTCCTGAGTTTCGTCGACGCGAGCAATGCCGTCAGCGAACCGGCGGAGCCGGTGGTCTACGCGAACGTGCTGTGCACCAACCGGCATCTGGCCGAACAGGTGCCGGTCGGCGCGCGCATGCTGGTGGATAAGGTGTCGCAGAACGCGCGAGTGCGCTGCCTGTATGAGCCGACGCTGCAGCGCAATCCGCCGCTCGGCAGCGAGACGCTGTGGCGTTTGATCTCGCTGCTGACGCTCAACTATCACTCGCTCGTGAGCGGCGCGACGGGCCACAAGCAGTTGCAGGAAATGCTGCGTCTGTTCGCCTCCGAGAGCACCCGTGAGCAGGATCAGATTCGCGGCATCAAGAGCATTCAGGCGCGCAGCGTGACTGCGCATGTCGGCGCCGACGCATGGCGCGGGTACTGCCGCGGCACCGAAGTCAGCATCGAGTTCGACGCGCATGCGTTCGTCGGCGGATCGCCGTTGCTGATGGGCGCGGTGCTGGCGCGCTTTTTCGCCATGTACACATCGGTCAATTCTTTTGTGCGGTTGGTGGTGCGCCGTGGAGACGAGATATGGAAGCAATGGGAGCCGATGACCGGTTGCCAGCAGCTGCTCTGATCGACCGGCTCATCGCGAATCCGCAGGGCTTCGAGCTGTTCCAGGCGATCAGTCTGCTCGAGCGTGCGGTGCCGCATGCGCGGCCGCTCGGTCGCGGCAATGGCGCGGGCGAAGGCGTGCGGCTGAGCGGTTTCGTGTCGCTCGCTTTCGAGCCGAGCGATGTGCACGGCGTGCGGCGCGGTGATTCGCCGCGGCATCCGTCCGCTCGCGAGAGCGAGCCGCAGGACGCGACTCAAGTACACGAACACGAGCACGAGCGCAGACGCGAGCCCGACCACGGCCGGCAAACGCCCGCCTACACGCTGTCCACGCCGGCGCTCACGCTGGCCGGCGCTAACGGCCCGCTGCCGATGCCGTTCACGGAGCTGGTGCTGGAGGGCCGCGCCCGGCGCGACTTCGCCACCGCCGATTTGCTGGACATCTTCAATCACCGCTTTCTCTCGTTTCTCTATCGCAGCCGCAAGAAGCACGCGCCCGGTTTGAACTGGCGCTCGCCGCACGCGTCGGCGCTGGCCGCATGTCTCGATGCGTTGAGCAATCTGGGCCTGCACGGCGCGCTGCGCGGCCCGCACGAGGAACGGCTGTGGATGCGTCACGCCGGCTTGCTCAGCGCGGCGCCGCGTTCGATGACGGGCCTGCTCGCCTTGCTCTCCGACCGCCTTGGTGTGCCGGTGCGCGGCATGCAGTTCGTCGGCGGCTGGCGGCAGATCGACGCGACCGATTCGCTGCGGCTCGCGCGGGTGGGTTTGCGCGCGCCCCGGCTCGGCGGACACAGTGTGCTCGGGCGGCGCGCGTGGGACCAGGCGGCCGGCATCCGCATCGAGTTCTCCGACTTGTCGCGTGAGCGCTTTGCCGCGTTGCTGCCCGGTGGCCGCGATCACGCGCTCGCGCAGTGGCTGATCCAGTGTTACGTGCAACAGGATTTCGATATCGAGTTCGTGCTGAAGCTCACGCCGCAACGGGTGAGCTGCGCGCTCGGCGGCCCGAATGCGGCCCGGCTCGGCTGGACCTCCTGGGTGGCCGGCGGCCAGCACGGCGCGCAAGACGACGGCGCCTCGCTTGACACCGCGCGCATCAACCCTACAACGAGCGCACGCGGCACGATTGCCGCGGCGCCGGCTCCGGTTCGTCTCGCGCTGCGCGCGGCCGGCCAACCCTCGCGCCATTACGAAGGATGCAGCGCATGAACATCGATATCCGCACGTTGCTGAGCCGGCTCAATCCGGAGTGCAAGCACGCGATGGAGCAGGCCGCTCAAGCGTGCGTGCGGCAAACGCACTACAACGTGGATGTCGAGCATCTGTTGCTGAGCTTGCTCGAAGCGGACGCGCCCGATCTGCACGCGATCCTCGCTCATTTCCAGATCAAACCGGAAACGCTGATCGCGCAACTCCAGAAATCGATCGATCAGTTCAAGCGCGGCAATGGCCGCACGCCGGCTTTGTCGCCGAACTTTTCGTCGCTGTTTCAGGAGGCGTGGTTATTGAGCTCGATGCTGCTCGCGGAACAACAGATCCGCTCGGGCACGCTCGTGCTCGCGCTGCTCGAGGTCGATAGCTTGCGCGGCCTGCTGCTCGAATCGGCGTCGGCCTTGCTGAACATTCCGCGCGCCACTTTGCGCGAGTTGTTGCCGACCGTGCTGGCCGGTTCGGCGGAGGATGCCGGCGGCGCTGCCGCGCGTACCGCAGCGTCCGATGGCAAGCCCGCCGATACATCCGGTGAGCCGGCTGCCGCGCAAGTGCAACCGGCGATGCCCTCAATGTCGCGCGCGCCCGGCGGCGGCACGCAACGCACCGCGCTCGACCAGTACACCGTCGACCTGACCGGCCTGGCCCGCGAAGGCGCGATCGACCCGATTCGCGGCCGCGATGCGGAGATCCGTCAACTGATCGACGTGCTGCTGCGGCGGCGCCAGAACAATCCGATCCTGACGGGCGAGGCGGGCGTCGGCAAGACGGCGGTCGTCGAAGGTTTCGCGCAACGCATCGTGCAGGGCGACGTGCCGCCCGCGTTGATCAACGTGTCGGTGCGCTCGCTCGATCTCGCGTTGTTGCAGGCCGGCGCCGGCGTGAAGGGCGAATTCGAGAATCGCCTGAAGTCGGTGATCGCCGAGGTGAAGGCCTCGCCGGTGCCCGTGATTCTCTTTATCGACGAAGCGCATCAGCTGATCGGCGCGGGCGGCAGCGAAGGACAGGGCGACGCGGCCAACCTGCTCAAACCTGCGCTCGCGCGCGGCGAACTGCGCACCATCGCCGCGACCACGTGGGCGGAATACAAGAAATACGTGGAACGTGACCCGGCGCTCGCGCGGCGCTTCCAGGTGGTGAAGGTCGAGGAGCCGAGCGAAGCGGTAGCCATCGACATGCTGCGCGGCATGGTGCAAAAGCTCGCGGAACATCACGGCGTCGAAATTCTCGACGACGCGGTGCGCGACGCGGTCAAGCTGTCGCATCGCTATATCTCCGGCCGCCAGTTGCCCGACAAGGCGATCAGCGTGCTCGACACCGCGTGCGCGCGGGTCGCGATCGGGCAGAACGGCGTGCCCGAAGAGATCGAAGCGCTGGGCCGTTCGATCGAGACCAACGAGAACCAGTTGCGCATTCTGCGTCACGAAGCGGCCACCGGCAGCGATCGCGCGGACGCGATTGCCGCTGTCAACAAGCAGCTCGACGAAGCGCGCGCGCAGCACGCGCGTCTGTCCGACAAGCTGGTCACCGAAAAGCATGCGGTCGGCGAAATCATCGCGTGGCGCAAGAAGATCGGCCTCTATCTGGCGGACGAACGCAAGGCCGCCGAGGGCGACGATGCCGACGACGGCGCCTCGCTGACGGCGAATCTCGCGCGCCTGGAGAAAGGGCTCGAAGCGGTTCAGAGCGATGAGCCGATGGTGCCGGTCTGCGTCGATTCCGCCATCGTGGCGAAGGTGATTTCTGGCTGGACCGGCATTCCGGTTGGCCGGATGCTCGCCGACGAACTGCACACCGTGCTGTATCTGCAGGACAAACTCGCCGAGCGCGTGGTCGGCCAGGATCAGGCGCTCGACGCGATCGCGCGCCGCGTGCGCACCTTCCGCGCCGATCTCGACGATCCAGGCAAGCCGGTCGGCGTATTCCTGCTGGTCGGGCCGAGCGGTGTCGGCAAGACGGAAACGGCTTTCGCGCTCGCGGATACGCTGTACGGCGGCGAGCGCAACATGATTACCGTCAACATGTCCGAGTTTCAGGAGGCGCATAGCGTGTCCGGCCTGAAGGGCGCGCCGCCCGGATACGTGGGCTACGGACGTGGCGGCGTGCTGACGGAAGCGGTGCGGCGTCGCCCGTACAGCGTCGTGCTGCTCGACGAAATGGAAAAAGCCCACCCGGACGTGCTCGAACTGTTTTTCCAGGTGTTCGACAAGGGCGTGATGGAAGACGGCGAAGGCGTGCCGATCGATTTCAAGAACACGCTGATCCTGCTGACTTCGAACGCGGCGCAGGACATCATCACCGATGCGTGCCAGGGCGGCCGCCGGCCGGAACCCGAGGCGCTGAGCGAACGCCTGCGTCCGGCGCTGCTCAAGCAGTTCAGCCCGGCGTTTCTCGGCCGCCTCGTGCTCGTGCCGTATTACCCGCTCGGCGACGCGCAGATCACGTCGATCGTCAATCTGAAGCTCACGCGGCTCGCGCAGCGCTTCGAGCGCAATCACCATGCGCGCCTGACGTGGGACGAACCGTTGGCCGCGCTGATCACCGAGCGCTGCAAGGAAGTGGACAGCGGCGCGCGCAATGTCGATCACATCCTGACGCAATCGATCTTGCCCGAACTGGCGCGCCAGGTGCTGGAACGCATTTCGATCGCGGAACCGTTCGGCGGCGTGCATCTCGCGCTGAACGGCGCGGGCGGCATCGAATTCCGCTTCCTGTCTGTCGAGGAGGCGTAGCAGCATGTCCAGCGTGCCCAGCCAGGCCAACAGCTTCATCTCGGTCACGACGCCGTTCGGCGCCGACGCGCTGCTGCTCGACGGCTTCGGCGGCCGCGAGGCGATCTCCGAGCCGTTTCATTTCGACTTGCGGATGCACTCGGCGAACAAGGCGCTGGACGCGCAGACCATCATCGGCAAGAGCGTCACGGTGACGGTCAAGGACCAGGTCGGCACGGCGCGTTACTTCAACGGCATCGTCAAGCGCTTCGCGCATACGGGCGCCAATTCGCAGTACGGCTTCTACTCGGCCGAACTCGCGCCGCGCCTGTGGCTGCTCACGCTTGGCCAGGACCGGATGATCTTTCAGAACCAGAGCGCGCTCGACATCGTCAAGACCGTGCTGGGCAGCTTTCAGGTGCCGTTCGAATTGCGCATCAGCAGCGCGGACTATGCGGTGCGCGAGTACTGCGTGCAATACGACGAAAGCGCGTTCGCGTTTATTTCGCGGCTGATGGAAGAGGAAGGCATTTTCTATTTCTTCACCTTCACGAACGGCGCGCACACCATGGTGCTCGCCGACAGCCCGTCGGCGCACCAGGTCGGTCAGCCCACGCTGTATTTCGCGCCCGACAGCAGCATAGCGCCGCGCGCCGAGCGGGTCTCCGATTTCACCATGACGCAGGGCATCGTGTCCGGCGAACATGTGCTCGGCGATTACGACTATCTCGCCGCGGCCAGTTCGACGGAGTCGTCGATCGGGAGTGCTTCCATTCCCACCGGAAGGCGCTTCACGTTTCCCGGCAAGTACGCCACGAGCGCGGAAGGCGCGCGCAAATCCGCGGTCCGGCTCGCCGCGCAAACCGTGCAGCAGCAGACCGGACGCGGCGCCAGCTATTGCTATGCGTTGACAGCCGGCACGTCGTTCGCGCTGAGCGGGCACGTCAACAGCGCGCTCAACGTGTCGTATGTGGTGCGCGACATCACGCATACGGCGTCGAACGATACGTACAGCAACGAATTCCATGTGTTTCCGGCGTCGGTGCCGTTTCGCGCGCCGCTCGTGACGCCGCGTCCGCTGGTTGCCGGCACGCACACCGCGAAAGTGGTCGGCTCGTCCGGCGAGGAAATCTGGACCGATGCGAACGGCCGCGTGAAGCTGAAATTCCCGTGGGACGGCAGTGCCGCCTCCGATGAAAACAGCTCGTGCTGGGTGCGCGTGTCGCAGGCCTCGGCGGGCCAGGGCTGGGGGCATCTGTTTCTGCCGCGCATCGGCCAGGAAGTGGTGGTGAGCTACGTCGACGGCGACCCAGACCGGCCGCTCGTGACCGGCAGCGTCTACAACGGCCAGAACGCGCCGCCGGTCGCGCTGCCTTCTCTGCAGACGCAAAGCGTGATGCGTTCGCGCTCGTCGAAAAGCGGCACCGCCGGCAACGAAATCCGCATGGAAGACAAGCTCAATGCAGAAGAGCTGTACTTCCACGCGCAAAAAGACATGACCGTCGCGATCGAAAACGCGCTCAGCACGACCGTGATTGCCGGCGCCGAATCGCATGTGATCCAGAAGGGCGACCGCACGATCGACGTGCAGACCGGCAAGGAAACGCACAACGTCAAAGGCACCCGTACGCTCGACGTGACCGGCGACGAGACGCACACCAACCATGCGGCCTTCACGCAGAACGTGACCGGCAATTACACGCTGAAGGTCAGCGGCAATCTCGTGCTCGACGTCAGCGGTTCGATCAGCATCAAGGCGGGCACCTCGCTCAGCAGCGAAGCGGGCACCACGCACGCGAGCAAGGCGGGTACGACCTTGAGCAACGAAGGACTGTCGCTTTCCCACAAGGCTTCGACGACGCAGACCGTCGACGGCGGCGGCATGCTCGCGCTCAAGGGCGGGCTGGTCAAACTGAACTGAGGCACGCGATCGAAACCTTTCTGTCACCGCCAGCCGCAACGTCCGCCGACGCGTCGATTCCGCCGCAAGCGGCGGATGGCGTCGCGCGCATCGTGGAAGAGCGAGACGACGCGGGCCGTCTCGTCGGGCGCGCATCTTTGCTGGGCGACGTGGCGCACGGCGAGAGCACGCGCTATGCGCCGGATGGCACCGCGCTCGTGCAGGCCAACTTTGCGCACGGCGCACTGAACGGGCCGCTGACCGCCTTCGACGAGCAGGGCGTGCCGCTTCAGCAGGCGCACTACCTGAACGGCAAGCTGCATGGCGTGACGACGCTCTATCAGGACGGCCGTGTCGCCGCGCGTCAGCACTATGTGCAAGGCGTGCTGCATGGCGAAAGCGTCTCCTACGCGCCGTCGGGGCTCGTCACGTCGCGATTGAATTACGCGGCGGGCAAGCTCGATCGCGAGGCGCTGTTCATGAGCGACGGCGTCATCGTGCGGCGCGTGAACTACCGCCTCGGGCTGCTCGAAGGCGAAACGCGCGACTACTCGCGCGAAGGCGCGCTGGTTCAGTCGTCGCCTTACCGTGCCGATCTGCTGCATGGCACCGTGCGCCGTTTCGCGCCCGATGGCAGCGTGATCGAAGAGCGTGTCTACCAGCAAGGCAAGCCGCAAGGCGAATGGCGCAAGGTCGACGCGGGCCAGCCGCCCGGCGGTTCGACCGCCGCGCCGCGGCTCGTCAAGCATTTCGAAAAATGGGTGAGGGGCTAGACGTGGGCATTCAGGTCACGGCAGGAACCACGCTCCAATGCAGCTTCGGCGCCGCGCCCGGCACGCTCGGCGTGCTGCCGGCGAACCGGGTGCTGTCCGGCGCGCCGGCGGCCACCATCATGGACCATCTGCCGATGGTCAACGTGATGCCCTTCGGCATGTGCAATTGCCCGGCCAATCCGATGGTCGCCGCCGCGACCGCCGCGGCGCTCGGCGTGCTGACGCCGATGCCTTGCGTGCCGGTCACCGCCGCGCCGTGGGTGCCGGGTTCGCCGACCGTGCTGATCGGCGGACTGCCCGCGCTGCAGAACTCGTCGAAGCTGATGTGTTCGTGGGGCGGCGTGATCCAGATCGTCGCGCCCGCACAGTTCACCACCATGGTTCCTTGAGGATAGAGGCCAATGCAGCAATACGTTTTTTCCATGACTTCGCGGATGGTGACCATCGCCGCGGCCTGCGCGTTGTTGCTCTGCGTCCTGCTGTTCCTGCTGGGCGTGGAAATCGGCGCGCGCTTCAGCGCCGACGCGCCGCGCGACGCATCCGCGACACCGGCCACCGCCGCGACGGTCGCCACCGGCAGCGTGGCGCCGCAGCCGGCCTTGCCGGGCGTCAGTGACCTCGCCCCGGTTCCCGCTTCTTCGACTCTCTAAGACTGGTACTTGTCATGTCGTTTCCGCTCCTTATCCTCGCCCGGTACCTCGACCGCCAATCCCTCGCGGCCTGCCTCACGCGGGGCGTGCAGCGCCGGGTGGCTCTGCTGCTCATCGCGATTGCCACGGTGACCACTCTCGCCGTGCTCGGTTCGCCGCCCGCCGGCGCCGCCGGCACTCCGCCGGCGCCGGCCGCGGTTGCGGCTGTGGCTGCGGCACCCGCCGCCGCTGTTCCAGCCGTGCTGCCGACCACTTCGACGGGTCTCGTGCAGATGCCGGACGGCCGGCTGCTGGCGCCGGAGTTCGCCCGCATCGTCGGACGAGGCGAGCTGGTGGTGGCGGTGCTCGGTGTCGACCAGCCGCCGTTCTTCGAAGAACACGACGGCAAGCTGACCGGACTCGACATCACCCTCGCCACCGACATAGCCAGAAAGCTCGGCGTGAAGGTGCGTTTCAACCGTGACGCGAAGACTTTTGACGATGTTGTGAGCCTGCTCGCTAAAGGTAAGGCGGATATTGCCGTCAGTAAGCTATCGCGGACGCTGTCGCGCGCGCAGGTGATCAGTTTCAGCGCGCCGTATCTGAGCCTGAAACGTTCGCTGCTGCTCAATCGGGTGAAGTTCGCGCAACTGGCGCATGGCCGGCCGGTGCCGGAAGTGATCCGCGCGTACGACGGCTCGATCGGCGTGGTCGCGAATTCGTCGTACGCCGGTTATGTCACCAACAACTTTCCGAAGGCGCAAGTGCGTAGTTATCCGACCTGGGATGCGGTGCTGAGCGCGCTGAACGCCGGCGAAGTGACGGCGGCTTTCCGCGACGAGTTCGAGGTGAAGCGCGTGCTCAAGATCGACCCGACCGCGTCGCTGCGGCTGCGCGTGGTCACCCTGCAGGATCTGGAAGACACGCTTGCCATCGGTGTGAACGTGTCCGAGCCGACGCTGCTCGCGTTCGTCAACCAGTTTCTGGCAGAGCGCAATACGAAGTTCGATGTCGGCACTGTTCTTCAGGCCACCGATCACTGATACGCATCACGCAAGAGAGCACACCATGAATTCCAGCAGGATCTACGCATTCGTACTCAACCCGTGGGTGGTGATCGGCAGCCTCGCGATCGGTGGCGCGCTCGGCCTGCTCATGCCGGTCGACGCGCAGAAGCTCGGCTTCATCGGCGACATCTACGTCGACCTGCTGAAGATGACGACCTTGCCGTTCATGATTTCGGCGGTCATTTTCAGTTTGCAGCGCCTGTTTCGCGACGGCGGCACCTCGCGTTTGCTGGTGCGGGTCATTACCGTGTTCATCTGCACCTCGGCGACCGTGGCGGTGGTCGGCGCGATCGTGCTGCTGACGCTGCATCCGGGCGCGAACCTGTCGAGTGCGACCATGCGCACGTTCGGCCTGATGGTGGGCAGCGACGCCACCTCCAGCGACACCGTAATGAACCTGTATGGCGCCGATGTCCCGCAACCGTCGCTCAGCTTTTCCGACGTGCTGACGAGCCTCGTGCCGACCAACATCTTCGCGGCGCTCGCCAACGGCGATGCGCTGAAAGCGCTGGTGTTCGCGCTGCTGTTCGGTCTCGCGGTCGGCCGCGTGCCCGAGCGCATTTCGGCCGGCCTGAGCCAGTCGCTGGAAACGATCTATCACGCCTGTCAACGGCTGATGCACTGGCTCAGCTATCCGCTGCCGCTGATCCTGATCTGCATGAGCGCCGCCCAGCTCGGCAAGTCGGGCGTGGGACCGCTGCATGCAATGCTGCAGTTCGTGATCGCGTTCTTCGTCGTGTCGGTGCTGTTGCTGATGCTCGCGGCCGCGATCATCTGGAAGCGTTCGAGCCATAGCCTCGCGAGAACGCTGGACGCGCTGCGCGCACCGTTCGCGCTGGCGCTCGCCACCCGCAATAGCGCCGCCTGCATGCCGAGCATGATCGAAAGCCTCGTCGACAAGCTGGGTTTCGCGCGTTCACGCGTCGAGCTGCTGGTGCCGCTCACCATTTCGCTGCTGCGCGTCGGACCGATGGTCTATTACGTGTGCGCGACGCTGTTCATCGCGCAACTTTATGGACGCCCGCTGGGTGTCGTCGAAGTGGCGACCGTGCTGCTCGCGTCGGTGCTGGCCGGCTTTGCTTCGGCGGGGATGACCGGGCTCGTCACCGTGTCGCTGGTGGGCATGACGTGCGCGTATCTGCGCCTGCCGTTCGAAGCCGCGTTCATCCTGTTCCTCGCGGTCGATCCGTTGTGCGACATGCTGCGCACGCTGATTCTCGTGATCGGCAACGCGGCCGCGGTCACGCTGATCTGTCCGCGTCCGCTGAAGATCTAGGAGCCTCGATGGCACTCATCGGAATCCTCGGCGGCATGGGGCCGCTCGCGACGGTCGATTTCATGGCCAAGGTCGTGCAGCTCACCGACGCCTCCTGCGACCAGCAGCATCTGCCGATGCTGGTCGCCAATCTGCCGCACATTCCGGACCGCTCGCGGGCCATTCTCGGCGACGGCGAGGATTGTCTCGGCGGTCTGCTGGAAGGCATCGATCTGCTGAACCGCAACGGCGTGGGGCTGATCGCGATTCCGTGCAATTCGGCGCATCACTGGTATGCGCGAATCGCGGCGCGCAGTGCCGCGCCGGTGCTGCATATCGCCGAGGCCTGCGTGGCCGCGGTGCCCGCTTCGGCGCGGCGCGTGGCCGTGCTCGGCACTGGCGGTACGCTGAAGTCGGGCTTCTATCAGGCCGCGCTGACCGCGCGTGACATCGAGCCGCTGATGCCCATTGCGGACCTGCAGCAAAGCATCGCGGCGTGTATCCGCGAGGTGAAGGCCGGCGCGCTCGAACAGGCAGCGGGCCACCTGTCGACGGTGCTCGACACTCTGGCCGCGCAGGATGTGCGTGCGGCAGTGATGGCCTGCACTGAGATTCCGGTCGCAGCGCGGCATGTGCAGAATCCGCCGCTGACGTTGATCGACAGTTCACTCGAACTGGCGCGCGCCCCCGTCGCCGTCGCGGTGGCGCGCGGCTGGAACAGGCCGCAATGAAGACTTTGCAGACGCTCTCGCAGAGCACCCTCGGCCTGCTGCTGTGCGTGGCGGTGGGCGGCTTGTGCGGCGCGTTCGCCGCGCCGGCCGGCGCATTCGCGTATTTCATCGGGCAACTTTATCTGTCGGTCGTCAACATGGCGGCGGTGCCGTTGCTGGTGGTGGCGACGTTTTTCGGCCTGCGCCAGGTGCTGGCGTTGCCGCGGCCGGCCGTGCGCGTCGGCACGATTCTCGGTCTGGCCGTCATGCTGGTGGTGCTGTGCGCGATCGGCGGCACGCTGACCGGCGTGCTGATGATGCCGGGGCAGCATCTCTCCGACGCCGCGCACGCGCAGCTCGGCGGACTCGTCCTCAAAAGCGCGAGCGATGCGGAAGAAGTGCGCATCACGCTGTTCGATCACGGCGCGCACGCGGCGTCGAGCGTCAGCGCCTACGGCGTGCAGGATCTGTTTCCGGACAACTTCTACCGGGTGCTCGCGGAAGGGCGCTCGCTCGGTATCCTGACCGGCACGCTGCTGTTCGGCATGGCATTCGCCACGCTTTCGCGCGAGCGCACGAACATGTTGAACAACGTGTTCGAAGGGATCTATCGCTCACTGGAGATCGTGATTGCGCGGGCGAACCTGCTGATTCCCGTGCTCGCTTTCGGCGTGGCCGCGCATCTGACATCGCATACGGAACGCGCGACGCTCAGCGCGATGGGCGGCTTTCTGCTGTGCTTCCTGCTGGCCACGGTGCTGTTCGGCGGCATCGCGCTGGCGATGATCGCGGTGCGCAGCAGCCAGCCCTTCGGGCGCGTGCTCGCAGGCCTGAAGGCGCCGCTGCTGGTCGGCCTGACCTCGGGCAGCGCGACCGCGCCTATCCCCCACACCATCGAGGCGATGAGCACGGTGCTCGGATTCAGCCGCGGTGTGGTCGAACTGGTGGTGCCGTTCGGCTCGGTGTTCCTGCGCGCCGGCTCGGCGCTGTACTTCGCGCTGGCGACCGTGTTCGTCGCGAATCTCTACGAGCGTCCGCTCGGCGCCGGCGAAATCGTCATGATCGGCGCCGCCGCGGCGGCGGCCGCCTTCGCCTCCGCTGGACAGAGCGGGGTGGCGACCGCCGGCTATACCGGCATCGTGCTGTCGTTGCTGCATCTGCCGGTCGAAGCAGCCGGCGTGCTGTTCGTCACGATCGATCTCATCTGCGAAGGGCCGCGCAACGTGCTGAGCCTGCTGTCGGTGTGCGCGGTGATCGCGCTCGTGTCGGCGGGCTTGCCGTCGGAGCGCACGCATATGGCCGAAGCGCGCGGCGAGCCCGAACTCGGCGAGGTGCTGCGCTTCGCGTTCACGCGCGCGCAGCTCGTGCTGGCGGCCGGCTGCATGGTCGTGGCGGCATCGCTGATCGTCTTGATGGGCATTGGAGTTGGAGCGAGATGAGGAACTGCCTGATTAGCGAACGTACTAGCGAACGTACGCGCCATCTATCGCGCTGCGCAGCTCGCCTGCTGGTCGCGCTGGGCTGCACATGCGTTCTCGCGAGCTGCGGCATGCTGGGCATGAGCGGCGAGAAAGCCTCATGGTCGCAGGTCACGCTCGCGGCTAGCGACGACGTGAATAACAACAGCCCAGTCGCCGTCGATGTCGTGCTGGTGAGCGACGACGCAATGCTTGCGCGGCTCGCCGAGCTGCCCGCATCGAAATGGTTCGTGGGCCGTAACGATCTGCTCAGCACGTTCCCGAAGAGCCTGCGCTACCGCAGCTGGGAGCTGGTGCCCGGCCAGCGGCTCGACGTGACGGACGATGCGTTCGCCGGCCCGCGCGTGGTCGCGGCCTTTGTGTTTGCCAATTACCCGGACCCGGGCGCGCATCGCGTCCGGATTCAGAAGTTCAGCGGGCGCCTGGTCGTGCAACTGGACAGCAATAATTTTTCCGTCGCGGATACGAAATGACAGCGTGTGCAGGTGTTTTCAAGCATTCCCCCGCCAGCCGGACGGCCGCACGCCGCCGCGCGAAGGAAACCGGCGTGAGGAGGAGCAACCATGTCTAAGCTTGCTAATGCGGTGACCGACCGCATCGAGTGGTTCGAGGGCATGCTGCTGTCGCCGCAGCATTTCCAGCTGAGCGCCGCGCGCGTCGATTCGCTCGTGGCGTGGCAAACGCTCGCCGCCGCGCCGTTCAGCTGGGGCGTGCGGCATCTGGTGTTCGACAACGGCCTGTTGGCGACCGGACTCGTGCGGATTCTCGCGCTCGACGCGATCATGCCCGACGGCACGGCGGTTTCGTATGCGGCCGAGTCGAGCCAGCACGGCCGGCTCGAACTGTCGCTGGAGCCGTTCGCCGAGCAGTTGGCGAAAGGGCCGCTCGACTTCTATCTGGTGCTGCCGGTCGCCGCGACGATGCGGCGCGATGCGCAGGTGAAACGTTTCCGTTCGACCGCCGGTGTGCCGGTGGAAGACGAAGTGTCCGACGCACCGCCTGCCGATATTCCGCGCCTCGTACCGAATCTCGCGCTCACTGCGGGCGAGCTGCCTTCGGGAATGCACGTGCATCTCAGGCTCGGCTCGGTCTATCGCGACAACGAGGTGGTGCGGCTCGGCGACACCTTGCCGCCGTTGCTCGAAGTTGCCCGCGACAACCCGCTGTGGACCGCGGTCGCTTCGTTGCTCGGACAGTTGCGCGGCAAGGCGGCGTTCGTCGCGCGGCAGACGGCCAATCCGTCGTCGAAAGTGGACGACCGGCTGACGCAGCTCGAATTGAAGGATCGCCTGCGCAGTCTGCTGACGGCGCTGCCGCATGCCGAAGCGGTGCTGCGCACGCCGCATCTGCATCCGCTCGCGCTGTTCTGGTCGCTGGCGTCGTTAAGCGGCGCGCTCGCGACGCTCAAGCCCGGCGGACTGCCGCCCGTGCCGCCCGATTACGACCATGCCGATCCGCTGGCGGTGTTCACACCGTTGCTGCGTTCGCTGCGCGACTCGGTGTCGGAAGTCAGCGAGGACTACCGCGAGCACAAGTTCGATTTCCGTCACGGCGCGTTCGAAATCGCCTTGCAGCAGGACTGGGTCGGCGAGCGTCTCGTCGTCGGTCTGCGCGGCCAGTCCGAACGCGATCTGCTCTCGTGGATGGACGGTGCGGTGATCGGCTCGCAGTCCGTGTATGCGTCGCTGCGCGCGCGCCGCGTGCTCGGCGCGACGCGGCGCGGGGTCGATTACGCGGAAGAACTCGGGATTCGCTCGGGCTCCGGTTATCTGCTGTTCGAGATCGACGCGGAACCGGCGCTCGTGCATGCCAGCGAGCCGCTGGTGATCGGTAATCCGAACGAAGGCGCGAGCGCGCAGCGTCCGCAGGAAATGCTGCTGTTCGTGAAAGGCTGACGCCTTGCATGCAATGAGACAGTGAAGATGAATGCAACGATGAAGGTACGCTGAGCATGGCACGCAATCGACCACTTGAGCCCGAAGAAGACGATCTCGTTACCGAACAGTTCCGGGTCTTTCTCGACGAGCTCGTCAAGGCGCAGGCGCGTTTTTCTGAGGTGCCGGGCACGGATCCAGATGTCGCCGCACAAGGCTTGAGCCGTCATCTTCTGAATCTGCTCGAAGTGCAGACGCTGCAGTCGCGGCGCGACAGCTCGCGCTTCGAGATGGAGAACGTGGCCGATGCGCGTTATCTGAAAGCCGTGCTGGCCGACGAAATCCTGCTCAATACGCCGTGGACCGGCCGCGAGCGCTGGACCGCGTATCTGCTCGAATCGACGCTGTTTCGCACCAACGTCGCCGGCGATCTGGTGTTCCGCCGCATCGAGCAATTGCTGTCGGACCGCGAACCGTCGCGCCGCCACATCGCGCGGCTTTACCTGTTTGCACTGGCGATGGGTTTTCAGGGCCGCTTTCGCGATGCCGACGCTGCCGCACGGCTGCGCGGCTATCGCGAGGAACTGTATGAGTTCGTCTATCAGCGCCGCGCGGATCTCGGTGGGCGCGATCGCGTGCTGGCCGAACCGGCCTACGCGAACACGCTGTCGCACGTCGCGCCGCGCAAGCTGCCGACGGTCAGCCGCTGGACAGTGATTTTTTTGCTGGCATTGGTGTCGTTGCTGGCCATTTCCGAAGTGCTGTGGCTATGGCAATCATGGCCGGTGCGTCAGGCCTTGTATGCCGATCCCGTGACGGGAGTGCAGCCGTGAATTCACGCAAGCCGATAAAAGTTGCGGCGCCGTGCCGCGCGCGTTGCAGGGGAGCGCGAGCATGCTGACCAGCAATCTGTTTCTGTTGTCCATCGCGGTGCTGACGCTGGTCGTGTGCGTCGTGCTCGGCGCCGTGCTGTACTTCGCGTTGCATGGCGCGAACAGCAAGCCGGCGCCGGATCGCAAGATCGTGCGCCTGCGCTCGGATTCGCTGCGCAGCGCGTTTCGCCAGGCGGTCGAACTGATCGAAGGGAATATCGCATCGCGCGCCGAGCGCTACAACATTCCGTGGATCATGATCCTCAATGAGGGCGACGATCCGCGCCCGCTGCCGATCGCGCAATCCGGCGTGGCGAGTGTGTTGAGCGCTGAGTCGGCGAGTCCGGCCGCCACTCAGGGCATCTCGTGGCACTTCTTCGATCGCGGCATCGTGGTCGATATCAAGGCGGCTTATCTGGGTTCGCCCGACGACGACGGCGACGAGAAGCCGTGGGACGAGTTTCTCGGCCTGTGCCGCAATTACCGGCAGCAGCGGCCGTTCGACTCGGTCGTGATCACCGTGCCGGCCGCGACGCTGCTCGCCGACGACACCGATGCGCAACTCGAACTGGTGCGTCATGCGAAGCTCGCGCATCGGCGCCTGTGGCTCGCGCAGAATCGTTTCGCGATGCGTTTCGCGGTATACGTCGTAGTCACGGGCTGCGAGTCGCTGACCGGCTTCGCGCCGTTCGCCCGCGCGCTGCCGGAGCCGTTGCGCGCGAGCATGCTCGGCTGGTCGTCGCCTTATGATCTGTCCACCACGTATTCATCGGATTGGGTCGACACGGCGATGCACAGCATCATGCGCTCGGTCTCGGACGCGAGCGCCGAACTGTTCGCGCTCGACGCCGGACAGATGGACGCGCGCGAGTTCCTGCTGCTGCCGTCACGCATCGAGGCGATGAGCGCGCAATTACAGCGCTACGTTGACGAGTTGCTGCGCGCGAGCGCGTACCACGAGCCGTTTTTCTTCCGCGGCATCTACCTGACCGGCGACAGCAGCGAGTTCGCGCAATGGAGCATGGCGCAAGGCGACGAAGCGGCGCCGAGGCGCGATGCGCTCCCATCGCCCGCATTCGATGAAGCGGCGGCGGGCGGCGTGATGGCCTACGAAGCGGGCGGCGCATTGCAACCCGTCCGCGACGATTCGCCTGCGGGCCGCCGTGAACCAGGTGGTCCGATCAGCGAGTTGATGCTGCAGCCCGCGTTTCTTCGTGACCTGTTCGAGAAGAAGATCTTCCTCGAATACGGCCTGACGCGTCCCTCGCGCTCGCAATATCTGGCGCGTCCGGTGCTGAACCGCGCGTTGCGTTGGGGTGGCATTGCGCTGCTGGGAACCTGGGGCGTCGGCCTCGCCGTCGCGACGTTTCAACTGAGCCATCGCAACGGCGAACTGGTCGCCGCGCTGGGTTCGCTCCAGCGCGACGCGCACGAGCGCGCCGCGGCCGCACAGCAGGCTCAGGATCTGCCGGCGGACTGGTATCGCCGCAAGGCGCTCGCGTTGATCGCACTGAACCAGAATCTGAAAACCGACAGCACGTGGACGGTTTTCATGCCGGGTTCGTGGGGTCCGGTCGACGATCTGAACGCACGCGTGAAGGAGCGCTTCGAACGCGAATTCGGCGAAATCGCGGTGACGGCGCTGGAGCGCGAGATGTACTCGCGCGTGAGCCAGCTGACCGGCGAGAGCCGCGACCCCAGCACCGGCCAGTTGATCATCGGCGACGACTGCGCGGCGCCGGCAGCCGCGCGTAGCGACATGCACGGCGCGCCGAGCCTCGCTGTCGACGACCTGCCGCAAATGCGCGCGCTCCAGCAGTACGTCGGCTCGGCCGATCAACTCGACGCCGCCTTGCAGGCGTTGCAGCGTCTGCAGACGCCGTCCGCGGACAATGCCGAAGCGTTGCGGCTGGTGGTGCGTTACGCACTCGGCGCCGAATTGCAGGGCAGCGTGGCCGGTACCTTGCCTTACTTCTATCGCGATCCGGCCCGGCGCGTCGCCGATCCGACCAACGCCGCGGGCGGCATCAATCTGCCGGTCATCCAGCAGGCGCTGCGCTGCTCCTTCGACAAGGGCGCGCAACAGGTGGATAGCGGTCTCTTCACCGACAACGCGTTGCTGGCTGCCGAGCGTTCGATCACCGAGCATCTGAATAGCTTGTCGGTCGGGACCACGGGCGCGGCGGATTTTACGCAACTGACCAGCAACTATCGCGCGGTGGTCGCCGGTATCGACACGCAGCGCGATCTGCTCGCGTCGGGCAAGGGGAACTGGTTGCGCCAGCCGCAGTTCACGCCGGGTCCGGTCTATGAACGCACGTTGGCGCATGCCGCGCAGAATCGCCTGATCGGACAGGAGCTCGCGGCGCGTGTGCGTGAGCGCGACGACACGGCGTTCCGCGCGTTCCGCAGTGAATTCGCGGTGCGTTTCGACGGCTCCGACGGTGGCCTCGTCTGGCTCGACAAGGACGCGCGCTATGCGGTCTCTGCGACGCGTCTCGCGCTGCGCGACGGCCTGTCGAATCTGCTCGCCCAGCCGTTCATGACGGCGCCGCGCGATCGTGCGTTCCCTGAGCTCACCGATGGCTCGACGATCGCCTGGGACCGCGCGCAGCTCGACCAGGCATTGACGCTCGGCGACGTGCGCAAGCGCTTCCTGACCGATGGTCTCGCTTCGATGCCGCCGGCGATCTTGCCCTCGGTCGAACAGGCGCTCGACGTGCAGTTCGCGCAGCTGATACTCGATCAGACCGCGGCCGCCGCGACCACCAAACCGGCTCAAGGCGACATGGACAGCGCGGCGTTCGAAGCGTCGCGCGCGCGCCTCGTCAAGATCGAAGCGCTGTTGACGGAGATGAACGCTACGGCGCAGGTCGAGGATCTGGGCAACCTCATGTCGCGCGATGCGATGGCGCACCTGAAAGTCGTCGACGATGCGCTGACGCAGTCCGAGCTGTATGCGACCCGCCAAACCGTCGCCTACGACGGCCCGCGCAGTGGCCGCTCGCCGGTGCTGACCGCGTTCGGCGTCGCCGATGCCGGCGCGCTCGCGGTGTATCTCGATCAGCAATCGAGCCGTGCGCTGACGCTCGGCAAGCAGGCGTCCGTTTATCTGGCGGCGCTCGACACGACCGATGCCGCGTCGCCGCTCGCGCAGCGCTGGCAGTCTATCGTGCGCGATCTCGAGCGCTATCGGTTGAAGAACCCGAACAGCAGCTTGCTGCGGCTGGAGCAGTTCGTCGCGACCGCCGCAGGCGATTCCGGCGCGGGCAGTTGCATGTCGAAGTTTGCGGGCCGTCCGGCCGCGAACGGCGCCGACGACTACTTCGCGGCGCTGCACGAGCGTCTTTACGACCGCCTGCTGTCGCGCTGCAGCCAGAGCTTCGTGTACGAATTGCGCGAGCAGTGGGACGGCTTCGCGACGGTCTTCAACCAGAGCGTGGCGGGGCGGCCGCCCTTCAACGGGGCGAACCTGATGCGCGTGGCCAGCCGGGCCGACGCCAGTTCGGCGGACTTCGGCGAAGTCGGTCAGATGCTGCGGCGTTACGCGGGCGTGTCGGATACGTTCCGCGCCGCGCGCTCGGGCGGCGGCGTGCAGACCTCGTTGACGAACGCCTCGGTGCGCCAGTTCATCGACAATTTCGATCAGGTCAGAACGCTGCTCGCGCCGCTCTATCCGGCCGACGACGGTGCGCCGACCGGCTACGACGTCAACGTGGAATTCCGCGCCAATCGCGGCGCTGAAGTGGCGGCGAACCAGGTGATCGACTGGACCTTGTCGATCGGCTCGCAAAGCGTGTCCTTGCACGATGCGCCGCATGCGCTTCATTGGGATTACGGCACGCCGGTGTCGCTGGTGCTGCGCTTCGCCAAAGACTCGCCGCTCACGGCCGTCAGCGATCCGCAGCAGCGCGCGCTCTCCACCGACGGACGCACGCTCACCTGGCAATTCGCAGACCCCTGGGCGTTGCTGTCGTTCATCGCGCGGCAGCGCGTGCCGGACGCGAGCCTGCGAGGCGACAGCGCCGCGCAATTGCTCGGCTTCGATTTTCCGCTGGGCACCGCAAGTCCGGCCGATCTCGTCCTGTTGCCGAAGCAGGCCCGCGGCAGCGTGTTCCTGCGCCTCACGCTGACGCCCGCCGGCAAGAAAACTCCCTTGCCGTGGCCCGCCAATTTCCCGGCGCGCGCGCCGGACTGGACCGCGTTATGAAACTGGTTGAAGCAACAGATTTCGCCCCGGCGTTCGACGTCGATTTCGAAGCGCTGCTCGCGCCGGTGACAGGCGGCGACGATGATGGCGGCGGCGTTTCGCTGCGTTACGACGCGCTCTATCAGCAGATTCGCGACGCCCGCCATCATGACGACGCGACACTGCCAATGGGCGAATGGGAGCGCCCGCTGATCAAGGCCGACTGGAAAGCGGTCGCGGCAATGTGCAGCGGTGCGCTCGGCAGCTGCAGCAAGGATTTTCAGCTTGCCGCATGGCTTTGCGAAGCGTGGACGCATCTGCACCGGATCGAAGGATTCGTTGCCGGGACGCATCTGCTTGCCGCGCTGGCCGAACGCTACTGGGATCAGGCGTGGCCGCGCATCGAAGACGGCGACGCGGACGCGCGCATCGCATCGTTCGTCTGGATGAACGACGCGTTTTCCTTGCTGTTGTCGCTGCACGTGCCGTTGATGGCGATCGAGGGGCGCGAACCGTCCACGGTCAATCTCGACGACTGGCAGCGCGTCGTGCAGCTTGCCGAAGAGGAAGCGGGCCCCGGCGCTTTGACGCGCGAACTGCTCGCGCAGCATCTGGCCAAAGGGAGCAACCTTGCGAACCTCATGTCGCTGCATCGGCAGATTGGCGGTGCGCTCGACGCGTGGCGCTCGCTCTCAGCGTTGATAGACGAACGCTTGCACGACGACGGCCCGAATCTGTCGCGTGTCAGCGACGTGCTGGCGCGTCTCGCTCGCGCGACAACCAACCTGCTAGGCGACCACGCGTTGCCGCCCACGCAGGCTGGCAACGGGCAGGACGCGTTCGGCTATCCGCAGGCAGGAGCGCAGACGAACTCAGACGGGTTCGCCTCGGCGGCGCAATATCAGGAGGGTGCAATGGAACTCGAGGCGCTCGCCGCCGACTCGCAGCATACGACGGCAATGGGACTCGCGGCATTGCCGGGGCATATCGAGAGCCGCGCGCATGCGTACCGGCTGATCGAAATCGTCGCGCGCTACCTCGAAGAAAACGAGCCGCACAGTCCCACGCCGTATCTGCTCAAGCGAGCCGTGGCGTGGGGGCAAATGCCACTGGCCGATCTGATGCGCGAAATCGTCCGCACTGAAGGCGACATGACGCGCTATCTCGCGCTACTCGGACTCGATTAAAGCCACCCCGATGCCGGTGGGTCGGCGCAAGGCCGACGCGCCGGTTTGAATCCGCGCTCACATCGCATCTAATGGAGCGTGCTGGCAATCGCCCAGCATGCCTCTACGCCACCGTCGTGGCGATCCCCCTCTGCCTTACGTGAAAACACGAATCTGTCTGGTCGGACATTTTGTGGTTTTCCCTTATTCAAAGAATCCGTTTCCCGCTTGCCGAGGCGCTTTGCAAGCCGTTTATAGCGAATAAAGTGCGGGATTTTTTGTGTGCACTACCGCGCATACTTGGTGCAGCGTTATGCGTACTGTTGCGTCAGGGAAAGGACCAATACCGTTAATCGCACATTTCCCTCGTTCGAATCCGCTTGCCTGAGCGGTCAAATAAAACCAGTGACGAGACGTGCCCATGAAACTCAAATATCAAGCGTCAGAGGGATTATCCGAACGTAACGACGAATTCGATCCTGGATCGATCATCGATACGTTGATTAATCACCGCAAAATGATCGCCGTTATAACAATGGCATTCATTCTGGTGGGCGCGCTGTACGCGTTTTGTGCGACGCCCATCTATCGAGCCAGTATTTCGATCAGGGTCGAGGACAGTTCGCCGACCGCGCTGCCGGATTCGAAAGATCTGGTGCGCAATGCGTCGTCGTTGTTCCAGGAGAAGTCTTCGGCCGAAAGCGAAATGCAGATCCTGAGGTCGAAAGCCATCGCCATGCAGACGGTGGATTACCTCAAGCTCTACATCGAAGCCGAGCCGAAGCGCCTGCCGGTGCTCGGCGGCCTGATCGCGCGTCACGTCGACACACGCATGACGCCGGGAATCTTCGGCTGGGGCGGCTTCGTCTGGGGTGACGAATCGATCAGCGTGCCGACCTTCGAAGTGCCGAGGAAGCAGGAAGGCAACGCGTACACCGTCACCGCATTGACCGGCGGCCAGTACCAGTTGCGCGGGCCGGGACTGGAACAGCCGGTCACCGGACGCGTCGGCGTCGACGAGCAATTCGAAACCAGCCACGGGCCGGTCAATCTGCTCGTGAGCAAGATCGACGGCGAGAGCGGGGCGGAGTTCAAGCTCACGCGTCACTCGCGTCAGCAGGCCCTCGAACAGCTGCAAAAGGGCCTTCAGATCGACGAGCAAGGCAATAAGTCGAACGTGCTGGGCGTCATGCTGGAGGGCCGCGATCCGGTTCTCGTGACTAACATCCTCAACGATATCGGCGCGGTGTATGTGCGCCAGAACGTGAACCAGAAGGGTGCCAACGCCGAGAAGTCGCTCAACTACCTCGAGCAGCAGCTGCCGCAAGCGAAGCGCCAGATGGAGCAGGCGGAAGAAGCCTACAACACCTACCGCAACAGCCACGGCCTGCTGGATGCGGATGAGGAAAGCCGGCTCATCCTGCGCCAGGCTACTGAAGCGGATTCGCGCCTCTATGACCTGAAGCGTCAGCGCCAGGACCTCACGGCTCACCTGACCGCCGAGCACCCGAGCGTGGTGGCGATCGATCAGCAGATCGCCAGCACCAACAAGTACGTCGACAGTCTCGCAGCACGCGTCAAGTCCATGCCGACGGCGGAGCAAGGTGCGATACGTCTGATGCGGGACATGCGCATGAGCTCCGACATGTACGCGGCGCTGCGCAGCAATATCGACACGCTGCGCCTGGTCAAGGCCGGGCAGTCCGCTTCGGTGCAGTTGCTGGATACCGCGGACGTTCCCGAGCGCCCGGTCAAGCCGGCAAAAACGCTCGTGCTGCTGATTTCGGCGGTGCTGGGGCTGTTCGTCGCTATCGGACTGGCTTTCCTGCGTGACTATCTGTTCAAGGGCGAGGCCGATCCGGAAGAGCTGGAATCGCGCACCGGCCTGACCGTGTACGCGACGATTCCGGTCAGCGACCAGCAGGAGCAGCTGACGCAGAAAATGGCGATCCGCGGCCCCGAGAAACTGGCTCTGGCTTTCCGCTACCCGATGGATCCGGCTGTCGAAGCACTGCGCACGATGCGGGCAGCCCTGCAATTCGCGCTGAACGGCGAACGCAACAACGTGGTGATGCTCGCGGGGCCGCTGCCGGGTATCGGCAAGTCGTTCCTGTCGGCCAATCTCGGCACCTTGCTCGCCTCGGGCGGCAAGCGTGTGTTGCTGGTGGACGGCGACCTGCGCCGCGGCCATCTGAACCAGTACTTCGGCTTGCAACGCGGCGCGGGGCTGGCCGATCTGATCACGGGTGAACGTTCGCTCGAAGATACCGTGCACAAGGAAGTTCTGCCGAACCTCGACGTCCTGCAGTGCGGCGAGTATCCGCACGACCCGGCCGAACTGCTGTTGAGCGCCAATTTCAGGGCGACCATTCGCGCCGCTTCAGAGCAGTACGACATTGTGCTGCTCGACGCGCCCGCCATTCTTGCCGTGTCGGACACGGTGACCATGGCGCCCGTCGCCGACTCGATCTTCATGGTCGCGCGGTTCGCCGATACGCGTGCCGGAGAAATCTCCGAATCGGTCAAGCGTCTGGCGCAAACGGGTTCGAAAGTCGAAGGCATTCTGCTGAACGGATTCAAGGTGAGCCGCGGCAATTACTCTCAGTCGCGCCGGTACGGCGGCTACGCATACGACGCTTACTACTCCGATTCGGCCGCGACGAAATAACGCGCGTGGCTCCGGGCAAAGATTCAGTGCTGCTGAATCGCGCCCGGGGTTCGGACAAAGACGCGAATCCATAATAAAGGGGAGCAACAATCATGCATTCGTTAAACGAGCTGAAACTGGCCGTGATCGGTCTCGGCTATGTCGGATTGCCGCTTGCGGTGGAGTTCAGCAAGCATCGTCCGGTAGTGGGTTTCGACATCAACGGTAGCCGCATCTCGGCGTTGCGTGAAGGACGGGACGTCACGCTCGAAGTCTGCAATGAGGAACTGGTCGCCGCTACGGGCATGACGTACACGTCGGACGCTCAGGAGCTGAGCGCCTGCAACGTGTACATCGCAACCGTTCCCACGCCGATCGACGACTACAAGCGGCCCGATCTGCGGCCCTTGATCGGCGCCAGCGAGACCATCGGCAGCGTGCTGAAAAAGAACGACGTGGTCATTTACGAATCGACCGTCTATCCGGGGGCGACGGAAGAGGAGTGCGTGCCGGTGCTTGAGCGCGTTTCCGGGTTGAAATTCAACGTGGATTTCTTTGTCGGCTACAGTCCGGAGCGGATCAATCCCGGCGACAAGGCGCACCGCGTGACGGATATCAAAAAGGTCACGTCGGGATCGACGCCGGAAACCGCCGAACTCGTCGATCAGCTGTATCGCGAGATTATCGTCGCGGGCACGCACAAGGCGAGCAGCATTCGCGTGGCGGAGGCGGCCAAGGTCATCGAGAACACGCAGCGCGACGTCAACATCGCGCTGATCAACGAACTGTCGATCATCTTCAACAAGATGGGAATCGACACGGAGTCGGTCTTGCAGGCAGCCGGAACCAAATGGAACTTCCTGCCGTTCAGACCGGGCCTGGTGGGCGGGCATTGCATCGGCGTCGATCCGTATTATCTGACGCACAAGGCGCAGGCGATCGGCTATCACCCGGAGATCATTCTCGCCGGCCGGCGTTTGAACGACAGCATGGGCGGGTATGTCGCCTCGCAACTCGTGAAGGCGTTGACCAAGCGGCAGATCGGCGTTTCCGGTGCGCGCGTGCTGATCATGGGGCTGACCTTCAAGGAAAATTGTCCCGACTTGCGCAACACCAAGGTTGTCGACATCGTTGCCGAGTTGCGGGAGTACGGCGTCGAAGTCGATGTCTACGATCCGTGGGTTTCGAAAGAGGACGCCCGGCGCGAACACAACCTGGACCCGATCGAGCATCCCGCCAAAGGTGTCTATGACGCGACGATCGTGGCCGTCGCGCACCGCCGGTTCCTGGAATTGGGCGCGGAAGCCATTCGCGTCTTCGGCAAGCCCGAGCACGTGCTGTACGACCTGAAATACCTGCTGCCCCGCGAGGCCAGCGATCTGCGTCTCTGATCAATGCCAGATGCCACGCACATCGCACGTAATGCCATCACGACGTGATGGCTTCCTCATCTGATCCGGAGGCAACGATGCCCGATCTTTACGACACAATACGGCAACAACTCGCCGGGCACCCGCAGCAGTGGCTGATTACCGGCGTGGCCGGTTTCATCGGCTCGAATCTGCTGGAGGCGCTGCTCAAGCTCGATCAGAACGTGGTCGGACTCGACAACTTTTCCACCGGATATCAGCGCAACCTCGACGAAGTACGCTCCGTTGTTTCGCCGGAGCAATGGAAGCGCTTCAGGTTCATCGAAGGCGATATCCGCCGTCTGGACGATTGCGTGAGCGCTGTTCAGGGCGTCGATCACGTGCTGCATGAGGCGGCGCTGGGTTCGGTTCCGCGTTCGGTGGCCGATCCGATCGCGACCCACGAGGTGAACATCACCGGCTTCCTGAATATGCTGGTGGCCGCGCGCGACGCGCAAGTGTCGAGCTTCACGTATGCCGCGTCGAGCTCGACGTATGGCGACCATCCTGGCTTGCCGAAAGTCGAAGACCAGATCGGCCAGCCGCTTTCGCCGTACGCCGTCACCAAGTACGCCAATGAACTGTACGCGTCGGTGTTTGCCCGTGCGTACGGCTTCAAGACGATCGGATTGCGCTATTTCAATGCATTCGGAAAGCGCCAGGATCCGGACGGCGCGTATGCCGCGGTCATTCCCAAATGGACGGCGGCGCTGATTGCCGGCGACGACGTCCTGATCAATGGCGACGGCGAAACCAGCCGCGACTTCTGCTTTGTCGACAACGTGGTGCAGGCGAATATCCTCGCGGCGATGTCGGACGAGGCGGCGAGAAACGAGGTGTACAACGTCGCCGTCGGTGATCGCACGACCTTGATCCAGCTCTACGATGGCTTGCGGGCCGTGCTCACCGACAACGGCGTGCGCTGCGACAAGCGCCCGGTATTCGGGCCGTTTCGCGCCGGCGATGTCAGGCATTCACAGGCCAATGTCGACAAGGCGGAGCGGCTGTTGGGCTATGAAAACAGAATCCCCTTTGTCGAAGGCTTGTCCAGAGCGATGCCCTGGTACATCGATTTCGTGTCGAAACGGTAATGTCTTCAGGCGCCCAAAGCTCACCGGCGCATTTCGCGCATGACAGGTTCATGCGCAACGCGTCGATTCTTTTAAGGCGGTAACGTCAATGTCTCAAATCGCAGGTTGGCGAAACCGTCTTGCGCAGATTCATCCTGACCACAGCCGGATCGCACGCAGTGCGGTCTGGGTTTCCATGTTCGCGCTCATCGGCAAGTCGGCGGGCGCGCTCAAGGAAATGTCGATCGCGTATCGCTATGGCATCAGCAATGTCGTCGATGCCTATCAGCTCACGCTCACGCTGATCACCTGGCTGCCGGCCACGTTTGTCGCTGTGCTGAGCGTCGTGCTCGTACCGGCGCTGGTCGAACTGCGCTCGCGGCCCAAACAGGAGCAGGCGAAGTTTCTCGGCGAACTCGACGTGATGGCGATTGTCGTCGGTTTGGCGTTCGCTGTGCTTCTCTATTTCTCCTGGCCGTATGCGCTCGACCTGATGGCGCGCAACCTCTCGGAAGAGACCCGCGTCATGTCGCGCCGGATGATGCTCGGCATGGCGCCGGTCGGCATCGTCATGCTGACGATCTGCGTCTATGCCGCACGTCTCCAGGCACGCGAAAAGCACGTCAACACGCTGCTGGAGTGCGTGCCGGCGCTCGTGTTGCTGGTCTTCGTGCTGGCCTGGCACGACGCTAGCTCGCCGGCGCCGCTGATCTGGGGGAGCACGCTCGGCTTCATCCTCCAGGCGGTGCTGTTGGGCGTGCTCTCCGGGCGTGCCGACCAGATCCGCGCGCGGCTCAGCTTCTCTCTGAGTTCGCCGCAGTGGCCGCACATGTACCGCGCGGTCGGTGTGTTCATGATCGGCCAGCTCGTCATGAGTCTTGCCACGCCGCTGGATCAATATTTCGTGGCCGGTCTCGGTGACGGCAACATCGCGACGCTCGGCTATGCAAGCCGCGTGCTGGCGCTGCTCGTCAGCATGGGCGCAGTGGCGATCAGCAGGGCGACCTTGCCGGTCTTATCGGAGCTCTTAAGTGCAGGAGATAACGTTCGGGCCCGAAGCATCGCGCTAAAGTGGTCGCTATTCATGCTGGCGGTCGGCGGCGTGGTGGTGGTGGTGGCGTGGCTGCTCGCGCCAATAGTCGTCAAGCTGCTGTTTCAGCGCGGTGCCTTTAGCGCTGCCGATACGCTGGCGGTGTCCAGCCTGTTCCGCTGGGGATTGATTCAGATTCCTTTCTATTTCTCGGTACTGGTGCTGGTGCAGCTTTTTGCGAGCCAGGGGCGCTTTAAAGCCATGGCTCTTATCGCGGTCGTGAACTTTGCAGTAAAGGCAGTGGCGAATTTCTTCCTGATTCGTTGGTTCGGCATCACGGGGGTTGTCCTTGCAACCGGTGTCATGGGCGGCAGTTCGTTCGTCTGCTATCTGTCGCTCACGCTGTCGCACCGGTCATTAGATAATAAAAAGGCAGGTCCGCTATGAAGATTCTGCTGTTCATCCATTCACTGCATTACGGCGGCGCGGAACGCGTGGCCATGAACCTGTCGAGCGAATGGGCGGCACAAGGTCAGGAAGTCTGTGTCGTGACGCTGACTTCCACCGCGAGCGACTTTTATTCGCTGCACGACTCGGTCAAGCGCAAGACGCTCGATCTTGCGGGCGCCACTAACGGCCTGGCGGGCGCGGTTTTTGCGAATGCGAGCCGGATGCTGGCATTGCGGCGAGTGCTCAAACAGGAGCGCCCGGACGTGGTGCTCGGTATCGAGACGAGGCCCTCGATTCTGGCGATCCTGGCCGGCTTCGGCCTGCCATGCAAGGTCATTGCGACAGAGCACATTCATCCGCCGATGCTGTTCGAAGGCCGATTCTGGGAATCCCTGCGCCGCTGGACTTACCCGTTTGCGGACAAGGTGGTCGCGTTGACGGAAAAAAGCAAGCTATGGCTGCAGGAACATTGCCATTGCAAAAGCGTCACCGTCATACCGAATTCGATCTCCTTGCCGATTCCTGTGGTGGAGCCGCTCGTAGCGCCGCAGACGGTCGTGGGCGCAGAGCGTCGCGTATTGCTCGCGGCGGGACGGATGGCCGAGCAGAAGGGCTTCGATATCCTGATCGATTCCTTCGGCCGGATCGCGAAGGATTTTCCCGCGTGGGATCTCGTGATTGTCGGCGACGGCGACGACCGGCCCGCACTCACCGCACAAGTAGCGGCGGCGGGATTGGTCGATCGAGTGCTGCTGCCCGGTCAGGTCGGCAATATGCCTGACTGGTACGAGCGCGCCGACCTTTACGTTCTGAGTTCGCGCTTCGAAGGCTTCTCGATGACGATCGTCGAGGCGATGGCGAGCGGCTGCGCGGTGGTGAGCTTCGACTGCGACGCCGGACCTGGCGACATCATCACGCACGGCCATGACGGACTGCTGGTTCGCGAGGTCGGCGACCCGCAGGCACTCGCCGATGCCTTGTCGACCTTGATGAAGGATGACGAGACCCGGGCGCTGATGGCATCGCGAGCGCGTGCTGTCGTCGAGCGGTTCTCGGTGGCGAGAGTGTTCTCACTGTGGCGCGACGTGTTCACGCAAACCGGCGCGCGGCCTTCAGGGCTCGTCGATCGCCGTTCCGTGCGGGTGACGGAATGAGTACCGGGCGCGCTGCATTCCATCAATCCTGTGGACCGAATCCGGACCATTCATGAATATCGTCCTGTTCATTAGCGCGATGCAGGACGGCGGCGCCGAGAGCGTCGCCGCAACGCTCGTCAACGCCTGGGTCGAGCGCGGCGATTCGGTCACGCTCGTCGCCACGTATTCCGGGCGCGGCGCCTGCAATTACCCCGTTTCACCGGCCGTGAAGTTCGTCTACCTGGCCGACCTCGTGACGCGGCGCGGCCGGGGACCGCTCAACTTCATCCAGCGCATGAGGGCGTTGCGCGCCATCATGCGCGATAGCAGGGCGGACGTGATCGTGTCGTTTCTGACGAATGTGAATGTCGCGACGATTCTCGCATCGCGAGGGCTCGGCATTCCCATCATCGTGAGCGAGCACACGAATCCTCTCGCCGATAACCGTTCGTTGCTATGGCGGCTGCTGTGCCGCTTTGTCTATCCGAAGGCCGATCTGCTGACGCTGTTGACCGACGACGTGGTCGCGCCGTTCAGAAAGGTCGTGCCGGGCATGAAGGACATCGCGGTAATGCCCAATCCGTTGCCCGATGGACTGTTCCTCCAGCAACGGCAACCGGCCGCGGCACGCAAGCGCGTCATTTCACTGGGACGGCTCAACAGGACGAAGCAGTTCGATCTGCTGATCCGCGCCTTTGCACTGCTTGCCGACGAGTGGCCTGACTGGGACTTGTGGATCTGGGGCGAAGGACCGGAGCGCGCGGCGCTGGAGGCGCAGATCGCGCAACTGCGCATGGGCGAGCGGATTTTCCTGCCGGGGCGGACGCTGACCCCGTGGAGCGAGCTGGCGAAGGGCCAGGTCTTTGCGATGTCGTCGAGTCACGAAGGCTTGCCCATGGCGCTGATGGAAGGCATGGCGATCGGACTGCCGGTCGTGTCGTTCGACTGCCCGAGCGGTCCGCGGCAATTGACACGCAACGGCGAGGACGGCCTGCTCATTCCGCCGGGCGACGCAAACTCCATGGCCGCCGCGCTGCGCCGGCTGATTTCGGACGACCCGCTGCGCGCCGAACTGGGCAGGAAGGCCGCCATGTCGGTCCGGGAACGCTATTCGTTGGAGGCGGTATTGCAGATCTGGGACCAGTTGTTCGAACGGGTTGGGGCGCGTGCGAAGACTGCAGGGTCAACGCGCTGATTAAACCCAGCGGCGTGGTTGCGATCGTGACCAGCCGTATTTACATACAGCTCAGAGATTCAGGAGCGGACATGAACGGACGAAAAGTAGTTCTCTTTGCCAACACCGACTGGTACCTGTACAACTTCCGGCTCTCGCTCGCGCAAAGACTGCGGCAAGACGGATATGAAGTGGTGCTGCTGTCGCCGCCGGGAGAATTCGGACCGAAGCTCCAAGCGCTCGGGTTTAGCTGGCACGCTGTGCCGATGAATCGCCGCAGCCTCAATCCGTTGCGTGAAGTCGGTGTGCTCACATGGCTCGTCCGCTTTCTGCGCCGTGAAAAGCCCGACCTCGTGCACGGATTCACGATCAAGAGCGCGGTGTACGGCTCGCTCGCGAGCAAGCTTGCCGGCGTCCCCGCGCGAATCAACGCCGTGGCGGGCATGGGCTACGTCTTCACGAGCCGGGATTTGAAAGCCCGCGTGCTGCGGCCTGTCGTGCGCCAACTGATGCGCTCCGCTCTGAACGGCCGGCGCAATGCGCTGATTCTGCAGAATCCCGACGACGTCGCGATTTTCAAACGGGCGAAAATTGTCGACGAGCGGTCGATACAGCTCATCAAGGGGTCCGGCGTGAACTGTTCGCGGTTCTCGGCCCGGCCGGAAACCGATGATGACGCACAGGCTCCGTTGCGGGTCGTGCTGGCTGCCCGTCTGTTGTGGGACAAAGGCATTGCCGAGTACGTCGAGGCGGCGCGGACGTTGAGAGATGAAAACCGCTCGGTGCGGTTTCTTCTTGCCGGCTCGCCCGACGATGGCAATCCCGCCTCCGTGCCCCGCGAACTCGTGGAGGGCTGGGCTAAAGACGGACTGCTCACGTGGCTGGGACATGTCAGCGATATGCCGAAGCTGCTGTCCGAAGTGGACGTCGTGGTGCTGCCGAGTTATCGGGAAGGCTTGCCCAAGACGCTGATCGAAGCGGCCGCGTGCGCATTGCCGCTGATCACCACCGATGTCCCGGGCTGCCGTGAAGTAGTCAGCGGCACGGGTGAAGACGGCTTGCTCATTCCGGTGCGCGATGCCGCGGCACTGGCCAACGCGATTCGCCAGCTAGACGAGGATCGCGCGCTTTGCCGGAAACTCGGCCTTGCGGCTCAGGCTAAAGCGTTGAGTGAATTCGACGAATCGATCGTGATAAGCAAGACGCTGCGGGTTTATAGCGAATTACTGGATCCCGCACCGCGCGAAGTGGTCGTGGCGAGCCAGCGCGAGCGGCAGATTTGACGGTGTCAGCGAACTATTCCGAAGGAGATTGAGTGGCCATGGTCGTTCCGAAATTCATATTGCGCTTCGATGACATCACCCCGGAAATGGCCTGGTCGCGCTTCGATCCGTTCGATGAGCTTTCCACGGACCAGGACCTGCCGCTGCTCGTCGGCGTCGTGCCGAACTGTCTCGATCAGACGCTCGTCGTCGAGCCGGCGAGAGACGCGTTCTGGGATACGGTGCGCGGTTGGGCCGATCGGGGCTGGAGCATCGCGCAGCACGGCTATACCCACCAGTACGTCACCGAGCATCCCGGGCTGTTGCGTCTCGGCAGCAAGTCGGAACTGGCTGGTCTCTCTTACGAGGAGCAGTTCGCCAAGCTGCAGGCCGGAAAGACGATCCTCCAGCAAGAGGGCGTCTGGCAGCCGGTATTCATGGCGCCTTCCCACTCTTTCGACGAAGCGACGCTCCGCGCGCTGGCCGATCTCGACTTCAAGTATCTGACTGACGGCAGCGGCGTCTATCCGTACAAATTCGGCGCGCTGACAGCGGTGCCGCAGTTGTTCGCAACGCCGCTGCATTTTGGTTTCGGCGTGTATTCGATCTGCCTGCATGTCAATACGCTCAGCGAGGCGGAGATCGACAGGATAGTGGGATTCGTGAAGAAGAACCGCTCGCGGTTCATCTCCTTTGAAGAGGCCGCGAGCGTCAGAACGCCTGTCCCGGGCGTCGCGATGGCGATGCGCTTTTTAACCTCCACCCCGTTGCGCGCAATGCGCCGTTTGAGGGGCTGAACTTTTTATTGGGGTGCACGGTGCGCAACAGCCGGAGAGCGGTAAATGCTTTTCTCCTCAGCAGCCTGGTGGGTGCGATCACGCGACCTCTCGCTGCAGTGGCCGACGTCGCGGCCAAACAGCATGCCGTGCCTGACGAAGTCATCGATCGATCGTTCGGCGTTACGGCGGATGGCAAGACGAATGACCGCGCAGCGCTTCAGAAGGCGGTCGATAACTCTGTCGGCAAGACCTTGGTCATTACCGGCCCATGCAGGATCGACGCGGAAGGGCTGCACATGCGCAACAACAGCCGCGTGCGCTTTGCGCCCGGCGCCTCGATCAAACTGCTTCCGCACGACACGCAAAACTATGAGGTCATCCGCATCTGGGACGTGCGGCACGTGGTGCTGGAAAACCCTCGCGTGGACGGCAGTAAAGAGCTGAACACCGTGAAGGGCGGAGAGTGGGGCATGGGCATTTCCATTGCGGGAAGCACCGATGTAACGATACTGTCGCCCAGCACGATCAACTGCTGGGGAGACGGCATCTATATTGCCAACAGCTTCGGTAACGGTCTGCCCTATTCGAGCGACATCCGGGTCATGAATCACTATGCGTCCGGTTGTCGTCGGCAAGGTGTTTCGATTATTAGCGGCAAGAATATTCTGTTCGATAGTCCGGTGTGGGAAAACATAGCGGGCACGCTTCCTTCGGCCGGACTGGACATCGAGCCGAACGCCAACACCGACATCGTGGAAAACATCCGGATCGTGAATCCGACCACGCGTCACTGCCAGTTCGGTATTCTGGTCTATCTGGAGGCACTGCCGGGAAGCCGGGAAAAGAACGTCAGCGTCGTGATCAGCGGACACAAGGACGAAGACAGCAGGGAAGCCGCCTTCAGCGTATCCGGCTTGAAGATGAAAGGCAGCGTGGTCACCGGCTATATCACGAGCAATTCGCCCACGTGGATTCGTCCGAGGCGGGATGCTTTTGTCAGCGCCGACTATGACCGTGCAGGGCCGAAGATCGATATCACGAATCCCACGATCGTCCGCTAACCGCTTGCCGAAGGTGTGACGCTCAACGCGTCACGCCTTTCGCGCGCAGCAATGTCGCGTACATGTCGCGATACTGTTGCCAGCACACCGTAATCGAAAACGATTCGACGATCCGCTCGCGCGCCAGCCTTCCCAATGTCTTGCGCTGCTCCAGACTCAACGTCGCCATCTGCTCGAGCGCGTCCGACAAACTGACGGGATCGCGCGGCGGAACGACCAGACCGGTATCGCCGACCAGTTGCCCGGTATCGCCCACGTCCGTGACCACGCACGGAACGCTGCAAGCCATCGCTTCGCCCACGACCGTAGGCAAGCCTTCTGTTCGGGATGAGAGGCACAGCATGTCGAACGCCGGCATGATCCGATGCAGGTCATTCCGTGCGCCCAGCAAGTGACAGACGCCGGTGAGGCCAAGCTCGTTCATCGTGCGTGTGAGCGCCTTGTTGTTGGCATCCACGTCCTTTCCGACCATGACGAAATGGCATTCCGGCACGCGCTGATGAAGCATCGCGGCCGCACGCAGAAAGTTATCGTAGTCTTTGGCAGGATTGGAGCGCCCTACGATTCCGATCAGTATGGAACCCGCCGGCAGGCCGAGCTCGTTCAGCAGCGCGGTCCTTGCGGTGGCGTCCGGCACGAACTTGCGAACATCGAAGCCGTTATGGATTACCCGCATCTTGGTGCGCTCGTAGCCGTACTCGACGTGAGTTCTGAACGACGCGTTGGCACAGCAAATGACCGAATCCGGCAACCGGTTGGAGGTCGCCGCGCCCATCCGTGCAAGCGTATTCAGAACGCGCCCGACTTTGGCCGTGGGCACTTCGGTCCGATGGATGCCCCAGACGAGCACGAAGCGGTGGCGCTGCCTGCTAAGCCGAAACATCAGCCGCGCGAGCATCACCGCTACGCCGCCGAAAATATCCGCGTGATACATCCACGTCTGGACAACGTCGGGGCGGGCTTCGACGATCCACCTGGCCAGACGAATCAGAAGCAGCGGATTCGGTACACCGGATCGCATTCCCAGAAACCTGACTTCCGCACCGGCTGCGCGCAGCCGGTCCGCCATCTTGTCGATGGAGGACAGGGAAATGATGACATGCGTACCACCGGCGGTGCGGGACTCCGAAACCAGGTTCAGAAGCAAGGTTTCCGCTCCACCTACCCCGAGTCCCGAAATAATATGGACAATTTTCATTTTGTTTGCACGGTACCGCATTCGGTGACGTAAAACCGCTGCTATTTCAATCCGGTCATCCCGCGTCGCGTGTTTTAACGGAGTCGATATCCGTAATCGCGAAAGGACAATGGAAGGCTAAGTGATCAAGCCGCCACCATACCGTTCGCCATCCAACACAGGCCGGGACAATTGTCCCCCGTCATTCCAGAGGCGACTATTGTTTATAAGAGGCTACGGATCCGCGCTTCGGAATCGATGCAAATCTTATGTGCCGTTCCGCTCGTAAGGTCCAACTAAAAGCTGATAGCGTGCAGGGGCGTAAGGAAAAGTTAGTTTCGAGGCCATCCAATGGCCAGATGGCAATACCGATCACCGGGCACGGTCCGCTGAACGGCAATTGCCGGAAGCGCGTCTGAGCGGCATAAAAATCAACGCACCTCCTCCGGTTTGCGCGGCACTGGCAAGCTGACGGGCAAGAGAGGGATGAAAGTGGCACAACAACTCAACTCGAAGTTCCAGATCCATGCAATCGGCTACCGGTGGCTGCGGCCTTCCATGCTTGGATTCCTGGCGTTGTCGGCGTTCATCCTCCTGAAGATCGCCCTCGGCGATCGGAGCACGCTGCTCGATCAGGACAATTACGTTGCGTACTTCAGGGATGCCGATCCGCTCTGGATCGTCCATCTCTGGTCCAGCAGCCAGTCGGTGGTGCTGTTCATCGTGAAGACCATCACGGATGAGCTCGGCTGGCGCCTGTGGGTGCTAGGCCTCGATTCACTGGGCCTCGCACCGGACACCGCGGTCCGCGTGACGGTTGTCGTGCTGAACGTGCTCATGGCGCTTGCTCTTAGCCGGACGCGCCGGCCGCTTCTCGGCCTGCTGTTGTGGGCGCTGATCCCCACCGGCCTCGCGACGGTCGGGCTATTCCAGATCCGCCAGGGCTTCGCCCTGTCGATCGCCATGTACTTCGCGATGTGCCGGCAGCAACCCGTTCGAGGCGCGCTGCTCGCGAGTATCGTTCACACCACCTTTGCGTATCCGGCCTTGTTCCTGATTCTCGCGCACTTTCTCATGAGGCGAAGCAAGGCGCTGGCGATCGTGGGCGTGGTCGGCGCGGCGCTCGCGATGTCACTGGCGTCAGCGTGGCTGTTCGCCAGGTTCGGCGGCCGCCGGCTCGAGGAATACACGCAGCAGGAAGAATTCACCGTAAACTTCCTGATCTCGCTCGCTCTGTATCTGATCGTACCAATGCTCGTGATCATGCTGCGTCGAAAGCATATCGAGCACATCGCGCGCGAAGTGGCCGTTCATGAGGTCGCGATCATGCATATCGGGCTGATCATGTTCCTGATCATTTCCTTCTTCGTCTATCCATTCGGGACCCAGCGCATTGTCTACTACGGACCATTGCTGCTGGCCTTCATGCTGCCGGAGATCCGTATCAGGAATTCGCTGATCCTGTGGGTGGTCGCTTTTATCCTGGCTATTCTGGCTTACGACATTCAAAAGAATTATCTGCTGGGCACTTATAAGTACTTTCTCTGAGCGGCTGTCCGCTAGCCGTCAGGTAATGCTTGCCGGTACGAAGCGCGCCTCCTGTCCGGAGCGTGCGCAAGAACGGGCAATGGTCATTTCATAGACATATTCCAATGCGTCGGTAAGTTGAATCGGCGTATGCCGTGGCACGTCGTATTAACGCTGATTTGTCGGCTCATAAAATGATCGTGTCCGGGTTGTGTTGGGAATGCCACAGAGGAAAGACTCAAAGTGAGAGACGGTGTGCATCACTAACCTTGTCCTAAACATGCATTAAAGCGACAAGAAAATAAAAATTCCTCCGTTTATGTTGGAGACCGAGATGTTGAATCTTGCGTTTGGCTTTGTTGTCTCATTCCTGGTTATCTTTTTTATCGTGCGAAGTTCGGGGCTGCACGGGTCGCTTACCATGGACCACGACCTGCGCGGCATTCAGAAGAACCACGCCTATGCGGTGCCAAGAATCGGTGGAGTGGGCATTGCATGCGCCGCGACGGTCATTCCGCTCATCCAGCCGCTGTGGGCGACCGCCCCTGGCACAGGTCAACTGCTGCTCCTGTTGTGCGCCGTGCCGGTGTTCGCAGGCGGCGTGATCGAGGACATGACCAAGCGCGTGAGCCCGCGCGTACGCCTGCTGTGCGCGCTCGCTTCGGCGCTCGCGGCCTGCCTGCTGATGCACGCGACGCTCACGCGGGTGGATTTGCCGCTCGTCGATCAGTGGCTGCGCATTGTGCCGATCGGGATCGGCTTCACGATGCTCGGCGTGGCCGGGCTGACGAACGCGGTCAATATCATCGATGGCTTCAACGGGCTCGCCTCGGTGGTGACCATGCTGATCTTCGCGTCGATCGGCTACGTGGCCCACAGCGTCAACGACTGGCTCGTCATGAGTATGGCGCTGACGATGATCGGAGCGATCGGCGGCTTTGTGCTCTGGAACTTTCCGGTGCCTTCCGTCTTCCTCGGCGATGGCGGCGCTTATTTCATCGGTTTCATCATGGCGGAGCTGCTGGTCCTGCTGATCGTGCGCAACCCGGGCGTGTCGGCGTGGTACGCAATGGCCGTGGCAATCTACCCGACCTTCGAGACGCTCTTTTCCATCTATCGCCGCAGGATCGTGCGCGGCAGGCCGGCAGGCGCTCCGGACGGACTTCATCTGCATACGCTCGTGTATCGGCGTGTGGTGCGCAAGGGTATCGACGGCGGCAATCTGCGCCGGCGTGCGATGCGCAATTCCTGCACCTCGGTCTATCTGTGGGTGCTGAGCCTCGTGAGCATCGTGCCGGCTACGTTCTTCTGGGACACGCCTATCGCGCTCGCCGGGGCAACTATCGCCTTCGTCACGATTTACGTTCATATCTATGTGGCGATCGTACGCATGAGGACGCCGCGCTTGCTGGTGATCACGGGGCACGCACCGGTCGTCGCGCCGCGTGGAGCGGAGGAGCCGCGCCACTGACGCGGCGCTGCGATTTCCCTTCAATTTACACAGGCAGTGTGTGAGGACGTACGTTGCGGGAACGAAACCCGATGCACCATATGAACATACAAAGGCACGGGGACAAGCCTTGAAAACCGCGGTGAGGATCCGGGAAAAGACGGACCTTGCAGGTAACGCCTCATAGGACCACGAGAAAACAAAATGAACCACGGATACGAAACATCGCTAGTCAAGCGAGTGGTCAACCAGGTGGTGACCGGTATCATCAACGGGGATTTCGACGGCGACATGCTTCCTCCGCAGGTCATCCTCTCGAAGAAGCTCGGCGTGAGCCGGTCGATCATGCGCGAAGCGATCAGCATCCTGATTTCGCGCCGCATTCTCGATGTCAGGCCCAAGACGGGTACGCGCGTCAAGCCGACCAAAGACTGGCTCATCATCGATCATGAGGTTGCCGAGTGGCGGCTTCGCGCCACGCCCGATCCGGAGTATCTGCACGGGCTGATCGAATTCCGCAAGCTCGTCGACCCTCGCGCGGCTGCGCTCGCGGCCACCCGGGCGAGCCGGCATCAGCGCATTGCTATCGCCGCCACATATCAGAATCTGCAGCAGGTGAGCGGGGATCCCCTCGCGCGCAAGGCCGCTGAAGACGCATTGCAGATGGCGATCATCGACGCAAGCGGCGACGCCTTGCTCAGCCAGATGGGCAACATCGTCCGGATGGGGCTGAAGGCCATGCAGCCGGTCTCCCGCATGCAAGCGCTCGCGTACGACGCGCGGGTCGCCGACTACGGCAAAGTCGTGCGCGCGATCGAGGTGGGCGATGCGGACGGGGCGAAGGCCGCGATGATGCAACTCATCACTCATAGCGCGGACCAGCTGCTTGCGGAAACGGTTTGAACTGAGCACCAGTCGCCGCCATCGCGGAGAGGCGGCCGATTTAATTCGGATGCCTATAGAGAAGAAGGATGCGCAAAGCAACGGACTGCTTTAGCGCAACGGAGCACGCTTTATGAAGTCCACGCGATATTCCAACACGGTTGAGTCGCGCAACGGACTAAACCATCGGAGGGGAATATGTGTGGAATCGTGGCTGGGATTGCGGAACGCAACGTCGTTCCGGTATTGCTCGAAGGCTTGCGGCGGCTGGAATACCGCGGCTACGACTCCTGCGGCGTGGCCGTGCTGCGGGACGGCGCGCCACACCGCGTGCGCAGTCTGACGCGCGTTCGCTCTCTGGACCGCGAGGTCCGCGAGATGGGGCTCGAAGGCTGGACGGGCATTGCCCACACGCGCTGGGCGACGCACGGCGCGCCCGCCACCCAGAACGCGCATCCCATCTTCTCGCAGAACGAGATCGCGATCGTTCACAACGGCATCATCGAAAACTTCGAGGCGCTGAAAACCACGCTGAGCGGCGCGGGCTATGAATTCGCGAGCCAGACCGACACGGAAGTGATCGCGCATCTGATCCACAGTTACTACCAGGGCGATCTGGCGGAAGCGGTGCGTCGCGCCGTGAGCGAACTGCGTGGCGCGTATGCCATCGCGGTCTTCTGCAAATCCGAGCCGGAGCGCGTGGTGGGCGCGCGGTATGGCTCACCGCTCGTGATCGGGATAAACGGCAAGGAATCGTTTCTTGCGTCGGACCCGCTCGCGCTTTCCGACGTCACCGACCGGTTCATCTTCCTGCAGGACGGCGATATCGCCGATCTGTCGCACAACGGCACCCGGGTCATGAACCGCGACGGCCAGCCGGTCGTGCGCGAGGCGCGCACTTTGGTCCATCCGCCCACCGAGGCGGCGCTCGGGCCGTATCGGCATTTCATGCAGAAGGAAATTTTCGAGCAGCCGCTGGCTGTGTCCAAAACTTTCCCCCGCAACAGCGCGTTCGACGCCACGCTCTTCGGCGCTACCGACCCGCAGGCTTTCGCGCAGATCGACCGCATCCTGCTGCTCGGCTGCGGCACGAGTCACTATTCCGCGTTGACCGCCAAGGCGTGGTTCGAGTCGATCGCGAAGATCCCGACGCAGGTCGAGATTTCCAGCGAATACCGCTACCGCGAAACGATCCCGGGCAAGAACACGCTCGTGGTGCCGATTTCGCAATCGGGCGAGACCGCCGACACGCTCGGCGCCCTGATGCATGCGCAATCGCTCGGTCAGGACCACACGCTTGCGATCTGCAACGTGGCGACGAGCGCGATCGTGCGGCAGTCGCGCTGGTCGTTCATCACGCAAGCCGGTCCGGAGATCGGTGTTGCATCGACGAAGGCGTTTACCACGCAACTCGTGGCGCTGTTCGTTCTCGCGGTGACGCTCGGCCGCGCACGCGGGTACGTCGACGCACAGCAGGAAGCGAGCTACCGCTCGCAGCTTTCGGGACTTTCCACGGCGCTGCAGGGTGTGCTGGCGCGTGAACCGCAAATCATCGCGTGGGCACACGAAATCGCGCGCACGGATAGCGCAATCTTCCTCGGCCGTGGATCGCACTTCCCGATCGCGCTGGAAGGCGCGTTAAAGCTCAAGGAGATTTCGTACATTCACGCCGAAGGCTATCCCGCCGGCGAACTGAAGCACGGACCGCTCGCGCTCGTGACCGATGCGATGCCCGTCGTCGTGACCGCGCCGAACGACGGCTTGCTGGAAAAGCTGAAGTCGAACATTCAGGAGGTTCGCGCCCGCAGGGGCCAGGTGTACGTTTTCGCCGATGCCGATGCGAATCTGTCCAACGAGGAAGGGCTGCGCGTCATTCAGATGCCCGAGTATTACGGGGCGTTGTCGCCGATCCTGCACGTGCTGCCTTTGCAACTGCTCGCCTATCACACGGCGTGCACGCGCGGGACCGACGTGGACAAGCCGCGCAACCTCGCGAAATCGGTGACGGTGGAATGAGGCGCGAGTTACGGTGCATATCGATCCATCAAGACAATCCGCGATGAACACGATAAAGGTTGGGGTTCTCGTCGACGACGTTGCGTTGCCGGCCTGGGTGAATCACATGCTCGGACTGATTGCTGCCGAGCAGGGGATGGAGATCGCACTGGTCGTCAAATATGCGTACCAGCGGCGGCCGGGAAGCAAAACCGCTTCGCAGGCCGGTCCGTGGCCCTTGTCGCTGTGGATGGCGCTCGACAAACGGCTCGTCAAGGTTGGACACGACGCGTTCAGAACCGAGTCTCCGGCCCCGGCGCTGGCAGAAGTGCCGACCTTGAATGTCGAAGTGGAGAGCAAGGAATGCGGGGATCATTTCGATCCTCGCGACCTGGCGAAAATCGCCGCGCATGGCATCAACGTATTCCTGAGGCTGGGCCCGTTGCGGCCGTGCGGCGAGATCTTCGATACGGCTTCTTGCGGCATCTGGTCGTATCGGCATGGCGATGAAGTAGTCGAACGTGATGGACCCGTCGGCGTGTGGGACATTCTTCTGGACCGGAAAACGACGGCGTCGGCCTTGCAGTTTCAGACCCGGGCAGGCGAACGCCCGCACACGCTGCAAAGATCATGGTCGATGACCTATCCGGTGTCGATTCACAGGAATCGCAGCCACTGCTACTGGAAGACGCTTTCGTTCGCGCCGCGAAAGCTGCGCGAGCTGAGGGAGATCGGCGAAGACAACTTCAGGCTGAAATACACGCAGGCTGATGCGTCACCGGCGTTCTATTCCGGGGAAGAAATCGCCGAGCCGACCAGCGGCGCTTACGGCAAGTTCATTGGCCAGTTGATGGCGAGAACCGTCGCAAAGAAAGCAAGCGCGCTGCGCAAGTTCGAACAGTGGATGCTGCTGTACCACTTCGGCGAGAACGATGATCTCCCCGAACGCCTTTTCGAGTTCAAGCAACTGCTGCCGCCCAAGGACCGCTTCTGGGCAGACCCGTTCGTGGTCGAAAGAAATGGCGAATATGCGGTCTTTATCGAGGAACTCGAATACTCGAAAAACAGGGGACATCTCTCGGTTATCCGTTTCGATGCAAACGATCAACCGATCCTGCCTCCCGTCAAGATTCTGGAGCGGCCTTATCACCTGTCCTATCCGTTCATGCTGGAGGAAGGCGGCGAACTCTACATGATTCCGGAGACCAACGAGAGCAAGGCCATCGAGCTTTATCGATGCACGCGGTTCCCGGATCAATGGGAACACGTCATGAACCTGATGGACGACGTCATGGCCGTGGACACGACGATCTGGCGTCACGACGGCAAATATTGGCTCTTCGCCTGCATGCGGGAAAACGAACACGCACCGCTGTCCGACGAGTTGTTTCTGTTCTGGTCGGATACGCTGTTGAGCAAGGACTGGCATCCTCATCCGTGCAACCCGATCGTGTCGGATATCAGAACTGCTCGCCCCGCGGGGAGCATCTTCGAGCATCACGGGCAGTGGTATCGGCCCGCGCAAGACTGCAGTGGTAAATACGGGCGCGCATTGTCGTTCCAGCGTATCGACGCTATCGACGAGACTACCTATAAGGAAACGTCGGCGAGCCGGATTGAAGCAAACTGGGACGCAAGCATAGATCGCGTGCACACGTTCAACCGGGTGGGACGATTGACCCTTATCGACGGGATGAAAAAGCGCGGTAAATAGTGACTCGCTGCGGTATCCGGCGCGCGGCGCCGGATCTTCCGGCGATCATGAGCATTAAAGCGACGGCCCCGCATTACGCCGGGGCTGTTTTAATTCGCGTCCGTCTATCTCACGGTGTTCTCTTTCTTCCGGACGGCCCGTGAATCTCGGGCGAGTCTGCGTGACCGTTATCGGCATCTCCATAGCGCCGTTCGTTCGCGGCACGCCGCTTCTGCCTGCTGGCGAGCGGATTTGCGTATTCGTCGCGCTCTCGTAGTGCACCGTTGCGAACCAGCCGCCAAAGTAGGACTACGACGGTGACCCATACGGACACGATGATAATAATTGTGGTTGATGTGAACATGGCGAGCCTGCATATTGGAATTGATTTATGGGCGTGAACGGCGGTAAAGCGTTCAATCCAGGCGACTCAACCTGGTGCCTCAAATTTACTGATTGCCACTTTGGTCCCCCCCGTTTTGATGTATTTGGTGCCGATGTTGAAGCTAAAGGCGAGCCCTTTCTGCGGCGCGGCGCACACAGAAATCAAACTGCTCAGGAATGCGCGGACAATAAACAACCCGGCTAATAGTGGTGATCCGGGAGTGGTGAATGCCGCTTTGGGTAAACTTTTAAGAATGGAATTCAGGCTGCGGCCTGGCGAGTGCCGGCATCCGATTTACAGCGCAGGGACACCAGGCCGGACGTGCATGTCTTGCTAACAACTTAATGGAGCGTTATAGGAGAGTGCAGGGTTGAGCCGGCTAATCGGGTGTGGCGGAGCGTGTGGCGTTGCAAATCGCGGCCACGCCTGTGGGAATGATAAAGTGCGCATCGATCCCCGCTTCCCTTAACTCACGGAGGACATATGACACTTTTGAGCATCGTCGGGACGGTGGTTTTCGTCGCGATTGTCTTGCTCTCGCTGTTGGCGGTGATTGATGTCCTGCTATTTACGTCCGATAAAAAGAAAATGATGAAGTCCGGTGCTGGAGCGCGAAAAACGGGCGGGCGTCGAAGATGCTTGCGTAAATGAGTCGTTTCGCCTGCGCAGCGGTTATCAGGGCGCCTGGACGGGCTGCCCGGCTGTGAGCGCATTCAGATCCATCGCGTCGGCGATGGCTTGCAAGCCCGCCTCGTTCGGATGGAGGTTATCGCCGCTGTTATAAGCAGGCAGCAAAACAGCGGGATTGGCGGGGTCGCTGACGGCCTTCGCCTGGTCGAGTACCGCGTCGCAGCCGCTTGTCGAACTCAGGATGAAGGCGTTAATGTCTTGCCGCGCATCTTCGACGGGTCCCGTTGCGGCAAACGGCGTCAGCGTAGAGCAGATCACCTTGATGTTGGCACGATGCGCGCGCTCGATAAGCTGCCGCAATGCACCGATCAACCGGGAAGCCGTGGACGGTTTGTCGGTGTTCAGATCGTTGATTGCATCGTCCGAGATCACAACCCAATTCGCGCCCGGTTGCTGGAGCACGTCGCGACCGAAGCGTTTGAGACCGGCCTGGCCGGCGTTATTGGTAAAGAAGTCATTTCCGCTGATGCCCTGGTTCAGCACGCCCACAGTCATGCCGGCCTGTTGGAGCCGTATGGCGAGACGATTGGGCCAGCGACGGTTTCCATTCACACTCGACATGAAGCCATCGGTTATGGAGGCGCCAAACGTGACCACAGCCCCGGTCGCGGCCGGGTTCAACACGTCGAGATTCGTCAGGAAATAGTAGGACTGGCCGCCCGGGGACAATGTGCTCCCGCCGGTAAAGACCGGGTCGGCGGCAACGTCTCCAGCGGCGATATAGTTGTCCTGCAGGCCGTCGACGTGGCCGGTCGAGCGCGGCGCCGTCCGCACGGGTAGATAGAGGCTGATGGCGACATCGGAGAGTGGAGGAAACTCGAACGCGACCGGGTCGCTCACGACCGAAGCGCCCACGGGAATCGTCACGTTCGGCTGACCGCCGAATGTGACGGCGCGGTCGCTGCCGGCCACCGTTTCCTGACCCCGCGCGCCCCGCGCGATTCGCGCTTCGCCGATTACCAGCGGCTCGGAGCCGAAAAGGTTCGACAGATGGATGCGCGCCGACGTCCCGCCGATGCTGGTGCGCACTATCTGCCGCAACGTCTGGTTATTGAAGCCGGCATCGTCGGTGATGGAGGGCGAAGCCGACCACGTGCCTATCCAGGGCGCAGACGTCTCAACGCCTTGCACGCGATTGCTGGCTGTATCAGGCAGCACGATAGAGATGACCAGGGCCGCTTTGAGAAGCGCCGGAATCCATCGGTTCACGTCTTTTTCCTCGTGGAAGGGCGAGCTTCGGTGAGTGCAATGACGGTTGCGGACGCATCGCACAATGTTCTTATCGTGCAGCGCACGAGCCTGATCCTCTTTTGTAGGCCTGTTCGCTGTCTGTCGATTTAAACGTTCTATTGCATATGCGTTCGGTACGGTAGATAACACTGTGGCGGACAGCGAGCGAATACAGATTGCTTGCCCGCAACGAGCCGGTGGTCAAAAGTTCGTGCGCGAGACGTTGCACGGCGACGCATGTAATTTTGTGTGAGGTCGCACATAGCATCGTTGTCTCGCGCAGTAATCTGTTTGCGAGGGTAGAGTGCCCAAGGCCAAATAAGAGGCATTGTCGGAATGCGACTGTTCGCCGGCGCCCGCCGGCCGACAGGCAGATAACTACATATAACGCTTTATTCCACAACTGGTGGCGGGATGAATCACGAGAATTTCGTCGGGGCCAGCATGCGCATGTATGCGCGCGAACCCGTATTTCAGAACTTGCCGGAGCGCGTCGCCGGATCACGCATGTCACGCTTTACCGCGGCGCTGGAAAACTTCACCGGCGAGCGTTTCGCAGACTATCCAGAACTGCATGCGTATTCGACGCGCGAATTTCGCCGGTTCTGGCAGTGCTTTCTGCAATGGACCGAGGGAATGGAATGGGGCGGCAAGGCGGAACCGGCTTGCGTCGGCGACGAATGCGAGACCGCTTTTTTCTTTCCGAACGTCGAGCTGAATTACGCCCAAAGCGTTCTTGGGTCAAAGATCGCGCCGGACGAGTCGCCGGCACTCACCGCGCGTTATGCCGATGGCCGCCGCGAAACGATGACGCGCGGCGAGCTGCGCGATCGCGTCGCGCGCCTTGCCTGTTCGCTCAACGAGCTCGGTCTGCGTCCGGGCGACCGCGTGGTCGCGATGATGCGAAACGACGCGCACGCAATCATCACCGCGCTCGCGGTGACGTCGCTGGGCGCGACGCTCTCCACCGCGGCGCCTGAAACCGGCGTGCAGGCGATCCTCGACCGCTTCGAGCCGCTCGCGCCGCGCATGCTGTTCGCGCACACGACGCAGCGCTCATTCGATACGGCCGGCTCGATCGCTTCGCACGTCGCCGCAGTGGCCACGGCGTTGCCGACGCTCACGAACGTCATCTGCCTGGATGAAACGCCGCTGCCGAGCACGGTGAGCCAGCCTCAGCATTCGCTGCGCGATCTCATCGTTCAGGGTGATGCCGCACGCTTCGAATGGCGGCGCTTTGCGTTCAATCATCCGCTCTTCATCATGTTCTCGTCGGGCACGACGGGAAAGCCCAAGTGCATCGTGCACGGTGCCGGCGGCACCTTGCTCGAACATCTGAAAGAGCATCAGTTGCACAGTGACCTGGGTCCTGGCGACAAGCTGTACTTTCATACAAGCTGCTCGTGGATGATGTGGAACTGGCAGCTGTCAGCGTTGGCTTCGGGCGTCGAGATCGTCACGTACGACGGACCGGTTTCGGAAGTCGACACGCTTTGGCGGCTGGTCGCCGATGAGCGCGTGACCGTATTCGGCACGAGCCCCGCCTATCTGAAGATGTGCGAGGATGCGGGCCTGAAACCCGGCGAGCAGTTCGGGCTGGCTTCGCTGCGGGCGATGATGTCGACGGGCGCCGTGCTGTACGACTCGCAGTTCGAATGGGTGCGCGCCTACGTCAAGCCCCTGCAGCTCCAGTCGATTTCCGGCGGCACGGATATTATCGGCTGCTTCGTGCTGGGCAATCCGAATCTGCCGGTCTATGCGGGCGAAGCACAGTGCAGGAGTCTCGGTCTCGATGTTCAGGCGTGGAACGAGGGCGCGCCCACCTGCATGACCGGCGAGCTGGTTTGCGTCAATCCGTTTCCGTCGCGCCCGCTCGGCTTCTTCGGCGACGCGGACGGCTCGCGCTTTCACGCCGCCTATTTCAAGGCGAACCCGGGCGTGTGGACGCACGGCGACATCATCGAGTTTTCGGCGCAGGGGTCGGCGCGCCTGCATGGACGCAGCGACGGTGTGCTGAATGTGCGCGGCATCAACGTGAGCCCCGGTGAGATCTACCGCATTGTCAGCACCATTGGCGAGATCAATCAGTCGATGGTCGTCGCGCAGACTACCCATGACGCGAGCGGATCAGGCCAGCGCGTCGTACTGCTGCTCGTGTTGCGGCGGGGCGCGAAGATGAGCGCCGCGCTCGCTTCGCGCGTACGGCGTGAACTGATGCTGCAGGGCTCGGCCGCACTCGTGCCGGACGTGATCGCCGAAGTCGAAGCGCTGCCCGTCACGCACAATGGCAAGGCATCGGAGGCGGCCGCGCGCGATGCCGTGAACGGCTTGCCGGTGCGCAACCTGTCGTCGCTGGCGAACCCCGGATGCGTCGAGAAGATCAGCGCGCATCCCGCGCTCGCCCGCACACGTCGCGAGTTGCCGGAACCGGGTGAGTCGGCCGAGCAGGTCGAAGTCTATTTATGCGCGCTCTGGGAACAGCTTTTCAGCTTCTCGCCGGTGAGTCGCGACGACAACTTCTTCGAACTCGGCGGCCATTCGCTGCTTGCAGCGCAGATGCTCGCCGATATACGGCTGGCAACCGGCCGAACACTGCCGCTTGCGACGCTCATCATCGCGCCGACCATTGCGCGGCTCGCCACCGTCATCACCGGCGAGCGCACGCAGGACGCGCATCCGAACGTCGTGCCGATGCGCGCGGGCCGCGGAAGGCCTGTCTTCATGCTTCATAGCATCACGGGTTCGGTGATGGAGTGCCTGACGCTGGCCGGCGCGCTGCAAAGCGAGCGGCCTGTGTACGGTCTGCAGGCGCGCGGACTCGACGGCGACGAGGAGCCGCAGCGATGCGTCGAGGAGATGGCGAGGGTCTATGTCCAGCAGATGCGCGCGGTGCAGCCGCGCGGTCCGTATGCGCTGGTGGGCTATTCGTTCGGCGGCCTGGTCGCGTTCGAGATGGCGCAGCAACTTGTCGCGGCGGGCGAGAAGATCGAGTTGCTGTGTCTGCTCGACACCTACGTGGACGAACGCTATTTGCCGTTGCATGAGTGGTTGTCCTTCCAGTACGAGGTCATGGCGGAGCGCGTGCGAGCGTTCCGCGCACTGTCCGCGCGCGGTCGCATTGCTTATATGAAGGACAGAGTGTTCGGAGCCGCTGACCGGATTCGCATGCGGCTCGGCCGGATGGCCGCCAGGCCGGCAGCCGATACGCAGGGACTGCCGCCGGTACTGCGGCAGGTGCGCGAGTCGATGCGCGTCGCGATGGCGACGTATCGCCCGCGCCGCTATCTGGGCAGCCCGATCGTCTACGTGCGCGCGTCAGGCAGGGAGGGCGGGCAGGGCGATCCGCTGCCGGCGTGGCAGCGCGTCGCAAGGAGCGGGCTGCTGGTGAAGACCATCAACGGCGCCCATACCGATCTCGTTGTGGAGCCGAACCTGGCAATGGTGGCCGATACGCTCGCGCGCAGGCTGGCCGGCGCGTAGCAAGTCGAAGGGCAGCCGGCGTGTCGCTCACGGCAACAGGTTGCGGAAAACAGCGCTCCGCGCTGGATCTCGCTCTCGTCGATTTCACTCGCGAGGGCCCGATGCCGGATCACTTATTGACGGAAGCCAGGAACGGTATCGACCTGAGCGACTTGTTGAGCGAGGCGATATAGCGTTCGGAGCGCGGCTGTGCCGCGATCTGGACCGGCCTGCCGGAACAGCGCGCGACTTCCGTTGCCACGTCTTCATTCAACCAGTTCCACCAGGACGAATTCCGTTCGCCGAGAAGAATCAGGTCGGCGCCCGTCTCGTCGGCAACAGAAGCGATCGCGCGCCCGATCGTCATTCCGGATATCGGCAACGTCACCATGCGGACTTCGGCTGAACGCGCTTGCTCGTCCAGCACATCCCTGACACGCGCGACCACCTGGCGGCCATGCTGTTCCATCGACTCGACAATCAGGTCGACGTAACAGTCTGCTGCGCCAATGAAACAGGGCGTCGGGTCGACTACGTGGAGCGCGACGATCTGGGCATCGTACTTTCGTGCGGATTCGATGGCAGATGCCAGGATAGTATTGGCGGGACTTGCACTGACTGCGACGAGTATCTTCGTGAACATTCTGGGTACCTCTCAAATGGCCGGGTAAGCTCATCATGAGCATGCAGAATGAGCATTGAATGAGCAGAGGTAGATCGGATCGTTCCTGCCGCCGGGGTTCAATAATTCTCCGCTCATTGCTTGAGCGCACGATCTGTCAGATGGGGCATCACTTCGACTTCACCAGGAGGAGTTCAACGACCATGAGCAAAGTCACGAAAAAACAGTTGCGAAGCCAGGCCTGGTTCGGCAAAGCAGACAAGGACGGCTTTATCCATCGGTCCTGGATGAAAAATCAGGGGATTCCCCATGACGAATTCGACGGCCGCCCCGTGATCGGCATCTGCAACACATGGTCCGAATTGACACCGTGCAATGCGCACTTCAGGGAACTGGCGGAGTACGTGAAGAAAGGGGTCCACGAGGCGGGCGGGCTGCCGCTCGAGTTCCCGGTGATGTCGCTTGGCGAATCGAACCTGCGCCCGACGGCGATGCTGTTCCGCAACCTCGCCTCGATGGATGTCGAGGAGTCGATCCGGGGCAATCCTATCGACGGAGTGATTCTGCTGGTCGGTTGCGACAAGACCACGCCGGCATTGCTGATGGGCGCCGCATCGTGCAATCTGCCCACGCTCGCCGTTTCCGGTGGCCCGATGCTCAACGGACGGTTCCGCGGCAGAAGCATCGGCTCAGGCACTGGGGTATGGCAGATGTCCGAGGAAGTACGCGCCGGCACGATGTCGCAGGAAGAGTTCATCAATGCCGAGTCCTGCATGAACCGCTCGCGCGGCCATTGCATGACGATGGGTACGGCATCGACGATGGCGTCGATGGTGGAATCGCTCGGCATGGGGTTGCCGCAAAACGCGGCCATCCCCGCCGTCGATGCCCGTCGCCAGGTGCTGGCCCATCTTGCCGGCCGGCAGATCGTTGAGATGGTGCGCGAAGACCTGACGATGGACAAAATCCTCACGCGCGGGGCATTCGAGAACGCGATCCGCACGAATGCTGCGATCGGCGGGTCCACCAATGCGGTCGTGCATCTGCTGGCAATTGCCCGCCGCATCGGCGTACCGCTGTCACTCGAGGACTGGGAACTCGGTTCGAACGTGCCGTGCCTCGCGAACCTTCAACCGTCCGGCGAGTTTCTGATGGAGGATTTCTACTATGCGGGCGGCTTGCCCGCCGTGTTGAGGCAACTCGGCGAGCAGGGGCTGTTGCATCGTGATGCGTTGACAGTGAATGGCAAGACCATCTGGGACAACGTGCGCAATGCGGCGAATTACGATGAGAAAGTCATCACTACCTTTGCACAGCCGTTCAAGTCGAAAGCCGGCATTGCGGTGCTGAAAGGCAATCTTGCCCCCAATGGCGCGGTAATCAAACCGTCGGCGGCGACAGCCGCGCTGCTTAAGCATCGTGGCCGGGCGGTGGTGTTCGAGAACGTCGAGGAACTGCACGCGAAGATCGACGACGAGTCGCTCGATATCGACGAGCATTGCGTCATGGTGCTCAAAGGGGCTGTGCCGAAAGGTTATCCGGGATTTGCCGAAGTGGGCAACATGCCTCTACCGAAAAAGGTGCTGCAAAAAGGTATCACCGACATGGTGCGGATTTCCGACGGCCGCATGAGCGGGACCGCATATGGCGCAGTGGTGCTGCATGTATCGCCCGAAGCGGCGGCAGGCGGTCCACTTGCACTGGTGCGTACGGGCGACATGATCGAACTCGACGTCGAAGCGCGGCGCTTGCATCTCGACGTGGCCGAGGAAGAACTGGCCCGCCGCCGGGCTGAATGGCAAGCGCCCGAGTTGCCCGAGCGCGGGTATTACCGGCTCTACGTCAAGCATGTACTGCAGGCGGATCAGGGCGCGGATCTCGACTTCCTGGTGGGCGCCAGCGGCGCTGCGGTACCGCGTGACTCGCACTGAACCGGACTTCAACGCCATGAATACTTCAACATTTCACGATCCTGGCATTGCCGGCATTTACCCCATCCTCTATGCATTCTTTGATCGCGACAACCGCCTCGACCGTGCCGCCATGCGGCGCCAGGTCGAGGCGGCAATACGCGCTCAGGCTCCCGGTGTCGCGGTACTGGGGCTGGCGACGGAGGTCAACAAGCTTGCGCGCGCCGAGCGTGAACAGGTGATCCGCTGGGCGGCCGAGGACTGTACGGGTGAACTGCCGCTGACGGTGACGATCACTGGAGCTTCGGTGGATGCGCAAAGGGATCTCGCGCATTTCGCCATTGAGCAAGGCGCGGCGTGGCTGATTCTCCAGCCTCCACCGTTGTCGCCCGGAGAGGCTCCGCGGCCCGAGGCGTTCTATTTTGATTTTTTCGCCAGTGTCATGGAGGGCATCGAGGTGCCGGTCGGTATCCAGAACGCGCCCGAGTACCTGGGGGTGGGCCTCACACCGGCCAGCCTGCGTGCGCTCGCGACACAGTGTTCGAACTTTCGCGTGCTCAAGGGTGAAGGGCCGTCGGTCACGCTGGCCGACACGATCGCCATGGTCGGCGATCTCATGCCTGTGCTTAACGGTCGCGGCGGAATGGAGCTGCTCGACAATTTACGCGCCGGCTGCGCCGGCATGATCGTTGCGCCCGATTGCTTTGACTGGCAGCAACGTATCTATCGTGCCTTCCGCAGCGGCGACATGGAACAGGCCGACGCACTGTACCAACAGGTCCTGCCTGCCATCGTGTTCGTCATGCAATCGCTGGACACGCTGCTCTGCTACGGCAAGCGTATCGCGGCCTGGCGTATGGGTTTCGACGTCGAGCATGACCGTGACGCAAAAATACAGCCGACCCGCTTCGGCCTCGAGGCTGCGCATCGGTTCGCGCGGACCCTGGGGCCATTGCCCTGATCAACATGTGCCGGTTTTGCGTCCGATCATCAACGCGCCCGGACGCGTGGCGCACCGCATTCGATCGGCGAAGACCAGGCACAGAATCCGGAAACGCAAAGGATGCTCTATCGGGGGCTCGGCCGCGCGAGTGGACTACCTGCGAATGGGTCGTTCTTCCAGTCGGCACCTGCTCCCAAAGACGGTTTTGAAACGGAGCCTATCGACAATTCAAAATGCCCGATGGACTGTCCCGCACTGATCGCCTGCTTCAGCCATTGAGGCATCGGCCCTACGCCGGTCCAGCTGTCGCCATTCGCGCTACGGTAGCGGCCAGCTTCAGGCGCGGCCGCCAGTGCCGAGGCCAGATCATCCGGGCTGATCCCGAAGTCCTCCATGCGGTGGCGGAGATAGGCAATCATGCTGTCTCTCTTGCGTTCATCCATTAAACCTGTGTCCTTTTCAAATCGATGGCCGGTGTTTTGCTGTTTTGCATGCGAGAGGCAGATCCGCTCGCCGCGTTGCCGGTGTCAGACTATTCGCCAGGGCCGAGGATGACGTCGATTGACGCCTGGCCAGCAATCTCCGCGACGAAGTAAGCCCAACGACTGGAAAACGGGCCGCCGCGGACCTTGATACGCTGGCCTGCCGCTGCCACTCCCCGGTCATGAGCTGGTCCTTCGATGCGAAACCACGTGTCAAACATGTCTTCGGAAGTGGGCACCAGCTCAACGTGAATCTCGCACCCGCGGTATTTCACTGTTCTCTGCATACTGCTCCTTCACAGGCGCTGAACCGCACCCACGTAGCTCGTTGCCGCGTCTTTCAGTTGCTGTGCCGCAGTCTGCACAGGCGTTGGCAACTCGCTCAGTGCGAGTTGCGTGACGACACCGTCCAGCCGCCTGCGAAGCTCTATCACGAGGTCCATGACGCTGGCGTCGCCGACACGCCGGCGATTGCTCTGCCTCGAACCAACCAGTGAGCAATCCACAAGCCGGTCTACCTTGCGAAAGTAGGCTTGAGCCGCCACGCGATGCCTCGCATGGAGCGAGGCAATGTTCGACTTTGAAAGGCAATCTCTAACGACGTCGACATTCAAGCCAAAATGAATTTGCAGTGCGTCGGATGCATCCGCCCGGTGAAAACACGCCACCTGGTCGAACAGCGTTTCACCATCGCTGTCGATCAGATCGATCCAGACCTCACCGTCTTCGAGAGCCTGCCCCGAGGGATGGATTACCCGTTCGTCCTCATTGGCGGCGGCGAGCATGCGGTGGCCGTCGACATCATCAACCGGCATTTCGAAAACTTCGACCAGCTCCCCGCTTACCGCGACCTGCATGATCAATAACGCCATCTCTCTGCTCCTTGTGATGCGATTGACGGGAATAGCGTTTTGCAGATCAAACGACCGGATCCCGTGATCAGGTTGAGTGACATTCTGGTTGGCGCCAGCAGGGGCGGTGTCGACTAACCGCGATTGTCGACCCAGTCGCGGGCCCAGCTGGTAGCGTGTCCTAACGCCTGCGTTTCGTTATCGAAATAGTCGAGTGCGTGGAACTTGTAGGACACTGGCTCAGCGCAAAGCGCGTCACCCTTTACGAGCAGAAGGTTGGCGGCAAACCAGCCGTCCGGTAAGCGATGTGCCGAGGGAGAGACTGAATAGCCGTTGTAATGATGAAGATGTTTATTATTTTGCATAAGCGATATACGAGCGACACCCGCACGACATCGAGGCCGTACAAGCGAAATAAATTGAAAACGGGGCGAGACGGATCGTGTCGAAAAGACAAATGATGCGCACGTTGAAACACGGCGATCAGATCGGGAGCGCGTGGCTCCGCGAGGATACTAGTCAGGCAGACATGCGAAGGGCCGGTAGACCGGCCCTTGAATACGTTACTGCGGCGAGATATTCGCGGCCTGCATACCCTTCGGGCCGCGCTTTGTCTCATAGCTCACCTTCTGGTTTTCTGCGAGCGTCTTGAAACCGTCGCCCCGAATTTCCGAGAAGTGCGCGAAGAGATCTTCGCCGCCTGCGTCCGGAGTGATGAAGCCAAAGCCTTTGCTATCGTTGAACCACTTAACAGTACCGGTATCCATGAGAATTCCTTGAGATAAAAATAACAGCTCCATTGCGGAGCGACAAAAACTTCAAGGAAGAGGAGAGGATAACGAGTACCACGCAGAAGAGGCGGAAATGGTGATCAGCAATCGAGCTTCTTGAATATTTCAAGAGTCACAGTATAGTGACAGGGCGGTAATGTCAACGCTTTTCGCGCTTTGCCCACCCATGCAGCCGGGACAGATTCAGCCCGTGACTCCCAGCAACGCGGCAATGGCGCCCCGTGCGCCGTTTTCGCGAAGCAACCGCAGCGCGCGCAGAAGCGCTTCTCTGAACTCGGGAAGTGCGGCCAGATCCGCCGGAAACACTTCGCGCACCGACAGTAATGTGTCCATCAGCGCCTGCGGTTCGTCATGCGCGGATACTGCGAGCGCATGCAATCTGCTCGCTAGCGGATCGTTGATTTCATAACGCGTGCCGTCGTCCGCATGACCCCGCAAAAACATCATCCAGGCCGCTACTGCTAGCGCGAGACGCGTGAACGGTTGACCCGCGTCGATCCGCGCCGCAATCGTGGCGAGCAGACGCGGCGGAATCTTCTGGCTGCCGTCCATTGCAATCTGCGAGCAGCGATGTTTCAGCGCTGGATTCGCGTAGCGCGGACCTTGTGTGAAGACACTATCGCAAAGCGCTAGCGGGCAGCGCGACCCGCTGCAGCGCGGCCATCGGCCCGAGCCGCTCGATCGCTTTCATCTGCGCCGCGTCGCGCACGAAGAGCGATCCGGCGAATCCCAGTGCGTTGATCGACACGCCCTCGACACGCTCTTCCGATCTCGGCACGAGCAGCATCCATCGGCGTGTAACGAGCAGGTTGTACGGCGCCGCTTGATGAAGTTCACCGTCGACCTCGACTGACTGGACGCCGGCGGCTTCCAGCAATGCGCGATAACAGGAGAGGAGCGACTGCGCCGTATCCACGGAGATCGCGGCGCCGGGCTCGAGGCGCGCGAACGCGTGCCGGAATGGCAGGCCGGGTACGGTTTGCGCCAGACCATCCAGGAGCGTGGTTGCGAGAATTGACTCGATGGGGACCGGCGTTTCAGAAACGCCCAGCGGCAACGGCACGATTTGCAGATGCTTATGCGCCTGACTCGCGCCCGCGGCAGCGCCTGCATTGTAAAAAGCGATGCCATCGAATTCGGCCATGCAGACAATCAGCGACTCGAAGTCGGCCAGGTTGAGGAGCGTGTCCTGCAATTGGAAGTCGCGGGTAACGATCAGCAGATGATTGTCGATGACGTTGAACTTGTTGAGCAAAGCCAGATGCGTGTCGGAAATATCCGCGACGAAGAGATCCGGCTCGTAGGGCAGGAATGGATCCGCCGATGGACGCTCCTCATCATGACGCTTTTGCGTTTGCCGGCACTGCTGCTCCTTGCGGATCAGGCTCGAGACCTGCCGCACGACAAAGCGGATGCCGTCGCTTTCGAGCACCGTCTGCGAGGTCTCGATTCGTTGCAGCGCGCCGCAGCGTAGCGCGTGCTCCGCCTGGCGCAGCATGGCGGGCCACAGGGTTCCAGGTTGAAGGCGTCGATTTTGCATGGTTCGTTGCGCAGATTGATTCGTGATTGGGCCAGCCAGTGCACCGATTTACCGCAACTTCCAGGCGAGTACTAACCGCGCGTCGGCCGATCGGTCAGGGGGCAGTTCTGAACTTCGCGTGCCGTCGGCAATATGTAATCGCGGAACTGCTCGCGCAGCTTCAGCTTATGCGGCTTTCCGCTGTACTGGGCTCTCGACGCGACCGTTTTCGCGAGGATAGGGCGCGCCTGAGGGCGGAACGTCCCGACCTCGACGCTCGCGCTTACGACACGAACGAACGGACGATTCTGGGCAACCTGCTGGCACGCTCGCGCATCTATCACACCGATTTTTTCCATACCCGCTGCGAAACGCGCACTCGGGGCAATCTGATGTGGCGCCTTGGCCTGCCTGTGCCGCAATGACCGTGAGATGGCAGCGTGGGTCTGCAAACGGCCACGCGAACAGATTTCAGCCGCCGGCGACCGCTTCCCGCCGAGCGCTCCTGCGCAGGAAATCCGCGGGCACGCCGAACGTTCGCAGGAACGCGCGGCGCATGCGTTCGCGGTCCGCAAAGCCCGTTTCCTGCGCCACCACGTTAATCGTGTGCCGGCCTTGCTCAATCATGAATCGGGCTGCTTCCAGCCGAAGCTGTTCCACCGCCTTGGCCGGCGACTGACCGGTCTCGGCCACAAAGGCGCGGCTGAACTGACGAGGGCTGAGGTTGGCCACATCCGCAAGCTCCTCGACGGTCAGCGGATTGCGCAGATTCCGGCGAATATGTGCCAGCACCGCTTCGATCCGGTCGGACTTCGGCGTCATGTCGAGCAGTGCGGAATGCTGCTTCTGTCCACCTAGCCGACGCTGATTCATGACGAGAAGCCTGGCGACCATTTTCGCGGTATCGGGACCGAGGTCGTTATCGAGCAGCGCCAAGGCAAGGTCGATGCCGGCCGTCATTCCCGCTGAAGTCCAGATTGGACCGTCGTTGACGAAGATCCGATCTTCTTCCGTTATGACATTCGGAAAGCGCGCCCTGAATTCAGCTGCATGTACCCAATGCATTGTCGCGCGCCGGCCATCCAGAAGCCCGGCCTCGGCAAGAACGAATGCGCCGCTGCAGATGGAAGTTATCCGTCTCGAGGCTTTGGCTGCTTCTTTCACGAACGCAATCATCCTTGCACTGGACGACGGCATGTTCATTTCGGTGATCGAGCCCACGATTAGCGTGTCGAATGCCGGATCGCCGAATGCCTCGGTTTGCAATGTCATGCCACCCGATGATTCGACGGGACCGCCATGTTCAGACAGCAAATGGACGTCGTAGCACCGGCCTGTTGGCGGCATGTTCGCAATCTCGAACACCGTCAGGGCCGCGAGGCTCATTAGCTGAAATCTTGGCGGCACGATGAAGCCGATCCGATGCATATCTATTCCTGCCGTCCGCAATAGAAAAGTGAACCCGCGCTGTTCGAATCGCGTTCCCAGATGTCGGGCCAATGAGCTCGAGTAGTGAGTTAGCTGCGCTCGAATCACAGATGTCATGAAAGGTGGCAACAACGACATCCATCGTAATGGCCCGAGGCGTTAAGGTACAAGCACTTCTCTCATCCGCCTCGCAGTCAACGAAAGGATCACCGTCATGTCGAAAATCATCCGTGCCGCAGCCGTCCAGATCGCGCCCGTCCTCTACAGCCGGGAAGGCACGGTCGACAAGGTCGTCAGAAAAATTCTGGAGCTCGGCAAGCAGGGCGTTCAGTTCGCGACCTTCCCCGAGACTGTCGTGCCCTATTACCCGTACTTCTCGTTCATCGAATCGCCATTCGCCATGGGAGCCGAGCATTACAAGCTGCTCGATCAGGCAGTCACCGTGCCGTCGGAGACCACCCGTGCGATTGGCGACGCGGCGCGCCAGGCCGGCATGGTGGTGTCGATCGGCGTCAACGAACGCGACGGCGGCACGATCTACAACACCCAGCTTCTGTTCGATGCCGACGGCACGCTGGTGCAGCGTCGCCGCAAGCTCTCGCCGACTTATCACGAGCGAATGGTCTGGGGAATGGGCGACGGCTCAGGCTTGCGCGCAATCGATACCGCCGTGGGCCGGGTCGGTCAACTGGCCTGCTGGGAGCACTACAACCCGCTTGCGCGCTATGCGCTGATGGCGGACGGCGAGGAAATCCATTCGGCGATGTACCCGGGCTCGTTCGCGGGCGACCTGTTCTCGGAGCAGATCTCCGTCAATATCCGGCAGCACGCGCTGGAGGCGGGAGCCTTCGTTGTCAACGCGACTGCGTGGCTGACCCCCGAACAGCAACAGCAGATTCTGCACGATACAAATACCAGCCACGTTGGGCCGATTTCCAGCGGCTGTTTCACTGCGATTGTTTCGCCCGAGGGAGAGTACATGGGCGGCCAGCCGCTGCGTGAAGGAGAGGGCGAGATCATTGCGGACCTCGACTTCTGGCAGATCGACAAGCGCAAACGCATGATGGACTCGCGCGGTCATTACAGCCGTCCGGACGTGCTTGGGCTGGTGATCGACCGCACGCCGAAAACACACGTGCTGGAGCGAACGCTACGCGCGCCGGGCGAAGAGGCAGTGAGGGATTTCGAAGTACTCGCCTGAAGGCGTGTCGTATCGGGAAATACGATCATCGTCATCTCGCCTATCGAATTCACCGGGCAATGTTGCCCCTCAATACGCTGGAGCAAAAAATGGACTTCAATGATGTCATGCTGGAGCGCAACGCCGACTTCGCCAACACGGGGTTCGCGCCTGAACTCAAGATGATGCCGTCGACGGGAACGATTGTCGTCGGCTGCGTTGATCCCCGCGTCGATCCCGCAAGCGTGCTGGGGTTGAAACAAGGTGAAGCGGCGGTAATCCGTAACGTGGGCGGCCGCGTCAACCAATCGTTGCTCGAGACGCTGGCGGTCCTCGCCGTCGTCGCGAAAGCGGCGGGACGCCCGGATGGTGCGCGCAATCTCGTCCTGCTACAACATACGGATTGCGGGATCATCGGTTGCCATAAGCACGCACCTGGTTTGCTCGCGAAGTATCTAGGTGTCGAGACGGACGCGCTCGACGAGCTCGCCATTACGGAGCCCTATGACGCGGTGGCCCTCGATGTCGCAGCGCTTAAGGCAAACAGGGAACTCCCCGACGGATTGATCGTGTCGGGTCTGGTCTATGACGTCAAAACCGGCCGGATCGAGACCGTTGTCCCACCGGCGTCTTTGCGGGAGTCTGCCGCCCGGTGACGGACGAGGCTTCTTTCAGAACGAAGCCTGTCAAAGTGTAGATCCGCCGGCACATCCTGAAGAACCGCGCCTTATGGCGCCAATTACCGCGCTGCCGTCATTGAGGAGGGAAAGCGGATAGTACGATCGAGCCGAGTTCATCGAGTATCTCGACATACGGGCGCGGCGTGACCCGAGGGTTGAGCGCGACATGATTGACGCCGGCGTCTCGCGCCTGCTCGAGGAAGTCCCTCAACGCACGGCTGCCTATGGCGAATCCGCCGCGAATCCGGGTAAATGGATGATCGGGCTTCGGATGCAAATAAAGAAATCCACCAAAGGCCAGTGGTTTGAATGCGGCCGTGTTGGCGGCGGACTGTGTGAGGCTTCGCCATTCGTCTGCGAAGCTGCGCAACTCGGATGGATCCGGAACGAACCCGAGATAACCATCCATGTTCTCGGCGATCCACCGCAAGGTCTGCTGTGAACGGCCGACGGCAATGGCGGGCGTTCGGCCATACGGCGGCTTGGGAAGCATATCCAGCCCGCCGGGCGACTGTCCGAAGCGCGCCGAGGCGAACTGCGGGAACGCGCGTTCGCTGACATTCCGGTACACACCGTAGGCGTCTCTGAACCGTTCGCCGCGTGTTTCGAAGTCGATGCCGAAGACGGGATATTCCGACGGCCGATCGCCGCTCGACATGCCGATCACAACGCGTCCGTCCGTCAGTTGATCGAGCGAATTGACCTGTTTCGCCAACAGCAGCGGTTCGCGCATCGGCAGCACGATGCCTGTCGTGCCGAGTGTGATGTTGCGCGTTGCGGCAGCGAGTTGCGCGATATAGATCAGCGGCTCGAAAATCTGCCCGGCGTCGCCATAAGCGGGATCGAAGAACGGAATGTCGCGTGCCCATAATGCTGCGACGCCCAGGCTCTCCGCGCGCTGCGCCATCGAAATGTGGTCGCGCATTGTAGGGTGCGGCGTGCCGGGGTGCGTTTCCAACGGCAGAATCAGCCCCACTGTGAGTTCGCGCGGTCGGAATACGCGGTTGTACCCCGGATGCGATTCGAGTCGAATCGTGGTTGCGTTTGTGTCGGTGGGGGCAAGCGTGACGGACATATCCATGGCGTTTCCTCAGAGCGTGGCACGAGATTACGCACTTTCTCGTCGGTGAAGAACGCAGCCGTACAAACAACACTTGATACACGGAGTCAAGAAAGGCCGCCGATATGGGCAACGCGCGGCGCACGCAAACCAACCGATCCATTCCCGAAGGCATTTATTCCATCGAGGAAAAACTGTTGTTCAACGACAGGCCGTGCCAAATGGCCGCCGCGACTCCTATAGTTCGCTTGGACCGCAAACCGGTCCTATCAGTCGACATGCGCCGAAACTCTATGTGCGCGCTACTGCCCTTTAACGATCTGTTCAAACGACGCCATGGCGGCGCCGCACGGTGTAATCATGAAACGTTTCAGTCTGACCGCGTCGCTATGCATTGCGTCGCTCATGTCGCCGGTGAGTCAGGCGCAAGAACCGCAGCCGTCCGGTTACCACTACACCTTGCCGCTCGACGTCGCGCTCGACGCGGCGAAAGAAGCGATTCGCGTGTGCGAAACGAAGCATTACTGGGTGACCGCTACGGTGCTCGATATGGATGGCGTGCCGCAGGTGGTACTGCGCGGAGATAGAAGCACGGTCCACACCGCCGAATCGAGCATGCGTAAAGCCTTTACCGTTGTGACGCTAGGGCCGGAATTTGGCTTCGACCGGTCTAGTGGCTTTTTCGAATTGATGAAGACGAGTCCATACGCACCTCAACTCGCGACCGTGCACAACGTCATGGCGTTGCCGGGCGCGGTAGCGTTCAAGGTGAATGGAGAGATGGTGGGCGCGCTCGGTATCGGTGGCGCACCCGGTGGCGACAAGGACGAGGTATGCGCGGCGGCGGGCGTAGCGAAAGTCGCGGACCGCCTGCCGCACTGAGTCTGCTTCCGGTAGCAGACTCAGTGCTCAGGCAGCCGCGACTCGCGGATCGAAGTCGAACTCGAGCCGGATGCCGCCCGGTTCGAAAATCATCGTGTGCCGCTTCGGGCCGGCACCCAAGGCTTCTGGTGCAAATTGAACTTCGACGCCGGGCCATTTGGACACTTTCGAGAACACGTCGTCGAGCGCGGCTTCACTGCCGACGCGCAGCGCCAGGTGGTGCAGGCCCACATTCGTTTTGCGGTCGAATTCCACGCGGCCCGCTTGATTCTGGACTTCCCACAGCGTGAGCATCACCTGTCCGTCGGACACGAACGCAGCCGGATAGTCCGGCTTCTCGCCAACTTGCGTCCATCCCAGACAGTTGATGAAAAAGTCGCGAGTGAGATTCAGATCGCGAACGGTCAAGCCGATGTGATCGATGCCAAGTGTCAGCGGTTTCGCAGTCATTTCGAGCCTCCGGGTTGTGGTGATGATGCTACCGCAGAAAAGCAATATGGATGGATGGCGCGATCAGATCGCGGTTGATGGAGTCGAGACGCTCATTCGTGTATCGCGAGCCAATCGTTGCGTACATTCACGCGCACCGGTCAACGATGTCTTGAGCGATCTGTGGGTTAACCCCGACAACGTTGAAGCATAGACTTCATTCACCGCTTCAGACAAGTGAGTTTGTTGCAGGCAGGTCCATTATTTATCGAGGTGTTGCCATGAAATCAATTATCCGTGGAGTCCTTATTGCCAGTGCGTTTGTGATTCCCGTTGCGTCGTTCGCTCAGTCGAGCGAACACACAACACGTGCGCAGGTCCGCGCAGAACTCGTGCAACTGGAGAGCGTGGGTTATCACGTCGGTGACGGCGATCCGACGCACTATCCTGATGCAATCCAGGCCGCCGAAGCGAAGGTGGCGGCGCGCGATGTACCGACGAGCAACTACGGCGGCGCATCGAGCACGTCACGATCAGGTGGTGGCGTGTCGGTTGCGGACTGGAATGCAATGTATAACCGCTGAGCGTTCAATAGTCTTCATTAACCAGGGAGCGGGCGTCGCGGGCCGCCGTCCTGGTTTACGCCGGGCGCTCATCGCTAAAGTCCGGCGCAGACCCAAAGAACGAATAGAAGAAATCTTGGTCGGCGGCTATAACTCGATTACTCTTTTCATTGCAATCGCGTAGACCGCCGGCCACGCGACGGCGCTGCCAACGACGCGTTGAAGGAGGGGCCGCGATGAGCAACGAGTCAGGGCCGCAAGGCGATACGCCCGCTCCTCTGCCGCCCGCGGATGAAAGCCGTATCGACGACGGCGCGCTCGCCGATGACCCGGCGGTGCGCGATCATCCGCGTTACCAGCAGATGTTTCCGGTCCTCACGGATGCTGAGGTCGACCGGGTGCGCCGCTTCGGCAGCTTGTCCCGCTACGTCAAAGGCGAATTGCTCTACCGCGCGGGAAGTCTCTGCCCCGGCATGTTCGTCCTGCTGTCGGGCAAAGTCCGCATAGTCGGCCGTGATGGCCTCGGCCACGAAAGGATCATTCACACCTACACGCAGCGCGGCGAGTTCACTTCGGATGTCACCCAACTCTCGAACAAGCCCGCGGTTGTCGACGCGCATGTCGTCGAAGATGTCGAAGCGGTGTTGGTGCGGCCCGACGAACTCAGCGCCATGATGATCAGTGAAGCCGATCTCGGCGAAAAGATCATGCGCGCACTGATTCTGCGGCGTGTCCTCGTGATCGAGCGCGGCCAAGGGGTCATCCTTTTGGGCTCGTCCAATCACCCACAACTCCTCGCTTTGCAGAATTTCCTGCGCCGTAATGCTTTTCCGAACATGACGCTCGATGCAGAGCAGGACCCCGAAGCCATTGCGCTGCTCGAACGCCTGACGCCGCAGCCCAATGACTTCCCACTAGTCGTTTGTCCGAACGGTACTGTGTTGAGAAATCCCGACGAGGGGCAGCTCGCATCGTGTCTTGGACTGATTCCCGAGTTCGATCCGGCGCACGTCTACGATGTGGCGATCGTCGGCGCAGGTCCGGCAGGACTTGCCGCAGCTGTCTACGCGGCATCCGAGGGACTCTCGGTGGCGGCGCTCGACTGTCGCGCGCCCGGCGGCCAGGCCGGTACGAGCGCGCGCATTGAAAACTATCTGGGCTTTCCCACCGGCATCACCGGGCAGGCGCTTGCGGGCCGCGCGTTTGTCCAGGCGCAGAAGTTCGGCGCGCATATCGGCATCCCGTGCGAGGTCAAGGCGTTGTATTGCCACAAGCAGCCGCCAGTTCTGGAGCTTGCCGATGGCCGCCGCATTACGACGCGTACTGTGGTTATCGCGAGTGGTGCGGAGTATCGGCGGCCTGTCATAGAAGACCTGCCGCGCTTCGAACGCTGTGGCGTCTATTACTGGGCTACGCCGATCGAGGCGAGACTGTGCCGCAAGGAGCCGGTGTTGCTGCTCGGAGGCGGCAATTCCGCGGGGCAGGCCGCGGTGTTTCTCGCTTCACACGCCGAGCATGTGCATATGTTCATTCGCGGCGCGAGCCTCGCGCACAGCATGTCGCACTATCTGGCCGAGCGTGTCGCATCGCTGCCGAATGTGACGCTTCATACGCATATCGAACTAACCGCGCTTGAAGGGGCGGCACGCCTTGAGCGCGTTCACTATCGCGGTGCCGGCGGCATTGAAGGAAGCATGACGGCACATCATCTGTTCGTATTCATCGGTGCGGAACCGAATACGGAATGGCTCAAGACATGCAGCGTGTCGCTCGACGGCAAAGGGTTCGTCCTGACGGGCACCGATCTTGGGGAGGCCGCCGTCCATTCGATGCCGCTGCAGACGAGCGTCGAGGGTATCTTTGCGATCGGCGACGTGCGTGCAGGATCGACCAAGCGTGTCGCGTCGGCGGTGGGTGAGGGCGCGGCCGTGGTGGGGCAGATTCATGATTTCCTGGCGTGTGCGCGGTGACTTTATCCGCACACTCGACACCTTCGGCTGCATCATGGGTAAGCAGTAATTTGCGCTGAAATGATGAGCGATTTCGCCAATTGACCAACGACCATTTATCACAGTGCCGATTATGACTCGCTGATTCACCAACAGATGTACCTGTCTTAACGGTTCGCATCCTGAGGCGCGGGCGGCATATACAGCCGGCTGGTCACGAACATCACCACTGCCAACACGGCAATCCCGGTGAGAATACCGGATAACCGCATGAGTGCCGGCAATGGATCGGATGACCAATGATGATCCTGGACGAACACCATGATGAACGCGATGGTGAATTGACGGCCTACATAGCTCGCCCCTTCCCGTCCTGTTTGCACGTGACATCCTGCCCATACGCCGATGGACAGCGCGAGCATGCACAGGATTGCCTGCCCTTGCATCAGAGGAAGCAGCGCCACACCGATCACACCGGCCAGCAAGCAGCCGGCCACGCGCTGCACCATCTTTTCCATGACCGGCTGCCGCGTTCTGTCTGCTGCCAGACCCGGCGGTACGATAAGCACCGCGATCGCCGTGACCATTGCCTGCGCGAAACCCGGCAGATGCAGAACGTAAGTCAGGGATGCAAGGATTGTGATGGACAGCGCGGCCTGCAGGCACAACAGCATGCGAGTCGAGCGCGCCGATTCCAGTGGCGGCGTCAAATCCGCAGCGGCAGGCAGACCGGCAGACTCACCTGCCACGCGAGCGGTTGAGGCATCCGATGGCGTCCTCCTCGTTCGATACCACTTCGGCCCGAAATGAAACACGCTCGCCACCAGCAGGCAAGCGAGTGTTCCAACCGCGACTTCGGCGACTCGCAACGCCGCGAATAGAGCGGTCGCCCGGAAGGATGCGAACTTGTGCGCTTCGTACGTCACCATCAGGGCCGTCACGCCGCCCAGAACCCAGGCGTAGGTCGCTTTGGACCCGTTGGCCCGATATACCGCGATAGCGCCGATTGCCCCTAGCGCGGGCACAAACACCCACGGTCGGTCACCGATCCAGGGCCCGGCAATGGCTCCAAGCGCGGCGCCTATCACCGTGCCGATGATCCGATGTACGGCACGCTGCACGGAGCCGGCAAAACTCGTCTGCATGACCGCGAAGCCGCTGATTGCGGCCCACCACGTGTCCGACAGACCCAACGCGTTCGCAAGCGCGACAGAGAGCGCGACCGAGAGCATCGCCTGGGCCGCGAATGTCGCGCGCGCTCGGGAAGCCTTCCAGGCCGCCAGTTCACGCCCGAGCCCGAAGATGGCCGTGCGGCAGAGTTGAGCGAGCGTGCCGGCGAGCGTCATCTACGCCACCGCACTCGAAACGAGGGGCCCAGGCACAATGGCGGAAAAGACAGAGTGATCCATGCGGAACGGGCCTCCTTTTTTTATCGCGCGGGCTATGGCACTTACGTCGATTGATCCTCGCAGCCATGCTGCAGATTATATGGCCGGTGGTGCGAAGGGCCGTGCGTTATGCGGCTGTTACGAACCGAACGTGCCCGCTAGCGCAGCTTGCCGAACCGGACGAGCGGGCATTTGCCAGGCTTCGCGCAGCAGCCTCAGGTATTCGGCCTCGCGATAGCAGTGGCTTCGGTCGGCCATGACGGCTTCGCTGCACAGTTCCAGGATGTCGCGACGAAGGCGCCGATCCTGGACATCGGCCGCGAGCAAGGCGAGCGTCGCCGGATCGACCTGACATATGTCGCTCCAGTTGAGACACCCGGAGCGCGTCAGGTCTTCGCACAGCGTTTGAACGATCGAAAGCAATCGGTATCGGTTCAACAACAGGCGCTTTTCCATGCCGCAGCGATCGAGCGCTTCTAGTTCGGCGAGGCTGAGATGTCCGTCGATAAGAAGGCATGCCGCCAGGATGCGGCCTGCTGCTTCGGGACTGTTGCATTGATAGTGACGCATTTGCTACTCCTTTCCATATCGGCAAGAGCGGGGCGGCGAAATGAACCCTGAGATGAGCCGGGCGAATCGCCGTGACATTTCAGTTGACCTCACGCATGCACTAGCTGAGGAAAACGGAAAAATGGGTGTTTCATGGGGCGGGTCGGGTTGCATTGGCCGATGCATTCCGGCGACTGTCCGGCCGCCTCTCTGCGCCGAGATCGATCACCGATGGGCGTATGGCGTGGCGCTGCTGCGAGTCGCCTTGAATGATCATCCCGATTGCGCCGCGGTCTGGTTTTCCCTGTTCCGTAAGCGGCACGCGATCCACCACGACGATACGAATCCGGCTGGCCACTAACGGGCCAAGTGCGATTTCGAGCCTGTGCTTGCATCGCGCGAGGTCCGCTTGTCCGGCGAGCCATGTTTCGATCAACGCGTTCCATCCGTGTTCACTGGCAGAATTGTTCGCGGCCAGCGCGACGGCGTAGCGAACGTCCGGTAAGCGGCACAAGACATCTTCGATCTGGGTCGGGCCAATCGTCAGTCCATCGATTTCCGCGACATCGGCTGCGCGGCCGAGAACGTGCAGATTGGCTGCTTCGTCGATGAAGCCGACGTCGCCGGTCAGGCACCAGCCATCCTGAAACTTTTGTGCTTCTTCGACCGGCTGATGGTAGTAACCATCCGCCACGGCGGCCGACTTCACTTCGATGTTTCCGCACTGTCCCGCATGCGCCAATGTTCCATCGGCACGGCGCAAACGTACCTCGACGCCGGGTCGAACAGGGCCCGCGCAGGCCAACAGTTCCGGATTCGCCTCATAGGTGGATGGCGGCAGCATGCTGACGACACCGGTTTCGCTCGCCCCGTAAAGATGCGTAAGCACAGGACCCAGACGCGCGATCGCGCGTTGCCGCAGTACCGCGGGCGCTGACCCGCCGACGTGCGCAATGGAGCGCAGCGACGACAAGTCGCGCCGGCCGACGTCCGGGTGGTCCATTGTTTCGAACAGTTGAGGCTCGACGAGAAGCACGTCGGTGATCCGTTCCGATTCGATCGTCGCGAGCGTCGCCGCGGGATCGTATCGACGCTTCAACACGACCGTACCGCCGCCGATAAGCGTGGTGTCGACGAGCACTTGCGACAGGTAGGCGAGCGGGCCATTGATAAGCTGACGCCGATCCATATCGTTCGGCCCGCAGACCATCGCCGAATACGCCGCGAAAGACCGGCGGCTGCATTTCGGCACACCCGTCGTGCCGCCCGACGAGACGACGACCGCGAGATCGTCGGCGCTCAATTGTGTGCGCAACGGCAGATCCGACTGCGCTTGCGCGAGCCTGTCCAGCCGTGAAGACACAGGACCGACGCCAACGAAGAGCACGTGGCTCTCGAGCGCAACGGGGATATGGTGAAGGGTTTCCGGGAAGGCTACGATAAGCGTCGGCTGGACGCGGGTCAGCAAGGCCGCGCGACGTTCGGCATTCGCCAATGCAGGCACGAACATCGTAGCGGAACCGAGCAGGTTTGCCGCGTAGCGAATCGCAAGCGCGTCCGGACAATTGGGCGCGAACAGTGCGACCAGAGAGCCCCTGCCGATGCCTAGCACTTCAAGCGCCCGCGCATAGCGAAATATTGCCGTTCGCAGGGTCCTGCCCGTTACGTCATGGTCGAAATAGCGCAGTACCGCCCGATCAGATTGTGTTTCCAGTTCATCGAGCAAGGCGTCGACATAGGGCCGAAACGCTGATTTTCCGTCGTTTTGCATGATTGCTCCGCTCCAGTGATGCGTGATTCGAAATGCGAATCAGGCTGTGCTGTAACGGATTGTGCGTTTGCATAATGAGCGGAGAATTAGCGGGTGTGAGTGTGGGTGTGTGGGCGTTATTTGGCCAGCGCCGCGAGTAATTGATTCTTGACGATCGCCGTGGCCAGTTGCTGCCGCCCGAATTCATACTTGAGTTCATCTCCACAATCGAGCTGACTTCGACGCGCGGACGCCGGAGCAGGCGCGCCACATGCCTTCCGGTCAGCGACGCGGCCTCGAAGCCTATGAACGGGTGACGTTTCAGCAATGACGTGACCGACGCATCAGCCGGCGCGATCACCGCCGCATCAGATTCCCTATCAGTCCTCCAGCCCAACAAGATCTCATGACGCGTAAAGCGACACAACGAAAGCCGCGCTCCGACAGCCTCCTGCTTCAGCCGCGCAACAAGCTTCGATCAGAACTTGTGACGAATGCCGAGGCTGACGATTTCCTGCGTGCGCGAATCTCCCGCGAAGCCGTAGTCAGCCACCGACGCAACCGCGGGTTGTAGCTGCTGCGGTGGCGAACTGCGCGGATTGCGCTGCGTGCCGCTCGCGCGCTGCCAGGCACCAACCAGGTAAAGGTCCGTGCGCTTCGACAGGTTGTAGTCCCCGCCCAGCGAAACCTGGTTATACGATGCGGACGTGTCGCCCGAGCCGTGCGTGTAGGTATAGCCGAGACCTAGCAACGCGGCAGGTGTCACCTGATAGCCCAAATAGCCGCCGGCTACGTTGTAGCGCTCGGTGGAGGCAAACGTCGAGGCGCCGTCAGGTTTGTACTGCGCATTGCTGTAACGCACGCTGGCCGTGAACGGGCCGGTGACGAATTGCACGGCAACCGAAGCGATGCCGATCGACTTCGCCGTTGCGTATGCACCGTTGACGATCGAATCGATCGTGCCGTCAGACGTGCTCGTAAAGGAGTTGTTCGGCCGTATTACGCCAGAGTTGGCGTTGTTCATGCGGATGTAGCCTGCTGCCACACTGAACGGACCTGTCCCGTAAGTTGCCGCACCGGACCACGTTTGCTGCGAACCCGTCTGGCCTGCCACGCCGCCGAACGCGTACATGCCTTCGAACTGGAAGCCCGACCACGTCGGCGAGGTGTACTTGACCGCGCTATTCGTGCGCGAACTGTTGTCGTTATTGTCAACGTCGCCCGGAGTCGTGAATGTGCTGCCGAAGTAGTTGTCAGCCGTTAGCGGCTGAACCAGGTCGACGAGCGGGTCATATTGACGGCCAAGCGTCACGGTACCGTAAGCTTGATGCGCCAGGCCGACGTACGCCTGACGGCCGAACATGCGGCCGCCCTGACTCAGTTGGCCGTTGTTGATGTCAAAGCCGTTTTCCAACTGGAAGATCGCCTTCAGGCCGCCGCCGAGATCTTCCGTACCCTTTAAACCCCAGCGGTTGCCCTGCAGGTTGCCGCCGGCCAACTGGTAAAGGTTTTTGCCCTCCGGATTGGCGTTGTGCACGAACTGAAACGCTTCATCGATGACGCCGTAGAGGGTAACGCTGCTTTGTGCATGTACTGCGCCGGTTGCACCGAGCAGTGCAAGCGAGACGGTAGATAGAGCGATTCGTTTCATCGATATTCTCCACGCAGACGATTGGGGTGCCGTTGCGAAACTGAGCGTAACTCCACACCTTTGGATACCGAAGCAAAAACGAAAGTCTGTCGCGAAATTCTGACACTTTTCCATGCACGGATTTCGCCCTGGGATCAAATCGAAAGCGTCTGCCTGTGCACAAAAATATCCGATAAAAATTCTGCGGCTGGTTCATAGCAAACGCGGATTGTGCACGCAGCTCGACGACAGATTCTGCTTGTTGGATTGCCGCATACAAAGACCCGAAAAAGCGTTCGATACAGTCAAACATCGCGGCTCATCGATTTCACCAAACCGCTTCGTGCTTGACATCAAAGCCTGTTTATTTTCAGGTGGTTAGGGGCGGTGAGTTCGTAAGCGCATCCGGCTTGGCATAACCCATGCGTTGTTAGCCGCGGGCGCAACAACGACCGGTCTCGTGCTTTCGCCGCGGCGTCAGCAATATTGCTCACATCGATTGAAAATGCGTTGTTCGTTTGAGCCTTCCTGTCAGCGCGCGACAGGCCCTTTATTTCTTCCGTCAACGTTGAATAGCGCGCCGAAAATGTACCTCAGGCAGGTGCATTCGAGTATTCAACAAAGTTATTGGAGTACTTATGAAGACGAAGTTCATCGTCGCTTTGTTAGTTGCAAGCTCTGCCTCGTTGGCTGCTCCCGCGTTCGCGAGCGGTTACGGACCCGCACCGTTCTATCGCCCCGACGTCGGCAAGTCGGCAGCGCAACGTGGTCAAAGCGCCCAGACGTTGGCGGCGGAAAGCAGCCCGGGAAGCATGGTTGGTGAAAACGGTAGCGGTGTCGGCGGTAACGAATCGGTCAGATCGCAGTCTGGCGCGCGTGCGCCGGTGAATAGTGACGGAGTGATGTATCGCGGCAATTGATGACCCCGGTCGCGGGGCGCGCTTCATTCTGCGCTCTGCGACTGAACTCTCGCTTTCAGGCTAACAGAGCAGCAGGCCTCGACGTCAGCAGAGAGCCCTCGATAAAATCGCGGGGAGACGACACATCATCATGCGCGCTAACCGGGCCTATTTCAGTTTGCACTCGCGTTTAGCAGAACCATCCCGCGTATGTCCGACACGTATGGCCTGGTTCGTTGGCGTAGTGACATCCGACTTCAACACGCCTCTCACATATCCGGATTGCCGTACCAACTGGTCTAGTGTCTCGTGAAGAAAAACAGATAGTCCGCAATTTCTCCGACTGCGCCAACTCAGGCAAAGCGCCGCGAGTGACCACATCAGAAAACCGATCGCGCCGATTTCGATTCATGCCGGTTTCGAAGCACGGCTCGCCGCGAGTAAAATAATCCGACTGCCATGCCAACCCTTCAAAAAACATGAACCTCGGCCGGATCGACCTTAATCTCCTGCGCGTATTCGACGCAGTGTTCGAGGACCGCAATCTGGTCCTTGCCGGAAAGCGGTTGAATCTCAGCCAGTCCGCCGTGAGTCACGCGCTGGGGCGGTTGCGGGACGCACTCGAAGACGACCTGTTCGTCCGGACCTCGAAAGGAATGGAGCCAACCGCGCGGGCAGTCGCGATGGCAGCCCCGTTGCGCAACGCACTCCACCAGATTCAGGTGGCGCTCGGCGACGAGCCGTTTCGCCCCGACGTTGCCGAACGCGAGTTCGTCGTCGCGGCGAACGACTACATCACGATGCTTCTTCTCGGCCGTCTCAGTCAGAGACTCGCGGCGGAAGCGCCGATGGTGAACCTCGTCATACGGCCTTCCACGCGGTTGGATCTCGCGGGGCAGATCGACATCGGCCGGATCGACATCGCGATTGGGATTTTTGCGGAAGTGCCCCCGCGCTTTCAATCGATGATGGTGTGGCAGCAGAGAGATGTGCTGGTGATGCGTCAGGATCATCCCATTGGCGACCGGGCCGTTACTCATGATGATCTGTTGAGCTATCCACTCGTGGCCGTCTCGCTCGGTGGCGCGGAAGAGGGGGCGGTTGGCGGTTTTATCGTTGAACGGGGTTTGGCGCGGCAGTCGGAAATGTTCGATCGGCAGGCGCTGGAAGATGCCTTTCCAGAGGGACTCGCGCGTCCGCGGCTGCGGGTCGCGGTCGCTCATTCGCTGGCGATCCCTGCGTTGCTGCGTCACAGCGAGATGTTCGCCGTCGTACCTTCCCCATTGGGACGCGAGTTCGAGCGCTACGGCGAGCTGAAAGCACGGGCAACGCCGTACCCGTCGCCGGAGTCCGTGGTCAGGGCGGTGTGGCATGCACGAAACGCGCACGACCCGGCGCTACAGTGGCTGCGGGCGCAGATACTCGACATCGGCAGGCAGGTTCGAAGCTAGCCAGTCCCGTTTTCTTCAAGATCATCTTGCAGGTTTTTCACCGCGCTCGATGTTCTGGCTGTGCCATCATGGGGACACTATGCAGATAGATCTCCCCAAGGCCGTGGAGACCGGCCATCAAATGCATTCGGACGCTCAAGTCGTCGATTCGGTTATCCGCTCACGGAAAGCCGTTCGCGTTTTTCGTCCCGATGCCGTCTCACAGAAAGACATCATTGAGATTCTCGATGTCGCTCGCGCAGCGCCAAGCAACTCGAACATGCAGCCGTGGCGGGTACACGTGCTGCGCGGACGAAGCAAGGAGTCGCTGAGTGAGGCCCTTGTGCGTGCCCATGTCGCGGATTTGCATCCGCCGCTACAGCATGTTCCAGATCCGATGCCGGAAGCTTATCGCCCGATGCAGGAGGAGTTCGGCGCGCGATATTACGGTGCCCTTGGTATCGACAAGGCGGACGCCGCCGGCCGAGCCCGCGCGACAGGCCGGAACTTTGGATTTTTCGGGGCACCTGTCGGCCTGATCTTCACGATCGACGCGAGACTAAAGAAGCACAGCTGGCTCGACTATGGTCTCTTTCTACAGACGGTCATGCTCGCGGCCCGCGCACGCGGCCTCGATACGTGCCCGCAAGTATCGTTCGCGCGGTATCAGACGATCATCGCGGAACATCTCTTACTCGCGCCGGGCTTTGACGTGGTATGCGGTATGTCGCTCGGTTACGCGGACCAGGATTCAGCGGTCAACAGACTCGCTATTCCGCGCGAGGCGGTCGAGAAGTTTGCAACGTTTGTCGGCTTCGACGAAGAGGCATAGAGCAGACGGCGGTTGTTTCCCGATCGGCTAATCAGTCGTTCTCCTTTCAGAATCCGCGCACACCGCAATTGCGGTGCGCGCATCTACTTTCCAAAATATGACAGTAAAGATCCTTGCCTTTTGCGGGAGCTCCCGCCGTGAGTCCCTTAACCGAAAGCTGCTGGAAATCGCTGCGTCTGCGGCACGAGCGGATGGCGCGGAAGTCACGTTTATCACACTCGCCGACTTTCCCTTGCCGATCTATGACGTTGATGTTGAAAGTGCGCATGGTGTTCCTGAGCGGGTGCGAGCACTGCAGGAATTGTTTGCCGGACATGATGCGCTGCTGGTGGCTTCGCCCGAGCATAACGGTGGTTACACCGCTGCGCTGAAGAACATGCTGGACTGGGTAAGCAGGCCGACGGCGTCGGGAAGCTCTGGCCTCACGCTATTCACGGGTAAGGTGGCCGCGGTTGTTTCTGCATCGCCGGGGCCGATGGGCGGTATTCGAGCCATGCTCGGAATGCGCGGTGTTCTTGAGAAGCTGGGCGCGATCCTGATTCCTCAAGGGTTCTCGCTGGGTTCTGCCCATCAGGCATTTGGCGAAAATGGCGGGCTTATCGATGAGAAGGCGGATGCCGAAGTGCGACGTGTCGGTCTTGGACTCGTCGGCGTGACGAAACAACTGGCCGGCAAGTGATTGCGGTGCGCGGGCGCGAGTCAATGCGGCCGCTGTGATGCTTGTCTGGCGCTTTAGATTCCGGATTGAAGAGAAACCGGTGTCGACACAACGCAAGCAAACGCAGGACGCGCCGTTACCGACGGGTCCTGCATTTGATCAATTTGCGTCAGGCGCCTTGACGTTGTACGCAATCCGTCCTGCAGGCAGAAAAAACAACGCAATGATTGCACCGCCCTTTGCTTCCGGATAGTGATGACTGCCCGGCGCCGGCGCGGTCCAGCCGCCATAGCACCAACCGTTTGGACCGGCGAGGGCCGCGCCTTCGTTTAGCGACACCACCATATTGAATTCGCCGTAGGGATGCGCATGGTAATCACCCCGGAAGCTTCCCTCCGGATTGTTCTGGTCATTACCGGTGCTGTCCATATACACCGCCGTAATGCTGAATCCAAACGTCTCTTCTGACGGGTCGACAAGACGTGCGCGCCGATACCTGCGTCCGGATATTTCGATGTTGGCCGCCCAGCCTTCTTCCACTACGCCAATCGTGATCAGGCGTTTGAGGTCTTTATAGAACTCACTCGACGTGCCGTACTTCTCGTTGAGCCACTGTTCGACCTCGTTACCCGTAGTCAGGTCCTTGACCTCCTCGAGAAAGGGCAGGCATTTCGCTATCAGTTCATCTCTACTGCTTGGGTTATTGGCTTGTGACAAATTGGTCCTCACTAGTGTGAAGGGCTGCTCGTGCAGTCCGGATCGACGACGCCGCGTCGAAGATGGTGGGCTTTGCCTGTCGACATATAGCGACCAGGCGCTCACCGCTGCAGTCACGATGCCATATCGCTGCTCAAGGACGAAGGGGCGAGTTTTCAATACCACATTGAATGATGTTCAAGTGCCGATCATCGTAATAGAAACTGGTCGAGGCACCGTGTGGAGGCTGGGAGTTGCCGCATTCAATAGGCATATGAACACAATTCATTTCGATGAGCGAGGCGCCCGGCGGTTCTCTCTTAAAGGCGTCAGCGCATGAAAATCACCTCTGACCACCCCCTGCAAAGAAAAGTAGATGCGTCTACGTGCGGACAGGAGAATTTAAATTTTTAAGATGTTCGGCGGATGCGCGTCCGATTTCCGTCGCCCCTCGTTTCACCGTGTTGTTGCTTTTTATTTGCAAACATAAGCTCCGAACCAATGATCCGTATCACATAAAGTAGTTTGGATAACGAAGAGACTTGTCAATCATTGGGAGGAGTATGAAGCGTGGAAGGTTTGCAGCATTCGGTCTTGGGATGTTGAGTGCATCGGCTTTCGCACAGAGCAGCGTCACACTATATGGCTTGATCGATACCGGCATCGAGTACGTGTCTCATGCAAATGCCGCCGGCGATCACGTCGTTCGGATGCCGGGTATCAGCGGGGAACTGCCGTCCCGGTGGGGGATCCGCGGAGCCGAGGATATCGGGGGCGGCTGGAAGGCCGTCTTTACCCTCGAGAACGGCTTCAATACGAGAGCCGGAGACATTGGACAAGGTGGGCGTCTGTTCGGTCGCCAGGCGTGGGTCGGCCTCGATGGACCGTGGGGCGCGCTAACCTTTGGACGCCAATACAACATGGTCTATTGGGCGTTGTCCGATGCGGACATGCTGGGCCCCGATGTCCACGGAATTGGCGCGCTGGACAATTATCTGCCCAATGCGCGGAGCGACAACAGCATCGTCTACAAAGGCAGCTTTAAAGGAGTCACCGTCGGCGCCTCGTATTCGTTCGGACGCGACTCGGCCGGCACCGGCAATTCGCCGGGACAGGGCACGTGTGCTGGTCAGGTTGCAGGTCAGTTCAACCCATGTCACGAGTGGAGTGCAATGCTCAAGTACGACGGAGCAAGCTTTGGCGTTGCAACTGCGTACGACGAACAGCGAGGCGGTGCAAACGCCGCAGCGAATTTCTTTGATGGCATCGGGACCTTTCCCACTACGTCGGGCGCAGACAAGGACACGCGCATCGCGGCGAACGGGTATGTCAAACTCGCCGGCCTGAAGCTCGGAGCGGGGTGGCTGGGAAGGCATGTCGAGACGAACTCCATGGCCGCGCCCGACGTACGATCGAATCTCTTCTTCGTTGGCGCCGAGTATTTCGTGACACCGGGCTTTGTGATCGACGGCGAAGGCTTTCGGATCGTGGTCCGGGAGCAGGATGCGCGGGCAACGATGGCAACGCTTCGCGCCACTTATTTCCTGTCGAAAGCCACGGCTGTTTATGCCGGCGGTACGTATCTGTGGAACAGCGCGAAGGCGCACTTTTCTGCGAGCGTGGGCGGCGGGGGCACGACACCGGCGGCGGGTATGGGCCAGTTCGGCGTGATGGCAGGCATCCGGCACCTGTTCTGACCGGGCACGTGGACGAAGCACGAGTTGCCTGAGCGAAGCGACGGGCATCGTGCTGCGTGAATCCGCAGGGCAATCATTCATCAAGGCAGGCGGACGTGTTCTCGCGAACGCTCCGCCCGCGCGATCACGGAGTTGGTATGAGCAAACAGGATATCGGCGAGCAGAATGTGCTCGACGTCGAGCGTTTCATCGACGATCGGAGATTTTCACCTTATCAGTGGTTGATTTTGTTTTTCTGCTTTCTGATCGTCGCGCTGGACGGATTCGATACCAGCGCAATCGGCTTCGTTGCGCCGGCGATCGCGAAAGAGTGGGGCGTGACAAAAATCGCGCTGGGCCCCGTATTGAGTGCCGCGCTCGTGGGCCTCGCAGTCGGTGCGCTGCTTGCCGGACCGATTGCCGACAGGATCGGGCGTCGCAAGGTTCTGATCGGATCGGTCTGCTTTTTCGGTGTGTGGACGATCGCCTGCGTGTTCGCTTCGGGTGTCTGGCAACTATCGGTGTTTCGCTTTCTGACGGGCATCGGGCTCGGCGCAGCACTTCCCAACGCGACGACGTTGTTGTCGGAATATGTGCCGGCGAGATCTCGATCCTTGTTGTTGAACGTCATGTTCTGCGGATTCACGTTGGGCGCTTCAGCCGGTGGCGTGGTCGCGGCTGCATTGATACCGGAGTTCGGATGGCGCGCGATTTTCGTCGCGGGCGGCATTGCCCCAGTCCTGCTTGCATGTGCTCTTGTTGCGCTGCCGGAGTCGGTGCGATTCATGGTGATCAAGGGCTGGCCGGCTGAGCAGATTCGTCGAGTACTTCAAAGAATTGCCAGTGGAGAACCAATGACTGTTTCAAAGTTCTCTGTATCCGACCGGGTGAGCGAGAAGGAAAAAGCGCCGCTTGCGCTTATCCTTTCCGCACGCTACAGATTCGGCACGTTGATGCTGTGGGTAGCGTACTTCATGGGTCTGCTTGTCTATTACATGCTGACGAGCTGGATGCCGACGATGATCCATGACGCGGGGTTCACGTTGCGTCAGGCGTCGCTAGTGTCGGCACTGTTTCCGGCGGGAGGCGTAATCGGCGCATTGGGCTGCGGCTGGTTGATGGACCGCTTCAACCCCTGGCGAGTGGTCGCGCTCGCATTTCTGTTGCTGGGTGGCGCTGTCTGCGCAATGGGACAAGGCACGGCCAATGTTCAGTCGCTTGGGATCGCGACTTTCGTGGCGGGTGTCTGCATGACGGGCGCGCAAATGTCGATGCTGGCCCTTGCGGCGCTGTTCTATCCGACGCACGGGCGCGCCTCCGGCGTTGCGTGGATGCTCGGTATCGGGCGCTTGGGCGGCATTCTCGGCGCGCTCGGTGGCGGCGCTCTCTCTGCTGCCGGCTATAGCATGATCGCCATTTTGACGTCGATGGCGGCGCCCGCCTGCGTTGCGGCGATGGCATTGCTTGTGGCGGTGTCGGTCAATAGTAAGCAGGGGAGCTTGCAAGCGGCGATTGTCGATCCGGGTCCATAGGAAAAGAGATGCGCCGCCGAATTCGCGTTAGCATCTCGGTACAGAGGAGATGACGGCGACAAAGCGCTCGCCGCAGCGACAGGAGTCAGCATTGGATCTATTCACATCGATGGAAGCGTTCGTCCGCGCCGCGGAAGCGCAGAGCTTCGCCGGCGCGGCGCGCCAGTTGGGTGTCGCCAAGTCGGTGGTGACCTCGCGCGTCAAGCAGCTCGAAGACCATTTCGGCGTGCCGCTCTTTCATCGTTCGACGCGGGCGGTGCGCCTTTCCGAACTCGGCGAGACCTACTACCGCGACTGCGCTGAACTGGTCACCAAGGTCCACGATCTGTCCGGCCGCTCGCGCGGCGATCCGCAGGCGCTCGCGGGCACGCTCAATATCCATGTCCTGCCGGGCTTCGCGCTTGGCCATTTCTCGCAGACGCTGATCGAATTCCGCGCCGCATACCCCCGCGTGGAATTCGTCGTGACCGTCAACGACCGCGTTATCGATCCGGTTCAGGAAGGCTTCGATCTGGCGTTGCAGATCTATCCGCCGGCGTCGAACCTGCTGGTCGAGCGGCGTCTCTTTCCTGTGCGCGGCGTGCTCTGCGCCGCGCCCGGCTATCTGAAGGAGGAACCGCTGATCGAGACACCGCTCGATTTGCTGCGCCACGATTTCGCCCGCTATTCGTACTACCCGTGGGGCGACAAGTGGCCGCTGATGCGTGGCAACGAGTGCTTTGAAATCGCGCTGAATCCGGTGCTCAAAACCAATAGCGTGCACCTTCTGCTGGAATTCGCGAGAGCCGGCGCGGGCGTCGTCTATCTGCCGACCATGGTCGCCGCCGCCGATCTGCTCGAGCGCCGGCTCGAGCGCGTGCTGCCGGAGTACGCGGCGCCGCCGCTGTGGCTCTCGGCGGTGTATCCTGCCTCGCACCGCTCGACCACCAAGGTCAAGACCTTTGTCGACTTCCTGCGCGCGCGCTATCTGCGTGAGCCGCAGTGGGACAGGGCGCTCGGCATCGCACCGCCCGAAGACGAAACGAAAAGCGTCGGCGAGGAACTGTCCGACAGTTGAGGCCCGCCCAGGGCCTATGAGGGTTCGCCACCAGGTAGTTTCCCTGGCGCGATTCTGGAGCACCCAAGGTTCGCGTTTCCCGACCCTCAGAGCATTGCTGTAGCGCCTGCCGCCGCTTAATCTTCGATGCAAGCAACGCATTCGTGGATCAACTGGAGGCAGACATGCAACAAACCTGGTTCGGCAGCCTGGACAACTTTCGGAAAGGCTCCATCGAAATCATCAAGGGCAAACCGGAACATTACGCGATGTCGAATGTGTTCGACGTAGCGAGCCGCGCTGAGCCCTACGAGAAAGTCGTCGTCGGCAAAAATCTCAAGTACGTGATCGAGACGCTGCGCGCGGAAGGTTCTTCGCCGTGGTTTGCTGCGTCGCACGATGAGTTCGCGGTCGTGCTCGACGGCGAGATCGACATCTATTTCATCAAACCCTTGGATGGCCCGCTGGTCGACGCGCAGACCGAAGGCAGCGTGCGCCTGGAAGGCGAGCCGTCGGGCAAGTCGATGGGGCATGTGCGGCTGCGTCGCGGCCATCAGGCACTGCTGCCCGCGGGTGCCGCCTATCGCTTCGAAGCAAAGACCAAAGGCGTGCTGCTCGTGCAGACGATCCTCGGACGCTATTCGGTCGAGAAGTGGGCCGACATCTGCATCCACTGAATCCCTCTACACGATCGATCCATCCGGAGCCCATCATGGACAAACTCAGCACCCTGCAAAACGTCACCGCGAGCGAGGCCGACGCGGTCACCGGTTATCGCACCTTCTGCCTAGGTGATTTCGAATTCAGCCGCGACGCGTATTTCGCCACCGTCAGATGGCCGGCCAAAGGCCAGACCCGCTCGCACCAGATGCACGCTGACGACTTCCTGCGCGCGATGATGCGCGACGTCGCGTGGGGCTTCTTCTATGGCTGGGTCAACTTCGACGAAGTGATCGGCACGCGCAATCACTACGGCAAGGTCGACATGTACGCCGGCGCATATAACGCGAGCTTCAAGGAGGCGGGCGTCGATCATATGCAGCAGTTCGACACGCCGCTCATTATGGCGACCTTCAAGGCGATCCTGAAGGACTGGGTCAATGAAGGCTTCGACCCGTTCGCCGCGCCGGAAGAAACCGGCTCCGCATTCGGCACGAAACACGGCGACAACATTGCCGCGATCGAGCGCACGCGGATTGCCACCAAGCGCATGCCGGGCCTCGAAGGCGACTCGCCGTTGCGCGACGATCTGCCCGTCAATCGCCAGTTTGCCGACGTGGGTCAGGACGAACCCGAGATTCACGCGGAGCCGGGTTTCGAAGGCGCGCTGCATGCGTTCAGTCTTTTCAAATACCTGTCGCGCTCGGACGTGACGTGGAATCCGTCGGTCACGTCGGTCTGCCAGCAGAGCCTGTTCTGCCCGACCACCGAGGAATTCGTGCTGCCGGTGTTTCATGGCAACGACCGTGTCGAGTGGTTCCTGCAACTGTCCGACCAGATCATCTGGGACGTCGCTGACAAGGACAGCGGCGAGCCGCGCGCACGCATCACGATGAACGCGGGCGATATCGCCGCCATGCCGGCCGATATCCGCCACAAGGGCTACTCGCAGAAGCGTTCGATGCTGCTGGTGTGGGAGAACGCGACGCCCGATCTGCCCAAGCGCTACGAAAGCGGTGAACTGCCGCCGTATCCGATTCAGATGTAACCCGCCGGCATTCCCCTGATCGTCGATCGAACGGCGCCAGACCGCTGGCGCCGCGGGGAAAGTCGCGTCCAGGTTTTACTTGCACAGGACTGACATGCAAACGCAACTCTTCATCGGCGGCCGCTTCGTGCCGGCTGCAAACGGCGAAACGCTCGCCTCCCTCAATCCGCACGACAACTCGGTGATCGCCGAGGTCGCGATGGCGGGCCCGGCCGATGTCGATCGCGCCGTCGCGGCGGCGAAGGCGGCGTTTCCGAAGTGGAGCAATCTCGCCGCGATGGAGCGCGGGCGGCTGCTTCTGAAGCTGGCCGACGCGATCGAAGCGAACGCCGATCAACTCGCGCGCCTCGAATCGCTCGATACGGGCCACCCGATCCGCGATACGCGCAATCTCGATGTGCCACGCACGGCAGCCACGTTCCGCTATTTCGGCGGCATGGCTGACAAGTTCGAAGGTTCGGTGATTCCGGTCGAGCAGGGCTTTCTGAACTATATGACGCGCGAACCGGTCGGCATTGTCGGGCAAGTGGTGCCGTGGAATTTCCCGTTGATGTTCACGAGCTGGAAGATGGCGCCGGCGCTCGCCGCGGGCAACTGCGTGATCATGAAGCCGGCGGAACTCACGCCGCTCTCGAGTCTCGCGATTGCCGCGCTGATGGCCGAAGTGGGTTTTCCGGAAGGCGTCGTCAATATTCTGCCAGGCCTGGGTCACGTGGCGGGGCAGTACATTGCCGAACATCCGGAGATCAGCAAGGTCGCCTTCACGGGATCGACTGCTGTGGGCCGCAAGATCGTGCAGGCGTCGAGCGGAAATCTGAAGAAGGTGCAGCTCGAACTCGGCGGCAAGGGCGCGAATATCGTATTCGGCGACGCCAATATCGATGCCGTGGTGCAAGGCTCGGCATTCGCGATCTTTCACAACCAGGGGCAGGCCTGCATCGCCGGTTCGCGGATGATCGTGCACGAATCGATCGCCGACGAAGTGCTCGAGAAGTTCGTCGCGTTGAGCCGCACGATCAAGATCGGCGATCCGCTCGATCCGTTGACCGAGATGGGACCGCTCACCTCGCGTCAGCATCGCGACCGTGTGCTTTCGTTCGTCGATGTCGCCCGCGAGCAGGGTGGTCGCGTGCTGGCAGGCGGCAAGGCGCCGGACAATGCGGCGCTCGCCAACGGTTGCTATGTCGAGCCGACCATCGTCGAAGCGAAGCCGGAGCATCGGGTCTCGCAGGAGGAAGTGTTCGGGCCGTTCATGACGGTCACGACATTCCGCACCGACGAAGAAGCGCTAGCTATTGCGAACGGCACCGAATACGGTCTCGGCGCGGGTCTGTGGACTCGCGATCTGCAACGCGCGCATCTGGTGGCTCGCGAGATTCGCGCCGGCATGGTGTGGATCAACTGCTACAAGCGCGTGAGCCCGGCGTCGCCGTTCGGCGGCGTCGGCGCAAGCGGCTACGGCCGCGAAATGGGTTTCGAAGCGATGCGCGAATACACGCAGCCCAAGTCGGTCTGGGTCAACGTGGATGCGCAGATTCCGCCTTACTACCCGCGCTGAATCGCCATGGATTCGTTCATCTATAACGGCCTGCCGTCACGCGTGATTTTCGGCGCGGGCAGTCTCGATCAGCTCGATCGCGAGATCGGTTTGCTCGGCGCCACGCGGGCGATCGTGTTGTCCACGCCGAAACAGCGCGCGCAGGCAGAAGCGCTCGCGGCAAGTCTCGGCTCACGGGCGGCAGGCGTGTACGCCGAAGCCGTGATGCATGTGCCGGTCGAAACCGCCCGTGCGGCACGCGAGTTCGCCGTAAGCGTCGGCGCCGATTGCGCGATCGCGATAGGCGGCGGTTCCACCACAGGGCTCGGCAAGGCGATTGCGCTCGAAACCGCGCTGCCGATCATCGCGATTCCGACCACGTATGCGGGCTCCGAGATGACACCGATCTACGGCCTCACCGAGGGCGGCGTCAAAAAGACCGGCCGCGATTTGCGCGTGCTGCCGAAGACGGTGATCTACGACCCGGCATTGACGACCTCGCTGCCGCCCGCGTTGTCGTTGACTAGCGGCATCAACGCCATCGCCCACGCCGCGGAAGGACTCTACGCACAGGACGCGAATCCGATCATCAGCCTGATGGCGGAAGAGGGCATTCGCGCGCTCGGTCAGGGCCTGCCTCGCGTGATGCAACAACCAGAAGACCTCGCCGCGCGCGGCGATTGCCTGTACGGCGCCTGGCTATGCGGCGCGGTGCTCGGCAGTGTCGGCATGGCCTTGCATCACAAGCTGTGCCATACGCTCGGCGGCACCTTCAATCTGCCGCATGCCGAGACGCACACCATCGTGTTGCCGCACGTGCTCGCCTATAACCGAGCGGCCGCGCCCGGGGCGATGAAGCGTATCGCCCACGCATTGCACGCCGACGACGCGGCGCAAGCCGTATTCGATCTCGCACACGATCACGGCGCACCGACGGCGTTAAAAGACATCGGCCTGACCGCAACCGATCTCGATGTCGCACTCGATCTCGCCTTGAAGAACCCGTACTGGAATCCGCGGCCGGTCGAACGAGTACCGCTGCGTGCGTTGCTCGAAGCCGCCTTCGACGGGCGGCGACCCGACTAGCGCGCCCACTTCACTCGTACAAAAAAATTCAGGAGACAACCATGGACTCACCTACTTTCGATGCGAGACGCCGCCGCTTTGTCAGCCTCGCGGCAGGCGGCGCGCTCGCCGCCACGACCTCGGCGTTCTCGCCGCTCGTCTTCTCGGCAGGCCCGCGCACGCTGAAAATCGGCTACGTATCGCCGCAAACCGGCCCGCTCGCGCCGTTCGGCGAAGCGGACCGCTTCACGATCCAGCAGATGCAGACGGCGCTAAAAAACGGCATCGTGATCGGCGGAAAATCGTATCCGGTGTCGATTGTGGTCAAGGACAGCCAGTCGAATCCCAATCGCGCCGGCGAAGTCGCCAACGACCTGATCCTCAAGGACAAGGTCGACATCATGCTGGTGTCCGGCACGCCGGAGACCGCCAATCCCGTGAGCGACGCGTGCGAGCTGAACGAGATGCCGTGCGTGTCGACGGTGGTGCCCTGGCAGCCGTGGTTCTTCGGCAGAAAGGGCGATCCCAAGAAGGGCTTCCGCTTCACCTATCACTTCTTCTGGGGTCTGGAAGATGTGATCACCGTCTACACCGGCATGTGGCAATCGGTGCAGACCAATCACAGCGTGGGCGGCCTGTTCCCCAACGACGGCGACGGCAATGCATGGGGCGACGCCAAGCTCGGCTTTCCGCCGGTGCTTGCGCAAAAGGGCTTCACGCTCAAAGACCCGGGCCGCTTCCAGAGCATGACGCAGGACTTCTCCGCGCAGATTTCATCTTTCAAGCAGTCGAACGCGCAGATCGTTACCGGTGTCGTGATTCCGCCCGACGCCAAGAACTTTCTCGTTCAGGCGCGTCAGCAGGGCTTGAAACCCAAGGTCATTTCGATCGGCAAGGCGCTGCTGTTTCCGACCTCGATCGAAGCGCTCGGCAATCTCGGCGACGGACTTTCCACTGAGGTGTGGTGGTCGCCTTCGCATCCGTTCAAGTCGTCGCTGACGGGGCAAAGCGCGCGGCAAGTCGCCGACGACTACGAGCGCGTCACCTCGAAGCAATGGACCCAGCCGATCGGCTTCGCCCACGCGCTATTCGAAATCGCCGTCGATTCATTGAAGCGCGCCAAAGACGTCGACTCGAACGAAGCGATCCGCGACGCGGTTGCCTCGACGAAGCTCGATACGCTGGTCGGCCATGTCGCGTGGGGCAACGGTCCGGTGAAGAATGTCGCGAAGACGCCGCTCGTCGGCGGCCAATGGGTGAAAGGGCAGAAGCATCCCTTCGATCTCGCCATCGTCAATAACCAGCTCGCGCCGAGCGTGCCGCTATCCGGCCCACTCAAGTTGATTGCCTGAATTGAAAGCGGAGAGCAGTGATGAACCCAGTGCTCAGACTCACCAGCGTGTCGAAGCGTTACGGCGCGCTGCAGGTGACCGACGACATCAGCTTCGCGGTCGAACGCGGCGAAACCTACGGCATTCTCGGCCCGAACGGCGCCGGCAAGACCACGCTATTCAACCTCGTCAGCGGCGACGTGCGGCCCGATCAGGGCAGCGTCGAATTCGACGGCGCGCATGTGAATCACTTGCCGCCGCATCGACGTTGCGCGGCGGGGATCGGCCGCTCGTATCAGGTGCCGCGGCCGTTCGGCGGAATGACGGTGTTCGAGAACCTGCTGGTCGGCGCGACCTTTGGCGGCGAATTGACCGGCCACGCCGCGTACGACGTTTGCGTCGATGTGCTCGAACGCACCGGCCTCAAAGCTCGTGCCAACCAGTTGGCCGGAACGTTGGGACTGCTCGACCGCAAGCGCCTCGAACTGGCTCGCGCGCTCGCCACGCAGCCGCAATTGCTGCTGCTCGACGAGATCGCCGGCGGTCTAACCGAACCTGAAACGCACGCACTCGTCGACGAGATTCGCCGCGTCAAGGAGCGTGGCGTGACGATCGTGTGGATCGAACACGTCGTGCATGCGCTACTCGCAGTCGCTGACCGTCTGCTGGTCATCAACTTCGGCAAGCGCCTCGCGGAGGGTCTGCCCGCCGCCGTGATGGACGACCCCGAGGTGCGGCGCGTGTATCTCGGACTGGAGGCTTGACCATGTCGGCACTATTGGAGACTCATGCGCTGAGCGCGTTTTACGGCGACTTCCAGGCGCTTTTCGGCATCGACGTGACGGTCGCGCCGGGCGAAGTGATCGCGCTGATCGGATCGAACGGCGCGGGTAAATCGACTTTTCTGAAATCGGTGGCGGGCCTGCTGCGCCCGGGCGATGCCGGGCAGATTCTGTATCGCGGCGAGCCGATCGGCGCTGCTGCGGCGGCGAGCATCGTCGGCAAGGGCATTGCGCTGGTGCCGGAAGGGCGGCGCCTGTTCGCGAGTTTGACCGTCGAAGAAAACCTGTTGCTCGGCGCGTTCAGCAAGCGGCCGGGGCGCTGGAATCTGCAAAGCGTCTATGCGTTGTTCCCGGCGTTGCGGGAGCGCCGCCATCACGCGGCCACCGCGTTGTCGGGCGGTCAGCAACAGATGGTGGCGATCGGCCGCGCGTTGATGAGCAATCCCGATCTGCTGATGTGCGACGAACTCTCGCTCGGCCTCGCGCCGGTGATCGTCCGCGAAATCTATGCGGCGTTGCCCGAGATCGTCTCGCATGGCATGAGCGCGATCGTCGTCGAACAGGACGTGCAACTGGCGCGGCGTGTGTCGTCGCGTTTCTATTGCCTGCAGGAAGGGCGCGTTTCGTTGACGGGCGTATCGGCGGAGGTGTCCGACGAGGCGATCACGCAGGCATATTTTGGAGTGGCCGCATGAACACGTTCATCAATATCGTCGTGCAGGGCGTGCTTTTAGGTGCGCTTTACGGGCTCTTCGCGATGGGCCAGTCACTCGTGTTCGGCGTGATGCGTCTCACCAATACCGCGCACGGCGACTTTATCGTGCTGCTGGTGTTCGTGCTGTTCGCGTTGACGAGCTTTGCCCATCTGCCGCTCGCCGTCGCGCTCGTGCTGTTGCTCGTGATCGCGTTCGGCGCGGGCTATGGCGTGCAGTTCGCGCTGCTCAACCGCGTCAGCAGCCGCGATCCGCTGCCGTCGCTGATCGTCACGTTCGGTCTGTCGATCGTGATTCAGAACGTGTTGCAGCAGATCTTTTCCGCCGATCCACGTTCCATCGCCACCGGCAGTTTCGAGTCGCGCAGCATCACGCTCGCGGGCGGCATCACGCTTGGTTATCTGCCGCTCGTCACGCTGGTGGCAACCGTGGCGCTTGCCTTCGCGATGCAGTGGCTATTCGGCCGTACGCCGCTCGGCCGCGCGTTTCGCGCCACCTCGGACGACCGCGAGATCGTGCAGCTGATGGGCGTCTCGTATCGCCGCACTTATGCGCTGGCGATGGGCATCGCCTTCGTGCTGATCGCGGTGGCTGCGGCGCTGTATTCGATGCGCACAGCGGTGTCCCCGACCGATGGCCCGGCGCTGCTGCTGTATGCGTTCGAAGCGGTGATCATCGGCGGCATGGGGTCGTTCTGGGGCACCTTCGTCGGCGGTATGGCGCTCGGTATCGCGCAGCAGGTGGGCTTTTACTTCGACCCCGGCTGGGGCATCTGGCTCGGCCACGTGGTGTTTCTCGGCGTGCTGGTGGCGCGGCCGCAGGGCTTGCTGCCCAAAACCGCATAGAGGCTTCGACATGACCATGCAATTGAACCAGCCCGCAGCGGGCTTCGAGGTGCGGCGCGCGACGCGTGCGAGCCGCGTGGCGGTGATCGTGCTGCTGATCGTCGCGCTGGCGGTGGCAAGCGCGCCATGGTGGGCCGGACGCGATGCGATGCGCGACTTCGTGCAACTGGCGTCCTACCTGGTATTCGCGTTGATGTGGAATCTGCTGGCGGGTTATGGCGGGATGGTGTCGATCGGCCAGCAGGCATTCTTCGGCATCGGCGGCTACGGGATGCTGATTCTCGCCAACTACTGCGGCATCTCGCCGTTCATCGCGGTGCCGATTGCGGCCGTGATTGCGACGGTGGTGGCGATTCCGGTGTCGATGGTGGCGTTCCGGCTCGAAGGCGGCTACTTCGCGATCGGCACCTGGGTGATCGCTGAAGTGTTCCGGCTCACGGTGGCGAACGTCTCGGTGCTCGGCGGCGGCTCGGGCACGAGTCTCACCGCATTGCAGGACGTGCCGCGTGCATTGCGCGAATCGCTGACGCTGTGGCTCGCGCTGGCCATCGTCGCGGCGGCGATCGGCCTGCTGTATCTGTTCCTGCGCTCGAAAGCCGGTCTCGCGCTCACTGCCATGCGCGACAACGCGGTGGCGGCGAGCAGTCAGGGTGTGGACGTGAAGCGCGCGCGCCTGATCGTCTATCTGGTGTCGGCATGCGGCACGGCGTTGGCGGGCGGCCTGTACTTCATCGGCAACCTGCGCATTTCGCCCGATGCCGCGTTCTCGGTGAACTGGAGCGCGTTCGGTATTTTCATCGTGATGATCGGCGGGCTGGGCACGCTCGAAGGGCCGATCATCGGCGCGCTGATTTTCTTTCTATTGAACCAGTTCCTGTCCGATTTCGGCACCTGGTATCTGATCGGCCTCGGCGCATTGGCGATCGTCGTGACCCTGTTCTTTCCGCAAGGATTGTGGGGCTTCGTCTCGCACCGCTACGGCCTGCAATTGTTCCCCGTGGGCCGGCGCGTCGTGTTTCGTGACGCCGGTCCGGCTCAACAACGCTCGCCCGGCGGCGCGTCCGATTCGCTCGACGCGGGCTCGGCGGCACACCGCGCATGAGGCCAACCATGAACGATAAAACCATCCACCCGTTAACTCAGAACGTGCTCGATACGTTCGCCGATTGCACCGATCCACGCCTCAAGCAGATCATGACCGCGCTGGTCACACACCTGCATGCATTCGCCAGCGAAGTTGAACTGACCGGCGACGAATGGCTTCGCGGCATCGAATTCCTGACAGCCACCGGCAAGATGTGCAAAGGCATCCGCCAGGAGTTCATCCTGCTGTCGGACACGCTCGGCCTGTCGATCATGGTCGATGCGATCAATCACGGGCGCGGCGGTGTCACCACCGAAAGCAGCCTGCTCGGCCCGTTCTATCGCGAAGGCGCGAAGGAAGAAGAATTCGGCGCCAACATCGCCCGCACCGAAGGCGAGCCGACGCTGATTCATGGCCGCCTCGTCGACGAACGCGGCGCGCCGGTGGCCGGTGCGTTGATCGAGGTGTGGGAGACCGCGAATAACGGCATGTACGAAGGCCAGGATCCCGATCAGCCCGAGAGCAATCTGCGCGGCAAATTCCGTTCAGGGCCGAACGGCGAATACGCATTCAGGACCATCAAACCGACCAGCTATCCCATTCCGACCGATGGTCCGGTCGGGCAGATGCTGATGGCGACCGGTCGTCATCCGATGCGGCCTGCCCACATCCATTTTCTGATCGTTGCGCCGGGCTACGAGACGCTGACAACGGCGCTTTACTCCGATGGCGATCCCTATGTCCACTCGGACGCGGTGTTCGGCTCGAAGCCGTCACTCGTGATCGATTACGTGCCTAACCACGACGCAGCCGCCGCAAAAGAGTGGGCGCTGCCGAGTCCGTTCTTCGAAGTACGGCGCGACTTCGTGCTGTCCGCTCATCACGCATGAGGAGGCGAGGCAATGAACGCGGCGAGTCCCGAACCTCTTCAAGGCTTTCTCTGCACGCTCGATGACATTCCCGACGGCGGCGCGCTTGAAATCCCCGCTGACCAGGCTGGCGCGCCAGGCATCGTGGTTCTGCGTCGCGGCGACGACGCATGGGCATACCGCAACATGTGCCCGCATTTTTCGATTCCACTGAACTACGAACCGAACACGTTCTGGGCTTACGACGCCGAATTGCTGATGTGCGCGCATCACAGCGCGATGTTCCGCTTCGAAGACGGCGTGTGCGTGGATGGACCGTGTGAGGGCGCATCGCTCACGCCGGTCGACATCCGCATCGAACGACGACAGATATTCAACAACGACTGGAGGAGACAGCTATGAAAAGCAGGAAGCCGAAGTGCCTGGCGATCGCAGGCTACACGTTCGCCTGCATCGCGCCGGGTATCGTGCCGAATATAGCCGGCGCGCAAAGCAGCGTGACGCTGCAAGGCGTGATCGATGCGGGCGTCACCTATGTGAACAACCAGCATGGCGGCGCCGCGACGCTGTTCGACAGCGGCGTACTCTCGCCGGACTTGCTGACATTCAAAGGCAGCGAAGATCTGGGCGGCGGCAATAAGGCGATTTTCGAACTCACGTCGCAGTTCGATCTGGGCAGCGGCGCGACGATTCCGGGCGCAGGGCAGATTTTCAACCGCACTGCGCTGGTGGGTCTCACCAACGACCGCTTCGGCTCGCTCACTTTCGGCACCCAGTACGACTTCATGTTCGAGACGCTGACGCTCGGCCTGTATGACGGCGCGTTCCTGTTCGGCGGCATCTATGATTTTCGTCAGGGGCCGTTCACCGCGCTCGGCGTGCCGAGCAATCCAACTGGCTCATTCGATTTCGACCGCATGGCAGGCGCGACGCGAGTCGGAAACTCGGTCAAATATCGCAGCCCCGACATCTCGGGTTTCACGTTCGGTGCGCTCTATGGATTCGGCGGCGTGCCCGGCTCGTTCTCGTCGGACTCGACGATGAGCTTCGGCGCGAACTATGCGAACGGCCCGCTGGGTATCGGTGCGGCCTATGTCGAGGTCAAGTATCCGCAACTGGGCGACGGTCACGACGGCATCCGCAATTTCGGCTTCGGCGCGCATTACAACTTCGGCGCGGTGCTGGGGATGCTGCTCTACACCAACACGAAAAATACCGCGAGCGGCGCGAAGATCGAAGTCTACAAAGGCGGCGCGTCGTGGACGATCTCAGCTCCGTGGACGCTCGGTCTCGACTACGCGTACATGAAGGGCAACGACGTGCTGCTGAACAACAAGGCGCAACAGGTCACCACCGCGTTGCAGTACAGCTTTTCGAAACGCACCACCGCTTACGTCGAAGCGATCTATCAACGCGCCAGTGGCGACGCGGCTGTGACGCGGGCATGGATCAACGGTTTGCTGCAACCGGATGGCGCGGCGAGCAACCGGTCGCAGACGCTTGCGCGCGTTGGTTTGCGTACGAGCTTTTGACAAGGCAGGGGCGCACGGTCTTGTCGCGAAGCTTCGCGACGATCCACCTCGCTGCATGCGGTTTTCACACCGGCCCAATGCACCGGCGCGCTTCCTCGCTCGACAAGACGCCGCGGTCCTTGCGATTCGCGGCGCTGGCCGCGTAGACGTCCTTGCGGGCGTGCGTGATGCCGAGCGGTTCGAAGCCGTTGGCCGGGTTGAATGCCATCTGGTTGATGCGCGCTTCGTCGTCGGCGGAAGGTAGTGACGCAATCTCCAGCACGCCGATCGCAATCGGCGTTCCGGCCCATACCACCGATGCATCGTTGACCGGCGTGCTTTCTTCATCCACGAAGAACTGCGCGCAGAGTTGCCACTTGAGCGGCGCTTTTTTCAGGCGGTTCAACAGGTCTTCGCGCAGATAGTTCTCGCCGTGACGGTCGCCGTCGGTTCCTGGCGCGGTCGCGTCTTCGGGTTGCAGCGAGTACTTGATGGCCGCGGGCCCGAGCTTCACGACCGAACCCCAGAACCGCTCGGTCGTCAGGCTTTCGACGGAGTGCAGCGTCGTTTCCCTGGCGAGGATCGCTACGATACGTGCCGTTTCGACGGGGCCCAGCGTGCCGCTCAACAGTTCGATCGACGCTTGCTCCAGGGCCCCGAGCGCGCCTCTGGCGATCTGGGCGACGAGTATATCGGCGAAATCCATGAACTGCACCGCGTTTCGCGCGTGCGAACGGCCGCCCTCGTTGGTCATGAGGAGGTCGGTTTCAATGCCTTGGGCGGTGAAGAACTTGATGGCGACGCCGCGAACGTCGGCGGCCTGGTCGGAGAAAGGACAGGGTTGGCCGTTCGAAAAACGACAGGCGACCCGATAGCAAAGCGAGCGCTCCAGTTCGTCCTGTTTGGCGAAAGGGCCATGCTTGAGCGCAGTGGGTATCGTCTCGAAGATCCGCAGCGTGCCGAACGCGCCGAGCGTTTGCTTCTGATGCTGGCCGCGGTCGACGCGTCCGTTTAGATGAGTGGTGCTGCTCGCGGCAATCGTCGCCTGTTGTGCCTTGATTTTTTCGATGAGCAGAGCGATCGCCTGAGCGTTGTCGGGCTGGTCGATCCAGCCGGTGCCGCGTTCTGCCATGTCGGGGGAGTCGTTGGCCATGCTCGTCCTCCATCAAGGTTCGCTGCGATGGGAATGCGTCTAAGCCTGCGCTGGGATGGCGGTCGTGCTGCTGCTGGAGCGCATGGATGTGCACTACATCGTAGACTACGGCGCACTCGAGCGCATCATCGCATGATCAGTTGGCGCGTGATCGCGGCGCTCACGTCGATCGCCGCAGTCGCCGCAGTCGCACGCGTGGCGGTTCACGCAATTAGTGCACGCCCGACGGATTCGGCGGCGGCAATGCCGGATCGAGCTTGGCGGATTCTCTGACGAGTTGTTCCGTCATCGCGGCCCCGACCGCGTTCGAGCCGCGATGCGGCTGATCATCGTGCGCGAATGGCTCAGGCGGCGGCAGCGCCGGATCGAGCTTAGCGGATTCCTTGACGAGTTCGTCCGTTGCCGAGGACGAGACCGAATTCGAGTCGTGCCGGTGCAGGCCCTCACGGCTGCGGCCGGGTTGCACAACAGCGGCTGTTTTTGAATCGTTGCCGGCAAGGACGGTGGCCACCGCGGGCGTTTGCACGGTTTGCGGGCGCGGTTGCGCCGGTTGCTGCGGCAACTGGGCGGCGTGCTCCATTGACGGTTCAGGCGCGGGCGCAGACGTGATGTGTCCCTGCGCAGATTGCGCGGGGATTTGCGCGGGCACGCGTGAACCGGAATCCGTGCTCGCGCCGGGCGACGGTGCGCCGTTTGCGTTGCCGGCGGTCACCTGCAGGGTGCCGGACTGAACCTTATCCGAAGCCAGCGCCGCAGAGCCATCCGTAACGGCCCCGGGATCGCGGGTCGACGGGTCGCTTTTGGGGGACAGTAGGTAAACTGCGAATGCGACCTCCGCCAGCACCAGACCGACTACCAATGCTTTTCCGATATTCCTCATAATTAGCCAACGGTGCTCAGAGCGATGCGATCGCACATCATAACCAGGCGCCCGTCGGCGGTTTGTAACGAGAGGTATGCGGAAGTAACCGGAATATTCGGCGCGGAGCGTGCTAGATTGAACTTATCGCGCCATCAACGGAGTTGTTGCCATGGACACGCATTCGATTCTGGGCATGATCCACGCCGAAGAGGCACTGCTGGTCTCCATCGTGCGCTCGTTGCCACCGGACGTGCGACGCGCGGTCGCCAACGATTTCCACGAGCAGGCGCAACTCGCCGAGACCTCGCATCTGAATCCCACCACCGACCGCGAAGCAAGCGACGCATTCAAGGCTCACATCAGACGGCTGTCGAATATGCTTGCTTCGCTATCCTGAGAAGACGTGGAATGCTCCGGGAGTGCCAGCATGCCCTATAACAAACTTGTAAAGTACGGAGCGACACAGCAGCATGCTTAGACTACTCACATCGATCCTGGTATCCAGCGCGGTCTTGCCCGCATTCGCACAACCTAACGACGCGAGCGCCGCGCAAGCCACCACGTCAAAACCCGCCGGCGCATCGATGGCCGCCGTATTCGCTCCGAGCGGCACGCTGCGCGCGTCGATCAATCTCGGCAATCCCGTGCTGGCCGCGCTCGATTCGGCGACGGGCCAACCCGTCGGCGTGTCCGTCGATCTCGCCACCGAATTCGCCAAACGGCTCGGCGTGCCGCTGCAACTGGTCGCGGTGAAGTCGGCGGGCGCGTCGGTCGAGAATGTCGAGCAGGACAAGGCCGACATCGGTTTCTTCGCTGTGGATCCTAAGCGTGGACAGGAAATCGCTTTCACGAAGCCGTACGTGCTGATAGAAGGCTTTTATCTCGTGCGCGACGGTTCGCCGATCACCACGAACGAGCAGGTCGATCAAACCGGCGTGACGGTCGCGGTCGGCAAGGGCAGCGCCTACGATCTGTTTCTGACGCGCGAGTTGCACCACGCGACGCTTGTCCGCATTCCGACTTCGCCCGCGGTCGTGCAGGGCTTTCTCGATCAGCATCTGGACGTGGCCGCCGGCGTCAAGCAACAACTCGAGAAAGACGCGGCCGGCAAAAGCGGCCTGCGGATGCTGGATCAGCGCTTCATGGTGATCCGTCAGGCGATGGGCGTACCCAAAGCAAAAGGCGATGACGCCGCCGCCTACCTGTCGAAGTTCGTCGAGGACATGAAGGCGTCCGGCTTTGTCACGGCGTCGCTGGCGCGGCATCAGATCGCCGGCGCGGTGGTGGCGAAAGAAAACGACTAACGTCTCGAGCGAACAGATCGGCGAGGCAGGGCTTAGGGCGACGCATTCTGTTGCCCCGGCTTGCGCGGATCTCTCAGTTCGCTGTCGGACCATCCGCCTCCCAGGTCGCCGATCAGCGACGCCGCGTCGAGCAACCGTGTTTGCTGCACGTTCAAAGCGGTTTGCTGAAGATTCAGTTGAGTGGCTTGCGCAGTCGCCACCGTCGTAAAGTCCACCGTGCCGGCCTGGTATTCATTGCGCGCGATCTCGGTGCCGCGCGTCGCGTCGCGCACCGCGCGCTCCAGCACCTCGGATTGCTGCGCGAGGATGCGCAAGCCGGCCAGGTCGTTCTCCACGCCCTGGAACGCCGTCAAAACGGTGCCGCGATAATTGGCCACGGCCGCTTCATACGACGCCTTTGCCGCATCGACCTGCGCGCTGCGCTGGCCGCCGTCGAATAGCGTCTCGCTCGCCTGACCGCCCAACGACCACACATAGTTGCCGATATGCAGCAGGCCGGCCAACGGCGACTGCGTGAAGCCGTCCAGCGCCGATAGCGAAATCGTCGGGTAATACGCGGCGACGGCCACGCCGATCGCGGCGTTCTGCGCCGCCATCTGGCGCTCGGCGGTGGCAATGTCGGGCCTGCGCTGCAGCAGCGTGGACGGTACGCTGACCGGTATGGACGGCAGCGTCGGCAGCGTGGTGTTCTGGGCTATGTCGAGCTCTTCCGGATTCCTGCCGACCAGCACTGCGATCGCATGAACGTATTGCGCGCGCGCGACGCCCAGCGCGATCAGACTCGATTGCGCCGATTCCAGTTGCGTTTGCGCGGTCACCAGATCGGAAGGCGGCACGGTGCCGGCTTTGTCCTGATCGGCGACGACGCGCAACGATTGCTGGAACGCGTCGACGGTGTGAGTGAGCAAGTCGATATTCGCGTCCGTCACGCGCAGATCGATGATCGCGTTCGCCAGCGCGATCTGTTCGGAGAGCGTGGCGTTCGCGAGCGTCGCCTGGGTCGCTTGCGCGGTGGCGGCGCTCTCTTCGATGTTGCGGCGCACGAGGCCCCACAGATCGGGCGCCCAACTGGCGTTGGCTTCGAGCGAGCCGGCGTTGTTGATGCGCTGAAAACTGCTCGCACCCGCAAGCCCGCTGAACGAACCGCTGCTGAAATTGCCGGTCGACGAACGTGAGCGGGTCGCCGATCCGGTCACGCCGATCGTCGGAAACAGGGCGCTGCGCGCAAGCCGCACTTCGGCCAGCGCCTGCTGGTAGTTCGCATAGCTTTGGCGCACGGTCTGGTTCGAGACCGACACGAGCGGCTCCAACTCATCCATCAGCGGGTCGTTGAAGCCTGTCCACCAGTCGCCTTTTGGAGCCTCGGCGGCGGGCTGCGCTTCGGTCCAGCCGGGCAGTTCTTTCCACGTGGCGGGCGTCGCGACGGGCGGGCGATGATAGTCGGGACCGACCGTGCATCCGCCTGTCAGCACAGCCGATAACACGGTCGATAACACCAGCATCGCGCCGGCCAGTCGGGTGGGGGAGATCGTCTTCATCATGCGCTCGTATCCGGTGCTTCGCCGCGGCGATTCCACGGCAGGCGCGCCGACCATCTTGCCAGTCTTGCGCGCAGCCGGTCGAGATACAGATAAATCACCGGCGTCGTGTACAACGTGAAAACCTGGCTGACCAGCAGGCCGCCCATGACCGTCACGCCGAGCGGCTGGCGCAGCGATGCGCCCTGGCCGATGCCGATCGCGAGCGGCACGGCGCCTAGCACGGCGGCGGCGGTCGTCATCATGATCGGACGCAGCCGCACCACCGCGGCCTCGTGAATCGCATCGCGCGCATTCATGCCTTCGTGGCGCTGCAACTGGATCGCGACATCGACCATCATGATGCCGTTTTTCTTGACGATGCCGATCAGCAGAATGATGCCGATCATCGCGATCACCGAAAAGGGCGTGCCGAAGATCAGCAGCGCCAGTGTCGCGCCAATGCCCGCCGACGGCAGCGTCGACAGGATCGTGAGCGGGTGCACCGTGTTCTCGTACAGCACGCCGAGCACGAGATACACCACCACCAGTGCGGCGAGAATCAGCAGCGGCACGGCGCCCATCGACTGCGCATACGCTTGCGCGGCGCCCGCGAACGCGCCATGGACCGACGCGGGCATGCCGATGTCGCGCTCAGCCTGCGCAATGATCTGACCGGCTTCGCTCAGCGATCCGCCCGCGGGCAGATTGAACGAGATCGTGCCGGCGACGAGCCCGCTCTGGTGGTTCACCTGCGTGGCGGTGTGGCTGTTCGAGAAGGTCATTAGCGCGGCGAGCGGCACCATGGTTTCGGCCGCGGTACTGTCCGCGCTGCCGCTCGAATTGCCGCCCTTGCTGTTCGAGATGCTGTTGGTCTGCTGGTTCGCTTCGGCATCGGCGTTCAGCGAATTGGTGTTCGCGCTGGCGCTCGACGCGCTGCTGACAGCCGCCGGCTGCTGCACGGCTTTGATCGTAGCGCGCGACATCTGCGTCTGCTGCGTGCCGTTCGCGTTGCCCGCGGCGGTGCTCAGGTAGATCTGATTGAGCGCTTGCGGATACTGCCAATAGGCCGGCGCGACTTCCATCACCACGAAGTACTGATTCAGCGGGTTGTAAATGGTCGACACGGTGCGCTGGCCGAAAGCGTCGTACAGCACGTTGTCGATCTGGTTCGGCTGAAAACCATAACGCGTGGCGGTCGCGCGGCTGAAGTTCACGTAGGTCTGCAAGCCGTTCTGTTGCAGATCCGAGTTCACGTCTTCCATCTTGCCGCGATATTTGCCGAGTTCGGTCACGAGTTTCGGCACCCACGTGAAGAGCGCGTTCGCATCGTCGCTGGAGAGCGTGTACTGGTATTCGGCCGCGGCCTGGCGTCCGCCGATCTGCAGATCCTGCTGCGCCTGCAGAAAGAGCCGCGCGCCGGAAACGGCGTTGATCTTCGGCCGCAAGCGGTTGACCACTTCAGTCGCCGATAGATGGCGTTGCGCGAGCGGTTTGAGTTCGATGAATACGTTTGCGGTATTCAGCGCACGTCCGCCAGTGAAGCCCGCGACCGAGGCCACCGCGGGGTCCTGCTTCACGATCGACTGCAATTGCGCGAGCTTCTTTTCCATGGCGCTGAACGAGACGCTTTGATCGGCGATGATCTGCCCGATCAGAATGCCGGTGTCCTGCTCCGGAAAAAACGTCCCGGACAGCAGCCGCGCTAGAAACACGTTGGCCACGAGCAGGCCGATCAGCAGCAGGACGACCGCGAGCGCGTGGTCGAGCGCTGTCGCGAGCGAGCGGGAATAGGCCTGTTTGAAGCGCTCGAACTGCGCCTCGACCCAGCGGGCCCAGCGCGCCTTCGAATGCATCGCGCGTTCGTGGCTGAGCAGGTAGGCGCACATGACCGGCGTAATGGTCAGCGAAATGATCAGCGACAGAATGATCGCGATGGATAGCGTGACCGCGAACTCGTGAAACAGCAGCCCGACAATGCCTGGCATCAACAGGATCGGCAGAAACACGGCGATCAGCGAGAGGCTCATCGAGATCACCGTGAAGCCGACTTCGGCGCTGCCGCGCAGCGCGGCTTCCTTCGGATCGAGACCGGCCTCGAGATGACGCACGATGTTTTCCAGCACCACGACCGCGTCGTCGACCACGAAGCCGGTGCCGATGGTCAGCGCCATCAGCGAGAGATTGTCGATGCTATAGCCGAGCAGATACATCGGTCCGAACGCGCCGACGATCGACAGCGGCAGCGCGACCGCCGGAATCAGCGTGGCGCGCGGCGACAGCAGGAACACGAACACCACGCCCACCACCAGCAGCACCGCGATGAACAGCGTGCGCTCGGTATCGGCGACCGAGGAGTTCACCGACTCCGAACGGTCGATGGCGACGTTCACATGAATCGCGCTTGGCAACGCGGCTTCGATGATCGGCAGACGTGCGCGAATTTGCCCGACCGTCTGCACGACGTTGCTGCCCGGCGTCGGATAGACGATCACCAGCACCGCCGACTTGCCATTGTAGAGCCCGGCATTGCGGATGTTTTCATTCGAATCGCGCACCTGCGCGACATCGCGCAGCAGCACGGGTGCGCCGTCGCGATAGGCGATCATTACGTCGCGATACGGCGCGGCCTTGCTGATCTGATCGTTCGACGTGACGACATAGCGCTGTTCGCCCTGATCGACATGGCCTTTCGCGCTGTTCGCATTGGCCGCGCCGATCGCCGCGCGCACGTCTTCGAGGCCGATGCCGTAACTGTTCAGCTTGCCCGGCTCCAACTCGACGCGCACCGAGGGCAACGCGCCGCCGCCGAGCGTGATCTGCCCGACGCCGGTGACCTGCGACAACTGCTGCTGGATCACGGAATCCGCGGAGTCGTAGAGCTGGGCTTTGGTCAGCGTGTCGGAGGTCAGCGCGAGCACCATGATCGGCGCGCCGGCTGGGTTGTACTGGCGATACGTCGGGTTGCTGCGCAGCGTGGTCGGCAGATCGGCGCGCGCGGCCTGGATGGCGGCCTGCACATCGCGCGCCGCGCCGTTGATGTCGCGGTTCAGGCCGAACACCACGATGATCAGCGACGAGCCCACGTAACTGATCGAGGTGAGCTGGTTCACGTCGGCGATAGTGGCGAGGCGCCGCTCCAACGGTTCCGCAACCGTGGCCGCCATGATTTCCGGACTCGCGCCGGCCATGTTCGCCTGCAACGCGATCACCGGAAAGGCGATGTTCGGCAGCGGCGCCACCGGCAGGCGGAAGTAGGCAAGCGCGCCGGATATCAGGATCGCGAACGCCAGCAGCGCGGTCGCGACCGGGCGCCGGATAAAGAGCGCCGAGATGTTCACGGCGCGTTCTCCGGCGGCGCGGCGGCGCCCTCACTCGCGGCGCGGCGGCGGTTCTTCACGCGCTGCGCGAGGCGGTCGAAGAACAGATAGATCACCGGCGTCGTGAACAGCGTCAGCACCTGGCTCAGCGTGAGGCCGCCGATGATCGCAAGCCCGAGCGGCCGGCGCAGTTCCGAGCCGGTGCCGGTGCCGAGCAGCATGGGCAGCGCGCCGAGCATGGCGGCGAGCGTGGTCATCAGGATCGGCCGGAAGCGCAGCAGGGAAGCTTCGAAGATCGCTTCGCGCGGCGGCTTGCCGTGCACGCGTTCCGCTTCTAGCGCGAAGTCGACCATCATGATCGCGTTCTTCTTGACGATGCCGATCAGCAGCACGATACCGATGATGCCGATCACGTCGAGATCGCTGCCCGCGATCATCAACGCGAGCAAAGCGCCGATGCCGGCCGAGGGCAGCGTCGAGAGAATCGTCACCGGGTGAATGTAGCTTTCGTACAGCACGCCGAGCACGATATACACCGCGACCAGCGCGGCGATCAGCAGATACACCTCGCTGGAGAGCGAATCTTCGAACGCCTGGGCCGCGCCCTGGAACGATGTCGTGATGGAAGGCGGCAGATCCACCGCTTTCTCGGCGTCGCGGATTTGCGCCACGGCGGCGCTGAGCGACGCGTCCTGCGCGAGGTTGAACGAGATCGTGACCGCCGGGAACTGCGCGAGATGGCTGATCAACAGCGGCGATTGCGTGATGCTGATCTTCGCGATGCCGGACAGCGGCACCTGCCCGGTGCTGCTGGTTTGACTCGGCAAATACAGATTGCCGATCGACTGCACCGTGGGAATCGTCTCGGGCTTCGCCACCAGAATCACGCGGTACTGATCGGACTGCTGGAAGATGGTCGAGACGATGCGCTGGCCAAGCGCGTCGTACAGCGCGTTGTCGATCGTGGCCGCCGTGATGCCGTAGCGCGCGGCAAGCTGACGGTTCACTTCGACGTTCACGCTCAGGCCATTGGTGTTCAGATCGCTCGTGACGTCCGTGATCGCGGCAATCTGCTTCATGCGCGCGATCAGCGCGGGCACGTATTGATTGAAAGCCTGCTGGTTCGGCCCACGCAGCACGAAGTTGTACTGGTTGCGCGAGATCGAGGTGTCGAGCGTCAGGTCCTGTTCGGGCTGCAGATAGAGGCGAATGCCGGGCACCTCGGCGACTTCCTGCTGGATGCGGCGGCCGATTTCCTCGGCGGTGACCGAGCGGTCGTCGCGCGGGCGCAGATTGATCAGGAAGCGGCCGTTGTTCAGCGTCGGATTGGTCCCGTCGATGCCGACATACGAAGTCAGCGATACAACATCGGGATCCTTGAGGATCGCATCGGCCAACGCGCTTTGACGTCGCACCATGGCCGTGTACGAAACCGAGTTGTCGGCCACGCTGATGCCCTGAATCACGCCGACGTCCTGCACCGGGAACAGTCCCTTCGGAATCACGATGTACAGGATCGCGGTGAGCGCGACGGTGATCAGCGCGACCACCAGCGTCAGCAACTGGTGATCGAGCACCCAGACGAGGCCGCGCTCATACGCGGCGAGCGTCTTGTCGAATAGCCCTTCGCTGATGCGCTCGAAGCGGCTCGGATGACGTTGCGCCTGCGCGCGCAACAGACGCGCGCACAGCATCGGCACGACGGTCAGCGAGACCACTGCCGAGATCACGATCGTCACCGCGAGCGTGATGGCGAATTCGCTGAAGAGCCGGCCGATCACGCCGCCCATGAACAGCAGCGGGATCAGCACGGCGATCAGCGATACCGTCAGCGAGAGGATCGTGAAGCCGATCTGGCCGGCGCCTTCGAGCGCGGCTTCAAGCGGTGTCTTGCCTTCCTCCAGATAGCGCACGATGTTCTCGATCATCACGATCGAATCGTCGACGACGAAACCCGTGGCGATGATCAGCGCCATCAGCGAGAGGTTGTCGATCGAATAGTTGAGCTGGTACATCACGGCGAGCGTGCCGATCAGCGAGACCGGCACGGAGATGCTCGGAATGATGGTGGCGGGCACGTTGCGCAGGAACACGAAAATCACCAGCACAACGAGCACGACGGCGAGCACCAGTTCGAAGGCGGCGTCCGAGACCGACGAGCGGATCACGCCGGTGGTGTTGGCGACCACCGTGACTTGCAGGCCGGCGGGCAGCGTCGATTCGAGGGCCGGCAACTGCTTCATGATCTGGTTGACGGTGGCGATCACGTTCGCGCCCGGCTGACGCTGCACGTTCAGCACGATGGCCGGCGTGCGGTTGTACCACGCACCGCGTTCCACATCCTGCGCGGCCTGGCTCACGCGCGCGACGTCGCGCAGATACACCGGCGCGCCGTTCTGATACGCGATCACCGTGGCCAGATAATCTTGCGGATCGACGATCTGGTCGTTCGCGTTGATCGTGTAGTCGAGCTCCGGTCCATCGAAATTGCCTTTCGGCTGGCTGACGTTGACGTTGGCGAGCAGGGTGCGCAGATCGTCGAGATTCAGGCCGTAGGCGGCGAGTTTTTGCGGGTCCGCTTCGACGCGCACGGCCGGCACGTTGCCGCCGGCAGTGGTGACGAGACCGACGCCGGGGACTTCGGAAATCTTGGTGGCGAGGCGATTGTTGGCGGTGTCCTGCAACTGCGTCAGCGACATGGACTTCGACGTGACCGCGAGCGTGAGGATCGGCTGATCGGCCGGATTGACCTTGGCGTAGGTCGGCGGCGCGGGCAGGCCGGCCGGCAGGAAACTGTTGGCGGCGTTGATCGCCTGCTGCACGTTCTGTTCGGCGATGTCCAGATTCAGCGAGAGATCGAATTGCAGCGTGATCACCGACGCGCCTTCCGAACTGTAAGACACCATTTGCTGCAAGCCCGGAATCTCGCCGAGCTGGACTTCGAGCGGCGCGGTGACGGTGGTCGCCATCACATTCGGACTCGCGCCCGGGTAGAACGTCTGGACCTGGATGGTCGGATAGTCGACGTCGGGCAGCGACGAGACCGGCAGGAAACGCACCGCGACCAGGCCCACGAGCACGAGCGCAACCATCAGCAGCGACGTCGCTACGGGTCTCAGGATGAACAGGCGGGAGAAGTTCATCGACGGGGCGGCGTGCTATGAGGCTGTGGATGCCGCGTCGGGCGCGGACGCCGGACGTGTGCGCCGCGCGGTGGACGCGGAGCTAGGCGGCGCCGCCGGCGTCGCAGCCGAAGCGGCCGAAGCGCCTGCGGCACCCGAAGCACCCGAGCCCGGCCGCGCCGCCGACGCCTTGATCTTCACGCCGTCGCTCAAGCGGTCCATGCCGTCGGTGACGACCACGTTGCCCGCGGCGAGCCCCGCCGTGATCACCGTGCGCTGGCCGTCGCTGGGTCCCAGCGTGACCTTGCGCACCGATACCGTATTGTCGGCGTTGACCAGATACACGTAGTCGCCGGGCGCGCCGCTCTGCACCGCGGGCGTCGGCACCAGCACCGCGTTTTGCAGCGTGTCGACCAGCAGCCTGACGTTGACGAACTCGTTGGGGAAGAGTGCCTCATCGTCGTTGGGGACGGTTGCGCGCAGTGTGACGGTGCCGGTCGCGGTCGCCATCTGGTTATTGATCGCGTACAGCGTGCCGGTCGCGATCTGCCGGGCGTTGTCGCTGCTGAACACGGCGACCGGCAACTGCGCGCCGGCGTTGACGCGCTGCAGCACCTTATCGAGCGCGGTTTGCGGAACCGTGAACTGGACGGTGGTCGGCTTCATCGTCGTGATGACCGCAATGCCCGGTTGACTCGACGCGGTCACGTAATTGCCGGGGTCGACCAGACGCAGCCCGACCCGGCCTGACACCGGCGCAGTGATGTGGCAGTAGATCAGGTCGAGCTCGAATTGCGCGACGTTGGCTTCGTCGGCCTTGACGGCGGCCTCGTTCTGCTGGACGAGAAACTGCTGGTCCGCATAGGTCTGCTCGGCGATCGACTTGTGCTCGTTCAGTTGCGTAAATCGCGCGAGATCGGCGCGCGCCTGCGCGAGCGCCGCCTTGTCCTTGGCGAGTTGCGCCTCTGCTTGCCGCTTGCTGATTTCGTACTGGCGCGGGTCGATCTGCGCGAGAAATTGGCCCTTCTGCACGTCCTGGCCTTCGCGATAGCCGACGGCGGTCAGGTAGCCGCTCAGTTGCGGCAGCACGGTGACGGTGGCGACGGGCGTTACCGTGCCCAGCTCGCTCAGCGTCTCCGGCATCGATCCCGTGGTGGCGGTGGCGACCGTGACGACCTGGGGCGCCACTGCGGGCTTGGCCGGCTTCGAGCGCAGCACATGAAACGCCACCAGCGCGATCAGCGCCAGCACCACGATTGCGAGCACGATGCGGCCACGCCGTGGACGCTTGACCTGGATTGCCGGCGCTTCGCTCATGAGGGTCTCCCGCCGGATCCGTGGCACCCGGCGAACGGCGTCGATGGACGGCGCGGCCAATCGTTGTCCAAGAGCGTCATACGAACTCCCAGGATGGGGCATCGCCGTTGCCGGCGACAGGAATCCAGACAATCACGACCAGAGTCTATCCGAGTGTGGAGCTAATTCTCACGACAGTGCCTTGACGGGCGTTTCGATTTGTTACGGTCGGCCGGGCCGTGGCGCCGTGCCGTCTGCCCAGGCGCGAGCGTTGTCATACGGAAAAAAGTAGCAACGACGCGGGCCGTGACAGGGGAACAAGCGACGCATACGCGCGCTGCCGGCATGTAACCGCGTAACTTGACGCAACAGAACCGTAGCCTGAATGTCGGGCCCGCTCGCTAGCATGAAGGCCTTGTCCAGTCCCAACCGACGAGGTGACCGATGCTGAGCCATCATGAACTCGCGACACTGCTGCGTCTTGCCGACACGGGTCGGCGTCCGGAGGCCATCGATTCCGATGTGCTCGCGCTGAGCCGATACGAACTGATCGAAATCGACCGGCGCGAGGAGGGCGTGATGGTGGGCGGCACGTCGACGCTGCGGCTGACGAGCCGGGGCCGTGAACTCGTGCGCCGTCTGTTTGGCGAGGGCGGCGGCGTGTGAATGAAAGAGCTTGCGCCTTCGCCGGCGTCCCGATCACATGAGATCGGGGCGCGGCGCGGGCGTGCGTCTGATCTGCCGCGCCAGCGTGTCGCGATAGATGCCCGGCACGGCGGCCAACTCAGCCGGCGTGCCTTGCTGAACGACGCGGCCGCGGTTGAGCACCACGATCCGGTCGAACGACTGCAAGGTCGACAGCCGGTGAGCGATCGCGACCACGGTGCGATGCTGCATCAGCCGTTCGAGCGCGGCCTGAATCGCGGTCTCCGATGCGGTGTCGAGCGCTGAGGTCGCTTCATCCAGCAGCAGGATGGGCGAGTCTTTCAGAATGGCCCGGGCGATCGCGATGCGCTGCCGTTGTCCGCCGGAGAGTTTGGTGCCGCGATCGCCCGCGATGGTGTTGAGCCCTTCGGGCATCGCGTTGATGAAATCGAGGCAGTGGGCGTCCTCGCACGCGCGGCGCACGTCGGCCTCGGTGGCGTCGGGGCAACCGTAGCGGATATTGTCCAGCAGAGATCGGTGAAACAGCGACGCGTCCTGCGGCACGACCGAGATGGCGCCTTGCAAGCTTTGCAGCGTGACATGCGCGATATCCTGGCCTGAAATCCGCACGCAGCCGGAGTCCGGCTCGTAGAAGTGCTGAAGGAGCGCGAGGATGGTCGATTTCCCCGCGCCCGAGGGGCCGATCAGACCGACGCGCTCGCCCGCGCCGATATGCAGGTTCAGACCGGTCAGCACCGGGCGGCGGCCCGCATACGCGAACGTCACGTTGTCGAAGTCGACGGTGGCTTGCCGGACTTCGAGCGGCGTCGCTCTGGTCGGCTCCGGCATGGCGTGCGGGATCAGCAGTGTCTCCGCGGCTTCGCCGAGCCGGGCCACGTACTGCGTCAGATCGACGAACGCCACGGCGATGTCGCGCGAACCGTGCAGGATCGAGAAACCGAGCGAGCCGACCAGAACGACGTCGCCGGTCGTCGCACGCCCGACGCTCCACAGCCACACGGTCCACCCGAGCACGCCGGCCGACAGGATGCAAATAGCGAACGCGTGCAACAGGCGCAGCTTCTCGAGGTAAAGCAGGCTGCGCTTGCGGGCGTCTCCTTCGGCGGCGAGCAGCGTGTCGAAGCGGCGCCGCTCGAGCACCAGGGCGCAGAACGCGCGGACCAGCCCCATATTGCCGATCACGTCCACCAGCTCACCGTCGACCGAAGCGGCCTGCGCGGCGAACGCCTCGTGCCGCGAGGTGCCTTTGCGGGCCAGCAGGAACAGGCAGAAAGCCAGTCCGGCCGAAATGCCGACCAGCGTGAGGCTCATGGGAACGCTGACCGCGCCGACCATGACAATCGCCCCGATCACGGTCAGACACGGAGGAAAGGCCGTCCACGCCACCGTGTTTTCGATCACGTATACCGCGTTGGCCGTCGCCGAAATCCGGCTCGACAGCACGCCGGGCTGCTTGTCGGCGAAGAAGGTGGGGGCATGCACCGTGAGATAGTCGAACATCTCGCGCCGGATGTCGCCCGTCACGGCCACGAACGTGCGCGCCGAGACCCAGCCGGCGATGCGCCAGAACAGGTTGTCGGCGAGAATCAGCGCGACCAGCACGGCAAACGCGTGGATCACGTGTTGCGGATGGGCGCGGCCGCCCGGCAACGCGTCGATCAGATTGCGGATCCCGTATTGCGAACCCAGCGCGCAGCCGACGGCGGCCACGACGCTGGCCAGCACGACGGCGTGCGTCAGCTTGCGGCGCGCCACGTAACGCCAGATCAGCGGGATGGGCCGCCCGGCATATCGCGACAGCACGCGGGACTGCCGCCGTCTGCGCACGCGCCCGGCCCGGCCGGCATCGCTATCGTTGGTCAGTTCCATGGCACCGCTTGGCTGGAGGGATTCGGGCGTCCATGCTGTGCGATCCCGCGGCGCGGGCGACAGTGGATCGTTCCGGCAGTCTCCGCACGCAAGCAACGTGCCGTTGCAGGCGGCGAGGCGGTCTGATCGCGCTGATGCATATTGGATAAGGCTGTGCGGTGATTCCCCATTTTTCGCGAGACGCGATACCCTATACTTCCAAACGCCAAAACGATCCAGTGCTTGCCGCGCGGCAAGCCATTTTTATCATCCGCAACGTGGGCTTCGTTCAATCTCGAGCCGCCGCCATCCGCCAGGAATGCGATGAGTGACCCTATGCAGCCGCCGTTTTCCGTTCTCTTCGTCGACGACGACGAGATGTCGCGCAATCACTTCGCACGCGCGATGAGTGCCGATTACAAAGTGTATGTCGCCCAAAGCGCCGACGAGGCGATAACGGTGCTAGGCAAGCACGCCTCCGAGATTGCCGTGCTGGTGACCGACTTCCGCATGCCGGGCCGCGACGGCGACGATCTGCTGCGCGAGGTGGCGCACGAGTATCCGCAAATCGTGCGCATTCTCGTGACCGCCTATGCCGACAAGGACATGCTGCTGCAAACGGTCAATACCGGCGACGTGTTCCGCATTATCGAAAAACCGCTGCGAACGGACATGGTGCGCGAGGTGCTGCACCTCGCGACCGCCCGTTACACCGAACGGGAAACGCGTCAGCAGCGGCTGCTGGCCATGGACGAGACGCTCGCCTTCCTCGCCCACGAGCTGAACACGCCGCTGGCGACCATCTCGCTGTTCGCGCGCTCCGTCGAGAACGACGTGGCCGAGCAATACGATCCCGAGCGTCAGCGGGAGATCGGCCTCGCGGCGAAGTCGATGCTCGATAACGCGCAGTATTGCCTGACGCTGATCTCGTCGTTCTGGGCGACGGTGCACAAGAGCGGCGGCCAGAAGTCCGCCTCCGGCGGCGGCACGCGCGCGGTCAGGGCAACGCGCCTGATCGCCACGCTGCTCGACACCTATCCGTTTGTCGCGTCACAGCGCGATTGGGTGAAGGTGGACGTGGAAGGGGATTTCATCGTGCACGCGATGCCCAATTGCGTGGCGCTCGTGCTGCCTTCACTGTTGTCCAACGCGCTGCGCGCGCTCGACGGCAGCAGCGCGCCCGTGTTGCGGCTCGAAGTGGTGGCGTTCCCCGAGCCCGAGATCCGCATCCGCGACAATGGCCCGGGGATCGCGCCGGAGGTCAAGGCGCGCCTGCTGCAGGATCCGGTCACCACGTACTCAGGCGCCGGCGGCCACGGCATGGGCATGATCTTTTGCAACCGCATCATGCAGTCGTTCGGCGGATGCCTGCGGATCGAATCCACGGTCGGCGCGGGGACTACGGTGACCATGGGCTTTCCGGGTTTTAACAGCCGCATGCAAAGCGCTGATGATGAGGAGCCGTCCGCTAGTCAGGCGGCTTTGAGATGAGGTTCCACTCTTGGCGTGACTCAAGACCTCACACCCAGCCGAATTGACCCATCTGATAGTCCATGTAGTAGCGATGCGTCGTGAAGAAGCCGATGCCAATGTCATTGAGATTGGTCGTGGGCAGGATCGTCGTCGTATAGGCGCCGGTCCCGGCGGTGAACGAATAGGTGTATACGTCGGCGAGATTGCCGCGAATGGCGATCCCGAACTGAATGGTGACCTGCGTGCCGGCCGCGATCGTCGACGGAAACCCGGCGTCGAGCGTACCGAGCGTCATGCCCGAATTCGTTGTGTCCAGCAGCGCGCGCGTCTCGCTGCCATGGTTGTCGAAGTACAAGGTTGTCAAGTCGCTAATGTAGGTACTGCATTCGACTGAGGCTGGCGGTACGTAAGTCAAGGTTAGCGTGGCGCAACCCGTGTTTGAGGTCCAGCCATTAGCGAACCCTAGCGCTTGCGTGGTCGTAGCGTTGACGCCGACCGTCAGGGACGGCATGGCAGCGCAACTACCCGGCGTGCCGATCTGGCAGTTTTGCAAAGCAAGCGGCGCCAACAGGAAACCGGGATCCACGTTCGACGAAAACGACACCGACCGCAACGGGCTGAGAAGACCACATGCGTTCGACGAACCCGGCGGCGTGGCGCAGGTGCCCGCCGGATAGACGAAGGTGCCGGTCAGGGGGCCGATGGGGGTAAAGGTCCCGCCGACACCGAACACATTCGATGCGACCGTCGACGGCAGCGCCGTGCCGTTGGCGCTGGTCGATACCTGGTACACCAGCAGGATCGGAAGTACTGCAGTGGTCACGTCTCCGGCAGAACCGAAAGTCACCTGTGCGTAAGCCAGATTGCCGGTTGCCCTGATCAAAGGGCCATTCGTGCTGGAGGCGCCGAAGAGTAGTCCCAATCCAAAGTTGATGCCCGCACCCTGGCCATTCAGATATGTCGTCATCACGTTGTTCGTGACCGTGATGCCGTTGTACGTGATCGTGCTTTGACCAGCCGGGAAATTGAAGCCGTTGATGCTCACCATAGACGACGGAACGACATCGAACGCATTCAGTACGACGCCGGCCGAAACGGTGTCGAGTGTCGCGTTGATCGACACCGGGTTGTTGCCCACCATCGTGACGGGTACATAAGCGCGCGGGTAACCATCCGGCGCCGTGGCGACCGGATAGATGCCGACCGCGGTAGGACTGGAGATCACCGTGTTGCACGCGACATCGATGTTGCCGACGTTGGCGCCCGCCACCGTGCCGCCGCCCTGGCTGATCGCGCAGTTCTCGCCGCCAGGCTGACTCGCCACTGAAATCTGATAGGCGGCGCCGTTGGTCAGTTGATCCGGGAACGCAAAGTGGGTGGCGCCCGCCGCGACGGCGATGGTCGTGGCGCCATTGGTCAGCGTCAACCCGGGTGACGAGAGGTGATCGACAGTGCCCGAGACCGTATAGGTCGTCAACGAGCCATTGCCCCCACCGCAACCGAACAGCGTGAGGATGCACGCCAGCAACGCGATTCTGATTCTCATGTCGTGCCCCGTTTCGGTCTCCGTCCTGACGGTGGTTGGGCCGTCCCCGGGTTCGATTAACTATACAGTTTTCCTCGCATGGCGTTAGCGTTTTCGCTCGAACACTAACCTGTGTTCCGCGAGAATAATTCGCCTTATAATCCGCTTCCGAATGCGAACGATAATAAAACAATCGACACAAGGCATTATAAAAATGAAAGAAGAAAATCGGGGTTTTGAAATAAACCAGTCGCGCTTTGTATTTCCCTTTACGCTTGTCCTGACCTCGTTGCTCTGCGCATGCGGCGGCGGAAGTGGCTCATCCTCCGCGCCGGCCGCCAATCTCAGCGCCGCGCAGCAGAATTACGAGAATTTCACGCTGGCAAGCAATGGCGGCCAGCACTTCGTGACCGGCGTGCTCAATTTTTCCACTGCGTCGGGCGGTGCGCCGACACTGAATACGGCCACCTCCTACTTTTTCACGCGCGATTCAAGCCTCGCGCAAAGCCCAGCAGTGGCCGGTCCCCAACGTCTAACAACGGGCACCTCCACGATCGATCCGGCGCTCGCCGTGCCCGCGCTCGCCGGCCAACGCTATCTGGTTAACGGAAGTGTGGTTGTCGAGGCGGTTCCGGCGCAGGTACAGGTCAGCTACAGCGGTGCAAATGTAGAGGAAACGGATCTGTCTACCGACGGCAAAACCGTCACGATGACCTTGCTAGGGACCAGCTATACGACGGTGCCACTGTCTGGCGCTATTTCGAATTCGCCATCCGAGTTATTCAACGGTAGCGCGCTAGGAATCGTTACCAACACCATTAACGGAACCTCGCTCTATAACCGGCAAGCAGGCTGGCAAGCCGGAGCCGCCTATCTGAAAGTGGTGAGGGAAGTGGTTGGCGATACGGTATTGGCAGGGGATTGCGCATTGCCCAATACGACAGGGCCGAATCTCACGCCGTGCGCCACGACCGCATCCACGCTGGAAGGCTTTTTCCCCCATACCAGCAGTACGGACAACACGACGTATAACCTGAGTGACGGTCAGATCGTCACACTCGCCGGAACGCGGGCGTGGGTCGCCAATGTGGCATCGAACTCTGCTACGACACAGTACCGGGTCTATTTTCAGAATAACGGGCAAATCTTTAGCGCGGATCTGATCAAGGACGGTACGACGCTGGGGACCAATTCACTTGGCAGCAGCACGCCGCAAAATTTCTATATTTTCCTCAATAGCGTTGCGGTGCAATCAGTGAAGTCGGCCATCACCTTCTGATTGCTTTCTGGCCGCTTCCGCGTGTGTGACCACCGGGTTCACTCCTGGCTCACTCCGGGGTCCGCTTTCGAGCGCCGTCAATCGCTCAAAAATCCCGTTGTTCGTGGCTTGCCCTGGCCGTAACGAAATACGTCTGCAACGCATCGGTCGAGCGCTCGCTCAGGATGCCGATGCGCGCAAGCCAATCGGTTTCCACCGGCCATTGGCCTTCCACCACGCGCGGATAGATTTGCCGCGCGAACTGATGCAGCGCCCTCGCGCCGATATTGCCGCTCACGCCAAGCAGGACATGCAACGCGCCGTGCGTCGATTCGAGGTCGCCGGCCGCGACGCTGGCCGCAAGCCGCGTCACCAGTTGGCGAATCTGCTCGATGCCTTTGAGGAACGATTCGTCGAGCAGATCGAGCGATGCAAGCTCTTCAAGGTGTTTTTCGTCGAGCAGTTCGCTGTCCGTCACGATGGGCGGTTTGCCGGCCGGCGTGGCCGCTGGCGTCGACGATAGTTCTGCATCTGTCGGCACGCTCGAGCCGCGTTGCTGGGCAAACTGCCGCGCAAGGCACGCATAGAGCGAACCGGCTTGCACCGGTTTGATCATGACTTCGTTCATGCCTACGGCAAGGCAGGTCTGGACGGCCTTGATATCGGACTGGCTGGTCAGCGCGATGATCGGCACGGTGGCGTACGAGTCGGCACGCGCGCGAATCGACGCGGTTGTTTCCAGGCCGCCCATGCCCGGCATATTCATGTCCATGACGATAGCGTCGATCACGCCGTCCGCCTGCAGATGCGCGAGCACGGCCTGCCCGTGCTCGGCCTCGACGACGCTCGCGCCGCATCGCTCCAGATAGGCTTTGGCCACCAGCCGGCTGTAGGTATCGTCGTCCGCGACGAGGATCGATTTGCCGGAGAACGCGTCGGATTTCTGGCTCAGATGATGACGGTTGCCGTTTTCGAAGAGCGCCTGCAGCGTCGTGATCAATTCGATCACGCTGCAGGATTTGCTGATGATTCCGTCCATGCCGGCACGCCGGGCGAGCACGCGCACCACGCTCCCGGGCTCGGCGGTATAGGCGGCAATCAGGACATTCCAGCCAGGATGGTCGTGCCCTGCGCGAATTCTCTCGGCGGCCGTATAGCCGTCCAGAACCGGCATGTTGATGTCCATCAACACGAGGTCGTAAGGGGCCGACTCCCGGAGCACGGTCACTGCAATCGCACCGTTTTCCGCTTCGCTCACCTGCGCGCCCACTTTCGACAATGCACGGCAGGCTCGTGCGCGCTGAGCGGCGTCGTCGTCCACGACGAGAATGCGCCGGTCTTTGAACACCGGCGTGGCGCGTTCAAAAATGCGCCGCTCGTGGTCCACGATCTCGCTCTTCGGGACAACGGGAAATTGCAGCGTGAATTCCGTGAACTTGCCGACCTCCGAGCGGCAGCTGATGCTGCCGCCGAAGGCGCGCATCGCGCGCTGGCAGTAGGCGAGTCCGAGCCCCGTGCCGCCCGAAGTGCCCGCGGTACGGAAGGGCTCGAACAGATGCGACACCATCTCGGGCGCAATGCCGGGCCCCGTGTCGCGAACCATGACCGACTGCTGCTCGATCGTCAGTGTGAGCGTGGCCGCCGGGTGCGTGGCGATGTGATGCAGCGCGTTCTTGATCAGATTGAACAGCGTGAACAGATAGACGGTTTCGTCGACCTTGAACGTAAAGTCTTCCCGCACCACCAGCCTGACCTTGCCGCGTTCCTTTTCGTCGGCGAAGCCGTATTCTTCCAGCGCCTTACGCGTGGTGCTCGTCGCGCTCAGATAAGTGAGGTAGTCCGGGCGAATGGGTTTGGCACTGACCTCGTCCAGCGTCATGGCAATGATGCGCAGGCCGCGCTCGATCGACAACTGCCCTTGGGCGAGATGACGATACAGCCCCGCGGCGCTCTCGTTCCTGTCGTGCCGGTCGTGTTTGTCGTGTGTGAGTGCGAGCGGGCGGTTGGGTCCCATCGTCGCGGGCAAGGCTTCTTCCACGCGATCCAGCACATAGCGCAACTGGCTGAGCGGGTTGCGCATTTCATGCGCGATCGAACCGGCAAGCGCCTGCAACGCGCGGTTCTTTTCGACGAAGATGCGTCCTTTGCTGATCGCATGGCTGAACGCCATGCTGCACAGGACGACGACCGGCAGCAAGGCGAGGTTCGATTGATCGGCCGCGGTCAAGACAATCGGCACCGGCGAACTGATCACTGCGGCAAGCGCCCCGGAAAAAACGCCAATGCCGATGCAGCCCATCAGCAAAAGCGGATTGTCGATGCACAGCGCCATGATGAAGATCATCATGACCTCGGTCATCATCCACATGGTGGAGAATGAATTTCTGATCGCGAGAAATGTGCAAACGAATGGCAGGACGTAGATCAGGCAGCAATGCCAATAGATCAGCAGGTAATGATTGAATCGCTTTGGCCAGCGCGCCTGGAAAATCAATGGAATGCAGACGAACGCCGCACTGAGCCGAAGAGAGAGATTGTCGTAAGGCTGCGGCAGGACATAGGTCCAGACTACGTAGTAGATGGGGTGGCACAGGAGGCCCAGTGCGCCGCCCCATCGTATTGCAAACCGGCTTCGTTCCAGCACGTCCCGCATGCTCTCGCGCGGCATTACCATCAGGCCTCCAGTGACGTTCTACGACCCCATCAATTCTTGCTTGCCGCCAAGTTGCGCATCCGCCAGCTCGATCGGCGAACCGTCTTTGCCGTGGAAAGGGCCGACCGCGAAGCCGTACTTTTTCAGCAGGCTGTGCGTGTACGAGACGGACCACACGGGCGGGCTGCCGATGATGAAGTCGGACGCAATGCCTTCCTGCCAGGCGGAGTAGCCTTCGGCGAAACAGGTATAGCAATCGCGCGTGGTCGGCAGCCGGAACGGGAACGCGGTGTTGAGTCCGGCAGGGCCACGCGCGAAGCACTCAATATATAGCGTATGACCGCGTGACGCGAGTTCGGCCTCGACGCTCGCTGCTCGCGGATGGGAGTCGTCGATCCAGAACTGCGCGCGCTTGAGATCGGCTGCGGTGAGGTAGGGCACGCTGGTGCTGCTCGCCAGAATCGCGCCGTCGAAGTCCGGCAACGGCGTGTTCGGACTGAAGGTATGCACGGAGACCCGCGTTTTACCGAGCAGGTCCGAGGCCATCAACTCTTTGGCTTGCTCAGCGAGCAGGTTCACCTTGTCCGGCAGATCGATCAGAACAAGCTCACGCGGTGCATCTTTATAGAGCGCGTATTTGGCCACCGTCGTGCCGAGCCGGCCGGCCGCGCCGAATAGAGCAAGCTTGGTCTTGCCGAATTCGAGATCGAGCTCATTACAGCAGTGCATGGCCCAGTCTTTCAGCATCGCGGCGGTGGCGGCGTGGCCCGTGGTGATATGCGGCGGTTTGGTATCGCGCGGCAGTGCCCCGTAGTTGCATGCGTAGGGCGTGGAGGCGCCCATCGCCACCATGTTCAGGCCGGCCTGTCGCGCCAGCTCGAGAGCCGGGAAGAATTGCGTCTCGCGGAATCGCTTGATGCCGCGCGGGCTGCCGAGCCACATTTCCAGCGGCACCGGACAGGCAATATTGGCGCCGATGATCTGCGAGCCCGAATAGATCGGTGAGGCAATGAAAGGCTTGGTGTTCCAAAGCTCTTCTTCGAATGACGCATTTCGTTGCTTCACATTGTGAAATGAAAACGAAAGTGTTTCCCAGTCGGTAGCGTGAAATAGAAACCCGACTCCGCCTTGACCGGCTGGCAGGTAGTCCCGGATCTCGTCCGGGGTGATGGTGTGTTTAAGTTTTAAGGCGCCCGTTTGAAGTTGACGAACCCCGCGTTGCTCGTCGGAATAGGTCTTTACTTCGTGGTGAACAGAAGTTCTCATTTGATTTTCCCTTTGATTGAAACTCGCGTTGGACAATCAGCGCGACAAAGTCGACTGGCGTGTTGGATGGTCGACCCTTCAACTCTAGAGAAAACTGATGCGGTGTGCGCGTCTGTTGCTTCGCATTGCCGAGAATGGGCATCTCGGGCGGTCGGGTCCGGTAGATTTTTCCAGCGAGAAGACGTGTCGACAAACGGGGCGGTGAGGGCGAAATCTTTTCAGTGGAAAATTCCAGGTGGCCGCATGAACCAGCGTTTGAACGTGAATGGGCTACCGGCGAACTGCTGTTTTTCGGCCAGGGCGGACCCCATGGCTTGAGGGCGGACCAGTCGGTCCGCACCTCATGGACACGTTTGAGTGAAGCACGCGCTAAAGCGTGGCCTGCGAGACGTACTTCACATCCTCCCTTCGTGCGGCGTGCTGGCTCCGTACCAGCGCGCCGGATCCGCATGCGTTTCGACAACGTTGATGCGGTGTTCCAGATCGACCAGATCGACCGACGACGCCAGATAGGCTTCGCGTTCGTGGTCCTCGGTGGTGATCAGCAAGGCGCTCAGTTTCTTCGCAAGTTCAGTGAACATGATTTTCTCCAGTCCGTGTTGCGACGAGTCTTTCGATCCGGCTGTGGGAGCCGGCGTTGCCCGTCGATGGAATGAAGCTTAGGCGCGAAGAATGAGCCGGAAATGAGCGCTCGAAACCGGCGAATCACACCTCGGCCCCGTGCGAATTCCGGACTCGTACCCGGCTAATTTTCCCCTCATTCTGCGTGACCACAATGCAGTCATTCGATGCAGCCAACCGACTCGCACCGATCGACAAGGGGAACAGAAAATGAAAGTCATTCGCCAACTAATAGTCGCCGCGGCACTCGGCGCCGGCCTGGTGAGCTGCGCGCAGGCTCATGTGTTCGTCGGTGTCGGTGTTGGAGTAGGCGGGCCCGTGTTTCCAGTGGTGCCCGCTTACGTGCCGCCGCCGGTCTACTACGCACCGCCGCCACCGCCTCCGCCGCCGGTGTACACGGCGCCTGTCGTGATCGGGTACTACGGGCATCCGCCGTATCCGCGCTATTACGGCGGCTGGGGTTACGGCTATGGCTACTGGCGCCGTTGAGGCGCCGGCTCGAACCGGCAGTACCCCGAACCAACCATCAATGATTAACGATTAACGGTCGAGAGGATCATCGGTCATGAAGCAACGTCAACTGGCTTTGGTCGCCGCTACCGCGCTGGCGCTTTCACTCGTATCCGGCTGTGCCGTCGCCGACGATGGCTACGCCTACGGTTACTACATGAGCCGTCATCCGAACATCGAAGCGGCGGACTTCAACGCGCAGCAGGCAATCGAGCGGATGCGCGCCGCGCAGCGCGCCAACGGCTACGACATGGGCGGCCACGCAGGCCGGGCAATCGCGTTGATGCAGGAGGCTCGCGCCGAAATGCAGGCGTCCGCCGAAATGGCGACGCGCTGAGCGCGTCGGTTACCTGAACGGGCGGGGCGCTCGCGTCGCCGGAGCGCGCGGCGCTGGCCGAAGCTGGGGATCTATTCGGCGCTGCCGGGCGGGCGCGACGTTGCGATGAACGTGTTGATCGCGGCGGCCAGCGCATGCGGGTACTGATACATCATCGCGTGGCCCGCCGAACGCACCACGAGCAGTTGCGCATGCGGAATCTGTCCGGCGAGCGCTTCGGAGTTCTGCTTAGGCAAGACCTGATCGTCGGCGCCCGTCAGGATCAGGGTGGCGACGCGCACCTTTTTCAGCGCTGCTGCGGCGGCTTCGTCGCTGGACCAGTCGTGCAGCAGCGCGGACTGGCCTTCGGTCACCGTCGCGGAAATGGCGGGCGGCTGATAGCCGGCCGGCTGGAACATATTCTGACGGAAGCACCGCTGCGCGGCGTCCACTGCATTGGGCGGAAACAGGACCCGCATGACATCCATGAAGGTGGTGCCCGCTTTGCCGGACAGGGTGGCTTCGACGTCGGGCGTGACCGGCACGCCGAGCGATCCCGGCGCGGGCGCGCTCATGAGGACGATGCGCCGCACGGCGAGCGGCGCATCGAGCGCGAGTTGCTGGGCAATCGCGCCGCCCATCGACCAGCCGACAAAGGTGACGTCGGCGAGCCGCAGCGTGTCGATCAGCGCGGCCGCGTCGAGCGTCATGTCCCGCGCCGTGAAGCTCGATGCCGCCGGCTCCGAGCGGCCGATACCGCGGTTGTCGAAGACGATCACTTCGTGCCGTTTGGCGAGATCGGTCAGAAAGGCCGCGTCCCATTCGGCAACCGTCGCGCGAAAACCGGTTTGCAGCACGATCGGCGTGCCGTGGCCGAAACGGTAGTACGCGATGTCGCCGTTCACCGTGTGCGCGATCTGCTCGCGAATCGACGGCTTATGGTCCGGGCGATCGGCAACGACAGGGCAGGCCTTCTCGTTCGCGTAGTGGACGGTTTTCGCTTCGACGGGCGCGGGCTGCGCGGCGCCGAACAGCGCGACCAGCGCGGCCAGTGAACCCGTTCCGATGAGAGCCCGCGGGCGCGTCATGACGCCGGTCCCTTGCCGGCTTCGCCGAGCATGACGGTCCAGCCGAGCCCGCGCACATTGCGAATCACCGAGAGGCCGAATTTCTTGCGCACCGAATGAATCAGCACGTCCACCGCGTTGCTTTCGACCTCTTTGCCCCAGCCGTACAAACGGTCCTCGAGCTGTTCGCGCGACAGGATCGTGCCGGGGCGTTCGAGAAACGCGAGCATCAGCGCGAATTCGCGTGCGGACAGCACGGTCGTTGCGCCGTTGCAAGTCAGCGTGCGCTTGTCGAGATCGAGGCTGAGCGATTCGTCGCCGAGACGCGACGATGCGTAACCCGCTTTGCGCCGCAGTACGGCGCGGATGCGGGCGAGCAGTTCGGGGACGTCGAAAGGTTTGAGCAGGTAGTCGTCGGCGCCGACATCGAGGCCCTGCACGCGCGAATCGAGATCGTCGCGGGCGGTCAGGATCAGCACCGGGACCGCGTTGCCAGCCGCGCGCGACGACTTCAGCAACTCGATGCCGCTCATGCCGGGCAAGCCCAGATCGAGCAGCACGACGGTGTATTCGGCATTGGCCATCGCGTCGCGCCCGGCGACGCCGTCCCTCACCCAGTCGACGCTATAGTCGGCGTCCTTGAGTGCGCGCAGCAGACTTTGACCTATCTGCAGGTCGTCTTCAACGAGGAGAATTCTCATGATCGTCCTGTCGGCAACAGTCGGGTTGTGCCTGACTCGCAGCTCGCGGGCGCGTGGCCGGACCACGCTAAGCGAGCGTTTGAATGATAACCGACGCACGCGCGGCGGCATGATCCCGCGTGCCGATCTGGTCGAACGAACGAGAGGTCTTGTGCGTGCCGACGCAAGCGTGGACGCGGAACGATTCGAGGAGTTCGCTGTGCGCGAAGTGCTGGGTGGCCGGGACTAGCGGTGTGGCGAGACCCCGCTGGCACGTGGGGCGGATCGAGCCGCCACGTAACGCGATGCGGGCAGTTCGCGGAGCCGTCAATAGGCGCCGGCCATGGCGAGCAGATAGAACGGCAGCAGATCCTCGTCCGATGGCGGCGGCTCCAGCGCGGCTCCCGATGCGTCGGCGGTTGCGTTGGCCGTGTCATTGGGCTCGGTGGAAAGGGCGGTTTGCGTGTCCATGATGCTAATCCTCGTGATGATCGAACCGCATCTGCGGAGATCCCGGAGGGTCTTTCCGTGCGGTATGGAGTCATCGTGATCCTCGTGAATTAGCGCGAAATTAGCCGGTATTCGGAAGCCTGCGATGAGCAGGCGCAGGGTTCCGAAACACGATTGCTAGCGCGATGTCTGCGCCACCGCGTACTGCTCGGGATACCACGACGTGAACTTCACCGCGGCGACCAGCGCGGCCACGGTCGCCATCACGCCCACCGAATGAGGCAGCGCCGGCGCATAAACCATCGCGATGTCGGCCAGCACCAGCATGCCGAACGCGAGCGCCCAGGCTGCGCTGATCACGTAGTTGACGTGGATGAAGCGCGCGCTGTTCCAATGCTCGCGGCCGACGCTTTCGCGTGCGTACTGCAGCGTGAACGGCCGGCGCAAGGCAATCGATGTCAGTACGATCAGCGCGAGCCCTGCATCGACACGCAGGCGCACCGCGGCGATCGACCAGTGCACGTCGCTGGTCAGCGCATAAACGGCCAGCGCTCCGAATAGCAGGACGGTGCCGGCTTCCAGCAGCTTGACGTGGCGAGCCGGGCTGACGACATCGCGCAGCAGCAACGCGGTGGCGACGAGCGCACCGGCGATCAATCCCGCCTGCGCACCGGCAAGGCGTTCGATTACGGCAAAGGCCAGAAACGGGGCAAAGCTCAGTAAGAGGTTCATCGTGGACTCCAGAGAAGGGCCAGGTTCGCGTGGTGGCGGCCGGCCGTACGTTTCGCGAAACGCGGACTATGGACGGCGGCCATGCGAACCAGGCGCCAAAATGTTTACAGTGGAAAGATATTGCCTATATTTTCAGCGCGGGTCAAGGGGAAATGATTGGGGAGCTAGTGTCGTTCGGGCGTCGTCGCGCTGCTCACTTCCACCTAACTGTCGGAGCCGATCATGTGTCCCGCAGCACACGAAACGACTCTTAATCGACGACAACCAGGGTGAAGGAGAATCATCATGTCGACACTTCGTACAGCTTTGGCCGGCGCCGTGATGGCGGCGTCCGCTCTTGCGGCGATCACCGCTCACGCCGCCGACGGCTGTGGTCCGAACGGCTGGCGCGGGACCTGGGGCCATTGCCATTTCGCGCCGCCGGTCTATGTCGCGCCGCGTCCGGTGATTTACGCAGCGCCGCCGGTCTCGACCTATGCGTGCCCGCCGGGTTACTGGCTGGGCCCGTGGGGTCATTGCCGCGACACGCCGTATCACGGCCGCCTGCCGAACGGCGGATGGCAATGAGCGGGTGGAAGGATCCGTCGTTGGCGATGCCGCCGGCGGCGGATCGTGCAGAGCCCGTCGCGTACGCCCACCTTATCCACAGAAATTGTTCACATCCCTGTGGACAACTCCTGGCCAAGCGACATAACTGATTGAGTGCAGTAGGATTTCTTCGCTGGAGCAGCGAACGCGCTCACTCCGTCGGCGAGGCGAGCAACGACACCGGCACACCACGGCAACTGACCCGCGCGACGAGCGCCGCGCCCAGGCCCGCACTCGATTTCTCGTGCGCATCGAACGAAGTCATCTCCCTGTCGACCCGCAGAATATTGATCGGCCACGACGCCCGGGACAGCCGTTCGTGCGCGAAAGCGCCGACCCAAAGCGGCGTGACGGATGTGCCGTTGCCCACCGCGTAACCGCTGGGCCAGAACCGTAGCACGTCGCGTTCGTCGCGCGTGTCGCCCGGACGCATGAAGACCACCGAGGACGGCACGCCGTTGTTGAGCTTTGGCAGGACCGGCAGCGACACCGCCGCCACATTGGGCGAGGCTAGCGAGAGCAGGCTGTGCGCCGAGACGTCCGTGCCCTCCACCCAGCCTTGGGCGCGCAACTGTCCGCGGATCGAATCGAGGTTCGAGACCCACTGCAGCGTGAGCGGCTCCTTGCGGTCGCCGCCCATGTCCGAGCGATAGCACGGCAGGCGCTTCCATACGGAGAGCGTCCACTGCGATTGCGAGACCAGCACGGGAGGCGGGCGCAATGCGCTGTCCGGCGGCGGCGTGGGCATGTTGAAGCCGATCTGCACGCCCACGCAGACCAGCACGACCACCATCACCACGACAGGCATGAACGCGCGTTCGGGCGGCGCCTCCGGGTGCCGCCACATCGCTGTCAACGCAACGATCGCCACCCAGATGTACGCGAGCGCGGCGCCGCCGATCGCGTCGGACACCCAGTACCTGCCGAAGTACAGTCCCGCGAGCGCGACGAGTATCACCACGATCGCACTCGCGGCGGCGACCAGCACCCCTTCGAGCCTGCCGACCCGGCGCGCCAGCAGAAATGCCAGGAAACCGTACACGATGACGGTTGCGGCGACGTGATTGCTCGGAAACACGTAGGCGCCGATCATCGACGTACTGGGCGGCGCGCGGTGCATCGCGAACTGCAGCACGTAGATCAGCAATTGGGAAAACACCACCGCCGCGAGCCAGTAGCCGACGGTGCGCCAGCGCCGCTCCAGCAGCATCCACACCGTGACCGTCACGACCAGCGCCGCGAGCGTGAAACTGCTGCCGAGCGTCGAGAGACCGGCGAGAATGGTGTCGCTCCAGGGCGTGCGCACCGATTGCAGGAAGTGATAGACGGAGACGTCCACTCGCGTCAGCGGATCGCCGCTGGCAACGTCGTCGAGCACGCCGAAAAACAGCGCGCCCGACACGAGCACCACCAGCGACGTCAGCAGGAGGCTGCTGGCGTCCGGTGTATTGGGGTCGAGCATCTTGCGCGCGAAACGGCCGAACGGGCCCGGATGCCGGCAGGCCCAACTTCCCAATTGCTGACCCGCCGCGCTCGACCACGCATTGGCATGCGAGAGCAGAAACCGCGCGACGCGAAAACTCAGCCAGACGATCCCCACCAGCAGCGCGATGATCACGACAAGCCGGAACGACACCGCGCCGGCCAGCAGCACCGAGGCGCCGAAGATCATGCCCGGCAGGATATGGGCAGGCGCCCAGATCAGCGCCGACAGCACGTTCATCGCGTAAAAACGCAGCGGCGACATGCCCAGCATGCCTGCAACCACCGGCACGATCGCCCGCAAGGGGCCGATGAAGCGCGCCAGCACGACGCTCTTCGCGCCATGTTTGCGGAAGAAGCGGTGGCCCGCCTCGAGCACCTCGGGATGTTTGCAGAACGGCCAGAACTGGACGATCCGATCCTTGTAGCGGCTGCCGATCCAGAAGCTCATGCCGTCGCCGGCGATGGCGCCCACGACCGCCCACACCAGCGCCCAGCCGAGGCTCAGCGAGCCGGTGCCGATCAGCGCGCCGGCGAGGAACATGGCGGTGCTGCCCGGAACGAAAGTGCCGATGACGGCGAGGGACTCCAGAAACGCCGCCAGGAAGATGACCGTGAGCGTCCAGCCGGGATGGCCGGCTAACTGGTGCAATAGGTGGATGTAGGCGTGCTCCATCGTGCGCGATCAGCCGTTCTGGCGTAACGATTGATCATAACGCGCGAGGGAGCCGTCTTATTCCTTTTTGCACGCCGGCCGCAGGTTCACGAAGCGCTAAGCGAATCGCCGGAGACGTGAACGCGTTGGCCGATCTGCACGGCCGGTTGCGTCGGGTAGCTGAAGTTGCGGTAGCTGCCGTCCTGCATGCGGACCTGGACCTGGTAGGTGGTCTGCTTGCGCACCGCGTGCTCGATGCCGTTACCGGCAAGGCCGCCGCCGACGGCGCCCGCAATCGTCGTGAGAATCTTGCCGCGGCCGCCGCCGATCTGATTGCCGACCAGCCCGCCCGCCACCGCTCCGCCCAGCGCGCCGAGCCCCGTGGTCGGCTCGGGCGCCTGCACCGTATTGATGGCGACAACTTCGCCCGCGTACGGGTCGGCGGCGACCGGGCGCGGCGCCGCGGCTTCATAAGGTGCCTGGTAGCCCTGATTGTTTGCGTAGTTCGGCGCGGCCACCGGCGTCGCGCGGTGCGGATGATGAACCGGCGGCCGGGCAGGAGCGGCTTGTTGTGCCGTCTGCTGAACCGGAGCCGGTTGCGGTGCCGCGACCGGTGTGCTGACGATCTGCGGCGCGGTTGCGGTAACCGGCAGCGCGGGTTCCGTGACGGCATGCGAGACCGGCAGCAGACCGGTCATCGCGGCAATGCCGGTTGCGCTCGCCAGGATGACGGCGACAGCCGCGCCGGCAACCAGCGGATGAATACGGCCGCGTTGCGGTTGGCTGGAAGTGAGGTTCGTGTTCATGGCGGACTCCGCGGGTAGATGCCTGCAATAACGCCGCGAAAGTGCGCCCGGTGCACACGGGTCGCGTGCTGCTTTGTAAGGATTTGTACGACTTCGCGCGGGCGGTTACACGATCAGATTTCGTCGCTGAATTCGTCGAGGAAACGTTGCAGGCGGTCATGGCGGATGCTGGCCAGACGTGCGCCGGCCGTCGTTTGAAAACCCGCGGATAGTTTCAGCAGCTTGGTGCGGAAATGATCGAGCGTGTAGCGCGTGTCATCCAATGGACGTTGGGTTGCGTGCGGATCGGCCGGATCGTACAAGGCGCGGCCCATGCGTCCGGCGACGTAGAAGCAGCGCGCCACGCCCAGCATGCCGAGCGCGTCGAGACGGTCGGCGTCCTGCAGCGTTTTCGCTTCGAGCGTGGTCGGCGTGACGTTTGCGGAAAAACTGTGCGCCTCGATTGCGTGCGCGGTGGCCTCGACTTGCGCTTGCGGCCAGCCAAGCGAGGCCAGCACGCGTGCCGCTTTTTCCGCTGACAGGCGCGATGCCTGCGCGCGCAGCGGCGAGTTCTTCTCGACCGCTACGCAATCGTGCAGCAGCGTGGCGGCGAACAGGACCTGCGCGTCGCCGCCTTCTTGCGCCTGAATGGCCGCGGCGTTTTTCCAGACGCGTTGCAGATGCGAGGTGTCGTGCGAACCGTCGCCGTTGTCGTCGTAAGCGTGCGGTAGCAGGGTGCGGGCCAGATCCTGAAAGGGGGCGAAAGCGGTTTGGGTCATCGGTGCAGTCGGTGAAGAAAGCCGTCGATTATCGCGCATCGTCCGTCGAGCTTTGGTTTGGCGGCGGCGAACGAAGCGGGCCGGGCGTCGTCTTACTATTTGAGCGGCCGGCAACACGGACCTCGCGGTCGCGCAATTCGACGATGTAACGGAGTGGGCTATGAAGATCGTAAGGGGCAGTATCCTGGCGTCGGCGCTGATGATCGGTTCCGTCGCCATAGTGAATGGGCAGGCGGTCACGCAGCGGGGCGCCCCCGGTGCGGCTGCCGTCAATGGCGCGCCTTCCGGCATGACCAACAACGCGGGCGCCACAGCGGGAACGGGCCCTGGAACGGCCGCCGGCATGAGCCCGATGTCGCCGGGCGCGGGAACGGTGGGCGGCTTAAGGGCCGGTCCCGCACTCAACACCATGCGGGCGAACGGCACGAGCCTGAACGCGAACCCGGACCCGCGCGTGCCGAATTTCGCCGGCAAGGGCATGGCGGCGCCGCGGAATTAGTCAGCAAGGCAGACGCGTCCATCGCGTGAGCGTCGCGGATAAAATGCACGCCTCGGCAAGCAGATCCGATTCGACAGCAAGGAGATGGGCATGGCGTACGGCGAGCACAAATACAAGGTATCAGTGCAATGGACCGGCAATCGCGGAAGCGGCACTTCCGGCTACCGCGATTACGGGCGCGATCATGTGATAGCGGCGGGCAACAAACCCGAGATTCCAGGTTCATCGGACGCGGCCTTTCTCGGCGACGCCAACCGCTGGAATCCCGAAGATCTGCTGGTTGCCTCGGCCAGCGCCTGCCACAAACTCTGGTATCTGCATCTATGCGCGGACGCCGGCATCACGGTGACCGCGTATCGCGACGACGCCGAAGGCACCATGCTCGACGATCCGAAGCAAGGCCGTTTTTCGCAGATCGTGCTGCGCCCGCGCGTCGTGATTCGCGCGGGCGGCGATGTCGAACTCGCCGCGCACTTGCATCATGTGGCGCATGAGAAGTGCTATATCGCGAACTCGGTCAATTTTCCGATTCTCTGCGAGCCGGTGATCGAAACGGATACTGATTGAACGACGCACGACCCGGCCGCCGCTCGCCGGAGGGAACGGCCGGCGGCTGGGCGTTATCGATTCAATGCAACAGCGCCATCTGCACGACCTTCACGATCACCAGCGCGACCGCCACGATCAGATACCCGCGCAGCACGCCCATCCAGACCCGCTTGGACATCGTCAGTTGCGGCGCCGGCAGCTCGTCCAGAGGCGGCATGCGCCAGGCCGCGCGCGTTTCCTTCGACAACCTGAGCTCGCTTTCATGAGCCGCCGTGTTGCCAGATTCCCGCCGCAGCTTGCGGACCACGACGGTCGCCGCATAGCCTGCCATGGCCATCAGCGTGCCGCCTGCGAGCACTTCGAGCATCGCTTCGCCGGTGATATCCGGATACATGACGGAAGCCGTGAGAATGATGGACAGCATGACGAGCACCCAGACCACTGCGCCTGTGAAGACGTTGAGCTTCTTCGAGTTCACCCACGGTCCGAGCACCGCGCGGTCGTTGCACAACAGCAGCAGAAACACGGTCGCGCTCGGCAGCAGCACGCCGGCGAGCGTCTGCACCGCTTCCGTCAGAAGGCCGAGCGGGCTGCCCGGGATCAGCACCAGCGTCGCCGCGGCCGCCACGATGCCGAAGTAGACGAGGTAGAAGCCCTTCGCATCCGACACGCCGCGATGCAGCGAGTGGCGAATCTTGAAGACGTCGCCGATCGCGTAGGCGGTCGACAACGACACCGCCGCCGCGCCGATGATGCATGCGTCGAGCAGCGCCACGGCGAACAGCACGGCGGGCGTGCGGCCGGCATACCTTTCGAGGTCGGCGATCACGCCGCCTGCATCGATGAAATGGCCGGATTCGGGCTTGCCCGCGTAGAGCGCCGCGCAAAACGAGATCATCGCCACGGCGCCGATCATCACGAAGACGATACCGATCCACAGGTCGGCCTTTTCGTACTTCATGAAGCGCGGCGTGATGCGCTTATCGACGATGTAGCTCTGCTGGAAGAACAACTGCCACGGCGCGACGGTGGTGCCGACAATGCCGATCACGAGCAGCATCACGTCGCTGAGTTTCGAGTGGGCGGGCCAGCCCGGAATCAGAAAATCGTGCGCCATCTGGCTGACCGGCGGGTGGATCGACACCAGCACGGGCACCAGCAACAGGCTCATCAGACACAGCACCACGGCGAAGCGTTCGAAGCGCCGGAAATTGCCCGTGCTGACCGCGGCCATGGTCACCGCCGCGGCGATGCAGACGCCGGCTACTTTCGAAATGCCGAAGAACTGCAGCACGAACGTAATGCCGATGAACTCGGTCACGATCGTCAATGCGTTCAGGATGAACAGATCCACGACGCTGAAGGCGCCCCAGAACTTGCCGAAGCGCTCGAAGATCAGCCGCGCATGCCCCACGCCGGTCACCGCACCGAGACGCAGCACCATCTCCTGATTGACGAACAGCACGGGTACGAGCAGCAGCATGGTCCACAGCAAGGTGGTGCCGTAGTTCTGTCCCGCTTGCGTGTAGGTGCCGAAGGCGCCGGCATCGTTATCGCCGACCATCACGATGAGGCCGGGCCCGAGAATCGCGAGCAGCGTGCGCACGCGGGCCCACCAGCTGTTGCGCGCCCCCGTGTCGTGATGGGCGATGGTGCCGAGCGCGCCCTTGATGTCGCCGAGGTGCGCGTCGTCGAGAACGGCGCTGCGCGGTGGTGAGACGTTGATTGGAGTGGACATGCTAGCCGCCTGAGTAGGTTTGATTGGATTGAGCGGGGCGTCTTCACGATCCGCCGGGTGTGCGCGGCCAAACGGGGCGGCGGCACGGGCGGAACGCGAAGACGCGCTGAGCGTGTGTGATTACGAAGCGGGCCGCGAGACGGGACGCGAAGCGGGACGCAAAGCGAGCGCCCTGACGCGGTGCCAGGCAACGGTGAGCCAATGCGGCTTGATGCCGTGCAATGCGAGGGCGGCGTCGCTGTGGGTGTGGGTTTGCTGCAGTGTCGGTACGAGGATAGCGAGGTACATGTTTTTTTCTCCGGGCGTATGGCTTGACGCGGATTGCGGAAAGCCAGCAGACACGGAGCGCGGCGCATCGGGCGCGCGGCGAAGGAGGTCTACTCGCTTTCCTTGAGCAAATGATTTTTTGCCTGCCGGCTCGGTCGTGACTGAGCGGCAGCTAAGCGGCATATGGGATAACTGTCACTGTCCATGGCGGCTCCTTATCGGCGTTCAGTACGCACGTGTTTGTCCACGCGTTAGGCCACGCCGCATTTCGAACGAATCGAAACGGCGCGAGCGAACGCTGCCGCGAGCGGATACTCGCGACGCGATGCCATTCGACGAGACGCATGTGCGTAAGCACGGCGCGGCCGGATGGCGCTAATCAAGGTGCACGGAGAGAGTTGCTGCGGCGCGCACCGTCTGCCTGCTGGCGAGACGGCGGCTGAGAAAAATAAAGCGCGGGCGTCGGGCCGGTCAGGCAGTGAAACTGTTCGAAAGTCGACTACTGCTGGTGTCCAAGGCATGGGCCCCGTTTGTGAAGACGGCGAATTTTAGGCACTCCCGCAGGCGGAAGTCAACATGCTTCGTTAAACGAAGCAAATATTCTTTGATGGGGTGTGGGTTAGGGCACGTTGTGGTGCGGGAGGCGTGTTTTCTTTCGGTGGCGACAGGAAAGAAAGGCTAATGAAGGGTGTTTCCCGATGCTGCTGGTGGCGAGCGGCTTGAGCGATATTGCGGGCTACGACTCATGCGTAACTCGGCTTGATGCGGCGCCCCGCGCTGACGAAAACACGAGGCAACTGCCGCGCGTTCGCGACGCGCGACGACGTGCGAGCGTAACTAGGTGATGACGCCGATTTTCGGACGCGCTTCGCTGTCCGCTACACGGCGAAGCGCACCTCGAAGTGTCTCAACGATTGCCGTCGAGCAGATCGCCAAGCAGTTCGTCGAACGCGGCTTGTGCGTCTTCGAGTTCCTGCAGCGCGGCGTCGAATGTTTGCAGCGCGAACTGCGAAGGCGTGCCGCTGCCGGCCGGCGGAAATTGCGATTGCAGCGACGCGAACGCCGACTGCACGCGCTGCGTCGCGGTCAATACGCGCTGCATTGCCGCGGTTTCTTCGGCTCGCGCCTGTTCGTGATCCATGAGAACTCCGTATTCAACTGTCGGCTCGCGCCGTTTCAAAGGGGTGACTATGCCACGTTAGCGCTCAGGACAGCGGCAAGCCGCCGTTGGCCTTCACTTCGCGCAACGACAGCGCCGACTCCACCGACGTCACGCCCGGCAAGCTGCGCATCTCGTCGCGCATGAACGTGCCGTAGTCGTCGAGGTCGCGCGCCACCACTTGCAGGATGTAATCGGCGCTGCCCGACACGTTGTGACACGCGAGGATGCGCGGGATGGCCTGCACCTCGCGCTCGAAACGTGTCGCCACCGCTCGGTCGTGCACGGCAAAGCGCACGTAGACGAAGGCGACCACGCCGAAGCCGAGCGCGGAGCGCGACAGCATCGCGCGGTACTGGTCGATATAGCCGTCGTTTTCGAGGCGCTTCAGACGGCGCGCGCATGGCGTTTCGCTCAGGCCGACCGTTTCGGCCAGCCGCGCGTTGGACATGCGGCCATCTTTCTGCAGCGCGGCGAGGATCGCGCGGTCCGTTTTATCGAGGTCGGTTGTCATGGCTCTGTGGTGCTAATGACGATTGGAGGAAAGCCGGTGCTCGGGCCGCAATATTAGCGCATTCCTCCAAGGGTGAGGGCTCCCAGCCAGTAATTCGCCAGCAAACCCTCCGCCGACGATAGCAAGATAGAGCCTTGAAAACAGGAGAATCCGATGATTTCCGCACATCTGCTGGCCGTGTATATCGCAGCGCTTTTCGTGGTGTATGCCGTGCCTGGACCGGACATGGCGCTGGTGCTGCAAACCAGTATCGGACGCGGCGTGCGCAGCGGCTTCGCGGCTGCCGGCGGCCTCGGTCTGGCGCGCGCGACGCACGTCACGCTCTCGGCATGCGGCGTGGCCGCGTTGTTGCGCAGCGCGCCGTGGTTGTACGAAGTGGTGCGCTATGGCGGCGCGGTTTATCTTGCGTGGGTGGGGATTCAGATTTTTCGTTCGCCGGTGTTTGCGCTGCCCGGCGGTGCTGCCGCGGGTGCCAACGCGGATGCTGCGGCAAGCGTCGAATCTCGCCCGCTGCGGGCCGCTTTTGTCAAAGGCCTGCTGACCAACTTGCTGAACCCGAAAGCGCTGCTGTTCTGCTCGGTGCTGCTGCCGCAGTTCGTGCGCCCGGAGGCGGGGCCGGTGGCCTTGCAGATGATCGAGCTCGGGCTGGTGCTGCTCGCTATCGGCGCCTGTTTCGACGTGATGTACGCGATCGGCGCCGCGCGGATCGCGGGCTGGATGCGTGCCCATCCGCTTGCGCAGACGCTGCAGCGCTGGACCTTCTCGGCCGCGTTGATCGGCTTTGCGTTGCGGCTTTCGCTGGACTGATTCTGGCTGGATAAGGCCCGCGCCTCGGCGGCGCGTCTTCAGACCGCCAGGCCGCGAACCGCGCAGAAGCGGCCGCTTACTTGTTCAGCTTGTGCTCGCGCCGCGAGCGGTCCTCGATGATTTTCCGGCGATGTTTGTCTTTCATCTTCTTCCAGCTTTTGCATTCATCGCGCGTGCGCATGCAGCCGATGCAGAAGCCGGTTTTGCTGTCGAACTTGCAGATGTCGATGCAGGGTGACGCAATGCTCATGACGATTGGTAATTGCCAATTACGGTAAGTGCGAAGACTCTCGCATGCGCCGTGCCCGCACGCAAAGTGATTGTGTTAATAAAGCCAATAGAGCGCCATGCGTTATTGGTGGCAACACAATCACTCGCTTTCCTGTTCAATGAAAACTTTTCTGCTTTATGCCGTGACCGCCATTGCCGAAATTATCGGCTGCTACTTGCCGTGGCGTTGGCTAAAAGAGGGAGGTTCCATCTGGCTGCTGGTGCCGGGCGCGCTGAGCCTCGCGCTGTTCGCCTGGCTGCTGACCTTGCACGGCACCGCCGCGGGCCGCGTATATGCGGCTTACGGCGGTGTGTATGTGGCGGTGGCGATTGCCTGGCTATGGTGCGTCGACAAGGTGCGGCCCACGCTGTGGGACGCCGCCGGCGTTGCCTTCACGCTGGCCGGCATGGCGATCATCGCGTTCCAGCCGCGCGTTTGAGCCGGCCGGGGAGCGGGTCTTTGCCGCCCCCAAGAGCATCTCTTTCTGAGCGCTCATTGCCGCTGCGCGCCAATCTCGAGTCCGCGCGGGCTCGCGCTTTACTTGATGCCGCCGAGATAGTCGAGCTTGCCGAGATCCACGCCGTTGTGACGCAGAATGTCATACGCCGTCGTGACGTGGAAATAGAAGTTCGGCAGCACGAAACCGAGCAGATACGACTGGCCTGTGAACTCGACCGGGCCCGAGCGCAGCTTCAGCGTGATCGGCCGTTCTTCCGAGCCATCGATCTGCTCCGCATTGAATTCCTGCAAATAATCGATCGTCTTTTGAAGGCGGGCAATCAGTTCCTCAAAAGTCTGTTCGACGTCTTCGTACTTCGGCGCTTCGACGCCGGCCAGACGCGCGGCGCAGCCCTTCGCGGTGTCGCTCGCAATATAGACCTGGCGCGTCAGCGGCAGCATGTCCGGTGCGAGCCGGCCGGTGGTGAACACCGTCGGCTCGATCTGTTTCGCGGCGGCATGCGCCTCCGCTTTGCCCAGAATGACCTGCAGGTTCGTCAGGCCGCGGATCAACACGGGCAGTGATGCTTGATACATCGAAATTGACATGGGGCTTCCTCTGATTCTTTTGATCGTGCGCGCGGACGGCGCGCGAGGCAACGTAACGGCTGGATTGCCGCTGCAGCATCATAGCGCGAGCGGCGAAAGATGGGCATCGAGGCCGCGCGGCGTTAGCCATTCGGACAACTGCCGCACACGCCGGAACTGTGTTTGAATGGATTGGTCGGACCGATTGACGTCCTTGAAACAGCAAACTCGCCGCCGCCTTCAGGCGATGAGGTTGTGAAAGGCGCGTGGCGCGTGGATCCAACTCTTGGAGCCCGCCGTCACGCTAACTGGAGAGTCGACACCATGGTCAATAAGCAACCGCTGCCCGGCAGTGAGCGAACAGTGGAACAGGGTTCGAAAGTCGTGGGGCAATGCGATCCCGCGGAGCGGATCGAAGTATTCGTCATGTTGCGCCGTCAGCAGCAGGCGCAGTTCGACGCATTGATGAGCAAGATCGAAGCGGGTGATCCCAGCGTCAAGCCGCTGTCGCGCGAGACGCTCGCCAAAGACTACGGCGCCGCGCCGGACGACATCGCCAAGGTCAAGGCCTTCGCCACCGCACACGGTTTGACGGTGGTGCGCGAGGATCCGGCCGCGCGCACGGTCCTGCTGAGCGGCACGATTGCGCAGTTCCAGGACGCCTTCGCCGTCAAGCTCGAACATTACGAACACCACACGTCTGGCCAGTTCCGCGGCCGCACCGGCACGATCAGCGTGCCCGACGATCTGCACGGCGTGGTGCAGGCCGTGCTCGGCCTCGACAACCGTCCGCAGGCGCGGCCGCATTTTCGCATCCGGCCGCCGTTCCAGCCGGCTCGCGGTCATCAGGCTTCGTTTACGCCGCCGCAGCTCGCGTCGCTCTACCATTTTCCGCAAGGCGACGGCGGCGGTCAGTGCGTCGGCATCATCGAGCTGGGCGGCGGGTATAACGCCAGCGATCTCAAATCCTATTTCGCGAGCCTCGGCGTCGCCTCGCCCAAGGTAAAGTCGGTCGGCGTCGATCAGGGCAGCAACCAGCCCACCGGCGATCCGAACGGGCCGGACGGCGAAGTCACGCTCGACATTGAAATTGTCGGCGCGATCGCGCCCGGGGCGGAGATCGCGGTGTATTTCACGCAGAACAGCGACGCCGGCTTTATCGACGCGGTGAGCCGCGCGGTGCACGACACGACCAACAAGCCTTCGGTGATTTCGATCAGTTGGGGCGGCCCGGAGTCGAACTGGACCAGCCAGTCGTTGCAGGCCTTCAACAGCGTGCTGCAGTCGGCGGCAACGCTTGGCGTGACGGTCTGCGCGGCGTCGGGCGACAGTGGTTCGAGCGACGGCGCAGGCAGCGGCGATCAGGTCGACTTCCCGGCGTCGAGTCCCTATGTGCTGGCCTGCGGCGGCACGAGCCTCACCGCGTCGGGCATCTCGATCTCGCACGAGGCGGTCTGGAACGACGGCGCGCAGGGCGGTGCGACCGGTGGCGGCGTGAGCCAGGCTTTCCCTGTGCCGGTGTGGCAGAAGGGCCTGTCCGCCACGTCGACGAAAGGCGGCAAGAAAGCGCTCGGCGGGCGCGGCGTGCCGGACGTGGCGGGCGACGCTTCGCCGGTGACCGGCTACAGTGTCTTGATCGACGGCACGCAGACGGTGGTCGGCGGCACCAGCGCGGTCGCGCCGCTGTGGGCCGCGCTGATCGCGCGCATCAATGCGGCGAAAGGGCAGCCGGCCGGCTTCATCAACCCGAAGCTGTATAAGGCGACGGGCGCGTGCAACGACATCACGCAAGGCAACAACGGCAGTTTTGCGGCATCCGCGGGTTGGGATGCCTGCACGGGGCTCGGCAGTCCCAATGGTCAGAAGGTGGCGGCCGCACTATAGTCTGCAGCACGCGCCCCGAAGGAAGTCCTTCGGGGCGGCACAAAAGACGTGAACGAACCCATGGAGCGATCATGACGAATACCGAGTCAGCTTCTGTTAGTCCGCAGCCGTCGCACAATTCGCATGCTTCAGGCGCATCGGCGCCGGCACCCGCGCCCGCGCCGGCCAGCGCGCCGCACAAGGCCAAAGACCAGCCGTTCTTCGACCCGGTTGCTTACGGCAACGGGCCGGACGATTCCGTGACCGAAACCGATGAAAGCGCGGCGATCACGCATCACTCGGTCACCATCGGCGGACACAAGATCGACTACACGGCGACGGCGGGCCACCTCGTCATCGTCGACCCGAGCAGTTCAAAGCCGGAAGCCCGCATGTTCTACGTGGCGTTCACGCAGGACAATCAGAAGGAAGAAAACCGGCCGGTCACGTTCTTCTATAACGGCGGGCCTGGGTCGTCGTCGGTGTTCGTGCTGCTGGGATCGTTCGCGCCGCGCCGCATCAAGACCTCGATGCCGAGCTTCACGCCGCCCGCGCCGTATTCAATGGAAGACAACCCGGACAGCCTGCTCGACAAGAGCGACCTCGTCTTCATCAACCCGGTCGGCACCGGCTACTCGGCGGCGATCGCGCCGAAGAAGAACCGCGACTTCTGGGGCGTCGACCAGGACGCGGACTCGATCAAGCAGTTTATCAAGCGTTTTCTGACGAAGAACAACCGCTGGAATTCGCCGAAGTACCTGTTCGGCGAGTCGTACGGCACGGCGCGCAGTTGCGTGCTGGCGTACCGCCTGCATGAAGACGGCGTGGATCTGAACGGCATTACGCTGCAATCGTCGATTCTCGATTACACCCAGGCCGGCAACCCGGTCGGCGCGCTGCCCACGGCGGCGGCGGACGCGTGGTATCACAAGAAGCTCGGCATCGCGCCGCGGCCGACCGACCTCGGCACGTTCGCCGAAGAAGTCGCGCAGTTCGCGCGCACGGACTATCTGGCCGCGCTGCGTAAGTTTCCGACCACTGATTCGGCAACGGTCGAAAAGCTCAGCGAATACACGGGCATCGACAAAACGACTTTGCTCGCGTGGAGTCTGGATGTCGCCTCGTACGACAGCCGGGGCAATTCGCTGTTCCTCACCACGCTGCTGAAATCCAAGGGGCTTGCGCTCGGCGAGTACGACGGCCGTGTGACGGCGATCGGCACGGGCATTGCCGGCAAGATCGACCCGAATTCCGGCGGCAACGACCCGACCATGACGGCGGTGACCGGCGTCTACACGACGATGTGGAACGTGTATCTGAACGAGCAGCTGAAATACACGTCGAATTCGTCGTTCACCGATCTGAACGACCAGGCCTTCAAGTACTGGGACTTCAGTCACATCGATCCGACCGGCGCGCAGAAGGGCGTCGACTCGAAGGGCAACATCATTCTGTACACCGCCGGCGACCTGGCTGCCGTGATGGCCCTCAATCCCGACCTGAAGGTGCTGTCGGCCAACGGCTTCTTCGATTTCGTCACGCCGTTTTATCAGACCGTGCTCGATCTGCAGCAAATGCCGCTGCTCAGCCAGCAGGTCCGGCAGAACCTGTCGGCGCGCTTTTATCCGTCGGGGCATATGGTTTATCTCGACGGCGGATCGCGCACCGCGCTGAAGGCCGATCTCGCGAAGATGTACGACACGACGGTGTCCAACACGCAGGCGCTGTTTCGTATTCGGGCATTGCAGGCGCGTGTGCCGCAGTAGCGGCGGATTGACGCATCGCGCCGCGTCGCAGACGTGGCGCGTGCGGGATGCCCTGGCATCGCGAGGGCGACTGGCAATCAGGCGCTTGGGACTGGCGACGCGTGAACGATGGCGCCGCCGGTTTCTTCAGCCTGTGAAATCCGCTAAACGCGGCCTATGCACGGGCGCGCATAGGCAGGCTTTTTTACTTACCCATATTGAATGTGTTTTAATTAGTCTGCGAATTGAACTATTGCGTGCCGCTCCCGGCGCGCCGACGAATGAACGCAGGCATTGCAGACAGGCGTCGCACCGAGTATTCCAGCGACGCGACCAGCAGTACGTACAACACGGCTTTGCCGGCGCTCGCGCGCTGGCGCGGCGTTGCGCGTCCCCTCGGCAATACGCGGTTTGCGCTCGCGCTCGGCTTCACCGCACTGGTGATGCTACGCATGGGTGACGCTCGCGCGCAGGACGCCGGCATGCTCGACGAACGCGTCACGCAGCAATCGGTCGGCGACACGATTTGCCGTCCCGGTTACGCGGACACAGTCGCGCCGCCGTTCGACGAACTGATGGCGCACAAAGACCGCATGCTCGCCGCGCGCGGCATCGACGCGGACAACGGCGCCACCTTCGCGCTCGACCGCCGCGTGCCCATCGTGCTGGGCGGCTCGCCGGACGCGCCCGCCAATCTCGATCTTCTGCCGTGGGCAGGCCACCAGGGCGAGCGCCGCAAGGCGCGCGCGGCGGTCATGCTCAAGCGCTGCGTCTGCGAAGGCAAACTGAGCCTCGCCGAAGCGCAAGCCGCGATTATCGGCAACTGGTCGGTGGTTTATTCGGGCTTCAGTCAAACGTCTTGCGACGTCAGCCGGCTCGACGTGGCCACCGGCGGCGACAACGGTCACGGCGCCGGCCGCGACAACCCGCCATGAAGCCGGCCGCCTTGTGTGCGGCGCCTGCTTCGCGCTTGCTTCGCGCTTGCTTCCTTTACGCGCATGTAGCATCTATTCAATTGCGCGGCTTGCAACTCGCAGGTCGTGGCCCCATCTAGTTTTCGGAGAATCATCATGATCCATTCACGTCTTGCCGCCATGGCGCTTTCTATCGGCTGCGTGTTCGGCAGCACAGTCGTGTTCGCCGCCGAGCCGGTGCATTGCGGCCAGGCCGACACGCTGAAGATTCGCGGCGACGTGCCCGCGGCCATCAGCTTCGACGTCTACCGCCAGTTGCGGCCGTTGAGCGCGCAACGTGTTGCGCTGTTCCAGTCGGCCGGCGAGGTGAAGCGCCTGCCCGACGGTCTGGCCGTATGCGAAGTCGCTGACGACGGCGTCGACGATCCGTCCGCGGTGCTGGTTCAGCTGCCGCAGGGCAGGAATGCATGGTGGGTGAGCTCGGCCAACGTGCAAGCGGCGGACTGATCGCGACAACCAGTCCGCCTTTTGCGCAGGTCCCCCGCAGGATGCCGTGGCGATGCGTGTCGCGGCCCGGTTGTTGCGCTCAGCGTCCGCGTTCGGTGCGTTTGCCGGGCCTGTAGCGGGAAATGAACAGCTGTTTTGCTATTTTTGACGCCGCTTATTCAGGTACAGTGCATTAACGGCGAGATTTAAGTCCGTTTTTTTGACGACACTGTGTTGCATCGCTTTTACTGTCGACTGTGGCTATCCTGAGTACAGGACGAAACTCGCAGGGGAGAATTAAATGATCGCATTCTATTTGTCATTGGCCGCTTTGGGCGCCGCCGGCGCTGCATTGATCCGCCAACTCGCTGCCGAGCAGGCGAAACAGCGCGCCGCATTGCGCCCTGTGCGCGTGCAGTCCGCGGATCGCAACGCGCGCAGAGGGTAGACCGCATGAACCTGATCGTGCGCAATATCGCGGAATCGTGCAGCGAGCAGGAAGTGCGGGAGTTCCTCAAGCACGAACTTGGGCATTACGCGAAAAACATCGAGGTCGTCGACGCCGGCAAGCCCAGCGCGTACGCCACGGTTGAACTGGACGCCGAAGTGCCCTATGTCGGCGAAGTGATCGCGCGGCAGATTCACGGCAAGCAGTTGGGCGGGCAGACGCTGGAAGCCAGCGCCGATCTGTTCACTGACGAACCACCGGCGGCTCAGTAATCCAACGCGTTCGATTCACCCTGAACGCGGTGCGCGACAAGAGCGCTCGTAAGCCGGCAAGCCGCCGCGGCACAGTCACGGCGCATTTGGTGCGTCATCTGCACACCCATCCCTTTCTCAATCTCCGCTAGTCTGCACCGGCCAATCAAATGGCGTGTACGGCAACGCGCGCTTGTGACGCGTGACGTCGTAGAAGCGCAAGATAGTCTCGCGTGCCGCATCGCTCACGGGTTTGCGCTCCAGGAAGTCGTCGATTGCGTCGTACGGAATGCCATAAGCGTCCTCATCGGGTCGTTGCGGCCGCAACATTTCGAGGTCGGCGGTCGGCACTTTGTGCGCTAACGCTTCCGGTGCGCCCAGCGCTTTGGACACCGCGCGCACGCGACGCTTGTTGAGCCCGGTGAGCGGCAATACATCGGCGCCGCCGTCGCCGAACTTCGTGAAGAAGCCCATCACCGATTCGGCCGCGTGATCCGTGCCGATGACCACCCCGGCTCGCGCACTGGCCACCGCGTATTGCGCGATCATGCGCTGCCGCGCCTTGATATTGCCGTGCACGAAGTCCTGTTGCGATTCGTCCTTGTAGAGCAAGCCGCTTTGATCCAGCGCGGCGAGCATGGCATCGGCTGCGGGTTTGATATCGATGGTGAGATTTTCGTCCGCGCGAATGAAACGCAATGCCTGCTGCGCGTCGGCTTCGTCTTTCTGTTCACCGTAAGGCAGACGTATTGCGACGAAGTGCGCGTCGTAATGTTCGGCGCGCAATCGCTCGACCGCGAGTTGCGCGAGCCGCCCGGAAGTTGTCGAGTCGACGCCGCCGCTGATCCCGAGCACATACGTTTTCAGGCCGCTGCTACGCAGATAATTCGCGAGAAAAGTAACGCGGCGCTCGATTTCATATTCAGCATCGAACTCGGCGCTGATGTGCATTTCTTCAGAGATGCTTGCCTGGCGTGCGACTGGATCGTGTTGCGTCATGATTTCCTCTTTGCTCCTTGCGCGCTCGCGCACATGTCGAACCGTAACCGGCCCGGGTTCAATTCATCTTCGCGCCGCTTTGAATCTGCCGCACTGACCTGCAAAGATGTCCAGTTATTACAGCGGTATCAATGATTCGCCGAATCTTCATCGACAGATCGCAATGTGCTGAGTAACATCCTCGTTCTGAGAGCGCCGCATGAGCCGGCGAGCAGTCAATAATAATCAGGTTTGCTCAAACACGCGATGAACCACACCAACCGGCCTGGCCAGCCTGTAATGGACCGTCTGTCTTTCGCGTCGGTCGCTCGTCCGCGCGACGTGTCGTGTATGTCGTATCGATTTTCCGTGCGGAGTATCGCGCGCGCATTGTCTTCTTTGCGGCGTTGGGCACGTGCGTTGAGCGCCGCGTTCTGCATGGCGTCATGCGGCGCGGCGATCGCAGCTTCGGCGCCCGTCGCGGTGTCGGCGCCAAAGGCGGTGAACCGTCCGGTGGCCGCCGTCAATGCGTCGGCTGTCGCGGCGCCCGATGCCGCCGGCGTGGTCGATCCGCGTCGCGCGTTCATGCTGCGGGACGTGTTCGCGCAGAACGTCACGCGCACGCTGAAAGTGCCGGCCGCGGATCAGCGAGCCTATGCCAACCGGCTGCAAGCCGTGCTCGGCGCGCACATGCTCGGCGATCTGTCGGGCGAGTATGTCGTGCTGGTCGATCGCAATGCCAACGTGCAGGCGCTCTTTATCTATTTTCGCGCGGCGCCTGCCGACACCTGGCAGATGATCGGCGCGTCGCCGGTTTCGACCGGGCTGCCGGGCGAATACGACCACTTCATTACGCCGCTCGGCGTATTCGAGCATACGCCGGCCAACATGGATTTCCGTTCGGAAGGCACGCAGAACGAAAATCATATTCGCGGCTACGGCAAGCGTGACATGCGGATCTTCGACCTCGGCTGGGCTCAGGGCGAGCGCGGCTGGGGCAAGGGTGGTATGTCGCAGATGCGCTTCCAGATGCACGCTACCGACCCCGACCATCTCGAATCGCTGCTCGGCATGCGTCATTCGAAGGGTTGCGTGCGCATTCCCGCGTCGCTCAATTCGTTTATCGATCACTATGGCATTCTCGACGCCGAGTATGTCGCGCTCGTCGAATCGGGGAAATCGCTGTGGGTGTTGAAAAGCGATCGACAGGTGACGCCGTGGGCTGGGCGTTACATCGCCGTGGTGGATTCGGCGCGCAAGAGCCGCCCGGCGTGGGCGCCGGCGCCGGGCAGCAAGGCACGCGCCAAAGTGCCGGCCGGAGCGGACACGGCGGATTGATTCGCGGCGGGGTTCGTCGCGACTGCGCCGCGCATTGCGACCGCGCCGCGCACCAGACCCATGCCGCTAAATTTGAGCCCGCCCATCACGAGCGCGCCAGCAACACCCCCACCAACGCGACCGCAAACCCCGCAATCTGCAGCGGCACCAGCGTCTCGCCGAAGCCGACATAGCCTTCGAGCGCGGCAAGCGGCGGCGCGAGAAACATCAGCGCAGTCGCGCGCGCCGCATCGCCGCGTCTGATCATCCACACCAGCAACGTCACGCTGATGCCGGAGAGCATCACGATTCCCCACGCGAGCGATCCCCACAGCGTGGCGGACGCTATCCAGCGATGTTCACCGAGCGTGAGCACAAGCATGCCCGCCACCAGCGCGGCGCCGAAGTTCTGCACCGCGCTCGCGCTGCGGATATCGGCCTTGGCAAGCGAAGTCTTCTGGAACAGCGTGCCCGCCGTAATCGCGCCGATCGCGGCGATCGAGATCAGCACCACCAGCCAGGTGGGCGCGCTGCCGTGCGGCGTCGGCGCCGTGGCCGCCATCAGCTTCGGTTCGAGCACCAGCACGACGCCAGCGAGGCCGAGCGCCATGCCGGTCCAGCCGCGCCGCGACAAGCGCTCGCCGAAGAGCGGCGCCGCGACCGCGGCCGTCGCGAGCGGTTGCAGCGCGCCGAGCAAAGCCATCACACCGGCGCTCAAGCCTTGCGCGACGGCCCAGTAGCCCGCGCCGAGATAGACACCTTGCAGCAGCGCACCCGCTACCAGATGTTTGGCGAAGTCGCGCCCGCCCGGCCACGTAGCGCGCGCAAATAGCGCAGCCAGCGCAAATATCAGCGCCGTGCCGCCGAAGCGCGCAAGCAGGAACAGGTTGGGATCCGCGTACGGCGTGATCGCGCGGGCGACCACGAAACCGGTCGACCACAACACGACGAAAACAGCGGCGATAAAGGAAGCGAGCATCGGCAAGGGTTAAGAGAAAAGCCGCCATCTTGTCGGGAGACGCAATGCGCGTCTTGCTCGAAACTGCAATCGGCCAAACGCATTAGCAGAGTCAGAGTATGGTTTGAACCGCGAACCGATGCGAATCACCACGAATCACCACATCAACAGCACCGTCCCCGCGCCGAGCACGCCGCCGCACACCGCGCATGCCCACAGCAGCACACGCGTGCGCCGGTATTCGCGGCCGATCTCCGCCATCAGTTGCGCACTCTGCCGTGGCGTGCGCGCGCGATCGTGCTCGTGCTGCAGATAGCGAACCGCCAGTTGCGGCACGCGCGGCAGCATATGCGCGAGATGCGGCAACTCGCGTCCAATCCGTCTAAGCCAGCCGCGGTGATCGACGTCGCGCCGCGCGATATCCGCCAGCACCCCGCGCGTGATATTCCACGTATCGACGCCCGGATGCAGCGCGCGCGCCAGCATTTCCGCTTGATGAAACGAGCGCTGCGCGGTCGCGAGCCGCCCGGGCACCGCGCCCTCGAACGGCTGCACCGCATGCAGCAGATGATGAAACAGCGAACCCGCCGAACGGTCTTCCGGCTCGGCCGCGAAATGCGCTTCCGCGCGCGTGCGCAACTCGGCTTCGAGCACCTCGGCGCGCGTGTCGAGCGGCACGTGCCCGGCATCGCGATGCATTTCCGCGAGCCGCCCGTAGTCCTGGTCGAACAGCGCGGTCGCGCCGTGCACGAAGAATTCGCGCTCGCCGGTCGAGAGACTCGACATGATCGAAAATTCCGCCAGCACGAGGCGCCCCAGCGTGTCCGGTTCGATGCTCACGCGCACGCGGCGCGCGTCGAGCGTGGCGTGAAAGAAGCCGTGCTCGAAGGCCTGCTCGGTCACCACTTCGACGACATGCGCGGCGAGCGGCGCGAGTTTGATCTGATGCGCGTGCAGGCCGGGCAGATCGCTCGCCGGCAAGGTGCTGACGCGTTGCATGGTCAGCGTGTAGGCGGTGCAGAGATCCCAGATCACGTCCGGCACGACGATGCGCTTGTCGCCGTCGAAATGATGGCCGGTCTGGCTGAGATTGGCGGCTTCCGCGCGCAGATCGAAGCGGCGCAGGATGTCGTCCGTGAAGGTCTGCGCCAGCGTGCGCAGTTGCAGGCGGCGCGCGGTGCCGGAGAACTTCTCCAGCCAGCGCGCGACCCAGCGCAGCAGCGCGAGTTCGTCGCCGATCTGTTGCAACTGGTCGGCGCGCACCAGCTTGATCGCCACTTCGTGATGGCCGTTCACCGGCGCGAGCAGCCGCGCGAGATGCGTCTGTTCGGCAAAGCCGCCGCGCACCGGCACCAGATCCACGGCGCTGAACAGCGCGGCGAGCGGCCTGCCGAAAGCGCGCGCGAGCGCCTGTTCGGACTCGTGCGGCGGCAACGGGGCTTCCATGTGATCGATCGCGTCGATGGCGTCGTGCAAGGTGCCGCTCGCGAGTTCGGGCCGCTCGGCCAGCGTTTGCGCGAACCGGCCCGCCAGTGGCCCGAGTGCCGGCAGCACGCCGCTCAGGCTTTTGCCGCTACGTTCGGCCGTATGCAAGCGGCCGATCAGCTCGATCATCCAGTGCAGTTTGTGGTCTTGCGGCGCGGCAAGCCAGATCAGGCGCGCGCCGTAACGCAGCGCGTGGAACAGCAACAGTAGACGGCGAAACAGTGGCGGCATCGGCAGTTCGGTTGACGGACCACGCGGCGTCCATCTCTATCGAGGGGCATTCGCGCACGGCCAGGGCGTTCAGGTTAGCAGGTAAGCGCGGCGAGGGGAGCATCGCCGCGCCACGCGTAATACAATACCCCGGCCTTCTCCAACCGTGGCGAAACCCAAGCGTGCCGGCTTCCGGCCTTTTATAGATGCTCGCAGAACAACGTCACCAATACATCCTGGCGCAAGTCGCCAAAACCGGCGCGCTCTCGGTCGCGGAGCTGGTGCGCGAACTGAACGTGTCGCGCGAGACCATCCGTCGTGACCTGAACGCGCTGGCCGGGCGCGGCCTGCTGGTCACGACTCACGGCGGCGCGCTGTCGAGCGACCGGCGCGAGCCCGACCTCGATACACGCGAAGCCGCCAATGCCGGCGCGAAGCGCGCCATCGGCGAGCGGGCGGCGGAGTTCGTGCCGGACGGCGCGTCCCTGATCATCGATTCGGGCAGCACCACGCAGGCGGTGGCGCGGGCGTTGCTCGACCGGCATCGCTTGTCCGTGTACACGAACGACTGGCGGATCGCGCTGCTGCTCGGCCGCCGCAACGACAACCGCATCACGCTGCTGGGCGGCGAATTGTCCGATATCGAAGACGCCACCTTCGGGCTCGATACCGTCCATCAACTGACGCAGTATCACGCGGACTTCGCCTTCATCGGCGCGGGCGGGATTTCGCCGGACGGCTATCTGACCGACTACAGCCGCATGGCCGCCGAGGTGCGCAGCCGCATGATCGCCGCGGCGGACATGGTGGTGGTGGTCGCCGATCATTCAAAGTTCGGCCGTGTGACGCCGGTGCGCATCAACGGCATCGAGTCGGCGCGCTACCTGGTGACGGAGCTGGCGCCCGAGCGAGCGCTCGGCAAGGCGATCGCGGCGCATGGTCCGGAAATCCTGATCGCCTGAGCGCCGCGCAGTGACTGCCTGTGGCGGCGGGCGTACCTGCATCGAATGCCGAGCCGCTTGAACGTGCGGCCGATCCGCAGCTCGCGTGTTGCGGTCGTTCACCTCGATCGCGCCGATGCAACACAGGCGCCGCGTTGCCACTATCCCCATCCGCTGCAATATTCCGCTTGGCCGGGCACAATACGCGCCGTCGATCGGAACCAGCCCACAGGCGCGGCGCATCGGTAGCGCAAGTTCGTGGCAAAGGCGACCTTCGCCACGAACTTGCGCTACCGCGAAGCGCCACGCATACATCGTCATTTTCGCCATGTAGGATCGCGATGAGTCGGCGCACAGGCTGTGAGGTGGGGCGGACCGGTTCGGTTCCGGCCGTCGCGCGAGCCTTCGTCCTTATCTGAACGAGCGCAGTCCACACCGGGCAATCAAAAGTTCGATTTGGATATTATTGGCGAATTGTGTCATTTTTTGGAAATCGGCAGAATCGTCATGGCGTTGTCATGGAAACCTGTGATCCTTGCCGTGCCCATTCAGGCATGGCCGGCGGCGCGAGTGTCGTAGCGGGGCTGTGAGTCAGGCTGGAAAGAGGCGACAAGAGAGCAGCAAAGTTGTTGGCAATCTGCAATCCGCATGAATCTGCACGACAGCTTGATGCGGGCAACACGCAAGCGGCGCGGCGCTACCGCCGCTCAGTCACAATTCAATCACAACAGGTATCGGGATCCCCCGACCGTCTGGTTTTTTGCCTTTCGGAGAAAGCGACATGACAAAGACGAATTCCCTTCACGCCACGGCCGGCCTCGCACGCAAACTGCTGCCGGCGCTGGTCGCCGCGGCAGCATTCGGCGCCACGGCCATGCAGGCACACGCGGCCGACGCCGTGGTGCTGTACACCGCCGATGGCCTCGAGAACCTCTACAAGGACGTGCTGCCGGCCTTCGAAAAGAAGGAAGGCGTGAAGGTCAACATCGTCACGGCGGGTAGCGGCGAAGTGGTGAACCGCGCCACCATCGAAAAAGATCAGCCGAAGGCCGACGTGCTCGTCACGCTGCCGCCGTTCATCCAGCAAGCCGACCAGAGCGGCCTGCTGCAGGCTTATCAGAGCGCCAACTACAAGAACGTGCCGGCGATCGCCAAGGCGTCGAACGGTGCGTGGGCGACCTTCGTGAACAACTACTTCTCGTTCGCGATCAACCCGGAAGTCACCAAAAACCAGCCGAAGACCTTTGCCGACCTGCTGCACCCGGACTTCAGCGGCAAGGTGGCCTACTCGAACCCGGCCACGGCGGGCGACGGCATGGCGGTGATCATCCTGACCTCGTCGCTGATGGGCGAAGACAAGGCGTTCGATTATCTGAAGAAGCTCGAAAACAGCGCCAAGTTCCACACCAAGGGCACGGGCTACCTCGACGTGCTGCTCTCGCGTAACGAAATCGCGGTCGCCAACGGCGACCTGCAAATGGATCTGGACGACGCGGCCAACGGCGGCCTGTCGCTCAAGCCGATTTTCCTCTCACATGAAGGCGGCCAGCCGACCACGTTCCAGTTGCCGTATGCGATCGGCCTGATCAAGAACGGTCCGAACCAGGCGGAAGGCAAGAAGCTGATCGACTACCTGATGTCGACGGAAGTGCAGGCGAAGGTGCCGGACATCTTCGGCATTCCGGGCCGCACCGACGTGCCGCTCACCGGCAAGAACGGCGAAGCCGTCAAGAAGGCTATCGCGGGTGTGAAGCTGATTCCGGTGGACTGGAATCAGGTGATGACGAAGAAGGCCGACTGGACCACGCGCTGGAAGAACGATGTGATCGGTTCGTCGGGCAAGCAGATCGAAGTGGTCAAACCGAAGTAAGGCGCCAGTCGTAGCTTCATCGACCTCACGCGGTCATCAGGCCGCGTGACGTCGCAGAATCAGGCGGCGCCCAAGGCAAACCGGCGGCGCCGCATCAGCATTAATCAAGTTGGAGGATGAACCCGGTGAATACCGCCAGTCTTGCTCAACCAGGCGCGCTCGGCGCCGCACCGGACGCGCTCGATGCCGCGCATTCGACTACGCCGGGCGGCGTGCAGATCGATCATCTGACGGTGCGCTTCGGTTCGCGCACGGTGCTCGACGATCTGTCGTTGACCATTCAGCGCGGCGAATTGCTCACCGTGCTCGGCCGCAGCGGTTGCGGCAAGACGACGTTGTTGCGGTTCATCGCCGGGTTTATCGAAGCGGACGGGCTCGCCGGCACGCTGACCGTGGCCGGTCACGATCTCACGCACGTGCCGCCGCACAAGCGCAATCTCGGTCTGCTGTTTCAGAGCTATGCGCTGTTTCCTCATTTGTCGGTGTTCGAGAACGTGGCCTTCGGGTTGCGCGCGCGCCGCACGCCGTCCAAAGATGTCGCACGGCGCGTCGCCGACGCGCTCAAGCTCGTGCAACTCGGCGACGCCGGCCACGTGATGCCCGCGCAGTTGTCGGGCGGCATGCAGCAGCGCGTGGCGCTCGCGCGTGCGCTCGTGATCGAACCCGATGTACTGTTGCTCGACGAACCGCTTTCCGCACTCGACGCCAATCTGCGCGCGTCGGTGCGTTCCGAACTCAAGGCGCTGCACGAGCGCCTGCCGAATCTGACGATCGTCTGCGTGACGCACGATCAGGACGACGCGCTGGTGCTCTCCGACCGCACGCTGTTGATGCGCGAAGGCCGCATCGCCCAACTCGGCACGCCGCAGCAGTTGTACGACACGCCGGCCGACGGCTTCGTCGCGCGTTATCTGGGCGCGGCCAATCTGCTGCCGCCGCAGGTCGCATTCAGCATGGACGACGCACGCTACAACGAGCGCGATCGCGTGGCCTGTCTGCGTCCGGAGGCGTTGCGTGTCGTGCCGCTCGGCGAAGGGCAGTTGCACGGCGCGATCACCTCGGTCGAATGGTATGGCGCGGTTTTGTCGGTATCCGTCGCGCTGGACGCCATGCCCAACGAGCCGGTGCTCGTCACCATGCAGCGCGGCCACGGCATGATGCCGGAGAAAGGCGCGCGTATTTCCCTGCGTTACGAGGCTGACGATGTCGTCCTTATCAACCCCTGATACGCCGAACCCGCTCGGCTCGGCCGCCGCCGATGCCGCAGCCGACGTGCGCCGCAGCGCCAGCGCCGCTTCGCACACGGCCGCGGTGAAGCGCCGCGAACGCGCCGCGCAATGGCATCTGCTGTTCATCCTGGTGGTGGTGCTCGGGCCGCTGGTCGTCTATCCGCTCGTGCGTCTCGTGCTGCTGAGTCTGACCGGGCCACATGGCTTGAGCCTGCACGCTTACTCGGCGTTCTTCAGTAACCCGGAAACGAGCGGCGTGATCGGCACGACGTTGTGGATTCTGTTCGCCAGCGCCGGGCTCGCGTCGCTGCTCGGCGTCGCGCTGGCATCGCTCCTGTTCTTCAAGCCGTTTCCCGGCGCGCGGATGATCACGCGCTTTCTCGAACTGTTCGTCGCGTTCCCATCGTTTCTGGTCGCCTTCACGCTGATCTTTCTGTACGGCTCGCAGGGCTCCGTCAGCATCGGCTTGCAGCGGCTCTTTCATCTGCAGAACCCGCCGCTCGATTTCCTGTTCGGCGTGGGCGGCGTGATTCTCGCAGAAGTGGTGTTCTACGCGCCGTTCGTCGTGCGTCCTACGCTGGCTTCGTTCGCCACGCTCGACATGCGTCTGATCGAAGCCGCCCGCAGCCTCGGCGCGAGCGGGTGGATGGTCGCGTTCAAGGTGATCCTGCCGCTCGCGTGGCCGGGCATCGCCGCCGGCACGATCCTGTGCTTTCTGCTGACGCTCAATGAGTTCGGCATTCTGCTCGTGCTCGGTAGCGCGCATCTGATCACGCTGCCGGTGGCGATCTACAGTTCCGCCACCGTCGATCTCGATCTGCCTACCGCCGCCGCCGGCGCGGTCGTGATGCTGATCATGTCTTTGTCGCTGTACGCGTTGTACCGCCAGGTCAACCGTCGCAAGGTGAAGGGAGCGGGCCATGGCCGTTGAACTCGACCCGACCGTTTTGCCGGTCATGCACAAGAAAGCGCGGCCGGTGCGCCGCAGTCTGGTGGTGCGCATGCTCGGCGGCCTGTTTCTCGGCTTTGCCGCGTTGCTGTGCTTCTGGCTGTTCGTGTTGCCGGTGCTGGTCGTCGCGCTGTCGAGCGTGGCCGCGCACTGGTCCGGCACGATCCTGCCCGATGGCTTCAGCATGCGCTGGTTCGAGCGTCTCGGTTCGAGCGACTTCGACGCCATCACCACGAGCCTCGAAATCGGTATCGGCGTCGCGGTGCTCGGCACGATTCTCGGCCTGTGGCTCGCGCTGGCGCTCGAAGGGCGCGACCGCCGTGGCCTCGGCGCGATCGTCGATACCATCGCGATGATGCCCAACGGCGTGCCGAGCGTAGTGCTCGGGCTCGCGGTGCTGATCGCATATCACAAGCGGCCGTTCGACCTGTCGAGCTCCGCGGCGATCGTCGTGTTCGTGCAGCTCGCGCTGGTGTTGCCGTTCTGCTACCGCTGCGCGGCCGCCGCGTTGCGCCCGGAACTGACAGTTCTGCGCGAAGCCGCGGCAAGCCTCGGTGCGCCGCCTTCGATGGTGCTGCGCCGTGTCGTGCTGCCGCAACTGGTGCCGGCGATCCGCGCGAGTCTCGCGCTCGGCTTCGCGCTCTCGCTCGGCGAACTCGGCGCCACGCTGACCGTGTATCCGCCCGGATTCGCGACGGTGCCGATCGTGGTCGTCGGCCAGGTGGAGCGCGGTTATTACCTGCCGGCCTCCGCGCTGTCGCTGATTCTTCTGCTGGTCTCGCTCGCTGCGCTGCTGCTGATCGCGGCGCGCGTTCCGCGCCGTCGGGTCGACTGACGCCCGAACCCTGATAGTTGTGTTTGCGCGCCATGACGGCGCGCAAGCTCATACACATATCGATGTGGCGAAATTTGTCAAAATGACCGAATATATGCAAACTGCTTCTGTCGATCCGATTGAGGTTGTGCGCAGGCATTCGCTCACGACGCTGGTTCGCGACGAGATCGAACGGCACATCATCGAGGGGGCGCTCGCGCCCGGCGACAAGCTCAACGAAGCCGACTGGGCCACGCGTCTGCAGGTGTCGCGCGGTCCGGTGCGCGAGGCGTTTCGCGCGCTGGAGCAGGCCGGCCTCGTGCGTACCGAGAAGAATCGCGGCGTGTTCGTGCGGACGGTATCGCTGGCCGAAGCCGATGAGATTTACGCGGTGCGCGCGGTGCTCGAAGAGGCGGCGTGCCGGATGCTGGCGGCGAGTATCGATGCCCGCAAGCTCGCGGTGTTGCGCGACTGGCTCGACGCGATGCGCGCGGCGCTCGACGACCAGGATCACGATGCTTATGCACGCGCGAATGTGGCGTTTCACGATGCGTTGGTGGCGGCGTCGGGCAATTCGAAGCTGTATGAAACGTACCGGCGGCTGGTGTGCGAATTGAGTCTGTTTCGACGTGCCGCGCTGGTGGTGCATGCCGATGCAATGGAGCGCTCGCTTGCCGAGCATCGCGCGATCTTGAAGGCGCTGGCTTCGCGCGACGCCGAGCATGCCGCGGCGCTGATGCATGCGCATGTGAACGGCGGCTTGCAGCGCGCTCACGCGGCGTGCGAACCGGCGGGGCCCTTGGACGTGGTGCGGATGCCAGCGGCATCGAACGATTGAGATGGTTGCAGCGAACTGACTACAACGCGCGTGCCCGGCACGCATGGAAGGTAACGATGGCAAACACGAGCACGATCACCAGCACAAGCGAACGCACGATCGAAGTCAACGGCCGCAGCTACCGGCTGCCCTCGCAACCGACGGTGGTGGTGTGCGTCGACGGCTGCGAATTCGATTATCTCGAAGCGGCGGTCGCGGCGGGCGTCGCGCCGTTCATCGGCAAGATGCTCAAGGGCGGCGGCGCCTTCAAGGGCGACTGCGTGATCCCGTCGTTCACCAACCCGAACAATCTGTCGATCGTGTGCGGCGTGCCGCCATCGGTGCACGGGATCTGCGGCAACTACTTCTGGGACCCGGACGCGAACGGCGGCGAGGGCGCGGAAGTGATGATGAACGACCCCGCTTATCTGCGCGCGGGCACCTTGCTTGCCGCTGCCGCCGAAGCGGGCGCGGCGGTCGCCGTGGTCACCGCGAAAGACAAGTTGCGCCGGCTGCTCGGCTGGCAGTTGAAAGGCATCTGCTTCTCGGCGGAGAAAGCCGACACGGTGACGCTCGAAGAAAACGGCATCGGCGAAGTGCTCGATCTGGTCGGCTTGCCGGTGCCCGATGTGTATAGCGCCGGGCTGTCCGAATTCGTCTTCGCCGCAGGCGTGCGGCTCGCGCAAACGCGCAAGCTCGACCTGATGTATCTATCCACCACCGACTACATCCAGCACAAATGGGCGCCCGGCACCGAGGGCGCGAACGCCTTCTACGCGATGATGGACGGCTACCTTGCGAAGCTCGACGCGCTCGGCTGGGTGATCGGCCTGACCGCCGATCACGGTATGAACGCCAAGCACGATCCGCAGACCGGCGAGCCGAACGTGATCTATCTGCAGGACGTGCTCGACGACTGGCTCGGCGCCGGCCGCTCGCGCGTCATTCTGCCGATCACGGATCCGTATGTGGTGCATCACGGCGCGCTCGGCTCTTTCGCGACGATTTATCTGCCACGCGATGTCAGCGTTGCGCAGGTGATCGAGCGGATCGGCGGCTTGCAGGGGATCGATACCGTGCTCGACAACGCGGCGGCCTGCGAGCGCTTCGAGCTGCCAAACGACCGCGTCGGCGATATCGTCGTGGTCAGCACGAAGCATGTCGTGCTCGGCACGCGGCGCGCTGAACATGATCTGTCCGGACTCACGGTGCCGTTGCGCTCGCATGGCGGGATTTCCGAGCAGGAAGTGCCGCTGTTGTTCAACCGGCGTGTCGAAGCGTTGCCGTCCAGCGGTGGCGATGGCGGCAAGAGACTGCGCAACTTCGATATCTTCGACATCGCCTTGAATCGCGTGTCGTCATCATGAATGCTGTGCTGCGGGACCATCCGGCTTTTCGGGCGGAAGCGCTGCGGCTCGAAGGCGAGCGCGTGACGCGCTCGCGCACGCTCGACGTGTTCGATCCTTACACGGGAACGCGCGTGGGCACGGTCCCGTTGGCAAGCGTCGACGACGTGCGCGCCGCGTTCGAATACGCCGCGGCCTATGAAGCGAAGCTCACGCGTTACGAACGCTCGCAGATTCTGGAGCGCGCGGCTTCGCTCATGCGGGAGCGGACCGAAGAGGCGTCGGATCTGATTTCGCTCGAGTCGGGGTTGTCGAAGCAGGACTCGCGCTATGAGATCGGCCGCGTCGCCGATGTGTTCAAGTTTGCGTCGATCGAAGCATTGCGCGACGACGGGCAGAGCTTTTCCTGCGATCTGACGCCGCATGGCAAGAAGCGTCGTGTGTTTTCGCAGCGCGAGCCGCTGGCGGGCGTGATCGTCGCGATTACGCCGTTCAACCATCCGATGAACCAGGTCGCGCACAAGATCGCGCCGGCCATCGCGACGAACAATCGCGTGGTGCTGAAGCCGTCGGAAAAGGTGCCGCTGTCGGCGCTTTATCTCGCCGACGTGCTGTACGAAGCCGGCTTGCCCGCGCCGATGTTGCAGGTGCTGACCGGCGATCCGCGCGAAATCGCCGATGAACTGATCACACATCCGTTGGCGGAGCTCGTCACGTTCACGGGCGGCGTGGCGATCGGCAAATACATTGCGGGCAAGGCGGCGTACCGGCGCGTGGTGCTGGAACTGGGCGGCAACGATCCGCTGATCGTGCTCGACGACGCCGATCTCGACCGCGCGGCGACGCTCGCCGTGCAAGGCTCGTATAAGAACTCCGGGCAGCGCTGCACCGCGGTCAAGCGGATGCTGGTGCAAAAAAGCGTGGCCGCGGATTTCACCGATCTGGTCGTCGAGAAGACGCGCGCCTGGTCTTTCGGCGACCCGTTCGATGCTTCGAACCAGATGGGCACCGTGATCGACGTCGCCGCTGCGCAGCTTTTCGAGGCGCGTGTGAACGAGGCGGTGGCGAGCGGGGCGCGTCTGCTCGTGGGCAATCAGCGCAAGGGCGCACTGTATGCGCCGACGGTGCTGGACGGCGTCGATCCGTCGATGACATTGGTGCGCGAGGAAACCTTCGGACCGGTGTCGCCGATCATCACCTTCGACACAATCGACGACGCCATTCGCATTAGCAATGGCACGGCGTTCGGGTTGTCGTCGGGCGTGTGCACGAACCGGCAGGATGCGATCACGCGCTTCATCAACGAATTGCGCGTGGGGACCGTCAACGTGTGGGAAGTGCCCGGCTATCGGATCGAGTTGACGCCATTCGGCGGCATTAAAGACTCCGGGCTCGGCTATAAGGAAGGCGTTCAGGAAGCCATGAAGAGCTTCACCAATCTGAAGACCTTTTCATTACCGTGGGAGTGAGAGCGTGGCATTGAGTCTTAGTGATATCCGCTCGCTGTTTGAGCAATACGGCCAGTTGGCTTACAGCGGCGAGCCGGTGACGCAACTTGAGCATGCGTTGCAGAGCGGCTTGTTGGCGGAAGAGGCCGGCGCTGACGAGGAACTGGTTGCCGCGGCGTTTCTGCACGACCTCGGCCACCTGCTCAATTTGCAGGGCGAGACGCCGACGGAGCGGGGCATCGACGATCTGCATCAGTATTTCGCGCTGCCGTTCTTGCGGCCGGTGTTATCGAACGCGGTGGTGGAGCCGATCCGTTTGCACGTCGACGCCAAGCGCTGCCTGTGCGCCATCGACGACACGTATTTCGGCCAGCTTTCCGCCGATTCCGTGCGGAGCCTGGAATTGCAGGGTGGCATCTTCAGTAAGGAGGAAGCTGAGGCGTTCCTGCAAAAGCCCTACGCGGAAGACGCATTGCGTCTGCGCAGATGGGACGATCTTGCCAAGGAAGAGAATCGTGCTACGCCGGATCTCGATCACTATTTAGGTGTCGTCGAACGGGTGATGCTTAAGCACGCGGCTGTGTGATTGTGCTTTCGGGGCTGTTAGTTGTAACGCGGTGTTTCGGTCCCGTTTTCGGTTCTTTTTGCGCTCGCTGGTCGCCCGCTTTTCTCGTCGTCCTCGCGCCGTTTCTGGCGCAATCCATGCCTA
>NZ_JAQQDJ010000030.1:0-20911 GCF_046028095.1 Paraburkholderia phytofirmans
TTAGTGATGCGCCCGTCTTGCAAGTTTGCCACGGTATCGCCGCGAGCTTGTCGACCGCGCGTCCCGACTGGGTACCGAAGCGTTGCGTGAGCAATTGTTGGTGGGTTCGCAGCACACTGATTGCGAATACCCGGCCGTCCTGCAAAGCCGGCAATCACCCGTGGTCCGGGGCGATACAGATCGCCAGAAGCAACGGCGAAAACGAAACACGCATGTTCGAGCTGGCAGTGAATGCATTATGCCGGTCACCGTCCGCTTTGCGTATTCCACGCAAAGAGAACAGCCATTCCACGGCAAAGTGAATCGTGATTCCACGGCAAAGCGAACAAGGATTCCACGCCATCGCGAACAAACGGAGCGCAGCGACGCGGGACCTTTGTCTTTTTACTCGGACTGGGGCTTCGCGGTCAATCGGCTACGCGTCTTGCGCAGTGATTCGCCCGCGAGGGTGATGCGATGTACGTTGTGCACGAGCCGGTCGAGGATCGCGTCGGCGACGGTCGGTTCGCCGATCGCTTCATGCCAGTGATCAACCGGAATCTGGCTTGTGGCCAGTGTGGATCGGTGTCCGTGCCGGTCATCGAGCACCTCCAGCAGGTCGCGCCGAGCCGAATCGGTCAGCGGCGCCATGGCCAGATCGTCGAGAATCACGAGGTCCGTCTTGGCAAGTTGTGCGAGCCATCGCGCGTAGCGCCCGCTGCCGTGTGCGATCGCCAGCTCCTCGTTCAGTTTCGGCACGCGCAGATAGCAGGCGGAGAACCCCTGGCGGCACGCCTGGATGGCGAAGGCGCAACCCAACCAACTCTTGCCGAGTCCGGTCGGGCCAACGAGGATCAGGTTCTGCCTCTCCCGAAGCCACTCACCGGTCAGCAGTCGGGCGGTGAGCGCCCGGTCCAGGCCGCGGGCGGTGCGATAGTCGATGTCCTCGGGCGAAGCGTCGGGGACCTTCAGTCTGGCCCGGCGCAGCCGGGCTGCCGTTTGTCGCGAATCACGCTCACTGGATTCACGCTCGACCAGCAGCCCGAGACGTTCTTCGAAGCCCAGCCGGTCAATGCCGTCCTGGGATTGTTGTTCGGCAAGCGCCGCCGCCATGCCGGGCAGTCGCAGCGCGTGCAGTTTGTCGACAGTGGGATGGTGCAACATGAAGAATCCTTTTCAGTGGTAGTACGAAGGCCCGCGCACATTGGCATGCACAAGCGGCAGGTCGGCCTGCCCGGTAGCGGGTTCGGGTTCCCGGTCCAAGCCGTTCTTCAGCGTCGAATCAATGAACTTGTAGTTCGGCGCTTTCAGATCGATAGCGCGGCGGCAGGCAGCTTCGAGCCGGTCGCGCCCGTAGTCCTTGCCCATGCGCAGCACACCCAGGCAGGTGCGATACGACTGCTGGGGGTGCTTGCGGGCACCCAGCAGGTGCTGGATGACGGCCGCCGTATGCGGGCCGATGTCGGCGGCCCAGTTGCGCAGCCGCTCCGGATCCCAGCCCTTGGCGAGCGCCAGGTGCTCCGGCGGCATGTGCGCGTCGATCGTGGTGTGGTAGCGACGGCGAGCGCTTTTGCCGTGAGCGGCAATGCGTTGGCCGCGATGGAAGATCTCGACGGTGTTGGTCGTGTAGCGCACGTCGACCTGTTCGCGCGCGTAGCGATACGGCACCGAGTAATAGTGCTGATCAAGCTCGACGTGATAGTCCGGCCCGATACGCGCGACCTTCCACTCCGCGTACTGATAGGGCTGCTCGGGCAACGGCCTGAGTGCCGGGCGATCGATTTCGTCGAAGACGCTACGGCGGGAGCCGGGCAACTTCTTGAAGGGCCGGTTGTTCAGATCGCCCAGCAACGCGGCGACCGCCCGGTTGGCCTCGCCCAGGTTGAAGAAGCGCCGGTTGCGCAGGCGGGCAAGGACCCATCTCTGCACCAGGAGGACCGACAGCTCTGCTTTCGGCTTGTCCCTCGGTTTTTTACTGCGAGCCGGGATCACAGCCACGGAGTAATGCCTGGCCATTTCCTGGTAGGTTGGATTGATGTCCGGATCGTAGAACCCCGGCTTGTGCACGCCCGATTTCAGATTGTCGGGCACCAGGATCTCGACCACGCCGTCATAGAACGCGAAGGCGCGCACGTGGGAGCCGATCCAGTCTGGAAGCTGCTGGGTCCAGGTGAGCTCCGCAAACGTAAGCCCGGACACGCCGAGCGCAGCGACGAACAGCTCGGCTTCGCGGATTTCACCGGTGCTCGGGTTGATGATGCCCAGCTTCTTGCCCGAGTAGTCGACAAACAGCTTCTGGCCCGGCACGTGCGTTTGCCGCATCGTGACCGGAAGCCGCTGCGCCCATTCCTGGTAAGCCTTGCAGAACCAGATGTAGCCGCAGCCGTCCGGATGCTGCGCCTTGTATTCCTGCCACAGCAGATCGAGCGTGACGCCTTTCCTGCCGATCTCGCGATGCACAGTCGGCCAGTCCGGCATGCCGCGCGTTGGCTCGCGCCGTGCCGGCGGCGGATACAGTCTCGCCTCGAGCGCTGCGTCGTCCGTCAGCAGTTCCGGTGGCAGCGGCCAGCTCAGCCCTGCCAGCCGCGTGCGGCGCAGGTAATGCCACACCGTTGTTGTCGAGGCGCCGACCGCATCCGCGATCTCCCTCTGATTGCGGTCGCACTCGAAATGCAGCCGCAGCACTTCCCTGATTTTGCGCATGGTCAACCTGACATTCGCCATTGGCACTCCCGACAAAACCGTCGATCGTGCCACCGTTGACCCGCGTCGCCGCCACCCCGAAATCCTGTTCGCGATGGCGTGGAAACCCTGTTCTTTTTGCCGTGGAATCGGCATTCACTTTGCCGTGGAATTCGTGTTCTTTTTCCCGTGGAATCCCTGTTTACTTTGGCGTGGAATATTCAGTCCGCTTCGCCGATGACATGGACGCCAGCGGTCATATGCCTGAAAAGGTTCGCGATTCCCTCACCCATCGTGATTCCTTCTTTCTATCCGAGGCGAGTCTCGTCATGTCGTCACCCTGTAAACGGCTACCAACGCCGGGCGCTTTGGAGGGGCGACGTCATTGTCGATAACTCAGGCGTTGCACCGTCCGGCCGCAATGACGAGACCTTACTGGACGATCGTCGCGCGATCATGTCGACTAACCTCAACGGCGATTTCCATTGCACCCGCGGCATTCCCGTTACCTGATCGCTTGGGCCGAAGCATCCCGTCGCATTGTCGGGGGTAGAATTTGACCGTCGGCAAAGCTGCCATCGCGATCGCCAATCCATGCAAACGCCCATTTTTGGGCTGCCTCGATCGCCTCTTCCGCGGTATCGAACCAGGCAAGATTGCGCTCGATGTGCATGTCGCCGTCAACATTCTCGTCCGCAGAAGGGCGGACCAGTCGCGCACGTGCAAAGAACTTGCCGAGGCAGAATTCCGGGGTCGCATCGATGATCCATCCACAATACCCACATTTCATGATTACCTCCGCTTCGGCGCTATTGAGATTCTTGAAAGCCAGGCATGGAATCATCCGGTCGCGATCGCTAACGTTCTCGATAGGCCTCTTTTCGCAGCGCGGCGCTTCGACAGTCGGGGCGCGCGCCGTATGTCGCCGGACAAGGCAAAACCGTTTGATCGTTCGACGATCAAACTACGACCGAATGAGACGCAATTGGCATGCCTGTCTTGCCCATGCGCTGCGCCCGATAAGGCCACTCGCACTCCCGTTGTTGCGCCCTCCGCCGCGCATACAAGCCTCAATGAGTAAGGATGTTGCGCCAGCATGTAATTAAAGACGCCGCCGTCTCGTGCGATTGCGTGCAATCTGTAAAAATTATATCGGCGCCCCTTGAGCCTCGGTCTGCGGAACGACGTCAGGGAGAGATCACCAAAAAGAAATGGTCGAGAAAGTCCCGATGAAGGATCGCGCATGCGAAGATACCGGCCGTCTTGCCGCAGCCGCACAATTGCTCGATCGTTCAAGATTTTCGTAAAACATACCTGTGGTCCGGCTGGGCTGCAACCCGCCATTCGAGGCAGGCTGCGGATGTTCGCGAAGGCCCCTCGAGCGATTCTAGGTGTCGCCGCGAGCCAGACCGGATTGCCCGATTGCAGCAGCAACTAAACCAGTGATACCGGTTTGCCGACATATGCATCGAAGCCGGCTCGCAGTGCTTCCGCCACGTCTATTACGCGTCCAAAACCGGTCAAGGCGATTGCCGGCGTGTTTGCCGTCTGGGGTAACTTCCGCAGTTCAGCAATGAGTTCACAGCCGCTCATTCCTGGCATATCGACGTCGGACAGATCAGATGTGCATGCGCGCTTGGCGAAGGAAAAGGAAACCCGTGCGAAATAGTGGCGATGCGTAAGCGTGAGGGCTAAATCAGTCGCGTGCAATCCGCTGGGCTGGGAGCTGGGTCAGGTTCGCGGATCAGGCACGTTGCGATGAGGAGCAGGGTGGCCACCCGACCATTCAGACTCATAGGAAGATGCGGCAGCGGACGGCCTTGCCCGTTGAGCTTTACGGAGCAGGGGGTATGAAAGACCGATAGGTTTCGCGCAATACATCGCGCTTCTGTTCCGCGCACGACCAACCGGCGAGCAGATTCAGGAGGCCAGCGACGTCAACCGGTTTGACCAGGTGGAAGTCAAACCCTGCATCCGTTGCGAGGCGTTTATCCGTATCCTGGCCCCAGCCCGTTATTGCGACAAGCAGGGGAATAGCCCCTGTCTTCGACTGACGGATGGCAGTCGCCACCTGGAAGCCTGACATGCCCGGCATCCCAAGATCAAGCAGCGCCACGTCGGGGCAAAGCCTGCCAAATGCCGCAAGCGCCTGCTGTCCGTCGTGGGCAACTTCAGTCCGGTATCCCTCCATCTTCAGGATTTCCGCCAGACTTTCGGCCGAATCCACATTGTCGTCGGCAATCAGGATGCGCAAGCTTGCCCAATGTTTTCCCAGGAGTGAGATTGGATCCCCGTCTTTTGCAAGTTCGCCCGGTGAAGCCGTTAGGCATACTTCGGGGATACGAATGGTAAAGGTGCTGCCGCACCCACTGCCAGCGCTTCCGGCTTCAATCGTGCCTCCGTGCAAGCCGACCAGCTGCCGTGAAAGCGCGAGCCCAATGCCGAGCCCGCCTTGGCTATGAGCCAGCGCGCTCTGGCACTGAGAAAACATGTCAAAGATTTTGTCCATCTGATCCGCAGTCAACCCGATTCCATTGTCAATGACGGAGACGATCAAATTCCGGTCCTCGGTCCGAATCTTCAGATCAATCTTTCCGCCCGGACTGGTGTACTTCGCTGCGTTCGTCAGCAGATTTGCGAGGACTTGGGCAATTCGCAGCGGATCCACGAAAAGAAGTACATCTTTAGCAGGCAGGTCTTTTTTAAGTCGGTGAGCCTTGGCTTCGATGGTCGGCGAAGCCGTTTCGACCGCGCTATCCACGACTCCGGACAGCAGAACCGTGGATTTTCTGAGATTGAGCGAGCCCCGGGTGATTCGCGAGACGTCCAGCAGATCCTCCAGCATTAAAGCCATATGCGTGACCTGTCTTTCTATGATTGCGTGGCAACGCTGTTTGGAGGCCGGCGTAGACGCTGGAGAGCTCGCGATGACCAGCGCCTGCCGGATCGGCGCGAGTGGGTTGCGCAGTTCGTGGGCGAGAGTCGCAAGAAACTCATCCTTGCGTCTGCCTGCGTGCTGTAGTTCTTCCTCGTGAGTTTTCCGCGCCGTGATGTCGGAGAACCAGACCGCGATCGAGGACTGCAAAGGAGAGGCGATCACATATAGCCAATGTGGCGTACCTGTCGCCACCGAGTACAATTCGAATTCTGCCGACTGTCCGTAGTCGGCTACGCCTGCGAAGCGCGCTAGCAGATCGGCCTGGTCCCAGGTGCCCGGCCGCAGGTCGCCAACACGTCGACCGATCAGCCCCTCCACAGACCGCCCTAGAGCCGATGAAGCGGCAGGGTTGACGTATTCCCATTCAAAGTCGATCACCCGAGCCTCGTCGTCGCGGACCGGTTTCAGGATGTTGAACGGGACGGCGGAAGAGTCGAGCGCGACGGCGAACCGGTGTTCGTTGGCGGCTGCTGCAGCGCGAGCCCGATCGAGTTCGATGACCGCAGCGGCTGTCGAAGCACAGATATCCCCCAGCCGAATTTCACGCTCGTCCGGCAGTCTTGCATCCGGCAGCATGACCCAGATTGCCCCGAGGAGCTCACCTGCCGGGTTCAACAGCGGCATGCCGTGTACCGCCCGAAAATTTTCCTGGCGCGAGAGCGGCGACCATCCTGCATGGTCGGTCGCGCGAACATCCTCAATCACAATGCGTTTGCCCTGAAACCCCGTAATAAGAAGGGTTGTGCCACCAGGGTCCATAGGCGACATCTGTTGCACTGCCTGCTCAGAGAATCCCCGATGCGCCACGATGCTCTCGTTTCCGTGGATATCGCACGCGATCGCCATGCCCTGCTTTGACCGATGAAAGTGGGCCAAGAGTTCAAGCAGGGCGTCCAGCGAAGCATGGAGGCTGCTGCCCTGCGTGACCAGCTCTTGACTTGTTTGGTGCAGGCGCCGGAGGTCATCCAGTTGTTGCCGCAGTTCGATCTGGGTCTGTCGAAGTGCTTCGTCTGCCTGCTTTCGCTCCGTGATGTCAACCGTCGCGCCGTGGGCGCGGGCTATTTTCCCATCGGAACCGGGGCTAAGCCGGATGCGCGAAAGCAGCCAGCGAACGTTACCGTTGCCCAGGTCAATCCGCTGCTCGCGATCATAGCGAAGTTCGTTGCGCGCGAGCTTCTGTGCGATAACCTCTCTGCTCTCTTTCACATGGTTTGGGTCGAGTTCCCCCAACCATTTGTCGAGAGGGACAGCGCCCTCGACGACGGGGCGGCCCGTCATTCTGGAAAGACTGGGCGAGATCAGCGCCTCGTTTGCCTCGAAGTCGAATTCGAAAACACCAACATCCGTGTCTTCCTGAACGAGCGCGAGGCGGCGCTCCGCAAGAGCCGCTTTCTCCGTCACGAACTTTAGTCGTGCCCCATAAAGGATCAGTAGCGTACCGATCCCTGTATAGATCCCGAGTTTGACGAGATCCCCCGTCTCGTCGACGTACAATTCGCCGATGGGAGGAAACCAGTAAGTGCCGTTTAATATGCCGGCAACAAGCACCAGCAGAGCCGGGCCTTTGCCAAGCCACGGCGCGGCGACCGCGACTCCGGCCATGAAGAACAGAAAAGGCATGCCGTTTCCGACCCAGATCCGCAGTACCAGGTGAAGCAGGCAGGCGCCCACGGCGAGCGAAAGGCCCGTCAGATATTTCGCGCCCATGAGGCGAAATGATGACGACATGAGACCCTCGAAAATTCATGGAATGCGATCAATTCCGCGACCGTGCGAGTGCGCGGAATTCAAGCTACGATACACGTTGACAAGTGTCAACCATGACCGACATCGCCTTCAAAATAGCCGACAGGTTGCTGGCAAAAGAAAACCCATTGTGTCTGCAAGCGCATCCCCCGGACCAACTAAGACGCGCCAGCGCAGAGGGCACCAATCGAGGCCGTTCCTTGTTGATTGTCTTCCCCGCATTAGTCTTCCCGCTGCGACCAGTGATCAACAAACGCCACCGATGTCCCGAGGGCGCTAACGAAATTCATACTGTGCACTGCGTAAGCATTGACCGGATCTCGCTTATCGCCTTGGCGGGGTTCAGGCCCTTCGGACAAACGTCAACACAGTTCATGATTGTCCGGCAGCGAAAAGCCGGTAGGGATCTTCCAGATCGTCGAGGCGAGCGGAGGTCGCGTCATCACGCGAATCGACGATGAAGCGATAAGCCTGCAGCAACCCGCGGGACCAACGAATCTGTCAGCATTCCACCAGAACGATGGGCATGCGGTGGAACAACACGCGCAGAGAAAGCACTCGTACAGGCCGTCAAGCTGATCGCGCTCTGCGGGCGTTTGCGGCCGCTCCCGTTCCACCGCAGGGGTTTCGTTAAGATGATACGGGCGCACTGCATGGTACTGCCTGAAGAAACTGGACATGTCGACGATGAGGACGCGCATGACTGGCAGACCCGGCAACGGGCGAAGCACAATTCGCTGTGGCAGTTTGTGCAGATAGCGACGCAGGCAAGGCCGTTCCTACCGTGGATGTTCATCGCATCGGACCCGCAGATACCCTCGCGACACGATCGACGGTCAGACGACGAATTATCAAATCCCTTAAGACGTTCGAGCGTATCGAGAAGCATACGGACGCCCGGGCCAGGCACCATAGTAAAATGCTGTGACCCCGGAGCGCGCCCGCATCCGGATCTTACCGCTAGATCCTCGATTTCGCGCGTAGCCGGCGACCGCCATCCGCTAACAGGCCGCACCTTCCGTCTTGCCGGAACAGCTTCGTCTCGACCTACCGGATACGAATGGGCATCGGGACCTCCGTGGCGCGCACCGGGGCGTCCCCGGACGACCTGCGTGGTGGATGGTTTCTGACGCGTGTCAAACGAGGACGTGCCACGCGGCGCCCAAGCACCAAAAGACGGTGACGAATGGGGCGGTCTGCCAGGCCGTCGCAATGATCGCGACGCACAGGAAAGACAGAGCTTGGTGCCGGGGCAGGTTCGAACGCACCGCCCCCCGTCGAGCCCGGAATGGGGTTCGCCTATCAGGCCGCCGTCGCCTTCGCGTTGCCTGCCTTTTCCGCAAACTCGGAAAGCTTGAGGTCGGTCGCCTTTTCCTCCTCGAGGGTCGCCTTGAGCAGCTTGACCCCCTCAGTGAACCCAAGCTGCTTGCCAATCGCCACGAGGCTGCCATAGGCCGCGATCTCATAATGCTCGACCTTCTGGGCTGCGGCGACCAGCCCGGCGTCCAGGACAGGGCCTTTCTCAATCTCGTCGATCAGCTCCGCGCCTTCCTCGATAAGTCCTTCCATGGCAACGCACTTCATTCGTTTAAGGCGAATGCCGCAGGCCTCTACGACCTGATCGATGCGCTCGACCTGTCCCTGCGTTTCCTCCAGATGCGTTTTGAATGCGTCGCTGAGCTTGGGATCGGACGCTGCGCGCGACAGCTTGGCCAGTGCCTTGGTGAGCTGCTTTTCCGCACTGTAGATATCGGACAGCATGTGAACAAAAAGATCGTCTACTGTCTTGCGTTGGGCCATGATGGACTCCAAAGAGTTGTAGGAAGCCGTGAACTCGCAACAGGTGTGCCCGGGCAAGGCGGCCTCAGGTCTTCGGCGCTGCGCTCCGTGCGCGCCCATCGTGCGCAAACACGATGGCCTCAAAAAAGGTATCGGTGTTGATTATTCCGTTCAGCGTGGTTCATCATAATATTGGGCAGGATTGCCAGGCTCCGGTTGTAATGACAATAATTTGAATCGTTCGCTTGGCACCGGGCGACTGAGGCGTCAGCTTGGCACAAATCGACCCATATTGTCCGAACCAACAATCCGTAAACAAAACTAACGAGATGACCTGGGAGTCCTGCATACAAGCAGCGAGCGTTGAGGAGCGCATCCGGGCCAAGGCCTACGAGCTCTGGCAGGAGGACGGCAGTATGGAAGGATGTGCGGACGAGTATTGGCGGCGGGCGAGGCATCTCGTTGAAGCCGAGCTTGCAGATGAGCAGAGGTTGCGAGGAAACGTTGAGGGAGCGGCGGACCGGAAGGGCGCGGGTGCGGGCTAGCAGCGGCTCGACGATGCAGCAACCGATATACAGCCCAAGAGCGCCGCCCACGCGGCCACCAGATGCGTCGACGATCGCCACGATGATGTGGACGACGATACCCAACCCGTCCCATCGCCAATGCGACCTCCGGGCGCGCCAGCATCGCCGCCGATCACGACAATGATGCCGGGCAATACGGGATCCGTACGCCCCTCCTATTCGTAAAGGAGTGTTACTGAGCGATGCCTTTCTTCGACGCCAGTTGCTGCGCCATCTGGTAGTGCTCCTTGATGGTTGGCAACGCTTTTTGTGCCGCCTTCTTCAGATCAGGATTCTGCCCATCTGAAGCCTCTTTTTCAAACGCGGCGATGGCCCGCTGGTGCCCCTTGAGGCCAATCTTTGTAATGTAGGCTTTGTCGAAGTCGGCACCCTTGAGCGGTTTGAGCGAACTGAGCACCGCGGTGTATGAGTTGTCCTTGGGCAGGTGGCTCCGCGAGGTGCCGCCATTTTCAGTTGCACCGTCAGCTTTGTGTGGTCGAGCATCATGTGATGCGCGAAGGACTTCACATCCTTGTCGCTCGATTTGCTGGTCGCTATTTCCGAGGCGTCGATCTCGGTGGACGAAGACATGGACGCGGCCTGGATAAAGTCTTTATCGACCTGAGCCAGCGGGTTAGCTGCGGTCGTGGAGGCGGCCTGCGTTTGCGCAGTCGCACCTGTCGAACCAGCACTGAGTGCAGCGCAAACAGCGCCGATCATCGTCAGTTTTTTCACGCTGCTTTTCATTTTTTCCTTCCCTGATCAAGGAAAGTTAACCCGCCAGCGGGGCTGGCAATAGGTCAAGCCGTGTGAGAGAGGCAAGCACAAGGCTCATGTTTCACGCGGGGAAAAAGACGGCCCGCATGAGCGAGCCGCGTACAACCCCCACTGTCCCTGCGCCGGGGACGATCGGCGTTCAGCAAGTCGCATGCTGCACGGACGGCTGGGGGAAACCATCACACATGCGTGCAACCGCCTACGTGATATGCAGTCCAGCATGCAAACAGAATATGCCGGGTACCAGGTGGATTGGTTGCGCCGCGCCTCTTCAGGCACGGTGCATGCGACCGCCACCATCGCAGGTTTTATCGTTGTTTCCTGCGCGGCGTTACGCCAGAGCGATCGCGCTGAAACCAGGGTTCGGGACATTCCGCAGAAGCGTTCGTCACCACCCCTCAGGTTGGATTCCGATGAACATTTCCCGTCCGGGATGCCCCATGCCGGACGGGACCCACACTACTTTTTGGAGAGATGCGATGTTTGTTCACAACAAGCGACTGCAGTACACCGTCCGTGTAGCGGCTCCGAATCCTGGCCTTGCAAACCTCCTGCTCGAACAGTTTGGCGGACCTCAGGGCGAACTGGCGGCCGCGTGCAGATATTTCACGCAGGCAGTCAGCGAGGACGATCCCGGCCGGCGCGACATGCTATTCGATATCGCGACCGAAGAACTCAGTCACCTCGAAATCATCGGGTCAATTGTCGCCATGCTCAACAAGGGGGCGAAGGGACAACTGGCTGAAGGTGTCGAAAAGGAGGCGGAGCTCTATCGTTCACTGACCGGCGGGGGCAATGACTCGCATACGACTGCGCTGCTCTACGGTGGTGGTCCGGCGTTGACGAATTCGGCGGGGGTACCGTGGACCGCGGCGTACATTGACACCATCGGCGAGCCGACGGCGGATCTGCGGTCGAACATTGCTGCGGAAGCGCGGGCGAAGATCGTCTACGAACGCCTGATCAATGTCACCGATGACCCCGGCATCAAGGAAGCACTCGGCTTCCTGATGACCCGAGAAATTGCCCACCAGAAGTCGTTCGAGAAAGCCCTGCACTCCATCCAGCCGAATTTCCCGCAAGGAAAATTGCCAGGCGTTCCTGAATTTACCAACGTCTATTACAACATGTCCGATGGCGGTGATGACGCGCCGCGCGGTCCGTGGAACGAAGGCCCGGGATGGGACTTCGTCGAGCAGCCGCAGCCGGCGGTGGATGGTGGTGACGGCCTCGCCAGCGTCCAGGTCTCCCAGGAAGATGTTGAGGTGCTCAGCGCGATGGCGTCGCGTACGGCGTCTGCAACCGACATAGATCCCATCACCGGTGCCGACCTTGGTGCGGGGCAGCAGGATGTGGCGGCCACGAAGTAAAAAGGTAGCCTCGTAATGATTCACGGCGGTTTCTTCGCCGGCGCTGAGCGACTCTCGAACGCTCCGAGAAGTGCGATGCGAAGGCCCAGGGGAACGCAGCGAGGCAAGCCGGAGGCCGGATGTTCCCCGCGTTCGAGCGGCTCCGGACGTTTCCCGTGCCTCGCGTTCTCCTGGTCGCTAACTAAAACCGACCTCCTGTCCGCCATGGGCATGGTTTTGGAGTGGCAGGGGCGCCGGGTACTTCAGCAGAAGGCGGCAGGACGGCGGCAGGAAAGGCTTGAAGGAATCCCCGGACCTCGTTGTCACAGGCTCGGGGCGGCAACCAGTATTGTCGGCCTTCATAGCCTGACGTGGCTCGTACCAGGAGTGATTCGTTATGACTAGGGCAGCGATCTTCGATGTTGACGGAACGCTGGTCGATTCTGTCGATCTGCACGCGAGCGCGTGGCAAGAGGCGTTCGCCCGGTTCGGGCATGAAGTCACGTTCGAACAGGCGCGCAGCCAGATCGGCAAGGGTGGCGACCAGCTTCTGCCGGTTTTTCTTTCCTCCGCCCAGCGCGACGACTATGGCGATGCGCTGGAAGAATGGCGCGGCGAGCGATTCAGAACAAAGTACCTGCCGATGGTTCGCCCATTTTCGGCGGTGCCGGATTTGCTGCGCCGCGTTCACGACGGCGGACTCAAGGTAGCGGTTGCGTCGTCCGCTAGAGAAGAGGAACTCGAGATCTATCTCGAGATCGCGGGAGTAACGCGGCTGGTCGACGAATGCACGTCGTCGACCGATGCGAAAAAGTCGAAGCCCGCACCCGATATCTTTGAGGTAGCGCTCGAAAAACTGGGAATCGCCCCGACCGATGCAGTGGCTATAGGCGATACCCCATACGATGCGCAGGCGGCCGGGGATGCCGGGATGCGAACCATTGGCCTGCTGTGCGGTGGCTTCACCGAAGGCAGTCTTCGGGCTGGCGGCTGCGTGGCCGTATACCCCGGACCCGGGGCGTTGCTGGCCTGCTTCGATGCGTCGCCGCTCGGAACCGGGGCACGGTCATAATAATTCCTCCGTGAATGCTGGCGGCTCTCCGCCACATATACGGCCAATGCTCACCTGGGACCCTTTACGAGCCCTTCGGACATGCACCGACTCAGCACCGACTCGAACACATGGCGTAGTACATCGCTATCGCGGAAGCGACCGTGGCGGTTCTTGGAGAATGTCGAGTGTTCAGGTACGGCGTTCTCCAGACCCAAGGCGACAGAACCATCGATACGCCAGGTGCAGATGCACCTCTTCGCATAGCCTGCGCTCGGACCGGATGCCGAAACAGTAACCAACGATCAACATGCAGACCATGAGCTCTGGATCAATCGATGGCCGCCCCATCGGACTGTAGAACGGCGCGAGATGCTGGCGTAGATCGCGCAGATCAAGGAAGTGATCGATGCCTCTCAACAGGCGTTCGCGACGGACGTGATTATCGAGGTTAAACGAGTAGAAGAGCTTGTCCTGTCCGCTGCCCAGTTGACCCATCATGACGAACCACTCCCGTCGATCGATGTCGTTCAGGATACCGAACATTCCGAACCACGGGCAACTTTTTCAACACAATCTGGATCATCAGCGGTCATTGAATCTCGATCGCGCAGACTTTGCTCAACGGATCGCACAACAGTGCAGTACGTCCGCTAAGCGGAATCGGCTCACATGCGTCACCGATTTCGCGGAGCCGCACAAGGAGAATGATGGACGCGACTCAATCGGAAGTTGTGCTTTTGAGTACGGCGGCTATGGTGTCAGCAAGCCGCCGAATTGCTTCGTCCATGAACTGAGGATTGGCGATCGAAAAGCTCAGGCGAAGATTCGACGAGCTACCCGCGTCGTGGAGAAATTCCGAACCTGGAACATACGCGACCCCGTTCTCAATTGCCTTGTCCAGTAACTCGCGTGCGTCGATGGCGACACTTAGTTTTACCCATATAAAGAATCCGCCCTCTGGTGCATTCCACGTCGCGTACGGAAACAGGTGAGTCTGCAATGCGTCCAGCATGGCATCGCGTCGCGCCTGGTATCTCTGTCGAACTCGTGCTACGTGCGCATCTATTCCGTGCTCGAGCAGATTGACCACAATCTCCTGCGAGAGCGTACTGGGCTGGAGATCGCTGCCCTGTCGCAGTAGCGTCAGCAGCGAGATGACGTTTGCCGGGCCAACGATCCAGCCTACGCGCAGCCCGGGGGCAATGATTTTGGAAAATGAACCGATAAACAATGTCCTTCCTGTATCGGGCGATGCATTGCCGCAATCCATTTCGAGAAGTGTAGGAGGGAGGTCGCGGTCCGAAAATCTGATCTCACGATACGGGCTGTCCTCAACCAGAAACGTGCCACGCTGACGTGCAGTCGCGAGGAGCAGCGTACGCTCTTCCGGGCTTAGAATCTCTCCCGTCGGGTTCTGGAAATCGGTCATGGCGTAAATAAACTTTGTGTCGCGCCGTTGCATGGAGGCAGCTTGATCAGCGAGCGATTCGACCTTCGCGCCACGGGCCCGAAGCACCTGCAATGCGCCCGGATAGGTATTGGGCTGCACCAGCACGGAATCTCCATCGTCTACGAGCAATTGGGTAATCAGGTCGATTGCCTGCTGGGCGCCAGCCGTGACAAGAATGTTCGACGTGTCGCATTTGACACCCTGGTCGCGCATGCGCCGCACCAAAAGAGCCAGAAGCTCAGGATTACCTTGGGATTGACCGTACTGAAGAGCCCGTGCGGTTGCGTCGGGAATGTCGAACACAAGGCGCAACGCACTGAAAATTTCGACGGAGGGGAACAGCGTGCCATCGGGTTGTCCTGGCCCTAACGAAATGAGACCTGGTGTTTCTTTGGCCAATTGTTCGAGTTTCCGGATGCCCGACGGTTCCAGGCGGGTAGACAGGCGCGACAGCAGATTTGGGTGCGACATTACTTGTCCTCGTACAGTTTGAATTCGTATTTCGTGGAATTCACCAAAAATTATCGTAAATTCATTGGTACTCGTGGTGTGAGGATAAATTTTGTGATTAAAATCGGTAAATAGCTAAAGTGACCGATGAATCCTCAGGTGACCTGCCGTGATCGACGACCGCGACCGACGAATCCTCACCGCTCTTGCGGAAAACAGCCGGATGAGCTTCCGTGAACTCGCCGAAGTGGCGAACCTGAGTGCCAACGCGACGGCCGAACGGGTGCAGCGACTGATAGAAACCGGCGTGATCTCAAAGTTTTCGATCGAAATTCCAGCGGCCGCGATGGGCCTTGGTCTACAAGCCTTCATCGACGTGCGGTTGCAGGCCGGAACCACAATGGCGGCCTTCGAGAAAGCGCTTCAGCGTATGGACAGCGTTCTCGAGGGGACGGTCCTCACGGGCACGTTCGACGCGAGACTTCGCGTTGCGTGTGTGGACCCGGAACACCTCAACCGGATCATCGAGGAATTGCGGGGTGCCTGCGGCATACAGGAAACCAGCAGCGCGATTGTATGCCGTCAGATGCAATTGACTTCACATAGCCAAAAGGGCAACCGGCTTCCGTTGAAATAGCTGACAGCGTTGAGCGATCGTTCAAAGCAATCCTGCAGGCTTCATAGGAAAAGTTGCACGATAGCGTCGTGTGGGGGCGGAGCATGTCGCTGTCCCTTAACGAATCGTGGCAGCCGACGGCGGGTCGCAATGTCTTATTTCAGGTGAACTTTGGACCTTGCTTGTCTCCACCTGAAAGGCGGTTCAGGGGTCGACAAGAGGCGGTCGCGCCATCCCCACAGCGGCCGTTCACGAACCCGGCGATGAGCTTATAGGATGTGGGCCTCGGTCACAAAAGTGCTTGCTGACCGTACTATTGGGATAACTCTTCTTATCTCTGTGGCTACGTTTCTTGACTAAACTCGTTGTAATGAAAACGCGCCTGACCTCGATACCTTCGCCTGAAAATCGCCCCGTGGAATTTCCCGATGCTGACGAGCTCGCCCTGCTCCGAGCCTGGTACGCTGGCATGCCGGTTCGCAAAGCCGCGGAGCGCTATGTGCCGGATCGAATCGCGGCAGGGCAGTCGGCGCGCGGCCTGCTCGGCAAGCTTCGACGGCGACTGGCGAACTTAGCTCAGCAGGCCTGCCGGCCGGATCTCGTCGCTGTTTTCGAGCACGCCGACGGTGAGCGTTTACGGGAAGCGAGGGCGGTCGCGGACGCGATCGACGTTCTTCGACATGCAGACCCGCCGACTCCGCAGATCAGTGACGACATCGCTCTGTGGCTGCCGGCTCGCGCCGTTTCTGTGCTGCGTGCACATGACATTGCGACGCTGGCGGACCTCACTGTGCGGATTCCGCGCCGGCGTCAGTGGTGGAAAGCTGTCTCCGGGCTCGGCCCGGCGAGTGCGCGGCGGATCGAAGCGTTCTTTGCCGCGCATCCGGCACTGACGGAGCGGGCGCGCGCCCTCGTCGCAGTCTGCGGTCCTGGCGCAGTCGTTCCGTGGGAGTCGCTCCGGCTGCCACACGAGGTTGATGGCTCGACAGGAGCCTTTCGCGCGCCGCGGCACACCTGCACGCTCGACGCCAACAATGATTACGCCGCCGTGCAGGCGTGGCTGTCGCTGCACGAATCCCCTGCAACGCAGCGCGCCTACCGTAAGGAAGCTGCACGCCTGATCCTCTGGGCGATCGTGGACCGTGAGCGAGCCCTGTCGTCGCTCACGACAGAGGATGCGATCGCGTACAGAAGTTTTCTGCGTCGGCCGACGCCGCGCGAGCGGTGGGTGGGACCCATGCGCCCGCGCACCTCGCCGGAGTGGCGACCATTTTCCGGGGGGCTGTCGGCCCGCTCATCCGCCTACGCGCTGTCCGTGCTCGGCGCGATGTTCCGCTGGCTGATCGAACAGCGCTATCTGCTGGCCAACCCGTTCGCCGGCGTCAAGGTGCGCGGCACCAGCCGCTCAACTGTGCTCGATACCTCACACGCTTTTACCGAAGGCGAGTGGATGCTCGTGCGTGCCGTTGCTGACGGACTTGAGTGGTCGTATGGCTGGGAAGCGCCGGCGGGGCAACGCCTGCGTTTCGTGCTGGACTTCGCGTATGCGACCGGATTGCGCGTCAGCGAACTGGTCGGCGCCTGTCTCGGCAACGTCGAAACCGACGCCCGGGGCGATCAATGGCTGAGCATCATCGGGAAAGGCCGCAAGGCGGGCAAGGTCGCGCTGCCGCCACTGGCCCGCACTGCGCTGGACCGCTATCTGGTGGAGCGAAGGTTGCCGGTCACGCCGACCCGCTGGCATCCCGGTACGCCGCTCATTGGAAGCCTCGAGCAGGACAGTGGGGCAGGCATCAGCGGTATACGGCTATGGGAGGTCACACGGCGGTTTTTTGCGAAAGCGGCCGAAGTCATCGAGGCGGACAACCCGGTGCTCGCGGCAAAGCTGCGTCGCGCGAGTCCGCACTGGACTCGCCACACTCATGCCACTCATGCGCTGGCACGCGGCGCCGAGCTGACCACAGTAAGGGACAACCTCCGCCATGCCTCGATCGCGACGACATCGATCTACCTGCACAGCGACGAAGTCAAGCGTGCCCAGCAGATCCGGGACGCCTTCGCGGACAGATCGGGTTCCACCTGAACCGCCCTGAACGGCATGATCTTTCCGGTTTATATAACCTGGATGCTTATGATAGGAATTCGCGCGTACCTCGCTCATACCCCAAGGGATCCGGCTCGGCGGCCGAGACCGTGACCGATCCAAATCCTGTGGCAAGGCGGGGGAGGAGACGCGATGATTACTGGAGCGGGACATTGCTTCGAGGTCGACCTGCTGGTCGTCGGTGGCGGCATGGCCGGTATGACGGCAGCCGCTTACGCCGCGGAGCACGGCCGTTCAGTGCTGGTGGTCGAAAAGCAGTCTGAAATCGGCGGCTCCGCGCGTCTGTCGGGCGGCGGGTTCTGGAGCGCGGAGGACTATCAGACGTTGCGAGCGGTAAACCCGCTTGGCGAAGCGGCACTTGCCCGTGCGCTCATAGCCGGCTACGACGCGGCGGCCGACTTCATTTCCTCACTCGGGGCCGACATCTCCGCGCGCGAGCCCTACCTCGGGACCCAAAGCCTTTCCGCGGTCATGCGTCATCTGAACGTAGCCGACTATATGGCTCGTGCGCGAAGTTGCGTGCAGTCGAACGGCGGCTGGGTTGTTGCGAAGTATACCGTGACTGCTCTTGTTGAAGGAGATCAGCGGGTCGCGGGCGGACTTGTTTCCGGCCCGGGCGGTGAAGTGGAGGTTCGCGCCCGCTGGAACTTGCTGGCTACCGGTGGCTTCCAAAATGACCCTGCGCTGCGTGCGCGTTACCTCAACGCGAACGCAGCGACTATGGCGGAGTGTTCGAATTTCGCAAGCGACGGGCAGGGACTGCGTCTTGGGGAGTCGGTCGGAGCCGCGCTTAGCGCGCATATGAGCGCTTGGTACGGACACACGATTCCGCATCCGGTGTCGCTGCCTCTTGTTCCAGCGGAGCCGCGCGTACCGCCTGCGACGCGTAGTTCGGCTTAAGACGCCTAGCTCGGTTTAAGAAACCCTAACAAAATGAGTCGAAGGGGCTGTTAACCCGAATCATGCTCTGTTAACCTCTTCATTGTTTCGTTGGCGAAGAGGACATGGCTAAACCAATACTCGATGACGAATTGTGGACACTGATCCAACCGTTGCTGCCACCGCCCAAACCTCGGCGGCCCCGGTATCCCGGGCGCAAACCGTTAGACGATCGTGCCGTGCTCACGGGCATCCTGTTCGTGCTGCAGTCCGGCATCCCGTGGGAGATGCTCCCGCAGGAAATGGGCTGCGGCTCAGGCATGAGCTGCTGGCGCCGGCTGCGCGACTGGCAGCAAGCCGGAGTCTGGGACCGGTTGCACGAAGTACTGCTGGCCAGGCTGCGTGCGGCCGATCGCATCGACTGGTCACGCGTCATCGTCGATTCTTCCTCCATTCGTGCTGTGGGATCGGGTCAAAAACAGGACCTAATCCCACCGATCGCGCTCGACCTGGTTCAAAACATCACCTCGTCACCGAAGCGCAAGGTATCCCGCTCGCGCTAATCCTGACGGGCGCCAACCGTCATGACGTCACGCAACTGCTGCCGCTGATCGATGCCATTCCGCCAATTCGCGGCAAGCGTGGCCGACCTCTGTCGAAGCCGGCAATCGTGCAGGGTGACCGTGGCTACGATCACGACAAATACCGCCGACCTTTACACGCTGCTGGCATCCCGACCCAGATCGCCCGTCGTGGTGAGCCGCACGGCAGCGGCCTTGGCAAAACCCGATGGGTCGTTGAACGCACAATCGCCTGGCTGCATAACTTCAGACGCCTGCGCGTTCGCTTCGAACGCCTCGCCCTCATCCACGAAGCGTTCATGAAGATCGCCACCTGCCTCATCTGTTGGCGGCAACTTCAACCTTCATTGTGTTAGCGTTTCTAAGTGCGAGGATGACTTCGTCATCGGCACGCGCCGATACAACCCGTAGGCAATCGACAATCTGCCCCAATGCGGCGAAGTGGGAGGCTCAATTGGATGACTTATGCGCACATTTCCAGCATGTCAATTCCGCAATCGAGCGTGCGGTGAATAGATCTTTGAAAGGGACGCTCGGGATCAGTCGGGCGCAGGGAATCGTCCTATCGAGGCTTATCGATACGAACCTATGTGTTTCACAGCTCGCGTCCGTCGTTGACGGTGATGTTGGCGGCGTTTCCCGTCTGGTTGCGAAGCTGTGCGACTCGGGTCTGGTTCAGCGGCAATATGACCAGCAAGACCGGCGCACCTGTACGCTCGAGCTCACGCTCGACGGTCGATCTGTTGCAAAAGACGTGCGCAACACGATGATTCGATCGAGCGACGCAGCGTTCAATGTCCTTTCCAAAGACGAGCTGCAACATTTCCGAAGTCTATTGACAAGGCTGGTCAACAACGCGAAAGCGTGAGTTGCTCAAATATTCTCGTTGCAATCGGGTCAAGCCAACCCGCAGCCAGAATTCACTCGCTGTACAAGCCGAACCTTGAACGCCCCGAGTGAGCTAGCTAAGCCTGCGGTTCCTGCCAGCCCAGTCCAAGGCTTTTCTGCAGCGACACAAAGTCTTTCAGCAGTTCGGCCTGATCCGACACGACATCCTGTTGCGCAGCAAATTCCACGCGCTGCGTGTCTAGAAGATCGATCAGAGTCGTCGTGCCGGCGCGGTACCGCTGGCGTGTCAGTTCGGCCGAGCGGACGGCCGACACCTGGACTTTCTGCAGCGTTGCCAGATGTTCGCGTTGATGACCGAAGCGCGACAGACCGTCGTTGGCGTCCTGAAGAGCCGCGAGAACTGATTTTTCGTAATTGGCAATCGCCTCGTCGCGCGACGCTTCGGTGCCGTGCACCGCACCGAGTGTGCGACCAAAGTCGAGCGCATTCCATGACAGATAAGGCGCGCCGAGCCACGTCGCGTTCGCTTTGCGAAGCAAATGACCTGGATCGCCGGCCGAGAAGCTCAGGCTGCCGAACAGAGTGAGTTTCGGGAAAAAGTCGGCGATGTGCTCGCCGATCTGCGCGTTGCTAGACGCAAGCCGGCGCTCGGCCGCGCGAATGTCGGGGCGTTGCGCAAGCATCGTCGCGGGATCGCTGACCTGAACGTCGGCGGGCATCGCTGGGAATGCGCCTGATTGCGCGAGCTCCGCATCGAGCGCGCCAGGCGCCTTGCCGGTCAGCACTGCGAGCTGGTCGAGCGAGATCTCCACCTGTGCGGCCAGCGGCGTTAGTGTCGAGCGGGTGGTTTCGACTTGAGTGGTCAGTCGCTCGACATCGACATCGGCCGCGGTGCCTCCCGCACGGCGCTGTTCGGTGAGCGCCAACATCTTCTGCTGAAGATCAGCGGTGCGTTGCGCGATCGCGAGGCGCTGCTGCTGATCGCGCAAGCCGATATACGCTTGCGCGACCTCTGCCGCGAGCGAGACCTGCGCGTCGGCAAGGTCGGCGCTCACTGCTTCGGACTGTGCGTTGGCCGCCTCGACCGCTCGGCGCGTGCCGCCGAACAGATC
>NZ_JAQQDJ010000031.1:0-17358 GCF_046028095.1 Paraburkholderia phytofirmans
CGAACCGCGTCGTGATGGCGCCAATGACCCGCTCGCGCGCGCCGTCGCGTGGACGCCCGACGGAGATGATGGCTGAATACTATGTGCAGCGCGCGTCGGCGGGGTTGATCATCACCGAAGCCACCAATGTGAGCCCGGCTTCAGCCGCTTTCGAACTCACGCCGGGCATCATCACGGCCGAGCAGATCGACGGCTGGCGCCATATCACGAGCCAGGTGCACGCGGCCGGCGGCCGGATTTTCATGCAACTTTGGCATAGCGGGCGCGTCAGCTCGTTCGCCCTGCTTGGTGGTGAAGCACCGCTTTCGCCCTCGGGCGTGAATGACGACCTCGAACAGTTGCAGGTCTGGGCGCAATTGCAAAACGGCCAGTACACCAAGATCCACGCCACGCCGTCACGCGCGATGTCGGTCAATGAAGTGAAGCTCGCCATCGACGCGTTCAAACAGGGCGCGGCCAGCGCGATCGCGGCCGGCTTCGACGGTGTCGAGGTGCACGCAGCGAACGGTTACCTGCCGCATCAGTTCCTTTCCTCGACCACCAACACACGCGATGACCGCTATGGCGGCTCGGTGGCGAACCGCGCCAACTTCCTTCGCGATGTTCTCACGGAGATCGGCTCGGTGGTCTCGCTCGAGCGTGTTGGCGTACGCATCTCGCCGTATGCGCACTACAACAATGTGCGCGACGCAGACCCGGACGGCACCTACGATTACGTCGGCAAAATGCTCGGCGAGTTCGGGGTAGCTTACATTCACGCGGCGGACACCAACGGCTGGAGCGGACAACCGGACCTGCCGCGCATCATCGAACGCATACGCCGCGCTTTCTCCGGCACGTTGATGGTCAACGGTGGCATATCCGTTGATCAGGCCGAGGCATTGATCCGGGAAGGCCAGGCCGACCTGGTCGCGTTCGCTCGCGCGTATATCGCGAATCCGGACCTCGTCGAGCGCATCGCGGCCCGGGCAACGCTCGCGGAACCAAAGCCTACCGGCTGGTACGGCGGCGGTGCCGCCGGCTATATCGACTATCCATTCGACAGTAACGCGGGCCGAAGCCCGCAAGTCGGCGCGAGGCAAGCTTGATGCCACTCGCGAGTCAAACATTCGGCGTCGTGCGTGCCGCTCCTTCGATCCAGGACTTCTATGATAGATGCGCGAATGACTCGCAGGTCTAGATTGCTGATAGCTGGCGGTGTGGTCGTTGTCGCCGCGCTAACAACGCATTTCTGCTGATGTGGAAACCCGCGATCGCACCGGTCAATCCTCCGGCCGCCACGTCATTTCTGCCGGGACCAACCTTGTCAGACGGTTTCCGCGCAATGGTGGAAGAAACGGCAAAGGCGCAGGGAAAGACCGTCGAGCAGGTTGGCATTGAGTTTGTACGAGAGCATCGCCGTAGTTCGATTATTCAGCGGCCCGCCACCACAGAGGAAATCGCAAACATGGTCGTGTATGCGTGCTCGCCACAGGCTTCGGCGACCACTGGCGCGGCACTTCGCGTGGATGGCGGAGTAGTCGATACTATTGCCTGACTGGTTCTGACTACGCTTAAAAACGGGCGGCAAGGTCAAACGACCCTGCCGCCCGTTTTCCATCGACGCACTCACGCGTAGGGAGTGGCAGCGCGCAGCGCCTCGACAAGACTCTTGAGATCGCGGTCGCCGTCGTACCGGTGTCCGTTGATGAACAAGGTAGGCGTGCCGTTCACGCCGCTTCGCAGACCACCCTCGAAGTCTTTCTGAACGTGCTCATCGTATCTTCCTTCAAACGCCGTGGCGAGGTCGCGGGCGTGCAGATCAAGCTGCGCCGCATATTGCATCAGTTCCCCATCGCTCAATGCGGTCTGATTTTCGTACAGGACGTCGTGCGCTTCCCAGAATTTTCCGACGGTGGCTGCCCCCTCGGAAAACTCTGCGGCGTGAAGCGCATGTACGTGCATGTCCGTCAACGGAAAGTGCCGGAAGACGAATCGAAGCTGGGCTCCCATTGTGCGCTGTGCGGCCTTGATTACGCCGTACATCGCCCCGCAATAGGGGCATTCGAAATCACCGTACTCGACCAGTGTCACGGGCGCGTCAGCGGGGCCCTGGATGTGGTCGGCGACTCCAACGGGAGGATAGAGATGGCTCATGGCGTGTCCTGTTTCGCGGAAGTGCTCATTTTCTCAAGGGCACCGAGTATCCCGTCGACGCCTGGGTTCACGGTGACGGGGGAAACATAGGCCCACTGAACGACGCCATTTCCATCGAGCACGAACAATGCACGCTCGGAGACACCCTCGGCCGTACGGTAGACCCCATAGCTTCTCGCAACTGCGCCTTTCGGCTCGAAATCGGCCAGCAACGGAAAATGGAATTTGCGTTCGGTCGCATAGGCTACGTGCGACCAAGCGCTATCGACAGAGATGGCGATGAGTTGCGCGCCGAGGCGGCGGAACTCAGTGAGTGCGGCGTTGAACAGACCTAGTTCATCGCCGCAAACGGGGCTCCAGTCCGCCGGATAGAACGCAATAATCACTGGCGCTCCGCGCAACTCGGAGAGCGCCATTTTCTGGTCGGGCGTGACGTGCAACGTGAAGTCCGGCGCCAACGCGCCAGCTTTAAGAACTGGAGGCGTGGATCGGGAAAGCAAGGCTGTCATGTCAGGTACTCTCCTCAAAAATCGTGGTGCGCCACTGCTTCACAGCGGCTCCTCATGGTTCAGCAGCAGAATAGGCTGGATAGCATTGATAGAACAGTTATCCATTGGCATTGGCCGATCACGACAAGGAAGGTCCGATCAATACCTTCGTATATCGCACGGTTCACCGGCCGGAATCGCAAAGCAGTCACCGGTTGCATCTGATTGATGCGGTGCGTTTCTGAAAAAACGCAGACCGTTCAGATGATTAAATCTGGACCAATCGCATGGGCGATCTGCTGTGGATTGAGCGTGGGCTGAGCCGGTTCAGCCCACGGCAATCCGCGCACGCACTCATGCCTGCCAGCCTGTTTCTATTCTTTGATCCCGCCGCCTACGAAGCGGAAATGCGCTTTTTTTCAATTGCGGCAAAGTTAACTATCGCGCCAATCATGAGTACACTTTTCTTTCGACCCGACGCGGAAGCTCGCGAACGCCTCATTCTCTGGATCAAAAAACGCATGGACGCATGCGGCATTACTCTCGCAGCGTTGCAGCGGTCGCTTGAAGAAGACCTCGATCAAACGCGCTATCAGGACGCATTCGGCAACTGTTGGAACGGAAAAGGCAGCTTACCGGCGTGGCTGCAGCGGGTCGTGGCAGCGGGACAAAGCATCGAGCATTTCCGCAGCGAAAACGCAGAGAATTGACCTCGTAAACCGGCTACGGCTTGCGCGGCCAGTCACCGTTAAACGCCCCCCGACTATCGGTGATAAGCGAACAACGAATGTTACCCGGACGTTTACTGATCGCCAGATAACTTATAGAATCGTGCGGCAATGGTTGGAAGCTGGTGCCCTCTGGAGACCTGCGCGCACGAATGTACCCAACTAGATGGGCTTTGAATCGGCAAGGCGGCGGCGCCATGTGTCATTCGTCAGCGCAGTTGCGCCGCAATATGCACCGTTCCGGCACGGGTACTCCAGAAAAGCCACCCTTGACCGGAATTTACCCCTATTTTAATCGCACCGTTCGTTGGGATCCGCTGATGGGCTCATCGAAGGTTCTGCCGACGCAGTGAACTTGGCGAGCAAACATGAATGCGGACAAAATGGTTCGACTGCGGTATCTGGTGCTGCTCTGGATCTTCGGATGTATTGCCTTGGGCCTCGTCTCGTGGGCGTGCTTCCACCTTGGCTTCAGCCTGGCTAGCGCGGGTTTTGCCGTTCTGATCGTCATCGTGCTGCTGTCCCTCCTCGACAGTTTCGTTTCGTCCGCTATTTTTTCTGTTTTCTCTGCCGCCTGCCTCAACTACTACTTTACTGAGCCGATTTTCAGCTTCGGCGTAGCGGCCTCTCAGGACTTGATGGGACTGGTCACTTTCATGGTCACTTCACTCACCGTTACTGCGCTTGTCAGACACGCGCGGCGGCTGAACAAGGCACAGCTTGAGCAAGCCCGACTCCTCGACCTCACGCACGACACCGTGTTTGTTCGCGACATGAACGATGTGATCAGCTACTGGAATCGCGGCGCCGAAGAACTCTACGGATGGAAAAGAGAAGAAGCCATTGGCAAGGTCAGCCCCGAACTCCTGCAAACGCGCTTTCCGGTCCCGCGCGACGAAATTACGGAAACGTTGTTGAGCACCGGACGCTGGGACGGTGAATTGATCCGCACCAAGCGGAACGGCCAGCAAGTCGTGGTGGCATGCCGTCTGTCACTGCAGAAGAGCGAATACGGGAGTCCGCTTGCGAAGCTGGAAACCAACAACGATATTACCGAACGCAAGCGGGCCGAAGAAACGCTACGCCGAAGTCAGGCGCAATACTTCGCAGAAGCGCAGAAACTTAGCCTTACCGGCAGTTTTGGATGGAATGTGTCAAGCGGGGAAATTTTCTGGTCCGAGCAAAGCTTCAGAATCTTCGAATTCGACCCCACCATCGCCCCAACGATGGAGGCGGTGGTCCAGCGCACGCATCCGGACGACGTCGCGTTCTTGCAAGAAGAGCTCGAGCGGGCGATCGATGGCAGACAGGACTTTGATTTTGAGCATCGGCTACAGATGCCCGACGGCTCCATCAAGCACCTCCATGTCGTCGCACATGCCGTAAAAGAAGACACCAGCAAGTTGCAGTATTTCGGGGCGATTAAGGACGTCACTGCAACACGGCAGGCTGAGGAGCAGTTGCATGAGACTCAGTCGGAACTCGCTCGTATGAGTCGCGTCACCGCCCTCGGCGAACTGAGTGCGTCCATCGCCCACGAAGTCGGCCAGCCGCTCACGGCAATCGTCACTAACGGCGAGGCCTGTTTGAGGTGGCTCCATCACGCGACGCCGCAACCGGATCAAGTGCAAGCCTCCGTAAAGCGCATGATCGCCGATGGCAAGCGCGCAGTCGAAATCGTGCAGCGTATACGCACACTCACCAAAAGGGATGTCCCGGAGAAGACGCAGCTGGATATCAACGACGTGGTCAACGAAGTGGCGTCCCTCATCCAGCACGAAGTCTTCAGCCATCGGGTGTCGCTGCGCCTCGAGCTCGATCCGGGGTTGCCGGCGCTGCTCGCCAGCCGGATTGCTTTTCAGCAGGTCATCCTCAATCTGGTAATCAATGGCATACAGTCGATAAGCGATACTGCCGACGGCCCACGCGAACTGCTAATCAGGACCCGTCTGGATGAAGAAGGCGATGTGGTCGTTGCGGTCCACGACTCCGGCGCAGGCATCAAGCTTGAGAACGCCAATCGTATATTCGATCCTTTTTTCACCACCAAACCCGAAGGCATGGGCATGGGCCTGTCGATCTGCCGCTCGATCATCGAGGCCCACAGAGGACGGGTATGTGCGTTTAACCACATTTACCGCGGCGCGATCGTTCAGTTTAGCGTGCCCCCATCCGCGCGAGTGAGCCATTGCGGGTGAGCAGCACGTAAGCTTTTGCGTGCCCTCAATAGCCTCTGCGTGTCGATACCGCATTAGGGCGCACCACAGATTTGGCGCTCGCCCTATCGAGGGTGCGGATACTGGCCCCTCAGCTTTCCCCTGTTCCGCGGCGCTCGCCGCGCGCCTCCGGCATTGACGGCTTCCGTGACGACTCTCCTATCGTGGGATAGGAGAACCAATCGGTACCCATCTGACATGGACAATGAACGACCGACAAGGGACGGCCAAATTTTCAAAAAGCGGACACTCCGCAAGCGCGCCCAACCTCGTACCCGTTAGTCAACGGGGAACATGAACAGAGGCAAAGGCGCACCCTTAAAGGCTCCGAAGGTTTCACAGAGGTGACGATTGAGAGAGAGCCGACGTTGAACAGAAGGTGTGCAATCTAACCCAGTTTCCCAAAAAATCGCTCAACCAGATCGGGCCTGTCTAGTTGTGCTATCCACCATTCCAAAGCATGCCCTATTTTGTCTTCGCGCCAGGCTAGGTAGCAATTTGTATATTCACGCACGCCCACAACGCGTCGCACCACGAGTTTCCCTTCGCGTAGTGGCCCTTCCGCTACGCGATCGGGCAGCATTCCGACAGCGATACCTTCGCACAACACTTCAACCTTGGCCCCCAGTGTCGGGACGACAATTACGATCTGTCCGTCATGCTTGGCCACGGATTGAGGTCGCAATTGGCGAGACGTGTCACTTATAACAACACCCCGGTATCTTGCAATCACCCCGCTATCCAACGGCTCTGGGAAATCGGCGAGTGGATGGTCTGGTGCAACGACGAACACGTGACGGAGCGTGCCGATTGGCCGAGCTGCGATATTGGATGCATGCGGCGGCTCGCCAAATGCGCCCACGGCCAGGTCGGCGCGCTGGGTAACCAGCGCGTCCCATACCCCCCCAAGCACCTCGGTGGAAAGGCGCAACTGGGTAACCATCTCTAGTTCGTAGAAGGCGCGGACATGCGACCACAACGCTGCGGAAGGCAAGATAGCATCCAGGCATATTCGCAGCTCAGATTCCCAGCCGTCCTGTATCCCCTTCGTTTTGACTTCCAGATCTCGGGCGGCCCGCAGAAGCTGACGCCCCTCATTGACAAGAAAGCGACCGGCCGGCGTGAGTTTTGCGCGTCTGCCGCTGCGATCAAAAAGCTCGACATCGATCTCGGCCTCCAGTTTCTGCACGAGATACGTGAGGGACGAAGGGACGCGATGCAAGGATTCGGCCGCTTCAGCGAATGTGCCGGTGCGGTCGATAGCGTCCAAAACCTCAAGAACTTCAAACGAAAGGCTGATCGCCATAGGGGCTTACGTCCACAAGGTGTTGCTAACAATTTGCAGCAGCGCTTTCGCGCTCATATGCATGGGTTCACTCGGGTGCGGTTTAGGACAGAACTGATGCAGTCCTGGCAACGAATCGACAGGGACCGCAAGGGTGCGCGAGTCTAAGCCATTTACCGCGGTTGGCATACAGTTGCGCGAGTGCCGCATATAACGGAAGTCCCACCGCTTTCCTAAATGTCGAAAAAATGACTGCCACGAGTCGCGTCGATCGACATCGTGCTTTGTCCCGGACATCGCCGAATTGTCGACGATCCAAGTGCGGAGGTCGAGCGTCCGATATTGGCCGATCCGTGCCTCATGCAAACCGCATGGACTTCCGAATCCAGAACGGTCGCGATCGGCAGCACGCGGACCCAATACCGACGGTCGGATGGGTGCCACCCAAACGACCGGTTCCAGAGTACAACAGTCATTTCTTTTCTGTCTGGGAAGACCGACTATCGACCATCTCGACTAGTCTCGAATTGATTCGCCAAAGACCGTTCAACATGGGAGTTGCGCTAGTTACATTCCGTCGATGGTCTTCGGCCGCCAAACGATGTTGCACGCACCAAGTCAGTTTGGCTCTATAGAGAGTGCAGTATGTTAACCTCGCTCAATGACCGGGGTTTTACCCTCCTCATTGATCGATTGCACTCTGACCGTTCATCCGCGGCCAGTTGGAATATCCGTTCGCGTCTCCGCCATACCAATATTCCTTTGGCGCTTCGGCTAGTGGAGCGCCTGTCCTGAGGCGCTCGACCAAATCCGGATTGGCAATGAACGGCCGTCCTATGCTGAACAGATCGGCGTCTCCCGCAGCCAGTGTTTTTTCGGCTAGGGCTAGCGTGTATTGATTGTTGGCGATATAGGCGCCTTTAAAGCGCTTGCGCAGGTCAGTGAAGCTGATGCCTTCTGACGCTTCTCGGCTCAGTTGAGTCACACCCTCGATGTCGTGTATATAAAGCAATCCGAGGCGTGACAACGCGTCTACATATGCACCGTATGTCTCCATCGTATTGCTGTCGAGCGATGTGTCACCCGGGGTCGTAGTGACTGGCGAAATGCGGATGCCGACGCGGTCTGCGCCCCAAACATCGATAACGGCTTTGACGACATCGAGTGGGAAACGCAATCGATTCTCTACCGAACCACCATACCTGTCCGAACGATGATTCGTGCTGTCGCGAATGAATTGTTCGAGTAGGTAATTATTGGCCGAATGCACTTCGACACCATCGAAGCCGGCAAGCTTCGCGTTTTCCGCAGCACGGCGATATTCCTCGACGATCAACGGGATTTCGTCTGTCGCGAGCGCACGAGGCGTGACAAAATCTTTCATGCCATCGTGGACGCGGATCTGTCCCGCCGGTTTGATCGACGACGGTGCGACAGGCAGCGCACCGGCATGCATATCGGGGTGTGACATCCGTCCCGTATGCCAGAGCTGCAGGAAGATCTTGCCCTCTTGGCGATGCACCGCCTCGGTCACGTGTTTCCACGCCTTAATGTGTTCGCTAGTCCAAATCCCCGGCGTGCGGGGGTAGCCACGCGCTTGTGCCGAGATATTTGTTGCCTCCGTGATGATTAGACCTGCATCGGCGCGCTGCGCATAGTAATCGGCGGCATAGTCAGGCGGCACACCGGCATCGTCCGAACGACTGCGCGTCATTGGTGCCATCACGACGCGGTTCTTCAGGAGCAAGCCGCCGATCGTAGCCTCTTGCAAAACAGGACTGGATTTAGAGTTAGACATGGCTATCCTTCGAGAATTGATCGCTTGGTTTTCGATGAGATGGTTTGTGGATCAGTCCACGGCCTTGGCCCAGACTGCCTGGGCGTTGGTGAACTCGCGTAAGCCGAAATGCGACAGTTCACGTCCGTAGCCACTCTTTTTCACCCCACCGACGGGAATGCGAGCGTTCGAGGCGGGATAGCCGTTAATGAATACGCCACCGGTTTCCAGGCGACGCGCGATGCGTTGTGCTCGTGGGACGTCGTGGGTCCAGAGACTGCCGCCCAGTCCGTAATCGCTGGTATTGGCAAGCTGAATCGCGTGTTCTGCGTTGTCTGCCACCGTGATCGCTGCCACCGGCCCGAATGTTTCCTCGTCGAATGCCGCCATGCCCGGGGTGACGTCAGCTAACACCGTTGGTTCATAGAAGTTGCCGATTCCCTCGACCTTCTTGCCACCGAGCAGGAGCGTCGCACCGGCCGCGATGGTACGTTCGATCTGCTGGTGCAGTTCGTCGCGCAAGTCGTGGCGCGCCATCGGCCCAACCGTGCTCGTCGGGTCGAGCGGGTCCCCCACCTTTATTTGCCTTGCGGCAGCGACGAATTTCCGAGTAAATTCTTCGGCGATGGGCCTTTCAAGAATAAATCGCTTGGCGGCCAGACAGACCTGTCCGGCGTTCTGGAATCGTGCTTCGATGCCCGCTTTTACCGCTAGATCGATATTCGCATCGGCCAACACGATGAAAGCGTCCGCGCCCCCCAACTCCAGCAGACTCTTTTTAAGCGCCCTTCCTGCCGTCGCAGCCACCGCCGAGCCCGCTCGCATGCTACCTGTTAGCGTGACCGCCGCCACCCGATCATCCTCGATCGTCCGGGCTACTGTCTCGTTGTCGGTATTCAGATTGGCGAAAAGCCCTTTTGGAAACCCAGCAGCTTCATACGCCTCCTGCAGGGCATAAGCAGAACCCATGACGTTCGGCGCATGCTTCAGTAAAAAGCCGTTACCCGACAGCATGACCGGACCAGAGGCGCGTACCACCTGCCACAAAGGGAAGTTCCATGGCATGACGGCCAGAACCGTGCCTATTGGCAGATACGAAACATGGACCTCGTCATCGCTATCGACCGAGACCGGTTCATCTGCAACGATCGCAGGGCCGTTTTCTGCGATCCACTCTATGGTGGCGGCGCATTTCTCAACCTCTGCGCGCGCTGCGCCGATGGTCTTGCCCATCTCGGCCGTGATGAGGGAAGCCAGACTATCTGATCTTTCGCGCAAGGTTGCCGAGAGGCGATGATAGGCAGCGACGCGTTCTCGCATCGGCGTCGCCCGCCACAGCCGGAAAGCTGCAGCACTATCAACAAGCAGGCGCTGCACTTCGTTGGCAGTCTGGAATGTATAGGTTGCGATCAGTTCGTTGGTCGCAGGGTTACGCGAGGTCGCGACGTTGACCGCGTTAGTGTTTGGCTGAGCGTTGTGATTCGACATCGTTATTGCCTCCTTGACAGATGAAATCAGCGAATGAGGTGCTGCTCTGATGGTCAGTTTAGGCAAAGCGATCTGGGTGAAGAAGGCGTCTCGTAATCCTATGACTGCGGGTCATAGGCAGCATGGTGTGAGATATACGTCACCAGGGAAAGGTCGGGCCGACCCTTGGCGTCATTGCGACATACGTGAGATCGATACGCGTGATGCGCACATGGGCAGAAATGCGGGTCGGGCGCGGACCATCCAGTTCCGATTAAGATAAGCCGCTAGGTGCCGCTATCGAATGGCAAAGAAATTGAGCAAACGCATTTTGATTTCTTATCTAGCGGTAGCTCGGCGTACGCAAAAAAAAGCCAGCCATAGCTGGGCGGGATCCACCGGCAAATATGCCGTAGGAGGAGGTACTGAAACAAGATGGCTGGCTTGCTATCGATCAAGACAGCAACCAGCCTTAGGTCGTATTTTGCCGATGCTCTAGATCAGCTTAGTGACCGGAATAGATCGACTTCGTAGCGATATTGGCGGTTGGCTTAAGCGAGGCGCCTGACGAGGATGAACCGCCCGAGACTCCACCGTACCCCGTAGCGGCGCTATTTTGCGCGGTGGCACGTGCTTCGGCGGCTTGAATCTGCACCGGATAAGTTGCCTGGTCGCCAGCACCCGGCTGGTAGCCTGCCTGTTCAAGTTGAACCAATTCAGCACGCACTTGCGCACGGCTAACAGGTGCATCTGACTGGGCGAACGACGATACAGCCGGAATAGCAAAGGCAGCGGCGACGATGAGTGATTGAATGAGTTTCATGATACTTACCTCCAGACTTGGGTTTTGTTCGCAAACACCCGTTTGCGATTCAGTGATGCCAGTCTAGACAAAGCGATTCGAGTGAAGAAGGCGTCTTGTAATCCTATGACTGCGTGTCATAGGCAGTATGGCGCGGGATATACGTCACCAGCGAAAGGTCGGGCCGACCCTCCGGCGTCAACGCAACATACGTGAAATCGATATGTCCGGAAGTCGGATGCCGCAGACGTTTGCTGCCCTCATCAAAACCTTTCACGTCCGTGTCCTGCCACCAGTCACGGAACTCAGCGCTCTGTTGCGAGAGTTCATTAATCAGATCGTCGAACGGAACTTTGTCCTGCGCATGCGCGCGCGAGGCGCGGAACGTGGAGATCATGCCGCGCGCCATTTGCTCCCAATCGAGGATCAGCGTGCGATAGGGGCGATAGAGAAACAGCAGGCGTAACGTATTGCGCTCGTGCGGCTGCAGCGAGCCGTAATCGACGAAAAGGTCCGCAATCGCATCATTCCAAGCGAGTATGTCTAATCGCGTGTTGCGCACGTAGGCAGGGATGGGGTTGATCGCGCGAACCAGCCTTTCCAGACCTTCGGTAACTCCGCCTGTGGTCACGACGGCCGGTTCCTCACGGGCCGAAAGCGCGAAGAGATGAGAGGATTCGACCCGATCGAGTTTGAGAATCTTCGAGATGCGCCGCAGTGCGTCTGCGGAGGGCTGGATGTCGCGTCCCTGTTCGAGCCACGTGTACCAACTGACGCTGACGCCTGCGAGCACGGCGACTTCTTCGCGCCGCAAGCCCGGTGTGCGCCGCGGGCCCTCAGGCAGACCAAATTCCTTAGGCTGAAGACGCGCCCGTCGACTGGAGAGGAAGGTACCTAGCTCACGGCGTTGTTCGGGAGAGGTTTTCTTGACCATATCGCGCAATGTTCCTATGCCGAAAATATTGGGCCGAACAAGCGCCGACATTCGTAATGCCATTGAACACAGCAATGGATAGTGCGCCTGCGATGGTTGGGGCGGCCAGTACCGGCGCCTGTGTAAGCTGCTGAGTATAAAGTGCCCAACGCGTCGTGAGGTACGACGTCGCCGGATCGCGCGGGCTCATTTCCCTGAGCGTCGCGCGATGCCCAGCCCATTTTATGCCCGATTGTCCAGCTCCGGTATGCCGCTGTTACCGTCGGCATAGGCGGCCTTGAAGCTCGGACGTTGTTGCCAACGCTGCCAGTAGGCATCCAAAAATTCGAAACGCTCGTCGAGCGGAGTGGCGTTCACCGGGAACTTCGAGAACGCGATTGCGGTCGCCAGCGTGATGTCTGAGAAGGTCGGTTCATGACCGCCCAGCAGCCACTGCCGGCCGTCCGACAGATGCTTGTTGACCAGCGCGGCATGGGCCAATGCTTCCTTGCGACAGTGCTCACCCCATGCCTCGTTCTTCGTCAGTTCAAGCTTGAACCCGAGACCCGTGTGCAAAACGTGGAAGGCCGTGACAATCCGATACAGGATGTGAACCCAGATGCGGTTGTCCCACATATTGTCCAAGCCCTGCTCCAAGGGCGTGTCGCCCATAATCTTTCGACCGGGATAGGACTGGTCGAGATATCTGACAACGGCGGCTGTCTCGGAAAGGAAGCTACCGTCAGCAAGTTCAAGCGTCGGCGTTTCGCCCCATGGATTCATTTTCAAGTGCCGCCAGCCACGCTGTTCGCCGACCGGCGTCATGTCATAGATGGTTTCGTCAAACTGATCTGCGATCCCCTTTTCATGCATGAACAGACGCAGGCGCTGTGGGTTGGGGAAGGCCGAGGGCGAGGTGAAAACGTGCAGTTTGGTAGTCATTTGCGTCGTTCCTAAATGTAAGTTGAAGATGGCGCCAACCCGTATGCGTATAGGAGCTGGTCTGAATTCCTTGTCTGCGTGAGCAGTGAATGCACTTTATTAGCTTGTTGACCACACATAAATGGTGTAAACATCAATTCATCTATTACATTTTGGAACAAACAATGGCCGCCATCGAATCGATCCAGCTCGGCAGCATCGAGCAATTTTGTAAAGCCGCGGAGTTGGGAAGTTTCACAGGCGCGGCCGAGGTTTTTGGCGTAACCCCGGCAGCGGTCAGTCGATCGATCAGTCGGCTCGAACAGCGCCTTGGTGTGCGCCTGTTTTCGCGAACAACGCGCAGCGTCAAGGTCACAAATGAAGGGGAGCTCTATTGGAAGGAGTGTCAGATAGCGCTCGAGCAAATCGCCGAGGCCGAGCGCGCGATCACCGGCGCACAGACAGTGCCGAGTGGGCTGCTGCGCATCAGCGTCAGTGCCGCTTACGGGACATATCGCTTACTGCCTTTGATGCCCAGGTTCACCGAGGCCTATCCACAGATCGACATCGAGATAAGTATCTCGGACAAGATCATTGATTTTGTTGAAGAGGGGTTTGATCTTGCTATCCGATTAGGCATCCAGCGTGACTCGCGACTGGTGGCATATAAGCTGGAGGATGCGTCTTTAGGCGTTTTCAGTACACCAGATTACTTACGGAGAAAAGGCACGCCGCTATCGCTCAATGACCTTGAGAAGCATGACTGCATTCAATACGTATCTCCTAATACCGGGCGACCGATGCAGTGGCTGTTTACTGATGAAAAAGGAGCCGAGATTGAACAACCTATAAAGAGCCGAATGCGGGTACTCAATGATGCGCTAGGGTGCGTCGCCTGGGTCAATGCGAGCGGCGGCCTTTACCAGACTTACCGTTTCGCGGCGGCCGAAGCTTTAAAGCGTGGCGATCTCGTGGAGATCCTTCAGAAATATGGTGGACGCTCCCGCCCGTTCTCCATCCTCTATCCACAGAATCGCCACTTATCAGCGAAAGTGCGTGCGTTTGTCGACTTTCTACGGTCAGCCGTAAGCGCGTAGTTAGCGCAGCAAACACAGTCCTTTCAGGATCTTCCAAAATTTGTCGTTCCATGGACGCTTCGGGTATGACTCGCCAGTATCAGCTACGCGTGATAGTCCGCTTTTAGGTGGCGGAGCCGACTCACGGACCTTAATGTGAGCACCTAAACGGACGTCCGCAGACGGGCCGGTTCCGGCAGTTTGAAGCTCGCCGATGATCGAGCGGCACCGAGCCGCCCCCGACTTCCGCAGCCGACCTTCCGATAGCTGAAGCCGGCGACGGCGCGGAGAAGGACAGAGTCGGAGTATGCCAGCAGCAGTCCAGTACACGCGATCGTAGGTAGCCGCTTTCGAAAGTTTTCCTCACATTTGGGACCGGCTGACGTGGCCCGGCAAGCGGGCAACAGGATCCGCCGGTATGGTTCGATGGGGTGCCTTCCCCGACAACTCAAGCCGGAGGCGTTTGTCGAGACGCCCAATCGAGGTCAGCGGTCCACGCGACGATCCCGAGCGCGTTGATTGCGGTAGTCGGACAGCAGCAGTCCCCTGTCCGATGTCATCGATCTCGTGTTCATGGAAAATAACGGTTGTATCTTCATGCGGCTTGCCCATTATGGTAAAGAGCAGGTCGGCGATACCTTTGTGCACTGCGGCTTTCTGCTCACGGGTCGTGCGTTCTGCGCCAGGACCGGTTCCCTCGCGGGTTACCAGAATATTCACGATCGGCATACGGTTCTCCGGGAAGTAGGGAGGCGCTCGTTGCGCGCCTCCTATGCGGGTCAACGCCCGGCGATAAGTCCGCCATCAACGTGAAGGATTTCGCCAGTCGAGAAGGCGGCGTCCTCGAGGTAGAGCACCGCTCGAACGATATCCTCGACCTCACCTAGCTTGTTCATGGGATGGAACGCGGCCAGCTTCTCCACGGTGCCCGGATCGTGCATGGGCGTGCGGATGACACCCGGCGCCACTGCGTTTACGCGAATGCCGCGCGTGGCGTACTCGATCGCCATGCTCCTGGTGGCGGAATTCATCCCGCCTTTCGTCAGCATCGCGATGAAAGCGGGAGAGCGCGAGCTGGCAAATTCCGCCGTCGAGGCCGTGATTTGGATAACATGTCCGCTGCCCTGCTTCAACATCACCGGAATGACTTGCTGGGTGGTAAAGAAAAAGCCGTCGAGGTTAGTCCTCAGCTTGAGCCGATAATCTTCTTCTGTGTATTCGGTGAATGCCTTGCCGATAAAGATGCCGGCGTTGTTCACTAGCTTGTCGATGCGGCCAAACCTGTCCAGGGCTGCCGCGACTACACGCTTGCCCGTCTCCGGGTCACCTATGTCGCCCGCGACAGTCACAAGGTCCGGATCAGCCGAGGGCTGAATCGAGCGCGACGTGGCGACGACGCCGTAGCCACGGGCGCGAAAGCCGTTGACGATGCCCTCACCCATTCCCTGTGAAGCGCCGGTGACAATGGCTACCTTTTTCTGACTCATGATATTTCTCCTTGGCTGTTGACTGAACCCGGATGCCCTTGGCGTCTCGTGGTATGGACAGCAGGTTATCGCTAGACTTTGGTAAAGGGGAGTCGCTATCCTTGCGCAATGACTGATAAAAAACGCACAGAACTCGACTGGCAGGACATGCGGATTTTTCTGGCGCTGGGACGCTATGGGAGCCTGTCTGCTACGGCACGCGCACTGCGCGTTAATCATGCGACGGTCGCCCGCCGCGTTCAGTCTCTTGAGGAGAGCGTGGGTCAGAAACTGGTCGAGCGCAGGCCCGAGGGATACGTACCGACACCTGCAGGAAAAAATGCGTTGCAGGTTGCAGCGGAAATGGAATCTGCGGCACAGACAATGAAGCATGCCGGAGCGAGCGATGGCGAAAGCAGCCTTCGAGGCCTGGTGCGCATAAATGCACCGCCCGGGCTCTCGCAGGGCTTCATACTTGCCCGCCTCACCCAGCTTACCGAGTCCTATCCCGGGATCGACATCGATCTTGCGACGAATCTTCGTTCGGTCAGCCTCGGCCGCCACAAAGCAGATATCGTCGTGCGCGTGGGCCGCCTTGTCGACGCGGACCTGATCGCCAGGTCACTCGGTCGCATGGCGTTTGGCTTTTATGGCGCAACAGCGCAGTGCGAACGAGTCGAACGCGGAGAGCCGCCCGTCTTTGTGAGTTTCAATGAGGAAAGCGCCGACATGCCGGGCACAAGCTGGCTGACGCAGCAGTTCCCCCACGCTCGCGTTTCACTTCGCGCCGAGAATCACATCTTGCAAGCGATTGCGGCGCGGGACGGTGCGGGACTAGCCTTGCTCCCCCATTATCTGGGCCGAGGTCTACCTGGACTAAGCCTATGCGCGCTGGGACCATTGCCTCCTCCACGAGATATGTGGCTGCTCATACGCAGGCAGGACCGGAACGTGCCGACACTACGAGTGGTAATGCAGCACTTGATCGATGCTTTCAAGAAAGACGAAGCGCTTTTCGATGCCTGAGTGTCCGGTGCGTCGGGCCCACAGATCACTGCAGGCCAAGAGTCACGGAGCCGATAAGGCGAAGGTCTGAACCGATTCGGCTCGTATTCACTCTTGCTCATTGCAGCGAATGTCGGGTTGGCCAACGACTGCCTCAGGTAGTCGACCGCCCCCGACCCAACTCGTCCAATCGAACCCGTGCCGCTCCAATGGCAGTTTCCAAAGGCGAAGCGGTCGTTGAGCGACATGTTCCGCGTGACCGCGAGCGTCCCTTTACGGCCGACAAGCGCACGCTTGCCGGCCGCCGTCTATCAGACCTCCGTCTGCTCGGCCATCTCGAGTGCATCGTCTACCTCGATCCCAAGGTATCGCACGGTGCTTTCAATCTTTGTATGGCCCAACAGCAATTGCACGGCGCGCAAATTCTTGGTGCGTCGATAGATTAACGACGCTTTCGTGCGTCGCATGGTGTGCGTGCCATACGCGCTGTCATCGAGTCCGATCGACGCGATCCAACGATGAACGATGCGCGCATACTGGCGCGTCGAGACGTGCGCCGAAGCATGCAACCGACTCGGAAACAAATAATCGGAAGGCTTCAATCCCCGCGCCGAGATCCAGGCAGAGACACTTTGACGGGTCTGCTCCGTGATTTCAAACTGCACCGGTCTATGGGTTTTTTGCTGCATAAAAGTTGCGCGAGCTACGACATGACCTCCCATGGAGACGTCCTGCACTTGCAATCGCGTCAGATCGCACGCCCGAAGCTTACTGTCGATTGCAAGGTTGAAAAGCGCCAACTCGCGAGCGTTGGAAGACATCTGGAGCCTAGTCCGAATTGCCCAAATTTCACGGAGCTTCAACAGCGGCTTCTGACCGGTCAGCCTTCCCTTGTTCCAAGGCACCCGGCGGGCGTCGGAGGAATTAAGCGTTGCCATGACAACCTCCACTTCAATGAAGGGAGATTGATTCTGCGCCTTGGGAATGGTCACTGTTCGTTAAGCCTTGTCCAACGCCTGCCCGCATGCGTCGTCGTGCACTCATGCGCTGCGGACAAGGGCAGGCATCGAACAACGCT
>NZ_JAQQDJ010000032.1:0-5393 GCF_046028095.1 Paraburkholderia phytofirmans
AACCGAAAAACAGTAACAGGTTTGAACTGAAGAGTTTGATCCTGGCTCAGATTGAACGCTGGCGGCATGCCTTACACATGCAAGTCGAACGGCAGCACGGGAGTAATCCTGGTGGCGAGTGGCGAACGGGTGAGTAATACATCGGAACGTGTCCTGTAGTGGGGGATAGCCCGGCGAAAGCCGGATTAATACCGCATACGATCTGTGGATGAAAGCGGGGGATCTTAGGACCTCGCGCTACAGGGGCGGCCGATGGCAGATTAGCTAGTTGGTGGGGTAAAGGCCTACCAAGGCGACGATCTGTAGCTGGTCTGAGAGGACGACCAGCCACACTGGGACTGAGACACGGCCCAGACTCCTACGGGAGGCAGCAGTGGGGAATTTTGGACAATGGGCGCAAGCCTGATCCAGCAATGCCGCGTGTGTGAAGAAGGCCTTCGGGTTGTAAAGCACTTTTGTCCGGAAAGAAAACCTCCGTCCTAATACGGTGGGGGGATGACGGTACCGGAAGAATAAGCACCGGCTAACTACGTGCCAGCAGCCGCGGTAATACGTAGGGTGCAAGCGTTAATCGGAATTACTGGGCGTAAAGCGTGCGCAGGCGGTTCGCTAAGACAGATGTGAAATCCCCGGGCTTAACCTGGGAACTGCATTTGTGACTGGCGGGCTAGAGTATGGCAGAGGGGGGTAGAATTCCACGTGTAGCAGTGAAATGCGTAGAGATGTGGAGGAATACCGATGGCGAAGGCAGCCCCCTGGGCCAATACTGACGCTCATGCACGAAAGCGTGGGGAGCAAACAGGATTAGATACCCTGGTAGTCCACGCCCTAAACGATGTCAACTAGTTGTCGGGTCTTCATTGACTTGGTAACGTAGCTAACGCGTGAAGTTGACCGCCTGGGGAGTACGGTCGCAAGATTAAAACTCAAAGGAATTGACGGGGACCCGCACAAGCGGTGGATGATGTGGATTAATTCGATGCAACGCGAAAAACCTTACCTACCCTTGACATGTATGGAATCCTGCTGAGAGGTGGGAGTGCCCGAAAGGGAGCCATAACACAGGTGCTGCATGGCTGTCGTCAGCTCGTGTCGTGAGATGTTGGGTTAAGTCCCGCAACGAGCGCAACCCTTGTCCCTAGTTGCTACGCAAGAGCACTCTAGGGAGACTGCCGGTGACAAACCGGAGGAAGGTGGGGATGACGTCAAGTCCTCATGGCCCTTATGGGTAGGGCTTCACACGTCATACAATGGTCGGAACAGAGGGTCGCCAACCCGCGAGGGGGAGCCAATCCCAGAAAACCGATCGTAGTCCGGATCGCACTCTGCAACTCGAGTGCGTGAAGCTGGAATCGCTAGTAATCGCGGATCAGCATGCCGCGGTGAATACGTTCCCGGGTCTTGTACACACCGCCCGTCACACCATGGGAGTGGGTTTTACCAGAAGTGGCTAGTCTAACCGCAAGGAGGACGGTCACCACGGTAGGATTCATGACTGGGGTGAAGTCGTAACAAGGTAGCCGTATCGGAAGGTGCGGCTGGATCACCTCCTTTCTCGAGCTAACGTGTCAATGCGTTGAGCGCTCACGCTTATCGGCTGTGAAAATGGACAGACTCAGGGGTCTGTAGCTCAGTCGGTTAGAGCACCGTCTTGATAAGGCGGGGGTCGATGGTTCGAATCCATCCAGACCCACCAAAGTCTTGTCTGGTGTGCTGATCGTCTGAAACCTCTGGGATATGTGTATGACTGGGGGATTAGCTCAGCTGGGAGAGCACCTGCTTTGCAAGCAGGGGGTCGTCGGTTCGATCCCGTCATCCTCCACCAATCCTCAATGCGTAGTGTTCTGCGGGCAGTAGAAGCAGAGTGCTGTGCATTGGCGATTGAGCCAGTCAGAGTGACATGAAACAGAGTTTTATGTCGGCTGTCGTTCTTTAACAATCAGGAAGAAGTAGTAAAGAGATTCACGAAAGATCACTTAGAGATGGGTGGTTGAGTAGGTGAATCAGGGTTGTGATTGTATCAATGTATGAAAAGGTGATCGAAAGATTGCTTTGGAATACGGCGCAACACGAATACTCAACCTGTAGCGGCGGTGTCGAGAGACACACCCGTTATAGGGTCAAGCGAACAAGTGCATGTGGTGGATGCCTTGGCGATCACAGGCGATGAAGGACGCGGTAGCCTGCGAAAAGCGGTGGGGAGCTGGCAAACGAGCTTTGATCCACCGATATCCGAATGGGGAAACCCACTCCGTATGGAGTATCCGTAGCTGAATACATAGGCTACGTGAAGCGAACGCGGTGAACTGAAACATCTAAGTAACCGCAGGAAAAGAAATCAACCGAGATTCCCAGAGTAGTGGCGAGCGAAATGGGACCAGCCTGTACTCTTTATCTTCATTGTTAGCCGAACGCTCTGGAAAGTGCGGCCATAGCAGGTGATAGCCCTGTAGGCGAAAACAGCGAGGAAGAACTAGGTGTACGACAAGTAGGGCGGGACACGTGAAATCCTGTCTGAAGATGGGGGGACCATCCTCCAAGGCTAAATACTCGTGATCGACCGATAGTGAACCAGTACCGTGAGGGAAAGGCGAAAAGAACCCCGGGAGGGGAGTGAAACAGATCCTGAAACCGCATGCATACAAACAGTCGGAGCCTCGCAAGGGGTGACGGCGTACCTTTTGTATAATGGGTCAGCGACTTACATTCAGTGGCAAGCTTAACCGATTAGGGCAGGCGTAGCGAAAGCGAGTCCGAACAGGGCGATTCAGTCGCTGGGTGTAGACCCGAAACCAGGTGATCTATCCATGGCCAGGATGAAGGTGCGGTAACACGTACTGGAGGTCCGAACCCACTAACGTTGAAAAGTTAGGGGATGAGCTGTGGATAGGGGTGAAAGGCTAAACAAACCTGGAAATAGCTGGTTCTCTCCGAAAACTATTTAGGTAGTGCCTCGTGTATCACCTTCGGGGGTAGAGCACTGTCATGGTTGTGGGGTCCATTGCGGATTACTACGCCATAGCAAACTCCGAATACCGAAGAGTGCAATCACGGGAGACAGACATCGGGTGCTAACGTCCGGTGTCAAGAGGGAAACAACCCAGACCGCCAGCTAAGGTCCCCAAATATTGCTAAGTGGGAAACGAAGTGGGAAGGCTAAAACAGTCAGGAGGTTGGCTTAGAAGCAGCCATCCTTTAAAGAAAGCGTAATAGCTCACTGATCGAGTCGTCCTGCGCGGAAGATGTAACGGGGCTAAGCAATATACCGAAGCTGCGGATGCACATTTATGTGCATGGTAGGAGAGCGTTCCGTAAGCCTGCGAAGGTGCATTGAAAAGTGTGCTGGAGGTATCGGAAGTGCGAATGCTGACATGAGTAGCGATAAAGGGGGTGAAAGGCCCCCTCGCCGTAAGCCCAAGGTTTCCTACGCAACGTTCATCGGCGTAGGGTGAGTCGGCCCCTAAGGCGAGGCAGAAATGCGTAGCTGATGGGAAGCAGGTTAATATTCCTGCACCATTGTTAAATGCGATGGGGGGACGGATCGCGGAAGGTTGTCCGGGTGTTGGAAGTCCCGGTCCTTGCATTGGAGAAGGCGCTTTGGCAAATCCGGGCGCGGAATTCAAGGGTGCGAGGCCAGTCGCCTAGGCGACGAAGCAATCGGAAGTGGTTCCAAGAAAAGCCTCTAAGCTTCAGTTTAACAAGACCGTACCGCAAACCGACACAGGTGGGCGAGATGAGTATTCTAAGGCGCTTGAGAGAACTCGGGAGAAGGAACTCGGCAAATTGGTACCGTAACTTCGGGATAAGGTACGCCCCTGTAGCCTGACTCGCCTGCGCGAGAAGGGTGAAGGGGTTGCAATAAACTGGTGGCTGCGACTGTTTAATAAAAACACAGCACTCTGCAAACACGAAAGTGGACGTATAGGGTGTGACGCCTGCCCGGTGCCGGAAGATTAAATGATGGGGTGCAAGCTCTTGATTGAAGTCCCGGTAAACGGCGGCCGTAACTATAACGGTCCTAAGGTAGCGAAATTCCTTGTCGGGTAAGTTCCGACCTGCACGAATGGCGTAACGATGGCCACACTGTCTCCTCCCGAGACTCAGCGAAGTTGAAGTGTTTGTGATGATGCAATCTCCCCGCGGCTAGACGGAAAGACCCCATGAACCTTTACTGTAGCTTTGCATTGGACTTTGAACCGGTCTGTGTAGGATAGGTGGGAGGCTTTGAAGCGTGGACGCCAGTCTGCGTGGAGCCGACCTTGAAATACCACCCTGGTTTGTTTGAGGTTCTAACCTTGGTCCGTAATCCGGATCGGGGACAGTGCATGGTAGGCAGTTTGACTGGGGCGGTCTCCTCCCAAAGTGTAACGGAGGAGTACGAAGGTACGCTAGGTACGGTCGGAAATCGTGCTGATAGTGCAATGGCATAAGCGTGCTTAACTGCGAGACCGACAAGTCGAGCAGGTGCGAAAGCAGGTCATAGTGATCCGGTGGTTCTGTATGGAAGGGCCATCGCTCAACGGATAAAAGGTACTCTGGGGATAACAGGCTGATACCGCCCAAGAGTTCATATCGACGGCGGTGTTTGGCACCTCGATGTCGGCTCATCTCATCCTGGGGCTGTAGCCGGTCCCAAGGGTATGGCTGTTCGCCATTTAAAGAGGTACGTGAGCTGGGTTTAAAACGTCGTGAGACAGTTTGGTCCCTATCTGCCGTGGGCGCTGGATATTTGAAGGGGGCTGCTCCTAGTACGAGAGGACCGGAGTGGACGAACCTCTGGTGTACCGGTTGTCACGCCAGTGGCATCGCCGGGTAGCTATGTTCGGAAGAGATAACCGCTGAAAGCATCTAAGCGGGAAACTCGCCTTAAGATGAGATATCCCCGGGGCTTCGAGCCCCTTGAAGGGTCGTTCAAGACCAGGACGTTGATAGGTCAGGTGTGGAAGCGCAGTAATGCGTTAAGCTAACTGATACTAATTGCCCGTAAGGCTTGATCCTATAACAGGTGTGTCTCGACCAGCGTTGGCGCTTCAGCGCTTGCACTGGTCCGATCCCCGAAGGGGATGCGTGTGAACCTCCAGATGGGGTTTGCAGAACGCACGGTTGAGATCACGTGTTGTGCCAGAAACAACACAACCCAACAGCTTTACCCTGGTGAGCATCACCAGAAACTACTTCTTCCAGATTGGCTGTGGCGCCCTGAAAGCGCCACAGCAACAAGTCATGCCTGATGACCATAGCGAGTCGGTCCCACCCCTTCCCATCCCGAACAGGACCGTGAAACGACTCCACGCCGATGATAGTGCGGATTACCCGTGTGAAAGTAGGTAATCGTCAGGCTCCCCAGCAGCATCAGAAACCCCACCCCAAAAAGGTGGGGTTTCTGCGTTTAC
>NZ_JAQQDJ010000033.1:0-4936 GCF_046028095.1 Paraburkholderia phytofirmans
GGCAGGCAAAGAAAGTAGGTGCCGCCCCGCACAGGGGCAGCGCTAATAGACCACTAAGAACTCAAGGAAAGGCCAACACCCTTAACCAAACAGTCAAAAAAACCCGCCACCCGGCACCCCCATCAAGCCTGCGGTAGAATTCCACCCTCCGGCGTCACGAAAAAGACGCCCCTTCCCCGAAGGTCATCGTCGATGCAAATTCAGATTCACAAGGAAGTCGATGCACGCGGGCTCATGTGCCCGCTGCCCATCTTGCGCGCCAAGAAGGCGCTCGCCGATATGGAAAGCGGCCAGATTCTCAAGGTGCTCGCCACCGATCCGGGCTCGCAGCGCGATTTCGCCGCGTTTGCCCGGCAAACCGGCAATGAAATCGTCGAAAGCTCCGCGCACGACAAGGTTTTCACCTTCCTGATGAAGCGCCGCTGAAGCCGACGCAGCAACGCGCTCGCCCCTGAGCGGTCGCCAAAAAACAAAAGGCGCTGTCCCCGCGAATGCGGGCACAGCGCCTTTTAACTTCCGTTCAACGCTACCGGGAGGCTAGCGGCTCAAAGCCACTCAACCTTCCAGCACCGGCGAACGCGTGCGCAGATATTCTTCGAAATCGGCAGCCACTTCCGGGTGACGCAAGGCGAACTCGACGGTCGCCTTCAGATAACCCAGCTTGCTGCCGCAGTCGAAACGCGTGCCGTGATACTTGTACGCCAGCACCTGTTCGTCGGCGAGCAGTGACTGAATCGCGTCCGTCAGTTGCAATTCGCCGCCCGCGCCCGGCTTCAACGCACGCAGATGTTCGAAGATACGCGGCTTCAACACATAGCGGCCCACCACGCCGAGATTCGACGGCGCCACGCTCGGCTCCGGCTTCTCGACGATGCCGGACATCTTGATGATCGAGTCTTCCCACTCCTTGCCGTCGACGATACCGTACGACTTGGTTTCCTGAGCCGGAATCTCTTCGACGCCGATCACCGAGCTGTGATAGTGGTCGAACACCTCGATCATCTGCGTCATGACGGGCGGCGTGCCGTACAGCAAGTCGTCCGCGAGAATGACGGCGAACGGGTTGTCGCCCACCAGCTTTTCGGCGCACATCACCGCGTGGCCCAAGCCCAGCGCTTCCGGCTGACGCACATAGAAGCAGTCCACATGGCTCGGCTTGATGCTGCGCACAAGTTCCAGCAGCTTGTCCTTGCCGCGTGCCTCGAGTTCCGCCTCGATTTCATACGACTTATCGAAGTGGTCCTCGATCGCGCGCTTGCTGCGCCCCGTGACGAAGATCATTTCGGTGATGCCGGCTGCCATTGCTTCTTCCACCGCGTACTGGATCAGCGGCTTGTCGACAATCGGCAGCATCTCTTTCGGGCTCGCCTTCGTGGCAGGGAGGAACCGGGTGCCAAGACCTGCTACCGGAAAAACCGCCTTTGTAACTTTTAGCATGTGATTACCCTGAATCCTCTGGTTTAGCTATCGGTCCTTGCCTGCCTCTTGGGGCGGGCACGGAGCGGGATCAAACCGGCAAGCGCGCCAGTTGGGCTTTCAGTTTGCCCACCGTCGCTTCGAATTCTGCCAGTCTTTTCTGCTCCTGCTCAACGACTGCCGGCGGTGCCTTTGCAACGAAACTCTCATTCTGCAATTTTCCGTTGCACTTGACGATTTCCGTACTCAACCGCGCAATCTCCTTCGACAACCGCTCGCGCTCGACTGCCACATCGATTTCCACTTTCAGCACGAGCTTGTCATTCCCCACGATAGCAATTGGCGCGCCATCTGCCTGCGCATCCAGAGTCGCCTCGTCGGCAATGATCTGCACTTCGGACAAACGGGCCAATGCCTGTGCGTACGGAGCAAAGGTGCGCAGGCGCTCCGCGTTGCCGGAAGCGAGCAACGGCACCTTGACCGCCGGCGACAGATTCATTTCGCCGCGCAGATTCCGGCACGCATCGATCACTGCTTTCAGATCGGCCGCCCACTGTTCCGCGCCTTCATCGATCTTCGACGGTTCGGCGACGGGGTAAGGCTGCACCATGATGGAAGCTTCGCCTTCGGCCTTGCCCTCGGGATAACGCCCGGCCAACGGCGCCACTTTTTGCCACAGCGCCTCGGTGATGAACGGAATCACCGGGTGCGCCAGCCGCAGCACCGTCTCCAGCACGCGCAGCAGCGTGCGGCGCGTTGCGCGCTGCTGGTTCGGCTGACCCGTCTGGATCTGAACCTTCGCGAGCTCCAGATACCAGTCACAGTATTCGTCCCATACGAACTTGTATAGGGCGTTGGCCACATTGTCAAAACGATAGTCGGCGAAACCCTTGGCGATTTCCGCTTCCACGCGCTGCAGACGCGAGACGATCCAGAAGTCGGCCTGCGAGAAATGCAGGTGCCCGTCCGGACCGCATTCGCCGCATTGTTCCGGCTTGCCGAAACCGCAATCGTGGCCTTCGCAGTTCATCAGCACGAAACGGGTGGCATTCCACAGCTTGTTGCAGAAGTTGCGATAGCCTTCGCAGCGCGCCAGATCGAAGTTGACGTTGCGCCCGAGCGTGGCCATCGAGGCCATCGTGAAGCGCAGCGCGTCGGTGCCGAACGCCGGAATGCCTTCTGGGAATTCCTTGCGGGTTTTCTTTTCGATCGACGCGGCCTGCTTCGGGTTCATCAGGCCGGTAGTGCGCTTGGCGACCAGCGCGTCGAGGCCGATGCCGTCGACGATATCGATCGGGTCGAGCGTATTGCCCTTGCTCTTCGACATCTTCTGGCCTTCGGCGTCGCGCACTAGGCCGTGCACATACACCGTGTCGAACGGGACCTTGCCGGTGAAGTGCGTGGTCATCATGACCATGCGCGCGACCCAGAAGAAGATGATGTCGAAGCCGGTGACCAGCACCGACGACGGCAGGAAGTGCTTCAAGTCCTGCGTTTCATTCGGCCAACCGAGCGACGAGAACGGCACCAGAGCAGACGAGAACCACGTGTCGAGCACGTCCTCATCGCGCTTGAGCGCGCCCGTGTAGCCGGCGGCCGTGGCCTTGGCGCGGGCGGCTTCTTCGGTCTTCGCGACGAAGATTTCGCCGTTTTCACCGTACCACGCCGGAATCTGGTGGCCCCACCACAGCTGGCGCGAGATGCACCAGTCCTGGATGTTTTCGAGCCACTGATAGTACGTGGTGGTCCAGTTTTCCGGCACGAACCTGATTTCGCCGCTGCGCACCACGTCGAGCGCCGTTTCAGCGATCGATTTACCTGGATTGAAAGTGCCTTCCGGCGCCGGCTTGCTCATGGCGACGAACCATTGGTCCGTCAGCATCGGCTCGATCACGACGCCCGTGCGGTCGCCGCGCGGCACCATCAGTTTGTGCGGCTTGACCGATTCGAGCACGCCGAGCGCTTCGAGGTCGGCCACCACCTGCTTGCGGGCTTCGAAGCGGTCGAGGCCGCGGTATTTTTCCGGCGCGTTCTCGTTGATCTTCGCGTCGAGCGTGAGGATTTCGATCATCGGCAGCTTGTGGCGCAGACCGACCTGGTAGTCGTTGAAATCGTGCGCGGGCGTGACCTTGACGACGCCGGTGCCGAACTCGCGGTCGACATAATCATCCGCGATGACCGGCACTTCGCGGCCCGACAGCGGCAGCGTGACCGTCTTGCCGATCAGGTGCGCGTAGCGCTCGTCTTCCGGGTGGACCATCACGGCGGTGTCGCCGAGCATGGTTTCCGGGCGCGTGGTGGCGACCGTCAGATGGCCCGAGCCGTCGGTAAGCGGATACTGGATGTGCCACAGCGAGCCGTTTTCTTCTTCGCTGACGACTTCGAGATCGGAGACGGCGGTGAGCAGCACCGGGTCCCAGTTCACGAGGCGCTTGCCGCGATAGATCAGGCCCTGTTCATACAGACGCACGAATACGTCGCGCACGGCGGCCGACATTTTGTCGTCCATCGTGAAGTATTCGCGCGACCAGTCGATCGAGGCGCCGAGGCGGCGCACCTGGTTCGTGATGGTCGAGCCGGATTCCTGTTTCCATTCCCACACACGTTCGACGAATTTTTCGCGGCCGAGGTCGTGGCGCGAGACGCCTTTTGCGTCCAGTTGCCGCTCGACGACGATCTGCGTGGCGATGCCCGCGTGGTCCGTGCCCGGCACCCACAGGGTGTTTTCGCCGAGCATGCGGTGATAGCGGGTGAGGCCGTCCATGATGGTCTGGTTGAACGCATGGCCCATGTGGAGGGTGCCCGTGACGTTCGGCGGCGGCAGCTGGATCGAGAAATCTTTCCGGTTTTCCTGGATGGCGGGCGTCGCGTAAGCGCGCTTTTCCCATTCGGGGCCCCAGTGGGCTTCGATGGTGTGGGGCTCGAAGCTTTTGGCAAGCGTGGAGGTGGTGTCGCTCGGGGTCTCGCTCATTTGTGTCGGTTCGGCTGGTGAATGCTAAGAATGGTTGATTATAAGCGGCGCCTGGCGGCGGGGGATTTTTGGAGTCGATCAAGGGGTGGTTTTTGCCTGCGGCCGCTTTTCGGTGTTGGCCTTTCCTTGAGTTCTTTGTGGTGTATTAGCGTTGCCCCTGTGCGGGGCGGCATCTACTTTCTTTGCTTGCCGTGCCGCAAAGAAAGTAGGCAAAGAAAGCGGCTTCACACCGCCAGCTTTCAAGCGGGTCCCCCGGCCTGGAGGGGGCAGTGGCACATCTGGAAACTGTGCCCTCGCGCATTCAACACTTGTGACAAGGCAGTCATACTCCCCGCCTCGCGCCTCGCGCCTCGCGCCTCGCGCCTCGCGCCTCGCGCCTCGCGCCACGCGCTCGCCGGAACGGTCCGCCCAAAACCGGGCGCTGCGCGTGTGCGCGCTCGGGGCATCGGCTTCGCCCCGGCGATGCCGCGAAACGGCCTGCGGTTCGGAAGGCGCCCGCCGCGGACGGAGCCAGCGCTTCGGGAAATGCCGTCGGGCGCGGAAAGTGAT
>NZ_JAQQDJ010000034.1:0-1828 GCF_046028095.1 Paraburkholderia phytofirmans
CGCCGCAAAGAGAAGTAGGCAAGAGAAAGCGGCTCAAACCGTTAACTCTTAAGCGGGTCCCCCGCGCAGTTGCGGTAGTGGTGCATCTGGAATCTGTGTTCTCGCACATTCCGCGTTTGTGACAAGGCCATCATACTTCCCGACTTACGCTCCGCGTTCGCCGGAACGGTCTGCCTTAAACCGCAGGGTCGCGCGTGCGGGGCGAGAACCATCCGCTCCGCCTCCCGAAATGCCGCTACAGACTTCTGGCTTTGTAAGCGCATTCGCGTCTGCTGGCGCCAGCGCTCGAAACGCAACCATCACCAAATAACACAGCACTCACTTCGAGTCGCGTCCCGGTATCCTCGTAACACCAAGGTGCAAGGATGGCGCCTTCGTGTCGTGCCGCCTTTGTCATATCTCGCCATGCCCTTGCCATGCTGCGCTGTGTCCTACCGTGCCGTATCTTGTCGTGCCGTGCCGTGCCGTGCCGTGCCGTGCCGTGCCGTGCCGTGCCGTGCCGTGCCGTGCCGTGCCGTGCCGTGCCGTGCCGTGCCGTGCCGTGCCGTGCCGTGCCGTGCCGTGCCGTGCAGAGACTACATCAATGTGCCGGCGCAATTGATCGTGCGGTCGTCTTGAAGCGGAATGGTCGTTTTTGCGCCACCCTCGTTGCTCCGATACGTTCACGGTCCTCTGAGACCGTTCGCACGGAATTCGCAAGGAGGTCCGACGCGTGGCGCGCCGTGAGCCGGCTTTGCGGGATTCCCTTCGCATCAAGCGCGATGATCTGGTACAACTCGTGGTCAATCTCCGCTTCGCGCTGGTAGTCCTCGCTAGTGTCGAGCAGCAACTCCAGTAATTTTCTCTGTCGATGTCTCTCCTCTCTCGTAACGGCCGGATTCCTAACTATCGATGCCGTAAGCGTGACCAGTTTGTCTAGTTGAGTCAGCTGCCGTTCAATCAGTCCGAAAGCCGACAGCGCGAGTTTCTCGTATTGAAGTGCGTCAACGGGTGCGCGCGACGTGGTTCGTGAATGCTTGGCGGATCTACTCATGGCGCGATCTCCCTGAAACTTATCTGGATCGCTCAACACGCGCGTGCGCAGTGGTGAGCGGGCACAAGACGGGATTCGCAGACCGGCAGATAGAACCAAGAACCGGCGAGCCGTTAGGCTCCCCCGCCAAGGCCCGCCCGTTGTGATCAGACGTGCAAAGGCAGCCGCGCACTTGCTCGTGCAAGCATGCGTGTTCTATCTCATGCAGGCTGCGAAACCTGTTTGTCGTGAAGTACACGACAGGGCAAGTTTAAACATGTCGTTCGACGATTGATCACCCGAATAAGCTAAAACGCGCCCACCGGAATCAATTCCGAAACTTCCCAAACGACGGCCAGAATGCAGGACTACAGCGCGAAAGAAACTTCCGAGAAAATCCGCTGAACAGGATTGAAGTACACGACTATTAGCGAGCCTGCAGGCCGTTGACAGAGTGCGACATCGCGCAACGCGCGTGGGGCGCTGTGAAAACTGACGCCGCCATTTCTTGCGCCGACGACACATCTCGGTGCGCGAGATCCGTCTGCTGACTAAGACGCTGTCAAAGCCACTGTGTAAGCAAGCGTCATCGCCGAGGCGAAGCCGACGGCCCCACCGCCCCCAGAACAATCCAAAGGTTTAAAGCGGACCGTTCCGGCGAGCGCGGAGCGCGAGGCGGGAAGTATGAGCGCCTTGTCACAAGCGGAAAATGCGCGAGAAAACAGATTCCAGATGCACCACTATCGCGACTGTGCGAGGGACCCACTTATGCGCTAGCGGTGTGAAGCGGCTTTCTTTGCCTACTTTCTTTGCCGC
>NZ_JAQQDJ010000035.1:0-1539 GCF_046028095.1 Paraburkholderia phytofirmans
GATATGACTTTCCATGTCAATCGGAATGTAGGGTGTCCAGCGCTCTCCACGCGAATGAATTTCCTGAGGGCGACGTAGCAGTAAGTCTCGACGGTGGATCATGCTGATATCCGCGGGTTGGTTACCGCATTACAGTGGACCGTCTCATGAGCCTGCCGCATTCTTAAGTCGCAAGTCCGGGTGATATCGGTTGCGGGGTTGTGCCGCGGGTTACTCGAGTAGCCGGGCTACGCCGCCTTCAGGAAACTCGTGGATCTATGGGGTGATCTCCATCGTGTAATCAGGTTGTCGGTCTGTTACTGGGTAACGCGAGCGACATCGCCAGGCGCCCGATGTCCCAGATGAAACCCGACAGTTCACGGGCGACGGCCACGACCGTGGTATTGGCATGCTTACCACGCGCGGAGAGTCTCCGGTATCGGCGACACAGTCGAACCTGCGCGTCCCAGGCACGATCGATGATCGCCTTCGGAATGCCTTCATGTCGACGCTGAATGTCGGGACTTACGCGTGCCGGGTGCCGGTAACTCCAGGCAGCCTCGACGAGTAACTTTCTTGCATAGCTATTGCCGGTCTTGGTGATGCTTCCCTGCCGTCGCTTGTCACCCGATGAGTGTTCTGACGGGGTGACGCCGAGCCACGACATCAATTGACGCGGATGTTGAAAGCGCGACAGATCTCCGAGTTCGGCAAGCATTCCAACGGCCGTGGTGAACTGCACACCGCGCATGGCCTGCAGGCCCAGGACTGCCGGATAGAACCGCCAGTTTGTCACTGCCTCACGCAAGGCACCTTCAACACGCTGGCATTGCGCGAGCCGATCTTCAATCGTGCGCCGAAGTTCCTCAAACGCGAATTGTTGCCATTCGCTGCCGAACACATACTGGCTCACCCAGTGTCGGTGAGCAGGTCCCCAGTCGGCGTGACCGCTATAGCGTACATCGTGTGCAAGCAGAAACGACTTCAGCCGCTGCCGCGCCTGCCTCAGATCGTCTTTGGCAGTCATCCATGCACGGGCGAGATCGCGAAATGCCTCGTCCTCGACGGTCGGCACGTGTACAGCTGACAGGTCGCCAGCCCGTAGGGACCGCACAAGCTTGACCGCATCGCGCCGGTCCGTCTTGACGCGCTCGCCGGGTTTCCTTGGAATCAGTGACGGTGCGCACACCATGCAGTCGAATCCCTTCTGGACCAGTTGGCGGTAAAGCCCGTAGCCACATGGCCCTGCCTCATAGACGACGCGTACGTGTCGCGCTTTCGATTGAAGACGCTTGCACAGGCGATCGATATCCGTCTTCGTCGTACCGGTCTTGCCGGGCAGTTCGACCTCGCCCGCGCCGAGCGCATAGGCGACCGTGATCGACTCCTTGTGAACATCCAGTCCCACGTACACCGTGCTATCGTTTTCCATGCTGGCCTCCGTGCCGGAAATCGCCAGGTGTGGCGCTGTCCACACCATGCGGCTCTGGCAGAAATGCTAACCCGCGTCTGATTCCTCACGGCGGGCCAGCCTCTGCCTCACGGAAAGTCATAGTGTCT
>NZ_JAQQDJ010000036.1:0-1339 GCF_046028095.1 Paraburkholderia phytofirmans
TAGCAGGCCGTTGAAATATCCGTCGTTGATGCGCCCAGATGCATTACGACGGATGCTGGGTTCGCACTTTTGAAACGCGGAACACGTTGCGGGCATTCGACGTTGCTCGCGGGTTCGCCATATCGATGTTATCCATTGCTTCCTGCCCCTTAACCGGCAAGTGTGCGCATACGCGTCAGGTTGTAGCCGACCTGCGTCAGCACGAAGAGCTGGTCTACGCGTTCAAGTCCTCGATACATCGCTTGTCGAATCCGTCCGACTGTCTTGCCCCATCCGAACACCTGCTCAATGCGCTTACGTTTTTGCTGGCTGACCGCGTAACCCGGCCAGCGCGTAGTTCGCTCGTCAATTGCTGAGCCTCCTGGACGACCATCGTTTTGCGCCACATGCGGCGTGACACGATTCGCGCGACAACTGCCGACGAAGCCGGCGGTGTCGTAGTTCTTGTCCGCACCGACCGTGATGGCACGCGACGCAACACTCGCGGCATCAGCAAGCATCTGCCCGGCCGCGTCGCGCTCGGCGGTGCCCGTCGCCAGCGTCACCTGTGCGTTGACCACAAGGCCGTGCCGGTTGTCTGTCAGCACGTGGCCCATATAACAGAGCATCGCTCCGGTTCCTTTGCTCTTGCGAAACAGGCGCGCCTGCTCGTCCGTCGTGGATTGGTGCGTCTCGTTACTGCGTTTCTGTCCGTGCCAGTTGTCATTCGGCGCTGGCGGTTCGTCAGGAGGCGTGTCGTCTTCGTCTGGACTTGCCTTCGGCACGAAGCTCTTATGCCCGGCCCATGCCTGAATCAACGTGCCGTCGACGCTAAAGTGCTCCCCAGAAAGATATCCGCGCTCGCGCGCGGTCTCGACTGTCTCGTTGAACAGCAACACCAGCACATCGTGTTCGAGCAACCGGTCGCGGTTCTTGCTGAACGTCGAGTGGTCCCACACGGTCCCGTCCATCGGCAGGCCGACGAACCAGCGGAACAGCATGTTGTAGGAAATCTGTTCCACCAGCATGCGCTCGCTACGAATTGAGTACAGCACCTGCAGCAAAAGAGCTCGCACCAGCTTCTCCGGCGCGATGCTCGGCCGACCTCCTTTCGCGTCAGCCTCGTACATCCGCGCGAAAACATCGTCCATGCGTTTAAGCGCGTCATTGAGCCAGGTACGAATCGGACGCAACGGATGGTCCTTCGGCACAAAATCGTCCAGCTTCAACACCGTGAACATTGATTCGGTAAAACCATCTGGCCCACGCATCCGTTCCATCTCGCTCTCATTGACGACATACGTTCAACGTTTACGCCTGCGTTCCGGATGACCGCTACATGAGGTATTTCACCGGCCTG
>NZ_JAQQDJ010000037.1:0-1301 GCF_046028095.1 Paraburkholderia phytofirmans
GTGTATGGACTCGGGACATGGGTAACACACGTATCGGGACATGGGTAACACACGTATCGGGACATGGGTAACACATTAAGCCGGTCATTTCGTCAGGTTCAGGTTGATGGTATCGAAATGATGATGGGCAATGTAAAGGTCGTAGCAGTCAGGTTGCGTTGTGCTTGGCCGGATGGCAACGGGAAGATTCTCAAGCGCGCTTGAGACCTTGAAGCGTCGGGACATGAAGCGCAGCTCGCCATTGACGCGCACCCGCACGACGGTATCTGCGTCGCCATACTGCAGCGGCGGTAGCCGCTCGGGATAGGGGCGTGGACTCGGCCTGTAACGCGTGATTGGCGTGTCCATGTCCAGCGCCTGATGCGGGCGCTGCGTGTTGTAGACGATACGCCAGGTGTCGAATGCCCGCTGTGCGCCACAGAAACTGGCGAAGTGCCTGCCGCTGAGCAGTTCAGCCTTCAGCGTACGGTGAAACCGCTCGTCCTTGCCGTTGGTCTGCGGATGTGCCGGGCGGCTGTACGAGATCTTCACGCCCAGACGGATCAGCCAGATGCCCAGCGTGGTGAGCTGTCCTGGCTGGGCAGGACTTCCCCATGGCGAGCCGTTGTCGGCGTTGATGCGCAACGGCAGCCCGTAGCGGCGGAACGCCTCGCGCAGCCGCCGGCGTACGACCTGCGTGTCGGTCGGACCACAGGCGTCGAGCACGATGTTAAAGCGTGAATGGTCATCGAGCACGGTCAGCGGCGAGCAGCGCCGGCCATCGATGAGTTCAATCCAGCCCTTGAAATCCATCTGCCACAGATCATTGGGCTGCTCGTGCTCGAAGCGCTTCCAGGGCGCGGCCGCCAGGGATGCCTCGGGCACGATCAGGCCGTGTCGATGCAGAATCCGGGTCATGGTGCCCGCCGTGGGCACGACAGGCTCGCCGAGATCACGCAGCCGCCGTTCGAGTTTGCGTCCACCCCATCGATGTTCATTACGTAGCGAAACCACCCGCTGCTCAATCTCGCAGGTCGTACGGTTCGGGCTGGATAGCGGCCTGCGCGAGCGGTCTTCCAGCCCGGCTTCGCCAGACTGTGCGTACCGGTTGAGCCACTTGTAGCCGGTCTTCGGGCTGATGCCGTAACGCTGGCACAACTCGCGACGGTTTGCGCCTTTCTGCAGGGCAAGCCGAACAAATTCCAGACGTAGGTTCACGGTATCTCTCGGGTTCCACGACATGGCCAGCTCCGGAAAAAACGTCTCCAGAGTGTTACCCATGTCCCGATACACCTGTTACCTATGTCCCAGTTCCATACACC
>NZ_JAQQDJ010000038.1:0-1281 GCF_046028095.1 Paraburkholderia phytofirmans
GTGTATAGACCGGAGACATGGGTAACAGGTGTGCGGGGACATGGGTAACACATGATCCGCTCATTCCTGCTGGTTCAGGTTGATGGTTCCAAAACGGTGATGCGCAAAAAACAGGTCGTAGCAGTTCTCTTCACCGACGCGCTCGCGGATCGCCACGGGCAGGTTCTGCAGTGCATTCGATACCTTGAATCGCCGGTTCCTGAAGCGTAGTTCACCGTTCCACTTCACGCGCTGCACGTGGTCGTTTGCGCCGTAGTCGATCGGCGGCAGGATCTCGGGGTAGGCGCGCGGACTCGGTCGATAGCGCGTGCCCGGGGTCGCCATATCCAGCGCCTGATGCGGGCGTTGATGGTTGTAGACCGGGCGCCACTCATCGAACGCCTGCTGGGCGCTGGGCAGGTCCCTGAAATGGCGCCCGGCGATCACCTCGGCCTTCAGCGTGCGGTGAAACCGCTCCTCCTTGCCGTTGGTCTGCGGATGCGCCACGCGGCTGTGCGACAGTCGCACGCCCAGCCGGATGAGCCAGATGGCCAGTTCGGTCAGCTGGCCCGGCTGGCTGGGGCTGCCCCACGGCGAACCGTTGTCCGCGTTGATGCGCAGCGGCAGCCCGTAGCGGCGGAACGTGCGCTCCAGATGATGCTGCACGATCCGGGTGTCGGTGCCGATGCAGGCATCGAGTGTCACGTTGTAGCGCGAATGATCGTCCAGCATGGTCAGTGGCGAACAGTGCCGTCCGTCCTGCAGGTCGAACCAGCCCTTGAAATCCATCTGCCAGAGATCGTTGGGCTGCGCATGCTCGAAGCGCTGCCAGGCCGTGGCGGCGTCGGAAGCGGCCGGGTCGATCAGCCCGTGGCGGTGCAGGATATCCGTCACAGTGCTGGGAGCGGGCACGTCCGTGTGACCCAGATCGCACAGACGTCGGCTGATCTTGCGTCCACCCCAGGCCGGATGCGCCCGCCGCAGTTCGACCACCCGCTGCTCGACCGACGGTGTCGTGCGTGCCGGACTCTGCTGGGGTCGTCGCGAATGATCCGTCAGCGCGGTGGCGCCACCCTGCGCGTGGCGATCGAGCCACTTGTAGCCGGTCTTCGGACTGATGCCAAAGCGCCGGCACAGTTCACGACGGTTGGCGCCTTCCTGCGAGGCCAGCTGAACGAACTCCAGACGCAGATTCATGGTGTCTCTCGGGTTCCAGGGCATAACCGGCTCCAGGCGATTCGCTCGCCCAGAGTGTTACCCATGTCCCCGCACACCTGTTACCCATGTCTCCGGTCCATACAC
>NZ_JAQQDJ010000039.1:0-1082 GCF_046028095.1 Paraburkholderia phytofirmans
TGGGTTGACATGAGAACTCCCTGAAGTACGAAACGGAAAAAGTGGACTCAGCGGGCGATTTTCATCAGCCGGTGGCCGAGCGAAATACCCAGATCGGTCATCGACTTGCCGCGTTGCAACTGCTGGTTCTCCCAACGCTCAAGGGCTGAATCGATCGTCGCGCCGCTTTGCCGTATCGATGACAACGCGAGCGCCAATGAATGGGCATTGGCTGCCGCCTTCGCGGTGCTGCCCGCCGTGTGGGGACGAGGAACCGAGGCGGCGTCGCCGAGCAGCACCGCCCGGCCGAACACCATCTTCGGCGAGCGCAGGTCGACGATGGGCTGCATGAAGGGATCTTCGGTGGCATCCACCAGGGCGCGGAACGTCGGACCCAGCCACGTTCGTGCGTCTTCCTGAAGCTGCACGATGTCGGAGTGTTTGGTCGAACCGGGCGGCAACGAAAACGCGCGCGCCACGCCATGACGATCGACCAGCAACCCGTCGAGTTGCTCGCGGCTGTACTTGCGATACCAGACCCAGTTAAAGCGACGCTCGCCGACCACGGTCGAATCGTTGTCGCCGGGGATCAGATAACAGAGCCCCGAATGACCGTCGCCTTGCTGAAAGCTGAAACGGTCACGCAGCATGTTCGCTGCGGGCAGCGGCAGATCGCGTTCTTCGATCAGCCCGCGCCATGCCACGTAGCCTGCATACAGCGGCACGATTTCGGGCAGGAGGCGCTGCCTCAGCGTCGAGCGGATTCCATCGGCGCCGATCAGCAGATCGGCGTTCTCGCTGCGGCCGCTCTCGAACTGCGCGACGATCTGCTCGCCGTCCATGCGGAAGTCGGTAAACGTCTCGCCCGCGTGCAGAGCGTCTGCCGGCAAGGCGTTTTTCATGGCGCGGTATAGCAGGCTCCATGAGGTCTGCATCTGCGGCATGTAAAGCTGTTCGACGATACGGTCGTGGCCGTCCAGATAGATGCGATCACCCGAGGCCACGCCCGGTGGAACCGGTAAGGCGACGCCTGCGAAGGCGAGCGCATCCAGCACGTCCGGCTGCAGCACGACACCGCCGCCGCGGCTTTCGAGCTGATTCGG
>NZ_JAQQDJ010000004.1:0-705798 GCF_046028095.1 Paraburkholderia phytofirmans
CACGGCGATGTTCACGCCGCTCTTCGTGATCTCGCGCACGGCCGGCTGGAGCGCGCACATCATCGAGCAGCGCATCGACAACAAGATCATCCGTCCGAGCGCGAACTACACCGGACCCGAGAATTTGAAGTACCTGCCGCTAAATAGGAGAAAATAGCGGTCGCTGTGCGCTTTCAAAGCGCGTGCAGTTCAACCACGCGGTCGCCAGGACCGGTAGCCCGCGGAATGTTTAACTGAAACTAGATATAAAGGTTTTCTCCATGAAAAAGCTGATGATCGCCGCCGTGATTGGCGCCCTGTCCACGACGATGCTGTCCGTCGCGACTGACGCCGCCGCGCAAACGGCGACCACCACGAAGCCGGCTGCCAAGGCTGTGCCGAAAAAGCCGCAGCCGAAACGCCTGATCAAGCGCAAAGCGAACCCGGCCAAGGAAGCGAAGGTCGATCCGGTGCCGGAAGGCGCGGAAAAGTGGTCGTGCAACGAAGGCCTGGCTTTCGACCTGAAGGGCGACATGAAGCGTGACCAGATCGTCACGGTTCACTGGGCTAACAAAAATTACAATCTGCCGCGCGAAGCGACCACCACGGGCGCAGACCGCTTCCACGACGCCGCAACCGGCATGGACCTGGTTGTGATCCCGACGAAGGCGATGTTGTTCTCGGACAAGGACAGCTCGCGTCTGGCCGACGAGTGCAAGACGGCAGCGATGCAGCAAGGCGCGCCGGCTCCGACGCAATCGAACGCGATCGACAAGACCAGCAACTAATCCTCGTCATCAGGAAAGCTCCCCGATGTCCGCTCCGATTTCCAACGTGCGACCCGCCCCGGACCAAGTCCTGGCCGATATCGTCGACTACGTTCTGGACTATCAGATCGACAGCACGCTCGCGCTGGAAACCGCGCGTCACTGCCTGATCGATACGCTCGGCTGCGGACTCGAGGCGCTTACCTACCCGGCCTGCACCAAGCTGATGGGACCGATCGTGCCGGGCACGATCGTCCCCAACGGCGCGAAGGTGCCTGGCACGTCGTTCCAGTTGGAACCGGTTCAGGCCGCCTTCAACATCGGCGCCATGATCCGCTGGCTGGACTTCAACGACACCTGGCTTGCCGCCGAATGGGGGCATCCGTCGGATAACCTCGGCGGGATTCTCGCGACGGCCGACTGGCTCTCGCGCGGCGCCATCGCAGCGGGCAAAGCGCCGCTGGCGATGAAAGACGTGTTGATCGCCATGATCAAGGCGCACGAAATTCAAGGCTGTATCGCGCTCGAAAACTCCTTCAACAAGGTCGGGCTCGATCATGTATTGCTGGTGAAAGTGGCATCGACCGCGGTGGTCGGCCAACTGATCGGCCTCACGCGCGACGAACTGATCAACGCGGTGTCGCAGGCGTTTGTCGATGGGCACGCGCTGCGCACGTACCGCCACGCGCCGAACACCGGCTCGCGCAAGTCGTGGGCAGCGGGCGATGCGACCTCGCGCGCCGTGCGTCTCGCACTGATCGCAAAGACCGGCGAGATGGGCTATCCGTCGGTGTTGACCGCGAAGACGTGGGGCTTTTACGACGTGCTCTTCAAGGGCAATGAATTCAAGTTCCAGCGTCCGTACGGTTCGTACGTGATGGAAAATGTGCTCTTCAAGATTTCTTTTCCGGCAGAATTCCATGCGCAAACGGCGGTGGAAGCCGCGATGAAGTTGCATGCGCAACTCAACGCCGCGGGAAGGAGCGTGGACGACATCAGCAAGATCACGATTCGCACGCACGAGGCCGCGATTCGCATCATCGATAAAAAAGGTCCGCTGAACAATCCGGCCGACCGCGATCATTGCATTCAGTACATGATCGCCGTGCCGCTGATCCACGGCCGCCTGACGGCCGCGGACTATGAAGATTCGATCGCGCAGGATCCGCGTATCGATGTGCTGCGCGCAAAGATGGAATGTGTAGAAGACCCGCAGTTCACGCAGGATTACCACGATCCGGAGAAGCGTTCGATCGCCAATGCACTGACAATCGAATTCAACGACGGCTCGACATTCGACGAGGTCGTAGTCGAATACCCGATCGGTCATAAGCGTCGTCGCGAAGATGGGATTCCGTTGCTGGTCGAGAAATTCAAGACCAACCTCGCGCGCCGCTTTCCGGTCAAGCAACAACTGGCGATTCTCGACGTGTCGCTGGATCAGGCAAGGCTCGAAGCCATGCCGGTCAATGAATACGTCGATCTGTACGTCATCTAGTCAAGTACTGTAGTTCCGCGATCAAACCAAGGAAAACACCATGGCCCACAACCTCCACAAAACGCTCAAGGAATTCGACAGCGGTTCCGGCAAAGGCAAGTTCTACTCCCTGCCGCAACTCGGCAAGGCGCTGAACATCAAGATCGACCGCCTGCCGGTTTCGATCCGAATCGTGCTGGAATCGGTGCTGCGCAACTACGACGGCAAGAAAATCGCCGAAGAACACATCGAGCAACTCGCCAACTGGAAGCCGACCGCCGCGCGCGTCGACGAGATCCCGTTCGTGGTGTCGCGCGTCGTGCTGCAAGACTTTACCGGCGTGCCGCTGCTCGCCGACATCGCGGCAATGCGCGGTGTCGCGAAACACATGGGCAAGGATCCGAAGTCGATCGAACCGCTGGTCCCGGTCGATCTGGTCGTCGATCACTCGGTGCAGATCGATCACTTCCGCGAAAAGAACGCGCTCGATCTGAACATGAAACTGGAATTCCAGCGCAACAACGAGCGTTACCAGTTCATGAAGTGGGGCATGCAGGCATTCGACACGTTCAAGGTCGTGCCGCCGGGCGTCGGTATCGTTCACCAGGTGAACCTGGAATACCTCGCACGCGGCGTGCACAAGAAGGCTGAAGGCGCGGACACGGTGTACTACCCGGATTCGCTGGTCGGCACCGACAGCCACACCACCATGATCAACGGTATCGGCGTGGTGGGCTGGGGCGTGGGCGGTATCGAGGCGGAAGCCGGCATGCTCGGCCAGCCGGTGTATTTCCTGACGCCGGACGTGGTCGGCGTCGAACTGAAGGGCAAGCTGCGCGAAGGCCTGACGGCGACCGACCTGGTCCTGACCGTCACCGAACTGCTGCGTAAAGAAAAGGTGGTCGGCAAATTCGTCGAATTCTTCGGCGAAGGCACGAAATCGCTGTCGCTGCCGGATCGCGCGACGATCGGCAACATGGCGCCGGAATACGGCGCGACCATGGGCTTCTTCCCGGTTGACGAAAAGACGATCGACTACTTCAAGGGCACGGGCCGCACCGACGCAGAAATCTCCGCCTTCGAAAACTATTTCAAGGCGCAAGGTCTGTTCGGTATTCCGAAGGCTGGCCAGATCGACTACACCAAGGTCGTCACGCTGGATCTCGGCACGGTGACGCCGTCGCTGGCAGGTCCGAAGCGCCCGCAAGACCGTATCGAAATCGGTCACGTGAAGTCGACCTTCAGCGACCTGTTCTCGAAGCCGGTGGCAGAAAATGGCTTCGCGAAGAAGGCGGAAGATCTCGAAGCGCAATACACGACGAGCAATGGCGTCGACGTGAAGAACGGCGACATCCTGATCGCCGCTATTACGTCGTGCACGAACACCTCGAACCCGAGCGTGCTGCTGGCCGCCGGCCTGCTGGCAAAGAAGGCGGTCGAAGCCGGCCTGACGGTCGCGCCGCACATCAAGACATCGCTTGCGCCGGGATCGCGTATCGTCACGGAATACCTGACGAAGACCGACTTGATGAAGTACCTCGACAAGCTCGGCTTCACGCTGGCCGCTTACGGTTGCACGACCTGTATCGGCAACGCGGGCGATCTGACGCCGGAACTAAACGAAGCGATCACGAAGAACGACATCGTCGCGGCAGCGGTCCTGTCGGGCAACCGTAACTTCGAAGCGCGTATTCACCCGAACATCCGCGCCAACTTCCTGGCGTCGCCGCCGCTGGTCGTCGCTTACGCGATCGCCGGCAACATCACGCGCGACCTGATGACCGAACCGGTCGGCAAGGGCAAGGGCGGCAAGGACATCTACCTGGGCGACATCTGGCCGACCAGCGAAGAAGTCGACGCGCTGCTCAAGTACGCGCTGGACGCCGACGCGTTCCGCAAGAACTACGCGTCGCTGACCAAGAAAGGCGACCTGTGGAGCAAGATCGAAGGCGAAGAAGGTCAAGTCTACGACTGGCCGAAGTCGACCTACATCGCTGAGCCGCCGTTCTTCGGCAAGGACTTCTCGATGACGCCGGCCGACAGCATCGCCGCCGTCAAAGACGCGCGCGCGCTGGGCATCTTCGGTGACTCGGTCACGACCGACCACATCAGCCCGGCTGGCTCGATCAAGGAAGACTCGCCGGCAGGCAAGTGGCTGAAGGAAAACGGCGTGCAGAAGGCCGACTTCAACAGCTACGGCTCGCGCCGCGGCAACCACGACGTGATGATGCGCGGCACGTTCGCGAACGTCCGGATCAAGAACCTGATGATCCCGACGAACGCAGACGGCACGCGCGTGGAAGGCGGCCTGACGATTCACCAGCCGAGCGGCGAACAACTGTCGATCTACGACGCAGCGATGAAGTACATCGATGCCGGCACCCCGACCGTCGTGTTCGCGGGCGAAGAGTACGGCACGGGCTCGTCGCGTGACTGGGCTGCGAAGGGCACGCAACTGCTGGGCGTGAAGGTCGTGGTCGCACGCAGCTTCGAGCGGATCCACCGTTCGAACCTGGTCGGCATGGGCGTTTTGCCGCTGCAGTTCAAGGGCTCGGATAGCGTGCAATCGCTCGGCATCACCGGTGAAGAAACGTACGACATCGAAGGCCTGGGCGCTGACTTCAAGCCGCAGCAGGAAGTGACGCTGGTGATCCGCGACAAGGAAGGCAAGGAAAAGCGCGTGCAGGTGCTGCTGCGTATCGACACGCCGATCGAAGTCGACTACTACAAGCACGGCGGGATTCTGCCGTTCGTGCTGCGTTCGCTGCTGGCTGCTTGAGGTATTTGCTTACCTGAGTAGTCGCTACGAGCTGTTTTGCAGGAGCTGCGCCCTGTGGAGGACGCAGCTGACTTTGAAGCCCGACCGGTGGTCGGGCTTTTTTTTGGCCGCTTACTTTTGGGCGCGGCCTGTCTGGAAAGCGTCCGGGCTGTCGGTGATGCGGCGCTGGGTCATGCGGGCGTTCCAGTCGGTGTCGCCCGGCGTGGGTGTGCTGGCGCGCGTTGTGATGTTTGAGCGACGCTGTTGCGCCGCCCAGTCGCGTAGTGCTGCGCGCTCGGCTGTGTCGGTTGCGGACGTGGGGCGCTCGCGCTGCTCAGTCCATTCGGTCCGTTCGGGCTGTTTCGACGCGGAGGGCTGCATGGTTGGATTGGTCGTGCGGCTGAGTGCGAGGCGTTTGTCGACTTGCGGTTTGCTGAGGCGTGCGGCTGGAGTCTGGTAATGGGCCTTTGCGAGTTCGGTCGGCACTGTGTGCCGTATGGACACGCGGCCGTTTGGCTGCGGCACGAGGTGTTCGACGTGTTGCGGTTGCGACGCACGGCGAACAGTCGTCCCCAGTGTCACGTCGGGTGGCGTAGCAGCGCCGGGAGCCGTCGACTTCGGCCTCGAGCTAGCGGCCAATGGCGCACTCCGCGCAGTCGTCTGGGCGAATTCGACCGATGGTTGCGCCGGTTTAGCTCGCGCTTGTGGATGAATCGCCATTGCACTGCCGTCCGTCGACGCGACCGATCGTGTTCCTACGCTGGCCGCTGCCGTCGTCCTGTCGGCATCATGCGCAGTACAGGTGGCCAGCAACCAGGCCAGCGCGATGCTACAGCTCGCGAAAATCGCCGCGCCGAGGACATGATCAGAACGGGTCGAACTCGGACGCGCTCCGCCCATCTCAAGGTAATACCGGGCTTCGGCCAACTGCTCCTCAAACCGTCGCGAATGGTCAGGTTGCTGCGGCAACTTGTAGAAAAAGAGAAACCTGGCGCCGGGTGGAACCGGGCTCGCTGTTGACGCCGGACGCCGCATCGCATTCTGGATCGCCTGTTGCGCGACGCCGGGTGCGGCGGGTTGCGGTTTACGTTGCGCCGCGGTCGGCGCCTGACGACGCCACGAACCGAAAGGCGGCGGCAAGGCATCGAACGGTCGCGGAATCGGCAGCGCCAGATCGCCTTCGATCAAGGCAAGCGGTCGGTTCATTGCGATCTGCTCCGGAAGGCGCAGGACGTGGCCTCAAGTTGCGTAACGAGTCTTCTGGCGCGCGCCGTTAGCGCGTCGATTGCCGCAACGCCCTGGTCCGGCGGCGACATACTCGCGCGCCGCAACGCGTCCATCAAACTGTGCGCGCCGACGAGCGCCACTGCTCCGCTCAGGCGATGCAGCACACTATGAAAAGGTTCGAAGTCGCCTTCACGGGATAACGCGTCGAGGCGCGCAAGGTCTTCATTCATTGCTTGACGCCAGTTGTTAAGAAACACGTCAAGGTCGACGCCCTCTTCGGACAACGCGTCCAGGTAACGAATTTCAAAGGGCTCAAGAGGAGCGCTTGATAAGCTGTCCGATGACTGCGCGACGCTGCTGAAAAGAGGCGACAAGCTCAGCATATTCATAGTCCGCAACCTACTCGACCAACCGGTGCAACGTCGCGAACTCGATGAGTCCTGCCAACGACGTGAGGCCGAGTTTCTCCTGGATACGGCTCTTGTATGTACTGACGGTTTTGTCGCTGATAAACAAGGCGCCCCCTATCGCCTTGTTCGACATGCCTTTCGAAAGCATCTGCAAAATCACAAGTTCCTTATCCGACAGCAACCCGATTCTCGCCTCCTCGCCTCCCCGACCGTCGGCGAGCGCGATGCCGCCGCCGTGGGTCGTCACCGGGAACACGGTGTAGCCGGCGAGCACCGCCTCGACGCCGCGCATGATCTCCTTCATCTCCTGCGACTTGCCGACGAAACCATGGACACCCGAGCGCATCGCGCGCGGCGCGAACGTGGCCGGATCTTGTCCCGACAAGACCATCAAGCGGATCTGCGGATGAACGAGCTTGAGCCGCGGAATCACATCGAGTCCACTGATGCGCGGGATATCGAGATCCAGTATGGCGAGCTCAGGAGTGTGTATCCGCGCCATCTCGACGGCGGCCTGGCCGTTATCGGCCTCGACCACATCTTCAACGCCAAGCAATTGCACGAGTTGCATTTTGATGACCATGCGAAACGCAGGATGGTCGTCGATAACCAGAATAGTTGACATTTTTCTTTATCCTTCTGAATACACAGGCTTTGCGACGTTGGTCGCTGCGTGTCTCAAACTCGAAGACGCATCGATGTGCGCGGCATGGTTGCTAGCTCTCGATCCAAAAGCACTACGAGCCCGCCGCGACAAGTTCGATCTCGACGCGTCGATTCGGCGCGAGGCATCGCAGCAACGCATCTCGCTGCGTTTGCCGGCAGGTCACCAGCGGATTCGCACTGCCCCTGCCCTGTGCGGTCACCGGCAAACTCACACCCCGCGACTGTAGATACAGCTCGACAGTCCGCGCTCGCTGCATCGACAAACCCTGGTTGTACGACTTGTCGCCGAGGCGATCAGCGTAGCCGGTGATCTTCAGCTCACGCATCAGGGGCATCTTCTTCAAACGAATTGCCACTTCGTTCAACTGTCGTTTGCCGGCGGGCAATAACGCGGCATCGTCGCCGCCGTTGAAGCGGAAAAGGGAGTCGGCCTTCAGAGTGATTTTTCGCGGCGAATTCGCAGCAGAGACGGTCACAGGCGCACTGACTGGCGCCGGCGCGGATACCGGCATTAGCATCTTCTGCTTGCATTGCAGCGCCGTTTCCGCCGACTGACGCAACTTGTCCTGCACATCAGGCAAGCGTCGCTCGGCGTCGGAGAAACTGCGCCGCCACGCGTCGTGGCCGGCCTGCATCAGTTCGACTTCGGCACAAGCAAGCGGCGGCTGTGCCTGCGGACATTGGGCAATCGTGGGATCTGATTTGATGGCGCTAACGATCTTCCACAGATCTGGTCGCACCGTGGACACCGTGCGCAGCGCCGGATTGACGGCGGATAACGGCGCACCGTTCTCCAAGCTCATCGTGATCATGGCCGCCTGGCCGATCGCTTCTTCGACGAAGCCCCAGTGGTCGTTAGCTTGCCGCGCCTGTTTAGCGGCATTGATCCAGCATTGTGCCTTGGCGTGAAAATAGCCGGTCTGATCGCCGGGCAGACGGTCGAGCCGCGTCTGCAGAAGTGCCAACGCCGTGCTGCTGCTTACCGCCGGCGCGTAAGTGCTGATCCATTGTGAGTTGGCCGCGCCCGCAGCTTCGTCTTGTGTGACGCCGAAGCCGCTATGCAGCAAGGTGGCGTCTTCAATGCCGAGCCGGTCTCGCGCGGCGTGGTTTGCGCAAGCCGTCATGGCCAACGCGCACACTAGCACCGTGAGCTGGTGTTTCATTAATACCCTGCGTCGAGCGCATCTTCTTATTGAGGGCTACGAGTATGAAGAGCCGCCGATGCATCGGGAATGGGAGCAGTCTTAGATTAATAAAAAGCTCATTGATTATTATGCGTTTTAAATGAAAGGCTCTTGCAAGCTTAATCGAATCTCAAGCCTTAACTGCTCGCGCTGCATTTCTCCCACGCAGCCATTCAAGCGCCAATAAAAGGCTAGTGGAAAAAACAATCAGAATTGTCGCCAGCGCGGCGATGGTCGGGCTGATATTTTCGCGAATGCCGGTAAACATCTGTCGGGGCAACGTAGTCTGATCCGCGCCCGCCAGGAACAAGGTGACGACGACTTCATCGAATGAAGTCGCAAAAGCGAACAGCGCGCCTGAAATCACGCCTGGCGCGATCACCGGCAACGTGATGCGAAAGAACGTCTTCACCGGATTCGCGCCCAGCGACAGACTTGCCCGCACCAGGTTGTAGTTGAAACCCTGCAACGTCGCGGCCACCGTCGTCACGACAAAGGGCACGCCGAGCGACGCATGCGCGAGAATCAGGCCGATGTAGGTATTGGCCAACCCGAGCGGCGCGAAGAACAGATACATGCCGACACCGACCACCACTACCGGCACGATCATCGGCGAAATCAGGATCGCCATGAGCAGCCCTTTGCCACGGAAGTTCGCCTTGGTCAGGCCGATTGCCGCCAACGTGCCGAGCACGGTTGCAACCACAGTCGCCGACGGCGCGACGATAAAGCTGTTCTTGGCGGCCATGCGCCATTCATCGGATGCGATCAGATTCTGATACCACCGCAGCGACCAGCCCGGAATCGGATACACCAGAAACGTGCTCGACGAAAACGACAGCGGCACGATCGCCAGCACCGGCAAGATGAGATACAGCAGCGTGAGCACGGCCAGCGCACGCAACGCGAAATACCACACGCGTTCGACGATAGACGTATGCGGCGCGAACAAAGGCTTGGCAAGTTTCATCGCAATAGACTCCGTTCAGCCGAGGCTCAGTGACGAGCGCGTGAAGCGCCCGTAAATGACGTACAGCACGAGCGTCGCGGCGAGCAGCAGACCGCCGAGCGCGCACGCCATGCCCCAGTTGATCGTCACGTTGGTGAAGTACGCGACGTAGTAGCTGACCATCTGATCGTTCGGTCCGCCGAGCAAGGCCGGCGTGATGTAGTAGCCGATCGCCAGAATGAACACCAGCAATGCGCCCGCGCCGATGCCCGGATAGGTCTGCGGTACATACACGCGCCAGAACGCGGCGAACGGATGGCTGCCCAGAGAGATCGCGGCGCGCTGATAAGTCGGCGGAATCGACTTCATCACGCTATAGAGCGGCAGGATCATGAACGGCAGCAGAATGTGCGTCATCGAAATGTAGACGCCGGTGCGGTTGAACAGCAGCGCCAGCGGATCGTGCAACAGACCGCTGCCGATCAGCGCCTTGTTCACCAGCCCTTCGCTTTGCAAAATCACGATCCATGCGGCAACGCGCACGAGGATCGAGGTCCAGAACGGAATCAGCACGAGAATCATCACGAGATTCGCGCGGCGCTCGGACAGCGTCGAAATCCAGTAAGCGAGCGGATAGCCGAGCAACAACGCGAAGAACGTCACCGCTGCGCCGATCACGAAGGTGCGGCTGAATACGGCGAGGTAGATCTGTTGATCCGGATCGGTCGGAATGATGTGGCCGAACGCGTCCTGTTTGTGATCCAGCGAAGCGAGCAGATAAAACGGTGAATACGCGCCGGAATTTTTCGCAATGGCTTGCCAGTACGCGATGTCGTTCCAGCGCTCGTCCAGTTCGGCGAATTTCGCGTGGATCTGAGCGGGCGTCAATTGCAATGGCTTGCTGTTGTCGTCGACGAACGGCATGGCGCGTGCTGACTTGGCGACCAGCGAACGGTAGCCCGGAATCTCCACGTTCAGGCGTCGCGCGAGTGCGCCCATGCCGTCGCTGTCGGCGATCGCGGCGAGGTCGACAGCCAGCGCGGCGTAGGCGGTATCCGGTGGCGGCGTCTTGCGATCCCACGCGCTCAATGAGGCCAGCGTATGCGGCAGCGCGTTGACGACCTCGGGATTTTGCGCGGCACGCGTGAGAAGCGCGCCGATCGGCACGACGAATATCAGCAGCAGAAAAATCGCGAGCGGCGCGATCAGCAGCAGCGCCATCGCGCGCTTTCTGGCTTCCGCGGCCTTCAACTCGCGCTTGAGTCGGCCACTTGATTCAGGCGTCGAATCGGCAGCGATCGTCATCGTAGTCACACCTGTCTCCAGCTCTACGTTGGAACCGCGCGCACATCCATACGAAATGCGCGCGCGTCATTTCACGTGTAGAAGGCGCGGCTTCACTCAACCCACCACGCCCTCTCACACACCACTCATTACTTCGAAGCCCACGACGAAAAACGCTGCTCCAGTTCATCGCCATGATCCGTCCAGAACGCGAGGTTCTGCAGCACCGCGTTCTTTCCATTAGCCGGCGAGTTCGGCAGATTCGCAAGCGTCTTCGGATCGAGCGCCTTGATCGCCGCCACATTCACCGGACCGTACGCAATGTGGTGCGCGTAGTCCTGCTGCGGCTTCGAACCAAGCGAATAAGCGATGTACTTCTCGGCCAGCGCCTTATTCGGCGTGCCCTTCGGAATCGCCCAGTAGTCGAGGTCGTAGATGCTGCCGTTCCACACCACCTTCAGGTTCTTGCCCTCCTTCTGCGCGGCGTCGATCCGGCCGTTATACGCGGTGGACATCACTACGTCGCCCGCGACGAGGAATTGCGGCGGCTGCGCGCCCGCTTCCCACCACTGGATGTTCGGCTTCAGCTCGTCGAGCTTCTTGAACGCGCGGTCCTGGCCTTCTTTCGTGGCCAGCACCTTGTAGACGTCCTTCGGCGGCACGCCGTCGGCCATCAACGCGAATTCGAGGTTGTAGCGCGCGCCCTTGCGCATCGCGCGCTTGCCGGGGAATTTCTTGACGTCCCAGAAATCGGCCCAGCCGGCCGGCGCCGTTTTCAGCTTGTCGGCGTTATACGCGAGCGCCGTCGACCACACGAAGAAGCCCACGCCGCAAGTTTGCGGTGCTTCGGGAATCAGATCCGACTTCTTGCCGATCTTCGACCAGTCGAGTTTCTCGTACAGCCCTTCATCGCAACCACGGCCGATATCGCCCGATTCGACTTCCACCACATCCCAGTTCACATGCTTGGCTTCGACCATCGCTTTTACTTTGGCCTGCTCGCCGTTGTATTCGACGGCGGTGACTTTATTGCTGGTCTCTTTCTCGAACGGCTGGTTGAATGCAACCTTTTGCGCGTCGCCATTCGCGCCGCCGAAATTGACGACCGTCAATTCCGCTGCATTGACTTGCGCGGCGCCCAGCGCGAGCGCTACAGCACCGACAGCGATGGCGCAGCGCGATTTCCCGATCTTGCTCATGGTGTGTTGCTCTCCTTTGGTGGTGTGCTTCAGTACGTTCAGTGCGACTTTGTTATGTGCTGCCTGACCTGCTCTGCCTGCGTTGAACACATTGCGTATTCGACGCGTTCACGCCCCTGCGAAAACCCGCAGATGCTCGGGTGCGAATTCGAGTGCGACCGGTGCGCCGGGCGCGAAGGTGTCGAGCACGCCGGTGCCGAGCGGCACCTTCACGAAGCACTCGTCCTGTTGCGGCAGACCGCACCGCATGCGCACGTGGTCGCCGAAATAGATCAGCCCGCGCGCTTCACCGGCCAGCGCATTGGCGCCCGGACGTGACGACCCGTTGGCGAGCTTCATGCGCTCGGGCCGGATGCACGCAACCGCGGGCGTGCCCGCTCGCGCGCCACCGATATTGCGGCCGGTAAGTCGCGTGCCGTCGATCAGATGAAATTCGCAATACTCACCGTCGACGTTCGCGATCGTGCCGCGCAGCTTGTTGCTGTCGCCGATGAAATTCGCCACGAACTCATTGCACGGCGATTCGTACAGACGATCCACGGTATCGAGTTGCTGCACGATGCCTTTATCGAATACGGCGACGCGATCGGACATGGTCAGCGCTTCGCCCTGATCGTGCGTGACATACACGAACGTGACGCCGAGTTTCTCGTGCAGTGATTTAAGTTCGTACTGCATGTGTTCGCGCAACTGTTTATCCAGCGCGCCGAGCGGCTCGTCCATCAACACGAGTTTCGGCTCGAACACCAGCGCGCGGGCAAGCGCGATACGCTGCTGTTGGCCGCCGGAAAGCTGCGCCGGATAGCGCTTCGCAAAGCTCTCCATGCGCACCATCTTGAGCGCGTTATTCGTGCGATGCGCGCGCTCCTCAGCGGAAATCTTGCGCACGGTCAGCGGATACGCGACGTTCTGCTCTACCGTCAGATGCGGGAACAGCGCGTAGTTCTGAAACACCATGCCGATGTTGCGCTTATGCGGCGGCACGGTATTGAGCAGCGTGCCATCCAGCCAGATTTCGCCGCCGGTGGGAAATTCGAAACCCGCCAGCATCATCAGACAGGTGGTCTTGCCCGAACCGGACGGCCCGAGCAGCGTCAGGAATTCGCCCTGATAGATATCCAGATCGAGCTGTTTGACGACCAGCGTTTCGCCGTCGTAGGTCTTGCGAACACCTCGAAAGCTGACGATCACGTCTTCGGTTTTCATCGTCCAAGTCTCCTCTGCGGTCCGACTGGCTCCCGTGCAAGGCAGCGGGATTGCATCAATTGCGTGGCTCACTATAGACCGTTACGGTTCTACAATATGGAACCATTTCATTATTCCGGATAGAACCACTTGGACACCGTGATCTTGTCGGATTGGCTCGCCGCGCGGCTCGACCGCACGGCCGCCGAACCGGTCTACCGGCAGACCTTGCGGCTCATGCAGCAGGCGATCCTGACCGGCCAGCTGCCGCCGGGCACCAAGCTGCCCAGCTCGCGCACGCTCGCCGAAGACCTCGGCATTGCGCGCAACACGGTGCTGCACGTCTACGACCAGTTGACCGCCGAAGGCTATGTGATCTCGACCACCGGCAGCGGCACCTATGTCGCCGACACACGCCCGGACACGGCGGCCGTGAACATGCGCAGGAAGCCGGCGGTGACGGGCGTCGACAAAGAAGACAGCACGGCCAGGGAAACCACCAAGCCGCCGAAACGCGATCTGGGCGACCTGTCGACTCGCGGACGGCGTCTCATCGACAAAGCCGGCGTGTCCGCCAAACAGTGGGGCGCGTTCATGCCGGGCGTGCCCGACGTCGCGGAATTTCCGGCGCGCATATGGAGCCGCTTGCAGGCGCGCTTGTGGAAGGAAGCCAATCCCGATCTGCTCACTTACGCGCCCGGCGGCGGCTACCGGCCGTTGCGGCGCGCCTTGTCGGATTACCTGCGCGTGGCGCGCTCGGTGAATTGCACGCCGGATCAGATCATCATCACCACGGGCATTCATCAGTCGATCGATCTGGCGGTGCGCCTGTTGACCGATGTCGGCGACCGAGCGTGGGTGGAAGAACCTTGTTACTGGGGCGCACGCAGCGTGCTGCAGTCATCGGGGATTACCCTCGTGCCGGTGCCGGTGGATGACGAAGGCCTCAATCCGCGCGAGCAGGACTTGCAACAGCCGCCGCGGCTCGCGCTCGTCACGCCGTCGCATCAGTATCCGCTCGGCATGGTGATGAGCCTCGCGCGCCGCCGCACGCTGCTCGAATATGCGCGCCAGCACAACGTGTGGATCATCGAGGACGACTACGACAGCGAGTTCCGCTACGGCAGCCGTCCGCTCGCGTCGCTGCAAGGACTCGACGAAGCCGGCCAGGTGATCTATGTCGGCAGTCTGGGGAAGATGCTGTTTCCGGGCCTGCGGATCGGCTACATGATCGCGCCGGAGCATCTGGTGGACACGTTTCGCACGGGCGTGGCCGAGCTGTATCGCGAGGGTCAGTTGATGCAGCAGGCGGTGATGACCGACTTCATCATGGACGGCCATCTCACGTCGCACGTTCGGCGCATGCGCGCGCTATACGGTGAGCGGCGGCAGATTCTGATCGATGCGATCACCGCACGCTTCGGCAGCGAATTGCCGGTGATGGGCGACGAGGCCGGCCTGCATCTGGTGCTCGGCTTGCCGGATCACGCGAATGATCGCGCGGTGACGGCCGCCGCTTACGACGCCGGCGTGATCGTGCGCCCGCTCGCGAGCTATTACAGCAGCGATACGCCCGCGCGCCGCGGACTGCTGCTCGGCTATGCATGCGTGCCGAACGACAAGATCGGTCCCGCGTTCGACACGCTCGCGCGCGTGATCGAGCAAACCGCGTTGAAGGCGCCGACGCGCGCCGCTTGAGCACGTGCTCACTTCAAACCAAAGTCGACCCGCGTCGTCGCGCCCTTGTCGTTGATGCCGTCGGCATTCAGCTTCGGCGCGACGATAAACACGCGGCTGCTGTCGATCTTGCCGTCCAGATACTGCTGCACGCTCTGCGCCCTTTGTTGCGCGAGTTGCCGCAGGCTGGCGTCGTCGATCGGCGCGTTGGCCGCGAGCGCGCTCTTCATCTCGTCGTCCGGCAGGCTCTTGGTCAGGCCGACAATATTGCGCGGCTTCTTGAAGTCTGCCGACTTGTAGGCCTTGCTCAGATACTTGTCGTAGTCCTTCGGGTCGACGGTGACGGTCGACAGATCGACGCTCTCGCCGTTGCCCACCACGTCCTTGATCTTCTGCTGCTTGACCAGGCGATCCACATAGCCGGTGCGCAACGCAGGTTCGTCGACAGCCGGATCGACGCGGCCGATCAAATCCATACGGATCGACGGTTTGTCGGACAGTGCCTTCACGATCGTGTCGAGTTTCTGGTTGTCAGCGTCCGTGAGTTTCGCCGAGCCGGGTTCGAACTCGACGTAGCCCAACTCCTCGCCCTTGCCGCCGAATGCGTTGGCGATCAACGAGAATGGCGCGGTCACCGCCTTCTGCAGCAGATTGAGCACGGCGTGCCAGATCAGGCCGCCAATACTGAACTCGGGATTCGACAGCGAACCCGACACCGGCAGGTTCACGTCGATTTCGCCGCGCGAGTTTTTCAGCAGCGAGATCGCGAGACGCACGGGCAGCTTGGTCGCCGTATCGTTATCGACGTGATCGCCGAACGTGAGCTGGTCGATGAAGATGTGGTTGTTCGCGTCGAGCTGATCGTTCGCCAGCTTGTAATGCAGATCGACGTTCAGCTTGCCCTTCGTGATCGGATAGCCGGCATATTTCGCCGAATACGGCGTGAGGTTGGTCAGCTCGATATCGTGCGCGACCGCCGTCAGATCGAGCGCCGGTTTCGCAATCAGCGGATTGACCGTGCCGCGAATCGACAGCGGGCCATTGGCCGCCAGTTTAGCGGCGACGTCGACCGGCGCGGACGTGGTGGACTGCGTGCCGAATGCGCCGACCGTGCCCTGAATGTTGACCAGGTTCGCCGTGAAATTCGGCTTGATGAAGTTGTCGGTGTACGTCACGCGGCCCTGTTGCAGCACCAGTTGGCCGAAGTGGAGCTTGACCGGGCTTGACGGCGGAGTCGCAGCGGTGACCGTAGCGGGCGGCGCCGACGATGAAGCCGGCGCAGGCGCAGGCGCAGGCGCAGCCGCCACCGCCGATGCCGGTTGCGGCGTCAACGGCACCGGCTCGGCCCCGCTCTTGTCGCGCGTCAGCGATTGCGCGGCGCCGGTTTCGTGCGCGACCACGTCCTTCAGGTTGAGCTTGCCCTGCGCGTCGAGCAGCACGCGTCCATAGAACTTGGTGAACGTGACGCGGCCCGCGTCGACCACCGTGCCGTGCTCGTCGTAATCGGCCTTCAGGTTCGACAATGCAAGCGAACCCCATCCCGCGAATGGGTCCGAAGTCGCCTTGTCGAGCATGCGGACTTCGACGAGCGCCAGGTCGCCGTGATAATTGGCTTTCAGCGACTTCGCCTGATTCAGCGTCAGGTCGCCGTTCGCATTGAGCAGCGCGCTCGCGACCACCGCATTCAGCTTGCTGCCGAAGTACGGTTCGAAGGCCGCCGCGTCGAGCCGGTTGGCGTTCACCTTGACGGCCACCTTGAGCGGCGTCGCCGTGACGTCGCCCTTTACGCCGAGCGTGCCCTTCCTGTTCAGCGTCGCCTGCAAATCGATCGGCAACGGACGGCTGAGGTCGTCACTGACGTTCTGCACTTTCAGTTGCAGCGGCGTGATGTTCAGTTTCACCGGCTGCGGCGTGGTGTTGTCGGTGAAATTGGCGGTGGCGTCCTTCAGGTTCAACTCGCCGATCTTGTAGTGCCACGCGGGGCCTTCCGCCTGCGCCTTCTTGACCGCGTGAATCGCGGTGCGCTGCGGCGCGGCTTCGTGCTGGCCGGCAAGCGCGGCGAGGTTGATGCTGCCGTCCTTCAGACGCTGCGCATCGACCGCGAGACCTGTTGTGTCGACGCTGGCAATCTCGGCGTTGCGCGCCGCCACATCCACCTGCTTGATTTTCACGCTACCTTGCGCGAGCGAGATCAACGGGTCCTTGCTGTCGCGCGCCGCGACTTTCAACGATTGCAGGTTCAGTTGCGAGTCGGTGACCATCACCGCCACCGGCGACTTCGACCAGTTCGCGCCGACGTTGGCGGTGGCGGACAACGCGCCATCCGTGATCTGCGCGACGGTCGCGGTGTCGATATACGGCTGCAACAGCGGCAGCTTCAACGACTTCACATCGATCTTCGCGCTCGCCGTCTTCGCGACGAGGCCGAACGCGCCGGCCACGCCGAGCGAGCCGCCCGCGTTCTTGAAATCGGTGTTCAGCGTGTAATGCGCGGGCGCGGTGGCGAGCGTCGAGAAATCGGTCAGTGTCATGGCCAGCTTTTGCAGGCCGACGTCGACGGGCCGCGAGGCGGCGTTGTCGTGGACATTGACGGTGCCGTCACTGAGCAGGAAGCGTTTGATCGACAGATCCAGCGGCGGCGCCGTTTTTTCCGCAGCACTAGAACCGGATGCGGCAAGCGGCGCGCTCGCGGCCGATCGCGCCGCTGCGGCTTCAGATGCAGAAACGGGCGCGGGCGCGAACATCTTTTCGACGCTCACCACGCCATCCTTATCGCGTGCGAGATTGGCGGTCGGCGCGTCGATGCGGATCTCGTCGAAGTGATAGAGACTCTTCAACGGCTCGAGCGTGGCGGCGGCCACATGCAGCGCGCGCGCCGCGAAGAACGGCGCCTTGCTCTGATCCTGCACGTCCACGTCGTTCATATCGACGGTGCCCGCCACGCGCAGCGAAGGCGCGTCGTTGGAGACCACGAAGTTGAGCTTGAGATCGGTGGACAGTTTGCCGGACTGCACGATCACCGGCAGTTTGGTCGGCACATAGGAAATGAGACGCGGCACATCGAGCCCGTCGAAACGCAACGACACTTCCGACTCGCGCGACGCGGCAAACGGCTTGGTCCTGCCGTCGATAGCAAGCGGACTGCCGTCGATCCGCGCACGCAGCAAAGGCTCGACGAAAATATCGGTTTTCGACGGCAGCGTGGCGATGAACGGAATGCCGAGCTTCCATTGATCGATCACATGCGTTGCGCCGAGGAGTTTGTCGTCGAACGTGATCTGGCCGTTTTCGAGCCTGATGTTCGACACGGAGAACAACGTGGGTTTGCTATCGGGCTTGGCCGGCTGCTTCGAGAATTTCTCGATCAGGTCGGTGAAATTGAAGCGCTGCGCATCGTAGCGAACGATATGAAAGCGCGGCGAATCGAGCTGCACTTCGTCGATGATCGGCGCCGCGCGAAACAGCGAACTCCACGACGGCTGCACGATGAGCCGCGAGATATCCACGAAGTCGCCCGAGCCGCCGCGCTCGCCGATATGTACGCGATCGGCTTCGAGCTTGAGCGTGTACGGATTGAGCGCAATGCGGCCGATGGTGGCGGGACGGTCGAGTTGTTTGCTGAGCTGTTGCTCGGCAATGTGGCGAATCAGCGGCGGCGCCGCGAAGAAGCCCAGCAGACCAAACAGTACAACGAAGATCAGCAGACCGGTGATGACACGCCGGGTGCGGCGTGACTGCGCGACATCGCGCACGGTCTGCATGGACGAGGCTAACGATGCTTTATTGAGGCTTGCCATGCTCGGTCTTGGGTAGTGCGGCGGCAAGCCCGCCGCGAAAACGAAAATCCCGCAAGCGGCAGTATAAGTCGTGAATCTTTCGTGGGATATAAATGTAAGGCGTGGCTTACACATTACTCCACGCGACAGCGTCGCGTGTCCGCCGAGCTGATGCGGCGGACACGCGACGCTCGATGCTTCACGCGCTCGTTATTGAAGCGCGGCTGTCACATCACGGACATGCAGATATCACTGACGCATGACGGCCGGCGGTTGCCAGCTGCCGTCGGTGGCTTGCGGCTTAGGTGCGTACAGACGCAGCACGAGTTGCAGATCAGCACGCGGCGCCGGCAGCCAGTTGCCGCTCTTGCTCCGAGTGGACGACACCGTCACGTCGAGCGAGCCGTCGCGATTGCGGCGCGCGCCATTGCGATCGCCGACCGCGAGACGCGCCGGGGCGCTTTCGCCGAGTGCGCCGTCCTTCGTGTAAGCGGTGATCGACCAGAAGCCGCGCACCGGCGGCAGCTGATTCGGCGCGAAGTGGATCACGTAGCGGTTTGCGCCGTTGAGCGCGCGACCGTCGCTGTCCTGCGTAACGACTGCGCGGACTTCGTCGTCTTTCGTGCCGATGCCCGGTTGCGCATAAGCGGCATAGGCGCGCATCGCGTAGTCGGGGCCGTAGCTGCCCACGCCGTCGCCGAACCAGTTCCAGCCGTTGCCGCTCAGCAAATTCGACGGCGGCGTGACGACGCGTTCGTGACCGTCGGCGAGACCAGCCCCGATGGCGTCCGGCGCGTTCGGCAGTTTGACCGGCTCGCCGGGCGTCACACCGAGGTCCGAGAGGAATTTGAGCGCGTGCGGATCGGCCGGCGTCGGCGGATTGTCGGGCAAGGCCTGCGCGAGTCGCGTGAAGAAGCCGTTCGCGTCGAGCGCCGCGACCTGCGCGGCCGGCGTGCCGGAAGCACTTGCGGCGGCGTCGGCGGCATTGCTGCGCGGCGGCGTGATCGAGGCGGAGCGGCCGTCGCCCGCGTAGACACTGAGCGGCGCGACGCGAATGGCGCGCTGCAGCTTACGCACAGCCGTCAGGTCGCGCGTGCCGTTCGACTGGATACGCACGCTCACCCATGCGTTGCGAGTCGGCACGTCGACGCGCTTCACACCCTTGGGCAAATCGCCTTGCCAACCCGGACCGACGAAGGCGATCGCCTGCGCCTTGATGCCGGCCGCGCGCGTGTCGAACTGCGAACTGGTCGACCAGACCACGTTGGTCCACATGTCGAGCACGCGGGCGTCGACATAGCGGCCGTGCGAATCGGGCAGCGCAACGATCACCGGTTCGCTGCCGACGTCCAGCCAGCCGGTCGAATCGAATGTATCGAGACTCGGCTGCATCGGATTGGACGCGCCGATCGGCGGCAATGCCTGGGCGTGTCGCAGCGTATTAAGGGGCGCCTGGCCTGGATTGGTGCCGACCGCCGCATCGCGCGCGACGCCCATCAGCACGAGCGGGTAGCCGAATACGTACGAGTCGGCCACTTCGTCCTTGATCCAGCCCGTGGATTTTTGTGTCGCGGTGGGGGTCGACGCGCAACCGGCCAGAAATGCGAGGCCCGCGAACGACGCGCAGGTCCAGTGAATCGAAAACAATGCTCGGCGATTTTTTATCATTCGTTCAGGTGGCGGAACGTGTGGTCCTAAGGGAGATGCCGGCGTGCAACGAACCCTGTTTGCGCGGCCTCCCAAAGCCCAACGCAGCCAGTCCGCGATTCGCGATGCCGACAACATCGGGTTGTATCGTATCCTTGCTCACCAGGCAAGCGCAAAGGCAGGATTAGCGCCGGTACCCGCGCGCAAGCCGCTTTTTTGCGGTACGGTTGACGTTTTTTGTTACGTCGCCATGGCACCCCTCGCCTTGGGCGACTCTTTGTCACTGCTCTTTCGCCCCTCGTATCCGGAGCGCTTCATGTACATGCCCGCCCATTTCGAAGAGAACCGTCCAGAGGTTCTCCATCGCCTGATCGCCGAGCAGCCTTTCGGCTCGCTAATCACCAACGGGCCGAACGGGCTCGATGCGAACCACGTGCCGTTCGAGTTCGAAGTCCCGTCCGCGGCCGGTGAAACGCACGGCATTCTGCGCGCTCACGTCGCCCGCGCGAACCCGATGTGGCAGGAAGCCGCCGCGAGTCCGGAAGCGCTCGTGATCTTCCAGGGTCCGGCCGCTTATATTTCGCCGAACTGGTATCCGAGCAAGCATGAGGCGCATCGGCAGGTGCCGACTTATAACTATATGGTGGTGCATGCTCACGGCCGCATCGTCGTGCGCGACGACGAGTCGTTCGTGCGCGGCCTGGTGGCGCGTCTGACGCGCAAGATGGAAGCCGGCGAACCAGTGCCGTGGAAGATGGGCGACGCGCCCGCCGACTTCATCTCGCAGATGCTCGGCGCGATCGTCGGCATCGAGATCGAGGTGATACGGCTGGTCGGCAAGTGGAAGCTCGGCCAGAACAAGGCGGCGGACGACCGCCGCGGCGCGGCCGAAACCCTGCTGGCGCGCTCCAGCGACGAACAGCAGGCCGTCGGTCAAGCCATGCTGAACGCGCCGCCGGCCTTCTGAGCATGCGTTTCGGCGATGTGCGGGCGGCCTTGAAACGCGCCCTGCATTTCGTCCTTGACCTTCCCATCATGGGAAGGTCAATACTGGGTTCATGATGCGGCCCGATGCCGCCACGAGCCTTGCCTACCATGACCGAACTTGCCAACCCGCAGCGCCCCGCGGACGCTGCCCCTTCCGCCCGGACCGCCGAACTCGACATCGGCGGAATGACCTGCGCCTCGTGCGCGCTGCGCGTCGAAAAAGCGCTCAACAAAGTGCCGGGCGTTACGCGTGCGTCGGTGAATCTCGCTACGGAGCGAGCGCGCATTGAAAGCGACGCGACCGTCGATCCGGAGACGCTCGCCAACGCCGTGCGCAAGGCGGGCTATGACGCCACGCTGTCCGCCCCCCCGGAGACGCTTCCGCTCGTTGCCGAGGCGCAGCAGTCCACGGAACTGGCGATCGGCGGAATGACCTGCGCCTCGTGCGCGATGCGCGTCGAAAAAGCGCTGGCGAAAGTCCCGGGCGTAGTCGGCGCGTCGGTGAATCTGGCGACCGAAACCGCAACCGTCAGTCTGGATGGCGCGGCCGCCGCGCCGGACGCGCTGATCGCCGCCGTCAAGAAAGCGGGCTACGAAGCGACCTTGATCGTGCCGCCGGATGCATCGGCGGCTGCCGATCACGCTGACCACGCCGCGCCCGCCGACCGCAAACGCGACGAGGCCCGCCGCGAACTCGCAGCCGTGCTCGCCTCCGCCGTGCTGACGCTGCCGCTCGTCGCGCCGATGGTCGGCGAATGGTTCGGCCTGCACGCGATGCTTTCGCCATGGCTGCAACTCGCGCTCGCCTCGATCGTGCAGTTCGTGTTCGGCGCGCGCTTCTATCGCGCGGCCTATCGCGCCGTGCGGGCCGGCGCGGGCAACATGGATCTGCTGGTGGCGCTCGGCACGTCGGCGGCGTATGGCATCAGCGTGTACGAACTGGCGACCCATCCGGGCGACATGATGCATCTGTATTTCGAGGCGTCGGCGGTCGTGATCACGCTGGTGCGTTTCGGCAAGTGGCTCGAAGCGCGCGCCAAGCGCCAGACCACGGACGCTATCCGCGCGCTCAACGCGCTGCGCCCGGACCGTGCGCGCATTCGCATCGGCACCGATGAACGCGACGTGCCGCTCGCGCAAGTGCGCGTTGGCACAGTGGTGATCGTGCGTCCCGGCGAACGCGTACCGGTCGACGGCGCGGTGCTCGAAGGCCGCACGCATATCGACGAATCGCTCATCACGGGCGAAAGCCTGCCGGTGCCGAAGCAGGTGGACGACGCGGTCACCGCCGGCTCGATCAACGGCGAAGGCGCGATTGCCGTGACGACCACCGCGATCGGCGCGGAAACGACGCTGGCACGGATCATCCGCCTCGTGGAAAGCGCGCAGGCCGAGAAGGCGCCGATCCAGCGCCTCGTCGACCGGGTCAGCGAGATCTTCGTGCCGGCGATTCTGGCGATTGCCGTGCTCACGCTCGTCGGCTGGTTGATCGCCGGTGCTGGCGGCGAAACCGCGATTCTGAACGCGGTCGCCGTGCTGGTGATCGCGTGCCCGTGCGCGCTCGGTTTGGCTACGCCGGCGGCGATCATGGCCGGCACGGGCGTCGCGGCGCGGCGCGGCGTGCTGATCAAGGACGCCGAAGCGCTGGAGACGGCGCATCGCGTGACGATCGTCGCGTTCGATAAGACTGGCACGTTGACGCTCGGGCAGCCGTCGGTGACGGCTTTCGAGCCGATCGGCAGCATTGGCCGCGATGAAGCGCTGGCGCTTGCCGCGGCGGTGCAGCGCAATAGCAATCACCCGTTGGCGCGGGCGGTGTTGAAGGCGTATGAAGTCGCGGCGACGAACAGCGGCGATGGGACGGCGGTGGACGCTGGCGGTGTGGTGGCGGCGACCGCTGGCGGTGCGGTTGCGACGAGCGTTGGCGGTGCGGTGGCAGCGAGCGTTGGCGTCCCGGTGGCGCCAAGACAAATCCCGCCGCAGCATGCGAGCGCCGCGCGCGCGGTCGCAGGGCGCGGCGTCGAAGCGGACGTCGACGGACGCACACTGGCGCTCGGCAGCACCCGCTGGCTCAATGAACTCGGCATTAGGTTGCCGCCGGAACTCGCCGCTCGCGCTCACGAACTCGAAGCCGCGGGCAACACCGTCTCCTGGCTCATGCAGCGCAATCCGCAAGCGCCCGCGGCACTTGCGTTGATCGCTTTCGGCGACACCGTCAAACCGACCGCACGCGCCGCCGTCGAACGGCTTGCGCAAATGGGCATCAAGAGCGTGCTGGTCACCGGCGACAATCGCGGCAGCGCGGCGAGCGTGGCGAAGGCGCTTGGCATCGACGAATTCCACGCGGAAGTTCTGCCCGACGACAAGGCCCGCGTGATCCGCGACCTGAAAATCCGCAGCGCCGGCATCGTGGCCATGGCGGGCGACGGCATCAACGACGCCCCCGCTCTCGCCGCCGCCGACATCGGCATCGCGATGGCGACCGGCACCGACGTCGCCATGCACGCAGCGGGCATCACGCTGATGCGCGGCGATCCGGCGCTCGTGGCCGACGCCATCGACATCTCGCGCAAGACGTGGCGCAAGATCCAGCAGAACCTGTTCTGGGCGTTCGTTTATAACCTGATCGGGATTCCGCTGGCCGCCTTGGGCTTGTTGAACCCGATGCTCGCTGGCGCGGCGATGGCGTTTTCGAGCGTGAGTGTGGTGACCAACGCGCTGTTGCTGCGCACGTGGCGCGGCGCGCAGGATCGTTCGACGCACTGAGCGGACGTAGACAGAAATACCCCGCACACGGCGGGGCCAATTTGCAGCGTCGTCACCAACGCGCCATTGCTGCGCGCCCCATGCGGCGCGCAGCGCCATTCGGCACACTGAGCGCGCCTCGTACCAGAACGCTGCGCTGCCAGCAGAACCAATTACTAAGTGCTTTCAAAACCCTAAAGAAAGCAGACGCCGTGGCCGTAAACAAGTCGTCGATGCCGGGCATGCCTACGCATGGCTCATGCAGCACTTGTCCTCCTTTACTCCACAAAAGCGTCCATGGAATTTCTCTCTTTGCGCCGCGCCAGCGTTGGCGCGCGGCTCGCCATTCTTTCGTGCGTGCTGGTGGCGTTGATTTTTGCCGCGTTCACGTGGGCGCTCACCCGCACCGCCGGCCAGCAGATCAGCGATCAGGTGCTCGAACGCATCGCCGATAAGGACCGCTCGATCGCCGCGATGATCAAGCTGTTCGACAAAGCCTTGTCGAACGAGGTCGATCGCTCGATGTCGCTGTTCGCGAGTTTCCTGCCCGCTGGCTACACACTCGACGAAACCCAGAAGGTCGACATCGGCGGTGTCGCCACGCCGACCATCAAGGCGGGCGACAAAGTCCTGAACATGGACTTTTCCATCCCCGATCTGTTTCTCGAACGCAGCGGCGCGGTGGCCACGATCTTCGCGCGCAGCGGCGATGATTTCGTGCGCGTCACGACTTCGCTGAAGAAACAGGACGGCTCGCGCGCGATCGGCACGCTGCTGGACCGCAAGGCGCCGGCCTACGCGCTGCTGCTCGCCAACAAGCCTTATACGGGACTCGCCGCGCTCTTCGGCAAACGTTTGATTACGCAATACCGGCCAATCACGGACGCAAGCGGCCGCGTGATCGGCGCGCTGTTCGTCGGTGTGAATGTGGACAAGGAAATCCAGTCGGTGCAGGACGGCATTCGCAACCTGAAGATCGGCGACAGCGGTTATTACTTCGTCGTGAATGCGTCGAACGGCGCGGAGCGCGGCAAGCTGATCGTGCATCCGGCCGCCGCCGGCCAGAACGCCGACAACGCGAACGCGCCGTATCAGCAGATGCTCGACATGAAGGAAGGCCAGCTCGAATACAGCTCGGCCGATGCGACACTCGGCGAACGCGGCTCGCGCGACAAGTTCGTGTCGTTCGTTACCGTGCCGGAATGGCAATGGCTGGTGGGCGGTGTCGCGCCACGCGACGAAGTGATGGCCGGCGTCATCACCACGCGCAATGAATTCCTGCTGCTCGGCCTGGTGCTCGTCGGCGTGTTCGCGGCCGTGTTCCTGTTCGCGGTGCGGCGCCTCGTGAGCCGTCCGCTCGACGAAGCCGCCAAGGCATCCGAACGATTCGCCTCGGGCGATCTGAGCGTACGCGTCGCGAAAGGCGCGAACGCGCGCGCCGATGAAATCGGCCGCCTGATGCAGTCGATCGACGGCATCGGTGAAGGTCTCGCGCGCATCGTTTCGCAAGTGCGCAATGCATCGACGGATATGTCGCACGGCACCGAAAAGATCGCCACCGGCAGCGGCAATATCGCCGCGCGGATCGCCACCCAGGCGAGCAGTCTCGAAGAAACGGCGGCCAGCATGGAAGAGATCACCTCGACCGTGCAGCAGAACGCCGACCACGCCGCGCAAGCCAACACGCTCGTCACGCGCGCCGCCGACGCCGCGCTCGAAGGCGGCCGCGCTGTCGAACGCGTGGTGTCGACGATGGGCGAGATCAGCCGCTCGTCGCAGAAGATCGCCGAGATCACGAGCGTGATCGAAGGCATCGCATTCCAGACCAATATCCTCGCGCTGAACGCGGCGGTGGAAGCGGCGCGCGCCGGCGAGCACGGCAAGGGCTTCGCGGTCGTGGCCTCGGAAGTGCGCGCGCTGGCGCAGCGCAGCGCGGCTTCGGTGAAGGAGATCGAAAGCCTTATCGCGACATCCACGGCGACCGTGCGAAGCGGTTTTCAGATCGCCGAAGAAGCCAGTTCGACGATGCAGGGCATCGTTCAACAGGTCGGCCAGGTGCGAGCGATCATGGGCGAGATCAGCGTCGCCTCGCGCGAGCAATCGGGCGGTATCGAGCAGGTGAATCTCGCCGTCACGCAGATCGGCGAAGCCACGCAGCAGAACGCGACGATTGTCGGCGAGGCCGAACTCGCGGCGGCCGAGTTGCGCGATCAGGCCGCGCGTCTTGCGCAAGTGGTCAGTGTGTTCAAACTGGGAAGCGGGCGCGATTGAGGCGCAGTGGTTGCGGCGCGGTGTGGCTCGCCACGCCGAACGCCGCCCGCTGTTGCAGCAGTGTCGCCGCACGGCTTCTTCAGAACTCGACGTCCAGTTCGTCGATCTCTTCCACCTCCTGTTGCGCGTCGGCGATCCACTCCTGCATCTCGGGCAGCGCCATGATCCGCTGTCCGTATTCGACGATCTCCGGATCGAGTTTGACGTCGTAGGTCACGAAACGCGTCACCACGGGCGCGTACATCGCGTCCGCCGCAGTGCGCTCGCCGAATAGAAACGGCCCGCCGTACTGCTTCAGACAATCGCCCCAGATCGTCACGATCCGATCGATATCCGACTGCGCCCGCGCCCACACCTTGAAGCCCGGAAAGTGCGCTTTGAGGTTCATCGGCAGAGCCGAGCGCAGCGAGCCGAATCCTGAATGCATCTCGCCGCAGATCGAGCGGCAATGCGCGCGGGCGCGAATATCTTCGGGCAGCAGCTTCGCGTCCGGTTTCAGTTCGTTTAAATATTCCGCGATCGCCAGCGTGTCCCAGACCTTGATGCCGTCATGAACGAGGCATGGCACCAGGATCGACGGCGACAACAGCAGGAGTTCGGCGCGTGCCGCGGGATCGTCGATTGGCATCACGATCTCTTCGAAAGGCAAACCGCTGAACTTGGTCAGCAGCCAGCCGCGCAACGACCACGACGAATAATTCTTGCTGCTGATGGTGAGCGTGGTATTCGCCATACGATTCTCCTCCAGATGAGGCGCTCGGCCGGCGCCCGACGCCATGCGTGCACGTTGCCGTGCGCGCCCGCACCAAAGCGCGGCAAATTCGGCCCGTTCCCCCGACTCGCGCAAATGCTATGCCAACGTAAGCGCACGGCTGCACCAGTGCGTATGCATGCATGGCACATGACTTGCCTTTATTTGGGCTCCTTCCTCTTCAGCATTCGTGCGAAGGTTATGAACCTGTTCGCATATCCCACATACCAGGCTTTCGCCGACATGATGCTGCCGATGCGGCACGGCGCGGCACTGGTGAATCATTCGCTCGACGCGTGGCCTGCGTTCGGTGAAACCTCGCATGGACGCTCGATCCGCGCGGCCTGCGAGTTGTTGACGCTGGCCGGACTCACGCCCGTGCGGCCGCCGTTCGAGATCGACAGCGTGATATCGGAAGGCAAATCCGTGGCGGTCGTCGAGGAAATCGCAGCGCACACGCCGTTCTGTTCGCTGCTGCATTTCCGTAAGGAGACGCCGCCGTCGGCGCCGCAACCGCGCGTGCTGGTGATCGCGCCGATGTCCGGCCACTTCGCGACGCTGCTGCGCGGCACCGTGCGAACGATGCTGGCCGAACACGACGTCTACATCACCGACTGGCACAACCCGCGCGACGTGCCGTTAAGCCAGGGCCGCTTCGGTTTCGACGAATTCGTGCAGCACGTGATCGACTTCACCGAAACGATCGGGCCCGGCGCGCATCTGCTCGCCGTGTGCCAGCCGACCGTCGCCGCGCTGGCCGCGGTCGCGCTCATGGCCGCCGACGATCATCCCGCGCAACCGGCGAGCATGACGCTGATGGCCGGTCCGCTCGATACGCGCATCAATCCAACGCGCGTCAACGAACTCGCCAAAAGCAAACCGCTGGAATGGTTCGAGCAGAAGCTGATCAGCGCGGTGCCGTTCGGTTTTGCGGGCGCGCACCGGCGCGTGTATCCGGGCTTCATGCAGTTGACCGCGTTTATGTCGATGAACCTAAACCGCCATCTCGACTCGTTCGAGACGATGCATTACGAGCGCGCCAAAGGCGATCCGGCAAAGGCCGACACGATCCGCACGTTCTATGAAGAATACTTCGCGACGATGGATCTCACGGCCGACTTTTACCTGGAAACCGTCGATACGGTTTTTCAGCGTCATGCACTGCCGTTGCATGCGCTCGAAGTGAAAGGTCGTCTCGTCGAACCGTCGAAGATCCGCCGCACGGCGTTGCTCACCGTGGAAGGCGAGAAGGACGATATTTGTGCCGTCGGTCAGACGCTGGCCGCGCAGGACATGTGCGACAAGTTGCGGCCGTATTTGAAGACGCATCACGTGCAGACCGGCGTCGGACATTACGGCGTGTTCAATGGACACCGCTGGGAGCGGCACATTTATCCGCGAGTGCGCGCCGTGATTTACGACAACGAACCGCGCGCGGTGCTGGTGAGTTCGCGCGCGCGCACGATTCAGCCGGTGTCAGCCGCGACGGCTGCAGAAGTGACTCCAGCAGCGCCGGCGGCAACGGCGGTGGTCGATGTTGAAGTGGATGCGGCGGCAACGGACGCTGCGAACGGAACTAGCGCGACGCCAAGTGCGAGTTCGGCGGCGGCCATCAAGCCGCAAGCGGCGCGCGCGCCGCGTAGACGGCCGCCGGCGGCGCAATGAGTTGTTGTTCCGGATCGCGCGGCGGCTCCCTGCTTGCTTGATTGCGTAGCACCCGCTATTCGAGCGTGCAGCCGCCTTCTGCGTTCGCTAAGCCGCAACGCTCTTCCAAGGCGTCACGGTCGGCACGTCGCAAGGCCCTTCGACTTCGATCGATTTGAAATCGGCCGGCGAGACGATTTCGATGTACTCCATATCTTCCGAGTAGTCGAACAGATAGTGGACGATGCCCGGCGCCTGATGCACGCAATCGCCGGCGGCGACAAGCGTCTCCTTGTCGCCGTACATGAAGCGCGCCCAGCCCTTCAGCATGATCACAATGTGGAAATCGGCCTCATGACGGTGCCAGCCGGTGCCTTGCTCTGGTGCGTGATTCGCCTTGACGAGTTGCGCGAGCACCTTGCCGCCGGTCGCCTGCGCGATGCCTAAATCACGGTAGAGAAAAAAGTCGCGTAAGCCCTGATCCACATAGGACGTGTCTTGCGGACGGACATGACTGAATTGCGTGGCGAATTCGGTGGACATGATCGCGCTCCTCGCGAGTGAGCCGGCAGTTGAAAACGACGCGTTGGAGCGTCGGTTGCAAGCATCAAGCGCGCCAGTATGCGGGCGCTGCATTTTGCTTTTGCGCGTTTTCGGAGGCGATGCCGTGAATGTCGCGCCATCTGGCCTAGCGCGACATGGTTTTGAGCGCTGTGCAGTCTATGCAGTCGGGCGGAACATCTGGAACATGTCGCCGATTTCCGCGTAGTCGGCGCGGTAGCCGGCGCGCATGATCGGCTGCGCGGCGTGGGTGTCGAACAAGCCGTCTTTCAGATACGCCTCGTTGATATGCACGCCGACCACTTGCCCGAGCGAAAGATAGTTGTCCATCGGCGTGCCGTCGAGCGTATGCAGCCGCACCACTTGCAGCAGCTTGCATTCGAGCGCAGCCGGCGATTCCGCGACGTGCGGCACGGCCACGTTGCGGCCCGGCGCGGGCGTGAGGCCGGCGAGTTCGAATTCGTCGACGTTCGGCGGAACGGGCGCCGACGAGCGGTTCATCTGCTCGGCGAGCGGTTTGGCGGCCAGATTCCAGACGAATTCGCCGGTGGCTTCGATGTTGGCGACGCTGTCTTTACGGCCTTCGCTGCAGAAACCGATGATGGCCGGAAAGGTGGCGAACGCGCCGAAGAAACTATAGGGCGCGAGGTTCAATGTGCCTGCAGTGTCGCGCGAGGAAATCCAGCCGATCAGACGCGGCGCGACGATGGCTTTGAACGGATCGTGTGGGAGGCCGTGGCCGGTGGCGGGGTCGTAAAAGTAGTGGGACATGAAGATTGGAGGCCTTGCAGATGGGGCGAGACGGCATTTATACCGCAGAGCGGCGCGGGCTGCCGTACGTGCCTTGGTGGCGAGGCTTCTCGTGACGCCGCACTTTCGAGCCTCGCCATTTTCGCGTCAATCAGCCCTGACTGATCACACGCTTGCGCCCTTGCTTCACCTGCTCCAGATGCGCATCGTCCCAGTCATGGAAACCCGCGCCGCTGCGCACGCCGACACGCCCTGCTTCGACCTGCTCGTGCAAAAGATCGAGCACGTCTTCGTCTTTAGCCAGTTCCGGCATCAGATGGGAAGCGATATCGAGGAAGGTGTCGAGGCCGCCCATGTCCGCACCTTCGAACGGTCCGACGATCCCCCAGCGGCGACCCAGCGACGCCTTCATCACGCGATCGACCACGTCCGGCGTCGCCGCGCCCGAGCGCACGATGTGCAACGCCTCGCGCAGCACCGCGAACTGCAACCGGTTGCCGACGAACCCCGGAATCGCCTTCGCCAGCACAACGGGTTCCATGCCGATCGCACTCATCAACGTAGCGGTCTGCTGCGTCACTTCGGGCGCGGTCGCCGTTCCCGGCACGACTTCGACGAGCGGAATCATGTGCGGCGGATTCCAGAAATGCGCGATCACAAAGCGGTCTTTCGCGCGCAACGGGGCGGCGAGTTGATCGGGATGAAAACCGCTGGTGTTGCTCGCGAGAATCGCGTCGTCGGCCAGCAACTGGGTCAGCGCCGCATACAGGCGATGCTTGAGGTCGAGGACCTCGGGAATTGCTTCGATCACGAATTGCGCCGATGCCATCACGTCGAGTTCGGCATGTGTTTCGATGCGCGCCAGCGCCGCCTGTTTGGCCGTCGGGTCGATGCGCCCGGCGTCGATCAGTTCGTCGAGCACCGCTTGCGCTTTCGGCGCGACGCTCGCGAGACGCGCCGGATCGACGTCGTGAACGATCGTCCTGTGTCCGTGCAATGCGCTTTGCGTCGCAATGCCGACGCCCATCAACCCCGTGCCCACTACGCCAATCACTGCCTTGTCCAAGCCGCTCTCCTGCTGCCGTCGATAAAAGCGTTCAAGCATAGCGCAGCAAGCCGATTCGTAAGCTCGAACGTGACAAAGCCGGTCTTCCGCGAGGAAGGACCGGCTTTGTGGACTTCAGGCCGACGCCGCGTCGTGCGGCGCCGTCACGCGCGAATTAGTAGCGCGGGGGCGGGCGATGGTCGTCGCGGTGATGCGGATCGTAGTCGCGCGGATGACGGCGCATCCAGTCGTCGTGCGCCCAATAGCGATGGCCGTCATAGTAACGATCGCCGTGCCAGCCGATATTGATCGACACGCCCACCGGCATCATGTGCGGCTGACCGTAGACCGCCGGTCCCGGGCCGTTTTCGACAACCACGCGTTCTTGAGCGAATGCGCTGCCGGCCGCAAGCAATGCGCCGCCAGCCAGCAAGGTTGCGATGATCGAACGCGATGTCCTGTTCAAGGTTTTCATAGTGACCTCCCATCAAAGTTTTGTATCAAGCCAGCGTCCGTGCTCGAGATCGACCTGGACCTGCACCTTCAGGCTCGAACCAGACGCCGTACGCTTGAGACCAACTTTAGCGGCGCAAACCGCATGAAGACGTGAGCACTTGTAAGCGCACATTTCATAGAAAGGGACGGATGGTCAAAGTGCATTTTCCGCGTACTGCCCTGCCTACAAAGCCATTCGCCATGACTGGACCCTGCGGGCCCGGCAGCCATCTTTCAGGCTCCGTTACATTCATTTCGGCCGGGAAATATTCGGAGACAACGCCCGAGCGGCGGAAACGAGCCTGAAAAACAAAAAGCCACGGTACGCGTTTCGCGAACTGTGGCTTCAATAGTGATGCGATGCGCACCCGAAGTGCGCGCCCGTACGCGGTTGCTCCGCGCTTGGGCCGGTACGGCTTTGCTCTTAGTCGCTCAGCTTGACGCCGAACAACGTAGCTTGTGCTCTACGCACGCGCTCTGCTTCGCGGCTACGCGCTTCGTACGAGTAGTCCGAATCCAGCGGCAGATGGGGCGACGCAAAGAGGTCGCTGACCTTTTGGAACAATGCAAAAATGAAGCTCATGGCGACTCCCGGTTAGTTACTGCATTTGCTAGGGTTTTCCCTTAAGAAGAAGTATAGGGTTTTCCCTAGGCAAAAGCTAGTGCAATGCAGCAATTTTTCGGCGTGGTGCTTTGCCGCGGGTATTTTTCATATGTTGCGTTGCATCATTACAACGTCCCTGTTTTTTTGGTTTTCAGGGTCATAAGGGGTCCGCGTCTGCAGCGGGTTTGTCACCGGGCTTTCTGCTGCGCACGAACTTTGGCTCTCGTAGTTGCCTTGCGCGGGTGGACTACGGCGGCGTCGACGGCGCTTGGTGCCGCGCTGTCCGCAGGTGTCAACGTCGCGTTGGCGGACACGGGTAGCTGATCGACGGGCGGGGTGGGCGGTGGGGCGTGGGGTGCCGGTTTCGGGTGGCAGACACCGGACCACAGTGGAAAAGTGAATCACCACAACCGGCTTGTCGCCGGCGCGGCGCTCACTAATTGTCAGTGCGGCGTAACCGCTTTCTGCTTATGTACATGCAGCGCTCGCGCTGCATGCCTCGCATGCGCCGGCGTGGCGGGCGCCTGCTGTGGCGCGGCGGGCGCTGCCGCGGCCGCGTCGGAAGCGGCATTGGTGGCGGCTGCGGTCGCCATCGCCAAGTGCGTGTCGAGCAAACTGGCCATGGCTGCCTGCTGGTTCTGCATCATCTGCTCGATGCGGTGCTGCTGCGCGGTGGTCTCGCGCGTGAGGCGCATCAGCAGCACGGTTTGCGTGATGCCGATCGCGACCGTCACCAGCAATGCGCCCACCACGATCGACAGCATCCATTTCATGCGTCGTGAATGATCGGTGGCGGCGTGGCGTTGATCGGCGATCACGCCATAGAGCGCGTCGACGGTATCGGCGAACGCAGTGGCTCGTGCGCGATCGAGTTCCGGCGCGGCGCGCAGCGCGGCCGCGGCCGCTTCGGCACGCCGGGCTTCCCGCCAAGGCGTGGCGAACGCGGCGTTAGCTTGCGCGGACGCCGATGAATTCATCGACGTCTCCGACGCCGTGCTGTTCGGCGCAGCAATTGCCGCTTCCGTCGGCGCCCTATGCTGGTCCGGCACCGCACCCGGCTTCGACCCTGCAGTAGCAGCGTCCGGTTGTGCCGATGCCGATTCGTCCGTTGTGCCCGTCACGCTGGTTGCGACCGAGGCCTGTTGTTGCGATGCCGATGCCGATACCTTTGCCGCACCAGAAGCCGAAGCCGCCTTGGCAAAAGTCGCCGCGAACCGTTGCGGCGCCTTGACACCGCCAGCGGTCGACGCAGCCGCCGCACCGCCCGCCGAATCCGGCTCAGCCGCCTGGCGCAGCGCGGTCACGCTGCGCGCCACGGTCGCTGCCGCCATCGCCGGGGTAAGCGGCGCCGACGCATCGCGCGCCGCTGCAGCCGATTTCTCTTCGGCAGACGCGGCTGCATCCGCTGCCGGTTTCGCATCGCCCAAAGCCAGTTCGCCGGCCGGCGAAGCCGCCACCACCAACGGCTCGATTTCGAGCCCGCTCAACAGCGCGTTAACCGGCACCGGTTGGTCGTCGGCCTTGGCAACGCGTGGCGCACGGCGCGTAGCCCGCGCGTCCACCGCCAGACCATCACCGCCATCGATCGCCCCGACCGCGGCCAACACCACATCAGGCAACTCGAAACCGTGCAGCGTACCTTGCCGGATGTCGATATTCATCGCTTCCAGCGTGGCGCGGGTGGGATCGTCGGGGAACAGGTCGAGCGTGCTGTCGTCGCGGGAGGCGTCGCTCAGTTGCGCGAGGCGTTGTGCCGAGCGCGCGGCGCGCGCCAGCTTGTTTTCGGTTTCGGTCGGGACGTTGGCCTGGCGGCGCTTCTTCGAAGCGGCGCGCTGAGGCCGGGACTGCGTGGATGCTACGGAATCTGCCATAGAGAAAAAAGCGGTCGTCGCCGGAATGCGGGCGCCGAGCACCGCTCGTCAATGCCGTTGGAATTTTTCGAGACCGCATTGTCGCATGGCCGCCCGCGCCCGCCGAAGCCATTCGGCGAGGATTTTCGTTTTCAGGAAGTCGCGTCGTCCTGCCTGAACTGCTTGACGCCGTGCAGTTGCCGCAAGCGCCCGCAGATCGCCTCATATTCCGTATTCGACACGCGATGCAGGGTGATCACCACTTCATCGCACTCGGGCGCGTCCTCGCTTTGCTGCATCACGAACTGCTTGACGCGCGGGCTCGCGGCGCCGAGCTCGTCGTGCAGCGAGTGGAACGTCATGGCGCCGCGCTCGACGATCATCGTCAGTTGGCGCCGTTGTTTGACCGTGATGAAGCGGCGCTCGAGCGGCTTGATGCCGGCCAGGATAATCAGAATGATGATGGTCGCCGCGATCGCCGCCGTGTACAGCCCGCCGCCGACCGCGAGACCGATGGCGGCCACCGACCAGAGGCTCGCCGCCGTCGTCAGTCCGCGCACGATCTCGCCACGCAGCAGGATCGAGCCCGCGCCGAGAAAGCCGATGCCCGACACCACTTGCGCCGCCATCCGCGAAGGATCCAGTACGACGTGGTCGCCGCTCAGCACTTCCGCAAAACCATACGCCGAGACGATCATGATCAGCGTCGAACCGACGCACACCAGCATGTGCGTGCGCAGCCCCGCGGCCCACGAAAGCCGCTCCCGCTCGAAGCCGATGACGCTGCCGAGCGCGGCGGCCACCATCAAACGGGCGATGAGTTCGAGATTCCCCAGCATTGTTCTTCCTCCTGATCGGAAATTATTTGAAGTAGTTTCCGCACCGGTGACGCAGTGCCAGTGTGACCCGTTTGCTTTATGCTAGGCCGCACATCGCGAGGCGGTTCGCACCGCTGGTCGCTATCCTGATTTTGCGGTTGCCGGTTTGCAAAACAGGTAGCATCCACGCTCGCCGGCAGGTTCGCCCACAACTGCGCCGCGCTGAAACTCTGGCCACGGACACAACAAACACGTCCACCGTCGCTTCGCTTCGAAATACCCTGTTCGCCCCATTTGACTATGCAGAGCATGAACCCACCCGCCGCTTCCACCGTCGCACTCGCTGCCAGTCTGCGCGATCACTTCACAGGCGTGGTGCTACCGATCTGGCGCGGGCCGGGTTTCAACACCGCACTGAAGCTGCCCTACGAAGCGGTCAGCGCCGAAGATCATCGGCCGCTGCCCGCCGAGCGTTACCGGGCAATGGCCTGCGCGCGCCAATTGTTCGTGTTCTCGCAGGCAGGCGACGCAGCCCATGCGCAGGTGCTGTTCGATTCGTTGACGCACACCTTTCAGGACATGCGCCACGGTGGATGGTTCTACAGCGTGGATGCGCAAGGCGCACCGCTCGACACCACCAAGGACCTGTACACGCACGCGTTCGTGGTGTTTGCGTGCGCGGAGTATGCCCGGCGCTCCGGCAATCACAATGCGCTGGAAATCGTGCATCGCACGTCCGCGCTGATCCAGTCGAACTTCGCCGCCGAGGACGATCTGTTCAACGCCGCGCTGACCGCGGACTTCGCCGGCGTGACGGGCACGCCGATCCAGAACCCCTTGATGCACCTGACCGAAGCCTGGCTGGCCGCTCGCGAAGCCACCCACGACAACGCTTTCGACGCCGCGCTGCGGCGCCTCGCCGGCGCGGTCGCGCGGCGTTTCGTGCATGCGCCCACGGGCTGCATCGCCGAATTGCCGATCGGCGCGGACGACAACCGTCTGGAACCCGGGCATCAGTTCGAATGGTTCTGGCTGGTGAAACAGGCGGGCGCCGTGTTCGAAGACTCGGGTCTCGCCGAAGCCATGCCGCGTGCGTTCAGCTTCGCGCAGCAACATGGCGTGGACCTGGAAACCGGCGGCGTGTACGCCTCGCTCGACGAAACCGGCCGGATCAAGGACGCGACTCAGCGGATCTGGGCCCAAACCGAATATCTGCGCGCGCTGGCGAGCCATGACGAACCGGCGGCCCGCGCCGCGCTGCCCCGGCAAATCGAACTGTTCCAGCAACGGTTTCTGCGTCCGCAGGGCTGGTTCGAATGCAAGACGCCGGCGGGCGAAGTGGCGCGCGCCGACATGCCGTCGACCACGCCGTATCACCTCGCAACCGCCTACGAGGCATTGCCGGCCGCCTGAACGCCGCCGGTTAGGCCACACAACTGTCGAGCGCCAGAAACTCCGCTAGCCATTCGTCAGGCCATGGCCAAGAAACTTGCCGAACCTTGGTATCGACCACCGCCCGCGGACGAAATCTGCCCGCTCTGCGGCCGGCCGATCCCGGCGAGCCAACGCGATTTGCATCATTGGGTGCCGAAAACAAAAGGCGGCAAGGAAGTCGCCGCCTTGCACCGCATTTGCCATCGTCAGCTCCACGCGCTGTTTTCGGAAGCCGAGCTGGCGCAGCGCTATTCGACGGTCGAGGCGCTCCTCAGCGACGAGGCGGTCCGCACCTTCGTCCGCTGGGTTCGCACCAAGCCGAACGATTTTTACGAACGCACGCGCCGCAGTGGGCGCAAAGGCTGAGAGTCGAACTAACCGAGCGAAGCCGGCTGAACGCCGGCCGCGATCTCACGACGGGACGCGGACACAAAAGCCGACCGCCCGGTCGATCAATACTCTTCGCGCTGCCAGGGGCTCCAGCCGCTGTCGGCCGATTTAAAACGCATATAAGTTGCGCTGTGCCCGGTGGGGGTGTCCGACGTGTCGCCGTGCGGCTTCTGATCGGTGACGTGGAGGGCGAAAGCCTGACGGTCTTCGGTATCGACGGTGATACGGCCGACCGGGTCCGGGGCGCCTTCTTGAGGTGATTTAGACTCCAATATCGCCAGATAGGGGGTCAAACGACTCCAGAACGAGGTAAGTTCTTCTTGCAAGTAATGTGTCAATGTTTTTCCTGGAAGAGTAATACGAGCAGTTTACCCTACCCGCGGGAACAGCCTTCCAATTGCTTTCCGGGCCTCAAAAAGACCGGAGCGGGGGAATACCCGAATACTGGTTGGTTGGCGTCCGTCATTAAGACGTGATACAACTCCTACTTCGCGCTCGATCTCGTGTTGAGAAATAGCGGTCGCGAATGCAACACACAACATTTACTGGATTAAAAATGGCAACAGGTACTGTGAAGTGGTTTAACGATGCAAAGGGCTTTGGCTTCATCACGCCGGACGACGGCGGCGAAGACCTGTTCGCGCACTTTTCGGAAGTTCAAGGCAGCGGCTTCAAGTCCCTGCAGGAAAACCAAAAAGTGACGTTTGAAGTTAAGCAAGGCCCGAAGGGCAAGCAAGCTGCGAACATCCAGCCGGCCTAAGTACCGTCAGGTACGTTGAGGCACCCTTAGGCGCTTGCGTCTAATGCAAAATGGCCCGCTTCGGCGGGCCATTTTCTTTGTCTGACGTTTTCTTTTTGAGCGCTTTCGCGAGCTAGATTGCGCGCATACCGGACAACGAAAAATCGGCCGATTGCCCTCGCACTTCGTCGATTTGTTGCATCCGCAACACAGATTCAGAAATTTCGAAGACAGAAACAGCCTGCTTCAATTGCTGCGTCTGCTGATGCAGCGAAGCCGCCGCAGCAGCAGCTTCTTCGACGAGCGCCGCGTTCTGCTGCGTCATCTCATCCATCTGCACCACCGCCTGATTGACCTGCTCGATGCCCGTGCTCTGCTCGAGCGACGACGCGCTGATCTCCGCCATCATCTGCGTGACGCGCGAAATCGAGGCGGACACGTTGCTCATCGCTGAGCCGGCGTGCTCGACCAGTGCCGAACCGCCCTGAATCTCGGCGACCGACTCGCTGATCAGCGTTTTGATTTCCTTCGCCGATTGCGCGCTGCGCTGCGCGAGGCCGCGCACTTCGCCCGCCACCACGGCGAAGCCGCGCCCTTGCTCGCCCGCGCGCGCCGCTTCGACGGCCGCATTCAGCGCGAGGATGTTGGTCTGGAAGGCAATGCCATCGATCACCGAAATGATCTCGGCGATCTTGTCCGAGCTCTGCGCAATACCGCGCATCTTGTCGACCACCTCGTTGACCACTTCGCTGCCGCGCGAGGTCGCTTCGAGCGCGGTCTCGGCGAGCGCGTTGGCCTCGCGGGCGTGCTCGGCGTTCTGGCGCACGGTAGCCGTCAGCTCCTCCATGCTCGACGCGGTTTCTTCGAGCGACGCAGCCTGGTTTTCGGTGCGCGCCGACAGATCGGCGTTGCCGGTCGCGATTTCATCAGCGCCCAGGTGGATCGAGTCGGCGGATTCGCGCACGGTCTGCACCGTGCGCGCTACGCTCGCCTGCATTTTCGCGAGGCCCGAGAACAGCCGGCCAATTTCGTTGGTGCCGCGCGCGGCGATAGGTTGGTCGAGACGGCCTTGCGCGATCCGGTCGAAGTGACGGCCCGCCTCTTCCAGCGGCGCCACCACGCCACGGCGCAGCCCGGCGTACACGGCGAACGTGCCGGCCACCAGCGCCAGCAGGATCGCGATGCTGACGGCACGGAAAGTTGCCATGCGCGTATCAATCGAGTCGAGCGACGCACGGCTCGCCGCGTTGCCGAATTGCACGAAGTTATGCGACTCGCCGAGGTACGCGTCCTGGAACGACTGCGTCGGTTGATCGAGGAAGGCCTGGATGTTGTTCGAATCGAGGAACTGCACCAGTTCCGCGAGCGCGTCGTGCAGCTTCTTGTAGCGCTCGGCGAGCGCGGCGGCACGGGTGCCGTTTTCGTCGCCGGTCTTCGGCGCGCTCATGAAGGCCGCGAACGACTGGTCGGCGGCCGTCAACTGTTCGCGGGCGTGCTGCACGATGTCGGTCGGCTCGGAGCCGCCGCGCACCATGCGCGTCCCGGCGCGCGAGAGGTTGATGCGCGCGTCCATCAAATGCTGAGTCGTTTCGTTGACCGCGTCCACCTGCTTCAGGGCGATGTTCGACAGATCGCCCACGTCGTCATGCGTGCGCGTGAGCGACCAGAACCCCAAACCCACCGTGACAAGCTGGAAAACGCAGAACGCGGCCAGAACACACAACAGGCCGGATGCGACCTTGATCTTGCTGAACATCGTGAATACCTGAAGACAAAGAATGACGGGAGCTACGTCAGGGTTAACGGCATAAGCGCGCCGCGCTTGAGGCCAATTCCATCAAAGATCGTCTTACGCCCCCTTTTCATCGGTCAACGTCACCATTGCAATCGATTCGCGCAACAATGGACCGCACGAATTGCCGATTCACCTTGACGCGGTGCGTGCGCGCTTCCTAGAGTGGGTAGGGACTGCACGACGCAGGCCAGTGCAGATTGCCACCGCGGGCCACGCCCGAAGGAATCACAATGACCGACCTCCTCGACCGGGCGCGCGGCGCACTGCATGCCCAGCCGTTCAGCATGCTGTTAGGCGCCGAGCTGATGCAGACAAGCACCAGCGAACTCACGCTGAGCCTGCCGATCCGCGATGAGTTGCGGCAGCAGCACGGCTTCGTGCATGGCGGCGTTATCAGCTATCTCGCCGACAACGCGCTGACCTTCGCGGGCGCGCTGCTGCTCGGGCCGAAGGTCGTGACCGGGGAATACAAGATCAATTATCTGCGGCCGGCCATCAACGGCACGCTGATCGCGCGCGCGAAGGTCGTCTACGCGGGCCAGCATCAGGCGACCTGCCAATGCAACGTGTATGTGATGGAAGGCAACCGCGAAAAGCTGATTGCCGTCGCACAAGGCACGGTCAACCGGATCAGCGAAAACGGCGAACATGAACACGCGGGCTGACGTCACGGCCCTTGGGTGAACCACTTCGCGCCGCCCTCAAGGCGCTTGTTCACGTTTCGTCATTTAGCTAATATACGAAACGTTATCGATCCAAGGCTCCCGTTCGGCGCACCGTTTCATGACAGACGAACTCACCCGCATCAACGCGCTCGCCAACGCAAGCCGCCTCGCCGTCATGCGCTGGCTGAAAGAGCCGACGCGGCATTTCCCGTATCAGGACCACGCCGATATCGAAACGGTCGGCGTGTGCTGCACGTTCATCACCGACAAACTCGGCATTGCGCCCGCCACCACCACGCGCCACATGCGCATCCTCGCCGATGCGGGACTCGTGCGTGCGCAGCGGATCGGCAAGTTCACCTACTACAAGCGCATCGACGCCGAATTGCAAAAGCTCGGCCGCGACCTCGCCAATCTCTAAGGGCGTGGCCTTCTTCAGGCTGCCGCGCCATCACGTTATCGATACTTGAAGGAACCACATGAACGAACTTGCTCTGATTGCCGACGCCGACCGACGCGCGCACGCTTACCTTGCCGACATCGGCAAGCGCCGGGTGTTTCCGGACGCGGCCGCGCTCGCGCAACTCGCCGCCTTCGACGAAGCCTTCCCGCAGCACGGCCACGCGCCCGCTGACGTGCTGCGTCTGCTCGACGAAAGTGGTTCGCCCGGCACGGTCGCGTCGAACGATCCGCGCTATTACGGCTTCGTGATCGGCGCAGTGCTGCCGGCTGCGGCGGCTGCCGAGCGTCTGATGGGCGCGTGGGATCAATGCGCGTCGACCTTCGACAACTCGCCGGTCGCGGCCACGCTGGAGAAAATCGCGGCGCGCTGGGTGCTCGACGCGCTCGATCTGCCGCGCGAAGCGGCGATCGGCTTCGGCACCAGCGCGACGGCGTGCACGCTCGTTTGCATCGCGGCTGCACGGCGTGCGCTGCTCGCGCGCAAGGGCTGGGATTTCGACAATGATGGCTTGAGCGGCGCGCCGCCTGTGCGCGTCGTGATCTCCGAGATGGCCCACATCACGGTGAAGAAGGCGCTGCGCGTGCTCGGCTTCGGCATGAAGCGCGTGATCAGTGCACCAGTCGACGAGCACGGCCGCATCGACCCCGCGCAGCTACCGCCGCTCGACGACATGACGATCTTCTGCGTGCAAGCCGGCGAAGTGAACACCGGCGAGTTCGATCCGTTCGCGGAATTGGTTCCGCGCGCCAAAGCGGCCGGAGCATGGGTTCATGTGGATGGCGCGTTTGGTCTGTGGGCGCGGGCATCGTCGAAACGGGCGCTGACCGATGGCATCGACGGCGCCGACAGCTGGACCACCGACGGCCACAAGTGGCTCAACACGCCCTACGACGGCGCCATGGCGATCTGTCGCGACGCGCAGGCGCTTTCATCGGCGATGAACAGCGACGCGGTCTACCTGACCGGCGCGCACGACGCGCAGAAGAACGTGAACCTGGAGTTCTCGCGCCGTGCGCGCGGCATTCCGATCTGGGCAGCGCTGCGTTCGCTCGGACGCAGCGGCGTGCAGGAGATGGTCGATCGGCATTGCGCGCAGGCTTCACGGATCGCCGAAGGTCTGCGTGCTGCGGGCTTCGAAGTGGTGAATCGCGTGGTGCTGAACCAGGTGCTGGTACGCGCGAAGACCGACGCGCAGACGGTCGCGATTCGTGAAGCGGCGCAGGCGTCGGGCGAAACGTGGTTCGGTCAGACTGTCTGGCAAGGGCGGCCGGCGTTTCGCATCAGCGTGTCGTCGTGGCGTACTGAAGACGCTCACGTCGATCAGTTAGTGGCGCTGCTCGCGCGACTGCTCGCCGAACACTGCGATTAAGCAGCGTGCCGAAAACAAGTGTGGCGGTGGTTTAGCCGCGCCGCACGCGCGAGTGCAAATGGAGAGCGACGCGCGTAAGCAGCAGCGGCAGCGGCGCACACAAAAAAGCGGCTCCTGCCTGTTAGCGCAGGAACCGCCGTTCTTCATGCCCCGCGAAGCCCGCAGGCGCGAATCACTCCGCCGCGTACGTCTTCTGCGTCTGCTCGCCCAGCCCTTCAATACCCAGGCGAATCGTCTGACCCGGCTTCAGGAACACCGGATTCGGCTTCACGCCCATGCCGACGCCCGGCGGCGTGCCAGTCGAAATCACGTCGCCCGGTTGCAGGCTCATGCACTGCGATACATACGAAACCAGTTTCGCGACGCCGAACACCATCGTCTTCGTGCTGCCGTTCTGATAGCGGTGGCCATCCACTTCGAGCCATAGGCTCAGGTTCTGCGGATCGGCGACTTCATCGCGCGTGACGACCCACGGGCCGATCGGGCCGAACGTGTCGAAGCCCTTGCCCTTGTCCCACGTGCCGCCCTTTTCGATCTGCCATTCGCGTTCCGACACGTCGTTGATCACGCAATAACCGGCGACGTAATCGAGCGCGTTGGCTTCGTCGATATATTTCGCCGGCTTGCCGATCACCACGCCCAGTTCCACTTCCCAATCGGTTTTCTTCGAGCCGCGCGGAATTTCAACGTCGTCGTTCGGGCCGCTGATCGCGCTGGTCCACTTGTTGAAGATGACCGGCTCGGCGGGCACCGGCAGATTCGATTCAGCCGCGTGATCCGCGTAATTCAAGCCGATGCAGATGAATTTGCCGATCTTGCCGACGCACGGACCCATGCGCGGATTGCCTTCGACCAGCGGCAGCGAAGCCGGATCGAGCGCGCGCAGTTTGGCGAGACCTGCGTCGGTCAGCGCGGCGCCGTCGATGTCGGCGACCACTTTCGACAGATCACGAATCTTGCCTTGCGCGTCGAGCAAGCCCGGCTTTTCCTGGCCCTTCGGCCCATAACGAAGCAGTTTCATCCTGGCACTTCCTTTCAGTGGTGTTCGGTTCGTGGTTCAGCGTGCGTCATGCGTGCGTCAGTTCGACCAACCGCCGTCGATCACATGCGCATGGCCCGTGGTAAATGACGATTCGTCGGACCCGAGATACAGCGCCAACGCGGCGATCTCTTCCGGCTTGCCGATGCGGCCCATCGGCTGACGCGCGACAAAGGCGGCCTGCACGGCGTCCAGCGTCGCGCCTTGCGCCTGAGCCTGCGCGACGATCCGCTGTTCGAGCGACGGCGAAGCCACCGTGCCCGGGCAGATCGCGTTACAGCGTACACCACGCGTGATGAAGTCCGCAGCAACGGACTTGGTCAGCCCGATCACCGCGGCCTTGGAAGCGCTGTACGCGAAGCGGTTCGGCACGCCCTTCACACTCGACGCCGCCGACGACATATTGATGATCGACCCGCCACCGTGCTCCAGCATGGCGGGCAGGAACGCGCGAATCATGCGGTACATCGCCTTCGCGTTCAGGTCGAAGGCGAAATCCCAATCCTCTTCGCTGCATTCGAGAATGTTGCCGGCGTGCACGAAGCCCGCGCAGTTGAATAGCACGTCGACCGCGCCGATTTCGGCGGCTAGCGCCTTGATCGCCGCGTCGTCGCGCACGTCGAGCTTGCGCGCTTCGACCGGCTTGCCGGCCAGTCCGTCGATGCGGATATCCGTGGCGATCACGCGCGCGCCTTCGCGTGCGAAGAGTTCGGCGGTGGCGAGTCCAATGCCTTGTCCTGCCGCCGTGATCAGGGCCGTCTTGCCGGCCAGTCTTTGTGTCATCTACGACTCCAGTTGAATGGGCTGTTGCTTGTCTCTTCCAGAAATCACAATCGATAAAACGCGGCGGCATTGCCGCCGAAAACCGCTTCGCGCTCAGCATCGCTTAACGACGTGAGCAAAGTGTTCGCCACCGAATGCCAGAGCAGATAGTCGCCGTTCAGATCGAGCACGGGCCAGTCGCTGCCCCACATCAATCGTGCCGGACCGAATGACTTCAGCAGATGCTCGACATACGGATGCAGCGTTTCCTCGGTCCAGCCGGGCGACGCCTCGGTGACGAGGCCCGACAGCTTGCAATGCACGTGCGGCAGTTGCGCGAGCCGCGTGATCGCGTCGGCCCAGCTTTGATAGCCCGCGCGTCCATAGCGGATGGGCGGCTTCGCCCCATGATCGACGACGATGCGCAACGCTGGAAAGCGCGTCGCGAAAGTTTCGAACGGCTCGACGTGGCGCGCGTAAATCAATGCGTCGAAGGCGAGGTCGTGTGCAATCAGCGCTTCGATTGCCGGCGCGAGATCGGGGTTCGCGATCCATGTATCGTCCGGCAAATCCTGCAGCATCGGCCGCACGCCTTTGAACTTCGGCTCATGCGCCAGCGCTTCGATCACCTGCGGCGCAGTGGGCAGCAACAACGGCACCCAGCCGACCACGCCCGCAATCGACGGCTCATGGCGCGCCAGGTCCAGCAAATAACGCGTTTCGTCGATGGTCGGCGCCGCCTGCACCACCACCGTCCGCTCGATGCCCGCGCGTTCGCGCAACGGCTTGAGATCCTCCGGGCCAAACGTCCGGTACAGGATTTTCAGTTCCGGCGTGAGCCACTCGTAATCGCCGCGAGCGGGATCCCAGTAGTGCTGGTGGGCATCGATATGCATCGTCAAATCAATCCTCTGGCGCGGGCGCACGGCTGTCGAGCAAGCCTTCGTCACGCAACGCGGACCACAAGGCCGCGGGGATCGGCTGCTCGAACGACGCGGCGTTCTCGCGCAATTCATCGGCACTGCGCGCGCCGGTCAGCACGGTGGCGACCGCCGGATGCGCATACGGAAACTGCAAGGCGGCGGCCGCGAGCGGCACGCCGTGCGCGCGGCACACTGCTTCAAGCCGCGCGACGCGCTCGATCACTTCGGGCGGCGCCTCGCCGTAGTTGAATTTCAGATCGCCTTCGACACCGCGCGCCAGAATGCCCGAATTAAACGCGCCGCCTAACAGGATGCTGACGCCTTGTTTTTCACAGGCCGGCAACAGGTCATCGAGCGTGGTCTGTTCGAGGAGCGTATAACGGCCCGCGAGCAACGCGCAATCGATATCGAACTCGGCCATCGCATCCAGTATCACCGCGCCTTCGTTGACGCCAAGTCCGACGGCCTTGATCGCGCCAGAAGAGCGCAACGCGTCCAGCGCGCGAAAGCCGCCGCCTTCGGTGAGTTGCCGCCAGTAATGGGGATGGTTGTCGCCGTGCGTGACACGGCCAATATCGTGCACCAGCAAAATGTCGATATCGACGATGCCGAGGCGCTGCTGGCTGTCTTCGAACGAACGCAGAATGCCGTCGTGCGTGTAATCGTAGATCGCTTCGAAAGGGAGCGGGTTTTGCCAGCCTTCCTTGTCGTCGAAAGGCGTGGTGCGCGGCACGAAACGGCGGCCCACTTTGGTGGACAGCACGTACTGGCCACGCGGATAGCGCCGCAACGCGTCGCCCAGACGATGCTCGGCCTTCGTGTTGCCGTAATGCGGTGCGGTGTCGAAGTAGCGCACGCCGGCGTCCCACGCGGCGGCGATGGTGGCATGAGCTTCTTCATCGGACAGATCGCGGTACAGGCCGCCGAGCGGCGCCGTGCCGAGTCCCAAACCGGTCACCTGCAACGGCCCGCGGCCGATGCGGCGCCGTTGCCCGATCTTCGATCCGATCGTTGCGGTCATTGAGCGCGTCTCCAATTTGTCGTGTTTTACCATGCATGGGCGAGGTTTGCCCACGGTGTGTACAGACGGCTTGCCGCCAGGACCGCGCGGCCAGGACGCAGCCGCTCAGTGCGGCTCGATCGCGACGACCCGATGCTGCGCTGCGGCGCTCGACGGCAGGCAAGCCGGTCCAACCGGCTCGAACGTCTTGTACGTCAGGATGAATTCCTGATGACCAAGCGTCTCCGACTTCGAAGCGGCACCGCGCGACACCGCCACCGTTTGCTCGAACACCTCGCGGCCCACTTCGTCGAGCGTGCCGCGGCCTTCGAGAATGCGGCCTGCATCGACATCCATGTCGCCGGAGAGGTTGCGATACGTCGCGGGATTCGCGCACACCTTGATCACCGGCGAGATCGCCGAGCCGACCACCGAGCCGCGTCCGGTCGTGAACAGAATCACATGCGCGCCGCAGGCGATCAGTTCGCCGATCTCCGCGTTGTCGCTGATATTGGGAAAACCGAAGCGCGGTTCGCCGTCCGGCACGACGTCGAGCAGATAGAGTCCGCCGGTTGGCGGAATGTCGCCGGGTTTGATGATCCCGACGATCGGCGAAGCTCCGCTTTTGGCATACGCGCCCAGCGATTTCTCTTCCTGCGTGGTGAGTCCGCCGTCCGCGTTGCCGACCGCGAAACTGCCGTGGCCGAGAATCGAGTAATAGCGCGCCGCCTTCGCGACGCAGGCCACGATTTCGTCGCCGAGCGCAGGGCGCGCCGCACGCGTCTTCATATGGAATTCGCAGCCCACCAGCTCGCCGGTTTCTTCGAAGATACACGTTGCGCCCGCGTCGATCAGATGATCGAACGCGCGGCCCACCGCCGGATTCGCCGTGATGCCGCTGGTGCCGTCCGAGCCGCCGCAGATCGTGCCGATCACCAGTTCGCTCAGCGCCATCGGCACTTTCTGCTGCGCGGCGAGTTGCTTGCGCGCGCCGCGAATCCAGTCGACGCCGTATTGAATCGTGCTGCGCGTGCCGCCCTTTTCCTGGATCGTCAGCACTTCGACCGGACGGCCACTCGCGCGCACCACGTCCACCAGATAGTGCTTGTTCATGCTCTCGCAGCCGAGCGACACGAACAGCACCGCGCCCACGTTGGGATGCGTGGTGAGCCGCTCGAGCATTTTTTCCGCGTACCCATTCGGATAGCAGCCCGGAAAGCCGATCAGATGCACCGGCGGCTCGCGTTCGGCGGAAGGATCGTCGAAGGCGTCGAGCGGTTCGCGAAACTGCGTGACGATTTCGCGCGCGACGTGATGCGCGCACTCGACCAGATACGCCACCGCGACCACATTGCGGATGCCCTTGCGGCCGTCGCGGCGCAGATAGCCCTGAAGCGTGGGCTGCTGCGCGGCGACAGGTAGAGATGCTACGGAAGTGTCAGTCATGATCGTTCCAGCGCGGCGCGAGGCCACGTCGTTGTGCGCACATCAGTGATGGACGAATTCGTGGCCCGCGTCGTGCGTATAGGTCGGCAGGTAATCGCTTTCGAGGTTGTGCGTATGCAGATGCGCACCGCGTGCCACGGCTTCTGTCACGTGACCGATCACTGCGCCGTAGCGCAGCACCTTGTCGTCCTTCGCGAGTTCATGGCGCGCCACCTTGTGACCGAGGTCGATGGTTTTGGTGAGCGTCACGCGCTCGCCCTCGATCTCGATCTGCGTGCCGCCGTCGAGGCGCGCCGCCGCGATCAGGCAGTTGTCGGCGGGGCTGAGCAGGATCAGGCGTGGGTCGGTTTGCAATGGCAACGGGCGGCTGGTCAAATGAGTTCTCCGAGGTGCATATGCATCAGTTCTGGCCTTCGCCGCTCGCAAGGCGCGCCACCATCAGCGAGCCCAGAATGATCGCGCCGTAAATCGCCTGAATCCAGAAAGACGGCACCTGGGCAAGCGTCAACAGGTTCTGCACGACGCCGAGCAGCAGCACGCCGGTGAGCGCGCCAAACATGGTGCCCTTGCCGCCGTCGAGCGAAATGCCGCCGATCACCGCCGCCGCGAACACCGTGAAAATCATACCGTTGCCCTGGTTCGCGTTGATCGCGCCAACATAGCCGGTCACGATCAGACCGCCCACCGAGGCGAGTATGCTGCCGAGCACGAATACACCCCACGTGATGCGCTCCACGCGAATCCCTGCCGCGCGCGCCGCTTCCGGATTGCCGCCGATGGCGTACAGCGCGCGGCCCAGCCGGTGGTAGCGCAACATGAACGCCGCGATCGCGAACGCCACCGCCGCGAGCCACACGGACAAAGGCAAGCCGAGCACGATGGTGGTCGCGAGCTCGAAGAACGACGGCGGCATATCGAACAGCGTGCCGCCCTTGGTCGCGCCCACCAGCATGCCGCGCAACACGATCAGCATGGCCAGCGTGACGATGAACGCATTGAGCCGCAAACGCACCACGAGAAAGCCGTTGATGAAGCCGATCACCGCGCCCACCAACACGATGGCGAGCAAGCCGGCCGCCGCGGGCCATTGCATGCCGAAGCCCGCGGACGCCGCGGGCATCACGAGCATCGCGCCCACTGCGGGCGCGATGCCCACCGTCGATTCGAGCGACAAGTCGAACTTGCCGGTCAGCACGATCAGCGATTCGGCGAGCACGACGAGCGCCAACGCCGCCGACGCGCCCAGTACGCTGATGAGATTGGCCTTGGTCAAAAAACTCGGGCTCACAAACGCGCCGATCACGATCAGCAAAGCGAGCGCGGGCAGCAAGGCCAACTCACGCAGACGCGCGAGTTCCGAGCGCGCGCGTTTGCCGCGTGACGCCGGCGCGGCCAACTGCGGCTGAGCCTGAGCTTGCGCGGCGCCGAAAGCGGGACTGGGCACACTATTCTTCATGAAGACTGACTCCTTCAACGGATGCGATCAGGTCGTGGTCCTGCCAACCCGCGGGAAATTCGGCCGCGACACGGCCACGGAACATGACCAGCACGCGGTCACAGGTGCGCAGATCGTCGAGTTCGCCGGACACGACCAGCACGGCCTTGCCCTCTTCGCGCACGCGATCCACGACGGAGAGCAACGCTTCTTTCGATTTGACGTCGACGCCCGCGGTGGGATCGATCAGCACGAGCACATTGGGATTGGTGGCGAGCGCGCGCGCCATCACCACCTTCTGCTGATTGCCGCCGGACAGACCCGACACGACATGCTCCGGACCTTGCGCGACGATGCCGAGCGCGTCGATCATCTTCTGGCCGAAGGCGTTCTTCTTCGCGGGCGGCGCGATGCCGAACTTGCCGAGCACACGCGCGATCGTCATCGATGCGTTTTCCGCGACCGATTGCGTGAGCACCAGCCCTTCGTGATGCCGATCTTTCGGTACGCAGCCGATGCCGTGCGCGAGCGCTGCGGGCACATCGCCGGGCGGCAAGATTGCGCCGTCCACGCTGATCGTGCCGCGTTTGGCCGCGCGCAGGCCCGCAATCGCTTCGGCCACGCTCGTGCGGCCGCTGCTCGTCGCGCCAGTCAAACCCACGACTTCGCCGCGCTTGACGGTGAATGACACGCCTTCGTAATCGGCGCCCGCCAGTTCCTTGAGTTCCAGCGCGATCGCCGTATCGGCGGGCAAAGCCGCGCGTTGTGCAGCATCGGCGACTGCGAGACCGCCGCGTTCGCCGGTCATCGCTTCGATCAGTTGCTCGCGCGGCAACGCGGAAACCGGCGCGCTGACGATATGCCGCGCGTCGCGCAACACCGTCACGGCCTGGCAGATTTCATAGACTTCCTGAAGATGATGCGAGATGAAGAGGAACGTCACGCCCTCGCGCTGCAACTCGCTGATGCGGCGGAACAGGCGCTTGATCTCGTCGCCGTCGAGCTGCGCGGTCGGCTCGTCGAGAATGATGAAGCGCGCGCCGTACGACAGCGCGCGCGCGATCTCCACCAGTTGCCGCGCTTCCACCGACAGATCGCCGGCGCGGGCATCTTCGCGCACGTCGATCTTCCAGTGATCGAGCAACGCGCGCGCGTCGCGCCGCATGGCTTGCCAATCGATCACGCCGCCGCGTAACGGCTGCCGGTTGATGAACAGATTCTCCGCCACGCTCAAATCGCGGATGATCGTCGAATGTTGATAGACGCATGCCACGCGCTCGCGCCATGCGTCGCGATCCGCGATCGACGGCGCGGCCGCGCCGCTAAAACGTACCTCGCCGGTGTCGGGCTTGCGCAGGCCGGTGAGAATCGACACCAGCGTCGATTTACCCGCGCCGTTGCGCCCGACGAGCGCATGCGACTCGCCAGGCATGACGCGAATGCTCACGTCGTTCAGCGCGGCCGTCGAGCCGAAGCGTTTGGTGACCTCGAGCGCTTCGACGACGGGCACGGAGGACGTGAGTTCGCTCATTTGACCGCTCATTTAACGGTGTTGCCCCACAAGGCTTTGTCGTCGACGTTCGATTTCGTCACGAGCGGCGCGGGCAACTGGTCTTCCAGAATGCCTGGCGCCAACTGGATGATGTTGCTGCCGTGATCGGTCGGGCCCGGCTTGAAGGTCTGGCCGGCCAACGCCGCCTTGATATAGAACAGCCCGTATTTCGCGTACGAGTCGGCGGGCTGCGACACGGTCGCGTCGATATCGCCGCGGCGGATCGCGTCGAACTCCTGAGGAATGCCGTCGTTGCTAACGATCACGACGTGCTTGGCGTCGCCTGCCGGAAACAGCATCTGCTTGCGACGCAAGGTTTGCAGCGTCGGCGACAGGTACACGCCGCCCGCCTGCATGTAGATGCCCTTCACGTCAGGATTCGCGGTCAGCAGACTGTCGAGCGCAGTGGCCGCGACATCGCCCTTCCAGGCTGCGGGAATTTCCAACACCGACACACCGGGATAAGCCTTCATGCAGGTGCGAAACGCTTCGGAGCGGTCACGTCCGTTGACCGATGCCAGGTCGCCCATGATCTGCACGACCTTGCCCGACTTCACGTGATCGCCGATGTATTTGCATGCCTTCTCGCCATACGCATGATTGTCGGCGCGCACCACCATCGCGACTTTGCCTTGCGTCGGCGCGACGTCCACGGCGACCACCGGCACGTTCTTCGCCGCGGCGGCGTCGAGCGCGCGGCTGATCGCCGCCGAATCCAGCGGGCCGACCACGATGCCCTTCGCACCGAGGTTCAGCAGGTTGTTCATGTCCGTGATCTGCTGAACGGGATCGCCGTTCGAATTCACCGGCGCGAGGATGTCGAGGCCGCTCTCCTTCGCATACTTGGGCAGGTAGTTGTTGTACGACTGCCAGAACGGCGACGTCAGCAACGGCAGACCGAGGCCGATCTTGCCGGAGTCGGCGGCTTGCGCAGCGCCCGTCACGGCGAGGCCGGCGAGACACGCTGCGCCTGCTGCAACGGAGAGCGAAGTGCGGAACAAACGGCGGGCCGTGAGCGGCCCTTTGGCGAACGACATGGTTGTCTCCAGATATGCGTTGTGGGAACTGCGTGAACCGGCTCTGAGCCGGGCACTTCGTCCTGCGCTTTCTTATTCGAGTCTTGTCCAGTATTGGCGGCGTTCATTTACCAATGAACGCATTATTCATATATGGACTTCTCGAAGTCAAGGAAGATACACTGCACAGACCGTCCGTGTTTTCCCTGGACGTGGGCCATCTCCGCGAGATTCGTCCCGCACGTACACTCACGCGCCACATAATGAGAACAGCCTAAGGAACCACCCTCACGATGGACGCAGACGACAAAGACGACGCCGATCGCTACCGCGCCCCGGCGCTCGACAAAGGCCTCGACATCCTCGAACTGCTCGCCGAGCAGAAGGAAGGACTCACACGCGCCGAAATCACCAAGCTGCTCGGTCGCAACGCGAGCGAGATGTATCGCATGCTCGAACGGCTGGTCGCGCGTCAGTACGTGGTGCGCTCGGCGGCGGGAGACCGCTATTCGCTCAGCCTCAAGCTGTATGCGCTCGCGCACCGTCATCCGCCGATGAACCGTCTGATCTCCGAAGCGCTGCCGCTCATGCAGCGCTTTGCCGATGCTGCCGAACAATCATGTCACCTCGTGGTGTACGACCGCGGCAATCTGCTGGTGATCGCGCAAGTGGATGGTCCGGGCACGTGGGGCATGTCGGTGCGGCTCGGGTCGCGCGTCGGCCTGATCGACACGGGTTCGGGGCGCGTGATGCTGGCGTTTCAAAGCATCGAGCAGCGTGAACAGATGCTGGCCGAACACACCAAGGTCAAGGGCGAGGTCACGATCGATCGCGACGCGCTCGAACAGGCTTGCGAGCGGATTCGCGCGGCGGGTTTTTCGCAGAAGGACAGCCAGCAGACGTTCGGCGTGACCGACCTCACGTTTCCGATCCAGGGGCCGTCCGGCCAGGCGATCGCGGTGCTCACCTGTCCGTACTTGCGGCGCATTGACGAATACGTCGCGCCCACGCTCGAAGCCGCCACCGCGCTGTTGCGCGAGACGGTTCAGGCACTGTCGATGTTTCACGAGAACGCCGCTTAGCGCGTGATGCGGCGGGTCGAACCTGAGCGGCGGTCCGTTGAAAATCGGCCGCTCGCGCACATGGTTTAGAATGGCGACCCTCTCAAAAATCACGCCGCATGAGTTCGCTCATGCGCGCTCATCGATAAGCAATGGCGAAACTTCTGACCGATTCCGAATTCCAGCGTTTTTCCGAACTCCAGCAGAAGCAGTCGAGCTTCACGATCACGCCTGAGGAAGCCGACGAACTGCGCGACATCGTCGCTCATGCGCAAAAGCGCCGCGACGACCGCGCGGCGGCGATGCAAAGCATCGAGACGTTCATTCAGCAATTCGACATCAGCCCGGACGAGCTGTTTTCGCCGGAGCAGATCGGCGAGGCCGCGCGCACGTACGGCCTGATTCCGGCCGCGAAGAAAGAGCGCGTGCTGCCGCCGCAATTCACGTTCAACGGCAAGCCGTATCAGTGGACGACGCGCGCGCTGCCGGACGATATTCGCGTGCCTTTGTTCGACGCGTTCAAGGCGGGTGAGTCGGTGAAGTCGTTTATCGCGACGCCGAAAGATGCGAGTCGCTGTGCGGCGACGATTGCGCGGCTGGAGCGCGAGACCGGCGCGGTTTACGGGGATGCGTGGCTTGAGGAGTTGGCGGTGACGCGCTCGCAAGTCGATGAGGCTGCGGCCAAGCTGGCGGCCTGAGGTCGTTCGCAGCCTTCCGGCTTTTCGCGGCGCGAGGCCTTCAGCGCCTCTCGTCGCGTTGATCACCGCCTCGAGCGCATTGAATGCGGTGATCCATTCAACTCAGCGCGTTGGGCACGCCGCTTAAGCGCTTGCCTCTGTCGCTTCATCCAGCGCCATTCTGAATCCGACCACACCCGGATCCTCCGTCCGAGTGATCGTAAAGCCGCTGGCTTTGGCGAGTCCGATCATCGGGGCATTCTCGCGCAGCGCCTCGCCGACCAGCCAATGGATGCCGCGCATCCGCGCGTATTTGATGATCCGGTCGATCAGCAATTGGCCAAGGCGCCGGCCCTTCTGATCGGAGCGCACCGCCACCGCGAATTCGGCGGTTTCGTTATCGGGATCGGCGACCGCGCGCACCACGCCCAGCGTCCGCGTGAAACCTTCGTCGCTCTGCACGGTGGCGATCAGCGCCATTTCGCGGTCGTAGTCGATCTGCGTCATGCGCGCGAGCTGCGAGTGATCGAAGCTGCCCACCGCACCGAAAAATCGCAGGCGCAAATCCTCGGGCGTCATTGCTTCGACGAAGTCGTGATGCGCCGCCTCGTCTTCCGGACGGATGGGCCGGATCGTCACCCGCAATCCTTGCCAGTCCAGCGTTTCTTCGAAGCGGCGCGGATACGGCACGATTGCGAGGCGGCTGCGCGTCGGCGCAATTTTCAGCGTGGGCTCGACGATCGTCACGCGATCTCGGTACACCCTGAGCGTCAGGGTGAGCCCGACGAGCTCCTTGACGTCGCACACGGCTTGCGAGAGTGACGTCAGCGCGACCAGCGCCGGCTCCGGCGCAACCAGCCGCGCGTACGGCGAGCGCGTAACCATGTCGCGCGCGAGCATTGGGTTGAGCGGCGGCAAGCCGTAGACGCGCAAGGGCTCGGACACACCGTCGGCCGATGGGGTCGTGAAGCGGAAGACAGGGCCGAAGTTGTCGTCGTCGTGGAGTTCGACGGCGATGTCGACGACGGGTTTGGTGGATGAGTCGGTGCTTGCTTCGGCACAGTCCGAAGAGGTCGTGGACGCCGTTGAGGCCTGCACGGCGTGCTGCGCAATGGTCGGCCCCGCGCTTTGCTCAGCGCCGCGCGCTGTTGCCTGCGCGACGGCTTGCGTAGCGTCTCTTGCCATATCGCCGCCTGCTGCGCGTCCGTCCTGCGCTTCCACCCGCAACCCGAACCGCCCCAAAAACCTTGCCGCCGCCTCGCCGGTTAGTTGGTGCTCACCAGCCGCAAGCGCCGCACGCGCCTGAGCCTGAGCCGCGTCAATGCATTCGGGAATTTGCGCCGGCAATCCGTCTGGCGTCTGCATCAGCAGTTCGCGTCCCATCCGGTAATCGACCAGCCGCGCGAACGCGCGCGCGAGACGCTGCGGCGTCGTATGAACGGGGATGCCCTGCGCGTGCAGCGCGTCGCGCGTGGCGGCATCCACGCCGCCGAAGAAGCACGCGAGCAAGCCGCGATAAGCGAAGCGCTGATTTGCGATCAAGGCCTGCGCCACTTCGCCGACCGGCGCGCCGTGCGTCGACGCGTGAACCACGAAGGCCGTGCCGGTGCTGCGATGATCCGCGAGCAGTTTGAGCGCGGTGCCGAAGTGCTCCGGACGCGCGTCGTCGCCGAGCTGCAGCGGGTTGCCGCCGACCGCGTACGGCAAGGTCTGCTGCAAGGCCTCCGATGCCTCATCGGGCCACGGCGCGAGCGTATCGCCGGCGGCGGCGAAGGCGTCGCGAGCCAACGTGGCCAGGCCGCGGTCGCTCGTAATCAGCGTGGCCGTGGCGCCCGCCGCCACGCGGCCCACGCCGAGCGTCTCGATCTCGTCGAGCAGGTCGTCGAGCGCATCGACGCGCACCATGCCGGCGCGGCGGAACGCGGCGGTGTAGAGCGCGTCGGCGGGATCGGCGCGGCCGGAGCGCAGCGCCAGCACCGGCTTGTTGCGCGCCGCCGCGCGGGCCGCCGACATGAACTTGCGGGCCGCCCGCACGCTGTCCAGCTCGAGCAGGATGGCGCGCGTGCCGGGGTCGCTGGCCAGATAGTCGAGCACGTCGCCGGCGTCCACGTCCGCCTCGCCGCCGAGCGCCACCGCGTGCGAAAAGCCGAGGCCGCGCGCGTGCGCCCACCCGAGCACGGCGTTGGTCAGCGCGTTCGACTGCGACACCCACGCGACGCCGCCCGCCTTGACCGTGCACGACGGCGCGCCCAGATGCGCGCGCAGCGCCGGCGACACCACGCCGAGACTGCCCGGCCCGACAATGCGCAGCAGATTCGGCCGCGCCGCCGAGAGCGCGTGCCGCAGCGCGAGCCGGTCCTCATCGCAGCGCACCTCGCCGACGATAATCGCCGCGCGCGTGCCTAATCCGCCGAGCTTATGGATGATGCCCGGCCACGTTGCCGCTGGCGTGCAGATCAGCGCGACCGTGGGCGCTTCCGGCAGATCGCCCGCGTCGTGGATCACGGCGTGGCCGCCGAGCGTTTCGTACTTCGGATTGACCGGCCAGAGCGGGCCGTCGAAGCCCCCATCCAGCACGCGCGTCCACACCATCTCGCCGGTGCTGCCGGGCCGCTCCGAAGCGCCGATCACGGCGACGGATTTGGGTCGAAACAAGGCGTCGAGATTGCGAACGGTCACAGGCGCTCCGAGGACAGGGAAAGCGAGCCGGCTTCGTGGCCTTGGCGCGCGTCTTCGTCAGCATAGGCGAAGTTGAGCGCTCGCGCGGCGCTTCTCCTTCAGCGCCAGGCCGGCACCCGATCGCGGCCGGCACTTCAGGGCGCGACAGGGATATTTGTTATCGAGATCAAGCAAATAACGAGCGCCAATGCGACAATCTTCCAGCCGCCCCGATGGCGGTTTGCCTTGAAAATCGCCGGCCCATGGCGGTTCGAATCGCGTGCGCCGGAGACGCGCCAAAAGCGATTCGTTTGTGGACAACGCCCGGCTAGCGATGCAGCACAACCACCGTTCGCGGTCCGACCATCTTGTCGGCCAGATCGCGCACGATTAAAAGTAATAGAAGGTGATTTATGCGGCGCTTGCCATCGCTGATCGCGTTGCGCTTCTTCGAAGAGACGGCCCGGCACATGAGCTTCAACCGCGCCGCCATTGCGCTGTGCGTGACCCAAGGCGCGGTGAGCCGGCAAATCAAGCTGCTCGAAGAATCGCTCGGCGCGAAACTGTTCGAGCGCGACCACAAGGGCATCCGTCTGACGCAGGCTGGCCTGCAGTTGCTGCCCTGCCTGTCCGAAGCCTTCGATACGATCGAGCACGGCTTTCGTCAAATCACGGCGGCTAAAGGACGACGGCGTCTCGTGCTCGCTCTGCCGCCCACTTTCGCCACGCAATGGTTTTCGCCGCGGCTGGGCTCGCTCGCGGTGGAATTGCCGGATGTCGAACTGTCCGTTCGTACCGAAGCGCACGGAGACCTTCACTGTCAGATTCGCTTCGGCCGCCAGGCGCTATCGAACGCGCACTCCGAACTGCTGATGATGGAGCGCCACGTGCTCGTAGGCGCGCCGCGTTTGCTCGGCCAACCGCTCGACGCGCTGCTCGAACGCATGCCGGCGCTGCACGTGCTGCACAACGACGCCCGGCTCGAATTGTGGCCGAACTGGCTCGCCAAGGCGGGCATGCCTGCGCGTTACGCGGACAACGGCATCGAGTTCTCGACGCTGGAACAGGCGATTCGTGCGGCGAGTAAAGGCGCGGGCCTGGCGATCGTCGACCGGAACATGATTGTCGAGGAACTGGCGGACGGCAGTCTCGCGCAGTTTTCCGACGTCGAGGTGAGCGGGCCGTTTGGTTATTGGCTCGATATTCCGCAGCGGCATGTGGCGCTCGAGCACGTGCAAGCGCTGGCCGGGTGGATGCGAGATGAAGTGTTGAAGCTGGATCCGCGCTGATGAACCTCTGGTGTTCGTAGTGCCGTTAACGCAAAAGGCCCCGTTTTCAACGGGGCCTTTCGATTGGCGCTGCTTTACCCGGCACTCGCGTACCAGCGCGGCGAACTTACATCGCCTTCTTGAACGGCGCGCCCGAGTGCTCGCGCAACTCGTTGAACACGATCTTCGGCCACGCCTTCTGCGCGACTTCGATCTCCGACACGTGCGAGGCCAGATACGTCGGCGCGTCGGACGCATCGAGCGCGATCCGCGCCGCGTACGAATCGGTGAAGCGGCGCAGTTCGGCTGCGTCGTCGCAAGTCACCCAGCGTGACATGCGGTAACGCGCCGGCGCCATGCGCACGTCGACCTTGTATTCCGTCGACAAACGGTGCGACACCACTTCGAACTGCAGTTGCCCGACCGCGCCGAGAATCATCAGGCCGCCCACTTCCGGACGAAACACCTGAATCGCGCCTTCTTCGCCGAGTTGCTTGAGCGCCTCGCCGAGCTGCTTGGCGCGCATCGGATCGACCACTTCGACGGTCTGAAAAATTTCCGGCGCGAAGAACGGCAGGCCGACGAATTGCAACTGCTCGCCTTCGGTCAACGTATCGCCGAGACTCAGCGTGCCATGATTCGGAATACCGATGATGTCGCCCGGATACGCCTCGCTCACCGTCTCACGACGTTGCGACAGGAACGTCACCACGTTATTGGCGCGGAAAGTCTTGTTCGTGCGCGTCACCTTCACGGCCATGCCGCGTTCGAAATGCCCCGAGCACACGCGGATAAACGCCACGCGGTCGCGATGCGCCAGATCCATGTTCGCCTGCACCTTGAACACGACGCCGGTGAACTTCGGCTCGTCCGGCATAACCGGACGCTGCACGGTCATGCGCATCGACGGCGGCGGCGCCAGATCGACCAGCGCATCCAGAATTTCCTTCACGCCGAAGTTGTTGATCGCCGAGCCGAACAGCACCGGCGATTGCTGACCGGCGAGGAACTGCTCGCGATCGAAATCAGGCGACGCGCCGGTGATCAGATCGATCTCTTCCTTCGCCTTGATCCAGGCGTGGCCGAAGCGGCGCTCGCCCTCTTCGTCGCTCGGGGCTTGCAGCGTTTCCACTTCGCCGCCGGCCTTGTCCTGTCCCGCGCGGAAAATGCGCACCTGATCGCGCTGAATATCGTAGACGCCCTGGAAGTCCTTACCCATGCCGATCGGCCACGTGAAGGGCACGGCGGCGACGCCCAGATGCTGCTCGATTTCGTCGAGCAGTTCGAGCGGCTCGCGCACTTCGCGGTCGAGCTTGTTGATGAAGGTGACGATCGGCGTCTTGCGGCTGCGGCAGACTTCGAGCAGCTTGAGCGTTTGCGCTTCGACGCCGTTCGCGCCGTCGATCACCATGACAGCGGCGTCGACCGCGGTCAGCACGCGGTACGTGTCTTCGGAGAAGTCTTCGTGGCCCGGCGTGTCGAGCAGGTTGATGACGGCGTCGCCGTACTCGAACTGCATCACCGAGCTCGCCACCGAAATGCCCCGCTGCTTTTCGATCTCCATCCAGTCGGACGTTGCGTAGCGGTTGCTCTTGCGGCCCTTCACGGTGCCGGCGATCTGGATCGCGCCCGAGAACAGCAGCAGCTTTTCCGTGAGCGTGGTCTTACCCGCGTCCGGGTGGGAAATGACCGCGAACGTGCGGCGGCGTTTGAGTTCGGAGACTGACATCGGGTCTGGCGGTCACGGATAGGGGTTCGGGCGGTTCCCGGCGGCTTGTGGCTGCCGGTATGCCACGCCTTGCGCGGCGGCGTCGAGCTGCGGGAATTGGGCCGACGACCCGCATCACAGTGGCAACTCAGCCGCGTCGGAAACAGGTCACGAACGAGCGTTCGACAATACGGGAATCGCCAGCGCAGAACAGCGCAGGGAACGAATGATACACGTCCAGGGGTGGTGAAGGGGGGAAAGGGCCTCCCGCGCGTATCGGCGCACGGGAGGAGAGCGAGGTCCTGATGACGGGGAACCGGCCAGTTGCCGCGCCGCACAGCGTTCGAGGCATGAGCCGGGCCACCAACGGCATGGAGGTTCCAATCGTCTTATGTTGCCTGCGTCAATGTTGCCGGCTTTAGTACGAATCAAGCGCCGCTAGCTTCGTTCAAAGTCAGGTGCTTCGTTTCCGGCGCCCACGCAATAGACACCACCATGCCGATCAGCAGCACCGCCGCGAGCACCATCATCGTGATATGGAAGCCTAATTGCACGATGCCGAGCGGCAGCAGAAACGTGCCGACAGCCGATCCAAGCCGGCTGCACGCAATCGCGAGTCCAACACCACACGCGCGCACCTCGGTGGGAAAGCACTCCGGCGGAAACACGCCGACGAGATTCGAGAACGCCGACATGGTGAGCGTGAAAATCCCGAACGCGACGATCATGCCGAGCGTCGCCGATTCCGGCAGCACACTCAACTCGATCAGCGACACGCACGTCACCGCGAACGAACTGATCAGGAACACTCGACGCGGCAATTTGATCGTCAGCCAGATGCCGATCAACGCCCCGAGCACGAGAAATCCGTTCAACAGAAAGTCCGCGCTCGAATCGTTGTTCAAGTGGATCGCTTTCAGAATGGTCGGCAGAAACGTATAAACGGCGAAGTACGGAATGACGAGACACACGAAGAACGCGCAATTGAAAATCGTGCGGCGAATCAGATCGGCCTTGAACAGGCGCATGAAGCCGCCCGCCGATTGCGCGTGCTCGTCGTGGCCACCGTCCAGCGTGACGTTCGCACCGAAGTGCTTCAGCACGATCGATTTCGCCTCCGCCGTGCGTCCTTTGCCATGCAGCCAGCGCGGCGACTCCGGCGTACCCATGCGCAGCACGAGAACGATCAACGCCGGCACACCCGCCGACGCCAGCAGCCAGCGCCATGCATCCGGCGAGGCATCGGCGTAATGCATGCCGAGCACATTCGCCACCACGTAGCCGATCGTCCACACCACGCTGAACGAACCAAGCAACGTGCCGCGATGTTTGCGCGGCGAGAACTCCGCAAGAATCGCATGGCCCACCGCGAAGTCGCCGCCCATGCCGAAGCCGATCAACACCCGCAGCAAACATAGTTCGAGCGGTGAACGCACATAGAACTGCGCGAACGCAGCCGCGGTGATGATGATAAAACTCAGCAGAAAAATCTTCTGGCGTCCCATGCGATCCGACAGCCAGCCGAAAACCAGGCTGCCGATAAAAATGCCCATCAACGCGGAACTGCCGATCATGCCCATCCAGAAGGCGTCGAGCGGCATCTGGCGATTCAGCGACGCGAGCGCATAGCCGATCGTGCCGAGCGCGAAACCTTCAGTAAAGTGCGCGCCGAACGTCAACCCGGCGATCTTGACGTGGAAGGCGTTCAACGGAACGTCGTCGAGAGGAATGGGGCCGTGCGCGGATGCCGCTGCCGCCGGCAAAGTGGGGGCGAGGCCGAGAGCGGCCACCTGCATATCCTGATTGCTCACGCTGTCTCCTTCGTTAGTATGGATCGCCGGGCGCGGTCGGCATGCTGCTACGCGCCCGATTGCGTCATCCGCCTGTGCGTCACGCATATGCATGACGTACGGCGAACGCACGGTGTGAAGATCAGCGTCCGAGGCCGCCCATCATCATGTACTTCAGTTCGGTGTATTCATCGAGCCCGTACTTCGACCCTTCGCGGCCGAGTCCCGACTGTTTGACGCCGCCGAACGGCGCGACTTCCGTGGACACGATGCCTTCGTTGATGCCGACCATGCCGCTTTCCAGCGCTTCGCCGACGCGCCATGCGCGCGCCAGATCGCGCGTGTAGAAATACGCCGACAAGCCGAACGGTGTGTCGTTGGCGGCTTCGATCGCTTCCGCTTCGGTCTTGAAGCGGAAACACGCGGCAACCGGTCCGAAGGTTTCTTCCCCGGCGATCAGCATCGAACTGTTGGCGTCGGCCAGAACAGTCGGCTCGTAGAAAGTGCCGCCGAGCGGGTGCGGCTTGCCGCCGGTCAAGATCTTCGCGCCCTTTTGCAGCGCGTCGGCTACGTGGGTTTCGACCTTCTTCAGCGCAGCCTGGTTGATCAATGGACCTTGTTCGACCTCGCCTTGCAACGCATTGCCGACGCGCATCTTGCGCACCGCTCGCGTCAACGCGGACGTGAACGCATCGTAGATGCCGTCCTGCACGTAGAAGCGGTTGACGCATACGCACGTCTGCCCGGTATTGCGGAATTTCGAAGCCATCGCGCCTTGCACGGCGGCATCGAGATCCGCATCGTCGAAGACGATGAAAGGCGCGTTGCCGCCGAGTTCGAGCGACAGCTTCTTCAGCGTGTCCGCCGACTGCTTCGCCAGCAGTTTGCCGACGCGCGTCGAACCGGTGAACGAGAGTTTGCGCACCACGTCGGATTCCGTGAGCGTGCCGCCGATAGCCACGGCATCGCCGGAAACGATGTTGAACACGCCGGGCGAGATGCCCGCTTTCCCGGCCAGCACCGCCAAAGCGAACGCGGACAACGGGGTTTCTTCCGATGGCTTCAGCACCATCGTGCAACCGGCTGCGAGCGCCGGACCGGCCTTGCGCGTGATCATGGCAAGCGGAAAATTCCACGGTGTGATCGCCGCGACCACGCCGACCGGTTCGCGCGTCACGATAATCTTCGCGTTCGGATTCGGGCTCGGGATGACGTCGCCATACGCACGCTTCGCTTCTTCCGCGAACCATTCGAAGAAGCTCGCCGCATAGCCCACTTCGCCGCGCGCTTCGGCAAGCGGCTTGCCTTGCTCGAGCGTCAGCAGTTCAGCAAGCGCGTCGCGACTCTCCAGCATCAATTCGCCCCAGCGTTTGACGCGGGCGCTGCGTTCTTTCGCGGTCAGCGCACGCCATGCGGGCAACGCGCGCTCGGCCGCCGCGATAGCCTGCGCCGTTTCCGCCGCGCCGCCTTTGGCCACTTGCGCGACGACCTCGCCGGTTGCGGGATTCAAAACGGCATACGTGTTGGCGCCTTCGTACCACTCGCCGCCAATGAAATGTCCGGTGCGGAGAAACTCGTTCATGCGGCCTTCTCCAGCGCTTCGACGAACATGCCTTGAGCAAAGCGCGGTTCGCGCGCGATGCGTTTTCCTGCGGTGTAGTCGTTGATCAGATCGCACGGCGTGTAGTTGCGTTCGAGTTCGAACAGTTCATCCGGCGAGAGCGTCGTGCCGAGCGCGGCGAGCGCGCTGTCGAACTGCGCCGGCGTATCCGCGCCGACCAGCATGCTCGCGACACCGCCGTGATTCAGTACCCAGGCCTGCGCGATCTGCGCAGCGGAAACGCCACGCCGCGCGGCCACGCGCGCCACCGACGCGGCAATTTCACGCGAAGCCACATCGCCATACATTTGCGCGGTGAAGAAGTCAGTCTGATTGCGCGTCGAATGCGGGTCGCACGTCAACAGCCCGCGCGCCAACGGACTGAACACGGACACGCCGACGCCCTGATCCTGGCAATACGGAATCATTTCGCGTTCTTCCTCGCGGTACGCCAGGTTCAACTGCAATTGCATATTGATCGGCTTGTGCCAGCCGTTGCGCTCGCAGACCTGCATGATCTTGGCGAACTGCCACGTGTACATGGTCGACACGCCGATATAGCGCGCTTTGCCGGCGCGCACGATATCGTTGAGCGCACCCATGGTCTCTTCAACGGGCGTATTCACGTCGAAAAAATGCAGCATGTAGATGTCGACGTAATCCATGCCGAGGCGCGTGAGCGAGCCGTCGATGCCGTCCATGATGTGCTTGCGCGAATGGCCGCCCGCGTTCTGATACGCGCCCATGTCATAGCCGACCTTGGTGGCCACGACCATTTCCTCGCGACGCGTGAGACGCTTCAGAATGCGCCCCACCACTTCTTCACCGACGCCGGTCGAATAGAAATCGGCGAGGTCGATAAAGTTGACGCCGGCTTCGAGCGCATGACGAACGATCGGCTCGCTTTGCGCCTCGTCGAAAATCCACGGCTTCCATTGCGGCGTGCCCATGTTCATCGTGCCGAGGCACAGGCGCGAAACCTTCAGACCGGATTGGCCGAGGCGAATGTATTCCATAGTGCGTGTCTCCTTCCAGATCGCATCAAGCGGCGCGGACGGTTAGTTGCGCATTCCTGGGGACGCACGACCGAACCGCGCTGCGTGCCATTAACGTTGTTTCGGTGTGTAGAACGGGTTCGATACGTCGCGCGCGGCGGCGAAGACTTCATCGCGATGCGGCAAGCCCTTCATCGCCGCGAGGATTGCGTTCTTGCACGCGCGGTAGTTGTTCTCGAAGACGGCGTCGAGATCGTCGGTCGACGGGTTGACCCAGTTCGCCGACACCACCACCCAGTCGTTCTCCGCTTCGGGCGGCAGCGTGCCGTTCTCCAGCGACTCGGCCACCGCCTTCGCGATACCGGCTTGCGAAGCGCCCCACGTCGCGTTGCCGTGGAAGTCGCTGCCGATCTGCGCCTTGTTCACATACAGCGTGAGCGGCTTGGTCGGCACACCAGGACGCGCGATCACGACGAACGGCGCGTGACCCGCCGAAGGCGTCGCCAATGCGGTGGCGAATGCCTGGCCAGCTGGGCCGTTGCGCGGGCCGACCAATACGTTGATGTGCGCGAGATTGACGCCGGGGCCTTCGAATCCTTCGCCGATAAAGAGTTGTTTGTCCGTCGATGCGCTCATGGTCTTTCCGTCGAAGTTGAGTGGATGGCCGATTGTGAGGTTCGGCATCCGCGACCATGTATCGATGAGTTTTGATGCGGGGTATGAGAGGAACTCAACTCCGGGTTAGCCCCGAGCACAGTGGTCCGCGCGTATCGACGCGCGCAAAGGTGAGGGTTTTCGGGAGCATCTCGGCGGCACTGCGGAATCGCTGCGAAAGGTGAGCGTGTCGACGAACGGACGCGCACCTGCGCCGCGACACCTTGCACAGCGTCGTGAGCGTTAGACGCGACTGAAAGAGACTCAAGCGATGGCGGCAGCGATTCTTCGCACAGCCTGGGAACGCCCACCAGCAAGGGTTGGCGCGGGTTTCGGAGGTACTGGGTCAGTCACGGCGGGCTGCGGTGGCAAGCTTGCCGCAAGATGCGTGATCCGGAAAAAACAGGCTCACCGAAGAAACCAGGCCCGTCGCGGATTGTCCGTCCGAGCCTATGTTCACCTGCCAGGTTCACGCGAAAGGTGAGCGTTTTCGGGACTTACTTCTATCGTGCGAGAAAGGTGCGAGAAAACCCGCACGCGACATCACTTTAGACAAGTGGGCCCACGACAAGTGGACAGGTCATGCGCTGAAGCACTTCAACCTTCGATCAGAAAACGCTCGCGATTCTTGCCTACGAGCCACGCCGGCGAGCGGCCGCGGCCACTCCAGGTCTCGCCGGTTTTCGGGTTGCGATACTTGGCGACCGAAGGCGTTTTGCGGGCCACGGTGCCCTTGCTCGTGAAACCCAGTTCTTCAGCCGTCAAGTCGTATTCGGCTACTTTCTGCTTGATCTCGGCGATCGCCTGCGCAACTTCCTTCTCGCGGGCCGCCGCGACTTCCTTGTGGAGTTTTTCGAGCTGGGCAGTCAACTGCTTGTACGAGGCCATGACGGGTGCTCCGATCATTAGACGAGAACTGAAGTGCGGACACTATCAGACGAATAAATTGCCGGATAGAGAACCCCGACACCGCGAGCGGATAACACGCTTAAAAGACGCCGGCCCGGTCGCGGCCGGTCCGCTCAATCGTCGATTGCATCGTACACGCGGCGTTCGAAATCCACTGCCATTGGAAACGGTGCGACGGAGCGCCTTTGAATCAGCATCAGACCGATCATGTCTTCCACGGGATCGGCAAACCAGCTCGTGCCATACGCACCCGGCCAGCCGAACGAGCCCATCGAGCGATAGCCGAGCGTCAGCTGCTGCGCAGGATCGTCGACGATGGACAAGCCAAGGCCGAACCCTTGGCCCGCCCACAGCGCATGACCGAAGGCCGACACGCGGCGTTGGTCGCGTGTCAGAAAATTGGAGCGCATCAGATCGACCGAGCGGTGCGACAGCAAACGCGTCGTGCCGACCCGCCCGCGGCCGAGCAGCAGTTGCGCGAATTGCAGATAGTCGTGCGCCGTCGAAACTAGCCCACCGCCGCCGCTCTGGAAGCGGTCCGGATCCGCCCATCGGCTCGACGACGGATGGTCTTCGACAATACGCCGCCCTGAGCCCTGTTCGACAGCATAAGCCGTGGCCAGCCGGCCGAGTTGCGCGTCGGGCACCCAGAACGCGGTATCGCGCATGCCAAGCGGCTCGAAAATCCGCGTCCGGAAAAACTCGCCGAGCGGCATGCCGCTCACGCGTTCGATCAGCACGCCGAGCACGTCGGTCGCAACGCTGTAGTGCCAGCGTGAACCGGGCTGGAACATGAGCGGCAAACTTGCGATGCGGGCAAGCCAGGCGTTGCCGTCCATGCGCGCGTCGAATCCGTCGAAAGCGGCGGCGTACGCCTCGGCAAGCGGCCCGGTCGCGGTGGAGCCGTAAGCGAAGCCGGCGCGGTGCGTCAGCAGATCTAGCACGGTGAGCGACGCTCTGACCGGGTCGGTTTCGTCGAGCGGGCCAGCGGGGTCGCGCAGCACACGCGGCGCGGACAATTCCGGCAACCAGAGTGAGATCGGCGTGTCGAGGGCGAGCCGATCTTCTTCGATCAGCAGCAGGATCGCGGCGCTGGTCACCGGCTTGGTCATGGAGGCAATGCGGAACAGCGTGTCGCGCTCCATCGGCAACTGCGCCGCGTCGTCGCGCCAGCCGAGCGGCTCGAAATAGCCAATCTCGCCGCGCCGCCATACCATCGACACCACGCCCGCCACTTCACCGCGCTCCACATAGCCTTGCATGGCGTTGGTCAGCGCCGTCAGCCGAGACGCGGAAAGTCCTGCTGGTTTTTGCATGTTTGTGTCCCGAGCCAGTGGAGGGGATGGTGGCCTGCGCGTAAAGCGCCGCCAGCGAGTGCGCAACAATGACGTGATCTGCCATCCTGTCGAGACATCGCTCTGCGCCGGGCCGCCTGCGTGGCCGTTACGTTCCCTTATTTTTGCAGAAAACGTTACCCGATCGAAGGGTACGTCACAGCATCCACTGCACTGGGCGTTCAGGCTTTCTGGCGCTGCTCCAGAGCCGAGAGCGCGGCGTTGAGCCGTTTGACGCGGTTCGCCTGCGCCGGCACCAGTGCCGCGCCGGAAACGGAGTCGATGCGGTTTCGCCAATAGGACAGCGGAATGCGGTCGCCCGCGGAGATATGCGAGATTACGTGTTCAAGATGTTCAATATCTTTTTCGAGTTGATGATGATTCATTGCTTTCCCCGGATTACTCGTTGAACTATTTTCAATGCGTAAATCGAAGCATAAAGCGTGCCGCAATAACTCCGGTTTTTGCCTTAACGGAAAATCCTTCCTGGCGCCTTCCGTATAATCGACTAAACCGGCAAAACCTGCCTGCTGCCTGAATCTTGAGCCACTGGCAAGAGAGTACCGCGGCTGAACTTCGCGTTCCGTTAGGTGCCGCACCGACTTGGCTAAACGACGCGAATGGGGCGTTTTTAATTGCGCCAGGCGATAAGGAAAAATAATATGAAGCGCAGTATTAATACCCATTGAGCATCATAGCCATGGAGAGAACCCGCATTAGACGCAGGTCTTTATGACGGCCGTACGCTTATCGCGACGACCTCGAAGCATTGCGTAAACCCGTTTGGCGCGCACGAATAAAATCGGTGCGACGATCGAAACGCCCGCGTTCGTCGTAAAGGCGCGGGCTCAAAGCAGAGCGTTTGAAGTTGATCGCGCCGGCCTTGCGCCAGCGAACTGTTATTTAGCCCGGCAGGCGTAAATCAGGTTGAGCGTGCCGTTCTCAGTGGACTGACGCACGACATCGAACGCGCCGCCGCAACTTGCGCTGGCTTGCTGCGAACAGGAATCGGAACCGGCGGGGCATTGCACCAGCGTCGTCGCGCGGCCGTCCGGCAAAAACAGCGGCGCGCTGCTGCTGCAACCGCTCAGCGCGAGCATGCCGCCGGCCGCCAGCGTGGCGCAGGCCCGGCGCGCGTAGAAGGAGAGACTGCGTTTCATTTGAACCCCGATCACGTCTTGTTTTTCGATCACGCGATTGTGCCACGCGTCAATTACGCTGCGTCAATCGCCGTCGCGGATCGTTGTCACACGTCGATGCCGTGTGTCGCGATCTTCTTATAGAGCGTCGCGCGGCCCATGCCGATCTGGTTCGCCGTATCGATCACCCGACCGCCATTGGCGCGCAAGGCGTCGATCAGGAATCGCTTCTCGAAGGCCGCCATCGCCTCACTCCACGAGGCCGGTTCAGGCGCCCTAGCCTGCGCGTTTGCCGGTTGCGTCGTCGAAAGCGCCTCGGGCAACGGCGCATTCGGACGATGCGCACCGCCGCCGGGCGCGGAGCCGATAAACGGCGCCAGCGCCCGCGCATCGATCCGCTCGCTGTCGGACAGCATCACGGCGCGCTCCAGCGTGTTGCGCAATTCGCGCACATTGCCCGGCCAGCCGTATGAACACAGCAGCCGCAGCGCGTCGTCCTGCAATTCGAAGTGACTGGCGCCGCGCGCCTGCGTCGACAGATCCTCGAGGATGGCGTACGCGAGCGCCTCGATATCGGAGGTTCGCTCGCGCAACGGCGGCGCATGAATCGTCAGCACGTTCAACCGATAGAACAGGTCCGCGCGAAAGCGCCCCGCCGCGACCAGCGCGGGCAAATCTGCCGACGTCGCCGCGATGATCCGAACATCGGCGCGCAGGATCCGGTTCGAGCCGAGCGGTTCGAACTCCTTGTCTTGCAACACGCGCAGCAGCTTGCCCTGCAAGGGCAGCGGCATATCGCCGATTTCGTCGAGAAACAGCGTGCCGCCGTTCGCCAGCTCGAACTTGCCGACGCGCCCTTTCCGGTCCGCTCCGGTATAGGCGCCGGGCGCGGCGCCGAAGAATTCGACTTCGAGCAAGGTGTCGGGAATCGCGGCGACGTTGACCGTCACGAGCGGCTGATTCGCGCGCGCCGAGCCGCCATGGATGGCATGCGCGAGCAGTTCCTTGCCGGTGCCGGTTTCGCCGAGCAGCAGCACCGGCGATTCGAGCTGCGCGGCGCGGCGCGCCTGACGCTTCACTTCGAGGCTGGCCGCGCTCGTGCCGACGAAACTGCCGAACGTATATTTGGCCCGCCGCGCTTGCGCGAGCGACCGGCGCGTCGCGATCAATTCTTCCTGCACGCGCGAGTAGTGGGAAAAGAGCGGCGTGAGCGCTTTCAGTTCATCGAAGAGCGCAAAACCAACGGCGCCGACCGTCGCGCCCGCATCGTCCTTCAACGGCAAACGCGTGACGACGAGCGGTTCGCGGTCCGTTTCGAGAATATCGAGCAGAATCGGTTTGCCGGTGTTCACGACCTCGCGCATCAGACTGTTCGGGATCACCGCTTCGCAATCGCGGCCGATGGCCTGCTCGGGGTCCGCAAAACCGAAGCGCGCGGCATAGCGCTTGTTGATCCAGACCACGCGCGCGTCGGCATCGACGATAAAGGTGCCTTCGCTGAAATTTTCGAATGTGCGGAAGAGCGAATCCATCGCCCGGCGCAATACGTCGCCGTAAGTGGCAGGCAAGCCTGCCCAGTCGTTCATCATGCTGTCGCTGTCTCCGGCTATCGTTTTATTATGCTTTGTCTCATTTCGTAGACAAGCTTATCTCATTGACGAGATCGCCAGCAAGCCTACGGCATAAGGGTTTAACCTTGGTTTGGCCTAACTTGAGCCAATTTGCGTCCCGTTTTAGAGACGTTTGGGTACAATCGGCCCGATCACGTTTTGAACTTCGGTCTGCGAAATCAGGCGGCTGGCCGTTGCCGCGTCTCTGGCACGGAACCTGCACTTGCGGGCGCCGTGCCGCCGCACCTTCGAGACGGCGACCATGTAGAACAACCAAGCTTTGGAGACTCAATGTCCTTTGTCATCGTCCTCGCCGCGCTGGCGTTTCTGATGTTTGCCGCTTATCGCGGCTACAGCGTCATCCTGTTCGCGCCGATCGCCGCGCTCGGCGCCGTTCTGCTGACCGATCCGGCCGCCGTCGCGCCGGTTTTCACCGGCATCTTCATGGAGAAGATGGTCGGCTTCGTGAAGCTCTACTTTCCGGTGTTCCTGCTGGGCGCCGTGTTCGGTAAGGTCATCGAACTGTCGGGCTTCTCGGAATCGATCGTGGCCGCGGCGATCCGCTATATCGGGCGCTCGCGCGCCAATGCGGTGATCGTTGCGGTGTGCGCGCTGCTCACCTACGGCGGCGTCTCGCTGTTCGTGGTGGTGTTCGCGGTCTATCCGTTCGCCGCCGAGCTGTACCGCCAGAGCAATATTCCCAAGCGCCTGATGCCCGGCGCGATCGCACTCGGCGCGTTCTCATTCACGATGGATTCGCTGCCGGGTACACCGCAGATTCAGAACATCATCCCGACCACGTTCTTCAAGACGACGTCGTGGGCTGCGCCCGCACTCGGCGTGATCGGCTCGCTGTTCATCATCGTGGTCGGCCTGACGTATCTGGAATGGCGCCGCCGTTCGGCAATGGCGACCGGCGAAGGTTACGGCACGGAACTCGTCAATGAGCCGGATCGCGTGGAATCGAAGCAACTGCCGCATCCGTTGCTGGCGGTTGCGCCGCTGGTTCTGGTGGGCGTCGCGAACTTCCTGCTGACCCGCTGGATTCCGAACTGGTACGGCGCGTCGTACACGATTGCGCCGGACATTTTGCCGGGCGTTCACGCACCGGTCACGACGACGATCAAGGCCGTGGTCGCCATCTGGGCCGTGGAAGGTGCACTGCTCCTCGGGATCATCATGGTTGTCGTGACGGCGTTCAACCGCGTGCGCGAGCGCTTCGCGATCGGCACCAAGGCTGCGGTGGCGGGCGCGCTGCTGGCTTCGTTGAACACGGCGTCGGAATACGGTTTTGGTGGTGTTATTGCCGCGTTGCCGGGCTTTCTGGTGGTCAGCAACGCGTTGAAGAGCATTCCCAATCCGCTCGTCAATGCAGCTGTTTCGGTGAGCTCGCTGGCGGGTATCACGGGTTCGGCGTCGGGCGGCATGAGCATCGCGCTCGCGGCCATGTCGGACACGTTCATCAAGGGCGCGGAAGCGGCGCATATTCCGATGGAAGTGCTGCACCGGGTCGTCGCCATGGCGAGCGGCGGCATGGACACGCTGCCGCACAACGGCGCGGTGATCACGCTGCTGGCCGTCACGGGCTTGACGCATCGGCAGTCGTATCGCGACATCTTCGCGGTCACGGTCATCAAGACGATGGCTGTGTTCTTTGTGATCGCGGTCTATTACGCGACTGGTTTGGTCTGAGCGAGCGGGGTGTTGGACAGGATGCCGGCAACGCGCCAGCATCCTGAGTTTTGATCGGTTACCTTGTCATCCCGACAACCGACCTTGCCCCGCACACCTGCCATGAGTTCAGCGCCTTCTTTCTGGATGATTCCCACCGCACCCACGCCCGTCGGCCCGTTCTCGCACGCTGCCGAGACCGACGGCTGGGTCTTCCTGACCGGCCAGATGCCGACCTCCCCCACCGACGACACCGCGCCGCTTCCTGAAGGCGTAGTCGCCCAGACCAAGCGCGTGATGGACAATCTCGTGCTGGTGCTCCAGGGGCTGGGCCTCGGTCTGCAAAACGTGGTGGCGACACGCATCTTCCTGACCGAGTTCAAGCGCGATTACGCGCCGATGAACGAGATCTACCGCGCCTACTTCCCCGCCGACGCGCTGCCCGCGCGAACCTGCATCGGCGTCACCGCACTGGCGCGCGACGCGCTGGTCGAGATCGATTTCGTCGCCAAACGGCCGGGTTGAGCGCGCGAAGCCGAATGGCGAATCAATGCGCAGACTGCTCGTCGAGTCCGTAGTAATCGGATAAGGCTTCGTGCAGCGAGATCGACAGTTCGTCCATCTCGGTGGTCCAGCGTCCGTTGTCGTTGCATAGCCGCTGCAAACGCCGGCATTGGTCGACGAACCGCGGTTCCTGCACGACGACGAACGCGCCGCTCGCGCTATGCGCCCAGCCGGCCAACGCCTGCACGTTTTCCTCTTCGACGATCGCAAGCAGTCTCGGCAGATCTTTTTGCAAGTGCTCCTTGAGCATCGCCGTGTAACGCGCCCTGTCGTCCGCGCTGAGCGTGCTCGCGGTGCTGGGAACAGGAGCCATGGGTTTCGCTGGCGCTACGTTCTCCGGTGCAGGCTGAGGCGTTGCCGTCGCCGGCGCCACTGTCAGCAACGCGGCTTGCAATTCGCTCAGCGACGCCGGCTTGGGCACATATCCGCTAAAGCCGTGCTCGCGCCAATTGCGCGCCTCTTCATGTTCGGCCACGGCGCTGAAGGCGAGCACCTGCACGGTCGCATCCAACTTGCGCAACGCGGCCAGCAGGTCGTAACCATCCATCTCCGGCATGTGGATGTCGGTCAGCACCACTTCGAAACTTGCCTGTTCGAACACCCTCAGCGCGTGCTGACCGTCATGGGCGATCGTGGGCGCGCACCCCAGCTCCAGCAGTTGTTCAGCGATCAGATTCTGGATCAAAGGATTGTCTTCCGCGACCAGCACCGGGAGACCTCGCAGCGCCGGATGGATTCCCACCGAAACGGCAATTGTTGGCGCACGAGTCGGAGCCGCGGCAGCGGACGTGCCCCCACGCGCCAGTTCGATCGCCGACCGAATTGCCGACCGGCTGAATTCAGTCACTTCGAACACGCCGTCGCCGCGCGCCTCGGGATGGTGCGGACCGCCGCGCGTGATCCACACGGCGCCGACCGGCTGCAGCGCGCGCAGAGCAGCAACCACCTCGAGATCGTATTCGCCGGTGACGATCAACACGTCCGGCCGGTTCACGCGCAACCACGCCTGCGCGGCGGCCGATGAAGACACGAGGTGTCCTGCCCAACCCGCGCACTGGAACCAGCGGTTGAGAATTTCACCGACTTCCTGCTCCATGGACAGGATGAGCACCGTTCCGCGCTCCGCACGGACTGTTGCCGGCGCTTGCAACTCGACGGGCGGCTTCGCGAGCGGAATCGATACGCGGAATGCGCTGCCTACACCGGGCACACTCTCCGCGGTGATCTGACCACCCATCAACTCGCACAAGCGCGCACAGATCGCAAGGCCAAGTCCCGTGCCGCCGGCTCCCCGCGAAGCACCCTGTTCCCCTTGCGCAAACGGTTTGAAGAGCCGCGCCAGCGTTTCTTCGTTTATCCCGGCGCCCGAATCCGAGACCCGGCAAACCAATATCGCGCGATCCGGTGAATCGTCCGTCACTTCGGCGCGGAACGTGATCTTGCCGGTCGAGGTGAACTTGAACGCATTGCTCAGCAAGTTGTTGACGATCTGCGCGATGCGCATGCGATCGCCGATCAACGTCCGGTCGAGAGTCGGAGAGAAGAGCGCATAGAAACGGATCGAGCGGTCCCCATGCATCGGCGCGTAGGTTAGCGCAATGCTTTCAAAATCGTCGATCAGACAGAACGGCTCCGTGACCAGCAACATCGCGCCAGCGTCGATCTTCGAAAAGTCGAGAATGTCGTTGACGACGCGGCGCAGCGCACCTGCGGCAAGGTCCAATGTTGCGAGCCGTTGCGAATGCGCCTCGAGGCCGGGTGTGCGGGCGAACAGCTCGAGATTGCCGAGCAGTGCGTTCAACGGCGTCCGGATTTCGTGGCTCATCGCGGCGAAGAAATTCGTCCGCGCACGCATCAGCGCCTCGGACGTTTGCTGTGCGTGCCGCAATTGCTGTTCGAGCATGGTCTGCGCGGTCACGTCGAGAATCGCGCAGAACAGCACGTTCTCGCCAGCGTAACGCGCGGGCGCGTAAATGAATTGCAGAAACCGTGGAGGCGCGCCGTCGATTTGATCGGGCGGCGGCGAGGTTTGCGGCTCGTTTCGCTGTTCCATTGGCGATTGATGCAAAGACTGAGCCGGCATCTGCGCCGGCCGCGCGGGCGCGACGAAGGCAGCCACCCGCGCATACGACATGGCCGACGGCTGATCCGGCGCCTGAACCAGGAATTCGCCGACGATATGCGGCGGAAGCCGGTTGCCATCGGCCTCGATCCCGAGCAACTCGATCGCAAGCGCGTTGGTGGTCAGGACCGAATAGTCGCTCTGCCGGACAATGCACAAACCGACCGGCGTCGCGCTAACCAGAATGTGGTTGAGCATCTCGCTTTGCAGCGCGCGTGAAGTCTCCGTAAACGAATTGCGCAGCAAGCGCAGCCCGAAATAGCGGGCCATCAGCGCAATCGCCATCAGGATGAGCGCCGTCAGGCAACCTATCACCGCCAATTGCCAGCCGAGTGCGACGGCCAGCGCGCCCCAAGGCACGTAGCCGACCAGAAGGCCGAAGCCCAACCCCAATGGCTCGTGAAAAATCACGCCTTCACGGCTGTAGTGAAAGATCTGGGTTGGGGTAGCGGCTACTGCCCGTTGCACCAGGTTGATGACCGATGCGTCGAGCGGCCTCGACGGTACGGCGATGCGGTGGTCCACCGTCATCAGCAGATTCACGCCCTCGTTGTCAGGCGGCGCCAGATGCAATGCCAGCGCGTCCAGCGGAAAGCTCGTGCTGATCAGCACGGTCGGCGTGTCGCCGTCATAGTAGGCGCTCACCACGGAAATCACCGCGCCATTCTGTAGCGGATCATGATACGGTCCGAGCCAGATACGTTCGCCTTTTCGCGGCACGCGCCTGCCGGTTTGCGCCTCGATCCGGCGCTCGAGCGTCTCGCGCACCAAGCTCGCAAGCGCCGGTTGCGGCGCGGGCATTGCGGCCTGATTGGGCCCGCTGGTTTGGGCCGCGAGCGGTTGAGTCAGCGAAGGCAGAATCGCTGCATAGTCTTCCTTCAACCCTATCAGCGTTGCGCGTTGCTGCAGTTCAAAAGCCTGCTGGGTCACGAGCGTCGATTGCGCCGCTTCGTAGAGGCGCCCGAGTTTTTCGCCCAATTGAGAGCCCCACGCGTTGCGCGTGGTTTCACCGACCACAATGTCGAAATTTGAGTCCGCACCGTCTGTCTTGCCGAGCGCTACGCCGGTCTTCAGGATCGCTTGCTGAATAGCATCCGGCGCGCTCCGCCCGCCGGCTGGGCCATAGTAATAATCGAGCGTCAACGCGGCGCGCCGCAAAAACGACTCCTCCTGGTGGATGAGCAGAGAGATATCGGTGGCGTTCTGCGACGCGAGGGCCCGGCGATACTCGAGTTGCTTGAGCCCGGCGACGACAATCAGCACCAGTGAGAAGATCAGCACGATCAGCATGAGCGAACCGATCGTCACCAGGTAGAGCCGCTGTTGGCGCTTCGCGTTCTGCGCGAGCGTGGCGAAAGCCTGCGCTAATGACTCTTGAGTACGGTCGAGGATTTTCTGCATCAGCTCGCGAGTGTGGCGCGTGGGTGGCAAATTCGCGCAGGCGGACCGCTGCGGAACCGAGGACTCGATGCGTCCGCAGTCCTTGTACCGGCGCAGTGTAGTCCTTTTGAAGGCATCGCGCGACGCATCCGGCACTGTTTCACGCGACCATCCACGATGCGTCAAACAACCCTGCAATAACGGCTTCGGCTTGCCTAAACCTGAGTGGTTTACTGGGAAACCCTCAAGACCGCAGGGTCAATTGCCGTTATTCCTTGCAAACATGTAAGCGCCGCGCCAACGCGCCGGCTAGCACAGCAAGGAAAGCCATGCGCAACAACCAGCCTGTCACCGGGCACGAGTACGAATTCCCGTCGTCACACATGCTTGTTTCGGCGACCGATCTGACCGGCCGCATCCAGTACTGCAATCCGGCCTTCATCGCGGTCTCGGGCTTTACACGCGACGAACTGACCGGTCAGCCGCACAACCTGATCCGTCATCCGGACATGCCGCGCGAAGCCTTTGCCGACATGTGGGCGACGATTCGCGACGGCCGTCCCTGGACTGCGCTCGTGAAGAACCGCCGCAAGAACGGCGATCACTACTGGGTGCACGCCAATGTCACGCCGGTGGTCGAGAAAGGCGCGGTCGTCGGCTATTTGAGCGTGCGTGTGAAACCGGAACGCGCTGCGGTGCGCGCCGCCGAAGCACTCTACGCACGCATGCGCAGCGGCGAGTCCCGCGGCGTGCGGTTGCGTCGCGGGGTGGTGGTGCGCACCGGCGTGCTGGGGCGTCTGCAGGCGCTGATGGGTCTGCCGGTCGCTACGCGCGCGGCGATCGGCTACGCGATCACGCCGCTGGCGCTGCTGCTGACGGGGCTCGCAGCATGGCAAGGCGCGCCGCCCGCGCCGTTCTGGATCGGGTTCGGCGTCGCCACGGCGGTGAGCATCGCCTCGTGGCAGATGCTGACGCGACAACTCGCCGCACCGATCCGTGATATGTCGGGATTCGCCACGCGTCTCGCCGCCGGCGATCTGACCGCCGATCTGCAGATCGCGCGCCACGACGACCTCGGCGACGTGCTGCAAGCGCTGAATCAGTTGAAGGCGAATCTCGCGGCGATCGTCTACGACGTGCGCGCCCAGATCACCGGCATGCTGGACAACGCGCGCGAGATATCCAGCGGCAATGTCGATCTCGCGCGACGCACGGAATTGCAGGCGGCGTCGCTCGAAGAAACCGCCGCTACCATGGAAGAACTGACCACGACGGTCCAAGCCAACGCCGATGCCACCGTGCGCGCGCTCGATCTGGCGAGGGACGCCCAGGCGGCGGCCGCGGTCGGCGGCAAGATTGCCGGCCAGGTGGAGCAGACCATGGCGGGCATCACCGCGGCATCGCGGCGTATCGCCGACATTACCGGTGTGATCGACGGCATCGCGTTCCAGACCAATATCCTCGCGTTGAATGCGGCCGTCGAAGCGGCGCGGGCGGGCGAAGCAGGCCGTTCGTTCGCCGTCGTCGCGGGCGAAGTGCGCATGCTGGCGCAACGTTGCGCGGCGTCGTCGAAGGAAATCAAGTCCGTGGTCGAAGCAAGCGCGTCCGAAGTCGCGGCCGGCACCGAACTGGTTGCACGGACAACATCGCAAATGCGCGTGATCGACGAAGCGGTGGGCCGCGTGTCGTCGATCATCGTCGACGTGGCGAACGCGAGCAGCGAACAGGCCGAAGGAATTCGCCAGGTCAATCAGGCGGTCTCGCATCTGGACGGCGCCACGCAGCAGAACGCCGCGCTCGTCGAGCAGGCGGCGGCCACTGCGCAGCGCCTCGCGGAACAGGCGGACGTGCTGGATGAAGCCGTGCGGCTATTCACCGTCGCCGACGCAGCGCCGGCGCGACACGTTGGCGGCACGAAGCGTGAGGCGTTCACCGCCGATGCAGCGCTAACGCCCGCGCCTGAGATCAAACGACACCGCGCGCCCGTCATCGCAGATGATGCTGAGCAGGAAGAAGCTGCATTGATCTGATAGATCGGCGTTACTCCCACCTCGACAGTCCAGTATTGACGCAGCACGATGGCTTCGTCAGCGCCCAGTTGTTTGCAAGGGCAGGCTGACCCGAGTAACAACGGCGTTTAGCGGCCCGCCCCCTCCGTGGACGGGCCTATTTTTTTTTGAGGCTGGCGCTGGTGCGCTGGTGTTTACGCAGTTGAGGATTGTCGAGGTTGCGCATTCGCTCTTGCGCCGCTGCGAGTGCAGCAGATCAGGTGAACGGTGAGGAAATACGGGAGCACATTCTCGCAAGCTCGCCGCGAGACCTTTGCCTCGCGCGAAGCGAAGCGAAGCGGCGCGATGCGATGCGATGCGATGCTACGCTAAGGTCAGCGCTTCCCTTCTCGCACCACGCGCCGCCACGAAGACGCGTAAGCGCATGCTCTCATGCCGATTCCCGCCACCGGAGGCCGACGTGATCCCTTCCGACGACCCGCCACGCGTCAATCCGCTGTCTTCACACCTTGCCGCCATGGCGCGCAACAACGCATGGTCGAACCTGCGCCTCTACCGCGCCTGCCTCACATTGACCGACGAAGCGTTCGCCGAACGCAGGGTGAGCTTCTTCCCGTCGTTGCAGCTCACGTGGAATCACATCCTCTTGGTGGACCGTTACTACTTCGACGCGCTGATCGGCGGCGGCGCAGGCCTCACCATTTTCGATAACGAACTGCCCTATCCGCGCGCAGCCGACCTGTGGGATGCACAAGCGCGGAGCGATCAGCAACTGCTCGCCTTCTGCGAATCGCTGACTGACGACGATCTGCCACGCGAAGTCCAGATCGACCGTGGACCGTCGGTCGGGGTGCAACGCGAGCAGATCGGCAGCGTACTGCCGCATGTTTTCGTCCATCAGATTCATCATCGCGGACAAGTTCACGCGATGCTGAGCGGCACAGAGGCCGCCCCGCCGCAGCTCGACGAGTTTTTCCTCGCCGCCGACGCACCGCTGCGCGTTGCCGAACTCAACGATCTGGACGCGATGCGCGAGCCGCAGACTACGCCGCGTCCCGCCCAATTCCCCTAACCGGAGCGCGCGTCAACCGCGTGACATTCATGGAGAAGGATCGCACCGGCACGGGGCACGAAAAATGCATCCGTCGTGACCTGCAGTCGCGTTAAACTGGTTGTCACGGCGGGACGTCACGATAGGCGCTGCCCGGCGGGCCGCGCCAGTCCACGCGCTTGGCGGCGCAAGCCACGCAGGCAGGTGAACGGCGCAAACGTGACGGCGGCGCGACAGACGCCGCCCTATCCTGCCCGTACAATGGTTCAATCAACAACGGAACGAGGACAACTTCGATGCGCACTACCGGGTCTTCCGGGTCAATGGCCCTGCTCACCGAATACGACGACGCAACGGCGCGCGAACTTCGCTCGCTGCGCCTCGAATCGACAGAAGACGGCAAAGGCATTCTTTTGATCGAAGTCGATGAGCGCAAGCCAGGTATACACCGCGAAGTGCGCTACGAAATCACGCCGGCCGAACTGATTGCCGCAATTCGCGCACACGGCGCCGAATTGCCGGGCGAACAGCACAATCATCGTCAATGAAATCCATCACGCGGCATTGCATCTCTGGTGCAAATGCCGCGTGGCGCTTTAGCGTCTCCAGTCTCTAATTGCTTGCTGGGCTGGCGTCTGCGGACGTCAATCGGGCAATATTTCCGCTCCCGCATATCGCGCGACATTTGCACCATTTCGGTTTGTGCAGGTCGCAGTGCTAATGCGTCTTTCAAGTGGCTCAGTGCACTTGAGATAGCGCTTTCCATACCCAAGTAAAGGGCTACTTTTCAGGGCGTTTGCACGTCTTGAAAATGCGTCCATAATCCTTGCATTCTCCTTTGCATTTCCTACCTGCGCCGCGCCCGAAAGGGCCGCGGATGTAAGCCGATGCTACATGATCTCGTCGAGCAATATGGGCCGGCGCTCGTGTTCGTAAACGTGCTCGCCGCCTCGATCGGGCTGCCGGTTCCGGCGATGCCGTCGCTCGTGCTGTTCGGGGCGATGGCCGCCATGCATCCTGGTTCTGTGGGCACGCAGTTGGCGCCGGTGCTCATCCTGTCGATATTCGCAACGCTGATCGGCGACAGCGCGTGGTATTTCGCCGGCCGTATGTACGGTGGCAATACGCTGAAAACGATTTGCCGGCTGTCGCTCTCGCGTGACACCTGCGTGAAAAAGACCGAACGCTTTTTTGGCCGCTGGGGCGTGCGCGTGCTGGCCGTGGCCAAGTTCGTGCCGGGACTGTCGATCGTTTCGATCCCGATGGCGGGCGCCATGGGCACGCGCTACCGCACGTTCCTCACTTACGACAGCATCGGCGCCGCGTTGTGGTCCGGCACCGGCCTGATCATCGGCGCGTTGTTCGCCAAGCAGATCGACATGCTGTTCGCGCTGGCCGGGCGCCTCGGCCGCACGGCCGCGCTGGTCGCGGGGGCTTTGCTGCTGGCGTACGCCGCGTATCGCTGGATACGCCGGCGTCAGGCGATTGCCAATCTCGCGTCCGCGCGCATCGAAGTCGACGAACTGGCCGCGCTCGTGAGGGCCGGGAATACACCGGTGCTGTTCGACATCCGTTCTAACGAGAAACGCAAGCTCGATCCGTTTGTAATTCCGGGCTCGCAATTCGCCGACGAGCGGCAACTCGACGAGATCGTCGCGACCTATCCGCACGATCAGAAGTTGGTGATTTACTGTTCCTGCCCGAATGAAATTTCCGCGGCATGGATGGCCAAGCAATTGAACGAAGCCGGCTTCTCCGACGTGCTGCCGTTGCGCGGTGGCATGGAAGCCTGGCGCGACTCGGGCAAGCCGGTGGAATCGCTGCCCAACATGCCGCCGCCCGAAGTGGCGGTCGACGACGTCGCGCCGAAGGCCGTGTAGCGCAAGCAGCGCAACTGGGTTTGCGCCTGCGGGCGCCGCGCCGCTTCGCCCCTCGTTCGATCCATCAATGAACACCGAAGGAGCGGTTCAATGCTTTCGACTCAAGAACCTGAAGTGCAGCAACCTGAAGTGCCACGACCAGACGTGCCACAACCAGACGTCGTCCCCGACGCGCCGTTTTCGTCGCTCTCGACGCGCATGCATCAGATGTTCCCCGCGCTCACGTGTGCCGAAATCGGCCGTCTGCGCAAGTTCGGCGAAGTCGGCCACTGGAAGTCCGGTGAACTGCTCTTCGAAACCGGCCTCACCGGTCCCGGCATGTTCGTGGTGCTCGAAGGGCGCGTGAAGGTGTATCAGCGCGACGGCATCGGCCGCGAAGTGCTGATCAACGAACATGGCGCCGGGCATTTCCTTGCCGAAGTCGGTCAGCTGTCGGGACGGCCCGCGCTGGTCAACGGCATGGCGATCGGATCGGTGGAAGCATTGCTGATTCCGCCGGAGCGGCTGCGCGCGCTGATCGTCGCCGAAGCGGAACTCGGCGAGCGCATCATGCGCGCACTGATCTTGCGGCGCGTATCGCTGATCGAAAAGGGCGCGGGCGGCCCGATCCTGATCGGCAACAGCAACGACGCGCGGCTTGTCATGCTGCAAGGCTTCCTGTCGCGCAACGGCCATCCGCATTCCGTGATCGACGAACGCGACGAAGATGCGTTGCGTCTGATCGAGCAATTCGCCGCGCAAAAAGAAGACATGCCGCTGGTGATCTGTCCGGACGGCTCGGTGCTGCGTCATCCGAGCATGCCGGAACTCGCCACGTGCCTTGGCTTGCTGCCCGATCTCGACGATGCGCATGTGTACGACGTCGCGATCGTCGGCGCCGGGCCGGCCGGGCTCGCCACCGCGGTGTACGCGGCCTCCGAAGGCTTGTCGGTGATCGTGCTCGACAGCCGCGCGCCGGGCGGCCAGGCAGGCGCAAGCTCGCGGATCGAAAACTACCTCGGCTTTCCGACCGGCATCTCCGGCCAGGCGCTGGCAGGCCGCGCGTTCGTGCAGGCGCAAAAATTCGGCGCGCACGTCGCGATTCCGGTCAACGTGAAGGCGCTGCATTGCGCGGACCGGCCGCATCGGCTTGAATTGAAGTGCGGAGGACATATCACGGCGCGCGCGATTGTGATCGCGAGCGGCGCGGTCTACCGGCGTCCGGCGCTCGAAGGGCTGGATCGTTTCGAAGGGCGCGGCGTCTACTACTGGGCGTCGCCGGTCGAAGCCAAGCTGTGCAAGCGTCAGGAAGTCGTGCTGGTGGGCGGCGGCAACTCGGCCGGCCAGGCGATCGTCTATCTGGCGACGCATGCGGCCAAGGTCCACGTGCTGATCCGGCGCAGCGGCTTCGAAGCCACCATGTCGCGCTATCTGATCGACCGGATCCGCTCGCTGCCGAACGTGTTCGTGCATCCGAATTCGGAGATCGGCCGGCTGGATTCCGACGACAGCGGTTTGTCGTCGGTTGCGCTGAAAAAACCGTTGCCCGACGGCACCGATCATTTCGACACGCGCCATCTGTTCCTCTTCACCGGTGCGGACCCGAACACCGACTGGCTGCGCACCTGCGGCGTCAAGCTCGACGAGAAAGGTTTCGTGCTGACCGGCGTGAACGCCGACGGCGCCTCGGTCTGCGATCTCGCGACGACGGTTGAGGGCGTATACGCGATCGGCGACGCCCGTGCCGGCTCGACCAAACGCGTGGCGGCGGCTGTCGGCGAAGGCGCCGCCGTGGTCGCGCAGATTCATGAATTGCTGGCGGTGTCGGCGGGAGAAGCGGTCGCGCTGGGCGCCTGAATATCTGGACGGTCTGAAACCCGCCGGCCTCGCAACCACCGGCGGGTAACCTGCTGTTACACACGCCTTCAACTGGTTGCACCTGCTTGTCTTTCTGTCTCGTAATATCGTCGTCAGCCATTCGACAGGAGACAAGCATGTTCAAACGCGCGATCGTTTTCGCCGCCTTCGGCCTGGCCGCCGCCTGCGCATCGACTGCCGCCTCGGCACGGGTAGATGTCGGCGTGTTCGTCAATACGCCGGGTCCGGTGTACGCAGCGCCGCCGGTCTATGCGCCGCCGCCGGTCGTCTACGCGCCCCAACCGGTCTACGGTTACGGCTACCGGGACGACTACTATCGCGACCGCCGTCACTGGCATCACGATCATGGCCGTCATCGCGGCTGGGATCGGCATCACGGGCGCGGCTGGTAAAGGCAAGTTCAAGCGCTTCACGCTACAGTAGCGGCTGCTGATCCAGGCCGGGCCTCGTGCCGGCCCCCTTCGCAGTCACTCACTGATCGACGCCCGCGTGAAGACTCTTTCGCTTTCCGCCGCCCGCACCCTGCATCTGGCCGCGCAAGGTTTGCTGACGCCGCCGCGCCGCAAGGCCGTCAAAGCCGACGTGCTCGACTCGATTCGCCGCATGGCGCAATTGCAGATCGACACGATCCACGTCGTCGCGCGCAGTCCCTATCTCGTGTTGTTCAGCCGGCTCGGCGCTTATCCGCCGCAATGGCTCGACGAGCATCTCGCCGAAGGCAAGCTGTTCGAATACTGGTCGCACGAGGCCTGTTTCGTGCCGATCGAAGACTACGGCCTGCTGCGCCATCGCATGCTCGATCCAAGCGGCATGGGCTGGAAATACGCGGCCGAGTGGCACAAGAAACATCGCAAGGAAATTGACAAGCTGCTCGCCCACATTCGCGCGACGGGTCCGGTACGCTCCGCGGATTTTGCCCGCGAGGCGGGCAAGGGCAACGGCTGGTGGGACTGGAAGCCGGAGAAACGCCATCTGGAAGTGCTGTTCGCGATCGGGCAATTGATGGTGGCCGAGCGGCGCAATTTTCATCGCGTCTACGATCTGACCGAACGCGTGCTGCCGGCTTGGGACGACGCGCGCGATCTGCCGCCCGCGCACACCGTGACCGACGCCGTGTTACGCCGCACCTGCCGTGCGCTCGGCGTCGCGCGCGCCGATTGGGTCGCCGATTACTACCGGTTGCCGCGTCACCCGTATCGCGACGAACTGCATGCGCTCGCCGACCAGGGCGAGCTGATTCCGGTGCGCGTGGAAGGGTGGAAGCAGGACACGTACGTGCATCAAGACTTCGCCGCGATACTCGACGATGCCGCGAGCGGCAAACTCACCTCGACGGTCACGACGGTCTTGTCGCCGTTCGATCCGGTGGTGTGGGACCGCAAGCGCGCGGCGGCGCTGTTCGACTTCGACTACGCGATCGAATGCTATACGCCAGCGGCGAAGCGCAAATACGGTTACTTCGTGTTGCCGCTGCTGAGCCGCGGCCGTCTGGTCGGCCGCGTGGATGCGAAAGCGCACCGGACTCAAGGCGTGTTTGAACTCAAGTCGCTGCACATCGAACCGGGCGTGCGTCTGAGCGCGCGTCTCGCCGGCGATCTGCGGCGCGCGTTGCAACGCTGCGCGGATTGGCATGGCACGCCGCAACTGGAAATCACGTCCGCGCCGCCGGAATGGCTCGACGCGTTAAACGTCGGTGCCAGCCTGGACGACAGCGTGGCTGCCTGAGCGCCGCATCAACGTGACACTCAATGCAGCGCCGCCCACGCCAGCGACAGGGAAAACACACCGAGCACGATCGAAGCGCCGCGCTGCATCTTTACCGGATTGAGCCAGCTGAGCTTGCCGCTGCCGAGCGCCGCGCCGAACGCGATCCACGCGAGCGCGATCGGCACCAGCAGGCAAGCGAACATCAGCATGGAGAAGGCGTAGGCCGGCAGGTGCGCAAAAGCGATAGCCGGAAAGATCGTGCCGGCGAACAGCAAGCCCTTCGGATTGAGCAGCGTCGCCACGAACAACGTGCGCATGCCGCTCGCTCGCTGTGCCGAGTCGGGCAAGGCGACCGCGGCGCGCCACATGTCGACGGCGAGATAGGCGATGTACAGGCCGGCCGCCACGCGCAACAGCGAGGGCAACCACGGCAGCGCATGCGCCGCCTGGACGAGGAAATGCCCCCACACCGAGATCGAGATTAAATAACCCGCCAGTTCAGCGGCGATCAACGGCAGTGAACCCCGCACGCCCTGACGCAAGCCGGCCGCCGCAAGCAGCGTATTCGTGGGGCCGGGCGTAATCAGCACGACGATAATGCCGACGGCCAGCAACGCGATAGCAGACGCAGAGAGCATAAAAAAGGCGCAATGTTGGAGACAGTGCGCCTTTTTATCATAGACATCGGCGGCGCCGAAATGCAGTGGCCAATTACGATGACGAATCGCAACCACGCAATGCCGTCACGTCGAGCATAGGCAACGGCCATTCGACATCGGCAGGCATGCCGATGTGAACCGCGCCGCCCACCGGCAACGCGCTGTCGCCTTTAGTGATCCAGCTTCGCGCGCAGCTCGCGAGCGGCTTCCAGTAGACCTTCGTAACCGGAACGTGCATGCTCCGGCAAATCGGGATCGCCGACGAACGTGCCGAGCGTTTCGATCAGGCTATACAGAATGCCCTTTGCGGCGCCGGATGCAATGCTGCCCGACGAAACCTGCTGATCCACGTGACTGAGCGCTGCGTCGAGGTTTTCCAGCTCGGGCCGGTCGCCCGTGGGCGGCTTAGGCGTTACGTCTTGCGTCATGATGAAACTTCGCTCCTGTTGATGCAGCGGTGAACAAGCCATCCTTTCATGTTGTTATATACCGATCGTGCGTTGCCGTCTATTCGTGATCTGCACGCATGCGACCGGCGTCAAGGCGTCCATCGATACATCAGAATTTTCGCGCGGGCGTCGTCCTCGAGTAGCACGACGTACTCGCCGTTGTCGCGTTGCACCGCGCTGATGCCGAGATACACGTCCACCCAACCGCTCGTGTTACCGACGCTCGCGCCCGGCGTCATATAACCGGCCACTTGGCCGGTGCGCGCGTCGTAGACATCCACTCTCTGCGTGTACAGCTCCGCTACGAAGATGTAATTGCCGGCCACCGCGACGCCCACGGTCGTCGTTTGCGGATTGCTTTGCGTGTTCCAGGGCAGTGAGATCGCGTACTGCTGCGTCGGCGTGCCGGAGCTCCAGTTGTCATAACGCGCGAGCACCGGGCCTGCCTCTTTCCAATGCGTCGCATCCCATGGAATCGCGCTCGTGAAGCCGGAGATATACATCGTGTCGGTCGCCGCGATGTAGACGATCCGCGCAATCCGCGTGAACGGTTGCGGCATCGCGAACATCTTCGAGCTGGCGTACGTGTAGATTGGATTGCCGGCGGAATCGAGACCTTGCAGCGGCATTTCGCGGATGCCGCTCAACGGCGTGGCGAGCCAGACATTGCCTGGCGTGTCGATCCACCAGAAGCCGTTGCCGACCGTGCTTCCGGTCGACGGATTGCTGCTGATCTCGCTGGCGTCGACGCTGCCGTTGCCATTGCTGTCACGCCACAGCCATTCGCCATACGCGGGCTGCGCTGCGGGCCATGTACCGGGCAGCGGATTCTGCGCGAGCAGGCCCGATGGAATCGCCATTTCACCGTGGGCGGCGTCGAAGCGATAAACGTTCAGATAATGCGCGCCCGGATCCAGCGTATAGAGAAACCGCTGACCGTTGATTCGACGCACCATCGGCTCGCCGCGCACACCGCGTGGCTGATGAAACGCGGGGTCGTCCGGATAGTCGAAACGGTCGAGCGTGAAACCCGCATACGACCATTCGTGACCGACGGCTTGGCTGTAGTCGAGCGTGAAGCGCTTCGAGCCGGTGTAGACGGAATTGGGCGTGGCGGGATCGAACGCGGCGCCATCGACGAACGTCAGACCGTACAGGCGCCAATTGAGGGCGTGCGATCTGTACACGTAGCTTTCGAGCACCGCGCCTTGTCCGACCGATGCTGATCCGACCGGCCGCGGCCCTTCGCCGTTCTGCGCGACATACAGGTTGCCCGCGGGATCGACACCGATGCCCGTCATGCCGTTGAAGCGCCAATTGCCCGGCACGCCTTTGACCGCGTGAAAGATGCCGTTGCGCGTGCCGATGGGCGCGGCCGCTTGCGGCTGACCGTTGCCGTCCTTGTTGAAGACCAGAATCTGCTGCGACGGGCCATTGTCCGCAACGAGGATTTGCCCCGCCGGCGTAACCGCGATGTCGGCCGGCACGGCGCCCGCGGGCAGTGTCAATGTGCCGGCGAGCGCCGTGCCGTTCGCGGCGTAGTGCTGGATAGTTAGGCTTCCGGACGAGATACCGCTCATCACCCACAGCGTCGAATCGGTATCCACCGCGATGCGTCCCGGCGACGTCACGTTCCACGAGCGCAAACGCTGCATCGAATTCGCGTCGAACACGACGATCCGGTTCGCGTACGTATCGGCCACGTAGAGTTCGCTGTCGGTGGCGGCCATGCCGCGAATGCTCGCGTCGTTGCCGGTCGTTACCGTGTCGAGCGGCACAAAGCTGTTCTTCGTCGCATTGGCGCTATTGCCGATGCCGCCGCTGAACGGCGCGCCGGTCGCCAGATTGGCGAGCGTGCGGCGCGTGATGCCGTACCAGGTCAGGTTGGCTGCGGGATAATCCGCGCCGACCAGGGCGTTGCTTTCGTTACCGATCGACATCGCCGCATACAGATACGTGTGATTCACCGCGACCGCGTCGCCACCGGCCGCGCCCCAGCCATGTGTCGAGCCGGCTACGGCAATCTTGTCGCCCGCGCGATAAGCGGCGATTTCACTGCCGCTTTCGTCCCAGGGCGCATTGGTGTACACGGTGCCATCGGCGCCGACGCTGATGGCCTGAATATCCTGCTGCATCCATTTGCCGTCGCCGAAACCAAAGCTATTGCCGATCCATGAAGTGGTGTAATTGAGTTGCGATTGCGCTGACGTATTCAATGGAATAAAGCTGCTGAAGATAACAGCGGCCACGCCCAGGCGAGAGAACAATGTCACGACGGTATTTCCTTGCGAGGCACGAAGCGCGTACAGCTGGCATGTCTGGCGCGCATTCGCGCGCATGCGGATCGATGGGTAATCACGCATGCGTAAAATTTGACGCTTTATCCTCGCATAGAAAAATCGGAAATATATTGATAAAAAAATCGTGTTAAATGTTGAATTACACAAACCATTCGAAGCGCATAAGCCGACGCACGAATACGGTGCTATTTGCCTTTCACGCGGATGCGATAAGCACACCGGCGCGCGCCCGCCAACACATGTTCCTCGCGCTCGATCGAACCGTCTTCGCCCACAATCTCCGCAAAGAGTTGCAACTCCGTGCGGCAAAATCCCTGGCAGGTTCGCGCCGCCGCACAAATCGGGCAATGGTTTTCGAGCAGCAGCCAGTCGCGCCCGTCTTTTTGCAACTCCGCCATGTAGCCCTCGGCGCTGCGGATTTCCGCCAGCTTCGCAAGCCGCGCTTTGAGGCCTTTGACCGGCTTGAGCGCGGCCAGATAATTCGCGCGCGTTTCGATGGCGCGCTGGTCGATCAACTTGTCGAGACCCGCTTCACCGAATAGCTGACGAATCGAGCCGAGCAATTGCACCGTCAGTTGCGGATGCGTGTCGGGAAAACGCGCGTTGCCCACTTCCGTCAGAGCCCAACTCTGGCTCGGCCGCCCCGGACCCGCTTGCGAAGCCTGACGCCCTGCTATCAAACCGCCACTCAACAACTTCTGGATTTGCTGGCGCGCCGCCTCGACGGTGATATCGAGTTCACCCGCGATCGACGCCGTAGACAACGGCCCCTGCACTTTCAGCAGATTCAGGATGCGATCCACCGGTCCGGCTGTCGTCGCTGCCGACGCGACGCCCGGTGAATTTTCCAAGCTTTCATTTGCATATCTCATGGAGTGCCATTATTATCCAAGCCAATACTTGCATAATAAGCCAGCCTCGCACGGCTGTCCACGACATGAAAAATCTGCAATCGAATGCGCCCGCATGGAGCGATCTTCTCAGTGGCAGCAACGGCTGGCGGGCGTTGGGACTGGCCGGCGGCGTCGCGCTGCACGCCACCAACGTCTATGTCGCGACGACGGTCCTGCCCTCGGTCGTGCGCGACATCGGCGGACTCGAACTGTATGCGTGGAACACCACGCTATTCGTGGTCGCGTCGATTCTGGGTTCGGTTTTGTCAGTGCGTCTGCTGGCGGTGCTCGGTGCGCGCGTCGCTTACTTCAGCGCCCTCGCCGTGTTCGCGTTGGGCACTGTCGTCTGTGCGAGCGCGCCTTCCATGCCGTGGATGCTGGCCGGGCGCACGCTGCAAGGTCTCGGCGGCGGCATTCTGCTCGCGCTCAGCTATGCGCTGATTCGCATCGTGTTCGACGAGCGCCTCTGGCCGCGCGCGATGGGACTGGTGTCGGGCATGTGGGGCGTTGCCACGTTGTGCGGGCCCGCGCTCGGCGGCGTCTTCGCGGAACTGGGCGACTGGCGGCTCGCGTTCTGGGTCCTGCTGCCGGCTATCCTGTTGCTCGCCGTGATCGTGCATCGCGAGGTGGGCGGCGAGCACGCTACCGGCGCGGCGGCCACGTCCATTCCGTTGCTCAAGGTCGTGCTGCTTAGCGCATCCGTTCTGGCGATTTCGCTTGCCGCCTTGAGTAAGGAGATCGTGTGGAACGCCATCGGCGTTGCGGGCGGCCTGGGCTTCGTCTGGCTGCTCGCAAGACTCGAACGCGACAGCACGCGTACGCGCCTGTTGCCGAGCGGCTCGTATTCGATTCGCACGCGCATCGGCAGCATTTATGCGTGTATGAGCCTGCTCGGCATCGGCGTGACCAGTGAAATCTTCCTGCCGTATTTTCTGCAAACGATTCATGGCCGCTCGCCGCTTGCGGCCGGTTATCTGACCGCCTTGATCGCGGCCGGCTGGTCGGTCGGTTCCATGTTCAGCGCCGGACGTTCCGCCATCGCCGCGCAACGCTTGAGCCGCGCGGGTCCGATCGTCGAAGCGCTCGGTCTCGCCACGCTCGCGTGGCTGATGCCGCAAGCCGGCCTGTTCGGCAGCGTTAGCGGAACGCTGACACTGTGCGCCGCGCTCGTCAGCGTCGGACTGGGTGTCGGGATCGGCTGGCCGCATCTATTGACACGCGTATTCACCGCCGCGCAATCCGGCGAGGAGAACCTCGCGTCGCTTTCGATCACCACTATTCAACTCTTCGCGATGGCGCTCGGTTCGGCGCTCGCGGGCCTTATCGCGAACGGCGCGGGTCTCACCACGCTGCCCGCGCTGCAGGGCGCGCAACAGACCGCGCCGTGGCTGTTCGCGATCTTTGCGATCGCGCCGCTGCTCGCGGCGGGATTGATACGCCAGCAGCCGCGCTCGACCGGAGAAGCATCGTGATAGATCGCGTGCAGGCCATGCGGATATTCGTACGCATCGTCGATACGAGCAGCTTTACGCGGGCCGCGGAATCGCTAGAAGTGCCGCGCGCCACCGCGACCACGACTGTGCAGGCGCTCGAGTCGCTGCTCGGCGTGCAACTGCTGGTGCGCACGACGCGCAAGGTCACGCTGACCGCCGAAGGCGCCGCCTATTACGAACGCTGCGCACAGATACTCGCGGCAATCGAAGAGGTCGAATCGGGCCTTTTCAATCGGCCGGAAAATTTGCGCGGCCGCTTGCGCGTGGCCATGCCGGGCATGATCGCGGCGTCGATCGTGGTGCCTGCGTTGGCCGCATTTCATGCGCAGCATCCGCATGTGGAACTGGCGCTCGGCGTGCAGCATCGATCGCTCGATCTGGTTGGTGAGAGCGTGGATTGCAGCATCGAACTGGGCGAGTTGCCGGATTCACGCCTGCTCGCGCGCCGCCTCGGTTTGATCGAACGCGTGACTTGTGCGAGCCCAGCATATCTCGCGCAATTCGGCGAGCCGCGACATCTCGACGACCTCTCGGATCACATCGCCGTGCACTGGCTATCGACGCAAACCGGCCGCCGTATGGACTTCGACTTCAGCGTCGCGGCGCGACCCAGCAAGGTGAAGATGGACAGTTTCATCCAGGTGAACGACGAACACACTTACCTCGCCTGCGGACTCGACGGCCTCGGCCTGATTCAGCCTGGACGCGCTGTTGCCGCGCCGTATCTTGCGTCAGGACAGTTGGTCGAAGTGTTGCCGAAGTGCAGACCCGCGCCGGTGCCCGTTTCAGTGACGTACGTGAAGAGCCGGCAGATTTCGCCGCGTGTGCGCGCTTTCGTCGACTGGCTCGTCGAGGTATTCGAAAGCGCGCCGGGGATGGTGAGAACGGCGGCGGCGCAGCCGATCGAATCATCGCTGTGGCCGGTGCTCGATTCGACTCGCGACGCCGCGCTCACACCGCTTTGTTAATTGGCGAGTTTCACCCGTGATCAGCAGTCGCAGCCTGCACGGCCGCCGCTTCCGCCGCGGCCACAGCAGGCGACACGATCGCCGGCTGGCCCGTCTGCCGGCGCGAGCGGCCCGAACTCAGATAGTCCGCAATCGAATCCTGCGTGACCTCGCCGACGTAACGGCCGTCGCCATCCAGCACCGGCATCCATGACGAATTGAACTGGTACATTTTCGACAGCACGATGCGCAGATGCTCGTCCGCGCTGACCGTCGCCTTGAACGCGGACAGATGGTCGCCACACACGCCCTGGCCCGCACGCGCCGCGCGGCGCGTCACGTAACCGAGCGCCTGCTGCTTGTCGTCGACGATGGTCAGATAGCGGTTGTCGCTGTCGTCCATCATCTGGAAGGCGCGCGCGACCGGCATGTCGGCATGCGCGGTTTCGGGCTGAGTGGCGGCGTCGCCGGCCTTCACCAGCAAGAGGCGCTTCAACGTGCTGTCCTGACCGACGAACGCGCCGACGAACTCATCGCGCGGATGCGCCAGCAACGTATCCGGATGATCGTATTGCACCAGTTGACCACGGCGGAACACGGCCACACGGTCGCCGAGTTTGATCGCCTCGTCGATGTCGTGGCTCACCATGATCACCGTCTTGTTCAACTGGCGCTGCATCTGGAAGAACTCGTTCTGAATCGACTCGCGATTGATCGGGTCGACCGCGCCGAACGGCTCGTCCATCAGCAGTACCGGCGGATCGGCGGCCAACGCGCGAATCACGCCGATGCGCTGCTGCTGGCCACCCGACAGCTCACGCGGATAGCGCTTCAGATATTGCTTCGGATCGAGCGCAACCATCGCCATCAACTCCGTGGCGCGTTCGCGGCAGCGTTTCTTGTCCCAGCCGAGCAGGCGCGGCACGACCGTGATGTTCTCCTCGATCGTCATATTCGGGAACAAGCCGATCTGCTGGATCACGTAGCCGATGTGACGGCGCAATTCGACTTCGTTCAGACCCGAGGTGTCCTCGCCGTTGATCAGCACACGGCCCGAAGTCGGCGCGATCAGACGGTTGATCATTTTCAGTGTGGTGGTCTTGCCGCAGCCCGACGGGCCGAGAAACACGCAGATTTCGCCTTCGCCGACAGTCAGACTCACTGAGTCGACGGCCTTCACCTGCTGGCCGTCCTTCTGCGTAAACGTCTTGGTCAGTTTGTCGAGTTCGATCATGTCTTTTGTACTCCCTTCGGGGTCAGCAAGCGTTGCAGCGCTTGCAGCAGCAGGTCGGCGACGATCGCGAGCACGCTCACGAGCACGGCGCCCACCAACAGTTTCATCATGTTGCTCTGGCCGATCGCGCGGATGATCAGCGTGCCGAGACCGCCCGCGCCGATCACGGCGGCAATCGTCATCACGCCGATGTTCATCACCACCGCCGTGCGCACGCCGCCGAGAATCACCGGCACGGCAAGCGGCAGATCGACGAGGCGCAGCCGTTGCCACACCGTCATGCCGATGCCGATACCCGCTTCCTTGATGCCGGCGTCGACGTTGCGCAGCGCGAGGTAGGTGTTGCGCATGATCGGCAGCAGCGAGTAGAGGAACACCGCGGTAATCGCCGGCACCGCGCCGATGCCCTGGCCGAAGCGCGAGAACACTGGAATCATCAAGCCGAACAGCGCGATGGAAGGCAAGGTCAGCACCACCGTGGCAACGCTCAGCAGCGGCGCGGCCAGCCATTCGTGCCGATTGATCAGGATGCCCAGGGGTACGCCGACGACAATCGCGCAGCCCACCGCAATGCCCACCAGCCACACGTGTTGCGCGGTGAGTTGCAGCAATTCAGGCCAGTTGGCCGATAGATAGTCGAATACAGTCATAAAGAAGATCTCCGCTCAGGGCAGCTTGTGCGTGCGCAGGAATTCCGCCGCGACTTCGCGCACCGGCTTGCCGTCGATGTCGACCTGCTTGTTCATCTCCAGCATCGTGTCGTTGTTCAGCGCGTCGGAGAGCGCGTTCAATTGCGGCGCGAGTTGCGGGTTCTGGTCGAGCGTCGTTTTGCGCACCACCGGTGTGGCGTTGTACGCGGGGAAGTAGTGGCGGTCGTCTTCGAGCGGCATGATGTTGAAGCCCTTCACGCGGCCGTCCGTCGTGTAGATCAGTCCGATCGGCACCTGGTTGTTATGCAACGCCGTGTAGACGAGGCCCGGATCCATCTGACGCGTTTCCGCGCGGCTGAACTGCATGCCGTAGGCGGCTTCGAGCGGCTTCAGGCCGTCCGGGCGATTGGCGAACTCCGCATCCATCGCGAACACGTGCTTCTTGTTCGGCTCCGCGGCCATCTTCGCCGCGAGTTGCGAAATCGTGCGAATGCCGGTTTGCTGCGCGACTTGCTCCGGCAGACCGAGCGCGTACGTGTTGTTCAGCGGCGAGCAGTCGAGCCACACGAGGCCGCGTTTCGCATCGAGCGCTTTTACGCGTTCGTACATCGTCTTCGGATCGAGCTTCTCGGTGATCTTGTTGTAGACGATCGCGGCGGTGCCGGTGTATTCCCACGTGATGTCGACCTGACCGTTCTCCTGCGCGCTACGCAACAGCGTACTGCCGAGGCCGGTGCGGGCGTCGATCGTATAGCCCTTCGCGCGCAAGTATTGCGACGTGATCTCGGTAAGAACGTACTGCTCGGTGAAATTTTTTCCACCGAGTACGAGCGTCGCCGCGCTCGCTTGAATACTCGCGAAGAGCAATGCGCCGGCGGCGATCCAGCGGCTACGTCTGAACAGATTCGTCATGCCGTCACCCCGCGTCGCGCGAGCAGGTAGCGGCTGCCGGCCGAGACAATGCCGTCCAGAACCAGCGCGAGAACCGCGGTAGCCGCCGCGCCGAGCAAAAGCTGCTGCTGGTTGTTCAGATAGATGCCGGGAAAGATCAGCGTGCCGAGACTGTCCGCGCCGATCAGATAGGCGAGCGGCGCACTGCCCACGTTGATCGCGAGCGCCGTGCGCACGCCGCCGATGATGATCGGCATGGCGTTAGGCAACTCCACGCGCAATAGCGATTGCCAGCCCGTCATGCCGAGGCCGCGTGCGGCCTCGCGCAATGCGGGCGAGACGTTCTTCATGCCTTCATAGGCATTGCGGGTGATGGGCAGCAACGACGCGAGAAACAACGCCACGAGCGCCGGAATATCGCCGATGCCGAAGATGCCGAGCGCGATCGCCAGCACGGCCAGCGAGGGAATCGTGTTGCCGATGTTGAAGATCTGCATGAAACGTTCGGCGTGACGCGCGAACGATGGGCGGCTCAGCATTACGCCGGCGGGGATGCCGACCAGCAGCGCGAGCGCCATGGAATAGCCGACGAGCAGCAGGTGTCGCTTCGTGTAGTAGACGAGATCGGGCGCGTACTGATGCAGTGCGCCGGGGTCGATCGCGCGGCACGGCAACGCGACGACAACACCGATGGCTACGAGACTGCCGATCAGTCTGGCAGGACGTTGAATCATGAAGATGCGCCTCCTTGTTCGGGCGACGCGCGAACATAGCCGCGCCGCACAGGCGCCGTGACGGCGCTGCGAATGGGAAGTTCGGGACGCGGCACATGCCGCGAGGTGAACCGAGTGGTGCCGGAGGTTTGTTTTCTTCCGGCGCGAAAGCGGTGATTTCGCCTTCGGTGGCGGACCAGTCAGCAAAACTGGTGCCAGATCCATCGATGAATATTGGATAGCGGCGCTGGGCTGCTGTCCGACGGGGTTTGGGTGCCCCTTGTGAACACCGGCTTTTTACCGGCGACAGGGCGGATACAAACTGCTGCCAATTTGCATTCAACCCGTTCTAACGTAGCTTAACTAGCTGCGATTTCGCTGTTAGGGTGCAGCGATTATACGGGCGATGGGGCGCTTCGTCTACCCATGTGGTTAATGCGGAGGAGCTGGAGGGGATGCTGCCTTTGGTTTTTGCTTGATATTCGCGCTCCCGCAAAAGCTCACCGGTGGATTTTTCAACGGCTCTTTTGGCTCCCGAAAACGCTCACCTCAAAAGCCTGCGGGTGCGGCTGAACCCATCTGGATCATCACCTTTGATCGACCTGCGGATTGGCAGACGATGCCTCTTCGGCGCGTTCGGCGCGGCTGCGAGTTAGCACACCGCCGCGCTCGAAGAACGGTCCATCAGGAAGTCCGCACCCGACGCACAAAAATACGCCGTGTGAGATCGAACGCCACCAGATTGCCGACCACCACCAGCAACAGACCGACCACGGCCAGCGCGGACCACTGATAGCCTTCGAATACCGTCGACACCGCCAGCGCCACGATCGGAAACAGGACCGTGCTGTAAGCGGCGCGTTCCGGTCCGATGCGCCCGACCAGCATCAGGTACGCCGTGAACCCAATCACCGAGCCGAAAATCGCGAGATAGGCGAGCGCGCCGAGATAGCGCGCGGACGGCTCGACGGCAAACGAAAAGCCCGCCAATACGTTCCCCACAGTCAGGACGCTGGCGCCGATCAGCATTGCCCAGCTATTCGTGGCGAACGGGTGCAAGCCCATCGATTGCATGCGGCTCGACAACAGATTGCCGGCCGAAAAGCACAGGGTTCCGAGGAACGCGATGCCAAGGCCGAACCACGCGGCGTGATCGCCGAGGTGCCCCGTCATCTGCTGAACGAACAGACATACGATGCCGACGAGTCCCAACGCCGCCCCCGCAATCGCCGTGGGTTGCAACGGCCGGCCCATGAACAGGCGACCGTTGATCGAATTCAGCAGCGGCGCGGTGGAAAACACCACCGCCACCAGGCCGCTCGGCACCACCTGTTCAGCGTAGTAGAAGCACAAAAAGTTCAGACAGAAGAGCGCCAATCCTTGCGCGATCAGGAAACGCCACGCGGCACGCGGCGGCCAGATCGGCCGGCGCATGATGCGCAGCAACGCGAACAGCACCAGCGCCGCGATCCAGAAACGCCAGGCGATGGATACCGGCGGCGGCACCGCACCCAGTTGCCATTTGATCGCGATCCACGTGGTGCCCCAAATCAGGACGGTGACGGCATAGAGGAACAAATTCATGGTCAGGCCTGCAGCAGCAAATACGGGATTTCACTATGCCGCAGCCCGGCTGGCCGCACTTGTCCAGGATTGCGCACTTTTTCGGAGTGGCAAGCCGCCGCGCGCGGGCGGCCGTATACTGGCGCCCATTCAGTCATGACAGCTCTTTCGCCCGCTTCGTGAACACCAGACCGCCCGCCCCCGTGCCCCACTCCGCTGAAACGCCGTTCGGCCTTCAGTCGGTGTGTCACACGCTGAGCAGCGCCAACGCGAATCTGGACCGCTTCGCGTGGCTCGGCGACCGGCTGGCCATCGCCGTCTGGACACGCGACACCGAAGAAGCCGAGACCGTCTACGACCGTCCCGGCCATCACACGCTGTCGTGCTATCTGGACGGCGGCTATCGCACCGAACGTCAGAAAATGCCGGGGCATTATGGCGCGCCGTCGCGGCTCTGCGCGCTGCCGGGCGAGCACGAATCGCGCTGGTGGGTGCGCGGGCACATGCATTTCATGCACCTGTACTTCCTGCCGGAGCACTTCACGCAGCGCGCGGTTCAGGAGCTCGACCTCGAGCCGCGCGAACTGACACTCGCCGATCGCACGTATTTCGAAGACGCCCGCATCGCCACGTTATGTCAGTCGCTGGCGAACGAAGACTGGCAGGATCCAGACGGCTTGCTGCGCACCAACGAGACCGCGCATCAGGTGCTGAGTCTGCTGTTGCGCGCGCAAGGCGTGCGCCGCACGAATGCATCGCTCAAAGGCGGTTTGTCGGTCGCGGCTCGACGGCGGCTGCACGACTATATCGAAAGCCATCTCTCGCAGACGCTCACGCTCGGCGAGCTGGCCGGCGTAGCGGCGCTGTCGGAATTTCATCTTGCGCGCATGTTCCGCACCTCGTTCGGACTGCCACCCGCCGCGTGGATCGCGCAGCAGCGGCTCGAACGCGCTCGCACGCTGTTGCGCACCACGGCGCTGCCGCTCGCGCAGGTCGCTGAACAATGCGGCTACGCGAACGCCAGCCATTTCAGCCACCGTTTCCGCGAGAGCGTCGGCGTGGCGCCGACCGCGTATCGGCAGGCTGTCGCTGCCTGAGCGCGGGCCGGCGCGCTTCCCGCGTTGCCGTGGTTACTGCACTTAACGCAACGCCATCGCCAGCACTCGCGCCACGTGGATTGCGTCGACTCCCGCGCCGTCGTGGATCTGATGCCGGCAACTCGTGCCGTCCGCGACCATGAGCGTGTCGCCGTCCATCTTGCGCACCGCCGGCAGCAGCGACAGCTCCGCCATCGCTTGTGACGTCGCGTAATGCTCGGCCTCATAGCCGAAACTGCCTGCCATTCCGCAGCACGACGATTCCACCGTCGACACCTTCAATTCAGGAATCCACTTCAACACGGTTTGCACGGGCGTGAAGGCGTCGAAGGCTTTCTGATGGCAATGGCCATGCACCAGCGCCTGCGGCTTCGCCAAAGGCTTCAACGCAAGCTGCAGACGCCCGGCCTTTTCCTCGCGCACCAGAAACTCTTCGAATAGAAATGCCTGTTTCGACAACCGCTGCGCTTCGTCGCCGAAACCGTAGTGCAGGAACTCGTCGCGTAACGACAGCAAGCACGACGGCTCCAATCCGACGATCGGCACACCGCGCTCCACGAACGGCTTGAACAGATCGAGCATGCGCCGCGCTTCCTGCTTCGCTTCATCGACGAGACCCGCCGCGAGGAACGTGCGGCCGCAACACACGGGCCGCTCGCCTTGGCGCGTGTTGAAGTGCACCGTGTAGCCCGCGGCCTCCAGCACTTGCTGCGCAGCGCGCGCGTTCTCCGGCTCCATGTTGTTGTTGAACGTGTCGACGAATAGCAGGACTTCTTTGAGTGCGGCACCTTGGGCTGCGTTGCGCGATGACACTGCATCAACCAGAAACGACTTTTTGAAGCGCGGCAAGCTGCGCTCAGGCGCGAAGCCCACGGACCGCTTGAACCATGCCGACAGCACCGGCACGTTATCGGCGAGCGCCATCAAGCCCGGCATGCGGCTTGCCGTCGACGCATAACGCGGCATGAAGGCCACCAGCTTGTCACGCAGACGCAAACCGTGACGCTTGACGCGCGCCGCCCGCGCCTCGATCTTGAACTTCGCCATATCGACGCCAGTCGGGCAATCGCGCTTGCAGCCCTTGCAGGACACGCACAGATCGAGCGTTTCCTTGACCTCGTCGCTCGCGAGGCCCGCTTCGCCGAGTTGACCGGAAATAGCGAGGCGCAATGTGTTCGCGCGTCCGCGTGTGACGTGCTGCTCGTCCTTCGTCACGCGATAGCTTGGGCACATGGTGCCCGCGTCGAACTTGCGGCAGTGGCCATTGTTATTGCACATCTCGACGGCCTTCGCGAGACCGCCGGACAGATCGTTGCCGCTGCCCGGCAAGGTCTCCTGTCCGGTCAGCGGATCGCGTTCGACATTCCATGCCGACCAGTCGAGCGCCGTTTCTATGCGATGTTCCTTGTACCCCGGCGCGAAGCGGAAATTGCGCGCGTCGTCCATCTTCGGCGGACGCACGATTTTGTCGGGATTGAAGCGGTTGTCCGGATCGAACAGCGCCTTGATCTCGCTGAACGCCTGATTCAGGCTCGGCCCGTACTGCCACGCGACCCATTCGCCGCGGCACAGTCCGTCACCGTGTTCGCCCGAATACGCGCCCTTGTACTCGCGTACGAGGGCTGCCGCTTCATCGGCGATCGCGCGCATCTTCTGCGCGCCGTCGCGCCGCATGTCGAGAATCGGCCGCACGTGCAGCGTGCCGACACTCGCATGCGCATACCATGTGCCCTCCGTGCCATGCCGATGGAACACTTCGGTGAGGCGGCTCGTGTACTCAGCAAGATGTTCGAGCGGCACCGCGCAATCTTCGATGAAGGACACAGGCTTGCCATCGCCCTTCATGCTCATCATGATATTGAGCCCAGCCTTGCGCACTTCCCACAACGCTTTCTGTTCGTTCGCGTCCGGCATCTCGACGACCGAATTGGGCAAGCCGAGATCGGCCATGAGTTCCGTGAGCTGCTTGAGCGAAGCGAGTTGTGCGTCGCGGTCCTCGCCCGCGAACTCCACCAGCAGAATGGCTTGCGGTTCGCCGACCAGCGCCTTGCCGATCACCGGACGAAACGCCGGATTGCCCATCGCGAGATCGATCATCGTGCGATCGACTAACTCCACCGCCACCGGCTTCAGCTTGACGATGTGCTGCGTGAGATCCATCGACTGCCAGAAGGTCGGGAAGTTGACCACGCCTAGCGTTTTATGTGCGGGCAGCGGCGCGAGTCTGAGCGTCAACTGTCGGCTGAACGCGAGCGTGCCCTCCGAGCCAACCAACAGATGCGCGAGATTCGCGACGCCGTCGTCGGTATAAGCGCGCGGGTTCTGGCAATCGAACACGTCGATGTTATAGCCCGCCACACGGCGCAACACCTTCGGCACACGCGCCACGATTTCGGCGCGCTCGCGTTCGGCGATCTGCTTCACGCCCGCGAGTATCTGTTGCAAGCGCGCGCCTTGCGGCGCCTCGCGCAACGAGGCGAAATGCGCTTCGCTGCCGTCGGCGAGAATCGCGTCGATCGCGTCGACGTTGTGCACCATGTTGCCGTATTCGATCGAGCGCGAACCGCAGGAATTGTTGCCGGCCATCCCGCCGATCGTGCATTGCGCGGCCGTCGAAACATCCACCGGAAACCACAGACCGTGGGGCTTGAGCCACGCGTTCAGATGGTCCAGCACGACGCCCGGTTCGACCGTCACCGTGCGCGCTTCGGCATCGAAGGCGACGATGTTGTTCAACCACTTGCTCGTGTCGATCACCAGCGCTTCGCCGACCGTCTGGCCGCATTGGCTCGTGCCCGCGCCGCGCGCGAGCAGCGGCACCTTTTCGCTGCGCGCGATTTCCAGTGCGATACGCAGATCGTCCTGGTCGCGCGGCACCACCACGCCGATCGGCGTGATCTGATAGATCGACGCGTCTGTCGCGTAACGGCCGCGGCTCGCCGCATCGAATAGCACGTCGCCGCGCAATGATTTGCGCAGATGCTGCGCGAGCGGACTCGTCAGACGCGCGGCGGACGGAACCAGGTGGATCGGCTTGACGAGTAAAGCGGAAGTGGGGTTCGTCATTTCGTCGGCCTATGGCAAATACAGGGAGGCGGCTAGTACAGCGTGAGGCTGACCGGCGCGAGTCCTTCAATGCGCCCGCTCGCCGTGCCCGCCGTCTTCGGAAAGAACATGCCGGTGTATGAACCGGCCGTGATGACCATCTCAGGCGTTACGGCAATGCCGCGCGACGTGGCGTGATTGACGAGCCATGTCAGCAGGCGCCGCGGATCGCCGGCCGGATTGGCGGGCGTGGCTTTAACCACATCTTGTCCGTCATAACTGAATTGCAGCGATGGCGCCACGAACGGAAAGTCCTCGCGATACGGCGTAAATTCGCCCACGATCAACGCGCCGTGATTCTGCAAATCCGCGAGTTGAGCGAGCTTGTCGATGGCGGGCCATTCGGCGTAGCGGCTCGCCACGATCTCGATGGTCGCGCCGATCGAGCCGACACTCGCCAGCACTTCGGCCTCGGTATAGGGCGTGGTGGAAACATCGAAACGCCGCCCGAAGCGAAACGCAATTTCCAGTTCGAGGCCCAAAGGCGCGAAGTCTTCGCGCGGCAACCGCGCGCCGTCGGCATGCAGGTCGAGGTCGGGTAACGGCGCGCCCTGGATCGGACCGCTTTCGGACTTCGCGCCGATCTTCCAACCGGCGATCCGCGCGCCGCATACGTCCAGGATCTCGTGCTGGATCGCGTAGGCCGCGGCGGCGTCGGCGGGGGTTTGCTCGGGCGGCAACGTGTCGAGCGTGGCGTGATTGCGGCGTGCGTCGGCGAGACGCCGGCTGAGTGCTGTCGTCATAGTGTCGTGAGGCGGAGAGAGGAAACGGTGTTGTGCATTCAAACGCCCATGCCAGTCGGTACGTGCGCTTTGTCGGCCGCATTGAGCGCAAATTTGCTTTCCGGCTGCATGCGGAACGCGAGCACCACGCCGATCGCCATCAACAGCATGCTGCCGACGAACGGCAATTCCCAGCTTCCGAAGTAGTCGATCAGAAAGCCGCCGACCACCGGCGAGATGATCGCGGCCAGTGCCGAGCCGGTGTTCATCATGCCGCTCGCCGTGCCCGAGTATTCCGGGGCGATGTCCATCGGAATCGCCCACATCGGACCGATCGTCATTTCAGCAAAGAAGAAGCCGGACGCGAGACATGCCATCGACAGATACAGGCTGTGCGTGAACATCAGCGGAATCAGCGAAAGCAGGCAGAAGAACATGCAGACCGACACCATCCAGCTACGTGCGCGCTTCAGACTGCCGGTGCGCGTGAAGATCCAGTCGGTCACGATACCGCCGAGCGTGTCGCCGATCACACCGGCGAAAAACACCACCGAGGCGAAGATCGCCGACTTCTGAAGTTGCAGGTGATAGCTGTGCAAAAAGTATTGCGGAATCCAGCTCAGGAACAGCCACAGCGTCCAGCCGTAGCAGAAGTACACGATCGTGACCGGCCACATGCGGCGAAACAGTTTGCCCCACGGCACGCCAGCGACTTTCGGCTTCGGCGCGGGCAGCACGGCGAGTTCATCGTTCGTGATACGCGGGTGGTCTTTCGGATGTTCGGTAAACGTGATGGCCCACACGCCGACCCACAACAAACTGAACACGCCGCAGATATAAAACGATTCGCGCCAGCCCCAGGTCGCCATCACGAGAACGATCAGACCGGGTGCTATTGCATTGCCGATCCGCGACGCCGCGTGTGTGATGCCCTGCGCAAAGCCGCGTTTTTCCTTGGCGACCCAACGCGCCATCGCGGACGTGGCGGCGGGAAACGTCGCGCCTTCGCCGAAGCCGAGCAGCACGCGCGCGGCCAGCAGCGAAACCAGGCCGCCGGCAAAACCCGTCAGCAAAGTCGCAACGCCCCAGATCGCGCCGCAAAAAATCAGCGTGCGTTTCGCGCCGAAGCGATCACTAACCCATCCGCCGATGATCTGAAAGATCAGATACGGATACGCGAAGGCCGAGAACACCAGGCCGACTTCCGTATGCGAGAGATGGAATTCCTTGCCGAAACCCGCAGCCGCGGTGCTGACGTTGACGCGGTCGAGGTAGGTGATGAAGTACATGATGCAGAGCATCACTAGAACGATACTGGTCGCACTGGTCACACGAAACCGCTTCATCGTCTCTCTCCATTGCATGTGTCGACGGCGGGCCTGAGATGGCGCGCTGCGTCGTTGCCCGGCGGCGGCTTGCGCCGCGGGGCCATCGCATTCGTTCGGGCCGCGTTCTGTGCGCGGCTTCGTCAGGGAAGTGCTCCCGGCCTTCCCTTATCCGCGAGTCGCTGGATGCACTCCGCTCGATGCCCCAAAGGGCACCGATTTCACGGCGTATTCAGGCTGCGGCTTTCAGGCCGGATGCCTTCGTCGGCTGGCTCAACCACTCCATAGCGGCAGGCAAGCCACTTTCCTTGAGCGGCACGCCCGCGAGCCGCAGACCCATTTCGCAGCCGGCCAACGTGGCCAGCAGCATCAGGTCGTTGCAGTCGCCGAGATGGCCGATGCGGAACATGCGACCTTTCATCTTGCCGAGGCCCGTGCCGAGCGACATGTCGAAGCGTTCGTAGATGAGCTTGCGCACCGCATCGGCATCGATGCCGTCGGGCATCATCACGCCCGTGAGCACCGGGCTGTACACCGACGGATCCGCACACTGAATTTCCAGGCCCCAAGCACGCACCGCGCGACGGGCCCCTTCGGCGAGCCGTTCGTGACGGGCGAACACGTTGTCGAGCCCTTCGCCGAGAATCATTTCGAGCGCTTCGTTCAGGCCGTAGAGCAGGTTCGTGTTCGGCGTGTACGGCCAGTAACCGGTCTTGTTCATCTCGACGATGTCAGTCCAGTCCCAGAAACTGCGCGGCAGTTTGGCCTGCTTGCTGGCGGCCACGGCTTTCGGCGAGATCGCGTTGAAGCTGATGCCCGGCGGCAGCATCAAACCTTTTTGCGAGCCCGAGACGGTGACGTCGACGCCCCATTCGTCGTGACGGTAGTCGGCACAGGCGAGGCCCGAGATCGTGTCGACCAGCAGCAACGCTGGATGACCCGCCGCGTCGATCGCTCGGCGCACGGCGGCGATATCGGACGTCACCCCCGTGGACGTTTCGTTGTGCACCACGCACACCGCCTTGATCGTGTGTTGCGCGTCGGCACGCAAACGCTCCTCGATCATTTGCGGCTGCACGCCGCGACGCCAGCCTTCAATGCCCGGCAGGCCAAGGAACTCCGGCTTCAGCCCGAGGCTTTCCGCCATCTTTTTCCACAGCGTGGCGAAGTGGCCGGTCTCGAACATCAGCACATGGTCGCCGGGGCTCAGCGTGTTCGACAGCGCCGCTTCCCAGGCGCCCGTGCCCGAGGCCGGGTAAATCACCACGGGCTGCTGCGTCTTGAAGATTTTCCTGATGCCGTCGAGCACCTTCAGACCGAGTTCGCCGAACTCCGGACCGCGGTGGTCGATGGTCGGGTAGCTCATCGCCCGGAGGATACGGTCGGGCACCGGGCTCGGACCCGGGATCTGCAAAAAGTGACGGCCAGCGGGATGAAAGTCTAGCTTGAGCATTGGGCTTCTCCGATTGAATTTTGCATTCAAAAAACTATATCAGACGAACCGTGACGATCCCAAGGCAAAAATTGCCTGTCGGCACCGGTGTTTACCCGCGCTATTAACTAATCTTTCAGCTTCCTATAAAATCCGGGCTAATAGGATGTTGAGGGCTTTTGTATGCAAAATTCGGATTTTGAGGCGAGCATCGCCGCTTCCCCGCTCATGCCGAAGGTCGAGCGGCAGCGCTTGCACGACACGGTGGTGGAGCACATTCGGCGCTTCATCGTTGAAGGCGTGCTCGAGGCGGGCAAGAAGCTGAACGAGCGCGAGCTGTGCGAAACGCTCGGCATTTCACGCACGCCGCTGCGCGAGGCGCTGAAGGTGCTGGCCGCTGAAGGGCTGATCGAGATTTCGCCGAATCGTGGCGCGTCGGTGTCGAAGATGTCGGAGGCTGAGTTGCGCGAGACCTTCGAATTGATGAGCGGCCTCGAAGCCTTCTCCGGCGAACTGGCGGCCGAGCGGATGACGGCAGCTGAACTCGCCGAGATCAAGGCGCTGCATTACGCAATGCTCGCGTGCCGCACGCAGAACGATCTCGCTGGGTACTACAGCCGCAATCAGGCGATTCACGACAAGATCAACGAGGCGGCCAGGAATTCGGCGCTGCGGCAGACTTATGTCGCGGTGAATCGTCGCTTGCAGGCGCTCCGGTTTCGGTCGAACTTTCAGATCCCCAAGTGGGACAGCGCGATTCATGATCACGATGAGATGCTGAAGGCGCTCGAGGCGCGAGATGGCAAGAAGTTGAGTGCGATTCTTCGGCAGCATCTGCTTGATAAGCGCGATGCGGTTTTGCAGGTGCAGTCGCGGGAAGAGGTGGCTGCGTCGCCGTTGAAGACTTGAGGTGAGTTGAGTTAATGCATCTGAACGCCGGTTGCGTTTGGCGTTGCTGTGCATTCGCACGTCTGCGCCGGTGCCAAAACTTGTCCACCTAAAATGTTGGCAAGCCTGTGGACAACCTTCTTACATCTTGGGCAAGTGGTTGATGCAAAGGGTGTATAGGCTGGTGGGTCACGCATGAGCACGAGCCGCGCCACGGCGAACCGGCCTATCGCCTCGGCGCCGCGCAAATTCAGTGCGGACGCGATGGCTCTTCAAACAAGTATTTCCACGGAGTGCAACGCCCGGAGAATCTCCGGCGTTCGTACCCATGACTCGTCACGGATCGTATCGATCAGGCAGTCTGTAAAACAATTCGACACGGCGTCGGGAGGCTGCCCGGCACGCGTGATGATGCCGACCGTCGACTCGTCGAGTTGTTCTCGCACGGGGATCGCGCAGAGCCCTTCGTGCGCCGCGCACAGCTCGACGAGCGGCCATGGAAAGATGCTGACCATGTCCGTGTGCTTGAGCAGCGGAATGGCGACGGTCAATGAGTGAAGAAAGTGAATGCTGCGCGGCACGCTCAACCCGTACTGCGCAAACATCTTGTAGGGCGTCCGCCCCTCCGTTTCAGGATCCAGCGCGACGAGCCAGTCGAGATCGAGCAGGTCGACCAACGACCGGCTGTCCGCACGCGGATGACCTTGCCGCGCGACAATCGCCCGGCCCGAAGAAAACAGCGGCCGGTAAGCGAACTCGGAGCCTGTCGCGCCCGGCGTTTGCCTGCCCACATAGATGTCCAGGCTGCCGTCGCGCAAACGCGGGTTGGCAATCGCGGGCAGACCTTCGAAGATCTCCAGTTGGATGTCCGGCATCCTTGCGCGAAAGCGTGTAACAGCCTCCGGGAGAAACGTCTTTGTGACCCACGCCGACACGGCCACGGAGAGGCGCCCGTGCGGAGCGCCGCGCATCGCATCGACGGCCTGGTGCGCATGGGTTATTTGCGCGACGACGAGGCGCGCATGGACCAGCAGCGTTTGCCCGCATTCCGTGAGTGTCACGCCTGACGAAGTGCGCGCCACGAGCTGCATTTGAACGGTCTCCTCCAGATACTGAAGGTTTTGAGTGACCGCCGCGGGTGAGGAATTGAGCAGTCGCGCCGCGCCGCGGACGCTGCCTGCGTCGGCGATGGCGACAAGTGCACGTAACTGGTGAATTTTCATTGCACTTTCAGATTAACGGTGCCGCCGGCAAACGCGTTGAAAGCGACGGTGGCAGCGGCGGCGACGGCGACGGCGACATCCGGTCATAGCAATCGCAGGCGACCACGACACCACGTTCGACAACGCGACAGCAACCCTTCAGTGCAAAATCTTCGCGAGAAAATCCTTCGCGCGATCCGACTTCGGATTCGCGAAGAAATCTTCCTTGCGGTCGTCTTCCACGATCAGGCCACGATCCATGAAAATCACGCGATGGGCGACCTTCTTCGCAAAGCCCATTTCGTGCGTGACGCACATCATCGTCATACCCTCCTGCGCCAGTTCGACCATCACGTCGAGTACTTCGTTGATCATTTCCGGATCGAGCGCGGATGTGGGTTCGTCGAACAGCATCGCAATCGGATCCATAGAAAGCGCGCGCGCGATCGCCACCCGCTGCTGCTGACCGCCTGACAGTTGAGCCGGAAACTTGTCCGCCTGCGCGCGCAGACCGACGCGATCCAGCAACCTCAGTCCCTTCGCCGCCGCTTCGTCTTTCGAACGGCCCAGCACCTTGACCTGCGCGAGCATCAGATTCTGCACAATCGACAGATGCGGAAACAGTTCGAAGTGCTGGAAGACCATGCCAACTTTCGCGCGCAACTTCGACAGATTGACTTTCCTGTCGGTCAGCGATTGACCGTTGATGACGATCTCGCCTTTCTGAAACGGCTCGAGACCGTTCACGGTTTTGATGAGCGTGGATTTCCCGGAACCAGACGGACCACACACCACGACCACTTCGCCTTTCTGGATTCTGGTCGTGCAATCCGACAGCACCTGGAACTGCCCATAATATTTAGAAACGCCATTCAACTCGATCATTTTGCCAGCCTCGTTCGAACCACTTTGACGGTCACCGTCAACCCTGTACTAATCAACCAGTAAGCGGCGCCCGCGAACAGCAGCATTGGCACGACCGTACCGTCGCGCTCGCCGATTGCCGATACCCGGCGGAAAAAATCGCCCAGCGCTATCACGTAGACCAACGACGTGTCCTGGAAAATCACGATGCACTGCGTCAGCGCCACCGGTACCATCGCGCGAAACGCCTGCGGCAGAATCACATAACGCATTGTCTGTCCCGCTGTCATGCCGAGCGCAAGCGCAGCCTGCGCCTGGCCGCGCGGCAGGCTTTCAATCCCCGCCCGAATGATTTCGCAAAAGAATGCAGCCTCCAGCAGCGAGTAAGCCACCATCGCGGAGATGAGCCGCACGTCGATACTCGCGGGCAAGTTGAACAGCGCCTTCAGGAATTGCGGCACGATCAGGAAGAACCATAACAACAGCATCACCAGCGGAATCGACCGGAACAAGGCAACGTAGCCTTGCGCGAAAACGCGCACCGCGCGCTGCGGTGACCGATGCAATACCGCTAGCACGGTGCCCCATAGCACCCCGCACAAGATCGCCACGAGCGTAATTTGCAATGTGACACCCATACCCGCGAGCACGATACCCTTCGAATCCGCAAGCGCTTGCCAATCTATGTTGAACATCTCAATCTCCCAGCAAGCCCGGCAAACGGGTTTGGCGACGAATCCAATTCATGCCGTGCAGAATCGCAAAGTTCAGTGCCATATAGGCCAGCGTCACGCAGATGAACGATTCATAGGGCTGTGCGGTGTAATCGACCAACTGACGCGCCTGACCCGATAATTCCAGTAGGCCGATGGTCGAAGCGACGGCAGAATTTTTTGAAATGATCAGAAACTCGGACGTGAGCGGACCCAGAATGGTGCGAAACGTCACCGGCAGCAACACGTAACGGTAAGTCTGCGCACGCGTCAGACCGAGTGCGAACCCCGCGTCGAACTGGCCGCGCGGCAGCGCCTGAATGCCCGCACGCACCTGTTCGCAGATTCGTGATCCTGTATATATCCCGAGCGAGAAAATCGATACCGACAAAAACTGCACATACGGCGGCAGGTTTTTGAACCAGTCGCCCAACTCCGTCGGCAGCAGTTCCGGCACGACGAAGAACCAGATAAAAAACTGCACGATCAGCGGCACGCCGCGGAACACCGATACGTACGCGGTGCCGAGCATCGCCGCAGGACGGTTCGGCAGCGTGCGAAGAATTCCGAATCCGGTGCCAACCACGAGCGCCAACGCGTAGGCCGACACGGTTAGCAGCACGGTGTTCAGCAGGCCGGAAAACAGCCATCCGAGGTACGTCGTGTGCTCGCCGGTAGATACGGCCTGCAGCAGCACACCCCAATCCCACGAGTAATCCATAAGCCCCTCCAGGCCGGCGGACCGTGGCCCACCGCAAATGACAACCGCCCGTCAGGACGCCGGTTTATCGTTCGGATGCGCGAACAGCGTTTGCATGCGAGTGGACATCGGAAAGTTGAGATTGATGCCCTTCGGTGGAATCGGCGCCATGAACCATTTTTTGTAGATTGCCGTGGCCACGCCGGAGCGTTCGGCATCCGCAATCGCTGCGTCCATTACCGCTTTCAACTGCGCATCGTTCTTGCGCAGCATGCAGCCATAGGCTTCGAATGATTGCGGTGTGCCGACGATCGCGTAATCGTCCGGACGGCTGGTTTTGGCACGTTCACCAGCCAGCAGCGCGTCGTCCATCATCATCGCCTTGGCGCGGCCGGTGGAGAGCATCAGGAACGATTCGCTGTGATCCTTTGCGCTGATAATGTTCATACCCATCGATTTCTCGACGTTCATGTTGCGAATGGACTTCTCCGACGTGGTGCCCGCACCGACGACAACCGTCTTGCCCTTGAGGTCGGCGAAGTCATGGATGCCGGAATTCTGCCTGACGAGCAGGCGCGTGCCGATGTCAAAGAAGCTGTTGGAGAAATCGACTTGCTGCGCTCGCGCCGCGTTGTTCGTCGTGCTCGTGCACTCGAAATCAATCGTGCCATTCTGCAGCAGCGAAATTCGATTCTGCGACGTAATCGGAATCAGGCGCACCTGCAGGTCGCCCTGCTTTAGCTGCGCCTTGATACGGTCGATAATCAGATTCGCGATGTCGATTGAATAGCCAATTGGCTTTTGTTGTGCGTCATAGTAAGAGAACGGAATCGACGCGTCGCGATAGCCGATGGTGACAACGTGCTGGTCCTGGATCTTCTTGAGCGTACCGGTCGGCGCCGCATCGGCCGCTACTGCGGGCAGGGACACGACGGCAAGCGCAGCTGCAAGCGCTGAAACGCATGCACAGAATGCATGGCGCGGACTCAATCCGGAACGGGTTTGTTGCATGGTGTCTCCCCTATGTGAGGTTGATTTCGATTTTGTCAGTCGACGCGGGCTGTCCGACTCCAGGAAAGCGAGGTGAAGAAATCGGCGTGGCCCGCGCTTTATGCGCTAGTGATCGCGGATACATCGATTACATACATCTGGCGCTCGCCTTCGTGTACTGAGTCGATGCACACCGCGCGGCCGTCTCGTCGCCAACGCGGATGCAGATCGCAGCGGTTTTCCTTCTTCAGATCGGGCGGTGTGTAGAAAGAGCCGATGTCGTAGCGCAAACCTTCCTTGGTGTCGAACAGGAACAACACGCGCTCGTTGGTCTGCGTATCCGGATATGTGTCGGACAACAGCCAGCGCGAATCGACGGGCGAATACGTCATGTGGCCGTTCTCTGTCAGCACACCCTCGCCTACGACATCGACCCGACCTGAATCACTGTCCTCGTAAAGATGGTAGTGAATGCTGCCCGCATGCGGCCCCCAGACGATGATGTGCCGCTCGTCACGCCACAGCGGGTGAGAAATCTGGTACTCGGACTTCTCGTAGTCGAAGGTGCCGACCGCAGCAGGATCGAAATCTTCCGCGAGCTGCGGCAATGGATGGTCTGAACATTCGAGCAAGCGCATGGCCGTTCCGTCCGGATTCATCGTGATCAGCCGATGCAGGAAACAGGTCTCGTCGTCTACCCGCTCGGTCCAACGATGCAGGAATAGCATCCGCGACGACGCCGGATTGATTTCGATATGGCTCACCCAGTGGATTGCCTTCTCCATCGACGCCTTCGGGTGAAAATTGCGCAAGTCAGCGTAACTCACCAGCAACTGCGCGGCGCCAGTAGCGAGGTCCATTCGATAGATGCCGTCGTCGGCCGGCGCGAGCGGCAGTTCGAACGGGCCGCCGTGCTCGGCATATCCAATCGTTTCATGCGTGACATACAGGCGACGGTAATCGACGCACAGCGCGTAGAGGCTGTTGGGTGCGACAACATAGACAGGCAGCGGCAGCGCCGTCGAGGCGTTGCTGTCTATATCATGGATGGCTGCGCCAAAACCCGGATAGCGCGCCGTCATGTCACTGGTGCGAACGTTGTAAATGATCTTGCGTCCGGGTTCGCCATCGAGCCATTGCAACTGGCAGCCCATTTGCCAGTTCCATGCGCGCGTACTGCCGACCGCACGAAATGCCTCGCTATCGCCCAGAGTGAAATAGCCAACTTCGGCCTCCAGCTCCGGTGTCAGACGCGCATCCATCATCGACACCTGATTGGCCAGCAGATAGCGGCCCGTCTTGTCCCAGCCAGATTTATTGTAGTAACCGAAGAAGTGATGCTTACCTCCCGACTCCAGGCGGTGTACGGGGCATGGATGTTTGATGACGCGAGACGAAGTCATGAGCTGGTGCATTTAAAAATCGGTGAGACCGCGATGGGGAGCATTGCAGCCAGATATGCGACAGCTGGGATCATATATTTGGGTCACCTATGCAGCGTAATTCTTTTTTTTCGATAGGCTATTCACTCCTGGTATAGTCGAGGCCTGACGCCGTCATCCATCCTCTTCCGTGAAACTATGGCCAGGGCTTTGAATTTCCAGCAGATCCAGGCCTTTCGCGCCGTGATGCAGATGGGCACCACGACTGGCGCCGCCTCGATGCTAAACACGACGCAGCCGTCAATCAGCCGGCGCCTTGCCGAGTTGCAGAGTTCCACCGGGCTCGAGCTCTTCGAGATGCACCAAGGGCGACTTCGGCCGACCAGCGAGGGCAAGCTGCTCTACAAAACCGTCCAGAAGCACTTCGACGGACTGGAAAAGATCGAATCTGTGGTCGCGATCATGCGCAAGTCGGGCACGGGCGCGCTCCGCATAGGCTGCACGCCAACGCTGGGGGCCGGGCTGCTGCCGCAGGTGGTGCGCGCGTTTCTAGCGGAATTTCCGGGCACGCATCTCAACATGCAGACGATGAACACGCCACAGCTAGCGGACCTGCTGCGGCAAGATCTGTTCGACGTCGTGCTGACCACAGGCAAGCTCGATCCGCGAGACTTCGAGCCGGTGATCATCAAGACCGTGCCTGCGGTTTGCGTGTTGCCGCCCGGTCACCGGCTGCATGTCGAGCCGGAGATCCATGTGTCCATGCTGCTCGACGAAACGATGATGTCGCTGGGCGAAGCCGACGACCTCACGATCGAAATCAAAAAGCTGCTGCAAGCTCACGGCTTGTCCGACAATTTTCTGATCGAAACCACGTCATCAATCGCAATCTGCGCGCTCGTTGCAGCCGGCAACGGTATTGGAATCGTCAACCCCTACGTGGCCAGCACGTTTGCGGGGCAGTTGCTGATCAAACCGCTTGTCCCCACTATCGAGGTCGCCGTTCAGATGGCTATGCCGAGACACACGGCGCCGTCGCTATTGACGCGTCATTTCGTTGACATCCTGCTGACGCACGTCAATGGGGTTCGCGTGGACCTCGGGTGCTGAAAGCAGGGTACTGTTGACTTACCCATAGGTCAGGAATTTAGCGGACAAAGGCCAATGCTCGCCTCGTCAAGAAGTGAGCCGCCTGAACGCGGCATATCATCGCACTGTACTAGACACCTCAGACTTTCATCCGCTCCATTTCTTAGTCCGGCAATGCGTTCACTTCTGCTTTACGCGTTCACCTAAACGACCCGTTTTCGCACCACCGATTCCTGGATATCGTGGCAGCACGTTCATGACTTCCCGCGCTGAGGCATGCACATCATGCCGCTCGTGTCGGGACGAAGTTCCAAGAAGGAGTGCAAAGATGACCCGTCGAGCGACCGTTGCGCGCCTCAAGGCAAGTCTCCCGGATCTGGCCGCTAGCGTGCCACTCGTCGATGCAGCGATTCAAATGCGCTGGGGAATGAGCAGTGAACAGTCGAGCGCCATTCGACACTTGGGTTATACGTCGTTTCTCGATTCGCTCACCGGTTTGTATAACCGCGCTTACGTGGTCGAACGCGTTCAGCATTTGCTGAAATTGGCGCCTACGGCACGCGTCGCCGTGCTTTTCATCAATCTCGACTGCTTCGGCAAAATCAACGATGCCGCCGGTTACGATCTTGGCGATCGCGTTTTGCGCGGCGTCGCGCGCCGGCTTGCCGGACTGATGAATCATGATGACCTGCTCGGGCGGATCTGCGGCGACGAGTTCGTTGTCGTCGTCGATAAGCGCGGTGACGCGTCGACCATCGGCGAGTTTGCGCTGCAAATCCTCGAGCTGTTCAGCACGCCGCTGGAAATTGCGGGCCGTGAGTATCACCTGGGCGCGTCGATCGGCATTGCCTGCTCGTCCGGTGACGCTCGCGATGCGGACACGCTGATACGCGACGCCGGATCGGCGATGCGTCGCGCGAAGGAGAGCGGCCGCGGCCGGGTGCATTTTTTCACGAAGGGCTTGCAAGACGAATCGCAACGCCGCTTCAGAGTGGAGGAGCTGTTGCACCACGCGCTTGCGGCCGGTGAACTGAAGCTGGCTTATCAGCCCATCGTCAACAGCGCCTCGCACCAGACGGTGGGCGCCGAAGCGCTGCTGCGCTGGACGAGCAGCGAGCTAGGCGAAGTCGCGCCAGCCGAGTTCGTACCCGTTGCAGAGGAGGCCGGTCTGATGGAGAGCATCGGCGACTGGGTGCTGGAACAGGCCTGCGCCCAAGCCGCTCAGTGGCGCAAAAGCATTGCGCCGCGGCTGCCTGTCTCCGTCAACATCTCGCCGCTCCAGTTCAACGAGCGCCTCGTGCGGCACGTTACCGCGTGCCTCGAACGCAACGGGCTCGACGCACCCGCGCTGCAACTGGAGATTACGGAGCGCGTATTAATGCCGGCTGACCCCGCGGTTGCGGCGACGACGGCAGCACTGGCGGCTCTCGGCGTCACGCTCGCTCTCGACGACTTTGGCACGGGCTACGCGTCGCTGTCGTACCTGAAGCGCTTTGCTTTGCACAACCTGAAGATCGATCGATCGTTCGTCGCGGGTTTGCCACACGATAGCGATTCGATCGCGATCACGCGTGCGCTTGTGGGGATGGCTCACGCGTGCAGCATGACAGTCACGGCCGAAGGCGTGGAAACCCGTGAACAGGCAGCGGCTCTGCGCGAGATGGGCTGCGACATGCTGCAGGGTTATCTGTTCGGTCGCCCGGCGAGTGCGGATAAATTCGCCGGCTCGCTACGCAGTAAAGCATTCGGCAACACAACAATCTAAATTGTCGGCGCGTCGCGATGTCTTTGGGGACGTCTTTGCGTTGCCCACATGATGCGAATCAGGAGAGAGACCATGTTCGATGCGGAAGTCGCCGCTACGCTGCTCAACCGCTGGGCAAGTCACACGCCCACAGAAGAATGCCACGCGTACCTGGGCTTGCTGCGCGAAGGCAACCTGCACTTCACTCACAAAGTCGGCTGCATGGGTATGCACGGCATTTGCGACACGGGCGTGTGCTGTACCGAATCGCTGTTTTTCGGCGACGGTTCGCGGGCGTTGCGAGTCGGCGCGCCGGACAGCGAAACAGGTTGGACCCGATGGGCGGCGCTGCAACCGCTTCAATGACGCGGGCCACAGAAACGATGGCGGCCCGGTTGCGAACAAGCCTCCACCCCAGGCAATTACTAAGCACGAACCGATGTCAGATAGGCGGTCTTCCGACGTGATGGACAACAGTGCATGGATAAAAGGAACAACACAATGAGGGCTGACGCGCGTGCACTCAATTGGACGGGCACCCGATGCCAGCCGGGAAAATCTTCGGCCGCCGCCACACGTCGCGTCGCTGTGGTTACGAGCATATTTATCATGGCATCGTGGACGATCGGCGATGCCTTCGCGACCGAAGGTGGCCTGGGCCGTCCTGTTGCCGGCATGAGTGTCTTTTCCGGAGTCGGCATCGTCGCACCTGAGCCCATCACTGCGGTGAGCATCGAACAGATTTACATCAACGGCTCGATTGGCGGCAGCCGTGAGGTACCGATTGCCGGAAAGACGTCGTTGGGCATCGATGCCCCCGTTGCCTTCACGCTGGCGTCACTGCTGCGTGTATGGGGTGGCGCCGGTGGCTTGGATTTCGCATCCGGCATCACCGTGCCTTATGTCTGGACCGAAGTAACCGCGGCGCTCGCGGTTGGAGGCGCTGGCGCCTCGACGAGCGACCGCGCATCGAATCTATTCGACCTCTATTTCACGCCAATCATCGCCGGCTATCACTTTTCAAACACCTCGCATATTGCCGCCAGCTTCAACTTCTGGGCGCCCACCGGCCGCTACGACCCGAATGCGTTGGCAAGCCCGAGTCTGAACAACTGGACGTTCGTGCCGCAGGTCGCCTATACGCAACTCGTACCCAAATACGACCTTGAGTTCGACGTTGTCGCGGGCCTGCAGTTCTACACGACCAACACTGCGACCGATTACCACAATGCACCTCTATTCACGCTCGATATCATGGCGCTGAAAAGGTTCGCGAACGGTCTCGGTGTAGGCATCGTGGCCGGAACCGTGCAACAGCTCGGCAACGACTCAGGCCCCGCCGCCGGGCGTCTGCACGGTTTTCGCGGACACGACTTCGCACTGGGGCCCGTCATTACCTACGACACGAAGATCAACGGCAAGCATCCATTGTCGGCGAGCCTGCGTTGGGTTCCGACAGTGACCAGTACCAACCGCATCAAGAGCACGGCGAGCGTCATGGCGACAGCGGTGCTTGCGTTCTGATGTGACGCCAGGCGGAAATCGGCAAGGGTGGCATCGTCGTCGATTACGGCCGATGGCGTTTGGATTCGCTGGGTATTTCGCTACCCAAGTGCGCGCAAACCCGGCATTTCGATCGCAATCGACGTGACGTATGGACTCCGGCAGAACGCCTTTCACGCTCAGGTTGGCAGCGCCTGGCGCAAACGACGTACGAACAGGAAGAATTCATGGAACTCAATATCGTCGAGCAAATCGCATCGACGCTGCAACGCGCTGCCGAACATAGACGGCTGGTTCCCTACCAGCAGTTTCACGCGCTCTTCGACCCGATGGATCCGCTGTCCGGTCGGTACGCCGCGCTCGAGAAAGCTGTTGCTCTGCTGGCTGGGGAGAGCGGCGCCGACTACGGCGCGCTACTCAGTTTGGCCAATGGACTTGCGGGGAAGGAATTTTATTTGCGCTTCCGGCGCAACAGATTCGACGACTATCTGGCTGTCATGGGCGGTCAGATGCATGAACATTCGCTAAAGAAAAAGAGGTGTCTCGTTGAAGCAGAGCGTGCCCGTGTTTTCGATGATGCAAAACAGCGGCAACGCTCTGCCGAGAGAGAGACGGCGTGACGTACCACTGAGTTGCCTCACGGTGACATCATCCGTGCCGACTATGCGTCCGCGAAGGCCGTGCAGATCACGCGGAACGGTCAGGCGGTTCAATAGCCGCAGGGCGGTTCAATCCAGCTTGAACTGCGTAACGACTCCTGCGAGGCTCACTGCCTGGGTTTGCAGCGCAGCGGCTGCGGCCGTAGATTGCTCGACGAGCGCAGCGTTCTGCTGCACCATCTCATCGAGTTGGCTGACTGCGCGATTCACTTCCTGAATGCCGCGCATCTGCTCGTCGGCAGCATGGGTGATCTCCGAGATGATCGTCGTGACATCCGACACATTCCTGACGATCTCCGTCATCGTTTCGCCAGCATGATGGACGTGACTGGATCCGGCGGCCACGCTCTCCACCGTCGATTCGATCAGCGCCTTGATTTCCTTGGCAGCCTGCGCGCTGCGCTGCGCAAGGCTTCGCACTTCACCGGCCACAACTGCGAAGCCACGGCCCTCCTCACCAGCACGCGCGGCCTCCACGGCGGCGTTAAGCGCGAGAATATTGGTCTGGAAGGCAATGCCGTCGATCACGCTGATGATATCGGCGATCTTGCCCGAAGCATGCTCGATCTGACCCATCGTCGTGATGACCTCGGAAATCACGACGCCGCCACGCGAGGCAACCTGTGCGGCGGATGTGGCAGTGTTGTCTGCCTGCCGGGCGGCGCTCGCCGATTGCGTCACAGTCGATGTGATTTCGTCCATCGACGCCGCCGTCTGCTGCAAGCTGGCAGCGGCGGACTCTGTGCGGCCCGACAGGTCGATGTTGCCCATGGCAATTTCGTTGGCGGCAATACGCACGGATTCGCTGGCATCGCGAATCTGGCGCATTACGTGACTCAGCTTGTCGATGAAGGTGTTGAACGAGTACGCGATCTGCGCGACTTCGTCCCGGCCAATCGCGGGCAACCGCTGCGTCAGGTCACCCTCACCGGAGCCGATGGCGTCCATCGCGTCGCGCACTTCGGAGAGGCGCCGAAAAGAAACCGCGGTGACGGCAGCGACAACTGCTGCGGCAATGCCGGCAATCACGACCAGCGCAATCATCGACGACGTCAGGAGCGAACGCATGCCGGCGGTGGCTTCGGCCTTGTCGAGTGCGATCACCACGATCCAGTCGGTGCCGGGAATCGTTTGTGCGCGCAGTAGCTTGACGCTGCCGCTTACGTTCGCCTCGAGCGGGCGATCCGCCGTTGTGAGCGATGCGAGCTTGTCAGCAACGAGATCGGGCACGAGGTCGGACACTGGCTTGAGTGTGAGTGTGGCGTCCGGGTGCGCGACGATATGACCGCTGCTGTCGATCAACATGCCGAAGCTCGCGGGCGTTGGATGAATAGACTTGATGTTTGCGATCACGCTATCCATTGCGACGTCACCCGACACAACGCCGTTCACCACTCCATTGCGCATCACCGGGGCAGCGAACGCGACTACCAGCTTGCCGGTGCCACCATCCACATACGGGGGTGTGACGACAGGCTTGCCCGCCGCGACCGCCTGCTTGTACCAGGGGCGGGCCGTGGGGTCGTAATCCGGCGGGATGCCGGAGGGGTCCGAAAACTTCGCGGTCTTGTCGGCATAGCCGACGTACACGCTGGTGAAGTGCCCCGCCGCCGCTACCAGCTTCAACGCTGCGGACGGATCGGGTTGCAGCACGGCATCCTGGAGCGAGTTGATTATCCGGCTATTGGACTTGACCCATTCTTCTATGCTGTTGACATGCGCGCTCTCAAGGGAAGTCAGGCTACTGTTGATTGCTTCGTCGTTATAGGAATTGGCGACTTCGTAGTTAAGAACGGCATTGCCCGCGAGCGCCACGACAACGATGGCAACGCATAGCGCGACGACGCGTGCACGAATGGAGGAGAACATGTCGATAAGTCTCTGGGAGATAAGCAGTTGTTCGCAAGGCAACGGGTTTTGTCGCGGCAAGGATGCATTCGTGGGAGCACCGAAAGAACCGCGATCAGTCGTTTGCGCCCCCGAGCGCACTAAAGCGTGTCAGTCTCGACCGACCAGAAAACGTACGATAGAAACACGTGCATGCATACGCCGAGTAGCCGCTTGTAAAGCACCGATGCGTTAATCCGAAATCGCTCTGAAGCACAGTGACCTCGGCTCGCAAGGAGATCGCCCGGTTGCGCAGGCTGGCTGGTCGGCTCGTTCTGCCGCTCATCGCCTTGCCTTCTGGATGGTGTTGTCATGTTGAGGTGATCATGCTGTTGCATACCGCGCCGCAACGTTCAGGAGACAGCCGCTCTCTCCGTTTTCGGTCACTGCTGCGAGCGACCGCCAGGTCGCTCGCAGCACTAAACGCGGGAGGCCAAAACAACAAACCGCGCAGCGGCCTATTTCAGAACCTGTGGCGAATACCAACCCGTACGCCCGACTGGACATCGGAACTCGACGGGTCGCCTAAAGCCGCTTGAACTTGTGCGCCAAAAGCATGATCGTGGGCGAGTGCCGCGACCGCATAGACGTCGGTCCTCTTCGACAGGTTGTAGTCCGCCGTCAGCGTCAGCTGGTTTGCGCTAGCCAGATTGTTGTTCCGTTTCTGGAATTGCAGACCACCTCCTAACTGGAATGCAGGCGTCAGTCGATAGGTCGCGCCCGCTTCCGCTGTCGTCGCGCGAGGTTGATTGCCGCCGCTGAGTCTGACATCCGTTACCAGGCCGAAGATTCGTGCCTGCCCGATGACGTAGGCGGCGCCACCGGCGAACTCTCGCGAATTGCCGCCGCCTGCGACGTTGTGTTGCCCGTAATAGGCGAGTGACGCCATGAAAAATCCGTTGACATAGTTGACGATGAAGCTGGACGTGCTGTTGGTAGCAACGGAGCCGGGCGTGTTGCCGAACCCGAACATGGCACCCGCGGAGAAACCCGCGAACGTGGGCGTTACGTATTTGACAGCGTTGTTAGTCTGGTTGCCCCATACGCGGTTATCCAGTGCATATCCTCCGGCTGCATAGGCTGGCAAGCTCCACGCGAGAAGACCTGCCGGAGTATTCGATGCGACAGCATATGCGGGCATCTGGTCGCCAATAAAGTCGTATTGCCGGCCAAGTGTCAATGCGCCCCACGGGCCGGACAGTCCTACGTAGGCCTGCCTGCCAAATTCCAGGCCACCTTGACCGAGTGCTCCGTTTGACAGCTGGAAACCATTTTCCAGCACGAAATCGACATGCTGTTGTCCGCCAATATCCTCCGTACCTCTCACGCCCCACCGGTCCCCCTGCGCGGAGCCAGACACGAACTGCATGTTCGCGCCGTGCGAGCTATTGTTCTGGACGTTGTTGGTATAAGTGATACCCGCGTCCATCAGACCATACAAGGTCACGGACGATTGGGCAGAGGCGACGCCGGAAACGGTCGAGAAGAAAAAAATTGCAGCGGTCTTTTTCATAGTATGCCTAAACAAGTGGTTTGATTATCGAGGTTGCGAAACTGCCAACATTCATTGTTCGAAGTCAGTTACATCTTTTCGGCTTCGATAAGGGACCGCTTGCTGTTCTTATAACCGTACAGCGAAATCACACCATGTTTCAGGTCGCCGTTTGAGTCGAAACTGGTTTCCCCGACGACACCCCGATAGTTGGCCGATGGCATTGCCGCAACGATTCTGGCTGCCTCGACGGAGTTGGCACGCTTCATTGCATCGACAATGATGTAGACGGCGTCGTAAGTGAACGGGGCGTAGAGCTGAATAGGCTGGCCGAAGCGCTTCTGGAACTTCGCCTGAAACGCGCTGCCGCCTGGCATGCTCTCGAGTGCAGCGCCGGCTTCCGAACAGATCACGTTGTGGACCGCCGCTCCGGCCAGATCGGCGAGCTTATCGCTGCAAAGGCCGTCGCCGCCCAATACCTTTGCACGCAAGCCCAAGTCCCTCGCCTGTTTTGTAAATGGACCACCGGTCGCATCCATGCCACCGTACATCACGGCATCCGGATTCTCACCTTTGATTTTTGTCAGGATCGCCCGAAAGTCGATTGCTTTGTCGTTGGTGGCGTCGTGCGACAGGACGGTCATTCCGGCAGCCTTGGCGGCTTTTTCGAATTCGTTGGCAAGTCCTTGACCGTAAGCGGTGCTGTCGTCAACGATCGCCACCGTTGAAACCTTCAGTTTGTTACGGGCGTACGCCGCGAGCGCAGGACCTTGCTGCGCGTCGGTTGCCACCATCCGATAGGTCGTTTTGAAACCCTGCAGCGTATACGTCGGGTTGGTCGCCGATGGCGAGATCTGGACGATATTCGCGTCACTGTAAATCTTCGATGTCGGTATCGACGTGCCGGAATTCATGTGTCCGACTACGGCGACCACGCGATCGTCGACGAGTCGCTGGGCAACCTGTGTCGCTGTGCGCGGATCCGCTGCGTCGTCTTGCGGATCGAGTTCAAGCCGGACAGCCTCGCCGTTGATGCGCAGCCCCTTCGCATTGATCTCTTCGATCGCGAGGCGCGCTCCATTTTCATTGTCCTTTCCAAGGTGAGCGATGGCGCCGGTAAGCGGCGCAACGTGCCCGATCTTGACGACCGTCTCTGCAATCGCGGAAGTTGAGAATGCAAAAGTGAGCAGGCAGGGGATGCCCGTTGCCAGTAAAGGCTTTTTCATGACGCGTCTCCAATGATATGAATGAGCGGCGTACCTGCCGCCCCTTCAGGTTTTTTCTAGTAACGTCCCGACAACAATTCACCTGCGTTAGGGACATAGGTGCGCAGGCCAAGCTTCTTCAACATTGCATAGGTCGTGCATACCGCCGCGGAAACAACCGGCTTGCCGCATTCGTCCTGTACGGCCTGAATAGCGGCGAGTGAAGGCATTTGTACGCACGCGGAAAGAACCACGGCGTCCGCGTCCGACAGATCGAGTTGTTTGTAGATGGTTCGCAGGGCATTCGGGTCGCGTGCTCCGACCTCGAGGTTGTCGGGAATCTCGAGTGCAAGATGACTCACGACCTTGATGCCCTCCTGTTCGAGATAGTCGACAACCATTTGCGTCAGTGGCTTCATGTACGGTGCAATGAGTGCGATGCGCTGGACGCCGAGTGTGCGCAGACCATCCACCAACGCTCCCGCACTTGTCACGACCGGGGCACGGCACCCGTTCTTCTCAACAACGTTCGTCAGTCGCTCTTCGGAAACGCGATGGTAGCCGTGGCCCATGCTCATGATGGCAACGAGGCAGGCATATCCGAGCACGTCGACCTGGGCGTCCGCGAGCTCTGCCGCGCATCGATCCGAGTCGCGATCCATGGATTCGAGCTCTTCCTTCGTGACTTGCTTCATGCGCATACGGCTCGAATGGAACGTGAAGAGCTCTGGCTCTACCTGTTCCCGCGCATGCAGCATTGCCGGAATCTCCCGTTCCATTGTCACGTTTGAACTAGGGACGATCTGGCCAATACGGAATATTCGATTTGTGTTCATTACGTTGGATCCTCTACACCGCCACGACTGGATTGCGAAGCGTGCCGATCCCTTCGACGTATGCTTCCAGCACGTCGCCCGGCACCATCCACTCCTGAGGGTTGCGTCCCGCGCCGACGCCGGCGGGCGTCCCGGTCGCAATGATGTCGCCGGGCTCCAGCGTGATCGCCGATGCAATGTCGGCGATCAGCGCGGGAATCTTGAAATACATCTGGGACGTGTTGGCCTGTTGCATGACGCGTCCGTTTTTCGTGAGCGACAATTCAAGGCTATGAGGATCGGAAATCTCGTCGGCGGTCACAATGCAGGGGCCCATCGGGCAGTAGGTATCCTGCCCCTTCGAGAAGATCCACTGCCCCGCGCGGCGATTGTCCCGCGCGCTGATGTCGTTAATCACGGTGTAGCCGAAAACGTGCGACATGGCCTGCGCTTCGTCGATGCGTTTTGCGCTGCGCCCGATCACCACCGCAAGTTCAACCTCCCAATCCAGCTGCTGGGTAATCTGGCTGTCGTGCTCGATCGCATCGCCCTGGCCGATGACACTGGTTGGCGGCTTGCTGAAAACAACCGGCTTCTTGGGCATTTCGTTGGCGGTGTCCAGACTGCGGCTCGACTCTTCGACATGGTCCACGTAATTAAGTCCGATGCCAAAGATGTTCTTGCGCGGCTTCGGGATGGGTGCCAGTAGCCTGACATTGTCAATCAAGGTGGTGACACCGACCGGCCACGCGTGCCTGTGCTTGTCGCAAAGAGTTCGGAGAAGCTGGAGCGCGGGAGGCCCCGCGTCGATCAACTCGAGCATGGTCGCCGGAAGATCGGCGTCTTCATGGGCGGCTAGTCTGGCAACATCGACGACGTACTCGTCGATAAGCACACCCGCTCGTGCCGCCTGCTCGCGGGCTCGATCCTGATAGGTTACTAAGCGCATTTGATGTCCTTACTTGCGGTTTAAATGATCTGGTGTCCGTCGTTCGGGACGTAAGCCTCCTCGAGATAGATCGCGAGTGACTTCATGACAGGGAAATCGTTAAAGGAGAAGAGGCAAGCGTCGTCGGAGGAGGAGGCGTTCGCGTGTTCATGCCACGCCCAGGAAGGAACGCAGAAGATGTCGTGCTCTTTCCAGTCAAACCGCTTTCCGCCGATGATCGAATGTCCGCGGCCTTTGGCTACGTGGTAGATCACATTGCCGGTATGGCGGTGGGCGCGCGTCGCTTCTCCTGCCCGAAGCATCTGCATCTGTGCGCCCATTGTCGGCATGACGGCACCGCCGGTGAGCGGATTGATGTATTCCATGACGACGCCGTCGAACGGAGAACCTTCGGTTGTCGCCGCATAAAGACGCAACGCCTCGTAGGTGCTTTCCCAAGTAAATTTGAGCAGCGGCGAATACGGTTTGGACCAGTCGGGCTCGAGCGGCTTGAGGGCGATATTGCCGTATTTGAAATTCGACGCATTCACTGGCCGCGCAACTTCCTGGTGCAGGTCGGGGTGCACCTGATAGAAATTCGCCTCCAGCGCATTGATCAGAGGGATGTCGAGTCCATCCTGCCAGATACACGGCGAATGGCCGCCGTCGTTGCCGTGTTCATGCCAGGTGCCATTGGGCGTGATGACAAAGTCATTCGCCCGCAATGTAAGACGCTCTCCGTTGACGACGGTATAGGCGCCGCTGCCCTCGATGATGAAGCGCAGCGCCGAAGCCATGTGCCGATGCGCCGACGCCGCCTCGCCCGGCTTCATCACCTGGATGCCTGTATAGAGCCAGCCAACGGCCGCGCTCACATCGCGACGTTGCGGATTGGTCAACATAACCACGCGACGGCCGGCGTCCTCCGGCTTCACCAGTTCGAGCGATTTCAGCACGAGGGGTCTCAGCGCCTCGTAGCTCCAATGCATCGGCACTGCGTGCGCCTTGGGCTCCCATGGTTCGATATCGTTTGCCACTGTCCACAACGCACCTGCTTCGTGCTTCGCCAACTCCGCGTAGTACGCGGTCAGTTCTGGCGTGTCGACCACACGGGCGCGGCCGGCAACATTGTCGTCATGCATGGCGTTCCTCGTGATTTTGAACGGGAGAGATGGCGTCTGCGGGCGGTGCGAAAAGATCGACGGCCTCCGCGGATGCGGCCTTTCGTGCACCGGAGAGTTGCTGGATATCAATCGGCTGCTTTGGCCGCTTGTCCACCGCGAGGTTGAACACATCGAACCGGTTGTAGTGACCAACAATGTCGTGCATCTGCTTGGGCTGGATACACCGCATGAGGTCAATTTCCGCGTAGGCAATTCCTTCGCGGTCGATCAGCGGCTCGGTCATCAACCGCCCGTCGGGGCCGAAGATCCCAGAGAACGCGCTGTGCTCGCGTTTCAGAAGTTCGCGCGCGTGGGTATCGTCTCCTGCAACGCAGGCGATGATCTCTTCGGAAATCGCGGAGCAGGACACAATCGAGAAGAGTTTTCCTTCGAAGGAATGCGCCGCTGTTCGAACCTTGATTGCTTCGACCATGTCGTAGTCCTTCGGTGCGACGGGTAACCCGATGTAGTTGGCAACATGGATCAGTTCACCCTGCGCGAGCAGCGAAAAGCGCGCAAGCGTATTGGTGTTTTCGCCGCAGGCCAGCGCGCCGAGGGGGCCGATCTCCGTGTCGTACACGTTGAGCGAACTTCCGTCGCCCCCTGTCCATGTCAGCTTTTCCGCCCACGTGGGCACCAGCTTGCGGTGGCGGCCCAGCAGGCGTCCATCGGCGCCGATAAACAGGACGGTGTTGTAGAGCGTGCCGTAGCTGCGGGCGCCCCGCTCATTCACGCCGATCACGACAAAGCTGTTCGCGGCGCGGGCGGCAGCACAAAGCCGGTCGACGTGAGGGCCCGGGACATCGATTGAGTTCACGTAAAGCCGCTCATACCAGGCGCTTCCCTCGACGGGCGTCATCGTCCAGTTCCAGTACGGGTAACCTGCGACGAACACTTCCGGGAAGGCAATCAGGCGGGCCCCTTCTTTGGCTGCTTCGGCGATCAGCGAGCACGCAAATTCGACGGTCGCATCGGCGTTGAGAAAGATGGGGGCCGCCTGCACGGCTGCCGCAATGAATTTGTTCGGATAGATTTTCATACAGCATCCTTCGCAAGATTGCGCGAGACGGCACGTCCTCTAACGAACGGGAACACCACGCTCAGGACAACAAGAAAGTGGTATGCCAGTCAGCAATGTCATCCGGAACGTGGGCAGGAACAGTGTGGTTGCGATCACGCAGAACATGAGTGCGCCACCCGCGATGGTCAGGAACGGAAACCCCCAGATCCGGAAGCTCAGTGTCGTGCCGGCGCGGTCAGCGACGCGGCGGAAGCGGTAATGCGTGACGAAAATCATGAACCAGGCGAACAGCGCGCCAAACATCGCGATCGACATCATCAGCAGGAACGATCCCTGGGGCACGATGACGCTGCAGACTGCTGCGAATCCGACACCGAAGGTCGAGAAAATGAGCGACCTCAGCGGACTGCCATTCCTGTTCACCTTGCCGAGAAAAGCCGGAGCGTGGCCGGCACGAGACAGACTGAAAATCATGCGCGTTGCTACGTACAGTTGAGCGTTCATCGCGGATAGGGCCGCAGTCAGAACGACAAAATTCATGATGCTTGCGCCAAAGGGAACGCCGAGCAACTGCATGACCAGAACGAACGGACTTTGCCCCGTTCCGGCCGATTGCCAGGGGACAATCGCAACCATCAGTGCGACTGTGAGGATATAAAAGAAGAACAGTCTGAAGAACGCCGATTTGAACGCGCTGCGCGCTGCCTGTTGTGGATGCTTGGCTTCGCCCGCCGCGACGGCGATGAATTCAATACCTATAAAGCTGAATATCGCGATCACTACAGCGAACCAGGTGCCGGACAGACCTTTCGGAAAGAATCCATTCTGGGAAAAGTAGTTGTGAAAGCCGATATTGCTACTGGCTGGCGCGCGGAAAAGCATGTAGCCGCCCACCAGAATGAACGCGACGATAGCGATGACCTTGACGATGGCGAACCAGTACTCGGCCGTCCCGAAGATCTTGACGCTGCTGGCATTCACCAGAATGAGGAGCGCCGAGAAGATCGTGATCCATAGCCATCCTGGAGAACCGGGAAACCAGAACTCCATGTAAACGGCAATGGCGGTAACTTCCGCCCCGATGACAAGGACAACCGACACCCAGTAAGCGTAGCGAACCAGAAATCCCATCCATTCGCCGAGATAATGTTCTGCGTAGGCGCCGAACGACCCGGTCGTGGGGTGGGCTACTACCATCTCGCCGAGGCAAGCCATCAACAGCAAAGCGATGAGCGCGCCGATTGCGTAGCTCAGGATGACGCTGGGCCCAGCCATTTGAATTGCAGCGCCACTACCGAGAAAGAGCCCTGTCCCGATCGCGCTACCGATAGCGATCATCGTCAACTGGGGTTGCGTAAGCCGCTTCTCCAGATCGCCTTCGCGACTGATGATTGCATTAAAATTTTGTTGTACTGACATTATGTCTCCGTCCATCTCTCTTCGATTCCCGGCGCGCCGAACGCGCCGGCATGCTCGTGCTAGGTGAAGTCCCGTCTTTGCTGATATTCGGGCTTGTCCCACGCCCGCTCTTTCATGATCTCGTCGATTGCATCGACAAGCTGGTGAACTTCGTCCTCTGTGTTGTAGAGCGGGGCGAATCCGAATCGCATGTAGTCAGGCATGCGGAAGTCGCCAATGATCTTTCGACGTGAGAGTTCCTGCATGACCGCATAACCTTGCGGGTGGCGCAACGAAACGTGACTGCCCCGGATTGCGGCGTTGCGAGGCGACGCTACGACAAAACCGTGCGTTGCAAGCTGCCGGTCGGCGCCGTCGATGAATAGCTGCGTCAATTGCAGACTTTTTCTTCGGATATCGTCGAGCGAAACGCCTTCAAAAATGTCCAGCGCGCGTGACAGGACTGAAAGACCAAGGACGGGATTGGTACCGCACAGGAAGCGATCAGTGCCTGCCGCCGGCGCATAGTTCTGCACGAAATCGAACGGACGGGCATGCCCGAACCATCCGGCCAGAGGTTGTTCGCAAGCGCTAACATGCCGGGCGGCTACATACAGATAGGCTGGCGCGCCAGGGCCACCGTTCAGGTACTTGTAGCCACAGCCGACCGCAAAGTCGGCTCCGCTTTCGTCGAGCTCGCAAGGCACGGCCCCGGCGGTATGGGACAGGTCCCATACGATCAGTGCGCCGGCGTCATGGGTGGCGCGCGTGAACTCTTCCATGTCGTAGACTTCGGCGCTGCGGTAGTCCACGTGCGTCAGGACGACCGCTGCCACCTCATCGTCGAGTCGCGAAAGGATCTGCTTGGCGGGAACTGCGTCGACCGTTAGTCCGAACAGGCGTGCCACCTGATCCACGATGTAGAGATCGGTCGGAAATGCGTCGGCATCCGTGACGATTTTCTTTCTGCCGGGCCTGAGGCGGACGGCGCTTACGAGCACCTTGAACAGGTTGACCGATGTCGAATCGCAAGCCACCACTTCGTCGGGGCGTGCGCCGATGAGCGCCGCGAGCTTTGCACCGGTCCGCTGCGGCAATGTCCTCCATTCAGCCTCGTGCCAGGAGTTGATCAGCCCGTTGCCCCACTCGTGGGTGATGACATTCGATGCATGAAGCTGAACAACCTTTGGCATCAGCCCCAATGAGTTGCCGTCGAAGTAGCGTACGCCGTCGGGAATGTGGAACCGTTCGCGCGTCTCGGTGAGCGTGTTGCTTTCGGGCATTGCCGATGTATCTGTAAGAGGGGGATTCATCAGGCGCCCAATACGGTCCGGATTGCCCAGAGTTCGGGGAAGAATCGGTGCTCGACTATGTGTTTGAGCCAGCCCACGCCGGCCGATCCGCCGGTCCCGGGCTTGAAGCCAAGAATGCGTTCCACCGACGTGAAATGGCGCCAGCGGTATTGCGAGAACAGGTCGGCGATTTCGATCAGCCCTTCGCCGAGTTGATAGAGATCGTTGTCCGGTGTGGGGTCGGCATAGACCTCGAGCCATGCCTTTTCCACCTCCGGATTTGAAACATACGTCTGGGACCAATTCCGCTGAAGTGCCGAGTCCGGAACGGTGATGCCTCGCCGTTTGAGCAGGGCAAGCACATCGTCGTACAGGCTGGGCGAGTTGAGCGATGCCTTGAGCTGCGGGTAGACGTCGGGATTGTTGGCGTGCGCCTGCGCAAGCCGCACCGACTTGTTACCGAGGATAAACTCGACGTGCCGGTACATGTAAGACTGCTGGCCAGACGAAACACCGAGGCAGTCGCGGAATTCGTTGAATCCACTCGTCGTGATCGTCGACAGGACGTCCCAGGTTTTGACGAGATACTCGAAGAGTCGCTTGATCCGCGGGACGAGCGCGAGCGCGCCGGCCACGTCGTCCGCCTTGATGCGCAGTTGCATGTTGTAGGCTTCGTAGTGAAGCGCTTTGAAAGTGAGCTCCTTGCACTGCGTCATCAGAATGAAGACCATTTCGTCGTGACCATCGCTGCGCATGTGCTGAATGCTGAGCAAGAGATCATTGCGGTGGTAATCGATGAACGGGTTGCTCTTGCCGTCGAACGCGACCAATGGTTCGCCCGCCGTTGTCTTGACGATTTCCTCGCGGCTCTCGTCCGTGGAGATATCCACGCTCCGAACCAGCGACAACTCAAGTACGGGATCGCGAACTTCAGGGATCACGCGCTTGCGCAATGTAGTCATGATTTCTCTCCTAGCAATAGTTCGATGGTTTCGGCGCCGAGTCGGCTAGCCGGATCTGTCAGATCGAAAAGAATGTCGAAATGGTTTCTGCCCGGCACTTCGAAACAGGACACGGACGCACCTGCCTGCCTGAGTTGAGAGGCGTATTCGTGGCTTTGACGTTTGAATTCGCCTGTTTCGTGTTCCCCCCAGCACACCACAGTGGGAATCGCGGCCCGTACCTTTGAGAACGAAGGGCTGATGGCGGTCGCGCTCGAAACATCGAGTCCCAATGGCTTGTTGATATATGTCGTGACGAGGGGACGCAGGTCATAAACGCCGGATAGCAGCACCGCCGCATGGAAGGGCGCCGCGCTCAGCCCGTATTCCTGCCAGTCGGTCGAGATCAGCATTGCCGCGAGATGCGCTCCAGCGGAGCTTCCCGCGATAACAATCCGGGCGTTGGGCCTTAAATCGGCGAGCCTCTTCAATGCTTTTGCACTTTGCGCGACGATGGTGGCAACGGAAGCATGCGGTGCCAACGTGTAGTTCACGGCGGCGTAAGCGATACCTTTGGACAGCAGCGAATCGGCGGGAAAACAGGAGTCTTCAGCGGACAGGTCCTGCCAATATCCACCGTGAAAAAAGACCAGCAGCGAGTCGGCGTCTCCAGCAGGCGGCTCGAACAGAATCACGTACTCGTCGAAAGCCTCGCCGTAACTCAGGAGCATCGACTCCGCACGGGTCAGAGTACAGCCGCTCCTCGCAGCGTAGTCTGCGACTACCTCGCGATAGTTGGCGGCGACTGAACTTGGCGAATACGCCTTGTCCAGATCTTCAGGTGTTAGGGTCTTCCACATTGTTCGCTCCTCCAACTTGCGATCATTGTAGGTATGCAAAAGAGATTTGTTTTTCCGATTTTTGCTGTCAAACTATGAAATATCGGCAAGACATTTCAGTACTTGTCATGTAAAAGACAAGCCATGCCGGGTTATGCGGCTGAACCTTGAAATCAACCCATCCCAAATGAGGGATCCATGGATCAACTACTGTCTGCTGCCGACCGCGACATCCTTGCCTGCCTGCAGGCGGACCCCCGCATATCGATGTCTGCACTTGCTGAAAAGACGAACAGTTCGGCATCGCCATGCTGGCGACGTGTAAAGCGCATGGAGGAGGTCGGCATAATCGACGGTTACAGCCTGCTGCTCAATCGCAAAGCGCTCGGCCTGGGGATAGACGCGTTTGTGTTTGTGAAGATCACGTCTCATCACGAGCGAGATGCTGTGGAATTCGAGCACGCGCTTGAAGCGATCGACCAGGTCTTGTCCTGTTACATCCTGTCTGGCGAGGAAGACTATCTGCTGCGGGTAGTGGCAACAGATCTCGACGCGTTTGCCAATTTCAGCCGGAAGGTACTTGCGGCTTTGCCGCGTGTGCGGGAAGTCAGGAGTGCATTCGTCATGCACACGATCAAGGAATCGCATCGACTGCCGTTGCCAGGTTGATAGTCAATCGATGAGTGACTACGCGGCGATCGTTGAGTCGATGTGCTGGCGGAAAAAAGCTGTGGGGTGACTGCGCCCGGGTCACTCATGTCCGGTCTCCAATGCCGGATTCGGCGAACGCTTGATGCACGGCATCCCGAACTTCCAGTTATCCCCACAAATTGTTCGCAAGCCTGTGGACAACCTGCGCACAGTCCGGCCAAGTGTTTGATCCCACAGTCCTATCCTGTCCCGACGCAACCGCAGGCACCCTTGCCACGGTGTGATAAAAAGTAGTTCCCCGCCACTTATCGAGGCCGAACATGTCGTCCGTCATGGGCTTCAAAGTCGTCCTGCTGTCGCTCGTTGCGATCATCGGTCTCGAACTGCTCGCCAAGCGGCTGCGTCTGCCGCCGGCCGCCGCACTGCTGGTCGGCGGCGCCGCGATGGCTTTCGTGCCCGGTCTGCCGCGTTTCAATCTCGATCCTGAACTGGTCCTGATCGTGTTCCTGCCGCCGCTCCTCATGGACGGCGCGTACTTCTCCGTGTGGGACGAGTTCAAGAGCAATCTCGGCGGCATCCTGCTGCTTGCGATCGGCGCCGTCGCGTTCACCACGCTCACGGTCGGGCTGGTCGTGCATTGGGTCGTGCCCGCCCTGCCATGGGGCGCATGCTTCGCGTTGGATGCGATCGTCTCGCCGCCCGACGCCGTCGCCGCGAAAGCAGTGCTCGAACGTGTCGCGCTGCCGCGCCGCCTGATGGTGCTGCTCGAAGGCGAGAGTCTCCTCAACGACGCAGCCGGACTCGTGCTGTTCCGCTTTGCAGTCGCGGCCGCACTGACCGGCACCTTCAGCGCGCAGCATGCGGCCGGACGCTTCGCCGTGCTCGCCTTGGGTGGCGTGGCAGTGGGCGTGGCGATCGGCTTCGTGGTCGTCAAGCTGCTGCGTTATCTCCACGACGGGTACCTCATCATCACAGCAGCGACCCTGTCCGCGTGGATCAGCTACATCGCCGGCGACACGCTGGACGTGTCGGGCGTGATCGCGACCGTGAGCTGCGGGATGGTGCTCGGCTGGCATCAGCATGAAATCTTTTCGGCGGCGGTACGCATGCGCGGCACGGCCTTCTGGCAGGTCGTGATCTTCCTGATGGAAGCGCTCGTGTTCATTTTGATCGGACTGTCGCTGCGCGGTGTGATCGTGCGGCTAGGTGGCGTCGGCGACGCGCTGACCGCGTTCGCCCCAGCTGTCGGCGCAGTACTCGCGGTGGTCGTGCTGTCGCGCTTCGTGTGGGTCTTCGCGGTGGAATGGTTGAAGGCGCGGGTGTGCAAATTGACAGGCCGCGCGGGCGGCACGCCCGACTGGCGCTCCGCTACTGTCACGAGTTGGGCCGGCATGCGTGGCGTGGTCACGCTGGCCATCGCGCTCTCCTTGCCGGAGGCGATGCCGGGCCGCGATCTGATCCTGGTCGCGTCGTTCGCCGTGATTCTGGTCACGGTGCTCGGTCAAGGCACGACGATCGGACCGCTGATTCGATGGATCAATCCGGACCACGCATCCGAACGAAACGAACGGCATCTGACTGAGCCACAGGCGTGGGCTCGGCTCGAAGCGGCGCAGCTCGCCGCGATTCAGCCGCTCGTGCACGGACCGGATGGCAGCGTGATTCATCCACGCTTGCTGGAACAGTACAGCTATCGTGCCCGCATTACCGCGGCCCATCAGGACGAAGCCGCCTTTCCTCCGAAAGAACGCGCCGCACACTACGACGTGGTGCTGGCCGCCGTTTCGGCGGCACGCGTCGAGCTATTGCATCTGCATCGAACGGGCTTGCTTCACGATAACCTGCTGACCATGCTCGAACACGATCTCGATCTGCAGGAAATCGCGGCGGTGCATGGCAGAGGCTGAAGCGAACGATCTCTACCGCGCGGCTTCCTTGCGTCGCAACGAGTCAGGCAATCCGTACAACACGATCAGCGCACACACCAGGCTCATCGCACCGATCACATACAGGGCCGGTGTCGTACTGCCGGTCAGGTCTCTCACGCGTCCCACCATGATCGGGCTCACAATCCCGCCGAGTTGCCCGAGCGTGTTGATCAACGCGATCCCACCGGCCGCGCCGGCGCCCGTGACGAGCTTCGGCGGCAGCGCCCAGAACGCCGGAATCGAAGCAACCACGCCCGCGCCCATCACAGCCAGCGCGACGACCAGCAACGCCGTCTGCTTGTCGAAGAACCCGGCGGCAAAGAAGCCGAGCGCCGACATGACCAGCAAGCCGAACACGAACTTGCGCCGTTCGCCGCTAGCATCGGACAAGCGTCCGACCACCACCATGCAGATCGCGCCGGCAATATAAGGCACCGCTGTCAGCAAGCCGATCACCGTCGGATTGTTCGTACCCGCCACGTGAATCAGATGCGGCGCCCAGAAGTTCAAACCGTACGACGCCACCTGAATCAGGAAATACACCAACCCCAGCGTGAGAAAGCCCGGCGTCCTGATGGCGCCCATCAACGAATGCCCGGTATCCGGATGACGGCTTTGCTGCGCAATCTGCCCGGACAGAAAGGACTTTTCCGCGGGCGACAGCCAGTCTGCGTCCTCGATACGATCTTTCAGCACCTTCAGCACCAGATAGCCGAGCACGATGCACGGCAACCCACCGAGCAGAAACAGCCAGTGCCAGCCCGGCATGCCGAGCACGCCGTTCATGTGTCCGATCACGAGTCCCGCAAGCGGTGCGCCGACCAGGCCGGAAAACGCGGACGCCAGAAACAGCATCGACGTGATACGCCCGCGATAGCTCGGCGGAAACCACAGCGTCAGGTAGTACAGCACGCCCGGCGCGAAGCCCGCTTCCATGGCGCCGATCACGAAGCGCAGCCCGTAGAACTGCCATTCGCTGCTGACGAACACCATCGCGGCCGTCGCCAGTCCCCACGAGATCATGATCCGCGCAATCCAGCGTCGCGCGCCGACCTTGTACAGAAACAGATTGCTTGGAACCTCGAACAGCACGTAGCCGATCACGAACAGGCTCGCACCGAGACCATAAGCGGTGTCGGACAAGCCGAGGTCGCTCTGCAACTGAAACTTCGCGAAGCTGATGTTGATGCGGTCGAAGAATGCAAACAGATAGCAGATCATGATCAACGGCATCAACCGCCACGCTACTTTGCGGATGATGGCCGCAGCGTCGTTTGCACTGCGCTCGCGGTTGCCGGTTGCGACTGCGCCCAGGTCACTCATGTTCGTCTCCAATGCCGGATTCGGTGAAGCCATCCGGTCGTCTAATCGATTAGGGGTTATCAGATTTGTAGAACGTATTCAGGTACGGGATGCAGGTCGCAGTTACGGCCCGCCTTTGCCAGTTGTCCAGGCACGTCGTGGCCGAGCAACGCGGGCAAGCCGCGCGACAACGCGATCAGTTTTAACAGATCGATTCCGGTGGGAATGCCCATTTCGTCGCACATGTTCACGAGGTCTTCCGTGCAGATGTTGCCGGACGCGCCCGGCGCGAACGGACATCCACCAAGACCACCCAACGCGGCGTCGAAGCGGCGCGCGCCGGCTTCGTATGCCGCCAGCACATTCGCGAGACCCAGCCCACGTGTGTTGTGAAAGTGCAGCGTGAGCGCGGCCGCCGGCAGCCGTTCGAGCACGCGTGTGACGAGACGCGTCACCTGGCGCGGGTTCGCCATGCCGGTCGTGTCGGCGAGCGTGATGCCCTCGATCCCCATCTCGCGATACGTATCGACAATGCCGATCACGCGGTCTTCATCGATCTTGCCTTCGAACGGGCAGCCGAATGTCGTCGCCACCGATCCGTTCAACAGCACGCCCGAGCCCTTCACGTGCCGCACGATATCGCCGAACGCCACCAGCGACGACTCGCAGCTCATCCGCATGTTGGCGCGATTGTGGGTCTGACTCGCGGACATCACGAGGTTCAATTCGTCGGCCCGCGCAGCCAGCGCGCGTTCGGCGCCTTTCAGATTCGGGATCAACGCGACGTAGATCACGCCCGGTTGCCGCTCGATCTGCTGGAACACGGCCTCACCGTCACGCAACGCAGGAATCGCTTTCGGCGAAACGAACGAGCCGCCCTCGATGCGGGTGAAGCCCGCAGTAGATAGCGCGTTAATCAGCGCGATCTTGTCCGCGGTCTCGACCCAGGTGGGTTCGATCTGCAAGCCATCGCGCGGCGCAACTTCCTGCACGATCAGTTTGTCGAATTGCGGGGTGTTCAAAACGCGATTCATTGCACGGCTCCTTCGCGGCGCAGCCGCTCGATATCGTCGTTGGCGAATCCGAGTTCGCTGAGCACGCTGCCGGTATGTTCGCCGAGCGTCGGCCCTTGCCAGCGCACTTCGCCCGGTGTGTCCGAGAGCTTCGGCACGATCCCCGGCATCTTCACGGACGCGCCGCCCGGCAGTTGCGCTTCCAACAACATGTCGCGTGCCTGGTAGTGCGGATCGGCGACGATGTCGGCCACCGAATAAATGCGCCCCGAGGGCACTTCAGCGCGTTCGAGCGCCGCCAGCACATCGTCTGTCGAGTGATGCGAGGTCCACTCGGTGATCGCCTGATCGAGCATCGCGCAGTGCTGAACGCGGCCGTCGTTGCGCGCCAACGCGGGATCGTCGGCGAGATCGGGACGGCCGATCACCTGCATCAGGCGTTTGAAAATCGGATCGCTATTGCCGGCAATCACGACGAAGCCTTCGTCTTCCGTGCGATACGTATTGGACGGCGCGATGCCCGGCAATGCGCCGCCGCTGCGCTCGCGCACATGACCGAGCAGATCGTATTCGGGCACGAGGCTTTCCATCAGATTGAACACGCTTTCGACGAGCGAGACATCGACCACCTGGCCTTCGCCCTGTCCCGTCTTCACGCGCAGCAGCGACATCAGCGCGCCGATCACGCCATGCAGCGACGCGAGCGAATCGCCGAGACTCACGCCTACGCGCGCCGGCGCGCCGTCCACGTCGCCGGTCGTGTAGCGGATGCCGCCCATCGCTTCGCCGATCGCGCCGAAGCCCGGCCGGTCGCGATACGGACCGCTCTGGCCGTAGCCGGAAATGCGGACCATCGTCAGTTTCGGATTGATGGCGTGCAGCACGTCCCAGCCGAGACCGAGCTTTTCGAGCGCGCCAGGACGGAGGTTTTCGATCACGACATCGGCGTCGGCCGCGAGCCGTTTGACGATCTCGACACCGTCCGCCGACTTCAGATTCACGCAGATGGACTTCTTGTTGCGCGACTGCAGATACCACCAGAGCGAGGTGCCTTCATGCAGCTTGCGCCATTTGCGAAGGGGATCGCCGGTTTCGGGCGCTTCGATCTTGATGACGTCGGCGCCGAACTCGGCCATGAGGCGCGCGGCGAACGGCGCGGCGATGAGGGTTCCGATCTCGATGACGCGGATACCCTGAAGGGGTCCACCCATAATGCTGTCTCCGAAGCTGGTTTCGTGTTGAGAGACAGCTTATGAGCGGCGCAGCCGCGGCGTCCAACCGCAATTCGCCAACGACCGTTCGCGAACGGCGAACGCTCATCGTCAAGCGACGGTGGGCGGGGCTTCCGAGGCTTCGATGGTGCGCAGATGATCGAACAGCAGGCGGCTCACCGGCGACAATGCATCGACGTCGCGCACCACCAGCACGAGGCTGCGTGCCGACCACTCGTCTTCGAGCGGCGCGCCGACTAGACCCAGCGGACGGCCCATCAATTGATACACCTTGAGCGGCAACACGCCGACGCCCATGCCGGCCTGCACCATCCGGCAGACCGCATCGAAGCCGGGAACGTGAATGCGCAGCCGCAACGGTTTGCCCGCCTGACGCGCGGCGAGATGCGTGCGGGCATTGATCGAACTCGCGGCGTGCAGACCGACGTGATCGCCGTCCAGCGTTTCGACGAAGGCAACGCTTTCGCGCGAAGCCAACGGATGATCGTCGCGCATCACCAGCACCAGCGAATCGTGCCGATAGTGCTCGACATGCAGGTCGCGCGTATCGGCTTCGCCGGAACAGATGCCGACGTCGACGAGGCTGTCGTCGACGGCTTCGACCACGCCGCCGCTCGGCCGCTCTTCCAGATCGAGCTTGACGCGCTCATGCTGCAACTGGAACGCGCGCAAATCTTCCGGCAGGAATTCGACGATCGCCGACAGGTTGGCCATCATGCGCACATAGCCGCGCACGCCGCTCGCATGACCGGCCAGTTCGATGCCGATGTTCTCGATGTCGCGCATCACGCGGCGCGCGTGGTGCAGCAGGGTTTCGCCTGCCGGCGTGAGCGTCATGCCGCGCGCGTTGCGCTGGAACAGCGTGGCGCCGACCGCCTGTTCGAGTTCGAGCAGACGCTTGCTCGCGGCGGAGACGGCGATCGCCTCGCGCTCGGCTGCACGCGTGAGCGTGCCTTCTTCGTAGACCGCGAGAAAGAGTTGCAGCGTGGTGAGGTCGAGCCTTCGGAGAAGGTTTTTGATTACCATGGCGAGGCGCCGCGTTGTTGTGCGATCCGCCTATTCTGACGCCAGATGCAAAAAATAGGTGCCGAGCCCTCGCGGATTCCGTCCCTCGTCAAAGGAAGTCTTCCGATGCCCACCGTCGCGATCGCGATCTTTTCCGGCGTGCAGGCGCTCGACGTCGCCGGTCCCGTCGACGTGTTTTCCGAAGCCAACCGCTTCATCGCGCCCGCGGATGCTTACGAGGTGAGGTTGCTTAGCGCTGAAGCCGCACCGCTGCGCGCATCCAACGGCATGATGCTGGTCGCCGACGCTACCTTCGACAAAGCACGCGGGCCATTCGATCTTGCATTGGTCGCGGGCGGCCCGGCGCTGCCGGACGTGGCGCCTGATACGCCACTGCTCGAGTGGTTAGCGAACGTCGCCACGAAGTGCGGCCGCTACGGTTCGATCTGCACCGGCGCATTCGCGCTCGGTCACGCGGGCCTGCTCGACGAGCGCAACGTCACGACGCATTGGCAGCACGCTGCGCAACTGGCAGCGCAATTTCCGAAGGCGCACGTCGACTTCGACCGCATCTATCTGCGCGATGGGCAACTCGTCACATCGGCCGGCGTGACTGCGGGCATCGATCTGTCGCTCGCTCTAGTCGCCGAGGATCACGGTCCGCACACGGCGCTCGCCGTCGCCAAACGTCTGGTGGTGTTCGCACAGCGGCAAGGCGGCCAGTCGCAATTCAGCCCCTACCTGACAGCGCCCGCCGACGACACCTCGCCAGTCGCCAAAGTCCAGGCGCACGTCATGGAACGGATTCGCGAGAGCTTCTCGGTGAAACAACTGGCGGATGTCGCGGGCATGAGCGCCCGCAACTTCGCGCGCGTGTTCGTACAGGAGACCGGCGTGACGCCGCATGAGTTCGTCGAGCGCGCCCGTGTAGATGCGGCGCGCAAGCTGCTCGAAAGCAGCGGTGCGGCGCTCAAGGCGATTGCGTACGACTGCGGCTTCGGCACGGCGGACCGCATGCGCATTGTCTTCACGAAACGAATCGGCGCGACGCCGATGCAGTATCGCGAGCGCTTTCGCTCGGCTTGACGTGAAGCGCACGCACTGGTGGCGAAGGCCGCCGCACGCGGAAAAATGTCGCGTGAGAAAATGGCGGCCTTTCCAAGCCAACGATCCCAAGGACCGACATGACCACCTCTTCTCCGATCCGTGCGATCGTCACCGGCCACACACGCGGTCTGGGCGCGGCACTCGCCGAACAACTTCTGGCTCGCGATATCGCCGTGCTGGGATTGTCCCGCTCACGTCATGCCACGCTCAAAGCGCGCTTCCCGGCGCTGCTCGAAGAAACTGAACTGGAACTAGCCGACACCACACGCGTCGCACAATGGATCGCGAGCGATGCGCTGCGTGGATTCGTCAGCGGCGCGCAGACGGTTCTGCTGATCAACAACGCGGGCATGGTGCAGCCCATCGGCCCGATTGAAGGACAAGACGCGGCGTCCATCGCGACCGCCGTGAGCCTGAATGTCGCCACGCCGTTGATGCTGGCCAGCGCGCTCGCCGCGGCCGCCGTCGACGCGAGCGACCGGCGCATCGTGCATATTTCCAGCGGCGCGGCGCGCAATGCGTATCCCGGCTGGAGCATCTATTGCGCGACGAAGGCCGCGCTCGATCATCACGCGCGCGCCGTCGCGCTGGATGCGAATCGTGCGTTGCGCATCTGCAGTCTGGCGCCGGGTGTGATCGATACGAATATGCAGGCGGAGATTCGCGGCAGCGGCGTCGAACAGTTCCCCATGCGCGAGCGATTCGAAGAACTCAAGCGCAACGGCCAACTGTCGACGCCTGAACAATGTGCGACCCAGTTGCTCGATTACGCCTTGAGCGATGCCTTCGGCCAAACGCCGGTCGCGGACATTCGCGAGATCGCAAAGCCGGCGTAATGCGCCGATAACGGAGCAGTAGCGGGGCGCATCGAGCGCTCCCGAAAACTCTCACCTTTAGCCTGATTCTCCGCGGATCTACACGCCGGGCGCGACCATCACACCGCGCTCGGCCGCACCGAGTTCGCCGTGCGGCACGAACACATAGCCGCGTCCCCACACCGTTTGCACATAGCGCGGCTCGGAAGGATCGATCTCGATTAACCGACGCAGCCGCCAGATCGACACGTCCAGACTGCGCCCTTGATGCAAGACGCTATTGCCGCGCAGTTTCTCGTTGAGCTGCACGCGCGTGAGCACGGTCATCGCGTGGTTGACGAAGATCTTCAGCAACGCGAACTCGGAACTGCGCAACGCGAAGTGCTCGTTGTCGCGACGCAATTCGCGCGCGGAGAAGTTGAGTTCGCAGCGTCCGAAGCGATAAGGCGGCCGCGTCTCGGGCGCACCTGGCGCGAGCGAGCCGCGCCGTCGCAGCAGGACGCGAATGCGCGCGAGCAGTTCGGCCGGGTCGGCGGGCTTGCTCATGAAATCGTCGGCGCCGAGTTCGAGACCGATCACGCGATCAATCGCTTTGCTGCTTGCCGATAGCAGGATCACGGGCACGTCGTTGCCGCTCATGCGCAAGTCGCGCAGGACAGCGAGGCCGTCGCCGTGCGGCGCCGAGATGTCGAGCACTAGCAACGAGGGCCGCTCCCTCTCGATCACGTGCTTGAGCCCGGCGGCAGGCGGACGTGCCGACACGCCGCAGCCTTGCCCGCGCAATGATTCGCCCACCACGGCAGTCAAGCCGGCGTCGGCACCCACGAAAAGAATATGCTGACTCATCCAACTGATTCCAGGAGACGATCGTTTTTCAGAGACAGGCATCTGGCAGGCGGATATAGCCGATCCGCGCACCCTGTCGTCCGCGTCGCCATCTTCCCTGCTCGCGGGTGTTCTCAAAACGCGGAACAGCCCCCAAGGTTGCCAATTTCTTCCCAACTCTTTCAACGCGAAACGTGATATGAGTCGGCGCGTGTGGCGCACCGTAGGATTTTTTTGGGTCGGCTCCTGAAAAACCTCACCTTTGACACGGAGCGCTTGGGGTTGGAGGCGAGGTGCGCGTCGGATTGCTCCCGAAAACCCTCACCTTTCGAGCTTGGGGGCAGGCCGCAAAGGCATGCTGGGCGTGGTTTGACTACCTCAAAACAGGCCGCTCCCGCAAACCCTCACCTTTAAAACCGGTGGGGTAATTTGCATACCCAGGTAAGCAGCCGTGCGCGTACTGGCCTTTGGCACGTGATAGAGACGCGAGATTGATGCAAGAGATGCGCGGTATGATCGACTGGTGCCGGCCGTTGCGACACCATCGTGTTGCGCATTGCGCGCGCCTGGTGAGTGCGGACCAATTTCACCACTCACCGTTGTGAAGCTGACGCGCGAAGCGCGGAGAAAGCGGCATGGTCCGCGCATGCCGCGATAAACGAGGCACTTCGGCGAGCAGTCGCATGAATGCGCAGAAGGTCCCGAATATTCTCACCTTTGAGCAAGCAGAGGCCTCCGGAAGCATCGCCTCCATCGCTGCGCCGGCCGGTTAATTGGCGTTTTTCACGTGTTTCGGCAGCTGCGGTGACCGCGAACCAGGCTTAAACACCATCTCGACGCGAGGCTCCCGAAAACCCTCACCTTTGCGCTGGCTTGAAGCGAAAGAGGCATTCAGCTCGCCAGTTTGCGGAACGTTTCCAGCACCGCGTCGCCCTTGAACGGCTTGACGATCCAGCCTTTCACGCCGGCCGCCTTGCCGCGCTCCTTCATCGCCGGGCTGCTCTCGGTCGTCAGCATGATGACGTTGACGGTCTTGTTCGAGAGCTCGCCGCGAATCTTCTCGACCATCGTCAGACCGTCCATGTTCGGCATGTTGACGTCGCTGATCACCAGCTTGATGCCGGGGCTGGCCTTCAGCTTGGCGAGGCCGTCCTTGCCGTCCACGGCCGTGTCGACGTCCAGACCGTTCTTCTTCAGAAAGCCGGCCACTTCGTCGCGCACCGTGCTCGAATCATCCACCACCAGAATTTTCGACATGTTTTTTCCTATGACAACACTTAGAACAGATCCAGTTCGCCTGCCTCGACCATTGCGCCGACGTCGTCCGCGATTTCCTTGAAGTCGTCCGGCGACCAGCTCAGGCTGAACACAAAACGTTGATGCAACTTGACCGCACGGTTCGACTGCGGGTCCTTCAACCAATACGTGAAGCACAGTTGCGGATTGCCGCTGCCGAACGAGATGTACTTATGCTTGTGATTTACCAGCAGCGGCACCTGCACCTGGCTGCGCGCCCAGGCGTCCGCGTCGCCGACATAGCGGTTCTTGAAGGAACCCCAGATCAGATTCGTCACTTCGCCGAGCACGCTGTTCAGATCGCGGAAATCCGCTTCGCCGCGCCGCGCGCTGCCGATCATCTGATAACGATCGAGCAGTTCGAGGATCGGCGTCTCTTCGGCCTGCATCATCATGTAGCCGCGGCACCATGCGCTTTCCAGCGGAATCAGGCTGAACACTTCGCCGAAGATGATGCGGTCGCGCACGATATACGGCGTGTCGCACGTAATGGTCAGATCCTTGAACACATCGCCGAGAATCGCCTGCGTCATGTCGGCGATGCCGCGCACCAGTGCGTTCGGATAATCCAGACTGAAGATGTAGTCGTCGATCACCTGGCGCAGCGGCGCCATATCGTGCGCGACGTACGCGGCGCAGACCACGCGTCGCAGACTCTCCGGCAAGCCGTCCATGCCGGGATCGATATCGCGGCGCATGATGATCGGCAACTCGGGGCGCACCGCGTTGATCCTGATCGCGATCTCGGCGCTCGCTTCCGGCGAGCCGCCGTAACTTTCGGCAAACAGCACCGCACCCAGATCGATGTTCGAGCGCAGCACCGATTGCAGGCGGTTCTTGCCGACTTTCACGCCGACCAGATTGTTCTCGTCGCAAAAACGCTTGAGCGCTTCTTTGTGCGACGGGCAGTCGTCCAGCACCAGCACTTTGCTGACCGGCTTGTTCATGTTCATGTCGCGTTCCTGCTCACAACGGCTATCCATTTCACGGTCAGAACAACTCCAGTTCGCCGCTGGTTTCTTCGACAGCACTGGTATCGGCAACGAAGTCGAGCGGCGCATCTGCGCACACGCACACCGTCGCGGCAAGCCGCACGCTGCCGTCGAGCGCGATCGAATACGACGACAGCAACGCCGGCTTCAGTTCATGCAGATGCGGCAGGCAACGCGCGTTCAGCACATAAGGCGTCGACATGCCGAGGTCGGGGAAATAGCGCAGCAACTCCTGATTCATCGCCCCGCAACACAGATTGCAGATTTCCAGAAGGGCTTCCTGGAAATTGCGTTCTTCTGTGGAGTCTTTCAGGTAGTAGTTGCGCGTGCTGTCGTCTTCGTCGAAATGGAGGATCAGCAGCAGTCTGAACACGATCGACGAAATGGTCAGCACGACCACTTGCGTGTCTTTTGATACGCCGACACTGGCGTCAGCTATTGGCGCGATCTCACACAGATCGCCCGAATCCAACGGCAAGCGCGCCTGTGCCGCCTTGCGGAAAATGCGCTCGAAGCTGTCTTTGGCGTGGGCCGAGATCACACCGCCACCTCGTGCAGCTTCGAATGAAACTGGTGGGCCAGTGATTCGACGCTGGCGAGCGACGCCGCGATCATCTTGCCGCCCGCCTGAATGTCCTGAAACGTGGATGTCGTGGTCAGGTCGTTGCGATGCAGGCTGTCGCGATAGCTCTTCGACAACTCTTCGGAACGCGCGGCGAGCGCGCGGACTTCACTCGCCACCACCGCGAAGCCGCGTCCGGCCGGCCCCGCGCGGGCGGCTTCGATCGACGCGTTCAGCGACACGATCACCACGTGCCGCACGATCGACGACAGCTCCTGGTTCTTCGCGTGCATGTCGTGGTTTTGCGTCATCAGCGAGATCATCTGTTCGTGCCAGCGCTCGAACGTTGCGCCGAGACTCTTCAGACGCTCGGCTTCACCGGCGATCTGACGTGCGTGATGCGCCAGATGGTCCTTGTCTTCGGCGGCCGCTTTCAGTGCGGCGCGCAGTTCGTCGGCGCTGCTTTGCTGCCGCGCGAGTTCCTCACGCAATTGCGTAGTCAAAGCGCGCAGTTCCTGCTCTGCCTGCTCTCGCTCGCGGATGGCTGCGCCGTGATCGGCCCGCTCAGCTTCAAACCTGGAGATGCTGGCGTGCGCTTCGGCGCGCAGCCGTGCCGTCAGCTTCGCGCTATGCAGCCTGTGCGCGGCAAATGCCAGCAGCGCGGTCACCGCGCTGCCTGCTGCCGCCGCCAATACATACTGTTGAATCACAACCGTTCCCTTCGAATTCCGTCGCGACGTACGCCGATGCGGCGCTCAGTCCGCCATCGCGTCGAGTTGCAGTGCGCCGGCTTCGCCACGCGCTTCCACGCCGAGCGTATCGACGGCGACGTTATCCGGCAGGCAGACGATCGTCTGGAACTGACGGAACGCTGCGCCTTTGCGATCGTCGGTGAAGCGCAGTTCGATGCTGCCGTCTGCGCGCTTGAGGAAATCGCGCACGGCGTCCATGCCGACTCCACGGCCCGACAATTCCGTGACCGTTTCCGCGGTCGAAAAGCCCGGCCGGAAAATGAAATCGGCGATGGCTTCGTCGCTCAGCGTGTCATCCTGGCCGATCCAACCGCGCTCCAAGGCGATGCCGCGAATGCGTTCGAGCGCGAGGCCGCGGCCGTCGTCGCTGAGTGTGATCTGCAGCGCGCCGTTGTCCACGCCGACATCGATATCGATCGTGCCGGCCGGCGCCTTGCCGTGGGCGCTGCGCGCCTCGGCGGTTTCGATTCCGTGATCCATCGAATTGCGCAGCAAATGCATGAACACGTTGTTCAGCGTGCCGCCCGCCTCGCCACGCAGACGGTAACCGTTGTCGTCGATACGCACGTTGGGCGCGGGCTTGCCCAACTCGCTCGCGAGCGACGGCAGCGAGTCCAGCACGCCGGAGAGCGCGTCGCGCACGCTTTCGCTGGCCAGTGCGCGCAGCGTGCGGCGCAGCGCATCGCGCATCGACTGGAGTTCATGCAGTTCGCCGGCGTTGGTCTGGTCCAGCATGCTCAGGGTGTGCTGGATATGTTCCTTCGCGACCATCACATAGTGAGCGGAGTTGGCGGCGTCGTTCGTCTGATTCTTGTTCTTGCGGCCAAGGCTCTGTTCGTTGATCTTCGCGTAGCTCTCGATAGCTTCGCGCACGCGCGTCAGTTCGCTCATCAGATGCTCCTGATCCCACGAACGATCCGCGTCCGGTTGGCGCAGCTCGTGATAGCTCTGCTCGGTTTCGTGCACGACGTTGGTCAAATGCTGAAGGTTGTAAGTCCGCGCATTGCCCTTGATGGTGTGCATGTTGCGGAACAGCTCGGCAATCGCCGCGTGATCGGCCTCCGAATGCTTGCGGATGATCCGCTCGTTCTCACTGATAAAGCCCGCCGAACTTTCTATGAAGTGGTGAAACTTCTCCTCGCTGACCGCGAGAATCTCGCCGATCATGTCGAGGCGGCGACGCTGTTCGCTGGCTTCCGCGGCGAGCTTGCGCAATTCGGTGACGTCGCGTACGCACAGCATCAGGCGCCCGATCACGTCGTTTTCATCGGTAATCGCCGACCAGCTCAGGTCGAGAATTTTCACGCGGCCATCGGGCATGCGTTTCGAAATTTCGCCGACCAGCAGATGCTGATTGAACGCGAAGTTGATGCAGTCTTCGCCGAGACACGCATGCGTAGCGGCATCGACTTGTGAGAGCGCGTCCGAACCGAGATCGGTATCAGCGAACACCAGATCCATCAAACCGCGCCCGGCGATATCATTCGTTTCGAAGATGTCTTCCAGATACGCCGAGTACTCGGCGTGGATCACGGCGCCGTCGATCACCGTCAGGATGCCTTGCTGCATGTTCTGCAACATCGCCTGAATGTCGGCGGTTTTCTGCTTGAGTTGCGCCGAGCTTTCCTGAATCTTCTCGATCATGCCGTTAAAGGCGACGATCGAATGGCCGATCTCGTCGAGCCGCCCCACCGGCACGCGCCGCGTGAAGTCCTGGCTCGAAGCGATCTCGCTCATCATGGCTTGCATGCGGCTGAGCGGGCGCGTGATCTGACGATAGAGCAGCGAGCCGATAGATGTCAGCAGAATGATCGCGATGCCCGTAACGACGGCGATTGCCGTGGTCGTAGTCGAGAGCGTGGTGTTCAGCGTGCTGATCGCCTCGTCTTTCTCGCGGTTCTTCTCGACGCGCAAAGTCTCGACGATCCCTTCGAGTTCGTCGCGATACTGCGCGACATTGGCGAACAAATAGGCCTGCGCGAGTTCGTTCTTGCCGTCGGCCTTCATTTTGGCCGTCTCGGCAATCGCGGAGAAATAGTTCTCGAGGCTGTCGTTGGCCTGCGAAACGAGACCCTTCTGGGCGTGGCTCGCGGCATCTTTCGCCTGCAAGGCGAGCGCCTGTTGCAGCGAGGCGCGCTTCTTCTTCAGTTCGTCCTGCGCCTGGGCGACCATGTTGGCGTCGGGCGCGTAGACCAGCGTCATCGTGGCGAGTTGCACATCCTTGACTTGCGACACGAGGTCGGCGGAAGCGAGCGCGCTGGGCACGACGCCTTCCGTTACCTTGCGCACCTCGGCGGCGCTGCCGCGTGTCTGGTAGACGGCGTAGCCGCCGATCGCCGATAAGGCGACGAACATCAAAACAACCAATAGCGTGATGCGATGACGAATAGTCATGTGAACCCCCCGGGGTCTGGCCTTCGCGTCAGCCCTCGTTGGGAGCAGCGCGTTTTATGCAAAATTTGGTCTGACTTGCAGCGCTGCGGAGTATTGCGCAGGCATGTTACTAAGCGATGACTGAAGACTTTTTTAAAGCGCATTCAACGCTCTAAATTAATTGCTAAAGTTTCTGGAGAAAGCGCCGTTATTTAATGCTCTTTTGTTTTTGCGGCTCGTCAACATTTCAACGAACCGCGCGACCAGGCTAAGGCTCCATTCGACGTGATCGAGCCAAACGATGAATGTCAGCGCCCGCAGCTATGTTTGCCCGACACTTGTCCTGCTGGCTTTCGATTGGCCCGGAGGCGGCACGCACGAGCGATTGGTCCTGGCGCCGGATGGATCGTGGGCGAAGATGTATTTCGTTGCGGACAGTCCGGAAGACAAAGCGCGGTTGCGGTTGCGCTTTCGTACGGCGGCGATTGAACCGCGTTCGGGCGAACGTCAGTCGGCCGAAGCACGCGTCAGCGAATCGGCGGAAGATGCTTCGACGCCTCGCGCAAGGTGAGCGGCGAAATGAGGTCGCACGCCTTGATGTCCTTGACGAAGGCGTTGGGCGTCATCGCGGAAAGTGCTCGACGCGAACTTCGCCGCGCCGGCTGACGTCGTGCTCGTGCTTCGCGCGCATGGTGCTCTCCAGCAGGGTTGGACGTCCATTGAATGGAAGCGTGGGCTAGACGTTAACCGGATCGCAATTTCCTGGGAAATGAGCGTCAATGTCACGAAAAAAACCGTTCAATGATCCCGGAGCTCAACCCCCGAATTCCCTCACCTTTGTACCTAAAGTGCGCACACAGGTAGCGATATTCTCACCTCGCCAGCTCCCGAATCTCCTCACCTGTACGCTTTCAGCCCTGCTCCCAACCTCCACCCAACACCTTGTACAAAGTCACGAGATTCGCTTGCCGCGACAGCGTATCCGTCGCGAGTTGCTGTTGCGCGGTGTAGAGCGTGCGCTGCGCATCGAGGAACGTGAGAAAGCTATCCGTGCCCGCTTTGTAACGCGCTTCGGCCAACGTGTAGTACCGCTGCGAGGACGCCACGTATTCGCGATCCGCCTGCACCTGATCGACATAAGTGGCGCGCGCCGTCAGCGCATTCGAAACCTCCTTGAACGCCGTCTGGATCGTGCTCTCATAGTCGGCGACCTCGATCTGCTTCTCGATCTTCGCGACATCGAGCGACGCCTTGTTGCTGCCGTAATCGAAGATCGGCACCGATACGCTCGGCGCAAATGCCCACGCACCGGTGCCGGCCTTGAACAGACTCGAGAGCGTCGAACTCGACGTGCCGGCCGTCGCGGTCAGTTCGATCTTCGGAAAGAACGCGGCGCGCGCGGCGCCGATATTCGCATTCGCCGCTTTCAACGCGTGCTCCGCCTGTACGATGTCAGGACGACGGGTGAGCAGCAGCGACGGCACGCCCGCACCGATGTCGGCGAACATCGACTCGTCGTCGAATGAGCGGGCGGGCGGCAGGTCATCGGGAATCGGCGCGCCAAGCACAGCGACCAAATTGTTGCGATCCTGCGCAACGGCGCGACGGTAAGACGCAAGACTCGCCTTCGCGCTCGCCAACGAGTTCTCGGCCTGTTGCACCTCGAGCAGAGAAGAATTGCCCAACTCCTGGACGCGCTTCGTCACGTCGTAGGTCGACTGATCCGCCTTGACTGTGTCTTCGGTCAACTGCAACAGGCGTTCATCGGACAGCAAGGTCAGATAGTCGGTCGCCACCGTCGCGATCAGACTGATCTGCGTGCTCTGCCGCGATGCATCCGTTGCGAGATAGTTTTCCAGCGCCTGACGCTTGAGGCTGCGCAAACGCCCAAAGAAATCGATTTCCCACGACGTCGTGCCGACGTTGAGGTCGCTGGCACTACTCGTCACGCCTTGGGTCCGCTCACGAGTCAGGCTGCCGCTCGCGCTGATCGACGGCGCGAGCGCCGCGCGCGTGATGCGGTATTGCGCTTCGTATTCGGCGACGTTCAACGCGGCCACGCGCAAGTCGCGGTTGTTCGCGAGCGCGATTTCGATCAATCGTTGCAGGCGTTCGTCGCGGAAGAAATTACGCCATGCAGTATCCACGGCAAGCGGCGATGTGGCGGCCGTAGCGCTCGCGCTGTTTGCAGCCGCGGCCGTGCTCGTGCTTTCGTACGCATCGCCTTGCGGATACGCCACCGCCACCGGCGCCGCCGGGCGTTCATAGTGCGGATCGAGCGTGCAGCCCGCGAGCACGGCGAGCGCAAACGCCACTGCACCGGCACCGAGTTTGAGTCTCATCATTCAACACCTTCCTGTTGCTTGGGGTCGCCGTGTTCGCCGAACAGGCGTCGCACGACGACGAAGAACACCGGCACGAAGAAAATCGCGAGGAACGTCGCGGCGATCATGCCGCCCATCACACCGGTGCCGATCGCATGACGGCTCGCCGAACCGGCGCCGCTGCTGATCACGAGCGGCATGACGCCGAATATGAACGCGAGCGACGTCATCAGAATCGGCCGCAGCCGCAGCCTGGCGGCTTCGACGGTGGCCTCGATCAGTCCACGGCCCTGCGCTTGCAGATCCTTGGCGAATTCGACAATCAGGATCGCGTTCTTGGTGGACAGACCAATGGTCGCGAGCAGGCCGACCTTGAAGTAAATGTCGTCGGAGAGCCCGCGGATATGCGCGCCCAGCACCGCGCCGAGCACGCCGAGCGGCACCACCAGAATCACCGCGATCGGAATGGACCAGCTTTCGTACAGCCCGGCGAGACAGAGGAACACGACGATCAACGAGATCGCATACAGATAGATCGCCTGAGAGCCGGCGATGCGCTCCTGGTACGACTGTCCGGTCCAGTCGATGCCGTAGCCCGCGGGCAGTTTCTTGACGAGTGCGTCGACGGCGTCCATTGCCTGGCCCGTGCTGGTGTTCGCGCCGGTTTGCGCGGTGATTTCCATCGCCAGCGTGCGGTTGAAGCGCTCGATCTGCGGCGGCCCAAAGGTCCATTTGCCGGTGGCGAAGGCGGAGAAGGGCACCATCTCGCCGTCGTAGCCGCTGGTAGTCGTGCTGCTCGTACTGCTCGTCGTGGTGGCCGTACTTGTACTTGTGCTCGTCGAAGCGGTGCTCGACCGCACATACCATCGGCCGATGTCCGACGGCATCATCCGGTACGGTGCGTCGGCTTGCACATAGACCTTTTGAATCCGCCCCGTGTCGACATAGTTGTTCACATACGACGAGCCGAACGCGGTCTGCAATGTGTCGTTCACATCGGCAATGGAAAGCCCGAGCGCGCTCGCCTTCTCACGGTCGATGTCGACATGGAACTGCGGCGTGTCGTCGAGACCGCCGGGGCGCATGCCGGACAGCGCGCTGTCTTTGGCTGCGAGCGCGAGCAGTTGCTGGCGCGCGGCCATCAGCTTGTCGTGACCCTGGCCCGCGCGATCTTCCAGTTCGAAGTCGAGGCCGCTCTGCGTGCCGAGTTCCTGAATGGCCGGCGGATTGAGCGCGAAAATCTGCGCGTCGCGCGTGGCCGCGAAGTGCATGTTGGCGTGCTGGATCAGCGCCGCCGCCGAGCCGTCTTTACCGCGCCGGGTGCTCCAGTCCTTGAGCTGGACGAAGGTCAACGCGTTGTTCTGTCCGGAGCCGTTGAAGCTGAAGCCCGTCAGCGCGATGATCTTGTCGACCTGCGGAAGCCCGAGATAATAAGCTTCGACCTTTTTCACGGTCTCCAGCGTCTGCGCGGCCGGCGTGCCGACGGGCGTGGAAATCGACGTGATGATGATCCCCTGATCCTCGTCCGGCAGGTACGACGACGGCAGTTTCATGAAGAGCAACGCCACGACGCCCGCGATCAATACGTAGATCACCATGTAGCGCATCGTATTGCCGATCACGCGCGAAACCGCCGAGTCGTAGCGATCGGTGCCGCGCGCAAGCACGCGGTTGAACCAGCCGAACACTCCACGCTTCGCGTGATGCTCGACGTCGGCGCGCCGCAGCAAGGTCGCGCACAGCGCCGGCGTGAGTGTCAGCGCGAGGAACACCGAGAGAAGCATCGCCGCGACGATCGTCACGGAGAACTGCCGGTAGATCGCGCCGGTCGAGCCCGAGAAGAACGCCATCGGAATGAACACGGCGATCAGCACCGTCGTAATGCCGACCAGCGCGCCGGTGATCTGCTTCATCGCCTTGCGCGTGGCATCGACGGGCGACAGTCCTTCTTCGGCGATCAATCGTTCAACGTTTTCGACGACCACGATGGCGTCGTCCACCAGCAGGCCGATCGCCAGTACGAGCCCGAACATCGACAGCACGTTGATCGAAAAGCCCACCGCCGACATCACCGCGAACGTGCCGAGCAAAGCGACCGGCACGACAATGGTCGGAATCAGCGTCGCGCGCAGGTTCTGCAAGAACACGTACATCACGACGAACACCAGCATCACCGCTTCGACCAGTGTCTTCACGACTTCTTCGATCGAGATCTTCACGAACGGCGTGGTGTCGTACGGATAGTCGACCACCACGTTGCGCGGCAACTGAGCGCTCATTTCGTCGAGCTTCGCGCGCACGGCCTTCGCCACGCTCATGGCATTCGCGCCGCTCGCGAGCTTGACCGCGAGCGATGCGGCCGGCTTGCCGTTCAGGCGCGAGTCCGTGCTGTAATCGTCGCCGCCCACCTCGACGCGCGCGACGTCCTTGAGCATGACCTTCGAGCCGTCGCTATTCACACGCAACAGAATCGCGCCGAACTGCGCGGGCGTAGTGAGCAGGCTCGACGCGGAAACCGTCGCGTTGATGGCCTGCGTTTTCGTGGACGGCAAGCCGCCAATCTGGCCCACCGAGAGTTGCACGTTCTGATTCGTGATCGCGGTGGTCACGTCGGCGGTGGTCAGTCCGACTGCCTGCAACTTCACCGGGTCGAGCCAGATGCGCATGGCGTGTTGCGCGCCGAACAGCGTGACGTCGCCCACGCCGTCGATCTGCGTGAGCGGGTCCTCGATTTGCGTCGCGATGATATTGCCGAGATCGATGGAATTCATGCTGCCGTCCGTCGACGACAAGGACACGATCATCAGGAACGCGTTGGCCGCTTTCGCGACCTGCACGCCTTGCTCCTGAACCGTCTCCGGCAGCGACGAGCTGGCCTGCTCGACCTTGTTCTGCACCTGCACCTGAGCGATGTCCGCGTTGGTGCCCTGCTGAAATGTCAGCGTGATACGCGCTTGTCCAGACGAACTGCTGGTGGACGACATGTAGAGCAGATGGTCGATGCCGCTCAGCTTCTGCTCGATCACCTGCGTGACGGTCGTCGCGATCGTTTCCGCCGAAGCGCCGGGATACGTCGCGGTGATCTGCACGGAGACCGGCGCCACGCTCGGATACTGTTCGACCGGAAGCGTCCCGATGGAAGCGCCGCCAATCATCATGATGACAATGGCGATGACCCACGCGAGAATCGGTCGGTTGATAAAAAATCCTGCCATGAGAATCTCGCTTTAACTATGTGCTGCCGACGTGTTGTCCGCGGTGGCGGGCGTACCCGATTTGCCCGATGCGTCCGCAATACCTGGACTTTCGACCGGCTTGACGAGCGCGCCTGCGCGCGCCTTCTGCGAGCCCGCGACGATCACGCGATCGCCCGCCTTGAGGCCGCTCGTGACGAGCCAGTCGCTGCCTGATGCGGTGTCGGCGGTCACGGCGGTTTGCGCGACCTTGTTGTCGGCGCCGACGGTGAGCACGCTGGCCGAGCCGTCCGATGCACGCGAAACCGCGAGTTGCGGCACCGTGATCGCCTGCTGATTCACGCCTTCTTCGAGTCGCGCGCGCACGAACATGCCGGGCAGCAACACGCCGTCCGGATTCGGAAATACGCAGCGCAAGGTCACCGAACCGGTGGTGGCGTCGACGGTGATATCGGAGAACAGCAGCTTGCCGGGTTGCGCATAAGTGCTGCCGTCTTCCATCACCAGATGAACGACGGCGCCGTCCGTTCCCGACTGCTGCAATTGCCCGCTCGCGAATTCCTTCTGCAAGCGCAGCCAGTCGGCGGAAGAGCGCGTGACGTCGAGATACATTTCCGCGGTTGCTTGCACAGTTGCGAGCGCGGTGGTCTGTTCGGCGGTCACGAGCGCGCCTTCGGTCACGCTCGATTTGCCGATGCGGCCTGCAATCGGCGCCACGACTTTCGTGTAGCCGAGGTTGATCGCCGCGGTCTTCAACGCGGCGCGATCGGCGACCACGTCGGCTTTTGCTTCGTCCAATGCGGCGACGGCGTCGTCGTAGTCCTGGCGACTCACGCCCTGGATCTTCGAAAGCTCGGCGTAGCGCGCGGCCTTGGTCTGCGCGGCGCTGGCCGTCGCCACTGCTTTGGCCAGCGTGCCGACCGCCTGGTCGTAGGCGGCTTGATAACTGGACGCGTCGATCTGATACAGCACGGCGCCGGCCGCGACTTGCGAGCCCTCGGTGAACAGGCGCTTTCTGACGATGCCTTCAACCTGCGGCCTGACTTCCGCGACGCGAATCGCCGAGAGCCGCCCGGACAATTCAGTGCTCGACACGACGGTATGAGGCGTGATCGTTTCTACGCTGACTTCGGGAACCGACTGCATCGGCCCGTGAGACGCCTGTTCGCCGCAACCCGATAACATGAATGTGGCAGCGGCAACGGCCGCGGCAAGAAGCGTGAACGCCGGCGCGCGCCGCGACGGTTCGACCGCGATGGAGAGAGTGGGCATGCTGTGAGCATCCTTCGACTGGATTCGACCAAGGGCCGTCGGCATGCGCCGTTCGCTCGCGAAGAGCCCACGCAGCGCCGCGCCGGCGGCAAGATGGGGCCCAGCATAGAGAGCAGCGTCTTACGGTGGCTTAGACAGGGATTACGACGTGTAACGCAGCGAGGAGTAACAAGGTGCGGCGACGCGCCAGTTCGCGCAAGCCACTCGAACTGGCGACGCTGCCGTAATAAACTGTAAGCACGGTTAAGAACCCGAAACCGCCGGCGCCGCGCGATTCGATATATTTCGACGAGCGACAGGCGCGCGGAAACGCCGTCAGTCCAATGTCCTCATCGATCAGGGCCCAGCCATGTCAGACACGCCCATCCAGGTTTTACTGGTCGACGACGACGCCGACCTTCGCGACCTGCTCCGAACCTTCTTCCAGCAACGCGGTATCGAGATGTCCGTGCTGCACGACGCCAATCATCTGGCCCGCCGGCTCGAACGCGAGCGGCCGTCCATCATCGTGCTCGATCTGATGATGCCGGGCATCGACGGACTCAGCGCCCTCAAGCAATTGCGCGCCAACGGCGACACGATTCCCGTGATCATGCTGACCGCGCGCGCCGACGGCGTGGATCGCGTGGTCGGTCTCGAACTCGGCGCCGACGACTATCTCGGCAAACCGTTCATGCCGCAGGAATTGCTCGCACGCATTCATGCCGTGCTGCGCCGGCATGCGCAACCGGCGCCTGCCGCGGCAACGCCGGTCGAGAAGCGCGAGGCGCTGCGCTTCGGCCGCTTTCGGCTCGATTTCGCGAGCCGTACGCTGTTTCGCGACGACGAGCCGCTCAAGCTGACCGGCAGCGAATATGCGTTGCTTGAAGTGCTCGCCCTGCATCCCATGGAAACACTGTCGCGCTCGAAGCTCGTCGATCTGCTGCACGGCCCGTATTCAGAAGTGACCGAACGCGGTATCGACGTGCCGGTGTGGCGCCTGCGCCGTCTGCTCGAAGAGGATCCGGCCAATCCGCGCCTGATTCAGACCATACGCGGCACCGGCTACATGTTCGTGCCTGGCGGCAGCGACGATGACCAATCCCTTTAACACGCTGTTTGGCCGGCTCTCGTTGATGACGGTGAGCCTGATCGTGCTGGTGCACATCACCGCCCTGCTGCTCGTGGACCGTGAGCGCGGGCAGATCGATACGAGTCATGCGCGGCAGGCGCTGCTTCTGGCGGTCCAGGCCGAACACGACGGCGCACTGGCCGCGTCGCGCGTTTCGGCGATACTCGGCGTGTCGCATGTCAAGGCGGGCGATGTGATCGCGGCAGGCTGTCCCGCGCCATGTGAGAACACGTCGGGCCCGTTCGAACGGGATCTGCGCGCGAAGTTGCCGCTCGGTAGCCAGGTAGTGGCCGACGCCGATGACGGCACGGTGTGGGTGCACTACGCGGGCTACTCGGACTGGCTCAAACTGCAGAATTCGATGCTGCCGGCACGGCGCTTTCTCGGCGCATCGGCAACCATGCTGGTGCTCGCCGTGATCATCGCGTTGGCTGGCGCCTGGCATCTGCAGCGGCCATTGCATCGGCTCGCGCTTGCGGCGCGCGAATTCCGCATCGGCCATCGCGCGCCGGTCGTCGAGGCGAGCGGTCCGCGCGAGTTGAAGGAATTGATCGGCGACTTCAATCAGATGGTGCATGAGCTCGCGCAGGCCGACCAGGAACGCGCGGTGATGCTCGCTGGCGTGGCGCACGATCTGCGCGCGCCGATCACGCGCATGCAGGTGCGCGCGGATCTTCTGCCCGACGAAGCGAACCGTCGCGGCTTCTTGCGCGATGCGGAGTCGTTATCGCGGATCGTCACGCAGTTTCTGGATTTTGCGCGCGAGACCGCGGACTCCTCGCCGCGCACCAATGTCGACGCGCATTGCCGCCGGCATTACGGCGACAGTCTCGCCGACGATGCGCTCGTGCGTCTGAATCTGCACGCCGGCGACGGCTTCGAGTTGCCGCTCGTCGACCTTGACCGGATTCTGACGAATCTGATCGAGAACGCACTCACCTATGGCGAACCGCCGGTGGAAATCTCGACGTCACGGCATAACGGCCGCTTTACGCTCGAGGTGCGCGATCACGGCGGCGGCATTCCCGGCGGTCAGCTCGACCGCGCGCTGCAACCCTTCGTGCGACTCGACGAAGCACGCAGCGGCGATGCGCATTGTGGCTTGGGCCTCGCGATCGTTCGGCGTCTGGTGCGCTATAACAGCGGCGCTTTTCATGCGGATAATGCGGCCGACGGAGGGTTCGTGGTGTCGATGACGTTTCCGGGGTAGTTGCTCGTGTCATTGCGTAGATAAGCTGTTCGCACGATGGCCGCGCGTGAACTCACGCGCGGCGTGTATCGATCAGGCTCGAGCGACGTTGCCGGGTACGACGATCGCGCCATGAGGCCCATCGCCCCCACCGGGGCCGCCGCCACTGGGGCCTCCGTGACCCGGACCGCCGTCGCCCCAACCCGGAGGCGGTCCCCACCAGCATCCGCTCAAGGTTGCGCTCAAAGCGACCAGCGTCGCGATTGCCAATAACTTCTTCATGCTTTCTCCCTTCGATGAGTCTATGGTCACGCCACGTCGTCGTCCGTGTTTGGAGTGGCGACGTTGTGTGTCATGCGCAACTTATCAACCCGCGAAAGATCATGTTTTACGAAGCCGTTACAAGCTCGGTGGTGAATGGCGCTTGCCGCGAAACGCGTGAGCGCGTGTGTCGCCCGATGGCGCGGACGACGTGGCTTTTTGCAGCGTTGCGCGGGCGAGCCGATGCGTTCACGCTTTGTTTGTATATGGAAGAGGATGTAAGCAGATGGGCGGCATCGGCACTGCACCGATGCCCTTCGAGGTGAGGTGCTTGGGCGCTTGATGCTTCACCGTTGGCGCTATGAATTGAACTCCCTGGAAATCCTCACCTTATCTTCGGTGCGAATTCAGCACCGCGATGACTCACCTCCTGGAATCGCTCACCTTTGCCGGGTTATCTCCTGGAACAGCTCACCTTGACGTCTTTTGTTTTTGATCAAGGTGCGGCTCCCGCTCCTGGGACTGCTCACCTCTCAGCAAGTTTTGAGCTGTCTGTCTCCTGGAAAGCTTCACCGTTGAACGTGATGAAGTGATCTCCTGGAATTCCTCACCTTTGATCGTGGTGGTGCCGTCTCCTGGAATTCCTCACCATTCACCGGTGCGGCGCTATCTCCTGGAATTCCTCACCATCCTGGAACGGCTCACCTCAACGAGCGACCCTATCGGCAAGCCAGACGACTGCTCTGACTGCGGCGTCGAGTGCTTCTTCCTTCGAAGCAAACACAGCACCCGAATAGTATTGGACCGGCGTCCAGGCTCCGCCGTCTTCAGCATCGCGGCGAAACTCTTCGAATCCGTACGTGTTGTCTGAACGCAGGAACAGATCCACGCACCGGTTGTGCTCATCGTTTTCGATGCTGTCGAACACCAGCGAAGACTTGTCGATACGTGATGACATTGCGGATCTCCACTCGCAGACCGGATTCACACTTCGTCGTTGTCACGACTTGCTCGTCGGGATGCTATCACCGCAGGCGACTCCCTGTTTTCGGCCATCCGCAGACCATTCGTAGTCGGCCTTTTTAAGTGCCGGGATGCCCGGAAAGCGCCATGGGCCGCGCTCCCGTCCATTGTTCGGTTTGTAGCAACTGTGATTTCACGCTATCGGCATAGAAAAAAGATAGGCGCCATCTAAACTGCATCTTGTCAGCAGCGCGCGTCTCACCCGACTCGCGGTGCTCCTAAAAAAATCGCATTGGAGGTTCATCATGAAAACCAAACTTCTTGCAGCCTTGCTCGTCGCAGCCACTACCGCTTTCGCAGCTCCCGCATTTGCCAGCGGCTACGGTCCGGCGCCTTCGTATCGTCCGTCTGTCGGTGCTCCCGCTTCGCAGCGCGGCCAAAGCGCGCAAACCGTCGCAGCAGAACGCAACGACGCAGTCGGTTCAGTCAATAGTTCGTACGGTGGCGTCGTGACGTCGTCTTCGGAATCCGGCAGCCGTCAACCGGACCAGTCTTTTGGTCGCGTGTACGCAGGTCACTAATCTGAAGGTCGTGTGCGCAGCAAGGCGGTAGCGAGGTGTCGACATGTTGAAGATTATCGAAGGTGCAGCGGTTCTGGGTGCGCTGATGCTGTATCTGGCGCCCGCAATGATTGCGGACGCCAGAGAACGGAAAGACGCCTTTGCGGTGACCATGGTGAACATCCTGCTCGGATGGACGGTGATCGGTTGGTTCGCGGCGCTGATCTGGGCGCGGCATCCTGTGACCGATCGTCGTCTGAAGCATTTCACGAAGCGGGCGCAACGCGCAGTTGCGCGAGTCACTATCGATTCAATCGTCGCTCGGGCTGAGTGTCGCGGTAGTTCGATCCCGGCGTTGAATCCGCGTGTGGTGCCGATCGTTGCGCGTATTGCGGCGAGAAGTAGCCGCCGGAGTTAGTCTTCATGCGCGAACGGCTTCGTCGTCCGCCGAGCGCGTAAGTTTGGCCATGCCACCGCTCGTCATTGAGCTATTAGTCTTTTAGTGTGGTCGGCAGCCCCCGCACAACGGCTATAGCGGGGGTTGGCGTTGCAGTTTCCGGAAAGTTGATGGCGCCTCAGTCGTCACAAGGAAGATTGAAGTTGCCCGCCGTGCATTGCCGCTGATGTCGCCAAGGCCCGGTTACAGCCCCAGCAGCTTGGTTTCCAGGTCCAGCCGTTGTTTCTCGCGGAACTGGAGTTCGCTCCAGACGTCGTCATTAATTCGGTAGTTGCTCGATATCCCCGGAATGAGGGTTTGATAAGATTCCTTACCATTGTCCAGATTGACCGTCGCCTGCCAGACGGGCTTACCGCCGAGTGTTCGCACTTCGAGCCGGCTGGGACTGGTAGCGACCGCGTAAAAGCCGTCCGGGAAGATCCAGGCTGCATTTTTCGAAAGCAGCTCCTGAATTACCTGATTGGCGCTACGGTTTTGGTTTACGTAGTCGATAAAGTCCAGAAACTTGCCTTGGAAAGTTTCAATCAGCAGTTGCGTGAGAAACTGCGTCGTACCCGGCGGCAAAATGGAATCCGGATCCCGATCGAACTCGTACAGCTGTTCGCGCGTGCCGGCCGTGCTTTGCAAATGAGAGTTTTTGTTTGAGGCGGGCGGTGTGACTTTGTTGCCGCGTGGATCCGTCAGCTGCCAGCTTGACCTATATCCGGTGTCGTGGTCAGTGACAAAGGGTGTCGACACAGTCCTGCCGACAGTCAAGTATTTCCCGTCCTCGGCATGAACTAGATGGAACGGGTTATTGCCGGTGGACCGAAAAACACCGTTCAGGTTGTGTGAATCCGTGGGGATCGTGCCCACATAAAGGTAATTGTCGCGACCGACACGTAGGACCTTGTTGTAGTCGCTCGCAAAGTGGAAACGACCGTCCTCGCCCATTGTGAATTGCCTCGTGCTTCCCGATGTGCTGGAGGCGTAGGACTCGGAATAGACGTAGACGTTGTTCTGCCCGTCGGCATAAAGTATGTATGGCCATTGTCCGCCATAAGCACGCAGGGTCATCGCCCCGGGATAGTCTTTACCAGCTGACTGCCGGGCCGCCAGCCAATGGACTTTCTGCCTGGCGTTGAGATAAAACGTGGCCTGTGTCAGATTGGGGTTTTGCTTTGGGGCGACGCCGACTTGCTGTCCGTTGCGCGTGACCGGCGACGAGAACGGCTTGTAAGCCGGCTCCTGCCAGGCAGGGCTGCCCTTCGGGAAGCGGGCCAACTGAGGCTGCGCTCCGGCGGTTCGCGTCCGCCGGTACACGTCCCAGCGGAACGCTGGCTTGTATGTAAAGTTCGATAGTCCTCGTTTTTTTTGCAGGTCTCCCGTCCGCCACCAGCCCATTATCTGCGTATTGTCGATGTATCCCATTGCAGCGAATTCGCGGTTTTCTGGCTTGAGGGTGTGCCCGCCGAGACTGGCGTTCACACTCACCATATTGGGGGACGGCGCGATAGCGTATATGTAGCCATCAGCGGACTGACTCTGCTGGCGGCGGATGGCGGCCGATGGTGTTTCGAATGTTCCGAGGTAGCCGGCGCTGTCCGTCTCCCCTTCATGGGACGCGATGTCGAAATTGTGCATTTGCAGGTCGACGTCCCGCAGCGGTGTGTTTCCGGCACTGAAACCGCCTCTTTTTGCGACTTCGGCCGGCGTGTCCGTCGATGGACGAAAGAGCACCCATGGATCGGCGGTCGATTGCGAATCGCTCGAACGCTTTAACTCGACGTGCTGCGCAAAATTCTGAAGCGAAGGACGGTTGTCGGCCGGTGCGGCTGGCAGGTCCGCACGTGGTGGTACGAGCGGAGCAGCCGACGCCGGGGCGCCCATTGGTTCAAGTTGGGCCAGACTGACGTCTCGTGCGAGGTGCCTGTCGCCTGGCCTCACAATTTCGGCTTCGTGGGCGAACCACGTGGTCGTGGCGTGGTCGATTCCGCCGTCGGCGCTATATCCAGTAGCGTAGATGCGACGCAGAGCGGCAGACAGATCCTGAAAATTATTGTACGTATAGGTCCCGAAATTGGGATCGTAAAGCTCGTAGTGATCGCGCGCAACGTCAGCATCGACATGGAGCCGCTGCACGACGATCGGGCGGCTGGGCTCTCGTCTGGACGTTCCGGCGGCCTGCGAGTTCAGCGACAGATCGATGACCACGAAGTCGTTGCGCAATGGGGCACGTGCGCTGTCGCTCACGTAAGGTTCTCCAAAGTTTGTTCTCAGATCGCTGACGAGATCGTCTTCTGTTTTAATATTGTGCGAGCCGCTGTGCCGGACGTGATCCGTGAGATCGGTGGTCGAGGCCCCCTGAGAATACTGATGAAAGTGATTCGAACGCTCGACGAAATCCGCGCGTGCCCTCGCATCGCCCGGCAATCTGCGTAAGCTGTTCGTGGCGCCGCTGAGCGTTGCCACTGCCCCGTCTGCGACTTGCCGTAGCACAAAGGATCCCAAGCTCTCGGCCGGGCTACGGAGACCGGACCGCTCCGCGCCGCCCGGAAAGAGTCTATCAAGCGATAGTCCGTCTGAGGACGCTGCATGCCCTCGGTAGTTCAGATCTTCACAGTCGGGCTCGGGCGGTCCATAACCGGCGGTCCCCTGTCGCGCCTCGAGAACTTGCGCTGGCGTGTGGTTTGCGTGCGGCGTCGGTGAGTACACTTGCAGTCTGAGCGGCATGAGTTGATATTCGCTCCCCGTTCCGGAAGCGGGCAGCTCGTTGAAAGGGCTGCGGATCCTGAAGGCGGAATCCAGATACCGGTTTAACGCTTGTTCTGTGTTGCCCCAGTTCGCATATTCGAATGCGCCATTATTAGGATCGAAGATCGTGTAATGATTGTTCCGTCCCATCTGAATGAGAATTGCGTGCCCATAGTCCTTTTTATCAGTCGACGACTCCAGGCTCAGCTGGACATGCGCGATGTCGTTGGGATTGCGCAGCAAACTGTGCAGTTGGACGAGAAAGCGGCTGATCCGCACATCGCGCGGTTCGTTGCGGACCTTGAATGTGACCGACGGCCGCGGCGCGTAGTGGCTATAGCCAAGCGTAGTGCTGTCGGTCTGGAATCTCGCGATGCGACCGAACATCTCTTTGCGCGGGACCGAAGTACCGGTGTCTACGCGCATGTCGTGTACGGCAGAGCTTAGCGGCGACGAGGACGGATTCGAAGATCCAGTTGTCGTTGGCTGATCGCTCCAGGCGCGATCGATCCGGCGCATGGCCTCTCTAACCATTCCTCCGCATAGGCCGCCGCTCGCCTGTCCGCGGCTTTCCGGATAATCGCCTTGATCGAATCGTTCGGATGCAATGGCGTTCTGCGCCAACGCGTCGCCGCCACGATCCCTGATGCATTTGCTGGAAGCCGGACCGCGTTTGACCCGCCGCCCTTGATTGCCGGACTCGTCAGCGTGCTGGACGGCGGTTGGCATGATCGAGCCGAGATGGTCCTCATTTCCGGCGCTGACTTTCCCTGTTGCCGGAGCGGCTTCGCTGGGCAACGTGCTTACGTCGCAAGCGGCATAGGCGGACTGGCCGGCGTGTTGATTTGCGTTGCTATTCGTCATGACGTCTGCCGGAAGAGCGATTCCAGTCCGCCTGTTCGGCAGCGCCTCGTGGGTGTCGCCTGTATCGTTGGCGGTTCGCTGCAAGCGGTTGTCTGCGTTCTTCCGGCCGCGCATTGACCCGTTGCCGCGTGCGCCATTTGGGCTAACGGCGTGTACACGCCGTTGCCTGCCGCTGTCCTGGGCGGCGGCTGAACTGGACGCGGCGCTGTCGGCGTTCTGCTCATCGATTGATTGGTCGTTGCTGCCGCTGGTGAGGTAGCTTTGGTTGACTCCGGAGACGCGCATGTTCGATGCTCCTGGAAATGAAAAGCCAAGGGGTATTTCGGGGATCAGGAGATCCTTGCTGAAGATCGTAGGCATGACAGTTGGCCCCCTGGTGGTATCGGGGTATGGCATGTCGGAGTGGTCATCACGGGGTAGGAAGCATCGCTTGTCGGGCCGTTTCCACCGGTCACCAGGCGCGATATCTCAGCCAAACGGCATTCGGCCGTCGCCAGATTTCTTGCGCGCACGCGGGGCGCTTCGGCGCACTTGCGCTTGTTCGTATATGGAAGAGGACGCAAGAAGATTGAGGGGCGCGGTATCACGCCGCTCCTCTCCACTTCAGTGGTATGAGCTGCAGGGCAAAGGAGAGGGATATGTCACCGTCGGCAATCACGGCGAGGACTCCTGGAAATGCTCACCGTCGGCTCAGACAAGGTGCAGGTACGCTCGAATCCTGGTGATCTGTCACCTCCAGGAACGTCTCACCTTGCGGGCTGTGTGCCGCGAGTCGCGGTGCTGTCTAAACGCCTTAAACGCCTCGCTTTTACGGGATTCTCGATATCCTGCGCTGACGTGCCTTGCCTGCCGACGTTGCGGATTGCGAAAGAGAGAGTCGCCACTTATATGTCACGAATAGGGTCTCTCTGGAAAGTCGCAACTTACTTGTGAAGTGGCAATTCGGTTAGAACTTCACCTTCAACTGAAAGCCAATGGTGAACGGAAGATCATCCGATGGAATTGGCGGAATCACGATGAAGTTCGCGCCCACACGTTTGTACTCGAGCATGACGATCGGCGCGACCACCGGCCCGATCGTGTGGTCGCGGCCCAAGCCCCAGTTGCCGTAGTTATATCCCGAGATAATCCCGCCGATGGCCGCGATCCGCACAATGCCCCAGTGCGCGAATTCCGGCGCCCATACCCCACCACCGTAATAGGAAGGCCGGCGCAACGAGTTGCGAAAGCCGCCGGCAGTCAACGCCCATTGGTTATTGAGCCAGCATTCGACGCCGAGGCCCGGATTGAACTGCTCGAAATGCGTGTTCGGGTCGGGGTTGATGTGATACGAACCCAGCATGGCGTCGACCCATACGCCGCCCTCGCACCAGTTGCCGGCATGCGCGGCGGACGCAGCGGCGAAGCTGGCAACAAGCGCCACTGCGGTCCGTCGGATGTTCTTGTTGATCTGCCGAAAATGCATGTCCTCTCCGCCACCGGTCGAGCGCCGGCGTCATCTACGTTCTGATTTGGCTTGCTTGCCGTCCGTCGCGCACTGTACCTCAAGCCGCACACGCGATGTTGAGGACACGCTCGGGCGCGCGGGCACACGACGTGCCCGGTAGCGCAGACACAACAGTAACGGAGAACCGATGGCAGAGCGGTGAACGCGCATCACGCGTTCGCCCGCGGAAGGGTCAAAGACCGAGATCTGACAGGCTCGGATGGTCGTCGGGCCGGCGGCCGAGCGGCCAGTGATAAAGACGGTCGGCTTCGCGAATCGGCATATCGTTGATGCTCGCGTGACGGCGCGCCATCAGCCCGTGCTCGTCGAATTCCCAATTCTCGTTGCCGTACGAGCGGAACCAGTTGTTCGAATCGTCGTGCCATTCATAGGCAAAACGCACGGCGATGCGGTTATCGGTGAACGCCCACAGTTCCTTGATCAAACGGTAGTCGAGTTCTCTCGCCCATTTACGGCGCAACAAGCCGACAATCTCCGCGCGACCCTTCGTGAATTCGGCGCGATTGCGCCAGACGCTATCCACGGTGTACGCGAGCGACACCCGCTCGGGGTCGCGGGTATTCCAGCCGTCTTCGGCGGCACGCACTTTCTGGATCGCGGTTTCGCGTGTGAAGGGAGGCAGCGGCGGGCGGGTTTCGATTGTGTCGGCCATGATAGTTCCTCAGTCAGGGGTTGCGGTTCGCCGAGACGGCGGTCGTTTGCTTGGCGGTATGCCTGGCTCGCCCGCACATTCCGCGTCGAGCAGGACTTGGGCTGCAGCTTGGGCGTCTAGAGCGGCATCGGGCTCGCCGCTCACCAGCGCCACGGCAATGGCGCCGTCGAGCAGGATCAGCCATTGACGCGACAGGCGCGCCGAGCGACGGGTGTCGAGCTCCGACTCCGCCGCGAATGCATCGCATTCGGTTCGCACGAACGCCAGCAGGCGTTCCTTGTGATGGCGCGCGACGATCCGGATCGGGTCGTCCGCGGAGGCAATCTCACCGGACGCATTCAGAAACGCGCAGCCGTGAAAATCCTCCGATGCAAACCATTCGCGCAGCACTTCGAACATGCCGAGCAGGCGTTTGCGCGCCGTTTTGCCATGCCGTTGGGTGCCGGCGATGAACCAGTTCATCCAGCGCTCGTCGCGCCGGTCGAGCGCGGCCGCCACGAGCGCATCTTTCGATTCGAAATGCGTGTAAAAGCTTTTGCGCGCCGTGCCGGACTGCTTGACGATCGCGTCCACGCCCGTTGCGTGAATGCCGCCGGCGTAGATCAGCGCCTCAGCCGCGTCCAGCAGCCGCTCGCGCGCGCTGCCGGGTGTGACTGATTCAGTGTGAGTTTCGGTAGCCATGGACGAAGGGTAGAACGATCATTCTCCCTCGTCAAGTCTTTTGCGTTTTTGCAGCCGGAAGGTGCGAACTGCTATCTTGTGCACGATCGGTCAACGGGAACGAACTTCATGAGCACACTGACTCTCCGCGCCACGATCGCGCGCGCCTTGCTCAGCGCAACGCTACTGACAGCGACGGCCTGCACGCCTGTGCAAGTGCTTACGCACACGGTCAGCCAGAACGAGACGCGCGTGCCACCTGGCCGTTACGAAATCGATCCGGATCACTGCAGCATTACCTTCGACATCGATCACTTCAAGTATTCGCGCTTCACGGCGCGCTTCGATCGCAAGAAGGGAGAGCTCGACTGGAACGAAGGCGGGCTGGACAAGAGCACGGCATCGGTGACGATCGACGCCGCGAGCATCGATACGAATGTGCCGTTGCTGGACAAGATGGTGAAGAGCGGCAACATGCTCGACGTGGAGCGCTATCCGGAGATCCGCTTCGTCAGCACGCGTTTTGAGCGCACCGGTGAATCGCGCGGCACGTTGACTGGCGATCTGACCATTCGCGGCGTCACGCAACCGGTCACGCTCGACGTCACCTTCAACGGATTTGCCCCCGATCCGCTCACGAAAAAAGACACGCTCGGCTTTTCCGCTGAGGGCCATTTCAGTCGCGCGAAGTTCGGTTTGGCGACGTGGTATCCGGCCGTCGGCGATGATATTCATGTGCGCATTCAGGCCGAGTTCGTTAAAACGCCCGCAGGCGGGTGAGCGCGGTGCGGGCGTTTGGAACTGGGCGTTTGCGCTTTGCGCGCGTCAAGCATGTTCACCGCGTGTTAACTCACGCGGCCGTCCAGTCGAGAATCACCTTGCCGCTCTCGCCGGAGAGCATCGTGGCGAACGCTTCCTGATAATCGTCGACCTTGAAATGGTGCGTGAGGATCGGCGAGAGATCCAGGCCGCTTTGCAGCATCGCGACCATCTTGTACCAGGTCTCGAACATCTCGCGCCCATAAATGCCCTTGATTTCGAGGCCTTTGAAGATCACCTGGGTCCAGTCGATCGCCGTCTGCGCGGGCGGAATGCCGAGCAGTGCAATCTTGCCGCCGTGGTTCATCGCTTCGAGCATGCTGGTGAAGGCGCTCGGCACGCCGGACATTTCCAGCCCGACGTCGAAACCTTCGGTCATGTGCAGATCCGCCATCACGTCGCGCAACGATTCGCGCGAGACGTTGACCGCGCGCGTCGCGCCCATTTTGCGCGCGAGTTCGAGGCGATAGTCGTTGACGTCGGTGATCACGACATTGCGCGCGCCCACATGTTTCGCGATCGCCACCGCCATGATGCCGATGGGTCCGGCGCCGGTAATCAACACGTCCTCGCCGACCAGATTGAACGACAGCGCAGTGTGCGTGGCGTTGCCGAACGGATCGAAAATTGCGGCGAGGTCGTCGGAAATCTCGGGGGGAATCTTGAAGGCGTTGAACGCCGGAATCACCAGATACTCGGCAAACGCGCCTTCGCGATTCACGCCGACGCCCACGGTATTGCGGCACAAATGCCGGCGGCCCGCGCGACAGTTGCGACAGAAACCGCAGGTGATATGTCCTTCACCCGACACGCGATCGCCGATCGCAAAGCCGCGCACTTCCTGGCCCATTTCGACGATTTCGCCCACGTATTCGTGACCGACGTGCATCGGCACGGGAATCGTTTTTTGCGCCCAGTCGTCCCACTTCCAGATGTGAATATCGGTGCCGCAAATCGCGGTGCGCGTGATGCGGATCATCACGTCGTTGTGGCCGACTTCGGGTTTCTTGACGTCCGTGAGCGTGAGGCCGGGAGCGCGTTCGAGTTTTGCCAATGCTTTCATGTGCGCCTCCGTATTAAATGACGCCGAGTTCGCGGCCGACGCGCGCGAATGCATCCACCGCGCGGTCGATCTGTTCGGGCGTATGCGCGGCGCTCATCTGCGTGCGAATGCGTGCGCGGCCTTTCGGCACCACCGGGAACGAGAAGCCGATCACGTACACGCCTTCTTTCAACAGGGCGTCGGCCATTTTCGAGGCGAGTTGCGCGTCGCCAAGCATGACCGGAATGATCGGATGTTCGCCGGGCACGAGCGTGAAGCCGAGCGCGCTCATCTTGCGGCGGAAGTGCGCGCCGTTTTCGCGCACACGTGCGCGCAGTTGCGCGCCTTCATCGCTTGCCAGCAGTTCGAGCACTTTCAGCGAAGCGGCAGCAATGCTCGGCGTCAGCGTGTTCGAGAACAGATAGGGACGCGAGCGCTGCCGCAGCAACTCCACGATTTCCTTGCGCGCGGCCACGTAGCCGCCCGATGCGCCGCCCAATGCTTTACCCAGCGTGCCGGTAATGATGTCGACACGCGACAGCACACCACAATGTTCCGGCGTGCCGCGCCCATGTTCGCCGACAAAACCCACCGCGTGCGAGTCGTCGACCATCACGAGCGCGCCGTAACGGTCGGCCAGATCGCAGATGCCGGCGAGATTGGCGATGATGCCGTCCATGGAAAACACGCCGTCGGTCGCGATCAGCGAGAAGCGCGCGCCGGCGGCCTTCGCTTCTACGAGTTTCGCTTCGAGGTCGGCGAGGTCGTTGTTCTTGTAGCGAAAGCGCTTCGCCTTCGAAAGCCGCACGCCGTCGATGATGCTCGCGTGGTTCAGTTCGTCACTGATGATCGCGTCGTTTTCGTCGAGCAAAGTTTCGAACAGGCCGCCGTTTGCATCGAAGCAGCTGGAGTAGAGGATGCAATCATCGGTTTGCAGGAACGCGGCGAGCGCGTGCTCTAGATCTTTATGCACGGTTTGCGTGCCGCAGATGAAACGCACCGACGCCATGCCGAAGCCGTCGTTGTCGAGCCCTTGCTTGGCGGCGTCGATCAGCCGCGCGTCGTCGGCGAGACCGAGGTAATTGTTCGCGCAGAAGTTCAGCACGTCCGTGCCGTTAGCCAGACGAATGTCAGCCGATTGTGGGCTGGCGATCACGCGCTCGCTCTTGTAAAAGCCGTCAGCGCGAATCTGCTCGAGTGTGCCGCGCAGATGGGCGAGATAAAGGTCACGCATGAACCAGACTCCTGAGATGGGTGATAGCGCCTGTGTCAGCGTGTTCCGCATGTGCGACCACGAGGCGGCCTGTTATAGTCGGCTGTCAGTTTTATCGGATATTTTCGTTTTTCCGAACTAAAATCCGGTATGTCGAACAACTCTAAACGATGGGTCAGGAAATGGCAAGTTCGGGTATCCGCCGCGCCGCAGCCAACGCGGCGCCCACTTCAGGCGCAACGTCGGTGCCGGCAGTCGCGGCGCCGCCGCGCGTCGGCGAACAGATTCAGCGTTTGCGCGCCGAACGGCGCATGACGCTCGACGATCTGTCGCGCGCGGCCGGCGTGTCGAAATCGATGCTCTCGGAGATCGAGCGCGACAAGGCCAATCCGACCATCGCGGTCGCCTGGCGTCTGACCAACGCGCTCGGCGTCAGCCTCGACTCGCTGTTCGCGCCGCAAAAGACGCCGGAAGCGATCGCCGTCTCTGGTCCGCACGAGATTCCCACGTTGAGTGGACACGACGCCAGGTATCAGTTGCGCGTGTGGGGGCCGATCGAGTTGGCCGGCAAGTTCGAATGGTACGAGTTGACGCTGCAGCCGGGCGGGGCGCTGGTGTCCAATGCGCACGAACCCGGAACGCGCGAGCATCTGACCGTGCTGCAAGGGTCGATCGAAATCGAGGCGGCCGGCACGACGAAACGGCTGAAGGCAGCGGATACCGCGCGCTATGTCGCCGACGAACCGCACGCGATCCGCAACGCCGGAAAGGGCGAGGCGAAGGCGCTGCTAGTGGTGATTCACGGCTGATTGTTCGGCGCACCGTGGCTAGCAGTTGGCGGAATCGACACTTCGGCCGAGGTTGCATCCGACACTGTATATTTGTACAGTACAGGGTATCGACTGGAGCCGATCATGAACAACCTGACAACCGACTCGACCGACCACGCTCTGGCCGCGCTGCGCTATCAAACCGCGGCGCGCGATCTCGAACGCATCGTGCGCAATATTGCTGCGCGCTACATCGTTCAGCAGGTACCGCTCACCTGGCGTTTGCTGCATGCCATCGAAGCCGAAGCGCTGGCTGACCTCGGCTTTGCCAGTCGGCACGACGCAGTGATGCTGGGCCTTTTTCAACGGCCGTCAGATCTGCCGTATCCGGAAACGGACGAGGCGGTGGATTTCGGCACGTCCACGGCACTGCCGGCGGTGTTCGCGTTCGCGGTCAGTGCCTATGAAGAGGCGGCACGTCGCGCGGCGCGACCGTCGTCGGAGAACGCGCCTCTCAAGCGTGCACGCGCCTGGGGCGACTGACTGAAAAGCTGCATTTCCATCGGTTGCCACCTACAATACGTGCAACTAACAGAAAGATAACGTATGTCACCTCCTCACCTAACCGACCCGGTTCCACGTCCCGCGCCGTCCACGGATCTCTTCGATCAGCAACGTGAAGACTGGCGTCGCGACCCGCAAATCGCTTTCGACGCCTGGCTTGCCAAACAGAATTTCCGCCGTTCCTCCGCTGAGGTCTATCAGGCTCAATGGGGGCTTTTTCTGGAATGGCTGAGCGTGCGCCAGAAAAGTCTCGTCACGGTCGATGCTCACGCGATTGCCGAGTTCGTCGCGGGTCTCGACGTCAAAAAGACCCAAAGGGTGCGGTATTTACGACTGATCGAGCGGGTGCTCGATCATGTGCGCGAAATCGAATCCGCTTCGACCAATCCGGCGCGCTTCATTGCTCAGGATGGCGAAGCAGCGTGGCGAAACGCACGCGATAACGAGCCGACCGGGTTTCTCAACCACGCCGAACGAACGGCGCTGATCGCGCATCTGTTTTCGCCATTGCCGGAGTTGTCTGCCGCGCAACGTTGGAGGGAACGGCGTGACCGCGCTTTGATCGCTGTGTTTCTAGGTGGCGGATTGAAGACGGGCGAAGCCGCTGCGCTTACGGTTAGTTGCGTGAATGCCGGAACGCCCTTGGTGACGATCGAGTCAGCCAACCCGATGCTCACACGGCGCACCCGGCTCGCGCCGTTTGCCGCGGCCATTTTCGACGCGTGGCTTGCGGAACGGCGGTTGTCGGAACTGGCGGGCAATCTGGTGTTTCCCGCATCGCCTTCCGGAAGGCCCATGCATAAAGCGACCATGCTGCGCGCGGTCGACGCCTTGATCGACGGAGCCGAGATCGCCGAGTCGCGGGCGTCGCGTGCCAGTCCGCAAACATTGCGGAATACGTTCGCCGCGGATCTGTTCGAAAGCGGAGTCGAGGCGGAACTGGTCGGTCAATGGCTGGGATTTGTGCAGGCGGTGTCGGCGAACCGTTTGTATCGCGCGTGGCAAAACTGGATGGATCAGCAGGATTCTCCCGCCACCGACGTTCCGGATCCGGCGGTTCGGCCTTTGGCCGCACCTAGACGCGACGGGCGTTTGACGAGGAAAAGGGGAGCCAGCGAGTCCTGAAATTCCTCACCTTTCGAGTCCCGAATTTCCTCACCTTTGCCGATTTATCCGCTATTGCACCGCGTCAAACGTCATGCCGACGCCGCAATCGGGTCGCTCGACAGAAACCGGCTAACCGCCTCCAGCCTTGATTCACCTAGGCCCGACGAGTGATCGCACTCCGGACATTGCAGTTCGAAACGGTGATCCACTTGCGACAGTTCCGGCTCACCTTCCTCACATTTTGGGCACCGCAGCGGAAGGGCGACGTGACCATCCGCCGCCGTGCCGATCGCTTTTAGTTCGTCGCCTGTCAAGCGACCTGCTTCGACTAGCGAGCAGAGCAGACTCGCAATCGCCGGATCAATCCCTTGCTGAGCGCGCAGAACGGCGACTTCTTTCGTAAGCGCGTCCACTTCATCAGATTGCTCGCGCAGTTGGGCGTCGAGCCGGTCGCCGCGCGCCTTGGCCGCGGCGATTTGCTGAATAAACTCAAATTCCTTGCGGCTCGCGTCGCGCACCCCGGACTGATAAGTGGCCGCCATACTGCGCAATGAATCGAGTTCGACCAGCATCGGCTTGACACGCCGCTCGGCTTCGGCGACTGCGTCCTTGATCTGTTGCGCATAGTGTTCGGTGCTTTGGCGCAATTCGACGTGCAATGCATCGATCCGGTCCCGCAGCGTCGCGTTGTTCGCGAATTCGTTGTCGAGTCGCTGACGAAGCGCTTCGTTTTCGTGATCGAGCCGGCGTACCGTTGCCTGCAAACCTTCTTGGTGAGCATTTCCGTGTGTGGCCGCGCTCGACAACTCGGTTTCGAGTGCGCGAACACGCTCCCAAGCCGCCTCTGCTCGCAACTCGCTGCGTTTGATCGCGTCTTCCGAGGCCTGATGGCGAATTTCCGCTTCTCGAGCGCGTTGATCAGCGGCGGTGATTTGCGCACGAATTTCTTGGCGCTCGTCGTCGAGAGTGGTGCGCGCATGTGAAACGGCTTCTTCAAAAAGTGCGCCCAGCAATTCGCCGGCTCTGTCTTCAAGTGCTTTCGGGATAGCGCCCGCGCCGACTTTTACACGCGACACATTCCGGATGCGCTCCCAGAAGTGGTCGATGTCCTTTGGAATGTCGCTCGCGCTGCCGGTTTGGGTCAGATCACGAACCGCGGCCATGGATGGGCGAATGCCCAGATCAAAGAACAGCCGCTTGCAAGCGTGCAGCGAAAGTTCTTGTCGCCGTGCCCCGTTAGCTCGCAGCGCTTCAAGCTCGTTGCGAATGGATTGCCGTTCCTGATCCAGATTCATGTATACCTCGATGTCGCTCGAATTGGATGAATCATAACAATTTACGTACTGTTTGCTACGTATTTGTTGGTCCAAGATACGGAATGGAGAAAAGGGCTGTTTTGCTACCGAACGTGGGGCGGCGGATTTGTGCTAGCTGGTTTATTCCGTGAAACAAAACGAAGAATAGCTAATAAGGTCTTGTAAAGAAAGAGTTTTTAAAGACTTTCGGACGATCGCGCACTGTTTCACGAACGCGTCATTTTGGCGACTTGGGTTGAAGTCTCTGTCCGAAGGACGCGCGGGGGAAATTCTAGAGAGTAATAAAAGTAAACACCTTTGAACCCATGTTAAAAACGTTAACGCCACGGCAAAGCCTTATCTGGCAAGGGTTCCAGCGCGGTAAGGTGAAGCTTTGCGGGAGAGGTGGTGAGGTCTTGCGGGACTGTCGAGTGATGAGGTTCGGGGGCCTCGGTGAGCGGGTCCGGGACAGAACGTGAGCGGGTTCAGGAACCACCCCAAAAGTGCGGCTTGGCCAAAGGTGAGGTTTTGCAGGACCTGAATGCCTTGGATCGCCCGGCAGCACTCGAAAGTCAGTTCGAGGCCGGATTAGGGCGAAGGTGAGCGCTTTCGGGATGCGTTCGTCAGGCCATTTTCGACTTTATTTTGAGCTCGTTAACCCCTTTGGTGAGTCAAATCAGGAGAAAACGCTAGCCGAAGGTGAGGCTTTACGGGGCAGAGGTGGCGTTTTCGCCTCATTTTTGTGCATTTGACGCCTAAGGTGAGCGTTTTCGGGAGCGGGCTTGGGTTTCGGCCTGAATGCGGTGGTCGACTCAGATGACCTGGCCGATCGCCGCCGCCAAAGGTGAGGAAATTCGGGAGGTCAGGTTTTGGGCCGTCTGCCGTCCTTGAAATGCACCTGGTTTGGGTCAAAGGTGAGGTTTTTCGGGAGACGTTTAGGAGCTTGACGATCGTTAAGGTGAGAAAATACAGGACCAAAACGGCTTTCACTGGCCGGAAAAGCCCTGCTGGCGCTGCCGAATCCGTTCGCGCTTCAGGGTCGCAAAAATCCAACGGTGAGATTTTTCAGGACCATGGCGACTGCGATCAGAAATGCCCGGATTTGACTGAAACGGGCGTTAAGGTGAGACTTTTCGGGAGTATTGGCGGCTATGGTCGCGTTTTAAAGAATGCAAACCATTGAAATCATTGGATATTTTTCGATATTTTTGTAAAGGTGAGGTTTTTCGGGGGCTCATAACTGAGGTGATTGGGGACCCTCAGATGCCTCTATGGTGAGGTTTTTCGGGACTGATTTTCAGTGCTTTTGGAGCACCACACGGCTGAAGGCCGCGTCGTTTCGAGCGCTCCGCTAGCCTTAAGGTGAGGTTTTTCGGGGGCCGTGAGATAGGAGAGCCGAGCCCATCGGCTCAAGACGTCTTGGTCGGCACCATCTGTCGCCGTAGCACAAGTGGTAATTGCATCGATGCACGAACTAGGGCGTTGCCGATCTGGGCCGGGTACGCGGTTGGAAAGCTTGCGACGTCTGCAGTGAGAACGCTCCTGAGGCTGCATTGCGACTACGCGGGGGCCTTCGGGTGGGCGGGCCCATGAACGCAGGCTGCCGCTTGTACCTGTGCTTAGCGGGCTCTTCGCATGTCGTCGCACATATACGGGGGCGTTGCTCGTTAAGGTGGCATCGATTCGATGGTGCGCATGTCGGCGTCTCACGTTGCACCTGCACACCATTGCCCTCCTGCCAAATAATGCTTAAAACTTGTTCATCGATCTGATCGGCCGTATGAGCGCCTAGCCGGCAGCTGCACGCCCGTCAAAATTCACCAGATTTTTTTGAGGTGAGAAGATTCGGGATTGAATGGCCTGCCTTCGCGCTCGCACCAGAAATGCTCCGAATTTGCCAGGCCCGCGACCTGCAAGGACGGCCCGAACCTGGGACGAAACGGCTGAGGTGAGGGTTTTCGGGAGTTGCTCGAGGTGAGTTGCGCCTCGTAAACTCGCTTCACCCGCAACGGTGAGATCCACGCTATAGACGCGTATCACCGCAGCCGGTATGCTCTCGCCAAATCCCTCCTCGACCAGACGCATGGCCACGAAGCGCGCGAAGAAGACCGACGTAGTCAGCCCGAGCTCGGCCGAATTGCGCAAAGCCGTCGAGGCGATCGCGATTCAGCCCAAAAGCGGCAAAATCACGCTCCTTACCCGTAAGCTGTTCAACGTGCTCCTGGCCGTCGCTCAGCAAGCGGATGAATCTGGCGACACGTATCGGGCCTTGCTGTCCGACATCGTCGCGAACTCCGCGTTTGATTCCAACGACACCGCGCTCGTCAAGGAGCACTTGCGGCGCATGGTGTCGGTGCAGGTTGAATGGAGCACAGGCACGTCCAGTCAGAAGCCGGGCCGCAAATGGGGTATTTCCACGCTGATTGCCGACGCGGAAATTCTCGAAGACCCGACTACTCGGCGTGTCTGGGTGGAATTCTCATTTGCGCCGAAGATCAAGAAGAAGCTGCTCGATCCGGTCCAGTACGCCCGCCTGAGTCTCCAGTTCCAGAGCCAGTTGCGCAGTAGCGCAGGTCTCGCGCTGTACGAGATTTGTGTGCGCTATCTGACCAACCCGAGCCATCTGACGATGCGCGAGACGTGGGAATGGTGGCGCCCTATCCTCTCCGGCACGCCGGACACAGAGGCGGGCGATGAAGCGAAGCGCGAATATAAATACTTCAAGCGTGATTACTTGCGCCCGGCCATCGCCGAGGTCAACGCCGTCACCAACATCTTTGTCGAACTGATCGAACATCGCGAGGGGCGACGGGTCGCCGAGATCCAGTTCCGCGTGACCGAACGCAAGCAGCCGATGCTCGCGCTCGACGAACATCCGAACGTGTTCGACAGTACGCTGGTCGACCGGATGGTGAAGATCGGCATCCCGCTGAAAGAAGCGCAAACGCTCTACGCCGACAGCGAAGAAAATCGCATTCGGGCCGCACTCCAGATGACCGAGCAGCGTATGCGCAGCACGTCGTTGCCGCCGGTGCGCAGCGCGCCGGCGCTGTTCAAGGACGCATTGAAGAAAGGTTACGCGCCGCCGGTCGAAGCGCTGCCGTCGGGTAGCGGCGGCAAGGCCGCGGTTGCCGCGCCGGCCGACGACCTCAAGGCGCGCCTGCTTGGCGAGTACTCCGCGTTTCGTCGCAAGGAAGCTCGCGAGTTGTACGACGAACAAGGTGAGTCCGAGCGGAATATCGCGCGGCAGTCGTTTGAAGAAGATGAATTGCCGGGACTCGGCACTCACATGCGCGACGACTGGCGTCGTCGTGGGCTGGATTCGAAGATCGTCGAAACGGCATTCTTCGATTGGCTGGCTCGCAAGACCTGGGGTGAGCCTACAGACGGTGATCTGCTTGCCTTCACGCTGAGCCAATCGCGCGCGGCGTAATTCCTGATGGGGCGCGGCTATCGGCCGCCGCTCCGCCCCATCGCTCTACAGTCGTTCCTACTTCAACATCTTTTCAATCTGCCGAAGGATGTCGTCGCGCTTTTCGCGCGTGAGCCCCTTCAAGCGCAGTTCGATTCGATCATCCCCGTACGATTTGAGATCGCCGACTGACACGCCATCGAGTTTGATTTCCAGACGCTGAGCGTAGCGTTGCCGGCCCGCAGGTTTGGTGCTTTCCTGGCCGGTCGCTCTTCCTTTAACGATGTCCGCGACTTGCCGCGTACTCAGGTCGTCCGAGAGGATCTTGTTGATCAGGCGTAGCGTCGCGTCGGCGCCGCGGGCGGTGTGATAACGACCCACCTGATACGCCATGTTCGAGCCGAAGCGGTCCGGTCGCGCGACCATCTCGTGCATTACGACTTCAGGTAATTTGGCGATCGACAAGGCGACCGCAACGGTGGACTCGTCTAGCCCGAGGTGTTCGGCAAGTTCCTTCTGACTCTGGAAATGCCGGTCGTCGAGAAAGCGTTTCCATACGACCGCGTTGTCGAACACCGTCTGCGAATCGCGCTGGACGTTGAGGTCGTAGCCGAGTTTGTAGCTCTGGATACCGATCGGCAGATCAATGACGATCGCCTTCACCGTTTCCTTGTTCGCCTCTTTCAGCGCCCGTACCCGCCGGCCGCCATCGCTAACGTAGTAGGTGCCGGGATTGTCGTAATCCGGGATAACGTGAATCGCCTGTTGCTGCCCCTGCTTGGCCAGATTGACAGCGAGCTCGGCGATCGACGACTTCAGATAGAAATGTCGCGGATTGAACGGGCTCGGCTTGATCGTCTTGAGCGCCAGCTCGATGACCTGGCCTGGCCGGTAGCCGTGCTCGTTCCGCCACGTGCGATAGGCCGCCGACTCATTGGCTGCGTCAGCGGCGTCGACTTCGGCAACGCTCTGCGACGGCGCGACGGGCGCGATGGTGCGCCTCACCGCCTCGCTAGTCTTTGGATCATTCTTGACCAGGCCGTCGATGGCGTTCAGTCGATCGAGCGCGGTTCGCTTTTCGCTGCTGGTTGAGTCAGGACGTGCTTGAAAGCCTTTGGCGAATTGGGAGGGTTTCATTCAGGGTCCTTTATGCGCATAAATTTCACGGGAGCAAGGCGGCGATCTCATTCGCGCACGCCCGTACTTCGATGGCGGCCAATTTGGCGCCGCGATCATTCATTTGAAGCACTGTTTGTCCTAACGCCATGGCCTGCTTGTAGGCCTCGCGTGTTGGGATCTGTGTCTTGAGCAGCGGGAACCCGAGCTCTTCCAACGCGCGCTTCAGTTCGCGCGTAAGCATCCGTTTTTCTTCGGTCTTATTGAGCAGGAAGACCGCACGAAGATCCTCATTCATCACCTGAGCCTGCTGGACGAGCTTCACCAATCCGATGCTCGACCAATAGTCGGCGGGCGATGACGATGTCGGGATCACCGCGACGCTTGCGGCGAGAAGGACGACGCCGGAGACTTTCTCGGTGATAGAAGGCGGGCAGTCGACGACGATGATGTCGTAGTCGGACACGAACTTCTTGATCTCGCGATGGATCTGGCTGCCTGCTTCGGAGAGGTTGACGACGGGAAAAGGGATACCCGTGTCGCCGTCTGATGACGCACTGGCCCAGTGGATCAGCGTGTTTTGACCGTCTGCGTCCACGACGAGGACGCGTTTGCCTTTCTCATGAAACGCAGCGCCGAGGTGCATCGCGATTGTGCTCTTCCCGACCCCGCCCTTTTGCTGAGTTACCGCGATGATTTCTGCTGCCAATCTTCACCTCCTCTTTTAGACGCAGATGGATTTTACCTGGATGAATTTGTATTTCAATCGTTTTGTGTAAACACGAGACGGATTAGCCGTTCGGGATAGGTTTATGCGCATAAAGGACGCGGACGCTGCTGCGGGACGCTGCCGTGGCTAAGAAAGGCTGCGGAGCGCGATGTGTTGGCTGACCGGTTTGGGCGTGCGTGCTCCAGTGGCTCAAAGTGGCAGCGAATTGACAACTGCTTCAGCGCTCAAAGGCTCCAAGAGGTTTGGTGAGTGCGGCGTCAATTCGAGCGGGATTTGCCGTGTCGGATCGCTGTATCTAACAGCGCAGACGTCGTTGGCTACGTGGCGTGCGTCGGCGGTGGACGCGCGATAGGTCGATGAAACGGGCCGCGAGATTTATGCGCATAAAGTCGTCGCAGCAGGGCCCGTTGTTATAACGTTGCCAGAGCGAGCCGGCCGGTAGCTTAGTGAGTCGAAGCAGTGAGCCGGGAGTCGGGAGTCGGGAGCCGGGAGCCGGGAGCCGGGAGCACCAGATACACCCACGAGCGCGGAGTACGCTCGTAGACGGCGTGCGTAGATTGGAGACCGCGGCGCTTGAGGAGCAGGCTGTCGCTAAATGCAAGTCGCACGGTTTATGCGCATAACCCGCGAAATCGAGCCACCAAGGACTGTGGCGCGGTTCAACACTCAACCGCCTAGCCAACCCATTGGACCACCGTTCGCCCTCGCCGGCAGTTCATGGATCTGCGCCTTGGCGCCCCCGCTTTTCGGACGCTCGCCACGCATGGCACGTGATCGATAAGGCCCGAGCATGACCGGCCGCGCCCAATACCATGTCGTAGACGGGCAATAAACTCGGGAATGAACGAACAGAAAAATACCTCATCACCGCAGAAGCCGGCCGGGCGTGGACACCACGCGTGCCGCGCGATTACACAAGCGTTTCCCCTCTCGAACGGACCCATATCCACTGCGTACCGATCAACCCAGCAAATACATAACGCTCTACAGCAACGCATCAACCAACCGACTCCGCACCCGCTAAAATCCTACCCAACTGCCGCCGTATCCGCCCGCATCGAAACCACACCCACCACCCCCAAACCCATGATCACGATCTACCACAACCCCCGTTGCTCAAAATCGCGCGCCACATTCGAGCTAATCACCACCACCTACAACAGCGCGAACGAAGCCACAGAAATCGTCGAATATCTGAACCATCCACTCACGGCCGAACAACTCAAGCAACTCAACGCGCAACTAGGCTGCACCGTCCGTGAAATGATTCGCGACACCGAAGCCGAATACAAGGAACTCCAGCTTTCCGACACCGCATGGACTGACACTCAGTTATACGAAGCTTTGGCAAAACATCCGATCCTTCTGCAGCGGCCGATCGTCGTGCGAAACGGGCGAGCCGTAATCGGCCGCCCGCCGGAAAACGTCGCCGCGTTATTCGCCTGAATGGCGTAACGAAGCGCTCAAATCGAAGCAGAGTATCTAGCCAGCAAACTAGACTTTGCTACCCGGCAACGCCGCATCCTTGGTAACGATCTTCGTCGGAATGATGCGCAACTCGCTGAAGGTATCGGCGATACGTTGCTGTTCCGCAAGCACATTCGCATCGACGGGTTTGTACACGTGCGCGTAGTGCCGCAAACCCGCTTCGATCACGCCCGCGTCGAGTCCCTGAATCGGCGCGAGTTGCGCGGCGGCCTCGCTGTAATGCCCGCGAACCCATGCGCCTTCTTTGCCCACTTCATCCATCGTGATGGCGAGCACATCGGCGTTCTGTTCCGCGAACGACCGCGCACTCAGGAAGAACTGGTGATGGCTCACAATGCCGTCGGCATCCGCAAGCAAGCGCGCGTTCGACTGCCGCTTCGCCGCTTCGAGGAACGGATCCCAGATCGCCCATGCATCGATCGCACCGCGTTCGAAGGCGGCGCGTGCATCCGCTGGCGCCAGATAGACTGGCTGAATCTCGCTGTACTTCACGCCGGCTTTCTGTAGCGCAGCGACCAGAAACCAGTGAACATCCGAACCTTTGTTGAAGGCGATTTTCTTGCCCTTCAGATCGGCCAGCGTTTTGATCGGCGCATCCTGATGCACGAGGATGCCTTCGGCATGCGGCGTCGGGACCTCGTAGGCGACGTAGACGAAGTTCGCGCCGGCGGCCTGCGCGAACACGGGCGGCGCCTCGCCGACATAGCCGAAGTCGATGGCGCCGACATTCATTCCCTCCAGCAACTGCGGTCCGGCAGGAAACTCGGTCCATTTGACGGTGATGCCGAGCGGCGCGAGCCGTTTTTCGAGTGTACCGTGCGCCTTGAGCAACACGAGCGTGTTGGCGGCTTTCTGGTAACCGATGCGGAATTCCTTGGCATGCGCCTCGGCGGCAAAAGCGGACGTGGAAATGACGGGCAGCGTGGCGGCGGCGAGCGTTGCGCCCACGCCGGCAATGAATGCGCGGCGCGTGAGCAGCGGATGACGTGACATGAGAGGGCTCGTAAAAAAAGACGGACGCAAAACGGACCGATTGGCTCCGACGATAATTCGTCTGCAAGCCTGGACGAACCGATAGATTCGCATAAGCAAATCACGCGGATAAAACGAAGCAGGACGGTCTGCGTTTTGCCCGCCTAACTGCGTCGAATCTGAAGCGGCCGCTACAATTCGTGATCCGCGCCCGGCCGCGGCTGCGTCATTCGACAAAAAGGAACACCGTGCATCTGACGACAACACATGCGCCGTGGTCATCCCACGACACCCAACTCATTCTGTCGTGCGTGCTCGGGCTCGCACTGATCATCGTTTTCATCAGTGTGCTGAAACTGGCGCCGTTCCTGTCGATCCTGGTCGGCACGTTCGCCGCGGGTTTTGCAGCCGGCCTGCCGCTCGAGGCCGTCGCCAGCGCTTTCAGTAAAGGCGCCGGCGCGCTGCTCGGCGACGTCGGCATCATCATCGCGCTCGGCGCCATGCTCGGCGCGCTCATGGCGGAATCCGGCGCTGCCGACCGGCTCGTCTCGACGATTCTCAAACACTCCACGCCTCGCACGCTGCCGTGGATGATGGCGGTCGTCGCGCTGATCATCGGCTTGCCGCTCTTCTTCGAAGTCGGCCTTGTGATGATGGTGCCGATCATCTTCGTGATGGCCCGCCGTTCGCAGCAGCCGATCCTGCGCATCGCGATTCCGGCGCTGGCCGGCATGACCACGCTGCATGCACTTTTGCCGCCGCATCCGGGTCCGCTGATCGCGGTGAGCGCGCTGCATGCCGATCTCGGCCTGACGCTCGGGCTTGGTCTGATCGTCGCGATTCCCGCCGTGATTCTCGCGGGTCCGCTGTATGGCATCTGGTTGTCCAAGCGGATGCATGTGGTCGAACCGGAGGAAATGGGCAAGCTCTTCAGCGCCAAACAAGACACCGGCGAGCCGCCGAGTTTCGCGATCTCGCTCATCACGATTCTGTTGCCCGTCGTGTTGATGCTAGGGCGCACGGTCGCCAAACTGCTGCTCCAACCCGAAACGTTCCTGTTCAACACGTTGAATTTCCTGGGGGAGCCGCTGATCGCGCTCGGCCTCACCGTGCTGTTCGCCGTGGTGGCGCTGGGATGGTCGCGGGGCATGGCACGCGAGCGCGTCGGTGGGATTCTGCGCAAGAGCTTGCCGCCGATCGCCGCGCTGCTGCTGACCATCGGCGCCGGCGGCGGTCTCAAGCAGGCGCTCGTGGTGGCGGGCATCAGCTCGACTATCGGCAAGATCGCGGTCGGCGCGCACATGCCGCTGATTCTGCTGGCGTGGCTGATCGCCGTCGCGCTGCGCCAGGCGACGGGCTCGGCAACCGTTGCCACGACGACGACGGCCGGCATCGTCGCGCCAGTCGTCGCCGGTCTGAGCACGACGCACAATTCGCTGATGGCGCTCGCCATCGGCGCGGGTTCGGTGTTCTTCTGCCACGTGAACGATGCGGGCTTCTGGATGGTCCGCGAGTATTTCGGCCTGCAATTGAAGCAGACGGTACTAGTCTGGTCGGTCTTGCAGACGATCGTGTCCGTCGTTGGGCTCGCGCTTACGCTTGTGTTGTGGACCGTGCTGACTTGACGCCGCACCAGGCTCTCGCGGCATTGGCAGGAATTGATGCGCGTCTGTCAATTCCGGGCGGCCGGCGCCGCTTACACTGCCCGGCAGGCGAACTGCGATCTCGCAGCGCGCTTCCTGAAACGCGGAGCCACCATGCTAGAACTGAGACCGTCCTGTGAAGGATGCGGCAAGTCACTGCCGCCGAACGCGTCCGACGCCATGATCTGCACGTACGAGTGCACCTTCTGCGAAGTGTGCGCGCTCACCACGCTGCGCAACGTGTGTCCGAATTGCGGCGGCAATTTCCAGCATCGACCGATTCGTACGCGCGCGCAGCTTGAGAAACATCCGGCCGGCGCCACGCCGCATCCCGTTTCGATCGACGAAGCGTCGCACGCGCGTTTCTTCGAGCGCTATCGGGACACGCCGCCCGGCGAGCGCTAGACCAGACGACGTGCTCACAGGCGCAGCGACGACTAACCACGGCACACCGCGCGTGCCGTACTCGCCGAGCCGCGTTTCAATCGTCGCTATTCACCGCGCCCGGCGCCGCGATTCCGCTGACGGTATGCGCCGCCACGCGCAGCAGACGGATCTGCTTTCGATAGTTGCGGCAGCCACTGCAGGTCGGCAGATGCAGACGGATCGCGACCCACTCGCCGGTCGTCAAGGAGCGGTCGAGCGCGTCGGACAACAAGCGCGTGATGTGCTTACATTTCCCCATTGGCGTCCTCGCTGGATAGGCCCTTTTCGCTCAGGCAAGTGCGCAAGCGCAGCCGCGCGCGGTAGATCAGCACGCTGCAGTGATTGGCGGTCATCTGCAACTCGGCGCAAATCGCCTCGGTTTCGAGGTCGAGGAATTCGCGCATCATGAACACGCGTCCGATGTGCTCGGGCAAGCGTTCCAGGCACATCTCGAACAAGGTCCAGAACTGTTGCTGACGCAGCACGGTTTCAGGCGTCGGCCACGGGTGCGGCTTGCTTTCGCGCGACCAATGGCCGTTGTCCTTGAACAGCTCGCGGTCGAGCAAGCCTTCACCGTCGAGCTCGGACTCGAGCGCCGACAGGTTGATCGTGCGTCGCCGGGCACGCAGGGTGTCGACGAGTTTGTGCCGCAGGATGCCGAACACCCAGGTCTTATGTTCCGATTGCGCGGCGAATCGATCGGCTTGCGTCCATGCCGCGGCGAGCGCTTCCTGGACGGCGTCTTCCGCGGCGGCGGCATCGCGCAGTTGCAAACGGGCGAAGCGCACTAGGTCGCGCCGCAGTTGCGTCAGATAAACGGGATCGTCGAGCGCCGGCCCGCCTACTTGCGCCATGGACGGCCCCGTTGGCACAACGCTGCCTGGCGCATGTTTTTTGTTGGATCGTGGCGATTCATAAGCCGGTGGTTTTCCTCGAACTGTGGCTAAGCTTGTGCGCCATTCTCCCGCGAGCGCCTGTGCAATCGAATCGGTATTGAACATAGGCTCGACCATAAGCGATGACCAGATGAACTTAGTCGCGCTGCGTGGGCAGGTATGACAACGACAATAGATTATTGCGAAAATTGAAATCACCGGCGGGCGGTTTGGGCTGTGCACTGCCGTGCAAGGTTTGCCCACGGCCGATGGAGGCTCGAAATTGCGCCAGACAGTCGACCGGTTTATTTCAGGATTTGAAATAAAGTCTTATTGTCTTTGCTGTTTTTCGGCGGACGCTCAGTCGATATTCTTCAGTCCATCGATCGCACCAGATCGCGAACCAAACGCTGAGGAGCAGCACCATGAAACGCATTCTTTCCGCCCTGATCGCTTCCGTCGCCCTGTTTGCAGCCGCTTCCGGCGCAGCTCACGCTGCCGCTCCGTCGCAATGCAACGGCCCGGCGTCGTACTGCAACGTGTTCTTCGGCAACTGATCGGCTGACGGGCACGGACCCGTCGACGAGGAAGCTTTCGAAGTCAAAAAGAAGGGCGCCAATTTTGGCGCCCTTTGCTTTTGGGCAAGAAAATCAGACCTGCAGCGTAATGCTGGCGTGAAGTCTTCCGCGTAGCGCGGCGAACGCTCGGATCAACGCGACAAATGCCTTCGGCCAATAAAATCGAGAAAACACATGGTCCAAGGGAAGCAACACAGTAGACGAGCGGAAAACAATACCCGGCACTCCGAAGCAACAGTCGCGCCCGGCGCGCAAATGCGCTCAACGCTCACCCTACTAACGTGTTACAGTGGGTCAACAGCTTGCAGTTCTCCTGCGCACCACGCGCAGTCCCTGACGCAAACGCCTCGCATCACAGCGCCCTGAACCGAACAGGGTCCCTTCCTCCTAAGCAGCTCCGCGGTGTCGTCAACATGGCCTGATTGCTTCGGCCGTTCTTTACGCACATCGTCGATCAACACCACGTTTCGCTGGTTCGCCGCGATCTGGCGGGCATTGCGCCCGACAACCAGGCCGCGTTCCACGAAAGCCATCACCGGAGACGAGCATCATGGGCAATACGATCAGAAGTTATCGAGGTCTTGAGATCTATCCGTTGGTGTATCCGCACCAGCCGAGCGGTCTGGACGGCATCCGCCACTACGATTCGGGTTTCGATGCTGCCGTGCGAATCTGCCGCCGCGGCACCGACGACACAATGACCAGCAGCCGCGTGTTTCGCGTGCCGAGTCGTTCGCCGTTCGGCGCGGCCGGCGACGCGCGCATTGCTTCGACCAGTTATGCAGAGCAGGTCATCGACGGCATGGTTGCCGGCCAGTCGATCGCTGGACTCTGATGCGCTCGCCAATGGCAAGTCAAGCTTCCAGGCGCTCACAGAGCGCGAATCTGCCGGCTCTCACGGGCCGCGCCAACTATCAGGTGATGGCGTCGTCGCGCCGTACTTCGAGCGGCACCGTGCCGACGCTGAAGGTGATTCGCTTGAGCGACGAACGGGTGATCTACCCGTTCCAGGGCCACGCCGACATGCCCTTTTTCGAACACGCCGAAGCGGCGCAGTCGTTCGCCGAAACCTATGGCTGGCAACTAGTAGATGGCGACATCGCAGTGCCGGAATGACGCACTGAATGCGCAGCGAGGCCATCTCGTGATGCAGCGGCAATGGAGCGGCAAGACACATCGCCACGCTTCAGTGGCCGGGCAAGCCGCCACCTCACCGCCGCAAATCACCCATCACCAAGGCTAGCGTAGCGGCGCAAGACAACAGGCCCGCCGCGCTACCGGCCACTAAATCTTCCCGCCGCCATCCATGCCGCTACCGCGGCGCCACACTTCCTTGCCGCGTTCGGACAACTCGCCGCTGCTATGCGTGGCGTCCGCCTCGGTACCGTCGACCGCCATCTCGCCCCCGGCCTGTTCCTGTGCCCGCTGCTTTTCCTTGTTGCGAGCAGCGACTGCTTCGTCGTGGGATTTACCTGCGTAATTCGAATTCATGGCTCGTTCCTCCATCAATTGGACGTGCTCATGTGGCGCACGTCACCGGTCATTTATGCCTGGCGCGTCTATTTCGGCCCGAACGGGACAGTAGCGAACACCCGTTTGCCTCAAAACGTCCTAGGCCGAAAGCATGCTTGATTGACAAGGCAAAAGTACCAGTTATCCACAAGGTTATTCAGCGAATCTGTGGATAACTTTGTGCGATGCAAACTTATCCACAGCGCCTTTCTTCGTCGTACCTGCCCCAATAGTCGTGGTGCCGGTATTTCGGCGCCCGCCATCACCGCCCGCCCTGGCTTTTGCCTATGATGGACAGTTCGTACCCTCTTGCGCCTCGAGCGCCTCACATAAGGAAGCGAATCATGGCCTATCACATTGCAGTGGTCGTTGGCAGCTTGCGTCGAGAGTCGTTCAACCGGCAGTTGGCGCAAGCGGTCATTTCGCTGGCGCCGTCAGACTTCAACTTCGAATTCATCGATATCGGCTCATTGCCGCTCTACAACCAGGACTACGACGCCGACTACCCGGAAGCCGGCAAGCACCTGAAGCAGCGCATTGAAGCGGCCGACGGCCTGCTGTTCGTCACCCCCGAATACAACCGTTCCATACCCGGCGTGCTGAAAAATGCGCTCGATTGGGGATCGCGCCCGTGGGGCACCAACTCTTGGGGCGGCAAACCCGGCGCCGTGATCGGCACGTCGGTGGGCGCAACCGGCACGGCGCTGGCGCAACAGCATCTGCGCAACGTGCTGGCGTATCTCGATGTCGCGGTGCTCGGGCAACCCGAGGTGTTCATCAAGCACGATGCGACGGTCATCAACGAAAAAGGCGAGATCCTGAACGACGGTACGCGCAAGTTTTTACAAACTTTCGTCGATCGCTACGTTGCGTGGGTCAAGCGTCTGGGTGCCGCTTGATGCGGCCGGCGCGGTAACAGGGCGAGACAGAAGCAGGCCGACCGCCAGACGGAAGGCGGTGGCATGCCGTAGCCGCACGGCCTGCCGCCGCGAACGCTCTCAGACTCAGACGTGATGGTGCCCGGTCACCCGCTCCCAGCCGTGGCGCACAGCTAGCTTGAAACGCTCCCATGTGCTGTCCGGCGAGGTGCTTTCCCAATGGCGTCGTGCTTCCGGTTCGACGTCATCCCACGGCTGGTCGCGATAGCGCATGTCCTTGCCGATCTCCGCGCCATAGCGGTAGGCCGGCACGTAGTCTTCGTAACGTGCGTTTTCGGCGGCGTACTGCTCGTCGTAGTGCGCGCGGAAATCTTCCTCGTACTCGAGATATTCGTTCGGCATCTGCGAGCCTAGACCGGCAGTCGGCTGACCTGCTTCGGAAACGACTTCGGACGGCTGCATGACCGCACCCGAGCCCGGCATCGACCCCGCGGCGATCGCGCTACGGCCCACGTCGCCGACCAGCGGATCCGTGACCGGTTCGTTGATCGGATCCATCACGGGCCGCTCGCTGAGCGGCGGCGGCACGAACGGCTCGGCGTCGGTGCTGCCCGGCGGCACCGTGTAGCGCGGGTCAGCCATCGTGGCAGGCCGTTCATACGCGGCAGCGTCCGCCGCGGCTGCAGTCGCCGCCTGCTTCGATACGCTGGATGTACGCGGCGTACCCGGCGTCACGGCGCCGATGCCAAGTTCATCGAGGACAGAATGCTCGCGGCCGGTTTCGTCGATTGGTGTGTCCCAATCGGGCGCGCGTTCGCCGATGTCGGTCGCGCCTAGTCTGGTCAAGGTATCGCGAGCGAGGTCCGCATGGGCTTCACTCACCGCGTTGACGCACACCAGCACAGCGCCGCGGCGTACAGCCTCGGCGTAGCGCGCCGTTTCCGTGGCACGCGGACCGCTAGCAAACAGGCTCGACAGGAAGCGTTCGATATTCGCCAGCATGCCCGAACTGGCGACTTCGTCGGTTGCGGAGCCGACCGACGGTTCCGGATTCGCCTGCAATTCGATCGTTTCGCGGCCGAAACCGGTCTGGACGAGCGAATCGCGCGCGGCTTCCGCTTGAGCGTAGGTGTCGAATAAACCAATCACGGTGTGTCGCATGGCTGTCTCCCGACGTAATTTAGGCACAACGGACGACGCGCCAACGCGTCGCCCCTCCCTGCCGGTATTCGCCGCAACGATCATGCCGGGGCCGAGTGTGGCGGGCCTAGGCGCCTGCTGGCGCGGACCGGCACGCGGCTTCCACAAAAAAAGCGCGGCGTGGCGCTGCCGCGCTTTTACAACCACCGGTAAATGCCAGACTGGGACCAACGTTCGGCGACGCCCGCCTTACTCCGCTGTATGCGCCGCCGGGTCGGCGCCCGTCTGCGTCAGATCGCGCTGGATCGTCTGCAGAAGTTCATCCAGCAGACCGATATCGAAAGGCTTGGACAGCACGCGCACGTCGACATGGCGCGCCCGGTCGAGTTCTTCGGCGTAGCCGGTGACCAGAATGACCGGCAGTTTGGTGTCGAATGCAAGCACCGCTTCGGCCAGATCGATGCCGTTCATGGTGCCGGGCATGTGGATGTCGGACAGCACCAGATCGAACGGCAGCGGTTCGCCGGTGCGCGCTTGCCGCGCGTGGGCGTCGTCGAACAGGCGCAGCGCCGTGTCGGCGTTGAAGACGCACGTGACCTGATGGCCCATCATCTGCAGCAGCGCTTCGGTGCCGGCGGCCACTTCCTCATTGTCCTCGACCAGCAGAATGCGCAAACCCGGCGGCGCGCCGCTCTCCTCAGCGCCGGAGTCCGACTGCCCGTCGACCTCCGCCTCAGCCGCGGCGCGCGGCAAATAGAGACGTACGGACGTGCCCGCGCCGACTGCGCTGTCGATCGCGGCGAGGCCGCCGGAGCGCTCGCAGAACGCGAAAACCTGCGGCAAGCCGAGGCCCGTGCCCATGCCTTTCGGCTTGGTCGTGAACAGCGGTTCGAAGGCGCGCGCGAGCACCTCGGGCGCCATGCCCGCGCCGGTGTCTTCGAGCGAGAGTTGCACGAAGTCGCCCGTCAGCGGGAAGCCTTCTTCGTGCCGGAAATGGATGTTGGTGGCGCGCACCGTGAAGCGCCCGCCGTTGGGCATGGCATCGCGCGCGTTCACCGCGACGTTGATGAGCGCCAGCTCCAGTTCGGCGACGTCTACGCGCATCGGCCAGATCTCGACGCCGATGTCGATCACCAGCGATACCTTCGCGCCGAGCGAGGCGCGCAGCAACTCGCGGCACGCCGGCAGCCAGCGTTCGAGCGACAGCGTCTCGTTGCGCAGCGGCTGCTTGCGCGCCACGCCGAGCAATTGCCGCGTCAGCGACTGGCCGCTCTTGAGCGCCCGCTCCATCGCCGACAATTCGCGGTCCAGACCCGTTACGCCGCGCCGCCGCGCGATCTGCACGTTGGCCGAGAGGATCATCAGCAGATTGTTGAAGTCGTGCGCGACGCTGCCGACCAGCGTGCCCAGCGCTTCCATCTTGCGCGACTGGCGATACGCCGATTCGATCGAACGGCGCATGGACGCTTCGGCTTGCCAGCGCTCCCACGCCTCCTGCTCGGCGCCGAGGCGGCGCAGCGACAGCCAGATCACGCACCATAGCGCGATGGACGGCGTGAACATCGACAGGATCAGCACGCCTAGGTGCCGGTACCACGCGGCCCAGATCGCCGACGCACGATAGCCGCACACCACGTACACGGGATACGAACCGACATGGCGGAACGCGAGAATCAGGTCTTCACCGTCGACGTTCGAATGCATGCGCACCACGCCGGCCCGCCGTCCTTGCGCGAGGGCTTCGGCGAATGGCGTTTGCGGGGCCATGGCGTTGGGCTCGCGCGGCGTGCGCGGATAGTGCGCGAGGATCGAGCCGTCTGCGCGGACGAGGCTCATGGTCATCGGCGTGCCGTTGCTGCTGCCGCTGCCGCCGAGCAGTTCGCGGTAGAACGCGTCGAAATAGCTCGGCCGCAGCGCGACGGAGACCACGCCGGCGAACGAGCCGTCGGCGCCAAGCCGTTCGACGCCCATATTGAACACCTGCTCGCCGGCCACGTGCCCCGTCATGACCTTCGACACATGCTCGAGATCCTTGCCGTCGCGAATGCCAATGAAATCTTCACGCTCGCCGACCGAGACGGCCGGCGCCGGCAGGTAGCGGCTGCTGGCGAGCAAGGCGCCGTCGCGCCCGAAGATCGACACCGCGGCCACTTGCGGATAGCCGCCGCCCATCACGCGCAGCTTCTCGTGAATGGCGGCTTCGCGGGCGCGAATGCCGTCGTCGTCCAGTCCCTCGGTCAGATCGACGATGCGCGCGTCGAGCGTTTCGTTCATATCGAACACTTTCAGCGCGTGCTCTTCGGCGATCCGCACGGTGCGCAGCGTCATGTCGGTGGCGTCGGCATCGCGCGCGCGCAAATCGCTAATGGCCATGGCCGCGACATACACGCATGGCAGGACGATCGCCACGATCAGCAGCGCGATCAGCGTGATGCGCCGCACATGAAAGTTCTGTTCCGGCACGGCAGGGAACAACGCCTCATCCTGCCGGCTAGCGGCAAGGCGGCTCGCGGGCGGCGGTTCGAACCGGTCTGGTGTCATTGTCGATAAAGCAAAGGTCGTTCGGGACTCAGAGGCCGGGAGTCAGCATCATACGAGAAGCATAGACACGGCGCGGCGGTAGAAGTTACCAGCGGCAAAGAGACCCGCCGTGAGGGCCGCTCGCGGCGCCGCGGCGGCTGTTGACTCATTTGTCTGCTTTTTAAAACAGCGACGAATCGAGAAGCGCAAACGTACACAAAAGCATGGAAGCAGGAAATTCCTTCCGAATCTACCAAAATATTTTCATAAATAGAATTTAATGAGAAAATCTCTTTAATGAAAGTGAAATTGGCGAGTTGCCTTTCCGCCGTTTTGCTTCGAGAATCAACGCCATGATAAAAATGCGTCCGCCATGTTCGGACGCATCTGCCGCGAGGGCACCCAGCCAAACCACGCGTACAACGCGTGGCGGAAGGCGCTCGCGGAATCACGTGCGCGGCGAGGGACCAGCCCGATCCACGAGGCCGCGCAGATTCACCTACGGGGGTAGGTTTCGAACATGCCGGTCATCGCCGTCGTCCACCGTGCGCGTACGCTTTCAGGCGTGCCCACCGGTCCCGTCCATCGCGCCTCGCCGCGTGCGCTCCCCGCTCGCCTGCAATCCGGATTTCAGCAAGCTTCAGCCCGCTTTGCCGCTGGTCGACAGACTTCGCGCTAAAGAATCCGCCTTGATCCGCCGTTAACGCGAATGAGCTAATTCCGCTTTCCGACCCGCCCATGCCTTTGCCTATTGTGATCGCCGATGATTCGTTGCTTGCACGCAAAGTGCTCACCAAGGCATTGCCGCCGGACTGGGAGGTCGACGTGTCTTACGCATCGAACGGGCGCGAAGCGCTTGCTTTGTATCGTGAAGGCAAAGCGTCGGTGATGTTCCTCGATCTGACCATGCCGGACATGACCGGCTATCAGGTGCTGGAAGCGCTGCAGCACGAGGATCTGAACACCTTCGTCATCGTCGTCTCCGCCGATGTTCAGCCGATGGCCCAGTCGCGCGTGCGCGCGCTCGGCGCCGTGGCGTTCATCGCGAAGCCCGTGACGCCCGAGGCGGTACTACCCATCCTCAAGGAGTACGGGTTGTATGTCTGAGCCAGTCCTCAACGAAGATCAGCGCGACGCGCTGCAGGAGGTCGCCAATCTGGCGATGGGCCAAGCCGCGACGCGTCTTGCGCGGCTGCTCGATGCGTTCATCGAATTGTCGGTGCCGCGCGTGAGGGTGGTGGAGGTCAGCGAGGCGGCGCAGGCGCTGCGGGAGATGACCGGGATCGAGGACACGGTGAGCGCGGTGCGCCAGGGTTTTCGCTCCGATATCAAGGGCGAGGCGCTGGTGATCTGCCGCAGCGACAGCATCGAGCAACTGTGTGCGCTCGTCAGCGATCCGTACTCGCGCTCGGCTTACGAGGCGGTGAGCCAGACAGAGCTGGTGTTCGACGTGGCCAACGTGCTGACCGGCGCCTGCGTGTCGTGCATTCTGGACCAGCTCGGCCGCACGCCGATCTTCTCCGCGCCGGGCTTGCTCGGCGAAGCCATGACGCTCGACGAAGTCTTCCAGCCCGGCGTGCTGCAGTGGGAAGTGGCTTTGCTGGTGGAAGTGAATTTCGCGCTCGAAGACCAGAGCTTCCGCGCGCACCTCGTCATGCTGATGGCCGAGGAATCGATTCGCCACATGAACGGGGCGCTCGACGCGCTGCTGTCGAGCCTATGAATGTGCCCGTGGACTCGTTGAGCGATCTGGTGATCGAACGTGTCGGTTTCGGCATCTTCGTGCTCGACCGCGACATGAACGTGCTCATGTGGAATCGCTTCATGCAGGATCACAGCGGATTGACGCCGGATCAGGTGGTCGGCAAGTCGCTGTACACGCATTTTCCGGAACTGCCGCGCGTGTGGCTGTCGCGCAAGATCGAAAGCGTGTTTCAGCTCGGCAGCTTTGCGTTCAGTTCATGGGAACAGCGCCCGTATCTCTTCAAGTTCGATCACGACCGGCCGATTACCGGCGGCGTCGATTTCATGCAGCAGGACTGCACGTTCATGCCGCTCATGCGCGAGCGCGAAGTGGTGGCCGTATGCGTCACCATTTCCGATGTCACGCACGTGAGCATCGTGCAGCGTGAACGCGAGGAAGCGGTCGCGAAGCTGCAGGAATATGCCGATCGCGACGGCCTGACGGGCATCGCCAACCGCCGTTTCTTCGAAGCGCGCCTGCGCGACGAATACACGCGCTGGCAGCGCTACGGCGGCGATATGTCGGTGCTGCTGTTCGATCTTGATCACTTCAAGAAAATCAACGACCAGTTCGGCCACGGTGTCGGCGACACGGTGTTGCGCGTGATGGCGCAGCGCGTCGCCGAGGTAGTGCGGGCGCAGGACACCTTCGGGCGCTTCGGCGGCGAGGAGTTTGCGTTGCTGCTGCCGTGCACGCCGCTCGACGACGCGATGCGCGTCGCGGAAAAGATCCGCTGCACGATCGCCGACACGCCGGTCGAAGTGCATGGCACCGGCGTGCCCGTGACGGCGAGCGTCGGCGGCGCGTCGGCGCGGGTCGGCGTGCCTTCGTACGACGTGCTCATCAACGAGGCCGACGCCGCGCTCTATAGCGCGAAGCGCCAAGGACGCAACCGCTCGGTCGCGTTCGTCTGAAGACGTCGCACGGCAGCAGTGTTGCACCTCGCACGAGGCGCGTTCCAAGCCTTGCAACAAGCTGCCTGACGCGCCGCTCCACCGCCGCCAGACTTCCTTCCGGCCCCATATCCGCCGACGAAACTGCGGCATCTCACAAACGTTGATATACTTTTCGCCGTTTCCGGCCTCCCAGCCGGGTGTTTCGCGCGTGTCCGCGCGCGCGTGCCACCGGTCCTGCGGGTGGCCATCAAACTTCTTGAACGCCTTTCAGCGGGCGCCTCCAGCGGAGATCGTCTTGGCTGTTTCCAATCTTGTCGTGGACGATACAGAAATCGACGCCGCTGCCGCCACGTCCGGCAGCTCGTTCTATCTCGCCATGCGCATCCTGCCGGCCGCGCAGCGCGATGCGATGTATCAGGTCTACGCCTTCTGCCGCGCCGTCGACGATATCGCCGACAGCGACCTGCCGCGCGCCGAACGCGCCGCCGCGCTCGAGCGCTGGCGCGCCGATATCGACGCGTGCTACGCCGGCGCGCCGCGCGCTTCGCTGCGCGCGCTGACGCGGCACATTCACACGTTTCATCTGCAACGCGAAGATTTTCACGCGATGATCGACGGCATGGCGATGGACGCCGCCGAAGACATCTGCGCCCCCGACGAAACCACGCTCGACCTCTATTGCGACCGCGTCGCCAGCGCGGCGGGCCGTCTATCGGTGAGGATATTCGGGATGCAGGACGAGCCCGGCCGTTTGCTCGCGCATCATCTGGGCCGCGCGCTGCAGCTCACCAACATCCTGCGCGATATCGACGAAGATGCCGGCATCAACCGCTGCTATCTGCCGCACGAATTGCTGGCGCGCGAAGGCATCGCGGTAACGAATCCCACGCAGATCGCCGACGACCCGTCGCTGCCGCGCGTGTGCGCGACGCTCGCCGAGCGGGCCAAGGAGCACTTCGCCGCCTCCGACGCGATCATGGACCGCGAGCCGCGCAACCACGTGCGTGCGCCGCGCATCATGTCGGGCGTGTATCGCCTGCTGCTCGAACGGACGCTGGAACGCGGCTTCGACATTCCGCGCACGAAGGTCAGCAAGCCGAAGCTCCGCATGCTGTGGATCGTGGCGCGTTACGCGCTCTTCTGAGCTGATGCAAAAGCTCGTACATGTGGTCGGCGCAGGCCTTGCCGGCCTGGCCGCCGCAGTGCAGCTGCAGCGGCGCGGCGCGCACGTCGTGCTGCATGAAGCGGCTGCCCAGGCGGGCGGCCGTTGCCGCTCGTACTACGATGCCAAGCTGGGCGCGACGCTCGACACCGGCAATCACATGGTGGTGTCGGGCAATGCCGCGACCCTCAACTACGCGCGGGCGATCGGCGCCGCCGACGAACTGGTCGGCCCGGCCCAGCCCGAATATCCGTTCGTGGATCTGGCCACGCGGGCTCGCTGGACCGTGCGCCTCTCGCCGGGACATCTGCCGTGGTGGGTCTTCGACCCGAACGCGCGCGTGCCGAACACCGGACCGGGCGATTATCTGGCGCTCGCGCCGCTTCTGTTCGCCAGACCCGGACGCAGCGTCGCGCAAACCATGCGTTGCAACGGCCCGTTGTGGGACCGCCTGCTGCGGCCGCTGTTTCACGCAATGCTAAACGTCGAGCCGCGCGATGCGTCGGCGGAATTGACGGGCGCCATGGTGCGCGAAGCGCTGCTTGCCGGCGGTCTCGCGTGCCGGCCGCTGGTGGCGCGCAACGGCCTTGGCAGCGCGTTCGTCGATCCGGCCTTGCGCCTGCTGCAACACGGCGGCGCGGCGATCAAGCTGGGTTCGCGCCTGGACCGGATCGTCTTTGCCGCCGACAACCGCTGCGTGCAAGCGCTGCATTTCGCCGACGAGAGCGTCACGCTCGACGCGAACCATGCCGTGATTCTCGCGGTGCCGCCTGACATCGCGCAGACGCTCGTGCAAGGTTTGCGCGCACCGACGCGCTTTGCTGCCACCGTCAACGTGCATTTCGCGGTCGAGCCGCCGTTTGGCTTGCCGCAGGTCACCGGGCTGCTCAACGGCACGGCCGAGTGGCTGTTCGCCTTTGAAGGCCGCTTGTCGGTGACGGTGAACGGCGCTGAGCGCTTGCTCGACACGCCGCATGAAGCGCTCGCGGCGACCGTCTGGGCCGAAGTGGCGCAGGCGGCCAGCTTGCCGCCCGCGCCGATGCCGGCCTGGCAAGTCGTCGTGGAAAGACGTGCGACCTTCGCCGCGCTGCCAAATCAGGAAACGCGGCGGCCCGGCACGCGCACTCGCTGGAATAATCTCATGCTCGCGGGCGACTGGACGGCTACCGGCCTGCCCGCGACGATTGAAGGCGCGATCCGCTCCGGCCAGAAGGCCGCGGATACGTTGCTGAATGAACCGATGGAACGCCGATGAACGACTTATCTCAAGCCCAGCCGCTGGACGCCGTCCTGCCCGATTTCGCCCACGCAGCGCCGAGCGCGCCCGCGCCGGCCGTTACGGGCGAGGTGCCCACGGCATCGCTCGACGCCGCGATCGCGCGCGCGACCGATGCGATTCTCGCCGCGCAGAAGCCGGACGGCCACTGGGTCTACGAACTCGAAGCCGACGCGACGATTCCCGCCGAATACGTGCTGCTGGTTCACTATCTCGGCGAAACGCCGAACCTGGAACTGGAACAGAAGATCGCGCGCTATCTGCGGCGTATCCAGTTGCCCGACGGCGGCTGGCCGCTGTTCACCGACGGCGCGCTCGACATCAGCGCCAGTGTGAAAGCGTATTTCGCACTGAAGATGATCGGCGACCCGGCCGACGCCGAGCACATGGTTCGCGCGCGCGAGGCGATTCTCGCCAACGGCGGCGCCGAAACCGTGAACGTCTTCACACGGATTCTGCTCGCGCTGTTCGGCGTGGTGTCGTGGCGCGCGGTGCCGATGATGCCCGTCGAGATCATGCTGTTGCCCATGTGGTTCCCGTTTCATCTGTCGAAGGTGTCGTACTGGGCGCGGACCGTGATCGTGCCGCTGCTCGTGCTCAATGCGAAGCGGCCGGTGGCGCGCAACCCGCGCCGCGTGCGCATCGACGAGCTGTTCCGCGGCGCGCCGGTCAACACCGGCCCGCGCGATCGGGCGCCGCATCAGCACGCCGGCTGGTTCCGGTTTTTCAGCGGCGTGGACGTGCTGCTGCGCGCTGTCGATGGATTGTTCCCGAAGGCCACGCGCGAGCGTGCGGTGCGGCAGGCGGTGGCCTTCGTCGATGAACGGCTCAATGGCGAAGACGGCCTCGGCGCGATTTTCCCCGCGATGGCGAACTCGGTGATGATGTACGACGTGCTCGGTTATCCGGCCGACCATCCGAATCGCGCGATTGCTCGCCAGTCGATCGACAAGCTGCTCGTCATCAAGGATGACGAAGCATATTGCCAGCCGTGTCTGTCGCCGGTGTGGGACACGTCGCTCGCGGCGCATGCACTGCTCGAAACCGGCGAGGCGCACGCCGAACAGGCCGCCGAACGCGGGCTCGCGTGGCTGCGTCCGCTGCAGATTCTCGACGTGCGCGGCGACTGGATTTCGCGTCGTCCGAATGTGCGGCCGGGCGGTTGGGCGTTCCAGTACAACAACGCGCATTACCCGGACGTCGACGATACGGCGGTGGTCGTCATGGCGATGCAGCGCTCGGCAACGGTGACGCAATCGGCTGTGGATCGCGATGCCATTGCGCGGGCGCGTGAATGGGTGGTCGGCATGCAGAGCAGCGATGGCGGCTGGGGCGCGTTCGAGCCGGAAAACACGCAGTACTACCTGAACAACATTCCGTTCTCCGATCACGGCGCACTGCTCGATCCGGCGACCGCGGACGTCTCGGGCCGCTGCCTGTCGATGCTCGCCCAACTCGGCGAACTGCCGCAGAACAGCGAGCCGGCGCAACGTGCGTTCGACTACATGCTGAAGGAGCAGGAATCGGACGGCAGCTGGTACGGCCGCTGGGGCTTGAACTACATCTACGGCACGTGGACCGCGCTGTGTTCGCTGAACGCCGCCGGCCTGCCACACGACGACCCGCGCATGAAGCGCGCGGCGCAGTGGCTCCTGTCGATCCAGAACGAAGACGGCGGCTGGGGCGAGGGCGGCGAGAGCTACAAGCTCGACTACCACGGCTACGAGCGCGCGCCGAGCACGGCTTCGCAAACCGCGTGGGCTCTCATGGGCCTGATGGCGGCGGGCGAGGTCAATCACGAAGCGGTGGCGCGTGGCGTCGCGTACCTCGAGCGCGAACAGCGCGAGCACGGTCTCTGGGACGAAACACGTTTCACCGCGACCGGCTTCCCGCGCGTGTTCTATCTGCGTTATCACGGCTATCGCAAGTTCTTCCCGTTGTGGGCGCTGGCGCGCTTCCGTCATCTGAAGCGCAACGGCCTCACGCGCGTCGCGGTCGGGATGTAACGGATGCCGCTTTCCACAAGCCTGTCAGCCGATGACGGCCGCAGTCCCTTGCCGGTGATCGTGGTGACGGGCATGGCGTTCGAGGCGCGCATCGCCCGGGGCGAAGGCGTCGAGGTCGTCTACGCGGCGCGCGCCGATCTGCTGGAGCGCGCGTTGAGCGCGGCGGTCGAGCGCGGCTGTTCGGGTATCGTCAGTTTTGGCACGGCGGGCGGTTTGGCGCCGGACCTGGAGCCGGGCTCGCTGATCGTCGCGGATGCGGTCGAGGGGCCGTTTGGGCGCCTCCAGACCGATCGGCCATGGTCGGACAGGCTCGCGGCCGCGCTGGCGGCCGGGCCGCTCTCAACGCGTCTGCGGCGCGGCCTCATGGCGGCTGTCACCGCGCCTCTGGTGAGCGCAGGCGACAAGGACGTGTTGCATCGCTCGAACGGCGCGTTGGCGGTGGATATGGAGTCGCACATCGCCGGGGCGAAGGCCGCCGCGCATGGAGTGCCGTTTGCCGTGTGCCGCGCGATTGTCGATCCGGCGTGGCGCACGCTGCCTTCGGCGGCGACCGCCGGCCTGCGCGACGACGGCAGCACGGCGCTGGGGCCGATTCTGCGGGAATTGATGCGACAGCCGTCGCAACTCGGCGCGCTGATCCAGGTTGCCGTCGACGCCCGGGCCGCGCGGCTCTCGCTGGTCCAGGCACGGCGGGCGATCGGCGAGGCGGGCGCTTTTCGCATGGCCATCGCCTGAAACACGCGTGACTCTGGGACTTTCCCTCTTATTCAGCGGGTATTGAAATATTAGGGAAAACCCTTATGTTTGGTACAATGTCAGTGTTAACCCTAGGTCGTGACGCAAGCTTGCACGCCTGGGCGCCTCGAACACGGAGTACCAAATGAATTTTCACACCAGAAAGTGGGTTAAGCCCGAAGATCTGAACCCGAACGGCACGTTGTTCGGCGGCAGCCTCCTGCGCTGGATCGACGAAGAAGCCGCGATCTACGCCATCTGCCAGATGGACAATCAGCGGGTCGTGACCAAGTTCATGTCCGAGATCAATTTCGTCAGTTCGGCGCGGCAGGGCGACATCATTGAACTCGGTATGACGGCCACGCATTTCGGCCGCACGTCGATTACGCTGCGCTGCGAAGTGCGCAACAAGATCACGCGCAAAAGCATCCTGACCGTCGAGAAGATGGTGTTCGTCAATCTCGACGAGAACGGTGAGCCAGCGCCTCACGGGCGTACGCAGATCCGTTATGCGGATGAAGCGTTCGCCCGCTATCGCGACAATTCGCGGCCGGTGCCGCAAGGCGCGGTTGCCGTTGAAGAGGAGCGGGTTGCGTCGCGTGCCGAGGTGGATAGCCTGCATTGAGCCGGTTGATTGGCTCTAACCCCGGTTGCGGCGCGTTGCGCGCCGAAGCGGTAAGCGGTAACTCGGCCGGTTCTGTGCCAGCGTCGAGTTCGGCTTTACGGGGCGCCCGTTCTGGGCGCCCCGTCTAAATCCCAATACTTATTGCGTCACCGGCGCTGAAGCCGGTTGTGCGCTGTCGGCCGGCGCGGCGGGCGTCGAACCTGCTGCGCCGCTCGCGGGCGTTTCGCCCGGATCGCTGTAGTTGGGCACGCCCGCCGGGGCGCCCGTGGCAGCGCCAGACGCGGCATTCGGGGCTTCCGCGGCGTCGCCTGGATCCGCGTAGTTCGGCAGCGCGCCAGCCGCCGGCGCGCCTGCCGCGGGTGCCTCCGAGGCGCCGGAATCGCCTTGATCGTCATAGTTCGGCAGCGGCGCTGCGTTGTCGCTCGTGCCGCGCAGACGCGCACGGCGTTGCTGCGTGTAGGCATCGCGTACGAACGAGTACTTGTCCAGCGCGGCCTGTTGCAACAGGTCCGACGCACCCAGCAGGTCTGAACGCACGCTCACGAACTGCAGCACGTACAGCGGATTGCGCACCGCCGGCTCCATGTAGTTCAGCGGGTTGAACTTCACGTCGACGATCAGCCCCATGCTGTCACGCACCGTGCTCGGCCCGAACAGCGGCAGCACGATATACGGGCCCGACGGAATGCCCCAGTGACCCAGCGTCAGGCCGAAATCCTGATGATGCTTGGGCAGGCCAGCCGGCGTCGCCCAATCGAGCAGGCCGCCCAGGCCGAAGGTCGAATTGAACGCGAAACGGACGAAGTCCTCGGTCGCGTCGGTGAACTTCAACTGCAGCAGCGCGTTCGCAGCGTTGGACAGATCGCCCAGATTCGAGAAGAAGTTGCTCACGGCGGTGCGCAACGGTTGCGGCGTCACCTTCTGGTAACCCTTCGCCACCGGAACGGCGACGTAGCGGTCCAAGCCGTCGTTGAAATTGAACACGGCCCGGTTCACCGGTTCGAACGGGTCGCCGGGTTTGCGGTCGGGGCCGGTGGCGCAGCCAGAGATCAAACCGGTGGCGACGAGTGCCAGCGCGGCGTTACGCAGCTTCATGCTTATATTCCTTTTTGCTTCGCGCGACGTGAGCGCGGCTTGCCCATCAACACGGGTTGAAACACCACTGCGCCGACCAGTGTGCAGAACAGCGAGAGCGCCAGCAAGCGCCCCATGCTGGACGTCCCCGGATGGTGCGACAGCCAGAGGCTGCCGAACGCTGTCGCCGTGGTCGCCGCGCTGAACAGCACAGCGTGGGTCAGGCTCGACTGCAGTAGACCAGTCTGACCGTGGCGCCACGCCATCACGAAGTAGATCTTGAACGCTACGCCGACGCCGAGCATCAGCGGCAAAGCGATGATATTCGCAAAGTTTAGCGGCATGCCGAATACCACGCACAACTCGAGCGTCACGAGCGCCGATACCAGCAGCGGCACCAGCGTGCGCAGCATGTCGCCGACGCGCCGCAGCGCGATCCACAGCAGGATCGCAATCGATACGAGCGCGTAGCCGGCGGCCTGCAGGAACGCCTTGATGATGGTGTCGGCCGAATGCAGGATCGAGATCGGACCGCCGATCGCGCCCGGCTCCGCCTTCTTCACCGCATGCGCGAAGTGGGCGAGCATGACGTCGTCGTTCGAATCGGTGCCGGGTGTTACCTTCGGCGAGATATCGACGAGGGCGCGGCCGTCTTTCGAGACCCAGGCCTTGGAGATTTCCTTCGGGAGATTCTCGTGGGTGATCTCGGTGGGTTGCAGTAGGTTGGCCAGCTGCTTCAACGCGATGCGCAGCGTCTCGGACATCGCGGTTTCGGCGCGATCGCGCGTGGCGGCATCGGCGGCGGCTAACTTCTGCAATGTGGCGGACAGATGCTTGGCTTCGGCGGCGCCGGGGCCCGGGTGATCGTCGGCGGCGAGCGAGAGCTGGTTGGACGCGCGCTTGAGCGCGGCGACGCGCACGGCGTCCGTCGCCTGTTGCGCGGGCTGTTGCTGCAGCGCGGGCAATAGCTGCTGGGCGGCGCTCGCGATCAGCATCAGCTTCTGCTGCTGGTCGGCGGGAACGAAGGTGTCGAGCGTGTTGACGCGGCCCACTTCCGGCAACGTGCGCAGATGGGCCGCCATGCGGTCGGCGTCGGCAAGCGAGGGCGCCAGCACATGCACGTTGTTGACCGCGGCTTCCGGCGAATCCTTCAGCGACAACAGCGTCGCCATCGACTCCGTATGCGGGTCCTTCAGATGCAGCGGGTTGAAGTCGAAGCGCAGATGCGTGAGCAAAGGCGTAGCGCCGATCACGACGATCAGCGTGCCGATCAGCACCGGCTTGCGGTGGTGGGCGAGAAAGTCGTCCACGGGTGCGAGCTGCTTGAAGCCCGGCGAACCGGCTTCGCCCGGCGGCCTGAAGATCTTCAGCAGGGCCGGCAGCAACGTCATGTTGGTGAAGTACGCGACGAACATGCCGACGCCCGCGATTTCGCCCAACTCCGACACGCCCCGGTAAGCCGTCGGCAGGAACGAGAAGAAGCTCAACGCGACCGCGACCGCGGCGAGCGTGAGCGGCACGCCGATACTGTGCGACGTGTGCATCAGCGCGGCGGAAAGCCGGTTGTCGCGATTGCGCTCCTCACGATACTTCACGCCGAACTGCACGCCGAAATCGACCCCGAGCCCGACGAACAGCACCATGAAGGCGACCGAAATCATGTTGAGCGCGCCCACCAGCATCAAGCCGAGCGCCGCGGTGATTGCGAGCCCGACGAACAGCGTGATGAACACGGCGATGATCATGCGACCCGAGCGCAGCGCAAGCCACAAAATAATCAGCACGACGATGAAGGTGCCGATACCGTTGAGCACCGCGCCGTCCTTGACCGAAGCGAACTCTTCGTCCGCGAGCGGCTGTTCGCCGGTCAGACGGACGGTGGCGCCGTAGCGCGAATCGAGGTGCAGCGCGGCGGCGGTGTCGCGGATCGACTTCGACGCCGAAGCGCCCGGCTCCAGCGCATCGTAGTTCACGACCGGCTGCACGATGACGAAGGCGCGCGCGGGCTCGGCGGCCGCGCTCTTGTCGACCAGCGCGCGCCACGAGAACGCGGCCGGCTGGCCGGCCAGCACGCGGTCGAGCGTGCTTGCGCTTTGCGACAGCAGATGGCTCATGTCGCCGAGCTTCACCTGGCCGAGCTGAAGCGGCAGCAACAGACTCGTGGTCAGCGTGCCGGCAAGGCCGGTCAGGCTCGGATCGTGGGCGAGGGCGTTGACTAGCGGGCGCGACTGGACGAGCTGCGAGGTGGTCGACATGACCTCGTCGAGGGACGGGAACAGCAGGCCATTATGTTCGAAGAACGGGCCGCCAGCGGGCTGCGATACAGCTACGAATTCCTTGGGATCAGCCTTAAGGGCGGTGGTCAGGGCTTGCGCAGCGGCATCGGCGAATTCCGGCGCGCGCGCTTCAACGACCACCAGCACGGTCTGGCCGCGATCGGGAAAGGCCTCGTCCACAGCGTGTTCGAGCGCCGACCATTGCTTGTCGTTCTCGATGAGACGGCTGATGTCCGTGTTGATCTTGAAGTTAAAGGCAACGTAGAAACCGCTCAGAACGGCGAGCACGAGCGACAGCGCGACGATCCTCATCGGATGACGCACAGAATAGGCGACGAGACGGACAATAGATGACTTCAGCATGTAGGCGAACGTGGCCTTATCACAGTTGTTGTTTTTGACGAAAGTGCACAAGTATACAGAGCCGGAGGGCTCAGTCTCCGGTTCGGTAGCAAGTGCGGCTCCCGCACACGCTCTGCGGGGCGGGAACGCAATCTCGGTATACTGGTCTATCCTGCTCTCGCCGCGTGCTTGCAAGCCCGGCGGCGCTTACTTCTTTCAGGTCCTGTCGAGCGTATGAAACGTTATCTGTCTGCTTTTCTGGCTGCGGCCTTGGTGTCCACTGCGGCATATGCGCAAAGCGCGCCCGACGCGGTGGTAAAAAGTGCTGTCGAGGGCACGGTGGCCGCGATGAAGGCTGACCCGCAGGCGCGCGGCGGCGACATGGCCAAGATTACCCAACTGGTCGAGTCGCGCTTCCTGCCGGCCACGGACTTTCAGCGCACCACGCGCATTGCGGTCGGCAAGGCATGGTCCACCGCGACGCCCGACCAGCAAAAGCAACTGTACGAGCAGTTTACGCTGCTGCTCACGCGCACTTACGCAGCCTCGTTGTCGCAGCTGCGTGACCAGGACGTGAAGTTCAAGTTCGCGCCGGTCAACGTGCCGGCCGGCGCCAAAGACGTGGTCGTGCAATCGCACGTGCTGAGCAATGGCGGCGACGACGCGATCGACTATCGCATGACCAAAGGTGCCGCCGGCTGGAAGGTCTACGACATCAACATGATGGGCGCTTGGCTGATCCAGGTGTATCAGACGCAATTCGCCGATCAGATTTCCAAAGGCGGCATCGACGGGCTGATCAAGTTTTTGACCGCTCACAATGCGCGTGGCGCTGGGTAACGGTTGATTCCCTCGCGTCGCAACGAGTGAGGCATGAGGCATAAAAAAAGCGCGGTGGCTGGATGGCCACCGCGCTTTTTTGCATACAGGTTGAAGGGCGCCGCGAGGCCGCCCGTTCGACCGCTCAGGTTGCAGCCGTCGCCGTCTGCACTTTCTTGCCCTTGCCCGACACCTTGATCTCTTCCAGCTTGATCTCGACGTGGCGGGAGAAGACATACTCGGCAGGACGTTGCTTATCCAAAGGAATGTCCTTCGTGAAAGCGCCCGACGTCTTCGGACCGCGCAGGCTGACCTTCAGTGCCTTCAGCGGATGCGTGACCGTATCCATCACGGCGGTCGCTTCGAAACCGCAGTGCACCATGCAGTCCGCGCACTTCTCGTAGTTACCCGTGCCGTATTTTTCCCACTCCGTGGTTTCCATCAGTTCCTTGAAGGTCTTCACGTAACCTTCGCCGACCAGATAGCACGGCTTTTGCCAGCCGAACACGGTACGCGCGGGGTTGCCCCACGGCGTGCATTCGTACGTCTGATTGCCGGCCAGGAAGTCGAGGAACATGCTCGACTGACTGAACGACCAGTTCTTGCCGTTGTTGCCGCGCTTGAAAATTTCGCGGAACAGGTGCTTGGTTTTGTCGCGGTTCAGGAAGTGCTGCTGATCCGGCGCGCGTTCGTACGCGTAACCCGGCGAGACGGTGATGCCGTCCACGCCCATCGGGCCCAGCGTGTCGAAGAACGCAGCGACGCGTTCCGGCACGGCGTCGTTGAACAACGTGCAGTTGATGTTCACGCGGAAACCGCGGCGCTTCGCTTCCTTGATGGCCGCGACAGCCTTGTCGTACACGCCTTCCTGCGACACCGAGTGATCGTGCGCCTGCTGATCGCCGTCGAGGTGAACCGACCAGACGAAGTACGGATTCGGCTCGTAGTCGTCCATCTTCTTTTCCATCAGCAGCGCGTTCGTGCACAGGTACACGAACTTCTTGCGCGCCATGATGCCCTTCACGATCTGCGGCATTTCCTTGTGCAGCAGCGGTTCGCCGCCTGCGATCGAGACCACCGGCGCATTGCATTCGTCGACGGCTTCAAGGCATTCTTGCAGCGACAGACGCTGATTCAAGATGGGATCCGGATAATCGATCTTGCCGCAGCCATTGCAGGCGAGGTTGCAGCGGAACAGCGGCTCCAGCATCAGGGCGAGCGGGTAGCGTTTGTTACCGGACAGATGCTGACGCATGATGTATGCGCCGACCCGGACTTTCTGTAGCAGCGGAATAGACAAGACGTCCTCCTTAAACTTCGCGTGCAGCGAGTGGTTGCATCAGCTTCGATGGCAACTTGAATTCGACCTTTTCTTCACGGCCCGCCATCGTCGTGACATCGACAGGCCCCAATGCGCTCAGCGCATCGATTACGTTCTTGACCATCTCTTCCGGCGCCGAAGCACCGGCCGTGATGCCGACGGTCTGCACGTTCGCAAACCATTCCGGCTTCACTTCCGAACCGTCGGCGACGAGATAGCTCGCCACGCCGCTTTCGCTGCCGATCTCGCGCAGCCGGTTCGAGTTCGAACTATTGGTTGCGCCCACCACCAGCAGCACGTCGACCTGTTTGCTCAACTCGCGCACGGCGGCCTGGCGGTTTTGCGTGGCGTAGCAGATGTCGCGTGTATCAGGACCGACGATGTCGGTGAAGCGGCGCAGCAGCGCGTCGATAATGCCACGCGTGTCATCCACCGACAGCGTGGTCTGCGTGACATAAGCGAGCGGCGTGTCGAGCGGCAGGTCCAGATGCGCGACTTCGGCCTCGCTCTGCACCAGCAGCACTTTGCCTGGAATCTGGCCGATCGTGCCTTCCACTTCCGGATGCCCGGCGTGGCCGATCAGAATCAGCGTGCGGCCGGCACCGACGTACTGGCGGCCCTGCACATGCACTTTGGTGACCAGCGGGCAGGTCGCGTCGAGCACGTCGAGACCTCGTGCTTCCGCGTCGCGCTCAACGGTCTGAGCAACACCGTGCGCGCTGAAAATCGCCACGGCGCCTTGCGGCACTTCATCGAGTTCCTCGACGAAGCGCGCGCCTTTCTGGCGCAGATTGTCGACCACGTGCCGATTGTGAACAATCTCGTGGCGGACATACACGGGTGCGCCGTGTTGCTGTAACGCGCGATCGACGATCTCGATGGCGCGAACAACACCCGCACAAAAGCCGCGGGGTTGAGCAAGGATGACTCGCATAAGTTGGCGAACTCCGACTGACGCGGGTTTCGAAGAAGTCGGTAAATCTGACTTTATCGCCGCGATCATCTAATTAGTTGACGTCTTGAGCCCCGGCGACGTGCCGGTACAGCAAAACCAAACGCGCATTCTAACGCTATCAGCCGGGCTTTGCTTTGGCGCCGCCCGGCGGGTGTTGGTCAGGCGCCGCAGCAGCCGAACGGTGCCCGGCGCGGCAAGCAACGAGTACGGCAATGCGGATGCGGTAATGATTGCACGCTGCAGCGGTTTGACGGAACCCTTAAACTACGTAGTCCCGCGGCGCCAGGCGCCCGCATTACAAAAGGGTTTCGAGGCTCGCTGGATGGACGTCGATCAATACGAAAACTTTCCGGTCGCGAGCGTGTTGCTGCCCAAGGCGCTGCGCGCGCCCATCGGCATAATCTATCAGGTTGTCCGCACGGCGGGCGACATTGCCGACGAAGGCGACTGGAGCGCAACCGAGCGCCACGCCCGTCTCGCCGACTTCCGCGCCGGCCTCGACGCGGTAGCGGAGCGGCGCGCGGCGCCGGTCCATCCGCTTCTGTTCGGCAAGCTCGCCGGCGTGGTTGCCCAGTATAAACTGCCGCTCGCGCCGTTCTACGATCTGCTTCACGCGTGCGGCCAGGACATCGACATCAATCGGTACGCCGACCGCGCCGCGCTGCTCGACTATTGCCGGCACTCGGCCAATCCGCTCGGGCATCTGATGCTGCATCTGATCGGCGCGGCCACGCCGGAGAATCTTGCCGACGCCGACGCGATCTGCACGGCGTCGCAGTTGATCAGCTTCTGGCTGGACGTCTCCGCCGACTGGAAAAAGGACCGTGTGTACCTGCCGCTCGCCGATATGCGGCGCTTCAACGTGACCGAGGCCCACATCGCCAACGGCGTCGCCGATCACGACTGGCAAGCACTCATGGCGCACGAAGTGTCGTTCGTGCGTGAGATGCTGGTGCGCGGCGCGCCGCTCGCGTTGCGAATTCCGGGGCGGCTGGGCATCGAGTTGTGCGGTGCCGTTCACGGCGGCCTGCGCTTTCTCGAACGCATCGAGAACGCGGGCTACGACGTGTTTCACGAGCGGCCGGTGCTCAATACGTTTGACTGGTGCGTGGTCGCGGCCCGCACGGTGGTGATGTGGCTGTCGCGTCGCGTCGGCGGGCAAGCGCGTTCAATCGAGGGTAATGCTTAATGGCGGTGGTTCTGTTTCTTCTGTCGTGTCTCTCCTTGCTGATCTGGTGTGTGCTGCTGTTCGCGCGCGGTGGTTTCTGGCGCGCGCGTCCCGCCGCGCCGCTGACCATCGCGCCGCGCGCAACGTGGCCCGTCGTGGCCGCCGTGGTGCCGGCCCGCAATGAAGTCGACGTGATCGCCGAGGCGGTCACCACGCTGCTTCAGCAGGACTATGCAGGCGAATTCCACGTGATCGTCGTCGACGACCACAGCACGGACGGCACCGCCGACGCCGCTCGCGCGGCCGCTTTGCAGTTGCAATGCCCGGACCGTCTGACCGTGTTGAGCGCGAAGCCGCTGCCGCCGGGCTGGTCGGGCAAGGTGTGGGCGCAGTCGCAAGGTATCGAGGCCGTGCGCACGCTCGGCTTGTCCGCGGATTTCCTTCTGCTGACCGACGCCGACATCGGCCATCCCGCCGATGCAGTCGCGCAACTCGTCGCGCGCGCGGACGCGGAACAGCGCGATCTCGTCTCGCTGATGGTGCGTTTGCGCTGCGATTCGTTCTGGGAAAAGGCGCTGATTCCCGCTTTCGTGTTCTTCTTCGCCAAGCTGTATCCGTTCTCGTGGGTCAACAACCCGCGCAATCGCACGGCGGCGGCCGCGGGCGGCTGCATGCTGGTGCGCCGTAGCGCGCTGGAAGAAGCGGGCGGTATCGAGTCGATCCGCGCCGAGTTGATCGACGACTGCAGCCTCGCCGCGCGCATCAAGCATCGCGGCGCGGGGCGTCATCCGATCCGGCTGGATGTGGCGGCGCGCAGCGTGTCGCTGCGTCCGTACGACAGCTGGCGTGAGATCTGGAACATGATCGCGCGCACGGCCTTCACACAGTTGCGCTACTCGCCGCTGCTGTTGGCGGGCACGCTGGCCGGCATGACGATCATTTACCTGATGCCGCCGGTCGCCGCGCTAGTGCTCGGTCCGACGGGTTGGCCGGCATGGCTCGCGTGGGCGGCCATGTGCTGCGCTTATGCGCCGATGCTTAGCTATTACCGCCGCTCGCCATTGTGGGCGCCGTTTCTGCCGCTGATCGCGTTGTTCTATGTCGGCGCGACGTTCGCGTCGGCGGTGCGCTACTGGCGCGGCAAGGGCGGACAGTGGAAGGCGCGGGTTCAGGCGCCGGTGCAGGAACGCTGAAGCAACACGCTGGAGCGCGGTCAGAAATCGCGGTGGAATGCAAAAGCGGCGCTTAGGCGCCGCTTTTTTTACTTGGTGAGCATCATGTAAAGCTGGATCACCATATCGGGCGAGAACGTGAACGGCACCCAGCCGTGGCCGGTGTGGCGCATGACCAGCAAACGGTCGCCATTCGACTGCTTCTGCACCGCCATGACCGGATTCTTGGTGGACACGAAGCGCCAGCCCGGCGGAATGCCCGGCGGCGGTTCTGGCGTCATCGACGCGCGCGCGTTCGACAGTTCCTCGATCAATTGGCCGATCTGCTCCGCGCGCAGCGCGACGGTCTGGCCGCCGATCGTCATGGTGATCTCGTTCTGCGCGGGGCGATTGATTTCGAGCGTGGGCTGACGCTGCGGAGCCGGAGCCTCGCCTTCGACAACGGCCGCCTCGGTCTCAGCCGCTTGAGCATTGGATTCGGACGCGACCTGATCCGCTGACGCCGGCGCGTGCGGCGCAACGTTCTCTGCGGGTGTCTCGGGGATGTTTTCGGCCTGCGGGGCCACGACAGCCTGAATGAGCTGATCGACGCCCATTTCCAGTGCGCCGAGCTGTTCGTGAAGATTCATGCGAGGTTTCTCTGGTAAGACCCACGATTTTAACTGCTGCGCGTAGGCTTTTACCTTTCGCTAACACAGTGACGTTGTAACAAAATGCTTGCAGCCCAGCCGGACCGCCGGACACAGGCCGCTTATTCAAGCAAAGATCACCGCTTCAGATAGCCCGCTTGCCGGAACCAGTCGAGTGCGTCGCTCAAGCCCTCGCGATAGGGCCGCGCGCGATAGCCGAGCTCGCGTTCCGCTTTCGCCGACGTGAAGTACATCTTGTTCTTCGACATTTTCAAGCCGTCGACGGTGACGAACGGTTCGCGTTTCGTGATCTTGGCGACGGCTTCGGCGCCCATGGCCAGCGGATAGAGCGGCCAGCGCGGCAGGCTCAGCGTCGGCGCCTTGCGGCCGGTCAGCGCCGCGATATCCGCGAGCATCTGTTGAAGCGGCAGATTTTCGCCGCCGAGAATATAGCGCTCGCCGATCTTGCCGCGTTCGAGCGCGAGGAAATGGCCGGCCGCGACGTCATCCACGTGCACGAGATTCAGGCCAGTATCGACGAACGCCGGAATCTTGCCGAGTGCCGCTTCCACGATGATGCGCCCGGTCGGCGTCGGCTTGACGTCGCGCGGTCCGATCGGCGTGGACGGATTGACGATCACCGCCGGCAAGCCGTCTTCGGCGATCATCCGCTCCACCGCGCGCTCGGCCAGCACCTTGCTGCGCTTGTACACGCCGATCGCCTGATCGGCTTTGAGCGGCGAGGTTTCGTCGGCGGACTGGCCGGAACTGGTGACTTTCAGCGTGGCCACACTGCTCGTGTAGACAATGCGCTCGACGCCTTCCTTCAACGCCGCGCGCATGGTCGCCTCGGTGCCTTCGAGGTTCGAGCGCTCGATCTCGCTCGGGTCAGGCGCCCACAGCCGATAGTCGGCGGCCACGTGCAGCAGATAGCGCACGCCGCGAAGTGCATTGCGCATCGACGCTTCGTCGCGCATATCGCCAATTACAATTTCCGCGTCCAGCGACTCGACGTTCTGACGCGGACTCGTGGCGCGCACCAGCACGCGCACCTTGAAACCCTTCTGTTGCGCGATGCGCGCCACCGACGAGCCGACAAAGCCGGAAGCGCCGGTCACGAGCACGAGATCGCGATTCTGTTCGGTCATTCTGTTTCCATTCCCTGCATGACAGTCGACGGATTGTACGTGGCGCGCGCGCCGTGTGTCGCGTCGGCGGTCCCATGCGAACAATCAGATGCACGCTTTGCCGAGCAAGCTCGCCGCGACCCGACTAGAATGCCCGCTTGAAAGATTGTGAAGAGAGAGGACGGCATGGCCCCGGATCTGGATCAGCGGATCGAAACGTATTACGTGCGCGTGCGCGGCACCGTGCAGGGCGTTGGCTTTCGCCACGCGACCGTGCGGCAGGCTCACGCGCTCGGTATCAAGGGATGGGTGGCGAATCTCGACGACGGTTCCGTCGAGGCGATGTTGCAGGGCTCGGCCAACCAGGTCGACCGGATGCTGTCGTGGCTGCGTCACGGGCCGCCGGCGGCGCGCGTGACCGAAGTGGCCGGCGAAGAGCGCGCCACCGAAAAGCGCTACGAACGTTTCGAGCAGCACTGAGCGGCTGCACGTAGAACGCGCTAATCAGGCAAAACAAAGGCGGCGCGCCATCATGCGCGATGGTGCGCCGCCTTGCCGTGTTTGCGTGGCCTTTCTTCAGTCAGCGGCCCGCCACGCTCATTGCGCTCATCGCGCCACGAGCAGGCTCTCCGCAAAGCCCCACTCGTCTTCAATCCATTGATGGCTGCACACGAAGCCGGCGTCGTCGGCAATCGCGGGCATCTCTTCCGCGCGATATTTGTGGCTGCTCTCGGTCCAGATCGTTTCGCCCGCCTTGAGCGACACCGTCAATTGCGCCGCACCGACGCGCGCGGTGATATCGCGCTTCGCCCGCAGATGCATTTCGATGCTGCGCGCGTCCGGGTTGAAGCGCGCGACGTGCTCGAACGCCTCGAGCGGAAAGTCGCCGTCGAGTTCGCGATTGATCCGCGCCAGCAGGTTCAGATTGAACGACGCAGTGACGCCGATCGAATCGTCGTAGGCGGCGACCAGGACGGGCGTCGGCTTGATCAGGTCCGTGCCGAGCAGCAACGCGTCGCCGGGAGCGAGCATGTTGCGGATATCGCGCAGGAAACGCGTTGCCGCGAGTCTGCCGAAATTACCGATCGTACTGCCAAGGAACAGTACGAGTAACCGCTCGTCGGCCGCGCGCTCCTTGCTCACTTCAGCGAGGCCAGCCAGGTAATCGCGTTCATACCCAACAATCGAGATGCGCTCGATGTCGCCGAGTTCGCGTCTGCACAACTGCAAAGCGCTGCGCGAAATTTCAATCGGGCAGTAAGAAGTGGGGCGCTTTTTACACAGCGCTTCCAGAATGCGCCGTGTTTTACGGCCGCTGCCGCTGCCGAGTTCGGCGACCGTCACGTCGTGCGGCAAGTGCGCGACGATGTCCGCGGCATGTCTGGTCAGCAGACGTTCTTCGGCGCGCGTCACGCCGTATTCGGGCAACACGGTGATCACTTCGAACAGCGCGGAGCCCACTTCGTCATACAGATACTTCGACGGCAGCTCTTTCTGCGGCGTATGGGTGAGGCCTGCGCGAACGTCGGCGGCAAAGGCGGAGCGTAGGTCGGGCGATGCGTCGTGCGATAGGGCTGGCTGGGTCATGCTGGCTCCAGTAGTCACATTCGATGAGCGGGATTGCTGCCGGGCGTCGGCACGCGCGATGAAACGCAGTTGAGGCGTGCCGTGGGAAGAAGGGCGGGCTCGGTCCGTTGGACTGCCATCGCCGGCCCGGCTCATGGATGCTGCACATGCTGTCCCCGCGGGGGACTTCCCGGGGGCGTTGCGAACGGTAATGCAAGCAGCGTCGCAAGACTGGTTAGCAAGATTCGCGCTTGAGCCGCTTGGCGCGAGACGATATGCCGCGTTGCCGATGAGAAGTCCGGCGATGTTGGCCGCACGTGAAGTTATGTTCTAGTCCATCGAAGTGTGATGCGCACGGAATAAATTGCAGCTGATTGATGACTGCCCGCAGACGCATGCGGAGGCGCGAACGGATAGCCCGTTTAGAATGCCACCTTCGTATCGCTTACCGAAGCAAAAGACGCAGGGGCCGATGCGCACTGCCCGCTTGTGAGATTCCACTTCCAATGACAACAACGAATGCCGGGCGGCTGAATGCTGCACTGCAAACAAAACTGCCCGCGCACGCGCCGGTATCGTTTGCCGAAGCGCCTGGCGAACGGGTCGCTCGATGAACCAGTATGACCTAAAGCGGGGGATCGCGTTGTCGGTGTGCGCGACCACCACGTTTGCATTACTGTCCGCTTACGCGACGCTGCTCGCGCCGCTTAGCGGCCTGGACATTTTCGCCTGGCGCGTCGTCTGGACTGTGCCGGGTGCATTGCTGCTGGTGGCGTTGAGAAAGCGCCTGCCCATTCTGCGGCAGCTTCTTTACCGCATGGTGACTGTGCCAAAACTCGGCATGGCGATGATCGCGAGCGCGGCGTTGCTCGGCGCGCAACTGTGGGTGTTTCTGTGGGCGCCGCTACATGGCCGGATGCTCGAAGTCTCGCTCGGCTATTTCCTGATGCCGCTGACTATGGTGCTTGTCGGGCGCTTTTATTATCACGAGCGTCTGGACGGTTTGCAGTGGCTGGCCGTTGCGTGCGCGGCGGTGGGCGTCGGCCATGAACTGTGGGTGACGGGCGCATTTTCGTGGCCGACCTTGCTGGTCTCGCTCGGCTATCCGCCGTATTTCGTTTTGCGTCGCAAGATCAATCACGACTCGCTCGCGATGTTCACCGTGGAAATGGCGCTGCTGTTGCCGCCGGCCATCGCGCTGGTTTTCAACGGTGGCTCGCTGGCGATGATCGCCGGCCATCCTGGCCGGTGGTGGTTACTGTTGCCGGGTCTCGGCGCGCTGAGCACCATTGCGCTCGCGTCGTATCTCAAGGCGAGCCGATTGTTGCCGGTCGCGTTGTTCGGCATTCTCGGCTACGTCGAGCCTGTGTTGCTGGTGCTGATCTCGATCACGTTGCTCGGTGAAACGCTGAGCGTCGCACAGTTGGCGACCTACGTCCCCATCTGGATCGCAGTCGCGCTGACGGCATTGCATAGCGTGCGGCTCGTTCGTCTTGCACCAGACTGAGTCGCATCGAACAGGCAGTCGATGAAGCGGCGGCGTGCTTCAGCGATGCGCGGCCGTACGGTCCGCATTGATACGCGTCGGACCGACCTGCGCCTCGATCGCTGCGCGCAGCGCGGGCCGCCAGCCGAAGCCGAACAACGCTTCGGCCAGCACGAACAGCGGTCCGATCAGCAGGCCGATCACATCATCCACAAAGGCCGGCTTGCGGTGTTCGTAGGCAACGTGTCCGACGAACTGAAACACCCAGCCGACCAGAAAGAGCCCGACGCCGATCACGAGCCACGCGAAAGTGGATTGCGTGGCTGTCCACTGACCGAACGCGACGCAGAGCGCGGACACGAATGCCATCATCACGCCGAGCGGCACGTCGAGCACGAGGTAATACAGCGTGGCCGCGACGAATAACACCCACGCGGGAGATAGCGTCAGCGGCCAGGCGCCGACAGCAAAAGCAGGCCGGCTCAACAACACCGCCAGGGCCAGCACGATCATCGGAATGCCGATGAAATGCGTGGCGATATTGCGCCGGTCACGATGGTAGGCCGCATATTGCGTAAGCTGTTGCGTCAGCGTTCTCATGGATGCCGCTCCTCTTTCAAAGTCAGCATAATCGCGGGCAGCAGAATTTGAAACCATCGGGTAGCCGACAATCGGGCACGAGTGCCATTCTATGACTGCGAGTTTTCCATCGAATGAGCTTGCCGCGCTGCTTGGATGCAGCGCGTGGTTTCGCTCGGCGCCGGCCGCCATGCAGGCGCAGTTGATCGAAGCGGGGCGTGTCGAACGGCTTGCTGCCGGTCAGCGGCTCTTCACGCGCGGTGATTCCGACGACGGCCTCTACTGCGTGCTCGATGGCCTGGTGAGAATAGGCGCGGCCAGTTCGGCGGGCAAGGAGGCTTTGCTTGCCGTCATCGAGCCGGTGAACTGGTTCGGCGAGATCGCGCTGTTCGACAACCGGCCGCGAACTCACGACGCGTATGCCGAACGCGATTCCGAGCTGTTTCATGTGCCGCGCGCCGCACTCGCCGCGCTACTCGAACGCACGCCCGCTTATTGGCATCTGTTCGGTTTGCTGTTGACGCAAAAGCTGCGTCTTGCTTTCGACGCGATCGAAGAAGCCGCTTTGCTGCCCGCAGCGCAGCGCGTGGCGCGCCGCTTGTTACTGATGGCAGGCGGCTACGGCGAGCCCGGTGCACTGCGGCGCGTGCTCAGAGTCCCGCAAGAAGATCTCGCGATGATGCTGGCGCTGTCCCGGCAAACGATCAATCAGGTGCTGAAGCAGTTTGAAACGCAAGGCGCGCTGAAGCTCGGTTATGCGGAAATCGAAATTGCCGATGTGCAGAAGCTGGCTGCATTGGCTGAGTTGAATCCCGCAGCGGACTGATTGCGGTGCTTTTGCTATTTACCGTTCGCCTGCTTACGAGAAGAATGCGAACGGCAGCGTGGCGGCGAGATAAACCGCGATGCCCATCGACGGCAAGCCCACCGCAATAGCGATCGCTGCAACGGCGCTGCTCGCAACGGTCAGCGCAAGCGTGCGCCGACGAGCCGTTTTCCGCCCGGCGAGCGATGCGCGCTGCAGGGTGTCGCGGGTGTCGTCAAGCGATAGGGCGGCGTGCTGGCGAATGTTCAGACTGGACATGATGACTTTCCATTGATCGGTCATTGGAGTCTGACATTTCCGCCATATCGAACGGCTCAATAACGCGTCGCCCGGCGCAAAAGAAATGTATACGGCCGCCGCAATCCACTACGCGGCTCTGGAATCTTTATAAGCATTTTACGGCGCGCCCCTGTTTCTTTTGCGATTCGCTACATCCAGCCCGGTAAGGTCGAGACACCCCGGTCAGGAAGCGAAAATATGCATGGAAATAGCATTCTGGATGGTGTGCCAGTACAACGAAAAGCTGGCCTCTTTCCGGCCTTCAGCTTGACGATCATGCTTGCAGCGATCTTCGTCTCATTCCCCGTTGCCGCGCATGCCGCTGACGCGCTGTCGGTTGCACAGGCACCCATCGTCGCGAGCGACGCGGCTTCAGACAACAGCTTGCCGGCGCTCAGCAATATCACCGCCGTGCTGCGCGCGCAATTTCGCGTGGCGCCGATGGAATCGCTGAAGATTGCGCGCGCAGTGTTGATCGAAGCCGATCGCCACGCGATCTCGCCCGTCTTGCTGCTTGCGGTAATGGCGGTTGAATCGAGCTTCGATCGCAATGCGGTTAGCGTCGCGGGCGCACGAGGGCTCATGCAGGTTCTGCCCGCCGCGCATCCGCAATTGATCGCGACCGCGACCGATCTATCCGATCCGGCAATCAACGTGCGAATCGGCTCGACCATTCTGCGCCGCTACCTCGACGAAAGCGGCGGCGATCTCGATGCCGCATTGCTTCGCTACAGCGGCGGCGGACGCGGCTACGCGCGACGTGTCGTGTTGAATATGCAGCGTTTCGACGCAAGCTTGCGCCGCGAATGAAGTCTTCATTCGCGGCGCAGTAAGAAGAGATCGAACAGGATGGGCTAGTTCATCACGCCGGCAAACTCGGCGCGCAGATCTTGCAGCCGGTCGCGCGCGGTGCTCAGACGCTCGACGAGTTGCGCCGAAGCACGCGAGATCGGCATGCGTGTTTCGTCGCTGAGCGAATGATCGAAGGCCAGCATGGCTTTGATTGCGGACGGATTCGGCGCGGCGAACAGGAGTCGCAACACCGGCAGCAAGCTGGCGAACAGATTGCGCGCGTCCACGTCGCGTTCAGCACCCAGCAGGTCCTGGTACGCGACCAGCAGATCCGCGCAGACGTGCGCACTCGCGAGAATGCCGCCGGTTCCGCCATGACGCAGACAATCGTCCAAGGCTTCATCCGTGCCGCACAGGACGTTGATCGGCAGGTCGCTCAACTTGTCGAAATGCTCTTTCACGCACTCCTTGATCGCGACAATGTTGCCGCACTCGACGAGCCGCGCGACGGTATCCGGCGCGATCGTCACGCCGGTTCGGTGCGGCACGTCATACAGGACGATGGGACGCTCGGTCGCGAGCGCGGCCTGCTCGAAGTGCCACTGCACACCTGCCTGATCCGGACACACGTATGACGGCGCGGAGACCAGATAGCCCGCGCACTCCCAGCGCTCGTAGCGCTGGATATCGCGCAACACGTCGCGTGTATTAGATCCGCCGACGCCGATCAGCATCGGCAGACGGGAGCCGGTCACTTCGGTCAGCGCCTGCAAGACGGTAATGCGCTCGGCTTCCTGTAGCAAAGCGGCTTCGCCCGTCGTGCTCAACGCAACGATGCCGCTGATCTCCGTGCGCAAATAGTATTCCGCGAGACGCTGCAATGAATCGAGATCGACTTCGCCGTTACGCAGCGGCGTAACGATGGGCAACCAGATACCTGAGAACATGATTAGCGCGCCTTCGCATTTGCAGCCACGCTGCGGCGCCTTAACGGTCCGATCGTCGCGGCGGGAAGTGTCGAAATCAACGTGTGCAGTGTGAAGTCGAGGTCGTCGGGGGCGATGTCGAGTTGCACGCGGATTTCCTGGCGAACCGCCTGCGTGGCGACGACATAAACACCGAGAGGAGAATGAAGCAGGGCGCGAAGCTGGGTGCCTGGAAGTTCGTACGGCCGATGAGGCAGCGTTATCTGCAAGCGGACGCGTGCCGCGGGGAAAGGAATGACGTTGTTGCGTTGAACGTGCGACTCGTTGACCGGCTGAGTGGCGAAACTGTCGATTGATTGTGTGAGAGCCATGTGATGCGGCGTTCGTCGACGCCATGGTTGATCAAGACAGTTCGAGATTAGACGTCCGCGGGTAAACGCGGTGCAAAAATTGGGGTGTGCGTTGGAAAAATCATACGAGGTTGCCTGAAGCGGACACACTCGACGCGATACGAGCCGCGCATAAAAAAAGGCGAGTCATATGACTCGCCCTCCCTGAACGGCACAGTTCGGCTTCGATTACTTACGCATGCCTGGCCGGTGCGTGCCGAAACCGATCACGTGTTATTGCGTTTTTGTCGTGTCGGTCTTTGCGCCGTCGGCTTTTACCGGGGCATTGCTGGCCTCTTTCGCGCTCTCCGTTTTAGTCGTGGCGGCACTCGTTTCAGCCGCGGCCTTCTTGGTGGTCTTGTGGGCTTTTGCCGTGTGATGGGCGGAAGTCTTTTTCACGTGCGCTTTGGTCGCGGCTTTGGCCGGCGCTTTCGTTGCTGCGGCGCCGTCGTCCGTGGCGCCCGTTTGCACGGCGGTGCTCGCCTTCAGGTTCGCCTGGCCGGCGGGTTGCGTTTGCGCGGGCTGCGCGGCGGACGGTGCGGCCGTTTGAGCGAAAGCGGTCGACACGAGCAGAGCGGAAGCGAGAGCGGCGAAAAGCGTCTTCATGGTTTAACTCCTGGTTTAGCCGGTTGATTCTTGTGTCGCGGCTGAAATGTTTCAGCGCTGCCGGTTTAACGTTGACGGGAAGACAGGAGTTGACGTCGCTCTGGTGACAAAACGTAACCGCTGAAACATATTGGGGATCCCGAAGCAGTTTCGGCTACACGGGCCATGGCACGTGAACGGTGCCGGATATGGCGAATGTGCTAGCTGCGGTGATTGAGAAATGTGAAACTGCGCGCAAAAGGCGAAGGCGGCGAAAAGTCTTCGCGCCTCCGCATCGCTGTGTTGCGTCAGCGCTTCATTGAAACGGGTTCTGGACAACTCCCGGCTTCGCATCCGGTTCATCCTTGACCTTCGCGGGCAAATTGCTCTGTGCCTGCAAGCTGGCCACGATCGCATCCACCGCTTCTTTCAGTGCCAACGCCGCCTTCAATCCACGCTGGTCCTGCGTCAGTTCCAGCGTGCCGTTCAGCACGATGCGCGTCGTGCCGTTACTCACCGTCAACGCGTCGCCCTGAATGTTGAGCACGTCGTCGTCGTTCGAATAGGGTTTAAACACCTTTCAGTCCTCCCGGTCGCTGGTCTTTGAGGTCTTCCGGAATGCCCGGAAAACGGATGCCTGATGCTGCTTCGAGTTCGTGAATCGTCTTGATGTCGTAACGGTTCGTCGACACATTGTCCACCACCACGGCGAACGCGATCTTCCGCGACGGCACGTAGACCACCTTGAACAACTGCGTCGGCACGAACACGCGCTTCGGTCCGATAGTCTGCAACTGCTGGCCGTTGAAGATCGGGCCGGTGATCACATAGGTATCGTCGTACGACACCGCGATCTTGCGCACGGAGGTCTCGATGCGCGCCCAAAGGACCCCACCCCATGGATATACTAATCTTAAAAAATCAGTGTGTTAGCGCGTTATATACTGATTTCGTATAATCAAATTAGCTGTGTTAGAGGGCAGCTAGTTTGTCCATAACATCCTTGAAACCGGGGGGTAGGACCGTAACGCCTATGTCATCCGTTACGGACCCATCAGAGTTGGCGGTCCAGCCGTTCTCTGCGAAGCGCGAAGCGTCGAAGCTCTTCTTTAGTAGCTCTATTTCGAAAGCAGACAGCCATGGCTGCGTTGCAACGGTCACTGGAGGGGGCGCCTGAACTCGTGTGTTAGGGGCGTAGACGCGCAAGGCTTTAAACGCTGACTTCAACTCGTTCACTTGGCGCTGCAGCAACTTGTTTTCTTCGACCATCTGGCGCGCCCAACTGCGCAACTGAATGTCGGGGATTCCATCAATCCAGTCGGCTTGCGCAGCGCCGCGCGGTTTAGAATCGGTGCTTTTTCCGCAGACGTCGACAGCAAACGCTGCAATAAGGCGTCTATAGTCCTTCCCGCTACTGTTTCGTAGAGATTGAGTCCGAAGGCCACCGACGCGCTCAAGTCGCGCCCCTACTTTGGCAAGCGTGTAGTCGTTTATTCCCGCGCGTCGCATATCTTGCAACACGGTCCAGAGGCGCTCCAACTCGACTTGTTTGGACTTTCTGGCAGTAGCCTGGAGCTCTCGGAACAAGCGTTCCGAATTACTTAGGTCCGCGCCTCCGGCGTCTGGGTTGGTCATTTTTTGGGTCTCATTCGATTTCAGTGTGAGGTGGCTTCCAGGAGTTTAAGCGGACACCAATCGCCTTTTCGGCAAGATGCTTAAAGTCAGTCGCTACACCAAGTCGAGACAAGGTCGTTTGCCCGAGCATCAGACGTTGACTATTGGCTCTGCCAATCTTTGCATATAGAAGCTTACTCAACTGATTCCCAGCTGCTAGTGCCTGCTGCTCATCCATCTCAAAGAAGCAGGGCGATAGCCCCTCCTTACTCAACATCGCGTCGAACGTCCTCATTCGAAGCAGGTTTGGAACTGCGGCGTCGATGCCAGGGAAAAATACGGAGGTTTGGCAAACGCGGTCTGCTAGCTCAAATTCAGTCGACTCCTCAAGAACGGCCTCAACGGTTGAGGTTCCGCCTATTGCGACAAGAGGAAATAATTCCTCTGAACTTCCAGCCTTTCCTTCTTCATGTCGCTTGCTAATCGCAAGACATTGACCTATGAGACGATACGTCGCGTGCCATGATAGCGCCTTATCATCAACTGTATGCGTGTCTTGCTCGTAGATGCCAGCCGCATGTTCGAGTTCCCGAACCTTGGATGCTGGAACCGGTTCGGCGCGCTCGCGTAGCGCGCGAATATTCGATTCCAGTCGCTCGTAGTTACCTTTACTGACCTGATATCGACGGCTTGAATCTCGGAGCTGAAACCCGACCATATCGAAATGCGCTTGTAGTCCGAGCAGGAAAGCCGGTCCAGTGATAAAAAATCGGCAACGAACGCAGTTGCTGGCGCCCCCGGGCACACTCGCGTGCTTCTTATATGCTTTTGTGTCTACGACCAGCGGACCGCCCTCGTGACAACGCGCACAGGCGACAGGACAAATCCCGTGGTCGCGCACTATCCACGTCGAAGGTGACGACTTCGCGAGCGCTTCGATTGCATCTAGGTGGCCGTACGCAGCAGCAGCAATGAGCGTTGCTTGCGCTTGACCGGAAAGCCACACGACCCACTCGTCTTGCACGCGCTTCGCGTCCGCGAAGGTCCTTTCATTCAATGTGTCGCTAATATGTGCGGGGGTGACTTTGACATAGTGCACCGCCATGGCTACCGATTTATGGTCAACGACCTTCATTATGATATGAATGGGAATGCCAGCTTCCGCAAAAGCGGTTATGTGGGTGACTCGCAGTGTGTGGAGGTCGTAGGAAGCCGCGGTTGGTATTCCTTCGTGGTTCCTTTTAACAAGACGAATAGGCTTGCCGTCTTTTCCGACTTCCCCTGAATCCTGAAGACGTTTCTCCAGTTCCGCATTGAGATTTAGCCAGAACGTGTTAATACGCATATCAGTCACGGGTTGTTCCTTGAACGGTGCGCAAGCGTCGCGAAACAAGAAGCAAGTACTCCCACGCAACGAAAGAACTTCTTTGGACTGGGCAGCGCTGATGCTGACTTCCTTTATCGATGTCCATGGGGTGGGCGCGTGGATTGGGTTGTATTTCATTTGCCAATCTCGAAGATACGCAAGGGCGTCCAAGACTTCGGGATGCTGCCATTGCATCACGTAGCCTTGCTCATTCGCGTCTTTTCCGATATCACCTGTTTTGCTTGTGTTGAAATACAGAAACGTATATATCGACCCGTCCTGGTCGATATGTTTGTAGAAGACACCACGTCTCGCTCCAGCTTTGTTTGATTTGGCTAACGGATGAACGTTCGGCCCCCAACCCTTTTCGGTCCCGTAAAACGTTTCGCGGTCAGCCTCGCCGCTGTCAAGTACACGTACCTGAAATGTCCGAGGTGGGAGCTTCAGCTTCACTAGTATGGAAATTGCTCTTACCGGGGACCAAACTTGCTCCTGTTGCTTAGTTTTTGCATTCCAAACATTTATGTAGTCGCCCCCTTTGCGATTCCAACGTGAAACTCCGTATTCACGTGCCCACTGAAAGTTGTTTTCCGTTAATAGCTCTGCCAGCCTACGAACCAAAGGCATTGGCATTGGGTCGCGCGGTGTTTCATTAGGGCGTTTGCGCTTCTCTTGATTCTCTGTAATGGGATTTTCATAGCCGGGTAATGTTGCCTTCTTTCCGTACTCGTCCTCGTAGACGCAGATATTGTCCAGAACCCACTCAAAGATATCCCGAGCCCGCTCCTTTTTCCTGAAGCTATCAAATTCCAATGGGATGGGCGCTACGTAATTGACATGCAAAAACTCGATTGGATTTCGAGTGACGTCCCGATTTGCTATCAAGAAATCAAGAATCGTATTCCATGCGGTCCGAGCGGCTGTAAGGTTTCGGTGTTTTTCCGCCATGTATCGGCTAGCGACGTCAACCCAGCTGACAAGACTTGAGTCGATATTCAACGACCATGCAAAAGTATTGTCTGACCGTTTCGCATTCCTTACGACAGAGCCAAAATCAAGGATAGAATGAGTGACCTTTCCTTTATGCTCTCTTTTCTGTATGTTGATGATGTCTAGTACAGTGCTAGCTCGAACACCTTTGGGGACCATGTGATTGGTGAAGTAGTCGCCGCAAGCTTCTGGCACGAGGTCGCCAATACTTCGCAGGCCACCTCTGGAAAGCAAGAGCAATCGGAAGCCGCGAAGTCTGGATTCACTGCTGCCGTCGCTCTTCTGAAGTCTCGTAAACTTTGCAATCATCGAGGTTGACTCGTCGTCCCACGGGAGCGCTCCATTGAAAGTCAACTTGAATTGCTCGTTCGTAGATTGAGGAAAAATCAGGCACCCTTCAGTCCAAAGGATGACAAATAGGTCTCTAATTCTTGCACCTTCCCACGTCTTGTTAGCATCCAGAGATTGCCTTTGACGCACAATTTCCGTGATTTCTCGGGCGATATGTTCCACCGTTCCCGCCTTTTCGAGGCGCTCCACCATGGTAGTCATGAGATTGTTACGGCCACGCCTGCTTACTTGAGCCGCAAGCTGCTCAGAGAATCTTGCGAGTGCTTTCTTATACCTCTTCATTTCGAACGTTGGAGGTATCAGAAAACCGGGAGAGTCATTGAGGATAACCTCACGGTTGGTCAGATAGGACGTAATTACACGGTATGGGCTGAAATAGACGATTTGATTTTTCATGGGGGTCATCCTGCGGCAAACTCAGCGTGGAAATCGAATGTCGACACGGGCTCAGCCATGGCGCGCATAGCTTGATGGACCTCTGGAACGGTGGGCATCGTGTAGTCGTTTTGAGACTGGGGTGAGGAGTGGTGCATGCAAACCATGATTTCCTTATCTGACATTCCAACTTTCTTGAGTAAGTGACCATAGGCGTGGCGGTGCCCGTGAGAAGCGGTGCCTTCTTCCCTTGAGGGCCGGAGGCCAATCTTCCTAACGGCCCGGTTACGGCTCTTTCTAAACGCTTCAGGGGCCATTGGGTCGCCGGATTCAGTTACAAGCAAAAATGGATGATTCAGGGAGACGGGGCGCACGTGCGCGATATAGATTCGATACAGGTGCAGAAAGAGAGCAGCTGCATTGAGGGAGGACCAAACCACTTCGAAAGCGTTATACGCCGGCCTAGTGAGTAAAGAGTTTTTCCACCCAACATGGCGCTTCCCTGTCAGCAGAGTGAGGGGCGACATGTTGTAGTGGTAACGCAAGTACGCGGCGCGCGTGACGTTTGTGGGGGGGCCGCCCGGAGCATGGACTTTGCCGTCAGACGGGTGATGAACGAGAACCACCGGAATACCTGGTTTTTCTTCGGTTACGAAGACATCATCGACCCAAAGATGAAAGGGCTCGGAGACGCGCAGACCACCATAATGCAGGAGCAACGTGACCAAGATGTCGCGTATGTTCCACCGCTCCCAAATCGGAAGGGTGGCGTCGTCGACATTGGTTGCGAAACCTATGAGCAGAAGGTCCCGCATCCTTTCGCCTGGAAATTGTGATTTAGTGTTGGGAGTTGGTGGTTGCCCGCGTGGGAGCGAGTCGCGCCGCGCAAGCTTTGACTTAGTTTCCGCCTCTTTGCGCCCCACGAGATGAGAGAGCAATTGCGAAGCGGTCTTCGTGTTCCATCGGCGCCAAAATGCGATTTGCTCGGAGAGAGTGGCCGGCCGAGTGAACGGATTGATGGCAATAGCCTCGTACTTGTCCGCAAGCCAATCGCTCACAGTGCAAACGCTGTGGAGCAATTTGCGCGTACGACGAATAGAGCGCGGGTACCACCAAAGGCTCGTAGGGTCGTCACCGTCGCGAACGGTACCGAATAAGACCGCACCGGCGAACGCCTGGAAAAAACCGGTTCTCGCTTCTACACCTTGGAATTCGTGACCTCTAGCAGCGATAAAGTCTACGAGCATGCCAATTCCTTGCGCGTAGACTTTTTCTCCTGAAAGCTCCATTAGATGGGCTTTGAAAAACTGCCAGATGGGCCAAACGAAATCACTGTTGGCAATGAGAAGATACTCGTGACGGCCCACACGGTCCCAGTCTTCGACCATGACCCAGACGTGATGATGTCCATGAAGGGAACGCATTGGTGCCAACCTCTTCGGCTTCGTTTGCATGGACTTATGATTGACTCAGAGCGCTGGGGCCGCTAGCTAGGGCTGTTTCGCATTCACATGCGATTCTGATAAAATTCCGATGTGCTTTTCGTTTTGTATGTTTTCCGATATAGCCGCTGTAGATATGCAAACAGCACATGTTCATAGGGATTAACGCGAAAAGTCCGTATGTAGGACCTTGGCACACAACTTGCGGAAAATAGGACTTTGCTCAGGTCTCGCGTCAAGTTGCGCAAGATGTTGCTTACGTGATACACGCGACAATGCCGGCTCTACATCGTTTTTTCTGAGGACATGAGCCAGGGCAAAACTCGGCACGGGGAAGGATTGCGCTCGACGCCCGCACCGCCTCGAACGTTTGACAGCACGAGCCATATCTATTGCCCTCACAAAAAAAGGGCTCCTCAAACATCAAGTTCCACCCTCGGTGGATAGATAAGTATGAAGCGCCGTTTCACCTTGCTTACCGCCGTCTGTTTAGCAGTGGTCGTTGCAGTCCCTTGTCTCGTTCGTCCGGTCCTTGCTAGGTACGAAGGTTTCGCCGGCCTGTTCGAAAACGAAACCCATGCCTTCTCGAAGGCGGCCAGCTACCAACTGTGCTTCGTGCCTGACGGTAAGAGTTGCCAAAGCCTAATCATTTCCGCAATTGACGGCACTCAGAAGAAGTTGCGAATTCAGGCCTACTCGTTCACGAGCACGCCTATTGCGGCCGCCGTCAAACGAGCAAAAACTCGCGGCGTAGACGTAAAGGTCATTCTCGACAAGAGCCAGGCATCGCCCAGATACGCCGTTGCAACGTACCTGCGAAATGCCGACATCAATGTCGTCATTGATACCAAGCCAGCGATAGCTCACAACAAAGTCATGATTTTCGACGACTCTGCGGTATTCACTGGCTCCTTCAACTTTACGAAGTCGGCACAGGAGCGGAACGCAGAAAATGGCATCCTCATTCAAGGCGATGCGAACATCGTGAGGTCGTATTCGGACAACTGGTCAGCGCGATACAAGGTCTCGACGCCCTATCAGTGACAAGCTGTCCCGCATGTTCCTTGAGGGCGTGCTTACTCTATGCGTTACGACAAGGTTCTATCGAGGAACTCACCAAGCGTCGTTCCGTCAACCAAGGTGTACTCGTCGGGGCTACTGTCGTAGAGAAAGTGAATCCCCTGTGTTCCAGCAAAACGCCGGCGTGCTCCGCGTCTGATTTCACTTCGCCTAGCAACACAAGACAGAGAATTGTGCCTTCGTCAACTCGTTTCGACCGATAGTGAAATAGCCGGCCAATTGCTTTGGACATGCTCCCCGCACTCGTTGTCGCCAGGACGGTCTGCGCGCAAGTCAGCCGGTCGAGCGCACGCCGCAGCCGTTCTACCATTTCGTTGGGGAGGCCGAGTTCCCGCGTGACGACCTCGACGTCGGTTGCAGCGTCTGACAGCAGAAGTTCTAGCAGGAGGCCAGAAGGTATTGCCGGGATAGGGGCGGGTGCGCGACCGACGTTAGCTTGTGCTGATAGCTCATGCATTCACCCTGTAGTCGCGGGGTTTAAACGGTGGAGTGAAGCGAGGCCGTACGGCTGATGCGGGATTCGCAACGGGCGCCCAATCGCTTATGAACCATTCGTCGACTCACGGTCTTCGATTTGGGTGGCAAAGAAACCTTCTGCTGCGGCTCGCTGCTTCGATTTGTATTCGAGAATGTCAGACCTTCGAAGCATTCCGTCTTTCGCGGTTAGCTTGCCTTCATCGATGAGTTTTGAAATGTGGGCATGAGCGACGAAAAGTAGTTTCGCACCCGCCGCGAGCGAGATGAGTTCTTCAGGCATGCTTGTCAGCTCCGTCGGGCGATGGTAACGGAGCGGCTCTTCCGAGTAGTGTAGCTCCGCCGTCAGGGAACCACCCACCGCCTCTCGCATGCGCAACGCCCCGTCGTCTTGCTCGCCCCCACGCTCCCAGCCCTCACTGTTTCCAAAACCGATTGCGCGCAGCTAACCCGGTCAACCGCCCGGCGCAGCACCACGAAGCTGGCGTCAGAAATCCCTGCTTCTTGAGCCGCTACCTCGGCGTCCATGACGACATCTGTCAGCACACATTCCGTGAGCCAATCGTCTTTTCAGGCCAGGTCGCCTGTGGTCAGGCGCCCTTGGTCGTCGAGCCAAGGTTTGAGCTTCCTTTGCGCAGCGGCAACTGCTTCAGGTTTGAAATGCTCGGTGTGGCGCAATACAACGAACTCGAAAGTTTGGTCAACAAACCCGCAGCTTCCATCCGTGCAAATCCTTCAGTTGCCGGCTTGAGAACGATAACTTCGACGCCGCCGACCGCACCGTGATTGCGGACGGCTTTGCGTGTGTTGCCTGCTTTGAAGTTCTTGTCATGCGTCAGGTACAGCACTTCTTCATAGGCGTAGACGCCTCCCCAGATGTCAGGTAACAGGGGGGCGGTAAAACCTTGTTTGTCGAGCAACAGTTCGATTCCATGACGGCGGGCCGCCATGGCGAGGTCTGGCTGCGCCACTTCTACGTTTTTCGCAAACTGGACACATTCCGCGCGGGTTTTCAGCCGGGTCATGCGATTCGAATCTTCAGGGCTCAACAGCTCTGGCTCGTTCATGCTTTGTTCTCCCGGGGATTACCAGTTAATTGACACCGACGTTGCGCCACGCCGCTTCAGCTCTGCGACGATTTCGTCGATAGGGGCGTCTCGAAGAAACCGGCCGCCGGACTGTTCTTGATTTGCGGGCTCGCTGTTCGCAGAGGCAGGCGTCGCAGCAACTTCTGCCTCGCCAACCGGAAACAGAACTGCATTGAGCTTTTCCCAAGTTTGCAGGCCGGGGAGTGTCGCATTGCTGTGCTCGGGATTCTCATATCTAGACGGCATCACCTCGTGAATTCCCACGCGCTTTGCCAGTTCTCGGAAGCTCAATTTGGCGGCGAGACGAGCGTCCTTGAGCGCCGTCCGGAAAGTTGGGTCTGTGACCTTGGGTAGTTGCTTGACCATCGTGAATTAGCTCTTGTAACTAGGGAGTTTGCGTAGGTTAGTATGAGTTAGTTTGAAATGCAAGTATAGGTTATCCTGGTTAGCTCGATGTCGAGTTGCCTTCCTTTCGACCACAAATGGCGCCGCCCGCGCCCTCCTTACGTCTAGCTTGCTTGGCGGAACGGTCTGCAGCGCTTCAACGCACTTGCGCGTCGGGCTATGAGTAGGAATAACGGCAGCGAAAGCGGGCAATCTGGTAGGAACCAGTCCGCAGGTAGCGGTTCGAAGGCGGGTCGGTCATATCCCGCACCATCCTCTCACTCCCCAGATTTTTGGTGCAGCGAGATTCGAGGCCGGCTTAGCGCAATAGGCTTGTCTTGGCAATGCTCGACTACTGGTCGCCTTGCGGATGGAAACTGCAATTGCTCACAAAATCGCGGACTTTGTCGCGGACACCACTGATATCCGCAGGGCCTGTATGCCCAACGGCTCCATCTGCAGCGACCCAAGCCGTAATTGTCGTCGAGGCCAACAGTTTCTGGACTTCCGCGGGCGTGAGAACACGTGTTACCCAAATTGTTGAGTCATTCGGCATAAGGCCGTCGTCCGCGCTGCCCTTCCGCTTCGTTTGTATCGTCTGCTGGTCGAGCGTGAAGAAGGACTGCGTAGCCAAGTCGTAAACCTGCTTCGCATCTTGCAAGTTGGTAACGATGCCACCCATCAATAGAATCCTGTCGCGGCGAGCGCAGTTGAAAATGAAGCGAGCGCTGTAGCTCGTATATTTCTGCTCAATGCGAAGGTACGTCAAGCCGTTGACCTGCTTGGGCTCTGCAGTCGTTGGCTCTATTCCGTTGTTAGAAAAGTGAAGCTTGTTGGCTTCCGCTGCGCTCAACCAGAGAATGTCATTTGGCATCAACCGATGCCGAAGCAGAGAATGCCGATGCATCAACACCCATCCGGTGAAGGTATGCAACCAGCAACCCGCTGACTTCCTGACTGGTCCCATTGCCAATGTCACCACCCTCCGAATAGTATTGGTGAATACCGAGCCTTGTGTTGCGGCCTGAATCGTATCGGCCCCGGCCGCCAGCCAACGCATATGCGCACGCACTCGCGCAGATGCCGCTTGTCACCCTCCCCCCCTTGAACATACGTCGCAATACCGGTGTGGAATCCCAGTTTCCTGATGGTGTTGCCTAGGGCACCCCCTCCCATAAGCGAACCGCCTGGTGAGTTAAATAACACCATGCCACGCTCAATGTGATTTGTGCGAACGAACCGTTCCAACTCGCTGGCGCTGGAAGTGGTTATCTCACCCCCCCGCATAGATTCGCGTCGTGTCGCCGTGTTGGTCCATCCACGTAGCGACATCAGGGAGGTTATGTTTGGGCGCAGTGAACGACATCGCATTTGCGTCGCTACCAGCGAGGCCGAAAATTAGGAGGATTAGGCTGAGTGCTTTCATGTCTTCTGTACCCCGTATTGCCCTCAAATTTCGCGCTAGCGCCGGCGACACCGCTGCCGGCCATTGTTCTTTTCCTGGCCGGTGAGGCGACTTTCTGGAACACCGGCAACTTGGTCCTTATCTTATATTTGTCGATTCCGCTTGCCTAGAATTGGGACGCTTTGGAGGAACTGAACACAAGCGCACAAACTTGCCGTCCTGCGCCAAGTACATGCGTGTCATCTGCTTCCTCGTCGAGTCCGTGGTGTCGTCGCTGCAAACTACGCGCTCTGGCTGGCAGACGCGCTCCCTAGCGGCCGCCGCGCTACGCGCTGCTCTAATCCTGCCCACGATGTCAGAAAGCGTAAGCCCAACGTCGCGCAGGACGAAAAGGAAAATTTGACGCTCGCCGCGGTACAAAAACCGATGCGACCTCAAACTCGCGACATGCCGACGCGGTCAGCTCAACTTTCAGGGCGCGCACCTCGAGCACCTGCAGCCAGTCGCCGCGCAACTCGGCAATGAGTGTTCTGAAGAGGGCGCAGGGCTGCAGACCGAACAAGCTCTCTTCAGCCAACGCTATCTCTTTCGCGTCCACTCGCGCGCTAATCTGCCCTACTATTGCTTCCAGCCGTGCGACGTGGTTATGGGCCGCTGCATTGCAAGGCTCAGCAGCTCCGCTCATGCAGACCACCGAGGCCCTTAAGGTCAACTCTGTGGGCAAATCCGACGCCGACGGGGTGTCCGAGGGCCCCGCAGTGTTCGAGTCTGACTCGCTCCTGTACTGCTCGCGCACTGAGTTCTCACGAATCCAGCGCTCAGCCTCTCGCAACGCCTCATTAAGAATATGAAGTCCCGCCAATTCCCGGAGCGTCATTTCGCCGAGTTCGCAAACGCCTGTGTTCTTCTGTCGCATCTCTTCCAAATTCCATTAAGTTGCCAGCTGGGACGGATGATTGCGAGCCAGCGGGACATTTCCTGTCCCACTAACTATCCGTTGTATTGAGTAGGAGAGACTGAAGGAACACTTTTTTTAAAGGGGTATTCATATCGGGACACATTTTGTCCCGAGCAAATTCCACCATCGTGACTTCCAGTTTGAGCCACATATCTTTTGTGTGACTCGTCTGTGCTGGTTATCTGGTACGGCCTAAAGTTTGTTACGCCTCGTGCCGTTAGCCGGATGGGGTCCCTTTGCGTCGCAATCGGCCGCGCGAAGTGAACGATGCAAGCGCAGTACGTGCTAAACGCGATACGCCGGCTCGGGGTTGCCGCCGCGTTGAGGAAGACAAGATTAAGAACGGAGAGATACATGCTGAACAGAGAGAATGCGTCAAATGCTCGTAATCAACTTGAAGCGGCAGCTAAGGACTATGACAAACGCCAGAACGAAGTCCAGATGTTGGCCACGGGGCTTTACAACCTGCGTCGCGAGAGCAGTGAACTGCTGATTGGCGATGTCGAAGCGTACGTTAATGGTCTTACTTCGACACCGAAAGAATTCAGCCGTGCGTTTGCTGAATACAAGGTCGAGTACCACACGTTCGAAGGTGTCATCGCAGAAGTCGACCGGCAACTGCATGACATCAACGTGACGGGCGGTGCGGCCGCAGGCGTGGGCGTAGCTGCCGGTGCGTCGACAGCATTGTTGGCTCCGGCAGCCGCCATGGCCGTTGCCACGACATTCGGCACTGCGTCTACGGGTACCGCCATCGCCTCCCTGTCCGGTGCAGCCGCGACGAACGCGGCACTGGCGTGGCTTGGTGGCGGCGCGCTGGCGGCGGGCGGTGGCGGAATGTCCGCCGGCGGCGCACTGCTTGCACTGGCAGGCCCGGTCGGTTGGACTCTTGCGGGTGCGGCGGTCGTCGGGGGCGGACTCTTCGTGTGGCACTCAAATGGAAAGGTCGCTGAGGAAGCTCACGCCAAGCGAGTGCCCATTGAGAAGGGCGTCGCGTCGCTCAAGATGGCCGCAGCCGAAATCGAAATCCTCAAGCATCTGACGCTCACGCACACCATCGGGATGAAGTCGCTTCTTGGGAAGCTCAAGCGGACTGCGCCCACGGACTACGGTCAGTTTTCTGCGGAAAACAAGGACGCCCTGGGCTCGCTCATCAACCACGTGCGCTCGCTGTCGTCGCTGCTGAACAAAACCATTATGTCGAACGCTTCCTGAGGCCCGACATGACTATCGACTCCACAATCGGGGTATCCGGGGCCGCTGCATTTCATGGCGGGCCGGCGGTAGCAACCACGGCTTCGCTGGCCGACCAGGCTGCGGGTATCGTGGTCGACGCAGTCAATGGCGCGCGCGTGGCGGCTGAGGCTGTTCTGCAGTCCGCGCAGGACAAGGCGTTCGAAAACGCAATGGCTGCGATGGCGGGGCTGCGCGAATTCATCGGTGAGCCCGGCAAGATTTTAGGCCGCATGGACACCAAGCACGGTGAGGTCGCCGAGCAGGTCGAGGTTGCCGTGCGTCGTTCGCGCGACTATCTCGCCCAAATTATGCCCGGGGCGACGTTCGAGGGGGTAGGACGTACGGCGCCCATGGACTACCGCATCGACGGAATCGACGTCCAGTCGAAGTTCATCAACGGCGCCAATAACAGCCTCAAACATGTCCTTGAACACATGGATACGTACAAGGACTTCGGCAAGGACGGCTTTTATCACATCCCCAAGAACCAGCACACGCAGATTCTTGAAGTTTTAAAGGGTAATCAGGGCGAGCTCAGTGAAAAGACCGTACGCGCCATTCACGAGAAGGTCGCCCAAATCGAACTTGCGACTGGCAAGCCGTTCACTGAAGTCGTGCAGCCTTCCGTGTCGACATACGGCGAAGTGCAACTCGGCAAGGTGGGTGAAACGGTCGACCATCACGAGCAGGACCTCAAGCAGCAGAATGAGGCGCTCAAGGACCAGATTGCCCTTGAGCACGAACCATCGTTGGCCGAAGGATTGAAGGCAGCGGGCGGGGCCGCGGCAGTCGGTGCTGCACTCAGCCTGACAATGAACGTGTGGAAGAAGTATCGCGATGGAAAAAACGTCTTCGCAGGGGACTTTACCTTGGAGGACTGGAAGGAAGTCGGCCTTTCCACCGTCAAGGGTGCCGCTGGCGGCGCCATTGCGGGTGGCGCCATCTACGCGCTGACCAACTGCGCTGAGATGGCCGCCCCTTTCGCTGGTGCATTCGTAAGCGCGGCTAAAGGGATGGCGTCGCTCGTCGCTGACTACCATGCCGGCAAGCTTTCGCTGGACGCGCTCATCGACAACGGGATGTTCGTGTGCAGCGATGCAGCCATCGTGGGCCTGTGTACCGCCGCCGGTCAGACACTTATCCCGGTGCCCGTGCTTGGTGCCGTGCTGGGCTCCATCGCCGGCAAGTTTTTGTCGACTTTCATTGGCAAGAAAGCCCGGGAAGTTACCGACCGGCTGGCGGAACGGATGAACCGCATCGTAGCGGCACTCGATGATGAGGTGCGCAAGGTCCTCAACTTCCTGGAGGAGGAATTCGACCGCCTGGGCGAGCTCACGACGATTGCGTTCGACCTGTCGGCCAATGTGCGCCTGCTTGATGCGAGCCTCGCGCTGGCACGTGCACATGGCGTGCATGAAGCTCTTCTCATCAAGAACGAGTCAGACCTCGATGCATTCATGACTGGCGCCTGAGCCCGATTCAACCCGATTGGGCTATCGGACCTAATGGAGATATTCAGATGACGATTTTCTGGACTGCACTCACCGCCGCGCTCTATGGTTGCCTGGAGATTCTGGGCACGTTGCTCGGCACCGCTCTAGCCGCTTCCTTTGTGTGCTTTCTCGTCGCAGCGTTACTAGCCGCCGTGGTCGAGATATTCAGACAGCAAATCGCGACCGCCTGAGCGGCGCGACCCTTTTTCAGTGGCCGCACGGCGCGGCCCACGAAATACCGCGCACACGCTGCGTATCAAGACACAGGGGTTGAAATTGGACACTGCATTTTTGAAAGATTCAGGGGACCTCGCGGCACTGCTACAGGTCGCTGACGCTGATGACCTCGACGCGCTGGTCGACTACATCACGGACAATGGCAACGGGCGCGTGGCACTCGCCAAGGATGTGCGCGAGCGGTTTGTCACTTGCAAGAATGCCCGCAACTACCGCGCGGCTGACCGCGGTGCCATTGCCAGTGAAATACTGCTTTTCGGTGGTAACTCGATTGCCAACCTGTTCCGGGGCGGCAAGGGTGTGTCCTACAACGAGCTCGCGAGCGATGTCGGCAGCCACCTGAAGGTCACTTTCGCCAAAGGTGCCGACGCGCGGACGATAGAGGAAGCCATCATTGCAAAACTGTACAACGACACGGTCCGAGTAATGTCGGCCCACGACCTGCGAGAGTTCACTGCGTCAATGGGCGGCTTTGGAGCAACGAGAGCAGGGTCGGGGATGGCTGCCGGGATGAGTGTGTACGCAATGTCGATGGTCGTCGCGAGCGCCATGGCCTCTACGGTAATTGGCCGCGGGTTGCCGCTTGCCATGAGCGTCATCGCTTCGCGCGGCGCGGGCGTGCTTCTTGGCCCCTTCGGCGTAGCCCTCTCCGGCATATGGACGGTTGCCGAGCTCGCCAGTGCCGCCTATCGTGTCACTGTTCCGTGCGTCGTGCAAATTGCACACATTCGGCAGAAGGCCCTGCAAAGGGCTCTGGAATGCCGCTGCAGCAAATGTACGAAAATCAACACACCGGAGGCGAAATTCTGCTCTGAGTGCGGCAATCCCATGCCTCGGAAGACCGCCCCGTCAACAGCGCTCACAACTTCCAGTTTTTAAGATGGAATAAGACGCTAACGCGCTATGTGAAAGGCGCACCCCGATGCTGTCGTGGGTGCGCCTTTTGTTCCTGAAAGCTGCGTCGCACGAGTGCAAAAGGCCTTTTCTTGCGACGGTCTCCGTTGCCCGGTTATTGTGGCAGGAGACAGCCGCGGTTCAGTCCTCGCACGGTGCGTCCTGTGCCTCTGCCAGCAGTTTCGGCAAACGTGCAACACGTGCCCGCTGCCCGGGCGTTAGTCCTGATGTCACGCCAATTTGCGCCACGCTCGCGTGCCAATAATGCCGCCCGAGCACCGCCGTCGCCCCGGCGGCTGACGCACGCGCTCGAGATGCGCGAGGGCCTCGTCTATGTTCTTCGCGGTGTATGGACTGACCGCGGCCGCGGGCCGCGCAATGTTCGGATTCGTTGGAATTTTCTGCCCCTGTTGAGTCGCAACAAGGGTATTCTTCCTACCCATCGGGACAAAACCTGTCCGCCGAGATGGGGTCGTCTGGAAGGCCGAAATGCCAGTGGAAGGAGGCCGGCGAAACAGCGGGCAGAGAGGACTAGGCGCCATAGCGCATGGCGAGTCTGTGGTATTCGGCGGCAAATTCGTGGCGCAGGGCGACCGGAGCGAGGATTTCAACGCTCGCGCCGAACGAGCGCAACCACCAGCGCAACTTCAGACTCGGGATGACGGTACCGGCTACCATCATCCGCCCGTCGGCGAGCATCTCGATTCGCTGGTCCTTCGACATGGGTGTTTCGCGGAGATGGTTTCCAGCCTGGCCATCAAAGGCAATACTCAACTGGACCGCCGGCTCGGTCAAAAAGTTAAACGCCTGCTCGCTCTCGATATAGTCGCGCAGACTGAAGTCCTCGGGGTAGACGAACGTTTTGCCGGACTCAGTCGCCGACACAACCCGGTCGAGCCGGAACAGGCTTCGCAGCCATTGAATCTTCGGCTTGTCCTTGCGCGGTTCGAAGGACGGGTCCTGCGCAACCATATACATGATGCCGGCGGATTCAACGAGCGCAAGGGGCCACAGGGTCTTAGGCTTGAGCTCTTCTGTCTCGGGCTTTCCAGCAGGACGGTACCGCACAGACATTTCTCTTTCGAAGAAAGTCGCGGTTGTAATCGCATGGAATATGTCTTCGCGCAGATTCGGCCGGATAAGGGAAAAGGTGCCGTCGACTGAGTCAACCTTGTCGGGCCACTCCCGGTAAATCCGGCTGTCCGCCTTTTCTTGGGAGAGGCGGACTTCCGCGGCCGCGAAGAGCGGTTCTATATCGCGAGTAACGGCCGCAGGTAGCTTGTTGCCGGCAAAGCGCTGCATGATATGAAATGCCACGGCCTCGGACGCGCCCATGCGGCTTGCGCTGTCGCGCGCGCCCTGCAACCACGGTTTGCGTTGCCACAGCAACTCGCGCCCAGTTGTCGTGGATAGAACGAGTTTTTCCTTTTCCAGTCTCGCCAGCTCGCGCAAGACCTTTTTCGAATAGCAAGTGCGGTGTCCGCGCTCCTCAAGCTGCTGCCGCACTTCCGATGTGCCCATCCATGCAATCGCATCGCGCTCCGTCGGTAGAATGCGCAGGATTGCTTCCTCCAGGCCCGTGGTCATTTTCTTGCTCTCTTTTCCTGAATGCGTTTCGTCTCGGGCGTTTGTTCCCCGCGCCCGTAGCATGCTAAGCCGGGATTCTACGATGCAATTGAGCAAAGGGTGGTGGGCGCGGTCGGTGGCGCAGCCGCGCAGGGCTATGAGCGCTGCAGGGTCCCATACCCGGGAGGACAACCCCTCCGTAGGAGACGCTAACATGGGCTCATACAACACCATGCGTTACATGACGTGCTTCCTCAGACGCGCGTTCTGCTCGGCGATGACGCCAGTCAGGTGGGCATAGAGCTTTTGCACATGCGCTGATGCCGTACCCGCTGCGTTGCAGACGGGACACGTTTCTTCCCACTCGTTGAAGTCGGATTCGGCGAACCGCCGGCTGGCGGTCAAGGTGCCTTGCCCGTTGCAGGTCTCGCACGCGGTGGGCCACTGTCTCGTGATGAAACTGCGCGCTCCGGTGCGGACTGATTTCAACCGTTGTTTGTTTCTGGTTATCATCACGTTCGGCCAAGTCAGGCCGCGAAAACAAACGAAAGCTGAGAGACCCCAGATGGACGCAAACGCGATTGCATTGCTTGACATCTTCGAACGGAAGATGCGACTCGAAATCCCAATGTTTCAGCGGCAGTATGTATGGGGAAAGGAACATCAGTGGGAACCTCTCTGGGAAGACATATCACGGAAATTCACTGAGTTCATTGAGGACCGTCGAGACGCGCCCGTGCATTTCCTGGGTGCGATGGTGCTGGACCAGAAGCAGACGCACGTTGGTCGAGTCGAGCGGCGGAGCGTAATCGACGGGCAACAGCGCCTGACCACACTACAGATTTTTCTTGTCGCATTCCGTGACTTTTGCCGCGAGGAGAGTCTGGAAGAGTTCGCCGAGGAGTGTGAGAAGTACACTCTGAATTCGGGAAGGATGGCCGAACCTGAAGTGGAGAAATTCAAGGTCTGGCCGACTCTCTCTGACCGTCCTCAGTTCATGGACGTGCTCACAGCTGGTTCAAAATCCTCCCTCGAGAAGATTCACCCACTGACCCGTCGACCGTATGCAAGAAGGTTCAATCCACGGCCACGAATGGTAGAGGCATACCTCTTCTTCCATGAGCAGATTTCTGCCTACTTCAAGGGTATGTCTGACGAGCCGCCGGTCGGCGACGATATCGCGATGGAACATCGCGTTGAAGCATGCTTCGAAGCGCTCAAAACTGCGTTGAAGGTTGTGGCGATTGACCTGGGCGATGGCGACGACGCCCAGGTCATTTTCGAAACGCTTAATGCGAGGGGCGAGCCGCTTCTGCCGGCAGACCTGCTCCGAAATTACATCTTCCTGCGGGCCGCCCGACATGGCGAACAACAGGAACAGCTTTACGAGCGGTACTGGTCCACTTTCGACGACCCGTTCTGGCGTGAAGAGGTGACGCAAGGCCGACTTCGTCGACCCCGCAGCGACCTTTTCATCCAGCACTACCTTACGAGCAAGCAGGCCCGAGATATCCCAATCAAGCATCTTTTCGTCGAGTACAAGCATTGGGTTGAGCGTGAGAAGCCTTTCTCAAGCGTCGAGCAAGAGCTATCTGAGCTTGCTCGACAGCGCGACCATTTCCGGACGCTTTCGGTTTCTCACGAGTCTCCTCTACTTGGCGAACTGGCGCATTTTCTGAATCTCTTCGACGTCAGCACGGCCTATCCGCCGCTTCTGGCAATGCTCGACCTGGGCGCCGGTGATGTCGACATGTCCGAAACTGCTGACATGCTGGAGAGTTATTTTGTGCGTCGAGCGATTTGCGGCAATGAGACGAAGGCGTATAACAGAATTTTCATGGGCCTCACGCGGGCCATTCGCACCAAGGGGGCTAGCGCCGAGGTCGTCCGCGAGTACCTGACGTCGCTCAAAAGCGCAACTGATGTATGGCCGAGCGACGACGCTGTGTCCGACGCCTGGATGAGTAGCAGCGCATACCACTCCCTCAACAATCTGCGACTGACACACGTTCTGTGGCGCATCAGCGAAACGTATCGGTCGTCGAAATCGGAGAACGTTAGCACCAACGCGCCGCTCACGGTCGAACACATCATGCCGCAAGGCTGGGTGCCTCACTGGCCGCTACCGGACGGCTCGACGGGTGTTGAGCACGCGTGGTTTGCGAAAGAGGAGACGCCAGGAGTTGCCCAGAGCCGTCGGCGCAACGAATTGGTCCAAACTTTCGGTAACCTGACGCTTATCACCGGAAGCCTCAACAGCTCGATGAAGAACAGCGCGTGGGCAACGAAGCGTGATGCGATTCTCACACACTCTGTGTCGCCGATAAACGGTGTGCTCAATCGCTTCGATAGTTGGGACGAGTCAACAATCGAAACACGCGGTCGCGAGTTGCTGGGACGTGCATTGAAGCTTTGGAGCAGAGGCTAACCAACAAATTGTTCCGGCAGCGGCGTACTTGCTGCCGGGGGTGGTTTCAGGACGGTTGCCCTCGAAAGACGGACGTCACATCTCGTCGTCGGCTGCGGTTTCCAGCACAAGCCACTCCACCGCCCCGGCCGGGTAATCCTCCGGCCACCCCCTTGCCAGCAATCCCACCGCTTCACTCATCCGCAACCCGGCCGCTGAGCGGTCGATTCCTGCCGCTGTGCCATCTGTCCTCATTGATTCCAAGACGCTTTGTGCGCAGGCCATCCGGTCGAGCGCGCGTCGCAGGCGCTCACGCATCTCTCCTCGCAGGCCGAGTTCTCGCGAGACGACCTCGACGTCGTTCGCGGCGTCTGATAGCAGAAGGTCGAGCAGGTGCCTTCGGCGTAGCGCCCGGGCTGAGCTGGGCGGGTGCCCGGCATTGTCGTCGTAAGGTAGCGAGTCCATCCGCTATGTAGCCGACCGCTTTATCCGGCCGAACGAAGGCGGGATGGCGCGGCTATCTGTCTTCGGGCGGCTCGTGGCCGCCTGCTGGGGCGCCATCAGTCGACCAGTATTCCTCCGTCTGGCCTGCGAGAAAGGTCTTGTCCGCAGCCTGCTGCATTGCCTTGTATGCACGCACATCGGACTCTTTAAGCATTCCATCCGTCGCTGCCAGTGTCCGATTCTCAACAAGCTTTTCGATATGCGCGCGGGCGACTGTTAGCAGGTGGGCAGCCTCTCCAAAAGTGATGAATTGTTCCGGCATGGTGGCCAGTTCCGACGTGAAAGTGGTTCGACGAACCTGCCACAGAGTGTAGCCCCCGCCGCGACATGACGTTTCAACTGCAGCAATGAGATGCCTCAACGCCCAGCCGCGTCGGCGGCCGAGATTTAATTGACGATTTTTGAGCGCATTTTTATACTTACGAACAAATTAAAGGATGTAGACGATTTGCCGTTATGCAGACGTGTAATCCGAACGCGATTTGAGACCATTCTGCTGCACGACAGGCAATCAAGGCCCGAAAGGGGCCCCGGGGCTTTGATGCAAAGCAGATAAATACATTGAAAATGAAAAAACTGCTCTTTCCTCTTGTTTTTGCCTTTCTCGCACCTAGCGTATTCGCAGCAGGGTCGCTGGCGACTATTATCGCGGACACTCCGACGCTGATATTTATTTGCGTCAATATCGGATTGACCGTTTTTTTTGCGTTTATTCGATTCAACCGGTTTTCCGTCGTGCACGGCCCTGAGATTCTCACCACCGTGGGGATTTTTGGATGCTTTCTCGGAATCGCCACTGCGCTGCTTCATTTTGATGCTTCCAATGTGTCCGACAGCGTGCCTCATCTCCTGGAGGGTGTGAAAACTGCCTTCTGGGCCTCTGTGAGTGGCGTTGGCGGGTCGCTCGTGCTGAGGGCGCGCCACTACTTTCAGAAAGCTCCGATTCCACAAACAGAGGGTGCGCCCAAATCGGCGACGCTTGACGACGTGGTCGCAGCAACGCAAGCGCTGCAGCGCAGTCTTTCAGGTAGCGAAGAAGGCAGTCTCCTCACGCAACTGAAGTTGATGCGGCAGGAGCAGGTCGACGAACTCAAGCAGATGCGGAACTCGTTTGACACATTCGCGCAGCGCATGTCTCAGGATGGTTCCAAGGCACTCATAGAGGCGTTGAAAGAGGTCATCAAGGACTTCAATGCGCAAATTAATGAACAGTTCGGCGACAATTTCAAGCAGTTGAACTCCGCCGTTGAGAAGTTGGTGCGCCTTTTCTGCCGCTCAAATCGTCCCGTATGAACGCAAGTGTAGGCGTTTGCATTGTATATGTAAACGCCTACAAGCCAAGCGCCTACAACGCTTCTGTCTACAATGCACCCGCTGTAGACATCGGACTTGTAGACAGGAAAATAGAATTTTTATTTTTTAGGGACGGACTGATGTCGCTTCAAGAGCGCTTCGTCCAAAATTTGAGGCGCTACCGGTTGAGCCTTGGGTGTTCTCAAGAGGAGCTGGGAAATCGGCTGGGCTCGGATAGAACTGTAATCAGCCGTCTAGAGCGCACTTCGTCACGAATGACCTTGGAGCGTGCCGACGCTCTCGCGCGAGCGTTAGATATTGATGTCCGCGTCCTCTTCGACACTCCGATTGGCAACGAAATCATCCGTGTGCAGCCCGGCAAGCCCGTCTCAAGCGAGACGGTCGGCGAGAAAGTGCAGCAACTTCGCAAGGCTGAAGGGATAACTCAAAAGGACCTCGGCGACCGTACGGGCCTGGACCGCAACCGCATCTCGCAAATCGAGGCATCGAGCGGCAAAGTTGCGGCGCTACAATTATCGACGCTCGAAAAACTCGCCATAGCGTTTGGTATCAAACCGACTGAGCTGTTCTAATTCGTCGAGGTGGGGCTCTCCAAAATCCACCTAGCGACGACATCCTGTCGCCAACGGAGAAGCTCCCGGTCTCGTAGTTCGGCACGGGGTGGTAGTAGCCAGGGGCGGCGTTTAGCTCGCACGGTGATTGTGCGCGGGGAGAGGCCGAGGATGTCGGCAAGGTCGGTGGCGTCGAGATAGACTGCCGGTTGCAGGTCGGGAGCATTCATGCAACGTGTAGCGCAACGGTTTTAGCCGCTGCAGAAAACGCAAACCATCGAGCTGGCCGCGAGTCGAGCATATGAGCGCGCGAGCCCAGCTATACGCTAAGGGCAAGCCGTGCACATCGTCGCGCTACGGGTCAACAATTTCCGGGGAATACGCGAGCTATCGTGGTTTCCGAATCGAGGCGTCAACTGTTTAATTGGTCCGGGCGACAGCTGCAAAACGACGATTCTCGATGCTATCGACCTGCTGCTTGCAGAACGGCAGAACGTCACGTTTGACGACCTTGACTTCTACGACGCGAATCCGTCCAACGCAATCAGAATCGTTGCATGCATCGCCGAGTTTCCGAGAGACTACCTGCGAGAGGACCGATACGGACTGTATCTCTCCGGCTGGAATTCCGTCACGCGTTCGTGGAACTCTGAGCCCTCGGAGAAGCAAGGAATTGCCCCGTACTGACGCTCGAACTTGTAGTCGATGAAACACTCGAGCCCGTGTGGTCAATCTATGTAGGCAACGCACCCGAGAACAAATCCAAGCGAATTCGCTTCGCTGACCGCAAGGAGACGGCACCAGCGCGCCTCGTAGCCTATGCGGATAGGCACCTGTCTTGGGGGCGCGGCTCGGCTTTGCAACGCGTCGAAACGCATCCGGAGAAGCTTCCTTCGCAGCTGAACGAGCTCTTGCGCTCGGCTCGCGACACTTTTGCAATCAATAGCGCCTCGACCTTCAGTGAAGTCATTGAGGCAGTTGCGCCGGATATCACAGGGTTGGGCGTCCAGGTTCGTGACAAGCTAACCGCGAATCTTGACCACACGAGCTTCTCGATGAACGCAAGCGGGGTCGCCCTCCATGACGGCAACGTACCCTTTCGCAGCATGGGAACCGGGTCGGCGCGCCTCGCAGTTGCAGCCCTCCAGAGTGCAGAATCAGCGCAGCGCCACTTCCTGCTCATGGACGAGATTGAATACGGCCTCGAGCCCCATCGAATCTCCTTGCTCGTCAGCCATCTTCGCAAACGTGTCGAAGCGAGCGGCCAAGTGTTCTTAACCACGCACTCGACAAGCGTCTTGCGCGAAGTACGGTTCGGGGAAATCTTTGTTTGTCGACGTGACGCAACAGGGAAAGTTGAAGTTAAGCATTCGGCCGCAACTGCGACCGCGCTGCTAGATGCGAAGCGCTATGTTCGCGACCTGGGCGAGGCGTTGCTCGCAAAGACTATCCTCGTTTGCGAAGGCCAGACAGAGGTCGCCCTTCTCAAGGGATACGCTGAAGGCGCACAAAGGCAGTTCCAGAGGTTTGGTGCGACCGTCATAGATGGCGGAGGGGCCTCTGCACCAGCCATCGCAATACACTTTGCGTCACTGGGATATCGCACTGCCCTGCTCACCGACAGCGATGCCCCAATCCCACCCACCTTCTCTGCATCGCTCAAAGCCGGGAAGATTCCCCACTTCGAGTGGGGCGACGGGCGATGCACTGAAGAAGAGCTTTTTATGGGGACTCCGCAGGACTTGCGCCCAAAGATACTAGAGTTGATTGCTGACGAAATTGGAGAGCCGCGCACTCTGGGAGAACTGTCCAGCGTTGTTCACCAGAAGCTCGAAACTCTGCAGCAAGCATCCGCGTATCTATCGGACCAGGAATGGCTCCGTCGCATTGGTAGACTCGCGCATAAATCGAAGTGGATTAAGAAAGACTACGACCTGTGCTTCAGTATTGGTTCAAACCTCTTGGGAGCGCCGGGAGCGCCCAGCATCGCCCATCTGCCGTGGCAGCTCGACCAGATTTTTAGTTGGCTCTGCAGCGATGCTTGAACTGACCGTCCAGCAGATGCTCCGCGCTCGCGCCGGTGCTATTGAAGCGCCAGCAGGTACCGGCAAAACGGAGCAGATTACCCTTGTCGCCGGCAACGCTCCGGGGCGCTGGCTGATTCTCACCCACACAGTCGCGGGTGTCGACGCGATTCGACGGCGCTTGGTCAAACACCAAATTTCGGCAGAGAAAGCGCAAGTCGAGACGCTGTCGGCATGGGCGCACCGGTGGGCACGTGCGTTACCAAAGGGGTCAGGGTTGGCTTCGACCTGGTCGGCTAAAGACCGGGACTGGGATACGGTGATGGTAGCGGCCGCGAAGCTGATTGAAAGCGGTGCCGTCGAGAGCATTCTCCGCGCGTCGTATGAAGGAGTTCTCGTAGACGAGTATCAGGATTGCACCGTCGCTCATCATGGGCTTGTAAGGGCGCTTTCGCTGCATCTGCCTTGCTATGTGTTCGGCGACCCGTTGCAGGCAATTTTTGGCTGTCGCCCAGGCATGCTCGCTAACTGGCACGCGGACACCGTGGCCGCCTTCCCACAGGCAGGCGTGCTGGCTACGCCTCAAAGATGGATTCATGCAGGCAATCCTGCGCTGGGCGCGTGGCTCATCAGCCAGCGAGCAAACTTCAGCGCCGGCATTTTCGATTTCCGGGGCGCCCCGACATGCTTAACATGGCAAGCTTGCGCGCCTCGGCTCGCAGCCCAGCAGCTCGCCGGCTCCTGCTCGGTCCAGCTTCGTGATGGAGCGACCCTCGCGGTGATTCATTCTAGCGTCGACGAAGTGCGACGCGCAGACCTGGCAAAGGCCATCCACGCGACTACGGTCGAACCTACCGGCGGCAGGACCGAGCGCAACTTTTTTGAGAGCCTCAGAACGCAAACCGGGGTTGACCGGGTGAACGCTGTGCTCAACCTCATGGGAACCGCGTATCTGGGCGTAGGGGCTGCGGACAAGAGGAAGCGCGTTGAATCGTTGCTAGCAAATCCGACGCGCATCCAAACACCGGCTACGCCAGCAGAGGTCGCGTTGACCGGCATCGTGAGGAGCGATTCGCTCGCGAATGTCTTGGACGCAATTCGGTGCATTGGGAATGAAACCGGCGTAACCATCGTGCGCCCAGAACTGGTGTATTGCATCAAATCCGCGTTGCAGCTATGCGCAGAGAATCCCGCGCTACAACTGGACGACGCCGCATTTCAAGTTGCGAACGCACGTCGAGAGAGAGGACGAGTCCTGCGGAATCGCGCAGTTGGCAGCACGCTATTGATGAAAGGCCTTGAATTCGACCATGTCGTGATTACGCCGGACGCGTGTGAAAACCGCCATCACTGGTACGTGGCTCTGACGCGCGGCACGCAGTCGGTTCGGGTCTTGGCGCCAAGTGTGAGCTTCAGCGTATAGCGATACAAGATTGCAGTTGAGGCAGAGAACCTCAGCTTGCGAGAATGGATTCCCATTCAGGAAATCAGTCCGCGCGCTCCCTGTCCTGCAGCGCACTTGCGGCGTTTCGAGCAAGGTAGCAGCGTTCATACGGTCAGGACCGTGTGTCGAGCCTTCTCTCGAAGACATCTTGCCGCCAACGCAGTAACTGTCGGTCATACACGACCGCGTGGTGGCAACAGCCAAGGCCGACGCCTGAGTCGTTTGAAGACCTCTTGAACGGATATGCCAAGCAGCTCTGCAAGCTCCAAAGCATCAAGCTAAGAATCGCGCGGGGTCGATATCAGAGAGTTCATGCCTCGTGTAGCGCAACGCCTTATACGTTTCTACACGACAGCAATCCTCAACCCTCAATCACCAACTTCCAGCCTCCCTGAGCTCAGAGACTTCGTCACTGGCGAGGGCGCAACTACTCTTCTACGCGTTCTTGCCGCCAGCCCAAGAGTTGCAGGTCGTAGCTTAGAGGCGAGGTGGAGGCAGCCACGGACCATGTTCTGCTCGCAAAAGGTGGCGCACTAGTTAGACCCAAAGCCCCGGCGAGTTCATGTATGAGAAGGTGGGCCTGGCTCTAGGATGTTTCGATTGCTGTCATCCGTTGCCTTGCGCAAATCATTTCGATATTCATTGAGCGTCGACTTCACGCCCCTCCCCAGACCCGTCCCTATGTCGGTCCACACAGACAGTGCCTGTTCCCCGTGTGCACAACTCTGCTGTCCACACCACAAGGGTGTGGACAGCCGCCCGTTGGGCGGTACCAGAGTTGCACACACTCGAAGGACTGACGCGCCGGCTGCGCCGGCTTGCCCAATTGAGAAATATTCCCAGTCTAAAACTGAGACTGTGCGGTCCCGAAGGCTCGGATGAGGGGGGGCTTCATGCCACCAATGAGTATGTTCTAGGGGGGAGTTCCACAGACGCTGGTTGTTCTCGCGGTTCTGCGGCACGACGTTGGCCAGCGAGAACGATTGTGCCATCGCCTCCTGATTCCAGCGATTGCCCGCCGGGCTCATATGAAATACCCGGTACGGATTCATACTTATACGGAGGTAAGCTATTGGCGGAACGCGCATGGCGAGTAGCCAGCGCGCGACCACTGTGTCGGGCGTCACCATTAACAAAAGATGCCTCGTTGAATTCGAGGCGGTTTTTTCACAAAGAGTGACATCGCGCGACCAGCAAGTGCCAAGGAAAGTGGAATATCCGTCGCGCACTGCCGAAGTCAGTGAAAAAAACGGTCGATCGGCGACGGGCAAGGACCGGCCACAAGCAGTCAGTCGATGCCGCGCCACGGATCGTGGACAATCCGCCTTCAATCCGACCTTCGCTCTGCCTGTCAGGTGACCACCCGTCAGGGAAACCTTGGGGGTACGTACACGCGTCAGGATGGCAAATATCGGCGACGCGTTCGCGCGCATCGCCGTATGAGTTCTACGAAACGATTCAACAGGCACAAGTCCCGATCTGCTCAACATCAGTGGACACGGTGCAAAGATTTGGAACGTGTGAACCTGACCGGCAGAACTACCGACCACGAACATATCCGTTCGGGTCGTGACACGGTGGGCGGCGCCTGACATCTCATCAGCGGGGCGGCTGCGATAGAGGGCTATGGTCGGTCACACCGCCCGCCGGAAATAGTGACATTACATCGTTGCCCGAAACGGAAAGGTCTGCCTCTGACCGCCTTTAGAAACGGGGCATTAGCTACGCCCTTCGATCTGCTTGTATCTGACCATCAACGTTGGCGGCATCAACATTGATGCACGCCGGCACAGATGATCGCTCAAGTATCGAACCGGAGTTTTTTGAGCGGAGGATGACGGTATCATCGCGCCCAGCCATGACTCGCAACCCTACTTCGCTATAGCTGCCGCATTGGTCCGCGCAATATGCAATTTTTTGTAGCTGTCGATCAGGCGGTGGTGCCTATCGAGACCCTCCAGTTTCATACTCGTTGGCGTTAAGCCATAGAAGCGCACGCTGCCGTCCACTGATCCCATTACCGCGTCCATCCGGGCGTTGCCAAACATCCGACGGAAGTTGACCGCGTAGTCGTCCAGTTCCAGGTCGTCATCGAGCAGCACCTCCAGCACCACATTCAAGGCCTGGTAAAACAATCCGCGCTCGACCGTGTTGTCGTTGTACTGCAGGAAGGCTTCCACCAGTTCCTGCGCGGCCTCAAATTGCCGCAAGGCGAGATGAATCAGCAGCCTCAGCTCGAGAACTGTTAGCTGCCCCCAGCCCGTATTCTCGTCAAATTCGATGCCGATCAAAGTGGCAATATCGGAGTGCTCGTCTAGTTCATTGTCTTCCAATCGTTCAAGCATTGCTACAAGGCCGGCATCGTCCAGGCGATGCAAGTTCAAAATATCGGCGCGGAACAACAGCGCCTTGTTTGTGTTATCCCAGATCAAATCCTCTACCGGGTAAACTTCCGAATAACCGGGCACTAAAATCCGGCAGGCTACGGCGCCCAGTTGGTCATACACCGCCGTGTAAACCTCTTTGCCCATGTCTTCGAGAATTCCGAACAACGTTGCGGCTTCATCGGCATTGGAGTTTTCGCCCTGGCCAGAAAAATCCCACTCAACAAACTCGAAATTCGCTTTGGCGCTGAAAAAGCGCCACGACACCACACCGCTAGAATCAATGAAGTGCTCAACAAAGTTATTCGGTTCAGTCACCGCGTTACTGACAAAGGTGGGCCGAGGCAAATCGTTCAGGCCTTCAAAACTGCGCCCCTGTAGCAATTCCGTCAGGCTCCGTTCCAGCGCCACCTCGAAGCTTGGGTGTACGCCAAACGAGGCGAAGACACCGCCTGTCCGCGGGTTCATCAATGTGACGCACATCACCGGGTAGGTCCCACCCAGCGACGCATCCTTGACCAGCACCGGAAAGCCCTGCTCTTCCAACCCCCGAATCCCGGCCAGAATGCGAGGGTATTTCGCTAGCATCTCCGGCGGCACATCAGGCAATGCGATTTCATCTTCCAGAATTTCACGCTTTACCGCCCGTTCGAAAATTTCGGACAGACATTGCACCTGCGCTTCGGCCAGCGTATTACCGGCACTCATGCCATTGCTAACGAACAGGTTCTCGATCAGGTTGGACGGAAAGTACACCACTTCGCCGTCCGATTGCCGCACATACGGCAGCGAACAGATACCACGCGCCACATTTCCGGAGTTGGTGTCATACAGATGCGAGCCATACAACTCGCCATCGGGATTATAAATTTGCAGGCAATACTCATCCAGAATTTCAGCCGGCAGCGCATCCTCAGGGCCTGGCTTAAACCAGCGTTCGTTCGGGTAATGTACAAACGCCGCATTGGCGATGTCTTCGCCCCAAAACGAACCACCATAAAAATGATTGCAGTTCAGGCGTTCAATAAACTCTCCCAACGCCGACGCCAACGCGCTTTCTTTGGTCGTTCCCTTGCCATTGGTAAAACACATCGGCGAGTGCGCATCGCGGATATGCAGCGACCACACGTTTGGAACGATATTACGCCACGAAGCAACTTCAATCTTCATGCCCAAGCCCACCAAAATGGCCGACATATTAGCGATGGTTTGCTCCAACGGCAGATCCTTACCCGCAATATAAGTGCTGGCGTCAGAAGCTGGCTTCAACGTCAGCAACGACTGAGCGTCGGCATCCAGGTTTTCTACCTCTTCAATGACAAACTCAGGTGCAGCTTGCACCACCTTTTTCACCGTACAGCGGTCGATGAAGCGCAAAATACCTCGGCGGTCTACTTCAGAGATATCCGGCGGCAACTCAACCTGAATCTTAAAAATCTGTTGGTACCGGTTTTCCGGATCGACGATATTATTCTGCGACAGGCGGATATTCTCGGTAGGAATATTGCGATTTACGCAGTACAACTTCACAAAGTAAGCTGCACACAAGGCCGATGAGGCCAGAAAATAATCGAAGGGACCCGGCGCCGATCCATCGCCTTTATAACGGATAGGCTGGTCAGCCACTACCGTGAAGTCATCGAACTTGGCTTCAAGACGTAGCTTGTCGAGAAAGTTAACTTTAATTTCCATGGGATAATCCTGAAATGGTGCTCGAAATGATGTGGCCGCTATTATCCGCCACCAGGTGCAGTTGCTGTTGCAGATCGCCAATGCGCTGGCGGTGTGCATGGATGCGCTGATGCTGTCTATCAATTCCCTGGCGTCGCTTTGCCCCGGAGCACGAACCCACTGTCCGGAACGACTGACAAAACGCAGCGCGCTAACCCGCTCACCGCCATCTATACGAACAGTGGTGGAGGCCGCCCGAGAAATATCCAAAGTCCCAAAGTGCCTGGCGTTTTTGGTCTGCGCGCTGAGATGTCCGCGGTCCGAGATCAAAAAATGACCTCCGATATTTGCGCTTGCTGCCGCCTCAGGCCAATGCGCAAATTTGCGCGCCTTTACAGCCGCACCAGCCAGATTCGAGGACACGCCGAACGCTAGCAAAATCGGCGGACATCCTGCCGCTCGTTCCTAGCTGCAACGCAACGGGCGACAGACATCGCAATCTGGCCTCCTGGGCCTTACCTCGCACGGGACACCCTCTCGCCAACAAAGCGGTGAACAACAACAACTTGCGGCGATGATATCCAACGTCCGGACTCGCTAGCAGTCACGGCAGGACCCGCGGATCGGGGGCCGATCCAGATCGTTGGTCCCGGTTCGAACGGCTGCTTTGGAGAAACCGGGTGGACTGCAGTTGGTCGACATCTGCCGAATCGCGAAGGATGACCAACGTGCTACATCGTCCGTCCAGCATCGGACTGCGTTCGGCCATGAAGAGACAAACAAACCGTCTCTGCGAACGACCGCTGTCTGCTCAAAGCTGGTCGCCTCAACCTGGTCTGCCTAACCGTCGTAGACTATGGGCTGAGCACCTCCGGGTAACTGCCAGACGATGCTAGCCAGTTCAAGCAACTTTGACGACGAAGCCCACGCGGAGCTCCTTTGCTATCTCGTGGTGGGACAACTGGTTGCGCGTGTACGCACCGGTGGTTGGCTTCGAACCGACGATGCCGTTGAGTTAATGAGCCCAGCGAGCGACCGATAGCCCGACGAATCGCTCACGGTTTCGAAGGTGAAATGTCGATGCCCGAGGCCAGACATTGAAAACCCCGCGTCCAGTTGGCGTCCGGCATGGCTGTCCCTCGGATTTCTGTTGCGCTGCGCGCAACCACAGATTGCGCAGGCGCGCTATTTTGCGAACGCCCGTCGCCCTCACCTGTAAAAAATATTTCAGACAGGGCTTCGCAAAATCATGAAAATTGGCCGATTTCACATAGATATCGAGAAACGCCGTCTGATGCTTGAAAGCGAAGATATGAATCTAGGCGCCCGAGCATTCGACATCCTTATCCTTATCGTCGCTGCCGGCGGCCGGCTTGTTACGCGGGATGAATTATTGACCGCTGTATGGAAAGGAGTGGTCGTTGAAGAAAGCAATCTCGACGTTCATCTCTGTGTTATCCGTAAGAAGCTGGGCTCCGACCGCAACCTCATTATGACAGTGCCGCGTCGAGGCTACCGTTTTGCAACGGCTGAAAATCGGGCTGAGCCAGTCGGCACCACGGCGAGGAAAAGTGAACGACATGCAGGAGCACAGGAGTCTCCTGCTCGATGGGAAGTGGCGATTGACTTGTTGCGCGAAATCATGGACAGGCCAGTTCTGAAATCGCGCAATTCGATGCGCAATGGTCGTGCACGCGCTAGAGTCGCGCGAGCAGTCTCTGCCACTGCCTCGGCGGCCAGCCGTCTTCGTTGCGCACGTTCAAACCCGAATCGTTGGTTGCATCGGTTTTAATACCAAGCCTGGTTGGATGACTGCAAAGCTGACCAGCGAATGGCCTCCGCTGCCAGACGGCCATGCTCGCGACAATGCCGAGGACGAACTCGCTTAACGGTATCTCTGCGACGACGGTTGGGCGTCACAGCAAGCCATGTGCCCCCAACCTCCGCGGTAGCTGCGGGAGGGGCGCTATGCGATCGACGCTTAGCTGGCCCGGAATCAGGCCGATCTGGAATCGTCATGCGCGATGAACGCTTACGCATGGCCGAGACGGATAACTCTCAGATTGTACGGCCGCAATCGGCTGCGAAGCCGTCGTTCACCATCACTAATCGAGGGTCGGCAATGGGTCGAGCCTGTGTGAAAACACCATGATCGCCTAAACTGGATTAACTCATTCAGCCTGGGTGACCGGATGAAGCGATTCATAGAAGGTGAAGATCGCAAGCAGGTGACGCTGCTTCCAGAGTGCCTCGATGACTTTGTCGCCGAGGACAATCCGGTCAGAATCATCGAGGCGTTTGTTGAAGAGCTTGACCTTGAATCACTGGGCTTCGATGGAGCGATGCCGTCGACTACAGGTCGCCCGTCCTATCATCCAGGCGTGCTGCTGAAGATCTATATCTACGGCTACCTGAACCGGATCCAGTCGAGCCGCCTCCTAGAACGTGAATGCCAACGCAATGTTGAATTGATGTGGCTCACGGGCCGTTTGGCGCCGGACTTCAAGACCATAGCTGACTTCCGCCGTGACAACGGCACCGGCATCCGCAACGTATGTCGCCGCTTCGTCGTCTTATGCCGCGAACTGAAGCTGTTCTCGCAGGCGCTCGTTGCCATCGACGGTAGCAAGTTCAAGGCAGTCAACACCCGCGATCGCAACTTCACAGAGGGTAAGGTCGACAAGCGCCAGAAGCAGATCGAGGAGAGCATCCAGCGGTATCTGAACGCGCTGGAGACTGCCGATCGTACGCAACCCGCTGAGCTGGAAGCGAAGACGACCCGGTTGCAGGACAAGATCGCACGCTTGCGCGAACAGATGCGAAACCTCGATCAGATCAAGGAGCAACTCAGGACGCAGCCTGATGGCCAACTCTCGATGACTGATCCCGACGCGCGCTCCATGGCGACGAGCGGCAAAGGCTCGGGAATGGTCGGCTACAACGTACAGGTGGCAGTAGACGCCAAACACCACCTCATCGTTGCTCACGAGGTCACAAACTCTGGCAGCGACCGGGCGCAACTCAGCCCCATAGCGAAAGCTGCACGCGATGCGATGGGCAAGAGCAGACTGCGGGCAGTCGCCGATCGTGGCTACTATAGCGGGCCTCAGATCAAAGAGTGTGTGGATGCCGGGATCGCGGTAATGCTGCCGAAACCCACGACATCAAGCGCGAAATGCCATGGTCGATTTGATAGGGCTGACTTCATCTACATTGCGCGGGACGACGAATACCAGTGTCCAGCCGGTGAACGGGCAATCTACCATTTCACCGGGGAGGAACACGGTATGCAATTGCGCCGTTACTGGAGCAGCGCCTGTCCTCAGTGCCCAATGAAATCACAATGCACGCCAAGTCCGTATCGGCGAATCACCCGATGGGAGCACGAGTCCGTGTTGGAAGGTGTTCAACGTCAACTCGACAAAACGCCAGAGGCAATGACGATACGCAGACGCACCGTCGAACATGTCTTCGGGACGTTCAAGCACTGGATGGGTTACACGCACTTCCTGACACGCCGGCTGCCCAACGTGGGGACCGAGATGAGTCTGAACGTGCTTGCCTACAACCTCATGAGAGTGCTGAGAATCCTGGGATTCAAAAGGACAATGAAAGCGATGCGGCTGGTGGGTGCCTGAGCACCCATCGACCTTAAAAACAAGCTCACAATCGCCAGTTAAAGGGCGCTAGACCCCTTCAGCAGTTCGTCATCGCCGAATGAACTGTCAACATGCAACCCGCCACACGTGCGATGCGAGGTTGGAACCGCGTGCATTGAAACTCTCTTGGCGTTTCCACACGGCCTGGGTCGGTTTATGCCTCTCGCATACTTGCTGCGATCAGCGATCGATCGCGGCCTGCGTCGGACCGGGCTCGGCCATCATCGGACCGGGCTCGGCCAGTTTCGGTCACTGAGACAAATGTTCGCATGGACATTGGAGCGACGGCTCCGACCCGCACAACGGCCGTCTGCGAGTCGGTCACTTCAGTCCTGTCGTCGATCGCAGGAAGATAGCTTGCAAACGCTTTCGTTATTTTGCGCAGCTTGTAATGTCCGGCGCTGTAGACTGTCCGAAGGAGGAATCGGCTTCGAGGATATGGAAATCGTCGGCGCTGCCTGTCACACCACATTTTGAATCGATATGGTGGTTAAGCGATCGCATAAACCGGCACTCTCCCTCGTTCATCAATTTGAAGTGGGAGCCACTCAAGCTGAGATCCTGTCCTACTTTGCCGACCACAGTGAACTCTGCGCTGGGAAATCCATCGCAAATATCGTGGTCTGTGCAAATTAGCGCGATGCTAAGCGCTCTTTCGTCCAGCCTTTCGCACCTCGTGGAATTATGACTCTCCGTCTTCTTTGCCGGTACTTCGGAAACAATGGCAAGCATTGGAAAGTCACCATCAAATGCTTCGATGTATGTAGGCAGCTGCTCCGCCGATGGCCACGCGAAAGCTTGCCGTTGATCTGCATCAAAATTCGCGCGAGTACCCGTTCCTTTCTCTGGTAGATACAACCTTGTGTTGGTCGGAAAATCCATCAGGAGAAATCTTTTTAGCTCGGATGCTCGAACGAAGTTGTACGCGGAGGAAGGTTTCAGTATCCCGTTACGAAGCTCAGGAGGAAACCAGCTCGCGCGCTCGATTTTCAATTTTCCTGAGGGAATTTTTCGATAGATGATCATCAGAGGGCGGTGGGCGATTGTTACGCTCAACCAATAGTTGTTCTCAAGAAATGACGGATTGCTCTTGTTATTGGATATGACCTCCCTGAGACCTCTATTCCCGTTTGATGACATGGCCAGCCAGCCCGTACGTCGCGGATCTCCAACGCGTTTGCCATAATCGAACATTGAAAAGACCTGCTTTAGTGCTTCCGAAGATCCTTGGTCGGTTACTGACACGTCCTCCGACAACGACGCGGGGAAATTCTCTTGAAGATAAGCGTAAACGTTGGTGCTGCCGCTCAGTTGAAGCGGGTATCGCGCCCAAACATAGTCATGGAAAAAAAGACCGGTGAATAGCCCTGTCGTGGCCGTTGAAATCAAAGCTGTTGCAAACACGACGGAAGTTCGATTTGGCGTCCCTTTATCGCTTGGGTTGGTTTTCGAGGAACCGGTAATCCGAAAGATGCTCAGTTTTTTAAGTGCGGCAAGTAGCGCCACTACCCCAGCGATCAAGGCGGTTAAGCTTGTCACCAAACCTTGCGCAGACTTTAAGAACTGAATTATTTCGTCCATGGTTTCCTCGATCCACAAACTATGTGATAACCGCTACCAGCGTTCGGTTCTGGATCAAAGGCAACTTGCTGAAAGCGCGCCAGCCGCGTGCTTTTATTGCTGGCACATTGGACCGCAGGTTCGCGACAACCAATGCGGTTCTTTGGCACTATAAAAGGCCGGGCCCGATTTCTATTGGCATAGCCATGCATACGGCGCTCCTCCGCCATTGCATATACCTGCACAGGCCACCACAGTGACACCACCGCTAGCACATCTCTGGTCTGGGTTGAACCCGGTTGTGGGTCCCCAACAGCCACACCCCTGTGTCGCAAATCCACGCGGCCACCTGCCACCACCCTGCATTGAGGTCTGGCCTACGAGGGTCGGGCCAGGTTGAGGCGGAGCGGGCTGATTCTGTTGCGCCCATGCCAGGAAGCCGTCTTGTTTCGCATAAGCTGGGTTCTCGACGCTATTGGCATTGCGTGCATACTGAACTGCAAAACTGTGGACGCCCCAATCCCCGTACTGATCCACATGCGTGAGTTCATGAGCCCAAAGCGCCGGATCCTCAGCTTCACTTGGACCGCGAAAGATAACAACGTCAATCAAAGTCACAGCTGATGCTGCCCCACCTTGTTCGAGAAGGCGCGCCAGATTGACAAAGCCGTTATCTCCGATCTTATATCTCACCCGGTTCATTGAGTCCTCACTCGCGTAGCCTGACAACTGTTGCCTGATCCGAGGAGGCATTGGCATTGCGCCATTAATCGCTGTATTGTGCGAGGAGATAATAGCTTGTTCAAGAACGGGCCCCGTCAGGGTGCTCGCTTGGAGTTCGTTGAGAGCGTTGGCCACGTCCTGTCCAGCCTTGACCACGGCGTTTGCTGCGTCTTGACCGGCTTTTTGAGTCTGCCGTGCGATATTGTCCGGGCTCATTCCGCCATGGGATAGGTTGCACTCCGCATCCAGTACACCCCCACACGCAAAAGCGCTCGACGCTATCGTCAAAACGCTTAGTGAAATCCCTGCACTCCTAAGCCATATGACTAGCGTTCTGTTGCTGCGCCGATTAATATTCGGCCCGCTCATCGTTGGACGTCTGCCAACGCTATCCTGGTCTGCTGTCTCCTCCGTATGATTTCGCATTCGCGCACCATCCAGTTCCGATATGCGAGTCGAGGATCATTCGATCCATCGCGTCGACTTTTTTCAGCTTTCGCCCAGTGGCGGCAGCCGCACGCATAAAGTCCCATCTACAACGTCGACCAGCTAACAACAAGCATAGAGGGGAAATGCATCGACCAAGGGTGAGAAAATGATAGAAGTCTTCATTGTTGGTTGCTGGTAAATATCACAATGAATGTTCGGTTGCGCACACTTTTTGGCTGTGTCAACACGGGCCAGTGAATATCGCAGTTGGCCCCGGCATCCTTGTCAGATACAAATGACCGTTCGACCGTCGATAGCAGTCGCACAGGCGACCAGATTCGAATGGCAGAAGTGGGTCGAATATCGTCCCCTGCGCTTGGTGCAGACTGAGTCTGACGGAAAGGCATTTGTCAGGGTTCGACCTGATGCGTGCATCGTCGCGCGCTGCACTAACCTTCATCGGCTAACCGCGCCACGAGGCGCGGGTCCATCCCGCCGTCCGACCGACCCAATCACGAGCGCGACCCGGCGACGGCAACACGACGAGGTGAAGAATGGCCACCGCAAAGAAAAAGGCACCTGCGCTGGACGATCTGCTGATGGGCCCGGTGCTCGGTCTTCGGGCCGCGACGGCCGATGCGCCGGCTGTGTGGCGCGTCACGGCGCTGATCGTCATTCGCTCGGACGCCGAGCCGCCGAAGCTCACCGTCAACGGCAAGGCCGATCCGACCGCGCCGCGCACGCTGCGGAAAACGAACGACGTGCAGGTGCTGCGCTACGCGATCCCGGTCAAGCAACTGGCTAAAGATCAGGTCGTCGCGTATTCGTTCGGTGGCACGGCAACGTGGCGCTTTCCTGTTCCCGCAGTCGACCAGGCGCCGCGCTTCAATTACGTGTCGTGCAACGGGTTTTCGTCGGCGAACGCGATCAAGGATCTGCAACACGACGCGCAGAATGTCTGGTCCGATCTGATCACGAATCACGACGGTGCGCTGCTGAGGGTCCACGAGCGCGACTGGGACGAGCATCAGGCATGGGTCAATTCCGAACTGTTCGACAAGGGCATCCCGCTGCGCTTTCACGCGATGCTGATGGGCGGCGACCAGATCTACATGGATTCGATCTGGGACGACATCGACGCGCTCAACAACTGGAGCAATTTGCCGGTCGCGGACCAGTCCGGCTTTGCGGTGGACGCGAAACTGGCCGACGATATCGAGAGCTACTACTTCGAGCTGTACATCAACCGATGGCGTTATGCGCGCGGCAAGGCGCCGTGGCCTGCGAATGCGTATGACGGCACACTCGATGTCGCGTGCGCGCTCGCGACGATCCCCACGCTGATCATGTGGGACGACCACGATATTTTTGACGGCTGGGGTTCCTACAGTCCGGAACTGCAGGCGAGCCCCGTGTTTCGCGCACTGTTCGCCGCAGCGCGCCGGAACTTCTGGGTATACCAGTTGCAGATGCCCGATGAACTGCTGCCGCCGCTGGCGCTCCCCGATCATCCGACGCGACTTCCACGCTTCGATCCGATCGACTGGAACAAGGTGGCGAAGAAAGATCCGTACGTTCCGCCGTTTTTGCCGCAGCAGCCCGGGTTTTCGCATGCGGGCGTGTTCGGATCGCTCGCCATCCTCGTGCCGGATCTGCGCACTGAACGCTCGCAACTGCAGGTGATCGGTGGCGCGACGTGGGACGCGATGACGCAATGGCTCACGACGCTACCCGATACGGTCGAGCATCTGCTGTTCATCAGCAGCGTGCCGGTTGCGCATCCGAAGATCCGCCTCGCCGAAGCGACCTTCAGCTTCGGCATTGCGCGCGAAAGTGTCACAAAAGGTTTGTCCGACGACGTCCACGATCACTGGTCCAACGACGATCACGAAGGCCAGCGCAAACGTCTCGTTCGAAACTTGATCGCGTTTGCGGACGGCCCGCGCAAGCGTCGCGTGACGATGGTGTCAGGCGACGTGCACTTGGCCGCGTGGGGCGTGATCGAAGCGAACGATGCGACCACGAACAACGCGCGGAGACTCAACCAGCTCACGAGCTCGGCGGTCGTTCATCCGGCGCCTTCGGGCGTCGCGGATTTCTTCTTTCTGTCCTACATGGAACACAGAGCGAAAGCCGGCGAGGTGATCGACTCCGAGCATCGGCTGAAAATGATGGAACTGCCCGGCGCGGGCACGCGTCTCGCGCCGCGCCGGAACTGGCTCGCGATCGAACTCGACGAACCGACGAAACGTCTGTGGGCGACCTGGCGGCTCGAGCAGGACAAAGGGTTTTCGAGCCATATGCTGGCGGTCCATCCCGCGAGCTCCGCTGCGGCCGACGGCGGTGGATGAAATTGCGCTCTCTTGGGTCAACGGCGCCTGACTATATGGGTCACCGGATGACGGCACTCGGCCAATACTGTTGAAAAAGTCGCTGACCGTCTCTCTCGCAAGGTTTCTAGGGGTTTTCTCACCCTTGACCGACGCTCGCGAGCGGCTTGTGGGCTCATCTGACAGGTCGATTTCTTCGCCTGCCGAGTGCAAAAGCCGTGCAGCGACTTTTTCAACCGTATTGGCCAAGAGCGGACGTCCGCGAGTTTACCGATATGCAACTACGAGTGACGGCTCAGTGCCGGTAACGGCCGCCTGCTGTGCTAAACACATCATTTCATACGAAACGGCTTACTTGACCTCCGGACGGCAGTTTGCTGCGGCGGCGCAACTCGGTCGCCTTCAAACCGACCTCGTAATCGCGAACTCGCGATAATGCACCAGACATTGATTCGCAGCCGCGTATGTGCGGACGACCAGCCGCAGGGCTCCCAGAATATGTACTAAGCTGTCAGGTGCAAGCCTGTCACCGAGGAGACCTTCCTTCGGGAGGCTGGATCTAAGGCAGAATTCCAGACGGAGAGTGAGGTCGCGAAAATTAACCAAGAAGCGATCCAGCCGTTGCGCAAACAAATTTCGGCCTGGAAAAATTGCAACGTCGTCGTGAAAAATCCGAGCGAACTGCTGCAACCCTTGGAGAATAAAGTCTTTCTAGAGCGCACATCGCAGATTGCAGAAGCAACATGGTTTTGAACGTCCCGTCGATGACTAGGACAGCCTCCCTCTTCGATCGCATTGGCGATTGAGCGCCTCTCCTTTTGCACTACCGTCGAGCAGCCGTTGAGCCAGGGCACAAAGCGAGGCTGAGTATCTTTTGAACTTTTGAAAACGCTCGCCCCGAATGCCTTCGATTGAAGGCGTTTCGGGGAGATACATTTGCGTCTACGACGATAGTTATCGCGATGCAAACGACCTGTTGGGCGCAGCTGCCGAACGATGAGCGCTATCGCGGTGTAGCATCGCTGGGCCGAACAAGCGGGTGTGCTCGCACCTCCGCTCGGTCACGCCAACGGTTGAAGCTCGGTTATGCCAGCTTCACTGCACCCAGAACGCCTTCGTAGAAGTTCTTCATGAACGAGTTCAAAACTGCTTGCACGATCGCCTCATTCTGAAACTTAATTGACTCTAATTGCAGTCGATAGGTATCCGCCTCTTGATCCAGTTTTTCCTTCAAGCGAGTTTGGTTAAGGTTTCCCTTTTCGTACAAATCCGCTAAGAGCTTCAAACGATCACCGTGTTCCTCCTCAACAGCCGCGATATATTTAGCAGCGATTCCTGCTTTTGTCCCGGCTGCCTGCAACGCGGCGTTTACCGCTGACTTAAGTAAGTCATCCCATTTTATTTCTGCAAGGCCCATGGTTAATCTCCGATAATTTTTGATCACTTGCCGGAATCGGACGCCATCTTCTTAGCTTCTTCGTTTTGAAATAGCGACTTGAATATGGCTTGAAAGTCGTTTCTATCTGCGATCAGCTCTCCATCTGGATATTTTCCAGACTCCTTATGATACTTTTGATGCTTTTCCCACCGGTCCAACAGGCCTTTAGTCAAGTCGATAGATGACTGATTCTTCGAGACGGAAGACTGCTTTATATAGAACACTCGCATCTCCGTTTCAATGTCACCATACGCCTTTTGGCTAGCTAAATACGGCCGATTGGTCGGTGGCTTTTCGAGCAGTGTCTGATAGAAGCCTAGGACGTCGGATGATAATTTTGTGAGTTCGCCTTGTGTCTCCGAGTTGTAGGAGGCTACTAGATGAACGCACCCGCTCATTAAAACGAACGTAAGGTAAATTGCTAAAGTTCTAACAAATCCCGTGTTAAGTGATCGCATGATTTTTCCTTTTTTATTTCTCAGACGATAAGTCGAGGTGTCTGCTATTTCTCACGCCGGCGCGCGTCACAAGTTTCTAATTTTAAAGTAGAGTAGGCGAAACGCAATAACATTCCAAGGAGAATTAAATCGTGAGCCAAATCATGCGAACGCTTTAATCATCCTACAAGTGAGACGGGGGTGGGCAACTGCGCTTGCGGTCCACATCGTGTCGGGACGAGCCGTGGACATCCGAGACTTACGCTGAGATGGTCCGCGGCGGGCATTGCGCAGCGCATGGCCACCGCCGCGTAAAATCGGCCCTCGCAGCCGCGCAGGATACATGGCCCAAGTTGCTTGGGGAGCTTCCGACTACGACAGCGATGAAAGCTGTCGTACTGGAACGATCGACACTCTGCCTTTGGCTCGGTAGAGGCGACGGATAATTCGACGAGCCGAGTCCAAGATGAACTCGAATCTCAGTGCTAGATAAATTACGCTTCCTCTTCTATCCTAATTCTAGTTTCGGATCTGGGCACCCACCGAAGCTAGTCGCAGGAGCGATCTAGCGAGACGCGGGAACGCGCGTCGTTTCGTGTACGCTGCATAAAGGGGTTAAAAATGAGTCCAATTCTGGCGATCGTATGGATTGCGGTGATTGTCTTTGCGTGCACGGCAATACTGACAATTGCCTATATTTCTGGATATGCCTCGAAAATCCCAGAAAAATATGGAAACCGTCTATTCTATATTCTGATTGTGCAAATAGTTGGAGCGTGTGTGTCCGCAGCTTCGTACTTCTTGGCCCCGAGCCATTTTGACAAGCCGAAAGAAAACCAAATTCCCATCAAAGACTTGATGGTTGCTGAGAAGAGCGATTCGCCAAAAATTGTCCATGACAATAATAAAACCATTTATATACGCTCTCCAGATGTTAGTCGAGCGAGGAGAGTTGCTGAACTGGATTTCTCAACCGATCCCAATTTTTTCAAGAAGGTTAATGTCACATTATCTGCTGGAATTTCTCAAGTCATAAAGCTAGAGGAAGAAAATTATCGTGTCGGTTTCTCCCAGGTCGGAATCATTAATGGAGAGAAAGATACGAACTACGACGTCATTTTTCTCACGGTCTCGCGCGAAAAGTGAAGTAGCTTGAGAATCCGATCGTTTGCAACTTAATAAGTAACGAGTCCGAAAATGGGCTCGTACACGAAGGCAATCATTCAACGATAGAAAAGGAACCTACAATTGCCTCACGGAGGACGAAGTTCCAACGTTGGCAATGGCCGATGGCGCGCCCGCGTCCCGCGAGCGATTGGCCGTTGCACTTCATCAAGAGACGTCCGAGTTACTGCGTGTCGAACGGCGCTTATGGGTCGCGTGGCGTCGATCGAGATCCACGGAGGGCGAGCCGTCGATGCGTTTTGCATGAGTCGGTGCGCGGCCATTTTGAGACATTCGACACGCCCCTACCAATAGTCGACAATCAACGCCCGTGAGGTTTCGATACAACTGGATGTAATCGAAAGGGCGTCGACATATGGGCAAAACTGTAGGAGAGTTAGTCGCCGAATTGGCCGAGAAAGGTATGCATCTGCCCGAAGGGTATGTCCGAATTGGTGGATTTGGGGATTCGGAAGCTCTTTCTGCGTCGCTTATTGCACTGATTCTTACTGGCGTGAAGCGTGGTACATGCAGTCTGGTTTGGTCTTGGGATTTTGACGGTGAGCCGATTCCAAAGGTCGGTGACATGGAAATCGTGCTCGACTGGGATGGTAGCCCCGCGTTCGTTCTACTAGTCACCGAAGTGCAAATCGTCCCATTTGACCGCGTCGGTGCTGAATTCGCCGCTAGCGAAGGCGAAGGGGATCTTTCGCTGGCGTATTGGCGAACGGAGCATTGGCGCTTCTTCGCGGATGAGTGCAGCCGAATTGGTCGCGTTGTTGACCATTCAATGCCTCTCGTATGCGAAAGTTTTAAGGTTCTTTACACGCTTACGTCCGTCCTGCCGAACGAATGACTGTTCTCAGACGGCACGGAACGTCTCTTCCGGGTGGATTATCCCCGCTGTATAAAGCGCGAGTCCGGCCTGAAACGTCGACCAGATCGTTGGACCGTGCGCGGCCATCAGCGGCCGTTCGACGCTATCGCGAGAATCTTCGACAATCGGATATCCTCGTACCTGGATGAAACCGCAAAGTCTTCGTAACTGCGCGCCGACGCCGGCAGTTGGGCTGTGTGTTTTCTATAGCGGTCGCTCGACCTTCGTAAGATTCAATTGGGTTTGCTATGCTGGCTGCGGTGTGGGACAAATGTTGATAGCCTACCGCGAAACCAACTCGCCGCTATAACGCGGTCTGCCAAGAAGAAAATTTTCAACAAAAAATGGGCTTCCAAGACCTGCTTTCCCAACTTTTCCGCGCGCCTCAGCCGCTTGACAGCTTCGCGAAACTCAAAGATGAAACTGGCCGATCCAAACCGAAAAAAGCCGATCTTGACGAGGCATTAAGCGAGCTTTCTGAGGCCATTGTTCGCAACAAGAAGGGCAAGGCGCTATCTGTGGCCCGAGCCCTGCTCCTGCTCCTTGGTCCCGACAGCTCAATTAAGCGAATCCGGCGGGAGGGCATATTTCGAGCATCTCGCCAAGCTTTTAGCAACTCCGTCGTTCAGGTCTTGATAACTGACTGGACCGAAAATGCTGTGATCTACGGTTTCAACAAAGCCGATATCAACTATCTTCGCTCGGCAGGTGCACTATGGACCTTGGCGCCTGCACTAAACAAGATACGGCGCTCGCTCGTAGCGCGGCTAAAATCGAAACGCGCTATGGCAATCAAAACCTTGCTAGCTAACGTTGATGCTGCATTCACTTTTGGCATGCCGGGCAACAGAGAGCTTCCCACCGACTCCCCGCAGGCCTACTCAAGTGAAAGCATGGCCGAGGCTTTCTCCTATCTCTTACGTCTTTTTCATCAAGAAGTCGGAGTTGAGAAATCGCAGTTCCGTATGGTTGACGACTCGTCTGTATTCGACACCTTCTATCAGGATCTGCTGTTAGACGCAGCAAGGGTCTGTGAGTACCTTGAAGCCGAAGTTTTGATCGACGCATTTCCTTACTCCGCCAGAGCAAAAGACTCTAGCGTTACTGTGAGCGCTGACGATCCCACGCTAGAAAAATCAATCAGGCTGGGCTATGTCCAATCGGACATGCAGAAAATGATTCGGCTACGAGGCTTGATCGACCATGAGGCCGGGAACAACAAAGAGATTCTGTCCGTCGCAAGCTTTGCCAAGACGTTCTACGAGAAGCTTGGGGAAGTGGTTGTCACCTTCGTTTCTGAGCCGGTACCACGATACACGATGACGCTGCCATTGATGGACGAACTTCACCAAATGTTCGCTGGAAACGGACTTTTCGTTGAAGACTTGTCGAGTATCGAGATGCTGGGAACCGAGGATTATGTTGGTCCCTCGAAGATTGTCGATTCTCCAGTAGTAGGTAATGTAACTGTAATCGATATCCTCAAGGTCCAGCGATTCTTTTACTTCATGCAGTTTGGATTGAAAGCGGCTATTGACCGCCACTTGCCCGTCGTTGAGCGGCCACGAATCTATTTGAATTCGTGCTTGCCGGTTTTTGAGCGCAAGAAGCTTATTGAGATTCTGCAGCAGCTAATCGGCGATGAGATAGCAGAGGAGATGCTACGGCTGTTGACGTGCGATCTCTCGTCTGAGTACGTGGACCTTCAATACACACCAGTTATCGTTTCTGGTGAGTGGTGCATCCTTTCCTTGGCGGTGCTTTCGGCGTCAAACCTCGTTCGAAATATTCTATGTCACTCCGCGAAGCGGCTGACAATGCGGAACAAGGAGGACGGCGACCCGATGCAAATTGCCCTTAAGGACGCGTTGCATCAAGCCGGCTTTCTTGTCGAGGACGAGGTCGACACGGGGACGAAGAACAACAAGCTTGAAGTTGATGTTTTGGCATATCGCGACGGGCATCTCTTTCTTTTCGAGTGTAAGAACTCGTTCCACCCGTGCAACGTCTATGAGATGCGTACGAGCTATGATCACATTGTGCATGCGGCTGATCAATTGACTAAGCGAAAAGCGTGGCTACTGGATCATGCAAACCAACGACGTGTGTTCGATAGACTTGCGTGGAAGGCAAGCGCGACTGACCGCGTGCACACATGCATCGCTATCGGAAATCGCGTGTTTAATGGCTACGATTGCGAGGGGCACCCAGTCAGACAAGTGCACGAACTCCTGAACGTTCTTCTCAGAGGCTATATCGTCATCGAAGATGTGACTCGTCGCTTGTGGAAGAGCGAAAGGCTTTCCGTTGCCGATGTCTGCTCTTATCTAGACGGCGAGACAACAGTTGCGGACTTCATGGAAAGCATGCGGACGTTGGACAGGACACTTTCATTCGGTGCTGCTGCGTTGACGTTCTCGAGCTACGTCCTCGATGCACATAAGCTGACAGGTCTTTCGGAATCCAAATACCCATCTGTCGGGTCCGCTTTGGAGTCAACCGATTCTTCGACCGGAAGTTGAAGCCTTGAACAAGCTGGTTGCAAAACCAGCTTCACAAACGTCCCCTATTGGAAAAATCCACCGGCCGCTCCGGGTCGCGTGCTGCCGATCCCGGCCGTGTGAGATTCAGGTGGTCCATACCATTTGCATGAGTCAGTGATCGGCCAGAAGGGGGCGCTCGCTGGACGGTGATAAATGGCTGAAACTCGGCTGCTACCGGTCATTCGACCAATTTGATTTCGGCTAGTATATTTGTCGCTTGATAACACAGAATCCCTTCATTTTTCTCGCCAATCAACAAGCGCATGAGCCAATTGGACTACGACATCACAAACTACGCCTGGCTTGATCACGAATCAGTTGGTTTTCCGGACAGCCACTTGCAGTCGCTTGAACTCTTCAGGGAAAAAGTTGTTCGACCCTCACTTCAAGCGCTTGATGCAGAGATCACCAGGCTTCATGCAAGCGACGAGCCGGCAGAAATCTTTATTACTGACGACTATGCTGAGCTCTTCCAAACGACCGTTGAGGGTTACCTAATCGCAGTGCAGTCGATGTGGGAACGTGGGCTGCGAGCGATGTTGATTCAGCGAGAGAGGAAGCTAACCAACACGCCTAACGCCCACGCTTTGGAGCGGGCAACTTGGGAAGGAAAGCCGCACAGCCTGCAAGATCACTTCGTTCGGCTGATGGGTGTTCCACTTCATGCGTTCGACATCTTTCCGGACCTCGACATCCTACAAAATCTGGCGAACGCTATCAGGCACGGCGACGGTGCTTCCGCACGGAAGGTGCATGAGCTTTGCCCGAAACTCTGGTTCCACTGGATAGAGCCAGGAGAAGTGTTAGTAGCAGGTCCCTACCGTATCGTTGGACCGCACGATGGCCCCAAGCATCCGCCCTTCGAAGCCATTACTCTGCCCGAACGCCTCTTGGAACAAATGATCCAATCAGCGATGTGGTTTTGGGAAGACATCGAGCACATGCGCTGTAATTCTTTCAAGCGAAAAAGCCCGATTGTGGTCGCCAAAATATCAACGTGGCAAGCCTGCCGCTTGCGCCGGTGCAGTGCGCGGGTCTGGCACCGTGCTGACGGCGCGTTTCCGTGAGATGCGGCCTAACTTAATCGTTGATCTGTTGAAAACATCATGGAGGGTTGCACACATCCTGCCGCTACTGGGCGTGCGCGTCGCGTAGATTCATCCTAGAGCGCCATCGCCGCAAGGCCATATGGGACGATGGCCGATGAGCTGTAGGTCACCAGCAGTTTCGGGTCGTCATCGAATCCGTCATTTTCGACATGCGCCGTGGCAGCCAGACAATAGCTCAGGTCAGCAGCGGCCGTCTATCTGGCCTTTGCGCTGTCATGAGGCGCCCTCACCGGGTTACGAACGCCGACCGGATATGCTCCTACGGCGGCGTTGCCGACAACTGCAGCAAAATATTTCCGGATGCGCCTCGCCCTACCGTATCAAGATTCCCCGATCTCGAGCCGTTAATCTTGGTCTGACACTGGGACAATCTACCTGCTGCCTTCGGGGCACGTCGGCGGTTGTACAAAAGGCGTTAGCAAGGCGGCACTCCTCGCGTAGAGCAAGCTGCGTCGTCGTCGGCTTGGAGAGGTCATGAATCAAGCTGTACGATTACACTCAAAAAAACATCGTTATGCATCCGAGATACTGGATTGAACTACTCGTATTGAGCTTCCGGCGGCCTGTCGTCCGTCTGGCCGTAGTGTTCGTAGGTTTAGTGGCAGCAACCAAGCTAGCCACTACCGGAAGTGGCTCGAAGTACCTTGCTTCTGCACTTTTGATATGGATGCTCACGCAGATATTCCACGAATGGCTAAAGTGTTGGTCGCTCTTCCGGTACAGGATTGGAAGGCGCTTCATGCGAGTAATGAAGGCCTTAAGGCCACTTAGGGAGGTTCCTCCCGACGTACCGATAATTTACGGCGGACTCATGATGTATTCGCTCGGGTCCCTTGCACTGGTGATGCTAGGACGGCGTTCGAATTTTCTCTCTACGTCCGCCGAGATTACAACGGTTGCAACCGCCGCAGCGTTTGGCGCGTGCAGGCACGGATATGCCACATTTAAAACTATAGCGAGATGGTGGTGGAGTAAGGCGCTGGGGAAAATTCTGTATCTTTCGGCAACAGCATTTTGCGTATGGCTTGGTCACGCTGACGCAACGCGAATCACTAGAAGCCTCGCACACGCTGACGCGAAGTACTTTCCAAGCTTTGTCGGCTTGCTGTCATCTTGCTGCTTTTGCTTGCGTTTTATGCAATGCGTGGCAGCGTTAGTGTTTCTTTGTGCACTTGCGCAGTTTTCGCTCAATTTTCCGAGACTAGTTTTGCGCAATACGGGCAATAGTTTCTCATGGTGGCGTGCTGGAGGACCGGGCAAGCTGCACCGCTGGTGGAGACGCATTCGTGACGGCAGCAACGTGGTCAGTAATCGCAATATTATCGCCGGGCCGCGGCTACGAGAATTGAGTGAGCTATTCACTCCGATTGCCCTCCTCATTGTGTCCGTCACCTTAGTAGTGGCGCCGCAGGAACTTATGAATGGGCCGGTTGCTCACGATTCTTTAATGCGGATACTTGCCGCTATGGAATATACGGCAGATGGAAGTTGTACTGATATTCCGGACGATATTCCTACCGTTCATGTTGACGAAGGCTATGTGTCAGTGGTCAAGCAGGTCAACGGCGAGCCTAGCTTTACACGACAGGTTTGTCGCCCGCGCGTAACGTGACAGGTCGAGTTGCCGACAGCATCACCGCCATAGCGCGCTGACATTTAGCTTCGCGAGAGAGCTTGACGCCGTGCTTAAGCATTAAGTTGACGGTTCGGAGCGTCTCTGAATACAGAGACGCTTCAGTTGTTGTTGCCTTTCGCCGTAAAGGAGCCGGGTGTTTCCGGCGTAATGGCGCCAGCGAAAGGCGCCTGATTCGGGGCTCGAACGGGGATCAAGAATCCTTGTTTTTATCTCCTTTCGCAAGTGCTGATTTGTTGCCCTCGGGCATCGGGCGTGGAACACGGTAGCTCTCGCCGTCGAGCACGACGCGGTACGCCGCGTGTCGCAGGCGATCAAGCGTTGCGGCGCCGAGCATCTTGTTGGTCGCGAACGCATCACCCCATTCCGTAAAATCAAGATTGCTGGTCAGGACGGTCGATGTACGTTCGTACCGTTCGGCGATCAGATCGTGGAAGTCTTCATCTTCGGGCGTGCGCATGGGTTTCAGTCCGAAATCGTCAATGATGAGCAGTGGCACCTTGGCAAGCGCCTGGAAGCGCCGTTCGTAGGAGCCGACAGCCTGTGCGTTGCGCAGCGCGCCGAGAAGCCGGGTCTCGGTCATGAACAGGACATCGTGACCTTGCCGGGCGGCCGCATGGCCCAGTGCCTGCGCCAGATGGCTTTTGCCCGTTCCGCATGGACCGGCGATCAGCACGCTGACCTTCTCGTCGATGAAGCGGCAGGTCGCGAGATCATGGACGACGGCGCGATTAAGATTGGGTAGCCGGTCGAAGTCGAAACCTTCCAGTGTCTTCTGGCCACGGAAGTTCGCGCGGCGCATGCGGGCGTCGAGCTTTCGATGATCGCGCCGTGCGATCTCGTCCTGGATGAGCAACGTCAGGAAGTCGGTATAGGCGAGCTTACGGTCGATGGCTTCACGGTTGCGTGCTTCGAGCGTGTCGAGGATGCCGGACAGTCGCAATTGCTTGAGGGAGGACGTGAGTTCGGGAATTGGATTCATGTTCAATGGATCAGAAGAGTCTGGGTATCGCGGCAGAAGCGGCCGCCGTGGGTATAGGTGGTCGCGCCCGATTCAACGGGTTCGGTCGACAGCCAGGTCTGATCGAGGCCTTTCTGCAGGATCAGCTTGACGGCTTTGTAGCTTGGCGTGCCAAAGTGATTCGCGCGACGGTAGGCCGCCTCCAGGCGCGACGCGCCGAACTGCTGGGCGAAGCGCAGCACGCCCTGTACGGCGCGCAGCTTGATGAGAACCTGATCGCCGAAGAGCGCGTGAACAAGCGCGTGGCAGGACGGCCCGATACGCTGCGCTTCTCTCAGGCACCATTGGGTGTCGTGCAGTTGCCAGGCCTGTGCTGCTGGCGGCATGTGATCGGCCACCGTGCTACGCGTTCCTGGCGCAGTCTGGCGGACATGCGATGCTGACAGTTCGTGCTCGTAGTAAAGCTGCACCATGGTGGCGGTTGCCTTGAGCCACAGATCTCTACCGGCAAGCCGGAACGGCACGGAATAGTAGGCACGCTGGAACTGCACATGGGCGTCGCGATGGACCTTCACACGCGCCCACGTTGCCAGCTCGGGCGGCACATCGGGAAGTGGCCGCAACAGTGTCTGTTCGACGTCGTCGAAACGCTTGGGCGGCACCTCGCGCGTCGTGCCATGCATCCGGGTGCTGGCCTCGTGCATCACCCAGGCTTGCGCTTGCCGGTTGGCGTCGTCAAGATCATGGAATTCGCGAAGAGGAAGGAAGCTCGACTTCACGTATTTGACGCCCGATTCGACAATTCCTTTTTTAGCCGGATCCCTCGGCGGACACGGATCGACCTTGAACGAATACCCTTCGGCGCATTGCGCATAGGCCCGCTGGACTTCGGGTTCGTAGATACAGGCCTTGACGATGGCACACTTGGGGTTATCTATGATGACGCGTCCCACTACGCCATTGAACCATTCGAAGGCGTGACGATGACATAGCAACCATGTGTCAACGCTCTGATCGCGGACAAACTCAACGTATTGATGCCGCGACCAGCACAAGGTCATCACAAAGAACCACGTCTTGTGGATCTCGCCGGTGTGCGCATCCGTGATGGTCGGACCTGCGCCGAAATCAACCTGTGCGGCTTCTGCAGGTTTGAACTCCAGCCGCATCGGTACATCCGGCGTGAGCTCCGCCTTCAACTGCTGAAGCAGCCTGTATACGGACGAGTAGCTTCCTTCGTAGCCGTGGTTGCGCACCAGCGCGCTGTGAATCGTCGTGCCGGGCACGCCCGCGTCGTGCCACTGGGCAATCTGTTCGCGCCACGGTTCGGCCGACGAGATACAGCTCGCGGGCAGGAACTCCCTGCGGCTGAACGCTGTCGCAAGCTGCGCGTCATCCGGCAGAGCGTTGCCCGGAGAAAGCCACCCGCGCTCGGATGCGATCTCCCGCACGGCCGCCAGCTTCTTACGGCCCATGATCTTCGACCGGTCGATATCCCGGTCAGAGTCACCCTGGCGCATTCGCACCAGAACCTGTCGATATTGGTACATCTCGAACTTCCTCTTCAAGCCACCCTCCGGAGCAAATGCGTGCCGGCAGGGTAGCGGTTGGCGAAGTTCGAGCGCCCGACTCAGACGCCAGTGGCGCCATCACGGCGAAAATCTACTGGCGCCTATACGCCGAAAAACTTGTGGCGCCTAAACGCCGAAAAGTCCCTGGCGCCTTTATGCCGAAAACGGTTTGGCTCCTTAACGGCGAAAGTTCACAGTTGTTGTGTGCATCTCAAAAGAGTACTTTTCCACGGTGTTTCAGGCAATACGCGTATATCTTTGGTCTACCAGTCTCATCTAGCGCTATCCCTTGCGAGTAGTTGACGTGATAAGACTGAGGTTGCGCGTAGATTAGCTCTGCCGTCCCCTCGAGCCGCATGGATGCCATTGCCATACCGAGAGCGTGTGGCTTTGGGCCAAGCGGGACGAGGTCTAGGTCGCGAAATTGTCCCCACGCATAAAGGCGTTCAAAAACTTCGAAAGCATCCATCCCATGAACGCGGTGAATCTCCGTACCGAACGGCTTGTCTGCTGGCATCAGCTTCGACAATAGGTACCAGTTTCTGCGAAAGGCAGGCGAAGCAGGCGGAAACGGAAACAGGAAGTCCAGTTTTGAGTTCCCCGCTTTTTCGAGAAGTCCTTCGATGCTAAGTGCCGTATATCCGACTCCCACAAACATACGCGGCGAGTTTCGTAGCCGTTGAACGCGGCCGAAGCCTTGGAGCGCAGCCGGAGGCAGAGCGTTTTCGCAAAGCGCAGCTTCTGGATACTGCTTAGCAGCGGCGTACGTCACGACAAGGTTCTGAACCTTGGCGCTATTTACTAGTTGTTTCAATGCAAATAGGAAGAAACGCTTGGGCAGCGTCGTGATATCAAGAACCACGGACTCAGAACCATCGGGGTTAAGTTGGTCCAACGAAAGTACTGACCCTAGTTGAGAAAGGAGATCCGCCTCGATGATCGCGGTGCTCTGCGCGCTCAAGGAGGCGCTGAGGGAGTCGAAGTTGGCCTTAACGACGGGAGCTGCTTCTGTCCATGATTCCGACGGAGGATTTGAGATCTTGTACAACGTGGATGATTTGATTCGAGGACCGTTCGAATTCATCAGATCGACGAGTGCGATGCACCGATCCTCAAACGAGGCAGAGGTTATAACATGCCATGCTTCGATGCCGATCTTGGGAAGCAGCCAGCCAATGGAGCCCCAGGGTCTCAGATTCATAGTTGTTAGATCCCCGGCAATCCAAGTTGCGTGTCGTCCTTAAATGAGCTTGATTCGCGGAAGGACTTGCTTTGCCGCTTTTGATTTGCATACAAAAGCTGAATTTCCTGCGGTGACGAATAGATAGGCTCCTTGGTTCTGATGTGGGGTATTCTGAATAATGGGCAAAGAAGGGGATGCAAGTACCACTTAAGCCGAGGCGCTTGGTCTCGATGCTTCGTGGTATGAGCTGACTCCAATAGATCACCGTGATCTCGACAGGATTTTATTATGGACACAATAAAATCTTCAGCGGAGATATCCGATTGCAGTAGGCTGAAGCCTGAGTGTCCAGGGTACGATAGCGCCTGGTCCTCAAGCATCCTACGCCTGAACCAACCTCCTAGCACAGTGACTAGACGGGTGCGTTGATCGGCTTCCAACCCCACCTGAATCTTTTTGAACCAAATCTGGCTAGCCTCGGTGATGCCGATAACTTGGTCATCTACGGAAAAGCGCGGAAGTGCTGATCTTTTATCAGCGTCTCCTGGATTGCGGCGCTGCCACGTTGCCCAAACAGTTTTGCAAATTGTCATAAAGGCCAAAATATTATGACCTGCGAGATCGATAATTTGCCTTTCGCCGCTCCAAACTAACGCCTGTTGCCGCTCGCCGGCTAGCTGCATAAGAGCAATCTCATTTCGTTCCTTCACCCACCATGGGCTCTTTCTCCACGGCAAACCAGTAGCTTGCATGCCATTCTGCGCGATCCGCCGGCGCTTCTGTATCGCTTGCCGCAACCACGCCTCACCGAAGCGAGCTTCCAACGGGTCACCGCCGTTCCAAAGGCTATCAAGATAGGATTTCCATTCGGGAGCCCATGATGACTCGGCTCGCACCAGACTTTTCGATCCGCCTATATAACGTCGGGCCCGATCAGCAGGTTCCATCGAGCGTCCAAACAACACCTCCATGTCGTTGCCATCTACTTTAAATCCCGCACCTTCCAATCGTTTTCGCAACACATCCTTCGCCAGCGTGGGGAATTTCCACTTCTTTGTGTGCTCTCCGCGACGCAAGATCGCGTCGAGATCGACTACGCTGTAATCGCGAAGTTCTTCCAGCGGAGCACCACTTCCCCAAGCAGTCAGATCCGCCTTCCAAGCATAGTGTCTCGTACCAATCCGATATGCGACCCGAGGGTCACGGCGGGCCAACGCCGAATTTATCACCTGCCTAAAAACATGCCCGAGCCCCGTGTGCCTCTCCAATTCGAAAAGTTCCTCGTGCTGATCTATCCGCAGGAGCACTAGTGTTTCGATCGGAAGAATCCCAGACTCGCGTAGAGCAGATGCCAATTCGGCCATGGGGACGCCAGCGGTGGAGCGGCTAGTCTCGATCTCGTCCGGCAACTTATCAATATTAAGGTTGAAGTAATTTTTGTGAGCGCGCAGCCGGTCTTCGAGACACTCGATCGCCCGATCGATCGTCGCGCATTTCTCATCGACGAATCCTGACCAACCTTCCCCTTTAAATAACGCTGCGAAGAGTGAGAGCTGACACTCGCCAGTTAGATTAACCGGCACCTCTTCCAAAATTTTGTGGTCTTTCGCTTGCTCTTGGGCTAAGTATGAAACATTTTTCAAAAGATCTAAGCAGAGAAGCGAATTTAAATAGTCAGAAAAATTGGCCGCAACAATATTTGCTCGCTGGTTCTCCGGCAATTCCGCTGAACGTGCAGCGACCAACGACGAATTTTCTCTTGATAGCTGCACGCCGGCCGAAATAAATTGCCGTTGTTTCAACGGTACAGGATACTTCGTTTGGCTATGCGCGTACGCTACTCTCGTAGATGTCTCCAAGAGATTCAGGAGCATGCTTTTTCCACTACCTTGTCTGCCTTTAAGCACAACATGGCCTCGAGAAAATAGCTCCTCCGTATCACTTACCAGAATCGGACTAAACATACGAACATAAGCCCATGGGTCCAATATCTCAGTTACCCACAGGTCATGAAATGGGTTATCGAATCTGAGCGTAGCCATTAGACTCTCCTCTTTCGGGGAAACAGTGGGAAAGGCCAAGTCTCGCTTTGTGCATGAAAAATTGGCGGAGTATTATTTGGGCAGTTGCTGTACGAGCTTGCTAAGCTACCGACCTTGTCGTATCCATAGGCCCCGCCATTTAAATTGAATCCGCCTTTTTTGTATCCATAATCCATAGCCTTTCTGAAACCGTCAAAAGATTTAGGTTCATTTTCGGATACCATCTCGCCAATCAGACATTCGGAATTAAGAACAACGACGGGTGAGTAGGTTAGCCGACCACCTGAGTCCAAAGCCAGTTGCCGCAGGATCTCATCGCCCGGATGACAAACAATGAGAGGGACCAAAAGGATAGGGCCGGGAAATGCCTGCAAGGCGAATTTCGCTGCTCTTTCACATTGCTGGCCGGATCCAACAAAGTCTTCGAAGAGTACTAGATATTTGATATTTTTCTTTGAGACGTATTTTTCAATTTTGTCCCGATCTCCGAGTTGTTTCAGGCTCAACCAGTCCGGCCTCAAAGATTGGCTATCGATGCCGGTTCGATGCAAGAGACTATTTATTCGCAAGCTGTCCGTGACCGGGCAAGGCCAGCAAAAGTTCGCCTCCGCTTGAAGAGCGGTCGGGAAGTCTTCGGCAAATATATCTAACCCAGCGTGATCGGACAGCCACCGAAGGAAGATGTGCTGGACGGCGCAGCGATATAGTTCGTCTGTCTCATGCTGCCCGACGAAGAAGAAATAGCGCAAGCCATGGAATGCACTCCACCTGTGCTCGGGTTGGTCAAATCCTGCCACCCACCGATCCAAGCGTAGGATAAAATCCATGCCGTCGTCTGCGGGGACGGCTTTAGTCGGCTCATACTGATTGAACAAAAACTCGGCCTGAAGCTCGTAGAGTTGCTTCAGGCGTACTGTTTTTTGACTGTATTCCACCGAGTACTGGATCCAACTGTCGATTGGACTTTCCGGATAATTCATCAATTTTCCCAAGACGGCAGAGATAACTAACCCATCATTTGAATAACGGTTTTATAGTGTCCGCTATGAATTTAGCCATGGGTGGCGGAACAGCATTTCCAATCATCCGATAACTATCGACCGGACGTCCGTCAAAAATAAAGCTATCGGGAAATCCTTGAATCCGAGCAGCCTCGCGCACCGTGAAACTCCGGTGTTCGGAGGGATGAAGAAAATATCGAGGATCTCCAAAACGAGTGTCGACTGTCAAGGACATCGAGTTCCAATCTAGCCTTCTATACTTGCCATTGAATGTATTGGCAAGATCGTAGGCGTCATCTATTTTTCGCATATAACCGCGACGAACTAATCCTTTAACAAGGTTCGTTGCACCCGCGCCAATTTCCCTTTTCAGAGAGGTAATCGAAACAGGGTCGGCGTCGCCTGTATCACGTATCCGTTCACGCCGCCTCAGTTTCATTGTCACGTGCAGCAGGGCGCGCTCATCGAGCGTCGTGCTACCGAACACCTCAGGGATATCCCATGTATGTATGGACGCTTTCCCGCCGCGAACATTGCAAAGTTTCTGACCTCGTCCTATACGTTTTGCGATTAGATAGTGAGACGAATCGCGGGCAAGTCGTCTCGGGTCATGTTGGGGAAGTCCTTGCATGTTGCTAAGTACATCCCCCAAAGTTTGAGCGTCGGATTCCGGCTCTTTAAAGTCCGGATCAGTTGACCCTGTCCATGCCACCATTATTACGCGCGAACGGAGCTGAGCTAAACCAAGATTGGAAGCATTGAGCTTTAACGTTTTGGTGTGGTAGCCTGCATGCCTAAGCATTTGCTCTAGCTGAAGCCAATACGCCTTATGCTCGCCAGATAGTGCTCCAGCGACGTTCTCTGCAATGAAAACGCGTGGCTTGACCGAGATTGCGAGCCGGCCGGCATGCAAAAGCAAAGAGTTGCGTGGATCATGAAGATCTCGCTTTCCCGCTGTCGAGAAACCTTGACAAGGTGATCCAGCGACAACTATCGCGGGTTTGCCATATTTCAGAAGCTGTTCTTTCGTTATATCGCGCAAATCTGCGACGACTCCAGCATCTCCCAGATTTCTTGTATGTACATCAATAACTTTTTTATCAATGTCGAAAGCTTGTACGCAGTTAAATCCGGATTCTATAAACCCAGAATCTAGGCCGCCACACCCCGAAAATAAGCTAATAAATTTTGGTTTTAGGCTCATCGCGCAATAGAAACTTTGAATTCTGGGTATTGTATTTTCCTATAGAATCTGGAATCTACCAAGCCATTAAAGCTATTGGCATACACTTAGGTCTTGAGTGTTGGGCCCCCGCGACACTTTGACCTGTCGGGAGCCCGGCCAAAGTGCTGCTGCGCTGCAAAGCTGATGTGGGCGAGCATTGCAATTCCTTACGGTGGGGACCAGATTGGGACAGAGACGCGGGGCGAAGCCAGCATAGCGTGACCATCGCGCAATGGCGTCCGACAGATCGGTTGGCTACGGATGCTACTGTATCTGCTTCGACGCGGTGGCGGGTGGCAACTGGGCTCCAGCGGTGCGAGGGACGCAGGTGCTGCTGTTGGAACGACCGTTGCTGGCGCAAAGCGCATCTTCTTGGAAAACGAATTCCTACTTGAGGTTATTTGGTCGCGCCCAGTGGGACCCTCGTAAGTCCGGCATCGAGCGCGTATGCTTCGGATAAGACTAAACAGATGTGGGGAAGCTATGCCGCCTGACAAATTGGGACGCTTCATGCGCAGCCAAGAGTTCCTGAATCGCGCAAACGAAGCTATCGCGCGCGCCGTACGTGATTTGCATTTGAAAGGGATTCGAACATCCTATCTGGATCGCGAGACCGGTCGAGTCGTCGATGTCGCTCCCGACCGGCCAAAGACAGCAGATTCCTAAGTTTTTCGATCTGCTGGGAATCCGTTTCAGTTGGCTAGAGGCGAAACAGGCGTGCGAGCCGTCCTTTTTTCGGCTGCAGCGCGCGCGTCTCCGATACGATCGGGGTCGTATCTGATTCTGCAGTCATGGCGCGCAGAGGGCGTTCACCAGACACCACGAGTTGGAGTGTTTCGGCGGAGTAGTCGAATTTCTTGCCACCTGCGACCCACATGTCGATGGGAGGCCACGCGCCAGTCACAAAGTAGTATGCGAGTTTGCGCGGATCGTACCAATGGTCGCTCGCGAATTTGACCAACTCCCAGTAACGCGTGCTCTCGTAGGGGGTACCAACGTTGTCAGTTCTGCGGCAACGCCACACAGCATCCTCTCCGGCGTTACCTGCGTCGCAGTCAATACGGTACGTGAACGAGCCTGTCCCTGGATCGTATGCGATACGCTCTTTGATGTCCGCGAGGGGGCGAATGTTGCGCCGGTCCTTTACCCCTTTGATCTTCGCCGTCGCAGTGACGGTGAACAGTTTCTCTCGCATCATGTTGTACTTAACCTATTCGAAGTGCTGCGATTCTAGGTTGTTCGGCTCATTCCGACTCACAAGTTACTGACGAATCTGCCTGAGGCGGATCAAATCTTGAAAAGCACCGCCGAATCTATTTCCGCTGCGACGCCTTCCTCCAATTGCAGGCCCAAAACATCCATTATGCGGTCAGCGATATCATCCTTAAAGTTTCGATCGCCTCGAAAATTGAGCCGTCGATTCGCGGCTCCTGCTATTACGTCGGCAAGCTGTATAAGAGCGCTTTCTTTTGACGACACCGCGTTGAAGCGCTCGTCAAGTGTTACTCCATCGAGATGGGCACGTTCGACCCTTCTGCTACCGTATTCCGAATCTCTGATAAGACGATTCGGTCAATCGATTGTTCCTCGTCCACTGTCACGCCAACGTGGCGCGGCACCCCAACCCGCCCGCTCTCGATCTCGTGACGCAGACCACGCACCAGCATCATCTCGTGCAGCCGCCGCACGATTTCTTCAATGGAGCGCCGGGTGTTGCGCTTGGGCATCGCCATCAATTTGAAGCTCAAATACTCCCGGTTCGCAGCCACAATATTCAGGTACTCATCCACAGCGTGCAAATCTCCACGGCCAAACGCGGAAAAGTGCATTTCACGCTTCGCAAATTTCGAACCAGTCTGCCAATCTTTGATGGCCTTAGTCACGTCATAGACGGCACGCCCATTCAATACCCAAACTGAACCGATGATCACGTGCTCCTCGTTCTTGCCAGTCTCGTCCGAGAAGACTTGCAGCGTTTGCCTTGGCGCGTCATCACCCAGTACCGCCTCACGCATGTCGTCTTCGCGGCTCTTGCGACGCCGTCGTATCTGGTCTTCGGCTTGAAACAACTCATATTCGTTCTGAATCTTCGCCCGCGCCCGAACAAGAAACGGAACCCGATCGAGTTTAAAAAAATCTGCTGGTTTGATTCCTTCTGGGTTGTACAGTTCAGGCTGGAATGTCTCCCAGTATTTCAGAGATAGCGTGACGTCACTATTGCGCGCAGCGGGATGCAAATTAAGGATATGCGCGACTCGCGTTTGCTGATTTGAAAAATCACCTCCGGCAAGTGATGCAATCAAACTCTCTTTCGCTTTAAGCCGAGCGGCGGCTCGTTTGACTTCGAGATCGACGGCGGCTTCTCCCTCGGGCGCGCCGGCAGGTCGATGTGCGTTTTCTGCGTTTTGGTCTTCCATTGATGGCCTCTCGTCTTTGTTTATACAACGCTATGCATTGCCCGCCTTTGCGTCACTCCGAGAGGTACCCTCTCGTCGCTTTTATATTGATTGTGCGCTCACTTTCGCGACTTCAGTGGTAGTCTGATGCGTATTGCATGATGCAAAATGTGCGACAAAACTACGGTGCAGGAGTGATATGCCGCACGGCCGGCACCGTTACCAGCGGCGGCCACTGGCGGCCGCACGCTGCCTCTCACAACCGGCGCAACGCGGGCCGCTCTCACACTCCGGCAAATCAAACGAATCGCGTCACAAGTCCGCCGCGTCTAGTTCATTCGGTTCCACGTTCTTCTGGCGCGTGATCGAACTCGTTGGCAAGTTCTTGATTTATGAGGACACCAAGTCCAACGAATTCCGTTCCCCTGCAGAATGCCCTAGATGCGCTCCGAGCGTATCCCGTTTGCAATTTGCATCTTAATGCATTACCGAGGTCGGCTCGAGGCGGAGACGCCATGATTGTCTAGAATCGCCTGAATCGCGGTAGCGAAAGAAGGGGGGAATAGCTTGTCGCCATGATCGTTCTGAACGCTGCCGTCTACGGCTACCTGCAAGCCTTGCTGTGCAAGGCGAGTTTCATCGAGGCCTTTTCGCAGAGCAGTGAGCAGGCGCGGAGATAGCGCTGTGGGGGCGTTTTCATGAGTCAGGTTTGGTCGTTGGGTCTCCGCCTTGGGTAATGCGGTTCCCACCTGAAATGTCTTGAAGGCGGCGTGTAAGTTGTCATTGACTACCTTCAGTCGCTTAGCTTCATCGAGTGCCACCCGGAGGATCGATCGAATACTGGGATCGGTAATCAGTGCTAGGGCCTGCTCCACGTTAGATTTGGTTTTGGCCACGTATCGAGTCGCACCACTGACCGCGTTCGCATACGCGGTGATAATTTCCCGATAGTGAGCGCCTTGGGTATTTCGAAGACTCTGCGTCTTTGGTCCGTCGAGCTTTTCTAGGCGTCGCCCCACTTCAGCAAGAGAGTAGTCTCTGCCGCCCTCGTCCTGAATCATCTTGAGCACCTCCCATAACTTATCGAGGTTCTCAACTTTGGACGATTTGGTTGTCATGTTTCTGTGCATCTGATAAAGCTGTCGGGCATCTCGCAAAATGTCGAGGGTCGTTGAGGCATATTGCTTGGTCATGATTGTTCCAATACATGCGGAGATCTGGCCGAAGCCAAGGTCTTGGGCTCTAGGCGCTCTAGTTCGCCCATAAAGGCTTTGTCCAGCCCGAGCGCTTGCAGCGTGGTACGGCCGTCGACTAGTGCGTGTACTGTGCTTAGGTCCAAACGGGCATATAGAAATCTGGCCATGGCGTTGGCCACATGAAGGGTGGCTTCGTCATCGAGCAAAGAGAGGCGCGGTTCATGCCCGGAATTGCGAAGCATTCGGTCAAACAGTCTCGCTCGTTCAAGATTCGGGCGCTGCCAGTTGATATGCAAGCCGTCGAATAGCGTTGCACTTGTGCAGATGCGATTGAGCTGATCGAATTCGTGGCTTTCAGACAGGACGGCTTCCAGCTGTCCGGTGCCGCCCGCCGCAACGAGCGAGAGACCATCGCCAAGGTACCTGGAAGCGATGTGAAGACATTGTTCGGTGAGGGCTACGCTGACTGAAGGCTCAAAGCAATACCGTCCACCTCTGCTGTCGCTGATTCGAAAGCAGTTTCAGCAAGTTCCAAATCTCGCTGCTGATGGAAAGGCCTCTTCTCCCCCAGAACAGCTGCGTGGGCGTCGACTAATGTGTCGAAATTCACTTGAGCTTTCTCGAACGTGAAGGAGGCTTTCTTTAGCCGATATGCCAAATCATTTACATGCGCCTCCAACCCAAAGAGGAAGGCTGGACCGGTCATAAAAAACCGGCAACGTGTGCAATTCGTAGCGCCGCCTGGTACAGCTTGATAGCGAGTGACGCCGACGGCGGGGTCTGTGACCGCCAAGCCTTCATGACAGCGTTTGGCCGCGACAGGACAGATTCCGTGGTCCATGACCAGCATCCCCACACCAGTTCCGCTTGCTGTCGCGTCCAGTGCGGAGGGATGCCGAAAGGCAACAGCGTGCTCCAGTTCCTGCCGACTGGCTCGCTTAATGAAGCCAGCCATTTCCGTCTGTGACTTACGTTGACGTTCCAGTAACGCCTTGTCCATACGCAAGCTCAAAGTCTCCGCATTGATCTTTGTGTAGTAGAGCGTCATCAGAACAGTGGCGTGGCCGACGATCTTCATTAAGTATTCCGGCGGAACGCCTTCTTCGTACATGGCGGTAATGATGGAGACCCGCCGGCTATGCAGATCGAAGGTCGCGGATGTGGGTTGCCCCGTATGGTCCCGGGCCAGAATCAACTTAATAGCGTCGCCATTGCTGAGATTTTCGCCGCCCTCCGCTAGGCGATGCTCCATTTCGTCCATTAGCTTCAGCCACAGATTGCGCACACGCGTATCGGTTATAGGCAGGTCCGGACGAGTCTTGTTGGCTGGGTCACGAAACAGGAAGAAGTTGGACCCCATCTTGGCAAGATCGTCGGCATGCTTGATCTTCTTTAATTCAACGATGTCAGACCACGCGGTAGGTCCTTTTACCGGATTGTACTTCTCCTGCCAGTTGCGCAGGTCCTTCAGGAGTTTTAACGCGTCCTTCTTCTCCCAAGGCATGAGATAGCCCTTCACAACGCTCTCAATGTCCGCGGTCTTATTGGTATTGAAATAGAACACTGCGCCGTCAGTGCCATCCCTGCGCTTATACTTTCGGAACACGCCACGTTCAATTGGTTTTCCGGCAACCGGTGGTCGATGAACGCCTTGGTTAATTTCCCACAGATCGTCGCATTCGTAGCGAAAGGTATCTCCTTCTCCACTATCGAGCATGCGTACCTGGTAGGTTCGGGCGGGCAACAGGAGTTTGATCAGGATGGCGTACGCCCTCACTGGGCTCCACACCGTGTCGAATTCGCCGGTTTCCGGATTTAGCCATCGGAAAGCATCGTTGATACGCCCAGCTTCTTTGGCCCAAGCGAAGTCGTTCTCCGTCAGAATGTGAGCTGCAAGGCAAATCATTCGAGTCGGCATGGCCTCCCTATGGGTTTCGCCTTTATTCACGTTCTTGTAGCTTGGCTTCGGAAGTGGATTTACAAAACCCGGCATCAAGATGGGAACTTCATTGTCGTTCGGCTGGGCGCAGACCTTGAAGAGCACTTCGTTCAGGAATTCGTGGATAACTGCCATGACTCGACGGCCCTTGTTCCCAGGCGTGACGAACAGCGCCTCCGGCCGTCGCCGGACGTCAAAATACTCGGCCGGATTGCGCGGCAATTCCGGATGATCAAGGTAATGCTTTAGAAAGTTGTTGAGAGAAGACTTCCGTTTTCGGAAGTTTGTTGGATTGGTTTCTAGATGCTCAATGGCTAACCGCGCCCAGCTAGCCATTGCGGGGTCATTCGAGACCAGCCAGGCGAAATTCTCGTCTCGCGCTAGATGACCCATCTTGGACTTGAAAAAGCCGAAGTCTTCGGGAGCCCAGCTAATGGCTTGCTGATGGTGTTCTTCTCGCAAGACATTCAACACACCTTGAATTCCAGTGGAACGCAGTTTGCCGCGCCGAGTACGGTCCTCTATAAGATAAAACGTTTTCGGGGTAATGTCGCCAATTTCCATGATGCCGGCCCGCGACAAGATGTGGTCCAAGATGAATCGGAAGTTGGCTGCGTCGTCTGTGCCGCCTCTGTTCAGATACGAGCGAATCCGCGTCAGATAGGACAAGGGTTGTTCGGTGAATCCTGGGTTGGCCAGCATTAGCGCAGGATTGGAAAACGGAACTTGTTCTTTCGCGGGCCAGGCGATAGCGCCACAAGACCAAAGTTGCAGGAGCAGCACGACCAGCAGTTGCTGGAAAATATGCACTGAACTGGTAGTCAACCGATCGCGATACTGGATAACAAGGACGGCGTGCAACGCCTCGGCTACGTCCTCACGAGACCGGCATTCAGCCAATACCGCCACCGCCGCACGCAGTCGTGGCGGAGGACGCCTTTCGGGAGGAGCCGCCTCGATCTTTCTCAGCCAGCCAGTCGCAATCGTTGCCACGTCTGCAAAACTGATGACGGGCGATACGAGATACTGGTCAAGCGCATCGTTTATATATATGGTTCGGCCGGTCAGTTCGCTGGTCGCGACGGAATACTGGTCGAGCTGGCAAATCAGAGTCATTCGGCTTCCTTAAATTCAGGCAACGTCGAAATTGACACCTTGTCAATTGCGTCAACCACCCTCGCGAGACCTAGCTGGCGATAGACCTCTTGGCTTTTGGAGTTAAGGTGGTGCATCGCGACTTGCCCTTCCTTGTCGCCTAAGCCAAGTTCATTAAGCCACTGACCGTAACGGTGTCGGAGTCCGTGGCTTGACGTACCAGCCCATTTGGCAGGTGTTAGCCCAATACGACGTACGGCGGACCTGAACGAATCGTCAAAGCCCTCTACGCCCAAGGGCTGGCCGTGCTTGGTGACGAATGCCCAAGGAACGTGCGGAGTGACGGGCCGAACATACTGAATATAAAACCGCCATAGTGTCAGGAAAATCCGTCCGGCATTCCTATCAACCCAGATGACCTGGAAAGCTTTGCGTTCTCGGTGTGTCAGCAGACATCCTTTCCATCCAGCATGCCGACGGCCAGTTTCCCGAGTCAACGGTTTTCGGCCTCCGCAAAAGCGTTGCAAAAAGTCGGCGCGGACGATTTTTCGGCGGTTTCCGGTGAATGGGTCAGTGTATTCGGCCATGCCATCGCTAGGGTCGTGGATCAAAACAAGCGCCATGTCTGGATGGTCCGGATCTACGAATACATCGTCAGCCCACAGGTGGAGGGGCTCCGAGGCGCGGCAACCACCGTAGGCACACAGCAGCGTAATGAGGATGTCTCGCAAGTTGTATTTCACCCATGGTCGTGGGTCGCCTTCGTTACCGGGATTGGCAAATCCATTCCATAGCAAATCATTCAGACGGTCGGCTGGAAAAGCCTTGGCTTCTTCCAGCATCCCATTCCGCGTCCTAGGCAAGCCAGCCTGGCGCACTGCGAAAACACTTTCGGCAACTCGGCGATGACTCTTCGTGTGCGCCAAGAGAGAACCGCTCTTCTGTTTATTCCATTTGCGCCAGAAAATAAGTTGGTCGGCGGCCGATGCTTGATGATGAATTGGGTTCAGCATCGTGGCGCTATGACGGCGGCTTAACCAGTCGCTCAACTCCAAAAGTGCGTTTATTAGCCGTTTAAGATTTTGATGACTGGTCGGCGTCCAGTTCAGCCCGTGGACGTCCAGGCAATTTTGGTATGTGCCAAAGCGTAAGTCATGGACAAATGCCGTGTAGAGCAGGCTACGTTTCGATGTCTCCTCGAACTCATCCGCCCGCACCGAGAGCCATTCGATGAACCGCCCCGCTGCTTGGGCGTAGCTGCGCTCGGAGGAAAGAGAAACGCACTTTTCTCGGAAAAATTCGAGAAGTGGTTCAAACGGCACCGAGCCAACGAGAAGCAAGATGGTCGGTGTGCCTGCACGGATATTGTCCCGGACGAGAACAGATTCCGTATAAATCATTGGGATGATGAACCCTCGATCTTCAGGAGCGGCCGACCGAACCGACCACCGGCAGATCGTCCAAAAAGTGCAGGCCGGTGGCGCTCACGAACGTTGCGTAGTCCAAAGGCCGTTCGATCCCAGTTTGAGCATTGGGAAGAACATAAGCCCACGCGCGCCGTGAAGACTCGTCATACACCAGCTTAAACAATCGGGTGGGCACCCACACCTGGTTTTTTCCAATTGTCGAGTAGCCCTGATCAAAGAGCGGGCCGGTAAAAACGAAGACGTTTCCTTTCGCTCGTCGGGCAAACTTCCGGACGTCGCCTTCGATTTTGTTCCAGACCTTTCTGTTATTTGTTGGGTCTTGGGGCACCATGTTCGAAAGCGCGAATGACTGAGCCATTGCCTTCTGATTTGGTGCGTCTGCGGCTGGCGCCTGATGCCCTCGGTCCAATGACGGGTGCTGGCCCCGGTAGTCACTCAGTTCCGCGCGACCGCCTTGGGGAATGCGCGGGTCAGGATAGAACTGATTGGTCCTTTCTTCACCCTTGGCATCCTGAAGCTGGGCCGCTGTCAGCCGCTCGACAACCACCAGCGGCGTTTTGCTGGTTTTCGAGTACACCACCGCAAAGTTGTCCGAACACAGCGCCAATGGTTTCATATATGCCGCGACCTGACCAATGTCTAGTGGCTTTCGCGCCGGGAATTGTTCGATACAAGCTTCGAATGAAAGCTGCTTCTGCGGCGACGAATATAGAGCCAGCGCTTCATTCCGCCCGAGGGGATTAGCGGGGTGCTCTTGCCTTTCATGCGGCATAGCGAGCTTTACGAAGTCTCGTAGGCCGCGACTGTCAGTGACCCCGATCGAGAGCAGCAAGAAGGCTGTCAGGCACGCCGCTATTTTTCGTACGGTCATAGCTTCCCAATTTGGATTATTGGCGACCGAGTATAGGGTGTCGAGTATAAATACTCAAATGCAAACTTTGCTATGCCGCGTTAAGTATATTTTTCACCGGGTATAACATGTGACCGCGATCGAATCCGCTGCGTTTGTAGTCCGCGAGCGTGGCGCCTTCGCCGTCCGGCAGGCGCGCGTCTTCGAAGAACTTGTTGGTGCGCACCATGTCTTTGGCGGCCTCGATATGATCGCGCGTCAGATGTTCGGCGGACCACAGCGGACCGTGCGTAATGCCCGAATGCAAAACCGCGAAATCGCTATAACAAAGCATGCGCGTTTTCGGCGCCATCTTCTGATTGCTCAGAACCGGCCATTGCGAATTCGGTGTGAATTGAGTGCAGGAAGGCGCTGCGCTGGCGTGAGCGGCAACGGCGAACAACAGACAGGCAAACCACTTCTTCATGTGTCAGTCAGTCGAGGGATGGGGGCGCAAGTATAGCGTTGCGAGCCCATCTCGCGCGACGTGAAATGCAGGGGAAACACCGGAGGAGAAAACGGATTCGCGCGTGGAGCGCTCTCATGAACAAGATGCCGCGTGGCGCGCACGGAGACGTCTACATCTCGCCGCGCCAAAAAAAACGGGCCGCCTTGCAGCGACCCTAATGCGTGGATTTCCAACTCTACTCACGCAAACTTAAGGCGACCTTAAATGCGCGAGCGACAAAATGGCAATCAGAGAATCAAAAAAGCGGCGTACGAACGCACGTACGAAATGACGCATGCGAGAGCGGACCGCCCGCTCGCGCATGCGTCATTTCGACCGATAAAAATAAGTGCTGAAACCTAATTGCCGAACACGCTGTGTTCGGCGCGGACCTGTTGGCGGTCCACTGCTTGCAGACGCCAGAAACCGCTGGTCGGTGCGCGCGTCGGCAGGGCGGTCCATGCCGCGGCGCCTTGCGCGGCGCTCACGCGCTGCTTGCGGTCCACGTGCAATCCGCGCAGCGTGCACAGCGGCGCATCCGTGCTAGGCGCACAGAGAGTCGTCACGCCGTTATCGTCGCGTAGTTCGCCCCAGGGGGGCAGATCGATCCCTTGATGTGCTTCTCTCGACCACCGGTGTTCGTCGGTGTCGAGCCATAACACAGCGTAGTCGTGGCTGACGGTGGGATCAGAACCGTTGATCAGGATGGTCAGTCGCATGGCGGGTTCCGTACAAAATGCGAAGTTGTGCTTTAACAGTCTATGCTGCAACGGGCGTTATGCAAGACAAACCGTATGACGATCGGGCACGAAAAAACGGACGCATGCTGCGCGCGGTTGTACGATAGCCGCGTCCTGTTGACGTTCGCGAAGGCACGCCATGTTGCATCGATTTCTGCAATGCACGGTGATGGTGGGATGCCTGAGCGCGGTGGCCTCCGTCAACGCTGAAGCGGACAGTGCGCCGTTCGCGGCGCCCGCCCCGGTCGTCTATGTCGCCGACTTCGATCTGGACGTCGCGAACGTGACGCCGGACAGCGGACCGGGCCAACGGGTGCGCCGCCTGCGCGGCTTGCTGCCGAGCGGACCGGGACCGATGGGCCAGGACAAGAATCCGCAGGACCACGCCAAACATATCGTGGACGAAATGGCGGACGCGCTAACGGACGATCTGAAAAAGGCGGGCGTCGATGCGCACCGCAGTGTGCCGGGTCAGCCGCTGCCGACTGTCGGTTGGCAAGTGCGCGGCGTGTTTTTGAGTGTCGACGAAGGCAATCGCCTCAGGCGTGCGATGGTCGGTTTCGGCGCCGGCCAGAACGACATTCAGGTGGCGGTGTCGTGCGACAGCCTCGGCGCGCCTGATTTGCCGCCGCTATATCAGGCCGTCGACGAAGCCGACAGCAAGGGCATGCCGGGCGCCGCCATCAAACTGAATCCGTACGTGATCGCCGCCAAGTTCGTGATGGCGAGCGGCGACGAGAAGAAGACGATCAAGAAAACGGCCCAGCAGATTGCAGATGCGGTGGTTGCAAAACTGCACGGCGCTGCGCAGTCGAAGCCGCAGTAATTCGAGTTGAAATGCCTGGGGCCGCGCGCGCCGCAGGCATTCCAAGTCACGAACGTTCCAGCGTTCAAGCGCTCAAGCCAGATCCAACGTGCCTGTCAAATCCCCCAGCGGCGCGAGTCCGTTGCTCGCGAATGCCCGATCGCGCGCCACCACGCCGTCGAGCGGTGCGAGGCCATGCACGCGGCTGATCAGTCGCAAAATCGAATTGGTGTCGTACACCGTGTGGTCGACGTAACCCTTCTTCGCCAGCGGCGAAATCACCAGCGCGGGAATCCGCGAACCCGGACCCCAGCGATCGCCCTTCGGCGGCGACACGTGGTCCCACCAGCCGCCGTTCTCGTCGACGGTGACGACCACGACCGTGTTCGCCCACTGCGGCCCGCGTTGAATATGCTCGATCACCGTCGCGATGTGACGGTCGCCCGATGCGACATCCGCGTAACCCGCGTGCATGTTCAGATCGCCTTGCGGCTTGTAGAAAGTGACCGACGGTAAGCGTCCTGCATCGATATCGGCGATCAGGTGGTTGGTCGATGCGTCGTTGCCGAGACCGCCGTCGCGCAGATACTTGCGCCGCGCCGAAGTGCCCGGCGCGTAATTCGTGAAGTAGTTGAACGGCTGATGGTGATACTGGAAGTCGGGCACGGCGCCGGTGTCCTGATGCTCCAACGCGTACTGCCACGCGCCGCTGTACCATGCCCAGTCGACACCCTTGTCGGTCAGCCGGTCGCCGATCGTCGCGTAATTCTGCGGCGGCAGCACGCGCGGATTCGACAGGTCCGCGAAGGCCGGATTGCCGCCTTCAGCGGGCCGCACATTGCTTGGCTGATACGGCGGGGCCATGGTGTTGACGGCGTAGCCGTCGGCGGTGAATGCGCCGTCGTTGACGAATTTCGGCGGGCCGTCGAGCGCGGAAGCGGGCGACTCTTCCGACTGCTTCAGCCGCGCGCCGGTCGGATCGTCGCCTTCCACCACGGACACCATCTTCTTCGCCGGGCTGTTCTGAATGTCGGGATAGAACGGCGCCTGCGCCGAGATCAGAAAGATGTGGTTCAGCCACGAGCCGCCGAAAGCCGCCATGAAGAAGTTGTCGCACAGCGTGTACTGCTGCGCGAGATTCCACAGACGCAGCGTGTCGGCGGAATTACGGTAATGCCCCATCACCAGGCCGCCGGAATCGCCCCATGCGGCGAACTGGTTGTTGCGGCCGGCGTTGATCTGCATCTGGTTCTGATAGAAGCGATGCACGAGGTCGCGCGTGATCACACCGGTCGGCAGTGGCGCGCCCTGCGCGTCGGCGATATGGAACGGGCGGTTGTGCAGGTTGACGATATCCTTCTGGCCGATCATGTAGCGCTTGCCGTCGACTTCCTGCGCTTGCGGCACGAGGCCGCCCCAGATGGCCGGCAAGCGCGGCAGCGGCGTCTTGCCGTCGCGGTCGAGTTGCAGATAACGCTCTGCGTTCACGGCATCGAGCGGATGCTGGACGCCGGGGAAATTGCCGTACAGGTTCGCGAAGCTGCGATTCTCCGCGTAGATCACGACGATGTGCTTCACCTGATCGTGAAGTGCGGCGTCGAGGCGCAGGTCGGCGGCGCTGCGCGGCGCGCCGGTGCTCGACACGCTTTGGTCGGTTTTGCAGCCCGTCAGCGCCAGTCCGATACCGACCGCTGCCAGGCCGGTAAGGACTCGGCGGCGTTCGGGGTCGTCGGGGGCGTTATCAGCGTTATTGGCGTTGTCGGCGTTCGGCGGCAGGGTGGAGTCGTGATCGGTCATCAGTGGGTTCCGAAGTGGCTGTGCCGGACACTAGGGCGCCGCTCGGAGCGGCGTGCGCGCGGCACCGGTTGCGGATTCGAAGCAGCTATAGATGCAGGTTAAGGCAGCCGGCGCTTCACGCGCCAGCTGTTATGCGTGGCGTCGACGGCAAGCAGAAGCCAATGCCGCGTGTCGACTGGGTGACGCTTTTGCGTGGCATAGCGGTCGACCATCAATTCGAGTTCGTCGAGCGCCCGGCGATGGCAGGTGGCATTGGCGCCGGAACCATCCGCGAATTCGACAACGGCGGATGCCCCTCGGGCCGGCTCGGGCAAGTGCGCGATGCGCACCGCACAGCCCGGATAAAGGTGCGAGTCGGCAACCTGAATCTGAATGGAATCGGACATGAGCATGGCCTCCGGACGCCTGAGCGGAGCGAAAGCGCGGCAGCGAGGCCTCGCGCAATGGACCGCTTCAAAGCATAGCACCGCGTTAAATGGTGGCGGTGCAGCAATTGACATGGTTAACCACGATGCGGCGTTCGACGCGCGCTTGGTGGCGATCGACGAGCGCGCGGCTCGTGGCCACTGCATCACGCGGAAGAAATGGCGAAGGCGGTGAGGGCGGCGCGCCACGCGCTATCATGCTGATCTGACCTTGATGAACAGCAGAAACGGCAGCCAAGATGGCAAAAGAAGAGCAGACAGGAGCGGGACGCAAGCACGCGAAGCCACGCGGTGCGGCAGCGTCGATTTCGCAGGAAGACGCGTTGCCGCCGGCCCAGGCAAATGACGCCGAGTCCCAGGATTCCACCGACGAAGAGAGCGCCGGCGGATCGACTTATCTCGTGCCGGGCCTCGAACGCGGCCTGCGCATTCTGGCGGAATTCAGTGCGCGTGAGCCGGTACTCGGCGCGCCCGAATTGTCGAAGCGCATCGGCATTCCGCGCACCACCACGTTCCGGTTATTGCAGACGCTTGAAGCGCTCGGCTTTCTCGAGCGCGTCAACGGCGACCGTTATTTCCGCTTGAGCGTCGCGGTGTTGAGGCTCGGCTTCGAATATCTGAGTTCGCTCGAATTGACCGATGTGGGCACGCCGATTCTCGAACGCCTGCGCGACGCCACGGGACTGAGCACGCATCTGCTGATCCGCGATCAGCGCGACGTGGTGTTCGTCGCCAAGGCGCAAACCCATGCGCCGATGTTCAGCTCGGTGAAGGTGCATGTCGGCACGCGTTTGCCCGCGCATGCGACGGTGCACGGCCAGGTGTTGATGGGCGATCTGACTTTCGAGGAATTGCGGCAGCTGTATCCCGAGCCGCAACTCGAACGTTTCACCGAGCGCACGCCGGCCACCGTCGAAGAACTGTATGAAAGAGTGCGTGAAAGCGCGGCGCTCGGTTATGCGCTGAGCGAGGCGTCGTTCGAGCGCGGCATTTCGGTAGTGAGCGCGCCGGTGCGCGATCAGAGCGGCAAAATCGCGGCGGCGTTGACCGTCACGATTCCGCGTTCGGATATAGGCGAAGCCGAAGAGCGCGAGCCGCTCATCATCGCAGTTTGCCAGGCGGCGCTCGAACTGTCCGAGCGGCTCAGCTACCGGCCGCGTCCGGACGATCCAACGGCGGTTCAGGCGCGCCGCAAGTCGGTGGCGGCGGGCTGATTCCGCTTCTATTTCAGCATTCACTTCAGCGCTAGTCCGGCTGCGTTCGTTGCCGGACTAGCCGCTTCGGATCACAGTCTCATCAGCGCATCAGAACGAGTGATGGATGCCGGTCAGAATGATCGTCTGGTTACGTCCACTCGACACACCCGCCGTAAAGAACGCCGCATCCGTGTTTGAACCTGCGCGCTCATACAGCGCGTTCACGTACAACTGCGTCGACTTCGACAGCGCGTAGATGTCGCCGATTTCGAACTGCGTCCAGCGATGCCCCGCCAATGTCGTCGTCGCGGCGCCACCGGCCAGGGTGTTAAACGGCGTGAACTGGTAATTCGCGCCGACGTCGTAACTCTGATAGGTATTCGAGTGGGAACCCGACTCGAGTTTCACGCGCGTGTACAAACCGTGCACCAGCAGCTTGCCGAACTGATATGAGGCGCCCGCACCCATGTTCTCGACCTTGTCGGCGGTATAGGTCGCAGCGGCCACGCCCTGGAAGTTGGTGATGCCCGTCGTGACGATCGACGGCGTGCGGTCGTGCTCGTTTGCGTACGTCGCACCGGCCTTGAACGGACCGTTCGCATAGCTAAGCGCAAAGCTCAGTGTCTTGCCGGTCGAGAAGTTGGTTGTGTTGCCGAGACCCATCATCGCGCCGACCTGGAAGCCGCTGAAACTCGCCGAGCGGAACTTCACCGAATTGTCGAACGGCACCACGCCCGTGTCGGCGAGTTCGTCGATGTTGCCCGGGTGAAACGCGTACCAGCTCGCCGCCAGATAAGCCGTGCTCAGCGGACCCAACACGTCGAAGCTGAACGGCGTCTGATGACCGAGGGTCACCGTTCCTATCGAGTCTGAACTCAGACCGACAAACGCCTGGCGATTGAACAGCACGCCGGCTTTAGCAAATGCACCGGTGTTCGTATAGAAGCCGTTTTCCAACTGGAAGATCGTCTTCAGGCCGCCGCCCAGATCTTCCACGCCCTTCAGGCCCCAGCGGTCAGGCTGCATGTTGCCTTGTTCTTCCATCCACTTCGAATGGCCGCCTACATTGCTGATATACGCGACACCGGCATCCAGGCTGCCGTATAGCGTCACACTGCTTTGCGCCCATGCGCCTGTCGTTGCGCAGATTGCCGTCAAGCCGGCCGCAATGATGTGCTTCACCGTTGGTTCTCCTGATCACGCGACGGGTAGCTCTCGCCAGATTCGTCGACCCTGATCCTTGCTTTGGGTTGAATGCAGCTCTGGGGTTTATGCGCCAAAACTGCTACGCTTTATGTTCCACCTATGGGCGTCTGTATCGCCTATGGAAAAGTATAGTGACTCTGTGAGTGGTCAAAATAAATTTTCGGACCCCGTACAAACCCGCATAAGGGCTGGCGGATTCGTCTGAAAATATGGCCGAAACCGTTGCCTGATAAGGCTTTGCGAAGACCGGAGCCTTTGGCGCGCGTTCCCATGACGTTGTCTTGCAAGCGCCACACTCGGTGTTTTCCCCTACCAGTCGAGATTTTTATTTTCTCTGGCCAAAGCCGCTCCTATAATTATCCATACACGAACTGATGTTCCTTGTATGGAACATAGGGCTTCAGGAGAAGGCGAGAAATGACTGAACAATGGCGCTGCGCCGGCCATGCCGGCGACCTGTCCGATGACGCGCCGCTCGAGTTCAAGCTCGACGGCACCGAGATCGGCATCTACAAGGTGGGCGATGCGCTGTACGCGCTGGAAAACGTCTGCCCCCATGCGTACGCGTTGCTGACGCAGGGCTTTGTCGACGGCGACACCGTCGAATGCCCGTTGCACGAAGCCGTGTTCCATATCCCGACCGGCAAATGCTTGAAAGAGCCCGGTGGCCGCGACCTGAAGGTGTACTCGGTGCGCCTCGCCGGTGAAGAAATCCAGATCAAGGTGGAATGACATGCGAGAGCAAATCGTGAACTTCAATCCTTTCCTGAAGCCGTGGCTCGCGCCGCAGCCGAACAATGTCGCGGGCAAGGGCGTGATCGAAAAGCCGGGCGAGACCGAGAACTTCATCTGGCAAACGCGCAAGGCCGAGCCGACGCAATACGAGAACGATTTCGGCGACGCGCTCGAAAAAGTCTTCGAAGCGGGTGCGGTGGAGTTGCAGGAAGTGGTCGACGGTTTGAACCGCGTCGGCTTCCGCACCCCGGAAGGCAGCACGTGGAACGCCGAGCGCCTCGCCGCCGAATTCCGCCTGCTCGCCGAATAAGCGCGCTATCCCGAACACGTTCATCGCATTCGTATCCGGAGTCTCTTCATGACGTCCCCCAATACAACTCAAGCCGCGGCAGATCCGATCCAGTCCTATCTGGACAAGGGCTTGCGTAACTACTGGTATCCCGTTGCACCGAGCTGGCAAGTCGGCGACGCGCCGGTCGGCATCACGCGTCTCGGCGATCAGATCGTGCTGTGGCGCGACAAGGAAGGCCAGGTCCGCGCGCTCGAAGATCGCTGCCCGCACCGCGGCGCGCGTCTGTCGCTCGGCTGGAATCTCGGCGGCAGCGTCGCGTGCTGGTATCACGGCATTGAAGTCGATGGCAGCGGTGAAGTCGTCAAAGTGCCGGCCGTCTCGAACTGTCCGCTGGAAGGCCAGAAGTGCGTGAAGTCGTATCCGGTCGAAGAGCATGCAGGCGCGATCTTCCTGTGGTTCGGCGACGAAGCGCACAAGGAACCCACGCCGCTCGTGCTGCCGGAAGAACTGGTTGGTGAGGAATACGCGAGCTTCCTGTGCATGTCGCACTGGAAGTGCAATTACCAGTACGCGATCGACAATGTGATGGACCCGATGCACGGCGCCTATCTGCATGCGACGTCGCACTCGATGGCCGAAGGCGACAAGCAGGCCGACATGCGCGTGCGCAAGACCGAAACCGGACTGATGTTCGAAAAGGTCGGCCAGCGCGATGTGAATTTCGACTGGGTGGAACTCGGCGAAACCGGCACGCTGTGGATGCGTCTCGCGATTCCGTACAAGAAGAAGTTCGGCCCGGGCGGCAGCTTCGGGATCATCGGCTTTGCAACGCCGGTCGATGGCGACAACTGCCAGGTTTACTTCTGGCGCACTCGCAAAGTGTCGGGCTGGCAACGCGACGCATGGCGCTTCCTGTATCGCAATCGTCTGGAAGGTCTGCATTGGGCCGTGCTGGAGCAAGACCGCTATGTGCTGGAAAGCATGGCGCCGAACGCGCGCGCTCATGAATTCCTGTATCAGCACGACGTCGGCATGACGCGAGTGCGCCGCATGTTGCGTCAGCGCGCACAGCAGGACTTTGCCGCGCTGGAAGCGCATCGCGCTGAAGCGGCAAAAGCAGGCGCCGCGCAACCGGCGGAAGCAGGCCACAGCCATGCATAACGACGCGTCCGCAGCGCTCAACGGCCGGCGCGTCCTCGTAACGGGCGGCGCGCGTGGTCTCGGCGCGGCATTCGTCCGCTCGCTGGTGCAGGCCGGTGCGCAAGTCGTGTTCGGCGACGTGCTGCACGACGAAGGCCGCGCGCTCGCAGCATCGCTCGCCGAGCAAGGACATGCAGTCAGTTACGTGCCGCTCGATCTCGCCGACCCCGCCAGCATCAAGCAATTCGCCGAACAAGGCGCGGCGCAACTCGGCGGGCTCGACGCACTGATCAACAACGCGGCGATCACCAACTCCGGCGGCAAGTTCGCCGACGAGTTGTCTGTCGATACGTGGGACGCCGTGATGAACGTCAACGTGCGCGGCACCTGGTTGATGAGCACCGCCGCGCTGCCGTATCTGCGCGACTCGGGCCGCGGCAGCATCGTCAACATTGCCTCGGACACGGCGATGTGGGGTGCGCCGAAGCTGCTCGCTTATGTCGCCAGCAAAGGCGCGGTGATTTCGATGACCCGCTCGCTGGCGCGTGAATTCGGCGCGCATCAGGTGACGGTCAACGCGATCGCGCCGGGACTGACCGAAGTCGAGGCGACCGCCTACGTGCCCGCCGAGCGTCACGAGTATTACCTGCAAGGCCGCGCGCTTACGCGCGCACAAGTGCCCGACGACGTCACCGGGCCCGTACTGTTCCTGTTATCCGATGCCGCTCGCTTCGTGACCGGCCAACTGCTGCCGGTCAACGGCGGCTTCGTGATGAATTGATCTTGTCGAATCGAAAGGAGAAAGAGATGGCGGACGCCGATATCGAACGCAAATCGTGGGACCAACCCGCGGACGCGAGTTTTGCCCAATGGCTGGACACGCGCGTCGCGCGCCTGGAAACGCGTCGCTACGACTGGGACGCGCTGAAGTTTCAGGCCGACTACGACCCGAAGTATCGCCGCGCGCAAATGCGCTATGTCGGCACGGGCGGCACGGGCGTCGCGAAAGACATGAACACGGTGCCCGCCGGCGGCTTTACGTTTTCGACGATGGTGATTCCGGCGGGCAACATCGGCCCGAGCCATATTCATATGGATGTCGAAGAAATTTTCTTCGTGCTGCGCGGCAAGATGAAGGTGATCTGCGAGAAAGACGGCGAAACATGGGAAGCGGTGCTCGGCGAACGCGATCTGATCTCGGTGCCGCCGGGCGTTTATCGCACGGAAATCAACGTCGGTGAAGAAGACGCGTTGATGTGCGTGATGCTCGGTTCGCCGAAGCCCATTACGCCGACGTATCCGCCGGATTCGCCGCTGGCCAAGCTCAAGCGCTAAGCCTTCAAACGCTTCCGCAGTTTTAAAACACCCGCGAAGGAAATCATGTCCGCAGTCCCGTCCGTTACAGCTGACCAACACGCTACGCTCGAAGCCCGCCTTGCGCGCTTTCCGGCGCAGCAGATCTGGCTGGCCTCGCAACGCGCAGTGAGCTATCGCGAAGTGGATAGCGCCGACAGCAGCGCGTTGCCGCTCGTGCTGTTGCACGGTATCGGGTCGGGCGCGGCGTCGTGGGTGCAGCAGTTCGAAGGACTCGGCGCGACGCGCCGCGTGCTGGCGTGGGATGCGCCGGGTTATGGCGCATCCACGCCGGTCGCGGCGGAATCGCCCGCCGCAGCCGATTACGCGGGTGTGTTGAAAGAGTGGCTGGACGCGCTCGGCATCGAGCGCTGCGTGCTGCTCGGTCATTCGCTCGGCGCGATCATCGCCGGCGCGTTTGCCTTGGCGCACTCGCAGCGTGTGGCCGGTTTGCTGCTGTTGTCGCCGGCTGGTGGGTACGGCGCAGCTTCTGCGGAAGTGCGTAACACGAAGCGCGATCAGCGCCTCGCCATGCTGAACGAACTCGGCCCGCAAGGCCTCGCTGAAAAACGCAGCACGAACATGCTGTCCGCTCACGCGAGCGACGAAGCGCGCGCATGGGTGCGCTGGAACATGTCGCGCGTGATCCCGCACGGCTATGCGCAGGCCACGCATCTGCTCGCCAACGCCGACCTAGCCAGCGACCTCGCGCGCTTTAACGGCCGCATCAACGTGGCCGTCGGCGCCGACGACACCATTACGACGCCCGAAGCCTGCGAGCGACTCGCACTGGCCGCGGGCACCAAACTGCAGGTCGTGCCTCGCGCGGGTCACGCCGGCTATATCGAAGCACCCGCCGCGTACACCGCGATCATCGACACGTTCTGTCGCACGAGCGACGGACAACGGAGCCAATGAATGACGCCCGACACCGTTAACGCCGAGCGCGACGCGGACGAAGACCGCAACGACACCACCGGCGACACCGCTTACCGGGTGCCCGGTCTCGAACGCGGTCTGAAGATTCTCACGGAGTTCTCGCCGCGCGAGCCGGTTCTCGGCGCACCGGAATTATCCAAGCGCCTGAAGATTCCCCGCACGACGGTGTTCCGTCTGTTGCAAACGCTCGAATCGCTCGGCTTTCTGGAGCGTGCCGACAAGGACCGCAACTATCGCCTCGGCGTCGCGGTGCTGCGGCTCGGTTTCGAATATCTGAGCTCGCTCGAATTGACCGACCTCGGTTTGCCGATCATCGAGGCGCTGCGTAACGAAACGGGCCTTACCAGCCACATCGTGATTCGCGATGGACGCGATGTCGTGTTCGTCGCCAAAGCGCAAAGCCACGCGCCGATTTTCAGTTCGGTGAAGGTGAACGTGGGCACGCGTCTGCCGGCTTACGCCACGACGCACGGCCAGGTGCTGATGGGCGACCTGACGCTCGACGAGTTGAAGAAGCTCTATCCCGAGCCGGAACTCGAGCGCTTCACGAAGCAGACGCCGATCACCATCGACGACCTGTACGAACGGATTCGCGACGACGCGCGGCGCGGTTTCGCGATCAGCGAGTCGTCGTTCGAACGCGGTATTTCGGTGGTGAGCGCACCGGTGCGCAACGACACAGGCCGCATCGTCGCCGTGATCACGACGACGATTCCGCGCCACGAGATCGACGCGTCGCTGCTCGACAGCGGCCTGATCGACAAGGTTCGCCGCGCCGCCGACGAACTTTCGCAGCGGCTTAACTATCGGCCGAAGGGTGGCGCGAAGTCGGGCAGCAATTACATGAAGGCATTGGGGCTCTGATGATCCAGATCGATTTGAACGGGCAGGTAGCGGTGGTAACGGGCGGATCGTCCGGCATCGGCCTCGCGACCGCCGAACTGTTTCTGCGAGCGGGCGCTTCGGTCGCGATCTGCGGCCGCGACACCGAACGTCTCGCGCAAGCGGAAACGAAGCTGAACGCGCAGTTCCCGCAAGCGCAACTGCTGGCGCGCCGTTGCGACGTGCTCGATGCCGACGACGTGAAAGCGTTCGCGGAAGCGGTGCAGACACGTTTCGGCCGCACGGACATGCTCGTGAACAACGCAGGCCAAGGCCGCGTCTCCACTTTCGCAGACACGACCGATGAGGCCTGGCGCGAAGAACTCGACCTGAAGTATTTCAGCGTGATTCGCCCGACCCGCGCATTTCTGCCGATGCTTCGCGACGCTGCGAACCCCGCTGTGGTTTGCGTCAACTCGCTGCTGGCGCTGCAACCCGAGCCGCACATGGTCGCGACTTCATCAGCGCGCGCCGGTGTGCAGAACCTGCTCAAGTCGCTCGCGGTGGAACTCGCGCCGCAGCGCATCCGCGTCAATTCGATTCTGATCGGCATCGTCGAATCGGGTCAATGGCGCCGCCGTTACGCGAAAGAAGCGCAGCCGGGCCAGAGCTGGGAAGACTGGACCGCCGAGCTGGCGCGCAAGAAAAACATTCCGCTAGGCCGCTTCGGTCGCCCCGAAGAAGCCGCTCAAGCGCTCTTTTATCTGGCTACGACGCTGTCGTCCTATACGACGGGCAGTCATATCGATGTTTCTGGAGGCGTTGCACGACATGTCTAACAAAACCACCGTTGGCGAACTGATCGCCGCCTTTCTCGAGCAATGCGGCGTTCAAACCGCATTCGGCGTGATCTCGATCCACAACATGCCGATCCTCGACGCGATCCACAATCGCGGCAAGATCCGCTACGTCGGCGCGCGCGGCGAAGCCGGCGCGGTGAACATGGCCGATGGCCTCGCGCGTGTCTCCGGCGGCCTCGGCGTTGCGTTCACCAGCACGGGCACCGCGGCGGGCAACGCAGCAGGCGCAATGGTCGAAGCGCTGACCGCTGGCACTGCGCTGCTGCATGTCACCGGTCAGATCGAAACCGAATACCTCGATCAGGACCTCGCGTATATCCACGAAGCGCCGGATCAACTGTCGATGCTGTCGTCGATTTCGAAAGCCGCGTTCCGCGTGCGTTCCGTTGAAACCGCACTGCCGACGATCCGCGAGGCCGTGCGCGTCGCGCTCACCGCGCCGAGCGGCCCGGTAAGCGTGGAGATTCCGATCGACATTCAGGCTGCTGAAGTGGAATGGCCCGCCGATCTCGCCGCGCCGCACATCACGACGCTCACACATTGCAAGCAGCGTGTCGCGCAACTCGCCGATTCGTTGGCAACGGCCAAGCGCCCGCTGCTGTGGCTGGGCGGCGGCACGCGTCACGCGACGAAGGCGGTTGAGCGTCTGGTGAAGCTGGGCTTCGGCGTCGTGACTAGCGTGCAAGGCCGCGGCGTGCTGCCGGAAGATCATCCGGCGACGCTCGGCGCGTTCAACGTGCACACGGCGGTCGAGAGCTTCTACAAGACGTGCGACGCGCTGGTGGTGGTCGGTTCGCGTCTGCGTGGCAATGAAACGCTGAAGTACAAGCTCGCGTTGCCGCAACCGCTGTATCGCATCGACGCCGACGCGCTCGCCGACAACCGCGGCTATCGCAACGAGATGTTCATTCACGGCGATGCATCTTCGGTACTTGAAGAACTCGCGACGCTGCTCGAAGGCCGCATCAAGGTCGATCCGACGTTCGCACAGGATCTCGCTGCCGCACGCGAAAGCGCCGTCGCCGATGTGGGCAAGGGCCTCGGCCCGTACAAGCGTCTCGTCGACGCATTGCAAGCCGCAGTGGGCCGCGACTACAACTGGGTGCGCGACGTGACGATTTCGAACAGCACGTGGGGCAACCGCATGCTGAAGATTTTCTCGCCGCGTGCAGGTGTTCATGCGCTCGGCGGCGGCATAGGCCAGGGCATGCAGATGGGCATCGGCGCGGCGCTTGCGGGTAGCGCTGCGAAGACCGTTTGCCTCGTCGGCGACGGCGGTTTGATGGTCAACGTCGGCGAACTCGCAACGGCTGTGCAGGAAAATGCCAACGTGATGATCGTGCTGATGAACGACCAATGCTACGGCGTGATCCGCAATATTCAGGACGCGCAATACGGCGGCCGCCGCTGCTACGTCGATCTGCATCAGCCGGATTTCGCGCAGTTCTGCGAGAGCCTCAAGCTCACGCACTACCGCATCAAATCGCTCGATCAGGCCGATGCGATCATTCGCGAAGGCATGGCGAAAACCGGCCCGGTGCTGGTCGAAGTGGACATGCTGTCGGTCGGCTCGTTCGCCACCGCGTTTGCCGGCCCGCCGGTCAAGGAACAGGAGCCCGAACATGCGTGATGCGGGCTACGCGGGGCATCACGCACCCGTCGACGTCGCGATGATCGGCTTCGGCGCGATCGGCCAGGCAGTGTATCGCTCGGTCGCCGCCGATCCGACGGTGCGCGTGTCGCACGTGATCGTGCCGGAGCGTCACATGGCTTCGGTGCGTGAAGTAGTGGGCGACTCGGTGGATGTCGTGGCCTCCGTGTCCGCGTTGAGCAGCCAGCCGCATTTCGCGCTGGAATGCGCGGGACATAGCGCGCTGGTCGATCACGTGGTGCCGTTGCTGAAGGCCGGCACGGACTGCGCGGTCGCATCGATCGGTGCGCTGTCCGACATGTTGCTGCTCGACGCACTGTCCGCAGCGGCCGATGAAGGCGACGCCACGTTGACGCTGCTCTCCGGCGCGATTGGCGGCGTGGATGCGCTGGCCGCGGCCAAGCTCGGCGGTCTCGACGAAGTGCTGTACACCGGCCGCAAGCCGCCCACGGGCTGGCTCGGCACGCCGGCGGAACAGCTCTGCGATCTGCACGCGTTGAACGATGAGAAGGTGATCTTCGAAGGCAGCGCGCGCGAAGCGGCGCGGCTCTATCCGAAGAACGCCAACGTGGCCGCGACGATCGCGCTGGCCGGCCTCGGTCTGGACCACACCACGGTTCGACTGATCGCCGATCCGAACGTGACGCGCAACGTGCATCGCATCGTGGCGCGCGGCGCTTTCGGCGAGATGTCGCTGGAAATGTGCGGCAAGCCGTTGCCGGATAACCCCAAGACGTCCGCGCTGACCGCGTATAGCGCGATGCGTGCGCTACGCAATCGCGCGGCGCGCTGCGTGATTTAAGCCATCAGTTGATTAGCTGAAGCAAACTGGAATGACCGACATGACTCACTTCGATACCAGCCTCGTGCCCACCGGCGATATTTTCATCGGCGGCGAATGGCGGCAAGGGCGTGGCAACCCGTACACAAGCCTGTATCCGGCGGATCAGTCGGTCAACATGGAAATCTCGACGGCCAATGCCGACGACGCACGCGACGCCGTGGAAGCCGCGGATATCGCATGGCGCTGTGCGGACTGGTCGGGTTTGAAGCCGCATCAACGGGCGCTGATTCTGTACCGAATCGCCGATCTGATCATGGCGCGTCACGAAGCGCTCGCGCAATTGCAGCGCCGCGACAACGGCAAGCCGATTGGTGAAACGCGCGTGCTGGTGGCGAGCGCCGCGAACACGTTCCGTTATTTTGCTGCATGCCTCGAAACACTCGACGAAGAAGTCACGCCCTCGCGCGGCGATTATCTGACGATGAGCATTTACGAACCGATCGGTGTGATCGCCGCGATTACGCCGTGGAATTCGCCGATTGCTTCCGACGCACAAAAACTTGCTCCGGCACTCGCGGGTGGCAACGCGGTCGTGTTGAAGCCGGCTGAGGTGACGCCTTTGGTCTCGTTGGCATTGGCGCGCATCTGCGAAGAGGCTGGTGTGCCGAAGGGCGTTCTAAGCGTCGTGCCTGGCAAAGGCTCGGTGATCGGCGACGTGCTGGTGCGTCATCCGCTGGTGAAGAAGGTTTCGTTTACGGGGGGCACCGAAGTGGGCCGCGGCATCGCGCGCATCGCGGCGGACAAGCTGATGCCGGTGTCTCTGGAACTCGGCGGCAAGTCGCCGACCATCGTGTTCGACGACGCTGATATCGATCACGCGGTCAACGGTGTGCTCTACGGTATTTTCAGTTCGTCGGGCGAAGCGTGCATCGCAGGTTCGCGTCTGTTCGTACAGCGCTCGATTTACGACGCGTTCATGAAGCGTCTCGCCGAAGGTGCGCGCAAGTTGCGCGTGGGCGATCCGACGCGTTCCGAAACGCAAATGGGTCCGCTGATTACGGCGGCGCATCGCGAAACCGTCGAGCGTTATGTTGCGCTGGGTCTGGAGGAAGGCGGCCGCCTGCTATGCGGCGGCGAGCGCCCGGTCGGCGATGGCCGCGAAGCAGGCACGTACTTCCAGCCGACGATTCTCGAAGGCCTCACGAACAACGCCCGCATCTGCCAGGAAGAAATCTTCGGCCCGGTGCTGGTGGCCATGCCGTTCGACGACGAAGCCTCGCTGCTCAAAGAAGCGAACGACAGCGTGTTCGGCCTCGCCGCCGGCATCTGGACGCGCGACTACAAGCGCGCGTACCGGATTGCCCGCGCACTCGAAGCCGGCACCATCTGGATCAACACCTACAAGCTGTTCTCTATCTCGACGCCGTTCAGCGGCTGGAAAGAGAGCGGCATGGGACGCGAGAAGGGCCGGCTCGGCATCCGCGAATACATGCAACAGAAGAGCCTCTACTGGGGCTTGAACGACGCGCCGCTGGCGTGGGCTGACGCGCCCCGGGCGAACTAATACGCAAGATACGCAAGAGGCACGTTATGACGATTCTCGGCATTGAACAGATTATTTACGGCGTGACGGATCTGGCCACCTGTCGGCAGTTTTTCGCGGACTGGGGCTTGAAGGAAGTCGCGCACGACGAAACCCAGGCGCGCTTCGAAACGCTGAACGGCTGCACGATCCTCGCTGTGAATGCGAATGATCCCTCGCTGCCGCCCGCGTTCGAAGAAGGCCCGACGCTGCGCGAAGTGACGTGGGGCGTGGCCACGAAAGCCGAACTCGACGCACTGCGCGGCCGCTTTGCCGGTCAGCCGGGTCATTTCGAAACCGAGGACGCCGTCGGCTGCATCGACCCGAACGGCATGGCGATTCGCGTCGAAGTGACTCGCAAGTGCGCGCTCGACATTCACGGCTCGCCGTCGAACGTGTGGGGCCAGACGCTGCGCGTCGATCAGCCTTCGCCGATTTACGAGCGTGCGGAACCGGTCGAAGTGGGCCACGTGGTGTTCTTCACGAACAAACTCGCCGAGCAGGAAAAGTTCTATCAGGACCTGCTCGGCTTCGAAATGTCGGACCGTTATCCGGGCCGTGGCGCTTTCATGCGCTGCGCACCGCACGGCGGCCATCACGACATTTTCCTGCTGGCCTTGCCCAACGGTAAGCGCGGCCTGAATCACGTCGCGTTCACCGTGCGCGACATCCACGAAGTGTTCGGCGGCGGCATGCATATCAGCCGCTGCGGCTGGGATACACAACTCGGGCCGGGGCGTCATCCGGTGTCGTCGGCTTACTTCTGGTACTTCCAGAATCCGGCGGGCGGCCTGATCGAGTACTACGCCGACGAAGACCAGCTCACGCCGGAATGGCAGCCGCGCGATTTCGAACCGGGTCCGACCGTGTTCGCCGAATGGGCGATCGACGGCGGTATCGACGGCAATACACGGCGCCAGAAAAACGCGAAGGCGCCGGAAGGCAAGTTCATGACGGAGCAGAAAAAATGACGGACGCTGCTGCTGCAAAGGCGCAAGCCGCTCACGCCGGACTCGAAGCGCCGCGCACGATCGTCGTGATCGGCGGCGGCCAGGCGGCCGGCTGGGTTGTGAAGACCTTGCGCAAGGAAGGCTTCGACGGCCGCCTCGTGATGATCGCCGACGAAGTGCATCTGCCGTACGAACGTCCGCCGCTTTCGAAAGCGGTGCTGGCAGGCGAAGCGGATATCGACACCGTGCGACTCGTGAAGCCCGACGACTTCGATGCGCTGAACGTCGAAGCATGGCAGCCGGATTGCGCGACGTCGATCGATCGCGAACAGCGCATCGTGCGCACGCAGTCGGGCCGCGAAGTGCAGTATGACCGACTGGTGATCGCCACCGGTGGCGCGGCGCGCAAGCTGCCGGAGTCGCTCGTGAAGACCTCGCACATTGCCTACCTGCGTACGCTCGACGAAGCCGTCGCTCTGGGTGAACGGCTGCGCGCCAGCAAGCGCGTGCTGGTGGTGGGCGGCGGCTGGATCGGTCTCGAAGTCGCGGCGACCGCGCGCAAGCTCGGCGTGGATGCAACGGTAGTGGAAGGCGCCCCGCGTTTGTGCGCGCGTTCGCTGCCGCCGATGGTGTCCGGCTTCCTGCTCGACCTGCATCGTGCGAACGGCGTGGACGTCCGCTTGAACGCGTCGCTCGTGTCACTCGCGGATCATCCGAACGACGCCAATCGCATTCGCGCTACGTTCGCGGACGGCTCGACGCTCGACGCCGATTTCGCGGTGGCCGGCATCGGTCTCACGCCGCACACGGCGTTGGCTGAAGCCGCGGGCGTGAAGGTGGAAGACGGCATCGTGGTCGATCATTTCGGCGCCACCGACGACCCGCGCATCTTCGCGTGCGGCGACGTCGCCAATCATCCGAGCGCGTGGCTCAAGCGCCGCGTGCGGCTCGAATCGTGGGCCAATGCACAGAACCAGGCGATTGCCGCCGCGAAAGCGTTGTTCGGCACCTTCGAACCGTATGCGGACATTCCGTGGTTCTGGTCCGATCAGTACGACGTCAATCTGCAGATTCTCGGCGACATTCCAGGCGATGCACAACTGGCCGTGCGCGGCGATTTGCCCGGCAAACGCGCCACGCTGTTCCATCTGGAAGACGGCGCGATTCGCGGCGTGATCGCCATCAATACGCCGCGCGAACTGAAACTGTCGCGCAAATGGATGAACCAAGGCCGGACCATCGACCTTGCCACCCTGACCGACGCCTCAACAGCACTTGCCTAACCACATCTACGGACGGCACTACGGCATGAGAACCATCGACAACACCATGGGGGACCGCAGCAGCGCCGGTGTCTCAGGCCCTGTGACCCGGGGCTCGATCATCGCGCGTCTGGAGCGATTGCCCAAAAATTCGATGCAGGTGCGCGCGCGCATACTGATCGGTCTCGCGACGTTCTTCGACGGCTTCGACGTGATCGCCATCGCGGCCACGTTGCCGATCCTGATCGCGAAGTGGCATCTGACGCCGTGGGAAATCGGCTTTCTGATCGGCTCCGGTTCGGTCGGCCAGTTGATCGGCGCGTTCGTTTTCCCGTGGTATGCGGAGCGCAAAGGGCGCGTGAAGGCGATCGCGCTAAGTTCGGGGATCATCGGCATCACCAGCATTGCGTGCGGTTTTGCTCCTACGTTCGCGGCTTTTGTCGTATTGCGTGTGATTCAAGGGCTTGGACTGGGTGGCGAATTGCCGGTGGCCGCGACTTACATCAACGAGATCAGCCGTGCGCATGGCCGTGGCCGTTTCGTGCTCTTGTATGAAATCGTTTTCCCGGTCGGCCTGCTTGCGTCGAATGCGTTGGGCGCGTGGATCGTGCCGCGTTTCGGCTGGCAAGCCATGTACTTTATCGGCGGTATGCCGTTGATTCTGTTCTTCGTGCTGCGCAAACTCGTGCCGGAATCGCCGCGCTGGCTTGCTGAACGTGAACAGATGGCTGACGCGGATGCTGCGGTGCATGTGTTCGAACGTGCGGTCAAAGGTCCGCTTCCGCCGGTCACGCACTCGGCTGAATTTGAAGCGATGGCCAATCGTCATCCGAAGCGCCGCATGGGCGACCTGTTTGGTCCCGCGTACCTGAAGCGCACGCTGGCCGTGGCCATGTTGTGGATCACCTGCGGCTTCATTCAATACGGTCTCTCGACCTGGCTGCCGACGATTTACCGCACGATTTATCACGCACCGCTGCAACTCGCGTTGAATCTTGCGGTGGCCGCTTCGGTGCTCGGCGTGGTGGGTTCGCTGACTTGCGCGTTGCTGGTCGACAAGGTGGGGCGTAAGCCGATCATCAACCTCTCGTTCGTGGCGTGTGCGATTTCGCTGCTGCTGGCGGGCGTGTTCCACGATTCGTCGGTGTATGTCGTGGCGACGTGCTGCGCGTTCTCGCTGGGCTTTCTGGCGTGCGGTTTCATCACGGCTTATGTGTACACGCCGGAACTGTATCCGACGAGTATCCGCGCAATGGGCTGCGGCGTCGGCGGCGCGTGGCTGAAGGTCGCGGCGATTTTCGCGCCGGCTATCGTATCGAAGACGATGATCGGCGGGAATTTGCAGGTTGCGTTTTATATTCTCGCGGCTGTGCCGTTTCTTGCGGCGGTGGCGGTGCACTTTCTTGGGATCGAGACCAAGGGGAAGGTGCTGGAGCAGCTGGAGGCCTGAGGTTTTTTTCAGCCGGGTTTTGGTGGGCGGTTGATGTTGTAGTACCGCAATTAGCTGGGAGACGAGGGGCGCACTGGGTGGTGTGCCCCTTCGTTTTTGGGGGTGTGACTTACCGCGTCGCCTGTCGCGTTTCCCGCCGCCGCTTGATCCCGTCAATAACCCAGATACTCATCAACCCCGCACTCACACAGGCGATGATATCCGGCTTATAAATCGCCAGCGCCATCCACACGAGGTTCGCATACCCGCGGAAAAACGCCGGTATCGCGTTGCGCAAGTCGTTCCAGCGCGTCGTCGCCAGCACGCCGCCCGCTGCCGACATCACCGCAAACAACGCCCACGCGAACTGCGTCGCGCGCACTTCGCGCTGCAACAGCAACACGATCAACGCCACGAATCCGGCGAACCACAAAGGCACGCAAGCCCAAAACAACTGCGGCCGACTCGCGATCCATCCGCGCCATTCCGCCTGCGCAAACGAAAAGAAGAACGCGAACAGCACACCGTGCGCATAAGGCATGAGCCACGCATGCGAATCCGTGCCGATCCAGTGGCCCGCAAAACCCAACGCCGTCGCGCTGAATGCGGCCAGTATCGCGAGCTCCTTGATGGGCGGCCAGCCGTGAATCAACGCGGCCCAGATCGTACAGACGCCTAGTGTGGCCATCGCGATCGATGTCGAACGGCCGCTGCCGTCCTCGCACAGTGCAAAGGTGGTCGCGCCAAGCCACACCGGAATCCAGCCATAACGCAGCCAGTCGATCGAGCGCAACGCCCGCAGCCGCTGTTGCTGCGGCTCGGACAGCAGCACGGTCGTGGCGGCGACCGTCATCAAGGCGAGCATCAGCGTCGACAGAAAAATGCCCAACTGAGCGGGCGACCACTGATCGAACCATCTGTTGCTGTTGGGGTTCAGCGACGCGTCGGCGAACAGCAAGCCGCACCACGCGTTCAATGCGAGCGCCGGACCAAACAGACGGCCCGCACCGACGCGGAATTTGAGGCAACGTCCCCAGAAATCGACTTTCTCGGCATCGAGCCGCAGCCGTACGACATTCGGATGGTAGCGGCCAAGAGCAGTCAACAACTGCTCCATCTCGGCACGCACGCCGGCACGAAGCAATGCACGCGCGCCGGCCGTCATTTGCGGCAGCGGACCTTCGAGCAATGCCATCGCGTTGGTGAAGCGCAGACGCAGCGCGTCGTAGTCTTCATCGGCGAACACGCGGTTCAAGGCGAGCGTGGCGATGGCCGCGTTGCGACGCCGCAGATGCGCGGAGTTGTCCCGCCAGCCGAGGACCGCGCTCAGGTTCATGCGCAGCGTAGCGGGCGTGTCCTCGTTCAGACAATGACACAGTGCCTGCCATTCGAGTTCGTCGCGCGTCGCAATGTTGACGACGGCGGCGAACAAGTCCTGCAGCGAACGGCGCGACTCGAGGTCGTCCGCTTGCGCGATGAAGTCGTGCCAGAGCTGGACGGCGGTTTCAAAGGCGTCGGGTTCGCGCGCAGCGGCCTCGACTTCAGAAGTGTCGATCGGCACGCGGGACGTAACCGGGCTGGTTGCAGGCTCCGACGTGGTTGCAATCAAAATCGCGGGTTCAGCGCCAGAGTGGTTCGCTGGCGGCTGCGCGGCTGCTACCTTCGCGACCGCGCCGCTCGCCATCTGCAACGCGGATTCATACGCGTACCGCAGACGCTGAAATGCCTCGGCATCTTCATCCGGACGTTGTTGTTTCAACAGCCGTGCATAAGCGCGACGCACCGCACGCTCGTCGGCAGTCGACTCGATGCCGAGCACATCCCAAGGCCATTGATTGTTGGAGATGGTATTCATGGCCGGTCAGAAGGTCAGTAAGTCACATGCACGTCGAAACGATCCAGCAGCGCGCTCAGTTCGCCGCGCGCCTGCGCGATTTCATCGGTATTCTGGCGCTCGATCAGTGCCTGGAAGCGGGCGATATGCGCCGCCAGATATTGCCGATGGTCGCCGAGCGTTTCTTCATAGACACGGTCGGCGCGCGTCAACAGCGTCCGGTTCTCGAGTTGATCGCGTGGGTGAATCTTCAACGCGCTCAACGCCGCGAGACGCTGGCGGATTTCTTCGGGCGTCATCACGCCGGGGTTTTCTTCGATCACCATCGCGCGCTTTACGCCGCCCGGAAACGCTGTGGCTTCGACTTCCAGCACACCGTTGATGTCGTAGGTGAAACGCACATCCGCGCCGGCTTCGCCCGCTGCCTTGAGCGGCACGTCGAGCGTGAATTCTCCGAGCGCGACGTTATCCGTGGTCAAACGCGCTTCGCCCTGAAACACCTTGATGCTCAACATCTGCTGACGGTCGCGCACCGTGAAAATGCGCTGCATGCGGCTGACCGGAACGATCGTGTTGCGCTCGATGATCGGCAGAAAATGACCGGGCACGAACTGAGCGGGGCCGACCTGCATGGCCGTGTCGATGCCGAGGCTATAGGGCGCGACATCGGTCAACACCATTTCGTCGAGTCCGGCATCGCGTCCGACGAGGCCGGCCTGTACCGCCGCGCCGAGTGCGACCACTTCGTCCGGATTCAGATGTCCGGCGGGCAGGCGGCCGAACATCTTCGAGACCAGCTTGCGGACCATCGGCATGCGCGACGCACCGCCTACCAGGATGATCTCGTCGAGCGCGGCGACGGCGATCTTCGAATCGCGCAATGCGCGTTCCACAGGTTTGCGCAGCCTTTGCAGCAAATGCTCGCAGGTGCGCTCCGCGGCTGCCGCGTCGAGTTCGAGCGCGTGCTGGTTGTCGCCGATCGTGAGTTCGAGGGTGACGCTGTCGACGCCGTTCTGCGTGAGCTGACGTTTCGCGCGCTCAGCCTGCTGATGCAACCGTTGCGCGGCAACCGGCGTGAGCGATTGGAGCTTGAGACCGTTGCGCTGGCAGAACAACTCGACCAATGCGTCGGTGAAGTCTTCACCGCCCAGAAAATTATCGCCGGTGCTGGCGCGCACTTCCATTACGCCTTCGAAGAAGTCGAGCACGGAGATGTCGAAAGTGCCGCCGCCCAGATCGAAGATCAGAAACTTGCGCTCGCTATCGCGTTGATGCACGCCATACGCAAGCGAGGCCGCGGTCGGTTCGTTGACGAGGCGCAGTACATTCAGCCCGGCGAGTTCGCCGGCGATGCGTGTGGCTTTGCGTTGCGCGTCGCTGAAATAGGCGGGTACGGCGATCACGGCGTCGCTCACCGTCGCGCCGAGAAAGGCTTCTGCATCGGCCTTCAACGACTTGAGCACCAGCGAGGACAACTCTTCGGGACGCAGCGTTTGCTCGCCGAGCGACACGGTGCGACTCGTGCCCATGTAGCGTTTGAAATTGGCGGCGGTGCGCTCGGGATGCGTATGCAAGCGGTCGTGAGCGGGTCGGCCGACGAGGATCGAGCCATCGCCGTCGATGGAAACGCACGAGGGCGTGAGCGTTTCGTCTAACGCGTTCGGGATGAGCACGGCGCGGTCGTCGCGCCAGATTGCCGCGAGACTATGCGTGGTTCCAAGATCGATGCCGATGATCGAAGGCATGTACAGTTTCCGATTCGTTTGCGCCCCTCCATGAGGAGATCGCCAAAGGTTTCGCCGATGAACCGCGTGGAGCCGGGTGTAGCTCCGTCCAATGGCGATAACGGCAGACCGCACGCAAACTTGAGCGGCACGGGTCTGGAAGGTGGCGAGAATCGGACTGGACAACGCGCGGCGCAGGGTGGCCGCGTGATCGGTCGAACATAAACAGGCGACGCGCCGCGTGGGGCGCGCGGCACGGCGAGACGAACTGGCAGCGTGCTATGCGAGCTTGCCGCGCGCCATCACAACGCTTTGCGATACACCACGAAGCCTGAGCGGTCCGCGACCTTGTCGTAGAGCTTCATGGCCGTCTGATTCGTTTCGTGCGTCTGCCAGTAAACGCGCTGCGAGCCATCGGCTTTGGCGCGCTCATATACCGCTTCGATCAACGCGCGGCCGACGCCTTTGCCGCGCTCGCTGTCGAGCGTGTACAGGTCTTGCAGATAGCAGATCGGTCCTTTCATCGTCGTGTGACGGTGATACAGGAAATGCACGAGGCCGAGCAACTGGCCGTGGCGTTCGGCGACCATCGCATGCATCGGCTCGTAGCTATCGAAGAAACGTTCCCACGTGATTTGCGTAATCTCTCGCGGCAACGCGGTTTCGCCCGAGCGGCCGTAGAACGCGTTGTAGGCGTCCCAGAGCGGCAGCCATGCGTCGAAGTCGCCGGGGACGACGGGGCGGATCTGAATCGGATCGGACATGCGCGGTTCCTTTTGAGTGAAAACTGCCAATCCGTCAGCATAAGAAATTCGACGCGCCATTGTTAGCTCCACAACACGGGCGAATTTTGGAGCCACCAACCGCGTTCGAGGAGACGTTCAGACCGTCTCGGCTCTGAGCCAGCGTGTGAGCGTGGCGTCGTCGTTTGTCTCCAGCGTCTCCGCGATTCGCCGTCCCACCGCTGCGCCGAATTTGTAGCCGTGTCCGGAGCAAGCCGACACCACCAGCGTGTTGCCGATGCGCTTCGAAAAGAAGCGTTTATCCGCGGTGAATGTGTACGCGCAAGTTTTTACTTCGGATACCGTATATTCTTCGATCCGGCTGAACGGGGGTGAAAACAGCCGCCGCAAACGATCGCCTTCACCGGGCGCCGCGACGCGATTCGCCTCGGGGTCCGGCGAGTGCGCTTTGTTGATGCCGGCGCCAAACTTCAGACCAATGCCGTCGAGCGGCGGCAGCACATAGCCATCGCTCGCGCCGCCGATATCGACGATCGCGGGCGCCTTCGACCACGCCTCTTCCAGATCCACAGGCGGCTCCAGATAGGCGACGGTGTTGCGATACGTCATCAGGTTCTCGGCAAGCGCGGGAAACAGTTGCGCTGTCCATGCACCCGCGGTGACCACGAGCCGGTCGGCGCGCACCATCTCGTCGTTTTCGATGCGCACGGAAGCGGTCTTCGGATCGACCGCGTGCACCTTGGTGTGCATGCGAATGTCGGCGCCGCGCATCTTGAGCCACGCCTTCATATCGCGTGCAATGCGTTCGCTGAAAAGTGCGCCGCCGTCGTGATCGAGGTAAGCGTAACGAAACGTGGCTGGATCGAGAAACGGGTAGCGCGCCGCTGCGTCGGGCGGTTCGAGCCGTTCGTAGTCGAAGCCCATCCGGTCGAGGCCGGCGCGGAACTGTTCGGCGCCATCGCCTGCGAATTGCGAAATGCCGAGCACGCCGCAATTTGCATAATGGGACACGCCGAGATCGTTCCATAGGAGGTCCCAGCTATCGAGCGCCTCTTCGATGTTTCGCGCATAACCATCAGCATCCCCGTATGCGCGACGAATCATGCGATGCCTGTCGCCCGATGCGGCAAGTGGATTTGGAATCGAGCCCTGCTCGATTAGTGTGATGTCATGTCCCTGTTTCGAGAGCGACCACGCCGTGCTCAAACCGGCGATGCCCGCGCCTACGATTGTTACCCGCATGCCAACTCCCCCGAGTCGATGTTCTGGGCCAGAGTCTATCAGCGGGAAAAAAATCAGTGCGCGTTACGTGAATTTTCGCGCGAGTCGGTCGAAGCGAATAGGTGATTCAACAGGCGGTGGTCTCCGCGCGTCGCCGTGTCAGTGTTTGCGATTCGAATGGTCGCGAAGCTGGTTGCGTACTTTTTTTGCGGCGAAGAGCGGTACGTAATCGAACACACGCGCATCTTGCCGATAGCTGGCCAGGCTGTCTGCGTACATCTTCGAGACCGTTTCCGCGGGCGTGTCGGTTTCCTCGGCGATGCTTTTCACTAATTCGTCTACGTTAGGCTCGGGCTGCGACATAGATCTCTCCAAAGATGCAGGCAGGTTGGACGGGTGACACGCGGACAACAGGAGTTTCATTACAGGATGCGATGCGCGCCGATGCCAATTGAATCGGCCTATCGTCTGATTTTTTTTCACAGAGATTTTTGTCTTGCGATGCGGCAAGTGCCCGTGCATCGCGGCCCAGCGAAAAATCAATGCGTGTGCCGGTGATGGATGTCCGGGAAATGCGCATGCGCGTGCGTCATGGGTGCATGGCGGTGCGGATGAGTGTGCGGTTCGTCGCCGTCCCACTCGAAATCATGCTCGTGCTGGTGATGCGCGTCGTGCCGGTGACGATGCGAGTGCTCGAGCGGATCGTGCGTGTGCGGATGTTCATGACGTTCGCGAATGTGCAGCCACACGCCCAGCGTCATCAGCACGGCGGCGACCCAGAAGAGCGGCGGCGGCAGTTCCGGCCATAGCAGCCATGACAGGGTCACGCCGAATAGCGGCGCAACCGAGAAATAAGCGCCGGTTCGCGCGGTGCCGAGATTGCGCAGCGCGACCACGAACAGCACCAGACTCACGCCGTAGCCGGCAAAGCCCGTGAGCATGGCGAGCGCCACGGTCGAGAGCTTCGGCCATGCGGCGCCGAGGGTGAGCGCGAGCGCGACGTTGACCGAACCGGCCACGAGCCCTTTTACGCAGGCGATGAACATCGCGTCGTGCGTCGACACCTTGCGCGTGAGATTGTTGTCCACGGCCCAGCACGCGCAGGCGCCGGCCAGCAGCAGGGTGCCCGGCGGCAATCCCGCCGCGCCCGGGTGCCACGACAGCGCCACGCCGCCCGCGACGATCGCGGCCATGCCGAGGAACACCTGCACGTCGACGTTCTCGCGAAACACGATCCACGCGATCAATGCGGTGAATACGCCTTCCAGATTCAGCAGCAGCGAACCGGTGGCGGCCGGCGTCGTTTGCAAGCCGAGCATCAATAAGGCTGGTCCTGCGACGCCGCCGGCCGCGATCGCGCCGGCCAGCCAAGGGATTTCGCGGAACGGGAAACGGCTGTGGCCGGCCGGCTGCACGCCGCCGCCTTTCAGCCGGCGCGCAAGTATCACCGCGGCAAGGCCGCAGCCGCTGCCGAGGTAGAACAGGCCGGCAAGCAGGAATGGCGACAGCGAGCCGAGCAGTGCTTTGGCGAGCGGTGTCGTCGCGCCGAACAGGGCGGCGGCAAGCAAGGCGGTGAATGGGGCGTTGAAGCGGATCGACATGAGGGAATTCGCGTGGGAGCGGGCTTTGCGGACACGATAACGCTAACCGGATCGCGCCGCCTGTAAGCCTCGCGTAAAGCGTTGCTGAACAGCAGGTCGGCAAGTTGAGCTACGAAAGCGTCCAGTTTAGGCGAATGTGGTCGCTCTGGAAGGCCAGAGCCGCGCAACGGTCGCGCGTGCGAGAGGTGGTGGTCGAGCGCGCTTTGCGGGGTGGCTGCGTTTCCTGCGCGAATCGGCCGTGTCGATTCACAGGCGCCGCGCGCATCCAGACAGCCCTGTCGAACGTAATACGTTTATTGCCGCCATACGTTCGAGGCTTCCGCCATGCGCCGAGTTGTCTATGCCATTGCCACTGCCGCCGCAACTGCCGTTGCGTCGGTGCTGCTGTTATCGCTCGCGGCTTGCTCCAACGATCCGCCTAATCCCAACCCGCGTGCGAGCGAACCGCTCTCCACCGTGCCCGTCGACTTGCCGCGCTATATGGGCCGCTGGTACGTCATCGCGAACATTCCGTATTTCGCCGAGCGCGACATGGTGGCGAGCCGCGCCGAATGGACACTGCGCCAGGACGGCAAGATCGACGATTCGTACTACGGCCGCAAGAAGCGCTTCGACGCCGAGGAAAAGCACTACCAGTTTCTCGACACGCCCGTGCCCGGCAAAGACGGCGGCGAGTGGAGCGTGCAGTTGTTCTGGCCCATTCACGTGACGCAGCTGACGCTTTACGTCGACCCGGACTATCGCTACACGATCCTCGGGTATCCGGGCAAAAACCTCGGCTGGATTTTTTCGCGTGAGCCGGACATGAGCGACGACACGTATCGGGCCTTGCTGGCGCGGCTCGATGCGATGGGCTACGACATCTCGCGTTTCAGGCGTGTGCCGCAGCGGCCCGACCAGTTGGGCAAGCCGGGCTTTGCCTCGCCGGGCGACAAGGACTAGCGGGCGCGCCGCGCGCATCCGATACCACCGTCGCAGCGTATAACCCGCATCGCCATTGAACGAGGAAACCATGCCGCCGCTTGCCACCGCCGTGATTGCCCTGATCGGACTCGTCGCGATTTTCAGCGCGGTCTGGGCGTGGCAGTTAAAGAGCGAAAACGCCGGCATGGTCGATCCCGTCTGGGCGTATTCGCTCGGCCTCGTCGCGGTGCTCTACGCGGTGCTCGGCACCGGCGACCCCGGCTCGCGCGCGTTGACGGCGCTCGGCGGTTTGATCTGGGGCGTGCGGCTCGGCACGCATCTGTGGAAACGCAACGCCGGCAAGCCCGAAGACGCGCGCTATCACCGCTTCCGCGAAGAGTGGGGCGATAAGGCGGCCAGCAAAATGTTCTGGTTTTTCCAGTTGCAAGTCGTGATTTCGATGCTGCTGTCTCTCGCGTTTCTCGTGCCTTCGTACCGCGGCACGGCGCCGGCTATTGGATGGGTGGTGCTGGCCGTCGTGGTGTGGATCGTCTCCGTGGCCGGTGAAGCCGTGGCCGACCGCCAGTTGCAAAGCTTCAAGGCCGACCCGGCCAATCGCGACGAAGTGTGCCGCGTCGGCTTGTGGCGTTACTCGCGGCATCCGAATTACTTCTTCGAATGCGTGCATTGGGTCGCTTATATCGCGTTGTCGATCGGCACGCCGTGGGCCTGGTTTACGCTGCTGCCGCCGGTCCTGATGGCGTTTCTGTTGCTGAAGCTCTCCGGCATTCCGCTGCTCGAAGAAAGCATGGCAAAACGGCGCCCTGGTTACGCCGATTACATGCGTACCACCAGCGCGCTGATTCCATGGCCGCCGCGGCATTGAACAAGCGACCGCCGCGCACGCGCACATTCAAAAGTCCAGAATAACGACAGGGAGTCAGCCTCATGAGCGTATCCACTACCGACCACACCCTACCGCCGTCGCCTGCCGAGCCCAGTGATGGCTGGCTCATTCAAGGCTGCGAACGCGGCTGGCTGCCGGACAGCGTGATCCGCTTCGGCATGCGTCAATTGATGCGTCAGCGTCTGCGCGACGAAGCGGCCGGCAACGGCGAGTTGCGCGCCCAACGGCTCAACCGTCTGCTCGACGATCTGCGCGCGAGCCCCATCGCCATTGAAACGCAAGCCGCCAACACGCAGCATTACGAGGTGCCGGCGTCGTTCTTCCACGCGCATCTCGGGCCGCATCTGAAGTACTCGTGCTGCCTGTATCCGACCGGTGAGGAGACGCTCGCGCAAGCCGAAGCGGCCATGCTCGAACGCTATGCCGAGCGCGCGGAACTCGCCGACGGTCAGCGGATTCTCGACCTCGGCTGCGGCTGGGGTTCGCTTTCGTTGTGGCTGGCGGCGCGCTATCCGAATGCGCGGATCGTCGCGCTATCGAACTCGCATGGGCAGCGCGCGTTTATCGAAGCGCGCGCGGCTCAGGCTGGCTTGCACAACCTCTCCGTGGTGACGGGCAACATCGTCGATTTTGAATTCGATGGCGCGCAGCTTGGCCCTGGCTTCGATCGCGTAGTGTCGATCGAGATGTTCGAGCATATGAAGAACTACGGCCTGCTGCTCGCAAAAATCGCACGCTGGATGCGCGACGACGCGAAGCTGTTCGTGCATATCTTCGCGCATCGCACGCTTGCGTATCACTTCCAGGTGGAGGACGGTAGCGACTGGATGTCGAAGTACTTTTTTACCGGCGGCACGATGCCGTCGGAGGCGCTGCTGCTTAATTTCCAGGACGATCTGCGCGTAGAGCGGCAATGGTGGGTGAGCGGCACGCATTACGAGCGCACGGCGAATCATTGGCTCGCCGCGCTCGACGCGGCGCGTGACCGGGTGATGCCAATGCTCACCGACACCTACGGCGCGCGCGATGCGGCAGTGTGGCTGCAACGGTGGCGCATGTTCTATATGGCCGTGGCCGAGCTGTTCGGCTACGCGCATGGGAACGAATGGGGCGTCGGGCATTATCGGTTCGTCAAGCGCTAGACGGCGGCCTGCCGGTTCCCTGATGCGCGAGCCGCGAAGCGATGTGGACCGGCCAGCCGCTTTTCACGGTGTTTTCACGCTTGTCCCGCTGTGGTGCGGCCGTCTCCCGGCTGCCGCGCGACGATTTATCGCGTCGGCAGGAAACTGAGCAGTCATCCTCGCATCAAATCTTGGACGCATCCCGAGGTATGCCGCAGCAACGACAATGGCGTTCCGCCCGTCGTTTGCCTATGGCCGCAATTGCCCGCCTGGCATCGCCACTGAGTTGATGCGCATGCAACCAACGGCCGGCTCGACGAATGGCTCAAGTCGCCCGCACTGATCTCGCGGAGCGGCTCATGAGCCGGCGCACGTCCAAGGTGCAGCGCCCTCGCTCAACCCGCGTGCACGAAATAATCTGAAACATAGTTTTAAGCGCCCGGCGGAATAAAGCGTCACACTGGGGCGTTTGCCTATACTGCGGCGCATCTGGGTGTGCTACTGCATCGCCGGATTTTCAAACAGCTTTCGCAGCCATGCCGCTGCGGACGGAATAAACATGAACACGCACGCCGACCCTTTGACCGATTCGACCGGCACGTCCGTGCCATCGCGCTACACCCGCACGGCCATGGTCCTGCACTGGCTCATCGCGCTGCTGATGATCGGCAACGTCGTGCTCGGCCTGAGCGCGGATTCGTTGCCGGACGACTGGGTGCGCCCGGTGGTCGACACCCACAAGTCGATCGGCATCACGGTGCTCGGTCTCGCGCTCATGCGCATCTTGTGGCGCGTGTCGCACAAGCCGCCGCCGTTGCCGCGCGAGTTTCCGTCGTGGGAAAAGGTCGCCGCGCACGTCGCGCATTTTCTGCTCTATCTGCTGATGATTGCGCTGCCGCTGTCCGGCTGGCTGCACGATTCCGCATGGAAAGACGCGGCCACGCACCCCATGCACCTGTTCAATCTGTTTCCGTGGCCGCGTATCAGCTATGTGATGAACCTCGATCCGGCGCTCAAGGAGACTTTGCACGACCGCTTCGGCGCCTTGCATACGTGGCTCGGCTACGCGCTCTATGCGCTGCTGGCAATGCATATAGGCGGCGCGTTGAAGCATCAGTGGATCGATCGCAAGTCGGTTCTGAAGCGCATGGTGCCGTGAGCGCCGCTTTCACCAATCAACCGCAACATCGACAAACCCGGCAGTCATTTTGAAGAAAACCCTGGAACAGGCTCTCGCTCTCGCTTCGCCGCGCATCGTGCCGCGTCGAACGACGCCGTTGAGCACGCTGATTCACCTGAGTGTGGTCGTATTGTGGCTGCTGCTGTTCGCGCGCGCCTTCTTTCTGCAGGGCGCGCTGGCGTGGTCGACGGGTATCGCGTACGTGGTGTACGACACGTTGCTGCTGGCGTTCGTCACGTGGAAAACACTGCCGTTGATGCGGCGTGCGCCGCCGCTCGAGCCGGACTTCGAGCGGCGCAGCTTGCCGAGCATGGGCGTGATCGTCGCGTCGCATAACGAAGCGACGGTGCTGCCGGTGACGATCGCCGCGCTGCTGCGGCAAACGCATGGGCCGGCGCAAATCGTCATTGCCGACGACGGTTCCACCGACGCGACGCGCGAACTGCTCACCGAACGCTTCGGCCTCACCCCGGCCGCCGACGGCGTGTTGAGCGCGCCAAGTACGCTGTATCCGAACCTCTTCTGGCTGCGTGTGCCGCACGGCGGCAAGGCCCGCGCGCTGAATGCGGCGATCACCGTGATGACCACGGAAACCGTCATGACCGTCGACGCCGACACCCTGCTCGACGACGACGCCACCTACGCCATGCGCGCCGCTTTCGCGAGCGAGCCGAAGCTGGTTGCCGCGGCCGGCATTCTGGTGCCGGTGTGCGGCAAGTCGGTGTCGGGCCGCGTGTTCGAGTGGTTCCAGACTTACGAGTACATGCGCAACTTCATCGCCCGTTTCGCGTGGATGCGTGCGGACAGTCTGCTGCTGATCTCCGGCGCCTTCGCGTCGTTCAAGCGCGACGCGCTGGTCGACGTGGGCGGCTTCGACCCGCAGTGTCTCGTCGAAGACTACGAGCTGATTCACCGGCTGCGCCGCTATTCCGTCGACCACGACCTCGGCTGGGACGTACGCGTGGTCGGCGAGGCGCATGCCCGCACCGACGCGCCCGACAACCTCGCCAGCTTTCTGCGTCAGCGCCGCCGCTGGTTCGCGGGCTTCCTGCAGACGCAGTACTGGAACCGCGACATGACCGGCAATCCGCGCTACGGCACGCTCGGCATGCTGATGCTGCCGGTCAAGGCGATCGACACCATGCAGCCGATTTACGGCCTCACCGCGTTCGCGCTGCTGCTCGCCTTTGTGTTCGGCGGACATGGCGCGATCGTCATATCGATCTTCAGTGTGATCGGGATCAAAACGGCGATCGACCTCGCGTTCTATCTTTGGAGCATCCATCTATACCGGCGCTGGACCGGCGAGCGCACGGGCTCCAGTCTGTGGATGGCGATGCTCGCGGCGGTCGCCGAGCCGTTCACGTTTCAGCTGGTGCGGCACGTGGGCGCCGCGCTCGGCTGGCTGCATTTCCTGCGCGGCGGCCGCTCGTGGGGCGTGCAGCGCCGCTCGGGACTGGTGGCGCACGACGAGAGCTGACGCGGCGGCGCATCGCCGCAAGCAGGCATGGGCCGGGCAGGCGCCGAAGTAGGTGGTTGCACGGTCCCCAAACCCATACAGCGTTGGGTTCTAGTAGACTGGCGACGATACCGCCCGCAATTTGCAGGGCGCAACCTTCTATCCGCCCGTGCACGGAGACCCACCTATGCATGCTGTTCCCCCGCTAGAACAAGACACCGTCGATGTAACCGTCGATGCGTCGCCTGCCCAGGCCGCATCGCAGAAACCGGCTCACGCGCCGGGCCAGGCCGCCAACGACGCACCGGTGCGCGATCTGCGCCGCGTCGGTATTCACCCTGACTACTGGTATCCGCTGGCGTGGTCGCACGAGGTGAAGCGGGGCAAGACGCATGGTGTGACGTTCGCGGGCGACCCGATCGTGCTGGCGCGCACGGAATCCGGCAAGGTGTTCGCGCTGGAGGACCGCTGCGCGCATCGTCAGGTGCCGTTGCATCAGGGCGTGGTGGATGGCGAATCGATCCGCTGCGGCTATCACGGCTGGACCTACGACTGCTCGGGCAAGTGCATCGACGTGCCGTACCTGGGCCGCGAGCGTCTGCCGAACGGCGTGCGCTCGTATCCGTGCCGCGAGATCGAAGGCCTGATTTTCGTTTTCCCCGGCGACGCCGCGTTGGCCGAACAACGGCCGCTGCCCGACCTCGCGTCGGTCTCGGACCCGAAGTACAAGACGCGCCGCTTCGGCCGCGCGGTGAATTGCCATTACTCGTTCATGCACGAGAACCTGATGGACATGAACCATCAGTTTCTGCATCGCAAGCAGATGGGCCAGATGCGGGCGCGTTCGCTCGGCCGGCGGCGCGGCGAGGGCTGGGTCGAAGTCGATTACACGTTTGCGCGCATGGCCGGCCAGCAGCCGATCGGCGAAGCGATCGTGTTCGGCCAGAGCCGTAAAACCGGCGGCGACAACGACAAAGACGTGATGACGATCCGCACCGAGTATCCGTATCAGACGCTGCAGATCCGCACGTCCGAGAACACGCTGGTGATGAATCTGTGGATCATTTACGTGCCGCTCGATCGCGAGCAGCGCACCAACCGCACGTTCGGGCTGCTGTCGATTCGCAAACCGGGCATTCCCGGCGTGTTGAATCTCGCATGGCCGCTGCTGGTGTGGTTCACCGAGCGCATTTTCAAGGAAGACCGCGAGATCGTCGAAGCCGAACAGCGCGCCCACGATTCGCAAGGCGCGGACTGGAATCACGAGGTGTTCCCGGTCATCAACGATCTGCGCGCGTTGCTGCGCGAGAACGGCGCGCCGGACCAGGTGGTGGGCGCCGGCACGGGCGACACGGCGGTGGTCCGCTTCTGGGATTCGCGCCACGGCAGTCCGTTGGCAAAGAGCTGATCTTTCCCTTTCGAGGGGAATTAATCCATCTCCGGACGGTAGGGAATCCAAGAGGATCGAGCAGCGATAATGGCAGCTAATGCACGGCGGTTTGCGCTATTCGACATGCGCCGGCCGCGGACCCGTGTACCATTTCGCTTTTTCCGATCTTCAAGAATAGCCCGTGACTACGCAACAAATCCCTACCGCTCCCCGTAAATCCCTCACGCTGCTGCAATTGCTGGGCCTCATCGGCGCCGCCGGCCTGATCGCCGCGATCGTGCTGAACCAGTTCGTCTGATCTCCGCGCGAAGCCTCTGCGCGACGCTTCCGTCCCATGCCGGCACGCCCCCAGGGAGATTCCTTGCGGGGCGCGTTGCCGGCTTCATCGATATTCTGATTTGCCATGTACAAGAAGGGCGTAGCCGTAGAAATCCAGTTTTCCTCTGAGCGGCTCAACGACGGCGCGGGCGATCCCTACTGGATCGATCTGACGCAGGCCGAAGCGCAGCGATTGCTGGAGAGCCTGCAGGCGCGTCTTGCACAGACCGATGTGGGCACAGCCGCGCCTTTGGTGGTGAGCCTCGATGAATCACCTGCGTCGCACGCGGCCGATGCTTCGAACGCGGCCGTCGAGCTTGCCGCGTCTGCGGACGACTTCAAGCAGTGGGTTTGCGTGATCTGCGGCTGGGTCTACGACGAAGCCGCAGGTTTGCCGGAAGAGGGCATCGCGCCGGGCACGCGCTGGGCGGACGTGCCGGCCGACTGGCGCTGCCCGCTTTGCGACGTGGGCAAGGAAGATTTCGCGCTGGTCGAGTTCTAGGCCCGACCAACGCTCAACGAACCGCGTGAAGAGTCCGGCGGCTCAACCCGCTCCTTCCGGAAAATCCGCGCCCACGGTGGTGGCTTCCCACGCATCGAAATCGCTGCGCATGAAGTCCAGCTTCTTACGCGCCAGTTCAAGCGCCATTTTGCCGAGCAGCAAGCGCAGCGGCGGTGTATCCGACAGCGCGGCGTCGATAATGGCCTGCGCGGCGCGCACCGGGTCGCCCGCCTGCTTGCCGCTGCGCGCCTCGGTCTGCTTGCGGCGCTCGCCGGCCGTCGCCGCGTAGTCGTCGATTACCGTGGCCGATTGCTTGATAGACGGACCCGCCCAGTTCGTGCGGAACGGTCCTGGTTCGACGATCAGCACGTCGATGCCGAGCGGTTTCACCTCCGTCGCCAGCGATTCGGATAGACCCTCCACCGCGTATTTGGTGGCGTGGTAATAGCCGGTGGCCGCGAAACTCGTGATGCCGCCGATCGACGACACGTTGACGATCAAACCGCTATGCTGCTCGCGCATGATCGGCAGGACCGCCTTCGTGATGTCGATCAGGCCGAACACGTTGGTTTCGAACATGGCGCGGACTTCGTCGTCCTCGCCTTCCTCGATCGCCGCCAGATAGCCATAACCCGCGTTGTTGACGAGCGCGTCGATGCGGCCGAAACGCTGCTTCGCTTGCGTGACTACGTCGTCGATCTGCTTGCGGTTCGTTACGTCGAGCGGCAGAACCAGTGCGCGATCGCCGTGCGCTTCGGCGATATCCTTCACCTTCGACGGATCGCGTGCGGTGACCACCGCGCGCCAGCCGCGCTCCAGCACCAGCTTTGCCAATTCGCGGCCAAAGCCGGTGGAACATCCTGTGATCAGCCAGACGGGATTGTCTCGATTCATCATTTGGGAAACTCCTGTTGATGGTCTACGACATGTGAAATCTCATGCGGCGCGAAGGCGCTGTGCGCCACTCGCGTTCGCAATCGGTGTGCTGCTGTGCTTAGCTTGAAGCGTGCCCGGACTTTTCGGTGGTGGATATCGGCAATGGCTGGCGCGCGTTGATTCGCGAACAAAAGCCGTCACTGCTGCTTGCGTCCGGTGTGGGATTTCAATTGTAGCCGCAGCGCGGCGGCTTCGCTTTGCAGCGCTCCGACGAACTCGCCAGCCAGCGGGTGACCCGGACGATGCTCCGGCTGAATCACACTCACACGAAACGGCAACGACACGGCGAGCGGCCGGATATGCAGATGGCGTCCCACGAAATCGAGGGCTGTCAGCGGATTGACGATCGCGAGGCCGAGCCCTTGCCGAACGAAGCTGCACACCGACACCGCGGTAGGCGTCTCGACGATCTGGCGGCGCGCGATTCCCGCTTGCGCGAAGGTCTCGTCGATCTGAATCCGGTATGGATCGTTCGACGACAGGCTGATGAACGACTGATTGGCGAAATCCTTCAAGGCGATTACGCGCTTGCCGAGCAACGGATGGCCGTCGGGCAGCACGCACACTTCATCCACTTCGAGCAACGGCGTCAGACGCGTGCCCGCCGGCGGCGCGCCGTGTTCAGTGAGGCCGAGGTCGTAGCGCTGCGCGGTCAGCCATTCCTCGAGAAACGGCGACTCCTGCGTCGCGATCGACAGACTCGCGCCCGGTTGCGCATCGTGAAAGCGCTTCGCCGCGCCAGGCAGGATCGAATGTGAAAACGCGGGCAACGCGATGACGGAAAGTTGCCCGCCCTGAAATTCGCGCAAGCTCGCGGCGGTGGAGGCCACACGTTCGAGTCCGACATACGCGCGCTTGATCTCGTCGAACAAGGTGAGCGCGGACAGCGTGGGACGCAGCCGGCCATTCGTGCGCTCGAACAGGGCAAAGCCGATGCTCTGCTCCATGCGCGCCAGTTCGCGGCTGACCGTGGGCTGCGAAGTGAATAGCAGCTCGGCCGCTTTGGTGACGCTGCCCGCGGTCATCAGCGCGCGGAAGACTTCGATATGCCGATGTGTGAGCGCCATGTTTTTTGGTATATCAGAAGTGAATGGGCTTGCGAAGAATTGGTATTTTACTGAATGGCGCGTTTTCAGCATCATGTCGCTCATACCAATGCATCGACATGAAGAGAGACGCAAACCGTGACGCCATTCAATCCGCACCAACTCGTCGAACTCGCTCGCGAACACGGCACACCGCTGTGGGTCTACGACGCCGACGTAATTCGCAGGCGCATTGCCCAATTGAGCAGCTTCGACGTGATCCGCTATGCGCAGAAGGCCTCTTCGAATCTGCATATCCTCAAACTGATGCGCGAGGAAGGGGCGATGGTCGACGCGGTCTCTTTGGGCGAAATCAAACGCAGTCTCGCGGCGGGCTTCACGCCGGACGGCGATCCCGAAGGCGTCGTGTTTACCGCCGATCTGATCGACCACGCGACGCTCGCCACCGTGATCGAGCATCGCATCACGGTCAACGCGGGTTCGCTCGATATGCTCGAACGGATAGGACAGCATGCACCCGAAGGTCATCGTGTGTGGCTGCGGATCAATCCGGGTTTTGGCCACGGGCACAGCAGCAAGACCAACACGGGTGGCGAGCATAGCAAGCACGGCATCTGGCTCGACGATGTGCCGCGAGCGGTCGAGTTGGTCCGGCGTTATCGCCTCAAGCTGGTCGGGTTGCACATGCATATCGGTTCGGGTGTCGACTATGGACATCTGTCGCGCGTCTGCGAGGCTATGGTCGAAGCCGTGAAGGGCCTGGGTCACGATATCGAAGCGATTTCCGCTGGCGGTGGCTTGTCGGTGCCGTATCGCGAAGGCGAGCCCGATATCGACGTCGCGCATTACTTCCGGCTCTGGGACGCGGCGCGCCGGCAGATCGAAACACATGTCGGGCATCGCGTGAGGCTGGAAATCGAACCGGGGCGTTTTCTGGTCGCGCAATCGGGCGTGCTCGTCGCGGAAGTTCACGCGTTGAATCGACGCCCCGCGCAGCGGTTTGCTTTGGTCGATGCCGGATTCAACGACCTCGTACGGCCCTCTTTTTACGGCAGTCATCATGAGATGACGGTGTTGAAGCGCGGCGGCGCGCCGAGCGAAGCGCCGGTCGATTCGTTCGCGGTGGCCGGGCCGCTCTGCGAAGCCGGCGATGTCTTCACACAAGCCGAAGGCGGCGTCATTACGAACCGTTCAATACACACGCCCGAAGTGGGCGACTTCATCGTGTTTCACGATGCAGGTGCGTACGGCGCGTCGATGTCCTCGAACTACAACAGCCGGCCTCTGGCGCCCGAGGTGTTGCTCGATCATGGCGAGCCGCGACTGATCCGCCGGCGCCAAACCATCGACGAATTGCTCGCGCTCGAAGAAACGGTGGCCTGATTTCAGCGCCGCAGCGCCGCAGCAGCGTCGCTTCAACGCGCCCGCACTGTGCGCGTGTACGAAGCGATCATTGTCGCGAGTTCCTGCGCGGCGGGCGTGAGCGGAATGGCGGCGCGCTGCAGCAGGCAAACGTTCTGTTCGACCGCGCGCTCGCGCACCGGAATAGCGGTGAGCGTGCTCGCAAATGGCCCGCGCTTCGCCACGATCGACGCTTCGAGCGAGAGGCAATCCGTCGCGCTCACCAGATGCAGCGTTTCGTACAGGCCTTCCACCGTCGCGACGATTTTCGGCGTCGGCAAGCCGTGGCTTTCGAACAGATGATTCAGGCGGCTGGTTTGCGGATCGTCCGTGAGATTCGGCGAGCGCGTGGCGACCCACGTGCAATCGACCAGTTCGGCGAGCGAGGTCGCGCTGGCTTTCGGATGCCCCTGACGGCAGACGATCACCGGATCGGACGGATACAGCGGCATTACCGAGAGATCGGCCGTATCCGTGTGCTTCGACACCAAGGCAACCGCGAAATCCAGCGTGCCTTCGCGAATCCATGAAATCATCATGCGCGAGGTGCCGGTGCGCAGATGCACGGCGACCCGCTCGAAGCGCGTGCGAAATTCCATCAGCACCGGTGCAAAGGCATCGATCAACGGTTCGGTCGTCATGCCGAAGGTGACCTCGCCGACGTAGTCGCCGCGTAGTTGCTGCACTTCCTGCTCGGCGCGTTCGCATTCGCCGATGATCGCGCCCGCGCGCTGCAACAACCGCTGGCCAAGGGCAGTCAGCGCAATGCCGCGATTCGTGCGGGTGAACAGGGTCGCGCCGAGCATCGATTCGAGATTCTGCAACTGCTGCGTGATGCCGCTCTGCGCGATGCCGAGCGCCCGCGAAGCCGCGCGAATGCTGCCATGCTCGGCCACTGCGGTGAACGCGCGAAGTTGGGAGATCGTCAGCGCCATGAGGAATCGCCAGTGCGGTGATCGGTAAAAGTGATCATGATAGTCCGAATGGGACTTCTTTGAGGCACGGACGCGGCATAGGATAGCTCCGTCGTTATCCGCCCACCCACATTCCGTCCTCCCATGAAAATTCCGCTGACGATCTTGAGCACCGCGTTGAGCACCGCGTTGAGCGCCGCGCTGGCTTTCAGCAGTGGCGCGTTCGCCGTTGAGCCCACTACGCTGCGCCTCGGTATCGACCCGAGCTATCCGCCGATGGACGCCAAGGCGCCCGACGGCAGCTTCAAAGGTTTCGACGTCGATCTCGGCAACGAAATCTGCAAGCGCATCCACGCGCGCTGCCAGTGGGTCGAACTCGAATTCTCGGGAATGATTCCGGCGCTGCAGGCGCGCAAGATCGACGCGATCCTTTCGTCGATGGCGATCACGGAGAAACGCGAGCAGCAGATTCTGTTTTCGTCGAAACTCTTCCAGTTCAAATCGCGGCTGATCGCGCGGCAAGGTTCGGCGCTCGCGGGCGGCACGAATGCATTGGCCGGCAAGCAGATCGGCGTGCAGTCGGGCACGCAGTTCGAGGGCTATGCGCTGAAGAACTGGGCGCCGCTCGGCGCGCATGTGGTGGCGTACAAGAGTCAGGACGAAGTGTTCGCCGACTTGCAGAACGGGCGTCTGGACGGCGCATTGCTCGGCTCGGTGGAAGCGGACATCGGTTTCCTGCGCACGCCGGCTGGGAAGGGTTTTGCGTTCGTCGGCGAACCGCTTTCGATGGGCGATCGCGGCGTGGGCATCGGCTTGCGCAAGGATGAGACCGCGGTGCAGGCCTCCATTAACGCGGCCATCGCCTCGATGCTCAAGGACGGCACGTACGCGCAGATCGCGAAGAAGTACTTCGACTTCGATCCGTACGGCAATTGATTTTCCGACTTCTCTCTACAGACACCCGCTCATGAACAGGCAATCGATTCCGCTTCTCTCGCCGGCTATCGGCACGCACCGCGAACTGGTGTCGTTTCATTTCGGCCCGGCGAATAGCGGGCAGAAGATTTATATCCAGTCGTCGCTGCATGCCGATGAAACCCCGGCGATGTTGACGACCGTTTTGCTTAAGCGTCGTTTGCTCGAACTGGAAAAGCAAGGCGCGCTGAACGCGGAAATCGTGCTGGTGCCGGTGGCGAATCCGGTCGGGCTCGGGCAATACGTGCTCGGCCAGTTTCTCGGCCGTTTCGATCTGGGCAGCGGGAAGAATTTCAATCGTCACTTCCTGCAGTTCTCGAAGCTGGTCGCGCGCGCGAAAGAAACGTTGGGTTCAGATGCAACCGAAAACGTGCGGCTGGTGCGGCAATTGATTGCCGAGGAACTGGCCGATCAGAAACCGTTGACCGAGTTCGAATCGCTACAATTGGCGTTGCTGAAGCTCTCGTTCGATGCGGACGTGATTATCGATCTGCACTGTTCGCTCGAAGCGGCCATGCATCTCTACACCAGCGAGGCCGCTTGGCCGGAGTTCGAACCGTTGTCGCGCTATCTCGGCGCGCAGGCGTCGCTGCTTGCCACCAATTCGGGCGGCGAATCGTTCGATGAAACGCATAGCCTGTTGTGGTGGAAATTGCAGCAGGAATTGCCCGCCGACAAGCCGGTGCCGAACGGTGCGATTGCGGTGACCGTGGAATGCCGTGGACAACGCGACGTGTCCTATGAAGTGGCTCAGGAAGATGCGGACGCGCTTATCGATTATCTTGTGTGGCGCAAGGCGATCAGGCTCGATGCCAGGCCGTTGCCGGAGCTACTGTCGCCTGCGACGCCGCTCGCCGGCAGCGAACAATTTTATGCACCTGTAAGCGGGATTCTGATTCATCGCGCGAAGATCGGCGATACGATTCGCGTTGGACAAGCGCTGTTCGATATCGTCGATCCGCTCACCGACGAGACGACTACGATCGCCAGCAAAACCGAAGGCGTGTTTTATATGCGGCGCGCGATTCGCTTCGTAACGGCCGGCGCGCCGCTCGGACGTGTGACGGGCACGCGGCCTTTCAGAACCGGGGTTTTGCTGGGGGCTTGACGTTTCTTATGCAGGCCGCGCCTTACTGCTTTCTTCCCACCAGATACGTCACACCGTTCGGACCATAGCGCTCCGAATGCGGCTTGTTCGCCGGCAAATGGAAGACGTCGCCGACGCGATACGCGCGTTCTTCGTCGTCCACGCGGATGCTCAGTTCGCCGTCCAGAATCAGAGCCCTGGCTTCGAATGGATGTTCGTGAACGTCCATCTCGACGTTCGCCTCGCGCGTGACAACCACGGCGTCGGGGAAGCCTTCTTTCGCCAGGCTTTCGGTGAATGCGTTACGGTCCATGATGTTTCCATCGGTAGGAGGTGGGGAAGAATGACTGTAACGCTATCCGCTATTTCGTGCAGGACGTCCCACGCGGCCACGTAGCTGCGCTGGGCTTCGATCGAGCATGCCTTGCATTGACCGAAGCCCATTCACCTTCAGGCGCCCTTAATTCACCACCAACACCGGCGCCACCGCCGCCGGATCGCTAATGCTGGGCCGCCCATTCTCGACGTGACCCGCAAGACGGCGCGAGAAGCTTGCATCGTCATTGCTCGTCACCGTCAAGTCGTACCAGTGATGGCTCGATGACAGCACCCACGCTTCTTCGATATGCGCGCCGGCCGGCACCAGCACCGGACGCGGGCGCGCACCGTACGCGTTGTCCGTCACGAGCAGACGCGCAATGCCGCTGCCCTTGTTACTGAACTTCAGGAACACGTTGCCGTTCGCGGCGTCGTATTGCACCTTCACTTCCGGCTCGGACGTTTTGTTCTTGCCGTGGCCGGCGGCGATCTGCGCGTTCTGCGCTGTCGCCTGCTGCGTGTTGCCGGCGAACTTGCGCACGAAACCGTTCGGCCCGAATACTTCGAAGCTGTACACGCCGTTGGTCACCGTGAGATCGAAAGTCTCGTTGATCGACTTGCCCGCTTCGACGGTGTAACGCCACGGACCATCCGTGCGATTCGTCGCGTACATGTAGAAATGCGCGCCCTGGTCGCCGGTGTTGCCGATCGCGATCTCGAACGTATTTTTCTTCTCGTTGGCCTGGCCGTTCACATGCAACTCATACGGCAGCGCACGCGCGAAACGAATGCCGCTTTCCTGCGGATCGATGGCGCCCGGCGTCGCGGGGACGGTCGGCTTCGGCTGCGTCGCGCACTGGTTGTCGGCGATGCTCTTGTAGTTGCTCGTGTCCGGCAGCGGCGGCACTTTCGAGTCCGGCGTGCGGAAGTCGAAGGCCGTGGTCAGGTCGCCGCACACCGCGCGGCGCCATGCCGTGATGTTCGGCTCGTACACGCCAAAGCGCGCTTCGATGAAGCGAATCACCGACGTGTGATCGAACACCTGCGAGCATACAAAGCCGCCCTTGCTCCACGGCGACACGATCGTCATCGGCACGCGCGGTCCGAGGCCGTACGGCAGGCCGTCGGCGGTGTAGCTGCCGCCGCGCGCCGGATTCACCACGTTGTGAATTTCGCCTTCGGTGCTGACCGTCGACTTGCCTTGCGCGCCGGTCGTCGCCGGTTGCGGCGGCACGAGGTGATCGAAGAAGCCGTCGTTCTCGTCGTACATGATGAACAGCACAGTTTTGCTCCACACCTCAGGATTCGACGTCAACGCGTCGAGAATCTGCGAGGTGTACTCCGCGCCGTATGCGGGCGTATAGCTCGGGTGCTCCGAGTACGCCGCCGGCGGGCACAGCCACGACACTTGCGGCAGCTTGTTGGCCAGCACGTCGGCCTTCAGGTCGTCGATGGTGCGCACCGTTTGCGCGCGCTCATACAGCGGCGAACCCGGCTGCGCATTGATGAAGTTCGTGAAGTTCTGCAGGATGTTGGTGCCGTAGTTGCCGTTCAACGGATCGGCGCCGGTCAGCCCCTGCTGGTACACCTGCCATGAAATGCCCGCGGCTTGCAGACGCTCCGGGTACGTGGTCCACGAGAGCAACTGATAATTCGGCGGGCCGTCGCCGTCGACGAAATCGTTGTTGTCCAGCAGCGGACCGCCAAGCGTGCCGCTCGGGTCGACCATGCCGGTCATCAGATACGAACGGTTCGGGTGCGTCGGTCCCGGCAGCGAGCAGAAGTACGCGTCGCAGATGGTGAACGCATCGGCCAGCGCGTAGTGGAACGGAATGTCGCTGCGCAGGTGATAGCCCATCGTCATGTCGGTCTTGTTCGCGGGCCACTGGTCGTAGCGGCCGCCGTCGATCGCGGCATGAGTCTTGTACCAGGAGTGATCCAGATCGCCGACGCATTGCGCGCTGGTGGTCGCCGTATTCAGATGGAACGGCAGGACCGGCTGGGTCGGATCTTCCTTCGACGGTTGATACCACACCGGCTTGCCGTTCGGCAGCGGAATCGGGAAGCGGTCGTTGTAGCCACGCACACCGCGCATGTGGCCGAAGTAGTGGTCGAACGAGCGGTTCTCCTGCATGAACACGACGATGTGCTCGACATCGCGAATCGTGCCGGTGCGTGAAAACGCGGGAACGGCGAGCGCATTGCGAATCGACTCGGGCAGCGCGGTCAGCGCGGCAGCAGCGCCGGCGGATGAAGCCACGGTCTGCAGGAAACGGCGACGGCTATTTGATGTCATCGAATATCACCTTCTGCGGGGGGAAAGAATAGCGCGCCACGCGCGCCGGTGGAATTGGCTTAGTTGCTGCTGGCGCTGTCGCCGGGTGCGTAATGCATGACAGGCGCGACTTGCTGGCTGTCCGCGGCGAGACTGGCCTGCATGTTTTGCGTGATCGGATCGGAGGCCGCTGCGGGGTCTGCTGCGAGCGGCGAAGATGCGTTGAGCATTGGCATCGCTGGAGAGCTAGCCGTATTGGGTGCGGCGTCGTTGTTCGCAACGGCCGGCGTTGAAGAGGCCGCCGACGGCGCTGAATCATCCGCACCGCAACCGCTCAAGGCTAAAGTTGCAAGTGCAACCAAAGCGGCACTCGCGAGGCGTTTGTTTCTTCTCATGTCTGCATCCAGTTTCGTGAAAGCGGGTGCAGTCTCCAACCCTTTCAAGAAATAATTGTGAAACGTTTGCGAGTGGTAAAACTTGCGTCGATAAGTCGGTTTTTCGAAAGGAAGCGGAAAGTGATAAGTAGGAGAATGGTCACCGCGGCGCCTTATGCCTGACACTCAGGCGCACTGAAAAGATGAATGGCTTTGCCTAACCGGTGAGTTCATGACACACATCGAACGACCTTTCGACATCACGCGTCTCGAAGACGAATGGCTGGAAGCGGACGGCTTTGGCGGATTCGCGTCAGGCACCGTGGGCACGCTGCGCACGCGCCGCTATCACGCGCTGCTGCTCACCGCGACGCGCGCGCCGGGCGGGCGCGTGGTGCTGGTCAACGGCGTGGAGGCGTGGCTCGAAGCGAACGGCGCGCGTTATCCGTTGAGCATGCAGCGATACATGCCGGACGTTGTCTATCCGGACCTGACCACGAGTCTTGTCTCGTTCGATACGAAGCCGTGGCCAACATGGCGCGTTCAGATCGGTGCTAGTGCCGTGTTGACTGCTGACGTGTTCGTCAGCAAAGCCACTCGCGAAACGGTTTTGCGTTGGCGCCCGGAGGAGGGTGCGGGAGCCGATTCCGAAACGAACGCGCTCACGTTGAAAGTCAGGCCGCTGCTGTCGGGCCGCGATTACCACGCGCTGCACCATGAGAACGCCGCGTTCAACTTCAACGCGCAGACCAGCGACGACCAGGCCAGCGTAAAGTGGCAACCGTACGGCGACCTGCCGGTGATCCACGCCGCCACCAACGGCGTCTACACGCACGCGCCCGACTGGTATCGCAACTTCTGCTACGTCCGCGAGCGGGAACGCGGCCTCGACTTCAGCGAGGATCTCGCGACGCCCGGCGTGTTCAGCTTCAATCTCGTCGATGGTGAAGCGGTGATGATTCTCAGCGCGTCGGACGCTAAGAGCGGGACGCAACCGGCGACCGCAAAAGCGGCCGCAATCCGCGCAACGGAACTTGCGCGCGTTGAACAAGCACGCCGCGACGCGCTCGGCTCGCGGTTGCAGCGCTCCGCCGACGCCTACGTAGTCACACGCAACGAAGGCCGCACGATCCTCGCGGGCTTTCCGTGGTTCACCGACTGGGGCCGCGACACCTTCATCGCGATGCGCGGTTTGCTGATCGCCTCGGGCCGCCTCGACGACGCCGAAGCGATCCTGCTCGAATGGTCGGGTACGTTGTCGGAAGGCATGTTGCCGAATCGCTTTCCCGACTATGGCGATACACCGGAATACAACTCCGTCGACGCATCGTTGTGGTTCATCGTCGCCGTGCACGATTATCTGGCCACGTGTCATGCGAGCGCTGCAACGCAGCAGCGCCTGCAACAGGCGTGCGAAGCCATCCTCAGGGGCTACACGAACGGCACGCGCTTCAACATCCGGGCGTCGGCCGACGATGGTCTGCTGAGCGCCGGCATACCCGGCGTGCAACTCACGTGGATGGATGCGAAAGTCGGCGACTGGGTGGTCACGCCGCGCATCGGCAAGCCGGTCGAGGTGCAGGCACTTTGGATCAACGCATTGCGCATTGCAGCAACGTGGGATCCGCAATGGCAACCGGCCGCCGAGCGAGCGTTGCAAGCGTTTCATGAACGCTTCGTCGATCCGTCCACGCAAGCGCTGTTCGACAACGTGGACGTCGACCACGTTAAAGGCGCGGTAGATCGCGCGATCCGGCCCAATCAGATCTTCGCCGTAGGCGGCTTGCCGTTTCCACTGCTTGAAGGCGCGGCGGCGCGCGCGGTGCTCGATCAGGTCGAAGCGCAATTGCTCACGCCGCTGGGACTGAGGACGCTTGCGCCGTCCGATCCCGCCTACCGCGGACATTACGGCGGGTCTCCACTCGAGCGCGATGGCGCCTATCATCAAGGAACGGTGTGGCCGTGGCTGCTCGGCCCGTTCGTCGAAGCGTGGCTGCGAGTCAACGGCGGCGCGGCGGATGCCCGCATGCAGGCGAAAACGCGTTTTCTCGATCCGCTCTACGCGCATCTCGACCACGCCGGTCTCGACCATCTTTCTGAAATCGCCGACGGCGATGCGCCGCACGCACCCGCCGGCACGCCGTTTCAGGCGTGGTCGCTCGGTGAGTTGCTGCGCATTGAACACCTGCTTGCGGGGTTGGCGACCGCCGGTGCCTAAACCGCGCTACGATGTGTGTCCCACCGCCAAGCCGAATGCAAGGATGTAGTCATGCCACCGCTGCGCGCTGCCAATCTGCTCGCCACCATTGAAGGTTCACGGCTGCATTCGGCCGATTGTGCGCATTGGCAGCGCTGGGGACCGTATCTCAGCGAGCGGCAATGGGGCACGGTGCGCGAGGATTACAGCCCGGACGGCACGGCTTGGGACTATTTTCCGCACGACCATGCGCGCAGCCGTGCGTATCGTTGGGGTGAGGACGGCATTGCCGGTTTCGGCGACGACAAGCTCAACTGGTGCGTCTCGCTCGCGCTGTGGAATCGCAAAGATGCAATCCTGAAGGAGCGCCTGTTCGGCGTCACGAATGCGCAGGGCAATCATGGCGAGGACGTGAAGGAACTGTACTTCTACGTCGACGGCACGCCGACGCATTCGTACATGCGCATGCTCTACAAGTATCCGCACGCCGCCTATCCATACGACGACCTCGTTCAGGAAAACGCGCGCCGTGGCGGCGACATGCCGGAGTACGAAATTCTCGACACGGGCGTGTTCGACGATTTGCGCTATTTCGACGTGCAGGTGGAATACGCCAAACACGCGCCGGACGACATCCTCATGCGCGTGACCATCGAGAATCGCGCGGATCAGGCGGCCTCGCTCGACGTGCTGCCGCAAATCTGGGCGCGCAATTCGTGGTCGTGGAAGGAGACTAAGGACAAGCCCTCGCTCGCCTCCGGCACGGACCATAACGGCGGGGCGCAGGTGGTCGGGCATCAGCATGGGCATGAGCCGATTGTCGTGACGGCCTGGTCGAAAGACGCGCCGCAGGTGACGTGGCTCTTCTGCGAGAACGACACCAACGTCAAGCGCCTCTTCAACATGGACGGCGCGGGTCCGTTCAAAGACGGCTTCAACGATTACCTCGTGCATGGCGATGAACAGGCGATCCGCCGCGACACCGGCACCAAGGCCGGCGCGCATGCCGCGATCGAGCTCGAACCGTACGGACGCGCCGTGGTGTACATGCGCTGGCGTCCGCAGTCGAGTCCCGACGACGTGCAACTCGATGCCGATGCGATCTTCGCACGCCGCATCGCCGAGGCCGACGAATTCTATGGCGCGCTGCAACACGAGATCACCGACCCCGACGCGCGCCTCGTGCAGCGTCAGGCGCTCGCCGGCATGCTGTGGTCGAAGCAGTACTACCAGTACGACGTGCAGCGCTGGCTCGAAGGCGATCCGCTTCAGCCGACGCCGCCCGCCAGCCGCAAACAAGGCCGCAATAAGGACTGGCGGCACCTATGCAACGCGGACATCGTGTCAATGCCCGATAAGTGGGAATACCCGTGGTACGCGTCGTGGGATCTGGCGTTTCACGCGGCGGCCTTCGCGCTGATCGACCCGGCGTTCGCGAAACGGCAACTGCTGTTGCTGGTGAAAGACCGCTATCAGCATCCGAACGGTCAGATTCCCGCCTATGAATGGGCGCTCGGCGACGCCAATCCGCCCGTGCATGCGTGGGCCGCGTGGCGCGTGTATGAAATCGACCGCGCGCTCACCGGCAAGGCGGATCGCGATTTTCTGGAACTGGTCTTCCATAAGCTACTGCTGAATTTCTCGTGGTGGGTGAACCGCAAGGACGCCGACGGCCACAATATTTTTCAGGGCGGCTTTCTCGGGCTGGATAACGTCGGGATCTTCGACCGCTCATCGCCGTTGCCAACCGGCGGTCACATTGATCAGTCCGACGGTACGGCATGGATGGCCGCGTATGCGCTCGACCTGATGCGTATCGCGCTGGAACTCGCGTACGCCAATCATGTGTTCGTCGACATCGGCGTGAAGTTCTTCGAGCACTTCCTGTATATCGCCGAGGCCGTGAGTTGCGACGACGGCTGCGAAACGGGGCTCTGGGACAGCGAGGACGAGTTCTTCTACGACAAGCTGCACCTGCCGGACGGCAGCAGCATTCCCATGCGGCTGCGCTCGATCGTGGGTCTGATTCCGCTATTCGCGGTGCACGTGCTCGAAGAGCGTTTGCACGGCGGCTTGCCGGGTTTGCGCGAACGCCTGATCTGGTTCCTCGAACATCGCCCCGATCTGGCGAGGTTGGTCTCGCGCTGGAACGAGCCGGGCAAGGGCAATGCACTGCTGCTCTCGCTATTGCGCGGACATCGCATGAAAGCGTTGTTGCGCCGCGCGCTCGACGAAAGTGAATTCCTGTCCGATCATGGCGTGCGGGCGCTGTCGCAATACCATCGCGATCATCCGTTCGTGTTCAACCACAACGGTGACAGTTTCACCGTGAAGTATTTGCCGGCCGAATCCGATACGCGTGTGTTCGGCGGCAATTCGAACTGGCGCGGACCGGTATGGATGCCGGTGAACTATCTGCTGATCGAATCGCTATACGAATTTCACCGCTATTACGGCGAGGATTTCAAAGTCGAGTATCCGACCGGTTCGGGCGAGAAGTTCTCGCTGAGCCAGATTGCCGACGAACTGGCGCGCCGCTGCACCACGCTGTTTCTCAAGAACAAGGACGGCGAGCGTCCGGTCATGGGCGCTTATCCGCAATTGCAGGCCGACCCGTTTTCACGCGACCTGATTCTGTTCCACGAGTATTTCCATGGCGATAACGGGCGCGGCGTGGGCGCTTCGCATCAGACCGGCTGGACCGGGTTGGTTGCGCTGCTGTTGCAGCCGCGCGTGATGAGCGCCTCGGGCAACGTGCCGCTGGCGGGCGAAACGGATCAGGCGCCGATTCCGACGTCACCTTCGGCGCAAGCCACGGCGCCTGCATGCCCGGCTGAGACGGCGCCGACTGCCGAATCGGCGCATGCATCGGCGAAGTAACGCGTAGCGGCGGCGCGAATGAGTGAGGTCAGGTTACACAAGCCATACAACGTCGCAAGCTGACCAGGTTGTGTGGCCGTTTTTGAACTGTGTGGGTTCAAGCGTGGTCTTTCATGTACCACCACGTCCGTTCCATTGGTTTCCAAAAGTGAATCCCATGTCGACTACACCGAATACCCCAGCAGCCGATCGTCCCGCCGCCAGTCAACCGCCGAGCTGCAAAGTCAGCGCGAGCCCGCAGGAAGCGCCGGCCTCGCCGCCCGGCAAACGGCCCGCGCCGCCGTGCACGCTGGTGATCTTCGGCGCCGGCGGCGACCTGACCAAGCGGCTGCTGATGCCGGCGCTGTACAACCTTGCGGTGGATGGCCTGCTCGACGATGGCATGAAAATCATCGGCGTAAATCATGGCGAGCGCGAGACGAGCGCGTGGCGCGAAGATCTGCACAAGTCGCTCGAACAGTTCGCCGCCGACAAGGCCAGCACCTTCCACGCCGGCAAGCTCGACGACAAGGCGTGGGACTGGGTCGCGCAACGCCTCGAATACATGGGCGGTGAATTCGAAACCGACGATATCTTCACGAAGCTCAAGCAAAAGCTCGAACAAACGCCGGGCGGCAACGTGATCTTCTATCTCGCGGTCAGCTCACGCTTCTTCAAACCGATCGTCGAACATCTCGGCAAGGCAGGTCTGCTTAAAGAGGGCAACGGCGCCGGCTTCCGCCGGATCGTGATCGAGAAGCCGTTCGGCACCGATCTCGCTTCGGCCAAAGATCTGAACGCGCACATCCTGTCGTATGCAAAAGAAGAGCAGGTGTATCGCATCGATCATTTTCTCGGCAAGGACACTGTGCAGAGCATTCTCGCGGTGCGCTTCGCCAACGCGCTGTTTGAACCGATGTGGCGGCGCGAATATATCGACAGCGTGCAGATCACGGCGGCGGAAACCATCGGCGTGGAAGGTCGCGGCAAGTTCTACGAACAGACCGGCGCGTTCCGCGACATGCTGCCGAACCACCTGTTCCAACTGCTCGGCATGGTTGCCATGGAACCGCCCAATTCGTTCGATGCCGAAGCCGTGCGCGACAAGAAGGCCGAAATCTTCGACGCGATCAAGCCGCTGACGCCGGACGACGTCGTGTTCGGTCAATACGAAAAGGGCCCGGCCGGCATCGGCTACCTTGATGAGCCGGACGTCGCACCGAACAGCACGACGGAAACCTACGCGGCGGCGCGCGTGTTCGTCGAGAACTGGCGCTGGGCCGGCGTGCCGTTCTATCTGCGTACTGGCAAACGGTTGGCCGCGCGTCGCACGGAAATCTCGGTGCAGTTGAAGCCGGTGCCGTTCCGCCTGTTTCGCGACACACCCGTCGACGCACTCACGCCGAACGTGCTGACCTTGCGTATCGATCCGGCGCACGGCACGAGCTTCGACTTCAACGTGAAAACGCCGGGGCCGGTCATGCAGATCGGCGCGGTGCAGTCGTCGTTCGACTATGGCGACTTCTTCGCGGAACGCGCCAACGTCGGTTATGAAACTTTGCTCTACGATTGCATGCTCGGCGACGAGACGCTGTTTCAGCGCGCCGACAGCATCGAAACGAGCTGGTGCGCAGTCGACGACGTGCTGCATCCGAAAGGCGGCGGCGCGGTGCCGGTGCGTGGCTATGCGGCCGGCAGCGAAGGCCCCGCGGAAGCCGACGCGCTATTGGCGCGCGACGGTCACGCGTGGCGGCCGTTGAAGCGGGATGCTGTGCAGAAGAAGTAATTCAACGACGAGTCGCACCAACACAATCGGGGGACACCGTGGTGACACGCAAGACGACACATAAGACGGCAACGAAGACGCCGGGCAAGACGGCAAGCAAATCGCCAGCGAAGGCGTCGCGCAAGCTGTCCAGTAAGCCGTCAAGTAAGCCGTCAAGTAAGCCGGAATTGACAGGCAGCACCGAGCGGATTCTGGCGATCGACGTCGGCGGCACAGGTTTGAAAGCCGCGATCATCGACGCGGACGGCAACATGAAAACCGAGCGCCTGCGGGTGGCGACGCCGCATCCGTGCACGCCCGATCAGCTCGTCGACGCGCTGGCGAAGCTGGTTGCGCCGCTCGTCGAACAGGAGCCGCCTACGCTGATGTCGATCGGCTTTCCGGGCGTGGTGCGCAACAACCGCATTCTGACCGCGCCGCACTTCGGCGTGGAAGGCTGGCATGACATTCCGCTCGCCGATTCGCTGGCGCAGCGCCTGGGCGGCCTGCCGGTGCGCATGATCAACGACGCCGAGATGCAGGGCTTCGCCGCGATCGAAGGCCAGGGCCTCGAATTCGTGCTGACGCTCGGCACCGGCGCGGGCACGGCGATGTTCCGCGACGGCGAGTTGATGCCACATCTGGAACTGGCGCATCACCCGGTCAGCAAGAAGGGCGTGGCGTACGACGAATACATCGGCGACGCGGCGCGTGAGAAAGCCGGGAATAAACGGTGGAACCGGCGCGTTGAGAAGGTGATCGGGATTCTGAGTACGCTCGTGAACTACGACAAGCTGTGGATCGGCGGTGGCAACGCGACGCGCCTTTCGTTCGATCTGCCGGCGAACGTGGCCACCGTCTCGAACGACGCAGGTATCGAAGGCGGCGCGCGTCTATGGCATCCGAGATCCGTGCGCGAGACGCGGCAACTGCCGGAAGCGAATGAGCGGACGGGCCGCTTCAAGTGATGTCGGACCGCCGCTGAACCCTGGCCGGAGTCAGAAACGATGATTGGCAGCAATCGCTTCGGCGTCGCGCGACGCCTGTTACCGGTCGGCGTATCCGCCGCGCTGGCGCTTGCCGCGGTGCATGTCCGGGCGGCCGAAGTGTTCGTGGTGTCGTCGCCGGGATTAGCCGACGGCGGCACGCTGGATTCGAGCCACGCGGCGAGCGCGAACAATTGCGGTGGCGGCAATGTATCGCCGGCCCTGCAATGGCGCAACGCGCCCGCCGGCACGAAGAGTTATGCGGTGACCCTTTTCGATCCCGACGGCGCGAAGGGTTTGGGAATCGTGCACTGGGTGCTATATGGCGTCGCGCCCTCGACGACCTCGCTCGGCGCCGGCGCCAGCCAGCCGCCCGGTAGCGTCGCCGGCACGAATCGGACCGGCGGCACCGGATATTACGGGCCCTGCCCGCCGGTTGGCGACAACCCACATCACTACGTCGCGCAAGTCTATGCGCTCGATCTGCCGCCGGATGCACTGCCGCCCGGTTTGACACGGGACGCGTTGTTCGCCGCAATCAAAGATCACGTGATTGCCGCGACGAGCACGGTGCTGCGTTACGGGCGATGAACGCAGCGGCCTTCGCCGCCGGTTTGAACCAGTTCATCGCGCCGCGTCACCCCAGCGATATTCCACGCTCGCTTCGTCGAGCTGCGTCTTGATCTGCTCATCGAGCACGAGTTCGGACGCCGCGAGCGTGTCGCTCAATTGCTCGACGCGGCTCGCGCCGATAATCGCCGACGTGACGAGCGGGTTTGCCAGAACCCACGCGAGCGAAACTCGCGTCAACGATTCGCCGGTCGGCGCAACGATCGTTTTCAATTGCTCGATCGTCTCGAATTCGCGTTTGTGCCAGTACCGTTGCTGATACATCGCGCCGGCCTTGCCGACGGTTTCGGTGAATCGGCCAGACGTGGGCGCGGCATCCAGCTGATGCTTGCCCGTCAGCAGGCCGCCCGCGAGCGGGTTGTACGGCATCACGGCCAATTGCTCTTCGGCGGCGAGCGGCAGCAGCTCGCGTTCGATCTGGCGGAACAGCAGGTTATAGCGAGGCTGCACGGAGACGAAGCGCGCCACGCGCAGCACATCGGCGCGTCCTAACGCGCGCGCCAGCCGATACGCGAGAAAGTTCGACACGCCGATATAGCGCGCCTTGCCGGAGCGAACGATCTCGTCGAGCGCCTCGAGCGTTTCGTCGAGCGGCGTATTCGCGTCGTCGGAGTGGAGCTGGTAGAGGTCCACGTAATCCGTGCCGAGGCGTTGCAACGAGGCGTCGATCGCATCCAGCAGATGTTTGCGCGACGCGCCTTGATCCCACGCCGACGGCCCCATCTTGCCGACCGCTTTCGTCGCCAGAATGAAGCGGTCGCGCTTGCCCTTCAGCCAACGCCCGACGATCTCTTCCGTGCGGCCGGCAAGGTTTTCCGTGCCGCCGAGCGGATACACGTTGGCCGTGTCGATGAAGTTCACGCCGGCATCTGCCGCCGTGTCGAGAATGCGATGGGAGACATCTTCTTCAGTCTGCAGGCCGAAGGTCATCGTGCCGAGACATAGGCGCGACACGCTCAGGCCGGTACGGCCGAATTTGCGGTATTGCATGGTCAACTCCGGGGATGAACGGAACAGTTCGATAGGCAGTGTTGCAAAAAGGATAAACCGAGTGGGGATTGAGCGCCGGCCGCGGGCGCGGACGTTTGTTATTTTTTTGAAAGATTTCGGGAGGGCTTTTTTACTTTCGAAGCTGAAAGTCTTTTCTTTCAAAGCTCGTAATTTTACAAAACTGTAATTAACTGACGTGAGAGCGACCTGAATAATTACAAAATGCCTACATCCGTAAAAAACAGAAACAATTCTGTTACTAGGGGTAAGCGATGCCGCGATTGATGCAGTTTTATGCGTGTGGAATGATAGCGATTCTCATTTAACCACTAGCCAGCCATCCCGTCGTCGGTGCCTTGCGCACGAGACCGGCAGCCAGCCAATTGCGACTTTGCCGTCGATTCCATCTCAGACATGCGAATCCGGCAAACGCATCTCCGACGGGAATTCCCATGTTCAACCACACGCCGCTTGCGACTGCGTTAGCGTTAGCTTTTGCCGTTCCCTTTGCGACTCCGGCGGTCGCGCAGACTGCTCCGCAAACCACTTCGCAGCCGCCGGCCGCGAATGCAAATGCGACGACAACGACGACCACCGCAGCCGACACCGGCAGCTTGCCCACCATCGGCGTGGCGGCACAAGCGGAACAGCAGGACTTTCAGGCGGAGCGTGCGACGGTCGGTGCAAAGACGCCCACGGCGCTGCGCGACATTCCGCAGACCGTCACCGTCATCAACAAGGCCGTGCTGCAATCGCAAGGCGCCACTTCGTTCCAGGACGCGTTGCGCAATGCGCCGGGCGTAACGATCGGCGCGGCCGAAGGCGGCCAGATCGGCAACAACATCAACCTGCGCGGCTTCACGGCACAGAACGACATCTACCTGGACGGCTTCCGCGATCGCAACCAGTACTATCGCGACACCTTCGACCTCGAAGAACTCGAAGTGCTGTACGGCCCGTCGTCGATGCTGTTCGGCCGCGGCTCCACGGGCGGCGTGATCAACCAGGTCAGCAAGAAAGCGAACCTGCACGACTCGGCGGAAGTCACGGGCATGATCGGCACGGACGCCAAATATCGCAGCACCGTCGACGTGAATCACAAGCTGACGGATACCTCGGCGATTCGCCTGAACGCATTCGGCCAAAGTCTCGGTTCGACGCGCGACGCGATGAAGAACAAGGACTACGGTATCGCGCCGGAAGTGCGCTTCGGGATCGGCACGCCGACCGAAGTGACGATCTCCGCGCTGATCCAGCACAACTACGACATGCCGGACTACGGCGTGCAGGCGTTGAACGGCCGCCCGTCGCCGGTGCCGAAGAACACGTTCTACGGCTTGACCACCGACCGCACGATCCAGGACATCCAGACCGTCACGGCCGGGATCAAACATAAGTTCTCGGACAACCTGATCCTGACGAACCAGACGCAGTTCTCGCACTCGATGACCGACGCGCGTGAAACCGCGCCGCAAGCGGTGTTGACGGGGCCGCTCGCCACCAGCACTGCGTTGAGCAACGGCAATTTCACGACGCTGTCGCCGTCGCAACTGTTCATCAAGTTGCAAAGCCACGACCGTGTGATCGAGAACCACTCGCTCTACAACGACACGATGCTGCAATACAAGTTCGTCACCGGCCCGATCAAGCACGACCTGATCGCCGGTGTCGACCTCGGCCACGACAGCTATTCGAACCAGGCGTACACCCGCGGCAACTTGCCGGTCGTGACGATGGTGAACCCGGCGTATCTGTCCAATCCTGCCGGTGTGACCACCACGGTCGGCAACTACGCCGATTCCGGCTCGAACGAAATCGGTGCGTACGTGAACGACACCGTGTCGATCGGCCAGCAGTGGAAGGTGATCGGCGGTTTGCGTTGGGATCGCTTCCAGGCGCAGATTCACAACACGATCAGCGCGCCGAGCTATGCGACGCAAACCAACTTCTTCACCAGCGTGCGCGCCGGCGTCATTTACCAGCCGACCGACTGGCAGTCGTACTACGTGTCGTACGGCACGTCGTTCAACCCGTCGCTCGAAGCGCTGACGGTCACCAACCTCACGCAGAACCTCGCGCCTGAGTCGACCAAGTCGTACGAAGTCGGCGGCAAATGGGATCTGCTCGGCGGCAATCTCTCGGTGACGTCGTCGTTCTTCCGCGAAGAAAAGACCAACGCGCGCACGCAAGTCTCGCCGACCGAATACGAACTCGACGGCGACGTTCGCGTCGACGGTTTCCAGGCCGGCGTGACGGGCCACATCACCGACAAGTGGCAAGTGTTCGGCGGCTACACCTACATGGACGCCATCATCCTGAAGGCGCGCGACGGTACGCAAGGGCACGTGCCGGCCAACACGCCGCGCAACACGCTGACGTTCTGGACCACCTACGCGATCACGCCGCACTGGGAAATCGGCGGCGGTCCGACGTATATGTCGCCGCGCTATGCATCGAACACGAACTACGTGCAGGTGCCGGGCTACACGCGCTGGGATGCGACCGCTGCGTACCACGCGAAGAAATACGACGTGCGCCTGAACCTGCTGAACATGACCAACAAGTACTACTACGACGCGCTGATCCCGTCGGACGGCGGCCGCTCCGTGCCGGGTATCGGACGCACTTTGCTGGCGACGTTCGACTACCGCTTTTGATACGCGTTGAACGGATGCGTTAGGCTTGCCGTTTTCGAAGACGGCAAGCCGACGCAAAAAGGAAACACCATGTTGTTGCACATACCGAACGTACTGAACGCCGAGCAGTTGCGGCTCGTGCGCGAGCGGCTCGACCAGGCCGGCGACGCCTGGGTCGACGGCCGCGCGACCGCCGGCTATCAGGGCGCGCCGGTCAAGCGTAATCAGCAGATCGCCGAGCACACGCCGGTTGCGCGTGAACTCGGCGACGTGATTCTCGCGTCGATCGAACGCAACCCGCTGTTCATCAGCGCGGTGTTGCCGAACCAGGTGTATCCGCCGCTCTTCAATCGGTACGAAGGCGGCATGCAGTTCGGCAGTCACGTCGATGGAGCGGTGCGTGTACTGCCCAACGGCGTGAAGCTGCGCACGGACGTCTCGGTGACGCTGTTCATTTCCGACCCGGCCGACTACGACGGCGGCGAACTCGTGATCGAAGACACGTACGGCGTGCAGCAGGTCAAACTGCCGGCCGGCGACATGATCGTCTATCCCGCGACGAGTTTGCATCAGGTGACGCCGGTCACGCGCGGCGCGCGGATCGCGAGTTTCTTCTGGGTGCAAAGCCTCGTGCGCAGCGATACGCAGCGCGCGATGCTGTTCGACATGGACACGGCGATTCAACGGCTGAACGCCAGTAACGCCGACGATACTGCGCGCCGCAGCCTCGTCGGCATCTATCACAATCTTTTGCGAACCTGGAGTGAAACGTGAGCGTACCCGAGGCAATGGATATTCAAGCGCCCGCGGGCATCGACCGGACGACGCGCGAGCCGCAGCGGCTCGACAACGACGAATTGAAAGCGCGGCAACAGCGTTCGCGCCGCGCCACCTTCGTCAAATGGCTGCGCAAGGTGCATGGCTGGGTCGGCTTGTGGGGCGCGGCGCTGGGTTTGCTGTTCGGCACCACGGGGTTCCTGCTGAACCATCGCGGCGGACCGCTCAAAGTGTCGACCGGCGAGCCGCAAGTGGCGATGCTGCAGGTTCCGTTGCCGCAACCCGCGCCGGAAACGCCGCGTGAGTTGGGCAAGTGGCTCAAGCACGAACTGAAACTGGCGGGTAACCCGGGGCGCGTGCAGAAAGAGCCGGCGCATCCGGTGGCATGGGGCGAGCGTAGCGTCGTCCAGCCGGAGCACTGGCAGCTCAACTTCGCGTCGCCGCAAGAGAACACGTCCGCCGAGTACTGGGTGGGCAACGGCTATGTGACGGTCAAGCGCAGCGAGAACACATTTCTCGCCATGCTGACGAACCTGCACAAGGGCGTGGGCCTGAGCGTCGGCTGGGTGCTGCTGATCGATACGCTCGCAGGCAGCATCATTTTGCTGTCGCTCACCGGCGTTCTGCTCTGGACGGAGTTGAACAAACGCAAGACCATCGGCGCGGTGTTGGTGCTGGGCTCGATCGCCGCCGCGGTGTGTTTGGGCCTGCTGTAAAGACATTGCAAGCCGGCAGTGATCGGAGAAACCCGGTCGCACGCCGAAGGCGTGGCGATCGGGAAAATTGCCTCTCCGCACGCATTGCGTCATGGTATGTTTTACCTGCATCTCGGTTTCATTTCGCGGCGTCCCTCCGACGCGGCCCAATCCTCCGCATAACGCTCAGTCCCACGCCGCGAAAAGCCCGCTGCTTGGGGTTTCGGCGCGTCGTCTCACCTTCCTCCGGCACACCGCTACGTGCGAGAATCGCGCTACATTAATTGCGGGTGATCGTTAGCCATCCGTCGTATCAGGCACCGCTTTTGCAATAGCGGTCCGCACGAATATGACCCGCCGCGTCGAGGAGATCGCGTTGAAACAGCCGGACCGCTTCATGTCGGATGCATCGCCCGCCGGCTCGGCCGCCCCGTCCTTCCTTGCCGGCGGCGGCGAACTGGGCGCACTGATCCGCGCCTACGACTGGACGCAAACAGCGCTCGGCGCGCCCGACACCTGGCCACAAGGCCTGAAGATCGCGATCCGCATCATGCTCACGTCGCGTCAGCCGCTCTGGATCGGCTGGGGCGACGAGCTGCTCTATTTTTACAACGACCCGTATAAATCGATCATCGGCGGCAAGCATCCGGTCGCGCTTGGTCAACCGACCCGCGTCGTGTGGCGAGAAATCTGGACTGACATCGAACCGCTTCTGGATACAGCGCTCGCGGGCGCCGAGGGCATCTTCGTCGAACAGAAGCTGCTCATCATGGAGCGCAACGGCTTTCCGGAGGAGACGTATTACACCTTCTCGTACAGCCCCATTCCCGGCGACGACGGCGAACCGGGCGGGATCATCTGCGCCAACAGCGACGACACGGCGCAGGTGGTCGGCGAACGGCAACTGGCGCTGTTGAAGGAACTGGCGGCGGTGAGTCCGAACGGCCGCGACTGGCGCGAGGCGTGCGAACTCAGCGCGCGCGCGTTGCAGTCGAATCCGCAAGACCTGCCCTTCGCCATGCTGTACGCAGCCGAACCCGGCAGCGACACGGTCACGCTGGTCGGCGCGTGCGGCATCGAGCCGGGCCATCCGGCGGCGCCGCAGACGATGCGCGTCGGCGAATCGCTCTGGCCGATCGCCGACGTCCTCGAGATCCAGGCGCCGCAGATGGTGCGCGACTTGACGCAGCGGTTCGGCACCGCACTGCCGAGCGGGCCGTGGCATCTCGCGCCGGAGCAGGCGGTCACCCTGCCGGTGTCGGCCGGCAGCGAGTCGACGCAAACAGTGCTGCTGATCGCCGGCCTGAATCCTTGCCGCCTTGTCGACGATGCCTACCGCAGCTTCCTGAACCTTGCCGCCGGCCAGATCGGCGCGGCGATCGGCTACGCGCAGGCGTATGAAGAGGAGCGGCGGCGCGCGGAAGCGCTGGCCGAAATCGATCGGGCGAAGACCACCTTCTTCTCCAACATCAGCCACGAATTCCGTACGCCGTTGACGCTGATGCTCGGCCCGCTCGAAGAACTGCTCGCCAGGCCGAAGCCTCCCGCGAGTGGCGACAACGCGCAGACGCGCAGCGATATCGACGACCGCGCGCTGATCGAGATCACGCATCGCAACGGTTTGCGCCTGCTGAAACTCGTCAACGCGTTGCTGGATTTCTCGCGGATCGAGGCGGGGCGCATCGAGATCCACACGCAGCCCACCGACATTGCGTCCTTCACGGCCGAACTCGCGTCGCTGTTCCAGTCCGCGATCGAGGCGGCCGGCCTGCGCCTCGACGTGGAGATTCCGGCTACGCCCGTGGTGGTGCAGCTCGACCGCGAGATGTGGGAAAAGGTCGTGATGAACCTGCTGTCGAACGCGTACAAGTTCACGTTCTTCGGCACGATCCGGGTCGCGGTTCGCGCGGTCACAGGCGGTGGCGTCGAGGTCAGCGTGACGGACAGCGGTATCGGCGTCGCGGAAGAAGAAGTGCCGCGTCTGTTCGAGCGCTTTCATCGCGTGGCGGGCGCACCGGGCCGCTCGGTCGAAGGCAGCGGCATCGGGCTCGCGATGGTGCAGGAGCTGGTGAAGCTGCACGGCGGCACCGTGCGGGTCGACAGTGTGCTCGGCGAAGGCGCGTGCTTTACCGTTTCGCTGCCGCGCGGCGCCGTGCTGTCCCAGCGCGAGGACACAGGCGTGCATGCCACCATGAGCAAGCACGCACGCAGCTATGTCGATGCCGCGTTGCGCTGGAGTCCGGAGAACGAGATCGTGGACAGCGCGCCGATCGAAACGGCGCCGGCCGGCGAGACGTCGCCCGAGGCTGCGCCGGCCGCCGCGCGGCTGCTGGTCGTCGACGACAATGCGGACTTGCGTGAGTACATGAGCCGCATACTGCGGGCGGCGGGCCACGACGTGCGGCTCGCGAGCGACGGCCAGGCGGCGCTCGAAGCCGCGCGCGCGGAACCGCCCGATCTGGTGCTTTCCGACGTGATGATGCCGCGCCTCGACGGCTTCGGCCTGTTGCGCGCGCTGCGAACCGATCCGGATTTGCGCGACACGCCGGTGCTGATGCTGTCGGCCCGCGCGGGAGAAGAAGCGCGCGTCGACGGTATCGAGCATGGCGCCGACGACTATCTGACCAAGCCTTTCTCCGCGCGCGAACTGCTGGCCCGCGTGTCGGGCAACCTGCAACTCGCGCGCTTGCGTCGCGAGACCGAGATGAAGCTGCGCGAGGAATCGCGCACGCTGGAGATTCTCAATCGCGTCGGCTCGACGGTGGCGGCCGAACTCGATCTGAACCGCGCGGTTCAGATCGTGACCGACGCGGCTACCGAACTGACCGGCGCCGCGTTCGGCTCGTTTTTCTACAACGTGCTCGACCAGAAGGGCGGCAGCTACATGCTGTACACGCTGTCCGGCGTGCCGAAGGAAGCGTTCGAGCGGTTTCCCATGCCGCGCAACACGGCGGTGTTCGCGCCCACCTTCCAGGGCGAAGGCATCGTGCGCGTCGACGACATCACGCAGGATCCGCGCTATGGCCACAACGCGCCGCATCGCGGCATGCCGGAAGGTCATCTGAAGGTGCGCAGCTATCTGGCCGCGCCGGTGCAGTCGCGCAGCGGCGAAGTGGTCGGCGGCCTGTTCTTCGGCCACCCGGAGCCCGGCGTGTTCACCGAACGCGCCGAGCGGATCGTGGCCGGCATCGCGGCGCAGGCGGCGATTGCCATCGACAACGCACGCCTGTATCAGGCGGCGCAAAGCGAAATCGCCGAGCGCACCAAGGCGCAAAGCGCGTTGCGCGATCTGAACGAAACGCTGGAGCGCCGCGTGATCGAAACGGTGGCCGACCGCGATCGTTTGTGGGAGTTGAGCGAGGATCTGCTGGTGGTGGCCGATATCGAAGGTCGCTTGCAGCGTGTGAGTCCGTCGTGGAGCACGGCGCTCGGTCACAACGTGCATTGGCTGATGTCGCGTTCCTATGTCGATCTGGTTCATCCCGACGATGTAGAGACGGTCCGCACGCACCTGGCCGAACTGCGCAGAACGGGCGTGCCGGTGCGATACGAAAACCGCTTCAGGCGGATCGACGGCACGTGGCGCTGGGTCGCGTGGACGCTCGCCCTCGATCCCGACACGGCGCGCATTCACGGCGTGGGCCGCGACGTCACCGCTGATAAGGAAACCACCGAAGCGCTGCGGCACGCCGAAGAAGCGCTGCGCATGGCGCAGAAGATGGAAGCGATCGGCAAGCTCACGGGCGGCGTCGCGCACGACTTCAACAATCTGCTCCAAGTGATCGGCGGCAATCTGCAACTGCTGGCGAAAGACGTCGCCGGTTCGGAGAAGCCCGAGCAGCGCGTGCGCAATGCACTCGCGGGCGTCGCGCGCGGCGCGAACCTCGCGTCGCAACTGCTCGCGTTCGGGCGGCGTCAGCCGCTCGCGCCGAAGGTCGTCAACCTCGGCCGCTTCGTGCGCGGTCTCGACGACATGCTGAGACGCGCGCTCGGCGACGGCGTCGAAATCGAAACGATCGTGTCGGGCGGCTTGTGGAATACGCTGGTCGATCCGTTCCAGGTCGAGAACGCACTGCTGAATCTGGCGATCAACGCGCGCGACGCCATGAACGGCCACGGCAAGCTCACGATCGAAGCCGGTAATGCCGCGCTCGATGACGCCTACGCCAAACGCAACGCGGAGGTCACACCGGGCCAGTACGTGATGCTGGCGGTCACCGACACGGGCGCCGGCATGTCGCCGGAAGTGCGCGAGCGCGTGTTCGAACCGTTCTTCACGACCAAACCCGAAGGCCAGGGCACGGGCCTCGGCTTGAGCATGGTGTATGGCTTCGTCAAGCAATCCGGCGGCCATGTGAAGATCTACAGCGAAGAAGGTCACGGCACGACAATCCGCATCTATCTGCCGCGGGTGCGCCAGGAAGAAGACCTCGAAACGAATATCGAAGCCGGTCCCGCCAAGGGCGGCACGGAAACGATTCTCGCGGTCGAAGACGACGAAGAAGTGCGCACGACCGTGGTCGAAATGCTCTCTGACCTCGGCTACCGCGTGCTGAAAGCGAAAGACGCGCAAAGCGCACTGGCGATCGTCGAAAGCGGCGTGCCGATCGACATGCTGTTTACCGATGTGGTGATGCCCGGCCCGTTGCGCAGCACCGAACTCGCCCGCAAGGCGCGCGAGCGGTTGCCGGCGATCGCGGTGCTGTTTACGTCGGGCTACACGGATAACGCGATCGTGCATTCGGGGCGGCTCGATGAAGGCATCGAATTGCTCAGCAAGCCGTACACGCACGAAGCGTTGGCGCGCAAAGTGCGCTACGTGCTGCAGGCGCAGAATCCGCAGGCGGCCGAAATCGCCGAGGCCGAGCAGCATCTTCTCGAGATCGATCCACCCATGATGCCGGATGGCGCGGATAGTTTCGTCACTCAGACGCGGCCGCGGATTCTGCTGGTGGAAGACGACGAACTGATTCGTGTGAGCACCGCCGAATTGCTGCGCACGTTTGACTTCGACATTCTGGAAGCCGAAGGCGAGCATGACGCCAAGCAGATTCTCAGCGAACACGCGATCAGCGTGATGCTGACCGACGTGGGGCTGGCGGGCAAGTCGGGCATCGATCTGGCGCTCGAAGTATGTCGCGAGCGGCCTGATCTGCGCGTGATCTTTCTGACTGGCTACGACCTCGTGCTGACGCCGGCGCAGCGCGCGGTCTTGCCGCACGCGATGCTGCTGCGCAAGCCGTACGATCCGCTCGATCTCATCGATGCGCTGAAAACGCCACTGCGCTAAACCGCGCTGAGCGCGGCCGGCGTTCGTTGCCGGCGCGCCAGCGGGAAAGTGCGCGCTCGCGCTAGAATTCCCGGAGACCGCCACAACTGCTGGTTCCACCGGAATTCGCCGATGACCACCCCTGTCAACGACGTCGACGCCGCACTCCTCACGCGGCGCTCGATTCGCGCCTTTCTGCCCACGCCGGTACCGCGCGCCGATATCGAAGCCATTCTCGAAGCCGCCAGCCGCGCGCCGTCGGGCACCAATACGCAGCCGTGGAAAGTCTGCGTGGTGACGGGCGAGTCGCTGGCGCGTCTCTCGCAGGCCTTGCTCGACGCTTACGACCACCCGCAACGCGACGCGCTGTACCAGGAAGAGTATCCGTACTATCCGCATCGATGGGTGTCGCCGTACATCGACCGGCGCCGCAAAATCGGCTGGGATCTGTATGGTTTGCTCGGCATCGAAAAAGGCGACAAGGCGCGCATGCATGAGCAGCATGCGCAGAACTATCGCTTTTTCGGCGCACCGGTGGGCTTGTTCTTCACCATCGACCGGGTGATGGAGCGCGGCAGCTGGCTCGACTACGGCATGTTCCTGCAGGCGATCATGACGGCTGCGCGCGGGCGGGGTCTCGATACGTGTCCGCAAGCCGCGTTCACGCCGTTTCATCGGGTGATTGCTGAGCAGCTCGGCTTGCCGCCTGAAGAGCAACTGGTGTGCGGCATGTCACTCGGTTTCGCCGACGAAAACGCTTTGGTCAACACGTTACGCACCGAGCGCGAACCGGTCGAACGGTTCACGCGATTTCTCGATTGACGGCGCCTGGTCGCGATCGAGGCAAATCCCCACTTTCCATCGGATCTATATGAAAACATCGCGTCGCCACTTTTTGCTGCTGGGCGTGAGCGCTGGCTCCGCACTCATACTTACGCGTGCTGCCTTCGCCGACACGGCAAATACACTCAGCGAATCCGATCCGAAGGCGCAGGCCGTCGGCTATAAAGAGGACGCGTCCAAGGTCGATAAAGCGAAGTTTCCGGGCTACGCCGCCGGACAAAGCTGTGCCAACTGCTCGCTGTTTCAGGGCAAAGCCAACGACGTATACGGCGGATGCACGCTGTTCGGCGACAAGCAAGTCGCGGCGCGCGGCTGGTGCAGTTCGTACTCGAATATGTGAACCGCAAGAGGCGGCGCGTGATCCGGTTCGTCGCGCGCCGCATTTACAGCAGTCAATTCAACGCGCTCAGCACCAGTTTGTGCGAACGGCCGATCCATACGGCTGCGTCGCGATGGTCGCGTAACGCATCGCCTGTGTTGGGGTGCAGGAAGACATCCAGCGCGCCGTGATTCAGCGTGAGCCAGCCCACCACGTCGGCGAACTGCGCCTGTGTGAACGCAAGCTGATACGACCACATGGGATGCGGTCCGACCGGACGCTCGTGAAAGCGGCCCAGTTGCAGCGCGTCGCCCCAGTGTGCGTCGATCTGCTCGCGGAAAGTCCATGCGGCGTCGCGGCTGCCCGCATCGAAATACACGTGGGCGTGCCAGCTTGTGATGGCGGAGGTGTCGCGAAAGGTCATATCAAGTCCGTTGCGTATCTGTCTTTATCCGACATTCATTCTGCTTCAATTTCCGCCGACGCGCGCGGCGCGCGCCTCATGTGAAACTGTCTCTCATCTTCGCCGACGATCTCGAAGCCGAAGCGCTCGTACAGGCGCTGCGCGGGATTGCCTTTGAGCACCTTGAGGGTGACCGGCAATGCGTCGGCCTGCGCGGCGCGCAACACCGTGTGCAGCGCGCGTTCGCCGATGCCGCGCCCTTGCAGCGCCGGCGCGATCTGCAATTGCACGACGACCCACTCGGCGCCGGTGCGATGCGCTTTGAGCAAACCGGCGGGCGCGCCGTCGATGCAAATCACGCGGGCTGTGTCATAACGATGCAGCAGACGCGCGCGATGCTCGGTATCGTCCGACGGTTCCCGACGCGCGCCAGGTGCTCCGTCATGGTCGCCTTGCGCAGCTCGAGTAGAAAGGCCTCGTCCGTGTCCAATGCCGGGCGCAGGGTGAAGACAGGTTCTTGAACGGACATGTTGGTAACGTTTCCGGCGTGACGGCGGCCAGTAAGAATGGTCGTGAATTGTCGCGCCAGCAGCGCTTTTTTACCACGCGGTTATGTTTGTGCCTCTCCAGTTTGCTTGTCGCCGGTCGCGCGGATGCCGTCGGCATAGGGTCCGTGCTGCAACTGACTCATGCGTTGCCGCGCGCGTTGCTTCAGGCGCGGTCGGCGTTTGCGGCGTGCTGGCGGCCTGGTGCCGGCTATTCGTGTTGTGCTCGCCGCTATTCGCACGACACGTTTTGCGTTCATTGGCATGCGCTTTGCTTTTGCCTCACTCGCGATTTGCTGGCGCGTGCGGGTTCGAACGTCGAACCGCCGAGGAACGACGCCAACCTGGCATAACAACGAAAATGCTGAATACGAAACCACTCACGGTCACGCACGGGGTCGACGGCGACGCGATCACGCTCGTCTTTTATCCCGACACCGGTTGCCTGCGCTTTGCCGATGCGCGCGGCATGTGCCACGAGCTTCGGCCGCCGCATTCCTGGTTCGCGCTGTCGTCCGCGTCGCGAGGCGTGCGGCGCGGCACGCAAGCCATGACGGAAGGGTTGAATGCGCTGCTGCACGAGTTCCGCGCGAAGCATGGGCGCTGGTCCAGCGCCCATGCTTCGGCTGCTCGACAGTGGTCCAGCGCACAGTGAGCCTGGCCGTGGCGCGATAGCGTGCATTGATCAGTCGAAAGAACTCGACGCGTGTTTCGCATCTGTATTCAGTTTTTTTCGGTGTCGTTCGTTCAACACGGCGAGCGGTTTAACGAACTTTGCGAGGTGGGGCCATGGAGATTATCGAGTTTGAACCAAGCGTCTCGGCAGACGGACGCACGGTGATTTTCCAGCTTTCGACGCGGGGCCGGGACCTCGAGTGCGCCGTCACGCGTGAGGCCCTGGAACAGCACTTCTGGTTGCAACGCGGCGCCGGCGAGGAACGTGTACTGAAGACCTTCGCTGACGGCCGCAAACGCATCACCGCTGTAGCGGAGAGAAAACTGCTGGCGCGTCCGGGCGAAAAAGTGCTGCTGACGATCAGCGATTTCGCCGCGCGCGGTTGACGAGATCACGCTGCGCGTCTTGCAAGCTCACATGCTCAAAGATCAGCGAGCGACGGTGACGGTGCCGTCGCTCGCGTCGTTGCCATTCCGATCCGCGCATTTCTCCGCTATGCGGCCGAGGTCGTCGACGACGAACTGGCCTGCTCGATAACCGCATGTTTTTGCCGTGGCGGCGTGCGCTGCGCGCCGCTCACCTCTGACGAAACCGGCCTGTTACACCGATTCGCCAAACTAGCCTGCCAAATCCCTTCGCTTCGCCCAATTGCATTCACACGTGCCGCAATACACTGTTTTCCATGGAGCGACAAATCACCGAGCCCCATCGACGCGGTCTTCCCCCGCGTTGTTTTGAACCGTACCGTTGATGGCAGTTTGCCGCGCTTGTTGTCGAACGCGGCAGGGCAGTAAAGCAGTAGGTAGTAGAAGCAATGCAAACGGCGCGCGATCCATGTAATTTGCGCGTGAATCAGCAGGGGGTTGCAGTCAGGCGATGTTGAAGGCGAGGGACCCGACTGTAATTGCAGTGAGCAGTTCTGAGACGAATGGTTTTGCAACGGCAGTATCGGCAGCACCGTTTTATTTGTCGTGGTAGTTCACGCAGCACGGTTTTATTTGCAGTCGCAGTTCAAGCAACACAGCTTCAGCAGGTGTAGTTCAAGTAACAACAGCTTTGCGAGTTTGCGGTGGGTATAGGTCGGCGAGCATCCACGCGCGAGTACGACTGTTCCATCCTGTCACACCCTGTTCCCTCGCGGGAACAGGGTTTTTTTTCGTCGTGCCACGCCGCGCGACTTGTAATTGGCAAGTTCGAACCGATATCCCAACGTTGCGCTGTGGCGCTACGCTTTTGGCGGAATTGAACCACCGGCTGGTTGCGTAGTGTGAGATGCTGCGTACAAACCGGACTTGAACTCGTTTAAGTCTGTCTTAATAGTTGCTTGCCATGATGGCTGCACAGACTCACATCAGAGCCTGTCAAGCCGCCGGCGTATCGGCGGCGTTTGCCACCGGAGCAAAAGAATTCGGTGGCGAAGCCGAGAGTTAGAGAAGGAGGTTGAACCGATATGTCCAGTAAATCGCGAGTCCGCAAGCACAACCAGTCGGCCATGTCCCCGTTGTTGCGCGCGCTGACTTATAGCCGCACCGCTCATGAGCCGGTTACGTCGGCGATGCTCCTGCAGTGCTATACCGCCCTCGACGCATTCCGGCACGGCCACGGCTCGCGGAATCTGCATATGACGTTGAGCCGGCATTTGCTGGTGTCGCAGGAACTTGCGCGCCTTGGCCTCGGCGAAGAAGTTCTGTCCGACATCGAAAGCGCACATGCTGCGATGGTGCAGCTCGATCTGCGTGAACACGACGAAGGCGCGTGGGCATTGCAAGACGGCGAATACGCCCGCTTGTGCACGGCGTTGGCGATTCTCGACGGACAACTGTCCGTGGCATCGCTGAGCGAGATCGCGAGCGCGGAAGCGCGAATGATCGAAGGATTGATGAGGTCCGCGCAGGTGCAAGCGATTGCGGAAGCTACGGTCTGAGCCGACCGCACGCGTTGCTTCGTTCTCGTACACGCAAATGAAACGCCCCATGCGGGGCGTTTTTTTATTCTGTCACGTCGACGAAGCAAGGGAACGGCGCCAATCGTTGTGCGCCGTTGAAATGCTTAATGCGGCGCTATAGTGACGCCCAATAAAAAATCTCCCCACGACCCGCGGATATTACGAGTCTCCGTAAAACGCCCAATAGACCGCCGCGCCAATGCCGGATCAGGTTTGCCGGAGCCATTCATGCTTGTTAGACTGCCTCTCGCCAGCCCACCGCACACGCGTTTTTGCCTTCATACGCCTCCAGGGCGTTCACATCCGCGGCGCGATCAAAATCGGAGACGCCATGTCTTATATGCTGCTCATCGTCGAACCCCCGAATCAACGCATTGAACGCGGTGAAGCCGCGGGCCGCGAAGTCTACGATCAGATGGTCCGCTTCTCCGCCGATCTCAAAGAGCGCGGCAAACTGGTCGCGGTCGAATCGCTCACGTCCTTGAACGACGCCGTGCGCGTACAGGTGCGCGACGGTCAGCCGAAATTGCTCGACGGCCCGTTCGCCGAAGCCAAGGAAATGGTCGGCGGGTTCTTCCTCCTCAATGTCGAGACGCGTGAAGAAGCCGTGGCGATTGCCGAAGCCTGCCCGGCCGCGACGTGGTGCACGGTCGAAGTCCGCAAGCTCGGGCCTTGTTTCCTCTAGTCGATTCGCGCATGGACAGCATGTGGCCTCGGGGTTTTCCCTGGCGGATCGGCAAGTGTGTCGATCCGGCCGCGCGTTGCTCGTCGTGTGAGTAAGAAGCCAGCCACGGGCGCGGCTCTCCCTCTCACAACGATAAGGAGTCACGGCGATGCGATTCATGATCCTCGTAAAAGCGACCGCTGCCAGCGAAGCCGGCGAGATGCCGGCAGCGTCCCTGATGGCCGCGATGGGCGCGTATCACGAAGAACTGGCCAAAGCCGGCGTGCTGCTCGACGCCACCGGCCTGCAACCGAGTTCGAAAGGCTGGCGCATTCGCTACAGCGGCGGCCAGCGCTCGGTGGTCGACGGCCCGTTTCCGGAAACCAAAGAACTGATTGCCGGCTACACGCTGATCCAGGTGCGCTCGCGTGAAGAAGCCATGGAATGGGCGCGGCGCTTTCCGTCACCCTTCGGCGAACAGGCGGACGGCGAAATCGAAGTGCGTCAATTGTTCGAATTCGACGACTTCGAAGCCGGCCCGGAGTTGGACCGGTTCCGCGAACTGGAAGCCGGCAAGCGCTGAAGCGCAAACGCAAAGCGCACGCCGCTCCGGCTTTATCGAAGGGATTCATCATGCTCAAGACCATATTGATCGCCGTGGTCGCGGCCGTGGGCCTGTTGCTGGCCTACGCGGCGACCCGGCCCGACAGCTTTCGCATCGAACGCAGCGTACGCATTCAGGCGCCGCCCGAGCGGATTTACTCGCTGATCGACAATCTCCATCAATTCAACTTGTGGAATCCGTTCTTGCGCAAAGACCCTGCGACCCAAGGCACGTATAGCGGCACGCCGAGCGGCAAGGGTGCACGTTATGCGTGGCAAAGCGAAAAGGTCGGCGTGGGGCAAATGGAGATCGTCGATACGGCCGCGCCCTCGAACGTGACGCTCAACCTCGATTTTCTGAAGCCGTTCGAAGCGCACAACATGGCCGAATTCACGTTGAAGCCTGAAGCGGGCGCGACGCAAGTGACCTGGGCGATGCACGGACCGGCGCCGTACATGTCGAAGCTGATTCAGGTGTTCATCAGCATGGACAAAATGGTCGGCAAGGATTTCGAGGACGGCCTGAACAATCTGAAAACGCTCGCCGAGGCGAGCTGAACACGGCGCACAGGGCCGCGGAAGCCCGAGCCGTAAAACGACCATTGGACTCCACCATGCATAAGCAGATCTACGTCAATCTCGCAGTCGATAATCTCGAACGATCAAAAGCCTTCTTCACTGCGATCGGTTTGAGCTTCGAACCGCAATTCACGAACGAACAGGCGGCCTGTCTGATCCTCGGCGAGAACATCTACGCGATGCTGCTGGTCAAGGACCTGTTCAAGTCGTTCACCCGCAAGTCGCTGTGCGATCCGAAGGAAAGCACGGAAGCACTGGTGGGCCTGTCGTGCGAAAGCCGGGCGGAGGTGGATGCGCTGGTCGCCAAAGCGCTCGCCGCCGGCGGCACCGTGCCGCGCGCGCCGCAGGACTACGGCTTCATGTATGGGCACGGCTTCGAGGATATCGACGGCCACATCTGGGAGCTCATCTACATGGACCCGAACGGCAAGGCGGCGGGCTGAAGCTGTGACCACGGCAGCCACCCACCGTGCCATCGAGGCAGTCTGGCGGATCGAGTCCGCCAAGGTCATCGCCCACGTCGCGCGAATCGTGCGCGACGTCGGGCTCGCCGAGGAACTGGCGCAAGACGCGCTGGTGTCCGCGCTCGAACATTGGCCCGACGCGGGCGTGCCCGACAACCCGGGAGCATGGCTGATGGCGACCGCAAAGAACCGTGCGCTCGACCGCTTGCGGCAGGAAGCACTGCATGCCCGCAAGCGCCAGGAGCTGGGTCACGATCTCGACGCGATGGAGGCGCATCTCGTGCCCGATTTCGTCGATGCCCTCGATGCCGCCCGCGCCGACGACATCGGCGACGACCTGCTGCGGCTGGTGTTCACCGCGTGCCACCCGGTGTTGTCGACCGATGCGCGCGTCGCGCTCACGCTGCGCCTGCTCGGCGGCCTCACCACGGACGAGATCGCGCGCGCGTTTCTCGTGCCGGAGCCGACCGTCGCACAGCGCATCGTGCGGGCCAAGCGTACGCTGTCGGCGGCCAAGGTGCCGTTCGAGGTGCCGCAAGCGGACGCGCGCGCGCCGCGGCTCGCTTCGGTGCTGCAGGTCATCTATCTGATTTTCAACGAAGGCTATTCGGCCACCGCCGGCGACGACTGGATGCGTCCGGCGCTCTGCGAGGAAGCGCTGCGGCTCGGCCGCGTGCTGAGCGGTCTCGTGCCCGACGAAAGCGAAGTGCACGGCCTCGTCGCGCTGATGGAGATCCAGGCCTCGCGCACGCATGCGCGCACGGACGCGCAAGGCCGTCCGGTGCTGCTGCTCGATCAGGATCGCAGCCGCTGGGATCCGCTTCTGATCCGTCGTGGACTGGCTGCGCTCAACAGCGCGCATGCGCTGGGCGGCGCAAGTGGCCCGTACGCGTTGCAGGCAGCGCTCGCCGCATGTCACGCCCGTGCCCGTCGCGCGGACGATACCGACTGGGCGCAGATCGTCGCGCTGTATGACGCGCTGTCGCAGGTGGCGCCGTCGCCGGTAGTCGAGTTGAACCGCGCGGTGGCGGTCGGCATGGCGTTCGGTCCGGCGGCCGGCCTGGAGATCGTCGATGCACTGGCAAGCGATGCCGCGCTGGCGAACTATCACTGGTTGCCGAGCGTGCGCGGCGATCTGCTGGCGAAGCTCGGACGCGTGGAAGAAGCGCGCGCCGAATTCGAACGTGCTGCCGGGATGACGCGCAATGCGCGCGAGCGCGAGTTGTTGCTCGAACGTGCGCACGGTATCGCGCATTGAGCGCAGCACGTTAAACGTTGTAACCGCTAGCGGATCAACTGACGCACGCCCAACGCGACGATCAACCCGCCACATACGCGATCGATCCACGCCTTCCAGCTCCGGTACGCGATTGCAATGCGCTCATGCGACAAGGTCAGCGCGACGAATCCGTACCAGCTGCTCGCGACCATGCCAACCATGCCGAGCATCGCCACAAACGTGCCGACGCTGACATGCGTTGGCGCGGCGGAAGAGAACACGGCGGCGAAGAACGCCATCGACTTCGGATTCGCGATGTTAGTCGCGAAGCCTTGTGCGAACGCTTGCCGGAAATCGCCCGCCGCAGTATTCACGCCGGTGGTCGGCTTGCCCGCCGAAGCGTTGACGATCAGACGTCCGCCGAACCAGATCAGATAGCCGGCGCCGGCCAGCTTCACCGCCAGCGCGAGCCACGGAAAAGCCGTGAACACGATGCCGACGCCGAGAATCGCGCAGCTCGCCCAGAACAGATTGACCAGCACGATGCCGCCTACCATCGCGAGCGCTTCGACGCGCGTCGCCGATGCGGCCTTGTGCGCGACCGCAACGAAGTTCGGCCCGGGAATCACCACGCCGGCCACGTACACAGAAAAAACGCCTAGAACTGCGGATCCATCAACGACGCTGTACTCCTTCATTCGCGGCGTGCGGCGCACTATCGCCGCACGCCGTTTCGCTCATCAAGCCGAGAAAAACGCCAACGCGCCGGTGATCACGCCCGCGCCGGCCACGACGAACGAGAGATTGCGCAGCCACTTCTTGCGCGTCAGCAAAGTGATCGCGCACAGGGCGATCGCCACCTGAATCAGCGTGGTGGCCTGTGCCCAGCGATGATGGCCATGCAGCAACGCTTCGCTGCGCGCGTCGTTATCGACGACTTCCTTTTCGATCGCTTCGGCCTTCGCGCGGATCGGCTCTTTCTGCTGCTTGTATTTGTCGACGTCGGCGAGAAATTTCGTATGCGCGTCCGTGTTGCCGGCGGACAGCGCCGCGCCGAGTTCGGCGAGGTTCTGCTTTTCGCCCTTCGCCTGGTAGTAGTTCCACTGGTTCGACGCTTCGGTCTTCTTGATCGCGGCTTCGTTCTTGTAGTACAGCGCGAGATTTTCGCTGTTGCCGCTCTGGTACGCGCACAGCGCGCCGATTGTCGCGAGAATGGCCGTGATCACAGCCATGCGGCTCGAAAACGGATCCGCGTCGTGATGACCGGCATGTTCCACGGCATGGTCGTGCGGACCATGTACTTCATATTCTTCAGGCATCTGATTCTCCGAGGCAAAACTTTTCTTGTCGTCTGCGGGCGACGCACGAGCCCGTCGGGCTCAATCTTAGCGTGTGACGCAGGGTGACGGAAAAGGTGCCTCTGAGAGACACGGCCGCAAGATGCGTGTCAATGAATGCCCGATGCCAGCCAGGTCCGCACCAACGGAATCATATGTTCGCCGCCGAGCATGCCGAGCAGCCCGACCAGCGCGACGGTGGGCGGCGCGGGCGACTTCACGTCCATCACGCTGTAGAGGAGGCCGACCAGCACGCCGGCGGCCAGCGAGATCAAATACGCTTTCATGACTGTTGTATCCAGGTGAGAGGCGGGCTGCCACGCCCGCCGGTCGCAATGGCGATCACATCGTGATGACGACCCGGCCGCGTGTGCCGGCGGCCACGGCCTCGTAGGCTTCGCGAGCGCGTTCGAGCGGGAACGTCTGCGCGATGGCCGGACCGGTCAGCTTGCCGGTTTCGAATCCCTCGACCAACGCAGTCATCAACGGCGCCGATTCCGCGACGCCGAGTTTCGCGCTGTCCACACCCAGCAATTGCGTCTCGTTGTGATAGAAGTCGATCAGATCGAATTCGACGCGGCGCTTGCCCGTGCCGCTGATTTCGAGCACGCGGCCGCGACGTTTGACGAGGCTCAACGCGGTCTCGAACGCCACGCCGCCGACCGTGTCGTACACCACGTCCGCGCCCGCGCCGTCGGTGAGCGCTCTCAAGCGGTCCGTGACGTTTTCATCGAACGGCACGTAGTCGTCGATCAGGCGGCCCGCGGGTGTGTCCGCGTCGAGCGGATGACGGTCCACGGCGATCACACGAGCGCCGCGCGCCTTGGCGATCTGCACCACCGCACCGCCCACGCCGCCACCCGCGCCGATCACGGCGATGGTTTCGCCCGCTTGCAGATGCGCGTACTCGACCGTGCCGAGCCAGGCGACCACGAAGTTCACGCCGATCGCGGACGCTTCGGCATGGTTCAGCGTTTTGGGTTTGCGCGAGAGTGCCGCGAGCGGCACCTTGATGAACTCGGCGTGCGTGCCGTCGCGCGTGAAGCCGATGTCGCCGCCGGTGCCCCACACTTCGGCGCCGAGCCAGGATTGCGGGCCGCCCACCACCACGCCGCTGAAATCGCGGCCCGGCGTGCGCGGCAGCACCGTGTGTGCGAAATGCCCGGAGACGTTCTTGACGTCGCTCGGGTTCACCGAGGCGGCCTTGACCTGCACGACGACGTTGTCCGCATCGGCTTGCGGGGTCGGCAGATCGGTGTAGTCGAGCACTTCGGGGCTGCCAAAAGATTTGAACTGGATGGCTTTCATCGTGTGTGGCTCCAATTGGATTCCGGACTGCGTTGCGCAGCAGATTGAACGTTAGTCTAGGTGACCGGCACAAAGGCGTTGAGACAAAGACTTTCGAAATTCGGACAAGACGTTTGGGGACCCTCGCGCCCGTAACGCAGGGAACCTGATCAACTTTGGCGGCTTTTCACAGGCTCGGGCGAGACAGCAGAGGTCGCCTCGCTCAACGTGCCGCTCGGATCGAAGCTGGTCGGCGGCGCGCCCAGTTCGCGCCGGAACATGTCGCTGAAGCTGCTCGGCTGAAAACCGAGCGAGCGCGCGATGCTGCTCACCGGGCGTCCTTCGGCGAGCCAGGAGACGGCGACCGCCAGTTGCACCTGGCGGCGCCATTCGGCAAAGCCGACGCCCAGTTCGCGTGTGAAGAGCCGCGCCAGTGTCCGCACGCTCGCGCCAACGGACGCCGCGTGCTGTTCGAAGCTGATCGCAATCGACGGATTGTCGATCACCGCGCGGCACAACGCGTGGAGCCGCCGGTCCGACGCGTCGGGCAGCGCGATTCGCAGCGACGAGCGCGGCGCATGTCCCAGTTCCAGCATGGCGAGTCGGTAGGCGGCGTCGAGATAGGTTTGATCGCGCGAATCGCTGCCTTCATGCTCCGCGATCGAGGTGATCAGTTCGCGCAGCAGGCCGTTCACCTCGAACACGTCGCTGCGGCGGCTCAGGTGACCGACATTGCGCGCGTGGAGATAGAGATTGCGCATCTCGACCTCGCTCATCATATGGATGGAGTGCAGCGTGCCAGCCGGCAGCCAGACCGCGCGTTGCGGCGGCACGACCAGCGCTTCGCGGCCGACCTCGACCCACATCACGCCCGACACCGCATACAGCACTTGCGCCCACGTGTGCGAGTGCGGGTCGATGCGCAGCCCGCGCGGATAGTGCCGCGCGAGCGAACGCGCGTCGGCGTCGTCGTGGAGTTCGGGTGGGCGGGCTTTGGGCACGGCGGCTTAGGTCAGGCTCCGCACATTGCGGATGACGGTCGCGGACCGGGGCGATCCGTTCGCGAAGCATAGCGCGAGGCGCGCGCCTGTGCAGCTTGCGCGCCGGCCGGCGCGTTCGGATGCGCCTGGATGCGCTTATGTGCGCTTACGTGCGGTGGCCCATCAACAGCAGCAGCAACGAGAGGGTCACGATCGAGCCCACGGTCGACAGCAAGATCGTTCGCGAGGTGATGTGCGCCTCACGCTCGTAGAACTCGGCGAGCATGAACGGGCCGGTACCGGTGGGCAACGCGGCGAGGATGACCGCCATCTCGACCAGCGTCGACGAGAGCCCGAACACGCGCGCCGCGAGCCACCACGTCAGCGCCGGCTGCACAAGCAGCTTGACGCCCGTCAGCAGCCAGGAAATGCCTCGTGCACCGGCGTCGGCCGGGCGCTTCTCGGCGAGGAACAGGCCGAGGCTCACCAGCGCGCACGGGCTCGCCGCGCCGCCCAGCAGTTTCAGGAAGGTCTCCGCGCTGGCTGGCAACGCGACATGGAGGCTGGCAAACAGCACGCCCACAATCGGCGACACGATCAGCGGGTTGCGCGCGAGCGAGCGCAGCACTTTCAAACCCAGCTTATGCGGCGTGCGTTCGGTCTGCAGACCCACTTCAATCAATACGATTGCAACCGCGAACAGCACGCACGCGACGAGGATCGTGGCAATCGTGGTCGGCGTCAGGCTCGCCGAGCCGAACGCGATCATGCCCAGCGGGAAACCGATATAGCCGGTGTTCGGATACGAAGCGGCAATCGCATCGACGCTTGCATCCGCGAGATGCCGGCCGGTCATCAACCGCATCGCCAGAATCAGCACGAACACGCTGACGCACGCAATCGAAAATGTGGCGACGAACGCCGGTTGATAAAGCTGCTGCCACGTGGCGTGCGCCATGATGTCGAACAGCAGCGCCGGCAGCGCCAGCCAGACCACGAAGCGGTTCAGTTCCGACGCCGAGTTCGGTCCGAGCACGTTGCGCCGGCGACAGGCAAAACCCGCGAAAATCAGACCGAAAACGGGAAGCAGGATTTCGAGCGTGGCTAACATCGGCGCAGAGATGTGGGAAGGAGGGCGATTCGCCAGCGTAGAGGTTAGCGGCGATACAATCCAATACTGTTTTCTGCGCTCAATAATACCTTTTTTGCATTGTCATTTCGCGTGAGGGCGTCGTGATCGATATCAAGCCGCTGCGCTACTTCGTGATGCTTGCCGAGACGCGCCATTTCGGCCGGGCGGCAGCGCGTCTGAATCTGTCGCAGCCGCCGTTGAGCCGGCAACTGGCGGCGCTAGAGGCGAGCGTCGGCGTGACGCTGGTCGAGCGCAGTCCGCGCAGCGTGAGTTTGACCGCCGCCGGCGAGCGTTTTTACGCCGACGCGAAAGCGATTCTCGCCTCCGTGGAGCAAGCGGTCAGCAATGCGCAAGCCGCCGCGCACGGTGACGCCGGCAAGCTCGCCATCGGCTTCACGATGTGTGCGGCGTATAGCGTCGTGCCCGGTTATGCGCGGGCTTTCGGCGCGGCGTATCCTGAGGTCGCGTTGAATTTGCGCGAGGTCGTCTCCAACGATCTCGCCGCGCAGGTGCTGGCCGGGCAGATCGACGCGGCCATCATGTTCCCGAATGTGCCCGACAAGGGACTCGCCACACGCACGATTCTCAGCGAGCCGCTATGTGTTGCGCTGTCGCGCAGCCATCCGCGGGCGCGCGCGCGGCGTCTTAAGATCGCGCAACTGGCCGGCGAGCCGTTCGTGCTAGCGTCCGAGGAAGTCGTGCCGACATTGCGCGCGACGATCCTCGAGCATTGCCGCTCGGGCGGCTTCGAACCCGACATACGTTTCGAAGTGCAATTGCAACAGACGGTGCTGAGTCTCGTCGACGAAGGGGTGGGCGTGGCGCTGGTGCCGGCTTCCATGCGCCGCGCACAACTCGCGGGTGTGGTGTTCCGGCCGTTGGTCGATGCGCCGCTGATCGAACAGGTGTTGGCGTGGTCGCTGGCGAATCGCAACCCGTGTCTGGCGCGCTTTCTCGAGTTGGCGTGAGGGCTTGGGCTTATGAACTGGCGAGGTGATTTGTCTTTGTCGCGTCTACGGTGTCGTCCGGATAGCGCAGCGCATCTCGCTTGATGAGCCGGCGGCACCAGAAAGTCCAGGCGGTCAGGCCGGCATAGACGCCGTACCTCAGCACGTTGGAGGCAATGACCGAGTGCGGATCGTCGGGCCATTGCCACACGATCAGACTGCGCAAGATGTTCTCGCCCGTCATGCCGATGCCCCACACGAGGGTCATCAAGCGAATGTACGCGACGAGCGAGGGACGTTCGCGCCAATGCTTTTCGAAGCTCTCGACGCTGCGATGATCCTCACGCGACATGGTCGAGCGGGCGAGGTAAAACACCAGCGGCTTGGGTAGCATGAGCGACAGCAGGAACGATACGCCGATGATGCCGGAGACCATCGGGTCTGCGATCTCGCGCATTCGCGTGTTGCCGCCGAAGCCGATGCTGAGTGCAAGCAGCGACAGCATGATGCCGATCAGCACTTGCGCGCTGAGCGCGTCGAAATGGCGATAGCGCAGCAGGTCCCAACTCATCCACGCGATCAGCGGCAGCGCCGACGCGGCCAGCGCGCCGAGCTGGCCCCAGTGCGGGAACGCGAGCCGGTAGGCGAGCACGGGCAAGGCGACGTTCACGATCAGCGCGGTGAGGTAGCGCAGGCGAGGTTTCATCGACGGAGCGGTGGTGAGCGTGGCAACGATGTATGGCCGTACCCGGCGAGTGTAGGGCGAAGTCTCTTCGCATGCCATAGCTTTGCGGCACGCGCGCGCGGCGGGATTTTGTCCACGTCCCTGACGCGCAAAAAATCTGCGATCATCGAGCCGCTGATTGCCGAGCCACTCCACCAACTATCCGCTCCTACGCAATGTCGATTGCTCCCACGCTCCTCACCACCCCCCGCCTCACCCTGCGACCCCACACGCGCGACGATTTCCTCGAGAGTTACGCGATGTGGTCCGATCCCGAAGTGATCCGCTATATCGGCGGCAAGCCCTTTACGCGCGAAGAAGTCTGGGCGCGTCTGCTGCGCTACGCGGGACATTGGGCGATGCTGAACTATGGCTATTGGGTCGTGCGAGAAAAGGAGAGCGGCCGGTTTCTCGGCGAAGTCGGCTTTGCCGACTACCATCGCGAGATCGAGCCGTCATTGATGGTGCCCGAAGTCGGCTGGGCGCTGGACCCCGCCGTGCATGGCCGCGGCTACGCGACCGAAGCCGTGCGCGCCGCGCTGGAGTGGGCCGACCAGCAGTGGCCGGATAGCGAAACGGCCTGCATCGTTGCGCCGGAGAATCTACCGTCGCTGCGCGTTGCTCATAAGTGCGGGTATCGTGAGCAACTCCGCACCACGTACAAAGGCAAGCCGACCATCGTGCTGCGTCGGCAGGCCCACGCGGTTTGAGCCGGCGCGCGGCGAGCGCCGCGTTCGCCGGTTATGTCGAGCGAGCCGTTGTGCGCCGGCCGCCGCCCGGCTCGACAATCAGCTCACTGCGCGTCGCCGCTTGCGGCTGCGCGCTGCCGTGCAATCAGATCCACCAGCCGTTCGACCTGCCGGCCTTGCGCATCGAAGTTGCCGGCATCGAGCCATCGCGTATAGCTCGGACGCAGCGCGGGCCATTCGCTGTCGATGATCGAAAACCACGCAGTGTCGCGATTGCGTTCGCGATACACGATCGCCTGGCGGAAGATCCCCTCGAATGTGAAGCCGTAGCGCAACGCCGCCGCGCGCGACGGCTCGTTCAACGAATCGCACTTCCATTCGAAGCGCCGATAGCCGAGTTTGTCGAACACCTGCGTCATCAGCAGAAACATCGCTTCGGTGGCGATGCGGGTGCGCTTCAAGCGCGGCGAATACGTGACGTGGCCAACTTCGATTACGCCGTTCGCGCGGTCGATCCGCATCAGCGCCAGCGTGCCGACAGCCTTGCCGGTCGCAAGGTCGATCACCGCGTGGTGCAGCGGATCGGCGGAGGCGGCGGCGCGCGTCAGATGCTCGCGATAGGCGGCGAGACTCTCGAACGGACCGACCGACAGATAGGTCCAGTCGCGGCCATCGGCGGCTGAACTGTACGCGTCGTAGAGGTCCTCGGCGTGACGTTCCACGTCCACCGGTTCGATCCGGCAATAGCGGCCTACCAGCGGCTCGCGGCCAGGAGCCTGAGCGCCGTTCCAGTCCGGCACGGGGGCGCCGATCGGCTGGTCGAATGCGTTGCGTCTGGATTCCATATCGTTGGTCCCATGCAGGGTGGTTGCTGTCGGTTACGAATGATCGTCGATGGTGAGAGAACGATACGGCAAACGTGGTATGTTAAAAAGATCCAAGCCAATGTCATTTGATAGGTCCAGCCGCGATGATCGAGATCATTGGCCCACTTACCAGCCCGGTTGCGTCCGCGGCCGCCGGCAGCGCAAAGCCCGAGCCGCTGCAAAAACAATTGCTCGAGCGCCTGCAGCAGGCGATTCTCGCGGGCCGTTTGCCGGCGGGGTCGCTGCTGCCGTCGTCGCGCCTGCTCGCGGCGGAAATGGGCGTGTCGCGCAACACGGTGGTGATCGCGTACGAGCATCTGGCCGCGGTGGGTTATGTGGTCGCCGACAAGAAGGGCACGCGCGTGAGCCCGCTCTCCAGCCCGTCCGCACGCGGTGAGCCACCCTTGCAGCCGGCCGCGCGGGATGTGGCCTACGCGTCGCGCGTCGGGCAGTTCGCGGCCACGCGCACCCACGCCGACAACACCTTCCCTCTGACCCCCGGCACGCCCGCCCTGGACCGTTTCCCGCTGACCGCGTGGCGGCGCGCGCTCGAACGCTCGATGGAGCGCGCATTGCCCCTCGCGCTGGGCTACGGCACGCCCGCTGGCGAGCCGGCGTTGCGCGACGCCATTGCCGCACATTTGCGCATGGCGCGCGGCGTGCGCTGCGAAGGCTCGCAGGTGGTGATCACCGAGGGCGCGCAGGAGGCGCTGAACCTATGTGTGCGCCTTTTCACCAACCCGGGCGATGTCGCGTGGGTCGAGGATCCCGGCTATCGCGGCGCGAAGGCCGCGTTCAATCTGGGCGACCTGACCACGCTGCCGATACCCGTCGACGCGGAAGGCATGGCGGTGCCATCCGACGCATGGCGCGCGCAGCCGCCGAAGCTGATCTACACGTCTCCCGCGCATCAGTACCCGACGGGTTCGGTGCTGTCCGTGGCCCGTCGTCTGGAGCTGATTGCCCAGGCGCGCCGCAGCGGCGCGTGGCTGATCGAAGACGATTACGACGGCGAGTTCCGCCACACTGGCGAGCCGATCGCCAGCATGCAAGGGCTGGTCGAGGACGCGCCGGTGTTGTACGTCGGCTCCTTTAGCAAAACGATGTTTCCCGCGCTGCGCATCGGCTTCGTGGTGTTGCCGCGGCCGATCGCCGAGCACACCGCCGTCGCGGTGCAGGAGATGCTGCGCGGCGGACACCGGTTGGAGCAACTGGCGCTCGCGTATTTCATCGAGAGCGGCGAGTTCGGGCGGCATCTCGGGCGCATGCGGCGTCTGTATCGCGAGCGCCAGCAGGCGCTGCGCGACGCGCTGACCGAGCATTTCGCGCCGTCGCAGATTCTCGGCGGCAACTGCGGCATGCATCTGACGCTGCGCTTGCCGCCGCGTATCGACGATCGGACGCTGGCCGAACGTGCGCTCGCGCAAGGGCTCAATCCGCGCGCGCTTTCCGGCTTCGCATTGCAACCGCGCGCCGAAACGAATGGGCTCGTGATCGGTTACGGCAGTACGCCGGCCGAACGATTGGCGCCTGCAATCCGAGTGCTGGCCGGGCTCGCGGCCGCGTTGGACGGCAAGCCGAAGCGCCGTCCGGCAGCCACGTCGGGCACGAAGATGCGCGCGTAACTTTTTGCGTTTGTCCGCGCGGCCCATGTCGCGCTATCGTGTCGCTTATGCGCGGCGATTTCGGAAGTACGACATCGACGAATCGCCCGCAGCTCATGCCGCACGCGCCGCACTGCAACATCGCGTGACACGCGGTGCCGCAAGCGCGCTTGCCGGGCCGTTGCTGGCCCCGGCGTGAAGAAAGCCTTTGTTGTGGTTATCTATGATGATTTATCCGACCGGAGACGACATGAAGGAAATCGAACCGACCCCGTGGTTTGAGCTTGAAGCCCACACGCCCGTCCGTGAAGGCTGGTATGAGGTGCAGTTGACGAGCGGGGACACGGCCTTTGCGAAGTTTGGCGACGGCGTATGGACCGAGAAACCGTTGCTCGTGTTCACACACTGGCGCGGCTTGTCCGCCGATCCATCGACAGCCGGCGAAGGCGAAGCCGAATCGATCGCTGCCGAGGCCACCGCGGCCCAAGGCGTGCGCGCCGCCTGGAACGCGTTCTTCCCAGGACTTGGCGAGGAACAGCACAAGCCACTGGACGCTGTACCCAACGGTAAAGCGCCGCACTGATGCACACCCGGGCGGCGGCTCGCGAGTTGCCGCCCTGATTTGCCTGAGCTTACTTGCGCTTTCGCGGTTCAGCGTTTGAGCGCCTCGGCAGCCAGCCTGCCAATCTCCATATCGATGTCGGGCGCCTCGCCTGTCTCGAGAATCCACGCCGCGGACAGACCGGACCACGCCACTATCCACTGCAGCAAACGGCGCCGGTCGAGTCCAGCCATCCGCGCGACCCGCTCGACGCGACGCTCGAACCATCCCGTTCGCAACGCCGACGCCTCATCCGGATTGCAGAAAATGTTCGCGTAGTCGAATCCGCGTTCCCCGTAGAGGCCTTTCGGGTCGATGGCCAGCCAGCCGCGCGTGCCGAAATCGAGCACATTGCCGTGATGGATGTCGCCGTGCAACACCACAGGGTCTTGCGGCGCGGCGAGCAGGGCTTGCGCGACGGTGGCGCTGTCCTGCAACCAGCCGCCGTATTCTTGCGCGGCGGGCCAGAGACTTGCGAACCAGCGCGGCAAATCGATCAATTCAGGTGGCGGTTTGTTTCGCGGCGCGTGGAGCCGCGCGGCGGTGGCGCAGAGAATGTCGGTGGCGTTGTCGTCGGCGTCGCTATTGCCCGAGCGTGCCAGGTCCGGCAGCGCGTGACTGCTTAGCGCGCGCTCGAGCAGCAGGGCGTCGGCATCGTGCGCGAGCACGCGGGCCGCGCCTTCGCCGTCCCACCACACCATCAACCGCGCGCCGAATTTCTCTTCAGGTTCCTGCGCGACTTTCAGCATCGCGGGAATGCCTTGGTGGCGCACCGGCAGGAGCCGGCTACTGTGCGTGCGAATCGGCTCGCCGTCCTGCTGCAGATCCCATTTGACGATGTACTCGGTGAACATGCGAGCTTCAGTTCGCGAGTGCTACGACGCTACTGTCAGCGGTATGCGGGCAGACGATATGCACGGTTCCTCCAACAAGTTCGACGGTCTTGCATTCTCGCCTGGATCGACCCGACATGGCGTGCGCAACGCGTATCGAGCCCCAACGCTACAATCGCTCTCATTCATTTGACGCGGAATCTACGTATGAAACTCACCCGAGAACCCGTGGCCTTGCCGCGGGCCACGCAACTGCTGAATCATGGGCCGGTCACGATCATCACCAGCGCGCATGGTGGCCGCTCGAACGTGATGGCGGCGTCGTGGGCGATGCCGCTCGACTTCAACCCGCCGAAGGTGGTCGTGGTGGTGGATAGCCGCACGCTCACGCGACAACTGATCGAGGCAAGCGGCGTGTTCGGACTGCAATTGCCGAGCCGTGGATTCGCCGCACAAACGCTGGCGGTGGGTACGAACGCTGGCACCGAACTCGACAAGTTCTCCGCCTTCGACCTGGAGACGTTCCCCGCGCAACAGATCGACGTGCCCATGCTCGCGGGTTGCATCACCTGGATGGAGTGCAAGGTCATTCCGGACGATAGCCAGCGCCACGATCTGATCATCGGCGAAGTCGTCGCGGCGTATGCGGATAGCCGCGTGTACTCGAACAACCGCTGGCATTTCGGCGACGATCCCGATCTGCGCACCTGTCATTACGTGGCCGGCGGAACGTTCTTTGCCACGGGCGATGCGTTCGAGGTAAACGCCGTGGCTAACGGCGCGGCGGAGTGAATGTTGGCGGGTGCGCGAACACGCGCACCACTCACGCGTCGCCCTCGGCAAACTTCTTCAACGCGTCTCCCGCTAACCGATACCGTACCCATTCGCTTTGCGCGCTTGCGCCGATCGATTCGTAGAAGCCGATGGCCGGCTCGTTCCAGTCGAGCACGCTCCATTCGAAGCGGCCGCAACCGGTGTCGCGGGCAATGCGCGCGAGGTGACGCAGCATCTGTTTGCCCGCGCCGCTGCCACGCGATGCCGGCGACACGTACAGGTCTTCCAGATAAAGCCCCTGCTTGCCGAGCCAGGTGGAATACGAGAAAAAGTAGACGCAAAAGCCGATGGGCTCGCCGTTCATCTCGCAGATCAGCGCCTTTGCGCTGGAAGCGGCGGAAAACAGGCTCGCTTCGATGTCGTGGACGGTTGCGACGACTTCGTGCTCCGCTTTTTCGTACACCGCGAGTTCGGTGATGAAGCGGAGAATCAACGCTGCGTCGGCGGCGCGAGCGGGGCGGATATGGATAGTCAAGGTCAGAGGCTCGATGGATCGGTTGAGTGGTGCAGATCGAAGTTTCGCGCAGACGCGCTGGCTTCGGATCAGACATACATCGTAGCGTTTAACGTGCTGTTCTGACCAGAGCGCGACGAGAATACGATTGACGTCCCGTCACAAAATCGTTTACTGTCGATCCATGGACTTCCACTCGATTCCCTTCGCCGCCGTCACCACCATGACGACCACCTTCACAGGCGGGTCGTCTGGAGGTTGCACGCGCTAGAAGCAGGACGCTGTGGCAAACCACCAAAGGCCTCGCCGGAAACGGACGAGGCCTTTGGCGTTTCTGGACCTCCGTTTGCGGCAACCATTCGCGGTAAGCAATCAAATGGAGCAAGACTGTGAACGATATCGACCATCGTGTACTAGGTAATAAGCTCGACCTCTTCCATCAACAGGAAGAAGGCGCCGGCATGGTTTTCTGGCACCCGCGCGGCTGGGAGCTGTATCGCGTGCTCGAAGATTATGTGCGTGCGCGCATGCGTCGCGCGGGCTTTCGCGAGATTCGCACGCCGCAATTGCTGGCGCGCTCGCTGTGGGAGAAGAGCGGGCATTGGGAGAAGTTCGGCGCTGCGATGTATTCGTTAGCCGATGCGGAAGAAGGCCGCGCGTTGTGTCTGAAGCCGATGAGTTGTCCCTGTCATGTGCAGGTATTCAACCAACGCGTGCGGTCTTATCGCGAGTTGCCGGTGCGGTACAGCGAGTTCGGCGCGTGTCATCGCGATGAGCCGTCGGGTTCGCTTGAAGGATTGAAACGCACGCGTGCTTTCGTGCAGGACGATGCGCATGTGTTCTGCACGGAGGCTCATATCGAGGCGGAAGTCGGCCGCTTCTGTGCGTTGTTGCGTGCGGTCTATGCGGATCTCGGTTTTCCCCAGTTCAAGGTCGCGCTGGCGACGCGGCCGGCCGTACGCGCGGGCGACGATCAAACGTGGGATCGCGCGGAAGATGCGCTGGCGAACGCGGCGCGTGCGGCCGGGCTCGAGTTCGACGTGCTCGAAGGAGAGGGCGCATTTTACGGGCCGAAACTCGAATTTCATCTGATGGACAGCCGCGCGCGGAGTTGGCAGTGCGGCACGATCCAGCTCGATTTCGTGCTGCCGGAGCGGCTCGACGCGGAGTTCGTCAACGAGCGCAATGAGCGGGAACGGCCTGTGATGATTCATCACGCGGTGCTCGGTAGCATGGAGCGGTTCATCGCGATGCTACTCGAACATCACGAGGGATGGTTGCCGGTGTGGCTGGCTCCTGAACAGGTCGTGGTCGCGACGATTAGCGAGGCGAATAGCGCTTACGCGCAAGAGGTCATGCAGGCGCTCGATGATGCGAATGTCAGGGCGGTGCTCGATAGTCGGCCTGAACGGCTGGAGAAGAAGATCGTCGATGCGCGCGAGAAGCAGGTGCCGCTTCTGGTCGTGGTGGGCTCGCGCGACGAGCGGGATCGGACGATTAGTATTCGCTTGCGGGATGGGCGGCAAACGACGGTTTCGTTTGTGGAGGCTGTGGAACGGTTGAGGTCGATGGCGTTAGCGCCTGTGATGGCATCGAAGCTGTGATGTGGCGAGTCAGGTGTCGTAAAAGAACGCGAGGTTATGCGCGACACCTATCTATTTAACATCTTGACCAATTTTCACAGCGATCCTATATACGCCTTCAGCTGTCAATTTGATAATAAAAACAACGAAAAATCTGGCAGAGGAAAAGGTGTATGAAAGCATGCGCAAGTCTGTCGTATCACGTCAGTCTCGGTTAGTCGCGTGATTATCAGCCCACCTTTTCTTTCAGCAGCACATCCGCAGCAGAATGACTCGATGACCACGGCGGAGGCCGGCAACACTGTCGTGCCCGACGGCGATGTATGCGCGCCCAACATGCTGGAATGCGCGCCAGGCAACGGCGCCTATCCGGTCAGCTTCAACCTCGGCTGGCACGGCGGTGCGCATCTGATGGCGCCAGCAGATGGCACCCAGCCGGCCTCGGTGCGCGCTATTGCGGACGGCAGGATCGTGTACGTGCGCCACACGGACGCGACCCGCAAGCCGACGCTCCAGTACCGCAACGTCCGCACGGACGATGGCTGCGTGGTCGTCCGGCACGACACGGAGATCGGCGAGGGTGACAATGCAAAGGTCAGCTACTACTCGGTGTACATGCACCTGCAGCAGGTGCTTTCATCACTCGTCGTGGGCAAGAGGATCTATCGCAAGGACCTCATCGGCACGCCTGGTCAGATCTATGGGCAGTATCCGCAGATCCATTTCGAGATCGTTTGCGACGAGGCGAACCTGAGGAAGCTGATCGGGCGCGCGCCGGCGCCGCTGGGCAGTACCCCGGCGCGCACCGACGCGGTCTATGGCGACGCGTGGTTCTTCGTGCCCCGAGGCGCCAGGCTCTTCGCCAGTGAGCCTCACCCCTATCGTGAGGACGACAGCCTTCCAGCGATTGCGACGCTGCAACCCCAACCACCTCTTGTCCCGGCTGGGACCAGCCGGGATCTCGTCATTCGCATGCGTTACGAGAAGCACTGCACGCTAACCACCTATGAGCAGAATAGGGATGGAAGCTGGACCGCCAGCGGAGCAATGCTGACGGAAAGTGAAGCAGAGTACAACCTGTACAGACGGGCCACAGGTCTCCACGGGCGATATACGGACAGCAGTCTGGCGCCTATTGCTGCGGGCATGGTGGTCCCGTCGCCCAGCGCCATCTTCGAGATGCTTCGTTTTGGGCGCTGTATCAATGACCAGCTTGCCAGCGGCGCGCGCTTCAATCACTGGCGCAAGGTGAAGACGCCGGAGGGCGACGGCTGGATCAACCTGTCAAAGGCCAACGTGCGCGTCTATAGCGATGCCGATTTCCCCGAATGGGCGGGCTGGAGTTTTATCAACGACGATCCGACGCCCGACAGTCTGTGCCATTCTCCAACGCTAAAGCGTTGGCTGGACGTCGATCGGTCCGGGCAGGTGAGCCATGCTGACGCCGTGGCGGCGTTGAGCATCGACGCGGTGCGTCAGCGCCTGGCGCACGCAGTCTGCAAGTTTCCATCCGAGTGGAGCCGAACTGGGTTGGAGGCGCGCTACACCTGGTTGAAGAGTCCACACGAGGCATTGTCCAGTCCGTTGTCGGAAGCGGATTTCAACAAGCTGATGGATCATGCGCGTGATCTGGCTTTCTGGGAGGATGTCAGCGATCCCGATCTGCCGCAGGCCAACGAGGTCTGGCATTGGCCGCCGACAGCATTTATCCGGCACATGCGGGCCTGCAACTGGTTCAGCAAATCCGAGTTCAGCAGAATCTATCCTGCAGCGAATGCTTCCGCCATCGACAAATATCTCGTCAGTATCAACAAGACATTGCGCAAATACCGCATCAGCAACGGATTGCGTCAAGCGCACTTTCTCGCGCAGTCTTCGGTGGAATCCGGCCAACTCCGTTACATGAGCGAGCTGTATAACGGCGATCCATTCGAGTATTTCAGACGGTATGAACGTGCGAAGAACTACGTTGGCTGGTTAGGCAACGTCGAATGGAACGACGGCGGGAAATTCAGAGGGCGGGGATTCAAACAACTAACAGGCCGCGCGAACTATGGCATGTACTTCACTTACCGGGGATGGCTCGCTCCGCACAGTGTCGGGGCGAGATGGTGGCGCGACCCTCGATGGTGGGGATTTGATCCGCCGTACTCGTCTGCTCAGCATGCAAACCTGCTGCCAATTCGCGACGCGACCGCGATTGCGACGCTTACCGCATCTCTCATGCCGCCAGTCATTGATGACCCGGAGATCGTAGCGAACGACCCGTTGACGTCTATCGACACGGCTGGCTTTTTCTGGGCGAACAATAGACTTTTGCCGATCGCTGACAGTGACAACGTAATCGAACTCACCAACAAGGTGCGCGGCGATAACGCGCAGTCAGCCTCCGACTTTCCGGAAGATGCTCATTTTGATCAGCGCCAAGCAGAAACGGCCAGAATCAAGAGGATCCTGTTATGAAAAAGATATGGCTTGGCCTTCTGATTGCCTGCGGGCCTTTAATGCGGGTATCTGCACAGGACATTCAACAATCTTCTATAACGGTGGTTGTCGAAAACGCGACGTATGTTTTTTCCTGCAACAGTGTCTCTGGTACTCAATCCATTGTGGTATCACAGTTGGAGGGACATGCGGGCGATCTGCGGCTAGTCGGGCCGCAACACCTGGATGACGCGGACGACTGTTCGCAAGTGACGTGGACAGCTCAGCCAGCCAGTGAATCAGGTGCTCAGCTTGTCATGGCCAATCCAGGAAGGTTAGGCCTCCATGCACATATGCTGGTGTACTACGCAGACAAGAATGGCGTCGACTTTTCCGGTTATTTGCCATTGGCTGCGGATACGTTGAGTCCCGGACAGTTTCGGGTCGTTGGCTCCGACGCCTATGGAGAATGGGAGCGCACATACGCTTTTAAGAACCATAAACTGAATGTCGCGCAAGAGTTGCTGCTGGTGCAGGCGGGAACAGTGTGTTTAGAGCGCAGTGGAACCGTGAAAATGAATCTGCCATGTGTTGGCTCGACGATTAAAGCCAGCGCGAAAAGACCCGTTTGCGTCCTACACCGCGAAGGCAAGACGAAGCTCGCGACATTACGCGCCTGCTCATTACTCACGATGCACGGATGACGGTGCGAAAAACATCTTTGAGCGGTTCAATGATCGCGCGTATCGATTTTTCAACTTCAGGTCGCCCGCATAGCGTCACACCCAAACGTAAACAACCGCCCCCATTTCGCTAACGGCCCCACATCCACCCCCACGATCCTCAACGCCTTCCAAACCACCGTCGCCACCGTGTCATAAGCAGGAATATCCGTCGCCATCTCAAACGCACGCACCAGATGCGCCGCCTGCAGATTCGTGCAGAAGGTCGTCACTGCATCCGGTCTCGCGAACGCGGCCTCGCGCATCATGATCGCGAGTTGCGTATCGGACACTTCAGCAAAGCTGAAATTATCCCGCAGCCCCAAATGCCGTTCCGCGACGCATTCAATCCCGAGCTTTTCGTAGTTACGCACGATCCGCTGCTGGACATCATCGGTATAGGGTGACACGAGACCTAATCGCCGCACACCGGTCTTCTCGAAGATCTCGTTAAGCGCCAGCACCGAAGTCGTCGCGGGAATGCCGGTCGCCTCCGTAATCTGTCGACACAACGCCTGATCGCGCTCGAACCCCAGCCAGCCCGCCGACGTGCCGCTCCAGCCAATCACGTCCACCCGCGCATCGGCCAGTTGGCGCGCGGCCGCCAGAATCCGGCTCATGTCGAACTGTCCGAGCGCCTGCTCGGACAACGCGATCTCCGTCACCGTGAAGCGGGCAAAATGCGCGCTGACGTGCGGCAGTTCGCTCAGCATCGCGGCCGTCATTGGCTCGAGCGCGGTGTTCGACGACGGCGTCAGGATGCCGAGCCGGATTCGTTTGCTTTGCATCTTGAAGCGTCCCCTTTCCTTTAATCGGCAAGCAACAGCTTTACGCCCTCGGCAGCTTCATAACGCAGCGCGTCGAGATCGAGACCCGGAATCACGCCGTTATCCACCACCACGCGACCATTCACCACGTTATAACGAACCCGCGCCGGCTCGCCTGCCGTCACCGGCGCAACGGCAGCATCGTGAAAGCCGTTGAAGCGCAGATCGCTGACGTCATACAGCACGAAGTCCGCCGCCTTGCCGACTTCGAGCGTGCCGACCGCATCGAGTCCGAGCACGCCCGCGCCACCCGCGCTGCCCCAATGGATTGTCTCTTCCACCGTGGTCGCCGACGCGCCCTGCGCCGCGCGATGCACGAGCCACGCGAAATGCGCTTCGTTGGTCATGCTGCCGGATTCGTTCGACGCCACGCCATCCACGGCGAGCGACATCGGCACGCCCGCGGCTGCCATCTGCGGCGCGGGCGCGATGCCGCTGCCCAACCGTGCATTACTGACCGGGCAATGCGAGCATCCGCTGCCGGTTTCAGCGAGCATCGCGATCTCGCTCGCCTGCAGATGCACGAGATGCGCGAACCACACATCCGGTCCAAGCCATTCATGATCGGCGACGAACTCGACCGGTAGCTTGTTGAAGCGCTCCTTGCAGAAATCGACATAACGGGTCGTCTCGGACAGATGCGTATGCAACCTCAAACCCATCCGCCGAGCCGCGCGCGCGACCTCGGGCAACAGTTCGGGCGGCAAGGAAAACGTCGGCGTGGTCGGTGCCACTACAACGCGACGCATTGAAGCCTCGCCGCCATCGTGATAGCGCGACTTCAATCGCTCGATATCGGCAAGCATCTGATCGAGCGTCTCGGGCTTGAGCGCGACTTTGGAAAAACCCGGATGATCTCCCGCCGCCTGCAATGCGCCGCCGCGGCACAACACGAAGCGCATGCCGAACGAAGCCGCTTCGTCGAACAGCAGATCGCCAGTTTCGGTGGTGCCGTCCGCGTGATAGAGGTAGTGATGATCGGCGCAGGTCGTCACGCCGGAGAGCAGTAACTCGGCAAGACCCAGGCGAGCGGCAACGCGCGCCAGATCCGGCGTAAAGCGCGCAAGACGCGGATACGGTACAGCGGCGAGCCATTCCTGCAAATCCGCATTGATACCGGACGGCACCGCCTTCAACAAATTCTGGAACAGATGGTGGTGCGTGTTCACCCAGCCCGGATACACCACGCAGGAACGCGCGTCGATTACGCGTTCATCGGCGCGCGGTTCGAGATTCGGCGCGATAGTCTGGATACGGCCATTGCGAATCCGCAGATCGACCTGGCCGAGCCTCGCGCGCTCGCCGCTCATTCCGCTCATCACCGCGATAGGGTTCTTGATCAGCAACGCTTCAGTTTGCATGCTCACGATTCGATATCCTTTCAGTTACTGCGAAGCGGCCGCCTTTGCAAAGACAGCCGCGCTCGTCATGCAACATCCGCTTATTCGCGGACCATGTTGTGCGCCGGCACCACGTCCTCTTCATGCGCGCCGTTGAGCACGGCATTCAGCACCACGGAGACGAGGCACGCCAGCACCACGCCGCTATGCAGGAACGGTTGTGTCCAGTCGGGCATGTGTTTGAAAACTTGCGGCGCCATCACCGGAATCAACGCGGTCGCGATCGTAAAGCCGACGATCAGCACGTTGTAGCGATTGCGCTCGAAGTCCACTTTCGCCAATGTCTGCACACCGGCCGCGACCACCACGCCAAACATGGCGATACCGGCGCCGCCGAGCGCGGCAGAGGGCGTCGACGCAACCACCGCGCCGATCTTCGGCACCAGCGCCACCACGCACATCAGCACGCCGCTGATCGCCACCACCCAGCGGCTGCGCACACCGGTCAGAATGACGAGGCCGACGTTCTCCATGAACGCGATGAACGGAAACGCCGCGAACATGCCGGCAATCGCGCTCGCCAGACCGTTGGCACGCATGCCGCGCACCACGTCCTCCTCGCTCACGTCCTTATCGACGATGTCGCCGATCGCGACGAACAGGCCCATGGATTCGACCATCTGCACCACCATCACGACGATCATCGTCAGCACCGGCACCAGCGAAAACACGGGCGTGCCGAAGTGAAACGGCAACGGCATGGTGAACCACGGCGCCTGCGCCACGCTTGCGAAGTTGCCCATGCCGAGCGAGCACGCCAGAACGCCGCCGGCAATCAGACCGATAAGCACCGACAGATTGCGCAGAAACGCATTGGCAAAACGGTTGATCGCGAGAATCACCACCGCGACGAACAGCGTGACGCTCAGGAAGGGCAGCGCACCGAACTGCTGCTGCGCGGCCTCGCCGCCACCGGCCCATTGATACGCAACAGGGAACAACTGCAAGCCGATCACGGTCACGATGCAGCCGGTCACCACGGGTGGGAAGAACCTTCGTAAGCGCCCGACCAGCGGCGCGGCGAACATCGTGAACAGACCCGCGCCAATCACAGCGCCACACACGCCGGCAAAGCCGACGCCCGGACTCGTGCCGATCGCAATCACCGGTCCGACGCTGCTGAACGCGACGCCCTGCAGAATCGGCAGACGCACACCGAACTTCCAGACGCCGACGGTTTGCAGAATCGTCGAGATGCCCGAGCAAAACAGCGCCGTGCTGATGAGCACGGTGGTGTCGGCCGGCGACATCTTCAGTGCCGACGCGACGATCAGCGGCACCGCAATGGCGCCGATGTAAGCCACAAGCATGTGCTGCAAGCCGAGCGTGATCATCTGGCGCTTCGGCAGAATGCGATCGACGGGGTGTATGGCGGTGTTCATGACGTGTCTCCAGATTATGTTTATCGATCGGAGCGCGCCGCACGGACCTAGCCGCGCGGCACTACGACGCGCGCCGACCGGATCTCCCGTCAGGCCGCAACCGGCACGGCAAGACAGGCATGGAAGCGGTCGGTCAGCGCGGCGCGATCGAGATCGCGTCCGATGAAAACGATGCGGCACGAGCGCGGTTCACTGCCCCACACTTGCGCCGCGCGCAGTTCGATGACGTTGTGCACGCCTTGCAGCACATAGCGATGCGACTGGCCTTGCACCGCGAGAATGCCTTTCATACGGAACAGGTTCGTGGCATCCGAATCGCGCAGTTCGGCGAGCCACGCTTGCAGCGCGTCGAGGTCGATATCCGCGTCGACTTCGATGCCGACAGAGGACACGCTTTCGTCGTGCTGGTGGTCGGCGTGATCGTCGTCGTGATGGGCATGCTCGTGTTCGTGCTCATGTTCTTCATGGCCGTGCGCGTGTTCTTCTTCATGCAAGCCGTCGGTCTCGACGAGAATCTGCGAGAACTCGTTTGCACCTACGCCGAGAATCTTGCCGAGGTCGATCTGTGCATAGCTCGACTCGACGATTTCCGCCGTGGCATTGAGCCCGCGAATACGTTGCGTGAGCGAAGCGATATCGTCCGGTCCCACCAGATCGACCTTGTTGATGACGATACGGTCCGCGCACACGATCTGATCGACGGCCTGGTTGTCGCTGCCGTCCAGCACCAGATCGTCCAGATGCGCGGCGATATGCTTCGCGTCCACCATCGTGACGACGGCGTCGAGAGTGACCTGTTTGGCGATGGGGTCGTCGAGAAAGAACGTCTGCGCGACCGGATACGGATCGGCGAGCCCGCTGGTTTCGACGATGATGTGATCGAGCCGGTCCGGCCGTTCCACCAGCATGCGCACGATCCGCACCAGATCCTCGCGCACCGCGCCGACGCAGCACACGCAGCCATTCGTCATTTCATAGATCTCTTCGGTCGATTCGAGCACGAGGCCACCGTCGATGCCGATTTCGCCGAACTCGTTTTCGATCACCGCGATCTTGCGGCCGTGCTTCTCGCGCAGGATGTAGTTGAGCAGCGTCGTTTTGCCGGCGCCGAGAAAGCCGGTCAGCACCGTGACGGGAATTTTCTCGATTTCGTTGTGGGTGGTGTGAATGTGATTCATGGCTCGTCTCCGTTTCTTCGTTCGTACTGCGGTTCGGCTATCAGGCGATATGCGGTGCTTGTGCTTCAACTTCTCGCCAGCGTTTGACGGTGCCCGCTTCGAGACCGAACAGATCGAGCACGCGGCCAAGCGTGTGATCGATCATCTGGTCGAGTGAAGCGGGGCGCGCGTAAAACGCCGGCACGGGTGGCGCGACGATCGCGCCCATTTCGGTTACGGCAATCATGTTGCGCAGATGCGCCAGCGTGTACGGCGTTTCGCGCGCCAGCAGTACTAGCGGGCGGCGTTCTTTCAACGTAACGTCGGCGGCGCGTGAAATCAGGCTCGATGACATGCCGCTGGCAATTTCGGCAAGCGTTTTCATCGAACATGGCGCGACGATCATGCCCAGCGAGCGGAACGAGCCGCTGGAAATGGCCGCGGCCATGTCGTCGCAGCGGTAGGTGGCGCTGGCTAGCGCGCTGACGTCGGCGAACTTGTAGTCGGTCTCGTGCGTCATCGTGAGCAGCGCGCTGCGCGAGACAGTCAGATGTGTTTCGATATCGAGTTGACGCAGCAATTGCAGCAGACGCATCCCATAGGTAAAGCCGGATGCGCCGCTGATGCCGACTACGAGTCGCCGCGTGCTCATCGCGGTACTCCGGCGGCGCGGGACAGAATGTCGACGGCCTCTTGCGAGGCACGTTCGCTGATCCGCGCGCGGATGCCGTCGAAATGCGAACCGCGCGTCGCGTCGATGCCCATGCGCGACGTAGTGCCCGCCGCGGACGACGATGGATCGAGCGGACTGCCCGGCAATCCATCGACGATAAACACGTCCTGGTGCGGTTGAAAATGCGTGGCGATCGCCCACAGCACCTGCGAGTCGTTGGTGATGTCGATGTCGCTGTCCACCGCGACGACATTCTTCAGATACGGATCCCAGCCGAGCAGCGCGAGCATGATCTGACGCGCTTCGCCGTCGCGTGTCTGATTCAGCGCGACGTAGCAGTGAAAGTGTGTGCCGGAGTTGGGATAGTGCAATGCTGTGACAGATGGAAAGCGCGCCTTCAGCTTCTCGCTCATCTCTGCTTCACGCGGCAAGCGGGCTAACGTCAAATGTTCTGCGTAAGGACCGCCGACTACATCGACGAGCCATGCATCGTTACGACGCATCATCGTATCGACGCGCAGCACGTTATTGGTTGAGCGGTCCGACGAATAGCCGGTGAATTCGCCGAACGGGCCTTCTTCTGCGTGAACTGAGGGATCGATCGAGCCTTCCAGCACGAACTCGGCGGAAGCGGGCACGCCGATGCCGTAGCGCGGCGTGCGCACCAGCTCCAGCGGCGCACCGAACAAACCACCTGCGATGGCGCGCTCGTCGGTGCCAAACGGCACGCGCGCGGCGGCAGCCAGCATGAACAGCGGATGCGCGCCGATCACCATCGCGACCTTCAACGTATCGCCGCGTGCCTGGGCGGTTTGCACCATGCGCCAGAGGTGTCCGCGCGAATGCAGGCTGGTGGCCAGAGCGTTTTTCGCGTGGCGCATCGACCGGTGATAGCTGAGGTTCGCCACGCCGGTGACCGGATCTTCTGCGACGATCACCGCGTTCGTGATGTACGGGCCGCGGTCGGTATCGAAGTGGCGGATCATCGGCAATTGCGCGAGATCGACGGCATCGCCTTCAATCACCTGATCCAGTACGGCGCCGTTCTCCACGAACACGGGTGCGATGGGTGCATTGGCGCGTTGTTGATATGCTTCGAACAAGTCGGACGCTTCAACATCGAACAGGCGTCCAATGCGTGTACGTGAAGCGAAGAAATTGGTGACGAGAGGCGTTGCGATCCCATCGACCTTTTCGCAAACCAGCATGGGATGCTGTCCGCGCGCTGCGAGTTCAGCGACGACGGCCGTGACGTCCTGGTCGGCGGACAGCGGGTGCTTAAGCGTCAATACATCGTCGGAAAAGTGCTCGCGATACGCAAGCGCAAAGCGATGAAAATCCTGCGTGGCGCGGAAGAGGTTATCCGCCATAGTGAACTCCGTATGAGACAACCGAGGCAGGCACGGCGCGAACCGCGCCTGCTTTCTTTCGAACGGTCAATCAGTCAGCGTTAAGCCGGCTGCGTGACGTCATTCACATAAGTCGCCTTCAACCGCTTCTCCGCTTCGGCGAGATCCTTCGGCGGCTTGGTCGGCTCGATTCCGACCAGACGAGCGATGTTGTTGCCCATATAGTCTTCGAGACCATCCTCATCGAGATTCATGCCTTGCGGCGCGGGACCGCACAGCATTTCCAGTTCACGCAGCCACATACCCGGCTCGTTCGGCGGCGAATCCGTGCCGAACACAATCTTGTTGCGCGGCAGTTCGCGAGCGAATTCGACGATGCGCGACTGGTAGCACCAGCCCGATTCGCAATAGACGTTCGGTGTATCCATTGCCATCCAGAAGGCTTCGAACGAGTAGTTGCCACCCGTCTGAATCCCGAAGTGACCGATGATGAAATTCACCATCGGGAATTCGCGGATGATCGGATAGAACTGCGTCGGAATCGTGTACGGTCCATCGCCGGTGTGAATCAGCACGACCACGCCGAGCTCCGCACACTTCTTCATGGCGGGACGCAGCCAGTCGAGCGCGCGATCCGGCCGATAGCCGTGCATGTTCGCGTGCAGCTTGAGCATCTTGAAGCCGTATTCCTTCACGTGGAATTCGAGTTCGGCCGCGCCATTCTCCGGACCCCAACGCGGGTTGTACGTGAAGTTGCCGATAAAGCGATCCGGGTACTTCTGCGTCAATTCGGCGATATAAGACATGTAGTCGCGAATGCCTTCACGGCCGCGTCGATTGCCGTCGCGGTAGCCGGTGTTGCCAGGCGGCGGCTGAATGAAGCCCATGTCGATCCGGCGCGGCTTGCCGTTGATGATGTACGGACCGTCCATCATCTTCAGCAGACGCTCGCCGGTGAACGGCTCGCCGGTATGGCGCCACGCTTCGTCGACGAGGTTCGTGGGGTGCAGATGGGTATCGATGATCATCAGCGGGCTCCTGCGTAGTCGGCCTGGCCCGCGTGTTTCTTCGCGGTGCCGGCGTGGTGTTTCAGATAGGCTTGCGCTTCTTCGACGCTCTTCGGTCGAGCGGTCGGCTCGATGCCGATCATGCGAGCGAGGTTGTTGCCGAGATAATCTTCGAGCGTGTCTTCATCCAAATTCAGGCCTTGCGGCGGTTCGTGACACAGCACTTCGAGCAAACGCAGCCACATGCCGGGCTCGTTCGGCGGCGTGTCGGAACCGTAGAGAATCTTGTGCGTGGGCAGCACCTTCGCGAATTCGACGATTCGCGATTGCAGGCACCAACTCGATTCGCAATACACGTTCGGCGTATCGAGCGCCATCTGATACGGCTCGAAGCAATACACGCCACCCGTCTGCACGCCGAAGTGCGCCATGATGAAATTCACCGACGGGAATTCGCGAATCAGCGGATACCACTCGCTCGGAATGCTGTACGGGCCGTCGCCGGTGTGAAGCTTCACGAGCAGGCCGAGGTCCGCGCATTTGCGCAACGCGGGGCGCAGCCAGTCGAGCGCGCGGTCGGGACGGTACGCATGCATGTTGGCCTGCAGCTGCACCATCTTGAAGCCGTGTTCCTTCGCATAGAACTCGATCGCTTCAGCACCGTTCTCCGGACCGCAACGCGGGTTGTAGACGAAACAGCCGAGCAAGCGGTCCGGATACTTCTGAACGCATTCGACGGTGTACGCCATGTAGTCGTCGATCGACTCGCGGCCTGAGCGATTGCCGTCGGTCCACGTATAGATGGTGTTGCCTTGCGGCGGTTGAATGAACGCCTTATCGATGCGGCGAGGCTTGCCGTTGATGATGTAGGGGCCGTCCATCACCTCGATCAGACGCTCGCCGGAAAATGGCTCGCCGTCATGGCGCCACGCGAGGTCGACCAGGTTGGTCGGATAACAGCTAGTGTCGATGATCATGTACTCGATCTCCTTGAGAGGAACTGGTGTATCCAGTTGCCGGATCGCGGGCAGGCGCATCGATGGAACCCAGCCCGTTGGGCTTGCCCATGCGGCCCTTTGCAAGGCGCTGTTTTTGAGCGCCTTCCCCTCGCCGGCATCGAGTGTCACACTGATGTGCACTGCTGCTTGCGATGCAGTCTCACAAGTTAAAAACGCTCTGTACAATATTTTTTAACCACGATCTTGATACGTTTGCGATATGGACATCCGGCTGTTGCGTTACTTCGCGGTGCTTGCCGACGAATTGCATTTCGGCCGGGCAGCCGCGCGGCTGCACATTTCCCAGCCGCCGCTGAGTCAGCAGATTCGCATCCTCGAAGAGGAGATGGGCGCCGCGCTGTTCACACGCTCGCAGCACCGTGTCGAACTCACCGAGGCAGGGAAAACACTTAAAGAACAGGTGCCGTTGATCTTTGCGCAGTTCGAACGCGCGATCGATCTGACACGTTGTGCCGGGCGTGGCGAAGTGGGGAGTCTCGAGATCGGCATCATCAGTTCGGCGATGGTCGAGCCGATTCCGCGCGCGCTACGGGTATTCGCGGAGAAGCATCCGCAGGTGCGGTGGACGCTGCATGAGATGACACCGGCCGCGCAAATTCTCGCGTTGAAAGAGCGCCGGCTCGATGTGTGTTTCTTCCGCGTTTCGCATGAAGATCCCGAGATTCGCAGCGAAGTGGTGATGCGGGAGTCAGCGGTGGTAGCGTTGCCGTTGGGGCATGCGCTGGCCTCGCGTGGGGAGATTGCGTTGCGGGAGTTGGAGGCCGAGCGTTTCGTGTCGTTCGGTTTGCGGCAGTCGCAACTGGCGCGCTTTCTACAGGACTGTTGCGTCGAGGCAGGGTTTACACCGCGCATCGAACAGGAAGTGGTTGAGGTGCATACGCTGTTGTGCCTTGTGCGCGAAGGGTTGGGTGTGGCGTTGCTGCCTTCTTCAGCGCGGCAGTTGTCGACGGGCGGCGTCGCGTTCGTGCCGGTGGCCGCGCCGCGTCCCGAAGTGTCGCTGCACGCGCGTTATCGCGCCGAGACGCCTTCGCCGGTGTTGTCGCTGTTTCTCGACACCGTGCGGGAAGTGGCGGCTAGTACGACCTAACGCGTGCTGTTGGTTTGCGCGACCAGGTCTCGGATCACGTCGATTAGCGGCGCCACGCGCCCGGCTTTCTCACGCGGCCACACGGCGTAGAGGTTGTAGTGCGTTGGAATTTCCACTTGCGTGAGTTCGACAAGATCGCCGTTGCGTTGCGCGTCGGCGGCGAGCAGGCCGCGCGCCAAACCCGCGCCTACGCCTGCGCTGGCGGCGGCGATCAGACCCGCAGCGTTGTCGAAAACCGCTACGGCGTCGGGCTCGACCTCGGGCAGGCCAGCAGCGGCGAGCCACGGAATCCACGAACGCTTCGTATAGCCTAGCAACGGCAAATCCAATAGCTGCTCAGGCGTGAGCGGCACGCTGAGGCCGCGTGCCTGCAATAGCGAAGGCGAACCCACCGCCGTCAGACGGTCGCCGCAAATGAGTGCGTTTTCGAAGCCGTCCCATTCTCCATACCCATATCGCAACGCAATATCCACACGCTCGAACGCGCTGCGATCGTGGCGCGGCGTGGACAACACCGTGAGCGACGTGCCCGTCAGCGCGCCGAGCAGTGCGGGCAAACGCGCCACCAGCCAGCTCTGCGCGAGTTCGGGATCGACGTCCAGCGTGATGGATTGCTTGACCGTGCGCTCTTTCACCGACGACAACGCGCGGTCGATCTGCTCGAAGCCATCCGCCAACTGATTCGCAAACAGCACGCCTGCATCCGTCAGCACCACGCGACCGCTTTCGCGCACGAAGAGCGGCTGGCCGACGAACTCTTCGAGCGTGCGGATCTGCTGGCTGATCGCGCTATGCGTGAGCGACAACTGCCGCGCCGCGCTCGAAAAGCTGCCGACGCGCGCGGCTTGCAGGAAGGCCTGCATCGACTGAATGGACGGATAGCGCTTCAACATGGTGTTAGCCGGACTTACAGACGGTGGAAGAAATGGTCGCTGGCGTTGTGCTTAACGGCTTTCAATAATGGCCGCAAGCACGCGGCCCTTGTCACGCATCCACTCATGCATGCGCCGCGCTGCACAACGACATTCAGGAGACAGCGCATGATCGAGATCGTGGTCAACGACACGCGGCACTCGCTCGACAATGTACCGGAAGACATGCCCTTGTTGTGGGTGTTGCGCGACCGGCTCAAATTGACCGGCACCAAATTCGGCTGCGGCGGCGGCTTTTGCGGCGCGTGCACGGTGCATCTGGAAGGCGAGGCGGTGCGCTCCTGTTTGCTGCCCGCTGTGGCCGTGGCCGGCAAACGCATTACGACGATAGAAGGGTTGTCGAAGGACGGCCGGCATCCGCTGCAACTCGCGTGGGTCGCCGAGGATGTGCCGCAATGCGGCTACTGCCAGTCCGGTCAATTAATGCAGGCGGCCGCGTTTCTCAAGGACAAGCCGACCGTCAACGACGAAACCATCACGACGGCGATGTCAGGCAACATCTGTCGATGCGGCACCTACTCGCGGATTCGAAAGGCGATCAAGCGCGCGGCGTCGGGCGATCCGGCGTTGGCCGCTGTAGATATGCATGAATGTGCGTCGGCCTGCTCGTCCTACGTCAAGAACGAGGAGGTCTGAATGTACAACGACAAAGAGGTGTTCACCAGCGCTCGCGGCGCTGCGCGTCGTCGGTTTATCAAACAGAGTTCGGTGTTGTTGGCCTCGGGTCTCGCGATCGGCTTCCAGTTGTCCGAAGCCTTCGCCAAGGGCGACGACAAAAGCGGCGACCCCAAACCGCAGGCCGGTGAATTCGAACCGAATGCGTGGGTGCGCGTGTTGCCGGACGATACGATAAAGCTCGTCGTCCATAAACACGATTCCGGAACGGGCACGCGTACCGCGCTCGCTGCGATGGTCGCGGAAGAACTGGACGTCGATCTGTTTCGCGTCGATGTGATCACGCCGGAGAATCCGTTTTACGGCGATTACATTCATCCGTTGTGGAAGGTGTTTTCCACGGGCGGGAGTACGAGCGTGTCGTTGGAATACGAGCGCTTGCGACGTGCGGGTGCGACCGCGCGCGCCATGTTGATTGCGGCTGCGGCAAAACAATGGAACGTGGCGCCGTCGACGTGTTCGACGGACAGCGGCTTTGTGGTCAATAAGGACATCGGCAAGCGTGCGAACTATGGGTCGCTTGCGCAGGTCGCGGCGCAAATGCCCGCGCCGAAAGACGTCGTGTTGAAAGATCCGTCGCAGTTCAAATACATCGGCAAATTGCGGAAGAAACGCGGCGCCGCGGAGAAGGCGAGAGGCGCGTTTCCGTACAGCATCGACGTGTCGTTGCCGGGCATGCTGGTCGCGGTCGTCACGCGTGCGCCGGTGATCGATGCGCGCGTGCGCAGCGTGGATGCTAAAGCTGCGTTGGCCGTGCCGGGCGTGCGGCAGGTGTTGCAGATTCCTGGTCGGCCCGACATTCTCGGCGGCAATCAGGCGGGTGTTGCTGTGTTGGCCGATGATTATTGGTCCGCTCACAAGGGGCAGGCGGCGTTGCATGTGGAGTGGGAAGACAGTCCGCTGGAGACTTTCGACAGCAGCACGCTTGCCGCGCGTCAGGCGGCGTGGCTCGATGATCCTGAAGCGCGGGTGGTGCCGACTATTCAGAGTGGGGATTCAAAGACTGCGTTTCCACAAGGGGCGCGGGTGATCGAGGCTTCTTATTCGATGCCTTATAAGGCGCAGTGTCCGCTCGAGCCGATTAATGTGACTGCGTGGGCCATGAAGGACGGTTCAATTGAGTATTGGGGCGGGCTGCAAGTGCCGTCGACGGTGCAGGAGGCGGCTGAGGTGATCGGCAGTATTCCTGCGAATCGTGTCGTGCTGCATGAGCTTGTTTCGGGTGGCAGCTTTGGATCGCGTGAGTCGAAGTACTGGCTTTTTGAAGTGACGTGGCTCGCGTTGAAAGTTGGAAAGCCGGTCAAGTTGATGAATAGCCGTGAAGATGAAATGCGCGCGCTTTACTACCATTCGGCGAGTTTTCATCGGGCGAAGGCGGTGCTTGATTCGCGCGGGAATCTGGCGACGTTGCAATTGCGCGCGGTGATGCCTGCTTCGCCGGAACAATGGGAGCCTGGGTACTTCGATCGGCCGGACCGCATGGATTACAGCACCACTGAAGCGATCAGCAAGTATGAGTTCGCTTATGGCGCGCCGCATGTGGATATTGGTTGGGTGCGGCATGAGACGGGTGTGCCGACCGGGTGGTATCGGGCGGTGAGTTATATCTCGAATGTGTTTGCGGTTGAGTCGTTTATGGATGAGGCCGCGCATGCGGGGCGTCGAGATCCTGTTGAGTTTCGGCTCGCGCATATGAAGGATCCGAGGCATCAGGCTGTTTTGCGGGAGGCGGCGAAGCGGGCTGGGTGGGGAACGGCGCTGCCTGCTGGGACTGCTTTGGGCGTGGCGACTAATCAGGCGTATAGCAGTTATGTGGCGGTGGTTGCGCGGGTGGCTCGAAAGGGTGACAGCGTTGTGATTGAGAAGCTGACTTGTGTGGCGGATTGTGGGTTGGCGGTTTCGCCCGGTGGGGTCGAGGAGCAGCTTTATGGTGGGTTGATGTGGGGACTAGGGCATGCGACCGCGGATCGGGTTGATATTCGACATGGGCAGGTTCAGCAGAAGAACTTTGATAGTTATCGGGTTATGCGGATGAGTGATTTGCCGGAGATTGATATTTTGATTGTGCAAGGTGATGCATCTAAACCTGGCGGTGTGGGGGAGTTGTCTAGTCCTTCGGTGGCGCCGGCGGTGGGGAATGCGGTTTTTAGACTTACTGGGAAGCGGATGAGGGAGACGCCTTTTGAGCTGGTGAAGATGGGCGGGAAAGTGAAGGCTTGAGGATGGGGCGGGGCGGTCACGTTGGGGTGTTTCAAGGGGCGATAGGTTGTGTAACTCGACCGCTGCCTTGGTGTGCTCAAGTCGGCCAGAGCCGACATGCGCATGTTGACGTCGGCGTGCCCGCTGTCTGCGGCACACCGGTCGTTCGGCAGCGGCAATCGTGAACGGCCGGTATAACATTAACGAATGCGTACTTTCGACCCGGAGCGGACAATTGGCGCTTCCGTTAACGGAAAATCGCAGGCTTAGTTGGCCGCCTGGCCGAGCTAGATGCGGCCGTCACGTACACAAGTCGCTTTCCGGAATCGACGGAAGTGGTGTACGTGCTCAATGACTCTGCTTAGCCGTTGTCGATGTGTCGGTTGTCTGCAACCCATGTCGTCGGAGGACAATGGAGACCACCATCCACATCTGATTATTCACCTGTTGCGATAGCTTTGCCATATACGCCGTAGTGCTACTGTCGCGCATCGCAATGCCCCATCTTTGCATGACAGGATCTTGCATTATCGTTATTAGATGCCTGAGTTCATCATCCGAGAATTTCGCGCTTTCAACGAAGTGTCTTGTTAGAAGAGCTTGCTCGCCGTACCCGGGCTTTATTTTGTTTGAAATAATGTCATTGACATCAGCACGGATAGATCCCCATGTGTCGTCCGGAATCCCTGGATTGAACTTCCTTGATGCATCAATCTGATATCCAGCTGTTGTTTTTTCCATGGCGGCTGGATCTCCATGCTCGGTCAACGCAACAACTCTATCGATCAAAGAGTCGGTAGCTGTGTTGGTCTGTGCGGAGGCGTTTACGGGCCCGTAGAGAAAGGCGAGGAGTAGCGAAGCCATAATTACCCCTGCTCGTCGAGAAATAGCAAATTTTTCTATCATATTCTTCAAAATCGCCAACTAGTCGATTGCTGCCGCCGCGCCGATTGTCGACTATCGAGACGACTGACTCGGCGGGCGTGCCGCTCATTTGAGGGCTGCCTATTGTCAGCACGTGGCTGCGACCATAGCCCCGGTCTTGGTGTCTACGTATTGTTCCAGCCACTGTCGCGCGTCGCCGAGATAGGTGTATTCGAGGTCCGGGTAATCAGCCGCGTATTTCCGTCCCAGCGGTTCCTTCAGCCATACATTCACGTTTGGCATTGGCCAACCACTGCTGATTTCGACCATAGCGTTACCGATGCAAAGCTCGGCGTCGAGTATCTCGCGAAGAGGGCCGCTGAGACGAGGCAAGATAACCGAAAGTCGTCGTCGTGAATCATGGGCATCCGGAGGCTTGGGCATAGAACCAGGGCACATTGTCGACGATCTATGTTGCTTCGTCGACCGTCCCTTTATGGCCGCGTGCCGCCAACATCCACCTGCTCGAAGCAGGCTATTGCGATGCGGAACGGCTACTGGCAAACGGTTGGCGATTAGCCAAAAAGTAGCCTCCATACCCTTCATAGATGCGAACAAGGCGTTACTTTGACTCGTTCACATAGATTTTGTAGTTTTTGCCGCGATCATCAACGGCAGCCATGAATTTTCGACCACTTACGGGCCAGTGAAACTGCAGCTTGACGAGCGATCTAAGCTCGACATTTTCAGACAATAGATGGCGCTCGAGACCAGAGCGGTAGCTCTTGATTGAGATCAAAATTCGGTCGGTTGCGTTTTCCGCCGGTCTAAAGATGCCGCCCAGCCAATCGATCTCAATGTCGATCTGCTGTCGATGGATCAGTTCGAGATCGTCGATCACGTATCCGTCGGCAAAATAATTCATCAGGCTTGTGAAGCTAGCGCCGAAGTTGTGTATCGCTGAGTGAATATTTTTATATCGCATTGGCGCCGCCCTTACGCTTTGGATAAAACCTAGCTCCTCCAATTGTCGTCGATTCGAGGGCGTTCGTCGAACGACCGGTTGTGGCCGAGCGGTGTCGCTAACCTATTCCGTCCGACGCTGCAATCAAGACTTTGCGTAAGAAGCGGCGTTCATGCCGACCACTAAATCCTGAAAGGCGACCGAATTCCGAATAGCCAAGCCTCATATAGAACCCGAGAGCTTAAAAGCTAAGTGTGTCGAGAAACGCATGCTTGCAGCCGCGCCTACATGCTTCTGCTTCGGCAGCTACGATCAACTGTGATCCCAAGCCTGCACCAAGCCTCCATCACGGTGGTCTTCGTGGACCCACAAAAACTGGATTTCGAGGTATTCCCAGTATGTCTTCGCCGTCACTCCTCCAACGCTGCGCTGCTCATCGTCTCGGATGAAAACGCACAGTGACTGGACATCCTCGTCCGTGAATACCGCGTTATACGCTCGGGTTTGAGCGATTACGAACGCTTCGTCGCGCTCGTCAGGAGTGTCGGTGAGTTCAACGCGCATAGGAGTGTCGGAGAGACGCGGGCCTCACATTGTCCACGATATGTCCGCTGAGGTCGATCGTCCGCTCTTGGCCGCGCTGCCTGACGCGTTCAGCATAGAGTAGTTAAGTTTCGACAGCCACCTTGCGCAACCTGATCCATTCGTCTGCCACCTCCCCCATGTTCCTAGGTACTCCGCTTTTAATCCAAGCCATGAAGGAACGATCGAACCTGGATGTCTCACCACACTCACTAGTCAGAAATCGACGAACGTTTTGAGTGTTCTTGTAAGCCTCGTCAATTTTGGTGGTCCGATTAATCGGGTCTCGGTGCCAGTCAAATTTCATAGATGGTCCCCTTCTTAAAAGTTTCTGTGGAAGAGACTAGCTATTGTTAGCGATCTACGCCGCTGCGTCGAGTGGCTGATATTGGCCGGACGCGGAAGTTCGCCGCCCAGTGGCCGACGCGAATGGCTCGAATGGGAGGCGGGTGCAAGGCTTAGCGGTATCAGAAGCAAAGACAACTTAGAGGAGCGGCCAGCAGCCCAGATCGTGCCGTGTACCCTCCTATCCCGTCGGTCGCTTGAATATCCGCAGTGCCCGCGTCATCTCCCTCCGTAAACCCGGCAAGCAATCGGGATTAATTTTGGCAGTTGCCGGTTCAGAATGTGTTCGCCGTCACTTGAGACGGTGAACACAACCGGAGATATAAAGATGAGCAAGAACAGTAGCGGCACGGGAAGCAGTAACGGTTCGTCGCGTGACCGGGCAAGCGATCACAATCGTGAGCAACAGCTAAATGACAACAACGACAAATACTGGCAATCGCGCGGAGAGGAAAGCCGCCCGACGGACTGGGAGGATCGCACGCGCGACGGTGACTGAAGAATCCTCAGGTCAGTACCTTGGGCCAAGGCTCGCACCCGATCGTCGCACCGCTGGCGCGGGCGGCTGCGAGTCTGGCATCCCAAGGGTAAAGATCCTCGCCCAACGTGACGATTGAACGAGGGACGACGCTGCGCGTCTCTTTGCGGCGTTGCACAAGCATAAGTTCGAAGGCCTGTGCTGCCACATATAGAGGGAATGGAGCAGGCACCCCACCGTTATCCGCTCCCGGCGACGCTCTATCCCAGAGTTGTTCAAACTTCGAGAACGGCAAAGGGCGCTCCCCAGCCCCAACTTTGGCTAACCAACCAGCATCTTCGCCCGACCACGACGCGAGATCCGCCAGAAGCCGAAGTCTGGCGAGAAGTATCGCACTGGCATCTAGTAACCTGTTGCTGGGCGTCGCGAGTAGGCCGCGCCGACCTTTGCCAGTCTGGGGATCATCCTCTGGCTCTGCGCGGTCGACAAGACCATCTTCGCGCCTTTGACCATTGACTTCTCTGACTCGAACTCGAGACGAAATCCTAGGCGCAACTAAAGCAAAGACTGAGCGGGGGGTGAAGTGGACAAAATTGCTCAAGCAGAAGTCGACATCCCAGCACGCCAGCCAGTCGAGCAGCGCACGGCCAACGAAGGTCCGTGGTGGTGCATCCATCTCTTGCCAGGTCCGCGCGGCAAGGAGAGCGCGCCAAGCCGCTGGTTCCGGCACAGCATCCGGATTCTCATTGGTATCGGCGAACCAAAGAGGGGATAAGAAGCCACTGTCGTCGAGGACTTGCCGCGCGGCCGCGACCGATCCGTGTTCCCGAGCAGCCGCGAGCCGTTCGCTGAGCTCGTCAAGTTGCTGGGCTGCCGATAGCGTCCGCGCGTAGTAGCCCTGCATTGCACCGGGCTAAGGAACACGAGATCGCAGAGCGGTCGGGGAGTCACCGTGTTTCCGGTGAAGCTCGGAATCTGCGCCATAAGGGCGGTGGCCTCATCCCAAGAAAGGCCTTCATTCATGAGCGAGGAGCGCTTGCGCTCCAGAATAGCCTTGTGCAACGTCGCCACTGCGTCCTCCTTTCTCTCCAGCCGCTTGATAGCTCGAGGAGAGAAGCCGGTGACGAAACTGACAATGCCGCTCTCACGTCTACCCAAAACTTTCTGTTGAAGCTTGCTGAGGAAAACGTTGAAGATCATGGAATGTCGTTACTTGTTGTGACGTTGGCGCAATGGTGCGACAGCTTTCTCAGATTGTCAGAGATTCAAGTCGGCGTGTCGAACGTCTGTTCATGGCCAACCTGTGCCTTATGCGATCGGCTTTGGTCGACCCTGAGCCGACCTTCTCCGGCTAGGCTGTGAACGTCCCCAATCGGGCGAAAGGTGCCGCTCGCTGCCCGTCGGCTCTCCACGGAAGTTCAACGAGCCGGAATCAGTGCAAGGTTGACCTCGACGTCAATGTCCTTCGCTGAGTTCAGCGAGCTTACTTTGAAGCGCGCCCAGGAAGACATTCACCCTATTTGGAACATACTGTCTGCTCGGCATCACCGCCCAGACCGATAAGTCCTCCATCGCCGCATCCGTCAAATGGATCTGCACTAGCGAGTTGTCAGCTAACTGTCGGAAAACGTCCCAATACGTCAACTGCACAAGTCCGAGTCCCTGTACGGCGGCGCTCCGCGCGGCTTCGACACTGGACGTGGTTACGCGGGCATCCACGTGTTTGCGGACCAACGTTCCCTCGACGATAAGCGGCCACCGGCGCAGCGCACTCAATCGGATACAGGCGTGACTGTCCAGATCGGCGACCGTCAAGGGACGTCCATGTTTTTCCAGATACGCCGGGGCGGCGCACACCAGGCGAGGATTCGAAGCGATTTTCTTCGCCACTAGCTCAGAGTCCTCCAACGGCGCAATCCGCAAGGCCACGTCGAGGCCTTGCCCGACAATATCAACCTGACGATCCGAGACATCGAGGTCGATGCGAAGCTCTGGATTGGCTTCTAGCAAATCCGAAAGCATGGGCAGCACGACGGACTGTCCAAACCCGCTTGGCGCCGTCAGACGGAGCACGCCCGACGCCGTTCCCGGCGACGGCCTAAGCTCGGCGCGCGCGCCCGATTCGGCATCTACCATTGCCGTGGCGAATGGAACAAACGCTTCACCTTCGGCAGTCAATGTGAGCGAACGAGTCGTCCGATGGAAAAGCCGCACGCCAAGATCCTCCTCTAGTGCCGCGATACGCCGCGACACTTGCATAGGAACGACATCTAGCTGGCGTGCCGCCGCCGAAAGACTGCCCGCCGACGCAACGGCGAGGAAGGTTCGAACATCTGGAACGAGCATGGTTTATATCCGAAAGCGTTATGGAGGCTTCACCATTCGATGTCTGTTTTTCCACCCTCCCGACGCCTACGATGAAGTCACTTTCATTTCACGATGAGCCACAAAATGAACGACTCCATCGCCCAGATCCTTTCCCCGTACGACGGCAACGGCATTGCAGTGCGCAACCGCGTCGCAGTCGCCCCGATGACGCGCATCACGGCCACGGAATATGGCCACCCGACACAGACGATGTTCGACTACTACAGTCGTTTCGCAAAAGGCGGCTTCGGTCTCGTAACGACAGAAGGCATCTATACCGATAAGGCGTTTTCACAAGGATACCGTTTTCAGCCCGGCCTGGCCGATGACGAACAGGCGTGGGCATGGGCGACCTTCAACCGTAGCATGCAGGCACACGGAGCCCGCGTGTTCGCGCAACTGATGCATGCAGGCGCACTGAGTCAGGGCAATGTTTATCGACAGCACACGGTAGCACCATCGGCTGTTCGGCCCAAAGGCGAACAGATGGCGTTCTATTACGGCGATGGACCGTATCCCGAACCAAAGCAGATGACGGATGACGAGATCGACGAGGCGATCCGCGGTTTCGTACAAGCGGCGCATCGTGCGGTGACCATTGCGGGCTTTAGCGGCGTGGAGATTCACGGCGCGAATGGCTATCTGCTCGACCAGTTTCTGGGCGCACACACGAACCTCAGAAACGACCGTTGGGGTGGCAGCATGAGAGCGCGGGTACAACTGCTCATAGATATCGTGAATTCGGTCCGGCTCAGCGTCGGCGACGCAGTGCCGGTCGGCATCCGTATCTCACAGGGCAAGGTCAACGACTTCGCCTCCAAGTGGCCAGGCGGTGAGGCGGACGCCGAAGTGATCTTCGGTACGCTTGCGGACGCAGGCGTGAACTTCATCCACGTGACCGAGCACGAAGCGTGGCAGCCCGCATTCGAAGGCACGCGCGACAGCCTCTTCGCGCTGGCGCGCCGCTTTGCGCCGGACGTGACAATCATCGCGAACGGCGGCTTGCACACCGCCGAGCGGATTACCCATGCGCTCGGGTCCGGCGCGGACATCGTGACAGTCGGACGCGGCGCTCTGGCCAACCCCGATCTGCCGATGCTTCTCGCGAGCGGGCGCGAACCGAAGAAGTTCGATAGCTCAATTCTGCAACCCATTGCAAGCATCAAGGACGATGAACTCGCGATGCAGCTCATTGCCTGAACCTGATTGCGAACGCAACGAAGCCAATGACGATTGCAGGCCACCAGGGCCTGCGATCGTCGTCAGCGTCCGTAGGCTCACTGCTGCGTCTCCTCTTGCGAGCGCCGCCAGTGCGCCGGCGTCATATCGAAGTGCTGACTGAAAGCACGCCTGAAGGCGGCCACCGATTGATAGCCGACCGTCTCGGCCACGACTTCGGTTGATATGCCTGGCCTTTGCAGCTCATTTGCCGCCAGCGCCATTCGAACGCTGGTTAGCAGATCGATCGGTGAACGTCCCACCTTGTTCTCAAAATGACGGATCAACGTTGCGCGCGACATGCTGCACAAACTCGCCAGTTGCGGCAGCGTCCAGTCTCGTGCCGGGTCATTAAAGATTGCTACAAGCGCGGGGGACAGTCGAGAATGTCCGGCGAGCGTCAACAGTCCGGCGGGCGCTTGGTCGGACGCCGTGCTTGCACGCAACGCCAGCGCGAAAAGCGCCGCTGACAGCGCATTCATCATCGCATAGCCGCCGAGATTGCCAGCGATCGATTCCGCGCGCATCAGCGCGACGAGACCATTCAACTGTTCCAGCGCTGTGCCCTGCCCGCTGCCCTTTGCTGTCGACGTTCGAACGACTAGCCGCGTCGGCAGATACGCACGAACGAAGCGGTCATGCGGCGGCGCCAGGATGATGCGTCCGCACAGCATGTCCAAACGCTCGCCGGTGCCCTTGTTTTCGCTGATGATCAAGTTCAGCGCCGCGCGTTGCCGAGCAGGCTTCGGCCGCGCGCCGCTGCCATCGCGAAGCGTATGCGCCGAACCGTGCGGAAGCATCACGATGTCCCCGGCGCGCAAGTGTTGCGGCTGGCCGCCATCGGACGTCTCTAGTACGGCCGATCCGCTAAGCACAATGTGATACGGCATTTCGCCCGCATCCGAATCGGCGTAGATGACTTCCCACGGCGCGCCGTAGGAGCACCGAAGTTCTAGCTGACCGCGCACCGTCATCATGCCGAGCAGTCGGCTCAGCCAATCGATCGAAATCGGCATACATGTCCCGGTTGAAACGTTGATACTTTTGAGCATGATATTGAGTTTTTAGATACTCAACAAGCTCATCCGGCGGCCCTAAAGTGGAGGCTCCTAACCACCACTGAACGAGGTCCACCATGAGTCGCATCGCCATACCCGCCGTCGCCAACGCCACCGGCGACGCCGCCGAGGTCTACACACGCGTTCGCAAGATCGCGGGTGGCAGCGTGCCAAATCTGTTCGCGGCGCTGGGGCACCTCGCGCCCGCAACGTTGAACGCCGCCCTCGACGCCGAAGGTACGCTTGCCTCCAGCAGTCTGAGCAAGCAGGATCTGGAAACCATCAAGCTGCTGGTCAGCGAGCAGACGGGTTGTGACTACTGCGTGGCCGCGCACGTCATGCTTGGCAAGCTTGCCGGACTTGCGCCGATACCCTTAGGCAAATTCGCGCGAGCCAGCCGACTGGTGATGCAAAACGGGACGCGCTGATCCATTTTGTGACGATCCTGCACACGACGCGCGGCACGATTGCCGAAAGCGAGTATGTCGCGATTCACGCGGCTGGCTACTCGGACACGCAGCTGGCCGAAATTTCGCTGGCCATTGCCATGACGATCTTTACCAATACCTTCAATCGCATCAACGACACAGATGTCGATTTCCCGCGCGTCGCGTAATGCGCAGCGGCGGTGGTGCCGCTGTTTGCATTTTCATTCAACTCGTAGCTGGTTCGGAGACGGTCATGTCCAAAATTGAAAGTTTCGAAACGTTAATTCTCGGCAGTGGCCAGGGCGGCAAGCTGCTGGCGTGGCATCTTGCCCGCTCCGGGCAGCGGGTCGGGGTAGTCGAGCGGCAATGGGTCGGCGGTTCGTGCCCGGCAGTGGCGTGTCTGCCCAGCAAGAATGAGATCTGGAGTGCGCGCGTCGCACATTTGACGCGCCACGCCGCGAATTTCGGGGCAACCACAGGTCCGGTTGTGATCGACATGGCAAAGGTCCGCGATCGCAAGCGGAGCATGGTCGAACGCGAAGTAGCGTTCCACCTGGACGCTTATGCGGCGAGCGGTGCTGAACTGATCATGGGTGTTGGACGTTTCGTCGGGCCGAAAACAATCGAAGTGCAACTCAACGATGGCGGTACGCGTACGCTCCGGGGTGAACGGGTGGTGATCAACGTCGGCACGCATGCCGCCATACCGGACGTGCCGGGTTTGCGGGCGGCCAATCCGCTGACGCATATTGGCGCCCTGGAGCTGGATCGCGCGCCGGAGCATTTGATCGTGCTAGGCGGCGGCTATATCGGTGTTGAGATGGCACAGGCGTATCGCCGGTTCGGCAGCCGCGTGACCCTGGTTGAGCGCAACGCGCGTCTCATGTCGCGGGAAGACACGGACGTAAGCGCCGAAATGCTACGAATTCTGCAAGCCGAGGACATCGACGTCGTGCTGAACGCGCAGACCGTTCGTGTGGAAGGACGGTCGGGTTCAGATGCGCGCGTCGTTCTGCGCACGCCTGGCGGAGACCAGACGTTGATTGGTACCGACATCCTGGTTGCAGCCGGACGCGTGCCGAACACCGCTGGGATAGGACTGGAGCGAACGGGGATCGAACTAGACGAGCGCGGCTACGTAAAAGTGAACGACAAGTTGCAGGCGTCGGCACCCGGCACCTGGGCGATCGGTGAAGCCGCTGGAAGCCCGCAATTCACACATGTGTCGGTCGATGATTTCCGGATCGTGCTCGGCAATATGGAGGGTGGACATCGAAGCACGAAAGATCGATTAATCCCGTACACGCTGTTCACCGACCCGCCGCTTGCGCGCGTGGGTTTGAGTGAAACCGACGCAAAACAGGCTGACATGGCTGTGCGTGTAGCGACGCTGCCGATGAGCAACGTACTACGAACGGAAGCGACCGACGAAAAGCAGGGCTTTATGAAGGTGCTCGTCGGTGAAAAGGACGACCGCATCCTGGGCTTTACGATGATCGGGTCGGAAGCAGGAGAAGTGCTGGCGGCGATGCAGACGGCAATGATTGCCGAGCTTCCTTATCCGAAACTCAGGGATGCAGTGATCTCTCATCTGACAGTTGCCGAGGGTCTTGGACCACTGCTGGCGAAGTTGCCCGCACGCAAGTAGCGAAAAGGTCGGCAACCGCAGTGGAGCTGGTCTGTTGTGCGGAGTGTCTTTCGCATCCGGGCACCCCGCACGTCACTTTCTGGCGACGGAAATCGCCATTGAGACTACGAGTGATCATCCAGGACTGTCAACAGATCATCGAGGCCGCCCAGTTTTCAATCGGGCTTCTGGCCCATTTCCTCGAAGGTGTTCTCGCCGTGATTGATCCACGCCGTCGGAAAACCGAAAAAGCGCGCGACTGTCGCGTCCCATGTATCTGGCTAGGCGAAATCGCGACGCGTCCAGGAGTGGAAAAAAGTAGGTCGCCCTAAGGGATTCCAGCTTGGACACAGTCAGGCAGCTGTCCGTCAGCTTGAGATGTGTTGCTGCCGCTCAAGCGGCAGGGTCGCCATTCACCAAATGACCGCTCGTGGCCGAACTGCGCCCGCGTGACCACCTCCGATCGACTTCCTCGGCCATTCACCGAAAGCCGCCATTCGCCCCGATCTCGCCGGCAACGATCGGGGCATTGCGCGGCAGCGGTGTGCTGGCTCGTTGCGCAATCCATTCGATTATCATTTCGTGTACGGCAGTGTCCGTGAAGACACCAAAATGATCCATGCCCGCAAGCACCTCTAGCGCGGTAGCGGGCGACTCCCGCTTGATCATCCTCGCCAGACATTGCGCGTCGACGGCCTCGTCAAGCTCGCCGATAAAGATGGCCGACCTCTCCGTCAGTTTGCGCACGTCTGCGACGAAACGGCCGCGAGGATGATACGACGTGTTCAGGCGGTACGAATAGGTCAGGGTTTCCGTCCCGTCCCAGAAGCGCACTGGCTTGTTGAATTCGATGACTGGAAGTGCATTGAATCCGCGGATGCCGAATGCGTTCAGGAGCGCCAGGCCGATGATGCGTCGCATGTGAAGGTGCGCCCAGCCACCGGCTGATCTCTGCCTGATGGTGTCAGACCTCGGAATGACAGGGCTCAGCAAAAGAAACCGCGAAACGAGGTGAGCGTGGCGGCCACCCGCAAAGCGGATTCCAAAGCCTCCGCCGCTGGAGTGTCCTCCGAGCACAACCGGCCCATGAAAGTTCTGGCGCCGCAGTTGGTCAATCAGATCTGCTATGTCGTCTTCCAACTGGCCGATGTAGTCGACGTCTCCCCGATGGCGGCCAGACTGATAGTGACCCCGAAGATTCGGCAAATGACTTTCGCTGCGCCGGATCGGCTGATGGCCTGGGCTAGCGCATGATATGAACGTCCGTGATACGACGATCCGTGGATGAAGATCAACAACTGGTCAGTAGGGGAGTCATAAAAGCGCCAGGCGAGTTGCTCGCCGTCCCGCGCCGGGTATCGCAGAAGGGGCGGCAAATCGGCATCGGGCGTCGATTTTAGAGAGCTGAAACTGAAAATGCCGCTCTTCACTTTTGCTGGGCGGAACGACGTCGCTACCATGGCCAGCGCAATGCAGACGATGACGGCTAGATGCCCAAAAAACATCGCTAGGGTATGCAATATCGTCATTGGCAACGCCGGTATTGGGGTAAGTTATCGCGACTCTCTGTTCGCCGCAGCAGGGCTTGCCTGTTACACCAGCGGAATGTAGATGTCGGTCTGCCATTGGTCTTGTGGTGTTTCGGGAAAGACGCTCAAGTAATGAAAGAACAACGGGTAATCCCGCAACTCTTCTCCGCTCCCAGGAAGCCAGTCGCGATAGAGCGGATAGATTGCCTCGCCAATGTGGTCGGTTGAACCCGTATGTCGAATAACCGCGCATCGGCCAGCTGGAATAACGAGTTCGCGCACGCCGTAATTATTCGGCGCGACGGCTTCTTCGATCTCTGCGCAGATGTCGAAACGGAAAGCTTCCATCGGCGTCGTATCCGGATTGCCGCGAGGGATGCCAAACGTCCTGCTCGACGATACCGGCGATTGCCCACTTTGCTTGCGCCAGTCAATGAACTTTCGAACACTCTCGTTGAGAAGCCCAGTCGATCCACAGTGTTCCAGCGCCGCGACGCGCGTTTCAGCGAAGTTGACTATTTGTACCTGCATGGTCAGTTTCCTTGAGAGATAGGGGACGACGAAGGTCGCACTCCAGACCAGCCAGCGTGGATGTTGTCGAAACGTGCTCGGCGCGACGCCGAACGCGCGCTTGAATGCCCGGCTGAACGCCTCCGGGCTATCGAAGCCCGCATCGAGCGCAGCGTCGAGTACCGCATAGGACCTGGCCGAAGCCAGGCGATGCGCGGCGCGACGCAAGCGCAGTAGTTGCACATAGCGGGCGACCGGCATCCCGACGTAACCGGCAAACTGGCGATGAAAATGGAACTTCGAGAAGTTGGCAATGCGGCTAAGCACATCCACCGACAGATCGCCCTCCAGGTTCGCGTCGATATAGGCGAGCATCGATTCGAAACGCTTCTTGTAAGCGGCGCTTGTGACATTGTCGGTGGTCTGCATTGGCTGCGGGCTCAGTCGTACTGTTTGCAACAGGTTCGTCGAAAATTGGGCATTGCGCCTAGCCGATCTTGCTCGATCTTCGCGGCGCGTCTCTAAGCCAGCGGCGTTCTGCGCGCTCGGGGTAACGTCGAGGCCGACCTGACTGGAGTGCACTCGATAGTTACTTCGGTCGAAAAAATCCGGGCAATAAACGGGCCATTCTGGATGTCGTGGCACGAGTATCCCTGCTGCCGATGTCCCTTCTTCGGGAAATCCCTCCCCTCTGATTCCCGCTGAATGGGAATTGTATTTTTGAAATTCGAGAATGGTCTGGCATTCTGAGTTCTGGTTGGATCTCGAGTGGCGTGATCGTGAACGTAGAACAGGGTGTGACAGGGGCTGAACGGGTATTGCTGGTGCTGGCCGCGCTCGCCAGTTATGGCAAGGCGATGTCAGTCAAAGATCTGCTGGCCGTGACCGGGCTTGCGCAAAGCACACTGTACCGTCAGATTGCGCTGCTCAAGCGTTGGGGTTTCGTCGCCGAAAACGCCGGGTATTACGCGCCTGGTCCGATCAGCTTGCAACTCGCGCTTGGCTTCGATGTGAATTCGCTGCTCGTCGAAGCGAGCCGCAGTGAGATGCAGCAGCTCGCGCGCGCGTCGCAGGAAAGCATTGGCCTGGTGGTCGCGGTCAGGCATCAGGTGATGTGCCTCGAGATGGTCGACAGCCAGCATTCGTTGCGCTGCTCGTTCGAGAAAGGCCGCGCCGTCCCGCTCAAGGCGGGCGCCTCGGCGAAGTCCCTTTTGGCATTCATGGCAGACAAGGCGCGCCTCGAAGTGCTCGACAGCCTGTTCGACAACGACCCCGCCGGCCGTACCGCGATTGAAGCAGAACTTCAACAGATTCGAGCCCAAGGCTACGCCGTTAGCGACAGCGAAGTCGACCCGGGCGTGTGGGGCGTCAGCGCCCCGATCTTTCATCACGGTGGACGCGGCGCCGGCAGCAGCGCGTCGATCACGTTGATGGCGCCATCCACGCGCGCCATCGGACGAGAAAGCCAATTCATCGACGGGACGCTACGTACGGCCCGCGCCATTTCCGAGCATATGCAAACCGACTAGCGGGACGAAGATTCTCAATTTCATCCTTCAGTTCGGTTTCCGAATCAATCGCATGACTTGATAGAACCACAAGGAGTCTACCTCATGAAGCTGCAACGACTGTTGTCCCTTGCATGCGTCACGTTCGCCGTGACGTTTGGCGGATTTTCCGGCGCGGCGTCAGCACAAACGCCGGATGTGCTGACCGTCGCCACCGACGCCACTTTCCCGCCGATGGAGTACACCGAGAACGGCGCGCGCACCGGCTTCGACGTCGACCTCATGAGTGCGCTCGCGAAAGCGATGGGCAAACGCGTGCAATGGACCGACATTGACTTCAAAGGGCTGATTCCCGGTCTGATCGCGCATCGTTTCGACGCTGCGATCTCTGGCATCTACATTACCGACGAGCGCGCGAAAGTGGTTGACTTCACCGATTCGTACTACGCGGGCGGTCTGGCCGTGCTGGTCAAAAGCGATTCACCGATCAAGACGGTGGCCGATCTGAACGGCAAGAAAGTCTCAGTCCAGGTGGGCACGAAGTCGGTGAACTTCCTGCGCGATAACTTTCCGCAGGTCAATCGCGTCGAGGTCGAGAAGAATCAGGAAATGTTCGATCTGGTGGGCATCGGCCGTGCCGACGCTGCGGTGACGGGTAAGCCGGCTGCGTATCAAGTTGCGAAAACGCGCCCCGGCTTCCGCGTACTCGACAAAACGCTGACAACCGAAGCCTACGGCATCGCAGTGCGCAAAGACGAGCCGCAGTTGAAGGCAGCGTTCAACACCGCGCTCGCCAAGATCAAGGCTGACGGCACGTATGCGGCGATCGTCAAGAAGTGGTTCGGCGCGAGTGCGCAATAAACGGCCGGGCAAACGAAATGGAACTCGATTTCTCGCCGGTGATTGCCGGTTGGCCAGACATCATGCGAGGCACGTTGGTGACGGTCGAAGTGACCGCCGCTGCGCTCGCGCTCAGTTGCGTGCTTGGCCTGTTGATCGGCATCGGCCGGCTGACGCCGAAGCGGCGCCTGGTGTACGGCTTCTGCACCGCGTACCTGACGTTCTTCCGCGGCACGCCGTTGCTGGTGCAACTTTTCCTGCTGTTCTTCGGCCTCCCGCAATTCGGCATTCTGCTACCGGCGTTTGTGTGCGGCATGCTCGGGCTCGGTCTGTATTCGGCGGCTTATGTATCGGAGATCGTGCGCGGCGCGATTCAGTCGGTCGACCGCGGGCAGATGGAAGCGGCGCGTTCGATCGGCATGTCGTCGGGGCAGGCGATGCGCGCGATCATTCTGCCGCAGGCCATCGTGCGGATGATCCCGCCGCTCGGCAACGAATTCATCGCGCTGATCAAGAACTCGGCGCTGGTGTCGCTGCTGACAATCGACGATCTGATGCATGAAGGCCAGAAGATCATCAGCGTGTCGTATCGTTCGCTCGAAGTGTATCTCGCTATCGCGCTGGTGTATCTCGTGTTGACGCAAGCGACCAATTACGCGCTGCATCGTGTCGAACGTCGTTTGCGTGCTGGAGGAATGGTGCAATGAATACCGTGGCCAAAGTCAATGAGCCTATCGTCAGCATTCGCGGGCTGACCAAATCGTTCGGTTCGCATACCGTGCTCAACGGCATCGATTTCGATATCCAACCGCAGCAGGTCGTGGTGGTGATCGGGCCGAGCGGCTCGGGCAAGAGTACATTTCTACGCTGCTGTAATGGACTCGAACAAGCAGAGGGTGGCACGATCGACATTTGTGGGCATCGGCTAGTCGACCAGGGCGAGATGCTCAAAGAGCGTTCGCTGAATGCGCTGCGCACCGAAGTCGGCATGGTGTTTCAGTCGTTCAATCTGTTTCCGCACCTGTCGGTGCTGCATAACATCACCGTGGGGCCGCGCATGTTGCGTGGCGCCAGCAAGGCGCAGGCCGAAGCGGCTGCGATCGCGTTGCTGGAGAAGGTCGGGCTCGCGCACAAGGCGCATGTGATGCCGGCGAGTCTGTCGGGCGGTCAGAAGCAACGGGTTGCGATTGCTCGCGCGCTAGCGATGCAGCCGCGGGTGATGCTGTTCGACGAGCCCACATCCGCCCTCGATCCCGAACTGGTCGGCGAAGTGCTGCAAGTGATGAAACTGCTCGCGAGCGAAGGCATGACGATGGTGGTCGTCACACACGAAATGGGCTTTGCGAAGGAAGTCGCCGATGTAGTGGTCGTGATGGACGGCGGTGTGATCGTCGAAGCGGGGCCGCCCGCGGAGATTTTCTCTGCGCCATCACAGCCGCGCACACGCGCATTCCTGCAGGCGGTGTTGTCACGCGCATGAGAGTCCCATTCAATAACAAGGTGTGGGCAGGCCGTTCCGACGACGGCGAGGCCGGCGACACGCGGCGTATTTTCAATCAGGTGACGCCGTTCGGTAGCGCGGCGCATGTGCAGCACGATGCGCCGGTGATCGTAGGCTTTTGCTCCGATGAAGGCGTACGCCGCAATCAAGGCCGGATCGGCGCGGCGCATGCGCCCATGGAATTGCGCCGGGTGCTGGCGGGCTTACCGGCCAAAACGGCGATGGCGACACTGGCCGATGCGGGCGACGTGGTGTGCGACGACGGCGACCTCGAAGCCGCGCAGGCGGAACTGGCCCACGTGATCAGTGAGGTGCTGGCGGGCGGCGGACGCCCGTTGGTGTTGGGCGGCGGTCATGAGGTCGCGTGGGGCACATATAGCGGTTTGCGGCTGCATCAGCAGCGTGAAGCCGAGATTGAAGCCACGCCGCTGATAGCGCGCAAACTGCTGATCATCAACTTCGACGCTCACTTCGATCTGCGTCAAAAGCGTCCCGCGAATTCCGGCACGCCGTTCGATCAGATCGCGCTTGATTGTGCGGAACGAGGGGTGCCGTTCAATTATGCGTGCTTCGGCATCAGCGATCTCAGCAATACAGCCTCGCTGTTCGCGCATGCGGAGCGACTCGGCGTGCACTATGTGTTCGACGTCGATATGCAGGAAGCGCAATTGCCGCAGCGTTTGAATGAGCTTCAGCAGTTGCTCGACGCGGCGGACGACGTCTATCTGACGATCGATCTCGACGTGTTGCCGGCCGCCGCGGCGCCGGGTGTGTCGGCGCCCGCTGCGCTGGGCGTACCGCTATCGGTGATCGAAGTGATGGTGCTGCGCGTGCGGGCTTCGGGCAAGCTGCGCGTGGCGGATATCGCGGAGTACAACCCGATGTTCGATCAGGATAAGCGCACTGCGAGAGCGGCCGCGCGACTGGCGTACCGGTTGCTTTGATTCACGTCGTCAAGCTTGCCTTCTCGCGAATCGAACTTGCGCCCCCGCGCGTGATTGTCGGGGTGTGAATTACCCCGTTATCGGACAGGCCTTACTGCTGCCATTCCCTCTGAACTATCACTGCCAGGGAAGACCCAGCACAGTGACTTCGAGCGGCGCAGTTCAACCCTGAGGGGACAGTCGCATGACCGGAAAGCGGCCATTTCGCGTTGCCGAACGACAGGGCTTCAGGATCACCCCGCGCCGCCGAAATGCGCCACTCGACGGACTTGCAAGATCTACTATCCTTTCGCAAAGTCATTCAAACGCGTTCGCGATAATCCGTCGGTGACATCCCGAACGCTCGCCGAAAACCCCGACTGAATGCAGCCTGGGACATGTACCCTAACTGCTCGGCGATTTGCGAAACACGAAGACTCGACGAAAGGAGCCGGTTACTGGCGAGTTCCATACGCCAAATGGTCAGATAGCGCATGGGAGATTCGCCTACCAATTGCACGAATCGTTGGGAAAAGTTGGATCGGGATTGGGCGACGTGCTCTGCGAGTTGGCTAACCGTCCAGTTGTGCCCGGGGTTTGCGTGCATGAGTGATAAGGCATGGCTGATCGCCGGGTCTCTTAGCGCAGCAATCCAGCCCTTCTGGTCAGCACGCTCCCCCGCCAGCCAATGACGGATCGCCCAGATGAACAATAGGTCCGCGATCTTGGCCAGCATGACTGCGCTTCCTATCGACGGATGACGCAACTCTTCTTCAATTGCCGCGACCGTCATAGGCAGCCACTCGGCGGCACCCTGCGCCGAAGTCTGGGCGACGGTGGATCGTTTGACATGGAGAATTCGCGGCAAGCCGTTCACCAGTGAGCGTCCATGCGATCCATCGAACTCCAGCACGCCCGTCGTCACTCTGGCTGAGGACGCTGCGGGCTGTTGCTTCGTTGCCCCACTATCAGCCGAACGACGCTCGAGCGTGTGACCGTGCGCATGCGGAAGGATAACGACATCGCCCGGCGCGAGGGCCAACCCGCCTTTATTGTCGACCATGCGCAACTGGCACACTGCGTCGTGAATGATGTGTATGTACGCGTCTCCGGGCGCGAACTTCAACGTTTGTCCGACCTCCACGACATCGTCGCCAACAATGCCGCCTCGCACACAGGCGAGATCGAATACATTGAAAAAGACGTCCCCAGCAAGGCGTTCGCGCGGCAACGCTATATTGCGTTGCCGCTGAGGGTTTCGGCGTGTCGGCATCATTTTTCGCGTTTCAGTCATGGCAAATGGGGATTCCAAGCCCAATAATCTAGTTCAGATTGCCGTGGTATCCAGAGCTCCCAAGCGCCGCGCGTCGATTAGCCGCGTTCTGACCGCGTGTGGGGGAACCGCATGGCGGTTTTCTGCTTGTGGTCCGAAGCGCCGGCGGATCGCATGAGGCAACGTCCGCCGGTGAGAAGCCTTTGTGAATATCGAACTGGAGTCAAGTATGAGCAACAAACCCACGATCGTACTCGTGCATGGATTTTGGGGCGGCGCCGCTCACTGGAGCAAAGTGATCATCGAGCTGTCACGCAAGGGCTATTCGTCGATACGCGCTGTCGAAATGCCCTTGACCTCGCTCGCGGATGACGCCGAGCGAACCCGGAAAATGGTTGCGCAGGTCAATGGGCCGGTACTACTCGTCGGTCACTCGTACGGTGGTGCGGTCATCACCGAAGCAGGCGATCTTCCGAACGTTGTCGGACTGGTCTATATCGCGGCCTTTGCACCCGACGCCGGCGAAAGCCCTGGCGGCATCACGCAGGAAAGCGTTCCCGTTGCCGCGGCCAATCTCTCCCCTGACAGCGATGGTTATCTGTGGGTCAAGCCAGAAAAGTTTCACGAGAGTTTCTGCCAGGACCTGACGCCGGAAGAGGGTCTGGTCATGGGGGTGACGCAAAAGGCGCCTCTCGCCAGTACGTTCGGCGATACGATCACGGCTCCTGCATGGAAGAAGAAGCCATCGTGGTATCAGATTTCAAGCGAAGACAGAATGATTTCGCCGGAAAACGAGGCGAGGATGTCAGCCCGATTGGGCGCGAAGAAAATCATTACGCTAGCGGCCAGCCATGCCTCGCTGGCATCGAAACCCGTGGAAGTTGCGGCCTTGATTGACGAGGCCGCAACGGAGGCGGTCAAGAGCCTGTGATCTGAGCGCTGATTGGGATTTGTACAGAGACAAATCTCTATTATCTGCGCTCCTGGCCCGGCGGCGAAGGGTTCGCCGGGCCCGCTAAGAATGACTCAACGGGACGCATGCACCGATTGTCGACGATCTAGACATCGATGTCGAACGGCCGAAACTGGCCGACTTCCGCCCGACACCCCCATCCGCCGGAATCCTCAACCCGCGCACTGCGCAAAGAACCCCAGCTGGCCTTAAGTGCCCCTTCGGCTCGATGCGAGCGCTATGGCCGCGTCCAAAACTGGAACTGCCAAGGGCTAACTCAAACGATGACCTTCTGTTCCCCCGCAGCCTGCTCGCGCATGCGACGGGCTTCGTCGCGCAGGAACTGCTGGTAATCGTCCAGATCGCCGTCGAAGGGCTCGACACCACCCTTGGTGACAAGCCAGAACTCGTCACACACCGCGCGCAGCAGCGACCGGTCGTGACTGACCAGCATCACCGTGCCTTCGAATTCGTTGAGTGCCATGCCTAGCGCTTCGCGTGTGGCCAGGTCGAGGTGGTTGGTCGGCTCGTCGAGCAGCAGCAGATTGGGGCGCTGCCACACGATCATGCACAACACGAGCCGCGCCTTTTCGCCGCCGCTCATCGTGCTGACCGCCTGATGGACCATGTCGCCACTGAAGTTGAACGTGCCAAGGAAAGTGCGAAGCGATTGTTCGGTGCCACTCTGGCCGGGGGCACGCATGTGCGCAGGCGTGTCCTTGGCAAGGCGGATCATGTGTTCCATTGGCGTGTCGAGGGGACGCAGCACGTCGAGTTCCTGCTGTGCGAAGTAACCGATGTTCAGGCCTTTGCCTTCGCTGATTTCGCCGGCGATCGGCGCCAGCTCGTGCGCCACCGTCTTCACCAGAGTGGACTTGCCCTGGCCGTTGGCACCGAGAATGCCGATGCGTTGCCCGGCCAGCACGGACCGGTTGATGCCCCGCACGATGACCGTCGGCGGCGTGCCCGGCGGTGCGTCGGTGGGCGCCGCGTAGCCGAAGCTCGCGTCCAGCATCGACAACAGCGGGTTCGGGACGTTGAGCGGCTCCTTGAACTCGAAGGTGAACTCCGCATCGGCAAGCACCGGTGCGATCTTCTCCATGCGTTCGAGCGCCTTGACCCGGCTCTGGGCCTGCTTCGCCTTCGAGGCCTTGGCCTTGAAACGGTCGATGAATTTCTGCAGGTGGGCGATCTTGTCCGCCTGCCGGGCCACCGCGGCCTGCTGCAACACCAGTTGCTCAGCGCGCATGTCTTCGAACTTGCTGTAGTTGCCGCCATAACGCACGAGCTTGGCGTTGTCGACGTGCACCGTCACCTGCGTCACCGCATCGAGGAATTCGCGGTCGTGGCTGATCACCACCAAGGTTCCTTGATAGCGCTTGAGCCAGGCTTCCAGCCAGACCAGCGCGTCGAGGTCCAGGTGATTGGTCGGCTCGTCGAGCAACAGCAAGTCGGACGGGCACATGAGCGCGCGCGCCAGTTGCAGTCGCATACGCCATCCGCCGGAGAAGCTGTTGACCGGCTGGCTAAGCTGCGCGGCACTGAAGCCAAGGCCCAGGATCAGCGCCTGGGCACGCGCGGGGGCATCATGTGCACCGGCGTCGTGCAGGGCCATGTAGGCGTGCGCCATGCGCATGCCGTCGTCGCTGGCCTCGGCGGCGGCTACTTCGGCCTGCGCGGCCAGCAGTACGGTGTCGCCGTCGATGACGAAATCGGTTGCACTCTGCTCGGTCTCCGGCATCTCCTGCGCGACCTGGCCCATCTTCCATGCAGCGGGAATCGAGAATTCGCCGCCGTCTTCGTGCAGCGTGCCGTTCAGAAGGCCGAAGAAGGACGATTTGCCGGCGCCATTGCGGCCGACAAGGCCGATCTTTTCGCCGGGGGTGAAGGTGACGGACGCGCTATCGAGTACGACATTGACGCCACGGCGCAGCGTGACATTACGGACGGAAATCATAAGGAGCTACTTCGGAGAGGATAGGCATGATAGCCCACCGGACGTACAGGGCTGTTTCTTTTCTGGCCGAACGAGTGAGGAACCGCTTGCGCTTTGCGGCGCCCACCGGCCGCAAAGGGAGGCTGGCACTGGCGCACCGGGCGTTCCGGCTACGGGGCTAGCAAATCGACGGTAAGTGACGGTTTCTGGCCGATAGCACCAGCTCGGCGACCGCTCTCTAGAGCGGACGTCGGACTCGTTAACGGCGGCGTTCCGGCGGCCGGGGCGAATGCGTGCTTCCGGCCATAAAGAAACATCCACCTCTCGGCCATGAATGACCGCTGACACCACGGAACCGGCCCCCCGCCCCGACTTCGGTGCGATCCCTTGGGCTGAATTTACCGAGTGTTGCTCTCGATGGGCGCTTTCGCCCGCATCATGCAAAATAGCCGCATCTAGAATTCGGAGGATGGCTCGTGGGCGTTAACTTCGACCTGAACGATTTGCAGGCGTTTCGAGCTGTCGTCGAGTTGGGTAGCTTCCGCAAAGCCGCGGAGGCGGTCAACATCTCGCAGCCGGCATTGAGCCGCCGCATCGAGAAGCTCGAAGCGGCCCTCGGCGTGCGGCTGTTCGAGCGAACAACCCGAAGCGTTACGCTCACGACCGTAGGACGCGTTTTCGCCCCGAGCGCGGAACAACTGCTCGACGATCTCGATGTCGCGTTGCTCGGTATCCGCGACGTCTCCACGAGCCGCCTGGGTCATGTGACCATCGCATGTGTGCCGTCCGTTGCCTATTATTTCCTGCCGAGCGTCATTGCCGCCTACCACAGCCGCTATCCGCGAATCCGGGTCAAGCTCCTCGACTCGAGCGCCAACGAAGTGCTCGGCTCAGTGATCAGCGGCGAAGCCGATTTCGGCGTCAGCTTCATGGGCAGCCAGGAGACCGAGGTCGAGTTCAAGGTCTTGCTGCAGGAACGGTTTGTCGCCGCGTGCCGCCGCGATCATCCCCTTGCTCAGAAAAAGCGCGTGACCTGGAACGAGCTTTATGAACACGAATATGTATCCGTGGACAAGACTTCCGGCAACCGCCTGCTGCTCGATCAGGCGCTGACCACCGTGGCGCCGAGGATGCCTAGCGTCTGCGAGACCCGCCATGTCACCACCATGCTTGGCCTGATCGAAGCAGGACTCGGTGTGGCCGCCGTGCCTTCAATGGCCATGCCCATGCGCGACCATCCGATTCTGACAAGCGTGCCGCTCGTCGATCCGGTCGTGACGAGACGCGTCGGCATAGTCAGACGCCGCGGACGTCCGCTCGCGCCGGCCGCGCAACAGTTCTATCAGACGATCCTCGACACGAAGCGCAGCGGCACGGTCGGCGCCGCGGGAAAGAAGGCGCCGAAATGAGGTTGGCGAGGCCGTTCAGGCTGCTTTACGTTCAGGTCCTGCTTGGAATGGGGCTCGGCATGGCCGTCGGCCACTTCTGGCCACAGGCCAGCGCGTCGCTCAAACCACTCAGCGATGCGTTCGTCGCGCTGGTGCGCATGATGATCGCGCCGATCGTCTTTTGCACGATGGTCACCGGCATCACGTCGCTGGCGAGCGGATCGAAGATCGGGCGGACGATTCTGAAGGCGCTGGCGTTGTTCTACTTTCTCACCATTGTTGCGCTCTTTCTGGGGCTGGCGACCGCGTTTGCGCTGCACCCGGGCGCGGGCCTGCACATCGACGCGCATCATCTGGATGCGACGATCCTCGCGCAGTATTCGACGCGCTCGCAGTCGCACGGATTCGTCGAATTCGCGCTGCATGTGATCCCTGAGACGCTCGTCGGCGCTTTCGAGAAAGGCGAGGTGCTGCCGGTGCTGCTGCTTGCCCTTCTGTTCGGGTTCGCATTGAATGCCAACAAAAGCGCCGGGCGCCGGGTACAGGAATTCATCGACGGCATCGCGCACGTGCTGTTTCGCATCCTTGCGATGATCATGCGGCTTGCGCCCGTCGGCGCATTCGGCGCGATGGCATTCACGGTGGGCCGCTTCGGCATTCGTTCGATTGGCTCGCTCGGCATGCTGATGGTGGCGTTCTATGCGGCGTGCCTGCTGTTCATCGTTTGTGTGGTCGGTCCACTCGCACGGCTGCATGGCTTCTCGCTCTGGCGACTGCTGCGCTACATTCGCGAAGAACTCGTCATCGTACTCGCGACGTCGTCGACCGAACCGGTGCTGCCACGCCTCATTGTCAAGCTCGAAGCGCTTGGCTGCGACAAGGGCATCGTGGGACTCGTGCTGCCCGCCGGCTATTCGTTTAACCTCGACGGCACGGCGATCTACCTGACGCTCGCCTCCATGTTCATCGCTCAAGCGTGCGATGTTCACCTCTCGGGCGGCCAGATCGCGACCATGCTCGGGGTCATGCTGCTCACGTCGAAGGGCGCGGCGGGCGTGTCGGGCAGCGGACTGGTTGCGCTCGTCGCGACGCTCGCCGTCATCCCCGACTTGCCGCTTGCAGGCGTCGCGCTGCTGGTCGGCATCGATCGCTTCATGTCCGAAGCGCGCGCCCTGACCAGTGTGATCAGCAATGCCTGCGCGGTGATCTTCGTATCAATGTGGGAGCGTTCCTGCGACCGGGTGCGCCTGACGACCGCATTGAGCCTGGCGCATGAGCCTGAGGATGCATTCGATCAGCCCGCCGACCTGACGGGCTGAATCGTTGCCTTGGTTTCAATGCGTGGCGACGGAATCAAGTCCGGTCGATGTCACCTCCGGCTGCACGGCGGGCGACGCGAGATAGTCGAGCAGCGCTTTGGCCTCCTTGGGGTGTTGCGCGCCGACAGGAATGCCGGCTGCAAAGCGCGTGACGGACTGCATCGACTCCGGAATCTTGCCGACGTACGCCGCGCCCTTCACGGGAAGCAACTCGCTCACCTGCTGGAATCCCACTTCGTAGTCGCCGGTCGCAACCACCGACGCCACCGGAATCTTGGGGATCATCTTCGCCTTGGTCTTCACCTGCTCTTCGATGCCTAGCCGCTTGAACAACTCGCGCTCGATATAAACACCGCTCGCGCTATCCGAGTAAGCGATCGACCGGGCATGCAGCAAGGTTTCCTTGAGCGCCGCCTCGGACCCGATGTCGGGCTTCGGCGCGCCTTCGCGCACGACCATGCCGATCCGCGAATCCGCGAGCTCGACGCGCGAATCGGGAATCACCTTGCCCTGCTTGATCAGATCGTCGAGGGCGTAGCCGACCATGATCACCACGTCGGCAGGTTCGCCGCGCTGAAGCCGGTTAGGAATGGCCTCAGGCGACTTGCCCATCGACGGGCCGAGCGCGGTATCGAGCGTATCGCCGGTGGACGCCGCGAACTTCGGGCCAAGCAGCTTGTAGGCGGCGGTAAAGCCGCCCGAGCTCATCACATGCAGATCGGCGGCCTGCACATTCGCCGCAGCGGCGGATGTGCCTAGCAACGCCGCGGTGCAGAGTTTCAGAAGGAGGGATTTCATGGGCGATGAATGTCAGTCTAATGTTCGAGGAGGCGTGCGATGCTTCAGGGAGCCGCATGCAGCGGAACGCGACGGCGCCGGTACAGTGCGAGTGTTGCTCCGAGCCCGCACACCGCGGCGAAGCTCATCCAGTAGCCTGGCGCGGCTTTATCACCCGTCATATGAATGAGCGCGGTCGAGATGACGGGCGTAAAACCTCCGAAGACCGCTGTCGCGAGGCTGTAGGCGAGTGAGAATCCGGCGACGCGTACCTCCACTGGCATCACCTCAGTGAGCGCGACGACCATCGCGCCGTTGTAAATGCCGTACATGAACGAGAGCCAGAGCAGCACAAGCAGCATGTTGACGAAGCTCGGTGCGTGGGCCAGCAGCGACAGCGCCGGGTAGGCAGTCGCAATCGCCAGGATCGTCATCGCGAGAAGGAGCGGACGGCGTCCGATCCTATCCGACAGCGCACCACCGATCGGCAGCCAGATGAAATTGGAGACACCCACGCACAGCGTGACGAGCAGGCTGTCGGCAGTGCTCAGATGCAGGACCGTCTTGCCAAAGGTCGGCGCATACACCGTGATCAGATAGAAGCTCGTGGTGGTCATCGCCACCAGCAGCACGCCGGCGATCACGACATTCCAGTTCTGCACGAGCGTAGCAAAGACCTCTTTCATGCTCGGGCGATGCTGGCGCTGTTTGAATTCCTGCGTTTCCTCGAGATTGCGCCGCAGGAGGAAGATGAAAGGCACGATCATGCAGCCGACGAAGAACGGCACGCGCCATCCCCACGCGGCGATCGCCGCCGTGTCGAGCCACTGATTGAGCGCGAAGCCGAGCGCGGCGGCGATGACGATCGCCACTTGCTGGCTCGCCGACTGCCAACTGGTGAAGAAGCCCTTGCGGCCCGGCGTCGCCATTTCGGCGAGATACACCGATACCCCGCCGAGTTCGGCGCCCGCCGAGAAGCCCTGCAGCAGACGGCCGATGAGAACCAGCGCCGGGGCGAAGAGTCCGATCGTCGCATAGCCGGGCACGAACGCGATCAGGATGGTGCCGCTCGCCATGATCGACAGCGTGACGATCAGGCCCTTGCGGCGGCCGACATCGTCTATATACGCGCCGAGGATGATCGCGCCGAGCGGCCGCATCAGGAAGCCCGCGCCGAACACTGCGAACGTCATCATCAGTGAAGCGAACTCGCTCCCCGCCGGGAAAAAGACCGCGGCAATCTGCGTGGCATAGAAGCCGAACAGGAAGAAGTCGAACTGCTCGAGGAAGTTGCCTGCCGTCACGCGTAGCACGGCGGATGCCTTCGATTGCCCGGGGGCCAGTGGGGGTGAGGAGGGATGCATCGAGTTGTCTCCAGAAATTTTTGAACTTGCGGTGTTCGGGCGATTTGTTGTTTGTCGAATATTCGCCCGAACCACATGAAACGATAAGTGCTATTTTCGAAACGATTGATGTCCGTTGGTTATCAGTGCCGGGAAAGCGCTCAGGCTACAAATCGGCACTGCGACGCGGGCGTTCGGGTGTCCATATTGCGCCCCCGGTTCAGGTGATCGTCGATTTCCGCCGCGCATCCGAGCATGCGGGGATATAGGAAGATCGTGAATGCGGCGGTTTCCAGATCGGTCTCAGTCAATTCACCACGTTGCAGCGGCTGCCACAGCATCTTCAGCAGCAACGCCGCGATCACCGCATCGACGTTTACACAGTACACGTTGCGGGACACGCCGACATCGAACAACGCCTGCACCAGTTCGCGATAGAAAGCATGGAATACGTTATATTCGCCACGCTTCTCGCATAGTTCCGCGATGAACACTTCGCGCGGGTCGTAGTTGACCGGCCTGTCCTTGAAGACCGGATGGTTCACGCCCGGCAGCTTCGCGATGTCGAGGCTGCCGGCATGCTTCTGCCGGGCCTTGTATTGCGCATACCGCTCGACCGAGCGCTCGGCCAGCGAGCGCAGGTCGACGCCATGTGCAGGGTCGGATGGATCGGCGAGGCCGCTGTCCCGGAACGCTTCGATCAGGAACGCGATGCCCTCATAGCCGTTGCCGCCATGCGTATAGCCGGTATGCGTGAGAAAGCCGACCAGCGCCTTGTTGAGTTGCACGCGCTCTGGACTTTCCGGACCGTCGGCCGATACCGCGCCTTTCGCACCCTGCGCCGAGATAGCTCCTGGACCGTTGGTGAGCAGCAGACCGACCAGCGTCTTGAAGGCGAACAGATCGTCGGGCCCGGGATCGAGGTTGAGCAGCGCAGCAAAGCAGATTTCGGTGAGGCTGCGTTCGTTCAGCAAAGCTTGCGTGGTAAAGCCGCAGAAGCCGTCTGGACGGTGCCGCGAGGCGTCCGCCGATGCGCCGATCAGCGTCCCGAACAGCATGGTCCACCAGGGCAGGCTCTCGGCCGTAACGCGCGAGATGCGCTTGCGCATCAGCGGTCCCCATGCGAGCGTCGTGGTGATTGCGGCCAGCACCGCGTCGGCCGTCGGGTGATCAGGCTGAGACGCGAGCCAGCGGACGAGCACCGACTTGACACCACGCTCGGCGAGTCCCGCGAGCATCGCCTCAGCGCGCGGATCGCTTGAGTCGGCGAAAAACGGCTCGCTGCCGCTCGCGTCGATCCGGGCGATGTCGAAAATCTCATCGAGAGGGCTTGTCAGGCCAGCTGCCGAGAAGCGATCGATCATCCATTTCGCGGCATCCCGAGCCGCTCGCTGGCGATTCGGCCCGATGATCGAAGCAGCGGCCGCCAGGATCGCGTTGGGCGCGTTTCCGGCCTCGCGGGCGGCTTGCGCCGCCGCGAGTTCCGGCGTTCCGTGCAGATTGACGAACGCGGCGATTGCCACATCGATGAGTTTCTCGTCGTTCTCGCCGCCGAACTCGTGAAGCAGGGCAAGGCTGACGTTCGCTTCGAGCGAATGTGTCGCTGCGTCGAGCATTGAGGCGCCATGCAGGCTGCTGACCTGGGTTTTCGCATCCATCTGCGAAGCGCCCGATGCGTCCTTGAGCGCCTGACGCGGCGCAATCGCCCCGACTTGCCGATTGATCTGCAAGACCTGCTCGTCGTAGGGGGCGACCGCACCGACCACGGGAATCGCAAGGCCGGCCGGAAGCTGGATGCCCTGGTTGGAGCTGAACCACGGCTTGAGCGCGAGACTGCCTTCGGGCTCGAAATCGGGCATCGTCGCGTTGGCGCGCATCACGGCAGTCAACGCAGCCGGGATATGCGCAATGTTCGTAACGACCGCGCCCTTGGCCGAGCAGCTCGGATCGTCGAGCGTGAAGAGCCGGTCCACGCCGAACTTCTCCATGAACCAGCGTTCCTTGGCTTGTGCGTCGTCGGAGCCGCCGGACATCGCGCCCGCATGGCCGACCGCACGCGTGAGGCGGGTCTTCCATCGGCCCACCACGCAGGCGACCACCGGCTTCGTGAAGTCCGCATCGGCCTCGTAGTAGCCACCCGGTTCGCAATAGAGCACCGCGGCCTTGCTGCGCGCATCGTTGGCGAGCGCAAAGGCAAATTCAGGGGCGGCATAGTGGATGTAGACGTCCTTGCCGCTGGAGATGACCGTCGACGTGCCCCAGCCGCTCATGCGCAGGTACTGCGCGATCGTCGTGCTGAAGCCGCCGGAGTTCGAGAAGATGGCGATCGATCCCTTGCGCAATGAATCGTCTGGACTATCGCCACCGAGTGCTCCGCCGATTCTCACACGATTCCACGAGTCGGCGACGCCCAGCCCGTTCGCCCCGAAGATGTCGATGCCCGCCTGCTGCCCCATCGCGCGAATTTCGCGAGCGTCGTGCACGGCGATCTTCTCGGTGATGATGAAAATCTTCTTCAGATCGGGATTGACGCGGATCAGTTCGGCGACGCCGTCGCGAGCCGCCGATGGCGGTAGATAGACCACGCCGCAGTTGAAGCGATGCCCTGCCTCCAGACCCTCGCGAACGTTGTTGTAAACAGGGATATCGCCGATAGATGTGGCGAGCACCTGGCCGCCCTTGCCCGGCGCCGTGCCGAAGACAATATTGCCGCCCGAAAACGCATGACTGACGGGCGTTACGTCTGAAGACTCACCGCCCAGGATGTTAAGTACGCACACGCGATCGTCCCGCGTGGCGATCTGCGCGAGCGAGTTGACGCCAACGAAATACTTGAACTGGTTGCTGGTTTGCTTGTACATGTCGCTCTCCTCAGGCTTGAGCCGTTTCGGTTTCGGTCGTGGGCGCGCCGATCCGTGCTGCGACCTCGGCTCGGCCACCGGCGCGCATCCACGCATCCGCCTGCCGTGCGTACTGGATGACTTCACTGATGTCGGAATCAAATCCGAACAGCCGGTACGGCAGGCCGAGCGAATCGCATGTATCTCTCAGCGCGGCCATCCCTCGCACGAGGTTCGGTCCTCCGCGGCCGAGCACCACGTAAAGGGGCGTCGGCCCATGCTCGCTGAAGTGTTCGCGAAGAGCATCGGCCATCGCTCGCAACGTCTCGAAGATGTCGGTGTTATTCGACTTGCCGCCGATGATGAAAAGCACATTCGACTGCTTGAGCCAATGCCTGAAGCAGATGCGGGCTACTTCTTTCATCTTCGCGTAAGGCGGATTGCCGCCGAAATCCGACGAGATGATCGCGGCGTCGCCCAGCATTTCGGTGACGAGCGAGTTGGCGCCGCCGCCGAAAGTCGGCGCGAGAATCGTGCCTTTCTCGTTGATCACATACACGTCGCTCTGGCCCTGGTGCGTGCGCAACTGATTGATCTCCTGCTCGAAATCGGAGTAATCCGCCGCGAACAGATGTGGCGGCAGTCCGAGGCGCGTCCATCGCGGATCATCGCGATCGAAGCCGCACTTGAAGTCGCAGGCAACCGGCGTGAGTCGTCCGTGCTTGTCCTCGCGCATGCGGATCGGATTCAACTCCAGCGTCGTCATGCCGAAATCGTGAAAGAGCTCCCAGAGTTTCGGCAACTGCTGCACGAGCGGCGAGATGATCTCCTTCGGCGCACCGATTTCGCTCAGCGCGTTCGCCACGACGAACGCCTTGAGTCCCGTCAACGCGTCGAAGGGCACCATCGCCACATGCTTCGGGTCGACCTCTTCGATATCCATGCCGCCCTTGTGCGAGAGCGTCATCATGGGTGCCCGAAAGCGGGTGGAATCGGTGATCGAAAAGTACACCTCATGCTGGGCCGGGACGCCGCCCTCGAACGTCACGCCATTTGCCTTTGCCTTCAGGTGGCCGACGGTATGCTCGGCAAAGTACAACCGCTCTTTTTCGGCCAACGCTGTCTTGAGATCGCCCGCGCGGCCGAGCAAGCCCGCCTTCCCCTTCTTTCCGACTCCACCCTTGAAGACCGGCTTGATGAAAATCTGACGATAACGATCGATCATCGTCTTGATTTCCTCCTCGCTGGCGCTCGGGCCGAGGATCTCACTCGCTGGGAATCCGACGAATTGCAGCAGGCGTGCGCCGTACAACATACCGGTGATTTGCATGGAAATGTCTCCTGAAGGTCTTTGCGATAGAAAAGAAACAGGCCGATCGGCGCTGTCGACTGAACGCTGACGCGCGCCAGTCGGAAGCGATAGGTGTGAAACGCAGTCGTAGCGTCGTTGGAGTTCGGCTTGGCTGGGCCAGGGCGTGCTTTTATTGTCCGATGCCTGAACCGGCTGCACCGCGGACTGCACGGCCCATTAAGGCGGGTCGCAGGAATGTCTTGCAGCGCGTTAGCCGCGCAAGTTGCGCCGTGCGTTGTGCATAGTCGTGTCTCCGATGCGTTTTACTTTCGTTCCAATGTCGCTGGAATCTTGAGTACAGATACTCACGCAAAAGGATCTACGCGATAAGTGCATTTTTTTGAAGCATTGATGTTCAGGTGTTATCAATGCAGTCGGATGAAACGTGGCATCGCCGCCACGTTTCTCTTCGCGGCCTGTCGGGGCAGACGTGCCAGCGGTCCAAGCTCTGAGGCGACTTCAGTTGATGGTCCGTTGTCGGCGCATGACGGGACATTCGATATTCGTCGGAGACCGTCGGTTCCGGGTCGGCTACAGTCCGAGGCACTGTTCCGCGCGGCCAGGTACCGACCGGCGTTCCCTGACACGGGCTTCGCCGATCTCGATGCTGCACGCGACTCGGCAAGCGACTTCGTGCATAGAACTATCGGCCGGCGCAGGCACGAGTGCCCCCTATCAGAAGATTCGCGAACACTTTGACTATGTGCGATAGCACACCAAAACGCACTGCCGTTCGAGCGAGCATTGCTTGGCACGCTTCTGCTTCCGACGGCAGATCGGCGCTGCACCTTTTGTTCAGATTTATTTGAGCTCCTGGCACTTCTTGACATAAACTTGTGAAGTCGTTATGGGATCGAAACATGTTAAACGTCAGCCTTAGGTCACAACTGCAGACGTATATGCGAAACATTCGCAGACCTGTGGAATTGATCGTGTCGCAGGACGGTAGTCAACAATCGCACGAGATGGTGACGATGTTGAACGAAATCGCGTCGTTGACAGATCTGGTGACGGTAATCGGGGAGCAACAGGGCAACCCACGTAAGCCATCATTTTCAATCAGGCAGGCGGGAGGAAAACCCGGTATCCAGTTTGCCGCCATTCCAACAGGGCCTGAATTTTCGTCTCTTGTCCTTGCAATACTCCAGGTTGGAGGACATCCCGTAATTGCCGACCGTACGACCATGGAACAGGTTCGAGCGCTGGAACGTGACTACGATTTCGAGACCTATATTTCGCTATCTTGTGAAAGCTGTGTGGACGTTGTGCAAGGGCTGAACATGATGACGGTGATCAATCCACGGATTCACAACACTACGATCGACGGAGGAATTTTTCAAAGTGAGGTGTCGGCGCGTGAGATTAGCGTTGTGCCGACGATCTACATGAACGGCGAGGTATTCGGTGAGGGGCGCAGCAGCTTTGTGGAGCTCGGCGCGAAACTTCACGATATAGAACTGAGCATGAGAGCAGCACTGCACGCGGCGGGCAAGCATTAGCACTGACCTGCAGATCATATCGGTGGCGTAACCCCTGCAGATTCGTTCACGGGGCTGTCGTTATCTGAAACGCTGAAAGTTTGTCACGCGTGGACGTTAGCCGACCGCGTCGGGTAGAAGTCGGCCATGAAGCGTCAGTCGCCCGCACCGTCGCTCGGAGATTCAGGCGTCGGTTCCACTCAGGAACCGGCCATTCAATTCGCAATAGTGAAGTGTTGCGTATCGGCCATTGCCGTCATTCGAGTATCGACGTCGGTCTGGCCGCTATCAGTTCTTTGTCCGACATTCGAAGATCGGCATTCGCGAATGACCGGTCTCACCGCTAGCGAATGCGTACTGCGACCCTTTCTCAGTCATACGAGGTCAATCAAGATATCCGGCCGCTTTTCGATCTGCAACGGCCATTCATCAATACAGTCGAATCGTACTGGAGGTTCAACCTCCCGATGTGGGCTGCCGCGAAAGCTCGCACGCGGCATCGACTCACATCATTTCGGGGCTGCTCAGTGTCGTTCCGTCGGAAAAGCGGGCTAGTCTGTAGGGTTTAATGTCGAACTGCGGCGCCGCGTCCATTACCAGCCGGCTCACGAGAACGCCTGCGCCTGGCCCTAGTCCAAAGCCGTGTCCGCTGAAGCCGGATGCGATCACGAGACCGGGTTTCGCATTAACCTTCGAGATGACGGGAACGAGGTCCGGCATCGTGTCGATCGCGCCCGCCCATGCGTGAGCGATCCGCAGGCCCGCCAACTCGGGAAACACGCTGGACACATTTTGCAGGGCACGTTCGAGCCATTCGGTATCAGGCCGGGGATCCAGCACCCGCGTTTCTTCGAACGGCGAGACGTCATCGTCGCGCCACGTTGCGCTTGCCTCCGGTCCGTGGAAGAAACTGGTACCGACGCGAATCTTCAGTTTTTTCTTCAGCTTGCTGCGGAACATGGTCCGAAACTTCACCGAATGCCGCAGGTTTTGCGGCGCGAGTTCCACGCGTCCGTAGCCGGGAACAGCGATCGTGTAGCCGCCGTCCAACCGCCTCCTCAGCGCGAAGTTTGGCCCGGAGAAACAGCCCTCGATGACCCCCGGCGCCTCAGCGGTTCGCAACGCCGTTCCCATCACGTTGATGGAGGGCAGATCGATGCCGTGATGCTGGCAGAACAACGCGCTCCAGGCGCCTCCCGCAAGAACGACGGTGTCGGCTGCGAGCCGGCCGCGCTCGGTCCAGAGGCCGGAGACACGCCCGGCACTCGTATCGAGACTTCGTACCGCGCAGTTCTGATACACCCTCGCGCCGAGACGTTGCGCGCCGCGAGCAATCGCAGGCGCGGCTTTCGACGGCTCGGCTCGGCCGTCCGTGGCAGACCACAGCCCGCCAGCCCACTTCGCACGTCCGGACGGAATGCGCGCCGCCAGTTCGCGCGCACTGAGGATCTCGCTGTTAAAGCCGACTTCCCGGGCGCGGGCAAGCCAAGATTCCCACTGCGCGATGTCCGATTGATGCTCCGTGCCGTACAGGATGCCCGCCTTACGAAACCCAACGTCCTCGCCCAGTTCTTCGCTTAGTTCGCTCCAGCGCTTGAGGCTCTGCATCGCGAGCGGCAACTCATGGAGGTCGCGGTTCTGCTGACGTACCCAGCCCCAATTGCGCCCTGACTGCTCGCAGCCGATGACGCCCTTTTCGAGCAGAGCCACCTGGACGCCGCGTCGCGCCAGTTCATACGCGGTGCTGACGCCAATAATGCCGCCCCCAATCACCGCGACATCGCATCGCTCGGGGAAACCTTCGCTATCCGTGACTTCGTCGATCCTTAGCATTTCATAGCCGTTGTTTGCCGCTTCTTAGTACGTTCCTGCGGTCGAGACCGTCGGAAATGCGCACCTAAAGGGCGATTTCGCCATCCGCAGATAGTGGCTACGATTTTGGTATGTTTCACCGCTTCGCCGATAGGACGATCCTGTTGTATCCGCAAGGGATACAACGATGATCCGCCAGGCGCTGACGCAAATCTTGAATTGCTATCTTGCAGACTGTTGCCGGGACCAGGTTTTTGCTAAGCCGCCGCATTCCCACGCTCTTGCTTCCTGGTTACCGGCACGCGCAAGATAGGCGAGCGGGGATGTTTCGTCGAGTGTGACCAGAGCATCGTCAATCGTCGTGAGCCTCCGACGCGAGTACAGCAACGCCGTCAGCCGCCCGCACTCCTTGCCCCGCAGGCAGCACGAAGATCGGATTGATCTCAGCTTCAACGATGCGCCCGCCAAGCCGCACCGCCATCAGCGAAAACGCAACGATTGCGCTAACCAGCGCATCAATATCGGCGCGAGGCCGTCCGCGATATCCGTCGAGCAGGGGCCACGTTTTCAGTTCGCGGATCATCCCGAGTGCGTCGTCACGCGACAGCGGCGCTTCGGAGGAGAGAAGGCGCATCGTCGTGTCCTTGAACAGTTCCGCCGTGACGCCGCCCATACCGAGCAGCAATGCGGTGCCCAGTGGATCGCGATGAAGGCCGAGAATCAACTCCGTCCCACCGGTCACCATTTCCTGAACCAGAAAAGCCTCCGCGGATACGCCGGTCGCGGTTTCAACGTCGTCCCGCATACGGTTCAGGCGTGTCCCGATGTTCTCGGCAGCGACCCCAACCGCAACGCCGCCGACATCGCTTTTGTGCGTGATCGTGTTCGACAGCAGTTTGAGCACGACTTTGTTTCCCAGCTCGCGAGCGGCGCTCTCGGCCTCACTCGCGTTCGTGACGACGCGCTCGCGTACCGCTGTCACACCGAAGCGGGCAAAAAGCGTTTTCGCTTGCGCCTCGTCTAGCGATCCATCGGGTAAGTCGCTCACGTCGACTTCTGCATCGGGGTGTCGTTCGACCAGACCCACGTCGCGCTGCATGTACTTTTCGTGCTGCCACATCGCAGCCAGCGCGCTCGTCACGCTTTCGGGCGAGGGGAATGCCGGTACTCCCTGCTCGTTAAGCAAACTTGTGATTTCCGGCGCGTGCGGGCTCACGAATGCCATCACGGGCTTGTCACTGCCGGGCAGCGAATCGCGGATCGCGCCGGCCATCAGGTCGGGCATTGCGAGGCCCGACGAACCAACGATAACGACGACCGCGTCGTATGCCTTACTGTCGAGTAGCGTGCCGATCGCACCACGCAGCAGAGCCGGTTGCAGACCCGCTAGCGTCACGTCGATCGGATTGCGGTCGAGCACCGCATGGTCGCCGGTTTGCAGCGCGCGCAGTTTTGCGGCCGTCGCTTCATCGGGCGGCGGAGTCTCGAAGCCCGCCATGCCGAGGCTGTCGGTGACGAGGGTGCCCGCTCCGCCAGTCGATGTCAGAATCGCCACGCGTCGCCCAGAGAGCTTGCGGCGCGTAGCAAGCGCATGAGGAAGATCGAGCAAATCGGAAAACGTCTGGGCACGAATCACGCCAACCTGGCTGAAGAGCGCGTCATACATACGGTCGGAGCCCGCCAATGCGCCCGTATGCGAGACTGCCGAACGCGCACCTGATTCGGAACGCCCAATCTTGAACACCACTACCGGCTTGCCCGCCGCCGCCGCCCGCAACGCTGCGCGCCGGAATTGCTCGGGCTGACGCAGCCCTTCCATGTAGAGCGCGATAACGGAGGTCGAATCGTCGTCAACCAGATAATCGACGAAGTCTGCCATGTCGAGATCCGCCTCATTGCTGGTCGACACCAGCTTGGACAAGCCAATGCCGCGTGCCGCCGCGCGCGACAGCAGCGAGCCGAGGATGCCCCCGCTTTGCGATACCACGCCGATTCCACCGACTGTAAAAGCATCGGTTTCCAGTGCGCCGCTTGCTGAAAGCGTGATGCGGTCGGTCAGGTTGACGAGCCCGATCGTATTCGGTCCGAGCAGGCGCATGGATCCCGCCGCCTCGATCAATTGCGCCTGACGCCGCGCGCCTTCCTCGCCGATCTCTGCATAGCCACTTGCCAGTACGATTGCAGCGCTCGTCCCGCGGCTCGCCAGATCTCTTACCGCAACGTGGGCGCGCTCGGCTCCAAGCAGTACGATGCCGACGTCGGGCGCGTGCGGCAACGACGCTACATCGGGATAGCAGGTCAGACCGTCGATCGATTCGTAACGGGGGTTGACCGGGTAGATGGCACCGTCGAAGCCATGCTTTCTGAGGTATGCGACCGGTCGCCCCGACGTTTTGGTCGCGTCCGCCGATGCGCCGACAGCGGACACAATCATCCCAAGGGCGAGAAGGTGGTGGCCTTCTGCGATCGCGACTGCAACATGGGGCGCCTTCGGAATCTGGAATATAGAGCTCGATAGAAGATCAACAAAGAGGAGAACGTGGAGATGCGGGTATCGGCTTCGCTCAGTCAAGCGGTCATGCAAGTTAGGATTAGCTACCAGCGGTTTGGCCCACACTTTCCCGCCGTCGCGCCAGCGCGAACGACCGCTTGACCTCGGAAACCGCCGTTAAGACCGGGCTGGTCCTACTGGACGAAGAGGGTCGTCCTGAGTCGGTCAGCGTGTGGCTCGGTGCGCCCATGAAGCGACATTCGTAGAGTCAAACTGAACGGCCGCTGATCGACTCTGACCGGCCATTCCTGAAACCTTTGTAAGCAAATCGGGAACAGTGGTTTAATATGCACTGTCGGCCGTCTGTCGGGCTTCGCCAAGGGATGCAAATGAAACGACTCGTTTGTCTGTTCCTCGCAATAGTTTGCTCTTCTTTTTCATTTCCCGAGACGGCGAAACCCCAACAGAGCCCACCACCGATCAAGGAGGAATTGGGCACGCAAGCGCTTCACCGTCGCGCAGTTGAAGCCGCCATATGGGGCATGCCGATTGTGAGCGTCGATGCAATGCGAGAAGCCTTCTTTCGCGATGCAAGTGCGAAGTACGGCGATATTGTCTACTGGTCAAAACCAGCCGACTGGAAGAACCAGACGACCACGCCGAACGCTTCTTCGCTCTACATCTACTTCAACTTCAACACGAAGGATGGCCCGGTCGTACTCGACTTCCCGGCAGCAGCAGGTGCCGGGTTGTTCGGGACAATGCTCGATGCCTGGCAAACGCCCTTGACCGATGTTGGTCCGCAGGGTGCAGACAAGGGAAAGGGCGGGAAGTACCTCGTCCTCCCACCTGGCTACAAAGGCACGGTCCCGTCGGGCTACATTCCACTGCGCTCCGCCACCTATAACGGATATGCGCTGTTCCGTGCGATCCCTGCCACTTCGTCTGACTCTGACGTAACGAAGGCCATCCTGCTGGTAAAGCGGCTGAGGCTTTATCCGCTTGCGTCGCGCTCGCATCCACCCGAGCAACGCTTTATCGACATGGCCGGAAAATTATTCGACGGCACTGTCGCATTCGATAGTACTTTTTATGACCGGCTCGCCCGCATGATCCAGGAGGAGCCTGTGCAGACGCGCGATCTCGTGGCGATGGGGCAGATCCGTACCTTGGGTATCGAAAAGGGAAAGGAATACAAACCTGATCCGGCGGCAAGTTCGGCGCTAACCGAGTCGGCGCGCGAGGCACACACAGGGTTTATCGCAGCACTGAATCAAGGCGAGCCCTGGTGGCCGGAATCTATGTGGACGCTGCCGGAAAATCTCGGGCCGAAGACGGGTTTCTCATTCCAGACATCCGACTATCTGGGTGTCGACGCGCGCGGGATGATCTACTTCCTTGCCTATGCGCCTCCAGCGAAACTCGGAGCTGCGACGTTTTACCTGACCGGATTGCATGACTCGCAAGGAAATCCGCTCGACGGTGGCAAGAGCTACCACCTGCACGTTCCGGCGGATGTGCCGGCGAAGCAGTTCTGGGCAGTAACCGTCTACGATCTCGATACTGCGGGATTCATTCGAGAATCGCCCCGCGTAGGCTTAGATTCATACAACCAGAATCTTCAAAGAAACGCGGACGGCTCCGTGGACGTCTTCTTTGGCCCGAAACCGCCGCCGGGTAAGGAGAGCAACTGGATCTACACCACGTCAGGGGGAAAGTGGTTCACGATGTTCCGACTTTACGGCCCTGGCAAACCATTGTTCGACAAGTCGTGGCGGCTCGCTGACATTGAACCCGTTGCTCATTAGGCTCAAGCACAGACCTCTCGGCACGACTTGCCGGCAAAGCCCAGATGCTGCCAGGGGAGAACAGAGATGCATTTCAAGCCACTTGCGATAGTGTGCGTCGTGAGCGTTGTCCTGTCGGCGTGTGCTGTTCCGTCTTCCGACACATCGCAGATGGATGGCCAACTCCAAACCCGTATCGGCAACATCGGAATCCAGAATGGCTACCCAGACAATGATGCGGTCAGGAGGCTGTACGATGAGATGGACTTCCAGCGTGCCTGCCAGGCCTATATCTGGGCGACACCTGCGGTCGCAATGGAAGCGCTGCGCCGGGCGAACAGGCGGGATTGGGATGTCGATTACAACACCGTTTCTGTCGTCGACAACTACACCACGCCCGCTGTTAAGGCGCTTACCGGCAACAACACGACGATCTATGCAGCGGTATTCATCGACCTGAATCGCGATGGTCCGGTCGTGGTCGATTCGCCTGCGGGCGCGTACGGTGTGATCGACGACGCATGGCAAAGGCCGGTAGTCGAAGTGGGGCCATTTGGTCCTGACAAAGGCAAAGGCGGCAAGTTTCTCCTGCTTCCACCGGCGTTCAACGGGACCGTCCCTACGGGCTACCTTGCTGCGCATTCCAAAACAAACCTGGTCATGTACCTCGCGCGTGCTTTCGTCCGCGATAACGATGTCAAAGCAGCCGTGAATACGCTAACCGAGATCCGCGTCTATCCGCTTGCAAGGGCGTCGAATCCGCCGCCTACCCAAGTTGTGCGCGCCGGGACTCGCCCGCTGGACTCGATCGCACCGCGGGGATTCGAGTACTGGGAATTGCTCGAAAGCGTCATCGACCGGGAGCCGGTCGAACCGCGTGACCGCTTCTTTTACGCGATGCTCAAGCCGCTAGGTATCGAGAAAGGCAAACCGTTCGAACCGGATGCGCGTCAGAAGCAGATATTGACGGAAGCCGCGCAGGTTGGCTTCCTGATGGCCCAAACTCTCAGCATGGCTCCCCGGCTTGCGAATGCATCTTCTTATCCTGGCACGCACTGGGAATGGGTATTGACGCTCAACCCTGACCAGGAGGCTGCTAACTATAGCCAGCTCGACGAGCGTACCGACTATACGTTCGAAGCGATCACGATCGCAGAAGGAATGGTCAAACCTATCGTGGGCGCGGGCTCGCAGTATATGAGCACGGCCAAAGACAACGATGGCAGATGGCTGGATGGTGGCAAGCAATACCTCCTCCACGTGCCAGCAAACGTTCCGGCCAAGGAGTTCTGGGCGGTCACTGTCTACGATAATCTGACGCGCTCGATGATCGTTACCGATACGATGAAGGCGGGTGTGTCGAGTAAAGACAAGTTGCAGATGGAAGCTGACGGATCGGTGGATATTTATTTCGGGCCGCAGGCGCCGGCGGCCGTACGCAGCAACTGGGTGAAGACGTTGCCAGGGCAAGGCTGGTTTGCTTATTTCCGCTGGTATGGTCCGACCCAGCCGTTTTTCGATAAGACGTGGGCTTTACCCGACATTGTGGAAAGCCCTTAGCTGGCGAATATCTAGCTTACCGAAGGACCGTTCCCCGCTTGCTATCGGTCGCTTACGACGGCTCGGAGTACGACCGCTCAGGGTCGACTACGGAACCTCGGGTGTCATCCGAGACACTCGCCCTCGGGCCGGCTATGTACTTCCGAGTTCGGCTAAACACGCGCAGCCGTTCGACCCCATAGCCCAGATCGCCCAATCGCTGCCTGCAATTTGCGACCGTGCACATCACGGTAAGCGGAGTCGCCTCACATCCCGCCGCAGAGGCGCACCGAACAGACGGCTGTACTCGCGACTGACCTGCGAGGCGCTTTCGTAGCCGACCTGGATCGCGGCGCTTCCCGCGTCAATGCCAAGGCTGAGCATCAGTTGCCGCGCCTCCTGCAAACGCAACTGCTTCTGGTATTGCAAAGGACTTGTTCCCGTGATGTTGCGGAAATGCTGACGGAACGTCGAAGTACTCATGTGTGCCTGCGCGGCCAGGTCATCCGCCAGTAGTTCCTTTGAGAAATTCTGCTTGAGCCAGGTTAGCGCTCTGACGATTTGTTGGCTCGGCTATCCGTTGGCTGCAAAATGCTGTAATTGCGGGCTGTGGGGACCAGCGAGTAGCTCCCTTTGGCATCCGCACCATGCTGGTGGAGCCTAAGTTCTTCAGAACAGACCTTCTCAACGCAGAGTCAACTACCTACGCCGAACTCTCCATCGAGGACTACGCGTCCCGCACTAAAGAGACTGTGACCGCCTGGAAAGGTATGAACGGGAAACAGGGCGGCGATCCGGCCAAGCTTGCCGCTGCGCTGGTAGAGTTGACGGCGCAGGATGAGCCTCCTGCTCGCTTCGCCGCCGGCGCGGATGCGGTCGAAGCCTTTGAGGCGAAGGCAAACACTCTACGCGCTCAGGCGAATGCGTACCGCGAGCAGTCCTCATCCCTTTTCGCACGCCCCTGAATAAAGCCGAGCGTCTTTGGTCGCGGCAATTCCCCACCACGCTCCAGGGTCGCGGCCCGGCGGAACCGTCGCAGCCTTTAGCCCAAATTTAACGTATTAGCAGGTGGTACGGGATTGCCTGAAGCCGCCGAACGGCGCGGCCGGTTCGAGTGCGAGCGTGTTGACGAGTACACGTCCTGCTTCCATCGGCGGCGCGACCTCGAATGCGCGCTTCTCGTCCGCCGAGAACACGTCTGCGCCGCGCAATCAGACGGCAACCGCTAGAATTGCGGCTTTAGCCCGGAATACGCCAATGTCTTTTGCCTCGCTTGGCCTGATCGATCCCTTGCTGCGTAATTTGCAGGATCTCAATTACCAGACACCTACGCCGGTGCAGGCCAAGGCGATTCCTGCTGTGCTCAGCGGCAATGACGTCATGGCTGCGGCACAGACCGGTACTGGCAAAACGGCGGGTTTTGCGCTGCCGCTGTTGCAACGGCTAGTGCAACACGGCCCGGCGGTGTCCAGCAACCGCGTGCGTGTTCTGGTGCTGGTGCCCACGCGTGAACTGGCCGAACAGGTGCTACAAAGCTTTATCGCTTACGGCAAAGGTCTCGACTTACGATTTCTAGCCGCCTACGGCGGTGTGAGTATCAACCCGCAGATGATGAAGTTGCGCAAAGGCGTGGATGTGCTCGTTGCCACGCCGGGCCGTTTGCTGGATCTCAATCGCCAGAACGCAGTGCAGTTTGATCAAGTACAAACGCTGGTGCTGGACGAAGCCGACCGTATGCTGGATCTGGGCTTTGAGCGTGAACTCAACGCCGTGTTTGCTGCATTGCCCGCTCAGCGCCAGACCCTGCTGTTCTCAGCCACGTTTACCGATGATATCCGCGCTATGGCGGCGGGCATTTTGCACGACCCGGTCAATATCAGCGTCAGCCCGCCCAATGCCACGGCCAGCAAGATCAAACAGTGGGTGGTGCCGGTGGATAAGAAGAACAAGCCTGACCTCTTCATGCACCTTGTGGCCGAGAACAACTGGCAGCACGCGCTGGTATTTGTCAAAACCCGCAACGGCGTGGATTACCTCGCGGCCATGCTGGATGATGCGGGCTATTCGGTCGACACCATCCACGGCGACAAACCGCAACCGGCGCGCATGCGTGCGCTGGAGCGTTTCAAGACGGGCGAAGTCCAAATGCTGGTAGCCACCGATGTCGCTGCGCGCGGGCTGGATATCGACGACCTGCCGCTGGTGATCAACGTTGATCTGCCGATCGTGGCGCAAGACTATGTGCACCGTATTGGCCGTACCGGCCGCGCGGGCGCCAGCGGCGTGGCGGTGTCCCTTGTGTGTGCCGATGAAGCGCCGCAACTGGCCGCGATTGAAGCGTTGATCCGGCAAACGCTGCGCCGTGAAGAAGAGCCTGGCTTCGAAGCCGAACATCGCGTGCCGCAAACTAGCGCGACGGGGCAGATCATCAAGAAACCCAAGAAGCCTAAGAAGCCCAAAGTGCCGCAAGCCGCGCCCGGCGCCGTGCAGGTGCTCAGCAAGAAACCGCGCCCGCAAGTTGGCGAAAACAAACGCAAGCCTGCGGCGCAACGCGCTGTGGCGTCGGGTAAAGGCACGAGCTTGTCCAGCAATAGCCCATTCAGCGTGCAAAAGCCACGCAGCAAACCTGCTAGCAAGCCAGCTGCGGGCTCACGTAAGCCGGCTGGCAAACCCGCAGGCGGCCGCGGCAAACGCTAAGCCTGATCAGGTGGGGTGAGTAGTGCCAGCGAGAAATGACGGCAGAGTGAAAAGGGCTATGCGCCGTCCTGGTCACAATCGCCAGCGGACTAACGCCACCTGCGCGTCGCTCTCGGGCGTCATTGTCAGCGAGAAGATCTGACAGGCGCCGGGGCAGGGCGCGGAGCAGATCGGACCAATCAGGCACGAGTGAACCTGTCGTCACGCCCGTTGTGCAAAGCAGCAGGTGTGGCGAAGCTGAACCTGATCGATTCACTGCACCGCGTCAGAAACACGCCGGAAGTGCGCCGTAATTCGAGTAACTCGCTACGCGATGCGCCGGCGGAAGTCCCGATCATAGGCGATGTGCGCGGGGGGGAATGCCGACCACCATGAAGCCTAATCGCCAATCGCAACAACCGCATCTTCTTCAAGCCAGCGCTGGCAGTCGTCCCGCCCATTGCTGCACCGCTTCTTGACAACGGCATCATTGGACGGGCCATCGCTCAAAGCGATATTCTGACTCCACGCCTCCGCTTTATCTAACCCACGCGGAGGCGAACGCTATCGTCGATGCAATACCACGCGCAATCGACGCGATCACAAACGCACTTGCCACAAGCAAGCGCCTGATCCACTCCGAGGAGACATAAAATGAAAATCGCCGTACCAAAGGAAATCAAAACGCAGGAGTACCGGGTTGGTCTGACGCCGGTGTCGGTCGCCGAGTTGGTTCGACACGGCCATAGCGTCGCCGTCGAGAAAAGCGCGGGCGAAGGATCGGGCATTGCTGATAGCGACTACGTCAAAGCGGGTGCAAGCATTCAGGATTCGGTCGAGCGTCTGTGGAAGGAGGCGGAGTTGATCGTCAAGGTCAAGGAACCGCAGGCGATAGAGCGCGCACGTTTGTCCCGCGGCCAGATCCTGTTCACGTACCTGCACCTCGCGGCCGACGCCGATCAGACAGCCGATCTGATCAGGAGCGGCGCGACCTGCATCGCATACGAAACAGTGACCTCGCGTTCAGGCGGTTTGCCGTTGCTGACGCCCATGTCGGAGGTGGCGGGCCGGCTGGCGCCACAGGCGGGGGCGCGCTGCCTCGAAAAATCGATGGGTGGCCGCGGTGTGCTGCTCGGCGGCGTGCCCGGTGTGCCGCCGGGAGAGGTGCTGATTCTGGGTGGCGGCGTGTCCGGCACGCACGCGGCGACGATTGCGCTCGGCATGGGCGCGAGGGTGACCGTGGTCGACCGGTCCGCCGACGTTCTGAAGCGTCTGACAGTGCAGTTCGGCAGCGCGATCCAGACGGTCTTCTCGGTGCAGGCTCAAGTCGAGGAACTGCTTGAACGGGCCGATCTCGTGATCGGATGCGTGTTGCTGCCCGGCGCGGCGGCGCCAAAGCTGATCAAGCGGGAAATGTTGGCGCGCATGAAGCCGGGTGCGGTGATTGTCGATGTCGCGATCGATCAAGGCGGCTGCTGCGAGACCTCGCGTCCGACAACGCACGACGCGCCTACGTATGTCGTCGACGGTGTGGTGCACTATTGCGTGGCAAATATGCCGGGCGCGGTCGCAAGAACGTCGACATTCGCCTTGAACAACGCCACGCTGCCGTTCGTGCTCGACATCGCGAACAAAGGCTGGAAGCAGGCATTGCTCGACGATGTGTACCTGCGCCCCGGCCTGAATGTGCATGAAGGCCGGCTCACCTGCAAACCGGTCGGCGACGCGTTGGGGATAGATAGCTGGGAGGTCAGTGAGGTGCTCGCAGCCTGAGTAGCGCCTGCTTGGTAATCTGAGGGCAATCTTTTTCCGGGCGGTCGCAACAGCGTGCGACCTCTCCCGGATTTTCAAGCATTAACGCAGTGAGACACTCGCGAGATTCAATTGAAGAGACGCGACCGATTTCGCGGCGTACGGGCCAGCGCGGTTTGCGTCATTGTCGTCGCACAAGCCGAAATGGACGAAGTGGGCACGGAGAAGCGAGCAGGCATGTGAGCGGGACACGTCGGTGGCATTGCGTCCATCCTATCAGCCGATAGCGGGCTTGCTGGCGACTCACCCGGCACATGCATCGTCGGGACGAGCGTGCGGGCTCCTCAGCTCTTCAATGGCAACCAGATCTCAAGACCACCCATCCCGCTGACGGGATCGAACTTCTCGTCATAGCGCTCAAAATTCGGCGCGTCGGCAGGAATATGTCCCGATGCCGGCAGCCACTGATTCCAGATCGTATTCCAGGTGCGCCGGATAGCCGAAATATGCTCGCGATGACTAAACACCGCATACCGCTGCGGCGAAATACGCAGCCGGCTCAGCTCAGCAGGCAATGCCGAGAAGTCGCTGACTTCGACGCCACACAGATAATCGATGTTGCCGCTGTCGTCCGCGTTATAGCAAACGCCGTACGCCACATTGCCGACCTGTCCCGGCGCTTTGCCGAAGTAGTCGCCAAAGCGCTGCCACTGCGACGGAATCGCGGCACAGGTTTCGCTCGTGTAGCGCTCGCTCAGGCCCGCGACGAGAAACGCTTTGCCGTCTTCAAAGCGCGGCGGTTCGAGATGGGTAAGCAGGGTTTCGTCCATTTTGATCGGCTCCACGAGGGCGAGATTGTCGAGATGGCCACGCGCGCGCAGCGCGTCGGGCGTGAGTCCGAATTGCTCGCGAAACGCACGCGTGAATGCCTCGTGAGAACCGTAGCCGGCGTCGATGGCGACCGCGAGGATATCCGGTGCGCCGCTCGCCAGCCGACGCGCCGCTTCGCTCAAGCGACGTCCGCGCACATAGCGCATCACCGAAAACCCCGTGGCCGCTTCGAAGGCACGCGCCAGATGAAAACGCGACACGCATCCGCAGGTGGCGATGTCGTCGAGCGTCAACTCGTGGGCAAAGTGGCTTTCGATAAACCACAGCGCTTTTCCAACCGGGTTCATATGGGCTCTCATGTCAGCATGGAACTAGCATAGCGAGCGCCGATGCGGGATGTTTGATCGGGATTGCGGTTTTGCGGAAACGCGTTTTAATAGTTTTCGGTCGCGGCTTTGTTGCCCGTGGCGGTGGAATGTTCGTCCGGTGCCGTCGTGTTTTTACCGTGAGCGTCTTCATGCGCACCCGCACTACCTGCACTACCCGCGTGCCCCGTCCGTAACAACAAGCCGCCTAGAATCCCCGCCACCGCCGCAAAAATCGCCCCAAACAAGAACGCGACGTGATACCCGCTATTCAGTGCAGCCACGGCATCTCCAGACGACGCCTGCACCGCCTCACTCCGCGCTGCGGCGAGACTCGCCAACACCGCAAGCCCAAGCGCACCACCCATCATGAACGACGTATTGACGATACCCGACGCGAGCCCCGAATCGCTCGGATCGACATCGCTCATGGCGGCGAGCAACATCGGGTTAAACGCAATACCCGCGCCGAAGCCGAGCAGAATCATTCCCGGCATGACATCGAGCACAAAACTGCCGCCAACCGGCGCGCGAGCGAACAACGCAAGACCGCAAGCCGCGACCAGCAGTCCCACGGCCAGCGGAACGCGCAGCCCAAAGCGCATTACCACCCGCGCCGACAGCCCGAGTGAGAAGAACCCCATGATCAGATTAGCGGGCAGGAACGCGAGCCCGACTTGTAACGGCCGATAGCCGAGCACACGCTGCAAATACAGCGCAGAGATAAAGAACCAGGCGAACATCGCCGCCGCCCACAGCACGCCGACCACATTCGCCGTCGCCACATTGCGCAAGCGGAACAGACCCAGCGGCATCAACGGATGCTGCACGCGCGACTCAATCACCAGGAACACGGCCAGCAGCGCCAGCGCCGCAAACAGCAAACCGAGCGTCTGCGCCGAAGTCCAACCGGCCTCATTACCATTCACCACCGCATACACGGCCAGCATCAGCGACACGGTGACGGACACCGCGCCGGCCACATCGAGCCGCTCGCCGTGCGCATGACCGCGCGCGGACGGCAACAGCGCGACACAGAGCGCGTACACGGCGATACCAATGGGTAGATTGACGAGAAAGATCCAATGCCAGCTCAGCAGATTAGTGAGCAGCCCGCCGAGCAACACGCCGATACTGCCGCCGCCCGCACACACGAACCCATACACGCCCATGGCTTTCGCGCGCTCGCCGGGTTCGGTGAACAGATTCATGATGAGCGACAGCGAAACCGCCGAGACGATGGCGCCCGCTACACCTTGAATCGCACGCGCGCACACCAGCAGCCCTTGTGAGTTCGAAATCCCGCAAGCAAGCGACGCCAGCGTGAACAACGTGATGCCGATAAGAAACAGCTTGCGATGTCCATACAGATCGCCGAGCCGCCCACCCAGCAGCAGGCAACCGCCGAACGTCAGCATGTACGCATTCACCACCCACACGAGCGACGTCTCGGTAAACCCAAGATCCGCAGCGATAGACGGCAGCGCGACGTTCACGATCGTCGTATCGAGCACGATCATGAGCACGCCGAGGCACAGCACGATCAGTGCGAGCCAGCGTTTGTTGCCGTGGATGGAATGGGTCATGCAGGCGACTCCTTAGGCATGGTCGATTGGATGCCGAACATGCCGCGGCTGAAACAGATACCGCTCCGGAAGAACCGGCGAGCAGTCCAGACCAACCGTTTGGCAACTCGTTGACGACAATGGGATTTGCCAGTCTAGCACCCGCTAATTTCGACCCACAACTACGAGTTCCAGGTCGGTGCGAACCTCAATCGCCGCCGAGCAATTCGTACTTGCCGCCACGTTCCAGTGCGCGCTGATACGCCGGCCGCGCATGAATGCGCTTCAGGAAATCGATTACCGCCGGAATCTGGCCTTCCATGCCGCCGCGCGCCGTGCCGGCTTCGAGCGGGAAACTCATCTGCACGTCCGCCGCCGTGAAGTCGTTGCCGACGAACCAGCCGGTCTTGCTCAACTCCTGATTGATATAACCGAGGTGCAGCTTCAACTGCGGATCGATGAAACTCGATTGCAGCGTGCCGGCGATCTTGCGCGCAATCGGCTTCGCGAAGAACGGCATCGGCGCGCTGGCAATGCGCAGCGCCACGAGCTTGAGCAGCAGCGGCGGCATCGCCGAACCTTCAGCGTAATGCAGCCAGTACGTGTAGCGCAGCCGCTCAGGCGTGCCTGGTGCTGGCGCAAAACGTCCCTGCCCGTATTTGCCCATCAGATACTCGATGATCGCGCCCGACTCGGCGATCGTCTGGCCGTCGTCGGTAATCACGGGCGACTTGCCGAGCGGATGCACCGCGCGCAACTCGGGCGGCGCGAGCATCGTCTTCGGATCGCGCTGGTAACGCTTGATCTCGTAAGGAACGCCGAGTTCTTCGAGCAGCCACAGCACACGCTGCGAGCGGGAGTTGTTCAGATGATGGACGATCAGCATGGGTCGAGTGACGGTGGCCAGTGAAGTGTCACATCATAAGGATGTTGCGCAGAGGCGGGCCTCTAGTCGCACCTCACACGCGTGATTTGCTGCCCATCAACTGATTCGACGGCAGCGTTTCGTCGAGCAGCTTGCGCGCGCTCTCGATGCCGGCCACCGGTAATCCCTCGGGGTTCAGCAAGCCTACCTGCACCAGCACGGAAGCCTGATCCCAATAGATGTGCTCGTTATAGAGCTTGTCGCCTCGGAAACAAACCACCGCCAGCATGGGCACCTCGAAATACTTACCGGTCGGCGGAACGCCGGGCAGCAACCAGTCGATTTCGCAGCTATGCGTGCAGCTAAAAATGAATTCGTCGACGATGCGATCCGCGCCGATGGTGCGCGAAATCGGAATCAGCTTCGTATCGACGGGATTCGAGTTGACGAAGTGATGCGTATAGAAACGCTTCAGATTGTCGTGGCCGACTCCACCGGTCATGGTCGGAACGTGATTGACGTAGGGTTGCGCGACCATGGTCGGCATGACGGCATCCACGTCGCGCGTGGCGAACTCGTAATAGCAATGCGCTTCCCACAGCGCGTTGAGATCGTAGACCGGGCCGAGCACCTTGCGCAGCAGCGCGAGCGTGCGGGAATACGCCATCATCGCGGCGGGCTTGTCGTATTGCGGGCGCGACGGCGCGGCAAACGCATGATCGCAACCCGGGTACACGTATTGCTCGATTTGCGGCCGCGTGCGCAACGCCGCGCTGATCCGTTCGCGGGTCTCCGCCGGACAGTGCGAATCGTTTTCGGGGAAGTGAAACACCATCGGGCAACGAATTGCCGGTACTTCATCCAGATGCGCTTCGAGGCCGACGCCGTAGTAGCTGACCGCGCAATCGACATCGGTTCGCGCGGCGCTCAGGAACGCGAGCTTGCCGCCGAGGCAGTAGCCCACGGTGCCGACTTTGCCCGCCTGTTCAGGCATGGCGCGCAATGCAGCGAGCGTGGCGGCGATATCGTCGATGGCCAGATCCGTGTCGAACTGGCTGAGATAGTGGAGCGCCTGTTTCATGTCGACTTCGCCGTAACCGAGCACGATCCCCGGTTTGATCCGCCAGAACAGATCGGGCACCAGCACCACATAACCTTCTTCAGCGAAGCGATCGGCCAACGTCTTCATGGTGTCGTTGATGCCGAAAATTTCCTGCAGGAGCACGAGTCCCGGGCCCGACCCTTGCGCGGGGCGGGCGACGTAGGCATTGAAACGGCCGCCATCCTGGGCGACTACTTCGATGAAAGAGGCGGCCATGCGGTGTGTCTCCGTGCAGGTAGTTTGAGCTATGCCATGGTACGCAACTCGAAACGTTTGAGCTTGCCGGTTTCGGTGCGCGGCAATGAATCGACAAAAACGATGACGCGTGGATATTTATACGGCGCCACGCTATTTTTCACGAAATCCTGCAGTTGCGCGACCAGTTTGTCATCGCGCTCGTAACCGGGATTCACCACGACGAATGCCTTGACGATCTGCCCGCGGGTTTCGTCCGGCACGCCGATCACGCCGCATTCGGACACCGCGTTGTGTTGCAGCAGGACGCTCTCCACTTCGGGCCCGGAGATGTTGTAACCGGCGGAAACGATCATGTCGTCGGCGCGCGCCTGGTAGAACACGTAGCCGTCTGCGTCGAGATAGACGGAATCGCCGGGCAAGTTCCAGCCGTCGCGCACAAACTTCTTTTGCCGCTCGTCGGCGAGATAGCGGCAGCCGGTCGGGCCGCGCACCGCCAGTTTGCCGATCGTGCCCGGCGCGACCGGTTGCATGTCGTCGTCCACGGCCTGCACGGCGTAACCCGGCACCGCGCGGCCGATGGCGTTCGGGCGAATCTCGTCGCCCTGCGCCGAAATGAAAATGTGGATCAACTCGGTGCCGCCAATCCCGTCGATCATGTCGATGCCGGTCGCGTCGCGCCATAAACGCCGTGTCGAATCCGGCAACGCCTCGCCCGCCGACACGGTTTTCTTCAACGAAGAGACGTCGTGGTGCGCAACCAGCGGCGCCATTTGTCGATAGAACGTTGGCGCGGTGAACATGACGGTCGCATGAAAACGTTCGACGGTCTGCAGCAAAGTCTCGGGCGTGAGCTTCTCGATCAGCACTGTGGACGCGCCCACTCGCAACGGGAAACACAGCAAGCCGCCAAGGCCGAACGTAAATGCGAGTGGCGGCGTGCCGCAAAAGATATCGCTCGACGTAGGCTTGAGCACGTGACGCGGGAACAGATCGCACATGGCCACGACATCGCGATGAAAGTGCATGCAGCCTTTCGGCGCGCCGGTCGTGCCGCTGGTGAAGGCGATCAGGCAGACGTCGTCGGCAGCGGTGTCGCACGCGGTGAAGTGGTCGGGCTTGTTGATCGCAAGTGTGTCGAGAGAATCAGGGGCGTCGTCGTGGAAGAGGCGGGTTTGCTTCAAGCCCGTGCAGTAAAACTCGTCTTCTGGATCGCTGCAGCGCGCGAGTTCGGCGGTCAGCCGGGCGTCGCACAACGCCGCGCCAACTTGCGCTTTCTCGATGATCTGCTTCAGCTCCTTGGCTCGTAGGAGCGGCATGGTCGGCACCACGACGAGCCCAACCTTCAGCGCGGCGAGTGCGGTCACGGCCATATGCAGCGTGTTCGGGCCGCGCAGTAAAACGCGGTTGCCGGGCTGCAGTCCCATTTCGTCGACCAGCACGTGCGCGCTGCGATTCACAAGCGCCAGCAGCTCACCGTAAGTGGTAGCGCGCGGTGTTCCGTCGACATCGGACCAGATCGCGGGATCATCACGGTGGCCCGCATCGATGGTTCTGTCGAGCAACTCCGTCGCGCAGTTCAAGCGCGCCGGGTACGCGACGTCCGGGTTGTCGAGCAGAAAGACGGGCCATTGATCCTGCGGCGGAAGATTGTCGCGCGCGAAGGTATCGACGTGTGCTGACGGTTCCATCATGGTCTCCCGGGCGTTGAGCCGGCTGAATGCGCTTCGGTTGGCTTGGTGGCTTTTTTCGAATGTGCTGCGCTACTGCGGAACCACGGCGGTCGCTTCAATTTCAACTTTCGCTTCGTCTTCGATCAGCGCGACCACTTGCACCGCGCTCATCGCGATGTCGTAGTCGCCGATCAACTCGCGAAACGCGCGGCCGATGTCTTTCAACGACGCCAGATACTCGCGTTTGTCGGTGACGTACCACGTCAATCGCACCAGATGCTCAGGCTTGCCGCCGGCTTCATGCAAAACGGCGAGCACGTTCTTGAGCGCCTGGATGGCTTGCGCGGCGAAGTCCGTCGTGTGAAAGCGCGCCTGTTCGTCCCAGCCGATCTGACCGGCAATGAACACCTGCGTGCCGGTTGCCGCGACGCCGTTAGCGTAGCCACGCGGCTTGACCCAGCCGGCGGGGAGAAGAGCTTTTTTCATGGGCGATGCGCCTCAGTGGAGTCCGGCTGTGGGGCAAACGCCGCGAGCGCGCTCGCGATGTCGGCGGGAATGTCGATGGATGTGCCGCGCTCGAGCGACGTCGTGACGAGCACCTGTTTCGCGCGAAACCGGGTTTCGCCGTTGCACTGCCCGACGATATCGATGCTAATCGAGCGCCGGCCGATTGCTGCCACGTTAAGTGTCAGCGTGATCGTTTCGCCCATCTGACTCGGCCGTGAAAACTCGCAATCGAGTTTGACGATCGGCAAGCCGACACGGCGTTGCGAGATCATGTGCGCGTAGTCGATATTCAGGCCTTCGTTAAACCAGTCTTCGACCAGCGCGTTGGTCATCACGAGATATTGCGGAAAGAACACGATGCCCGCCGGATCGCAGTGCGAGAAGCGGATGCGTACGGGCCGTTCAAAAGACGCGCTCATTTGGCGTTGTCTCCGGCAGTCGCGGCAGCGTGCGCTTTCAACAGATCGCGTCCGATAATCAGCTGCTGCACTTCGGTCGCGCCTTCGTAAATGCGCAGCGCACGAATCTCGCGATACAGCATCTCGACAGCCGTGCCGCTTTGCACGCCCATGCCGCCGAACAGTTGCACAGCAGCATCGATCACCTGTTGCGCGCCTTCGCTTGCGTGCCACTTCGCCATCGCAGCTTCGCGCGTGACGCTTTCGCCTTGATCGCGCAGCCACGCGGCGCGATAGACGAGCAACGCGCTGCTGTCGATGGTCAACGCCATTTGTGCTAGTTTGGCTTGCGTCAGTTGAAAATCGCCGAGCGTCTGCCCGAACATCTTGCGCGATGCGGCGCGCGAGATACCTTCGGCCATCGCATGACGCGCGAAGCCGAGCGACGCCGCCGCCACGGACGTGCGGAAAATATCCAGCGTGCGCATGGCGAGCTTGAAACCTTCGCCGGGCGCGCCGAGCATCTGGCTGCGCGGCACGCGCGCGCCGGCAAAGTGCAGACGTGCGAGCGGATGCGGCGCAATCACGTCGATGCGTTCAGCGATCTCCAGTCCCGGCGTATCCGCATCGACGATGAATGCGCTGATGCCACGCGCGCCCGGCGCTTCGCCGGTTCTTGCGAACACCACGTAGAAATCGGCGATCCCGCCGTTGGAGATCCATGTCTTGTCGCCGTCGAGAACGTAGGCGTCGCCATCCTCGCGCGCGGAGAGCGCCATGGCGGCGACATCGGAGCCGGCTTCGGGTTCGGACAGCGCGAACGCTGCGAGCGCCGTGCCGTTAGCGACGCGCGGCAGATAGCGGGTCTTTTGTTCGTGCGTGCCGCCGAGCGAAATGGCGCCCGAACCGAGTCCCTGCATTGCCAATGCGAAGTCCGCGAGCCCGGAGTGTTTGGCCAGCGTTTCGCGCAGCAGGCAAACGGCGCGCGTGTCGATCGTGTCGCCATGGCCGCCGTACGCGACGCCGCCCACGCCATATTTCAGCCAGCCCGCCTCGCCGAGTTCACGCACCAGGTGGCGACAGGTTGCGTCGACGTCCTTGTGGTCTTCGTGCTTCAGCTTCTCGCGGCACCATGCTTCGATACCTGCGGCCAGCTCGCGATGATGCGGCTCGAAAAACGGCCACGCCAGCGCGCTATGCGGATCCAGTTCGGTGTTGGCGCTCAACTCAATCTCCTTCGAACACCGGACGCGATTTCGCGGCAAACGCGCTGTAGGCGCGCTCGAAATCACGTGTGCTCATGCAGATGGCCTGGGCTTGCGCTTCCGACTCGATCGCTTCGTCGATACTCATGCTCCATTCCTGATGCAGCATCTTCTTGGTAATGCCGTGCGCGAAGGTCGGACCGGCGACGAGATCGGCGGCGAGCTTTCGCGCTTCTTCAAGCAGCGCGGCAGGTTCGCATAGCCGGTTGTAGAAGCCCCATGCGTGGCCTTCTTCGCCGCTTGCCGAGCGCCCGGTGAAAAGCAGTTCGGCGGCGCGCCCCTGACCGATGATGCGCGGCAGAATCGCACAAGCGCCCATGTCGCAACCGGCGAGACCGACGCGCGAGAACAGGAAAGCGAGCTTGCTGCGCGCAGTTCCAAGCCGCATGTCGGACGACATGGCGAGAATCGCGCCGGCGCCGGCGCAGACGCCATCGACCGCCGCAATGATCGGTTGCGGACAATGGCGCATGGCCTTCACCAGATCGCCGGTCATGCGCGTGAAGAGCAGCAGTTCCGGCATCGGCAGATCGATCAGCGGCGCGATGATGTTGTGCACGTCGCCGCCGGAGCAGAAGTTGTCGCCCGCGCCGTGAATCACGACCGCTTTGACGTCGGTCGCATAGGTCAATTGCCGGAACAGATCGCGCAACTCCGCGTACGACTCGAAGGTCAGCGGGTTCTTGCGCTCGGGGCGATTCAGCGTGATCGTCGCGACCTTGTCGGCGACCGACCAGCCGAAGTGCCGCGCTTCGTAGCCGGCTAGCGTGAGGCGATTGCCGGCCAGCAGGGCGTCGGCGTTGGATCGTGTCATGAGTCTCTCTCCGCGGTTCGATGCCGATCAGTCTTTCAGACTGTCGAGCAGATGTTGCTTGAGTTTGCCGAGGCGCTGATGAGTGCGCGATTTTTCATCGAGGCTCAAACCGCCGAACAGTTCAACCACCCATTGCTCGTGTGCGATTGCCATCTTGTCGAACGCTTTGCGTCCGGCCGGCGTCAGGCACACGCTGATCGAGCGCCGGTCGTTCGGATCGTTGTCGCGCGACACCAGGCCTTCTTTTTCGAGCTGATCCGTAATGCCGGTGATGTTGCCGCCCGTCACCATCAAACGGCGCGACAGCTCGGTCATCTTCAGACCTTCAGGATGACGCTCCAACTGCGCCATCAGATCGAAACGCGGCAACGTGGTGTCGAATTCGTTGCGCAGACGCTTGCGCAGTTCGGCTTGCACGAGGTTGGTCGTCGTCAGCATGCGCAGCCATAGACGCAGGCCCATGTGACTATCCGCGCCGGTGCTCATTTCGAGGTCCACGACGTTCTCCGCGGGTTTGGGGACGCCCTTGCGCGGCGGTTTCGTTTCAGCCGCCGCCGCGGGCTTCTTGATGTTCGATGACTTGGTCACATCACTTCTCCACCAGAGATGGAAATGGATTGCCCCGTGACGGCGTCCGAGCCGGGTTGGCAGAGCCAGAGCACCGCATTGGCGACCTGTTCCGGACTCACGAAGCGATGTTGCGGATTCGAGCGAAGCAAGGTTTCGCGCGCCTGCTGTTCGGTGCGCGAGGTCTTGCTGGTGATCTGTTCAAGCGACGCGTGCAGCAGTTCGGTTTCCGTGTAACCGGGACAAACTGCATTGACGGTGACGCCTTTCGTTGCGACTTCCAATGCGAGCGAGCGCGTGAGACCGATCACGCCATGTTTCGCGGCGCAATAGGCGGCGACGTACGCGTAGCCGATTTGCCCCGCCGTGCTGGCCACGTTGACGATACGTCCATGGCCGCGTTCGAGCATGCCGGGCAAGGCCGCGCGCGTGCCGAGAAAGACGCCGGTGAGGTTCACGTCCAGCATGCGCTGCCAGAGCGCCATGTCGGTATGCGTGAACGGCGCGGCTTGCGCCTGGCCCGCGTTGTTGACGAGGATGTCGATTGCGCCGGCCTCGGTGAACGCACTCGCGACGGAGTCTTCCTGTGTGACGTCGACGCTGATGCAAGCCACGTCGCCCAGTGCCCGGCATTTCTCCCGCTGCACGTCGAGACGTTCCGCGTTGCGACCCATCAACGTGACGCGCGCGCCGGCGCGTAGCAGAGCTTCCGCGACGGCGGCGCCGATGCCGCTGCCGCCGCCGGTGACGACCGCGTGCTGTCCCGCGAGTGTCGAATTGAGTGTGTTCACACGGTTCCTTCGGCGCGTTGCGCGCGTTCTTGCGGCGACAGCCCCGCGTTCGCGGCGGCTTGAGCGCGCTCGCGTTCGAGGTTGCGTTCGAGTTGAGACTTAGCCGCGGTGTAGGGCTTCGGCCACATCACGTCGAAATAGCCAATCTTGGCCGCTTCGTTCAATGTCCACGAAGGATTCGCCAGATGCGGGCGCGCAATCGCGCACAGATCCGCGCGGCCTGCCGCGATGATGCTGTTCACGTGATCCGCTTCGGAGATCGCGCCGACCGCGATGGTCGCGATGCCTGCTTCGTTGCGCACGCGGTCGGCGAACGGCGTCTGGAACATGCGGCCGAATACCGGTTTTTCTTCTTTGCTGACCTGGCCCGACGACACGTCGATCATGTCGGCGCCGGCTGCCTTGAAGGCTTGGGCGATCTTGACTGCGTCGTCGGGTGTCGTGCCGCCTTCGACCCAATCGTTCGCGGAGATGCGCACGGAAATCGGCTTGTCTTGCGGCCAGACCGCGCGGATCGCCTTGAAAACCTGCAATGGATAGCGCAGACGATTTTCCAGCGAGCCGCCGTATTCGTCAGTGCGATGATTGGTGAGCGGCGACAGAAAGCTCGACAGGAAATATCCGTGCGCGCAATGCAATTCGAGCCAGTCGAAATCTGCCTCGGCCGACATTTGCGTGGCGCGGACGAACTGCGCTTCGATTTCGCGTAACTCGTCTTGCGTGGCTTCGCGCGAATGCTGGCTGATGCCACGCAGATATTGTTGCGGCGATGCTGAGAGGAGCGGCCAGTTGCCTTCTGTGAGCGGCTGATCGATGCCTTCCCACGAGACACGTGTCGACCCTTTCGCGCCGGAATGGCCGAGCTGAATGCCGATCTTCGCATCCGATTGACGATGCACGAGGTCGACGATGCGTTTCCATGCGGTGAGATGCTCCGGCGCATACATGCCGGGACACGCGGGCGTAATGCGCGCTTCGGGCGAGACACAGGTCATTTCCGTCATGACCAGCCCTGCGCCGCCCATGGCGCGAGCGCCGAGATGCATCAGGTGATAGTCGCCCGCAATGCCGTCGACGGCGGAGTATTGCGCCATCGGCGACACCACTACGCGGTTTTTCAGCGTGACGCCGCGCAACGTGAAGGGGGTGAACATGGGCGGCACGGAGTGCTTCTCGGGCGCGCGATTCACGCCGGAGCGCTGGGCGAGCCAGTCTTCGAAACCGGACAGATAGTGCGCGTCGCGTTCACGCAGATTTTCGTGCGAGATGCGCTGCGAGCGCGTGAGCAGCGAATACGCGAACTGTTCCGGCTCGAACGACGTATAGCGATCGACATGTTCGAACCATTCCGTCGAATTACGCGCCGCGTTCTGAATGCGCAATACGTCGATGCTGCGCACGTCCGTGTAATGCTTGAGCGCGGCGGCCAGGTCACCCGGATGCGCGCCGATGCTATTGGCGAGTTCGATCGAATCTTCGAGCGCGAGCTTGGTGCCCGAGCCGATCGAGAAGTGAGCAGTGTGCGCGGCGTCGCCCATGAGGACGATCGGCGTCTGCGAGCCGTCCGCGTTATTGCGCCAATGCACCCATTCGTCGTTGACGACACGCGGGAAGCGAATCCATTGCGACGAGCCGCGCAAATGCGCCGCGTTCGACAACAAAGCGTTGCCGTCCAGATACTTCGCGAACAGCTTTTCGCAGAAGGCGATGCTCTCTTCCTTGCTCATTTCGTCGAGGCCGGCGGCGCGCCATACGCGCTCCGGCGTTTCGACGATAAACGTGGAGGTCTGATCGTCGAAGCGATAAGCGTGCGCCTGGAACCAGCCGAATTCGGTTTCTTCGAAAGCAAAGGTGAAGGCATCGAAGAGTTTTTTAGTGCCGAGCCAGACGAAGCGGCAATCGCGCATGTCGATGGCGGGCCGATAAGTGGCCGAGTACTTTTGACGGACCGCGCTGTTCGCGCCGTCGCACGCAATGATCAAGTCGGCTTCGTAGACACTGTCGTCCGTGACCTGGGTTTCGAAAACCAGCTCGACGCCGAGTTCTTCGCAGCGCGCTTGCAGGATATTCAGCAGACGCTTGCGGCCGATGCCGCAGAAGCCGTGACCCGACGAACGGATTTGCCGGCCGCGGAAATTGATCTCGATGTCGTCCCAGTGGTTGAAGGCGTCGAGGATGGCGTCGGCGCTGGGGGCGTCGGCGGCGCGTAGATTGCCGAGCGTCTGGTCGGAGAACACGACGCCCCAGCCGAAGGTGTCGTACGGACGGTTGCGCTCGACGACCGTGACATCGTAGGCCGGGTTCCGGCTTTTCATCAAGAGCCCGAAATACAGGCCGGCCGGGCCGCCACCAATGCAAACGATGCGCATGCTTGTTCCCCAAGTGTGAACGCTGCTGATGGGGGTAATTTAGGCTTCGATAGTTTAGATGTCAAGTAAATGTGGTTGTGCGAGGTTGGTGGTCGCGGCCGTGGAAACTCCCGCTCACGCAACTCGCCTGAGTCAATCGTTTCCTCGGCGCTATGATCATTTCGGTTCCATAGCCAATATCATTGTTAGCGAACTGCATTTACATTATTCATATCTAACAACGGACCCGCCGACGCAGCGCCAGCGGGCAACTGGCTGCCGACGCCTCGCGGCACGCAATACCGGCTGACGTTCCGGTATTACGGTCCACTCGACGGCGTGGCCAATGGCACGTACTACCCGCCGCCAATGACGAGAGTCCGGTAAGCAGAAGCATGTCGGAGCTAAGTGCTGTCCATGAGAGGCCACAATGAGTTTGCATAATAAATGGCTCTTATAGCCATTACGGCAATGCTGGTCGGCACAGGCAACGGCCGCGCAGAATCGCTATCGCCGTCACCCGGATGGAGCAGCGCGATGCCGCCCGGACCCGATGCACGGGTTTCGATGACGGAGTCATATGCCCGAATGGTCGCGCGCGATGCGTATTTCTGGGCGTGGCCGATGGTCAATATCTACAATCGCCGGCTCGCATTCAAGCAGGCGCCCAAGGTCGGGCTAATGAACGGCACGATCCCTTACGCGCCGCTGAACCGGCTCGCCATGTTGCACGACTACATCCAGCCGGAGCAGCGCTGGGTTGCTTGCCCTAATCAGGATGTCGCGTACGGCGCGGGCATCGCGGCACTTGATGAGACTCCGGTAGTCGTGCAGGTACCGGACTTTGGCACCCGCTTCTGGGTGTATCAGATCGTCGACCTGCGTACCGATAGCTTCGCGCAGCTGGGAGCCATGTACGGCACGCGCCCGGGCTTCTATCTGCTGGTCGGTCCCAACTGGAACGGCAAAGTCCCCGCGGGCATCACCAAGGTGTTCCGCGCCGGGACCGGCACGGCCTTCGTGGTGCCGCGCGTGTTCATGGACGACACCGCGCAGGACCGCGCCGCCATCCAGCCCGCACTGGCAGGCATCGATGTCTATCCGTTGGCCGAGTTCGATGGCACGCCAAAGCGCCGCGACTGGTCCCGTCTGCCCTCGCTCACATCGCCCACCGACGATAGCGGCGGCGGCGAGACGAAATGGGTCATTCCCGAGAAGTTCTTCGATGAACTGCCGCTGGTGTTGAAGGATGCACCGCCGCTGCCGGGCGAGGAAGCCCGATATGCGCAGATCAATGCTGTGCTGGCTGCCGCGAGCAACGACCCGGCGCTCAAGCGCGCAATGATCGACGAAGCGACGAAGACGGAAAAGGAACTGATCGACCCGCTGCTGCAATTTCGCAACTGGGGGCTGCCTGTGGGTAATCACTGGACCACGACACAGAATAACGCGGCATTCGGCACGGACTATTTCACCCGAACCGCAGTGGCCAAATCAAACATACTGGTCAATGCGCCGGCTGAAACGAAATACCTTTACCAGGATCTCGACGCAACCGGACAGCGACTCTCCGGCGCGAACCGGTACACCGTGACCTTCCCGAAAGGCCAGACGCCACCGGTCGACGGCTTCTGGTCGCTGACCCTATACGACAGCAATCATTTCTTCGTGCCGAACCGCCTGAAGCGGTATTCGCTCGGCACCAAGAACCGCGACCTGACATTCAACAGCGATGGCTCACTGACCCTCTACGTGCAGGCCGAGTCACCCGGTGCCGCGAATGAGTCGAACTGGCTGCCCGCGCCGGCCGGGGCAGTGTTCACGCTCTATCTCCGCGCCTATTGGCCGAAGACCTCGATTATCGACGGCTCCTGGGCACCGCCGCCGGTGCGCTTGGTCAACTGATCGCGGCGTTCCCCGCAAAGCTTTCTTGCACACCTTGCATGCAACTCGGAGGGCAGATTGTGAGAATTGGCCTGCGCCGTTGAACGTCACGAGGGCGACGTCATCGAGAATAGACGGGGACGCGTACGGGTGCAGCAAATTATCCGGACCGATCAAACAAACAAAATTAAAAATGGCCGCCGTTTGCGGAGCAAGCCATGAGAGAACGCGAGGCCGTGGATCACGCTGTAAAGCCGCATAGCTAGAAAAGTCTAATCCACGACATGCCACGGTGCCTGATGAATATCGGACTAAAGACAGGCGCATTCAGAACCGCGTGATGAGCCGGGTGAACTGCGATGAAACCCGCTTTCGTCCATGGCCGCATCTTCACGCGTTAGAGTAAGAAGCGCGTGAGCTGGGGCAGTCAGTAAGACCAGTAGCCGAAGCGTTGCGGGTAGCCATAAACGACGGGAGCCGGTGCATACGCGACGGGAGGCGCAGCGTAGACAGGCGCCGTGGTATAGACCGCCGGCTGGGAAATATTGTTGCCCTTCGAGGCCATACATTGTGCGTAGGCGGCGTTGTAGCGCGCCTGCAGACTGGCCGAAGTGGCTGCCGCGCCGTTTGCACCCACGGCGCTCCCAAGCAGCAGGCCCGCGCCCGCACCGATTGCTGCGCCGATGCCGGCGTCGCCTGCCGCGGCGCCGAGCAGCGCGCCAGCGGCCGCTCCGCCCACGGTGCCGATCGCACTGCTGCCGACGCCCTCGGGTATTGCGCTGTGTGCCGGTGCGGTGGCATTGTCCGAGCGGAACGCGTAGTCCCGACATGCGTAGTCTTCCTGCTGGAACACGCTTATCGGTTTGCCGCTTGGCGGCAATGCAACGACGGACGGGCCGGTCGGCTGCATGACGGCGCAGCCGGTGAGCGCAACGGCGACCAGGCAGACGGGCAAGGCTATGCGGGCGGTTCTTAAGAGCTTCATGATGTGACGTCCCCTGATTCGATGACGCCATCTTGAACGCGCACAATTAGCCTTGAATTAGTTCGACACCGCGCAGGGCGGGTGCGCATGAGGTAATGGCTCTTATGACCCGCGAGTTGTCGCCTGCCTGATCGTACGGCTAGGGCCAAACCGGGTCAAAGTAGCGATAGACGGGACAGGCCATATTCCGCGGTCCCGTTCGAGTTCCTGGCTGTTGCGTATCATGATGACGGAGACCAGTCCGTGCCGGTATGCTATCGGACTCGGTAATCGATCCACGCAAGCACCACGGGAGCAACGTGAAAAAGACTGAGTTGCGAAACGACTTTCTGGAATTGCGCGAACTCATTCGCGAGTTTGTCAGCGAGCGCGACTGGGACAAATTCCACACTCCGAAGAATCTGGCAACGGCGCTCAGTGTCGAGGCAAGTGAGTTGCTCGAGCCATTTCAATGGCTTGTTTCAGGCGACAAAAGCGAACTCGACGAAGCGAAGGAAACCGCCATCCGGCACGAAATGGCCGACGTTCTGGTGTACCTCGTTCGCCTCGCCGACAAGATGGATGTCGACCTGTTTCAGGCCGTGCTGGAAAAGATGGCGCTTAATCGGCAAAAATATCCCGTTGACAAAGTCCGTGGTGACTCGCGAAAGTACTCCGAGTACAAAGACTAACGCAGCGAGCCTTTCCCGCAGCCTCACCCGCATTTCAGGAGTGTCAGCCGATGTCGGCTTCGTCATCCGCCAGCGCACACGCCGGCGCGTCCTCGCTGATCACCTCGCTGGTCGCAGCCGCGCTGTTCATGGAAAACCTCGACGGCTCGATCATCGCAACCGCGCTGCCGCAAATGGCGCATTCGTTTCATGTCACACCGGTCGAGCTGAGCGTCGGCATCACCTCGTATCTGTTGACGCTCGCGGTATTCATCCCGATCAGCGGCTGGATCGCCGACCGGGTCGGCGTGCGCACGGTGTTCACGGCGGCGCTTGCGATCTTCACCGTCGCATCGGTGCTGTGCGGATTGACCGACAACCTTTTTGAATTCACCGGCGCGCGGATTTTGCAGGGCATTGGCGGCGCGATGATGGTGCCGGTCGGGCGGCTCGCCGTGCTGCGCGCCACGCCGAAAGAAGGCCTGATGCGTGCGATCTCCATCATCACGTGGCCCGGGCTGGTCGCGCCTGTCCTCGGACCGCCACTCGGCGGCTTCATTACGACGTACTCGTCGTGGCGCTGGATCTTCTATCTGAACGTGCCGCTCGGACTCGTGGGCGTGGTGCTGGCGTGGCGCTTTATCAGCTCGGAACGCGACACGGATCGTCGTCCGTTCGACATGCTGGGTTTCGTGCTGACCGGGGTCGCGGGTACCTCGGTGATGTACGCAATGGAGGCGATTGGCCGCGCGGACTCGTCGTGGCGCACGGCGCTGGTGTTTCTGGCAATCGGTCTCGCGGCTTGCGCGGGCGCGTGGTTTCATCTGCGACGCAGCGCGCACCCGATGGTCGATCTGTCGGCGTTCCGGATCAAGACGTTCACGGTGGCGATCGGCGGCGGGTCGCTGTTCCGGATTGCGATCGGCTCGGTGCCGTTTCTACTGCCGCTGATGTTTCAGGTCGGCTTCGGCATGAATCCGTTTCAGTCGGGCTTGCTGACGCTTGGCGTATTCGCCGGCAATCTGTCGACGAAGCTCGTCACGACGCGGATCTTGCGGCGCTTCGGCTTTCGCTCTGTGCTTCTCTATAACGGCGCGTTCGCCGCGGTGACGCTGGCGAGCATGAGTCTGCTGACGGCCTCCACGCCATATGGATGGATCCTCTTCGCGCTATTCGTCAGCGGCGTCGCGCGGTCATTGCAATTCACGGCGATCAACACGCTCGGTTTCGCGGATGTGCCGAAACAGCAGATGAGCGGCGCGTCGACCTTATCGAGCACCTTGGGCCAGATGACGATGGGCATGGGCGTCGCGGCCGGCGCGATCGCATTACGGATCGCCGCGTGGTGGCATGGACACGACGGGCAAACACTGGCGCCGGCCGATTTCACCATCGCGTTTCTGATGATGGCGGCATTGAGCGTGATCGCAATAGCCGATGTCATTTCGCTGTCGCCTGATGCCGGCGCGCATGTCAGCGGGCACCAGCCGGCGGGCGAGAAGTCGTGACGATGCGGGCGAACTGCACACCCAACCTTCTACGCCGTGCTTAAGCAGTTGAGCCGCGGCACGCGAGCATCGCGGCCCGCGCCTCAAATCGACTTCACTTCTCCACCGTCCATCCGCAAGCTCGATCCCGTCATCCAGCGCGCCTCGGGTGACACGACGAACGCCATCAACGCGGCAATCTCATCCGGCGTGCCGTAACGCGTGATACCGGCTTCAACCGGAAACTTCGCCGTCGCTTCTTCGACGGACATGTTGTGCAGCGGTGCCCAATGCTCCAAGTACGAGCGTCGCCGGCCGGTCATCACGGGCCCTGGCAGCACACTGTTGACCTGCACGCCATCGGCGATGCCGCGATCCGAGAACGCTTTCGCGAGCGCCACGATCGCCGCGTTGATCGTGCCCACGGCCGCATAGGGCGCCTTGGGAAACAGCGCCGAATTCCCCGACATCAGCACGACCGATCCTGAGCTCTCCTTCAGTGCCGGCCACGCCGCGATCGTCAATCGACGCGCGCCGTGCAGCTTGAGCGCGAGACCGTGGTCCCATTGCTCGTCGGTCATCTCCAGCACATCGATCTGCGGCACCGCGCCGGCAATGTTGAGCAACGCGTCGATCCGGCCGAACGTCGCGAGCGTTTGCTCGACGACTTGCCGCGCGACGTCCGGCTCGGAGAGATCGGCGTCGATAACGAGCGTCTCGGCGCCGGCCTTCTTCACCTCGACGGCGGTCTCTTCGAGGTTCGCGCGGTTGCGCGCCACGAGCACGATCGAATCAAAATCCCGTGCCAGTCTGATGGCGGTCGAACGACCGATACCCTGGCTTGCGCCCGTCACGATGGCGACTTTGCTGAACATGTTGCTTCTCCTGATTGATTGAATGAAGGACGCTTCAGTGCTTTCTTCGGATAGGTCAGCGGTCGAGAAAATCCGAAATGGCCGCGGCGATTTCCGTGGCGTGCGTCTCCAGAGCGAAGTGGCCTGTATCGAAGAAGCGCACCACCGCGCCCGGAACGTCGCGCTTGAATGCTTCGGCGCCGGCGGGCAGAAAGAAGGGATCGTTTTTTCCCCACACGGCGAGCAGGGGCGGCTGATGGGTGCGGAAGTATTGCTGGAATGCCGGGTACAGCGCGACGTTGCTTTGATAGTCGTGGAACAGGTCGAGTTGTACCTCGTGCGCACCCGGCCGGCTCAGATAGAAGTCGTCGAGCGAGTAACCGTCAGGCGACACGGACGCCGTGTCGGACACACCGTGCGTGTACTGCCAGACGGTCGTTTCGTGCGTCAGCAGAGCGCGAAGCGCATCGCGATTAACCGGCGAAGCGTCTTGCCAATAGGCTCGGATAGGATTCCAGCCTTCGCTCAATCCTTCTTCGTAGGCGTTGCCGTTCTGCGAAATGATCGCGGTGATCCGCTCGGGATGTCGGATCGCAAGGCGGAAACCGGTCGGCGCGCCGTAGTCGAAGACGTAGACCGCAAAACGGTCGAAGCCGATCGCCTCCGTGAAATGCTCGATGACATTGGCGATATTGTCGAACGTGTAAGCAAAATCGTCGCGGCTTGGCATGTCGGACTGACCGAAGCCGGGCAGATCCGGCGCGACGATATGGAAACGGTCGGCGAGCTTCGGAATCAGGTCGCGAAACATATGGCTCGAACTCGGGAAGCCGTGCAGGAGCAGCAGCTTTGGCGCGCCCTGATGCCCGGCTTCGCGATAGAACACCTTGAAGCCGTCGACATCAGCGTGACGATAAGCGATTGAAGTCATGATTTTTCTCCTGAAGGGAGCACAGTTGAACGGGGCACGAAAGGCGCTGTGCGATGTTGGGTATCGCAACTCGCGCCGAACTCGCGGATAACGTTAGCGAGCGGAAACCGCCTGGACGGCTTCGGCGATGACATGCGTGACGGCGTCGGGCGCGGTCACGATCGGCGTGTGGTCGACCTGATACGACCGCACGTGCGCATTCATGCGAGCTGCCATGAAATGCTGGGTTTCAGGGTTGATCATCCGGTCCTGTTCGGCGATCAGGAACCAGCTTGGACGGTCTTTCCACAGCGGACGCCCGACTGCTTCGCCGATGCACGACACGGAAATCGGACGTTGCACCGCGGCGAGCACCGCCAACTCTTGTTGAGTTGCCTGTTGCGCAAACGCTTGGGCGAACGCCTCTTGCGGCAGCCATATCAATCCGTGTCGATCCGGCGCGAGTGTCGGCGCCAGCGAATGCATTTCGCCGCGATAGAACACGTCGCCGACCGTTTCGCCTTCATCGGGTGCCAGCGCGGCGACGTAGACCAATGCCCTGATTTTGTCGGACCGGCTCGATCCGATCACAGCGCCGGCATACGCATGGCCAGCGAGCACCACCGGGCCTTCGATCCGCTCAAGCGTCCGGTCGAGTGCGGCCACGTCTTCACTCAGCGACGTGAGCGGCAGCGGAGCCGCGACGGCATCGACCCCCTGTTTCTTCAGACGGTCGATCACCTTGCTCCAACTCGATCCGTCCGCCCATGCGCCGTGCACCAGCACCGCGCTCACATTGCCAGTAGACATGTCCTGCTCCTTTGAAGATGGTGAATGCTGCTTGCGAAATGCAGCCAGATTCGCCGTATCTTTGTAACCTTCTTGATGTTGTTTTAAAGGTTACTTATTCGATGTGTAACTTGTCAAGTGCCTTTTTAGCGGTTACGATGCTGTCATCGTCATTGCAGATTGATTACAAGAAAAATGGACTACCGTCAGATTCCGGCGATATTCGTAGCCGACGCGCCGGGCCTCGATTTTCTGAACTCGGTCGCGACGCCGGTGGATGAACAGGTCGACTGGATCAGCGATGGAGGCGGATTGCTGAACTGGCTGGAGCAGGCTGAAATGGTGCCGCGCTCTGCGCTTGCGGCACTGCGGTCGCAATCCACGCCGGCCGAACTCGACGCCGTCGCGGCGCAGGCTCGCGCGCTGCGCGAGTGGTTCAGGGTGTTTGCGCAGAAGAGGAAGGGGCGGCCATTGACCGCGAGAGATTTGCGTGAGCTCGCGCCGCTGAATCAACTGCTCGGGCGCGACGACCGCTATGGAGAGATCGTCGCTAATGTGGCGGGCGAGGCGTCGCCTTTTGAACTGCGGACGAATCGGCGTTGGAAGTCGCCGGAGTCATTGTTGATGCCGATCGCCGAAGCACTGGCGAACCTCGTGTGTGACGAGGACTTCACGCACGTGAAGGCATGCGAAGGTCCGCGCTGCACGTTGATGTTCGCGGATCACACGCGGGGTCACGCGCGCCGCTGGTGCAGCATGGCAATTTGCGGGAACCGCGCAAAGGTTGCCGCTCACCGGAAGCGGCTCAAGGAACAGCAAGAAGAGTGACGTAATGCGGTTCTCGATTTAGCGTTGTAATCGCGAGAACCTGACAGATGAACAAGTCATCACTACACCACGGTTGGCTTGGTGAAGTGAAGAGCAGCAATCCTGGCGCATGCCGTTCGAGCGAATCTGCGAACGCTTCCGGCGCGCAGCTATAATCGCCCTCGAACATGGCCAGGGGAAGTTACTCGTGAAAAAGACCGCCGCATTCGTGCTCGTTGCGCTTGTATTGACCGCTTGCTCGTCTGCCGAGAAGCAGGAGCAGCAAGAGCAGAGGTTCCTCCACAACGAAACCAACCTCGCCGCCGCTCAACGCAATGCGGCGGTCGACTGCCAACCGGCGAACTGCGACGCCGCCTGGGCGCTGACGAAACGCTATATCGAGCAGCATTCCGATACGGCGGTAACGCGCGCGGATGCAGTGGCAATCGACACCGACGTGCCGAGTGGTTCAGGCAAGGTGGCCTTTTCGGCGACTCGCGCGGCAAAGGGTTCGGGTGCGACCTTGACGCTCTTTGCGCAGTGCCGCGGTATGTATGGGCCGGACAATGCGAAGGGTTCGGACTACGACGAGTGCGCCGAGAAGATCCTCAAGACCCAGAACGGCTATGTGGCGTTTCTCAGGTCACACGCGTCGGGCCAGTAACGCCTGGAACTGCCACTCGAGCATCAATGTACTCTCCGTCCCGCACTATCTATCACCTGTTCGCCATCCTCTTTTACAAACGCGCGTTGTTGCCCGGCGGGTAGGATGTCGAGCACGATTTCGGAAGGTCTGCATAAGCGCACGCCGAGCGGCGTGACGACGATCGGACGATTGATGAGGATTGGATGCGTCAGCATCGCGTCGAGTAACTGCTCATCGCTCAGCGTTGTATCGGCGAGGCCGAGTTCGTCGTAGGGCGTGCCTTTTTCGCGTAGCGCGGTTCGCACGGTAAGGCCCGCGCGTTCGATCAGGTTCTTCAGTGTGTCCCGATCCGGCGGGCTCTTCAGATACTCGATGATCTCCGGTTCGATACCGGCATTGCGAATCATCGCCAACGTGTTGCGCGAAGTGCCGCAATCCGGATTGTGATAGATCGTGACACTCATACGCGTTGTCCTTTCAGGTTGTGTTTCGTCTCGTACCAGTGCTGCGAACGATTGACGACGCCGACCACCAGCAGCATCACCGGCACTTCGATCAGCACGCCGACGACGGTAGCGAGCGCGGCGCCCGAGTGGAATCCGAACAGACTGATCGCCGTGGCGACCGCCAGCTCGAAGAAATTGCTCGCGCCGATCAGACTCGAAGGACCTGCCACACAATGCGCAACGCCGAGCCGGCGATTCAGCAGATACGCAAGTCCGGAGTTGAAAAACACCTGAATCAGAATCGGCACCGCGAGCATGGCGATGACCAGCGGTTCGTCGACAATGGCCTGTCCCTGGAAGGCGAACAGCAACACCAGTGTGGCGAGTAGCGCGCCGATCGAGTAGGGGCCGAGATGTGCGACTACCTGTTGGAAATGGGCGTCGCCCCTGGTCAGAAGACGCCGCCGCAGTAACTGGGCGAGGATGACCGGCACGACGATGTACAGACCGACTGACGTGATCAGCGTGTCCCATGGCACTGTAATGGCCGATAGACCCAGCAAAAGCGCCACCAATGGCGCGAAGGCCACGATCATGATCGAGTCGTTCAGCGCCACTTGTGAGAGCGTGAAATACGGGTCGCCCTTACAAAGCTGCGACCAGACGAACACCATCGCCGTGCAGGGTGCCGCGGCCAGCAGAATGAGGCCTGCGATATAGCTGTCGAGTTGAGCGGCGGGAAGCCACGGCGCAAAGACATGCCGGATAAAAATCCAGCCGAGCAGCGCCATCGAAAACGGCTTAACGAGCCAGTTCACGAACAAGGTGACGCCAATGCCGCGCCACTGGCTTTTCACCTGCGTCATGGCGGTGAAATCGACCTTGATCAGCATCGGAATGATCATCACCCAGATCAGCACGCCGACCGGGAGATTGACGTGCGCCACCGCCATGCGGCCGATCGCCTGGAACGGCAGAGGCAGCCACCGTCCAAGTGCGACGCCGCACACGATGCACAACGCGACCCACACGGTCAGGTAACGCTCGAAGAATCCAATCGCGGACCGCGCGCCGCGAATCGTCGTGACAGTACCGGTCATTTTTCGCAGCAGCCTGGAAGATCCGTGGCGCTGCACGTCGCGCCGGCACAGCAGTTTTCCGTGAGGAAGCCGATCAGATTCGTCATGGAATCGAAATTCGCCGAATAGATGACGAAGCGGCCGTCTTGCCGCGGCGTCACCAATTCAGCATGCGTCAGGTCCTTGAGGTGAAAGGACAGACTGGACGGCGAGAGCCCCAGCTGCTGCGCGATTTCACCGGCCGCCATGCCGTCTTTCCCGGCGACAACGAGCAGGCGGAAAATCGCCAGGCGAGATTCATGAGCGAGCGCGCCAAGGGCGCGTACCACGAGGTTCGAGTTCATGACCGAACGATACGCCCTTCGCTTTTATATTTCAAGTATTGTTGAAATGACGCCGTGAGCGTCGCGATTGAAGCAGATCACATGGAGGGTGTTTTCTATTGGAATCTCGCGGGCGCTGATCGGCTCAATTTCGCAGGAAGCCCTTGGGGCGCTCGACCTAACCGAGATTGCATTTGCGCTCCGCGCGAACCATACTTGTTTTCTCCTTTATTGCTCGCGGTGAACGGCGATGAACAGCAACGATCCTGATAGCGATCACCACGCGCACCCGCACACCGACACGCACGACCATCACGGTAGTGCTTTGTCGGAAATGGATCTGCGTGTTCGAGCTCTGGAGTCCCTGCTGGTCGAAAAAGGTTATGTCGATCCGCAGGCGCTGGATGTACTCGTCGAAACCTATGAGCACAAAGTCGGGCCGCGCAATGGCGCCCGTGTGATTGCAAAGGCGTGGCGTGATCCGGCGTACAAACAATGGCTGCTCGACGACGCCACCGCGGCGATTGCGTCACTCGGCTACACGGGCCGGCAGGGCGAGCACATGATCGCGCTGGAGAACACACCCGCGACGCACAACATGGTGGTCTGCACATTGTGCTCGTGCTACCCGTGGCCTGTGCTTGGACTGCCGCCGGTGTGGTACAAGTCGGCGCCTTATCGCTCGCGTGCCGTCATCGATCCCCGTGGTGTACTGAAGGAGTTCGGCTTCGAATTACCGGCGGAGGTCGAGTTTCGTGTGTGGGATTCCACTGCTGAAGTTCGATACCTCGTGTTGCCTATGCAGCCGCCAGGAGCTGACGGCTTCTCCGAAGAGGCGCTAGCTGAACTGGTCACGCGTGATTCGATGATCGGCACGGGATTGCCGAAGACTCCACAATCGACACGGGGGACACCATGAACGGCGCGCAGGACCTTGGTGGCATGCAGTCTTTCGGCCCGATATGCCCCGACAACGATGTCTCGCCTTTTCACGCCGACTGGGAGCGCAGGGTGCACGCGACCACGATTGCCATGGGCGCAATCGGCAAGTGGAACATCGACATGTCGCGTGCGGCGCGGGAGAGTTTGCCGCCGGCGCAATATCTATCCAGCAGCTACTACCAGATCTGGTTCGAGGGTTTGAAGAAACTCATCCTGAGCACGGGTCTGGCCACGGCCGACGAAATCGAGTCAGGCGAATCGAGGACACAAGCTGTGCCGGTTCCGCGCGTGTTGATGGCCAAAGATGTATCGGCGGCGCTGTTCAGGGGCAGTCCCGTCGATCGGCCCGCAGCCGCGGAAGCAAAGTTTGCGATCGGCGATTGGGTGCGGGCCCGGGAAATGAATCCTTCCTCGCACACTCGTTTGCCGCGGTATTGTCGCGGTAAACGCGGGCACATTGTTGCCGTGCACGGCGCGCACGTTTTTCCCGATGCCAACGCGATCGGCCTGGGCGAGCAGCCGCAATGGCTCTACACAGTGCGCTTCGACGGTGCGGAGCTGTGGGGACGTGATACGACTGCGGCATCGGTGTGCGTCGATTGTTGGGAACCCTATCTCGAGCCGCCGTCTGCCCACCATGACTGACGCTCAAACGAAATTGCCCGAACTGCGCGCTGCGTTGCCAGCACTGCCGTGCGACGACGCGGGGCCGGTTTTCAACGCACCGTGGGAAGCGCAGGCGTTTGCGATGACGCTGGCGCTGCACGAGCGTGGCATGTTCACCTGGGGCGAATGGGCTGCGTGCCTGAACGAGGCAATTCGCGACGCGCAGGCCGCCGGCGATGCGGACTACGGCGACACGTACTACGCGCATTGGCTGACAGCACTGGAGCGCATCAGCACGATCAAGGGACTTGTGACCGACGACTCGCTTCTCCGTCGCCGCAGCGCATGGGACGCAGCAGCGCGCCGCACGCCGCATGGACAGCCGATCGAACTTGGGTGACGTTGCCGCATGCGCCGTCAATCAGGAATCACTGGCTCCACGAGCCTCGCCAACTGAACCAGCGACTCCTGCCAACCGAGGTAGCACATCTCCACAGGAATGACCTCGGGCACACCCTCCTGCAAAACGGTGAGTTCGGTTCCGCACGACACCGGTCGCAATGAAATGGTGGCCTGCATCTCGCCCGGCAGATTCGGGTCGTCGAATCGGTCCGAGTAGCGGATCTTTTCGAACGGCACCAACTCGAGATACTCGCCGCCGAATGAGTGGCTGTGGCCGGTGCCGAAGTTACGAAAGGACATCTTGTGGGTGCCGCCGACCTTGGCATCCATGTGGTGAACCTGACAGGTGAAACCGTACGGCGGAAGCCACCGCACTATCGCATCCGGTTCGAGGAAGGCCCGATAGATGCGTTCGGGCGTGGCGCGCAAGACGCGGTGGAGGTGGATCGTTCCGGTAGCCATGGTGTGTTCTCCTTTCATTAAAGAAATTGGACATACTCCCACGACGATCCGACGACGCCGATATCGACGCAGGTTGAGACCAGGAAAAACCCGCACGCTTTGCGCGGTTTAATCTCAAATCGACGGCAAGCTTACTCCCTCGGAGTGGCCCACTTATCCCATCGCGCTGGACATGTCTTTTTATCAAGTCCTCCACGCGCCCGTTCCCCATTTACTCCCGCCTCTGTGTTCTCTTCGAGCCGGCGCCGTATGTCCGGCAGTTTGCGATTTCAATCCAGACCCATCTGTTTTGTTTATCGCGATCTGAAACGCCGTCAAAACCGGTTCGCCGACCAGCGCACACGCGGGATCCCGAAAGCGCTTTACAGGGCGCGGGCCGCCGATATCGTCAGCTCAAGCGACAGAACGCGTAACGGCATTTCCGCGCGCTTAACTAAGGGTTTACCCGTACTTTCTGCCGGGTCATGGAATTCATACCGTTGTATCCCGAGACGCCCGCTGTCTGAGTTGGTTACGCCGGCGGTCCAAATGAGTTTTTGAAGGAGTACAGGCATGGCACGGATCATTGGAGGCATCGCTGCCTCACACACACCAACCATCGGTTTTGCTTTCGATAAGAACAAGCGTGACGATCCCGTGTGGGCACCCATCTTCGAAAACTTCGCGCCGCTGGCTGACTGGCTCGCCGACAAGCGTCCCGACGTACTGCTGGTTATCTACAACGACCACGTCACTTCGTTTTTCTTCGACCACTATTCCGCGTTCACGCTAGGTGTGGGACCCGAATGGAACGTCGCCGACGAAGGGGGCGGCGCGCGCGATCTGCCGCCGATCAAAGGCCATCCGGCTTTAGCCGCGCACATCGGTACCTCGTTGATGACCGATGAATTCGACATGTCGTTCTTTCAGAACAAGGCGCTCGATCACGGCTGCTTTTCGCCGCTGTCGATGCTTTGCCCGCACAAGCCCGAATGGCCGGTGAAGCTCGTGCCGCTGCAGATGGGTGTGCTGCAACTACCGGTCCCGAGCGCACGGCGCTTCTACAAGCTTGGGCAAGCATTGAGGCGCGCAATCGAGAGCTACCCCGAAGATCTCAAAGTCGCGATCGTCGCGACGGGTGGGCTGTCGCATCAGGTGCACGGAGAACGTGCGGGTTTCAACAATACCGAATGGGACCAGCGTTTTCTCGATCTCTTCGAAAACGATCCCGAGCAGCTGGCCGACATGACGCTTGCCGAGTATGCGGAACTGGGCGGCTTCGAAGGCGCGGAAGTGATCATGTGGCTGACGATGCGGGGCGCGCTGTCCTCCAACGTGGTTTGCAAACATCGCAGCTACTACCTGCCGTCGATGGCGGGCATCGCGACCGCGATCTACGAAAGCGAAGAGAGCGAGACGAAGCCTTCTGTCGTTGAACGTCACCGGCAGCGGATGGCGGTTCAACTCGCCGATGTCGAAAAACTCGAGGGCACCTATCCCTTTTCGATCGAAACCGCCGTGCGGGCCTATCGGATCAACGATTTCCTCCACCGGATGGTCGCGCCCGCCCATCGCGAAGCGTTCCTGAACGATCCGGAAGCGAGCTTCGAAGCGGCGGCGTTGAGCGAGGAAGAGCGCGACCTGATTCGCCGTCGCGACTGGCGCGGCCTGCTGCACTACGGCGTGATCTTTTTCATGCTCGAGAAGCTCGGCGCCGTGACCGGCGTGTCGAATCTGCACATCTACGCCGCCATGCGCGGCGAAACGCTGGAGGCTTTCCAACGCACCCGCAACGCGCCCGGCGCGCTGTATTCGGTGGCGGGGAAAACTGCTGGAAAACTTGATTGGGACAACGCAGAAAACGGAAAGAACTGAAACACGAAGCAACAGCGCCGATGCTTTCGCCGCCCCGGCGAAGTACCGGACTCGATAGAAGCATGGCGTGACGGAAAACAACACAGTCAATTACGTCAATGCGCCAAAGCAAGGAGACAGGAGTAATTCGATGACAAACGGAAAAGCGATCGACATCAAGGCGTTTATCGACGAGCGAGCCATCTCGGCCTACCAGTGGTTACTGGTAGCGCTGTGCTTTCTCGTGGTGACAGCCGACGGCATGGACGTAGCGATCATGGGCTTCGTGGCGCCATCCATCATTCACGATTGGGGGATCTCACGCCCCGCATTTGGTCTCGTGATGAGCGCGGCGCCGCTGGGACTCGTGATCGGCGCGTTGGCGGCGGGCCCGGCTTCGGATCGTATCGGACGGAAGTGGGTTCTTATTACCTCGGTTTTCCTCTTCGGCATTTTCACCATTGCGACGGCTTTCACTCACTCGCCCATGGAAATGGCGGTGCTGCGGTTGCTGACGGGCATCGGCCTCGGCGCCGCAATGCCGAACACGACGACGCTTCTGTCCGAGTACGCCCCTCAGCGCAAACGCTCGCTGATGATCACGATCATGTTCACCGGCTTCAATCTGGGTTCGGCGTTGATCGGTTTCGCGGCCGGCTGGCTGATTCCCGTCCATGGCTGGCGTTCGGTTCTGATATTCGGTGGCGCGCTGCCGTTAGCGCTGATCCCGTTGCAAATGTGGCTGCTGCCGGAGTCCGCCCGCCTGCTCGCGGTGCGCGGCGCATCGCCGGCGCGTATCGGCGCCGTGCTCGGCCGCGTATGCGGTGCGCGCTTTACCGGTGACGAAGTGTTCATTTCCAACGAACCGCCGTTGCCCACGCGCAAGCCGATCGGCGTGCTCTTCTCGCAAGGCTATGGCTTCATGACGGCGGCGCTTTGGGTGACCTATTTCATGGGTCTGCTCGTCATCTATCTGCTGACGGGCTGGCTGCCCACGTTGATGAAAGACGCAGGCTTGACGGTCACGTCGGCCGCTAACGTCACGGCGATGTTCCAGATCGGCGGAACGATCGGCGCCATTCTCGTCGGCTGGGTGATGGACAAGGTGCGGCCGGCGCGGGTGATCAGCGCGGCGTACCTCGGCGGCGCGCTGTGCGTTCTTGGACTCGCATGGATCGGCGCGTTGTCGTCGTCGCTGGCCCTGCTGGTGTTCGCGGCGGGCTTCTGCATGAGCGGCGCGCAGACGGGCCTGAATGCGTTCGCGCCGGGTCGCTACCCGACGGTTGCGCGCGCCACCGGCGTCAGCTGGATGCTCGGTATGGGCCGCTTCGGCAGCATCTTCGGCTCCGCTATCGGCGGCGCGCTGCTCGGCCTCGGCTGGCAGTTCGGCGCGATTCTCGCGATGCTCGCCGTACCCGCAACACTGGCTGCGCTCGCCATCATGGTCGCTCAACGGGCAAGGACCGGCGAGCCGGCTGTGCAGGTGACCGCGGCGCACTGAGAAAGTCGTCGGGCGACGCCATGCGTGGCGTCGCCCGATAAACGAATCAACTGTTGGAGTAACGATGATCATCGATATTCACGGCCACTATACGACGGCGCCCAAGGCGCTGGAGCAGTGGCGCAACCGCCAGATCGCGGGCATCAAGCATCCTTCGGAAATGCCCAAGGTCTCCGAATTGCAGATCAGCGACGATGAGCTGCGCGAATCGATCGAGAGCAACCAGTTGCGCCTGATGCGCGAGCGCGGCCTCGATCTCACCATCTTCAGCCCGCGTGCCAGTTTCATGGCGCATCACATTGGCGATTTTCAGGTGTCCAGTACCTGGGCGGCGATCTGCAACGAGTTGTGTTTCCGTGTGAGTCAGCTGTTTCCCGATCATTTCATTCCGGCCGCGATGCTTCCGCAAAGCCCCGGCGTGGATGCCGCCACCTGCATTCCCGAACTCGTGAAGTGCGTGGAGGAGTACGGCAACGTGGCGATCAATCTCAACCCGGATCCGTCGGGCGGTCACTGGACCGGCGCGCCGCTGTCCGACCGCTCCTGGTATCCGATCTACGAGAAGATGGTCGAGTACGACATCCCCGCGATGATCCATGTGAGCACGAGCTGCAATGCGTGCTTCCACACGACGGGCGCGCATTACCTGAACGCCGACACCACGGCGTTCATGCAGTGCCTGACGTCGGACCTGTTCCGCGATTTCCCCACGCTGCGCTTCGTGATTCCGCACGGCGGCGGCGCGGTGCCCTATCACTGGGGACGCTTTCGCGGACTCGCGCAGGAACTCAAGAAGCCGTTGCTGAAAGACCATCTGCTCAACAACGTGTTCTTCGACACCTGCGTGTATCACCAGCCGGGCATCGATCTGCTCACGCGCGTGATTCCGGTGGACAACATCCTGTTCGCGAGCGAGATGATCGGCGCCGTGCGCGGCATCGATCCGGAGACGGGCAATTATTTCGACGACACGAAGCGCTACATCGAGGCCGCCCATATCGACGCGGACGAGCGCTACAAGATCTACGAGGGCAACGCACGCCGCGTCTATCCGCGCCTCGATGCAGCATTGAAGACGAAAGGACATTGATCATGTTTGAACTAGGTGTGGTGTATCGCAACATCCAGCGGGCAGACGGCGACGTTGCCGCGAAGCTCGGTACGCTCGGAACCGCTACCGTGCACGAGGCAATGGGCCGCGTCGGTCTGCTGAAGCCTTATATGCGCCCGATCTACGCCGGTGCACGTGCTCACGGTACAGCCGTCACCGTGCTGCTGCAGCCGGGCGACAACTGGATGCTGCACGTCGCGGCGGAACAGATCCAGCCGGGCGATATCGTCATTGCCGGCGTCACGGCCGATTGCACGGACGGCTATTTCGGCGACCTGCTGGCGACGAGCTTCAAGGCGCGCGGCGCTCAGGGTTTGATCATCGATGCCGGCGTGCGCGATGTGAGCGTGCTCACTGAAATGCAGTTCCCGGTCTGGAGCAAGGCGATCTCTGCCAAAGGGACGGTCAAGGCGACGCTCGGTTCGGTGAACATTCCGGTGGTGTGCGCCGGTGCGCAGGTGAATCCGGGCGACGTGGTCGTCGCGGATGAAGACGGCGTGGTCGTGGTCCCCGCGGCATCGGCGCAGAAGGTGCTCGACAAGGCGGCGGCGCGCGAAGCCAACGAAGGCGAGAAGCGCGCGAAGCTGGCCAGCGGCGTGCTGGGTCTCGACATGTACAGCATGCGCGAACCGTTGCGGCAAGCCGGGTTGCGATACATCGATTGAGAGGCGGAGAAACCATGAGCACGCAGCTCACCGGCATCTCGTCGATGGCCACCCGTACTGTGCTCGCCGAGGTGGTCCAGGACTATGAGCGGCTTTCCGGGCAGCCCGTTGCCGTCAAATCTGTCGGTGGTGTCGAGGCCGCACGACGCGTCGAGAGCGGCGACGGGTTCGACTTCGTCGTACTCGCTGCCAACGTGATTGATCGACTGGAAGCCGCCGGCTATGTCGTTTCGGGAAGTCGGGTCGACGTGGCCCGCTCGGGCGTGGCGATCGCGGTGGCAGCCGGTGTGCCGCGACCCGATGTCGGCTCTGAGGCGGCGCTTCGCGACGCCGTTCTCGCCGCGCGCAGTATCGGGTATTCGACCGGGCCCAGCGGCGCACATCTGACCCGCCTGTTCGAGCGTTGGGGCATTGCCGACGTGGTTGCGCCGCGGATTGTGCAGGCCCCGCCCGGTGTTCCGGTCGGCGCGCTTGTCGCACGCAGGGACGTCGAGTTGGGTTTTCAGCAGTTAAGCGAATTAATGCACTTGCCGGGCATCGATGTGATTGGTCCTATGCCCGCGGACGTTCAGATCGTAACCGTCTTTTCTGCCGGCATATGTGTGGCGTCCGCGCAGAAAGATGCAGCGAAGGCGTTCCTCTCTTTTCTGGCTTCGTCGCAATGCGATCAAGCCAAGCTGAATCAGGGGATGGAGCCTGCTGTCCGCTGAGTGCCGAACGAATCACCGCTCCTGTTTATGCGCCTGCGCGGCGACCATCCAGCAGACCACTGCACCCGCGGCCCAGGCGCATGCCAACATCAGTTCGAGATCGAGCATGCCCTGGAAATTCTCCGCATTTTCGTAGCTGCATGTTCGATGAGTTTGAAACTGGATACAGCCGGTTTGCATGTCCTGGAAAACGACGAATAACTTATACAGACCGAACATTGTGAATGCCAGCGCGAGAAGCGCGAGTTTTTTTGGTTTTGTCATAGCATGTTCCGTGAGTTCAGTCTGACAGGATACCAATTGTCGGCGATACAAACGCGCTGATTTCCCTGATTCGACAGGTCGCCGGAAATCGTAGAGAATCGGTCGGCATATCCCGCTGCGGATTGGCGCATTTGCGACTTTCCTTCCGCGAGTCTTCAGACGACACAAGGAGCCGGTATGCCCAAGGTCGACATCGCCACTGTGCCCGCGCGTAATGGCTCGGGCTATCCACCGCCGTTCGATGCGCCTTGTGCCGCACGTACGCGCAAGCGTCTGGGCGAGGCGGGCGGTCTTCGCGATTTCGGCGTCAATCTGATGACCTTGCCGCCCGGCAGTTGGTCCAGCCAGCGTCATTGGCACAGTCACGAGGACGAGTTCGTCTATGTGCTCGAGGGCGAGGTGACGCTCATCGAAGACGACGGCGAAACGCTATTGCGCGGGGGAATGTGCGGCGTTTGCGCACGGGTCCGGCAATGGCCATCATCTGATCAACCATTCATCCGCGATGGCGGTATATCTGGAGGTGGGTTCGCGTAACCCGCATGACCTGACCACCTGCTCCGACATCGACATGATGAGTGCCAACGCCGACGGCCGGTTCGTGCATAAGGACGGCACGCCGTATCCCGCTTGACTCGCACGAGATCTGAGTGCTTATATTCCAGACGATCAAACGATGCAGCCACTCATTCCCATCGTTGCGGCATTAAAAGGGGACCAGAATCGATGAATAAAGAATTAGTAGACGCATCGGAACGGATCGACGAACTGATCGCCGGTCTAACGGACTGGCGTGGCAAAACATTCGCGAGTGTCCGCAAGGTCATCCTTGAGGCCGACCCGGAGATCATCGAGGAATGGAAATGGATGGGGAGCCCGGTTTGGTCTCGGGACGGCATGATCGCCGTCGCCAACGCCCACAAAGGGAAGGTGAAGGTTACCTTTGCGCACGGGGCCGGCCTCGATGATCCCGACAAGCTATTCAACGCGGGTCTAGAAGGCAACGCGCGACGAGCGATCGATTTTTTGGAGGGCGATAAGGTTAATGCGCGCGCGCTGAAGAATCTCGTCCGCGCCGCTATTGCGTACAACCAGACCCATTTGAAGAAGAACAAAACTCCCGCGGGTACGCCGGCGAAAGTGGACAAGAGTAAAGCGACGTGAGAGTAAGCCCGTTGACTAGCTGCCGGCCGCGTGCCTCGCGCGCAGCACGACCTAACCCGCTATGCGCGTTGCCTCGCATTCACACTGGACTCGCCCAAATAGACCCGTTAGTCTGACAACATTGCACGACGCAGTCTGGCGATGCTGTTCCTAACCGACAACGTGGGAGCCGAACATGGAAGTGAGCACGGAAGCGCTTGTTGACATGCTGCGAGAAGTCGAAGCCGACGACCCGATCGACTACGCGGACCTTCCTTTCGGAGAGCAGGAGCTCAGGCGTCTGGTGATGACCTCGCTCGTCGAGCGCCACCACCAAGTCGAGGCCGGCAACATGTCGGTGTCCGACATCCATGCGTTATACCTTTTGAGCACCGCCAAGCTGGTTCTCGAAAACACGGTGCTTCACGCAAGGCTGCTTCTGCTGCAGGGACGGCAGATCGACGTGCAGTCCCTGCTGGCTCCATTCACGCTCAAGGGCAAATCATAGGCCGGGCGAGTGGACGCTCGACTGCGGAGCGCCGCCCGCCGACTTTCGCTCAGCTCTGAAAGTAGTTCAGACCGAGCGCGTTTTTCACCTCGGATACCGTCGCGCCCGCCACTTCCCGCGCGCGCATCGTCCCGCGGCGCAGAACGTTCAGCACCTCGGCACGATCGGCTTCGTACTCGCGGCGGCGCTCGCGAATCGGGGCGATCAGTGCTTGCAGCCGTTCGTTGAGCACGCGTTTGACCGCGCTGTCGCCAAGACCGCCGCGGCGGTAGTGCGCCTTGAGTTCGTCGACCATCGGCACGTCCGGCTCGAACGCGTCGAGGAACGCGAACACCACATTGCCTTCCACCTGGCCCGGATCGCTGACGCGCAGATGGTTGGGGTCGGTGTACATATTGTTCACGGCCTTGGTGATTTCGTCCGGCGTCGCGCCCAAGGCGATCGCGTTCCCGAGCGACTTGCTCATCTTGGCTTTCCCGTCGATGCCCGGCAGCCGTGCAACGTGCGAGAGCACGGCTTCGCATTCGACCAGCACCTGTTGATCGACCGTGTTGTTGAAACGGCGCACCAGTTCGTTGGTTTGTTCGATCATCGGCAACTGGTCGTCGCCGACAGGCACGCGCGTCGCCTTGAAAGCGGTGATGTCGGCGGCCTGGCTGACCGGATACGTCAAAAAGCCGGCAGGGATGTCCCGTTCGAAACCGCGCAGCACGATTTCCGCCTTGATGGTCGGGTTACGCTCGAGGCGCGCGACCGTGACGAGATTGAGCAGGTACTGGGTCAGTTCCGCCAGCTCGGGCACCTGCGACTGGATAAAAATGGTCGACTTCGCCGGGTCGATGCCGACGGCGAGATAGTCGAGCGCGACCTCGATGACGTTTTCCGTGACCTTCTGATGCCGGCCGACATTGTCGGTCATGGCTTGTGCATCGGCCAGCAGCAAAAACTGCTGCGCCTCGTGCTGGAGCTGCACGCGCGAGCGCAGCGAGCCGATGTAGTGGCCAAGGTGCAGCGGGCCCGTCGTGCGGTCGCCGGTAAGGATAATCGGTGGGTTCGTGGTCGGTTTTGCGTCTGTCATGGTCTGGGGTTGTGCGTTTGTCGATACCACCAGCCGTCGGCGCGCAGAAACGAAAATGCCGCCAGGACTGGCGGCATCACGTTTCGGTGGTCGAGTGGAAACGGGCCGCCTAAGTCAGGCGCGCCACCAACAGTTCAGCGTGATCGGCTTCGTATCCATCGGCAGAGTATAACGCGGCGGATCGCCAAGTCGTCAACGGCGGGCCGGAAAGTGTGTCCACAGGTCCGCACCCGCGAATGCGGACCTGTGACGAATGTGCCCTGCAAACCGCCCTGCAACCAATCCGCACCGCCGTCTAGGCCGCCGAAAAAACGACCGCCGCGGCGTCCTCGACCTGCGTGAAAGTGCGCACAAAGCGATAGGCCTGGCCGCCGATCTCCATCTCGTTGACGCCCGAGCGGGTCAGTTCCAGCATCTCATTGGCGAGCGGGATGGCAATCGTGCCGAGCTTCTTCATTTCCTCGATCAGACCGGCCGGGTCGCCCAGATAGACGGTGCAAACGTCGTTCGTGTGGCGCGTCATGACCACGCTCGACGCCTTGTCGAGCGAGAGTTCGAGATACTCGACCAAGGTCTGCAGCGACTCTGGCACGGGCTCGCGAGAGCCGTTCATCGATGTATTTGCGACTGTCATCTCGTAGTCCCCCATCGCGCCGATCTACGGGTACGCCGCTGGAAATCAGCGGTGCATCCACTATACGGCATCGTACATCGATACTCGACTCGCGAGGCTTTTGGGGGCGGCGATGATCAATCAGAAAACACCCAGCACCGACTTCGGCTCCAGAAACGCTTCCAGCCCGAACGTACCGTATTCACGCCCAATGCCGGATTGCTTGAAGCCGCCGAACGGCGCCGCCGGTTCGTGGGCCAGCGTGTTGACCAGTACGCGTCCCGCTTCGATCCGTGCCGCGACTTCGTGCGCGCGCTGCGTGTCTTGTGACAACACATAAGCCTGCAAGCCGTAGCTCGTATCGTTGGCGATCGTGACGGCCTCGTCGATGTCGCCATAGCCGATGATCGACAGCACCGGGCCGAAAATCTCCTCACGCGCAATCGTCATGTCGTTCGTGACATCGCTGAAGACGGTCGGGCGCACGAACCAGCCCGCGCTGACGCGATCCGGCCGTCCCTCGCCGCCCGCGATCAGGCGAGCGCCTTCGTCGATGCCGATGCGGATGTAACGCTGCACGCGCTCCCATTGCTTCTGGCTGACCATCGGGCCGATGGTGGTTTGCGGATCGCGCGGGTCGCCTGATTGACTGCGCGCGACCTCTTCCTGCACGCAAGTCTCGAACTCCGCGAGCCGTTGGCGCGGCACCAGAATGCGGGTACCCGCGATACACGCCTGACCGCTATTCATGAAGCCGGCCTGAATGGCGAGCGGCACCGCTTCGTCGAAGTCCGCGTCGTCCAGCACGACCACGGGCGACTTGCCGCCGAGTTCGAGCGTCACGCGCTTCAACGTGTCGGACGCCGCGCGCAAAATCGTTTTGCCGACGGCCGTGGAGCCCGTGAACGACAGCTTCGCGACATCGGGATGCGAGCTGATCTCCGCACCCACGGTGTCGCCGCGCCCGGTCACGATGTTGAACACGCCTGCGGGCAGACCCGCTTCATGCAGCGCCTCGGTCACGATGCGCGTCTGGATCGCGCTCATCTCGCTCGGTTTGATAACGGCTGTGCAGCCCGCGGCGAGAGCGGCGGCGAGCTTGCCACAGATGAAACCCGCGTCGCTATTCCACGGCGTGATCAAACCGGCGACGCCCAACGGTTGCATCACGACCTCGGCGCTGCCCGCGCGGCGCGTAAATGCATAGTCCTGCAAGACCTTTGCGGCTTCGAGTAGCACGCTGCTCGCATGCCGCGCCATCCAGCGGCCGCGCGACACCGGCGCGCCATATTCTTCGGTGATCGCTTCGTAAAGCTCGTCTTCTATTGCCACGACGGCTTCATGCATGCGCTTTAGCATGTCGATACGCTCACGCGGACTGGTGCGCGAAAAGGCGGGAAACGCGCGCTTCGCGGCGGCGATAGCATCGCGTGCGTCCTGCGCGTCGGCGAGGCGCACCTGGCCGATCACCTGCTCCGTCGCCGGATTGAAAAGATCGAACATTTCGCTGCCGTGTGGCGTAATGAACGCGCCGTCGATGTAAATCCTGTCGATGATCTGCATGCCTTGCTCCAAAGAAGTTTCGAACGAACCACAATAGACCGTGGCCATTGCGTTGACTAGCCGTACAATCAAGCACGTCACGTTGAACGATTTGGGACAATGAAAACTTCGGGTCTGGGTGAACTGGAGGCGATTCTGGCCGTTGCGCGCCATCGCAGCTTTCGGGCGGCCGCGACCGAACTCGGCGTGTCGACGTCCGCGCTCAGTCATGCGGTGGCGGCGCTCGAAGCGCGCATCGGCGTCCGGCTTTTCAATCGCACGACGCGCAGCGTGTCGCTCTCGGAAGCGGGCGCGCAATTCGTGGATAGCGTGGCGCCCGCGCTGTCCACGATCCGCGTCGCAATCGAGCAGGCCGGCAGCTTTCGCGACACGCTGTCGGGCACGTTGCGCATCAATGCCTCGGTGGGCGCGGCGAAGCAAGCCATGCCGCTCTTCATCGCGTTTTTGCAGCGCTATCCCGACATGAAGCTCGATCTCGTCACCGAGGGCAGGCTGGTCGACATCGTCGTCGAAGGTTTCGACGCGGGTATCCGTCTGGCCGAAACGGTGCCGCAGGACATGATCGCGGTGCCGTTCGGCGACAAGCAGCGCTTCGCGGTCGTCGGCAGTCCCGCTTACTTCGCGCAACACAAAGCGCCGCGCACGCCCGCCGATCTGCTCGCGCACCGCTGTATCCGCACGCGCATGCCGAGCGGCGCGATCTATCAATGGGAATTCGAGCGCCGCGGCGAAACGATGCGGATCGACGGAAAAGGCGCGCTGACGCTCGATGAACCGGGTTTGATGCTGGAAGCGGCGCGCGCCGGCCTCGGGCTGACCTATCTGACCGAATGGAATGTCGCTGCGGATCTGCGGGCGGGCACGCTGGTGCGCGTGCTGGAGGATTGGACTCCGCCACTGGACGGGCTGTGTTTGTACTATCCAGGCCGCCGTCACGCGCCGGCCGGGTTACGGGCGCTCATCGATATGATCCGCGAGCACGCCGATATGCAGCGCGAACAGGCGCGGACCAGGCGCAAAGCACGTGGCTCGCGGTAGGTCACTTTTTCCGATCCGGAGAGAGGTCGACTCGTTTCCTCAGTCGATTTAACCCGATCCTCTACGTTTACGTAATAATCGCGACACGCGCGGGTTTCGATTTATCAACCATCAAAAATGCGTAGGTCATGGCTTTCAGCGAACCAAGGTCTCCATTTTTCAAGTGGGTCGTCTCTTCCTCTCAGGATCTGAGCGCGGATAATCGCCAGATATTGCTCGCCAATCTGTTCACGCGAACCGCCTCGATCGTGTTTGCGTCGATCTGTGAAATCAGCGTCTGCGCCACCGCTTACTACCTTTATCCCAAGGCTCTTTACGCGAGTTGGGGCAGCGCCGTTGTCGCATTGCTGGTTGCCCGGCTCGCATTGATCTGGTTGTGCTGCTCGCGCAGCGCCAACGGTCAGCCGACTCCTACCTCCGCGTTTCTGTTCGCGAGCCTTCTCTGGAGCGTGCTGTTCGGCTATGGCACCTTGCTGTGCAATATCAGCGGAGACCAGACACTGTTCCTGCTCGGCAACGTTTGCGCCGTGGGCGTTATTGGCGGATTGGCCGGCCGTAATGCGGGCACCCCTCGGCTCGTATTGCTGCAGATCACGTTCATTCTCGGATTGTTGGCTGTCGGGGCGGCGCTGTCGCCCGGCTCCGGCAAACTGGTGCTGCTTTTCCAGGCGCCGTTCTGCGCCGCCGGCTTCTTTACCGTCGCGCTGCGCAGCAATCGCGACACGGTCGCGTTGCTTCTGGCGCGGGAAAACAGCCACCGGCTCGCCCATCACGATAGCCTCACCGGCTTGCCGAATCGCGCGCGTATCAGCGAACTGCTGCTCGAACGCACGGAGATGGGCGCGCTGCGCAAAGATCGATCGTTCGCTGTTCTACTGATCGATCTGGACGGATTCAAGGCCATCAATGACAGCCTGGGCCATGCCGCCGGCGATCAGATCCTTCAGGAAGCCGCAATTCGCTTGCGTGAAGTGTTGCCGAGCGGCGACCTCGTCGGACGCCTGGCTGGCGATGAGTTCGTGGCGCTTTCCGATGGCATGGGTGACGCTCGCGACGTACGCATTCTGGCGGACCGCATCGTGAAGACTTTGGCGCGCCCGTTCGCGTTGCGCGAGGCGCTGGTGCATATCGGCGCGAGCGTGGGTGTCTCGCTCTATCCAGACCACGCGAAAACCGGCCCGCAACTGCTGATTTGCGCCGACCGCGCGTTGTATGCCGTGAAACGCAGCGGCAAAAGCGCATTCGCTATTTTCGACGCCGCGAAGCACGCGTCGGATGAAAGCCTGAGCCTTCTGCGCAGCGATCTGGAAGGCGCGCTGCATTCGTTCAGCGGTTTGCGCATGGAGTACCAGCCCATTGTCGATCTCAGCAGCGGTGCGGTGTCGGGTCGCGAGGCGCTAATACGCTGGACCCATCCCACGCGCGGTGAACTCTCACCCTCCGCGTTCATTCCTACCGCCGAACGTACAGGCCTCATTCTCTCTTTGGGCGAGTGGGCTTTGCTGCAATCGTGCAAGGAAGCGGTGACGTGGCGAGACAAAGTCACCGTCGCCGTGAATGTATCGCCGGTGCAATTGCGGGAGGAGTCGTTTGCTTCGACCGTTTCGGCGATTCTCCGCAAGACGAAGCTCCCGCCGCAGCGCCTGAATATCGAGGTCACGGAAACGGTGCTGCTGAACGACGATGTCGTGACCCGGCGCAACGTCGGCAGGCTGCGTGCGTTAGGCATCGGTCTCGCGCTCGACGATTTTGGCACCGGCTTTTCGACCATGTCGACCCTCGTGCGCTTTTCGTTCGACAAGCTCAAGATCGATAGCTCGTTCGTCAAGGAGTCCGTGCATCGTCGAGAATCGGCGGCGGTAGTGCGCGGGATCGTCGCGTTGGCGCGGGAAATCGGCATACCGACCACGGCGGAAGGCATCGAGACGCAAGAGCAACTTGATTTCGTGCGCGTATGCGGGTGCACGCATGCCCAAGGCTTTCTACTCGGCAAGCCGGTGCAAAGCCACGAGATTGCGCGGATCGAAGAAAAGGTTGCCGCGCATTCCGCGGATAAAGAATGAGCATTCATGAATGCCGACACTGAGGCGACTATGGAACCTGCCTTGCAATTCCAACTGCGGATTACTGTCTCGCCGGAACTGGCCGACACGTTACATGCTGACCCGGCCTGCGCGTCGCATGCCGCACTCCATGATGTTCTGCGCAGGCACGACGCGACGTTGAAATGCCAGTTCGATGCATTCGCCGACTATGTGAGCGAAGCTGAACGCGAAGGCACGGAAAATTATCCGCTCTATCAATGGACCCGTGAGACGATCGAGAACCCGGAGAAGAAAGCGAAGTACTTGCGGTCGTTTACGGTCTATGTGAATGGCGCCGAAGTCTACGGCAAAGATGCCGCCGATATCATGGAGACCGAACTATTGCGGTTGGTCCGTGAAGACGGCATACAACGCGTTTCCCGATTCGATACCAATCCGGCGAATAACCCACAGCCGCCGCGGCGATAGGCGCGACACTTACCAAACGGAAAGTTTCGCGTTGCCTTTCAGTGGTGTCAGCTAATCGTCATTTCGGTTTTACATTTGACGACAAGGCGTCGAGATCGTGAGACGATGCAAACTCACTTTTTCTCGAGGAGAGCGCCATGGGACTCTTGGACGAAGCAGGAAAGATTGCGGGGGCGATCGCCGCGGTTGAAGCAGCAGAAAAAGTGGATCCGGAAGCGGGTTTGCTAACGAAAGGCATCGCCGCTATCGCCGGTTTTGAAGGCGCAGGCAAGCTGGAATCAATGATCGAAAAGAAAGACGACGACAAGCAGGACGTCGCCGACAACACCCAGTCCACGGACGACACGAATCCGCAGACGTGAGTGATGCTTTGCCGCCGGTCGCATGATTCATGATGGAATCCATGCGCCGGCAAATGCGGCACTCTGTTCTGAGTGTCGTCAATTGTCCGTTAATTCTCTGCATGCGTCGTCGCCACGCCCTTGCGCTTCGAATGGCGGCGAACGCTTCGCGCCTCACGCGGTTTCATCTGACTGTCATAGCCTGGCGACTACGATGGCTGGTCGTCTCCGTTGCGCGCCGGTCTTCAGCGCACTCGCCGTTCACGAAGAGCGCGGTGTGCCCGGCCTGCGCGTCGGCGTCCTTCCACCCCGTACAACAACACCAGACATGTCGAACAAAAAAATCGCTAAGGCTTCGCCGACCGATCAAGGCGCTTCCATCGTCTCGCGTCGCGGGTTCCTGAAGTTTGCCGGCGCGTCCAGTCTCGCCACGGCGGCGGGCACGCTCTCATCGGCCGCGCGCGCGGCGAACAGTGTACCCGACGGCACACCGGAGCAGGTCCACCTGACATGGGGCAACGATCCTGCCCGTGAGGTCACGGTGTCGTGGGCGTCGCTTGCGCCGGCGGTCAACCCGCAGGTGCGCGTGAGCGGCGCACGCGAGGGCAAACATACGGTGCATGGCGTCCAAAGCACCTATACCGATGGCCTGAACGGCGAGGTCGTGTTCACGTATCACGCGCGGCTGCGAGACCTGAAGCCCGATACGAGCTACGAATACGAAGTGACCGCCGACAACGACAGCAACGCGGCGCAGCCCTTCACGGCCAGTTTCCGTACTGCGCCGCGCGGACGTGCGCCGTTCCGCTGGACCAGCTATGGCGATCTCGCGACGCCGAATACCGGCTGGGTTTTGTCGTCGCCGCAAAGCCGCTTCGCGGTGCAGGCGGTCGAGCGCTTTCAGCCGCTTTTTCATTTGCTCAACGGCGACCTGTGTTACGCCAATCTGAATCCGATGCACCAGCCGGACGTGTGGCGCGACTTCGGCAACAACTGCCAGACGTCCGCGTCGAACCGGCCGTGGATGCCGTGTCCGGGCAACCACGAGCTCGAGTTTCACAACGGCGAACAAGGCCTCGCTTCGTATCTTGCACGCTATACGCTGCCGGACAACCACACGCGCTTTCAGGGCCGCTGGTACAGCTTCCGCGTCAGCTCCGTGCTGTTCATTTCGCTCGATGCCGACGACGTCGTCTATCAGGACGCGGCCGCGTTCGTTGCCGGCCCGGCTCCACTGGTGCCGGTTGCGAGCACCGGCAATCCGCCCGTTCAACCCGGCACGTCGCTCTATGTGCGTGGCTATAGCGCCGGCGAGCAGACGCGCTGGCTCGAGAAGACACTGCACCATGCCGCCGCAGACGACGAGGTCGACTGGATCATCGTGCAGATGCATCAGGACGCGCTGAGTTCGTCGAAGACCGGCAACGGGTCCGATAAGGGCATCCGCGAGGCCTGGTTGCCGCTGTTCGATCGCTACGGTGTGGACCTGGTGCTGTGCGGTCACGATCACGACTACGAGCGCAGCTACCCCGTGCGCGGATGCAACCACAACAAGGGTACCGACATCGCGACGGGCCGGCCGGTGGATACGTTGCAGCCGAAACCGGTGATGTCGGCGGTGTCGTCGGGCGCATCGACGTTCGATACGAGCCACGGCACGATTCACCTGATACTCGGCGGCGGCGGCACGAGCGCGCCGCTGGACGTCTATGGCGTGGATGTCGGCACGGGGCTGCCGCAGGCGCGTATTTTCACGCGTCCCAACCGCCCGGTGGCCGGCACGACGGCCGGGACATTCGTGCGCGCGAACGCGGACGCCGTGGAAGACGCGATCTGGTCGGCGCAACGCGATACCGGCACCGGTTATGGGATCGCGGTGTTCGATCATGATCCGGGGCATCCGGGCGGCGAGACCACCATCACGATGAACTACTATCACGCGCCCGGCGCCGATCAAGTGCCGACGCAGAACTACGAATTGTTCGAGACCGTGGAGTTGAAAAAGAAGCGGCGCGGATAAAATTCAAGTGAGCGGTTGGCGGGCTGCCGGTCTACGGCAGCTCGCCAGTATCGTCGGCGCGATCATCAATATGATTAGCTATCCGACAGATATTCAAGAAGCAACGAATGATCTTCTCTTTCTGTTCGGCTTGAACCGATAAAAGCCTCCGCTCTCGACCCTTCGATCATTTTGTTACACGTCTTACCGATGTCGCGCGACGTGGTTACAGAAGCCTTTCAAAAGCGCGGTTATACTCGGCGCCGTCAACAACAGTGAAAGAGCTTTTTATGTCGATGAGAATCCTCAAGATTGTTGCCGTTGCAGCGCTCACGGCTTCGGCGTCGTTGTCGGCAATGGCCGGCGATATGAACAACGCGCTTGGTGGCGCGCTCGGCGGCGTGGCGGGCGCTGCGCTGGGCGGCGCGGTGGGCGGCAGCACGGGCGCCGTGCTCGGCGGCGCAGTGGGTGGCGGCGCCGGCGGCGCGGTCACGTCGAACCGCAGGGAGCGCACGGGTGCCATTATCGGCGGCGCGCTGGGCGGCGGTGCAGGCACGGCGGCAGGCAATGCGATGGGCGGTCGCGGCGGTGGTCTCGTCGGCGCAGCCTTGGGCGGTGGCGCGGGTTCGGCGCTCGGCGGCAACATCTCGCGCTCCAACTCCTACGCCGACGACTATTCCCGCGGTGGCCGATCGGGCAAGCGTCACCACAAGCATCGGCATTACGACTGAGCGGAGCGCCAGAGGGCGGCGTAGCGCGTAACACAGGTACTTGTCTGCGCGCCGGGTGTGCCGGGCCATAAGCGGCCGACGCTCTGCATTGACTTTGCTTCCTCGATGGTTATCGTAAACGGTCCTCGCAGCGCAGTCGCATGCCGGCACGCGTTGCGAGAATACTTCACGATTTCTCCGTCCTCAGGAGAGGAAAAAAGATGCCACGAGTGTATTGCGCTGGTCCGCTTTTCAACGCAGCCGAACGAACCGAAATGGATTCGATTGCAGCCACGCTGGAGGCTGCGGGTTTGACGACATTTCTTCCGCATCGCGACGGTCTCGAGTTTGCGAAGCTGAAGCCGGAACTCGAGAAACTCGGCGCGTCGGTTGAAGAAGCCGCGGACATGCTCGACCGTGCAATCTTCAGTCTGGATACGTATCAGTTGCTCAGGCGTTGCGATGTGGTCGTCGCCAATCTCAACGGCCGCGTTGCCGATGAAGGCACGGTTGTCGAGGCGTCGTTGGCGTGGCACGCGGGCAAACCGTTGGTGCTCTTCAAGGCTGACGCGCGGTCCATGCTCAGCGGCTCCGACAACCCTATGCTCACGGGCTTAGGCGATTTCGACGTGGTCGACCGACTGTCCGCGCTGCCGCAGGCTGTGCTGGACGCCATCGAGCGCGATCGAAGTGGCAGGGTGGAACGGACGCTGGAGAGCGGTGCGGAGATCGCGTCGCTTCGCGAGAGCGGTGGTGAGTTGACCGCGCTTGCTAAGACGCTGTACAGCGCCTTCAGGAAGCAATAAGCCACGATGCTTGCGATGCAGGCGTTCTAGTTGCGACGATCCGCACCATCAAAAAGAAAAAAGGTCGCGAATCGCAACGCAATTCCTCACACGAAAAATGGCGGTAATACCCCCACTTGACGGTGCATCCACCGAGTGCGAGTATCGCCGCCCAATGCTTATGAATTGCTGATTCGCAGCACGCCCCGTGCACTGCGACATGTGCCGAAGCACAAGATAACCAATAAAGCGGTTTGAAAAAGATCGCCTCTAAAACGTATACAAGGACCGATCCCGCACTGTAAATTTTTGACCGAGGTCACTCATGCTGTTTCACGCTTCCATCCCGGCACACAATCCGGAAAACGTCGCACGCGTCATTGCCGAACTGTGGGGCGGATTCCACGCCCCGTTCCCTTCCTTTCCCGATTCGTGGATGGCCATTGCCGGTGACGATCGTGGCTCGATCATCGAGACCTATCCCAACGATCGCGTCCTGAGCCCCGGCGGCGAGCAGGGCTCATTTGTTCCAGGGTCGAGCACAGCCTCGCAATACAGCGCATTTCACATAGCCGTCGCGAGCAAACTTTCCCCGGAGGAAGTATTCGCGATCGGCAAGCGGGAAGGCTGGCGCGCGGTGCGCTGCACGCGCGGCCGCGACTTTTTCGATGTGATCGAGTTGTGGATCGAAAACGTTCTGCTGATCGAGGTGCTGACGGAAGAGATGCAGAAACAGTATCTCGCCTTTGCCACGCCGGCGAACTTCCGAGCGTTCGCAGCCGCAGCGGCTTCAGCGGCAGAAGCTTCAGCGGCACAAGTATGAGCTAATGAGCGGCGCCGCGAGTGTTTATCTCCTGGCTAAGGCATTCGCCTGCGCGTCGCTCTTTCTACAGTCGGAACACATGCCGAACAGAACCAGCTGACGTCCCGTCACCGCGAAGTCGAGGCTGTTCGCGACAGACTGCTGTCGCGCCTCGATTTCCGCATCGAAGAACTCATAGATTCGACCGCAGACCGTGCAAACGAGGTGATCGTGCCGGGCTCCGTCATTGAGTTCGTAGACCATGCGGCCGTCGCCAAAGGCCACGCCAGACAATAGATCCGCATTCACGAGTTGACCGGGCACGCGATAGACCGTGGCGAGACTCATGTTGCGCATGTCTTCGTTGAGAAGCTTATCGACCTGTTCAGCTGTGAAGTGGTCACGAGCGTGCTCTTGAAAAAACTCCAGCACCAGGACTCGTGGGAACGTGGGCCGCAGACGGGCCCGCTCCAGAATTCTATGAATGTTCATGGATGTCGTGGCAATGGAGAAGCGGCGGCCGACCCGCTGGATTGCAGGCCGCCGCCAGGAAGAAGTCGTCGGGAATGACGTCGTGCTGTTGCGGCAAGACGAACCGCGAGTGGCCGAACTATGTAAGCCGGTCCCTTAAGAGAACCTTAAGCGGCAGTTTCAGGAAGCATTGGACGACCGCGAATCGATGAACTGAAACGAGTTCTTAACGTTAAATTACATAATCCTTTCGCACGATTTTTGTCGTTAATATCGCGCCACACTGACTTCCGGCACACGCTGCAACACGTTAAGCTTCGGCCCCTCATTGTTCTTTTGACGCCACGCCGCTTATTTTTTTGACACCGCATTTATTTTCATCGCCCTATGATCGGGGGGCTCGTTTCCGCCGCGCTGGCTAGCATGCGCCGACTGAGCCGACTTGAAAACCATGCAATAGATAAGCGCACGCCTTGGCATAGCCATTGAATTAACGTGTCGCGCAATAAACATCCAATAATTACTTATGCTTCTCGCAGTTTGCGCAACAACGGTTGTAAATGTATTGCATGCGTGTTCACGGCGCTGGTGGAAAGAGCAATTGATACCCTCAATTACCGCTTGATCACGGAGCCAACAAGTATGAAAAAGTCTTTACTCGCGGCCGCGCTCTTCGGCGCATTTACGATGTCGGCGCATGCGCAAAGCAGCGTGACGCTCTACGGCCTCATCGATACGGGATTGGTTTACACGAACAATCAGTTTGGGCACAGCAACTGGCAGGAAGTGAGCAGCTCGACCCAGAACACGGTGTTCGGCCTCAAGGGCTCAGAGGATCTGGGTGGCGGCTTGCACGCGGTCTTCAAACTCGAGCAAGGTTTCCTGCTGAATAACGGCGCCCAGGCATTCTCCGGCGATGGTTTCGGTTCTCAGGCATGGGTCGGCCTGCAAAGCGATCCGTACGGCACCTTGACGTTCGGCCGCCAGTTCGACGTGATGAACGACCTCGTCGGACCGCTCACCGCGGAGTTCAACACGTGGGGCGGCAGCATGGCCGCGCATCCGTTCGAAAACGACAATCTTGCTGCGAATTCCGTCGTGATCAACAACTCGGTCAAGTACGCGAGCCCGACTTACCGCGGCGTTACGTTCGAAACGATGTACTCGTTCAGCAACAAGGCGGGCGACTTCGGGAATAACCGGTCTTACGGTTTCGGCGTTTCGTATGCGCAAGGTCCGGTGAATCTTGCCGCCGGCTATCTGCAACTGAACAACGCGGGCAATGGCAGCGGCGCGGTGACTTCGGGCGATGCAAGCGCGAACTTCCTCGCACAACGCCAGCGTATCTGGTCGCTGGGTGGTAACTACACGTTCGGGCCGGCCACGGTCGGGCTGGTTTGGAGCCACACTCAGATCGACAACGCGTCGGGCGTGTTCTCGTTCGGCACGGGCAGCTACCTCGGTTCGGGCGATACGTCCGCGGGATCGCTGGGCGGTTCGCTGCGTCTCGACAACTACGAGGTGAACGCAAAGTACGCGCTTACGCCGGCGTTGAGCGTATCCGGCGAGTACACGTACACGCATGGCGCGTATAACGGTTCGTCGCCGGGATGGAATACGGCCATGCTGCAAACCGACTACTCGATCAGCAAACGCACGGACTTCTATCTCGAAGGCGTCTATCAGAACGTGCACGGTGCGCCTGCGGACTCCGTCCTCTCGCATGCCATGATCAACACGTTGTCGCCGTCCGCGACGAACACGCAAGTGGCGGTCACCGTGGGCATGCGTCACGCGTTCTAGGCAGGCTCGCGTCGAATAATGTGAACACGCATGCCCTGTTTTTTGCAGGGCATGCGTTGTCATGCTCGGCACGATCAGGGCGCGACGCTCTGCGTTACGTCTCCTGTGAACCCTCGTTCTCCGCTTCAGCCAGAATCTGCTGGATGGCCTGCTCGAAAGTTTCGACAGGCTGTCCGCCGCTCACCAGGTAGCGACGGTTGAAGATAATGGCCGGCACCGACTGAATACCCATTGCCTCGTTATTCCGTTCCTCTGCGCGAACTTCAGCGGCATAGGTTTGTTTTTGCAGTACGTCACGCGCCTTCACGGCATCGAGCCCAACGGACTGCGCGGCTTCGACCAGCACTTCGTGATCGCTCGGATCTTTGCCGTCGGAGTGATATGCCTGCAGCAGCGCCAATTTGAGCGGCAACTGCTTGCCCTCGATGCCGGCCCAATGCAACAGACGGTGCGCGTCGAAGGTGTTGTACACGCGGTTGCGCGGGCCAAAAGTAAAACCGACGCTCGCACCGCGCTCGCGGATCGCGGCCTGTGTTTCGGCGATCTGCTCCGGCGTACGGCCATATTTCTTGCCGAGATAGTCGACAATGGCCTCGCCGTCCGGTCCCATATCCGGATTCAATTCGAACGGATGCACGACGATTTGCGCGTCGACGGCATCGCCAAGACGCGAGAGCGCGCGTTGGAGCGAGGAGAGGCCGATCGCGCACCAGGGGCATGCGATATCGGAGACAAAATCGATTGTGAGCGCTTGGGTCATTGCTGTGTTCCGGTCCTGTGTCAAAGCGAAATCCGCAGCCAGCGTAACCCGTATTGCCAGTATTTGCAGGACTGCCCTCGTGACGGAACGCGAGCCGGCGTCTTACAATTCACCTGCCGCAGTTGGAGCGATTGACCACGCGCGCAATGGGGATGCTGCGAGGCGTCATAATCCCTGTTCGCCGTCGTGCACGACAACGACTGCTTTTCCAACGTTGAAAGGAGCATCAAATGAGCAAGGGATACTGGGTGACGTCATATCGCGCGACGAAGGACGCAACCAAACTCGCCGCGTATGCGCAGCTCGCCGCGCCCGCGGTGGCGGCTGCCGGCGGCAAGTTCATCGTGCGTGGCGCAGCGGAAGAGGCACGTGAGCAAGGCTTGAAGGAGCGGACGGTCGTGATCGAGTTTCCGACCTACGAAGCGGCCATCGCCGCTTACGACAGCGAACCCTACAAGAAAGCGCTGGCCGCATTGGGCGATGGCGTCGAGCGCGATCTGCGGATTGTGCGCGGCACGGAGTAACACGAAAGCGAAAGATACGGCGAGCGCGACCTGCTCATGCAGTTTCGCGCTTGCCCCAGCATCTATTTCACGGCGCCCAACGCGAGCCCCTTCACCAGATACCTCTGCAACCACGCGAACACCACCGAAACCGGCAATGTCGCGCAGAGCGTGGCGGCCATCACCAGATGCCACTGGACCACGTATTTCCCGGCGACCATGTCGGTCACCTGCACGGTCAGCGTCTTGTTCTCGGGTGAGCGGATCAAGGTATAGACCACGGCGAACTCGTTCCACGCGTTGATGAACGTGAAGATCGCGGTGACGACGATCGCAGGCACCGCGAGCGGCAGGAACACTTTGAAGACCGCCTTGGTCCGTCCGCACCCTTCGAGCCACGCCGACTCTTCCAGATCCCGCGGCACCGTCTGAAAGTACGAAGACAGCATCCACACGGCAAACGCGATATTGAAGGCCGCGTAAGAGACGATCACGCCGATCTTGGAATCGACCAGGTTGCCGTCGCCATAAGGAATCATCGCTGCCAGGCGGAACAGGCCGACCACGAGCAGAATCGGCGACAACATTTGCGTGACCAGCAGAAACTGGCGGTAAAGCCCACGTCCTCGAAACGGGAATCTGGCCAATGCATACGCCGCCGGCAAGCTGACGCCCAGCGCAAGCGCGGTCGACAGCAAACTGATCACCGTGCTATTGCGCAGCGCCACGCCGAAATTCGCCGCCACCCACATATCGGAGAAATTGCTCCACTGCCAATGCACAGGCAACCAGCGCGCCGGATAAACAAAAATCTCGGAAGCCGGCTTCAACGCGGTGAACAGCATGACGGCAAACGGAAACAGCACCACTACGACCAGCGGCGACAACGCGAGCCAGCACCACAGCGAGCGCTTCATCTTGACGCTGAGACTCATGACGGATCTCCTTCTTTCGCGGGCTGCAGGCGCAGATAGGCGATCGAGAAAATGAACAGCATGACGAGCATGATCAGCGACACCGCCGCGGCTTCGCCGGGACGCCCGAGCCGGAAGCCGAGCTCATAAAGATACGTGACGAGAATGTGCGTGCTGTTGTCGGGACCGCCCTGTGTCATCACCCAGATGATCGGAAACGAGTTGAACACGTAGATCACGTTCAACAGAATCGTCATGTTGATGAACGGCCGCAACAGAGGCATGGTGAGTTTGCGAAACTGCTGCCAGGCGCTTGCGCCGTCCATGCGTGCGGCTTCATAAATATCGCCGGGCACCGAGGACAAACCGCCGAGCAGAATTGTCACCGTAAATGGCACCGACACCAGAATGCCGACTGCGATTTCGACGGGAAACGCGAGTTCCGGCGTGGCCAGCCAATGAATCGGACCGCTGATCAGGCCGAGCCGCTGCAACGTGACGTTGACCATGCCGTAATCGTCGTTGAAAGCCCAGCGCCAGACCACGGCGGTCATGGTCAGCGAGACGGACCACGGCAGCATCACGATCGTGCGCGCCACACCGCGTCCATAGAAATCCTGGTTCAGCACCAGCGCAACGGGCACCGAGATCAGCACCGTGCCGCCCACCACGCACACAGTCCAGACAAGGGTCCGCCTGGCGGCGGCAAGAAACGCGGGGTCGCTGAAGATCGTGTAGAAATTCTGCAGACCCGTGAAATCGCGAATCGCGCCGAAGCGCGAGACCTCGTGCAGCGATTGCCACACGATGTTGAAAATCGGATAGCTGATGATGAAAAGCGCCAGGACCAGACTCGGCGCAATCAGCAACCAGGGCGCTTGCAGGCGCGAAGAAGCGGAGCGGCTCATGCGTGCTCGATCGTAAGACGCGTCCGCATTAATGAGCGGGCGCGACGGGATGGGCCGGATAGTGCATTACGACCGAAACGCGCACCGCCTTTGCAGGGGCGGCGCGCGTTGCGGGTTCAGCGGATCACTACGAGACTGCGCGTGTTACTTGCCGAGCGACTTGTTCGCCTGCGTGGCCGCCGCGTTCAACGCGTCGGCCGGCTTCGCCTTGCCCAGGTAAATCGACTGCATTGCGTCGGTCACGGCCTTCGCGGTGTCTTCCCAGCCGGTCACCGTCGGCGCGAAGTGGGCAGTCGGCAGCAGCGCGACGAAGGCCTTGGTGTCCGGGTCGTTGAATGCCGGATCGGTCGCCTCAGCCTTGGTGGTCGGCAGGAAGCCTTCGGTCGTGGTGAACTCCACGCGCGGTTCCTTCGTGAACAGATAGTCGAGGAACTTCCACGCCGATTTCTTCACCTTCGAGTTCTTGAACATCACGATTGAATCCGTGACGGCGTAGGTGGCGTGCGCCGTGCCCATCGGAATCGGATCGATGCCGTACTTCAGGTTCGGCGCTTCCTTCTTGATCTGTTTGGCGAGGAACGGTGCGGAGATCATCATCGCGACGCGGCCTTGCTTGAACAGATTCTGTACGTCTTCACGGCTATAGCCGGTCACGCCCGGTTGCGTCAGGCCCTGGTCGATCATCGTCTTGTACAGCGTGGCAGCCTTGATGCCGGCCGGCGAATTGAAGGCCGCCTTGCCGTCTTTGCCGACCACGTCGCCGCCATTGGTCCACAGGGCGTAGTAATAGTAGACGTCGGTTTCGATTTCCTTGCCTTGCAGACCGAAGCCGGCAATGCCCTGCGCCTTCAGTTTCTTCGACGCTTCGATCACGTCGTTCCAGGTCTTCGGACCGTCGGGATAGCCGACTTTCGCGAGGAGGTCTTTGTTGTAGTACAGCCCACGCGCGGACGCGGCGATCGGCAGGCCGTACACCTTGCCGTTGATTTCACCCGGCGCGAGGAACGGGCCGATGAAGCGGCTCTTGAAGTTCGCGTCCATGTAGCCGTCGAGCGGCTCGGCGACGTCGTCCTTCACGAAGTCGAGCAGCCAGCGCGTGCCGACGATCGCGAGGTCGGCGTTGGCGTTGCCGGAAATGTCTGTCTGCAGTTTCTGCTGCAGCGTGTCCCAGTTCACGTCTTCGATCTTGATCGTCGTGCCGGGATTGGCCTTCTCGAAGTTACGGGCCATTTTTTCGAAGTACGGCGCGGTCGCGTCGCTGTAGTGCGCGACGGTCACGCGGACCGTGTCGGCGTGAGCCGCGACGGCAATACCTGCAAACGCGAGCGCCACGGCAACTTTGCCTAGCGCGAGGGAAGCACGGGCATGCAACGACATTTCTCTCTCTCCTGTGTCGAACGGAGTTAGCGCTTTAGCGCTTACTCCGGTCCCATCCAGCAATGGTGGGGTTGGTTCGCTGCCGTCGCCGGCCGCTTCGGGTTGAATTGTTTGAAAAAATCCTACATGACGCAAAATAGCTTGTCACGTAGGGTCTGCCATATTTTTTCCTAGGCCGTTTTGTGCCTAAGATGCTGTAAAGCAGGGATATTCTGCGCAACGTGATGTCACGGATACCCAATCTTCGGGATGACCAAGCAACTGCGGCGAATGCGGATTTGTAGGAAATTTACACGCTAATCCGGGCTGGCGGCTTGGTTGAACAGCGAGGCGGACAATGAATCGTGTGGTGTTGGTAACGGGCGCTTGCGGCGGCATCGGCAGCGTGTTGTGCAAGCGCTTCGTGGAGCAGGGCGATACGGTGCTGGCGCTCGACATCGACGCCGCCGCGCTGAAGGCTCTGAGCGCGCAGCTCGGCGAGGCGCATGTCACGCCGATTGCGGTCGATCTCGGCGACGCCGCCGCAGTGCAGCAAGCGGTGGCCGCCGCGGTCGAGTTGCGCGGTCCGGTGGACGTGCTGGTCGCCAACGCGGGCGCGGCAGAAGGTCTGACGCTCGCCACGACCGACGTCGCGAGCTGGCAGCGCGACATTCATCTGAATCTGAACGGCACGTATCACACGGTCGAAGCGGTGCGCGCGTCGATGATCGAGCGGCAGCGCGGCGCGCTGGTGCTGATCGGTTCGGTGAACGGCATGGCCGCGCTCGGTCATCCGGCGTACAGCGCGGCGAAGGCCGGGCTCATCAGTTATACGAAGGCGCTCGCGCTCGAACTCGGCCGCTACGGCATTCGCGCGAACATCGTGTGTCCGGGAACGGTGAAGACGCAGGCGTGGCAGGCGCGCGTCGACAAGAACCCGCAGGTCTTCGAGGATCTGAAAAAGTGGTACCCGTTGCGCGACTTCGCGACGCCCGACGACATCGCCGACGCGGTGCTGTTTCTGGCCTCGCCGATGGCGCGCGTCATTACCGGCGTCGCGTTGCCGGTAGACGGCGGCCTGATGGCCGGCAACCGTTTGATGGCGGAAGAACTGACGCTCGAGTCGCTCTGAATCGACTGAAGCAACGCGCAAAAGCAGCACGAGATCGAGTCAACCAGGCAAGACGATGAGGACAGCATGGCAGCAGTGCAACTGAGCGGCATCTTCAAACGCTATGGCGACACGCAAGTGGTGCACGGCATCGATCTCGACATCGACGACGGCGAGTTCGTCGTGCTGGTCGGGCCGTCGGGCTGCGGCAAGAGCACGTTGATGCGCATGGTGGCGGGGCTCGAGGAAATCAGCGGCGGCGATCTGATGATCGGCGGCACGCGCGCGAACACTCTCGCGCCGCAGCAGCGCAATATCTCGATGGTGTTCCAGAGCTACGCGCTGTATCCGCATTTGTCCGTCTACGAAAACATCGCGTTCGGGCCGCGGATTCGCAAGGAGTCGGCGGCGAGTTTCAAGCCGCGGATCGAAGCCGCGGCGAAGATGCTGAACCTCGGCGGCTATCTGGATCGTTTGCCGCGCGCGCTCTCGGGCGGCCAGCGGCAACGCGTGGCGATGGGCCGCGCGGTTGTGCGCGAGCCCTCGCTGTTCCTGTTCGACGAGCCGTTGTCCAATCTCGACGCCAAGCTGCGCGTGCAGATGCGCACCGAAATCAAGGCGCTGCATCAGCGGCTGAAGAATACGGTGATCTACGTCACGCACGATCAGATCGAAGCCATGACGATGGCGGACCGCATTGTCGTCATGAACGCGGGGCGGATCGAGCAGATCGGCCGGCCGCTGGAACTGTACGACCATCCGGCGAATCTGTTCGTGGCGAGCTTTCTCGGCTCGCCGTCGATGAACTTTGCCGAAGGCGTGATTGCGAACCGCGCGCAAGGTCGGGGCCTCACGCTGAAACTCACGGACGGCGGCGAGATCGTGCTGGAAGGTGCGCCCGCGTCGGCGGTGGTTGGCGCGAAGGTCACGCTCGGCGTGCGGCCGGAACACATCGAAACCATGACGCAAGCACCGGACGCGACGATGGAAGTCGAAGTGGTCGAGCCGACTGGTGCGGAGACTCACTTGTACGGGAAAATAGGCGGCAGCACGTGGTGCGTGACGACGCGTCAGCGCTCGAAAATCGAGCCCGGCCAGCGCGTCACGCTGCGTTTGCCGGCCGAGCATATTCATCTGTTCGATACGGAGAGTGGACGCAGGCTGGTCTGACCCGCGTGTTGCCGTTTGAGGTTGATACGAGCTTGCCTTAGGCTCACTGAAGCTGCGACGCGACGCGGATTTATTTAACGCATGAGAATGCGCCGGGCCGCTCCAGGTTTTCTCACCCCGTCGGGGGCCTGGCGCGAAGCGACAGGTCTGGGGGCGCTTTGAAGGAACACCGGGTGTCCGCACCGAACTTGATTCCCCACATCCGCAGCGCACTCGCCAATTTGCGGCCGGCCGAGCGCAAGGTCGCCGAGATGGTGCTGAGCGACGTCGACTTCGCGATGCGCGCGAGCATCACCGAACTCGCGCAGCGCGCCGAGGTGTCCGAGCCTTCCGTCACGCGCTTTTGCCGCGCTATCGGTGCGCATGGTCTGCGCGACTTCAAGATGCAATTGGCGCAGAGCGTGGCGGGCGGGTTGCCCTATGCATCCACGGCGGTGGCGCGCGACGACGACGTGCAGACGCTCATGGACAAGGTGGGCGAGGCCGCGGTCGACGGCATCACGCATGCGCGCGGCGCGCTGGATCCGGCGGTGGTCGAGAGTGCGATCGCGGCGTTGTCCAGCGCGCGGCGGGTGTTCTTTTTCGGCGTCGGTTCGGGCTCGGGGCTGGTCGCGCAAGACGCGGCGCTGCGGTTTCTGCGGCTCGATATTGCATCCACGGCGTTTACGGATGGGCATTTGCAGCGTCTTTACGCGGGCTTGATGGAACCGGGCGATGTGGCTTTCGCGATTTCGCATTCGGGTCGTAGTGTTGAAGTCAACGAGAGCATTCAGATTGCCAAGGAGCGTGGCGCGACCACGATTGCGCTGACCAATGTCGGCTCGCGGCTGGCTTGGCTGGTGGATATTCCGCTGCTGCTGCGCGTGCCGAGCCCGATCGATCCGAACACGCCGGGCGTGTCGCGGCTCGTGCATCTTTGCATCATGGACGCGCTGGCGATCGGCGTCGCGCTCAAGGCCGGGCCGAAGACGCTCGAGAAGATGCGGCATGCGAAGGCGAGGCTGGCTTCGCATGAGCCGGAGGCGGCGGGGGATTGAGGCGGTAGCGGTGCTATGCCATCCACCCAAACCGCCGCGACAACCTCGACGTCGCGGCGCGCAAAGTCTGCGCCGGCCCACCCGCCAAATCACTGTCGAAGCTGCCGCTCGGCCCCATCAACGCCAGAACGAGGCAGATGCTGCCCGTATGATCCAGCACCGGCGCGGCCAGCGTGTTAATGCCCGGAACAGGCCGGCTGAGGGCAGTGTCGATCCCATCCGCTCGGATTTGCGCGAGACGCTGCGCGTAGGCTTGCGTCAGCGGCGGCAATGCCGACGCCGCGTCCGTGTCGCCCGCAGCTTTAGCTTTGCCCGCCGGCGCCGGCTTTCCTGCAAAAACCTCCGCCGCATCCGCCCCCGCCAACCGCAGATGATCCTGCACCAGCAAACCCGCGCGCACATCGTCCGCGACATAGGCGGCGAACACGCGGCCGATCGCCGTATTAGCCAGCGACATCACCGTGCCGACCCGCAAGCTCACATGCAGCGGCCGCGCCGACTCCTCCAGACGCACGACGGTCGGCCCAAGCGGACCGAGCACCGCCATCGCGACGCTCATGCCCGTCGTCGCCGCGAGTTCGACCACCTCGGGCTCCGCTTCACGCGTCGGCGACAAGCGCTGCAATCCGATCAAACCCAACTCCAGCGCGAGCGGCCCGGCTTCGAAGCAGCCTGACGCATCGCGATTGAGCAAGCCGATTTTCAGCAGACTCACCAGATGCGGAAACGCCTTTGCCGGCGGCATGCCCGCGGCGGCCGCAAGATCGCGCAGGTTCAACGGCCGAGCCGCCGCGACCAGCGCGGCCAGCAATTCGCCCGTGCTGTCGAGCGACTGGATGCCGCGCTGCGGTTTCGCATCGGCGGCGGAATGGGCGTGAGAAGTGTCGAGAGAGTCGGTCACGATGCGGAAGTTGCCAGCAAGGAAGGGGCGGTTGCCAGTTCAGCGCCGATGTCGCGCGCCGTCGCAAGCAGTGCACGCGCGATCGGACCGTCGGCGGCGACCTCGATCGCACCGGTCGAGCCGATCACCGTCAGCGCCAGCGACAAGCGGCCGTCGGCATCCAGCACGGGCGCGCTCAGACTGCTGATGCCCGGACTCGGCATATCCACGCTGCACGCGAGGCCACGCGCGCGGATTGCGGCCAACGCGGCTTCGAAGGCGGCGCTTTCGTCAGACGGTGTCATGGCGTTGCCAATCGCGCCCGATTGATTCGACCACATTGCGTCAAGCACCTCGCGCCGCGAATAAGCGCAAAACACCCGTCCCGTCGACGTAGCCGGCAACGACATCACCGTGCCCACATGCAAATTGACGTGCAACGGAAAGCCCGCATGCTCATAGCGAACAATGGTCGGCCCTTGCGGCCCGGCAATACAGATCGCGACGCTGAAGCCGATCGCTTCGGCCAACGCGGCCACGCGCGGCACGGCGGCGCGAAACGCCGGCTGGTTTTCCAGGTGCAGCAAACCGAGCCGCAACGACAGCGGACCGGGTTCGTAGCGGCCCGACAACTCGTCGCGTTTGATCAAGCCCAGCCGGCTCAAGCTCACCAGATACGCGTGCGCCTGCCCCGGCGCGAGTTGCGCCGCGCTGGCGAGGTCGGACAAGGCGAGGGGCGTGCGCGCTTGCGCGAGCGCCAGCAACACGCGGCCGCCCACTTCGACGCTTTGAATGCCGCGCTGCGTCTTGCCGCCGTCCGCCGTCTCGCTGCCGCCCGCGCCTTTGCCCGTGGCCGATTTCGCTGCTTTGCTCACACTCGCGCTCGTCCGTGAAAAAGGGTCCATGTTATCCGAAGGCCTGTGCCTTCCTGTCATCATCTTAGGCTCCTCAAGATTTGCGTATAGCGATACATTTCGCTATTGACAAATAAACTGACGCCGTCCTAAGATGCATTCACCCCGACACACCGGCGCAGTTATAGAGTCAAGAAACGGGGCGAGACAATCCTCCAATACCGTCAGCCCGCGCGGCATTCGCGCAGCCGGCCGTCTCGCCTCACGTCCAACTTTTGAGGGAGACAAGCATGGCAAAGGCATTCGCATCCCAGGCCGACCTGGAAGTCAAGAAAGTCACGTGGACCAAGCTATCCGAGAACGCCTACGCGTACACCGCCGAGGGCGATCCGAACTCGGGCGTGATCATCGGCGACGACGGCGTGCTGATCGTCGACACCACCGCCACGCCGGCCATGGCGCAAGACCTCATCGCGAAGATTCGCAGCGTCACGGATAAGCCGATCAAATACGTCGTGCTGTCGCATTACCACGCGGTGCGCGTGCTCGGCGCGTCGGCGTATTTCGAGGAAGGCGCGCAGGAAGTGATCGCGAGCCGCGGCACATACGAGATGATCGTCGAGCGCGGCGAAGCGGACATGAAGTCGGAAATCGAACGCTTCCCGCGTCTGTTTGCGGGCGTCGAAACGGTGCCGGGGCTGACGTGGCCGACGCTGGTGTTCGAAAAGGAGATGACGCTGTTCCTCGGCAAGCTCGAAGTGCGCATCGCGCATCTCGGCGCGGGTCATACGAAGGGCGATACGGTCGTATGGCTGCCGTCGCAAAAGGTGCTGTTCTCCGGCGATCTGGTCGAGTACGACGCAGCTTGCTATTGCGGCGACGCGCAGCTCGAACAATGGCCGGCCACGCTCGAAGCATTGCGCGCGCTGAAAGCCGACAAGCTCGTGCCGGGCCGCGGCCCTGCGCTGACCACGCCGGAAGACGTCAACAAGGGTCTCGATTACACGAAAGATTTCGTCACCACGCTGCTGCAACAAGGCCGTGAAGCCGTCGAACAGAAACTCGATCTGAAGGCCGCGATGGAACACACGCGCAAGGCCATGGATCCGAAGTTCGGCCACGTCTTCATCTACGAGCACTGTCTGCCGTTCGACGTGTCGCGTGCTGTCGACGAAGCAAGCGGTATCACGCATCCGCGTATCTGGACCGCGCAGCGCGACAAGGAAATGTGGGACGCACTGCAAGCCTGATAAGAACAGACGCACAGCAAGACCAGCAGAGCGGAGAAGGACGGAGACACAAGATGAGTATCAACTACCAGACGCTGTCGTTCGAATATCAGCCGTGCCGCGAACAGAGCGCGCAGGGCGGCGCGGAACAGGCGGCCTATCCCGTGATCGTGGTCGGGGCCGGCCCGGTGGGTCTCGCCACCGCGATCGATCTCGCGCAGCAGGGCGTGCCGGTCGTGCTGGTCGACGACGATTGTTCGTTGTCCACGGGATCGCGGGCGATCTGCTTCTCGAAGCGCTCGCTCGATATTTTCGATCGCCTGGGATGCGGGCAGCGAATGGTGGACAAGGGCGTCAGCTGGAATGTCGGCAAAGTGTTCCTGAAAGACGAGTTGGTGTACACGTTCAATCTGCAACCGGAAGCGGGCCATAGCCGGCCCGCGTTCATCAACCTGCAGCAGTACTACGTCGAAGGTTTCCTGCTCGAACGCGCGCAGGAGATGCCGAATCTCGAGATCCGCTGGAAAAGCAAAGTGGTCGGCGTGCAGCAAAACGGCACGCCCGGCACGCACGACGCCAGCGTGACGCTCACAGTGGACACGCCTGATGGCGAGTACGCGTTGTGCGGCCGCTATGTAGTCGCCGCCGACGGCTCGCGCAGTCCGATCCGCAATCTGATGGGGCTCGACAGCAAAGGTGTGACGTTCAAAGATCGTTTCCTGATCGCCGACGTCAAGATGGAAGCGGAGTTTCCGACCGAACGCTGGTTCTGGTTCGATCCGCCGTTTCATCCGAATCAATCGGTGCTGCTGCATCGGCAGCCGGATAACGTGTGGCGGATCGATTTCCAGTTAGGGTGGGACGCCGATCCGGTGCTGGAAAAAACGCCGGAGCGGGTGATCCCGCGCGTGCGCGCGTTGCTCGGGCCGGACGCGAAGTTCGAGCTGGAATGGGTCAGCGTCTATACGTTCTCGTGTTTGCGCATGGAGCGCTTCCGCCATGGCAACGTGCTGTTCGCCGGAGACTCCGCACATGGGGTGTCGCCGTTCGGCGCGCGTGGTGCGAATAGCGGCGTGCAGGACGCGGAGAACCTCGCATGGAAACTGGCGATGGTGCTCGAAGGCAAAGCCTCCGATGCTTTGCTCGACACCTATGCAAGCGAACGCGAATTCGCCGCTGATGAGAACATCCGCAATTCCACGCGTTCCACCGATTTCATTACGCCGAAGAGTCCTGTCAGCCGCGTGTTCCGCGATGCGGTGCTGAAGCTCTCGCGTCATCATCCGTTTGCACGGCAATTGGCCAATAGCGGCCGGCTGTCCGTGCCGGCTGTGTTGCGTGATTCTCCGCTGAATACAGCGGACGGTGACGAGTTTGAGGGGGCGATGGTGCCGGGCGCGGCGTGCGTCGATGCACCGGTGCAAGTCGCGGCACAACCGGCATGGCTGCTGCGGCAACTCGGTCAGCAATTCACCGGCGTGCTGTTCTGCGGCGAGCAAGGTATCGATCAATCGGTTCAGGCAGCGTTGGACAGGTTGCGCGCGGGACCGATTCCGCTGAAGCTCGTCGTGGTGACGCGTGGCGATCCGCAGGCCGTTGTGTCGGTGGACGCGCAAGTGGCGCACGATATCGAAGGGCTGGCTCACGCACGTTACGACGCAAAGCCCGGCACGTTCTATCTGATCCGTCCGGACCAGCATGTCTGCGCGCGCTGGCGGCAACTCGATGCGGGTGATGTCGCGGACGCGTTGAAACGCGCGCTGTGCGTCGAAGGTACCGCTTGAACGTGCGCAGAACGCCGCTTGAGTGGCACGCGCGCGGCATCAGGAAAAAAATAGCTGGAGACAAACATGACACTTAACACGCAACCGAATCTCGCCCGCCCCGATGATTTCTACGAGGCATTGATCGATATGCATCGCGATCTGGACGATGCGCAGAGCCAGTCGGCCAATGCGCAACTCATCCTGCTGCTCGCCAACCATATCGGCGATCACGCCACGCTGCTCGAAGCGATACGGCATGCCCGCGACGGCGTAATCGACATGCCGGCGCGAAATGGTGAAGCACATCCGCTAGCCGCTTAAGCTCCTCGCGCGACCAAAATTAACTTGCGCAACGCAGATGTCGGAAGACTTCGATAGTAATGATTTGTTGCGCGCGCTTTCTCTAAAACTCGCGGTGGATTTCTCTCAATTTTTTCTTTCCGACTATCAGATTCTTCTTAGCAACGTGGCTGGTGTGCTGACTCATACTAGCCGGCTTGTTGAGCTAGGGATGCATAGGGTGTGACGCTCCGGTGGGCCAGATTGCTTCGTGCCGGCGCACCATCTCCTCGTGCGTTGCCCGTGGGCAAGTTCCCACGTTCGGCTGGAAAGAGACACGAGATGAAATTGTTTTTGATAAGCGACCTTGTCGTTCAACAGTTGGCGGCGATGAAAGTCGACGGTAAATGGCTTTCTCCCGCGCAGTTTGCCGAATCGGCGTTGCTCTGGATCAGCCATTACGCGCCGGGTCTGGACGTGCCTGAATCGTTTTTTTTCGAAGTCGAGTGCGAAGTGCTGCAGATTGCCGCACAGCTCGCGGCCGGAGAATTGGCCTCCGTCGAAGATTCGCCATTAGCGCAGTTGTTCGGCGAATATCCAGCGGTTAATTACGCGCATCCTCTGAGCGCGAAAGCGTTGGCCGCGACGCTTGCAGCATGCCGTGAAAAAATCGCCAGTGGTACTAACGCAGCGGTGTCGAATGATGCATTCTGGTCGCGGCGGTTCGCGAACTGCGTGAAGAACGCGCCGCAGTCTCTTGGGTGTCACCCCACCCTTTGTCGGTTGATGAATCATGTCAGTGATACGTCGAAGGCGTGAAGCGTCGCTAGAGATCAAGGCTTCGGACGTGATATCGGGTAGAGTCGCGGCTATGCGTCCGCGATTGCACCCATCACATCCGAACCATGTATTCCATCGACCCTGTTCCGCTGCCTCACGACGGCCCGCCCGACATTGCACTGTGGCGGATCGACATCGACTTCACTGCGTCGCTCGACGCGCCTGCCTTCGCATCCCTCAGCGACGACGAACGCACGCGCGCCCGCCACTTTCGCCGTCATGAAGACGCGCTGCGCTTCGCCAGCGTGCGCGCCGCGTTGCGTGAAGAACTCGCGCGGCGGCTCGATATCGCAGCGCACGCCGTGCGTTTTTCGCTCGACGCCAACCACCGCCCTCACATCGCCGATTCGGATCGCTTCGATTTCAATGTCTCGCATGCGGGCGCGCACGGACTGATCGCCATGTCGGCGGTTCGGCGCGTCGGCGTCGATATCGAGCAGTGCAGCGACAAATTCGATTGGCGTTCGATTGCGGCGTTGACGCTCGATAAAGAAGAGACCGCGTGGATCGGACGTCTCGACGCGGGACAGCGGAGCGCTGCGTTTTACGACGCGTGGGTCGCCAAGGAAGCGCTCGTCAAAACAACGGGCGTGGGCATCACGCGCGGGTTGCAGCATTTGACGGTGCTGCCGCGTGAGAGTACGCGCGTGACGCTGCGCAAGCAGATTCCCGCGGATATGCGCGATGTCGCGGCGCACTGGCTTGCGGCACCGGACGCCTACGCTGCATGCGTAGCGTGGTCGGAGACCACATTCCGGTAATCGCAAACAGACTCAGCACGCTAGGCGTTTGCCTGACCGAACGCCAAACCCTTCGGCCAGCCGAACGTATGCACGTGAGTGAGCGGCTGCCTGGCCGGCTGCGCAAGCGCGACCGCCGCGCGAATCTTGCCGGCCATCGGGACATCGAGCACATGCCAGCGGCCATGTTCTGCGAGATCGAACGCACCGGTTGCGGTGTGGCTGAACAGCAATTCGATATCGATGTCGACGGGCGCGTAACGCAGCGCATTGCAAAGACTGCCGTAGCGAGCGCGCCGGCGCGAGGCTTCCGGCGTCTCGTCGGGCGCCGCGCCGGGCGAAGGCACGATGACGCTCAATCCCAGCGTCGCCGATGCAACGCCGATCACGATCCAGATGCCGCCGTACGCGATATCGATCGTAATGCCGCGGCCGTCGCGAGGATGACGCGCCCGCAGCTTCTCGTTGCCGTCGTCTTGCAGATCGACGGCGTGCGGCTCGCAGTCGAACAGATTCCCGACGATCCAGCGCACCACCACGCGTGCACTGATAAAGCGTTTGCGCAACGCGGCGTTCGGATGCAGCCGCGCGCGCTCGCGTTCACTCTTCGACAACCAGGTATCGCCTTCCTGAACCGGCACCGGCAGCCATTCGCAGCGGAACCGCCAAAGATGCAACTCGCCTGCGCGCGGCGCGGCGACGTTGTATGGATGGCTGCGCGTCAACGGATGGCACAGGAATGCGGGCGCAGCCGCGGTGGAGGGTGCAGTGCTGGCGGCCTGCACGGCAGCTTCGCCGGCCCTGCGTTCAGCGACGACTTCGCGTGACTCGCGGCTGTCGCGCTCACGCGAAGTCGCCGGGCAAGCCTGGTCCAGTTCCAATGACATAGGCCTGCTTCCTCAATGCATGTAGGTGACGCGCCGTGCTTGCACGTCGATTTCCACACCGGCGTCGAGCAGATCGATGGCGAACCAGCGAAGCAGCTTCAGGACGCCACTCACCGCGGGCGCGGGCAGCCATTCGTTCAACATGCGCAACGCCGCGCCGCTATGCGTTCTTTGCAGCAACGCGATGGTCTGCAGGATCACCGCTTCGTCCTTGCCGAGGTCGCTGGCGCACCGGCAGCGCATATCGAGCGGACGATACGACACGTGCATCAGCGAACGCATCAGCAGATCGAAGTGTTCGATGCCGTCCTGTCGCAGACCGACGCCGCTGAGAATGTCGCGCCAGTGCACGCCGCCGCGCGCCGTTTCGCAAGCGGGCCGCAGCCATGTGCGGACGGCGCTCAGGACGGTGCGGTCGGGCGCGTCGGCGGTGTCGGTCGGATGATCGTCGATCAGCTCCGGACGGCTGCTGTGTTGAGAGCGAAAGTTCATCGATGCTCCTGAATGGACACGGTCCATGAATCGCGCCGGCCGGATGGGACGGATGCCGCGTCGCAGGCCAGCGCTTGTCGCGTGCGACGGATGGGCGATGACGCAGAGCCTGCGTCGGGTGCTTATGCGTTTGTTGCGGTTACCGCGGCGTTTGCTTCAGCTTTGAGCCGGCGGCGTCGGCTGCGTCGGTTTCCATTCGCGCACGTGCTTGCTTCGCGCCGGACGCGCCGGTGCTTGCCCCAATGTTTTCGGCGTGCCGACAAAGATGAAGCCGAGCAGGCGCTCGTTCGGCCCGAAGCCGAGCGCGTCGCGCAGGCGTGCTTCGTAACTGTCCGGTCCGGTGGACCAGAAGCCGCCGTAGCCGAGCGCGTGGATCGCGTTGAGCATGTTCATCGCCGCCGCGCCGGCAGCCAGCAATTGCTCGATCTCGGGCACCTTGGGATGCGCCGAGATCGCCGCACCGAGCGCGATCACCAGCGGCGCGGCGAATGCCTTCTGCCGACGATGCGCATGCGCCGAACGCGGTTCGTCCGGCGAGCGGGCGCTGGCGAGGTCGACCAGCACGTCGCCGAGTGCGCCGCGCGCATCGCCGCGAATCGTCACGAAGCGCCAGGGACGCAGATTGCCGTGATCCGGTGCGCGCAAGGCGGCGTCGAAGATCAGGTCGAGTTCGGCGTCCGCCGGACCGGGCTCGGTCAGCGGCCATTGCGATTGGCGGGACAGCAGGACGTCGAGCGCCGCCGAAGCATTCGGGCCGGCACCGGGGGCAGGTTTTGCCGCCGCTGGGTGCTCGCTTTCGGTTTCGGGGCGGGTGATGTCTAGCGTCGTCATGATTTGGGTTCGGCTGATGGCATGGGCTGAATAATGAGCTAATTCGCTAGTAAATGCAAATCATTCGCATTTAGAAATTGTCTTCGTGGTTGGGTTTTCGCCTTGGTCCCCGCGCTCTCCGCAAAATGCGGGTGATATCAGCCGCCGAAGCCGCAAGCCACTGACGCAACTAACGGTCAACCGCCCCCGGCGCCCCCGGATATGATGACGAAGTGCCGAATTGAGCCCTTTCTGACAAAAGCGGCTTGCAGCCTTCTTGCCCACTTTCGCTCGCCCCATGCCGACAAAAACAAAAACACTCGACGCCTCCGTCTCGACTTCCGAGCCCACCGAAGCAGCGCAGCGCCTCCCTACGCTGATGCTCGCCGCGTCCCTATCCTTGGGCAGCGCGATCGCGCTCGGACTCGCCCGCTTCGCGTACGCGCTGCTGTTGCCGTCGATGAAACTCGACCTCGGCTGGAGTTTCGCGCAGGCCGGCGCGATGAATACGGCCAACGCGCTCGGTTATCTGCTGGGCGCGCTGGCTTTCCCGCACCTCGCGCGCCGCTGGTCGGCCGGCGCATTATTCTGCGGCGGTTGCGTGGCGACCGCGCTGCTGATGGCCTGCAGCGGCTTGCTCGCCGACACGAACGCGCTGCTCGCCTTGCGCGTGATCACCGGTGTGAGCAGCGCGGCGATTTTCATCAGCGGCGGCGTGTTGGCGGCGCGGCTTGCATCGGCGAGACCGCACGACGCGGGGCTCGTCCTCGGCTTGTATTACGGCGGTACGGGGTGGGGCATCGTGGCGTCGTCGGTGCTGGTGCCGTTGACTATCTTCAACGTCGCGCACGGCTGGCAGTTCGCGTGGTTCGCACTCGCGCTCGCGTGTGCGGCGCTCGCGGCGGTGGCCGTCGGCGCAGCGCGAAAAATCGAGCGCGTGCACGCGATGCCGTCGTCGGCCGCGCAATCGCACGCCGCCGCCGATGCCCCCCGCTGGCCGCGATTCAGTCTCGCGCTGGCTGGCTACACGTTGTTCGGCGTCGGCTATATCGGCTACATGACGTTTATCGTCGCGCTGCTGCGCAATGCGGGCATGAGCGCGGCTGTCGTCACGTGCTTCTATCTGCTGCTCGGCGTGGCGACTGTGGTCTCGGCGCGGGTGTGGTCGGGGTTACTGGATCGCATGCGCGGCGGCCAGGCGCTCGCGGTGCTGAACGCTTTACTCGCGATCGCGACGCTGCTGCCCGCGTTGTTCACGCAGCCATGGGTGGCGTTCGTATCCGGCGTGTTGTTTGGCGCGACCTTTCTCTCCGCCGTGGCGTCGACCACGGCTTTCGTGCGCCACAATCTGCCCGCGAGTCATTGGGCCAAGGGCATTAGCGCGTTCACGATCGTGTTCGCGTTCGGACAGATCGTCGGGCCGATGGTGATTGGCTGGGTCTCGGACGGCGCGGGTCTCGCGCGCGGGCTCGTCTATTCCGCGCTGCTGCTCGCGGCGGGTGCAGTGCTGGCGGCGTGTCAGAAGGCGTTGCGCCGAACGTGATTCCACGCATGCACGCCTGTGCGCTGCACGCTTTTCAAACCTGCACGGACGGGATGCTCTTCATGCAACGCAAGGCAAACATCGAACGGCTATGACGGATGCCGGCGATCTTGTAGAGCTTCTCACGCAGAAACCGCTCGTAGCCTGCCGTACCGTCGACCGCCACCTTCACCAGATAGTCGTAGTCGCCCGATACGAGATACGCCTCCAGCACTTCGGTTAGCGTCGCCAGTTCGGCGCCGAAGCGCGCGAGGGCGTCGTCGTCGTGACGGTCGAGCGTGACTTCGAGCAGGACGATGTCCGCGAAGCCGAGCTTCTGCTGATCGAGCAGCGCAACGTAGCCGCGGATATACCCCTCGGTTTCCAGTTGACGCGTGCGATTCCAGCACGCGGTGGTCGACATGCCGACCAGCTCCGCCAATTCGGCATTGCTCAGGCGCGCGTTCTTTTGCAACTCGCGCATGATCTTGCGATCCTGGTTGTCGAGCGGGCGATTTCGGATGGTCATACGCGTCACCGGAAGCTTGTCCTGGAAAAGCGCATTCTAACGGAAGATCGTCCCGGTATCGCGTGGGAAGCTCATGGCTTTAAGAAGCCTATCCAGCCGGTGTCCCGGTATATTTTCAGGGTGCATTCATGTCCGGGACAACCGTCCGGGCCGCGGGCCACGCGCCCGCAGCCTCACGCGGCCACAAGCTGCCATCCGGTGTCTCGCCGCCTTTTCACAGGAAGGCGGCACGCGGGCGAATTGCGGCGTCATCAGCGCCGTAAGACGCGCTCGCCGGGCATGGACGCATGTTCCTGAATGTCTACCAGCATGACCGTCCGCGCGGCTCGGTCCCTCGACCTGCAGAGAACGCGGCGTGACGCTGAGAAGCAAGCATGTAGCCGCTTGCTCAACCGCGTTTGGTCGGCGCTTTGGCCGCGCTCTGTACCGCGACATTGCGATAGACGTCACGGCAAAATTGCATACCGCCTTGATGCGTGCCGTTGACACCCGCCGCGATGTGTACCGTTCCCTCCACATGCTGCGGCGCCGCCGGATTAACGACAGCGGCGTCGATCGCGAACGGATCTGAAGGCGACGCACGCATGATGCCGATGCCCTTGATCGTCACGGCAAGGCAAGGGTCGGGCAGTTGCGGAGCGTGGCCGGCCGCGACGTCGAAATTGATGTTCAACGTCCAGAAACCCTCGTGAATATGCTGATGAATAATGACGGCCTTCACCACGTCCTGGTGTGACAGCGTGTACTCGTTGCTTGCCATCGGTCCCTCCTTGCTCCTACGCGTGCTGAGCGTGCGTGTGCAGAAATGGCATTTGCGCGGACTAGGGAAGGTTAGTTTTACGCGCCATTCCTCGCAGTGCAAGCGGAAAGATACGTGCACCCATGCGTCGGCAAACTGCATTGCACGGACGCGCGAAAGGCGACGCCCCGACGCTGGCGTCGCCTTTCGCGCCGTAGCCGTATGGGCTGCGGCGCGGTAAAACGGAGCCTCCGATCAACCGCGCATGCGAGTACGTAGCAACGATTAATGGAAGATGAGGTACAGGATGACCAGTACGATCAACGGTACGCCAAGCAACCAGCCGAGAAGGTAAGGCATGATGTGATCTCCTTTCGTATCGAGGTTTGAATACGAAAGTGATGGAGCATCCGGCGTGCCTGACGTGCCGCTTCGACTCTTCGGCATCGCCACCGCAACGTCAAGGCAAATTCTCCCGTAGAACAATGCTGAATTGCACGGGCTTCACGTCGCTCATCGCATCGCGCTTTTCGCGCACGTTGCGGAATATACGCAGACAATTTCCCACCATGGCCTGCGGCGCTTGCGTGATCAACGCATCCATGGTGCCGTCGATGAGCAAGGCTCGCGTGTCGGGCGTCAAGCCATGCCCGACAAACAGAATCTTCTGCTCCGAACGCGCCTCGACAATCGCGCGCGCCACGCCATCCGATCCACCGCCGCTGTTGTAAATGCCGGCAAGATCGGGATGCTGTTCCAGCAGCTTGCGCGTTTGCATATAGTTGCGCTCGCTGTCGTCGTGTCCTTCACGTAATCCGATCACGCGCACTTGTGGGAACGTCGATTCGATCAAATGCAGAAAACCGATCTCGCGTTCTTCATGCCCACGATAGTTGAGGCTGCCCGCGAGCATCGCGATCTTTCCGCTCGGCCGAGGGCCCATGAAGCGCCCGAGCAGCAACGCCGCCGTGCGTCCCGCCGAACGATTGTCGATGCCCACATAAGCCAGCCGCCGCGCATTCGATAAATCAGAAATAAGCGTGATGGCCGGCACGCCCTGATCCGCCAACACATTCACGGCGTCGCGCACCACGGGATGTTCGAGCGCCATGAACACGACGCCATCCGCACGCTGCCCGTAGTGCAACAGACGGTCGGCCAATTCCTTCGGATTGAAACTCTCGACGTAATGCACGCGGCACTTCATGTCCAACGCGTTCCACTGATCGTGTGCGAAGTCGATGTAGTCGCCGAGCATATGCAAGTAGCGATTGGTGCCGGCAGGCAGCAGGAACGCGATGCGCATCGGCTTCGAGGCGGGCACCACGGGCGCCTCTGGCGTGAGCAGATAGCCGAGCTGGGCGGCCGCTTGCAGCACGCGTTGCGCCGTCACGGCGCGCACGCCTTCGCGGCCATTGAGCACCCGATCCACCGTGGCGGTCGACACACCGGCGGCGCGCGCAATGTCGGGAATGCGGGCCCGCGCGGCGGCGTTGAGAAGAAGCGTATCGGACATGGCAGTCCTTCGTTCACAGAACGGAAGTCCATCAAAAAACATCAAGCTTGCGGTTTGACAGCGCTAGCCGCGCACGCCTAGTCTTGCAGCTATCACACGACGACGCGACACCGCTGACTATAAATCACGGCGTAGCGAGCGCACGATGATGGTTTTTGATGGATTCGACAGTCACATCAATTATAAGCAAGGAGACGCTCAAATGACCAACCTCGCGAGACGCACCCTGCTGCGTGCGGCGGCTGCCGTGCCGGTAGCCAGCGCGCTGGGCTTTCCGGCGATCGTGCGCGCGGCGTCCGGCCCGGAATTCGTGTTCAAGTACGGCAACAACCTGCCGCTCACGCATCCGCTGAACGTGCGCTCGCAAGAGGCCGCGAATCAGATCAAAGAGGCGTCGAAAGGGCGCATGGAGATCCGGATATTCCCTAACAACCAGTTGGGCGGCGACACCGACATGCTCGCGCAGGTGCGCAGCGGCGGCATCGAGATGTTCACGCCGTCGGCGCTGGTGGTGTCGACGCTCGCGCCATCGGTTGCGATCAACGCGGTGGGCTTTGCGTTCAGCGACTACAACCAGGTGTGGGGCGCCATGGACGGCAAGCTCGGCGCTTACGTGCGCGCCGCGATGCAGAAGGCTGGGCTCGAATCGTTCGAAAAGATGTGGGACAACGGCTTTCGTCAAACCACCACGAGCAACGGTCCGATTACGAGCGCACAGAATATGCGCGGATTGAAAATTCGTGTGCCGGTGAGTCCGCTCAGCATCGATATGTTCAAGGGACTCGGCGCTTCGCCGACCAGCCTGCAATTCAGCGAGGTGTATTCGTCGCTGCAAACGCATATCGTCGATGCGCAGGAAAATCCGCTGCCGATCGTGCAGGTCGCGAAACTCTACGAAGTGCAGAAGTACTGTTCGCTTACCAATCACATGTGGGACGGCTACTGGTTCGTGCTGAACCCGCGCGCGTGGCAACGCCTGCCGAAGGATCTGCAAGGCATAGCCAGCGACGCGTTCAACCAGTCGGCTTTGAAGCAGCGTGAAGACGTGCGCAAGCTGAACGACGCGGCGGTCGCGGATCTGCAAAGCAAGGGTCTGTCGATCAACCGTCCCACGCCCGATACATTCCGGGCGGCGCTGCGCCAGGCCGGTTTCTACGCCGAATGGAAGAGCAAGTTCGGCAATCAGGCGTGGGACCTGCTCGAACAATCGGTCGGCAAGCTGGCCTGATCGTGCTGCATACGGGTGAGCCTGAGACGAAGCGCGGCGAGCCGCCGCGAGGAGGCAGCAGGATGTCGAATCACGCATTGAATCCGGCGGACGCGGGCGTGCCGTTGCACGCGGCGAGCATGCCGCGCCGCTGGTTGAGGAGTTTCGATCGCGGTCTGATCGCGCTCGTCGAAGTCTGCGCAGCGGCGCTGCTCGCCGTGGAAATCGTCGTGATGCTCGCGGGCGTGCTGTGCCGCTATGTGCTGCATCAGCCGCTCGTATGGTCGGATGAACTGGCCGGCATTCTGTTCCTGTGGCTCGCCATGCTTGGCGCCGTGCTCGCGTTGCGGCGCGGCGAACATATGCGGATGACGGCGCTGGTCAGCCGCCTGTCGCCGCAGCGGCGCGCGTTCGTCGATACGCTGGCGATCGCCGCATCGATCGCATTGCTTGCGCTGTTGATCGCACCCGCCTACGACTACGCTTCCGGCGAGGCGGCCATCGTGACGCCCGCCCTGCAGATCAGCAACGGGTGGCGCGCCCTCGCTTTGCCGATCGGCGCGGCACTCATGCTGCTGGTGGGCCTGATTCGTCTTGCCCAGGTGAGCCGCGTGCGCGACGTCGTGATCGTGCTCGCGATTACCGCTGTATTGGCCGCGATAGCCGTGTACGCCGGGCCGTGGTTTCAGACGCTCGGCAAAACCAATCTCGTGATCTTTTTCGTCGGCGTGGTGGCGATTGGGATTTTTTCAGGCGTGCCGATCGGGTTTTCATTTGCGCTTGCCACGTTCGGTTATCTGGGCCTCTCGACCTTTACGCCGCTCGAAGTCGTGGTCGGCCGCATGGACGAGGGCATGTCCCATCTCGTGCTGCTCGCGGTGCCGCTCTTCGTTTTCCTCGGATTGCTGATTGAAATGACCGGCATGGCGCGCGCGATGATCGAGTTTCTCGCGAGCCTCGTCGGTCACGTGCATGGCGGTTTGTCGTTCGTGCTGATCGGCGCGATGTATCTGGTGTCGGGTATCTCCGGCTCGAAAGTGGCGGACATGGCGGCCATCGCGCCGGTGCTGTTTCCGGAGATGAAAAAGCGCGGCGCTTCCGAAGGCGATCTGGTCGCGCTGCTCGCCACGACCGGCGCACAAAGCGAAACCATTCCGCCAAGCATCGTGCTGATCACGATCGGTTCGGTGACGGGGTTGTCGATCTCCGCGCTCTTTACTGCAGGCATGCTGCCAGGCGCCGTGCTTGCGCTGATTCTGTGCGTGGTGGTGTGGTGGCGCTATCGCAAGGAAGACCTGAGCGGCGCGCAGCGTTTCAGCAAGCGGCAGATCGGGCGGCTGTTTATCGTGTCGCTGCCGGCGCTGGCGTTGCCGTTCGTGATTCGCATGGCGGTGGTCGAAGGCGTGGCGACGGCGACGGAGGTGTCGACCATCGGCATCGCTTACTCGATGCTGATCGGCCTGCTGGTGTACCGCCGTTTCGAATGGCGACGGCTCGGCCGCATGCTGGTGGATGCGGCGACGTTGTCGGGCGCGATTCTTTTTATCATCGGCTGCGCCACGGCGATGGCCTGGGCGCTCACGCAGTCCGGCTTTTCGCAGGACCTCGCGCAACTCATGGGCTCGATGCCCGGCGGCGCTTACGGTTTCCTCGCGGTGTCGATCGTGGTGTTCGTGATGCTCGGCAGCGTGCTCGAAGGAATTCCCGCCATTGTGCTGTTCGGCCCGCTGCTGTTTCCCATTGCGCGGCTCGCGGGCGTGCATGAAGTGCATTACGCGATCGTCGTGATTCTTTCGATGGGCGTGGGCCTCTTCTCACCGCCGTTCGGTGTCGGCTACTACTCGGCGTGCGCGATCAGCAAGGTCAATCCCGATGCGGGCATTCGTCCGATTGTCGGCTATATGGGCGCGTTGATCGTCGGCCTGATTGTGGTCGCGGCGATTCCCTGGATTTCGATCGGGTTTCTTTAAGCCGATCTCTCAAATTCATTAACAGGTTCGACCTTCGGGCGCCGCGTTCTCGCCGCGCCGGGGCGTCGCTCGTCTTTCAAACCTGCAGCATCGGGAGAGTTTTATGAGTCGTTTCTTTGGCGAAATCCGCCAGGCAGGTTACGTCGTGCGGGACATCGAGGCCGCGATGGACTACTGGAGCCGCGTGCTCGGCGTGGGTCCGTGGTTCTACAACGAACGCGTGCCGATCGAGAACTACACCTATCGCGGGCAATCGTACGAGGTGCATAACTCGGTGGCGTTGGCGAACTCGGGGCCGTTGCAGGTGGAACTGATCCAGACGCGCAACGACGCGCCTTCCATGTATCGCGACTTTCTCGCCGCCGGCCATACCGGTTTACAGCACAACGCGTACTGGACCACTTCGTTCGACGCGGATCTCGCGCGTCTGCAGGAGCAGGGTTTCAAAGTCGCGATGAGCGGCGAAGTGGGGCGCAACGGGCGTTTCGTCTACTTCGATACGGAGAATCATCCGGGCACGGTGATCGAGTTGTCCGAGATCGCCGGGCCGAAAGGCAAGCTCTTCGACATGATCTACGCGGCGTCGCGCGATTGGGACGGCCGCGAGCCGGTGCGCCGCTTTCCCGATCTGAGTACGCTATGAGCGAGACGCTGCAACTCCGCGCGGTCGGTGACGATACGCTCGAAGCCGACTATCTGATCGAGACGCCGCTCGATCCCGCGCGCGTCGCCGATGTCATGGCCGGCGAGCAATCGAGCGGCACCTTCGTGCGCGTCGCCAACGAATCCGATGCGCTGCGCGCGCGCAGCCGCGCGAGCGTGCTGCGTGTCGAAGAACTCGAAGCGGCGGCACGCCCCAGCTTGCCGAACGCATGGCTCGAGCGTCAAGGCACGCCAGGGCCGTGGCGGCGCGCGCGGATCACGCTGTCGTTTCCTCTTGCCAATATCGACGCGAATCTGCCCACGCTGGCCGCGACCGTCGCCGGCAATCTGTACGATCTCGGCGAAGTGACCGGCATGCGGCTGCTGTCGTTGCGCTTGCCGGCTTCGTACCGCAAGCGCTTCGAATTGCCGCGTCATGGCGTGGCCGGCACGCGCGCGTTGACGGAGGTGAAGGACGGGCCGATGATCGGCACGATCATCAAGCCGAACGTCGGCCTGAGCGCGGCGGAAACGGCGGCACTGGTGCGCGATCTGTGCGAAGCAGGCGTCGATTTCATCAAGGATGACGAAGTATGCGCGAATCCCGCGCATGCGCCGCTGGCGGAACGCGTGCGCGCGGTGATGGCCGAAGTGCGCCGCTACCGTGAACGCAGCGGCCGTCCTGTGATGGTCGCGTTCAATATCACCGACGACCTCGACGCCATGCGCCGTCACGCGGAACTGGTCGAGCGCGAAGGCGGCAGTTGCGTGATGGCGAGCATCAACTGGTGCGGCTTTTCCGGGATCCAGACGCTGCGTCGCGCAACGCCGCTCGTGCTGCACGCGCACCGCAATGGCTACGGCATGATGTCACGCGATCCGGCGTTGGGCATGTCGTTTCAGGCGTATCAGACGCTCTGGCGTTTGAGCGGCGTCGATCATATGCACGTACATGGTCTTGCCGGCAAATTCGCGCAGAGCGACGCCGAAGTGATCGAGTCGGCGCGCGATTGCGCGACGCCGCTCGCCGCGGGTTGCGACGATACGGTGCTGCCGGCGTTTTCATCAGGGCAATGGGCCGGCACCGTGCAAGCGACCTTCGACGCCGTGCGTTCCACCGATCTGCTGTTCATGTCGGGCGGCGGAATTCTCGCGCATCCCGATGGGCCCGCGGCAGGCGTGACGAGCGTACGCCAGGCATGGGCGGCGGTGCAGGCGGGCACACCGTTGCCGGTGTACGCCGAGCACATGCCGGAACTGCGGCGCGCCTTGGCGTTTTTCGGCAGCCGCGCGTGAACGCTTCAGGCGACACGGAACTAAAGATGAGCGACGAAGCAAACAGCAGCAGCCCCACTTACGGCTTCTACGGCGACGACTTCACCGGCGCAACCGACACGCTGGCGCATCTCGCCCGCGCCGGTTTGCGCACCATGCTGTTCTTCGCACCGCCGGATGCCGCGCGTCTTTCGATGCTCGGCCGGCTCGACGCGATTGGCGTGGCGGGCGCCGCGCGCACCATGGCGCCCGGCGCGCAACGGCATGAACTCGAACGCGTCGGCGCCGCCTTTGCTGCGCTCGGCGTGCGCGTGATGCACTACAAAGTGTGCTCGACGTTCGATAGCGCGCCGGAAACCGGCAGCATCGGCGTGGCGATTCGTACGTTGCGCGAGTACTGCGCGAACGAACTCGTCGCGGTGGTCGGCGGTCAGCCGAATTTGCGGCGCTATTGCGTGTTCGGCGAGCTATTCGCGGCAGCGGGCGCGGACGATAACGCGCAGTCGATTTACCGCATCGACCGTCATCCGACCATGAGCCGCCATCCCGTCACGCCGATGAATGAAGCAGACTTGCGCGTGCATCTTCAGCGCCAGGGTGTGAAGAATGTGCAATCGATCGACTGGCGCTGTTATGCGCGCGGCGATGCCGAATTGCAAGAAGAAGTGCAGCGCCGGCTCGATTCGAAACCCGACGCTCTGCTATTCGATGTGCTCGACGATTCGCATCTACTGGCGATTGGCCGCGTGATCGCGAGTCACGCCGCGGCGTCGGCGCCGTTGCTCGCGGTCGGTGCGAGCAGCGTTGCGCAGGCTTATGCGTTGGCGCATGACAACGGCGTTAAAGATGCCGCCACAGAAAACCGAACCACGCCGCTGTTGCCTCGCGCACGCGGCCCCGTATTCGTGCTCGCAGGCAGCCTCTCGCCATTGACCGAAGTACAGATCAGCGCCGCGCAATCCTATCTGCGTGTGGAACTGGACCCGCTGAAAATGACCGGCGACGCAGCCTCTGCCTATTTGGCGGAACGTGTGGCCGCAATAGCGGCCCCGTTGCGCGACGGACGCAACGTGCTCGCTTTCACGACACGCCGCGCGTCGAGCGCAGGCGGCGCGCTGCCGCAACTCGCGCACGCCTGTGCGTCACTGTTGCAACAGGTGCTCGGCGCCGTGCGCTTGCAACGCATCGGCATTGCGGGCGGCGACACGTCGAGTTTGGCCGTGCACGCACTCGGCGCCTGGGGGCTGTCGTATCTCGCGCCGTTGTCGGCGGGCGTCACCGTGTGTCGTCTCCATGCCGATCGCGCGGAACTCGACGGCATGGAGATCATGCTCAAAGGCGGCCAGATGGGCGACGCCGATCTGTTCGAGCAACTGCTCGACGGCAACGGCTAACCGTTGTCGGCGAAACCGGGATAGAGCGTCATGCCGCCGTCGACGAACAATGTCGTGCCGACCACGTAGTCGCTTTCATCCGAAGCGAGCCACACGGCGGCCTTGCCGATGTCGTCCGCTTCGCCCACACGGCCGTAGGGAATCAGCTTCAACAGTTTTTGCAGCGCGGCTTCTGTGTCCCACGCGTCTTTATTGATCGGCGTGCGAATCGCGCCCGGCGCAATGGAATTGACGCGGATGCGTTCGGGCGCGACTTCCTGCGCGAGCGATTTCATGAACATCTGAATGCCGCCTTTGGACGCCGCGTAATTGACGTGCCCCGCCCACGGAATGACTTCGTGAACCGAGCTCATGCAGATGATCTTGCCGAGCGCTTTGGACGTGGTGCTCGGGCCGCGTCGGCGGAATTCTTTCACGGCTGCTTGTGCGGTCAGGAACTGGCCGGTGAGATTGGTCGTCAGCACCTGGTGCCAGTCGTCCAGCGTCATATCGGCAAACGCGTTGTCTTTCTGCAAGCCCGAATTCGCGACCACGATATCCACGCTCTCGAAACGCGCGCGGCATGCCGCGAACATCTTCTCGACCTGCGCGGGATCGCCGACGTCGGCCTGCACTGCGAGCGCGGAGCCACCTGCTTTCTCGATCTCGGCGACGAGTTGCTCCGCCTCTTCGGCATGCGAGTGATAGTTCACGACGACGGCCGCGCCCGCATCCGCGAGTGCTTTGGCGACGCCGGAACCAATGCCCGAACTGGCGCCTGTGACCAGAGCGACCTGATGCGCGAGTAACTTTTCCATTGCTGCTCCCGGGGTGACAAGATAGGGATGTGCATCGACCATCGACATAGCAAGGCCGCCGGATATCCATGCAGCGAACTGCGGAGATATCCGGCGGCCGACCCGCTTTCAAGCAATGCGGGTACTACACAACGCTATGGCGTTAAAGGCTATATGACGCCGACGACCAGCAGCACGATCACCACGATCACGACGAGTCCGAGACCGCCGGTGGGACCGTAACCCCACGCGCGGCTGTGCGGCCACGTAGGGAGCGCACCGATGAGGAGAAGAATCAGCACCACTAGAAGAATAGTTCCCAACATATGAATGACCTCCGCCTTGGTTGATAGGACCTGCCCTCACGACAGCCACGCAAGGCCCGCATGGCGAGTGTTCCTGCGAAAGGCAGTATCGGTGTCACTGTTGAGCAAACCGCATGCCCAGACGAGAAGTCGAGCCAGAGACGTTTTAAGAACGTCATGCCGCCGTGCGGCGGGTGGCGCCGATACGCGACGCAATCAGATCCGCGATGAAGGCCACAGCCAGCGCAGCCGCGCCGCAAGTGAAGATCAACGCGTAGTCGTTATGTGTATGCGAGAAAAGGTACGAGTACCCATAGCCGCCGAGCGCCTGAAAAAGTGCGAAGGCTGTCGTCGCGCGACTCCATGCGGCGCGATGTTCGGTGTGATCGTGTGGCACGAGTTCATGAATGCGGCCGAGCACGAGCGGCACGATGCCCGGTGTGAAGATGCCGAGAATCACAGTGGACGCAGCCAGCACGAGCGTGCTGCCCGAGAACGCGAGCATGGCGACGGCGGCCGCTTGCAGAAGCAATCCGACGCGATAGGCCTTGCCGAAGCCGATGCGATCGGCCACGTTGCCGCAGATCACCGGTCCGGCGATTGCAGCGAGGCCGTACAGCACCCAGTAGTCCGCGCCGATCGCCGCGCCGCGTCCCAGGCCGCGAGCGATATAGTCGACGAGCAGCACCATCGCCGGGACAAGGCCGAGTGCGTTTGCGGCGTATTGCGCGTACAGCACGCGCAGCGTCAAACCGTGAGGGCGTACCGCGTGCTGCGCACCTGACGGCACGACCGGTGCGGGCGGATTCGTCGAAGGCCAGCCGAACCAGCTCACCGCGGTCAACACCAGCGCCACGACGCCGAGGCCGATCCACGTAGTCTGCAAACCGTAGTGCAGGAGCTTCGGAATCAACGTGCCGGATGCCGCGATACCGAGTCCGAGTCCAAGAAAGATCATGCCGCTTACGAAGCCACGGCGCGGCACGGGAATGTGCGGAAGAATCGACGTCGCCACCAGCACCATGATCGCGCCGCCGGAAATGCCCGATAACAAACGCCACGCGAAAAACCAGCTCACCGAAAGCGGATACGCGCAGGCGAAGAAGGCGACGGTCACGGCCGCCATCAGCATGCGCAACGCGCTACGGTTCGACAGTGCCGATGCGAGCGGACGGCCGATCAACGCGCCGACCAGATAGCCGGCGAAGTTCGCCGCGCCGAGCGTTACCGCTTGCGACGACGTGAACCAGTGCGCCTGGATCAGCGAGGGAATCAACGGCGTGTACGCGAAGCGCGCGAGGCCGATGGCGACGAGACTGCCGCACAGTCCCGCGAGCGTGGCGAAGAGCGCGCGGGCATCGAGTGAGACTGGACTAGCTGACGTTATCGGAGCAGCGGACATGACGGTTCCTTTACCGGTGCGCGCGCTGATGGCGGCGCTGCCGGATGTCGGTGGGAAAGCGAAGGGGGCGCCTTGTGAGGCGCGTGGCTTAAGCGTCGGAAGCGGTCGCCGGTAGGGCGGGCAAACCGAGTAGCAGCAGGACGGGCGCAATCGCGCCGACGAGCAGCGTCTGTTGCGGATTGACCCGCGCGAGAACGCGCACGCCGATCAGCGTGGCCAGCAGATGAGTGGCCGCGTCGTCGGCGGAAACGACAGGGGTGATTTCACCGCTCTCGCTGGCCGCAATCATGCGGCGGTAGAAAAACGCGCGCATTTCAGCGAATTCCGTCGCCACGATTTCACGGAATGTTTCGTCTTCCGATGTGGTTTCGAGCGCCGAGTTCACCAGCATGCAGCCGCGCTGCGCGGGATCGGCGAGCGTTCGCTCGATAACCTCGTGAAAGAACATCGTGATGCCTAGAGCCGGCGATACGGTCCGCTCCAAACGCCTGATCCGTTCGCGCAACGTGTGCTCGAGATAATGCTCGAGCGCGCGCAGATACAGCGTGCGTTTGTCGCCGAACGCGTTGTAGAGACTCGGCTGCGTCAGCCCGGTTGATTTGACCAGGTCGCGCGTGGAGGTCGCCTCGTAGCCCTTCGTCCAGAAAGCCGCGCTGGCGGCTTCCAGCACCTCGTGTTCGTCGAATTGGCGGGGTCTTGCCATGATGAATATCCTTCCAGCGTCACCGACGACTGGTTCTGTATCGGTCGATATAAAAAGCGATTATATATCGACCGATACAGAACGCAAGAAGAAGATTCGAGGATGTACGGCGGCGCGCCTAAAGTACGCTGCGGTGCGGTGGAAGGGCGTCGGCGGGTGGTTGCCCATCCGGCGCGAGTTCGGTTTCCGGATAGCTGATGCGCACCGGCGGCACGAACCAGGCGAGGCACAAACCGATCAACGCTGCAGCGCCGGCTACCAGAATGCCGATGTGAATGGACTGCACCAGTGCTTCGCGCGCGGACCGCATCATGGCGTCGCCTGATTGGCCGGCGCTCACCAGACGATTGATCAGCGCGGCCTGTTCCGCGCGATCCACCAGCAACTCGGGACTGGCGAAGGACTTGAACCACTGCGTCGCCTGATAGGAATCGAGCGAGCGATGCACGCCGCGCGAATAGAGGTGGCCAAGCAACGCACCCGTCATCACCGTGCCGAGCATGCCGCCGAATGTCCGCAGCGATTGAAGCAGCGCGGTGGCCGCGCCGACATGGTCCCGCCCGACGATCTGCTGCGAACAGACGGTCAGGCTGGTTGCCACCAGACCGAGGCCGAGCCCGCTGATGCCCATGCACGAGGCCCACACCAGATGCGGTTCCGTACCTCGCAAGACGACCACGCTCAGACAGGCGAGCGCGGACAGAGCAAAGCCAACATACATGATGCCGTTCGCGCGACGGACTCGTGTCACGATTCGATTGTTGAGCACGCTACCCACGGTCGTGCCGAGCAGCAGCGGCGTGATCAGCATGCCCGAGTCATGCGCGGACATCGCGTAGCCGCCCTGAAACAGCAGCGGCACGTAGAACACGAGAGAAAACAGTGCGAAGCCGCCGAGCACCGACATCGCAAAGAGCGCGGAGAGTTTGCGGTCCGTGAGCATGTCCACCGGCACGATCGGATAGCCGATGCGCCGCTCCCATAGCCAGAGAATCAGCCCACATGTCACCGCTACGACGGTCAGCACGATGGTCGTCGTGTCGATGCCGCGCCGCGGAAGCAGTTCGATCAGCACTTGCACTGAGCCGAACGTGACCGCGAGCACGAACGCGCCGAGCCAGTCGAGCCGCACGGGGCCTTTGCGGCGCAGATGAAGCAGTGGTGGCAGAAAGCGCAGCACGAACAGCAGCGAAACAAGTCCGATTGGCACGTTGACGAAAAACACCAGCCGCCAGTCGCCGTACTGCGTCAACATTCCGCCGAGCGTCGGCCCGACCATATTGGAGAAGCCGAAAGCGGACGTGACGAACACAAGCCAACGCAATCGCAGTTTCGGATTCGGAAACAGATCGGCGACGGTGGCGAACACCGTGCCGATCAGAATGCCGCCGCCAATCCCTTGCAGTCCACGCGAAACCACCAGCAACAGCATGCTGCTGGCAAAGCCGCACAACACGGATGCGCCGGTGAACAACAGGATCGCTGCGATCAGAAACCGCTTGCGGCCGAACAGATCGCCCAACCGCCCGAAAATGGGAATCGTGATGACGGAGGCCAGCATGTACGACGTCGCGACCCACGCGTACAGGTCGAAGCCTTTCAGATCGGCGACGATCCGCGGGAGTGCGGTGCCGACGATGGTTTGATCCAGCGCCACCAGCATCGCGACGAAAGCGATGCCGAGCATCGCAAGCAGCGATTCGCGGAACGGCAGCAGTTGGCCGCTCGGAAGCGGCTCGGTGAACCCGGTGCTCATGGCGTGCTTACTTGTTGCCCGCTGCCATACGTTTGCCGAGAGCAGCGCCCAGGTCTTCGTCGGTCAGGGCCGGGGAGATGTCCATCGTGAGCAGGTCGCCCCAGTCGAGCGCCAGTGCCGCCATCGCGCGGTTGTCGTCAGCCTCGACGATCGCAACGCCGCGCAAGCCGCCGACAGCGTGCCAGCGTCCCAGCAATTTGACTCCGTCCGGCACTTGCCCGCCGGTCTTCATGAAACGTTCGATGACGGAACTCTCCGCGGTCGGCAGACCGTTCCATTGGACGATAAATTTCATTGCGCGCCTCCAATCCGAAATGGCGATGCCGGCTCGTGGCGCGCTGCCATCGTCGCTTATGGGTACGGCGCGTCGCGGATGCGGTGCGTCGTGTTCAGTTCTGCGCCAGCAAGCTGTCCGCATAGTGCGTGCTATTGGCGGACAGCGATCAAAAACCACGTGGCGTCCTAAGCATCATAGGTGAGCGTGGGGCGCGCGGCGTCGCCTCGTGCGGACATTCGCCAGGCTAATTGCACACGTGCGATTTCATTGCGAAGAAGCGAAGAGCGTTGTCGCCAGATGGGAATACTTCGTGGGTCGTTTGCGTTATCTGGTTATGGCGATGCGCTTCTGTCGACAACAAGAGCAAACGGCACGCGTGAGTGACGCGTGCCGTTCTCGTGACTGTGCGACGCTGAAGCGAGGCGCGCTACGGTTTGTGCTGCATGGCCGCTTTGGCAATCGTCTGATGCGCGGCGGGGAAGCCGGGCGGATATTCGACCACGCGTGCCGAAGCCGGCACCAGTGGCACGGCCGCGTTCAGCCGCGCGCCGATACGCGCGCCGCCGACGATGGCCGTCATGGCCTGACGATCGAGTTCCACGCTATCGGTGAGGTCCCTGATGATCAGCTTGGTCATGGTAGCTCCAGGAATGAAATCGAGCGGCGCGCCGGTGCAATGCGCCGGCCGCCGCTCGGGTGTGTCGTGAAATGTGCTGAGGTCTCCTCGCACAATCAGTATAGGAAATCTCGCTGCAACTCGCCGGCCGGCGATGAGCTGCCGGCATTCGTGAGGCCCCCCGGCCCTCGCGATGGCAAGCCGTCACACGTTGGCGTAGTTGGCGCCCCACAGCGACGGGCTGACGTTCAGGTGCAGCGGCATGACGCCCGCGCCGATCACGCCGACGTTGTTGAGTGCGGCGACGTTGACGTACTGCAGCTGGTTGAGGTTCTGGTTGATCGAGACGTTGACGTTGGCAATGCCGCCAAGGCCGGCGACCGAGGGCAGGCCGGGCACGCTGCTGCCGGTGCCGCCGGCCACCGCCGACATGGCGCGGCGGTCGAGCTCGCGGGTGCCGGACAGATCGCGAATCATGAGGGATGACATGGTGCTTCTCCAAAGGTGCGCGGAAGACGGGGGTAACCGTCGGCAGGCGAAGCGCGCCGGCGAGCCGGGCGCTTCGCCGTGCCGCGTATTACACGTGGATGTTGTTGCTCGTCGTGACGTACGGGTTGACCGTCGAGGTGATGCCGGTGGCGAACGCGACGTTGTTGCCGTTGGCGTTCTGCAGGTTCAGCTGGTTGTTGATCAGTTGGGTGGCGTCGACCTTCTTGCTGTCGTTCGGAGCAAAGACGGGGCTGAAGTTGAAGTACGAGGACGACGGATAGTAGCCGGTGCCGCCGCGCACGGCGCTCATGGCGCGGCTGTCGAGTTGTTCGGTGATGGACAGGTCTTTGATCATCAGTGCGTTCATGGTGAGTCTCCAGAAGGTAAAGGTCAGGGTGTTGCGGTCGGGTGCGAGCAACTTGTCTGCTCGGGTATCACTAACGCACAGGCTGTGCCAGTTTTATTCAAGGTTCCTAAGAAAGATGGTGAGGGCTTGTGGCACAAGGGTTTCGTGTCGCCGTACCGGGCGCGCACAAACGCATTGCCGCGTGGAGGCGATGAACGACTGACGGCACGCGCCAGACAGACCATCGCTTGCTGTTGGATATCGCACGACACGGGCAGCGGCGAAGGGACTCGCTCTGACCGGTGCATCAAGCTTGGGAAGATGCAGAAGCTGTTTTGATCTGGAATAGACGAAGCGTGCGCGAGATCCGCAGCAGCACGGCGCGCACGGTTGTGACGTTATCGCTGGCTGGCGTGGATCGCTTCAACGATTGTCCGTTGCTGTCGCGGACCGGATGACGTCGTGCGAGAAATTCGATGGATTGGTTGGCCTGGACGAAGCGATGGCCGAAGAGATGTCGTTCGCGTCGGCGCGTCGAAGTGTGAGCGTCGAGGCCGACGCCGCTTGATATGAGTTGCGACGCAAAGGGCAAGCATCGATAGGAACACGACACGCGGGCATTCATCCCATCAATGAACAGGCCCCCTCCAACGGCAAAGATGTGAAGGGGGCCTGTTTCTAATTGCGGACACCTCGCGCGTCCTATAAGTAAGGTCCTTTAATACGCCCTTCGAAGATGGCGGTGTTGATTCCGAAGTCGTCGACCTGGCCGAGAGGGCCACGGTCGACGGTGACAATGACGGAACGGCCGCCCCGCAGAGCCTTCATCTGCGCAGCGGTGAGTGTCGTTTCGTCGTGTGGGCGATCTGCGGAACGTGGCAGATCCTTGATGATGATGGTGGATTTCATGGCACTACTCCTGAAGGTGGATGAGAGAGCACGGTTCGGTGCTCAACCATGGTTCTGCAAGGGGCATGCCAATTTATGAGCAATGAACGAGGAACAGAATGCGAGGCGGCAACGCAAGACCAGCAGGCAATAGACGATATGCGATCTTCGACTATGGCGTTCAGTGAGCTTGAAATTCGATGGAACTGTTCGGCGAGTTCCCACCAATCGATGGTGGAATGTCGGCTTATGGCGCTCTGTCGACAACAAAAACAAACGGCACGCGTGAGTGACGCGTGCCGTTCTCGTGACTGTGCGACGCCGAAGCGAGGCGCGCTACGGTTTGCGCTGCATGGCCGCTTTGGCAATCGTCTGATGCGCGGCGGGGAAGCCGGGCGGATATTCGACCACGCGTGCCGAAGCCGGCACCAGCGGCACGGCCGCGTTCAGCCGCGCGCCGATACGCGCGCCGCCGACGATGGCCGTCATGGCCTGGCGATCGAGTTCGACGCTATCGGTGAGGTCCCTGATGATCAGCTTGGTCATGGCGGCTCCAGGAATGAAATCGAGCGGCGCGCCGGTGCAATGCGCCGGCCGCCGCTCGGGTGTGTCGTGAAATGTGCTGAGGTCTCCCCGCACAATCAGTATAGGAAATCTCGCTGCAACTCGCCGGCCGGCGATGACATGCCGGCATTCGTGAGGCCCCCCGGCCCTCGCGATGGCAAGCCGTCACACGTTGGCGTAGTTGGCGCCCCACAGCGACGGGCTGACGTTCAGGTGCAGCGGCATGACGCCCGCGCCGATCACGCCGACGTTGTTGAGTGCGGCGACGTTGACGTACTGCAGCTGGTTGAGGTTCTGGTTGATCGAGACGTTGACGTTGGCAATGCCGCCAAGGCCGGCGACCGAGGGCAGGCCGGGCACGCTGCTGCCGGTGCCGCCGGCCACCGCCGACATGGCGCGGCGGTCGAGCTCGCGGGTGCCGGACAGATCGCGAATCATGAGGGATGACATGGTGCTTCTCCAAAGGTGCGCGGAACACGGGGGTAACCGTCGGCAGGCGAAGCGCGCCGGCGAGCCGGGCGCTTCGCCGTGCCGCGTATTACACGTGGATGTTGTTGCTCGTCGTGACGTACGGGTTGACCGTCGAGGTGATGCCGGTGGCGAACGCGACGTTGTTGCCATTGGCGTTCTGCAGGTTCAGCTGGTTGTTGATCAGTTGCGTGGCGTCGACCTTCTTGCTGTCGTTCGGAGCAAAGACGGGGCTGAAGTTGTAGAACGACGAGGACGGATAGTAGCCGGTGCCGCCGCGCACGGCGCTCATGGCGCGGCTGTCGAGTTGTTCGGTGATGGACAGGTCTTTGATCATCAGTGCGTTCATGGTGAGTCTCCAGAAGGTAAAGGTCAGGGTGTTGCGGTCGGGTGCGAGCAACTTGTCTGCTCGGGTATCACTAATGCACAGGCTGTGCCAGTTTTATTCAAGGTTCCTAAGAAAGTGGGCAAAGGCTTGCTGCGCAAGGGTTTTGTGTCGCCGTGCGGGCGGCGCACAAACGCATTGCCGCGAGGAAGCAGTGAACGACTGACGGCACGCGCCAGACAGACCACCGCATGCTGTTGGCTAACGCACAACATGGGCTCGCGGCCAAAGCAGCGGGGCAATCCTGGTTTGCGAAAGGACGGAGCGGGAGCTAGTATCGAAGCGGCACATGTAACTGGTTACGAAAGGTTCTCTATCAGCCCGACAGGCTTGGGTCGTACTGGACCCGGCCCGACGGCAGCGGCGGCGCTTCGCACATATGGCTAGCCTTGCGCGTGTGATTCACGACTTTCAGAACGGCGAGCTGTCCCGTGACGAGTTCGTGGCTCAACTCGACAGCACGCTGACGACCGAAGGGCTCGGCCCCACGCAGCTGCTGGACATGCTTGGCGCGGCACATCGCAAGGCGCCGCTCCCCGACGATCTTTACGTGGAAGTGCGGCGGCGCATCGAGCAGTTGCGCGTCTCGAATGTGGCGGCGGGCGGCGACGAAACCGGCATCCAGACCACCGTCGAGATTCCGTCGATACGATCAGCAAGCGCGGGCAGCGCAGCCAACGCAGCGGGCGCAGGCAGTGCCACGGGCCACGACCAGATCAAAGGCACCGGCGACACGCTCAACAACCGCTTCGTGCTCGAGGAATGCCTGGGTGTCGGCGGCATGGGCACGGTGTACAAGGCGCTCGATCTGCGCAAGCTCGAGGCTTCGGATCGCAAACCGTATCTCGCGATCAAGGTGCTCAACGTCCAGTTTCGCGGCAACCCGAATTCACTCGTCGCGTTGCAGCGCGAGGCGCGCAAGGCGCAGGTGCTCGCGCATCGCAACATCATCACGGTGTACGACTTCGACCGCGACGGGCCGATCGTCTATCTGACGATGGAGTATCTGTCCGGTAAACCGCTCAGCCAGTTGCTGCGCACGCCGGGCTATCAGGGCATGCCGGTGCGCGCGGCGCTGCCGATCGTGCGCGGCATGTGCAGCGCGCTCGCATATGCGCACGAACGCGGTTTCGTGCATTGCGACTTCAAACCCGCCAACGTGTTTCTCACGACGAACGCCGAAGTGAAAGTAATCGACTTCGGCATTGCCCGCGTGTTCCAGCGTCCAGAAGAAGAGAGCGATGCGACCGTTTTCGATCCGGGCAGCCTCGGCGCGTTGACGCCCGCGTATGCCAGTCCGGAAATGATCGAGCACCGCGAGCCGGATCCGCGCGATGACATTTACGCGCTCGGCTGCATCACGTATGAGTTGCTGACCGGACACCATCCGTTCGACCGCTTGTCTGCGACGCAAGCCCGCAACTCCGATTTCAAACCGCAGCGGCCGGCCAATCTCGACTCAAAACAATGGCGCGCGCTGCGTTCCGCGCTGTCGTTCGATCGCAATACGCGCATGCCGAGCGTGGTGCGCTTCATCGCGGAGTTCGATAACGAAGCGCGCGCGGAGAAGTCGGGCACGCTGGCGAAGGTGGGGCTCGCGAGTTTCGCGGTGGTTTGCGCCGCGGCGGTCGGCGTGTTCGCGTTCCGCTCGGGGGCGAACCGGCATAACGCACCACAGACGCAGGCAGGCGCATCGCAGGCTTTAACCGGGCAGGCGGCTTCGTCGATTTCGGAAGGGACGGTGACCGCACCGCCTGCGGCACCGCCGGCAAGTCCGGTCGCGGCAGTGCCCGCCACGCCATCGGCGGCGCCCGCAGCGAAGCCCGCGCCGAAGCCGGCACTCACTCTCGCCGCCGTCACACCGGCGCTGACGCAAGTGCCTTGTTCGGCGCTATCCGCCTCAGTGCAGGATCACTCGCTGACGGTGCGGGGCTACGTCTCGCAACGCTATGGCGCGGCGCATCTGAAGGACACGCTGGCGGCGTTGCCGGGTGTCGATACGCTGTCGCTCCAGGTCGAGCCGCTCGCCGACGACAAATGCGACACCATCAAGGCGTTCGCGCCCTACTGGATTCACAACATGCAGGCCGGCCACGTTGCGGCCTTGCATGTGCGGCCGCCAGGCGGTCAGTTGAGCGACGGGGACCCGCTGGTGGTCGACGTCACTACGCCGGGCTACGACTCGTATGTGAACCTCGACTATTACCAGCTCGACGGCAGCGTCGTGCACATGGTGCCGAGCCCGCGCGCAAAGGACAATCAGGCGCCGCCGCACTACGCCGCCACGATCGGCAGCGCCGGTGACTGGATCATTTCGAAGCCGTTCGGATCGGAGATGGTGGTGCTGCTGATCACGCCGGCGCCGCTATTCGACAAGCCGCGCCCGGAGAGCGAATCGCGCGCCGATTATCTGCATGCGCTCGATGCACGGCTCGCGCAGATCGGCGGCAAATACGGCCGCGATCATATCGTCGCCGATTTCGCGCCGATCACGACAAAGCCGCGCTCGCCCTGAGCGAAGCGGGAGCGCGGTCTCGTCGTGGTCCGCTGGGCGTTCGATCGAGGCTCGAAGAACGCGGCCTGTGGCAGGTCACTTCAGATCTTTGACGACCCGGAAGCCATCCTGCGATTGACGCACGCCCGCGCTGTACTTGAAACGTGTCGCGCTGAGCATGTAGCCGCCGCCTTCACGCCACGAGCCGCCACGAATCACGCGCATGTCGCAGCCGGGGGTGTCCCATGCATGACCATCGGCGGGCGCGCCCTGGTAGGTGTTGTGCCAGCAGTCGGCGGTCCATTCCCAGACGCTGCCGTTCATGTCGTACAGGCCGAGCGGATTCGGTGCGAACGAACCCGCGGCCTCGGGTCCTTCCTTGTGCCACGGGTCGCCGCAGTCCTTGCAATTGGCGTTGCCCTTGCGCATCTGGTCGCCCCACCAGTAGGCGGTGGTGGTGCCGCCGCGATCCGCGTATTCCCATTCCGCTTCGGTGGGCAGACGGTACGGTTTGCCGGTGGTCTTGCTCAGCCATTTCACGTATTGCTGCGCGTCGTCCCAACTGAGGTCGCGCGCCGGCGCGGCTTTGTTGGTGTTGCTCTCCGGCGTGAGCTTCTGGCACGCATTGGCGGCGACGCACGCGTTCCACTGGTCGACGGTTACCTCGTACTTGCCGATCGCGAACGGCGCAGCGATGGTCACGTGATGAACGGGCTTTTCAGACGGGTCGTCGGTACTGCTGCCCATCGAGAATGAACCGGCGGGCACGACGATCATGATCGGACAGGTCGCGCAATCGCGGCTTTCGCCGGCAACCGGTGCATGTGTGACGGGCTTTTGCGCGACCGCTGCCGCGGGTGGCGCAGCGGGCGGGGCGGCACTCGGAGCGGGCTTGGGCGGCGGGGCGCTGGCCGGCGGCGTTGGCCGCGCGACCTGCGGCGCGGGCGCTGCTGAAGGCGCGGCAGGCGTGGCTGCGGACGGCGCATTCGACGTCGCCGCAGCACGCAAGCGGTCGATGCGCGCATGAGCGAGCGTGGCGAAGCGGCCGTTCGGATAGGCCTTCAAATACGCCTCGTAGTCGCCCGGATAGTTGCTGTCCTTGATCGAATTCCAGAACGTGATTTCGTATTGTTCGCTGCTGTCTTTCGGCAGGATGCCTCTGCTGTGCAGCGTGACGATGGGATTGTCCCGCGCTGTCGATGCGGCATCGGCCGTCAGCAAGGGCCGAGGAGGTGAAGCGGCAACCCACGGCGTTTGCTCGCCGCCGGTGGCGTCGTGAACCTGCGCCGCGACGCGTTGCAAAAGGTCCGCCAGCGTTAGCGACGCAGCGCTGTCGAGCGCATGCAGCCATGCATTCGTATAGACACCGTGCCGCGTGCCGTCCGCCGCGAAACCGCCGGGCGCGGTTGCGTAGGCAACCACTGTATTGCGGGGAAGCGCGGATGTATCGTCTGTCGAGGTCGCCGAGAACGGATCGTTCAGGCACGTATCGAGGATCACGAGATTGAGCCGGCCGTCACGCGGCCCGCGCATCGCCTGCAATACGGTGTGCAGATCGACACCGTTGCGCACGACCGCAGCGGGCGAGCGGGCATCGAGTCCCGCGGGAATGAGCAGTGTTTGCGGGCCTATCCGCATGCCGTGTCCGGCGAAATAGAACAGACCGACACCGCCCGCCCCCAAGCGCTGATGAAATTCGCCGATGGCCTCGCGCATTTGCTGCGGCGTCGCATTCGTGCGCATGATGACGTCGAAGCCGAGCGTCTGGAGCTTGTCGCGCATGGCTATAGCGTCGCGTGGCGCGTTTTCCCGTAGCGCCTCCACCCGCGGGCCATCGCGACCCGCATCGCCCACACCGTCCGCACCATACGCGCCGTTACCGATCACAAGCGCGATCCGTGGAGAAAGCGCATTGCTTCGTTGTGGCGTGAACGGAGCAACCAACGTGAGCGGCAAACTCACCGAACCCGCATTCGCACCCTGCTCGGGGCCCTCACGTTGCGGCGCCGCAAAAGCATCGCCCCAATGCGCCTGCATTGCCCCGGCCATGCACACCAGCATGAATATTCGCCACATCTTCACATCCTGTTTGTTCCGGACAGAACATAGGCAATCGAGGACCGCACAACTCGCACCCGCCGCCGGAGTGAATCGCGCGAACCATCGACGCCGCTATCGACCATCCATCTGCAACCTCTTAATAACGATAGCACGCGCTTTGCGCGCCACAACTGTCCGCGTGCCCCGAATGCGTCATACGGTTAACGAGTGTGGCGTATCTTTTTGGCAAGTTACGTCCTAAGCTAATTTCACAAAGTAGGGCGGCAAGCTCGTTTTAACCAGGTGGCCGTCCAATCTCGCGTACACCCGCGACATCCAGCCGGAACGCCCCTGGCCGTGACCACTCTTCGGGAGAGTGCGCTATGCGAAGAACCGTTACCCCCGTTGTTCTCGACGCGCGTCATGGATCGCATGCGCGGCGCGAGGTATTGCGCCGGACGTTGCGCGCGACGCTCCTCCTCATGTTCGGCAACATGGTGCCGAGCGTCTTCGCGGCGGCCGAGCAAACAGCGTCGCCGCCGGGCGCCGAGGAATACATCATCTGGCCGTCTGACGGCACGGTGATTCACGGCGGCAAGTTGTGGGTGCGCATGGGACTGCGGAACATGGGTGTGTGCCCGAAGGGTGTCGTGTTCCCGAACACCGGCCATCACCATTTGCTGATCGACACCGACCTGCCACCGCTCGATCAGGAGATCCCGTCGGATCGCAATCACCTGCACTTCGGTGCGGGTGAGACGGACGCGCGTATCGAGTTGCCGCCGGGCAAGCACACGTTGCAGCTCATTCTCGGCGACCACAACCACGTGCCGCATGTGCCGCCTGTGTATTCGAAAAAAATCACCATCACCGTGCTAAAAGACTAGCGCGATCCGTTCGTTCAAAGCGAATCCGTCAGGACGGAGAGACCTTCATGTACAAGATCATCGCGGTCGCGACGCTCGCCATGTCGGCGGCATTGGCTTCGCCGAATGCCGCCATTGCAGGTACGACGCCGGCGCCGGCCGGCGCCCATGCGTATATCGGCTATCCCAACGACGGCCAGGTGGTGCCCGCCAACAAACCGTTCAAGGTGTGGTTCGGCCTGCGCTACATGGGCGTGGCGCCCAAAGGCGTCAAGTATCCGAATACCGGCCACCATCATCTGCTGATCGACACGGACTTGCCGCCGATGGATCAGGAGATCCCATCGGATCGCAATCATCTGCACTTCGGTGCGGGTGAAACGGAGACAATGATTCAACTTCCGCCCGGCAAGCACACGCTGCAGTTGCTAATGGGCGACGATATGCATGTGCCGCACAATCCACCTGTGTATTCGAAGAAGATCACCGTCATTGCGCGGTGACGCCCGCTCGTGCATGGCGCGGCGTGACGCGGCGCGCGGACTAGCGCCTCAGTGTCACGCCGCAACCAACAATTTCGCGCGGGTTGTCGGCCACGATCCACCATCCTGTGCGCGCCGTTTCGCCGCTCCATCTCACGTTCGCCTTCACGCCCGCGCCACAACCCTTTATCTACGGCACTCCCGCACATTTCTTAGGATAGGAAATCAATCCTGGCACAGCCCATGCATTAGTGACACTCGAGCAGACAAGTTGCTCGAACCCAACCGCAAACTGTGCTGTATTCCCTTCCAGGAGATTTACCATGAACACGCTGATGATCAAAGACCTGTCCATCACCGAACAACTCGACAGCAAGGCCATGAGCGCCGTGCGCGGCGGTACCGGATACTATCCGTCCTCGTCGTACTTCAACTTCATGCCGGTGTATGCGCCGAACAACAGCAAAACCGTCGACGCCACCCAACTGATCAACACGACGATGAACATCCAGAACGCCAACGGCAACAATGCAGCGTTCGTCGCCGGCATCTCGAGCACGATCGATCCGCACGTGACCGCCAGCAACAACATCAACGTGCACTAAACGGCGCAGGCCGCCGCGGAGGCGCCACAGCCTCCGCGGACTCTTACCGGCCGCTCCTCAAAAAGATTTCGCAGCCAATCGTTCTTTTCACGCCACCCCCGTTTCACCGCCCGATTCCCGCGCCGATCTTCCCGCATCGCTTCGATGGTGAAGCTGCGCAGGAGATGCTTTACTTAAAGGGCGCGTGCATCTCGTGCAACGAAGTGGGCGTCATCGGAGACCATCGTGTCAGCGTTGCTTTCATCAGCTCGTCAGCGCTTTTTCCGCGGGACATCCGCACTGCGCAACGTTTGCGCGGCGACGGTATGCGCGCTCTCGCTGTCGGCCTGTGTCGATGTCAGCATGCCCGACTACAAGCGTCCCGACACGCCCGCCAAAGCTTCGTGGTCGGATCAGAAAGGCTCGCCCGTCTCGGCCGCCGCGACGATCGAACCCGACTGGTGGAAAGGCTTCCACGACCCCTATCTCGACACGCTGATCGCAAAGGCGATTGCCGGCAACTTCGATATCAAGGTGCTGGCCGCGCGTATCGACGTGGCCGGCACGCAGATCGGCGAAGCCAAGGCGGGCGCCTTGCCGACGATGGATCTCGGCGCCGGCGCCGATTTTGAAAAGACCACGCATCAAACGTTCTCCAAGCAGTACAACCTCGCGACGCAGGTGAACTGGGACATCGATATCTGGGGCAAAGTCGAAAAAGGCGTGCAGGCGCAGAAGGCGGAATTCCACGCCAGCGAGGCCGACTGGCGCGCGGGTTATCTGGAACTCGTATCGAACGTGTCCAGCACGTACTTCCAGATCCTGCAATTCGACGACCAGATCGAACAGCAACAGAAGACGCTCGAAACGAACCGGCAGATCCTCGCGATTTACGATGGCCAGCGCCGCAATGGGCTCGTGCCGCAAACCCAGGTGTTGCGCCAGCAGGCGGAGATCAACCGACTGACCAACCAGTTGCTCGACCTGCGCCGTTCGCGCGCGCTGGCCAACAACGCGCTCTGCACGCTGATCGGCGTGCCGGCCGGCGAATTCCAGATGCCCAAGGGGCATTTGCAGCAGCGCGTACAACTGCCGCCCGTGCCGGACGGCTTGCCCGCACAACTGCTCGCGCGCCGTCCCGACGTGGTGGCCGCCGAGTTCAGAGTGCTGGAAGCGTACGACCTCGTCGGCCAGGCCAAGCTCGCACAACTGCCGACCATCAGCCTGACCGGGCACGGCGGCACCGCGAGTTTCGCGCTGACCGATCTGCTGAAATCGTTCACGTACGGCTTCATGCCCAGCATCAACATTCCGCTGCTCGATCCCGGCGTGCGGGCGCATGTGAAGGTTACGCAAGCGCAATCGACGGTGGCGGAACAGCAGTATCGCGTGGCGGTGATGGGCGCGTTCGAGGAAGTGGAAAACGCGCTGGTCAACGTGAATTCGCACAAGGAACAGCGCGTGGAGTTGCAGCAGGAGGTGTCGCGGCTGCAGATCGTCGCGGACCAGATCCAGTCGCAATTGCGCCTCGGCGTGGTGTCGCAACTGGAAGTATTCGAAACCGAACGGACCTTGCTGGAGGCGCAGCAGGAACTGCTCGCCAACCATCAGCAGATTCTGTCCGACACGGTGCTGCTTTATAAAGCGCTGGGCGGCGGCTGGCCGAGCGTCGACGTACAGGCACAAGTAAAGGAACACTGAGCTAATCCGCAATGTGGCGCGCAGCGTGGGGTATTTCGGCTGTATTCGACGCACTCGTTGCCCTCATAACCGACAATCGGAAAATTGACACTCGCCATGTGTGACTTACAATCTTTAAGTAGTCGGCTTTTGCATGACTCACACGAACAATATCTTTTCGCCGTAGTCCTTCGTCCCGTTTCCGTTGCGATCTCGCCGCAACGGGTAAACGCTTAGTGATCCAGATAAAATGGCCGCCGGCGAAGCTCCGATTGCTGAGATGCGCGCGACAGAAGACGCCGCGTTCGACGTGGTGTTGTCGCCGGCTGCGTCCGCGCAACGTCCCGCGCTCGACGCGATCCGTATCGTCGACAACCTGTTTGCAATCGGGCGCAGCGAGGCACCTTTTACCGACTATCCCGCCGAACGGATTGCGCGCCTGTCGCGCCGTCATGCGCGGGTTTTCACGGAACACGGCGCGGTCTACGTCGCCGACCTCGGCAGCAAGAACGGCACGACGGTGAACGGCGTGGCGGTGCGACAGACGCCGGCCCGTTTGCGCCCCGGCGACGAACTGTGCTTCGGCGGCGAGCTCTGCTACCGCGTCAGCATCGAGCCGCGCGCGCGTATCGTGGCGGCCGCCAGTTCGTCCGCCGCGCCGGGATTGCTGCTGGTGCCGCAGCGCGACGATCTCGGCCTGCAACCTATCGAGGTGCAGGCATTTCCGTTTCTCGTCAGCAAAGCGGATGAAGTCTTCTCGCGCTACAAGGACCGCTATCCGCATCAGGTCAACTACATCTCGCGCCGTCATGCGCACATCTTTCTGAAGGGCGGCGAACTCTACGTCGAGGATCTCGGCAGCACCAACGGCACATTCGTCGGTGGAAAGCGGTTGGACGAATCCGCGCTGCCGCTGGTAGAGGGAGACCTCGTTGCATTTGGCGGAGACCACTTCGTCTACAGGGTGTCGCTGCAGAAACCCCCTGAAGTCGAGCCCACCGTGACACAACTATTCCTCGATCCGGCCGCCAACGAAGCGGTGGATCCCGACAAGACCACCTTCGTCGGCGCCGCGCATTCATTCCTCGATATCTTTTGCGTCGATCCCGGCCTCCAGCGTGAAGACGAAGTCAATGAGGCGGCTCAGGCCGCGTCCGCGCATGCGAAGCGCGACGCGCCGACAGGCTCGGCAAAAGGGGCGACCGGCACGAACGGAGCTAACGGTGCGAATGGCGCTGCCAACGCGGCTGCCGCGAAGGGCCGGCCGCGCCGTTGGCGCTTGCTCGCGGGCGAACTCGGCAAGGCGTTTGCAATCGACGACCGCGCGAGCGTGCGGCGCATGGCGACATGGGGCGGCGTGGGCGTCGTGGTGTTGGCGGCGATCGGAACGACGCTGTATATGCGTGGGTCGTCGGAGCGCGAGTTGAAGAATCTGCTGGCGAACGGCGATTACACGAGCGCGGTCACGGCGGCATCGGGCTATCTGGCGAGTCATCCGACGGATACCAAAGTCAGCGCGCTCGCGAGCGAAGCGTTGTTGAAGGCAAAGCTCCCCAGCTGGCTGAATGCGCTGCAAAAGGCGCAGTTCGATCAGGCCGACGCGTTGCTCAAGGAGATGCGTTCGTTGAGCGCGAATAACCCGGACGCCGCGTCGCTGATCAACGAATTGCAATGGGTGGGCGATCTGGAGCGTTTCGTGGCGGCGCGCGGCGGCATGGACGCGCCGATTCGCATGTACGCGGATGAAGGCACGATCAACAATCTGCTGCAACGCTGGGAAGACGACGCGAAGAGCCATCAGCGCGCGCTCGACCGCATCGCCTCGTACGTGCCAGTGTTCGCCGATCCCTATGCGCAGGCGCTGAGCCATCTGCGCAAACTGGAAAGCGACGATTCGGTGTATCTCGCCGCCATCGACCGTCTGAATGGAACGATCCGCACCGAACTGGCGCGTGATAAACCCGACGCGCTGCCTCCCGTGCTCGACGATTACGCGCAGCGTTATCCGCGTCTCGCGGGCATCGATCGGCTGCGGCAGGATTTGCATCAATACACCGACCTGTTGAACGCTGCGCTGAGCCGGCAACTCACACCGTTACTTGCCATGCTGAAAGCGGTCCGCTTCAGCACGCCGCCATTTCAGGCGCAGTTTCAACAACTGGCGGCGAGCCGTTTGCCTTCGCCCGACGTGATTGCTCGCCACGATGCGGTGACGGCGGCCTGGCAGCGCGGCGACGCGCAACAGGCGCTTGCCGGTCTGCAGGCGATGCCCGCGGGGCCGTGGTCCGACGTACTCGCGGCGGAACTGGCCCACAAGAAGGCATTGCTCGACCAGTACGCACAGCTGCAGAAGACGCGCGGCGACAAGGATTACGACCAGCGTCTGCTGTCCTTCTACGCAAGCCTCGATCCGGCAACGGACGTGTGGTTCCTGCAGTCGATCCAGAAAGACGTCGCGGCGTTGCACGACAAAGCGCTGGCGCGTGCGCAAGACCTGCTGCTGCGAGCTCAGAGTCTGTGGAAACAGTATCGCGCGGGCGGATCGATCGGCGGTACGCAGCGTCTCGAAGCCGGCATTTCACCGGGATTTCGCAGCGAGGCGCGTCTGCTTTCGGATGCGCAAACGTCGGCGCAACAGGGCATGCGCATCTACACGCAACTGAAGGCCGATCATCCGGCCGACTTCGACCGTCTGCTGGCGGACATCGAAGCCGAAGCGAATTTGCAGCGCCGGTCGCTAACGGAACTGCGCATGGTGCTGGATCCGGGACTTCTAAAAGCGAAGCTGGCATTGATCGGAGGCGAGCAGAGTGAAACGCGACAATCACCCTAAGCCATTGTCGGAGGCGCTGGAAGATCACAGCGTCGAGGGCATCGCGATCCTGATGGCGGAGCCGGTGCGGCTCGCGCGCGCGCTGATCTGGGCGATGGTCGCGTTGGTCGTCGTCGGGCTGTTGTGGTCGTTCGTCGGGCGTGCTGACGTGATTGTCAGCGCGCAAGGCACCCTGTCGCCGGAGTCCGAGGTGCGCCGGATCTATGCGCCGATCGACGGCGAACTCGCCGATCTGTATATCGCCGAAGGGCAACCGGTGCAGAAAGGCGACGTGCTGGCGCGCCTGAATGCGCGCGGCGCGATCGAAGCCGCCAGCAACGCGTTGCAGGCCCAGCTCAAACTGGAAGACGCCGAACGCGACTGGAAGCAGTTTCCCGAGAAGAAAGCGCTCATGGAGCGCAAAGCCGCCGCGCTCAAGACGCAGATGGAAGTGGAAGCGCGCCAGCACGAAAATCGCGTCTCCGAAGGCACGACCAAACTCGCGGAAGGGCAGAAGGCCGAACTCGACGAAGCACGCAGCAATCTCGACAACGCCCGGCGCGTGCGTGAAGCGGCGCGTCAGGAACTGGACCGCTACTCGCGGCTCTTCGCGCAGCCGGGCGGCGGCGGCATCGCCGAATTGCAGGTAGAGCAGAAACGCACGGCGGCAATGGAGGCGGATAACGCGTACCGTGTCGCCCAATCGAAGCTCGCGGAGCTGGATTTCCGCTTGAGCCACGAATACACGCAGGCGAATGCGCAACTGGAAACCAGCGGCCAGCAGACCACCGACCTGCAGCTTCAATACGATTCGGCGGTGCGCGACATTACCGACGCGGAAGACAAGCTGCGCCTGCAACTGCAAAGCGCACGGTTGGTGTCTGAAGCGGCCGCTCGGATTCGCTTCGAGAACATCGACAAAGACAACTTCCTGCTGATTCTCGCGCCGGTTTCGGGCGTCATCACCGACGTGACGTCGACCCAGCGCGGCGACAAGATTCAGGCAAACGCGCCGCTCGGCGGCATTGCGCCCAAAGACGCGCGGCCCGTGCTGAAGATCGAAATCGCCGAGCACGATCGTGCATTTTTGCACGAGGGTCTGCCGGTCAAACTGAAATTCAACGCTTTTCCGTATCAACGCTATGGGCTGATCAGCGGCACGCTGGCCTATATTTCACCGGCCACCAAACCGTCGCTGACGGACAAGCAGCCGGTCTACGAAGGCCGCGTCACGCTCGACAAGAATTACTACCAGATTGCCGACACGCGCTATCCGTTGCGCTACGGCATGACGGCAAGCGCTGAGATCGTGGTGCGCGAGCGGCGCCTGATCGATCTGGGTCTCGATCCGTTCAGGCAGGTGGCGGGTTGACCGCACGGATCACACGTCAATTAAGGAGCAGAAGAAATGACCGCGATAGTGCGAATTGATGACGAAGTCGTGGACGTGGCCGAGTTCATTCGTCTTCTGAAACTGACCGGCCAGTTCGAGAGCCTGATCGAACAGATCGTGCGCGACAAGCTCACGGTCCACGCGGCGAAGAAGCAGGGCATTACCGTGAGCGCCGATGAAATCCAGCAGCGCGCCGATCAGTTCCGCCGCGTGCGCGGCCTGCATCGCGCGACGGATATGAATCAGTATCTCGACGCGCTCAATGTCAGTCTCGACGAGTTCGAAGCCTTCATTACCGACGGGCTGTATCAGGAGAAGATGCTCGATGAGATCGGCAACGAGGCGGCGATCAAGGATTACTTCGCGCTGAATTCGCCGAAGTTCGACGCGATCGAAGTCAGCCATATTGTGCTCGACAGCGAGGGCAAGGCGAAGGAAATGATCTCGTACCTGCACGACGATCCCGACAGTTTCGCCGACATGGCGCGCGAGCATTCCATCGCGGATACGCGCGAGGCAGGCGGCGTGATCGGCAAGGTGCTGCGCGGCTCGTTGAAGCCGGATATCGAGGCGAAGATTTTCAACGCGGCCGTGGGCGATCTGCTGGGACCGTTTCCGTCGGCGGATCGTTCGTGCTTCGAGATTTTCGCCGTGACGGCCAAATATCCGGCGACGCTCGACGCCGACGTGGCCTCCGAAGTCCGGCGCCTGCTGCGCGAAAGCTGGTTGATCTCACGCGCCCAGGAGCACGTGATCGAAGCGCGCTAGCCCTTTCGAGGCCGCACGCCGTATTGAAACAACGCAACGACACGCCGATTCGAGGTCCGTAAGCACATGGATGCACCCCAGACCGCGCCCTCCACAGCCGAGTTTCTCACCTCGGTGGAAATCCTTTCGCCGTTTTCGCGCGACGAGATCGAGCGTCTTGCCGAATATGCGCAAGCGCGCTTCTATTCATTCGGAGAAACGGTTTGCTCCGCGGGCGAGACGGCTGACGGGCTGTACGTGATTCGTTCGGGTTCCGTGCGGATCTTCTCGGAGGAGCACGGCAAAGAAACCAGCTTGGGCGTGCGCAAGTCGGGCGAGATCTTCGCCGATATTGCGATGTTGCGCACCTATGTCCACGAAGCGTCGGTGCGGTCGTCGGCGAAAACGGAGTTGCTGTTCATTCCGCGCGCCGCGATCGAGCCCGTGATCGCGGGCAATCAGGCCGCGTTGGCGTTTGTCGCCAGCTATGTGGCGATCAATTCGGCGGGCGGTTTCGTCGCGCAGTTATTCGATCTGCGCGGCAAACTGAACAAGGCCGAACTCGAAGAGTATGTGCGCAGCGTCGGCGTGAAACGGGTGGCCGCCGGCAAGGAAATCCTCAAGCAGGACGGACGCGAGGACCGGCGCCTGTACGTGGTGCGCCATGGCGAAGTTCGTATCGTGCGGCACGAGGAAGGGCACGACTACACGCTAGCTACGCTCGGAGAAGGCGAGATATTCGGCGAGAAAGCATGCTTGATGCGCCAGGAGCAGATGGCGTCGGTGGTCGCGACGACCGATACGCGGCTCCTGGTGATTCCGGAGCGCACCGTTCACTTCATTCTCGAACGCAATCCAAAGTTGCGCGAAGTGCTCGACGAGCGGATTCGCTACGGCGACCGCGAATTGCAGCGGCAAAAGCGGGTCGAACAGCGGCGCAAGCTGCCGCTGATGCTCGATTTGCAAAGCAAGCCCGAGTTCGGCGAGAAAGTCATCAAACGCTTCGCGCTGGTCGAGCAGGCCGAAGAAATGGATTGCGGTGCGGCGTGCCTTGCGATGGTATGCCGCCACTACAGCATTCCAATGACGCTCGGCAAATTGCGCGAACTGGCCAACGTCACGACTCAGGGCGCGACGCTCGACAGTCTCGCGCGCGCCGGCGAATCGCTCGGCTTTACAGCGCGCGGCGTGCAATGCACGTTCGATTCGTTGCGCGGTTTCGATCTGCCGTTCATCGTGCACTGGGAGGGCTATCACTACGTCGTGGTGTACGGACTCTCCAAAGATTACGTTTGGGTCGCAGATCCGGCGGTCGGCTTCAAGAAAATGACGGTCGAAGATTTCGAACGCGGCTGGAGCGGCACCTGTCTGCTGTTTACCGGCGGACCGCATCTGTTGCAAATGTCCGCCGCGCGTTCGCCATGGATACGCTTTGTCGGCTACCTCAAGCCATACAAGAAGATTCTCGGCCACCTGTTTCTCGCCACCTTCGTGATTCAGGTACTGGGCGTCATTCCGCCGCTGATTATCCAGAACATTCTGGACGGCGTGATCGTGCATCAGAATGTCAGCCTGCTGCATCTGCTGATCGGCGGCCTGATCATCGCCAATGTCTTTTCGCAATTGATGTCGTCGATTCGCGCGTATCTGGCGAATTTCATGGTGCGCAATATGGACTTCGCGATGATGTCGCAGTTCTTCAAGCACACCATGTCGCTGCCGTTTTCGTTTTTCGCCAAGCGCAAGACCGGCGATATTTTCGCGCGCTTCCAGGAGAACCAGACGATCCGTGCCTTCCTCACCGAATCCACGGTCACCACGGCGTTGAACCTGCTGATGGTCTTCATCTACTTCACGATCATGTTCGTCTACAACGTGAAGATGACGCTGGTGCTGATCGCGTTCGTCATTCCGATCATGGCGCTGACCGCGATCGCCACGCCGAAGATCAAAGGCTATGCGCGCGAAGTGTTCACCGCGTCGACCGAGTCGAAATCGTTTCTGATGGAAGCGCTCGCCGGCGTGGAGACCATCAAGGGCATGGGTATCGAGCGGCCGGTGCGCTTGCGCTGGGAGAAGAAGTACGCCAAGGCGCTCGAAGTGCAATACCGCGCGCACGCGTTCAATATACTCGTGGGACTCGGCAGTCAGTTGCTGAACGCCGCGACAACGATCGCGATTCTGTGGGTCGGTGCGAATCTCGTGCTGGCGCGAGAAATGACGATTGGTCAGTTGATCGCGTTCAATGCGTTCATGGGGAGCGTGCTGGGTCCGCTTATGGGTCTCGTCGGATTGTGGAGCATGTTGAACGACGCGGGCGTGGCGATGGAACGCCTCGGCGATGTGCTCGATATCGAACCCGAGCAGAAGCCGCAGGATTTGCCTTCGCGTGTGATGTTGCCCGAACTGCAAGGCGAGATCAGCCTCAGCGGCGTCTATTTCCGTTATGGCGAAAACGATTCCGCGTATGTGCTAGAAAACATCAGCTTCGATATCAAGCCCGGCGAACTGGTGGCCATTGTCGGACGCAGCGGATCGGGCAAGACGACACTCGCCAAATTGCTGGTCGGCTTTTACACGCCGACCGAGGGCAAGATGACGATCGACGGCTACGATCTCGGCGTGGTCGACAAAGCCTATTACCGCGCGCAGATCGGCTACGTGATGCAGAGCAATTTGCTGTTCTCCGGCACGATTTCGGAGAACATCGCGAGCGGCGACGATGCGCCCGATCGGCGCCGCATCGAGGAAGTCTCGAAGATGGCCGACGCGCACGGATTCATCAGCAAGATGCCGCTCGGCTACGAGCAGATTGTCGGCGAGCGCGGCATCGGCTTGTCCGGCGGCCAGATCCAGCGGCTGTGCATCGCACGGGCGCTATATCACGATCCGCGTCTGCTTGTATTCGACGAAGCGACCTCGGCACTCGACTCGCAATCGGAGAGCAATATCCTCGGCAATATGCACGACATTCTGAAGGGCCGCACGGCGGTGATCATCGCGCACCGGCTCAGCACGATCATGCGTGCCGACAAGATTCTCGTTCTGTATGAAGGGGCGATTGTCGAACAGGGCCGTCACGATGAGCTGATCCAGCGCGGCGGCATGTATTACCAGCTGGTCCAGAAACAGTTGAGTGCATGATGATGAAGATACTCGACCAGATTGAAGAGGCCAGCCCCGCGATTTCATACGCGGGCCTGATCGAGCGGATCGAGATTCTGCGCTCGACACTGCGCTGGTCGTCGCGGCTGGAGCGCGCGGACATCGACAAGCTGCTCCGGCAAGCCACCTCGTTGCGCGACGAAGTGATGCAGCTCTCGCACAAGGAGCGTTTCGTGCAAGCGGCGGTCAACGCCGAGCCGCAGGAGCGCGCCGATCTGTCGCGCGGCGCGCGCCGCAAAGCGTTGCTCGAACGCAGTTTCATTTTCGAAGGCACGTTCGGCGACAATCCACGCCTGCTCGAATCGCTCGAAATCGCCGAGAAAGCTGCGCCGACCGATTTACCCGTATTGATTGACGGCGAAAGCGGCACCGGCAAGGAGTTGATGGCGAAGGTGATTCACGCCAACGGCTCGCGTTCCGACAAGCCGTTCATTTCCGTGAACTGCGGCGCGATTCCCGACAATCTGCTGGAGTCGGAATTGTTCGGGCATCGCAAGGGCGCGTTCACGGGGGCTTCGAACGATCGCAAGGGCAAATTCGAAAGCGCGCACACAGGTACGATCTTTCTCGACGAAATCGGCGAGTTACCGCTCGCCGGCCAGGTGAAGCTGTTGCGTGTGCTGGAAGCGCATGAGATTCAACGCGTCGGGTCCGATGAAACCATTGCGGTGGACACGCGCATCGTCGCAGCGACTAATCGCAATCTGCGGCAGCTCAGCGAAGAGGGCAAGTTTCGCGAGGATCTGTTCTACCGGCTTAGCGTCATTCATGTGACGTTGCCGCCGCTGCGCGAGCGGCGCGACGAAATTCCTCTGCTGATATCGTGGTTCGGCGACGAAGCGGCCGGCACGTTAAAGCGCAGGCCGGTGCGATTGACGCCGCGTTTGCGGGACTTTCTGCTGAATTATGCGTATCCAGGCAATATCCGCGAGTTGCGCAACGTGATGTATCGCGTGTCGTGTCTGGCCGGCGATATGGCCGATGTCGATCATTTGCCGGTGGACATGCGGCCGGCGGCGCCCGGAACCGCGGCGGCTTCCAACGCGGCGACCGCAACAGGGCAGGAGCCGATCAGCGTGGCGAACCTGATGTCGCTGAGCGACGCAAAGCGCGCCGCCAGCGACGACGCCGAAAAAGCCTTCCTCGAGCGCGGCCTTCGCGAAGTGAGCGGCACGGTCGCGGAACTGGCCCGTCGTATCGACATGAACCGTTCGCATCTGCAGATGCTTCTGAAGAAACACGGCCTGCACTCGAAGGATTTTCGCAACCGCAATCAGCCGACCGCGAACAAGAACGGCGCTGAAGATCGCGACGATGAGGACAACGAGACCTGAGGCTGGGGCATCACGCCAATAGGCTCAAGGCGACGGGTTAAGCAGCGTTTTGTCCGCCGCATTCGGGTCTTCAGCGCGCACGACCACGGCGGTGATGTTGTCGCGGCCGCCGCGCGCGAGCGCCATATCGACGAGTTCTTCACACGCGTTCGCGCATGCCGCATTGCTCAGCACAGCGAGCATGTCGTCTTCGCTGACCTCGTTGCTCAGACCGTCGCTGCAGAGAAGGAAGACGTCGCCGTCCGCGACCTCGATCGCATCGTCGTCGAGTTCGAGCAGGTCGGTCGCGCCCACGGCGCGCGTGATCATGTGTTGCGCCGGATGATGCCGCGCCTCTTCCTCGGTAAGCACCCCAAGCGACTTCAACGCTTCCACCTGACTGTGGTCGCGCGTGAGTTGCCGCAGGCTGCCTTCGCGCAGTAAATACAGGCGACTGTCGCCAGCCCAGATGTAGCCGCAGAAGCGATCGCAGGCGAGCAGCACGACGACCGTGCTGCCGATACGCTGCACCTGGCGGCGCGCGGCTTCGTCCCGCAACTGGCGATTGGCGGTTTGCAGGCGCGCGCGCGCATCGGCGACGAAAGACTTCATGCTGACGGGCGGCGTGAGCCGGCTGAGCGCGTCGATTACCAGACGGCTCGCCAGATCGCCGACCGCGTGTCCACCCATGCCGTCGGCGACGGCCCAGCGTCCGAGCGCGGACTGGTCGAGGCAGGAATCTTCGTTGATTTCGCGGACGCGCCCCGCGTCGGAACGCGCGGACGACGTCCAGCGAAATTGGCTCGCACAGGTCACAACGGTTACACCATATCGTTTCTGCTGCGTGCGTCGGGAGAGACACTGATGTTCGAGTTCGCGCCGGTGTTGCGTACATCGACCGACTGGAACGTGTTGATCATCTGGTTAGCATAGAAGTTGTTGGTCACGTCGTACAGGTTCACGACGGGCCCAATGCTCGGCGTGTCGCGTACATAGGGCTGAATCCAGCCGTACACCCACGGGGCGCCGCCGCCGCCGCGAATCGCTGTCATCGCTTTGCGATCTAGCGCGAGGTTTAGCGAGAGGTCGCTTACGGTAATAGAAGCCATGTCGTTTCTCCGGTTGGCCGCGTGTGTAACGCGCGCGGTGACGCGCGGTTAAGAAGTATCTGGCCGTTATAGTGCAAGTGCTATGCCAATTCGCGAGCGATGCGCGCGGTTTGTCGTAGCGCCTTGATTGCCGGGCGATTCCGCGCGCTTGCCGATGCAGCGCACGGTCGGACATGAATTCATCGGTCGGCTGGCAGCCAACATGCCCTCACTCGAACCGATGCGCGACCCAACACATTCCTGCCGCTCGCCGTACCTCTTCAATCCAAGTACTTCCCTCTCCGCGGCAGCTAAAAATGAGCGCCGCTCGCCAACACTTCGGCGGAATTTCTGTCGGTCCGCAACGTACACTCGTCGCCTCCAGAATCCCGCGTTTTCCCGCGAAGCCCTTTAAATAAAGGCTCTCGCGCACATGGCCCGGATGATGCAAAAGATCTCGCAACAGTGTTGGAAATCGAAGTGAGACAGCCATGAACACGAACCAAACCAGCAGCGAAAACAGCGCAGACCGCTGCGACGCCGCGTCCACCATCGACCTGCCGATCGGCGCGCATCTCGTCACGCAACGTCGCGGTTACGAACACCACGGCATTTATGTGGGCAATGGACGCGTGGTTCATTACTCGGGCTTCGCAGGTTCAGCGCATCGCGGCCCCGTTGAAGAAGTGGAACTGGAACGCTTCGCCGCTGGCCATCCGTTGACGATCCGCCCGACTCCGTCCGCCCGCTACGTGGGCGACGAAGCCGTGCGCCGCGCTCGCTCCCGTCTCGGCGAAAACCATTATCGCCTGCTCACGAACAACTGCGAGCACTTCTGCGCATGGTGCCTGCTCGGCGAAAGCCGTAGCGAACAAGTGCATTGCTGCCTGCGCCATCCGCGTACCGGCATGCATGCACTGGTGTGCCTCGTAAAGGCTTTTGTGGAAAGCAGCGCGAAGGGCGCTCACGGTTCCGCTCAGCTGGCGTGAACCATCGACACCGAATTTCAGTGACTCATTTCAGTATTCAACCGTTCAAGGGTTCAAGGAGAACATCATGGCTGCCGCAGAAAAGACCTTGCATTGGGCCGTAGACAAATGGCTTGCCCCGACCCCGTCGATGCCCGCACGCGTCGTGCAGTTCTGCCACCGTGCGTCGCAACATCAGCGCTATGTGTGCGTGGAAGCCTTGCGCCCGGGCGGCATGCTGTCGATCTTCTTCTTCCGTCACGACGACGGCTCGTGGAATGTGTTTCCGCCGCAAGCCGAACGGCCCGCCATGAACGGACATCGCCGCGCATTGCTGGCTGCCTAGTTCTCCGTCTGTGCAGACGCTTCCTTGATGATCCACTGATTGAACAGCAGCATCGCCGGTGTCATGGGTTTGCCCTTCAGCCATGTCAGCCAGTAACTGCCGGCGTGAACCTCCACTTCGAACGGGCGCACCAGCCGGCCTGTGTTGATCTCGTGATCGAACATCAGCGCGGGCGCGAGCGCGATACCCGCACCCTGCATCGCCGCTTCCACCATCAGCCGCGACGAATCGAACACCGGCCCGCGAATCGGCCGCGGCGGAATGCCCGCGGCGGCGAACCAGCTCATCCAGTCGTCGGTGCGATAGGAGCGCAGCAAGGTTTCGTCGACGAGATCCTCCGGCTTCGATAGACGCGCCGCAATCTCCGGTGTACACAGCAGCGCGAGCGGCGCGTCGAGCAGACGGGTCGCGAGCGAACCGGGCCACGTGCCGTCGCCGAAACGGATCGCGAAGTCGAGACCTTCGGTGGCGAGATCGACCAGGTTGTTGTTCGTCAGCAGCCGCAGTTCGACGAACGGATGCGCGTCGCGAAACGATTTCAGGCGCGGCATCAGCCAGCCCACCGCGAAGGTGCCCACTACGCCGACCGTCAGCACCTCGTGAAAGTGGCCGCCTTCGAATTGTTTGAGCACGGCTTCGATGCGATCGAATGCGTCGGTCAGCACGGGTCGCAACGCGAGACCCTCGTCGGTCATGGCGAGGCCGCGCGGCAGACGCTTGAAGAGCGCGGTGCCCAGCCGCTCTTCTAACGTTCTGACCTGCTGGCTGACGGCGGCCTGGGTGACGTTCAGTTCGAGCGCCGCGCGCGTGAAGCTCAGATGCCGGGCGGACGATTCGAAAGCGCGCAGCGCGTTCAACGGAAGGTACGGTCTCATGGCGAAGGCATAAGATTTTCTTGTGAGTTGGCTAACTTATCATCGTTTGTCAGCGACCGGCGGAAAACCGATAGTTGCGGCTTCACACAAAGGAGCGGCGATGATCACAAGACGGAAGTTCGCGGGTGCGATGCTGGGCGTTTCGATAGCTGGGGTTGCGGTTGGCAGTGCCGGCGCGTTCGGCAGGGTATCCGGCAAGGCGGTGAGAACGGGTGCGGCGGTGCAAGGGCGCGAGTTGGCGAAGGCCGATGCGATCCGTCGGCGGCTCGCTGAAATCGAAGCGGCGAGCGGCGGCCGGCTGGGTGTGTCGATCGTCGATACAACGTCTGGTTTGCACGCCGGCTTGCGGACCGACGAGCGCTTTCCGATGTGCAGCACCTTCAAGTTGCTGGTGGCGGGCGCCGTACTGGCGCGTACGGATCGTGGCGAAGAAGACCTGCAGCGGCGCGTGGTGTTCTCACAGAGCGACGTGGTGTCGAATTCGCCGGCCACGAGTAAGCACACCCGCGAGCTGACCGGCAAGGCGGGCATGAGCATCGCCGAGCTGTGCAAGGCGGCGATCACGCTCAGCGACAACACGGCGGCGAATCTGTTGCTGGCCACGTTTGGCGGACCGGCGGGATTGACCGCGTTCGCTCGCAGTCTCGGCGACGGCGTCACGCGCCTGGATCGCATCGAGCCGACGCTGAACGAGGGGACGCCCGGCGATCTGCGCGATACCACCACGCCGAACGCCATGCTCGGCAATCTGCGCGAGTTGCTGCTCGGCGAGCGCTTGTCGTCATCGTCGCGGGCGCAACTGCTGGCGTGGCTCGCGGCCAACGAGACCGGCGGCGCACGGATTCGCGCGAAGCTGCCGAAGGACTGGGGCGTGGGCGACAAGACCGGCACCGGCGATCACGGCACGGCCAGCGACGTGGCGATTCTGTGGCCGCCCGGACGCGGTCCGGTGTTGGTGACCGTGTACCTCACCGAAACGGATGGCGACGCGGCGCGCAGCAATGCGGCCATCGCGGACGTGGGCGCGCTGGTGGTGGCGTCTATCTGATTCCTGCGCGGGCAGGGGGCACGCGATGCGATGGCGCGATGCGTCGATCGAAGTATGCGACACTAGGGCCACACCGAAAGGAGGCAACAGCGAATCGGCCTCGATGGATGCGGTGAGAAGTTGACTGTCCATGGAAATGCTCGACACCTTCTGCCGACGTTCGTCCAGCTAAGCCGTCGGCTTGTTCAACCACGCATCGCTGCCTTGATTCGGAGTCCCCTATGTCTGTCTATGTGCTGGCATTGCTGATCGGCGTCGTGGCCGGTCTTCGCGCGATGACCGCGCCCGCTGCAGTCAGTTGGGCGGCGCATCTGGGCTGGTTGCCGCTGCAAGACACGCCGCTGGCATTTCTCGGCTTCACCGCCACGCCGTATATCTTCACGGTGCTGGCCATCGTCGAACTGATCACCGATCAACTGCCGAAAACCCCTAGCCGTACCGTGCCGATGCAATTCGGCGCGCGTCTCGTGCTTGGCGGCTTGAGCGGTGCGGCGATCGGCGCGGCGCATGGCGGAGTGGGGGCCGGCTTGATCGCAGGATTGATCGGCGCCGTGATCGGCACCCTGGGCGGCGCGAGAGTTCGCGGCGCGATGGCGCGGGCTTTTGGACGGGATCAGCCGGCCGCGTTGATCGAAGATGCGGTGGCGATCGTCGGCGCGGTGCTGATCGTGCTGGCGTTGCGTTGATGTATTTCAGCGAAACGAGACGGGACACGACTCGTTGCGTCCCGTCTCGCTGAAGCGAAGCAGTTCGAGCGGTTCAGCTAACCCGTGCGATGCGTGAATCGGCGGGCGTCCGCGGTGCGGGCAGGGCACCCGTAACGGGAGTGGCGGGAATCAGCTTGCCGCGCACTAGCAAGCCCAACGTCTTCACCACCAGAATCGCGATGATCACATTCGCCGCGATGAACAGCACCGGCGCGGCGTATTCAACCGGACCCGTCGCGCCTCGTTCGACCATCCGGAGCGCCATCGTCGGCAGGGCGGCGACGCCAAAGCTGAAGGCCCAGTAACCCGGCACGAAGGCCTGTTGGCGAATCCACGGCAGCAAACGCAGGAGCAGCAGAGCCTGATACAAGCCATAACCAAGCAGAATCATGGCGAACAGGTCAGGCGTGCCGCTGCTCAGACTGAGATAGGTCACGCCGCCCACCACCGGCGGTGCAAGCTGGATGCCGAGCACCGGACGCAATGCATCGGGCAGCGGTTCATGCACGGCAGCGCGGTGCAGGATCAGCGATTCGATCGCGAGCCACGACAGCAAGCCTGCTCCGAAAAAGAGTTCGCCAAGCTGGTGAAAACCGAAGGCGGCCGAAGCCGTGCCCGCCACGAAGCTCGCGCCCACCGTCGGCAGATAGATGGCGGGCGTCACCAGTTCGGGCTTGCGGCCGCCTTGCCAGAGCTGTCCATGCAAATATGTGCCAAGAGCGAGTTGTGCGACCACGGCGACGCCGAACAACGCGAGCGCCAACGTATGCGCGTAAGGCTGCAGAAGCTGGGCAGCGAGCAGGCTGGAAAGGGGGCCCAGCGCCGCAAACGACGATTGCACCGGATGCTGCATTTCCGCGCGGGCTTCGTCGGCACGCGTCAGCCATTTTTGCCCATATGCCACCAGAATCACGAGCCACACGACGAGCGCGGCTACCGTCATCGCATTGCCTGCCAAGGCGGGCAGATGCCAGAGCCTGATCGCCACGCGCCACAAATTGGCGAACGCCAGCGCGCCCACCGCGATCCCGAAGAAAGCAACTGGAATCGTGCCACGATTGCTGTTCATCACCGATCCTCCGAAAGTTGCGTCGCGCTCCGTTGTTCCGGCTCCGCGCGATCGATGACGTACTGTAAAAGGCCGTGGCCAAACGCTGAATGCTGGGAGCGCTCAACAAATCGCGCGATCGTCTCAAGATGCGGTGCGCCGCATCCGGCGGGCGTTTGCGCCGGGTTCTCACGCGAGTTCGGGTTTCCGCGCGCAATCAGCGCCAAAGCGCTCGCGGCGGGTATGACAGCCCGGCGTCATGGCGTAAAATTTCCGCTTCCCTATGAAGTAACGCCATCCATGCCAACCCCCGCGGACAAATCGAACACGAAGGAAAGCGAAGGTGTTGCCGTCATCGATCGTGCTTGCGCCATCCTGTTCGCCTTCCGGCCGGACGATTACGCGCTCACGCTCGCCGAGCTGGCGGCGCGCACGGGGCTTTACAAGAGCACGTTGTTGCGGCTCGCGGGCTCGCTGATCCAGCATCGCCTGCTGCTGCGTCTCGACGACGGCCGCTATCAGCTCGGCTCCGCCACCTTCATGCTGGGCGCGTTGTATCAACGCAGCCTGAACCTCGGCGATATTGTCGTGCCGCTCATGCGCGAGCTCGCGGAAACCAGCGGCGAAAGCGTATCGTTCTACGTGCGCGACGAGGCGGTGCGGGTGTGTCTGCATCGGGTGGATTCGAAGCATGCGGTGCGTTTTCACGTGCGCGAAGGCGACGTCCTGCCGCTGGAAAGCGGCTCGGGCGGCCTTGCGTTGCTCGCCTTCGGCGGCATGCCGGGCGCACCGTACGAGAAGATTCGCGAGGATTTCTACTGTGTGTCGATCGGCGAACGCGACCGGGAGACGGCGGGTATTTCCATGCCGGTATTCGGCGTGCGCCAGAGCCTGCGTGGCGTGCTGACGCTGGCCGGTCCGAGCTCGCGGATCGATCAGGCGTTTCTCGAACGCAATCTCGGCGCGCTATTCGATTGCGCCGCGCGCGCCACCGATGCCTTGGGCGGCGATTCGCGCGCCATGCGCAACGCGCAGCGGCGCGCGGCCGAAGTTCAGGATAAGTAGTTCAGCGCGAACGGCTCAAGGCAAATGCCGCTCCGGTTTGCCGGTGTACGTATAGGCCATCTGGCGCGGCATCGGACCTTTGTTGCGCTCCTTGCGTCCGCGCTGTTCCCATGCATGCGACAGAATGCCGACCGCGCGCGACAGGCAGAACACGCCACGCGCCAGCTCGGGCGCAAAGCCGAGTTCGGCATAGATCACGGCGGTGGCGCCGTCGATATTCATCGGTACGGGCTTGCTCTTGCGGCTCATCAGCAGCGCTTCTATGCCGCGCGCGATCGCGGCGTAGCGTCCGCTGATACGCTCCGCACGCACGTTTTCGTCCACCAGCGCCAGAAGCCGCGGCGCACGCGGATCGACCGGATGAAAGCGATGCCCGAAGCCCGGCAGATATTTGCCGTGCGCCGCGATGAACGCACCCACACCTTGTTCGACGGCGTATTCCAAAGCGGCGCCCGCTTGCATGCGGGCGTCGATAGCGTCATACAGTTCGACCGCCTGTTGACCTGCGCCGCCGTGCACGTCGTCCAACGCGTTAATCGCGGAGGCCATCGCGCCGTTCAGCGGCAAGCCGCAACTGGTCGCCATCCGCGAGATCGCAATCGACGGCGCATGCGGCCCATGATCCACCGACGACACCAACGCCGCTTCGAACAAACGCGCCTGCTCGGCGTCGGGCAATTCGCCGCGCAGCATCAGCCAGATCATCTGCGGAAAGCTGATGTTGCCGATCAACTCCTGAATCGGGAAACCGCGCACGTTGATCGAGCCCGGATGAATGTCGATGATCGAGGTGCTCCAATAGTCGGCAGCGAGCTTCGCTGCGTCGAATGCTTGCGTCATGTTCAGACCACTCCTTCGGCGCGTAGTTGATCGATGTGTGCGTCGTCGTAACCGAGCGCGGCGAGTTGTTCACGCGTGTGAGCCGAGAGAACCGGCGCGGGTGTGCTCGGCGCCGTGTCCGCGTCGTGCAGACGAAAACCGGCGCGGGTCACGCGCTGGCGGTCCGTGTTGGCATCCGCGGCGAATTCGCGGATGAAGCCGCGCGATTCCAGATGCGGATGCGCGAGAATCTCCGGCACCGACATCACGCGGCCGGCCGGTACGCCGGCTTCAAAGAAACGCTCTTCCCAGTTCGCGGCGCTGTCGCGCGCGAGTGCCGTTTCGATTTCCGCTTTTAACGCAGCGCGGTTCACCTTGCGCGCGTTGCGCTCGGAAAAACGCGGATCGTCGAGCAGATCCGCTCGACCGATCAATTGACACAAGCTCGCGAACTGTTTGTTTTCGTTAGCGGCGATGTTGAGCGGGCCGTCGCCGGTTTTAAAGGTACCGGAAGGTGCTGCCGTGAAATTTTCGTTGCCCATCGGCGTCGGCGTGACGCCGGCGTTCAGGAAGTTCGAGACGACCCAGCCCATGGTCGCGAGCGTGGCTTCGAGCATCGACACGTCGAGCATGCGGCCATGTCCCGTGGCGCGCGCGTCGAGTAACGCGGCGCAAATGCCGAACGCCGCCGTGAGACCGCCGACCGTGTCCGACACCGGATAGCCGACGCGCAGCGGTGCGCTGTCGGCGTCGCCGGTCACGCTCATCACGCCGGAAATGCCCTGAATGATCTGATCGTAGGCAGGCCGTTTCGAAAACTCGCCGTCCATGCCGAAGCCGGAGATCGCGCAATACACGAGCTTCGGATTGACCTCGCGCAGCGCCTCGAAATCGAGGCTGAGGCGCGTCATCACGCCGGGCCGGAAATTTTCGACCAGCACGTCCGCGGTTTTGACGAGCTCGCGCAGAATTGCTTTGCCACGCGGGTCTTTCAGATTGAGGGTGACGGACTGCTTGCCCGCGTTCACGGCGACGAACGAGGCGCCCATGTTGCGCGCTGACGCGTCCTTGTCGGCGCCCAGGCGCCGCGCCAGATCGCCGCCTTCCGGATGCTCGACCTTGATCACTTCGGCGCCGAGCAACGCAAGTTGATACGCGCAAAACGGCCCGGCCAATACATTCGATAAGTCCAGTACGCGGACTCCAGCCAATGGCAGCGTCATGTTCAAAACCTCTTGTTCAAAATGCGATTCAGTGCAGTTCTTCAGTGCGAAATTTCGTCGAGATTGCGATGGTTGGTCCGCGGCCCGAAGATGCCGATCGCGCCCATCACCATCACCATCGACGCGCTGATCAACGCGAACACGCCGCTCACGCCAAAGTGACGCAGCGCGAAGGCGATCATGAAGCCGGAGAACATCGCGGAGAGACGCGACATCGAGTAAACGAAGCCGACGGCGCGCGCCCGCAAACGCGTCGGGAAGAGTTCCGTTTGATACGCGTGGTAGCCGACCGAGAGCAGCGTGCCGCTCAGCGTGATCAGCACGCCGAGGATCATCAGCATGGCAGGCGAAGTTTGCGTCGCGAACAGGCTGCCGAACACGGCAATGCCGAGCGCCGACAGTACGATCAACGTCTTGCGTTCGATGCGGTCCGCGATCGCCATGCCGATCAGCGGCCCGAACGGATTCGACACCGCGATCACGAACGAGTACAGCAGACTGTGCGTGATGGTCACGCCTTTGGAGACGAGCAGCGTCGGCACCCACGAGGCGAAGCCGTAGAAACCGATCGCCTGGAACAGATTGAAGACGAGCATCGTGATCGCGCGCTTGCGATACGGCGGCTGCCAGATTTCGCGGAAGGCAGCCTTGGTGGTTGCCGGTTCGACGGTCGGCACGGCGGGCGGAAGAGGCTTGCCGTATTGCGCGGCGACTTTCGCTTCCAGCGCCTGCAGGACCTGCTCGGCTTCGGCGGCGCGGCCTTGCTGCGCGAGCCAGCGCGGGCTTTCCGGCACGCGTCGGCGAATCGCCCACACCACCACCGCGCCCAACGCGCCGATGATCACGACCCAGCGCCAGCCGTCGAGTCCGAATGGCGTGAGCGGCACCAGCCACCACGCGAGAAACGCCACCGACGGCACAGCGGTGTACTGCACCAGATGCACGAACGCAAAGGCACGGCCGCGCAGATGTTTAGGCACGAGTTCGCTGACGTACGTATCGATCGTCACCAGTTCGACGCCCACGCCGATGCCTGCGATCAGGCGCCACAGATTGATGGCGGGCGCCGTGCTTTGCAGCGCCATGATGAGCGTCGCGGCGGAATACCACAGCAGCGACACCGTGAACACGGTCTTGCGGCCATAGCGGTCGGCCATGCCCGCCAGAAAGAACGTGCCGATGAAGAGCCCGGCGAACGACGCCGCCACGAACGCGCCAAGTCCGGACACGCCGAAGAACGACGCGGTGGTCGTCGCGTAAACCCCGCTTTTGACGAGGCCGGGCCCGACGTACGCGGTGAAGAACAAATCGTAGAACTCGAACCAGCCGCCGATCGACAGCAGGAACACCAGCATCCACACCGCGCGCGTCGCGGGCAGGCGGTCGATGCGCGCGTTGACGCCGGGCGTGAGCCCCGGCGCGCCGGCGCTTGAGTGGGGCGACGCGCCGGACGCGTCGATCGGCAGACTTGCCATGGAATCCTCCTTCGGGTGTCTCTCGTCGGTATCGTTCTGTTAGATAGAACGACGTTCTGTTTAATGGATGTGCCGAGAGTAGTCTGTGTGGCAAGTGCAAGGAATTCGGGGTTTTACCTAGAGAGAGGAATGAGCGTTTGCGGATGGGCGCTTGCGCCGGTGCGCCGTATGGGCGTTCCGGCGCTCCTGCTGCGCTCCTGCTGCGCTCCTGCTGCGCTCCTGCTCTTTACGCGCCCATACGCTGAAGCATGGCCAGCAAGGCATCGAATGAAAGCGGCTTGCGCGCATATTCAATGTGCGGGTTCGGCTGCACGGGGATATCCGCAGCCGCGCTGCAGAGGATGATTGGAATCGCGCGCAGATCGGAATCGGCGTTCAGCTCCGCGCACAACTGTAGCCCCGACATGACCGGCATCATGCAGTCCGACACGATGATGTCAGGCCGCGTCTTGCGTATCTGTTCGAGCGCGGCGGCCCCGTTCGACGCCGTCAGCACGGTATAGCCGTGCCGCTCCAGCAGCAGCCGCCAGACTGTCAGGATGTCGAACTCGTCGTCCACGACCAGAATGGTTTTCATGGTCGGCTAGGTATTTCGTCGCGGCTGAAGTGTGGCCGACAGGCCGGCCGGCGCATGCAGGCTGGCAGCACTCGCTGGGTTTTCGTGGACATCGAGACCTTGAGACGAAATCACAAGCTCGCGCAAGGAAGTGTCGTGGGCGCTTTCACGCTGCTTGACCACGGAAATCATGCGCCGCAGACCCGTGTCCGTTTCGGCGTAACGCAGCAGCATGAGGTTCTCGGTCAGCGCCGAAACGCGTACGCTCCGCGCGTGGCCGGGATCGGCGTAAAGCGGCAGCTCTTCGGTCAGCAGCGTGGTGACGCAGGCTTCGCGAAGCTGGTGTAGCAGCGCATTCAGGAACAGGCCAAAGCGTTCGGTACGCAACGCGGAATCGCGGAACCCTTCCACGCCGTCGATGACGATGCGCGACGCGCCGATCTTCTTGACCGTGGCGAGCACGGTGGCGGCGAGTTCGTCGATGGCCAGTTCAATGGCCGGTTGCCACTGAATCACGAGTCGGCCGTCCTGATACGCGTCAGCGAGTCCGATCGACACGGCCTCGGCTTTGCCGATCAGCCGCTGCGGTCCTTCATAAAAGCCGAGGTACACGCAGCGTTCGCCGCGCGCGACGCCGGCCGCGAGAAATTGCAGACAGAGGAGGGTCTTGCCGACGCCCGACGGCCCGATCAGCGTAGTCGTGGAGCCTTGCGCAAAGCCGCCGCCGAGCAGGTCGTCCAGATGCGGCAGGCCGAAGCCGAGCCGCGTTTTCAGATCCACTGGACCGGGTTGCGCGGCAGACTGCGCTTCCAGGCGCGGGAACATCAGGAGCCCGCTTTCGGCGATGCGGAAGAAATGCTTGCCCATCAGATGATTGCGCGCGCGCATCTTGTGGACTTCGATTTCTCGCGCGCGGCGCATGCCGTCGCTGTAGCGGTTCAGTTCGATCAAGCCGTCGACGAGCGTATGTTCCGGATGCGGTTCGTTGCCGGACAGCGGCGCGAGCAGCAAGGTCGTGCAATCCATGGCCGCGACCAGCGCGTTCAACTCGTGGATGAACTTGGACAGCGACAGCTCGGTCTCGCTGAATTCACGCGCGCTCCGAAAGCCGTCGATGATCATCAGGCTCGGACGGTAGTCGTAGATGCTCGAGGCAATCAGCTTGAGGAAGCCATCGAGGCCGTCCTTCATCAGCTCGTGATAGCCGGACACGAACAGCATCTGCTGGGCGACCGCCTTCTCGTCGAAGAAACTCAGACCCTTGAGATGACCCAGCAGCTTGTCGTGCGATTCGGCGATCAAGGTCATGTACAACACCTTCTCGCCCTGGCTTACACGATGAAAACCAATCTGGCTCGACAGGATCGTCTTGCCGGCGCCGGCCATGCCTTCCAGCAGATAGACGCCGCCGCGGACCAGACCTCCGCCCAGGATCTCGTCGAGACCGGGGACACCCGTTTCCACGTTGGATCGGGAAGACGTCTGAGATTCGTGGTTAGTCATTGTCGAAAAGTCGTTCAAAGTGCGGAGAAGCGATGGCTCGCACAGGAACCGTCCATTGCTGAAACTTCTGTATTCAGCAATCCGCGTTCCCGCTCCTGGGCGGCGACGCTGTGCGTCGGCATGAGATGCAAGGGATTCTATCCGGGGACGAGGCGCTTGGCGAATCGCAAATCGGCCATACGGTGCGAGACGCGCGGGCAGAGCGTTGCCGACCGCCGAGTGGCGGTGAATTTTTCAACGCGATGAAAGGAAGAGGAAAGAACGGGGCCGCGCCTCGTGCACGCGAAAAGGCACATTGCATGCGCGAGGCGGGTACAGCGAAGCGGGCCGGCGGCCCGCCTTTGACTCAGCTACAAGCGAAACTACTCGCGGCGTTGACGTCGCCGCCCTGATAGCGCGCCACTTTCGGATACGGGCAGAGCGGCCGTGTGCGTCCCGCGCCCCAGCCGGCGGGCACGTCAGAGTTCGGCACGACATTGCTCGCGTCGCGCGCGGTGGCGACCACACTGTCCGGCGCCTTGCCCTGCTCGACCCATGCGACGAGCGGCGTAAGCATGTCGAACTGGTCGGTGCTCGGACCGCCGCTGCAGTGGTTCATGCCGGCAATCGTGTAAAGGCGCGCGAAGTTCGACGCGTCGCCGCTATTGGCTGCCGTGAGCCGCTGATACCAGTCGGTCGTGTCGTTCGACGAAAACACCGGGTCGCTCGTGCCGTGATAGACCATCAGCTTCGCCCCGCGCTGCTTCAATGCGCTCAGATTGGTTTCGTCGGGCGGCGTCATGAACGACCAGGCAGACTCGCTATACGCGCCGCTGGTGGCGAAGATCTTCGGCGCGTCGGTGTCCATGCTGAAGTTCAGCGCGTACGCGGACAACTGGCTCAGCACCGAAGCGGTTTGCGGCGGCGTGGTGAAGGTGAAGGCGGCCGCGGCCGGGTCGAGCGTGATCGAGTTGGCCTGCTTCCATGCCGACCAGCCGGGGCCGAGTCCGGCGTCGTATGGAAAGCTTGCGTAAAGAGCCGTGCCTGCACTGTTGCGCGCGCCGGAGAACACATTGCCGACGGCGTCCTTCTGCGCGCTCGTCAAGCACGTGCCGTCGCGGACGTTGTTCGTGCAGGTCGGGACATCCGTCGCAAGGTTGAAGTTTACCTGGCATGCCTTGATATCCTGAATGAGGCCGTCGGTCGCACCGTCGAGCGCATCGCACTTTGACAGTATTTTCGACGCCACCATTTGACGTTCCGCGGCGGTGAAGCCGGTCGTGATATCGGGCAAGCCGTTCGAGGTCGTCGCGGTCGCCACTTTCGCGAGCTGCTGCGCGCTCCACATTTCGCCGATGGCCGCCTTCGGCAGATGAAAGCCCGGATCGCCCGCAATGATGCCGTCATATTCCGCAGACGAGCGTGCCGCCGCGACCAGCGCATGACGTCCGCCGTTGGAGCAGCCGTCGAAGTAGCTGCGGTCCGGCGCCTTGCCGTACGCGAGCTTGATGACCTGCTTGGCCATCGGCGTGAGCGTGGCGACTGCGTTGTAGCCGTAGTCGATGCGCGCCTGCGGATCGAGACCGAACAGCGGATTCTGCGCCGAACTGTGCCCCGCATCCGAGCTGATGACGGCGAAGCCCATGTTGAGCGCGTCGCTGGTGGGACCGCCGCCGCCGATCTCGCCGGTGGCCGTGACCACATTGCCGTCGAGTCCGCCGTTGGCCTGATAGAAGAAACGCCCATTCCACGCAATCGGCAGGCGCATTTCGAAGCCGATCGCATAGGTCTTGCCGTCGACGCTGCTGACCCGTTGATTCATGCTGCCTTGAATCAGGCAATGTTCGGGGATCGGCTTGCCGGCTACTTTCAGCGTGCCTGCCGCGACGTCAGTCACTGTGGTGAAGACGGTGTTGGCGAACGAGAGCTTCGCGGCGAGTGCCGCGCAATTGCCCGCCAGCGTGCCGGGCGTGGCCGCGCTCAGTTGCGGCAAGGCGGACGAATTGGCGCCGGTGTTGGCGGCGCTGCCGAGATCGTTGCCGCCGCACGCGGCGAGTGTGAGCGTAGCAGCCGCGGCAAGCGCGATAGAGGTGCACTTCATGCTGTGTCTCCTAGAACGAATGACGAATGCCGACCATCGCGCCGGTCTGGCCGGTGCCTGCAGTGGGCGTCGTGCCGCCGCCGCCGGCGCTGACCGAGTAGTGCGCCTTCGCGCTATTGGCGAGATACGAACCTTGGGCGTAGACAGCGGTGCGCTTCGAAAGCAGATAGGTGGTGCGCAGCGTGCCCATCGTGGCGCGCGTGTCGTGTTCGCTATTGGTGATGTGATAGACCTCGCCGTCGACGATGAAAGCGGGCGTCACGTTGTACGAGGCGGCGACGAAGAACAGATTGGAGCGCACGCTGGCAATCGTGTCCGCGCCCGGTTCGACGCGACGGTTGAGCCATCCCAGTCCGAGCTTGGCCTTGCCGAGGTTTGCGTAGGCGCTCACATGCGTGCGGATGTCCTTGTCGGCGGCGCGGGTGAGCGGAGTCGGCGCGATGCCGTCGAAGAAGTTCGCCGCCGCGGTGCTGCCGCCACGCTGCTCTTCATACGACGCCGCGACGCCGAAGAGCGGCGCGTCGTACTTCAGCATCACGGACCATTCGCGGCATTGAGTCGCCTGTCCGGCGACCGATCCCGTGCACGTGCCTTGGCCCGGCGAGTTGCCGGTGCCGGCCGAGTCGCGGCCGAACGAGTAGTTCGCGCCGAACGTGACGCCCGCGTAGCTGCCGAGGTACACCACCGAGTTGTCGGCGCGGGCATTCGGCACGTAGGCGTCGAGCGAGCCCAGACCGTAGATGTCCGGGCCGATCAGGTCCGCGCCCATCAGCGCGAGGTACGTCATCGTGTATTGGCGGCCGAACGAGACCGTGCCGTACGGACTCTTGATGCCGACGAACGCCTGACGCCCGAACAGCCGTCCGCCCTGACCGAGATCGCCGGCGCGCACGTTGAAGCCGCTTTCCAGCGTGAAGACCGCGCTATAGCCGCCGCCGAGGTCTTCATTGCCGCGCAGACCCCAGCGCGAAGGCAGTTCGCCCGTGACCGACGGCATGCGGAACACGCTCTTGCCCGCGGCGTTCGCGTGCGATACGTATTCGATGCCGGTATCGATAATGCCGTAGAGCGTCACGCTCGATTGGGCCGCTGCGGCGCCGCTGACGGCGCACAATGCGCCGCAGAGTAGTAGACGTGCGGATGCTTGCATGAAGGGTGTCTCCGAACCGTTGAATGAATGTGTGTTGTTGTTGGCTGTTGTTGTTGGGTCTTGTGCGGACGGTCAGTCGTCGGCGCGCGGGCGGCGCAGCAGGAGCAGCGCGGCGGCTGCCGCGATCAGCGTGACGGGAATGCTCGCGCCGATCACGGTCGACGAACTGCGGCCCATCGCCAGCAATTGACCTGCGGCGAGCGGCCCGACCACTGAGCCGATGCGGCCCACCGCCACCGCCGCGCCGACGCCGGTGCCGCGCATGGCGGTCGGATAGAACGCAGCGGAAAGCGCATACAGCACCGATTGGCCGCCGATCACGAACATCCCCGCGAAGAAAGCAGAGGCCGCGAGCGCGCCGAAGCCGTGCGCCGTCGAAAGCGTCGCGAGCGAGGCGATGATCCCGACATACATGCCGGCCACCACCACGCCCGAGCGCATGCGATCCATCAACATGCCGATGCACAGCGCGCCGATCCCGCCGCCGATATTGAAAAAGATCTGCACGTAGCCGACTTGCGCGCGCGTCAGACCGCTTGCGGCCATCAACGAGGGCAGCCAGTTGAGCAGAAAGTAGAGGACGATCAGCGTGCAGAAGTAGCTGACCCAGATCTGCACGGTGGAGAGCCCGCGCGTGCCGCCGAACAGGATTTCGCCGACCGGCGCGGGCTTGGCTTGTCCATCGCGCGATGCTTTGGTGAACGCCTTCGAATCCGCGAGGAATACGAGCAGCAGCGGCACCAGCACGAGCGGCCCCGCACCGCCGACGTAGAAAATGTGACGCCATTCGGTGTCGCCCGCACTCAACACGCCGATCACCGACGCGATCACGCCGCCGAACGGAATGCCGCAATACATCACGCTCACGGCGGTGCTACGCGAGCGCGGCTCGACCGCTTCCGACGACAACGCGATCAGATTCGGCAACGCACCGCCGAGCCCGATACCTGTTAGCACTCGCACGATCACGAGCGTGTGAAAGTCGCTCACCAGCGCGGTCATGATCGACAGCAGGCCGAACAGACAAGCGGATATCACCAGCACGCGCTTGCGGCCGATGCGATCGGCGAGCCGTCCGCCGAACATCGCGCCGGGCAGCAAGCCGAAGGTGCCGGCGCTGAACGCGAGTCCCATTTGCGCGACCGAAAGACCGAACTCGCGTGCCATGCGTGGTGCGGCGACGCCGACCGACTGCAGATCGAGTCCTTCGAGCAGGGCGATGGCAAAGCACAATCCGAGGGTGACGAAGGCGCCAGTCCGGCTCGACGCTGCCGGGACCGTGGTGGCTTCGGTCGAATTCAATGTTCCGGCTCTTTTCACGTTAGTGATCCTTATTAAATGGCGTGGTTTTCCGGTTTCGCTGAAAGGCAGCAGATGCCGAGTCGCCGTCCTGCACGACAGACGGGTTCGGCAAGCGGGCGTCAGATCATCGTCGAGGCCGCGATGGAATGCCCGGCAGCAGCGCAGCGAACACCGCCGCGCGCGGCGCATCGTTTCGATGGCCAGACGACGGTGCATTTGCTTCGAGGCGATGCGGCGCGTCTCCACACGCTGCATCGTGGACTGGATTTAATATCAGGTAGGCTGATAACACAAGCGCAAATTGTTCGGTGAAAACACCTAGCAATTCGGCGGCGTGGCGCGAGCGGATCTAGCCGCGCAGATTACGAACGAAAGTTTCGAGGTGAGTCTGGACCGCGCCGGCAGCGTCGAGCTCGATGCCTTCCATCATTTGCTTTTCGATGGTCTTGACGGCCTGCTCGCATTCGCGCAACACGGCGCGCCCATCGTCCGTGAGTTGCAGCAACACGATGCGGCCGTGCGTCGGATCCGGTTCGCGGCTCACCCAGTTGCGGGCGGCCATCGCGTTCATCACTTCATTGGCCGATTGCGGCGTGATGAACGAACGCTCGGCGACCTGCGCATTGGACGCCTGCCCTTTGGCTTCGAGCACGGAAAGCGCGGTGAATTGCGCGAGCGTCAGGCCGAGCGGCGCGAGCGCTTCCGTCATGCGGCGCCGCAGGATGCGGTCGAGACTGCCGATCACATAGGTCAGGCGCAGGCTGGAGCGGCGAGTGCGCGCGGCGGCGGGCTCGGCAGGCGTATTTTGATTTTTGCTCATCTTGGACAGGAGGTTCGTTCTATCCCGCATCTTAGCGCGCCTCGACGCGATTTCCGCCGCTAGGGGTTTGCACCGAGCGTGTGAATTTCCGCTTTACATATCAGGCAGCCTGATATTAAATGTGATCATCAGGCCGCGGTCGCGGCCAACGTTCACGGAGAAAACAAATGAGTTATGAAGGCCGTTGGAAAACCGTCAAGGTCGATGTCGCGGAAGGAATCGCATGGGTTTCGTTCAATCGGCCCGAAAAGCGCAACGCCATGAGCCCGACGCTGAACAAGGAAATGATCGAGGTGCTCGAAGCCGTTGAACTCGACGCCGAAGCGCAGGTTCTGGTGCTCACGGGCGAAGGCGACGCGTGGACTGCCGGCATGGACCTGAAGGAATATTTCCGCGAAGTCGACGCCGGCCCCGAGATCCTGCAGGAAAAGATTCGCCGCGACGCGTGCCGCTGGCAATGGCAACTGCTGCGCATGTACGCGAAGCCGACCATCGCGATGGTCAACGGCTGGTGCTTCGGTGGCGGCTTCTCGCCACTGGTGGCATGCGATCTGGCAATTGCCGCCGACGAAGCCACCTTCGGTCTCTCCGAAATCAACTGGGGCATTCCGCCGGGCAATCTGGTGAGCAAAGCAATGGCCGATACCGTCGGGCATCGTCAGGCGCTGTATTACATCATGACGGGCGAGACGTTCACCGGTCAGGAAGCGGCGCAGATGGGCCTCGTCAACAAGAGCGTGCCGCGTGCCGAACTGCGCGAGGTGACGCGTGCGCTCGCCGGCAAGCTGCTCGAGAAGAATCCGGTGGTGTTGCGCGCGGCCAAGCATGGATTCAAGCGTTGCCGCGAACTGACGTGGGATCAGAACGAAGACTATCTGTACGCGAAGCTCGATCAGGCGCAACTGCGCGATCCGGAAGGCGGCCGCGAACAGGGCCTCAAGCAGTTTCTCGACGACAAGGCGATCAAGCCGGGTCTGCAAACGTACAAGCGCTGATCGGCCGCATCGGCGTGGACTTCAATCCATGCAGACTACGGCGAAAGATGCAGCGAGACAGACAGCGAGGAGACGGCAGACATGCATGAAGTGACTTTGTTGATTGGCGGCGAAAGCCGTGGCGCGTCGGACGGCAAGACCTTCGAGCGGATCAATCCCGCGAGCGGTCAGGCTGCGTCGCGTGCGGCAGCGGCCACACTGGCTGATGCCGACGCCGCGGTCGAAGCGGCGGCGCGGGCCTTTCCGGCCTGGTCGGCGCTGGCGCCGACCGAGCGCCGCAAGCGGTTGCTGGCGGCAGCCGATCTGATGGACGCCCGCACCGCGCAGTTCATCGAAACCGGCGTCGCCGAAACCGGCGCGATGCCGAACTGGTACGGCTTCAACGTCATGCTGGCCGCCAACATGCTGCGCGAAGCCGCGGCCATGACCACGCAGATCGACGGCGACGTGATTCCGTCCGACGTGCCGGGCAGTCTCGCGATGGCGGTGCGCCAGCCATGCGGCGTGGTGCTCGGCATGGCGCCGTGGAACGCGCCGGTGATCCTCGGCACGCGCGCCATTGCCATGCCGCTCGCGTGCGGCAACACGGTCGTGCTCAAGGCATCTGAAGGTTGTCCGGGCGTGCATCGGTTGATCGGCAGCGTGCTGCAGGAAGCCGGTCTCGGCGATGGCGTGGTCAACGTGATCACGCATTCCGCTGAAGATGCACCCGCGATCGTCGAGAGGTTGATCGCGCATCCTGCGGTACGTCGCGTGAATTTCACGGGTTCGACGCGAGTGGGGCGCATTGTCGCGCAACATGCGGCGTCGCATCTGAAGCCGGCGTTGCTCGAACTCGGCGGCAAGGCGCCGGTGGTCGTGCTCGACGACGCCGATCTGGATGCGGCGGTCGCAGGCATCGCGTTCGGCGCGTTTTTCAACCAGGGGCAGATTTGCATGTCGACGGAGCGCGTGATCGTCGATAGGAAGATTGCGGATGCGTTGGTGGAGAAGCTCGCGGCAAAGGCGCGGACTTTGAAAGCCGGCGATCCGGCCGCTGCGGATTCCGTGCTCGGCGTGCTTGAAAGCGCCGCCGCCGCTCAACGCATCAAGGCGTTGATCGAAGATGCGCACGAGAAGGGCGCCAGGTTGCCGGTCGGCTGCACGGTCGAAGGCGCCGTGATGCAGCCGGTGATTGTCGACGGCATCACGCCTGCCATGAAGCTGTATGCGGAAGAATCGTTCGGGCCGGTGGTCACGGTGCAGCGCGTGGACGGCGACGAAGAAGCAATTCGAATCGCTAACGACAGCGAGTACGGACTCTCGGCGGCAGTATTCAGCCGCGATGTGTCGCGAGCGTTGAACGTGGCGAAGCGTATCGAATCGGGCATCTGCCATATCAACGGTCCGACCGTGCACGACGAAGCGCAGATGCCGTTCGGCGGTGTGAAGAAAAGCGGTTATGGGCGATTCGGCAGTAAGGCGTCGATTGCAGAGTTCACGGATCTGCGTTGGATCACGATTCAAACCGGACCTCGGCACTATCCGATCTGAGCGTTGCGATCGCGCTTTTCACAAGGAGACAGGCTTTGCATTCCGAGCCGATACAAAAGAACACCGCCGACGCGCCAAAGCGCTACCGGGCGACGACGATCGGCGCTCCGTCATTGCACACGCAACGGCAAGGCGACACGTGGTATTTGCGCGCGGCCGAACCGCTCGGCGCGCATCCGCAGCGTATGACCGAACGGCTCGTGAGCGGCGCGCAGGCGCATCCCGAGCGATGGCTGGCGGCGCGTCGCGGCAGCGATGGTCAATGGATCGGCCTGAGCTACGCAACAGCATTGCAAAGCGCACGCGCAATCGGCCAGGCGCTGCTCGCACGCGGTCTGTCCGCTGAACGGCCCGTCGTGATTCTGTCGGGCAACGATCTCGAACATCTGCAACTCGCGCTCGGTGCGATGTGGGCCGGCGTTCCCTATGCCGCGATTTCGCCCGCCTATGCACTTGCTTCCGGCGACTTCGGCAAGCTGCGCCATACGATCGATTTGCTGACACCGGGTCTCGTGTTTGCAAGCGCCTACGATTCGTTCGCCAAGGCTATCGACGCAACCGTGTCTGCCGATGTCGAAGTGGCGGCCGCGAAATTGCCGCGAGAACGGCCGGCGGCACGCACCGTGACCTCGTTCGACGACTTGCTGAACACAACGCCCACCACGGTCGACTCTGTTCACGCCACAGTAAGCCCGGACGGAATCGCCAAATTTCTTTTCACCTCGGGTTCGACCAAGCTGCCGAAGGCAGTGCCGACCACGCACCGCATGCTGTGCAGCAATCAGCAGATGCTGCTCGAAACGTTTCCCGAGTTCGCGAAGGAACCGCCGGTGCTGGTCGACTGGTTGCCCTGGAACCACACGTTCGGCGGCAGCCATAACGTAGGTATCGCGCTCTACAACGGCGGCACGCTCTATATCGACGACGGCAAACCGGTCAACGGAAAATTCGAGGAAACACTGCGCAATCTGCGTGAAATCGCGCCCACCATCTACTTCAACGTGCCTAAGGGTTGGGAGGAACTGGCGATTGCGCTGGAACGCGATGAGCAATTGCGCGAGACATTCTTTTCGCGCGTGAAGGTGTATTTCTTCTCGGGTGCAGGACTGTCGCAAGCAGCATGGGACCGGCTCGAACGCGTCACTGAAACTTATTGCGGCGAGCGCATACGCATCATGGCCGGACTCGGCATGACGGAGACGTCGCCTTCGTGTCTGTTCACCACGGGTCCGATCATGCGCGCGGGCTATGTGGGCTTGCCCGCGCCCGGCTGCGAAGTCAAACTCGCGCCGGTCGGCGACAAGTTCGAGGCGCGTTATCGCGGGCCGCATGTCATGGCCGGTTATTGGCGCGCCGACGCGGCGGAGTTGCACAACGCGTTCGACGAAGAAGGCTACTTCCGCAGCGGCGATGCCTTGCGCTTCGTCGACGTAACGCGGCCGGAACTCGGATTGCTGTTCGACGGGCGTATCGCGGAGGACTTCAAACTGAGTTCGGGGACATTCGTGAGTGTCGGTCCGATGCGGGCACGCGTGATCTCCGAAGGCGCACCGTATGTGCAGGACGTGGTAGTCGCCGGCATGAATCGCGACGATGTGGGCCTGTTGGTCTTTCCTCGCATCGACGATTGCAGACGGCTGGCTCGCTTGCCCGCCTCGGCGAGCGCGCAAGAAGTGGTCGAAGCACCGGCCGTGCGCGCGCACTTCGCCGCGTTGCTCGACACGCTCAATCGCAGCGCCACGGGCGGCGCGACGACCATCGCGCGTCTGCGGCTCATGGACGTCGCGCCGTCGCTCGATCTCGGCGAGATCACCGACAAAGGTTCGATCAATCAACGCGCGGTGTTGACGCATCGTGCGGCGCTCGTCGAAGCGATGTATGACGTGGCGCAGCGCGATCCCGCGGTGATTGTCGCGAGCGCATGCGGCGCGACGTGACGTGATGTGCGCGCCGCGGAATCACACAGGGAACCGTAGATGAAGCTCGATCAACTCGTCGCAATCGACACTCACGTGCACGCGGAGGTTTCGTGCTGCCAGCCGCCGGATCTGTTCGGCAAGGAATTCGACGATGCCGCCGACAAGTACTTCGGCACCGTGCTGAAACTCGGCCGGCGGCCGACGATTCCCGAAACCATCGAACACTATCGCGAGCGCAAGATCGGCTTCGTGATGTTCACCGTGGACTGCGAAGCGAACCTTGGGCGACGCCGCATTCCGAACGAGGAGATTGCCGAATTCGCGCAGAAAAACAGCGACATCATGATCGCTTTCGCTAGCATCGATCCGCATAAGGGCAAGATGGGCGTGCGCGAAGCGCGCAAGCTGATCGAGGAACACGGCGTGCGCGGTTTCAAGTTTCATCCCACGATGCAGGCCTTCTTTGCCAACGACCGGCTGGCTTATCCGCTGTACGAGCTGATCGCCGAACATCGGCTCACGGCGGTGTTTCACAGCGGCCATTCCGGCATGGGATCGGGCATGCGAGGCGGCGGCGGGCTGCGCTTGAAGTACTCAGAGCCGATTCATCTCGACGACGTCGCGGCGGATTTCCCCGACATGAACATCGTGATCGCGCATCCGTCCTGGCCGTGGCAGGAGCAGGCGTTATCGATCGCACTGCATAAGCCCAATGTCTATATCGACTTGTCCGGCTGGTCGCCAAAGTATTTCTCACCCGAGTTGATCCGCCACGCCAACACGGTGCTGAAGCGCAAGATGCTGTTCGGTTCGGATTTTCCGCTGATTCAACCGGACCGCTGGCTGGAGGATTTCAAGCAGGTCGGTTTCAGGGGAGAGGTGCAGCCGTTGATTCTCAAGCAGAACGCAATCGGTCTGCTGGGACTTCAGCAAGACGCCTGAGCGGTGCGGGAGCGGCGAATGGGCTGATGGAGCAGAGCAGGTCCACTACGCACGGCAGAGGCGCTTCGCCGTATACAATTCGGCAGCGCCTGACTTTTGCCGGCTTCTTGCACAACTCCGACTTGATCCCATCCATGCCGAATCCGACCCGGGCCTTCCTTCTTGGCCCGCTCCTGAAAGGCGTTTCACGCTCCTTCTATCTCACCCTGCGCGTGCTGCCCGTCGGGATGCGCGATCCGATCGGACTCGCTTACCTGCTGGCGCGCGCGGCCGACACCATCGCGGACACCTCGCTGATCTCGCCGGAACAACGCCTCGCTTTGCTGTTGTCGCTGCGCGCTCAGGTGAACGGCGCAACGGACGACGGCGCGCTATTTCAACGCATGGCTGCGGAAGTAGCGGGCCAACAGGACCAGTCGGATGAGAAAGTGCTGCTCGAATCGCTCGGGCCCGCGCTCGATGTGTTGTCGCAACTGAGCGAATCGGATCGCAAGGCCGTGCGCGAGATCGTTTCGACGCTGACCGAAGGCATGGAGTTCGATCTTCGCACCTTCCCCGACGAACGTTCCGGTCAGATCGCGGCGCTGCGCGAATACGACGAACTCGACCGCTACACGTACCTGGTGGCCGGCTGCGTCGGCGAATTCTGGACCACGATGACCTACGCGCACATGCCCGGCACGCTGAAGGAGCGGCCCGGGACGATGGCACGGCGCGGCGTGCGCTTCGGCAAGGCGCTGCAGATGACCAACGTGCTGCGCGATTGCGGCAAGGATTTGCGGATCGGCCGCTGTTATCTGCCGCAGACCCTGCTCGACCGATATGGTCTAAGCGCGCAGGATTTGATGGTGCCGGCCAATTCGGTGCGTGCCCGGCCGTTGATGGTCGAGCTTCTGCGCAAGACGCTCGATCATTTTCGCGAGGCCCTCGATTACACGCTGGCGATTCCTGCGTTTTCCGTGCGTTTGCGGCTCGCCTGTTTGTGGCCGATCCTGATCGGTCTGGAAACTCTGCTCCTGCTCGTAGACAACGATGCCTGGCTTGATCCGCAGAAAGTATCGAAAGTGCGGCGTAATAAGGTGTATCAGATCATCGCGTCGTCGTTGTTGCTGGTGCCTTCGAATGCACTCGTGCGCCACGCCATTGAACAGCGAATCAGGCAAATCGAAGCCCGGCTTTGAGCGTCACGAGCAAGCAGAGCTGATTTAATCTGCATCATGGAATAGCCATCGATCGGGAAACCCCTAGGACCGTGTATCCATGGTTCGCGTTAGTCTCTTCCAAAGAGGAGGCGAACCATGAGACAAGCGTTCAATATTGCCGTAGTGCTGTTGCTCGGCTATCTGATGGCAGATAGAGCGCTGATGCGCGCGCAAGCGGGCGAGATGGGGACAATAACGTGTCACCAGGGCGCGGAAATGGTCAAATCGAACGCGCTGAAAAAAGGCTTCGGAGACATTGGCGCCAGCAGCCAGGGCGAGAATTTTCTCTCGAGTTGTCTCGTCACCGGGCGCGGTCAAGTGGGCGATCTGATCGCACGGGACTGACGCGGGCTGCGGGCCCATTATCTGAAACCGGCCTCGGTCCGCCAATACGGGCTCCGTTTCGATACTGACAAAGGCGTTGCAGAACGGCGGCGCCAATAAAAAGCGCCCGGACCGTGAGGGTCCAGGCGAAGCCATCGGGAGCCCGATGACGGAGGTAACTAATGGACAACTGGCCCGCGATCGGAGATACCGGTCGTGGGCCAGTTTCGTTTTGAATCATCGCGCACCGGTTACTGGTGCGCCAAGGCGGTTGATCGTCGCACAAGAGGGCTTCGTGCCTGTGCCGCTCAACTCGCCGGACAACTGGTTACGGTCGGGTTGCGCGCTGATTACCGCGCGGCTACTGCTTAGTGACCGAAATAAACCGACTGCGGACCAGTCGCGGGAACCGGGCGGCCTGCTTGAGAGGCGCCGCTTACCGTGCCACCGTAACCACTTTCCGCTGCCTGTGCGGTGCCGTTTTCACGAGCGACGCGAGCTTGTGCGGCCTGAATGTCGGCCGGGTAGTACGGATCGGCGAGGCCGGGTTGATAGCCTGCTTTTTCGAGTTGAATCAGTTCGGCGCGCACTTGGGCGCGGGTCACGGGCTGGTTGGATTGCGCAAACGAAGCAACGGGAGCGGCCAGCACAGCAGCGATAACAACAGCTTGAATGAGCGATTTCATGATGAACTACCTCCAATTCGGTTTTTATCTTGCTACGAACGTTGTTGTTCGTATTCAGTGATTGCATTGTAGTTTTGCGGCCTGGAGAGAGTAATCACCGTTTGAGGTAATGTTTGTTGCTGAATTTGAGACAAACACCGGGATTCCGGAGGCGAGATACGCGCGACGCAGCACGCAGCGAGCCGTTGTCTCGTCGTGTGCTGCGTCTGGTCCGTGAACGAATCGTCATCAACTGCCCGAGAAAATCGGGCCCTGTCCACCCGGCGTGAATTGCTGGAATGCCTCGCTGTGCGACGGAGCCGGCGCCGCTTGTGGCCGCGCCGCTGAAGCCGTGGCGGGTTCGCGCAGCGTAAGCGCGCTGTCCGCGGTGATGGGCACGCTGGGTTTGGCGAGCAGTTCGGTCTTTCGCATCGATCCCACCGATGTGCCGAAGTAGTAGCCGATGATGCTGATCCACGCCGTACCCAAAGCGCCGACGACCACGTTGACGAGATCCTTGTTCGTGCCCGGCAGCGGCTGGAAGGCCATGAGCAGCAGAATACCGAAGAAGCCGGCGGTGACCGCCATCGCAAGGACTTTGGGTACCCAGTCCTTGTTGCTGATGCCCATTGCGCGCGCGTCGGCCCGATCGGCGGCCTGGATGCGCGCCATATCGCTTTCGTGCGCGAGGCTCGCCTGGGCGGCGGTGACCATCAACTGTTGCAACTGCAACGAGTTCGCACTCTCGGCTTGCCGGACCTTCTCGAGTGCGCTGGGATCGTTCAACGCGAGTTCCACGACGCCGGGGTCGCTCGGCGTGCCGAGCGCATGCGAAATGATCGCGGCGGCGGCGGTCACGCCCACGCCGATCGGACCACCCACGAGGCCGGCGAGAAGCGGTGCGCTGCTGCCGATGTTCGACGCTACTTTAGACCAGTCCATCATGCTGCTCCCAGGAGAAGATTAGCGGCCATTCTTTCGGTCCATCCACGGCTGAAATTGGGCCATGCGTGCAGGTTGCGCAGGTAGCGCAGGCGATAAGCGGCGAAGCGCATGACAAACTTCAGCGGGTCCGCGCTTTTCACTGCATCGAGTGTGTCCGGGCCGAACTTGCCGTCTTCTTTCGCACCGGAAGCTTTTTGCATCCACAGCACCACCAGGCCGCCGTTGTAATTGGCGTCGAAGATCTGGAAGGCAACGCGCGAATCGAGTTCGTCGAGATGGAGCGGGTCCCAGTACTTCTGTTTGGCGATCTGTTTGGCGGTATCCAGCGGCAGGTCTTTCATGGCGCCGGCATAGCCCGCGCTGCGTGCCACGCGCGCCGTGACGCCCCACATCGTTTCACCGCCAGGGTCATGCGGATTAAAGGAGTAACCGCCTTCACTGCCAATCAGTGCCCTGAACGCATCTTCGAAATTGTCCATCGAACATCTCCTCGTCAACCAGGTGTATTACTGCAACGGGTGGGTACTGCGGGACTAAGCCATCTGCATGGCCGGGTATTCGTTACGCGGTTTGCAATGCAAGCGAGGCGGGCGGATTCGAAACAGGCCTGACTCCGTCATTGGGCTTCGACGCGTCTGGGCGATTGCCTCCCTGCGCCGCTCTGGCAAGCCGCGCCAGATGACTTTCGCGCACCGACAAAGTCCCCGCGTCGAGTTGCAACGCTTGAGCGTATTTGCGCGAGGCGCCGGACAGATCGCCTTTGCGATCCAGTGCCCGGCCCCATTCCGCGTAAGAGGGCGCGAGATCCGGGCGCAGTGCGACGGCGCGCGAGAGTTTTTCGATTGCTTCGTCATAGCGGCCGACGGTGACGAGCGCTTCGCCCCAATCGTGCAGGTTGTCGACGGAGTCGGGCTTCATTCTGTCTGCCTGCTTGAACGCATCGAGTGCTTCGGAATAGCGGTTCGCATGCAACAGCACGTCGCCGAGAAGACGCAGATTTTCCGCCGTCTTCGATTTCTCGCTCGCGCCGACTCGCAAGGCTTCGAGTGCGTCGTCGATGCGATGCTGCTGTTCGAGTGCAATGCCAAGGCTTGCGTGCAGCACCGCTGAATGCTGGTACACGGTCAGCGCTTCGCGGGTCTGCTGCTCGGCCTCCTTGGACAGCCCCTGATTGGCAAGCAGCCACGCTTTGCCGGCGAGCGCCCATTCGCCTTGCTCGGAGGCGGGCAGTGCGAGCACTTCGTCGTAGATCGCGACGATCTCGCCGTAGTTGCATTGGGCGAGCGAACACTTGGTTTTCTGCACTTGCGAATAGAGATGACTGGCGAGAATATTCGGCTCCGCAAGACGCATGGCTTTCACTGCAATGTCGTGCACGAACTTTTCCAGATCGCGTCCTTCGAAAGACACCGTGCTTTCGCGCGAATTAAACGGACCGCCTTCAATCTGCACATGCGCCACGTAGGAGTCCGCGCTGTCGTTGACCTTCGTGATGCCGACATGAACGACCACGTCCGTGCGTTTGATGACGCCTTTAATGAAGCGCACGGTGGTCGCATACGACATCTCCTGACCGGGGATCTGAATGTCCGGTTGTGCGTCGTTGTCCGTCATGGTGTCGTGCGGAATCGACTCAGCGTCCTGACCGATCGCTCGCATCGAAGACATGATGCGTTCGGCGAGAAAGTTCGATGTATAACCGCGTTCCACCAACGACTGCGGCGTTTCGACGGGCGGCACCAGCAATTGCCGCGTGAGTACGCCGCGCACGACGAGGCAGAAAAAACCGATGGTGAGCACCGCGAAAACCCACGGCAAGACATACGGCCACAATTGTTTCGGGCCTCGTCCGATGAAGCCGGCGGTCCGCAGCCCGAACGGCACGAATCCCGCCGAGAAGTCGCGCTTTGCCATATGACGCTTTGAACGGGCATCCGCGCAAAAAGGCCGGCTTCGCCAATTCACTGGCCGACGTTGGCTCTGCACACTCGACATGACGCACCTCGATTTCAACGGATGTTGGTAAGTGCACGACTGGGTGACGTCTATTACGCATCGACCGTGCCATTGCGCACAGAGCCTTATTCGACGGGCATGTAGAGGACCGCAATGCATGTGAGCGCGGAATTGTGTTGCGTGGTGGCCAACGAATGTTGCGCGTGAGTTTGCTGACGGGAGACAGGCGGCGGGGAGTAGGCGGGAAATGAGGTGTTTCGATCCGACGCCGTATTTGCCCTGTCGGGCGACAGGACACATACGGCGTCATGCATGCAACGAAGCCGGCGGCGAATTATTCAATTACGCGGCCGGCTTCCGTGCCACGGCGCAGTTCAGTTGCCTCCCTTGAACAGCTCTTGCAGGCGCGCTGCATCGCCGCTTTTCTGCGATTGAATGAGTTGCTGGTAGACGTCCGCACGCGTGAGTCCTTGTGCGTTTGCCGGACCGCCGGACATCGAAGTGGTGGAGGGCTGCCCGCCCACTGCGTCGGCCGCTGCCGGCTGAGCTTGCGCCGTACTCTCCGTGCTGGCGTCCTGAGCGTGCGCTTGCCATGTGAACGCGCAAAGCAGTCCGCCTGCGATGATCAGAGCCTTCTTCATGTCCCTCTCCTTCAAATCCTCGGCGCCGCCCTCGCGGCACCTCATTGCGGAAGTTCCGCCAGGATTGCACGCGACACATGCCGGACAATCAGGCGGGACACAGGGCGGAGACGATCACCGGCTTCCTTGTCGAACTCTGCGCAGCGCACCAGAGAAGTGCGTTATCGAAATGCTTCGTATTGCAAGGAAAGGTGCGCGCTGAGGCGTTATTGTTCGGCGACGGTTCAGAGAGTCGGACTTGCCTCCACCATGTGAAGGAGACGGATGGGTCGCATTCAAATTCAAGTATTAATCAGCCATCCTGAATGCGTAGAGTGATCTTTGCTTAAAAAAGTCTGACTTGGTTAATTTGGCCTTACTTGCATCTTTCATTTTGCCGGAAAGAAAAATGCCGTTCAGTCTGTGACTGAACGGCATTCTTTTTAACGTGATCTTCTACGCGGTTAATGTTGCTCGTTCAAACTGCAGCCGGCCGCCACTTCAACAGCCGCTGTTCGACCGCAGTCAACAGATAGTCCGCTGCCAGTGCGACTACGGCCAACACAATCATCGCGGCGAATACACCGCTTGCGTTAAACGCGCCTTGCGCAGTCGAGATCAACAGTCCGATACCTTGCTTCGAGCCGAGGAACTCGCCGACCACCGCACCGACCAGCGCGAACCCGAAGCTCACGTGCAAGCTCGCGAGAATCCAGCTCAACGCCGACGGGATCACCACCGAGGTCGTCACCTGACGGCGCGACGCGCCGAGAATCTGCGCGTTCGCGATCATATAGCGATCGGCTTCACGCACGCCCTGGAAAGCGTTGGCGAACACGACAAAGAACACCATCACCACCGCCAGCGCCACCTTCGACGCCATGCCCAAACCCAGCGCAATCACGAACACCGAACCGAGCACCACGCGCGGAATCGAGTTGGCGATCTTGATGTAGAGACTGAAGACGTCGGAGAGCAGCTTGTTGCGGCCGAGCACGATGCCGCAGAACACACCGGCGACCGAACCGATAATGAAGCCGAGCCCGGTTTCTTCGAGCGTGACCCACACTTGCGTAAGCAGCGGACCTTGCGAGGTGCCGTTCACGAACCAGTCGATGATCTGTTCGAAAATCGCGCTCGGCATCGAGAAGAAGAATGGGTCGATCCACTTCAGGCGTGCGGACAGTTCCCACCCGCCGAGTACGACCACCAGCACGACGATACGCAGCGAGATCACCAGCGCCTGACGCTGCCGGATGCGTTTTTGCGCTACACGTTCGACATGGGCGAGCGATGCGGCGTCGATGCCTGAAGGCATCATCTGTTGAGGGGTAGTAGACATGTTTGCCGTTCCTTGATTAACCGATCTGCACTTCTTCGCGCAGGTCGTGCCAGATGTCGCGCGAAATTTCGATGAAACGCGGCTCGTAGCGAATCTCCGAGGTGACCCGCGGACGCGGCAGATCGATTTCGTAGACTTTCTTCAGCGTCGCCGGGCGGGCGGTCAGCACGAATACACGGTCGGCGAGCGCAATCGCTTCTTCCAGATCGTGCGTGACGAACACCACCGAACCGGCGCCGCCCCACAGTTGCAGCAGTTCGTCCTGCATCAGCGTGCGGGTTTGCATGTCGAGCGCCGAGAACGGCTCGTCCATCAGCAGGATTTCCGGCTTGTTGATGAAGGTCTGCGCCAGCGCCACGCGCTTTCTCATACCGCCGGACAACTGATGTGGGTAATGCTTGCCGAACTTGTCGAGGCCGACACGGCGTAGCCATTCGTTGGCCTCATCGTACGCGGCGGATTTCGAACGGCCGCGATACAGCGGCCCCGCCGCCACGTTGTCAAGCACCGAACGCCACGGAAACACGGCGTCGGCCTGAAATACGAAACCGATACGCGGATCGATGCCGTCTACCGGCGCGCCCATCACGCGTACTTCGCCCGTGGTGGGCTTCAGCAAGCCGGTAATCATGCTGAGCGTGGTGGACTTGCCGCAACCCGTGGGCCCGACCACCGCGACGAATTCGCCGCGCGCCACCGACATGCTGAAGTCGCGCAACGCAATCGTCGCCTTGCCATCAGGAGAAATGAAACGGCACGACACGTTGCGCATTTCGATCGCTGGCGTATCGCGTGACAAAGGTTGATTCATCGGCTGGTGCCTCGCTTCTCGTGATAGTGATAGGGGCGTTACTTCGCCGCCGTCTTGACCGGTGCCGACACGTAGTCGTTGGTGTAAGTCTTGGCGAGGTCGATATGCTTACCTTTCACCGAAGGATTGAACGCTGACAGCACTTTCAGCACGGTATCCGGGCCGTCGGCGGGCATCTTGCCGTCCTTCGTGAACATCGGCAGCGACGCCTTCAGCGCGCCGACATACAGGTCTTTGTTGTTGCCGTAGTAGTCCTTCGGCATCTTCGCTGCGATCTCTTCGGCGCTATGCGTCGCGATGAAATTCAGCGTCTTCGCGAAAGCGTGCGAGAGCTTCGCGGCGTCGTCCTTGTGCGATTCCGCCCACGCGCGCTGAACGTAGAAGCTCGAAGCCGGATAGGTGCCGCCGAGCGCGGCGCGCGTGCCTTCCAGCGTGCGCATGTCGACCAGCACCTTGGCGTCGCCGGTCTTCAGCAACTGCGAGACGGTCGGCTCGGTCGTCATGCCCGCGTCGATACGGCTCTGCTTGATGGCCGCGATAAAGCTGTTGTCCGCGCCAACAGGCAGCAGCGTGTATTGCGTGGACGGCACGCCCGCACGTTGTGCGAGGTATTGCGTGAGGAAACTGGTCGACGAACCGAGCCCCGTCACGCCGAGCGTTTTGCCCTTCGAGTCGGCCATGCTTTTGAAGCTATCCGCAGCCTTGGTGGAGACCATTTCCACTTCGCCCGGCACCTGACCGAAGATCACCAGCGCCTGGATTTCCTTGCCCTTGCTTTGCAGGTCGATGGTGTGGTCGTAGAAGCCCACCACGCCTTGCACCGCGCCCGCGAGCAGCTCGTTTTCCGCATCGACGCCGGCCGGCTGCGAGAGGATTTCGACGTCGAGGCCTTCGTCCTTGAAGTAGCCGAGTTGCTCCGTCAGCTTGGCGGGTAGATAGATGATCTTGGTGGCGCCGCCGACCATGATCGTGAGCTTTTCCGCGTGAGCGGCGGCCGAAGCGGCGGCAAGGGCAAACGCAACACCTGACACAGCGGCAATCTGGCGCAAGGTACGCATGAAGCAGTCTCCTTAGGTTTGGTCGCCGCTGGGTGTTCGTGCGGCGCTTTCTGGGTGAATGACGGCGATTATAGAAATCGGAAACCTTCTGGCAGCTTTCGGGGGTATAGCCAAATCATGAGTGTTAACCCGCAACTTCCCGGCGACCCTGCCGAAAACCTCGTGACGTATCCCGCGCACCACACAGCGCGCGCGCAATGCCCTTGTTTTACGGCACAATCAACGGCCTGACTTTTGCCGTTCCCGCCATGAAGCTGCTGCTCATCGAAGACAACCCCACGCTGGCGCACTGGCTCGCGAAGATGCTGGAGCATGAGGCGTTCGCGCTCGACGCCGTGCAGGACGGCGACGCCGCCGACCAGTTGCTGCGCACCAACCACTACGACGTAATCCTGCTAGACCTGAATTTGCCCAAGCTGTCGGGCAAGAACGTGCTGCGGCGTCTGCGTCAGCGTGGCGACGCGACGCCGGTGCTGATTCTGACGGCGAGCGGTTCGATCGACGAGAAAGTGGAACTGCTCGGCGCCGGCGCGGACGATTACCTCGTCAAGCCGTTCGAAGTGCGCGAGTTGATCGCGCGGATCAAGGTGGCGATCCGCAGGCAGTCACCCTCGAAGGCGAGCGAAGTGGTGTGCGGCGATCTCGCGTTCGACATCGACACGCGGCAGTTCACGCTGAAGGGCGCGCCGCTGAACGTCACGCCACGCGAGCGCTCGGTACTCGAAACGTTGATCCTGCGTCTGGGCAAAACCGTCACGAAGCCGGCGCTGGTCGACGCGATCTTCACGCTGGCCAACGAGCCGAGTGAAGACGCCGTCGAAATCTACATTTCGCGTCTGCGCAAGAAACTCGACGGCAGTTCGGCGGCGATCGTCACGCTGCGCGGGCTCGGTTATCTGCTGCGCAAGAAAGAAGATGACTAATAGTCTGCGCATGCGTCTGCTGTGGTGGCTGCTGGTGCCACTCGCGTTGTACGTGTTCGTGACCGGCAAGGCTGAATACGACAATGCGCGGCGCACGGCGGATCTGGTGCAGGACAATCAATTGATCTCGTCGGCGCGCATGATCGCGGGAGAAGTGGAATGGGTGGATGGTTTCCTGCGCGTGGATGTGCCGCCCGCCGCGCTCGAAGTATTCGTGTCGCCTTATCGCGATCAGGTGTTCTACAGCGTACAGGTCGACGACGGACGGCTGCTCGCAGGAACGCCCGATTTCCCGACGCGTCCGGTGCAGGCGCCCGATACGCCGGATCACTACGACACCCATCTGCAAGGCCACAATGTGCGGGCGGTCGGGCTCGTGCGCCTCATGTACGACAACGGCGCGACGCGCCGCGTGCGCGTGACCGTCGGCAAAACCGTGCGTTCGCGTGACGCCATGGCTGAGCAATTGTGGCAACCGCAACTCGTGCGGCAGATCGAGATGATCGTGCTGGCGGTCGCGTTGGTTTGCATCGGCCTCACGTTCGAGTTACGGCCGCTGATGAAAGTGAAAGAGGAGGTGGCGGATCGCGACCCGATGCAACTGGAGCCGATTCGCGTCGAGCGTCTGCATACCGAGTTGCGGCCGATCGTGGAAGCAATCAATCAATGCATCGCGCGGCTCGGCGTGCAGGTGGCCGCGCAACGCCGCTTTATCGCCGATGCCGCGCATCAATTGCGCACGCCGCTCACTTTGCTCGGCACGCAATTGCAGTTCGCTCGCCAGCAGGAGGACTTGAATCCCGCGCTCGATGAAGCACTGGCCGCCATGCATCGCAGTAATCGTTCGATGGTGGGTCTCACGAACAAGCTGCTGCTGCTCGCGCAAGCCGAGGCCGCCGACAACACGCAACTCGCCGTGGAAACGGTGGACCTCGTGCCGCTCGCATTGGAAGTCGTGGAGGACCTCGCGTTGCTCGCACAGGCCGGAGACATCGATCTAGGCGCCGAACTGAACGGTGCCGCGCCGGTGGCGGGGCATCGTGGGCTATTGCAGGCGTTGATTGCCAATCTCGCGGAGAACGCGATCCGCTATACGGGCAGCGGCGGTCATGTCACCGTGGGCGTGAGCGCCGACGCCGATACGGTCACCGTAAGCGTGCTGGACGATGGCCCCGGCATTCCGGCCGAGTCGCGCGGGCGCGTGTTCGAGCCGTTCTTCCGGGCGTCGGCGGATACGGAGGGCACCGGTTTGGGCCTCGCCATCGTGCGTGAAATCGCGGACGCCCATCATGGCGGGATCACGCTCAAGCCGGGCGAGGGCGGCAAAGGCGTGCACATCAGCGTGGTGTTTCCGCGAGCCGCGGCAGAGCGTTTTAAGGCCGGTTAAAGCCGCTATTTCATCGCGACTCAGGACAAACACACAATCAGGACCGCAAAGGCATTGGCGAAAGCTTTGAGAAGGATTCGCGCGCCTGGAATTTTTGCAGGCGATTCTTCAGGCGCCGACCGCGGATGCGGAAAAACAACGGAGACATCCTCACCATGCCTCATGCTGTGACGCGCGTTTCGCGCGCCGTCCATGCCGCCGTCGCGGCGTCGCTCATGATCTTCCTGCTCGCCCAGCAGGCTGCGCCCGCGCGGGCGGACGCGCCCGAAAAAATCGTCATCATGGTGGGCGGCATTACCAAGCTCATCTATCTGCCCGCACGCCTGACCGAACAGCTCGGCTATTTCAAGGCGGAAGGGCTCGACGTCGAACTGCAATCGCAGCCGGCGGGCGTCGATGCGGAGAATGAACTGCTCGCGGGCGGCGTGCAGGCCGTGGTCGGCTTCTACGATCACGCGATCGATCTGCAAGCCAAGGGTAAGGAAATCAAGGCGATCGTCGTGTTCGGCCAGGTGCCCGGCGAAGTGGAGATGGTCGCGACCAAGGCGGCCGATTCGATCAGAAGCATGGCCGACGCGAAGGGTAAAACGCTCGGCGTGACGGGGCTCGGTTCTTCGACCAACTTTCTCACCCAGTACCTCGCCAGCCTCAAAGGCGTGTCGCGTTCACAGTACACGGTGCTGCCGGTGGGCGCGGACAACAGCTTTATCGCCGCGATCCGGCAAGGGCGAATCGACGCGGGCATGACCACCGAACCGACTGTCTCGCAGCTGCTCAAATCCGGTGACGCCAAGGTACTGGTGGACATGCGTAATGTCGAAGGCACGCGCGCCGCGCTCGGCGGAACGTATCCCTCTTCAAGCCTGTATGTGCAGAGCGCGTGGCTCGACAAGCACCCGCAAGAGGCGGCCAAGCTCGCACGCGCATTTGTGAAAACGTTGCGATACCTGAACACACATAGCGCCGAAGAGATCGCCGCGCAGATGCCGACAGACTACATCGGCAATGACAAGGCGCTCTATGTGAACGCGTTGAAGGCCTCGTTGCCGATGTACACCGCCGACGGCAAGATGCCAGCCGACGGGCCGGAAACGGTGCTCAAGGTGCTGGCGGGTTTCAACCCTTCGGTGAAGGGGCGTCATATCGATCTGTCGAGAACCTTCAGCAATCAGTTCGTCAATGAAGTGAGGCCGTAAGACGGAAACCGGCTGCTTCTGTCTCGACGAGGCGCACGTGCGCCTCTATTGCTGCAGATCCGAACCAATTAAAACGTATTAATCAAACGTTCGAAATCTCCGGGTCGTGCAGAGGAAGGCGCTCGTTCACCTGTTCCAGCACGCCTGTCTTCTTCCACGCCATGTACCGAAGATAGCAAGTCTGTTGCGGCGGGAAAGTCGCTGGAAGCCTGTGCCATTTCTCCTTTCGTTGCTGCAACCAGAGTATCGCGTTGAGGATGTCGCGATCGCTACGGCGAGGCCGTCCACGTGTTGACGATAGCACGGGGAAAAGACTTTGGACGCGGGCCCAATCGGCGTCTGAAAGTGGGATTTCTAGCATCGAGCTGGTCTGAGTACTGTGGGTGTTATTAGTATTTACGTGCTGCGGTTGGCACTGATACTAGTCAATCTATTCCGCTCGGTCAAATTGTCTTGCTGGAGGTCTTCGCACGCAATCACGTGGCGAGCGAAGCAGCGTAACGTCACGAGGAATGCTACGTTACGCACGGATTCGCGCAAACGTTTGGCAATGCAAATTCGCTCCGCCGCGGGATTCTTTCTTTTCCTCGGGAACGCCCGTGCGGCGTGGTTTTCTTATCTTTATTCCACTCTCTTTACGCATTAGACCGGTGTACTTGGCACGACATGTGCATACGTGGGCGGGGTTGAATAACCCGTTTCCGTTATGTACACGCTCGACTATGCACAACCCGTATCGCTTGCCAACACGTTGGACTCACGCATCGACCGTGTTGCGCAGAATAACGCGGACACATCCGGCGATGCTTCCTTGGGCCTGAGCGAACTCGAACGGCGTGTCCTCGACGGACTGCATGCGGGCGAATTCCATCTCGTGTTTCAAGGCGCTTATAGCGCGGCGAGTGGTGTATTGGCGCGCCTTGAAGCGCAAGTTCGATGGACGCATCCGGATTACGGCTTGCTGTTGCCGGGCATCTTCATGATGCCGCTCGAACATCCGGAAGTTGCGCGCGAGATGGTCTCGTTCATCGTGGACGGCGTGTGCCGTGAATTGGGCGACGCTCTCGCTGCGAAGTTGCCGTTGCCGCCGATCGCGATCACGGTGCCCGCTCAAGTGGCGTTGCTCGATTCGTTCGCAGAGGAACTCGTGCGAGTGGCCGGTTCGTATGGCGTGCCGGCGTCTCTGCTTGAAATTGAAGTTACCGATAGCGTAGAAGCAGCAAAGTTATTGTCTTTGCGTACGTTGACTGAGGGACTTCGCGAAGCAGATGTTGGTCTTTCAATAGGCAAATGGGGTAATGGCGCGTCGTCGCTCGCATTGCTCGGGTCGCTCAATGTCGACACCGTCACTGTCGCGCGGGAGTTGATGGCGGCGGTTCCGGGTGATAAGCGTGGCGCGGCGGTGATGACCGCGATCATGGACCTGCTGCACGCACTCGATATGCGAGTGGTGGTGAGCGGCGTCGATACTCAAGAACAGTTTCAGTGGCTGAGCCGATGGCCGGAGGCGCTGGTGCAGGGGTTGTTGTTCGCGCGTCCGCAGGCGGGGTTGGCGAGTGTGTTGGCGCTACGGCGGAAGGGGTGACAAGTGCGCCCGACGTTACGTAACGTCGCGTGGCGCATCGCATTCTGATCGACGTCTGCAGACAGTTCATCGTGCTGAATTTATCTTCACAGATCAAGTGTGGACGCGCCCTTCAGGGAATAGGCGCTGACGATTAAAAGAATAAAAAATCAATTGGCACGCTTGGTGCTTTATAGGTTGCGCGCTGCACAAAAAGCGCTGGAAGTAGAAACATAGGTTGCAGCGAATTCTGTCTCAAACGATCGCCTGATCGGGGGTTATCAGGCGGTCTTCTCAACGCAGAACGATGCGGTCTTCCGCCGAAGATCGCGCTGTGTTTGCGTGGTGTCGGCGTGTCCAGATTAAGCCGGACGCGCGAGGCATGTCGAAAAAATCCCCCATTTTTTATTTGCGTTCAACCGGTCGGCTTGTCGCGCGGCCCGTTGAACGAAACCACGTTATCCGCGCCGGGGTGCTGTTGTCGTGAATAACGTGGTGCTGGAAGCAGGATATGAGAGCTGTTGAGGGCACGGCAGGCTCAGCAACTCGATATAAACGTTTGGCGCGAGAGACCAGCGCGGGGATAAAAATGGATACGGCGAATTTCAGGCCGCAGATAAGGACGATATCGGGGTTGCAAAGCCCTATCGCGCGCTTGCTCGACGTGATGCTAGTCGTGCTGGGTGCGTTGGCCGCGGCGCAAGTGCGGTTCGGAGATCTCGCGCCAGGTCGGATCGACAGTGGGTTCGTTACGTTTGCGGCGGCTTCCACGCTGGTCCTATTTCCAGTGCTCGGCGTTTATGGTTCATGGCGCGGACGCGCCATGTGGCGGCTGATCGGACAGGTGTCGTTGGCGTGGCTCATTGTTCAGGGTTGCGGTCTCGTGTTGATGTTCTCGCTGCATCGTACGGACTATGTGTCACGCCTTTGGTTCGCGTATTGGACTGCGCTGAGTGGCGGCGCGCTGATTGTCTCGCGCGTTGCCGTACATATCGTGCTAGACCGAATCCGCAATGCGGGTCTTAATCTGCGCAGAGTCGCTGTGGTCGGATGCGGCGCCCATTGCCAGCAGGTGGTACGCAATATCGAAAGTTCGCCGTCTAGCGGTTTTCGCGCGGTGGTGGCATTCGATCTGCGGCCGGTTGTGGGAGTCGTCGGATCGGGCGTGCCGGTTTTTGACGACATCGACAAATTTGCTGCGCACGTCAGATCCCACGGCGTGCAGGAGTTGTGGCTCGCACTGCCGTTGTCGGAAGAACAGGCCATCTCTCGTTTCGTGAGTGAGTTCCGCGACGATCTTGTGAACGTGCGATTTGTGCCGGACATGCGCAGCGTTGCGCTATTCGATAGCGACGTGATCGATTTGATCGGTATGCCAGCTATCAATCTGGTGGCGTCACCTGTGCCTGCACGCGCGTTGTTGAAGAAGGAGATATTTGATCGCATATTCGCCGCGCTTGCGCTCATTGCACTCGCGCCGCTGCTGATCGCCATTGCTACCGCGGTGAAGTTGTCGTCGCGAGGCCCGGTGTTCTTCACGCAGAAGCGTAAGGGCGCGGATGGTCGTATCTTCAGGATCTACAAGTTTCGCTCGATGCGCTCTCATGCAGTCGAGTCAGGTGTCGTCAAGCAGGCCACGAAGGGTGATCCCCGGATCACACGAGTCGGGGCGTTTCTCAGGCGTACGAGTCTCGATGAGCTTCCGCAATTCTTCAATGTGCTCTGCGGCGACATGTCGGTCGTCGGACCGCGGCCGCATGCAATCGAACACGATGAGCTCTATCAGAAAGTAGTCAACGGATATATCCACCGTTACCGCATCAAGCCGGGCATCACTGGATGGGCGCAGATCAACGGGTTCCGCGGGGAAACGGATCAGATCGAGAAGATGCAAGGGCGCGTCGAACACGATTTGTACTACCTGCGTAACTGGTCATTCGGCTTCGACATGAGGATTGTCGTCGCGACGATTGCGAAGGGCTTCGTCCATAGCAACGCGTATTGACGGACCCACAACAACAAAACATGGCCACGACATTGCGCGGACCAACACGACTATCGGCTCGGAGAGCAGTGGCCTTGGCAGTTTCACTGACATTCCCGGCCTCGGCATTCGCTGTGGAACCCGCGCTAAACGCATTGGGTCAGGCGGGTGGGCTCGTCATTCCGTATGCGTTTGCATTGCCGGAAGGTACGGTGGAAGCGCAGTACAACAACTATATCGATCCGCGCTACGGGAAACAGGCGACCGATTCGCAGATGTATTGGGGCGCCGTCGGGCTGTTGCCGTATGTCGAGCTTTCCGGCGGGCTTGCGAATTATCCGGGGAATGTTCACGCGCCCTTTACGAATGCGGACCATTTTTTGTTTCGTCACCTGATGGGTGACGTAAAAATCGAAGTGCCGAAGTTCTTTAAGTATCAGCCGAGCATCGCATTCGGTGTGACGGACATAGGCGGACAGACGCATTTCTTCCGCTCGAAATACGGCGTGGTGTCACAGGCGTTGGGGCCGGTGACGTTGACTGCCGGTTATGGACAAGGAGATCGGCTCGACGGATTTTTCGGCGGTGCGCAGTTATCGCTCTGGAATACCGGCTTGTCGCTGTTGGCGGAAGACGATTCGAGAACGCCTTATGCGGGCGTCCGTTACCAGTCGCCACGAATTAGCTGGCTCGCCGATGCAAACGTGACCGGCACGTTGATGCGCTCGATCCGTTCGACAAACGGCGTTTCGCCGCGCACGTCGTTTTCCGTGGGTATTCAGATTCCGTTGGGCAAGCGCTTTAGTGCGCAGCGTTGTACCGAGGGATTGTGCGAGGGGCCGCAAGCGTTGCCGGTGCAAGCGGCAGAGGATGACGAGCAAGTGCCGATCAGGCTCGCAAGTCTGAAGCCTATCGACGTGCGGGACTCGGCAAGCAGCGTGAGCGCGCTTGCCGGTGCGCCGATCGCGTACGTGCCTCCACTGCAGTCGTATGCATCGGTAATGCTGAGTGAAATCGCGCCCGCCAGATCGTTGGATTTGCCGGCTCCTGCCATGCCGGATGCGCTCGATACATCCGCACTCGACGAAATTGCCGCGCAACTTTTTGCAGCAGGTCTGGAGCGTGTACGTGTCGGCGTGAGTGGGCGTGACCTGGTCGTCGAATATGAAAACCATCGTTACAACCAGAACGAGGCGGACGCAATTGGCATTGTGCTCGGTGTGGCCAGCGTGAATGCGCCACACGGTACAGAGAAGATTCACGTGGTCATCAAGAAGGCGAATGAGCCGTTGGGCGAAGTCGTGGTCGATCGGGCGGCGTTTGCGCAGTTCATTGCAGGCGGTGCGCCTTCAGCCGCCAGCGCCTCGCTGACGATGAGCACGCGGCCGACATATGACCCGGACGCTATCGCATGGCATGGCAATGAGCACACGCATGGGCTGACGCGCATTCAGATCGAACCGATAGTGAGCTATCTGTACGGTACTGAGTACGGCGTCTTTGATGTATCTCTCGGTGCCAACATCGAGGGATTCGTCCCACTCTGGCGCGGCGCGGAGTTATACGCGAGCTATATCGCACCGCTCTACAACACGAAGAATATGGATGAGGGTCGTGTTTTTAGTGACTATCGCTTGCGTGGGGGGCTGAATGCGGTTGCGTTGGCACAGAGCTTCTGGATTATGCCGGGGGTTTTCAACGTGGCCACGGTGGGCAAGTTCGACTACTCGTATGTCGGCGTGCAAAACGAAACGACTGTGTTCGTGCCCGGTCGGCCCGACCTGATCCGTTTGCGCCTCGCTTATTTGCATCATGAACCCGGCCACGACACCTTGCCGAGTGAGAAGACCGCGCAACTGACGTACCGCTGGGTGCAGCCGTCCTGGAAGCTGTGGATCGAGGCAGGCGTCGCGCGCTTTGTCGGTGGGGACAAAGGTCCGGTCGCGACGTTCACGCGCTGGTTCGACGACGTGTCCGTCAGCGTGCACGGCGAGCATAGCGGGCAAGGCACGTTTGTGGGCGCTGCGGTGAGCTTTCCGCTCACGCTGCGGCAGGGTATGAAGCCGGGGATCAGTCAGGTGGACGGGACGGGGCAGTTCGATCTGGATTTTCGTACGCGGGTTGGATCGACGAATTATCTGTCGGCGAACGGGGCAGAGAGCATGAGCTTCCCCTATAGCACGCAGCAGATCCTGTTGAATCAAGGGCGCTTTAGTGGAGAGTACTTCTCCACGCAGCTTTATCGGATGCGAGATGCGTATTTGCGGTATGGACGGCGCGATGGCGGCGCGAATAGAACGCAACCTCAGCCGGACGCAAGAGAGCTTTCAACGCGCATCGCGCTTTGTCGCGACGCCTACGGGAACGGGTTGAAGGGTGTTAGCGATGCACCGGTAGTTGTGCCAGTCAATTGTGAATGATCTTCTTTGGAGATAGCGATGAAGCTTCTTAACGGCGCCACGCTGCGCACGCTGCAGTTCGGATCGATGGTTCTTGCGGCTAGTGCGCTGGTGGCTTGCGGTGGTGGTCATGATAGCGGCGGTTCGCCGGGCGCTACGGTCAGCGGTACGGCGGCCGTGGGTGCAGCGCTGGCAAATGCGAGCGTTGTCCTGACTTGCAAGAACGGTAATGGAAGTGCGACGGCGAATGCGAACGGCGCTTATTCGGCGAAGTTTAATTTCGACGGTCCTTGTGCGATTACCGCGTCGAGCGGCGCGATCGCGATTCATTCGTTTGCGGCCGGTGCGGGTACGTTCAACGTGACGCCGCTGACGGAATTGCTTTTGAGTTATCTGGCTGGGCAGTTGGGGACGACGGTGAGTGGGTTGCTGTCCGGCATCTCTTCCAACGTTTCATTTCAGAGTGCACTGACGAATAGCACGGTGATTGCGAATGCCCAGGCGGCTGTGGTGCAACTGATCCAGAAGACGTATGGGATCACGCTGTCGTCATCGTCGTTTTTGACGGTTGCGTTTACGCCCGGTTCACCTGGTGCGGACGCGGATCTTGAAACGTTGATGGCCGCGGGCGCGATCACGAGCGATGGGCAACCGGCTCCGGCGTTGGCTGCAGCGGCGGTGGCGGCAGGGGCGGCGGCGCCGATTTCGGGTGGTAACACTGGGGCGACGGGAGGAACTGGCGGAACGGGAGGGGCGGGGACCAATAGCAAATAGACCACATAACCTGGGACGGGCGCACTGACTCTCGATGATGGCAGCGCGCAGTTCCAGGTTCCCGCGGCTTTATGGAAGACCTCAAGTGCTTTACGCACATCGATTTGCGATGAGCAAGCGAGGTGATGTCTCTGGATCAAGCACCGGGTAGCTAGGCCGACGCGAGAGCCGTGCGCTGCAGGTGGTGAAGACGCTTTAAAGGGTTAGCACGCTAGAGACGTTGATACGCGAATAGCGAAATGACAAGAACGAGAGGGATCGGCTGGGGGCCGGGGAAATGAAAATACTACATGCCGCAGAGACCATAAAAGGCGGGGTAGCAACTGTTATGCGTCAACTTATGCTGGCGCACGTCAACGAACAGGATGTACGTGGAATCTCATGCCTTGTTCCGGCGCACCATCGAGATGAACTCCCGTCGCTTGGCGCGGATACTATCCATTGCTTTGAGCGTTCCGGTCGAAATTTCATTTCGCTGTGGCGCTTCCTGACAGCTTTTGTCACCGTAGTTTTAAGGGAACGCCCTGATGTGGTTCACCTTCACAGTTCGTTCGCTGGTGTAGTCGGGCGCCTATGCTTGGTTCCCCTCGCTGTGGTCGTGCGCCCGAAGGTTGTTTATTGCCCCCACGCCTTTCCGTTCCTGATGAAAACATCGAAGTCCTGGCTGCTGATGTACAGAACTGTGGAAAATCTGCTCGCGCTTTTTACGGATGTGATCATTTGCGTTAGCCAGCATGAGCGGCAGTTGGCGCTTCGTGCAGGGTTGAAAGCGGAAAAGTTGATCCTGGTGCACAACGGGATACAGCATCCCAAGCAACTGCGAGAGCTTCGTTCATGCGAGACGGAATCTCCGCTTCATTTGCTGTTCGTCGGTCGCTTCGATCGGCAAAAGGGCTTCGACGTACTTCTTGCCGCGATGAATCTACTGGAGGACTACCCGGTGGAGTTGGTTGCCGTAGGTGAGCCGGTAAATGGTGCGGTCGTTCCTGTTCCTCAGAAGAACGTCAGATATTTGGGTTGGCTTGATGCCGAAAGTCTGGGACCTGTCTTTGCGGCAGCACATGTTCTGGTTGTGCCGAGCCGATGGGAAGGCTTTGCGATGGTGCCACTCGAGGGTATGAGTCACGGACTGCCCGTTATTGCCAGCGATTGTTCGTCGCTGCCAGAGGTTGTCGTCAATGGTGTAACGGGATGTCTTTTCCCGGTCGAGGACAGTAAAGCTCTTGCCGATTGCATTCTGAGCAAAACAAAAGAGGAATGGGTAACAATGGGCGCGAACGGGTCGACCAAATTCTTCAATGAGTTCACCGCCTCTAGAATGACCAACTCGACGTTGAATATCTATCGCAGTCTACTCGGTCGGCAAGAGGCTGTTTACGGTCTGTCCAAACTTTCATAGACACACTTGGAATCAGAAGGCGGACAAGCGAATGGTCAGGATTAAAGACTCGCTAGTTTCGATGAGCGGCGTTGTTACGGCGCAGGTCCTGTTGTTTCTCAGCATTGTGTTGCTGGGCCGGGAGCGCGGTCCAGAAATTCTGGGGCAATTCAACGGCTCAGTCGCGCTAGGTACTTTGGCGGGAACACTGCTGGCATTGCGTTATGAATTAGCCTGCCTGTCTGACAGATCGGAAGTTTCTTTCGAGTCGCTGGTTCACGTACTCGCGTTGGGCGCGGCCATCGCTACCGCAGTTGCCGCGGTCTTGCTGGCGTGCGGGCGGCATCATTTGCTTCTGGTCGAACTGTATGCGATCGCCACATTCATATTCAACCTGGCTGCGGCATATCTGAACAGCCTGAAACGCTATGGATTGATTGCGCTAGCAAGAATAGCGGTGAATGTCGGGTTGCTCGTGTGTGTGGCCAGTCCATTTCGGGGCTGGCTCAAGGCTGAGCCATTTCTTGCCTATACGATCGTCAATACCGTTATAGGGCTATTGGCATTGACCGCGACACTATGCAATGGGTGGTCGAAGGGTTATCGGGTCACATTCGATCCGAAATTCTATTCGGTGAATCGCCGATTTGCCGCATATATCCTTCCCGCGACTGTCTTCGGGTCGGTTATGACCTACGCACTAGCGATCGCCGTCCCTTCGTGGTACGGGGCGAAGGAAGCGGGTTATTTCGCAGTGGCTTACCGGCTAGGCTTTTCCCCGGTTTCACTTGTCGGTCAAAGCATCGGCGGAGTGTTTCGAAGGGATGCGCTCGGCGCGGTCCGTACAAACCCGGATGGAGACGAGCTAGTCCAGGTCTACCGAACCTATGCGCGGGGCTTGATCGCGGTCAGCCTGGTTTATGCGTTCCTTGCATTCGTTCTCTTCGAACCGGTCGTTGAGCTGTTCCTTGGCGCGAAGTGGGATGGCGCCACGCCGTTCTTTTATTTCCTGATCCCGCTGTTTTCTGTGCAGATTTTGTACGTTCCACTTTCGCAGGTTTTTCTGGCGGTGCGAAAGCAGAAGCTGGATTTCTTATTCCAATTGTGGTCAGGCGGCGTCTTGCTTGCCACGTTATACGCGACGCATGCTTTGAACTTATCTGCCATCGTCAGCGTGGCGATATTTTCGATCGTGGGGGCGATCGTCACGGTATGGGGTGTGACGGTAACCGCTCGGGCTGCAAGCTCGAGGACTTCGGGGTACCGGGCCGTGTTGGATTGTCTAATTTGACGGGGGAATGATGATCGTCGTAGTTATCGATTCGATGGAAAGATGTTACTTCTTCTTGCGGTTGGTAGAGAACCTGAGAAGCGATCACCAGTTCTACTTTCTTACAACAGAGCCTCTTGCCCACGCTCTCGCAGTGCTGTCTAACATTCCGTCGGTATTCGTGCGTCGCAAGGCTCTGAGGTTGGAGAACTCTCCGCTGCGCGCAGAAGATGGCTATTGGAAAAATGCTATCGAGGTTCTCAACGGGCACATCTCGCCGCTCCAAGCGAGAAGGGATGCCGCGGCAATCGAGGCCGCGATGGCGAAAATCATCAGGTCTATTAACGTCGCGCGGTGTCTGATCTGGAATGGTCAGCAACTACTCGGGCGAGCCGTTACCGAGGCATGCAATCGGCACGGTGTAGAAACGATCTTTCTGGAAATTTCGAATCTGCCGTCCAAACTGTTTGTGGATCGAGAAGGGGTGAATGCTCTCTCGTCAATTGCCTCTTTGCCGCATCGATTGGACGCTCTTCCGTTGCCGTCGATGGATGCCCACGAGGCCTGGTTTCGACGGTATGAGCAATCAAAAAAAGCGCCGCTACCTCAGTCGCGGTTCCGTCTGAGCCGGAAATTGATTTCGGCGATTAATCTGCTTATAAAAATCGTTGGGCGGGGGGCCGTGCTCAACACATCCAATGTTCTAAAGTTTAGCAACGCCGTCCCGAAAATTCATGGATCGAAATGTTACTCCGGTGACGAGTTGGCAAAGCGCATCTACGTATTTCTTCCCCTACAGGTGTCGGCGGATACGCAGCTAAAACTCCATTCCGACGTGACCAGTATAGAAGCGATTCGTCAGGCCGTGGGTTATGCCGAGAAGATCGGCGCTGAGCTGTTTGTCAAGGTTCATCCGGCCGAGACTGATCGAGGCGAATTGCGGCAAATTTGCGATTTAAGCTCGAAACTGAATTTCGATATTGTCTCTTCCGCCACTCTGGATCTTGTAAGGAATGCGCATTCGGTTGTGACGATTAATTCAACCGTGGGTCTGGAGGCGTTGATGTACAACAAGAAGGTGATTACGTTGGGGCGATCCTTTTATCGGGATTTCGACGGCGACCGGCTAAAAAAGTACATTCATCATTTCCTGGTAGATGGTATCGATTATTTCGGGAGTGGCGCAGTCTCTGCCGATGCGGCGAAGGCACTGTTAAATCGATAATTTGAATTTTTGGATATTTTGCGATTTGAATTGCTGAACTAAAATTATATTAGAGAAAATAGTATGAATGTCAAGATTGGCCAGCATATTGTCGTTGGGGAAAATCAGCCGTTTGTCTTGTTCGGCGGCCTGAACGTTTTGGAGAGTGTGGACCTGACTTTGCGTGCCTGTTCCGAGTTCGTGCGAGTGACCAGCAAACTCGGCATTCCATTTGTGTTTAAAGCGTCTTTTGACAAGGCCAACCGCTCATCCATGCGGTCTTACCGAGGCGTCGGGTTAGACGCCGGATTAGATATTTTCCGAAAAATCAAGCAGGAATTCGATATCCCAATCATCACCGACGTTCACGAAGTATTCCAGGCGCCGCTGGTCGGCGAAGTGGTAGATGTGTTGCAGGTTCCGGCGTTCCTTGCGCGACAAACGGATCTGATCACGGCTATCGCCGAAGTCGGCAAACCGATTAACGTAAAGAAGCCGCAATTCATTAGCCCGACGCAGATGAAACATATCGTTCGAAAATGCCGTGAGGCGGGTAACGACCAAATAATCCTCTGCGAGCGCGGAACCTCATTTGGATATGACAACCTCATTGTCGACATGCTCGGATTCGGGCTGATGAGTGAGGCGACGGGAGGTTGTCCGTTGATATTTGACGTGACTCATAGTCTCCAATGCAGAGACGCGTTCAGCGAGGCGTCGAGCGGACGACGCCGGCAAGTCCTACATCTCGCGAGAGCCGGGATGGCCGTTGGTCTGAGTGGGCTTTTTCTGGAGGCGCATCCCAATCCGGAAGAAGCACTTTGTGACGGAGCGAGTGCATTGCCATTGGCCGCTCTGGAGGCGTTCCTGGTTCAAGTCAAAGCAGTTGACGATCTTGTGAAGTCGTTGCCTCGACTGGAGATCGAATAGCGGTGACACGGGGCTCGATCTTTCGCTGATGGACAGGCTGCGCATCGGCGTCTTGCTGGTTCGCGGAGGGAAATTTGTCGTAGGCGTCTTGCAGGAAACAATAATTACTATTTATTCCGGCAATTTTTGTGCGGGGTCTTTGTTGGGATTGAGATTTGTCGGCATTGAAAGTAATTCTATATTTAGAAGGTCGTTAAAAATGATCCATGATTCAGCTGCTAGCAAGACTATATTTATAGTTCATCCGGGTAAGGCGAATTATCCCGAGATAGCCGCATATGCTTCATATTTTGGCGACCTCGGATTCCATGTTATGTCGGGTAGCAAGCGGGATTATGCGAAAATTCCAAAGGATGTGCGAAAGCGCACTGTGGTCTGGTGCATTATGGGATTCTACCCCACGAAATTCGATGCAAGGCTCGTGATTCACGATTACAGGTCTCTGTCGGTAGGCCGATGCGCCAGTTTAAAGGATCGGGTGAAGCGACATCTCCAACCCACGCCAGCTTTGCGCATCTTTCAGACGGCAGAGATGGAAAAGATGATGGGTTTCAGTGGCAACGGAAAAAGCGTAATTCTTCCAATGGGAGTTCCTGACTGGATTTTCAGCATGAACGAAGATGCGATCGCAGATGATGTACCTTCAGCGACGTTCTGTTACATAGGCGAGATTTCGCGTGAAAGAGGATTTGATTCCTTTCTCGATGGGTTTTGTCGTTTTCGGAGATCTGATGAAACACTGATTCTTGTGGGCGACGCCGAAAAGTGTATCGTTGAGCGCTTCGAAGGCGCGCCGGGGGTGACGTTTACTGGTCGTTTGCCTCAACGCAATGCGTTGGCAGTTGTTCGGAAAAGCCGCTTCGCTGTATCGACGATTCCGAGTGTTCGGCCATACAACGTTCAGGCTCCGACAAAATTGCTGGAATATGCTGCGTTAGGCAAACCGATTGTGTGCAATGACTCGCGTTCCAACATCGATGTGATAAACAAATTCGGCATTAATTGTTTGATCACTGGGCCGACGATTTTTGACAGATTGGATCGTGAAAGATTGATTGTTAGTCTGCCGAACGATCCCGGTAAACTGCATATGCTGCGCTGGAATGAAATCATTCGACGAGCAGATATTGAAAGCATGTTTTAAGAAAGAAAAATGCGGTGGTATTGACCGAATGACATGGAACGGTTTCGCGCGGCGGGCGGAATGCGTTCGCGCGTAGACGCTTGTTAGCCTGTGTTGACCAATTGGCTGACGCAGACCGCAAGACCATACTTAAGCGGCTCGTGTATGCGGCCAGCCTGCGGAGGCCGAGCGCCATTGCCTCCTCGACCACGTTCCGCAATCGGCCCTGTTACGCAACGCGTAACGTTACGTGTTCCGTCAAAGCGCAGAACACATAGCCGGAGCGGTCCATTCTATCGGCGTTTCCCGACGATTTTACATTGGCACGGTTAGTGCTTAATCTCAGCCGTCTGTTAGATGGTGAAGATAAAAAGCTATAGGCCATACGGGGAAATTAATGTCAGTTAAGACCAGCTGTTTATCGGGCGTCGGTGCGTCTCGCCGCTCTATCGCGGCGCGCGTGACCTCATGCCTGATCGCTGTGGCGTTTCTCGCAGGATGCGCGGCCGCGCCAGGAATGAGAATGGAAAGGCCGCCCAGCATTGCGAATTCGGCCACCGCTTCCAATCCGACGGAAGCGCAGCTTTCCGTTCCGATTATCGATATCGATTTATCGCTGATCAAGAAGATCCGCGAGTCCAGCCGAAGCGTCGATCTCGACTCGAGCCGTCTGGAGAGCGCTGGGGGTTCATACAAAATCGGCGCTGGCGACGTGCTTCAAATAACAGTTTGGGACCACCCCGAACTAGCTGCTGCGTTGGGCGGCCAGACCCAAGCAGCCGCGCGGCCCTCCGATGCGCCGCCGGGTTTCGTCGTGGATGACGCAGGCTACCTGGTATTCCCGTACGCGGGCCGAATACACGTGGCTGGCTTGCGACCCGAGCAGGTACAAGCCATTCTGTCGGAGTCGTTCACCAAGGCATTTCGTGATCCGCAAGTAACCGTTCGCGTCGCATCCTTCCGCTCTCAGCGTGTTTATATCGAAGGGGAAGTGCATGCGCCAGGTACTCAAGTCATCAACGATATACAGATGAACCTGGTTGATGCCATCAGTCGGGCGGGTGGGTTTTCGTCGACTGCAGATCAGAGTCACGTTGAATTGAAGCGCAAATCGATCACTACGGTGATCGACATGTCCAGTGCGAGAAGCGGGAAACTGGATCCATCGCAGATCATACTGAAAGACGGTGACGTGTTGCGAATTCCGCCAAGAGACGAATTCGGTGTCTTCGTGATGGGCGAGGTGAATAAGCCTGTGACGGCTATTCCGCGCACTACCGGATCATTGAGTTTGAGTGAAGCTCTGGCGCAGGCCGGAAGTCTGAATTCCAATTCGGCGGATGCTGCGCAATTGTATGTTGTCCGCGGATCGCTCGACGGAGCGCCGGAAGTCTTCCATCTGGACGCTCGATCTCCGGTGGCGATGGTGCTTGCGAACGAGTTTCCTTTGAAACCTAAAGACATTGTCTACGTCGACGGTAACGGGCTGGTTCGTTTCAATCGCGTGTTGACTCTGTTGTTGCCGGCTATCAATGCTGGTCTTACTGCGGCGATCGTAACAAAGTGACCCAACGAATACTTTTCCTTTGCGAAGGCAATATTTGCCGGAGCCCAATGGCTGAGGCGATGCTAAAGGCGGTATTACCAGACCGGACGGTAAGTTCGGCGGGACTGAATGCGCTCGTGGGAATGCCGCCAGCAGATTACGCCTGCGAAGTCATGTCGACGAGAGGCATTTCTATACAGGCACATCGGGCTCAACAGATCTCCCACAAGATGTTTGTCGATGCCGACCTAGTTTTGGTAATGGACAGTCACCAACGACGATACGTCGAGGCAAATTTCCCATCTTTTAAGGGGCGGGTTTACCGGCTGGGAGAGTTTGGTAGGTTTGATGTTGCCGATCCGTATCGACAGTCGAGAGATGTTTTTGAGCAGTGCGCTAACAGCATTCAAGTCGGCGTATCGGAATGGGTCAAAAGAATCCTGTCGATCGGGTGAACTTGAAAATAAGCTAGTCAAATAGGCCAACGGATTTTGAGAACTATTATGAACCAACTGACTGAGCCGCAGCAGATTGTACATGGCGACGAAGAAAGTACGGACTTTCTGCAAGTTCTCGACACAGTAGTCGAGAACAAATGGACGATCGCGGTAGTCACAATAATTTTTGTGATAATCGGAATCGGCTACGCACTTTTCGCGGCGCCAGTGTACGAGACCAGCATTTTGGTTCAGGTTGAAGACAATCCGGATACGTCTGCAGCAAAAAGTTTGATTGGCGACGTGTCTTCACTGTTTGATGTGAAGTCATCGGCAGCTGCAGAAACACAGATTTTGGCATCGCAGCTTGTCGTCTCGCGCACTGTCGATTCGCTCCATTTGTTCATCCAGGCCAGACCACTTCGATTTCCAATTATTGGTGACTGGGTATCTCGAAGGAATGATGGATTGTCGCGTCCCGGTATCTTCGGATACGGTGGTTTCGCGTGGGCCCAAGAAAGTATCGACGTGCCAATCTTCAATGTTCCAATGCGGATGGAAGACAGTACTTTCAAACTTACCATCCTATCCAAGGATCATTTCCGACTCGAACAGTCTGACCTCGACGCACCCATTGAAGGACGGCTAGGTGTCCTGCAGCGCTTTAGCACCGCAAAGGGTGTTATTGAATTGAAAGTGGCGGGTGCGCAGGCGCAGTCGGGTACGACATTTGTTTTGGTGCGCAAATCTCGCCTTGAGACCATCGCTGACCTGCAAGATGCACTCGATGTGCAGGAGAAAATCAAGCAATCGGATGTTGTGGTTGCAAGCTTGCGCGGCAACGACCCTCTATTGGTAAGTGCAATTTTGAACGAGATCGGGCGGCAGTACATTAGACAAAATGTTGACCGAAAATCGGAGGAGGCTGCCCAATCCCTTGCATTTCTGAGTACGCAGTTGCCAGAACTAAAAAGGCAGCTAACTGAGTCCGAGCAGAAACTAACAAAGCTGAGAGATCAACGGGGAACTGTTGATCTCAACGAAGAGGCCAAACTCGCGCTGGCTCAATCCGCCGATGCTAGAACTCGCCTCCTGGAATTGCAGGAGAAACGCCATGAACTCGTTACGCGATTTGCCGATACGCACCCCAGCGTGGTTGCGATTGATCGGCAGATCACAGCGCTTGGCAGCTACCGAACGAGTGCGGAAGCTCAAATCAAGCGCTTGCCTGAGCTACAGCAGGAAACGGTGCAGATCATGACGGATTTGAAGGTCAACACAGATCTATATACAGGGCTTCTCAACAACGTGCAACAGCTTCAATTAGTTCGCGCTGGAAAAGTTGGCAATGTTCGCCTTGTCGACACAGCATTAATCCCAGAAATTCCGGTTAGGCCAAAAAAGCCGTTGGTGGTAATTGCGTCGCTTTTACTTGGACTGATGGGGGGAATGGGGATCTCTCTTGGGCGGGCAATTTTGTTCCACGGCATATCAGACTCCAACGAAATTGAACGTCGTCTGGGTATGACAGTGTCAGCAATTGTTCCCCTTTGTGAGCAACAAAAAGTGATTACCCGTGATATTTCGAGCAGTAACGCTGCGTCCCTTCTCCTGTCGACCCGATTTCCCAATGATCCCGCGGTGGAGAGCATCCGTAGCCTTCGGACGGCAATGCAGTTCGCTCTTTTAGAGGCAAGAAACAATGTAGTTGTCGTGGGCGGTCCGGCACCGGGCATTGGGAAGAGCTTCATTTCATCTAATCTCGCGGCGGTGCTTTCCATGGGCGGAAAACGGGTGCTTTTAATTGATGCTGACATGCGCAGGGGACATCTTCATGAGACGTTTGGAGTGGCTCGAGGTGCAGGACTGTCCGATGTCATTGTCCATTCAGCGTCACTTGCGGATGTGGTCCACTCCAACGTATTGGACAAGTTGGATTTTGTTTCGACAGGGGCAATTCCTCAGAATCCGTCGGAGCTACTTCTTCGACCTGCCTTGAAGGAGATTCTGGCTGAATGTTCGCGGAACTACGACATTGTATTGATCGATTCGCCACCAATCTTGGCCGTGTCCGACACTGCGACGATCGCTGCGTTCGCGGGATCCACGTTTATTGTTGCGCGGTCGGGAGTCACTCGGCTGGGTGAGATTTCCGAGGCGGCCAAGCGCTTGTCGCAAAATGGAATAAACACAAACGGTGTGATTTTTAACGGCGTGAATCCGAAACACGGTCGCTATGGGTACGGTTCTCGTTACGGTAGTTATCGGTACGCGGCGTACGATTATGGTAACGATCGCTAGCCCTAGTGAGCAGCAAAATGACGTGCAGATCGGGTCTAGTTGCTTGCTCCGCGAATGTGAATTTCAGGAATTAAAGATGCGACACCGACGTGTGTCATCAGCTATATTTTCGTTAAGCACCTTCTTCTTTTCGTTGAATGCGTTTAGCGTGCGCGCGACCGCGATTTCATACGTTCTCGTGTGCTTACTCGCCTTCCTCAATTCTCCTACATTGAGTAGGCGCACGGAGAGCTTGGTTCGCATAGCAACGTACTGGTGGCTTACTGCATTCTTCGCTTTTGTAGTTTCTGCGTTTGGCGACTTTTATATTAATTCGTACATTAAATTTTTGTTGATACAGGCGTACATTTGCTTGATATATTGGATGCTTTCAAGCGATGTTTTAAATAGAGTTTCTGTGGAGTGGGCGTGCCAGTTTTTGATTTATACGCACGCTGCTTTTTTTCTGTTTCAGCTTGCATATTACCTCACCACAGGTCATTTCATCGATTTTGATAATTACGTTCGCGAGACTGACGCAGAGGCGCTTTATGCCACAAAAGCCTTGAATGACAGTTTGATTTCGATTCGGGCCCTCGGTTTGTATTCGGAGCCGTCCTTTTATGCGATGACTGTTGTACCGTGCGGCACTCTTCTTCTGCTGCTGAAGCGCCGAGTGACCGTTCCTTTTGTCGTGGCGTTTGGCACCGCACTTCTTAGTTTTTCCGTTGCGGCGATGATTATCGTTGCAATGATATGTGTCCTATACGTTATATTTGGCCAAGTTTCGAACAAAGTCAGACTCGCCGCGTTTGTTGTCGCTCTGCTGAGTATTCCACCCCTATATCAGGTGTACGACTTGCGCGTAAACCAATCGGTTGATTATGACGCGATTGCTAGTCGAACTCTGGTATTTAACGAGATCGAAACAAGAGATGTTTTGTCGAATGTGTTCGGGAACGGGCTTTTCTGGAACGAACAGAATAATGTCGGAAAAACGCATCTTCGCGGCTTTAATGTTCGCGACAGCTCATTCTATGTCTACATAGTCTTTGCAGCCGGTGGTTTTGGCACATTAGTTTTTGGGGGGGGGCTGCTCTACATGTTCTGGGTGAAAGGCCGCAGACAATACATATTTTACTTGTTTGCAATTCTTCTGTTCAAATATCACGTTTTATATGGAATGTTCTGGCTAACGATTCTTATGTTTTTGGTGCTTTCGCGGCAGGTGATCCAGCCGACAGTCTTTCGCTTGCGTAGCTGAAGCCCGTTTGCTCTGTTTCGTAGGCTTTGGAGAAGTAGGATTATAGGTAGGTCTAGCATGAAACATTGGTTCGGGTGTGTCCTGTATCTAGCTTCCGTATTGTCAGCTTTCGGGCAAGTATTGCCCGCTTCGTTAGGCGGAAAGGTGCTCGCATTTAGTCCGGCGTCCACGAAAGTCTATCTTGGGTCACCGTCCATAGTCATTTTGCCTAATGGGAGCTACGTAGCGTCGTATGACACATTTGGTCCGTCGTCAAATTCTGACACCGCAACGCTACTCGCGTCCTCCGATAAGGGAAGGAACTGGAAAACACTGACGGCTTTGCATGGTCAATACTGGTCTTCGCTTTTCGTTCTCAAGGGCTTCCTTTACATAATTGGAACCGATCGAGCGATTGGTAGGCCGGTGATTCGCCGTTCTAAGGACAACGGCTCGACATGGACCGCTCCAACTACCGATGCTGATGGGCGATTCCCAACGCGTGGGCGATACATTACCGGACCGGTCCCAGTTTTGGTCGATCACGGACGTGTCTGGCGCACATTTGAGGTCATCGACGGCGACGACTTGCGCGAAATAGTAATGTCAGCACCATCAGGCGGCGATATTCTTGACACTAGAAACTGGACCGTGTCCACGGAGTTAGCGTCTAACAAAGAGTGGTTAGACGGAAAGTTTCTGTCTTGGGAAGAGGGAAATGTGGTGGCGACCCGTGGGGAACTGCCGGCGGTCCTTCTCCGCGTCAACACGACAGTAGGCCCAGAAAAGGCGGCGGTGATAAATTTTGCGCAGGATCGCCGAACGCTGTTATTTAATCCGGCATCCGGATTTATCGATTTCCCTGGAGGAGGAAAAAAATTCACGGTCCGTTTCGATCCACAAACGCAGCGATACTGGTCGATCACGAATGCGGTGTCGAATGATGATGGGCGAACCAATCTAGAGCGCGTTAGAAATTCCCTTGCATTGATTTGGTCGCTAGATTTACGAACTTGGAAAGTGCAGCGGATTTTGCTGCAGCACCCTGATCGGTCGCATCACGGATTTCAGTATGCCGATTGGCAATTCGACGGTAGGGACATCGTTTCGGTCATACGCACGGCCTATAATGACGATCACGGCGGCGCCGAGAGCCAGCACAACTCAAACTACATTATGTTTTTGCGGATCCCTAAATTTGCGGAGCCGTGAAAAGGAACGCGCCACATCCTGAATGAGGACTCTCCTGCCGGTTCAAGTAGAGGACGTCGCCACTTTATTAAGCGGTTACGCATGACTCTCGGGGCCGCTTTGACGTTCATTGTCTGTCTTTGAAGAGATTTTCTCAGCTTGCCTATCGCTAATGAATCTTGTAGTCAAGAGCCTCGGGAGTAACCGTTGAAGCGCGTAACTTTGACGTCAGATGCCAATTGCCTCTTTGCCTTACCACGCAATAGGTGAGGACGGTAAAGGCTGTGAAAGGATACGCCGACCAACATTTACCGAGCAGACTTGCCTTTGTGAAAGACGCCGATATCGCTTTGTCTCCGCACTGAATTTTCATTTCGGGAGATATCTTTCCGCCTCAAACTTATCCAGATCCCCAAGCAAATGCTGAATCTGCGAAGCTTGCGTCTCAGTCAACCGGAATTCGCTCTGTATACGCTGAAGCCGCCTCCGCCAATAAGCTGGCTGCAAAACGGGCTCACCGCGAAACGCGCTCAGCGACGGCACCATCACGCGGGCCACGTGTGCGATATCTTCATCCATTGTCATGTCATAACCCCGATGACCTCACCATTCATTTAGTAGTGGCCTTATTCTTATGTTGCGGGTGGACTGGATCTATCCTGCAGTGTGAGCCGATTGCGGCGGCCATCATCCTACAAAGCCGCAATCTTTCGGTCAAGGTTTCTAATGCTCGATGACGCAAGGACAGCCCGACTCAAGTCGAACCGTCACGCGGTTTGTTCGATCCGACATGCACTTGCTGCGCCGCATGATCTGCTGTTTCTCGGAAGCCGGCGAATTCGAGCATCGAGTCAGTGATCTGCGTCCACAAAAAAGGCGAGTCACTTACGGTTGTCTTGCAATTTGTCCGATGGCGGTGCTTGCTCGATTGGCGTTAGCATGAGCAACTCGTGATTGAGTCGGTTGTGGTCAGCGGACCTTGTGAGGCGTCGACATTGTTTGATCTGAAAGGGTATTGGAACGCAGGCTTTTCTCTAAGACTTCGTTACTCAATCAAACACTCGCACCAACCTCGCAAACACCCCATTCCGCGCAATCCACTCCGCGTACTCCCGATACTCCGGATCATTCATCAAATGCTTTTCTTCTGTCTTAGCCCGCAAGAAATAAAGCATATTCACAGCCAGTAGCGCCGCGCAATGCGTCACCGCCGCTCGCCATCCCAGCGGCTCGATAAACGGCACCGTCACCATCCAGTAAGACAGATTCTTCGCGATATAAGCGGGATGCTTGGTGAACCGATAAGGTCCCGAAGTAATGATCCCGCGATTCGTCAAATTCGAAAACCGCAGGCCGAACGAGATAGTCGCAAGCGCATAGCACAGCAGCAAAGCGACGATGACCGCGCCCCACACAACTCGCACAACCGGCATCGAAATAAGCCAGTTGTCCCAGAACACCGAGCCTTCGTAGTGAATGTACTGGTTCGAGATGAGCGACCAGAACGGCTGATAACAGATCAGTGCAACGAGCCAACCCAACGTCGTCGGCTCCGCGCTGCGCACGTGACTGTCGAGTATGCGCAACGTGCAGATGTAACCCACGGTGCCGAACATCAAGTCCATCGCGAACGACAGGTCATACATGAACCGGAATGTCACGAGCGAAAACGGCGCGTTCAGCGCGGTGGTCAACGACGCGTTGAGGTGATCCGCATTGGTGGACAGGTAGACGATCATCAGCGGAAGGAAGAACGCCTTCACCATCCATCCCGCCAACATCTCACGCACCGGGCGCCAGTTCGCGGGACGCTCGCCGCGGAATAGGTAGCGCGCCCATAGCAGGTACGCGTCGTCGGTTTCGAGCTGATGCCGGTCCATCCACGCGAAGTAGAACGGCGCCGCGATGAGCACATACGGCGCGAGCGTACCGAGCAGTGACCAGAACGGGTTGTAGAAGGCGCCGTGATATTCGGGCAGCAGCCAGTAAAGCGCGCCGATGCCCGCATACACCGAGGCCAGCGCCGCGAGGCGCAATTCGACGCGCACGATGCTCAGCGGCCGAACGGCGCGGCTCGCGAGGCCGGCGCTCGGGCGCAAATAGACGCGCGCGACGAACAGCTCGTAAGCCGCAATTGTCGCGATGATCGCCAGACAGGCAACGGTGCTGCGCGTCGCGCCATCGAGCGAGCTGCTGTCGCGCAGCAACCATAGCGTGAGCAATCCGACGGCGATCCCGAGCAGGCCGATCGAAAAAGGTGTCGCCGAGCGCGGCCGCGGGTCGTGCACGCGCGCGACGGTATCGAATGTGGAGTTCATGTCATCCCTCGTCGTCATGACATTGAAGGCGGCCGGGCTGTTGATTTTTTGGTGCCCGGCCGCCGTACTTGCGTAACGCTTATTTGCCGGCCGCCGCGACGCCGCCGAGCAGTCCGCCGACCAGGTTCGTCACCGGCGCGAGCGGATTCTTGTTGCCTGAGCCGCTGCTGCCTGTGGCGCCAGCCGAGCCGCCAGTCAAGCCGCTGATGAGGCCCGTCACCGGATTGCCGGCCGTGCCGCCCGACGAACCGCTGGCGCTGACACCGCCCGTGACGCTGACCGTCAATGAGCCAACCACGCTGACAACGGGTGCCAGCGGACCGCCCGTGCCCGACGTCCCGCCCAGCGAACCGACCTTGCCGAGCAGGCCGGTAAGCGGTGCGAGCAGGCCGGCCGCGCCGCCGGCGCCACCCGTGCCGCCCGCTGCGCCGCCCAGCGATCCGAGGTTGCCGATCAGTCCGGTCAACGGCGGGATGGAGACGCCGCCCGAGCCACCTGCGCCGCCGAGTCCGCCAAGTCCGCCGAGCGGCCCGAGCAAGCCGGTGATCGGCGCGAGCGGATTGGTGGTCGCGCCGGTGAACAGGCCGCCCGTGCTCGTCACGGTTTTGCCCAACTGGCTCACGACGCCGCCGATGTCCTTGCCGACCTGATCGCCTGTGGCGCCCGACACTTTGATGCCCGCCGCGTTGAGTCCATTGCCGAGCGTGCCGAGCAGGTTGTTGAGCGGTGCGCCGAGACCTGTCGCGTTGCCGAGCGTCTGCGTCGTGTTGGAGACGGTGGTGGTGATCGGGTTGATCGCCGAGCTGAGCTGTGTTTCGATCTGCTGGACTGGCGCGCTGGTGAGCGCGGTATTCAATCCCGAGCCCACTGCCGTGACGCCGCTGCCCACACCGCCGACGACGCTGCCCAGCGTCGACGTCACCGGGGAAAGCGGTTTCAACGGGCCGCTGCCGAGACTGTTCACCACGCCGCCCAGCGCGGTTACGGCGGCACCGGTATTAGCGACGACGCCGGAAGTCGAAGTCAGCGTCGGGCCGAGCGGATTGGCCGCGCTGCCGACGGTGCCGAGGCCCGCGGCTGTGCCGTTGCCCAGCACCTTCACGCCGTTGCCGAGATCGGTGATCGCGTTGCCGAGGTTCGAGGTCGTTGCGCCGTTGACGCCAGGAACCGAGGTGCCGGTGATCTTGGTGCCTGTATCGGCGGCTGTCGTGCCGACGGCTGTGATGAGATTGCCAGCCTGAGTGATGATGTTGCCGATGGGGGTGGAGGAGGTGCCCGAAGTACCGGAAGTACCGGAGGTGCCCGAGGTACCAGAGGTGCCCGAAGTACCAGAGGTGCCCGAAGTGCCCGAAGTGCCCGAAGTGCCCGAAGTGCCCGAAGTGCCCGAAGTGCCCGAAGTGCCCGAAGTACCTGAAGTACCTGAAGTACCGGAGGTGCCCGAAGTACCCGATGTACCCGAAGTGCCGGAGGTGCCCGAAGTACCGGAGGTGCCCGAAGTACCGGAGGTGCCCGAAGTACCGGAGGTGCCCGAAGTACCCGAAGTACCCGAGGTACCCGAGGTACCCGAGGTACCCGAGGTACCCGAGGTACCCGAGGTACCCGAGGTACCCGAAGTACCTGAGGTGCCCGAAGTGCCCGAAGTGCCCGAAGTACCCGAAGTACCCGAAGTACCCGAAGTACCCGAAGTACCCGAAGTACCCGAAGTACCCGAAGTACCCGAAGTGCCCGAAGTACCTGAGGTGCCCGAAGTACCCGAAGTACCCGAGGTACCCGAAGTACCCGAAGTACCCGAAGTACCCGAAGTACCCGAAGTACCCGAAGTACCCGAAGTACCCGAAGTACCCGAAGTACCCGAAGTCCCGGAAGTCCCGGAAGTCCCCGACCCCGACGTGCCGCCCAAACCGCCACCGCCGAGTCCGGGACTTGGGGTGTTAAGCGTCGATCCGCATCCGTACAGCGCGAGTAATGTAGACGTCGCAACAGCGATGGCTGTCCGACCGGCAAATTTTTTCATGATGTCCCCGTTGAACGACTATTGGCGGGGACACTGCTGCAAGTTGCACGCCAAATGCCAGTTATGGCTCGATCACGCGTTCAAGTCGCAGGTATATCGAAAAAATCTGAAAAAAGAAGAATTTATTCCGACAGAATCGCGATTTCCGTCTCAACGATGAACCCGTGTTCCGCCCACGTGCTACGTAACGCGAGCGCCGGCCGTAACGATGCGAAACACGCCGCGGTCGATCAAGCAGCGCCTTCGCGTCGGAACGGCAAGCACCTGCCGCAAACCCGCATCAAAACGCGGCTGTATAAATCGCCAGCGCATCCCCCTCGGTCACCGGCCGCGGATTATTCACCAGCAACCGCGTTTGCAGCATCGCATCGCTCGCCATCCGCTTCAACCCGCCTCGCTCGATACCGACGTCGCGTAGACGCGCGGGAATCGCCGTCGCGGCAATCATCTGCTCGAGCCGTTCAATCAGCGCTTGCGTCTTGCTCTCGTCGCTGCCGGTGACGCCGGGCACGACTACCTCGGCAAGTTCCGCGTACAACGGCGCCGCCGCTTGCGCATTGAATCGCAACACATGCGGCAGCACGAGCGCGTTCGAAAGACCATGCGGCACGTGATAAATACCGCCGATCGGATACGCGAGCGCATGAACTGCGGCAACCGGCGAATTCGCAAACGCCTGGCCCGCGAAGGTGGCGCCGAGCAGCATCGCCTCACGCGCCTCGCGGTTGCCGCCGTTCTCACATGCGGGCAGCAGGTTGCGCGACAACAGGGCGAGCGCCTTCACCGCAAGCAGGTCGGAAACCGGATTCTTCAGATGCGCAGACGTGTACGCCTCGATGGCATGCACCATCGCATCGACGCCGGTCGCCGCGGTCGCCGCAACGGGCAAGCCAAGCGTGAGCTCGGCGTCGAGAATCGCCAGATCCGCGATCAGTTGCGGCGCGACCACGCCCATCTTCTTCGCTTCGCCCACTGTCACGATCGACACGGCCGTGACTTCGGAGCCGGTGCCCGCCGTGGTCGGCATCTGCACGAGCGGCAAACGCGCGACTGTGATCTTGTTGACGCCGTACATCTCGCTGAGCGCCTGCTCCTGCTGCGGCGCGAGCACGGCGATCAGCTTCGCCACATCCATCGACGAACCGCCGCCGAGCCCCAGCACGATTTCCGCGCCGGCAGTCCGGGCCCGCGACGTCGCGTCGAGCACGATATGTTCGGGCGGATCGGCGATCACGTCGTCGATCACGGTGGCGTCCCAGCCATGCGCCGACAAGTCGGCGAGCGCCGGATTCAACAACCCGCTCCTGTGCAGAAAACCATCGGTGACGACGCACACACGCGACAGCGCCGGAAATTGCGCGCGCAACAAAGCGCCGAGGCGGCGCGCCGCGCCGAACTCGACGACTAACGTCGGCACCGTTTGAAACCGGAACCCGTTCATCATGCGGCGTCTCCGGACACCATATGGCTTTCGACCTCGCGCCGGTCGAGCAGCGGAATGATGGTGCCGAAGCCGAGTCGCTGGAAATGCTCAGTTTCGCGATGTTCGGCGAGCCCGCCGGCGTCGCTGTACTTCTCGAGAATCACGAAGTGGTCCGGCTCCAGCGGCGAGCGAAAGAATTCGTAGTAAAGGTTCTTCGGCTCTTTGCGGGTTGCCGCGGCGAGTTCCGTAAGGGGCTTCACGATCGCGTCGCCATTGCCGGGCTTGGCGAAATAATGCGCGATCACCTGCAGATAAGCATGGGCCATCAGTCACACTCCAACGGGGTGAGTAGATCAACGTTTCGACGTTCAGGATCCGGGTTCCACGACTCGCTGTCATGGGTCGAGACCGCGACGGCGCCGTCCTTCATGGGCGCGGGCATCAGTTGTACCAGATTCGCATCGCCTTGCTCCAGTGCGTCGACGCTACGCGGCCACGCGGAGCGTTCCGTCGCGAAGACTTCCGATATATACCGGTAGTGCAAAGCGTTGGAGCGCAAGAGAGCCGAAGGCGATTGCTTCGGAAAAGCGCACGGATTTCCGCAATTTCGCAACTGTCTCAAGCGACGCACTTCGTCGCGCAATGATGCGGATACCTAACATAATTTCACGACCCCCAGCCCAAGGCGAAAACTGGCAACCGACCGTTATGCATTTGGAATGCATCAGACAAAGCTATCGGAATTGTAAGGTTATTCCAAATCTTGATTGAGAATGATTCGCGTTTACGTTAGATTGGCGCTCCATCCTTTGAGAAAGCGGAGCGAATCTATGGCTGAGGTGCTCGTTCGGCGAGAGCCTTCAACAGCGATGCCGATATCGGTTCTCAACGCCGGAGGCGCCCGTCCACCGGTTTCGCGACGCACGCGCGACCATGCGCGTGCGGTCGATTGGGAGAAGGGCACGCTGCTCGACGTGTTGATCGACAACCGGCCGATGCTCGTCAATCTGGCGCGCGGCTTCGTGGGTTGCGCGAGTCTCGCGGAAGACGTGGTGCACGACGTCTTCATCAAACTGGTCGACTTTCCCGATCAGGACGCAGTGCGTCAACCGGTCGCTTACGTCACGCGCATGGTGCGCAACGCGTCGATCGACGCCTTCCGCCGCCAGAGCCTCGAAAACACCTATCACGCCGACGAAGACGACGGCCTGCACGTGCCATCGCCGGAGCCTTCGCCGGAAGCGGCGCTGCTCGTGCGCGACACGCTGCGGCACGTCTACAACGCGCTGGAGCAACTGCCGCCGCGCAGCCGCGCCGCCTTCGAAATGGTGCGCCTGCGCGAGGAAACGCTGCAGAGCACGGCGCGCGCGCTCGACGTCTCGCAGACGCTCGTGCATTTCATGGTGCGCGACGCCGAGAAGCATTGCGCCGATTGCCTCGACGCCTGCAATCGCGGCGTGGCCGGCCCCGCGTTCTGCAGCGGCCGCGCGCGCCGGCGGTAAAAAAGCGCGCGCATCAAACGTCAACTGATTAGAAGCGGTGCGCGAGCGAATGCCGGCGCCGCGGTGCCGGGACATGCCAGCGGGCTGTCCGGGCGCTTCCTGACCTTTCATCGACTGAGCCTTTCATCATGACGCAAGCACAGCAATCCTCCAGCGCGGCAGCCGGCGAGGCGGACGACCTCGTCTACACCGTTGTCATCAACGACGAAGAGCAGTACTCGATCTGGCCGACGTTTCGCGACGTGCCGGCAGGCTGGCACGAAGTGGGCGTGCGCGGCCCGAAAGCCGAATGCCTCGCGCACATCGAGAGCGTGTGGATCGACATGCGTCCAGCGAGCTTGCGCAGACACATGGACGCGGCGGCCTGACGCACGCAGTGCAATCCGGCGGCCTTGGCCACGTGCCCAACCGCGCCGCTTCAGCAAAAGGATTCAGAGTATGACCATGCTTTCGATGCCGCTGCCCACGCTCGCCGATTTATCGATCGAGCCGGGCCTGCCGACTGTCGTCTCGCCGCGCGCCGGCGCGGAGATTTCGTTGGAGGAAGCGGCGCCGCTTCTACGTTCGATCGTCGACGACACGCTCGAACGCGCGGGCGGCGTGCTGTTCACGGGTTTTCGCGTGGCCTCGATCGACGCGTTTCAACGTTTCGCGGGCTCGTTCGGGCATCCGCTGATCGGTTATGAATTCGCTTCGACGCCGCGCAGCCAGGTGGAAGGCGCAGTTTATACGTCGACGGAATATCCGCCGCATCGCTCGATTCCTTTGCATAACGAGCAGTCGTACACGCGCGAATGGCCGCTGCGTATCTGGTTCCACTGTGCGCTCGCCGCGCGCACCGGCGGCGCGACGCCGATCGCCGATAGCCGCGCGATCTATCGCGCGCTAGACCCAGCGCTGGTCGAGCGCTTTGCGAAGCGTGAGTTGCTCTACGTGCGCAACTTCGGGCAAGGGCTCGATCTGCCGTGGGAGCAGGCATTCGGTTCGGACGACCCGCGTACGGTCGAGCAGATTTGCCGCGCGCGTGGCATCGAATGCGAATGGCGCGACAGCGAAGACGGCGAACTGCTGCTGCGCACGCGCGAGCGCTGCCAGGCAGTGGCGCGCCATCCACGCACCGGCGAGCGTGTCTGGTTCAATCAGGCGAATCTGTTCCATCTTTCGTCGCTCGACGAAGACATGCAGGAGGCGCTGATCGATTCCGTCGGCCTCGAAAACGTACCGCGCAACGTCTATTACGGCGACGGCGAACCGCTCGAAGCCGAGGCGCTCGCGGAAATTCGCGGCGTGCTCGATCAGCAACGGATCGTGTTCCCGTGGCTGACCGGCGACGTGCTCATGCTCGACAACATGCTAACCGCGCATGCACGCGATCCGTTCGAAGGCCCGCGCAAGGTCGTAGTCGCGATGGCGCGAAGCTATAGCGAAGCCGAAGGCGAGAAGCGGGCGGCCGCGCAATGACGAAATCGCAGGGCGCGGCGCTTGCGGCGCATTCGCTGACGGTTGGCTACCGCGATCACGTCGTGCTCCACGGTCTGAATCTGAACATCGCGGCCGGCCGTGTCACGGCCTTGTGCGGACCGAACGGTTGCGGCAAAAGCACGCTGTTGCGCACGCTTGCCGGCTTGCAACCGGCACTGTCCGGCAGCGTCGACGTCAACGGTGTGCCGCTCGCTTCGCACCGGCGCCGCGTGTTGGCGCGCACGCTCACCATGCTCGCGCAGTTCAACCAGATTCCGTCCGGCCTCACCGTGCGTGAGCTGGTCGCCTACGGCCGTTACGCGCACGGCGGCTGGCTGCGCGGACTCTCGCGCGCCGACCACGCGGCGATCGACGAAGCGCTCGTCATCAGCGGTCTCGCCGACGATGCCGCGCGCGACGTCGCCGCGCTCTCGGGCGGCGAACGGCAACGCGCGTGGATTGCGATGGCGCTCGCGCAACAGGCGCCGATCGTACTGCTCGACGAACCGACCACGTATCTCGACATCCACCATCAACTGGATATTCTGCGCGAGTTGAGGCGACTGAATCGCGAGCGCGGCCTCACGATCGTGTGGGTGCTGCACGACCTGAATCAGGCGGCGGCCTACAGCGACGAAATCGTGTTGATGCGCGCCGGCCGCATCGTCGCGCAAGGCTCGCCTGATGCAATGCTCGACCCGCGTCATCTGAACGAAACCTTCAGCGTGCCGATGCTCAAGATCGCGCATCCGCAAACGGGCGCACCGATGTGCGTGCCGACGTATGAAGGCGACGTCATGGACAACAACGCCGCCGCCGCTTCACTCCGCGAGGAAACGATGAGCAAGGACGTCGCAGCATGACGACGCTTGCCGCACGCAAACGCCTGCGCCGCAGCACGCAGGCGATGGACAGCTATCGCGCGCCCGTCAAAAGCCGCGTCACGACGATCGGCGCTGCGCTCGTTGCGTTGATCGTCGTCGTGGCGGTGATGCGGCTCGCGCCCGGTTTCCGCACATGGCTCGCCGCGCCCGCGGGCAGCGACGCCGCGCAACTTGCCGGCATTCTGCTGTTCGACCTGAGCGTGCCGCGCATTCTGGCCGCCTTGGTGGCGGGCGGTTGCCTCGCGGTGGCCGGCACCTTGTTTCAATCGCTGACGCGTAACCCTTTGGCTTCGCCCGATCTGCTCGGTATCACCGGTGGCGCGCAACTTGGCTTGCTTGCCGCGATGCTGGTGCCGTCGCTCGCGGGCGTGGCGTCCGTGCCGCTGCTGTTCGCGTGCGGTTTGGGTGCAGCCGCGTGCGTGGCCGCGGCGGCAGGCGGCTGGCGCGCCACACCGTTGCGGCTCGTGCTCGCCGGCAGCGTCTGCATGCTCTTGTTCTCCGCGCTGACCACGCTGATTCTCGCGTTCTTCGAGCAGAGCATCGTTGGCGTGTCGTTGTGGGCGAGCGGCAGTCTCTATCAACCCGGCGCGGCGGGTTTGAAGATCGCCGCGTCCTGGCTCGTGCTGCCGCTGATCGCCTTGCCGTTCGTGATTCGTCCGCTCGATCCGCTCGCCCTGGGCGACGACGCCGCGGCGGCAGCCGGCGTTCGCGTGGATGCCACGCGCCTCGCGGCGATGGTGGTCGCGGTGGGCTTTGCAAGCGTCGCGGTGAGTGTCGCGGGACCGCTTTCGTATGTCGGCCTGATCGCGCCGAACCTGCTGCGTCAGATGCGTGGCGCGAAAGCGTCGCGATTGGCCGCGCTCGTGCCCTTGTCCGCGCTGGTCGGCGGCGCGCTGGTGCTCGTCACCGATAGCGCCGTACAGGCGCTCGATCTCGACGCGACGCTTTCGACCGGCGTGGCGATTGCTTTCGTCGGCACGCCGTTGATGCTCGCGATGATCCGCAGCGGCGCCGCGTGGTCCGGCGCTTTGCATGCCGGTCAGGAGCGCGCCGTCGCGCGGGCGGGCACGCGTTTCGTGCGCGCGATCGATGCGTGGCCGTGGCCGCTGACGGCAAGCGCGTTAGTGCTGCTCGGCATCGTGCTCGTGTGTGCGGGCGCGTCGTTCGGTCCCACGACGATCGGTGTGCAGCGCTGGCTCGCGGCGTTCGATCACCGCGACGAACTCGCGCGGATGTTGCTCGACTTGCGTTTGCCACGCCTTATCTGCGCGTTGCTAGCGGGCGCGCTGCTCGCTGCAAGCGGGGTGCTGATGCAAAGCATCGTGCGCAATCCGCTTGCCGGACCTGAAGTGCTGGGCGTGACCCAGGGCGCTGGCCTCGCGACGCTCGCCGCGCTTGTGATGTGGCCGCTTGCCACCCACTCGACGCTGGCCGCCGCTTCGCTCGCGGGCGGCGGCATCACGCTGGCCCTGACGCTCCTGCTGAATCGCCGGCATCGCTATGCGCCGCTCGCGGTCGCGCTGACGGGCATCGTCATCGGCACGCTGTGGACGACGCTGTCGCAATGGCTCATCACGCAGCAAAGCGTACAGCCCGCGCGTTTCGTCGTGTGGCTGGTGGGCGGCACGTACGGGCGCAGTTGGGGCGAAGTCACGACGTTGCTGCCGTGGTGCGTGCTGGCCCTGCCGGTGTTCGCGCTGCTCGCGCGGCCGCTCGATCTGCTTGCATTGGGTGACGATCAAGCCGCCTCGCTGGGTTTGCCGATCGGCGTGTTGCGTCCGCTGGTGCTGACCGTGGCGACGCTTGCCGCGTGCGCGGCCGTGGCCGCGGTGGGACCGGTGGGCTTTATTGGTTTGATGGCGCCGCATCTGGCGTCGATGCTCGGTGCGCGGGCTCATCGCACGCGCTTGTGGCTGGCGGCGGCGTGCGGGGCGCTGGTGCTGGTCGTGGCCGATATCGCGGCGCGCACGCTGCTGGCGCCGCGCGAGATTCCCGCCGGCGTGCTGACCGCGCTGATCGGCGCGCCTTATCTGCTTGCGCTGCTGATTATGGAGGCTCGGCGCGAGAAGCGGGGCAAACGGTGATGCCGCAAATCAGAAGCGACGTTGACCGCGCGCAGTGCTTCGCGCAATTCGCGCCGGAGTCGATCGCGCATTATCTTGAGCACGTGTGGCTCGGCACGCCGAACGCGATCGACGAACCCGCACTCGCCGGTGACGCGACCGCGTCGCTGAGCGTGATTCGCGCCAGCGAGTTGACGAGGCATCGCGCCGCGTTGCTCGATGCAATGGTCACGCTCTACGGCGGCGAGCGCGAAATGCATGCACGCGCGTTGTTATCGCAGTGGACCAAGTACTACTTCGGCTTCGCGGCGACGGCCGGTTTCGTTGCGGCAGCGTTGCTGCGCCGGCCGCTCGCGATGTCGCCGGATAAAACGCATGTCGTGTTGCGCGATGGTCTTCCCATCGCAGCGTATTTCGCGCCCGACGCATTGCAGCCGGTCGAGTGCGATCCGGCACGCCGTTACGCGCCGCTCGTCGATCATCTGGATACGGTGATCGAGACGCTGTGCGCAATGACAAAAATCGCGCCGCGCGTGTTGTGGAGCAACGCCGGCAATCTGCTGGACTATCTGTTCGAACAATGCGCGCCGCAATTCGACCTGACGGACGATATCGCGTGGCTCTTCGGTCCGATCGCTGCCGATGGCGAGACCAATCCGCTGCGTCTGCCCGTGCGCCTCGCAAAACCTCGCGCCGCGAGTCTGCCGAATCCGTTCAGCGCACGGCGCGTGTGCTGCGTACGTTATGAAATTCCTGGAGAGACGCAACTGTGTGGACGCTGCCCCCTGCTATTGACGATGAGCGATGCGGAAATCGCATTGCAGGCCGCTTCGCATTGACAGTGATGACGTCGGCGATGGCCTTGGCGTCTCGATCGCGCCGTGAGAAGAAAAGCACGTGTTTCAGGCAGCTTTGCATGAATGCTGTGGTGGCGGCCGCGCTGTTTTCTAACGCGTATGCGTTTGCGCAAGGTAGCAGCGGCGCTGCTGCCGCTGCGGGCACAAGCAGTGCGAACCACCCAAACACCGCACAAGCACAGCGGCAAACCTGCAAGCCGCTCGCCGACAACCCAATCGTCTCGCAATCCAGCCCGTCGCTGCCCGCACACCCGAAGCGCATCGTCGTCCTCGAATTCATGTTCGCCGAAGACCTGGCAGCGGTCGGCATCACGCCGGTCGGCATGGCCGATCCCGAGTATTACCCGGTGTGGATCGGTTACGACAATGCGCGTCTTGCGTCGGTGCTCGATATCGGCACGCGGCAGGAGCCGAGTCTGGAGGCGATTGCGGCGGCCAAGCCCGATCTGATTCTCGGCGTCGGTTTGCGCCATGCGCCGATTTTCGCGGCGTTGGAACGTATCGCGCCGACCGTGCTGTTCAAATACGGTCCGAACTTTACCGAAGACGGTGCACGCGTCACGCAACTCGATTGGGGCCGCAAGATTCTGCGCACCATCGGCTGTCTGACGGGACGCGAGGAGGCGGCGCGCGCCGTCGAAGCCAAAGTCGACGCAGGTTTCGCCCGCGACGCGCAGCGTCTCGCCGAAGCGGGCCGTGGCGGCGAACAGGTAGCGTGGTTGCAGGAGCTGGGCTTGCCGGACCGCTACTGGGCGTTCACCGGCAACAGCACGGCAGCGGGTGTCGCGCATGCGCTCGGGCTCAACTTGTGGCCCGCTGAAGCCACGCGCGAAGGCACCGCGTACGTGAGTTCGGAAGATCTATTGAAGAAGCCGAAGCTGACCGTGCTGTTCGTCAGTGCGACTGAAAAGGATGTCCCGCTCGCCACCAAACTCGATTCGCCGATCTGGCGTTTCGTGCCGGCTCGCAGCGCGGGACGCGTCGGGCTTGTCGAGCGGAATATCTGGGGTTTTGGTGGACCGATGTCGGCGCTGCGGCTTGCCGATACGATGACAGATACGTTGTTGTCGTTGCCGGCGCCTGGCGTCAAGAAGCAAGAGCGCTAACTCGACGAGGAGCCGGTTCGTGCAGAAGGCGAGCTCGGGAATCCAGCTAGCCTCCGACACAGTCGTTCATTACCGCTTCAATGGGTATGCCGCGGAGTCGGGATCCATTATCTGGAGCCAGGCTTCGGAGTACCCGCGCAACTGGCCGGAACGAGTGGGCGCGAACGCAACACGCGCCCACTGACTACACGGCCCTCGACCGATCTTGCCCTCCAGACGATCATGCATGCACCGCGTGGCGAACGCTTTTATCAGCGGCGCTCTGTACCTTGATTGGATTCGATCTGCTGTCGCAGCCGCGCTTCGCTTTCCTGAAGTTCGGGCGTGAACGCTTCTCCAAAGTCCGCGGCCTCGTAGAAGGGGCGAATTTCTATTTCCGAGTCGGTGGGCATCGGATTCGGGCAGCGGCGCACCCATTCGATTGCTTCTTCCATGGACTGCACTTGCCAGATCCAGAAGCCGGCAACCAGTTCCTTGACTTCGGCGAACGGACCGTCGACGACGCTTCGTTCTTTGCCGGAAAACTTCACCCGCACGCCCTTCGAACTCGGCTTTAATCCGTCGCAGTCGACCAGGATGCCGGCCTTGACCAGCTCCTCGTTGAATCGGCCCATCGCCGCGAAATCTTCCTTGCGGGGCAGTTGACCCGTTTCGGATTCGGGGGTTGCCTTGACCATGACCATTACGCGCATTTCGTTTCTCCTGTCAGAAAGGTCGGCCACCTAATTCGTCGGAAGACATGAATTCGGTGACTTCAACACTACGACGATCGAATGCGCACGGAATCGACAGGCCAATGCTCGACGGTCCAAAAAAGTTAATCGAGCGAACCGCGCAGGCGAGCGATGCGTCCCTATTCGCTACACGCGACGCCTGCAAGCCCGCAGAGCGCCCGCGACTGCCAGCGCCCCAGCGAGCCTTTCTCCACTTCATCACCCCACCGTACCGTTGGCCACCGCCGGGCTTTGCACCGCTTGTGCCGAACCATGCGTCTCGCTAACGATACTGCCATTCTCCAGCTTCAACACACGATCCGCGAGATGGAAGTAGCGGTCGTCGTGGCTGATCACCAGCACTGTCTTGCCGCGCGAGCGCAACTCCGGCAGCAGTTGCTCGTAGAACACCGCTTTGAACTGCGGGTCCTGATCGGCGGCCCATTCGTCGAACAGATAGAACGGCCGGTCTTCCAGATATGCGACCACCAGCGCGAGGCGTTTGCGCTGACCGGTGGAAAGCGCCCGCGTGGAGAACGCGCCGTTCACGACCTGCACCTTGTGATCGAGCGCGAGCTTCGCGACCAGGGCGTTGGCGCGGGCATCCGCCTGCGCGCGTGAGGCATCGTTCGGATCGACGATGCCAAGCAGCGCGTCGAACAGATGGAAATCGTTGAACACAGCCGTAAAGCGCTGACGATACGCGGCGCGTTCAGCAAAGTCCACCCGCTTGCCGTCCAGTTCGATCGTGCCGTCTTCGGGTTCGTAGAGACCTGTCAGCACTTTCGCGAGCGTCGTCTTGCCGCTGCCGTTGCCGCCGACGATGAACACCAGCTCACCCGGCCTGAAAGTCAGATTGACCGGCCCGACCCGGAACATCCGCTCGTCGCGCTCATGAAAGTACGAGTGCGTGACGTTGCTGAGCGTGAGCGTGCGATACGGCGCGTGCGAAGCATTTTCGTCAGGCGGCGGCGAGGTGCGCAGCGCACCGAATTCGCCCATCACCTTTTCGATACGATCGAGCGAGACGCGCGCTGCATTCAATGTCGGCACGTTGTTGAGCAGGCCGTCGAGCGGCAGCAGCATGAACAGGAACACCACCACGTAGCCCGATGCCGACGGCGCATCGGCGTGCACGCCGAGTGCCGGCCAGAATGCCGCCACGCCCAGGAACACATAGAACAGGAACACGATCCAGCCGACTCCGACCGCATAGGCGCTGAACGCACGGCGCCGATGATCGCGCACTTCGTCGATCGCCGACCCGAGCTGGCCGTCCACAAATTGACGCGAACGCGCCTGATGCAGCTTCAGTTCCTTCGCGCCGGTGAAAAGCGCGCCGAGGTAGCCGAACAGTTTGTCCTGCGAGCGTCCTGCTGCTTCGAGCGAAGCGATCGCGCGCTTGTCGCCGGCGTGATAGCCGAATGAGCCGACCAGGATCGCGGCGACCGCGAGCAGGCAAACCGGCCACGACAGCCACGCCAGATAACCGAGGCAGCCGAACACGATCGAGCCGTGCATCACGAGATTGGGTAGTGCGAAGAACAGCATCGACACGTTGGTGGCGTCGTCGGTCAGCACGGACTGCACGGGTGCCGCGCCGATCCGTTCGACATCGCGCAACTCGGCCTCGGCGACGCGCCGCGCGACGTGTTCGCGCAACTGCGCCATCGTGTCCTGCGAGAGGCGCGCGAACAGCACGCCGGTGATCACACGCGTGACGAGCGCGACGACCGCGCACACCGCGAAACGCATGGCGAGCGACATATCGGCAACACCTGTTTGCGACAGTGCGCGGCTCAAGGTCGCGACGAGCAGCACGCTGGCGATGCCGTTCAGCACGCAGGCGGTCAGCGCGATCGCGAAGGAACCGCGAGAGCGTTTGAGCAGCGCGACGATCAGGCGCATGGCGGGCTTGCCCGCGGAGTTGGAGGGAGGTGAAGCAGACGAGGGTGGCGCGTCGTAGCGCTCGTTGGCAGCGGTCATCGGCAATGTGTCGCAGTGGGTCGCAATGGATCGGTGAAGGGCGTCGCATGCGGGCATGCGGCCATTCAGCGGGGCGCAAAGACACGCCCCTCGCCTGATAGACGAATGGGCGACGCAAACATTTACCGCGCGCGTTCATCTGCCACGTCAAAAAGATGCAGTCCAAATAAAAACAGCACACTCGGTAAAGATTTGCGATTGCGGATCGTCACACCAATGAAGCGGCCCATTGCGGCCTGCGACTTGGCCTATGCGGCCAGTTCTAACGGATTTCATGCCCATGACGAGCTTCCCGATTGCGTTGCACCACCAGATCCGCGCGATGGCGCGCATCGATCCCGATGCGCCCGCGCTAGCGTCCTTTACGCCACGTACCGTGCGGCTGACGCGCGGCGAACTGGATAGCCGCGCGGCGCGCCTTGCCGCGCAACTGCGCGCGGCGGGTGTGACGACTGAAGTGTGCGTGGGTGTTTGCGTGGCGCGGTCGTGCGATCTGTTCGTTGCGTTGCTCGCTGTATTGAAGGCGGGCGGCGTATTCGTCGCGCTCGATCCGCGTCATCCGGCGGCACGCCTCGATTGGGTTGCACGGGATGCGGGGCTCATGCACGGCATCGTCGACGGTTCCGCGGATGCGGCGATGCGCGCGCGTTTCGCGCAATGCTTCGACGTCGCGAGTGCTGTTGCGGCAGATGTGGCAGCGCCGCGTTTCGACAATGACGAAGCCGACACGCCAGTGCATCCACGCGCGGCGGCCTACATGATCTACACGTCGGGTTCGACGGGCACGCCGAAAGCCGTGGCTGTCGAACATGGACCGCTCGCCGCGCACGGTGAAGCGCTGGCCGATTCGTTGCCGATCGGTGCAAATGACCGCGTGCTGCATTTCGCCTCGGTCAATTTCGATGTCTCCATCGAAGCATGGTTAGTACCGCTAGCCGTCGGCGGCAGCGTGGTGATCAGCGATCCGCCGCCGTTCGCGCCGGAAACCACGCATGCGTTCATGCTGCGCGAAGGCATCACCAATACGACACTGCCGCCTGCTTATGTGCGCGAGTTCGCGAACGTTTGCGAGCGGCTCGGCGTGCCGCCTTCGCTGCGCACGCTGCTGTTCGGCGGCGAGGCAATGTCGCAAGACAGTTTCGACGAGATTCGCCGCGTGTTCCGTTCCGTGCGTCTGGTTAACGGCTACGGGCCGACCGAGGCGGTGATTTCGCCGATGCTGTGGCCCGTCGATCCGGGCATGACGCCGGCGCTCGAGGATGGCAATGGCTTTGCGTCGCTGCCGATCGGTTGGCCGATCGGGCGGCGCGTGGCGCGCATCGACGGCGCAGCGCAACAGGGTGAAAGCGGTGAACTGCTGCTAGGCGGCGTGTGTCTCGCGCGCGGTTACCACGGCCGCGCCGCACTCACGGCTGAACGTTTTCTGCCGGACCCGAGCGGCGAACCGGGCGAGCGCATCTACCGCACCGGCGACCTCGCGCGTGAACGCGCGGACCGCTCGTTCGATTATCTCGGCCGCATCGACGATCAGGTTCAGGTGCGCGGCGTGCGCGTCGAACCGGGCGAGATCGCGGCTTGTCTGCTGACGCATCCGGCGGTGGCCGATGCGGGTGTGCTCGCCAAGACGGCTGGCGGCCGAACGCAATTGATCGCCTGCGTCGTGCTGCAAGACGAACTCGACGATGCCACACTGCAAACGCATCTCGTCGCGCATCTGCCGCAGGCGTGGATGCCACACCGATTGGTGCGCTTCGAGCGCTTGCCGTACACGTTGAACGGCAAGCTCGATCGCGCCGCATTGCGCGACTTCGTTGCGACGATGCAAGCGGTCGTCGATGTGAATCACGTCGCGCCTCGAACCGCCACGGAAACTCGCCTCGCCGCGCTTTGGCAAACCTTGCTGAACGATCCTGCGCCGATCGGCTGCGGCGACCGTTTCTTCGCACGCGGCGGCGATTCGCTTGCGGCGATGCAATTGCAGGCAGCGATCCGTATCGAATGGCGCGTGAATCTGCGGCTCGACGCGTTGTTCGACGATCAACCGCTTGAAGCACTGGCGCGTTTGATCGACGACGGCGAAACCGAAACGTCGGTGGGTTCGCATGCGATCACCGTGATGCAGACTAACGACGCACCGTTCGTCGACTGTGCCGCCTCGTTCGCGCAGCAGCGCTTCTGGGTGCTCGCACAAACGCAGGACGCCGGCGCGGCATATCACGTCGCCGTGCAATGGGACGTGCGGGGCGCGCTAGAGATTGGCACGCTGCAACGCGCGCTCGATCGTCTGATCTCGCGTCATCAGGCGTGGCGAACCACGTTGGTCGAGTCAGACGACGGCATCGTCATCCAACGCATTCATGCACGCTTGCCGGTGCCGGTCGCGCAAATCGATTTGCGTGCTTGCGACGAGGCCGAACGCACGTCGCGATTGGTGAAGTTGACCGAACAGCAAGTCGGCGCGGCTTTCGATCTATCTAACGGTCCACTCGTGCGCGCTGCGCTCGTCACGCTCACCGGCAATACGCAGCGCTTCCTGTTGACCACGCATCATTCGATCAGCGACGGCTGGAGTTCACGCGTCGCCTTCGACGAACTGCGCGCCGCGTACGCAGCCTTCGCTGCGGGAAGCGAGCCGCAGTTGCCTACATTGGCCATCCAGTATGCCGACTACGCGCAATGGCAACGCGACTGGCTCGCAGCCGGCGAAGGCGAGCGGCAACTGGCCTACTGGCGCGACGCTTTGCGCGATGCACCCGAAGCGCTAGCCTTGCCGCTCGACCGCCCACGCTCGCCGGAACACGACTATCGTGGCGGCCGGGTTGCGCTGCGGTTGCCCGTCGCGCTTTCCGAGGCCGTGCGCGAAACGGCGCGACGCGTGCAGGCATCGCCGTTCACCGTACTGCTGGCCGCCTTCGACGCCTGGCTTTACCGACTGACCGGCACGACCGACGTGGTCGTGGCGGCGCCGATCGCGCATCGGCAACGCGCGGAGACGGCGCCGTTGGTGGGTCTTTTCCTCAACACGCTGGCGCTGCGCGCGCGTGTCGCGCCGGATCAATCGTTCGCCGCGCTGCTCGACGGCGTGCGCCGTTCCGCATTCGACGCGTTCGCGCATCAGGATGTACCGTTCGATCAGGTGCTCGACGCCGTCAAGCCGCCGGTGCGGCGCGGCGATGCGTGGCTCAAGGTGAAGTTCGCGCAGCAGTTCGATCTGGAGCTGTCGGCTGAATTGCCGGGCGCGTCGGTGCGCATGTCGCCGGGTCTGGATCTCGCCGCCCGCTTCGACTACGCACTCGATTTCACCGACGATCCGCGCGGCATCGAACTGGTCGTTGCTTACGCGCTCGACGGTATTGATGACGCGACCGCCCACGCCTGGTTGCATAGCTATGCAGCGCTCGTCGCCGATGCCGTGCGCGATCCGCGGCGCGCGATTGCCGAACTGGATTGCGCGGATAGCGCCGACTATCGCGCCGCGCGGCGCGGCCGTGAATTGCAGCCGGCGGCTGACAACGTGCTCGCGCTGTTCGCGCGGCATGCACGTGAAACGCCCGATCGCGTGGCGCTCGCGGATGCCGGGACGCAACTCACGTACGCCGAAGTCGATGCGGCGTCCGACCGTATCGCCTTTGCTTTGCGTCAGCGCGGAGTGGACGTGGAGCAGCCGGTGGCCGTATGTATCGAGCGGTCGGTGCGCTTTGCCGTTGCGCTGATCGGCGTGATGAAGTCCGGTGCGTACGTCGTGCCGCTCGATCCTGCCGCGCCGCGTGAGCGTCTGACTGCTTCCGTCGAAGCGTGCGGCGCGCGATGGATTTTGACGGCGAATCAAACGCGAGCTATGCCTGCAGTAGGCGCGGCAAGCACGCTCGACTTCGATACGCTCGCGCAAGCTTCATCGCCGGCGAGCGTGGGCGAGGCAACCGCAACCGCAAGCGCAACCGAACGCGCAACCGCATCGCACACAGCACCTTTGGCGAACCAGGCCGCCTACCTGATCTTCACCTCCGGCTCGACGGGCACGCCGAAAGGCGTCGTCATCTCGCATGGCGCACTGGCCGACTACGTCGAAGGCATGCTCGACGAACTCGCATTCGCCGCCGACGCATCCATGGCAATGGTTTCCACCGTCGCCGCCGACCTCGGCCACACGACGCTATTCGGCGCGCTCTGTTCGGGCCGCACGCTGCATCTGTTGCCCGCGCAATGCGCATTCGATCCCGATCGATTCGCCCACGAAATGCGCGCGCGCAACGTCGGCATTCTCAAGATCGTGCCGAGCCACTTGCATGCGCTGCTCGACGCGCAGCATCCGTCCGACGTGCTGCCCGCGCATGCGCTGGTGACTGGCGGCGAAACGCTGCCGTGGTCGCTGGTCGAGCGGATCGCGTTACTGAAGCCGACTTGCCGCGTGATCAATCACTATGGTCCGACCGAAGCAACGGTAGGCGCGCTGACCTGCGACACATCCGCGCCCGCGCAAGCCGCATTGCGTGCGCCGAGCGCGCGCAATGCACAAGCGGTGCCGCTTGGTCTCCCGCTGCCGAACGCATACGCTTGCGTGCTCGACAGCCACGGCGCGAGCGTACCGCCGGGCGCGATCGGCGAGTTGTATCTCGGCGGACCGGGTTTGGCGCGCGGTTATCTGAATCGCGCCGCGGCGACCGCTGAGCGTTTCGTGCCGAATCCGTTCGCGCCGGGCGAGCGTCTCTATCGAACGGGCGATCGCGTGAGATTGCGCGCCGATAGCCGGCTGGAATTTCTGGGTCGCCTCGACGATCAGGTCAAGATTCGCGGCTACCGCGTCGAACCCGGCGAAGTCAGTGCGGCACTGCGCGCGCTCGACGGTATCGCTCAGGCCGAAACGCTGGCCGTGGAGCACGAGGGGCGCTTGCGTCTGGCCTCGTTCGTCGCATTGACGAGCGATGCCCGCTTCGACGAAGCCGCATTGCGCGCGGCGTTGAGCGCGCGTTTGCCGGACTACATGGTGCCGGCCGTGTTGCAGCATGTCGCCGCGTTGCCGGTGACCGCGAACGGCAAGGTGGATCGGGCGGCATTGCGGGCGCTGGCGGCTGCACCGGCGCCGTCGTTGGCGGCGGGCGATGCGCCACAAGGCGCAACGGAAGAAGCCCTCGCCGCGGTATGGAAAGACGTGCTCAAAGCCGAACGCGTGGGTCGCGACGACAACTTCTTCGAGCTGGGCGGCGATTCGATCCTGGTGTTGCAAGTGATTGCCCGTTCGCGCAAGCGCGGTGTACGCTTTACACCGAAGCAACTGTTCGATGCGCCCACGCTCGCGCAACTCGCACGTGTCGCAACGACGGTGGACGTCACCGCTCAGGCTGCGCCGGGTGCATCGAAGTTACAGCCCGCACCCGCCAAAGCCGAGCACTCCGCCACGCTCACGCCCGCACAGCTGCGTTTCTTCGCACTGGATATTCCGCGGCGTGGTCACTGGAATCAATCCATCGAACTCGACACGCAAGCACCGTTCGACTTCGACGCTTTCGCGCGCGCATTCGAAACGCTGCTGACGCATCACGAGATCTTCCGTCAGCGTTTCACGCCTGTCGGTGCGCTAGGCGAATGGCGTCTCGAACTGGCCGAGCGCGCTTTCGAAACACTGCCGCTCGCCGCGAGTTCCGCACGCGACGAAGCCGACGCGCTAGCCCAATTCGACGCCTTGCAGAGCACGCTCGATCTGACGCACGGCCCGCTCGTCTGCGCGCTGGCCGCGTTACTGCCAGACGGCATCACGAAACTTTATCTCGCGATCCACCACATCGTCGTGGACGGCGTGACGTGGCGTGTGTTGCTCGACGACCTCGACGCCGCCTATCGCGCCGCTTGCGAGCGTCGCAGCGTGCGTCTCGCGTCGACGGGAACGAGTGCGCAGGAATGGGCGGCACGGCTCGCACGCGCAGCGCTCGACATCGCGACCTCGCCGTTTGCCGCTGAACTACCGTATTGGGCCGCGCTCGCCGCGCCCTATGACGATCTGCCGCTCGACCGTCCGCAAGCGAAGGCGACCAACGCCGACGCGCAATCGGTGATCCAGACCATCGGCGCCGATCTGACACGCGCCGCATTGACGGAAGCGAATGCCGCGTACCGCACGCAGATGATCGAGCTGCTGATCGCGGCGCTGGCGCAGTCGCTCGACATGCCTGTTTGCCGTATCGAACTCGAAGGCCACGGCCGCGAGGCTTTGTTCGATGACGTCGATGTGAGCCGCACGCCTGGCTGGCTCACGAGTCATTACCCCGTGCAGTTCACCCTTGAAAGCGCGCCGGCGGCCACGCTCGGCGCAGTCAAAGATACGCTGCGCGCGGTGCCGAACAAGGGTCTCGGTTTCGGCGTGCTGCGCCACTACGGCGACCCGGCGACGCGCGCCGGGCTCGCCGCCGTGCCGCGTCCGCATGTGACCTTCAACTATCTCGGCCAGTTCGACGCACCGCGCGAAGCGGCGCTCGTGCCGCGTTTCGGCGGCGCGGGCCGCGAACGCGATCCGGTGGGACCGATCGGCAACGCGCTTGCGATTCACGCCTATATCGACGGCGACGCCACGCGCACGCTCAAAATCCATTGGGTCTACGGCGCAACGCAATTCGAGCGCGCTACCGTGGAAGCCATCGCGCAGCGTTTCGAAAGCGCGCTCGCGGCATTGACGGCGGCATGCGCGGCGCGTCTCGCGCAACGTGGCGGTGGCGCGACGCCCGGCGACTATCCGCTCGCGCGCGCGGGCGGCTTGACGCAGGCCGCGCTGGAGCGCGTGCCGCTCGACTTGCGCAGCATCGACGATATCTATCCGCTTTCGCCGATGCAGCACGGCATTCTGTTCCACTCGCTGTTCGCGCCCGAGCAATCCACCTATGTGAATCAACTGGTCGCGACCTTGATCGAGCCGGACGTGGAGCGTCTGCGCGCGGCATTCGAAGCCGCCGTGCCGCGCCACGACATTCTGCGCACCAGCTTCACGCCGGACGAAGCAACGCCGATGCAGATCGTGCATCGCCAGGCGCGTATGCCGGTCGAAATTCTCGATTGGCGCGAGCGTGGCGCGCACGCGCATGATGAATTCGAAGGCTGGCTCAACGCCGACCGTGCGCGCGGTTTCGATCTGACGTCGCCGCCGTTGATGCGCGTCGCGCTGATCCGCATCACGGACGACGCCTGGCGCCTGGTCTGGACACGTCACCATTTGCTGCTCGACGGCTGGAGCACGGCGCGTTTCTTCGCCGACGTGCTGCGCGACTATATCGAGCCGCCGCGTCCACAACCGTTCGCCGCGCCTGCAAAAACACGCTATCGCGACTTCATCGCGTGGCTGGCCGCACGCGACGCCGACAGCGAGCGCGCCTTCTGGCTGCAGCGTCTCGCGCTGCTCGACGAACCGACGCTGGTTGCCGGGCGCGAGTCCGCGAGCGGCCGCGAACCGCAGCATCTCACGCGGCGTGAAACGATCGACGCAGCGACCACCGCGCGCCTCACCGAAACCGCGCGCCGTCTGAAGGTCACGGTCAACACGATGGTGCAGGGCGCGTGGGCGCTAGCACTGCAACGGATGACGCATCACACGGCCGTCGCGTTCGGCGCGACCGTCGCCGGCCGTCCAGATGCGTTGCCGAACGTCGATACCGTGCTGGGGCTTTTCATCAACACGCTGCCGGTGATTACGGCGCCGCTGCCGCAACGCAGTGCATCGGCATGGCTGCACGATTTGCAGCGCGACAACGCCGCGGCCGCGGAGCACGCGCATACGCCGCTCTATGAAATCCAGCAATGGGCGGGACAAGGCGGCGGCGCGCTGTTCGACACGCTGGTCGTGTTCGAAAACTATCCCGTGGATGAAGCATGGCAAGGACGCGACGAGCGCGCGCTCAAGCTGCGTGAGTTGCGCAATATCGAAGCGACCGACTTCGCGCTCACGCTGGTGATCGAAGCGGGCGCGACGCTCACGATCGACTACGGCTACGACGCCGCGCAGCTCGATGAAGTGCGTGTCGGCGTATTGCATCGCGCATTTGCCGCGTGCCTTGCGGGCTTGATCGCCAATCCGGACGCGCCGCTCGGCACGATTTCGATTTCCACCGCCGACGATCTGGCCGCGCTGGCGAGTTTCAACTCAACTGCGCAAGTGTGGCCGGACACACAGCAGCAGGCGCTGCATCGCCAGTTCGAACAGAAGGCACTGGCGTCGCCCGACGCGATTGCGCTTGAATTCGCTGACGCGCAAGGATGTACGCAGCAGATGAGCTACGGCGAACTCGATGCGAACGCCGATCGCGTCGCCGCCTCGCTCATCGAAGCCGGCGTGCGCGCGGACACGGCGGTGGCGTTGTGCGTCGAGCGTTCGTTCGACATGGTCGTGGCGCTAATCGGCGTGCTCAAAGCGGGCGCCGCTTATCTGCCAATCGACCCGGACTATCCGGCGGACCGCATCGCTTATCTGCTCGACGACGCGAAACCCGCTGTCGTGCTGACGCAGCCGCATCTGCTGGAAGGTGTTACGGCAGCGGTCGACAATACACGCGTGAAGATCCTCACCGTCGACGCACTGCGCGGCGCCGACTTCACGCTCAGCGCTCCCGTGCCAGTCGCGCCCGATCAACTTGCCTACCTGATCTACACGTCCGGCTCCACAGGCAAGCCCAAAGGCGCGGGCAATACGCATCGTGCTCTGGCGAACCGCATTGCGTGGATGCAGGACGCGTATCGCCTCGACGCCAATGACGTCGTGTTGCACAAGACGCCGTTCGGTTTCGACGTGTCGGTTTGGGAGTTCGTGTGGCCGCTCGCCATCGGCGCGAAGCTCGCCATCGCGGCGCCGGCCGATCATCGCGATCCGGCGCGCCTCGTCGCGGCCATCGAAACACATCGCGCCACTACGCTGCATTTCGTGCCGTCGATGCTCGCGGCCTTTGTCGCTCATCTGGAAGACTTTCATACGGCGGCGCACTGCGCGAGCATCGAGCGAATCGTCGCCAGCGGCGAAGCGCTCGCGCCGGAACTGGTGGCACGCGTCGCCAAACAATTGCCGCACGCGCGGCTCTACAACCTCTACGGCCCGACGGAAGCCGCCATCGACGTTTCGCATTGGACGTGCGATGCGCGCGATGCCGACGCGGCGTCCGTGCCGATCGGTCACCCGATTGCAAACCTGCAATTGCACGTGCTCGACGCGGCGTTGCAACCGCTGCCGCAGGGCGCGATCGGCGAACTGTATCTGGGCGGCGTGGGACTGGCGCGCGGCTACCTCGGCCGCGCCGCGCTGACGGCGGAACGCTTCGTTCCCGATCCGTTCTCGCACGGCGCGCGGCTCTATCGAACCGGCGACCTTGCGCGTCGTCGCGCGGACGGCGCGCTCGACTATCTCGGCCGCATGGATACGCAAGTGAAATTGCGTGGCCAGCGCATCGAGCCCGGCGAAATCGAAGCGCTGCTGCGCGCGGCGCCGGGCGTGCACGATGCCGTGGTGATCGTGCGCGACGAGCAATTGATCGGCTACGTGGCGCGCGGGGCGGACAACGCACTCGACACGCAGGCGCTGCTCGACGATTTGCGGGCGCAACTGCCGTCATACATGGTGCCCTCGTACCTGATCGCGATGGACGCGCTGCCGGTGACGCCGAACGGCAAATGCGACCGTCACGCGCTGCCGGCTCCCGTGCGTGGCGCCGCGTCAGAAAACGCTATCTGCTTGGCCGCCACCGAGACAGAGCGTGAACTTGCCGAGATCTGGAAGCGCGTGCTGCGCGTCGACACGATTGGCCGCGACGACGACTTCTTCGCGCTGGGCGGCCACTCGCTGCTCGCGACGCAAGCCAACGCGCAGGCGAATCTGCACTGGACGCTGATCCTGCCGCTACGCACCCTGTTCGACGAACGCACGTTGCAGCGCTGCGCCGCGGCGATCGATCGCGCGCTCGCCGAGCGCGACGCGCATGGCGCAGGCGATACCGCGAGCGCGATCGATGCGCTCCTCGACGAATTCGAACTGCAATGAGCCAACACGTCGGCCCGTACTGAGACCAATTAGCATGACCACTGCCAAACCGGATCTGCTGTCCCTCGCGTCACGCTTTGCGCTTTTGCCGGATGCGCAGCGCAAGGCCTTCCTCACGAAGCTCGACGCCGCCGGCATCGACTTTCGCGTGCTGCCGATTCCGCCGCGCGCCGAGCGCACCGCGAGCGTGCCGGCTTCGTTCGCGCAAACGCGTCTGTGGCTGCATGCGCGGATGATCGACGAACCGGCCGCATATCACATCACCGAACGGCTGCGCCTGGACGGCGCGCTCGATGCCAACGCGCTGCGTCTTTCGTGTGACGCGCTGATAGCGCGCCACGAAGCGTTGCGCACTACTTTCACCGAAAGCGGCGACGGCGTGTTGCAGACGGTGCACGCGCCGTCGCGCTGCCCGTGGCACGCGAGCGACGTGAGCGCGTGGCCCGCCGATCAGCGCGAGAAGCGTGCCGCGGACATTGCGCGCGCGGACGAAGCGAAGTCCTTCGATCTATCGCTCGGTCCGCTGATGCGCGCGCATCTGATCCGTCTCGATACGAACACGCACTGGCTCGCGTTGACGACGCATCACATCGTCTCCGACGGTTGGTCCGCGGACGTGATATTGGCGGAACTGGCATCGTTCTATCGCGCGTATGCGAAGTGCGAAGCGGTATCGCTCGCGCCGTTGCCGATTCAATACGCCGACTTCGCGCTGTGGCAGCGCCGTTGGCTCGACGCGGGTGAACGCGAACGTCAGTTGGCGTTCTGGCGCGAGCGGCTGGAGGCAAATCGCGACGTGCTGATGTTGCCGGGCGCTGCGCCGCGTCCGGCGCAGCGCAGCGCGCGCGGCGCACGGCATCGCTTCGTCCTCGATGCCGCGCTCGTGGCGCAAGTGAAGACACTGGCCAATGCGCAGCGCGCGACGCCGTTTGCCGTATTGCTGGCGGCATTGAGCGCGTTGCTCGCGCGCTCGTCGGGTGAAACGCAGATTCAGATCGGCGTTCCGGCGGCCAATCGCGAGCGCGGCGAAGTGGCCGGTCTCGTCGGCTTCTTCGTGAACACGCTCACGCTTGCCACGCCGGTTCCCGCGACGCAGCCATTCGCCGCGTTGGTCGGCGTGACGCAGCAAACGCTGATCGACGCCCAGTCGCATCAGGACGTGCCGTTCGAACAGGTGGTCGAAGCGCTCGGCGTGGTGCGCAGCGCGAGTCATCATCCGTTGTTCCAGGTGATGGCCGCTTATGGTGCGCGGCGCCGTTTGCCTTCGCTCGCGCAAGTGCGCATGACGGAGTTGCCTTCGGGTGCGCCGTTCGCCAAGTTCGACTTGACGCTGAGCTTCGAGGAACGGGACGACGATTCGATCGATGCGTACTTTATCTACGCGCTCGATCTGTTCGACGCCGATTCGATAGAGCGCCTCGCTGCGCGATTCAATGAGTTGCTGTCCAATGCGACTTCAACGCCTGAGATCGCGATCGCAGATTTGCAATGGCTGCCGCAAACGGAACGCGCACAACTCGACGCATGGAATAGCAACGCGCTCCCTTCTGAAACAGTATTCAGGCCGGTGCATCAGCGCGTGGCCGACCACGCCAGCGCGAGGCCCGATGCTCGTGGCGTCGCGGATACGAACCGCTCGCTCACGCGCGGCGAAGTGGATGCGCGAGCCGCGCGTTTGGCGCAACGCCTCGTCGCAGCAGGCGTGAGTGCGGAGATGCGGGTTGGCGTCGCGCTGAGCCGCTCGGTGGATCTGCTGGTCGGTTTGATCGCGGCGCTGAAGTCGGGCGGCGCGTTCGTTCCGCTCGACCCGAGCCACCCGCGTGAGCGTCTCGCGCAGATTCTCGACGATGCGCAGATCACGCATGTCATCACGGAACGCGCGAGTCTCGCTGCGTTGCCGGCGTCGGACCGTTTGCGTTTGTGGCTGATCGACGAGGAACCGCAGGCCGACGAACCCTCGGCAGCGGATGTCGAGTTGCCGCGCGTATACCCGCATCAGGCGGCGTATGTGATTTATACATCCGGCTCGACGGGAAAACCGAAGGGCGTCGTGGTCGATCACGGTTCGTTTGCGCTGCATTGCGCGGCGATTGCGGAGCGCTACGGTGCGGGCGAGCGTGACGTGTTCCTGCTGTTCCAGTCGGTCAATTTCGACGGCGCGCATGAAGGCTGGTTTTCACAGTACATGTCCGGCGCGGCCGTGGCGATTACGGCGGACACGCTGTGGCCGCCCGCGCAAACCTGTCGGATGATGGTGCGCGAAGGCGTGACCATGACCTACGTGCCGCCCGGTTGCGCGACGCAACTGGCCGAATGGGCGCTCGCGCACGGTGCGCCGCCGAGTTTGCGTTCGCTGACGGTGGGCGGTGAAGCCACCTCGCGCGAAGCGTTCGCGCTGATGCGCCGGGCGTTTCCGAATGCGCGCATCGTCAACGGATACGGGCCGACCGAAACCGTCATCACGCCGATGCTGTGGATGTTCTATCCGACCGACGACACGGCGAAGCTCGCGGACAGCGCCTATTTGCCGATCGGCACGCTGGTTGGTGCGCGTTCGGCGCATGTGCTCGATGCACGCCTGAATCCGCTGCCGGTCGGCGTGATCGGCGAGTTGTATCTGGGCGGCGAGGGCGTGGGTGTCGCGCGCGGTTATCTCGACCGGCCGGCGCTCACGGCCGAGCGCTTCGTACCGGATCCGTTCGGTGCGCCGGGCGCACGGCTCTATCGCACGGGCGACCTCGTCAAGCGACGCGCGGACGGCGTGTTCGACTTTATCGGCCGCGTCGATCATCAGGTGAAGCTGCGTGGCTTGCGGATCGAACTGGGAGAGATCGAAGCGCAACTCGCCGCGCACGACGATGTGCGCGAAGCCGTGGCGATCGTGCATGGCAAGGGGGCGCAAGCGGCGCTGGTCGCGTATGTCGAATTGAGCGCCGAGGCGCGTGAGCGCAGCACACGCGCGGATGCGGCGGAGCTCGACGCGCATCTGCGTCATACGCTGCCGGATTACATGGTGCCCGCGCATATCGTCGTGCTCGACGCGTTGCCGCGCAATGCCAACAGCAAGGTGGACCGCGCTGCATTGCCGGAGCCGCAGCGGGTCGCACGGGCCTATCAGGCGCCCGCAGCGGGGCTCGAAACCGCGCTTGCGCAGATCTTCCGCGAAGTGCTGGGCGTGGAGCGCGTCGGGCGCGCCGATCATTTCTTCGAACTCGGCGGGCATTCGCTCGCGGCGGTCCGGGTTGCGACGCGCGTGGCCGAGCGCCTCGCACGTGATGTGCCGGTGCGCACGCTTTTCGAAGCACCGACGCTCGCGCAATACGCGCAACGGGTGCTGGCGTCGGCACGCAGCGAAGCGCTGGCCGATGCGGGCAATGACGCTTCGAGTGGCCCTTCGAATTCACAACCGATAGCGGACGCGAACGGCGTTCTGCCGCTTTCTTCTGCGCAATTGAGCTTGTGGTTTTTGTGGCGCTCGCAACCGGACAGCGCGGCGTACAACATTCCTGTCGCGCTGCGTTTGCGTGGCGCGCTCGATGTCGATGCGTTGCGCGAAGCGTTTGCTCAAGCGGCCGCACGACATCCGGCGCTGCGTGTGCGGCTCGTTGAACGCGACGGGCAGTTGCCGGGTCAACGCGTGGCCGAGCCGGCGCCGTTCGACCTGCCCGTTGTCGATCTGTCGGGCGATCCTTTGGCCAGCGCCCGCGAGAGCGCCGCTGTTGCGCTGACCGACGAAGACGCGCTCACGCCATTCCATCTGCTCGACGATGCGCCGCTCTGGCGTGCGCGCTTATTGCGTCTTGCCGAGCATGATCATGTGTTGTCGCTGGTCGTGCATCACATCGTGTCGGACGGCCAGTCGATCGATCTATGGCTCGATGACGTGCGCACCACGTATGTGGCGATCGTGCGCGGCGCGTCGCCGAGAGCTTCGGTATTGGGTTCGGCTTCTCACAACGAACTGGTCTTGCCGGTCGCCGCGCCGCGAGCGCGCCTGTCGTTCTGGCGCGATGCATTGGCCGACGCACCGTCGCACGTACTGCCGTCGCCGTCGTCGGGCCGTGCTGTGTCGCCGAGTTGGAGTTGCGGCCGTCTCGCGTTTGAATTCAGCCCCGCGCTCGTGCGCCGCGCCCGCTCGATGGCGCTCGAAGTTCACGCCACCTTGCCCATGCTGCTGCATGCCGCGCTGAACCTAGCCTTTTATCGCGCGACCGGCGCAACCGATCAACCGGTCGGCGTGCTCGCCTCGACGCGCGAACTGACCGGGGAGGCCGCGCGCCGCGCACTCGGGCTCTTCATCAATGCGGTTGTCGTGCGCACGCGGCTCGCGAAAACCGACACGCCCGCGACGCTGCTGGCCGAAGTCCGCGACGCCGCACTTGCTGCTTATGCGCACGCTGACACGCCTTTCGCCGAGGTGGTCGCGGCATTGCGCGCCCCGCGCGCCGAAGCCGGTAATCCGCTGTTCTCGGTGATGTTCAACTACTTGCGACCAGCCGGGACAGCGGAGCGCGACTGGGCCGGCCTCACGCTCGACGATTTCAACGACATGCGGCACCGCGTGGTGTTCGAACTGGAACTGGATGTAGTCGAGCATGCCGACGGACGCGTGACCGGCGCCTTCTCGTATGCAAACGAGCTGGTGGACGGCCGTTTCGTCGAGGTGTTGACCGCCGACTATCTGGATGTGGTGCAACAGTTCGTCGATGCGCCGCATGAGCAGCTGGGTGCTTCAGCCGCGCGCTTTGCATTGGAATCCGCGAGCGCCGCGGCCGGCGCGCAGGCGAGCGCGACATCTCACAACGAAGCATCGCAACTCGCACAGGCGCTCGAACGCGTCTGGAGCAATCTCTTCGAAGGCAACACGCCCGCGCATCACGACGACCTGTTCGAAGCGGGCGCGAGTTCATTCGACGTGGTTCGCTTCGTCGATGCCGCGCGAGCCGCCGGCTATGCGCTGGAAATCGCCGACGTGTTCGCCGCGCCGACTTTCGCACAGCTTGGGGCACGGCTTGTTGCGCGGGGATCGAGCGTCGTCGAGTTACGGGACGGCGCGTGAAACAGTAAGGACGCCGGCAAAAAAGAAAGCCGGCAAGAAACGCAGTCAATAAAACCGCATCAATCACGAAAGATTTTTCACCGGCCCGCGCATGCGGCGCGCCGGCTTCCACCGATAAGGACCTGCGACATGCACAGAGACACCGTATTTGATCTGATCGGAATCGGCTTCGGACCTTCGAATCTCGCGCTTGCCGTGCGCCTCGCCGAAGAGGCCGGCGTGTCGGACCTGGCGCATTGCTTCATCGAACGTCAGCCGGAATTCGGCTGGCATCGTGGCATGCTGCTCGACGATTGCCGGATGCAGATTTCCTTCCTCAAGGATCTCGTGACCATGCGCGATCCGAAAAGCCGCTTTACGTTTATCAATTATCTGTTCGAGCGTGGACGTCTGGCGGATTTCGTCAATCTGAAGAACTTCTATCCGACGCGTGTGGAGTTCCACGATTACCTGAGCTGGGTCGCGGCGTCGTTCGACGATCGCGTGAACTACGGCCAGACCGTGACCGGCATCGAAGCGGTCAGGAGCACCGCGAATACGAACGACGTCGAAGCGCTGCGGGTTTTCTCGCGCGACAGCGAAGGCCGCGAGTGGCAACGCGTGACACGGGCGCTGTCGGTCGGCATCGGCGGCGGTCCGCAAGTGCCGGAAGCATTTGCCGCGCTTGGCACGCACAACATCGTGCATTCGTCGCAATACCTCACGTCCATCGACCGTACGGTCGGACCCGCGGACGGCGCGCGAAAACGCGTGGCGGTGATCGGCGCGGGACAGAGCGCCGCCGAGGTGTTCGTCGATCTGACGCGCCGCTTCCCGCACGTCGATGCAAGCCTCGTCATCCGCTCGAGCGCGCTGAAACCCGCCGACGACAGCCCGTTCGTCAACGAGATTTTCAACCCCGCCTTTACCGATATCGTCTACGCGCAGCCGCGCGACGGCCGGCGTTCGCTGATCGAGCGCTTTCGCGACACCAACTATGCCGTGGTCGACCGTCCGCTGATCGAGCAGATCTACGAAATGCTTTATCTGCAGAACGTATCCGCCGATCCGCGGCACCGGCTGCTGGCGAACACCGGCATTGAAACGGCCGTGCGCACCGCGGGCGGGCAGATCGAACTCACGTTGCGTGATCGTCTGAGCGGCCACGCGCGCGCCGAGCAATTCGACGCGCTCGTGCTCGCGACGGGCTATCGCCGCGACACGCATTTCGACCTGCTGGACGGGCTCGCGCCGCATCTCGGCGATGCGCTTGCGCAAGGCAACGTCGAACGCGATTACCGGCTCGCCACGCCGGCGAGCTTCAAGCCGCGCGTTTATCTGCAAGGCTGCTGCGAAGACACTCATGGGCTCTCCGACACGCTGCTGTCGGTGCTCGCGCTGCGTTCCGACGAAATTGCCACGTCGCTCGCACACCACGCATCGCAAGACCGGTCGGGCGACCGGACACAACAAGCACAAGAAAACGCAACGAGCGTGGGCCGCATGGCCTTCGCTCTTTAATAAAAGCGGCTTTTTTGGCCGCTTAAAAACCTGGAGCATCGAGAGATGGAATGGGCAATCAGCACGCGCCGGAATGCTACCGCCGCTGCTGCTAGCGTGGCGTTTTATGCGGCGACAGCCGCTACCGCACACGCGCAGCAGTCGGCGCAAACCGAGGGCAATGCACGACAGAGTTCCAATGCGAGCCAGCCGGAATTAACGCCGGCCGATACGCTGCCTTCGATCAGCGTCAAGGCGTCGGCGGGCAACGAGGATACGGTGGGCCTCGTTGCCCGTCGTAGCAGTACCGGCACGAAGACCGACACGCCGCTGAAGGAAATTCCGCAGACCATCAACGTCGTCACGGCGCAGCAGATCGAGGAGACCGGCGCGACCAGCATCAACGAGGCGCTGCGCTACATTCCTGGCTTCTCAACTTATGGCGCGGATATTCGCTCCGACTGGTATTCGGTATTGCGCGGTTTCACGCCGACCGTGTTCGTCGACGGCCTGCAGGTGCCCAATACACTCAATCTCGCGAGCTGGCGTGTCGATCCGTTCATGATCGACAGCATCACCGTGCTGCGTGGTCCGACCTCGGTGCTGTACGGCCAGGGCGACCCCGGCGCGATCATCGACGTGCAAAGCAAGCTCGCCAATGGCGAGCGTATTCGCGAAGTGGAAATGCAACTGGGCGACTACGCGCGCAAGCAGATTGCATTCGACGTGGGCGACAAGGTCGATAAGGACGGCACGCTGTCCTATCGTTTCCTCGGCGTGGGACGCGATGGCAATTCGCAGACCGGGCCGAATCCGGAGCAACGTGTTGCGCTGGCGCCGTCGGTGAAATGGCAGCCGAACGCGAAGACGTCGTTGACCGTCGAGGCGAGCTATCTGCAGGATTGGGGCGACGCGTCGAATAACTTTCTGCCTGCACAGGGCACGGTCTTGCCGAATCCGAACGGCAAGATTTCGCCAGATTTGTATACGGGCGATCCGGAGTTCTCGCACTACCGCAAGAAGGAATGGTCGGTGGGCTACCAGTTCGAATACAAGTTCGATCCGGTGTGGACGTTCCGGCAGAACACGCGCTTGATGCATCTCTCGCTCGATCAGGGACAGGTATTCGGCGGCGGCCTCGATCCGGCCGATCCAACCGAGGCGTCGCTGCTGCGCTACGTGGGCCTGTACCAGATGAACTACAGCCGCTTCGATGTCGACAATCAGGCGCTGGCCCGCTTCGGCACCGGTCCGCTCGATCACACGGTGCTGCTCGGGTTCGAATACAACCGGCAGTCGGCCACCGATAGCGAATCGATGGCGACTGGCCCGAGCCTGAACATGTACAACCCGGTGTATACGCCGATCACCAACGCGATCTTCAGCGGACCGGACGCGTTCCCACGCACCGACATCAAGTCGACCATGAATGCGTTCGGCGTGTACGCGCAGGACCAGATCAAGTGGCAACGCTGGGTGCTGACGCTCGGCGGGCGCCAGGATTGGAGCAACACCACGCAGAACGATATCGCTGGCGGCAGCCGTCTCGAGCAGAACGATCATGCGTTCTCCGGGCGCGTCGGTCTCGTCTATCTCGGCGATTACGGATTGTCGCCGTACATCAGTTACTCGACGTCGTTCAATCCGCTGGTGGGCGTGAAGATTGCCGGCGGCGGCATTGCCGAGCCGACTAAAGGCAAGCAGATCGAAGCCGGTTTGCGCTGGCAGCCGGCCGGCAAGAACCTGATGCTGAACGCCGCGGTTTATCAGATCAACCAGACCAACGTCGTCACGCCCGATTTCGCCATCGACCCGACCGGCAGCACTAGCGTGCAAACCGGCGAGGTGCGTTCGCGCGGGATCGAGTTGAGCGGCGTGGGCAATGTCACGCGCAACTTTTCGGTGATCGCCGCGTACGTGTATCAGGACGTGAAGAACATCAAGGCCGGCGACGACACGTTGGGCAAGTGGCCGGTGGATATTCCGCGGCCGCGCCAGATGGCGTCGCTGTGGGGCGACTGGACATGGCATGCCGGGCCGCTGGCAGGCCTCGGCTTCGGCGGGGGCATTCGCTATCAGAGTGGCACGGCGGGCGCCGCCGACAACTCGCTGTACGTGCCGAGCTACACCGTGTACGACGCGGCGGTTCATTACGAAACGCGCAACTGGCGCTTTGCGGTGAACGGCCAGAATATTTTCAATCGCCGGTTCGTGAGCGGTTGCCAGTCTGTGAATACCTGTTTCTATGGGAATCCACGCACGCTGATCGCAACCGCCAAATACGACTGGTAAGCATGTGGCAATGACACACACATAGGAACGACTATGCCGAAGAAGAAACTCGTTTATATCTGGTCGCTGAGAAACGCAGCCGCCGACAAAGCCGGACAGGACATTGCGTACAAGAGCGGCACGCGCTACATGAAGTCGGTGCTGGAGTCGCTCGTCGAGGCGCTCAACGACACCGAACTGGGCGATCAGTACTCGCTCGAAAAAGTCATTTACGACGATGACGCCGGCTCCAGCGTGGATCGCGAGAAACTGAAGGAATACGGCTTCGCTTATGAGCCGGGCAAGCGCTGGTTCTATCCGCCGAATCTGCGTGTGCAGGGCAAGCCGGTCAACGATCTGCTGCTCGCGATTCCATCGACGTACCGGCGTGAGCCGCTCGATGCGCCGGGACGACCGGCAGGCAAGAGCGCTTTCGAAAAGCATCTGCTCGATACGCTGGTGGAGTTGAAGGCCGATATCGTCGTGCTCGACGGGCTGCTGATCATTCTCGACGAACTGGTTCGGCCGGGTGCGCGGTTCTATCGCAAGATCGTGAACATTCATCCGGGCGTGACGCGCGCCGAATCGCCGTACGAGCGGCGCGGCGCGTATGCGACGCTCGATGCGCTCTACGGGGCGCGCGGCCAGAAGGTGGTCGACTGGAAGACGATGGAAACCGTGGCGGTCGAACCGCTCTATTTGACGGGCGCATCGTTTCACTATGTCGACAATGGGATCGATTCGGGCGAAGTGATTCACGACGTGCTGAACACCGAAATCGATAAGGACGATACGATCCTCGAACTGCGCTGGAACAATTTCAATCGCAGTCTTTTCCCGGCGCTGAACGAAGGGCTCGCGATAATGGCGGGGCAAAAGGTGCAAGTCGAGGCGTGAACGGCGGAGCGGCGCGCGGGCGCCGCTCTGAAATTATTCGCTAGCGCACGGCGCCGTCGAAGAGGCGCTGCTTAACACGCGTCGCATCGAGTTGGTTGTTGCTGCTGTTGCGCTGGCACGCATTTCTCGCTGCTTAGCCTTCTCGACGCGCTGCCGGAAATCACGAAACTGAGCGCGGCAAGCACCCACACGCCGACTCCGCCGTAGACCATCACCCAGCCGAAGCCTTGCATCAACGCGGCATGCACGACGCTTCCTGATGGGTCGATTTGGGCCAGCGCGGGCATCCCCGTTCTGACCGCTTCGACATCGCCCGCTGCGATCTTTTCGGCGAGTCTGGCGAGCGGCGCTGCCGTTTCGAGCGTCTTCGGCAATCGCGCTTTCAAACCGGCAAGAATTCCGCCGACCAGAATCGCACCCATCAACGCGATGTTGATCGCGAGCGTAATCATCCGCGCGCTCATATCGATGCCCGACGCCATGCCCGCGCGTTCCGCGGGAACCGCTGCGGTCGTCGTATTGGTGACGGGCGTATTGGTGAGACCGAGGCCCGCGCCCGCGATCACGCAACCTGGCAAGAGCGCCCATAGGTTGGCATGCGCGGCGCCGCTGCCGTAACGCATCAGCATGAAGCCGAGGCCGATCGTAAACAGGCCGGCAGGTATGGCGATTCCCGAGCCGTAACGCAGTGCGAGACGTTCGCCGAGCGGCGGAAACAGCAGCGTCGGCAGCGTGTAAGCGAGCAGCGCCAGTCCGGCGCTCACGCTGTCGTAGCCGAGGCCGATCTGGAAATAGATCGGCAGATAGATCATGAACGGCCAGAAGCTGAAGTTCATGCCCGCCGAGCCCATCAGTGCGCCGGAAAACTGCGGAATCCTGAACACGGAAAAGTCGAACATGGGCCGCGCATTGAGTTTCTCGGCAAACAGAAAAGCCACGGAGGCGACCAACGTCGCCGCGATGATGAAGAGCGCACGCGGATTGCTGAAACCAAGCGCCGGAACCTGCGTGATGAAATACACGAGCCCGAACACCGCCAACGACAACGTGACGATGCCGGCAACGTCGAGCGTGTGCGCATGCGGGTCGCGCGATTCCTGCACGCCGCTGAAAACGAGCGTCAAGGTCACGACAGCGAGGAGCGCGTGCACCCAGAAGACCCATTGCCAACTCGACAACGCCGCGATGGCCCCGCCGATGATCGGCCCAAAGCCGAGTCCGATACCGAAGATGATGCCCCACGCGCTGAATGCGCGAGCGCGTTCCGGCCCGTCGCTGAACTGATGCGATAGCACGGCCACCTGGCAGATCAGCATGGCGCCGCCGCTCGCGCCTTGCAACAGACGCGCGACGATCAGCGTCGGCACGCTTTGCGCGAGTCCGCAGATCAGCGAGGTGATGCCGAACAGCGCGATGCCGATAACGAAGATGCGCCTGCGGCCGAAGCGGTCCGCCAGCGTGCCGGTCGCCATCAGCACCGTGGTCACCGCGAGCGTGTAGGCGTTCATGATCCACTGCATGCCTTTGAAGTCGCCGTGCAGCACGCGTTCGAGCGTCGGCAGGATCACCGGCACGCTGGAGATTTCGAGGCCGAACATCAGCGACGCGAGGCACACCGCGCCCAACGCCAAAGTGTTTTTGCGGAGCGAGAGGAAAGTGGCGGCTTGCGGGGTCTCGTCGCTCGCAACGGTTCGTGCACGGTGCGCTTCGCGCGAAGTCTGTTGACGCTCAACTGCTGCGCTTGTGCCGAGCCGTTCTTCAGTACGTGGCGGCGCGATCGGGTCATGGGACATGGAATTTCACCTCGTTAGTCGATGGGCTCGCCCACCATGGACTGTGTAATATAGGGGGAATTCAGGTCCCTATTGACGCGTAAAAATCCCGGAAATGCGTCTCCGTGGGAACCAATAGGGTAAGCAGATGAGCGACATCCTCGACGGTGTGACGACGTTCGTGCGCGTGGTGGAAACAGGCAGTTTTGCGCTCGCGGCGGAGCGGCTGAACCTGACGCGCTCGGCGGTAGGCAAAGTGATCGTGCGGCTGGAGAAGCGCCTCGGCGTGCGCCTGCTCAATCGCACGACGCGCAGCCAGAGCCTCACCGAAGACGGCCAGGCTTACTACGACCGCTGTGTGCGTGCGCTGGCCGAGCTCGAAGCCGCGGAGGCGGATCTCGACTCCGGACGCCGCGAGCCCCAAGGCCGTTTGCGCGTGAGTGTGCCGCAGGCATTCGGTCATTACTGCGTGGCGCCGGTGCTGCTCGGACTTGCGCGCAAGCATCCGCAATTGAAGATCGACATTTCGATTACCGACCGTTTCGTCGACGTGATCGAAGAGGGTTTCGATCTCGTGGTGCGCGTGGGCCCGCTCGCCGACAGCGTGAGTCTCGCGGCGCGCAAGCTCGGCATGCAGCATGCGAGTATCGGCGCCGCGCCGGCTTATCTCGCACGTCATGGCACGCCCCGCAACGTGGAGGAATTACGCGGCCACGCTGTGATCGCCTACTTGCGAGCAGGGTCGGCGCAGCCGTGGGATGTGGTCGATGTCGACGGGCAAATCCGCCGTGCGCAGGTTCAACCGCAGCTCGGTTTCGACGACATGAAGGGGATAGTGGATGCCGCTCTCGCCGGCTTCGGCCTCGCGTGGCTGCCGAGTTGGCTACTGGCCCGTTATGAGAAAACAGGCGAGCTGGTGACAGTGATGGAAGATTGTTTCCGGCCTGCTCAGGAGATTCACCTGGTGTGGCCGAAAAGTCGCTATCTGGCGCTGAAAACGCGCTGTGCGATCGATGCGCTGGTCGCCGAGATTCCCGCCATGATCGGGGCGCCCGTCGCGGGCGCCCCTCGTTCACGCGATGCTTAGAACTGCAGCGTTGCGCTGGCCACCGCAGTGCGTGTCGGCGACGGCGCTACGTAGTAGCCCCAGGCCGTCGTCCAGTAACGGCGGTTGAACAGATTGTTGATACCCGCGCGGAACGTCACGTCCTTGCCGGCGATTTTCGTCTCATACCGGCCGCTCAGATCGAACGTGGTGTACGCCGGCACGAACTGCGTGTTCTGCGCGTCGACGGCCTGATTGCCGACGTACTTGCCGCCGAACGCCAGCGTCAGCGGACGCAGATACGACGGGTTGTATTCGATCCGGCCCGTCACGGTGAAGCGCGGCGCGCCATAGATGCGCTTGCCTTCCACGGTCGGATCGTTCACGTCCATGGCCTTCGTGTCGAGCCACATCACGCCGCCCAGCACGCGCCATTCGCTCGTGAGCGCGAGCCAGCCGCTCGCGTCGAGGCCTTGATAGCGCTTGGTGCCGTCCTGCACGAAGATGTTGTCGACGTTCGTGTAGTTGTAGCCTTGATCGACGCGGAACAACGCGAGGTTGGCGCCCCACTTGGCGTGATCGGTTTTAAAGCCGACTTCGTACTGCTTGCTGCGCAACGGGCCGAACGTGTCCGGGTAGTTGAGGTTGGTGTTCGACGCGGCACCGCCCTGTTCCAGCGACTCCACGTAGCTCGCGTACAGCGTGGAGTACGGATCGGTCTTGAACATCAGCGCGAAGGTCGGCGTGACCGGGTCCGCCTGATATTGCGACGACACCGCGCCGCTCGGGTCGTACACGTGCTGCTGATATTGCGTGTAGCGCACGCCGACCAGCGCCGACAGACGCGACGTGAGTTGCACGGTATCGCTCGCGTACACGGCGGCTTGCGTGGTGCGCTGCTGACGGTACAGGTCCGAACCGATGCTGACTTCGTCGTTGGTCAGCAAGGTACTGGCGTACAGATTGCCGTTGCCGAGGAAGTAGCCTTCGTTCCAACCCGTGCTGTTGCTGTACTCGCTGGTTTGCGTCTGGAAGCCCGCGCCCACCACGACGTCGTGCTTGATGCTGCCCGTGTTGAAATGGCCTTGCACCATGCCGTCGACGTTCTGATAGAAGTAGCGCGTCATGGCCGCGTAGAGCGTGTTCGAGTAGTTGCCTGCGGCGTCGGAGACGAACAGGAAGCTATCCGAATTGGTGCGGTTCTCCTTGGCGAAGCGGTACTTGATGCTCGCATGCCAGTTTTCGGAGATGCGGTAATCCAGGCCCGTGCCGAACGAGGCCATCTCGGTCTCGTAGTAGTTTTGCGGTTGCGTGAGCGCGTGGGTGACTTTGCTCGCGTCGGGAATGCCGCCGGCATCGGAGCCGAACATCAAGCCGAACAGCGTGCCGTTGGTTCTGCGCTTCTGATAGAACGCGTCGGCGCTCCACGTCAGGTCCGGCGTGATGCGGAAGTCGAATGCGAGCGACGCGACCTGGCGGCGCACGTGGCCGTGGTCTTCCGCGGTGTTGCCGTTTTCGTTGGCGAGGTTCAGGCGATAGCCGAAACGGTCGTCGTTGCCGAAGCGGCCGCCCAGATCGACCGCCTCGCTGAACACGCCGGCCGACTTGTAGCCGACCGAGACGCTGCGGTACGGCGTGTCGGTGGGGCGCTTCAACACGTAATTGACGATGCCGCCCGGCGAGCCGAAGCCATACATGAAGCCCGACAGGCCCTTGAGCAATTCGACCTGCTCGAACGGCTCGAGCGAGAGGTCGGTATCCCATGACGGGAAAGTCTGGCCGTCCACCTTGATGCTGTTCAGCGTGTCGATCGGCATGCCGCGCACGGTGAACATCGAGTTTTCGCTGATGCCGTTGTCGCTGATCACCGAGACCGCCGGATCGTACTTGTACAGATCGTTGGCGGTTGTCGCGAACAGGTCCTGCGCTTCGTCGCTCGTCACGACGTGGGTCGAGAACGGCGTGTCCACCTGCTTGCGCGAACCCAGCGCGCCCGCGCTGACGGTGTCGGCCTGGGCCACAGAGGTGTCTTTTGCCGCCGAGACGCTCACGGCAGGCAGCGTCGCGGCGGCGTCGCTGGCCGCGACCTGCGCCCAGCCCGAAGTCGACAGCGTGGAAAGCGTCAAACCGACGCTGGCCAGAAGCCCCGCGCTCAGCAGCGAGGGAGTGCGGCGTTGGCCGCGCACAAACGCCGGTCGGCCGGCGACAAAGAATTTCTGCATGTTGTTCGAATTGGACAGGGTGACGCCTGTCGCGCACCTGGAAAAGTGCGAAACGGCTTCATCGAAAGCGAGTGGTTGGAGTAATCGAAACGTAAGAACACAGGTGCGTCCAAATGGTAATGCATCTGATTCGCATTAACAATATATTTGTAGAGGGTCATGAGTCATCTATAAGACATCTGTCATAAGACGAGGCTAAATCGTCCCAAAGCCTTATCTGGCGGGGCTCGACCCTGTAGGCGACGTTTCCGGGATATGTTTGTTTAGCAGCGAGTAGAGGAAAACACGCATATACTCACGGCTTGGCCGTAGAAAGTAGTGCCGTGCGTCGCGCCGCAATGTTGTTCTGCCGCAACGCGCTGGTCGGCACCGCCCAACGCTCTGTCTAACACTTCACCTAGCAAAGCACCAAACATGTCCACACCGCCGAAGATCATCTACACCCTGACCGACGAAGCGCCTGCTCTGGCGACTTACTCGTTGTTGCCGATCGTGAAGGCGTTCACGCGCTCGTCCGACGTAATCGTCGAAACGCGCGATATTTCGCTCGCCGGCCGGATCATCGCTGCATTCCCCGATTACCTGAGCGCGGAACAGAAGGGTCCCGACGATCTGGCGGAACTGGGTGGACTCAGCACGCGTCCGGAAGCGAATGTCATCAAGCTGCCGAACATCAGCGCGTCGGTGCCGCAACTGAAGGCCGCGATCACGGAACTGCGCGATCAGGGCTACAAGCTGCCGGCGTATCCGGACGTCGCGAACACCGACGCCGAAAAAGACGTCAAGGCGCGCTACGACAAGATCAAGGGCAGTGCGGTCAACCCGGTGCTGCGCGAAGGCAATTCGGACCGTCGCGCGCCGCTGTCGGTCAAGAACTACGCACGCAAGCATCCGCACAAGATGGGCGCGTGGAGCGCGGACTCGAAGTCGCACGTCGCGCATATGAGCGGCGGTGATTTCTACGGCAGCGAAAAATCGGCGCTGATCGGCGCAGCCGGTTCGGTGAAGATCGAACTGACGGCCGCCGACGGCTCGAAGACGGTCCTTAAAGAAAAGACAGCGGTGCAGGCAGGCGAGATCATCGACGCTTCGGTGCTGTCGAAGAACGCGCTGCGCAGCTTCATCGAAGCGGAAATCGCCGACGCGAAGGCCAAGGGCGTGCTGTTCTCGGTGCACCTGAAGGCCACCATGATGAAGGTGTCGGATCCGATCATCTTCGGTCACGTGGTGTCGGTGTTCTACAAAGACGTGCTGACCAAGCACGCCGACGCGCTGGCGCAAGCCGGCTTCAACCCGAACAACGGTATCGGCGATCTGTACGCGCGCCTGAAAGGCCTGCCGGCTGAAACGGTCGCGGCGATCGAAGCCGACATCAAGGCGCAATACGAACAGCGTCCGCAACTGGCCATGGTCAATTCGGACAAGGGCATCACCAGCCTGCACGTGCCGAGCGACGTGATCGTCGACGCGTCCATGCCGGCCATGATCCGCGAGTCGGGCAAGATGTGGGGCGCGGACGGCGCACTGCACGACGCCAAGGCCGTGATTCCGGACCGCTGCTACGCAGACGTTTATCAGGCAGTGATCGAAGACTGCAAGAAGCACGGCGCGTTCGATCCGGTCACGATGGGCACGGTGCCGAACGTCGGTCTGATGGCGCAAGCGGCTGAAGAATACGGCTCACACGACAAGACGTTCCAGATCCCGGCAAACGGCGTGGTTCGCGTGACGGACGCAGCCGGCACGGTGCTGATCGAACAGCAAGTGGAAGCGGGCGACATCTTCCGTATGTGCCAGACCAAAGACGCGCCGATTCAGGACTGGGTCAAGCTCGCGGTCAACCGCGCCCGCGCCACCAACACGCCGGCCGTGTTCTGGCTCGACGCGGCGCGCGCGCACGACGCCCAGATCATCAAGAAGGTCGAGCAGTACCTGAAGAACCACGACACCACCGGTCTGGACATTCGCGTCATGACGCCGGTCGAGGCGACCAGGTTCTCGATCGAACGCATTCGCGCCGGCAAGGACACGATCTCTGTCACCGGCAACGTGCTGCGCGACTACCTGACCGACCTGTTCCCGATCATGGAACTGGGCACGAGCGCGAAGATGCTGTCGATCGTCCCGCTGATGGCCGGTGGCGGCATGTTCGAAACCGGCGCGGGCGGTTCGGCGCCGAAGCACGTTCAGCAACTGGTCGAAGAAGGTTTCCTGCGTTGGGATTCGCTCGGTGAATTCCTGGCGTTGGCCGCGTCGCTCGAACATTTGAGCAGCGCTTATCACAACCCGAAGGCGCAGGTGCTGGCCAAGACGCTGGATCAGGCAACCGGCAAGTTCCTCGACAACGACAAGTCGCCGGCGCGCAAGGTTGGCGGCATCGACAACCGCGGCAGCCACTTCTACCTCGCGCTGTACTGGGCGGAAGCACTGGCCGCGCAAACCGAAGACGCGGCGCTGCAGGCGCAGTTCGCCGGCGTGGCGAAGGCTCTGGCTGAGAACGAAGCGAAGATCGTGGAAGAACTGGCTGCGGCACAAGGCAAGCCGGTGGATATCGGCGGTTACTATCGTCCGAATGTCGAACTGACGAGCAAGGCCATGCGCCCGAGCGCCACGCTGAACAAGATCGTGGACGCGATTGCTTAAGGCACTGACGCAGCAGGCTGCACAAAAGTAAGCGGTAAACATGACGATGGCGCTTTCGAGCGCCATCGTCGTTTCTACGCCAACGTGGATAACGGCCATACCGGCCATCACACGTGAACGATTTCCCAATCACTGAGTTTTTCTGGAATCTCGAGCGTCGACGTGTCGTCGCCTTCAGAGAGATGCGGGCAGATCAAGCCGCGCGCGAGGTCGTCCGCTGCTTGTTGTGGGCTGGCAAATTCACCGAGCGTTTCGTTGCCGTAGGTTGCTTCCCAACCGTCCTGGCCCGGCAAAATATAGAAAGCACCCTGATTCGAACCGAAGCGAAAGCCTTTCATTTTTAGTCTCCCAAGTGCCATTTAAAAACCGCGGTGCCGTGGCGGCTTCGTTTCAGAGGTTGGGATTCTTCAGACGGTGTTTTGTCTCTTCCCACTCCGCTCGACTACTGAAGCGCCGGCTCTTGTAAAAGAGTCTACGTCAGCAGGCGGCGGCGCAAGTGGCTGTTGAGTGCTTCGTTTCGTAGAAAATTAGTGTTTATAAATAAAGGCTTATCGTCTTTGTTTCACGATATGCAACGCGGGGCGACATTGCGAAATGCCGAATTTGTGCCACGCACCACGATTTTTTACGAGGCGCGCGATCGTTCCGCATCGTGAAATATTGAGGGTTTCGTGCGACCCCTCAGTCACCCCGCAATCCGCCGCAAGAAATCCAGCACCACGCGATTGAATTGCGCCGGCCGTTGCAGCGGTGCGAAATGGCTTACGCCGGGCAGCAGGATCAATTCGGCGCCGGGAATGCTGCGGGCGAGATAGTCGGCGTGTTCCGGCTTGATGAACTCGTCGTGCTCGCTCTGCACGATCGCGACCGGCACGCGAACCTTTGCGAGATCGTCGGCGGAGTAGTTGGGCTCGGTTTTCATCATCGTGCTGACCGCGGCGACGAATGCCTCGAAGTCGTCCGGTGTCGCCGATAGCTGCGCGTAGTCTTCGGCATGGCGGCTGAAGCAGCGCTCGATCGCGGGCGTCGGCACAAACGGCTTGGTGCCGCTCGGGTCCATATTGCAGCCGAAGAAGAACACACCCGCTACGCGCTCAGGGGCGGTCGCGCCCAACACCATCGCAATGCAGGCGCCGTCGCTCCAGCCCACCAGCGCGGCGCGTTCGAGTTGCAGTGCGTCCATGACGGCCAGCACGTCGGACGCCATCAGCTCGTAGCGATAGGGTCGCGCGTCGCGGGTGCTGCGACCGTGGCCGCGGCTGTCGACGACCACCACGCGACGCCCCGCGTCGAGCAGCGCCGGAACCTGGTAGCCCCAATTGCCGCTGTGTCCGAGACCACCGTGCAGCAGAATGACCGGCGCGCCGGCGCCATACGATGCGTACCAGATGCGCGCGCCTTCGTGCTGGACGTAGCCTTCTTCGGCCGGGACCGGTAGCGGCGCGGCGCCGTGGGCTTCGAAGCGTTGGAGGTCGTCGTCGTGCGGGTGGGTGGAGGGTTCCATTGCCGTTGTCTCCGCTGTGTCGACCGGAGGTGGCGCTTTTAGCGCGCTACTCTGGTCCCATGCAACATGGCTGCGTTGGGGATTCGCTAGGTTGCCAGCGTTGCGACCAGAAGATCAACAGACTTACGACATTTTGCAGTCGGGCCGTGTGGGCACAACTTCCTTCGTCCCCACACTGCTCTTTTTAGTGATTCGTCTGTCCGAGCCCGGTCTGTGCCGCCGCATTGCCGCCAGTCCCACTCACTGCGAGCTTTCTGCCCGGCGCGGGAAACACCACCAGCATCAGCACGACGCCCGCGAGCAAGACGCCAGCCAGTCCGATCAATCCATATTGCGCGCTGCCGGTCTGCGTCTTGACCCAGCCGACGAACGCCGGACTCACGAACCCGCCGGTGCCGCCGAGACTCGTGATCATCGCAATACCGCCCGCTGCCGACGAGCGCGGCAGGAAGGTTTGCGGAATCGTCCAGAACACCACGAACGACCCATACGACGCGGCTGCGGCAAGCGCCAGCAGTCCGACGCCGAGCGTGACGTTATGGCCGGCGGCGGGCAGCAAGGCAAACGCCAGCGCGGTCACGCAGGCGCTCACCGCGACGTGCCAGCGCCGCTCCATGGTCCGGTCCGAGCTGGCGCCCACGACGTAGGTGCCAAGCGCCGCCGCGATAAAAACCAGCGCCGACAACAGGCCCACGTCCAGCACACTGGCGACGCCCAGATCGCGGATGATGGTCGGCGCCCAGAAACCGATCGCGTTGAACGGCATCATCACCGCGAAGTAGACGAGCGCCGCGAGATAAACGCGCGGGTTGGCAAGCGCGCCGCGCAGTCCGTCGAGATGGCCGGTCTGTTTCGCCTTTTCGTCGGCGGCGAGTTCACGTGAGACCAGCGCTTTCTCGTGCTCGTCGAGCCAGTTCACATCATCCGGCTTGTCGCCGAGCATCAGGAAGGCGACGATGCCGAGCGTCACGGCCGGCACGCCTTCGAGCAGGAACAGCCACTGCCAGCCGGGCAAGCCGCCCACGCCCGCCAGCCGCGTCATGATGAAGCCCGACATCGGGCCGCCGACAATCCCGGCCACCGCCGTCGCCATCATCAGGAAGGCGGTGACGCGAGCGCGCCGCGCGCCTGGAAACCAGCAGCCCAGATAAAAGATGATGCCGGGGAAGAAGCCCGCTTCAGTCACGCCGAGCAGGAAGCGCATGGCGTAGAACTGTGTCGGCGTGCGCACGAACATCATCAGACTCGACACCAGCCCCCACGCGAACATGATGCGTAAAAGCGTGCGGCGTGCGCCGATACGCTGCATCCACAGATTGCTCGGCACTTCAAAGAGCACGTAGCCGATGAAGAAAAGCCCCGCGCCCAGACCATATGTCGACTCCGAAAAACCGAGGTCGTGCATGAACTGAAGCTTGGCGAAGCTGATGTTGACGCGGTCGATATAGCTGATCACGTAGCAGAGAAACAGCAACGGAATCAGCCGGAAAAAGATCTTGCGATAAGTGCGTTCGACGTCGACGGACGTGATGTCGTCGGATGTCGATGTGTCTGAATGCGAATAGCCGTGCATGATGGTCTCGCGCGAAAAATGCCAACTGCGGTGAGCGCCGCCGTGTCTGTCGTTACGTGCTGCCAGATGTCGCGCAATAGCGTTGCGCGTCATGCGGCGGCCCGGCGGCGCCCGATCTCAAAGCGGCCCGGCGCCGCTGCACTATCCGTCCACCACGGCCGGCGCGCAATGCTCGCTTTCGTGCATCACGCCGGTGCGGTCCGCAGCGCCGTTCGAGTCGGCAGCGCGCGGCAGCAGGCGCGCCAAAGCGTCGCCGGCGCGCACGCCTTTGCCCGCGGGCAGCACGAAGAGCGGGTTGATATCCAGTTCTCGCAGGCTCGCCTGCTGATCGAGCGCCATCGTGGATAGCGCGACGATGGTCTCCACGAGCGCCTCGATATCGCCGGGCGGCTTGCCGCGCGCACCGTCGAGCATCGCGAACGAGCGCAACTCGCGAATCATCGCGTGAGCGTCCGCATGGGTGACCGGTGCGAGCCGGAAGCTTACGTCCTTCAGCACTTCGGCATAGATACCGCCGAGCCCGCACATGACGGCCGGGCCGAACGATGCGTCGTTTTCGATGCCCACGATCATCTCGATCGCATCGCGGATTTCTTCCTGCACCAGCACGCCCTCGATCCTCGCGTGAGGTACATGACGGCGCGCGTTCCCGACGATTTCGTCGAACGCGGCGGCCAGCGTCGCTTCATCGCGGATACCGACCCGCACGGCGTCGGCTTCGGTCTTATGCGCGATGTCCGGCGACTGCACCTTGATGACCAGCGGAAAACCGATTGCCCGCGCCAGCGTGCATGCTTCGTCACGGTTCTGCGCGAGCCCGCTTTTCGGGGCATCGATGCCGTAGTCGCGCAGCAGCGCTTGCGAAGCGTGTTCGGTCAGGTTCAGGTCGCCATGCTTGCCCTGATTAGCGGCCAGCAACGCATGGGCGTGCTCGACGTCGTAGCGACGCAGCACGCGCGGCATCGCATCGCGCGCCTCTGCCCGCGCGCGACGCGCCTGCGCATAATCGGACAACGCGGCGAAAGCGCGTCCGCAACGAACCGGCGTCGCGTACAGAGGCACACCGTGCGCCTCGATCGTCTCGTACGCTTCGCGGGCCATGTCGCGGCGCGCATTCCAGGCGAGCATCAGCGGCTTGTCGATGCTGCCGTAGACGCGCACGATCGCCGTAGCCATTGCCTGCGCGACTTCGCCGCTCGCTGCCGCGGCCATGATCGCGATGGCGTCGATATTCGGATCGTCGGCGATGATCTGCAAGGCATCCGCGAAAATTTTCGGCTCCGCGAGGATGCCCGCGGTCAGGTCGATCGGATTGTTCAGCGAGGCGAACGCGGGCACGATCGGCTTGAGGCGTTCGAGCGTCGCTGCCGACAACGCGGGCACCGACATGCCGCGCTCAGCGCAGGCATCGGTGATGAGAATGCCGGCGCCGCCCGAGAGCGTGACGACCGCGATCCGCTTGCCGCGCGGCAGGCGTCCGGCTTCGAATGCGCGGGCGTAGTCGCCGAGGTCGGCGACGTCGCTCACTTCGATCACGCCTGTCTGACGGAAGGCCGTGCGATACAGCGCCGAGGCGCCGCCCAGATTCGCCGTATGCGACGCGGCGGCCCTGGCGCCATCGACGGTGTTGCCGACCTTCCAGGCGAGCAGCGGTTTGCCCGCGTCGAGCGCGCGGTTCGCCACGTCGACCAGCCGTCGCGCGTCTTTCAGACCTTCGATGTACGTCGCGATCAGCGAGGTGTGCGGATCGGCGATGCACGCGTCGACGAGATCGAGCAGGCTGACGTCGGCCTCGTTGCCAGTCGTGATGAAGTGCCGCAAGCCGATGCCCAGTTCGTCGGCCATCAGCAGCAGCGCGCAACCGAAGCCGCCGCTTTGCGAAATCAGCGACAGGCCGCCGCGCCGATAAGCGACGCCGAAGGGCGCGCCGAATCCGGCGTAGACATTTGCGCCCGTACTGACGAAACCCTGGCAGTTCGGTCCGATCACGCGAATGCCGTACGCCTTCGCGATGTCCGCGCATTCACGCTGCAGCCCGGCGCCCGCTTCGCCAGCTTCGGCGAAACCCGAGCTATAGACGATGGCGAAGCCCACGCCTTTTTCGCCGCACTGACGCAGCATGTCCGGAACGCGGCGCGCGGCGACGAGGATCAGCGCGAGATCGGGCGTGGACGGCAAAGCGGCGACGCTGTCGTGGCACGCCACGCCGTCGATCTCCGCATATTTTGGATTCACCGGATAGAGCGTGCCCGGGTAACCGTGCTGCATGAGAAAGCGCATCGGCTGGCCGCTGATCGACTTCGGATCGTTCGACGCGCCAATGATCGCAATGGAGCGCGGATCGACAAGCCGGCCGATATCGAGCGCGCCGGCGTCATGGGTTGCTGGGTTCATGGCGGTCCTCATGCCGCACACGCGGCGTCGGCGCGAACTTTCGCCTGATCTCGTTCGGCGGCGCGCCGCAGCGTGATCTTCGCGATGTTCAATTGATGGATCTGCGTGGTGCCTTCATAGATGCGAAAGGCGCGGACGTCGCGGTAAAACCGTTCGACCGCGTTGCCCGCCAGATAGCCGCGTCCACCGAGCATCTGCACCGCGCGATCCGCGACGCGGCCGCACATTTCCGAGGCGAACATCTTGCACATCGACGCCTCCAGCGCGACGTCCTCGCCGGCATCGCGCTTGCGCGCGGTTTCGAGGATCATCGAGCGCGCGGCGTAAATTTCAGTCTGACATTCGGCGATCAGCGCCTGCACGAGCTGGAACTCGGCCACGGGCTTGCCGAACTGCTCGCGCCGCGAGGTGTAGGCGACCGCTTCTTCGAGCATGCGCATGGCCGGTCCCGTGCATAGCGCGGCGAGGTGGATGCGCTGCTTGTTCAGCACTTTCATCGCGGTGCGGAAACCCATCCCTTCCTTGCCGCCGATCAGATTGGCTGCCGGTACGCGGCATCCTTCAAATATGACGTCGCCGACCGGCGAGCCCGCCTGGCCCATCTTGGCGTAAGGCGCACTGGTGGAAAGACCCGGCGTGCCGCGCTCGACGAGAAACGCGGAAATGCCGCCCGCGCCGGGCGTGGCCGGGTCGGTTCGCGCCATCACGGTGAACAGATCGGCAATCGGCGCATTGGTGATGAAGCACTTGCCGCCGTCGAGAATGTAATGATCGCCGTCGCGCTGCGCCGTGGTGCGCAATGCCGTGGCGTCCGAGCCTGCATCGGCCTCGGTCAGCGCGAAAGCGCCGGTGAATTCGCCGGACGCGAGCCGCGGCAGATAGCGCTGTTTCTGCTTGTCCGTGCCGTCGGCGACCAGTGCTTCTGAACCGATGCCGGTGTTGGTGCCCACCCGAGCGCGAAATGCGACCGACGCCTGCGAAAGCTCAAACGCGCCGCGCACCAACTGCTCGGTCGACAGCCCGGCGCCGCCGAAATCGCGCGGAATGCTCCAGCCGAAATAGCCGAGTTCGCGCATGCGTTGAACGAGGTCGGCCGGTACGGCGTCCGTCTGTTCGATCTCGTTCTCACGCGGGATTGCTTCGTCGCGGACGAACTTTGCGACGCCCGCGAGCATCGCGTCGAAGTGTGAGGAATGGCTGGTCATGCTTGTCTCCGTCATGTGAGTCGCTTATCTAGGTCGATTTGTGACTTCACTATCGAAGGTTTACCGGCAGTTGGAGCGATTTGTTCGACTATGCAGAACAGAGTTTGGATATGCAGAACGTGGAGCGCAGAATAGGCCATCATGGAGAAGAGAGGCCAAAGCGATGGCAGCCAACAGCAAGCAGTCCGACGCGGCGGCGCTCGCCAGCGATTACCTGGAATCGAAAGCGCGCTACGTGCCGGACGAATTTGACGGCGACCGCCAGTTCGCCACCACGCTGGCGCGCGGCCTCGACATTTTGCATTGCTTCACGCCGCGCGAATCGCAACTCGGCAATGCCGAACTGGCGGCGCGCACCGGCATGACCAAGGCGACGATTTCACGCTTTACCTACACGCTCACGCGGCTCGGTTATCTGCGCGTCAATCGGATGAATAACAAGTTTCAGCTCGGCTCGGCCGTGTTGTCGCTGAGTTATCCGCTGCTTGCGAGCATGAGCGTGCGCCAGATCGCGCGGCCGTCGATGAAGGAACTGGCGGATCAGATTCGCGGTTCAGTTTCGCTCGGCATGCGTGACCGGCTCAACGTCGTGTATCTGGAAAGCAGCCGCAGCAGTACGCCGCTTGGAATGCCGGCGGATATCGGGCTGAGCTATCCGATCGTGCGAACGGCAATGGGCCGCGCGCTGCTTGCGGCGCTGCCCGCTGAGCGGCGCGAGGCGCTGTGCAATGAAATCGCGGTGAAGTCGCCGCATGAATGGAGCACCTTCCGCGAGCGCGTGCTGAGCGCAATCGACTATTTCTACGAGCGAGGCTTTTGCGTGTCCTACGGCGACCTGCGTCGCGAGATCCATGCCGTCGCCGTGCCGATGAAACCGTCAGCCGATGGCGAGATTCTCGTCTTCAATTGCGGCGTGCCTTCTTATCTGCTGAAGGAGAATCAACTGGAAGGCGATATCGGGCCGCGGCTCGTTTCGATGGTGCGCAGTGTGGAAGGGGCGATGGGGATTTACTGAAAAGGACGAAACCCGGCACGCAGGCCGGGTTTCGTTTTATTGCCATGTCATGCCGCGCCATTGTCACGGCATGACGGATCGAGCGTCATTCACAGGCGGGACGACCGTCACTCAACTCGAAACATAAGCCACATACGGCCCCGTCCCGCCCCCCGCCGACGCACGCCCCGAAATCCCGTAATACACATGACGGCCATAAAAGAACGGCAAGCCGAAGTCGAACTGCCGGGTCATGTAGATCCCGAGATTATTGAACGCGTTATTCCCCGACGAAGTCAGCGTCGCGCCATTCGCGATATTGAAACCGAGCGACACGCTGGTCGGATTCGTCCCTGCCAGCGTCGAGGTACGGCCCACGGTTGCGCTCGGAATGTAGTAGCCGGAAGACGTGTCGCGAGCGATCGTCGTGTCCGGAAAGAACATCACCGTCGAGCCCGAATCGAAGAACGTTTGCGTGAACGTCGAGCCGCCATATGACGACGTGAAGTCGCCGTTCAGATCCGTTCGGAGAAGCGGCGCGCCCGTGCCGTTCAGCACGTTATTGGCCTGCGTGTCGATGCCGAACACGAGCGTGCCTTGAGCGGTCGCGCTGCCGCTGTCGGGCACCTGCGCCATTTCCAGAATCACACCGTTGTTATCCTGCGCGAAACGCGCGACCGGATTGCTGATCTGCCTGGAGACCGGCACCGAGACCGCGTTGCCGGCATTGGTGTAATAGAACTGCGAGAGCACCGTCAGCGCACACTGCGAGCCGCAGTCCACCGGGCTCACGCCGATGCCGAGAATGCCGTTCGCGCCGAGATCGGATGCGGCGGCGAGTTGCCGGCCCACCTGGCATTCGCTCGGCGCGGCAATGGTCAGCGCCGAATCGCCGATCACCTGGATCGGCACCGAAGGAGCAATCTCGCTCGACAGCCCGATGTCCGCGAGATGCACCGAACCCCATGCATAGCCGCTGCCGAACAATGCGCATTCAGCAAGCGGCAGGCCGCTCGATTGGTCCGTTTCGGCGGTGAGCGCGTTGAAGGTGGAGGTCGGAATCGCGGAGCGCACTAGACGCAGCCCGAACGATGCTGTATCGACGATCACATTGGGAATCGTCGTGCAACTCGTGCCCGCGTTGGACACGGGGGCGCAAAGCTTGATGCTGACCATCGGCTGGTTGTGAATGCCCGTTCCGCTTACCGTCACCAACATCGTATTGCCGGGACCGACGGGTGTGGGCACGGCAGACGCGTCGACGGCGAGCGCGTTGGAGCTCGAGTCACCGGTCGAGGGGTTGGACGACGTGCCGCCCGGGCCCGTCGGCGCACTGGCGGCAGCCGGTGCGTTAGCCGTCGAGTTGTTGCTGGAGCCGCCGCCGCCCCCGCCGCAGCCGGCAAGACCCAACGCCAATGCGAGTCCGAGCGCCGCGGCAATAATCCTTGCGATTTTGCGCACTGTTGTTCTCTCTCTAATGATTTTAATCATAATGAGTTACTTGATATCGTCAGCGCTCACGCCTTGCGGCAGCGCTTGCGGTAAATAGGCGCGGCCCACGAAAGCGCCCATATGGCCGCCGGTCTCCACCACCAGCGCCGACTGATGCACGGCGGCGGGTCCGTAGCCGCCGCCTTGCGTGGCGTGGGCGTCGGTGAGCGCCTGGACATACGTCGGGAAGTAAGTGGCGAGCAGCGTTTTGAGCGGCGGCATGGTCGGGCCTTGCCAGCTCAACGCGAAAACCGTATTGCCCGCGCTGATGTACTCGCTCACCACGGTGCCCGAGGACAGCGTCGTCTGGCTCACGGTATAAGCCGCCGAGGCTGCACTGCCGCTGGCGGCGAAGCGCGCCACCGCCGCGCTATTCTGGCTGGCCGCCCCCGCACTCGTGCTGCTGGCCGTGACCGGATAGGTCGGCGCGGCGCCCAACGCGGCATACGCCGGAGCGGCCAGAGCGAACGACGCCGCGGCCACCGCGAGCATTCGAAATTGACTCATTATCATTTTTTCGTATTCGAAGTTTTGGAGAATACGCGCGAGCGGTTTTACCCTCGAGCTCGCACGCAGCCGATACTAGCGCGAGCGAATCCGATTAAATCAGATGATTAATGGCGATAATCGGGCTCTGTTTGAAAATGAAAGGTAACGGGGCGTCCGTTATTCAATCCGCGCCGAGTTTCTCGATCAGCATCGCCACGAAGGTTTCCGTGACGGGCGGCAGTGTCCTGCCGCGTTTCTTGATGAGCGCGATAGGGCGAGTGAACGCGGGATCGTCGACTGCGCGCACGATCAGTTCGGGCTCCGCCCTGACTTCGCGGGCCGATGCAGGCAGGATGGTCACGCCGAGTCCGGCGCGCACCATCGCGACCGCGGTCATCATGTAGGTCGGCTCGCACGCGATCTCCGGCGTGCAGCGGGCGTTCGCGAAAGCGCTATCCACCACCGCCCGCACGCTCGTGCCTTGCGCGGTCAACACGAGCGGCGCGGCAGCGAGATCGGCCAACGTGATGCGCCGCCGCCGGGCAAGCGCATGCCGCTTCGGGAACACGGCAACCAGCCGGTCGATGCCCGCATGCAGCACCTCGAACGCGGCATCGTCGAGCTGGCCGCCGGTCAGCCCGATGTCGACCTCTTCATTGCGCACCAACGTGTTGACCATGCTGGCAACCACGTCGCGTACATGAAAGCTCACGCGCGGCACGGCCTTCTTGATGCCCTGCACGAGTTCGGGCAAGACGCTGGCCGCGAACGTGGGCAAACAGGCGATCCGTACCGTACCGCTTGCGCCTTCGCCCAGCGCGCGCGCGTCGATCAGCACATGCTCCATGTCATGCAGCGACTTCTGCAGGAGCGGCAGCAGTTCACGGCCGGTCGGCGTGAGCGCGACATTGCGGCTATTGCGGTCGAACAGGCGCATGCCGACCGTTTCTTCGAGCCGGCGAATCTGCACAGTCAGCGCCGGTTGCGACAGATGCAGCCGCGTTGCCGCGCGCGTGAAACTGCCCGTTTGCGCGACGGCGATAAACGCGCGGATGTCCCGAAGATTCAGATCCATGATGGTTTGTAATTGCTGCGATCAAATCATTTCAATTGATTTATAGCCGCTTCGAACTTACGCTGGATCGCAGTAAAAAACAATCTCGGAGACAAGCACATGCTGCCATTACTGGGGCTCGCAACCATCGTCGTGCTGCTCGGCGCGATCCTGTCGAAACGTATGTCGCCGCTGGTGGCGCTCATCATCGTGCCGATTGCGGCGTCGCTCATCGGCGGCTTCGGCTTTCAGACCAGCAAGTTCGTGATCGACGGACTCAAGAACCTCGCGCCGGTCGTCGGCATGTTCGTGTTCGCGATTCTGTACTTCGGCACCATCACCGACGCGGGCACGCTCGATCCGATCATCGACCGCATTCTGCGCGCGGTCGGCACGCGGCCCACGCGCATCGTGATGGGCACGACGCTGCTCGCGCTGCTGATCCATCTGGACGGTTCCGGCGCCGTCTGCTTTCTGGTCACGATTCCCGCCATGCTGCCGCTCTACGATCGCCTGAAGATGGACCGGCGCGTGCTGGCCGCGGCGGTTTCGATGGCGGCCGGCATCAACTTTCTGCCGTGGACGGGGCCGATGATTCGCGCCTCCGCCTCGCTGCATCTGCCTATCTCGGCGCTGTTCAATCCGCTGATTCCGGTGCAGGCGATCGGCCTCGTGTTCGTGTTCGGCATGGCGTTCTGGCTCGGCCGGCGCGAGGAAAAACGCCTCGGTCTCACGGCCGCGAGCGGGTCGGTGCCCATGCCCAAACGCGAACTCTCGCCCGAAGAACAGGCGCTGCGCCGACCTAAGAACTTCTGGTTCAACATCGTGCTGACGTTGGTGGTGCTCGGCACGATGGTCGTGATGGGCGAAAAGATTCCGCCGGCAATCATGTTCATGGTCGGCCTCTGCATCGCGCTGATGGTGAACTATCCGAACGTCGACATGCAGCGCAAACGGATCGACGCGCATGCCCGCGCGGCTTTGATGATGGCCGGCATTCTGCTGGCGGCCGGCGTGTTCACCGGCGTGATGCAAGGCAGCGGCATGCTGAAGGCGATGGCGCAGGCGGCGGTCGGTTTCGTGCCGCCCGCGATGGCCGGTCATATTCCCGTCGCGCTCGGCTTGCTGTCGATGCCGCTCAGCATGTTGTTCGATCCCGACTCGTTCTACTTCGGCGTGCTGCCTGTGATCGCCGAAGTGGCCGGCCAACTCGGCGTGCCCGCGGTGCATGTCGGCCAGGCCGCCCTGCTCGGCCAGATGACCACCGGCTTTCCGGTGAGCCCGCTGACACCGGCCACGTTTCTCGTGGTCGGCCTGTGCGGCATCGATCTCGCCGACCATCAGAAATTCACGTTCCCCTTGCTGTTCGGCGCGTCGATCGTCATGACGATTGCCTGCGTCGTGCTGGGGATATTCCCACTGTGAGCATCACTGAACCAACGGATGTGACCAGCATGACAGCCACTCAACCTCAACGTATGGTGCGCATCGGCGCGGGCGCGGGTTATTCGGGCGACCGTATTGAACCGGCGGTCGAACTGATGCAACACGGCGCGCTCGATTACCTCGTGTTCGAGTGCCTCGCGGAGCGCACGATTGCGATCGCGCAGCAGGCGCGCAGCAAGAACCCTGAGCTCGGCTACGACCCGTTGCTCGAAACACGCATGAAGGCGGTGTTGCCGGCCGCGCTGCGCAACGGCGTGCGGATCATTTCGAACATGGGTGCCGCGAATCCGCTCGCGGCGGCGCGCAAGACCGCGGAGATCGCGCGCTCACTCGGTCTCGGCGACGTGAAAATTGCCGCGGTCACCGGCGACGATGTGCTCGACGTAGTTCGCCAGGGCGATTTCGGCTTCGTGGAATCCGGAGAACGCGTCGCGGACTACAAGGATCGGCTCGTGTCCGCGAACGCGTATCTCGGCGCGAGCGCGATCGTCGATGCGCTCGCGGCCGGTGCGCAGATCGTGTTGACCGGACGCGTGGCCGATCCGTCGCTGTTCGTCGCGCCGCTGATTCACGAATTCGGCTGGCGCATGGACGACTGGCAGACGCTCGGTCAGGCGACGGTGATCGGCCATCTGCTCGAATGCGCAGGGCAAATCACCGGCGGCTATTTCGCGGATCCCGGTTTCAAGGATGTGCCCGAACTGGCGCGGCTCGGTTTTCCGATTGCCGAAGTCGGGCAGGACGGCGCGGTGGTCATCACCAAGCTGGCGCAAGCCGGCGGACGCGTCACCGAGGCGACCTGCAAGGAGCAACTGCTGTACGAGATTCACGATCCGCAGCGCTATCTGCAACCGGACGTGGTCGCGGATTTCTCGCAGGTGCATGTCGCGCAGGAAGCGCCGGATCGCGTTCGCGTGAGCGGCGGGCGAGGCACGCCGCGTACGGATACGCTGAAGGTGTCGGTTGCTTATTTCGATGGCTATATCGGCGAAGGGCAAATTTCCTATGGCGGTCCTGGCGCTTTGGCGCGCGCGCAGCTCGCACTCGATATCGTGCGGGAACGGCTCGTGTTGACCGGCGTACAGACGCGTGAATTGCGCTTCGATCTGATCGGCGTGAACGCATTGCATGGCGAAACGGCGGCTGCCGGTTACGCCGAACCGTACGAAGTACGAGCGCGAGTGGCGGGACGCACGACCTCACTCGCTGAGGCCGTGCAGATCGGCAACGAGGTGGAGACGCTCTATACCAACGGCCCAGCAGGCGGAGGCGGCGTCACGAAGTCGGCGCGCGAAGTCGTCGCGGTGCAATCGGTTTTGCTGCCGCGCGAGCATGCGACGCCGGCGTTCTCGATGGTGGAGGCGTGAGATGAAATTACGTGAACTGGCTCATTCGCGCACCGGCGACAAAGGCAATACGCTGAACATCTCGGTGATCTGCTATGACGCGAAGCATTACGAACATCTACGCACAGTGCTGACGCCGGAACGCGTCAAAGCGCATCTGCGCGACGTGGTGCGGGGCGACGTGGTGCGCCATGAACTGCCCGCGATTGCCGCGTTCAACTTCGTGCTCGGCAATGCGCTCGGCGGCGGTGTGACGCGTTCGCTCGCACTCGATGCGCACGGTAAATCGTTGAGTTCTGCGTTGATGGATCTCGAAGTCGAGGCGCCTGCTTCGTAGCGCGCTTATACGTTTGCGGCCGCCTTCAGGCGTCCGCTTCTTCCCAAGGCGGCACCGGCTGCCACGCTTCGATCAACTCATCGATAAATAGCCGCACCTTCGGCGTGAGATGCCGGCGCGTCGGATAGATCGCGCGAATCGGCAGCGCTTGCGCTGCGAACGATTGCAGCAGCGGTTGCAAGTGGCCCTGGCGGATCTCGTCCGCAACCAGATAGTTGGGCAGATTGATGATGCCCACGCCATTCACCGCCGCGCCGATCAACGCTTCGGCGCTGTCCATCTTCAATCTGCCGCCGGTCTCCACCACCTGTTGCCCGACGCCCGCGAAGAGCCACGGTTGCGGACGTCCCGCGCTGACGAATTGCAGGCATTCGTGGTGCGCGAGATCGAGCGGCGAGACGGGCACACCACGCTTCGCGAGATAAGCCGGCGACGCACACGTGATCAACTTTTGCGTGGCCACCGTGCGCGCGATGAGCCGCGAGTCCGGTTTCGGTTCGCCGACGCGGATGGCCACGTCGATACCTTCGTCGACGAGATCGACGAAGCGGTCCGTAAAGCTGACTTCGGCGCTCACCGCAGGCCAGCGTTCGAGAAACGACGCGATGATCGGCAACACCTGGCGGTGACCGAGCGCAATCGGCAGGCTGATGCGCAACGAGCCTGCCGGCGTTGCGCTGCGCACCGCCATCGCCGTTTCGGTCTCTTCGAGGTCTTCGAGAATCTGCGTGCAACGCGCGTAAAACACGGAACCGTCGTCCGTAAGTCCCAAACTATGCGGCGTTCGATGCAGCAGGCGCACCTGCAAGCGCGCTTCCAGACGGGCAATGATCTTGCCGACCGCCGAGCGCGTAATGCCGAGTTGCTGCCCCGCCGACGTAAAGCTGCCGGCTTTGACCACGGTGACGAAGGTCGCGATGTCGTTGATGTTGCCGAGCGCCAAGTCGAGATTCCCCCAACAGGTGTGTGCAATGTGGATGAGCGACTGCGCGCCAGCCGTCGCGCTCCGATGATAGCGCGTCGCCCGTCTGTCGCGATGAAGGGGAGCCACATTCCCCATCGATCCTCCTACTCTCCGTTCAGCACGCAATGCCCTCAATTCCAATATCTGAATCGGAGAACATCCATGGATGCCAATCAACTTGCCGGATCGTCCGCGAGACCGGCACTCGCTAGCGACGACGCGCTCGACGCGCCGCTCTTGCCGACAGGGGCGGCTGCCTCGCGCGGACCGTCGTGGGCCGCGGTCTTATCCGTCGCGGTCGGCTCATTCGCCTTCGTCGCCACGGAATACATGCCGGTCGGCCTGTTGCCGCAGATCGCGCACGATCTCGGCGTCACGCCCGGCACAGCAGGCCTGATGGTGACGACGCCGGGCATCATCGCCGCGATCTCGGCGCCGCTGCTGCTGCTCGCCGCCGGCCGCATCAACCGCCGTTTGATCCTGTTGCTGCTGGCCGTGTTGCTGGTCGCCTCGAATGTGATCGCCGCAATCGCGCCGAGCTTCGCCGTGATGCTGGTGGGCCGCGCGTTGCTGGGCGCGAGCCTCGGCGGCTTCTGGACCGTCGCGCTCGGCGCGTCGGGGCAACTCGTGCGCGAGGACCAGGCCGCCCGCGCCGGCGCGACGATTTTCATGGGCATCACGCTGGCGACGGTGATCGGCGTGCCGCTCGGCACGTTGATCGCCGATCTGAGTTCATGGCGCGTGTCGTTCCTCGCGACTTCGGTCCTCGCGGGCGTCGCATTGGCCGCGCAGGCGGTGTTCCTGCCGTCGCTGCCGCCCAAGGCGGCGATGCGGATGGACGACTTCCGCGCCATGCTGGCGCGCTCGAACGTGCGGCGCAGTCTGTTGATGGTCGGACTGCTGTTCGGCGCGCATTTCGCGGCTTATACGTACATCGCGCCATTCCTCGAACGCAATGCGGTGTTCGGTCCGTCGTGGATTACGGCCGTGCTGCTCGGTTTTGGCGTGGTCGGCTTCGCGGCGAATTTCGCGATCTCGGCTTTCGTCACGCGCCACCTCAAGGTCTCGCTGCTGCTGTTGGGCGCGCTCATGGCGATCGCTTTGTTTGCCTTGCCGATGCTTCAAGTCTCGCGTGTGGGCGTGATCGCCGCGGTCATGGCGTGGGGCATCGCGTACGGCGCGATCCCGCTCAGCCTGAGCATCTGGATGCAATGGACTTCGCCGGATCGCCCTGAAGCGGGTTCGTCGATGTTCGTGAGCACCGTGCAGACCTCGATCGCGCTCGGCTCGCTGGCGGGCGGCGCGGTGGTCGATCACCTCAGCATCGCCTCGACGATGCACTTCGGTGGCTTGCTCGCGGTGCTGAGTCTGCTTGTGATCATGACGTTCAGCACACGTCACGCGAGCCTCAAGCACGTGCTCGACAAATAGCCGGCGCGCTGTTGAAACACAGTTGCTGCGCCATCGAAACAATCGGTGACGGCTGTGCAGTCCTGCAGGCGCAAGGGTTTCGGCGCATTGCGGACTGCAGGCTCCCAAGTCTTCGGAGCCGTGGCCCGTTTTTCTCGACGACCCGCGCCTATAGATTGTCATTCAACGCAGGACAGCGCACGCAGCGCTCGGCGGCAATCATTCACCGGATCACATCGAGAGAGAGAAAACATCATGGGCAAGCTTTTTACGTCAGTCGAAGTAGGACCTTATGAATTCGCGCACCGCGTCGTGCTCGCACCGCTGACGCGCATGCGTGCCGAAGACGGCGCGCGCCCCGGCCGCCTGATGGCCGAGTATTACGCGCAACGCACGACAGCCGGCGCATTGCTGATCGGCGAGGCGACCATTGCCGCTGTTGAAGGCAACGGCTACCTCGGCGCGCCCGGCCTTTACGAAGACAGCCAGATCGCCGGCTGGCGCGAAGTCACCGACGCCGTGCACGCGAAGGGCGGCAAGATCTTCCTGCAGCTTTACCACGCGGGACGTCAGTCGAACGCTGAGTTGCAGCCCGAAGGACGCCGGCCGGTGGGCCCGTCGGAAGTGCTGCATGGCGGCGTTGCTTATACCAAGGCCGGCTGGATTCCGAACACGCCGAACCGCGCGCTGGAGATCGACGAGATCGCCGCGATCGTCGAGAATTTCCGCACGGCTGCCGACCGTGGCGTGAAGGCGGGCTTCGACGGCGTTGAGTTGCACGCGGCGAACGGCTATCTGTTCGACCAGTTTCTGCAGGACGGCAGCAACAAGCGCACGGATATCTACGGCGGCTCGTTCGAAAATCGCGCGCGTCTTTTGATGGAAGCGACCCGCGCGGTGATTTCCGTGTGGGGCAGCAACAAGGTTGCCGTGCGTCTCGGACCGAGCGGTTCGTGGGGCGATATGTCGGATAGCGATCCGGTGGGCCTCTTTAGCTACGTCGCGGACGAACTGGCCAAGCTCGATCTCGCGTATCTGCATCTGATTGAGCCGCGCATCGCCGGTAATGTCGAAGATGAAAGCCGCAGTCCGGATCCGGTCGCCGCGCAGACGATCCGCAAGCATTACGCGGGGACGATCATCGCCGCGGGTGGTTTCAAAGGCGATTCGGCGGAAGCCATTCTCGTCGATGGCGATGCGGATCTCGTTGCGTTCGGCCGCGATTTCATCGCCAATCCGGATCTGCCGGAACGGTTGCGCCGTAATCTGCCGCTCAATGCGTACGATCGGCCGACGTTCTTCGGCGGCACGGAAGTGGGCTATACGGACTATCCGTTTTATGAGGAAGAGGCCGTGAGCGCATAAGCTCGCTGAAGGTACGAAGCGGGGATGTGTGGTGGAAGCCGGCGTGTTCAGTGTCTATGATGAACACGCCGGCTTTTTTTTGTGCGGGACGATACGCGTTGAAAACGCTCGTGCACCGACAATCTTCACGTTCAAGCGCGGCGAGCGCCACGCGCTGCTGCCGCCGCCGCGGCGGAAACCGGAAACAGATGCTCGCTCAGATAATCGACGAACACCCGCGCCTTAGGCGAGATCTGACGCCCGGACGGCCACAGCGCGCGAAACACAGTCGGCGTGTCTGTGTACGTTTGCAGCACGGGAACCAGCGAGCCGCGCGCGAGCTGGGCGCGTATCGTGAAGTCCGGCACGCAGGCGAGGCCCAGATCCTGTTCGGCAAGCATCGTCAAAGGCTCGACGGCGGTGGCGATAGCTGTGGTCGGGAGGTCGATGTTCAGCAATTCGCCGTCGCGCATCAACGGCCAGCGGCGCAGTTTGTTGGTGGTCGGGAAACGATGTTGCAAGCATGCGTGCTCGCGCAGTTGCTCGGGCTCGTTGGGCACGCCGCGCTGCGCGAAGTAGGCGGGCGATCCGACGATCACATGCCGGTACGTGCCCATCGTGCGCGTGACGAGCGTGGAGTCGATCGCATCGCCGGTGCGGGTCACGACATCGAAACCTTCTTCGATCACATCGACCATGCGATCCGAGAAGTCGATATCGAGCACGATGTCCGGGTACGTCTTCATGAAAGCGGCGATCACCGGCATCATCAACGTGCTCACCATCGGCATGCTGACGCGCAGCAGTCCGCGTGGCGCGGCATTGGCGAGCGCCAGTTCGTTCTCGGCTGCTTCGATTTCGCCGATGATGCGCTGGCAGCGCGTCAGAAAGGTCGCGCCCTCGGGCGTCAGCGCGATGCTGCGCGTGCTGCGGTGAAAGAGGCGCACGCCGAGGCGTCCTTCGAGCCGCGAGATCGCCTTGCCCACCGCCGACGACGAAATGCCCAACTGACGTCCCGCTTCAGTGAAGCTACGTGTTTCGGCGGCGCGCACGAACACGTTGAGCGAGCCGAATCGATCCATTGCACCGGGCGAAGCGCCGCTCTCGCCGTTGACGGTCTGCGCGGGTACGCGCGCCGTGGTTGCGGCAGGACGAGCTTGTTGATCGGGCTGCGTCATGGGAAGCTCCTCGTCAGGCCCGCTGCAAAACGCTGAAAAACAGCACTTCCTTCAGATTGACGACCGGCGCCGGATCGCGCTGCGCTTTGGCGAGCAGAAACGCGCCTTGCATCGACGACACGATGAACGTGGCGAGTTGCTCGCAGTTCGTGTCGGCTCGCACCTCGCGGGCCGCGACGGCGGCCCGCAGGCAATACAGAACCGACTTTTCGGTTTCGGCGAAGATCGCATTGATCCGCGCGCGGATCGCTTCGCTGTCGCTCGAATCGGCGGCGAAGTTGCCGAGCAGGCAGCCGTTGCGCGAATCGTTCTGGCTGATGAGCCGGATATGCACGTCGATGTATTTGCCGAGACGGTAGAGCGGTTTCAGTTCGTCGTTGAGCAGCGTCTCGCGCATCTCGATCTGCGCCCGCTCGAAATATAGTTCGATCACTTCGAGCCCGAACGCTTCTTTCGACGTGAAATGGTTCGTGAACGAGCCATGCGGCACGCCCGCCGCCTTGACGATGTCCCGCACGCTCGCGCCGTTGAAGCCGAATTCGTGGATGACGCGCATGCCTTCGGCGATCAGCGTGTCTTTGTGTGAAGGTTTCGGCATGGTCGGAAGCTCTCTGGCAATACAGGCGCCCCGCATTGTGTCATGCACAAGTGCGGGGCGCTTGGTGAATAAGCCGCGTCAGTCGACTTCGATGTGGCGGCCGCTCTCCGATGATTCTACGGCGGTGTCGAGCAGCTTGTGCAGACGCACCGCGTGCTCGAACGTCGGCGCGGTGCGGCTGCCGGTGCGGACGTCGTCGGCGAACGCTGCGTACAACTCGGCCAGTTCCAGCACCGCCGACGGCAAGTCGGACGGCGGCAGGCGGTCGTACGATGCGGGCACCGGCAGCGTAGCGAGCGGCAGGTTGTCGCCGTGCGCGCCTTCGATCACGTAGTCGTCGCCGACATTGCCGAACGCCGAGCGGTTGGTGATATGCAAATCGCCTTCCGTGCCCGTGATGTCGATCTGCACGCCCGAGCCGTTGCGCTTGCCGCCTTCGATATGCACCGACAGCACCGCGCCGTCCTGCAAGCGGCCGGCGAGCACGAGTTGATCGGGCGTGGTGGTCGGCATGACTTCGCCGGTCTGCGCGATCGTCACCTGCTCGAACTGATTGACGCTTAGCGCCGCGATGGCATGCGGCCAACCCGTCGCTTCGAACAGCATGTCGAGGAAATGGCCTGCGTAGATTGCGATCACGCTGGAGAAGTTTTCGGGCGGCACGGTCCAGCGCAGCGATTGCGAACGCAGCGCCTGAAAGTAATTCATGCTGACGTGAATGCGTACCGAACGCAGCTTGCCGACATAACCTTGCGCGAGCAGATCGCGCACGTAGCGGTTATGCGGCGCGAGCCGCCGTTGCAGCCCGACCACGTGGCGCACGTTGGCCTCGCGCGCGAGATCGATCAATTCCTGCGAGGTGGCGACGCTCGGCGTCAGCGGCCATTCGCAGTAGACATCCTTGCCGGCCGCGATCGCGGCGCGCACGCCTTCGGCATGCTGCGGCGCGGTCGTCAGCACGATGACCAGGTCGACTTCGGGATGCCTGACCAGTTCATCGAGTGAATCGGCCACGTATTTGAAGCCGTAACGTTCGGCGACGCCTTGCGCCGCTTCGCGACGCTGGCTGAACACGGCGGTCAATTCGTATTGGGGCAGCAGGCTCAGCACACGCACGTGGCCGTGTTGCGCCCAGTTGCCTACGCCGACGATGCCGACGCGAATCGGCGAGGCGCTGGATACTGCGGATTTTTCAGTCATGGGAACACCTGCGCGATAGCGCGCAACGGAGCCGGCAGGAAACGCGACACCCTGTTTCCGGCCGGCTTGAACAACAATGAATTAGACGCCGGCGAACATGTCATTGAACTGCGTGACGAATGCGGCTTCGTTCGGGCCGGGGTTGTTGCGCAAGGGACGGGCGATTTCGACGATGGCTTCGTCAGCATCCGTGCCAAGTTCATGCATGGTTTGCTCGATGAACGGCGCGAGCGGCATGGCGCGCGGTTCGTTCCTGCTGTCGAGCAAATCGGTCTGCACCCACGGCGGTGCGATTTCGACGACGCGCACCGAGGTGTCCTTCAGCTTGTAGCGCAGTGATTGCGTGTACGAATGGATCGCGGCCTTGGTCGATGAATAGACGCCGGAGATCGCCATCGGCACGAAGCCGAGTACCGACGACACGTTGATGATGGTCGCGTCGCCTTGTTGCTTCAGATGCTCGACGAGCGCGCCCGTCAGGCGGATCGGGCCCATCAGGTTGGTGGTGAGCGTGGAGACGATCAGCGCGTCGTCGACCGGCTTGCTGAGGTCGTCGATCTGCATGATGCCGGCGTTGTTGATCAGCACGTTCAACGACGGGTACTGCGCGACCAGTTGTTGCGAGACCGAGGCAATGCTTTGCGGATCCGTGATATCCAGTTCGACCGATTGCATGCCGGGATTGGCGGCAATCGTTTCTTCGAGATTCGCCTTGCGGCGTCCGGCGATGATGACCTGATTGCCGAGCTTGTGGAACGCTTCAGCCAGTGCGCGGCCGATGCCCGAACCGCCGCCGGTGATGAAAATAGTGTTGCCTGTGAGTTTCATGATGAGTTTCTCAAAGTGGATTCATGGTCCGCGTTGTCGTCGAGGTTGGACAGCAACATGCGATGGGAGGAATATGGACGAACGTATTAAACCCATCAAGCGGCTCGACATGAATGCACTATTCGACTGAGGCCAACAATGCTGCAGTTGCCGTCAATGCTGCGGCTGCGCCGTTCCATCCGGCTGGTATCTAAACCAGTACGATTGTATTTTTGTCAGAGGGAAGGCGGCAGCACGCCGTCAGCTTGGTGGCGAATCAATCGCCCGTTTTGCTCAACTCGTGAGCGCGGCGCAACCGTTCGCGGCTGTTGCTCAGGTGCATGCGCATGGCGGCGCGCGCGTCGTCCGGGTCTTGCCGTTCGATCGCGCGATAGATCATCTGATGCTCGCTGAGCACGTTGCGCAAATGCTCGATATGGTCGAGTTCAGCGATTTCCGCGGAGCCGAGCCGCGTGCGAGGACTGACCGCGCGGCCAAGCTGGCTGAGCACGTCGAAGAAATAGCGATTGCCGCTCGCGCGCGCGATCTGCAAATGAAACTCGATGTCGTGCGCGAGCGTGTCGGTGCTGCCGCGCTCGAGTTCGGACTCGAAACGCTCCAGCGCGGCGCGGATCTGCTTGAGATTCTGCTCAGTGCGCCGCGCCGCGGCGAGCGCGGCAGAGGCGGCCTCGACGTCGATACGGAATTCGATGATCGCCATCACGTCCAGCATGCTGGAGAGATCGGCGGCGGGCAGCTGCATGGAGTTTTCAGTCGCCGGTTCCAGCACGAAGGTGCCGATGCCGTGACGCGTCTCGACCACCTTGGCCGCCTGCAGCCGCGAAATCGCCTCGCGCACCACGGAGCGGCTCACCGAGAGCTGCTTCATCATTGCGACTTCGGTGGGAATGCGGTCGCCCGGCCTCAGGGCGCCGCGGCGGATTTCATCGGAAAGGGTGGCCACCACCTTCTCAGTTAGGCTGCTCATTTCTGTGGCTGGTTGATTGTTCGGCTGGGAATGCACACGTTGCGCGTGCAAATTGCGGCGTGTGACGCCTCGGTATAGCCATCATAGCGTTTGTCCGGATGAGAACGTTTTGATTCGCGCGTTCGCGATGGTTTGCGGAGACGCGGTTCGGGCTCCGGGTGTTCAATGAGGGATAGGTGATTTGATTGTCATCAGACATCCTAGTTCATCAATAGTTTTTCGTCCTCATTAGGCCTGATTGCCCCGATTATAAGGGTATTCAAGGCATTTTTCAGGGTAAACACCGCGTTGGAGCCAGCCGCCAAACGCAGTAGACTGTCGTCAGACAACGTATCACACGTTTCGAAACCGCGAATCGGCCAGCACGAACGTGCCGCGTTGCGCTCGATCAGGCCGCTTGAGTGGCCAAAACTGGAGACAACCTTGACGTCTGCTCTCACCACCGCCGCCGACCCGCTCGAATCAGCGGTCTCCAAGGTCAAGCGGCACGTGCTGCCGCTGTTTCTGATCATGTTCATCGCGAACTACATCGACCGCGTGAACATCGGCTTCGTCAACTCGCACATGCAGACCGACCTCGGCATCGGCGCCGCGGCTTACGGCCTCGGAAGCGGTTTGTTCTTTATCGGCTACGCGCTGTTCGAGGTGCCGTCGAACGTGTTGATGCAGAAGTACGGCGCGCGCGCATGGCTCACCCGCATCATGGGCACGTGGGGCCTGGTCGCGGCGGCGATGGCGTTCGTCTGGAACGACACCTCCTTCTATGTGTTGCGCTTTCTGCTCGGCGTTGCCGAAGCCGGCTTCTTTCCCGGCGTGGTCTTTTACTTCACGCAGTGGCTGCCGCAGAAGGATCGCGGCAAGGCGGTGGCGGTTTTTCTCGGCGGCTCCGCGCTTGCGTCGGTGTTGTCCGGTCCGATCACCGGCAGCTTGCTGTCGATTCGCGGCTTCGGTTTGCACGGCTGGCAATGGATGTTTCTTGTCGAAGGCGGTTTTTCGATCGTGTTATGCGCGGTGAGCTGGACGCTGCTGAAGTCGCGTATTCGCGACGCCTCGTGGCTCACGGCTGAAGAGCAGCATGTGCTCGAAACGTCGATCGCGGCCGAGCAAGCCGAACGCGAAGCGCACGGCGGCGCGCATCTTCCGGCCATGAAGCTGCTGAAGGATCCGCAGATTCTGCTGTTCTGCTTTCTGTACTTCGCGATTCAACTGACCATCTATGCGGCCACGTTCTGGCTGCCCACGATCATCCGCAAAATGGGCGGTCTGTCCGACTTCGAAGTCGGTATGCTCAACGCGATTCCGTGGCTCATCGCCATGTTCGCGATGTACTGCTTCGCGTTGTTGTCGGCGAAATGGCGTTTCCAGCAGGCATGGCTGGCCGTGGCGCTCGTCATTGCCGCGTGCGGGCTGTTCGCTTCGACTTCGGGTAACCCGGTGCTGTCGTTCGTGGCGATCTGTTTCTCGGCGATCGGCTTCAAGGCGGCGGCTTCGCTGTTCTGGCCGATTCCGCAGGGTTATCTGGACGCACGTGTGGCCGCGGCGGTGATCGCGCTGATCAACTCGGTGGGCAATCTCGGCGGCTTCTTCGCGCCGGCCGCGTTCGGTTATATGCAGCAGCACACCGGTTCGATTACCGGCGGCCTGTACGGCCTCGCCGTGGCTTCGTTGATCGCGGCGGCGGCCGGTTTCCTGACCCGCAACCGGCGCGTGAACCGCGACGCGCTGCCGGAATCGCTCCAGCATAAAGCTCACTGACTACACTCACTGACAGAACCGCTCAGCATGCGCCAACTCATTTCCAGTTTCCGTCCGGTGCCGGTGTCGAGCGCGATCGCACAGCGCTTCGATTTGCGCCGCCCGGCTCACTAACTCATCGGATCCAACATCATGTCCACGAAATCTTCCGAACTGAACGCCACTCCCGTCGTCACTGAACTGCGTGTCGTGCCTGTCGCCGGACGCGACAGCATGTTGCTCAATCTGAGCGGCGCGCATGGCCCGTTCTTCACGCGCAATATCGTCATTCTGCGCGACAGCGCGGGACACACCGGCGTCGGTGAAGTGCCGGGCGGGGAGAGCATCCGCAAGACCATCGACGACGCGCGGCCGCTCGTCGTCGGTCAGTCGATCGGCAATCTGCAGGCGGTTCTGAACAAGGCGCGCACGCAATTCGCCGACCGCGACGCGGGCGGCCGCGGTTTGCAGACCTTCGATCTGCGCACCACGATTCACGCGGTGACCGCGCTCGAAGCCGCGCTACTCGATCTGCTCGGCCAGCATCTGGGCGTGCCCGTCGCCGCATTGCTCGGCGAAGGCCAGCAACGCGACGAAGTGGAAATGCTCGGCTATCTGTTCTATATCGGCGACCGCAAGAAGACCGACCTCGAATACGCGAGCGGCGCCGATGGCCGCGACGACTGGGAGCGCGTGCGCACCGAAGAAGCCATGACGCCCGAGGCGGTCGTGCGTCTGGCCGAAGCCGCGCAGGCGCGCTACGGCTTCAACGACTTCAAGCTCAAAGGCGGCGTGCTGCCCGGCGACGCCGAGATCGAAGCCGTCACCGCACTCGCCGAGCGTTTCCCGAAGGCACGCGTCACGCTGGACCCGAACGGCGCCTGGTCGCTGGCGGAAGCGGTGCGTCTGTGCCGCGACCAGCACGACGTGCTCGCCTACGCGGAAGATCCGTGCGGCGCCGAAAACGGTTATTCGGGCCGCGAGGTGATGGCCGAATTCCGCCGCGCGACCGGCTTGCCGACAGCAACCAACATGATCGCCACTGACTGGCGCCAGATGGGTCACGCGATCCAGTTGCAGTCCGTGGATATTCCGCTGGCCGATCCGCATTTCTGGACCATGCAGGGCTCGGTGCGCGTCGCGCAGATGTGCAACGACTGGGGCCTCACGTGGGGCTCGCACTCGAACAATCACTTCGACATTTCGCTCGCGATGTTCACGCACGTGGCGGCCGCCGCGCCCGGCAAGATCACCGCGATCGACACGCACTGGATCTGGCAGGACGGCCAGCGTCTGACGCGCGAGCCGCTGCAGATCGTCGGCGGCAAGGTCAAGGTGCCGCAGGCCGCGGGACTCGGTATCGAACTCGACATGGACGAGCTCGAGAAGGCGCACGCGCTTTATCAGCAGCACGGCTTGGGCGCGCGCGACGACGGCGTGGCCATGCAATATCTGATTCCGAACTGGAAGTTCGACAACAAGCGCCCGTGTCTGGTGCGCTGAACCAATCGATGATCCGGGTGGCGGCGCGGATAACCGTGCACGCCCACCACACTTGAAGCCTTAAACGCCATACACGCCATGACTTCACCTCAAGAACTCAAAGCCATCGTTTCCGAAGGGCTGTTGTCCTTTCCCGTGACCGACTTCGACGCGCACGGCGAGTTTCGCGCCGACACCTATGCGAAGCGCCTCGAATGGCTCGCGCCCTACGGCGCGACCGCGCTGTTCGCCGCGGGCGGCACGGGCGAATTCTTCTCGCTGACGAAAACCGACTACACGAACGTGATCCGCGCGGCGACCGACACCTGCCGAGGCAAGGTGCCGATTCTCGCGGGCGCGGGCGGCCCCACGCGCGTGGCCATCGAATACGCGCAGGAAGCCGAACGTCTCGGCGCAAGCGGCGTGTTGTTGATGCCGCATTATCTGACCGAGGCGTCGCAGGAAGGCATCGCGGTGCACGTGGAGCAGGTGTGCAAATCCGTGCCGAACATGGGCGTGATCGTCTACAACCGCGCCAATTCGAAACTGAACGCGGACATGCTCGAACGTCTCGCGGACCGCTGCCCGAATCTGATCGGCTTCAAGGATGGCGTGGGTGAAATCGAAGCGATGGTGACGATTCGCCGTCGCCTCGGCGACCGTTTCTCGTATCTCGGCGGCCTGCCGACCGCGGAAGTCTATGCGGCGGCGTATAAGGCGCTGGGCGTGCCGGTGTATTCATCGGCGGTGTTCAACTTCATTCCGAAGACGGCGATGGAGTTTTACCGCGCGGTCGCTGCCAACGATCATGCAACGCAAGGCAGGCTGATCGACGAATTCTTCCTGCCGTATCTGGCGATCCGGAATCGTCGCGCGGGTTACGCGGTGAGCATCGTGAAGGCGGGCGCGAAACTGGTGGGCCACGACGCCGGTCCGGTCCGCGCACCGCTGACCGATTTGACTGATGAAGAGTTGGCGCAACTCGATGCGCTGATCAAAAAGCTCGGCGCGCAGTAAGCGGGGCGCTGGGTTTCCGCCAATACAACGCCGCGATGTTCATGCGGCGTTCGTCTCAACGGTTAGTGGACCGTTCGCCGTGATTCCAACGCATTAACGGGTGCCGCTTTAAGTCTTCACGCAGCATGCGCCAGGACTCAACCGCCGCCTTCAACTCTTGCGAAACACCACGTGCGAAATCCGCTGCACCAGCAACGCGGCCGCTAGCGCCGCGACTGCAGTCAGCCACACGCCGATATGGATCGACTGCACCAGCGCATCGCGCGCCGTGTCGATCAACGCGAGCGTATTGAGCCCTGACGGCTTCATATCCGCGATCAGCTTCAGACGCGACGCTTCGTCGATAAGTATGCGCAGATCGACGAAGCGAGGCTGCCATTGCGACGCGGCCGGCTCGCCGAGCACGCTGATCGTGCGCGTGACCACATCGCGGTAATGATGCTGCACCACGGTCGCGACAATGCTCGTGCCCAGCATCCCGCCCACCATGCGCGTGGATTGCAGCAGCGCTGTCGTGATGCCGAAGCGCTCGCGTCCGGCAATCTCCTGACCGAACACATTCAGATTGTTGAGGATGAAGCCGAGGCCGATACCGACCGCGGCCATCGGCAATTCGATCCAGACGTGCGGCGTGTCCGGATTCGCGAACGCCAGCGCGATGGCAGCGAACAGCAGCAGCGCGAAGCCGATCGACAAAATTTGCGTCGGCTTCTTCATGTGAATCACGATGCGCGTATTCAGCAGACTGCCGAGCGCGATACAGGCGGCGATGGGCGTGGCGAGCAGGCCGGCCTGTTGCGGCGACAACCCGAAGCCGCCTTGCAACAGCAGCGGCGCGAAGAAGATCAGCGAGAACATCACGAAGCCGGACAGCATGCCGAGCGTGAACAGCGTGACGAGTTGCGGGTCCTTGAACAGGTCGAGCGGAATGATCGGATGCGTGGCGCGCTTCTCGCAAATGAGCAGAGCGATTGCGCCCACGACTACGCAAGCGGCCAGCGTGAGATTGCCGGCGGTCAGGCCGTTCTTTGGCACGGCCTCGATAAAAGCCTGCAGACCGCCGAGCACGGCCGCGACCAGCGCCGCGCCGAGCCAGTCGATTTTGACTTCGCCTTCATGCGGACGCCGGAAGGCCGGCAGATGCGCCCAGATGAAGTAGAGTGCCGCCGCGCCGACCGGCAGATTGATTAGGAAGGTCGAGCGCCAGCCCCAGTGTTCGCTCATCCAGCCGCCGAGCGAAGGACCCGCGGCGGTGCCGATGCCGTATGCTGCGGCCATCACCACTTGCCAGCGTACGCGCGCCCGCGGATCGGGAAACAGATCGGGAATCGAGGCGAACGCGGTGCCCACCATCATCCCGCCGCCGACGCCTTGCAAGCCGCGCGCGATGACGAGAAACAGCATGTCGTTCGCGACGCCGCAGAGCACCGAGGCCACCGTGAAGGTGATGACGGCGGCGATCACGAAGCGCTTGCGGCCGAAGTAGTCGCCGAGCCGCCCGAACACCGGCACCGTTACTACTGACGCCAGCAGATACGCGCTGGCGATCCACGCGTAGTACTCGAAGCCATGCAACTCGGCGACGATGGAAGGCAGTGCGGTACTGACGACCGTCTGATCGAGTGCGACCAGCATGTTGACGAGGCCGATGCCGAGCATGGCGAACAGGGCGTTGCGGAACGGCAGGGCAGTGGCGGTCGGGTTCACGGATCTGAGGAGAAGGCTTTGCAAAGGGGACGCTGCGCGGCCGGCGCAGGTCAGGGTCCTGACGACTGATGTCCTCTAGTTGTCTGACCTCTTGAGAGGGGATTATACGGGTTTTCCCTCATCCGGGCTGTTCGCGTCAATTTGCGAGCAAAAATGTCGGACTGTGACGCACGGCGGGTAAGGGGAGTTGGCAGGATTGGTATGCGGTTCGCTAGACTCGACAGCACAGCGTTCTCTGCACTGCCGGTATAGCGGGAAATCTAGGGACTGCTGCGGCGCAGTCGGCTCCCGACAGCGCCGCAATGGAGGATTGTTTCGTGCGGGGCAGCGGCCCGCTTATCGGCCGCTTGACGCCGCTGTCCTGTGTCGTTTGAATGAATGGAGAAGTGAGATGAAGAACCCGCCGAAAATGCGGCCGATGCTTTCCGCGCTAGTTTTATTGCTCGCAGGCTGCGCGGTGGGCGGCAGCCAGCAAAGCGCGTCGCACTTAAGCGCATTGCAGTGCCAGGACCTGGCCGCGCTCAAGAACAACGCCCCTCCGACGCCGGAGCGAAGCCGCAGCGAGCTCGCCGCCCTAAGGAAAGCTGGCTACGACCCATCGAGGTGGTTCGACCCGCACTACCCCGAGGATCTGCAAGCGGCGCAGCGCCAGGTCGACAGTTGGTTCGCGGCGGAATGCCAGCATGCGCCGCCCGCTTGATGTGAAACATCGCCTGATGGTGAGGAGGGTGGCGCTCGGCGCGCCTAGGCTAGCGCTCTTTGGTCATGGGAGCGGCATCATCTCTACCCGATAGTCGGACAACGCCCCCGGTTCGCCAATACTGCAATCGGCCTATTCGACAAACAGATTCCGCGTCGGCGCATGCGTACGTTGCCGAGTCTCCCATCCCTCGGCCAGCCCCACATCCGCGTCGGACGCGGGCAACATGGGGATTGCGCGAAGCAGATCGGACGCACGTTCGGCGAGCATTATCGTCGGCGCATTCAGATTGCCATTGGGCTCGGTCGGGAATACGGATGAATCGATCACTCGCAGCCCTTCCATGCCACGAACCCGCAACTCGGAATCGACCACGGCCATGTCATCCTCCCCCATGCGGCACGAACCGCACGGATGCATCGTGCTTTCCAGATTCGCCCTGACGAAAGCGTCGATCTGCTCATCCGTTTGCACATGCGGACCGGGAGCGAGTTCGGCGTCGCGAAACCGGTCCATCGCCGGCTGCCCGATGATTTCTCTCGTCAACCGGACGCAGCGTCGAAAGCCCTCGCGGTCCTCTTCGCGGTCCAGATAGTTGAAGCGAAGCTCCGGATGCGTATAGGGATCCGCCGACTTCGCCCTGACGTAGCCACGGCTCTTAGGTTTGTTCGGCCCGGTCAATATCATGAACCCGTGTCCCTTGAACGGCTTGTCGCCGTCGTAGCGCATGGCGGCGGGCAAGAAATGGAACTGAATGTCAGGCCAGCGCAATCCCGCTTCCGAGCGGATGAATCCGCCGGCCTCGAAATGGTTGCTTGCCCCAAGTCCATCCTTGAACAGGAGCCACCGCAGCCCGATCATGAATTTGCTGAACGGGTCCATTTTCGCGTTGAGGGTAACGGGCTCCTTGCAGGCATACTGAATATAAATTTCCGCATGATCCTGCAGATTTTCGCCCACGCCGGGCAAGTGATGTCTCACCTGAATGCCCGCCGTGCGCAGCACCTCGGCCGGCCCTATTCCGGAGCGTTGCAGCAGGTGAGGCGAACCGATCGGGCCGGAGGCGATCAACACTTCGGCACGGCATCGCACCACGTGCGTGCGTCCGCCCTGATCGTACTCGACCCCGACCGCTCGCTTGCCTTCGAGAATCACGCGGCGGGTCATCGCATTCGTCACCACGGTCAGATTGGGGCGCTTCATGGCGGGGCGCAAGTAAGCATTAGCAGTAGACCAGCGCACACCGTCCTTGACCGTCATATGCATTGCGCCAAAGCCTTCCTGCATATGACCATTGCAGTCTTCCGTCTTGATGTATCCGGCCTCTGAGCCTGCCTCGATCCAGGCGCCGTACAGCGGATTCGCCATGTTGTTGCCGTTGTTCGTGGACAGTGGTCCGGCCGCGCCCCGGTACTCGTCGCCACCGAACTTGTAGTTCTCAGCGCGCCTGAAATACGGCAGACAGTTGCGATAGCCCCAGCCTCGCGCGCCCAACTCTTCCCATTCGTCGAAGTCGCAAGCGTGGCCGCGAATATAAACGAGGCCGTTGATCGACGACGATCCGCCCAGCACCTTGCCGCGCGGGCAATGCAATTGACGGCCGTTCAGATGAGCTTCGGGGGCGGTCTGATAGCGCCAGTTGTACTTCGACGTATTCATCGGCATGGAAAACGCGCTCGGCATCTGAATGATGACACTGCGATCGCTTCCGCCGTATTCCAACACCAGAACACGGACGGCCGGGTCCTCGGTGAGCCGGTTGGCCAGTACACACCCGGCCGATCCAGCGCCCACTATGATGTAATCGAATTGCTCGGTAGCCATGATATTTGCCTGCTTCGTGGATCTTGATGGGATCGTCTATGGTTCAGTAGCGACCTTTGTCGCCGGTGGTGTACTGCGGTGAGGTTTTCTCGATGGAGGCAATAACGGATTCTTCGTGCTTCAGATCGAGCGAGCGCGACAACACGTAGTACGCGAGGCCCGAGACCAGCAGACCGACCAGCCAGGCCAGGTCGACGCTACCCATCGCGCGGGCCAGCGGTCCGACATACACTTCGTTAGCGCCGTCGAGCACACAGAAGAACGGAATCATCGAAACGAATCCGATCGCGTAAGCAGTCAGACCGCGCGAGCCCCATGTGCCGTACAGATTGTTGTGAGGCAGGAAGAAGTGAGGAATGGCATAGCGACCCTTGCGAACGAAGAAGTAGTCCGTCAGATTGACCGCGGTCCAGGGCACGAGAAAATACAGCATCACCACCAGGTAGATATTCAGCACGGAAAGACCTTTCCCCGACGTATAGATGCTTAGCGCCACGCCGAGTTGAAGGATCACCACGAAGATAATCGCGAGAACGCGTGTCCTGGGGGTAGGCTGGAGTTTCCGGAATGAATCGACGGCGGTGATAGCGGTCAGTTTTGCGCTGTATATGTTCATCGCGATGACCGGTAGAAATGCCAGGATCGTGACGCCAACCACCACGCTGCCCATCCCCGGTGCGAGATCGTTGCCCACCTGATTCAACGCGACCAGCACATCGGTCGCTTGCAGATGGTCCGCCAGCCAGCCGCCAATCGCGATCATCCACGCACCCGAAAGCGATGCGCCAAGGAACACGGCCGCAATCAGTTTGCCGCTCGGCGTGTTCTTCGGCAGGTAGCGCGAATAGTCGGATACATACGGTGCGTAGGCGATGTTGTAGCTGGCGGCCGCTGCGAACTGTGCGATAAAAGCGATCCAGCCGAAGCCCAGCGGCGCCGGTGCCACCGCCCCCGGCGCGACAGCGGGAAGCGGCACGTCATGCACCCAATGCATCAGCACGGCCACCGTGACGAGTCCATAAAGGGGCAGCGACAGATACAACGCCCATTTGAAACTCCGGTGCATCCAGTCGTGACCGAGAATCGCCAGGATCGAAGCCGGCAGAGTGACAGCCAGCGCCACCTTGACAGGGTCCCAGTTGAACAGTGCTTTTAGGCCTTGCATCATCAGCACGAGGTTGACGATATTGAATCCGGCAAACACAAATAGCGTAGCCAGCAGCACGACGATGACCCCGCGATAGCCGAACTGCGCTCTCGACTGAATCATCTGCGGCAAGCCGAGGTGAGGGCCTTGCGATCCGTGAAAGGCCATGAACAAGGTGCCGAACATGATGCCCAGCGTGCCGGCTATGGTGGTCCACAGCGCGCTCAGTCCAATGCTGGGACCGACAAAGCCAATGGTCATGGTAAAGAAAGTGAAATTACCCAGAAACCAGAAAGGTCCCTGTCTGGATAGCCTGTCTGTTCGTTCGTTATCCGGAATAAAGTCTATCGAATGGCCTTCGATGGCGCCGTGCTCAACTTCCACTACGGCGCCTTTCACTGCTTCGTCTGCTGCTTGCATCATGTACCCCTGACTCGAGTGAGAGGTTGATGGAATGAGAATAGACCGGTCATGCATGTCACACCGCGGTACCCGCTCGCCCGCGCCCGCTGGGCTACGTTCGAATCAGACGCCGGCGGCGATTTGACGGCTCAGTGCAACGTGATCCAGACCGCTTTGCTCTCCATCAGATGATCGAGTTGTTCGGGACCGAGGTCTTTGCCAAAGCCGGATTGCTTGAATCCACCGAATGGCATCGACGGGTCGATGGTGCTGTGCGCGTTGACATAGACCGTGCCGGCGCGTAGCTCTGGAATCAGTCTATGTACGCGGTTCAGGTCGTTGGAATAAATCGCGGCGGCAAGGCCATATGGCGAGTCGTTCGCGAGCTGCAACGCGTCGCTGAGATCGTCGAAGGGTGCGGTCACCAGCACCGGACCAAAGATTTCTTCGCGCACGATCTTCATGTCGCTACGGCAATGCGCAAAGATCGTCGGCTCGACGAAATAACCTGGCCGGTCCAGTAAATGGCCACCATATGCCACTTCCGCGCCTTCGCGTCGCCCGGCTTCGATGTACGACTCGACACGATCCTTCTGGAGCGCGGAAACAAGCGGGCTGATGAAGCAATCCGGATCGAGGCCGGGCGCGATCTTCATCTGACGCGTTTTCTCGATCAGCGCCTCAATGAACTTGTCGTGAATGCCGCGCTGGATGTAAACCCGTGCCCCCGCATCGCACACCTGCCCGGAATTAAAGAAGATGCCGTTTGCTACGGCTTGAGCAGCCGCCTCGATATCGGCGTCCGCCAGCACCAGCACCGGCGATTTGCCGCCGAGTTCGAGCGTGATGCGTTTGATGCCATCCACGGCCGTGTGCCCGACCGTGCGGCCCACTTCGGTGGAACCCGTGAACGTGATCTTGTCGATGCCCGGATGGGCCGCCATCGCCGCGCCAATATCGCGTCCTCGCCCCGTGACGACGTTGACGACGCCGTCCGGAATCCCGGCCTCCTGCACCAACTCCGCGAAGCGCAGCGTCGACAACGAGGTCAGTTCGGCCGGTTTGATGACGGTTGTGCAACCTGCGGCGAGCGCGGCCGCCACCTTCCAGGCCATGGTTTGCAGCGGGAAGTTCCAGGGGACGATGACGCCGACGACACCAATCGGTTCCTTGCGCGTATAGGCAACGTAATCGCCCGGCAATGAGGGTTCTACCGTGCGGCCATGGAGCTTCGACGCCCAACCCGCAAAATAACGGAAAGTGTCGATCGTGCCCTGAACGTCGACGTCACGCGCGTTCGCGACTGACTTGCCTACATCGATCGATTCGATCTCGGCCAACTCCGATGCATTCGCCTCGATCAGATCGGCGAGGCGATGGAGCAGTCGTTCACGCTCAAGGGGCTTGAGCTTTCGCCACGGTCCACCGTCGAATTGTTTGCGAGCAGCTTCGATCGCGCGATCCAGATCGGCGGTCGTCGCCAAAGGAATGTGCGTGATCACGCCGCCGGTGGACGGTTCGAGCACCGCGCACGATTCCCGCTCGCCTTGTGAAACCCAGGCACCTCCAATAAACATCTTCTGCGGCCTGGTAAGAAACCTTTGCGTCTCTTCGCGGATTCCGAACGTCTCCAGATAATTTTGTACGACTTTATCCATCGTTGTCTCCTGTGTTATGGATTAACGCCGCTCACAGACCATCGGAAAACATCGATATAAACGTGGCTTGTGGCAGCGCGGCCTTTTGAGAGACTATGAGCGACACGACCGCGGGAAAAAATCACGTGGATCAGATGTTCATATCGGAAATATCGAAGCAAGCGGTTGAAACGGAGCGACGACAGTGATCCAGTTGCAGGACGTGGACCTCAAGCTATTGCGGGTGTTCATGACGGTGGTGCGGTGCGGAGGCTTTTCCGCCGCCCAGGCCACCCTGAACGTCAGCCAGTCGACCATCAGCGAACAGATGACGACGCTCGAAACGCGCCTGGGGCTCAAGCTTTGTGAGAGGGGGCGCAGCGGTTTTCGTCTTACCGAACACGGTACGGCGACTTACGAGGCGGCGCAGCGGTTGCAACTGGCGGTCGAAAATTTCTGCATGGATACGGACGCGCTCAAGAAGAACGTCTCAGGGAGGCTGTACCTCGGCATCATCGACAATACGGTGACCGACTCGGCTTCACCGCTGCCGCAGGCACTGCGGGCGTTCGTATCGAGGGGGCACGATGTGCATCTGGACGTCTATGTGGGTATGCCTGCGGAACTGGAGGAGCGCGTACTCGATGGCCGGTTGCACATCGCAGTCGGGCATTTCCCGTTGCACGTACCAGGGCTCAATTACACCGACCTGTATAGCGAACCGGACGGTCTGTATTGCGGGAAGCAACACGTGCTCGCCGGCCTCCAGCCCGACGATGCCTCACTCAACGAGGCCATTGCGTCCAGTCGCGTGGTCGCGCGCGGCTACCTGCAGCAGCACGATCTGCGCATGCTCAGCGTTAGTAGAGCCGCGGCGACCGTGGACAACATCGAGGCGCAGGCTATTCTGATTCTATCGGGCGCTTACGTCGGATTTCTGCCGATCCATTACGCTGCCCGCTGGGTCGCGCGCGACGAAATGCATCGTATATGCCCCGGCCAGTTCGGCACCCAATGGCCCTTCTGCGCAATCACGAAGCGGGCCGCCGTGTCCCCTACCATCCTGCAGGTTTTCATGCTGGATTTGATGGAAAGCTACCGTCTGGCCCAGCAGGCAGCGAACGCGGCGTAGGGGCTACTTGGATCTAGGGCTGGGAAGACGCCAGCGGCGTCGGCTCACCGTTTCGATAGGTATAAATGGTGATGGGCGAGTCCTTCAGATCGCGGTTCGGGTCGAATCGATAATGCCCTGAAACCCCTTGATAATCGATGCCGGCGAGTGCAGCACGATACTGTGCCGGTTCGACGGCATTGGCCTTTTGCATGGCCCGCGCGACAATGTTCATGCCGTCGTACAACGCGGCACTGTAAGTCAACGGATCGGTATTGAAGCGCTGTTTGTAGTCCGCCTTGAACTGCCGCCCTTCCTGCGTCTGATCGAGGACGGGACCGCCTTGCGGACAATACACGCCCGCATCGACCGTATCGCCGCCGACTTTCGCCAGTTCGGCATTGCACATGGCATCGCCGCCGAGCAGATAACCGTTCATCGCGAGACGTTTCATCTGTTTGCGCAGCGCTCCGGCTTGCGCGTAATAGCCGCCGTAGAAAATCCCTTCCGCGTCGGCGCCTTTGATGTGGGTGAGGATCGAGACGAAATCGGTCGCCTTGTCGGTCGTATATTCACGATCCACAACCTCGATGCCGTTGGCTTTGGCTGCGTTGATAAATTCGTCGGCGAGACCCTGGCCGTACGCGGTCCGGTCGTCGATCACGGCAATCCGTTTGATCTTCAACTTTTTGGCCGCGAATTCGCCCATGCGGCTGCCAAGCTGCGTATCGCTGGCGGAGATGCGAAACACGAACGGATAGCCGTGTTGCGTGATCGACGGGTTCGACGCGACGGTCGCCATCACGATTCCCGCGACATTCACCAGGTTTGAAATCGGAATCGCGACGCCCGAATTGAACGGCCCAAAGATGACCTTCACATTGTCGTCGACGAGGCGTTGCGCAACCGTCATGCCGGTACGTGGATCGGCGGCATCATCTTGCGAGACCAATTCAAAGCGGGTCTTCTGACCGCCGATCACCAGCCCCTGAGCATTCAGACGCTCGATCGCCATCCTGAGGCCGTTTTCGTCGTCCTTGCCAATGGCGGCCTGCGGGCCGGTCAAGGGTCCGGTCAAGCCGATTTTCACCACCTGCTCGCCCGCCGCCGCGTGCGCCGACACCATGCTCAAAGCGACTGCTGTCAACCATGAACCCGCGTTCATTTTTCTCATCGTGCTCTCCTCACATCGTGAAGTATCAAATCGCCCTGCCTCCGGAGGTGGCGGACGCGCTGCGCTTTGGCCTGGAAAATATCCCATTGCAACCCCACTGTCCGTTTGCCTTCATGGAACTCGCGACAGCGCGGTTGACAGCAATTCTGTGTAGCCAAATTCCCCAATAAAATGCACCATTGATGAAACACATTTCGGTAATTTCCGAAGTAACCAAGGGACGGCACGATGCAAGTTCAGGACACGGATCTCAAGCTGTTGCGGATCTTCGAAACCATCGTCCGTAGCGGCGGGTTCGCCGCGGCGCAGCCGGTTCTCAACATTGGCGCGTCGAGCATCAGCGAATACATGTCGCAGTTGGAGACACGCCTCGGACTACGACTGTGCGAGCGCGGACGCGCGGGTTTCCGGCTGACTGACGAAGGGGCGGAGCTGCATGCCGCCGCGCAACGTCTGCTCGGCGCGGTCGATACGTTTCAGATGGAAGCAGGCTCGTTGCGCAATCAGCTTTCCGGCGTGTTGCGCTTCGGCATGATCGAAGCAACCTTGACCGACAAAGACTCGCCGCTGCCGGCAGCAATCCGGGAGTTTGGCCAGATGGCGCCCGAGGTCCGTCTGCATGTGCAGATCGACACGCCTGGCAGCATGGAGCGGCACGTGCTGGACGGGCGCCTGCATCTGGCCGTGGGGCCATTTCCCGCACAGATTCCCGGTCTCGACTACTTGCCGCTTTATAGAGAGGAGCAAGGGCTCTACTGTGCATCGACCCACTCGTTATACGAGCGGGCGGGCGGTCGCGTCCCGGTGTCGGTACTCAGCAAACAACGCCTCGCTGCGCGTGCCTACCTCGGCAGCCAGGAGCTGAAGCTGCTGCACATGGCACAGGCCGCGGCCTCGGTCGACAACGTCGAAGGCCGCGCGATGCTCATCCTGTCGGGCAATTATGTGGGCTTTCTGCCGCCTCACTATGCGCAGCCTTGGGTCGAAAGTGGACTACTGGCACGCATCGATCCCGAGCACTATGTGACACATCTGGACTTTCAGATCATCACGCGCAAAGGCGCCGAATCGGCGCGAGTCGTGCAGGCTTTTTGCAACCAGCTGCGCGCGGCGGCAAAAAAAGTCGGCCGGGCCGCGCGCAGCAGTAAATAGCCAACCAGAACTTAACGGGAACGGTTTCGTTTGACTTTGCGTTGATGCATCACGCGGCCAATCGTATTCAGCAGCAGTTGCGCCGCCAGGATCGACGTGGAGCCTGAATGGTCGTAGTCGGGTGCGACTTCCACGAGGTCGATGCCGATCACGTCACCCTGCTCAGCAAGGCCCGCGAAGAGTTCGAGTCCTTCGTAATACAGCAGGCCGCCGTGGCTCGGCGTACCCGTGCCGGGCGCGATCGACGGATCGAAGCCGTCGATATCGATGGTCAGGTAATAGCGCACGCCCTTCGGGATACGGTCCAGAACGCCCTGGATGCCAAGGCGCCGAAGGTCGCGTACCGAGATAATGTCCGAGCCCATTTCGCGTGCCTGCGCATAGCCTTCGCGCGCGGTAGACGACACGTTGCGGATGCCGATCTGCGTCATGCCCGACACCACGCTTTTTTCCGCCGCACGCCGCAGCGGATTACCGTGGCCGTGGCGCACGCCGTGGCGCTCGTCGACGAAATCGAGGTGAGCGTCGATATGGACGATGTGAAACGGCTCCTGACCTTCGAACGCATTGATGCACGGGATGTTGATCGAGTGATCGCCTCCCATCACCACCGGCAACGCGCCCGCCGCCAGGATCTTTCGCACGCCGTACTCGATGTTGGCGTGACTCTTCTCCGTGTTGGTGTGCACCATGTCCGCATCGCCGATATCGACAATGCGAACTTCATTGCTGGGCAAGTAGACGACGTCGTCCTCAAAGTCGTACGCGCCGCCGTGTCCGAACGAGAACAGTGTGGATGCATCGCGGATCGAGCGCGGACCGAACCGTGCACCCGCCCGCCACTGCGTACCGCAATCGAAAGGCGCGCCCATCACCGCAACGTCCGCATCGATTTTGTCCCAGTCGAGACACAGCGGGGATTTCGCGAACGTGCAGATTCCAACAAAGGGCAAATTGAGCCGACCGGTTTCGTAACTGTTTTCAGACATGATATTGCTTCCGTCCTGGTGTTGGTTCAGATAGGTGCGGCGCACCGGCCGCTCTATTCACCGCCGCGGCGTCGTTCGTTGTGACGAGCTGGCGGTGCATCTGGAACTGAGTCTATGCAAACAATTTCGACGGAAAAATGCCAATAATCAGAAACACACTTCGGGAGAATCCGAAGCATTTGTAGATACCTCCGGATCGCCACGGGGCTGCCATGAGCGCGGACGGGAAGTTGACTGCCGTCTATTTGAAAAGACTTGCTGTCAATTCTTTGAGGTAGTAGCCTTGCGCTGTTCTACAACGAAGCACGGGAGAGATCGTCCACCCGCGACGACGCCGACGGAGCAACCGCCCCGGAAACTCTCAGGCAAAAGGACCGTGCAGCGAGAACATCTGGAGAGCGGCGCACGCGCGCCCACCGAAGGGGAGCTATGACCGTAACCGGTCATGGCGAAACTCTCAGGTACATGGACAGATGGGGCATTGGCGCCGGTAAATATCGGCCGGCGATGCTCAACTAACACTGGACCATGTCATGTCCCATATCGCCATCATTGGCGCCGGAATTACGGGCGTCACCACTGCTTACGCCCTCGCCCGGCGCGGTTACCGCGTCACCGTTCTCGAACGTCATCGCTATGCGGCAATGGAAACGTCATTTGCCAACGGCGGACAACTATCGGCCAGCAACGCCGAAGTCTGGAACAGCCGCTCCACAGTGCTGAAAGGCCTGCGTTGGATGTTTAGCCGCGACGCGCCACTCCTCATGAATCCGAAGCCGAGTTGGCACAAGTACAGCTGGATCGGTGAGTTCCTGCGCCAGATTCCGAACTATCGCAGCAACACGATCGAAACGGTACGGCTGGCCATTGCTGCACGCGAGCACATGTTCTCGATCGCAGAGCGGGAGCGCATCGATTTCGACCTCGAACGACGTGGCATTCTGCATTTCTATGCCACCCGTAAGGAGTTCGATGCGGCGACAAAGGTCAATGCATTGCTGCGTGAAGGCGGCCTTGAGCGGCGCCCGGTGACCCCCGACGAAATCCGCGCCCTCGAGCCCACGCTTCATGGGCAGTTCCACGGTGGCTTCTTCACCGAATCGGATTCGACCGGCGACATTCACAAGTTCACGCGTGGTCTAGCTGAAGCCTGCGTGCGTTTGGGGGTCGAGTTCCGCTACGACACGAGCGTGCAGTCCATTTCCGAGGCGGCAGACGGTGAATTGACGATTGCTTTCGCGCACGAAGGTCAGACCGATACGGATAACTTCGACCGGGTCGTGATTTGTGCGGGTGTCGGAAGTCGTGCGCTAGCCGCGTATGTGGGAGACCACGTGAACGTCTATCCGGTAAAGGGCTATTCGATCACGGTGTGTCTCGATGACACAGAAAGCCAGCAAGCCGCGCCCTGGGTCAGCCTGCTCGACGACAACGCCAAGATTGTCACCAGCCGTCTCGGCGTCGATCGCTTCCGTGTTGCTGGAACGGCTGAACTGAACGGCTTGAACCGTGACATTCGTTCTGATCGGATCCAGCCACTCGTCAACTGGACGCGGACTCATTTTCCGGACATGTCGACGGCGCGCGTCGTTCCGTGGGCTGGCCTGCGCCCCATGCTGCCGGGCATGTTGCCCAAAGTGGGCGCCGGCCGCCGACGCAACATTTTCTACAACACCGGACACGGGCATTTGGGGTGGACCCTCTCGGCAGCGACTGCGGAAGCTGTTGCGGAACTCGTGGCCGGCAGTATGCCCAACTCGACGAGCGTGAAGCCCACGAGAAAGCGAACAGACCTGCACCCCGCATGAAAAGCGTCGCAGCTTTGCCTCAGATTTGCTCGCACCCGCTGAACTAGGTCTGGTGTCAGTGCCTGTTAGAGGCAATTGGCTTTTGGTTCCGAATCAAGGGAGTGCATCGGCGCTCCCTTGATCCAGGCAGTCCGGATGGCCGATGAAACGAGGTGACAACGGACGCATGCGTCGCGCGGCACCCACCACCCGGCCTGCTCCTCGACGCTCTCAGCCGAAGCTCGGACTTTTCCCGAGCGCCATCGCCATCGCCTGCAGCGCGACGAGATACCCGTTCGCACCGAGTCCGCAAATCACACCAGTCGCCGCGCGCGAGACCAGCGAATGGCGGTACGTTTCATCGCGCTTGTGAATGTTGGTGATGTGCAGCTCGATCAACGGTCGCTCGATCAGCTTGACCGCGTCGAAGACCGGCACCGACGCGAACGAAAAGCCAGCGGGATTGATGATCACCGCGGCGTCGCGTTCGAACGCTTCCTGCAGCCAGTCGACCATGGTGGCCTCGCTGTTGGTCTGGCGGAACTCGCATTGAAGTTCCAGCCTGACCGCGAGCGCCTCCACCTGCTGCTGGATCTGCGCGAGCGTGGTCGTCCCGTACAGATGCGGCTCACGCTTGCCGAGCATGTTGAGGTTCGAGCCATTCAGTACATATACGAGTTCAGTCATTGTTCGATCGCCTGTTTGCATAATTTCGATGATTCAGCGTGGCGCCGCAGCGCCGCGCGTATTACGTGCGATGGCTGTTGCTCACGTGCGCCGGCGTAAAGTCCGCTTCGCCCGTGACGGCCGCCGTCGAGTCGGTGCGGTTCATGTCGATGCCGAGGGTTTCGCGCGCCGTCAGGATCATCACGAGCGAAATCACGTTGAAGACCACGCACACGGCGACCACACCCCACGGCGAGCCGTTGCACACCGAGAAAAGCCATACCGCCAGCACCGGCATCGGACCACCCGCCACCAGATTCGCACCGGTATAGGCGAGCGCGGAGCCGGAGTAGCGCACATTGGTCGGAAACGCTTCGGCGAACGCGACCGGCTGAATGCCGCTTTGAAACTGCGTGAAGCCAAGGAAGAAGCCCATCGCCGCAAGCATCGGCACAAAGCTTTTGGTGTCGAGAATCTGGAAGTACACGAACAGCATCAGCAAGGTTGCGATTGAACCGATCGCGAGCGCCTTCTTGCGGCCGATCTTGTCGCTGAGCATGCCGCCGGCAAGCGCGCCGACGATCGCGCAAACATTCGCGCCCATCAGCAACAGAAAGCCGGTTTGCTTCGGGATAGCGAGCGTCTTCGTGATGTAGCTGAGCGAGAACACCACGATCAGGTAGAAGATCGCCGCGGGTCCACAGAAGAACAGCATCCAGCGCAGCACGGTTCTCCAGTGCAGGCGCAATGCATCGCGCAGCGGGCTGCCCACGTGTACGACTTCCGTTTTACGCAGCGCGACGAAGGCGGGCGTCTCGCTGACTCGCAAGCGGATATACACGCCGACCACCACGAGGATGAAGCTCAGTATGAAAGGAATGCGCCAGCCGTACGAATCGAACGCCTGCGCCGACATCATGGACGACAGCAGAAGCAACACGCCGTTGGCCATGATCTGACTCAGCGGCGAACACAGGCCCAGCAGCCCGGAGTACTTGCCGCGCCGGTCGGCGCTGGCGTGTTCGATTGCCATCAACTGCGCGCCGGTCGACTCGCCGCCCAGCGCGAAGCCTTGCAGAATACGCAGCAGCACCAGCAGGACCGGCGCCCATACGCCGATGCTCGCGTAGGTCGGCAGCAGGCCCATCAGCATCGAGGCGAGGCCCATCACCGTGACGGTGCCGAGCATGAGGTTGCGCCGCCCGAGCTTGTCGCCCAAATGGCCGCAGATGATCGCGCCCAACGGCCGCGCCGCGAGCCCCACGCCGAAGGTCGCGAGCGAGGCGAGCAGGGCGGAGGTCGAATCCATCGACGGGAAAAACAGCTTGGGCAAAACCGTGGCGGCCAATGCGCCGTAAAGCGTGAAGTCGAACCACTCGAGCGCGGTGCCGACGGCCGCCGCCGTCACCGCTCGCGTGCGCATCGCAGCATGCGTGCCTTGTTGTGTGTCCTGAATCATGTTGTCTCCTTAACCGTCGCCGCACGGGGTGCAAGTCGCAAGCGATGAGCGCTGCTGACCGTTTCCCGCTCTCTTGTCTGATCGATGAACTCGGGGCGCTCTCAACTCGCTGTGCGCGTCGCGCCGCCTTGAAACCAAGGTTAGCACCCTTGGGTGGGATGCCGTTCCAGGGTGGAATTTCATCTCATAATGTGCAAAACTGGCTGCGCGAAGAACTCAGAAAAGGTGGAGACCGGCATGCCAGGCGTTACGGAACGCACCCTCGCGGTACTCGAATTTCTCGCCACGCAGATGGAGGGCACGCCGCTCGCGATGATCGCGGACGAGCTCGATATTCCGCGCAGCGCGTGCCATCGGCTGCTCGTCGATCTGAAGCAATGCGGTTATGTGCGGCAGTTACGCGAGCATGGCGATTACGTGCTCACCACCAAGCTCGTTGGCCTGGGGCTCGGTTTTCTCGCGACGTCCGGCATCGTCGACATCGCGCAGACGATGCTCGACCGGCTCGCCGAAACATCCGGCGAACTGGTGCGGTTGGCAATTGTCGACGGCGACCGGCTGACGTGGGTCGCCAAGGCGCAGGGCGCGCTGAAGGGTTTGCGCTACGACCCGGACATGGGCATGGACACCATCCTTTCATGCAGCGCCACGGGCCACGCATGGATGATGACGATGACCGACGAACGCGCGCTCGAACTCGTCACGCGGCAGGGCTTCGGGCAACCGAAACAATACGGTCCGAATGCGCCGACCACGATCAGCGGACTGCTGAAGTTCGTGCACGCCGCACGCGAACGAGGCTACGCGACGATCAACGAAGTCTTTGCTCCCGGCATGACGGCAATGGCCGCGCCCGTGCAGCGGCGCGGCTATCCCGCGATGGGGGTGATCAGTATTGCCGGGCCGCTTGTGCGGCTCGACGAAAAACGCATGGCCAGCCTCGGCTCGACACTGCTCGCGGCGGCCTCGGAACTCGCCGCCGCGAGCCACGCGTCACCGTTGTTCAATCGAAGCCGCTAGCCGTGTGCGCGTATCGCTGGGAATGATGCGCTCCGCCTTCAACCGGTCGAACAGCGCGAAGAACGAGTCGGGCGTGCTCTGATAATCGAGGAAGCCTGCTTGCCGGCTCTTGGTCATATCTGTGAGTACTTCCATCGGGCGGCCAAGGTCCGCGTCGGTGTGCCACCACGAGGCGAGCTTGCCGATATTGGCCTCCTTCAGATCGAAGCGCGCGGCGATCTCGGCCCATGCCTTGCCGGCGTCCTGCATGCGGCCTTCCAGCGGACGTGTTTCGCCGTCGAACGGTACGGCTTCGATCCCGAAGTAGCCGGCGATTTGCGACCACATCCATTTCCAGCGGAACACGTCGCCGTTGACCACGTTGAAGTCTTCGTTGCGCGCTTTCGCGGACGTTGCGGCCCATTCGAGGTGGCGTGCGAGCAGCCGCGCGTCGGTCATGTCGGTGAGGCTGTTCCATTGCGCCGCCGAGCCGGGGAAGATGAACGGCTGGCCGGTCTGCTTGCACAAGGTTGCGTAGACGGCGAGCGTCACGCCCATGTTCATCGCGTTGCCGAGCGCGAAGCCGATGATCGTGTGCGGACGATGCACGCTCCAGCTGAAATCGTAGCGCTGCGCGGCGTCGAATAAACGGTCTTCCTGCTCGTAGTAGAAGTTGTCGACCGGCTGGCGGCCCTGTTCCTCGCGAAACGGTGTGATCGGCACCGCGCCGGTTGCATACGCTTCGAACGGGCCGAGGTAATGCTTGAGTCCTGTCACGAGCGCGGCATGTTGGAGTGTGCCGGATGGACCCACGGCGTCCATCACATGACGCACCATCGCGCCGTTCACGCGAATGTTTTCTTTCTCAGTCGCCTGGCGTGACCACGCGGTGAGGAACACATGACTGAACGCTTGGCCGGCGAGTGCTTTGCTGACGGAGTCGGCCGATTGCAGGTCGGCCGTAATCGATTCGATCGCCGGCGACACTGGCGTGCGTCCGCGCGAAAGTCCGGCGACGTGCCAGCCATTCGAAAGCAGCTGGTCCGCAAGGTTGCCGCCGACAATGCCGCTCGCGCCGATGATGAGTGCTCGTTTTTCCATGGGAGTAAGGCTCGGTAAGGGATGGCTGCTGCGATAAGAGAGTGACCCGCGTCACACGGATCGGTTCAGCACAAAATCGAATTCAAGCGTGCTGAACGGCGTAGTCATGGGCGTACCGTCCGGCGCCGTGCCTGCCTCATGGTGCTTCCACTGTGCAACGAGCGACGAGCGGACGCCGAACACCGCGTCCGAATCGAGGTACTGATCGCCTTCGCGGAACACGTGGGTCACGAGGCGCTCATAGCCCGGCGCCGTGATCATGAAATGCAGATGGGCCGGGCGCCACGGATGCCGGCCGAGCGCTGCGAGCATACGCCCGACTGGTCCATCGTGTGGAATCGGATAAGGCTCGGCGACGATGGAACGGAAGTGATAGCGCCCGTCGGCGAGACTATGGAGCACGCCTCTCGCGCGATGCGTGTCGTCACCGGCATGTTGCACATCGTAGAAGCCGTCCGCGTCTGCTTGCCAGACTTCGATGCGCGCATTGGCCACCGCTTCGCCGTCCGCTCCCTTGACGGTTCCCGACACGAAGCAGGGCTCGCCGCGCGCGCCGTTCGATATGTCGTCGCCGTTTCGGTAGGCGGGCGCGCCTTCGACGAAAAACGGCCCGAAGACCGTCGCTTCCGTGCAGCCCGGCGGCTTGCGGTTCGCCATCGCCGTGACGAGCATCGACAAGCCGAGCGTGTCCGAGAGCAGGATGAATTCCTGGCGCTTGTCGTCGGTGATATGGCCGACGTCGGTGAGAAAACGAATGCCCTGTTCCCATTCGCTCTCGGTCAGATTCACTTCGCGCGCGAAGGCATGCAGATGCCGCACGAGGCTCGTGACGATGGTTTTCAGCCGCTCGTCGTCTGCGTGCGCGTGACGCGCCAGAACCGCTTCGGTGATCGTGTTTTCGTCGAGATTGCGCATGACCGTGGCGTCTCCTTCCTGTCGGTCATGCGATTATCGGCTTGTTTGGAAACGGGCGCAGCCAAGCGGGTTGCGCTGCGCGCGCCGTTTGGATTTGCAGCTTGAAATCAGTGGTTATTCCACCATTCGGTGGCTTTCTGTTTATCCCAGGCGGGCAGCACTTCACGATCGATCGATGCGTTGGTCAGTGCCGGAAAGTCTTTTTTAAATGCCGTCACATCGTCGTCGAATTGATCGCTCACGCTGATATCCCACGTCCCGCCGCTGAAACCCGCCACCGCCTGATCGACCAGCGGAATGACCGGGCCCGCGCGCAATTCACCGTCTTTACGTTCGACGATCGTGGCGTCGATATGGCCGAGATACACAATCGAATTCGGTTTGATTTCGACTACTTCGTGAAGCGGCGTAAAGAACATGCCGTGGAACGGGAATATGCCGCTTTGACCGGTAATGCCGCGCATCACATATTTGCCCGGCGCCAGCGGAAGGCGAATGAAATAATGATTACCCGTGTCGCTCGTCGTGGTGGCCTGATCGTCGAATTTGAAATTCAAACGGTCTTCGCGCGAGTCGGCCGCCCCGCGTTCCATATGCACGACGATAGGACTCGGCTGATAACTCGTGTGATAAGCGTTCTTGAGCGTCACCGTCATTAACGCGTATGAGTTTTTCGTGGTGTCGACCGAACTCGTCGAGGTGGTGGGCGACATGGGGGAAACAGTCGCGCAGCCTGAAGTCAATAGCGTGCCGGCAATGGCAAAGAGTGCGATGTACTTTTTCATTACGAATTGAAAGGGGTGTGGTGTGTACTTGGGCCAGATTTAGAGTTGTTTATGCGGCGCGAATGATGAGGCACACGGCGCATGCCGTGTAAACGACAGCGCGAGAGAAAAACTTGAGCGTGTGTTTATTCGATGGCTTCAGAAACTCCACAATCAATCCGCTTATTCAAAAGCAGTGGTGGGTTGAATCGGGCGACTCATTGCCTCGCCGCTCGATTTAATCGCTCAACCGTTCTTCCAGGCTGCCGCCATCTCCGCCGCGAAGTCCCGATATGAGCGCGGCTGCCGGCCGAGCAGCGTCGCGAGATGATCGATTTGCGCTTGCGATGCGACCGCGCCGTCCTGCTGGTAGCGGCTCATCATCAGACGCATGTCGTAAGCGAGCCAGCCTGGCGCGGCTGCTTTCAAGCGCTGTTCGAGCACGTCGAGGTCATCGCCGCCGTAGCGCACCGTGCGTCCCAGCGCTTCAGCCCAGATCGACACCACGGCCTCCGACGTGATCGCATCAGGGCCGACCAGCTCATAAGCCTCGCGCGGCAAGCGGGTTGCAGACTGCTCGCGGCGCAGCAGCTCGCGCGCGGCGGCCTCGCCGATATCGCGCACGTCGACCATCGAGATACCTTTGGCGCCGATCGGCATACCGTACATGCCATGCGTCAGCAAAGGCTCTTTCTGGCGCACGTCGTTCTGGATGAAATACGCGGGACGCAGCACGGTGGCCGGCAGATCGCAGTGTTCGATCATGCGCTCGACCGTTTGCTTGCCGGTGAAATGCGGCACGTCGACATACTCGGCGCCCTTGAACACCGACAGATACACCACGCCTTTCACGCCGGCTTCGCGCGCCACGCTCAGGGTCTGCAGCGCCTGGGTCAGTTCGTCAGGGGCGTTGGGTGCGAGCAGGAACAGCGTGCTCACGCCGTTCATCGCGCGGCGCAAGCCGTCCACGTCGGACAGGTCGCCTTGGACCGCGGTGACGCCGTCCGGGAATTGCGCTTTCTCCGGTGAGCGAGTCAGCGCGCGAACTTGCGCGCCGCCGCCAGCCAGAAGATGTTCGAGAACCTGCTTGCCGACAACGCCTGTACTGCCGGTTACGAGGATTGCCATGACTTTCTCCTTGAGGTGGATGGGCTGAACGTCAGCCCGTAGACACACAATAGATGTTCCATTTGAGTAACGAAAGTGCAAAAATTCAGACACCTCGTCTCATATGTGGAGCGATCATGGATTTGACGTCACTGGCCGATTTCAATGCGGTTGCGCTGCACGGCGGCTTCGGCCCGGCCAGCCGGGCGCTCGACCGCCCCAAGGCCACGCTGTCGCGGCGCGTGGCGGAGCTGGAGGAAACGCTTGGCGTGCGGCTGATCGAGCGAGGCTCGCGCACGCTGCGGCTGACCGAAGAAGGTCTCGCGCTCCACGAGCGCACGCGGGGGTTGATGGCGGAGATTCAGGAGGCAGGCGAGGCGGTCGCGTCGCGCGCGCCGGTGCCGCGCGGACGATTGCGGATCAGCGCGCCGGTCGTGTTCGCGCACGTGGTGCTGGTGCGGATCGCGACGCGTTTTGCGTTGGCCTATCCGCAGGTCGAACTCGAAGTGGTTGCGGAAGACCGCGTTGTCGATCCGGTTGAGGACGGCTACGACATGGTGATCCGCATCAATCCTGCGCCTGAGCAGCAACTCGTGGGCCGGCGCATTCTCGGCGACGAACTGCTGCTGGTCGCTGCACCCACGATGTCGATACCTCCATGGGCCGCTGGCGATGCTGCCGCGTTGGCGGTGCCCGCGGTCGTGTTGGTGGCGGCATCGGCGAATGCGACGTGGAGCGTGCGCACGGAAAGCGGTCTGAGATCGCTCGCGCCGATGCTGGTGCTGCGGCTCTCATCGCTGCTGATGGTGCGCGACGCGGTGCTCGATGGAGTGGGCGCGGCGATGTTGCCTAAACTGCTGGTCGAGCAGGATGTGGCGGCGGGACGGCTCGTTTGTTGGGGTGTGGCGGATGGACCGCCGGTCGAGATCTGGGCGCTGTACAACTCGCGGCGCTTGCTGAGCGCGAAGGTGCGGGCGTTCATGGATCTGCTGCAGGACTTGCCGGGACGCGAGCGCCAATAGGCTGATGCAGGTGCCGATTGCGGCTTGCTTTTGCAATCGGCGCTCACCTCACAATCTCACTTGGGCCGCCGCACCGCCCGTACCTTGCCGCTGCTTCCGCCGCCGCAAAAGAACCGGTCGCCGCCATCGGATTCAAGTCCCGACACGCTGACCCCAGAGGGCATTTCCAACCGCTCCTGAACTTCGCCGGTGCGCGGATCGATGCGCCGCAATTCGCTTGCGTCGCCTTCCCACGTGCCATGCCAAAGTTCACCGTCGACCCACGTGACGCCGGTCACGAAGCGATTGGACTCGATGGTGCGCAGAATCGCGCCCGTCTGCGGATCGACTTGATGGATCTTGCGCTCCCGATACTGTCCGACCCACAGCGTCCCTTCGGCCCATGCGAGTCCCGAGTCGGCGCCGCCACCCGGCGCGGGAATCGTGGCGAGCACGCGGCCGGTCTTGGGATCGATCTTCTGGATACGGTCCTCGGCGATCTGGAACAGATGCTCGCCGTCGAAGGCCGTACCCGCGTGCGCAGCGACATCGATCGAGCGGACCTGCTTGCCGCTCTCCGGGTCGAGCGCGTTCAACGCGTCGCCCGTCGCGAACCAGATGTGCTGGCCGTCGTACGTCACGCCATGCACGCGGTCTATGCCTTCAAAAGGTCCGTACTCTTTGATGATTTCAGCGGCTGATCGTTTCATGACGTGTCCCTCGTGGTTTTCGTGTTGCCATCCTAATCAATCGGCAACGGAGCGGGGAGTAACAAGGTCGTCGTGAATCCGGGCATGGGCGGCGTCATCCAGCGACGCGCGCGACCTCGGCCCAACGACTGCACCTTGTCTTGCGCCGCGAGCGTATCGAGGGTTCGCTGCACGGTGCGCTGGCTCGCGCCGAGCGCAAGCGCGAGGGCCGAACTCGACCACGACTCGCCGTCCGCGAGCAAGGCAAGCACGGGCGCATGTTTGTCCTCGACAGGCCGCGCCAGCACGACCACCTCTTGCCCATGTCGCGGCACCAGCGCGAACCCGCGCCGCGTCGCGCTCACGCCGGCCACGGTGCGAAGCACCGAACGCAGCCGCCCGAGTTCGACCCGCAGGCGCGCGCGATGCGATTCATCGGCGGCCTTGGCCCTGAAGGCCCGCGCGACCAGCACGTCGCGCGATACGTCATCGGGCCACGCTTCGGCTAGTGCGCGGGCGAGCACGAACAACACCGGCCGGCTGGCGAGCGAGATAACCGTGCCCGCGTCGCGCACCACGTGACGACATCCGTCCACGATCAATGCTTTCGATGCCAGCAGCGCTTCCACCTCGTCGAGCAGCAACGGACGTTCCTCGCCACGCGCGAGCAGTCGAGCCGCGGGTGCGTTCAAAACGAGCGCGGCGTTATCGACCTCCGCCGTCAGAGCAGGGATGCCTGCGAGGCCCGCTGCGCGCCGGGCTCGCTCCAGTGCCGCGCGTGCCGCTTTGGTTTGAAGGCGGCGCAGCGCGACACCGGCCACCACCAGTTCGTGCGCGGTTCTCAAAGCGGGTGGGAACGGCGTGGGATCGAGCCCGGCGAGCGCGCGTTCGGCTTCGTCGAGACGCCCGATGAGCAGCAGGCGCCGCACCGCGAGATAGCGCGCATGCGCAGCGTTGAGACGGTCACCGTGCGCTTCTAGTGTGGCGCGTGCGGCGTCCAATGCCTTCGTGGGCCAGTTCAGATCGCGCGAGGCGAGTGCGATCTCAGCCTGGGCGACGACACATCGTGCGCGGGCCACCGGTTCTCGCGCACCGAAGGCACGCGCGGCGCTTCGCAAGAGCGCCTTGGCCCGCACCAGATCGCCGAGCTGCGCCATGGCGATGCCGCGCAGCGCGAGCGCGGGCGCGTCGTCGCGCAAGGCGACGCGATTCAGCGCGCCGAGCGGATCGCCCGCGGCGAGCGCGCGCGCCGCCGCCGTGACTAGCGAGTCCATCTTCGAGGTGAATCACGCCACACTTGTCACTCCCGTCGTTCGAAGCCCGGGGCTAATCTAGCACGACCCACCCACAGCACTTCGCATAGCGAAGCAAGGAGGCAAGCATGACGACGAAACACAGCATCGGCACACGGGAAGAATGGCTGGCCGCGCGGCTCGAACTGCTCGAAGCGGAAAAGGCGCTCACGCGGCAGAGCGACGAACTGGCCCGGCAGCGGCAAGCGCTGCCCTGGGTTCGCATCGACAAGGCATACCGGTTCGAGACCGATGAAGGCAGCGCCTCGCTGGCCGATCTCTTCCGCGGACGCTCGCAGTTGCTCGTTTATCACTTCATGTTCGGCCCCGACTATGCCGCGGGCTGTCCGTCGTGTTCGGCGGTCGCCGACGGGTTCGATGGTTCCGTGGTCCATCTGGCGAATCACGATGTGGCCATGACGGCGGTATCGCGGGCGCCGCTCGCGAAGCTGCAGGCGTACAAGCGGCGCATGGGATGGACGTTTCCGTGGGCGTCGTCGGCGGGCAGCGACTTCAACTTCGACATCAACGTCTCGTTCACCGAGCAGCAGCAGCGTGAAGGCACCGCCGAATACAATTTTCAGCGCGGCGGCCATGCAATGGATGCGACACCGGCGCCGGCGCCCGTGGTCGAGTTCGCGACCGCCTGCGGAACCGACGCGCCCACGTATTCGCTCGACAGACCCGGCATGAGCGCGTTCGTGCTCGAACACGGCGCCGTGTACCACACGTATTCCACTTACGGACGCGGCGTGGACGCGCTCTGGGGCATGTATCAGTGGCTTGACCGCGCTCCCAAAGGACGTAACGAAACGGGTGTGTGGTGGCGCCGGCATGATGAATACGAGAAGCATTGAGGCAACGGCAGGGGCGAACGCGGGGCGTTCGCTCATGCTCATTGATTCCCCGCAAAGGGTTTGTCTCTACACATAACATGCACGCGCTTGCCGATAAATGAATCGGGTGGTCGCACTCACGCAACGGCGCGCCGATGCCATATCGGCACCTGTTGCCACGATGAGACCCGGCTCGATCATTCGATACCGACGTGGGGCGCGTGCATGGTCCGATTCAGTTTCACACAGAAGCTCTGGCTGCCGCTGGTCGTCAGCCTCGTGGCACTTCTCGGCGTGTCGGTGTCGGCGGCGTGGCTGTCGCGGGAGACGCGCATCGAGGAGCGCAAAAACGATCTCGTGAACGTGGCGCATGTCGGGCTTAGCATCGTGACGGAATATGCGGCGCTGGCGCAAAGCGGCGCGCTTGGCGAAGCGGACGCCCGCCGGCAGGCGCTCGAACGGTTGCGCGGCATACGTTACGGCGAGGACGGTTATTTCCTCGTCATCGATTCGACACCGCGTATGGTCATGCATGCGATGAAGCCTGCATTGAACGGCAAGGATCTCGCCGGTACCGCGGATGCCGACGGCCGTCACCACTACGTAACGTTCGCCGCGGTCGCGCAGAAGCCGAACGGCGGCTTCGTCGATTATGTTTTCCCGCATCCGCAGGACCCGGCGTCAGCCGCGGTCGGCAAGATCGGCTACGTCGTGCGTTACGCGCCGTGGGACTGGATCATCGCCACGGGCGCTTACGTGGATGACATCGACGCCGCGTTCAAGGAGTCGCTGTATTTCGTCGGCGGAATCTTTGCGGTCGTGGCGCTGCTGCTGTCCGCGCTTGTCTCGCTGACCAATCGCAGCATCCGGCGCACGATCGGCGGCGATCCGGTCTACGTTGCGCAAGTGGCCGGTGAAATCACCCGGGGCAACCTCGCCATTCCCATCGCTCTCCGTCACGGCGACGAGTCGAGCCTGCTGCACACCATGCACCTTATGCGCGACGCGCTCGCTCACACGATCGAACAGATCAAAGGCGCGGCCGACAAAGTGGCGACGGGCGCGCGTGAGATTGCCGGCGGCAACACGGATCTGTCGGCGCGCACGGAGAATCAGGCGGCATCGCTCGAGGAAACTGCGGCGAGCATGGAGCAAATGACGGCGATGGTCCGGCAAACGGCGGAGAACGCGCAGACAGCGAGCCAACTGACCGCCGGCGCGGAGCAGATCGTCAATCGCGGCGGCGAGATGGCGGCGCAAGCGGTATCGACGATGCAGGAGATATCGACGGAGTCGCACAAGATGGTGGAGATCATCTCGGTCATCGAAGGCATTGCGTTTCAGACCAATATTCTCGCGCTGAACGCGGCGGTCGAAGCGGCCCGCGCCGGCGATGCGGGGCGTGGTTTCGCGGTCGTCGCCGGCGAGGTTCGCACGCTCGCGCAGCGTAGCGCGGCGGCAGCGAAGGAAATCCGCACGCTGATCAGCCACGCGGTGGACAAGGTCGGCACCGGCGCCGAGTTCGTCGGGCAAACCGGCGCGACGATTCATTCCGCGCGCGAGGCCATTGCGAAAGTGTCGGGCGTCATGCGCGATATCGCGGCGGCGGCCGCCGAGCAAAGCGCGGGCATCGATCAGGTCGGCGACGCCGTCGCTCAGATGGATAGCGTGACGCAGCAAAACGCGGCGCTCGTCGAGCAGGCCGCTGCGGTGGCGCAGACACTGACCGAACAGGCGAGGCTGCTGCAGGTGTCGATCAGCCAGTTCAACTTGCAGCAGCATGGCTCAGACGAGGGCGCCGGGCTGTTGCGAATCCATAGGCCAGCAGCGAAAGAAGCGCGCGGATTTGCGGCCGTCGTTTGAGGGTTATGCGGTCCCACGCGGGCCTGAACGCTCTGAATTCACAGCGCTGAAAATTGCAAACCGGCTCAGGTCTGTTATGTTCGCTGCTGGGCCGTTCAACACCCGTTCACATTCCAGTCGTGATGCGACGGTGAGCGCCCTCATTCCGTAACACACGCTCGACGTGCCTATGGGGGACTGCATCTGGTCGACGCCGCGAAAACTCGAATCGACAAGCCGCGACGAACGTGGAATCCGGTGGCGCAGGTCGCCGCCTGGAGCCGTCGTGTGGGTTGGCACGCGGGCGTAGCAGGCGCGGCGCTGCTATTTTGCTTGCCTGGCGTGGCGGCCTCCGATGGCGGCGCGGGTACCGTCACGCTGTACGGCGTGCTTGACACCAGCCTCGAAATAACCGACCCGGGGTCCGGCTGGACTCCACGTCTGGACTCGGGTGCCTATCGCGGTTCGCGCGTCGGCTTGCGCGGCAGCGAGCCGCTCGGCAACGGCACCGATATCATCTTCACGCTGGAAAACGGCTTTAGCTCGGTAGATGGCACGCTTCAAACTCCAGGTGTTCTATTCAACCGTCAAGCGTGGATCGGCGCGCGCAACGCCTGGGGCGAGGTGCGTTTCGGCCGGCAATACTCACCCATCTATATCCCGTTCAAGGGCGACCTCGATGCGTTCGGCGCCGGCACCATCGCGTCCGGACTGAACAACCTGTCGAAGATCACGCCCTACGCCAGCAACGCGATCGCGTATTTCTCGCCGGTCGTCGGCGGTTTCAGCGCGACTGTGATGACGGCCACGCGCGATCCGTCGGAGAACGACGGCAACGGCATCGACGGATACTACGTGACCGCCGCCTATCAGCTGGACAACCTCAGACTGCTCTACGCGCGACAGCAGACACACGGCGCGGGCGCGCTGCGGGCGAATCTCGGTGGCGCGACCTACGCGATCGACAAGGTGCGTGTGTGGCTCGCGTTCTTCAACGGCGATGGCGGCACGCCGCTCTATCACGGCGCGGGTGGCTCGCTGTCGGCGCAGTACAGTTTTTCGCCGAGTGCTCGCGCGTCGCTGGGCTATGCGCATGTGCGCGACTATACAGGAGCCGGCGCGAGCGCCGACCAGTTCAGCGTGGCGTTCGAATACAACTTTTCGCGGAGTTTGCTGTTCTATTTTAGCGGCGCCTACCTGGCCAATCACGACGATGCCAGCTTCACCCTGCGCGGCGTCAACGTGACCGGGCTGCCGGTTGCGTATCCGGGCGCGCCGGTCAAGGGTGTGCAGCTTGGCGTGCTGGAGCGGTTCTGATTTGCGGGACTAGAGTGTTCGCCGTTGTGCTGCCGATAAGCGTTTGGCGGATCCGCTGTCATTGCGCCGGCGGCGTGCCGACTGCCGCGCCGTTTTCGGTACGCGGCGCGACACGCCAGACCGCATTGCCGACGTCGTCCGCCACCAGCAGCGCGCCACGCTTATCCACCGCGACGCCGACTGGCCGACCCACGGCGTGACCTTCGGCGGTCAGAAAGCCGCTCAGGAAATCTTCCGGAGCACCCGCGGGTTGGCCTTTGACGAAGGGGATGAACACCACCTTGTAGCCGCTATACGGCTTGCGATTCCACGACCCATGCTGACCGACAAAAGCGCCGTCGCGGTAATGCGCGGGGAACAGCGTCCGGTCATAAAAAACCAGCCCGAGCGATGCCGTGTGATTGCCGAGCGCATAGTCCGGGGCGATGGCCTTGGCGACCAAATCGGGGCGCTGAGGTTTGACGCGCGTGTCGATATGCTGGCCGTAATAGCTGTAGGGAAAGCCGTAAAACGCGCCGTCTTTCACGGATGTCATGTAATCGGGCACGAGGTTGTTGCCCAGGTCGTCGCGCTCATTGACCGCTGTCCACAGTGCGCCGCTGTCAGGCTGCCAGGACATTCCGTTAGGGTTGCGCAAGCCTGTCGCGAAGGGGCGCATCTGGCCCGACGCCACGTCGAATTCGAGAATCCGTGCGCGGTCCGCTTCGGCGTCAGCGCCGTTTTCTCCCGCGTTGCTGTTCGATCCCACCGTCACGTAGAGATGCTTGCCCGCACGATCAGCCAGGATGTTTTTGGTCCAGTGATGATTGATCGGCCCAGCCGGCAGATCAGCCACCTTCACGCCAGGCGTTGCGATCTGCGTCGCGCCGGGCGTGTAATCGAATCGCAGAATGGCGTCCGTATCGGCGACATAGAGCTGATTGCCGATCAGCGCCATGCCGAACGGCGAGTGCAGGCCACTGAGGAACACGGTCTGCTGATCGGCGACGCCGCTGCCGGTGGTATCGCGCAATAGCACGATACGGTCGGGGCTCGGCGTGCCCGCTCCCGCGCGCTTCATCACCTGTTTTCTAACCCAGCCGAAGATGCCGCTACCTTCGTCGTGCTGCTCGGGTGCATTGCTTTCCGCTACGAGCACGTCGCCGTTCGGCAATGTGTAGAGCCAGCGCGGATGAGTCAAGCCGCGGCCGAATTCCGTCACGACAAAGCCATTTGGCGCGGTAGGGCGAAAGTCGGCGGGCCGCGCCTGAACGGGCGCGATATTAACCGTGGTCATCAGCGACGATTCCGGCGCGGGCAATACCGGTGATGGGCCAAAGCCGGTATCGGTGGGACTCGACGGTCCTGCCGCGCACGCGGCGAGCGGCAGCAGCATGAATAAGGCAAAGCGGTTCAACTGATGCATCCCGCGCTCCCGGCATTGAAAATACTCGATTTATCTTTGGTTAGATCAGCAAGATGCTTGCCTGACATCTGAATCGCTCAAGCTGTTAGTGCGTATACCCCTAAAACGTCACTACTTCATCTCTGAAGGAACCCCGCCGATAGTCGACCTTCGTTTTCAACTGGAGGGTCTTACGATGCGCGTCTTTGTTACCGGAGCGACCGGATTCGTCGGCTCCGCCGTGGTTGCCGAACTCATTGCCGCCGGACATTCGGTGCTCGGCCTCGTGCGCTCGGACGCCGCGGCCGAGTCGCTGGCCAGGACCGGAGCGGAGGTCCTGCGTGGTTCGCTCGAGGATCTCGACAGCCTCAAAGCCGGAGCGGCCGCTGCGGACGGTGTAATCCATACGGCCTTCAATCACGACTTCTCCCGGTTCGCGGAGAACTGCGAGTTGGACCGGCGCGCCATCGAAGCGCTCGGCTCCGTGCTCGTCGGCACGGAGCGTCCGCTGCTCGTGACCTCCGGCGTCGCGTTGCTGGCGTCGGGCCGCCTCGCGACCGAGGACGATGCGGCGGTGCCACGCTCGGACGCCTATCCTCGCGTGTCGGAGGCGACGGCTGCGTTGTTGGCGGCGCGTGGCGTGCGCGCGTCGGTGGTTCGTCTGCCGCCGTCGGTGCATGGCGATGGCGACCACGCCTTCGTTCCGCATCTCATCGGCGTGGCGCGCGAAAAGGGCGTCTCGGCGTACATCGGCGATGGCCTCAACCGCTGGCCCGCGGTGCACCGGCACGACGCCGCGCGTGTCTACCGGCTCGCGCTCGAACGCGGCGTCGCCGGCAGCCGGTATCACGCCATTGCCGAGGAAGGTGTGCCGTTCAAGGAGATCGCCGCTGTGATCGGCCGACGCCTGGACGTGCCGGTGGTCGCGCAAACGGTCGATGAGGCAGCCGATCATTTCGGCTGGTTCGCGCTGTTTGCCGGGCTGGACGCGCCGACTTCGAGCGAGCAGACGCGCAAGCTGCTGGACTGGGCGCCAAGACAGCCGGGTTTGATCGCCGACCTCGACCGGCCGCGCTATTTCCAGACTTGAAGCACACCTGGCCGCTCCGCCTTTTTGATGGCCGTGGATTCCATTGACGAGGCGAAGCGGCCTTTCATCGCGTTGCAACTCGATCACGTCAAGCTGGTGACCGGCGGTAAATTCCTTCGCTGCAGAGCGCGCTGTTCGTACCGACCGGACCTGACGCGGCAGCGGGCAAGCAGAACCTGCCACGCTGGGACTATGCTAGCGATTTCGTCTACTTCGAGGAGCAACAGATGACACAGACAGCAGGTTCGATGATCACCTTTAGCCGGCCCGACGGCCAGCAGATCCAGGGCTATCTCGCCAAGCCGCAGAAGCTGGAGGGTGCGCCCGCCATCGTCGTGATTCAGGAGTGGTGGGGCGTCAACGACCAGATTCGCGGCGTGGCTGACCGGCTCGCGCAGTGCGGCTATCTGGCGCTGGTGCCTGATCTTTTCCGAGGCAAAACTACGGTGGAAGAGGAAGAAGCCCACCATCTGCTCGACGGGCTCGATTTCGGCGACGCCGCCACGCAGGATGTGCGCGGAGCCGTCCAGTATCTGAAGCAGCACGCGACGAATGTCGGCGTGACGGGCTTTTGCATGGGCGGCGCGCTGACCTTGCTCGCGCTGTGCAATATCCCTGAAGTGTCCGCTGGCGTGGTCTGGTATGGCTTCCCGCCGCTGGAATATATCGACGCATCGAAAATCAAGGCACCGCTGATCGGTCACTGGGCGTTGCAGGACGACTTCTTCGTGGCTGAAACGGTCGATGCACTGGAAAGCAAACTGAAGGAAGCGAGTGTCGACGTCGAGTTTCACCGCTATCTCGCGCACCACGCGTTCGCGAACGAAACGGCGGTGGGCCCGGGCCGTATTCCGAGGACGCAGTTCGATCCCGTGTGGTCGCAACTTGCGTGGGACCGTACGCTGACATTTTTCGGCCGCACTTTGTGGAAGTAAGCGGCTCGCTTGCCGCTTGAGACGCGTACCAACTCGCGCCGGCGAAGACTCACGGCGTGCCGCCACACATCGGCGGCATTCCAGAGAGTCTTCGCGGCGCGATCACAAACGGAATCCCGTTCGCGGATTCAAAGCTTCGAACCGCCGTCGACATGCAACGTTTCGCCGGTAACCCATCGCGCGGCATCCGAGGCGAGAAAGGCCACCGCGCCGCCGATGTCGTCCGGTTGCGCCACGCGCTTGAGCGCCTGCATACCCAGCGTCGCTGCGCGTCCGGTGTCGGTCTTCGTGAAGTTCGACATATCGGTTTCGACCACACCCGGCGCCACCGCATTCACGCGAATGCCACGTTCACCGAGCGCGGCGGCGAAATGCTTGACGAGCGTATCGACCGCGCCCTTGGTGGCGGCGTAGGCCGACAGCGTGCCGACCGCGGCGCGCGCCGCGAGCGACGACAGCAGCACCACGCTGCTGCCCTTGCACATCACCGGCAGCAACTGCTGCACGAGGAAATAAGGCGCGCGCACGTTCACGGCGAACAGATCGTCGAAGTCTTCGACGGTCGTGTCCTCGATGCTGACGCCCTTCGAAATCCCTGCGTTGGCCACCAGAATATCCAGCCGATGGCCGATCACGGCGCGCACCTGTTTGGCGAGCGTATGCGCGCCGTCGGCCGCGCGCAGATTCGCGGCGACTTTCTGCGCATTGCCGCCGGCCGCGCGAATTTCCGCGACCACGGCATCCGCCTCATTCTCGCCGCTGCTGTAGTGGACCAGCACCTGTGCGCCGGCCTTGGCGAGCGCAAGAGCACTGGCGCGGCCGATGCCGCGTGAAGCGCCCGTGACGAGCGCGGTTTTCCCTGTGAGGTCGTTCATGGTGAAACTCCTTCGAGTTGATTCGAGTGCGAGGCAATCAAGGTGGTGAATGCAGGGCCGTAGCTCAGACCGCAGACCCGCTGTCGGCGAGGAACTGCGCGACGTGGGCCACAAAACGCTCCGGATACTGGTACAGCGAACCGTGGTTGGCATCGGGATAGATAATCAATTGCGCGTTCGGCAGGTTCTGCTGAAGAATCCACGAGTTGATCGAATAGATGATCACGTCGTGGTCGCCATTGACGACGAGCGTCGGCTGCCTGAGGGCCTTCAGATAGTCGAACGGGTTCTCACGCGGCGCGCCCCATTTGGCGAGCGCGGCGAGTTGGGCCGGCGCGACTTTCTCGTTGGCCTCGGGATCGCGTCCTTCGCTACGCTGGCGGAAGCGCTGCAGGAAGCGGCGGCCCGCGGTCTGACTCGCATCCGAAGGCGAAAAGTGCACGCGCAGCCACAGATGATCCGCTCGCGCATACGCCGCGCCGAAGATCTCCTGGGCCTCGGGCGTCAGCGATTGCATCGCTTCGCCGCTGCGCGGGCCGGTGCCGACCAGGATCACGCGGCGCACTAGCGCCGGTTCGGCGATCGCCAGCGTCTGCGCGATCAGGCCGCCCATCGAGAAGCCCAGCACGTCGACTTGCTTGAGGCCCAGCGCCTTGATGAACGCGGCGGCGTTGGCGGCCATTTCTTCGATCGACTCCGGCACCTCGCCGGACGTGCTCGAAATACCGGCGTTGTTGAACAGAATGACTTCGCGATCCCGCGCGAGGCCATCGGTGACGGCCGGGTCCCAGTGGTCCATCGTCCCGGTGAAATGGATGTTGAACACCAGCGGCACGCCGCCCGTCTTGCCGAACCGGCGATACGCGAAGCGGATGCCGTTCGCGTCGACATACCGGGTCGGCGCGGTCTGATGGGTGTGACGGGCGGCGGCGGCGTCGTTCGAAGCAACTGTCGTGGTCATTTTCGGTTCCTCGGCGATATAGATGGAAGGTATGGGTGCGGGTGCGTGTCGAAAGGCCGTGGAGCTGATTTGGCGGTCTGTCGTCGCGCTGCATGAGGGGTAATGTAGTGGGGGCTTGTGCAAAGGAAAAAGACTTTGTAGGCTGACGGGCATGCCTGCTAGGCATACCATTCGCGGTAAGACTCACAGAGGTTTTATGGAGCTTCGACATCTGCGGTACTTCGTGGCCGTCGCCGAAACGGGCAGCCTGACGGTGGCGGCGGAACGGCGTCTGCACACGTCGCAGCCGTCGCTGAGCCGCCAGATTCGCGATCTGGAAGACGAGGTCGGCGCGGAGTTGTTCAGCCGCAGCGCGCGCGGCGTCGAATTGACCGCGGCGGGCAAGGCATTCCTCGACCACGCGCGGCTCGCGCTGTCGCAAGTCGACGCCGCCACCGAAGCCGCGCGCCGGGCGGCGCGGCCCTCCAAGCAGGTTTTCGCGCTGGGCTTTCTGACCGGCCAGGAAATGACGTGGCTGCCGCGCGCCATGCAGGTGTTGCGCGATGAACTGCCGAATATCGACGTCACGGTGTCGAGCCACTATTCCCCTGACCTCGCCGACGCGCTCGCGCGCGGCAAGCTCGACCTTGCGTTTCTGCGTGCCGAACCGGGCTTCGATCTGGACTATCGGGTGGTCAGCAGCGAGAAGCTCATCGTGCTCATGCCGAGCGACCATCGCCTCACCGAGCGCAGCGCGATCCGCCCGGAGGATTTCGCCGGCGAGACCTTCATCATGGCGTCGAACAAGGCGCGCGTGCTGCACGACGTGATCCAGCGCTATCTGCACGAAAACGGCATCACTGTCGCGCCCGAGCATGGCGTCGACAACCTGGCCATGGCAATGTCGCTGGTCGCCTCTACGCGCGGGCTCGCGTTGATGCCCGAGTACGCGACCAACCTGTTGCCGTGGTCGGTGGTCAGCCGGCCGCTGGAAGGCGAGACGCCTACCGTCGATCTCGTGATCGGCTATAGCAGGTCGAATACATCGCCGGTGCTGAAGCTGTTTCTGTCGAGGGCCGACGAGTTGCTAGCGCATGCCAGTGGCGAACCGCGCTGAACCGGCCGGTTTACCTATACTCGTCTCACTCTGCAAGGCCGCCACTCGTCGTCATACCAACAAGACGGAGCCTCACATGTGGGTAGCTATCCGAAACGCGGCCCTCGGGTTGCTGGCATGTATCGCCCTGGGCGCCTGTGCCGGTGCGCCTGCCGATTCCCAATGCGGCGAAGCGTGCAATGCCCGCGGCCAGCTTCTCGATCATCGCGTCACGTTGAAGCTGAGCGCCGCGGAGTTCGCGAAATTGCTGGCGTCGAGCGCGGGCGGCCGGCAGCTTGCGCGGATAGCCGGCGCGCCCGCATGCGGCGTCGAGATCGTGAGCTTTCGCTACCGGACCATCGGCGGCGCGGGCGAGTCCACACACGCGAGCGGCGCATTGATGATCCCGTCGGGAAGTTCGGCGGCATGCAGCGGACCGCGTCCGCTCATGCTCTATGCGCACGGCACCACCGCGTATCGCAACTACAACCTCGCCGATATCACGCGAACGGACCCGGGCAACGGCGACGGCGCCGGGGAGGGCATCAGCGTGGCGGCCATGTATGCGGCGCAAGGCTATATCGTGGTGGCGACCAACTATGCGGGCTACGCCGGCTCCGATCTCCCGTACCACCCGTACCTCAACGCCGACCAGCAATCCGCCGATGTGATCGACTCGCTGCGGGCGGCACGCGCGGCGCTAGCCGGCATGCAGCCCGAAGCAGGCACGCGCGAAAACGGCAAGCTGTTCGTCACCGGCTATTCGCAAGGCGGCTTCGTTGCAATGGCGACGCATCGAGCGCTGCAGGCGGCCGGCGTCAAGGTGACGGCGTCCGCGCCGGGTTCGGGGCCGTACGCACTCGCCGCCACCGCCGACGCGCTCATCGAAGGCGAGGTCAACCTGGGCGCCACGCTCTTCTCGACGCTGATCGTGACGGGTTATCAGCATGCCTACGGGAATATCTATCGCCAGCCCGGCGACTTCTACGAAGCGGCTTACGCGCCGGCTATCGAAACGCTGCTGCCGAACCTGCAGCCGCTCAACACGCTGTTCAGCACGGGCAAACTGCCGCCCGCGCATCTCTTCAGCAGCGTGCCGCCCGCATCGCAGTACGCTTCGATGACGCCGCCCGCTTCGCCGCCTTTGACGCCGCCGGTCCTGAAACCGCTCTTTGCCGCGGGTTTCGGCGATACCAATCTCGTGCGCAACGCCTATCGCCTGACTCTGCTGGAGGACGCCGCCGCCAATCCCGATGGCGCGTTTCCCAACCCGACGCTCGCGATGAAACCGGCAGCGAATCCTCAGCATCCGTTGCGCCAGGCGTTCAAGCGCAACGACTTGCGCAACTGGCTGCCGCGTGCCCCTGTTCTGATGTGCGGCGGCGCGTCGGATCCCACGGTGTTCTTTTTCAACGCGCGCATCGAGCAGGCGCATTGGCAGAACGCCAACGTGTCCGCGGGTCTCACGTCCGTGCTGGATGTGGACTCTCCCGTCGCCGGGCCCGACGATCCGTATGCGCGCGTCAAGCAGGGATTCGCGGGCGCGAAGGCAGAGGTCGCGAGTCAGGCCGTGGCCCGCGGTGCGACCGACGGCGGCGCGTCCGCAGTGCTGCGGGCGTATCACGGTGAACTGGTCGCGTCGTTCTGCATGGTGGCGGCGCGGGCGTTCTTCGCCCAGTTCTGAGCGCGTGCAAAGTTGAAACTCCATTGCGAACGATGTTCGCGGGCTGCGGCTATCATGCGCAGACAACGAACCTGGCAGGGAAAGCTTGACGACCGAGTCTGTGACGAGAGATGCGGCTCCTGCGAACTGCGTCCATATTCGATTTAGTGCGCGATGCGACCATCAGGGCTATTTACTAACAATCGAAGGAGATAAGAACGTGGTGAGGATCGATCCGGACCGGTTGCTGAGCGATCTCAAGCAACTACGCAGTTTCGGCGCCACCGGCCCAGGCGTTGTTCGGCTGGCGCTTTCGCCGGTGGATCTGGCGTCGCGCGAATGGCTGGCCGGGCGCATGTCGGAGGCGGGACTCGAGGCCGCGATCGACGGCGTGGGGACCGTGTTCGGACGCTCGCGTAAAAGCGGACCCGCGCTCGTGATCGGCTCGCATACCGACACGCAGCCGACCGGCGGCTGGCTCGACGGCGCGATGGGCGTGATCTACGGGCTGGAGATTGCACGCGCGCTCGCGGAAAACGAGGCGACGCGTCACCTCGCGGTGGACGTCGCATCGTGGATCGATGAAGAAGGCACGTTTTCCGGCTTGCTCGGCAGCCGCAGTTTCGTGGGCGAGAACGTCGACGAGGCGATTCGCGACGCCACGAATCGGCAAGGCCAGCGTCTCGAAGACGTGCTCCACACCGCGGGTCTGGCCGGGCGGCCGCGTGCGCGATTCGAGCCGGGCCGGCAGGTTGCCTATCTCGAACCGCATATCGAGCAGGGCGGCCGGCTGGAAGCGGCTGGCAAGTCCATCGGGGTCGTCACTACGATCGTCGGGCTGCGCGAATTGCGGCTGCGCTTCACCGGGCAGCGCAACCATGCCGGCACGACGCCCATGGCGATCCGGCGCGACGCCGGCGCGGCGTTGGTGGCCTTCATCCCGCGGATGAACGAAGCGTTCGCGCACCTCGCGGATGCCGACACCGTCTGGACGGTGGGCCGCATCGACCTCGACCCAGGCTCGCTGAGCGTCGTGCCTGGCGCAGCGGAAATGTACCTCCAATTCCGCGACGCGAACGCCGAGCGTCTGCAGGCGATGGAAGACAGGCTCGCCGAGCTGGTGCGGGACTTCAACGCGCGCGGCTCGATCAGCGTCGAGCTGACGACCATCGACGAACCGATGCAACCGGTAACCATGCACGCGGCGCTCGCGGACCATCTCGCCCGCGCCGCCGAGGCGGTGGCGCCCGGCCAATGGATTCGCATGCCGAGCGGCGCCGCGCACGACGCGCAGGTCATCGCCCGCTGCATGCCGGCTTGCATGATGTTCGTGCCGAGCATCGGCGGAGTGAGCCACGATTTCATCGAGGATACGGCCGAGGCGCACATCGTTCTCGGTTGCCAGGTCGCGGCCACGGCCGCTGCGGCGATGCTGGAGGAGCAATGGGCGAGACGAACGTAAGCGAATCAGACGATTTCGTCGTGCGCACGATGTCAGCGGCGGACGTCGCGTTGGCGGTCGAATGGGCGGCGCAGGAAGGATGGAATCCCGGCTTGCACGATGCCGAGTGTTTTCGCGCGGCCGACCCGCACGGGTTTTTCATCGGCGAATGGCGCGGCGAACCGGTGGCGTGTCTATCCGCTGTCGCGTACGGCGAGGACTTCGGCTTTATTGGCCTCTATATCGTGCAACCGGCGTTTCGCGGTCAAGGCTTCGGCATGCGCGTCTGGCAGCACGGTATGGAGTATTTGCGAAACCGCAATGTCGGTCTGGACGGCGTGGTCGCTCAACAGGCGAACTACAGGAAGTCCGGATTTCAGCTGGGCTATCGCAACATCCGCTTTCAGGGCGTCGCGCAAGACATCGCTCAGGGCGAACCCTACGCCGACTTGATGCATGCTTCGGCGCTGCCCTTCGAATCTTTGAACAACTACGATCGACAATGCTTTCCCGCTGCGCGCGAGCGCTTTCTCGCTGCCTGGCTTGTGCAGCCTGGCGCGATGGCGCGAGTTGCTGTGCGCGACGGCCAGGTGGTGGGCTACGGCGTGTTGCGACGTTGTTTGACCGGCTACAAGATCGGCCCGCTCTTCGCCGATAACGACGAGATTGCCGCTCGTCTGTTCTCCGCGTTGACGTCGAGCATTGCCGGCGAAGTGTTTTTCTTCGATGTGCCCGAGATCAACGCGGATGCGATTGCGCTAGCCGAGCGGCATGGCATGACGAGCGTGTTCGAAACCGCGCGGATGTATACGCGGGAGCAGCCCGCCATGTCTATTGAACGCGTGTTCGGCGTGACCTCGTTTGAACTGGGTTGATCGCAGCGCGGTGCTGCCGGTTTTTGTTTGTTGGTGCAACCATCGGCGGTCCACCTCGCGAACCGCCGATGGCAACCGCTATTTCCATTTCGAGCCGAGATTCTCAAGTCCGGCTTTCTTCAGGTCTTCCGGCAACATCGCGATGCGCAATTCGCAGTCGGCGTTGAATTTCAGAAACCACGGCTCCGCGAGCGCGGGAATCGACGACGCGTTGTCGACATCCACCACGACGACTGCTCCGCGCGCTCCACTCTGCTCGGTGAAGTAGACGGCTTCCGGTTTTATTTCTTCCAGTATTTTCCCGATCACTTGTCCGACGGTGCCCTCGCGCACCATGGTGTTGAACGGTTCGTGCGGGATTCGTATGTTGAGAAGCATGCGCATGTCATCCTCCTGTTGACGCCCAAAGGGCTTCTTAAGGATAGGTGCTTTATGCGGACGGTAATGCGATCTATCACGAAGCGTTCAACGCGATGCAGTGAGTCCTCTGCCATCGCGGACCATGCATCCGGTCAATTTCCGAACAGTGACGCTTGCGTGCCGCGGCTCGGCGCGTGGCGCGCGGGTTTCGTCTGAGCTTCGGATTTGATCTGAGTCTTGACCGTCGCCCTTTCTTCGAGCGCGAACATGTCCGTTTGCCCGTCCGCTTCCGCTTCGAACGAAGTCTGTCCGGCCTCGAGCGACAGCAGCAGCATCTTGTTCGCCAATCCCCCCGCAAAGCCGGTCAAATCACCTGACGCGCCGATCACCCGGTGGCACGGCGCCACGATGGAAATCGGGTTCTTGCCGTTCGCCGCGCCGACTGCCCGCACTGCATTGACGTTGCCGATCTGCGTTGCGATTTCCGAGTAGCTGCGCGTCTGGCCGAACGGTATGGTCAACAGCGCGGTCCACACCTGCTTCTGAAAGTCCGTTCCCTGGAACGTGAGCGGAAGGTCGAATTCATGCCGCGTGCCGGCGAAATACTCGTTCAACTGCCGTTCGGTCTCGATCAGCACAGGCCGGTCATTCGCTTCGATCAGCTCACCAAGGCGCACGCGGTTCGGCTTGTCGTGCTCCCACAGAATGGCAGCGAGGTGCTCGCCGTTCGCAACGAGTTTCAACTGACCGACGGGCGAATCCATCAACTTGTACGCGTATGTCACTTTGCTTGCTCCTGACTGGTTGGAGGCGCAGATGCGCGCAAGGCGGGTCTGCGAATACGCGCGCCGTGCGCGCCGAATATCCGACAGTGTGAGCCTCGCTGTCTCTGATTACGCTCCGGATCTTGCTGTCCAATTCCTCGCCACCGATGACAGTCGGCGGCTCGTTGTTCTGGACGGGACGATGCATCACTGTACAACCCTTTTCAACCGTTTTCGCGCGAGGCTCGTGACTCAGTAGAATTGATACCTTCGATTTGAAGCGTACTGGCAACCGGACTCTCTTCCACGACTGTGACGACGACACTTGATCAATTGCGGGCCGGCCAGCTCGCGGGCACGCGCCGGCTGAAACTGGCTTGCGGCCTGGCTGAATTTCCGCGCGAGATTTTCGACCTCGCCGACACGCTGGAAGTTCTCGACCTGTCGGGCAACGCGCTCACCTCGCTGCCCGACGATCTGCCACGTCTGCGCAAGCTGCGCATTCTGTTCGGCTCCGACAACCCGTTCACCGAATTGCCCGAAGTGCTGGGACAGTGTTCGCAATTGAGCATGGTCGGCTTCAAGGCCAACCGCATCCGGCAGGTATCCGGCAAAGCGCTGCCGCCGCAATTGCGCTGGTTGATCCTCACGGACAACGAGATCGAAGTGTTGCCTGCCGAAATCGGCGGCTGTACGCAATTGCAAAAGCTGATGCTGGCGGGCAACCGTCTGCGAACGCTTCCCGAGGAATTGGCGACCTGTTCGCAGCTCGAATTGCTGCGGCTCGCCGCGAATCAGCTCGATGGACTGCCTGACTGGTTGCTGCGTCTGCCGCGGCTGTCCTGGCTGGCGTACGCCGGCAATCCGTTCAGCGAAGCGCTCGAAGCGGCCGCGCTGATCGATACGCCGAGCGCCGCGATAGCGTGGCACGACTTGAAACTCGAAGCGCAGTTGGGCGAGGGCGCCTCCGGTGTCATCTATCGCGCGGAGCTTGCGGGTCGGCACGGCGCGTCCCGCTCTGCCGCGGTGAAACTGTTCAAGGGCGCAGTGACCAGCGACGGGTTGCCCGACTGCGAAATGGCAGCCTGCATTCGCGCGGGCGATCATACGAACCTGATCCCGGTGACGGGGAAAGTGAAGGATCATCCCGCCGGTACGCACGGCCTCGTGATGGAACTGATCGATCCGCAATTCACCAACCTCGCCGGTCCGCCGAGTCTCGAATCCTGCACGCGCGATATTTATGGCGCCGACACACGCTTCGATATGGCTTCGGCGTTGGGCATTGCGTACGGTATCGCGTCGGCGGCGTGTCATTTGCATGAGCAAGGCATCATGCATGGCGATCTGTACGCGCACAATATCCTGTACGGCGGACAGGGGCGTGCGTTGTTGGGAGATTTCGGCGCGGCGTCGTTCTATGCTTTGGGCGATCGGAGCATCGGCCTCGCGCTTCAGCGCCTCGAAGTCAGAGCCTACGGTTGTCTGCTCGAAGAGTTGCTCGAACGATGCGATTGGCCGGAGGCGTCGGCGAACATTCGCGCTCTCCTGGTGGAGTTGAAGGACAATTGCTTGAGCGAGGCGATCGACAGCCGGCCGTTGTTCGATGAAATCACCGCGCGTTTGCTCGCGCTGATGGGCGATCGATGAACAACCGGCAGCGCTATGGCCGCCTTTCGTCCGACTGCAATACTGCGATTCATCAGCGCGGCCTAGAAGGAGAGATTCGATGATGCAGAAGACGCCCCGCAGGATGTCGTCCTGGAGGATGCGTCGCCGGGTGGTGTTTGCCGGCGCGCTGGCCGCGGCCGGCATCGGCGGTGCGGCCAATGCAGCGGTTACGCCGGGCGGCAAGCTCAAGATCGCGCTCGTGCTGAAGTCGCTTGGCGACCCGTTCACGGTGGCGATGGCGAACGCCGCGCAGAACTACCAGCAGCACTACGCCTCGCAATTCGATTTGACGGTGCGCGGCACGGCCACCGAAAGCGACACGACTGGGCAGATCCGCATGGTCGAGGAGATGATCAAGGCGAAGATGAACGCGATCGTCATTGCCCCGACCGATTCGAAGGCGCTGACGGCGGTCGTCGCGCGCGCGATCAAGGCGGGCATCATCGTGGTTTCGATCGACAATCCGCTCGACGAGGCGTTTCAGGACGCGGCCGGCATTTCCGTGCCGTTCGTCGGCCCGAACAATCGCAAGGGCGCGCAGCAGGTGGGCAATTATCTGGCGGAGCGGCTCAAGGCGGGCGATCAGGTAGGCATTATCGAAGGCAGTTCAACCGATCGCAATGCACAGCAACGCACGGACGGTTGCCGGGATGCAATGAACGCCGCGGGGATCAACATCGTCGCGGTTCAGGCCGGCGACTGGGACTATGGGAAGGGTCGCGACGCCGCTTCGAAGATGCTCAGCGAGCATCCGCAGATTCGCGGGTTGATGTGCGGCAACGACAATATGGCAATGGGCGCAGTCGACGCGGTTCGCGATGCGGGCAGAACCGGCGGCGTGTACGTCACCGGCTACAACGATATCGACGCGATCAAGCCGTTGATCGCCGATGGCCGCGTGCTCGCCACGATCAATCAGTTCGCCGCGCGGCAAGCCGTATTCGGCGTCGACGTGGCCTTGAAGGCGGTGACCGAACAAAAGAAGCAGAGCGAATTGTCGAGCGTGATTGAAACGCCGCTGCAGCTCGTCACGGCCGCGAATCACTAAAAGCGCGAGCTGTCGCAAAGCCGCTGCGAACGTGAGCGGTCTCACGCTTGCAGCGGCGCATGTCACGTCGACTATTCCGCCTTGACCTTGCGTGGCTTGGTGGCTTTTTCGAGCTTGTTGTATTCAAACTCAGGCACCGACTTCAACGCATCTTTCGTCGCGCCGGCGAGGAACAGGTTGCCGTCGCGGATCTCGAAGTGATCCACCGGGATCGCCACATAGTGCTTGCCCATGCCGAGGAAGCCGCCCACCGACACGACCGCATACGTCGCCTTACGGTCCGGCGAAATGATCACGTCATAGATGCTGCCGATCTTGTCGTTCAGATCGTTGTAGACCGGCTCGTCGACAAGGGCGCGCCGCACGCTCCAGCCCTTCAGCAGCGCATTTTGGTTTGCTCGACCGTGCCGCCGAGCGGTTGCAGCCCGGCAATCTGCGCATAGGCGCCTTGTGAGGCGCAGATCGCGGCGAGAGCGGTCGCGCAGATCAGTGTTTTTGCTTTCATTTTCTGCTCCTTGTTGTCTGTTTGGCTGTCAGCTTCATAGCCCCGTATGCGGAAGCACGTGACGTGCCCGGCCGCATTTCAACGCGGCGCGAGCATACCCAGTCCACGGCTCTGTACGCCTGGACACAGAGCGCATTGCGGCAACCATGCACAATCGGCGTGAGATCCGGGCGGCGCCTGTGGCGCATCTGCGCCCGGCGCGCCAGCTACGCCTGTCGGCGCGAACCGATGCGCGGCGACGGCGGCCACCGCCTGCCGCATTGGAGACGCAATGGGTTGGAAAAGTCTGCTGATCGAAACACCGGTCTGGTTGATGGGCCGCTTCTACCCGCAACGGTTCGATCCGAGTCGCGACACGCCCCGCGAGATTCTCGTGCTGCGTCCGAACGATTTCGGCGAACTGCTCACCACCACGCCGCTCTTCGAGGCGCTGCGCAAGCGTTTTCCGACGACACGCCTGATCGCCGGCGTAGGCAGTTGGGGGCGTCCGATCCTCGAGAACAATCCCTTCGTCGACGAGATCGTGGAAATCGACGCGCCCTGGAATAACAAGCTGGTCGAGGACCGCTCGCACGGTAACGTGCTGCGTTTTCTGTGGAAGTCTCCACAGATCGCCGCACTGCGCGCGCGCGGCGGCTTCGATGTGGGTATCGACGTGCTCGGCAGCTACATGGGCGCGCTGCTGATGATGCGCACGGGCGTGCGGTATCGCATCGGCGTGCGCGGCTATCGCGGCGGCTGGAGCGGGTGTCAGGCGTTTATCGAATTCGCGGCCCGCCAATGCGGCCGCGCCGCGCTCGCACAGGGCGAACTGCTCGGCGCGACGGCGCTGCCGGAAGCGCGCCCGCAACTGTTCCTGACCGGCGACGAGCGCGCCACCGCATCGCAACTCTGGAATGTGGGCAACGTGCCGGGGCGCCGTACCGTGCGGTTGATCGTCGGCGTCGGGGCCGGCGTGCCGACCAAGGCATGGGACGCGCGCCAGGTCGGCGCCGCGCTCGCGCGGATCGCGCAGACATTGGAACAAGCCGGCGATGCGTGCGACATCGTGATCGTCGGCAGCAAAGCGGATCAGGCGCGCGCCGCCGAGGCGATCGCCGCGGCGGGTTCGGGCGTGCCGGTCCGCTCGCTGGCAGGCGAGGTGCCGATGCGCGTCATGTTCGCTCTAACCGAAGAGGCCAACGTCGTGCTGACGAACTCCACGATGCTGATGCACGTCGCCGCCGCGTTTCGTCGTCCGACCGTTGCCGTGATCGGCGGGAGCATCACCCGACCCGATAGGCACGACGCTATCTGGGGTTATCCGCCGCCGTATCGCAGTGTGTCGCCTGAGCAGTATGTCGCGGGCGAACCTGCGCGGAACTGGCCGAGCGTCGAGCGGGTCGTGCAAGCGGTGCTGGAGACGGTCGACGCGCAGCAGCGGGCGCAAGTCGGCGGGACAGCCTGAGGCCGTGCCATCGCTGCGATTTCCGAGCGGTTTATCCACGGCGGTAGAATCTCAATTCTTCCTGCCTCGCAGCACGGACCTTGTACAAGGACGGAGCCATTGCCGTGGACACGCCTGACCTCTACAAACTCTACCGGGATTACATTGGCTGCCTGAACAAACAGGACTGGCCGAACCTCGGGCAGTACGTCGACGACGATGCGCACTACAACGGTCAGCGCATCGGCTTATCCGGCTACCGCGAGATGCTGGAGAGAGACTTCCGCGAAATTCCGGACCTTTATTTCAACATTCAGTTGTTGATTTCGGATCCGCCTTATATAGCCAGCCGGCTCGGCTTCGTTTGTACGCCAAAGGGAACGTTCCTCGGCCTCGCCGTCAACGGCAAGCGCGTTTCCTTCACGGAGAACGTGTTCTACCAATTCCGCAATGGAAAGATCGAGCAGGTGTGGTCGGTGATCGATAAGGCGGCCATCGAAGCGCAGCTCGAATGCAACGACGCCGCTTGAACATTGAGCCGTTAGTTTTGCGGGCTGCCCGTCACTGCCGTACTGGTCATAATCGTCGGCGTCGCTCGCGAACTCCGCAGGTTCAACGAGCCGCGGCGGTTGGCGGCGGTGTCTGCACGACAGGCGCGGCGGCTTGCAGGATCTCGTCTCGAAGGCCCGTGCGCGGCGGATAAATGCGTATGCAGTTGATGGTCTGCTTGGTCGCCTTGGCGGTGTCGCCTTCGGACACGAGATGCCGGTCCCAGCCCTCCGTGTACACCGCACCCCAGGGACCGAGATCGAGAATGGTCGTGTACCAGTCGATATGAAGCGGCAGCATCTCGCCACCGAGCAGATCGCAGACGACGTTGTGACCGGCGTAGCGTCCCATCGGCCGACTGTGCTGGCATGACATGACTGATGGCCGTGCGCCGTCGATCAACACGCGCGCGCAGTCACCCGCAGCGAATACATGCGGGACGTTTTCCACGCGCATGAAGGCATCTACCGGAAGGCGTCCAAAAGGATCGAGCGTCACGGGGATTTGCGCGGTCAACGCGTTCGCGCGCATGCCGCCGCACCAGATCACCGTGGCCGCATCGATGCGCCTGCCATTCGTGAGCTCCACGCCGTCGACGTCCACCGACTGCAAGGACACGCCGGCGAGCATCTCGACGCCGAGCGCATCCATGGCGCGCTCGATGACAGGCTGCGCGCCGCCCATCGCCTGGCCGATCTTCGCCGAGCGATCGGCCAGCACGACATGCACGGCGTCGCGATGCGCGTCGCCCGCGATGCCGTGCAAGCGCGCCGGCAGTTCGGCTGCCAGTTCGATTCCCGTCAAGCCGGCCCCGACCACGACGGCCGTAAACGGACTCGCCGCACTCGCAAGCGACGGCAAGCCGCGCAAGTGCGCCGCGAGTTTCGTTGCGCCTGAGAAGGTATCGACGTCGAACGCGTGCTCGGTCAAACCAGGAATGTCGGGATGGACGAGCTGGCTGCCCGCCGCGATGACGAGCCGGTCGTAGGGCAGCGTCTGCGCCAGCCCTTGGGTCTGAACGGTGATGCGGCCGTTTGCCGAATCGATGCCGGAAACTTCGCCTTCGACGAGCCGCACGCCGATCGGCCCGAGAACATCGGCGAGCGGCACGCGCGTCTCGTCCAGATTCTGTTCGTAGTTCCGCACCCGGATACTGTGATACGGCGTGCCGTTGATCACGACCACTTCCACCTGATCGGCGGGTACGCGCAGTTCATCGAGTTTGCGCGCCGCGCCCACCGCGCTCCACAGTCCGGCGAAGCCTGCGCCGATCACCACGATCCGCTTCAAGACGTTCTCCTATGGGAATCCTGTGTCGACCTTTCAAGTGTTCGGCGCAGCGGCCGATTTGAGGGCCATGATTGTCCGCGCTGGTAGCTTACTCGAGCTGAAGCGGACGCTGAAGCCGATCGTCAGTGCTCCTCCGCCATGTTCGGCGGTTTGAGCGACTGCGATATAATCGCATGCGATGTATAATGCCGTTAGCGAGGCGCAAGCCTCTACCCAACGAGGACGAAGATGAAATCGACCGACCAACCCGCTTCCACGGATGTGAAGCTTTCCGACTTCTTGTGTTTTGCGGTCTATTCCGCGAACCTGGCATTCGGCAAGGCCTATAAGCCGATTCTCGAAGAGCTTGGGCTGACCTACACGCAATACATCACGATCATTGCGCTGTGGGAGGAGGACAACCAGACCGTCAGCAGTCTGGGCGAGAAGCTGTTCCTCGAGTCCAACACGCTTACGCCGATCCTGAAGAAGCTGGAGGCGGCGGGTTATGTGGAAAGACAGCGGGACCCGGAAGATGAGCGTCAGGTGCGGGTGGGTCTCACGAAAAGTGGCCGGCGCTTGCGCGAAAAAGGTCTGAATATGGACCTCGTCGAAGCAACCGGCCTCGCGCCCGATGAGTTCTCGAAAGTGCAGAAGGCGATCGTGACGCTGCGCAACAATCTCGTCAAAGCGGTGCAGAACGGGGAATGAGCGGCGGATCATGCGATCCGAGCGCCCATCATCAGGCGCCCTGCCAAACGAAGAAGCCCGCGGACATCGTCCGCGGGCTTCTTCGTTTATTGCGCCACGGCAATGCTCGACCGTTGGCGCTCCATTTAACCGTTAGCCGCGCTCCGGCAGCTTCCAGTTCGGACGCACGAAATGACACGTATAGCCGTTGGGAATACGCTCCAGATAGTCCTGGTGTTCCGGCTCAGCCTCCCAGAACGGGCCGGCCGGAGCAACTTCGGTGACCACCTTGCCGGGCCAGAGATCAGAAGCCTCGACGTCGGCGATGGTGTTCTCGGCCACTCGCTTCTGCTCATCGTCGAGATAGAAGATGGCCGAGCGGTAGCTCATGCCGATGTCGTTGCCCTGGCGGTTCTTCGTCGTTGGATCGTGAATCTGGAAGAAAAACTCGAGGATCTTGCGATAGCTGATCTGGCTCGGGTCGAACACGATCTCGAGCGCCTCTGCGTGCGTGCCGTGGTTGCGGTAAGTGGCGTTGGGCACGTCGCCGCCGGTGTAGCCCACGCGCGTGGACAGCACGCCGGGGTAGCGCCGCAGCAGGTCTTGCATGCCCCAGAAGCAGCCGCCGGCCAGGATGGCGGTTTCGGTTTGCGTCGTCATTTCAATCCAATCCTTTTCGTCAGTGGTTGGCTCGCCGTCTATCGGATGCGATCCCGCAAGCATGCCAGAGATCGGCTCGGCTAGCCGACCGGCAGGCAAAGCCCATCATGCCGCCATTGGCATGCGTAGCCGGCCGGGATCTTGCCGCGGCCGGCGGCGCGCCTCAATGACGTGCGTAAAGATTGTCGCGAGGCGCGACGGCAACCCGGCTCGCGGATTCCGACTGACCGGAGACCACACCGCCATACGCCGCTTGCGAGCCGGTTGCATCGTCGTTACTTGCGGCGACGGTTTGCGCGCTCTGGCCGCGTTGCGACGCCGGGGCGCCGACCGAAGGCCGGTAGAAGGGAGCTGGACCATAGCCGCTGGCGAACGCGGGTGCGGCGGCGGAAGCAGAAAGTGCGAGGAGCAATACAACAACGAGTTTGGTTTTCATGGTGAAACTCCGCCAAAAAATGTTCGATGTGGGGAGCGAGCCTTGCCGGATCGCACCCACGAATGCCGGTTCAGTGATGGAAAAATCAGGCGACGTTGACGACGACGTCGATGTTCCCGCGCGTGGCTTTCGAATACGGGCAGATCTGGTGTGCTTCATGCGCGATGGCCTCGGCGACTTCGCGCGCCACGCCCGGTACGCTGACGTTGAAGCGGGCCTGGAGCAGGTAGGCGTCGCCCGTCATGCCCAGATCCACCTCGATATCCACGGACAGATCGGCCGGCAGCGTCACTTTCTTCGCCTGAGCGACGAGGCCGATCGCCGAGATGTAACAGGCCGACCAGGCGCCCGCGAACAGCTGTTCCGCGGTCGGATGCGCCTCTACAGCCGGGAACGTGATGTCCGCGCCGGCGCCTTTGCCCGCCGACAGATTGAGGTCGACGCGACCGCCGCGGCCGCTGAACGTCGTGTGGGTTTTGCCGGTGAGCAGGACTTTTTCGATCTTGGTCATGATGAATTCCTTGAAGAACAGAGCTGTGAAGTTGCTTTAAATCGTATGCGATGCAATCGCATGCGTCGAATAATGGAGGAGAAGTTTTGCCTTGTCAAGCGTATAAGATTAAATCGCATGCGATTTTATTGTCTGAAGCGGCAGACGGGTGCTGGCTGCGCGGCGACGCGCTTGCCTGATCGGGCCGGCGACGCGGCCGCTGGCGACGGTTTCCGGGCCGTCCGCGCGGTTCCGATCGACTAGACTACGAGGTAGCCCAATCCGACGCGCACCATACCGTGAAGCGAAAGATGATCCCCGAGGACGACAAGATAGTAGGCGCCGATGCGCAAAGTCGCGCGGCGAGCGATGGCATTCGAGGCGAGCCCGCGGGCGAGGGTGGGCGTGGCGTCTTAAGCCTCGCGACGACATGGCTGGAGCAGTTCGATCCCGGCACGCATCGCCGGATCAAAGGACTACGGCTCGTCACCGCCTACGGGATCGCCGCCGCGCTTGGCACTTTGCAGGACGTCACCCACGGTCTACCCGGCGCGACGCTGGTCGGTTCGCTGGCCGGCAATTTCGCACTTTGGGCCAGCGTCTCGGAAGCGCGCATCTCCCGGCCCGAATCCAGCCGCGACCTGGCATTCCTGTGTGCCGCCGCCGTGCTCGGCGCGGCCATGTTCATCGCGTTCGCCCCAATCCTGCAGACCATCGGCGCGGCGGGCCCTGAACTGACGCTCGTGACGGGCGCGTTTCTCGTCGGCTACCTGAAGCGCTTCGGCATTCTGGGCGCGGGGATGGGCTCGCAGATATTCATCGGCCAATTGCTGGCCTACAACGTTCATCTGACGCCGGTCGACATGCCGGCCGTCGTGGTGGCGGGACTGATCGCCACGCTCGCGTCCATTGTTCCGCGTCTGCTCAGCGGTCCGGCGGAGCGTCCGGCCATGACGGTGCTTTCGCCCGTCGACGTGCCGGATCGCTGGAAACTTTCGGCGGAACTCATCATGGGCCTGCAGGCAGCGAGCGGCGCGCTGGTCGTGGTCGTGTTGAACGAGACGATCGGACTCAAGGAGTCCGCCTGGGCGATCACGGCAAGCACCTACGTGGTGGCGGGCTCGGCGAGCGGCACGGCCGAGCGGGTGCGCAGGCGGATCATCGGCACCCTGGTCGGCGTTCCGCTGGGTCTGGCCTGCCTGCCGCTCGTCGAGCACGTGCCGCTGCTCGCGTGGGCCGCCGTCGCGGCCGCCATGATCATCTACGCGATGGCCTTGCCCGAGCGCTACGACATCGCTTGCGGGGCGTTCGCTTTCACCTTGGTCGTGACGCTGGCGATCGGCGGCGTGCACTCCATTTCGTTTCTCGGCGCGCGCGCGTGGGAGACACTCCTCGGCGGAGTGGTCGGCCTGCTGGCGGCGAAGTTCATCTTTCCGCTGCGCGTGTGACGGATGTTCGTGGCGAGCGTCGCGCGATCATCCGCCCGCCTACGATCCCAGCTTTTCCATCAGGAAGTCGACGAAACTGCGCACGCGCGACGAGAGATGCCGCGCATGCGGATAAAGCAGCACGAACGGCCGCGAACAGCCGCCATAGGGAATGAGCAACTCCTTCAGCGTTCCCGCCGCAATGTCTTTCTCGACGATGAACCGATAGGTTTGAAAAATACCCGCCCCGTGACGCGCCAGCGTGGCCCCGGCAAGCACGTCGCCCGACGACGTGTATCCGCCGCTCGTCATCGTCTCGACGACCTCGTCCTCGTATTTGAACAGCCACGGAAGATTGCGGCCGGTGCTCGGCAACGCGTACTGGACACAGTCGTGATGGACCAGATCGTCGGGCGTTTTCAGTTTGGCGGCGCCGCGCAGATAAGCCGGCGAAGCGACGACCACCAGTTCCGCGTCCTCGATCGTGCGCGCGATCAGCCCGGAGTCTCCGGGCGCCGCACCGCGAATGGCCAGGTCGAAGCCTTCTTCGCCGAAGTCGATGTTGCGATTGCTGAGATGCGTTTCGACCGTCACGCCCGGATAGCGTTGGCGAAACTCGGCCAGCAGGGGCAGCACGCGATAGTGTCCATACGGCGTCGGCATACTGATGCGCAGCACGCCAGTCGGCGCGGTTTGCTGTCCGGTCGCTTCGCGCTCGGCTTCGGCGAGTTGGGCCAGCGCCAGACGACATTGTTCGAAGTAGCGTCGCCCCGTATCGGTCAGCCGGATCTGCCGGGTGGTCCGCACGAACAATCGCACGCCGAGGCGCTCCTCCAGACGCGCGACCGTACGGCTGACGGCGGCTGGTGTGACGCTCGCGGCGTTTGCGGCCTCGGTGAAACTCTCCAGTTCGGCCGCCAGGCAGAACAGTTCGATACTGCCCAGAAGGACATCTTCAAATTGACGCTGCATGGTCTCTCGGCGAGGTGCCTGATAGCGCGGTCTGGTCGGGCGGTGGAACGCCCGTCCGAAATGGCCGCGACGGGAACGCAGCGGCGGCTCGGCCGCGTTCGGCGCGGAACAAGGGTTCGTACGGAATATGAGGACTATATTGTAGTGAGACTCGATGAGGAAGCGACATGACCGATCAGACAGGCACGCGTGCCTTGCTGCCCTTGCTGGGCATCGACAAACCGATCATTCAGGCGCCGATGGCGGGCGTCTCCACGCCCGCACTGGCCGCGGCTGTTTGCAACGCAGGCGGGCTCGGTTCGTTGGGCGTTGGAGCGATGAACGCCGACGGCGCGCGCAAGGTGATCCGGGAGACGCGCGCACTGACGGACAAGCCGTTCAACATCAACGTGTTCTGCCATCAGCCTGCACAAGCGGACGCGGCGGTCGAGCAGCAATGGTTGAACTGGCTTGCGCCGCATTTCGAAAAGTACGGGGCAACGCCGCCAGCAAAGCTGTCGGAGATCTACACGAGCTTCCTTGCGGACCCCGCCATGCTGGCGGTTTTTCTGGAGGAGAAGCCGGCGATCGTCAGTTTTCACTTCGGCTTGCCGTCCGCCGACGTGATCGCCGAACTGAGGAAGGCGGGCATCAAGCAGCTCGCCAGTGCGACAAATCTGCAGGAAGCGGCGCAGCTCGAAGCAGCGGGCGTGGATGCGATCGTGGCGCAAGGTATCGAGGCCGGCGGGCATCGCGGTGTCTTCGACCCGAATGCATTCGACGACCGCCTGGGCACGTTCGCCCTGACGCGTTTGCTGGTCAGGGAATGCCGGCTGCCGGTGATCGCCGCCGGCGGCATCATGGACGGCGCGGGCATCGCGGCAGCGCTCGCGCTCGGCGCTCAGGCCGCGCAACTTGGTACCGCCTTTTTGGCGTGCCGGGAAACATCGATCGACGAGGGTTATCGTCGCGCATTGCTTGGCGAGGCGGCGCGCCGCACGACTTTCACGGCGGCGATCTCCGGGCGACTGGCGAGAAGCATGGCGAACAGCTTCACGGCGCTCGGCGCCGACCCGCGTTCACCCCAGCCGGCCGCCTATCCCATTGCCTACGATGCCGGTAAGGCACTGAATGCGGCAGCGAAAGCGAAAGGCGAATTCGGCTACGGCGCGCATTGGGCAGGCCAGGCCGCCGCGCTGGCAAGGTCGTTGCCGGCGGTGGAACTGATGGCCCAGCTGGAGCGCGAACTGAAGCAGAGCATCGAGCAACTGCAACAGTTCGCGAACTGAAAACTAACAGCCCAACGGGTTGGAGCGACTCCGTTGCGACGCTCAACCCGGCTTCTGGGCTAGCTGCTTGCGATAGGCCCCGACCGGCAAGCCGCCCCAGCCCCAGTTCTCCATGTCCACTTCTTCGATGACCACGAAGGTCGCTGCGAGCGGCTTGTTCAGCACGTCCAGCAGCACCTGGCTGACGCCGGCAATCAGCCTGGCTTTTTCGTCGGCCGTGACGGCATCGTTGCCGGGTTTGGAACCTTCGCGGGTCACCTGAATTGTGACGATAGGCATGGCGTTCTCCGTAATGCTCGGTTGACGTGGAGGGCGCCGGTCGGCGGCGCCCCGGCGCGATCAGTGGCCTGCGCTCTGGCCGCCGTCGACGTGCAGGATCTCGCCCGTCACGAACGGCGCCGAGTCCAGGAACAGGACAGCGTTCACGATATCGCTCATCTCGCCCATATGCCCGACAGGATGCAGTGCGCCGAGCGCCGCATGAGTTTCTTCCGCATGCATCGGCGATTTGATGATGCCCGGCGAGACCGCGTTCGCGCGGATGCCCTTCTTCGCATATTCGATGGCGAGGGACTTCGTGGCCGCGTTCAGGCCGCCCTTGGTCAGCGAGGCCAGCACCGAGGGCACGCCGTCGATGGCGTGGTCGACGAGACTCGTCGAAATGCTGACCACGTGGCCGCTGCCGTTCTTTTCCATCTCGGCGATGGCCAACTGCGTGATGAAGAAGAAGCCGTTGAGGTTCACCGCGGTGACCTTTGCGTAGTCTTCGGCCGTATAGCTGGTGAAGGGCTTGGCGACGAAGATGCCGGCATTGTTGACGAGCGTGTCGATACGGCCAAAACGGGCGATGGCTTCACGGATCACGCGCTGCGCGGTGGCCGGTTCGCCGATATCGCCTGCCACGGTCAGGACGTTCGGATCTTCCGAGGGCTTGACCGAACGTGCGGTTGCGACGACGCGGTAGTCGAGCTTGCGAAACGCGTTGACCAGTTCGGCGCCGATGCCTTGCGATGCGCCCGTAACGACAACGACTTTTTGTGATGTGCTCATGGCTGAATCTCCGGATAAGTAACTTGGGATCAAAATGCTGATCGGGCCGGTGGCTCCGATGGGTATGAAATCTAGGCGCATTGGCGCCGATCTCGAACACCCGCCATGGACAAACAGTGTTGCGTGCCAGGTACAAATGGGTTTTGCGGTGAGTGAGCAGGCGCGCACGGCCTATGCCGCGCCCGAGGTCGCGAGTCGTTGTTGCGGAGTTGACGCGATTATTTTTGGCGTTCCGCCAAGGCTGTGCGAAAGACCGAGAGGCCTTCCATCGGGTCCAGCCTGTTCCGCCGGGGCGCGCGCTTCAGTAAGCGGGCCGTGTCTTCGTAAACCGCACGCCAGCGCCGTTCGATGCCGGCCGAAGAAAAATCGATGTCGCTGTGCAGGCCGTCGTTATCGAATGCCGGTGCGTCGAGTTCCAGCACCGCGTGTCATGGCGCCGGCACCACACGATAATAGACGCCGTTGGCGCCGTAGGCAGGCGCGAACCAGGTGTTGCCGCATAGGTAGTACGTCGTGCCGTGAACATTCGGCGCAACACAGCCGGCCGGCAGTACGGCATACACCGCGCCCATGGCAAAGCCCGGATTGGCGGCGGCTCCTGCCGCCACACCCGCGTTGTAGGCGTTCGAGGTGGCCGCTGCCGTGTTGGCGGAGGCGATGGCGGCGCCCGCCGCGACCCCGACCGCCACGCCCGCGGCGGCGGCGCCCGCCGTGGACCAGCCTCCGCAGTTGTAGCACCCGGAACCATACGTATTCACGGTGACGGGCGGATGGTAGGCCGGATACCGCGCGCCGTAGTAAGCACTGTGATACGCCGTGGCTCCGGAAGCGCTCGTATAGCTCGTGTAACCGGAGCCCGTCGCGTGGTACGCGCTGCCGCCATATGCATTGCTCGCGGACGTGCCCTGGCCGTATGTGTGGGTGGCGCTGCCCCCATATGGATTGGTCGCGGTCGTCTGTCCCGAACCGGCCTGATGGGTCGCCGTGTCGCCGTAGCGGCCGGTCGCGGTGGTCCCTTGCCCATACGTATGGGTTTCGCTGCCGCCGGCAAAATCGGTGCGGGTCGTGGAGCCCGAGCCGGGTGCGTGATAAGTACCGCCGCCGTAGGCGTTCGCATGCGACCACGCGAGCGCATCGGCCGCGACGAGCACTGGCATTAGCAGCGTCGCCAGATGGATGACGAGGTTCTTCATGTTCGTCTCCTCACTGCACTTTGTGATGCAGCGCTTTCGGCGGCGGCTTCATTCCTGGCGCATTCGTGGCGTCGGGACGCGCGAATGCGATGCGCGCCGCGCCGGCTATATCGGGCGCCGTGAAAGCGTCCGCAGCCACAGGCCTATCCAATTGCCAGTCGGACAATTCCAGCACGTGACGCAACTGCAAGCGATCGTTCAGATAGATGGCGTAAATACGCCGTGGCAGCTTGTCTTCCGCACCGATCCAGATCTGCACGAACACGCCTCCGGTGACGTAGGCCACCATGTCCGTCGTCGTTGCGCCCACCACTTTCGATTGGCCGATATAGAACGCCGTCGTCAAGCCATCGGCAATGTCCTTGTACGGATCCGCGACGATGACATCGGTAAACGGGAAATAGATCGCGCCGGTATCGAACGCGGCCTGCAGTGCGGCGTCGATCGTGGGTGGTGCATCGGCAACCGCGACGAGTTTCTCCGCGGGCGCGACGGCCGTCATGGTCTTGCCGTCGTAGTAGAAATCGGAAGCCGGGCCGTCGTCGAGCGTCACGACTCCCAGCTTGTCGGGGCGCTGCATGACGACTTCCGAGCGGGTGGAGTAGACGAGGGGAGGGCCGAGGCGGCTCGGGCTTTCATACGAGACGACCGCCGTGAACGACATGGAACGCGCCGCGGCGAGGCGGGCGCACGCTGCCTTCAGAATATCGACTGCACGCGGCTCGAGCCCGGGCTTGAACGCGGGCACTGCGCTTTTCACCGTCGTCTTCGCGGCCACTTTGGAACTGTGTGGCGGCTGTTGCCCGTAGCCGCCCGTTGTCAGCGCGAGGCCAAGCGCAATGACCACAATTCGCCGAAGCAGGTTCGCGTGAATCATCAGGGCCTCGTGGAGTCAATGCGTTTGCGGCGTGTGCCGCCGGGCGATGCCGACGACAGTTGCAATCACGGGATCATGCCGCACTCGAACAACTTGTTGGCAACCGGCGCGGCGACTCTGTCGATGAACGCGGCACGCATTTGCGGATCGTCATGCAGTAGCTGCAACGCCTGTTGTTCCCGCTCCGGCCTGGGGGCGTTTTTCTTCGCGCGTTCCTGCCACAACTGCTCACAGGTTGCCCCTTGGTACTTCTGAATCACTTTGCCGGCGACCATGTCGAGCATCGGATATTGCTGGGCGATGGCCGCACTGGCGAACAGGGCCGCCGGAACCATTGCCAGCCAGTTGAGACGCATCATGATGGTTTGGACCTCGGTTCGTTGGATTCACACTGCCGCGCCGAAAGCGGACTGCAACGACGACACTCCGCCTGCGCGATGTTCACCTTGCGCAGGCGAAGCTCCACCCGAATATCAAGGCGTGTATTTAGTGATCTTCTGACCTTGCACGCCAAGACCCGCCATCAATCCCTGCTGTCCGTAGATGAACGCATAGACGTCGTCCTTAAGCGTGGTGGTGGTCATGGACTTGCCCATCCCCGCGTCCACGACGACCACGCTAGGGCCCATGCCGATCGACCATCCGTCGCTGGTATTGAGGTAACTGATGGCTGAGTCGGTCATCAGGAACATTGCTTCCGAGAACGTCTGGCCGCCGGCCTGCAGCCCGTAGGAAACAGCACGCGCCGTGTAGTACCCCATCACCGTGCCGTCAGGCGCGAACATCACACCCTTGCCGCCCTGCGCTCCGGCAATGAATCCGACTTTCAGAATGTCGGGGAATACCAGCACGGCTTTGGCCAGTTTCTGAAGCTGTTGCGTCCGCGGTGCACTGGTGGCCAGTTGTTGCAGCGACGCGCGCGCCTTCGCCTCGAGGTCCGGGTCGGTTCCAGGCGCCGCGCCCGCCTGCTGTTGCGTCGAACAGGAAACCGCGACTAGCAGCATGGGAATAGCAAGGGCAAGCCGAAGGTACTTGAACATGTTCGTGCTCCATTCAGGGAAATGACGTCACGTTAGAAACGCGGCTCGCGCGTCGGATGGTTCGCGGCTCGGATACGCTGTGTGATCGGGCGGCCGATGTTGCTGTCCGTTCACGTTGGTTGAAATAAATAGTGGTGTTGGCGAGACCTAAAGACAATTGGACCTTGGTCCAATATCGCGCGGACAAACGGCACTTGAACGGCGATGGTTCATGACGGATCTTTGCCGTGGTCGTCGGCGGCGACGTGCAGCGACACGAGCCGTGCTAGCACGATGGCGGGATAAAGCTGGCCGATCAGCGCCTCGAGAATCGCAAGTGATCTTGCGATGTGAGTGACCGGCGTGATGTCGCCATAACCGACTGTCGTCAATGTGACGAAGCTGAAGTAGAGCCAGGTGGCGCGATCGTGTGGCGCGCTCTCATGTGTTATGCCCGCATAAGAACCCGGTATGTGGCTATTGACGAGTTGATAAGCCTCCGCCCACACCACGCCGGTCAGGATGTACAACGCCACCGCACCGAGGATGCGGTCGAACGTTGCGCGACCCGTACCGAATACCTTGATGCCGACCACCGCGCCGAGAATGGCGAGCGACAGAAGCGCCGTGACGTCGAGCAGGCCTGCGATCCTGTCCAGCGGGAAAAGCCACGCGGTGCTGCGAATCATGATGGCCACGCCGGCGGCCACCGAGACCGTCACGCATTGCCTGCGGTTATCCGACACAGCCGCGATCCCACTGAGCAGAATCAGCGACAGCAGGACGTCTCGCGCGATTCGCACGAGGAAGCTATTCGGCACGAGGGCGAACGGCACGACGAAAACGTCGAGTACGAGCAGACAAAGGAGCAGCGCCATGCTGCCGATGCGCAAGCGTCCGGTGCGATCACGCTGCCGCCCGAATGTCATCGCCGTTCCTGGTTGGCCGTCGTGTGCGGCTATGCCGGGGGGGCGTTAGCGGCGGAAGCCACCGCCGCCGCCCCTTGCGCCGATGCCATTGCCCGCCGCCCCGCCTGCGCCACCGGATTGAGCGTAGCGTTGGGTTTGGGCAGCGCCTCGCTGGCGGTTCTGCATCTGTTGATTCAGATCGTTGGAGGAGGGCTGCGCATTGCCGGGCCGCGCATTGCCGCCAGAAGGCGATGGGGTCTGCGCGACGGGTCTCGCCGCGCCCTGTGCCTGGGAAGGACGCGATGGCTGCCCTGATTGCAGGGCCTGTTGCGACGCTCGCGCATTGTTGGGCTGCGCCGCAGCAGGGCGCGGCTGCTGCGCGTTCTGGCCATTCCCTGGCGTTGCGGCTGCGTTAGTCGATTGCGCGCTCGTGGCACGTGCCGGCTGGGTCTTCTGCGCGTTCTGTTGCATTGCCCCGGCATTCGCCGCGGCGGTCGTTCGCTGCGTCTGCGTGGACGATGGCTTTGGCGATACGGATTGCGCCGTCGGCTTGTTCACCGTGTTCCACGAACCGTTGTCGTATTTCTGCCAGCTGCCGCCGGTGTTCTTGTAGACGTTGCCGTCACGTCCCGCATAGAGATCGCCGTTGGCGGTCTTGCCAGCGACGGCTCTGCCGTTCGCCGTACTGCCGGCCACCGCTTTGCCGCCCGCTGAATTCTGGTAACGCCCGACCGAACCATTCGCGGTGGTGGAGTGCTGGGTCGCGGCCCATTGATTGCCCTTCGTCACGACCGAACTGCCCCATTGCCCGTAAGCATTCGATCCCTGACGGGTTGCGCCATAGGCGCCGGTGTACGGGTTGTACGCCTGACCGACGCTCGCGCTGCCGTATCGTCCGGAAGCAGTCGCGCCGCGTGCGTACGTGCCCGTATA
>NZ_JAQQDJ010000040.1:0-974 GCF_046028095.1 Paraburkholderia phytofirmans
TTCAAACCGAAGAAATCCGTCGCCCTGTCGGGCGTGACGGCGGGCAACACGGCCCTCTGCACGGTCGGCAAGACCGGCAACGACCTGCATTACCGCGGCTACGACATTCTCGACATCGCGAGCGCCTGCGAATTCGAAGAAATCGCGTACCTGCTGGTCCACGAAAAGCTGCCGACCCAGGCCGAACTGACCGCGTACAAAACCAGGCTCAAGTCGCTGCGCGGCCTGCCCGCCAATGTGAAAGCCGCGCTCGAATGGATCCCGGCCGCCGCGCATCCGATGGACGTGATGCGCACCGGCGTCTCAGTGCTCGGCACCGTGCTGCCGGAGAAAGACGATCACAACCTTCCGGGCGCGCGCGACATCGCCGACAAGCTGATGGCCTCGCTCGGTTCAATGCTGCTCTACTGGTACCACTACTCGCACAACGGCAAGCGCATCGAAGTGGAAACCGACGACGATTCGATCGGCGGCCACTTCCTGCATCTGCTGCACGGTGTGGAGCCGTCGAAGGCATGGGTCGACGCGATGCACGTGTCGCTGAACCTGTATGCCGAACATGAATTCAATGCGTCGACGTTCACCGGTCGCGTGATCGCGGGCACGGGCTCGGACATCTATTCGGCGATCACCGGCGCGATCGGTGCATTGCGCGGCCCGAAGCACGGCGGCGCCAATGAAGTCGCGTTCGAGATCCAGTCGCGCTACCAGACGCCGGACGAAGCCGAAGCGGATATCCGCCGTCGCGTCGAAAACAAGGAAGTAGTAATCGGTTTCGGCCACCCGGTGTACACGATCTCCGACCCGCGCAACAAGGTCATCAAGGACATCGCGAAGAAGCTCTCGAAGGAAGCGGGCAACAGCAAGCTGTTCAATATCGCCGAGCGGCTGGAGTCGGTGATGTGGGAAGCGAAGAAGATGTTCCCGAATCTCGACTGGTTCAGCGCGGTCTCGTATCACATGATGGGCGTGCC
>NZ_JAQQDJ010000041.1:0-886 GCF_046028095.1 Paraburkholderia phytofirmans
GCAAGCGCAACCCGGACAGGTCGTAACCGTCGAGCAGGGGCGAAAGGGAGGACATGGTTATTCCTTTGCGAGCAGTGGAGCGTGGTTCAGGTGAAGCACTATGCTGGTTAGCGTATCGCCAACCACGCGGAAATTCCTGAAGCCAGGCTGAATTGTTGTTAAGACGGATGGCAGACCGTCTGGTCTGCCGCGTAAAGGACGCGTATCAGGCGTTGCGGACGGCATGCGGCCGGCCGATCACGAGATAGTGAGCCAGCGCAATGAGCGGGAAGGCCGTGGCGACAGCGGCCACCAGCGGCCAGCCGCCATGTTCATAGAGCGGGCTGGCGAGCGCCGAGCCGAACGCGCCACCGACGAAGATGCTGGTCATATACAGTGCGTTCAGACGATTGCGGCTCGCCGCATGCAGCGCATAGATCTCGCGTTGACCCAGCACCATATTCATCTGCACGGCGAAATCGAGCACGATGCCGGTTGCAACGAGGCCGAGCACACCCCACGCCGGATGGATCAGTGCGGGTGCATAGGCGAGTGCGCCCACCACCAGGGCGATCAGCGTCGCTCGTAACGTGTGACCCGCGTCAGCCAGACGTCCCGCGACCGGCGCCGAAGTCGCGCCGATCGCTCCGACCAGCGCGAAGATGCCGATCTCGGTTTGCGAGAGCCCGAACTGGCGGGTCAGCTCGACGGGAATCGCGGTCCAGAACAGGCTGAACGACGCGAACATCAGCCCCTGATACAGCGAGCGATGACGCAGCACCGGCATCGTGCGAATAAGGTGGCCGAGCGAGCCGATCAGTTCGAAGTAGGTCGCCTTGTGATCCGGTTGGCGGCGCGGAATGGTCAGCGCGAGCACGCTGGTGACGATTGTCATCAGCACGGCTGC
>NZ_JAQQDJ010000042.1:0-885 GCF_046028095.1 Paraburkholderia phytofirmans
CAACTGGTTGCTAGTTTTTCGAGGTCATCGAATTTGTCTGTGATCCGCGCCGGGACTGGATTTGTGATCGGCGAAGGCAGATCGGTTAGAGTCCAGATGTTTGGACTCAGCGAATGACGGGTAACCCATGCTGGCAAGCGATTCCGACGAAATTGAGCGAAGCGCAGTTCGAAGAATTTGTCTTGCCACACCTGAGTCGTGGCCGACGCGGACCGGCACCCACGCTGTCGTTGCACAAGATCTTCGACTACATCCTGCAAATACTGTACATGGGCTGCCAATGGAAGATGCTGCCGATCGAAAGGAATGCAAAAGGTCTGCCTGAAATCCACCACACGCGTATCTACCGGATGATGCGGCGCTGGCAGGCTGATGGCAGCATCGACCGGATCTTTGCGGGCACGGTACATAAACTTCATCAGGACCAGCTCCTCGCCCTTTCCGTCATCCACGGCGACGGCACGACGACTGCAGCGAAGAAAGGCGGCGACAACCTCGGGTATAGCGGACACAAGCATCTCAAGGGCTGCAAGGTCGTCGCCTTCTGCGACCGCGACTGCAACATCATCGCGCCGTTCGTGACGGCGCCGGGCAACCGCAACGAATCACCGCTGTTGCGCGACGCGCTGCCCAGACTAACCGAAATGGCCCGCGCCATTGGCGCGGACCTGCTAGGTTCAACCCTCAGTCTGGACGGCGTCTACGATTGCCGGCCCAACCGCAAGGCGATCTTCAATCGCGGCATGACCCCGAACATCCCCGAGAACCCGCGTGGGCGAAAAACACCGAAGCGGGGCCGCAAGCAGCGCTTTGATCCGGCGATCTTCGAGGAGCGCTTCAGGACCATCGAACGCGTCTTTGCCTGGGAAGATAAGTTCCGCCGTC
>NZ_JAQQDJ010000043.1:0-823 GCF_046028095.1 Paraburkholderia phytofirmans
ACCGTCACCGTTGGTCGAATTGCCGCTGATATCGGTCGAACCATTACCGCTGGTGTTGATCGAGCCGTTGATATCCGCGCCGCTACCGTTGGTAGATTCGCCGCTGATGTTGGTCGTGCCGTTGTCGGTGGTGTTGATCGAACCGTTCGGATCGACGATCACGCCCGTACCGTTGGTCGAATTGCCGCTGATGTCGGTCGAACCATTACCGCTGGTGTTGATCGAGCCGTTGATGTCCGCGCCGCTACCGTTGGTAGATTCGCCGCTGATGTTGGTCGTGCCGTTGTCCGTGGTGTTGATCGAACCGTTCGGATCGACGATGACACCCGTACCGTTGGTCGAGTTGCCGCTGATATCGGTCGAACCGTTGCCGCCCGTGTTGATCGTGCCGTTGATGTCCGCGCCGCTACCGTTGGTCGATTCGCCGCTGATGTTGGTCGTGCCGTTGTCCGTGGTGTTGATCGAACCGTTCGGATCGACGATCACGCCCGTACCATTGGTCGAGTTGCCGCTGATATCGGTCGAACCGTTGCCACTCGTGTTGATCGAGCCGTTGATGTCCGCGCCGCTACCGTTGGTAGATTCGCCGCTGATGTTGGTCGTGCCGTTGTCGGTGGTGTTGATCGAACCATTCGGATCGACGATCACGCCCGTACCGTTGGTCGAGTTGCCGGAAATGTTCGCCGTGCCGTTATCCGTCACGTTCACATCGCCGTCGATGACCGCGCCGTTGCCGTTCGTCGAGTTACCCGAGATGTTGGCTGCGCCGTTACCCGAGATGTTGATCGAACCATTGTCGCCTTCGATCACGCCCGAACCATTG
>NZ_JAQQDJ010000044.1:0-782 GCF_046028095.1 Paraburkholderia phytofirmans
GCGCCGCCGTGGTCGCCGAATTGCAGCACCGCGGTCGGGCTCGCCTTGATGCCGAGCTTGTGTTCGATCGACACGCAATGCACGTCGTTGCGCTCGCCGGGCGAACCGTCTTCGTTGACGAGAAACTTCGGCACGATGAAGAGCGAAATGCCTTTCACGCCTTCCGGTGCATTCGGCGTGCGCGCCAGCACGAGATGCGCGATGTTCTTCGCCATGTCGTGCTCGCCCCACGTAATGAAAATCTTCGTGCCGAACAGCTTGAACGAACCGTCGCCCTGCGGCTCGGCGCGCGTACGCACCAGCGCGAGATCGGAACCGGCCTGCGGCTCGGTCAGGTTCATCGTGCCGGTCCATTCGCCGGAAATCAGCTTGGGCACATAGGTTTGTTTTTGCGCTTCGGTGCCGGCGGTGAGCAGCGCTTCGATTGCGCCGTCGGTCAGCAACGGACACAGCGCGAACGACAGGTTCGACGCGTTGAGCATTTCGACGCACGGCGTCGCGATTAGCTTCGGCAGGCCCTGGCCTTCGTAGTCGACGGGATGTTGCACGCCTTGCCAGCCGCCTTCGCCGAACTGGCGAAACGCTTCCTTGAAGCCGGGCGTCGCGGTGACCACGCCGTCTTTCCAGCTGCTCGGATTACGATCGCCTTCGACATTCAGCGGCGCCAGCACGCCACCGCACAGTTTCGCCGATTCTTCGAGCACAGCCTGCGCGGTCTCGAGGTTCGCGTCTTCGAAGCCCGGCAAGGTGCCGATGTCTTCGAGACCGGCCAGTTCTTTCAT
>NZ_JAQQDJ010000045.1:0-720 GCF_046028095.1 Paraburkholderia phytofirmans
ACGGACATCAACGGCTCGATCAACACGAGCGGTAACGGTTCGACCAGCATCGACGGTAACTCGACCGAAGGCAACGGCACGTGGATCGAGCCGAACGCATCGATCAACACGACCGACAACGGCACGACGAACATCTCGGGTAACTCGACCAATGGCAGCGGTGTAATCGACGACGGTTCGATCAACACCACGGACAACGGCACGACCAACATCTCGGGCAATTCGACCAACGGTGACGGCACGGACATCAATGGCTCGATCAACACGAGCGGTAATGGTTCGACTGATATCAGCGGCAACTCGACCGAAGGCAACGGCACGTGGATTGAGCCGAACGCGTCGATCAACACGACCGACAACGGCACGACGAATATCTCGGGCAACTCGACCAATGGCAGCGGCGTGATCGACGACGGTTCGATCAACACCACCGACAATGGCACGACCAACATCTCGGGCAATTCGACCAACGGTGACGGCACGGACATCAACGGCTCGATCAACACGAGCGGTAACGGTTCGACTGATATCAGCGGCAACTCGACCGAAGGCAACGGCACGTGGATCGAGCCGAACGCGTCGATCAACACGACCGACAACGGCACGACGAACATCTCGGGCAACTCGACCAATGGTTCAGGCGTGATCGACGACGGTTCGATCAACACCACGGACAACGGCACGACGAATATCTCGGGCAACTCGACCAACGGCGACGGC
>NZ_JAQQDJ010000046.1:0-713 GCF_046028095.1 Paraburkholderia phytofirmans
TTCATTCAACTGGACCGGATTCATACTCGGTTATCCGGCCATCGCCATGCTCGTGATCGGCCTGCTGCAGGGTGATCGCCTCGACTGGCTGAACTCCACGTTTATCTCCACGATGTTTTGCGGCGGCACGCTGTTGCTCGTGGCGTTCCTGATCAACGAATGGTTTCACCCAGTGCCGTTTTTCAAACTTCAGCTGCTTGCCCGCAGGAACTTCGCGCATGGGCTGCTGACCCTGGTGGGCGCGGTTACGCTGCTGGTGGGTGTCGCCGCCATACCCAGTCAATATCTCGCGCAGGTTCACGGTTACAGGCCGCTGCAAACCACACCGCTGTTTTTGCTGGTGGCCATTCCCCTTTTGATTACGCTCCCCGCGACCGCCGCGCTGCTCAATCTCCGGCAGGTCGACCACCGCTGGGTCATGGCCATTGGACTCTGCCTGATGGCGATCTCCTGCCTTCTGGGGAGTTTCGTGACCACTGATTGGGTTCGCGAGAACTTCTACTGGCTTCAGTCGCTACAGATTCTGGCGCAGCCGATGGTGATCATGGGAATACTGATGGGCGTCACGACCGGGTTGCCGCCGACAGAAGGCCCGTTTGCCTCGGCTATGTTCAACACGCTCAAGACGTTTACCGGCGCCGCCGCAACCGGCCTCATCGAAGGTCTGGGCACTGCGCGCGAGCATTTTCATTCGAGCATGCTGGTGGACCAGT
>NZ_JAQQDJ010000047.1:0-713 GCF_046028095.1 Paraburkholderia phytofirmans
GCTGGTCCACCAGCATGCTCGAATGAAAATGCTCGCGCGCAGTGCCCAGACCTTCGATGAGACCGGTGGCCGCAGCGCCGGACAATGTTTTGACTGTGTTAAACATAGCCGAAGCAAACGGACCCTCCGTTGGCGGCAAGCCGGTCGTGACGCCCATCAGGATCCCCATGATGACCATCGGTTGCGCGATGATTTCCAGGGACTGAAGGCAGTAAAAGTTATCGCGAATCCACTCCGAGGTCATGAAGCTCCCCAGAAAGCACGTGGTGCCGATCAGGCAAAGTCCAATCGCCATGACCCAGCGGTGGTCGACCTGCCGGAGATTGAGCAGCGCGGCGGTCGCGGGGAGCGTAATCAAAAGGGGAATGGCCACCAGCAGGGACAGCGGCGCGGTTTGCAGCGGCCTGTAACCGTGAATCTGCGCGAGATATTGACCGGGTATGGCGGCGACACCCACCAGCAGCGTAACCGCGCCCACCAGGGTCAGCAGCCCATGCGCGAAGTTCCTGCGGGCAAGCAGCTGAAGTTTGAAAAACGGCAGCGGATGAAACCATTCGTTGATCAGGAACGCCACGAGCAACAGCGTGCCGCCGCAAAACATCGTGGAGATAAACGTGGAGTTCAGCCAGTCGAGGCGATCGCCCTGCAGCAGGCCGATCACGAGCATGGCGATGGCCGGATAACCGAGTATGAATCCGGTCCAGTTGAATGAC
>NZ_JAQQDJ010000048.1:0-653 GCF_046028095.1 Paraburkholderia phytofirmans
GGAAATTCAATCAACGGCAACGGCGCGGACATCAACGGCTCGATCAACACGAGCGGTAATGGTTCGACCGATGTCAGCGGCAACTCGACCAACGGTACTGGCGTGATCGTCGATCCGAACGGTTCGATCAACACCACGGACAACGGCACGACCAACATCAGCGGCGAATCGACCAACGGTAGCGGTGCGGACATCAACGGCTCGATCAACACCAGCGGTAATGGTTCGACCGACATCAGCGGCAATTCGACCAACGGTACGGGCGTGATCGTCGATCCGAACGGGTCGATCAACACCACGGACAACGGCACGACCAACATCAGCGGCGGATCGGCCAACGGTAGCGGCGCGGACATCAACGGCTCGATCAACATCTCAGGGAATGGCGCGGCCGACATCTCGGGCAACTCGACGAACGGCAACGGTGCGGTCATCAACGGTGATGTGAACGTGACGGATAACGGCACGGCGAACATCAGCGGTAACTCGATCAATGGTTCGGGTGTGATCGAAGGCGACAACGGTTCGATCAGCATCTCGGGCAACGGCGCGGCTGACATCAGCGGCAACTCGACGAACGGCAACGGCGCGGTCATCAACGGCGATGTGAACGTGACGGACAACGGCGCGGCGAACATCAGCGGTAACTCGAC
>NZ_JAQQDJ010000049.1:0-613 GCF_046028095.1 Paraburkholderia phytofirmans
CAGCACGCCGCGAGCGCGCTGGCCGAGGGGCTCGCGCAGCAGGCGCGCAATCGCGCCGTATTCGTGGCAACCGAGCAGAACCTCGACGTTCTGAAGACACAGCGCGACAAGGCCGCGGGTGCGTTAGCCCGTGCCGAAGCCATGCTCGAACAGGCGAAACTCAACCTGTCGTATACGGAGATCCACGCGCCCATCGACGGCAAGGTTGGACGGCGCTCGGCACGCGTCGGCGCATTCGTGACGACCGGCGCACCGCTGCTCGCGATCGTCCCGCTGTCGGACGCCTATATCGTCGCTAACTTCCAGGAGAACCAGCTCGCCCGGATGCGCCCCGGCGACACCGTGCGTATCAAGGTCGACAGTTTTCCGGGCGTGGTGATCCGTGGCCATGTCGATAGTCTTGCGCCGGCTACAGGCGTGAGCTTCGCACCGATCGCACCCGACAACGCAACGGGCAACTTCACCAAGATTGTCCAGCGCGTGCCGGTCAGGATCACCATCGATCATGGACAACAGGCCGCGGCCGAATTGAGCGTGGGCCTTTCCGTCGAAACGGAGGTCGCCGTCGGCAAGCGCGCCGATATGCGGATCGCGGGAGCGGACGCGAAATGAA
>NZ_JAQQDJ010000005.1:0-546644 GCF_046028095.1 Paraburkholderia phytofirmans
GAAACGGGGGGGGGGCGGGCGCGGCAAGCGTGCCGCGCCGGACCAGCATAACAAGACAAGCAACCGGCTTACGACTGCAAACTGACCTTGCTGTAAGTCAACCGGCTGGGACGTACCTTCATCCGCACCAGCGAGACGAGGAAGCTGAAGCCGGCCTGATTCGGATCGATCACCGGCACATACGCGCCGAGCGCCTCGCCAAGCAGCGTGGACACGCGGCTCGCGACGTCCACGAAACCCGTGCAGCCAAGCAGAATGGCCTGCGCGCCGTCGTCCTTGATCGCCTTCAGCGCCGCCTCGAAGGTGCGAACGACCACCACGTCGACGTTGTCGAGCTGCGAAACCGGGCAATCGATCGCGCGGATCGACGCGAAGTTGTCCTGGATGCCGTAAGTCTGCGGATGACCGCGCTGCATCGCCAGCGTGCTCTGCAGGATCGTGATGATCGAGAAGCGCTGGCTGAGCGCGAGCGCGGTGAAGGCCGTAGCGGGAAAGCCGCCGATGATCGGGATATCGATCACTTCGCGCGCCGCCTCGACGCCGCACATGTCGAAGTCGGTCAGCCAGATGCCGTCGAAGCCGTCGTTGGCGATCGCCTGCGCCAGTTCGACCACCGGCATGCCGTTCTGCAGCCAGTTCGTGCGGTTCTCGATATCGGGATGCCCCGTGGTGATATTGCGGATCTCGACCTGCACGTCCGCCGGCAGGACCGGCGCGATCGCTTTCATGATGCGGTCGTTATAGGCCGACGTGGCGACGGGCACGAGCACGCAGATGCGGATAGGGGAGTTCGAAGGCGTGCTCATGATGCCTCTCCCTTACGTGCGGTGTGGAGCGTCTCAAGCGGCACATACGGCCCGAGATAGCCGAGCGTGTTCAGCAACTGCATGAAGCTGTCGAGAATCAGGCCGGGCTTGCGCAACTCGGCTTCGGCACGCCAGGCGATCAGCGTCACGGGGCGCTTGCCGATCACCGGGTTCAACGAACCGTCGTCCTTGAGCAAATCGCCGTTGCTGAAGATCGCCTGACCTTCGCCGCCGACGAAATACGCCACGCTGTCCGGCGACAACACGATCGGCTGCGGATTGGCGCTGTCCCACGCAAGCAGCGACTCGTTCTGATACAGCACCGTATAGGTCCGCTGGCCGGCCTGAATATGCACCTTGCCGACGTCGAAGCCGCCGCTCGTATCGACCTCGGCCGAAACGAGCTCGCCGGGTTCCGAGATGGCGCGCGCGGCCAGTCCGCAATGCTCGGCGAGATAGCCGATCATCTGCTGCGCGCTGCCGATCCGCCCGGCTTGCAACGCGCGCCCGAGTTCCAGCGCGCGCGTCAAGGTGCCGTGAATCGGCGTGGCGTGGCGGATCTCGGCCGGCTTCATTACCCACATCGCGAGGCCGCCGAACTGGCCGAATTCTGGATCGGCGACGACCGGACGCATCATCTGCTCGACGATCGCCGACACGTCGCGTTGATGCGTCGGGCCGCCCTGATTGCTGTTGCGCGGCGTCACGTCGAGCTCGACGCACAGGCCGCCCTGGCTCACGAGAAACGCCGGGCGCGGATCGATCTCGGCGGCCGCGAAGGTGAGCATCGGCAGCGAGGGTACGGCGCGGCCGGCGCCGTCGGCGTCGATCACCGCGAGGCCGAGTTTCGCCGCCACCAGCGCCGCCACCGTGAAGCCCAGCGCGCCGCTTTCCGGCGGCATCACGTAGGCGAGCTTCGTCGATTGTGAGGCGAGCCGGGCCTGAACGTTCTGCACGGCCGTCACGGGCCCGAGCGGATACGTCGCGGAGTTGATCGCTTCAGGCGCGCCGAGGTAGGCGACCATGACGGCCGCGCCTTCGGTGGCCTCGTCGACCGACACGACCTTGACCGTGTCGGTGGGGTAATAGTCGCCGGTCACGAAATGCTCGGCGAGATGCCGTGCGGATTCGATCGTGCCGCCGCCGCCGCTACCGAAGAACGCTGCTCCCAATAGCAGCGGTTCCAGATCTTCCCGGCGTAATTCATATGCCATTTGCGATTCCTTTACTGTCGAGGTTGAAAGATGCGTCCAGCTGAAGTTCGGCAAGCAGATTCGCGGCGCTGGTGACGCGAGTCGTCGGATCGGTGGTCAGCGAGCGCAAGCCGCGCTCGAGTGTGTCGATGGCTTCGGCGCTGCGGCCGGTGGAGCGCAGCAGATCGGCGAGATAGCGCGCGGCGTCCACGCGCGCCGGCACCGAACCGAACGCGAGCGCGGTGGACAGCGCGGTGCGCAGACCGAGTTCGGCGGCGTTCACGTCGCCGAGCGCCCACTGCGCGCGCGCCCGGGTGACCAGCAGTTCGCCCAGATAGACGCGCTCCTGGCGGGCGAGGGTCTCGTCGATCGCGGTGGCGAGAATCGCCTCGCAAGTTTTTGCGCGGCCGGCGCGCAACAGCAGTTCGCCGTGCTGCCACGTCTTGAACGAATAGAACAGCGCACCGCCATTGCACACGACGTGATTGTCGTAGCCGTCGAGCATCACGGTTTCCGCTTGGTCGGAATGGCCGAGCGCACTGAGATGGCAGGCGCGCAGCACCTGGCCGACGCCGCGATAGAACGCGAAGCCGTTCGCGATCGACACCGATTCGAGTTCGCTCGCGAGGTCGCCGAGCCGGTCCACGTCGTCGAACAGGCAGGCGAGCCACGCGGCGCCCTGCAGGTTGACGGCATGCGCGAGCGCATGCGCGCCCGGTTCGGACGCGCGCAGGATCAACATCTCCATGGCGCGCCGCGCCTGCCCGAATGCGCCGATCTGATACGCGGCCAGCCCTTCGAAAGTCAACGCGAGGCTGGCGAGATCGATCCCTTGCGAGCCGGTACGGGTGTCGTTGCGCCCCACGCCGAGCAGGTTGCCGCGCGCGAGACAGGCCAGCGCTTCCTCGCTGTCGCCGAGCCAGAAGAGGGTGTTGGTCATCGCGACGTGGGCTTCGTCGAGCGAGACCCGGTCGCCGCCGTTCTGCGCGCGCTCCAGCATGTTCTGCGCGGTGCCGCGCGCCTGCTTCAGCTGGAGCGTCGTCAGTTGCGTGGTCCAGATGCCGAACTGGATCGCGGCGATCTCGGCGGGCTCGCAGACGCCTTCGCCGATTGTCAGCGCGGCGGCGTAGCAGGCGGTGGCTTCCGCATAGAGCCAGCCGTGCACGCTGCGCAAGCTCATGCCGAGCAGCCGGTAGGCGTCGAACTGCAAACGGCGCACGGCCTCCTGTTCGTGAGGCGTCTGCAGCACGTCGAGGCAGCGGCGCAACAGTGGAATCGCTTCCGCGAACTTCGACTCCTCGATCAGCGCGCTCGCGTGTTCGAGACACTTGCGCGCTTCCCGGTGATGTTCCTCGCGCGACTTCAAACGCCGCTCGATGGTCTTGCGTCCCACACCGAGCATGGTGGCGGCCGCGCTCTTATTGCCGCTGGTCCGCTCGAGCGCGCGGTCGATCAGGAGGTCTTCGGCGGCGGCGAGCTTGTCGCGGCCCTCGAGCTGCAACAGCATGTCGGCAAGACTAGCGCGCGACACCGGCCCGCTGGTTTCGTTAGCGAGAAACGGTTCGAGCGAGTCGACATCGATCAGCGTGTTTTCGGCGAGCACGCTCAACTGACTGATCAGGTTGCGCAATTGCCGGATATGGCCCGGCCACGAATGCTGGCAAAGCCGCCGGATCGCAGCCGGCGAGAACTCGAGACGGCGCGCGTGCTGCGCTGCGAAGTGGGTGACAAGCGCCGGAATGTCCTCGATGCGCTGTTCGAGTCCGGGGACGGCGAGCACGAACACCGCGAGGCGGTAGAACAGGTCCTCGCGAAATAGCCCTTCGCGCGCGAGTTCGCGCAGATCGCGATGCGTCGCGGCGACGACGCGCCCCGCGAAATGCAGACTGGTGGATGAGCCGATCGGACGGAAGGTGCGCGTTTCAAGCACGCGTAACAGTTTCGGCTGCAGCGCGAGCGGCAGTTCGCCGATTTCATCGAGCAGCAGCGTGCCCTTGCCGACCTGCTGAAAAAGTCCCTGGCGATTTTCGGCCGCGCCGGTGAACGCGCCTTTCACATGCCCGAACAGTTCGGCTTCGACGAGGTTCTCGGGAATCGCGCCGCAGTTGACGTCGACGAACGGTTGATCCTGGCGCTGGCTGTGCGCATGCACCCGGCGCGCGACCAGTTCCTTGCCGGAACCCGTCGGGCCGAAGATGAGCAAAGGATGATCAGTCGGGGCGACCCGATCGATCATCCGGACCAGTTGGCGAAACGCCGGGGCGCCGCCCACGAAGGCGCCCGAATCAGCCTTGTCGTGGGCGAACGGAACGACAGGGGTGTAGCTCATTGCAAAGCACGCTCCACTTGAACCGCGCGTGGCGCAACGCGGAAATTGCCGTCGAAAGGACGGAGCGGACGGTCATGCATGGATCGCGTTTCCGGTGAAGTTTTCCGGATGCGTTGCCGGGACCGTCCACTGCAAGAAGAGACAGAGTATGACGGCTTGTTGCCGATCTTGCCCTTTTCCAAATTAATCGTCGCAACGGCGCATTTGCGGATTTCATCGCAATGTGTTGCGAGCCGTGCAGCGCTGTCCGGCTGGAGGCTGATGAAAGCTTGCGGCGCTGCCGCCGGTTCGGCGGCAGGCGGGGTAGATTGCGTGTAAGGGCAAGGCACGAATGGGTATCTGGTGCGACGGCAAAAACGCGCCTGGCGGTTGATGATGCGTTACCCGGATAACGGCGTCCCAGTCATGTTTCTTTAATAAAAGTGGGCCCGCCGGTCAGGCCGCCGCGCCTCGCAGATCCCTGATGTGTTGATAGACGGTGGCGCGCCCCATTCCGAGAACGTTCGCCACGTAATTCGCGGCGCTTTTTCCTTTGAACGCGCCCTCGGCCCACAACGCTTCGACCAGTTCGCGGCGATGGTCGCGAGTCAGGGAGTTCAGCGCCAGTTGACGCTCCTGCAGCCAGGTGTGAAGGAACGTGTTGATGCGCTCCTGCCAGTCGTCCTTGAACAGTTCCTCGGGTTGCTTCACCACGCCGGCGCCGGAGATCACGCGGTCGATCACGTGCTTCACGTCCTCGAATACCGCGATGTTGTAGTTCACGCACATCACGCCGATGGCGGCCCCGGCGTCGTCGAACAGGACCGTGCTGACGCAGCGCATTCTCCTGCCATCCCAGTTGATTTTTTCATAAGGGCCGACGGTGCCGGACTCGGCCGTATGATCCATTTCTTCCAGCGCCGACTCGTCGCCGAGCTCGCGCTTGGACAGGTTGTTGGCTATGTAAGCAACGGTCTGGCTTTGCAAGTCATGAATGACGATCTCGACGTACGGGAAAAACAGCAGCGCGATGCCGTCGGCGACACGGCTGTATCGATCCAGAAGCAGCCGGCGGGCGGCCGTGGTCTTGGTCTTTCGCATAGGGAGAGATGAAGTTCCGGTTTTCGGAAAGTCCGCAGCGTGTTGCGTGATGGTGCTGCAGGTGCGTGTGTTATCCGCCATTTTGCCATGGGCGGGACCTCGATCCAGCCGCGCGCGCTGTCATGCATCCCGCTGCTTCAGATGCCTGAAAAGTTCGAACGCGATGGCCACGTCTTCGAGTCCGAGTCCGATCGAGCGGAAAAACGCGTGTTTCCGATAGGACGGCTTTTGCGCGACGCCCGACACCAGTTCCGGCAAATCGGCCACCACGTTTTCCGCGGACCAGCCGTGTCGCTCCGCGGCCAATTTCATTTCGCCCGCGCTGGCCGGCGTGGTCTGCCGGTAATCGCAATAGACGTCCATGGCGGGAATCCATGAGGGCGGAATTTCGTGCGCGTTCGCAGCGTTGGTGCTGATCGACGTAATGAGCGCCGGCTTGCCGAGCATGCCGTCGAGCAGCACGGGCGCACCTGATGAAGTACACAAGGCCACCACATCGGCATCGCGCACGCAGTCTTCAAGCGCGGTGCAGACGGCGACGCGTTCGTCGAGGGCCGCGAGCGTGGCGCGCTTCGCCGCGTTGTCCTCGAGGTCGGGCGAAAACACCTGAATCGAACGCCAAGGGCGGACTGACGCCAGGTGCCGCAGATGCGCCTGGCCTACCGCGCCCGAGCCGACGATCGCGAGCTTCCGCGCATCGGGCGCGGCGAGGTGCTCGATGGCTAGCGCCGTTGCGCCGGCCGTGCGCTCGATCGTGAGCAGGCCGGCATCGCACCACATCAAAGGCTGTCCCGTTTCCATCGACATCAGCGCGGTCCACGCGGTGATGACTGGCTTGGTCGGCGTGACGATGTACGGCGACAGTTTCGCGCCGAATACCCCGGCGCTCGCCATCACGCCGAGGTACGTAATGAAGTCCCCCGCGCCGCCTGGAAATAGCGTGAGCGTTTGGGGCGGCTGCACGGCGGCGTCGTTGCCGAGCGCGCGAAACATCTGCGTCAACGCCTGGCGCACGTCGAGATGAGGCAGGGCTTTGCGAATGGTTTCCTCAACGACGATCAACGGAACGGCTTTGTCTGTCTTGCTCATTGGACTGCTCTCCACAACGTTGCCGGCCTGCGGCGTGAAAGCAATTCTAAAGTCAAAATGTCCAGTCTGGACTTTTATTTTGAAAATCGCTTGCTTTTGCGGGAGTCCAGAATAGACTGTTGTTCCAGAGAAAGCGTCAGTCCGGGTTGCTCCGGTGCCATCGGCGCCGCCTCGAAGCTTTGCAGTCAGCCGTCGTCCGTGCCTTCAATTCGCGATGCCTCACCACACAGGGAGCCACCATGCTTCAGAAGCTTTCACTTTCAATTTTCGTCGCTGCTGCGTTGCTCGGTTCGGTCGGCACCGTCAGCGCGGAGACTCAAAATACCTTGCGTTTCGGCATCGAAGCCGCGTATCCGCCGTTCGAAAGCAAGTCGCCGACGGGGCAACTGGAGGGCTTCGACGTCGAGGTCGGCAACGCCGTCTGCGCGAAGATGGGCGTGAAATGCGAGTGGGTGGAGAACGCATTCGACGGGCTGATTCCCGCCTTGCAGGCCCGCAAGTTCGACGCGATCAATTCAGCCATGAACATCACCGAAAAGCGCAAGCAGACAATCGCTTTCACGCGGCCCATTTATGTCGTGCCGATCGTGATGGTCGCGAAGCGTGGTTCGGGATTGCTGCCTGACGTGAAGAGTCTGCAGGGCAAGCGCGTGGGCGTGCTGCAGGCGTCGTCGCAGGAAGATTTTCTGAAGCGCCATTGGGCGAATGCCGGCGTGTCGATCGTCTCTTATGCCGACCAGGATCAGGTATACGCGGACCTCGTGGCCGGCCGCCTCGATGCCGCCGTTCAGGAAGCGCAGACGGTTCAGGATGGTTTTCTGAACAAGCCCGCGGGCCACGACTATGCGATTGCCGGCCAGCCGCTCAGCGATCCGGCGACGCTCGGCGAAGGCACCGGCTTCGGCTTGCGCAAGGGCGACAAGGCGCTGGCCGGGAAAATCGATGCCGCGCTCGACGCGCTGAAGAAAGACGGCACGCTCAGCGCGCTTTCGCAGAAGTACTTCAAACGCGACATCATCGCCAAGTAAGGCGTTGTCGAACCGGTGCGAACGGAGTCGCACCGGACCTGTGTGCGTGCTGTCGCATGCATGCTTCCGGTCCCGCCAGGGAAAGCAGAGCGAGTGTATGGATTTCGATGTCATCGTGCTGGGCGCGGGGATCGTCGGCGTGTCGTCCGCGCTGCACTTGCAGGATCGCGGCCGCCGGGTGGCGCTGGTCGACCGGCGTGGTCCGGGTGAAGAGACCAGCTTCGGCAACGCCGGCCTGATCGAGAGTTCGTCGGTGGTTCCGTACGCTTTTCCGCGCGATCTCGGCACGCTGCTGCGTTATGCGCGCAATCGCTCGACCGACCTTTACTGGGACTATCGGGCGCTGCCGTCTTTTGCCGGCTGGCTCGCGCGCTTCTGGTGGGAATCGTCACCCGAACGGCTGATGGCCGCGGCGCACGATATGCTGCCGCTGATGCGGCACAGCGTTGCGGAGCACGATGCGCTGATCGCGCGTGCTGGCCTCGAACAGCTAGCGAGCGACAAAGGCTGGATCGAGGCGTTTCGCACGCCGGCGGAATTCTTGCGGCAAGCGGCGGCAGCCGAAGTCACGGCAAGCACCTATGGGTTGCGTGTGACGACGCTCGACGCCGCGGCACTGGCCGCGCGCGAGCCCGGCGTCGCAGAGGGATTTTGCGGGGCGTTGCATTGGCAGGATCCGAAGAGCATCGTCAACCCCGGCGCGTTGACGAAAGGTTATGCGCGGCTGTTCGAGGAGGGCGGCGGCGCGCTGTTGACGGGCGAGGCGACGACGGTGAAGGCGGAAGGCGGCGCGTGGACCGTGCAGACTTCGTCGGGCAGGATCAGCGCGAAAGAGGTCGTCGTCGCGCTGGGCCCGTGGTCGGATCGGGTGTTCGCGCCGCTCGGATATCGCATTCCGCTGCGGGCGAAACGCGGCTATCACATGCATTACCAACCCACACAACCCATGCTGTCGATGCCGCTCGTAGACTCGCAGCAGGGTTACGTGGTGGCGCCGATGCAAGGCCGCTTGCGGCTCACAACAGGCGTCGAAATAGCCCGGCGCGAGGCGGAGCCGACAGGTGTGCAACTGGAGCGAGCGGAGCGTACCGCCAGACCGACATTCGGTCTCGGCGCGCGGCTCGACGAACATCCGTGGCTCGGCTTGCGTCCGTGCACGCCCGACATGCGGCCGGTCATCGGGCCCGCGCCGCGCCATCGCGGGCTCTGGTTTGCGTTTGGCCACAACCACCATGGCTTGACGCTCGGTCCGGTGACGGGTCGTCTGCTGGCGGAGATGATGACGGGCGCCCAGCCTTTTATCGATGCGCGGCCATTTCGTCCCGAGCGGTTCCGCTAGATGTTCACCGACGGATCACCTGATTGAATAACAAAGGAGAGTGAGATGAAGATCAAGGACTTCGGCGTCGAACGCTGGATGGATCTGTACGAAAACCGGTGTACGTGCAATCTGGCGGAAACCTGCGTGGAATCGCTAACGGTCGATCAGTTGCTGACGCTCGCGAACAAACAGGACAACATTCTCGACGAGCTGCGCGGGCTCAAGCTGACCTACGGCGCGATCGAAGGATCGGCCCGCTTGCGTGCAGCGATCTCGGCCATGTACGCGCGTCAGTCGCCGGAAAACCTGATCGTGACGCACGGCGCCATCGGCGGCAACGCGCTGGTGTACGAAACCCTGGTCGAGCCTGGCGACACGGTGATTTCCGTTCTGCCGACCTACCAGCAACACTATTCGATTCCCGAGAGCTACGGCGCCGACGTGCGGATTCTGAAGCTGCGCGAAGAGAACGGGTTTCTGCCGGATCTCGCCGAACTGCGTAGTCTCGTCAACGACAAAACCCGGCTCATCGCGATCAACAACCCCAACAATCCCACCGGTTCGCTGATGGACGAGGCGTTCCTCGCCGAAGTCGGCGAGATCGCGCGTTCGTGCGGAGCGTACGTGCTATGCGACGAGGTGTATCGCGGCACGGACCAGCAAGGCAGCGGTTATACGGCTTCGATTGCGGATCTGTACGAGCGCGGCATCAGTACCGGCAGCATGTCCAAAACGTACTCGCTCGCGGGTTTGCGGCTCGGCTGGATCGCCGGCCCGAAGGATCTGATTCGCGCCGTGGCGATTCATCGCGACTACAACACGATCAGCGTGGGCATGATCGACGATCATTTTGCTTCAATCGCGCTGGAAAATCGTGCGGCGATTCTGGCGCGCAACCACGACATCGTGCGGACCAACCTGGCGATCGTCGACGCATGGATTGCCGAAGAACCGGCGATGTCTTATATCAAGCCCAAGTCCGGAACCACGGCATTGTTGAAGTACGACCTGTCGATGTCGTCGCTTGAATTCTGCACTGAACTGATCGAACAAACCGGCGTGATGCTGACGCCGGGCAGTGCGCTCGACATGGAAGGTTATGTGCGCCTCGGCTACGCCAACAACCGCGATGTGCTTGAAACAGGGCTTGCCAAAATCTCGGATTTTCTTGCGAAGCGCGCCTGAGTCATTGCTACATTGCCAAACGGGGCGTGAGGCGTGTTCACTCCTCGCACTTCACGTCCTGTCTTCGCACGGAAATGATCACCGGATACGTTCCGTGTTCGAGTTCCACGCGCGCGACGACGGACATCGTCTCGCTGTCGATATCGTCGTACACGCTGACCTTTTCACGCCGCAGACTCGTGAGTCCGGTGCAGCCGGACGCACGACCCTCGTCGGAAACCTTGCATTGAATCGGGTTGTCCGCGAGGAAGCGATAGCGGTCTCTTTCCGGTGTCGCCAGATATTCGCGAAAGCTCCGCGCGGACCCGCCGATACCGGTGACATACCCAATCGCGCACTGCAGTTTGGGTGTGTCGCTGCTCGCGGATGTCTGCGCGGTCGCGGCCGTGCTTGCAGCCGCGATGAGTGCCACGAGTGTCGATGCAAAGAGGTATTTCATGGCGCGAATCAAGGTAGTCGGATCGAAGTGCTGGATTGTAATGGCATCTCCGCAAGCATGCTCCGCTAGACGTTGAACAGCTCGCTGCGCGCGGCGTCCAGAATCATCGCGACAGCCGGATGGCTGATCCGGCGCTCGATCGAGATCGCAAAGAATTCCTCGACGATGGAATTGATCTGCCCGACCGTCGTGAGTTTGTGCTCGGCCTGTAACTGGCTTTCCAGCACGGTGGGCGCGAACAGCAAGCCGCGGCCTTCACGAGCAAATGCCATGGTCATCGCGCCATCGTCGAATTCGCCGACGATGCGCGGTGAAATAGCATGGGACGCCAGCCAGTGGTCCAGTTTGCGGCGCACCGCCGATTCCGTACCGGGCAGCAGCACCGGCAACTGACCGAGCGACAACGGAAAGCGTTTCTTGCCGCTCTGGATCAGCGCCTGCGCGCCGAAGCAACTAAGCGTGGAACGGCCGAGCCGGTGATTGAACGCCTTGACATTGACGTCGGCGGGAATGGGAGCATCCGCGATGATCAGGTCGAGGCGGTGCAAGGCCAGTTGCGCGAGCAGCGCATGCAGCTTGCCCTCGTGGCAGATCATGCGCACCGACACGGACGGGCTTAGCGCCGGCTCCAGCAGCCGGTAAGCGATCGCCTTCGGCACCGAATCCGCGATGCCGACGCGAAACCGCGTTTGCGGGCCCGCTTCGTTCTCGCGCCGCACGGCGCTTTCGAGCTCCGAGCCTAGCGAGAATATTTCGTCGGCGTAATCGAGCGCCAGGCGGCCTGCGTCGGTCAGTTCGAGCGTGCGGCCGCTTTTCCTGAACAGCTTCTTATCCAGCGCTTCTTCGAGCAGTTTGATCTGGCCGCTCAGCGTTTGCGGCGAGATATGCAACTGCTCGCCCGCCCGAACGATGCCGCCCGCGTGCGCCGCGACCCAGAAGTAATGCAGATGCTTAAAGTTCACGATTGCTCCAAAGATTACGAAATGCTACGGTTTTCTCGAAGTATCGATATAAAAAATACGCATTTTACGTTATCTCGTGTTCAGGTAGATTGAGGTCTCGCCCAAGGGTTCGTGTGGGGCGGCTAACGGTAGCTGACGGAGGTGGCAGATGGCATCGGTTGCACAATTCCTGCGTTCAAAGGCGTCCCAGACAGTATGGTCGACCCAGGCATCCACCTCGGTCTACGACGCGGTCGCGATCATGGCTCACCGGCGGGTGGGCGCGCTCATCGTCGTCCATGAGGGGCGTGTGGCCGGCATCGTCACGGAGCGCGACTACGCGCGCAAGATCGCGCTAATGCACCGCTCATCAAGGAATACGCCGGTGCGCGACATTATGTCGACGACCGTGCGCTATGTCGGCCCGGAGCAGACCACCGAGGAATGCATGGCGCTCATGACGGAGTACCGGATCCGCTATTTGCCTGTGATTACGGAAGGACAGGTGATCGGCATGGTGTCGATCGGCGATCTGATCAAGAACCTGATTGCCGAGCAGGAAGACACGATCCGGCAGTTGGAGCACTACATCCATGGCAACACTGTTCAGGTCGGCCACCATGGCTTTCAAACGCACTCACCAGCCGGTTTTGCGACCTGAAAAAAATTACTGTTCGTAATGTATTCGGCGCGACGAGGCAGAACGCGCGAAGCGGACAGTCCCCTGACTTACCAAAGAGGCTTTTTATGTACACGCAGATAATCAATCAACTTCGACGTGCTGCCGGCGCGGTGACGCGCGGGACGGCGGCGCTCGGTCTGGCGGGGCTCCTTGCTCTCGGCGCCGTGGCTTCGAACGATGCCGAAGCGAAGCGCGTGGGCGGGAGCCAAAGCATCGGCCGTCAGTCGCAAGCGGCGTCGCCGTCCGGGCCGGCACAACGCAGCCAGCAAGCTCAACCGGCCCAGCAGGCCGCACAGGCGCCGGCCGCCGCGGCGGGTAATCGCTGGATGGGGCCGCTCGCCGGACTCGCCGCCGGACTCGGCATTGCGGCGTTGCTGTCATCGTTTGGCCTCGGCGAAGGGCTCGCGCAATTGATGTCCAATGCGTTGCTGATCGGCGCAGTGATTCTCGCGGGCGTCATGCTGTTTCGCTTTATCGCCAATCGGCGTCGTCCGGATCTCGCTTATGGACACGGCGCCGCGAACCGGCAGCAAAACGGCGCCTCGCCATTGTTGAATCAGATGGGGCAAGCGCGGCCTGAAACGACGACTTTTCGCGGCTGGCCGCGTGCCGCGATGGGATCGGCCGCAGCAACGGACACCATGAAGGCGCCCGAGCTTTCGTCCGGGCCGGATCAGACGGCGTTTCTCGTATCGGCGAAGGCGATGTTCATGCGACTTCAAGGTGCATGGGACCGCAACGAGCAGGGTGACCTGTTCGAGTTGACGACGCCGGAGATGTTCGCGCGTCTCAAGCAGGATCTGGAAACGCGGGGCCGCGAGGCGAGCCATACGGAGGTGCCGCAACTCGAAGCTGAGGTGCTAAGTAGCGAAAGCAACGCGGTCGAGACGCTGGTCAGCGTTCGCTTTTACGGTCAGATCCGGGAAGACGATGCACAGACCGCGCAGCCGTTCCAGGAAATCTGGAACCTGGTCAAGCAGGCGCAGGGTGACCCGGCGTGGCGACTGGCCGGCATCCAGCAGATCGACTGATAGCGGCATGGTTGAAGCCGGCGCGAAGAAGCGCCGGCTTTTTGCCGCTCATGCATTCCATTTCCTATTTCAACGAGCGGCAACGAATTACCCTGCGACCGGCATCTTCCAGACACTGAGGTGCGGCTGCTATCGATCCCCGCCACGCACTCGACCTCGATGTCGAAGCGCCCTGGCCACGCCGGCACATTGTCGGCGCAAGACCCCGCCCGGCATGATGTAGTGGATGCCTGGCGCGTCGTGCCCCTCCAACTCCAGCATGAATCCCTGACTGACCAGGCACTCGGAGAGTCCGAGTACCTGGATGTCGAGCAGGGCGAATCAACTCGTTCAGATTGCCGGGTGATAGACGTGGCGACGAAATTGCTTGTGAAACAGGCATGGGTCGTCCGCGGGAAACGAGGCAATCAACAGATGTTTGAGCGTGCACGATGATTGTTGCGGCCTTCCGGTGAAGGCAATTGTGTGGCGCAGCCGCGCGTGGACTCGCCAGGCGACTCGCGTAACGAACGGACGGACGCCGGGCCGAAGCAGACAGGCATCGCTTAACCTGGCGCGGGAGCTTTGTTTAGCATCCCGAATGCACCGGTAATTTACGTACCGCTCGTTGAACGAAGTGCCCGCTGTCTGGACAAGCTGGAAAGGAGTGGCAAATGAAAAACAATCTTCATACCACAGAGAATTGGCTACCCGGCGATGCCGACCACGTTCGTTTGCGACGCGCTCGAGGATCCATGCTTCAAACGTTTCTGTTAGTGGTCTTGTCGTGCTTCCTGAGAGCGGCGCTCCCGGCGCAACCGCAAGCGTCCGCCGATACCGGCCCGGCAAGCGCGACGCCAGCACCACGCCATCTCGATCGCTCCGGCAAGTCACGCAAGGGCAAGGCCTCGTACTATGGTCGGGAGTTTTATAAAAAAGAAATGGCCGACGGTACGCCGATGAATCCGCAATCCAATGCCGCCGCGAGCAAGACGCTACCGCTTGGCACCAAAGCCCGGGTCACGAATCTGAAAAACGGCAACAGCGAGGTGGTCGAAATCCGGGACAGGGGCCCCTATGTCAAAGATCGAATCGTCGACCTGTCACCCAAGACTGCAGATAAGCTCGGGTTGAAGAAAGACGGCGTCGTCCCCGTCGAAGTCAAACCGGTGGAAGTTCCGCAGGCCGACGGTACCGTGAAGCCGGGCGCAGGTGTACAGGAAAGCGAGCGCGGCAGATCGTCGGTCGATGTGCAGGATAGTCATTCGTTGCATTGAGCGACGCGAACGCATGCCGTCGCGCAGCACGTCGATGGAGCGTGAACTGTTCATCGTCAGCCTGTTATCTGAGGCAGTCACGACCTGCCCGCCGCTCAATTGCCGACCGAGCCAAACATCCAGTGGCACGCAATTCCATTGCATAGAATCAGGTTACGCGCAGAACGCTTTCGGGCAACCCGATCGCAGCCGCGTTCGCGATCGAGCTTGCGCGTGGACAACGCGATTCGTACTAATCGTAAGGAGAATCGTCATGGCGACCTATGTGGTTCTTGCACAATTCACCGATCAGGGCATACGCAACATTAAAAACAGTCCGCAGCGGGCGGGTCAGGCGGCGGAGTTGGCCAAGTCCTTCGGCTGTGAAATGAAAGAGATTTTCTGGACGGTGGGCAAATACGACATCGTCACGATCATCGACGCACCGGATGAACAGAGCTTCGCGGCATTCGGCTACGCGCTGGGATCGGCAGGCAATGTCCGCACGCAAACGCTGCGCGCGTTCACGAAGGACGAATGCAGCGCGATTATCGGCAAGCTTCCATAAAACAGGCCTTCATCCGGCGCGTGAACCGGTCTCTTTCCGCGACCTTTCTCAGGAGATCACAATGAACGCAAAAACAAACGACAGTGAAGACGTACGCGCATTCGTTCAAACGGCCGAGCAGGCCGGCGAGTTTGTCTGGGTGATTACGCTGGTCGACTTCGGAGCACAAAAGGTCAAACGGTCGATGGTTTCGGACGACAGGTTCGCCATGCGCGCCGCGGCTCAGGACGCCGGTGAAGCTTATTTGAAAGGGCTGACGGAAGACCGGTAAAGAGGCGCGGGAGCGCCTGTTTTCGCTCACGGACAGCACTGCCTGCGAGGCGAGGGTGACTATACTCAAAGAGGCCGCCTTTGATTCAGGTTCACCGGGTTCAGGTGAGAGCGGCGCCGTGCAGCATTTCGACGCGAGCCGGGCCAGGTCGCGGGGGAGAAACATATGTTCAGGCATCTGCTGGTGCCGACCGACGGCTCGACGCTTTCCGAGGCCGCCATTCAGATGACGGTCACGCTCGCGGCGGAAAGCGGAGCTTTAGTCACGGGCCTCCATGTCATTCCGGAGTTTCATGTCCTCGCGTACGGCACGGAGATGATTGCCGACAACGAGGATCGCATCATTCAGACCGCGCGACAGCGCGCGGAGGACTATCTCGGCGTCATCAAAAAAGCCGCCGGGCAGGCCGGCGTGGAGTGCAATACGGTCTCTGAAAGTCGCGCCCATCCGTATGAAGCGATTATCAGCGTTGCAGCGCAACAGAACTGTGATCTCATTGTCATGGCGTCGCACGGTCGAAGCGGTATGCGGGCGTTCTTGCTCGGCAGCGAAACCCAGAAGGTCCTGACGCATAGTTCAATCCCGGTTCTCGTCGTGCGGCAGTCTGCGCCTGGCGGCGCGCATCCGGCGCGCTAACCAGATTGACGGATGAGGAGGAGCGCTAGCTCGGAAGTGCGCGAGTCAATTGAATCGGCATCCTCATTGATAGGATGCAGCGTTGAACCTCACCCTTTGCGGGCGGCGGTTCGCTGCTGGCGCAAAATCCTCACGAAGTTCAGTACGGTCGGCGACTTCTCGCGCTGCCGATGGATCAACGCGATACCCGTCGACAGCGGATCGCCCCGCAGTCCGTGATACGACACGCTTTCGACCTGGATCTGCCGGATCGACGCGGGAACCACCGCGACGCCGAACCCTGCCGCCACGAGATTCGCCGCCGATGAGATCTGCGGCGACTCCATGCCGATCGTCGGCGCGAAGCCGGCTTCACGGCAGGCGCCAATGATTGAGTCGTACAAATCCGGGCCGATGGGGCGCGGAAAGAGAATAAAAGGATCGTCCGCAAGGTCCGCCAGATCGATGCGCCGTCGCCGGTTCAAGCGATGATGCGCCGGCAACACCGCCAACATGTCTTCGTCGACCAATGGTTCGACTATCAGATCCCGGCAGTTCAACGGCATGCGCACCAGCGCAGCATCGAGTTGCCGGTCGGCGACTTTATCCAGCAGCAGCGAACTGTTGCTCTCCTCGCAACTGATCGACACGCGCTCATACGCATGCCGATAGCGCTGCATGGTCATCGCTACCGCCGGATGAAACACCGTCGAACCCGCGAAGCCGAGCGAGAGGCGTCCGGTCTCTCCGCGTCCCGCGTTCTGCACTTCGACGAATGCCTGCTGCGCGTCATCCACGATACGCTGCGCGCGATCGCGAAAGAGTCGTCCCGCCTCGGTCAGCTCGACGCGGCGCGGATGGCGGAGAAACAGCGGGGTGCCGATCTCCCGCTCGAGCTTCAGGATCTGCTGGCTCAAAGGCGGCTGGGCGATGCCCAGATGAGTCGCGGCGTCGGTGAAATGCAGGTGTTCGGCGACGGCGAGGAAGTAACGCAGTTGGCGAAATTCCATATGTTTTTCGTCTCCAAATAGCGTCTTCAAGATATTGGACTAATGACGGGAGTGATTTTAACCTTCGTGTCAATCCGATGCGCGCAAAGGCCGCAGCCGACAACCCTGAGCAAAGTCGGCGCGCATCGATACCTCACGAGGAGAATCCAATGTCAGCAGTGCACTCACCGTTAGTCGCCGTCCGCCCCGACGTGGCCCACACGTTGATCGCGGAGCTACGCAGCATCGTCGGCAGGAAACACACGCTGACCGATGACGCCGCGACCCGACGCTTCCGGACCGGTTTTCGCTTTGGCGCGGGCAAGGCGCTCGCGGTGGTGCGTCCCGGTACGATCGTCGAGCAATGGAAAGTGCTGCAGGCATGCGTCGCGGCGAACGTGATCGTGATCACGCAGGCATCGAACACGGGCCTCACGGGCGGCTCGACGCCCGACGGCGACGACTACGATCGCGACATCGTGATCGTCAGCACGAGCCGCATGAAGAAGGTGTTTGTGATCGACGGCGGCAAGCAGGTCGTCTGCCTGCCTGGCGCCACGCTCGACCAATTGGAGAGGACGCTGAAACCCCTTGGCCGGGAACCGCATTCGGTGATTGGCTCGAGTTGCATCGGCGCGTCGGTATTTGGCGGTGTCTGCAACAACTCGGGCGGTGCGCTGGTGCAGCGCGGCCCGGCGTACACGGAAATGGCGGCATTTGCGCAGGTCGATGAAACGGGCAGCCTGCAGTTCGTCAACCATCTCGGGATCCGGCTCGGCGAGACGCCCGAGGATATGCTTGGCCGGCTGGAACGCGGTGAGTTCTCGGATTCCGATGTCCAGCGCGACGCCGGCGCCGGGTCGGACCACGGCTACGAGAGCCATGTGCGTGAGGTCGATGCCGACACGCCGGCGCGCTTCAACGCCGACCCGCAGCGCCTTTATGAAGCATCAGGCTCGGCTGGCAAGCTGATGGTGTTTGCAGTGAGACTTGACACGTTCCCGATCGAACGGAACGCCAAGGTGTTCTATATCGGCACGAACCAACCCGACGAGCTCACCGAGATCCGCCGCCACGCACTGCACGACTTCAAATTCTTGCCGATCTCGGGCGAATATCTTCACCGGGATGCTTTCGACGTTGCCGAAGAGTACGGAAAGGACACCTTTCTGGCGATCAATTATCTTGGTACGTCGCGCCTGCCCGCGCTGTTCGGATTGAAGAGCCGTTGCGACGCGCTGTTCGATCGCCTCGGCTTTCTCCCTTCGCATTTCACGGATCGCGTCATGCAGGCCGGGAGCCGCCTGTTCCCGAGCCATTTGCCGGTGCGAATGAAGCAGTATCGCGACAAATACGAGCATCACCTGATGCTGAAGGTCGCAGCCGAAAGCGTCGACGAAACTCGTGCGTTCCTCGCCGGGTACTTTGCGAACGCCACGGGTGCTTATTTCGAATGCACCGATGAAGAGGGCAGAAAAGCGTTCCTGCATCGCTTCGCTGCCGCCGGTGCCGCGGTTCGCTATCGTGCCGTGCATACCCGCGAGGTTGAGGATATCGTCGCGCTCGACATCGCATTGCGCCGCAACGATCGCGACTGGATCGAGACGCTGCCGCCCGACATCGAGGAAACGATTGCCATCAAGTTGTACTACGGCCACTTCCTGTGCCATGTGTTTCACCAGGATTACATCGTCAGGAAGGGCAACGACTGCCTCGAGGTCGAACACAAGATGTGGACACTGCTGGACCGCCGCGGCGCCGAATATCCGGCGGAACATAACGTCGGCCATCTTTACCACGCGAAGCCGCAGCTTGCGGCGTTCTATCAGCAACTGGATCCTTGCAACTGCTTCAATCCGGGGATCGGGCAGACATCGAAGTTCCGGAATTATCGGGAAGCGGCGGTTTAGCTGAACGCAGTTACTGCGAACTTCGCCTGATGCAGCGCGTCGGCCGACAGGATGAAGCTCTCGGGAATCGCAGTCGGTTCCATTTCTGCCTTTGGAAGTCCGAACTATGTGCAATGCACGCCACATTGCCGGACACGATCAAAGGACTTCGATGCTTGTGTTCTTTTTTAAACCGGCGATTCATTAAGCGCTCTCCGCACTTCCCACCGAATCAGATAACTCCGAAATCCCACAACGATAAAAGCTCGACGGTATTGGCGTGGTTACGCAAGCACGGCTTGCAGGATTGGGCCGGTCCGTCCGGTCGTGTGCGATCAGGTTCCACCATGCCAAAGCAACGCTCGAAGCTGCTCAAGCCGGAGCAGCGCATCAAGGAGTTGGAGACGCAGTTGCGCGAGGCGCAGGAGAAAGCCGCGTTGTTCCCGGCAGTGATGGATGTGACGCACAAAGACTACGGATCACCGAGAAAAGCCTTCGGGCAGATCGTTGCGCGAGGGCTCGACAGGTGAGACTTTCGAAGTATCGATCAGCATTCATGCTGCAGAACGTTTTTCGGTTTCAACGCGGCTAAAGCGCTCCGAGACATAGTTCACGCATGAACAAATGGCGTACACGAGCGTCGACGGAATACGGAACCTTGCTGTCCTGCCCTGCCTGCGCTCTAATTAAAGCGCGCTACGCCTATCCCCGTTCTGAAGCAAACGTCACATTCATACCTGTTATGCGAACTCGAAGCGCTTCGATGCATAGGCTTCCGTAACAGTTGAACACGCAGCCTGTCAGGAGCAAAACATGGAAGACGTGGACGTACTCGTCGTTGGCGCCGGCCCGGTCGGCTTGCTGCTGGGCACCGAATTGCAACGCGACCATGTCGCGGTGAAGGTGATCGACAGGATGGCGGGAAGAGGATTCTTCTGCAAGGCGCTCGGCGTGACGCCCCGCACGCTCGAAATTTTCGACGATCTGGGCATCGCCGATCGTGCCATCGAGGCGGGCGTATGGCTCACCGGCGTCGAAACGCGGGTAGACGCGACGATGGTGCCCGCGCGGAGCATGCGTGTGCCGGAAGAAGGCTTGCCCTACGGGTCCCTTTCACTTGCGCAGTACGAGACGGAGCAGCTGCTCGAAGCGGCGTACGCGGAACACGGCGGTCAGGTGAATTACGGATGCACGCTGGACAGCTTCACCGACAACGGCGATGCAGTCGAAGCCCATTTGACCGGATCGCAAGGCGAATCGCTCGCTATTCGTTGCAAATGGCTGGTCGGGTGCGATGGCGCGCACAGCAAGGTCCGCTCAGGGTTGGGACTGAGCTTCGAAGGCGAACAATATCCGCAAACTTTCGCGCTCGCCGATGTCGACGTGGTCTGGCCGTATCCGCGCGGACCCATGTATCGATTCGAGTGGACCGATGCGGCACGCGCGAAGGCCAGCCTCGTGGCTGTGCCCATTCGAGGCGCCACGCAGCGCTATCGGCTCTCGATGATCGTGCCCGACGAACGTGTCGCTTCGCTCGCGAGCACTGACGCTCCAGACTTCGAAACGATATGCAGACTGATGCTGCCTTTGCTACCCGAAGGCACGCAACTATCGTCGATGCGCTGGTCGTCGGTCTACCGGGTCAGCCATCGTATCGCGTCCGCTTACGGGCGAGGCCGGGTGTTCATTGCCGGCGATGCGGCGCATATACATCCGCCTGTGGGTGGACAGGGCATGAACACGGGTCTGCAGGACGCGCACAATCTCGCGTGGAAACTGGCCTATGTCGCCAAGGGGCTGACGGGTCCGGCGTTGCTGGATAGCTATCCGGCAGAACGGCATCCCGTTGGCGTCGAAGTCGTCAAGTCGACGAGCGCGGCACTCAATGCCGTGCTCGCGCGCCAGGCCGCCAATCCGGCGATGCGCGAGACCCAGTTGCTGATCACCTATCGTGGCAGCCCGATCGTCGCTGACCTATGTTCTGACGCAAATCCTGAATCGCCCGCACCTGGCGACCGGCTGCCTGACGTGCGAGGTCTGGCACAACGCTTCGTTGGCCACGCGAGGCGATTGCATGACTATGTCGGCTCGGGACGGCATACGCTCGTCGGTTATGTCGACGCGGCCGGGCAGCAATATGACGCGTTCGCCGACGGTTGTCATGCACTTGCTGCGTCGTTGCCGGGCGCCGCATCGGCCGTACTGGTTACGCATCCGGATTGCGAAGTGCCTGTGTCCGAGCTCATGACGATCGTGACGGACGCCGAGGGCGACTTTGCCGCAACGTTCCGTGCGAAAGGCGGCGACGTCTGGATCGTCAGGCCAGACGGTCATATTGGCTGGAGAAGTAGTGAGTGTTCGGGTGCTTCAATCGAGCATTGGCTGAAAAGCTTGAGCTCGGAATGAAACCACGCAAACCGGACGGTGTGATGCACGCCGTCCATGCGGCAAAGGCAACACCCAATGAAAGGTAGTGCAGAGCCGACTCAATTGACGATCCGGCAACTACGCCCTATACCCGAAGCCCGCGGCTCTTCAGGCGATACACCAGTTGAGGCCGCGTGATGCCGAGCGTACGAGCGGCAGCGGAGAGATTGCCCTGCGCCCGCTGAACCGCACTTCTCAGCAGTGCCGTTTCGATATCGTCCAGCGACGTCGTATCGACGTCCCCGGCGAGTCCCATGAGCAGGCTGTTGACCTTCCTCGTGACGCGTTCAACCTCGGCCTCCTGTCCTTGCGCGGCCTGTTCAAGCAACGATCCCGAAGGCGCGAGCGAGCCATCCGTGCCGAGCCCGAATAGCTTCGCATCGATGGTCTCTCCGCTCGTGAAAAGATGGCCGATGTCGATCGCACCTCCATCCGGCGCGAGAATCACGCCGCGCTCGACGATGTTCTCCATCTCCCGGATGTTGCCCGGCCACCCATAGTTCAGCATTGCATCGAGCGCGCGACCGGTGAAGCCGGTCACGTCGCGCGCATGCCGTTCGCGATACTTGCGCAGCATATGATTGAGCAGGACCGGCAAGTCCTCGCGCCGCTCGCGTAGTGATGGAACGCGAATCGGAAAGACGTTGAGCCGGAAATACAGATCTTCTCTAAAACGGCCCGCGCGAATCTCGTCCTTCAGGTCGAGATTGGTCGCCGCAACGACCCGCACATTGACCCGGCGCGTCTGCGTATCGCCAACCCGTTCAATCTCCCCCTCCTGAAGCGCGCGCAGCAGTTTGCCCTGTGCGGTCATGCTGAGGATGCCAATCTCGTCGAGAAACAGCGTGCCGCCATTCGCTCGCTCGAAACGGCCAGGACGGCTCTGCGTCGCATCGGTGAAACCGCCGCGTTCGACACCGAACAACTCCGACTCGATCAGCGCCTCGGGAATGGCCGCGCAATTGACGGCGATGAATGGGCCATCGCCGCAGGCACTGATCCGATGCAACGTGCGGGCGCACACTTCCTTGCCGACGCCACTCTCGCCCAGAAAGAGCACGGTGGCACGCGTACCCGCCACGCGCCGGATCATGTGGCACACCGCGTTGAAGCCTGGCGATGCGCCGACCATATTGTCGTCACCGAAAGCGGTCGGCGCGGGCACATCCCGAAGCGCCGCCACGTCAGGCTCGCGTCTGGAGCTTGCCGCGGACAGACCTTGCGTGAACGACTGTGCCTGCATGAAACGCAGATCGTCCGCGGCCTCGTCGCCCCATTCCTCGACGGGCTTGCCGACGATACGGCACTGTGTCTGACCCAACGCGCGGCATTCGAGCTCGCGGTAGAGGATGGGGCGCCCCATGAACACACTCGTGTAGCCGGACGCGTAGCCGATCTGGGTCCAGCAGACAGGCTCTGCGCCAATTCCGTAGATGCGGATATGTTCTTCGTCTTCCGCGCAATTCTTCCAGATGAATTCGCCGTAGCACTCGCCTTTCTCGACGTTGATTTCCAGACGCACCGGTTCGACGGCGGTCATGCCTTCGAGCATATGCAGTTGCGGGCCGACCGCGAACATTTCCGTGATCGTGCTATCGGGGCGAACCTTGCGCGCCAGTTCGGCATCGCGCGCACCGGAGTTGTAGCCCATGCGCGTCAGCAGTCCACGCGCTGCATCGATACCGAGACTGTCGATCAACTCGCGCCGCATCACACCGATGGACCCCGTATGAACGAGCAGCATGCGCTGATCGTCCAACCAGATGCGCCCATCGGCCGGGGAGAAATGGAGCCTCGACATCAGATCAGCGATGTCGGGATATCGCAGGCTGTCGACACGGCTTCCCTTCGGGGAAACGACCGATATCCGCTCGCGTTTGGCGGTCTGAGTTTTGCCTCGCGTGACCATCTGGTTTTGTCTCCGACTTCTTTTATCGAATCAACGGCAGGGGATTCCCATCAGTATGCAATGCGTCGCGGCCTCTTGCATGTCGAATCGTGGCTCCCGGCACATGGGGTGTTCCCGGATGCTGATTTGATCGAACAGCAATCGCGTATTGGGGGCAGGCTTCGATCATTTCGTCAAATACGGGTTGCCTCGCCGACTCGATGCCTGTCCTGTCGCCGCCGGTTCGCCGGCTGTTCGAGCCTTGATCTACAAGGGATTGTGCTAGTTGGCGCGGCGCGTCATCGAAGCTCGAAACCTGGATTGGCACACGAGTTGCATTTATAGGCACGCCAGTCCGGATTTCGATCAAAGCGTGAAGAGAACTCGTTCTCCGGATCACGCAACGTCGAGACAACAGACGCATCAAGCAAAACAAACAGGAGACAGCGATGCAATCGCATCCGCAATCATCCGCGCCTATCGCGCGCGCTTTCGATGTCACGCAACGCTATGTGCGTTTCAGGCACCAGCGTCTCGATGGTTTTGTCGAGTTCGATTTTTCAATTGGAGATCCGGCGCTCAGCGTCGAACTCGTCATGCCATGGCAAGCATATGAGCGGTTCTGCGCGGCAAACCACGTGGTTCATCTAAGTGACGAAGAAGGAGAGGCGCTCGATGCCGAACAGTTGAAGTGGCGCTACGGACAGCCCGGCCTTGCCGAGTGATTCGAATCAAACAACGAAAGGAGAGACGCATGCAAATCGACATCAAGACGTCTGCTGTCCAGCAGGTACGTCAAACGTTTTCGCACGTGGCGCGCCGGCTCGGCGCAGACAAGCCGGCGTCGCGCTATCAGGAAGCCACGCTGGAATTGCAGCCTGAAGACAACTTTCACTACCGCCCGCTGTGGGAGCCCGAATTCGCGCTTTACGACAAGGGCCGCACGGCGATCCGGATGAGCGACTGGTATGCGTTCAAGGATCCGCGTCAGTACTACTACGGCACCTACACGATTGCGCGCGCGCGACAGCAGGACGCGATGGAGAAGAACATCGAGTTCGTCTCGAAGCGGCGTCTTCTCAGCGATCTGCCCGATGATGCCAAGGCGCAAATCGCCGCCTTGATGGTGCCGCTCAGGCACGTCGAGTGGGCGGCCAACACGAACAACTGTTTCGTGACCGGCTACGGCTGGGGTACCGCAATTACGCAGGCGACGATGTTCCATAGCATGGACCGCCTGGGCATTGCGCAATACCTGTCACGGATCGGCCTGATGCTCGACGGCAATCAGGGCACGTCGCTCGAAGAAGGCAAAGCGCGTTGGCTCGACGATCCGGTGTGGCAAGAACTGCGTCGCGTGGTCGAGGACACCATGGTGATCAAGGACTGGTTCGAGACCTACGTCGCGCAAAACGTCGTGCTCGACGGCCTGCTTTATCCGCTCGTCTATCGCCATATCGACCCGCATTTCTCGGCGCAGTACGGTGCGGGACTCGGCATGCTCAACGAGTTCGCCAGCGGGTGGTTCGACGAGTCGAGCCGATGGGTCGATGCCACGCTCAAAACGGCAGCCTCGGAGTCGGATGAAAACGCGGCGCTGCTGGGGCAGTGGATTGCAGTGTGGCGCACGCGGGTATTGGCCGCGTTGCGACCGGTCGCCGTGCAGGCGCTGGGCGACATGCCGGCAGAAAGCGCTTTGCGCGTCATTGCGGAAAGCTTCGATGCACGCATCGCCAAACAGGGCGTGGCCGTCCCGACAAACGCCGCCGAGGTGACCCATGCCTGATTCCGTATTCATCGCCTTTCAGACCAACGACGACTCGCGCCCGATCATCGAAGCCATCGAAGCGGATAACCCACATGCGGTCGTCAACGCGTTTCCTGCGATGGTCAAGATCGATGCGGTGGGCCGTCTCGTGATCCGCCGGCAAACGATCGAAGCGCTGATCGGCCGCGATTTCGATCTGCGCGAATTGCAACTCAACCTGATCTCGCTCGGCGGCAACATCGACGAGACCGACGACGAATTCATTCTTGAATGGAAAGCCTGAGCGGCGACCGGAGACAAAACATGAGCACGACAAGCGCAACGCCGAAAAAACTCAGCATCAAGGAAAACTACGCGATGTTGACGCGCGGCCTTGGCTGGGAGACGACTTATCAACCGATGGACAAGGTCTTTCCCTACGATACCTTCGAAGGCATCAAGGTGCATGACTGGGACAAATGGGAAGACCCGTTCCGTCTCACGATGGACGCGTACTGGAAGTACCAGGGCGAAAAGGAACGCAAGCTCTACGCGATCATCGACGCGTTCCAGCAAAACAACGGTCAGTTCAACGTCACGGATCCGCGTTATATCAACGCGCTGAAACTGTTCCTGACCGGCGTCAGTCCGCTCGAATATGCCGCGCATCGCGGTTTCGCCCTTGCGGGGCGTAATTTCCGCGGCGCCGGCGCGCGTATCGCGTGCCAGATGCAGGCAATCGACGAACTGCGTCACGCGCAAACGCAGGTTCACACCATCAGCCATTACAACAAGTTCTTCAACGGTTTTCACGACTTCAAGCATATGCACGACCGGGTCTGGTATCTCTCGGTGCCGAAGTCGTATTTCGAAGATGCGATGAGCGCGGGACCGTTCGAATTCGTCACGGCCATCTCGTTCTCGTTCGAATACGTGCTGACGAATCTGCTGTTCATGCCGTTCATGTCAGGCGCCGCATTCAATGGCGATATGGCGACGGTGACATTCGGCTTTTCCGCGCAATCGGACGAATCGCGGCATATGACGCTGGGCCTCGAGGTCGTGAAGTTTCTGCTGGAGCAGGACCCGGGCAATGTGCCGATCATCCAGAAATGGGTCGACAAGTGGTTCTGGCGCGGTTACCGGTTGCTGACGCTGGTCGCCATGATGATGGATTACATGTTGCCGAAGCGGATCATGTCGTGGCAAGAGGCGTGGGAAACCTACTTCGAGAAAAACGGTGGCGCGCTATTCCACGATCTGGAGCGCTATGGCATTCGCATGCCGAAGTACCACGAGGTAGCGTCGAAAGAAAAGGACCGTCTTTCCCACGAAGCGTGGGGCATCTTCTACAACTACACACACGCGGCTGCAATGCACACATGGATTCCTTCCGACGACGAGATGACGTGGCTGGCGGAAAAGTATCCGAAAACGTTCGACACGCTTTATCGGCCGCGCTTCGAATACTGGCGCGAGCAGCAACAGGCGGGCAAGCGTTTCTACAACAATACGCTTCCCATGCTCTGTCAGATCTGCCAGATTCCGATGGCGTTCACCGAGCCGGACGACCCGACGAAGATCTGTTATCGCGAAAGCGATTATCTCGGCAACAAATATCACTTCTGTTCCGACGGCTGCAAGGACATCTTCAACAACGAGCCTGAGAAATACGTGCAGGCGTGGATGCCGGTGCAGCAGATCTACCAGGGAAACTGTTTCGAGAAAGACGCCGACCCGAGCGCGGCGGATTTCAATCCGCTTCTCGAAGTACTGCGCTACTACCACATCAATGTCGGCGAGGACGGTCACGAGTTCGAAGACTCGTCCGACCGCAAGAACTGGATGCGCTGGACCGGCAAACCGGGTGTCAGCGGCGGTGCGCCCGCGGCAACCGAATCCACTGAAAAAGCCGCCTGAACGCGCGTTCATCGATCATTCAAGGAGACACATCATGGCCGTTATCGCGCTCAAAGAAGGCTATCAGGGCGAAGTGAAAGACCGTGAAGAAAACTTTCACGGCAACCGGCTGCTTTTCATCGGCTGGGAAGACCACCTCATGTTCTGTGCGCCCCATTGCATTCCGGTGCCGCCGACGTTGACGTTCGACGCACTCGTCAAGGAAGTGCTGCCGGGTATCTATTCGTCGCACCCGGACTGGGACAAGGTCTCGGTCGAGCAGATCGAATGGTTTCGCTCCAACGAGCGCTTTACACCCGAGTTCGACAAGACCCTCGGCGAAAACGGCCTGCAGCACAAAGCGGTGATCCGCTTTCGCACGCCGGGTCTGACGGGTATTCACGGGTCGTGCAGCTAGTCACGGGTCCACGCCATCAACGGAAAAAAGGAGGGCTGACATGAGTTATCAGCTGACGATCGAGCCAATTGGCCACTCGATCGAAATCCACGACGATCAGACCATTCTCGATGCGTGTCTGCGCGCAGGCGTGTGGTTGCCGCACGCGTGCTGCCACGGAATGTGCGCAACCTGCAAGGTGCAGGTGATCGACGGCGAGGTCGAACATGGCAACGCATCGCCGTTCGCGCTGATGGATTTCGAACGCGATGAACGAAAGTGCCTCGCGTGCTGCGCGACGGTGCAGTCCGATACGACCATCGAGGCGGATATTGATGAGGACGCGGATGCGCGCCATTTCCCGGTCAGGGACTACGTGGGACGCGTGAAGGACATTGTCGATCTGACGCCCACCATCAAGGGCATCTTTATCGAACTGAACGAGCAGGGCATCCAGTTTCAGGCCGGCCAGTATGTCAATGTGCATATCCCCGGTGAAGATGTGCCGCGCGCGTTTTCGCTTGCCGACAAGCCGGGGGCGTCCACGCTCGTCGAACTGAACGTACGGCGTGTGCCGGGTGGTAAGGGCACGGCGTATCTGCATGAAACGCTAAAGCCCGGCGACGCGATCCGCTTCAGTGGACCGTTCGGCCGTTTCTTCATGCGGGTATCCGACCCGCAGCCGGTGATCCTGATTGCGGGAGGCTCCGGCCTGTCGAGCCCGCGCTCGATGCTGCTCGATCTTCTGGAGCGGGGCGATGCGCGGCCCATCACGCTGGTCTACGGCGCCCGCGACCGCGCAGAACTCTACTATCACGAGTTCTTTCTCGAACTGGCGCGCCGCCATACGAATTTCACGTACGTCCCGGCCCTCTCCAGCGAGGCTGAAGACTCCTCCTGGACAGGCTTTCGAGGTTTCGTTCATGAAGCGGCAAAAGCGCATTTCGCCGGCGACTTTCGCGGCCACAAAGCGTATCTGTGCGGACCGCCCGTCATGATCGAAGCGTCCATTAGAACGCTGATGCAAGGGCAGTTGTTCGAACGCGATATCTACACGGAAAAATTCCTGACCAGTGCGGACGGCGCTGAAGCGTTCGGGAAGAGCCCGTTGTTCAAGTCGATCTGAATCTGCCAGAGCGTCATGGCCACCGTCCGGCTCACATCCGCTTTTTCGTGTCCGCGCCCGCCCGCTCGGTGCCCGGAAGGGTAGCGGCGCGCATCTGCACATGCCCGAAGCCCGATTTAAAGCTGGCGTCTTTTTTGCGTGGACCTTGTCGGTGACACATGGTCATCGGGTCCATCTGAAGTTGTCGGCATTCTGGGTTAGTATGGAAGGCACCAGCGGAGGCACGATGCTTCACACATTTCTTGCAAATAACCGCGACGAGCTGATCTCCCGATGTAGGATCAAGGTGGGACAGCGTCCAGCGCGCGACGCGTCCGTTCTGCAACTCGAAAACGGTGTTCCGCTGTTCCTCGAACAACTCATTAGCACGCTGCGCATAGAGCAGACAGATCACCCAGGAGACAGCGTCACTGTGTCGGGCTCATCCGGGGGTAATGTCGGCCGCTCGGAGATCGGAGAGGCGGCAGCCCAGCACGGACACGAGTTACTGCGGCTCGGGTACTCGGTCGATCAGGTGGTCCATGATTACGGCGACCTGTGTCAGGCAATTACCGATCTGGCTCACGAACGCGACGCGCCGTTTTCGATCGACGAGTTCCGCACGCTGAACCGTTGCCTCGACAACGCGATTGCCGATGCTGTCACTGAATTCAGTTATCAGCGCGACTCCAGAATGGTTACTCAACACGCCCTTGAAGAAGGCGAGCGCATTGGGTCCTTCGTCCACGAGCTTCGCAACTTCCTGAACACGGCAAATCTCGCCTTTGCCGCCGCAAAGGCTGGAAATTTACCGTTGTTCGGCGCCACGGGCGCCGTCCTGGAACGTAGCCTGACCGGCTTGGGAAAGCTCATCGATCATTCAGTTGAAGAAGCTCGCGTCCCCTCAGGGGATAGCGCGAAATGGACGCTGTTTTCGCTGTCGGACTTCATAAACGAAACAAAGCAGGCGGCAAATCTGGCCGCGCAGCTACGCGGGTGTAGCTTTGTGGTAACGCCAGTCGATCCCCAGCTCGCTGTGAGTGGCAACCGCGACCTTCTTTATTCGGCACTCGGCAATCTCCTACAGAATGCCTTCAAATTTACTGAGCCAAATTCCGAGGTCACGCTGAACGCATATGCCGTCGCCGACAAGATTCTCATTGAAGTGAAGGATCATGGGGGTGGTTTGCCGCCGGGCAAGGCGGAACAGATGTTTCTGCCGTTCACCCAGTTCGGAACGGACAAATCGGGACTCGGGCTCGGCCTGTCTATCGCTCGGCGCAGCGTCGAATTAAATGATGGCGTTCTGAGCGTGCGCGACATTCCGGGTATCGGATGCATATTCACGATTACCCTTCCGCGACACGCGTTGATGAAGAAGTAGCTGCTGTTTCGTCGATGGCGGACATTCACAGACGCAGCCCGGATGGCGCTTCATGGCCTACGGAAGCTCCGCGCAGGCCTGCCGCCGCACCCTTGCTGCGCCGACGGACCCGGGACACGCCCGGGCGTTAAACCTAGCTGGAGGCTTCGTCAGCGGGTGAGTTCTCCTCCTTGGGTTCTTCATGCTTGATGTGCGGCTTCTTTCCAGGCTGAGGCGCGTGTTCCGCGTCGGGCGCGACGTCTTCGCCGTGATGTTTCTTTTCTTGCTGGACTTTCTTGTCGTGCGCGATGTTGCGGGGATCGGTCATGGAGAATCCTTGATTTGAGTAAGCGGGACGCGCAAATGCGCGCCTGCCCGAAACACTGCGCAGATTCCGGGCCAGCTATCGGTCGTGACCCATGCCCAAGCGTTTTGTTGCTCTCGGATGGCCTGCACATGGCGTTTGCTGCATCTGGCCTCGAAATTGGTCAACGATTCAGGTAAGCACGAACTGCCAGAAAGGCAGCTAGCCAGCGTGCCGTCATAGGTTTCGTTTCGGCCGGAAAGGTAGCGTTGGGGTTGTGCCTGCTCAAAAAAAACACCCCAAATCGTTGGACAGGTGTCCAACTCTTCGGGGTGTAGTTCAAACACCTACAGCGCTTTTCTTGCGTCAGCTACAACGCGCATCGCGCGTTGTAGCTCGTCATCACATTTACATCGCGACCGTATCCGCCACTTCCTTGAAGTCTTCGATCTGGTCGAAGTTCATGTATTGGTAGATCTTGTCACCGCTGGCGGTCAGCACGCCCATGTCGGCCATGTATTCCTCTTTGGTCGGAATCTTGCCCAGACGCGAGCAGATTGCCGCCAGTTCGGCCGAGCCGAGGTACACGTTCGTGTTCTTGCCCAAACGGTTCGGGAAGTTACGGGTCGACGTGGACATGACCGTCGCGCCTTCGCGCACCTGTGCCTGGTTGCCCATGCACAGCGAGCAGCCCGGCATTTCGGTACGCGCACCGGCCGTGCCGAACACGCCGTAGTGGCCTTCTTCGGTCAGTTGCTTCTGATCCATCTTGGTGGGCGGCGCGACCCACAGCTTGACCGGAATGTCGCGCTTGCCTTCCAGCAGCTTCGACGCCGCACGGAAGTGACCGATGTTCGTCATGCACGAGCCGATGAACACCTCGTCGATCTTCGCACCGGCCACGTCGGACAGCGTCTTCACGTCGTCCGGGTCGTTCGGGCAGGCGACGATCGGTTCATGGATGTCGGCGAGGTCGATCTCGATCACGGCTGCATACTCGGCGTCCGCGTCCGGCGACAGCAGTTGCGGGTCGGCGAGCCATGCTTCCATTGCCTTGATGCGGCGCTGCAGGCTGCGCGGGTCCTGGTAACCCTGCGCGATCATCCACTTGAGCAGCGTGACGTTGCTGTTCAGGTACTCGATGATCGGTTCCTTGTTCAGATGCACCGTGCAGCCGGCAGCCGAACGCTCGGCGGATGCATCGGACAGTTCGAACGCCTGCTCGACTTTCAGATCGGGCAGACCTTCGATTTCGAGCACACGGCCCGAGAAAATGTTCTTCTTGCCTTGCTTGGCGACCGTGAGCGTGCCTTGCTTGATCGCGTACAGCGGGATCGCGTTGACGAGGTCGCGCAGCGTGACGCCCGGCTGCATCTTGCCCTTGAAGCGAACCAGCACCGATTCCGGCATGTCCAGCGGCATCGTGCCGGTGGCTGCGGCGAACGCGACCAGCCCCGAACCCGCCGGGAAGCTGATGCCGATCGGGAAGCGCGTGTGCGAGTCGCCGCCGGTGCCGACGGTGTCGGGCAGCAGCATGCGGTTCAGCCACGAGTGGATCACGCCGTCGCCGGGACGCAGCGCGATGCCGCCACGGTTGCTGATGAAGTCCGGCAGCGTGCGGTGCGTCTTCACGTCCACCGACTTCGGATACGCGGCGGTGTGGCAGAACGACTGCATGACGAGGTCGGCGGAGAAGCCGAGGCACGCGAGGTCTTTCAGTTCGTCGCGCGTCATCGGGCCGGTCGTGTCTTGCGAGCCGACCGAGGTCATCTTCGGTTCGCAGTACGTGCCCGGGCGCACGCCCTGGCCTTCCGGCAGGCCGCACGCACGGCCGACCATCTTCTGCGCGAGCGAGAAGCCCTTGCCGCTATCGGCCGGCTGCTGCGGCAGGCGGAACAGGGTGGACGGAGCGAGACCCAAGGCTTCACGCGCCTTGGCGGTCAGGCCACGGCCGATGATGAGCGGAATACGGCCGCCAGCGCGCACCTCGTCGAACAGCACGTCGGACTTGACCTGGAATTCGGCGATCACCGCGCCGTTCTTCAGCGCCTTGCCTTCGTAGGGACGCAGTTCGACCACGTCACCCATTTCCATTTGCGACACGTCGAGTTCGATCGGCAGCGCGCCCGCGTCTTCCATGGTGTTGTAGAAGATCGGAGCGATCTTGCCGCCGAGGCACACGCCGCCGAAGCGCTTGTTCGGGATGAAGGGGATGTCTTCGCCCGTGAACCACAGCACCGAGTTGGTGGCCGACTTGCGCGAGGAGCCGGTGCCGACCACGTCGCCGACGTAGGCGACCAGATGGCCTTTTTCTTTCAGCGACTGGATGAACTTGATCGGGCCGCGCTTGCCGTCTTCCTCCGGCGTGATGCCGGGACGCGCGTTCTTCAGCATGGCCAGCGCGTGCATCGGGATGTCCGGGCGGGTGGTGGCGTCCGGCGCCGGCGAGAGGTCGTCCGTATTGGTTTCGCCCGTCACCTTGAACACGGTGATGGTCAGGCTTTCCGGCACCTCCGGACGGCTCGTGAACCATTCGGCGTCGGCCCAGCTTTGCATCACGGCCTTCGCGTTGGCGTTGCCCTTGTCGGCCAGTTCTTTCACGTCGTGGAACGCGTCGAACATCAGCAGGGTTTTCTTCAGCGCTTCGGCGGCAACGGTGCCGACTTCCGCGTCCGACAGCAGCTCGATCAGCGGCTGGATGTTGTAGCCACCCAGCATGGTGCCGAGCAGTTCCGTGGCGCGAGCGCGCGGGATCAGCGCGCAGGCGGTTTCACCCTTGGCGACGGCAGCGAGGAAACCGGCTTTCACGCGGGCGGCTTCGTCGACGCCGGCGGGCACGCGGTTGGTGATCAGGTCGAGCAGGGTTTGCTCTTCGCCTGCGGGCGGGTTGGTGAGGAGCTCCACCAGTTCGGCGGTCTGCTGGGCGGTCAGCGGCAGGGGAGGAATACCGAGCGTGGCGCGTGCGGCTGCGTGAGCGCGAAAGTTTTCAAGCATGAAAGAACCTGCTGATGTTGGCGTTTCAGGGGATGGCATCCGGCCCGCCATGGCTGTGCCGGGTAGCGTTTAGTGCAATTTTAAAGGGGACAAGCGCTTGCGGTCAATTATCTTATATCTTATATAAGAGTTGAAGGTGTAAGCGTGGGCGTCGGAAGGGCCGGGAGACGGGGACTCCACAAGTGATTTATCCGCGGACACCCCGTCAGGATGAAGCTTGCCGCGCGCTGACAACACGGCGTGTGCCCGGTGACGAGCGCCGTGGCCGCGTGCCCGGGAGGTTTAAGCAAGGTCCATCCTCTTTCATGCCGGCTCCAGGCCGTGACGAAGCTTGGCGGGGGCGGCCGCAGGGGAGGTCGGAAATGAGAGGAATGCCCTCGATGCATCTCTGTGTCGGGATGCATGCGCGCGGACTTCGTTAGCTAATCTTTTGCGTCTGCAGATTCGCCTCGCCCTAAAACGTATGCTGCATGCCGACACCGTATGTACTGCCCGAAGGATTGGCCGTCAGCTTGTCGTAGGAATAGACCACGTACACATACGTGCGCTTGGACAGAATGTAGTCGTATGCAATGGAGCCGGTGTTGCGTACGTTGCTATGGTTCAGCGGTGCGCTCTTCTTCGTGCGCGCCCATTCGGCAAGGATCACGTTCGCCGGTGACAACGGTACGGAAACCCCTAGCTCATACGTATGCGAGCCGGTCTCAACGTCGTTGTTGCTTGTCATCTGCGCAGCTCCATAGAGCTTGACGATCTTTGCGTCGTACGCAGCGCCTGCAAGATAAAGATATTGACCGCTAGACGGCGCGATCGCCGCCGTTCGTACACGCTGCGCCGAGAACACTGCCGTGAGCGGCCCGTTTGCATATGTCAGATGCAAACCGATGTTGTCCTTCCCCTGTTGACCCGCGGTGCTGCTGACGCCATAGATCGCCGTGCCCGTGAGGCCGCCATAGCTGGGCGACACATACTCGATGGCGTTTTGCCAGACTGTGTCGCCGATCTGCGTATTGCTGTAGCTCGCCGTGTACGACTGCACGATCAACGGCGAAAACACCACCGATCCACCGAACGGATTAACGAATGTCTGATTAAGATAAGTTGGATTGGTCTGTTCTCCGAACTTGAACGTGCCGTATGCGCCGGTCAGGCCGACATACGCATTGCGGGAAAACAGGCCATCCGTCGTATTGCGTCCCATCTGCCCCGTGTTCGGCCTGAAGAAACTTTCGAGCGCGAAGAACACCGCATTGCCGCCGCCAATGTCCTCGCGGCCGCGCATGCCCCAGAACGACGTCGTCATCCCGCCGCCGCCTAGCTGTACCGTGCTGGCTCGAGCGGTGCTCAGTTTGGAACTGTCGAGATACATGCCGATCAGTCCATACAGCTGAACGGCGGAGCCTGACATCGTCGCTGCGCCGGCGGCTGCCTGCGAATCGTCGGCGTACGCGGTACGTGCAACGAAGCCGCCGGCCGCGAGCAGTGCGGTGGCCACGCATGCAGCGTTGAGTTTCAAAAGCAGGCGGTTAGCGCCTTTTTTTAACGACGTCATGTTTCGTCTCCAAACCAGTTTGTAGTTTTATGTACGAGTGCTCCCACTGCGTGCGCCGGTGGCGCACACAGACAGCGAAACACACGAGGATTTTTGTCGCCGGCTAGCCGGTCATTCGGTGTGACGGCGCGACATTTCGGCGTTCAGTTTCGAGCGGTCAAGTTCGTGCTCCCACGCGGACACCACCAGGGTGGCGACACCATTGCCGATGGTGTTGGCGATCGCGAGTCCCGTTCCCATGAAGCGGTGAATGCCGAGGATCAGCACCATTCCGGACACGGGAATAATCGGGAACACCATCAATGTCGATGTCAGCATCACAAAGGCCGCGCCAGCCACGCCGCTCGCACCTTTCGACGTCAGCATCGCCACGCCCACGAGCGTCAGCTGCTGCGTCAGGGTAAGTTCGATGTTGAAGGCCTGCGCGATGAACAGCACGGCCATCGTCAGGTAGATGTTGGTGCCGTCCAGATTGAACGAATAGCCGGCCGGAATCACAAGACCCACTACGGACTTCGAGCAGCCGAGCCGTTCGAGTTTTTCGAGCATTCGCGGCAGCGCGGCCTCGGACGAACTCGTGCCGAGCACGATCAGGATTTCCTCGCGGATATAGCTCAGGAAGCGCAGAATGCTGAAGCCGAGCAACCGGGAAATAATGCCGAGCACCACCAGCACGAAGAAGGCGAGCGTCAGATAGAACGTCCCGATCAGCTTGAGCAGTGGCAGTACGGCACCGATCCCGAAGGTACCTACCGTGAACGCGATGGATCCAAACGCGCCGATCGCCGCGACCTTCATGATGATGTGAACGATGCCGAAGAACGTCTGTGCAAAGCGATCGATCATGCGAACTAGCGGCCGGCCATATTCTCCTGTGGCCGCGAGCGCGGCGCCGAACAGCACCGAGATCAGCAGAATCTGCAGCACGTTACCGGCTGAGAATGCACTGACGACGGTGTCGGGAATGATGTGCATCAGAAACTCGACCGTGTTCTGTTCATGCGCGGCAGTCGTGAATCCGGCGAGCGCTTTGGTATCGATCGCCGCGGGATTCAGATTGAAGCCCGCGCCGGGACGAAACAGATGTCCGGCCACGAGTCCGATCACGAGCGACAGTGTCGAGACGACTTCGAAATACAGCAACGCCTTGCCGCCGACACGCCCGACCTTCTTGATGTCGCCCATGCCGGCCATGCCGGTGACGACGGTGCAGAAGATGATCGGGCCGATCACCATCTTGACCAGCTTGATGAAGGCGTCGCCGAGCGGCTTCATCTGCACGGCGAGCGACGGTGCGAAATGACCGAGCAGCACGCCGAGCAGAATCGCGAGCAAAACGTGGAAGTACAGCGTGCGATAGAAGGGTTTCTTCGCGCTGAGTGCGGAGGGCGTCATGACGGCGCTGTCGGTCATGGCGCTGCTCCCTGATCGGCCGAAGGGCCTGCGTTGGCCGCGTGGCGATGCATATCGGTCATCGTTGTCTCCTGATTCGAATGGTGAGCGAAAACCCGATCGAGTCGGATTTGCGCCTGACTGCCATTCGTGGTGTGGCAGTTCAAAAGTGAGAGAAGGGAGCGGGTCGCTCAGAACCCGTAAAGCCGCGCCGGGTTCGTGACGAGCAGTTGTTCGCGCAGCGCTGCGTCCGGACAGAAGCGGAACAGCAGGTCGACCAGTTCGCCGTCGTTCGGCATGTCCTTGCTGATGTTCGGATGCGGCCAGTCGGTACCCCACAGCACGCGCTCGGGCGCGGCTTCGATCAGCGTGCGCGCGAAGGGAATCGCATCGTCGAACGGACGGCGGCCCGCGGACACGCGCTCGGCCCCGCACACCTTGACCCAGGCGAGCGGATTACGCATCAGTTCCAGCAACTGGCGGAACGGCTGCTGATCGACTCCGGCTTCCGCGCGTACGCGACCCATGTGGTCGATCACGAACGGCACCTTGATACGCGCAATCCGCCCGGCGTATTGGAGGATGTCCTGTGCATCGAGATGCAGCACGACGTGCCAGCCAAGCTGCTCGATACGTTCGAGCACGCGATCGAAAACGTCGAGATCGGGCGCACCGCCCAGATGCGCGACGAAATTGAAGCGCACGCCGCGCACGCCGCGCGCGTCGAGATCAGCCAGCTGTTCGTCGGTGACGTCGCCGTCGACAATCGCGACGCCGCGATAGCGTCCGTTGCCGCGCGCAATCGCATCCAGCATTGCAGTGTTGTCGGTGCCATGGCAGCTTGCCTGCACGATCACGCCGCGGCTCGCGCCGAGAAAATCGTGGAGCGCAACAAGCCGCTCGAACGGCGCGTCGGGCGGCGTATAGCTGCGGTCCGGGGCATACGGAAAGATTTCGGCCGGGCCGAACACGTGGCAATGCGCATCGCAGGCACCGGCGGGCAGGCGCTGGGCGGGTTGAATGGGGTGGGGGTCGGGCGGCAGGCAGGATTTCATGAGCGTCGTCTCAATGTCAGGCCGCATGGCGCGGCTTTCTATGGGTTGTCTGCATTGTGGCCGCGACGATGGATCGATACAATCTCCATATTCAACTAGCTGTTATGTGAATTTCACATGAGTTATCGACAATGGACCTGAAGCAGCTCGAGGCATTCGTTCACGTCGCTGAACTCGGCAGCTTTACGCGTGCCGCGATTACGCTGGACTCGAATCAACCCGCCTTGAGCCGGCTGGTGCGGCATCTGGAAGTGGAATTGCGACATACGCTGCTCGAGCGCACCGGGCGCGGCGTGACGTTGACGCCGGCCGGCCAGCGCATGCTCGCGCATGCGAAAGGTATCCTCCAGCAGGTGCAGCGCGCCTCTCAGGATCTGGACGAGTTGCACGGAGCACCCGGCGGTCATTTCGGCATCGGCATTACCCCCAGCTTCGCGAGGGTCGCCACGCATGAACTCGTGCGTGGCTTTCGCTCTTCTTTTCCCGGCGCGACGATCTCGGTGGCGCAAGGCCTGTCCACCTATCTGATCGAATGGCTGATGATGGGCCGCATCGACGTCGCTGTCCTGTACGACACGTTCGATACGCCGCTGATCGACAAGCGAACCATTTTTACTGAGGAACTGTTTCTGATCGGCCCGGACAACGGCGATACACACACAGACGCAGCGGGCGAGTCCACAACAGCGATCGCGCTGCGGGAAATCGTGCGCTATCCGCTCATCATTCCCGGCCGCATGCATGCGATCAGACGGATGGTCGAGGCGGCTGCCGCGGAACAGGGCGTCAGATTGCGGATCGAGCTGGAGGTCGATGCGGTGACCTCGATTCTCGATCTGGTCAGCGAGGGCATCGGCTATGCGGTGCTATCGCTCAATGCCACCAGTAGCGATGTGCTCAAGCGGCGCTTCCGGGTGATCCGCATTACCGAGCCGACCCTCTTCAGCCGTCTTGCAATCGCAACCAGTAGCAAGCACACGCTGTCACAACTTGCCATTCAGGCGATTGCAATGCTGGAGGCGAAAATATTGCCCCTGTATGGCACCGCTGCCTGAACTTGCGTTGACTGCATTGTTCTCGCGCAACTCAGGAATTCATATCTCGTGAGTTCAGATGGAGGCGCCAGTTTCGACCAGGTTGCTTAGCCGAGTCGCCGGATCTTCGGGTCGTCTCGCTAACCCTTCAGAACCATCCCGCAGAAGTTGCGAAACGCTTCCAGCGCTGCGTGCGGCGCTCCGGATCGGATCAGGGTTTCCCCATGACCGCGGTCTCGCGACCCCGGGCCGTCGCATCGTGTTGTACGTGCACCCGGTTCATGCAACGATGCGCGGCTTCGGCGAACAGAAAGGCGATCGCAATCAGCGCGGCCGCAACGAGACTCAGGTACTGCGCACCGATCTCCCGCAGCACCGCGCCGCCAAGCACGCCGGAGCAGGCGAGCCCGATATATGTCGCGGTGTTGTTCAGAGCCAGCAGCAAGGGCGCAACATCCGGTTTCAGTTGCACCAGCCGATGTTGTTGCGGAACGATCAGCCCCCACCCGCATATGCCCCAGATCGTGAGCGCAACGACAGTGCTGAATACATGCGCGGATGCCCACGGCAACGCGCAAAAATTGATGATGGCCAGCCACAGCATCGCATTGATGATGTGGCGGCTCCTGAACCGGTCCACGAGGCGGCCGGCGAGCAGATTGCCGGCCGTCGCCGCCACGCCCCACAACAGGAACATGCCGGCGAGAATGCGTCCGTCGCCGTGCGTGACACGTTGCAGCACCACGCCCGCATACGTGTACACCATAAGGAACCCGCCGAAGCCGAATAACGAAGTGAGCAAGGTGAGCGTTATCCGCGCGTCGCGAACCGGTGCAAGCCGTTCTCGCAATCGGACGGACGCAGGGCGGGGAACGGATGGCAGCATCGTCCAGACGCCGATCATCGCCACCATCCCGAGCAGCGTGACGAACCACAGCGTCGTTCGCCAGCTTCCGAATCCGCCGATAAACGTGCCGATCGGCGAGCCGAGCGCGGTCGCCCCCGTCAATCCGGCCGTTACCGCGGCTAACGCACGGCCGCGTTTTTCGGGCGGAGCAAGCGCGGAGGCGACGCCCAATGCAGTGGGCGAGAACAGCGCTGCGCCGAAGCCCGACAGAGCCCGGCTAAATAAAACCCAGTGCAAGTCCGTGGCGAGCGCGGTGAACATGTTGCCGGCCACGAAAATGCCGAGCGCGGCAACCAGCAGAAGCTTGCGCGGCCAGCCGCCCGCCAGAGCCGCCATGACCGGGGCGGCCACCGCGTAGGTCAACGCGTAAAAGGTGACCATCAGCCCGGCGAGGCTGACCGATGTATTCAGCGACGCGGCGACGCCGGGCAGGATACCGGCGACAACGAAGTTGTCGGTGCCCATTGCGAACATGCCCACGGCCAGTATCAGTAGTCGGCGATCCATACGAAAGTTCTCGTGCTATGCGGTTTGAGGTTCAGTCCAAGGACGCGCGTCGCACAATCTGACTGACACGCGATCGCGGCGTCGGGCCGGCCGGCTCTGTGCGCCCGAACGGTATGGATAGAGAATAAGCGCCGTTGACCGTGTCTCAAATGTCATATATACAAGCGATTCAGGACATGCCTTGGGCAAGCTATGCACACGATCGGCTTTGTTGTATTTCCAAATTTCTATCTGATGGGCTTTGCGGCAGTGACCGCCTTTGAACTGGCGAACGTCGTGCTTGAAGAACCCGCCTATCAAGTGACGCTGCTCTCAGAGGAGGGAGGACTCGTGTTGTCCTCGGCGGGTATACGGGTGGAAACGCAGCCGTTCTCCGACGCCGCATTCGACACCGTCATGTTCGGCTCCGGCGTGGAGATCGACATCGTCTCGAGCGAATTGACTGCGTTCGTCAGGCGCGCTTTGACAACGTCACGGCGAATCGCGGCGCCATGCACGGGCGCGTTTATCCTCGCCGAAGCAGGGGTGCTGGACGGTCGCCGGGCGACGACTCATTGGCGTTTCGCCCATGACCTGCAGCGCCGTTTCCCCAATGTAGCTGTCGAAGAAGACCAGATCTTCATCGTCGACGGACCGATCTGGACGTCGGCCGGCATGACGGCCACGATCGACATGGCGCTCGCCATGATCGAAGGGGATCATGGCCAGGACGTTTCACGCGCGGTAGCCCGCAAGCTGGTCGTCTATCATCGCCGCGCCGGCGGGCAATCGCAGTTTTCCACCTTGCTCGATCTCGAGCCCAAGTCCGACCGGATCCAGAAGGCGATCGACTACGCGAACGCCAATCTGCGCAATGCTTTGACCGTCGAGGAATTAGCCGACGTCGCCGGCCTGAGCCCACGCCAGTTCAGCCGCGCTTTCAGTGCAGAAACGGGGCAATCGCCCGCTAAAGCCGTCGAACATTTGCGGGTCGAAGCCGCAAGACTGTTGCTGGAAAAGGGGCGTTTATCTCTGGATGTGATCGCGGACGAAGTCGGCCTGACGGATCGCGAGCGAATGAGGCGGGCGTTCCTGCGGACCATCGGGCAGCCGCCCCAAGCGGTCCGCCGCTTCAGCAGGGAAACCCGCGGGCCGCTTGGAGATGCTCATCAATAAGCGCGCGCGAAGAACTACAGCGAACGCGCGATCGCCTGCCCAAGCAGATCCAGGCCCAGGTCGATCTCATCCTCGTGAACGGTCAACGGCGGGGCGATCCGGAACACGCCGCCCATGCCGGGCAATTGCACGATGTTCATGCTGAGCCCCAGGTTCATGCACTCGCGGGTGATCTTCGCGCCCAGCCCATCCGCCGGCTCCTTCGTACGGCGGTCCTTGACGATCTCCATCCCCAGCAGCAGTCCCCGGCCGCGAATGTCGCCGATGCAGTCGAAGCGTTCCATCAGGTCCAGCAGGCCGCGTTTGAGTCGCGCGCCCATCAGGTTTGCACGCGCAACCAGCCCCTCGCGCTCGACCACATCCAGCACCCGCAAACCGACGGCGGCAGGAAGAGGATCGGACACGTGGGTCGTATAGAACAGGTAACCCAATTCATGGGCGCGCTCCTCGATCTGCGCGGATGTCACGACGGCCGCGAGCGGCAGGCCGGCGCCTAGTGTCTTCGATAGCGTGAGAATGTCGGGCGTGACGCCATCGCGCTGACAGGCGAACATCGTGCCCGTGCGGCCGACGCCGGTTTGCGCTTCATCGAGGATCAGCAGCATGCCGCGCTCCTCGCATTTGCGCTTCAGCGCAGCCATGTAGCCTTCCGGCAGTTCGATGATCCCGCCGGAACTGAGGATCGGCTCCGCAATGAAAGCGGCCAGATTGCCGCTGGACTGACGATCGATCAGATCGAACGCATAGTCCAGCTCCGCCAGGTAATCGTATTCGCCATGGCGCTCGAAACGCGGCCGGTACAGGAACGGCGCGGGGATCGCGAAGGAGCCGACCGCGGCCGGACCGACGCCTTTGCGACCAGCGCTATAGGTGGCGGATGCCGCTGCCCCCGTCATGCCATGCCATGACTGCGCAAACCCGACGATTTCATATTTGCCCGTGACCAGTTTCGCCATGCGAATGGCGGCCTCGTTCGACTCCGCGCCCGTACTGAGCAACAGTGCGCGGTCGAGTCCGTCGGGCGTGATGTCGGCGAGGCGGGTCGCCAGGTCCACCACCGGTCGCGACAGCATGCCGCTAAAGAGATGGTCGAGCTTGCCGGCGTATTCGTTGATGACCGAGACGATTTCCGGATGGCTGTGTCCCAACACCGCGCTCATCTGGCCGGAGGTGAAATCCAGAATCGCGCGGCCGTCCGCGTCGTAGACGAAACTGCCCTGGGCGCGCTCGATGATCATCGGCTCGAAGGTGCCGCCATAGCGGATGAGGTGCTGTTTGGCGTTGCGCCAGAAAACTGCATCATTGTTTCGCGACACTTGCTTCTCCTTGACGGCTAGCGGGAATAACTTGCAGTCTAGATGGCGCTCTGGTTTCATAGAATCGAATAGTTCTTATCGAAGATAGAAGCGGGCCTAATACCTTGAGTCTTTCACTCGAAATCGATCTGCTGCGCTCGTTTACCGTCGTCGCCGAGGTTCGGGCGCTCAGCCGCGCGGCGAACCGGATCGGCCGGACCCAGTCGGCGCTGAGTCAGCAGATGAAGCGCCTCGAAGAGATCGTCGATCAGCCGCTGTTCCAGCGCACGGGTCGCGGGGTGGTGCTGACGAATCCCGGCGAACGCCTGTTGATTCACGCGCAACGCATTCTGCGGCTGCACGACGAGGCGATGGCCGATCTGTCCGGCAAAGGGCTGTCGGGAACGATCCGCTTCGGCTGCCCGGACGACTACGCCGCCGTTTTCCTGCCGCATTTGCTGCGTCAGTTTTCGAGCCAGCATCCGCATGCACTGGTCGAGGTGATGTGCGCACCCACGCCGCGCCTGCTCGAACAACTGGACATGCATGCGCTGGACCTCGCCATGATCTCGCTGCCTGATGACGACAACGACGACGATGACGCCGCGAACGACGACATCATTCGCCGTGAGCCGCTGGTCTGGGTCGGCTACCCGGGACTGGATTGCGCGCATTTCGATCCGTTGCCGCTGGCGCTTTCCGATCCGGATACGCTCGACCATGTGGCGGCCTGCGAAGCGCTGCAACGCGCAGGCAGGGCGTACCGCATCGCTTATGCGAGCAGCAGTCTGGCCGGCCTCACGGCCCTGGTGCGCTCGGGGCAGGCCGTCGCCGTCATCACGCAGACTGCCGTCGCCCCGGATCTCTCCATACTCAATGGCGACCCCGCGCTCCCGCCTTTGCCCAGCATAGGCATTACGCTGAAGTTCGAGCGCAAGCGCCCGTCCCATCTGATCACGGTATTCGCGGAACACATCCGGCTGACGCTGCCGTTGCTGTGATCGAACAGGCTCGCGCGCGGAGCGTTGCGCGGGTTCTGTCGTGAAAACTCTTTGCAGAACGCTCGATTCACACTAAACACACGATGGATTACTTTGCCGCGGTACGCGCCTTCGTTTGCGCAGCGGAACTGCAGAGCTTTAGCAAGACGGCTCATGAAATGGCGGTCAAGACCTCGACCATCTCGCGCTATGTGAGCGAACTGGAAAAGGATCTGGGTATTGCGCTGTTCAACCGGTCGACGCGCGGGCTCGTCCTGACCGAGGGCGGCAGGCTGTTTCGTGAGCACGCGATGCTTGCCTTGCAGGCGCTCGACGACGCGCGCCAGCTGACGTCGTCGCTGAATCGCACGCCGCAAGGCATGCTGCGCGTCACGATGCCGCCGGCGTTCGGGCGCCGGCATATCGTGCCGCATCTGCCGGCGTTCATGACGCGCTACCCTGACATCGGCCTCGATATCGTCTCGACCGACGAAACGCTCAATATGATCGAAGCCGGCATCGATGTGGCGATCCGGATCGGCGTGCTGCCCGATTCGTCGCTGATGGCCAGACGGATTGCGCCGCATCGCCGTATCGTCTGCGGCAGCCCGGCGTATTTCGAGCGGAACGGGATGCCGCGCGTCCCTGAGGATCTGGCCGCTCACGATGTGCTTCGCCTGGCGCTGCTGCCGGACGACAAATGGTCTTTCACTCGCATCGCGGATGCGCATGCATCGCCCGAGCTGGTGCTGGTGGCATTGCGAGGACGCCTGCGCGCGGACGATTCCGAGGCGGTGCTGGAACTCGCGGCGGCCGGTTGCGGCCTTGCTCTGTTACCCACATGGCTCGCCTCCACGGCCTTGCGCGAAGGGCGCCTGCTGCACGTGCTGCCTGAGTGGGAGGCGCGCACCGGCCGAGCCGAACCCGCGGTCTGGGCGGTCTATCCGCCGAAGAAAATCGTCTCGTCGAAGGTGCGCGCGTTCGTTGACTTCTACGCCGGGGCGATCGGCGAGCCGCCGTACTGGGACGACGGACTCGCGCTGGCGCTTCAGGCTTAACGGACGAAGCGGATGTCGAGCGTGCGCAGCCACGTCTGCAAACCGGCATCCTGGATCGGAATCACATAAGCGTTTTCGTCCGTTTCATTGAAGTGCGCGTGCCAGTATCCCGGCGGTGTCACGAACGCCATTCCGGCTTCCCAGTCGACGCGAGTCGGATGGGCGATATTGCCGCTCTCATCCAGTTCGGTGCCGACCAGCGTATAGACGCCCGGCTTGCCACCGGCGATGAAGTCGAGCGCAATCGATTGATGGCGGTGCGGCTTCTGCATCGAGTTGGGCGGCACGATGCCGAACATGGCCCACAACACATGCGTGACCGTGCGCGTCTGCGGAAAGTTGGCGTTGCCCATCAGCACGCTGATGCGGTTGCGGCGGCCCGCGTTGGCTTCTTGCGCGACCTTGCGCAATTCCGCCTGCGCCTGGGCGGCCGGATAGCGAGTCGGCGCAAAGCGCGGCGTGACGCCGGTCGTGCCGAGATAGGTGAGCAGCGGCGCGTCGTTGACGTAATAGAGCGTGGCCGTTGCGTCCGCGGAGAGCACGGCGGCAGCGCCACCGGGCAGCGTGAAGAAATCGCCCTGCTCGAACGGGAAGTGGGTCTCGGCCTGCGTCACGCTGCCGGTCCCGCTAATGACATAGCAAACCTGCGAGGTCGCGTTCGGCGCGAGCGTCAATGCGTCCCCTGCGTTGACGCGCAGGAAGTTGGCGCTCAGGCCGGGACCGGTCGCGGGGCTGGGGCAACCCAACTCGGCGGAGAGGTCGAGCGGCACGACCCGGGTCGCGCCGTCCGCGTACAGCGAAGGCGGGAAATTGCGGAACGGCACGCGCGAGATGAGCTTCGCGCCGATCGGATTGGCTGACGACGTGTATTCGAAGTACTGCGCGTCGAGCGTTGCGGCAGTGGATTCGACGAGAGGTGCCGAAGACGTGCGGGTCAACATGGTCTGTTCCTTTGGATTGGGAAAGCTTCACGCGGGCCCATCACGAAGCTGGGCTGGCGTCCGAAAGCTGAGCTGACTATAGGTGCGGGCCGCAGGCCTCAGAAGTACCGGGTATCGAAATCACTTTTGCGCAAATGGGTACGCCGCGGGCGTACCCATTCTGTCGCTCTCGCCGTTATCCGGCGCTCGTCTATCCGATCGTCAGGTATCAAGCGCTGAAGTCAGTCGATGCCGACAGCGCCTTCCAGGTTTCCGTTTCCTGCGCTACGTAAGCATTTTTCTCGGCGATGGCCTTTAGCGTGTCGGTGCCGAGCGGCAGACGCAATGGCGGCGTTTGCGCGTCGACCAGTTCGATCATCGCCGCTGCGAGCTTCGCGGGATTGCCTGGCTGGTTGTGATTCATGTCGGCTGCGTGCCGGCGCACGTTGCCCGATGTCGCGTCATAGTCCGCAATGACCTCGCGCGCGACGACGAGCGACGACGCGTCGAGAAAGTCAGTCCGGAAGTAACCCGGCTCGACGACAGTCGCGTGAATGCCGAGCGGCTTCAATTCGGCGCGCAATGCTTCGGTCAGGCCTTCGACCGCGAACTTCGTCGAGCTGTACGCGCCGAATCCCGCGGCGGCCCGATAGCCGCCGATCGACGACATGTTGATGACGTGACCGGCGCGCTGCGAGCGCATCACCGGCAGAACGGCGCGCGTGACAGTCAGCAGCCCGAACACGTTGGTGTCGTACATGCGGCGCACGTCCGCGTCGCTGGACTCCTCGATCGCGCCGAGCAAGCCGAATCCCGCGTTGTTGATCAGCACGTCGATGCGGCCGAATTTGTCGAGCGCGGCTTGAACCGCGGCTTTCGCCTGCGCTTCGTCCGTAACGTCCAGCGCAACGGGCAGCAGCGCCGGCGAGTCGCCCAGCCGCTCGACGATCGCCGCGACATTGCGGCCGGCGGCAACCACCGCATTGCCGTCAGCCAGAGCCGCCTCGGCGATTAGCGCGCCGAGGCCGCGCGACGCGCCCGTGATGAACCAGACACGCTTGAAACCGTTCTTCGTGAGCTCGACCATGTGTTTCTCCTACGTTTGGGGTGGGGGTGAACGGATCATAGGAGTATCGATTCGCACGAACTAGGCGTAGATTGCTAGACTGATAATCAACTTTTATTTGCTAATGGGGCCGGCGGTGAACGAAGTTCGCGCGATCACCATATTCGTCAGGGCGGCGGAACTCGGCAGCCTGCGCAAGGCGGCCGTCGATCAGGGCATCTCGCCGCAGGCGGCGAGCCACGCGGTCATGCAACTGGAAAAGGAGCTGGGCGTACGGCTCTTTCATCGGACCACGCGCAAGCTGAGCCTGACCGAGGAGGGGCAAGGCCTGCTCGACAGCGTGAAGCCTGCTTTGGCTGTCCTGTCGTCCGCACTCGACGACGCGCGGCGCTCGAAAGCCGAGATTGCGGGGCCGCTGCGGGTAAGCGCGCCAAGGGCAATGGGGCACGTGGTGCTGTGGCCGTACTTTCTGGAATTCGCCGAATTGCATCCGGACGTGCAGCTCGATGTGCAATTCGACGACCACTTCACCGACCTGATTGCCGATCGCGCCGATGTGGGCTTTCGTGGCGGGTCTCCGCCGTCGGGCGGCAGCATCGCGCGTCGGCTTTTGCCGATCCAGCTGATCGTCTGCGCGTCGCCCGCCTATATCGAGCGGCATGGCGCGCCGCGCACTATCGACGAACTCGACGCTCACCGCTGCACGGGATACCGGCGCGCGAATACGGGCAAGCAGGCGCCGTGGGAATTCCTGATCGGGGATGAAATCGTCTATCGCGACATCGCGACGGCCTTATGCGTCAATGACATCGACGCTGAAACAGCGGCCGTGATCGCCGGACTCGGCATTGGTCAACTCGGCAGCTTCTCAGCCACCGCGCCGATCAGAAGCGGCCACCTGGTCCCGTTGCTGGTTCAGCATGTCACCGAGCGCGAGGCGGTTTATATCCACTATCGTCATCGTACTGAGCAGCCGTTGCGAGTGAGGACGTTCATCGACTTCATGGTCGCGCGCCTCGTGGGGAACAGGAATTTCTATCTGGAGCCGTCTGAGCTTCACGCAGCCCGCTGACTCGGCCGGATTGCCGGCGTGCGCACGGCCCCGAAAACGGACGGTCAACGACGGCGCTGAACCTGGGCAATGTCCGGGTCCTGGGTACGTGAGTGGAGAGCAATGGCGGAAAGAATGACCGGAAGCTGGGCCGGTTTGGCGAAATGGTGATCGAAACCGGACCTGAGCGATGCCGCTCTCTCGTACTGCGATGACAACCCGGACACCGCGACAAGCAGGGGTATGGGCTTGCCCTTGAGACCTCTGATTTTCCTCGCCACCTCTCGACCGTCGAGTCGCGGCATCTGAACGTCGAGAATAACCACTGCGGGAAACCACCGGCAGTACTCGGACAACGCATCGGCTCCGTCCCGGGTGGCTCGAATCTCGTAGCCGTGAAGCTCGAAATACTGGACGTACGCGGCGAGCAGAGCAGGGTCGTCGTCTGCAATGAGTAAATGGTGAGAGTGGACCTGCTTCATCGCCGGTTCTCCGGACTGTGTAGCCGATGAACGCAATCGGCGGACCCGGCCGGATCACACGACTTATTTCCGCTTGGCATGGGCGTGGCGTACGTATGAAGTTCAAAGGTTGTTGCTGCCACTATTCGGGGCGGACATGCGACTCGCTGACTTCATCCTGCGGAACATGGAAGCGATCCTGGCGCAATAGGAGGCGTTCGCCGTGCGACTGCCGCGCGACAGGTAGAGATTCGCTGTACCGCCTCGACGTGCCCGGCGGCGGGCACGTAAATAACACTTCCATATCTGCGAGCGCTGCCGGCAATCGAACTCGCGAGGAGGCGGCTTCGCTTGATCGGCTTTGCCGCAGAGCCATGGTGCTGGCCCCGCACGGCCAATTAAACAATCGCATTTGCACGATGGGCACAGCGCATGCTGAACACTCAGTGGCAATGCGTTGCCATGCACGGCATTTCCGCCGAGCATCCGCCAGAGCGTCCGCTCTGAGAGCCGGACGCCCACCGTTGGGTGCGGGCAGCCATTCGGTTGCACCGCTGTCCGGATTGATCCATGGTCGCACGCGATTCCAGACTGGTGCAGGGACATAACAGGTCACGTCTGCACCCGTAGGGAATTGCTTCGGCCAATCACCGGAGAAACCTCATGTTCATCCATAACAAACGCCTGCAGTACACGGTGCGCGTCGCCGCGCCGAATCCGGGTCTCGCGAATCTGCTGCTGGAGCAATTCGGCGGGCCTCAGGGCGAACTCGGTGCCGCCTGCCGATACTTCACGCAGGCGATCGGCGAAGACGATCCTGGCAGAAAGGATCTGTTGTTCGATATCGCAACGGAAGAAATGAGTCACCTGGAAATCGTCGGCTCGATCGTGGCGATGCTGAACAAGAGCGCCAAGGGCCAGCTTGCCGAAGCCGTGGAGGCGGAGGCAGAGCTCTATCGTTCGATGACGGGCGGAGGAAACGACTCCCACACGACCGCGTTGTTATACGGCGGCGGCCCGGCCCTGACCAATTCGGCCGGCGTGCCCTGGTGCGCGTCCTATGTCGACACGATCGGCGATCCGACGGCCGACTTGCGCTCGAACATTGCCGCCGAGGCTCGCGCGAAGATCGTCTACGAACGCCTGATCAACGTCACCGACGATCCGGGCATCAAGGAAACACTCGGCTTTCTGATGACACGAGAAATCGCCCACCAGAAATCGTTCGAGAAGGCCCTGCATTCGATCCAGCCGAACTTTCCGCAGGGCAAGCTTCCTGGCGTGCCGGAATACACGAGCGTGTACTACAACATGTCGCAAGGCGATGATGCGCCGCGCGGGCCATGGAACGAAGGTCCGGATTGGGAATTCGTCGAGTCGCCGGAGCCGGCCGTGGATGGCGGCGATGGCCTCGCCACCGTCAACGTGTCGCAACGCGATGTGAAGGTATTGCAGGCAATGGCGGCGAGAACCGCGTCGGATGCTGAATCGGATCCGACGACAGGCGCGGACCTCGGTGCGGGTCAGACCGTTTGACGCGCTGCCATGCGCCGTACGCATGAGTTGATTTTTTTAATGAATTGGTAAGACCGGACGAATTACGGTCGAATGGCGGGCGCTGCGCGCCGGATGCGGTTCCGGCAGCGGAGCCCGCCGCTCATTCGTTTAAAAAGTCATGAAAGGAGAAACATGAAATCCCTGCTTGCAAGCCTGACCATCGCGTTGTTGACTGTCTCATCCGGCAACGCGATTGCGAAGGAATGGTCGACCGTGCGGTTCGGTGTCGACGCGAGCTATCCGCCATTCGAATCGAAATCCGCCGACGGCAAGCTCGTCGGCTTCGATATCGACCTGGGCAATGAAATCTGCCGCCGCCTTAACGCGAAATGCGTGTGGGTCGAAAACGCGTTCGACGGAATGATTCCCGCGCTGAAGGGGCGCAAGTTCGACGGCGTGCTGTCGACCATGTCGATGACGCCGGCGCGCCAGGCGCAGATCGCATTTTCTTCGAAGGTATTCCGTATCCCGACCCGTCTCGTCGCGAAGAAGGGCTCGACGATCACACCCACGCCCGAAGCGCTGAAGGGCAAGCGAATCGGCGTAGAGCAGGGCTCGATCCAGGAGACCTATGCGAAGACTTACTGGGAGCCGGCTGGCGCGGTAATCGTGGCTTACCAGGATCAGGATCTCGTTTACTCGGACCTGATCGCTGGCCGCATCGATGCATCGCTGCAGAACGCCGTGCAAGCTGACGTCGGTTTCCTGCGCACGGCGCGAGGCAAGGACTTTGCATTTGCCGGCAACGCGCTTTACGACGCGAAGACGCTCGGAAGCGGCACTGCGATCGGTTTGCGCAAGGAAGACACCGACCTGAAGGCGCAGATCGACAACGCGATCGCCGACACGCGCGCGGACGGCACATACGACAGGATCGCGAAAAAGTATTTCGACTTCGACGTGTACGGCCAGTGAACGCGGCGGCCTTCGCCGAGGCCGGAATGTCCTGCCTACTCAAGCATGAAGTGTCCGCAACAGGTGCGGCACCGTACCGACATCTCATACGGATTCGGGCATTCTGAAGGTCTCGCACGCCGCGAAATATGATTGATCGGTAGCGAGACATTCAGATCGGCACTACGTTGTTGTAGAAAGAGAGGCAACTTGTTCAGTACCTCACTCGCGTTTCTCTCCGATGGTCTGCTGGCCCTTTCCGGCTGGCAGATTCTGTTAGCTACGCTGATTTCGACGCACGTCACGATTATCAGCGTAACCGTCTATCTGCACCGCTGCCAGGCTCACCGCGCGCTCGACCTGCATCCTCTCGCCAGCCATTTTTTCCGCTTGTGGCTATGGATGACGACCGGCATGGTGACGGGCACGTGGGCCGCGGTCCACCGCAAGCACCACGCGAAGTGCGAGACGCAGGAGGATCCTCACAGTCCTCAGATCAAGGGCATCTGGAAGGTGGTGCTTGGCGGTGCCGAACTCTACCGCGCCGAGGTGAAAAACGAGGAGACGCTTCGCCGGTTCGGCCACAGCACACCGGTCGACTGGATGGAGCGCAACGTGTATGCGAAGTATCCAAACCTCGGCATCAGCCTGCTGATCGTGATCGATGTCGCGCTGTTCGGAATTGTCGGCGTGTCGGTATGGGCCATCCAGATGATATGGATTCCTTTCTGGGCTGGCGGAGTAGTCAACGGGCTGGGTCATTTCTGGGGTTATCGCAACTTCGGCCCTCCTGATGCGAGCACGAATGTGATTCCCATCGGCATCCTGATCGGCGGCGAAGAACTTCACAACAATCACCACGCGTATGCGACATCCGCAAAATTGTCGAACAGGTGGTACGAGTTCGACATGGGCTGGATGTACATTTGCGTGCTTGCCGCGCTCGGGCTGGCCACGGTCAGGAAAGTGGCGCCGCGGCCGCATCTGGTCAAAGGCAAAGCGGAGATCGACGACGATACGCTGCAAGCCGTACTTCGAAACCGCTTCGAGGTGATGGCGAGTTTTGCGCGAACAGCTGAACGCGCCTTCCGGCAGGAACTGGTGCATGTGAAACACACCAGCCGTCGCGAGAAAGCCATGCTGATGCGTGGCGTCAGACGCTGGTTTCGCGACGATGGGCAGGCAGGGCAAGCCAAGGCGCGTCGACCGGTGCCCAAGGGGCTATACGACAATGCGCCGACGCTTCGTGTCTACGTCGAATTGCGCGACGACCTGTCGGCAATCTGGGAGCGTTCGAATCTCTCGCGTGAACAACTACTCTGCCAGTTGCAGGACTGGTGCCATCGTGCGGAACAAAGTCGCATCGACGCCCTGCGACAATTTTCGCTACGTCTTCGTCTTTACGGCTGATGCCTGGGCATTAGGCCATTTCAGGCCACGCGCATTCGAATGCGGATGTGACGGTGATCAGAAGCGGATTTCCGAACCGGTACGCCACCGTACCGACTTCCGCTCACTGCACGAGCACCGTCATTACAAGTTCCTGACGTAACGCAACGACGGGAAACGAAGCAATTTCTCGAGTCACGATCTCCGTGACCGAGCTACTTTGCCTTGGCCGGTGACTTGCGCTGCTTTGGCGCAATGGCTCGCCGGAAAGCATTTCTCAAGCACGCTCAAAGCGTGCGAGGAAGACGTGATGTCAACTACCGATTCGATTCTGGAAGAGCCCCAGGCATTCCTTCCACACGCCAGCGTAGCGGCGTACGCGGCGATATCCGGCATGGATGCCTATCGCGCGCTGGTCGCCGAGGCAGAGCGCGATTACACCGGATTCTGGGCCCGTCTCGCCCGCGAAACACTGCAATGGAAAACGCCGTTTGCCTCGATTCTCGACGAATCCCGCGCGCCGTTCTATGAATGGTTCAAAGACGGGACCCTGAATGCCTCGTATAACTGCCTCGATCGCCATGTCGAAGCCGGTAACGGCGACCATGTCGCCGTGATTTTCGAAGCCGACGACGGTACGGTCACGCATGTCACCTATCGCGCGTTGCTCGAACGGGTGAGCCGCTTTGCCAACGCGCTGCGAACCCGCGGTGTGAAAAAAGGCGATCGCGTGGTGATCTATATGCCGATGTCGATTGAAGGCATCGTCGCCATGCAGGCTTGCGCCCGGATCGGCGTGACCCATTCGGTCGTGTTCGGCGGCTTTTCGTCGAAGTCGCTCAATGAGCGGATCGTCAATGTGGGTGCGATCGCGCTCGTCACCTGCGATGAGCAGATGCGCGGCGGCAAGGCGTTGCCTCTGAAGAACATTGCGGATGAAGCCCTCGCGATGGGCGGCTGCGACGCGGTGAAGAGCGTGATCGTCTATCGGCGCACGGGCGGCAAGGTCGCGTGGCATGAAGGACGCGACCTGTGGATGCATGAGCTCACAGAAGCCGAAGGTGACGTTTGCGAGCCGGAATGGGTGGGCGCGGAGCATCCGCTCTTCATCCTGTACACGTCCGGTTCGACCGGCGTGCCGAAGGGCGTGCAGCACAGCACGGCGGGCTTCCTGATGTGGGCCGCGCAAACCATGAAGTGGACTTTCGACGCAAAGCGTAGCGACGTGTTCTGGTGTACCGCCGACATCGGCTGGATCACCGGTCATAGCTATATTGCGTATGGTCCGATGGCAATCGGCGCAACCCAGGTCGTGTTCGAAGGCGTGCCGACATGGCCGAACGCCGGCCGTTTCTGGGAGATGATCGCGAAACACCGGGTGACGGTGTTCTACACCGCACCGACCGCCATCCGCTCGCTGATCAAGCTGGCCGAGTCCGACCCGAAGGTTCATCCGGACCGTTTCGACCTTTCGACGCTGCGTCTGCTCGGTACGGTCGGCGAGCCGATCAACCCGGCTGCGTGGACGTGGTTCTATGAGCACGTCGGTCACAGCCATTGCCCTGTCATCGACACCTGGTGGCAAACCGAAACGGGCGGTCACATGATCGCGCCGATGCCGGGCGCCACGCCGCTCGTGCCGGGTTCGTGCACGCTGCCGTTGCCGGGCATCATGGCCGCGGTGGTCGATGAGACCGGGCGCGACGTGCCGAACGGGCAGGGCGGCATTCTCGTCGTCAAACGTCCCTGGCCTTCGATGCTGCGCAACGTATGGGGCGATCCGGACCGCTACACGAAGAGCTACTTTCCTGAAGAACTCGGCGGCAAGCTGTATCTCGCGGGCGACGGGGCGGTGCGTGACGAAGACACGGGCTACTTCACGATTACCGGCCGCATCGACGACGTGCTCAACGTGTCCGGCCACCGGCTCGGCACCATGGAGATCGAGTCGGCACTGGTCGCCAATCCGCTGGTTGCGGAGGCCGCTGTTGTCGGGCGCGCTGACGATACGACCGGCGAAGTCGTCGTCGCGTTCGTGGTGTTGAAGGGCGAGCGGCCCACCGGCGACGTGGCGATCAGAATCGCGAATGAGTTGCGCAACTGGGTCGGCAAGGAGATCGGGCCGATCGCCAAGCCCAAGGAAATCCGCTTCGGCGAGAATCTGCCGAAAACCCGTTCCGGGAAGATCATGCGCCGTTTGCTGCGCTCGCTTGCGGCGGGCGAAGAGATCACCCAGGATGTCTCCACGCTGGAGAATCCGGCCATTCTCGATCAGCTCGGGTGATTCGTCGCGAAGGCCGCGGGATCGCCGGATTGTTTTCTATCTTTCAGGAGCAGGCCATGGCCAGCGCACCGAACCGAACACTACTCGCGAACCCCGCGCCACTGGGTCTCGCCGGCTTTGCATTGACGACGTGGCTGCTGAGCATGATCAATGCGGGATGGTTCACGGGCGAGTCGATGGGCCTCGTGCTCGCGTGCGCGCTCGCTTACGGCGGGACCGCGCAGGCGATTGCCGGCGTGATGGAACTGCCGCGCGGCAACACCTTCGGCGCGACCGCCTTTCTGAGCTACGCGGCTTTCTGGTGGTCGTTCGCACTCTTCGTGTTGTTTCTCCACGATAAAGTGCCGGCCGCTTTCGTTGGCTGGTATCTGTTTCTGTGGGGCGTATTTACGTTCTATATGTGGCTGGCCACGTTTCGTTCGCCGCGCGCACTGCAGGCTATCTTTCTGGCACTGTGGATCACGTTCGGCTTGCTGGCGGGTGGCGAATGGACGGGTTCGGTCCTCTTGCGGATGGCCGGTGGTTACGTGGGACTTGTCACGGCGGCGCTCGCGTTCTATCTGTCCGCAGCCGATGTGATCAACGAGGTGCACGGCCGGATTGTCATGCCGATTGGCGAGCCACGCGTCTTCAGGCAGCACGCCGTTGCGCTGTGATGATAGAGGCGTTGAATCCGGCTGCCGTTCAAGGTGATCATCGCGGCCTGGCCTGGCCTAGCGCGCCGCGATGCATGGGCCGCGATTAGCGGGGCAGTTCGTACGTCGCGGCGGCGACGTCGGTGTGTGCGGGACTGGCGGTTTCCGCGACCGTGGTTTGCCCTTGCCGGCTCGGAACCAGCAACACCGGCAGGCTCGCGCTGCGCACGACGCGTTCTGCCACGCTGCCCAGGAACAGACGCTTGAAACCGCGGCGCCCGTGCGTGCCGAGCACCAGCACGTCCGCATTGAATTCGTTGGCCGAAATGCGGATCCGTTCCGAGATGTCTTCGCCGATCGGCGCGACGTCGACGATCCGCGGTGTGCCGGCTACGTTTTCGTGTTTCATTCGCGCCAGCGCATCCGCCATCAGCCGCTGGCCTTCTTCAATGCAGGCGTCGCGCAGGACCGTCGGATCGTAGCCGGACGCGTCGTATGCCATGAGGGGGTTGTCGACCACATACAGCGGCTGCAGTTGCGCGCCATTGTCGCGTGCGAGTTGCAGCGCGCTGTCGAACGCGTGTTCAGAGGTCTCGCTGCCGTCTATCGCTACCAGAATGCGTTTATACATGTCGGCCTCGAAGAAAATCGTGTGCTATTTCAGATTGTTGAGCTCGGCACGCGCGAGCGTCTCGACCGACTCCCACGCAACATCCTCACGCTCGAAGAAAGTGTCGAGTTTGATGAGTTCCTTGCTCTTCGACGCGCCTTTCCGAACAATACACACGCTCGCGACCCAGCCATCGGCAACATGATCCTTGACCGTCATGTACACGTCGTGTGTCCTGCCTGAGATCATTCTGTCTGTCATGGTGCCACCTGTCTGATTGAACGGCAGCCGTAGTGGCCGTCGCCGTTGCTACATTCCAAACTTATGTTCGGCAATGTACTTGTCGCCGTATGCAAGTGCGGCCGCATAGCCTTGCGCACTCGTTTTGAAAATACCGATGTCATAGTGCCTGTCGGCCGATGGCACACAACCTTCCACAGCATGCCGGAGATGAAAATTGAAGGTACCGTCCTGCAGTTCCATGCATTCGGGGGTGAATGTATGAATACGGGCTTGATACAACTTCTGGATGTTTTGCCTCATGACCTGCTCCTGCCGTTTATGCCATCTGTGCCTTTGCACTATGCCGGCGAGGGCGGGCATGGCGCCGCGTCCCTCGGTCCGAATATCAAAGCGACGCGAGCCGTGTCACTTTGGTGCCTTGCAGCGACGCACCCGCCATCAGGCCAGTATTCGTCAGTACGAAAGCTTCGACCTGTCCGGTGGCGGTAGTGGTGTCGAGATTGCCGTTCGCGCCGACCTTCAGCACGGCCACGGAAGCATCTCCGCCAGCCGACCATCCGTCTCTGCTACGGAAGCGGGCCAGCGACTCGTCGGTCATGAACAGGAACACGATCGCGCGCGACTGTGCGCCGATCTGCCAGCCGATCGAACCGGTCGCCGTGCTGTAGTAGCCGACGGTGCGTCCGCCGACGCGCAGCGAACCTTCGCCATACTGGCCGCCAACTACGAAGCCGGCGTCGATGACCGACGGAAACGTCAGTACTCCGCGTGCCTTGCCGACCAGTTCACGCGAGCCGTTCGCGATGCCATAGAGGCGCGTCAACGTCGAGTCGACGCCTGCATCGATAGCGCGTCGCTTGTCCATTTGCCCACTGCGGCTCGCGTCGGAAGAAGAGGTGGTGGTAGTGCAACCCGAAAGCACCGCGCCGAGTGCCAGAAGCGATCCGGGCGTACCCCAGATGAAGGTTCGTCTAAGCATGATTTTCTCCCCGCTGGTCGACGATAAACACACGCTACGCGCGCGCGCGGCAGAAAGCGGTACGACAACGTACAGACACCTGTCTATGTTTAAACGCACCATCCGCGCCGATGTACCGAGATTCTTCCGATGCCGCCGCTACTGCCGCGTCAAGGCTTGGGGCAATCATCAGACATGCGCCGCACCCTCGCCGTGTTGCGTGCAAACGGTCGTTATTTCCGGTCCGAACGCCACCGTACAGACTTACCGGACCGCATCGGCGAATCTGTTGTTTCAACCTGTATTGGTTGCACGATCCTGGTCGTGCCGGCGAGGCAGGATTGGCGAACCGCGCGCTTCTGGTGCCTAGTAAGCAGCCTCTGTAGTAGTTGACCACCAGTCCGATACGCGCCTCTCGTCGCTCTTCGTCGTCTACCCAGGCGCGAAATGGGGAATGACATGTCTGCACATCTGGCGTCCACCGAGTCGCTTTCGGACGGCGCTGCCTTGAACTATTTCGTCGTGACGGATGCAATGACGACGCACGGCATCCGGGCGGCCGCGGATAACTCCGTGGAGGACGCTTGCACGGCGCCCCTCGGCGGCGCGGCACCGCCAGTCAGCAACCAGATCCTGGCGGTGGTGGCGCATGAGTTGCGCGGCCCGTTGACGCCGTTGCGGCTCGCCAGCCAGTTGATCCGCCAGGCGTCGGCTGAACGCCCGGAGATACTCCGCCTGATCGATATGATCGACCGGCAGGTGAACGGGATTGCAAGGTTGGCGCAAGATTTGATGGATGCGACCCGTGTCGATCGTGACGCACTCCGTCTCAGCAAGGTCGACATTGAGATCGGGGCTTTGTTGGCCGACGTCTGCGAGATCACGGCAACAGCCGCCGCCGAGAAGAAACAGGTTTTCACCGTATCGATTCCCGACGCGCCTTTGCGCGTGCAAGGCGATCCCGTTCGCTTGACCCAGGCCGTCGGCAACCTGTTGCATAACGCGGTGAAATACACGCCGGCGCACGGCAATATACGAATGACCGTGCTTGCAGAACGAAACGATCTTGTCATCAGAATCAATGACCATGGTTCGGGGATTTCGGCCGTTCTGCTGCCGCATATTTTCGAGCTGTTCGCACAATCGAGCAGAACGATCGCCGCCAGTGCGGGCGGCCTCGGCATTGGTCTCGCGGTCGTGAGAGCCATTGCTCAAGCTCACGGTGGCACGGTGTCGGCAACCAGCGCAGGTCCCGGAGAGGGCAGCGAGTTTACCCTCAGGGTGCCGATCGTCGCATCCGGCGGCGCGTTTTTTTGCAACGTGTAAGTGGAACCAGCGATTGCCGTTCAGCCGATGCGTTGGTTCGGAAAGGCCGCGCATGACAGTGGTTTTCGAAGGTCGTGCGATCCGCACGCGCGTGCGTGTGGCAAGGCGAACTCATGCCAGCAGGCGGATCGGCGCGTAATTTCGACGCGACCTATAATCTTTTTGCGTATCGGCCAAATCTCCGGTAACGCGAAGATTACCGCATCGTGACGCGCTGCGGCACAAGCCGCAAAGGTGTTGGAGCATTCCTCCATCTATCCATATTCACCCGTCAGGAAATCGTCGGCGAAAGCGGCGCGGTTCCGGGCGAGCTGCGGAGTGTGTGAAATGTCTCAAGATCGCCGTCAAAACGAAAACCATCTGCTGGCAGTATTGCCTGATCTGGAGTGGGAGCGTCTGTCGCCGCATCTGTCACTCGTGGATATGCCGCTCGGCACCGTCGTCTACGAATCCGGCGATCGCCTCAACTACGTTTACTTCCCGACCACCTGCATCGTGTCGCTGCTCTATGTGATGGAAGATGGCGCATCCGCCGAAATTGCGATCGTCGGTAACGAAGGGCTTATCGGCATCGCACTTTTCATGGGTGGCGAGACCACGCCGAGCCGCGCGGTCGTGCAAAGCGCCGGGCAAGCCTATCGCCTGGACGCTCAGATCCTGAAAGAGGAATTTCATCGTGCAGGGCCTGTCCAGCGCCTTTTGCTGCGCTATACCCAGGCGCTAATCACGCAGATGGCGCAGACCGCTGTCTGCAATCGTCACCATTCGATCGACCAGCAGTTGTGCAGGTGGCTGCTGCTTAGCATAGACCGTCTCTCGTCGAACGAATTGAAGATGACGCAGGAACTGATTGCCAATATGCTGGGTGTGCGCCGCTCCGGAGTAACCGAAGCCGCACTTAAACTGCAGGACGCGGGTTTGATCCGCTACAGCCACGGCCACATTGAGGTATTGGACAGGCCGGGACTCGAAAAGCGTGTGTGCGAATGTTACAGCGTAGTGAAGCGCGAATTCGACCGGTTGCTGCCCGCTTTGAAAGCGCTATAGAAACGGCGGAACGGAGAGCGAATTGGACGATCCCTTTAACCTGCAGCGCTTTGTCGACGCGCAGAAGCCGCTGTACGCGCAGGTCTGTGACGAACTGCGCAACGGGCGTAAGCAAAGCCATTGGATGTGGTTCGTGTTTCCACAGATCCAGGGGCTTGGGACGAGTGCAATGGCGCAGCGGTTCGCGATTTCGTCGTTGGCCGAGGCCGATGCTTATCTGCGCCATCCGGTCCTGGGCGAACGGCTGAGGCAATCGACCCAATACGTCAACGTTGTTGAGGGTCGCTCAATCGAGGACATTTTCGGGTATCCGGATTATCTGAAGTTTCACTCGTCGATGACGCTATTCGAGCACGCGGCGATCGACAAAGCGCCTTTTGCTGAAGCGCTCAGGAAGTATTTCCACGGCCAAGGTGATCCACTAACGTTGGAGCGCTTGTAGCAAGGCGATTAGCAGCTTGGCGCAGGCATGGCGCGTCCCGCGTTGATTCAGCCTATCGCCGACACGCACGGCCGTGCGCGTTGCCATAGTGTCAAAGGCCTCGAACAGGATGCACCCTTGCAGGCTCGACATGCCACATGCAGTTTAGTCAGCTGCGCGTACGCCTTTTCTTTTTGGGTTTCGGCGGTGCGAGCGCAGCGGTCCAGAAAGCGGTGGTCCCGCGCTTTGCCGCCGCCGTCGCGTGACCGCGCGCTGAGCCCGCCACTGCATTGGCTCCGCTCAGCCACATGCTGAGGAAGGGGTTCTTTTTCATCCACGGATTTTTCATGTCGGGCCCGATCGAATAACGGTTGTCCAGTTCATCCCTAACGAAGACCGCAACGGGCATACCTCTCTGGCTGCGATCACTGCGCAGATGCAAATCGAGCGTGGAATTGATCTTGTCGAACATAAATGGGCAAATCGTTCGCGATAGACGGCAGCCGCCGGCGGAGATCGCTTTGCAGACTGACGCCGACTTGAATACACCCGTTGTACATTCGTGCAGTCGCGAATCGCGCAGACGCCCGATACATTCGGCTAATCGCTCCGGCAGCTATTGCAGTGTGTGGGCATACCGTTTGCTGATTTAGAAACCGTTAATACCTTGGTTGCAAAGTTTGAAACGATGAAGCGGCGCCTGGTCGAGCGGCTGCTGCTTCGAGAGTCGTTGGTCGTTTGGAGATTGAATCAGACGCGCAAGTCGGGCGCGAAGGTTCTCTAAGAAGAGCGATAGGTAAGGGATGGCGCGCACTCCGAGCTCCGCGAAGGAGGGTGTTGGGATGACGAACAGTGAAGCAGTCGAACAAACCGGCGGATGTGCGTGCGGCGCGGTGCGATTTCGCGTCACCGCGAGCCCCCGGCGAGTGTCGATATGTCACTGCATGACATGTCGGCGAATACATGGCAACGTGTTTGGCGGTTATGCCATGTTCGAGCGTCGCGCCGTGGAGTGGTCCGGTCCTACACAGGCGTGGCAGAGTTCGCCCGGGGCGCGACGGCATTTTTGCCCGACCTGCGGGTCGGTCGCGTTCATGGAATACAACGACAGTGACGAACTGGATCTCCCGCTTGGAGCCTTTGACCGCGTGGGCCTGTATGAGCCGAGCTACGAGCTCTGGTGTTGTCATAAAGAGCCATGGCTGCCCACCGGGGTGCGGGCCGAATACAACGAGGACAGACTGTGACCACGACCCTTGCCCGATACAAGCGGTCGTAGTTTTACGGCGCGATGCCACAGTCACCTACCCACTAGTGGCAACCCGGTTTGCTGGCATTGAATAGCCGGCAAGTAGTCGCGCAGTTGATTTCAACCGCCAGCGGCATAAAGTTTGCAAAAGAAGATATGCCTAACCTTCTGGAGCCGGTCATGACTACCCAACCTGCCGCGCCTTCGTCAACTGACGAACTCGACACCGTCCCAGACACATTGAGCCCTGCTTACGCCGGCAGTCACCCTCTAACGCGCCTATTCGACCGCTTTGCAAGCCTTGTCACGCGATGGGCCGGGTCACCCGCTGCCTTCTGTCTTGCCGTACTGACAGTGGTCGCCTGGGTCGTCACAGGGCCTATCTTCCACTACTCGGACGGATGGCAACTGGTGATCAACACCGGCACCACCATCGTCACTTTTCTAATGGTCTTTCTGATCCAGCAGAGCCAGAACAAAGACAGCGTCGCGTTGCACCTGAAGTTGAATGAACTGCTTTCCTCGCATCGAGCCGCAGATAACAATCTGATCGGCATCGAGGACGCGTCTGAGGAAGAACTCCGAAGACTTGCGGCGGCTTACCTGCGTTTGTCCACCCAGTCTGCCGCCGATGCTCGAGGTTCGCCCACAAAGGGCGGCATGGTGGGGGAACCGGTCGGGCAGGCCGTCGAAAGTTGATATCAAAGGAGTCGGCGGATAAACGTTGCGCCGACGTTCAACGCCCGCTTCGATGAGCGAGCGTTAAGGATCGACGATGAGGCGCTCACCCGCTGAGGTAACCGCATGGCCAAGGCTATTCGATCACGTGGCGGCCTGAAAGCCGGACAGCGCCTGTTCGTCAACGACTGCGCCCGCAGCTTTAAACGAGGGTGGTTTCGCTGTCTATCTCGTCGAACATGGTCAGCAGGCGCGACACTCGCCGGGCACCACCGGGAAGTAATGTCTGCGCTGTTTCGAGTGCCGCAATACGCTGCCGCCAATAGACAAGTCCAAGAACATTATTGGCGACGAGTTGCGGGAGTATATGTTCGAGGTGAGCGAGATCTTTCTCAAGCTGATGGTGCGACATATTGATCCTTTTTACCGAGATTAAAGCTCCGGAAAGCAGATGCTCCGGTCGATATGACCTGCAGCCCCTCTGCCTTTTATAGGCAGAGGCCTGCGTGCAGTTCGCCTCGCTTCGCCGACCAACTAGTCCGCGAAAGTAACCAGGCGCCTCGGAAAGAAGGGTTGTGAAGATTTCCTGCGATTGTTTTTTCTACTCTATCTGGCATGCGGGAGCATGTCTGTACGGTGCCGTACCGCAAAGATTTCGTTTCTCGCGTGAGAGTGGGTAACGACGCTACGCGGCATTCATAGGTGACGAATCAATATCGGGTTCCGCCGCCGGCCCGTGAATATCCAGTTCCTGCGGGCATTACCCGAGTGCCTGATCCATCGTTTGGTCGTTAAGGATCGAGTCGACTCCGTGTCGCGCTCCTTTTCTTCCACAGCCGCCGGCATGCCGTCATCCGTCGCATTCTCAGCGGCTTCTCTTCGCCTTCTGTTCTCTTCCAATTCCGCTGTATTGACCTGGTCGTCATTCATGATTCTCTCCTGCCGATAAAGAACGGCTCCGCCGACGGGATGTCGGCATCCGTCCCATAGCGTCGGCGATGGGGCGCATTCGTAATTCGGGTACTGGTATTCTCTGCGCGTCAGCGAGTACGATTTATTTCGTACACGAAGTCTTGACAGCACCGACGTCGGGAATGATTGCGTTGCGGCGAGCGCGGCAACGACTGAGAGCGGCAATTGCCGCCATTTAGTAATCAAGCCTTGCAGTCAGTGCAGAGATCCGGAACGGCCGCGTGCCGCATTGCCAGAGGCTTGCCGTTCATCAAGTGGATGAGCGGTCTGGAGCGCTCCGCGTCAACTCTCTGCCAACGGCGCCGAATAACGCCACTTGCTTGCGTTCGAATCAATGCGTTCGTCATTGATGCGTCGTTTTTCCGCCCGTGCACGATCCGCGTTTTCGAGGGAGAGTGCTTGTGCCTGACGCGACAGAGCGTACTCACTCACGTTGCCGGCCGTACGTTGTGCAACTTTGATTTGTGATCGCATGATGATTCCAGAACAAGGGGCACTGAGTGCGACCCATGTACTGACTGTATACCCATCGCCCAATGCAAGCACGCTTTCCTTTACAAAGGTTAAAACCGAAAAGGTAGGGCTGCGTTTTTTTCAAACGCAAAAAGACACGCCGGGAATCTTCGGCAACGTATCTTTTCGCGCTTTCTCGCAACAAGTGCTTACCAGGAGGGCCGAAGTATCAGGCCTGGCATCGTGGGCAATCGATGCTAGGGCCGACATCGATGATGTTCGAGGGCAACTCAGGCGAGAGCGCACGACGCGCTCCGCAAGCGTACGAAACCAGCCCTTCGAACTAGAACAGCGGGTGCTCGTGCGGATACAGCGCCGTCCTGAGGGCAAAGCCGCCGAGGACAACGAAGATGACCGCGGCCAGAATGTGGACCGCCCTGGTTGGCAGACGGTCGGCGAACTTGTGTCCCAGGTAGATGACGGGCACGTTAGCCAGCATCATGCCGAGCGTGGTGCCGGCAACCACTCCAAAGAATTCGTGAAACCGTGCGGCCAGAGCGATCGTGACAACCTGCGTCTTGTCACCCATTTCAGCGAGAAAGAACGTCAGCGCCGTGGTGCCGAATACTCCCATCGGATGCGTGGTCGACACCGCCTCGGCGCCGTCGAGCTTGTCGGGAATCAGAATCCACACAGCCATGACGGCAAATGACGCGACGACTGCCCAGTTCAGAATCGAGGGACTCAGAACGCTGGCAAGCCATGCGCCCAAAGCGCCGGACGCAGCATGATTGATGAGCGTTGCGACAAAGACGCCGAGAATGATCGGAATGGGTTTGCGATATCGGGCGGCCAGCACCAGGGACAACAGTTGGGTCTTGTCGCCGATTTCGGCTAGACCGACCACGCTGGTCGAAACGAGGAACGATTGCATAGGTTGAGGGCCGGGCCGCGCAGTAGGTACGCGATGACGCGCATTCCGGCGACCCGGTCAGGTCGGAATGCGAGTCATCGGTCTTGCCAGGCATAGTGCTGTGCACGCCATGGCGGTCTGTCGACCACCAAGTATGTTGACGGGCACCCTCGAGCATTGCGGTCGAGGCGGCTACTCCCCAATGAGAGGGGCGATTCTACATTGTCTCGGTCGAGTAACGCAAATCGTCAGCTTTCCGAAAGCGGGTAACAGCTTGTCCCTTGCTGGTTTGCCGGGGTTTCATGTCGGTGCAGTGTCAACTATGTCAGCAAGACCTATAGCGACATCACGAACGTCAATTCCATTGCGTCGTATGTTCACGTGGTTCGATGTCGGGACGGCGGCGCAGTGTGTGTCGCCGTCACACTTACATCCGCCGCGCCAACGTCTCTGACGGAGATTCGCCGAATCGCTTCTTGTACTCTATCGAGAATCGCCCGAGGTGAAAGAAGCCGCAATCCATGGCGACCTGCGAGACCTGGACACCGGGGGCCGCTTCGCGAAGAATCTGATACGCCCTGTCGAGGCGGATTTGCCGCAGATATTGCGTGGGACTGATGCCCCGGAACTGCTGGAAGCCGTCACGCAGTGTCCGTTCGGGCAACCCGAGAGCGGTTGCTATATCCGGCAGCCGCAAGACTTCTCCACAATGTTCCTGCATGAAATCCTCGGCCCGCCTGACGAAGCCCGGTGACGCCGTCCGACGACCCGGCTCAGGTGCCGCTGTAACGAGACCAGGCGTCAGCAACTCGATCAGAAGGCGGCCCATCTGCCTGCCGACGCCCTCATTTTTCCGGGCAAGATCGAGCAGAGCCGATGAATTGGCAATCAGATTGAGTTGCTGCAACCAGCCGACGAGCGCCGGACTGTCGACGTGAAGGTGCGAGCCGTGACCCAGGCCCGCAGGCCATGCTTGAGTGCCGAGAAAACCGGTGTCGATGCGCACGATAAACTGCTCGCAATCCGGCGAGAGAACGGCGTCGAATGGCTCGCCGGCTGCGCACAACACCGCGTTCGACTGATCCGCGCAGACAATTCGTCCCCTTGTCCGTACCTCCGCCTGACCGTTGACGCAAAACATCAGCAGGTGATAGCCGTCAACCGCCTCCACGTCGACACGCATCGCGGTTCCGAACGCAATCGTGCCGATCCCGACTCCGCCGAGCCTGACAAAGTCCATATGTGAGCGGCCTGCCTTGGCGCCGGAGGGGACGAGCAGGTGCGGCTGCATCACACCGGAGATAAGTTCGCGCGTTTCATCGAGATCGGCAGACTCGAAGAGTCTGAATTCGCGTAAGGCCAGTGCGCTAAACGGAGACTTGAGCATGACTAACCGGCGGGTAGACGTTGCAATGTTTCAACTGTGAAAGTATGAAAGTGTGACTGAAAAATAATCACGGCGATACACGATTCAATCCTCGCGACGAAACTTGCCGAAACTGGATAGCGCGGCCGAATTGCGCCGAAACTGGATAGCGATTGCATTTCGGCGGCCTCAGCATTGCTCCACGATGATATTCCACACGTGGAGGAGCATGATGCAAACGACTGAGATACCCCTGCGGCCAGCCGCCGAACTGGACGATGATTTCGTCAGATTTCCGCATACGGACGGCTCGCGTGTCCCGTACAAGGTGTTCAGCTCTCAGGCCGTATTTGAACGGGAGCAGGCGCGGATTTTTCGCGGCCCGACCTGGAACTTCGTTGCCCTCGAGGCTGAAATTCCTAACAACGGCGACTTCAAGAGCACCTTCGTCGGCGATACGCCGGTAGTCGTGACCCGCCGGGAAGACGGCAGCGTTGCCGCATGGGTCAATCGCTGCGCGCATCGCGGCGCGATGGTCTGCCGCAAGGCGCGCGGCAACGCAACGTCGCACACCTGTGTCTATCACCAATGGAGTTTCGACAACGCGGGTAATCTGCTCGGCGTGCCGTTTCGACGCGGACAGAAAGGCATGACCGGGATGCCTAAGGACTTCGATCCGAAGGCGCACAGCCTGAAGCAACTGCGCGTCGAAACCTATCGCGGCCTCGTATTCGCCACGTTCAGCGAAGAAGTGGCGCCGTTGCCGGAATACCTTGGCAACGAAATGCGCCCGTGGATCGACAGGATCTTCCACAAGCCCATCGAGTATCTCGGTTGCACGCGCCAGTTCTCCAACTCGAACTGGAAGCTCTACATGGAGAACGTGAAGGACCCGTACCACGCGAGCATGCTGCATCTCTTTCACACCACCTTCAACATCTTCCGTGTGGGTATGAAGGCACGCTCGATTCCGGATGCGAATCACGGCCTGCACAGCATCATCACCGTGACGAAAACGGGAGAGGACACGTCGGACGCGTACAAGCAGCAGAACATCCGCTCGTTCGACGAGGGCTTCGCGCTGGAAGACGATTCGATTCTCGCGCTCGTTTCCGAATTCGAAGAAGACACCACGAATCACATCCAGCCGATCTTCCCGCAGCTAGTAATCCAGCAGATTCATAACACGCTGGTTGCGCGTCAATTGCTGGCGAAGGGGCCGGACAGCTTCGAGCTGATTTTCCACTTCTTCGGCTATACGGACGACACCCCCGAAATGCGCGCTCTGCGCATCAAGCAAGCGAACCTTGTCGGCCCGGCGGGATACATCTCGATGGAAGACACGGAGGCCACCGAACTCGTGCAGCAGGGCACCGTTCGTGATGCCGACGCGACCTCGGTCATCGAGATGTCGCGTGGCAATCCTGATCAGCAGGACACGGTCATTACGGAAAGCCTGATCCGCAAGTTCTGGGTCGGCTATCAGAAGCTCATGGGATATTGAAGGGAGGGGTGTCGAGAGATGGAACAGGAAACACAACTGTGGCTTGAGCTTCATATGCTGCAAAGCCGCTACGTCAACGCGCTGGACAACGATCGTCTTGAAGCGTGGCCCGATTTCTTCGTCGAAGACTGCCTGTACGAGATCGTGCCCCGCGAAAATGACGACGCCGGTTTGCCGGTCGGCATCATTCATTGCACGAACAAACGCATGTTGCGCGATCGGGTCGTGTCGCTGCGCAACGCGAACATCTTCGAAGAGCACACGTATCGCCATATGACGTCCGGCTTGACCGTCCTCGAACAGTCCGCGAATGAAGTGCGCACGGAGAGCAGTTACATCGTCGTACAAACGCTGACCAACGGCGAATCGTTCGTGTACCAGGCGGGCCGTTATCTCGACCGCGTGGTTCGAACGCCCGATGGCTGGCGCTATGCCCAAAAGCGGGTGATCTACGACACGTCGCGAGTGCGCACGCTGCTCGCCACGCCGATCTGAACGGAGCTTCGAATGTCGGAAATGATTCAGTGGATCGATGTGGGCGCGACAAGTGACTTCACGGAGGACGAACCGGCCCAGGTTGCTGTCGGCGCGCATCCCGTCGCGGTGTTTCGCACGGAGGGCGAATGGTTTGCGCTGCACGACCTGTGCTCTCACGGTCATGCGCGGCTGTCCGAAGGCTTCGTCGAGAATGGTTGCGTCGAATGCCCGCTTCACCAGGGGCTGATCGATCTGCGCACGGGTGCACCGTGCTCTGCTCCGATTACCGAACCTGTTCGCACGTATCCGATTCGCGTGGTCAACGAGCGGGTGGAAGTCGGCAGTACCGGAACAGAGTGACGGTCGGGCAACCGCGGGAGCTGTGCTATGCAGAGTCAGAATTTTGTTATTGTCGGTGGCGGTCAAGCCGGCCGCAGGGCGGCCGAAGTGTTGCGCGAGCGCGCGCCAGAGGCACGTATCTGCATCATCGGTGACGAACCTCATCTGCCGTATGACCGGCCGTCGCTGTCGAAGGACGCGCTGCTCGACGCAGAGCGGGAGCGGCATGCCTTCATTCGAGACGTCGATTACTACCGGAGCCAGCGTATTGAAGTGCGTCTGGGGCTGAAAGCCACGGCGATCCATCGCGCGGAACGCTTGCTCACCTTGAGCGATGGATCGACGCTCTCTTACGACCGTCTTCTGCTGGCGACCGGATCGCGTGTCCGCGAATTGCGGGGCGGTCCGGTGCATTACCTGCGCACGCTCGACGACGCCAGAAACTTGAGAGCGCGGCTCGCACAGGGAGCGCGGGTCGTGATCGTGGGCGGCGGATTCATCGGACTGGAGGTCGCGGCAACCGCCTTCGGCCGAGGGTGCACGGTGACGCTCGTCGAACCGGTTGAGCGCCTGCTCACGCGTTCGATGCCTGCGGAAGTCGGCGAGTTCATGCGCCAACTCCATGTGAGTCGCGGCGTGGAGTTCCGCCTTGGGACGCAGGTCACGGATATCCGCGAGGCACCGGACGGTTCGGTGCGCGTTGCAACCAGCGAAGGTGAACTGATCGCGGACGTCGTGGTAGCCGGCATTGGCGTGATTCCCAACACGGAATTGGCTGAGCAGGCGGGTCTCGAGGTCAGGGACGGCATCGTGGTCGATCACGAATGCCGTACATCCGACCCGCACATATTTGCGGCCGGGGAGGTCACGCGGCACTTCGTCAGCTCGGTCGGTCGTCACATGCGTGTCGAATCCTGGCAGGTCGCGGAGAAGCAGCCGGCAGTCGCGGCCGCCAACATGTTGGGCGCCACCGAGCGCTACGATGAAACGCCGTGGCTTTGGTCGGATCAATACGACTGCAATGTGCAATCGCTGGGCACGTTCGAAGACGCTTATAAGGTGGTGTTGCGCGGCGTGATTTCCGATGGCGCTTTCAGCATGATCGGCCTCAATCACGCCGGTAACGTACGGGCCGCGGTAACGGTGAACAATGGCAAGGACATGGCGATATTCGTCAGAATGGTCGCTGGTGGTCCGGTAGACGCGAATCAGATGGCCGATACGTCTGTCTCGCTTCGTTCGCTACTCAAGCGATAGCTGCCCGCGGTGTTCATCGAGAGAGGCTTCATTGTTCGCGAACGATTCGCGGACTCTGTTCTCAAGGCCTCTGCCTGCGGAACAATTCACGACACTGTTTCGCGCGCGCTCCTCTGATTCAAGCCGCAGCCTTTGCGCAAGGGACTTCGACACGCAACTGCTCTAACGCAAGGCGGCGTCTCACATCATGCCGCCCGAGCTTCCAATGCCGCCGACTCCGGTGCCGCCCGTGCTGTTATTCGGCGATGTAGCAATCGGATGTGCCGCCCCGGTCCTGGCCATCAGTGCGACGGCGGCGGCGTCCGGTTCGCCGTTGGCGTCGATCACGCCGCGAGCGAGGAGCGCTTCGAGATCGCTGTCCCCGCCAGGCTGACCGGCCGCGAATGCGGTGGTCAGAAAATTGGGCGCGGACAGCGTGACACCGTAGGTTTGCTGCAGATTCTGGCCGACCGCGGCCTGCGCAGTCAGAACGTCGGCCTGATTCGCCAGCACTTGCTGGAACTGTGAGTTCACCGCGAAGCCGGCGACGAGTCCGGTTTCATTCGTGCCGAGTTGCGCCGCGAGATACGACACCAGCAGATCCGTTTCCGGCGTGACGTTGTACGTGCCGCCGGCGAACGCAACGGAATGCAGCATCGTGACGCCCGAGGTCGCGGCGATCATGCATGGCATCACGGCGCCGAGCGTCGCGTGGTAGTTTCCGTTCGCATCCGCTGCAACCGACATCGAACCCCGCGCGCAGTCGATGTTGATCGTCGCGTTCGCCAGTGCCTTGCCCGTTGCCGCCGTGCCGGCGATCGAAACCATCGACGTGCTGTTGCCGCCACCACCACCTCCGCAGCCCGCGAGCCACACGACGCCTGCCATCAGCAGCGTTGCGCCGACAGGTCGAAAGAAGTGCTGCTGTCGAATGTTCATCGAAGTCTGCCGTTGATTCGGACATGCTGTCTAAACGATCCGGCGCCACCGCCTATTCCATCTTTCGCGCAAACCTTCACTTCACACGATTGGAATAGAGCGGCTCTGGCGGGCGTTTATTCAGGGTATTGACGCTGGGTCTTTCGAGTTCGGCATCAGGGCAGGGTAGTTATAAATGGCAAACCAGCCATGAACGACGCAGCAACCGCGGGAGGCGAGGCGTGGGCAGTATGGATTGGCGGCCGCTATCGGCGTTTGCTGACAATGAGTTGTGCGCGTCGGAACGCGCAGCCACGCTCGTCTGGCTGACGACCGACCCTGAGGCGGCCGCACGCGTGGACGATTACCGCGCGCAAAAAGCCGCGCTGACGGCATTGTTCCGGGAGCCGCGAGACGAAGCGCGTTGTATCGTCGTGTGCCGCCTCGCGCCGTGGTGGCGGCGGGCCGGCCTTGCCGCCTCCTGCATGGCGATGGGCGTGGCGCTCGGCTTGTCATCCGCCTGGGTGTCGGCGCAATTCGCGGCCCATCCACCCGTGTTCGCGGAGCGCGCCGATCTCGCTTTCGCGGTGTACGCGCCTGAACAACACCATCCCGTGGAGGTCGCGGCGCTGCAACGCGATCAACTGGTCAACTGGCTGTCGCGACGCCTCGATCGACGCTTGTCGGTGGCTTCGCTCCGGGAATATGGGTACTCGCTGATCGGCGGTCGCCTGCTGCCCGGTGAATCCGGACCTGCGGCGCAATTCATGTATCAGAACACGTCCGGCGCCCGGCTCACGATGTACGTCGAAGCGGTTCCGAAAGATGCGGCGGCATTCCGCCTGTTTCGCGACGGTGATCGCAGCACGTTCTACTGGAGCAGTCAGGGAACGGGGTGCGCGCTGACGGGTCAACTCTCCGAGGCCCAATTGCGGCCCATGGCGATCGACGCATGCAGCACGCTCGGGCAATCCTTCAAACGCCGGTAAACCAGCACGGATCAAACCCATGACGTTTTGCGGATCTGGCATTTCCGAACATCCGGTACGCCGGCTTATGCTGCGTGCCGCGGGACGCCCCGCAATCGTGCGGATGTTGCTGTACGTGCTCGCCTTGACATGCCTGGTTGTCTCCACGGGCGCGTTTGCGCAACCGGCTAGCTCGACGGCGCCGGCTTCATCCGCCACATCGGCGGGATGTGCGGATGCCGGCGCGTCGGATACCGTGAATGCGGACATCGACGAGTTCCGCTGTCTCACGGCTCGCGAACAGGCGACGTCGTTGCGCACGCGGATCGAAAACCACTCGATTCTGACGCTGACCGACGACCAGATCCTCGCGCTGATGGACGCGATGAAGCCAGACGCCTTCGTCGAATACGCGAAGTCCGAGATGATTGCCGACGACGCCTACGAATACAGCATGTTCCGGCAGGAGCGCATCTCCGGAAGATGGCCGGAGCGGCCCGATCACATGATGATCCGATATCAGGACAGCCCGCGAAGAGTCTACGTAAAATGGCTGCCCGATGGCGCCCATGCGGGACAGGAGATTGTCTACGACGAAACCACGGACCCCGGCAGCATCGTCGGCCATCTCGGCGGCCGGCTGCATGTCGTGTCGGGCAAGGTCGCTGTCGACGGTCCGTTTGCGCACGCGCAGTCCCGCCATAGCGTCCGGGATCTGGGCCTGCAGTTCATCGCGCGCACCGTCGAGCACGATGCGCGCAGTTTTCGTGAAGAGGGCCTCAGCGAAAAGCCGAGCCGTATCGAACTCATGAACGCGCACGGCACGCGCTTGCTGGCGTGGACATGGACGGCTCCGTCGGGACCGCCCACGCATTACGCACCGCGCGTGCGGCTGCTGTTCGATCTTCAGCACACGTGGCCCAGTGGCGAAGCCGCGTGGGACGAGCAGGGCGGCCTGCTGGAGCTGATCCGTTTCGAAGACGTCGTGCCGCGCCACTGGAGCGAATCGGTTTTCGATCGCAGTAACCCTGAATATGGGTTCCGCTAATGCCCGGCGTGGTAACGGGAACGTTTAAGGCAACCGCCGCTTCTTCGTCTCGTCCAATCGCCGATTAATATCTTTTTCGACCTAATCGCGCCGGAAAAATATATTGGACGTCTTACGCGTCCTCTCGCACTATTCGTACCTTCCCAGCCGCGCGCGCGTGTCATTGTCGGCCGCCGTCCGCGGGCCATCGCTGCGCTGTCGCTGTCCGCAAGCGGCGCAGCGGCCAGTCTGGGCACAATTCCAATTTTGACGACCCCAATACCTGAGGACACAGATGCCTGACTATCGTTCGAAAACTTCGACCCATGGCCGCAACATGGCCGGCGCGCGCGCCTTGTGGCGTGCCACCGGAATGAAGGACGGTGATTTCGGCAAGCCCATTATCGCGGTGGTGAACTCGTTCACGCAGTTCGTGCCGGGCCATGTGCATCTGCGCGACCTCGGTGCACTCGTCGCGAAGGAAATCGAAGCGGCCGGCGGCGTCGCCAAGGAATTCAACACCATCGCCGTCGACGACGGCATCGCCATGGGTCACGGCGGCATGCTGTATTCGCTGCCTTCGCGCGAATTGATCGCCGACTCGGTGGAGTACATGGTCAACGCGCACTGCGCCGACGCGATGGTCTGCATCTCCAATTGCGACAAGATCACCCCGGGCATGCTGATGGCCGCCATGCGCCTGAACATCCCCGTCGTGTTCGTCTCCGGCGGTCCGATGGAAGCGGGCAAGGTCAAATCGCCGACGGACGGCCAGGTGATCGCCAAGATCGACCTGATCGACGCGATGATCAAGGCAGGCGACTCCCGCGTAAGCGACGCCGAAGTGGCGGAAATCGAGCGCAGCGCGTGCCCGACGTGCGGTTCGTGCTCGGGCATGTTCACCGCGAACTCGATGAACTGCCTGACCGAAGCTATCGGTCTGGCGCTGCCGGGCAACGGTACGATCGTCGCCACGCACGCCTGGCGCAAGGGTCTGTTCGAGCAGGCCGGCCGTCTCGTGGTGGACCTGTGCCGCCGCTACTATCAGGAAGACGACGCCTCGGTCCTGCCGCGCAACATTGCCAGCAAGCAGGCCTTCGAGAACGCCATGGCGCTCGACGTCGCCATGGGCGGTTCGACCAATACCGTGCTGCATCTGCTGGCCGCCGCGCAGGAAGGTGGCGTCGATTTCACGATGTCCGACATCGATCGCATCTCGCGTAAAGTGCCGTGCCTGTGCAAAGTGGCGCCCGCCACCGACAAGTTCCATATCGAAGACGTGCATCGTGCCGGCGGCATTCCCGGCATTCTCGGCGAACTGGCCCGCGCGGAACTGCTCGATCTGTCGTGCGGCAACGTGCATAGCGGCACGCTGGGCAACGCCATCGCCAAATGGGACGTCGCCGGTGGCGCGGGTGAGGAAGCGCAGAAGTTTTTCCGCGCGGCGCCGGGCGGCATTCCGACCACGGTCGCGTTTAGCCAGGAAGCCACCTTTGCCGAACTCGATACCGACCGCAAAACCGGTTGCATCCGCAGCAAGCAGAGCGCCTATTCGAAAGACGGCGGCCTCGCCGTGCTCTACGGCAACCTCGCGGAGAAGGGCTGTATCGTCAAGACCGCCGGTGTCGATGAATCGCAGTGGATTTTCTCCGGTCGCGCGCGCGTCTTCGAGAGCCAGGACGACGCCGTCGAAGCCATTCTGGGCGACAAGGTCGTAGCGGGCGACGTGGTCGTGATCCGCTACGAAGGCCCGAAGGGCGGTCCCGGCATGCAGGAAATGCTTTACCCCACGTCGTATCTGAAGTCCAAGGGACTGGGCAAGAGCTGCGCGTTGTTCACGGACGGCCGCTTCTCGGGTGGTTCGTCGGGGCTGGTGATCGGGCATGCGTCGCCGGAAGCGGCTGAAGGCGGCACGATCGGCCTGGTGGAAGAGGGCGATGTGATCGAGATCGACATTCCCAACCGCAAGATGCACCTGGTGGTGTCGGACGCGGAATTGGCGCGCCGTCGCGAAGCCATGGAGGCTCGCGGCGACAAGGCCTGGCAGCCGGCGAATCGTGAACGCGTGGTGTCGCAAGCGTTGCAGGCGTACGCCGCGCTGGCCACCTCCGCCGACCGCGGCGCGGTGCGGGATCTGTCGCAACTCAAGCGCAAGTGATGTGGGACGGCTCTGGCGCTCGCAGTCGGGCGGGCGGGGCCGGAAGGGATCGGTAGGTGGAGAAGTGTCTATCGATCCCTGCGCTGCTCATCGAAATCAGCCTCACTTCCCCTCGGGCTTGGAATCGTCCCAGTTCATGCGGTGGCGATCCACGGTCTCGCGATGGCGTGCATCGTCTTCGGTATGGAGGTAGAGGCTGGTCGTGTTGAGCGACACGTGGCCCAGGTTGTCACGGATCGTGCGCAGATCCACGCCGCCGTCCGCTTGATGCGAACCCGCGGTATGCCGAAGCCAGTGCGCCGATGCCCGCTCCAGTTCATCCGCCCGATCTGAGAACTCGGCGCCTTTCGAGCGCAACCAAGTAGCCGCATTGCCAAAAATGCTCTTGATCGCGTCGTGAATGGCGGAACGGGACAAACATCGGTTACGGCCTCTGAATGGAATGACCAGGGGCGTTTCTTCGCTGCGAGTGGGCAGCGGCGCCAAACCATTTTCAGTTCGGTAAAACCGCATTTCCTGAATCAGTTCGGGCGAGGCGGGGACAATGCGTTCCTTGTTTCCCTTGCCGAGCGTTTCGAGCCACCACTGATCCTTGCCATCAGCGCCTAGTCGACGGGAAAAATCCCCCATTTTCCCGCCGGCGACTTCGGATATGCGCATGCCCTGAAGGTAGAAAAGCGTCGTCAGCCAGCGGCTGCGGGCGTAATAGGCACGCTCGTCCGCGGACTCGCGCGGCAGTTGCTCGACAAACACCTTCACTTCATCCCACAGCGACGTCGACAGATAGCGCGTTACGCGCGGCGCGGAGCGTTTGGCGCGCTGTCGAAGCAGCGCCATGGGATTGCCTCGCAGATAACCGGCGCTGACCAGCCACGTGAACATCGCGTTCAGGATGATCAACGCCTGACGCTGGCTGGCCGGCGACAGCGGCCCATTGAACGGACGCCAGCGTTCGTCGCCGCGGGGAAACTTGCCGCCCGTGCTCGACACCCAGCGAGCAGCCGGCTGCGGATCGACGAGAAAGCCCTTGAACAGCAGCAGATCCTCGTGCGTCAGCGACGACAGCGGTTTGCCGAGTTGCACGACGGCCCACAGCAGCAGCCGCTCGGCTTCCTTGCGGTAGTTATCGAATGTTGTCCTGGTGTCGGCGTAGTTCGAAAGCCAGGCGCGGACGGCGTCGAGATCGTTGGTGGCCGACAACTGCGAGCCACCGGCCGCGCCACGATTGGCGCCGTCGCGACCGTCGAGAATTTCGGGAACGACGAGCGATTCGACAGGCTGAACGGTGACAAGTTGAGCATCAGGCACGTTCTAGAGGTCCCAAAGGCAAGGTTCGATGCGGAAAACGTCTAATACTAACTACACGACATTATAGTACTAATGTCGTGTAGTGGGTAGCGGAAAATTGGTTATCCAACGTTATACGTTGTATTATCAATGCATCCGGACAAATCAGCTGCCAAGGATCCTTATGCCTCTCGAAACCGACATCGAAGCGCTGCGTGAACGCATCCCGGACACGCAGGAGCTCTATCGCGAGGTGTGCGGGCTGATGTTCTTCCGTTACGGAGAGACGCCGACGGCGAACAAGCTCTACCAACTGGTTCGCAAAGGCAGCATGAGCGCGCCGGCGAAAGCGTTGCGAGACTTCTGGGCGGAAGTCAGGGACAAGACGCGGGTCGACGTCGGGCAACCGGATTTGCCAGCCGAAGTCGCAACGGCCGCCGGCGAATTGGCGGCGACGCTTTGGCGGCTATCCGGCGACGCAGCAAATGCGGCGCTGGAAGCCTTCAGGCAGGACGCCCAGCGCGAAGTCGCCGAGACACGCGAACACACACAAGGGTTGGCCGCGGAACGCGACACTGCGCTCGCTGCCGCCGAGCAGGCATCCCGCGACGCAGCCGACGTCCGGACCGAAAACGCGAAGCTGCTCGCTCGCCTGGTCGAACTGGAAACCGCCAGAACCATGCTGACCGAGCAACTCGCGCAGTCCAGGAAAGAAAGCGCGGCCGCCTCGACGGCGCTGTCGGACGCCAGACGGGAATTCGCCGACGAATTGGGCAAGCTGCGTGTCATGCACAATCAGAGCGAACAGCGCCTGGCCGCGACTGAAAAGCGGGCGCTTCTCGAGATCGACAGCGAGCGGACGGCCGCGCGCCAGACGCGCCAGGAACTACAAGCCGCCATCGATCGGATGGCCGAGGCTCAAGCCACGCATCAGGAGGAGCGAGACCAGTTGCGTGATGCCCTCACTGAGGCGAAAACCCAGTTGGCGACGTCGCTGACACGTTGTGCGAACGTCGAAGGAGAATTGGCGTCGCGGGAAATGGCGCTCGCCGAACAGATAGCGGCGAGCGAACTCCTTCGCAATAAGCTCGAAGCGCTGTCTCATCAACTGGTGGAAAGCGGGCGCCCCGCTGCCACGCCCTCACCCTCTCCTCGCCGCCCGTCATCCGCCAGAAGGCGGAGCGTGCGCCGCGATCTGAAGTTCACGGAAACGGCAGCGGTTCGCAGGTCAACCGCGGACGGTCAGTGAAATAACCGGCGCACCGTGTCGCGCTCATCGCACACCACCCTTGACGATTACAGCCTGCAATACCGCGGAACGGGACTTGCGACAGGCGAAGCAGGCACACGACGAACGGCGCGATGGCACCGCTGCATCGCAGAGAACGTCGCCGCTTTAATCGTTTTCAAGGAGAGAGTGATGTCCGACACCGTCGGCGATTTCATCATCGAACGGCTCCATGCGTGGGGCGTTCGCCGCATCTACGGTTATCCGGGCGACGGCATCAACGGCGTCTTCGGGGCCCTCAACCGCGCCCAAACCGAAGCCCGCAAACATCGCAAAGACAAAGACGAAGACAAGGACGCACCGGCTCCGATCGAATTCATCCAGGTCCGTCACGAGGAAATGGCCGCTTTTATGGCCACGGCGCACGCCAAATTTACCGGCGAACTCGGTGTGTGCATCGCCACCTCGGGGCCCGGCGCCTCGCATCTGATTACCGGGCTGTACGACGCGCGGATGGATCACATGCCGGTCCTTGCCATCGCCGGCCAGCAAGCCCGCGCGGCCCTCGGCGGCCATTATCAGCAGGAACTCGACCTCGTCTCGATGTTCAAGGACGTCGCCGGCGCCTTCGTTCAACAGGCCAGCGTTCCCGCTCAGGTGCGCCATCTGGTCGACCGTGCCGTGCGCATTGCGCTCTCCGAGCGCAAGGTCACCGCGATTGTGCTGCCCAACGATCTGCAGGATCTGCCCTACGAAGCCCCCGGCCGCAAGCACGGCACGCTGCATTCGGGCGTGGGCTATCGCGCGCCGCGTCTCATGCCCTATCCCGACGATCTCCAGCAAGCCGCAGACGTCCTCAACGCCGGCAAGAAAATCGCGATCCTCGTCGGCGCCGGCGCTCTGCATGCCACCGACGAAGTCATCGCCGTCGCCGAAAAACTCGGTGCGGGTGTGGCCAAGGCGCTGCTCGGCAAAGCCGCCCTGCCCGACGATCTGCCCTGGGTCACGGGTTCGATCGGCCTGCTCGGCACCAGGCCGAGCTACGACCTGATGACCGAATGCGACACGCTGCTGATGATCGGTTCGGGCTTTCCTTATGCGGAGTTTCTACCGAAAGAAGGCGCGGCCCGCGGCGTGCAGATCGACCTCAAGGCCGACATGCTGAGCCTGCGTTATCCAATGGAAGTGAACCTGGTCGGCGACAGTGTCGAAACCCTGCGCGCGTTGCTGCCGCTGCTCGAAGAAAAGCCGGACCGCGCTTGGCGCAAGAAGATCGAAGGCTGGACCGCGGACTGGTGGAAGACACTCGAGAAGCGCGCGCATCAGCCCGGCAAGGATGCGGTCAATCCGCAGCGCACGGTGTGGGAGATGTCCAAACGGATCCCGGCCAACACCATCGTCACGAGCGATTCCGGATCGTGCGCGAACTGGTTCGCCCGCGACCTGAAGGTACAGCGCGGCATGATGTGTTCGCTGTCCGGCGGACTCGCATCGATGGGCGCGGCCGTGCCGTACGCGATCGCCGCGAAGTTCGCCTACCCCGAACGGCCCGTGATCGCGCTAGTCGGCGACGGCGCAATGCAGATGAACAACATGGCGGAACTGATCACGGTTTCGAAGTACTGGAAAAACTGGGCCGATCCGCGCTGGATCTGCATGGTACTGAACAACGGCGATCTCAACCAGGTCACGTGGGAGCAGCGTGTGATGGAGGGCGATCCCAAGTTCGAGGCATCGCAGGATATTCCCTCGGTGCCCTATCACAAGTTTGCTGAATTGATCGGCCTGAAAGGCATCTACGTCGACGACGCCGAGCAGATGGGCGCGGCGTGGGACGAAGCACTCGCCGCGAATTGCCCGGTGGTCATCGAAGTCAAGGCCGATCCGAATATCGCGCCCTTGCCGCCGCATATCACGCTGGCGCAAGCCAAGGCGTTCGCGTCGACGCTGATAAAGGGCGACCCGAACCAGGGCAACGTGATCGTCGAGACGGCCAAACAGGTGCTCGGCGCAGTGCTGCCCGGCCATCACGACAAATAGAGCACGCGTCATGACTCGGCCGGCCGCGCGCGTGGGCGCATTCCGGCCGACGCCGCCGAACGCATACCTTCCACGGCCGTTACTTGTGCAACGCTTGCCGCACTGCCGACACGTCATGGGTCGTGACCGGCTCGGCCGCATTGCCCCACGTGTTGCGGATGAAGGTCAGAACGTGCGCGAGTTCGCTATCCGTCAGTTTGTCCGCGAAGGCCGGCATCTTGCGCGGCTCAGGTCCGCCGACGGTGCTCGGACTGCCCCCGCCCTCCACGAGCAGACGCACCAACGAGGTCGTTTGTGGAGCGAGCACGGCCGGATTGCCCGCAAGGCGCGGATATTTTTGCGGTACGCCCGCGCCGTCCGACTGATGGCAGCGCGCGCAATACGTTGCGTAGATGCCCGCGCCCGGCCGCTCGAGCTCACCCGTCTTCAGCGCCTGCACGCTTTGCAGCGCGCCCCGCGAACCTGCATTGAAGTGCCCGCTCTGAGCGCGCGGCGGCAGGCTCTTCAGATAAGCAGCGATAGCCGCAAGGTCGGCATCGTCGAGATACTGCGTGCTGTCCTCCACCACTTGAACCATGCTGCCGAACGCGACCAGGCCGCCGCCGTGGCCGTGCTTCAGGAAAGCGGCGATATCCTCCGCGGAGCTTCGGCCCAAACCCGAACCGGCGTCGCCCGTGAGGTTCGGTGCGAACCAGTGGTCGTTGGTGCCGCCGGTCAGATACAGCGGACTCGCCTCGGTGTAGCCGCGTTCCTCATAAGCCGGCCCGCGTGGCGTGTGGCACGCGCCACAGTGACCTAACGATTGCACGAGATACGCGCCGCGATTCCATTGCGCGTCGCGCCCTGCTTCCGGCTTGAAACGCTCGCCTGGCGCGAACGCCCAGTCCCAGAACATGAGCGCCCAGCGCTGGTTGAATGGGAACGGCAATCGGGTTGGCGGCGCGGGCGTGGCCACCGGTTGCACGCCATGCATGAAATATGCGTAGAGTGCGTGCATGTCGTCATCGTCGATCTTCGCGAACGATAGGTACGGCATCGCCGGGTAAAGCCGCTTGCCGCCTCGCGCAACGCCGTCGCGCAATGCACGCGCGAAGTCGTCATAGCTGTAGAGGCCAATGCCTGCCCGCGGGTCCGGCGTGATGTTCGACGAATTGATCGTGCCGAACGGCGAGGCCATGCCGAGACCGCCGGCGAACGGGGTCGCCGGAATCGGCGCCGTGCCGGGCCGCACGACGCGTGGCGCGGCCGTATGGCAGCCTGCGCAGTCGGCGGCCTTCGCGAGATAGGCGCCGCGCGCGATCTGCGCGGCATCGGCCGACGTCGCGCTGCCGGATGCGGAGCCTGCTGCTGTGTAGCTGGAAGCAAGCGCGCCGAGGATCATGGCGAGCATCGCAGCGGCAACGCGTGGGCCGTGCCGAAGCCATCGCCCACGAGGGCCTTCGCGGCATGGTGAAACAAACGGATGAGGCGCGCGCATCGTCACCACCACTTGCACGGCGACACGAGCGCCAGTGCGATATCGGTTGCAATCAACGCGAACAGAAACAACGCACTGCACATCACGGCGATGCGTGTCAGGAAAGCGTCGAGTCCGCTGCGTCTCTGGCCTATGCCGGCCGAGGCGCCCTCTTTCGCCACTTCGAGGCGACGAACGTTTCGCCAGGCCGTCAGCGCGCCAAACGCGCCGGCCGCGAGACATAGCGCGCTGATGACGACGAGCGCCGGCCTCATCCACGGAAGTGCCGGCGACGCCAGCGGCTGATCGAGTGGATAACAACTCCGCGCGGCCAGCGTCTCAGCGATGATCATCTGTGCGAGCCATGCACACGGCGCGACAACGAGGCCGATCAGCACATGTCGCATGGACACCGCCGACGCAGCTGACGATTCGACGCTCAGTGGCGGCTTCATGTTGCCGGCCATGACAGATTCCGAAACAGGTAAGGCGTCAGATACAGCGTGCTGAAAATGAACAACCACACGACGTCGACGAAATGCCAGTACAGGCCGCCGATGGTCAGCGCCGCGCAGCGTTTCTCGTCGAAATAGCCCAGCGCGGTCCACAACAGCAAAAACAGCAACACGACGATCCCGACCAAGACGTGCGCCATATGGAACCCCGTGATGGTGAAATACAGCGAGCCATACAGATGCGTGGTCAGCCCGTACGGATGATCGTGCCATTCGAGCAGCTGAATGCCCACGAATACGATGCCGAGCAGGACGCCCAGCGCCATCGAGGCCACGGCCCACCTCAAGCGCCTGCGCCTCACGCAGCGCTCGCACAACCATACGAACACGCTGCTCGACAGCAGAATCACCGTGTTCGCGATCCCGAGGCCGAGCTTCGGCAGGCCTTCAGGCGGCCAGCGCTGCGTGCTCTGCGAGGCCAGATAGAGATACGAAAAGATCAGATATCCGAACAACGCACCTTCCGTTGCGATCAGCGTGAGGCAGCCCCACCAGCCGCCCGAGCGTTCGCCCGCGCTGCCGATCGGCAAAGGCTCGGCCGGTTGGGCGGGCGTCTGGCTCAGATCGGCGGCGTCGCTCATGTCAACCTCCTCCAGCGTCATGAACAGTGGCCGGTTCGCGCTGGATCAAAGCACGTTCGGGCCACAGCCAGACGATGATCGACACCGCGCATCCCGCCAGCATCGCGCCGGCAAAGGTCCACGCGCTCATCGCGAGTCCCGCGAACACCAACGGCGCGAACACCGCAAGCCAGAACGGCGCGTACGAATCGCCCGGCATCTTCAGGATCACATCGGGATTCGCTTCGAGAGCGGTCGTACCCAGCGCCTCGCGGCCTTGCGCGAGCAGATAGCCCTCATGCAGTTGCGAGCGCGTGTGAAGCGTGACGCCTGGCTCCTCGATGCGGCCTTCCCATAGCGGATGACGGCTTGCCAGCGTCGGCACCACCGCGAAGTTGTACGGCGGTGGCGGCGAACTCACCGACCATTCGAGCGTGGGCGCGTCCCAGGGATTGTCGCCGGCCGGTCTGCCGCGCTTCAGGCTGACCAGCAGATCGATCATGAAAATCAACACGCCCGCCGCGAACAGAAACGACCCCAGCGACGTAACGAGATTCACCGTATTCCAGCCCATGTCGGCGGGATACGTATAGATGCGTCGCGGCATGCCCAGCAGACCCGCGATATGCATCGGAAAGAAGGCAATATTGAAGCCGGCGAACAGCACCCAGAAACCGAACTTGCCGAGCCGTTCGTTCATCATCCTGCCGGTGAATTTCGGAAACCAGAAATAGATGCCGCCGATCACCGGAAACACGTTGATGCCAAGCAGCACGTAGTGCAGATGCGCGACCACGAAGTACGTGTCGGTGAGCTGCCAGTCGAATGGAACGGCAGCGGTCATCACGCCGGATACGCCGCCCACCACGAACAGAAACACGAAGCCCGCGAAAAACAGGAACGGCACGCGAAACACGGGCCGGCCGGTCCAGATCGTCGCGATCCACGCGAAGGTGGCGACCGCGCTGGGAATCGCGATCACCATGCTGGCCGCGCCAAAAAACGACAGCGCGAGCGCCGGAATCCCGGTCGCGAACATATGGTGAATCCACACGACGAAACCGATCACCATCGTCGCGACCGTCGAGAGCGCGACGGGCCCATAGCCGACCAGCGGACGCCGGCAAAATACCGGCAACGCATCGGAGACGATGCCCATGGCCGGCAGCACGACCGCATAGACCCATGGGTGCGCGAAGATCCAGAACAGGTGTTGCCAGAGCAGCGGACGTCCGCCGTTCAGCACGTCGAAGAAGTGTGTGCCGATGCGCCGGTCTAGCCACAACAGAAAGAACGCCAGGCTCACCGAAGGCACCGCCAGCAGATTGCCGCCCGACGCCGTGAGCGTGCCCCACACCAGCACCGGCATGCGGTCCAGCGACATGCCGGGCGCGCGCATCCGCAGCAGCGTGACCACGAAGTTCATCGAGCCGACCGTGGTCGAGATGCCGAGCAGCACCATGCCGAGCGCGTAGACATCGATATTCGGACCGGTGCTGTACTCGAGCCCGGAGAGCGGCGCGTAGTTGAACCAGCCGGCATCCGGCGCCTGCCCCGTCGGAAAACTCGCATACAGAAAGATGCCGGCAAACAGAAACACCCAGTATGAGAGCGCATTCAGACGCGGAAACGCCATATCGCGGGAACCGAGCACCAGTGGCCATAAATAGTTGGAGAAGCCGGACAGCACCGGCAATGCGTACAGGAAAATCATCGTCACGCCGTGCATCGTGAAGAGCTGGTTGTATTGCTCGGGCGTGAGAACCGTCGCGTTGGGCCGCGCCAGTTGGATGCGCATGATGAGCGCTTCGATGCCGCCCATCAGCAGGAAAACGAACGCGGTCACCAGATAGCGCAGACCGATGGTCTTGTGATCGACCGTCGAGAGCCAGCCGCGCCAACCCGGCGGCGCTTCCCAGATCTCGCGCAGACGCTTTTCTTCGGCACTGCCGGGCGCGACGCGGCCGTATTGCGGCGTGCGCGTGAGTGGCATTGCCGCAGCGTGTACCGCGGCTTGCCGTGCATCTGGTGTCGAATCTGGCCTCGCGTGGTCGGACATTGAAAGACGCTCCCTGATTGCCGGCTAAGTTTTCAATGCAGCGTGGCCAGATAGGCCGACAGCGCGGCGGCATCGCCGGTACTCAGCGCGATGCTGGGCATCAGCGACTCGGGTTTGATCGACTGAGCGTGCTGAATCCAGTCGAGCAAATGATCCGGCGTATTGGTCAGCGCGCCCGCCGCGATCAGGCGACGCGAGTTCAGATGCGTGAGATCGGGCGCTTGCAGACCGTCCGCATCCGTGCCGCGAATCGTGTGGCAGCCGGCGCAGCGCTCGGCGAACAGATGGCGGCCCGTGGCGACACTGCTGTCAGTCGCGGATACCGCCGTTCGTCCCTGCGCGTCGCGCCACGCGTTGAAATCGGCAGGACTCTGCGCGAGCACTTCAAAAGCCATGTGCGCGTGCTGTGCGCCGCAGAACTGCGAGCATTGCCCGCGATAGATGCCTGCCCGATCGGCCTGGATCCATTGCTCGTTGGTCTGGCCGGGGATCGTCTGCGTTTTGCCCGCGAGTTGCGGCACCCAGAAAGCGTGCACGACGTCCGCGCTTTTCAACGCTATCTTCACAGGCTCGCCGACGGGAATGTGGATTTCGTTGGCGGTGCTGAAGTTGCGCGCCGGATTGAGATCGTCGGCGTAGTCGACTTTCCACCACCAGTCGTACGCGGTCACGGTAATGCTCAACTGAGGATGCGTGGCAGGCGTTGCAACCGACTCCAGTGTGATGAGGATATAGACCAGCATCGCGAGCAAGGCCACCGACGACACGCCCGTGCCGATGTAAATCCAGCGCATGCCGCCGGTTTCGGCATTGAGCGAGTCGCCTCGCGCCGTAGGACGCTTGCGAACGATCGCGGCGATCAGCAATCCTGCAATCACGACAGTCACGGTGACCGAAATACCCGCCATCGCCCAGCCTAAGTGCATGGTCGGTGCGGCGGCCGGTCCCGCGGCGTGGAGGAAATAGTTGAGCGGCGCGATGGGACTGGCTTGAGCCCTCGTGGCCGACAAAGTCAAAGCGACGCAAGGGATGCCGACAAGAGCGCGCTGGGCAACAGCTGTCGTCGATCGCATCCATGTCTCCTGATGGCCCTCGCCGACGGACCCGAAATCGAAATGCCGCGCATAGAACGCTGCGCTGTAGTAAGGAAGGAGTAGCAAATATCAGACCGCGCCGCGATGTCGCCAGCGTCCTCCACTGGCGATGCGTAGCGTTCATGGACTTCTCTCGGTGTGCTGTCAACCATTTGCAAGGAACACCCCTTGCGGTCAGGTTGATACGCGCTCGAAAGCTCCCTTGCTTGCTGTCTCGTGCAAATCAACCGATCGAAGCCAGTGGCGTCTGAAGCTAGCGCTCGCGGAGGTGTCCGCTCCGGCAATTTCTGAGCAGCGCATGGGCACACGCCCTGCGTCGTGGCGCGGACCGTGACCCGCGCCACGGTTTCACCGGCTTAGATAATCGGCGCTCCGCCCGTCACCGCGATCGTCGCACCCGAGATATAGCTGGCTTCGTCGGAGGCCAGCATCACATAGGCGGCGGCCAGTTCGGCGGGCTGACCGGGGCGTTTCATCGGTACCTGCTCACCGAATTTCTCGACTTTCCCGGGCGGCATGGTCGATGGAATCAACGGTGTCCAGATCGGCCCCGGCGCGACGCAGTTCGCCCGTATGCCCTTCTCCGCCAGCAATTGCGCAAGGCCGCCAGTGAAATTCTGAATCGCGCCTTTGGTGGTCGCGTAGGCGATCAACCCCGGATTCGGATGATCCGCATTGATCGACGACGTATTCACGATCGACGCACCCGGTTTCATATACTTCACCGCCGCCCGCGTGATCCTGAACATCGCGCCGATGTTGGTATCGAAGGTCTTGTCCCACTCTTCGTCGCTGATGTCTTCGAGCGACGGGTAGCTCATCTGATAGGCCGCATTGTTGACCAGCACGTCGAGCCGGCCGAACGCCTCGACCGCTCGCTCGACGATCTCCTTGCAATGCGCCGGGTTCGTGATGTCGCCCCGCAGCAATAATGCCTTGCGGCCGGCGTCCTCAACCCAGCGCGCGGTTTCGCGCGCATCGTCGTCTTCGTTGAGGTAGGCAATCAGCACGTCGGCGCCCTCGCGTGCGAATGCAATGGCGACCGCGCGGCCAATTCCGCTGTCGCCGCCGGTAATGATGGCGGCCTTGCCGGCGAGACGTCCGGAGCCCTTATACGACTTCTCGCCGTGATCCGGTTGCGGTTTCATGGGCGCGGTTTGCCCGGGCGTCTGGTCCTGCTGCTGATACGGAAACGGTGGCGTGGGACGTTGCGTGTCGGTCATGACAATCTCCAAAGCGCGAATGGACAAGCGCGGCGCGCTAAAAGCACGCGGCGGCTTGCCTGGACGCAGCAACGTTCGGGCCCGCGCGCGTCGACGTGCATCGTTCTATCGAGGCGTCGTCAGGCATGTGCGCTGCCCGATCAAAACAGGTGCATGGCGCGAGCCAAATGCCAAACGCTCATAACCTTCGATGAATCGCTTATTGGAGCGTCGCGCGCCATCTTTCTATACTCGATTCCGGTCAGCACTCACCACCGACGAGTGCCAGAATTCAAACGCGGAAATCGAACCATGAGCCTACGCCCTTTGCATGACCGCTTGATCGTCAAGCGTCTCGACCAGGAAACCAAAACCGCTTCGGGCATCGTGATTCCCGAAAGCGCCGCCGAAAAACCCGATCAGGGCGAAGTGATCGCCATCGGTCCGGGCAAGCGCGATAGCGACGGCAAGCGTATCGAACCCGATCTGAAAGTCGGCGAACGCGTGCTGTTCGGCAAATATGCGGGACAGTCGGTCAAAGTCGACGGCAACGAACTGCTCGTGTTGCGCGAGGAAGATGTCGTCGCAGTCGTCACTCAATAACGAACGGAGCGTCAAAACATGGCAGCAAAAGAAATTATTTTCAGCGACGTCGCCCGCTCGAAGCTGGTTGAAGGCGTGAACATTCTCGCCAACGCGGTCAAGGTCACGCTGGGTCCGAAGGGCCGCAATGTCGTGCTGGAGCGCAGCTTCGGTTCGCCGGTCGTCACCAAAGACGGCGTCTCGGTCGCCAAGGAAATCGAATTGCCGGACCGCGTGCAGAACATCGGCGCGCAACTCGTGAAGGAAGTCGCCTCGCGCACCAGCGACGCCGCCGGCGACGGCACCACCACCGCGACGGTGCTCGCGCAGGCCATCGTCCGCGAAGGACAGAAGTATGTGGCGGCGGGGCTCAATCCGCTGGACCTGAAGCGCGGCATCGACAAGGCCGTGATCGCGGCGATCGACGAGCTGAAGAAGATCAGCAAACCGACCACCACCAGCAAGGAAATCGCCCAGGTCGCGACGATTTCGGCCAACGGCGAAGAGTCGATCGGGCAGCGTATTGCCGAAGCGATCGACCGCGTCGGCAAGGAAGGCGTGATCACCGTGGAAGACGGCAAGTCGCTCGACGATGAACTCGACGTCGTCGAAGGCCTGCAATTCGATCGTGGCTACCTGTCGCCGTATTTCATCAACGATCAGGACAAGCAGGTGGCCGTGCTCGACAACCCGTTCGTGCTGCTGCACGACAAGAAGGTGTCGAACATTCGTGATCTGCTGCCGATCCTGGAACAGGTCGCCAAAGCCGGCCGCCCGCTTCTGATCATCGCCGAAGACGTGGAAGGCGAAGCGCTCGCCACGCTGGTGGTCAACAACATTCGCGGCATTCTGAAGACGGTCGCGGTCAAGGCGCCGGGCTTCGGCGATCGCCGCAAGGCGCTGCTCGAAGACATCGCGATTCTGACCGGCGGCCAGGTGATCGCCGAAGAAACGGGACTGTCGCTCGAAAAAGCGACGCTCGCCGAACTCGGTCAGGCCAAGCGGATCGAGGTCGGCAAGGAAAACACCACCGTGATCGACGGCGCGGGCGACAGCAAGAACATCGAAGCGCGCGTGAAGCAGATCCGCACGCAGATCGAGGAAGCGAGCTCGGACTACGACCGCGAGAAACTGCAGGAACGGGTCGCGAAACTGGCGGGCGGCGTGGCGGTCATCAAGGTGGGCGGCGCGACCGAGATCGAGGTCAAGGAAAAGAAGGACCGTGTCGACGACGCGCTGCATGCAACGCGCGCCGCTGTCGAGGAAGGCATCGTGCCGGGCGGCGGCGTCGCGCTGATTCGCGTGAAGCAGGCCATCAGCGGACTCAAGGGCGTGAATGCCGATCAGGACGCGGGCATCAAGATCGTGCTGCGCGCGCTCGAAGAACCGCTGCGTCAGATCGTGACGAATGCCGGCGAAGAAGCCAGCGTGGTGGTCGCGAAAGTGGCTGAAGGCACGGGCAATTTCGGCTACAACGCGCAGACGGGTGAGTACGGCGATCTGGTGGAATCGGGCGTGCTCGATCCGACCAAGGTGACGCGCACGGCGCTGCAAAACGCGGCATCGGTTGCGGGTCTGCTGCTGACCACCGACGCCACCGTGCACGAAGCACCGAAGGATACGCCGGCTGCGGGCCAGCCCGGCGGTCCGGGCGCCGGTGGGCCGGGACTCGATTTCTAAGTACCCGTACCGTCTGCCGCAAGACATCGCGCGGCTGCATTCCGCGCGGTTAAGCGCAACGAACACGGGCCGGCATTCGCCTTATCGCGAACCGGCCCGTGCCTGTTCCGCTCTCCTCCGCTCTCCTCCGCTTTCCCGGCGCCACGTTGCAACACTGCAGCGCGCCGTCATCAAACGTCATCGCCGCCATAGCGTGCGATGTGCTTTGGTTGTGAGCTTTTATTAGTTCGTTTGCCACCGCGACCTGGGTACATTCAAAGGTCATAACGGAACAACGCAAAAAGGACCAGCCATGCCATTTCTCCGGGGCGCAGCACCGCTATCGTTCATTCAGACATCGCGACGCGCGTCGGCTGCCGTGCGCAATCTCCTGCTGGCCGCGGCCGTCGCAGCTTCAGCTTTGGCAAGCGTCGCGCCGGGCGCTGCACAGGCCGCTCCGCCAGCCGAACTGAAGCTCGACTATGCGTACTATTCGCCGGAAAGCCTCGTCATCAAGCGTAACGGCTGGCTTGAACAGGAGCTGGCGGCGGACCACACGCAAGTGAAATGGGTGTTGAGTCTCGGCAGCAACCGTGCGCTCGAATACCTGAATAGCGGCGCGATCGATATCGGCTCGACGGCCGGTCTCGCCGCCGTGCTCGGCAAGGCCAACGGCAATCCGATTCGCGCCGTCTATGTTTTCTCGCGTCCCGAATGGACCGCGCTCGTCGTGCGCAAGGATTCGCCGATCCGGACGCTCGCCGATCTGAAGGGCAAAAAGATCGCCGCCACCAAAGGCACCGATCCTTTTCTATTTACGCTGCGCGCGCTGCACACCGCCGGACTCTCCCGCGACGACGTCGAGATCGTGAATCTGCAACATCCCGATGGACGTGTCGCGCTCGCCAACGCTCAGGTGGATGCGTGGGCCGGTCTCGATCCGCACATGGCCGCCGCGCAGATCGACGACGGCGCACGCCTGCTCTACCGCAACGTCGACTTCAATACGTGGGGCCTGCTCGACGCGCGCGAAGATTTCATCAGCGCGCATCCCGATACGCTGGCGCACGTCCTGAAGGTTTACGAAAAGGCGCGCGTGTGGATCGCGGCCCATCCTGAAGAGACCGCGAAAATCATCGCCGAGGAATCGAAAGTGTCGCTGCCGGTGGCGAAACTGCAGTTGAGCCGCAACGACTTCAGCCAGCCGCAACCGGGTGCAAAACAGCTCGCCGCGCTCAAGGCGGCCGCACCGATCCTGACGCAGGAGCAACTGGTCAAACCGGACACGAATCTGAATCAGGTCATCGATGCGTTGATCGACGCCAAGCCCGCGCAGCCCATCATCGCCGCCGACGCCGGCAAGTAAGCGCTCTCACACCATGGCCACCGACGATTCATTGTCGCTCGACGATTCCGCTTCGCCCGCTCGGCGGCATCGCGAAGCGCCGCCACGCCGCGATCCGCTGAAGACGTGGCGCGTGGCGGGAATTGCGCTGCCGCTGGTTTTCCTGCTGCTTGTCGAAGGGCTGGTCCGTCTGTCGGTATTGCCCGCGCATCTCGTGCCGGCGCCCAGCACGATTGCACAAACCCTCTGGGACATGGGCGGCGCGCGCCTTGGCCGGCATATCGGCGCGAGTTGCCTGCGCGTTTTCGCGGGCTTCGGAATCGGCTCCGCGCTCGCGCTGCTGGTCGGCGCGGCGATGGGATTGAGCCGGCGCATCGATGCGCTGCTCGATCCGGCCTGTCAGGCGTTGCGCGCGATTCCGTCGCTTGCGTGGGTGCCGATCCTGCTGCTGTGGATGGGCATCGACGAAGCGCCGAAAATCACCCTCATCGCGATCGGTGCCTTTTTTCCAGTGCAATTGAGTGTCGTCGCGGGGATTCGCGATGTCGACCGCAAGCTGATCGAACTCGGTGAGGTCAATCGGCTCAATCAACGCGCGCTGTTCACTCGCATTCTTTTGCCCGCATCGCTGCCGCAAATCTTTACCGGCTTGCGCACCGGACTCAGTCTTGCGTGGATGTTCATGGTGGCGGCGGAATTGATCGCAGCGACTCGCGGCCTCGGCTATCTGCTTAGCGACGGACGCGAAACGGGACGCCCCGACATTGTGTTCGGCGCGATCCTGTTGCTCGCGTTGCTCGGCAAGTTGAGCGACGGCGTGCTCAAGTCGATCGAGACGCATGCGCTGTCGTGGCGCGACTCCGCTGCCGAACGCCAACCTTCTCGAAGAATTGTTTAGCATCGCCCATGTCGACAGTTTCCGTTTCTCTTTCTCGCCCTCTTCTCGACGTCCGCGCCGTCAGCAAACACTACGACGGACGCGCGGTGCTCGACCGCGTGCGCTTCGAAATCGGGCGCGGCGAGATCGTCAGTCTCGTCGGACCTAGCGGCTGTGGAAAGAGCACGCTGTTGCGTGCGATCGCGGGTCTCGACCGTGACTTCGACGGTGAGATACGGCTGGACGGCGTACCGCAACATGGCCCGTCGGCGCGACTGGGCGTGATCTTCCAGGAGCCGCGTCTTCTGCCCTGGCTTTCAGTCGCGGACAATGTCGCATTCGCGGCGGGGCCGCGACGTGGCGGCGATCCGCGCGTCGCCGAACTGCTCGGCGAAGTCGGCCTCGCCAATGTACGAGACGCGTTGCCCAAGCAGTTATCCGGCGGCATGGCGCAGCGCGTCGCGCTGGTGCGCGGGCTTTTCTCCAGCCCCGACCTGTTATTGCTGGACGAGCCGTTCAGCGCCGTCGATGCGATGACCCGCATGCGTCTGCAGGACCTGCTGCTGACGCTCACACGCTCGCACGGCACTGCGGCGCTGCTCGTCACGCACGACCTCGACGAAGCGCTCTATCTGTCGGACCGCGTGCTGCTGCTTGCGCCACCGCATGGCACAGGCGCGGGGCGCGTCGTGCGCGACATCGCCATCGACGCGCCGAGGCCGCGCGACCGGCGTGATCTGTCGCTGGCGGAAATGCGAGCGGAGTTGCTCGACGGATTGAACGGGACCGTCGGGCAGCATTAAAAGCCGCGTGCGCAAGTGGGGCATATCGACTGACCGCGAGCGACGCGCAAACTCATCGCGTCATGGCATCGCCACGCCATGTTCTTTACCACGCGCCGCGCCGGTTGCCGTTTCCGTATCGACATCCGTGGCGCGAGCCGGCCGTGCACGCAGCAACACGCGAGACGCAAACCATTGCAGCGCGGAGCACAAAACCAGATACACGATCCCGACGAACACGAAAATCTGCGCGGGGTAAATCATCAGGCGGCTGTTGACCTGATTGGCGAGAAAGGTAAATTCCGGCACCCCGACGATATACGCAAGCGAGGTGTCTTTGATGAGCGACACCCACTGATTCACGAACGACGGCATCATCACGCGTACCGCCTGCGGCAACACCACGTGACGCAGCGCCTGCCAGCGCGTGAGCCCGAGCGACAGCGCCGCGTTCTGCTGGCCCGCTCCGATCGAGACGATGCCCGCATGCACCGAATGCGACAGATACGCGCCACCGATCAACGACAGCGCGCACACCACCGCCACCAGACCCGGTACGTCGACGTGCAGCAGAATCGGCATCAGGAAGAAGGTCCAGAAAATCAGCATCAGCACCGGAATCGCCCGGAAAAACGCGACGATTCCGAGCAGGAGCAGATGCGTGGCGCCGCGCGTCATCGAGAGCGCCACGCCGCCCGCCAAACCGGCCGCGGCGGACAGCAACGCCGACACCACCGACAGCAGCACAGTCAACGCCGCACCGCCCAGCGGCCCATTGGGGAACGCACCGAGCAGCAGATAACGCAGCGTCGGCAGCCATTCGAGCGCGCTCATGCATGCCCCCTTTGCAACGCACGCACACCTGTGCGCTGCCAGATCAGTAACGCCGTTTCGATCAATGCGATGGTGACGACATACAGCACGGTTGCCGTGCCGAAGGCCTGAAATGTCCGGAAGCTCTCCGTGTCGACCTGGCGCGACATATACGACAGTTCGGCCACGCCGATCGCCATCGCCAGCGACGAGTTCTTTACGACATTCATGTATTGCCCCGCGAGCGGCGGTGTGGCGATACGCACGGCTTGCGGCAAGATCACGTGCCGCAACGTGGCATAACGCGTCATGCCCAATGCCGCGCCCGCCTGGTATTGCGCAATGCCCACACCGCGGATGCCGGCACGAAACTCTTCGGCGATAAAAGCGGTGCTGTAGCAGGTCAAGCCGAGCCAACCGGCGAACAGTTCGAAGCTCGGCCAGCGCAAAACAAGCGGCCCGGCGCTCAATGTATGCGGCGCGTTCAGCCACGTCATCCAGTGCTCGGGCAGCAGCGTCGCGGCGCCGAAGTACCAGAACAGCAACTGCACCAGCAGCGGCGAATTACGGAACACCAGCACATAGAGCCGCGCCGCCGAGGCGATCGCGCGATGTTGGGCGATATGGGCCATCGCCAGACCGAAACCGAGCAGTGTCGCGCATACGCTCGCACACGCCGACAGGATCAAGGTGATGACAAAGCCATGCGCGAGCCAGCCCAGATAGCGGGGCTCCAGCCAGAGAGTCATGAAATGCATTCGGAAAAGCTCGGTGCTGTATCAACAAGACGGCCCGGCCACTCTTTTCGAGTCATGGCCGGGCCGTATTCAGGCGGCTGAAAAATAAAGGGACGTCAGCTCTTTTGCGGGTCGCCGATCTTGAACAGGCGCGGCAGCGGCGCGGCGCTCGTTGGGCCGAACCAGGTGTCGTAGATCTTGCCGGCCGTGCCTTTGGCCTCGAGATCCTTCAACGTGTCATTCACCACATTCAGCAGTCGCGTCTCGCCCTTCGGCACACCCACGCCTTCGTAGTCGTTGGAGATCGTAAACGGCGGGATCTCGTAGTTCGCCTTGTCCGGCACTTTCGCCAGCAACGCGACGAGCTTCGGCCCGTCCTGCGTGATCGCCTGCACGTTGCCCGTGCGCAGCGCGGCGAATGCGAACGGCGTGTCGTCGTAAGCGACGATCGTGGCGCCCGGGAATTGCGCACGCACCTGCTGCTCGTTGGTCGTGCCTTTGTCCGCGCCGATCCGCAAACTGTTCAACTGCTGCGGCGAGGTGAGCGCGCCTTTCTTCGCGATGAACTGCGTGCCGGACGCGAAATACGGGGTGCTGAAATCCACCTCTTTCTTGCGATCGTCGGTAATCGTGAAGTTGGCGAACACCAGATCCACCTTGCCCGACTTCAGGAAGGCGATGCGGTTGGCCGGATTGGTCGGCTGGATCTCGAGCTTGACGCCGAGGCGGGTCGCGAGCGCGCGCGCATAGTCGATGTCGAGCCCGACGATCTGGTTGTTCTTCGGATCGACGAAGCCGAACGGCGGATTGCTGTCGAACGCGGCAACGCGCAGCACGCCCGCTTTCTTGATGTCGTCGACGCGGTCCGCGTGCGCGGCGGTGGACATGACGAGCAGACTTCCGGCAATCACTGCCCCAAGCACTCTGAAATTCATAGCGGTGGTTTCCTGTTGTTCTTGATGGTCCGCGCAAGACGTCGATCGACGTTGCTCCTGAGCGTGAGTCGCCCACTCTACCAACGCTGCCGGACAGAACAAACGAAGCAAATTTCAGGTGCTAAGCGGCGGCTGTCATATCGCCCGGTTCTGGAACGGGCGCGTTCACCGGAACGACTGAATTCAGGCAGGAAAAAAACGATTCTCAGGCCGCGGCAAGCCGAGATTCTCGCGCAGCGTCACACCTTCGTATTCGCGCCGGAACAGCCCTCGCTTCTGCAACTCCGGAATGACTTTATCGACGAAGTCATCGAGACCGGCGGGAAGATGCGAGAACATCACGTTGAATCCGTCCGAGCCCTCCTCCACCAGCCACTGCTCCATCTGATCCGCGATCGTCGCCGGCGTGCCGACCATCTCCAGTCCCGAATAGCCGCCAATGCGCTGCGCGAGTTGACGGATCGTCAGTCCATCGCGCTGCGCCCATTCGACCACTCTTTGCCGCGAGGTACGGCTCGCATTGGTCTCGGGGATTTCCGGCAGCGGGCCGTCAGGATCCAGGCCAGACACGTCGTGCCCCAATGCAATCGACAATGAAGCAAGCCCGCTCTCGTAGTGCACGAACGTGTCGAGGCGCGCGCGCGTTTCGCGCGCCTCGTCGAGCGTATCGCCCACCACGACGAAGGCAGCCGGCAGAATCTTCATATGGTCGCGTTGCCGGCCGAGTTTCTCCATACGGCCTTTTACGTCGGCGTAGAAGCGCTTGCCGTCCTCGAGCCGGCTCTGTGCGGTGAAGACCACCTCGGCGGTTTCGGCCGCGATTTGCCGCCCCGCTTCGGATGAACCCGCCTGCACGATGACGGGCCAGCCCTGAACGGGGCGTGCGATATTCAACGGCCCGCGCACCGAGAAGTTCTCGCTTTTGTAGTTCAGCACATGCAGTTTTTGCGGATCGAAATAGGTGCCGCTTGCCGTATCGCGGATAAAGGCGTCGTCGGCCCAACTATCCCAGAGTCCGGTGACCACATCGAAGAACTCGCGGGCGCGCCGGTAGCGTTCGTCGTGCTCGACATGCTCGTCGAGACCGAAATTGAGCGCGGCGTCCGGGTTCGACGTCGTCACGAGATTCCATCCCGCGCGGCCGCCGCTGATGTGGTCGAGCGAGGCGAAACGCCGGGCGACGTGATACGGCGCGTCGAACGTGGTGGACGCCGTGGCGACCAGCCCTAGTCTTTCCGTCACCGCCGCCAGCGCGGGCAACAAGGTCAGCGGTTCGAACGACGTGACCGTGTGGCTATGCTTGAGCGCATCCAGCGGCATATTGAGCACCGCGAGATGGTCGGCCATGAAGAACGCGTCGAAGCGGCCGCGTTCGAGCGTCTGCGCGAAAAGCTTCAGATGCCCGAAATTGAAGTTGGCGTCCGGATAGGCGCCGGGATAGCGCCATGCACCGGTGTGGATCGTGGTGGGACGCATGAAGGCGCCGAGGCGAAGCTGACGTGACATGTGCCGCTCTCCATCGCGAATAGGGTCGCGCCAGTTTAATCGCGCTTCGCCGCGGCTGCTTGCGGCCGCTCCGCTCTATAAAGTCCGCGCGCAGCGGACACGGCGCGACCCGCCAGCCGCGTTCGCGCGCGATTTTCGCCAGTGTTGCCGATCCCAAATGCGTCCCTGAAGAAATACAAAGCACAAAATCTTCGTTCGCCCGGCGGGACTCCGTCACTAGACTGTGACTCAACTTGTCATAACAAGTACAGACAACCCCACGAACCATGACGAAATCCGACCCCGCCAACGTGCTGCCGCTCGCCGCCCCTCCGCTCTACGAGCAGATCAAGACGGAACTGCGCGCGCGCATTCTGAATGGCACGTATGCGGCCCATTCGCAGATGCCGTCCGAAAACGACCTGTGCGCGATGTTCGACGTCAGCCGCATCACCGTGCGGCAAGCGCTCGGCGATCTGCAGAAGGAAGGCCTCGTTTTCAAGCTGCACGGCAAAGGCACCTTCGTTTCCAAGCCGAAGGCCTTCCAGAACGTCAGCGCACTGCAAGGCTTCGCTGAAGCGATGTCGTCGATGGGCTATGAGATCGTCAATCAGCTCAAGCACATCCGCTTCATTCCAGCGACCGCTCAGATCGCGCAACGTCTGCAGTTGCCCGAGGGCGCGAAAGTGGCCGAAATACACCGGGTGCGACTGCTTAATCGCGAACCGGTGTCGCTTGAAATCACGTGGGTGCCGGAAGCGCTCGGCAAACGCCTCGCCAATGCGGACCTCGTCACGCGCGATATTTTTCTGATTCTGGAGAACGACTGCGCCGTGCCGCTCGGCCACGCCGACGTCTCGATCGACGCGATTCTCGCCGACGAAGACATCGTCGAAGCCTTGAACGTGGAGGAAGGCAGCCCGGTGCTGCGGATCGAACGTCTCACGCACAGCGCGGACGGTACGCCGATCGACTACGAATACCTCTATTTCCGCGGCGATGCGTTCCAGTACCGCTTTCGCATCGACCGTCAGAAAGAGAAGAAAAGCACAAGGAAGACGAAATGAACACACATGTGATCGAGTACGACCTGGTCGTCGTGGGCGGCGGCACGGCCGGCCCAATGGCTGCCGTCAAGGCCAAAGAGCAGAATCCGAACCTCAAGGTATTGCTGCTGGAAAAGGCCAACGTCAAGCGCAGCGGCGCGATTTCGATGGGCATGGACGGCCTGAACAACGCCATCATCCCGGGTCACGCAACGCCCGAGCAGTACACGCGCGAAATCACCATCGCGAACGACGGCATCGTCGATCAATCAGCCGTCTATGCGTACGCGCGGCACAGCTTCAAAACGATCGAAGAACTCGACCGCTGGGGCGTGAAGTTCGAAAAAGACGGCACCGGCGACTATGCCGTCAAGAAAGTGCATCACATGGGCTCCTATGTCCTGCCGATGCCGGAAGGCCACGACATCAAGAAAGTGCTGTACCGGCAGCTCAAACGCGCGCGCATTGCGATCACCAATCGGATCGTGATCACTCGCGTGCTGACCGATGCGCAAGGGCGCGCTTGCGGCGTGCTCGGTTTCGATTGCCGCACCGCCGATTTCTACGTGGTGCGCGCGAAGGCGGTGATTCTCTGCTGTGGCGCGGCGGGCCGACTCGGCTTGCCGTCTTCGGGCTATCTGATGGGCACTTACGAAAATCCCACCAACGCCGGCGACGGCTACGCGATGGCCTATCACGCGGGCGCCGCGCTGGCGAATCTCGAATGCTTCCAGATCAACCCGCTGATCAAGGATTACAACGGCCCGGCCTGCGCCTACGTGACGGGACCGCTCGGCGGTTTTACCGCGAACGGCAAGGGTGAACGCTTCATTGAATGCGATTACTGGAGCGGCCAGATGATGTGGGAGTTCTATCAGGAACTGCAGAGCGGCAATGGCCCGGTGTTTCTGAAGCTCGACCATCTCGCGGAAGAAACCATTCAGACCATCGAGCAGATTCTGCACACGAACGAGCGCCCGAGCCGCGGACGTTTTCATGCGGGACGCGGCACCGACTATCGCGAGCAGATGATCGAGATGCACATCTCGGAGATCGGTTTTTGCAGCGGGCACAGCGCATCCGGCGTGTATGTGAACGAGCGCGCGGAAACCACGGTTGCGGGTCTCTATGCCGCCGGCGACATGGCCGCCGTGCCGCACAACTACATGCTCGGCGCGTTTACCTACGGCTGGTTCGCGGGCCACAACGCCGCGCAATACGTCGAAGGCCGCGAGCATGCCGCGCTCGACGACGAGCAGATCGCAGCCGAACGCTCACGCATTTACGCGCCGCTGGAACGCGACACCGGACTCGCGCCGGCGCAAGTCGAATACAAGCTGCGCCGCATGGTGAACGACTATCTGCAACCGCCGAAGGTGACGCGCAAGATGGAAATCGGCCAGCAACGTTTCGCCGAAATCGCCGACGACATCGCGCGGATCAAGGCCCACAACCCGCACGAACTGATGCGCGCCGCCGAAGTGCGGGCGATTCGCGATTGCGCCGAAATGGCCGCGCACGCATCGCTGTATCGCACGGAGAGCCGCTGGGGCCTGTACCACCATCGGGTCGATTATCCGCAGCGCAACGACGCGGAGTGGTTCTGCCACACGCATCTCAGCAAAGACGCAACGGGCCGCATGCGCAGCGAAAAACGCGCCGTCGAACCGTACGTGGTGCCGCTCGACGCTCACGACAGTCACGCCTACCAGAACCTGCGCATCGCCGAGCCCGCGCTTGCCGACGCCTGAGGAACCACCATGCCGACCACACCACACGACATTTTTCAGCGCAGCGCCGCGCCCGTCACGATCGATGAGGACAAATGCATTGCCGACAAAGGCTGCACCGTCTGCGTGGATGTCTGCCCGCTCGATCTGCTCGCGATCGATTTGAGCAAGGGCAAGGCCTATATGAAATTCGACGAATGCTGGTACTGCATGCCGTGCGAAAAAGATTGCCCGACCGATGCGGTCAGGGTCGAGATTCCCTATCTGCTGCGTTAACGACGAAACATCGCGAAGAACCATCCACTTTGAAGCACGGCTCCTTATCAACCGGGGTTTAACTCATGAATATCCGCCATCTGCTTGCCACGACGCTCCTCGCGAGCGGCCTGCTGGCGCTCACCGCTGGCGCGGCGCGCGCCGAGACCATCCGCATTGCGATCGGCACTCAGGACACGACGATCAATTGCGCCACTGGCGGCCTGCTGATCCGCGAACTGAACCTGCTCGACAAGTATCTGCCGCACGACGGCAAGTACAAGGACGTCAAATACGACGTGCAATGGAAAGACTTCACGTCCGGCGCGCCGATCACCAACGAGATGGTGGCAGGCAAGCTCGACTTCGGATCAATGGCGGAGTTTCCCGGTTCATTGAACGGCGCGGCCTTTCAGAAGGCCGGCAAGAAGAGCGTGTTCATCACCGTGCTGTCGGGCAGCATCGACGGCAGCGGCAACGGCATTGTCGTGCCGGACGACTCGCCGATCCGCTCGCTCGCCGACCTGAAGGGCAAGACGATCTCCGTGCCGTTCGCTTCAGCGGCGCACGGCATGCTGCTGCGGGCCGTCAAGGCGCAAGGCTGGAATCCCGAGACCGACGTGAACATCATCACGCAGTCGCCGGAAGTGGCCGGCAGCGCGTTGAAGGCGCACAAGATCGACGCCCACGCCGACTTCGTGCCGTTCGCCGAACTGTTCCCGTTCCGCGGCTTTGCGCGCAAGATTTACGACGGCGCGCAGACGCATGCGCCGACTTTCCACGGCACGCTGGTCGACGCGGACTATGCGAAGCGCTATCCGGAAGTAGTGGTCGCGTATCTGCGCGCGGTGATCGAAGCCAATCAGTTGTTCGCGCAAGAGCCTGAGAAATACAGTCAGCTGATCCAGAAAGTCACCGGCATCGACGCCGAGGTCAATTATCTGTTTCACGGGCCGCTCGGTCTGCAAACGCGCGATCTGACGTGGAAACCCGAATACCGTCAGGCGACGGTCACAGCCATCAGCACGCTCAAGCTGCTGAAAAAGACCGACGTCGATCTGGATGTGAACAGCTTCATCGACGACCGCTACATCCGCGAAGCATTCAGGCAGTCCGGCCTGAACTACGATGCGGCGCTCAAGAACTACGCGAAGCAACCGCTCGTCGCCAACGACGCGCAAACCGGCAAGCGCATCACCGATCCGCGCGGCGTGACGCAGGTCTGGGTGGATGGCGAAGGCAAGGTGCGCGATTATGCGTCGGCGCAGGAGGCATTCGCCGCGGTCAACACGCTCGAACAAGGCGGCAAGAAAGTGCGCGTCGTCTATATCCAGGATCACGCGAGCGGACTGAAGCTGTTTGCCAGCCAGGCGTGGTACGTGAAAGACGCCAAGGGCAACCTCGCCGGTTTCCTGCTGAAAGACAACGCGGATAGCTACGCGAAGCAGGTGAACGGCAACGTCGTGGATTTCGCCGCCGCCAAAACCGACGCGACTCAGGCCGTCGCGGCGCGCTGACCGATAAGCGGCGCGCCCTGGCGTGCTTTGGCGCGCCTCACTCAGGAGAGTCCTCGATGTCAGCCATTCTTGAAGCCGCGGAAAACACGAGCCTCCGGCGCGGCGCAGTCAGTGCGCGTGTCTGGAGACCGGCCCGCCTGATCCGCGCGTTGACCAGGATCGTGGCCGTTCTGGCCTGTGTGGGCATCTGGCAAGTGCTCGCTGAACATCACGTGTCGTTCGGCATTGTGACTTTCGCCAATGTGCCCGCGCCGAGCGATGTCGTGCCGGCCGCCTGGGCCCTGCTCCACTCGCCGAAGCTGCCGATGCACCTGCTGTCGAGCCTCACGCGCGTGCTGGTGGGATTCGTCACGGCGAGCGTCGTGGGTATTGGACTCGGGCTCGCCATCGGCCGCTATCGCGCGTTCGAAGACACCTTGCTGCCGCCGCTCGAAGTGTTGCGGCCGATTCCCGCGGTCGCGTGGATCCCGCTCGCGATCCTGATGTTTCCTTCGTCGGAGATGAGCATGATGTTCATCACCTTCATCGGCGCACTCTTTCCGATCCTGCTCAACACGATTCACGGCGTGGAAGGCGTCGATCCGCGCCTCGTCGCGACCGCGCGTTCGCTAGGCACGCGCGGCGGCGCGCTGTTGGCCGAAGTGATCCTGCCGGGCGCCGCGCCCGCGATCGTCACGGGCCTGTCGATCGGCATGGGCACCGCGTGGTTCTGTCTGGTGAGCGCCGAGATGATCGCGGGTCAATACGGGATCGGCTATTTCACATGGGAGTCGTACACGTTGCAGAACTATGCGGACATTGTCGTCGGCATGCTGCTGATCGGCGCGTTGGGCATGGGCAGCAGCCTGCTGGTACGGCGCGCCGGCCTTGCGCTGATCCCGTGGTACCGGATGGAGGCGTCGCAGCGATGAGTACGCCGATCAGTACGCCGATGAGTACACAGGCGCAATCGAAACCGGCGGGCCGCATCGACGTGCGGGCGCTGAGCGTGGAAGTGGGCTTGCGCGAGCAGCGTTTCACCGCGCTCGATCAATTGGACTTCAGCGTCGAACCCGGCGAGTTTGTCTGCGTGCTGGGACCGTCGGGCTGCGGCAAATCCACCTTGCTGGCCGCGCTCGCCGGTCATGTGACGGCCAGCGCGGGCGAGATCGCTGTGGACGGCGAACGGGTGCTGCGCCCTCACCCGGAACGCGGTCTGGTGTTTCAGCAGCACACGCTGTTTCCGTGGAAGCGTGTGATCGACAACGTCGCGTTCGGCCTGAAAATGAAGGGTCTCGCCGCCGACGAGCGGCGCCGGCAAGCCAGCGATCTGCTCGATCTGGTCGGCCTGAGCGGATTCGGCGCGCGCTATCCGGCGCAGTTGTCGGGCGGCATGCAGCAGCGGGTGGAAATCGCACGCGCGCTGATCAACCGGCCGCGCGTGCTGCTGATGGACGAGCCGTTCGGCGCACTCGACGCGCAAACGCGCCGCATGATGCAAGCCTTGCTGCTCGATGTGTGGACCCAGGTTCCCACCACCGTGCTGTTCGTCACGCACGATATCGACGAAGCGCTGTTTCTCGCCGACCGCATTCTCGTACTGTCGCAGCGGCCCGCGCGCATCGTCGCCGATCTGCGCGTGACGTTGCCGCGTCCACGCGACGACGAGACCACCACCGAGGCGCAATTCGTCGACATCAAGCGCCGCTGCCTCGCGTTGCTCCGTGAAGCGGCGGCGGCATGACGGGTTTCATCAGTTCCACTCAAGACATCACCGAATTCATGACCGATATTTCGCTTCCGCTGACCTTCGACCCCGACTCTCTCGATCCGGAAGTCGCCGCGCTGCTGCCGCGTTTGACATCCACCGACGCCGCCGTGCGCCGTATCGCCCTGCTGGCGCTCGCGGACCTCGAGGACGAAACCGTGCTCGAACCGATCGTCGCCGCGTTGCGGCTGGACACGTCCGCGGAAGTACGCGCGCAGGCCGCCCAGGTGCTCGGCGCGTGGGAACGCGCCGACGCGGTGGCGGCGCTCTGCGAAGCGCTGGCGGATCCCGTCGAGGAAGTGCGCGAAGCGGCCGCACAGAGTCTGTCCAGTCTGAAGGATCCGCAATCGGGGCCGCTGCTTGCGGCATGGACCACGCATCAGGATCCGTTCGTGCGCCAGGCCGTGCTTCGCGGCTTACGCGAATTGCGCTATGCGGGCGCACTGGAACCGGCGCTGCACGCGCTGACGGCAAGCGAAGACCTCGTGCGGCTCGAAGCGGTGAGCGTGCTCGGCTGGCTGAAAAGCGAGCGCGCGCTCGGGCCCCTCACCAGCATCGCCGCGCAGGATCCGAACGCCGCCGTGCGGCGCGCGGCGATCGGCGCGTTGGGTATCGGCGCCGCGTCGACCGAAGACACCGTTGCCGCGTTGCTCGGCGCTTTACGCGATGCCGCGTGGCAGGTCCGTGAAGAAGCGGCGGCGACGCTGGGCAAACTGCGCGCGGCGGCCGCGCGCGATGCGTTGCTCGACGCGCTCCACGACGACTACTGGCAAGTCCGTCTGCAAGCGGTCCGCGCGTTGGGCAAACTGCGCGACGCGAGCACAAGTACAGGCACGAGCACGGCAGTCGCTTCGCTGTTGACGCATGCGATCAGCAATTTGCGCAAGGAAGCGGCCTTGTCGCTCGGCGAACTGGGCGACGCGGCGTCGCTGCCGGCCTTGCGGGCAGCGGCAACGGACCCCGATCCGGAAGTCCGTAAAGCGGCGCGCATCGCGTTGACGCAAATCGAAAGCACACAGCGATGAACGCCCCCGAACAGATCACGGTCCACGCCGCGAGCGGGCGATTGTCCCTCACATGGGATGACGGCCGCACGCAATCGATCGATAACGCGACGTTGCGCGAACGCTGCCCTTGTTCGACCTGCCGACGTCTGGCGCATTCCGGCGAGGCACGGCCCGAATCGCCCCATGTCGCGATCGTCGACATGCAGCCGATGGGCTACGGCATGCAGATCGTCTTCAGCGACGGGCACGCGCAGGGGATTTACCCGTGGGAATACCTGAAGCGAATCGATTGATAACCGGCGTCAGGGACGACGCTCATCTTCAGCGCGGGCAAGCCTTAGTCTTTGCCGACATATCGATGCCCGAATTCGTTAGTGGCCGCGCATGAGCGCCTATTCGACAATTGGCGCGTCGGCCAGATGCATACGTTCCTTCGTTGCCGGCCCCTCCCGCATTCGAAAAGACCCATGAGAACCGCCCCGCCCCGTCAGCTTCATCTGAATGTCAATATTCTCCACTCGGGTTTTGTCCCGTCCGCGTGGCGTACCGAAGATGCGGACCCTCGCGCCTTCGTCGATATCGCCCACTACGTTCGCGTCGCGCAAATCGCCGAAGCGGCGAAATTCGACGCCGTGTTTCTCGCGGACAATGCATCGATCGCCGATCAGATCGACTTTCGCCCCATCACGGCGCTGGAGCCGACCGTCCTGCTCGCCGGCATTGCTTCCGCGACCACGCATATCGGTGTGATCGGCACGGCATCGACGAGTTACAACGAGCCGTATAACATCGCGCGGCGCTTCGCCACGCTCGATCATCTCAGCGCGGGCCGTGCCGGCTGGAACATCGTGACGACCGCCGATCTCGGCTCGGCGCGCAACTTCGGCCGCGAGGCGGTGCCCAATCACGCTGAACGCTATGAGCGCGCCGCCGAATTCACCGAGGTCGTGAAGGCGCTGTGGGACAGCTGGGAAGACGACGCTTTTATCGGCGACAAGGCGAGCGGCCGCTTCATCGACGCGGCGAAGGTGCATCGCATCGAGCATCGCGGCAAGTACTTCAGCGTCGACGGTCCATTCAATCTGCCGCGTAGCGCCCAGGGGCATCCGGTATTGATTCAGGCGGGCGGCTCGGCGGACGGACGCGAGCTGGCTTCGCGCCACGCGGAAGCCGTGTTCTCCGCCTCGCAGTCGTTCGACGAAGCGGCGGCTTACGCGCGCGAACTGAAGTCGCGCGCCGCGGCCCTGGGACGCGGCAACGACGCGATCCGTGTGCTGCCGGGTCTCACCACCATCATCGGTGCAACGGAGACCGAAGCACTGCGCCGTCGCGATGAACTGGTCGATCTGATTCCGTGGACTTACAGCCTCGCGCGGCTGGCCGGCATTCTAGGCGTGAACGTCGAGCGGCTGAAGCTCGACGAGCGTCTGCCGGACGATCTCTCGCTGCCCGGCGGCGGCAACGGCAATCACACGTTCTTCCATGCGACGCTCGCTCAGGCACGTACGAACGGGTACACGGCGCGTCAGTTGATCCGAGCGCTCGCGGGCGGTGGCGGGCATCGCGTCGTGGTCGGCACGCCGGAGCAGATCGCCGACGATATCGAACACTGGTTCAAGGGTGGCGCCGCCGACGGCTTCAACCTGATGCCGGATGTCCTGCCGGGCGGCTTGCAGGACTTCGCCGACGGCGTGGTGCCGCTTCTGCAACAACGCGGCATTTTCCGCACCGGGTACGAAGGGCGCACACTGCGCGAACACTTCGGGTTGCAACAGCCTGTGAGCCGCCACCTTGAAGCGCGAGAAGCGGCCGCCGTGTAAGCGCGGCCGCAGCGTCGTTCATGAACGCACGCTGAGGTGGTTCTTCGTTAGAAGAACAGCAGCGAGCGCAATTCAAAGCTGGCGGGCGCAAAGTCGCGTCGGCCACGGCGATCGTTTGGTGAATCGGATTTACCCAAGGTCGGAGCGCCCGAAGCGCCGCTCGAACAGGATGAGGAAGCGGCGGCCAATGTGGCCGCCGCTTATCGTCAGCGTCGTGAAGACAGCCGTCGCACCACCGACACCAGCGCGTCCACTTCATCACACGTGTTGTAGAACGCGAGCGACGGACGCACGGTGGCTTCGACGCCGAAGCGCCGCAAGATCGGCTGCGCGCAGTGATGCCCCGAGCGCACGGCGATGCCCTCTTCGTTCAGCGCCTGCCCGACTTCCTCGGTTTCGTAGCCTTTCAGCACGAACGACAACACGCTGGCCTTGTCGCGTGCCGTGCCGATCAGGCGCACACCGGGCACCGGTTGCAAGACGCTCGTCGCATACGCCAGCAGATCGTGCTCATAACGCGCGATATTCTCGATGCCGACGCGCTGAACATAATCGATAGCCGCACCCAGGCCGACCGCATCGGCGATATTGCCCGTGCCGGCTTCGAAACGATTCGGCGGCGGCTGGAATACGGTGCGCTCGAACGTCACGTCCGCGATCATGTTGCCGCCACCCTGCCACGGCGGCATATCTTCCAGAATCGCGCGCTTGCCGTAGACCACGCCGATGCCGGTCGGGCCGAACACCTTGTGACCCGAGAACACGAAGAAGTCCGCGTCGATGGCCTGGACGTCCACCCGCATGTGCGACACCGACTGCGCACCGTCGACCAATGCTTTCGCACCGGCGCGATGCGCCAGCTCGACGATTTCCTTGACCGGCACGACCGTGCCGAGCGCGTTCGACACCTGCGTGACCGAGACGATTTTCGTGCGGTCGTTGAGAAGCCGCCGGTATTCGTCGAGCAGAACCTGGCCGCTGTCGTCGACCGGAATCACGCGCAGCTTCGCACCGGTTTGCGCGGCGAGCTGCTGCCACGGCACGATATTGGCGTGATGCTCGAGGTGCGAGACGATGATCTCGTCGCCCTCGCCGACATGCTGCACGCCCCACGTTTTGGCGATCAGATTGATCGCCTCGGTGGTGCCGCGCACGAAGATGATTTCCTCCGGCGACGCCGCGCCGATGAAACGCTGCACCTTGCTGCGCGCGGCCTCATAGGCGTCGGTGGCGCGGCCGGCCAGCGCATGCGCCGCCCGGTGGATGTTGGAGTTTTCATGCGCGTAGAAGTACGCGAGCCGGTCGATCACCGCCTGCGGTTTGTGCGTGGTCGCGGCATTGTCGAACCACACCAGCTGACGGCCGTTGACGCGCTCCTGCAGAATCGGAAAGTCGCGCCGAATCGCATTCACGTCGAACGGCGGATGCGCTGACGGGCCCGCGTGCGGCACGCCATCCGCCGCAGCGGGCGTCGGCCCAGGAAAACGCGAGGACGGCGCATTCAGATCCAGAAAATAATGCGGGCTGCCCGTGTGCTGCGCCGGCGTCGAAGGCGGTGCCGCGTGCGAGATGGACTGACGGTCGTACGGGAAGCGTTGTTCGGCAAGCGGCTGGTCCACTGCGGGCAGGCCGAACGATTGCGCGCTCACCTCGTTCCAGACCGGCACGACGATATCCGGCGACGCCACCGACGTGCGAGGCTGCCCCGATTCGCCGAGAAAATAGTACGGCGATGCGGATGCCGGCGCCGCAACTGACGAGGGCGCCGCACCACCCGCGGACGGACGCTGTGCACCATGCGCCTCGGGCACACCGAGCGCGGCTCCGCCAAAGCGCGGATCCAGTGCGGGCGCGACCGTCACCACGTTATCCGGCAAGCCGTTCGCAGCCGTTGCATGCGGCCCCAACGCGGGCGCGCGATTGCCCAGTGAGAGCACATGCGTCGGCGCCGCGGGCAGCAGGTTGCCACCCGGCAGGTGTCCTTGCGGCAACGCCGCGCCGGGTACACCCGTGCCCGTGCCGCCAGGACCTGCGAGCGGCGAGCCGGCCGGAGCCGGATTGCCGATCTCGCTGGTCACGGGCGCCGTGAACGGCAGCGTGCCGGCCACACCGGGCGTCGCGCCCGCGTGCGAAGCATTGCCCGGCAACGCCGAGAAGAACGCATTGGCGAGCGACGCCAACGTCGCCGGATCGGGCAATCCCGCAGGCAAGCCCCCAGGCGGACCGGTCGGCACATCGTGCGGCAGGACGCTGTCCATGGGCTTACTTGTAGGTATCTGGGTAGTCATGGTACTTGCCGATCTCCACGTCATCGAGAACTGCCAGCGCGTCCGGCGAATGCACCGCGAGCGAGCAATAGAGCGAGATCAGATACGACGCGATCGCATGATTGTTGATGCCCATGAAGCGCACCGACAACCCCGGACCCTGCTCGCCGGCCACGCCCGGCTGGAACAGGCCGACCACGCCCTGGCGCTTGTCGCCCACGCGCAGCAACAGGATCTTGGTCTTGCCGTCGGCAACCGGCACCTTGTCCGACGGAATCAGCGGAATGCCGCGCCACGTCAGGAACTGCGAACCGAACAGGCTGACGGTCGGCGGCGGCACGCCACGGCGCGTGCATTCACGGCCGAAGGCGGCGATCGCGAGCGGATGCGTCAGGAAGAACGCCGGTTCTTTCCAAACCCTGGTCAGCAATTCGTCGAGATCGTCCGGCGTCGGCGCACCGGTCAGCGGAAACACGCGCTGTTCGTCGGCCACATTCGCGAGCAGGCCGTAGTCCGGGTTGTTGATCAACTGGCTTTCCTGCAACTCCTTGATCGTCTCGATCGTGAGGCGCAGTTGTTCCTTGATCTGATCGTGCGGGCTGCTGTACAGATCCGAGATCCGCGTGTGCACGTCGAGCACCGTGCTGACCGCATTGAGGAAGTATTCGCGCGGCTGCTCTTCGTAAGGCACGAAGGTGCGCGGCAGGATGCTTTCATCTTCGCGCGCGGTGCAGGCTGCCTTCACGGCTTCAGGATTCTTCACCTGGTTCAGACGATAGATGCCTGCCTCGACCGGCAGCCATTGCAGCAGATGCGTGAGCCAACGCGGCGTGATCGTGGCGAGTTGCGGAACGGTTTTGGTGGCATTGGCTAGTTGCCGTGCTGCGGTATCGCCGAGCGCCGTCAGGCCGCCCACTGTTGCTGTCATCTAAAAGCTCCAGGGTTTGATAGAAGAAAAACGGGAAAGCTTATGAGCGAAAGAGATTATCGGGAGGGGACCCCGCCCCTTCAACATGCTATAGACGGCGGCAGAAGATCCGCTAACTCGCGGGGATGGGATCGGCACGCGCGGGACGCACGAAACCGGCGACATCCGCGCCGTCTGAAGACGGATTGAGCAGGCGTTCGATCGGCACCTGAAACGCGCGGGCCAGCTTGTCGACCGTGACGATCGACGCAATGGCGGAGCCGCGTTCGATCTCGCCGACATAGGATCGGTTGAGTCCGGCGTGCTCGGCCAGTTGCTCCTGAGACCACCCGCGCGTCTCGCGAAGACGCCGCACGGCAGCGCCGAACTCCCTGACGAGTCCGCTCATCGCGCGGCTCCCGCCGCGACAGGCTCAGCGCCTGCATGAAGGCGCGGTGTGCGGTCGAGGCTCGCGGCAGCGCCCGTGCCTTCGTTGCGCGACACGGCCTGCGTCACATGAGAACCCGGCGCCACGTCCTGGGTCAGCCACACGTTGCCGCCGATCACCGAGCCCTGTCCGAGCGTGACGCGTCCGAGGATCGTCGCGCCCGCGTAGATCACGACATCGTCCTCGACAATCGGATGACGCGCGTGGCCTTTCTCCAGATGACCTTGCGCGTCGCGTGGAAAGCGCTTCGCGCCCAACGTGACGGCCTGATAGAGACGCACCCGTTGGCCGATCACGGCCGTTTCGCCGATCACTACACCCGTTCCATGATCGATGAAGAAGCCGGCGCCGATCTTCGCGCCGGGATGGATGTCGATACCGGTTTGCGCATGCGCGAGTTCGCCGACGATCCGCGCCAGCAGCGGCAGACCCAGTCCATAAAGCTCGTGCGCGAGCCGGTGATGAATCATCGCCAGCACGCCCGGGTAGCACAGCAGCACTTCGTCCACGCTGCCCGCCGCGGGATCGCCGTGAAACGCCGCCAACACGTCGCTGTCGAGCAGGCTGCGAATCGCCGGCAAGTGCGCTGCAAAAGCGCGCACCGCGATCTCCGCCTGCGCCTCGATCGTGGCCGCGGGAGGCGGTTGATGCCGGCTGCGGTAGTGCAGTTCCAGCCGCGCCTGACTCAGCAGCGCGTGCAGCGCGGCGTCGAGCGCATGCCCAACATAGAAGTTTTCGCTTTCCTGACGCAGATCGGGTGGCCCGAGCCGCATCGGAAAGAGCACCCCTTTGAGCGTATCGACGATCTCCGCGAGCGCCTCGCGCCCAGGCAATTCGCGCCCGCCCGGTTCGAGCGAGCGCTTCTGCACTTCGCGCCATTGCTGACGGACCGTCTGCAGCGCCTCGACAATCTCATCGACATCAAACACAGCCACCGCGGTTACTCCCCTTAAAGTGCAGCGTGGACGAACAGGTTCTTCAGTCCTGAATCCACGGCAGCCCGTGAAAACGCCAACCATTGCTGGCGCCGCGCCGCTGCGCGTCGTCCAGCTCCCCTTCAAAGCCTTCCAGAACATTGAAAACCTGCGTAAAGCCGGCCTTCGCGGCGGCTTCGGCGGCCAGCGCCGAGCGGTTGCCGCTGCGGCACAGCAGCAGCACGACCGCGTCTTTGCCGGTTTTGGCTTCCAGTTCGCGGACAAAGCGCGGATTGCGCGTCAGACTGGTGCCGGTCGCCCACGCGACATGCACGCTGTCCGGCACGAGTCCGACAAATTTGCGTTCTTCGGCGGTGCGCACGTCCACCAGCACGGCATCGCCGGCCTGGACGAGCGCCCACGCATCCTGCGGCGGCACGCCGCCCGCGTAAGGCAAACCGGCATCGGCCGCGCGGGAGCGGGCGGCTTCGAGCAGCGCGTGGGTGGGTCGTTCTGCGAGTTCAAGCGTCATGACGTCTCCTTCGATATCGCGCGAATTCTTACGCGCTGGTTCAAGGCACCGGCGAAAGCAACCGCCTATAGCCATCAGGAGACACTATGAAAGAGACACGGCCGAAGCCGAACCAATTAATTGTGATTTCTAAAGAAGCATCGGTTTGGTCGCTGCGGCTCGACACTGCCCCGCTCCACGTCACCGTCAGCCGCGAACCTCATTCCGGCGGGATCTCGAGCGGCACGACAAACATGCCCGCGGTGTATTCCATATGGAAATAACCGCAGCGTGCGTAGGCCGCGATGCGTTCGAGCCGCTCGGGCGACTGCGCACCGTGGCCGAGCCCGGGCCTGTCGAAGCTGGCTTGATCAGCACTAACGCTCGCATGCTTTGACCATTGCATCTGTAGCGCGCGCAGCGGATGCCGAAGTCCAACCGGGAACAGGGTCGTGGAAAGCGTGGCCATACGGCCTCCGTCGATTCATGGCTATACGAACGAATCTAGTGGTCCGCAAAAAGAAGTGCAAACAAGCTTTTATGGATTGGTTTTCGGAAAACGCATCAGACGCTAATCACGTGGGATAGCCGGCCTTGCAATGTCGAATCCATGCCGGAATAACGTTGCGAAAATAAATCGGTTCAGTCGCGCAGTGCGCTCCGATAAAGTGATCCGGCATCGCGAGAGGCGTCCTTGCGCCTCAGGCTCACGCGGCGAATTCATTCTTCCCAGGAGCATCCACATATGACGACATCGAACGCACGTACCGCCGATCATTCGATCGACCGGCAATTCCTCGACCGCTGGTCGCCGCGCGCTTTCCGTGCTGATCCCATTCCCGAAGCAACCCTGCTGACGCTTCTCGAAGCGGCGCGGTGGGCGCCTTCTTCCTATAATTCCCAACCATGGCGATTCGTCTATGCAAGACGCGATACGCCCCATTGGGAACAATTCCTCGGATTCCTCAACGAATTCAATCGAAGCTGGGCGAGACACGCCGCGGCCATTGTCATCGTGCTGTCGAAGAGCACGTTCACGCCGCCCGGCGGCGCGGCGGAAGTCCCCGCGCCGACTCATTCGTTCGACACCGGCGCCGCCTAGGGCTACCTTGCGCTGCAAGCCAGCCTCTCCGGATGGCATGCGCACGGCCTGGCCGGCATAGAACGCGAAACGATCCGCCAGGCGCTCGGCGTCCCGGACGTTTATTCGATTGAAGCTGCTATCGCGATCGGCCGCGCGGGCGACAAGGCATCGCTGCCGGAAGCGCTGCAGGCGCGCGAAGTACAGAGTCAGCGCACGCCGCTATCCGTCATTGCGTCGGAAGGGCGGCTCGCGCTCTGACGGAAGGATTCGCGCCGGCGCGCGTCGATGCGCGCCTGATACGCTCCCTCAATGCGCCCGAACCAGCAACTCGTAGCTCGCGTCCTGGTTCGCGGTCGACTGCCGTGCGCGGCCCCAGCCGACTGCGCGCCGGTAGTGCCCGAACAGCGTGGCGGCGATCTGGCCGGCCTCGCCGCCGCCTCGCGAGCGCGCACCGCATCGAGCGCGTTGCGCGGCGGCGCGGCGCCGCGCACGCGATACCACAGTGCATCGAGACGCGACAGCGAGTCATCGAGCAGATCGCCCCTGGTGTGCCGACGGCAGGACGGCGTGATTGAACACGAGGCCGGGTAACGCGAACGCAGCGTTGTCGGCGCAATCTTCCGGCGTTCGATCGGTCAGCGGCGTTAGCGCAGGACTCCGGCAACTGATCGGGGCTTGTCATTGGCGAATCAAGTATCGCGGCGCCGAGGGTCTATCCAAACCAACTAATTTCTCTTTGCTTATTTGTTTCATCGCGCTGACCTAGCGAGTGCGAATGATGCTCAATAGTCTTTGTAGTCGCTACGAAAACTCCGTAAATATCGAAGCAGGATTGTCGTTATGACATACGGACAGCGCGCAATGACAGCATGAGTAATCAGCGCCTGGCACCACGCCTGGCGCCTCAATTGGAAAGCAGAATTAGTTGTTTGGCATTGCCAATCCTCGCGTGATTTACTGCGGATCCCAGCCTGCTCCATCGGAGCCACGCGCTTTTACGCCCGCTCTCACGCCGATCCGCACGGACCATCACTGTGACTCACTCAACTCTGGCTGCGCCCTCGCCCGCATCGACGACTTCCGCCGAAGCTTCGCGTCACGCTTCACCCTTCGTTCCCGTTCGCTTACCCACCACATTCGCGGATAGCCCCGTATCGCGCGCCTTCGAACAGCCCCTGCTGCTCGGACTGTTCCTGCCGATTCAGGCCGGCGGCTGGAGTGCGTCGACGCTGCCGCGCACCACCGACTGGTCGTTCGACTACAACCTCGCACTGGTGCAGAAGGCCGAAGCGTTGGGATTCGATCTGGTTTTCGCGCTCTCGCAATGGCTGCCGAAGGGCGGCTACGGCGGCGTCTTCAACGGCGAGGCGCTGGATTCGTTCATGTCGCTCGCCGCCATGACCGCGCGAACCGAACGCATCGTTCTGGTGGCGACCAGTCACGTGCTCTATGGCCCGTGGCATCCATTGCACTTCGCCAAATTCACCGCCACGCTCGATCACATCTCGAAGGGCCGCTGGGGCATCAATGTCGTCACGGGGCATCGTGCCATCGAGCACGAGATGTTCGGCTGGCACCGTATCGAGCATGACCGGCGCTACGAACTCGCAGCCGAGTTTCTCGACGCCGTTCAGCAACTGTGGGCGCAACCGGAGAATTTCAGCTTCGCGCCCGAGCTTTCGACGTGGAAGCTCGATAAAGCTTTTGTGACGCCGAAGCCACGCTATGGGCGTCCGCTGCTCGTGAATGCGACCGGCTCGGATGCCGGCATCGAGTTCGCTGCAAAGTACTCGGACGTGGTTTTCATTACGAGTCCGGCCGGCTCGGAAATCGAAGCGGCATTGGGCGCGTTGCCCGCACACACGGCGCGCGTGAAAGCGGCCGCCGCGAAACATGGCCGCAAGATTCGCACCCTGATCAATCCGATGGTGATCTGCCGCGAAACGGAGGCGGAAGCACACGCGTATCGCGACGCGATCGTGGCGCACGGCGACGAAGGCAGTTTTCATCGTTTCGACAGCGACGCTCATGCATGGCGCGGCAATGCCGAACAACGCAATCAGGCCGCCGCGCGCGCGGTAGGCGGCAACATCTCGATCGTCGGCTCGCCGCAGCAGATCGCCGATTACATCGTGCGGCTGCATGAAGCCGGCGTCGACGGCGTGCAATTGAGCTTCTTCGATTTTCAACCGGACCTCGATTTCTTCGGCGAACGCGTGCTGCCGTTATTGCGCGAAGCGGGTTTGCGGTACTGATCGACAGCGGACCTATCCCCGAATAAACCGGCGAAAACAAACACAAGGTGATCCTATGAGCCGACTTTGGTATACGCGTTGCCCTGCCCCCACGCCCTTTGGCATCGCCGCGCAGAAAGGCTGGCTGGATGAAGAATTCGCGGCCGACGGAATCGACGTCAAGGCGCTTCAGGATGCCGACGACGTGCGAATCCGCCGCTCGCATTTCACGCATACGCAGCCGTGGTCGTTCCGCCAGGGCGGCAATATTCCCGCGCTGTGGGCGCGCGCGCAAGGCAGCGATACGCGCCTGATCGGCCTGAGCTGGGTGGACGAATTCCAGGCGCTGATCACACTCGACCGGCAACTCGACGCGAACCCGGCCGCACTCGCGGGACGCCGCTTCGGATTCCCGCTCAATACGCGCGCAAGCGTGGTCGACTTTCATCGTGCGACAGCTTTGCGCGGCTTCTCTTCATTGCTCGGCGCGCTCGGCGTGCAGCTCGAAGACATCGATCTGGTCGATCTGTCGCACACGCCGCGCAGCCTGGAAGACGCCAAACCGGCCGGCGACGCGCCGCTCGCCGACTGGCTCGACGCACAACGCCCGCACGAATTTGCCCGCGAGGCCGAAGCACTGCTGCGCGGTGAAGCCGACGTGGTGTTCGTCAAAGGGGCAACGGGTCTCGATATCGCGAACCTGCTCAATGCGAAGATCCTCGTCGACATCGGCGCACAACCCAATCGCGCGCTGCATGCGAATAACGGCACGCCGCGCCCGCTGACCGTGGACGCGCAGTTGTTGCGCGAGCGTCCTGATCTGGTCGAACGCGTGCTTGCGCGCACGCTGGACACCGGCGCATGGGCCGAACGTCACCCCGCGGACGTGGCACACTACGTGGCCCGCGAAACGCGCAGCGCCGAGCATTGGGTCGAGCGTGCTTATCCGGGCGGCCTGAGCCGTCAATTGACGATCGGGCTCGATCCCGCAGCGCTCGCCGCCCTCGCCGACTTCAAACAGTTTTTGTTCAAGTCGGGCTTCATTGCGTCGGATTTCGATTTCGACGCATGGGTCGATCCCGCGCCGCTTCATGCCGCGCTCGCCAGGCGACATGCGCCGGCGCCTTCCACCGTCTGAGCGGTCCCGCTTCCTTCTCTTTTTTTCGCCCATTCCACGATGACTCATGTCACATCGCCGGCGGCGCTACGCCGCCGCGGCAAACGCCTGCCTGGCAGCGCATTCGGCTTCGCGGTCACAGCCGCCTTCACATTCATCATCGCAAGCGCCGCTCAGCCGTCGCTGGCACAAACGCGCGGCGGCACGCTCAATTTCGTCGTCACGCCGGAACCGACCGCACTGGTCGACCTCGCGACAACGGCGACCAATGTCCTGAAGGTCAGCCCGAAAGTGGTCGAAGGGCTGCTCGAATACGACTTCAAGTTTCAACCCAGGGCGTCGCTCGCCACCTCGTGGGAAGTGAGCGACGACAGCCGCAAGTATGTTTTCCATCTGCGTCACGGCGTGAAATGGCACGACGGCCAGCCCTTTACGTCCGCCGACGTTGCCTACTCGATCCAGACGCTCAGACAGGTCCATCCGCGAGCCAGGACTACCTTCGCCAATGTCACCGATATCGCGACGCCGGACCCGTATACCGTCGTCATTACGCTGTCGAAGCCGGCACCGTATCTGATCAAGGCGTTTTCCTCATCCGAAACGCCGATTGTGCCGAAGCATATCTATGAAGGCACCGACGCGCAGACCAACCCCGCCAATAACGCGCCGATCGGCACCGGGCCGTTCCGCTTCGTCAAATGGGTCCGCGGCAGCTACGTCGAATACGTGCGCAACGACGACTACTGGGACAAAGGCAAACCGTACCTCGACCGCATCGTCGTCAAGGTGATCAACGATCCCGCTGCCCGTACCGTCGCTTTCGAGGACGGCTCCGTGGACCTGAGCGGCGACACGCCCGTGCCTCTGTCCGATCTCGAACGTCTGAAAGGCAACCCGAAGCTCGGACTCGAAACTCGCGGCTACGAATTCCAGGCAGGCGTGGCGCGTATCGAGTTCAATCTCGACAACCCGGTGCTGAAGAACCCGAAAGTGCGGCAGGCGATCGCCTCGGCGCTGGATCGCGAAGTCATTCGCAAGGTGATCTATTACGGTTACGCGACGCCGCTCGCGAGCCCGATCATTCCGTCGAGCCCCTACTACGATCCGGCGCCCACGCCCTATCCGTTCAACGTGGAGCGCGCCAACGCGTTGCTCGACGAAGCGGGCTTGCCACGCAAAGCTGACGGCACGCGTTTCGCGCTGACCGTCGATCCGCTGCCGATCGGCGATCTGCCCGCGCGCACCGCCGCTTACGTCAAGTCGGCATTGGCCCGTGTAGGTATTGCCGTCACCGTGCGCAGCCAGGATCTGCCGGCGTACCTGAAGCGCATCTACACCGACCGCGATTTCGATTTCTCCATCAACGGCATGAGCAATCTGTTCGATCCGGTGGTGGGCGTGGCGCGGCTCTACACGACCGGCAACTTCCGGCGCGGTGTGCCGTTCACCAACGGCTCGCATTACAGCAATCCGGAGATCGACCGGTTGTTCTCGCAGGTCGCCGAGGAAACCGACGAAGCAAAGCGCAAGCAATTGTTCTCGCAGATCCAGCGCATTCTCGAACGCGATCTGCCGGATATCAACCTCGTGTCGCCGCAATACCTGAGCGTCTACTCGCGCGCGGTGCACAACCATACGACCTCGCCGGACGGCGTGTCGGCCAGTTTCGCCGACGTCTGGTTGCAACGCTGAACCTCTTTCGATTCATCCTCACACGGAACCCGACTCACATGGAATACAGACAACTCGGCAAGAGCGGCATCAAGGTTTCGACACTGACGCTCGGCACGATGATGTTCGGCGGCCCCACCGACGAAGCGAGCGCCACGCGCATCATCGATCAGGCTCTGGAACAAGGCGTCAATTCGATCGATACCGCCGACGTCTACGGCAAAGGCGAATCGGAGCGCGTGGTCGGCCGCGGCATCGCCGCGCAGCGCGAGCGCTGGGTGCTCGCGACCAAATTCGCCAATCCGCTGCAGGCCGGCGACGTGAACGCGCGAGGCGCATCGCGCAAACACATCGTGCGGGCTGTCGATGCCAGCCTCGAACGCCTCAATACCGACTACATCGACCTGCTGTATATCCACCGCGAAGACCACGAGACGCCCGTCGAAGAAACCGTGCGTGCTCTGAACGATCTGATCCGGGCGGGCAAGCTGCGTTATTACGGACTGTCGAACCATCGCGCGTGGAAGATCGCCGAGTTCAGCCACACCGCGCAGGCGTTGGGGCTGGATGCGCCGGTGGCGAGCCAGCCGCTCTACAACATCGCCAACCGTCAGGCAGAAGCCGAACAGTTGACGGCCGCGCACCGCTACGGGCTCGGCGTGATTTCCTATAGCCCGCTCGCGCGCGGCGTGCTGACCGGCAAGTACGAACCGGGCGCGACACCCGGCGCGGACACGCGCGCGGGCCGCAGCGACCGGCGCCTGGAGCAGACCGAATGGCGTCCCGAATCGCTCGAACTGGCGCGGCGCGTGCGCGAGCATGCGCAAGCACGCGGGCTGTCGGCCGGGCAATTCGCGCTCGCGTGGGTGCTCAACAGCCGCTATATCAGTTCGACGATCGGCGGTCCGCGTACCGAGGCGCAATGGCAGGATTATCTGCCGGCGCTGCGCTATCGCTTGACGGCCGAAGACGAGGCGTTTGTGGATTCGCTCGTCACGAGCGGGCATCCGTCGACGCCTGGTTTCAACGATCCGGGGCATCCGTTTTTTGGGCGGATTGTGCGGCATGGGGCGACTCAGGATCAGCAAGCGCTGGTTCAGCAGGGATAGTCATGAACCTGAACCGCACCGCTGCTCCATCAACCATCCGACGCCGCCTCGCCGGCGCCTTCCTGCTGGCCGCCACGCTCGCCACCTTCACCGCCTACGCCGCCGACAGCGGCGGCAGCGCGCAGGAACTGCGTGTCGGTTTCGTGCCCGGCCCCTACGCGGACGAATTCAAGGCGGGTGTCGAACCGCAACTGCGCAAGAAGGGCTACGCGATCAAATACGTCGAGTTCAGCACCGGACTCGAAGCGAACCAGGCCGTCTACCGCGGCGAGATCGTCGCCGACGTGATGCAGCACGAGGTTTATCTGAAGTCGTATAACGACCGCAACGGCACTGATCTAGTCGGCGTAGTACAGGTGCCGACTCCGCCGATGGGACTCTATTCGAACAAGCATCGTTCGCTCGCGGATGTCAAAGCCGGCGCGCGCGTCGCGGTGCCGAACGATCCCGTCAATCTGGAACGCGCGTTGAAGATACTTCAGCGCATCGGCTGGATCAGGATCAAACCGAACCCGAATCCCGTCGACGTCACCGAGCGGGACGTGATCGCCAATCCGGCAGGCATCAGGATCGTGCCGCTCGAATCGGCGCAAGCGCCGCGCGCACTCGACGATGTCGATTACGCGGCGATTCAGGGCAATTTCGCGACCTTCAGCGGCCACAAACTGACCGACGCGCTCGCGCTCGAGGAAATGACGCCGCCGTATATCAACCAGGTCGTCGTGAAGGCATCGAATCGCAACGCACGCGCGACTCAGGATATCGTGCAGGCGTATCAGTCGGTGGAGTTCCAGCGTGCGATTCGCGGCAATCGTTTTTATGACGGCTTTCGATTGCCGGCGTACTTCGGCAACGAGTGAGAACGCCTGAAAGATGGCAAGGGCGGCATGAGCCGCCCTGCGCCGTCACCTTCGTGCGAAGAAGCGGCCCCGACAGATCAAGCCGCCTGCGCGTCGAAAGTCTTGCCCGGAATCGCTTCGAGCAACGTACGCGTATACGCATGCTGCGGCGCCCGCCAGATGTCCCGATGATGTCCGCTCTCGACAATGCGCCCCGCCTGCATCACATGCACCCGATCGGCGATATAGCGCACCACTGAAAGATCGTGCGAGATGAACAGATACGCGAGGCCGAGATCGCGTTTCAGATCGACCAGCAGATTAAGAATCTGCGCCTGAATCGACACGTCCAGCGCGGACACCGGTTCATCGCAGATCAGCAGATCCGGCTCGAGCACGAGAGCCCGTGCAATGCCGATGCGTTGCCGCTGGCCGCCCGAAAATTCGTGCGGAAAGCGGCCCAGCGCCGACGCAGGCAACCCGACCCGGTCGAGCATGGTGGCGATCCGCGCGCGACGCTGCTGCGCGTTGCCGATGCCGTTCACCACCAGCACCGTATCCAGAATCTCCGCCACCGTGCGGCGCGGATTGAGCGACGCATACGGGTCCTGAAACACCATTTGCACGTGACGCCGCAGCGGCCGCAATTCACGCTCGCCCAAGGGCACGAGATCGGTGCCACGCAAACGGATCGCACCGCTCGCTGTCGGCACGAGCCGCAGGATCGCTTTGGACAGCGTCGATTTCCCGCAGCCCGATTCGCCCACCAGCCCGATCGTCTCACCGCGGGCAATCCGCAGCGATACGCCATCCACGGCGCGCAGCGTGGTTTTACCGTGACGTTGCGGGTAGTCGATCCGCACGTCCTGCAGTTCGAGCAACGGCGCTTCACCGGCAGCCGCTTCACGCTGAGCGGGATCGACGTCCGCCACATACGGCCCGGTGCGCACGGAGCGCGGCACCACCGCGAAGCTCGGTTTGCCGTCGTCGCCGATACCGTGGCGGATTTCCGGCAGTTTCCAGCCGCGGTAATGCAGATCGTCCGCGAGATTCAGTGATGCGCCCAGCAGTCCGCGTGTGTACGGATGCCGCGCTTGCGTGAAGAGCCGCGCGACTGGCGCCTCCTCGACCTTCTCGCCGGCCAGCATCACCGCAACGCGATCCGCGTGCTTCGAAACGATGCCGAGGTCGTGCGTGATCAGCAGCAAGGACATGGACAACTCGCGCCGTAAACCGTCGAGCAGTTCGAGAATATGCGCCTGGATCGTGACGTCGAGCGCCGTGGTCGGCTCGTCCGCGATCAAGAGGCGCGGCCGGCAGGCCACCGCCATCGCGATCATCACCCGCTGCCGCTGACCGCCGGACAGCTCATGCGGATAATCGAACACGCGCCGCTGCGGCTCGGGAATCTGCACCAGCGCCAGCAGTTCGACCGCGCGTTTCCATGCGGCGGCTTTGGAGAGGCTCTCATGCTGCCGCAAAGTCTCGACGATCTGCGCGCCGATCGACAGCACGGGATTGAGCGATGTCATCGGCTCCTGAAAGATCATCGAAATCTGCTGCCCGCGAATCTCACGAATCTCGCGCGCCGACAGATCGAGCAGCTCGCGGCCGTCGAAGCGCAAGCTCCCCGTCACGCGTCCCGGCGTGGGCACGAGACGCATCAGCGACAGCGCGGTCGCCGATTTGCCGCAGCCCGATTCGCCGACCAGCGCCAGCGTCTCGCCTTGCGCGATATCGAAGCTCAGGCCGCGCACGGCGTCATGCGCGCCGAAACTGACGCGCAGGTCGCGTACTTCAAGCAGGTTTGCCACGGTGCATTCCTTGGGTACGTTGTCGGCCGATGCCATCGGCCAGGTGTTGGGTCCGCTCAGACGCGTTCGCGCAGGCGCGGGTTGAGCGCGTCGTTCAGGCCGTCGCCGAGCAGGTTCAGTGCGAGCACCGCGAGCACGATCGCCGCGCCGGGCACGGCGGTCAGATACCAGGCGGTGCGCAGCGAATCGCGGCCGGCGCCGATCATGCCGCCCCAGCTGACCACGTTGGGGTCGCCCATGCCGAGAAACGACAGCGACGACTCGATCAGAATCGCGCTCGCCACCATCACCGACGCAGTGACGATCACCGGCGGCAACGCGTTCGGCAATATCTCGCCGAAGATGATGCGCGCGTTGCTGAAGCCCTGGCTGCGTGCGGCGAGCACGAAGTCCGACTGGCGAAGCGTGCGGAATTCGGCGCGCACGATCCGCGCGACGGTCGGCCATGACGCAATGCCGATGGCGAGCGCGATGATCGTCACGCTCGGCCGGCCGATCGCGACGATCACGATCACCAGCAGAAACGATGGCACCGTCTGAAAGAGTTCGGTCACCCGCACCAGCACATCGTCGATCACGCCGCCGAAGAAGCCGCCCGTCGCGCCGACCAGCGTGCCGATCACGAGGCCGATTCCCGCCGACGCCGCGCCGATCAGCAGCGACACGCGCGTGCCGTGCGCGATGCCCGCGGCCACGTCGCGTCCCAGCGAGTCAGTGCCTAGCCGGTACAGCGGATCGACACCCGGCCATTCGAACGGCGCCGCCACCATATCGAGCGGATCGCCGGGAAACAGGTGCCCCGCGCTGAGCGCGAGCGCAATGAAGGTGCCTAGCAGGACGAGCCCGGCGAGCGCCGACGGATTGCGCAGCAAGGTACGCCACACGCCGCGCCCCGCCGAGGTGCGGCGCGCCGTAACCGCCGTGTTACCGCGGCGCAGACCGAACAGCGTACCGGTCAACTGACGCCGCCATGGCGATACTTCGGCATCGGGCGTCGTGGGAATCAGATTGGAAGAGTCGGAAGCCATGTCATCCTTCTGGAAAAACAGCGGGCGTCAGCGCGATCCGTCACGCGACGCGGGGGTCGAGCCATGCCTGCAGCAGATCGACCAGAACATTGGCGACGATCACGAGCAGCGACGACAGCAGCAGCACGCCGAGCAGCACGCTGAAATCGCGCGCCATCACCGCGTCGAGTGCGAGGCGCCCGAGGCCGGGCCAGCTGAACACCGTCTCGGTCACCGCGGCACCGCCCAGCAAGGTGCCGAAATGAATCCCGACGATGGTCGTGAGCGGCATCAGCGCATTGCGCAACACGTGCCGCACCGTCACGCGCCACGGATGCAAGCCCTTGGCCTGCGCGGTGCGCACGAAGTCCTGGCGCTGCACTTCCAGCATCGCGGCCCGCGTCAGCCGCGCGTAGATCGCGACGAAAAAAGTCGCCAGCGTCGCGGCCGGCAGCAGCACGTGTCTGGCCGCATCGGCGAAATAAGCGAAACCGTGGAGCTGGACGCCGAGCGTGATGTTGCCGCCGCTCGGCAGCCAGCCCAGATGCACGGAGAACAGCACGATCGCGAGCAGTCCGATCCAGAAGCCCGGCGTCGAATAGAACAGCAAGGCCAGCACGGACAGCACACGGTCCGGCCACTTGCCGGCCCAATGCGCCATCACCGCGCCGAGCACCACGCCCGCAAGAATCGCGAACGTCAACGCCACGCCCATCAGCAGCAGCGTATTGGGCAGTCGCGACAGAATCAGCTGCATCACCGGCATGTCGTAGCGCGGCGAGTAGCCGAGACTGAAGTGCGACAGATGCGCGAGGTACGACCACAACTGGTGCAGCACCGGCTGGTCGAGTCCGAACTTCGCGCGCAGCACCTGCATCGTTTCCGCGGTCGCGGAGCCGGATTCGCCGGCCAGCACGTCGGCGGCATCGCCCGGCATCAGCTTCAGCAGGAAGAAGTTCAGGATCACGATGCCGATTACCGTGGGCAATGCCTGCCACGCGGTACGCCGGAGAATCGCCCCAAAACGCAAACCTCGACTCATCGCGTCGCTCCTGTCATGCGCTCAGATAGACGTCCGCGAGATTGCCTTCGAGGCCTTGCGCGGACACGGTGTGGTTACGAACGCGCCGGTTCGCGAGCGTGATCATGCGCGGTGCGACCAGGGTGAGAATCGGCAGATCGCGATAAACGATCTGCTGGAACTGCTGATACAGCGCAACGCGTTTGCTCTCGTCGGTTTCGACCGCGGCGCTTTCGAGCAGGCGGTCGACCTCCGGATTGCTGTAATGCGGCGCATTCGAAAACGGCACGCCGGGGCGGATATTCTTCGACCAGTAGAGGCGCTGAACGCCCACGCTCGGATCGAATAGCGTGTTGACGCCGATGCTCGTGAAGTCGAACTGACGGTCCGCATAAACGCGTTTCAGGAACGCCGGCAGATCCTGCGAGCGAACCGTGACGTCGATGCCCACTTTCGCCAGCGCCGATTTGACGTAGTCAGCCTGACGGCGGTACATGTCGCCGTAGGGCAGGAAGTCGTGCGTGAGACCGAAGCGCACACCGCCGTCCTTGCGCGGATAGCCCGCGGCGTCGAGCAATTTCTCCGCGTTGCCGATATCGAATGCATACGGCGCGAGTTTGGCGTCGTGATACGGCGAGCCCGGCGTGATCGGCGTGGGCGAGAGATCGGCATAGCCGTAGGCGACCGTGCGCTGCACCACTTGCGGATTGATGGCATGCGCGATCGCCTGGCGCACGCGCAGATCTTTCAGGATCGGATGCTCGAGATTGAAATCGATCTCGGAGAGCGGCTCGAGAAAGCGATAGCCGCGCGTTTCGACGGCCAGTTGCGGCAATTGCGTGAGACGCGGCAGATCGGTGAGCGGCACCGGATTCTCGCCGCCCAGATCGAGCGCGCCGGTTTCGAATGCGGCGGACCTGGCCGCGGCGTCGGGAATCACCTTGAAGACGAGGCCGTCGATATACGGCTTGCCGGCGTCCCAGTAGTCCGGATTACGTTCGTAGACGATATTGGCGCCGCGCGTCCATGATTTGAAGCGGAACGGCCCGGTGCCGATCGGCGCGTTGTTGTGCGGATTGGACAGCGGATCGCCCTGCGCGTACAGGTGCTTCGGAACGATCGGCGACTCGCCGGCGGACAGTGCTTTCAACAGATACGGCGCCGGTTTCGACAATTCGATCACCGCGGTGCGCGCGTCCGGCGTCGCCACTCGCGTGACATTGGCGAACGTGCTGCGCCCACGTGGATGCACCGATTTGAGCAAGTCGATCGAGAACGCGACATCGGCCGACGTGAACGGCTGACCGTCATGCCATTTGACGTTCTGCCGCAGCGTGAACGTGTACTTCAAGCCGTCCGGACTGACGGCCCAGGCAGTAGCCAATTGCGGCTTGGGGCGCAGGTCGAAGTCGTAAGCGAGCAAGCCTTCGAGTACCTTGGAACTCGCGACGAGCGCGGGCCCGGTGGTCTGGAAGATCGACACGAGCACCGGCGGCTCGGGATTGATCAGCATGTTTAGCGTGCCGCCCCGCTTCGGCGCGAGCGCCTCGCCCTGGGCGAACGCCAGTGCCGGCATACCGGCGGCCGCGAGCGCTGCGCCCGATGAAATCAGAAAATCGCGTCGATTCAGCCCTGCCATGTGATTCAGATCCTTTTTGCCGATGGTTCGGCCGGTTCGCGCCGAATGAATTGTCGTAGTGGTGTTGTCGGCAATGCTGCTGCCGCAGCGCTCACGATAAAGCCGCTGCGGCAGCAAAAGAACCAATCGTTCTGCATATGCAAAGCACGGCGCGGACGAAAGACCGCATCGGACTCGGATGCGCCGCACGATATCAACCGTCGCTCGACAGAAGAACGAATTAATTCAGGATTGCATATCTGCCGCAGATGGTTGGTGTTATCGCTCAAATATTGGTGTTTTAGCGCTTATTCGAGACAATTCATCGATATCAATATCGAATTTGATTGTTTGTTCGATCGGTTCGTTTTGCTTATCTTTTGTCGCCGACTTGAAGATGTTCATCGGTCACTCACTTCTCCGACGCTCCCTCAACACCGATTCAAATAACCATGAAAAAACTGCTTTTCGCTTTCAGCGTTTCCTCTCTAATGGTCGGCACGGCCAGTGCTCAAAGTACCGTCACGCTGTATGGGATCGTGACCGGCAATGTCACTTACTCGAACAACGCGCAAACGGCTGCAACGCCGGCGTCCGGTAGACCACGGGGCGGCTCGCAAGTCGCGCAGTTCGACAACGGTTCATCGGGGTTGTCGTCGAGCCGCTGGGGCCTGAAAGGCGTGGAAGATCTCGGCGGCGGATTGAAGGCTGTGTTCCAGATCGAGAACGGCTTCAGCGTGAACAACGGCGCCATCGGACAAGGCGGCACATTGTTCGGCCGCCAGGCCTGGGTCGGCGTAAATGCCGCACGCTACGGTACATTTACGTTGGGGCGCCAGGCGGATACGTCGGTGGAGTTCGTGTCGCCGTTGATTCACGGCTGGTATTGGGGCAACCTCGCGATCCATCCCGCCGATTACGACAATCTGAACTTCACGCACCGCATCAATAATTCGCTCAAGTACCTGTCCGACTCTTTCAACGGCTTCCGTTTCGGTGCGTTGTATAGCGTGGGCGGCGTGGCCGGGAATGTCACGCAGAATCAACTCTGGTCCACGGGCGCGAGCTATACCGGCGGAGCGTTCGCGATCGCCGCGTCGATCGTCAATGCGCGCAATCCGAATACCTCGCTATACGGCACCAACGCCAATGCGAGCGCCACCGGCAATAACCTCGGCTCCGCCGGATCGGCGGCGAGCGCCGAGTCCAATCCCGCGATCGCCGGTTTCGCCTCGGCTAGCACCCAGCAGACAATTTCGGTGGCGGCAACGTACACCGCGGGCGGCGCGATCTTCGGCGCGGCTTACTCGACTACGCAGTTCCGCGGGCTCGGTTCGAACTCGTCGCTCAATACGCTGCACTACAACGGCTCGCCAACGCTGAGCACCATCAGTGCGAGCTTGCGTTATCAGGCGACACCGTTCCTGCGCTTCGGCACATCGTTCGACTATACGGCTGGCGGCAGCGTGAGCGGCAAGGAAGGCGCGAAGTACGAGCAGTTGAACCTGGGCGCGGCGTATTCGTTTTCCAAGGCCACCGACGTCTATGTGACGGGGGCATTTCAGCACGCTAGCGGAACGGACTCGCTCGGGCGCCCCGCGGTTGCGGCAATCGGGTATCTGACACCGTCGGCAACGAACAGACAGGTAGCTGTCTCGGCCGGTGTGAAGCATCTGTTCTGATGCATCTGTTCTGATGCATCTGTTCTGATGCATCCGTTCTGATGCGACGCGCCTCGATTGGTTGGCTGATCGAGGCGCGTTGTTTTTCGCGTTGCGTTATGAGGTCACGCGGAATGACGCGTTTTTTCGAGTTGAATCCCGTCAATGCACTTTAGGAAACCCGTGACGCTGCGCGAGCAGATCGAGAATGCGGCGCGTGTCCGTCACGAAGCGTTTCGCGCCCAGGGTCTGTGCATCGGCAGGCGCCGGCTGTTCGTCGCCGAGAATCAGCACGGGCAGACTCTGGTGCTCCGCGTCGAGCGCTTCGATCACCACGGCGCGTGGACGCGAAAACGGCAACCGGCGAATCTCCAGGCGCGTGTTAAGCGCCGGATCGCTCGCGAGCAAACCTTCAATGGGCGCCCCGTCCGGGCAGATAAAACGCTCACCGGGATGTTTCGGATCGGTAAATCCCGGTTCCAGCAGTAGCAGCAAATCTCGGCTCATGGTGTGCAATGCCCGTAATGGATGAGTGGATGGCGACGCGCTTTAGAACACGCGTCCTTCGGTCAGATGCGTGGTTACCCCGTTCAACTCGTAATCGCCGATCACCCGGGCTTTGTGCAGCAGCGGGTTGTGGCTGAAGATCGTGCGCAGATTGCGCCAGTGCCGGTCGAAATTGTGCGCGCGCCCCGTGGCCGAAGCCCCGCCGATCTCAAACAGACGCTCGCCGGCATACAGCGCCAGCTTGCTCACCACGAGTTGGGTTTTGGCCGTGGCCAGCGCGCCTTCCAGCACCAATTCTTCCGCGTTGGCCGCGCCGCTGTGGATCGCATTCGCCGAACGGTCCAGCGTACGCGCGTTCTGCGCGACCAGCGCGTCGATCGACAAACTGTGCGCCGCTAGATCGCCCACCACCTGCTGCACGAAACCGTCCTCGCGTGCGGAAGGCGCCGGGCTATGCAACACCGGGCGGCCGTATTGCGTGACATAGCGCCGCGCATCTTCCACGATGTTGCGCACGATGCCCGCGGCGACCGTCACCAGATGCAACTGCCGCACCGCGCTGCCATGCCGTCCGGCGAGACTCGTATAGCCGCGCGTGGCGATCTCGTGAGAAAAGACCTGGACGTTGTCGAGCACGAGGCTGCCACTCGCCGTCATGCGCTGCCCCATGCCGTCCCAGTCGTCGAGCACTTGCACCCCTTCGCGCGACACCGGTATCACGATCGACACCTTCTCGTCGTTCTCATCCTGCACGTTGATCCGTGCATAGTCGGAAAACGCCGTGCCGGTCGAATAATATTTCTTGCCTGTCACGCGGAAGTGCTCGCCGTCGCGCACCAGTTTCGTCACGATCTCGCCCGGCCTGGAGGTGCCGAGTTCGGTCGACGCACCGCCGAAGATCGCCCCGTTCCGCACGCGTTCGATCTGTGTGTCGTTGAACGCCGAACGCGGCGACAGCAGCAACTGCTCGGTCAGATCGTAGTGAATCCGCAAGGCGTGCGCGACATTCGATTCATGCGCGCCCAGCGTCGCGATCACATGAAAGAGATCCTCCAGCGAACCACCGAGGCCGCCCCACTCCACCGGAAAACGGAGCACACCCAAACCGGATTCGCGAAACAATGCGAAGCCGTCGAACGGCAACTCGCGCCGCACTTCACGTTGCGCGGCGTCTTCGCCGATCGCCTTGGCCAGCGCCGGCAACGCGGCCAGTGCCGCCTGAAGCTTTGCCCGCGCTGCGGTGTCCTGAGAGACCTGCATGCCTTGATTCCTTGTTAAAGCGCACGGATCGCAGCGGATCCGGCTGTTAGCATTGGGAGCGTGATTCGGCACACGCGCCGGGCGTGCGCCGATTTGACGGATCAGTATAGGGACGCGGCACGTCGTGCAAAACCAGCGAATCGAGCTATGGATATGCGCGATTCTGAAATGCGCGCGACCGGTGTGGACCGGCGAATCGCTCAAGCCGTGACTGGATGTTCAAACGCCCGAGGCACGCGCGCGCGGAGTAAATCCAATCAAGCTGTTGCAGAGCGACGATGTTCAGGCCGGCGCAGCCCCAGGTTCTCGCGCAGCGTGCGGCCCTCATACTCCTCGCGAAACAGGCCCCGCCGACGCAATTCAGGCAGCACCAGTCCGACGAAATCGGTCAGGCCGTCCGGCAGCACCGGCGGCATCACGTTGAAGCCGTCGGCACCGTGATTCACGAAGCGTTCTTCGAGCTGATCGACGATTTGCGCCGGCGTGCCGACCAGTTGCCAGTGACCACGCGCACCCGCCACTCGCAGATAGAGTTGGCGAATCGTGAGATTCTCGCGGCGGGCCAGTTCCAGCGTCAGCGACTGCCGGCTCTTGCTGGCATTCGTTTCCGGCAACTCGGGAATCGGACCGTCGAGCGGATACTCGGAGAGATCGAATCCGCCCGTCAGTCCGGACACCAGCGCGAGTCCCACCTTCGGATCGACGAGCGACTGCAACCGGTCGAATTTCTCGCGCGCCTCCCTTTCAGTGCGGCCGACGATCGGCAGCACGCCCGGCATGATCTTCAGATCCTCCGGATCGCGGCCATACGCTTGCATGCGGCCTTTCACGTCCGCGTAAAAAGCCACCGCGTCCGGCAGCGTTTGCTGCGCCGTGAAAATCACCTCGGCTGTACTCGCCGCCAGATCGCGGCCGGCTTCGGACGATCCCGCCTGCACGACGACCGGATGCCCCTGCGGTGAGCGCGCAACGTTCAACGGCCCCTTCACCTGAAAGAAGCGTCCTTTGTGATCGAGCACATGGCGCTTGCGCGGATCGAAGAAACGGCCTTCCTGCTTGTTGCGCACGAATGCGTCGTCTTCCCAGCTATCCCACAGTCCTGCGGTGACTTCGGCGAATTCGGCGGCGCGCGCATAGCGCTCCGCATGGTCGAAATGCTTGTCGCGGTTGAAGTTCTTCGCTTCATGCTCGCTCGACGACGTGACCAGATTCCACCCCGCGCGCCCTGCGCTGATGTGATCGAGCGAGGCGAATTTGCGGGCGATGTGATACGGCTCGTTGAAACTCGTCGAAGCCGTGCCGACCAGGCCGATGCGCTCCGTCACCGCCGCCAGCGCCGACAGCAAGGTGATCGGTTCGAACTGCGCCACATAGCTGTGCGCCGTGCGGCTCAGGAAGTCGACGTCGTCGCCGCGCGTGCCCACGCCGTCGGCGAGAAAGATCAGATCGAACTTCGCCGCCTCGGCCTGCTGCGCAAGCTGGACATAGTGACGGAAATTGACGCCCGCATCGGCCTGCGCCTCGGGATGACGCCATGCCGCAATGTGATGCCCGGCAGGATAAAGGAAAGCACCAAGGCGCAGATGTCCGCTACGTTTGCTCATGGAGGTTCGGGAAAGTGGATTGAGGAGTGTGTCGGGCGACTTACCCGATTCTCGGCGCGTGCCGCGTATCTCGCCACGAACAAATCCATCGATCCATATTCGTCAGTGAACTAACGAAATCGAACCGAAAGCATGATCGTTATGCGGAGACCTTTTAATGACCAACTCGCCGGGCCATTCCAGCGGAAGCGCTATGCAATCGACAATCCGTTGTTAGCGTTTTGGCAAACGGCTTCGCATACTCATCACCCACTCACCTGAGGAGATCGTCCGGCATGTCCCTTTCACTCGACCACATCGTGATCCGCGTGCAGGATCTCGACCAGGCCATCGCCCATTTCAGCGCGCTCGGTTTTACGGTGCAGCGCGGCGGCACGCACGCCGACGGCGCCACGCACAACGCGTTGATCGGTTTCGCCGACGGCAGCTACTTCGAACTGATCGCCTTTCTGCGCGACGCGCCTGAGCATCGCTGGTGGGACGCCGGGCATCGCGTTGGCGATGGCTTCGTCGATTTCGCGCTGCTGCCGCAATCGGTTGGCGCGACGATCGATGCGGCTCACCAGCGCGGTCTTCTTTACGACGGCCCCATCGCCGGCGGACGCATCAGGCCCGACGGCGAACGGCTCGAATGGCAGATCGGCAAACCGCCTGTCGCCGACCTGCCGTTCCTTTGCGGAGATTTGACGCCGCGCCGTCTGCGTGTGGCTGAAGGCGACGTGCGCCACCACGCCAACGGCGTAAGCAGCGTCGCGAACATCACGCTTGCCGTGAACGACGTGGAGGCGAGCCTCACACGATATCGCGCGCTGCTCGGCGAATTCGACGTACAGCGTGCGCCCCTGCCAGGCTACGCCATTACGCTTGCCATCCTGTCGCTCGGCGCGACCACGCTGACGCTGGTCAGCCCTACGCGCGCGCCTCACGAACCCGCTGCGAGCCTCGCATCCGACATTCGCAAGCATCTGGCCACGCGCGGCGAAGGCATCTTCGCCGTCGCACTGGAGACGCAAGCCAGCGACGCTGCTCGCGAGCTTCCACACGAAACCACGCACGGCGCGACGCTCGAACTCGTCGCACGTTCCTGATCGCGCCGATGCGCGTTTAACGTCCCGCAGCGTAAAGCGCGGGACGTTACGTCTTTTTACTCACGACGCGGTTTCCGCCGCGAGCGCTCCGCCAAGATAAGCATCGCGAATCCGCTGATCGCCGAGCAATTCGCTCGCGGTGCCGGACAACACCACGCGGCCGGTCTGCAGCACATAACCGCGATGCGCGATTTGCAGCGCAAGACTCGCGTTCTGTTCGACCATGAAGAACGTGATGCCTTGCCGATTGATCGTCTGGATCAGTTCGAGCACCTTGTCGACGTAGAGCGGCGACAAGCCCATGGTCGGTTCGTCCATGCAGACGAGCGCGGGCCGGCTCATCAGCGCGCGCGCCATAGCCAGCATCTGCTGTTCGCCCCCGGAAAGCGTGCCGGCGCGCTGCGTCAGGCGTTCCTTCACGCGTGGAAACAGTTCGAGCATGCGCTCGTAATCCTCGGCGATACCCGCGCGGTCTTTGCGCGTGAAGGCGCCCATCAGCAGGTTTTCGCGCACCGTCATGTCGCCGAATAGCCGGCGCGCTTCCGGCACGGAAGCGATGCCGCGCCGCACGATCTGCGAGGTCGGCAGGCCGTTCAGCGGCTTGCCTTCGAAGCTGACCGTGCCGGCTCGCGGCTTGTGCAAACCGAGAATGACCTTCATCGCCGTCGATTTGCCGCTGGCGTTGCCGCCCAGCAGGCTCACGATCTCCCCGCGTCCGATGCTGAGGTTCACGCCGAAGTGCACCTGGATCTGTCCATAGAACGTGTCGATCTGGTCGAGTTTCAGCAACGGCTCAGTCATGGCGGGTGAAGTGGAAGGTAATTCGTTCGACGAAACCAGATGCAGGCTCGGGGTATTCATGGCGCTATTCATGCGGCGGCCGTCTCGCTTTGGCCGGCCTGCGCGCCGACCTGCCGGTGCCCAAGGTACGCTTCGATCACGGCCGGATCGTTACGCACCTCGTCCGGCAAACCCTGCGCGATCTTGCGGCCGTCGTCGAGCACGAGTACGCGATCGGAGAGCCGCATCACGAGGTCGAGCTTGTGTTCGATCAGCAGGATCGTCAGGCCCTCGCGCTTGAGTTCGAGGATCAGTTCGAGCATCTCCGCGGTCTCGGACTCGTTCATGCCGGCAGTCGGTTCGTCGAGCAGGAGAATGCGCGGACGCAGCGCCAGCGCGCGCGCAATTTCGACGCGCCGGCGGTTCGCGTAGGAGAGGCTGTGCGCCGGTTCGTCGATGCGCGGCGCGAGACGTGTACCGAAGCGCGCCAGCAGCGCCGTCACTTCTTCGCGCAGTTCGGCGTCCTCGCGGCGCACCGCTGCCGGGCCGATCAGCGCGCGCAGCACTTCCGCGAATGCGCCGACCACGGGCCAGCCGCGCCGCGTCGTGGCAAGACGCGCGTGCGCGCCGATCAGCACGTTGTCCAGCACGCTCAGGTTGCCGAACACGCGTCCATGCTGGAACGTGCGCGCGATGCCGCGCGCGGCGAGCAGCTCCGGCGCCATGCCGGTCACGTCCTCGCCGCCGAAGCGCACCTCGCCCGCGTCCGGTGTGTCGATTCCCGTGAGCAGATTGAAGAGTGTCGACTTGCCCGCGCCGTTCGGTCCGATCACGCTCACGCATTCGCCGCGCGCGACCGACAGATTCACTTCGTCGACGGCAACGAGACCGCCGAAGCGGCGCGTCACGCGACGCACGTCGAACAGAATGTCCGCATTGTTAGTGGAAGTAGAGCTCATGGCCGTCTCCGTCATACCGCGCCGAACAGACCTTGCGGCCGGAAGCGCACCAGCAGCAACAGGATCACGCCGTAGATCAGCATCCGGTAATCGGCGGCGAAGCGGAACAGCTCCGGCAGGCTGATCAGCGCGATCGCGCCCGCCACCGCGCCGATCACGCTGCCGAGGCCGCCGAGAATCACCATCGTCAGCGCGAGGATCGACACCTGCGAGTCGAAGGTCTGGTAGTTGATATAGCTGTACAGATGCGCCGCAATGCCGCCGCCGATACCCGCCGCTAGTCCGCCGCACGCGAAAGCGATCGCCTTGTAGCGGTTGGGGCGTATGCCGTAAGCGCGCGCGGCGACGTCGTCCTCGCGGATCGCGCGCCACGTGCGGCCCAGATGCGAGCGCAGCAGCCGCACCTGCAGCAGCGCGAGTAGAACGAGCACCGCCAGCGTGAACCAGTAAACCGCACGCACTCCCGTCAATTGCCAGCCGAATAGCGATAACGGCGGAATGCCGGTGATGCCGATCGGGCCACGCGTCAGGCTGTCCCAGTTGAGCACCACGAGGCCGATGATCTCGCCGATTCCGAGCGTCGCGATCGACACATAATGGCCGCGCAGCCGGAACGACGGATAGACCAGCAGCGTGCCGATCGCCGCGGTGATAAGACCGGCGAGCGGAATCGTCAGCGCGGGCGACCAGCCCAGGTTCACCGAAAGCAGTGCCGATGCATATGCACCGATCAGCAACAGCGCCGCGTGGCCCAGCGAGATCTGCCCTACCGTTCCCGCGACCAGCGTCAGGCTCAGCGCAAGCAGCCCATAAATCCAGCCATTGGTGAGCGTCTGCAGCACATATGACGAAGGCGTCGCGAAAGGCAACGCGAACGCGAGCGCCACCACCGCGACGATCACGCGACGCGGAATCCGCACCGCGCGGCGATTCGACAGGAACGTGCCTGTCAGCGGCTCGGGCGGCAGCCGGCGGTTCGAACTGAACAGTCCATTGGGACGCCACACGAGAAACGCCAGCAACAGCACGAACGCGAACAGGTCGCGATAGCTCGTGCCGAACAGCGCCACACCGTAGCTCTCGACGAGGCCCAGCAGCAGGCTCGCCGCGATCGCGCCCGGCACGTTGCCCAGTCCGCCGATCAGCAAGGCGACAACGCCCTTCAGCGTCGCCTGGAACCCCATCGCGGGATCGATGCTGTTGTAGTACATGCCCACCAGCAGCCCGCTCAAACCGCCGAGGCCGCAGGCGATCGCGAACACGGCCTGATTCACGGCATTGACGTTGACGCCCATCTGCTGCGCGGCGTCGCGATCCTGCGCGGTTGCGCGCACGGCCCAGCCGAGCCGCGTGAAGCGCAGGAACACGTAAAGCACGGCCGCGGCGCCGACGCCGATCGCCGCGATCAGCAGATCCAGCGAGCCGAGGCTCGCTCCGCCGATCGACAGCGTCCATTGCGGCAGCGGGCTCGGCACCGGCCGCGGATCGGGACCGAAGCAGATCTGCGCCAACTGGTCGAGCACGAAACTGATACCGATGGTGGCAAGCAGAGGCGCGATGCGCGCGGCGCCCTGCAACGGTCTCAAGCCGATCCGCTCGATCACGATACCGAGCAGCGCGCAGCCCGCGACGGTCGCGAGCAGCGCGACGGGCAACGGCAAGCCGAGGCGCGTCAGACACAGCCAGCCGATAAAGCCGCCCACCATGTACACCGAACCGTGGGCGAAGTTGATCAGATTCGATACGCCGAAGATCAGCGCAAGGCCAACCGCCAGCAACGCATAGATATTGCCGACGATCAGTCCGTTGATCGTGTAATCGAACCAGGCAGTCATGGCGTGTCGGTCCCGTGGCGCAAGAAGTTCGTGCGTTCGATCATTGCGCGTGCACGGCGCTGGCGCCGTCCCACAAGGCGAATTTTCCGTCCTTCACGACGAGGTCGAGGTTCTTCGCACCGGCCACGCGGCGCGTCTGCGGATCGAACTTGAACTTGCCGAAGATCACGCTCGGCACGTCGCTGATCTTCGAAAAACCGTCGTGCACGGCGGTACGGTCCGCGCCATAGCGGCGGATCACTTCGCTCGCGAGAATCATTGCGTCGTAAGCGCGCGCGGCGAAAGTGTCCGGTTCTGCGCCGTACTTCGCGCGGTAACGCTGCACGAAGCTCTGCACTTCCGGGCGCGGGTCGCCAGGGAAGAAATTCGATTCCGTATAAACGCCGTTCACGGCGGCGCCGCCCAGATCGAGGAACTTCGGCGAATACACCGAGCCGACCGCCGCGATCGGCGTGCGCACACCCGCCGCGCGCGCCTGGCGAACGATCTGCGCACCGTCGGAGTAGTACGAGATCAACACGATCGAGTCGGGTTCTTCACTGCGCACGCGCGTAAGCGTCGCGCGGAAGTCTTTCTCGTTCGGCTGATACGCCTCGGCCGCGACCACTTGCGCGCCGTTCGCCACGGCGGCCTTCGCGAAGATGTCCTTGCTCGTGCGGCCCCAGTCGGTATTCAGATAGAGCACGGCGATCTTCTTGAAGCCGAGCCCTTTGGTGACGTAGTGGGCGAGCATCGGCTGTTCTTCCGCCTGGCTGATCGCCGTGCTCCACATATAGTCGCCGCCCTTGGTGAAGTCGGGATGCGAGTTGGTGAAGCCGAACTGCACGAGACCGGCGCGCTGGTAGACCGGCGAGGCGGCCATCGATGCGCCGCTCGACAGGTCACCCAGTTCGAGCAGGATGCGTTTGTCGTCGACGAATTTCTGCGCGATGGCGACCGCCTGACGCGGATCGCTGCGGCTGTCCTCGAAGTCGTAGCTGAGCGGATGACCGTTGATGCCGCCGTTGCCGTTGATCTGCTCGAGTGCGAGATCGAAACCGCGCTTCCACTGCTCGCCGTATTGCGCGTCCTGGCCGCTGAGCGGCCCGGTCACGCCGACCCAGTACGGATCGGCCGCGTTGGCCGCGGGCATGGCGGCGCCGAATGCGATCGTCAGTGCGCCGGCCAGTTGCAGCAGTGTGCGGGCGGCGCCGCGCTTGTGGGTCCACAGAATCGACATGCTGTTCTCACGCCTTGAATTAGAGTGAGCCGATGTAACCATGTCGCCGGGAAGCGGGCCAACGAAGATAAGCGTCAAAGCTTATTCCAGCGCGAGCGCAAAGCTTATGAAGAAGACTCGGCGGACAGCCTGACAAAGCTTGTGCGAAGTGCGGGCAATTGCACAAAACCCCTTATTTCATGGGCTTTTCTCGATCTAGGACTGCAGCCGAGCCATCACTCGTTTTGGCTTGCGCGTCGGCGCACAGCAACTTCCGTCAAATGCATAGCGGAATTTATTATAAGAATCGTGCATTCAAGCGCCTCTAGAATGCAGGCATCACATGAACGAGGCATTGCATGGAGCTGCATCAACTCGAAGCGTTTTCGGCGGTCATGTCGACGGGCAGCATCACCGGCGCCGCCCGGTTGCTCGGCCGCTCGCAACCGGGCGTGACGAGAATGATCCAGGATCTCGAACAGGAGATCGGCTACGCGCTGTTCGACCGCAAAGGACCGCGCGTCACGCCGACGCGTCGCGCGTTTCTGCTGTATGACGAGGTCGAGCGCTCGCTGATCGGGCTCGACGCGATCCGTGCGAGCGCGCGCGCCATCGGGCGTGACGAGTCCATGCCGCTGCGCGTCGTGGCGACGCCCGCACTTGCGGCGGCGTTGGCGCCACGCGCGCTCGCGCAGCTCACCCAATCGGCGCAAGGTCACGCACAGGGAAGCACACACACCGCCGCGCAACTGCGCAGCGCCTCCGCCGAGCAGGTGGTCCAGGCCCTGCTCTCACGCGCAGCCGACGTCGGCATCGCGACGCTGCCGCTCGATCATGCGGTCCTCGACGTGCACTACATCATCGAAGCGCCGTGCGTGGCGGTCCTGCACTGTGACGATCCGCTCGCGCAGCATGCCGTGCTGCCGCTTGCCGAGCTTGCGGGCCGGCCGGTCGCGACGCTGGCGAACCGTTACCGGCTGCGCAACCGGATCGATCGCGCGTTCGATCAGGCCGGCATCGAGCTTCACGTGGCGCTGGAAACGAACGCGTCGCTCAACGCGATGATGGCCGCGCAGGAAAAGCTCGGCGTGGCCATTGTCGATCCGGCGACGGCGTTCGGCACGCGTTTAGCCGACGTCGAAGTGAGACCGCTCGACGTGTCCATTCCGTTTCTCTACGGCGTCGTCACGCTGTCGGGCCGGCCGCGCACCGCCGAAGTGGACGCCATGATCGACGCGCTGGCGGACGTGTCGCGCGCATTGCTGCCGGGCGCTGTACGGCACGCGGCGTCGCAACACGGCGCGCTGGTCGCTCACGATCGCGCGGATAACGCCGACGACGACGCCTCTTCTCCTCACCGCGACACCGGAGTCACGGCATGACCGCAACGCATTCTCCACACGCCGCCGACGGATTGGCCGCGCTCGAAACCCGGCTTCGCGAAGACCTCGACTGGCTCGAACTGCCCGCGCCTTCCTGGGTGCCGGCGCGCAGCGTCGACGCGCAACGCGTGCTCGACGTCGCCATCATCGGCGCCGGCATGGCGGGACTCGCGGCGAGCGCCGAGTTGCGGCTGCTCGGCATCGACAACCAGCAATTGTTCGATCAGGCGCCGGCCGGCAACGAAGGCCCATGGGTCACCTATGCACGCATGCAGACCTTGCGCTCGCCGAAACAGTTGACCGGCCCCGCGCTGCGCTTGCCCGCGTTGACCTTTCGCGCGTGGTACGAAGCGCAGTTTGGCCGCGAACAATGGAATGCGCTGTACAAGATTCCGCGCGCGCAGTGGATGGATTATCTGCGCTGGTATCGCCGCGTGCTCGACCTGCCGGTACGCAACGAGACCCGTGTCGTGAAGCTGCATACGCGCAGTGACGGCCTGCTCGAACTCGATCTCCTGCACGCACCGGCCGGCGACAGCAGTCACACGCGGCGCGAAATCGTGCGGGCTCGCCATGTCGTGCTCGCCACCGGCCGCGAGGGTCTCGGCGGCCCGTTCATTCCCGACGTGGTCGGTGATCTTCCGAAGCGTCTCTACGCGCACTCGTCCGATGCGATCGACTTCGCCGCGTTGCGCGGCAAACGTGTCGGCGTGGTGGGCGCGAGCGCATCGGCGTTCGACAATGCCGCGAGCGCGCTCGAAGCCGGCGCCGCGCAGGTCGATCTGTTCGTGCGCCGCGATGCGCTGCCGCGCATCAACAAGCTGACCGGAATCGGCAGCCCCGGACTCGTTCACGGTTTCGCAAGTCTGCCCGATGCCTGGAAGTGGCGCTTTCTGCACTACTCAGCACGAACGCAAGCGCCGCCGCCGCGCGACAGTGTGCTGCGGGTCGCGCGACATCCGCAGGCGCGGCTGCATCTCGCCAGTCCGCTCACGCAGGTGGGTCACGAAGGCGAGACGGTCGTGGTCGACACGCCGAAGGGGCGTTATGCGCTCGACTACCTGATCTTCGCCACCGGCTTTCATTCGGAGATCGATACGCGCGACGAGTTCGCGCTGATCGCGCCGCACGTGCGCCGCTGGCGCGACCGCTTCACACCGGCGGCCGATCTGCCGAACGACGAACTCGCCGGCTCGCCGGACCTCGATCGCAATCTCGCCTTCCAGGAGCGCATTCCGGGTAGCTGTCCGGCACTCGCGCGCATCCACTGCTTCAATCACGCGGCGAGCCTGACGCACGGCAAGATCGCCGGCGACATCCCCGCGATCAGCGACGGCGCGCAACGGCTGGCCCGCGCGATCGCCGCGATGTTGTTCGACGCCGACTGCGAGACGCATTTCGCCGCGCTGCAGGCGTTCGACACCGCCGAACTCGCCGGCGACGAATGGGCCGACGCCGATGCCGACGTGCGTTCCATCGACACCGCTGCGTAACCACTCTTTCTCACGGACCGACACCTCATGTCTTCATTGCCAGCAGCGAGCGACGACTTCGTCGCACAACTAGCGGGCCTCGCGCCCAACGGTGCCGTCGCCGCGTTGCGCGCCTTCCGCGCCGACGCGACACGCTATACGCAAGGCAGCCACGACGCGCTTTTCTCGAACGATGTCACCGATCTGACGCTTCAGGAACGACTGATCGCAGCCTGGTATGCGGCGCTGCTGTCGCGCGCAAGCCATACCGCGCAGGCTTATCGCGAACGTCTGCTGGCGCTCGCAGCGGCGGACAGTGCCGCGACGCACGCGCTACTCGATGCCATCGCGCAGCATCATGAGCTTCCAGTCGAAACGGTTGTCGATAAGCGACTAACGGCGATTCTCGTTCACACCGAAGCCCTGGTCGTAAATCCCGCTGCGACCAGTCAGGCAGCCCTCTCTGAACTGCAGGGCGCGGGACTAACCACGCGCGCCATCGTCGCGCTCTCGCAACTGGTGGCGTTCGTCACCTATCAAGTGCGGGTCGTCGCCGCATTGCGCGCCCTGGAGGCAAACGCATGAGCACCGATCACGGCTTCACGTCGCAAACACTCGGCTGGCGCGCATGGCTCGACGTGGTCCCGCTCGCCCAGGCAACGCCTGCACAGACCGCCGTACTCGAAACGAGTCACCCGCAAGCGAAGACCTCCGACTATTACCTGCTGCTGGTACACGAAGCCGAAATCCTGCGGCAACGTTCGGGCGCATTCAACAGCATCATGTATGCGCCCGGCGGCCTGTCGCGCGCCGAGCGCGAACTGGCGAGCACGGTGGTGTCGCGCGTGAATGGCTGCGTGTATTGCGCGTCGGTGCATGCGCAGCGCTTCCAGCAACTCGCGAAGCGCGACGACGTGATCCAGCAGATTTTCGCCGACCCTGAAACCGCCGGCACAACGGAGCGCGAACGCGTCATCGTGCGCTATGCGATCGATCTCACGCTACATCCGGAAGCGATCGACCCGCAATCGCTCGACGCGCTGCGCCGCGTAGGACTCGACGATACGCAGATTGTCGATCTGAGCCACGCGATTGCGATCTTCGCGTGGGCGAACCGGCTAATGCTCACGTTGGGCGAGCCGGTGTTTCCGGCGCAACCTTAGGCCTCATATCGCGTCGCGCGTCGCAGCACGGCGGCCAGCGAATATGGATATGCCAATCGCTTCGTTGCCGCACGATGTGATGCGTTGGAGACTCGGAGTCCGACTTATTTCCGGGGAACCACTCATGTCCGCGTTGCGTCCATCCACGCTGTACCAGCGACTCTTCACCCTGGTCGGCGCTGCCGTGCTCGCCCTCTCCTTCCACACCGCATCCCACGCCGCGCCGGCCAGCGGCGAGCCGGTTTTCTTCGGCGTCAGCGGACCGTTGACCGGTCCGAACGCGCAATACGGCGCGCAATGGAAAGCCGGCTTCGATCTCGCGCTCGACGAGATCAACAGCCAGGGCGGCATCAACGGCCATCCTTTGCAGTATGTGTTCGAAGACAGCCAGAGCGATCCGCGCCAGGCGGTCGGCATCGCGCAGAAATTCGTCGACGACAAACGCATCCTGATCGAACTCGGCGACTTCTCGAGCCCGGCTTCGATGGCGGCCTCGCCGATCTATCAGCGCGCCGGCCTCGTGCAGTTGGGTTTCACCAATTCGCATCCCGACTTCACCAAAGGCGGCGACTTCATCTGGAGCCCGTCGGTGAGTCAGGCGGACGCGCAACCGCTGCTCGCGGACCTTGCCGTCAAGCAGGGTTTCAAGCGGATCGCCGTGCTGTTCCAGAACACCGACTGGGGCCGCGCGAGCAAGGACGTGTTCGTGAAGGCCGCTGCCGCGCGTGGCGCGCAGGTCGTGGCCGCCGAAGGCTACCAGCCCACCGACAAAGATTTCCGCGCGACGCTGCTGCGTGCGCGCGATGCGCATCCCGACGCGTTCGTGCTGATCTCGTACTACTCCGACGGCGCGCAGATCGCGCGGCAGGCCCGTACGAGCGGCATTACTTTGCCGATCGTGGCCGCGAGCTCGGTGTATTCGCCGAAGTTCATGGAACTCGGCGGCGATGCCGTCAACGGCGTGACGACCAACACCAGTTTCTTCCCCGGAGACCCCAGCCCCGAAGTCCAGCATTTCGTGCGCGGCTTCGAAGCGAAGTATCACCATCAGCCCGACGCCTTCAATGCGTTCGCCTACGACGCCACGATCATCGCCGCGTACGCACTGCGCGCGGGCGGCACCGATCGACGCGCCGTGCGCGACGCGCTGCCGAAGCTGCATGACGTGCCGAGCGTCGTATTCGGCAAGGCGACCTTCGACCCGGCCGCGCGTCGCGTGATCGGCGTGAAGAGCGTCAACCTCGTCGTCGAAAATGGGCAGTGGGCGCTGCTCGGCAGCAAGCCGGCGCTGGCCGCGAAATAAGCGGCGGCCGCGCAGGAGGCGCGCTGGGAATTGCCGTCCGCCGCAAACCGCGCGCGCGGGTGGCAGAAAACGGCGTATCACTGGCACGCTTTGCCGGTCGATTGCCACTCCCCTCGATACGACTCCGACGGATACTTGGACATCCCCGGACAGTGCTCACAGCGACCCAATCCAGACCGCTGCATGGACATTGCCCGAACGACACGAAGTCCATCGCCTCACGAGGCACTATCTTTGTCCAGGAGAAATTCGATGAGTACGACCATTGCCGGCATTCAAATCCCAGACAGCCGTCTCGCAAGAGCCGCAACGGATCTGGTCCGCGACACCGAGAACGATCTGCTGTTCAATCACTCGCGCCGCGTTTTCCTGTGGGGTGCGTTGACCGGTGCGCGCCGCAACCTCGCGTACGACCCCGAGTTGCTGTATATCGGCGCGATGTTTCATGACATGGGCCTCACGCCGGGCTACGCCAGCAAGACAGATCGCTTCGAAGTGGACGGCGCCAATGCCGCGCGCGACTTTCTCAAGAGCTATGGCGTCAACGAGTACGACATCGAACAGGTCTGGTTGTCGATCGCGCTTCACACCACGCCGGGTGTTCCCGAGCATCTGAAGCCGGTGGTTTCGCTGGTGACCGCGGGCGTCGAAATGGACGTGCTCGGCATGCGCTATCACGAGTTCGACGACGCGCAACGCGTGAGCGTGGTGGCCGCGCATCCGCGCGAGCAGGACTTCAAGAACATGATCATCGACGCGTTCGCGCAAGGCACGATCAGCAAACCCGAAACCACGTTCGGCAACGTCAAAGCCGATGTGCTGGAAATGAAAGATCCCAGCTACAAGCGGCTTAACTTCTGCAAGATCATTCTCGGCTCGGCATGGGATGACAGCCAGGCGGGTCACGTCCATCACGCGGGATGCAATCACGGGGCCGCGGCGGAATAACGGTCTGCGCAAGACGGCCGGCGCATTGCGGGCCGGCCGATGCAAAACTCAAAGGCGCGCCAACCGGGAAACCGGTGGCGCGCCGTTTTTGTTGGCTCGGCGATATTTCAGTTTGCAGTTTCGAGCCTGATTTCAGGAGCTATCCGTCGGTCGCGGCGTCAGCATCAGCGCCAGCACCGCGACGCCGAGCACCAGCGAGATCCCGCCATATAACATGGAATCGCGAATGTCGAACAGCACACCGTGAATGACTGTCGCCATGCCACCCAGCGCGACGAACACCGCAATGGCCGCGAACACAATCCGACGTTCGGCGCGAATCATGGCGCTCTCCCGCAAGACGTTAGTGCCGTAAGACGCACAGGAACAACGGAAGACCTCGGATGCGCGGTATTTTTTATGGCAACCGCTGTTGCGCGCTACGCTCGGGTCTTCCGCTCAGGTCACCGTGTTGAGCCAGATCGCTCATGTATCGACGGTGCCTGTCGGAAAGCTTGCATCGGTTCGACTTGATCCCGTTGCAAGCCGGTTTGTAGTTGGCTTGTAAGTTAGTTTGTAAGCTGGTCTAAAAGCCGCCTATCGGATTTCAGCCATGACGCTCACGCGTGTTTTCAGCCGGAAATATGAATCTATCGTAGGCGGCGAACAGGCAATAGTAAATACGGGTAACCATGCCGCTCGCCGCCTGTGCTTCCTTCAATGACCACCCGCTCCCGCCGCCGCGGCCGAACTGGAGCGATCCGGTTTCGTCACCCAGATCAGCGGGATGATCAATACGAAGATCACCGCCGACAGCCAGAAAATATCGTTCAGTCCGAGCATGGCCGCCTGAGTGTTCATCGAGCGTTCGAAGAAGGCCATCGCCTGGGCGTGACTGCCGCCCAAAGTAGTTTGCAGCGCATCCAGCGCGGCCGTGTAAGTCGGATTGTTCACGCTCGTCTGCTCGGCCAGTTGCGAGTGATGCAGGATCGTCCGGTCGTTCCATCCCGTCGAGGCCAGCGACGTGCCCACCGCGCCGGCGAACACCCGCGCGAAGTTCGACAGGCCGGCCGCGGCCGGAATCCGGTCGGGCGCAAGGCCGGACAGAATGATCGCGGTCAGCGGCACGAAGAAGAGCGCCGTCGGAATACCTTGCAACAGCGTCGGCAAGACCAGCGTCCACGTGTCCACACCGGTGGTGTAGTTCGAGCGCATGAAGAACACGCCGGCAAAACCGACGAAAGCCAGCGTCGCCAGAACCCGCGCATCGGACTTCGGCATGATCTTCGCCATGACCGGCGCGAGAATGACGGCGAAGATGCCAAGCGGTGCGGTGGCCAGACCGGCATCGACGGAACGGTAGTTCAGATACTCCTGCATCCACTGCGGCAACAGCACGAGGTTGGAGAAAAACACCGCGTACGCCACCGAAATCGCGATCGTGCCGCCAAGGAAATTGCGCTTGCCGAACAGGCGCAAATCGACGATCGGATTCTTTTCCGTCAACTCCCAGATCACGAAGAACGCGAAGCTGATCGCCGCGAATACGGTCAGGGCGATGATCACCGGCGAGTTGAACCAGTCGAGATCCTTGCCCTTGTCGAGCATGATCTGCAACGAACCGACCCATGCGATCAACGAAAGCAGGCCCACCTTGTCGATCGGCAAGCTCTTCGTCGGGGTTTCGCGGGTGCGATAGATCGCCCACGTCACGCCGGCTGCGAAGAGGCCCACCGGAATGTTGATGTAGAAAATCCATGACCACGAGTAGCTGTCGGTAATCCAGCCGCCGAGCGCCGGGCCGGCAATCGGGCCGACAGTTGCGGTCATCGCCCACAAGGCGAGCGCGGTCGCGGATTTCTCTTTCGGATACGAGCCGAGCAGAATGGCTTGCGACAGCGGGATCAACGGACCCGCCACCGCGCCTTGCAGAATCCGCGCGGCGAGCAGCACCGGCAGATTCGGCGCGATTCCGCACAGCCATGACGACAGCACGAACAACAGAATCGCCCAGACGAACAGCTTGATCTGCCCGACACGCTGCACGAGCCAGCCGGTCAGCGGAATCGCGATGGCGTTGGCGGCGGCGAACAGCGTGATCACCCACGTGCCCTCGTCCACCGAGACGCCGAGATTGCCGGCAATCGTCGGGATCGCCACGTTCGCGATCGATGAGTCCAGCACGTTCATAAACGTGGCGAGCGCCACGGCAAGCGTCGCCAGCACCAGCTTGCCGCCGGTCAGCGGCGGCAGCGTGGCGGGCTGCGTCGATCCATTCATTTCATCACCTGTCGAGGAAGGCAAAACTATCTGACTTATCAGTTAAATGCGCGAAAAAAAGGCGCTCGGTGGTCACGGATTCAACCGGCCTTGCGTGGGGTATTTTTCTGCGTGGGGCTTGCGGCCACCTCGTGCTTCGCCGGCATGTTCTGCTCGATGATCCGGGCGATCTCCGCGTCGGCTTCGTCGCCGTAGCGCGCGAATACGTCGGTGTGATACGAGGTGTTGATCGCCGCGCCGAGTTGAGCGCCGGTTTCATCGTGCGTGTCCACTTCCACATCCATCGACAGGCCAATGCGCAGCGGGTGCGCGTTCAGTTCATTCTGGTCGAGCAGGATCCGCGCAGGCAGACGCTGCACGACCTTGATCCAGTTGCCGGTGGCGTTCTGCGCGGGCAGCGTGGCGAAGGCCGCGCCCGTGCCCGCAGAGAAGCCCTCGACCCGGCCGTGATACTTGACGCTCGAACCGTATACGTCCGCGGTGAGCGTGACGGGTTGGCCGATGCGCATGTGCCGCAGTTGGCCTTCCTTGAAGTTCGCGTCGACCCACACGCCGTCGAGCGGCACGATCGCCATCAACGGGGTGCCCGGCGCCACGCGCTGGCCGACCTGCACCGAACGGCGCGCGACGTAGCCGGTCACGGGCGCGGGCAAGGTGTTGCGCGCGTAGCTCAGGTAGGCGTCGCGCACTTTCGAGGCCGCGGCCTGCACGTTCGGGTGCTGTTCGATCGACGTGCGGTCGGTCAGCGCATGGTTGGCCTCGGCCTGCTGACGCGCGGCGTCGAGCGCGGCCTGCGCGGAGCTGACGGCGTCGCGCGCATGAGCGATGTCCTCGCCGGACACCGCGCCCGTTTCGGCCACTGCCTGACGGCGCTTCAGGTCGTCGTTGGCGCGGGCCAGATCCGACTGACGTTGCGCGACGGTCGCCGCGTAGAAATCGTTGTTCACATAGAGGCCGCTCACCTGGCGCACGGTCTGGCCGAGCGTCGCTTCCGCGTTCGACAGCGCGACCTTCGCGTCGGCGTTATCCAAAGTGACGATCGGCGCGCCCTGCTTGACGATCTGCGTGTCGTCGGCGTTGACCGCGACCACCGTGCCGCTCACTTGCGGCGTCAGTTGCACGAGGTTGCCGCTCACGTAGGCGTCGTCGGTGGATTGGTAGTAGCGCCCGCTCGTGTAGTAGTACGCGCCGTAGCCCGCGCCGGCCAGCACGACGGTGGCGGCCAGCAGGGAAAGCAGCAGTTTGCGCTTCGCGGGGGCCTGCGTTTGCAGGGGTTTGTCCGCTTCCGCCGTCGTGCGGCTGGTTTTGATCGTGTCGCTCATGATGTGGGTCCTGACAGATTGGCAAAGTGTCGCGATGGCGCTTTAACGCGCGGCGGCGACGACGGGATTGGCGGAAGCGGCTGGAACGGCGGCGCCGCTGCTGGCGACGGAGGCGGCGTTATCGACATAACCGCCGCCGAGCGCCGCGGCCAGCGCGATCTGCTGGTCGCGCCGGTTCATCTTCAGATTCGCGACCTGCTGGTCGGCGGCGAGCGCCGTGGTATCGGCGTTCAGCACCGTCAACTGATTCGTGAGGCCGGCCTTGTATTGCACGAGCGCTAACTGATCGGCGCCGCGGGCGGCTTCCTGGGCGGCTTGTGCGTCGGCGAGCTGCTCGTCCGTCGAACGGATTTGCGCGAGCTGCGTCGCGACTTCGGACAAGGCGGTGACCAGCGTCTGGTTATACGTGGCGACGGCGTAGTCGAAATCGGCGTAACGCCCTTTCAATTGCGCGCGCAATTGACCGCCGTCGAAAATCGGCAGATGAATCGCCGGGCCGACCGACGCCGTCCGGCTCGCCGCCGTCAGGAAACGGCCGAATCCGAACGCGTCCAGACCGATCGCGGCGCTCAGGTTGATGTCGGGATAGAACTCGGCCTTGGCTTCCTTGACGTCGTGCGTGAGCGCGTCGACACGCCATTTCGCCGCGACCAGGTCCGGGCGGCGGCTCACCAGATCGGCCGGCAGGTTGTCGGGCAGGCGCACTTCGTCGCCCACGCCGAGTGTCGGGCGCGCGATGGCGAGACCGCGGTCCGGTCCGGCGCCGAGCAAGGCGGCCAACTGATAGCGCGTCGTGACGATGCTGCCGTCGATCGCAGCCAGCGTCGCGCGGCTGGTGGCGAGATTCGCCTGCGCCGTCTTGCGTTCCACTTGCGTGTCGAGGCCCGTTGCAATGCGACCGGCGGTAATGCGGTCGATCTGTTCGCGCTGCGTGATTTCTTCCTGCGCGATGTCACGCAATGTGTAGAGCCGCGCAAGCTGGTTGTAGTCGCGGGCTGTAGCCGACGTGAGGGACAGCTTGACGACTTCCTCGTCCGCCTGGGTCGCCTGCAGCTGCGACAGCGAGGCTTTCAGCGCTTCGCGATTTTTGCCCCACAGATCGAGATCGTAGGACGCGGACAGCAAGCCCTTGTTCTCCGTTTGCCACGAACCGCCGTACGGCGGCGGCACGAGCGCCGTGCCCGAATACTGCTGGCGCGTCAGCGAATAGTCCGTGCCGACTTTCGGCAGGGTGCTGGCCTTCGCCGTGTCGCTGTACGCGGCGGCCGCGGCGACGCGAGCGCGGGCCTGCTCGACCGACGGATTGCCCTTCAACGCTTCAGCGAGCAAGGCCTTCAGTTGCGCGTCGCCGAACTGATCCGCCCAATCGGCGGCCGGCCAATGGCCGTTGTCCTGCGGAATGCTTTGCTGAGTCGCGTAGGTCTGCGGCTGCGCCATCTGCTTGTCGCTCGAGATACCGGCGTAATTCGCGCAGGCGGACAGTACGGCCGCGAAGATCACCGTCACGCCGGTCTTCGCGATCCGCGAGCCGGCTATCCGTGGAATTAACTGTGGTTTCATTGTCTGACTTGTCAGATAAAAGGTTGAAAAAAATGCCGCGAGCGTTCGCAGCCTGTTTGGCCGGCCTCGCCTACTCTGCGAGAAACTTGTTCAGCAGACGGCGCAACTCCTCGAATTCGGCTTTCGTGAATTTCTTCAGACGGCGGTTCAGCACCACCGGCGCGATCTCCGGAAGCTGCGCGGCGATGGCCTCGCCCTCTTTCGTCAGCTTCAGGTTGACGACACGGCGGTCTTCGATGCTGCGCGAGCGTTCCAGCAAGCCCTTGATCTCCAGCTTGTCGAGCATGCGCGTCATCAGGCCAGTGTCGATGCCGAGCAGCCGCGACAATTCCAACGGCGTGGTGGCGATGCCCCGGCGCATGGACAGCAGAATGCCCATCTGCTGACTGGTGATGTCCAGATCCTTCAGCGCCGCGTCCATTTCGTTGATCAACAGGTTGCGTGCCTTGTTGATCGAGAAACCCACGCTCAGCGTCAGGCTGAAACTTTCCGGCGTGTAGTGGTCCATTCGTGCCCCCTTGTTCAGTGCGTTTAACTTTATCTGCAAAGTCAGATATTCTCAAGGGTCGCTTCCGGCATATGACTGTTTCATTTTTATGCGCTAGTCCGCTCCGTGCCGCCTACTGGAGGCTGGCCAAGTGGTCACCTTGAATTACCGGAAATCGGTCATTTCACAAAGCCATTCGAGCATTTAATCTGCTCCCAAGCTAAACCACCCAGCCTCACGGAAGGACGGAAATCATGAAGATCATGCACGTCGACGCCAGCGCGAAGCGCGAGCGATCCAACTCCCGCGCATTGAGCCGCTATTTTCTGGAACGCCTGCGCGAAGAAGGCGCGCAGTTCGAAGTCGATTATCTGGATGTCACGATCGACACCCCGCCGCACGTCGACGAGGCTTTCGCCATCGCCACGTACACGGCCGCGCAGGATCGCACGCCTGCCATGAAGGCGACGCTGGCCGGTTCGGATGCGTTGTGCCAGCGCCTGCTCGACGCCGATGCGTTTGTCTTCGCCATGCCCATGTACAACTGGTCGATGCCCTCCGCGTTCAAGGCGTTTATCGACAGCATCACGCGTACTGGCCTGACCTATGTGAATGCGGACGACGGCCGCGTGGTCGGTCAGCTTTCACGTCAGAAGGTGCTGTTCATCACGAGCCGCGGCGCGGATTTGCGCGCGGGTTCACCTTATGAAGGCATGGATGCGCTGACGCCTTCGCTGAAGGCCGCGTTCGGCTTTCTCGGCGTGGCCGAGCCGACCTTTGTCGATGCCCAGCCGCTGCAGTTTGCCAATCCCGAGGCGCGTACTGAAGCGCTTCACCGCGCGCGTGCCGAACTGGACGCGGTGGCGTCGAGCTGGGCGTCGTCGTCAGCGGAATCGAGCAAGGAAACCTTTAACGTTTTGTCAGGAGTCACAGCATGAAAATCCGCACACTGATCGCGACGGCCACGTTCGCCAGCCTCTCCGTTCTCGGGACTGCACAGTCCGCATTCGCCGCTGACGCAGACGCGCCGCACGAAACGATCACGCCCGCGTTCACCGAGGCGATCGCCAACGTGCCGGGCAAGACGATGACGGCGCTCGTCGTCGAGTATGCACCCGGCGGCAAGTCGACGCCGCATCGGCACGGCCAGGCTTTCGTGGTCGGCTACGTGCTGTCGGGGGCGATCCGCAGCCGCGTGAACAACGGCGAAGAACGCGTCTACCATGCAGGTGAGCACTGGACCGAGAAGCCCGGCGTGCATCACACCGTGAGCGAAAACGCGAGCGATACGGAACCCGCGAAGTTGCTGGCGATTTTCGTGGCTGATACGAAAGACAAGAACCTGGTTACATTCGATAAGAAGTGATGGAATTGGCGTGACCGGATGAGCCGGCACCCAGACCGGCGCGGGGGCTTTTCAGCCCCTGCTTCCCCGAAACGGGAATGTCATCGGCATGCGAACCGATGCCGCAGCGGCTCCACACATTTGACAAGGTATGCTCGAGCTCGGGTCGTACAATGCGCGTCCTTGTCGTCTCCCGATATGTTGTAGCGATTTCTGCCTGACGTGAACGAAGACGACCTGATCTGCCGGGCCTATCGGCCGTTGCTCGAAGCAGAGTACGGTATCCGTTTTGCGCCTGCGCATGTCGCGTCCCGGTTTGCTTGTGAGCACGGCCGCCCTGACAGCCCGACATTCGGTTTTCATGCCGCGTTCAACATGTGGCGGCATGTCGACGACGACACGATGATGGGAATGGTCGGCGCGCTCGACGTCCGGACCTTCGCCTCCAGCGAGGTCATGCAATTGCTCATGGCTTACTGCAACCTGCGCAAATTCGCCTGCATGAAGGTGATGTATGACCGCTACCGGAGTCTCTGGAGCCCGCAGCAGATCGTGCAGAACATGCTGGCAACCGGGGTGCCCGGCGAAGCTGTCCTGCAGTATGTCGAGCTCTGCGAAAGGCTCGTGAACAATGACTACCGAGCGTTCGGCACTTGACGACCACCATCGAACTTGAACAGCGGCTTCACGCCGCCTATGCGCGTCATGAGCACGATCCGCACGATCTTGCGAACGTGAGCGCGATCTGCGACACGCTGATCGCGCTCACGCGTGAGGACGAACTCCTTCCGTGGGCAGACCGGGCGCTGGCGCTCGGCGCGCAGCACCCCGATTTTCTTGCGATGCGCGCTTGCGCATTGGACCTGCAAGGCCGCCACGTCGAGGCGGTCGAGACACGCGCGCATGATCCGTCGATGTCGAGCGAGCCCGCGCTCTCCCGGCTGCGACTCGGCTATAGCCTGATGATGGCCGGCGATCTCGAACGCGCGATCCCGCAACTGGACGAGGCGCGCCAGCGCTCTGCATCAGCGACGCCGCGGATCGTCGCGACGGCCGGGCATCTTCTGGGCGAGGCGATGCTCAAGGCAGCAGACACGCGTGGCTTCGCCCACTGGCTCAAACGCAACGAATCCGGCGATGCAGCCAGTTATCGTCCGGTTGGCGTCGCTGAATGGGCCGGCGAATCCGACCTGCGCGATCGACGCGTGCTCATCACACATCAGCTGGGTTTCGGCGATAACTTTCTGCTGGCGGCCTGCGTGGCTGACTGGCGGGCCGCCGGCGCGACTGTGATGATCACTTGCGACCCGCAGGCGCATGCGCTCATGCAGGCGTCGCTGCCCGAGTGCGAAGTCGTCAGCGCGAAACGTCCGTCGGCCTCGCACGGTGCACTGCCCGACGCGGTACAGCTGCGCGTGGAGGCGTTCGCGCCGCATCTGTACGCGACGCTGCTGCATCTGCCGCTTCTCAGTGCCGCGCGGCAACCCTCCGGGTTCCGGTTCCGGCCATACATGCGGGCTCCGCATGCAGAACAGCAGATTGCGGCGGAGTGGGCTCGGCAACTGCGCGAGCAACATCCGGGAAAGCGGTTGGTCGGCCTGTTCTGGGATTGCTATCAGCGACACCTGCCTCACGTCGGCAGCACGATGCGGTGCTGGGCTACCCGCCGCAGCCTGCCGCTCGGGGCGCTGAACCGGATCGTGACGGACTCCTTCCTGAGCGACCGGATACGGTTCGTGAATCTGCACCACCCGGTGACCGAAGCCGCGGCCGGCGCACCGGCCGGCGATGTCGACCGCTATCTGCCCGGCATCCATTTTTTCGACGATACCGCCGCGTGCATCGGGGAGTTGGACGCGGTGGTCGCGGTGGACTCGGCCGTCGCCAATCTTGCCGCGATGATGGGCAAACCGACTTGCGTGCCGCTCAACACTTCCGGCGACTGGCGTTGGGGCCGCCACGGAACCGCCAGCCCGTGGGTGAAAGGCGTGACCGTGCTGCGGCAGACACACGAGGGCGACTGGGGTCCCGTCGTGGAAAACGCAGCGACATGGCTAGCCATGCAGTGATCATGCTCAGGCCAGCTCGCGCGCGGGATTGCCCAGCCACGCGTTCTCGCGTGCGCTAGCAACGCGTCGTCGAGCCATTCGCTTTGTGCCGGGCATTGCCCCTAAAACTTCGGATGACATTCAAAACTCATCGACGACCCATGCTCCGTCAGCCCTTGCACGCCGCTAACGGTTTCCGTCGTCACGCTGGTCTGCATGCCGCGACGCTCGCAGTAATCGCGCGCCTCGCTCATCGCATGCTCATGCGCGCGGGCCCACGCGAGGCGTCCGCCTGTCGCGCTGGCCGCGACCGTATAAGTATTGGCTTTGCTGGTGGCGACCACGTCGCTGGAACTGGCGCAGCCCACGAGGCTCGCGCACGCGGCCACAGCCGCGATGAAGGCACGGGCGCGTCCCGACAATGCGTTTCGCGCCGCAAGCGCCCCGGGTGCCTCGTCCCGTTCAGGTATGCGGCCTGAGACAGTGTTGAACATGTATCACCTGCACAATTTTTGCGGATTGACCAATCGCGAAATTATCCGCAATCACGCGTCAGAGATCAGCCTCACCATCCGAAAACACTGTTGCCGGCGTCCGAACAATCGCCGCCCGGCCCGCTCGAACGGCGCGGCACGGACATTGCTCACGGGTTTCGTATGAGCGCATCGCGGCTCGCTTCACGGAGTGTGCAGACATGCCCGATCAACGACCTGTTCCACCGAGACCCGCCCTGCCGACCGACGCGCGCGGCATGATCGGCAACATGAAGACCACGGCGCTCGTCTCGCTGCGCGGCTCGATCGACTTCATGTGCTTTCCGCGCATCGACTCACCGGCGATTTTTGCCGGCCTGCTCGAGCCGTCGCGCGGCGGCGCTTTCTCGATCGAACCCACGTTCGAAGGCGCCAACGTCAAGCAGATGTATCTGCCCGACACCAATGTCCTGCTGACCCGTTTCATGACGCCCGAGGGCGTGTGCGAACTGATGGACTTCATGCCGGTGCCCGAGGATGGCAGCGGCGCCGACGGCGCCACGCCGCTACCCAACTGCGTGATCCGCGTAGTGCGGGTCGTGCATGGGCGCATGGCGTTCAGGATGCGTTGCGAGCCGCGCTTCGACTATGCGCGCGGCGCACACACGGCTCAGATCGACAAGGAAGGCAGCGTGAATTTTCTCGCCGCCGCGAACGCTGGCATTGAAGGCGGCATGCGACTGCGTTTGAACAGCACCTTGCCGCTCGCGCTCGACCACGGCGCCGCGCACGCGGAATTCGAGCTGAGCCATGGCGAGACGGCGGGCTTCGTTTTCGGCGACGCCGAAGACTTGCGCGAAAAATCGTTCGATTGCGAAGCGGCGCTCACCGATACGATCCGCTACTGGCAAAGCTGGTCGGCGCAATCCACTTATCGCGGCCGCTATCGCGAAGTCGTGATGCGCTCGGCGCTGACCTTGAAGCTGCTGAGTTCCAGCGAGCATGGCGCGATCGTCGCCGCGCCGACCTTCGGGCTTCCCGAAGCGCTCGACGGTTCGCGCCGCTGGGACTACCGCTACACGTGGATTCGCGACGCCGCGTTCTCCGTGTACGCGCTGCTGCGTCTCGGCTATACCGGCGAAGCGCGGCACTTCATGACATGGATCGCCGGACGCAGCCGGCAATGCGACTCGGACGGCTCGCTGAACGTCATGTACACCATCGACGGCAAGGAGCCGCCGGAAGAAACCGAAATCACGGCGCTGTCGAACGAGAACGGCGTGGCGGGCGTGCCGCTCGTCGGCAACGCCGCGCGCGATCAGGTCCAGCTCGACGTGTACGGCGCGCTGCTCGACGCGATCTATCTGTACAACAAGTACGGCGCCGCGATCTCGCACGACGGCTGGCGCGACGTCACGCGCACGGTTGACTACGTAGTCGAACACTGGCGCGAACCGGACCACGGCATCTGGGAGTTTCGCAACGGCCTGCGGCCCCTGCTCCATTCGCGGCTGATGTGCTGGGTCACGGTGGACCGCGCGCTACGTCTCGCGGAAAAGCGTTCCCTGCCCGCGCCGCTCAAACGCTGGTTCGACACGCGCGACGCAATCCACGCCGATATCCACGAGCACTTCTGGAACGAGGAACTGAACGCGTTCGTGCAGACGCCGGATTCGCAACGGCTCGATGCGTCCGCGTTGATGATGCCGCTCGTGCGCTTCATCGGTCCGACCGATCCGCGCTGGCTCGGCACGCTCGACGCGATCGGCAGCGAACTGAAAGTGGATCCGCTGATCTTCCGCTACACGCGCGGCACGACGCTCGACGGTTTGCCCGGCATCGAAGGCGGCTTCAGCGCCTGTTCGTTCTGGTATGCGGAAGCGCTGGCGCGCGCCGGACGCGTCGACGAAGGCCGCCTCGTGTTCGAGAAGATGCTCGCGTACGCGAATCACGTCGGCCTGTTTTCCGAGGAAGTGGCCACCAGCGGCGAAGCGCTCGGCAATTTTCCGCAGGCGCTGACGCATCTCGCGCTGATCAGCGCGGCATACCAGCTCGACCGCAATCTCGACAAGGTTCACGTTCCATGGACCTGAGCACTGCGCAAAAATCTTCCGGAATCGGTTTTCAGCGTCTAGTCTGTAACGACATCATTTAAACCAGCCGGACGCTGAACCGGAGGAGACATCGATGGAGCTCGAAGCACGCACCATGAAACGCGTAACGGTTCGGCTCGTGCCGTTCCTGATCCTGTGTTATTTCATTGCCTATCTCGACCGGGTCAACGTCGGCTTTGCTGCACTGCAGATGAACAAGGCGCTCGGCCTGTCCGCGAGTGCTTTCGGTTTCGGCGCCGGGATTTTCTTCATCGCGTATTTTTTCTTCGAAGTCCCATCTAATCTGCTGCTGGAGAAATTCGGCGCGCGCCGCTGGATCGCGCGGATCATGTTCACGTGGGGCATTCTCGCGGGTGCGATGGCGTATATCCCAGATATTGCGCGCTTCACGGGACTCTCCGCCGCGCACGTGTTCTACGGCCTGCGGATTCTGCTCGGCGTGGCCGAGGCGGGTTTCTTTCCGGGCATCATCTTCCTGCTCACGCTATGGTTTCCTGCTGCGTATCGCGGTCGCGTGGTCGGTTATTTCATGGCGGCGATTCCGCTGTCCACGGTGATCGGCGGCCCGATTTCGGGCGCTTTGCTGTCGATGGACGGCTTCGCCGGACTGGCCGGCTGGCAGTGGGTCTATCTGATCGAGGCCGCGCCCGCGCTGGTGCTCGCGTTCGTCGTGCTCTCCTACCTCACCGACAAGCCCGCCGACGCCACCTGGCTCGCCGCCGACGAACGCGACTGGCTGGTCGCGCGCCAGAAGCAGGAGCGCGCGCATCGCGAAGCTGTGCATACGTTCAGCGTAAAAGAAGCGTTGTTCAATCCACGCGTGCTTGCGGTCGCGCTCATCTATTTCGGTGCGAATGCAACCAACTACGGGCTGAGCTTCTTCCTGCCGCAGATCGTCAAAGCGTTTGGGCTCACCAACTTGCAGACGGGTTTCGTGACGTCGCTGCCGTACATCGTCGGCGTGATCAGCATGGTGTTCTGGGGACGGCACTCGGACCGCAAGCTCGAACGCAAACGCCACGTGGCGATTGCGCTGCTGGTGGCGGCGGGCGGCATCGCGGCGGCCGCCGGGCTCGACAATCCGGTGCAGAAGATGATCGCGCTGTCGATTGCCGGGTTCGGCATCTTCGGCTGCCTGCCGGTGATCTGGACCTTGCCGGCCTCGTTCCTGTCGGGCGCGGCGGCGGCGGGCGGCATCGCCGCGATCAATTCTCTGGGCAATCTGGCGGGTTTCTTCGGACCGTATGCGATGGGCTGGATCAAGGACAGCACCGGCGGCTTCGGCGCCGGTTTGCTGTGCCTGTCGGGCGCGGGGCTCGTCGGCGTCGCGGCCGTGCTGTTGCTGCATCACGATGCTGCGCTTGAGGCGTCAGCGGGGTTTTCGGATCCGGAGGTGGCGGGGGCAGGCAAGGCGGCGGGGTCGTAGCGGCGCTGGCTGGGTGCGGGCGAAGCGAAGCGCTAAAGGTCGCCGTGACGATGAGAAAGCGTGGCTTGTGGCCGGCCGCGCTGATGAAAATTAATGTGCGGCTCAGGCGCATTTGTGGAATGCGCCGCGCGCGTTGAGCCGCACCAGCGAAAAGCGCTGCCTCGGCTCAGCCACGCAGCGCTACGCAACACCGCTCACGGCGACCCGCGCCCACCCGCCGACGTCTCCGGCAACGCGTTAGCCGGACTGCCCGCGTCCGGCGGCACCACATCGTCCGGCGTGGGCGTCGGCGCCAGTGCCGGTTCGCCGCCGCCGCGCGCTTCACCATCGACCGCCCCGCTCGCCGCCGCCGGCGCTGAACCCGGCGCCGGCAGCATCGGCGGCTGCGGCACTGCGCGCGGCTCGGCCACCGAGGCCGACGCCAACGGCGCGACCGCAGGTTGTTCGGGCACAGCAGCCGGCGGCCGACGCGTCGTCCCGCGCTGCACAACCGGCGCCTCCGGCTTAGCCGGCGACCCCGCGAACAGATTCTGGAACCAATTGCGCAATCTGCCCGAGCGTTCGGCGAACCAGCCCGGCTCCTGGTCGGTTGCGAATTTGACGCGGCTGTCGACCAGCCTCGAACGCTGCGCGCGCTGGAAAAAATCGCCGACGATCGGCAGCGCGCTGTGCGCCCCCTGCCCCCAATAGTCGCTGCGCAAGGTCACGCGGCTGTCGTTGAAGCCGACCCACGCGCCCGCCACGAGTTGCGGATGAATCAGGATGAACCAGCCGTCCGCGTTGCCCTGCGTCGTACCCGTCTTGCCCGCGACGTCGCCGCGCACGCCGAAGCGGCTGCGAATGCTCGACCCCGTGCCGCGGTTCACCACGTCGCGCATGACGTCGATCAGCACGCGGTCGGTGTCGGCGGGCAGTTCCTGTTTCGGCGACACCGGCGCGAACTCGGCCAGCACCTCGCCTTTGCGGTTCTCGATGCGCGTCACCATCACCGGTTCCACGTAGCCGCCGAGGTTGGCGATCGTGCCGTAGGCCGAAACCATTTCCTTCAGCGTGACGGGGCTCGTGCCGAGCGCGAGCGACGGCACCGGATCCAGTTCGCTGTCACGCACGCCCATCGCGCGTGCCAGTTTCGCGACCTTGTTCGGTCCGACCGTCTCCATCACTTGCGCGGTGATGCGGTTGCGCGAGTACGCAAGGCCGTCGCGCAGGCTGATCTTGCGCTCGCTCGGCTCGTCCTCGTCGCTCGGACGCCAGATTTCGCCGCCTGCCAGCGGAATTTCCACAGGCTTGTCGACGAAGGTATCGGCGGGCTTGGCGCCCGACTCGAAAGCCGCCGCGTAGACGAACGGCTTGAAGGTCGAGCCCGGCTGGCGGCGCGCCTGCTGGACATGGTCGAACGGGTCCTGGCTGAAGTCGCGGCTGCCCACCCACGCGCGGATCTGGCCGTTGCGCGGGTCCATCGCGAGAAAGTCGGCCTGCACGCGCGTCTTGGACTCGCATACCGACTTCACGAGATCGCGGTCGGACGAGACGCGCTTGAGCGCGTCGTCATCGCTCAGGCCGGCGTCTTTGGCGACGCGGTAGTCAGGCGTTTCGCGCAGGAAGGTCTGCAGCAGATCGCGGCCGTTCGAACAGCCCGCGCGGGTGCCCCACGCCGCATTGGCAATGCCCTGCAACTGGTTGCCCTGCAAGGTCACGGCCTGAGTCGCCATGGTCTGCAGACGCGAATCGATGGTGGTGCGCACCACCAGCCCGTCGGCGTACATGTTGTAGTCGTTGCGATCCGCCCACGACGCCAGCCACTTGCGCAGTTGCTGCGCGAAATGCGGCGCGGGTCCGGGCGGCTCGGTCTGGCGCTCGAAATCGATGCGCAGCGACCGGCGGCTCAACGTCGCGTAGGCGGCCGGCGTCAGTTTTCCGTACTTGACCAGCTGGCCGAGCACCGTATTGCGCCGCTGCAGCGCCCGTTCGGGGTTCAGCACCGGGTTGTAGTAGCTGTTGCCCTTGAGCATGCCCGTGAGCGTCGCGCTTTCCAGCACATTCAGGTCGGAAGCCGATTTGTCGAAATAGGTGCGCGCCGCCATCTCGATGCCATAGGCGTTGTAGAGGAACGGCACCGTATTCAGATACGTCTCGAGAATCTCGTCCTTGCTGTAGAGCGCCTCGATCTTGAAGGCCGTGATCGCTTCCTTCAGCTTGCGCGTGAGCGTCGGCGCGCGGCCGATTTCGTCGGGATAGAGATTGCGGGCGAGTTGTTGCGTGATAGTCGAGCCGCCCTGCCGGTCGCCGGAAAACGTATGCAGCGCGGCGGAGGCCGTGCGCCGCCAGTCGAGGCCCCAATGCTGGTAGAAGCGGTGGTCTTCGGTGGCGATCAACGCATTCACCACGTTCGGCGAGATGTCCTTGAGTTTGACCCATTCGCGATTGGACGGCTTGAATTCGGCCAGCAGCTTGCCGTCCGCCGACAGGATCTGCGCCGGCTGCTCGATCTTGGCCTTGCGGATATCGCCGATGCCCGGTGTAAACGGAATCAGGATCAGCACATACAGCACGAACAGCAGCGGAAGCGCCGCGCAAGCCTTCAGCACGCCACGGCGCGTAGGATGGCGCAGGTGCCACAGCGCTTGAGCGATGAGCGGGTTGGCGAGGGTCAGCCCTTTATCGAGGGCCGCCAGAAATGAGGGGATGAGGCGCTTCACACTAGCCAATCGTCGGACGGGAAAGGCGCAATCCTACCAAGTTGCGCGGCAGCGGCCGATTTTTTGCCCGCGGCGCGGGGCCTAAGTGCTGCCCGAAGCCAAACCGCCGCGGCGCGCCCGCAACCATCGCGGCCCGCTACGCGGCCCACTATAATGTCGCCAATTCCGACAAGAGGTGCTTCATGATCATCAAACCGCGCGTGCGTGGCTTCATCTGCGTTTCCACCCATCCGACCGGCTGCGAAGCCAACGTCCGCGAACAGATCGACTACGTCAAGGCGCGCGGCCCCATCGCCAACGGCCCGAAGAAAGTGCTCGTGATCGGCGCATCCACGGGCTACGGCCTCGCCGCCCGCATCAGCGCGGCGTTCGGCTCGGACGCCGCCACGCTCGGCGTGTTCTTCGAGCGCGCCGGCAGCGAAACCAAGGCCGGCACGGCCGGCTGGTACAACACCGCCGCCTTCGAGAAATTCGCCACGGAAAAAGGCCTGTACGCGACCAGCATCAACGGCGACGCGTTCTCCGATGAAGTCAAAGCGCGCACCATCGAAGTCATCAAGCGCGATCTGGGTCAGGTCGACCTGGTCGTCTACAGCCTCGCCGCGCCCAAGCGCACGCATCCGAAGAGCGGCGAAGTGTTCAGCTCGACGCTCAAGCCGGTCGGCAAGGCCGTCAATCTGCGCGGCATCGACACGGACAAAGAAGTCATCAAGGAAACCGTGCTCGAACCCGCCACCCAGAAAGAAATCGACGACACCGTCGCGGTGATGGGCGGCGAAGACTGGCAGATGTGGATCGACGCCCTGCTCGAAGCCGGCGTGCTCGCGGACGGCGCGAAGACCACGGCGTTCACCTATCTCGGCGAGAAGATCACGCACGACATTTACTGGAACGGCTCGATCGGCGCGGCCAAGAAGGACCTCGACCAGAAGGTGCTGGGCATTCGCGAGAAGCTCGCGGCCAAGGGCGGCGACGCGCGCGTCTCCGTGCTTAAGGCGGTCGTCACGCAAGCGAGTTCGGCGATCCCGATGATGCCGCTGTATCTGTCGCTGCTCTTCAAGGTCATGAAGGAGAAAGGCACGCACGAAGGCTGCATCGAGCAGGTCTATGGCCTGTACAAGGACAGCCTGTACGGCGCGGCGCCGCACATCGACGAAGAAGGCCGTCTGCGCGCGGACTACAAGGAGCTCGACCCCGAAGTGCAGAACCGCGTGCAGGAACTGTGGACCCAGGTGACCAACGAGAATATCTACGAACTCACCGACTTCAGCGGCTACAAGACAGATTTCCTGCGGTTGTTCGGCTTCGAGATCGCGGGCGTGGATTACGAAGCGGACGTCAATCCGGACGTGCAGATTCCGAAGCTCGTGCAGGTTTGATGGTTTGATGAATGGCGGGGCCTCGAGTGGCCCCGCATCAGGCCGCGCGCCGGCTATGGCGCTTTGCTGCCGTCCACCCTTCTCGACTGCGCCACGTAGCCGTCCACCGCGCGCATCACGCGCACTTCCAGCGCGGCGGCGTCACGCTCGTCGCGCTCACCCGCCTGGTCGACCATGCCGCGCACGATCGCCAGCAGATCGCGCGCGACCCGATCCACGTCGTCCAGTTCGGGCGCCTGCGTCTTCTCCGTCAGCGCGCTGACCAGCGCCGCATGAATCGTTTCGGCGATGCGCTGATTGCGCTCGTCCACCGGCAGGCGGCGCTCCTCCATATCGATGATGCGCGCGAGCACCGGCCTGCGCATCTGATGCGCGACGGACGCGTGCACCATCGCTTGCACGCTGTCGCGCGAGTTCTCCAGTAACGCCGCCGCCTCGATGTCCGCCACCAGTTGCGCCGTTTCGCGTTCGATCAACGCCACCGTCAACGCATCGCGATTCGGAAAGTATTGATAGAGCGAGCCGATGCTGACGCCGGCCCGCTCGGCGACCGCGTTGGTCGTGTAGCCCTCGAGTCCGCGCGTCTCCAGAATGCGAGCCGCCGCTTCGAGCACGGTCTCGACGGTTTGCGCCGAACGCCGCTGAAGCGGCGCTTTACGGGGCTTCAGATGCTGCGTGGAAGCGGATTTGGCCATGTCGGGAATGCGAGTTTTAAATGTGAGTGTTCGCTCGTATTCTATTCCTGTTTTCGTGAAAACCGCATCAGCCTCAACGCGCCCGAACATTCAACAGGAACCGAACCTCATGACTTCATCTGCGAAAGAATCCGTACTGACCGTCTTCATGCTCGTCAAAACGCGGCCGGAATGGCTCGCCATGCCCGCCGACGATCGCGCCCGCCAGCTGGCCGCGCACGTCGAGCCGATCCTGAAGCATCACGCCGACGAGATCAGCCTGAGCTACTACGACATCGAGTTTTATTCGGCGCGCGTCACCGATATCTGGGTGTGGCACGCAACGAGTCATCACGCGTATGAACGCATGGTCGAAGCCTTGCGCGAGACGCCGTTCTGGGACCGCTACTTCGACATCGTGGAGATTCTGCCGGGCGTGGAGAACGGCTACGCGAAGAACGACGAGCGCGGCGCGCTGACGGCGGCTTGAACCGCGCGGACCGCGCCCATTACGCGGTCGCGCCACACCTCAGCAGGGAAACGCGGCTTGAAGCACGCGGAGAATCGCAAGGCCGATCGGAAAATCGTCGGACAGACCCGGATGGTTGGTAAAAAACGCGTCGAGCAACGGATAAACGTTCTGGTTGCCGATGGCGAGATTTTGCGGCGGACAGAAGAGCGGCGGCTTCTTCTTCGACACCAGTTCGCCGTTCGCCCAGCCGAACGCGTTGATCGTGCCGGTGATGTACGCCGCGTAGACCGAGTTGTTATCGGCATGCGCCCATTGTTTGTACTGCGCGGCCGTCATCTCGGCGCTCGCATTCAGAGTGAAACACGCGGCCAGCAACGCCAGCGCAACTTTCGATACCCGCATCGTGGAACCTTCAATCGATGTCGCAAAAGTGGCCATTGTAGGCGAGTCGCCGCGCGCCGCGCATCAGCGCGTGCATGGGCGGGAATCCGTAAGCATCGCGTACGGATTGTTGTAAGCCGCGCGGGTGTTTGCGCAAGCGTTACGGCGTACCGTTGCGGCAATACATCCGGTAGCCTTCGCGCGCGGCGAGACGCGCCATATACGCGTCGACCGCTGGCAAATCGCCATGTTGCAGCGGCGTTTCCAGCCAGCGGTTGATGGACAGCGCGAGCGGAATGTCCGCGAGCGAAAACACGTCTCCGGCGATGAACGCGCCGGTCTTTTGCAACTGGCCTTCGATCATGGCCATATGCCTCGCCCAGTTCGCGCACGACTGCTCGATCTGCGGCGGGTCCTGGTGCGCCGGTGAATGCCGGACCAGCGCCAGAAACGCGTAACTCCAGGAACGGTTCAACTCGCTCGCCTGCCAGTCGATCCATTGATCGCAGCGGGCGCGCTCGCATGGGTCAACCGGATATAACCACTCGCCGTGATAGCGGCCGGCCAGATAGCGGATGATCGAGTTGGACTCCCACAGCACGAACTCGCCGTCCTGGATGACGGGGACCATCGCATTAGGGTTCAGCGCGAGAAATTCCGGCACGCCGGTCGCGCGAAACCCGGAGCCCCAGTCTTCCTGTTCGAATGGCAGCGCGAGTTCCGCGCAGGTCCAAAGGACTTTGCGGACGTTAATGGACGAGGACTTGCCGAGTATTTTTAGCATGGGTTCAAAGCGTATCGGCGGCTCGATGGAACGGACAGGCACACTTTGCGCCGTGGGCACCAGGCCAGCGCCGCTCCATGCCCTGCTCATGCCCCGCTCATGCACCACTCAGTGCGACGCGACGAAAATCGACCCCGGCGCGGGCGGCGGCACGGCGAAGGATTTGCGCATTCGCTCGGCCTCTTCGACCGGACTGCGGCCGAACAGGCGCTTGAATTCGCGGCTGAATTGCGAGGCGCTTTCATAGCCCACCTGCACGCACGCGTGCGCCGCCGTCACCTCGTTTCTCACCATCAGCAAGCGCGCCTGATGAAGCCGCGTCGACTTCAGATATTGCATCGGCGACGTACGCGTCACCGCCTTGAAGTGCGAGTGGAAGCTGGGCACGCTCATGTTCGCTTCCAGCGCGAGCTGCCCGATGTCGAGCGGTTCGCGATAACACGCGTGAATCTTGCGGATCACTTTGGCGATCCGGGCGAACTGGCCTTGCGCGGTCAGCGCGGCGCGCATCGATCCGCCCTGCTCGCCGGTCAGCACGTGGAAGTAGATTTCGCGCACCAGCGTCGGGCCTAGCAGCTCCGCTTCCAACGGCACGCTCATCGCTTCCAGAAAGCGCAACACGGTCGCGCTCAGCTTCGCGTCGAGCGGCGTCGACATCATGCCGCGCGGTTCGGCCGGCACGCCCGCGTCGCGCTCGTCGAGCTGCAGCATCAGATCGGCGGCTACTTTGAAGTCGAGGCGGAAATAGATGGCGAGCAAGGGCTCGGCCTCGCTTGCTTCGGTTTCCATTGAGAACGGCACCGGCACCGAAACCGCCAGATAGTGCTGCGCGTCGTACACATAGACCGTCTCGCCGAGAAAGCCCCGCTTGCGTCCCTGGCAGACGATCACAACGCCCGGGTCGTACAGCACCGGTGTGCGGCTGAGCGGCCGGTTCGAGCGCAGAAAACGCACGTCGGGCAGGACGGTGAGGTTGTAGCCTTCGAGCGGCGCGAGATTTTCGAGCAAGGCCACCATGCGCTGGCGCGCGCCCGGATCTTGATGTTTGTGCTTCATTGCGGGCCTCGTCCCCAATGGCTAAGCAGATTGCACTGTGCCACCGCCCTATTGGAAAATCCAGCCACTCATAGGATTAGGCAATCAACACAGACGACCCGGCATTCGCGCCCGGCCCTGCTGCTCCTACTATCCAGTCCTGAGCTGTTTCCGTCGATGCCACGCGTTTTCAACCGAACACGCCATGTGACGACGGACTAAATCAAGGAGTGGATCACCATGAGCAAAACGTTTCTGATCACCGGCGTCAGTTCCGGCTTCGGCCGCGCTTTCGCACAGGCGGCGCTCGACGCGGGCCATACCGTCGTCGGCACGGTGCGCAACGAGGCGGCGCGCGATGCGTTCACGGCGTTGGCGGCCAAGCGGGCGCACGCCGTCGTGCTCGACGTCACGGATTTCGACGCGATCGCGCCCGCCGTCGCCGCGATTATTCAAACGGTCGGCCCGATCGACGTCCTCGTCAACAACGCCGGCTACGGCCACGAAGGCACGCTGGAAGAATCGCCGCTCGACGATCTGCGCCGTCAATTCGACGTCAACGTGTTCGGCGCGGTCGCGATGATCAAGGCCGTGCTGCCCGCCATGCGCGAGCGGCGCTCGGGCCACATCGTCAACATTACGTCGATGGGCGGCTTCATCACGATGCCCGGTATTGCGTACTACTGCGGCAGCAAGTTCGCGCTCGAAGGCATCACCGATACGCTCGCCAAAGAAGTAGCGGGCTTCGGCATCAAGGTCACGGCCGTCGCCCCCGGCTCGTTTCGCACGGATTGGGCCGGCCGCTCGATGGTCCGCGCAGGCCGCAGCATCGCCGACTATGACGCCCTGTTCGACCCGATCCGCGAAGCGCGCGAGGCGAAGAGCGGCAAGCAGGCGGGCGATCCGCGCAAGGCGGCGCAGGCGCTGCTGGAAATCGTCGCGGCAAAGAATCCGCCGGTGCATCTGCTGCTCGGCAACGATGCGCTCGACCTGGTGAAGACGAAGCTGGCGGCGCTTAACGCGGAGATCGAACAGTGGGAGACGCTGTCACGCTCGACTGACTTCGCCTGAAGCAAAAGAAACTCGACCGAGCTTGCGAAGTTGCGAGGCGCGCGCGGGTTTCATCCAGTTTTACAAAAAGCGAAAGCCGTGTCATGATTTGATCAAATCCCACGATACAAAAAAATCCAGCTTTTCCGAACAGGCGGCTCAGCGCGCTCCGTTGTCGAAAGCGCCTCGCGCCGCTGTCTTCCACCGACTGGAGTCAACCTTGCAAAGCGACCTACGCGGCGATCTGCGCGAATTCCTGGAACATCACCGGATCCATGAAGTGGAGTGCGTGATACCGGACATGACCGGCGTCGCGCGCGGCAAGATCGTGCCGAAGAACCTGTTTCTCTCGGAAGGCAAGATGCATATGTCGAATGCGCTGCTGATGATCACCGTCAACGGCGAATTCGCGAATTTCGAGCGCTTTGTCGGGCCGAGCGATCCCGACATGGTCTGCATACCCGATCCGAACACCGTGCGGCTGGTGCCGTGGGCGATCGAACAGGTTGCCGTGGTGATTCACGATTGCGTAGGCCTCGACGGCAAGCCGATCGGCATCTCGCCGCGCGCGGTGTTGCGCCGCGTGCTGCAGCTATATGAGGAGCGCGGCTGGCGCCCGGTGGTCGCGCCGGAGATGGAGTTCTACCTGATCGCGCAGAACAAGAATCCGCATGAACCGCTGCGCCCGCCGCTCGGCCGCGCGGGGCGCCACGAAGCCGGCCGCCAGTCGTTTTCGATCGACGCGGTCAACGAATTCGATCCGTTCTTTCAGGACCTGTCGCGCTTCTGCGAAATGACCCAACTCGGCGTCGAAACGCTCGTGCACGAAGTCGGCGCCGGACAAATGGAGATCAACTTTTCGCACGGCGATGCGCTCGACCTCGCCGACCGCGTGTTCCTGTTCAAGCGCGCGGTGCGCGAAACCGCCTTCCGTCACGGCATTTTCGCCACCTTCATGGCCAAGCCGATGGAGCATGAACCAGGCAGCGCGACGCATATTCATCAAAGCATCGTCGATCGCGAAAGCGGGCAGAACATTTTTTCGCTGCCGGACGGCTCGGCGAGCCCGCTGTTTTTCAACTATATCGGCGGCTTGCAGAAGTACATGCCGCAAGCCATGCCCATGTTCGCGCCGTACGTGAACTCCTACCGGCGCCTGTCGCGCTTCACCGCCGCGCCGATCAACGTGCGCTGGGGCTACGACAACCGCACCTGCGGAATCCGCGTGCCGAACTCCGGGCCGGACGGGCGGCGGCTCGAAAACCGCGTGCCGGGCGTCGACGTGAACCCGTATCTCGCCATGGCGGCCACCCTCGCCTGCGGTTATCTCGGCATGGTGGAACAGCAGGAAGCGTCGGCGCCGATGGTCGAAAGCGCCTACGACCTCGAATACGAATTGCCGCGCGGTCTCGAAGACGCGCTCAAGGCGCTGTCGAAATGCAGCGAACTCGCCGAGGTGCTCGGCGAAAGCTTCGTGCAGGCGTATTGCGCGGTGAAGGAAAAGGAATTCGAGACCTTCTCGCAAGGCATCACCGCGTGGGAACGCGAGCATCTGCAACTGCTCGTCTGAGCGCGGAACACGGAGCACGGCCGATACCCCGACTGGAGAGCATGCAATTGCCATTGAATACCCGTCACGGCATCAACTGGGCGCGCGCGCAGGCGCTTGTCGAGCGTGAACGCCGCGCGTTCGTCGAGGCCATGCCGAAGTCGCGCGCGCTGTCCGAACGCGCGGCGCGCCATTTGCTGTTCGGCGTGCCGCTGCACTGGATGAACGACTGGTCGACGCCCTTCTCGCTGTATGTCGACGAAGCGCGCGGCGCCGCGTTCACTGACGTGGACGGCCACCGCTACGCCGACTTCTGCCTTGGCGACACCGGCGCGATGTTCGGCCATTCGCCGGCGCCGGTCGCACGGGCGCTCGCCGCGCAGGCGCAACGCGGCCTCACGACCATGCTGCCGGGCGAAGACGCCGCGTGGGTCGGCGAAGAACTCGCGCGCCGTTTCGGGCTCCCGTACTGGCAGTTCGCGATGACCGCGAGCGACGCCAACCGCTTCGCGCTGCGCTGGGCGCGCGCGGCGACCGGGCGCAAGCAGATCGTGATTTTCAACGGCTGCTATCACGGCACCGTGGACGACGTCTTCGTCGATCTGGTCGACGGCCGGCCGCAACAGCGCGACAGTCTGATCGGCCAGGTGCACGACCTGCTCGCCAGCACGCGCGTGATCGAATTCAACGACCTCGCCGCGCTGGAAAACGCACTGAAGGATTGCGACGTGGCCTGCGTACTCGCCGAACCCGCGATGACCAACATCGGCATGGTATTGCCCGAGCCGCACTACTGGCGCGACGCGCAGGCGCTGATGCGCCGCTACGGCACGCTGCTCGCCATCGACGAAACGCACACGATCAGTTGCGGCCCCGGCGGCTATACGAAGGCGCACGGGCTCGAGCCCGATCTGTTCGTTCTCGGCAAACCGGTCGGCGGCGGCTTTCCGTGCGCCGTGTACGGCTTCAGCGCCGAACTCGCCGCGCGTGCGCAACAGGCCAAGCGCAGTGCGCCGCCGGGACACTCCGGCATCGGCACGACGCTCACCGCGAACATGCTCGCCATGAGCGCGATCCGCGCCACGCTCACCGAGGTGATGACCGACGCGGCCTACGCGCATATGTTCGCGCTGGCCGAGCGCATCGAGAGCGGGCTGCGCGACGCGATCGCGCGGCACGGCCTCGCGTGGTGCGTGACGCGCGTCGGCGCGCGCAACGAATTCCAGTTCATGCCGACACCGCCGCGTAACGGCAGCGAAGCCGGACGCCAGCTCGATCCGGAGCTGGAAAACGTTTTGCATCTGTATCTGCTGAATCGCGGCGTGTTGATCACGCCGTTTCACAACATGATCCTGGTGTGCCCTGACACGTCGGTGGAAGACGTGGACAAGCTGATCGCCGCGTTCGACGCGTGTCTTGGCGAACTGATCTGAGCTCGCGCCGACGCGCCGGTTTTTTTACCCCATTTTCCATGGGGTTTTGCATCGAGTTTTATGAAAACATCGCGCCATCACACGCTGCAGGATCAGACCTACGACACGCTGCGGCAGTGGCTGACGATCGGACGCTTCGTGCCCGGCGAGCGCATCAAGATCCGCCACGTCGCCGCCGAACTCGGCGTGGGCGAAATGCCGGTGCGCTCCGCGTTGCAGCGCCTCGCAGCCGAATCGGCGCTCGTCAACGTGCCCAATTGCGGCGTGACGGTGCCGCATCTATCGAAGGAGCAATTCGACGATGTGCTGCGCGTGCGTCTGATCCTCGAAGGCCAGGCGGCCGAACTCGGCGTGCCGCATCTCACGGCGCATGATCTCGACACGCTGGAAAAACTGAACGCGCAGATGGCGCAGGCGTTGCGCGGCGCCGACGCTAAAAGCTATCTCGACGCCAATGAGGCATTCCACCTGATTCTGTACCGGGCGGCCGGCTCGCCGCTGCTGCTGGAGTTGATCGAAACCGTGTGGCTGCAGGTCGGGCCGATTTCGAATCTGCTGTTTGGCGAGGCGCTATTCGCCGATACGCTGAACGACGCGCACGACGATCTGCTGAACGCCGCGAAAGCGCGCGATGCGGCCGGCGTGCGGCGGGCGATCGAGCGTGATCTGAATCATGCGGCGATGTGTTTGCGCGAGCAGTGCCTGTGAGCGCGCGACGGGCAATCCAACGCAAACTCGCGCGGCTGGCGGCGATGCGATTGCGAGCGCTTTAGCACGAGGCAATCACCTGGTGGCGTGTGTGCGCGAGCGAACACTGGAACGCTAATCCGCCAACCTTTTATCCGCCAGAGCATTCTGACAATCGGCGATGACTTGCCGAACGAGCCGGGCCTGAGGATCGAGTTCATCGGTATCGAGAATCTCCTCGACCGCATCTCTCGCCCAGTCCGCCTCGACAAACTGCGCGTGGCGCCGCGCGATCTCCACCGCGGTAGCGGTCAGCTTGGCGACCGTCAGCCAGTCGGCCTCGCGCGCCCGGCGGTCGAGCCACTTGTGCGCGGCCTGTACATGGAAAGCCGCGTCGGGCCAGTCCTCATTCAGGTAATAAGCGCCAAGACTCCCGCATGTGAGCCAGCACAATAGCTCCAGACGGTCCCGTGGACTCAGATGATGGCGTACATCACTCATGGCGACGCTCGCTGCGGTGGATTGCGTTCCGGTGAGGACGGCGTGTCGCCGGCCCCCGCTTCGATAGAACAATATCACGCAGAATTCAAGCGCGGCAATTCCTGAGTACCCTGGCGCGGCGCCGCCACAGCGGCACGGCAGCCCGCTCGCGGACCGCACCGCGCCTCGCTCGCGAGCCGGCGCCGCTAGCGGGTAGCGACCATGAACAGGCGCGGAAACGGCAGCAGCACCGTGCCGTCGGCGAGCGCCGGATAAGCCGCGGCGATCGCCTCGCGGTAACGCCCGAGGAAAGCGGCTTGCTCCGCGTCGTCGAGTTCGGCGAGGAACGGCCGCAGCGCGCTGCCCTTGAACCATTCGACCACCGCGTCCGCGCCACCCGCGAGCGGGTGATGGTAGACGGTGCGCCACACGTCGACCCGCGCGCACAGCGGTTCGAGCAACGCGTAATACCACTCTGCGCCGTAGCGCATGGTGCGCTCGACGCCTTCGAGCTTGTGCGCCCACGGGCCATCGACGGCAATCTCGCGCAACAGACGGTGCGCGGGTTCGTCGAGGTTGTCCGGCATCTGCACGGCGAGGCTGCCGCCCGGCGCGAGCTTGCCGAGCAGCGACGGAAACAGCCGCTCGTGGTCCGGCACCCACTGCAGCACCGCGTTGGCGAGAATGAGATCGTAGGGTCCGGGTGCGTCCCACGTGGCGATGTCGCTCACGTCGAAGCGGAATTGCGGCAAGCGCTGCCGGGCCGCCGCGATCATGTCGGGCGAGCTGTCCATGCCGCTGACCGCCGCGCCCGGCACGCGCGCCGCGAGTGTCTCGGTCGAGTTGCCGGGGCCGCAGCCAATGTCCACCGCGGTTTTCACATCCGCCGTAGGCACAGCCGCCAGCAGATCCCTGACCGGACGCGTGCGCTCGTTTTCGAACAACACATACTGCTTCGCGTGCCAATCCTTGTTCGACGTCATCTGGGACTCCTTGTGTTCGAGGTGGCGGGATCGGTGACGGCCGATCTGAGCTGCGCGGCATCCGACCGATCCAATCCGCCCATTCTCGGCGGCACGACGTGCGGAGTAAAATGAATTTATCACTCCGATTCCTCAATTTTACTGATGAAAATCGACACGCTCGGCGTTCAGGCGTTCGTCGCCATCGCGGATCGCGGCAGCTTCCAGAGCGCCGCCGATTCGCTGCACGTCACGCAAACGGCCATTACGCAGCGTCTGCGCAAGCTCGAAACCTATCTCGGCGTCACGCTGATCGAACGGACCACGCGCTCCATGGCGCTCACCGAAATCGGGCAAGGTTTTCTGCCGCAAGCGCGCCGCTTGCTCGGCGAACTCGCCGATGCGCTAGTCGAAATCCGCGAGACAGGCGTGGCGCGCCGCGGCGATGTGTCGATCGCCTGCGTGCCGACGGTCGGCGTGCAGTATCTGCCGCGTATTCGGCGCGTTATCCGCATAACCGCATCAGGATTCTCGATCACGCGTCGTCCGCGGTGGAAGCGGCCGTCCTGCGCCGGGAGGTCGAATTCGGCATCAATATCGCCGGCGAACATCATCCCGAACTGGCGAGCGTGCCGCTCACCGAGGACCGCTATGTTCTGATTTGCCACGAGGATCATCCATTGGCAAAGCGGCGCCGCATCGCCTGGAAGCAATTGCAATCGTATCCGCTAATCTTTGCCGGCGAGGTGAGCGGCAACCGTGCGTTACTGGACGTCGCGCTGGAGCCGAGCCAACTGGCGCTGCGCTCGTTCTACGAAGTGCAGCGCAGTTCCACGGCAGTCGGGCTGGTCGCGCAGGGTGTGGGTGCAGCGGTGGTGCCGGCGCTCGCGTTGCAGAAAGGCGCGTATCCGACGGTGCGCATTGTCGAACTCACGCAGCCGGCCGTGTCGCGCACGCTCGTGCTCGTGGCGCGCAAAACCGCTCAGCTGTCACCTGCCGCGCAGGCGCTCTACGACATGATTCTCGAGCAGGCGACGTTCAAAGGGTGATTTCAAAAGTTGTGCCGCAACCCCACAACCACCGAAACCTGCTTATCGGTATCCGAATTCACCACGTTCGGAATCTGTGCCAGGTTCTCACTCGCCCCGGTAACCGGATCAACCCCTAACCCGGCACCGGAAGACTTCTGCCCAATCGCCACGGCATACACGGCAGTCCGTTTCGACAAGCTATATACCGCTCCGAGATTGATCTGATGCACGCGGGTCGAGCCGCTTCCGCTCGGCTTGACATCGTTGAAGATATAGGCCAGCCCAAGCTGCAAATCCGGCGCAAGCGCATAGGTGGTGTTCAGCTCGGCGATATCGAATGAAACATCGGCGCCGGCCGGCCGTGCCGCGCTCGCAAAGTACTGGCTCTGCGACAGCCGCGTGTGCGTATAAGTCACCGCCACGTTCGCCTTGCCGAACGAATACGAACCCCCTGCCCCGAATATCCGCACCTTGCTCGCATCCTGTAGCAGACAGTACGACGCGTCCGCGTTCGCGCAACTGAAGTCGCCGATATAGCTGCTCGTGCCTCCCAGCGCCGTCTGCAACGGCTGATTCAACTCCAGATACCCCGCGCTCAGCGACAGCGGCCCCTGCGCGTAATTCGCCGCCAGCGCCCAGCCCTTGTTCTGCGAAAAATTCCCCGCCACGCCGCCGAGGCTGAACAACCCTCCAACCGTGAAACCACCAAAGCTCGGGCTGATGTACTTGATCGAATTGTTGAAGTTGAACGCCTCGTTCAGGTTATCGACGTCGCCGAAATGCGAGCCGTACAACGTCGCCCAGTTATTACTCGATGCATACGCACCCATGTAATCCGAGAACGGATCGTATTGACGGCCGAACGTCAGCGCGCCATACGTCGCGTTGTTCACACCGACCCACGCATTGCGATTGAACAGCGTATTCGATTGCAGCAGCGCGCCGCTGCCGATCAGAAAGCTGTTCTCCAACGCGAAGTTGACCGTCGTGCCGCCGCCGATATCTTCCGTGCCCATCAGGCCCCAGCGCGACGGCACCAGATTGCCGCCTCCGAGTTGATAGTTCGCGTGTCCGTTGGTGCTGCCGTTGGCGAGCGTCGTCTGCTGATTGCTCGTGTAGATGAGGCCGGCGTCGACCGTGCCGTAAAGCGTCACCGAAGATTGCGCGTGCGCGCCCATCGAAAGGCCGAACGCGGCCAGCGCAAGCGCCGAGCGCTTGACGAAAGTGTCTGCCATGATTGTCTTGTCGAGAGGTGAGGTAGGTGGTTGTCGCGCCGGGTTGGCGCGATTCGCGTGGTTCGCGCGGTTTGCGCGGTTTGCTTTTACTGGCCGAAGCGTGCGTAGATATCCGGGCGCTTCTTGCGCAGGATGAGGCCGATCACCACGCCGACCAGCGCCACCGTGAACACGATCCAGGGAAACGATTTGACGATCGGACTATCGGAGCCGCTGAGCGCGTCGAGATTGCGCACCAGAATCACACCGATATACAACAGGCCGAAGCCACCCACCAGCGGCGCAACGAACGAGTGCCATACGCGCGTGTCCTTGCGTGTTTTGCGGAAGAACGCGATCACCGAAAAACTCGTCACCGCCTGCAACATCACAATGCCGATCGTGCCGAGCGCCGAACTCCAGCTGAACACGACGTTGAACACGTCGCTGCCTGCCGTGATAAAGAGGCCGAGCAACACGCACACGGAGAGCGTTTGCAGATAGCTCGCCACATACGGCGAACGATATTTTTCATGCACACGGTTGAGGACTTGCGGCAGGATGCCTTCGAGACTCAGCGCATGGATATAACGCACCAGCGTGTTATGAAACGACAACAGGCTCGCGAAGATACTGCTGAGCAGCAGGAAGCTCATCACCGTGGTGACTGCATTGCCCAGATATTTGCCGGACTGGATGAACCAGAAATCGCCGGGCTGTTTGGTCGCGACCGTGACCACATCGGCAAGGCCGTACGCACAAACAATGGTCCACGTGACGAAGGCGAAGAACACGAGAATCAGCATCACGGACACATACGTGGCGCGCGGCACCGTCACCTTCGGATCGCGACATTCCTTGCCGTATATCGCGGTCGCTTCGAAGCCGATGAACGACGCAAACGCGAACATCACCGCAATGCCGAGGTGGCCGCTGAACACATGCTGCGGTGTGAACGGTGCGAGCGTGAGCCCGTTCGGTCCGCCGCCATGCGCGACGATCGCGATGGCGAGCACCAGCAGAATGCCCAGTTCGAGGCACATCAGCACGCCGAGCAGACGGCTATTCAGATCGATGCCGCGAATGCCGGTGAATTGCACCACGGCCACGCAGATCAGCGAATACCCGTACCAGGGTAACGCGGTATGCAGGAGCGGCGAGAGGATCACCGTGCAGAAGAAACCAAACAGTCCGTATAGCGCGATCTGGATGAACGTGTACGACATCAGCGCGACGAGCGCGCCCGCCATGCCCAACGGCCGCCCGAGTCCGGCGGTGATATACGCGTAAAACGCACCGGCGCGCACCACATGCCGGCTCATCGACGCAAAGCCCACGCTGAAAATCAGCAGCACCGCGCCGGCAATCACGAACGCGCCCGGAATGCCCGCGCCGTTGCCGAGACTGATCGCGGGCGGCACCGCGCCGAGCATGCCGGTCAGCGGCGCGGCCGCCGAAATCACCAGGAATACGATCTGCCATAAGCCCAGCGTATTGCCTTTCAATTCCACGGGGTTCTCCGCGTCGACCGCTCGGGTCGGAGAATAGGGTTCACTCATCGCTGCCTCTGTTGTGTTGGCTAGTCCGGGACTCGCCTGAACCCTGCACTGCTGATCCAGACGCTCGTTTGACCGATCGCCGATGCTTCGGTGTGAGCGCATGGTAGGTAGCTAAAAAATAAAGCGACTTCGCGAACCGCGCCAAATTTTCGATAATTTGCGCCAATGCGGGGAAGCCCGAATACGGCCGTTTTTCGGCGGATATTTAGGAACCTGAACTATTCTCGCGCAACGCTTTCACGTTGAAAGAAAACACGGACACGTCACGGGTTATTTTTCTTCCAGCTACGTGTGGCGCGCCACAAGACAGTGGCATCCGCATAACCCACAGCGCGTGCAATCGCCGCATTGGTGAGCTCTTCCCGTTCGAGCAGGCCTTCGACGCTGCGCTGCCGTTCCTCTCGCACGATCTGCCGCACGGAAGTGCCCTCTTGCGCGAGGTGCCGCTGCAACGAGCGATGCGAAAGACCGAGATCCTTCGCAATGTCGGCGACGATCAGTTTTTCGCGCGCGAGCCGCCGCGTCACCAGATCGCGAACCTGCTCGGCAATGCTGTGTGGCATCGCATCCCGCGCGATCAGATCGGTGGCGTGGCGCTCCATCATGCGCGCCATCTGCGAGTCGGCGCTTTTGAGCGAAGCGTCGAGATCCTGCGGCCGCAGAATCAAGCCGTTGAAAGGCTGCTGAAAGCGCACCGGCACACGAAAGATGCGCGCATACGGTTTGAGATCGGCGGGCGCGGCATGTTCGAAATGCACTTCGACCGGATTCCACGTCGCGCCGCGCACGAGCCGGACCATGTGGCACATGGTCGAGAGGCTGTATTCCGCATCCTGCCGGCGCGGCCAGATTTGCGGACTGGCGATCTGGTAGGTCCAGATCGGCCATTCGTCGTCGCGCAGCAATTCGCAGGTCGTGGTGTTTTGCCACGACGCGAGCGCGAGAACGAACTTGCGCATGGCCGCGTTCAAAGTGGGCGACGAAAGAAACACCAGACCTGCAGGCCCGAGTTCCGTCAATTGCACTTCACTGCCTAAACGCAGGCCGAGTGCGGACTCGCCAAGTACCTCCGCGGCCCGTTCGAACGCCGCGACGTAGCGCGTAAGCGGCAGGATTTCATACGGATTCGATAGGAGCTTGCGGCTCATGCCGAACTCCTCCAGTAGCGCGTCGCATTGCGCGCCCGATGCGTCGAGTGCGCGCACAACCGGCCCCATGACCGCGGCGCGGATCATCGGGAAACTGCCGTTGAGCGTGACCTTCTTCATCCTGAGCGTCTCCTCTCCAGTCTTCGCTGATGATTGCTCGAGTCATTTCTCCTGGCGCACTTTATCGTTCATTTGGCGCGATACGCAAGCGCGAAAATATTATTGGGTTCCTACGATTTGCCATCGACTCAGCGTTCGCCGCGTCTCATTCGCGTCGCGAGCACGCTGTCCGGTCCAGCAACTCCTTACGGGAATCTTATGAACACGAATGCCACGAAAGCCGCTCACGCCCCCGTTCATCCGCTCGATCCGCTGAGCGGCGCAGAAATGCAGCTCGCGTGCGATCTCGTGAAAGCCGCCGAGAAGCTCGATTCGCACGCACGTTTTCCGATGGTCGAATTGCGCGAGCCGCCGAAAGCCGAAGTGGTGGCATTCAAGACCGGTGAATATTTTTCGCGCACGGCCTTCGTGCTCGCGATCGATCGGTCGAATGGCGCGACGATCGAATTCGAGGTGGACCTGAGAGAAAAGAAACTCGCCGCGCGCCGTGTGATGCCGTTCGGCGAGGCGCCGTACGGCCAGCCGCCCATCATGATCGACGACTTCATGAACGCGGAACAGATCGTCAAGAGCGATGAAGCATGGCGCGTGGCAGTCATGAAGCGCGGCCTCAGCGAGAAAGATCTGGAACGCGTGCAGGTCGATCCGTTCTCGGCAGGCTGTTTCGATCGCGAGAACGAAAACGGCCGGCGTCTCGTGCGTTGCGTGAGCTATTACCGCGAGACGCTGACCGATAACGGCTACGCGCATCCAATCGAAGGCGTGATGGCCGTGGTCGATCTGCTCGAAAAGAAAGTGATCGAACTGGTGGACGACGGCCGCATCATTCCGATTCCGCGCACCAAACACAATTACGACACGCCGAGTCTCGGCGAACCGCGCAGCACGCTCAAACCGCTGTCGATCAACCAGCCCGACGGCCCGAGTTTCACGATCGACGGCTGGCACGTGAACTGGCAGAACTGGAACTTCCGTGTCGGCTTCACGCCGCGCGAAGGGCTGGTGCTGCATCAACTGTCATGGGACGACGGCAAGAGCACCCGCCCGATCATTTACCGTGCGAGCGTCACGGAAATGTGCGTGCCCTACTCCGACCCGACCACCAACCACTACTGGAAGAGCGCGTTCGACGCAGGCGAATACGGTCTCGGCAAACTGGCGAATCAGCTCGAACTCGGTTGCGATTGCCTCGGCACGATCCGCTATTTCGACATTCCGTCCGCGGACGATTTCGGCAATCAGTTCGTGATGAAGAACGCCGTCTGCATGCACGAAGAAGACTACGGCACGCTGTGGAAACACTATGAATTCCGCACCGGCGTATTCGAAATGCGCCGCTCGCGACGCCTCGTGATTTCGTTCTTCGCCACGGTCGGCAATTACGATTACGGCTTCTACTGGTATCTGTACCAGGACGGCACGATCCAGCTCGAATGCAAATTGACCGGCATTGTGCAAACGTCGGCCGTGGCCGATGGCGACACCTACCCGTGGGGCGGCATGATCACGGAGAACCTCGGCGGCCCGACGCACCAGCACTTCTTCAACGCCCGCATGCACATGATGGTGGACGGCGAGCGCAACACGGTGACCGAGCACGAATTCGTGCCGCGTCCAATGGGCGAGAACAATCCGTACGGCAATGTGTTCGATACGACCAAACGCGTGTTGAAAACCGAAAGCGAAGCTGCCCGCAACGCAAATGGCAGCACAGGCCGTTACTGGAAGGTCAGCAACCCGAACGTGAAGAATGCCGTGGGCGCGAATCCGGGCTACAAACTGGTCGTGAACGACTCGCCACTGATGCTCGCCGACGAACGTTCGAAGGTACGTCAGCGCGGCGGTTTTGCCACGCGCCACGTGTGGGTCACGCCGTTCGATCCGGCTGAGCGCTATGCAAGCGGCGATTATCCGAATCAGCATTCGGGTGGCGACGGCCTGCCGCGTTATATCGAGGCAAACCGCAACATCGAGAACGAAGATGTCGTGCTGTGGCACAGCTTCGGCCACACACACGTGTGCAAGCCCGAGGATTTCCCGGTGATGCCGGTGGAGTACGCCGGTTTCATGCTCAAGCCGAACAACTTCTTCTCGGCCAACCCGACGATGGACTTGCCGGCCGAGCGTGATCTGAACAGCGTCGAAGACGGCAAGTCCACGGATCATGGCTGCTGCAAGCACTGATCCGCTGATGCCTCGTGCGCGGCACGCCGCTTTGGCACGCATGCTGTGCGCGAGCGCGGCATGCGTGTGCCTCGCGGGCGGCGGCGCTGCGCTGTTGATGCAGGCCGCCCTCGGCCGGCACGCCACCGAGCTATGGATGAGCGCGCTGATGCTGGCGGCCATGATGAGCGTGCCGTTGTTGATGTCGCGCTCGTCCGGCCGAACCACGCTGCTGGCGAGCGCCGCGACGCTTATCGTCACGATCAGCGCGATGAATAGCGTGCCGGCGTATTTGAATGGTTCGGCGCACGGCATTGCGATTGCCGTGCTGATGATCGCGACGGGCGTCGGCATGTTGATCAATCGGCCGCGCGCCAACGCCGACTCGCGTCGCGACGTGGATCGCGGCATTGAGCAAGATCCCGATTCGATCAAGCTGACGACACCATCAACTGCAACGGCTCTCCTCGCCTTGCTCGCAGGACTATCCAGCGGCAGTCTCGCCCGCTTCCAGCTCTTTGCAATCTGCGGCGTCAGCGGCGCACAACCGTTCTGGCAAATCGCGCTTTCGCTTGCAGCAGTCTGCGCGCTGGCATTGATCGCCGAGCGCTCGCGCGGCAATCGCATGTTGATGGCGTTGTACATCGCGCGCGCGACGCTGATCGGCACGCTCGCGGCGAACGACAATCCCGCGCTCGCGCCACTCGCGGCAGCGGTCTTTCTGATTCTCGACTGCCTGACGATTCCGGCGCTCGTGAACTTGCGCGGCAACTCGACCAGCGTATTGAGCGCTAGTTGCCCCGGCGTTGCGCATCACCTCGGCATGGTGCTCGGCGCGGCGTTATCCACGAGCCCCTATTTTTTCGGCGATGGATTCGTCTTGCTGTACGCATTGAGCGCGACGGCGAACGTAATCTGCGCCGCGTCGTTAGCAACGCGTTGGCGCGCAAAGCAACACGTCCACCCGCACCTGAACCCATACCGCCGTCAGACGAACCCTTCCGGCTAGCGCCACGGCCATTCAACCCCAACGGAGACGAACCACCATGACCGAACACAAGCTAGCGGCCACATTGCCGCACACCATGTTCATCAACGGCGAAAAAACCGGCAGCGCCGCGGGTAAAACCTTTCCGGTCTTCAACCCGGCCACCGCTGAAGAAATCGCGCAGATCCCCGACGCATCCGAAGCGGATATCGATCACGCGGTCAGAACCTCGAAGGCAGCCTTCGAATCCGACGCGTGGCGCAGAATGCCGCCGGCCGTCCGCGAGGGTCTGCTGCTGAAACTCGCCGACCTCGTCGAGCGACATAGCGACGAACTCGCCACGCTGGAAACGCTGAATCAGGGCAAGCTGATTGGTTTCTCGAAGATGCTGGAAGTAGCCGGCAGCGTCCAATGGCTGCGTTATATGGCCGGCTGGGCGACCAAGATCGAAGGCAGCACGTTCGATCTGTCGATTCCATTCCCGCCGGGCACGCGCTACAACGCATCGACCAAACGCGTGCCGGCCGGCGTGGTCGCCGCAATTGTCCCGTGGAATTTCCCACTGCTGATGGCGGTATGGAAAATCGCCCCGGCGCTGGCCTGCGGCTGCACCGTGGTGCTGAAACCCGCTGAAGAAACGCCGCTGACGGCCATCCGTCTCGCCGAACTCGCGCACGAAGCGGGCTTCCCTGCCGGCGTGTTCAACGTGGTGACCGGCCGTGGTGAAACTGCAGGCGCGGTGCTCGTGCGGCATCCGCTAGTGAACAAGGTCACATTCACGGGATCGACCGAAGTCGGGCGCATCATCGGCCGTCAATGCGCGGACGATCTGAAGCGCGCATCGCTAGAATTGGGCGGCAAGAGCCCGGTGATCGTGCTCGACGACTGCGACCCGCGCAAGGCGATCGAAGGCGCGGCAGGCGCGATCTTCTTCAATCACGGCCAGGTTTGCACGGCGGGCTCGCGCCTGTATGTCGCGCGCTCCATTTATGACGAAGTCGTGCAAGGCATTGCCGCCGTCGCCGACGGCATCACCCTCGGCTCCGGTTTCGACACGGCGACGCAGATGGGTCCGATGGTCTCCGCGCGGCATCGCGACAAAGTGGCCGGCATGATCGCGCAGGGCAAGGACGAAGGCGGCGTGATCCTGTCGCGCGATGCGCGCGTGGAGCGCGAGGGTTACTTCGTGCGTCCAACTGTGATCGCCAATCGCGCCTGCAAGCCGCTTTCAGTCGTCAAGGAAGAGGTGTTCGGCCCGGTGTTGGTCGCCATGCCCTATGACGACCTCGACGAAGTGCTAGCTCAGGCAAACGCCTCCGAGTACGGTCTCGGCGCGAGCGTCTGGACCAATCAGCTCGACAAGGCGCTGCGGCTCGTGGACGGCATCGAGGCCGGAACGGTGTGGGTCAACACGCACAACATGGTCGACCCGGCGATGCCGTTCGGCGGTTTCAAGGCGTCGGGCATCGGCCGCGAACACGGCAAGTCGATCATCGAGTCCTATACGGAAAGCAAGTCGGTCTGTATTGCCTATTGACGCGGCAACGCCTGCGCGGCGCATCATGGGCGACGCGCCGCGCAGGCAAACCAGTAAAATACCGGGACATCGCGCTACCGCGCCACGTCCCGGTCGAACATCTTGAAACGCAAAATGCCCGCGCTGAATGCGCTGAAAGCCTTCGAAGTCGCCGGCCGCACGGGCAGCTTCACCCGCGCCGCGGAACTGCTCAACGTCACGCAAAGCGCGGTGAGCCGGCAGGTTCGGCAACTCGAGGCGCAATTGGGCGAGACGCTGCTGCAGCGTCACCATCATCATCTGGAACTGTCGGCTGCCGGCCGTGTTCTTCTGCAAGCACTGCAGCAGTCGTTCGACCGTATCGAACTCACGGTTCGCGGCCTGCAGGAAAAAACCCATCGCAATCGCCTGCGCATCAATGCGCCACCCACCTTCACGAGCCGCTGGCTGATGCCGCGCCTCGGCCGCTTGCGTGACGCGCATCCGCAACTCGAACTGAGTCTGTCGACGCGCGTCGACGACAACCTCGCGGAATCCGGCGTGCTCGATTGCGCGATCCGTTTTGGGAATGGCGAGTGGGAAGGTGTCGAAAACCGTCTCTTGATGAGCGAACGGCATATCGCGGTGTGCTCGCCCGCCTTGCTCGCGCGCGAGGCGAGCAGCGCGGCAATCGATCTGAATCAGTTCACGCTGTTGCATGTGCTCGCGAGCGCCGATCAGCGCTACCTCACCTGGCAGCATTGGCTCAAGGCGGCGGGCATTGAAAACGTGGATACGCGTGGCGGTTATGAATTCGATCTGCTCGATCACGCGATTCGCGCCGCAATCGACGGGCTCGGCGTAACCATCGCCGACCGTCACATGATCGCGCGCGAACTGGCCGAGGGTCAACTCGTGCAAGTGTTGAACGTGCACGTGGACGGGCATCAGTCGTACTGGTTCGTCACGCGCGCCGAACAGGACGAACTGCCGCACGTCGCGTTGTTCCGCGACTGGCTGCAGCAGGAAATCTGGTTGAGCGGACGCGCGCTCGATGCGTCGGAATCGGCGCCTTTGAGCGACGCCGGTTGAAGCGTGCGTTACCGGATCACGCCGCCGCAGCCATCTCCGCGGTTACAGGCCGATACGCAACGTCGCTCGCGGCGTCTTCGAGAATCATGTCGGCGCCCTTCTCCGCCACCATCATGGTCGGCGCATTGATATTGCCCGACGTGATGTTCGGGAAGATCGACGCATCGACCACGCGCAAGCCCGCGATACCGTGCACACGCAATCGCGCATCCACCACCGAGGTGCGCGGATCGTCGCCCATCGCGCAAGAACCGCACAGGTGATAGATCGAACCCGATTGCTCGCGGAAGTACTGCAGGAAGCCCTCACGCGTATTCACCTGCGCCCCCGGCGAGATTTCCTCGACCGTGATCGCCTTCAACGCCGGCGACGCCATCACCTTGCGCACCAGTTCGCAACCCTGGATCACTTCGTCGATGTCCTTCTCCGTGGTCAGCGCGTTGATGCGGATCTTCGCGGCGTCTTCGGCGCGATTCGACGCGATCTCGATCGAACCGCGGCTCGTCGGCCGGCACGGATTGAACGCCAGCAGAAAGCCTGAGTACGGTTCCGGTTCGAGATTCGCCTTGTTGCTCTTCGGAATCCGGTACGAGAGCGGATTGAAGTACAACTGCAGATTCGGCTGCGCTTGCCGATCGTTGCCTTTGAAGAAGCCGCCCGACTGGTTCACGCTCATCGCGAGCGGCCCCTTGCGCGTCAGCAGATATTGCAGACCGAGCTTGAGCTTGCCGAGCAGAGGCCGCATCTCGTCGTTCAGCGTCTTCATGTTCGCGCGATAGTAGAAGCTCACGCACAAATGGTCCTGCAGATTCTGGCCCACGGCGGGCAGTTCCTTGACCATCGCGATGCGATGCTTCGCCAGCAACGCGCTGTCGCCCACGCCGGAGAGTTGCAGCAGCTTCGGCGAATCGACCGCGCCCGCCGACAGAATCACTTCGCGCGTCGCCATGAATTGCCGCGTGTTGCCGTTCTGCGTGACGCTCACGCCGATCGCGCGTTGGTTACCGTCGAATAGAACGCGGCTTGCCAGCACGTCGCGCTCGACGGTGAGGTTCTTGCGCGACAGCACCGGATGCAGATACTCGAAGCTGCTCGACGAGCGCTGGCCGTTGCGCGTATTCACGTCGTAAATGCCGGAGCCTTCGAATTGCGCGCCATTGAAGTCGTCGCTGCGCTGATAGCCGGCTTGGTCACAGCCTTTCAGAAACACGTGGCAGATCGGATGCACCGCGTCTTTCATCGGCGAAATGCGGATCGGGCCGTCAGCGCCGTGATAGTCCGTGTTGCCGAGCGGATGCGATTCGAGCTTGCGGAAATACGGCAGCACGTCGCGAAATGCCCAACCTGTATTGCCGGCGGCGGCCCAATCGTCGAAATCATGCGGCTGGCCGCGCACGTAGATCATCGCGTTGATCGAGCCCGAGCCGCCCTGCACCTTGCCGCGCGGACAATAGATCGGCCGGTTGTCGAGTTCTTTTTCCGGTTCGCTGTAGTACATCCAGTTGTAGGTTTCGTTGTAATACGTCTTGGTGAAACCCACCGGAATCTTGAACCAGAACGAGCTGTCCTTGCCACCCGCCTCAAGCAGCAGCACCGAATATTGGCCCGACGCCGACAGGCGATTGGCGAGAATGCAGCCCGCCGAACCCGCGCCGACGATAATGTAATCGTAGTTCATGCTCTATATCGCCAGACGGCGCTCAATCCATTGAAACGTAGTGGTGAAACCCGCCGGATGTAAGGCGCACTCAACCCTTGGCCGGCGCGAGATCCTTCACATCGGCCGGTTGCGCCGCCATTTGCAGATGCAAACGCTCGCCGGTGTACGGCGTGTGCTGCCTGACGACTTCCATGTTCAGCTCGACTCCGAGGCCCGGTTCCTGCGACGGAATGATGTAGCCGTCTTCCCATTGAATCGGTTTCTTCAGCACGGCCGCATGAAAACCGTCCCACGTGCCGATGCTTTCCTGAATCAGGAAGTTCGGCGTGCACGTCGCGAGCTGGATGCTGGCCGCCGCGCCAATCGGGCCGTTGTACAGATGCGGCGCGATCTGCGCGTAGTACACCTCGGCCAGCGTCGCGACTTTCTTCGCTTCGAGCAAGCCGCCCACGCGCGCCACGTTCAGTTGCAGAATCGACGCGGCGCCTGCTTCGAGCAGCTTGAAGAATTCGTATTTGGTGGTGAGACGTTCACCCGCCGCAATCGGAATGCTGGTGTGCTGCGCGACTTGTGCCATCGCGCTTTCCTGGCCCGGCGGCACCGGCTCTTCGAACCACAGCGGATCGTATTTTTCGAGGCGTTTCGCGAGCCGGATCGCCGACGAAGGCACCATTTGCCCATGCGTGCCGAACAGCAGATCCGCCTTGCTGCCCACAGCTTCGCGCACACGGCGGCAGAAGGTCTCGCAACGGTCCAGCACTTCCATCGACAGTTGATGGCCCGAGTACGCCGTGTACGGTCCGGCCGGATCGAACTTCACCGCCGTGAAGCCGCGCTTGACGTTTTCAAGCGCACATTCGGCGGCGAGATCGGGATCGTCGTAGTCGTACTCGCCGCGGCTGTTCTTCGGATACAGATACGTGTACGAACGCAGACGCTGATTCACCATGCCGCCCAGCAACTCGTACACCGGCTTGTTAGCCGCCTTGCCGATGATGTCCCAGCACGCCATTTCCAGGCCGCTGACCACGCCCATCATGGTCAGATCGGGGCGTTGCGTGAAACCGCTCGAATACGCTTCGCGCCAGAGCCGCTCGATGTGATGCGGGTCCTTGTCGAGCAGATAGCGGCCGAATACGTCGTCGATGATGTGGGTCATCGCTTTCGGATGAAACGTCGCCGAATAGATTTCGCCGACACCTTCAATCCCGCAATCGGTCTTGAGCTTGACGAAGATCCAGTACATGCCGCCCACGTGCGGCGGCGGTACGGCGACGATATGCGTTTCGAGCGAGACGACTTTCATTTACGCAACCTCTTTTCTATTGAGCATGTTTCTCAGCGCGAGCCCGGCAAAGCCGCCGAGCGCCGCCATGGCGGCCACATAGCCGAAGTAGAGCTGGTAGCCGAAGACGCCCGGGAACGTCTGCGTCAGATAGCCGTTGATGAGCGGCAGGAACACGTCCGGCGAATAGCCGAGCACGGAGATCAGGCCGATCGCGAGGCCCATCGTGGCAACCGGAATGTTGCAGCGGTCCAGCAGCGACCAGTACAGGCCGCGAATCGCGTAAGTCAGAATGCCGATGAACAGCACGAGGAACACCAGCAACACGTGACTCGAAATACGCGGTGCCGCCATCAGACCCAACAGCGACAGCGCGGCGAGAAAGAGCGCAATCACGAGCACCGACACCTTCGAATAGCGATCGCCAAGAAAGCCGCCGCCGATGCCGCCGATCGGCCGCATCCACAGCTTGAGCGTGGTGATCGTGCCCGCCATCACGACCGTGAGGCCGATTTCGCCTTCATGCAGATACGCGGAGAAACTATAGGTCGCCCAGAACACCTGGTAACCGCAGAACACAATGGCGGCGACCAGCCACAGTTCGGGAATCTTTGCGAGCGTCTTCAGATCGGTCAGCACGTTGTTGCGTTGACGCGCGGCGCGATTGGCGGCGGCGTCTTCGGTGCCTTGCGGGTCCTTGACGAGTGCTAGTACCACGCCGAGCGCAATGCAAAGAAACGCGTACATGTAGACCACCAGCTTGAAACCAGCCGCGACCGGTTCGCCCTTGGTCTGCGTCATCCATGCGAATAGCGTGATCGCGATGGTCGCAAGCATCGCTTCGATCAGGCCGCGTCCACCGTCGAGCAAGCCGAAGAAACGGCCCTGCTCATGCGCGCCGGCAATCATCGTCACGCGTTTGATGACCGCGGCCCAGAACGTCAAACCGGTCGACAAACCCCAGCCGCCGAAGATCATCATCAGCATGGGGAAAGAAGGCGCGCTCGAATACCACAGCCCGAGCACGCCGGTGGCGATCAGCGAAAAGCAGATCAGCAAACGCGGCGCGATGCGATCCGCGAGCCAGCCGCTCGGCAGATAACTCAACAGAAAGATCGTGCCCAGCGACGAATACAGATAGCCGAGCTGGCTATCGGTGATGTGGAACACTTCGAGCATCGTCGGCTGATACACCTGCCGCAGGTACAGAATCGGATAGATCGCGCCGGCTGCGATCACCAGCAGGATGAGCTGGATATAACGCTGCGTCTTGCTGTTTTGCAGGGCGGCCTCTTCGTCGCTTAAAGCGAGCGAAGCATCGGTTCGAACGGGTTGGGATGACACGTGAGCGCTCCTCAGAGACACAGTGCCGGCTTTTTGGGCCGCCCGGTCTCCAATATGTTTTGTTATGGACTGGCAGCAGAATCGCTGCGGCTTTCTTGCGTTTCAGGAAGGCAGGCGCCGCGAGGTTTCGACAAGCGGCGCGTGCCGGTTAGCTTCAGTACTTCATGACCACGAGACGGGTCTGGGTAAATTCGAGCATGCCGTGCTTGCCGTCGTCGCCGCCGAGGCCCGAACGTTTCCAGCCGGCGTGAAAGCCCTGATACGGATCGGCGGGCGTACGGTTCACGTACAGTTCGCCGGCTTCGATGCCGTTGGCGATCTTCATCGCGCCGCGATAGTTCTCCGTATACAGCACCGACGAGAGACCGAATTGATGATCGTTGGCCATCTCCAGCGCTTCGTCGAGCGTGCGGTATTTGACGACCGGCATGATCGGACCGAAGGTCTCTTCCTGAATGATTTCCATGTCCTGACGGCAATTCGACAGCAACGTGGCCGGATAAAAGAAGCCTTTGCCTTGCGGCAGCTTGCCACCGGTTTCGAGCGTAGCGCCCGCCGCGACCGCGCGTTCCACCATCGCGTGAATCGATTGGCGCGACGCGTCGTTGACGAGCGGACCCATCAGCGACGGCTGCTCGCTGCGATCGCCGCTTTCCACTGCGCTCATGTGTTTTTTCAGCAGCGCGACGAAGCGGTCATGCACGCTTTCCTGCACGTAGACGCGTTCGATTGCCGTGCACAACTGGCCGCAATGCGTGGTCTTTGAAGCAACGAGGTCACGCGCGGCTTTCTCCAGATCCGCATCGGCCTCGATGATCGCGGGCGTTTTGCCGCCCAGTTCGAGCGACGGCTTGGCGATGTTGGCCTTGCAATAGTCGAGCACCTTGCGGCCCGCGCCGACACTGCCCGTCAGCGTGATCATGCCGACCTTGGGATGCGTGCAAAGCGCCTCGGCGGTGGCATGGTTCATCGCCAGAATGTTCACGAGGCCCGCGGGCAAACCGGCCTTCTCCACTGCCCTGGCGATTTCGAATGCGGAAGTCGGCGTGTTGTTGCTCGGGCGCACGACGACCGTGTTGCCGGCGATCAGCGCCGGCGCCACTTTGCGCATGAACGTATAGACGGGATAGTTGAACGGGATCAGACACGCGACCACGCCGATCGGCTCGCGATGCAATACGAGATTTTCGTCGGGCGTATCGCTTGGAATCACTTCGCCTTCGATGCGCCGCGCCCACTCTGCGTGGTAACGCGTGATCTGGCCGGCGTAGATCGCTTCGTTGGTGGCGTCGGCCACGCTCTTGCCCGACTCCAGCGCGAGCGCCGCGCCGATGGCGGGCGCGCATTCGGTCAGCGCATCGGCGAGCTTGTGCAGATAGACCGCACGCTCGGCCGACGGCAGCTTGCGCCAGGCTTTTTGCGCGACGGCGGCGGCATCGACCGCGGCAATGACTTCGGCCTGGGTGGCGCCCGTGACATGGGCGATCACGGCCTCGGTGGCCGGATTGCAAACGGCGATGAGATCGCGGCGAGCGGTGTCGGACGCGGGTTCGATGAACCGGCCGTTAGTAAAATTCCGATCGAGTCGCATGGTCGTCTCCTGAAAAGCATGGTGCGAAAAACGCATTGCCCTCGGCTATGGCCTTCATGCCAAAGGTGCATGAACGGAATTTTTCTCCGGGTCACCGCCCGCCACAAGCGAATAATTCGCGGGACAAACATTCGAAAAAATCACGTTTATCCAGGGATGTGCCTCATTCGCGATTCGCATCCCGAATAGCAGAATCCGGGCTTTGCCAAAAAAGCAGCGGGCTGTAGACGCGTTCGGAATCGACCGGCGCGTTCGGTCCGCCCACTACCAAGGTCTGGAGCTCATGATGAAAAAGAACCGCATTGCTACCGCCGCATTCACCGCACTCGCCTCGCTGGCGGCGTCGCCGGCCTTCGCTCAAAGCAGCGTCACGCTGTACGGCGTGCTCGACGAAGGCATCGACTACACCAACAACGCGGGGCACGGCGCGGTGTGGGAAATGGCGAGCGGCTATGCGCAAGGCAGCCGCTGGGGCATGAAGGGTTCGGAGGATCTGGGCGGCGGTCTGAAGGCCGTGTTTCAACTCGAAAACGGCTTCGACGTGAGTTCGGGACGGCTCGGCCAGGGCGGCCGCATGTTCGGCCGCCAGGCGTATGTGGGTCTGAGCGACGCTCGCTTCGGCACGGTCACGCTCGGGCGCCAGTACGATTCCGTGGTCGACTATCTCGCGCAGACCACGGCCAACGGCAACTGGGCCGGCTACCTGTTTGCGCATCCGTATGACAACGACAACACCGACAACTCGTTTCGCCTCGGCAACAGCGTGAAATACGCGAGCCCGGAGATGGCGGGCTTCCAGTTCGGCGGCGCTTACGCGTTCAGCAACGACACCAACTTCGCGAACAACCGCGCGTATAGCTTCGGCGGGCAGTATGCGAACGGCGGCCTGCTGATCGCGGCGGCGTATATGCAAGCGGACAATCCCGGCGTGGGCTCGACCGGCGCGATTACCGCGAACGACGCGAGCTTTATCGCGGGACGTATGCGGGTGTTCGGTGGCGGCATCAACTACACGTTCGGCTCGGCGACGGCCGGTTTTGCCTACACCAACTCGAATTACAAGAATCCGACCGGCAACGGCTATATCGGCATTCCGCTGGCCGCGCCCGGTGTCACGTTGAATACGCTGAAGTATCAGAACTTCGAGCTGAACGGCAAATACCAGTTCACGCCGGCGTTTTTCGTGGGCGCCCAGTACGTGTACACGATGGAAAACTACGATGCGTCGTCAGGCAGCGTGAAGCCGAAGATTCACTCGGTGGGTTTGATGGCGGATTACAACCTGTCGCGGCGCACCGACGTGTATGTGCAGGGCGAGTACCAGAAGGTCGCCGGCGATTCGACTCACTCGATTCTCGACGACGCGTTTATTCCGGGTGTGCAGGCGCCGTCGTCGACGGGTACGCAGGTCGCTGTTCGGGTCGCGCTGCGGCATAAGTTTTAAGCAGCGGTTTTCACTCCTCAACCACCGCCTTCAACCTCGACAACGCGTGATCCCACTGTCGCGAGATCGCGTCGAGCGCGCGGCGCGCTGCGTCGAGATGGGTGGGCTCGAATTCCCACAGGCGTTCACGGCCCACCTTCACGTCGCGCACCAGACCCGCATTGACGAGCACCTGCAAGTGCTGCGTGACGGACTGCCGCGTGATGTCCGTTCCCGCAGTGAGTTGCGCGATCGACATCGCGCTGCCCGCGCACAATACCGCGACCAGACGCAGGCGTGTTTCATCGCCGAGCGCCGCGAAAATGGCCGCGGAACTGCGTAGCGCCGCCGCCTTCAGAGCGACTGAGCCAGGCGTCTTCTTAACCCTTGGCGACATGCCGTTCGACGTTCGTCATCTGTTCATCCCACCCGCCGCTATTGATCCGGAACGCTTCTTCACGGCGGCCGGGGGGAAGCTGATCGAAGCCTGACTCGACCACGCGCAACAAGGTGCCCGATTCGACTTCAGTCAATTCGAAGACCACCAGCGTAGTCGGCTCGGGCGAATAGTCCACGTTGATATCGACCGCGGCAGGATGCCAGCGCCACGAAAGATGATGCTCGGGTTCGACGCGCTCGACATGTACGTCCATGACAAGATACTCGTAGCCGGGATAGGTAATGTTGCCCTGCACGGACTGACCGGCCACGAATTCTTTGCCGGTGAGATTCACGCCGAACCAGTTGCCGAATTCCTCTGCATTGGACAGCGCGCGCCAGACGCGCGAGCGCGGCGCCTTCAGCAGAATCTGTTTTTCGATGCGATCAGTGGATGTGTTCATATGCAGTCTCCTGTCGACCAGAGTTGGCGCTTTAGCGCTTACTCTGGTCCCATGCAACGTAGTTGCGAACTGCATATTAGGAACACTGTGGTCAACATGCAAGTATTTGCCTGCATATTCCGATGGCGGCTTTCGTAGGATCGAGGGCCCGTCACGCCACTACTTGTCTTCCTCTTCGCGACTTTTGAACAGGCGCGCGCTCGACAGAATGGCCAGCGCGATCGCCACGCTGAGAATCGCCGTGGCCTCGCGCCCAAGCCCCGCCGCCACGCCGACGCCCGCGGTGAGCCACAAGCTTGCCGCCGTCGTCAGACCGCGCACCTCGCGCTCAGCGCTGAGCTTGATGATGGCGCCCGCGCCCAGAAAACCAATCCCGGACACGAGTCCCTGCAAGACCCGGCTCATGTTGTCCTGCGAGAAACCGGCCTGCAGCGGCACGACCACGAACAGCGCCGCGCCGACCGACACCATCATGTGCGTGCGCATGCCGGCGTCGCGCCGTGACAACTCACGCTCGAAACCGAGTATGCCGCCGAGTATCAACGCCAGCCCGAGGCGCATCAGAACCTGAGTGACGTCGGCCGCGCTGCCGAGATCGGAGAACTCTCCCCGGGCGGTTGCCCACACCGCGTGCCACCAGTTATCCATTACATTTACCTGACGTTTCGGAAAACGCCAAGCATACGACAATAACGCCGCACTGCGTGCTTCATCCCGCCGACGTTTTCTTCACGAACGCGCTTACCACGTCCTCCAGTTCCTTCGTGATCGTCGTCATCACACCCGCCACCACGGCGAACTCGCGGCCGGTCACATGCGCGCGGCTCGCCACGATCTGACCGTTGAACGAGACGATGTGCGCTTCTTTCGCGATGGCCTTGATCCGCTCGATCAATTGCTGCTGCTCTTTCTTCTGCAATCGCGCTATGCGCCGGCTTTCCTGTTCATAGACAGCCGTGACGCCGTGCAGATGCGTGAGCAACGGATCGACGGAATCGACCAACGCTTTGAGTGCGTCGCCCGCGCGCGGCGAAGCGCTCCCGATCGCCTCCAACGCCGTTGAAGCCAGCGCGATAAAGTCCGCGATCTTCCCGGCCACATTTTCGCGGCCGTGAAATGCTTCGCGCAACGCCGGCGAAAACAGGCCGGGCAAACCATCGCGGCCTTGAATCAGCGCCGTATGACTGTCGGTGAATGTGTTCAGCGTGTCGCGCGCGATCGCCAGCGCGCCGTCGAACCGTTGAAGCGCCAGCACCGCTTTCAACACGATGCGCTGCGAAAGCATCCGCTGACGCCCGGCCATATTGATCAACGAGCTCAACACCTCGCTGGAGACGTCCGCGTCGGACTGTGGTGCGTGAACCCGTTCTATCGTGATGCTCATGTCGACTTCTTATGATTTTGATCGGCCCCGTCGCACGATCCGCACCGCCGCGTCAGCGTGGCAGCCGGATCGCCCGCGTTACTGCTTTACTCCATCGCTCCATCACTCCGTTGCGTGCGCGTGCATCACACCGGTGTGCATCGACCACGCCATCCACGGACGGCGCAGCGCGACGATTGCGACGAATGCGCAGGCCGCCAGCGCGCCGAACGTCGCGAAGCCCATCTGATAGCTGCCCGTGCTTTCCTTCGCGATACCCATCACGACAGGGAGATAGAATCCGCCGATGCCGCCCGCGGCGCCGACAATGCCCGACATCAACCCCGTGCGGCCGGCCCAGCGATGCGGCACCAGCTGGAAGGTCGCGCCGTTGCCGAGACCGAAGGCCACATACAGGCACAGCAGCAGCGTGATGCCGCCGGCCATTGCCGGCATGGCCGCGGCGAACACGAAGTCGCACAGCGAGATGATCGCGAGCAGGAAAGTCAGCGCGCGCACGCCGGACACCTTGTCGGCGATCAGGCCGCCGAGCGGGCGCACCATCGCGCCGGTCGCGGCGAGCAGCGCCATGAAGAGGCCCGCGTCGATCTTCGAGAGCTGATAGAGGTTGGTCAGCAGCAGCGTCACATACGAGGACATGCCGACGAAACCACCGAACGTAATGCTGTATACCAGCATGATCGCCCACGTGTCACGCTCGGCCAGCACCGCGCGATAACGCTTGGGCAGCACCGCAATCGCCAGCAGAGCGCCGATCACCGGCAACAGCAGCACACCCGTCTTGCCGGAGCCGAACATGCCGGCTTCGACCAGCAGCACCAGCACGATCAGGCCGACCAGCGTCACCGCGAAGCTGCCGAATGCGCGCAGCACGCTGCCTGTTTTCACGCCGGAGTCGTTGGCCCAGAAATACAGCGTGATCGCGGCGATCGCGAGCAACGGCAGAGCGCCGCCGGCGGCCATCTGCCAGCCGTAATGCGTCGCCAGTTGCGGGAACAGAAAGCCGTCGAGCACCGCGCCGATATTGCCGGCCGCGGCGAGGCCCAGCACGAGGCCCTGCACCTTCGGCGGATAGTTGCTGCCCGCCATCGGCAGCGCCACCGCAAAACTCGCGCCGCCCACGCCGAGGAACACGCCGAGCACCAGCAGCACCGTGTACGACGGCACGGACGGCATCAACGGCAACACGATAGTCGGCACCGCCGACAACAGCACGCCCATCAGCGCAATGCGCTTGCCGTGCGCGGATTGATACAGGTTACCGAGCGTCACGCGCAGAATCGCGGCCGACAGCACCGGCACCGCGACCAGCAAACCCTGTTGCGCGGGCGTCATCGCGATGCTCTTGCTGATGAACGGTGCGAGCGGTCCATACAGGACCCACACGGTGAAGCCCGTGTCGAAATAGAGGAAACACGCCACTAGCGCGCGCCAGTCCCCACTCTTTAGGGAGCTCATCACGTTTTTCATCAGATATCCTCACAAAACTGATTTTTCGACTATCCAGCAGATCGCGCCATGCGCCACGCACCGGAATGATCACGATGTTGATAACCGGCATAAACATGCAACCTCCATGCCATGCGGCTCCTTCTTTTGAAGCTGTACTGCGTACTCTTTGAAACCTTGAAACCGCAAGCGCGCTCGTTGCGCTGAAAACCGCGTGACTATCAATAAACGTCGCGTGCGTAGCGCTTTTCCTGCGCGAGGCGGTTCACGTATTCGAGGGCTTTTTCATCGCTCATGCCGCCGTGACGGGCCACCACTTCCTTGAGCGCCGCGTCGACATCCTTCGCCATCCGGTTGGCGTCGCCGCATACGTAGAAATGCGCACCGTCTTCGAGCCACGACCACAGTTGCGCACCCTGTTCGCGCATGCGGTCCTGCACATAGACCTTGTCCGCCTGGTCGCGCGAGAACGCGACGTCGAGCCGGGTGAGCACACCGGTATCGCGCATCGATTCGAGTTCGTCGCGATAGTAGAAATCCGAAGCGGCGTGTTGCTCGCCGAAGAAGAGCCAGTTGCGTCCCGTATCGCCGCGCGCACGCCGCTCGTGCAGAAAGCCGCGAAACGGTGCAATGCCTGTGCCGGGACCGACCATGATCATCGGCGTATCGGAACCATGAGGAGGACGAAAGTGTGCGGACTTCTGCACGAACACGGGCACGTTGACATCGCCCGCACGGTCGGCGAGAAACGTCGACGACACGCCTTTGCGATGACGGCGGCCATTGCTGTAGCGCACCGCGGCAACGGTCAGATGAACTTCGCCCGCATGTGCTTTCGGGCTCGATGCAATCGAATAGAGACGCGGCTGCAGCCGCTTGAGCATGCCGGTCAATTCGGCGGCCGTGAGGCTCACCGGAAATTCGTGCAGCACGTCGGCGATCTGCTGGCCCCACAACCATTGCTTGAGGTCGGCCTTGCGCTCGGGCGACAGCAGATCGCGCAGCGCGCCGTTATGGCTGCGCGCGGCGACGAACGCGAGAAGATCGGGGCTCGGCCGGGCGATCTCGTAGTGCTTGCCGAGTGCATCGGCAAGACGCATCTCGCCCACACCCGCCACGTTCACCGCGGCATCCGCGCTTATGCCGCTCAGCGTGATCAATTCGTCGACCAGATCAGGACAGTTGCTCGGCCAGACGCCGAGCGCGTCGCCTGCTTCGTATTCGAGTCCTGAGTCGCCGGTGCTCAGCGAAAAGTAGCGCGTGTCTTTCGCCGCGCCCTGCTTGTTCAGGCGCAGATTACTGACGAGCCGCGACGCGGCCGGCCGCGTTTTGGTCGCCACCGTGCCCGGGACCACGGCGTTGATCATGCCGCCCGGCGGCACGGCATACAGCGCGGCATCCTCTTCCTTGATATGCATGATGACGCGTTCGAGCCATGCGTCCGCGCTTTCCTGATACTCGCTATCGCAATCCACACGCTCCATCAGGCGCAGCGCGCCTTGTCCGGCGAGCCGCTCGTCGAGGCGGCGTCCGTGGCCGCAGAACTGGTCGTAGTTGCGATCGCCGAGCGCCAGCACCGCGAAGCGCACGCCGTCGAGGCGCGGCGCGCTCTCGGCGTTCAATTGCGTCCACAAACTTTGCGCGTTGTCGGGCGGATCGCCGTCGCCGAAAGTGCTCGTCATCAGCAGCACGTATTGGGCTTTGGCGAGCGTCGACGCCTGATAATCCGCCATGCACGACGTGCGGATTTCAAAACCCGACTCCATTAAGCGCGTGGCGTAGCCTTCGGTCAGCGACTCGGTGTTGCCGGTTTGCGAGGCCCACAGCAGCGTGACCTTCGGCCTTGCGCGCACGATCCGCACGCCGGACGACGCGTGCAATGTTTCTGCATTCGCCACGGCGTGCGGCGTTGTCAACGCAGCAGCCGGAGCGGTCGCGCTGCGGCTATAAAGACCGGCCAACAAACCGTCGACGTAAAGCCGGCCCGTCGCATCGAACGGCGCGCTTGCCGGCAGAACCGGCACGCGGTCGATACCTTGCGCTTCCGCCGAACGTAGTCCACTCACGAAGCCCGCCAGATAGATGCGCTCCTGGTCGGTGAACGAAGGCGCGAGTGTCGGCGGCAACTGCAACAGGCTGGTGAGTGCATCGATACGGGGCATATCCAGATCCTCGGCGCTTGCCGATACGGTGTTGACTGGCGCAGCGCTCGCAGCGACTGCAACGGATGCATCCGCCAGCGATACCTCGTCGTCATTCAGGAGAGGCTCGACGCGCTCGGACACAACCGGGCTCAACGCCACCGCGCAAAACTTGAGTTCGGGCTGCTGCGAGACCGGGTCGATGGCGTCGCTCGTCACGGCGTTGATGCACAGGTCGTCGCCGAATACGTCGTTCCAGTGCATCGGCGCAAAGCATTGACCCGCGCTCACGCGTTCCGTCACGACAGCCGGCAACACCGCGCGACCGCGGCGCGAACGAATCTCCACCGGGTCTTTTGCCTTGATGCCTAGCATGGCGGCATCTTCGGGATGAATCTCGACGAACGGGCCGGGGTTCAGCTTGTTGAGCATCGCGACCTTGCCGGTCTTGGTCATCGTGTGCCATTGATGCTGCAGGCGGCCCGTATTCAACACGATCGGAAACTCACGATCCGGCAATTCAGCCGGCGCCGCGTACGCGCGCGCGAAGAAGATCGCCTTGCCGCTCGCCGTCGGAAACGCAAGCCGCGGACGGCTGCCGTCGGGCCGTTCCTTGAGCGTTTGACTCACGCCGTCGTTGAGATAGCGGACCGGGTTTCGATCGGTGGAATCATCCGATGCAAGCGGCCATTGCAACGGCGTTTCCTTCAACCGGCGATGGCTCGCGCCGCGCAGGTCGTAGCCGGTCTTCGGATTCGACGCGCGGGTGATTTCCGCGAAGACTTCTTCGGCGCTTGCGTAAGTGAAGGCATCGGCGAAACCCATTTCACACGCAACGCGCGCGATGATCTGCCAGTCCGGCAACGCGGCGCCAGGCGGCTCGATGCCCTTCTGCATGAGCGTCAGATTGCGCTCCGAGTTGATCATCACGCCTTCGGCTTCGGCCCACAGCGCGCCGGGCAGCAGCACGTCGGCGTAGCGGTTGGTCTCGGTGTCGAGAAACGCGTCCTGCGCGATCACGAGTTGCGCCGCGCTCAATCCGTCGATCACATTCTGACGATTCGCCACGCTCGCCACCGGATTCGTGCAGATGATCCAGCACGCCTTGATCTCGCCCGCCGCCATGCGCGTGAACATATCGATCGTGCCGTTGCCGACCTGCGGCTTGAGCGAGCCCTTCGGAATACCCCACAGCTCTTCGATAAACGCGCGGTCTTCTTCGACCAGCACCGAGCGCTGACCCGGCAGGCCCGGCCCCATATAACCCATCTCGCGGCCGCCCATCGCATTGGGCTGGCCCGTCAGCGAAAACGGGCCGCTGCCGCGCCGGCAAATCTTGCCCGTCGCCAGATGCAGGTTGCAGATCGCGTTGGTGTGCCACGTGCCATGCGTGCTCTGATTCAGGCCCATGGTCCAGCAGCTGATCCACTCTTTGGCCGTGCCGATCATCCGCGCGGCCTGGCGGATATCTTCGACGGTGAGGTCGGTGATTTGCGCGACGTTCTCCGGCGTGTAGTCGGCGAGAAACGCGGGCATTGCGTCCCAGCCTTCGGTGGCCTCGGCGATAAAAGTGGCATCCGTATGGCCGTTTTCGTGCAGCAGATGCAGCAGACCGTTGAGCAACGCGAGATCGGTGCCCGGCTTGATCTGCATGAACAGATCGGCTTTCTCCGCGGTGGTGTTGCGGCGCGGATCGACGACGATCAGTTTGGCGCCCGCCTTCACGCGATCCATCATGCGCAGGAACAGAATCGGGTGACAGTCGGCCATATTCGCGCCGATCACGAAAAACAGGTCGGCGTGATCGATGTCCTCGTACGATCCCGGCGGACCGTCCGCGCCGAGCGACAGTTTGTAGCCGCTGCCCGCGCTCGCCATACACAGTCGCGAATTCGATTCGATGTTGTTGGTGCCGACAAAACCCTTGGCGAGTTTGTTGACCAGGTACTGCGCCTCGATCGACATCTGCCCGGAGACGTAGAACGACAGCGCGTCGGGCCCATGTTCATCGAGCAGGCCACGCAAGCGCGCAGCCGTGGTGCTGATCGCCTGCGCCATCGGCAGCGGCGCCGGGTCCTGGCCGCGCGCGTGACGCACGAATGCGCCTTCGAGACGCCCCGACTTGCGCAACGCGACATGCGCTGACTGACCCTTCGTGCACAGCCGTCCGAAGTTGGCCGGATGCTCCTTGTCGCCGGAGATTTTCACGACCTGGCCGTCCTCGACGTGCAGCACCATCCCGCAGCCAACGCCGCAATAGGGACACACGGTTTTTACGTTTGTAGAGGACATGGAGGGCAACGTCGTTAAAAAGATTCAGCGATTCAAACCGCGACCCACACCTGGCCGTTTTCCACGCGCGCGGCAAACGCGCCGACCGAATGCGCCGGTGTTTCGAGGCACTCGCCGGTGCGCAGATCGAAGTGATGCTTGTAGATCGGCGAAGCGACCACGATGCGATCGCCGAGACTGCCGATCAGTCCGCGCGAAAGCACCGCCGCCTGCGAGCCCGGATCGAAGTTTTCGATCGCGTACACGATCGGGTCCGCGTCACCGTTGTTTACGTAAAAAACCGCGACCTGTTCGCCGTTGACGAGCGCGCAAACACCCGTGTTGGGCACGATGTCGTCGAGCGGGCAAACCGGCGTCCAGGCGCGTGGCAAGCGATCGTTGTTCATGACGGAAGTCCTCGGTGAATGATGCGGTTCGATCAAACGGTTTCGACGACAACGGGAATTTCGGCTAGCTTCGAGCGCCGCTCGGCGGGCGTGGCGGGCCGGATCTGGCCGCGCTCCTCGACGAACGCAACGTTGCTGTCCGACTCGGCGCTGTTGACGAAATGGCGGAAGCGCTTGCGCGTTTCGGGATCGGTGACGGCCTTCTTCCATTCACACTCGTAGGTGTCGACCACGTGCTGCATCTCCGATTCGAGTTCTTCGGCCACGCCGAGACGATCGTTGACGACCACGTCGATCAGATAATCGAGGCCGCCTTCGAGGCTCTCGCGCCACACGCTGGTGCGTTGCAGACGGTCGGCGGTGCGCACGTAGAACATCAGGAAACGGTCGATATAGCGCACCAGCGTCTCCTTATCGAGATCCGACGCGAGCAGTTCGGCATGGCGCGGTTTCATGCCGCCGTTGCCGCACACATAGAGATTCCAGCCCTTTTCGGTCGCGATGATGCCGACGTCCTTGCCTTGCGCTTCCGCGCATTCGCGAGTGCAGCCCGACACGCCGAACTTGATCTTGTGCGGCGTGCGCAGGCCCTTGTAGCGGTTCTCGATCTCCACCGCGAGACCCACCGAATCGCCGACGCCGTAGCGGCACCACGTCGAACCGACACACGACTTCACGGTGCGCAGCGACTTGCCGTACGCATGGCCGGATTCGAAACCGGCAGCGATCAGCTCTTCCCAGATGAGCGGCAATTGCTCGACGCGCGCGCCGAACAGATCGACACGCTGACCGCCGGTGATCTTCGTATAGAGGCCGTATTTCTTGGCGACCTGGCCGACCGCGATCAAACCGTCGGGGGTGACTTCGCCGCCCGCCATGCGCGGCACGACCGAATAGGTGCCGTCACGCTGAATGTTGGCGAGGTAATAGTCGTTGGTGTCCTGCAGCGAGGCGTGCTCCTTCTTCAGCACGAACTCGTTCCAGCACGACGCGAGCACGCTCGCCACCACCGGCTTGCAGATATCGCAGCCAAGGCCGTGGCCGTGCTTCGCGAGCAGTTCGCCGAAGCTGCGCACGCCTTCCACACGCACGATGTGATACAGCTCCTGGCGCGAATACGCGAAGTGTTCGCAGACGTGGTTGTTGACCGCGAGACCCTGCTTCTTCATCTCGGCCTTCATGACCTGCGTGACGAGCGGCACGCAACCGCCGCACGACGTGCCGGCGGTCGTCGCGCATTTCAAGGCGCCGATGTCGGTCGCGCCTGCACAAACGGCGGCGCACAACTCGCCCTTCGAGACGTTGTTGCACGAACAGATTTGCGCGGAAGCGGGCAAGGAATCGACGCCGAGTGCGGGTTTCGCATTGCCGTCGGCCGCCGGCAAGATCAGGAATTCAGGCGACGCCGGCAGTTCGATGCGGTTCAACATCATCTGCAGCAGCGTGCCGTATTCGCCGGCGTCGCCCACCATCACGCCGCCTAGCAGATATTTGCCGCACTCGGACACCACCAGCTTCTTGTAGACCTGCTTGCGCTCGTCGCTGAACTGGTAGGAGCGGCTGCCCGGCGTGTTGCCGTGCGCGTCGCCGATGCTCGCCACGTCCACGCCCATCAGCTTGAGCTTGGTGCTCATGTCGGCGCCGGCGAATTCGGCCGTATCGCCCAGCAGTTGTTTCGCCACCGCGCGGGCCATGTCGTAACCGGGCGCCACGAGGCCGAACAGTTGACCGTTCCACAGCGCGCATTCGCCGATCGCATAGATGTGCGGATCGCTCGTGCGGCACGCGTTATCGATCACGATGCCGCCGCGCGGGCCGAGCGTCAGGCCGCTTGCGCGCGCCAGGTCGTCACGCGGACGAATGCCCGCGGAGAACACGATCATGTCGGTGTCGAGATGGCTGCCGTCCGCGAATTGCATGCGGTGCGTGCCCTGCTCACCGTCGACGATCGCCGTGGTGTTCTTCTGCGTATGCACCGTCACGCCCAGTTCTTCGATCTTGCTGCGCAGCACGCGGCCGCCGCCGTCGTCCACCTGCACGGCCATCAGACGTGGCGCGAATTCGACCACGTGCGTTTGCAGGCCCATGTCGCGCAGCGCCTTCGCGCATTCGAGACCGAGCAGTCCGCCGCCGACCACCGTGCCCGTTTTCGAGCGCGCGCCGCATTCGCGCATCGCTTCAAGGTCGTCGATGGTTCGGTACACGAAGCAATCGGCGCGTTCACGGCCCGCCACGGGAGGCACGAACGGATAGGAGCCGGTGGCGAAAACCAGCTTGTCATAAGGCAATGTTTCGCCCGTCGATACCGTCACGGTGCGCGCATTGCGATCGATCGCCACGGCCTTCGCATTCAGCTTGAGCAACACGTTCTGGCGTTCGAAGAAGCCCGGCTCGACCAGCGACAGATCGTCCGCCGTCTTGCCCGCGAAAAACTCGGACAGGTGCACGCGGTCGTAGGCCGGCCGCGATTCCTCGCACAGCACCGTGATGTCGAGTCCGTGCGCGGCGTCTTGTGCGAGGCACTCGACCAGTTTGTGACCGACCATCCCGTGACCGATAACGATGATTTTCATGAGCGCGGTTTCCTCAATGTGCTGGTTGCGAGCAACGCCGTATGGCATGCGGCGAAAACGATTCTGGAAATAAAAACGGCGTCCCGCGAACCCAGTCGATGACTGAATTCGGGGGACGCCGTTGTCCTGACCTGTGCTGCAGCGAGTACTTTGTGTGCACTCGCGCCGGATCCACGTTGATCTGATGGCAAGGCTTAATGCAAAGCCTATGCCAGTTGCACGAAATGCCCGTGGCGAGGCCGTGGCGCGGGGCTTTGCGGCGAATCGCACGCATGCGCGGCGAAGCGGGCGCACGACGCGTTTTGATGCAGCGGAGCACATGGATGGTGCGACGCAGCACCCTGCACGTGCGAGATGCGCGCTCGCGAACGGTGCGCGGCGTGAGCGTTAAAGGCGTTAATCGTGAGGCACGGCAAGGCATACAGAGCGTCTGGCCGATGGATGGCTTAGTCCTTGCATAAGCAGTGGCGAGTTGATGGCGGCAACGCGGCCGCCACGACATGCGGCATATACCTATGCGGGCGAAACACAACGCTGTGTGTCGCCGCGCTTCAAGCGAAGCGGCAAACCAGCACACCACGCAGTAAACGGACAACGGCGTCCCCTCGTGATCATCACGAGCGGACGCCATTTTTTTATTGGGCGCCGGCGCGACAGCGATCGCCGGCCGACACAGAAGCGAAGGACACCGTGATAAACACCGCGATGAACACGAACACCGGCAAGGTCACCTTGTTGAGCGCCGGCCCCGGCGACCTCGATCTGCTTACGCTCAAGGCCGCGAAAGCGCTGGCCGCCGCCGATGTCGTGCTGCTCGACGACCTCGCGAATCCGGAGATCGTGACGCTGGCGCCGCAAGCACGGGTGATTCGCGTCGGCAAACGCGGCGGCTGCCGCTCCACGCCGCAAGCTTTTATCGAACGGCTGATGCGGCGCTATGCGCTCAAGGGCTTGCACGTGGTGCGGGTGAAAGGCGGCGAAGCCCTATTGTTCGGGCGCGCCGGCGAAGAGCTCGCGGTCTTGCGCGGCGCCGGCATTCCGGTCGAAATCGTTAATGGCATCTCGTCCGGGTTCGCGGCCGCCGCGGGACTCGGCATTTCACTCACGCATCGCCGCCATTGCCATGGCGTGAGTTTCGTGACCGCGCATACGGATGATCACGGCGAGCCGGACTGGGCCGCGCTGGCCGCGACACGAACAACGTTGGCGATCTATATGGGGATGCGGCGGATCGACAGTATCGCGGCCGCGCTGCTCGCGAGTTTGCCGGCCGATACGCCCGCCGCGGTCGTGCAATGGGCCGGTGGCAGCAACGAACGGCGTCTGATGAGCCGCCTTGACCGGCTCGCTGCGGATGCGACGAACGCGGGCTTCGGCAGCCCGGCAGTGATTCTGGTGGGCAGCGCGATCGGCGAAAGCGTCGAGCGCGTGTGGGCGGGTGATAACGGACGGCGCGACGAAGCGGCCATGATGCAAACCGACATGCCGAACGCGCGCGAGGCAATCGCGCAGGCCGCGTGATGAGCCGTCTACGCGCTTCTCAGCTGCTCAAGCTCAAACGCCCGTAGGCAGCCTCGCGACGAAGCACGTGCCCTCTTCTTCGGACGATCTTACTTCGAGCGTACCGCCATGTGCGCTCACGATCTGCTTGCAGATATAAAGGCCGAGCCCGAGGCCGCCGCCGGGCTTGCTGGTGGCCGGCCGCCAGTAGGGTTCGAAAACCTTGCTCAGACTCTCCGGCGCGATGGCATTGCCGCCGTTCAGAACGCTCAGCATGAGTTCGCCGTCTTCGATGCGTGCCCGCATCCGCACCGGGAACTCGGCCGCGCCATGCGTCACTGCGTTGCCGAGCAGGTTCGAGAGCAACTGCTGCACACGCGTGCGGTCGCAGCGCACCCGCGCAGGGATGGCGATATCGTCGGCGAGGATCCGGTCCGGATTGGCCTCGCGCACTTCGGCGACCACCACTCGCAGCGCCATCGCCAGATCGTCGACGTCGTCGATGGACACGCCGATGCCCGAGCCGAGCCGGCCGCGCGCGAAATCCATCACGTCGTCGATCAGGCGGGCCATGCGCAAGGTGGTGGACTTCAAACGCTGGCCGATCTTCACGAGATCCGGCTCGTTCTTGCGCAGCGACAGCAGTTCGGCCGTCGCGCTCACCGCCGACAGCGGATTGCGCAGGTCGTGTCCGAGCACAGCGATGAACTGCTCGCGCAGGCTGGAGTTCTCCCGCTCGTGGCGCAGCGCGGCCTCGGTGGCCTGGTGGCGGCCCTCGGTAGCGAGCTGGATCGCGATCAGCTCGGCGAATACTTCGAACATGCGCAAGGTGCGCGGATTCGAAACTTCGGCCGGATTCGGGTCGATCGCGCAGAGATTACCGAAATAGCTTCCGTCGGGAAGAATGATCGGTACGGAAATATAACTGCCCAGCTTGTAGATTTGCGCCGTGTGATGGCCTTGATAAACCGGGTCCGTGTGGAAATTGTCGATGACGATCGAAGCCCGCGCGGAGCGCGACTCGAAACACAGCGTGGTGTGCAGATCCAGATCGCCGCCGGCCGCCAGACCGAAGTTCACTTCGTCCTGCACCGCGCACGCCGTCCAGCGCTGCTCCGTGACCCGTGCCACGGCGGCAAAGCCCATGCCGGTGTTCTTGCAGATCATGCGCAGGATGGAAGGCACGGCGTCGATCCGCTGGACCGCCGCGATATCGCGGGCGATGTCACCGTCTTCGTCGTTGCCGGGCGGTAATTTATTCATAAGAAGCGGTGCCGCTTATCCTTGACGATCCGGCCTGAAAATCACTTTATTGAACATCGATTCTATCGGGACTTCAAATTGCTCACCTGTCAGGACCACAACCTGAGGGAAATCAGATGGCCCATCACCCAGCCGCACGCCTTCTGATCGCGGACGACGACCCGAATCTGCTGGCCGCTTACGTACTCTACTTCAGCGCGCATGGTTTCGAGATCCGGACCGCGCGCAACGGCCTCGATGCGCTGGCTCAATACTGCGCGTGGCATCCGCATGCCGCATTGCTGGACGTCGAAATGCCGCGTCTGGATGGACGCGCGGTGGCGCGGCGCATCCGCTACGTGGGCGATACTCCGGCGCCCACGCTGGTCGCGGTCACCGGGCTCGAACGCGCCGAGGAAGTGAGCGAATCGCTGCGCTCGGGCTTCGATCATCATTTCGTCAAGCCAGTGCCGATGCCGGTGATTCTCGCGGCGTTGACCGCGCGTGTGCGGCATTAGCCGGTGTTGTCCACCGAGGTGCTCCGGGTTCGCGCGCAACTCGCGCGCCCGAGGCTTTGACCGGTTTTATCCGCGTTTTACCCAATCACCGTCCGTCAATCGCCGAAGCCAAGTTCCGCTTCCACCGCCTGCCCCACGCGCAGCCATGTCCCGGCGCCGCTCGCGACCAACGCATTGTTACCGAACGTGACCGCTCCGTTTCGCTGCGAATTCGCGCGATAGACGCTCATCGTGTCGGTCGGCTCGTTCGGCCAGTCCGGATCGCGCGCGCCTTTCGCCTGGTCGATGGTCGGCATCGGACAGCGCGTGCACGGCTTGACCAGTTGCAGTTGCGCGCCCCCACCCGCTTCTTTGTCGACGCTCAGCGTCTCCACATAGTCCTCCTCATACGCGTCGAGCCCGGTCAGCACCACGTTGGGACGGAACCGGTCGACCGGAATGGACGGCGCGCCCTTGCCGTTCAGGCGCGTGTTCAGATCGTCCAGCGACGCCTGGCCGATCACCAGCAGCGGAAAACCATCGGCGAAATGGGTGGTCGCGCCGCCCACGCTCCCCGTGTAGTCCGGATCGACAATGCGCTCGCGTTCGGGATTAAAGCGCAACAGCCGCGCGGGCACGCCGAGAAACGTCGAGAACCACGCGGCGCATGCGTCGCCGGTGTCGAGCCCGTAAGCCGCGTCGCGCCAGACCCTGGTCTCTACCGCGGGCGGCGCCGCGAGCCGCGCGCTTTCCAGCGGCGTGCGCAACTCGCTCATGCCGGGCGCGCGGATCACGAGGTCCTCGGCGCCGAGTTCGACCTTGATCAGCGCCATGCGCGGATACGCGCGCTGCGTGAGCATGGCGCCGGCCGGGTCGGTGACCATCCAGCAGCGGTCGTATTCGAGGCCGGTGGCGAGCAGCCGCGCCTCGGTGAGCGCAATGCCCGCGCAGGATTTGATCGGATAGACGAATAGTTCGCTGATGGTCGGCATGGCGTGGGTGTGCACGTGGGGAGCGTGCGAATTCTTGTGTTTGATGCCTGATTGTAAAGCCCTAGCCTCTCTTCGTTCCAGACGGAATATCGGCCAAACGAACCGCCGAATACCGGACCTCGCGTTGCCGCCGTTTCTTCCGGCGGCGCTTGGACGTAAAATCCCCAGGCAAAGCGCTTGGGCAAGGACAAGGCCGGCGCCGCGGCATCCGCGCACAATGCGGATACTGGAAGGCTGCGTGCAACCCGCGCCGTCACCGAACATCAACGCGGCCGCCGCAGGCGTGCACGGTGTCATACCCGCGCGCGGCGGCCAGCCATCGAGGCCGAAGCCATCGTGCCAGGCGCGAGTGGCGACGTGGCCGAGTCGATCCTTACTCTAAACGAACCAGGAAATTCACTATGCTGAGCAAACCCGTGTTGACCGTCGCCGAAACGACCCGCATCCTCGAAGCCGCCCGCGCCGAAGCCGAGAAACACCAGTGGGCCGTCGCCATCGTGGTGGTGGACGATGGCGGCCATCAGCTCGGCATGCTGCGTCTGGACGGCAGCGCGCCGGCCAGTTCGTACATCGCGACCGAAAAGGCCCGCACTTCGGCGATCGGCCGCCGTGAAACCAAGGTATACGAAGACATGATCAACAACGGCCGCACCGCCTTCCTGAGCGCGCCGCTGCAAGGCACGCTGGAAGGCGGCGTGCCGGTGATCGTCGACGGCCAGGTGATCGGCGCGGTCGGCGTGTCGGGCGTCAAGTCGGATCAGGACGCGCAGATCGCCAAGGCAGGTATCGCGGCTATTGCCGCTTGAGTTTGCTGGCCGTTCCGTTCACAAGCCGACCAGAACGGCGGCCCTGAAGCAAAGAATCCAACCGTTGCACAACGCGGGCCGATGCCCCCTCATCGGCCCCATTCAGATAGATGGAGCAGTCGATGACTCAGATGAACACGCGCGGCGGACTGCAAGTCGCCGCCAACCTCGACCAGTTCGTCGAAACCGAAGCCCTGCCCGGCACCGGAATCGACAGCGCCGCATTCTGGTCGGGTTTCGACGCCCTCGTGCACGAGCTGGCGCCCAGGAACCGTGCGTTGCTCGCCGAGCGCGACCGACTGCAAACCGAGCTGGATAACTGGCATCGCGCCAATCCGGGTCCGGTGCGCGATCTGCGAGCGTATCGTGCGTTTCTCGAAGGCATCGGCTATATCGTGCCGGTGCCTGCCAGCGTCAAGGCCACGACCGACAACGTGGACAGCGAAATCGCCGAACAGGCCGGCCCGCAACTCGTGGTGCCGCTGTCGAATCAGCGCTATGCGCTGAACGCGGCGAACGCGCGTTGGGGCAGCCTGTACGACGCGCTGTACGGCACCGACGCGATTCCCGAAACCGGCGGCGCCGAAAAGCAGAAAGCCTTCAATCCGGTGCGCGGCGCCGCGGTGATCGCCTATGCCCGCAAGTTTCTCGACCAGGCCGCGCCGCTCGCGAACGGCTCGCATGCGGACGCCACGCGCTATAGCGTCGAAGCCGGCAAGCTGGTCGTCACGCTCAAGAACGGCACGAGCGAGCTGAAGACGCCGGCGCAATTCATCGGCTATCAGGGCGAGGAAAGCGCGCCGTCCGCGGTGCTGCTCAAGCACAACGGCCTGCACTTCGAAATCCAGATCGATGCGAGCGACTCGATCGGCAGGACCGATTCCGCGCACGTGAAGGACGTGGTGGTCGAAGCGGCGGTGAGCACGATCATCGACTGCGAAGACTCGGTCGCGGCCGTGGATGCGGACGACAAGGTCCTGCTCTACCGCAACTGGCTCGGCCTGATGACCGGCGACCTGACCGAAGAGGTCACGAAGAACGGCAAGACCTTCACGCGCCGGTTGAACGCCGACCGCGTGTACACCGCCGCGAACGGCACGGCGCCGGTGGTGCTGCATGGCCGCTCGCTGCTGTTCATCCGCAACGTCGGTCATTTGATGACCAACCCGGCGGTGCTGACCAAAGACGGCCATGAGATTCCGGAAGGCATTCTCGACGCCGTCATCACCACGCTGTGCGCGTTGCACGACCGCAAGCATCAGTTGAATTCGCGCACCGGCTCGATCTATATCGTCAAGCCGAAGATGCACGGCCCGGCCGAAGTCGCCTTCGCGAGCGAGCTGTTCGCGCGCGTGGAAGACCTGCTGAAGCTGCCGCGCAACACGATCAAGATGGGCATCATGGACGAGGAGCGCCGCACCAGCGTGAACCTGCTCGCCTGTATCGCCGAAGCGTCGGAGCGTGTCGCGTTCATCAACACGGGTTTCCTCGACCGCACCGGCGACGAAATGCACTCGGCCATGGAAGCCGGCCCGATGATGCGCAAGGGCGACATGAAGTCGAGCGCCTGGATCGCCGCCTATGAACGCAGCAACGTGCTGGCCGGTTTGAGCGCGGGCCTGCGCGGCCGCTCGCAGATCGGCAAGGGCATGTGGGCGATGCCCGATCTGATGCACGCCATGCTCGAACAGAAGATCGCGCATCCGAAAGCCGGTGCGAACACCGCATGGGTGCCCTCGCCGACCGCCGCCACGCTGCATGCGTTGCATTACCACCAGATCGACGTGCAAGCGGTTCAGCGGGAACTGGAGCGCACGGATTACGCGCAGGTGCGCGACGAACTGCTCGACGGCCTGCTGACGATTCCGGTCGTCGCCGAGGCGAAGTGGAGCGACGAGGAGATCCGCAGCGAGATCGACAACAACGCGCAGGGCATTCTCGGCTACGTGGTGCGCTGGATCGATCAGGGCGTGGGTTGCTCGAAGGTGCCGGACATTCATGATGTCGGCCTGATGGAAGATCGTGCCACGCTGCGTATTTCCAGCCAGCACATTGCCAACTGGCTGTATCACGGCGTGGTGCAGCGCGAGCTCGTCGAAGAGACCTTCAAGCGCATGGCGAAGGTGGTCGACGAGCAGAACGCGGGCGACCCGCTCTACAAGCCGATGGCGCCGGGCTTCGATACGATCGCTTTCAAGGCCGCGCAGGCGCTGGTGTTCGAAGGACGCCAGCAGCCAAGCGGCTACACGGAGCCGTTGCTGCACAAGTTCCGGCTGGAAGTGAAGAAGGAAGGTTAAGAGCTGGTTTGCCGGACCGCGTGTGATGCGTGGGCCGGCTGAAAGAAAGACGGGCGCCGCGTGGTTAGCGGTGCCCGTTTTAATGTGCGCGATGCTGCTGCGCGTTCATCTGCGTGATGAGTGTTGCGGCGGCTGTCGTGCCGGTGCTTGTGAGTTCGCGCCGCAGCCGCCCAAGCTTGCCTCAGCAGTTGTGTTGACGTTGCGACTAAGCCGCTTCCGCCGCAAGCTGCGCCGGCACGCCTTCCTGCATATTGCCCTGCATGTAAGCCTGCAAATACGCTTCAAAATCCGCCTTCACTTCCGGATGGCGCAGCGCGAATTCCACCGTCGCCTTCAGATAGCCGAGCTTGCTGCCGCAATCGAAACGCGTGCCGAAATAGCGATACGCAAGCACCTGCTCTTCCGTCAGCAGCGATTGCACCGCGTCGGTCAATTGCAGTTCGCCGCCCGCGCCCGGCTTCAACGCGCGGATATGCTTGAAGATGGTCGGCATCAGCACATAACGGCCCACCACGCCGAGATTCGACGGCGCCTTGTCCGGCGCCGGCTTCTCGACGATGCCCGACAGCTTGATCACGTTGTCTTCCCATTCGCGGCCGTCCACCACGCCGTACGAGCGGCTGTCTTCGCGCGCGATGGTTTCGACGCCGATCACCGAGCTGTGATAGTGGTTGAACGTATCGACGAGCTGGCTCATCACCGGCTTCGAGCTGTGCAGCAGGTCGTCGGCCAGAATCACGGCGAACGGGCTCTCGCCCACCAGTTTCTCGGCGCACAGCACCGCGTGGCCGAGACCGAGCGCTTCGGCCTGACGCACATAGAAACAATCGACGTTGGCCGGCTTGATGCTGCGCACCAGATCGAGCAGCTTCTGTTTGTTACGCGCCTCGAGTTCGGCTTCGATCTCGTAGGACTTGTCGAAATGATCTTCAATAGCGCGCTTGCTGCGGCCTGTCACGAAGATCATCTCGGTGATGCCGGCGGCGATCGCTTCTTCCACCGCGTATTGAATCAGCGGTTTATCCACGATCGGCAGCATTTCCTTAGGACTTGCTTTGGTAGCCGGCAGGAATCGTGTCCCGAGGCCCGCTACGGGAAACACGGCTTTGGTGACTTTCAGCATGGTAGGCATTCCCACATCGGTTAGAAATTAGTGTGTTCGCGGGCCTGGCGGCCAATCGATGTCGCCGGAAAGACTAGCAAAAAAATGACGCCAGTACGTATGTGAAATTTCCTCAATCCGAATAAATAAATTCATTCTCTTTCGATATGCCGCATCGTGCTAACAGCGAGCAACAATTACGCAATGAAATCGAATTATTTTCCGGCAATTCCGAAAATTTTACATATCCTGACAACTGGCCTTCAGATACGCCAGGCCCGCCGGCGGATCGGCCGCGGGCGCGCCTCGCGTCTCTTCCCGCCCGCGTTATTCGTTCTCGTCGAGCTGCGGCAGCTTGCCGGGGTTCATGCGAAAACGGCGAATCGGCTCATTGCGCAGCGCCTCCCGATAGGCGGACGCAGCGACAAGGATCAGTAGCACGGCAATGCCGGCGAGTAAATGCAGGTTCATGACTTCACCTCGGGTCAAGAGAATCCGTGGCTTAAATTAGCACGACAAAAGCGGTAAATAATTCGCGGCTGCATCTGCTTATGCTCAATTACAATTAGTCACAAAATCGCCGTTTAATTCGATTCAGCACGCAATTTTTTATCGATTTTTTACCCGCATCGTGCACTAGCATGTCATGCACCGCGGGCGCGAATGGCGCCCGCGCGAATCTGCCAATCTGCGAATCTGCATTTCTCCCCTCCGTCAGAATAAGGACCGCGTATGAGCGACTCAGCACTGGATGCCGCCGGCTCATCCCTGCCCCTCTCCCCGCCTCGCACCGCCGCCGCGCCGCGCGCCCAGAGCGAAGCGCGCGCCGACAGCGCCGGCAAGGAGCATGTCATCGACGCCATGCGGGGCTTCGCCGCGCTGCTGGTGGCGTATTTTCATTGCCGCCAGGTGGAATGGGTCGGCATGCAGGCGTTTCACCAGAGCGTCGGCCATGCATTCAGTCTGAATGCGATCGCCGCGTATCTGACGTTCCCGATTGCATGGGGCTCAGCCGGCGTGCCGATTTTCTTCGTGATCAGCGGTTATTGCATTCACCGCGGCGGCGCGCTGCGCCTGGCCCGCAATCCCGCTTACCGGCTCGATACGGGCAATTTCTGGGTGCGCCGCTTTGCACGCATTTATCCCGTGCTGCTCGCGGCGCTCGTGCTGACCTTCGCGCTCGACTGGTTCAGCCTGCAATTGCCGCCCGTCAATCACAAGATCCGCGAGATCGGCCTGCAGGCTTTCCTCGTCAATCTGTTTTCGCTGCAAGGCGTGGCCGGCAAGACGTTCGGATCGAACGGCGCGCTCTGGACGCTCTCGCTCGAAGTGCAGTTCTACGCAATCTATCCGCTGCTGTTCGCGCTGCGCCGGCGTATCGGCATGACCTCCGTGCTGGCGATCGTCGCGCTCGTCAACGTCGTGTCAGCTTACGTGCTCGAACGCCACGACATCCAGTTCTTCACGTCGTACTGGTTTTCGTGGACGCTCGGCGCGTGGATCGCCGACGCCCGCGCGCATCGCGCGCCGCAGGCCCGCTCGTCGATGTGGCTCTACGCGCTCGCCGCGGGCTTCGTCGCGCTCGGCTGCGCCGCCTTTCATTTCGGCCAGTATGGTGCGTTCCAGCTCTGGGCGGTCGGCTTCGCGTTCTACCTGTACAAGGCGCTGGAGCGCGGCAATCCGGAGCGCGGCCCCACCTTCGGCACGCGTTTGCTGTCGCGCTTCGGCGATTTCAGCTTCTCGCTCTATCTGATCCATCTGCCGATCTTCGTGCTGCTGTCGTCGCTGCTGTTCCGCTCGTCGCTGCAAATGTCGATCTGGCCGTCGTTCGGCTACATGCTGGTCGCCGTGCCGGTGGCGTATGTGTTCTACCGGCTGGTCGAGTTGCCGGCGATGAAGTGGTCGGCCAGTTTCAAGCCGAAAGCGGCTTTGAAAGAGGCCTGAGCCAACGCAGCAAAACCGCGCGATAAAAAAACGGAGCGATCGTCGTGAGACTTTCGCTCCGCTGCGCCAACGGCAGGAACCGGCCGAGTCCCTGCCTACCCCGCGTAGAACCTTCCTAAGCCGTTTTCGGCCCCGTCACGCGCTTCAGAATCCGTTCGACACCCTCGACATAGGCGGCGGTGCCGAACCGGCTCAGCGCCGTCTGATACCCGTTCCTGACCAGCCGGTTGCGCAGTTCGTCGTTCGAGCGCAATTCGGCAAGCGCGTCGGCGAGGCCGTGCGCGTCCCCTGGCGTGCACAGCACGCCGTTCTCGTAGTCGTCGACGATCTCCAGCACGCCGCCCGCGCGCGCCGCCACCACCGGCCGCTGCGCCAGCATGCCTTCGACGATCACGCGGCCGAACGGCTCCGGCGTGATCGACGTATGGACGACCGCGTCGACCGCGCACATGCAGGCCGCGATATCGTGCTGGAAGCCGAGAAAATGCACCCGAGCGCCGAGGTTGTGCGCGGCGACGAACGCGTGCAGTTCGATCTCGTACTGGTCCTCGCCGAAGAGCGGCGCGCCCACTAGCACCGCATGCATCTGCGGATTGAGCACCATCGCTTCGAGCAGCACATGCTGCCCTTTCCAACGCGCGAGGCGGCTGAACGAGCCGACCAGAAACGCGTCCTCCGGCAAGCCGAGGCGCTTGCGCAGCGTTGCTTGCGGCACCGCGCGCAACGCGTCGAACGGCGCGGCGGAAATGCCGTTGAACACCACGTCGATACGCTTTTCGTCGAACTGCGTGAGTTCGGCGAACGCGCGCGCCGACGCGGCCGAGTTGGCGATCACATGCGTGAGGCCGAGACGCGCGCACCATTTGATGATCGCCAGTTGCTTGCCGCCGAAATGCTCCGGGCTCACGATATCGCGCAGATGCCAGACTACCGGACGCCGCGCCAGCTTGCCGGCGAGCGCGCCGATCACCATGGCGCGCTGGGTGTTCGCATAGATCACGTCAGCGTTGCGCGCGCGTTTGGCAGTGGCGCGCACGAGCGATACCAAACCCTTGAGCGCCTGGCCCTTCGGCATCGAGCCGCCCTGCTTGCGAACATGGCGCAGCGCGCCTGCATCCAGCACGTCGACGGCCACGCCCGCTTTGGCGAGCGCGGTGCGGAACGGGCCGTCGTCGAACAGCACGACCTCGATGCGCGAGCGCAACGCCTTGACGATTTCCAGCAGCGACAGTTCAGCGCCGCCCAGCACACCGCTTTGATCGACCGCCAGAATGCGCGGACCGTTCGCCACGGTTGGCGCTTTATACGGCACGTACGGCGGCAGCGTCGCCGTACGCAGCGCCGGCACCGCCGCCCGCACATGCGAGAAGAAGCGCTCGCGGAAATGCGCGGCGGAGAACTGCTCGGCGTTCGCGCGGCAGTCGAGCGGCGAAAAACGCTTCACGTGGCCGTCGAAACGCTCGACCGCGGCGATGATCGACTCGGCGTTCTGTTCGTCGAAGAACATGCCGGTGGGCCGCGGCTCGGACAGATCGCGCACGGTTTCGAGCGCGCCACCCTTGCCGTAGGCGATCACCGGCGTGCCGCAGGCCTGCGCTTCGACGACCGAAATACCGAAGTCCTCTTCCGCGGCGAACACGAAGGCCTTCGCGCGGCTCATCTTTTCCTTGAGCACCTTGAACGGCTGATAGCCCATGATCTCGACGTTCGGCCCCGCTTTCGCGCGGATCTTCTGCATGTCGGGACCGTCGCCGATCACGACGAGCCTGCGCTGCGGCATGCGAGCGAATGCCTCGACGATCAGATCGATCTTCTTGTACGGCACCATGCGCGAGGCGGTGAGATAAAAGTCGTCCTTGTCGGTGCACAGTGCGAAGGCTTCGACATCGACCGGCGGGAAGATCACTTTCGCGTCGCGCTGATAGACCTTCCTGATACGCCGCGCGATGAACTCGGAGTTGGCGACGAAGCCATCCACTGCATTCGAAGTGCGGATATCCCAGTTGCGCATGTAATGCAGAATCAGCCGCGCCATGGCCGATTTCGGGCCGTTGGTCAGCTTCGACTGCTTGAGGTATTGATGCTGCAAGTCCCACGCATAGCGGATCGGCGAATGCACGTAGCTGATATGCACCTGGTCGGGGCCGGTCAGAATGCCCTTGGCAACAGCGTGGCTGCTCGAAATCACCACGTCGTACGCGGACACGTCGAGCTGTTCGATCGCGAGCGGCATCAGCGGCAGATACGAGCGGTACTTGGTGCGCGCGAGCGGCAGCTTCTGGATGAACGAGGTCGTGACGGACTTGCCGCGTAGGAAGCTGCGGTCGTCGAGAAAATCGACGAGGCTGAACAGGTCCGCGTCCGGAAAGCACGCGACGATCTGTTCAAGCACCTTCTCCGCGCCCGCGTAGGTCACGAGCCAGTCGTGCACGATCGCGACGCGCACTGTTTTATCTGCGCGCAGCGCGTTGCGGCGCGTCGGCGCCTGAACGCCGGGAACGGTGGTGAGTTCGGCCAGTGCGCTGCGCGTCGCGGGTTGCAGCACGGCTTCTTCAAGGACTTCGTGGTTCATGCGCTTTTCCTCGGATTCAGTCGCAACAGCAGTGAACGCGCAAGATCGCGCAAGGCGGGTGTCATCGTGATCGACCAGGCGACATTCGCGCCTACCATCAATACGCCGGCGACAATCGCCATTGCGAGACCCGGCAGGAAGCTGGCGAGCCACAGGCTGGCCAGCAGGAAAGCAAGGTGAGCGAGCATGTCGAGCGCGATCTGCTTTGCACGGATCGCGGATAATCGCAGCAGCACCGCGTAGTCGAACAGCGCGCGGCCGGCCACGGCCACCGCCGCGCCGGTCAGGCCGAAACGCGTGATGCCGAACCACAATGCCCCTGCAAACAAGGGCAATTCGAACAAACCGACGCGCGCGGCCGTAGCGGGATTGACCTGCGACTGGATCAGAATCCGCGTGACGTTCGCCTGCCCGACGAGCCACACGGCGACGATCATGATGCGGCCCACGGGCGCCGCCACGGTGGCGATCTCATTGCCCACCCACAGATGCAGAAACGGTTCGAGCACCAGCATCGCGACCAGCGCGACCGGCGTGAACACGCCGTTGAGAAATTCGAGCGACTGCTGCGTGATGGTGTCTGCATCGGCGCGTCCCACTGCGGAGAGCCGCGGAAACAATGTGCGCACCAGCGCCGTCGGCACGATGTTCAACCGCGTGACAAGGTTCTGCGGCACCGTGTAATACGTGACGAAACGCGCGCCAAGGCTCGTGCCGAGCATCACGCGGTCGAGCGAATCGGCGATCATGGTGGTGACGCTCGCAATCAGCATCCAGCCGCCGAAATTGAACAGCCCCTTCGCCACGCCGAATTGCGGCGGCAGAATGCGGCGGATTTCCAGCACTTTCAGCGCCGAGCGGCCCAGCAAAAGCGCAGCCACGATCCGCGCGAACACCGCGGCGGCCAGCACGTTCTGCAAGGTCGCGCCCATCCACAGCGCGGCGCCGAGCGGCAGCAACTGGAATAGAAACGTGCCGATGGTCTGATTGGTGTTGTAGACGCCAAAGCGTTCCGCGCCGTTGATCGCGCCGGCGAACACCCACGAAACGTTGGCAATCGGGATCGCGACCGCGAGCCACGGCAGCGCCATATACACCTCGTGCTGCAGCTCGGGCGACACCTTGGTGAAATACGCCGTGTAGAGAAACGCGCCGAAATAAATGATCAATCCGCCGATCACGCCGGTCGCAAGATTGAGCCACGTCGCGCTCCAGAACACACGCGCGCTCTCTTCCTTGTCGCCGGATGCGCGCGCCTTCGAGATGTGATTCTGCGCGGCCATGCTCATGCCGAGATCGAGAATGCCGAAGTAGCCGATCAGCGTCCACACGAGGCTGATCACGCCGTAGCGCTCGACGCCGAGCAGCTTGATATACGACGGCACGGTCACGAGCGAGACGAAAGTCGGCAGCACCAGCCCGAAGAAGTTGATCGCTACGTTCTTGAGAATGCCTTTGTCCATCGGATGCCTTGGGTTTGACTACGTTTGCCTGCGGGTTGCCTTGTCATGCGCCTGAAGCGCTCATGCCTCGTTCATCAAGGCTTCCAGCGGTACATCATTACTTTGCCGCGCGCGTCTTCCTCGACGAACACGAGGTACTCGCCATTGGCGCGTTTGGCGGCGCTGATGCCGTTTGGCACATCGACCCAGCCCGACGCGCGGCCCACTTCCGGGCCTGGCCGGATCACACCGAGCTCCTTGCCGCTGTCCTTGTCCCACACGTGCACCGCGCCGACCGGCTCGACGCCGAAAATGTATTGGCCTTCGACCGTCAGGCCGATGATGGTGGCGATGGGTTTGCTCTGCGTCTGCCACGGCAGCGTGATCGCATAGCGCTGTACCGGGTTGCCGCTCGACCATTTGTCGTAGCGCACCAGCACGCGGCCCACTTCTTTCCAGAAGCCGCGATCGACCGGCGTGTCGGGCGTGTAGCCGCTCACGTACATCGTGTCGGTGTCCGGGTCGTAGATCGCGCGATGCAGTTCCGTGAACGGTTGCGGCACCGGGTACTGCGTCATGTTCGAATACGCGTAGACCGGATTGCCCTTCGCATCCAGCCCGCCGAAACGGAAGCGATAGATGCCCTTGGTGTCGCGCGTGCGCCAGATGTCGCCGCCGGTGTCGACCCACCAGCCCCAGCCCCCCGCGAGCTTCGTGCCGCTCGTGTTGAGCGTAAATTCGTCGGTGTTGAACTTGCCGTCGCCGTTCGTATCGCGCCAGATCCAGTCGCCGCCCGGCGGCGCATTCGGCACCTTGGCCACCGCGCGCTCGCGTCCCGCGATGAAGCCAGAAGGAATCGCCGTTTCGCCGTCGTGCTGCGCATCGAAGCGATAGATCTTCAGATGGTCCGCGTACATGTCCGTGAGGTACAGGAAAGTGCGGCCCTTCAATTTGCGGGCGATCGGCAGGCCCGGATACTGATCGGTGTGGAACACCGGATCGTCCGGGTACTTGAAACGGTTGGAGAGGAAACCTGCGTATTTCCAGTCCTGTCCCGCCGGCTTCGACAGATCGAGTTCGAAACGCTTGTTGCCGGTATAGACGCTGTCCGGGCGCGACGGATCGATCCACGCGCCATCGACGAACAGGAGCCCCTGCACCTGCCAGTTCTGCCTGCCATCCGGCGCATAGCTTTCGAGCGTTGCTCCGAGGCCCGCGCCGATCGGGTCGTAACGCGGACCGATGCCGTTGGTCGACACATACACGTTGCCGCGCGCATCCACGCCCACGCCAGTGAGTCCGTTGAAACGCTGCGGGCCCGGCTTGCCGGCGACGCCGCTAAAAATGCCGCCGCGCTCGCCGAGCGCGCCCGACTCGCTATAACGTCCGTTACTCCTGCTGAAATACAGCACCTGCTGACGCGGACCGTTATCCGCGATCAGGATGCGGCCTTGCGCGTCGACCGCGATATCCACCGCGATCGTTCCGCCAGGCAGCGTGAAGTTTTCGTCGATGCGTTTGCCCGTGGACGTGTAGTGCTCGACATGCGGCTCACGATCGTTGCGCGTGCCGCTCAACACCCACAGCGTGCCGTCCGGCGCCAAGGCGATGCGGCCCGGCTCATGCACGCTCCAGGTGGTTTTCTGCTGCATCGATTCCGCGTCGTACACCTCGATGCGATCGCGCGTCGTGTTGGCCGCGTACAGCGTGGTGTCGTTCGCGGCGAGACCGCCGATCTCGGCGCTCGTGCCGGTCGGCACTTCGTTCATCATCAGGAAGCCGGCGGCCAGTTGCGCATGCGGATCGGCACTCTTCGCGGCGGGCTGGAACGGCGCGGCACGCTTCGGATCGGCAATCTCCCGGCGCGAAATGCCGTACCACTGCTTGCCCTTCTCCGGCCACACACCCTGCTCGACCAGGCGTCCTTTTTCATTGCCGACCGCGATCGCAACGAACACGTACTTGCGATTCAAAGCGACCGCGTTGCCGCCGCCATTGCCCCAGCCATGCGTGCCGCCCGCGAAGCCGAGCATCTTGCCGTTCTGATAGACGCTCGCTTCAGCGCCGCTTTCGTCCCATGGCGCGTTCGTATAGACCTTGCCGTCGGGCGCCACCGCAATCGCGGTGATGTTGATCTGCGCCCAGCTGCCGTCGCCGAAACCGAAGGTATTGCCGATCCACGACGTTTTCGCGTTCAACGCGGTTTCCGCATGCGCCGTGAAACTGGCCGCTCCCGCAGTCAGTCCGGCGGCGCACGCAAAAATAGCGAGCCAGCTTTTGAACGTGAAACGGGGCAAGGTATTTCCTCCAATCAGCGCCGCGCGCGGGCAACGAAGCTCGCGCGAAAACACAACTCAATGAATGACGTTACGAATCGCGGTCGATCTCGTGATGCAGACCGCTAGAAGCCGTGCAAGGACGTAGAACAGATTCATGCGGGAACAGGACTCGGGCACAGCGTCGACGGGACGAACGCCGCGAGTCCGCGCGCCTAGACAGCAATCAGAGCGTGAGGCCCACGCGCCGTCCTTGGCCACCCAATCCGCACGGCTCACATTACGCGGAAAAAACGCCGCGACGAAAATCGAAAATAATTCAAAAATATTCGACGCTTTAAGCGTCGTGAAAGAAACCAATTAAAAATGGATTAAAACGAAATCGGCTATGGCGGGCATGTCCGCAGACCCACCATCACCCATCCTTACCGATGCAAAGCAAGGCGATCCGCACTTATTACATATCCCGTCATCCGTTCGACATAAGCATAAAAATCCATTGCGAATGGATAACGAAACACCCTGTTGCAATCTGATTCATTTATCCAATTCATTCCCGTTTTTTCACGATTTTATTTTCCCTAGAATCGATTGCACTTCCGTTGCGATGCGAAGCGAGCGCGCCTGCTCCACGAAACCCTCGCGCGATCCTTCGCCCGGCCCATCTGCTTCACACCATGGACGGTTCATGACTGCCAGCGCACTGCCCTTAGCGCCTTCCCACTCCCGCCGCATCGTGCAGCTCGACGGCTTGCGCGCCATCGCGGTACTCGCCGTATTCGCGCAGCACGCGTTGAAAGCGCCGCTGTGGATGGGCGTCGATCTGTTTTTTGTTTTGAGCGGTTTTCTGATTACCGGCATCCTGCTCGAACGCAAGGCGCGTCAGCAGTCGTATTTCGGCTACTTCTACGCACGCCGGGCGCGCCGCATCCTGCCGCCGTACGTGCTGCTGATGGTGGTGTCGTCGCTTCTGTTCGGCCTCGGCTGGGCAGAGCACTGGCAGTGGTACGCGTTCTTCGCGACCAATATCGGCGACGCGCTCAATCAGAGCGGTCACGACAGCCTGAATGTGCTGTGGTCGCTCGCCGTCGAAGAGCAGTTCTACATTGTCTGGCCGTTCGTGATCCTGCTCTTGCCCGAGCGCGTGCTCGGCTACGTGGCGGCCGCGTTGATCCTGCTGGTGCCCTTGCTGCGCGCGGTGGCGACGCCCTGGTTCGATTCGTTCTGGCCGATCTATTACCTCACGCCGTTCCGCATGGACCTGCTCGCGGCGGGCGCGCTGCTGGCTGTTGCCGTGCGGCGCGATCGCAATGCGCTCGCGCCTTACAAGGGCGTTGCCGTGCTGGGCTTGGTCGCGGCGCTGGCCGTCCTCGCGTGGCTGCATCTGCACTTTCCGCGCTTTCGCGCGGCCAATACGCCGCTCTCGAACGCCGGGCTCTACAGCGTTTCATTAGTGCTTTGTACTTCAGTCGTGGTCATCGCCCTGCAGAGCAAGGGCATCGTCGAACGACTGTTGTGCAATCCCGTGCTGGTCTATATCGGCACCATCAGCTACACGATTTATCTGATTCACCTGAGCGTGCTGTATGCGCTGTGGCCGCTGCATCTGAACCGCTTCGTGACCGCCGCGCTCGCGCTCGCGATCACGCTCGTCTACGCCAGCATCACGTGGTTCGCGTTCGAGAAGCGCCTGATTTTTGGCTCGGCGGGCAAGGCACCAGCGCCTGCGCCGGCGCAGGCCGCCAACGGCGGTGGCGTCAGCACGGCGCCGCAAAGCCGCGCATGAAGTGCATGACGCGCCGCGCATGGCTCGCTGCAAGCGTATGCGCCGCTGCATCGCTGCTCGCGTTCGGCGCGGCGCCGGGCCCGCGAACGCCGGTGCTGATCGAGGCCTACGGCGATTCGACAACGCTCGGCATTACCTGCAGCGAAGGCCATTGCGGCCCGCAGGCGCAAAACGCGGTGGCGTATCTGCAGGACGAATTGCAGGCGCATCACGGCGAACGGGTGCGTGTGACGAACTACGGCGTGGGCAACACGATGGCGACGCAACTGCGCGACGGCACGGGCAATCGCCGCGCCGGGCCGACGGCGGGTTTGCCGTGGCAGGAACGGCTCGCCGCTTCGTCCGCGCAGATCGTGCTGATCAATTACGGCATCAACGAAGTGATGCAGAACCAGACGCCCGAGCAGTTCTACGCGGCCGAAACGACGCTCGTGAAAACCGCTCGCGCACTCGGCAAGCAGCCGGTTCTGCAGACCGCGAACCCGATGCCCGACAACCGCCTCAACGCGCGGCTCGCGACGATGGTCGCGATGACGCGCCGCGTGGCCGCCGAGCAGCAAGTGCCGCTCGTCGACCAGTTCGCGTACATCAGCAGTTTGCCGGACTGGAAGACGCTGATGTCCGACGGTGCGCATCCCAAGCCGGGTCTGTATCAGCTTAAGGCCGAACAGGATTTTCAGGTCGTCGAACCTTTGGTGCGGCGGCTGTTGGAAGGCACGCCCTGAAGCGCTTTTTCTTTCTCTTTTAACAATCACGAAGGCAAGCTATGAGCCAACCACGCAAAGCGATCATCACCGGCGTATCCGGACAGGACGGCGCCTATCTGACCAAACTGCTGCTCGACAAGGGCTATATCGTGACCGGCACTTACCGGCGCACGAGCTCCGTCAATTTCTGGCGCATGCGTGAGCTCGGCGTGATCGATCATCCGAATCTGCGTCTGGTCGAACACGATCTGACCGACCTCGGTTCGACGCTGCGCCTGCTCGAAGGCGCGCAGGCCGACGAGTTGTATAACCTCGCCGCGCAGAGCTTCGTGGGCGTTTCGTTCGACCAGCCCGTGACGACCGCCGAAGTGACCGGCATCGGCGCGCTGAATCTGCTCGAAGGCATCCGCATTTTGAATCCGAAGACGCGTTTCTACCAGGCGTCCACGTCGGAAATGTTCGGGCTCGTGCAAGCGGTTCCGCAACGCGAGGACACGCCCTTCTATCCGCGCAGCCCGTATGGCGTCGCCAAGCTGTTCGCGCACTGGTCGACCATCAACTATCGCGAGTCGTACGGCCTCTTTGCGAGCAGCGGGATTCTGTTCAATCACGAATCGCCGCTACGTGGCCGCGAATTCGTCACCCGCAAGATTACCGACACCGTCGCCAAGATCAAGCTCGGCAAGCAGGACGTGCTCGAACTCGGCAACCTGAGCGCGAAGCGCGACTGGGGCTTCGCGCTCGAATACGTGGAAGGCATGTGGCGTATGTTGCAGGCCGATGAGCCGGACACCTTCGTGCTCGCTACCGGCCGCACTGAAACGGTCCGCGATTTCGTGCGCATGGCGTTTGCGGCAGCGGGCTATCAGCTCGAATGGTCGGGTAAGGAAGAGCGCGAGTCGGGAATCGATGTCGCCACCGGCAAGACCTTGGTGCGCGTGAATCCGAAGTTCTATCGCCCGGCCGAAGTGGACCTGCTGATCGGCTGCGCGGATAAGGCTCACGAAAAACTCGGCTGGAAACCGGAAACCACGCTGGAGCAGTTGTGCCACATGATGGTTCATGCGGATCTGGGGCGCAACGAGCATCACGAGACGTTTTGATTCGCGATGAGCGCGCGCGGCCACCGAAACGGCCGCGCTTTAAACCGCGCTCCTGATTCTTAGCGCAAAATCTCAGCGCAAAAAAACGCGGGGCCGGAACTTACATCAGGCCCCGCGTTTTTTGTCGTGCGTCCTGCCTCAGCGTTAGTGCACCCCACCCGCCGCAATCGCCTCGCCATACACGGACGCCACCCGCTTCGCGATCACCGAGTTATCGAAGTTCTCGCGCGCATAACGGCGGCATGCCTCGGCATCCGGCAATTTCAGCGTGCCGTTGAGCGCACCGGCGAGGCCATCCGCGATGGCCTTCGCGCCCGTCTCCGGCAGCACCAGATTCGGCGACAAGCCCGCCACCGCTTCCGGCAAGCCACCCACCGGCGTCACGAGCACCGGCGTACCGGAAGCCAGCGATTCGACCGTGATCAGGCCGAAGCCCTCGAGCGCCACCGTCGGCACGACACTGATATTCGCCGCGCGGTACAGCGCCGCCAGATGCTGATCGGGCACGAAACCCAGCAGCTTCACGTTGTCCTCCAAACCGGCCTCGGTGATGCGCGCCTGCAACTCGCCTTCGAGCCGCCCCTTGCCCGCGATCAATAACAGCACATCCGGCGCCGTGCGCTTGAGCAGCTTCACCGCATCGATCAGATCCTCGAGACCCATGCGGCGCACCAGACGCCGCACCGCCAGCACGATCGGCCGGTCCTGCGGCAATTGCAGCTTCAGACGCGCCTCTGCGGGCGTGATCGGCAGATTGAATTGCTCGACGTCGACGCAACCCGGCACGACGCGCACACGGTCCGGCGCAATGCGATAGCGCGAGGTCAGAATCTTGCCGAATGCCTCGGACAACACGATCAGCCGCGACGAACGCGCATAGACCGATTGCTCCAGATAACGTTTGGCGCGCTGGCCGAGCGAATCGGCGCCTTCCACGTGACTCTCGTCGGCCCACGGCCCCTGAAAGTGCGAAACCTGCGGAATGCCGCGCGTCACGTCGAGACCCGGAAAGGTATAGAGCGCGAAGTGCGACGAAATCACGTCGGGACGCGACGTGCTGATTTCCTGACGCAGCGCGCGGCGCGCCGCCATCAGCCGCAACGGCAGCGATTGCGCAGCGGAACCGAAGCCGTTGATGGCGCCGCCGGTGTCGGCCGCCACTTTCGGCGAACCGGCCACCACGCCGCGCACCGCGACGCCCGCGCCCGGCAGCGCGCCGACCAGCGAGTAGTACATGCGGTCGAGGCCGCCCGCGCGCTCGGGGAACCAGTGCATTCCGATCTGCAGCGATTTGATAGAACTCGTCGTCATGTTTGTGACCCCTGTGCGTTTTGAGAGTTGTGATAGTCGAGCGATAAATGCGTCAGGCGAGTGAGTAAAACCCACAACGTCATTCCGCGCTCTTCTGGCCGGCCAGCGTGTTCAGCGTCAGCGCGTCGGTCTTGGCGACCGCGGCCGCTTCCGCCTCGCTGCGTCGGCGATCCTTCTGCTGTCCAGCGAGTTGGCGATACAGCGCGATGTATTGCGCGGCCATGCGCGCCCAGCCGAAGCCGGTCGCGAGTTCATTGGCGGCGACACCCATCGCGCGGCGCGCCACGTGGTTGTCAGCAAGCCTTGCGACCGCGCCGGCCAGCGCCTTGGGATCGTCCGGATCGTCGAGCACGATGCCGCATTCCGGCGTGATGATCTCAGCGCCGCCCGCGGTGCGCGCCGTGACCACCGGCAAGCCCGCCGCCATCGCTTCGAGCAGCGACAGGCTCATCGCTTCATAGCGCGATGGAAACACGAAGGCGTCGACCGAATGCATCAGCACCGGCATCTCTTTCACGAGACCGAGAAAATGCACGCGATGCGCAATGCCGAGTGCCTTCGCTTCTTCCGGATACGGACTGCCCGGCAGGAAGCCGGCCACCGCGATCTGCACGTGTTCGGGCAGATGCTTGAGCGCGGCGAGCACGGTGCCGAGGTTCTTGCGCGGCGTACGCAGATCGCCGACGAACAGCAGCAAAAACGCGTCTTTCGGTAAACCGAATTTCTCGCGGTCGCCGGTGGCCGCGGCGAAGCCTTGCGTATCGACGCCGTTGTAGATCACGTCGACACGGTTATCGGGCGTGAGGCCGATCGCGCGGATTTCGTCGGCGACCTTTTGCGACACCGCCGTGATCACCTTTGAGCGCCGGTAAGCCCAGCGTTCGAGCAGCGCATTGCAGCGCGTATAAACGGATTGATACGCGGACCACACGCCCTTGGTGAGTCCGAACGGGTAGTACTTGCTGCCGAACCAGCCGCTATGCACGAAGTGCGAAGTGTTGACGTCGGCGGGCATCCACGTGATGAAGCCGTTCACGTGCAGCACGTCGTATTCGCGGCGATGCGCGCGCAGCCACAGCGCGCTCTTGAACGCGAACACCTGCTGGCGCAGCAGATTGGTGGGCCACCAGCGGCCGATCTTGATCGGCGCCCAGCGGACGTTCGGATGCGCGAGCAGATCCGGCGCGACGTGCGAGGCGACCAGCGTGACGCCGATATTCTCGTCGAGAGCCGCGCGCGCGATCTCGTGGTTGACGCGCCCCTGGCCGTCGTTATGGCGCACGACGTGCGTGACAATGGCGACTCTCAATCAGTGCCTCCGTGGAAAAATAGCGTGTGATTTGATAGACGTGCGCGGTTGATCTTTTCGTAATGCACCGCGGAAAGAATCGAAAAAACACTCATGAACAGCAGCAATCCGCCCGTGCCGACCAGCGAGTTGGTGAACACCAGCATCGCGAAGGTCGCGAGACTCAGGCTCATGCAGGCGGACACGAACTTGTCGTTACGCAGCTTGAACGACGCGAGCACCGCGCGCGTCACCAGCCAGATGATTCCGGACATGTAGAGCAGCGTGCCGGGCCAGCCGAGCACGAACGGAATGTTCATCACGCCGCTGTCGAAGTTGCCGTACTGGCCGAGCTGGCCGCCATCGTTCGAGAGCTTGGTGGAGGTGCCGGTGGCGCCCATGCCTTCGCCCGAGACATCGGTAAAGGCCGTTTTGGCGAAGGTCGCATAGAACTCGTTACGCGCGGCGTAGCTCTGGTCGTCGTTCAGATTGACGATGGTCGTGAGACGCGCCTGCATCCGCTCGGCCACCGGGCCGACCGCCAGCAGCGGCACGCACAACCCCGCCAACAGCACGGCACTCGCGACAATGCGCACCCGCACCTTGTTGTTCGATTTGACGAGCTGGATCAAGAGCGCGATGACCCAGCCGCCCCAGGTCGAGCGCACGAGGCTCAGCGCGAACGCGAAGAAACCGAGCGCCGCGGCGATCCAGCGCACCCGGTGCGTGGCCGCCATGACGAACACCATCGCGCCCATCATCGCGAACGCGAACGGTCCCGACGAGTTCATCGTGCTGAACACGCGCACGCCCATCGACACCGGGTCGCCTTGCGAATTCATCTGCGAGCCGAGCATCCACAGCGCGTCCCACGGCGGCATGATGAAGAACTGCACGAGGCCGTAGCCGCCCATCACCAGCATGCCCCAGATGAACGTATTGACGATGGTGTCGCGGTACTTCGGATACTGGCGCGTGTGCGCCATGATGTGAAAGCCGATCAGGATCGGATACAGCCAGTTCGCGAGGTCGTAGGTGGCCGCGAGAGGCCCGCTCGACATCACGCCGACCAGGAACGCATAGATGAGCCCGAGCAGGACCAGCAGCACCGGCAGGCCGCGCCGTTGCGCGAGCAGTTTGTAGTAGCGCAGCAGCGACAGCGCGCTGATCATCGTCACCGCGAGCGGCGCGACCTGGATCAGGCTGGTCGGCGTGAACGAGCCCTTGGACCAGTCGGCCAGACGCCGCACTTCCGGGCTCAGGAACCACAGCCACCACATGAAACCGATATAGCGCGCCGGACTCTTGAAGTAGAGCCACAGGCCCGTCAGGATCGCGAGCACCGGAAACGCGAGCGTGAGCACCGTGCCCTGATGCGCGCCGATCAGCAGCGTCGTGACGAACCACAGCAAAGCCTCCGGCAGCCATTCCTTGCGGCCGCTGGACGATGCCCGTCCATTGCCGTTTGCGCTAGCGGCGCTTCGCGTCAGCGTCGACATCGTTCAGAGACCTCCGCGCGACTGGCGCGCCGGCCGCCGCTCGGACTCGGACACGCCCGCGGCCGTCGCCATGCCGGCCGCCGAGCGCGTGCGCGCCGCAGCCCGCGCGCGCAGCATCTCCTGCGTGATCCGCACGTGCTGCATGGCGTAGTGCTGCGTGGTCAGATCGCGCGACAGCAAGCCGGCAGCGGCCGCCTGCGCCTGGCGCAGCGCGTCGAGCGGCGCGGCGGCGAGCTGATCGACCGCTTCACGCAGCGCCTGCGGGTTGAACGGCGGAATATAGAACGCCTCGCCGGCCGGAAAATAATCCTGCAACGCGCCGACGTTCGTGACCACCATCGGCTTGCCGACCGCCGCGGCTTCGAGCATCACCGTAATGCCCGACGCGTGCGAATTGGGCCGCAGCGGCACGACGATCACATCGGCCCAGTCGTACAGTTCGTGTTGCTTCCTGATGCCGGAAAACAGCGCGATCTCGACGTTCGGCGCGCGCAGCGATGCGGGAATCCTGCGACGCGTCGCAAGCTTCACGGTGTAGCGCGCGTCATTGCCGAACGCCTTGATGAGCGTCTCCCAATCGCGGTCACGGTCGTTGCCGATCGCGGCGATGCGGATCGGCGTGTGCGGCGTCCATTCGGTCGGCGTCTTGACGGGGAAGTCCTGCGTGTTCAGGCCATAGAGCAGCGGCTTGGCGTCGCGAGCGAAATAGCGCTGGCACAGTTCGGCGTTTTCGCTGGCGAGCGTGGTGAGCTGATCGGCGCGCGCCATCAGCTTGCGATACAGCCAGCTGCGCAGAATGCCGTAGGAAGGCCATTTATCGAGCAGCCAGACGCTTTGCGCGAGCAGCAAGGGGGAAGCCTCAGCGCCGGCCTCGCGGCCGCTCAGCAGCAGCATGAGGGCCGCTGACAGCCATTCCTGTTCCGTGTGCGTCCAGATCACGTCCGCGCGCAGCATCTCGGCGCGGTTGCGCCACGTGTGGATGAAGTCGAAGCCGAGCGCCGCCTTCAGCGCGCGGCGCAGCAAACGCACCGGCTTGCTTTCGCGGGCATCCTGCGAATAGGTGAGCCTGAACGCGTCGGATTCCGCGTGGTGATAGCCGTACAGACAACCGATGTTGTCGCCCGGTCGATAAAAGCGCGGGTCGGCGCCGTAAAACAGATGAACGTGAACTTTCGTACTCATGCAGGCACTCCGCTCTGCCGGTGGAAAGGGGCATCGGCGGCCCGGACGCGGGCCGTGCGCCGATGCGCGAACGTGCGGGACGTGGACGATGCGAACGAACCGGCGCTCACGCGGCGCGTGAGAGCGCGCGACGCGCCTCGTGTGCACCGCTGCGCACGGCGCGCCAGCGCGTGAGCTTCAGGCCCGCCTGCTTCGAGAGCAGCGCGAGCGCCGCGTGCGTGAGGCCCGGATAGACCCGCGTGCCGACCAGCGTCCACCACCACCAGGCCGTTTCACGACGCAGCGGCGGCAACTGGTCGCGCAGGATCAGATGGAAATTGAACGCGGCGTTGCGCAAGGCGGCCATGGTTTGCGCGTCGCGCCGGTCGTCGTCGAAACGCTCGGCGGGGAAATGATCGACCGCCACGCGCGGGTCGTACATCAGCTTCCAGCCTGCGTTCTTCACGGCGAGGCTGAACGCCATGTCGTTGTGGACCTGCGCGCCCGCGCCGCGCAACCGTGCGTCGAAGCGGATGGTGCGCACCGCCTCGCGGCGGTAACTCATGTTGGCGCCCTTCAGAATGTCGACTTCGCGCGCGCCGCCCACACCCAGATGATGATTGCCGATGATCTTGCCGTGCGCCGTGACCTTGCCTACCAGCGGCCGCTCGCCGTCCAGCACGCGGCCTTTTTCGTGCACCCAGTCGCGTCCGCCGAGCGCGCCGAGGCGCGCGTCGCCCTCGAATGCAGCCGCGATGCGCTCGACCCAGTCGACGTGCGGCGCGGCGTCGTCGTCGGTGATCGCGATCACGTCGCCGCGCGCGGCGTCCAGACCGCGATTGAGCGCCGCGACCTGGCCGGGCACTTCGACAAGCGCCAGCGCGAGCGGCAACGCGCCCGCTACCGACCGATCGCGCAGGCACGCGTGGGTCGCTTCGTCGTCGGCGCGCGCCACCACCACCACTTCGTCAGGCCGCCGCGACTGCCGTTGCAGCGCCGCGAGGCAGCGCGCCAGATCGGCCGGCCGGCGGTAAGTCGGAACCAGTACCGTCACTTTCATCGTGATGTCCTTTTGTTATCGTCGTTGCGCGAGGTTTGCAGTGCATATGCAAACCCGCCGCCTCAGGTGCTCAGGTATTCCTGCACCGCCGCATAGCCACGGTCGTAGCCGCCGCGCGAGCGCGCCGGCATGCCGTTGAAAATGCCGCCCTGCACGTGCACGCCGGCCGCGCGCAGACGCTTCAATGCATCGTTGATCTCGCCTTCGCTGTGCATGCCCGAGCGCATCACGAAGAAGGTCGAACCGGCATACGCACCGATGATCGACGCATCGGTCACGGCCAGCACTGGCGGCGTGTCGATGAGGATCACGTCGTAGCGCTTGGCGAGCCCTTCGAGATACTGCGGCAGACGCGGCGACATCAGCAGTTCCGACGGATTCGGCGGACGGCGGCCGCACGAGATGAAGCTCAGGCCGTCGACCTGCGAGCTGCGGATCGCTTCTTCCAGCGAGATCTGGCCGCTCAGCAATTCGGACAGGCCGTTATCCGGCGCACCGCCCAGATAGCGTTCGAGCACGCCGCGGCGCATGTCGCCGTCGATCATCAGCACGCGCTTGCCGGAATTCGCGAGCAGCACCGCGAGGTTGACCGTCAGGAAGCTTTTGCCGACGCCCGCCATCGGGCCCGTCAGCATGACGATGCGGTTCTTCGCGTCCATCAGCGTGAACTGCATGGAGGTGCGCAGACTGCGCAGGCTTTCGACGGTGACGTCCTTCGGCCGCGCGTTCGCGAGCACCGAGCGCAGACGTTCGCCGCCGCGCTGGAAGCTGGCTTCGAGCACGCCCTGTTCGGCGGAAAGCGGCACGAGGCCGAACACCGGCAGATGGAACGCGCGCTCGATGTGATCCGGGTCGTCGATGCCCTTGAACATATTGCGGCGCAGGAACACGAAGCCGGTCCCCGCGATCAGCCCGAGAATCACCGCCGCCGACAGGATCAGCGCCTTCTTCGGCTTGACCGGCACGCCCGGACGCAGCGCGGCGTCGACGATATGCACGTTGCCGCCGGTGCCGGCCTTCTGCACGGACAACTCCTGCACGCGGTTGAGCAGCAGCACGTAGATGTCTTCCGCCACCTTCGCGTCGCGCTGCAACTGCACGGCCTTCACTTCGGTGGCTGGCAGATCGCGGAAACGGTCGGCGTATTTGGTGCGCTGCGCCTGCAATTCGGCCATCTGCTCACGCGCGGCTACCAGCATCGGATGATCGTCGCCGTAACGCTCGGTGAGCTGCGCCATCTGCAGACGCAAGCCGGCGATCTGCTGCTCGTACTGCACGCTGCCTTCGAGGTACACCTTGGCCTCGTCGCTCGCGTTGATCGAGCCGGACTGGCGCTGATACGCGGTCAATGCGGCCTCGGCGCGTTCGAGATCGGACTTCAGGCGCGGCTCTTCGCTCTTGAGGAAGTCGAGCATCTTGCTGGCGTCGGCCTGCTTGTTCAACACGTGCTGGCGCACATACGATTGCGCGAGCGCGTTGGCGACCAGCGCGGCATGTTCAGGGCTCTTGTCTTCCAGCGAGATCTGGATCACGCCGGTCTGCTTGCCCTGCTCCTGCACCGTGATGGCCGACTGGAACGCGGAGATCGCGTCGAGGTCGTTGGCGCGCATCACCGTGAATTCCTCGCCCGGCCGCGCCACCAGTTTGTTGACCATGATGGTCACGCCGCCGCCCTGTTCCTGCTGGCCGACCTGGCCGTGCAGCAGCAGCGAGCCGTTCGCGGCGTACAGGTTGTATTGCTGGGCGTCGATCACCTTCATGGTCAGCTTCTGACCTTCCAGCGCGGGGATCACGTCGATCGAATCGACGTCGGCCTCTTCACCGCCCCATGCGTACGACGACAAACCGAGCCACGGGCGCGCCGGCTGACCCGGCGTGGCCATGCGCGCGGCGATGCTGCCGAGCAGCGGGAACGTCTTCGGCGTGACGCTGAAGTTCAGCTTCAGTTGCTGCACGACCGGGCCGACCACGCCGCGGCTCTTGATGATTTCGATCTCGGCGTCGGTCGGCAGCGAAGTCGAGCCGGTGGTGATCGCCGCGCCGGTCTGCGTCTGCGTGAGCGCCTGCGACGTGTTGTCCGATTGCTCGACCCGCACATGCGCGTCGGCCGAATAGATCGGCTTGGCGAGAAAACAATAGGCGCCGGCGATCCCGACGATCACCGCGGCGATGGCGATGAGCCACCAGATGTCGTCGAGGATCACCTGCACCAGTTGTCCGAGGACGACGTCCTCTTCTTCGGTCTTGATCGGACCGGCCATGTGTGGAGAGATTTGGTTGCTCACAATTCGCTTCCCGTATCGGTTACAGCGGTATTTGCTTCGGTCCCGCGCCACGTCCATCACGGACACGGCGCGGCGCGGGGCCTGACGACGGCTCAGACTGCGGTTACGGCGATCAACGCGTCAGCTGTTTCAGGTAGAACAACGTCTGCACACTCGGCAACACCTGCTGCAACACACGGTTGAAGGTGGTCGACGCGGCAGTGCCCACGTACACGACATCCAGCGGCTGCAACTGGAACTGCGAGGACAGCATGATGGCGTCCGGCTGCGTCATGTCGAGGCGATACACGTCCGGCGTGGTCGGGTGATCCTTCATGCCGCGCATCACGAAGATCTGGCGCGGATTGGCGTCGGTATCGAGAATGCCGCCGCCTTGCGTAAGCGCATCGGCGATCGTCATGCGGCCTTTGATGATCGGCAGCTGGATCGGCGTCTTCACTTCGCCCATCACGAAGACGCGGCTGTCGGTGCGGTCCGGTACGTTGATCACGTCGCCGTTTTGCAGCATCACGTTCTGCGTGGTGTCGCCGCGATCGAGCATGCGATCGGCGTCGAGCACATAGAGCTTGTTGTTGCGCGTGAGACGCACGCGCTGAATGTCGGCGTCGGAGTTCGTGCCGCCCGAGCGCGTGATCGCGTCGACCAGCGTGAGCGGCACGTCGCTCATCGCGAGCGGGCCCGGCGTCTTCACTTCGCCGGTCACCTGCACTTTCTGGCCGCGGTACGACAGCACGCGCACGTCGACCTGCGGATTGCGGATATAGCGCACGAGGCCGGTGCTCAACTGGTCGCGCACTTCGCCGACGGTTTTGCCGGCGGCCCGGATACGGCCGACGAACGGGAAAAAGATCGTGCCGTCGGCAGCGATGGTCTGGCCGTACGGATCGGCCTGGCCCGGCAGCGCGGCCGTGTACGGCTGCTGCAAGGCGCCGCCGATCGACTGCGTGGTGTTGCCGCCCGCCGACAGCGTGCTGCCTTGCGGCGTGGTCAATTCAGGGTGATCCCACACGGTGATGCCGAGGATGTCCTGCGGTGCGAGGCGGTACACGTACTGCGACGGGTCGCTCAGGTTCGAGGGCGGCAGCACCTGCGTCTTCGCGGCGGCGGCTTGCGCCTGCGCGGTCACGACGGCGGCATCGATCACATGGACCGGATAGGTCTCGGCGGCCTGGCTGTCGTGCTTGCCGTCGTCTTTCAGACGGGACGTATCGAGGTAATTGCCGGGTGCGGTGGCGCAAGCCGACAGAAAGGACGTCAGCAGAAGCGTGGCGGCAAGATTCGACTTGAGCTTCTTGGACTTGCCGTTCGCGAGTGAGTGTGCAGCGGGTTTTTTCATCAGCATATTTTTTTCAGCCATCCCATGACCAGATGTTCGATGAGCACGAGACTCTCCCTATAAGCGGTTTCCGCACCGCCGTGCGGATCGGCGACGTCGGAATCCGCTTCCCACTTGCCGAGCGGATAGACCTTGCCGCGTGAAGCCGGATCGAGCGCTTCGACGTCGCTCACCTGCGCGCGCTCGGTGACCAGCACCAGATCGGCGTCGCGCACGAGTTGCCGGTCGAGCCGCCGCGAGTAGTGGATGCCGGAGGCCACGCCCTGCTCGGCGAGCAGGCGTTGCATGACCGGGTCCATGGCGTGGCCGTTCATCGCCCGCAAGCCCGCCGAATGAAACGCGATCGGCGCCGCCTGCGAACGCTGCGCCGCGCGTTGCCGGGCCTTGAAGAGCATTTCGGCGGCGGGCGAACGGCAGACGTTTGCATGGCAGACGATCAGTACGTTGGCGAACATGGCGGGCTCCGTGATGAAGGCTTGTCGGTACGTGGCGACGGATCAGCGGCCGGCTTCGGCCGTGTCTGCCGCTTGCACTTGCGCTTGCGCTTGCGGCAAGGCGCTCGTGCCGACCTTCGCCGGTGCGATGCGCAGCGCGTGCTGACGGCCGATCGCGTGATACTCGATACCGAGTTCGAGCAGCGCGTCCGGTTCGTACAGGTTGCGGCCGTCGAAAATCAGCGGCGTCTTCAGGATGCGTTTGAGCGAGTCGAAGTCCGGGCTCTTGAACACCTTCCACTCGGTGAGGATCACCAGTGCGTCGGCGCCTTCCGCGGCATCCATCTCTTCCTTGACGAACTCGAGGCGCGCGTGTTGTTGCGGCACGTCCTTGAGATCCAGTGCGAAGACGCGTTTCGATTCGTCGATCGCGACCGGGTCATATGCCTTGACGCGAGCGCCACGGCGCAGCAGTTCGGCGATCAGCGGACGGCTCGGCGCTTCGCGCATGTCGTCGGTATTCGGCTTGAAAGCGAGGCCCCACACGCCGAAGGTGCGGTCCGACAGGTCTTCGCCCAGACGCGACACGATCTTGTGCGCGAGCACTTTCTTCTGCGTGTCGTTGACGGCTTCGACCGCTTCGAGAATGCGCAGATTCGCCTTGAAATCAGCGGCTGTGCGGATCAGCGCCTGCACGTCTTTTGGAAAACACGAGCCGCCGTAGCCGCAACCGGCGTACAGGAAGTCGTAGCCGATGCGCGGATCGGAACCGATGCCGCGACGCACGGCCTCGATATCCGCGCCGACGCGATCGGCCAGATTCGCGAGTTCGTTCATGTACGAAATGCGCGTGGCGAGCATCGCGTTGGCCGCGTACTTGGTGAATTCGGCCGAGCGCACGTCCATGTACAGCGTGCGTTCGCGATTGCGGTTGAACGGCGCGTACAGGCGCTTCATCAGGTCGCGCGCTTTTTCGCCGGGCACGTCTTCGTCGCAACCGAGCACGATGCGATCGGGCCGCGTGAAGTCTTCCACCGCCGCGCCTTCTTTCAGGAACTCGGGATTCGACACCACGGAGAACATGTGCGCCGCGTTGCGTTCGACGAGTTCGGCGGCGATCACTTCGCGCACGCGCGAGGCCGTGCCGACCGGCACCGTCGATTTATCGACGATCACCTTGAAGCCCGTCATATGGCGGCCGATATTGCGCGCGGCGGCGAGCACGTATTGCAGGTCGGCGGAACCGTCTTCGTCGGACGGCGTGCCGACCGCGATGAACTGGATATCGCCATGCGCGACGGCGGCTTCGACGTCGGTCGAGAACTTCAGGCGGCCGGCCTTGCGATTGCGCGCGATGATTTCCTGCAGACCCGGTTCATGGATCGGCACGCCGCCGTTGTTGAGCACGTCGATCTTGCGCTGATCGACGTCGAGACAGAACACATCGTGGCCGATGTCGGCCAGACAAGCGCCCGTCACGAGGCCTACGTAGCCACTACCGATGATCGTCAGGTTCATGTATTGCACCTCGGAAAATGGAATCCAATAAAAAGTCACAAGACGCGTGACCGAAGCCCGCAAGAAAACGCCGGGCCGCCCCAAGTCTTCTTGCACCCCCTCGGGGGGCTGGCGCGAAGCGACAGGTGGGGGCCGTCAGTAAGCGTTGCTGCCGACGAAGCCCTTCCACAGCGTCAGCACGACGATCTTGATGTCGAGCCAGAAGGTCCAGTGCTGCATGTAGTACAGATCGAGCTTGACGCGGCCCATCATCTTTTCGATGCGGTCGGTTTCGCCGCGATAGCCGTTGATCTGCGCCCACCCGGTGATGCCCGGCTTGATCCGGTAGCGGTGCATATAGCCCTTCACCAGATCCTTGTAGATGTCGTCGTGCTCGAGCGCATGCGGACGCGGACCGACCACCGACATCTCGCCGCGCAGCACGTTGATGAACTGCGGCAGTTCGTCGAGACTGGTGCGCCGCAGGAACGCGCCGACCGCCGTGATGCGCGGGTCGCGCCGCGTGGCCTGGGTGATCTTGCCGTGCTCTTCCTTGTGCATCTTCATCGAGCGGAATTTGTAGATCTCGAACTGATGACCGTCGATGCCCTTGCGCTTCTGCCGGAAGAACACGGGGCCCGGCGAATTGATCTTCACCGCAACGGCGATCACCAGCATTACCGGCGCGAGCGCGGTCAACGCGGCGAGCGCGAACAGACGGTCGAACACGCGCTTGGGCAGCACGCGCAGATCGGTGATCGGCGAGGCGGCCAGGTTGATCGCCGGCACGCCGAGCAGATCGACCATCGGCTGATTGAACAGCGTCAGGCTGCGCACGTCCGGAATGAAGCGGATGTTCACGAAGTCGTTGCGCAGATCCATCACGAAACGATGGATCGCTTTTTCCTTCGAGATCGGCAGCGCCAGCCACAGCTCGCGAATCGCGCGCTGGCGCACGAGCTGCAGCATGCGCTGATAGTCGCGCTCGACCGGCACGCCTTCGATCGCTTCGCCCGCGTCCGGGTCTTCGTAGTGATTGATCGTGCTGTCTTCATCGAACACCACGACCGGCGAGAAGCCCGCGTCAGGACGGCTGCGCATCTGCTGGATCAGAAAGCGCCCATACGGCGCGCCGCCGACGATCGCCACCGCGCGCTGATTGAAGCCTTCGCGGCGCAGTCCGCGCAGAATCGAATAGACGATTACCTTGGTGACGACCAGCAGCACGATCGTGGCCACGGCCCAATAGACGAGCCACAGCCGCGACAGGCTGTCCGAGCGGTGCAGGCTGAAGCTGATCAGCACGCCGGTGACTTCCACCAGCAGCCAGCCGCCCGCCACGCGGCACAGCAGGTCGTAGAGCGGCTTGCCGCGCCACGACTGATAGATCCCGAGCGCCGGGAAAAACACCACCACCAGCAGGCAGTCGAACGCGAGCGAGACGCTTTGCATATCGTCCAGCCACACGACTTTCCCGCTGTGCACGGCCGCCGCGATGGCGGCGCCGAGCGCGACCATGGCGATGTCGATGATTCTCGATAGAACGCTCAGCATGCGCTGCCCCTCAGTTCGTCAGTCAAGTGCCATCCGTTGGTTGGTTGAAATGCAGTCCGGCGACGGGACGCACAACGCCGGTAACCGCGTCATGCAATTCCATGCGCGACGCGTAACTGTTTGAACCGGTGCTAATTGCCCTTCTGTTTCCCACTCGAAAAAATGCCTGAACGGCCGATTGGGAAATCTGTGTCGGAATGAGTGAATACCCTTGTTCAGGTATAGATAAAGCGATATTAAAATTCCCGCTGCAAGACCGCAAAATATCTCAAATTGTATCGGTCATTGTTTCGGCATTTTTTCTGAATTTTGTTCGGCAATTGTTACCGAATTCGGCGTTTGACAGGCATCCTGCAAGCCTTGATTTAAGCCGATCTCGTAAATTCAGAGCGTTTTCCTGCGAAGCTTACACATCGCCCTCCGCCATCATTCTGACGCATGGACGACGGTAAAAAAATGACCCGTGATTTTTTTCGGGTAATTTTTCTTTTTAAAAAATTACCCGGACATTTTTTCTTCACGAAATTGAGAAACTGATTAGGCATTTTATATAGTTTCTATTTAACGCGCTTTTATTGATTCCTGAGTTCGTGATAAAACTCGACGCATTCACCCAGCCTCGAGGAGTCCATCATGACAGCTCCGGTTACGGCAACGCCCGCCGACACCCGGTCCACGCAAGTCAAGTCCCTGAACGTCAAGCTCAAGGTTCATCCCGTGATTCTGGCGGGCGGCTCCGGCACGCGGTTGTGGCCGATGTCGCGCGAACAGCATCCGAAACAGTTGATCGGCCTGCTCGGCGACGATTCGCTGCTGCAATCCACCACGCGCCGCCTCGAAGGACTCGAAGCCGGCTATCCGCTCACCGAGCAACTCGTCGTGGTGGCCAATGAAGAACAGCGCTTCACCACTGCCGAGCAATTGCGCACGAGCGGCAAACCGACCCGCCTGATTCTCGAACCCGTTGGCCGCGACACGGCGCCGGCGCTCACGGTGGCCGCCCTCTCGGTCGCCGCGCAGGACGAAGACGGCATCATGGTCGTGATGCCCGCCGATCACGCGGTCACCGACATCGACGGATTTCACGCGGCCGTGGCCGCCGGCGTGCAGCACGCGGCGGCCGGCCATATCGTCACGATGGGCATCGTGCCGACGCGCGCGGAAACGGGCTACGGCTACATTCGCATCGGCGCGGCGCTTGGCACGACTAATCACACGCAAGAGGCCGACGCGGAAGTGATCGGCAAGGTCGGCGCGCACAAGCTCGATCGCTTTGTCGAGAAGCCGCATCTGGAGCTGGCGCAGCGTTACATCGAATCGAAGGAGTACTGGTGGAATAGCGGCATCTTCATCATGCGCGCATCGACCTGGCTGAAAGCGATCCGCTATTTCCAGCCGGCCATTTACGAAGCCTGCGATGCGGCCTTCGCGGGCGGCAAGGCGGACGGCGACTTCTTCCGTCTGCAACGCGACGCGTTCAGCGCCTCGCCGTCGAATTCGATCGACTATGCGGTGATGGAACAGCTCGGCAACGATCAAAGCGCGGCCTCGGGCGTGGTCGTGCCGTTGCAGGCAGGCTGGTCCGACGTGGGTTCGTGGGACGCGATCTGGGATATCTCCGACAAGGACGCCGATCAGAACGTCGGGCGCGGACGCGTGATGTTCGAAGGCGCGGCCTCGACCTTCGCGCATTCGGAAGGACGCCTGATTGCCTGCGTGGGCACGCAAGATCTCGTGGTGGTGGAAACGGCCGACGCCATTCTGGTCGCCGACAAGTCGCGCGTGCAGGACGTCAAGAAGATCGTGGGCCGGATTCGCAACGACGGCGGGCTGGAAGCGGCCAGCCATCGCAAGGTGCATCGCCCGTGGGGCAACTACGATTCCGTCGACACCGGCGAGCGTTTCCAGGTCAAACGGATCGTGGTGAAACCGGGTGCGCGGCTCTCGCTGCAAATGCACCATCACCGCGCCGAACATTGGATCGTCGTGCGCGGTACGGCGCTCGTCACGCGTGGTGAAGAGCGCTTTATCATCTCCGAAAACGAATCGGCTTATATTCCGCTGGGTGTCACCCACCGCCTCGAGAATCCGGGCAAGATGCCGCTCGAAATGATCGAGGTCCAGTCCGGTTCGTATCTCGGCGAAGACGATATCGTGCGCTTCGACGATACCTACGGACGTCAGTAACGCGCGTGAACGAGGGGCGTCGGCAAACGGCGTCCTTCTGACAACACCAGTGAATCACAACGAAGTCACAACGAATGAAGCGGGAACCTGCGGCGGTTGCTCCTACCGGCCGCGGGGAACTGCCGTGCTAGCCGCCGCGCTCACCCCGCGTGGGAAATGAGTTCTGTGTACGACGGATAACGATCTGATGCACTGCTCTCGGTCGCTGCGGTGGCAGCGGCCGGTTCGCCGGGATAACGGCGCAACGGACCACGGAACGCATTGAGCGGTCCATGCAACGGCGCGCCGTGATTGGCCGCGACCGGCTCGGGCACATGGCGCAAGGCGGGCAACGGACGTGCTGCGACGCTCGCCGGGTTCGCTGAAACATGAGCCGGCGCTTGAGCCGCAGCCGCGGATTGCTCTGCCGCCGCCAACGTGAGGCATTCGCGGTCGATCCATTGCCGCGCCCAGTCGAGCGCGTATTGCTCCGCCGCTTCGGCTTGCGCAAAGCGCGGGCCGACGAGGCCGGAACGCTCGACGCGTTTGCCGTCCTTCATGATTTCCGCCCACGCCCGATACATGGCGTTCGGCACCTGCTCCGCCGCGACGTAAATCATGTAGCCGCGCCGGTCGGCGATTTCCGTGCCGCGTGGCGCGAGGCTCATCGACAGCGGGCTGCGCCGATCGTCGGGTGCGGATGGTCCGCGCGCCGACGCGATGGCGGAGTTCAAACCGTGCATGGCGGCACCGACCGCGCGCGCTTCGTCCGGACGCGGCAGGCCGGCCCGTACGACGTGCCGTGCGGGCGCTGCGACGGGTGCGGCGGGCGCACGAGACACCGGCGGCACATGCGTCACGCCGGACAACTGACGCGTGATGTCGGCAATCGGATCAGCCGAACGCCAGCTGCCCAGGCTGCTCGACACGCCGCCTGGCGCTTGCCATGACTCGGGGCTTCTCCAGGACACGCCACGCAGATGCTCGTCGCGCACGCTGGGAGTTTGCGCTACCGGTGCCGCGGGTTTGGCCGCGACTGGCGGCGCCGGCTGGGGGACGTACGCAAAGGTGCGCCCGGTTTGCGATAACAGCCGAACCATCTCGAGAAGCGTGCCGTTCAATTGCCATTCTTCAAAACGGCGCCGGCAAGTCGGACCCGACGGATAACGCCCTGGCAGTTTCGACCAGGGTTCACCGGTTGTCAGAATCCACAGGACGGCATTCGCCACGATGCGCGGTTCGGCGCGGGGCCGGCCGCGTCGGTTTAGACGGACGGCCGGCTCATCTGAAACAAGCGCTGCCAGCAGCGCCCATTCGTCATTGCTTAGCTCATCGAAAAACATTGGATTTTCTCCACGCAGCCTGGCCAGGCCGCGGCTTTGGACTGCCACGGATTCAACTTTCACGACCCGTGTGCAGGCCTCGGTTGCACAAATATGTTTTGTACGTTTTGTTGTCTGGTCAATACCGCCCCGACTTAGTGCGGTTCGTCCCTATTGCGAAGCACAAAACGTGGTCTCACTCGTGCATGGGAGAATTTGTGCACGAAGCATACCATCCCCAGGGTTTGCGTGAATATGAATGAGACAAGTGTTACGGATGGAAACAATCTTGTCCTTTTTGCTGCGTCATTCCTCGCAATGCCGTCATAAAAGTCGCGTTGCTTCCAGTAGAAAAATGGCGCTATTGCATCGCACAACACGCAGGCATCGCGGCGAATAACGTTTATGAATCCGTTGTTCGACCGGCACGGGATTTCAATGCATTTTGGCTCGGCTTTAGCCGATCGACTGAAGAGCCGGAAGCAGCGTTGAGCAATCTATGTACAGTGCATCAACGCAAAGGAAATCGCGCGGTGTGATCGGCGCAGGCCCACCAGTCGGACGACGGATTTCGTCACTCGCCGCTTTGCCGATACGACCGACAGACCGGCGTTCAGCGCACGGGTTTCGCCGCTCTCTCGCCCACCACCGTCGTCCATTCGCGTACGCGCCAGCGTGTCACGAGACCGGCGAGTACATATGGATCGGCCTTGGCAAAGGCTTCGGCGGCAGCGGCAGAGTCGCCTTGAAAGAGCAATATGGCGGTGTCCGTGGGCTCGGCCAGCGCGCCGGCCAGCAACAACTCGCCGCGCCCGGCGGCCGCCCACGCCAGCTTCAGATGCGCATCGCGATACGCCGCGCGCCGTTCGAGATAGTCGGACACCAGGTCGTACATCAACAGATAGTGCATAACGAGCCTCCTCGGCCGGTGTGAGAGCGGATCAGTTGCGCAACCAGCGGCATGCCTTCTGGTCAATATTACCCATATGTTGGGTAGCGGAATTTCCTGCCGAATTACAATTCAATTGCACGTGCAGCAATGCGCAAAACATGCTTGAATTTTTCACCGATCCGATGGAATTGTTTAGTGCTAATTCGTTTGAATTCGCCTCATGAATTTAATCTGGAATGCATAACATAATTCCATAGCCGCGCCATTCGCATTCATACTCCAATCCGCCCTCAGTCCCCGTCGCGTAGGGGAAAACCAGCGTCGACGCCTGTCAACCGGATTGCGCTTTTAGCCGTTCTGGCAGACAGCATTTGCCATAATGGACGTGCCGAGGGTCCTGGATACCGTTGACGCCCGCGCGCATGAACGACCAAAAACGTTTTCACCACCGATGGAGTGTCACATGAAAATCCAATCCGCTATCGCTACGCTGGTTCTGGGTGCTGTCCTCGTTTCTTCGCCGGTGTTCGCACAGAACAGCCAGCAAACCAAAATGGCCGACTGTAACAAGCAGGCCGGCGACAAGAAGGGCGACGACCGCAAGGCGTTCATGAAGACCTGCCTGTCCGCAAAGCCGGCTGCCGCTGCGCCAATGAGCCAGCAGGACAAGATGAAGGCGTGCAACACGCAAGCCACCGGCAAGAAGGGCGATGACCGCAAGGCGTTCATGAAGAGCTGCCTGTCGTCCGCGCCGGCTAATTAAACACGACGAATCGGCGCCGCGCGACAAGCGCGGCGCCTGCGCGCGTTCAACTCGAACACTGCGGTGCCGGTGTCCCGCGCTCGCTCTGCGCGTCCCCCGCCCCTTCCTGCGCAGCCCATCCGCCCGAACCCGCCATTTTTCTTCTATGATGGCTGCGGAGACGGCCCACCCCCATACAACATTAGACGGGCCGCCATCTTGTCGTTGGTGCTGCAGAGCATCCATCGGAGGCAAGGATGGTATCGAAGCATAAAAACCGCTGGTTGAGGCGGTGGCTGGTCGTCATCATTTTCTGGGCGGTGCCCGTGGCGATCGTGGCGGTGAGCGAAATCCGGGAGGAAATGGCGTACAACGCCGTCGACCTCGACCGTGCGCTGACTACATGGAATTTCACCGACGCGCAGCGCGCCGCCGGTGCCCCCGCGCGCTGCCATGGCAAGCCCGACGAAGCGCAAGCCGCGGGCTGTCCGGCCGACGTGCTCGCCGCCAACGCGCCGCGCCAACAGGACGCGCGCAATGAATACAGCGTGCGCCGCTCCACTCTGATGGCTTATCTCTGGCACGCGTTCGTCGGCTACTGGATCGTGCCGGCCGTGGCGCTGTTTCTGCTCGGCGTGCTGATCGGCATGGTGCGCCGCGCGCTGCGGCGTCCGCCGGCGGTCAAGAGTCCGGCGAACCACGGTTGAACACGCGCCGGGATCGAAACGGCCGAATCGCCGTGCCGATCAACGGCCGATCAACGGGCCGATTAGCGGGGCTGATTTACGGACCGAAAAAGGACCGAAAAGCGAGCCAACAGCGGGCGGAACTGCGGCGTTACGACAACACTTTCAATTCGATTTCAGCACCGGTTCGCGCGGCGCAAAATCGGTAAAAAAGAATGATTGAGGCGATCGCCGCCATGCTTTCTTTGGCCGCCGCAAAACGCTATGCGATTCGTCCAAACCCACTCAAACACGCGCCGCGTGTAGCGTTACGGCGTGCTGCGACGTCGGTCAAAATTACAGCACGACACCTTACGATTTGCCCGAAACCCCCGCTGCACAAGGCTTTTCGCCTGACGAGGAAGTGCGCCTTTTGTGCTTGCGTGTGATATAACTCAAAAGCAACCTGGCTACTCAGATGAGGTTGCGCCCCGGAACAATGACGGAGAAAAACGATGCAAAGACGAAACTTCATGCTGAAGACTACCGCTGCGCTCGCTTTCGGAGGCCTTGCACTCGCCGGTTGTACGACCAATAAAGGCAACCCGGATACACCCGCTACCGATTCAGCCAAACGCCAGTCGATCGACGCTAGCGTCGAGGGCACAATGTCGCGGCTCTACACTACCGTGAAGGGTTCGCGCGAACTGGTCTCGAAGGCGCGTGGCGTTCTCGTATTCCCGTCGGTGCTGCAGGTGGGCTTCGTCGTCGGTGGACAGTATGGCGAAGGCTCGCTACGCGTAGGCGGCGGCACGGTCGGTTACTACAGCACGATTTCCGGTTCGTTCGGCCTGCAGGCTGGCGCGCAATCAAAGGCGATCATCTTCCTGTTCATGACGCAAGACGCACTGGACAAATTCCGCAGCGCCGACGGCTGGTCGGCGGGCGGCGACGCGTCCGTCGCGCTGATCAAGATGGGCGCCAACGGCGCGATCGATACCACCACGGCCACCGCCCCGGTCGAAGTGTTCGTGCTGACTAATGCCGGCCTGATGGCCGACGTCTCGCTGCAAGGCACCAAGGTCACGCGTCTGAAGATCTAGACACGCCGTCTGGTTGCCGGTCTGCGGGGTGTGCGTCTGATCCGCCGGTTCCGTGAGCAGCGGTGCCGGATCAGACGCAATCCTGCGCAGCCTGCCTTTGCAACGTCAGCAACGTGGCATGTGCCGCGCCGGTGAGCTTTTGTGGGCCGCGATCGCGGGCGCGGTCCATCACCATCGCCCGGTGCCTGCTGCAGCATCCCCAATCGTCACGAGTCGGACGCCAACAAAAAGCGGCAATGCGTATCACGCATCGCCGCTCTTTTTACCCTGCCGCTCGAGCCGAATCGCTTCGGCTTAGCTTCCCGACGTATCGATCACCTTGAAGCGCGAACGCTTCTGCGCGCGAATCACCATCTGATACGCATCCACATACTGCTGCGCCATGCGGTGCGAGGTGAAGCGCTCTTCAAAACGCTGCCGCACACCCGCGCGCGGCATCTTGTGCAGGCGGTTGACCGCCGCCACCGCGCCGATTTCGTCTTCGACGATATAGCCCGTCACACCGTCTTCCAGCACCTCCGGCACCGAGCCGCGGTTGAACGCGATCACCGGCGTGCCGCATGCCATCGCTTCGATCATCACGAGGCCGAACGGCTCCGGCCAGTCGATCGGAAACAGCAGCGCGTGCGCGCCGGACAGGAATTCGGCCTTCTGATGATCCGCGATCTCGCCGATGAACTCGACGTGGGGCAAGTCCAGCAGCGGCCGGATGTCGCGCTCGAAGTACTCGCGATCGGCGGCATCCACTTTCGCGGCAATGCGAATCTGCATGCCGCAGCGGCCCGCAATCCGGATCGCGGTATCGACACGTTTTTCCGGCGAGATCCGGCCGAGAAACGCCAGGTACTTCTGCTCGACCGGCTGCGGTGTGTAGAGCTGCTCCGGCAAGCCGTGATACACGGTGGTCAGCCACTTGGCCTGTGGCAGCGGATGCCGCTGCGAATTCGAAATCGAAATCACCGGCGCGGTGTTGAACGTGTCGAACACCGGCTGCTGCTCGGGCAAATCGAGGCGGCCGTGCATGGTCGTAACGAACGGCGTGTCCTGGCGCTTGAACACCGAGAACGAGTAGTAGTCGAGGTGAAAATGCAGAACGTCGAAATTCTCGGCCTGGCGGCGCACCAGTTCCATCAGCAGCATATGGGGCGCCACGCGGTCGCGAATGCCCGGATCGAGACGCAGCGCGCGCGGCCAGACGGCTTCGAGCTTGGCGCTCGTAACGGAGTCGCCGCTCGCGAACAGCGTCACGTCGTGGCCGAGATCGACCAGCGCTTCGGTGATGTACGACACGACGCGCTCCGTACCGCCGTACAGCTTCGGCGGCACCGATTCGGTCAATGGGGCGATCTGCGCAATCTTCATATTTTGTCTCCGTGAGCTGACGGCTTGCGCCTCGAGGCGGTGCGCGTCAGCGGCGCTGAGTATGACAGCGCCGATACCTCCGATCAATGCAACGGCCCGAGCCGGCCGTGTGCACCACCGGCATCGAAGCATTATTCACTACAGGACAACAAAAAGCCCCTGGTCTTGCATTTCCTCGGTGCTGTTACATTCAGCTTACATACGGTTCGGCGCGTGACCGGCTTCTTGTGCTCAACGCGCAGGCCATTTCCACGGCGGCAGATCGCGATCGTCAGCATCGGCAATGCGCGTCGCGCCGAACTGTTTTTCCAGCACGATCGACTGGCTCGCCTCTTCGCGCTCGAGCGCCGCGATCAGCCGCGCCGCGTGCGACACCACCAGCACCTGCGAATGCGCGGCGGCTTGCGCGATCAGGCGCGCGAGCGCCGGCAGCAGATCCGGATGCAGGCTCGTCTCCGGCTCGTTCAGCACCAGCAATTCGGGCGGACGCGGCGTGAGCAAGGCTGCGACCAGCAGCAGATAGCGCAAGGTGCCGTCCGACAACTCCGCGCCTTTCAGCGGCCGCAGCAGGCCGTGCTGCTGCATCGTCACTTCGAAGCGGCCGTCCTGGGTCACGACGTCGAGGCGCGAACCGGGAAAGGCATCGTCGATGGCGGCGTCGAGTGCGACCGGGTCGCCGATCTCGCGGATGGTTTGCAAGGCCGCGGCGAGATCCGCGCCGTCGTTCGCGAGCACGGGCGTGTGCGTGCCGATCTGCGGCAGCCGCGCGGGCGCGTCGGCGTCGGTGCGGAAATGGTCGTAGAAGCGCCACGAGCGGATCTGCTCGCGCACCGTGATCATCTCGGGCGCGGTGCGTGGGTCGGAGAACTCCGTCATCATGCTGTCGAAGCTGGCGACGGGTTGCGCAATGGTTTGCCATTCGCCGCGTTCGTCGCGCGTGCGCAGCGCCGGGCCGTGGCGATCGACCAGTAAGGCCGACGGCCGCAGCACGGGGCCGCTCCAGATGCATTCGCGCTTGATGGTCGGATCGAGCGGAAAGCGCGTGGCGCCGTTGACGAGCGGCAAACCGAGATCGATCGCGTAGCCGAATTGAGCGCCGGAAAAACCGAGCCGCAGGCTGACCGGCTCCTTGCGGCGCAGCGGTTCAACCTCGAACTCGCCCGCCAGCACGGCCCGCGAGAAGCGTTCAGGACCAGCCCATAGCGTCGATGGCAAGCCGCCCTCGCGCGCGAGCGAGGTAATCAACCCGCCGCGCGCCGCTTCGGCCAGGAGCCGCAGCGAGCGATACACACTCGACTTGCCGCTGCCGTTTGGACCTGTGATCACGTTCAGCCTGCCGAGCGGCACGATCAACTCGCGCAACGAGCGATAGCCCGCAATGGCTAAAGTGCTCAGCATGCGCCGGCCCGACATTCAAGCGCGCACGCGCGCGCGTTCCGTAACTCTGCCGCGCCTGGACACGCTCTCACGCCGCCGCGCCCGCAGCCGGGCAAGCACTGGTCGACACGCCCCATCACTTATGCCCGCCGCCCTTGCCCGGTTTCTGCGCCGGCACGCTGCGCAGATCGCGCAGGAAGGTATCGCGCCACACACCGAGATCGTTCTTGCGCAGCGCCGCCATGTTGATCTCGTGACGCCGCTGGCGCGCGTCGAGCGGCATCTGCAACGCGCGCTGCAACGCTTCGCACATGCCGATCGCATCGTGCGGATTGACCAGCAGCGCGCCGGTCAGCTCCGCCGCCGCGCCCGCGAAAATCGACAGCACCAGCACGCCGGGGTCCTCGGGATTCTGCGCGGCGACGTATTCCTTCGCGACCAGATTCATGCCGTCGTGCAGCGGCGTAACGAAACCAATCTGCGATTCGCGGAACAGCGACATCAGCTTCCAGCGGTCGTACTGCTGGTTCAGATAACGGATCGGCGTGTAGTCGAGCCCCGAGTAGCGGCCGTTGATGCGCCCTGCTTCGTACTCCAGATCCTGGCGAATCTTCTGGTACGTGGCGACGTCCGAGCGGGTCGGCGGCGCGATCTGCACCAGCGTGACGTTGCCGCGCCATTCCGGCGAGCGCTCCAGCAGATGCTCGAAAGCCCTGAACCGCTCGACGAGACCCTTCGAGTAATCGAGCCGGTCGACACTCATGATCAGCTTGCGCCCTTCCAGGCTCTGCTTCAGATCGAGCACGTGCTGACGGCTTTCGTAACGCTTTGCCTGCTCGGCGATTTCGTCGGGGAACACGCCGATGCGGTAGACGCCCGTACGCAGCTTGCGGCCGAATGCTTCGACCACGCCGTCCGCGCCCACCGTGCCGCGCGCGTGGCGCGTAACGTAATCCTTGAACGCGAGTTCGTCGGTGGCGGTCTGGAAGCCCAGCAGGTCGTAGCACGACAGCGACTTCACCAGCTCTTCATGCGGCGGAATGTTGAGCAGGATCTGCGGCGCGGGAAATGGAATGTGCAGGAAGAAGCCGATGCGATTCGTGATGCCCTCGTTGCGCAGCGCCTCGGCGAACGGGATCAGATGGTAGTCGTGAATCCAGATCACGTCGTCGGGTTCGAGCAGCTTGATCAGCTTGTGCGCGAGCCATGCGTTGACGCGCCTATAGCCCGCGTATTCCTCGCGCTCGTAGCGCGCGAGGTCGTTGCGGTAGTGGAACACCGGCCATAGCGTCGCGTTCGAAAAGCCGCGATAGTACTGGTCGTAATCCTTGCGCGTCAGACCGACGGTCGCGAAGGTCACCGCGCCGTCCTGCTCCAGCGTCGGACCCGCGTTGGCGACGGTCTCGCTGACCACGTCGCCGCTCCAGCCGAACCACACGCCTCCGGCATCCTTCAGCGCGCCGAATACGCCGACCGCGAGGCCGCCGGCCGAGCCCTTGGTTTCCGTCGGCGTTGCGACGCGATTCGACACGACGATCAGTCGGCCCATATTGCATGTCCTCCTTGGTGCGCGCGGTGCATCCGGACGCTTTGGCAGAGGTTCGAAAAATCTCGCGCCCGGTTGCGCTGCGAGAGCTCGAACCGCCATGAAGCACGCGATGCCGCGCTGGATTCGTGAGTGAGTGGACGGTTCGACCGTTTTGGTGCCCGATCAGTTGCATTTATCGGCGCCGAGACCTCAAAGTATGCCGCGTCCAGCCGTCAAACTTTTTCCTTCACCTGTCCCGGCAAGCCCACCGCCGACTGCCGTCCGGCGCGGCTCGCCACCGGATCGGCCTCGGTATGCGCGGCGGTGCTGCCGGCCGGCGTCTGCGTGCTGCGCGGCACCCAGTCGAGCGGTTCGCCCTTACCCGTTTCCAGTTCCGCCGACACTTCCGCACGCGCCCGCGGCAAGTACTGCGGATAGTGCTGCTGAATGAAGTCGAGCAGACCTTCGCGCACCCGGCAACGCAAATCCCAGTTCAGGCCGGAGTCGAGCGAACTGACGAGCGCGCGCAATTGCATGGAGCGCTCGGTGCCGTCCGTGACCTGCAGCACCTGCACGCGCCGGTCCCACTCGGGCGCGTCCTCGACGATGCGCGCGAGTTCCTCGCGCAACGGCGCGAGCGGCATGCGGTAATCGACGTAAAGAAACACCGTGCCGATGATCTGCGAACTGCTGCGGGTCCAGTTGGAAAACGGGTTTTCGATGAACCATTGCAGCGGCACGATCAGCCGCCGCTGATCCCACAGACGCACCGACACATACGTGCCGGTGATTTCCTCGATACGCCCCCACTCGCCCTGAATCACGACGACGTCGTCGAGACGGATCGGCTGCGACAGCGCGATCTGCAAGCCGGCGATCAGATTGCCGAGCACCGGCCGCGCCGCGATACCCGCGACCAACCCCGCCACGCCCGCCGACGCCAGCAGGCTCGCGCCGATCTGCCGGACGCTCGGAAACGTCATCAACGCGCCGCCCACGCCGACGATCACGATCACGAACATCACCGAACGAGCCAGCACGCGCGCCTGCGTATGAATGCGGCGCGCCTGCAGGTTGTCGGCGGTATCGAGCGGATGGGCCTGGATGATCGCCTCGCCGATCGCCGCCGCCGAGCGCACCGACAGCCACGTAATTCCGCCGATCAGCGTGATCGCCACAGCGTCGCGCAGCGGCGTGATGAAGGTCAGCGTGTCGGGCGCTTCCCACCAGACCGCCTCCAGCGCGAGGATCACGAGCACGAACAGCGACGGCTTGTCGATATAGCGCAACACGACGCTCGTCAGCGGATAAGGCCGCGCGAGCCGCGTCACGATGCGCGCGCCGATCCGATGGATGCCCACGGCCAGCACCATCGCGATGACCGAGACGATCAACGCGCCGAGCCACGTATGCAGCGGCGCTTCGGCCATGCGGCTGAGGTCGTCGAGAGTTGGCATGAAGGGGATTGTCCTCCTGGCTTGGGTGGGAGCAGAACCCGCGCGGAACGGGTGAGGAACCGGCGAGCCTCGAACGTGGCTGCGGTGTTGCGTGACGCGCGGGCCGCCCGACGGTCCCGCTGACTAAGCATCCGCTGTTGTAGCGGGCATGAGCCGCATGACTGAGTGTCGTCGCCGACTGCCTACAGACATCTTAGATCGTTCGTCAGCGCGATCCTGGAAAGGCGCCAGGGCCAGCCGCTTCTGCAAACGGACGGCCATGGGTTAAACCGGTTTTCAGGCGGGACTTCGAAGCAGCCCCCAGCGGGGTTCCGGTCGCTGAAACCCGAAATACGCCCGCAGGCTGGAATGCCCGACGCGCCCGCCGCGGGGCGCGCGAGCCTTCAGCCGTGATTCAATTCAAATTCAGCTACCGCTCTTGCAGGGAAACGCCTTGCCGAGTCCCAGCGAGATCGCCGTGCTGGCGTTGTAACCCGCGACGTTCGGATTTTCGGCAATATATTTGCGCACCGCGTCGGTCAATTGCGCCGAGCGCGCGTCCTGCGGCAAGCAGAAATACTGGCCGACGCGCGGACCGGTCGTGCCGCCGATCGCGTCGATGGTATTGAAGATGCCGTCAGCGGCGCCTTCGATATAAGCGGCGCACGCGCTACGCGACGCCACGTCCGTCTTGGTGCACAGCTTGTTGAGGTCGCCTCCCGTAAACGCGGCTGCCGATAGCGGTACGGCAAGCGCGCTGGCGAAAATCAAAGCCCGCAGCATGGTGTTCCTTTCCAGGGTCGTTTATCAGGCGGTCTTTCGCCGCGTCCGAACGGCACGCCCAGGTGGCGCGCCAAAGTCGTCATTCTGCACTGTTTTGCGAAGCTCAAGCGTGCGCGGCCCCGCTATCTTCAGGCACTTTTTACTGCGATGCCGGGCGGCGGCCGTTGCGCCGGTATTTTTGCGCCTGGCGGTAGTACGGGTGGTGCTCTGCGAGTGGGGCTTAGGCGGCCGGCAGATTGGGCTGTTCTGTGGCCGCCGCCTGAGCGGCTGGCAGACCCGCTGACTTTTCGGCGCTCAACCGGCCGGCAAAACGCGCTGGCGTTGTCACACGGACGGCAGACGGGGCTGGTTCGTGCCCGACGCCCGAGCAGCCGGCAGACCCGCCGGCCCGCCGGCCCGTGACCGGCGCACAGGATGCCCGTCAACCGCCACTCACATCACTTCTGTTGCATCTGCTGCAGGCGCGCGGTCAGCCCTTCGACCACGTCCGGCTCCTTGTAAGTCTTGGCAAAATCGAGCGCCGTCAAGCCGATCTGGTTCTTCACCGTCAGATCCGCCCCGTTGTCGAGCAGCAGCTTCACCGTCGACACGTGGCCGCCGCGCGCGGCCATCATCAGCGGCGTGGTGCCGTTCGGCGAGCCGGCGTCGACGTAGGCCGAATGGTCGAGCAGCACCTTGACGATGTCGTCATGCCCGTTCGCGGCCGCGTAGTGCAGCGGCGCCCAGCCCTTCTTGTTGACCTCGGCGTCTTTTGCGATCAGCAGGTTGACGAAGTCGAGGTCGCCGTTCAGCGCGGCCATCATCATCGCGTTTTCGCCGGCTTTATCCTGAATCTCGATGTTGGTCTTCGGATTGGCGACCAGCGCGGCGCCGACCTTGTCCGATTTCTCGCGCGCGGCCAGCACCAGCAGCGGAATGCCCTGGTTGTCCACGCTGTTCGGGTCCATGCCCTTGGCGAGCAGCTTGTTGACGCCGTCGACATCATCGAACTTGACGGACTTGATCAGCGAATCGATCGGCGCAGCCTGAGCCGGCGACACCAGCAACGACGTCAGCGCGGCACAAGCCAGCGCGGCCGCGAACGCGACGCGCGAGGCGCCACGCCGTGCCGAAGCCAGCGCGCCACGCGCCGCCGAAGTGTTTTGATTCTCAGCAAACGACATCGAAATTTCTCTCATATTTAACTTTAGGAAACGTCCCTATCCTTTTGATATTTATCGACTTTGCGTCTCACGCGCCAGCCGGCGCGGGGATCTTGAAAAGGCGGAAGAAGTTCTGCGTGGTCGCGGCGGCCAGCGCCGTTTCCGGCATCTCGCGTTGCTGCGCGATGAACCGTCCGACATAACTCACGTACGCAGGTTCATTCGACTTGCCGCGATACGGCACGGGCGCGAGGTATGGCGAGTCGGTTTCGATCAGCAAACGCTCGAGCGGCACGCGCCGCGCGACGTCCTGCACGTCGGTCGCGCTCTTGAACGTGACGATGCCCGACAGCGAGATATAAAAATTTTGCGCCAGCGCCTGTTCGGCGATGGCCCACGGCTCCGTGAAGCAATGCATCACGCCGCCCGGCTCGCCCGCGCGCTCCTCGGCCATGATGCGCAGCGTGTCTTCCGACGACGAGCGCGTATGGATGATCAGCGGCTTTCCAGTGGCATGCGCCGCGCGGATATGCGTGCGAAAGCGCTCGCGCTGCCATTCCATGTCGGCGATCGTGCGGCCTTCCAGGCGATAGTAGTCGAGCCCCGTCTCGCCGATCGCGACCACCTTCGGATGCGCGGCCAGTTCGACCAGTTCGGCGACGCTCGGCTCGCGCATGTCCTCGTGATCCGGATGCACGCCGACCGACGCGTACACGTTCTCGTACCGGCTGGCGATATCCAGCACCGACGGCAGCGTTTCCAGATCGACGGACACGCACAGCGCGTGCGTGACCGAATGGCTGCGCATATTCTCGAGCACCTGCGGCAGGCGGTCGGCGAGTCCTTCGAAGTTGATATGGCAGTGCGAGTCGACAAACATGGTGATGTCCTGCGTTGGTAAAGCTTGAAGTGAATCAGGCGGCGGCTGCGGCGGCGTCAAGGCGCTTGCCGAGAATCACCAGATCGCGCTCCACACCGTCCAGCACGGCCACGCGCGGCAACGAGCCCCACGTGTCGAAACCGAAGGCGCGGAACAGGCGCAAGCTCGCCTCATTGTGGCCGAAGATAAAGCCGAGCACGGAGTCGATGCCGAGCGCCGGCGCCGCCGCCAGCGAAGCCGCGAGCAATTGCTTGCCGAGGCCGCGGCCGCGCGCGCTTTCGTCGAGATAGATGCTGACTTCGGCGGTGCGTTGATACGCGGGACGACCGTAGAAATCCGAAAAGCTCAGCCACGCGATCACGCGGCCAGGCTGGTCCGCATCTTCCACCACCCACAGCGGTCGCTTTTGCGGACCATGCGCATGAAACCAGCCCAGCCGGCTTTCGACGCTGACCGGCTCGAGGTCGGCCGTGACCTGCCGCGACGGCACAGTCGAGTTGTAGATGGCGACGATCGCGGGCAGATCGTCGAGCGTGGCATCGCGGTAGGAAAGGCTCATGGTGCGTTGAACGTTAGAGGGAAGGCAAATACAGGAAGAAAGATGGACCGGCGCCGGCCGCCTGGCGCGGTAAAGCGCTGCAAAGCGCGCCCGCCGCTGCCGGCTTGTCTCGCGGACAAGCCTTAGGCGAACAACTCGCGGTAGCCGATAAACAGTTCCTCGAACACCAGCCGCGCATTCAGCGGATGATTCTCGACGGCGCGCTGGCGCGTCACGATGCGCATGAAGCGCGCGAACGCGCTGGCATCGGCCTGCGACGCGCAACGCGTCAACGCCGCCGACGCCTGTGGAAAGTAACGCGGCGTGCCTGCCGTGCGCTGCGCCAGCAAATCGTACATCCAGCGTTGCAGCCAGCCTAGCACCAGCGGCACGGGCAGCTTCTGCAGCGCCTCGCCGCACGCGAAAGCATCGCAAGCGGGGCCGGCGGCGAGTTGCTTGAGCGTCCAGTCGCGCAGCGCGCGGTTCTCGTCGCTGGCGAGCGCCAGTGCGGTGAGCGGCGCGCCGCCGGCTTCGGCGAGCAGCGCGGGCGCTTCGGCCACGCCTTGCGCGGCGAGCCATTTCGTCGCCACGTCGGGCGCGGGCATGGTCATCGGCCATTGGCGGCAGCGGCTGATGATGGTGGGCAGCAGGCGGTCGATGCGCGCCGACACCATCAGAAACACGACGCCCGCCGGCGGTTCTTCGAGCGTCTTCAGGAGCGCATTGGCCGCGGCGATGTTCAGCCCTTCCGCCGGATACAGCACCACCACGCGCGCGCCGCCGCGATGCGAACCCACGCCGACGAAGTCGAGCAAGCCGCGAATCTGCTCGATCTTGATTTCCTTGCTGGGCGCGCGGGTCTTCTTGCCTTCGTCGGCGTCGGCCTTGTCGGCTTTTTCGTCCGCGGCGCTGTTCAGGCCGGCTTCGGCGGCCAGCGCCTCGGGCACGACGATCCGGTAGTCCGGATGATTGCCCTGCGTGAACCAGTTGCAGGCCACGCACGCGCCGCACGGCTCGCCGTTGGCCTGCTGCGCCTCGCACAGCAGGCCTTGCGCGAGATGCTGCGCGAAGCGCAGCTTGCCGATGCCGGCCTGTCCGTGCAGCAACAGGGCGTGCGGCCAGTGGCCGCGCAGCTGCTGCAGGCGGTTCCAGTCATCGGCTTGCCACGGATAAATCATCGTTTCTCTTTTAAATCAATCTGTTGCAGGAGTTTTATGAGGCACTACGCGAACTCTGCACAGCGTTATAAGACAAGGTTATATTCTTTTAAAATCAGAGAACTGCAATCAACTCTTCAAGCTTTCTCTGAATCTGCACAATGCTCTGCGCGGAGTCAATGATAGCGAACCGGTATGGCGCTTCTTCGGCGCGGCGCAGATATTCGGCGCGCGTGCGGTTGAAAAACGCCACCGACTCGCTCTCGAAGCGATCCGGATCGCGCGCCGCGCTGCGCCGTTCGTTGGCAATCTCGGGCGCGAGGTCGAACAGCACCGTGAGATCCGGCTGAAAACCGCCCTGCACCCAACGCTCCAGCGTTTCCAGCTTGTCGCGCGGCAGACCGCGGCCGCCGCCCTGATAGGCGAAAGTCGCGTCGGTGAAGCGGTCCGACAGCACCCAGTCGCCGCGTGCGAGCGCCGGCTCGATTACTTCGGCCAGGTGCTGGCGGCGCAGCGCGAACATCAGCAGCGCCTCGGTTTCGAGGTCCATTTTCTGATGCAGCACGATCTCGCGGATCTGCTCGCCGAGCGGCGTGCCGCCCGGTTCGCGCGTCATCACGACCGAGCGGCCGGTGCTCGCAACTTTCTGTTCGAGGCGCTCCCGAAACCAGCTGAGATGGGTGGTCTTGCCCGCCCCGTCGATGCCCTCAAACGTAATGAATTTGCCCCGCGCCATCATTGCCCTCGAATGTATTTGTCCACGGCCTTGTTGTGATCGCCGAGGGTGTCGGAAAAGATACTGCTGCCGTCGCCGCGCGACACGAAGTACAGCGCGGTGGTTTGCGCCGGATTCAGCGCCGCTTGCAGCGACGCCACGCCGGGCAGCGAGATGGGCGTTGGCGGCAGGCCCATCCGGGTGTAGGTATTGTAGGGAGTGTCGGCCTGCAGGTCTTTTTTCCTGATATGGCCGGCGTAGCTGTCGCCCATGCCGTAGATCACGGTCGGGTCGGTTTGCAGCGGCATGCCCACCCGCAGACGGTTCGCGAACACCGCCGCGACCATCGGCCGGTCGGATTTCTTGCCGGTTTCCTTTTCGATGATCGACGCCATGGTCAGCGCGTCGTACGGCGTCTTGTACGGCAGGTTCGGCGCGCGCGCGGTCCACGCTTCGTCCAGACGCAGGCGCATCAGCCGGTAGGCGCGGCGGTATACGTCGAGATCGCTGGTGTTCTTGTCGAACAGATAGGTATCCGGGAAAAACAGCCCTTCGCCATTGCCGATCGATGCTTCCGGCGCGTTGATCGCGTTCATCAGATCGGTGTCGCTCATGCCGATCGTGTCGTGCTTGAGCGCCGGATTGGCGTCCAGCTCGGCGCGCATGCGCTTGAAGGTCCAGCCTTCGATGATGGTCGCCACGTATTCGTTGACGTCGCCGCGGGCGATTTTCTGCAGCACCTCATACGGCGTCACGCCCGTCTTGAATTCGTAGTTGCCCGATTTCAGGTCGCTTTGCAGCCCCAGCAGCCGCGTCATGACGACGAACAGTTCCGGCTCGACCGGCACGCCGCCGCGATTGAGCTGCAGCGTGACGCTGCGCAAGCTGCTGTGCGGCTTGACGGTGACATCGAGTTGCGCGGGGTTCAGATCGAGCGGGCTGTTGGCCCAGTGATACCCACCGGCAAGGGCGGCTGCGGCCAGCACAACGACTATTGCACCGGCGACGAAACATTTCTTCAGAAGGGACATGCGAAACGTGGCAAGGTTGGACTGCATATAATACTTGTTTGCCTTAGCTAAAGTCAGAATTGACTGTTCTCGGAATCCATGAACATACCGCTCGCTACCGCTTCAGGCACACCCTCTGGCAACGCCGTCACGGCCGCTGCCGCCACGTCCGCCGCTCTGCCCACGCTGCCGCGCCCTTGCGCCGATGAATTCGACGCCGTCATCCACCACGGCGCGTACATGCCGCTCACGCAGTTCGGCGTGATCGACGCCACCGGCGACGACGCAGCAAGTTTCCTGCACGGCCAGTTGACCAACGACACCCAGCACCTCGACGCCGCCAACGCGCGCCTGGCCGGCTACTGCTCGGCCAAGGGGCGTCTGCTCGCATCGTTCCTGACGTGGCGCAGCGGCGACACGATCCGCCTGCTGGCATCGAAAGACGTGCAAGCAGCCGTGCAGAAGCGGCTCTCCATGTTCGTGCTACGCGCCAAGGCCAAGCTTGTGGATGCGAGCGGCGAGCTGGCCGTGATCGGTCTTGCCGGCGACGTGCGCAAGGCGCTCTCGGGCGTGTTCGACGCGCTGCCGGATGGCGTGCACGTGAAAGTGGACGGCGCGGCGGGCTCGCTGATTCGCGTGCCGGACGCGCTCGAACACCTGCGTTTTCTGTGGATCGGCCCGAAAGCACAAGTCGAGTCGCTGCTGCCCTTGCTCGACGAAAAGCTTAAACGCGTCTCGCCGGCCGTGTGGGACTGGCTCGACATTCGCGCAGGCGAGCCGCGCATCACCCAACCGGTGGTCGAGCAATTCGTGCCGCAAATGGTCAATTTCGACGTGCTCGGCGCGGTGAATTTCCGCAAAGGCTGCTATCCCGGTCAGGAAGTCGTGGCGCGCAGCCAGTATCGCGGCACGATCAAGCGGCGCACGTCGCTTGCCAACGTGGCGGGCGAACTCGACACGGTGCGCGCCGGCGCGGAACTGTTTCATTCGGACGATCCGGGCCAGCCGTGCGGCATGGTCGTGAACGCGGCGTCGGCGCCGGACGGCGGCGTCGATGTGCTGGTCGAGATCAAGCTCGCGGCGCTGGAAAACGGCTCGGTGCATCTGGGCGCGGCGGACGGCCCGGCGCTGCGGTTTCTGCCGCTGCCCTACGGGTTGCCGACCGAAGTTTAAAGCTCTCTCGCGGTACGAAGCGGCGCAATCAGGCGCCGCTTTTTACTGGCCTCTTCATCTGCAGCGCCCCCACCGGGAGATGCCCCCCGATGTGCCTGATCGTCTTCGACTGGCGACCCGATGCGGTCGACGGCCCGCTCTTCACGCTCGCCGCGAATCGCGACGAATTCTTTCGCCGCACCGCCGAACCGATCAGCTGGTGGCAGGACGCGCCGGGCGTGCTGGCCGGCCGCGATCTTCAAGGCGGCGGCACGTGGCTCGGCATGTCGCGCGACGGCCGCTTCGCCGCGCTGACCAATTACCGCGCGCCGCATGAAATGCGCGCCGACGCGCCGACCCGCGGCACGCTCGTCAGCGACTGGCTGAGCGCCGCCACGCGTGATGCAACGGGAAATCCGCACGATACGCCGCTCGCGTACCTGCAACACGTCGCGCAAACCGGCGACATCTACAACGGGTTCAATCTGCTGGTGGGCGACTGGACGCGCCGTGAACTCGCCTGGTATTGCAACCGCGGCAACCGCGGCAACCTCGCGCCCGCGCTGCTCGCACCGGGCACGCACGGCATCTCGAACGCGGTGCTCGATACCGCGTGGCCGAAGCTGGTGAAAAAGCGCGCCGAACTGGGCACGCTGCTCACGCGCGACGCGATGCCGCCGCTCGAAAGCCTGATCGATCTGATGCGCGATCCGCGCCTCGCGCGCGACGACGAGTTGCCGTCCACCGGCATTCCGCTCGAACGGGAACGGGCCTTGTCGGCGGCGTTTATCGAAACGCCGGAGTACGGCACGCGCGGCACGACCGCGTTGCGCGTGGCCGCGCACGGCGAAGTGATCAGCGTGGCCGTCGCCGAGCGTAGCGACGACAACGGCTCCCACCGTATCGTGCGGCCCGGCGACTTCGAGCGCAGCTTCGCTTTTAATATCGAACGAGAGATGGAGTGATGATCGTTGGGCCGCGGTTTGCGGTTTGCGGTTGCCGTTTGCCGCTCGACATCAGCGCTAACCACCAACCTGCGCCGCTAACTTCCTGACAAACCGCGCTCAATCCACGCCGAACGCCGCGCGCAATGCCGCGGCGGCATCCGCGTGCGCCTCCGCGACCTCCGGTACATAACCACCCATCTTGAAGAATTCGTGGATCATGCCCGGATAGCGCCTGAGCGTGGCCGCATTCCCCGCGGCACGCAATTTCTCCGCGTAGGCATCGCCTTCGTCGCTCAAGGGATCGTATTCGGCGGTAGCGATCCACGCCGGCGCAACGCCGCTGAAATCGGGCGCGCCACGCTGACCGTCGAGCGGCGCGAAACGCCAGTCGTCGCGATCGCCCGTATCGCGTACGTATTGCTCGAAGAACCACTGGATCGTGTCGCCCGACAACAGAAAACCGTCGGCGAGACGCGAGTGCGAATCGGTTTGCTGATAGCCGGTCGTGCCCGGATAGATCAGTAATTGCAAGGCGAGCTCGATGCCGGCGTCCCGTGCGAAAACCGCGCAGACCGCGGCCAATGTGCCTCCCGCGCTATCGCCGCCCACCGCGAGCCGGCTCGCATCCACGCCGAATTCCGCGGCGTGCGTATGCAACCAGGTCAAGGCGTCGAACGCGTCGTCGACGGCGGTGGGAAATTTGTGCTCCGGCGCGAGCCGGTAATCCACCGACAACACCGTGCACTGACCGTCGCGCGCGAACATGCGGCACAGCGCATCGTGCGTATCGACGCTGCCCACCGTGAAGCCGCCGCCGTGGAAGTACACCAACGCCGGCGCGGGCACGGCCCAGCTCGGCTCGACCGCCTGATAAAGACGCACGCGAATCGTCGCGCCGTCGCGTGTCGGGATGCGCAGGTCTTCGAGCGCGAACATCGGCGCGCTCGCGATCTCCAGAATCGGCGCGCTTTTTTCGTACGAAGCCCGCGCGTCCTGCGCGGTCATTTCGTGAAGCTTCGGGCGTTTGGCCCGCGCGATCATGTCGAGCACCTGCTCGATCTTCGGATTCAGCGGCATGGTACGTCTGATGGCGCATGAGCGCCGAAGGTTTAAAAAGAAACCGGCGCGACAACGCGCCGGCGATGCGATGAGACTCGCGCCTAGCCGGCGTTCTTCACTTCCGGCTTGAGCGACATGGGGTCGGTCGGATTGCGCAACTGTTCGATGTCCTCGTGCCGCAGCTTCACCGTCGCCATGATGCCGGGATGCGTGACGATATAGAAACGCCGCGCGGCGATCGCTTCGAAGGTGATGTCGGCGACATCGCCGGCATTCAGCTTGCCCGATTGCACGGCACGCTGCAGTTGCTTGCCCGCGGCGATCTGCGAGCGCGTCGGTCCGCTGTCGTTGCGCAGGTCCGCGGGGCGCGCGCGTTCCGCATCGGCGATGCCGGTCGGCACGAAGGCCGGGCACAGCAGCGAACAGCCGACCAGGCCACCCGCTTCCGCTTCCGCCTGGCCGGCTTGCGCCAACTGCAGGTCGTGATACAGCGTTTCGGTGAGCGATACCACGGCATGCTTCGACGCGTTGTAGATGCCCATCGCGGGCGGCGACAGCAGTCCCGCGACGGACGCCGTGTTGACGATATGCGCCGGCTCGTTTTGCGCCAGCATGATCGGCGTGAAGACCCGCACGCCGTGCGCGACGCCCATCACGTTCACGCCGAACACCCACGACCAGTCGTTCGCCGAGCTTTCCCACAGGAAGCCGCCCGAGCCCACGCCCGCATTGTTGAACAGCAGATGCACGCGGCCGTAGGCGTCGAGCGCCGCTTGCGCGAGCGCTTCGACCTGCGCCGCGCTGGCGACATCCGTGGCCACGCCGATCGCCTCGGCGCCACCGGCACGCAAGGCCTCGACGGTTTGCGCGAGCGCGTCGGGATTGACGTCGGCGAGCACGAGCTTCATGCCGAGCGATGCGCCCTTCTGCGCGAACGCGCGGCCGAAACCGCTCGCCGCACCGGTGATCACCGCCACCTTGCCTGCGAATTCGAACATCGTTTGACTCCCCTGGTTTGCTCGGCGTGCTGTGTGATTCGCTTGAGCGCCGGCGCGATCAGATCAGCTTGACGAGTTGCTTGCCGAAGTTCTTGCCTTTGAGCAGGCCGATGAACGCCTCGGGCGCGGCTTCGAGTCCTTGCGCGATGGTTTCGCGATACTCCAGCTTCTTTTGCGCGACCAGCGTGCCGAGTTGCTTGAGCGCCTCGGGCCACACGTCCATATGCTCGCTGACGATAAAGCCTTGCACGAGCAGACGCTGCGTGAGCATCAGCGACGGATGCTTGAGCGGCATCGGCTCGCCGTCGTAGCCCGCGATAAACCCGCACAGCGCGATCCGGCCGAACGCGTTCATGCGCGCGAGCGTCGCGTCGAGCACTGCGCCGCCGACGTTCTCGAAGTAGCCATCCACGCCATTCGGCGTCACGGCCTTGAGGTCCTGATAGAGATTGCCGGCCTTGTAATCGACGCAGGCGTCGAAGCCGAGCGTCTCCGTTACATAGCGGCACTTGTCCGCGCCGCCCGCGATGCCGACCGCGCGCGCGCCGGCCAGCTTCGCCAGTTGACCGACCACGCTGCCCACCGCGCCGCTCGCCGCGCTGACCACCACCGTCTCGCCCGCTTTCGGCGCGATGATGCGGTTCAGCCCGTACCACGCTGTGACACCCGGCATACCCACCGGGCCGAGATAGGCCGACAAGGGCACATGCGTGTCGTCGACTTTCTGCACACCAGCTCCGTTCGAGGTGCCGTATTCCTGCCAGCCGAACATCGCGACGACCTTGTCGCCGACCGCGAACTTCGGATTCTTCGACTCCACCACTTCGCCGACCGTGCCGCCGATCATCACTTCGTTCAGCGGTTGCGGCGCCGCGTACGACTTGCTGTCGTTCATGCGGCCGCGCATGTACGGATCGAGTGACAGGTAGTGATTGCGCACGCGCAATTCGCCGTCGGCCAGCGGAGCGAGCGGTGTTTCGACGAGGCGGAAATTATCGGGCGTCACGGCGCCTTGTGGGCGCGACGCCAGCACGAGTTGACGGTTGATCTGGGGCATGACGATCGTCTCCATGAGTTGCCGATGAATCGGCGAATGAATCGGCGAATAAGTCGGCGAATGATTTGAACGGAGTTTGCGAAGTGAGCAACCGCGCGCGCGTCTGGTTCAGATGCGCGCGCGGTTCGCAAGCTTGCGCTCAGCCGTCGCTAGGACCGGGTTTCGCCGACGGGTCGCTGCGCAAGCGCTGTTGCGTGATGTCGCGCCCGACGGCGAGGCGCCGCATGTACTTGAAGGTGCCGAGCGCCTTGGCGACGAAGTGGCCTTCGCTGTCGCGGATCTCGCCTTCGCAATAGGCCATGGTGGTGGAGCGGTGCAGCACGCGAGCGCTCGCGCGCAATTCGCCGCGGCCCGGCTGCATGAAGTTGACCTTCATCTCGACCGTGACGACGCCGACGCCGTCGCCGGCCAGACTGCGCGCGGCCATGGCAAGCGCGATGTCGGCGAGCGTCATCGTGACGCCGCCGTGGGCGACGTCCCACGTGTTCATATGATCGTGCCGCAGCGGCAGCACGACTTCGCTGGCGCCGTCCGCGGCCGACAGAAGCTGCGCGCCGAGCCGGTCGACGAACGGGCTCTCTGGCATGGACGCAGTACTCGCGTTAGATGAGGGCGAATCGGTCATGGCTGTTTGCGGATTGTGTGGTCGGTACGTTCATGAAATTGCTGCGGGGCGCGTGGGGAAGCTCCAGCGTTTTGTTCGAGCTTGCCCATCGGCCAAGGCAAACAGCAAGCCTATCAAACTTACGCGTCTGGTGGAGTTTTATCGGGAGGTTCGGGCCGGCAGAAATGGGCCGCCGGCGATGCGGATGAAGGCTCGCTCGCGAGCAATGCGCTCTGCGAATCGATCGCGTCTGTCGGGTCAAAACGACCGGCTGGGCTGGCGCGGTCCGATCCGGGATGGCCACAAAGTGAATCGGGTTCAGGCCGCGTCGGCAGTGAATTAGAAGAAGCCTACGAGACGCTCACACACCAACCTTCAGGATCGGCGCGCGAGCGCGACGCCGATCCGTTCGGCATGTGTTAGTGGCTAAAGTCAGCGCCCAGCCAATCCGCCGCGGTGGTCTTCGCGTAGCTGACGGCGTCTTGTGGATCGGGGAAAACGCCCAACTGGTCCCAACGCTCTTCCGCCGCAAACGGCCCCTTGATGCCAAGCGCTTTCTGGATACTCAACTGCGCCGCGTATCTTCCGTCCTCGAGAGGCCGCGCTGTTGCGACCACCTTGTGCGGGAGTCCTTGCCGCACGGGTTGAATCAGCTCCAGGGGACCGCCGGCAGCACCGACGTCGATCAGCTCGTTTCGCGTGTTGCAGTCGGGGCAATAGAAATAAAACGAATTGTGGTCCCGATTCGGTTTGACCTGTTTGCGGGCAAGTACAGCTCGGCACTCGACATTTTCACAAATGAATGGCATATCGTCTCCGTGGTGATCTTCGAGTGGTAACGCGGGGCAGATCGGCATTGCCTTCAAGAAACGATCTGCTAGAAGCAGCCGGTCAGCAATCAGCACATGACCGGATTGCTAATGCCAGGAAGATGCCACTCAGAGTGCCTTGCCAGTTTCCGCGACGCCTTGCCACGAGCCGCTGCCGGCAGACGATTCATCAACGATGATCAAAGTAACGTGCTTCTTCAAGCACTTATACATCGGCGCTGCATCGCATCAATTCGAGTGAGCCGCCATTCGCGCGGCCAGCCGCCCCAGCCTGCGCACGGCTTCGTCGGCCAGATCGAGATCCGTGCTCGGCGAACTGAGCCGGATGAAATGATCGAAGCGCCCGCCATTCGAAAACACCGTCCCCGGCATCACGCGAATGCCGTCGTCCAGTGCGGCCTTGAAGAACACCGTGGATGACATGTCACGCGGCAATTCGATCCAGAAAAACATCCCGCCGCTCGGCGGCGTGAAACGCGTGCCGTCGGGAAACGAGGTGGCGATCGCCGCGGCCATCCGTTCGCGCTGAAGCCGCAAGCGGTCACGCAGACGCCGCAAGTGCCGTTCATAGGCGTTCGTTTCCAGGAATTCGGCGAGCACGACTTGCGACAGTTGTTCGTTGTGCCGCGACTGCGCGAACTTCAGCATGCCGATGCGCGGATGCCAGCGGCCGCCGTTGATCCAGCCGACCCGCATGCCGGGCGCCAGCACCTTGTTGAACGACGTGCAGTGAATCACGGTGCCGTCGGTGTCCCACGCCTTCAGCGATTTGGGCGGCTGCGCGGTGTCGGCCAGCTCGCGATACGGATCGTCTTCGATCAGCGGAATGCCGGCTTTCGCGCACAGTTCGACGAGCCGCGCCTTGTGCGTGTCGGGCATCACGCTGCCGAGCGGATTCTGCAGGTTCGGCACCACGACCACGGCCTTGATGTCGGGATGCGTGTGCAGCGCGAACGCCAGCGCTTCGATGGCGAGGCCGGTGGTCGGGCTGGCCGGAATTTCGAGCGCGCGCAAGCCAAGGCTTTCGAGCGCCTGCAGCAGCCCGAAAAAAGACGGCGATTCGACCGCGACGGTGTCGCCCGGTTGCGTCACCGCCCGCAATGCGAGGTTCACGGCTTCGATGCCGCCGTGAGTCATGATGATGTCGTCAGCGCCGATCTGGATGCCGGCGTCGAGCGCGCGGCGCGCAATGATCGCGCGCAAGGCCGGATCGCCCTGATCGTGTCCGGCGGCGGTCAGCAAGGTGGGCCGCTTGCGCAAGGCGCGCAGCGCGGCTTTCTGCAATGCGTCGGTCGGATAAAGATCGGGGGACGCCGTCGCGCCGCCCAGATTCAGCGCGTCCGGATAGCGCTGGAACGTCGACACGATCGAGGAAATCACCGAGTGAATACCGACGAACTGCGCGGCGCCCGGCAGCGTCGCCAGGTCGGGCTCGGACGCGGCCGGCAACGCCGCGGTGGGCGGCACGCGCACGAAGTAACCGGCGCGCGGCCGGGCATCGATCAGCGCGTCGCGCTCCAGCACGCGGTAGCTCTCGGTGGCCGTGGCGAGGCTGACGCCGTGGCGCTGCATGAAGGCGCGCATCGACGGCATGCGGTCGCCTGGACGCAGCACGCCGCTGCCGATCGCGCGGCGGTATTGATCAGCCAATTGCCGATACAGAGGCTGGCTATCCGGCAGCCGGTCCGCAGGCGCCGCCTGCCGGGTCAGGATGGATTGAGTCATGAACCGATAGTGCGGACAGTTCGCGCGGCGCGACAGATACACATTCGTTCGATTCCAACCGATACAGCGCATTGAAACGCGTTGCTGTACCGGTTCACATTGTCGATGGCTGCGGCTGTTGCCACGTGAACGGACTCAATAAGCTGTATGGCATGGAAACACTTTAAAGGAAACGGCCATGTCAGCCTGTCAATCCCGCTTTGGTCCGGCACGCGGCACCGCTGCTCGCCTCACTGCCGGTCAGATGGCGGTGCACGACTTGCGCGCCCGCACCTCGATCGTGGCAGTGGAAGGCGATCTGCAACTCGAGTTCCGCGATCACTCGCTCGCGTGGCTGGGCGACGCCGTGCCGGTGACGTCGATCACGTTGCACGAAGGCGAATGTTTCGTGACGCCGCAGCGCGGCGTCGTGTCGATCAGCGCGGCGCAGGCGAATGCTGCTGCGTTCGTCGTGCAACCGTGGCGCGCGCTGAAGGACGGGCGCGGTCCGATTCGTGAAGCGCTGCAGCATCTGGCTAGTCTCGTCAAAACACGGCTGCGGCGCGCGGTCTGAAACGCCGCTTCGCGCACGACACGGCCCGGTACAATGCATGACCGAAGCCGCTTCTTGCGAGGTGCAGGTCATGTCCTTCTTTCGCGCGCTGCTGCCTGGCCGTTCCGTTCGTCTGGCTGCGTTCCTCGCCATCGTCGCGCTGACGCTCAACGGTTGCGCCGGCCTGTTCGGCGCAGACCCGGTGCGCGTGAACGTGGCCGGCATCGAACCGATCGACAGCCAGGGCCTCGAAATGCGCTTCAACGTGAAACTGCGCGTGCAGAATCCCAACGATTCCACGGTCAGCTTCAACGGCGTGTCGCTCGATCTCGAACTGAACGGCAAGCCGTTCGCGAGCGGTGTGAGCGATCAGGTCGGCACGGTGCCGCGCTACGGCGAAACGGTCGTCAATGTACCGTTGACCGTGCCCGCTTTCGCCGCGGTCCGCCAGGCCTTTGCCTTCGCGGGCGCCACCCAGTCGGGACAGATTCCGTACATTCTGCGCGGCAAGCTCGCGGGTGGACTGACGGGCACGACGCGATTCATCGATCAGGGCAGCTTGAGCCTGCCGTCGTCCGGCATGGCTTTGCCTTGATGCGGGTCATCGGGTTAGCCTGCACCACGCGCGAATAGAAACGGGTGCCGCATGATTCACGCGCTCTCACGCGCCGAACCACACGGCACCCGCCGTTCGCTACCGTTCGAGCCGGATCACACCACTTCGAACAAACCCGCCGCGCCCTGCCCGCCGCCGATGCACATGGTCACGACAACCAGCTTCGCGCCGCGCCGCTTGCCCTCGATCAGCGCATGGCCGGTCAGCCGCGCGCCCGACACGCCATACGGATGGCCGACCGCGATCGCGCCGCCGTTCACGTTCAGACGGTCTTGCGGAATACCGAGCTTGTCGGCGCAATACAGCACCTGCACGGCGAACGCTTCGTTCAGTTCCCACAGATCGATGTCCTCGACCTTCAGACCCGCCTGCTTGAGCAGCTTAGGCACCGCGAACACCGGGCCGATGCCCATCTCGTCCGGCTCGCAACCGGCCACCGCAAAGCCGCGGAAAATGCCGAGCGGTTGCAGGCCCTCGCGCTCGGCGACCTTCGCGTTCATCACCACGCAAGCCGACGCGCCATCCGAGAACTGGCTCGCATTGCCCGCGGTGATGACACCGCCCGGCAGCGCGGTGCGAATCTTCGACACGCCTTCGAGCGTGGTGTCGGCGCGAATGCCTTCGTCGCCGCTAACCGTCACTTCTTTCGTGAAGAGACGTCCGCTCGCTTTGTCGGCGACGCCGGCGAGCACCGTCAACGGGACGATCTCTTCCTTGAACTTGCCGGCTTCGAGCGCGGCCGCGGCGCGCTGCTGCGAACGCGCGCCGTATTCGTCCTGGCGTTCCTTCGAGATCGAATAGCGTTTCGCGACGTTCTCCGCGGTCTGCAGCATCGACCAGTAGATTTCCGGCTTGTTCTGGCTGAGCCAGCCTTCGGTCAGCATGTGGTGGTTCATCTCGTTCTGCACGCACGAGATGGATTCCACACCACCGGCCACGAACACGTCGCCTTCACCGGCGATCACGCGTTGCGCGGCCAGCGCGATAGTTTGCAATCCCGATGAACAGAAACGGTTCACCGTCATGCCCGGCACGCTGACCGGCAAACCGGCGCGCAGTGCGATCTGCCGCGCGATGTTCATGCCGGTCGCGCCTTCCGGATTGGCACAGCCCATGATCACGTCTTCGACACGCGCCGGGTCGAGCTTCGCGCGCTCGACGGCGGCCTGCGTCACGTGGCCGCCGAGCGTCGCGCCGTGCGTCATGTTGAAACCGCCACGCCATGATTTGGCGAGGCCCGTACGGGCGGTTGATACGATTACGGCGTCAGTCATGCATGCTCTCCTACTTCCAGATGTCGATGCTGGCGCGCGGGCGATTCGCCGCACAGCGCCACCTCAGTCAATTCACTCGCGCTGTAGTTCAGCCGTTGAACCCACGGCTCTTCGCCGCCAGTTCCGCGATGCTCGGCGCCAATTGCCACGCATCGCCGTTCGGCCGCGCCGCATAGCGGCGAATCGCGCGCTCGACGTTGTAGAGGCCGACCGTGTCCGCGTACAGCATCGGGCCGCCGCGATACAGCGGGAAGCCGTAGCCGGTCAGATAGACCATGTCGATGTCCGACGCCTTCGACGCAATGCCTTCTTCGAGAATCTTCGCGCCTTCGTTGACCAAAGCGAACACGAGTCGCTCGACGATTTCCTCGTCGCCGATCTTGCGGCGCTCGGTGTTGGTTTCCTTCGAGAACGCGACGATCATGTCGTCGACCACTTTCGACGGATACGCGGTGCGGTCGCCCGCCTTGTAGTCGTACCAGCCGCCGCCGGTCTTCTGGCCGAAGCGCCCCGTCTCGCAGAGACGATCCGCGATCTTCGAGTAATGCAGGTCGGGTTGTTCCAGATAACGGCGCTTGCGGATCGCCCAGCCGATGTCATTGCCGGCCAGGTCGCTCATGCGGAACGGACCCATTGCGAAGCCGAACTTCTCGATCGCTTTGTCGACCTGCGCGGGCAGCGCGCCTTCTTCGAGCATGAAGAGCGCCTGGCGGATGTACTGTTCGATCATCCGGTTGCCGATAAAGCCGTCGCACACGCCCGAGACCACGGCGGTCTTTTTGATCTTCCTGGCGAGCTTCATGACGGTGGCGAGCACGTCTTTCGCCGTCTCCTTGCCGCGCACTACTTCGAGCAGCTTCATCACATTGGCCGGGCTGAAGAAGTGCATGCCGACCACGTCCTGCGGACGCTTCGTGAAAGCCGCGATCTTGTCGACGTCGAGCGTCGACGTGTTCGAGGCGAGAATCGCGCCTTGCTTTGCCACTTCGTCGAGACGCTTGAACACCTGCTCTTTCACGCCAAGTTCTTCGAACACCGCTTCGACGATCAGGTCGGCGTTTTTCAGGTAGTCGTAGGAAAGCGTGGGCGTGATCAGCGCCATGCGCTGTTCGAGCGCTTCAGGCTTGAGCTTGCCCTTCTTGACGGTCGCTTCGTAGTTCTTGCGAATCGTGGCGAGGCCGCGGTCGAGCGCTTCCTGTTTCGTTTCCAGCAGCGTGACCGGAACGCCCGCGTTGATGAAATTCATCGCGATGCCGCCGCCCATCGTGCCCGCGCCGATCACGGCCACCTGGCTGATATCGCGCACCGGCGTGTCCGACGGCACATCGGGAATCTTGCTCGCCGCGCGTTCGCCGAAGAACGCATGACGCAGTGCGTGGCTTTCCGGCGTCTGCACGAGCGCCATGAAGCATTCGCGTTCGAAGGCGAGACCTTTGTCGAAACCCTTCTGCACGCCCGCTTCCACCGCGTCGATGCATTTCAGCGGCGCGGGGAAATTCTTCGCCATCGTGGCGACGGTATTGCGCGCGAACTGGATGAAGCCGGCGGCATTCGGATGCTCGATCTTGCGGTCGCGCACCTTGGGATGCGGGCCTTGCTTCGCGCCGACCTTGCGGGCGAACGCCAGCGCTGCTTCGGCCAGATCGCTCTGCGCGAGTTCATCGAACAGGCCGGAATCAACGAGCTTTTCCGACATGACGGGCGCACCGGAGACGATCATGTTGAGCGCCGCTTCGAGACCAATGGCGCGCGGCAGACGCTGCGTGCCACCCGCGCCTGGCAGAATGCCGAGCTTCACTTCCGGCAGCGCGATCTGCGCGCCGGGTGCGGCAATGCGGTAATGCGCGCCGAGCGCCAGCTCCAGGCCGCCGCCCATCGCGACGCTGTGAATCGCCGCGACCACGGGCTTCGCGCTGCCTTCCACGGTTTTGATGACGGTGGCGAGCGTCGGCTCCTGGCTCGCTTTCGGCGTATTGAATTCGGTGATGTCGGCGCCGCCCGAGAAGGCCTTGCCTGCGCCGGTCAGCACGATGGCCTTGATGGCCGGATCGTTCTGCGCGCGCTCGATCCCTTCGACGATACCCGCTCGCGTCGACAGGCCGAGGCCATTCACGGGAGGATTGTTCAGCGTGATGACGGCCACGCCGTCATGAGTTGTGTAGTCCACTGCCATCTGCCTGCCTCCATGCGATCCATGCGTGAGGGCGGCAACAGATGCCGCCCATCCGGTTCATCGAGTCGGATCGACGATCCGACCGATTGTCTGATTTTCCGGGGTCAGCAGGCAGAATACACAAAAAAGCACGCTCGTTCAATTTATCGCCAGGCGGGGTTTCCCCTGGCAAGCGGCGTCAGCGGACAGTCCTTTTCGTCTTCGAGCGCGGAAGGCAGCACGTGGTTGCGGAAAATGTCGCGCAGCTTGAGCTTCTGCAGCTTGCCGGTCGCCGTGTGCGGCAATTCGTCAACGAAGGCGACGTCGTCGGGAATCCACCATTTGGCGACCTTGCCGTCGTAGAAGGCGAGCAGCTCCTCGCGCGTGACCTCGAAACCGGGGCGTTTGACGACCACCAGCAGCGGCCGCTCAGTCCATTTCGGATGCGCGCACGCAATGCACGCGGCTTCGGCCACCGCCGGATGCGCGATCGCCACGTTCTCCACGTCGATCGAACTGATCCATTCGCCGCCGGACTTGATCACGTCTTTCGAGCGGTCGGTGATATGCAGAAAACTGTCGCGGTCGATGGTGGCGACGTCGCCGGTGGGAAACCAGCCGTCCACGAGCGGCGAATCGTCCTTGCGGAAATAGCGGTCGATCACCCACGGTCCGCGCACATGCAGATCGCCGAACGCCACGCCGTCCCAAGGCAGTTCGCGGCCATCCTCGCCGACGATTTTCATGTCCACGCCATAGAGCACGTGCCCCTGCTTTTCGAGCAACGCGCGCTGTTCTTCGAGCGGACGCTGGCTTTGTTCCCACGTCAGTTTGGACAGCGTGCCGAGCGGCGACATTTCGGTCATGCCCCACGCGTGGATCACCTGCACGCCGTAGTCGTCCTCGAAGGTGCGCAGCATGGCCGGCGGACAGGCCGAACCGCCGATCACCGTGCGATTGAGCGACGAAAACCGCACTTTCGCCTCGCGCAGATAGTTGAGCAGTCCAAGCCACACGGTCGGCACGCCGGCCGAATACGTGACGCGTTCGCTCTCCATCAATTCGTACAGCGACCTGCCGTCGAGATCCTTGCCGGGGAACACGAGCTTCGCGCCGGTCAGCGGCGCGGCGTGCGGAATGCCCCATGCGTTCACATGAAACATCGGCACGACGGGCAGCACGCAGTCGCGCGCGGAGAGACTCATGGCGTCGGGCAGTGAAGCGCCGAACGCATGCAGCACCGTCGAGCGATGCGAATACAGCGCGCCCTTCGGATTGCCGGTCGTGCCGGATGTGTAGCACAGGTACGAGGCTTGCCGTTCGTCGAGCGGCGGCCAGTCGTAGTTGCCGTCCTGCGCGGTGACAAGCGTTTCGTAGCTGAGCGTGGACGTTTGCATGGTGGGCAGATGCGCTTCGTCGGCTAGCGCGATCCAGCCGCGCACCTTCGGGCATTGCGGCGCGAGGACATCGACGAGCGGCGCGAACGTGGTGTCGAACAGCACGTAGGCGTCGTCGGCGTGGTTGATGATGTAAGCGATCTGATCGGGAAAGAGGCGCGGATTGATCGTATGGCAGACGGCGCCGAAGCCGGTCGTGCCGTAATACGCTTCCAGATGGCGATAGCCGTTCCACGCAAGCGTCGCGACCCGTTCGCCGGGTTCGACGCCGAGTGCGATCAGCGCTTGCGCGAGCTGCTTCGCGCGCTTCTCGCAATCGCGATAGGTATAGCGATGCAGGTCGCCTTCGATACGCCGCGACACGATTTCGGTGCTGCCGAAATGCCGCGCGGCGTGTGCGAGCAACGAAGGCACGGTGAGCGGCACGTCCATCATCTGGCCAAGCAGCGGCGTCGTCATAAAGAGTGGTCTCCTCGGCTCGATCGTTTCAATTGGTTTTGCAGCTCGGGGGGCGCGCCTCGTCGCGCCTTCGGCGAAAAGCGCAAAGCCGGCAAACGATCTGGACAGGATCGGTACGGGACAGACGTACGGCCGGCCAGCAGCTCCGCGGGCGCGGACTTACAATATCGGTTAATCCAGAGGCGCTCAACATGTCGTTTTCCCCAAGCATTGCAGGGTTATCCGGGCCTTTGTCGGCTCTTTCCGATGCGCTCACCACGTTGCACGAGAGCGCGTTCGCGCGGCTCGGCAGCGTGTTTCTGACGCGTCTGCCAGCGGCGCCGCTCAATGCGCCATACCTCGTAGGGTTCTCCGCCGAAACCGCCGCGCTGCTCGGTTTAGAGCCGGGCCTCGAGAATGATCGGGGCTTTGCCGAACTGTTCTCCGGCAACCTCACGCGCGAGTGGCCGGCCGAGGCGCTGCCTTATGCGTCGGTCTATTCCGGGCACCAGTTCGGCGTGTGGGCCGGCCAGCTCGGCGATGGCCGCGCGCTCGGTCTCGGCGAAGTCGAACATAACGGCCGGCGCTTCGAGCTGCAGCTCAAAGGCGCGGGGCGCACGCCCTATTCGCGCATGGGCGATGGCCGCGCGGTGTTGCGTTCGTCGATCCGCGAGTTTCTGTGCTCGGAGGCGATGCATCACCTCGGCATTCCGACCACGCGCGCGCTGTGCGTGATCGGCTCGGATCAGCCGGTGCGGCGCGAAACCGTCGAAACGGCCGCCGTGGTCACGCGCGTGGCGCCGAGCTTCGTGCGCTTCGGCCACTTCGAGCACTTCTATTCGAACGATCGCACCGACGCGCTGCGCGCGCTCGCCGATCATGTGATCGAGCGTTTCTATCCGCATTGCCGCGAAGCCGACGATCCGTATCTCGCGCTGCTCAACGAAGCGGTCATCTCGACCGCTGATCTGATGGTCGACTGGCAGGCGGTCGGCTTCTGCCACGGCGTGATGAACACCGACAACATGTCGATCCTCGGCCTCACCATCGATTACGGTCCGTTCGGTTTCATGGACGGCTTCGACGCCGGCTACATCTGCAATCACTCCGATTCGCAAGGCCGTTACGCGTACAAGATGCAGCCGCAGATCGCCTACTGGAACCTCTTCTGCCTCGCGCAAGGGCTGCTGCCGCTGCTGGGCGAACAGCACGAGGAAAGCGTGCGCGGCGACAAGGCGATCGAAGACGCGCAACGCGTGCTCGGCGGTTTCAAGGACCGCTTTGCCCCGGCGCTCGAACGGCGCATGCACGCCAAGCTCGGCCTCGAAATCGAACGCGACGGCGACGACGCGCTGGTGAACCGTCTGTTCGAAGTGATGCACGCGAATCGTGCAGACTTCACGCTGACCTTCCGCAATCTCGCTCGCGTGTCGAAGCACGACGCAAGCGCCGACGCGTCAGTGCGCGATCTGTTTCTCGACCGCGCCGCGTTCGACGCCTGGGCGAACGACTACCGCGCGCGGCTGTCCGAAGAAACACGCGACGACGCCGCGCGCGCCATTGCAATGAACCGTGTGAACCCCAAATTCGTACTTCGCAATCATCTGGCGGAAACGGCGATCCGCCGCGCGAAAGAGAAGGATTTTTCCGAAGTGGAACGACTGGCGGCCATTCTGCGCCGTCCGTTCGACGAACAGCCCGAGCACGAAGCGTATGCCGGGCTGCCGCCGGACTGGGCGAGCTCGCTGGAAGTGAGCTGCTCGTCGTGACGCGCCGAGTGACTTCTGTTTGCGCGTAGTGACAGTGATGTAACGAGCCGAATCCACCCGACCGTCCAGCCGCCCCCAAAACAAGCCCGAGACAGGAACCGACCATGAACAAACCCGACGAACTCAAGACCGACGCCCCCGCCGTGCAGAAAGACGACGCCGAGTGGCGCAAGCAGCTCTCCGACATCGAATATCAGGTGACGCGCCACGCCGCCACCGAGCGCCCGTTCACGGGCCGCTACCACGATCACTGGGACCGCGGCATCTATGACTGCGTCTGTTGCGGCACGCCGCTGTTCGAATCGGACACCAAGTTCGACGCCGGTTGCGGCTGGCCGAGCTACTTCAAGCCGATCGACGGCGAAGTGATCAAGGAGAAAACCGACCGCTCGCACGGCATGCTGCGCATCGAGGTGGAATGCAAGAACTGCGGCGCGCATCTGGGCCACGTGTTCGAAGACGGACCCGCGCCGACCGGCCTGCGGTACTGCATCAATTCAGCTGCGTTACAATTCGAGCCCAAGTAACGCAGCGCAGAGTCCGGCGCGTTGCCGGCCGGCGTCTGCGTCCATTCAGGCGCGCGCCGGCCGCGACACCCTTCATCCTGCTTGCGAACCGTTTCACCTGCTTCGCACCGCGCCCCTATTCTCCGACTCTTTCTCCGATTCCCCGACCAGATAATGAAATTCCTGTTCGATCTGTTCCCGATCATCCTGTTCTTCGTCGCCTTCAAGATCTGGGGCATTTTCACGGCGACGGCAGTGGCGATCGTCGCCACGCTGGTGCAGATCGCGTGGGTGGCCTTCCGCCACCGCAAGGTCGATCCGATGCTGTGGGTGAGCCTCGGCGTCGTCACCGTGTTCGGCGGCGCGACGCTCGTGCTGCACAACGACACCTTCATCAAATGGAAGCCAACCGTGCTGTACTGGGCGTTCTCAGTGGCGCTGATCGTCTCGCAACTGGCGTTCAACAAGAACCTGATCGAAGCGATGATGGGCAAGCAGATCACGCTGCCGCACGCGATCTGGGGCAAGCTGAATGTCGTCTGGGCGATCTTTTTCGTGCTGCTCGGGCTGGTCAACCTGTTCGTCGCGTACAACTACACGACCGACCAGTGGGTCAATTTCAAGCTGTTCGGCGCCACCGGTTGCCTGGTGGTGTTTATCGTCGGACAGAGTTTGTGGTTGTCGAAGTATATGAAGGAAGAATGACATGACCAGCGACGCCGATGTATTCATGCACGCCACCACCGCCGAGCGCGCCGCGCTGATCGAAGCGCGCCTCACCGCCGCTCTCGCGCCGGTCGCTTCGATCCAGATCACCGACGACAGCGCACAGCACGCCGGTCACGCCGGCGCCTCCGCCGGCGGTCATTTCAGTGTCACGATCGTGGCTGCCGCATTCGCCGGCAAGGCCCGCGTGGCGCGGCATCGCATGGTGTATGATGCGCTGGCCGATGCCATGCAGCGCGGCATTCACGCCCTTGCCATCACGGCGTATACGCCCGAAGAATTCGCTTTGTTGCCCCGCTAGGAAAATTTTCGATGACCTTGAAGAAAACCCGCCTTTGGGTATTGCTGGCTGCATTTGCAGCCGCACCTGCATTCGCACAGAACATCGCCGTTGTGAACGGCACGCCGATTCCCAAAGCACGCGCCGATGCGCTGATCGACCAACTGGTTCATCAAGGCCAGCAAAACACGCCGCAATTGCAGACCGCCGTGCGCGAAGAGCTGGTGAATCGCGAGATCCTGATGCAGGAAGCGCTGCGCCGCGGCCTGCCGAATCGTCCGGACATCAAGGCGCAAATCGCCGTGGCACAGCAAACCGTCGTGTTGCGCGCGCTGATCGAAGACTTCGTGAAGAACAACACGCCGAGCGACGCCGAAGTCACCGCGCGTTACAACGCGCTGATCAAGGACGCGGGCGGCAAGGAATATCACCTGCACCACATCCTCGTGGACAACGAACAGCAGGCCAAAGACCTGATCGCGAAGATCAAGGCCGGCGCAAGCTTCGAGGATCTGGCCAAGCAATTCTCGAAGGACCCGGGATCGGGCAAGAACGGCGGCGACCTGGACTGGTCGGACCCAAAGGCCTACGTGCCTGAATTCGCGGACGCGGCCACGCATCTACAGAAAGGCCAGATGACCGACACGCCGGTGCATACGCAATTCGGCTGGCACATCATCCGTGTCGACGACGTGCGCAACATCACGCCGCCGCCTCTGGAGCAAGTGCGCCCGCAGATCGTGCAGCAGATCCAGCAGGAAAAGCTGCAGGCTTTCGAGGAAGGTTTGCGCAAGAACGCGAAGATTCAGTAAGCCGAGTTCGATTCTGCTTAAGGCGCTGTTCAGTCAATGACTGAACAGCGCCTTTTTCATTGGGATTGACTGTTGACCGGTCGGACGAAATCGCCCGCAATCACTTATGCAACGCGCGGCTCATCTCCGCGAGCGGCATCGCGACGATCGAATCGAGCAGGCGGACTTCGCCGGCATTCGGCTGCGCGATTTCGTCGACGCTGCGCCGGGTTTGCGCCACGCGGGCGTCGAGCATGGCCAGCATCTCATCCAGCAATCTTTCCGAACCCCTCGGCGAAAGACGAAGCGCTTCGCCGAACGCAAGCATGTTCTTTCTGTTGATCTGCGCGAACTGAGTGGCCTCTCCGACAGGCATGGTCAGGTCGCAATGCGGCCAACGGTCCCGCTGCTGCGGCTGATAGGTCGGCGTGTGGTAGACGACCGTGCTCACCAGATCGTAGAACGGCGCCAGCCTGTAACCGCGAGCGGTGACGAAGAACGAGAGGTTTTTCAGGTGTGAGTCGGCATTGCCGATGAGCACATTGAAGATCGCCCACCGGAAAACATCGAGACGCGCCACGGCCCGCGTGCTCGTTTTCTCGATCGCATCCCTGAGCACCTGCGCGGTCGCGTTCTGATATTTGAAGCTGCGGTCGTAGTTCAACAATTGCATGGCGTCGACGGTATGCAGCCACCGTGCCGGCTCACTGCTCGTGTCACGGTCGAAGCGATCGATCACGTAACAGGCCGAAGGCACGCGCAAAAAATGCGTGGGCGGTACGCGCACACCCATTGCACGCGCGAGTTGCATGCAGAAAAACTCGTTGATCGCCGAATGCGGATAGCCCGTGCTGCGCATGTCGGGCTTGAGAAGATGCATGGATGGCTCGCTGCCCACGGGCTCCAGCAGCTCGTAGTCCGGCGCGTTGCCTCGCAAGGTCAGCAACAGCTTCTGTTGGGCGCCCGCCGCGGACATGCGTTTGGGCGCCGTGGCGGTGAGCGCATGCTGCGGCATCGCCTGAATGCGTGCCTCCAGATTCGCTTGCGACAACGGCTGCAATCCGCCAGGCGCCTCCTGTTCGCCCTCGGCGAGCAGCGTCAAGGCGCCAGCCGATTCGCGGCCGTAATAGGCGAGCAGACCCCACGCGTCGCTCGCATCGACCTTGGCCTCACGAGCGAGCGCACTGCGCATTTCCTCTTCAGGCAACAGGTTGTCGAAGAACCATTGCACCGGCCGCTGGCTGGAGCCGTCGACGAAAGGCTCGGCTAGCAGTGGGAAAGCGGGTGAAAGCGCAAACGCGTCCTCACGAGCCAGCCAGTCCTGGGCGTAGGCAAATGACCAGACACCGCTGTCATCGCTCACGACGCCCACGCGCCGGCCATTCGCATAGGCGACTAGCGTTCTAGCGGCCATGGGAACTCCGGCGGCGATGGGATGCCCTGGTGGAGACGTCTGCTGGAATGTCGACGGAAACCTCGGCGCGCAGGGTGATGCCCAGTTCGCTGAGGAGATGCAGCACCTTGCCGATCTGCGCCGTTGGCTTACCTGCCTCGATGTGCGTGATGAACTTGGGAGACAGGCCGGTAGCGGTAGCGACGTCGTCGCGCGTCAACCCCTGCGCAAGCCTGGACGCCCGCACGAGATCGCCTAACTCCGTCATGTTGCTGATGAAAACGTTGGACTCCATCACTCGCCCCTGTGTACGTTCGTACCCGCTCGGGAACATTATGCCATGAGACCACAGTCCAGAGCGGGATTCGTACCCGAGCGGGTACGAATCGGCATTCCAAACGTCAATGGGGACGTTTCGTACCCGATCGGGTACGAAAGATAGACAAATCGGGGAATATGAGCGTTGACGTACCCGAGCGGATACGAACGAGATATGTTCAGTCTGGGAGTTGCCGCGCAGGCGGACCGATGCGCTCGCCATCCGCCGTCGATCTCGCACAACCGCGCGGCCGCGGCACCCGCAAGCTGGCGCGTAGCACTACGCGCCAGCCCGTCTCACCTCATCACCCCAACCAGCGGCGCGCGTTCTGGAACACGCGCAGCCACGGGCTTGCGTCCGTGGCGCCTTCGCCCCAGCCTTCCGGATGCCAGCTCATCTGAACCGCGCGATGCACGCGCTCGGTATGCGGCATCAGGACCGTGAAGCGGCCGTCCGGCGTCGTCACCGACGTGATGCCGTTCGGCGATCCGTTCGGGTTGAACGGATACTGCTCGGTCGCCTGACCACGGTGATCGACATAGCGCATCGCCACCGCGACCTTCGACGCATCGCCTTGCTGCGAAAAGTCCGCGTAGCCTTCGCCGTGCGCGATCGCCACCGGAATGCGCGAGCCTTCCATGCCGTTGAAGAAGAGCGACGGCGAAGCCTGCACTTCAACCAGCGAGAAGCGCGCTTCGAACTTCTCCGACTTGTTGCGCGTGAACTTCGGCCACGCTTCGGCGCCCGGAATCATCGAAGCGAGGCTGCTCATCATCTGGCAGCCGTTGCAGATGCCGAGCGCGAACGTATCTTCGCGGCCGAAGAACGCAGCGAACATGTCGGCCAGTTGCGCGTTGAAGCGGATCGCCTTCGCCCAGCCTTCACCGGCACCCAGCGTGTCGCCGTACGAGAAGCCGCCGCACGCCACCGCGCCGGCGAAGTCCGCCAGATTGGCGCGGCCGGCCAGCAGATCGCTCATGTGCACGTCGTGCGCGTCGAAGCCGGCGCGGTCGAATGCATAAGCCGTTTCGAGATGCGAATTGACGCCCTGCTCACGCAGGATCGCCACGCGCGGACGCGCGCTCCTGCCGATGAACGGCGCGGCGACGTCTTCGGCCGGATCGAACGTGAGGATCGGTGAAATGCCGGGATCGGCCGCATCGGAAAGCGCGTCGTATTCGGCGTCGGCGCAAGCGGGGTTGTCGCGCAGACGCGCGATACGCCAGCTCACTTCGCTCCACGTGCGATGCAGTTCCGTGCGCGGCGCGTCGTAAATCTTCTTGGCGTCGCGATAGATTTCGATCGTGTCGCGCTCGTTGATCTTGCCGATCACATGCGAGCACGCCGACAGCCCATGTTCGCGCAACGCTGCGAGCACCGCGTCGCGCTCGGAAGCGCGCACCTGAACGACGGCGCCGAGTTCTTCATTGAAGAGCGCGCGGATCGTACGGTCTTCACGGCGGCCGCTGGTCTGCCTGGCCCAGTCTTTGGCGTCGCCGTAATCGGATTCATGGTTCGGATCGAGCACCAGCATGTCGACGTTCAGCGACACGCCCACGTGGCCCGCGAACGCCATTTCGCACACCGTCGCCCACAGGCCGCCGTCCGAGCGGTCATGGTAGGCGAGCAGCTTGCCGTCCTGGTTCAGCGCCTGGATCGCGGCGAAGAAACGCTTGAGGTCTTCGGGATCATCCACGTCCGGCACCGTGTCGCCGACCTGCTGCGTGACCTGCGCGAGGATACTGCCGCCCAAACGATGCTTGCCGCGGCCGAGATCGATCGCGATCAGCACGGACTCGCCCACGTCGCTGGCGCGGCGCAGTTGCGGCGTGAGGTGGCGGCGCACGTCCTGAACCGGCGCGAACGCCGAGATGATCAGCGAGACCGGCGCGACGACTTCTTTCGCGACGCCGCGGTCTTCCCACTTGGTGCGCATGGACAGCGAATCCTTGCCGACCGGAATGCTGATGCCGAGCGCCGGGCACAACTCCATGCCGATCGCCTTGACCGTGTCGTAGAGCGCGGCGTCTTCGCCCGCTGCGCCGCATGCGGCCATCCAGTTTGCCGACAGCTTGAGCTTGTCGAGCGACGCGATCGGCGCCGCGGCGATGTTGGTCACCGCCTCGCCGACCGCCATGCGGCCCGACGCCGGCGCGTCGATGACTGCCAAAGGCGTGCGCTCGGCCATCGTCATGGCTTCGCCGGTGAATCCCGCGTAGTCCATGGTGGTAATCGCGACGTCGGCCACCGGCACTTGCCACGGGCCGACCATCTGATCGCGCGCGGTCGTGCCGCCCACCGAGCGGTCGCCGATCGTGATCAGGAACGACTTGCTCGCCACCGTGGGATGACGCAGCACGCTAGTCGCGACATCCGCCAGCGCGATGCCGGTCACATCCACCGGTTCCAGCTTCCGCTCGACGCGTTTGACGTCGCGATGCATGCGCGGCGCCTTGCCGAGCAGCACTTCCATCGGCATGTCGACCGGCTGGTGCGCGGTGTCGCCGTTCAGTTCGGAATCGATCAGCTTGAGCTGACGCTCGGCGGTAGCCGTACCGATCACCGCGAACGGGCAGCGCTCGCGCTCGCACATGGCGGCGAAAGCCGGCAGATCGGCCGGCGCGATGGCCAGCACGTAGCGTTCTTGCGCTTCGTTCGACCAGATTTCGCGCGGCGACAGACCACTCTCTTCCAATTGGATCTTGCGCAGATCGAAGCGCGCGCCCTTGCCGGCGCCGTCGACCACTTCCGGGAAGGCGTTCGACAGACCGCCCGCGCCCACGTCGTGAATGCTCAGAATCGGATTCTTCTCGCCAAGCTGCCAGCACGCATTGATGACTTCCTGCGCGCGACGCTCGATTTCCGGATTGCCACGCTGGACCGAGTCGAAGTCGAGTTCAGCGGTATTGGTGCCCGTCGCCATGGAGCTCGCGGCGCCGCCGCCCATGCCGATGCGCATGCCCGGACCACCGATCTGGATCAGCAGCGACCCTTCCGGCAGATCGTGCTTATGCGTGTGCTGGTCCGAGATATTGCCGATCCCGCCGGCGATCATGATCGGCTTGTGATAGCCGCGCACGAGGCCCGCGACGTTCTGCTCGTAAGCGCGGAAATAGCCGCCCAGATTGGGCCGGCCGAATTCGTTGTTGAACGCGGCGCCGCCGAGCGGGCCGTCGATCATGATCTGCAGCGGCGAGGCGATGCGGTCGGGCCGGCCGTACGCTTCGTGCTTGTCGTCCGGATTGCGGAGCGCGAGCGGTTGCGCGGCGTCGCGCGCGTTTTCCCATGCCTCGACGCCATCCGGCAGTTCCAGGTTCGACACCGTGAAGCCCGCCAGACCCGCCTTGGGACGCGCGCCGCGGCCGGTTGCGCCTTCGTCGCGAATTTCACCGCCCGCGCCGGTCGCGGCGCCCGGGAACGGCGAGATCGCGGTCGGGTGATTGTGCGTTTCCACCTTCATCAAGGTGTGCGTGAGTTCGTTGCTGCGGCGGTAGTGCTCCGGCAGCTCACTCGCGCCCAGATCGGCCGGCGTGCGCGGGAACCAGCGCTCGGCCATGCCGCCTGCCATGATCGCCGAGTTGTCCGAATACGCGACGATCGTGCCCTGCGGATTCAGCTTCTCGGTGTTGCGGATCATGTTGAAAAGCGAGATGTCCTGCTTCTCGCCGTCGATGGTCCAGTCCGCGTTGAAAATCTTGTGGCGGCAGTGTTCGCTGTTGGCTTGCGCGAACATCATCAGTTCGACATCGGTCGGGTTGCGGCCGAGCTTCGTGAAGGCGTCGACCAGGTAGTCGATTTCGTCGTCGGCGAGCGCGAGGCCCAGTTCCGTGTTCGCCGTTTCCAGCGCGCCGCGGCCGTTGCTCAATACGTCGACGGTTTGCAGCGGCTTGGCCGGCAGTTCGTCGAACAGATGCAGCGCGTGGTCGCGCGAGCTCGACACGCTTTCGGTCATGCGGTCGTGCAAGGCTGCCGCGACGGCCGCGCGGGCTTCGTCGGAGAGCGCCTTCTTGCCGCCCAGCAGGCCGCTTTTCAGCGTCACCGTGTACTCGACGCCGCGTTCGATGCGGCGCACCTGCGTGAGGCCGCACAGATGCGCGATATCCGTTGCCTTGCTGGCCCACGGCGACACCGTGCCGAAACGCGGCACCACGAGAAAAGTCTCGGCCGTGCCGCGCTCTTTGTTTTCTTCGAGCGGATCGCCGTAGTGCATCAGCGCTTCGATCTTCGCGTTGTCTTCAGCGGAGAGCGGCGTCTGCGCGTTGACGAAGTGCAGATATTGCCCGCGCACGCCGGTGATGTTCGGATCGATGCGCGTAAGCGTTTCGAGCAGGCGGGTTTGACGGAAATCGGAAAGGGCCGAAGCGCCGGGGAAACACGAGAAGTGGGCCATGGACTTGACGTTGCGTCGCTAATGATGCCGATGAGTGATGCCGATGAGTCGCGCGTGAAGGCGACGTGAGGCGCAAAGGAAGTCCGGGATTATACCCCGGGAACAGGCTTCCAGCGGGCTTGGCGGTGCGGCTTCGGGCGGGTTTCGAGATAGTTACGGGCGGGTTCGGCGTGCGTTTTGCGTGAGTTTCGCGTGAGTTCCGGGCACGTTTCGGCCAGGCTCGGGTTCGCCCGCGGCGCGCACGGCGGCGGCGCTCAGGCAGTGCGCCCACGTGGCCGCGGCAGTGCGCCCGCGTGGCCGCGCCGCCGGTTTGACTGCTATCATTCGCCCTTTCATCAGATCGGCGCGAGCGGCCTGAGAGGCCGGCAGCGCGCCGCATGTCACGCTCAACGGGCCAGCGCCGCTTCGGCGTCCCGTCGGCAAATCGAATCAGAACATGGATGTCATCGTCATCGGCGGCGGGATTGCGGGCGTCGCCACCGCTTATCAACTGCGCGCGGCCGGCCACCGGGTATGCGTCGTCGAGCGCCACGCCACGGTCGCGCAAGGCGCGACCTATGGACACGGCGGCACCGTCCTGCCGACCCCGCTCGACGTCTGGTTCGGCCCGACTTTCATGGCCAGCCGTCAAAACGCCAAAAACGGCGTCGTCAACAAGGCCGGCTTCAACGGATCGGCGCGCCAGTTCGTCAAACAGCTCGCCGAGTTGCAGGAACCCAATGCGTTCGGCCATCAATATGGACTGCTGCGACCGCTGATCGAGCTGTCGCGCGACACCATGGCGGACATGGAGGCGCGCTTCGGCCTCGAGTTCGAACAGACCAGCGGCCTGCTCTATCTGGTGCGCTCCGAACAGGAATGGGAGCAGCTGCGGCCCGCGCGCGGCCTGCTGCAGCTTTTCGAAGTGCCGCACCACGAGCTGACCCCTGAACAATGCGCCGCGTTCGAGCACTCCGTGCGTACCGAGCCGGAATTCGCGGGCGGCGTGCTGTTTGACCAGGAACGCACGGGCAACGCCCCGCTCTTCGCCAAACTGATCAAGCAGACGCTGGATACGCAAGGCGGCGTGCAATTCATGCTGGGCTGCGAAGTCTCGTCGATCCGTCTGGACGGCCAGCGCGCCTCGGTGGAGCTGGCGCCGCAGCCGGGCGCGACCTCCCGTTCGCGCGAAGTCGATGTGATCCACGCCGATGCGGTGGTCGTGGCCGCCGGCCATGGCAGCCTGCCGCTGCTCGACCGGCTCGGCCTGCGCTTGCCGCTGCATCCGCTGCGCCTGCACACGCTGGTCGCGCCGATCGCGCATGAGGAATGCGCGCCGCACGTCGCCATCGTGGACGCGGTGAAGCGGATCGCGATCAGCCGGATGAACCATCGCTTGCGGATTGCGGGCGGCGCGGTCCTGCAAAGCGCCGGCCAGATCGACAAGCCGTTGGGCGAAGCCGTGACGAAAGAAGCCCTCGCGCTGCTCGGCCAGGCCACGCACGACTGGATTCCGGGCGCCGCGCGAATCTCGGTGGCTTTGCCGTGGGAAGGCGTCAAACTGCTGTCGCCGGACGGCTTGCCGGTGATCGGCAACGCACTGCATCCGCGTCTTTTCGTCAACGTGGGCCACGGCCCGGCCGGCTGGGGTCTCGCCTGCGGCTCGGGCAAACTGGTGGCGGACCTGATTTCGGGCGGCACGCCGGACGTTCCCGTGGACACACTGGCCGCGCTGCGCCCGGACCGGTTCAGGTAAATCTCGCCGGCCCGCGCACGAGCGGGCCGCACGAGGCGCCCGCCGCGCGCTCATCGGCACTACCATAGCGATTCCCCAAGCTTTTTCGCCTGCCACCGGGCGAACCGCCAAGCCTCGCCATGACAGAAGCCGACCACACGCCGCCGACACTCATCAGCCCGCACAACCGGGCGCTGCCTTTGCTTACGCTCACCGACCTGCGGATTGCCGAATCCCAGGCGGGGGCCGCCTTGCCGAAACACACGCTGATGTCGCGCGCCGGGAAATCCGCCGCGAGCTTCCTGCGCGAGCAGATCACCCGCGATACCTCGGTCGAGAAATCCAGGCAGAAGGTGTGGCTCATCGCCGGGCCGGGCAACAACGGCGGCGACGCGCTGATTCTCGCGACGGAACTGCACCAGGCCGGCATTGCCGTCGAGCTGTGCATGCCGGTCGAGGTGAAACCGGACGACGCGCGCTGGGCGCTCGACACGGCCCGCGCGGCCGGCGTCGCGATCGCCGGCGCGCCGCCCGCATCGCTGGACGGCTACCGGTGGCTGGTGGACGGCATGTTCGGCATCGGCCTGACGCGTCCGCTCGAAGGCGTGTTCGCGGCCGTGGCCCGGCAGCTTTCGCAGCGGGCCAAAGCGCGGCCGCGCAAAGGCGGCGTGCTGGCGCTCGACGTGCCGAGCGGCCTCGACAGCGATACCGGCACGGTCGTGGGCGATGGCGATGGCGCCGCCGTCCATGCCACCCATACGGTCACCTTCATCGGCGCGAAACCCGGCCTCTTCACCGCGCAAGGGCGCGATCTTGCCGGCGCCGTCACGGTCGCGCCGATCGGCGTCGACACGAGCGGTCGCACGGCCGTACAACTGAACGCGCCCGAGCTCTTCGGCGCGTTTCTGCCGCCGCGCGATTTCGCCACCAACAAGGGCAGCTTCGGCAGCCTCGCCGTGGTCGGCGGCGACACCGGCATGTGCGGCGCGCCGATCCTCGCGTCACGCGCGGCGCTGTACACCGGAGCCGGCAAAGTGCACGTCGCGTTGCTGGGCGAAGGCGCCCCCCCCTACGATCCGCCGCACCCCGAACTCATGCTGCATGCCATCGACGATCTGCCGCTCGACCAGATGGACGCGCTCGCCGTCGGCTGCGGAATGGGCCATCGCGAACGCGCCACGCGCGTGATGCACGACGTGCTGCAACTCGACGTGCCCAAGCTGTTCGACGCGGACGCGCTGAACCTGATTTCGAAAGACCCCGCGCTCGCCGCCGAAGTCACCGCGCGCGGCGTGCAAGGCGATCCGTGCGTCCTCACGCCGCACCCGCTCGAAGCCGCACGCCTGCTCGGCACCGACGCGCCCACCGTGCAGCGCGACCGCCTCACCGCGGCGCGCTCGCTCGCCGCGCGCTATGCGGCCGTGGTGGTGCTCAAAGGCACGGGCACCCTCATCGCGGCCCCGGACGGGCGCCTCGCGATCAATCCGACCGGCAACGCCGCGCTCGCGACGGGCGGCACCGGCGACGTGCTGGGCGGCATCATCGGCGCCCTGCTGGCGCAGCACTTGCCGCGCTACGAAGCGGCGCTCGCGGGCGTCTATCTGCACGGCCTCGCCGCCGACACGCTGAGCGCACAAGGCCACGGTCCCGCCGGTCTGACGGCAGGCGAACTGGCGCCGACGGTGCGGACCTTACTGAACCGTTTGTTCTACCCTGCAGCGGAGTGCTGAAGCTGTCCGTCCCAACCTATGGATGGACCGTCCAAACCGCTGCCGTCCGTCACGCAACGCCGCTATACTGACCGACTGAGCCGCGCGTCGGCGCCACTACGGGTGACGGCGAATTTTCACCGCCACCCATGGCGAACCGGGCCGCGCGGCATCGCTCTAACAGCATCGTTGCATCATCCTCGGCAGCGCTTCACGCGCGCGCCTTTCTTCGTGCCACTTGGTTAGACGGACGCTATGACCCAGAACTCGCTCCCCTCCTGGTCCTCGCTGCAAACGCATTACGACAAGATTCGCGATGCGCACATGCGCGACTGGTTCGCCCCCGAGAACGATCCCGCCCCTACCCGTGCTGAGCGCTTTGCGTTCGCGGGCGGCGGTCTCGCGGCCGATTTCTCGAAAAACCGCATCACCGAAGAGACGCTGAAACTGCTCGTGCAAGTCGCGCGCGAAGCCGGCGTCGAGAAGCGCCGCGACGCCATGTTCGCGGGCGACATCGTCAACCCGACGGAAGGCCGCGCCGTGCTGCACACGGCCTTGCGCGCTACCGATCCGAAGGCGCCGTTCTACGCGCAAGTGCAGGCCGAGCGCAAGAAGATGGCCGCGTTCGCCGACCAGGTGCGCAGCGGCGAATGGAAAGGCTATACCGGCAAGCGGATCCGCTATGTGGTGAACATCGGCATCGGCGGCTCGGACCTCGGGCCGAAGATGGTCGTGCATGCGCTGCATCATCTGGCCACGCCGGAGATCACCACGCACTTCGTGTCGAATGTGGACGGCGCCGATCTGTACAACGTGATGCAGCAGATCGATCCCGAAGAGACGCTCGCGATCATCGTCTCCAAGACATTCACCACGCTCGAAACGATGACCAACGCGCGCTCGCTGCGCGACTGGTTCATCGAGAAAGGCTGCCCGGAAAGCGCGCTGGCGAAGCACTTTGTCGGCGTGTCCGCGAATCCCGCGGAAGTGGTCAAGTTCGGCATCGCGAAAGAGAACGTGTTCGAGATGTGGGACTGGGTCGGCGGACGCTATTCGCTGTGGTCGGCAGTCGGTCTGTCGATCGTGATCGCCATCGGACCGCAGCAGTTCGACGAACTGCTCGCCGGCGCCAACGAGATGGACCAGCATTTCCGCGACGCGCCGCTCGAGAAGAATCTACCAGTGTTGCTCGGCATGATCGGCATCTGGTATCGCAACTTCTTCGGCTCGCAAAGCTACCTGGTCGCGCCGTATTCGCAAGCACTGCATTTCCTGCCTTCGTATCTGCAACAGCTCGAAATGGAGAGCAACGGCAAGTCGGCGCGCCTGGACGGCGCGATGGTCGACTATCCGACCGCCGCGGTGACATGGGGCGAACCGGGCACGAACGGTCAGCACGCTTTCTTCCAGATGCTGCACCAGGGCCCGACGATCGTGCCGATCGACTTCATCGCCGTGTTGACGCCGGAGCATCCGCTCGTCAGCCATCATCCGAAGCTGCTCGCCAATTGCTTTGCGCAAAGCGAAGCGCTGATGGTCGGCCGCACGCTCGAAGAAGCAAAGAAAGTGGCCGGCGCGGACAAGCCGGAACTCGCGCCGCACCTGGTGTTTCCGGGCAACCGTCCGACCAGCACGCTGCTAGTGGATGCGCTCACCGCACGTTCGCTTGGCGCATTGATCGCGTTGTACGAGCACAAGGTGCTGGTGCAAGGAACGGTATGGAACATCAACTCCTTCGATCAGTGGGGCGTGGAGTTGGGCAAGATTCTCGGCAAGGTGGTCGAAGCCGATCTGACGGCGCCGAGTGCCGATGTGAAGAAGCATGACTCTTCGACGTCGGCATTGATCGCGCGGGCGCGTGCGGCGTTGAAGAAGTGATGAAGTGCGGCGCGGTGGTTCGCGCCGCTTGATTTGAATGGTGCGGCCGCCCGATACCGGATGAGCCACCATGAAAAAGCGGGCCCTTGCGGCCCGCTTTGCTTTTGCAGCGACGCCCGACGTTCGTTCAGGCGAGACGTCCCGCCTCGATCGTCACCGTCGTATCGCAACGGCGCGCAAGCTCGATGTCATGCGTGACGAGAATCAACGTCGCGCCGTTCGCGCGGTTCATCTCGAACATCAGATCGATCACCGCGTGACCAGTGGCGGCGTCGAGACTGCCGGTCGGTTCGTCGGCGAACAGGATTGCCGGGTGCGTGACGAACGCGCGAGCAAGCGCGACGCGCTGCTGCTCGCCGCCCGACAGCAGCTTCGGATAGTGACTGGTGCGCTTGCCTAGACCCACCTGCTCCAGCAAGCCGCGCGCACGCGTTGCGGCCTCGCGCGTACCGATGCCGCCTTGCAACTCGAGCGGCAGCGTAACATTCTCGAGCGCCGTCAAATGCGGCATCAACTGAAACGACTGGAACACGAAGCCAACCGAACCGCTGCGCAATGCGGCACGCTCGTCTTCGTTCAGTTCACCGAGTTCGCGGCCGAGCAACCGAACCGAGCCCGAACTCGCGCTGTCCAATCCTGCGAGCAAGCCGAGCAGCGTAGACTTGCCCGACCCGGATGCACCGACGATCGCCACACTGCTGCCGGCATCGATAGCAAGATCGATGTCGTCGAGAATCGTCAGTTCGCCTGTTGCATCCTTAACCTTCTTGCACAAACCCCGCACTTCAATGACTGGATCAGTTTTGTTTAGCATGGTGAAGCGTAGGTTGAAAGTGCGTGCCATGACGACTCGCGTCACGGCGTTGACAACGGCATGCGGCTGCGCCGTTGTGGCCGCCACCCTGTTCTCGGTGAGCCTCGCGGCCCGGGCCGCCAACGCGCCCGAACCGGCCAAGCCGGTGATCGTCGTGCTCGGCGACAGCATCTCCGCCGAATACGGCCTGCCCCGCGACACGGGCTGGGTTGCCTTGATGCGCCAGCGCCTCGCCGACGAGCGAATCGATTATAGCGTCGCCAATGCGAGCATTAGCGGCGACACCACGAGCGGCGGACGAGCCCGCTTGCCCGCGCTCATGCAACGCCTGAAGCCGAGCGTCGTGATCGTCGAACTCGGCGCCAACGACGCGTTGCGCGGCGTGCCGCTCTCCACCACCGAAGACAACCTGCGCACGATCATCGAGCAGGCTCAGCAAGGTCACGCGAAGGTCGTGCTGGTGGGCATGTACGTGCCGCCTAATTACGGCCCCGACTACACGCAAAAGTTCCACGGCTTGTACGGCGAACTATCCAAACAGTTGCGTGTACCGCTCGTGCCGTTTCTGCTCGCCGGCATCGCCGACAAACCGGACATGTTCCAGGCCGATCAGATTCACCCCACCCAGCAGGCACAGCCAGTGCTACTTAACAACGTGTGGCCCGCAGTCAAGCCACTCCTTCGCACAAGTTCGCCGCACTGAAAAGCCTGCTAACAACTTGTTTCCAGAACTGTGGGAACGCGGATCGGTAAGTTCTCTCTGACACTTTCGTAATCCCGCGTAACCGGCTCGATTTTGAGCGACTTTTGAGGAGATAACGTGAAATATTTACCGTTAATCGCTTTGACCGTGGCAATTTCCGCCTGCGCCGCTCAACCACCCGCTGGCGTTCAATCCGTTGGTGAAAGCCAGCAACCGCCGAAGGCCGTCGCTACCTGCATCGCGCAGAAGTGGGCCGACAGCTCGCAGCAACAAGTGGTCTCGCAAGACACATTGGCTAACGATCAAGCCATGGATGTGTATGTTCCGGGTCAGCAGCCGCCCAATGGCGCCGCCGCTGTCGTACGTCCGTCGTACTCCGGCAAGGGTACGTGGGTCGGCTACCGCGCCGGTGGTGCTGGCGGCAGCGACGCCACGAGTGCAATCAGCGGCTGCCTGTAACGCTCGCAGCGTGTCGCAGCAAACCGTTTGACGAGCTTGCACTCGTCAAATGAAAAAGCCCCGCAATTGCGGGGCTTTTTTGCGTTCGGGCGGTCTTTTGGGCGGTCTTACTCGCCGCTCGCCTGGGCGTTGCTGCTGTCGAGGGAACCGTAGAACTTCACCTTCGAGCGCGCGCGCAGCGCTTCCACGTAGGCCTCTGCTTCGGACTGCGCAGTGACCTGCGCGATCTGTTGCTGCGCTGCAGCCAGATGTTGCGGATCGACCGTCGTACCCGTCACCACCGCGTTCACGCGATAGATCGCATAGCCGTCGTCGCCGAGGTCCACACCGACGTAAGCCGGCAATTTTTGCGCGTCTGCCTTGTAGATTGCACTCAATGCAGCCGGCGGCACGCCTTGAGCGTCGTTGCGCGACACCTTCAGCGGCGACGAGAAGCCCGTGGTCGCCTTCGACTTTTCGAACTCGGCCAGTTTGGCCGCGCCGTCCTTGTGAGCCGCTTCATTCGACTGAACCGCGATCACCTTCTGACGCACGGCGTCTTTGACGGCGTCGAGCGCCGGCACTGCCGCGGCCTTGTAGTCGGTCACGCGCGCCGCGATCAACGTGTTGCCGCCGACGTCGATGGCTTGCGTGTTATTGCGTGCCGTCGTGGCGTCGTTCGCGAACACCGCGGCGAGGAACTTGGCATTGTTCAGCGGGCTGTCAGGCGCGAGCTTCGGATCCGGCTGCGGCGTGACCGTGGCGGTCTGCACTTGCAGCTTGTACTTGTCGGCGGCCGGCTGCAGGCTCTTGGCTTTTTCATAGACGATCGACGTGAAGCCTTCCGAGTCGTCGGTGAATGCCTTGCTGGCCAGCTGCGTCTTCAGGTCTTTCGAGATCTGATCTTTCACTTCGTCGAACGGCTTCGTGACCGCCGGCTTCACGTCCGTCACCTTGACGATGTGATAACCGAAGTCGGTCTGCACGATCCCGCTGACTTCGTCTTTCTTCAGCGCGAACACAGCGTCGTCAAACGCCTGGCCGCCCGCGATCATGCCGCGGCCGAAGTAACCCAGATCGCCGCCCTTCGACGCCGAACCCGGGTCCTGCGAATTCTGCTGCGCGATCTGCGCGAACTGATCCGGATGCGCCTTGATCTGTGCGAGCAACTCTTCGGCCTTTTGCTTAGCCTTGGCCTTGTCTGCCGCGCTCGCGTCTTTCGGCGCCGCGATCAGGATGTGGCTCGCACGCACCTGACCGTCAGTGCGGTAGTGCGCGATGTTGTCGTCGTAGTACTTCTTCAGATCGGCGTCGCTCGGCTGCGCGGAAGCGGCGAGCGTTGCCGGCGACATGACGAGATACTGGATCGTGGCCGTAGCGGGCGTGGCGAATTCGTTGCGATGCGCGTCGTAATACGCTTGCAGTTGCGCGTCGGTCGGCTGCACCTTCGCGGCGTAGTCACGCGGGTGGAATGCGATGCCCTGCACTTCGCGCTGTTGTTCCGCGAGCTCGGTCAGATGCTGTGCGAGCGTTTTCGACGTGAAGGCGCTGCCTTGAATGCTGGCCGGCAACTGCTGCGTGGCGATGCTGTAGCGCACGCGTTCGTCGTACTGGTCGGGCGTCATGCCCTGCATGGCGAGCAACTGCTTATAGCGGTCGACGTCGATCGTGCCGTCAGGATTCTTCAGCGACGAGATCACCGGATCGTTCATCAGCACACGGCGCACGGCGTCGTCGGATGCGGTGAGATGCAGGCGCTGTGTCTCATCGGCCAGCACGCGTTGCTCGATCAGACCGTCGAGCATCTGCGCGCGGCGTTCCGGCGTGTCGAACGACTTCATATCGAACTGCGCGCCGAGCATCTGACGGGCGCGGTCGAGTTGCTGACGCGTCGCGTCGTCGTATTCAGCGCGCGTGATCTTGTGACCGTTGACGCTCGCGACGTTTGCGCTTTCGTCAAAGAAGCCGCGAAAGCCCTGAATACCCACAAAACCCAACCCCGGCACAATGACGAGGATGAGCATGAACATCATCAGGCGTTTGTGATTGCGGAAAAAATCGAGCATGCGTGAGGAGTGCCAAAAACAGAACGCCCGATCTTACAACAGCGGGCAATAAAAAAGGCGAACCGGAGTTCGCCTTTCGAGGATACTGGCGGAGTGGACGGGACTCGAACCCGCGACCCCCGGCGTGACAGGCCGGTATTCTAACCGACTGAACTACCACTCCTTAATACAGCAACTGCGCTGAAACACTTGAACGAATCTGAAACTGGTGGGTGCTGAGAGGCTCGAACTCCCGACCTACGCCTTGTAAGGGCGCCGCTCTACCAACTGAGCTAAGCACCCGTTTCACGATTCAGTGCTTCTTTCCTGCTTCTATCTGCTGCTCGATCTTCGTCGATTGACGTCCCTCAAGCAGCAAGCCCATTAGTTTAGCGCATCCTTCAGAGCTTTGCCAGGCCTAAATTTGGGGACCTTGGCCGCCTTGATTTTGATGGCAGCGCCAGTGCGCGGATTGCGCCCGGTGCGCGCAGTGCGCTTGCCGACCGCGAAGGTGCCGAAACCGACCAACGTCACCGAACCGCCCTTCTTCAACGTACCTTTGACACCATCGATCACAGCGTCGAGTGCACGGCCTGCCGCTGCCTTCGAAATGTCGGCTTGCTGCGCAACGTGATCGATCAATTCCGTCTTGTTCATCCCAACCCCCGAGAATGTTTATGGCAATGTGACGGCGCTTTATTAACGCCTGGCATCACGCGGCCGGCGGGCAACGCCGGGCGCAATCATTAGAATTGGCCGAAACCCTTGTGTCAAGCGGGGTTGAGCCTGATAAGCGAGGTTTTCGAGGGGGCCTCGTATAACAAAATGTTGCCGCTAATCGATGCACATACAACCAGTCGGCAAGCGCACTGCAGCTTTGCTCAATAGGTGGGAAAGTGCGCCTCACTGATGCTTGACGAAAGTCGCGCGGGCAATAAAAAACCCGCGGCCGTGACCGCGGGTTTTCGTTTCTCCGAGCAAACAGCTTGGTCGGTGACAGCCTTAGTGCTTCACGACTTCCGTTGATGCGGCGTCTTTGCCCGGCTCCGCTGCCACCGGCGCAGCAGGCTTCGGCTCTTCTTCCGGCAACGCCGCCGGCACGCGTTCGAGCGCCAGTTCGAGCACCTTGTCGATCCAGCGGACCGGCACGATTTCGATTGCGTTCTTCACGTTGTCCGGAATCTCCGTCAAGTCCTTGACGTTTTCTTCCGGGATCAGCACCAGCTTGATACCGCCGCGATGCGCCGCCAGCAGTTTTTCCTTCAGGCCACCGATCGGCAGAACTTCGCCACGCAACGTGATTTCGCCCGTCATCGCGACATCCGCGCGCACCGGGATTCCGGTCAACACCGACACCAGCGCGGTCGTCATCGCGATACCGGCAGACGGACCGTCTTTCGGTGTCGCGCCTTCCGGCACGTGGATGTGAATGTCCTGCTTCTCGAACGCTTCGTCCTTGACACCGAGACGGCGCGAACGCGAACGAACCACCGAGCGTGCTGCCTCGACCGATTCCTTCATCACGTCGCCGAGCGAACCCGTGCGGATCACGTTGCCCTTGCCCGGCATCACCGCGGCTTCGATGGTCAGCAGATCGCCGCCCACTTCCGTCCACGCGAGACCCGTGACCTGGCCAACCTGATTTTCCTTCGCGGCCAGACCGAAGTCGTACTTGCGCACGCCGAGGAACGTATCGAGATTGCTGCCGTCGACCTTCACCGCGCCTTCCGCCTTCTTCAGCAGAAGCATCTTCACGACCTTGCGGCAGATCTTTGAAATTTCACGCTCGAGCGAACGCACGCCCGCTTCACGCGTGTAGTAACGAATGATGTCGCGGATCGCGGTTTCCGTCACATCGACCTCGCCATCCTTGAGGCCGTTGTTCTTCTTTTGCTTGGGCAAAAGATAACGTTGCGCGATGCTAACCTTCTCGTCTTCCGTGTAACCCGACAGACGGATCACTTCCATCCGGTCGAGCAGCGGCGGCGGAATGTTCAGCGAGTTCGACGTTGCCACGAACATCACGTCGGACAGATCGAAGTCGACTTCGACGTAGTGATCGGCGAACGTATGGTTCTGTTCCGGATCGAGCACTTCGAGCAGAGCCGACGACGGATCGCCGCGGAAATCCTGGCCCATCTTGTCGACTTCGTCGAGCAGGAAGAGCGGATTGCGCACGCCGACCTTGGTCAGGCTTTGCAGAATCTTGCCGGGCATCGAACCAATGTACGTACGACGGTGACCGCGAATCTCGGCTTCGTCGCGCACGCCGCCGAGCGCCATACGCACGAACTTGCGGTTCGTGGCGCGAGCGATCGACTGACCCAGCGACGTCTTACCGACACCCGGAGGCCCAACGAGGCACAGGATCGGCGCTTTGACCTTGTCGACACGTTGCTGGACCGCGAGATACTCGAGAATACGTTCTTTCACTTTCTCGAGACCGAAGTGGTCTTCGTCGAGCACGCGTTCCGCATTCGAGAGGTCGTTGTTGACCTTGCTCTTCTTGCGCCACGGCAAGCCGATCAGAGTGTCGATGTAGTTGCGCACGACGGTCGCTTCAGCCGACATAGGCGACATCAGCTTGAGCTTCTTCAGCTCGGCGTCGGCCTTCTTCTTGGCTTCCTTCGGCATGCGGGCAGCGGTGATGCGCTTCTCGAGTTCTTCGAGATCCGCACCTTCTTCGCCTTCGCCGAGTTCCTTCTGGATCGCCTTGACCTGTTCATTCAGGTAGTACTCGCGCTGGCTCTTTTCCATCTGGCGTTTTACACGCCCACGGATGCGCTTTTCGACCTGCAGGATGTCGATCTCGGCTTCGAGTTGTGCGAGCAGATGCTCGAGTCGCTCGATGACCGGGAACATTTCGAGAATGTGCTGCTTCTGGTCGAGCTTGAGCGGCAGATGCGCTGCAATCGTGTCGGCCAGACGACCCGCTTCGTCGATACCCGACAGCGACGTCAGGATCTCCGGCGGAATCTTCTTGTTCAGCTTCACATACTGGTCGAACTGCGACACGATCGCGCGGCGCAGCGCTTCGGTTTCAGCGCTGTCGGCGTGGTCGGGTTCGAGCGGCATGACTTCGCACGAGAACTGCGTTTCCTGTTCTTCGATGGAAAGCGTTTTCGCGCGCTGCAAGCCTTCGACGAGTACCTTCACGGTGCCATCGGGCAGCTTCAGCATTTGCAGGATGTTGGCGACGCACCCTACTTCGTACATGTCCTTTTCGGTCGGCTCATCTTTCGCAGCCGTTTTCTGGGCGACGAGCATGATGTGCTTGCCGCCTTCCATCGCTGCTTCGAGAGCCTTGATCGACTTCGGGCGGCCTACGAAGAGCGGAATCACCATGTGCGGGAAGACGACTACGTCACGCAGCGGGAGCAGCGGGAGCGTAATGCGTTCCGGCGGAAGGAGTTGGGTTCCTGACATTTCATTTCCCCATGAGTGGAATCAGTTCGTTCGATAGGTGAGGCCAGCAGAAAAGATTGCAAGCCTCCGCGTGTGGGAAAAGTTCAGTGACTCCGAAGGTTCAGTGACTCCATAGTGAAAACAACCAGCCTGACCACACGATAAACGAAAAAAGCCGTTCACGTTGCCATGAACGGCTTTTTTTGCAGAACCCGAAAGCCGATCAGTTCGAACCCGCCACTTTGGGCGCGTCTTCGTAGATCAGTAGCGGTTTGCCGTCGCCGTCAATCACGTTGTCGTCGATGATGACCTTGCTAACGCCTTTCATTTGCGGCAGGTCGTACATCACATCAAGCAACGCCTGTTCCAGGATGGAGCGCAGACCGCGCGCGCCCGTCTTGCGACGAATTGCCTTACGCGCGACAGCTTGCAACGCGGCCGGGCGAATTTCGAGCTCGACGCGCTCCATGTTGAACAGCTTGTGGTACTGCTTCACCAGCGCATTCTTCGGTTCGACGAGGATTTTCATCAACGCGACTTCGTCGAGCTTGCCGAGTGTGGCCACCACGGGCAGACGGCCGATCAGTTCGGGAATGAGACCGAACTTGATCAGATCTTCCGGTTCCACTTCGCGCAGCACTTCGCCGGCGTCGCGGTCCTGCTTGCTCTTTACGCTCGCGCCAAAGCCGATGCCGGTTTTCTCAGTACGATCGACGATGACCTTTTCGAGGCCGTCGAACGCGCCACCGCAGATGAACAGAATGTTCGTGGTATCGACCTGGATAAAGTCCTGATTCGGGTGCTTACGGCCGCCCTGCGGCGGCACCGACGCCATCGTACCCTCGACCAGCTTCAGCAAAGCCTGTTGCACGCCTTCGCCCGAGACATCGCGGGTGATCGACGGGTTATCGGACTTGCGGCTGATCTTGTCGATTTCGTCGATGTAGACAATGCCGCGCTGAGCCTTGTCGACTTCGTAATTGCAGTTTTGCAGCAGCTTCTGAATGATGTTCTCGACGTCTTCACCGACATAGCCGGCTTCCGTCAGCGTGGTTGCATCGGCAATCACGAACGGGACGTTCAGAAGGCGCGCGAGCGTTTGCGCGAGCAGTGTCTTGCCGGAACCGGTCGGGCCGATCAGCAGGATGTTGCTCTTGGACAGCTCGATTTCATCCTTCTTGTCGAGATGCTTGAGGCGCTTGTAATGGTTGTACACCGCGACCGCGAGAATTTTCTTCGCGCGTTCCTGACCGATCACATACTGGTCGAGGATTTCACGGATTTCCTGCGGACTCGGCAGATCGGACTTCGACAAGCCCGCCTCGATGCCCGCACCTGCAGCCTCATCACGAATGATTTCGTTGCACAGGTCGATACATTCATCGCAGATGAACACCGACGGGCCGGCAATCAGTTTTTTCACTTCATGCTGGCTCTTGCCGCAAAACGAGCAATACAACAGCTTTTCGCTGTTAGAACCTTTCTTGTCCGCCATAGATGTTTGAGCCTCCGGACACTCGATTACATGATACGCCGTTTGCCCTGGCCTCGCAGTTTGGGCGGGGCCGGGCTTGAGCCAAGGTGACGGCGTTTGCCGCAGGCACTCGGACGAAGTTTGATTATTTCACAACCGATCCGGCCACGTTTTTGCCCCATGTCGGGGCAAAAACGCACCATCTCAAGGACGCTTGTGTGCCACCTGGTCGACGAGGCCATAAGCTTGCGCGTCGTCGCCGGACATGAAGTTGTCGCGGTCGGTGTCGCGTGCGATACGCTCGACCGGCTGGCCGGTGTGATGAGCGAGCAGATGATTCAGCCGTTCCTTCAAATACAGGATCTCGCGCGCCTGAATTTCGATGTCCGACGCCTGGCCACGCGCGCCGCCGAGCGGCTGGTGAATCATCACGCGCGAATTCGGCAGCGCAAAACGCTTGCCCTTCGCGCCGGCCGCCAGCAGGAATGCGCCCATGCTGGCCGCAAGGCCCATGCACAGCGTGGAGACATCCGGCTTGATGAACTGCATCGTGTCATAAATCGCCATGCCCGCCGAAACCGAACCGCCCGGGCTGTTGATGTAGAAACTGATGTCCTTATCGGGGTTCTCGCTTTCGAGGAACAGCATCTGCGCGACGACGAGATTGGCCGTCTGGTCGTTCACTTCACCAACCAGGAACACGATCCGTTCCTTCAGCAGACGCGAATAGATGTCGTACGAACGCTCGCCCCGGCCGCTCGTTTCCACGACGATCGGCACAAGTCCGAGCGCCTGCGCTTCGAGATCCCGCGACGACTGGGAGGTCAACGTGTCCAGCATTTGAGCGCGAAAGGTCATGCAGTGGATCCTTGTCTGAAATATTCTAAATATTAGATGCTGGACAGGTGTGGCCGACAACCCCGTATTCAAGTGCGCGTTCAGTGCGGCGCAATGCGTGAAACCCATGCAAAACGCAACGCACATTCACAGCACAAAAAAACGGCGTGCGGGCCGTCGCTCCGACAGCCGGCACGCCGTTGCAGCGACGCTTACGCTTGCGCCGTTGCGCTTGCCAGTTCTTCGAAGCTCACTTCCTTGTCCGTCACCTTGGCCTTGCTGAGGACGAAATCGACGACGTTGGCTTCAACGACGTACGCTTCCATTTCTGCAAGACGTTGCTGGTTGGAATAATACCAGCGGACGACTTCCTTCGGGTCTTCGTAGCTTTTCGCGAACTCGTCCACTTCGGCACGAATCTGCTCCGGCTTGGCTTGCAGTTCGTTGGCCTTGACCAGCTCGGCCAGCACGAGGCCCAGCTTTACGCGGCGCTCAGCCTGTTCCTTGAACATCGCAGCCGGGATCGGTGCGTCTTTGGCGTTCGGCACGCCACGTTGCTCCAGATCCTGACGAGCCATCGCGACGAGGCGCTCCTGATCCTGTTCGATCAGTGCGTTCGGCACGTCAAGTTCGGAAATCTTCAGCAACGCGTCCATCACCTGGTTCTTGACGATGGCTTGCGTGCGGCGCTTTGCTTCGCGTTCGAGATTGTCTTTGATCTCAGCGCGCATCTTGGTCAAGTCGCCGTCTTCGATGCCGAGCGACTTGGCGAATTCAGCGTCGATTTCCGGCAGGTGCGGCCACTCGATCTTCTTCATCGTGATCGTGAATTGCGCGGTCTTGCCGGCGACATCCTTGCCGTGATAGTCCTCAGGGAACGCCAGATCGAATTCCTTCGATTCGCCGACCTTCAGGCCCGTGGCGGCCTTTTCGAATTCCGGCAGCATGCGGCCTTCGCCCAGCACGAACGCGAAGTCGTCAGCGCTGCCGCCCTGGAACACTTCACCCTCGATCTTGCCGACGAAGTCGACCGTCACGCGATCGCCTTCTTTCGCTGCCGTGTCGCCGCCGCCGTCACCGTGCTCGCCGGCTTCGCCGCGAGCGTGGAAGTGCACGCGCTGCTTGCGCAGGATATCCAGCGTGCGGTCGATTTCCGCTTCGCTGATGGTGGTCGTGGTGCGCTCGATTTCAGCCGTGGCGACGTCGCCCAGCTTCACTTCCGGATACACCTCGAACGTCGCGTCGAACGCGTAGTCGCCTTCAGTCGCGTCGGACTTGGGTGCGAAGCTGGGCTGACCGGCGACGCGCAGGTTTTCGGTGCGGCTGATGTCGAAGAATTCCTTGCCGACCTTGTCGCTCAGCACTTCGGCTTCCACCTGGCCCGAATACTGTTGCGTCACCATCTTGAGCGGCACCTTGCCCGGGCGGAAACCCGGCATGCGGACGTTCTTCGCGAGTTGGCGGATACGCGAGTCCACTTCCTTCTGCACGGCGTCCTTCGGCAGGGAAATCGTGACGCGGCGTTCGAGCTTGCCGAGGTTTTCAACAACGTTAGCCATGGCTTCAATCGTCCTAAAATTATTCGAGCGAATCAGTTATCTTCTCCGTGCCGCTTGTCGATGTCGTGCGACGTCGCGTTTTCTGCTCGCGTTTGGGTCGCTTCGCACCGATTGCGCGCCTGCGCCGCGGGCTTGCAGGCCGCCGGCAGCACGGTTGGGTCCAAAGAGCCGAATATTTTAGCAAACTATTTGCGCGCCTAGCCGGGATTCGATGAATGCGCGCGTTTTTGTCGAGGTTTTGGTCGGATTCCGGCCGCTTTCCACGCTGTTTCATGCCCGTTTGCGCGCTGTTCCAGTGCGGCGGGGGTGCCGCGCCACTGCTGCGCTGCGCCTGTCTGCACGAACTCCCCCCACGACTTCGCTTCAGCCTGTCTGCACCAATTTCCCCGGCGACTTCGCTTGATTCACCAAGCGCCGACAAAAAAGCAGCCGCACCCACCGCGCATACGCGCCCTGCCGCCGTCGATGCCGGCTATGCCATTCGACATATTCAGTCGGCGCGCCCATGCTGATAAGCTAATGGACGCGCTTGGGGCTGCGCCCGCATCTCGCCGTTTCACCCGCCCTCGCAACGATTCCAACCACTCAGAGACACCATGCCGAATTCGCCGTCCTCGCCCGTCGTCGTCATAGCTCCCGACTCCTTCAAAGGCTCCCTTAGCGCGGAACAGGTCGCGCAAGCGATCGCAGCGGGCATCAAGCGCGCCCGTCCCGCCGCGGAGGTGCGCATCTGTCCGATGGCCGACGGCGGCGAAGGCACACTCGACGCCATGCTCACGCGGGGCGGCGAACGCCGCACGCTCAGTGTGCGCGGCGCGGCCGGTCCGGTGCGTGAAGCGCTCACGGGCCTGCTCGTCGACGGCAGCGCGATCATCGAAACGGCGGAGGTCGTCGGCATCACGGATCCGGTGGGAATGGGCGTGCCCGTCGAGGCGCGCAGCACACGCGGCATGGGCGAGGCGATTCGCGCGCTGATGGACGCCGGCGTGCGGCGCTTTTTCGTCGCGCTCGGCGGCAGCAGCACCAACGACGGCGGCGCGGGCCTGTTGGCCGGCCTCGGTCTCAAGCTGTTCGACGCGCAGGACAATGAGCTCGACGCCACGCCGGAACAACTCGCGCGTCTCGCACGAGTCGACGTGTCGCAGCTCGACGCGCGTCTGTCGAACACGCAGTTCGTCGGCATGTCGGACGTGGACAATCCGCTTACCGGCGAACACGGCGCAACCGCGGTATTCGGTCCGCAAAAGGGTGTGAAACCGGAACAGGTTGCCACGATCGATGCAGCGCTCGCCCGCTTCGCCGATCTGCTCGAACCGGCGCTCGGCCGTACGGCGCGCGCATTGCCCGGCGCGGGCGCCGCCGGCGGCCTCGGCTTCGCGTTGCATATGCTCGGTGCGCAATTCGAACCGGGCGCGGAAACCGTCGCGCGGCAAATCGGTCTGGATGCCGCGCTCGAAGGCGCCGATTGGCTGATCACCGGCGAGGGCCGTTCGGATGTGCAAACGCTGCATGGCAAGGCGCCCTTCATCGCCTGCCGTCATGCACAGGCAGCAGGCGTGCCGGCCACGCTCCTCTCCGGCGGAGTCGATTCAGCCGCCTTGCCGCGCCTCGCCGAATATTTCAGCGGCTGCTTCTCGCCGGCGCCCGGCCCGATCACGCTCGAAGTCGCGATTCGCGACGCGGCGCGTCTGTTGGCGGACGAAGCCGAACAGTTGACGCGCCTGAAATACGGCACGCGTTGACCGGCAGGACGGTTGCGGCAACAATCACAGCGCCGCGACCGCTCACACACTACGGGAAGACCATGAAGGACGCCAAAGCCGGGCTCGAACAGTTCCTGACGTACCGTCTGCATGTCCTCAACAAACTCGCCGAACGCGGCATCAGCGAACGCTATCAGAGCAAGCTCGGGGTGACATTGCCTGAAGCGCGCGTGATTGCCTCGGTGGGATCGTTCGGGCCGTTCTCGATCATGGAGCTGGCAAGGCATGCCAATCTCGACAAAAGCCAGGCAAGCCGCGCCGCCGAAGCGTTGATCAGGCAAGGACTCGTGAAACGCGAAGCGAGCACCGAAGACGGCCGCGTCGTGCTGGTGTCGCTGACGCCCGAAGGCCGCGCGCTGTATCGGAAGGTCATGCCGATCGCGCGCAAATGGAACGGCGACATGTTCGACTGTCTGGACGAGCAGGAAAAGCTCGCTTTCGGCCACGCGCTCGACAAGATCATCGGCATGATGACGGCGCCCGAGGAATGACCTGCGCGCCGTAGGCGGCGCTGAGGTCAGCGATTGTCTTCGCCCTTTCCGTTGGTGTCGCCCGTGGTGGAAGGCGTGGTGGAAGCCTGGGTGGAAGCATTAACCGCCGGGCCCACTCGGCCGGATTCCGCCGACGCACCCGCTACTCCAGTCCCCGCCGACATACCCGCTACGCCAGATCCAGCAGACGCGCCAGGCACACCACCTGACGCACCGCCCGCCGCAACACGAGCACCACGTGCGAGCCGCCACGCGATCGCTGCAAGCGAGCCCACGGCCAGCAGCAATGCCGCCCATAGCAAATAGCGGCGCATCGCATCCGGATCCCTCGCGGACTGCGCCCTCGCGGCCTGCTCGGCTGACAACGCTTCACCCACGCGCGCCGTCGCGGGGACCGCTGAGGCGCCCATCAACAGATCGTCGCGGCTCACCGCCGACGACACCGCCGTCGCATTACCCACCGCCAGGGTGAACGGCGCCGTCCCACGCGCGACGAACGTCAGCATCGCCGGACGCCAGCCCGCGGCGACGGTCAATGTCCCGCTGCCGAGTCCGCCGTTGCGCGGGTCGACCACCACACGCCATTGACGATCCGTGTCGGGCGTCAATTCGAGCGAAGGATTGCTTTGCTCCACCTCGCCGTTATGCAAACGGAACAATGTCGCGCCGGCCACTTCGCGCCATGGCGTATCGAGCCCTGTGCGCGAATAGACGACCGCAGGCGCGACGGTGTTCGGCTGCGGCAGATTCAGACGCAACCGGTCGACCGGATACGGGCCGCCGGTGCTGAAAAAATACTCGCCGGGTTTCGGTCCCGCGTGCGCGACGATGCCTTCGCGCCATGCCCGCTCCGCGCGCTGCGCCGCGTCGGCGGCAAGCGCCTGAATCTCCATGTCCAGCGACTCGACATACGGCGCGCCGTCGAGCCAGCGCAAACGCAGGTAACGCGCGCGATTGCCGTCCAGTTCGATCCGGTCCTGACTCAGCGTGCTGCCGTTGTAGCTGACCTTGAGCAGTTGCGCGTCGCCGGCCGGCTGCCAGTGACGCAAGTCGTCGCTCGATTCGACCGTGACGCGCCCCTGATAATTGTCGTCGCGCAGGTGCACGAGCAACGCGGTCACGCGGCTTGCACACGACGCGCGTCCGAGGTCGATCAGGTCCGTGTCGTGTTGCGCGCGCGACGGCGGCGCCGCGGTCGCGCGCAACGAACCGTCGGCGGCGATCGTCACGCCGAACGGCGCGGCGGAACTGCTGGCGGCCGCGGGCGGCAACGGAAACCAGCGCACCGGACGCAGCGTGGGCGGCGTGCGCGGGGGCTCGCGCGGCGCATCGAGCGAATACGGAACGGGTTCGCCCGTGCCGTTGAAGACCCGCACGTCGCCGAGATCGTGACGCTGGCTTGCCGCGTAGACGGCGGCCGGCAGCGTCACGCTGTAGTAGGCGGCGCCTTCTTCGAGTTGCAGCGCGAAATGCTGCGCGAAATCTTCGGCCGCGATGGCGGGCGCGGACGCCCACATCGCCGCGATCGCGAAACACCAGCCGGTCAATGTAAAGACACGCTTCATTGCTTGGATTCCACGACCAGAGCCTTAGGCGGTAACGGTGAGAAGTAGCCGATCAGCAACAACATCAAACCGATTCCGATAAACGAAACGATCCGCTCGATCCCGGTCACGTGAGACAGGTCGAACAGGAACAGCTTGACCACGGTCGCCGCCAGCAACGCGCCGCCGATGAACCAGAACATCCGGCTCGCCCGGCGCGTCGCCCAGATCATCATGGCCAGCGCGCACACCGTCCAGAATACCGATATTGACGCCTGCACGAGCATCGAGTGTGACATGGTCTCGAGCTCGTATGGCACGCCGGTCCAATGATGCAGCGTACGCAGCAGCATCGCGTTCAGCCAGACGAATCCGGTCGCGCCGGCCGCCACCTGCAAGGGCATGCGATATTCGCCGATCGGCACGCCGAGCCAGTGAATCCGCACGAGCCAGAACGCCGCCAGCGCGAACACCACCGCTTGCACCAGGTCGAGCGGATTGAGCAACGGCAGACGCGCCCATGTGCCGCCGTCCTGCGTCAGGTTCGCGAAGAACGTCCATATCCACATCACCAGCACGAGCGGCGTCGACGCGATCGCGCACAGCCGCACGATACTGTCGCGGCGCGCGAGCCACAAGCCGGCAAAAGCGAACGCGCTCCAGCCAACCAGAAACACCTGCTGCAGACTGAACGAGGCGAGCACCGCACCGACATCGTACGCCGCGTGAAAATGATGATGCAGCGTGCGCAACAGCAGCGCGTTGAACCAAAGGAACAGCGTGGCGAGCACCAGATAATCGAAGGCGCGCGGATGCCATTGCACGCCCAACGCGCGCAGTCTGCGCAGCCACACCGCACAGGCGACGAACGCGAGAATCTGCGCGACGTCGAGCGGATTGAGGATCGGCAGCCACACGATCGGCGCGGCGCTGCCGTCGCTCGTCACACTCGCGATACTCCACGCCCACAGCAGAACAGCGAGCGGCGCGGCGGCCCACACCTGATACGCCCGCATGAAGCGCGCGACCGGCCAGCGCAGACGGTGCCCTGCACCCGCCAGCAACAGCAGCAGCACACCGAAGCCATACGCCCACGCGCTCCAGCTCCATGCGCCTTCGGGCACGTAGGCCCGCAAACCCCAATAGCCTTCGAGCGCGGCAAGCGCGCCGGCTGTCCAGAACATCAGCGTATGCAGCGGCGCGAGCAGGATATCGCTGACGTCGCGCTGCTGGCGCCAGAACAATCCATACGCCGAGACTGCGGCGAGCGCGCCGACCAGCCAGCCGTAGCCGCTCACCGGCGCCATGCCCAACGTGAAGAGCTCCGCGGTGAGCAGCGCGAGAACCGGCACGAGCGCCAGCGCCGGCAATTCGGCAAGGGGCCAGCGCAGCGTGCGGCGCGCGCCGTGCGCGAGCCACGCTGTCAGCACCGCGAAGAGCGCGACGGCGGCCGTATCGAAACGGGCGTGCCCTATGCCTGAACGAGCGCTCGTGTATGCCTGGATTTCGTACAGGCCGCCCAATGTCCACCACAACAAACCCCACACGCTGGCGACGAGGCCGATCTGCGGGATCCACACGTGCCACTCTCGTGCTTCGCTGCGGCCGTGCAAACGCCATCCGGTGAAAATGCCCGCGAGCGCGATCAGCACCGACGCGATGTAAGCGCCGTTGAGGACCGGCCAGACGCTCGCGTCGTGAGTCGGCGCGATCGTGCCGGGCGCGTAGGCGCCCGCTGCGGCCAATTGCAGCAGCAGGCCGAAACCGAAGGCGCTCAGGCGCCGCTGACGCACCGCGAGCCAGGTGATCGCGGCGCCCTCGATGGCCCACGTCGCGCTCGTGGTCGGTCCGGTGAACGCGAGCGGCACGGCGAGCGTGGCGAAGATCACCGCCAGCGCGAGCATGGCCTCGAACATCATGCCGAGGCGCTCACGGCGTCGCGCGAGCCAGCCCGCGATCGCCAGGTAAAACGCGGAGAGCGCCACCGCGCTCCACGCCAGGCCGAACTCAGTGTTCTTCATCAACGCGGCTTGCAGGCCGATCGCCACCAGCGGCGTGCCGAACACCAGCGTGCCGTCGACGTAGTGCTTGAGGGCGATTTCGCGCCGTACCGCGTAGAGCAGCGCGATGCCGACGTACATCAGGAAAAACAGAATCAGGAACGGCTCGGTGCTGGCGAGCAACTCGGGGCGATAGGCCGTCGCGCCCCACGCGGCGCCGATTGAAAACGTGAATACGAAGCCGAGCAGATTCAGCGGCCGCCACGCCTTGAACCAGGCAATCGCGAAGATGCCGGCGTTGAGCAGCGCGTAGTAGCTGAACAGCATGACGTGACTGCCGCCGCCCGTCGACAGCAATATCGGCGCGAGAAAACCGCCGGCGCTGCCCATAAAGGCCAGCGACGACGCGTTCTGCCGGACGGCAAGAAATGCACTGAGCGCGCAGATCGCGACCATCAGCGGCAAGGCTGCGCCCGCCGGTAGCAGGTGGTAGAGCCGCGTGGCCGCGAAGACGGTCAGATACAGCGCGCCGACGCCGCCGCCTTGCAGCACCAGGCCATACGCGCCGCGTCGCTCGCCGATGCGCCAGCCGAGCACGATCAAGGCAGTCGCGGCGAGCGCCACACCGGCAAGGCGGAATTCGATCGGCAGCATGCTGTTGTCGGCGGCGTATTTGAGCAGGAAAGCGATGCCGAAAAACAGCACGATGATGCCGACACGCACGACCGTGTTGCCGCCCAAAAGCCAGTCGCGGCCCGCTTTGAAGAGGCGCTCGGCGAGACCCGGGCCACGCGGTGGCGTGAGTGGTGAAGGTGGAACGGGAGGCTGCGGTGTAGACGCTTGCGCGGAAACAGGTTGTGCGGTCGGGGCGACTGGAGAGGCGCCCGGTATACCTGGTACGTCTGCTTTACTACGAGCGTCCGTTGCGCCGTCTGCGCTCGCCGCACGCGGCGCGGCCGGCGCCGTCGCTTCGGCACCTGTCGATGAGCGCGCCGCGGCGAGTGGCATCGCCGGCATCTCGGGCTGCGGACGTACCGTCCGCTCATTGGCGGGTGGGAACGCATAAGGACTCGACGCGACGTCCGACGTCGACCGCCCGAACGCCGCAGCGTCAGCGGCCGGAGCATTAGCATCCGCAACGCCCTCGCCGCCTCCCGCACGCAACTGACGAATCTCGCCGCGCAACGCAACGATCTCCCGCTCGAGCCGCTCGACGCGCGCCGCCAGTTCGCCCGGAGGATTCGAGCCATACGTGGTGGCCGCTGTGGCCGCGGATCCCGCCGCGGTATCCGCAGACTTCTTTTGCCGCAGACGCGAAAACGCAAAACCAGCCACGGCGCCCAGCAATGCACCGAGGCCGATCGAGAAATCGTTCGACAAGGCAGTCAGTATGCCGACCACCGCGCCAAGCACGGTCAATATCACGCTCATCGCATCCCTCTTTTTTTATTGTGTTCTATTGCGAGATTTATCTGCTCACGCGTCGGTTACGCGCGGATTAATCCGCGAGTATTACATCAACGATACGGCGAAAATCGGCGCGGAGAATACCATGTAAATCGCCATTTCGAGCCGACGATAAGTGGATGGCGCATATACAAAGATGCTTGATGATTTTCCAACGACATACAGCCCCGTAGGTTGGCCGCTCACGACAAGCCGCCAACCATGTCAAAATTCGCCACCGGCCATCGGGCCATCCCTCTCCCACATTTCATCCAAGGAAGTAGCAGTGGACATCAACAAACAGGTCGCGGCCCTCACCGCATCGGAACTCCAGACAGCGGGCGCGAGCCAGGCCACGGCGATCGCGGTGAGCGTGCTGCTGCGTCATCTGCGCTCGCCTGAGCTGGCGAAGCTGCTGTCGTCGGCGTTCGAAAACCATCAGGCGGTGATGCTGCAAACGCCGTGGCCCGAGCCGATGCTGCAGGCGTTCGAATCGACCCGCCGCTTTCTCGAAGGCGCCACGCAAGCGGACCTGCCGGGCACGCAAGCGCCTGCGCAAACGCCGGACGCCTGAGCGCGGCCGGGACCCTTCAGGAAGACACCGCGAGCTGCGCGCCGAGCCAGGCGCGCAGCGCTGAAATCTCCTCCGCGCATACCGAATGCGGCATCGGATACGCGCTCCAGTCGACCTTGCAACCTCGCGTGATCGCAAAGTCGCGCGCGGCCTCTCCTAGCTGGATCGGTAACACGTCGTCGTACATGCCATGCGCGGCGAAGATAGGCGTGCCACGGTTCGCGGCACTCAAACGGCTATCGATAAAGCTTTGCGACGGCACATAACCCGACATCACGATCAAGCCGGCGAGCGTCTCAGGGTGCGTCAGCCCTGCCGAGTAGGTCATCGCCCCGCCTTGCGAAAACCCCGCGAGAAAGATGTTCGAAGTCGGAATGCCGCGCCGGTTCTGCGCCTCGATTAATTGCCGCACGGTTGCGCAGGACGATTCGATACCCGCTTCGTCAATCCGCTCATTGATGTTCTGAAACGAGCGGATGTCATACCACGCGCGCATCACGTAGCCGTTGTTCGCGGTCACGGCAATCTCCGGCGCATTAGGAAACACGAAGCGCACGCCAGGCGCATTGCCGAGACGCAGTTCGGGCACGAGCGGCACGAAGTCGTTGGCGTCGGCGCCGAGACCGTGCATCAGGATCACGGCGTAGGTGGGGTTCGGCGCGCTTTCAATTTCGATGGTGGGCGGTTGCTCGGTCATGTATCGCGATTATCCGGTTGCGGAAAACGTTCAGAGGATCGGAATAAGTACAGGGAGGATATACCGCCAGGCGAGACAAGGCACACCTGGCATCTTCAAAGCCTGTCCCCTTGCGCGTCGGCCCGCGACCGCGCCCGCCCGCGTCCTGCCGCGCTCCGCGCCGGCGCCACGACCTCGGCGAGCAGTTCCTCATGCAGCGCTCGCAAGACCTCAACGAACGCCGACGCCAGCCGTTCTCGCGGCCTGTGCGGAGGAAACAGCAGATAGGTCTGAAAGCGCGTAGCCGGCAGGAACGGGCGAATCGCGATCTCCGGCCCGGCGAAGTCGCGCGCGACGATTGGATGCGCGAGCGTCACACCCATGCCGTGGCGAACCATCTCGCAGCACATCGCGGCGTATTGCGCCTCGATCGACATGACGCGCTGCACGCCCGCGCGCAGGAACACTTCGTCCATCAAGGTGCGCGTGCCGTCGCCGTGACATAGCGAAATGAACGGCTCGCCTTCCAGATCCTCCGGCTTGATGCTGCGCTTCTTCGCCAGCCGATGCGCCGCCGGCATCACACACACGGCAGCCACATCCCCCAGCAGTTCGACTTCGCAATCGGATGCCTCGCTGACATACACCGCCACGCCCAGATCGCAGAACTGCGAGGCCGTCCAATGATTGACCGTGCCCGACGTATTCACGTGCAGCGACACGGTGACCTCCGGAAACAGCTCGACAAACCGCTTGATGGCGTGCGGCACCAGCGTCATGCCCGCCGACGGCATCGCCGCGATGCGCAGACGGCCGCTGCCGAGGTTGCGAATCTGCGCCGCGGCATTCGCCAGACCCTGCAAGCCCACAAACGCGCGCTCGACTTCGCGAAAGAACGCCTCGCCGTCGCTCGTGGGAATCAGCCGCACGCCGCTGCGCTGAAAGAGTTGCAGCCCCGTGTCGCGCTCGAGTTGCGCGATCAGACGGCTCACGTTCGGCTGCGACGTGAAGAGCGCCTTGGCCGCGGCGGTCATCGACCCCGACACCATCACCGCGCGGAACGCCTCGATGTGCTTGAGATTCATCCGTATTCTCCCTTAGACGACGCCCTTCAATCCATATCATCCATGCATAGATAGGTATTTTATTCGTATTGGACGGCATGACCAGCCGGCGCGACACTGCATTCTAACGACGGGCAGCGAAGCCCGCGTCCCCACACCGGAACTGGAGATCGTCGTCATGAAAAGAGCGTTGCATCGCCGCCTGTCCGCCTCGTCCCGCCCCGCCTTCGCGGCGCTTCTGGCCGCATCCGCCCTCGCCGCTCCGCTCCTCGCGCAGGCCGACACCACGCTCTATATCGCCAACGTCGGCGGCTCGAACGAGCAGCTCTACCGGCAGAAAATCATCCCGCCGTTCGAGAAGGCGCATAACGTCAAGATCGTCTACGTCGCCGGCAATTCGAGCGATACGCTTGCCAAGCTGCAGGCGCAGAAAGGCCATCAGCAGATCAACGTCGCGGTGATGGACGACGGTCCGATGTACCAGGCGATGCAGCTCAACCTGTGCGCGAAGCTCGACGACGCGCCCGTGATGAAGGACGTCTACCCGCTCGCGAAGATCGGGCCGAGCGCGATCGGCGTCGGCATGGTGGCGACCGGCATCGGCTACAACGAGGAGGCCTTCAGGAAAGCCGGCCTGCCGCCGCCCGACTCGTGGAAGGCGCTCACCGACAGCCGCATCAAGGGCAAGCTCGGCGTGCCGCCGATCACCAACACCTATGGTCTGCATACGCTCGTGATGCTCGCGCGTCTGTCCGGCGGCGGCGAGAAGAACATCGATCCCGGCTTCACGGCGATGACAAGACAGGTCGCGCCGAACGTGCTGTCCTGGGCGCCGACGCCCGGCGAGATGGACGGCCAGATGCAGTCCGGCGACGTGATCCTCGCGCCGTATGGCAGCGGCCGCGCCGTCGCCTTGCAGAACACCGGCTTCCCGCTCAAGTTCATTTACCCGAAGGAAGGCGCGGTCGCGTTGCAGGTGGCGGCCTGCGCGATCGCGGAGAACGCGCAGCCGCAGTTGTCGCAACAGTTCGTGCAATACCTGTTGAGCCCGGAAGTGCAGGTCTTGCAGGCGCAAGGCATCGGTCTGGGTCCGGTCAACAAGACCGTCAAGCTCACGCCTGAGATTGCCGCCCGCGTGCCCTACGGTCCCGAACAGATCTCGAAGCTGACTGCCATGGACTGGACCACGATCAACCAGCATCGCACCGAGTGGACCGAGCGCTGGAACCGTTCGGTCGAACGCTGAAGTGCGGCACCAGGCGCGGCACCAGCGGGTTCCTCGCGCGACGCGCGATCTGATGAAGGAGCGAGGCGCATGGCCTTCCTGACTCTGCAAGGTATATCCAAACGCTACGGGGATTTCACGGCGGTCGATCAACTCGATCTTGCCGTCGAACGCGGCGAACTGCTGTCGCTGCTCGGACCGTCCGGCTGCGGCAAGACCACCACGCTGCAAATGGTCGCGGGCTTCATCACGCCGACCACGGGCCGCATTCTGCTCGACGGCCGCGACATCACGAACGAGCGTCCCGAGAAGCGCGGCATCGGCGTGGTGTTCCAGAGCTATGCGCTGTTTCCGCACATGACGGTGGCGGGCAACGTCGGCTTCGGGCTGGAGATGCGCAAGGTCAGGCGCAAGGAGCGCGACGAGCGCGTCGACGAAGCGCTCTCCCTAGTGCGCCTGAATGGCCTCGGCCACCGCTATCCGAAGGAACTGTCGGGCGGTCAGCGTCAGCGTGTGGCGATTGCGCGCGCCATCGCCATGCAGCCGGAACTGCTGCTGCTCGACGAACCGATGTCCAACCTCGACGCCAAGCTGCGCGAAGAGATGCATATCGAACTGCGCGCGATCCAGAAGCGCCTCGGCATCACGACGATACTCGTCACGCACGATCAGGTCGAAGCGATGACCATGAGCGACCGCATCGCGGTGATGCATCGCGGCGCGATTGCGCAACTCAGCACGCCGTACGACGCGTACGAGCGTCCCGCCACGCCGTTCGCCTCGACGTTTCTCGGGCGCACCAACGCGTTTTCCGGCGAGGTGCTGCGCCGCAATCCGCGCTGCGCGGAAGTCGCCGTCGCCGGCACGACGCTGCATGTGCCGCATGAAGGCCGTCATGTCGACGGCACGGTGAACGTCTATATCCGCCCGGAAAAGGTTCATCTGGCCAATGGCGATGCCCGCCTGCGCGGTCGCATCGCGACGCGCGTGTTCGTCGGCAATCAATGGCTGCTCGAAGTGGACACCGAACTCGGCAAGCTGCGCGTCGCGCAGCCGAACCACGGCGCGCCACCGCCGGAAGAAGGCCACGAAGTCGGCCTCGCATGGACCGACGACGACCTGCGCGTGCTCACGCAAGACACTCCGGAGAGCGCTCATGGCCACGCTTGACGACGCCCGTCCCGGCGCCGCGCCGTGGCTGCTGTCGGGGCCCGCGCTGCTGCTGTTCGTCGGCTTGTTGCTGGTGCCGCTGCTGCTCACGCTGATGCTGTCGTTCCGCGTGTTCAGCGACACGGCCGGCGTCACCGCCGCCTATACGCTCGCGAACTACTGGGAAGTCGTCAGCGATCCGTACTACGGCACGATCTTTCTGCGCACCGCCGGGCTAGCTTTCGCCGTCACGCTGCTGTCCATCGTGCTCGGCGTGCCGGAGACCATCGTGCTCGCGCGCATGAAGCGTCCGTGGCAATCGCTGTGTCTGCTGGTCGTGCTCGGCCCGCTGCTCATCTCCGTGGTGGTGCGCACGCTCGGCTGGCAGATTCTGCTCGGCAACAACGGCGTGCTGAACAACGTGCTGCGGGCACTGCATGTCACCGACGAGCCCGTCCGCCTCGTCTTCACGATGACCGGCATGATCATCGCGCTCACGCACGTGCTGGTGCCGTTCATGGTGATGTCGGTGTGGGCGACCATGCAGAAGCTCGACCCGCAAGTGGAATGGGCCGGCCGCTCGCTCGGCGGCTCGCCGTTCGCGGTGTTCCGCCGCGTGGTGCTGCCGCAGATCATGCCGGGCGTGCTGTCGGGCTCGATTATCGTGTTCGCCTTGTCGGCATCGGCGTTCGCCACGCCGGCGCTGATCGGCGGCCGGCGCCTCAAGGTGGTTGCCACCGCCGCCTACGACGAGTTCCTCGGCACGCTGAACTGGCCGCTCGGCGCGAGCATCGCCGTGCTGCTGCTGATCGCCAACGTGGCGATCGTGATGGGTTGCAGCCGCCTCGCCGAGCGCCGCTTTCAGCACATCTTCGATTGAGCGGGAGACAGCGATCATGAAACAGAACGGCATTCTCGGGCTCGTCTACAACGCGTTCTTTCTGACCTTCATCCTCGCGCCGCTCGCGGTGGTGATGCTGGTGGCCTTCACCGACAAGGGCTTCATCTCGATGCCTTTCGATGGCGCGTCGCTGCGCTGGTTTCGCGCGATCATCGAGAACGGCGACATCGTCGCGGCCTTCTGGCTGTCGGTGCGGCTCGCGTTCGCGGCGGCAAGCATCGGCGTGCTGCTCGCGGTGCCCGCCGCGCTGGCGATCGCGCGCTATCGCTTCCCGGGCCGCGCCGCGCTCACCAGCTTCTTCCTCTCGCCGATGATGATTCCCGCGGTCGTGCTCGGCATCGCGTTCCTGCGCTTTCTGTCGCTGCTGCATCTGTCGGGCTCGTTCTGGTCGCTGGTCTGCGCGCACGTGATCATCGTGCTGCCGTATGCGTTGCGCCTCGCGCTGTCGTCGGCCGTCGGACTCGATCGCGATGCCGAGCGCGCCGCTCTCTCCTGTGGCGCGAGCCGCTTCACCGCGTTTCGCCGCGTGGTGCTGCCGATGATCCGCACCGGCGTGGCGGGCGGCTGGGTGCTCTCGTTCATCCAGAGTTTCGACGAACTGACCATGACCATCTTCGTCGCGACACCGGGCACGACCACGCTGCCCGTCGCCATGTACAACCAGATCGCGCAGACGATCGATCCGCTGGTCGCTTCGGTGTCGGCGGTGCTGATCGTCGGCACGGTCCTTCTGATGATCCTGCTCGACCGCATGGTCGGACTGGATCGCATTCTGATCGGAGAAACCCGATGACATTGACAAGCACCGATAGCCCCGACGTGCTGGTGCTCGGCGGCGGCCTCGTCGGTTCGGCCGTGGCCTACGGGCTCGCCCGCGAAGGCGCGCGCGTGACCGTGCTCGACGAGGACGACGGCGGCTTGCGCGCGTCGCGCGGCAATTTCGGCCTCGTGTGGATTCAGGGCAAGGGCTATGGCCTGTCGCCTTACGCACGCTGGTCGCGCAGCTCGGCCACGCGCTGGCCGGGACTCGCGCAGGCGCTGCTGAACGAAACCGGCGTGGACGTGGCGTTGCGCCAGCCGGGCGGCTTCCACTTCTGCTTCAACGACAACGAACTCGCTGAACGCGACAAGCGACTCTCGACGCTGCAAGCGGAGCTCGGCGACTACCCCTACCAGATGCTCGACGCCGCCGAAGTCCGCGCGCGCATTCCGCACATCGGCCCGGCGGTGATCGGCGCGAGCTATTCGCCGATGGACGGTCACGTGAATCCGCTCAAGCTGCTGCGCGGTCTGCATACCGCCATGCAGGCGCGCGGTGTGCGGCTCGTGTCGAACGAACGCGCGGAGCGCATCGAGCCGCAAGCGCAGGGCTTCGTCGTGCACGGCAAGCGTGGGACGTATCGCGCGGCGCGCGTCGTACTCGCCGCGGGACTCGGCAATCGCGCGCTCGCGCCGTTCGTCGGACTCGACGCACCGGTCGCGCCGAATCGCGGGCAGGTGCTGGTGAGCGAACGCGTCGCGCGCTTTCTCGACTATCCGACGCTCAACGTGCGCCAGACCGACGAGGGCAGCGTGCAGTTCGGCGATTCGATGGAAGAAGTCGGCTTCAACGATTTCACTACCACGCACGTGCTGGCCGACATCGCCCGGCGCGGCGTGCGCGCGTTCCCGATGTTGCAGCATGTGCGGCTCGTGCGCATGTGGGCCGCGTTGCGTGTCTATAGCCCCGACGGCTTTCCGATCTACGACCACTCCGAGGCGCACCCCGGCGCGTTCGTCGTCACCTGCCATAGCGGCGTGACGCTGGCGGCCGCGCACGCGCTGCGCGTCGCGCCGTGGATCATGGGCGCGCCGATGCCCGACGAACTGCCCCACTTTTCCGCGCGCCGCTTCGAGCACGCCGGTGAACTGACTCCCGCTCATTGAATTCGACATGACTACCCAATCGACTCATTCGCTTTTCAAGCCGCTGCCGGGCGCACAAGGCGCGGCTGCCACGCACGTCGCCATCTGGTTCAACGACCGGCCGCTGTCCGTGCCGGGCGGCTGCTCGGTCGCGGCGGCCCTGCTTGCGGCGGGCGTCTCGCGCTTTCGCGCGACGCCTGTCTCCGGCGCACCGCGCGCGCCCTTCTGCATGATGGGCGCGTGCTTCGACTGCCTCGTCGAGATCGACGGCATGCCGAGCCGCCAGGCCTGCATGGTCGAAGTCAAAGCCGGCATGCGCATCCGTTCGCAGGAAGGCGCGCGCGATCTGCCGCCCTGCGGCGCGACCGACATCAGCAACGCCTCCCTGGAGACCACCCATGAGCGCTGATTTCGCTTCCGAAGCCGTCGACGTCGTCGTGGTCGGCGCCGGTCCCGCCGGCATGAGCGCGGCGACGCGCGCGGCGCGCGCGGGCCTCACGACCGTGCTGATCGACGAACAGGACGCCGTGGGCGGCCAGATCTATCGCGCCATCGGCCGCGCCGACGCGCGCCGCAAGGAGATTCTCGGGCCGGACTACGCGGCGGGCGCCGCCATCGCCGAAGCGTTCACCGCCTCGGGCGCACGGCATCTGACCCATGCGACGGTGTGGCAGGTCACACGCGAGCGCGGCGTCAATTATCTGCAGGACGGCAAGATCGGCAGCTTCGAAGCGCAACGCGTGATTCTCGCCAGCGGCGCGCTTGAGCGGCCCTTTCCGATTCCCGGCTGGACGCTGCCCGGTGTGCTGACGGCGGGCGCGGCGCAGATCCTGTTGAAGAGCGCGGGCGAAGTGCCTGCCGCGCCGCCGGTACTCGCGGGTTGCGGGCCGCTGCTGTATCTGCTCGGCTGGCAATACGTGCGCGCCGGCGTGCCGATCCGCGCGCTGGTCGATACCACGCGTCATGAAGACCGCTGGCGCGCGAAGCGTCATATGCTGGCGGCGCTGCGCGCGTGGCCGTTCCTGAGCAAAGGCTTGCAACTGATCCGCACGCTGCGCGACGCGAACGTGCCGATCTTCGAGGCCGCCGACGATCTGCGCGTTGAAGCGCGCATCGGTACGGATCATGTCGAGCGCGCCGCCGCGCTGCACTTCACTACGCAAGGCACCGCGCACCGTCTCGAAGCCGATGTGATCCTGCTGCATCAGGGCGTCGTGCCGAACACGCAATTCACGCAGGCGCTGCGCGCCGCGCACCGCTGGGACGACGCGCAACTGTGCTTCACCCCGAAGGTCGATGCGTGGGGCGAACTCGATGTGCCCGGCATCTTCGTCGCGGGCGACGGCGCGGGCATCGGCGGCGCGCAGGCGGCCGCCTTGCAGGGCACGCTCGCGGGTCTCGCGGCAGCCGCGCAGCTCGGCGCGCTCACGGCCGAGGCGCGTGATGCCGAAGCCGTCGCGCAGCGTCGCGCGCTCGCGGGCGTCATGCGGATCCGGCCGTTTCTCGACAGCCTGTATCGTCCGCGCGACATCAACCGCATTCCGCGCGACGAGACCATCGTCTGCCGTTGCGAGGAAGTCACCGCGGGCGAGCTGCGCAAATTCGTCGAGCTCGGCTGTGTCGGACCGAATCAGGCGAAGTCGTTCGGACGCTGCGGCATGGGTCCGTGTCAGGGACGCATGTGCGGTCTCACGGTGACCGAAGTCATTGCCGATGCGCGCCGCGTCTCACCAGCCGAAGTCGGCTACTACCGCATCCGTCCGCCGATCAAGCCGCTCACGCTCGGAGAACTCGCCGGTGAGTGACGCGACCGAGATCCAGCAAGCCGATGTCCTCGTGGTCGGCGGCGGGCTGCACGGAACGAGCAGCGCGTTCCATCTGGCGCGGCGCGGCGTAAAGGTAATCGTGCTCGAAGCCGATTATGTAGCGCGTCATGCGTCAGGCGTGAACGCGGGCGGCGTACGCACGCTGGGCCGCCCGTTGCCCGAGATTCCGCTCGCGCTGATGTCGCGGGAAATCTGGCACGGCATGAGCGAGCTGCTCGGTGAGAACGGCGGCTTCGTGGCTTCCGGCCAGTTGAAGATCGCCGAAACCGATGACGAACTGAACGCGTGCCGGCAGCGCGTCGCGCTGCTCGAATCGCATGGATTCACGCACGAGAAGGTGATCGACCGCGACACCGTGCTCGAACTCGAACCGGCGCTCGCGCGGCACGTTACGGGCGGCATCTGGGTCGAGCACGACGGTTACGCGTTGCCCTATCGAACCACCACGGCCTTTCGGCTCGCCGCGCAGCGGCTTGGCGCACGTTTTCTGGAAGGCACGCCGGTGCGCCGCATCGAGCAGCGCGGCACGAGATGGTTCGCCGTCACGCCGCACGGTACGTTCAGCGCGAGCCAGTTGCTCGTCACCGCGGGCGCATGGTCCGGCGAGTTGGCGAAGCAGGTCGGCGAGAGCGTGCCGGTCCACCCCGAAGGCTTGATGCTGATGGTCACGCAACGCGTGGCGCCCTTCTGTCGTGCGACGCTCGGGGCAACGGGCCGGCCGCTGTCCTTCAAGCAGTTCGATAACGGCACGGTGGTGATCGGCGGCAAACTGATCGGCATTGCCGATCTGGCGAATCGTCACGGCGAAGTCGATTTTGCCCGCCTCGTGCGTAGCGCGCGAACCGTGACCGATCTGTTTCCTCATCTGCGTAATCTCGGCGTGAACCGCGCGTGGGCCGGTGTCGAAGCTTTTACGGAAGATGAACTGCCGGTCATTTCCGCGAGCCGCACGGCGGCGAATCTGTATTACTCGTTCGGCTATTGCGGTAGCGGCTTTCAGCTCGGGCCGGGTTGCGGCAAGCTCGTGTCCGAACTGATGCTGGACGGCAAGCCTTCGCTTTCGCTCGATGCGTTTGCTATCGATCGTTTTGGCCGCGCGGCGGCGGCTTCCCGCTCGGGCGCTTCGCATCTCGTTGCGCACTAACCGATTTTTTCCGTCGCGCCCTTCAGTCGATGCGCGCGGCGACTTCGTTCACTTTGCTTCAAATGGAGAGATTGTCATGACCGATATCGTTCGTATCGAAACCAACCAGCGTATGAGCCGCGTCGTCAAAGCGGGCGGCCTCGTGTTCGTCGGCGGCCAGACTTCAGCCGATCACACCCTTGATGTGAAACTCCAGACCGCGAAGGTGCTGGAAAAGATCGACGGCTATCTGCAGAAGGCCGGCATCGACAAGACGCGCCTCGTTTCCGCACAAGTCTGGCTGGCCGACATCGGCCGCGATTTCGCGGGCATGAACGAAGTGTGGGATGCGTGGGTGCCGCAAGGTCACGCACCGGCGCGCGCAACGGTGCAAGCAAAGCTTGCCGCGCCCGAGTTGCTCGTCGAGATAGCGGTCGTGGCACTGGGTTGAGGCACGCGGTTAGCGCGCCCGCGCAGTGCTGATCGACGCGTCGACACGCCTGGCCGCCCCATCCATGCGGTTGGCGAGCGGCCCGTCACCAGGGCACGGCGCGTCCGAGATAGTCGAGGTAGTGCAAGCCGGCGCGCCCTTCATAAGCCTCGATCGTATTGACGAGGTTCGGAATGCTTTCTTCGATGGTCAAGCGCGCCGTGGGACCGCCCATGTCTGTCTGGACCCAGCCGGGCGCCATCAGCAAAAGGCTCCGCGGATAGCCGGCGCTGCGAGCCGCGAAGGTGCGCATGAACATATTCAGTGCGGCCTTGCTCCCTCTGTAGACTTCGTAGTTCCCGTTAGTGGCATTGGTGATGCTGCCCTGCCCCGACGACATGACACCGATCGTTCCAGTCGGCGGCACAAGGTCCTGCAACGCATCGACGACCCTCATCGGACTCAGCGAGTTCGTTACCATCACGCGCACAAATTCCTCGGTCGAGACGTCCGCTAACGTTTCGCGATCGTCGTTCTTCACGCCTGCATTCACGAAAAGCACATTGATACGCCGACCTTCAAGGCGGGCGCGCAGCGCTGCGACCTGCCCGGGAATCGTGATATCCACAGTCTCTACTTCGAGCGCGCCAGCGGAGGCATTGGCTAGATGCCGAAGCTTTTCTGTCGAAGCCGCTCGCCCGGTGGCGATGACTCGGTAGCCGCGCTTCAAAAACTCCTCGACCATCGCGAGACCAAGGCCGCGCGACGCGCCGATCAGGAGTACGGTTTTCTGTGAAGGTGTGGTTTGCATTGGCATCCTCGATCGAAAGCGATCCTGCTGGGTCATTCACGCAAACCAATGTAGCGGTTCATCGGGGACGGCGGAAGCCGCACTGAATGCAACTAATATATGCATCGGACGCCCTACCTCACCTTGCCTACTGCGATCAAGCGATGCCCGAACCCGACCTCAATCTGCTTTTCGCGCTCGATGCGTTGCTGACCGAGAAAAACGTCACACGTGCCGCTCGATCGTTGCATCTCAGTGCGTCCGCAATGAGCCGCACGCTGACTCGCCTTCGTGCTGCGACCGGCGATCCATTGCTGGTCCGGGCGGGGCGCGATATGGTGCTGACTCCGCATGCCGAAGCGATTCGAGAGCAAACACAAAACATCGTTCTTGAGGCCCGTTCGTTGCTGGGGCCGTCGGCGGCGACAGCAGATTTTTCGACGCTGCGCAGAACCCTGAGGATTCGTGCCAATGAAGCTTTCGTGGAAGCCTTCGGCGCACCACTGATTGCTGAAGTGACCGCAGTTGCGCCGCTCGTGCGTTTGCACTTCTCCTCGAAAGCGGAAAAGAGTGCGGAGTATCTGCGAAATGGTTCAGCCGATCTCGAGATTGGCGTGCTGGAGGAAATGGGACCTGAAATACGCGTGCGGGCGTTGTTTCGAGACCGCTATGTGGGCGTGGTCAGAAAGGGGCATCCGCTGGAAACGAAACAGGACGTGACTATCGCGCAATATGCCGCGTTCGGCCACGTAGTCGCGCCGCACGGCCGCGAGATAATTGATGCACTTGACGCCGTGATCGTCTCGTCAGGATTGGAACGAACGACCGTGGCGGTCGTGCCGAGTTTTCCGGCCGCGTTGGCGGTTGCGCAAGCGTCCGATCTGATCGCGCTCCTGCCTGCATCTTTCGTGAATGCGCAGCAGAGCGAGTCCGTCTACTCTTTTGAGCTTCCCGTGGCGACTGACGGCTTTACCATTTCCCAGATGTGGCATCCCCGTTTAGAGAATGATCCGGTTCATCGTTGGTTCCGGCAGTTGGTGCTCGATGTGTGTCGTCGGCAGGTGCCGTTCTGAACGCAACTCGGGTTGCGTTCAGAACGGTGCGGCAGCGCGTTGTTCGACACAAACCCAGTTGGTCCGCGAATGACAACTGCGGATGAGCGCATCCTAAGAAAGGCGGCGCTCAACAAAGATCACGAAGACTCCGCGTCTCCGGCATTGCGCGCACCACACAGGCGCCATGCGGCCTTGGGTGCGGCAACGGTTTCGCCGACGTGACGCCACCAGCGTTCGCCGCGATGCGGCGCGCTCAGATCCAGCCGCTCACCCATACGCGGCGTCGACAACGCGACACCGCGCGCGAGGGCCAGTGCCATCACTCTTTCGAACGGCTCCTGCCAGCGGTGCATCGCGAGGTCGAAGGTGCCGTTGTGAATCGGCACGAGCCAACGGCCGCGCAGATCGATGTGCGTCTGCACGGTTTCTTCGGGCTGCATGTGAACGTAGGGCCACTGCGCATCGTAAGCGCCCGTCTCGACTAAAGTGACGTCGAACGGCCCAAGCCGCTCGCCGATCGTCCTGAAGCCATCGAAGTAGCCCGTGTCGCCGCTGAAGAAGACGCGCAGATCATCGTCGACGATCACCCACGACGCCCATAGCGTGCTGTTGCCGTCGAACAGGCTGCGGCCGGAAAAGTGCTGCGCCGGCGCAGCGGTGAATTGCACACCGTCTACCTTGGTGCCCTGCCACCAGTCGAACTGGCGAACCTTCGACGCGTCGATGCCCCATTCGATCAACCGGTCGCCGACGCCGAGCGGCGTCAGAAACACGCCGGTGGTCTCCGCGAGCGCGAGCACGGTCTCGCGGTCCAGGTGATCGTAGTGATCGTGCGACAGGATCACGCCGCGCAACGGCGGCAACTCGGCGAGCGCGATCGGCGGCGCATGGAAGCGCTTCGGGCCGAAATGCCGGAACGGAGAGGCTCGTTCGGCGAACACCGGATCGGTCAGCCAGAACTGGCCGCGCAGCTTCAGCAGCATCGTCGAATGGCCGAGCCGGTAGAGGCTGCGGTCGGGCGCCGCATCGAGCTGCGCACGCGTGAGCGCATCGACGGGCAACGCCTCGGCCGGCACGGTGCCGCTCGGCTTGTTGAGCAAGATGTTCCACACAATGCCGAGCGTCTTGCGCAGGCCTTCAGTGGGACGCGGCTTGACGTTGCGAAAGCGTTCGCCGTCATGCTGCGGCGAGGTGCTGGACAACGCGCGACCGCGACGCGCGGCGGTAACGCCGAGCACGCGGCTCACAAGAACGGGAAGCGACGTCATGAGGTAGGCCGTCCAAAGAAAAATGTACACTCGGCAGTGTAGTTTATTTTCGAGAAAAGTAAACTGCCCGGTGTAAAATCTGTCGATGGATCCAAGCACCACTCACCAACGCCTGACTGACCGCAAGCGTGTCGCCATCGTCAAAGCCGCGATCGAGGAATTCCTCGCGGCCGGCTACGACGCGACCAGCATGGACCGTATCGCCGCCCGCGCGAACGTCTCGAAACGTACGGTCTACAACCATTTCCCCAGCAAGGAAGCGCTTTTCGCGGCGATTCTCCATCAGCTATGGGACGCGAGCCAGAGCGGCGATGCGCCCGCCTATCGCGCCGATCAGCCATTGCGCGCGCAATTGCTCGACCTGTTGGGCCGCAAGCTGCGGCTGCTGAACGACGAGTCTTTCCTTTCGCTCGCTCGAGTGGCGATCGCGGCCGGCATCCATTCGCCGGAGCGAGCGCGGGACATGGTTGCTCGCCTGGGCGAACGCGAGGAAGACCTGACCGTGTGGATCCGCGCGGCCGCCGCCGACGGCCGTCTCAAGACCGACGATCCGCTCTTCGCGGCGCTGCAGATGCAGGCGCTGGTGAAGGCGTTCGCCTTCTGGCCGCAGGTGACGATGGGCCAGGCGCCGCTCGGCGAACTTGAGCAAAAGCAGGTCGCGGAATCGGCCGCAGACATGTTCCTCGCACGTTATGCATGAGCGGACCGCCGGGCCGCTTTCATGGGCATAAAGGCCAGCCAAACGCTTTGTTCGAACGTCTACAATCGAGATTTTCGACTCGTTCAAATTGCGCCGATGTCCCAAAAGATCGACTACCTCAACCCCGCCCTTCCAGCCGGACTCCGGCGCGTGTCGATGCCCGTGGTCGACGCGACTCCGGCAACGCTTGACGGATTTGGCCGGCTCGTGGCGGACCCGGGCGAGTGCCCGATCGAGATCGTGCAGTGGCCGGCGACGGGCTCGCGGCCCATCGACCCCGGCACCGGCGATGAGGCCGGCACCACCGAAGGCACGTTCGTGAGCGAATGGCGCGGCGACATTCTCTACGGCAGCAACGAGGCTGTGGGCGGTCACTACATTCTTGCGTACGCAACCGAGCCTGATGCCGCTCGCGACGACAACGCCCACACACCGCAACGGATGTTGCTGTGGCACGCGAACTACCATCCGGATGGCGGACAACTGTTCTTTCCGCTGGACCATCGCCCGTTCTACGTTCCGCTGGCACTGCCCGGCGACGACATCACGCCGGAGAAGTTCGTGTGCTTCCGCTTCGACGGAAAGCAAGGGCTCTACATCCATCCGAACATCTGGCATGAAGGGGTGTTCACTCTTGAAGGCACGCAGCGGTTCTTCGATAAGCAGGGCGCCGTCCATGCACGGGTCTCTGTCGACTTTGCCCGTGAGTTCGGTTGTCTTCTCGAGGCGCCGATCGCCCTGTAGCGACAGTAAGCACACTGCGGCGACGGGCCGTAGACTCGCAGGATGCCGCGCGCGTTGACATCGCCAGGACGCACGGCGCGGTAGCCGACCGTATCAAGGATTTCTGCAGGAAAGCCGGCGCGCACCGACAGGTTTCGGACGCGCCCTTTCTGCCGAAGAGATCTCATGAATCTGTCGAAAGCGATCAAGGCGCAATGGCCCGACTGCTTCGTGCTCGTGGGCGGACACAGCGCGGCGTTCACCGCAGCCGATATGTTCAGGCACGCCGAAGGCGCGATCGACTGCGTGCTGAAAGGTGAGCACATCTGCTGATGCGCGGGCAAACCAACTTTGTGCGGATGTTGTGGCGCTTCAACTCGGTGTTCAACCCGAACCTGCAATTGAACGACCACGCGCGCGAAGTCCGGTATGCAATGACGCCGCCTGCCCCGCCAACCGTACACGCCAATGTCAAGGTGCTGTATGTGCACCGGCCGGCGGGACGCAAGAGCCGCAAGCTCGACGATGCAACGGAGAGCTTCGTCGATGAAACTCGCATGGGTGCGGGCTGATGTTTTTTTAGTCTGGCGGCACCCTGTTACATCGAACCGCGATAAACGCCATTCGGGTATCCTCGATGCTGATACGAGAGTGACACAACCAAGAGGCGACAGTGCTTGAACTATCGGTTCGTGACAAGGCAATGCTGAGTGGTGAATTGGGTGACGGTGCAGCACTTGCGATGCGAATAGTCGCCGCCACGGCACATGTGATGGATGCCCAGGAACTCGTCGACATTTCCTCCGCGCACATCGACGGCTGCCTGTATCACGGCTCCGTCAGTCTCGATTTCGTCGAACGGTTTGTCGCGTCCGGAACGCGGGTCGCCGTTCCGACCACGCTCAATGTCGGATCGCTCGATCTGATTCATCCGGAGTTGTATCGCGGCAAAGCGGACATCGCAAGTGCCGCCAAACGGCTGATGGAAGCGCATCTGGAACTCGGGTGCGAAGCGACCTTCACGTGCGCGCCGTACCAGCTCAAGCACCGCCCACGCCTGGGCGATCAGATCGCATGGGCCGAATCGAATGCGATCGTTTTCGCCAACTCCGTGTTGGGCGCCCGCACCAGTCGCTACGGCGATTTTCTCGATCTTGCGGCGGCGATTACCGGCCGCGTGCCCAACGCCGGACTGCATGTCACCGAAAACCGTGCCGCCCGCATCGTGCTCGAAGCGCCCAGCTTTGGTGATTCTCCGCGGCGCGACGCCTGCTTCGCGGCGATCGGTTTTCTGCTTGGCCTCAACGCCGGCGCAACGGTGGCCGCAATCACCGGCCTGCCGCTCGACACGACGGAGGACGAGCTCAAGTCGCTGGGCGCGGCAGCCGCGTCCAGTGGCTCCGTGGCGCTCTTTCACGCGGTCGGCATCACGCCCGAGGCGCCGACACTCGGCCACGCGCTGCAGGGCGGCGAGCCGGAGCGGACGATCGTTGTCAGCGAGGCGGATCTCGTCGGTATCCATCGAAAGTGGAACGCTGGCGGTGCTGGCGATCCACTCGCCGCGATCAGTCTGGGAACCCCGCATTTTTCAGTCGATGAGTTCCACAAACTCGGCAAACTGTTCGAAGAACACGATGGCTCGCCCCGATGCGACTTCTACGTCAATACGAGCCGTTTCGTTCTATGGCAGATCGAAGCGGAAGGACTCGCCCAGCAACTCGCTTCGCGGGGCGTTCAGATCGTGGTGGACACCTGCACCTACATCACTCCGGTGATGAAGCAGATCAGTGGACTGGTGATGACCAACTCAGGGAAATGGGCTCATTACGCACCGGCGAACATCGGTGTCACCGTCGCGTTTGGAAGCATGGCCGAGTGTGTTCGCTCGGCTTTCGAAGGGAGAGTTTGCATCGATGAACTGGCCGGCTAGAGCGACGACCATGATTACGCGCAATACGGTACTTGCGGGACAAGTACTCGTTCCGGGTCAGGCAAGCGGCCTTGCAATCGCGCTGCCTCCCTTGAGTTTCTGGGGCGGCTACGACGCCGAAAGCGGCACGATCATCGACAAGACCCATTCCGGTTTTGGACAAAGCCTGAAAGGCCGGATACTCGTCATGGCGCGAGCGCGCGGGTCGAGTTCCAGCAGCAGCGTACTGGCCGAAGCGTTGCGTAATGGGACAGGCCCGAGCGGCATCATCCTGGCCGAACGCGACCTGATTCTCACCATTGGTGTGATTGCCGCCAATGAGCTGTACGCGCTCAACGTGCCGGTGGTGAGCGTCGGCGAAAACGAGTTCGCGCAGATTGAGTCTTTCACCGCAACACTGGAGATCGACGCGTGCGATGCTACTCGACCCGCGCGTATCTACGCCACAGAAGGTGAACGCGCAGGAAGCTGAAACGCGCAGCGATATCCCCCTGCGTCCTGGTCATACGGAACCTGGTTAGCCACAAGCCAGCGCGCTCAGCGCGTCACCACCGCCTCGACAACGGACATGATCTGATGCGCGGCCGTCTTGACGTGCTGCTCCAGCAGTTTGGCTCCAAGCTTCGCGTCGCGTTTCCTGCATGCGTCGACCAACGCCATGTGCTCGTCATGCGACTGTTCGCGGATCGGCACTTGTACCGCCTGGAAACGAAAATACCGGTCGCAGCGGTCATGCAGCACCCGCAGCAACTGCAGCGTGATGTCCCGCTGCGCAGGCAGATAGAGCGTTTCGTGCAGACGCCAGTTCAGTTGCCCCCACACACCCGAGTCCGCCTTGTCCATTTCCTTGACGAGCCGCTCAGCCTTGCCCATCTCAGCCTCGGTGATGCGCGGGATAGCTTCCGAAAATAGCCACGGTTCAAGACGCAGCCGGATGTCGAAGGTCTCCTTCACCTCGTCGATCGACAACTCGGCGACATAGGCGCCCTTGTGCGGCACATTGATCAGCAGCCCCTCGGCCGTCAGACGCGTGATGGCCTCGCGGATAGGCACACGGCTCACACCGAGTTCCTCGGCGAGCGCCTCCTGCCGTAATACCTCGCCGGGAGCCAGGTCGCCGCTCAGGATTCGCTGCCGAACCGCCGTGGTGACGAGTTCGACCGTGGTTGGCCGGACGATTTTTCGCGTGCTGTCGTCCGCGATTGCTTCGCTCGTCGCGGACGCCTCTCTGGTTCGACGTTTAGCGGCTACCGGGGGCATGGTCAGGTTCATTGGAGGATTCAGGATACAGTGAACATGCTATCACGGCTCCGGCTTTCGGATCCAAAATCCAATGAGCGACGCTGCGTCACTGCAACGTCTGCCGTACCCACGCGCCGTTCTTCATCACGCCGGCGATGCGCTCGCCTTGTCCGGTCAGAACACTGATGTCCTTTAGCGGATCGCCATCGACGATCAGCAGATCAGCAAAAGCGCCCACGGATACGACGCCCAGACGGCCCTGCTGTCCGACGATCTCGGCGCCGACGGCGGTGGCCTGACAGATCGTCTCGAAAGCACCGAGAATGGCTGCGCGGATCGTCAGTTCATCGCTTTGATACTGATGCATGTCGCCCAGCAGGTCGGTGCCAAGACCCATTTTCACGCCGTTGCGTTTGAGCAATTCGAGCGCCTTCAGGCCCTGGATGCGGACGTTCTCGTTTTTCGCTAGCGCGCTTTCCCCCACACCGGCTTTGGCGCCGACCTTGTTCATCGCGTCATAGGTCACGAGCGTCGGCACGGCAAACGCGCCAAACTCCGCCATGACGGCCGCCGCTTCGTCGTCGATCAGGTTGCCGTGCTCGATCGTGCGCACACCGAGCTTCACGGCGCGAGCGATCGCCTTGCCGGTGTACGCATGCGCCATCACATAAGTCTGGTGCGACGCGGCTTCCTCGACGACGGCCTTGATCTCGTCGACGGAAAACTGCAGATTGCCGATCGGATCCGTCGGCGACGCAACGCCACCCGACGCCATGATCTTGATGTGATGCGCGCCGGCGCGCATCTCTTCCCGCACGGCCTTGCGTACGTCGTCCACACCGTCGACGATCCGTCCAATTGCGCCGAGATTGCGATGGCAGCCGCAAGGGTCGGGGTCGGAGTTGTCGAAGCGCTCGCGAAAGTCGCCGTGGCCTCCCGTCTGCGAGAGCGCCTTGCCGGCCACGAATAAGCGCGGCCCGGCGATCACGCCTTCCTCGATGGCGCGCGAGAGCGCGTAGTCGGCGCCGCCGGCGTCGCGCACGGTCGTGAAGCCCCGGTTGAGCATGCCGCTCAGGATCGGTACGGCCCGCAAGACGGCAAAGGTATTCGGCAAACGCCCGTTGTTCCCGAGGTGCGCCACCGAAGCAATGACGTGCGCATGGCAGTCGATCATGCCGGGCATCACTGTCTTGCCCCCGACATCGATGACCTGCGCACCATTGATCGACACCGGCTCGCGGGTCACTTCCTTGATGATCTCCCCGTCCACGACGATCGAATAGCGGGCCGTGTCGTTTTCGTGATTCACGTCCAGGACACGTGCGTTCTTCAGGATCAACATTTCGATTCCTCAACGGATTGTTGAACGGCCCGAGGGCCGCGATAGATCACTTCAGCAAAAAGCCTTTGGCAAGCGGATCACGGTCATCGACAAAGATCGTGTTGTGTCCCGTCACCCGCGCCCACCCTTCGATGCTCGGAATGATTGCGTCGAGTTCACCGACACGCGTCGCTTCTTCCGGAACACCATTGAAGAGCGTGCCGATAATGCTTTCGTGAACAAAACGCTCACCGATCTTCAGCTTGTCTTTGCCGACCAGTTGCGCCATACGTGCGGAAGTCCCCGTGCCGCAAGGGGACCGGTCGATGGCCTTGTCACCGTAGAACACCGCATTGCGCGCGCTTGCACCTTCGACCGTCGGCTCGCCGGTCCACATCACGTGGCTCAGACCACGGATCTCGGCTTTCTCGGGGTGAACGAACTGATACTTCTCGTTCGCTTTCTGGCGCAGGATCGGACTCAGGCGCTGGATATCCGAAGGCTTGAGTGCGTGCAGGCCAGCGAAGTTTTTCTGCGGCTCGACGATCGCGTAGAAGTTTCCGCCGTAGGCGACATCGAAGCGGATTTCGCCGAGACCCTCGAGCTCGACCATCAGATCCGTCGAGTGAAGGAATGACGGAACATTGATGAGCTGCACGGAGTCGACGTTGTCACCGTCCATCTTGTAGCGCGCGACCACGAGACCGGCCGGCGTATCCAGACGCAGCACCCCCGGTTCTCGCGGACGCACCAGACCGTGTTCGATGGCGGTTGTGACCGTTCCGATGGTGCCGTGGCCGCACATGGGCAGACAGCCGCTCACCTCGATAAACAGAATGGCGACGTCACAATCGGAACGGGTCGGCGGATAGAGGATACTGCCCGACATCACTTCATGGCCCCGCGGCTCGAACATGAGCGAGGTCCGGATCCAGTCGAATTCGCGCTCGAAATGCGCGCGCCGCTCGATCATGTTCGCGCCTTCCAGCCGCGGCGCACCTCCTGCGACGACGCGGACCGGATTGCCACATGTATGTCCGTCGATGCAAAAGAACGTCGATTTCATAGCCCTGCTCCATCCAGAATGACCTGCAAAAAGTAGCCCGGTCCAGGCCCACGTGCGTTACTTCGACAGCGCGCGCAAGTCGGCGAGCGTCTTCTCCACGATCGCAACGACTTTCTCGCGTTCTTCGCCTTCGAGTTTCAGCCGCGGAGCCTTGACGGTTTCCGGGTAGCCCGCCGTGATGTTCTCCGCCAGCTTGATGTACTGCACGAGCTTCACGTGCGTATCCAGATGGAACAGGTCGATCAGTACGCGGTACAGCTTGCGGGCCGATTCATAGTCGCCGGCAATCGCCAGATTCAGCAGTTCGACCGATTCCTTCGGCACCGCGTTGGCCATGCCCGAGACCCAGCATTTCGCGCCCAACGCCGCCGACTCGAGCACCAGATCGTCGACACCGCAGACCACGGCCAGGCGGTCGCCGAACCGGCCGATCAGATCGGTGACGCGCGTCGTGTCATACGACTCTTCCTTGATGGCTTCGATCGTCGGCTCTTCCAGCAGCTTCGCCACGAGGTCCGGCGTGAGGTCGACGCCGTAACCGCGCGGGTTGTTATAGAGCAGGATCGACAGCTTCGACGCTTGCGCGATCGCCTTATAGAAGGCGACGGTTTCGCGCGCGTCGGACTTGTACGTCAGTCCCGGGAATACCATCAGGCCTTGAACGCCGAGCGCCTGCGCTTCTTTCGCGTACTGGACCGCACTTGCCGTATTGGTTTCGGCGAGACCGGCGATTACCGGCACGCGCCCGTTCACGGTCTCCACAGCAAGCCGGATCACCGTGCGCTTCTCTTCCGGCGTGAGCTGGGCGTTCTCACCAACCATGCCCATCATGACGACGCCACCGACGCCGTTCTCGATGAGACGATTCAGACCTGCCTTGATCGCGTCGTGATCGAGGGAACCGTCGTCCTTCAGCTTCGTGGTGACAGCGGGAAACACACCTTTCCAGTTGACTTGCATGGCTACACCTTTCCAAAAAAATGATAATCAGAAGCGGGATCTCCCGCGGGTCGATCGAGGTCACGGAGCCCCGTTAATTCCGGAAGCGGCTGATCGAGTACGGCTCGAGACCGATTCCGGGTGTTCGATTGGCAAGCAGGTCGGCAACCAGCGCACCTGTCGTTGCCGATTGCGTCAGCCCAAGATGACCGTGGCCGAACGCATAAATGACGGACGGCGTGCGTCGCGACCGGCCAATGACAGGCAACGAATCCGGCGTGGCTGGACGGTGTCCCATCCACTTCACCGCGCCCTGATCGTTGATGCCTGGCAGAAAGCGCTTGCCGAGCGCGAGTAGCGCGTCACTTCGCTTGTAGTTCGGCGGCGCATCGAGGCCGGCGAACTCCGCCGCGCCGCCAATGCGCATTCCGATATCGAGCGGCGTGGCGACAAATTTGCGTTCGGCAAAAATCACTTCACGCGACAGGCTGATGCCGTGCGCGGGAAGCGTCGTGTTGTAACCACGCTCGCTGTCCAGCAGGACGCGGTCGCCGATCGATCCCGCCAGCGCGGCGGACCATGCACCCGTCGCCACGACGAGGCGGCGCCCCTTCACCCGTTCGCCGGTCTCGGTGAGCGCTGCCGGCGCAAGCGCGTCGGCAAGATCGAGCGCCTTCACGGTGCCGGCGACGAACGTGGCGCCGAGCTGCTTCACACGCTCACGCAGTTGGGTCACGAGACGCTTCGGGTCACCGATGTGCGACCAGTCGTCGAGAAACACACCGTGACGGAAAACTGGCGCGAGGGACGGCTCGCAAGCGCGGACTTCGTCGGCCGACATGGCGTGCCAGCGCACGCCCAGATCACGCTTGAATTCCCACTCGTGCCGATCCGCGGCGAAGGCTTCGTCGGTCTCGTAGACCGTCAACGCGCCGCGGCGATAGAAGCTGTCCATCGCGCCGATGTCCTCGAACATCGGCACGATGTCGTCGTAGACACGGTTGTTCAGACTGGCGAGCGCCAGCGAGATTTCGCGGAAACGGTCCTTGTTGCCCGAGCGCTGAAACTCCATGAACCAGGGCAACGCGCTCGGCACATGTTTCCAGTCGAGCGCCAGCGGCCCCAGCGGATCGAACAGCCACTTCAGCGCCTTCATGTACATGCCGTTCACTGAAATGGGCGTGCTCTCCGTCACGGCGATACCGCCCGCGTTTCCGTGCGACGTGCGGTCGCCTTCGAAGTCGCGATCGACGATGGTGACGCTTGCGCCGTCGCGCAACGCGGACCACGCGCAGGCGAGACCGACGATTCCGCTACCGATCACCACGACATCGGGGATCATCCGGGAGTGCTGAGCTTGCTGGGTCATTTCCGTGAATAAAGGTATTGCATGGGTCGAAGGCAGACCCGTCCGAAAAATTGGCGGAGCGCGGTAACTGCCGCCCCCCCGGTCCTACACCTGTTCCATGAAATCAGGGTCCTCGAGCCCGCGCAGCCTTTGAACCTGATCTTCGAGCGGCGAGACCGCCAGTTGTGCGAACACCAGCGCCAGTCCGATATCGGCATGGTCGTACAGCCCGGCTTCGCCAAGCAGATTCATGGTGCCCAGCGTGACGCCGTTCTTGCGCACGGGAATGTTCAGCACGCTTTCACAGCCGATCGACCACAACACCTCGTACTCGGAAAACACGGCCTTGATGTCCGCGCGCGTCGAGCCGATAAAGATTTCGCCGCGGCGAAGAACCTGATCCGACCAGCGGCTTTGTGTGACCCGCTTGAGGCCGCCTACCGGATTGATGTCGAGGCGGTTGCTGTGCAGGCGCCCGAGGCGGCTCGACGCCTCGTCGTAGGCGAGCACGGTGAAGAGCCGCTGGCCGAATACCTCCGTGAGGGAGCGTTCGAACTCGGACCACACCATGTCGGCGTTGCCGCCTTTCTGTCGAATCGCGGCCAGACGCTCCATCGCCTGAAACATACTTGCGCGGTTTGTGTTCGTCATGACAACTCCTTATTTCGCGGTTCGAAGCGCGGCGCCTTGCGCGTCGGGATGCATCGAGCCGTACTCCTCGTCGGAAATCTGTTCGAGCGTCTTGCCGGTCGTCGAAACGCCGAGGAAAATCACGGCGAGCGCGCCGATCAGCAGGATCACCGTGGTCATGCCGAACACGCCGGCAAAACCCCACAACGGGTAGATGTAGCCCACCAGCATGGGCGAACAGATCGCGCCGATACGGCCGAACGCCGAAGCCGTGCCCATGCCCGTAGCACGCAGGTGCGTCGGGAACACTTCAGGGGTGTAGGCATATTCGCCCGCGTTGACGCCGTTCATCGCGAAGGACATGAAGATCGACGCAAGCACGATCGAGGTGTCGCTGCCCGCATTGGCCAGCCAGATGCCCGCGACGCAAGCCAGTCCCATGTACGTGACGATCGTCGTCTTGCGTCCCAGTTTTTCGCAAAAATAGGCCGACGAGTAGTAGCCCGGAATCTGCGCGAGGTAGATCAGGATCGAGACGGAGAAGCTCTTCGTAATGGTCATGCCATGCTGAACGAGCAGGCCGGGGATCCAGACGAAGAAAGCGTACGAGCAGAACGTCACCGACAGCCATAGACACCAGCTCATCAACGTCGTTTTGGCGAGAGGCGGCTTCCACAGCAGCTTCAGGTTTCCGAAGAAGGAACCCGAGTGTTCATAGCTCGCGGCAGTGCCTGCCACAGGCACGACCGGCGGCAACGTTACGCCTGTGCGTTCGATCTGCCGCTCGATATCGGACACCACGGCTTCGGCCTCGGCATGACGGCCGCGAATCTCCAGCCAGCGCGGCGACTCGTGCAGCGACCGACGCCACCAGAGCAGCACGACGACAGGCACGGAAACGATCACCAGCGCGATACGCCAGCCTTCCGGGTTCAGCGGGATTACGAAATAGCCGATCAGCGCCGCCGCCACGAAACCGAACGAGAAAAAGCCGGCCAGCGCGCCCGTGAAGGCGCCCCGATAGCGATTGCTGACGAACTCCACCAGAAACGGCGCAATGATCGCGCCTTCGGCGCCCATGCCGATGCCGGCGATGGCTCGCAGCAGGGCGAACGTGTGCCAGTCGTTCACGAACGCGTTGGCAAACGTCAGCACGCAGAAAAAGGTCAGCGCCCACATCATGACGACACGGCGGCCGAAGCGGTCGCCTAGTAGGCCGGCGAATAATGCGCCGACGAGAAAACCGACATAGGTGCTGCTGCCGAGGAGCCCGGTCTCGAAGCTCGTCAGATGCCACCTGGTACGAACCACGGGCAGGATAAACGCGATGATGGCGGCGTCGACGGCTTCGAACATGAAGCCCAAACCGCCCATGATGAGCAGCTTGAAGTGGAAGCGGCTGAACGGAAGGCGTTCGAGCCGGGCTGCAATCGGTGACATGGAGTTGCTCCCGCGATGAGAGATCGACCAGTCCGGAAGCCCGGACCGAAGTGCGCTACCAATATCCTGTATCCAAAATCCAGAGTCAAGGGCGGGTAAACCTCTGCGCGCGAGGAGCGTCTGGGCGTGCAAGGGATGCGCTTAAGAAACCACTTTGTGAAAGTACGCGCTGCAGATGTAGAAAAGGCCACGTTCCTTTTGGGAACGCGGCCTTATTTCTTTGGTGCGTGAGGCCGGACTCGAACCGGCACACCATTTCTGGCGTCAGGACCTAAACCTGGTGCGTCTACCAATTTCGCCACTCACGCGAATTTTTACTGCAGGCAGGACCGCTACGGTCTCGCACGCGATACAACTCGCCGCAATGCCAGCAACAGCCCTTATTTTACGCGGGTTCCACGATCTCAGCCCTGCCACCGCCTGGTGGAGCGTCAGGCCTGAAACAGGTGCGCGCACCTGTTTCGCCGCCCGCGTAGGCAGGCATGACCGATGCGTCTGCCTGTTGTCCCGCGTGCTGTCGGCCGCGCCAAAAACACGCGCCCGAAAGCGTAAGCGCGAGATTCTAACCGATTGATTCGCGCTTGTCTGCATTTGCCCGGCATCTGTCCGGGCGGCGCCGATGCTACAATTTTTGGCTTGATGCACGCACGGCGTGCTCCCACTTCGCCCGCCCCTCCCCACATTTCCAATCCCGTGAATTTCGACGAATATTGCCAGCAGAAAGCGGCGCCGCCCGGATCGAGTACTTACTATGCGCTTCGGCAGGCGCCCGCCGCGAGCCAGCCGCTGTTGACCGCGCTGTTCGCGCTGCGCCGCGAGTTCGAGGAAACGGTCAAGGAGACCAGCGATCCGGCCATCGGCCGCACGAAACTCGCGTGGTGGCAAAACGAACTCGCCGCACTGGCTTCGGGCACGCCGTCGCATCCAGTGTCCAAGGCGCTGGCCGCCTACCTGCCCGATGTGAAGGCCGAGTACCCGACGCTGCAGGCGCTGCTCGCCGGCTTCGAGATGGATCTCGACCAGGCGCGCTACCTCGACTATCCGAATTTGCGGCGCTATGTGCAAGGCGTCGGCGGCACGTTCGCTTCGCTGGTCGCGCGCGCCACGGCGAAAGATGCCGCGCAGGCGTCGAACTGGTCCGCGGCGCTCGGGGAGGCGCTGCTGCTCGCGCAGTTCGTGGTCGAAACGGGCAATGACGCGCGCCACGGCCGCATCTATATTCCCATCGACGAAATGCAGCGCTTTAACGTAACCGCCGCGGATCTGATCAATCGAAAATACAGCGACGCGTTCACCGAGTTGATGCGCTTCGAGACGAAGCGCGCCCGCGACGCGCTGCAGACCGCGCTCGGCGCCGTGCCCGCCAGCGAGCGCCGCTCGCAGCGCACGCTCGTCGCGCAAGCGGCATTGGCATTGGCCTTGCTGGATGAAATCGAACGTGACGGCTATCACGTTCTGCATCAGCGCATCGCGTTGACGCCGATTCGCAAGCTCTGGATCGCGTGGCGCGCGAAGTGAACTGAACTATCGGCGCGTCGGCTTTACGCGAGGCGCGTTCAGCACGTCGTCAGACGCGTAACAACGGCAGCGGTTCGAACCGCTGCTGCAGGATCGTCGACGCGTCGAGTCCCCACCAAGGCCCGAGCACCATGGCATAAAGCTGCCGGAAATCGACGCCGACCGGCAAGTTGCCATTGCCGTCGAGCCGCGCCAGCACCGGCGGCACGCCATAGAGGCCGCCGCGCACGCGTGCGCCCATGACGAAATGCGGCGCCACGGTGCCGTGGTCGGTGCCGTTGCTCTGATTCTCACGCGGACGCCGGCCAAACTCGGCATAGGTCATCACCAACGTATCGTCCCAGCGGCCGAGTTCGACGAGCGCCGACTTCATCGACATCAATCCTTCCGCGAGTTGCCTGAGCAGCGCCGCCTGCTGACCTGGCTGGTTCTGATGCGTGTCGAAACCGTTCAGCGTGAGGCGGATCACCGCGACTCCGGAGCCTCGCTTTAACTGCTCTTGTGGCGCGTTACCCGAAGAACGCTCCTTCGGAGCTCCGCCCGCTGCCAGCACCTGCATCGCCGTTCTGATCGAACTGCCGAACGCGCCGCCTGGAAACACGGTCTTCAACGGCGCCTGCCCTTGCGCGGGACGCAGCCGGTCGGCGGCTTTCACGATATCGTTTTCGACGTCGAGAATATGCGCCAGCTCAGGATTGCGCTCGTGCAGCAACACGGGTGTAGCGAGCCGTGAAGCCTTGACGAACTGCGCCGGATTGACCAGCGCGATCGCGCGCGCGCCGTTCGCGAGCGGTCCCATCTCGGCGCTGCCGATCACCACACCGTCGGCGGCAAAACCCGCGGGCACCGGCGTCTGCGCAAACGCGCGCGTCAGCCATCCCTCGCGCAGATACTGGTCGGAACGCGACGCGGTGTCCCAGATCTCGATCGAGCGGAAATGTGACAGGTTTGGTTGCGCATAGCTCACGCCTTGCACGATCGCCAGTTGCTGGTCACGCCACAGCGGCATCAACGCCTGCAAGGACGGATGCAGCGCGGTGCGCTCGTCGAGTTGAATGGCCTGCTCGCGTTTGATGCCGATGTTCTTGCGCAACTGGTAGTACGTGGGATCGACAAAGGGAATCACGGTATTCAAACCGTCATTGCCGCCCTTCAGTTCGACGAGAATCAACAGGTTGTCGTAGCCGCGCGCCGAAGACGCGCCCGGCGCCGCCATCGGCGCGCCGAATGCGCGGGGCAGCCAGAGTGTCGCGCTCGCGGCCGCGCTCATCGAGAGAAAGCTGCGTCGTTTCATCCTGCACCTCGTTCGATTGCCGCGGCGCGAGTCGTATCGCCGTCGACGGACATCTTCTTTTTAGCTGCGTGGCGCGTGCTTTTTTCAGCGGCTCACTTCCTCACTTCAATTGATACGCTGGGTCCATCAGCAATGCCTGCAGATACGCGCTCGCGGTCGAACCGGTTTCGATCGCGTCGACCGGCGTGAGCGGCAGGACCGCATGCTGCAGCTGCAACTCGGCCGACAACCCCGGCCTGGCGGTCGGCGCGGTGTTGTAGTGCGCGAGCCATGTCTCGATGTCGAAGCCTACGCCACCTTTGCCACCTTTGCCGCCTTGAGCGGCTCGCGTCATCGTGCGTTGCAGCGTGGGAGCCGTCTGCATCTCGGGCATCGTGCCACTCGCCGCGACATTTGCGTTCATCGGATTGGTCATGCGCCGCGGGCCGGCGGCCTCGGTCGCGCGAAACAGCTGCTCGACGAATTGCTTGCGGGCGAGCAGCGTGGAACTGTTGATCCACGTCGTGCCGCCAGGCCATCCTTTGACGTTCGGCGGATAGAACAGGTTCTCGCCGAGCGTGCGGATTTGCGAGGCGAACGGTGCAGTGTTGTCGTAGCCGATGTCGAACGCGCGCAGCGTGCCGACCACGAACTCCGCCGGCGACTTCACGAGGACGCCGCGATTGCCGTCGTCCCAGAACGCGTCGCTCAGGAAGACTCCGCGCAACGCGACCTTGATATCGTAGTGGCTCGCGCGAAAGCGCGCCGCGATTGGTTCGATGCGCGCAAGGTCCGGCGTATCCGAGAGGAACTCGCGCCAGAGTCTGGTGGTCACGAAGGTGGCCGTTTCCGGCCGCGCGAGCAGGATATCGAGCACCTGATCGCCGTCGAACGGCCCGGTCTCGCCGAGCACGGTCTTCTCGCCGTCGTCGTGCTGGTTGGCGCGCCACACGTAGGCCTGCGTATCCGGATCGAGGCTCCAGCCGGTGTACGCGCGCGCGGCTTCCGACACGTCACGCTGCGTGTAGTGTCCTTCGCCGAGCGTGAACAGCTCCATCACTTCACGGGCGAAATTTTCGTTGGGCCTGCCCTTGCGATTGCTTGCGCCGTCCAGGTATTGCAGCATGGCCGGATCTTTCGCGACGTCGTGCAATAGCTCGCCGAAGCTGCCGAGCGCGTCGCGCCGCAACAGCATGTTCTGCAGCGCCATCTGCTGCGGATACGGCACCTTGTCCTGGCCCGAGGTGAAGTGGTTATGCCAGAACAGCGTCATGCGCTCGGTAAGCGGCGACGGCGTGGTCAACATCTCGGGCACCCACCATGCGCGTAATAAGTCGTAACGCTGCGCGCGCAGTCGCTGCTCTTCGCGGCGTTGATCGTCGGTCCACGCCTTCTTCGTCTCGCGAGTCGGAATCGGTTCGAGCACCCAGTCGGGTAGCGGCGTGACTGCCTCGCTTCGGGCGCTCGCGAGTACTTTATCGACGGCCTGCGCTCGCGTGAGTCCGACGTATTGCGAGAGCTCGGCGCTATCCGGCGCGAAGCCGACGCGCGTCAGGAAGAAGCGCGCATCGTCGGCATCGAGGATGCTCTGTTCACGGTCCCGAGCTGCCTGCTCATCGGCGGTCGGCGCAGCGTGCTTGATGTGCGGAACACGAGTCGCGCGAGGCTGCACTGCGGCGGCCGGCCCACCCGACGTCACCACCGCGAGGGCAATCGCCGATGCTACGAACTTGCGGCCACAACTACCACGTGCGTGCAATTTCATCATCGGTCATCGAGGTTGCCGGGATGTCATGGAAGGGGCGTTGGCGCGTGCAGCGAGGTATAGCGCACTTCGCTCTGACGACTCAACGGCAGGCTGAACAGGGAAGTTGACGGGGGAAGTGCAACGAAATCTTTCACGCAGAGCAGAAACGTGAAACACGTGCCAAGGGCTGGCACGATAATAGCTACCTCTTATAGAGCTCGCGGACAGCGTCTTCAATATGCTGCCGCAACAGACGCCGTTCGTCGGGCGTCATATGACCATCGCGACGACGTTGATCAAGATCGGGGGGAACTGCGGTGCGCAACATGACGTCTGATGCGGGGCGGTCGGTGTTCGGGTCGCGGCGGTTGGCCTTGCCCTGCCTGGGCGCGCGCTCGCTCGCAGCTCTGTCGGCGGAAGGCTGGGCATGGGCGAGCGTTGGTCCTAGTGAGCCTGCAAGCGTACCGGCTACCGCCAGTGCAATCACGCTTAGGCGCACATTCGGCCAAACCCCTCCCTTCATGTTGTTCCCTTCGTGGCGCGGCAACCGGCTACCTCAAATGCGTATACAAACCCCGGTAACGAGCCGGGTGCGAGAGTTTTAGTCGTGTGAAGTATCCACCGAACAGCCGCATTCAGTAAAGGAGTCTACCTGCCCCCGCTTTACGTCGTGCCACAGTGCGGGTAAATTTTGTAACTGACTGTAACCCGTTAAATGATGCAAACGCGCACCACTTTCTAATCGCGCTAAGATGCCGACCATGGAAACCAAAAACCCCTCGAAAATCCTCGTCGTCGATGACGATCCGCGCCTGCGCGACCTGCTGCGCCGCTACCTCGGTGAACAGGGCTTCAACGTCTATGTCGCCGAGAACGCGCCGTCCATGAACAAGCTCTGGGTGCGTGAGCGCTTCGATCTGCTGGTGCTCGATCTGATGCTGCCGGGCGAAGACGGTCTGTCGATCTGCCGCCGCCTGCGCGGCAGCAACGACCGTACGCCGATCATCATGCTGACGGCCAAGGGTGAAGACGTCGACCGGATCGTCGGCCTGGAAATGGGCGCCGACGACTATCTGCCCAAACCGTTCAACCCGCGCGAGCTGGTCGCGCGCATCCACGCGGTGCTGCGCCGCCAGTCGCCGTCGGAGTTGCCGGGCGCGCCGTCCGAAACCACCGAGGTGTTCGAGTTCGGCGAGTTCGCGTTGAATCTCGCCACCCGCACGCTCACCAAGGCCGGCCAGGAAATTCCGCTGACCACGGGCGAGTTCTCGGTGCTCAAGGTGTTCGCGCGCCATCCGCGCCAGCCGCTGTCGCGTGAAAAGCTGATGGAGCTCGCACGCGGCCGTGAGTACGAAGTGTTCGACCGCAGTCTGGACGTGCAGATCTCGCGTCTGCGCAAGCTGATCGAACCCGATCCGGGCAGCCCGCGTTTCATCCAGACCGTCTGGGGTCTGGGCTACGTGTTCATCCCCGACGGTGCAGCCTGAGTTTGTTCTCACCTCCAGTTTTTGATTTCAGATAAGAAGGGCCCATGCGGATCGACCGGCGCCTCCTGACGCTCGCGTTCGGCGGCCTTTTCTGGCGGACCTTTCTGTTGATCGCGCTGTTGATCGCAGTCAGTCTCGCCGCGTGGTTCCAGAGCTTCCGGGTGATCGAACGCGAGCCGCGCGCGCAGCGCGTGGCGTTGCAGCTCGTCGCTATCGTCAAGCTCACGCGCACCGCACTCCTCTATTCCGATCCCGACCTGCGGCGCGCCTTGCTGCAGGATCTGGAAAGCAATGAAGGGGTGCGCGTGTACCCGCGCGAAACCACCGACAAGTACAAGCTTCAGCCCGACGAGTCGCTGAACCGGCTGATCGAACACGACATTCGCGGCCGCCTCGGCGACGACACCGTGATTGCCCAGAGCGTGAACGACATCCCCGGCGTGTGGATCAGCTTCAAGATCGACGACGACGATTACTGGGTCGCGCTCGACCGCGATCAGCTCGACAACGCCACCGGTTTGCAATGGGCCGGCTGGGGCGTGTTCGCGCTGGCGCTCTCGCTGTTCGGCGCGGCCTTCATCACGAGCCTCGTGAACCGTCCGTTCGCGCGCCTCGCCATGGCCGCGCGCAAGGTCGGCTCAGGCCAGTCGCCCGAGCCGCTGCCCGAGCGCGGCATGGGCGTGGCCGCGGAAACCAATCGCAGTTTCAACCAGATGGTGCAGGACCTCGAACAGCTCGAGGCCGACCGCGCGCTGATGCTTGCCGGCATCTCGCACGACCTGCGCACTCCGCTCGCGCGGCTGCGGCTCGAAACCGAAATGAGCCCGTCGGACCAGGCCACCAAAGACGCGATGGTCGACGACATCGAGCAGATGGACATGATCATCGGCCGGTTCCTCGATTACGCGCGGCCGGTGCAGCGCGTGCCGGAGCCTGTCGACCTGTCCGTGATCGCGGGCGAGTTGGCCGCGCGCATGCAGAGCGAAGACAGCATGCGCCTGATCACGCGGCTCGCGCCGTCGGCGGTGATCGAGGCCGACGAAACCGACATGCGCCGGGTAGTCGGCAATCTGCTGGAAAACGCGCGCAAATATGGCCTGAGCGACGGCGACGGCATTCCGCACGTGATTCTGGAAACGCGGGTGTCGCACTCGCGGGTCGAGCTCTCGGTGGTCGACGAAGGCCCCGGCATTCCGGAAGACCAGTTGGCGCTCGTCACGCGGCCGTTCTATCGTGTGAATTCGGCGCGCACTCAGGCAAACGGCACGGGCCTTGGCATGGCCATCGTCCAGCGCCTCGTGGGCCGTTACCGCGGCGCGCTGCGCCTGCGCAATCGCACGCCTGGACCGGGTCTCGAGGTCACCATCGAATTTCCGCTGGCCAAGGGCGTCTGAGCGGAACGGGCATCATCCGCCTTTCGTGCGCGTTTTGCCGGGTCAACCACTATCGACCGAATCACCCAATAGAGGCGAGGCAGATAACGTGTAACGCGTTCGTTGCGACGAGTTGGTCGCTTTAACCATGCTGTTTTTCCGACGCACGAAGGAGCACTCTCATGAAAACTGTCGGCGATAAAGTTGAAGCGTTCACCGTCACTGCCGCGAAGCCGGGCTTCAACCATCATGAAGAGAACGGCATGTCGGCATTCGAAGAGATCACGGAGCAGTCGTTTCCGGGCAAATGGAAGATCATCTACTTCTACCCGAAGGATTTCTCGTTCTTGTGTCCGACGGAGATCGTCGAGTTCGGCAAGCTGGCCAGGGATTTCGAAGAGCGCGACGCGGTGTTGATGGGCGGCAGCGTCGACAACGAATTCGTTAAGCTGGCATGGCGCCGCGAACACAAGGACCTGAACAAGCTGAATCACTATGCCTTCGGCGACGTGAAGGGCGAACTGATCGACCAGCTCGGCGTGCGTGACCAGGAAGCGGGTGTCGCGTTGCGCGCCACCTTCATCATCGATCCGGACAACACGATCCAGCATGTGTCGGTGAACAACCTGAACGTGGGCCGCAATCCGGAAGAAGTGCTGCGGATTCTGGACGGCCTGCAAACGGACGAACTGTGCGCTTGCAACCGCCCGGTCGGCGGCGCCACGCTCTGAGCGGTGCTCCAACCAGAGCCGCCTGGCTTGAATGCGCGCAGCGCGACGAAACTCTCGCCGCTGTGCGCGTCTTGTAAAACCAGGCTCAGTTCTTGATCAGCAGAACCGCAGCCTGAGCTTCAATACCCTCGCCTCGGCCGAGATAGCCGAGCTTTTCATTGGTCTTGGCTTTGACATTGACGCGCTCGACCGGCAGTCCGAGATCGGCGGCGATATTGGCGCGCATGCCCTCGATATGCGGCGCGAGCTTCGGCGCCTGCGCCACCACGCTGCTATCCACATTGGCGATGGAAAAACCCGCCGCTTTCACGCGCGCGAAACACTCACGCAGCAACACGCGGCTGTCCGCGCCGGCGAACTTCGCATCGGTATCGGAGAAATGCCGGCCGATATCGCCCATCGCGGCGGCGCCGAAAATGGCGTCGGTAATAGCATGCAGCAGCACGTCCGCGTCCGAATGGCCGAGCAGGCCGCGCTCATAGGGAATCGTCACGCCGCCGATAATCAACGGACGTCCCGGCACCAGCGCATGCACGTCATACCCTTGCCCAATTCTGAAATCCATATGCGTCAAGTCCTCAAGCCCGCTAATTAAAATTGAAATCGTCCAGTCAGGACGCAGCCGCCGGCCGGCTCAGAATCGCCTCGGCCAGATCGAAGTCTTCCGGATACGTCACCTTGAAGTTGCGCAAGCTGCCCTGCACCAGCTTCGGCGCATGACCCAGCCACTCGATCGCGCTCGCTTCGTCCGTCAGGTCGTGACCGTCGGCCTGCGCGCGCAGGATCGCCTCGCGCAGCATGCCGATGCGGAACATCTGCGGCGTCTGCGCCTGCCACAAGCCGTCGCGCGCCTCGGTGCGGGCGATCCGGCCATCGGACGAATTCGCATCGATCCGCTTCAGCGTGTCCGCCACGGGCAAGGCCATGATGCCGCCCACCGGGTCGTCCTTCAGCGCGCCGATCAGCGTGCGGATCAGCGCGGGCGTGATGCCGGGGCGCGCCGCGTCGTGCACCAGCACCCAGTCGTCGTCATGCGCGCCGAACTCGACGAGCGCGTGCAGGCCGTTGAGCACGGAGGCCTGGCGCGAGCCCCCGCCGCTGCGGCGCACGGCGAAACGCAAGCCGCCGAAGCGGCGGCCGTCGAAGTGAGCGTCGTCCGGAGCAATCACGACAAGGGTTTGCGCAAACTCGCTGCAGGCGTCGAACGCCGCCAGCGAGTAATGCAACATGTCGCGGCCGGCGACAGTGCGATATTGTTTGGGCATCGCGGCGCCGGAACGGCTGCCGGTGCCAGCGCACGGAATCAGGGCAAATAGACGGGAAGTCACGAGTGCGGATGCCGCGAAGTCAAAGTAAAGGACGGATTTTATAATAGGTCCTTCGCATCCACGCCCCGACACGCGTAAACTTGCCGCTCACGTGTGAGCCTGAGGCCGCTTTTTCTCTTCTATGCCAGACATCGCCGCATCATCGCAGTACTCCCCGCCCGTCGCGCTCGTCAAGGCCGGCCAGCGTTTCGCCTTCGACGGCACGCACGGCTCGTCCGACGCGCTGCTGATCGCCCGCTACCATCTCGCTTATCGCGAGAAGGTGCCGCTGCTCGCGGTCGTGTGCGAAAGCGCCGTCGATGCGCAGCGTCTGGCGCAGGAAATCGGCTTTTTCGCGCCCGAGGCGCGCGTGCGTCTGCTGCCGGATTGGGAAACGCTTCCTTACGATACCTTTTCGCCGCATCAGGATCTGGTCTCGGAACGGCTCGCCACGCTGCACGATCTCGGCGAAGGCCGCTGCGACATTCTGCTGGTGCCCGCCACCACGGCGCTGTACCGCATGCCGCCGGCCTCGTTCCTTGCGGCCTACACGTTCTCGTTCTCACAAGGCGAGCGGCTCGACGAGGCTCGAATCAAGGCCCAGTTGACGCTGGCCGGCTACGAACACGTGAGTCAGGTGGTGCGTCCGGGCGAATACTGCGTGCGCGGCTCGCTGCTCGATCTCTATCCGATGGGCTCGCCCTTGCCGTACCGGATCGACCTGTTCGACGATCAGGTCGACTCGATCCGCGCGTTCGACCCGGACACGCAGCGCAGTCTCTATCCGGTGAAAGACGTGCGCCTGCTGCCCGGCCGCGAATTTCCGTTCGACGAAGCCGCCCGCACCGCCTTCCGCAGCCGCTGGCGCGAGACCTTCGAGGGCGATCCGAGCCGCGCGTCGATCTACAAGGACATCGGCAACGGCGTGCCGTCGGCGGGGATCGAATACTATCTGCCGCTGTTCTTCGAAGACACGGCCACGCTGTTCCACTATCTGCCCGAAGGTGCGCAACTGGCGTTCGTCGGCGATCTCGACGCGGCGATCCGGCGCTTCACCAACGACACGAAGCAGCGCTACAACTTCCTCTCGCACGACCGCGACCGGCCGATTCTGGAGCCGCAGCGTCTGTTCCTGTCGGACGAGGATTTCTTCACGCTCGCGAAGCCCTTCGCGCGGCTCTCGCTGCCTGCGAACGCCGGCGGCGGCTGGTCGACGCCGTTGCCGAATCTCGCGATCGACCGTCATGCGGAAGATCCCGTCGCGGCCTTGCGCGCGTATCTCGAGACCACGCCGAACCGCGTGCTGTTCGCCACGGAGTCAGCAGGCCGCCGCGAAACGCTGTTGCAACTGCTCGCCGACAATCATCTGCGACCGGTCTCGACCGACAGCTTCCAGGACTGGCTCACGAGCAACGAGCGCTTTTCATTGGGCGTCTCGCCGCTCGCCAACGGTTTCGCCGTGCCGGTCGACGGCATCGCGATCATCACCGAGACCGAGCTGTATGGTCCGCTCGCGCGTCGCGCGGGGCGCCGCCGCCAGGAACAGGCGAGCAACGTCGATTCGATGGTGCGCGATCTGTCCGAGCTCAAGGTGGGCGATCCGGTCGTGCATTCGCAGCATGGCATCGGCCGCTACATGGGACTCGTCACCATGGATCTCGGCGAGGGCGAGACCGAGTTCCTGCACCTCGAATACGCGGGCGACAGCAAGCTCTATGTGCCCGTCGCGCAACTGCACGTGATCTCGCGCTATAGCGGTGCCGATCCGGAAAGCGCGCCGCTGCACTCGCTCGGCTCCGGCCAGTGGGAAAAAGCCAAGCGCAAGGCCGCGCAACAGATTCGCGATACCGCCGCCGAGTTGCTGAACCTGTATGCTCGCCGCGCGCTGCGCCAAGGTCACGCGTTCGCGCTCGAACCGAAGGATTACGTGAAGTTCGCGGAGAGCTTCGGTTTCGAGGAAACGCCGGACCAGGCCGCGGCGATCGCGGCCGTGATCGGCGACATGACGAGCGGCAAACCGATGGATCGCCTCGTGTGCGGCGACGTCGGCTTCGGCAAAACGGAAGTCGCACTGCGTGCGGCGTTCATCGCGGTGATGGGCGGCAAACAGGTCGCCCTGCTCTCGCCCACCACGCTGCTCGCCGAGCAGCACACGCAAACCTTCAGCGACCGCTTCTCCGACTGGCCGGTGCGGATCGCCGAACTGTCGCGCTTCAAATCCACCAAAGAGGTGAGCGCGGCGATCCAGCAGATCAACGAAGGCACGGTCGATATCGTGATCGGCACGCACAAACTGCTCTCGTCAGATGTGCAGTTCAAGCGGCTGGGCCTCGTAATCATCGACGAGGAACACCGTTTCGGCGTGCGTCAGAAAGAGGCTCTGAAGGCCTTGCGCGCCGAAGTGGACGTGCTCACGCTGACCGCCACGCCGATCCCGCGTACGCTCGGCATGGCGCTCGAAGGGCTGCGCGATTTCTCGGTGATCGCCACCGCGCCGCAAAAGCGCCTCGCGATCAAGACCTTCGTGCGCCGCGAGGAAGACAGCGTGATTCGCGAAGCCATGCTGCGCGAGTTGAAGCGCGGCGGCCAGGTCTACTTCCTGCACAACGAGGTCGAGACGATCGAAAATCGCCGGCAAATGCTCGAAGCGTTGGTGCCCGAAGCGCGCATCGCGGTCGCGCACGGACAGATGCATGAACGCGAACTCGAACGCGTGATGCGCGACTTCGTCGCGCAACGCGCCAACGTGTTGTTGTGCACGACGATTATCGAAACCGGCATCGACGTGCCGAGCGCCAATACGATCCTGATTCATCGCGCCGACAAGTTCGGCCTCGCGCAATTGCATCAGTTGCGTGGCCGTGTGGGCCGCTCGCATCACCAGGCGTATTCGTATCTGCTGGTGCACGATCCGCAAGGGCTGACCAAACAGGCGCAACGCCGCCTCGAAGCGATCCAGCAGATGGAAGAACTCGGCTCGGGCTTCTATCTGGCCATGCACGACCTCGAGATTCGCGGCACGGGCGAAGTGCTCGGCGATAAACAATCCGGCGAGATTCACGAAATCGGCTTCCAGCTCTACACCGACATGCTGAACGACGCGGTGAAGGCGCTCAAGGAGGGCAAGGAGCCGGACCTCACCGCGCCGCTCGCCGCGACCACCGAGATCAACCTGCACGCGCCGGCGATTCTCCCCGCCGACTATTGCGGCGATGTGCAGGAGCGTCTGTCGCTCTACAAACGGCTGGCTAATTGCGAACACAACGATTCGATCGACAGCATTCAGGAAGAACTGATCGACCGCTTCGGCAAGTTGCCGCCGCAGGCGCAGGCGCTGGTGGAGACGCATCGTCTGCGGCTGGCGGCGAAGCCGCTGGGCATTTCGAAGATCGACGCAGGCGAAGCGGTGATCGGCTTGCAGTTCATCCCCAACCCGCCGATCGACGCGATGCGGATCATCGAGATGGTGCAGAAACACAAGCACATCAAGCTCGCGGGCCAGGACAAGCTGCGCATCGAAACGCGCAGCCCCGATCTGGCGGTGCGTGTCGCGACGGTCAAGGAAACCTTACGCGCGCTCGGCACGCCGAGTCGCGGCACGGCGGCTAGCGCAGCCGCGCGATAAGTTCGCGGCATGCGCGGCTGCGCTGGCGCAGCGTCGAAAACCGGGGTACGTCCAGCGTTTTTTCCGTTCATGCTGCGGTGCGCAAACGCGCACCGCAGCATACGGGCGTCTTTTTTTTGGGTATGATCGAAAGACTCAAATGCCGGAGTCTTGTCATGTCTCATGTCGCTGAAACAGCGCAGTCCACGCCGCAGTCCACCTCGTCTTCTCCCGCTTCGCTCCCGTGGGTCACCCGTCTCGTGTCGATGGACACGGTCAGCCGCAATCCGAATCTCGGCCTGATCGAAACCGTGCGCGACGAATTGCGTGCGGTCGGCGTCGAGGCCACGCTCACGCACGACGAAAGCGGCAAATGGGCCAACCTGTTCGCGACGATTCCCGCGCACAACGGCGAAACGAACGGCGGCGTGGTGCTGTCGGGCCACACCGACGTCGTGCCCGTGGATGGCCAGCAATGGGACAGCGATCCGTTCAAGCCGGAGATTCGCGGCGACAAGCTGTACGGCCGCGGCACCTGCGACATGAAAGGCTTCATCGGCGCGGCGCTGACGCTCGTGCCGGAGATGCAACGCACCAAACTCGCCAAGCCGATTCACTTTGCACTCTCCTTCGACGAGGAAGTGGGCTGCGCCGGCGCGCCGCTCCTGATCGCCGACCTGATGAAGCGCGGCGTGAAACCGGACGGCTGCATCGTCGGCGAACCGACCAGCATGCGGCCTATCGTGGCGCACAAAGGCATCAATGCCTACCAGTGCTGCGTGCGCGGTCAGGCGGCGCATTCGTCGCTGACGCCGAAGGGTTTGAACGCGATCGAATACGCCGCGCGTCTGATCTGCTACATCCGCGATATGGCCGATCAATTCCGCGAGCAGGGTCCTTTCGACGAACTGTACGACGTGCCCTTCACTACCGCGCAGACCAGCACGATCATCGGCGGCAACGCAATCAATACCGTGCCGGCCGAATGCAAGTTCCAGTTCGAATTCCGCAACCTGCCCACGCTCGATCCCGAACCGATCTTCGCGCGTATCGATCAATACGCGCGTGAAACGCTGCTGCCAAAAATGTTGCGCGAGCATCCATCGGCGGCCATCGAGATCACCAAGATCGCCGCGGCACCCGGACTGGATTCGTCTGAACAAGCTGCCATCACGCAACTGGTGCGCGCGTTGACCGCCGACCAGGACAAGCGCAAGGTTGCCTACGGCACGGAAGCCGGCCTGTTCTCGCTGGCGGGCATTCCGAGCATCGTCTGCGGCCCCGGCGACATTCAGCAGGCGCACAAGCCCAACGAATTCGTCGAGCTGGATCAACTGGTGGCGTGCGAGCGCTTCCTGCAGAAATTCATTCACAGCATGTCGGTCGACGCGCACGCGCACTGAAACTGGCAGATGTAGAAAGAGTCTTACCCATACCGACCCAAGCACGCCCACGCCATGTCCACCGCCACGCCGCAACACACCGACCATACGATCGACGGCGAGCCGATCCCCACGCTCGACGACATCGCCGCACAGCACTTTGCGTTGACGCCGTGGGTGGCGCGAACGCCGGTGTTCGACCGGGTGGACTTTCCGTCGCTGGAAGGCACGGTGGTGAACTTCAAGTTCGAGCTGTTGCAGGCGGGTGGCAGCTTCAAGGCGCGCGGCGCGTTCACCAACCTGCTCGCACTCGACGAAGCGCAGCGCAGCGCGGGCGTCACTTGCGTGTCGGGCGGCAATCATGCGGTGGCGGTCGCGTATGCGGCCATGCGTCTGGGCATCAGCGCCAAGGTCGTGCTGTTTCGCGCGGCCAATCCGGCGCGCGTGGCGCTGTGCCGGCAATATCGCGCCGAGATCGCGTTCGCGCAGGACATTGCCGAAGCATTCGAACTGGTGCGCCGGATCGAGGCCGAAGAAGGCCGCTATTTCGTGCATCCGTTCAACGGCTATCGCACGGTGCTGGGTTCAGCCACGCTCGGCTACGAATGGGCCACGCAAACGCCGGATCTCGAAGCGGTGATCGTGCCGATCGGCGGCGGCGGCCTCGCTGCGGGTGTCGCGACCGCCATGCGGCTCGCGAATCCGAACGTGCATGTGTATGGCGTGGAACCCGAAGGCGCGGACGTGATGGGCAAGAGTTTCGCCGCCAATCACACGGTCAAGATGCGCCAGATGCACGGCATTGCCGACTCGCTCATGTCGCCGCACACCGAAGAATACAGCTACGAATTGTGCCGCCGTCATATCGATCAGCTCGTCACGGTATCCGACGACCAGTTGCGCGCGGCCATGCTGACCTTGTTCGGACAACTGAAGCTCGCTGTCGAACCGGCCTGCGCCGCGGCTACCGCGGGTTTGCTCGGCCCGCTGCGCGAACAGTTGCAAGGCAAGCGCGTCGGCGTTCTGCTGTGCGGCACCAATACCGACCCGGTCACATTTGCCGCGCATATCGAACACGCGCGGCATAGCGAGTCACAGTTTCCTCAATAAAGAAACAAACCGCGCGTTGCCGGCCAAAAGACTAGCCTATCCTTCTCAGGTTGGTATCATTCGAACATCGACTTCTGGGAGGAACCTCTATGAGCATGGTCAAGGAATTCAAGGAATTTGCCCTCAAGGGCAACGTGATGGATCTTGCAGTCGGTGTGATTATCGGCGGCGCGTTCTCCACCATCGTCAATTCAATTGTTAAAGACCTGATCATGCCGGTTGTCGGGCTCGCCACCGGCGGCCTCGATTTCTCCAATAAATTCGTTCGCCTCGGCGCTATTCCGCCCAGCTTCAAGGGCAGCCCCGAGTCGTATAAAGACTTGCAAACGGCGGGCGTTGCCGTGTTCGGTTACGGCTCGTTCATTACCGTGCTGATCAACTTCCTGATTCTCGCGTTCATCATTTTCCTGATGGTCAAGTTCATCAACAACTTGCGCAAGCCGGCCGAAGCCGCGCCGGCAGAACCGCCGCCGACGCCGGAAGATGTTCTGCTGCTGCGTGAAATCCGCGATTCGTTGAAGAACTCACCGCGTTAAATAGTCCGGCGTATCAGCCGGAGTTGGTCATAAATAAAAGGCCTGTTGCGATTAAAGTCGCAACAGGCCTTTTGCTTACCTGGCGTCAACGCCAATGGACCACACGCTCACGCGTCCCGCTGCTCCTTCAGAGTCACCGCGCCTTCGATCATCGTCTCGAGCTGGCTAAAGTTGACCGGCTTGGTCAGATGCGAAGTGAAGCCGGCGCTCAGGCAGCGGCGCACGTCTTCGTCGGTGCCGAAGCCGGTTAGCGCGACCGCGGGTGCGTCCGAGTGCTCGCGGAACGCTTTGATAAAGTCGAGACCGGTACCGTCTGGCAACCCTACGTCGCTGACGACCAGATCGAAGGTCTGCGATTGTGTCGCGGCCAACGCGTCGTCGACCCGGCCCACGGTCGTGACTTCATGGCCGAGGCTGCGAATCAGCTGCTCCATGACCTCGGCGGTGTCCACATGATCTTCGATCAGCAGGATGTTGAGCAGACCGGCCGAATGCACTTCGTCAGGCACCACGACCGGTGAAGTCACCTCCGGCGCCGCAGCGGTCGGCAAGGTGATCGCGAAGGTCGCGCCGCAATGCGCGCCTGGGCTCTGCGCGGTCACCGTTCCGCCATGCACGTCGGTCAACGCCTTCGTGATCGCGAGTCCGAGGCCGAGGCCGCCAAACTGCCGCGTCATGTTCTGGTTGCCCTGCTCGAACGCGTTGAAGAGTTTGCCGATCTGGTCCGGCTCGATGCCGATCCCCGTATCTTCGACCGAGATCTGCACGTGCATGCGTTCGTCGCGTGTGCGTACATAAATATGGCCGCCGTCCGGCGTGAACTTGGCGGCGTTGCGAATCAGGTTCCACAGCATTTGCTGCAGCCGCGCGCGATCGGCCAGCACATAATGATGCTGCGCGTCCTTATGAACGTGCACGTCCTGCTGCTTGACCTGAATCTCGCTGCGAAACAGTTCGAGCACGCTGTCGATCACGTCGTGCACGTCGACGGTTTCCAGCGACAGCCGCAGCTTGCCGTTCGCCACGCGCGTGAGATCGAGCAGGTCGTCGATCAGCCGCGCTTCGAGTTCGACGTTGCGGCGGATCATGCGCACGCTCGCTCGCGCCTGATCGGGCAGACCCGGAATCATTTCCAGCACGCTGGCGCCGGCGAGCACCGGCGTGAGCGGCGTGCGCAATTCATGCGACAGCATGGCCAGAAAGCGGTCTTTGGCGCGATTGGCTTCTTCGGCGGTCTGGCGGGCGGCCTGCTCCGACGCCAGCAGCCGTTCGCGCTCCTCGGCCGCCTCGCGCTGCGAATGAATGTCCGTGCAACTGCCGAACCATTTGCTGACGTTGCCGTCGGCGTCGCGCATCGCCACCACGCGCAACTCGAACCAGCGATATTCGTCATCGTGACGGCGAATCCGCAACTCGTGCCGGTAATCGCCGGCGTTGCCTGACACTGTTTTGAGCCAGCTTCGGCGAATCTCTTCGCGGTCGTCAGGATGCACGGCGTCGAGCCAGGCAAGACCGTACGAACAGCTTTCAGCAAGGCCCGTGTAGTCGTACCACTGCTTCGACAGAAAATCGCAGTCGCCCGTGGCGTTGCAGGTCATGACGAGGTGCGGCAGCGCCTCCGACAAGGTGCGGTAATGCTGCTCGCGATCGCGCAGCAGCAAGGCTTCGTCCGACGCGCGCTGCAGGCGCACTTGCGAGAGCACCCGTTCGACGGCTTCGGGCAGGTAATCGAGGTAATCGCCGGATTTCGGCACGACGTCGGACACGCCCGCGCGCAGCGCCTCGATGACACGCGATTCGTCGGTAAAGCCGGTCACGAGGATGGCGGGAATCCGCACGCCTTCCGCGCGCAGACGGCGGAAGAAGTCCAGGCCCGTCTCGGGCCCGCTGAGCTGATAGTCGAGCACCAGCAGGTCGGGACCGCCGCCCGCGAGCCGGTCACGGGCCGCTTCGACGCCGGCGCAGATCGCGACCCGGCAGCCGGCGCGCTCGAGCGACTTGCGCGCGAGCCGCAGGATGCCTTCGTCGTCATCGACGACCAGCACGTAGGCGGCGGGCTGCGGGGACACTTCTTCGGTCATGCGGAGTCTTCTCTGGCTAAAGTCAACAAGTGGTCTATCTTGTCATGAGCGGCTTTCGGCCGGCTTCATGCGAACCTTCCATCAAGGCGCCGCGAGACGATGCCCGGAAGGCAGCTTGACCACCTGCAGGAAAAACCCGAGGCGGCGCACGGCTTCGATAAACGCATCGTATTCGACCGGCTTGGTGATGTAGACGTTGCAGCCGAGTTCGTAGCAACGCGCGATTTCGCGTGGGTCGTCGGTCGTGGTCAGGACGATCACCGGCACGGCGGCCGTCTGCGGCGATTCTTTCAGGCGCCGCAAGACTTCGAAGCCGTCCACCCGCGGCATTTTCAGATCGAGCAGCACGACGAAATTCAGCAAATCTTCGCGTGCGGGTACAGCGCTGTGAGCGGGGTCGGCTGCGGAACTCGCGTCGGCGTCGGCTGGTGACGGCGCCGGGCCGAAGAAATAATCGAGTGCCTGCTGGCCGTCGCGAAAACGCACGAAACCGTTCGAAATGCCGGCACGGCGCAGATTGCGCTCGACGAGCGTGGCGTGGCCGTCGTCGTCTTCGATCAGTACGATGCTGACCGTTTCCCCGTGATTCATATGCTCTCCGTGCTCAACGATTGGTTGATGCTCGCCGCTTGTGATTATCCGCGCCGCCGCCCTGTTTGCCTGCCGAAGCTCAAAGACGCGCGGGCTGTTCCGGCAACACCACGAAAAACGTCGACCCCGCGCCCTCCGCCGACTCGACCCACACGCGGCCCCCATGCCGCTCCACCGTGCGGCGCACTACCGCGAGACCGATGCCGTCGCCGTTCGCGACGTCGCCGTGCAGGCGCTGAAACGCCCGGAACACTTTCGACATATACGCGGCCGGAATGCCGAGGCCGTTGTCGCGCACATAATACGTGCGCATGCGGACCGCGCGCGGCTCGCCCGCCTCGGCCGGCTCGACCGGTTCGGGTTCCAGTGCGCCGACTTCGATCCGCCCGTTGCGTGCCGGGTCGAGATAATTCAGCGCGTTGCCGATCAGGTTGCTGAAAATCTGTTCGATCGCGCCGGGGTCGCCCCATGCGGGCGGCAAGTCGCGCACGGTCACCACGGCGGCATGCTGGCCGATCGCGCCCTGCAGCGCATCGACCACCCGGCCCACCACGCGCCCGACGCTCACGCGCTGCCACTGGTACTCGAGCCGGCCGGCGCGTGAGATGCGCAGCAGCGCGTCGATAATCGCGGCGGCCCGCGTCACTGCCGTGCGCAAATACTGCAAGGACTCGCGCACTTCGCCGTTGAGAATATGCGTCATGCGTCGATGCTCGGCCTCCGGCAATTTTGCCGCCTCGACGACGCTGTCCAGTTCGTCGCACGAGACCTGCAGTTCCTTCGAGAAACCTTGCAGATTCACCAGCGGCGAACGCAGATCGTGCGACACGCTGTAGATGAACATTTCATTATCCTGCGTCTCCTGACGCAGTTCCTCGTTGACGCCCGCCAGTTCCCGCGCGCGCGCTTCGAGCCGCGTTTTCAGCATGGCCTGCTCGGCTTCCGCCTGACGCAGGCGCGCACCAGTCTGATGCAGCACGGCGTCGAGCGCGGCAATTTCGTCCTTACCCGACAGCGCCGGCGCCAGCGTGCGCCCGCTGCCCAAACGCTCGGCGTTCTCGGTCAGCACTTCCAACCGTCGGCCGATGCTGCGCGCAAAGACCACCGCGGTGGCGGCCCAGATCAGCATCGAGCCCAGCACAGCGCCGATCAGCGCGTACTGCTGACGGTCACGCCGCTGCGCGAGCGCGGCCGAGCGCTCGGCGTCGAGCCGCGACGCCTCGTCGCCGAACGCCGCGAGCTCATCGCGAAACACGGCGATCTGCTGCGGCAAAGTGCCAGTCTCCAGCGCCGCAAACGAAGTCGGACGACGCCCTTCGCGCAGCGCCTGCGAGCTCGCGACAGTCTGCGTGCGATACGCGTCGATCGCCCGCTGCATCTTGTGCACGCGCTCGACCTGATGCGGCGTGCCGGCGACCAGCCCCTCGAGATTCGACAGCCGGTCGCCGAGATCGACCCACACCGTATGGCGGTCGAGCAGCGACGCATCGCCGATGACCATGCCCGTGCGGACGCGCGCCGCCTGGCGCAGCAGCGGATCGATGATGGCCGACGACTGATAGAGAATCTGCTTGCTGTTGGTGACCTGCTGGGCGGCCTGCGCTGTCTGCTCCTGGGTATCGAAGACGACGCCAAGAAGCGCCAGCTCGACCGCGCTCGGCACTGCAATCAGCAGCAGACCCTTGGTGAATAGTTTCATGTTCGCCCGAAGGGTCGCAAAGGGTCGCTCAAGCCGCGGCGGCTCATGACCAGCGACGCAACGCCGCGCCGGCGGGACTTTGCGGTGTGGCATCGGCGAGCTCGGCGCAGTGCAGCCGGACGGGCCATTATCGACGTGAATTCGAGATATTTCAACGTATCGGCAAGATGCGCCCGCCCACATAAAAATGACTTTTTTATTGGTATGAGATGATTTTTCGACGCTTCGTGCGTCTATGATGGAACCAGATGGGATGGGAAGCGAAAGCGCGCGGCGAGGCGGTTCGGCATGATTCGTGCGGGAGGCGGTGGGGCGGCGTTGTTGTCGAATCACCGTGAATCCGACCTTGTCGTATGCTATAAAAGATCGACGTGCGGCGCGCGAAGCCGGGAGTGGTCGCATGAGGACGCTGCGTTTCTTGCAATTCTTTTTCAGGCGAATTTTTATGTCCTTCCCGAAAAAGCGTAGACGCGCGAAGGTGGACGGCGATGAGTCGTTCCTCGCGGTACTACGGCATTTCAAGCCGTTCGGTCAGCTCGACACCAAGATTGCGCGTGCTCGCGCGCAAGACGAGCCGATCCTTTATGCGCACGTGCTGCCGGGGCTCGATGTCCTCCTGTGCAGTGTGCGTGGCGCGCAACCGCCCTATCCGGCACCCGCGGAATTGCGGCGTCGCTGTATCGAATCCATTACGAATGCGCTGGAGCAGCCGCTCGATGGTCTTGAGAACGGCGGCTACTGGTATGAGGCAGACGGCTTCGGCTTTCTGGTGTTTGCCAGCCGCGCTCGCGGCAAGATCCTGACGGAATTCGGCGCGACACGCGTCGGCGGCGCACGTCGCGGGGTGCGTCGGCAGGATGCTGCCGGAGACGCCGCGCCGCGCTCGCTCAGGTAGACCTTTGGCTTTACGGTAGACCTTCAGATTCGCAACACCGTCTGTTCGCACAGTTCGTCGGACGGCGTTGCGTCACCACCTTTCCTTGATTCGACTTGTCATCTCAGGTGATCTGTCTGCGCGCGCGTGCGGCACTCGCCTTGTCTTCTTTCATCATGACGTCGTCGAAGTGGCCGCGCCCGGGCGGCACACTGATCAGCCACAAAAGGATCAAGGACAGGCCGCCGCCAAAACTCCAGCTCAGCCAATCCGAAGGCAGGATGAAAGGCATCAGCTTCCCTTGTAAGTAGCCGCGCTGGCGGGCGACATCACCGCCGGCTTCTTCTTATCCGCCGTAGCCGGCGACGAAGCTCCGCCCGAAGACTTGTTGACCGGCGCGCCATCCAGAGAAATCGCCGACTTGGGCTGCTGCTTCACGCCCGGCGGCGGCGCTGTCGGCGCCTGACGGATCTGTTCGAGCATCTGCGTGCAGGGCAACGGCTTGTTGTTGCTCGGCGCGAGTAACGGAATCAGCGCCGCGAACGGATTGATCAAGCCGAGGCCGACCGCCGCGCCGCCGCGCAACGCCAGCGCGGCCGCATTCACGCCCACGTGCGGGTCCTTGAAGGTGCCTTTCACGTAAAGCGGCGAGCGCAGCGAGAAGACACGGAATCCCTTGGTATGCGGATGCACGCCGAGGTCCATCGACTCGTCACGCAGATTCACGTTGCCGTCGATATTGATCACGGCGTCGTCCGTATCGAGCGCGAAGACGCGCGATTCGAGTACGCCGTTAGTCGCTACAAAATCGGCGGCCGCGCAGTTGATCTTGACGTCGCGATTGCCGAACAGTTTTTCATAGACGACGTTCGCCACGTTCAGCCCCGCCGCTTCCATCAGCAGACGGCTCACCGTGCCGTCCGTGATCAATGCCTTCACCTCGCCGTTCGATGTGGCCGCAAGCGCCGCCGGCGAATTGCCCGTCGCGGTCAGTGCGGCGTCGCCGTTGATTTCGCCGAGCGCGTTCTGCATCGTCTTGAAGTTCGGGAACAACTGCTTGAGCTTCAAATGCCGCGCCGACGTCGCGAAGCGGCCCTTGAGCGGCGTCGCGCCGCCGTCCAGATGAATGTCGGAAGCGAGCGTGCCGCCGGCCACGCCGAACTTCAACGGTTCCAGCGAAAGCACGCCGGCGGTCATCACGATGTGTGTGTACAGATCGGTGATCGGCAGATTCACGTCCTTGACGATGCGCCGGCCGGTGAACTTCACGTCGGCGTCGATCGCCTTCCAGCGGTCGGTGCGGAATTCCTCGACGGGCAGCACCTTGTTGGACGGCTGCGCCGTCGCGTCGCCGCGCTTGGCCTTGCTGGCGTTCGAATCCGCGCCGATCACGGGCGCCAGATCGGAAAACTGCAGCAGATGAGAGACGAGTTCGCCCTGCAGCAGCGGACGCGGTTCACGTGCCGTGTAGGTCAGCGAGCCGTTGATATCGCTGCCGCCGACCCGGCCTGTAAAGTTTTCATACTTGAAGACGTTGCCGGTGGACTTGAACTGGCCGACGAGCCGCCCTTCGGTCGCATACGGCGGCGTGTCGGGCAAGGTCACGCCCGTCAGCGAATACAGGCGCGCCATGCTGTTGCCTTGCAGCCAGAGGCGCAGATCGACCGCGGCGAGATGCGCCGGATCGGTGATCGTACCGACGAGTCCGACATGCAGATCGCCGGCCTTTACATCGGCCTGGACCGGGAACGGCCGGTTCGCGTCCTGCAACGCGAGTACACCGCCGACCTTACCGCTGCCCGACACCGGCGTCTTGTTGTAAGTCCCTTTGACCGTCCAGCCGATCGCGTACGGCGGAATCTCCTGCTTCGCGCCGGCTTGCGCTTCGCTCGCGGTCGAAGCGTTCGAAACCGAACCCGGCGCGGAGGCCACGACCGCCCCGCTCGCGCCTGCAGCGACCGCCTCGCTCGCACCCTTCGAGCCGCCCGCGACCAGGCCGCCCGAGGCGCCCGTGGCCGCCGTCGTACCCGACGCGCTGATATCCGTCGACGACGCGCCCGAAGCCGCCGCCGCGGACGCCGCCGCAGCCTCCGACGCCGCTTGCGCATTCGCCTGCTGCGTCAGCTTGTTCGCGCCCGACTTGCCGATGGTTTGCGCCGACGAACTGCGCGACGCCGCTTCCTGCTGTTTCATTGCTTCGCCGATCGGAATCGGCTGGCCGAGCGTGTCGATCGCCATCTGCAGATCGACCTTCTTCTGCTGATCGGACAACGCAATGTTGCCCTTGGCAAAGGCGATATCGTGCAGATCGAGCTTCCATTCCGAAGGCCCGCTCGACGACGCCAGTTTGAACGTCCAGTTGTTGCGCCCGTCGAGCACGCGCTCGAGGTCGACCGAAGGATTCACGAGGTTGATCGTGGGAATCACGATGTCGTGCGCGAGCAGCGGCAGCACCTTGACCTGGAAGTCGATCTCGTCGAGCGTGGCGAAGTGCGGCTGCTTCGTCCAGTCCGGATTGCCCACGGTGATATTGGCCGCCGAGAAACGCGGCCACGGCACCCAGCCGCGCCAGCCGGTTTCGCCGACCGGATGCCGCCAGCCGACCTTCAGATCGCCGTTGATGGCGAACGGCCTGCCGATGGCTTGCGTGACCTTGTCGTTGATATAGGGCCTTGCCCGGTTCCAGTCGAAGGTCAGAATGAAAATAGTCAGCGCGACAATCAGAATGACGATAATCGCCAGCAGCCACGCGATGATTTTTCCGATCCGCCGTCCAGTCGTGCTCGACACTGCCATTGAGAGGCTCCGCTAATTTTTCTACGTTGAGCACCGTGCAGCACGTTGCATGCCCGATCCATGGACGGCCGGCGCCGTGCCGTTGCCGCTTTATCATGTTGCACGCGGGTTGCACGCACACGTCGCAGCGCGCTTCGACCTTACGCATCCCCCATTACAAATTCACACATGACCGATGTTCCATTAGTCCTCGCCGACGGCATCGTCCGGCGCGATGCCGTGCGCGGGCAGACGCTGCTGCAGCCGACCACCTTCGCTTTAAAGGCGGGCGACCGCGTCGCGATCACCGGGCCGTCCGGCTCGGGCAAGAGCGTGTTCCTGCGCGCCCTCGCGCTGCTCGATCCGCTCGATGCGGGACGCATCATGTGGCATGGCGCGCCGGTGGAACGCGCCGCCATTCCGCGCTACCGGCGCAACGTCGCGTATATCCGGCAGCGGCCCGCGTTGCTCGACGGCAGCGTCGAAGACAATCTGCGCTACCCGTTCGAGTTGCGCACGTACCGCGACGTACATTTCGATCGCGCGCGCGCGGCGAGCCTCGCCGCTCAGGCCGGCCGTGGCGACGACTTTCTCGACAAGCGCGCAAGTGAACTGTCCGGCGGCGAGGCGCAGATCGCCGCGCTGATTCGCGTGCTACAACTCGCGCCCGAGGTGCTGTTGCTCGACGAGCCGACTGCCTCGCTCGACCCGGAGTCGTCGCATGCGATCGAAGGTCTGGTGCACGCCTGGTTCGACGCCGACCCCGGACGTCATGCGTCGGTCTGGGTGTCTCACGATCCGGCGCAAGCCACGCGCATGAGCGCGCGGCATCTGACCATGCGCGCCGGCGTACTCGACGAAACCGCACGGTCCGAGCTACCGCCCGCGCATCAGGATCACCAGGAGTCCGGCCAATGACACTGCAAAACCTGAGTCTGTGGGATGTCGCAATCGCCGCGTTGCTGATCGTCGTCAACGGTGCCGTGTCGGTAGCGCTCAAGCTCGATCTCGAACGCAAGCTCGCGTGGGCCGCCGTGCGCACCATCGTGCAGTTGCTGGCGATCGGTTACGTGCTCGGCTGGGTGTTCCGTTACGACCGCTGGTACGTGGTGTTGCCGTTGATGATCGTGATGACACTGATCGCCGGCTTCGCTGGCGCGCAGCGCGGCAACCGCACGTATCGCGGACAACGCGCGGACAGCGTGCTGTCGATCTGGGTCAGTTCGTGGCTGGTGGCCGCGGTCGGGCTGTTCGTCGTGATCCGCATTCACCCGTGGTACGAGCCGCAATATGCGATTCCGATTCTCGGCATGATCCTCGGCAATACGCTGACCGGCGTGTCGCTCGGCATCGAACGGATGACCGAGGAATTGACCGCGCGGCGCGACCGCGTCGACATGGCGCTCGCACTCGGCGCGACGCGTTGGGAGGCGGCACAGGCGCCGGCGCGCCAGGCGGTGCGGGCGGGCATGATGCCGACGCTCAATCAGATGGCCGTGGTCGGCGTGGTGAGTCTGCCCGGCATGATGACCGGCCAGGTGCTGGCCGGGCAATCGCCGTTGCAGGCGGTGCGTTATCAGATCGTGATCATGTTCCTGATCGCCGCGTCGTCGACGCTGGGGACCGTGGGCGCGGTGCTGCTCACGTACCGGCGGCTCTTTTCCGCCGAGCACCGGTTTCTGTCGGCGCGGCTCGTGGAGCGGACCGCGGCACGGCGCTGAGCCGCGCCGCGGTCCGCCGCTGTGCTCCCGTCACGCGCCGGACTCAACGCTTCGCGCTGATCGCGACTTCCGTGCCGTCGCTGAGCGTGAGCGTTTTCGTGCTGCCGTTGACCGGCATCGTGAAGCGCACGATCTGACTGACGCTCACGTCGTTCGGACACTTGAGCGTTTTGCCGCCGCTCGTAACGGTTTTCACGCCCTTCGGCGTCTGCGCCTGGAAGCTCAATTGCACAGTTGCCGTGCCGTCGCCGCCGACCACTGGCGCGAAACGGATCTGCGTCTGCCGGATCATCGCGCCGTTGGTGTCGGTCGGCAGCGACGCGTAGTTCGGGCACGCATCGGTCGCGGGAACCGGGCCGCCCGGCGGCACCGTCTTCCACGTGAAGTCGTCCGATTCGCCGGAGCGGATCGTGCGGGTTTCCTGCGAGTTGCCGAACTGTTTCGACGTGACACGCACCGTGTAGCGGATTGGGCCGTCGAGGGCGGACTGGGACGTGACCGTGATCGGCGTGGCCGCGTGAGCCACCGGCACGAGCATGCCGGGCGCGAGCGCGCAGGCGAGAGAAGCGACAACTGAAACGGCGGAGAGTCTGAAGCTCATACTGTCACCTCGTTGTTGTGCCGCTGCGCGCCCGCTTCAGCGCTACTGCCCGCGCACCGCCTGGCTCAATGATGCCGGGCCGCGAGACACGCAACTGTTTTAGCATGATGCCCTGCCAGTCTAACGCCAAGCGACGCTGCGCGCGCTGCCTGCGAATCGGGTGTTAACCCGCTTGCGGCGACGCGTTTTCTGCGCGTGTCGCGCCTTGGTGGACGAAAGCGCGCGTCGCGCCGCCCTGCTGCATTTCGACGCACCGGATAGCACAGTTTGATGTGCAGCAAATGAACACGGCCGGCGCGCATTGCTGCGATGCCGGCCGTTTTCCGTTGCAACCCGTTTCAGGTGAAACGCTATTTACGCCTCGAAACCCGTCAGCACCAGTTTGCCGATCGCGCGCCCTTCTTCGAGCAGTTGATGCGCGCGGCGCAGATTAGCGGCGTTGATCGCGCCGAGGTTCTGGCCGACGGTCGTGCACAGCGTGCCCGCATCGACGAGACGCGCGACTTCCGTCAACAGCTTGTGCTGCTCGATCATGTCCGGCGTGCCGAACATCGAGCGCGTGAACATGAACTCCCAATGAAACGCGGCGCTCTTCGCCTTCAGCAGTTCGACCGGCACCGGCTCGCTGTTTTCCACGATCGTGCAGATGCTGCCTTGCGGCTTGACGACCTCGGCCGCGGCCGGGAAGTTCTTGTCGGTGTCGTTGAACATCAGCACATAATCGACCTGGTCGATGCCGAGCTTTTTCAATTGCGCGGGCACGTCGCCGAAGTGATCGACGATGTGATCCGCGCCCAGTTCCGTGGCCCATTTCGCCGATTCGGGCCGTGACGCGGTTGCGATCACCTTCAGCTTCGCGAGCTGCTTCGCCAGTTGGATGCCGACCGAGCCGACCCCGCCCGCGCCGCCGAAAATCAGCACGCTGCGGCCTTCGTCAGCGCCTTGCGGCGACACGCCGAGACGGTCGAACAACGCTTCCCAGGCGGTGATCGCGGTCAGCGGCAGCGCGGCCGCGTGTGTGAAATCGAGCGACGCCGGCTTGCGCCCGACAATCCGCTCATCGACCAGATGGAACTCGCTGTTGGCGCCCGGCCGTGTGATGCTGCCCGCATAGAACACCGGATCGCCGACCTTGAACAGCGTGACGTCCGGCCCGATCGCGGCTACCGTGCCGGCAGCGTCCCAGCCGAGCACACGCGGCGTTTCCTCGAGCTTGTCTTTCGGCGCACGCACTTTGGCGTCGACCGGATTGACGGAAATCGCCTCGACTTTGACCAGCAGATCGCGACCGGTGGCTTCCGGTTTCGGGATCTCGACATCGACCAGGGCTTCCGCTTGATCGATCGGCAAATAGCGGTAGAGACCGACGGCTTTCATACATGCTCCTGTTGGTTCGAATCAGATTGAAAAGATCGCAATTTTGCGGCCGGCCTGCGGTGCCGGTTGCGTATCAGCGATTCATGGGTGTCATCCTAGTACGGTTCTTATTCTTTTAAAACCGTCATAATGGCTGAAACATCTTTTTGAATTTCAGAAGAATGAACTTGCCTATTATTTCGCCCGAGCGCACGTCGCCCGGCGAACGGGAGCGGCTCGATCTGCTCGACGTCGCCCTGTTCGTGCGCGCCGCGCTGCTCGCCAACGTGTCGGCGGCCGGGCGCGAATTCGGTTTGTCCGCGGCGGTGGCCAGTTCTCGCATCGCGCAACTGGAAAAGCTGCTCGGCGCGCGTCTGCTGCACCGAACCACCCGCCGCATCAGCCTCACGCAGGACGGTGAAGTCTTCATGACGCGCGCCGAAGCCTTGCTCGATGCGGCCGCCGCCGCGCGCGCTTCGGTGGGCCGGGCGCAGGCCGAGCCGCAGGGCCGTTTGCGGGTCTCGATGCCGTCTTCGTTCGGACGGCAGCACGTGTCGCCGGTGATCAGCGAATTTCTGCGCCGCTATCCGGGCGTGAGCGTCGATTTGCGGCTCACCGATCAGTTGGTCGATCTCGTCGATGCGGGTATCGACGTGGCGATCCGCGTCGGCGTGCTGAAGGATTCGTCGCTGGTGGCGCGGCGCCTCGCGGTGAACCGGCGGGTGCTGTGCGCGGCGCCCGCTTACCTTGCCGCGCGCGGTACGCCGCATCATCCTTCGGACCTCGCGGAACACGAGTGCATGATTCTGTCGGACCAGCGCGACTGGGCCTTCGTGACGCCTGCCGGACCGCTCGCGGTGCGCGTGAGCGGGCGCCTCGTCACGGACAACGGTGAAGTGATCCGCGACGCCCTGCTGGCCGGTTTCGGCATCGCGCTCAAATCGACGTGGGACGTCGCGCCTTACTTGCGCAGCGGCGAACTGGTCAGCGTGCTGGACAGCTATCCGCTCGCCGAGAACGTGGCGATCTGGGCCGTGTATCCGAGCCGTTCGTTCGTGCCGCCGAAGACGCTCGCCTTCATCGAATTCTTGGCGGCCCATTTCGGCGATCCGCCTTACTGGGACAGAGAGCCGGTTTGAGACCGATGCGCCGGCGACGGCGCTCGAACCGACGCATTGTCAATGCTTGTTGCCGCGTGCGCCGCCGGCTCCTTTGTCATCGGAGTTGACGTCGGTGTGCGCATCGTTCTGCGTCTTTTCCTGGTACTCGCCGCCGCCGCGACGGTCGGTATCCTGCAGCCCGCGTTCAATGTCGCTATGCGCCTGCTTGCCGACACGGCGCGGATCCTCCTCGTGCTGCGACTCAGGACTCTGGTCGTTTTCGTGCGGCAAGGGCGCGGCGGCTTCCTGCAACGATTCAGGATTCTTTTTGCCGTGCGGGTCCGCCTGCTTGTCGCCATCGGATGATTGCGGTGAGGTCTTCATGATCTGCTCCTTGTCGTTTGAATAAAATCTGTCGAGGCGCCTACTTCGCATCGTCCAGACGTTTTTTCATGGCCGCGGTAATGCGCTGGCGCGTCTTCGCGTAGTCGGCCCATGGGTCGCTTTTGAGGTCGGCGAGGCGCTCATGCAGGTTTTCGATGGTCCACTGATCGCCGCCCGTGGTGCTGGCAACTTCGTCCCATGCAAGCGGCACCGATACGCCCAGCCCCGGACGCGCCCGCGCTGAGAATGCGGCAACCGTGCTGGAGCCGCGGTTATTGCGCAGGTAGTCGACGAAGATTTTCTGCTTGCGGTTCTGCGCGCCCATCTTCGCGCTGAAGTACTTGGGCAGCGTTGCCGCCATGTGCTGCGCGACGGCTTGCGAGAAGTCTTTTACCTCGTCCCAGCCGGCCTGTTTCGCGAGCGGCACGACCACATGAAAGCCCTTGCCGCCGCTCGTCTTGCAGAACGATTTGAGGCCGAGTTCCTCAAGCAGCGAACGCGTCAGTTGCGCGGCTTCGATCATGCGTTCCCAACCTAGCGCTGCATCGGGATCCAGGTCGAAGACGACGCGGTCCGGTTTTTCGATATTCGATGCGACGGCATTCCACGTGTGAAATTCGACGGTGCCCATCTGTGCCGCGCCGACCAGCGCTTTGATGGTATCGACGGTGATCAGCGGCGGATGGCCGGGGTCGAGGCCCGGATGCTGCGTGACATTGGGAATCGACAGCTTCTGGCTGTGCTTCTGAAAAAACAGCTCGCCGCCGATGTCCTCGGGCGCACGCACCAGCGACACCGGACGGTCTTTCAGATGCGGCAGCATCCATTCGGCAACCGACTCGTAGTACTGCACGAGATCGATCTTGCGCGCGCCGCTGCTTTTGTCGATGACGCGATCGGGATGCGAGATGCGGACGCCGGCGACTTCGGCGGGCGGCGCAGCGGTGGTTGATTTTGCGGGTGTGGGTTTGGCGGTTTTGGGTTTGGTGGCGGTGGTTTTTCCGGCAGTGGTTTTCGTTGCTGCGGTTTTCGTTGCTGCGGTTTTCGTTGCGCCGACCTTAGCGCCGTCGTCCGGCTCTGCGCCGGGTTTCCCTACGCCGCCCTCTGTCACGTCCGCCGTCTTCGCCTTGGCCTTCGATTTTGCCGCGCCAGCTTTCTCTTCTCCGGATGCGGCCACAGTACTACCGGAAGTTTTCCGCGCCGCACGTTGCTTCGGCGCGTCGTCGGAGATGGAATCGCTTTGCTGTTGCACGTCGGCTCCCTGGCGAGGTGTTTCCTTGACAATCTGGCGCGCCGGCTTGTCATTGCGCAAACTCACGAACGACGCCTGACGCACGATGCCGTCGCCCGTCCATTCCGCGAAATTGCATTCGGCTACGAGCACCGGTTCGACCCAATGCACCGGCGTGCGACTGCGCTCGCGCGGCGCGGCCGCAAACGGCATGCGCTGGGTCGCGTGCGCATCGAGTTCTTTTTTGACCGAACGCAGCAACGCCGCGTCGAAGCCGGTGCCGACGCGCCCCGCGTAATTCAATTTGCCTTTGCTGTCGTAGACGCCGAGCAGCAGCGCGCCGAATGCCGCTCGACTGCCGGACGGTTCCGAATAGCCGCCGATCACGAACTCCTGGCGCCGGCGGCATTTCAACTTGATCCACGTCGACGAACGTCCCGACAGATAGCCGCTGTCGCGCCGCTTGCCGATGATGCCCTCCAGCGCCATGTCGCACGCGCTTCTGAGCAGGTCTTCCGCGCTGAAGTCGAAATTGTTCGAGAAGCGCAGCACGCTGTCGTCGACGTCTTCCATCAAGGCGCGCAGAATCGCGCGACGCTGTTCGAGCGGCACGCCGCGCAAGTCGTAGCCGTTCAGGAACGGTATATCGAACAGGTAGACGATGATGTCTTGCGGCCGATTCGCATCGAAGGCGTTCTGCAGCGCCTGAAAATTCGGCACGCCGTTCTGGTCCAGCACCACGGCTTCGCCGTCGAGCCACGCGCTTTCGATCCCGAGTTGTTCAAACGCCTTGACCTGTTTGCTGAACTTCGCGGTCCAGTCGTTGCCGGCGCGGGTGAATACCTGGACGTCGCTTCCCTTGGCCGTCCTATCGATTCGGGCCAGCACGCGGTAACCGTCGAACTTGATTTCGTACGACCACTCAACGCCGGGCGGCGCGGCATCGACGAGCGTCGCCAGTTGCGGTTTGAAGGTCGCGGGCAAGCGGGCTTTCACCGCGCCCTCGATCGACGGTGTCGCCGCGAGTTCACGTAGCGACTGCGTGTTGCGCGTCGCCACGATGTCCGGTCGCGTGGGATCGGCGCGGGTGGATGAAGCGGATTTCGCGCCGCCTTTGCCGACTCGTTTTGCGGTGGACTTCGCATCAGAGGCCGCAGTTTTGCGTGTGGCCTTAGTGTCCGCTGTCGTCGTTTTTTTTCCTTTGTCCACCGAGGCGCTGCCGCTGAGCACGCTGCCCGGGCGCTTCTTCAGGATGTCGTAGTCGCTCTCATCGCGCGCTTCGTCGTCGCGTTCCTTGATCAGCAACCACTGCTCCTTGTCGCCGCTGCCGCGCATATGGCTGCGCACCAGTGTCCAGCCGCCTTGCAGTTTTTCGCCGTGCAAATGGAACTTGAGTTTGCCGGCCGCGTAGGAACGCGCCGCTTCCGCCGCGCCGCCAACCGGTTCCCACGTGCCGCGATCCCACACAATTACGCTGCCCGCGCCGTAGTTGCCCGGCGGGATTTCCCCTTCGAACGAACCGTATTCGACTGGATGATCCTCGACATGCACTGCCAGCCTCTTCACCGATGGATCGAGGCTCGGCCCTTTGGGCACCGCCCACGACAGCAATGTGCCGTTCAGTTCCAGCCGGAAGTCGTAGTGCAAGCGCCGTGCGTCGTGCTCCTGAATCACGTATGAGAGCGTCTCGTGGACGGCCTGGCGGGTCGTTTTCCGGCCGCCTGGTTTGCGCTTGGCGCGCGTGCCCGCTGGCTCCGGCGTGTCGTCGAAGCGGCGCTTGCGGTTGTAGAGATCGAGTCTGTCGTTCATGGCGATGACGTCGTCGGAGGGGCTCAGGCGCGATGCCGACGATCAGGCCGCCGCGCGACGTTTGCGGGCGGCCGGCGCGGATGCGGACTTGGTGCTGGCGCGGCCGCTGGTGCCGCCGGCGCGCGTTGTCGTCTTACTCGCTGTGCGAGTCGTGCGCGGTTTCTTTCGGGCCGGTGCCTCAGCCTCGGCATCCGCGTCGGCCTCATCGCTGTCGTCGTCCGCGGCGCGCTTGCGGCCGCCTGCCGCCGGTTTGCCCTTGCCGCGTCCAAGACTGCGTTTGAGCAGATCGGATAGATCGAGGATGTCGGCGGATTGACGCGACTCGTGCGGCGCTTCGACTTCGGTGATTTCCTCGGTCTTGCCCGCGCGAATCTTGCGATCGACCAGCGCCATGATGTCGTCGCGGAAGGTGTCGTGATACTGCGACGGATCCCACTTGTCGCTCATGTCGTCGATCAGCTTCTTCGCCATGTCGAGTTCGCGCGCGGACACGCCCGCGGCCTTCACACCGTCGGCCGGCAGCTTGAATTCGTCGAAATCGCGCACCTCCGTACCCCAGCGCAGCGTGTTCAACGCCAACACCGGACCCACCGGAATCAGCGCCGCCAGATGCTGCTTGTTGTGCAGCACCACGCTCGCCACGCCGATCTTGCCGGACGCCTTCATGGCTTCGCGCAGCAGCGCGTAGACCTTTTCGCCCTTGCGGTCGGGCGTGAGGAAATACGGTGTGTCGAGGTAAAGAAACGAGATATCCGGGGCGTCGACGAACGCCAGAATATCCACTGTCTGCGTCGACTCGGGGTTCGCCGAGCGGATCTCGTCGTCGGAGAGCACGACGTACTTGTCTTTCTCGTACTCGAAGCCGCGCACGATGTTATCGCGCGTCACATCCTTGCCGGTGCGCTTGTTGATCTGCTTGTAGCCGACCGGATCGATCGTGCGCTTATCCAGCAGATTGAAGCCGACTTTTTCGGACTGCGTCGCCGGATACAACTGAACCGGCACGTGGACGAGGCCGAAGCTGATTGCGCCTTTCCAGATCATGTGTGGCATCGTGCGCTCCCCTGGGCCTAAGACCTGACATGAAGCAGCAAGCGTGCCACGGCTTTGCGGACAGAGCCGGCGCGCGTCGCGGGACGACGGGCGCCGGCACGGGCTGTAAGACTTGCGTCAGCACGGCAAAAGCTACGCCGTGCGGCCGGCCGCCGGTCCGAGTTCTAGTGGCACCTCGGCAAAGCCGCGAAAGCGGACGCGTCCGCCGCGCGTCGGCTCGCCGTCGAGGCGATAACCGGGAAAGCGCTGCACGAACCGACCAATCGCGATGCGCGCCTCGAGCCGCGCAAGCGACAAGCCGGCGCACTGATGGATGCCGAAGCCGAACGCAAGATGCCGGTTCGGATCGCGGCGAATGTCGAAGCGGTCCGGATCCGCGAACTGTTCCGGGTCGCGATTGGCCGCGCCGATGCACAGCGTAACCGGCGTGCCGCGCGCCACCGCGACGCCGCCGATCTCCGTATCGACGGTCGCCATGCGGTTGCCGAGCTGGTTCGAACTCTCGAAGCGCAGACATTCTTCCACCGCCGATTCGATCAGCGACGGCTCGTGCAGCAACGCCGCGCGCTGCTCGGGCCATTGCGTCAACGTGACGAGGCCGTTGCCGATCAGATTGGTGGTCGTCTCATGGCCGGCGTTCAGAATGAAAATGCAGTTCTGCAGCAACTCCGCTTCGGACAATTGCTCGCCACCCTCCTCGCCCTGAATCAGACGCGTCAGCACGTCATGCTGCGGGTCGCCCGGTTCGCGCCGGCGCCGTGCGACCAGATCGCGCAGATAGCCGACGAATTCGTCCACCGCGCGATTGCCGCGTTCGAACTGCGCTTCGGTCAGCGACGGTTCGAGCGCGCCGAGAATCGCGAGCGACCAGTCACGCAACGGCTCGCGCTCCGCGTGCGGCACATCCAGCAGATTACCGATGATCTCGACCGGAATCGCCGACGCGAACTCGCCGATCAGATCGATCCGGCCACGCTCGGCGGCGGCATCGAGCAAGCCGTCGACGAGGCGTACCAGCCCCGGCTCCATTGCCGCGATGGCGCGCGCCGTCAGCGCCCCGGCGATCAGCTTGCGCACGCGCGTGTGGCGCGGCGGGTCGTTGAAGACGAGACTCGTGGTGTGATGCGCGTAGAGCGGCGAGTCGCCGTACTTCGGCTTGAATTCGACGGTCTTGTCGGAACTGAAGGTTTTCGCGTCGCGATACACCGCCTGCACGTCGCGAAACCGTGTCAGAAAGAGTGAGCCGTCCGGCATGCGCTTGACCGGCTCGTAAGCGCGCAATGCGTGATAGACCGGATAGGGATCGGCATGGAAAGCGGGAGCGAGGTGGCGCAGATCGAAGTCGCGCGCAAGAGTGGATGCGTGGCTGGCGGTCGCCGGGGGCATGCGTTGTCTCCGTAGTGGTGCGCCTCGTCATGGATGCCGGTGCGTTCACGTGCCGGACGTTGCACGCCGCGCAGAGGCGGATGCGACGGTCGGCGCACGCAGCGGCTGCGGGGCGTCGTTCGATGCGCCAGTATGAACTGGGCGCCGCAGGATTGCACGGTGCGATGCGAGGTGTGGGGCGGTGTTCTCTGCTGGTTGCCAAAGGCGAGGTGCACCGCGAGGGGCGGTGTAGCATTCCCTGCCGGTTGCCAACGGCGCATGCTGTGCCCCTCCGAGCAGATCGCGAGCGGCAAGGCCCACCGGCGAACCGTTACAATAGCGGGATTTTCCGCGCGCGCCGCGCGCCGTCCTTTTCCGCGTTACTGCGTCGTCGTCCATGAACCTCGTCATTCAAAGCTCCGCGCCCCTTTCCGCCGACCATCACAAAACGCTCGTCGCGCTCGCGCGCGGTTCGCACGCCAGCGTCGTCGACGCGAACGCGATTCGCATTGCCGACGCCAACGTCGCCCAGCGCGCCGACCTCGACGTCTATTGCGGCACCCATCAACTGGACTACGCGTTTGTCGAAGCCGGCCGCCAGTTGCGCGACTTCGGACTGGTCGCGATGGACATGGATTCGACGCTGATCACGATCGAGTGTATCGATGAGATTGCGGACTTCTGCGGCCTGAAAGCGGAAGTGGCCGCGATCACCGAGGCCTCGATGCGCGGCGAAATCAAGGACTTCAACGAAAGCCTGACGCGCCGCGTGGCGCTGCTCGAAGGCCTCGACGCGAGCGCGCTGCAACGTGTGTACGAAGAGCGGCTGCAACTCTCGCCCGGCGCCGAGCGGATGCTGGCTGGCGCGAAGGCGGCCGGGCTGAAAACGCTGCTCGTGTCGGGCGGATTCAACTTCTTCACCGAGAAACTGAAGGCACGTCTCGGCCTTGATTTCACTTGCGCCAACACGCTTGAAATTGTAGACGGCAAACTGACTGGCAAGGTTATCGGCGAGATCGTCAATGCCGATGTCAAAGCACGCACGCTGCGTGAAACGTGCGCGCAATTGGGCATTGAACCGAGCCGCGCTATTGCCATGGGCGACGGCTCGAACGATCTGAAGATGATGGCCGAAGCCGGGCTCTCCGTTGCGTTCCGTGCGAAGCCGGTGGTGCGTGAAGCGGCCAGCGTGGCGTTCAACCATGTCGGGTTGGACGGGTTGCTGCGGCTGTTCTGATGATGGTTGGATGGGCTGGCCAATGCAATGGCGGCCAGCGCCGACAGTGACGTTATTTTTTCAGAACGTCCACTGTGATTAACGCCAGCATGCTGGCGAAATCGACGAGACCGATGATCCCACACCACTTCAGAAAGCGCGCGTGGTTTTCCTCTACTGTCAGCCACATTGTCATTTTCTTCACGGGTGCCTCCTTTGAGAAGACAAGTATATGTGCTGCACTATCTGAAAAAAGCTAATTCAGATGCACATGTAGGAATGCCAAGATAAACGCGGCACCGCATGCGAAGAGGATCGACATACCTATCTCAATGCGCGAGAAAGCCCCATCGGCAAACGGTTTGTTTCGCGGCGGCGCCTTCGCCTTTGTCCGTTCGTAATGCGTATTGACCAGACCCGACATCACGAGGCTGGAACAGGTGAATGCCCCCACGCACAGTCCGACTACGTAGTACGCCGGAATCGGCGCCTCATCACTTCCGCGCGCGAGCGCCGTCACTGCTTCATAAACCGCCGACGCAAACATCCCGATCGCACACCAGAACAGTTGGCCGTCTTTGACCGAGCCGGCGATCAACGCCTTTGCGACACGCCAGCCGTGCGCGGGCGCGACGAGCACTAGCGTGAAGATCGGGCCGATGATCGGCACGCCGAGATTCAGCAACGCCCAGAAGAAAAAATTCATCGAAGCTCACCATAGTGCGGCAACCGTAAGTTGAGATGCGCACCATCGTAGCGTCGAGACCGAATGCCGAACATTCGGCCGAATGGTTAGGCTTACTGGCTATCTTGACAAGAAAAAAGCCCACCGGGAACATGTCCCGATGGGCTCACTCTTCCTACGGAAAAACGTCGTCGGACGTTTAACCCAGCGTGGCCAGAGACTGCTCCATATCCGCACGCAAATCCGCCTCCGCTTCGAGGCCGATATAGAACCGCACCAAGGTTCCGCTATGCGGCCACTGCCCTGCCGTTCGCATCGACGCGACGTCGTACGGCATCACGAGACTGTGCGCACCGCCCCAGCTCCAGCCGAGCGAGAACAGTTCGAGCGACTCGCAGAACGTATCGATTTGCGCCGGGCTGTAGCGGCCGTCGAACACGACGGAGAAAAGCCCGCCCGCGCCCGTGAAGTCGCGCTTGTAAAACTCATGCCCCGGACAGTCGGAGAGCGCCGGGTGCAACACCGCTGAAATTTCCGGCCGCGTCTTCAGCCATTTCGCCAGGCCGAGCGCCGCGCGGTCATGCTGCTCGAAGCGCAGTTGCATGGTCGGCAGGCTGCGCAGAATCAGCGAGCAGTCGTCCGACGAGACGCCGATGCCCATGCGCATGCGCGCCGCCTTCAGCTTCAGATGCAGTTCGCGATCGACGGTAATCGTCGCGCCCATCAGCACGTCGCCGCCGCCCGATTGATACTTGGTGAGCGCCTGCACCGAGATGTCGACGCCGTGATCGAACGGCCGGAAACCGAGCCCCGCCGACCACGTATTGTCGATCGCCGTGACGACGTTGCGCGCGCGCGCGGCCGCAGTGATGGCGGGCACGTCGGCCACTTCCATCGTCACCGAGCCAGGCGCCTCGAGCCAGATCAGGCGGGTATTCGGCTGGATCAGATCGGCGATGCCCGCGCCGATCATCGGATCGTAGTAGCGCACGGTGATGCCGAAATCGCGCGCCAGCCAGTCGCCGTGGTCGCGGTTCGGCGAATAGACGTTATCTGGAATCAGCACGTCGTCGCCCGCTTTGACGAGGCCGAAATACACGTTCGAAATCGACGACAACCCCGACGGCTGCAGCAACGCGTGATTGCCGCCCTCGATGGTGGCAAGGCGTTGCGCCAGCGCGAGCGAAGTCGGCGTGGCATGCAGGCCGTAGCGCCATTGCGCGTCGTTTTTCCAGTCGAGCGCGCGCATGGTGGCGAGATCGGGGAACACGACCGTCGACGCCCGCGTGACCGGCATCGAGAACGACTCGAAGCCCGGCGTGAGCTGGTCCTCGGCACGCACGATGCGGGTTTGCAGATCGCGTTGGTGTTTGGATTGGGTCATGGTGAGTTCTGGTGAGAAGCAGACGGGAACGGAGGGCGCAGTTTCAGGGCACGCGCCGCACCCGCAAGAGTAGACGAGCCGGCGGGGTTTCGCTCGCGACACAGCGTGCGAGCGGTTGGGCGCCGCGCGGCTGCGGGTTCATTCGCCGGTTTGCAGATTGCTGACGCCGCCCACGGCGTGGCCGCCAGTGGCGGCGGCGCTCGCAGCCGGCGTAGTGGCAGCGCCCGCTGAAGGCTGTGCCGTAGCCTTATTAGCCGCACTCGCGGTCGCCGGTGCGCCGGGCGGCGGGACCGCCTGCCCTGCCGCCAGTGGCTTCAGGTCGAAGGGCTGCGGGTCGGAATCGTCGACGTTCATGCGGTCACCCGCCACTGAGCCGTCCGCCGCGAACTTGCCGACCCAGTTGCCGGTGATATGGGTGCCGTCGTTCGATTCCTCGACTTCAAGCGTATCGCCGTCGCGGTCGCCCGCGATCAGGATCACCGCGCCGGTGTCCGTGAACTGATACTCGCCGTGCACGCCGGATGGGTCGTCGCTTTTCGGCCCGAGCTTCAGCACGATCTGGCGCGAGCCCAGCATGCCGGCGTAGCGCGGGAACTTCGCGAATTCGGGGCTCGGCTTGAGCGGCAACTGGATCGGCGGGGGCGCCGCCAACTCCTTCACCGCGTCGCTTTCCGCCCAGGCCTGCGCAGGCAGCATCGCCGCTACGCCGGCACACAGCAACACGGCAGCGCTCGTCACCAACCAACCGCGCCGGCGCACCGCACCCTTCATCGCTTTCAGTTCCCGCATCCCTTCCTTCCTCATTGCTCGATACCGCTTACTGCCGACATGCCGCGCTTCAGATCCGTTCGAAGATCGCCGCGATGCCTTGCCCGCCGCCGATACACATCGTGACCAGCGCATAACGCCCGCCGATCCGCTGCAACTCGTACAGCGCCTTGACGGTGATAAGCGCACCGGTCGCGCCGATCGGGTGGCCGAGCGAAATGCCCGAGCCGTTCGGATTGACCTTGGCCGGATCGAAGCCCAGTTCCTTGCTGACCGCACAGGCCTGAGCAGCGAACGCTTCGTTGGCCTCGATCACGTCGAGGTCGGCAACCGTCAGCCCGGCGCGTTCGAGCGCGCGGCGCGTGGCCGGCACCGGGCCGATGCCCATGTACGCCGGATCGACGCCGGCATGCGCGTACGACACCAGCCGCGCCAGCGGCTTGATGCCGCGCTGTTCGGCAAGGCTGCGCTCCATCAGCACAACAGCCGCGGCGGCGTCGTTGATGCCGGACGCATTGCCCGCCGTCACCGTGCCGTTTTCTTTCGCGAACACCGGCTTCAGCTTGGAGAAATCCTCCGCCGATGCGTTCATGCGCGCGTGTTCGTCCGTGTCGAACACGACGTCGCCTTTCTTCGACGGAATTGTGATCGGCAGGATCTGTTGTTTGAAGTAGCCGCTCGTGATCGCGTTGGCCGCGCGGCGATGCGATTCGAGGGCAAGCGCGTCCTGTGCTTCGCGAGAGATGTCGTATTTGCGCGCGACGTTCTCGGCGGTCACGCCCATATGGATCGACTGGAACGGGTCGTTCAGCGCGCCGACCATCATGTCGACAAGGCGCGCGTCGCCCATGCGCTGACCGAAGCGCGCGGCCGGCATGGAGTAAGGCGCGCGGCTCATGTTTTCCGCGCCGCCGCCGATCGCGATGTCGGCGTCGCCGAGCAGCACGCTTTGCGCGGCTGAAACGATGGCCTGCAGGCCGGAGCCGCACAGGCGGTTCACGGTCAACGCCGGCGCATGTTGCGCGACGCCACCGTTGATCGCGGCCACACGCGCCAGGTACATGTCTTTCGGTTCGGTATGCACGACGTTGCCGAACACCACGTGACCGACTTCGTCGCCCGACACATTGGCGCGCGCCAGCACTTCACGCACCACGCGCGCACCGAGATCGGTCGGCGAAAAGTCTTTCAGACTGCCGCCGAAACCCCCGATTGCCGTACGCACACCGCTTACCACCACTACGTCCCGTTGCATCGCTCGCTCCTCTTCTAGTCTCTCAAGATGATCTTGCCTCGGCGGGCCGCGCTCTGTAGCGCGTGTGTTCAGCCCGCCAGAAGTTGTTCGACCGTCGCGCGCGAAGGAATCGGCGCCACCGCGCCGTAACCTTGCGTGGACAGCGCCGCGGCGACGTTCGCATAACGCGCCGCGGTAAATGGATCGTCACCCGCGACTATGCGCGCGATGAACGCGCCGCCGAAGCAGTCGCCCGCACCGGTTGCATCGACGGCATTGACGACGTGGCCCGGCACGACGCGCCGCTCGTTCGGCGTCGCGATATACGAGCCCTCTTTGCCGAGCTTCAGCGCAACCACGCTCGGACCGTGCGACAGCAGGAAATCGACGATCTCGTCACGACCGGTCAGGCCGGTGAGGTCGGTGACGTCGTCCCAGCTCGGCAGGCAGATATCGGTCTGACGGATGGCTTCGAGCATCACCGCGCGCGCCCGCGCGAGCGGCCACAGCTTCAGCCGCAGATTGGTGTCGAAGCTCACGCGCACGCCGTTGGCGCGCGCATGCGCGATCGCTTCGAGCGCCGCGTCGCAGGCGCTCAGGCTGATCGCGAGGCTGATGCCGGACAGATGGATCACCTTGGCCGCGGCGATCGCGTCGAGCGGCAGATCGTGCGGCGCGTAGCGGCTCGCGGCCGAGCCGGCGCGCAGATAGTCGAACGCGTGGCCGTTCGGGCCGTGCGACACGAAATACACACCGGTGGACGCCTGCGGATCGACGCGCACCAGCGACGTGTCCACCTGCTCCCGTTCCCACAGATCGACCAGCAGACGCCCGAAATGATCCGCGCCGACCGCCGAGACGAACCCGGTTCGCGCGCCTTGCCGCGCGGCCGCGATACAGAAGTTCGACGTATCGCCGCCAAAGCCTTGCAGATAGTTCGGCTGGTCTTTCGCCGACTGATTGAATTCGATCATCGCCTCGCCGAGCGCGAGGATCTCGGGACGCCCCGTTTGCGGCGCTGCAGTCGTGCTGACCGTCATCGATTACACCTCGCCCCACAAATCGTGACCGTCGGCGCCGGTGATTTTCACCGACACGAAATCGCCGACCTTGTAGCGCTTCGACGCCTTCACAGCCGGCGCGATATACACGACGCCGTCGATCTCCGGCGCGTCAGCCGCGGTGCGGCCGATGCCGCCGTCAGCGTTGATCTCGTCGACCAGCACCTTCAGCGTCTTGCCGACCTTCTTCGCGATGCGTTTCGCCGACACTTCTTCGGCGACTTCCATGAAACGCGCGCGGCGCTCTTCGCGCACTTCGTCCGGCAACGCGCCGTCGAGTTCGTTGGCCGTCGCGCCTTCGACCGGCGAATAGGCGAAGCAGCCGACGCGATCCAGTTCCGCCTCGCGGATGAAATCGAGCAGCGTCTGGAACTGCTCTTCGGTCTCACCGGGGAAGCCCGCGATGAACGTGCTGCGGATAGTCAGATCCGGGCACATCTCGCGCCATTTCTTCACGCGCTCCATCACCTTCTCGGCGTTAGCCGGGCGCTTCATGCGCTTCAAGACTTCCGGATGCGCGTGCTGGAACGGCACATCGAGGTAAGGCAGCACGTGGCCCTTGAACGGACCTTCGGCCATCATGGGAATCACTTCGTCGACGCTCGGATACGGATACACGTAATGCAGACGCACCCACGCGCCATATTGCGCGGCGAGTTCGCCGAGCGCGCCGACCAGATCGGTCATGCGCGTCTTGATCGGCTTGCCGTTCCAGAAACCGGTGCGGTATTTGACGTCGACGCCATAGGCGCTCGTGTCCTGCGAAATCACCAGCAGTTCCTTCACGCCCGACTTGAAAAGGTTTTCCGCTTCGAGCATCACGTCCGCGACGGGGCGCGACACGAGGTCGCCGCGCATGGACGGGATGATGCAGAACGTGCAGCGGTGGTTACAGCCTTCGGAAATTTTCAGGTACGCGTAATGGCGCGGCGTGAGCTTCACGCCGGCGGCCGGCACCAGGTCGACGAACGGATCGTGCGGCTTCGGCAGATGGGTGTGCACGTGCTGCATCACTTCGCCGAGTGCGTGCGGGCCGGTCACGGCCAGCACCTTCGGATGCACTTCTTCGATCAGCCCCGAGCCGCTCGCGCTTTTCTTCGCGCCGAGACAGCCGGTCACGATCACCTTGCCATTTTCGTTGAGCGCTTCGCCGATCGCGTCGAGACTTTCCTGCACCGCTTCGTCGATGAAGCCGCATGTATTGACGACCACGAGGTCCGCGCCGTCGTACGTGCCGGAAATCTCGTAACCTTCGGCGCGCAGTTGAGTGATGATCTGCTCGGAATCGACCAGGGCTTTCGGGCAGCCGAGGCTAACGAATCCGACCTTCGGCGTGGCAGTCGGGACAATCGTGGGTGTGGCAGACATGGGGGACCGCTTGAAGACGTTAAACCTTGAATTGTAGCGGTTCGCCAAGGCTGCCGCTCGTAAGTCTTTGAATATTCGCCCTCAAACGACCGCGAGGTCCGCTGGATCGCGCTGTGAAAGGCGCCCGGATCGATGTGTCGCCGTTAATTGACCGACGCCCGAAGCACGCTCGATCACTTCCAGAATTTCCTGCGAATCCTGCACCCGGCGGATCGCCGCATGCAATTCGGCGGCCTGCGGCCAGGTCCGCTGCAGATAGCTGAGCCACTTTTTGACGCGCCCATGCTCGTGCCGGGAGGCGACACGAGCCTGCAATTTCCGCAGATAACCGGCGATGTGACCCAGCACGTCCCGCCAGTCCCCGTCGGACGGGGAGCGGTCCATCAGTCCGCGGATTCTCAGCGCCAGAAAAGGGTCCGAGACGGCGCCGCGTCCGATCATCACGTCGTCACAACCGCTGACCGCGCGGCAGCGCTCCCAGTCGGCCACCGTCCAGACTTCTCCGTTCGCGATGACCGGCACGTCCACGGCGGCGTCGATACGCGCGATCCACTCCCAGTGGGCGGGCGGCCGGTAGCCGTGATCGCGCGTCCTGGCGTGGACGACGAGCGAGGCCGCGCCGCCTTCCGCGAGCGCCGTGGCGCAGTCGATTGCAAGCGACGTGTCGGACACGCCGAGGCGCATTTTTGCCGTCACGGCGATGCCGGCCGGCACCGCGGCGCGTACCGCCGACACGATCCGGTTCAGTTGTTCAGGGTCGGCCAGCAGCATGGCTCCGCCACCGTGCTGATTCACGACCTTGGCGGGACATCCGAAGTTCAGATCGACTCCATGCGGCGACAAGGTGGCCGCGTGGGCCGCGTTCAGGGCCATCCATTCGGGGTCGCTGCCGAGCAGTTGGACAACCATCGGCGTGCCGTTCGGCGTGTGGCCTCCGTCGAGCACCTCGGGGGCTTCCCGCTCGTAGACGCGGGTAGGAAGCACCGAGCCCGTCACGCGAATGAACTCGGACACGCATCTGTCGAATCCGCCGATGCCGGTCAACACGTCCCGCAAGACGTAGTCCGCGAGACCTTCCATGGGGGCGAGATAGAGGCGGCTCATGCGGAAATGGGCGCCGGGAAGTGGCGCATTTCCTGAGGATAAACGGGGCATCCGTAAAACATGAGATCGACGGTCGGAATGGGGATGAGGTTGGCGGCCAGAGCGCCCTCTCCGAGGAAATGCCCCACACACGCAGCCCGCGATTGTACCGCGCCGGCAACGGATCGGCCGCAGCCGGCCGCCCAGTCCTGGCGAAGGCCGCGCTTGCGACGCGTTAAAACTCCGGGGCGCTTCCCGACGACGCCCCAACGGCGGAACGCCCCGCTCGCCTGATCGCCCTACTTCTTCTCCGCCTCCGGATCAACCTCCGCGCTGCCTTGCGGATTGGCCGGCGCATTTCCAGGATTGCCGGCATTGACCGCGCCGCCCGGCGTAAACGGGAACGTGGCGAACATCGATTTCGCCTGGTTCTGCATCTGCTCCTGCATCTGCACGAACATGTTCTTCGACTGCTCGATGTAGCTGGTCATCATGCCCTGCATCATCGGCGCCTGCATGTTCATGAACTGCGACCAGACTTCGGGGTTCATCGCCTTGCCTTCGTACAGGTTCTTCGACTGGTCGGCGAGTTTCGCCTGAATGTCGATGAAGGCCTGAATGTTCTTTTCCAGATACGTGCCCATCATGCCCTGCATCGCATGACCGTAGAAGCGGATGATCTGCGACAACATCGACGACGAGAACATCGGCAAGCCGCCGCTCTCCTCTTCGAGAATGATCTGCAACAGGATGGCGCGCGTCAGATCCTCGTTGCTCTTCGCATCGATGACCTTGAAATCCTCCTGATCCAACACGAGCTGTTTGACGTCCGTCAGCGTGATGTACGTGCTTGTCTCGGTATCGTAGAGCCGACGATTCGGATATTTCTTGATCAGTCGTTCGGCTGTTTTCTTTGTAGTAGTGGTCATGTAACGCCTTTGAGCGCAAGTTGAGCGCGGAAACGGCGTCAGCGGCTGCGCAATCGGGCCTTTGCGCAGTCGAGACGCCGCCGAACCATCTGAGCCGAAGCGCGCTGCCTTGTGAGCGGCGCGCCGCTGACTCAGCCCATATGCAAACCGCCGTTCAGCGAAAAATCAGCGCCCGTGGAGAAACCCGATTCATCCGATGCCAGCCATGCCACGATCGAGCCGATTTCGTCCGGCTGGCCGAGACGGCGCACCGGAATCGTCGCGACGATCTTTTCCAGCACGTCGGGGCGGATCGACTTGACCATATCCGTGCCGATGTAGCCCGGCGACACGGTGTTGACCGTCACGCCCTTGGTGGCCACTTCCTGCGCCAGCGACATCGTGAAGCCGTGAATGCCGGCCTTCGCGGTCGAGTAATTGGTCTGGCCGAACTGGCCCTTCTGGCCGTTCACCGACGAAATGTTGATGATGCGGCCAAAGCCGCGCTCGACCATGCCGTCGATCACCTGCTTGGTGACGTTGAAGAGGCTGGTCAGGTTGGTGTCGATCACCGCCGTCCAGTCTTCGTGCGTCATCTTGCGGAACACGACGTCGCGCGTAATGCCGGCGTTGTTCACCAGAATGTCGATCTCGCCCACTTCGGCCTTGACCTTGTCGAACGCGCTCTTGGTCGACTCCCAATCGCCGACATTGCCTTCGGACGCGACAAAATCGAAGCCCAGGGCCTTCTGCTCTTCGAGCCACTTCACGCGGCGCGGCGAGTTCGGGCCGCAGCCCGCGACGACCTTGTAGCCCTCTTTGTGCAGCCGCTGGCAAATGCTCGTGCCGATGCCACCCATCCCGCCCGTTACGTACGCAATTCGCTGTGTCATAACCTACACTCCGTTATCGTTTTCGAGGCGCCAAGTGGCTGCCTCATTCCTCGCCTGTGCTTCATCTCCGCTGCCGCCGGGCGACCGGCTGACGAGGCCTCCGCTGACCGCGCGCCACAGCGCGCGGCAACGTTCCGTTCGACGCATGGCCGACGCCCGCGGCGCCCGCCACGCGCCCTTGCTCAGGCGCGCTCGAGCGCCAGCGCCACACCCATGCCGCCGCCGATACACAGCGACGCCAGACCCTTCTTCGCATCGCGCTTCTGCATTTCGTGCAGCAGCGTGACGAGAATCCGGCAACCGGACGCGCCGATCGGATGGCCGATCGCAATCGCGCCGCCGTTCACGTTGATCTTCGACGTGTCCCAGCCCATTTGCTGATTCACGGCGCACGCCTGCGCGGCAAACGCTTCGTTGATTTCCATCAGGTCCAGATCGGCCGGCGTCCAGCCAGCACGTTCGAGACAGCGGCGCGAGGCCGGCACCGGGCCCATGCCCATCACCTTCGGATCCAGACCCGAGGTGGCGTATGCCTTGATGCGCGCGAGCGGCTTGAGGCCGAGCGCTTCGGCCTTCTTCGCCGACATCACCAGCACCGCCGCCGCGCCGTCGTTCAGACCCGACGCGTTAGCCGCCGTCACCGAGCCTTCCTTCGAGAACGCCGGCTTCAGGCCGGCCAGCGACTCAGCCGTCACGCCATGGCGCACGAATTCGTCAGTGGCGAAACGCAGCGGCTCGCCCTTGCGTTGCGGAATTTCGACCGGCACGATTTCGTCGTCGAAACGGCCCGCTTTCTGCGCGGCTTCCGCCTTGTTCTGCGACAGCGCCGCGAACGCGTCCTGCTGCTCGCGCGTGATGCCGTATTCCTTGGCGACGTTCTCAGCCGTCACGCCCATGTGGTACTGGTTGTAGACGTCCCACAGGCCGTCGACGATCATCGAGTCGACCAGCTTCGCGTCGCCCATGCGGAAACCGTCGCGCGAACCCGGCAGCACGTGCGGCGCCGCGCTCATGTTTTCCTGACCGCCGGCCACCACGATATCCGCGTCACCCGCGATGATGGCATTGGCTGCGAGCATCACGGCCTTCAGGCCGGAGCCGCACACCACGTTGATCGTCATGCCGGGCACAGCCGTGGGCAAGCCGGCCTTGATCACAGCCTGACGCGCCGGATTCTGGCCCGAGCCAGCGGTGAGCACCTGACCCAGGATCACCTCGCTCACCTGCTCCGGTTTCAGACCGGCCCGCTCGAGGACCGCGCGAATCACCGTGGCGCCGAGGTCGGGTGCGGCGATCTTCGCCAGCGACCCACCGAATTTGCCCACTGCCGTACGGGCGGCCGATACGATCACAACATCAGTCATTTCCATATCCTCCGGGCGGTCGGCCGCATGCGCCGCTGCCCGTCAAGTTAAAAATCTCGTTGCTCTTAGTCACGCGCCAACTCAATCAGACGCTCATTCACACCGCAAACAACCGCGCCATGAAGCGCGTTCGAACCTACTCCCGTTGGCGCACGTAACGTCCCGGCGCCGGCTCGATCACAGGAAAGTCAGCCGAGCCTGCCGTGGCACGCGGCTTCACCTTCTTGCCACCGTACTGGTCGAGCCATGTGGTCCATTCGGGCCACCAGCTGCCGGGGACTTCGGTCGCCTGATCGAGCCATTCTTCCGGGTTCTCCGGCAGCGTCTTGACGTCGCCTTCCAGCATCCAGAAGTTGCGTTTTTTCTTCGCGGGCGGATTGATCACACCCGCGATGTGACCCGACGCGCCAAGCACGAACTTCAACGGCCCGCTGAGGAGCGGCACCGACGCATACGCCGTTTGCCACGGCACGATATGGTCTTCGCGTGAACCGTAGATGAAGGTGGGCACGTCGATCTTCGACAGATCGATCGGCTGGCCGCATGTGGTCAACGCACCCGGCTCGCGCAGACGATTCTCGAGATAGGTATTGCGCAGATACCAGACATACATCGGACCCGGCAGGCTGGTCGAATCGCTGTTCCAGTACAGCAGGTCGAACGGCACCGGCGTGCGACCTTTGAGGTAATTGTCGACGACGTAGTTCCACACCAGATCGTTCGGGCGCAGGAACGAGAACGTGTTGGCGAACTCGATGCCGCGCATCAGCCCCGGCGGCGAACCGTTCTTGCCGCCGATGGTCTGTTCGCGCATCTGCACATGCTGTTCGTCGACGAACACGTCGAGCACGCCCGTGTCCGAGAAATCGAGCATGGCGGTGAGCAGCGTCATGGACGCGGCCGGATGTTCGCCGCGCGCCGCGGCCACCGCCAGCGCCGCGGCGAGCATCGTGCCGCCGACGCAGAAACCGAGCGTATTGATCTGCTCGCGGCCGCTGATCTTGCTGACCGTATCGATAGCGGTCAGCACGCCCTCAGCGATGTAGTCGTCCCACGTTTTATGCGCGATCGATTGATCGGCGTTGCGCCACGAAATCAGGAACACCTGGTGTCCCGAATCGAGCCCGTGAGCGACCAGCGAATTCTCCGGCTGCAGATCGAGAATGTAGAACTTGTTGATGCAAGGCGGCACGATGAGAAGCGGCCGCTCGCGCACGGTCGCCGTGCGCGGCTTGTACTGGATCACCTGCATCAGGTCGTTTTCGAACACGACCGAGCCTTCGGTGTTCGCGAGATTTTCACCGACCACGAAGCCCGATTCGTCGGTCTGCGAGATCTTGCCGCGCTGCAAGTCGCCGAGCAGGTTCATCACGCCCTGGCGCAGGCTCTCGCCCTTGCTTTCCAGCAAGGTCTTTTGCGCTTCCGGATTCAAGGCGAAGAAGTTGCTCGGCGAGGCTGCCGCGGTCCATTGCTGAACAGCGAAACGGATGCGCTCGCGCACCTTGGGTTCGGTGTCGAGCGCGTCGACCATTTCCTGCAGATAGCGCGCGTTCAACAGATACCACGCCGCGGTGAACGCGTAGGCCGGCGCCGAACTCCATGCGTCGGAACTGAAGCGGCGGTCCTTGAGTTGGGGCGCCTGAGTGGCTGACGTGGTGGCTTGCTGGATCAGCTCCATTGCCTCGCGCGAATAATCAGCCTGCAACTTCTGCAGACGCTCGGAAGGAATGGCTGCGGTCGGAATATTCAGGCCGGCGAAGGACGGCATGCCAGGCATCGATCCCGCCGCCAGCTTGCTGAAGTCCGGCATGCCGGGAAACGACGGTATCTGAGGGAAACCTTGCGGCAAGCTCATTTGAGGCATTGGCATCTGCGGCATGGCGAAAGGCATGCCGCTGCCGCCGGGCGATGTGCCGAGCGAACGCCATGCGTTCATCCAGGCGTCGACAAACTGCTGCATGCCTGCGGCCGGTGTTGCACCGCTCGTACCGGCCTGCTGCGTGTGCTCCGTCGAGGAGTCCGTGCTGGGGGAAGCTGAGGGATGTGAAGCTGCCATACCTGCTTTTGACCGGTAAGTCCTTGCGGACGGGTTGAGAGGCAGGTTCGTGCGCACGAGAGCAAATTGCTCGCGACCTCGTCACGCCCTGTCCCTTGTACGAGGAGCCGTGAGGAACATTCTTGCTCCCCATCGCAAGGCATGTCAATGCTTGTTCCCGATTTTGCCGCAGTGCGATAGTTTTTTAATTATCGTTTTCCCTGTGTAGAAGATCGCGCTTTTGGAACATGCCTGGTTCGACGCACACGAGAACGAAAAAAGCTCCCAAATTGCATAGGCTTATGTGCATTTATCCGTTCGCGCGCGGACAGTTTTGGCGGCAGATTCACGCCAGCGTGCCGAATTCCGGCAGTGCAGCAAAAACGCCTATGCCATCTCCGAACAAACCCTCATACGGCGTTCGCGGGCAAGGGTCATGCGAGACGTGACAATGCTCAGACAAGCATGCCCGCATGCATGGCGTCGCGCCGTGTCGACGTCATGCATGCGGGCATGGGTGTGTTGAGTATCGCGAAAAAATCGCCGCGCATTGTGCGCGGCGCGAGTTAGTCCGCGATCGACTGCGCCTGATCGTCGAGCCAGATCAACGCGGCCATGCGGCCGGTCTCGCGATCGCGGCGATAGGAATAGAAACGCTCACGTTGCGTGACCGTGCAGAGATCGCCGCCGACAATGCGCGTCACGCCCAGCCGCTGCAGACGCAAACGCGCTAGCGCCGGGAGATCGGCGAGATATTTGCCGGGATTGTGCGGGTGCTCGACAAAGGCGTTGGCCGTCGCATCGCGTTGTGCGTTGCCCACGCCGTTCATGAAGGCGTCACGCACGTCTGCGCCGACTTCGAAGGCGTCAGGACCGATCGACGGACCGAGATAAGCGTGCAATGCCCCCGCCTCCACACCGGCGAGTTCGGCGACGCGCTCTGCTGTCTGTTCGACGATGCCCGCCGCCAGTCCGCGCCACCCAGCGTGCGCCGCGCCGACCGCGCGGCCCGCTTCGTCGCAGAACAGCACCGGCATGCAATCGGCCACCATCACAACGCACACGGTGCCGGGACAATCGGTGACGCTGGCATCGGCGCGCGTGAGTGTGCCGTTCGCGTGCGCTTGCGCGAGCACGTCTTCCGCTCGCACGATGCCGGCGCCGTGAATCTGTTCGAGCCACGCGGCCTCGCTCACGCCGGCCAGCTTCAATAGACGCTCACGGTTGGCCGCGACCGCTGCCAGATCGTCGCCGGATTTCATGCCCAGATTCAGGCCGCCGGGCAAATCCACGCCGTTTTGCCAGCGGCCGAACGGCGCTTCGCTCACGCCGCCGTCACGCGTGGTGACGAGCGCGCGCACGCGCGGCGAGACATTCCATGCGGGTTGCACGACATCGGCAAAGCTCAGTTCGGGCACAGTCATGCGTGGTCGTCCTCGTCGTGATCGTTGTGATCGGCGTGGTCGTGCGATTCATCGTCGGCGTCGTCGTGATCCAGGGCGCCGTCTTCATCGGCGTCCTCGTCGGGCGACGCGTCGTAGTCGTCTTCCTCATAGTACGTCTCGTCGAACTCGCCCGCGTCGTCGCGGCCGAGTCCGAGCGCCGCCGACAGCGCCTCCATGTCGGCCGGCGCATCGGCACGCCATTGCATCGTGCGGCCGGTCTGCGGATGAATCAGGCCGAGCCGCCATGCATGCAGCGCCTGGCGCGCGAAACCGTCGGGCAGCGGCGTGACCGAACGCTTGCCGCGCGCGCGCCCATACACCGGATCGCCGAGCAGCGGATGACCGATGTGCGCGCAATGCACGCGAATCTGATGGGTGCGCCCGGTTTCCAGATCGCAATGAATCGCGGTGACCGGCTGACGCTGCCAGATCGCCGAATCCACTCGCCGGAAATGCGTGCGCGCGGGCTTGCCCGACGCGCTCGTGACCACGGCCATGCGCGTGCGTTCGCGCGGATCGCGGCCGATCGGCGCGTCGATCGTGCCTTCTTCGGGCATGTTGCCCCATACCAGCGCGAGATAGCGGCGCTTCACCGTGCGCGCCTGCAACTGGCGCACGAGGTCGGTCTGCGCCTCGAGCGTGCGCGCCACCACCATCAGGCCGGAGGTTTCCTTGTCGAGCCGGTGCACGATGCCCGCGCGCGGCAGGCCCGCGGCGGCGTCGCCGTAGCGGTACAGCAGGCCATTGAGCACCGTGCCGCTCCAGTTGCCGGCCGCCGGATGCACGACCATGCCGGCCGGCTTGTTGATGACCACCAGCGTGTCGTCTTCGTAGACGATTTCGAGCGGCACCGGCTCCGGCGTGAACGCGAGCTGTTCGGGCAGCAGATCCGGCACGAGCTCGATGGTCGCGCCGAGCGGCACCGGCTGGCGGATTTTCGCGGGCTTGCCGTCGATCCGCACGCGCTCGGCCTCGATCCAGCTTTGCAGGCGATTGCGCGAGAACTCGGGAAAAACCCGCGCGAGCACCTTGTCGAGGCGCTCGCCGGCCAACTCGTCGGGCACGACGACGCTGCGCGGCGTTTCGTCCGCCACGCGGCTCGCCACGGTCGGCACATGGCTGGGCAGAGCGGCGGCGACGAGCGCGTCGCTGCCGAGATCGTCGTCGAGGGAATCGACGCCCAACGCGTCGGAGGGGTCAGCGCTTACGCTATAATCTTTGTTGCTATTCCCGGCACCGGTTGCGGCGCCTGGAGTATTTGAGCGGGTCATTGAGTCTGGGTCACCTGGACGTAAAGCTAGACTGGAAAATGCGAGCCTTGAACACCATCACTAAAGCGGCGATCAATTTGGCGGCCATCAAGAAGGCGGCCCGGAAAGTGGCCGGATACATTGCGTGCGCCGCAGCCGTCGCCGTTGTTGCGGCTTGCCACGGCCTGCCGGAAAAGACCGACGAGACGGCAACGTGGAACAACAACAAATTATATACGGAGGCGAACGACGCCCTGAGCGGTGGTGACTTCGGCAAGTGCGCCAAGTACTTCGAAATGCTCGAGGGTCGCGATCCGTTCGGCCACTTCGCCCAGCAGGCGCAGATCAACGTCGCGTACTGCAACTGGAAAGACAACGAAAACGCCGCCGCCGACCAGGCTATCGACCGCTTCATCCAGCTGCACCCGGATCATCCGGACATCGCTTACGCGTACTACCTGAAAGGCATGATCCACTTCAACGACGACCTCGGTCTGTTCGGCCGCTTCTCCGGCCAGGACATGAGCGAACGCGATCCGAAGTCGCTGCGCGAGTCGTACGACGCGTTCAAGGTCGTGGTGGACAAGTATCCGAACAGCAAGTATGCGCCGGACGCCGCGCAACGCATGCGCTATATCGTGAACGCGCTGGCGTCGCACGAAGTCCATGCGGCGGATTACTACTACCGTCGTGGCGCCTATGTCGCCGCGATCAACCGCGCGCAACTGGCGCTCACGCAATACAAGAACGCACCGGCTATCGAAGACGCACTGCACATCATGATGCTGTCGTATGAGAGGCTGAACCAGCCGCAACTGGCCGACGACACGAAGCGCGTGCTGGCCGGCACCTTCCCCGACAGCCCGTACATCACGGGTCATGCACGGCCGGGTACGGAAAAGTCGTGGTGGCAGTTCTAAGCTTCACCACGTACTGAGAATCAGCGGGAAGAAAAAACGCCACGACTTCGGTCGTGGCGTTTTTGTTTGTGCGTTGCGTTACCTTGCCTTACTTCGCCAAGACGCCGCGCGCCGGCGCGCCTCAATCCCGCTCGAACAACGCAATCGACTCCACATGCGACGTGTGCGGGAACATATTGACCACGCCCGCCCCCACCAACCGATAGCCCGCCTCATGCACGAGCAGACCGGCATCGCGCGCGAGGGTCGCCGGCGCGCACGAGACGTAGACGATGCGCTTAGGCAGTGGTCCATTGCCGCTCTGCGCGATCTCTACTAGCGCCTTGGCGACGGCAAGCGCCCCTTCGCGCGGCGGATCGATCAGGAACTTGTCGAAGTGGCCGAGCGCGCGCATGTCGTCGGCGGTGACTTCGAACAGGTTGCGGCACGCGAACGACGTATGCCCCGCCACGCCGTTCAGCCCGGCATTGGCCAGCGCGCGCGAGGTCAAAACCTCGCTGCCTTCGATGCCCACGACTTCCCTTGAAATCCGCGCGAGCGGCAGCGTGAAGTTACCGATCCCGCAGAACAGATCGAGCACGCGATCCGTGCGCGCCGGCGCCAGCAAGCGCAGCGCGCGGCTCACCAGCACGCGGTTGATGGCGTGATTCACCTGGGTGAAATCGGTCGGCTTGAACGGCATGCGGATGTCGTATTCCGGCAGCGTGTAGTCGAGCTGCACGTCGAGCGGATAGAACGGCGTGACCGTATCCGGGCCGCCCGGCTGCAACCAGAACTGCACGTTGTGCTGGTCGGCGAAATCACGCAGCACCTGCTCGTCCGCGGCCGTGATGGGCTCGAGATTGCGCACCACCAGCGCCGTCACCGACGAGCCCACCGCCAGTTCGAGCTGCGGCATACGGTCGTAGATCGACAGCTTGCGCACCATGAAACGCAACGGCATCAGCATGGCCGACACGTGCGGCGGCAGCACTTCGCACGTTTTCATGTCGGCGATGTAGCTGCTCTTCTTCTCATGGAAGCCGATGCGCATGCCGCCCTTTTCCGGCAGGAAACGCACGGCCAGACGCGCTCGGTAGCGATAACCCCAGGAAGGTCCGTGAATCGGCCGGAACACCGTTTCCGGGCGCAGCTTCGCCAGATGCTGCAGGTTGTCTTCGAGCACGCGCTGCTTGACGGCCACCTGCGCACGAACGTCGAGATGTTGCATCGAACAGCCGCCGCAGATATCGAAGTACGTGCATTTCGGCTTGGTGCGCATCACGCTTTCGCGAAACACCTGGACCACTTCGGCCTGCTCGAATTTGGGCTTGCTGCGATGCGTCGAATAGCTGACGCGCTCGCCGGGCAACGCGCCTTCGACAAAAATGACCTTGCCGGACGTGCCGTCTTCGGTTTCGGTGCGGCCGACGCCGCGCGCTTCCATATCGAGCGAAACGATTTCGATGACCGGTTCGTTGCCGGTGACGACGTGTGCCGGCGCGGGCGGAGGCGTCTTGGAGCGCTTCGGCGCGCGGCGATGGGGGGCAGTTCGGGACACCTGCGACTTCCTGACAAACTTGGGGAAAGGCGAGATTGTAGACGAAGCGCCGCGCCTGGCTATCATTCGGCGCGGCGGGAACGGCCCCACGCAGGTCGAGGCCGGATGCAGCGTGAGTCCGCAGATGAGCGCCTTGCATCATGAACGAAAGGGCCGCAGCGGCCCTGCAATCCGCCGCAGGGCAAACCCGTCACGCCCCGACCGCAAGCAGCTTACTGGTCGAACGCCGCCAGATACTCCGCCCATTGCGGCGCCGTTTCCAGCGCCAGCGCGTTCTTGACCAGGTTGATCTCGTCAGCATACTCCGCGGGCGAAAACGCGCCGCGAATCAGTTGGAAGCGGCAATAGAGCAAGTACGTATTGACGACATCGGTCTCGCAATAATTGCGAATTTCTTCGATGCGCCCTTCCTGATACGCGTGCCACACCTGGCTGCCGTCCATGCCCATCTTGCCGGGAAAGCCGCACATCTTGGCGAGCGCGTCGAGCGGCGCGTTGGCGCGCGCCTGGTACATGGCGAGCACGTCCATCAGATCCGTGTGACGCGCGTGATAGCGGCTGATGTAGTTGTTCCACTTGAACTCGCGGTCGTCCTCACCGAGATCCCAGAACTTGTAGGCGGGAATGCCGTTGACGAGCGCGCGGTAGTTCAGCACCGGCAGGTCGAAGCCGCCGCCGTTCCACGACACGAGCTGCGGCGTGTACTTCTCGATCACGCGATAAAACGACTGCACCAGCGCCGCCTCGCCGTCTTCCAGCGTGCCGAGCGAGCGCACCCGGAAGCCGTTGTTGTCGCGGAACACGCAGGAAATCGCCGCAATCCGTTGCAGATGATGCGGCAGGAAATCGCTGCCGGTCTTTTCCCGGCGTGCGGCGAACGCATGCTCGGCGACTTCGGCGTCGCTCAGGTCGGCGGGCAAATCTTCGAGGCGGCGAATGCCGGCGACATCGGGAATCGTCTCGATGTCGAAAACAAGAATCGGTGTCATCAGGTTATAGAACGGCGTCCTTCCGAACACCGTTGGAGGCGAAGAAGCGCTTCAACCGCACGAGCGCTTCCTGTTGGATCTGGCGCACACGCTCGCGCGTGAGGCCCATTTCGTCGGCCAGCTCTTCGAGCGTGGCGGGCTCGATATGATTCAGGCCGAAGCGGCGCTCGATCACATGACGATGCTTGTCCGACAGGCGAGCCAGCCACGCGCGTGTCAGCGTTTCCAGTTCGCGGTGCTGCACTTCCGCATCCGGCGACTGGCTCTGGTCGTCGGACAGCAGATCGAGCAGGCTGCTCGCCGGATCGAGATCGAGCGGCGCGTCGAGCGACGCAGTGTGTTCGTTCAGCGCGAGGATGTCGGTGACTTCGTCGGTGGTCTTGCCAGTCAGATAGGCGATGTCGTCGATGCTGGCGTCGCGGCGCTCGGCGGCCTCGCCAGAATTCATCGAATTTTTTTCCAGATGGCGCTTGGCGCGCAGCACCTGATTGAGCTCGCGAATCACGTGCACCGGCAAACGGACGGTGCGCGCCTGGTTCATGATGGCGCGCTCGATACTCTGGCGGATCCACCACGTGGCGTAAGTAGAAAACCTGAAGCCGCGCGTCGGATCGAATTTTTCGATGGCGTGCATCAGGCCGAGGTTGCCTTCCTCGATCAGATCGAGCAGCGGCACGCCGCGATTCAGATAGCCCTTCGCGATACTGACGACGAGCCGCAGATTGCGCTCGATCATGACCTGGCGCGCTTCGAACTCGCCCGCCTTGGCAAGACGCGAATACTTCTGCTCTTCCTCGACGGTCAGAAGCGGCTTGACGCTGATTCGATTCAGGTAGTGCTGAATCGTGTCGGCCGTCAGCTCGGCTTGCAGCAGCGCGCGGAAATCGTCCGCGTCCGGCGCGGCTTCAGCCGCGCCTTCACGGGTCTCGCCGGCTTCGTCAGCGCCGCCCTGGCGTTCGTCGAGATCGCGCTCCTCGGCGATCTCCTCTTCCACTTCCGAAGCGCCGCTTTCGTCGACCGAAGCGGACATAGCGTGGCTGGTCTTCTCAGACTCGGCTTGCGGCGGGCGGCGCTTCGATTTCGGCATGGTCGTATCGCTTATTGCGGCGGCAAATACTTCAGTGGGTCGACAGGTTTACCCTGCCGGCGAACTTCGAAATGCAACATCACACGGTCGGAATCGCTATTGCCCATCTCGGCGATCTTCTGCCCCTTCGTCACCGCGTCCCCCTCTTTTACCATCAAAGAGCGGTTATGTGCATACGCCGTGAGATAAGTTGCATCATGCTTGATGATAATGAGATTGCCGTAACCACGCAGCCCATTTCCGGCATAAACCACGCGGCCGTCCGCCGACGCTTTCACCGGATCTCCCGCAGCGCCGCCGATATTGACGCCCTTGTTGGTCGAGTCGTTGAACGTGCCGAGCAGCGGTCCGCGCACCGGCCACGCGAAGGCCACGTTGCCGGACGCGCCGGCGTTCGAATCACTGGCCGCGCCAGGGGTGGCAGGCGGCGTCAGCGACGCATTGTTCGTCGTCGAACCGTAGATGGGCGGCGCCGCCACACCGGCTGCGCCAGCAGTCCCGGCCGCCGACGGCGTGCTGCCGAGCGGTGCGCTCTGCACCGCACCACCGCTGCCGATCGGTGCGGTCGAGACGCCCGGCGTCAACGCCGCGGTGTTCGCACCCGGCGGCACGACGCGCAGCAACTGATCGACTTCGATCTGATTCGGGTTGGTGAGATTGTTCCACGCCGAAATGTCGCGGTAGTTCTGACCGTTCTCCAACGCGATCCGATACAGCGTGTCGCCCGGCTTCACGCGATAGTAGCCCGGCGGCGGCGGTCCGAGCGGCACCGCCGGCTGCGCACCTTGCGTGGTGAGCACACCGCCGCCGGAGCGGTCGACGACCGGCGCCTGATCGAGCCGGGATGCGCAGGCCGTCATCAACAGGGACAAGGCGAGCACGCACACGCTGCGCTGGGTTACGGTCATGGGGACATTCAGGCTGGTTCTTCGCATCGCGCGCAACATACTCATCGGTGTCAAATCACTCCGGATTTTAAGGGTACAAAGAAAACGCGATCAAGCCGCGACTCGCGCCACTGCGCGGGTCCGAGGCGCTCGACCAGAGTCAGCACCTGGTTCTGGCCGTCCTGCGAGCCGACCGGCGCGACCAGACGGCCGCCGATCGCGAGTTGTTCAAGTAATGCTTGCGGTACGTCGAGCCCCGCCGCGGCGATCACGATCGCGTCGAACGGCGCCGCCGCCGGCAGCCCCAGGCGCCCATCGCCGTAATGCAGGCGAATGTTCGGAATGCGCAGCGGACGCAAGTTCGTCTTCGCGCGTTCGGACAACGGCTTGATGCGCTCGATCGAGTAAACCTCGCGCGCGACCTGGCTCAGCACGGCCGCCTGGTAACCGCAGCCGGTACCGATTTCGAGCACGTTGTTCAGCGCGCGGCCGGCAGCGGCCAGCTCGATCATCCGAGCGACCACCGACGGCTTGGAGATCGTCTGGTGATGGCCGATCGGCAACGCCGCGTCTTCGTAGGCCTGAACCGCGAGACCCGGGTCGACGAACATGTGGCGCGGCACCACCGACATCGCGTTCAACACGCGCTGATCGGTCACGCCGTTCGCACGCAGGCGTTCGACCATGCGTTCGCGAACCCGTTCCGACGTCAGTGCCATCGCGCCGTTCAGAGCGACGTTCGGTGCGGCGCTGCGCTCGCTGGATCGTGCAGCGGGTTTGGCCGACGCCGCCGACTGCGGAGCGGTGCGTGCCGTCGAACTTTGAACGACCGGCTTGGCCGGCGTTTTAACGGAAGGCGCGGCCACCGGCTTCGGCGGCGTCGTCGCCGAGGGTTTGGCTTGCGGTTTCATCTGCACCGCAGGCTGCGCCCTTGTCTGCCCGGATTGGGATTTACCCGCGGAACCGGGCGGCGCATTCTTCGCGGGCTGCTGACGCGCGTTCAGCGCCGCGCTTGCGGCGAGCGCCGCCGCGCGGATTTCGCCTGGACGTCCTTCGGGCCGGCGCGGTTCGCGCACCAGGTCCTCGAGGCCGAGCGGAAAGCGCTTGCCGCGCTCGCTGGTCATGAAGCGCCGCCGCCGGCGCGCGCCCAGTCGCGCGCTGCGGGCAGCATTTGCGTGTGGGTCAGGTCGAGCTGCAACGGCGTGACCGACACGTGGCCGTTGGCGACGGCGTGAAAGTCGGTGCCTTCGCTCGCGTCGCGTGCGCTGCCCGCCGGACCGATCCAGTAGATCGGTTCGCCGCGAGGGTTGGTCTGGCGGATCACCGGCTGCGACGGGTGCCGTTTGCCGAGACGCGTGATCTGCCAGTCGCCGAGTTGCTCATACGGCAGATTCGGAATGTTGACGTTCAGAAGCGGATGCCCGGGCAACGGCTGCTCGAGATAGTGCGCGACGATTTCAGCGGCAACCCGCACGGCGTCGTCGAGATGCACCCAGTCCTTGTCGACCAGCGAGAACGCGATGGCCGGCACGCCGAACATGATGCCCTCGGTGGCGGCCGCGACGGTGCCCGAATAGAGCGTGTCTTCGCCCATGTTCTGACCGTTGTTGATGCCCGAGACCACGAGGTCCGGCGTATGGTCGAGCATGCCTGTCAACGCGATGTGCACCGAGTCGGTGGGCGTGCCGTTCACGTAGTAGAAACCATTGGCCGAGCGCAGGACCGAGAGCGGCCGCGACAGCGTCAGGGAATTCGACGCGCCACTGCAATTCTGTTCGGGTGCCATCACGGTGACGTCCGCGATCGGCTTGAGCGCTTCGTAAAGCGCAGCAAGGCCGGGCGCCAGATAACCGTCGTCGTTGCTGAGTAGGATTCGCATGCGGCGATTGTAACCGAGGAAAGAAGGCGCGCGAACGACACGGCGGGCCATGCGCACGACGTATGCAACGCGCACGCGTCGGGATCGTGAAAGGCCGGCGCGAGTCGACGGCCGGACATGCATCGCGCACTTGCCGATCACATACGAGCCAATAAAAACGCACGGTCGTGCTGATTGTTTTACACTCAGAATGCTTGCGAACCCCTGATCGAAATGGAGACACGATGCGCGCGATTCGCTGTAGACAATATGGGCCGCCGGAGAGCCTGGTCGTCGAAAACCTGCCGGACCTCGAAGCGCCGCCAGGCCATGTCGTGATCGACGTGAAAGCCGCCGCCGTCAACTTTCCCGACGTGCTGATCATCGAGAACAAATACCAGTTCAAACCGCCGCTGCCCTTCACGCCCGGCTCGGAAGTCGCGGGCGTGGTGCGCGCGGTCGGCGCCGACGTCACGCAGTTTAAGCCCGGCTCACGCGTGGTGGCCTTCACCGGTCAGGGTGGTTTCGCGGAGCAGGCGCTCGCGCCGGCTGCGGCGTGCGTACCGTTAGCGGACGATGTCGACTTCGAGCTGGCCGCCGCCTTCACGCTGGCCTACGGCACATCGCATCACGCCGTTGTCGATCGTGGCGCGTTGCAAGCGGGCGAGACGATGCTGGTGCTCGGCGCGGCCGGCGGCGTCGGGCTGGCAGCCGTCGAAATCGGCAAAGCGCTCGGCGCGCGCGTGATCGCGGCCGCGTCGAGCGACGAGAAACTCGCGACCTGCGTCAAGCACGGCGCGGATGCGACCATCAACTACAGCACCGAAGATCTGCGCGAGCGCATCAAGGCGCTCACCGACGGTAAAGGCCCGGACGTGATCTACGATCCGGTCGGCGGCGTGTATGCGGAGCCGGCGTTTCGCAGCATCGGCTGGCGCGGCCGTTATCTGGTGGTGGGCTTCGCCAACGGCGAGATTCCGAAGCTGCCGCTCAACCTGACGCTGCTCAAAGGCGCGAGTCTGGTCGGCGTGTTCTGGGGTGACTTTGCGAAGCGCGAACCGCAGCACAATCACGCGGCGTTTCAACAAATGACGCGGTGGATCGGCGAAGGCAAGCTCAAGCCGTATGTGTCGGCGCGCTATTCGCTCGAGGACACTGGGCGCGCGTTGCGGGATATGGCGGAGCGTCGCGTGATCGGGAAGGTGGTGGTGACGCCTTAGTCCTTGCGTAACCGATTCGTTCTGGTAGCAACCAAAAGAAACGACGCGCGGTTTTCCAACCGGCGCGTCGTTTCTTTTTCGCTAAGCGATGTGCGTTGCGTGTTGCGTGTTGCGCATCGAGGTTCGCGCGTATCGAACGCGCGCCGTTCTGCCCTACAGCTTTTCCGTGTCGCCCGTCTTGGGCTGCCACTTCATCAAGCGCCGCTCGCCGATGCCGACGATCGCATCCAGAATCAGCGCGAACGCGGTCAACACCAGAATCCCGGCAAACACGGTATTGATATCGAAGGTGCCTTCGGCCTGCAGAATCAGATAGCCGACGCCACGCGCCGAGCCGAGATATTCGCCCACCACCGAGCCGACAAACGCCAGTCCCACCGACGTATGCAAGCTCGAAAACACCCAACTCATCGCGCTAGGCAAGTAGACGAAGCGCAGCAAATGCTTGCCGTTCGCGCCGAGCATGCGCGCGTTGGCGAGCACGACCGGACTGACTTCCTTCACGCCCTGATAGACGTTGAAGAACACGATAAAGAACACCAGCGTGACACCGAGCGCCACCTTCGACCAGATGCCCAGCCCGAACCACACGCCGAAGATCGGCGCGAGAATCACGCGCGGCATCGAATTGGCGGCTTTGATGTACGGATCGAACAGCGCGCTCGCCAGCGGCGAGAGCGCGAGCCACAAGCCCACGCCGAGCCCGAGCGCCGTGCCGAGCGCGAATGCGAGCACGGTTTCGACCAGCGTGATCCAGAGGTGCAGATAGATCTCGCCGCCCACGAACCATTCCCAGATCCGCTGCAGCACTTTCTGCGGCTCGCCGAAGAAGAACGCGGCTTTGTTCGGGTCGTCGAAATAGAACGCCGGCAGCAGCGTCGGGCTGGTCAGCACGTACCAGAGCACGAAGCACAGCACCAGCAGCAGCCATTGCCAGATCACCAGATTCGCCCGGTTCGGGCGCAACGTCTTCCACATGACTCGGTTTGCCTTGGACGATTGATTGACGCGATACGTGACGCGTTTACGTTTATACGGCGGTGAGTTGCTGCTGATAGCCTTTGAGTACTTCGTCGCGCAGCACGCTCCAGATCTGCGCATGCAATTCGACGAAACGCGGATGCGAACGGATTTCGGCAACGTCTCGCGGACGCGGCAGGTCGATCGTGAATTCGCCGATCGGGTGCGTGCCCGGCCCGGCCGAAAGCACCACCACGCGATCCGACATCGCGATCGCTTCGTCGAGATCGTGCGTGATGAACAACACCGCTTTGCGTTTGGCGGCCCACAGGTCGAGCAACTCGTTTTCCATCAACTGACGCGTCTGGATGTCGAGCGCGGAAAACGGCTCGTCCATCAGAATGATGTCCGGATCGAGAATCAGCGTCTGCGCCATCGCGACGCGCTTGCGCATGCCGCCCGACAGCTGATGCGGATAGCGATCGCCGAAGCCGCCGAGGCCGACGCGCTTCAACCACTCGTCGGCCTTGATGCGGGCTTCGGCGGGCGGCACGCCGTGAAACGCGAGGCCGGCCATGACGTTATCGATGGCCGAGCGCCACGGCATCAGCGCGTCGGCCTGGAACATATAGCCGGCGCGCCGGTTGATGCCCTTGAGCGGCTCACCGAACACGCTGACCGTGCCCGACGACGGCCCCAGCAAACCCGCGCCGACATTCAACAGCGTGGATTTACCGCAACCGGTCGGGCCGACCACCGAGACGAACTCGCCCGGCGCGATGCGCAGCGTGGTTTCCTTCACCGCCGTGTAGCGCTGCGCGCGGTTGTCACGCGCGGCGAACGTGCAGGTGATGTTGTCGAGCGCCAGTGCGGCAACGGTCATCGTTCAGCTCGCTTCGAAAGATCGGATTGGTGTGTGATCAGGTCACGTCATGGCACGCGGCGCCGGGATAGAGTGGTTGCGACGCGCGTTGCGTCGCCCCACAGCCCGAATGCCTGTGCTCGACTCAAGCCTTGACGGTAGTCAGCGCTTTCTTGACGAAGTCGTTGGTCCACGTCTTCGACAGATCGATCGGCTTGCCCTGCACGTTCGGATCGAACGCCTGCAAGGTCTTCAGCGACGTCGCCGGGCCGTCCGCCGGCATCAGGCCATCGGGCGACATTGCTTCCTTCACGTGCTGCCACGCGTCCAGATAGACCGCGCGGTCGCCCAGCAGGTAGCCTTCCGGCACCGTGTTGATCAGTTCACTGCCGGTCGCCGTTTGCAGCCACTTGAGCGCGCGCACCATCGCGTTGGTCAGCGCCTGCGTGGTGTTGGGATTCTTCGTGATGAACGTTTGCGATGCGTACAGACACCCCGCCGGCATATCGCCACCGAAGACGCTGCGTGTGTCGGCGAGCGTACGCGTGTCGGACACCACGCGAATCTCGCCGGTGCGCTCGAGCTTGGTCATGACCGGGTCGAGATTGGCGATGGCGTCGATCTGTCCCGACTGCAACGCGGCGATCGCGCCGGCGCCCGCGCCGACGCCGATAAACGCGACGTCTTTCGCGCTCAGCCCCGCTTTCGCCAGCACGAAGCTCGCCATGATCGAAGTCGACGAACCCGGCGCGGTCACGCCGATTTTCTTGCCCTTGAGATCGGCAATCGACTTGTAGTTCGGCATGGTCTTCTTCGAGACCGCGAGCACGATCTGCGGCGCGCGGCCTTGCAGGACGAACTCGCGGAACATCTGCTTTTGCGCCTGCAGCAGCAAGGTATGCTCGAACGCGCCGGACACCACGTCCGCGCTGCCGCCGACCGCCGCTTTCAACGCCTGCGAGCCGCCGGCGAAGTCGGAGATTTCGACGTCGAGCCCTTCGTCCTTGAAGTAATTGCGACGCTCGGCGATGGTGAGCGGCAGGTAGTAGAACAGGTTCTTGCCGCCGACGGCGATCGCCACCTTGCTGGTTTCAGGTTTGCCCTGCGCGAAGGCGAGCGGCGTGGCGGCGAGCGTGGCGCCCGCGAGTGCGGCAGTGCCGGCGAGAAAACTTCTCCGTTGCATGGTCTCGAGTCTCCAAACTTTCGTGGTCCGGTTTTCTGTCCGGCTTTTTTGCCGGCTTTTTTTGCTGCCGCTGCGCTCGTGAGCGCCGCGTTTGCATCCGCGTTCGACTCACGGCTTGCGCGACCTTGCATGCGCGGCATCCGTGAAGCACGCGCGGCAGGCATACCGCGCGGCCCGCTCACTCAAACGATCTGTTGCGCGTGCAACCTTGCAATGTGGTCTGCATCATAACCTAGCGATTGCAGGACTTCATCGGTATGTTCACCCAGTTCCGGACCCAGCCAGCGTGTCTCGCCCGGCGTGGCCGAGAGCTTCGGCGTGACCGACGGCAGCGTGATTTCCTTGCCGTCCTGCCACTTGAAACGCTGGATCATCTGGCGCGCCATGAACTGCGGATCGGTGAACATGTCCGCCACGCTGTAGATGCGGCCCACCGGCACGTCGGCGGCATTCAGCACGGCGAGCGCTTCGTCGATGGTACGCGTGGCGAGCCAGGCGGCGATCGCGCCGTCGATTTCCTGGGTGCGCGGCACCCGGCCGTCGTTGTGCGCGAGCGCCGGATCGTTCGCGAGATCCTCGCGCTCGATCGCGATCATCAGGCGCTTGAAGATCGGATCGCTATTGCCGCCGATCACGATGCTGCCGTCGCGGCACGGATACGTGTTGGACGGCACGATACCCGGCAGCGACGCGCCGGTGCGCTCGCGCACCATGCCATACACGCCGTATTCGGGCACCACGCTCTCCATCATGTTGAAGACGGCCTCGTACAGCGCGACGTCGACGACCTGCCCCTTGCCGCCGTTCACCTGCTTGTGATGCAGCGCCATCAGCGCGCCGATCACGCCGTGCAGCGCGGCAATCGAATCGCCGATCGAAATGCCGATGCGCGGCGGCGGCAAATCCGGGTAGCCGGTGATATGACGCAAGCCGCCCATGGATTCGGCGATCGCGCCGAATCCAGGCCGGTCGCGATACGGACCGGTCTGGCCGTAACCGGACAGGCGCACCATCACGAGCCCGGGATTTTCCGCCGACAGCACGTCATAACCGAGCCCGAGTTTCTCCAGCAAACCCGGCCGGAAATTTTCGACGACGATATCCGCTTCTTTCGCGAGGCGCCGCACGATCTCCTTGCCCTCTTCGGCCTTCAGATTGATCGTGACGGATTTCTTGTTGCGCGCCTGCACGGCCCACCAGAGCGACGTGCCGCCGACTTCCGGATAGAGCTTGCGCCACTTGCGCAGCGGGTCGCCGCCCTTGGGATCTTCGATCTTGATGACGTCGGCGCCGAACTCGCCGAGAAAGCGCGCGGCGAACGGGCCGGCGATCAGCGTGCCGAGTTCCAGCACTTTGACTCCGGCGAGCGGGCCGGTTTTATTTTGCGGCGCGGTGCTCGCGCCTGATTCGGGGGTGGCGCTCATGTGTCTCCTTTTGTCGGCGGGAGTTGGCGCTTTAGCGCTTACTCCCGCCCCATGCAAAGCTGTCGACCAGAGTTAGCGCTTTAGCGCTTATGTCGATCCCACGCAGCGCGCCCTGGTCCCATGCAAATCACTTATGTCGATCCTGAGCTAGCGCTTTATCGCCCTCTCCGGACCCACAGCGCGCCTTGGTCTCATGCAAGCAGTTTACTGTTCCGATCCCGACGCGCATCGCCCCGCGTTGTAGTTGTTCCCTTGCGCTACATCGAACGACGGTCGAGCATGGCGCGGGCGATCGTGCCGGCGTCCACGTATTCGAGTTCGCCGCCCACCGGCACGCCACGCGCAAGGCGTGTGACAGCGAGGCCGCGCGCCTTGAGCGTCTGCCCGAGGTAATGCGCGGTCGCCTCGCCTTCGTTGGTGAAATTCGTGGCCAGCACGACTTCCTTGACCACGCCATCCGATGCGCGTTTGACCAGCCGGTCGAAATGAATCTCCTTCGGACCAATGCCGTCGAGCGGACTCAGCCGCCCCATCAGCACGAAGTAGAGTCCGCGATAGGTCATGGTCTGCTCGAGCATGATCTGGTCGGCAGGCGTTTCGACGACGCACAGCAAAGCGGGATCGCGCTCCTCATCGAGGCAGACCTCGCAGATCTGCGCTTCGGTGAAGGTATTGCACTTCTCGCAGTGCTGCAGATGCTCAGTGGCGAACAGCAACGAGCGGCCGAGTTTTTCGGCGCCATCGCGATCGTGCTGCATCAGGTGGTACGCCATGCGTTGCGCGGACTTCGGCCCGACGCCTGGCAGCGCGCGCAGCGCTTCGACGAGCGCCGACAAGGCGGAAGGTTGTTTCATGCGGATCGGCGTCGAAGTGGGTAGTGCCCGGCTATTCGGGTGGCGATGCGGTTGATTCGATCGGTTTCCATCATTCCGGCGACGGCCGGCTCGAGGGCGCACGATGCACGCCTCGGCCGAACCACAGCCAGTTGGGTCAAGCCGGAACACGCGCTCAGTGAGTGCGGCACTGGCGGCACGTGCTGCGTGCGCAACTCACGCGTTCCGTACACGCCGCGGCGACAACTGGCGCGGCGCCTGACCCGCAGCCTTGCGGCGGTGTCGTTCAGAACGGCAGTTTGAAGCCCGGCGGCAGCGGCAGACCCGAAGTCATGCCGCCCATCTTTTCCTGGGCGGTGGCTTCCGCCTTGCGCACGGCGTCGTTGAACGCGGCGGCGACGAGGTCTTCCAGCATGTCCTTGTCGTCAGCGAGCAAGCTCGGGTCGATCGATACGCGGCGCACGTCGTTCTTGCAGGTCATCGTCACCTTCACGAGACCGGCGCCCGACTGCCCCTCGACTTCGATCAGCGCGAGTTGCTCCTGCATCTTCTTCATGTTTTCCTGCATCTGCTGGGCTTGCTTCATCAGCCCGGCGAGTTGGCCTTTCATCATGGACATGCTCCTTCTTGATAGCGTGAAATTCGGAAAACGGGCGCGCTATGGTGTGTCGCGCGGCGAATCAGTGGACCGGCGGCGCGCCGTTCGCGCCGGCGTCCGGAGTAATCGGGCGAATCGAGCCCGGCACGATGCTCGCGCCGAACTCGCGGATCAGCGACTGCACGAACGGATCGGCGCCGATCTCGCGCTCCGCTTCCTGCTGACGCTGCGCGCGCAAGGCGGCGTCGTGCGCGGCGGCCGTGCGGCGCGCCGGACCGACTTCGACCAGCACCTCGACAACCTGACCGAGCCTGTCGGCGAGCGCGGCTTTCAGTTTAGCGACTTGCGAGGCTTCCGCGTACTGCGGCACCGGCACGTTCAGTTTGAGCGTGCTGCCTTCGAGCGCCATCAGTTCGCTGTTGAACGCGAGCTGATACGAAATGCCCTTGAGCGGCAGATCGACGGCCAAGGCCGGCCAGTCACCCTTGAAACCCAGCGGATCGAGCGGCACGGCGGGCGGCAGTGGACGTTGATCGACCACCGGCGCCGGCGTGGACGTTGCAGAGGTATTCACGCGGACGTCATCCGGGCCGCTGTCGAACACAGGCATGTAACCGTCGTCCGGCAGGCCGTAATAGCCTTCGTCCGCGGCCGTCAGCGGCATGTATTCGTCGGGCGGCATGTCGTCCCACGGCGGCGCCGACGCCCCGTTCTGCTCGGCGCCGTTGCGCTGCGCGGGCGCTGAAGATGCCGACGCGCGAGCCGCGGGTGCTGCCGGTGCGGCATCCTGCTGCGGCGCACGGCGCGGTGCGCCCGGCGTCGGCAAGGGCACGACAACGCGCGGCGCGGCCGGTTTCGGCGCAGCGGGCGTAGCGGGCTTCGCGGTCGCTGCCGCAGTCGCGCGGCCACGGTCCGACGATACTTTCAAACCAGCGCTGCGCAAGACGTCGAGCGCGGCGCTTGCGCCACCTGCGCGACGCGGTGCGCTATCGGCAGCGGGCGGCGGTTCCTGCGACTCTTGCGACGGCGCTGCTGCGGCGGCCTGCTCGGTGCGTGCGAGCGCGGCGGCTGCCGGTGCGCTCAACGCGGACGCGGGCGCGGGCGCGGAGTCAGCGAGGGACGCGGGTGCGGGGGCTTCGTTCGCCTCCGACCCATTGGGGACAGCCGTTACGGAAGCTTCGTTCGCGGCCGAGTCGGCGGGCGCGTCATCCCACGGCGCCAAGGCGACGGCTGTTGAGACGGCAGGCGATGCGGATGCTGCGGCAGCATCGTCCACTGGCAGCACCGGCGTTGGATTCACCTCGCGAGCAACCGACGTCGACTCAGTTGTGATTGTCGGCTCCGCACCTGGCGATTGCTCCGTCGCCACGCCTTGGGCGGATTCCGGCGGCGTAGCTTGAATACTCTCAATACTGTTAACAGGGGCCTGCACTTCAATTGCGCTGTTGGCTTGCTGAGCAGGCTGGGCCGATGCGCCAATCGCACCGCCCTTGCCCACCGCGGCAGCTTCGCCTGGCTGTGGTTCACGAACCAGCGCGGCAACATTGCCAGACTGTAGTTCACGAACGGCTGCGGCAGCGTTCATGCTCGCTTCACGCAAACTCCCCGATGCAGGCGCCGCGGCTGCCGTCGCCGGCAAACCCGAAGCGCCCTGTTGCGCGGCCACGACCGGCGCGCCGGCACGTTTCGCTCCGTTCGCCCCCGCCTGGCGAGGCGCACGCGCCGAACCCACGGCGCCACCGCCGCCGCCCGTAGGCGCCGGTTCGAACGCCAGCATGCGCAGCAGCGTCATGGTGAAGCCCGCATATTCGTCCGGCGCAAGACCCAGTTCGCTTCGACCGATCGTCGCGATCTGATAGAACAATTGCACCTGTTCGGCGCTCAGCGCTTCAGCGAAGCGACGCAGGTCGGCCGCCTCGGGCCACTCGTCCAGTACCGACGACGGCGCGAACTGCGCCCACGCGATCCGATGCAGCAAACTCGCCAGATCCTGCAGCGCCGTCGAAAACGACAGGCTGCGCAACGCCATCTCGTCGGCGACCGATAGCACCGCGGCGCCGTCGCCGTCCGCGAGCGCGTCGAGCAGACGAATCAGATAGCTCTGGTCGAGCGCGCCGAGCATGCCGCGCACGGCTTCTTTATTGACCTGATTGGCCGAATAGGCGATCGCCTGATCGGTCAGCGAAAGCGCGTCGCGCATCGAGCCGTCGGCCGCGCGCGCGAGCAGACGCAGCGCCTGGGCGTCGTACGGCACCTTCTCCTCGCCGAGAATATGTTCGAGATGCGAGACAATATGGCCGGCCGGCATCTGCTTCAGATTGAACTGCAGACAGCGCGACAGCACCGTGACCGGAATCTTTTGCGGATCCGTCGTGGCGAGAATGAACTTGACGTGCGAGGGCGGTTCTTCCAGCGTCTTCAGCATGGCGTTGAAGGCGTGGTTGGTGAGCATGTGCACTTCGTCGATCATATAGACCTTGAAGCGCGCATCCACCGGCGCGTAAACTGCGCGCTCCAGCAGCGCCGCCATTTCGTCGACGCCGCGATTACTCGCCGCGTCCATCTCGACATAATCGACGAAGCGCCCTTCGTCGATCTCACGGCACGCGCGGCACACGCCGCACGGCGTGGAGGTCACGCCGGTTTCGCAATTCAGCGCCTTGGCGAAGATGCGCGACAGCGTGGTTTTGCCGACGCCGCGTGTGCCGGTAAACAGATAGGCATGGTGCAGACGGCCGCCGTCGAGCGCGTGCGTGAGCGCGCGCACCACGTGCTCCTGTCCGACGAGCGAAGCGAAATCCTTCGGCCGCCATTTGCGTGCGAGAACTTGATAGGTCATCCGGAAATTGTATCAGTAACGATGCCACGCAAAACCGATTCGCGACGGCGCGCGAACGCATGCTGTCACTTCATTGGAAGTGACTAACGGACCGATAGAAAAAAATAGATGAAGCGCGCGAGAAACGTCAACAGAGATGGCTGCATGCTGCCGCGCTCAGGGTAAAACAGGAGATGGAATGCATTTGCGGAAGAACCCGCGGAGAACAACAAGAACCGACAGAAAGAATCAAAAGAGGAAGGTGACGAGCCCGACCCTCGGCACTGGTGGAAAACGGCTGTGGCTGCTTCGTTCCCGACCTGACCAGGTTGACCATCCCTCCATGCGAGGAGGCCCGTCACGAAACATTCTATCACCGCTTGAGCCGTCGTGCGACTGTTAATACGAGCAAAGCGCCAACGACGCGCCGAATCGCTACTTCCGCACCATATAGACGAACTCGCGGCGAGTCGCGTTGAAGCCACTTGAGTTTGGCCGACAAGCCACCAGATACGTTGCGTCATGGTTTGATGAATCACGGTGGCACTTCGTCGGCAGCCATTGGCCCCACTGCCCTGATGAGTACTATCGGCCCCGGCAACGCATAGCGAATTAAGCTAAACTGCCGTACGGTTGACCCGCAAACGCGAGCCTTCCGCATATTCCGGAACAGGTTTTCATATTTTCCGGCGTGTGTCGGCAAGCCTCCGGTTGCGGCAAAGCGAACGGAAGTTTCCTTAGGTTTTGACGTATCGTGGCGAGCAATTCAGGCGGGCCTCGAACCGATAGAGGTATTCATACAATGAGCGAACAAATCAAGCATATTAGCGACGCATCGTTCGAACAGGACGTCGTGAAATCCGATAAACCCGTGCTGCTCGATTTCTGGGCCGAATGGTGCGGTCCGTGCAAGATGATCGCGCCAATCCTCGACGAAGTCGCGAAGGATTACGCCGATCGCCTGCAAATCGCCAAGATCAACGTCGACGAACATCAATCGACGCCGGTCAAGTTCGGCGTGCGCGGCATCCCCACGCTGATCCTGTTCAAGAACGGCGCTGTCGCCGCACAGAAAGTCGGCGCACTGTCGAAGTCGCAACTCACCGCGTTCCTCGACGGCAACCTGTAAGAGCGGTCGCATCGGCGCACTCCTGGCTTCTAAGGCCTGCGGGCGCGCCTTGTTGAGCGTGTTGTCGGACGACAACACGCTCAACAAGAAAGATGCCATGCCGTCGCACCGGCGGAAATTGGCTTGTGCTATGCTAGAATCCGCAAAACGTCGAAAAGACGTATAAGTCCTTGAGCGGTTCCGCTCACTCTCCTCCCAGATTTCATTTCGTCGCACCTTCTCCTGCGGGTTCTCCGTATGCATTTATCCGAGCTTAAGACTCTGCACGTGTCCGAATTGATCGAGATGGCCAATGGCCTCGAGATCGAAAGTGCGAACCGCCTGCGCAAGCAGGAATTGATGTTCGCCATTCTAAAAAAACGAGCCAAAACGGGCGACACGATCTTCGGCGACGGCACGCTTGAAGTGCTGCCGGACGGCTTCGGCTTCCTGCGTTCGCCGGAAACTTCGTACCTCGCCAGCACGGACGATATTTACATCAGCCCGTCGCAAATTCGCCGCTTCAACCTGCATACGGGCGACACGATCGAAGGCGAAGTGCGTACGCCGAAAGACGGCGAACGTTATTTCGCGCTGGTGAAGGTGGACAAGGTCAACGGCCAGCCGCCGGAAGCCTCGAAGCACAAGATCATGTTCGAAAACCTGACGCCGCTGCACCCGAACAAGGTGCTGTTGCTCGAACGTGAAATGCGTGGCGAGGAAAACGTCACGGGCCGCATCATCGACATGATCGCGCCGATCGGCAAAGGCCAGCGCGGTTTGCTGGTGGCGTCGCCGAAGTCCGGCAAGACCGTGATGCTTCAGCACATCGCCCACGCGATCAAGCAGAACCATCCGGATGTCGTGCTGTTCGTGCTGCTGATCGACGAACGCCCGGAAGAAGTGACCGAAATGCAGCGCTCGGTGGCGGGCGAAGTGATCGCCTCCACGTTCGACGAACCGGCCGCGCGTCACGTTCAAGTCGCCGAAATGGTGATCGAGAAGGCCAAGCGCCTCGTCGAAATGAAGAACGACGTGGTGATTCTGCTCGACTCGATCACGCGTCTCGCGCGGGCGTACAACACGGTCGTGCCGGCTTCGGGCAAGGTGCTGACGGGTGGTGTCGACGCCAACGCGCTGCAACGTCCGAAGCGCTTTTTCGGCGCGGCGCGCAATATCGAGGAAGGCGGTTCGCTGACCATCATCGGCACGGCGCTGATCGAAACCGGCAGCCGCATGGACGACGTGATCTACGAAGAGTTCAAGGGCACCGGCAACATGGAAGTGCACCTGGAGCGCCGTCTTGCTGAAAAGCGCGTCTATCCGTCGATCAACCTGAACAAGTCCGGCACGCGCCGCGAAGAACTGCTGATCAAGCCCGAAGTGCTGCAAAAGATCTGGGTGCTGCGCAAGTTCATTCACGACATGGACGAAGTCGAGTCGATGGAATTCCTGCTCGACAAGATCCGTCAGACGAAGAGCAACTCCGAGTTCTTCGACATGATGCGTCGTGGCGGCGGCAGCTAAGTAGTTGGGCTGATATAGCCGCAGCAACCGCAGCATACGCACCGCATAGAAAAGCCGCTCGTCGCAAACGAGCGGCTTTTTTTCGTCCTTTGATTTGCCACCCGCGCACGGCACACAGACCACGTCCGGCTGCCAACGAGAAGTCGCTCGTCGCTTAAACCCATACGTGAACGTACACGTTGAAGTACAATGCCATCAGTCCGTCATGTCAGCCACACACCTATGCCCAAGGACTCACCCACTCTGCTGACGGTGCGCGACGCCGCCGAACGTCTCGGCGTCACACCGCGCACGCTGAAGTACTACGAGGAACGCGGCCTCGTATCGCCCACGCGCAGCGAAGGCCGCTACCGGCTTTACGACGAGGACGATCTGAAGCGCTTTGGCCGCATCCTGCGTTTGCGCTCGCTCGGTTTCTCGCTGCACAGCGTCACCGAAATGCTCAAGCGTCCGCTGGAACCCGTCGACGGCGGCCACCGCTACTCGACCGAATCGCTGCAGCAGATTCACGACGCCATCGAACAACAGGTCGCAGCACTCGACGCGCGCATCGAAAGCGTGCGCCGCGAACTGAAGGAAGCGCAGAAGCTGCGCGCCGAACTGACCCCCGATCTCGACTACCTGAAGCGGCGCCTCGCCGGCGAGAATGCGGAGGCGTTGCTCGAGCAGCGCCGCAACGCGCGCGCCAAGGCAGGCAACGCGACGCCTTCAAAACAGGCGAAAGAACGGGGCGACCCTATGCCGGACAAACCCACGCCGGGCGAATCCTCATGAGCACCACTTCGCCCCGCGTGTCGTTGTTCAGCGTCGAAAAACTGCGCGGCGATTTTTTCCCATGGGTGCTGGCCGTCGTCACCGGCCTCGATTATTTCGACAATTCGATCTTCTCGTTTTTCACCAGCTATATCGCCGGCGGCATCAACGCGTCGCCCGATGAACTGGTGTGGGCGTCGAGCGCGTATGCGGTCGCGGCAGTGCTGGGCATCCTGCAGCAGCAATGGTGGGTTGAACGCTTCGGCTACCGGCGCTACGTGGCCGGCTGCATGCTGCTCTATGCCGCCGGCGCAGTGGCCGCGGCGCTGTGCGAATCGTCGATCGAACTGGCGTTCGCGCGTGGCTTTCAAGGCTACTTTATCGGCCCGATGATGGGCACCTGCCGCATCCTGATCCAGATGAGTTTCAAGCCGCAGCAGCGGCCCGCGGCCACCCGCGCGTTTCTCATACTGATCGTCCTGAGCAGTGCGCTGGCGCCGCTGATCGGCGGCCAGCTGGTCGGGCATTTCGACTGGCGCGCCCTCTTCGCATGCACGGCGCCCGTGGGCGTGCTGTTCGCCGTGCTGGCCTTGCTCGCGCTGCCTGACTCCGGCAACCGTCTGCCGGACGAACGCGGCTCGGCGCATTTCTGGCCATACATCATCTTCGCGTTCGCACAAGGCGCGCTGCAGATCGTGATGCAGCAGGTGCGCTTCCAGCTGTTCAGCGCGTCGCCCGGACTGATTCTGCTGACCGTCACCGGGATCGTCGCGCTAGGCTGGTTCGCCTATCACCAGTGGCATCATCCCGCGCCGCTCGTGCGCCTGCATGCGTTGCGCGAGAAGGTCTTCCAGGTCGGGCTCGTGCTGTACATGTTCTACTACTACATCTCGACTGTGTTCAGCTATCTGATCTCGCGCTTTCTCGAGAGCGGTCTCGGCTATCCGGTCGAAAACACCGGGCAGCTGGTCGGCGTGACGTCGCTGATTTCGGCGAGCGCCCTGTTCGTTTATTTGCGTTACGCGAAGCTGCTGCCGCGCAAGAAGTGGATCATCGTGCCCGGCTTCGCGGTCGCCGCGTTCGCCGCGGCATTGATGACGCGCATGTCGCCCGGCGTCGGCGAAGCGACGTTGATGCTGCCGTTATTGTTGCGCGGCTTGCTGCTGCTATTCATCGTGCTGCCGGTCGCCAATCTGACATTCAGAATTTTCGCCATCGAAGAATTCACCCACGGCTACCGGCTGAAAAACATCGTGCGGCAACTGACCATGTCGTTCGCGACGGCCTCCGTGATCATCGTCGAGCAACATCGCCAGGCACTGCATGAAACTCGCCTCGCGGAGTTCGTGAATCCGTACAATCCTGTGTTCCAGAACTCGCTCGCCGCGCTGACGAAAGGCTTTGGCGCCGCCGGCCGTTCGCCCACCGAAGCGCACTCGCTGGCGCTCGTGGAAATCAGCCGCACGGTGGCGCAACAAGCCAGCTTTCTGGCCTCGCTGGACGGCTTCTACTTCCTGATCGGCGTGGCGATATGCGGCGGCCTGTTTGCCGCGTGGCAAAAACAGATCGACTAAAGGTTGCTTCAGGCCATGCTCTCGAAACTGACTCAATGGTTCGGCACACGCCGACGCGAGCGCGCGCTACGCGACTACGCGATCGACGATTCGCTCTGGCAAGCCACGCTCGACGGCCTGCCGTTCCTCGCGCACCTCGCTGCGCCGGACCTCGTACGTTTGCGCGAACTGACGAGCCTGTTCCTCGCGCAAAAAGAATTTTCGACCGCACACGAGCTCGAACTGACCGACGCGATGACCGTGGCGATCGCCGCCCAGGCTTGCTTGCCGGTGCTGAACCTGAGCCTCGATCTGTATCGCGGCTGGGTCGGCGTGATCGTCTATCCGGGCGAGTTCGTGATCCGCAAGACGGTCGAGGACCAGGACGGCGTGGTGCACGAAGTCGAACAGGACGCGAGCGGCGAAGCATGGGAAGGCGGGCCGGTGGTGCTGTCGTGGGAAGACGCGCAGATGACGGACGGCACGGACGCCTACAACGTCGTGATTCACGAATTCGCGCACAAGATCGACATGCTGAACGGCGAAGCGGACGGCCACCCGCCGCTCGTGCGCCGCTGGCACGCGCCGCTCGATTCGCAGGCTTGGGCCGACGTGTTCGACCATGCTTACGACCACTTCTGCGCCAAAGTCGACGCGGTGCCGGAGCGTCGCTGGGCACGCTTCGAGCGTGACTCGCTGATCGATCCGTACGCGGCGGATCATCCGTCGGAATTTTTTGCCGTTTGCAGCGAGGCGCTGTTCGTCCAGCCGCAGGCGTTCGAAGCCGAGTATCCGCAGCTTTACCGGCTGCTCGCGCAGTATTACCGGCAGGATCCGGCGCGTGTCGGTGTGACGTTCACGCCCGCCTGATGCGCAACGCCCGCCTGGCAAGGGCTGGCGCCCCGCATGTACCACGGCGGCTGAGCGAGCCGGACAGCCGTGAAAACGGCGCGTGCCGCTAGCAAAAAGCCGCAGCAAAAGTCGTCAAGCGACTGATTTTCTGGCATAATCGCCGTTTTTCGACCATAGGCAAGTGGCTCGCGCCTAGATGCGGTTCGGTTAAATACGGCCGCACGCGGGTTGGCTACCGCCAGATTAAAGGAAAGATCATGAAAGAAGGCATTCACCCGGATTACCGCGAAGTTCTGTTCATCGACGTGTCGAACGACTTCAAGTTCGTAACGCGCTCGACCATCCAGACGCGTGAAACCGCCGAATTCGAAGGCAAGACCTACCCGCTCGCCAAGATCGAAGTGTCGTCGGAATCGCATCCGTTCTACACCGGCCAGCAAAAGATCATGGACACGGCAGGCCGCGTCGAGAAGTTCCGCAACAAGTTCGGCTCGCGCGCTACCGGCAAGGCAGCAGCGAAGTAATACCTGGCTCGTCGCCGGCTCTGGCCGGCAGCGAAGCAGGAGCAAAAAGGGCAGCGCGAGCTGCCCTTTTTTGTCGCCTGGCTGATCATCCATAGCGCGGGCGGCGGCGAAAAGCGCACGAGCACGGCGCGCCACCCAAACCGTGTTACAGCTTTCCCAACCAAGTTGCGAGCCGTTACCGGCCGTGACGCGCATCGCACGGCACGACTACAATGCCGGATGCTCCAAATTGGCCATTCGAGCCGGACATGCCGTCCGGTCCCGGCTGCCCCGCTTATCCGATATCCACACACCGCATGAGACCTGCCGTTCGCCTCACTGCCTCAGCGACCAGTGCGTTGCCGCGCTGGCTGCTGCTGACTATCTGTATCGTCTACGCATCGTTCGGACTATTCGGCCGCGATCCGTGGAAGAACGAGGATGCAGCCGGCTTCGGCGTCATGTGGACCATGGCGAACGGCGGCGCGCACGACTGGCTGCTGCCGAATCTGGTCGGCAAATACCTCACCGAAGACGGCCCGCTCGGCTACTGGTTCGGCGCGAGCGCGATCCGCCTGCTCGCGCCGTGGGTCGACGCGAGCAACGCCTCACGCGTCTTCACGGGCCTGATGTTCTGCGCGGGCTGCGCGTTCGTCTGGTATGCGGCTTACCTGCTCGGCCGGCGCGCCGAAGTCCAGCCGTTCAAATACGCATTCGGCGGCGAGCCGGAACCGCGCGACTACGGCCGCACACTCGCCGACGGCGCGCTGCTGATCCTGCTCGCCTGCTTCGGCCTCGCCGAGCGCGGCCACGAAACCACGCCGCAACTCGCGCAGTTCTTCGGCATCGCGATGCTCGTCTACGGGCTCGTGCGGATGATCGACAAGCCGATTCAGGGCGCGTTGATCTGGGGTCTCGCCATCGCCCTCGTCATGCTGGCCAGCAGCCCGGTGCTGGTCGGCGCGCTGCTGCTCGGCACGCTGGCGATGACCCTGATCGTGCGCGAAACGCGCTCGCGCTGGCTGCTGCTGGCGGGTCTGCCGGTGGCGCTCGTGTTGTCCGTGGCGTGGCCGATCGCCGCGCTCGCCGCCTTCCCCGACGACGCCGTCTGGTACCTCAATCAATGGGTGCACGTCAGCTTGAGTTCGTTCGCCGGGCCGCCCGGCTCGGTCGCCGGCTATGCGCTGAAAAACCTGCCGCTTTTCACGTGGCCGGCGTGGCCGTTGGCACTCTGGGCGTGGTTCAGCTGGTCGGGGCTGCGGCGCGCGCCGCACGTGGCGATTCCACTTTCGGTGATCGGACCGCTGTTCGTGCTGGTCGTGCTGCAGAGCCATCAGTCGAACCGGCTTTACATGCTGCTGCTGCCGCCGCTCGCCGTGCTGGCCGCGTTCGCGCTGCCCACGCTCAAGCGCGGCGCGATCAACGCAATCGACTGGTTCGCGCTCCTGAGCTTCACGATTCTTGGCAGCTTCGTCTGGCTGGTCTATATCGCGGGGTTGACCGGTTTCCCGCATCCGCTCGCGCGCAACCTCGCGCGTCTCGCGCCGGGTTTCGCGCCGCAGTTCAAGATCCTGTCGTTCGTGTGCGCGGTCGCCGTGACGGTCTGCTGGTTCGTGCTGGTGCGGTGGCGGCTCGCGCGCCATCCGAAAGTGCTTTGGCGCAGCGTGGTGCTCTCGAGCGCCGGCACGACCTTGATGTGGGTACTACTCATGACGCTGTGGCTGCCGGTCGTCAACTACAGCCGGACCTATAAGGATGTCGCCGAACAGATCGCCGCCCATCTGCCGGACGACTACACCTGCATCTCGCCGGTGCGCCTCGGCAATGCGCAGATCGCGACCTTCGCCTATTTCGGCGACATGCACTTCTCCTTCGACCAGGACTGCGACGTGATCCTGCGGCAGGATACGCAGGACTACGGCGAACCGAGCGCGATGTCCGACTTCGTCTGGAAGCTGGTGTGGGAAGGCCGCCGCGTGGCCGACCGCGACGAACGCTTCCGTCTGTACGTGCGCATCGACCGTCCGAAGCCGCCGGTCGTCAAACGCCGCAACTGGCACAAGAAGTCCAACTGAGCATGTTCGCCGACGTACGGAAAATCGCCGGCCTCGCCTGGCCGGTGCTGATCGGCCAACTGGCGATCATCGCGTTCGGCGTGATCGACACGGCGATGGTCGGCCGCTACTCCGCTGTGGATCTGGCCGCGCTCGGCCTCGGCTCGTCGATCTATATCTCCGTGTATATCGGCCTGACCGGCATCCTGACCGCGCTGCAACCGATTACCGCGCAACTCTACGGCGCGCGGCGCTACGTCGAGATCGGCGAGGAAGTTCGCCAGGCCTTGTGGCTCGCGCTGGCGCTGACGGTGATCGGCTTTCTGATTCTGTTCTTCCCGGGCTCCGTGTTGCAGGTTGCGCGCGTGCCCGAGGCGCTGCACGACCGCACCGTCGCGTACCTGCGGATTCTGGCTTTCGGCTTGCCGGCCGGGCTCGCTTTTCGCGTCTACAGTTCGGTCACCAATGCAGTCGGCAAACCGCGGCTCGTGATGATCCTGCAGATCGGCGCGCTGCTGCTCAAGGTGCCGCTCAATACATGGTTCATCTTCGGCGGATTCGGCGTGCCGGCGCTCGGCGGGCCGGGTTGCGCGCTCGCCAGCACCACGATCAACTGGGCGCTGGCCGCGCTCGGCATGCTGCTGCTGACGCGCGTCGACGTCTTCAGGCCGTTTGCGATCTTCGCGCAGTTCTGCTGGCCGGTCTGGCGGCGCCAGGCGGCGCAACTGCGGCTGGGCATTCCGATGGGCCTGTCGTATCTGATCGAAGTCACCTCCTACACATTCATGGCGCTTTTCATTGCGCGCTTCGGTACGACGACGCTCGCCGGCCACCAGATCGCCGGCAATATCGGCGCGGTGCTGTACATGACGCCGCTGTCGATCGGCATCGCTTCGTCGACGCTGGTCGCGCAGGCGCTCGGCGCGCATCGTCCGGCGGCGGCGCGCACGCTGTCGCGTCACGGCATCATGATGGCGATGGCGATCGCCTGCTGTTACGGCGCGATCGTGCTGGTGCTGCGGCCGTACATCATCGAAGGCTATACGCCGAATGCGCAGGTCGTGACGGCGGCGATGCCGCTGGTGTTGATCGTCGTGTGCTATCACCTGTTCGATGCCTTGCAGATCACCACCGCGTTCGTGCTGCGCGCCTACAAGGTGGCGGTCGTGCCGACCGTGATCTACGCGGTGGCGCTGTGGGGCGTGGGGCTCGGCGGCGGCTATGTGCTCGGCTTCGACGTGACCGGTGGCACGCCCGAATGGCTGACCGGCGCGCGTGGTTTCTGGGTGGCGAATACCGCGAGTCTGGCGATTGCGGGTATTGGCTTGCTGATGTACTGGCGCGTGGTGAGCAAGCGGTATTTGCGTGCCGAGGCGGCGCTTCGGGTGGATTCGGCGGCTTGATGGGGGGTGTGCAGGCGGCAAAAATTCCGGCTTTCGCACTGGTAAGCCGCAGTTTGATCCTGGGTCGGAAAATTGCCGGCTTTGCGCTAGTGAGCCTCGGTTTGATCCTTGGATGGAAAATTGCCGGCTTTGCGCTGGTAAGCCGTAGTTGGTACCCCACCACTGACGCGCTTTCTCAGTGGTTGCTCAAAACAGACCGTTAGTTGCGTTAAAGACTTCAACAAAAAACGGCCGCGCAAAGCAGCCGCTTGCTCTACCCTTGTCGTCGCCGTGCCTCGCGATATCAACTCGCGGTCAGGGGGCGCCCTCCTCCACCACCCGAGCCGCACTCGCCGCTTGCACGTCATTCACCGCCTGATCACGGCGCTCAAAAATCTCGCGCGCGGCAAACAACGCATTCAGCGCCGCCGGAAAGCCCGCGTAGAGCGCCATCTGCATGAACACCTCGACGATCTCCTCGCGCGTGCAGCCGACGTTCAACGCCGCCTCGATATGCACCTTCAACTGCGGCTGCGCGCAACCGAGCGTGGCCAGCGACGCGATCGTGGCAATCTCACGCGCGCGCAGATCGAGCTGCGGCCGGCTGTAAATATCGCCGAAGCCGAATTCGATCAGCAGACGTCCGAAATCCGGCGCGATCGGTGCGAGCGCGGCGATCACCTGTTCGCCGGTCGAGCCGTCGATCTGCTTCAGTTTTTCCCAGCCTCGGGTGTAGCGGTCGTTGTGTGCGTGATCCATGGTGAGTCCTCTTCCGAATGTGAATGCGCGTGGGTTTCGTCGATTTGTCGTGTCGAGTGCTCCGCCGCGGGTGCGCGCCCGGCCGCCTCGTAGTACGCGATCTTGTCGACGATCGCGCCGAGGTTGCTCTGCAACTCCGCGATCCGCGCCAAAACCGCATCCCGATGCGCCACCAGCAAGTCGCGGCGCGCACTCATGGTCGGCTGGCCTTGTGCGCGCAGCGCCGCGAACGCCTGCATGCCGGCGATCGGCATGCCGGTCGCCTTCAGCCGCATCACGAACCGCAGCCAGTCGAGATCGGCCGGCGAATACAGCCGATGCCCCGCCTGCGTGCGGCCGACCTCGCGAATCAGCCCGGCCTGCTCGTAATAGCGCAGCGTATGCGTCGAGACGCCGATCGTTTCAGCGACCTGCCCGATGGTGAGTGCTTTCGAGATATTCGACATGACGGAACTCAGGTTAGGACTTCGAGTGCACTCTAAGTCAAGCGCGTCTTGCTGTCATTTGTCTGCGTTGTCATTTTTTATGGCGCATGGATTTGATCGATAAACTCATAACAGCCTAATAACGAGGCAAAAGGTTTAAATCTTGTCCACACTGATTTACTTGTCATGAATCGATCGGTATAAATCGTCCGCGTCGGCAAATAAGGGCGCGCAATTTGTTCTATGCTTAAGCGCAGTAAAGCTGACAGGATGCTGTCGTCCGGGTTTTGTACGGGGTCGTCCCTTCGCGGCTAACTTTTTTGCCCACAATGGAGTGCTTGCCATGCTGAAGAAGCTTTTAATGCTTTGCGTTGCTTTGGCTTTGTCGCTGTCGGCCGGATTTGCGGCGGCCGTCGAAGTGAATTCCGCCGACCAGGCGGCGCTCGAATCGGTCAAGGGTATCGGCCCGGTGCATGCGAAAGCGATCATCGACGAACGCGCCAAGAATGGCCCGTTCAAGGACGCCGACGATCTCGCCACGCGCGTCAAGGGCATCGGCGCCAAATCGGTGACTAATCTCGAAGCGGCCGGCCTGACGATCAACGGCTCGTCCACGCCGCCGAGCGGCGCCAAACCGGCGGCGAAGCCGAGCAGCACGGCAAGCAGCAAGGCAGCGGCTGCGGCCACCGCGCCTACGGCGGCGCCAACCACGGCCGCGAACACGACGCCGGCCGCGCCGGCGGATGCTTCCGGCGCGAAGGCGTCGAAGTCGAAGAAGAAGAGCAAAGCTGCGGCGTCCGACGCGGCGGCGGCTTCCGCTCCGGCCGCCACGACTGCGGCGGCGCCGGCTAGCGCCTCCGACAGCAAGGCTTCGAAGAAGAAAGCGAAGAAGAGCAAGGCCGCATCGGCTGCGGCGGCCTCGGGCGGTGCCTGACAGTACGAAACCAGGACCGGACAGAATGAAACGGAGTACGAAACAGGATTGAGCGCCGGCAGCGCGACGGCCCAAGGGATACGCGCGTGATGCCCACGCGAATGCACCCATCGGCGCCGTCGCGCCGCCGCCCGCCATCCTTCCACGGCGCCGCGCAACCGCGCGGCGTTTTCACCCGCTGACCCGTCAAGCACGTGTCGGCATTCAAGAGAGACCGTCATGAGCCTACTCGACACACTCGGTTCCCTGGTTGGCAAATCCCCCGAAGGCGGTGGCCAGCAGGCCCTGGTTTCGGCCGCACTCGAATTCGTCAATAGCCAGCCGGGCGGCCTGAACGGCCTGATCGAACGCTTCAAGGAAAAAGGCCTCGGCGACGTCGTGACCTCGTGGGTCAGCAACGGCGAGAATCAGCCGATCGCGGCCGACGCGCTGCACAGCGTTCTCGGCTCGGAAACCGTGACCAACCTCGCGGCGAAAGCCGGCGTGCAGCCGGACCAGGTCACCGGCCTGCTCTCGCAGATTCTGCCGCACGTCGTCAACGCGGCCACGCCGGAAGGCGAAGTGCCGGCTGAGGGCAAGCTGAACGCCACCACCGTGCTCGGCGCGCTCGGCGGTTTGTCGGCACTGTTCGGCAAGGGCAACGCGTAACGACGCGGCCGCGCTTGCCCGTCCGTTTGCATGATCGGCGAGCGAGCAAAAAAAAGACGGCAACGAAGTCACCTTCGTTGCCGTTTTTTAACGTCGTCAGGAACGGCTCGCCAGCCGCCGTTCCCGCCTTCGAAGAAGAACGCGATCCGCTTAATGCACGACGCGTTCGAACACCAGTTTGCCGTCTTCCAGTTCGACCGGAATCACATCCTTCGGACCGAACTTGCCCGCCAGAATCAGCTTGGCGACCGGGTTCTCGATCTCCTGCTGGATCGCGCGCTTCAAGGGCCGCGCGCCGAACAGCGGGTCGTAGCCGACCTTGCCCACATGCTCGAGCGCCGAGTCCGACACCACCAGTTGCATGTCGAGCTTGGCGAGGCGCTCGTGCAGACGCTGCAACTGGATCCGCGCGATCGACTGGATGTTCGAGCGGTCGAGTGCATGGAACACCACGACGTCGTCGATCCGGTTCAGGAACTCGGGCCTGAAGTGCAGCTTCACTTCTTCCCAGACCGCGTCCTTCACCGCTTCCTGCGGCTCGCCGACCATCGACTGGATCACTTGCGAACCAAGGTTCGACGTCATCACGATCACCGTGTTCTTGAAGTCCACGGTACGGCCCTGCCCATCGGTCATGCGGCCGTCGTCGAGCACTTGCAGCAGCACGTTGAACACGTCCGGGTGCGCCTTCTCGATTTCGTCGAGCAGGATCACGCTATACGGCTTGCGACGCACGGCTTCCGTCAGATAACCGCCTTCTTCATAGCCGACGTATCCCGGCGGCGCACCGATCAGACGCGCGACGCTGTGCTTCTCCATGAATTCGCTCATGTCGATCCGGATCAGATGATCTTCCGAATCGAACAGGAACGACGCCAGAGCCTTGCACAACTCGGTCTTGCCCACCCCGGTCGGGCCGAGGAACAGAAACGAACCATACGGCCGGTTCGGATCCGACAGACCGGCGCGCGAACGGCGGATCGCATCGGCCACCGCGCTGATCGCCTCGTCCTGGCCGACCACGCGCGCATGCAGTTTCTCTTCGATCTGCAGCAGCTTTTCACGCTCGCCCTGCATCATGCGCGAGACCGGTATGCCGGTGGAACGCGACACGACTTCAGCGATTTCTTCCGCACCGACCTGCGTGCGCAACAGGCGCGGCCGCGTCGGATTGTTCTGCTCGCTCGCCTCGGCCTTGGTCACTTCCTTCAACTGCGCTTCGAGACCCGGCAGCTTGCCGTACTGCAACTCGGCGACCTTCTCCAGCTTGCCTTCACGTTGCAGGCGCGTGATTTCCGCACGCGTTTTTTCGATCTCTTCCTTCAGTTGCGCGCTGCCCTGCACCGCGGCTTTTTCCGCCGTCCAGATTTCTTCGAGGTCCGAATATTCGCGATTCAGCCGCTCGATTTCTTCCTCGATGAGTTGCAGACGCTTCTGCGACGCTTCGTCTTTTTCCTTCTTGACGGCTTCGCGCTCGATCTTCAACTGGATCAAACGACGGTCGAGCCGATCCATCTCTTCCGGCTTCGAGTCGATTTCCATCTTGATCTTCGAAGCGGCTTCGTCGATCAGGTCGATGGCTTTGTCCGGCAGGAAGCGGTCCGTGATGTAGCGATGCGACAGTTCAGCCGCCGCGACGATCGCCGGGTCGGTGATATCCACGCCGTGATGCAGTTCGTACTTTTCCTGCAAGCCGCGCAGAATCGCGATGGTCGCTTCCACCGTCGGCTCATCGACCAGCACCTTCTGGAAGCGCCGCTCGAGCGCGGCATCCTTTTCGATGTACTTGCGATATTCATCGAGCGTGGTCGCGCCGACGCAATGCAGTTCGCCGCGCGAGAGCGCCGGCTTGAGCATGTTGCCCGCGTCCATCGCGCCTTCGGCCTTGCCCGCGCCGACCATGGTGTGAATTTCGTCGATGAAGACGATGGTCTGCCCTTCGTCTTTCGCGATGTCGCTCAGCACGGCCTTCAGACGCTCTTCGAACTCGCCGCGATACTTGGCGCCGGCCAGCAAGGCCGCCATATCGAGCGACAGCACGCGCTTGCCCTTGAGCGTTTCCGGCACTTCGCCGTTGACGATGCGCTGCGCCAGGCCTTCCACGATCGCGGTCTTGCCCACGCCGGGTTCGCCGATCAGCACCGGATTGTTCTTGGTGCGGCGTTGCAGGATCTGGATCGAACGACGGATTTCGTCGTCGCGGCCGATCACCGGATCGAGCTTGCCGGCACGCGCGCGCTCGGTCAGATCCACGGTGTATTTCTTCAGCGCTTCACGCTGGCTTTCGGCGTCCTGGCTGTGCACTTGCGCGCCGCCGCGCACCGCGACAATCGCGCTTTCCAGCGACTTGCGCGACAAGCCGTGCTGCCGCGCTAGACGCCCGGCCTCGCCTTTGTCGTCCGCGACCGCGAGCAGGAACATCTCGCTCGCGATGAACGTGTCGTTGAGCTTTTGTGCTTCCTTGTCGGCCTGGTTCAGCAGACCGGTCAGCTCGCGGCCGATCTGCACGTTGCCGTCCGTGCCCTGCACTTGCGGCAGACGCGTCATGGCGTCGCCGAGCGCCGTTTGCAGCGCCTGCACATGCACGCCGGCACGCGAGAGCAGCGAGCGCGCCGAGCCGTCGTGCTGGGCGACGAGCGCCGACAGGACGTGAACCGGTTCGATATATTGATTGTCGTTGCCGACGGCCAGACTCTGGGCGTCCGCCAGTGCTTCCTGGAATTTAGTGGTGAGTTTGTCGATTCTCATCAAGAGACCTCCAATTTTCGATTACCACCAAAATGAGGCGTTTTATCCAGGTTTCAAGCGTTTTTTTGCCTCAAGCAACAACTATTTAACATTTGACGCGCGAGAAATGCCCGGCGCATTCATGCTGCCGACGCCGACTCGTCGCCAGCGTGCGCGACCGGCGTGATTGGAATCACGTTGCTCAAACCGAGCAGCGCGGCGAGCGGGCCGTGCGGCTGCGCCACCTCGCCAATGGTATGGCGGTCGAGCTCGGTGAGGAAGGCATTGCGCGCCGCCTCGAGCGCGCCTCGCAAACGGCATTGCGCCGTAATGACGCAGCCTCGGCGCTCGCCGTGCTGGTCCGGAAAGCAACCCACCAGCGCAAAGTCGCTTTCCGTCGCGCGCACGATTTCGCCGACCGTCAGCGCATTCGTGTGCTCGGCGAGCCGCAGGCCGCCGTTGCGGCCGCGCACGGTCTCGACCCAGCCGAGTTCGCCGAGCTGCTGCACGACCTTCATCAAGTGGTTCTTGGAAATGCCGTACGCGTCCGAAATGTCCTGGATCGTCGACAACCCTTCGCCACGAACGGCAAGGTAGAGCAGGACGCGTAGTGAGTAATCCGTATAGTCGGTCAGTCTCATGAGTGCAGGTATTGCAATGAGCGCAAGCCGCGATCCGGGAGATAACCGCGTCGATGCAAGGGTTGCCGTGGGCCGTCGCTTCGCCCTAAGATGCAGGCGCTACGCATATTTTCCAGTTTTGCGCAGACAGGCGGAGTGCGTGATTCGGCAGTAATGGTAACGTTTCCTGCCTGGGGCATTCTTACGAAAAGCGGGGTGTTCGTATCCTACTTCCGTCCGTTCGGCCTCAATTTGAGGCCATTCGTGACGCTGCGTGGCGCCATGCGGCGATACGCACGAATACGCACGAGCCGCTGCACCTTTTGGAATCCGCATGAACCCGTCTTTCCCTGCCGCGCCGGCGGTCGAGCGCGCCGCCGAGCCCACTGAGGCGAATATCCGCGACCTCGTCTACGGCTTCTACGACCGCGTGCGTGCCGATACGCTGCTTGGCCCGGTCTTCGAGGCGACGCTGGCGGGTCGCTGGGACGATCACCTGCCCAAGATGTGCACCTTCTGGGGCAGCCTCGTGCTTGGCGCGAAGCAATATCGCGGCAACGTGCAGCAGGCGCACCAGCCGCTCGAGGGCATCGAGCCGCAGCACTTCAGCCGCTGGCTGTATCTGTTTCTGGATACGGTCGAATCGCGTTATCAGCCGGCTGCGGCGGTGCGCTTCATGGAACCGGCGCTGCGTATCGCGCAGAGTCTGCAATTGAGCCGTTTCGGCTGGGACTACAAGATCCCGGAGGAACAGCAGGCGCTGTTGGAGCGCGTCGCGCCGAAACGGCGTCCGCGCGACGGTGAGGATGCCCACGCGGCGCGGCCGCCTGGCGAGCCGTTTCCGACGCGAATCGTCGGCCGGGCGCGGGACGAGTGAGACAGGCCGGTTCAGGCTGATGGGCCGCTTTGAACGGATACGACGGCACGGCGTGAACCGTAGCGAGCATCCACTGCCTTTGAAGCGTTTCAGATCGGCGTGTGAGACGCGCCAAGACGCTTCCTGACCCGCAAGATCCCCACTCCCAAACCCGCGCCCTATTCCACCGTCCGATTGCCTGACTCGATGCCCCAACGGGCGAGCGCCGCGTCGTCGGTGACGCGGGCGTCGACCCAGCGCTCGCCGGCCTCGGTCTTTTCTTTCTTCCAGAACGGCGCCTGGGTCTTCAGATAATCCATCACGAATTCGCACGATGCGAAGGCTTCCCCGCGATGCGCGGCCGCGGTCGCCACCAGCACGATCTGGTCGAGCGGATAGAGCTTGCCGACCCGATGCACGATCGACACCTCGATGCCCGGCCAACGCTCGCGCGCGCTCACGATGATCGCCTCCAGCGACTTCTCCGTCATGCCGGGATAGTGCTCGAGCTCCATCGTCTCGACCGTGTTGCCGTCGTTCAGATCGCGCACGGTGCCGACGAAGCAGGCCACCGCGCCGATCTTCGGGTTGCGCGCGCGCAACGCGGCGACCTCGGCGGTGAGGTCGAAGTCTTCCGTCTGGACGCGAACGGGCATCTGGGGCTCCTATGCGGTTAAGCGGCGTTGTGGCGCTTGGGCGTGGTGGCGCGGCGGCTCAGCCGCCGGTGACGGGCGGGAAAAACGCGACTTCGCAGCCTTCGGTGACGCGAGTGCCGGCGCCGGTCATCACGTGGTTGCAGGCCATGCGCAGCGCGCGGCCTTCCGCCAGCGTGTCGGCCCAGATGCCGCCGCGCACGCGCAACCACGCGCGCACATCGCCGACGGTCGCGATGCCGTCGGGCAGTTCGACGGTTTCGTCGGCCAGGTCGAGCGCTTCTCGCACGCTCGCAAAATATCGGAGTTGAATCTTCATCGGGTTGCCGCCGGCCGTTGCCGGCCTCGCTTAGTTCAGCAGTTCGGAAAAAGGAATGAAGCGCACGGTCTCGCCGGCGCTGATCGCGTGATTCGGCGGATTGTCGATCAGGCCGTCGCCCCACACCGTCGACGTCAACACGGCCGAACTCTGATTCGGAAACAGATCGAGGCCGCCGGCCGGATTGATCCGCGCGCGCAGGAATTCGTTGCGGCGGTCGGCCTTGCTCTGCGTGAAATCCGCCCGCAGCGACAGCGCGCGCGGCGCGACCGTCTGCACGCCGGCCAGGCTCAGAATGAACGGCCGCACGAACAGCAGGAAAGTGGCAAAGCTGGACACGGGATTGCCCGGCAGGCCGATAAAGAAGGTTTCTGCTGGGGCTGAAGCCGAAGCCGACTGCTCCGTCGCCGTTTCACCGCGCTGCGCCGCGCGCCGCACTGCACCGAACGCGAGCGGCTTACCCGGCTTCATCGCGATCTGCCACATCGCCAGCCGCCCTTCCGCCTCCACCGCCGGCTTGACGTGATCCTCCTCACCCACCGATACACCGCCGCAGGTCAGGATCAGGTCATGCGCCACGGCGGCTTCGCGCAGCGTCGCGCGGGTCGCGTCGAGCTTGTCCGCGACGATGCCGTAGTCGGTGACCTCGCAGCCGAGCTTCTCCAGCAGGCCGCGCAGCGTGAAACGGTTCGAGTTGTAGATCGCGCCCGGCTTCAGCGGCTCGCCGGGCATGGTGAGTTCGTCGCCCGTGAAGAACACGGCCACCTTGACGCGCCGCCGCACCACGAGTTCGGCGCAGCCGACCGACGCGGCCAGTCCCAGCGCCTGCGGCGTGAGCCGCGTGCCCGCCGGGAGAATGACCGAACCGCTGCGGATATCCGCGCCCTGCGCCGTAATCCATTCGCCCGGTTGCGGACTGTGCAGGATCGCGACGTCCGCGCCGGCGACTTCGGTTTGCTCCTGCATCACGATTGCGTCCGCGCCGGGCGGCACCGTGGCGCCGGTGAAGATGCGCGCCGCCGTGCCGGGCTTCAGCGGCTGCGGCGCGTGACCTGCCGGAATGCGCTGCGAGACCGGCAAACGGTTGTTGCCCTGCGCCGTCAGATCCGCCGTGCGGATCGCGTAGCCGTCCATTGAACTGGTGTTCATCGGCGGGACGTCGAGCGGCGACGTGACGTCGGCCGCGAGCACGCGGTTCAGCGCTTCCAGCGTGGGGATCGACTCGGTGCCGGCAATCGGGCTCGCTGCGCTGAGGAGAGTCGCCAAGGCTTCGGCGGTGGCGAGCATCGGCGCGCGGGGCGTGGGTGTGGACATCTCAGGTCTCGAAGCCGCAGGTTAAAAGAATATTGTAGCGGTCGAAGCAGATAGCCTGGGCGGGTCGGCGGTTATGCGGGCATTTTGCTGGGGATTAGAGCGCTTGCCGCGAGGTTCCGCGGCAAGCGTCGTTTTGCGGGTGCGCATGGTGCGCGTCTGTTTGTGCAGAGCATGTGAAACAGCGAACGCATGTACATCGCGTGCCGCTCGCAAAGCGGGTGCCGCACGTGGACAGCGTGCGGCGCATCAAACAGTCGGCGTGAGCCGCGGAACCGCTCACGCTGAACGACAGCCGCGGCTTACGCGCCCGCGTTCGCCACAATGAAGTCCTTCACGCGCTGCACGTCCGCCGGCAGCACTTCGAAACGCTGCGGCAGCGCCTCCAGACCCGAGAACGCCGCGGGCCGCTCCGGCTCGCGCAACAGCGCTTCGCGGATCGTTTCGCCGAACTTGATGGGTTGCGCCGTCTCCAGCACGATCATCGGAATGCCCGGCTGCAGATGTTCGCGCGCCACCTTCAGACCGTCGGCCGTATGCGTGTCGATCATCGTGTCGTAACGCTCGAACACGTCGCGGATCGTGTCCACGCGGCTGTCATGGCTGCTGCTGCCGGACACAAAACCGAACTCCCGCACGCGCGCGAAATCGCCGCTCGCCACAAGATCGAAGCCGCCCTTCTCTTCGACGTCGCGGAACAGTTGCAGCACGCGCGCCGGATCGCGGCCGAGCAGATCGAACACGAAACGCTCGAAGTTCGACGCCTTCGAAATATCCATGCTCGGGCTGCTGGTGTGATACGTCTCGGCCGCCTTGCGCACGCGGTAAATGCCCGTGCGGAAGAACTCGTCGAGCACGTCGTTTTCGTTTGTCGCGACGACCAGCTTCTCGATCGGCAAGCCCATCATGCGCGCGATGTGACCCGCGCACACGTTGCCGAAGTTGCCCGACGGCACCGTGAACGACACGCGCTCGTCGTTCGACTTCGTGGCCGCGAAATAGCCCTTGAAGTAGTACACGACCTGCGCCACCACGCGCGCCCAGTTGATCGAGTTGACCGTGCCGATCTTGTACTTCGCCTTGAACGCGTGATCGTTCGAGACGGCCTTGACGATGTCCTGCGCGTCGTCGAATACGCCTTCAACTGCGATGTTGAAGATGTTCGGGTCTTGCAGGCTGTACATCTGTGCGGTCTGGAACGCGCTCATCTTCTTGTGCGGCGACAGCATGAACACGCTGATGCCCTGCTTGCCGCGCATCGCGTATTCCGCGGCGCTACCGGTGTCGCCCGAGGTCGCGCCGAGAATGTTCAACGTTTCGCCGTGCTTGGCGAGCGCGTATTCGAACAGGTTGCCGATCAACTGCATCGCCATGTCCTTGAACGCGAGCGTCGGACCGTTCGACAGTTCCAGCAGCGACAGCGGCGCGCCGTTCTCGACGCCCAGCGTCTTCAGCGGCGTGATCTGCGCGGCGCTTTCGTCGTCGCGCACGTTGCAGTACGTGGCCGCCGTGTACGTCTTGCGCGTGAGCGCGCGCAGGTCTTCGGCGGGAATGTCGTCGCTGAATTTCGACAGGATCTCGAAGGCGAGGTCCGCGTACGGCAGTGTGCGCCAGCGCGTCAGTTCGTCGGCGCTGACACGCGGATACTCGGCCGGCAAATACAGGCCGCCGTCTTTCGCGAGACCGCCGAGCAGGATGTCGGAAAAGGTGTGGCGCTCGCCGGCTCCGGCGCCGCGCGTGGAGAGATAGTTCATAAGTTCGGCCTAGTTCAGCGCTTCCATGCGCAGCTTCGTGACTTGCGAGACGACGGTCTTCAGCGCCTCGATCGTTTTGATCGCGGCGTTGACGTTCTTCTCGACCGTTTCGTGCGTAATCAGGATGATGTCGGTCTCGCCCTTGCCGTTCGCGTCGACCTGCTCCGATTCCTTCTGCAACAGCGCGTCGATCGAAATGCCGGTGTCGGCCAGAATGCGCGTGATGTCGGCTAGCACGCCCGTCACGTCCGCCACTCGCAGGCGCAGGTAATAGCCGCTCGTGACTTCGTCGATCGGCAGGATCGGGGTGCTCGACAGGCTGTCCGGCTGGAACGCCAGATGCGGCACGCGATGCTCCGGGTCCGCCGTGTGCAGACGCGTTACGTCGACCAGATCGGCCACCACGGCCGAAGCGGTGGGCTCGGCGCCCGCGCCCTTGCCGTAATAGAGCGTGGTGCCGACCGCGTCGCCGTGCACGACGACCGCGTTCATCGCGCCTTCCACGTTCGCCAGCAGACGCTTCTCCGGAATCAGCGTGGGATGCACGCGCAATTCGATGCCCTTGTCGGTACGGCGCGCGATGCCGAGCAGCTTGATACGGTAGCCGAGTTCCTCGGCGTATTTGATGTCGATCGCCGCGAGTTTGCTGATGCCTTCGACGTAAGCCTTGTCGAACTGCACCGGCACGCCGAACGCGATCGCGCTCATGATGGTCGCCTTGTGCGCGGCGTCCACGCCTTCGATGTCGAAGGTCGGATCGGCTTCGGCGTAACCCAGTTCCTGCGCGGCTTTGAGCGCGGTCGCGAAGTCGAGCCCGCGGTCACGCATTTCCGAGAGAATGTAGTTCGTGGTGCCGTTGATGATGCCCGCGATGTACTGGATGCGATTGGCCGTCAGCCCCTCGCGCAGCGCCTTGATGATCGGGATGCCGCCCGCCACCGCCGCCTCGAACGACACCATCACGCCGTTGGCGCGCGCCGCTTCGAAGATCTCCGTGCCGTGCACCGCGAGCAGCGCCTTGTTGGCCGTGACCACGTGCTTGCGGTTCTTGATCGCGCGCACAACGAGGTCGCGCGCCACGCCCGTGCCGCCGATCATTTCGGCCACGATATCGATCGACGGATCGTCGACCACCGCGTTGAAGTCATCGGTCAGCGCCACGGTGCTGGCTTCACTGCCGAGCGCCGCGGTCGCCTTGGCGGGATTGCGCACGGCAATGCGCGCGATCTCGATGCCGCGGCCCGCGCGGCGTTTGATTTCTTCCTGATTGCGGCGCAGTACCGTGAAGGTGCCGCTGCCTACCGTGCCGAAGCCCAGCAGTCCAACTTTGATCGGTTCCATGCAGCGTGTGTTTTCGAGTAGATGATTAAAAGGAAACGGGGGCGCCCAGCGGACGGCGCGACGCGGCGGGAGCCGCGTCGTACGCTCTATTGTGCGCTAGCCAGAGTGACGCTTGCGGTAACCGTCGAGGAAGCGCGCGATCCGGTTGATGGAATCCGCGAGATCATCCACGTTCGGCAGGAACACGACGCGGAAGTGATCCGGCTTCGGCCAGTTGAAGCCGGTGCCCTGCACGAGCAGCACGCGCTCTTCCAGCAGAAGGTCGAGGATGAACTGCTGGTCGTCCTGGATCGGATAGATCTTCGGGTCCAGACGCGGGAACATGTACAGCGCCGCTTCGGGCTTCACGCAGCTCACGCCGGGGATGGCCGTCAGCATTTCATACGCGAGTTCGCGCTGTTTGTACAGGCGCCCGGTCGGCACGATCAAATCGTTGATGCTCTGATAGCCGCCGAGCGCGGTCTGGATCGCGTACTGGCCGGGCACGTTCGGGCACAGGCGCATGGACGCCAGAATGCCGAGCCCTTCGAAGTAGTCTTTGGCGTGACGGCGGTTCTCGCCGGCGGTCAGGCCGGAGATGAACATCCAGCCGGCGCGATAGCCGCACGAACGGTAGCTTTTCGACAGGCTGTTGAACGTGACGGTCAGCACGTCTTCGGAGAGCGCCGCCATCGACGTGTGCTTCTTGCCGTCGTAGATGATCTTGTCGTAGACCTCGTCGGCGAAGATCACGAGGCCGTGCTGGCGGGCAATCTCGATCAGGCCGAGCAGCAGTTCGTCCGAATACAGCGCGCCGGTCGGATTGTTCGGGTTGATGACCACGAGCGCGCGCGTGTTCGGCGTGATTTTCGCGCGAATGTCGTCGAGGTCGGGCATCCAGCTATTCGATTCGTCACAGATATAGTGCACCGGCGTGCCGCCCGACAGGCTCACGCCGGCGGTCCACAGCGGGTAATCGGGCGCGGGCAGCAGCACTTCGTCGCCGTCGTTCAGCAGGCCTTGCAGCGCCATCACGATCAATTCGGAGGCGCCGTTGCCGATGTAGATGTCGTCCAGCTCGACGCCGTGCACGCCTTTTTGCTGCGTGTAATGCATGATCGCCTTGCGCGCGGCGAACACACCTTTGGAATCGGAGTAACCCGACGAACCCGGCAGGTTCAGGATCATGTCCTGAATGATTTCGTCCGGCGCGTCGAAGCCGAACGGCGCGAGATTGCCGATGTTCAGCTTGATGATGCGGTGGCCCTCTTCTTCGAGCCGCTTCGCATGTTCGAGGACGGGCCCGCGAATGTCGTAGCAGACATTCAACAACTTGTTGGATTTGAGAATCGGTTTCACGGCGGGCACTTCATCCTTGATGGGGGGCGAACAGGCGTGCGTTCCGCCGGCGCACCAGCGGTCAATTGCACCGGTACAGCGGCGAGAAGAACGACACAGACAAATGCAGACGAAAGCGGCCGAAAGCGGGCAAAACCAGGCGGGTAGCCGGTGGGCCGCACCCGTGAACTCAGCGCGGCTTATGGCGGCACATGAGCGAGGGGCGCCGCGAGGCGGCTAAAAAGTTATAATTTAGCGGATTTTGGCCGACTTCCGCAATGCACCAACCGCAACGGCAAGCCTTTTCGGCCGCTTCTGTCCCGCTAGTGCCTCATGCGCGTGTCCCATTCGCGTCGAATCGCCCTGCCCCGGCTGCATCGGTCAGGCCGCCCACACGCATGATGTCTCACGACGACTTCGGAAAACCAATTTGAAACTACATCAGGATTCGAGCGGCGCCCTCAACACCGTTACCGGCTACGGCGCCGACTATGTCGAAATCAATCTGGTGCGCCACTCGGGCAGCATTCTCGTGCTGCCGGACGCGCCGGTCATTGCCTGGCCCGTCTCCTCTTTCGAGCAGTTGAGCGCCGAGCACTTCGCCATGCTGATCGACGCCGCGCCCGAAGTGGTGGTGTTCGGCAGCGGCGAACGGCTGCGCTTTCCGCATCCGCGGCTGACCGCCGCGCTCACCGCGAAGCGCATCGGCGTCGAGACGATGGACTTCAAAGCCGCCTGCCGCACGTACAACATTCTGATGGCCGAGGGCCGCAAGGTCGCCGCCGCGCTGCTGATCGAGGCCTAAAGCTGGGGGCGGCCGCGGCATCGTGCACGCGGTTTGCGATGCGCGTGCGAGGCCGCTGCGCGTTCGTATCTGAAGCGTTCGCGCCGCCGGGCTGAACTGCGCGCCCTGGCCGCGTCACGGCCGATAACGTACACTGCGCGCCATTGATTGCTGGACCGGCAGCCTGAGCACGCCCGCGCGAGCCGAGAGGATCTGTCGACGGAAGGTGCCGCAGCGCCACCGTCGAAGCCGACGGCGCGAGGCAAGGCAACCACAACGCGGCGCGGACAGTCTGATACGCGTGTGCCCCGAGGCCGACTGCTCGGCAAGCCGCCGGCCGCCTCACGGACAGCCGACCGGTCGCCATTTCCGAACAACACCGCTTCGCCGCCTGCGCGGCGTCGCCATAAAGGTTGAAATTCATGAACGATACGCCGTCCCGGCTACCGCTCAACCGCACCACGATTCTGCTGCTGGTGCTGGCCCTTGCCGTGATCTGGTTCGTGCCGCTCGGCTGGCGCCATCTGCTGCCTAGCGACGAAGGCCGCTACGCCGAAATGGCGCGCGAGATGTTCGTCACCGGCGACTGGATCACGCCGCGCTACAACGGCTACAAGTATTTCGAGAAACCACCGCTGCAAACCTGGGCGAACGCGCTCACGTTCGCGTGGTTCGGCATCGGCGAATGGCAGGCGCGGCTCTACACGGCGCTGACGGGCTTTGCCGGCGTGCTGCTGATCGGCTTTACCGGCGCGCGCGTGTTCAACACGGCGACCGGCGTGTTCGCGGCGATCGTGCTGGCGACTTCGCCGTACTGGAATCTGATGGGCCACTTCAACACGCTCGACATGGGCCTGTCGTTCTGGATGGAGCTGACGCTGTGCGCGCTGATGCTCGCGCAGCGCCCCAACCTGCCGACCGGCAGCGTGCGCGGCTGGATGTGGGTCTGCTGGGGTTCGATGGCGCTCGCCGTGCTGTCCAAGGGACTCGTCGGCGTGATCCTGCCGGGCGCGGTGCTCGTGCTGTACACGGTGGTCGCGCGCGACAGGGCCGTGTGGAAGCGCCTGCATCTGATCGGCGGGCTGATCGTGTTTTTCGCGATCGTCACGCCGTGGTTCGTGCTGGTGCAGCAGCGCAACCCGGAATTCCTGAACTTCTTTTTCATCGTTCAGCAGTTCAAGCGCTATCTGACGCCTGAGCAGAACCGTCCGGGGCCGTTCTATTACTTCGTGCCGGTGTTGATCGTGGGCTTTCTGCCGTGGCTTTCGGTCACGCTGCAGAGCGTGCGCCACGCGTGGCGTCTGCCGCGCCAGCCGAACGGCTTCGCGCCGGTCACGCTGATGCTGACGTGGACTGTCTTCATCTTCCTGTTCTTCAGCGCGTCGCACTCGAAGCTGCTGTCCTACACGCTGCCGATCGCGCCGCCGATCGCGCTCCTGATCGGCATGTATCTGCCGCTCGTCACGCGTGATCAATTGCGCCGCCACCTCGCCGGTTATGCACTTTTTCTCGTAGCCGCCGCGTTCGCCGCGCTGTTCATGTCGCGCTTCGGCAGCGCCCGCAATCCGGCCGAACTGTATGCCGAGTACCGCACGTGGGTGCTCGCGGCGCTCGCCGTCGCCTTCGCGCTGACGCTCGCCGCGCTGTGGTTGAACCGCCGCAGCCGGGCCGGCAGCCTGGGCGCCGTCGCCACCTTCGGCGCGGCGTGGCTGCTGCTCGGCACCATCGCCGGCACGGGTCACGACGTGTTCGGCCGCCTGAGCTCCGGCGCGCCGCTCGCGCCGGCCATCAAGACCGAGATCGCGAAGTTGCCCGCGGATACGCCGTTCTACTCGGTCGGCGTGCTCGACCACACGATGCCGTTCTATGTCGACCACACCATGATCATGGTCGAGCATCCTGACGAACTGGCCTTCGGCGTGTCCGTCGAGCCGCAGAAATGGATTCCCTCCATCGATGCCTGGGTCGAGCGCTGGAAGGCCGACCGATATGCGCTTGCTCTGATCCCGCCAGAGACCTACGACCGCCTCCTCAAGGAAGGCCTGCCGATGCAGATGATCGCCCGCGACTCGCGCCGCGTGGTGGTGGAAAAGCCGCCGGCCACGCCCTCGGCGGCCGGCGCGCCAGCCGCCGAAGCGCCGGCACCGACGCCAGCGTCGGCGCCGGTAGAAAAAGCACAACAATGACCCCATATCAGGATCTGACCGTTCGATGAACCCGATTTCCCTCTTTTGCATTCTTGCAGGCGTCACGTTGAACGCCGGTGCGCAGTTGCTGCTCAAAGCCGGTACGAATGCCGTTGGACACTTCGAATTCACCCGTGCGAACATCCTGCCCATCGCCTTTCGCCTGGCAACCCAGCCGCCGATCATCGGCGGCCTGGCCTGTTATGTGATCAGCGTGGCAGTGTGGGTCATCGGGCTGTCGCGGGTGGACGTGTCGATCGCCTATCCGATGCTGTCGCTCGGCTACATCGTCAATGCGTTCGCGGCGTGGTACCTGTTCGGCGAAGTGCTGTCGGTACAGAAGCTGATCGGCATCGGCATCATCCTGGTCGGCGTGGTGGTGCTGGCGCGCAGCTAGGCGCCGCGGTCCGGGGCAACGATGTCCCGGACACAATTTATTACTGTTTCTCGCCAGCGCCGACTGGAAAGATGCAGACGGCAAAAGATACCGTAAGCGGACAGCCCGGCCGGCTAAGGAATCCGTAAGGTTGACCACGGTATGCTGTGCGGTTGCGCCCTTTTTCGCCGCGGCCCCGGGTTTGCGCATAGTGTGTGGTGTCCTGCGCGCCCTGCGGGTTGCGCCTCTTTCAATCGAGCGAAGCATTCATGACCCAGTCAACAGTCCCGTTTTTGCCCTTTGTCAAACCCGAGATCGATGAGGAAACGATTCAGGGCGTCGCCGACGTGCTGCGCTCCGGCTGGATCACCACCGGTCCGCAAAACCAGAAGTTCGAAGCGGCGCTTTCCGACTTCTGCGGCGGGCGTCCGGTGCGCACCTTCAATTCCGGCACGGCGACGCTGGAAATCGGCCTGCGTATCGCCGGCGTGGGCGAAGGCGACGAAGTCATCACGACGCCGGCCTCGTGGGTGTCCACCAGCAACGTGATCTACGAAGTCGGCGCAACGCCGGTGTTCGCCGACATCGATCCGGTCACCCGCAATATCGACCTCGATCTGCTCGAAAAAGCCATCACGCCGCGCACCAAGGCGCTGATTCCGGTCTATCTGTCGGGCCTGCCGGTCGACATGGACCGTCTATACGCAATCGCCCGCGCCCACAAGCTGCGCGTGATCGAAGACGCCGCGCAAGCGTTCGGCTCGACGTGGAACGGCGAGCGCATCGGCAAGCTGGGCGACATGGTCTCGTTCAGCTTCCACGCGAACAAGAACCTGACCTCGATCGAAGGCGGCGCGCTGGTGCTGAACAACGAAGAGGAAGCCATCCTTGCCCAGAAGTTCCGCCTGCAAGGCATCACGCGCACCGGCTTCGACGGCATGGATTGCGACGTGCTGGGCGGCAAGTACAACCTGACGGACGTCGCCGCGCGCGTCGGCCTCGGCCAGCTGCCGCATCTGGAGCGCTTTCTCGCGCAGCGCCGGAAACTGGTGCGCGCGTATTTCGCCGGTTTCGAAGGCGGCGCGGCGGCAAAACTCGGGGTCGGCCTGCCGTTTGCTGACTATGAAAACAGCAACTGGCACATGTTCCAGATCACGCTGCCGCTCGAGAAACTCTCGATCGACCGCGCCGGCTTCATGGGTCAGTTGAAGGAACGTGGCATCGGTTCGGGCGTGCACTACCCGGCGATCCACCTGTTCTCGCTGTATCGCGCGCGCGGCTTCAAGGAAGGCATGTTCCCGCATGCGGAGAAGTTCGGCGCGACCAACGTCACGCTGCCGCTCTTCACGTTGATGAACGAAGGCGACGTGGAGCGCGTGTGCCGCGCGGTCAATGAAATTTGCGAACAATACGGAAAATAAGCGGAAATGATTTATTCGGAACATCGCGCTGCCGCACCGGAAGTGTCGGTCATCATCCCGGTGTACAACGAGGAAGCCGGTCTGGCCGCGCTGTTCGCGCGCCTGTATCCGGCGCTCGACGCGCTCGGCACCGGTTATGAGGTGATCTTCATCAACGACGGCAGCCGCGACAAATCCGCCGCCCTGCTCGCCGAACAGTTCCGCGCGCGTCCCGACACGACGCGCGTGATTCTGCTCAACGGCAACTACGGCCAGCATATGGCGATTCTGGCGGGCTTCGAGCAATCGCGCGGCGAGATCGTCATCACGCTCGACGCCGACCTGCAGAATCCGCCGGAAGAAATCGGCAAGCTGGTCAACAAGATGCGCGAAGGCTACGACTACGTCGGCACGATTCGCCTGCAACGCCAGGACAGCCTGTGGCGCCGCAAGGCTTCGCGTGCGATGAACCGGCTGCGCGAGCGCATCACCCGCATCAAGATGACCGACCAGGGCTGCATGCTGCGCGCGTATAGCCGGCACATCATCGACACGATCAATCGCTGCGGCGAAATCAACACGTTCATTCCGGCGCTCGCCTACACCTTCGCGCAGAATCCGGTGGAAATCGAAGTCGCGCACGAAGAGCGTTTTGCCGGTGAATCGAAGTACTCGCTGTACTCGCTGATCCGCCTGAACTTCGACCTCGTGACCGGCTTTTCGGTCGTGCCGCTGCAATGGCTGTCGTTCATCGGCGTGATCCTGTCGCTCGGCTCCGCGGCGCTGTTCGTGCTGCTGCTGATTCGGCGCTTCATCATCGGCGCGGAAGTGCAAGGTGTGTTCACGCTGTTCGCTATCACCTTCTTCCTGCTCGGCGTGATCATCTTCGCGCTCGGCCTGCTAGGCGAATATATCGGCCGGATCTATCAGCAGGTGCGCGCGCGTCCGCGCTACCTCGTGCAGACCATTCTCGAACAGCGCGACGGCACCACCGTGACCGAAGCGCCGCGCCAGACCGTCGTGCAAGCCGTGCAGGCCGCGCCGCTCCTCGATCAGGGCCCGAATCCATGAAGCCACGCGCCGTCGTATTCGCGTATCACAACGTCGGCGTGCGCTGCCTGCAGGTGCTGCTCGCGCGCGGCGTGGACGTAGCGCTCGTCGTCACGCACGAAGACAGTCCCAGCGAAAACATCTGGTTCGGCAGCGTCGCCTCGGTCGCCGCCGAGCACGGCATCAAGGTCATCACGCCCGCGGATCCGAAGAGCGCCGAACTGCGCGAGGCCGTAAGCGCCGCGCGCCCGGACTTCATCTTCTCGTTCTACTACCGTCACATGTTGCCGGTCGACGTGCTGGCGCTCGCCGCACGGGGCGCTTACAACATGCACGGCTCGCTGCTGCCGAAATACCGCGGCCGCGTGCCGACCAACTGGGCGGTGATTCACGGCGAAACGGAAGCCGGCGCGACGCTGCACGAAATGGCCGCCAGGCCGGACGCGGGCGCGATCCTCGCGCAAACGCCGGTGCCGATCCTGCCCGACGACACCGCCGCGCAAGTGTTCGACAAGGTCACGGTGGCCGCCGAACAGACGCTGTGGCGCGTGCTGCCCTCGTTGCTGGCGGGCGAGGCGCCGCACCTGCCGAACGATATCGCGCACGGCAGCTACTACGGCGGACGCAAGCCGGAAGACGGCCGCATCGACTGGACGCAAACGGCGCAGCAGGTCTACAACCTGATCCGCGCGGTCGCGCCGCCGTATCCCGGCGCTTTTACGGACATCGGCGAGCGGCGTTTCATCGTCGCGCGCGCGCGCCTCGCCGCGCCCGGCGCGCTTCGCTCGGATTTGCCCCCGGGCCTGCACGTAAGCGATAATGCCGTTTTCGCGATATGCGGCGACGGCCGCGCGATCGCCATCCACGAATTGCGGCACCAGCACGACGGCAGCGAGGCTGTCGTCACTCCGGCCGAATTTGCCCAGCTCATCCAAACTCCCCATCATCAATGAAAAAAGTCCTGATTCTGGGTGTGAACGGCTTCATCGGCCATCACCTGTCCAAGCGCATTCTCGAAACGACCGATTGGGAAGTGTTCGGGATGGACATGCAGACCGAACGTCTGGGCGACCTCATCAATCATGAACGGATGCACTTCTTCGAAGGCGACATCACGATCAACAAGGAGTGGGTCGAGTATCACGTCAAGAAGTGCGATGTGATTCTGCCGCTGGTCGCGATCGCCACGCCCGCTACTTACGTGAAGCAGCCGCTGCGCGTGTTCGAACTGGATTTCGAGGCGAACCTGCCGATCGTGCGTTCGGCCGTCAAGTACGGCAAGCACCTGGTGTTTCCGTCCACGTCCGAGGTCTACGGCATGTGTACGGACGAGCAGTTCGATCCGGAAGAGTCGCAATTGTCGTACGGCCCGATCAACAAGCCGCGTTGGATCTACGCCTGCTCCAAGCAGTTGATGGACCGCGTGATCTGGGGTTACGGCATGGAAGGCCTGAACTTCACGCTGTTCCGTCCGTTCAACTGGATCGGCCCGGGCCTCGACTCGATCTACACGCCGAAGGAAGGCAGCTCGCGCGTGGTCACGCAGTTTCTCGGCCATATCGTGCGCGGCGAGAACATCAGCCTGGTGGACGGCGGCGCGCAAAAGCGCGCGTTCACGGATATCGACGACGGCATCGGCGCGCTGATGAAGATCATCGAGAATAAAGACGGCATCGCCACGGGCAAGATCTACAACATCGGCAACCCGACCAACAATTTCTCGGTGCGTGAACTCGCGCACAAGATGCTGACGCTCGCCGCCGAATTCCCAGAATACGCGGACACGGCCAAGCAGGTGCAACTGGTCGAAACCTCGTCGGGCGCGTACTACGGCGCGGGCTATCAGGACGTGCAGAACCGCGTACCGAAGATCGACAACACCATGCAGGAACTCGACTGGGCGCCGAAGTCGACCTTCGACGAAGCGCTGCGCAAGATTTTCGAAGCGTATCGCGGCCACGTCGGCGAAGCGCGCGCGCTCGTCGAACAGCAATAAGGGCTGATCCTTGGCTCGCATCGTCCTGAAGATCGACGTCGACACGCTGCGCGGCACCCGCGAAGGCGTGCCGAATCTCGCACGCATTTTCGACCGTTTCAAGGCGCGCGCCACTTTCCTCTTCAGCCTCGGGCCCGACCATACCGGTTGGGCAATGCGGCGCGTGCTGCGACCGGGCTTTCTGAAGAAGGTGTCACGTACCTCGGTGGTCGAACACTACGGCGTCAAGCAGCTGATGTACGGTGTGCTGCTGCCCGGTCCGGACATCGGCGCCAAGGCCTCGGCGGAGATGCGCGCGATCCATGAAGCCGGCTTCGAATGCGGCATTCATACGTGGGATCACGTGTACTGGCAGGACAACGTGCGCACGAAAGATCGCGCATGGACCGCGGCGCAGATGCAGCAAAGCCACGACCGCTTCGTCGAGGTGTTCGGCGCGCCGCCGGTCACGCACGGCGCGGCCGGCTGGCAGATGAACGGCCACGCATTCGAACAGATCGACGCGTGGGGCATGCGCTACGCGTCCGACGGACGCGGCCACTCGCCGTATCTGCCGGTGGTCGGCGGGCGCACGCTCACGCATGTGCAGATGCCCACCACGCTGCCCACGCTCGACGAAGTGCTCGGCGTGGACGGTGTCGAAACGCACAACGTCGCCGCATGGATGTTGAAGCACACCGAAAACAATCCACACGACCAGGTGTTCACGCTGCATGCGGAACTCGAAGGGCAAAAGCTCGCGCCGATCTTCGAGCAGCTTCTGGAAGGCTGGCGCGCGCAAGGCCACACCTTCGCGACGATGGGTGATTACTACGCGACGCTAGACCGCAGCACGCTGCCATCGTACCCTGTTACATGGGGCGAAATTCCAGGGCGCTCCGGCGAGCTGATTGTCCAGCCCTGACTGGTCATCCCGCAGCCGGCCCTGACGACCCGACCGCCGCGCGAGAACCTGCCGCGCGCCGGCCGCCCCATCCCCCAAGTCTCGATGCCAGGCCGCCGTCGCCGCACTCATCCGGCGCAGGCCATCACAACCGGAGAACCTCGTGCCCATTGCAGTCGACCAACCCATCCCCGACTTCACCGCCCCCGCTACCGGTGGCGAGATCACGCTGTCCAAGCTGCGGGGCAAGAAGGTGGTGCTGTATTTTTATCCGAAGGACAACACGCCGGGCTGCACGACCGAAGGTCTGCAGTTCCGCGATCTGTATCCGAAGTTCAAGAAAGCCGGCGCGGAAATCCTCGGCGTGTCGCGCGACAGCCTGCGCTCGCATGACAACTTCAAGGCAAAGCTCGAATTGCCCTTCCCGCTGATCTCGGATCCTGAAGAATCGCTGTGCGCGCTCTTCAACGTCATCAAAATGAAGAAAATGTATGGCAAAGAAGTACGGGGAATTGAACGCTCCACGTTCCTCATCGACGCGGAAGGCGTGCTGCGCCAGGAGTGGCGTGGCGTGAAAGTGCCGGGCCACGTCGACGATATTCTGGAGGCTGTACAAGCGCTTTGAGGCGCGTTATATTGGGTTGCAATGAGTGCCTGTACACCCCAAATTTTTGCCGCTGCGCCAGACTTGACGGCCGCTTCCCGTTTCATGGGTTCCGTCGGAGTCGCGAGGTGCAACGCGAGCACTGTAGGCGAGCCGCTTGCCCCGTACGCCGGGGCGGCGGCTTTTTTAATTGCGCGTGAGCCGTTCGTTCACTCGGCCACGCGCATCCGTTAAGGAGCCGATCGAAGACCAGGCGAACCGGCATCTCTAGACCGAATGCGCGCCTCCGGGCGCAATCTGCGTGCGCACTCACTGGCACCGGCAGAATGCGACAGGCGGCGCACGATATGTGACCCGATTAATTCGAGGGAAACCATGCCTTTGCCTACCCCCCCCAGCAAGCTCGGCAATCTCCTGCCGCCTGACGAATACAAGGCCAAAGCCGCCAGCCCGGCGCGCTCCGCCGCGAAGAAACAGGCGGTCGTTGGGGAATCCGCAGAGTCGGCCGATTACGGCCGCGCGAACGTCGCCACGCCGATGGCGCACGCCGCCAATGCCGCGACCACCTTGCGGCCCGTGCCGGCATCGTCGACTACCGCTGTTGCGTCCGCATCCGCTGAACAGGCTGCTCCGGCGCGTGGTCGCAAATCGAAGCAGACCGCCGCGCTGCTGCAACCGGTTCCGGCCAGCCGTCCGCAAGCCGAGCCGGCTGCGCAGCCGGTCGTCGCCCGCGCGCCGAGCGCGAAGCAGGCTGAGGCGAGCACGCCCACGGCTGCCGCGCCGAGCACGCGCGGCACCATCAAGAAACGCGGCGCCGGCACCGAGCCGGTGGAAATGCAGAAGCTTTTCGTGCTCGACACGAACGTGCTGATGCATGATCCGAGCTGCCTGTTCCGTTTCGAGGAACACGACGTCTATCTGCCGATGATGACGTTGGAGGAACTCGACAACCACAAGAAGGGCATGTCGGAAGTCGCGCGCAACGCTCGCCAGGTGAGCCGCACGCTCGACGCGCTGGTGGCGAACGCCGGCAATATATCCGACGGCATTTCGCTAGCCCGTCTGGGCAGCCGTGAGGCTTCCGGACGTCTGTACTTCCAGACCAAGCTCAACGCCATCGAGCCGGTGGAAGGTCTGCCGGAAGGCAAGGCCGACAACCAGATCCTCGGCGTGGTCCGCGCGTTGCAGCGCGACCGGGCGGATCGCCAGGTCGTGCTGGTGTCGAAAGACATCAACATGCGCATCAAGGCGCATGCACTCGGCCTGCCGGCTGAAGACTACTTCAACGACCAGGTGCTCGAAGACAGCGATCTGCTGTATTCCGGCATCCGCGCGCTGCCGCAGGATTTCTGGACCAAGCACGCAAAGGGCATGGAAAGCTGGCAGGACACCAAGACCGGTACGACTTACTACCGTGTCACGGGTCCGCTGTGCGCCTCGATGCTGGTCAACGAGTTCGTCTATCTGGAGCCGCAGAACGGCGAGCCGGCGTTTCACGCGCTGGTGCGCGAGCTGAACGGCAAGACGGCGCTGCTGCAGACCTTGCGCGACTACGGCCACCACAAGAACAACGTGTGGGGCATCACGGCGCGCAACCGCGAGCAGAACTTCGCGCTGAACCTGTTGATGAATCCGGAGATCGACTTCGTCACGCTGCTGGGTCAGGCCGGCACCGGCAAGACGCTGGTCGCGCTCGCCGCCGGTCTCGCGCAGGTGCTGGACGACAAGCGCTACAACGAGATCATCGTGACGCGCGCAACGGTGCCGGTCGGCGAAGACATCGGCTTCCTGCCGGGCACGGAAGAGGAAAAAATGCAGCCGTGGATGGGTGCATTCGACGACAACCTCGAAGTCCTGCAGAAAACCGACGACGCAGCCGGCGAATGGGGCCGTGCAGCGACGCAGGAACTGATCCGCTCACGCCTGAAGGTCAAGAGCATGAACTTCATGCGTGGCCGCACGTTCGTGGACAAGTATCTGATCATCGACGAGGCGCAAAACCTGACGCCGAAGCAGATGAAGACGCTGGTCACGCGCGCGGGTCCGGGCACGAAGATCATTTGTCTCGGCAACATTGCGCAGATCGATACGCCTTATCTGACGGAAGGCAGTTCGGGCCTGACGTACGTGGTCGATCGTTTCAAGGGTTGGGCGCACAGCGGGCATGTGACGCTGGCGCGTGGCGAGCGTTCGCGCCTTGCGGATTACGCGTCGGAAATTCTTTAAGTTTCAGTTAGTTAGCTCTGAGCAGAAGCCGCGTCCGGAGTACTCCGGACGCGGCTTTTTTCTTGGCCGCGCGTTCCCGTCGGGCAACACTTAGCGCATGAACTTCAAGTAATTTGTCAAGAATTCTTGCCGGAGGAAGCGCCCAAGGGCTACCATCCGGAAATCGTTCGCCGTTAAATGGGCTTTTACCGCTCTCTTCGTCTTCATGCGCCGACTCGCCTTTTCGCTGCTGATCGTTCTTCTGCTCGCCGCCTGTGCCGGCGCGCCGCAGAAAACGTCGTCGCGCTCGGGAGGCTCGGTCGTGGTGGCGAACGGCGCTTATCATGCTCCGCCGCCCGGCTTCCCGAACTTCGTCGATCACAGCATCGGCCGCGAGGAAATCTCGATTCAGGCGATGAGTCTCGTCGGGATTCCATACCGTTGGGGCGGGAATACGCCGGATAGTGGCTTCGATTGCAGCGGATTAGTTCGCTATGTCGTCTTGCGTGCGGCCTCCGTGAATCTGCCGCGTACGACGGCCGACATGAGCGGGCGCGGCGAATCGATCGAACCGGACGGGATCGCGCCGGGCGATCTGATTTTCTTCAATACGACGGGGCGCGCGCATTCGCACGTCGGCATTTATGTGGGCAAGCTGCGCTTCGTCAACGCGCCGTCGACCGGCGGCACGGTGCGGCTCGACTATCTGACCAATCCTTATTGGGCCAAGCGTTTCGACGGGATCCGCCGCGTGGCCGGGCCGGCCGCGACACCGGCGCCGTTCGATACGCCGAGTTATCAGGCGGCGGCGCCGCAGCCTGAACGCGTCGTTTCGCCGGGGGCGCAGACGGCGCCAGCGTATGCGGGTGGAGCTGGTGTGACCGGTACTGCGGCTGCGGGTGCGCCAGCGTATGCAGGTAAGGCTGCAACCGTGGCGCCGACGTCGGCAAAGACTGCTACACAGGCGCCGCCGGTTTATGCCGCCGGCGCGCTGCAACCCCAATCGCAGCCGACGGCCCGCGTAGCGGCGACGCCGCGAGCGCCGTCTACGATCGAGGCGCAATCGACAACGACCGCGGCCGCGCCGCAAGCCGATCCGTTCGAACCGCCACCGCCGGGACTGAGCGCAGCGCAGATGCAGGCGCGTGCGGCAGGCGCGGTGTCGCCGACGCCGATTCCGGCCGCTCAAGCCAGCGCCTTCGACACCAACGCCGGCGCACCCGCTCAACAACAGGCGGCCACTTCACGCACGGCGCCGCAGATGGCGACCTCCCGTGCGCCCGATCCAATCGACGCCGCCGCCGACGCGTTCGACCCGCCGCCGCCCGCTTCCGTCGCCGCGCGCCAGGCTCGCCAGGCGCAGCAAGCCGATGAAAACGGCAGCGTGCAGATCATGCGGGCTTCGACGGGCGCGCGCGGCATGCCCGCGCCCACGCAAACCAACGACGACCCGATCGCCCGCTTCGCCAACGGCAATTTCTGACGCTGGGAAAGTCGATCACGATCCTCCACCTCACCACGACCCCACACACGACACCGCCCCCGCTGATCTGCTATCGTCATCGATATTCTTCCGACAGCGGGTGGCGACGATGGATCTCGGGCTCAAAGACAAGGTGGTGTTGATCACGGGCGGCAGCAAGGGAATCGGGTTCGCGTGCGCCCGCGCGTTCGCGCTCGAGGGCGCGAAAGTCGCGATCGTGTCGCGCGATCCCGCCAATCTCGCGCGCGCTTACGAGCAGTTGAAACAGGAAGGCCTGCACGTGCATCGAACCCGCGCCGATCTGCACGAACCGCACAGCGCCGCCGATATCGTCGAGGAAGTCAGCACCGCGGTCGGCCCGATCGACATACTGATCAACAGCGCCGGCGCCGCGCGCCGCTACGACCCGGAAACGCTCGACGCCGAAGCGTTCCGCGCCACCATGGAAGCGAAATACTTCCCCTACATCTATCCCCAGCAGGAAGTACTGCGCCGCATGGCCGAACGCGCCAAGTCCGGCAACGGCGGCGAGCCCGGCACAATCGTCAACATCATCGGTATGGGCGGCAAGATCGCGAGCGATATCCATATTGCCGGCGGCGCCGCGAACGCCGCGCTGATGCTCGCCACCGTCGGCCTCGCCCACTATTACGCGCGTTACGGCATCCGCATCAACGCGATCAATCCCGGCGCGACGCTGACCGAGCGTATCGAGGAAGCGGTCAAGCTGGAAGCCACGCAGCAAGGCATCGAGAGCGCGGAAGCGCTCGCGCGCGGGCAGGCCAAAGTGCCGCTCGGACGCTTTGCCAAACCGGAGGAAATTGCCGACGTCGCGCTGTTTCTGGCGAGCCGCCGCGCGAGCTATGTGACGGGCGCGATCGTCCCGATGGATGGAGCCAGCGCGCCGCTGATCTAGACGGCGCGCTTCGAACCCAGACAGGTTGATAGCGGCGGCGGGCAGCGCCGCCGCGCGGCTTACAGGAAACGGTGGCCGAGCCACCATGCGGCGCCGGAGAGCGCCGCGGAAGCCGGGATCGTCAGAATCCACGCCCACACGATGTTGCCGGCCACGCCCCAACGCACCGCGCTCAGCTTCTGCGTCGCGCCGACCCCGACGATCGCGCCGGTAATCGTGTGCGTGGTGGACACCGGAATGCCGAGCCACGAGGCAGTGAACAGCGTGATCGCCCCGCCCGACTCCGCGCAAAAACCGCCGACCGGCTTGAGCTTGGTGATCTTCTGACCCATGGTGCGGACAATGCGCCAGCCGCCGAACAGCGTGCCGACGCCCATCGAAAGATAGCAGCCGCCGATCACCCACAGCGGCGGCGCATCGGCGAAAGACGACGCATAACCGGTCGCGATCAGCAGCATCCAGATAATGCCGATGGTTTTCTGCGCGTCGTTGCCGCCGTGACCGAGGCTGTACAAGCCCGCCGACACCAGTTGCAGCCGCCGGAAACGGCGGTCGACCTTGCTCGGCGGCGTGCGGAAGTAGATCCACGACACCGCCAGCATGAAGAACGAGCCGAGCACGAAGCCGAGCAGCGGCGAAATGAAGATGAAGGCCACCGTCTTCATCAGGCCGTCGAAGTTGAGCGAGCCCCAGCCCGACTTGGCGAGCGCCGCGCCCACCAGGCCTCCGATCAGCGCATGCGAGGAGCTCGACGGAATGCCGTAATGCCAGGTGATGATGTTCCAACCGATCGCGCCGACCAGCGCCCCGAAAATCACGTAATGATCGACGATGTTCGGGTCGATCGTGCCCTTGCCGACGGTCGCGGCCACTTTCAGGTGGAACACGAAATACGCGATGACGTTGAAGGCCGCCGCGAACGCCACCGCCTGCTGCGGCTTCAGCACGCCGGTCGAGACGACCGTGGCGATCGAATTCGCCGCGTCGTGAAAGCCGTTCATGAAGTCGAAAACCAGTGCGACGGCGACCAGGCCGACGACGACCCAGATTGCGAGTTGTATCGATTGCATTATGCGTTTTCCAGCACGATGCCTTCGATGATGTTCGCTACATCTTCACACTTGTCCGTGATCGTTTCGAGCAATTCGTAGATCGCTTTGAGCTTGATCAGGGTCTTGACGTTGTCTTCTTCGCGGAACAGTTTCGACATGGCCGAGCGCAGCACGCGGTCGGCTTCCGATTCCAGACGGTCGATGTCCTCGCAGGCCTTCAGGATCTGGCTTGCCTGCTTCATGTCGGACAGCAGGCTCACCGCGAACTGCACGCGCTCGGAGGTTGCAGTGCAGATGTGCGCCAATTGGCTCGCCTCGGAGGTCACGGCCTGCACGTCATAAAGCGAAATGGCGGTGGCGACGTCTTCCATCAGGTCGAGGATGTCGTCCATCGTGGTGATCAGCTTGTGGATCTCGTCGCGGTCGAGCGGCGTGATGAACGTCTTGTGCAGCAGGTCGATGGTTTCGTGCGTGAGCTTGTCAGCGGCCTTCTCGGCTTTCTGCACGTTCTGCTTATGAGTCTCGGCGTCCTGCAGGTTGTCGATCAGCAGCTCGAGTTCGCGGCTTGCCGAGACGATGCACGTTGCGTGTGCATTAAAAATTTCAAAGAACTTGCCCTCGGTGGGCATGAATCGACCGAACATTGGGATCCCGAAAATTGGTCACATTATGGCTGACATAAAACCGCCACATTGTACCGTCGCGAGACCCGGGCCGCACTCGCGAAAGCGTCGTTACAACGACGCTCCAGTTATCGCTTCACTTCTGCGCGAATTTGCGTTTTTAGTCGCTGTAGAAATTCTGCGCGCCCGCAAAGTTGTCGAACTTCGTGAATTGACCATGGAACGTGAGCCGAACAGGGCCGATCGGACCATTGCGCTGTTTGCCGATAATAATTTCGGCTGTGCCCTTGTCCGGACTGTCCGGGTTGTACACTTCGTCGCGGTAGATGAACAGGATCACGTCGGCATCCTGTTCGATAGCACCGGATTCGCGCAAGTCGGACATGATCGGCCGCTTGTTCGGGCGCTGTTCAAGACCACGGTTGAGCTGCGACAAGGCGATCACCGGTACGTCGAGTTCCTTGGCGAGACTCTTCAGCGACCGCGAGATTTCCGAGATTTCGGTGGCGCGGTTTTCACCTGACGACGACCCGCTCATCAGCTGCAAATAGTCGATGATGATCAGGCCCAGCTTGCCGCACTGGCGCGACAACCGGCGCGCGCGCGAGCGCAATTCCATCGGGTTCAGACCGCCGGTTTCGTCGATGAAAATCTGCGCCTCGCTCATTTTCTGCACGGCATGCGTGAGCTTTGGCCAATCCTCGTCGGTCAGACGCCCGGTTCGCATACGGTGCTGATCCAGCCGCCCGACCGAGCCGAGCATACGCATGGTGAGTTGCGAACCCGGCATTTCCATCGAGAACACCGCGACCGGCAGGCCGTACTCGACCGCCACGTATTCGCCGATGTTCATCGAAAACGCCGTTTTACCCATCGACGGACGGCCAGCGACGATGATCAACTCGCCACCGTGCATGCCCGAAGTCATGCGGTCCAGATCGACAAAGCCCGTCGGCGTGCCGGTCACATCGCTCGGATTGGCCGTGTGATACAGCGTGTCGATCCGCTCGACCACTTGCGTGAGCAGCGGCCCGATTTCGAGGAAGCCTTGCGTGCCGCGCGCACCGTCTTCGGCGATCGAAAACACCTTCGACTCTGCCTCGTCGAGCAACTGACGCACTTCTTTACCCTGCGGGTTGAAGGCGTCGGCTGAAATTTCATCGGCGACCGACACCAGCCGGCGCAACACCGCGCGATCGCGCACGATTTCCGCGTAGCGGCGGATATTGGCGGCGCTCGGCGTGTTCTGCGCCAACGCGTTCAGATACGCCAGACCGCCGACCTCTTCCGCCTTGCCCGAGGTGCCGAGCGCTTCGTACACGGTAATCACGTCGGCCGGACGCGTGGCCGCGATCAGCTTGCCGATGTGCTCGAAGATGATGCGGTGGTCGTAGCGGTAAAAATCGCTCTGCGACAGGAAATCGGCGATGCGGTCCCACGCGGCATTGTCGAGCAGCAGGCCGCCCAGCACCGATTGCTCGGCCTCGATCGAATGCGGCGGGACTTTCAGCGACTCGAGTTGGGGATCTTTGGACGGTGCGTTCATGGAGAGGGATTATCGGGCAAATCGGGGGCGCGCGGGCGGCCGCGGCGAGCGGGAAAAACAAAAAAAACAGGCACAAAAAAGGCAGGGGCCGGTTACCCGGCCCCTGCCCTTCGCCAGCAACGTCCTGGCAAATACTACTTGATGCTTAGACGTGTTCGCCGATCACAGCCACCGTCACATCGACCACGACGTCGGTGTGCAGCGAGATCTGAACTGCGTGCTCGCCAACCAGCTTCAGCGGGCCTTCCGGCAGACGCACTTGCGCCTTCTCCACTGCGAAGCCTTGCTTGACCAGGGCTTCAGCGATGTCCGCGTTCGTCACCGAACCGAACAGACGGCCGTCGACGCCAGCCTTCTGATTGATCTGAACGGTCGAGCCACCCAGCTTTTCGCCTTGAGCGGTAGCTGCAGCCAGCTTTTCAGCGGCGACTTTTTCCAGTTCTGCGCGACGCACTTCGAATTCAGCCAAAGCTTCTTTCGTTGCACGGCGAGCTTGCTTGTTCGGGATCAGGAAGTTACGAGCGTAACCGTCCTTGACCTTCACGATATCGCCCAGGTTGCCCAGATTGACGACTTTTTCCAGAAGAATAATTTGCATTCGGAGACTCCTTATCGCGTCGTCGGGTTAGGCCTTGTGCTGGTCGGTGTACGGCACCAGCGCGAGGAAACGTGCGCGCTTGATTGCCGTGTCCAGCTGGCGTTGATAGTGCGACTTCGTACCCGTGAGACGCGCCGGCGTGATCTTGCCGTTTTCGCCGATGAAGTCCTTCAGCGTTTCGAGGTCTTTGTAGTCGATGTGATCGACGCCAGCGGCCGTGAAACGGCAGAACTTCTTGCGCTTGAAGAGCGGATTTTGTTGCTGACGACGCTTGTCGAATTTCTTACCAGTCGGGCGGGGCATGTTCAGTCCTTTCCAATGTCCTGCAATGCTGTGATGTGAAATACCAGAGTTCTCGCGTTGCGGTGCTTTTTTGCCAGAAAGCCTGTGAAGAGCGTTTCCACGCCCATCTGACAACTTTCGAGCTTACCGCTCGCCTCGCCTGCGGCTACCGCCTGCATGGTCAGTTCGACTTGCCGGGCAATGCCGGCTTCGACGACTTCCGTGCGGTGGTGCAACGTGCAGCCTGCAATCGGAACGCCGGCGGGGGTATACCGCACCGGTTCGCGTTCGACGACGCTGGCCGTAAGTTGCAGCCGGTTCATGTAGCCTTCGACGAGAACGACGCTTTGATCTGGTAGCTTAAATAGTGTGTCTTAAGCCTGCGCTTCGGACGGTTGCGTAGCAGCCGACTTCTTGGCTTCTTCGCGCTGCACTTCCTTCATCATCGGCGACGGGCCGGTTTCGGCCTTCTTCATCTTGACGATCAGGTGACGCAGAACAGCGTCGTTGAACTTGAATGCGTGTTCCAGCTCGTCGAGCGTGGTTTGGTCGCATTCGATATTCATGCAGACGTAGTGAGCCTTGGCGAGTTTCTCGATCATGTAGGCCAGTTGGCGACGGCCCCAGTCTTCGATACGGTGGATCTGGCCACCGTGCGAGGTGATCGTGGACTTGTAACGCTCGATCATTGCGGGCACCTGCTCGCTTTGATCCGGGTGCACGATAAATACGATTTCGTAATGACGCATATTCACTCCTTGTGCTGACTTATGGATTAAAGCCACCCGGGCGTCGAACCGGTGTGGCAAGTGAGAAGCCAAAGAGTGTAACCCGATTAGGGCCGGGTTGCAAGATATCCCGTTATTGCAAGGCGCGAATCGGGTGTGTTTTCAAGGGTTTAGGCGGCGGCGCCGCAACGTGGACCGACGCAGCCTCTCGCGCCGGGCGGCCTGAAACAATCAGTGAAGCCTGAGCAGCGAAACCCACTCGCCCCGGCGGCCTGCGGGCCGCAAGGGCCGCCCAGCGGCCGTTTGCGGTCTATGAACCGGTTTCCGTGCGCTCGCTGCCGCTTTGCAGACGCGCCTTCAGCGCCACTTCCAGCCCCTTCAGCGCATCCGGCGCGGCGTCCGAGATCGCCCACCAGGTCATGCCTTCCGCATTCCAGTGTGCGATCGAATAGCCTTCGCGGCCGAGCGTCGCCGGCACCGGGCCGCTGGAGGCGGTCTGCGGAAAGACGTACACGTCGATCACGTGCTTTTGATAGCGGTACACCAGCACGGCCACCCGCTGATGCGCGAGGTAATCGAGGCGGCCGCCCTCCAGCGCGAAGCCGTTCGCCGCGAGATCCTCGACCGGCGGCGAATAGTCGAGCCGGCCGTTGAACCACGGCTTGACCGTATGCCGATCCGTCGAAATCACGTCGATGTCGCGCCCCGAGACCTGCGCGCGCACGTGGCTTTCTATCAGCTCGTCGGCGAATGGTCCGAAATCCGCCGGCCGGTGCAGGTTCAGCGCCACGCCCGCCGCCGCCGCGCACAGCGCGAGCACCAGCACTGTCAGCCAGCCGCGGCCGAACACGCCGCCGGAGCCCACCGCTCCGCCGCCTGAGCCGCCTGAGCCGCCTGAGCCGCCTGAGCCGCCGGCACCGGTTGGCAAGCCGAAGCCGCCTTGCGGCGCACGCATACCGTCCAGCAAACGATCGAGCCAGCCGCGCCGCGCACGTTCGCGCGGCGGCGCCTTGACGTCGGCAACCGGCGCCTCGGCCGCCGCGACCGGCTCGTCGACGGACGGCAATCCGGCGATGATCCGCTCGCGCAGCGACTGCGGCGCACGATGATAAGGCGCCGCGCGCACCGCGCCGCTCAAGGCCCGCAGGTTCTCGCTTTCGCGCCGGCAGGCGTCGCAGCTCTCGATGTGCTGCTGGACACGCAGGGCATCCGGCGCGGGCAATTCGTGATCGGCGTTCGCGTCGAGGAGCGGCCGCGCTTCATTACAGTCCATCTGGCGTCTCCTGAGCGCTGCCGGCGGCGGTGCCGCCTGGCGTGTTGAGTGGCCGGCCGTTGGCGGACGCCCGCAATGGGGTCACGCTCGCCGTGGCCGATCTGCCTGGGCCGGACGCCGCGCACGCCGACGATCTGTGCGAAGCAGCTCCACCCCCCTGCTTCTCCATAAGCAACGCGGCAAGCTTGCGACGCCCCCGCGCGAGCCGGGACATAACCGTGCCGATCGGCACGTCGGCCACCGCCGCGATCTCCTTGTAACCCATTTCCTCCAGCTCCCGCAGCATCAGCACTTCCCGATATTCGACCGGCAACTGTGCAAGCGCCTCGTGCACGCGCTTCGTGTCCTCGTCGCGGATCAGGAGCGCCTGCGGATCGGTGCCGCCGACGCTCCAGCCGTCGAACGAGGCGTCGTCCATGGTGTCGTCGAACTCCACCGTTTCGTGCGACGACGAACGTCGTCGCCATTCCGTGTACCAGGTGCGCCGGACGATCGCCAGCAGCCACGGCCGCGCCGAATCGCCGCGAAACGTGTCGAAGAAGCGGAATGCGCGCATGAACGCTTCCTGCACGACATCGTCGGCATCGCTTGCGTTACCGCACAACCAGCGCGCAAGGTTATACGCGGCGTCGAGGTGCGGCAGCGCCATCTGCTGAAAGCGCTGGCTTCTCGCTGCTTCGGACTCGCCGTGCGCGCGGACAGGTTCTGAATCGGTCTGGACCACCTCGGCCCTCCAGGGCATTGCGGGCTATGCGATGTAGCTCGTCGGGACACTCTATGCAACGGATAACCGGCCATTTGCCGAGTTTATTCCCGCCGCCGCGCGGAATCCGCAAAAAATCTGACCGAACCGCCGGCGCGGCTACCGCTAGTAAGCCGGGCGGTTCCAGTAATCCTCGCTGGCGTAGACCTCTTTCAGATAATCGATGAAGTACCGAACCTTGGCCGGCACATACCGCTGCTGCGGGTAGACGGCGAGAATGTCGTAGTCGGGCAGAGCGAACTCGTCGAGCACGGTCTCCAGCTCGCCGCGCGCCAGTTGCTGCTGAATCTCCCATGTGGAGCGCCAGCCGAGCCCGAGACCTTCGGATACCCAGCGGTGCAGCAATTCACCGTCGTTGCAGTCGAGCGTGCCGCCCACCCGCACCGTCGCCAGCTTGCCGTTGCGGCGGAAATACCAGCCGCGGTTCTGGCCGCCTTGCAGATTGAACGCGAGACAGTTGTGCTGTGGCAGGTCTTCGAGCGTTTTCGGCCTGCCGTGCTGGCGAAAATACTCCGGCGTGCCGCACACCACGCGCCGGTTCGACGCCAGCTTGACCGCCACGAAGTTCGGATCGACCGAGCCGCCGATGCGGATCGACAGGTCGTAACCCTCGCGCACCAGATCCACCACCCGGTCGGTCAGATTGAACGACACCTGTAATTCCGGCTTGTCGGCGAGAAACACCGGCGCAAGCGGCGCGACGTGCTTGCGCCCGAACGCGGCCGGCGCCGACACGATCAGATGGCCGTTCACGGCGCGCCGCCCGGCGCTCAGTTCGTTTTCCGCCTGATCCCATTCGGTGAGCAGACCCCGGCAGCGCTCGAGAAACGCGGCGCCGTCTTCGCTGACCACGAGGCGTCGCGTCGAGCGGTACATGAGCTTCACGCCGAGCCGCTTTTCCAGCGCGTCGATACGGCGGCCGAGAATCACCGGCGACACGCCCTCTTCCAACGCGGCCGCCGCCAGGCTGCCCGCATCCGCGACACGCACGAAAGTTTCGATCTGTTTGAAGCGGTCCATTTTTGCCTCCCTTCTGCGGGTCCCGATGCCAGTCTGCGGGTCATTCCATACTTTTTGTTTCGAAATAAGCGACCCGGACTGATCTTATCAAACCTTTCCGTCAGGCCTAAAGTGCATTCAACACTTTTAATTCGCCCATCCCCAAGACATTCAGGAGACATTCATGGCCAAGATGAGAGCCGTCGACGCAGCCGTGCTGGTGCTCGAAAAAGAAGGCATCGACACCGCATTCGGCGTTCCGGGCGCAGCGATCAACCCGTTCTACTCGGCCATGCGCAAGGCAGGCAACATCAGCCACGTGCTGGCGCGCCACGTCGAAGGCGCGTCGCATATGGCCGAAGGCTATACTCGCGCTCAGCCGGGCAACATCGGCGTGTGTATCGGCACGTCGGGCCCCGCCGGCACCGACATGATCACCGGTTTGTACTCGGCTCAGGCCGACTCCATTCCTATTCTCGCCATCACGGGCCAGGCGCCGCGCGCGCGTCTGTACAAGGAAGATTTCCAGGCCGTCGATATCGAATCGATCGCCAAGCCCGTCACCAAGTGGGCCGTCACCGTGCGTGAACCGGCGCTGGTGCCGCGCGTGTTCCAGCAGGCATTCCACCTGATGCGCTCGGGCCGTCCGGGTCCGGTGCTGGTCGACCTGCCGATCGACGTGCAGCTCGCCGAAATCGAATTCGACATCGACACGTACGAACCGCTGCCGGTCTACAAGCCAAAAGCATCGCGCAAACAGATCGAAGCCGCGCTCACCTTGCTGAATAACTCGGACAAGCCGCTGATCGTCTCGGGTGGCGGCGTGCTGAACGCAGCCGCTGAAGACCTGCTCGTCACGTTCGCCGAAACCATCGGCGTGCCGGTGATTCCGACGCTGATGTCGTGGGGCGCGATTCCCGACGACCATCCGCTGATGGCCGGTATGGTCGGCCTGCAAACCTCGCACCGCTACGGCAACGCGACGATGCTCGCCTCGGATTTCGTGCTCGGCATCGGCAACCGTTGGGCGAACCGTCACACGGGCAGCGTCGAGGTGTACACCAAGGGCCGCAAGTTCGTGCACGTCGACATCGAACCGACGCAGATCGGCCGCGTATTCGGCCCGGATCTGGGCATCGTGTCGGACGCGAAGGCCGCGCTCGAACTGTTTGTCGAAGTGGCAAAGGAATGGAAAGCCGCGGGCAAGCTGAAGGATCGCAGCGCATGGGTCGCCGACTGCCAGGAACGCAAGCGCACGATGCATCGCAAGACGCACTTCGACAACGTGCCGATGAAGCCGCAGCGCGTCTACGAAGAGATGAACCAGGTGTTCGGCCGCGACACGTGCTACGTGAGCACGATCGGTCTCTCGCAGATCGCCGGCGCGCAGTTCCTGCACGTCTACAAGGCGCGCAACTGGATCAACTGCGGCCAGGCCGGCCCGCTCGGCTGGACGATTCCGGCAGCGCTCGGCGTGCGTGCGGCTGACCCGCAACGTCCGATCGTCGCGCTCTCGGGCGACTACGACTTCCAGTTCATGATCGAAGAGCTGGCAGCCGGCGCGCAATTCAAGCTGCCGTACGTGCATGTGGTGGTGAACAACTCGTACCTCGGCCTGATCCGCCAGGCACAGCGCGCGTTCGACATGGACTTCTGCGTGCAGCTCGGCTTCGAGAACATCAACGCACCGGAGATGAACGGCTACGGCGTGGATCACGTCGCCGTCGCCGAAGGTCTGGGTTGCAAGGCGATCCGCGTGTTCAAGCCCGAAGAACTGAAGCCCGCGCTGTTGAAGGCGCAATCGATGCTCTCCGAGTTCAACGTGCCGGTGATCGTCGAAGTGATTCTCGAACGTGTGACCAACATTTCGATGGGCACCGAGATCGACGCGATCAACGAGTTCGAGGAACTGGCCGCCAAGCGCGAAGACGCACCGACCGCGATCAGCATGCTCGACTGAGCAAGTCGACTGATGCATTAAAAAAATCGAGCATCACGTGAGCGCGGTTCAGCAACACCGCACCGCCTCACGCAGCCATTCCACTGACCGACCAGAGAGACAGACGCACCATGCCGAAATTTGCAGCGAATCTCACCATGCTGTTCAACGAAGTCCCGTTCCTCGACCGCTTTGCGGCCGCGGCGGACGCGGGCTTTCACGCCGTCGAATTTCTGTTTCCGTATCCGTTTCAGATCGCTGAATTGAGCGAGCGTCTGCAGCAGAACCGCCTGAAGCTGGTGCTGCACAACCTGCCTGCGGGCAACTGGGAAGCCGGCGAACGCGGCATTGCGTGCCTGCCGGATCGCGTGAGCGAATTCCAGGAAGGCGTGGGCCGCGCGATCGAATACGCGAAAGCACTGAAGGTGCCGCAACTGAACTGCCTCGTCGGCATTCCGACAGCGGGCGTGGATGCGGACAAGGCGCGCTCGACCATCGTCGACAATCTGCGCTTCGCCGCGGGCGAACTGAAGAAGGCCGGCATCAAGCTGCTGGTCGAGCCGTGCAATTCCTATGACATTCCGGGTTTCGCATTGAATCGTTCGGGCGAAGGCCTCGACGTGATCCGCGCAGTCGGTTCCGACAATCTGTTCCTGCAATACGACATCTATCACATGCAACGGATGGAAGGCGAACTCGCGGCGACCATCAAGAAGAACCTGCCGCAGATCGCGCACATCCAGCTCGCCGACAACCCGGGCCGCAACGAACCGGGCACCGGCGAAATCAACTACCCGTTCCTGTTCGATCTGCTCGACTCGCTCGGCTACGACGGCTACGTCGGCTGCGAATACAAACCGCGCACGACGACCACCGCCGGCCTCGGCTGGGTGCAGAGCGTGGCCGGGCAAAAGCGCGGCGCGGCGCACGCCGCCGCCTGAGCGCCGCATCGCCTGATTGCCGGGCGGGATCAGGCGCTCGACGCCCCGAAGCAAGTCCCTCGCGGGACCCCAAACAACACTGGAGATTTAGACACATGGCAAAGATCGGTTTTATCGGCCTCGGCATCATGGGCGCGCACATGGCGCGCAACCTCATCAAGGGCGGTCACTCGCTGTTCGTGAATGGCGCGTACCCGGTGCCGGAAGATCTGAGCAAAACGACGAGCGTGGTCGCGAATTCGACCGCCGTCGCGCAGGCCGCCGATATCGTCATCATCATGGTGCCGGACACGCCGGATGTCGCCAACGTGCTGTTCGCCGACGACGGCGTCGCCGCCGGCCTCTCGAAGGGCAAGCTCGTGATCGACATGAGCTCGATCTCGCCGCTCGACACGCAAGCGTTCGCGAAGAAGATCAACGCGCTCGGCGTCGATTATCTGGATGCGCCGGTCTCCGGCGGCGAAGTCGGCGCGCGCGAAGCGACGTTGACGATCATGGTGGGCGGCCCGGAAAAAGCGTTCGCCACGGCCAAGCCGCTGTTCGAACTGATGGGCAAGAACATCTCGCTGATCGGCGACAACGGCGCGGGTCAGACGTGCAAGGTCGCGAACCAGATCATCGTGGCGCTGAATATCGAAGCCGTGGCCGAAGCGCTGCTGTTCGCGTCGCGCTCGGGCGCCGATCCGGAACGTGTGCGCAAGGCTTTGATGGGCGGCTTCGCCTCGTCGCGAATTCTCGAAGTGCACGGCGAGCGCATGACCAAACGCACTTTCGATCCGGGCTTCCGCATCGAACTGCACCAGAAGGATCTGAACCTCGCACTGGACGGTGCACGCAAGCTCGGCATCGCCCTGCCGCATACGGCAAGCGCGCAGCAACTGTTCAGCGTGTGCGCGGCGAACGGTGGCAAGGCGTGGGATCACTCGGCGATGGTGCGCGCACTCGAAATCATGGCGAATTTCGAAGTCGCGCAAGCGCCGGGCAGCGAAGCCAAGGCAGCATAAGGAAGCAATACGGACTGCCGTGATCGTTGCGTGAGCAACGTCATGGCAGTCGCAGGTGGGGCGCCCGGTTCGTCGTGCGACATGCACGGCGGAACGGGCAAATCGTGCCGCTCTGGGCTGAGAGCGGCAAGTGGGGTCCGCAGCGGCACCCGGCGGCGCCGGGGAAGCCTTGGTCGGTCAGACGTCGTCGTCGGGTGTCCGGCTGTCGGATTTCATGTTTAACGATGCTTATGCTTTTTCGGCCAAACTCTCGCAGCGGGTGCATCACGCACGCCGCTCGCCGGCACCTCTCTTAGCAGCGTCCCTTCTACGCAGGCCCGCAAGTCCGCTTGCATTTGCTTTCAACTCCGTCCCCTTTGCTCGACCTTTTTTGACACATCGGTCCGCGCTTTTCTCCTACACTCGTTGAGTCTGGTTGCGGGCGTGTCAGCGTTCAAGTGCGGCTTGCCGATCATGGCAACGCGTGTCCTCTGCTTCATTCGCCCGGTTTTTAACCAGTGTTCCAACCAGTGTTCAACCCGTAAGCGGCATGTGCTTGCGCCAGTAACCTCTCTGCAAAGGATTCAGAATGAGCATCTTCGGTGACATCGTACATAAGCTCTTTGGCAAAGCGAAACCGGACCAGCCTGCGCCCACTGTCGAGCCGACACCTGATCCGGCAGCCGCGCAAGCTGCCGCACCGGCGGCTACCCCGGCGCCCGCGCCGCTGGCCGACGTCGACGTCGCTGTCGTCATGGACCAGTTCGTGAGCGAGAGCGGCCAAACGTTGAACTGGCGCACGTCGATCGTCGACACGTTGAAAGCGCTCGGCGTGGACAGCAGCCTCGATCATCGCAAGGAACTCGCCAAGGAACTGAAGTACACCGGCGACACGAATGATTCGGCAAGCATGAACATCTGGCTGCACAAACAGGTGATGGTGGCATTGGCAGCTAACGGCGGCAAGTTACCGCCGGATCTGGCGAACTGACTGCTTGCCGACGCCGCCTCGTTGCGGCGCAAGCAATAAGCCTCAAGCTGAAACGACGACGCGGCGCTCGGGTCGATGACCAGGGCGCCGCGTTGTCATTCAAGCTTCATGTGCGGGACACGGTTCTGACTTTGAAGCCGGCCTGTCCGCGCTGAATCGATCAGTACGTATCAAATAACTTCTGCAACGCCACCGGCCCGGTAGCGCCCGCAGCCAATGCCAGCATCAGCAGCACGCGCGCCTTGTACGGATTCAGCGAACCCGCGCTGACGAAACCGAGTGCATCGTCGGCGGCCGCGCCGTTGCGCATTACGTGCCCCGAACCCACGCGCGACGCACGCACCACCGCGACGCCTTGCGAGGCGGCATCGGCGAGCGCCTGCTGCACCGAGGCGTGAATCGAGCCGTTGCCCGTGCCCGCCACGACGATTCCGCGCACGCCGGCGGCAACCAGCGCATCCACGGCAATGCGCGACACGCCCGCGTAGCTCACCACGATCTCCACATGCGGCCACTTCGCGCCGATCACGAACTCGGTAGTAAGCGTATGCGGACGCACCACGTCGCGCTGGAATTCGACGCGGCCGTCCTGCACCCAGCCGAGCGCGCCGATTTCGGGCGAATGAAACGCATCGACCGCATAGGTGCTCGTCTTGACCACGTCGCGCGCGCTGTGGATCTTGTTGTTGAAGGCCACCAGCACGCCCTGCCCGCGCGAACTCGCCTGCGCCGCGACCGTCACGGCGTTCAGCAGATTCAGCGGGCCATCGGCGGATAGCGCCGAGGCCGGGCGCATGGCCGCCGTCAGCACGACCGGCTTGTCCGACTTGACGGTCAGATGCAGCAGATAGGCGGTTTCTTCGAGCGTGTCGGTGCCGTGCGTGACCACCACGCCGTCGATCTCATCGTCGGCGAGCAGCGTGTTGATGCGTTGCGCGAGCGTGGTCCACAGCGGCATCGCCATGTCCTTGCTGTCGACGCTGGCAATCTGCTCGCTCTCCATGCGCGCCACCGTGGACAAGGCCGGCACTACGGCCAGCAGTTGCTCGACGCCGATCACCCCGGCCTGATAACCCGAGGTATTGGTGGCGCTCGCGGCCGCGCCGGCAATCGTGCCGCCGGTCGCCAGGACGACGATGCGCGGCAGCAGTGGCGTGGCGCCTTCGTCTGAAGGTATAGCGGAAGAAGAAGTCGAAGTATTCATGGCGGCGATTGTAAGCGATGCGCCGCACGCCGCCATGCGTGAAAAAACGGATGTCCGTTCGTTTCGGGGTTGCGTGAAGCCGGCGCTCTGTGCACCACACGTTTGCGTGGCGTTTGCATCAGGGCCAGCCACAAACCGCATGAAGTCCGCACTGCCCAACGCCGCGATGAATTCGCACGGCGCCGTTCACGCGTTGCGCCGGACCGCGACGATCCGGCGCATCCGTCAAACCGCTTCGCGCAACTGCGCGGCGATATCCGCTTCGTTCAATTGCGGCGCGAACATCTCGATCAACCGGTAAGCGTACGCGCGCAGGAACGCGCCCTTGCGCAAGCCGACCCGCGTCGTGCTCGCCTCGAACAGATGCTGCGTGTCGAGCGCGACCAGTTCCGTGTCGCGCTTCGGGTCGTAGGCCATCGCCGCGACCACGCCGATGCCCATGCCGAGTTCGACGTAGGTCTTGATCACGTCGGCGTCGATCGCGGTCAGCACGACGTCGGGCAACGCGCCCGCTTTCGCGAAGGCCTGGTCGATATGCGAGCGGCCCGTGAAATCCTGGTCGTAAGTGACGATCGGGAATTCGGCGATCTCGTCGAGCGTCAGATTCGGCCGGCCCACCAGCGGATGATCCTTCGGCACGACCACCACGTGATGCCACGAATAGCACGGGAACGTGACGATATCCGGGAAACGGTCGAGCGCTTCGGTGGAGATGCCGATATCCGCTTCGCCGTTGATGATCATCTGCGCGATCTGTTGCGGACTGCCCTGGCGCAGCGCCAGATGCACTTTCGGGAACACCTCGGTGAATTGACGGATCACCTTCGGCAACGCATAGCGCGCCTGCGTGTGGGTGGTCGCCACGACGAGGTGGCCGCTATCCTGATCGGCGTACTGGCGCGCCACGCGGCGCAGATTCTCGGCGTCGAGCAGCATCCGCTCGATCAGTTGATGCACCGCCTTGCCCGGCTCGGTGAGGCCCGTGAGGCGCTTGCCGCGTCGAATGAAAATGTCGACGCCGAGTTCGTCCTCCAGATCCTTGATCTGTTTCGATACGCCCGACTGCGACGTGTACAGCACGTTCGCCACCTCGGTCAGATTCATGTTCTGACGCACGGCTTCGCGCACAAAGCGCAATTGCTGAAAATTCATCTTGATGTCTCCGGTTTTGCCAGAGTTAAGTTATTTGAGTTCGATCGAAACGCCGAGTCGTGTTGCTGTTGGTGCGCGCCTAACCGCGCTCACTGCGCGGGAAACACGCGCAATGCACGCGGCACCGCCGTCACGCCGTCACCGATCGAGAGCTGCAGATCGCGCCACGCTTCACGGTCGAGTTCGGCTTCGAGCAGGTTGCCCTCGCGGCCCGCGAGTTCGACCCGCACCGAGCCGCCCAGCGTCACCACGCGCCGCACGTCGACGACAATGCCTTCGCGATGGCCCGACGCCTGCGGGTACAACTGCAGATCGTGCGGACGCACATACGCGAACGCCGGGCCGCTGAAATCGGCCTTGATGGAAACCGGCAGCGCCGCGCCGTCCACCACGAAGCCGCTCGCGTCGACGTTGCCGTGCAGGCGGTTCGCCGCGCCGAGAAACTCGTAGACGAACGAGGTCTGCGGATGGTCGTACACGTCCTGCGGACTGCCCACCTGCTCCACGTGCCCGCGATTGAGCACGACGATACGGTCGGCCACTTCGAGCGCTTCTTCCTGATCGTGCGTGACGAAGATCGTCGAGATATGCAGATCGTCGTGCAGGCGCCGCAACCAGCTGCGCAGTTCCTTGCGCACCTTCGCATCCAGCGCGCCGAACGGTTCGTCGAGCAGCAGCACTTTCGGTTCCACGGCCAACGCGCGCGCGAGAGCGATACGTTGCCGCTGGCCGCCCGACAGTTCCGACGGATAGCGTTGCGCGAGCCAGTCGAGCTGCACCAGCTTGAGCAGCTCATGCACCTTCTCGCGGATCACCGCTTCCGAAGGACGCTCCTTGCGCGGCTTCACGCGCAAGCCGAACGCCACGTTCTCGAACACCGTCATATGGCGGAACAGCGCGTAATGCTGGAACACGAAGCCCACTTCCCGCTCGCGCGCGCCGACCGTCGCCACGTCCTGGCCTTGCAGCACGACCTGGCCGCCGTCGGCGTATTCGAGTCCCGCGATCACGCGCAGTAAGGTCGTCTTGCCACAACCCGATGGCCCGAGCAGCGCAACCAGTTCACCCGGCGGAAAGTCGAGCGAGACGTTATCGAGCGCGACGAAATCGCCGAAGCGCTTCTGCAGGTTACGAACGGTGATACCCATTACAGCTCTCCTTGCTTGAGCGGGTGTTGCTGCGATGCTTGCGTTGTGTGTGTTGCGCGGGTTGCGGGTTTTGCGTCCCCCGGCGGCGTGACGGGACCAGCGTATGCGGGCACGTCGCGCGCGGCCGACAGTTCCGCCGACATATGGCGCTCGGCGAGCAGCTTCAGGCCGAGCGTCACGAGTGCGAGCAGCGCCAGCACCGACGCCACGGCGAACGCCGCCGAGAAGTTGTATTCGTTGTAGAGAATTTCGACGTGCAGCGGCATCGTGTCGGTCTGGCCGCGAATATGGCCCGACACCACCGACACCGCGCCGAACTCGCCCATCGCCCGCGCGTTGCACAGAATCACGCCGTACAGCAGGCCCCATTTGACGTTGGGCAGCGTCACGCGGCGGAAGATCTGCCAGCCCGACGCGCCGAGCACGTGCGCGGCTTCTTCTTCGTCGTTGCCTTGTGCCTGCATCAATGGAATCAGTTCACGCGCGACGAACGGGAACGTGACGAAGATCGTCGCCATCACGATGCCCGGCACCGCGAAAATGATCTGCACGTTGTGATCCTGCAGCCACGGGCCGAACCAGCCCTGCGCGCCGAACATCAGCACATAGATCAAGCCCGAGATCACCGGCGACACCGAGAACGGCAGATCGATCAGCGTGGTCAGCAGCGCTTTGCCGCGGAACTCAAACTTGGCGATACACCACGAAGCCACAAGACCGAACACGAGGTTCAGCGGCACCGCGATCGCGGCGGTGATCACGGTGAGCTTGATCGCCGAAAGCGCGTCCGGATCGGCGAGCGATTCCAGATAGAAGCCAAGCCCTTTGTTCAACGCCTGATAGAACACGGCGGCGAGCGGCACGACGAGAAACAGCGCGAGAAACAGCAGCGCGACGCCGGTCAGAATCCAGCGCACGACAGGCGGCTCGGTGACCGGATCGGGCCGGCGCGCAACGTTCAGCGGCGCGCGCGGCGCCACGGCCACCGTCGCGGCTGTACCTGCGTTCTTCACGGAATCGCGGCTCATTGCGCACCTCCGCCGACACCGATCGCCGCGACACTCGCAACGGCGGGCGCCGGGCCGGCGCCGCCACGGCTCGTGCGGCGCTGTAAAAACCACTGCAATGTATTGATCAACAACAGCATCAGGAACGACACGACCAGCATCACGACCGCGATGGCCGTCGCGCCCGCGTAGTCGTATTGCTCGAGCTTGGTGATGATGAGGAGCGACGTGATTTCCGACTTCATCGGCACGTTGCCGGCGATGAAAATCACCGAACCGTATTCGCCGAGCGCGCGCGCGAACGCCAGCGCGAAGCCCGTCAGCAAAGCCGGAAACACCGCCGGCAACACCACACGGCGAAACGTCAGCCAACGCGACGCACCGAGGCACGCCGCCGCTTCTTCCTGCTCACGTTCGAACTCTTCGAGCACCGGCTGCACCGTACGCACGACGAACGGCAAGCCGATGAACGTCAGCGCGACCAGCACGCCCGCCGGCGTAAACGCGATCTTCAGGCCGAGCGGTTCGAGAAACTGCCCGATCCAGCCGTTGCCCGCGTACACGGCCGCGAGCGAAATGCCGGCCACCGAGGTGGGCAGCGCGAACGGCAGATCGACCACGGCATCGACAATGCGCTTGAACGGAAACGTATAGCGCACCAGCACCCACGCCACCAGAAAGCCGAACACCGCGTTGATCAGCGCGCCGCCGAGCGCGGAAAAGAAGGTCAGCCGATACGACGCGAGCACGCGCGGCGAGCTCACCGCGCGCACGAACTGGCTCCAGTCGAGCGTAGCGGTCTTAAGAAAGGTCGCCGCAAGCGGAATCAGCACCACGAGGCTCAGATAAGCCACCGTGATGCCGAGTGTCAGGCCAAAACCGGGCAGCGCGCTCGGTTTTCGGAAGGTCAACGTCGTCATGCTCGTTACTCGTTCAGGTTGATGCTCGTGTTGCCGGCCGCCGGGCCCTGGCGGCCAAAAGCGCGCCCCATGGGGCGCGCTCGGGAGTGACGCGCTGCCGCGTCGTTTTGCCTATGCCTTTGCCGATTCAGGCAGCGGGCGTGTTACTGCGGCTGATAGATCGAATCGAACACGCCGCCGTCGGCAAAGTGCGTCTTCTGCGCGTTGGTCCAGCCGCCGAACGAATCGTCGATCGTGTAGAGCTTCAGCTTCGGAAACTTGGCGGTCAGCTCGGCCGGCACCTTGTTCGAACGCGGACGGTAGAAGTTCTTCGCCGCGATCTCCTGGCCTTGCTCGCTGTACAGGAAGTTCAGATACGCTTCGGCGACCTTGCGCGTGCCGTGCTTGTCGACGACCTTGTCCACCACCGCGACCGGCGGCTCAGCCAGAATGCTCACCGACGGCACCACGATCTCGAACTTCTCCGGACCGAATTCCTTCAGCGACAGGAACGCTTCGTTTTCCCATGCGATCAGCACGTCGCCGATACCGCGTTGCACGAAGCTGGTGGTCGCGCCGCGCGCGCCCGAATCCAGCACGCCGGCATTCTTGTACAGCTTGCCGACGAATTCCTTGGCCTTCTGATCATTGCCGCCCGGTTGATGCTCGGCATACGCCCAGGCCGCGAGGTAGTTCCAGCGCGCGCCGCCCGAGGTCTTCGGATTCGGCGTGACGATCGACACGCCCGGCTTGGTCAGATCGTCCCAGTCCTTGATGTGCTTCGGATTGCCCTTGCGCACCAGAAACACGATCGTCGACGTGTACGGCGACGCGTTATCCGGCAAACGCTTCTGCCAGCCCTTGTCCAGCAAACCCTTGTTGGCCAGTGCGTCGATGTCGTAAGCGAGCGCCAGCGTCACCACGTCGGCCTGCAGACCGTCGAGCACCGAGCGCGCCTGCGCGCCGGAGCCGCCGTGCGACTGCTTGAAGGTGATCGTCTCGCCCGTCTTCGCCTTCCACTCCTTGCCGAACGCCTGATTGACGTCCTGGTACAGCTCGCGCGTCGGGTCGTAGGACACGTTGAGCAGCGTCGTGTCGGCGGCGTGCGCCTGCGCCATCACGCCGAGCGCGCCGGCCGCGCCCAATGCGAGCGCCGCGATCAGTTTCTTCGTCCTGCCTGCCAGCCCCGTACCTTGGTGATTCATGTCAACTTTCTCCGCGTTGTCCGCTGAAACAGCGTGTGGTGTCTTTTTTGCGTCGCGGTCACGTGCACATGAACGCCAACTGGAGGCCAGTCTATCGAAGGGCTTTCATCATTAAAAATAATGTTTCTTCATTCTTTAATACTCAAAAGTGGTAATGACAGCTGGATAAGGCGTTGCGGCGCGAAAACGGGTGTTGGAGCATCGCTTGACGGCGCTGGAACGCCACCCTTCACCCCGAACTTAAAGTAAAGCTTGAATTGCGCCGAATACTGTATAAAAATACAGTCACCTGTTCATACATACAGTGGCGCCATGACCAAACTCACCGCACGACAGCAGCAGGTTTTCGATCTGATCCGCAGGGCTATCGAACGCACCGGCTTTCCGCCCACCCGCGCGGAGATCGCCGCCGAACTGGGTTTCAGCTCGGCGAACTCGGCAGAAGAACATCTGCGCGCGCTCGCTCGCAAGGGCGTGATCGAACTCGCGGCCGGCGCATCGCGCGGCATTCGCCTGCTGGCCGGTCCGGAAGACTCGCCGCACCAGTTCACGCTGCCGCACGCCAGCATCATGCAATTGTCGCTGCCACTGATCGGGCGCGTCGCCGCCGGCAGCCCGATCCTCGCCCAGGAACATATCTCGCAGCACTACGCCTGCGACCCGGCGCTGTTCTCGAGCAAGCCGGATTACCTGCTGAAGGTGCGCGGGCTGTCCATGCGCGACGCGGGCATCTTCGACGGCGACCTGCTCGCGGTGCAAAAGCGCAGCGAAGCGAAAGACGGCCAGATCATCATTGCCCGGCTGGGCGACGATGTCACGGTCAAGCGCCTGAAGCGCCGGCCGAACGGGCTCGAACTGATCGCCGAGAACCCCGATTACGAAAACATCTTCGTTGAAACCGGCAGTGCGGAGTTCGCGCTGGAGGGTATCGCCGTGGGGCTGATTCGCCCCGGCGAGTTCTAACCCGCTTGAACCCGCTTGAACCCGCTTACCCGTTCGACAGAATAAAAAGCCGCGTCAATGTCGCATCAACGCTGCATCAACGTCGCATCGTCTGGAGAGTCTCATGGAACGTCTTGCCCGCCTGCTGCCCTTTCGCCAGTTCGGTCGTCTGCGTCACCTTCGCAAGCTGGTGCCCTGCTCACTGATCGAGGCGGCCACGCTCAGCACGCCGTCGCTGTTCGATTCGCCCGCGGCTGCGTCGAGCTTGCCGTCGTCGTTGCCGGCGTTTGCCCGCGTGTCGTTGAATTCGGGTTTGAATACGGCCGAACCGGCGCGTCGCGCACCGGTGCGGGTTTATCACGGGCCATCGCGTCTCATCATGGTCGGCACGATGGACGCGGTTTGCCGCATGATCGACCGCTGCATCGCCGATGAAGCCAACGTGCACGGCGCGGTGTTCGAGTCTTGATGACCCTGTCTTGAACGGGATGGCGAGAGATTGCATTGCGTGGGATCGTTTTCGCGTGGCCGCGGTCCACGTTAGATCACACCTGATGGAGAGTCCCACTCGATGGCAGTTCCGAAACGTACCCAACACGGCAGCAGAGGCGGCGCCACCAAGCCGCTGATCGTCACGCTAGTCGTGATCGCGGTGATCGCCGCACTGGGGTTTGCTTATGCGTCACCGTACATCGCGCTGAACAATCTCAAACGCGCGGCCGATGCGCGCGACGCGCAAACGGTCAACCAGTACGTCGACTTCCCTGCGTTGCGTGAAAGCCTGAAGGAACAAGTCGCCGGCCTGCTGACACGCCGGCTTGGCGCGCATAGCAACGGCAATCCATTGGCCGCCATTGGCGCGATGATCGGCGTCGCGTTGATCGGTCCGCTCGTGGACGCGTATGCGACACCGGACGGCGTGGCGGCCTTGCTCAACGGCATGCCGCCGCGCGGCGATCCGGGTGAGCGGCCGCCTGCGCCGCCGGCCGCGAACAATCCGCCGGACGCCGCCGCGACTCCGCCTGCACCTGCTGCGCCCCCCGCCGGTAACGCGGCGAATGGGAATGCCAACGCCACGCCCCCGCAGCCGCCACAAACCACGGCGGGCTATCGCGGCTTCAACGAATTCGTCGTCACGTACCAGCATGGCGCAGGCGACGCGCGTTACTCGGCGATCTTTCAGCGCGAGGGTGTATTCACGTGGAAGCTGGCCGCGGTCAATCTGAACGAGTGATCGCGACAGGTCGGCTTTGTTTGGCGCGGATCTTTGGGTCGCGCCAATTGTTCAGCCAGTCGTGCAGCGACTTCGTCATGACGTCGAGGCCACCAGGTAGGTGAGGCCGGAGTACCCGGCCTCCAGTCAACCGCCCCGCTCAGTGACCGACACGCGCCTCAAGCCGCCGCCTGCTGCTGCTCCTGCGCCGAAGAACACGCTACCAGAATGCTGCACGAAACACGGTCGAGCAGCGGCGTATTGCCCGCGCCCATCCACCATCGTGACAAGCCCGTGCGGCAGCGGTGGCCGACCACGACCAGGTCGACATGCAGCTCGTTGGCGAGGTTGGCGATCTCATCGATCGGATGTCCGAATGCGAAATGCCCTTGTGCGGTCACGCCTCGTTCCGTGAGCCAGTCCACGCCTTCCTGCAGAATATCGCGAGCGGTCTTTTCGAAACTGCCACAGGCCACATCGGTCAGCAGGCCCGCGCTTTGCGCAATGCTCGAACGCATATCGACCACCGACAGCAAATGCGTTTCCGCTTTCAGATCCAACGCCAGGTCGGCGCCGCAACGCAGTGCTTTGCGGCCTTCGCGCGAGCCGTCGTAGCACAGCAGGATTTTCTGGTAGCTCGCCATGATTTTTTCTCCCTTCGCGCGGGACGCGCGATTCGCAATTAATCATGGTGCGCCGCAATTCAGGTTGCAAGGGATGGAAAACGCTAACTGTGCGCTGACCGCCCTCTAACCACGCCCTAAACAGGTGCGCGAGCCGCCCGCAGGGTCTCCGCGTGCCGATGCCGCAGTGCAAGAAACCGACGTCGGATTGTCGGGGCAAACCAACAGCGTCCCGCCGATGCCCTAGAATAGGCCGCCTCCCCGACCACTCAGGTCATTCACGTCTTTCCCCGGAGACTCGTTCGATCCATGCCCGAAGCCGCCATCGAATTTCATCAGGTTAAAAAAAGCTACGGCGAAAAAACGGTCGTCGATGGACTGTCGTTTCATGTCAACGCCGGCGAATGCTTCGGCCTGCTCGGCCCGAACGGCGCGGGCAAGACCACCACCTTGCGCATGCTGCTCGGCATCGCGGCGCCGGATGCGGGCACGATCCGTCTGTGCGGCGAGCCGATCCCCGGCCGCGCGCGCGTGGCGCGGGCGCGCGTCGGCGTGGTGCCGCAGTTCGACAATCTCGATCCCGACTTCACGGTGCGTGAAAACCTGCTGGTGTTCGGCCGCTACTTCGGTTTGAGCGCCGCGCAATGCCGCGCCATGGTGCCGTCGCTGCTCGAGTTCGCACGACTCGAAAGCAAGGCGGACGCGCGCGTGAGTGAGTTGTCCGGCGGCATGAAGCGGCGCCTCACGCTGGCGCGCGCGCTCGTCAACGATCCCGATGTGCTGATCATGGACGAACCGACCACCGGCCTCGATCCGCAGGCGCGGCATCTGATCTGGGAGCGGCTGCGCTCGCTGCTCGCGCGCGGCAAGACCATTTTGCTGACCACGCACTTCATGGAAGAAGCCGAACGCCTCTGCCACCGGCTGTGCGTGATCGAAGAAGGACGCAAGATCGCCGAAGGCGCGCCGAGCGAGTTGATCGCTTCCGAGATCGGTTGCGATGTGATCGAGATCTTCGGATCCGATCCGGTCGCGTTGCGCGATGAACTGGCGCCCCTCGTCGAGCGCACCGAGATCAGCGGCGAGACGCTGTTCTGCTATGTCAACGACGCGCAGCCGGTGCATGCTCGCCTCAAGCAGCGCGCGGATCTGCGCTATCTGCATCGACCGGCGAATCTGGAGGATGTGTTCCTGCGGCTCACGGGCCGCGAGATGCAGGATTAAAGCGCATCGTTCGACACCGGCATCGCGCGCAACGCGCTGTAACTACAACGACGCCCTGACAGAAACCATGCAGGGGCATGCACGAGACACGCAATGGACGCACGCACTTACGAAACCCCGGGCGATACGCCATCGAAACAGGAAGCCTTCGCCGCCTTTCCCGCGAACGCCAGCAACTGGATCGCCGTGTGGCGCCGCAACTATCTGGTGTGGAAGAAACTCGCGATCGCCTCGATGTTCGGCAACCTGGCCGATCCGATGATCTATCTGTTCGGCCTCGGCTTCGGGCTTGGGCTGATGGTCGGCCATGTCGACGGCGTGTCGTATATCGCGTTTCTCGCGGCCGGCACGGTGGCTTCGAGCGTGATGATGTCGGCGAGTTTCGAGTCGATGTATTCGGGCTTCTCGCGCATGCACGTGCAACGCACCTGGGAAGCGATCATGCATACGCCGCTCACGCTCGGCGACATCGTGCTCGGCGAGGTGATCTGGGCAGCCAGCAAATCAGTGCTCTCAGGCGCGGCGATCATGCTGGTGGCAGGCGCTCTGGGCTACGCGAATTTTCCGTCGATGCTACTGGCGTTGCCGGTCATCGTGCTGACCGGGCTCGCGTTCGCGAGCATCGCGATGGTCGTAACGGCGCTCGCGCCTTCGTACGACTTCTTCATGTTTTACCAGACGCTGGTCTTGACGCCGATGCTGTTGCTATCCGGCGTGTTCTTTCCGGTCTCGCAGTTGCCTGCAGTGGCGCGAGGCGCCACCCAGTTGCTGCCGCTGGCGCATGCCGTCGACTTGATGCGGCCGGCCATGCTGGGTCGGCCCGTCGATAACGCGCTGTTGCATGTGGCCGTGCTGGCCGCGTATGCGCTCGGCGGGTTTATCGTGTCGGCGATCCTGTTTCGCCGCCGGATGATGAAGTAGGTTTTCCAGCCGTCAACCATAACGGACCACAGGCGCTGATCGCCACGCTCGACAAAACATCAGCGCCTGCCGCGAGCCGGGCTCGCTCAGTCTTCGTCATCCGTCCAGGGGATGTCCACGTCGGAGATAAACGCCACCGTGGCGAACGGGCCGCCGTCCTGACGCCCGATCTTGCCGTCGGCGCGCTGCCACTCGACCCGGAACACCGTGCCCGGATCGTCGGAGATCAGGCGGACCGTGCGCACCTCGTCCGGATCGGCTTCTTCGACGGGACCATCGAGCGAGACCTGCAGTTCCTGCGGCCACAGTCCATCGGCCGGATCGTAGATCTTGTCGCCGTCGGGAATCAGGGTGAAGGCTTCCACGCCGATCGTCGCCGACGCGTCCACGATCATCTTGCCCAACGCGCGCAGCAATGCGGTGGCCCGCGCCGAATTCGCCTGACGGATGGCCAGATCCCCGCGCGTCAGCGCCTGCTCGAGTTTTGGGTTTGTTTTTTGTTGCGCCATTCGATGTCCTGAGTCCTATCGCTCTGTTGTGGATGGCGCGCGAATTCGAGTGCGCGCCGCTCTCCATTTTTCGGGCTGAATCCTACCATTGGTGTCCTCAGAAGGACTTCCATCGGCGCGTGCACTGCAGCATTGCAGCCGTGCAGTCCGCGCCCTCAGCCCGCCCCGTCCACCACAGTTTAGGTCGTGATTCGCGATCCGGCTGGGACATTTGCCTTTCATTTCGTAGCGAATGGATCGCTAACGCACGTGTGCCGCCCGGTTGTCTCGCGGTGCATGGCCGACCGCAAACATTGTCTTGCCGCCTGGATGCCGGATGGATTTCGCATGCGTTGCCTTTATCAGCGCCCACTTCTGCCGCGCTTTCGAGCGGCCTTCGAGGCAGTCGCATCCGCCGGTTTCGCACCCGCGATTTCCGCGATCAGATGATCCCGGAACGCCCTCACCGACTGCGGCAGTTCGCGCCCCGCCATGGTCTGCACCTGGATGCTGCGCTGGCGCATCTGCGGATGCGTCAGCGGCATCACGACGAAACCATCGCCGGCGTAACGGTCACGCACCGACAGCAGACCCGTGAACATGATCGCGCCGGACTTCTGCGCGTAGCGATACATGGCGCCGCTGTTGTTGCAGGTGAGCTCCGGTTCGAGCAGGACGCCTTCGAGCGCGCAGGTAATGTCGATCAACTGACGAATCGTCGTGCCGGGCTCGGGCAGCACGAGCGGATAGCGCTGCAAGTCGGCGAGCGAGACCTTCGCGCGCGCGGCCAGCGGATGATCGGCGCGCAGCAGCGCCAGCACCGGCGCGCGCTCCGTGTGCTCGACTTTCACGCCCTTCTCCGGCGCGAGGCTGAAGGTCAACGCGAGGTCGGCGTCGCCGTCGCGCACCTGGCGGGTCGCCTCGCCCGGCGACATGACCGAGAGCGTGAAGTCGATGCCCGGATACTGAACCCGGAAGCTCGCCATCGCGGTGGGCAGGAAGTCGGCGGCGAAACCCTCGGAACTCGTCACCTTGATCATGCTGCCGTGCAAAGTCTCAAGGCCGCCGATCTCCTTCATCACATGCTCCGCCTCCAGCAGGCTGCGCTGCGCGTAGGCCAGCAGGCGCTCGCCCGCTTCGGAAAGCGCCATGCCGCGCGGACGCCGCTCGAATAGCGCGACGCCGAGATCGCTTTCGAGCCGCGCCACCTGCCGGCTGATCGCCGACACGGCGACATGCAGCCGCGCGGACGCGTCGCTGAGCGAACCGGTGCGCGCGACTTCGACGAAATAGCGCAGCGCGATGCCATGCAGCGAAAGTGCCATGTGTGATGTCCCATTCCATTCAACGGTCAGCGCCGGCGCGCCGATATCCGCAAGCGCCTTCTGAGCACGCGGTGAGCTTTGCCTTTTCGGCAACGCAAGCTTCGAAAGACGATCATTGTGACAAAAAAAACGGCCTCCTAGAATCGGTTCGAAGCATGCAGGCCGCGTCCGAACGTCATCAGACAGACGATCACGCGCTGCCCGCCCCCACATTCGCCCGCATTGGAGACACGCATGAGCCGCACTCAGGCCATCGACCACGCCACCCACCATTTCGAATCCGGCGCCTTTCTGGAGACCCTCAATCGACGCGTCGGTTTTCGCACCGAGAGTCAGGAGGACGATCGCGCAGCCACGCTGCTGTCGTATCTGACGGACGAAATCACGCCTGAGGTTAAAAGCCTCGGCTTCACTACGCGCATCGTCGCCAACCCGGTGGATGGTTTCGGGCCGTTCCTGATCGCGGAGCGCCACGAGGGCGACCGTCTGCCGACCGTGCTGATCTACGGCCATGGCGACGTGGTGCGCGGCTACGACAGCCAGTGGCGCGCGCCGCTGACGCCGTGGGCCGTGACCATCGAAGGCGAGCGCTGGTTCGGCCGCGGCACCGCCGACAACAAAGGCCAGCACAGCATCAACCTCGCGGCATTGGCGAGCGTGCTGGCCGCGCGCGACGGCAAGCTCGGCTTCAACGCGAAACTGCTGATCGAGATGGGCGAGGAAACCGGCTCGCCCGGACTCGACGAAATCTGCCGCGCGCACCGTGAAGAACTGGCCGCCGACGTGCTGATCGCCTCCGACGGTCCGCGTCTCGCCGCGCGCCGCCCCACCGTGTTCCTCGGCTCGCGCGGGTCGGTCAACTTCAAGCTGTCGTTGAATCTGCGCGACGGCGCGCATCATTCGGGCAATTGGGGCGGCCTGCTGCGCAACCCGGCCACGGTGCTGGCGAACGCGTTGGCGAGCCTCGTCGATGCGCGCGGTGTGATCGCCGTCGACGGTTTGCGCCCGCCGCCGATTCCCGAGGCGGTGCGCCGTGCGCTCGCCGATATCACGGTAGGCGGCGGCCCGGGCGATCCGGCCGTCGACGAAAACTGGGGCGAGCCGGGCCTCACCGCACCCGAGCGCGTGTTCGGCTGGAACAGCTTCGAAATACTCGCGTTCAAGGCCGGCAATCCGGAGAACCCGGTGAATGCGATTCCGTCGTCGGCGTTCGCGCATTGCCAGTTGCGCTTCGTGGTCGGCACCGATTGGGACAACCTCGAACGGCATCTGCGCACGCATCTGGATGCGCACGGCTTCTCGCAGGTGCAGATCGACGTCGAGCGCGGCGCGCCGGCCACGCGTTTGAACCCGGACGATCCGTGGGTCACCTGGGCCATCGCCTCGCTCGAACAGACCACCGGCAAGAAGACCGCCGTGCTGCCGAATCTGGGCGGCACGCTGCCCAACGAAGTGTTCGCCGACACGCTCGGCCTGCCGACCATCTGGGTGCCGCACTCGTATCCGGCCTGTTCGCAGCACGCGCCAAATGAGCATCTGCTCGGACCGGTCGTGCGCGAAGGTCTGCAGATCATGGCGGGACTCTTCTGGGATCTCGGCGAGAACTCGCCGCGCGCGGCAACCGTCAGCGCAGCCTGAACGCAATCCAAGCGACGCCCGAACGAATCGGGCGCAGCACGCCGTTATCCGCATCCGTCACGAGGCACGTCCACGATGAGCACGTCCACTCTGCAAGCCAGCGCCGCGCGGCCGTCCGCCGCGAAGGTCCATCGCATCATTCTCGCGGCGTCGATCGGCAACGCGCTCGAATGGTTCGACCTCGTCGTCTACGGTTTCTTCGCGGTGACCATCGCGAAGCTGTTCTTTCCGGCGCGCACCGAAGCGATTTCGCTGATGCTCACGCTCGGCACCTTCGGCATCTCGTACATGATCCGGCCGCTCGGCGGACTCGTGCTCGGTTCACTCGCGGACCGCGCCGGACGCAAGGCGTCGCTGCTTCTCTCGATCGCGCTGATGATGATCGGGACCCTGACGATCGCCGTGATGCCGCCGTATGCGGCGATCGGCCTGTGGGCGCCGGCTGGCATCATGCTGTCGCGTCTCGTACAAGGTTTTTCGGCGGGCGGAGAGTTCGGTGCGTCCACTGCGTTTCTGGTCGAACATGCGCCCGAGCGCCGTGGCTTCATGGGTAGCTGGCAGTTCGCGAGCCAAGGCATGGCGACGCTGCTCGCCTCCGGTTTCGGCGCGCTGCTGACGAGCCAGCTCACGAGCGCGCAACTCGAATCATGGGGATGGCGCGTGCCGTTTCTGTTCGGCCTCGCGATCGGCCCGGTGGGTTTCTACATCCGCCGTTACGTGGATGAAGGCGCCGAGTTCAACGCCGAGCCGAAAGCCCGCACGCCGCTGCGCGATCTGTTCGGCACGCAGAAGGTCCGCATGCTGCTGGCGGTCGGCTCGCTGATCATTTCGACGGCGGCCAATTACATGATCCTGTACATGCCGACTTACGCGATCAAGCAACTGCACCTGCCCGCGTCGACCGGCTTCGCGGCGACGCTCGCCACCGGCGTGGTGCTCACGGTGCTGACGCCGTTCGCGGGTCATCTGTCCGACAGCCTCGGACGCATCCGCATCATGGCGACGGCCGCCGTGCTGATGCTGGTGACGGTGTATCCGGCTTTTGTGTATATGAACGCGCATCCCTCGTTCGTGACGATGCTGCTCGCGCTGATCTGGATCGGCGTATTGAAGGCGACGTATTTCGGCGCGCTGCCCGCGTTGATGTCGGAGATTTTCCCGACGCAGACGCGTGCGACCGGATTAGCGGTGAGCTACAACATCGGCGTGACGGTGTTCGGCGGTTTTGCGCCGTTCGTGATCACGTGGCTGATCGATGCAAGCGGTAATAAGCTCGCGCCGGGTTTTTATCTGATGTTCTGCGCGGTGGCGAGTTTGCTCGCGCTTTATGCCGTGCGCGGGAAGTTGAAAATTCGCTGACAGATACTCGAGGCGGAAGAGTTGCCGAGGCGAACCCTCACCACCTCGCGAACGCCCGGCCACGCAGCCGGGGAAATCGAATTGCCGCATGACTCGAGCCGCACTCGAGCCATGCATTCAACACTCACGCATCAAGGCGCCGGATTCGGCTGCAACTCGTGCAGCTTATCGATTTCCGCGAGCACCTCCGGCGAGAGTTTCACCTCGACGCTGGCGATGTTTTCCTTCAACTGATCGAGCGAAGTCGCGCCGATCAGATTGCTGGTCACGAACGGCCGGCTATTGACGAACGCGAGCGCGAATTGCGCCGGCGACAAGCCGTGACGCTTCGCCAATTCGACGTAACGCGTAATCGCCTGCACGGCTTGCGGCTTGCTGTAACGCTGAAAACGCTCGAACAGCGAAATGCGGGCGCCGGCCGGACGCGCGCCGCCTTCATACTTGCCCGTCAGCCAGCCGAAGGCCAGCGGCGAATAAGCCAGCAAGCCGATGTTGTCACGATGCGCGTATTCGGACAGCCCCGCCTCGTAAGTGCGATTCACGAGGCTGTACGGATTCTGAATGCTGACGATGCGCGGCAAGCCAAGCTTTTCGGCCGCGCGCAGAAACTGCGCGACGCCCCACGGCGTTTCATTCGACACGCCGATGTGACGCACCTTCCCCGCCTTGACGAATTCAGCGAGCACCGACAGCGTTTCTTGGATCGGTACCGTATAGGCGTCGTCGACCCACGGGTACGCCGGGCGCCCGAACGTCATCGTGCTGCGATCCGGCCAGTGCAACTGATACAGATCGACGTAGTCCGTTTGCAGGCGCTTCAGGCTGTCGTCGAGCGCTTCGGTCAGATTCTTGCGGTCGAACTGGTTGCCTTTGCCACGAATATGAGTCGGGTTGTGCGGTTGACGCGCCGGGCCGGCAATCTTGGTGGCAAGCACGATTTTCTCGCGCGCGCTGCGATGCTGCGCGAGCCATGTGCCGATGTAGCGCTCCGTCGAACCTTGCGTCTCGGCACGCGGCGGCACCGGGTACATTTCAGCGGTGTCGATCAGATTGACACCATGATCGAGTGCGTAGTCGATCTGCGCGTGCGCTTCCTGTTCCGTGTTCTGCTCGCCCCACGTCATGGTGCCGAGACCGATCAGGCTAACCTGCACATCGGAGTCGCCGAGTCTGCGGTATTCCATTGAACTTGTCCTGTTGATTGGTTGAACGGATTGGTTGAACGAAAAGCGCTGACGTTACCATGTCCGCTCGACCTCTGCTTGGCGCGCTAAAATACGGTTCCAGCACGCGTCCCCTGTCTTCTTCCGCGCGAAATATTTCGCTGCGGCTTCCCTGCGCCGACCTGTCTGCCATGAATCCCGAACACCTCGAACTGCTGGTCACGCGCATCATGCCTTACGGGAAATATAAAGGCCGCGTGATTGCGGACCTGCCCGGTCATTATCTAAACTGGTTTGCTAGCCAGGGCTTTCCGCCCGGCGAAATCGGCCGGCTGCTGGCGCTAATGCACGAGATCGATCACAACGGTTTGAAGTCGCTGCTCGAGCCTTTGCGCAAGCGCTGATCGCTTCGCGGTGAAAGCAGTGTGAAGCGCCGTGAAGCATGGATGAAAGTTGCCCTGTAGGCATTGTGCAAGCAATGTCAGGCTGTACAAATTTATACAGTCTTTTGCTTGTACCTTGGCCGCTGAATGGACTTTAATCCACGTAGGTCTTCGTGCGAACTCCATGATTCGCGCCATCGTCCGCATGTCATCTCGCCTGTCTGTCCATGTCTGAATTCAGCTTGTCCGCGCTGCTCGAATTTATCGGCCACGACCTCTCGCCCGTGAGGGCGGTGATTCTCTTCTTCCTGATCGGCTACTTCGTCGTCGGACTGCCTGTGCATTTCCGCCAGGGCGCCGCATCGCGCGATATCTGGGGCACCGCTGCCGGCGTGACGATGGCTGCGATCTATGCGGCGTTCATCATCGGCGTGTACCCGGCTTTGCATCATTCGGCGGGGTTGTTGCGGTAGCGCGAAGCGGCTTCGAAGCGCGCCGCGCAGGAGCGCGTGCTTGCGCTCGACGCTGATCGCGCATCGCTCAAACCGGCGACACCTTCGGCAGATGCCAGCCGTAAGTCACGGCGAGCACGCGCAAGACGAAGCACGCCGAACCGCCTACCAACGCTGCCGCGCCAGGCGGCAAGCCGGCACGACGCGCCACCACCACGATGAACGCCCCCGCGAACGCGGCCGTTGCATAGATGTCGGCATGCAGCACGAGCGGCACGCGAGCCAGCAGCACATCGCGGATCACGCCGCCGCCCACGCCCGTGACGGTGCCCATCAACATCGCGATAAACGGACGGATGCCGAACAGCAGCGCTTTTTCCACGCCCGCCACGGCAAACAGCGCAAGGCCGGCCGCGTCAAGCACGGTGACGAGCGCGACGGGAAACTGCTGCGCCGTCGAATGGAAAATAAAGGTGAGCAAACCGGTGATGAAAGTGAGCGCCGGATAGCGCCAGTCGCGGATCGCGTTCGGCGGCGAATCGCCGATCAGCAGATCGCGAATCACGCCGCCACCGAGCGCCGCGACAAACGAAATCACCATCACGCCCAACAGGTCGAGACCGCCGCGGATCGCGCTGAGCGCACCCTCGACCGCGAATACCACCGTGCCCGCCAGGTCCGCTGCCAGCACCAATGTTTCGACCTTCAGCCTGATTTTTCGTATCGACAATGTCGGCATCGGCGCTACACCCCTTCTGTCCCCGAGAAATCAAAACGGTATAGCGAAACGCCGCGGGCCGGGTGAAAAATCTGCGTATGCGGTTAGGCGCCGCGCGTGGCTCGCCGCGCTTCAGGACGAAGCGCGCTAACCGCCTAGACGCCCCGTCGCGACCAGATGCGCGAACAGGCGATCGACTGACTCGTCGACCGGCATCCGGTCGCTCTCGATCACGACATCCGACGCGAGCGGCGCTTCGAAAGGTCCGGAAATACCGGTGAAATGCGGGATCTCGCCACGCCGCGCGCGAGCGTAAAGCCCTTTCGCATCGCGAGCTTCGCAGACGTTCAGCGGAGCATTCACGAACACTTCGACGAAACCGTCGCCGACGATTTCACGCGCCGAGCGCCGATGCCGATGCTCCGGAGAAATCACCGCGGCAATCACAACGAAGCCTTGCTGCATGAACAGCGCCGCGACGTGCGCGACCCGCCGCAAGTTCTCGGTACGGTCTTCGGACGTGAAGCCGAGATCGGCGTTCAGTCCGCGCCGCAGCACATCGCCATCGAGCACGATCGCCGCGTGCCCCGCTTCCTTCAGACGCTGATGCAAAGCGTTGGCGAGCGTCGATTTGCCGGCGCCGGAAAGCCCCGTCATCCAGATCACGGCGCCGCGCGACGCGCTCATGAGCGATGCTCCGCGCCGCGTGCCGCGACCTCGTCAGTCTCGTGTCGATGCGCCGGCGCCAACTCCGGACCCAAGCCGTCGAGCAGCGGTTGCAGCAACGCTTGCCGCGGCTGCCAGCGTTGCAGCGACGTCTTATAAAGCGGACGGCGCACCTGCGCGGAACTGGCCGTATTCACCTGACGCGCGGTCTGATAAAACGACAGACAGCGTTCGTCCCAGCCGAGCCCGCAATGTGCGAGCAGGCGGCGCACATTGGCTTCGAAATCGTCGACCAGTTCTTCATACTTGACCTCGATCATCACACCTTCGGGGAGCACGCGTTGCCAGTGCGCCATCAACGCGTCGTACGCGCGATAGTAGCGGCCCAGCTCGCCGAGATCATAGCTGAACGGCACGTCGTGAAAGATCCGCGAAAAAATCGACAGGCAGGTTGGCAAAGGTGCGCGGCTGCTGTGAATGAAGCGGGCATTCGGCAACGCGAGATGGATCAGCCCGAGGTTGATGAAGTTGAACGGATACTTGTCGGTGAAGTGCGTGTAGTTCGTGTAGTGCGCGGCCGGATTGCGTTCGTCGTTTTGCGCCAGGCTCTGCAGTTCCGGCAACGCATTGCGCATGCGACGCAGATAGTCCGCGCCGAGCGCGCGCAATGGCGCGGCGCCCACGTCTTCCAATGCTTCGATATCGATCCGCAACGGATCACCCTGATCGCGGCGGATGCAGTTCACCAGCGCCTCGCCGAATTCCGTGCGCTCGCCCGCGCCGAACACTTGCGGGTGGCTCGCGAGAATCTGTTCGATCAAGGTCGAACCCGAGCGCGGCATGCCGACGATAAAAATCGGCGCCTGCGATGCGTCGCCGAGACCGCGCTTCGCCGCCAGCAGATCGGCAGTCATCAGTTCGGGCAGATGCGCGAACAGACCGAGCGTTTCCGCTTCGTTGTAACGCACGCCGGCGCGGTGCAGCGCATTGCCCTTCAGAAAGTGATCGAACGATGCGTCGTTGCGGCCCACGTCGGACAGCGCCTGGCCGTACGCGAAGTGAAGCTCCGCCTGATTGGCCGGCGTGAGCGAAGCGGCATAGCCGACGAGACGCTCCATCGCGAGGAACACGGGATCGTCGGCGGCGAGGCGCTTGGACTGCACGAAGTTGCGGTAGTACAGCGGCACTTGCGGCGCGGCTTCGATTGCGCGGCGATACGCTTCGTGCGCTTCGCCGAAACGGCCAAGTGCCTGCAGGCAGTTGCCCATGTTGTTGTGCGAGCCGTCGGCTTGCGGATTCACGCGCGTCGCCTCGCGATAGGCGTCCACCGCCTGTTCGAGCCGATGCATCTGCTCGAGCGTCCAGCCGAGGCCGTGATGCGAATCCGTGTCGCGCGGATCGAGCGCGATCGCTTCGTGATAGCGGACGACGGCTTCGGGAAACCGGTTCAGCGCGGCGAGCGTGGCCGCGAGGCGCTGCTGGACGAGCGCATCGGTGGGATCGAGCGCGCGGGCGGATTCGTAACGTTCGAGCGCGGCGTCGAGTTCGCCGCGCGCGGCGCAGGCGTCGCCTTCGGCGCGCCATTCCGATGCGTTGGCCGGCTGTGGATCTTGCTTCATTGACGGCTGGTTATTTGCAGGCTTCGCATCGAGCGGTCCTGACTGTGAGCGAGTGCGATCTTTTCATCCGGCCCGGCGAGCGGCGCGGTCGGGAGTCGAAGCTAATTGTCTGAAGCGAACTTAACAGCCGCGCCCTACAGTTTCGTTTCGAAAATTTAACTAACTGTTACAGCACCGTGTATGAGTAAGTTCTGGAAAGCTTGTCGCCGTGCCTGACTGTCATTGCGTTCGCTCGCCATGCTTGTTCGATGGATCCGCCATAGCATGCGCAAACCGTAATTTGCGGACACAAATGCCGCTGAACTCCTGAGCGTGCGGTTTTTCTCAATCACATACGAAGGAGAAAATCGTGAGCAGGCTCATTGCATCGATGGCGCTGTTGGCGGTGACGGCCAGTCTGACCGGATGCGCGGTCGCACCGGGATACGACTATGGCTACGCGCAACCTTATTACCCCGACTACGGCTATGCGTACGGACCACCGTATGCGCCGGTTTATGGCAGCGTCGGCATCTATGGCGGCTGGGGTGGATCCTGCTGTTATCGCGGCGGGTATGGGCATGGCGGCCATGGGTGGCACGGCGGGAACGGATGGCACGGCGGTGGCGGTGGCTGGCATGGCGGTGGGTACGGCGGATCTCACGGCGGCAGCAGCGCTAGCGGCGGGGGAAGTTCGTGGAGCAGCGGCGGTGGCGGCCATGGGGGACGTGGGCGTTGAAATCGAAAACCAACTCCACAATCCAAAACAAAAACGGCGCTGTGATTTCTCACAACGCCGTTCGTAAAACTTTTACTGCATGAATTCTTTGGGGTGGCTGATGGGGCTCGAACCCACGACAACAGGAATCACAATCCTGGACTCTACCAACTGAGCTACAGCCACCACTGACATCTGCTTGACTTGCCGTAAAACTTGGCTCGTCGATGAAGAAACGAGATTATACGAACAAGAATCCCGTTTGCCTAGTCCTTTATTCAAAAATTTCGATAGGCTCGCGCAGATGCTGTCTTGCCTCGTCGAAGATGGTCAGATCGCGCGCGGCGAGGCGCTTGCTATCAGACAACACGCGTCGCCATCCACGCGCCCCCGCTTCGCCACGATAGAGGCCGAGCGCATGGCGCGTGATGGCGCCGAGATACGTGCCACGCGCCATCTCAGCGGCGCAATACTCGATCAGCTTCGCCTCGACCTGCTCGCGCGTGAGCGGCGTTTGCGTCGAACCATAAAAGCGTGCATCGACATCGGCCAGCACATACGGATTGTGATAAGCCTCGCGCCCGAGCATCACACCGTCGACGTGTTGAAGATGCGTCTCGACTTCATCGAGCGTCTTGATGCCGCCGTTGATGATGATCTCCAGTTGCGGAAAGTCGCGTTTCAACTGATACGCGTACTCGTATTTGAGCGGCGGAATCTCGCGATTTTCCTTCGGGCTCAAGCCCTTGAGAATCGCGTTGCGCGCGTGAACGATAAACACGTTGCAACCGGCGTCCGCAATCGTGCCGACGAAATCGCGCACGAACCCATACTCTTCCACGGCATCCACGCCGATGCGGTGCTTCACGGTCACCGGCACCGACACCGCGTCGCGCATGGCCTTCACGCAGTCGGCGACGAGTTGCGGCTCGTTCATCAGGCACGCACCGAATGCGCCGCGTTGCACGCGCTCGGACGGGCAGCCGCAGTTCAGATTGATTTCGTCGTAGCCCCATTGCTCGCCCAGCTTCGCCGAACGCGCGAGGTCGTCGGGTTCGCTGCCGCCGAGTTGCAGAGCGACCGGCGCTTCTTCGGGCGTGAATGCGAGATGGCGCGGCACATCGCCGTGCAGCAGCGCGCCGGTCGTCACCATTTCCGTGTAAAGCCACGTATGGCGAGAGATCACGCGATGCAGGGAACGGCAATGACGATCGGTCCAGTCCATCATCGGTGCGACCGATACGCGGCGCGGACTGGGAGTGTGAGGTGAAGACATGGGGCGGCCAGACGGCTTGATTCAAAACACCGATTTTACCGCAAGGCGTGAAATCGCCGGCCCGGGGGCGATAGTCGTCGCGCGCGCTTCATTTATTTGATATCTAAACGTCGAGCCTCAGCGAGTCGCCCCCGAAACGTTTGTTCCGCCCTCATCCGTTCTAGCTTTCAACAACCCGGTATTGAGCATGGCCGAAAGCACGTCCTCGATTCGCGCGTCTTCGAGCAGGCGTCGGCCGCCGCGCAGGCGTCGTGCGTTTGTTAAATCGATGGCGCGCTGCAGATCGGAGGTCTCGGCGGCGATATACACGGCCATCCCATAGCCGTATCGATCGGCGAGCCTGGAGTCGAAGAAATATTTCATGCTCACGTTTTCGGCAGCCGCGCCGAAAACTTTACAGCCAGGTTCACGAGGGCATGTGAAACGGCGGCCCCTCGCAGAACGGTCTGGCCATATCAGTGCTGCCCTGCGTTCAGCAACATCCATATCTGCTTTCGAGGCTCGCCGGCAAGGACGCGCGCGAACGCCGCTCTACAACGCACGCACGTGTAATGCTCCTCCACCCGCTCGTCCTTCACCGCTCCACGACTATTCAAGGTCAGGTTGTCATGCGGACGATGCGCAGACGGCAAACCAGAAAGCTCGAAGCAATCCGCGCACGGTTGAATCCACAGGTCCATCGAAGTGCTCTCCAAGGTGACGAATTCAAACCGAAGTTCGATTCGCGCCACGCTATCCATCGCGATTAACCCGCACCGCGACGCGGGTCTTTAACGCCCCAAACCGCATGGCGCGCGGGGTCGGACCACCGCTGACGCTTGCCCCGCCTACCCTCAGCCGATTATTTCAGATTCAAGAACAGTAATTTCGGATTATCGGCACAAATTTTCGATAGTAGGGGTATACACTGCCTTCCATCGACGTTGCAGACACACCTCACCGGCCCCCTGCGACGCCTTCCTGAACTGAAGTCGAAACGTTATCGGAGTCACACCATGAAGACCAAGCTCATCGCCGCCCTGCTGGTTGCTGTTTCTGCCTCGATCGCTGCTCCCGCTTTTGCAAGCGGCTATGGTCCGGCACCGTTCTACCGTCCGTCGGTCGGCGCACCGGCTTCGCAACAAGGCCAGAACGCACAAACCGTGGCAGCTGAACGTGCCAACGCTGAATCGAATGCTTACGGCGGCGTGAACAACGTGTCGTCGCAATCGGGTGCCAAAGAGCCGGTTTCGGGCCCGCAATCGGTTTTCTTCGGCCACTAAGCAGTTGCCGTTGAACCGGCTGCCTCACGAGGGCAACCGGTAAACTGGGCGCCGCGCATGCAGTATGATGCCGGCGCCCAGTTGCGTTTACGCGCCTTTGCAGCCGCATCGGGACGCTCAATTCACCGCGCGGCGACCGATCACCCGCCTATTCGCCCTTCGGCGATTCGCAAAACCGGATCCGGTTGCCGAATGGATCGACCGTCTCCAGCACCCTTCCCCACGGCAACGTTTCGACGCCCGGCTTCCCGTATTTGTAGTCTTTGCGCTGAAGTTCGGCATGTAGCGCGTCGATGTCGTGCATCGGCACGAAAATCGTCGAGCCCGGCGTGGCGTCGCCGTGATGCTCGCTCAAGTGCAGGATCAGATCGGAGCGCCGCACCTGCGCATAGAGCGGGAAATTTTCGTCGAACCGGTGCTCCCATTCGACAGTGAAGCCGAGAAAGTCCACGTAGAACTCGCGGGCTTTTTCCTCGGAGAAGATACGGATGATCGGGATGGCACGCGCGAGATGCACAGTGGTCTCCGGCTAGTCATGGCGGGACAGCCAGCTTAATCGAAGGCGTGCGCAATTTCATCCAGGTGCGGAAGGTACATGCGGCGAGGCGGCAAGACCACCCGCGTCGATCACTTCGCGCGCCGCGCGGAAGCCCGCTTCGGCCGCGGCATGCTCCGTGCACCATAAAGTGTCGATATGCACGAGCCGCCAGTCGATCATCACCGCATCGCCCCGCAACACCCGAAAATGCGCTTTGACGCCCGTCAGCACCTGCTCGACGGCGACCTCGATATCGTAGTCCCGATAGCGCTCCTGGTAGTCCCCCATGTCGAGACCCTTCGGCTCCATCTTCGCCTCCATGGTGTCGCCGCCAATGTGACGGCCAGACTTGTCCGGCGAGCACGCTCGACGGCTCGCGGATCGATTCGGCCCGAACGTCAGGCCGACCTCGCGCTGACGATCAATCGCAATCGCCAGAAAGATATTGCCGGCCGTTGCAGGTGATTTCGACGTCGCCGCCGCCCGCCTCGGCAACCAGGCCGCCGGCCAGCAGTTCGGCTGTCACGGACTGCGCCAGCTTCGGCGCATCCTGTCCGACACCGACGTCGTTCAGACGCCGTAAGGCTTCCACCGCTTCGGGACTCAATGACTTTGACATGGCCGTCTCCGTCTGCATGCTCAATTCATCCTAGCAAGTTTCGGGGACGTATGCAGGCGCGCGTCGCGGCACGCGAAATGCGTGGAAAACATGATTCCACCAGCGCACGGCGCCGAAACCGCAAGGCGGTATCGCCACCAGGGAGGACGGATATGAAGCGAAGCAGATGGGCGGTGTTGATAACCGGCGTCGCGCTGGCGACAGGTCTCGGCATAAACGGCACCATGACGGCATTCGCACAGACGGCGAAACCGGCACAAACGCAGCAAAACCCTGCGCAGACAGCGCCGCAAAACGACAGCTCGTCGATAGCCAGGCCGCCCGAGGGCGCCTCCGGCTCAGGCGGCTCGAGCAATCCTGACAACATGCCGATCAAGCGCCCGAGCAAGCCCACCAACGACAAGATGATGCACGCGCCGCCGGCCAGCGGCGCCAACGCGAAATAGCGCAAGCCCGAGTTGCGCGAACCTCACAGGCGCGCGATCGATACCTCCGTCGACTTCACCAGCGCGATCACTTCCGAGCCGACCGTCAGCTCGAGTTCGTCGATGGAGCGCGTGGTGATCACCGAGGTGACGATACCGAACGGCGTATCCACATCGACTTCGGACACGACCGGTCCGCGGATGATTTCCTTGACCTTGCCTTTGAACTGATTGCGTACGTTGATTGCGGAAATGCCCATATCGAGTGACTCCAGAAAAGCGATTTAGAAACAGTCAGTCAAGCAATGTCAAACGGCCCAGCGAACCTCTGTCGGCCGCCTGAGGCGGCCTTCGTCACGTGCGTCGTACGCGTGATGGGACAGCGCGTCGTCGTTCGGCGCCGTCTTCAGTACGCGTTGCAACACATGTTCTTCGAGCGCGGCGAAACCGGCTGATGCGCGCGCCCGTGGACGGGCAAGCGGCACCGGCTGATCGAGCGCGATGCGCCCTTCCTCGATCAGCAGAATCCGGTCGCCGAGCGCCACGGCTTCATGCACGTCGTGCGTGACCAGCAGCGCGGTGAATTGATGTTCGCGCCACAGGCGCTCGATCAGCGCGTGCATTTCGATGCGCGTCAACGCGTCGAGCGCGCCGAGCGGTTCGTCGAGCAACAGCAATTGCGGCCGATGCACGAGCGCCCGCGCCAGCGCCACCCGCTGACGCTGACCACCGGAAAGCTGCGCGGGCCAGTCGTTGGCGCGTTCCAGCAAGCCGACTTCGGCGAGCACGGCGCGTGCGTCCTCACGCGCGCTGCGGCCGAGGCCGAGCATCACGTTTTGCAGCACACTCTTCCAGGGCAGCAGGCGCGCATCCTGAAACATGATGCGGGTGTCGATCGGGCCGCCGTCTTCGGTGCGCTTTTCGAGCACACCCGAGGTCGTCTTTTCCAGCCCGGCGACGAGCCGCAGCAAGGTCGATTTCCCGCAGCCGCTGCGGCCGACGATCGCCACGAAACTGCCGCGCTCGATCGACAGGTTAAAATCGGACAGCACCTGGCGCTCGCCGTAGCTTTTGCCTACGCCGCGCAATTCCACCGAATAATCCGCGGCACGGCGGGCGTCGTTGCGTGCGAGCGCGCCGGCCGATAGTCCGGCATCGACGCGCGGTTGATGATGATGCGTCGCATCGGCATATTCGAGGCCAGCGGCTTCGTGCGCGTCATGATCGACATTACGATCGTGCGCCAACTCGGCTTCGAGATCGCTGCCGGCAATCCCGCCGAACGACGCCGACAAGGTCGTTGCGTTCATGATTTCGCTCCTCGTTGATAAGCCGGATGCCAGCGCAGCGAGACGCGTTCGAGGCTTTTCGCCAGTACGTCGGCGAGTTTGCCGAGCGCCGCGTAGAGCAGAATGCCGACCACCACCACATCGGTTTGCAGGAATTCGCGGGCGTTCATGGTCATGTAGCCGATGCCCGATTGCGCGGAAATGGTTTCGGCGACGATCAGCGTGACCCACATCAGCCCGAACGCGAAGCGCACGCCGACCAGAATCGACGGCAACGCGCCCGGCAGAACCACGTGCCGGTACAGCGCGAAGCCCTTCACGCCATAACTGCGCGCCATCTCGATCAGGTTGGCATCCACCGAGCGGATGCCGTGAAAAGTGTTCACGTAGATCGGGAAAAACACGCCCAGCGCGACGAGGAACACCTTCGCCTGCTCCTCGATGCCGAACCACAGAATCACGAGCGGAATCATCGCTAGCGCCGGGATGTTGCGGATCATCTGCACGGTCGAGTCGAGCGCGATCTCGGCGGGCTTGAACAAGCCTGTCGCGAGTCCGAGCACGAGTCCGATGCCGCCGCCGATCGCGAAACCCGACACCGCGCGCCACGTGCTGACCTTCACGTCCGCCCACATTTCGCCGGACTGGATCAGCGACCACGCGGCCTTGACGACCGCGAGCGGTTCAGGGAGCACGCGCGTCGACAGCACGCCGCTTCTCGCGGCGAATTCCCACGCCAGCAGAATCGCGAGCGGCGCGAGCCACGGCGCGAGATGCGCGCCGATCCGGCGCAACGTGTTCAAACCCGAGCCGGCCTCGGCGCCTTCATGCCGCGCGGCGCTCACAGTGGATTCAGCCATGCTTCTCGTTCCTCATTGCTTGTCGATGGGCATGCATGCCGGGTTCGAGACTCAGCTCGAACTCGCCGCCTTCGGCAGATAGTTGTTGCCGACGATCTCGCCGAACGGCCCCGACAACGGTCCATTCGACACCTTGTTGCGACGATTCGGCAGCAGCGGAAACACGAGCTCGGCGAAACGATACGACTCTTCCAGATGCGGATAGCCCGACAGAATGAAGGTGTCGATGCCGAGATCGGCGTACTCCTTCATGCGCGCCGCCACCTGCTCCGGATTGCCGACCAGCGCCGTGCCCGCGCCGCCGCGCACGAGGCCCACGCCCGCCCACAGATTCGGATAGACCTCGAGCTCCGCGCGCCCGCCGCGCTTGCCGCCGTGCAACGCGGCCATGCGGCGCTGGCCTTCGGAGTCCATCTTCGAGAACGAGGCCTGGGCACGCGAGATGGTTTCGTCGTCGAGCTTGCTGATCAGCTTGTCGGCGGCGGCCCACGCTTCTTCTTCGGTCTCGCGCACGATCACGTGCAGACGAATCCCGAACTTGATCTGGCGACCGTGCGCCGCGGCGCGCGCCCGAATGTCGGCGATCTTCTTCGCCACGGCTTCGGGCGGCTCGCCCCACGTCAGATAGGTATCGATATGCTCGCCCGCCATCTCGTGCGCGGCCGGCGACGAACCGCCGAACCACAGCGGCGGATGCGGGTTCTGCACGGGCGGATACAACGCCTTGCCGCCCTTCGAGCTCAGATGCTTGCCCTCGAAATCGATCGCGTCGTTGGTATGCGCGGCAGTGAGGAGCTTGCGCCAGATGTGCAGGAATTCGTCGGTGATTTCATAGCGCGTGTCGTGGTCGACGAACACGCCGTCGCCTTCCAGCTCCGCCGCATCGCCGCCGGTCACGACATTGATCAGCAGACGCCCGTTCGACAACCGGTCGAAAGTCGCCGCCATGCGCGCGGCCAGACCCGGCGACGAGATGCCCGGGCGAATCGCCACCAGAAACTTCAGCCGCTTGGTCGCGGCGATCAGGCTCGACGCGACGACCCATGCGTCTTCGCACGAGCGGCCTGTCGGCAGCAGCACGCCCTCGTAGCCGAGCGTATCGGCGGCGACGGCGATCTGCTGGAAATAGTCGTAATCGGCTGCGCGTGCGCCTTGGGACGTACCGAGATAGCGGCTGTCGCCGTGAGTCGGAATGAACCAGAACACATTCATTTGCTGCTCCTGCATGGACGAAACTGGATTGAATGAAGACGGTGCGTCGAGCGTTCGCGCACACGCCGGCCGCGCGCATCCCTGCGGCACACAGCCGGACGGTGCAGCGCAAAGAGACGGAAAAATGCGGTGTCGGTGCGCGCTAGCGGCGACAACGGACCGGCCGGCGCGCGTGCGCCATGCGGCGGATGAAGATCGGCATCAGGCAGGACATCGCGACGGCTTCCCTCGACCAAACGTGCGCGTCATGCGCTCGATTAAACGGCGACGGCGGCAAACGCCGTCTGCATGGAGAAACAGTCTATGGATCGGGCTGCGGCTTTTGAACGATTTTTTTTAGCTTAGGTTTTCCACTTTCGTGATTAGCCCGACGCTAAAGCATACGGATGTTGCGCGGTGTGTACGCTGGAAAGGGGGTACGTCTATATATAATGGCGCACGTTTTCCGAATAATCCGGTACAGGCCATGCGCACCACGCCGCCTGTATCCTGGCGGTGCAATGCATGCAAAAACTCATCCTGCCGTTCGTCGCCGGTTTTCTGGCTTCCCTGTTCTTCCACGAATCGACGCTGGCGCTGCTGCACGCAGCCGGGATGATCGAGCCGACCGGTTTTTCGACTGCGCCGTTTTTACCGCTCGGCTTGCCTGAGTTCATCGCCAACGCGATCTGGAGCGCGTTCTGGGCCGTGCTGATGGCGTGGCTGTTGCGCGTCGCGCCGCATCGGCGGGCACCGTGGGTGCCGGCTTTCGTGTTCGGCGGCATTGCGTTGACGGCGGCGAGCGTGTTCGTTATCGACCCGCTGCGCGGGATCTGGCCGAGCGGCAACATGCTGCCGCGCCTGTCCGTGGGATTCGCTGCGAATGCGATGTGGGGCTGGGGCGCGCTGGTGTTCATGCGCGCCTTCATGGCGAGCGAAGACGAGGAGTGAGCGGCCTGGCGGCTTGGCCGCTGGTCGTTTGCAACGGCGCTATGGCGCGCGCGTCACAGCTTGCCGCCTGGGTTCAAACCTTCGGATCTAACCGCGCAAATCCCGCAGCGGATGCTCGTTCGCCGGCCACGGGCTCTCGAACATCTTCTCGACGTCGGCCGCGTGCACGTCCTCGATGCGCGCAAAGCGCCAGCGCGGCGCGTTGTCCTTGTCGATGATGCGCGCGCGAATGCCTTCGATCGTGTCGCCGTGCAGAAAGCTCGTGCGCGTCAGATCGAGATCGCCACGCAGCACGTCGGCCATCGAACCCTCGGCGCGCGTCACCACTTCCAGCGACACCGCCATCGACAACGGCGAACGTTCGCGCAAGACCGCAATCATCTGTTCGGCCCAATCGGCGGCCTCGCGCTCGCTTTGGAGCGAGGCAAGAATGCGCGCGACATCGGGCAACGCGAAGTGACGATCGATCAACGCACGCCCGTTCGCCAGCGACGAGGCCTCCGGTTGCGGCACGACCTGATGCGCGAGCGCCTCGCGCTCGATGCACGCCACCACGTCCGCGCCACGCTCGAAACGCTCGCTGCGCAAGGTGTCGACCAGTGCGGGCAAGGCCGCGTCGTCGATGTAGATGTCGGCGAGACCCGCGTAAAGCGCATCGGCCGCGCCGATCGTTTCGCCGGTCACCGCCAGATAGCGGCCGATCGCGCCGGGCGTGCGGGCCAGAAACCAGCCCGCGCCGACATCGGGAAACAGGCCGATGCGGGTTTCTGGCATCGCCATTTTCGTGGAATTCGTGACGACTCGCAGACCGCCGGTGCGATGCGCGCCCTGCGAAATGCCCATGCCGCCGCCCATCACGACGCCGTTCATCAGCGCGATATACGGCTTCGGGAAGGTGAAGATCGCGTGATTGAGCCGGTATTCCTCGATGAAAAACGTGTCGCGCGCGTCCTGCTCGCCGCGCTGCGCCGTCTCATAGAGAAAGCGGATGTCGCCGCCCGCGCAGAACGCGCGCGGGTGCTGGCTGCGCACCACGACGGCGAGCACGTCCGGATCTTCGCGCCACTGGTCGAGCGCCGCGTGCATCGCGCGAATCATGCCGGTCGACAGCGCATTGAGCGCCTTCGGCCTCTCCAGTTCGATGAAACCGATGCGGTTGGCTACGTAAGTCGCGACTTCGTCGCTGACGGCGGGCGAGGCGGAAATGGACATGGAGAGCTAAGCGCAACCGCGCAAATTGAGGTGGAATTGAACGTTATCACGCGCTCGTGGTTTTGCGTCTGGTGGCCGGCGCGGTGACGCCGCTCGCTGTGGCTCTCGCCGGTTTTTTAGCTAGAGGCTGAGCGGCGAGATCGTTGTCCGGTCGCGCTGCCGATTCTGCACGCGTTTCCGGCGATTTTTTCTTGCGCGTGCCGGCGCTGGCCACGGCGCCCGTCGGCGCTTGTTCTGCGTGCGATGCGCCCAACCAGGCGTCGAGCGCGACGCCCACCACTGTATCGAGCGGCGCGGTGGGAAACACGGGACACGTCAGATTCAACGCGACGATGCCGTGCAAGTTCGCCCAGAACGCCTCGGCCCACACCGCCACATCCATCGACGCCGACAGACGCCCCGCCGCTTTGAGTTCGTCGAGCGCGGAAATCATGATGTGCAACGCGGCTTCTCCGGGGTCATCCCCGGTAGCGGTCGTTTCGCTGCTCGCTTCGTCAGCCGCGCTGGCCTCAGTGTCCTCGCTCAGTACCGCGCCGCTCGTCGCCGCGCCGGCATTGGCCGGATCCGCCACCGCCTTACCCTTCCCCACGCCGCCCAACGCCGCGCCCGTGTAGCTCGGATCTTCCATGAAGATCAGCCGGTACGTTTCCGGATGCGCGACGCCGAACGCCACATACGCCCGGCCAAGCGCCTTGAGCCGCTCGGCCGGATCGGCAATGTCCGCGAGCGGCACGAACGTTTCCAGCAACTGCGCATAGCCTTCTGCGCACAGGGCCTGCGCGATCTCGTCGCGACTTGCGAAGTGCAGGTAAAGCGTGGCCGGTGAATATTCGATGGCGTCGGCGATTTTGCGCATGGACAACGCGGCAAAGCCTTCGCGCATCACGATGCGCCGCGCGGCATCGAGGATGCGTTCGCGCAGTGCCTGCTTCTGGCGGTTCTTTCGTTCAGCGATTCCCATGACGAACATTCTCGGGTTGACAAACTGAAAAGTCAAATTAAACTGAACACTGTTCACTGAACGGTGTTCATTAAATTTTCAGCAATCAATCACAATCCACGCGGACGCGATGCGGCGCCGCTTCAAGGAGTGGTCATGCAAGTCACAGGCAAGGTGGGTTTATTCGGCGCAGCGGGCGCGGCCGGCCGGATCATCGCGGCGGCAGTTGGCGCGGCGGGCCGCAATTACCGGGTGGTCGGCCGCTCGCGTCAGCCGCTAGAGGCCGCGTTCGGCCACGATCCGCATGCGGAGATCGTCACGTGGAATCCGGACGACCCCGCATCGATCCGCGCGGCGTCGCAGGGCCTGCAGACGGTGATCTATCTGGTCGGCGTGCCGTACGACCAGTTCGCCGCGCATCCGCCGCTCATGGAGAGAACGCTTGCGGGCGTGACGGCGGCGGGCGTGGAACGCTTCATTCTGATCGGCACGGTGTATCCGTACGGCCGCGCGCGCGGCAATCCGATCCGCGAAAATCATCCGCGTGAGCCGCACACGTTCAAGGGGCAGATGCGCCTCGCGCAGGAAAATCTGGTGCTAGCGGCGCATGGACGCGATGGCCTCTCGACACTCGTGCTGCGCCTGCCCGACTTCTACGGCCCGAATATCGAGCGCAGTCTGCTGAACGGCGTGTTCGAAGCCGCGGCGAGCGGCAAGCGCGCGCAGGTGATCGGCCCGGTGGATGTGCCGCATGAATTCATCTATCTGCCGGATATCGGGCCGGTGGTGGAAAAGCTCACGCGCATGCCCGAGGCATACGGACGCTGGTTGCACCTCGCCGGCGCGGGCACCATCACGCAGCGCGAAGTCGCGCGGCAGGCCTATGCGTTAGCGGGCCGCCAACCGGAACTGATGGTGGCCGGCAAGACCCTGCTGCGCGTGCTCGGCCTGTTCAATCCGTTGATGCGGGAACTGGTGGAAATGAATTACCTGATGACCGAGCCGGTCGTGCTCGACGACTCGGCGTTGACCGAACTGATCGGCCCGATCGCCAGAACGTCTTACGAAGAAGGGATCCGCCATGCATTCGATGCCGCGCGCGAGGCGGCATCGGCAAAAGCGGGAGCAAACGGAAGCGCCGCGAGCGCGGCTTGAACGAGGGCGCGAAGGTCGTCGGGTGGGGCAAGTGGCGTTGGCGAGTTGCGCGGTGTTTTGCCGCGTCCGGCACTTCAGGTCAGCGCAGGCTAACTCGCCATGGCTCGCATGGCCCGCTCTGTTGGGAAGTGCTCATCAACGTAGCGCGCCTGACCCGCCAATCCGCTGCCGTGGCGACGGTGCCCGCATTACCCGCATCCTCTTTTTGGACAGCGCCCTCACCCCGCCACGTTGCCCGGCGGAAAGTGGCCGCTCTTCAGCAACACAGGCGTGCCGTTACTGATCTGCAAGTGCTCGCGCGCGACCGCTTCGATGCGCGGACGTCCGGCGTCGAAAGCGCGCATCCAGCCTTCCAGGTCCTCGGAGTAGGCGCCGAAGTGATCTTCGAGCGCTTCGACGGAGATCGCGCACGGCACCGGCTCGCCGTCCACCAGTGCGGGAAAGACAACGGTCAGATTCGAGTCGCGGTAAGCAGGCGCGTCCGCGGGAAACCGAATTTCCATGGTTGCCTCATCAGAAAGATCCGACGGGAAACCGGCGCCGGCGAGAACCGGCCGGCGCCGGAGAACGTCGTTATGGTACTCGCGCGGCCGGACCGAGGTCCAGCCTGCCGCAGCGCTTTGATCTGCGGTTTTGCCGGCACGCCCGGCGACGCTTTGCTCCACCTTACGCCCCGCCATCAAGCGCCTCCCAGCAAGCGGTCGATGTAATCGCGCGCCGCCTGCTCGACGAAGACGAGCGCCTCCTCCTCGCTGCCGAAGCGCTGGCCGTCGCCGAGTTCAAGCAAGGTTTCCATGCGATGAGGATCGTCCGGACCGTGTTCAGCGAGGCTCACCGAGCCGACGTAAGTCCCGCTCGCGCTGCCTGCGGTCGTGGCCGGCGCGTCGGCCGCCGGCACGAGGCGCGCGGCGGCGCTGATGTAATAACCGCGATAAGGGCCGCTGACCCGTTCAGCCATATTCGTTCTCCTCGTTGCAATTCAGGGTGGATGCCGCGCGGAGCGGCGCTCGATACGCCTGCCCGTGCGTTGACGTTCATGTCGCCGGTTGCGCCCGTGCGGCCGGTGCAACGCCTGCATCGGCGTACGGCCAACCACTATGTAAGGCGCGTCGCGAGCTGATTAGTTCTGCAGCGCCGTCCGGCGATGCAACCGATCGCACTTGTTCGGCCCGCGCCGGTCGAACTGGATCATCGGCACGGTCCGTGCTGCCGCGACGACGCCTTTTCGAGTTCAGCGAGCGCAATATGGGAAAATATTTTCTGCAAAACCACGAATTGCCCGAGCCGGATGCGGCGAACACATGGTTTGCGTACGCCGAAAGCCACGGCATCGACATTCCAAAAGCCATCAGCATCTGGGAAGACGCGGCCACCAAAGAAGGCGGGGAAAGCCGCCGGATGGTCAGCGCGGCGGGCATTACGATCGAAACGCCCTGAGCCTCTGCCGAGCGTCGACGGGCGCTCCCCAGTCCACGTGGCGACCCGAATATCAATCTGAAAGGAAACATCACGATGCATTTCATGACGCAACTGCGCCGCGCCGGCCGCTTCAACCGCCTTCGAACCCGCGCAGCGCTTGCTCTCGTTCGCCGCAGCCCGCTTGCGGCCGCCCTGCCCGCCGCCGTGCTGCTCGGCGTGGCGAGCCTCGCCGGCTGCGCATCGTCGAACACCACGTCGCTGATCAACCTGCCGAACGGCCAGACCGGCTTCGCCGTGAATTGCAGCGGCGCCGACGCCGCTTCCAGTTGGGCATCGTGCTACGTGCAGGCCGGCAAGGCCTGCGGCGCGACGGGCTACGACATCGTGTCCAAAGACAATGACGAAGGCGGCACGGCGGGCGGCAGCGTCACGAACGTCGTCTCGGCCAACGTGAAAAACCGTTCGATGATCGTGCGCTGCAAGTAAGCGCCCGCGGCGCTGTGTCGATGCAACGGCTCAGTGCGCCTGCATCTTCGAAAACATGTTCAGCACGGCAACGCCGGCAATGATCAGCCCGAGTCCGATGACGGCCGGCACGTCGGGCACCTGCCGGTACAGCAGCACCGCGACCAGCGTGATCAGCACGATGCCGGCGCCGGACCACACCGCGTAGACGATGCCGACCGGAATGCTCTTGAGCGTGAGCGACAGGCAATAGAACGCCACGCCATAGCCGAGCACGATCACCGCTGAAGGCAGGAACCGCGAGAAGCCCTCCGACGCCCGCATCGCGGAGGTCGCGATCACTTCCGCGACGATGGCGATGCCGAGCAAGGCATAAGGAGGCAGCCGCATCGGCTCAGGCCTTTGCAAGCGCGAGCTTGCTGTAGTCGTGGCCCAGATGCGCGCACAGCGCTTCCACCACCAGTTCGTGATCGGCGCGCTGCGGCAGACCCGACACCGTGATCGAACCGATCACGCCCGCGTGCGCCACCGTCAACGGAAACGCGCCTCCATGCGACGCGAATTCCGAGGCGGCCAGGGCGTGCTTGTCCGCGAGCGTGCCGCCGGCCTGCTGCAACTTCAGGCCGATCGCGTACGAACTGCGGCGGAAATGCGCGACCGTGTTGCTCTTGCGGCGCACCCAATCGATGTTGTCCGGCGTCGCGCCGTCGAGCAGACTGAAGAACATCGGCTGACCGAAAGTGCGCACGTCGATCGCGACGGGGATACCACGCGCCTTGGCGACCTCGTGCAGATACGCGCCGACTTGCCACGCGCGGTCGGCGTCGAATTGTGAGAACACCAGCGTGTGTTCCTGAGCGGCAATCACTTGCAGATCGTGGGCGATGTCCATGGAGTTCAGAGCAAGGTAAGAGGTGGAGCGCGCACCGCCGTGCGTGCAGGGCGGCGTCGCGAGAAGAACCTGAATTCTAGCGCAGCGCCTTACGCGGGCCTTCCGGCATGCGACGCGAGCCATGCGTGCGGCGACTTCGGCGCTCGCGCGCCGACGCATGACTTTATGGATTGAAGCCGATTCTTAAATGGCTATTGCAAGCGTATCCGCTTTGTTCTATAATCTTTTCTTCGACGGACGCGGGGTGGAGCAGTCTGGCAGCTCGTCGGGCTCATAACCCGAAGGTCGTAGGTTCAAATCCTACCCCCGCAACCACGCCTAGAGACACGTTTCCAGCGGCTGAGGCAAGAAGCCTTTCGGAAACGTCGTCGTAGGTCGCAAAGTACGCACCTTCCTTCGCTTCAATCCCTATCGGGCCCATAAGCTTCGCGATGATTTGTCGCGCTTCTGCTGTGGCCTCTCCCGATAACGTACCCCTTAGTTCACTTGTTTTTTCTCGAACACGACGAGCAATGTCCGCGAACTGGTCTGCATCGACCTGCGTTTGCGCCAGTGTCCGCTTTAACGCTTCCCTCTCGTTCTCCTTTTTTAACAGAGTTTCCATAATCGCGTCGGAAATGCCAACTTTCGCAAGAACGGCGGTCAGGTTTGCAATCTCGTTCGTAAGCTCCCCGATTTTCTCCCTGATGTGTTTTGCCGATTCCTGGGAGCCGGAACACCCGCCTACAAAATAGCGGCGAACCGCCGTTTCAATATCGGCCTGAGATTCGTCCGCGCCAAGTTCGTCCCGCAAAACTGAAAGCAGACGCTCGTCCGTTTGCTGGCGGGAAATATGCACGCCTTCGCACGCACTCGCTCCACGTTCCTTCCGCGTGACGCATCCGTAATACCGCTTGTTCACCGCGACGAGTGCCCCACTGCATTTAGGGCAATGCAAAAGACCACCGAATAGCGATTTTGGAAAACCACCGCGCCCACTCGTGCCAGCGTTGAGCCGGCCGTTGCCCATGCGCGCACGCACGGCCTGCCAGATTTCATCAGTCACGATACGGTAGTGGTCACGCCGCTCCGTTTTCCATTCGCTCTCAGGACGGTCCTGACGCACGCGCGCGCCCGTGTCCGGGTCTTTGATCCACTGCGACCGGTTCCAGATGTACACGCCGATGTAGGCCGAGTTGTTCAGGATGCCCGAGCCCTTGCGCGGCGAGCCGTAGAGCGCCGAGCGCATCCACGTCGAATTGCGCGGCGACGGCACGCCGTTGGCGTTCAGGTAGTCGCATAGCTGGAACGTCGACCAGCCGCCCGCGAACTTCTCGAAGATGAACCGGACCCACCTGGCCTGTTCCTCGTTCACCTGGTAGTCGCTGCCGTGCTCGCCCCTGACGATGTCGTAGCCGTAGCTCTTGCCGCCTGCCACGAAACCACGCTCGACCTGACCCGTCTGGCCGCGCAGCGTCTTGCAACGCAAGTCGTCAATGTAGAGTTCGTTCACGAGACCGCGCACGGCGCGCTGCACCTTACGGCTGCTCGAAGTCGAGTCGTAGCCGTCCGCCGCGCCGACGATGCGGATGCCTCGGAATTCGAGCCGGCGGAGAATCGTTTCCTGCTCGACCTGGTCGCGCGAAAGGCGGTCGAGCGCTTCGACAACGAGCACGTCGAAGCGGGCCGCCATCGCGTCGGCCATAAGCCGCTTGCCTCCCGCGCGTGATTCGACTCGGGTCGAGCCTGATACGCCTTCGTCAGAATGTTGCGCGACGATTTCGCAGTCGCCGAGGGTTTGCGCACGCTGCACGCAGACCCTCACTTGATCCGTAACAGATGTCTACTTCTGCTTATCGGTCGAGAAGCGTGCGTAGATTGCCACTCGCATTGTTTGTCATTCTCCGTTCTGGTTGCCGGTTGAGAGTCCCGCACCATGTCGTGCGCCACACTGCGCGCGACCAGGTTAATCAGGGCTTGCCATGCTTCAGGATGCTTGTCGCGCAACAATTCTAGTCTCCACATTTGTTGATGGCTGCCAGCAAAATCTGAATTTGCGCACAATCAATCCCGCGCCGCGATGACCCTGCGGATTTCGTCGGCGCGCCATACATGACTGCGTTTCGTGAGTGCGATACCTGCTGGAAAGTCGCCGCGCCGGATGCCCGCATACCACGCGGAACGCGACAGCCCGACGATTGCGAGCACGCCGTCGATGCGCAGAAGCGCGTCGTCCGGTAGCGACGCAAGATCGGGCCGCGCGCGCGGCCCGTCGTCGGCTGTGTTCATTCGTGCGCGTCCTCCATACCGTCTGAATCCGGCACGTTGATGGTGCCGAGCGTGTGCGGCCGGCGCAGGAAATAGACCGTGTGTGCGGTCGCCGCTTCGTCGTCCGGGTAGACGTGAACGTGCCAGACGAAACTGCACGTTCCGCCTTCCTTCGGCTGGAAGCGAACGCGATCCATACGTGCGTCTACAAAGTGAAGGTCGCGTAGACGGTCGTCAGCTTCTGCGTCGCGTAGTCCGAGTTTCACACCGTTAAATCTGCCGGCCCAGCGCAGCGTGCCGAGCTGTGGATTGCGCAACAGCGGCGTGCTGTCCGGGTCGACGATATCGGCCTGCCTGTCGGCGTCATAGAGCGAGCGCCGCAGCGTCGGCGACAGATCGTCGAGCGCAGTGTTCGGCAAATCTGCCTTGATCGTCAGGTCGAGCGCCAGGCGTTCTTCTTCGCCGTGGAATTCGACGCGGGTGTTGATGTGCTGAACCGTGACTTCCTGATTCGTAAAATTCATCATGATCGTGGTCCCGAACGTGCTTACGCAGCTTCCAGCTTGCCGCGCTTCGCCACATAGAATTCCTCCAGTTCCTCGCGCTGCCGCTCGTCGGCGACGGCCCGGATGAGGTCGGCCGCCGTGTCGAGCGCGTCGAGCGTGTCGCCATGCTCCAGCGCGTCCATGACGTAGGCGAACGTCACTTCTGGCGCCCTCGATGTCGCGCCCTGTTTGCCGGGATCGGCCTCGTTGCGCTTCGGCTTGCGCGACGCTTCCAGCTTGTCGCTGTACGCCGTGCGCGCGATAGCCTTCTGCTCGTCCGCGTGCAGATGCGCCGCTAGTGCGCCCGCTGCCGTCAGTTCTTCGGCGTTCTGCGCTTCGGCAATCCGCCGCAGCACGTCGTCGAGCGTCGGCGTGCTGTCGCGCTGTTTGCGCATTCGCTGTTTGCGCATTCGCTGCTTGACGCTCTCGGTGCGTGTGCCCACGGTAGGCGCATCCTCTGGCTGTACTTCTTCGACCGGCCCCATGTTCTTGACACGCTCGATTTCGAGTTCGGCAATCGGCATTCCGCGCAGCACGTCGGCGAACTGGTCACGCAGCGCGTAGCCCCGCGCGCGCATCTGGAGCATGCGCGGCGAGTATTTCTTCCAAACATCCTTGCTAACCAATTCCGCCTTGATCGCATCGGCCAGCGAGAACGTCGCTTTCTTGTCGGCTCGGCCGTGGCGCTTCGCGATGCAGACGGCGGTCAGCGTGTCGCCTTCGCCCTCGTAATACTCGATCACGTCTTTACAGACAGGAGACGAAAGCACGAGCGCGAGCATGGCGTCGCCCCACAATGACGGTCGATTGCCAACGACAGCGATATTTTGCAGCGCCTGCATCGGCTTGAGGCCAATTTCATAGCCCCACTGCACGGACACGACGATGTTTTCTGGCTTGCCGACATATTCTTTCGGGACCAGGTTCGAGCGCGCAAGTGTGTCCGCAAACTGGAGTAGTTCATCGAAGTTGCGCGGCGACAGGTCGGGTGCGCCGTCGCCAACTACCTGCAATTCATTCATCGTTGCCTCCCTTTGCCTTGATAAACCGGAAGTCCATGTAGGCGGTCTGCGCAACCTCATAGCCCTTGCGAGTGACCTGTTTGCGCCGGTAGCTGCCGGTGCCGTCTGGAAGCTGCCCGATAGCGTTTTCTCCGAGCATCGCCAGCAGATGCGCGCGCGCGCCGCCCGAGATCGCTTCGTATTGCGCCGCGCGTTCGGCCGCCTGCAACCTGACGGCGTGCCAGTGCAGCGCGTCAGGGTCGAGCGTGATGGTTTCGCCGTTCGTCTCGGGATAAAGTCGGCGCAGCAGACAGGTCCTGCGCAAGCGCAAACCGTCGTTCGCTGAACGCATCGACGCAGCGAAGTCAGCGGCGCCGTACTACCAGCCGCGACTCGCGCAGGCTGATATGCGCCATAGCGGGCATATCACGCTTGAACAGGTTGCGGAACCTGAAGGCCGACGACGCGGTCGCACGCGCGAAGAAACACCTTGCACTTGGCCGCAAGGTCGTCGTGTTTCACGGCTACAAGACCGGACACACGGATAACCCGTTTGCGTTTCCTGCGAAGCGCCCGCCTGAAGTGATATCGAACGCACCGGACGCAGATGCGCAATGGACGAACCAGGTCAACCAGTTCCAGCGCGAATTCCCCGACGTTGCACGTATGAATTTCAACCGGCTCGGCAACCCGATTGATGCGTTTCAGAAAGCATTCGGCGACCGGCTTGCATTGTTCAATGGCGACGTGCCGAAGGCGAAACGCTTCGCAGCAATTCGCGAATTCAATCAGGACGGTGGGAAAAAGGACGTGATGCTCGTCCAGATGAAGGCCGGCAAGGAAGGTATCAGCCTGCACGACACGACTGGCAAGCAGCAGCGCGCGCTGATGGCGTTGCCGTTGCCGACGAGCCCGACCGACGCAATCCAGATGGAAGGCCGCATATACCGGACCGGCAACAAGTCGAACGCTGTGCTCGAATACCTCAAGGCCGGTTTGAACTTCGAGCGATCAACGTTCGCCAACACTATCGCGCAGCGCGCACGCACGGCCGAAAATCTCGCGCTCGGTCACGGTGCGCGCGATCTGGAACGCGCGTTCAAGGACGGCTACCTTGGCGGGTCCGACTTCGAGCCAAGTCTTGAGCAAGGCACGGGCGGCAAGGAAGCGGACGTTCAGCTTGAAAAGCTCTCGCCTTTCGAAAAGGCGATGACGCTGTACTACGCGAAGATGAAGGAGCGCGGGCGCCGCCACGAGCGCGCCGGCGCGGACTGGTTTGCCACTCCCGAGCCTGTCGGCATGAAGATGGCCGAATGGGCGAACCTCAAGCCTGGCGAGAAAGCACTGGAACCCTCTGCTGGCGATGGTGCGATTGCACGTTTCTTTCCCGAGAACACCAGCAACACCTTCATCGAGCCGTCCAACGAACTGCAATCAAGGCTTGGTATCAATGCCCGCGGCGATGTCAAGGCGGGCCGCTTCGAAGACCACCACATAGCGAACAAGTACGACGCTGTCGTAATGAACCCGCCTTTCGGCTCTGGTGGCAAGACGGCAATGGAGCACGTCGAAAAGGCGATGACGCACCTGCGCGACGGTGGCCGGATTGTCGCGCTGATACCTGAAGGCGGCATGGCCGACAAGCGGTTTCATGCAATGATGGAAAGTGACGCCGCGAAGCATGTCTACCACGTCGCCAATATCTCGCTCCCCACGTCTGCGTTCGAGCGCGCCGGTACTGGCGTCAAGTCCTATATCGTCGTGCTGGAGAAGCAGACGAACCCCGACCGCGCCGCGCGCATCCATCAGCGCAATCTTGACCTGTCCGACACGCCCGATACGAAAACGCTGTTCGAGCAGCTAAAGGACTATTCGCTACCTGAGCGCATTCCGACCGGCGAGGCTGCGCAGCAGAAGGCCGACTTCTCGCGCGCCACGAGTGGCGGTGGTATGTCTGCCAGCGACGTGCGCAACGCGATCAGCGCCGACCCGGCTAACCGTCACGTCGACATTTACCCGACGCTCGACGAGGCGCCCGAACACATTCGTGAACAGGCGCAGGCGGAAGGCTCACAGGGTGTTGAAGGTTTTCACGATCCACGCACCGGGCGCGTGGCGCTGATTGCCGACCGTATCGACTCGCCCGCGCGTGCGCGCGAAGTCGCACGGCATGAAGTCATCGGACATTACGGTTTGCAGAACATGCTGGGGCACGCGGAAATGTCCGAACTGGAGCGCAGGATTGGCCTAGCCGAAAAGCTCGGCAACCGGACATTTGCCAAGCTCGGCGCGGACGTGGACCGGCTACAACCGAATCTGCCGGCTAACCGGCGCGCGCGCGAAATGGTCGCGCTGATGGCCGAACGCGATATGCACAACGCATTCATGGGCCGCGTCGTCGACGCCGTGCGCGGGTTCCTCAAGCGGACCGGACTCGTCGACCATGATATGACCGATGCCGAAGTGAGAAAGCAGCTACGCGACACGCAGGGCTATCTGCGCGAACACGGCCGCAGTCTCGCGGACCCGGCGCCACGCATGGCGACGGCGGAGTTCTCCCGGCCGGCGCCGCAAATCCGCACCGTGCCTGGCACGTCAATACCCGCTGTCGAACGCCGGCCGACCTTGCTTGAACGCATTCAGGACATTCGCGCGAATCCGCGCTACGCCGCGCGCTCGGCCGCGCGCAACACGGCACGACTGGCGAAAGGTGGCGGCACGGCGCCGCAACCGAAGTGGCTCGAAAACACCGTTACGAACCTGTTCGACTATCGTAATCCGCTGGAGCAACTGGTACGGCGAAGCGGCAACACCGACGCTGGTCGCCGCTTCCTGAATACCATGCGGACATTCGAAGCGAAAACGCAAAAGGACATCCACGACTTCGAACACGAACACGCCAGACCACTGCTGAAGACGCTCGCGAAGGCATGGAACGAAAAATACAAGGACATGCCGTATTACAAACAGCATGGCTACCAGCAGTTCCTGGAAGACCTGGGTTCAGTCGGCAACTACGTCAAGCACGGCAAGGAGCGCAACGCGGTCATTGCAGAGAAGACCCAGGGCAACGATCTGGCAGGCTCGGGGCGCACCGATGCGGAAATCGATGCGATACAGCGCGACCTTGCGCGCAGTGCGCCGGGAATCGACAACACCTACGAGGACATTTACCGCAAGCACCTGAAGCCGATGCTCGACCATCGCGACGACGTGCTACGCAACGCGGGACTGCTCACGCCAGAGATGGAAAAGGCGCGGCCGGACTATGACTGGTATCTGCCGCTCACGGGAGACCCCGACGAGACCGAGGACGCGCTATCGCGTTCGGCCGCCGTGAGCCTCAAGTCACCGAAGGCGAAGCAGGCAACCGGACGCGAAGGCACGCTGTCGCAGAACGCATTGCATAACGTGCTGGAACGTACCGACGTTGCAATCCGTCGCGCCGGCATGCAGGACTTCAAACGCGACTTTGTCAATCTCATGGAGAAGTCACCACAGGCCAAAGACCTTGCACATGCGAAGGTCAACGACGGTACACAAAACGAAATCTTCGAAAAGTACATCGGCGACGACGGCATGATTCATCGACGTGTAAAGGCGAATGCTTCGATGTCGCCTGATGCGCTCGTGCTGCACGACGGCAACAAGACAAAAGTCGTCGACGTTGGTAACAAGAAAATTTTCGAAGCGCTGAACGGCGCGAACAAGGCGCAGATAGACGGCGTCTTTGGTCTGCCCGACAAGGCGACGCGGCTGCTGTCTGGCATCTATACGCGTTACAACCCGACGTTTCCGCTGATGAACAAGATTCGTGATGTGCAATCGCAACTAGCACTGATCGCGGCCGACGCACCGGTCAAGGATCGGGCCGGCGCGCTGCGGCGCACGATTGCCAACAACGCGAGTTTCCTGACCCAATGGAAAGACAGGCCGGGGAGCGAGTATCACGAGTGGCGCGAGAAGTTTGAACGGCTCGGCGGCTCGACCATGTACAGCGACCTGTTCCGCAACGACACGATGCACAACTTCGAGAACGAGTTTGCGAAGACGGCAGGCGCGACGCGCTGGCACCAGGCCAAGGTAGCGGGCGAGAAGATTCACGGTTTCATCGACCATGTGAATGAACACATGGAAATGACATCGCGCATTGCCCTGTTCAAGGCACTCGTTGATTCCGGTATGCCGGAACAGGATGCCGCAATCTATTCGAAGAACACGATGAACTTCGAAACCAAGGGGCGATGGGGCCGCCAGCTTGGCGCGCTCTATACGTTCGCCGGTCCGGCGCTGTTCGACGCGCGCCGCATGGCGCAGTCACTGCGCTCGCCGCGTGGCGCCGCCGTGCTGGCGGCGCAATTTGCAGCCATGTACGGCATGTACGGCATGTACGGCATGTACGGCGCACTAAAGGCAATGGGCGGGACCGATGACGACGGCGTCGCACGGCTGAACAAGGTTCCCTTGAGCCAGACAGGCCGGTTCCTGACGCTGCTCGACCCGGACAACCCGGACGGAAAGGGGTACAAGTTTCCCGTTGGATTCGGCTACGCGCGCATTGCGCTGACGCTGGCGGCGGCATTGCACCGATACGCGGACGGCGTGGACGATGGCGGCACGTTCGCCGGCAACGTGGCGAAAGATGGATTGCTGTCGAACTTCTCGCCGATTGACCCGACCGACGTTGACCCGACGAAGGACGTGAGCGCATGGGCGATGCAGCAGTTCGCGCCGTCGCTGATGAAACCGCTGTTGCAACTCGCGATGAACCAGAACGCCCAAGGTTCGCCGATCCACAAGCCCGACGAATGGACAGGTTCAAAACTTCATTTCTCGGAAAGCTATCCCGGCACGCCCGCGATGTTCAAGGACGCCGCCAAGGAACTGCACGACGGTACGGGCATCGACGTGTATCCCGAAACACTGCAATACCTGCTGCGCAGCTATGGCGGCAACGGCCCGATGGACGCCGTTCGCGCGATTCAGTTGATGGGCGAGAAAGCCGGCACGGAACTGTCGCTGTCCGATATCCCGTTCGCGCAAACGTTCGGCTCGCGCGTGATGAATCAGGACGTGACCGACTTCAGACAGAACTACAGCGACATGCAAAAGCTCGGGGCCGAGCGCAAGTACGCGGAAGAAAGCGGGACGCTCGACCACTTCGACGCATCGAACCCCGACGTACCGCGCAAGCTCGCGATCTATGACGCGGCGAACAACGAAATCAAGACGCTCTATAGGCAGCGCAAGGAAACAGAAGGCACGGAAGATCCATTGCAGCGCCAGCAGGCGGTGCGCGATCTGAACCGCCGTCTGCGCACGGTGCAGATGATGGCAAACAAGGCATACCGCGAGGCGCAATAAATGAACTCCGCAATTTTACGGTGCATCGGCGCGCTGATGCTGCTGCCGCTTTGCGCCTGCACGTTCGTCTATATCGAAGGCGACAGCAACTCAATCAGCGATACGGGCGGTCACGGCGGTGGCCTGACTGTACCGCCGCAGCAGCAGCCGAGCGGCATGCTTGACCGGCTGAAGCGTTCCCAGCAGTAACAACCCTTGGAGGCAACCATGAAAGTACGCATTGGTAACGAAGGCGAGCATCCTGTCCGCGTCATTGTCGACCGCGACACGGTCAACGACAGCACGCTTGAAGCTGGCGCCGATGAACTGTTCGAAGCAAATGGCGGCGTGCTCGAACTGCGCGAGCTGGAGATGGGAACGGACCCGGCTGAACCGGGCGGCGAAACGAACGGGTGAGTGATGCGGAACTGGTAACGGCGACGGTACTGCCATGATTTGGCGGGGTCGGATAATTCTGAAATAATGACAGCTTGGCTGATTTAGCTTGCGCGGGTGAACGCCTGCTGGCAGCAGTGGCCTATACTTGGCACGCCGTCGAAACAACGACGGTTCAGGTTTGGCGACCTGATTCACTGAAAACCAGCACGCCTGCGCAAGCAGGTCGTGCTCTGCCTCTGCACGTCCGTTTTCAATGGGCGGGCCGTGGCGGGGAGACCTCCGGGTCTGCCGGTTATGGTTTTCAGTGCCGGTTCGCCAACCCTGTCATGTGCCCGCTCACCCTTCCTCACCTGGTAGGCCGGGCCGTCCTTAACGAACGGAGTCCGCACCATGACGCAGAGAAACCTATCTAAATCCCCTAAGACCTTTACCCCTGCACAGGTCGAACGCCGCACGGCAATGGTCGAACGTATCAATGAACGGGCAATGCTGAACGCTGAAATGTTTGCTGCGCAGATGGCAAATATCAGGGCGCTTGCGCGGTCGGCCAGAAGACCAAACGTTTCGCTTGCAGACCGGCTAGGCATCATTGCTTCTCTTGAAGTGCTGGCGACGCAGGGCGAATCCGGTGCAGAACTCGACGCCCAATGTATGTCCTACGCCGTTTCGCTTGGGCCGGATGACCTTGAAGAATTTGAGGCACTAATGGGTACAGGTGAAACCGAGCAGGCCGCGACGCACTGAGCGTAGCGACCACCGAAGACGTGAGCGTTTGCGCCTTCTTCTTTCTAGAACGGCGCCGTCATCTGAAACCCGACTGTCACGCGGGCAGTCGGAAATCCTGAAGGCTTGTAGATCGGCGTTCCTGCGAACAGGTCGTAGGACACGCCGACATACTTCGCCGGCACGCCGCCGCGAATGCCAATCACCGCGCCCGCCAGTTGCGTCCCCGCCAGTGCCGCCGTGTTCGGTCCGAACACGCGCCCATAATCGATCCCCGCATACAGCGTCTGTCCCGTCTGGAATACCGGCCATTGCAGTTCGTTACGCCAGTAGAAACCGCGTTCGGCCGCAAGCATCGTTTCTCCGTCGAAGCCGCGCACCGTGTAGCGGCTGCCGATGGTCAGGTCGTCGATGTAGAACAGCGTGTCGTTGGTGAACTGGCCGTGTACGGTTCCGACGTACCGAAAGCCCTGACCGGCAATCGCAAACGGAACTGAGAGGTTCGCGTCGAGCACGGCCATGTGATAGCGGTAGGTCGGACCATCGGGATACGGGGCGGCCGTTGCGCCGAAACCGCCGATGCCCTGTCGGTAGGCAAGCGTGCCGTCGAACTGCGCGCCACCGAAATAATGGCGGTCGGTCGCGCCAAGTTCCAGATAGGTGTTATTGCGCGCCTGTGTCGGAATGGTCGTGTCGTCGATAAAGCTGTCGCCGAAGCGCTTCGATAGCTGCACGTAGCCACCAAGCACGTCGTTCTGGCTGCGCGAGATAACGCGCGCGAGCTTTAGCGCAGCCGTTTGTGAGTTACCGCTGGACACGAACGTCTGATTCACACCCGCGATGTTCTGGTAGTACGTGTTCGTGTTGCCCGAGAGCGTGGCGGTCCAGTAGCCCCAGGGAATCGAATACGAGCCGTTGAAGCCATGCGAGCCAAGCGCCTTGTTGCCGAACGACAAATCCTGATTCGCACCTACTGTGAAGATGTCGTTCAGTCCGAGCGGGTTGTCGATGCCAAGGCTGACGTTGCCTTGCCATTTACCCGTCGACTCGGTGCCTGAGTTATCGACCGAAGCAACGAAAGTCCAGGGCTTCGCACGCTTGACCGTCAGCACAACATCGCTTTCGCCCGGTACGTCGGTCGGCCGGATTTCCATGCTCACGTCCTGGCTGCCGACGCGCTTCATCTGTTCAAGGCCCTGTTCAAGATCGCGCAGATTCAGCACGTCGCCGCCGCTGGTCGGATAAGCGGTCTGCCATGTGCCCCACATCGACGGATCGGCGAAGGCGATGTTGCGCACGACGCCAGGAACAAGCGCTAGTTTCAGGACTCCACCTGACAGGTCTTGCGGCTGCACGAGTACGCGCGTGGTCACATAGCCACGACTCAGAATCGCCTGCTGCAAGCCCTTGGTGAGCACGTCGATACCTTCCTTGCCGACACACTGGCCCTGGTAGTGGTCGAGCCATTCGCGTGCGAATGCGAACGGGTCGAGTGGCAACGCCGACGCGCCTTTCTTGCGAGCGCTCTCGGGCAGCGTTTCAGGAACACCGAGGGTAAAACGGTCGATGCGGAAACACGGCGACTCGCGCGGGAGTGCGGGATACGTTTCGATCTTCGGTAGTTCCGAGCGCACGACAGGCGCGGATACTGCTGCCTCACGCTGCTGCGCGTCGCGTCGTTGCTGCTGGTTCTGTTCGGTTTCTATACCGCCGAGGCTCTGCGCCGGCACGTTGGGCGCGAGAGTGACCAGGGCTGTGAGCGGCAGAGCCGCCAGCCTCTTGCGAATTTTCATTTCTTTGATTGGTTCCGATTCTGCGCGGCGAGCGGTTACGAGACCGCCGCCGAAAGGACAGTTCTTTTCCTAGCTGTTAATTTGGGCAGCCTTACTCTTGCCGAGGACGTCACGCACCACTGATTGGAATTCGCCGAGACCCACGACAACTTCGTAAACGCTTTGCGGTTCGTCCTTGAACCCATAGATCAACTTTGCTTGACCGGAGCCCTCAACAAGAAAGACATAGTGGCCTTCGTCAGAGAGGCTTTCCGCAGATACCAGGTGACTAAAGTCGTTGGTCTCCGCTTCAGAATCAATCGACGGAAAGGCACGTTCGCAGAGCGTCCGGTACGCGTCAATTGGCGCGAGATTGAACAGCGTTACGTCCTCCACTGCATTACTCATGCAATGCAGTAGTGAAAGCCTGTGCAGATCAACACCGAGCGTTGACCGGTCGGACCAGATCAGCTTGCCGCCGATAAGGAAGCCCAAGCATCCATTTTGAAACTTGGAAGTTGACCAAGATTCGACAGGATCGCACCAGATCGCAAACGTGTCAGGGTTGCCAGATAGCATTTACTTTCCTTTGAATCCAAGAGTACGTTTAACGTCGATTGGAATTTTCGAAACGTTCAGAGGTGCCGACGAGTCGCCCGTCGCCCCCGACCAGTGATACACGCCGTTCCCGTCTGAATAGAATCGGTTGATATTACCGTTCGAGTCAATGGCATAGCGAACACCGTCCCCACCTGGAACTGACGAATTGAACAAGTCAAGCGAGTTTTGGGGCTCCGTTCCGGCGTTCGGACGGTTGCCTGGCAAACCTTCCGTGTGCTTCGGATTCGACTCAACTTGCAAACCGTTATCGGCCGTTACTGTCTCAGGGATCGGCAGTCGATTATTGTTTCCGCCGCTTGCCAGCGTGGCATTGTCCGGTACATACCCCGGCGTTTTAGGCACAGTGTTCGCAGCACCGGTTTCTGCGAGCACGACACCCGGACTTGCAGCGGGCGGACCACCGCCGCCCACGCCCACAATCGCGTTTAGGCCATTCGCAATGCCCTGCATCGCCAGGGAGAACAGTGTTGGCGATTTCTTTCCGGGCTCGCCTGTCAATTGGCGCTCGTCGTCTATCGACTGGTTATACAGATGGACATTCGACGCCATCGCTGAACCTGCCGTACCGCCAACGACAGCGCCGCCGACGCCCGCAGCAATGTTCGCCGCAAGGTTGCCGATCAGGTCCGATCCCGTCGCCGATGCGACTCCCTTCGAGATATCGTTCAGTGAACCGGCCATCTTCGACGCCAGACCCGCGCCCGCCGCACCGCCAATGGTGCTGAACGCGCTGCCGCCGCCAAGTCCGCCAATCAATGCGCCGCCCGCGACATGCAGTTCAGCGCGTGAATCGCCGCCTTCCTTCCAGTTGTTGTAGTCGGCTGCCGCCGCAGCCATCCCGTCGCTGTCACCACGTTTGTATGCAGCGGCGTAGGCATCGGCCGCATCGTTGCGCTTCATATCCGCATACGCACCGATGCCTTGTGACACGGTCTGGCCCGCTGCCTGCGCGGCCTGCATGGTGTCGGCCTGCTGGTTGAGGATCGCATTCACGTCCGGCGTTTTGGCGACTGTGCCGTTCGTGTTCGTCGTATCGCGCGAAAGCGCCGCTACGTCCTGCGTCTGCGCCCCCGAGTTCGTCACGTTGATCGTGCCCGCACTGATCGCGCTGCGCGTCGTCGCGCTCGAATCGCCATTCTCGTTTTGCGAAACCATCGGCGCGACCGAAGGCGTTCCGCTTACAGAGCCCGGACCGACTGCCTTGCCGGTGTTCCCGCCGAAGCCTACGCCCGCGCTGATGCCGTTGCTGTTGGCGTCATAGTGCGACTGGTTCTGGATATCGCTAAACGTAAGCGTGCCGGTCGTCAGGCTGTTCTTCGACTCGTCTGCCGTGCTCGAAATGACCGAGCCAGTCAGGGCCGTGTTGCCCTTGACGTTGACGTTGAATCCACCATCGCCCGCCATGATGCCGGCCTGTTCGTTCACGCCCGCATAGTTCGAATCGGCGTGCCCGTTCTGTGCGCTAAAACTTGCGCTGCCGCCGCCCTGGCTGATCGTGAAGCCGCCGCCTGCGCTGCTCTGGTGCGCGGCGCTGTTTGTCACGTCCTGCACGCTCACGATGTTGAGGTTGCCGCCCACATCCGCATTGATCTGCTTGCCGCTGATCTGCGAGCCGATGATGTTGGTATCACCGCCAGACATGACCGTTACGCTGTTCGCGCCTGTGACGTGCGAAGCGTTCTGGATCGACGCATCGCTGTTCGCATCACCGTGAGCGTTCGCCATAGCGGCAGAGACGCCAAAGCCGCCGCCAAGCGTGTACTGCACACCAATGCTCGCGCTGCTGGAACTGTTCGAGCTACGGGTTGAATCCGTGTCCGTCGTGTTGATGACGTTCACCTGATTCTTCGCCGCGAGAATCACATCGCTGGCGTTCACGTTCGACCCGGCAATAGTCAGATCGCCGTTTGTCGCAACGAGCCCCGCAGTTCCGCCTGCCTGAATGCTGGAGCCGCGTTGCGTCGTCTGATTCTCCGACGACTGGCTTTCGCTCTTGCTCGAACCGATACTGACCTTGATGCCGATATCGGGTTTGCCGCCCGCTGTTACTCCCGCAGACGTGAGGCCGGTCAGGGCAACATCGCCCGCCGCCGCAATGCTGTGCAGGGCTGCCGCCCGGTCGTTGCCCGTGCTGGTGGAATTCTTTGCCGCCTGACTTTCGGAATACGCGTTGTTGATCGCATCGCCAACCGAACCCGCAAGGCCGATTGTGAGACCACTGCTGCTTTGCTTTTGCGTCTGCGCCTGGTGCGACGTATCAGTTGCGGCGTCGATGATGACGTTCGCCGCCGTCCCAGCGAGGTTCCCGCCAGCAACCAGATCGCTGCCCGTCACGTGTAGCGTGTTGCCTGCCTGAATCGAGAGGTCGCCATTGATCGAGCCGACCGTGCTCGCGTTGTTCGTGACGCTCGACGCCTCGTTCGTCGTCGCGAGTTTGTTGGTGCCGATTGTCACCGTCAGGCCACTTGTCCCCAGGCCCGTGCGCGTCTCCTGGTAGCTGCTGGATGATTGCGCGATATTCTGCGTCGTCGTGATGTTCACGTCATGCGCAGCACTCAATGCAACGTCACTCGTGCCAACGATGGTGCTGCCCGCGACATTGATATCCTTGCCGCTCACGATCTGCACAGCGTCAGCCGAAACAAGACTGCCCTGACTGACGGTCGCCGTCGAACTGCTCGAACTTTTGACCTCCTTGCCGCTCACCACGTTGCTGTGACTGTGCTGTTCCTGCGAGTTCTCGACATGTGTTTCCGTCGCAGCGCCGATGTTGACGTTGCCCGCCGCCGCGAGCGTCGCTGTTCCCTTGTCGAGACTGATCGCGCTGCCAGTCACGCTGATGTCCTTGCCCGAAGCCACCGTCAGCGAATTGCCCGCATTGAGCGTCGTCGCCGTGAGCGTATCGTCGGACCTATGCAGCGACTCCGAGTAGCTGCCGTGACTGTCGCTGCCCGAACTGTTGCTGTCGACGGTCGAAGTCGCCTTCGCCGCCTGGAAAGTCACATTGCCATTCGCCGCGACGACACCGCCACCGCCGAGGTTGATGTTGGCGCCCGTCGCCGTCAGGTCGCCGCCGACGCCGATCTGTGAGACGCCGCCAACATTCACCGAACTGCCGGTCGTCTGGTTGATGTTCGTATTCGATACGCCGTTCGCACCTGAAACGACCTTGTGCTCGCCGGTCCGCACCGAGCCGATGTCGTAGTTGCCGCCTACGGCCATGCCGAGGTTGCCCCCGACGTTCAGGTTGCCGGCGTTCTGCTCGAAGTTGCCACCGGTCACAATGGCCGCATTGCCCGTAACGTTCAGGTTCGCGATGGGGCCGAGCGTGGTCGTAGTGCGCGTTGCCCCCGTCGCGCTGATCTGGTCGACCGTCTTCACCGCCGAATTCAGCAGCAGGTCGCCGCCCGCGTTCAGCGCCAAACTGCCGGCGTTCACGGTCGCCGAGGTCAGGTCGACGTTGCCCTTCGTCGTCAGCGACATCAGGCCGCCGCTTTGCAGCGTGCCGAATGCGTTGTTGATCTGGTTGCCCTGGATCGAGAGCGTATTGCCGGCCTGCACCGTGCCGCTGTTGGTGAAGGTCTGCGCGTTCTGGATGTCGATATCGGTCGCTGCAATCAGCGGACCGTTCATGTTCTGCTGGCTCGCCTTCGCGAGATAGACGACCGGCACCAGAACGGACTGACCGTCAACGACTTCGGTCTGCATGATGACGACGTTGCTCGTGAGCGCCGCCACCTGCTCAGGCGACAGGCTCATACCGAGCGGGAGATTCAGCGACTGCGAGAGCGACGCGCCCGCGGCAAGCATCGCCTGGTACATCGACTGAAGATCGGTGTACGGACCGAGCACAGCCTTGCCGGTGAGCGACGTAATCTGGTTGCGAACAAGCTGCTGCTCGTAGAAGCCATCGCCGAGACGCTTTTCGGTCGTCTGCGGATTCAGACCAAGCTGTTGCAGATAGTAATCGCTCGAAATGAACGTCTTCTGGTTCGTGAAGGCCGGATTCGTTTCAACCAGCCAGGACGATCCCGGCGCGGTTGCCGGACCGAACAGGCCGCCTTGAGGAACAGTCAGGTTTTGCAGCACGTTCTGCGCGGTCGCGCTCGCGATCGTCGGATTCACCATGCCCGCGCCACCGCTCACCGACGCCGCGCCGGACTTCGCGCCGCTCGCGTTACCGCTCAGGCCACTCACGCTCACGCCGGACATTGCCTGACCGGGTGCGAGACCCATCGACGGAATACCTGCGTTGCCGGCCGTGTTGTCGATGCTGATACCCGAACCCGATAGCGTGCCGCCCGAGACAAAGCTCGATTCATAGCTCGGGAGCGAGTAGTTGCGGATGTCGGCCGGCGCAGCCTGATATCCGCCCGGATTCGAACCAGCAAATGGCGCATTACCGAACGGCAATGTCCAGTTGTGCTCGGAGTTGTCGTAGTTGTTGTAGTGGTAATAGCCGGAGTACGTGACCTGCACCTGGGGCGCGGTTTGTCCTTGCCAGCTATTCTGGTCGAGCGACACGGGCGCGGCGATGTTGCCGACTGCCGCGACCGCGCTCCAGTAGTTCTGGAACACGCCCACGGTTGACGCGTCGAGATTACCGCCCGCAATGATCTGCGCCTGCGGGCTGATGTTTGCGATCAGATTCGCCAGCGCTACACCTGTATAGGTCGTGTACTGGTAGCCGCTGTTCCACTGGCCGCCGTGCGGCGGCTCGATATTGACACCGCCGATCATGTCCGGGGTCGCATTGGACCAGCCCACATTCTGACCGGAGCAGGCGGCCATATTGACCGCAGTGCATCCCGAGAGGCTGATGCCGAGTTGAGCCAGCAACGTCGGATCGACCGGCTGGTTCAGGCCGGTCGTCGTCATCGTCGTGCGGGTGTTCGTGACCTGGCCGGCATGCAGTTGCATGTCGTCCGCCGATTCGATCAGGCCCGACTGGTTGCGAATCAGGTTGGCGTTCGTGTAGTTCCCGTTCGCATCCTTGCCACCTGCCAGTACGACCTTGCCAAGACCGTAGATCGCAGTCGTCGCCTGCGTGTCGGTCATCGTCGTGTCGTCGCGGTTTTCGATGTCCTGAGCGAGTAGTTCGAGCGTGCCGGTGCTGTCCGTCGCGCCGATCAGTGCGGTGGGTCCGACGTTCTGTATGGACTGCGTGGCATTGAGCGAGATGCTGCCGCCGACAATCGCGCCGGTATTCTCAAGGGTGTTCGAGTGCGTCGTGAGCGTGCCGCCTGCCATCATGACACCGCTGTTGGCGATATCGCCCGCGTTAATGCCGAGGTTATTCGCCGCTTCCAGCGTCGCGCCGTTGCGGAATGTCCCCGGCAAGGTAAAAGTCAGGTCGTGGCCCGCGGCGAACTGCAAATCTGGCGTAGGCGCGAAATCACCCTGTACGGCTACCGCGACATCATTGGCCGCACTGTATGCGCCTCCTCCCGTGAGTGCCGCAGCACTGACGGACAGGTTATGTGTCGCGCCGATCTGGCCGTTCGTGTTCGTGACGGCGCCGGCGGTCGTGATCGCGACATTGCCGTTCGAGCCGGTCAGGTTGCCGATCTGGCCGCCGCTGTTATCGACCGTACCGGCCTGCACCGTAACGTTCGCGCCGCTTATCTGGCCGCCGCGCTGGCCGTTCTGCGTGTTCACGAGTGCCGAGGTATCGACGTCCACATTGCCGTTACCCGTCATTACGCCATCAGTGTTCACGGTCAGGCTGCCGCCGTGAATGGTCGTGTCGCCCGTGCCGAGATTGCCGACAAGCCCGTTCGTGTTATCGAGGGACGCGGCCTGTATGCCAAGTGTGCTCGCGTCGCCCGTCGCACCCGTGCCGGACTGAACCTGTCCGTTTGTGTTCGTCAGCGCACCGCCGCTATCGAGCGAGAGGGACGAGAGCGAGCGAACTGAGCCTTGCGTGTTGTTCACGTTGCCCGCGATGTTCGCCGCGAGATTGCCCTGAGCGGCGAGCACGCCGTTCGCGTTGTTCAGGCTGCCGGCCTGCGCGACAAGCTGGCCTGCGGTGATGATCCTGCCACCGATGTTCGAGAAGGTGCCCGCGCCGTTGCCCGGTGCAATGGTCAAACTGCCCGTTCCGGCATCGAGGATCGAACCACCGTCATTGATGAGCGCTCCTGGTGCGAGCGTCAGGTCAGTGCTGTTGGTCTGGAATATGCCGCCGTTCGAGTTGTCGAACGTGCCGCTGACATTGAAGCCCATCGACGACAAACCGTACTGCGTGATCGTGCCCGCGTGGTTCAACAGGTCCGTCGCATTCATCGCGAGCTGGTTCGCCTCAATGTCGCCGCCGCTGTTGTCGAGCGTGCTGCCGGTCGTCACCGTGAGGTTCGGCGCGACAATCGAGCCGCGGCTATTGGTCAGTGATCCCGCCCGGACCGATGCGTTCGCGCCTGCGCCAATCTGGCCGCCGTTGTTGTTCAGCGTGCCGCTGACAACGCTCAGGTCGGTATTGGAAAGCAGCTTGCCGTTCGTGTTGTTCAGCGTGCCGCCGACTGCCGCCGTGAGTCCGTTCTGTCCGATGACAGAGCCCACCGTATTGTTGAGCGTTCCGGCCTGTATCGCGGCCTGTCCGTTGGTAGCAATCGCGCCGCCAACGTTGGACACGGCACCCGTGCCATTACCCGTGTTGATTGTCAGTTTGCCTTTGCCAGCGTGCGTAATCGCGCCGCCGTCGTTGTCGAGCGTGGCCGGTGCAATCGTCAGGTCCGTGCTGTTGCTTTGCAGCGTGCCGCCTGCCGAATTGTCGAGTGTGCCCGATACGTCGAGCGTCATCGAGCCGGTTCCGGTCTGCGTGATGGTGCCCGCGTGGTTGAGGAGGTTCGCCGCGTGCAGCGTGAACTGGTTGGCGCTGGCCGAGCCGTGGCTATTGTCGAAGGTGGCCGCCGAGAGCGTGAGCGCACCGGCCGCACCGAATTGACCCGCGTTCGTCAGTATCGTGCCCGCCGAAGCGTTGACGTTGCCGTTCGCCGCCAGCGTGCCGCTGTTGAACAGCGTTTGCACAGCAGCCGCAATCAGGTTCCGAACGGCCGTGATCGAACCCGCGTTTGCGATCTGTCCGGCCTGCACGGTGACATTGCCATTGCCGCCGATGGTGCCAGCCCCGGTGCCGCCCGTTCCATTTTTCAGCAGGCCGGACGAGGAGAGCGTCAGCCCGTCACCGTTCAGCGACGCAACACGTCCGGCAGTGTTATCAAACGAGCCCGCGCTCGCCGTCAGCGCAGCCGCCGCCTGCATGGTGCCGCCCGTGTTCGAGACGGCACCCGTGACGTTTTCGCCAAGTGTGCCGGCCGATACGATCTGTCCGTTGCTGTTCGACAGCGCGCCCGCATTGAGAGCCATTGCGCCGCCTGACGACAATGCGCCGTTGTCGTTGGTCAGCGTGCCCGCCGCGTTGGCCGTCAGCGTGCCGCCTGCTGTTACCGTCGCGCCTGACGTGTTCAGGTCGCCCGCCGTCGCGGTCGAGACGAGGTTGCCATTCGCCGACGTGCTGCTACCCGCGAGATTGACCGCTGTGCCGCTAATGGCCGCGTTGCCGCCCGCCACATTGCGGCCGGTCGCCGCGACCCCGCCTGAAGCGTTCACGTTCAGGTCGCCGGACTGCGCCAGCGAGCCGTCGCCATTTACGCCAGAGGCGAGCGTGCCCGTCGAATTTACCGCGCCCGCGCTGACGGTCGTGTTCTGCTGCGCGGCAATCATGCCGCTGCTGGTTAGCGCGCCAGCCGTGTTCAGGCTGACGTCCTGCTGTGCGTAAGTCGTGCCGCTGTTGTCGATGCCGTCGCGCGCGCTCGCGCTTATGTTGCCGCTTGCGCTCGCCTGACTCGCCAGTTCCAGTTTGCCCTGTGTAGTCAGGACAAGGTCGCCGGCATTCGCTCCTACGACGCCCTTGAGCGAAACACCCACACCTGCCTCTGTGCCCACGAGAACGATGCGATTCGCATACATTCCGCCAAGATTGCTCACGTCGATGGAGACACCCGGCGCGGGGCCGTCGCCTGCAATCGGCGTCGCCGAAAGCGTGTTGTGATCGACGCTGTTCGCGCCCGTGACGACGTTCAGGTTCTTCGCGTAGACTGCCGCATTCGCCTGTACGGCACGCGCCAGCAAATCCACCTGGTCCACGTTCGACGCGTTCAGACCTGCGCCATTGATAGTGATGTTGCCGCCCGTGACGTTGAAGCCTGAGACGGAACCATCGGCCGCATAGTTCGGCGTGCCCGTCGTCAAAATCGCACGGGAAATATTGATAAACCCGCCGCCATTGACAGCAATGCCGTTCGGATTGGCGATGATAACTTCGGCGCGATTGCCTGCCGTTTCGAGAAACCCGTTCAACTGCGATGCGCTCGCGCTGTTGACCTGGTTGACGATGACCCTCGCCGACTGGCCCGCTGCAAAGTTCGGGTTGCCGTTGATCGCGCCGGCCTGTTGCGTCTGGACGATCGTCGGCGAGTTGTTGAGAATCGCACCTTTCGACTGCACGTCAAAGCGGTTGTACGTGTTAACCGAGACGCCTGCACCGGAAGGTCGGTTGATGTTGACCTGATCGAGGCCGTTGGGTGTCTGGATGACGTTAGGTGCGTGTGCGCCGCCAGAGACGATCTGCGCGAACGTAAGCATCGGCGCGAGCGCCAGCAGCGCCGCAGGCAGGAAACGGCACAACGTCACGCGAATGGCAGAGCAAAGCGGCGCACGCCCCGTAGCGCGCGTTTCTCCAGCCTTGCCCGCGGCCGTCGCCGTTTCCTCAACGGCGACGAGCATGTTGCGCGCGCGACTATAGACCAACCGGTAACGACGATTCATCAACACAACCCCGCTGTAAACAATCCGTCAATTTTTCGGGGTTGGGTTGAAAAAGTCCGTCACAAATTATCAAGAACGCATACTTTCAGATTTGTCCTATGAATGGGCGATGCGCGGCGCATTGATCTGTAGCATTTCGCCAACATGGGAAAAAAGAGCCCACTGGGAGCGGGCCAAATCCGCATGACTTGCCGTCCGGGGAGCACGGCCCGTCTTTATAGAAGGATGGCCCTGATACAGCCACCAATATACGGGCGCGCGTGGCGCGCGCCCGTATGAATAGTCCGATTCACCTGCGGCGCGCCCGGACATCGTCCAGATAAACATCGACGATGATCGACAGTCGCCTGACGACGGCAGGGTTGTCACGGTCTGCGGCGACGATTTTCTCAATCATTGTGCGAGTTCCGTCTGTCGCCAGCACGAACCGTTCGGCCAGAACTAACAGGTCGTTCGGGACCGGGGCGGCTGCATCCTCCCTGAGCAGCCGCATTTCGGCGAGCGTGAGACTGGTCAGGTCTCGGTTAAGCAGAAGATCCGGCGCAATCCCGAATGCATCTGCGAGTGGCAACAGCAGATCCGAGTGACGCGACGCGCGCCGCTCAAGTTGATAAACCTGTTGTCCAAGTTTTGCCCGATCCCTCCCTTTGGCCTTTGGACCAAGTCGGTCTACGAGGTCGCCACGCTTCCATCCAAGGAGCAGACGAACATGCCGCACGTTCTCGCCGAAACTCATAATGCCGCCCTCGCAAATGACGACGCCCGCAAGTGCGGGCGTTCAGAGTTAGATTTCATCAACGGCGAGCGCAATGTTTTATATATGTAATCTCCAGGTTCCTTTGAATACATGCACCGCCGTCGTGCTTTTTTTTGATGCGACCGTTTCATGACGACTTGCGTCGTCCCTAACCGGTTCTAATAATCAGATCAGTTCAGGAATGGGCGTGCCTTCCTGATTATCGTCTTACGCTGCATTTGCGGCCTGTAATGTATTTGTTGTCAGATGAGAGGCAGCCATTGCTCTGACCTTATGTGGCTCGACAACCAGCCCTTCGGGACGGCGTAGCTGATCCAGGCTGCAATGGAATATCTGGGCGAACTTCTTCAGCACACGGTCGCTCATGCGATCCTGGTCGATCATCCGTGTCAATAATTCGACCGACGTTCCGAAGCCGTCGGCAACATACTTGTCCGTCATCCGTCGATAGATGCGCCAGGCAATAACCGGCGATTTACCTGCCCGAATGTGATCGAGCACGGTATCAGGATAATCCGTGTCAACGGGTGCCATCTTATCTGGCTTATTATAATTCGCTTCTTTTTTAGTCTTTTCAGAATTTGAAATGGCGCTCAACTGATCAGGCGAGCAATCGTATATTTCAGCAAAGCGCTTTAGCGTTTCTTTGCCGGGTGAGTTATATCCCTGCTCGTGCCAGATAACCGTCTTATCAGACAGACCAGTTAATTCGGCCGCGTCAACTGCCGTGAATTTACGGTATTCCCGCCATGCACGCAGAAAGTAGGTGCCGCCCTCGATCGCAGCGGCGACCTCGTCAGGGACAGGTGCCCGAAACTCTCGTGGAAAGAAAACGTGACGTATGTAGCGGCTCGTGGCCGGGGCAGCGTCTACGACGGGTAGCGTGGGCGCATCGTTCAACTGCTCGCTGGCGGATAGCACATCTGGTCCGATTGCTGTAACGATAGGCGCCACCGGCTCGCTGAACAAGGCTTCGAATGCCTCGCGCCTGCCCACTCGTGGGTTCGATGGCGGTTGTCGGTCCAACGGTTTGCCAGTGCATTCGTTCCCTAACTCGGCCATACCGCAAGCCGAATTGGCAAGCGATCCCTTGAAAGCTCCAGGCCTTACCGACTGTTCAACGCGTCGTGTCTGCGCAGCCAGCGCCGCCTGCCTGAACTCGGCCAGCATCGAGAACATGGAATAAGGGATGTCGGCGCGCAACTTGTTCCCCTTGTGGTCCGTTACGAAGCGACATTCGGAAAAATCAAGACCGTACATAAAAAATTCCCCAAGCAATTAACACGGTGAATTCATTTAATACAATTGTCTATTTGCGCGCGGTCTTATAGACGAGTGTTTATTATTTGGGTTTCGGTAATGCGGAATCAACATTAGAGGATTTAAACGTCGTGCGCAAGCCTCGACTGGTGGACGTTCCTGTCGAATATACGCATGTCTATTTCCTTGGAATTCGCAAAATCAATTTACGGACAAAAGTTGATTTCCGTCGTTAATTGCATTCGGCGTGAAAGCCCTGTCGGGTGGGGGCTGCGCGACTCGAAGATCAGAGCGCTTGGCCGCGGTCGGTAAATTGAGTTTCGATCTTACGGATTGTAGGTGTTTTCCCTGGCGCGGCCGTATTGTCGCGCGCGTGATAGTGCGGACCGCGTCGTCGTCAGAGTTGTCGTACAGAAGGGGGGCGGAACGCGGCTCTGGCTGCTACTGTGTTTCTATACAGCGCACGCGAGCAAGCACAATTTCAACCAAGGCAGAGAAGCCGCGCAGCACGACCGGCTGCGCAGCCCCGGTCAATGTCAGCGCGGCAGAGCCGGCGCGCCAACGGGCCTAGCGCGCCGTGGGCGTCCGGTCGGCACGTCTATAGACTGCAGCCAGACCTGTCTCCGGGTGACAAATCCTACCCCCGCAACCAAGCTCATCAAGTTGGTTAGAGACGTCGAAAACAACATTGAAGGCTTGCCAAACCGGCAGGCCTTTTTTGTTTTCTTTCCAAATATTTCATCGCGCGTCGCGCATTCCCCGCTTTTCTCGTTTCCCCAGTCTGATTCCATCAGCGGTTCCTGAAGTCAATCACCCCGCCCCTGACGCATCCGCGCCTTCGAATCAAGCCTCACGCGCTAGATACTCCGGATTCCGAACAAAATGATTGCGGCATTTGCGAGCCGTTCCGGCGCCCCGCGCCCCAGCCTCACCGCCCGCGGAATCCCGTGCGACGCCAATTCTGCGGCCTGAGAAAAATCGCGTCCCAGTGATAAACTCCTATCACCCTTTCTCGTCCCCTTCCTATGAAATTCTGTTCTGTCTGCGGCCAGGGCGTCAGCCTGAGCATTCCGCCTGGCGACAACCGCGAGCGCTTCGTTTGCGGCAGTTGTGGCACGGTGCACTATCAGAATCCGCGCAACGTGGTCGGCACCGTCCCGGTGTGGGACGACAAAGTGCTGCTGTGCCGTCGCGCGATCGAACCGCGCTACGGCTACTGGACGCTGCCCGCGGGCTTCATGGAAATGGGTGAGACGACCGCCGAAGCGGCATCGCGCGAAACGCTGGAAGAAGCCGGCGCGCGCGTCGAAGTGCAAAACCTCTTCTCGCTGCTGAACGTGCCGCACGTGCATCAGGTGCATCTGTTCTATATGGCGCGCCTGCTCGATCTCGACATTGCCGCCGGCGAAGAAAGCCTCGAAGTGAAGCTCTTCGAAGAACACGAAGTCCCCTGGGACGAGATTGCCTTTCCCACGGTCGGCCAGACCCTGCGCTTCTTTTTCGCCGACCGCGCCGCCGGCAGCTTCGGCCTGCACACGGGCGACATCTTCCGCTCGCTGCGCGAAGGTTGAGCGGCGCGCATGGTTCCCTGGCTCGGACCTGACGATCCGTTTCCGCCCGTCGAACGCGCCCTCGGCGCGACCAGCGGCGCGCCCGGCCTGCTCGCCGCCAGCGGCGACCTGCTGCCGTCGCGCCTGATCGACGCCTATCGGCGCGGCATCTTCCCGTGGTATTCGGACGGCCAGCCGGTGTTGTGGTGGAGCCCCGACCCGCGCATGGTCCTGCGCCCCGCCGAATTCAAGGTGGCGCCGTCGCTGCGCAAAACGCTCCGGCGCGTGCTGCGCGAAGACGCGTGGGAAATCCGCGTCGACCATGATTTCGCCTCGGTGATGCGCGCCTGCGCGCAGGCGCCGCGACGTGGACAGCGCGGCACCTGGATCACCGCAGATGTGGTCGATGCGTACTCGTCGCTGCATCGCGTGGGCGACGCGCACAGCATCGAAACCTGGTTCGAAGGCAAGCGCGTGGGCGGTTTGTACGGTGTGTCGTTCGGCAAAATGTTCTTCGGCGAGTCCATGTTCGCGGAGGTCACGGATGCGTCGAAAATGGCGCTGGCCGCGCTTGTCGGACACTTACGCCGTCACGAAATAGAAATGATAGACTGCCAGCAGAACACGTCGCATCTGGCGTCGCTAGGCGGTCGCGAGATAGCGCGCAAGGCGTTCATCGCGCATGTTCGCGCGTCGGTCGAGGCGCCGCCGATTCCCTGGCGCTTCGACAAGACCGCGTTGCTCGAGGTCGTCGCGCCGGCGTCGTAGGAAAGAATCAGGCCGAATCCGGATCCGCCGCCTACCGAGCCGCGGGTCACGAGCCGCGGGTTGTCCACCGCAAGGCGCCGGGTTTGCATTACCAGAGACGCTTCGAGAGCTGCCAACGTGACTCATCCCAACGAGCTGCCTCTTTCACCGCTTTCGGCGCTGCAATTTTATGCAACGGCGCCCTATCCCTGCAGTTACCTGGACGGGCGCATTGCGCGCTCGCAAGTCGCCACCCCCAGTCACCTGATCAACTCCGACGTCTACACCGACCTCGTCAAGGCCGGCTTCCGGCGCTCGGGTGTGTTCACGTACCGGCCGTATTGCGACGGCTGCCGCGCCTGCGTGCCGGTGCGCGTGCCGGTCGACCAGTTCGAGCCGAACCGCACGCAGCGCCGCGTCTGGAAGAAACACGGCGAACTCATTGCCACCGTCGCGCCGCTCCACTACGACGAAGAGCACTACGCGCTCTACATGCGTTATCAATCGGCGCGGCATGCGGGCGGCGGCATGGATCGCGACAGCCGCGACCAATATGAGCAGTTCCTGTTGCAGAGCCGCATCAACTCGCGGCTGGTCGAATTCCGCGAACCGCTGCGCGATCGTCCGGATGCGCCGGGCATTCTGCGCATGATCAGCATGATCGATATCCTCGGCGACGGGCTCTCGTCGGTGTACACGTTTTTCGAACCGGGGCTGCCCAACACGAGCTTCGGCACCTACAACATCTATTGGCAGATCGAGCAGGCGCGCAGCCTCAAGCTGCCCTACGTGTACCTGGGCTACTGGATTCGCGAGAGTCCGAAGATGGCGTACAAGGCGAATTTTCGGCCGCTCGAGGGTTTGATCGACGGCGCCTGGTGCGTGCTCGATCCCACGAGCGTAGACCTGCCGCCGGTCGACCTGGCGATACACGGCAAGCGCCCGCCGCTCAAGCCGTAGCCCGGCCGTTGCAAAGGCGCGCGATCGAGCGGGCCGCGCCCGATCCCGCCAGTCGGTCTCATTAATGTCCCAAAGCCGGTAAAATGGCGGGTTCCCATTTTCCGGCCGCCCGGCTTCATCCCGTGTTCAGTTCCCTCTACCCGCTTGTACGCGCCCAACTCTTTCGCATGGACGCGGAAGACGCTCACCACCTCACCTTGCGCATGCTCGGCGCCGCCGGCCGCACCGGCCTCGCCGGCGCGCTCGCGCCGCGCGTGCCGGATGCGCCGCGCACCGTGATGGGGCTGACGTTCCGCAACCCGGTTGGGCTCGCGGCGGGTCTCGACAAGGACGGCGCCTGCATCGACGGCCTGGCCGCGCTCGGCTTCGGCTTCATCGAAGTGGGCACGGTCACGCCGCGCGCGCAGCCGGGCAATCCGCGCCCGCGCATGTTCCGCCTGCCGCAGGCGAACGCCGTGATCAACCGGATGGGCTTCAACAACGCGGGCGTCGACCAGTTCGTGAAGAACGTGCAGGCCGCGCGCTACCGCGGCATTCTCGGCCTGAACATCGGCAAGAACGCCGACACGCCGATCGAGCGCGCCGCCGAAGACTACCTGTACTGCCTCGAACGCGTGTATCCGTTCGCCAGCTACGTGACGGTCAACATCTCGTCGCCGAATACGAAGAATCTGCGCCAGTTGCAAGGCGCGGGCGAACTCGACGCGCTGCTCGCGGCGCTCAAGGAGAAGCAGCAGCGTCTCGCCGACATGCACGGCAAGCTCGTGCCGCTCGCGCTGAAGATCGCACCAGACCTCGACGACGAACAGATCAAATCGATCGCCGACACGTTGTTGCGTCACCGGTTCGAAGGCGTCATCGCCACCAACACCACGCTCTCGCGCACCGCCGTCGCCGGCATGCAATACGGCGACGAAGCCGGCGGCCTGTCGGGCAAGCCGGTGTTCGACGCGTCGAACGAAGTGATCCGCAAGCTGCGCGCGGAAGTCGGCGAAACGGTGCCGATCATCGGCGTCGGCGGGATTTTTTCCGGCGACGATGCGCGCGCGAAGATCGCGGCCGGCGCGTCGCTGGTGCAGCTTTATACCGGGTTTATTTATCGCGGACCGGCGCTGGTCGCCGAATGTGCGCAAGCGCTGCGTTAAACCCGGCTGCGCCGAGCGTCGCGCCTGCCTCGCGACGCTCGGCTCGGGCATCGGGTTATAGCGCCGGTGCCCTGTGCCCCGCGCGACCATGCCCCGCGTCTCGCGTCTCGCCTTCTGCGTCTCGCGTCTCGCCGCCGCATCCAGGACGCCGCGCCCCGCGCCCGTAATATAGACATAAACAAACGATATTTGAATTTCGATAGTCTGCTTTGTTATGCTTTCGTCTGCTAAAACGCCAGACGAACAAAAAAGGAACTCGATGAAATTTGGCTTGCTGAAAAAGATTCTCACCGCCGGTTTGATCGGCGCGTCGTTCACCGCCGTCGCCGCCCACGCCGACGACCTGCTCGATCAGGTCAAACAGCGCGGCACGCTGCGCATCGGTCTGGAAGGCACCTTCCCGCCGTTCAATTCGAAAGCGCCGTCGGGCGAACTGGTCGGCTACGACGTCGACATCGCCAAGGCCGTGGCCGCCAAGCTCGGCGTGAAGCCGGAATTCGTCACGACGGAATGGAGCGGCATCATCGCCGGTCTGCAGGCGAACAAGTTCGACGTGATCGTCAACCAGGTCGGCATCACCGACGCACGCAAGCAGGCGCTCGACTTCTCGCCGGCCTACACGTATTCGGCCGCCCAACTGATCCAGCGTAAGGACGACACGCGCCAGTTCAAGTCGCTCGACGATCTGAAGGGCAAGAAGCTCGGCGTCGGTCTGGGCACGAACTACATGGACATGGCGAAGTCGGTGCCGGGCATCGACGTAAAGACGTATCCGGGCGCGCCCGAGTACCTGCGCGATCTGGCCGCCGGGCGTCTGGACGCGGCGCTCAACGACCGCCTGATGCTCGCCTACCTGATGAAGAACTCGCAGTTGCCGCTGCGCACCGGCGCGAATGTCGGCGCGGGCAACCCTTCCGGCATTCCGTTCAGAAAGGGCAACCCGAAGTTCGCCAAGGCGATCGACGACGCGATGACTCAACTCGAAGCAGACGGCACGTTCTCGAAGATCTCGGACAAGTGGTTCGGCATCGACGTCAGCAAGCCGATCAAGTAAAACACGCTAGCTGAACCGAAGGGCGGCATCGTCGACGATGCCGCCCTTCGCGCTTCTACAGCAAAGTTTATGATGTGCGCTTTTGCGCGCCTAACCCGTCCTCCGCCCAGCTCATGTCCACCACTTCCCTGCTCGTTGAATCGCTGCCCGTGCTCGCGCAGGGCGCCGTCCTGACGGTCAAGTTCGCGGTTCTGTCGATGATCTTCGGCCTGATTGCCGGCGCCGTGCTCGCGCTGATGGGCGTCAGCCACAACCGCGTGCTGAACTGGATCGCGCGCATTTATGTGAGCGTGATGCGCGGCACGCCGCTATTGGTGCAGATCTTCGTGATCTATTACGGCTTGCCGAGTTTCGGCATTTCACTCGACCCGACGCCGGCCGGCGTGATCGCATTGTCCGCGAATGTGGCCGCGTATCTGTCGGAGAGCATGCGCGGCGCGATCCTGGGGATCCACAACGGCCAATGGCTCGCCGCCTACAGTCTCGGACTCTCGCGACGCCAGACGCTGCGCTACGTGATCGCGCCACAAGCCTTGCGCATTGCCGTGCCGAGTCTGTCGAACAGTCTGATCAGCCTGATCAAGGACACTTCGCTGGTGTCGGTGATCACCGTGACCGAACTGCTGCGCAGCGCGCAGGAGATCATCGCGTCGACCTATCAGCCGCTGCCGTTGTATCTGGCCGCGGCCGCCGTTTACTGGGTGTTGTGTCAGGTGCTCGAAAGCGTGCAACGCTGGTACGAACGGCGCCTTGCGCTGCCGTCGCGCCACTGAGCACCCGAAGCTTTTGGTTTAGCGGCTGGCGACAGAAGACGCCGCATCCAGCGGCGCACCGAAGCGTTCGAAGCGCGGCGTGTAGTAGTGGTCCGGGTCGAGCGAAAACGCGACATGGCGCGTGCGGCCCATCAATTCCTTGCGCGGAAAGAAGCCGAAGTAACGCGAATCGGCGCTGTCGTCGCGATTGTCGCCGAGCATCAGATACTCGCCGGGCGGCACGACCACTGGCCCGAACGAATCGCGCGGGCTCGGCGCCTGCGGCGCGAGCCGCACCGTATGCGTGACGCCGTCGAAGCGTTCGGTCAGATAGTCGCCGGGCGATGCGGCGTCGCCAGGCAGCGGCTTGAGCTTGAGCGGCTGGTAATCGGCGCGCACGCCGTTCACATACAGCACGTTCTCGCGCATCGCCACGCTGTCGCCGGGCAAGCCGATCAGGCGCTTGACGATCAGCTCATGCGCCGCCGACGAATCGATCGTCACGATATCGCCACGCTGCGGATCGTGCAGATGCGCGATCGCGATATGCGTGAGCGGCACGCGCAAATCGTAGGCCATCTTGTCGACGAAGATCCGGTCGCCCTCGCGGATCGTCGGCAGCATCGAGCCGCTCGGCACGACGTTCCAGTCGGCCACGGCGCTGCGAAACAACACCATCAGGAAGAGAAACGCGACGACGCTCTTGTTGTCGCGCCACAGTTTTCCGAGCATGCGCATGGCAAGCGGCTCCATTGGAAGGAATTCGAAAGCGGCGGACACGTGGAGCGTTTTTTCTCTCCGCATGCCCGCGCAAATCCTACCACCGCTGCTGGGCGCAATGCGGCAACGCCGGTTGCGCTACTCTCCTGCGAACTTCAACCCGAGTGCCGCGCGCGCCGCGTCGGCCATCGCGATCATCTGCAGCGACCTGCCATGCGGCATCACCGGACTTTCCACCTGCCCCGCCCGGATCAGTTCGCAGAAGTGCGCGGTCTCGTAGTTCAGGCCGCCGCCTTCGAACGGCTCGTCGAGTTCGACCACGCGTCCATCGGTATAACGGATCGTCGCGCGCGACGGATTCCACCATGGCTCGTGAATCGTGACGTGTCCCCCTTTGGCCATCAGCAGCGCATCGCCCTTGCCGTGCAGATCGAGCCCGCAGAACAACTGGGCGATGCCGCCTTCGTGCCGACTGTTCAGGCTCGCGAACGTATCGACGCCCGTCGCCCCGAGCCGCCCCAGCGTCTGCACCTCGAGCGGCGCGCCCAGCCAGTCGACGGCGAGAAACATCTCGTAGATACCGATGTCGAGCAACGCACCGCCCGCATGCTCGAACGACAGCGACGGATGATCGTCCGGCACGCCCGGCACCGAGCAGCCGGCCCGCACCAGCCCGACCGCGCCGATCGGATCGGCATCTAGATGTGCGCGCAACTTTCTGTAGAGCGGATAAAAGGGCGGCTTCATGGCTTCCATGAAGAGCCGCTGCGCGCCTCGCGCGGCGTCGAGCACGCGCTCGAGCTGCGGCTGATTGATGGTGGCGGGTTTTTCGCACAGTACGTGCAGACCGGCTTGCAGCGCGGCGATCGCGTAGTCGGCGTGACTGTCCTGGACGGTGGCGATATAGAGCGCGTGGATGCCGCTGGCGAGCAGCGCGTCGAAACTCGCGCACACCTCGCCGCCGAATTCCCCGGCGAATGCCATGGCCGGTTCCGCACGGCGTGACCATAGCGCGGAAAGTTGCGCGTGCGGCACATGAGCGAGACCTGCCGCGAAGCGACGGGCAATGCGGCCCGTCCCGACGATTCCCCAGCGGATCGTGCCGTCCGAGGGGATTTCCTGCGTTGCGATTGTCATCGTTCCTTCGAGTCCATGCAGTTCAGAACAGGCGCTATTGTCGCGCATGCCACACGCTCTCGCGTGGACGTGAACGCGCGCCCTTCCGTATCGCACAGTCTCACAAGGAAAATAAAAGACCCAGCGTGCCGCCGCGGCGGCGACGCTCAACTGCGTGCCGGCGGTTCCGATGAAAACTGGCCGCTGACTTCTTCCGCGGTGTAGTCGATCATTGCAAGCGAAGCGAGTTCCGCTTCCTTCGGATCGCGCCGTTCGATCGCTTCGACCACGCGTTGATGGGATTTCACCGCCGTTTCCCACAGCCCGTCCCCGTCTCTTTCGGTGACGATGGGATTGACGGTCGAGAGCGCGCCGCGGATGATCGCCGCCATCTGCTTGAAGAACTGATTGCCGCTCGCCACCACGATGCGGGTGTGGAACAGTTCGTCCGCTTCCTGATAGCCCGGCTCGCCCGGGCGGATCGTGCGGAACGCCTCGAACGCCTCGCGGATCGCGGCAATATCCGCCGCGCTGCCGCGCGCGGCCGCCTGCGCCGAGGCGCGCGGTTCGATCAGGATGCGAAACTCGATCACGTCGCGCAGAAACAGCGGATCGGGTTTAGCGCGAAAACGCCAGTTCACGACGTCTTCGTCGATCATGCGCCAATCGCTCATCGACCGGATGCGCGTGCCGATTTTCGGCCGCACGTCCAGCATGTCGCGCGCGAGCAGCATCGACAGCGCCTCGCGCATGACGGTGCGGCTGACGTCGAACTCCTTCGACAGCACATCCTGCGGTGGCAGTATGGCGCCGTATTTCTCTTCGACGATGCCCGTGACCAGTCCATCCATGACTTTGCTCACGAGCGATCGATCTTTGTTTGCCTGTTCCATGACACTCTCCCCGAAGCGGTGTTTGCCCCCGCGTAGCCTGTTGGTCGTGCGGCCCTTATGTCTCGCTTTATTGATGTCGCTTAGTTCTTCTACGATACGTTGCTAGCTTCAAAACGGTTGCGCCAGTTGGGAGACTTCCTGACAGGGTTATCCCTCTGAAGAATTGTTTCTTCCTTGTAACGCCGCATATTTTGACGGGCCATAAGCTTGCGTCTCAAGCGTGCCTGCGTTGCAGAATTTGCATAGTGCGAAGACGCACGTTGCGAGACGATTTGTCTGATCCACCCTGCGTCGGCGGATAGGAACTGGCGGGAAATGACGGATGACGTTCGCATCAGGAGGCGCTCGCGGCAATTGGCGGCGAGTCCTGTGTGGACGCCGCAGTCGATCGCTGAATAGAATCCGGCGCCGCCACCGATCCATAACGCCCGCCGAAAAAGATCAGCGGCGCGTGTTCATCGAGCGAGAACACCAGCACCTCGCCGACAAACAGCGTATGGTCGCCGCACGGATGCCGGTCCACCACGCGCGCGGCGAAACGCGCCGCCGCGTGTTCGAGCAGCACCACGTCCGCGAGCCCTTCGACGGGCGCGAAGCGCGGCGCGAGCCGGCTCTGCGGCTCGCCGGCAAAGTGGCGGCTGTGCGGCTCCTGCGCCTCGGACAACACGCTCACGCCGAATAGCGCGCTGTCCATCAGACGCTCGTGCATACGCGCCCGGTGCCCGACCGAGACGACGATCAGCGGCGGCTTGAGCGAGCCCGACATGAAGGCGTTGGCGGTCATCGCATGCAAATCGTCGCCGCTGCCGGTCGAGATCACCACCACGCCGGTCGCGAAGCGTCCCAACGCGTGACGAAAGCGCCGCTCGTCGAAAGTCGCCTGCGAGACGTACGGCGTCTCAGCGTGAAGTAGCTTTGCGTGCATGAGCGCTCTCCAGATTGCGACCGAACGGGTCCTCGAAACGCACGATGTCGTCTTCGCCCGGATGGCCGTCTGATTGGACCTCGATCATTTCTCGCGGCGTCCTGACCGGATTTTCCAGCCGGCGCGTGACGCCGGGCGGAACATACGTCGACTGGTTTTTCTCCGCGAGCATGAAGCATTCCTCGCCGCGCGCGGCGCGCATCGCCGAATCCCAGGCGCTCACTTCCGCGCGCTCCGCGACGAACGGCACGGTGACGCCTACCACGCGCGCGTCGGTGCCGACGCGCTCCATCACCGCACAGTCGATCGAACGGGACGGGCACAGGGCCAACGCATCGCGCGCCAGTTGCAGCGTGCCGTCGCCGTCGACCGTGGCACGCTCGAACGCGGCCGCGCAGGCCTCGGCGATCGCCGGCTGGCAGAGCGCGATGGCCGCGAGCCAGACCGACGCGCGCACCACGAACATGCCGCTGTTCCACCAGTAATTGCCGGAGGCGGCATAGCGCTCCGCCAGTTCCGGATCGGGCTTCTCGACGAACCGTTCGATGGCGCGCGCGCCCCGTTTGCCGAGCGCCGCCCCCGTGCGGATATAGCCGTAGCCTGTTTCCGCGCGCTTCGGCGGCACGCCGAGCGCGACGAGCGCGCCGTGCGTCGCGTGCTCGAGCGCCTCGGCGAGTGCCGCGCCGAACGTAATGTGATCGGCAATCAGATGATCCGCCGGCAACGCGACGATAAGCGGATCGTCGCCCTCCACAGCCGCCGCGCGCGCGGCGAGCGCAGCGATGGTCAACGCGGGCGCGGTGTCGCGTGACATCGGTTCGAGGATCATGTGCACGAACCGGCCCGATCGCGCGAGCCGCTCTAGTGGTTCGCGCGTTTGCCGATGCAGGTCCTCGCAACAGACCACTAACGGCGCCGCAATGGATCGCGGACCGCATGCCGACGCAGCGTGTTGCGCCGTGACGAACGACGCGTCGAGCCGGCTCAGCGTGGTTTCGAGCAACGACGCATCGCTCATGAGGTCGATCGACCGTTTCCGATTGCGTTCGCGCGACAACGGCCACGATCGAGTGCCCGAGCGATCTGCGAAGATCACCGGCTGCACGGTTAAACGTGTGGCCGCTTCGCTGACGCCCCCGGTCGACGCAAGCGGATTGCCTGGTTCTACGATGCGATTCATGTACGGGTCCCCTATCCGGTCTAACTCGTCCGGTTCATTGTTCTATGTTGCCGTGCGTACTACCGTGCTACGTATACAGCGTGCCTTCGTCCAAGGGTGATCGTCAGTCGAAGCGACAGGCGGCGAGCGGTTTGTGCGCGATGAAGTGAAACCACCACGCGTCGCTCTCTTCCACGTCGTCGGGAATGCGGTCGCCCGCGGAACTGCCGAACACGGCGTCGATTTGCAAGCCGACTTGCGCCAGTTGCCGGCGCTGCTCGCGCAGCGTCGTGTAGACAATCACAATGCCGAAGTTGTGAGCCGCCGCGGTCTTGACCGCGTAGCCGCCGCAGTCGTGATTCAGCTTCACGTTACGCAGATAGTTCAGCGTGCCGAGCTGGAAGCGCCGTGCGGAGCGCAGCGTGCGCCAGCCGAGTCTGAGCGGATTGAACGAAAATTGCGGCAGCAGCTGCCAGATGTTCTCGCGGTAGCCGGGGCCGCCGCGGTTGTGCGACGAAAACAGCACATAACCGCCGGGCCGCACTACCCGATACATCTCTTCGAGAATTCTCACGCGATCGTCGTAGTCGACGCAGTCGATGCCGTTCCAGCTGAATTCGGCAAGCCCGTAATGATCCGAACGCAGCGCGGACATGTCACGCGCGTCCATATGCCGAAGGTCGCGTTCGGGATGGCGCGCCTTCGCGAGATCGAGCAGTTTCTGTGTGTAGTCCACGCCGATGTAGTCGTCGGAGATGGACGTCATCAACGGAATCGTGCGGCCGGCGCCAATACCGATATCGAGTAGGGGCTGACCCGCACAACGCGGTGCGAGCCAATCGAAGGCAGCCTGCTCCCCGGGATCGGAATAGTTCTTCCCGAACGTCATCACGCGTTCGGCGTCCGACGAATTCCATGCAACTCGATTGATGCGGTCCAACTCGGATTGACTGTTCACTACACGCTCCCCTTAGCGTATGTGCGCTGGACAATCCTTGCGCATGCATTACGCTTCCCCGAATAGACGAAACCTGCGCGAGCGCTTTACAAAGCATTGCGTGGGCGTAGCCTTAGCCGTGGCCCGCCGTTCGCCGCCCGGCCTGCTCGCCGGATGCCACCAGCCGAACCGGTCGTCGAACGCTACTAGCCTCACGCCACGCTCCTCACAAGGTTCCCCCTTTTTCAAGCCATTACAACAAACGCTGCATGGTTGATATGTACGTCCCGCCACATTGTCTCGGAGTCCGATGAAAAGGCGAATGCGCGTCGCACGCGTCACTGGAAAACATGGCAATGCAGTCGGTTGCCATACGACGCGCACCGCGCGAACATCGAGCGCGCGGCATTAGCTTGGGAAAGACAATCGGTACGCTGGAAGCGCGTGACGAGCGTCTACCCGATCACAGCATCTCGAACGTATTGACGAGTACCGCGCTGTCGCGCTCACGGCGCCGTCCGCCGAAAAGCGGCTGACTGCCGCGCACCTGGCGTGTCAGGCCAATGAAGGGCACGCCGTGTTCGAGATACGGCCCTTCCGTCTTGCGAAAACCGAATTGCTCATAGAAACCGCGCAGACCGAGGGGCGCGCTGACACGCACGGCATGGCCCGGCCAACGCTCGACAATCGCCTGCAGCACGCGTTCGATCAACAGTTCGGCGGTGCCGTCGCCGCGCCGCAGCGGGCTCGTCAGCACCTTGTCGATGGTGATCTCCGGATCTTCCGCGTCGCCGGGTTGCAGGCGCGCGTAGGCAAGAATCGGCATCGGCCGCGACATGTCCTCCACGGCGAACACGTGCACCGCGTTTTCATCCCGGCCGTCGGCATCGAGACAAACATGCGACTGTTCGACCACGAACACAGCGCTGCGTGCCCGCAAGATCAAATACAGCTCGCGTGCCGAAAGCTGATCGAATTCCAGCGTTTTCCAGTTCATCACCTTCCCCAGCAGTCAAGAAGTTCAACCACGCCGACACGGCGCGCCGGCTTTGACGGCCTGGCTGCATGGGCTGGCCCGTTCTGATGGCTACACGGTACGTCCGTGAAACGCGTGTTTCCGTGCGCCATCGCACTGACGCTGGGCTTTGACGAATCTTAAATACGGACGTCGGGGCATGGCATCACGGCACGCCGCCTGAAACCGCACGCGGTCACTGTGAACGCGCCGCGCCCCACATATGGACCACGCCGGCATGCGTCGTGGCAAAGGACACAAAAACGATCACGTGGGTTCGATCGATGTCCGCACCATCCGAGAACGTTGAACAACTAGGGGACCACATCATGAAAAACGCCTTGCGCCGCATCCTTTCCGAATCGGCCCGTCTGGACGTCCCGGCGGAAACGCTGGCCGACGACGCCGACCTCTACGCCGCGGGCCTCTCCTCACTCGCGACCGTGCATCTGATGCTGGCAATCGAAGACGAATTCGGCATTGAGATTCCGGACCGTCTGCTGACGCGGCGCCTGTTCTCCAGCATCGATTCGATGGCCGCCGCAGTCACTGAGCTGCAACAGGCGAAGGCGGCAGCATGAACGCCCCGCTGCTGGATGCGGCGGCACAGCCCGCCTCAAGGCACGCGCACGGTGCGGCGGAAGGCGCCGACACGTCGCTCGGGTTGACCGCTGTCGAAACCGAACCGGGCTGGCGCGCGGCCGCGCAACGCTGTGCGGCGGTGGCCGCGCAGTTCGCGGACTCGGTGGATCGCGAGGCGCGCTTTCCGAGCGAAGCGTTCGAGGCGCTCAAGCGCGAGTGCCTGCTCTCGGTGATGGTGCCGGCCGAGTTCGGCGGCGCGGGCCTGTCGCTCGCGGACGTCGGCGCGATCTGCGAAACGCTCGCGCAAGGCTGCGCCTCCACTGCGATGGTGTATGCAATGCACCAGATTCAGGTGGCGTGCATCGAGGCGCATGGCAGCGACGCGGTATGGCATCGGCAGTTGCTCGTGCAACTGGTCAAGCAGCAGTGGCTGCTGGCGTCGGCCACTTCCGAGGAAACCATCGGCGGCAATATGCGCACCAGCGCCTGCTCGGTCGAGCTCGACGGTGCGCGCTTTCGCATCGAAAAGCTCGCACCGACGATTTCGTATGGCGCGCACGCCGACGGCATTCTCGTCACGGCTCGCCGCACCGCCGAATCGGCAGCAGCCGATCAGGTGCTGATCGTCGCGTTGCGCGCCGATACGCAACTGGAAAAGCGCGGCGGCTGGGATTCGATGGGCATGCGCGGCACCTGCAGCGAGGGCTTCCGGCTCGTCGCCACGGGTCTGGCCGAACAGATTCTGCCGACGCCCTTCGCCGAGATCGCCGATCAGACCATGCTGCCGGTTTCGCACACGCTGTGGGCCTCGGTGTGGACCGGCGTGGCCACGGATGCCGTGAATCGCGCGAAAGCGTTCTTCCGCGCACAGGCGCGTGCGAAGCCAGGTGTGGTTCCGCCGGCCGGTTTGCGCCTCGCTGAAGCGGTCGGTCTGCTGCAGATGATGCAGGCGCGCCTCGCGGTCGCGCTGGAGGCGGCACGCACCGCTCACCACGCGCGTCACGGCGGCTCGCAAGCCGATGCGCCGCTCGCGGCCATGCTCGGCTTCGCCTCCGACATGAACACGCTGAAGACGAGCATCTCCACCACCGCGCTGCAGGTCGTGCACGAAGTGCTGATGATCTGCGGCATGGCGGGCTACAAGAACGGCACGCCGTACAGCGTCGGGCGCCATTTGCGCGACCTGCATTCCGCGCCGCTGATGATCAATAACGACCGCATCGCGCAGAACACCGCGAGCCTGTTGCTCGCGCAACGACCTGCCGCCCCGGGGAGAGCCTGATATGAACACGATGACCGATACCGCCGCGCTTGCCGCCGCTGCTCAGGCAGCCGAAGCGCCGAGCTTTCGCGACGAACTGCTGGCCGCGGGCCTGTTGATCGACACCGGCGAAAACGGCCTGTATGGCCGCAGCCAGGTTTTCGAAGACGTGGTGGACCGCCTGAACGTGGCGATCACGCATCTGGGCGCGGACCAGCAGCCGGAAGTGCTGCGCTTTCCGCCCGCCATGCGCCGCACCGACTTCGAAGACAGCGAGTACCTGAAGAGCTTCCCGAATCTGGCCGGCACGATTCACTCGTTCTGCGGCAACGACATGGGCCACCAGCGCCTGTTGCGCGCGCTCGACGACGCCATGACCGAACGCGACGACGATCGCGCCGACGACTGGATGGCGCAGCAGAAGCCGACGCGAGTGGTGCTCACGCCCGCCGCCTGCTATCCGATCTATCCGGTGATGGCGCGGCGCGGTCCATTGCCCTCTAGCGGCCGCACGATCGATGTGCTGTCGTATTGCTTCCGTCACGAACCGTCGCTGGATCCGGGCCGCATGCAGATGTTCCGCCAGCGCGAATACGTGCGCCTCGGCAGCGCGGAACAGGTGATGGCGTTCCGCCAGATGTGGATCGATCGCGGCTCGCTTTTGATCGATCTGCTGCAATTGCCGGTCGAAGTGGACCTCGCCAACGACCCGTTCTTCGGCCGCGGCGGCAAGATCGTCGCCGATAGCCAGCGTGCCCAGGCGCTCAAGTTCGAGCTGCTGATTCCGGTGGCCGATCCGCGCGGCAAGACAGCTTGCCTGTCGTTCAACTATCACATGGAACACTTCGGCGCGATCTGGAAGATCCAGTGCGAAGACACCACGATTGCGCATACGGGTTGTGTCGGTTTCGGCATGGAACGGATCACACTCGCGCTGTTCCGTCATCATGGGCTCGACGTGAACGCATGGCCGGACGATGTGCGCGCGCTGCTGTGGGGCGATACCGAAGCGCGTGTGGCGCATGGCATGGGAACCATGCAAACGGCGTCCACCGAAACGGAGCAAGGTTCCGGAGAGAGCGCATGAATCCGTCTCTGACACCCGTGCCGAACGGCGCGAATGGCGCCTTTCCGCTGAACCGCCACGTCGATCTTCCCGCTGCCGGCGGCGCCGTTGCCGCGCCCGCGCCCGTACCCGCAGCGCGCTTGCGCGAGCATGCGCCGCATGCGCTGCATCAGGGCGAGCGCGTATGGCAGGAGACCAACTGCTACGTCGATCTGTGGATCGAACTGCTGCACGGCTTCGGGCTCGAACCGCGCGCGGCGCTCGGCTTTACCGTCACGCAGGATTTCGAAGGCGATCAGTTCACGTTCTTCAAGTTTCCGCTCGAAGATCTGGAACGGCTCTACGGCACCCAGGTGCAGGAACTGGCCATCTACGATTCGCTCGAAGCACGCGTGCTCGCGCAGACCTTGCGCGGCCATACCGTGCTGGTGGAAGTGGACGGCTATTACCTGCCGAATACGCGCGCCACGTCGTACCGGCGCGAGCATCCGAAGACCACCGTGGGCATCGACTTCATCGATCCGGACGCGCGCCGTCTCGGCTACTTCCACAACACCGGCTATCACCTGCTCGACGGTGAAGACTACGACGGCGTGTTCCGCAAGCTGCCGCAGTTCCAGCAGCAGGCCGATCTGCTGTTTCCGTATGTGGAGTTCGCCAAGCAGTCGCGGCCCGCGCTCGAAGGCACCGCGCTTGCGGAGGCGTCGGCGGAACTGCTGTGTGCGCACTTGAGCCGCCGGCCGCTCAGCAATCCGATTACGCAGTGGCGTGCCGCATTTCCCGCGCATCTCGAGACGTTGCTCGAACGTGGCGAAAAGTTCTTCCACCCGTACTCGTTCAACCTGATGCGGCAGCTCGGCGCGAACTTCGAGTTTCTCTCGAAGTATCTGACGTGGCTCTCCGCGCAAGGCTTCGAGGTGCCGGCGTCGATTCCGGCAGCGGCGCAGAGCATCGCGTCGGAGTCGATGGTGATGCAGTTCCGGCTCGTGCGGGCGATTACCCGCGGGCGCCGCGATCTGTGCGAAGACTGCTTCGACGTGCTCGAAAGCGCTTACGAAAAGACGCTGCCGCCGCTCGCCGCGCTGGTGCTTTAACACGCCTTGCGCGGCTTCGCGGACTTCTCGGGGATTGCCGTGGATGTACTGACGATAGACCTTGTGCCTGATGAAGATGGCGCGAGCGGTGTGCTCGCGCCCACGTCCGGCGAGGCCGCGCAAGCCGATGCCGATCGCGCGTCGTCGGCGCACGTATCGCAAACGCTTTGGCCGCTGAGCCTCGACACCGGATGGCAGTGTGTCAGCACACCCGCGGGCGCGTGCGCGTCGCCCGCCGATTTACCCACGCACGGCTGGCTCGCCGCGCAAGTGCCCGGCACCGTTGCGAGCGCGCGCCGCGCCGCCGGTCTGCTGGATATTGCGCACCCGCCGCCACTCGCCTTCGACGACCACTGGTATCGCCTCGCAATCGAAGGCACCGGCCTACGCCGCTTGCGTCTGCACGGCCTCGCCACCATCGCCGAAGTGTGGCTCGACGGTGTGAAGCGCCTCGATTCCGATTCGATGTTCGTCGCGCACGATCTGGACATCGAACTGAACGGCAGCGCGACGCTCGCGCTGTGCTTTCGCTCTCTCACCCCGGCGTTGACAGCGAAACGTTCACGCGCGCGGTGGCGTCCGCGGCTCGTCTCGCCGCCCACCTTGCGCAACGTGCGCACCACCCTGCTCGGCCATATGCCCGGCTGGTGTCCTTCGGTGCAGGCGGTCGGCCCATGGCGTCCGGTCGAACTGCTGAGCGACGCGCCTCATGCCTTCGATACCGTCGACGTGTCGAGCCGGCTCGAGCTCGACGACGACGGTCTTGCATCTGGTCTTGCATCTGGTCTTGCATCTGGTCTTGCATCTGGCCTTGCTTCTGGGCTTGTTACGCTCACGCTACGTTTCGTTCATCCGCACGATGACGCGGCGTGCCGCGCCTCGCTTAAATGCGGGGACGCTGTTTCGTCTTTGCAATGGAGCGATGCATATACACTGACCGGCAGCGTCCGCGTGCATGGCGTAGAACGCTGGTGGCCGCATACGCACGGCGAGCCCACTTTATATCCATTGACGTTGCAGCTCGATGACGGGCACGCGACATCTCACGCATTGGGTTCAGTCGGTTTCCGCAGTATTGAAGTGGACCACGGCCCGGACGGAATGGGCTTCGCGCTGCGCCTGAATGGCGTGCCAGTGTTCTGCCGGGGCGCATGCTGGACCAGCGCGGACCTCGTCACGCTCGCCGGCAGCGAGACGCAACTGCGCCACGCGTTCACGCTGGCTCGCGATGCGGGCATGAACATGCTGCGCGTGGGCGGCACGATGGTCTACGAGTCCGACGCGTTTTATGCGCTCGCCGACGAATACGGCATGCTCGTCTGGCAAGACTTCGCGTTGGCGAATTTCGACTATCCGAACGATGCCGCATTCCGCGCGTCGATCGAACGCGAAGCCACGCAGTTTTTGACGCGCACGCGGCGCTTCGCTTCGCTCGCGGTGCTGTGCGGCGGCAGCGAGGTCGACCAGCAGGCGGCCATGTTCGGCCTGCCGCCTTCGATGCGCGCGCAACCACTCTTTACTGAACAGCTGCCCGCCATCGTCGCGCGTGAACGGAGCGACGTGCCGTACGTCGGCAACTCGCCATCGGGGGGCGTGTGGCCGTTTTCAACTAATGAGGGCATCACTCACTACTACGGCGTAGGCGCCTATCAACGTCCGCTCGACGACGTGCGCCGTTCGCAGGTGCGCTTCGCCGCCGAATGCCTCGCCTTCGCCAATGTGCCCGACGACGCCACGCTGCACGACGCGCTCGGCACGATTCATCTGCACGATCCGCGCTGGAAAGCCGCGGTGCCGCGCGACCCCGGCGCCGGCTGGGATTTCGACGACGTGCGCGACCATTATCTGCAGACCTTATACGGTGTAGAGCCGGCACGCTTGCGCTACGAAGACCCTGAGCGTTATCTGGACCTGTCGCGCGCGGTAGTCGCAGAATTGATGGGCGATGTATTCGCGGAATGGCGCCGTGCCGGTTCGAGCTGCGGCGGCGCGTTGGTGTGGCAGCTTCAGGATTTGCGTCCCGGCGCAGGCTGGGGCTTGATCGACGCCACAGGACGGCCTAAAAGCGCCCTGCACGGCCTCGCGCAAGCGCTGCAACCCATTCAGGCCGTCATCACCGACGAGGGCCTCAACGGCCTCGATATTCATCTGCTGAACGAACGTGCGCAGGCGCTGCGCGTGCAACTGGACCTCGTTTGCCTGCGTGACGGCAGCGTCAAGGTCGCCTCCGCCAGCCGCGAAGTCGAACTGGCGCCGCATAGTGCGCAGCGTCTCAGCGCGGCCGCCTGCCTCGGCCAGTTCTTCGACTTCACCCACGCGTACCGCTTCGGCCCACGCGCGCACGATGTGACGATCGCCACGCTGCGCGACCTCGCGAGTGGCGAGGTCGTTGCGGAAGCGTTTCATCTGCCGGAGCGGCGCGTGAGCGAGCGCCACGATCTGGGCTTGACGGTCGCCGTGGAGCGCAACGGCAACGGCTGGCAACTCGTGATCGAAGCGAAGCGTTTTGTGCGTTTCGTTCATATCGTTGACACACACTATAGGGCCGCGCGCGACTGGTTCCATCTGCCGCCGAACCGGCCATGCATCGTGCCGCTCATTGCGCTCGCGTCGCAGGAAAGATTCGTTGCACAGGCATCGAATGGCGTGTTTCAAGCTGATGCAACATACGCGGCGCCCGCGGGCGAAGTTCGCGCGGTCAATGCGATATCCGCCATCTTCTACGGCTGAAGGTCTCCCTGATCTAACCACCCCTTCGCAGGGCGCGTAAAACCGCGCGCTGCGCGTCTTCATCTGTCTGGTCTGCGGAATCACTGTTGGTTTTTCTCAGACTTTTAGCGCGCCGAAATCGTCATCCGTGCGGCAGCGAACCAAGCGTGTTGAACACATCTGAATCAATTCCGGCACATCCCGGACGCCGCTTGAGAACGTGCATCACGGCGCTGATTCAGCGGTGAGACAGGTGCCTTCCACCCCCTCCCAGCGCCCGCTAACCCAATAACATCAAGGACTTTCGAGGAACAGGACGAGCCTGGGAAGCGCCCGCCGGTGGCGAGGACGTTGTGCAGATTTGAAACAAAAAGTCACGTTTGGCTTCGCGCGGCGCTAAGCCTTGGTGCGTTACCCCGCACCAGTGCTCGTTTCCCCTCCCGCTGGCACGCTCCTCGCTAATACAAGAGCGCAACACCGCGTCACCGCAGAGAGATCCACAACAACGGCGGCGGCGCAACAAAGGCCAATACGGGGCCGGTCCTGTTCATCCTTCGCTGCTCGCCAGGCAGCACGCCGTTCAAAAGGGATGCAGGCATCGGATCAAAAACAGAAAGTCACGCAGAGCGCGACTTTCACGCGAGGACCGATCATGCTGACACTTCAATCCGATTTGCACGGTAACCATTTGCTCGGCGCATTGCCGTCCCATGAATGGCAGGCGCTGGCTCCCCATCTCGAACTGGTTCATCTGCGCACCGAGCAATTGCTGTGCGACTCCGGTCAGCGCATTCATCACGTCTACTTCCCGACCACCGCGATCATCTCGATGCTCTCGACAATGGAAGACGGCAGCTCGGTCGAGATCGCCGCGGTCGGCCGCGAAGGCATGACCGGCGTGCCGGTGCTCACGGGCGGCGAAACCATGCCGAACCGCGTGCAGGTGCAATGCGCCGGCTTCGCTTACCGCATGAGCGCCCAGGCACTCAAGCAGCAATTCGCCCGCTCCGACTTCCTGCGCCGCCTGATGCTGCTGTACATGCACGCCCTGCTCACGCAAGTCGCACAAACCGCTGCCTGCAACCGCCATCACGCGCTCAACAAGCAACTGTGCCGGTGGCTGCTGATCGAAGTGGACCGCGTGGCGTCGAACGATCTGACCGTGACCCAGCAACTGATCGCCGACATGCTCGGCGTGCGCCGCGAAGGCATTACCGAAGCGGCCGGCAAGTTGCACGACGAAGGCCTGATCCATCACAGCCGCGGCCACATCAAGGTGCTCGACCGTAAAGGACTCGAAGCACGCGCCTGCGAATGCTACGGCCTCGTCAAGCGCGAATTCGACCGCCTTCTGCCGCGTCTGCGTCAGGCCGAAACCGTCGAGTAAACTGCTGGATCGTCTGACTAATGAGTAGAGTCAAATATGTTCAGGAATACTGCGCGATTCCTCGACGTACTCTTCGTGATTGCGGGAGGGCTGCTCGCTCACTGGATGCGGTTCTCGACGCCGATCGCGCTGTCGGACACCGAACGGCTTCTGATTGCCTTTAACTGCGTCCTCCTGCTGTTGCTGTTCCCCGGCTTCGGGGTGTATGAAACCTGGCGCGGCAAACCGCTGCCCTCGATGCTGGCGAGAGTGGCGGCGGCGTGGATGGTGGTGGTGTTCACCGCGCTTGTATTGGCTTTCACGCTGCATCGCATGGATGCCGTGTCGCGCTTGTGGTTCGGTTACTCGACGGTGATTTCCGGCGCGCTGATCATCGTCACAAAGTGCCTCGTGAACGCGGTGCTGCGCATCGTGCGACGTCGCGGGATGAATTCCCGCACTGTCGCGATTGTCGGCGCACCGGGTTTTGCGCGCACACTGCTCGCCCATCTCGAACATGCGCCGCAAGCCGGCTTCAAACCGGTCTGCGTGCTCGATACGAGCTGCCACACCAGTTTCGAAGCGGCCGAGGCATACGGCGCGCGTCTGAACCGCCTGCCGGTCCTGACCGATCTGAACGCCTTCGCCGCCAAGGTGCGCGAAGATCACGTGAACGAAGTGTGGCTTGCGTTGCCGTTGTCAGAAGAACATACGATCTACCGGTTCACGCGCATGTTCCGGCATGACTTCGTGAATCTGCGCTTCATTCCCGATGTACGCAGCCTCTCGCTTTTCAATCACGCGCTGGTCGATGTGGTCGGTTTACCCACGCTGAATCTCAGCGCGACGCCCTTCTCGTCGCCGCAGATGTGGCCCAAGCTGATCTTCGACCGCCTGTTCGCGGCGGCCGCGCTGCTCGCGCTCGCACCGATCTTCGTGGTGCTCGCGATCGGCATCAAGCTCGGCTCGCCGGGACCGGTGTTCTTTCGTCAGACGCGCAAGGGCGTGGACGGCCAGCCGTTCGCGATTTACAAGTTCCGTTCGATGACCGTGCATCACGAAGCGCAGGGGCAACTCACCCAGGCCTCGCGCAACGACGCGCGGGTCACGAAGCTCGGCGGCTTCATGCGCCGCACCAGTCTCGACGAACTGCCGCAGTTTCTCAACGTGCTGCTCGGGCAGATGTCTGTAGTCGGCCCGCGTCCGCATGCGGTTGAACACGACGATCTATACAAGGATCAGGTGTACGGCTATATGCACCGCTACCGGATCAAGCCGGGCATTACCGGCTGGGCGCAGGTCAACGGCTATCGCGGCGCCACCACCAAGGTGGAAAAGATGGAAGCGCGCGTCAAGTTCGATCTCTTCTACATTCACAACTGGTCGTTCTGGTTCGACATGAAGATCGTGTTCATCACGATCTTCAAGGGCTTTGTCGGGCGCAACGCGTTCTGATCACTGCGAGATGGCCTTCAGTCCCGACTGGCAACGGCGCGGCTCGAAGCTGATGTCTCGCGGCAAAAACAGCGAAACCAATGCGGCAAGCACCGAAGCCGACGGCCTGAAACATGCCGCCGGCCCGGTAACGAATGGACGAAGTGAGCAACGGGAAAGCTTGCCGGTCAGCACCGCGTACGGCGCGGAAACTAAGCCGGCGCTGCGCGGCTTTTTACAGAAACGCGCTGACGTCGGTATGAAAACGTACGGCCAGCGCCTTGGCCACCTTCTTGCTGATGGCGCGGCGGCCCGCGAGAATATCGCTCACCACCGTGGGTGACGCGATACCTATCAGGTCCTTCTGCTTGAGTCCGTGCGTTTCCAGCAGATGCCGCAATACCTCGCGTGGCTCCGCTTTTGGAATCGTCACGTTATGCGCTTCCCAGCTTTCGATCAGGTCGGTCACGATCGCGAACAGATCCGAGAGCGGATCCTCTTCGTTGCCGTTCAGATGATCAGCGAGCGAGTTGGCGAGCCGCACCATGGTCTGGTAATCCTGCTCGTTGCGAATGGGCGTGATCGGCAACTGCGTTTGCAGCGCGGCCCAGGTTTGAGCGATGTCGGGAAAAGCTCCCGGAAGGCGATCGGCATTCATGAGTTTAGATTCTTCCTCGTCCAAAGGTCGTATTCCGCATGCGTCAGTACATGACGAACGAATAACGACTGCCTGTTGTAGTGAATCGCCGCAACGATCCGGAACCGGTTGCCGCCCACGTCGAAAACCGTGTATTGAGGCGGTACGTAGTCCACACCGGCGAACGTCTGCTTCAGGTCGTTATAGCCATACGCGAGGCATGCCTGCGCCAGTGAATACCATGTCAATAGCGCACTGCGCGCCCCCGGATGTCTCTTTATGAAGTCCAGCAACGCTTTCTTTGAAATGACCCGCATCGGATTTCCTCGCACGCGTTCGCGCGCTGAATGTGCGCGCTCTAAGTGCAAGGCTAAACGGGACGGATCGACATCGATAGCCGGCCGGACGGCATAGTCCGAACGGCTATTTGCTGCTTACTGCGGTACGACGAAAGCATTTTATTCGCAAATTGCGAAGTTCGCAATGCGCGAATAATGAGACGCCCGCTCACTGCCTCAGCGTCGTCCCGCAATCATGCGGAAACTGCCGACGTGGTCACCTTCGACCAAGTCGGCGGCCCCTACTGCTTTTCTGCGCCGGCTCGCCGCTGCGATCGTCCGCGTGACCTCGGCCATGAACGCGCGCCGGAATACTGCCGGCGAAAAGCGTTCAGCGTTCGCGCGGCATGCCGCCGGCGTGATCTGGTCGCGCTGACGCTCGAAGCGATCGATCGCGTCGAGCATCGACACCACTGTCTGGCGCTCGAAATACACGCCGGTGGGATGCGCCTCGCCGATCGGCACCACGGTTTCGAGCGCGCCGCCCTTGCCGAATGCGATGACCGGCGTGCCGCATGCCTGCGCTTCGAGCGCGGCGCTGCCGAAGTCCTCCTCGGCGGCGCACACGAAAGCTCGCGCGCGTTGCACATGATCCTTCAGCACCTCGAACGGCTGATCGCCGAGGATCGTCACATTCGGACCGGCCTTGGCGCGAATCGCCGCCATCTCCGGCCCGTCGCCGATCACGACCAGCTGGCGGTGCGGTGTGGCATTGAAGGTTTCGACGATCAGATCGATGCGCTTGTACGGCACCATCCGCGATGCAGTCAGATAAAAATCTTCCTTGCGCGTGCACAGTTCGAATTGGTCCACGTCGACGGGCGGCGCAATCACGGCCGCATCACGCCGGTAAGTTTTCATCAGGCGACGCGCAACGAAATGCGAGTTCGCGATCAACCGGTCGACGCCGTTCGCCGAGTGCGAATCCCAGCCGCGCAGAGAGTGGAGCAACGCGCGCGCCGCCCACGACTTCGGCCCGTGCGTCAGATCCGCTTCGCGTAGGGACTGATGTTGCAGATCCCACGCGAAGCGCATCGGTGAATGCACGAAGCTCACAAGCTTCTGATCCGGCCTGACCGCCACGCCCCTGGCGAGCGCAGGAGAACTCGTAATAATCAGATCGTAGCCGGACAGATCGAGTCGTTCGATGGCCAGCGGCATCAACGGCAAATAAGCTCGATAGTGGCGTCGCGCGAACGGCAGTCGCTGAATGAATGAAGTCGTCACGGACTTGCCGCGTAGCGGCTTACGGTCTGCGAGGAAATTGACGAGACTGAATAGATCGGCGTCGGGAAAGCATTCGATGATCTGCTCGAGCGCCTTCTCCGCGCCGCCCGGCGCGACCAGCCAGTCGTGCACGATCGCCACTTTCATGATCCCCTCGTTTTTTAATTGACGCCTTTTGTGCCTAGCAACGAGTGTATGTGGCGCGACGTTTGCTGTGCGTGCGCGTGCCCACATTCGACGCGCGACAGCTCGCGAATAATAGGCGTCGCCGTTCGCCGAATGCGAAGCTGCGTGCCCCGCGGCTTCGCCTTCCAATGCGTCTGACGATCGACGCTTCGGCGCTCGCCCATTCCTTACAAAGCGGGGGATGTCACGGCATTGGCGCAGCGTCTTGCGGGACAAGTGCTGGCCGATGCGCGAATGGAATTTCAGAGGGGTGATATAGACAGCGGATGACGCAGGCAGTCAGCCAGGCCGCGCGCTCGTGATCCAGATGCGAGTCATGCATTCGATGTCGGCGCGAGCCGGTCTATCCAGGCCCGCGCGCGATGTTTGGGCAGCGTTACTCAGCCCTTGCTGTACTCGATCGTCTCGACGCCGGTGTCCGTGCCGAGCAGGCACAGATTCGCGCCACGGCCGGCGAACAGGCCCACCGTTACCACGCCCGGCCATGCGTTGATGTGCGTTTCCAGCGTGCGCGGGTCGCTGATACGCAGACCCTTGACGTCGATGATTTCGTTGCCGTTGTCGGTAATGAACGGCACGCCTTCTTTCGTCACGCGCACCACCGGCACGCCGCCGAGCGCCGTGACGCGGCGGCCGATCGCGGTACGCGCCATCGGCACCACTTCGATCGGCAGCGGAAAAGTGCCGAGCGTGTCGACCAGCTTGCTGGCGTCGGCGATGCACACGAACACGTCCGACACCGACGCGACGATCTTCTCGCGCGTCAGCGCGCCGCCGCCGCCCTTGATCATCGCGCCGCTGTGGTCGATCTCGTCGGCGCCGTCCACGTACACGGGCAGCGAATCGATTTCGTTGAGGTCGAACACCTTGATGCCGTGCGCTTGCAGGCGCGCGGTAGTGGCGAGCGAACTCGACACCGCGCCGCGATAGCGCGCCTTGCTGGCAGCCAGCGCGTCGATGAAACAGTTCGCGGTGGAGCCGGTGCCGACGCCGATCACCGCGCCTTCGGGCACGGTGGCGTTCACGTAGTCGGCGGCGGCCTGGCCGACCAGTTGTTTGAGTTCGTCTTGAGTCATGGGAAAGGCAGGCGAGCAGTAAAAAACGCTAGTTTACCGGAGTGGCGGACTAGCGCCGGTCGTGGCGGGTTTACTTCTTCACCGCCCGCTGACGCACCGCTTCGAACAGACACACGCCGCTCGCCACCGAGACGTTCAGGCTTTCCACCGTGCCCGCCATCGGAATCTGCATCACCACGTCACAGGTGTCGCGCGTGAGGCGCCGCATGCCCTCGCCTTCGGCGCCCATCACCAATGCCACCGGACCGTCCAGCTCCGTGTCGTAGAGGCTCTTGGTGGCCTCGCCGGCCGTGCCGACGACCCACACCCCCGCATCCTTCAACTCACGCAGCGCGCGCGCCAGGTTCGTCACGGTGATGTACGGCACGGTGTCGGCCGCGCCGCTCGCCACCTTCGCGGCCGTCGCGTTCAACCCCACCGCGCGATCGCGCGGCGCGATCACCGCGTGCGCGCCGGCGGCATCCGCCACGCGCAAGCAGGCGCCGAGATTGTGCGGATCGGTCACGCCGTCGAGCACCAGAATCAGCGGCGAACCGTTGATGCCGTCGAGCAGTTCGGCCAGGTTCTGCGCGAGCGGCATGTCGCCCGCGCGAGCCACCACGCCCTGGTGACGCTCGGTATGCGCGAGGCCCCAGAGACGCGTTTCGTCGGCGGCGATCAGACGCACGCCGGCTTCTTTTGCCGCGTGCAGGAATTCGGTCATGCGACGGTCTTTGCGCGTCGCATCGTAATAGACCTCTTCGACCGTGGACGCGTCATGCCGCATACGTGCGGTCACTGCGTGGAAACCGTATAAAACCTTGAGACGTGCCATGACTGATACAACCTTTGATTGAGCGCGCGTTCGACGCGCGCTGCTGTGATAAATACGAACCTGCGTGCTTTACGTGCTTTACGTGCTTATTCGTTATGCGCTGCGGCTGCTGTGTTCGGATGCCTGACGTCGATAAAACGCAGACCGCGCGCAACCGGCACGTTGCTATGTGCCCGATGCGCGCGGTTTGAGCAAGCAGGCGGCGTCAGCGCTTCTTGCGTGCCTGCGGCTTCGGTGCCGATTTGGTCGCGGCGCCGTGCTTCTTCGCCGCGCCGCGCGCTGCGCGTGCTTCCTTGACCGCCGCGGTTTGCGCGGGCGCAGCCTTCTTGCGGCGCGCGCCCGGCGCTGGCGCGCCACCTTCCGCCGGCGGCAACGCACGCACGCGTGCGCCGCCGTTTTCACCGGACGATTTGTCGGCCGACGGCCCACGCACCAGAGGCGGCTTGATCGGCGTGTCGCGCACGAGGCGGAAGTCGATCTTGCGTGCATCCAGATCGACGCGGCTTACCTGCACCCGCACGCGATCCGACAGACGATAACGAATCCCGGTGCGCTCGCCGCGCAACTCGTTCTTGATCTCGTCGTACTGGAAGTAGTCCGAGCCGAGTTCGGTGACGTGCACGAGGCCTTCGATAAAGAGCGAATCGAGCTGCACGAAAATACCGAACGACGTCACGCCGTTCACCATACCGCCGTATTCTTCGCCGAGCTTGTCGCGCATGAAGTAGCACTTCAGCCAGGCTTCGACGTCGCGCGAGGCTTCGTCGGCGCGGCGTTCGTTGGCCGAGCAATGCAGCCCAAGTTCTTCCCAGATCGCCACGTTGTTGCCGCGCACGCGGCCGCGTTTTTCATCGTCGGCCTGCTGCATGGCGCGAGCGCGCGGCGAAAGCGCCGTATTCAGCTCGACGCCTTGCGGCGGCTCCGGCTGATATTTGCGGCCCTGCAGGATCGCGTAGATCGCGCGGTGCGTGAGCAGGTCGGGATAACGGCGAATCGGGCTCGTGAAGTGCGCATACGCCTCGTACGCGAGACCGAAGTGGCCGATGTTGTCCGGGCTGTAGACCGCCTGCTGCATGGAGCGCAGCAGCATGGTTTGCAGCATCTGCGCGTCGGGCCGTTCGCGGATCTGCGCCATCAATGCGGCGTAGTCGCTCGCGTGCGGCTTGTCGCCGCCGGCCAGCGTCAAACCCATGCCGCGCAGGAACGTGCGCAGATTCTCGAGCTTTTCCGCGGTCGGTCCGGCATGCACGCGGAACAGCCCCGGATGTTTGTTGCGCTTGAGGAAGTCGGCCGCGCAGACGTTCGCGGCCAGCATGCATTCCTCGATCAGCTTGTGCGCGTCGTTGCGGGTGCGCGGAATGATCTGTTCGATCTTGCCCTGCGCATTGCAGACGATATACGTCTCGGTCGTATCGAAGTCGATCGCACCGCGTTTCTGGCGCGCGGCGAACAGCGACTTATAGACGCCGTACAGATTCTGCAGTTGCGGCAGCAAGGCGGCGCGGCGCGTGGCCTCCGGACCCTTGGTGTTCTTCAGTACCGCGGCGACTTCCGTGTAGGTCAGACGCGCGGCCGAGTGCATCACGCCGGGATAGAACTGATACGCCTTCACTTCGCCACGCGCGGTGACGATCATGTCGCAGACCAGCACGCAACGGTCGACGTGCGGGTTCAGCGAGCACAAGCCGTTCGACAGTTTCTCCGGCAGCATGGGGATCACGCGGCGCGGGAAATACACCGAGGTGCTGCGTTCGATCGCGTCGGCGTCGAGCCCGCTCTTCGGGTGAACGTAGTGCGAGACGTCCGCGATCGCGACGATCAGGCGGAAGCCTTCTCCGCGGCCGACCTGCACCGGCTCGCAGTACACGGCGTCGTCGAAGTCGCGGGCGTCTTCGCCGTCGATCGTGACGAGCGGCACGTCGCGTAGATCGATGCGATGGCGCGCGTCGACCGGGCGCACTTCGTCGGGCAGGCGCGAGGCTTCGTCGAGCGCGGCCTGGCTGAATTCGTGCGGCACGCCGTACTTGCGCACCGCGATTTCGATTTCCATGCCGGGGTCGTCGATATCGCCGAGCACTTCCACCACGCGGCCGAGCGGCTGCGAATGACGGCTCGGGAAATCGGTCAGCTCGACCACCACCACCTGGCCGACCTTGGCCTTCTTGGTGTTCTGCTGGATCAGGATGTCGTGGCCGATGCGCTTGTCTTCGGGCGCCACGATCAGCGCGCCGTTCTCGTTGAGCAGGCGGCCGATCACGCGCTTGTTGGCGCGATCCGTAACCTCGACGATATGCCCTTCCGGACGGCCGCGCCGGTCATAGCCGACGATGCGCGCAAGCACGCGGTCGTTGTGCATGACTTTCTGCATTTCGGCGGTGGGCAGGAACAGATCGTCCTGGCCGTCGTCGCGAATCAGAAAGCCGTAGCCGTCACGATGGCCTTGCACACGGCCCGCGACGAAGTTCGACGGATGAGTCAGCTGATAGAGATTGCGCTGATCGAGCCGGATCTGGCCGTCGCGCTCCATCGCGCCGAGGCGCTTGAAAAATCCTTCGCGCTCCTGGCGCTTGATCGACAAGGCTTCGGCGATGTCGTTCGCGGCAAGCGGGGCTTCACTCGTGCGCAGGACGCCGAGGATTTCCTCGCGGCTTGGAATCGGATACGGAAATTTGCTCAAGGGCTTGTCGATGATTTTTTCTCGTTGCATGGACGTCGATCGCGATGTGGCTCGGCTTAAGAAGCGATTACAGTGCGCTCTGGTTACGCTTTAGCTGCGCTTGAATTGCACCTGCAAATGCACAGAAAAAAACTGCTCGGGTCCAGCTCGTTCAAGGCTGAGTCCGACGGGTGTGTGCACCGTGCCAACGAACTACTGCGAGGCATTCTAACACCCGTATTGCGCGCCAAGCGGCCCTGTCAATAGATGCCGGACGCTTGTCCAGAGGCGCACGCACGCTCGTCGCCACGATGTTTAAGTGAGTTTTGAGAAACGCTTGACAGCCTCCAATCTGTCGCTATAATGGCGTTCTTTGCTGTTCATCACCTGCCCAGGTGGCGAAATTGGTAGACGCACTAGGTTCAGGTCCTAGCGGTGGCAACACTGTGGAGGTTCGAGTCCTCTCTTGGGCACCAGATTCAAAAGTAAAGCCGCTTACGAGCGGCTTTACTTTTTGTGCGAAGCCGAATGATCCGATTCTGTTTATCAGCGCGGATTGTTGGCCGATTGAGTAGTTGGCGGGACGGTTGTCGAGTGGTGAAGCATCGCTTTACTGCAGGCGATATCCGGGCGGTCGATTGAAGCGGAGTTAGTTTGCAGGTGGGGATTGACACGCTAAATCAGCACGCTAAAATAGCGCTCTAGCTTGAAAACGTGCCCAGGTGGCGGAATTGGTAGACGCACTAGGTTCAGGTCCTAGCGGTGGCAACACCGTGGAGGTTCGAGTCCTCTCCTGGGCACCATCAGTTGTTCCGGTGTAAGCCGATGTAGTTCGAGAAACCCCGTAAGATCAAAGTCTTACGGGGTTTTTTGTTGTCTGCAGTTTCGTGCGTTCACTGGCATCGACGATTTTTGCGGATACCAGATTCGGGGCAAACCCGTGCGCATGAACCACGAAATCCGCGTCGTGTTCGAGGCCGCGAAACATATCGGCGAGGGCGTGAACGTTGCGTCGATCGACAGCATGGCGCCGACGTCGTGTGCGATCTTTGCAAGCGTCTCTACATCCGCTACCTCCGTGGTCGGATTGGCATGGAATGCGGAAAATGTCGATAGCCAACGCGCAAGCCGTTTCAGCGCGTCTCGCGTCCGGTCCCTGTCTAGAGCGTCAGCAAGCCCTCCACGGAGGTGACGCAGGAACCGCCCACGCGCACATTCCCGTTCGCATCCACGCTTACCTTGATTCGTCCATCTCGACCCACGCAGCGTCCCTGAGCAGCCACGTATTGTGTTCCGCCTGGCGGCAGCAGGCCGCGCTGCCACTGGAAAGCAGCGACGCTGCCGTTGCCGCTTCCGCAGACAGGATCCTCCTCCACCCCACAGGATGGCGCGAAGGTACGCACTTCGATTGCCGCATCGTCTCCGCGCTCGCGCGGGCCGAATACAGTTAGACCCGTGACGCCGAGGCGGCGCTCGAGCTGCGCCAACCTGGCGAAGTCCGGCTGAAGTTTCAGTACGGAAGCGGCATCGTTCAGATGCGCCACAATCCAGATGGCGCCGACATTCACGATGCCTGGCGCAGTTTTGAGGTCCACTTTGCAGCCGAGGATCAGCTCCAGCTCCGTCACGTCTGCCGCAAGCAGCGGCGCCAACTTCGCAGGCGGCAGGTCGAACGTGAGCTGGCGGTCTGCGCCTCGCTCTTCGAGTGTCAATTCGACGAGGCCGATGCCGCATTGTTGAATCAATCGACCGTTTTCGCGTGGTGTGACGCGTCCCGTTTCCACGACGGCGTGTGCACTGCCCAGAGTCGGATGTCCCGCGAAGGGAAGCTCACTACGCGGCGTGAAGATCCTCAAGAGATAGTCGGCCGCGGCTGTCGTTGGCGGAAGGACAAATGTCGTTTCCGACAGGTTGGTCCAGCGCGCGACGGCTTGCATCGCGTCAGTAGTCAGACCCTCCGCGTCCAGTACCACGGCCACCGGATTGCCCAGAAGCGGCCTCGCGGTGAAGACGTCAACCACTTTATAAGATCGTTTCATGTTCGCCTCGTCTGACTCGCGTGAACATCTGGCATCGCGCAGCATCGTGCGCACTCAGGTCGCACTCAGGCTGCGCTCACGTTGTGCTCACGCTGTCGAGCTCTGTCTGTGTGAGCCCGTACTTCGCCATGCGGGCACGGTGATCGGCCGAACCGAGGTACTTGCGAAGTTGCTCATTCACCGCCTGCAGAAGGTCAGGACGGACCTTGCTGAACGAGAACGCGCCCACAGGTGCTCTGCCGTCCTTGCCCGTTTCGTGCGCCACGACTTCCAGTTCCTGATTGGCACTGGCAAGGACACGGCTGCCAACCGCCGTGCTCGCGTAGGCGTCGATCTTTCCCGCGAGCAGCGCGTCGATCGCTTCGGTTTGGCCCTTGAACGCCACGATCTGGCTATCGTTCACGCCGGCCGACTTTGCAGAGTCGAGCTGAACCGTCCCGGCGACGATTCCAAGCCGCGCGTCGTTGCGCGCCGCGACGGCCCCGTAACCCGTCAGCGCTTTCGGATTGCCCTGGCGAAGCAGGAATCCGTCGCCCAACGCCCAGACCGGCACGCTGAACGCAACACGCCCGGCGCGCTCGGCGGTTACGAAAATGGGCACGTTCATGTCCCACCGCCCTTCCTGGACGCCCGGCAGAAGTTCTTCAAACGAGGTCAACTGATGTTCGATGGAGGTCACACCGATCGCCCGAAGCACCACCTCGGCCAGTTCGATGTCGGCGCCCGTCACCGAATGATCTTCACCCGTCCAGTAGAACGGCGGCTCCTCGAGATATGCGATTCTTACTTTCATAGCTGTGCTCCACATGTCCAGCAGTTAGGATTCCGGTCGCCCGCCGTCGAGTGTGGCGAATCATTTTTCCTCTGCGTGGTCCGCGCAGTTCGGTCCCCCGCATACGATTTTGCCTGGCGCTGCGATTTGGCTACCCAGGCGGGAGGCTGAAGGCGCCTCCGGTAGCCGCGAAAAATCAGCCCGCGATATGTCGCTCAAAGAGCTTGCCTCCAACGCGCTCCCTGACCAATCGCGGACCAGGCTGCCGGCGTCGCGCACCGCTCCGGAGGCGTCGAGAATACCTGGCCGCTCGTCACCAGGCGGACCAAATCGGACGAGTTTCATCGTGATGTTTCCAGCCTATACCGACATGTCACGCCGTAGCGGCGTTCATGACCGTTGAAAGTGCCGACAGTGCGGGTCCGAGACGCGCAGGCGGCAGGTAGCCAAAGCCCAGCCGGAATACACGGCTGCTTTCGCCAAACCATGCGCCGGATGCCAGCTGCAAATCATGACCCGGTAGCAGGTCCCAGAAACGCGCGACAGCAATGTCGTCGAATGCGTCGGCGCGCAGGCGCAGGCAGCACAACGCGCCGGCGTCAGGACGCACCCACTCGATGCGCTCGTGCTCGCTCTCGCGCCAAAGCGCGAGCTCCTCAAGCGCAGCGGCGAGCAAGCGGCGTCGCGGTGCGAGCACGCCTTCCCTGTTGCGCAAAAGCGCCGTGGCGAGCGTCTCGTCGAGTACCGAACCGGAAATTACAGTGTTCATTTTGGCGACGGCCAGACGCTCCCGCAGATCCGCGTTCGCCACGGTGAGCCAACCCGTGCGCAAGCCCGGCGCGCCGAGCGCCTTCGACACCGACGCGCCGGTAACGATCCGAGGATCGAGTCCCGCGAAACTCTCGAGCGCCGCATTGTCGCCATAGCTCGCCTCCCGATAGGTCTCGTCGATGAAAAGTATCGCGTCCGGAGACCGCTTTGCCATCGAGACGAGAAGCTTCTCGACGTCGGCACGTGACGTCTGGATACCCGCCGGATTCTGTGGCGAAGCGATGCTGATCAGCTTCGTTTTCGGCGACAGATTTGCGTCGATCTGGTCCAGGTCCAGTCGATAACCATGCTCGAATGACAACTTGACCTCGCGAACGCTGACGCCGGCGCCTAGAAGGCAATCCCGGCTCGGCGGAAAGCAGGGTGTCGCGAGCACAGCCTCGTCGCCCGAGCGGCACACTTCGAAAGCGAGAAGAAACAGACCGAGCGCGGTGCCTTGCGTCGTGATGATCTGCTCGGCTGGGACGTTGCAGCCCTCGGCAATTGCCTCGCGAAGCGCGACCGAACCGGCTGATGTGCCATAGCCGAGCTTCAGATTGCGGATATCCTCGAGACCCGGCAGAGACAGCAGTTCGCCGAGCGTCAGGTCCTGCGACGTGCTCTCCGCCAGGTTGAACGGCCGGTTCACATTGAGAAGTGAAATGATCTCGTTGCGAGGAAATCGCCCGCGCCACGACTGGGGATTCGATTCGCTGAGGTCAGCCTGCTGTCGTTCGTCGACGTTCCGTTGAATACCCTGCATGCTTTTGCCTTGCATTTGCCGTGAAATGTTTGTCAGACGATCCGTTGCAAGCAGCCAAGCAGCCAAACAGCCGTTCCGGCCCAGCCCGACAGCAGTTATTGCTGTGCGCAGCACTCCGGCTCCTTGAAACGCGATCGCAACACACGCATCGTAGCGCCCACCGCCCGACCATAACAGTCACAATTTTCTGCGAAATGGACCATCACAATTCCTCTTGGCGAGCCGGGGCGCCGCGTCGATAATCGTCGATTACACCGATTACAACGTTATGAGCCCTTGCATGGACCTGGACACGCCCACTCCATACCGCTACGAACGCCTGGCTGAGCTCATCGTCGGCATGATCGACAATGGCGCGCTCGCGGCGGGCACGCGTCTGCCCTCCGTGCGCGCCGTCAGCGAACAGCACAGCATCAGTATCTCCACGGTGTTACAGGCGTATCGCCTGCTCGAGGATCGCGGCATTCTGGTCGCGCGGCCGCAGTCAGGCTTTTACGTCGCGAGCTCGCGACGTGGCGCGCTCGCGTTGCCGTCGGTCTCGCGGCCGCGCGCAAAAGCGTCGACCGTATCGATCAGCGGCGCCGTCGCGGGACTGCTCGAGCACGTCTCGAACCCGGCGCTGGTGCCGCTCGGCTGCGCCGTACCCGATGCGGCGTTACTGCAGTCGAAGCGGCTCGACCTCGCGCTCGCGCGTGCCGCACGTCAACACGGCACGCGCTACAACATCTATTGCGCACCGCAAGGCGACCCGCGCCTGCGCCGCGAAATCGCGAAGCGGGCAATGCACTTCGGGCACGCGCTGTCGCCCGACGACCTGCTCATCACGAACGGCTGCACCGAGGCACTAACACTCGCGCTGACCGCTGTCGCGAAGCGCGGCGATTCGATTGCGATCGAATCCCCCACTTACTTTGGCCTCCTCCATACTCTCGAAGTGCTGGGCCTGAAGGCGTTCGAGTTGCCCACCGACCCGACGCGCGGGATCGACGTCGACGCGCTCGCCCGTCTGCTCGATACGGAACCGGTGGCCGCCTGCGTGCTGTCGTCGAATTTCAATAACCCGCTAGGCTGCGCGATGGCCGAAGCCGACAAGCGCTCGCTCCTTGGGCTGCTTGCACGGCATGCCGTGCCGCTGATCGAAGACGACGTCTACGGCGACATCCACTTCGGACGCGAGCGGCCCAAGCCGTTCATTGCGCTCGACGGCGGCGCAAATACGATCTACTGCAGCTCGTTTTCGAAGAGCCTGGCACCTGGCTATCGGGTCGGCTGGATCGTGGCGGGCGCCTACGCGCAGCAGGTGATGGAACGCAAGCTGGCGTTCAGCCTCTGCTGCCCTGTCCTGCCTCAGGTCGCGCTCGCCGACTTTCTGGAGAGCGGCGCATACGACGCACACTTGCGCGGCGTGCGGCGCATCTTCGAAGAGAACCTTGGGCGCATGACGCGTGCGATCGAAACGAGTTTTCCGCCCGGTACGAAAGTAAGCCGGCCAGCGGGCGGTTTCATGCTCTGGCTGGAACTGCCGAGGCGCTTCGATTCGCGAGCGCTCTTCGACGAAGCACTCGAACAAGGCATTTGCTTCGCACCCGGTGACGTCTTTTCCGCAAGCCGACGCTTTCGCAATTGCCTGCGCTTGAGCGCCGGGCATGTCTGGAGCGACCGCATAGAGGACGGCGTCCATCGCCTCGGCCGGCTCGCACAGGCTCAGTTCGCGCGCTGAGCGACTGTGGCGCAAGTTTGCAGCCTCAGGTTGTTCGCTCGGGCACGCGATCGCGGGTAACGAGCCAGGGACTCAATTGAAGCAAAACCATCCGACATCTTCCCTGCAGTGCATTGCGTCGTGATGTTCTGCAAACCTCTGCCGCTGAGGTAATTGCTGACCGCGTAGCCCGCAACAACAGATAGCACATTCTCCAGTTGACCGCGTAGAGCCTGCAATTGTCAAAGGTGCGTCTCGCACCGCGCGTCCATGGCTGCCTCGCGAAGTAATTTCCTCGCGACTTTGCCGCCCTCCCAAGCGGGATCCACGCATTTGCAATCGCTTACTCACACTTCCTACCTCAATGGGGCCGCCACAACATCCGCGAGCACCTGGGTACAGCCGTTGCGATACCCATTGCGTCACCAACCGGAGCGTCCGCTCCGGCCGGCCACGTAATGCCAACCTTGCAGGTCTATCTATGCGACTCCTCACTTCCCAAGGCGGGCTGCCCCGCGTCTCATGGGGCTCCGTCATCGCCGGCGTCATTCTCTCGCTGATCGTTTATCTCGTCCTCAGCGTGCTCGGAGCGGCGATCGGCATGTCTGCCCTCGCCCCCCTTTCTCGCCCCAATCCGCTGCAGGGATTTGGTTTCGGCTCAGGAGCGTATCTGGTCGTGATGACGGTCGTCGCGGTTTTTATCGGCTCCTACTTCGCGGGCCGTTGCGCTCCCGTACTCGGCTGGCTTCATGGCCTGCTGGCGTGGGCGGTCATGATTCTCATGGTGGTCTATGGCGCGACATCCCTGGTCGGGACAACGGTGAGTGCCGCCGGCAGCGTTGCATCGACCGGCGCAACGGTTGGCGCAACGGCGAATCCGGCGGGCGGAAGCGGCACGATGGCAAGCTCGCTGACGCAACGGGTACAAGGCGCAATTGCCTCGGCCACCGCTGAAGCGTCGAGCCCGCAAGCCGAAGCCGACGCACGTCAGGCAGCCGATACCGCGGCACGCGCTGTAGCGCGAGCTTCATGGTTTTCGTTCGCAGCACTGGTGGTCGGCGCAATTATCTCCATCGTTTCAGGTCAGGCCGGATTTCGCCATCAGCCGCCGTTTGAAGAGGCCGGTGGCGCATCGGCCGACGACGCCCCGCCGCGCCGCAACCCGACTCGCGTCATGCCGGTCAATCACACGCCCTGATCTGGTTCGTTGAAATCCGTTGAAGGAACCCTCATGGCCGACAGCAAGGACATGTTCAATCCGCCATCAGCACCGGCCGCTGCGACGATGAACATCGCCGCGGTCGAGGAACGACTGCACGTCGATGTCGCGCAAGAGGAAGTAGCAACCGTACGCGTGCGGACAATCGTCCACAAAGAGTTGAAGGAGATACCGGTCGCCATCAGGCGTCGCATCGTCACAATTGAACGCGTGAGTGCGAACCGTATGGTCGATAACGAATTCGAGCCGCGTCAGGAAGGAAACGTCCTGGTGGTCCCGGTCTTCGAATACGTGCCCGTCACGGAGATGAGATTGATGTTGAAGGAAGAAATCCGTATCGGACTTGAAGAAGTCGAAGAAGTCAGCGTGCACGAGGCTGAAGTGCAACGGCAGGAGATCGTGGTCGAGCGGCGAACCGGAACTCACGGAGACTGGCTCGCGCAACCTGCGGCACCGTCGTCCGAAGATGGTGAGTAGTCGACGTTTTGAAGGATTTTTGAAGGATCGCAGTTAACTCCCGGCTGAAATAAAGCCACTCACATCTGGAGTAAGAAAATGGCACAGGTTCTCGTAGGCGTATTCGATTCGTTTGAACAGGCCGATGACGCGCAGTCACAACTCACGCAGACCGGAATTTCCAGAAGCAGCATGGAAGTTCACGCGACTGGTCAGACGGGCATTGCAGCGGCGGAAGACAGTCGCGTCGACGAACCGGCCGGGCACGTCGAGGAAAGCGCTTCGTACAAGATCGGGCATTTCTTCGGCAAACTTTTCGGCGGCGGAGAACAGCCTGCCGAGGTCGGCCACTATCAGGAAGCCGTACGACGCGGCGGCGCGGTCCTCACGGTGACCGTCGTCGACGAAGCACAGCTGATAGCGGTTCGCTCCGCGCTGCACGAAGCGGGTGCCGTGGATATTGAAGAACGCGTGTCGCAGTGGAAAAACTCCGGCTATCAAGGATATGACCCGACTGCGGCGCAGTACTCCGCCGAACAAACCGCAGCGGAGCGCCAGTCGTTTGCCGTGGTGCGCGAGTCGCTCGAGGTGGGCAAGCGCGAGGTGCAGACCGGTGGTGTGCGCGTCTATTCACGCGCCACCGAAACGCCCGTCAGCGAGGCGGTCACTTTGCGCGAAGAGCATGCCACGATCGAGCGTCATCCGGCGAACCGTATTGCGACGCCCGAAGACCTCAAAGCAACATCGGTAGAAGTACGGGAAACCGCCGAACACCCAGTTGTCGCGAAGACTGCTCACGTGATCGAGGAAGTGACGGTCGGCAAGGAGGCTTCGGAGCGTACCGAGACAATCAATGAAACGCTCAAAGGCACGGAAGTCGAGGTCGAGCGCGTCGAAAGCGCACCGTCCGCATTGCCTGCCGATAACGCAGGTTCGGCGCCGCTAAAGCGTCCGTGATCGCTTTCATGCGCTCCCATCGGCGGCACCTGGTTGCTGAGGGGAGCGTGTGCCCTATGCCGCGCTGATTTGAGTACGACAGAACGAATCGATGGACTCTACGCATACAGAACGAAGTAGCGGGCCCGGTTCGTGCGGTTCGTTTGGCACGCGACATAGAAGCCGGCCTGTGCACACTCTGTGCATCGCACGCTTGACGGTTTCGGTTGAATAATTTTCACGCGCAGAAAGCGCGCAATCATTCGAGGATCAGGAAATGGAAACGACGAACGGAGATAAAACAGTAGCCGAAGTTGCAAGCAATGTGCAGGCAGCGGGCAAGGATCTGCTGGATACCGCGAGCGCGCAAATTGGCGGAACCGCAAAGGAATTGAGTGGCAAAGCGCAGCAACTCTGTGCAGATTTTACGGACGTGGTACGCGAATCAACCGTGGAGAAGCCGTTTGCGGCGCTTGCGATTGCCGCCGGCGTCGGCTTTATTCTCGGAGCGTTGCATGCATCAAGTCGCTCTGTTGCCGACAACAACCGCGGCGACTGGAGAGAGCGGGATTAACGTGGCAGACGTCTCGGCCTTAACAGGACCAAACCGTTATGCACCCGATTGCACGGCTGCCCGACGGTGCTTTCGAAACGTGCCTGCTCCGAGGAGTTCGTAATGTCCGTGCGCTCAAAAATCACGAAGTGGCGAAACGTCAGCGCATTCTGCGTCGAGCGAGCTACCGACTATGGTGAACTGCTTGGGATTGAACTCGAAGAGACCCGGCAACGTCTGGTACGCGAACTAAGCGCACTCGTAGTCCTGGCCGTGGCCGCCCTCTTCACGCTGTCGTTCGTGTGTATCGCGGTCATCGCGACTGCCTGGGGCACCCCTTATTTCCTGCAAGTGGTGTGGGGCGTTGCAGGTATGTGGCTAGCGGTGTCCGTCGTCGCCCTGCTCATCGTTCGCTCGCAGAAGCCCGGACAATCGCTGCAGATACTCCAGACTGAGATTCGGAGCGATCTCGACACTCTTAGGGAAGCCCTCAAATGAAACGCGCAATCGGCAACAGGGAACAGGAGACCGCGATTCTGACGCGAATGGCGGACTCTCGCGCGGCGCTGGTCGAAGCGAACAGCGCGCCCCAGCCAATCTCCGGCTCGCGCGATCGAAACCGGCACCCTGCCGCCGGCATATTGGCCTCGCTACCAGATGCGCCACACGTCACGTTGGTCCTTGCTTTGAGCGTCGGCGCCATAGCATTCGGACCTCGGCGTCTGTTCGGCATTGCCGCCCGATCAGGGATCACGGCCTGGCTAGGCAGGACCATTCACCAGGCAATCCTCAAGGCCGCCTGAGCATCGCAGCGGCTGGTCGCGTGCGCCGACCATTCGTGGCGCCACTCCCCTCAGTTCGCCGAAGAATCTGCGACACCGCAAGATGACCGGCTTTTCCAGGATTTCGAACATGCCCGGTTCAGATACAGGCTCCAATTCTCCCCATCTCGACGACGGCGAACAGAAACAGGCAGCCCAACACGCCTCTCCTCGCGCCCTGGTGATCCACGAGGTCGTCAGAGAAGAAGGCGAGGCCGCCATGGCCCGAACGGCAGGAGCCCTGGTCATGTCCGCACTGGCGGCGGGGTTGTCGATGGGATTTTCTTTCCTGACACAGGCGGTCATTGAAAGCTCATTGCCCGACACCTCGTGGCGCTTCCTCGTCACTTCTTTCGGTTACACAGTCGGCTTTGTCATCGTCATCCTCGGCCAACAGCAGCTATTCACTGAAAGCACACTGAGCGCCGTACTGCCGGTGCTTACGCGTCGCGACATGAAAACTGTCGCAAAGACCGCCCGGCTTTGGATACTGGTGCTCTCGGCGAATGTTGGCGGCACGTTGATATTCGCTGCGATGCTCCAGATTCCGGGCGTATTTTCCGAGAATGTCGTCAAGTCGCTGGGTGCACTGGCAACGCAGCCGTATTCCGGGAGCTTTCTAGTGACGGTCGTTCGCGCGGTATTTGCCGGCTGGCTCATTGCGCTGATGGTCTGGTTACTCCCCAGTGCGCGCTCGGCCCGGCTCGTGACAATTCTGTTGATCACCTATGTGGTAGCGATCAGCAAGCTCTCACATATCATCGCCGGCTCGGTTGAGGCGAGCTACGGCGTAATGACCGGCGCAGCAAGTCTTCAGGATTATCTGCGCGGATTTTTTGCGCCTACCTTGCTTGGCAATATGATCGGCGGCATCTCGCTGGTGGCAATCATTAACCATGGCTCCATAGCTGCGGAGATAACAGCTTCGGAACCGCAGCGCCAAGGCGAGCCGGCTGCGGTCGGAGAACGGTAAAACAGGTGAACCCAATCGACACGGGCCGAATGCGCGGGGCCAATGTTCGCACTCGCCGTAATTATGGGGAAACCGCAGTGGTCCGCGCACCAGCGGCATGATTGTTGCGCCGGTTCATGAAACGCTCCGGACGTTTCCCATGCCAACCATCCTTCTAGTCGATAACGATCCAGAAATTCTGGCTGCCTTAAGCGCGGCTTTGGAATGGCGCGGATATCGGGTGCTTTTATCCAAAGACGGCAGGAGCGCGCTGGAACATGCTGGAAGAATTTTGCCGGACCTCATTGTCACGGATTGCAGCATGCCGGAGATGGATGGGGTCGAGTTGTGTCGGCGTCTTAAGCTTTACCCTGCCCTCACGGCAATACCGGTAATCATGGTTTCCGCGCAGGCGCAGCTTCGGCAAAAGCCTCCGCTCTGGGACGCTTTCTTTCTCAAGCCCGTAGATTTCGAGGCGATGGAGTCGACTGTAGGAATGTTGCTATTTTCGCGACCGTTGCGTGAAACGCTTCGCCCATTATGGTCCGACCGTGCAATGTCACGCTGGCAACCCGTGACTTCCGCAATCATTTCCTGACTCGATTCAATACGCGAATCGAACGGTGACCTGCGCGCGCCAACGGCATCTTCCGCAGGCAGGAATACTCATTGCGCTATTCACGAGCCAGCCTCATGCATGCAGCCGTATGCGAGCGCTGGCGTGCGAATCTAACGGGAGCTTCCAATGAGAGCATTACGCTGGCACGGCAAACATGACATCCGCTGCGACACGGTCCCAGACCCAATCATCGAAGATGGGCGCGACGCGATCATCAAGGTCTCCACTTGCGCCATCTGCGGTTCAGATCTTCACCTCTTCGACGGCTTTATGCCGACGATGGAGAGCGGCGACATCATGGGCCACGAGTTCATGGGTGAAGTGGTCGAGGTCGGCAAGGACAATAAGGCGCTGAGCGTCGGCGACCGCGTCGTCATACCGTTCACGATCTTCTGCGGCGAATGCGATCAGTGCAAGCGGGGCAATTTCTCCGTATGCGAGCGCAGTAACCGTAACAAGGAAAAGGCAGACAAGGTATTCGGCCATACCACTGCCGGCCTATTCGGCTATTCACATCTGACCGGAGGCTACCCCGGCGGGCAGGCGGAATATGTACGGGTGCCGATGGCAGACACCACGCACGTCAAGATCCCCGATGGCCTGACTGACGAACAGGTGCTCTTCCTGGGCGACATCTTCCCAACCGGATGGCAGGCCGCGGTGAACTGCGATATCCAACCCGAGGACACTGTCGCGATCTGGGGCGCCGGGCCCGTGGGTCAAATGGCGATCCGCAGCGCGGTGCTTCTGGGCGCACGACAGGTCGTTGTGATCGACCGCGTGCCGGAGCGGCTTGCGATGGCCCGGGAGGGTGGTGCAATCACGATCAACTTCGACGAAGAGAGCGTGCTCGATCGGCTCAAAGAACTCACGAATGGCAAAGGCCCGGAAAAATGCATTGACGCAGTCGGCATGGAGTCTCATGCAACCCGCTCCGTCGACGCTATGTACGACCGCGTCAAGCAAGCCGTCATGCTGGAGACCGATCGTCCGCACGTCCTGCGCGAGATGATCTACGTGTGTCGTCCGGCGGGCATATTATCTGTGCCGGGCGTATATGGCGGCCTCATCGACAAGATCCCGTTCGGCGCGTCCATGAACAAGGGGCTTACCTGGAAGATGGGTCAAACGCACGTCAACCGCTGGACAGACGATCTCTTGAATCGTATTCAGGAAGGACAGATCGACCCATCCTTCGTGATCACCCACACGGTCTCGCTCGAAGAAGGACCCGCCATGTACAAGACGTTTCGGGACAAGGAAGACGGCTGCATCAAGGTGGTACTGAAGCCGTGAGACGGCGGCCGCTGCGTGTACATGATGTACATGTGACGGGCACTGAGTCGTTCGTGCCTGAGGCATTCAGCTGGCGGCCGCCCCTGTCTTGTCAGCTGCTCCATCCGCGTCGGCATGGCGGCGTGGGTCGTCAATGCCATCCTTGCGCCGATCAGATGATCAAGACACTCCGTTGAGAGGTCACGGCCATCGCGCGCGACGTAACCCGAGCCTGCTTTCCAAAGAACACGTCTGGACGTGCCAGACGATACGGCCAATTAGCGAATGGAAACGGCTAACTCTCACCGCCGCCGTGTCAGGTTTTGAGGGGACAACTTCATACCTCTAAAGCGATGCGTCTTTGGCGAAATCGTCCGTGGTCTCCATCTGCAAACTCACTGCCCGCAGCGTGGCGCCGAACCCACTGGGTGCCCGCGAGTCCAGGCGAGCACTTGTAATTACCCGTGTTGCGGCGCTCCACACGATAGATACGTTCGCAACGATCAACGCTTCGACAAACGCCACGTCTTCGTTCGATACGAGCGGTCTGAATCCCCCCGCCGCGTGATAAGCCACAGCCGACACGCCCAGGTTCGCGCCATGGATATGGCCGTGGCCGTCCCGATCCCGGTAAGTACTAGTGAAGTCGTGCTGTACCGCGGCGCAGTGCCCTGCCCAGTTCTCGATGCTGATGACACCGCACACGGCGTCGGCGCGGCAGTTTAGTTGCTGCACCAGCCAGTCCTCGGCGACAGTCGTGTCGGCATCGCTGAAAGCGAGCCACCGTGCGCCCTGCGCCAGCGCAGCCTGCGCACCCGTCGCGCGAGCCGCTCCAACATTGCGCATTTCAACCGGGATGATCTGGGCGCCAAGCGACCTGGCGATAGCGCCAGTTTCGTCGCTACACGAGTCAAGGACGACAAAGATCTGAACCTGCTCGCCTCCAAGACCGGGATGACGGGCAGCGAGAACGATTGACGTGACGCACGCGCTAATGAAATGGGCCTCGTTATGGGCAGGAATGACAACCCCTATCATGGGATCCTCCGTTGTTTTACTGGCGGCGGCCGTCACAGGCTGAGCCGCGACACATTCTTTGAGGAGGCGACCGAGGGATAGCGTCTGCGGGAATTTCCCGGCGCAACGTTTGCCATGCGAGTTGGACGGTATCGGCCGTCCAAGGCATTCATTGCCCGTCCCGTGTAAGTCAGAGCATTCGGCGTGCCCGTGCACCTTCGCACGGTACGCAATCCACCAGTTCTAACGTTAAACCATCGAACACGCGCAGCATCATCTCCGGGCAGTGTCGGGAACAAACGTTGCGTAATCGACCAGGCGGTGCGGCGATTCGAGTGATGATTGACGCACGCTTTCGAAGTTCATTTGGTCAACCAGTGTTGAACCACTCATCCTTGTTGTTCTCTCGCCCGCGAGAGCTCGCCTTCCCCTTCTCGGGAGCTTTCCATGAATAACGGCATTTTGAAATATCAACCGCTCCGTGCTGGCAAATCCGGAAATGCGGATGTTTACGACTGGATGGCCCGTGCCGTCCCTGGACTCGAGAGGGTAGCGAGGTTGATATCGCGAGCAGGTAAGCCGCCGCTGGACGAACAACCGCAGGTTCTAGCTGCCATGGCGCTTTGTTCACGGTCCGTTTATGAGGCGCTATTTCTCCAGACGGAGCAACTGCACGCCGCCTTGAACGGAATGGTGGCTTGCTGGCGGCATATTGGGGAGATCGCCGCAAAAAGCGGCAATGACTATGCCTCTCTGGCGCAGGAGAATCTTCAGGGTGTTGTGGCGGCCGTCAGTGAGTTGGTCGGCGTTCAACTTGCCGACGGGGAGCGGGCTCCCACGTCCGCCTCGGCTCAGATCACTCGGCCAGGTCTCGCTAGTGGCAGGAAGGTTGTCATCCCACTGGGATCAAGTGCGTTCCTGGCCGGCAGAGTGCCACGCGGGCGTTTGCATTGAGCGTTGACCGAGCGACGTCACGCGATCTGCTGAACCCAGCGACTCCGCCAACCCGGCGCCTCGAAGGGATCCGAAAAATACTGGGTCTCGTGAATCACCTTGTCGTTGCAGAACTCCATGATACTTACCGTGTAAGCCGTTCGCCCCTCATAATTGATGGTGTACTCCGTGACCCAGAGATTACCTTCTCCCTGAATTCGCCTGACATTGAAACCTGATGGCTTATCTGGATGATGACTCCGCAGCGCCTGCAAATTGCTCCGCCCTATAATTCGCTCCCCTGATTGGGGATAGTCACAGATGGCATCATCGTCGTAAATATCGTGTTCCGTGTCGAGATCGCCGACCGCCGACGCGTGCCAGTGCGCGTTCAGGGCTTCACGTATCTTGTCTTCCTGCATGGCTTCCCTCCGGATACCGTTCACGTCTATCTATTGCGGACGCCGCGGAATAAACCCGGGGCTACCCGTCTTGACGACTTCGTTGTACCTCTGCCTCGTCTCAATCCGGTTGATCTCGTCGAACGCCTCTGCGGGAAGCGCGGCGATATCGAAATTCTCTCGCGCGCGAACCACCGTCCTGGGGGTGGTGAGCAATGCTCCGCCACGCTGGATCGCCCAGGCGAGCAGTACCTGTGCCGGCGTCTTTTCAATTCGTTCGGCAATCTGCAGGATGACCGGATCCTCAAGCGGCCCCGGCCTGATTCCGTGACCCAATGGCGCAAAGGCCAGAAACACGATCCCCTTCTCCTTGCAGAATTCCAGAAGCTCCGTTTCCGGAAGATACGGATGTGCTTCGACCTGCACCACTGCCGGCTTGATTCGTGCCGATTCATAGAGAGGCCGCAATTCGTCCAGGCCGATGTCCGACAGTCCGATAGCCCGGCATCTTCCATGATCGACGAGATCTTCCATCGCGCTCCACGTGTCTAGCAAGGTCACGCCTTTATCGTAGATGACATCGCCGTTTTCGTCGCGCGGGTCCTGCTCATCGCCTGGCTTAAACGCGAACGGCGTATGTATCAGATAGAGATCGAGGCAGTCGAGTCCGAGTCTTTTAAGGCTTGCATCGAACGCCGGTTCGACACGTTCGCGCCGATGATTGGAATTCCACAATTTTGTCGTCACGAAGATGTCTTCGCGCGCGATCCCGCCGGCAGCAAGCCCTACCCGCAAAGCGTCGCCCACCTCGCGCTCGTTTCGATATCGCTCGGCACAATCGAAGTGTCGATAGCCGGTTTCCAGTGCGTCTCTAGTAGCGCTGGTCGTCGTCGCTGCATCGGGAATCAGGGTACCGAATCCGAGCGCGGGCATGCGACCGCCTCCGTGATTAAGCGCTATCTTTCTACTCCGGAAATCGGAAGACTCAATCATGGCGACACCTCCGCACTATTTCATGCGCTGCGATGAAGGACCGACGCTTGGGTTCGCAATCGCGGCGCAAGGTCCATGAACGGAAAAACATCAATGTACCCCTGTCGGATCACGGCTTCGATAGCGATTCCTGGCTGACGAATTCGTGAACTGCTTACACTGAGTCTGCTTACTTAACGCACCGGTCCGTGTCGTGATCAAGTGTAGCAAATGAATTTCCGCGAGACAGCCGCGGATTCCGCGAAAGTACAGCATGTATTGGGTGTGAACACACCTCATGCAACAAAGCGCGCGCACTGTTCAGTGTTGGTCAACGGTTGCGTGGTCAAGGTCAGCAAGGCGTGCGTATGCCGCGCCTCGACGCTAATTTGCAATACCTGGATTCCGGAAAGATTAGCGTGGTGGCCGAAAATGCGCGGCAATTGTCCCCAAACCATCACAGCTGAAGCCTCGGTGAAAGCCCATAGAAATTAGAGTGCTCTCATTGGCGGTCAAAGGGTCGGTTGAGCGCCGCCACCGAGCCGCTGGCAATCGAATACGCGAGGAAAGGTATTCGCATGAATGCCGCCTCGCAAGGGATCATCAAGACGCCGATGCACGCGCCGGAAACTGATGACGCGCCGGACCGACGGTCTTTCTGGCTGACTTCAGCTGGACGCGATGCGCTATTGCCCTGGAGTGTCTGGAGCGTGCCAGGAAACATTGGCTCGCACCGCTATACCTTTGTCCAAGATTGTTCTGTTAGCTGAATGGAAAAAGATCATTGCCAGGCGAGTGCGTTGTCCTTGTTGCTGTGGTGACATCGGCTGGATTTGTGAATGGAATGGACCGATGTGCGGCCTTTTTGACTTCAGGAGAGCAGACCTGTCTCCTAGAATGAAATCAACTCATTTCGTGACACCAAAACGTGAGTAAACCGGCTGGAATGAGCGCAGTAAAAACCATAAGCTCATCGGATCGGGCTTCTTTCGCGGAGCATCCGGGACCTTTGCGAGCGCCGGGCGTGACAGGGAGATTTCCCGACGGAATGCCCCATTAAATACTGGTGGCTGAACGATGACGAATAGCGCCAACTCACCGATAACTGGAACAGGAGAACCGAAGCTTGCGCCATCGTCGGCGCCTGTCTCTGTACCCGCGACAGGGACCCCAGTACAGCAAACTTCCACCGAAGCGGAGCTACCACTGCGTCTCGCGATCGGCCTGCTCGGCATGTTGCTGGCGTCACTGCTGGCGATATTGAACGAACAGGTCACCGCGGTGGCGCTCGCGGATATTCGCGGCGCGTTCTCGATCGGACGTGACGACGGAACATGGCTCACCGCCCTCTTCGAGGCGACGAACGTGGCCACGATGGTATTCGCGCCGTGGTTCGGCGTGACGTTCACGCTCAAGCGCTTCACGATCGGCGCCGTGCTCGCCGTGATGGTCCTTGGATTCCTCTGCCCGTTTGCGCCTAACCTGCTGACGCTCTATGTATTGCGCGCGCTGCAGGGCGTCGCCGGCGGATGTCTGCCGCCGATGCTCATCATCGTGGCGCTGCGTTACCTGCCCCCGAAGGTCAAGTTATACGGTCTC
>NZ_JAQQDJ010000050.1:0-523 GCF_046028095.1 Paraburkholderia phytofirmans
GGCATCCACCGTGACGGGCCGCCCCCATCCCGTCAAACTGACACGCAGTCTGATCGCGCTGTTCGCGTTCTGCTGCGGCGCTATCGTCGCGAACCTCTACTACGCGCAACCGATCACCGAACTGATCGCACCGGACATTCACATGTCCGGCGGCACAGCCAGCCTGATCGTGTCGCTCACGCAGATCGGCTATGCGTTCGGCCTGTTCTTTCTTGTCCCACTTGGCGACCTGCTGGAAAACCGCAAGCTGATGATCACCACGGCGCTGGTGTCGATCGTGAGTCTCGCCGCTGCGGCGTTCGCTCAGCAACCGGGCTGGTTCCTCGCGATTTCGCTGCTGGTCGGCTTCAGTTCGGTCGCCGTGCAGATTCTGATCCCGCTCGCCGCCCACCTCGCCCCGGACGAGTCGCGTGGCAAGGTGGTCGGCACCATCATGAGCGGACTGCTGCTCGGCATACTGCTGTCGCGCCCGATCTCCAGCGTGGTGGCGGGCCATTTTGGCTGGCGCGTGGTATTCGGTGCT
>NZ_JAQQDJ010000051.1:0-523 GCF_046028095.1 Paraburkholderia phytofirmans
TGCATCCACCGTGACGGGCCGCCCCCATCCCGTCAAACTGACACGCAGTCTGATCGCGCTGTTCGCGTTCTGCTGCGGCGCTATCGTCGCGAATCTGTACTACGCGCAACCGATCACCGAACTGATCGCACCGGACATTCACATGTCCGGCGGCACAGCCAGCCTGATCGTGTCGCTCACGCAGATCGGCTATGCGTTCGGCCTGTTCTTTCTTGTGCCGCTCGGCGACCTGCTGGAAAACCGCAAGCTGATGATCACCACGGCGCTGGTGTCGATCGTGAGTCTCGCCGCTGCGGCGTTCGCTCACCAACCGGGCTGGTTCCTCGCGATTTCGCTGCTCGTCGGCTTCAGTTCGGTCGCCGTGCAGATTCTGATCCCCCTCGCCGCCCACCTCGCCCCGGACGAGTCGCGTGGCAAGGTGGTCGGCACCATCATGAGCGGGCTGCTGCTCGGCATTCTTCTGTCGCGTCCGATCTCCAGCGTGGTGGCGGGCCATTTTGGCTGGCGCGTGGTATTCGGCGCC
>NZ_JAQQDJ010000052.1:0-517 GCF_046028095.1 Paraburkholderia phytofirmans
TTATCCGCCCTGGAGCACGACGCAGCCCTCTTCCCGTTAAGCGACGCTATCCATGTCATCCGCTACCCGATTTCCTCCCAGAACGATCCGTCTTGCCGCGTATGCGGTCATACTCGGCCTCGCTGTGCTGGCCTGTATATGGCTGTTTGCCGGCTCGACCAGCGAGACCACGAACGATGCCTATGTGACGGCCGATTTCACGCTGGTCGCGCCGCGTGTCGCGGGTCAGGTTTCCGAGGTGCTCGTCGAGGATAACCAGCAGGTCAAGGCCGGACAGCTACTGGTTCGCATCGACGACCGCGACTTTCGCGCTGCGTTGATGAGCGCGCAGGCGGACGTGGTGGCAGCCAGGGCATCCGTTGCAAACTACGAGGCCGAGATCGCGCGGCAACCCGCGCTCGTCGATCAGGCGCGTGCCACGCTGCGCGCGGATGATGCGACGCTTGAATTTGCGCGCGCGAACGCCGCTCGCTACCGCAATCTCTCGGAAACCGGTGCGGGAACGACGCAGGAGCAG
>NZ_JAQQDJ010000053.1:0-517 GCF_046028095.1 Paraburkholderia phytofirmans
CTATCCGCCCTGGAGCACAACGCAGCCCTCTTCCCGTTAAGCGACGCTATCCATGTCATCCGCTACCCGATTTCCTCCCAGAACGATCCGTCTTGCCGCGTATGTGGTCATACTCGGCCTCGCTGTGCTGGCCTGCATATGGCTGTTTGCCGGCTCGACCAGCGAGACCACGAACGATGCCTATGTGACGGCCGATTTCACGCTGGTCGCGCCGCGTGTCGCGGGTCAGGTTTCCCAGGTGCTCGTCGAGGATAACCAGCAGGTCAAGGCTGGGCAATTACTGGTACGTATCGACGACCGCGACTTTCGCGCTGCGTTGATGAGCGCGCAGGCGGACGTGGTGGCAGCCAGGGCATCCGTTGCAAACTACGAGGCCGAGATCGCACGGCAACCCGCGCTCGTCGATCAGGCGCGTGCCACGCTGCGCGCGGATGACGCGACGCTCGAGTTTGCGCGCGCGAACGCCGCTCGATACCGCAATCTCTCGGAGACCGGTGCGGGAACGACGCAGGAGCAA
>NZ_JAQQDJ010000054.1:0-478 GCF_046028095.1 Paraburkholderia phytofirmans
GGAAGCGCTGAAATCACCATATAAGTGAGAGCCTTGGGTTCGGAGCAGTCAAGCAGGTCTTGACAATAAGCTGTTGTTCCCCCATAATCATCAGTTCTCTGCGGAGGGGTGCCCGAGTGGCTAAAGGGGGCAGACTGTAAATCTGTTGGCTTACGCCTACGTTGGTTCGAATCCAACCTCCTCCACCAGAATACAAGTTGCAGCAGTTGTTGGGAATCCATGGATCCTTGCGGGTGTAGCTCAATGGTAGAGCAGAAGCCTTCCAAGCTTACGACGAGGGTTCGATTCCCTTCACCCGCTCCAGCAATACAGAAGTAGCGCCCATGTGGCTCAGTGGTAGAGCACTCCCTTGGTAAGGGAGAGGTCGGCAGTTCGATCCTGCCCATGGGCACCAGATGTACTCGGTGATTGTTTGCGCCCGGCGCAACGTACGGAAAAATCCTCTTAGGAGTCGAAAATGGCCAAGGGTAAGTTTGAG
>NZ_JAQQDJ010000055.1:0-331 GCF_046028095.1 Paraburkholderia phytofirmans
ATGCTCGGCGCGCTTGCCTTCGTCCGGATGACGATGCGCGATGTCGCAATGCGCCGCGGCCACATAAGCCAGCGCGCGCGATGCTTCGGTGAGACCGCGCATGGTCGCGAGCATACGGCGCACGTCCGGATGCTGAATGATCGCGACCGGCTGCTTCGCGGAGCCATCCACGGGACGGCTTTGCACGCGATCTTTCGCGTACGCGACCGCCTTCTGATACGCACGATCCGAAATGCCGACGCCCTGCATGCCGACAGCAAAACGCGCCGCGTTCATCATGATGAACATGTACTCGAGGCCGCGATTCTCCTCGCCGATCAGATGGCCGATC
>NZ_JAQQDJ010000056.1:0-331 GCF_046028095.1 Paraburkholderia phytofirmans
GTGCTCGACGCGCTTGCTCTCGTCCGGATGACGATGCGCGATATCGCAATGCGCCGCCGCCACATAAGCCAGCGCGCGCGACGCTTCGGTGAGACCGCGCATGGTCGCGAGCATACGGCGCACGTCCGGATGCTGAATGATCGCGACCGGCTGCTTCGCGGAGCCATCCACGGGACGGCTTTGCACGCGATCTTTCGCATACGCCACCGCCTTCTGATACGCACGATCCGAAATGCCGACGCCCTGCATGCCGACAGCAAAACGCGCCGCGTTCATCATGATGAACATGTACTCGAGGCCGCGATTCTCTTCGCCGATCAGATGGCCGATT
>NZ_JAQQDJ010000057.1:0-320 GCF_046028095.1 Paraburkholderia phytofirmans
GTGGCAAGGCTTTCAGCGAAGTGGGCAGGTTCAGGAAGTTGGAAAAAACCTGTTGACGACGTAGCGAAAGTTCTTCATAATCTCGTTTCTCTGCTGCTGATGCAGCGACGCAGAACGAAGCGGTACCGGGTGGTTGTGATGTTGATGGTTGATATCAGCAGCGTGCGGTGCCGGTTTGGTGGTGAATGCGTAATCGATCTTTAAAAATTAACAGCCGATAAGTGTGGGCGCTTGATGCGCGACGCGCCGGTGGGTTCTTCGGAGCCTGCTGGAGAAGCGAAAGTATCAAGTCTCACACAGTAATGAAAGGAAGGTTTTTT
>NZ_JAQQDJ010000058.1:0-315 GCF_046028095.1 Paraburkholderia phytofirmans
GTCACTTTCCGCGCCCGACGGCATTTCCCGAAGCGCTGGCTCCGTCCGCGGCGGGCGCCTTCCGAACCGCCGGCCGTTTCGCGGCATCGCCGGGGCGAAGCCGATGCCCCGAGCGCGCACACGCGCAGCGCCCGGTTTTGGGCAGACCGTTCCGGCGAGCGCGTAGCGTGAGGCGGGGAGTATGACTGCCTTGTCACAAGTGTTGAATGCGCGAGGGCACAGATTCCAGATGCGCCACTGCCCCCTCCAGGCCGGGGGACCCGCTTATAAGCTGGCGGTGTGAAGCCGCTTTCTTTGCCTACTTTCTTTGCGGCA
>NZ_JAQQDJ010000059.1:0-201 GCF_046028095.1 Paraburkholderia phytofirmans
CATCTGGAATCTGTGCCCTCGCGCATTCCGCGCTTGTGACAAGGCGCTCATTCTTCCGGCGGCGCTGCGCGCGCCGTCGCGGTCGTTCCGCAAAACGTCGGTCGTTTCGATGCCAAGGCTTTCGGTCAGCCGTGGACGGATTTCACGCATATGCTGCTTGCCAGGGCTCGCGCTCCTTTCCGCGCGCGACTGTTCTCGCCC
>NZ_JAQQDJ010000006.1:0-408043 GCF_046028095.1 Paraburkholderia phytofirmans
GTTTGCGTAGCCCGTCAGTTCCAGAGTAAGCGCTCATTAGACGACGTGGCTTGCGCGAGGCGCCCGGGTGTGCGTCAGTCTGTTGAGGCGACGACCCGCCACGGCAACAGGGCGTCATAGTCGTCGACGCTGTGTGCGAGCGGGATTGCCTTGAACAGCGCGACGAGATGGCCGTACGGTTCGACGCTGTTTGCCTTACACGTTTCGATCAGCGAATACACGTTGGCTGCGGCATTCGCGCCGGCGACTGTGTCGTAGAAGAGCCAGTTTTTTCGCCCGACCGTGAACGGCCTGATCGCGTTCTCGCAAGCATTGTTGGAGATCGGCCACGCGCCGCTCTCGACGTATCGAACGAGCTTCGGCCACTGGCCCTGCAAGTAGTGCAGCGCTTTGCCGAAGGCGCTTTGTGGCAACACAGCGTGCAACTGGCGCAGGAGCAGTTCCTCGATTTGCTCGAGGGTCACGCGACTCTCGCGCTGTCTCACGGGCAACCGATCCGCTGGCGTCATATTCTGGCAGCGCGATTCGATCGCGAAGAGCTGCCCGATCAACCGAATGAATTCGCTGACGGGATGTTCGCGACCACGCTGCGCCTTCGGCAGGTTCTCTTCCGCCTCGATCATGTAGCGGCGCATGCGCCCAGCAGCCCAGATGCTCCAATTGATTGGTGTCCGCGACATCGTTGTATGGCTCATAACCGTCAGTCATCAACGCCGCGCCGGGTTTGATGCCAGCATAGAGCGCCGCGGCCTGTGCCGCGCTGCGCGTCGGGCTGTAACTGAACAACCGGACGGGCGGACCAGTGCCGCTCATCTGTCCCCACATGTAACTCTTGCGTTGTGCGGCACGGCCTGGCTCTTTCAGTACCTGCACAGTCGTTTCATCACCGTAGATGATGTCGGCCTCAAGCAGGTGATCGCGCATCAGATTGATAAGCGGCTGCACGGCCGTGCCGACGCGCACTGCGCTGGCTGCCAGCGTGCCCCGTGAGAGATCGCCACCGAACCGGTGCAGTAACGCGGCGATGCGATACAGCGGCAGCGCATCAGCGAATTTACTCACAACCACCCATGCAAGTGCCGATTCGGTGAGTACCCCTTCGGGATGACACGGGATGGTGCTGGCGTCACCTTGATGCCGAGGTCACAACAAGGGCACGCGTATTTGATTCGCTGGTGTTGAATGACGTGAACCTGCTGCGGCACGATATCAAGTTGCTCGCTGATCTCGGCACCGATCTCGACCAGTGCGTAGCCGTCGTGTGCGCACACGCGTTCTGATTCGGGCAATTCATGACGCACGATCTCGCGAGGCAGCATAGCGTCCAACGGTTTGCGCCCGCGCTTCTTGCGTTCGTGCGCGCCGACCTCGATGCTCGGCTCCGCCTCCGTTTCCTGCGCCGGCTCGCATCCCGTTGCAAGCGCCTCTGCTTCGTTCAGGAACAGATGGCGCTGCTCAACGCCGCGCACCTCGCGCTTTGCGGCAAGCAGTTGTCGCTGATAGGCCTTTTGAGCTTCTCGCGCAGCAAGTCACGTTCGACTGTCACCACACGCAACTCGCTCTTCATGGCAGCGAGTTCTGCGCGTAGCACTGCAGCTCGTCGGTGGGGGATGAAGATGGTGGCGGCATCGTCAGATGCGACCAGCGATGCTGGTTCGCGTTTAAGGTCACGCGCTGATAATAGCGTGTCGGATGCGCGCGCATTGCTTCGAGGTCGATGCCGTCAAGCAACCAGTGAAGTTGCTCCGTTCGTAGCTTGAGCACCGCTTCCTGGCGCGGCCAGACGAAGCGGTCCTGCTCGAGCCGCTTCATGAGAAGCCAGAAGCCGTTATGGTCCCACAGCAGCATCTTGATACGGTCGCGCCGCTGATTGCTGAAGACGTACACTGCGCGCGCGAATGGATCGAGCTTCATCGATTGCTCGACGATGGCTGCCAGGCCGTTGATGCTCTTGCGGAAATCGACGGCGTCGCGATGCACGTAGACCTTCAGCTCATCGTCCAGTCGAAACATTGCACCGTCCCAGCGTTTCGATCATTGCCGATAGCAGCGCCGCGTTGTTGCCGATGCATTCGAGCTAGAGCGTGATGCCGTTGGGCATCAGGACTGTCACCGTCGACGAGGCCGCTCGATCCGTCGGCATACTAGTCGTCGTCTCCGGCGGAAAAGACATCGCAGGTTTGCTCTCGAGCTCGACGAGCGCCTGTTCGCTGCTGACCCTGACGACCGGCACGAATGCCAGCTCTGCCGTCGGCGACTGCGTTGAAGCAATAGCAAGCCGTTGCTGGTGTAGCTTGATCCATTTGTGCAGCAGGTTCGCATTGACTCCGTGTCTGAGTGCGAGCCCCGCTACTGACGCCCCTGGCTCGAGGCAGGCCTCGACCAGCCGCTGTTTCGTTTGCCTGTCAAACGGCGTTTGCCGTCTTTGCCCACGGTGACGACCTTCAGGCACGACGTATCTGAGTGTTGTTCTGTCATAAGGTGTCCACTGAAAATTGGACTGACCCCCAGAAGTTGGACGGTTAAATGGCTACGCCTGACCGAGTTGAGTCCGATCGGGGATTCTGTGGTCTGATGCTTTGTCATCTTCTTGCGGCTTAAGGAAGCGTGCGGAGACAAGGCCTCCAGTCCGCCCTGATCGTAGTTGCGCTCCCATGTAGCGATAATATTGAAGTTGCGAATGTCAAACAGCGCGGCGGCCTGCCGACAGGAAAGGCGCTCGTCACGCATGCGTCGCAACACCGACAGCTTGAATTTTAAGCTATAGGTAACCCGCACCTTTTCCCTGACGCCTGCAGCACCATGCGAACGATAACCAGCCACCCATTTGCGTAGTGACGCAACATTCACGTCGTGGCGGCGAGCAACGACTTTGAGCCCCGCCGTTCCCGAACAATAATCCTCGACGACCACGAGCTTCGTCTCTTCCGAATACTTGCCCACAAGACTCCCTGCAAAAGTGTCTAACTTTGCGGGGTCAGTTCAAATCAGTGGACATAGCGTGCACGGCCAGATCGCTGAGTGCTAGACGCCCATTTCTGCGCGCTTACGATGCAAGGCTGTATGAACGCGACGCGCAGGTCGCACACCCGCAAGAGACGGTCGATTCGCAGAAGGCAGCGCTTGCCCCTCGCGCTGCGGAAGCCGAGCACCTCGACCTTCTGATTGCAAAGCTGCGGCGCATGCAGATCGGCCGCAAGTCGGAGAAGCTCGATCGCCAGAGCGAGCAGCTTGAACTCTGCGAGGAGGATCTGCAGGCCGACGAAGGCGCAGCGCCTGTTTGATCCCGAAGACACCACCCGCTGCGCGCGAACGGCCGCAGCGCAAACCGCTACCCGACCATCTGCCACGCGGCACGCACACACCTCCCTGAGTCGGCCGGGGTCTGCACGCACTGCGGCGCCGTGATGAAGCAGATCGGCGAGGACATCTCCGAGCAACTGGAAGTGCCGAAGAGCTTCAGCGTGGTCCGTCATGTGCGACCCAAATTCGCATGCACCTGTTGTGATCACATCGCTCAGGCGAGCGTGCCGGGGCCCCCATCGAGCGTAGTCTGGCAGGCCCGGATTGCCGGCGCATGTGCTCGTGGCGAAGTTCGCCGATCATTTACCACTTTGCGGGCAGTCAGTTATCTATGCCCGTGAAGGCGTCGAGCTTGAGCGTTCAACGCTGGCTCGGTGTTTGGCCATGTGCAGCGTTGCTGCGACCGCTCGTCGAAGCAATCCGGCGACACGTGATGACGGCTTCGAACCTGCACGCGACGATATACGGGCCCGTGCCCGTGCCCGTGCCCGTGCTCGCGCCGGGTGACGCCACGACCAGAACCGGGTGACTGCGGGTCTATGTCCGCGACGACCGGGCTTCGGGCGATATCACACCGGCCGCGGTATGGTTTGCCTATACACCGGACCGCAAGGGCATTCATCCGCAGCGGCACCTCGCATCATTTGCCGGAACGCTGCAGGCCGGTCCCTATGGCGGTTACCGGGCGATGATCTATGAAACCGGGCGTGTCGTCGAAGCAGCGTGCTGGGCCCATGCCAGACGTCAGATCTGCGAACTGCATGTGTCGCGAACGAATGCCTTCGACACCGAAACGCTCGAGCGTATCGGCGCGCTATACAGCATTGAGGAGAAGATCCGGGGCAAGCCACCTGATGAACGTCGGGCCTACCGCCAGACACGGCGAGACCCTTGCTCGCCCGGCTTCATACATGGCTGGGCGAGATGCTCGCCACGCTCTCGCGCAAGTCAGATACGAGCAGGCAATCCTGTATGCCCTTAACCGCTGGGAGGCGCTCACGCGCTACTGCGATGACGGTCGAATCGAGATCGACAATCTGCCCGTCGAACGTGCCCTGCGCGGCGTTGCAATCGGGCGCCGCAACTATCTGTTCGCCGGCGCGGATTCTGAAGGCGAACGTGCTGCCGTAATTTCAGCCTCTCGGCACGGCCAAACTCAGCGGCATCGATCCCAAAGCGTATCTGCATCACGTTCTCACCCACATCGCCGAGCATCCGATCGACCGCATCAACGAACTGTGCCGTGGGCCGTCGCACCCCAACTGTCCTGGTTGATATCGCATTTCCCGAAGAGTTCAGCCTGAAGCCTCAACATCAATGTGGTTCCCACCATATTCTGATGGGAACCACATTGGCTATCTCGCAGACCTGTCTAGACGGTGCTGCCATGACGCTTACGTCCTAAAAAAGCATTCATCCCTTCCTCAAGCCCCTCCTGCGACAGCGACAGTCGGGCAGCATACCTGCGTCTTAACATTCACTCCAAAATACTGTATAAATATACAGTGAAAACTCGTCACCCCATGCTTGCTCGATGCCGGGCAGGGCGGAGCATTCCCTAATTCAAGAGCGTGTCTATGGCAGCAGCGATTCAGCTTGCGACGTCCGCCCTGTCGTCCCAATTACGGCGTCAGGTGTGGCAGGGCAATGAGCTTGCCGAGGCAGACTCGCGTGTGATTTCCAGCGGCTATGCCGCGCTGGATTGTTTGTTGCCGGGGCAAGGCTGGTCAGCTGGCGGTCTGACGGAATTGTTGATCGAGCACGGTGGAGTGGGTGAAGTACGTCTGCTTGCCCCTGCGCTTTGTCATCTGACGAAGCACGCCAAGCGGCATGTCATGCTCGTGGCGCCTCCGTATCAGCCATGCGCTGCCGCATTGAGAGCTTGGGGTGTCGATGTCGAGCGAGTTTTATGGGTCCGATCGAGTGAAGACCAGGCATTGTGGGCCGCTGCTCAGGCCTTGAAACAGGATGGCATCGGCGCGGTCCTGGTTTGGCTGCCGAATGCGCGCGCCGACAAGGTCAGGCGTCTGCAAGTGGCGGCTCAGGAGTCGGCATCGCTGGCATTTTTAATCCGGCCTGTCGAGGCCGCCACGCAATCTTCCCCGGCGCCATTGCGAATGATCTGCGAGCCGCTCTTGCCGGCCAATGCGCAGACGATCAACCGTCGTCAATGGCTGCAGGAGATTGGTTTGTCGATCGACATCTTCAAGCGTCGCGGGCCGCCGCTAGCCGAGCCTCTTCGTCTCGTTTTGCCTTTACAAAGTGTCTTGTTGCCGGAAAACGGAGTCGGTGGCCATCAAGGGCCAGAGATTAAACATGCTGTGGATCGCAGTCACATTGCCACTCTTGTCGCTGGAAGCGGTGAAGCCTCTCGCGCCGCTCCCGGATGGTTCGCTCGCGAAGCCGAATCGGCGTGAATCGCGCGACGAGACAAGCCAGCTTCACGATGCCGAAGACATCGTCGAAGGGCGTTGTTACGCTCTAGCCGATCACGCCCACATCCTGATGCCGGATCTCGACGCACTGCGCGCCGGCGTACACGCGGGTCATTCGCGTTCGTACGCCTTGGCGTTGGCGCCGGGGCTCGAACTGCTTGCCGCCGATGCCGCCCGCGAAACTCAGGCATTCGAAGCCATAGCGCTTGCATTGCTGACGTACACGCCGAAAGTGTCGCTTGCCGAAGCACATACCCTGTTGCTGGAAGTCGGCTCCGGGTTGAGGTTGTTCGGCGGCTTGCGCGCGTTGTTGTCGCGGGTGTCTGCCACGGTGGCGGAATTCGGCTATACGGCGCGCATCGCCTGCGCGCCGACTGCGTGGGGAGCATGGCTATTGGCGCAGGCTCGCGCCGTTCGGCAGAAGAATCGCTGGCACGTGGTCAAGGAGACGTCGCTTGCGCGTGTCCTCGATGGTTTATCGGTATCGCTGCTGCCGGTCACGCAAGCGCATCGCGATGCGCTTGCGCACGTCGGCTGCACGACGCTGGCCGATTTGCGTCAATTGCCGCGCTCCGGTGTCGTGCGACGTTTCGGCAGCGGCATTCTGGATCTGCTGGCCCAGGCGTATGGCACGCGCCCGGATCCACGCGAATCGTTTCGTGCGCCGGCGTCGTTTCATGCGCAACTGGAATTGCCCTCGCGGGTCGACAACGCGGATGCCTTGCTGTTCGCCGCGCGTCGGCTGATCGTGCAGCTGGCCGGCTGGCTGAGCGCGCATCACGCGGCGCTCAGCGGCTATACGTTGCTGCTCGAGCATGAATTGGCGTCCCGTCATGCGCCGAAGACATCGAGCCTGAAGGTCGCGTGGGCCATACCGTCGCGCGATGCCGAGCATCTGATCTGGTTGCTGCGGGAAAAATTGAATCAGACCGTGCTGGCGGCACCGGTCATCGAGTTGAAGCTGGTTGCGGATCAAATCGGCGAATATGCCGGGCAGTCGGACACCTTGTTTCCCATGCCCGAATCCGATGGCGATTCGATTGCGCGTCTGCTCGAACGACTGAGCGCGCGATTGGGGCCGGAGAATGTGCTGCAGATGTCGGTGCAGGACGATCATCGTCCCGAGCGGGCAATGCGCGTCGAAGCCTACGAGGCGCAAGCGTTTTCGCGCAAGAGGCGTTCGCCGGCGAAAGCCCGGACAAAAATTAAAGCAGACAACGCCTGGCTGACCGATGCATTGCAGCACGCCGCATCGGCGGAGGAGGGGCGCGCAGACGGCGATGCGCTTGCGCGAGTGGCACTAGCGACACAAGCAGCCCAACAGCTAAACGAAACAGCCAACGCAAAAAACAATCGCCTATCCGACTCCCAACCGGCCGATGCCCAAACCTCGCTCGATCTACCCGACAGTGCGTTGCCGTCGCAGCCTCGCCCGGTCTGGATGCTCGACAAACCGCTGCGCCTGATGATGCGCGACCAGCGGCCCATCTATCGTCGGCCGCTGAAAATGCTCACACGTACGGAACGGATCGAAGCAGGGTGGTGGGATGGCAACCGGGTGGAGCGCGATTACTACGTCGCGGCCGACGACCGCGGTCACATGTTCTGGGTATACCGCGAACGCCTTAACGGCGAGTGGTATTTGCAGGGTTTGTTCGGCTGACCATCATGCCACTAACCCAGCCGTCATTCCTCGCGCAGCAGCCACTCGCCACTCAGTTGCCGGCGTATGCGGAATTGCATTGCCTGACTAATTTCTCGTTTCTGCGAGGCGCATCGCACCCCCATGAGCTCGTCGAGCAGGCGATGTCGCGCGGCTACAGCGCGCTCGCCATCACCGACGAATGCTCGCTGGCTGGCGTCGTGCGCGCTCACACGGCGTTGAAGGAAATCAAAACGGAGCGGGAGCGTCAGCAGAAAGAGCGCGAGGACAAGGCAAAAGCCGCGCAATTGGAAGCGCCTTCGGACGACGCGACAAAAATCGAAGCGTCGCAAAAGGAAACCGCGCAACAGGAAACCGCGCAACAGGAAACCGCGCAACAGGAAACCGCGCAACAGGAAACCGCGGAAGCCGAGGTACTAAAACCCTTCCCTCACCTGATCATCGGCAGCGAACTCAATCTGACCGATGATGCCGGCGAGCCTTTCTGCACCCTCGTTGCGCTAGCAACCAACCGCAACGGTTACGGCAATCTTTCCGAGCTGATCACGCTGGCTCGATCACGAGCGGACAAGGGCCGCTATCGCCTTAGCCCATCCGACTTCACCGATTCGCTCCCCCATCTTGAGCATCTAAAAACCTTACCCGATTGCGTCCTGATGCTCGTGCCGCAGCGCTCGGCGACGCTCTCGCATACGCTGCGTTGCGCGCATTGGCTCGCCTCGTTCGCTGCACAACGGGCGTGGATCGCGCTCGAACTCTGGCAAACGGGCAGCGACGATCTTCAGATCGACGCCTTGCGCATGATTTCAAAAGCGAGCGGTTTGCCGCTGGTCGCGGCAGGCGGCGTTCTCATGCATGCCCGATCGCGCAAGCCGTTGCAGGACACGATGACCGCCATCGGCCTCGTCACGCCGCTATCGCAATGCGGCCATGCGCTCGAGGCGAACGCGGAGCGGCACATGCGTACGCGTGTGCGGCTTGGCAAACTGTATCCGCGCGATACGCTGGAAGAAACGCTGCGTATCGCCGCGCTATGCCGTTTTTCGCTCGACGAACTCAAGTACGAGTACCCCGAGGAACTCGTGCCCGCCGGCGAGTCGCCGTCGAGTTATCTGCGCAAGCTGGTTATGGCCGGCGCGATGGAGCGCTGGCCCAAGGGCATGGACCTGAAGCGAATCGGTCAGATCGAAAAGGAGTTGGGGCTGATCGCCGATCTCAAATACGAAAAGTATTTTCTGACGGTGCACGATATCGTGAGTTTCGCGCGCTCCAGAAACATTCTGTGTCAGGGGCGAGGTTCAGCGGCGAATTCGATCGTTTGTTATTGCCTGCATGTGACGGAAATCGATCCGGTGCACATGAACATGCTGATCGAGCGTTTCATCTCTCGCGCGCGCAACGAGCCGCCTGATATCGATGTCGACTTCGAACATCAGCGGCGCGAAGAGGTCATTCAATATATCTACACGAAGTACGGCCGTCATCGGGCGGCGCTGACTGCGTCGCTGATTACGTATCACGCGCGTAGTGCACTTAAGGACGTCGGCAAGGCGCTGGGTCTCGAGGTGTCGTTGATCGAGCGGATCAGCAAATCGCAACAATGGTGGGACGGCACGGATGCAGTCGCCAAATATCTGGCCGAAGCGGGCTTCGACGCCAATTCGCACATCACGAAGAATCTGATTCGTCTCACGAAGGAGTTGCGCGCTTTCCCGCGTCATCTGTCGCAACACGTCGGCGGCTTTGTGATCGCGAAAGACAAACTGTCGCGACTCGTGCCGATCGAGAACGCGACGATGAAAGACCGCAGCGTGATCGAGTGGGACAAGGACGATATCGACGCGCTCAAGTTGCTGAAAGTCGACGTGCTGGCGCTCGGCATGTTGTCGGCGATCCGGCGCGCGCTGGAATTCGTCGCCTTGAGGCGCGGCTTTCCGAAGTTCAGGGTGCAGGATATTCCGCGCGAAGATCGCGCCGTCTACGAAATGTGCGGCCATGCCGATACGATCGGCGTATTCCAGATCGAATCGCGTGCGCAGCAAAGCATGCTGCCGCGCCTGAAGCCCAACAAGTACTACGATCTCGTGATCGAAGTGGCGATCGTGCGGCCCGGGCCGATTCAGGGCGGCATGGTGCATCCCTATCTGCGCCGCAAGCAGGGGCTCGAGGCGGTCGACTACGCGAAGGATGAATTGCGTCCCGTACTCGAACGTACGCTCGGCGTGCCGATTTTCCAGGAACAGGTCATGCATCTGGCGATGGTTGCGGCGAAATATACCGGTGAGCAGGCCGATCAGTTGCGGCGCGCGATGGCCGCATGGCGGCGCAGCGGCAACCTCGCGAAGTATCAGAAGGATTTGAACGAGCGGATGCTCAAGCGTGGTTATGAGCAGGAGTTCATCGACCGCATCTGCAAACAGATCGAAGGCTTCGGCGAATATGGTTTTCCGGAGAGCCACGCGGCGAGCTTCGCGCTGCTCGTTTATCTTAGCGCATGGTTGAAGCGCTATGAACCGGCTGCTTTTCTGGCGGGTTTGCTGAACAGTCAGCCGTTGGGGTTTTATTCGCCGTCGCAACTCGTTCAGGATGCGAAGCGTCACGGCGTCAAGGTGTTGCCGCCCGACGTGACCTTGAGCGATTGGGAGTCGACATTCGAGAGGCGTGGTCATGAAGGGCAGCGGATCTCAGCGGACGAAACCTGTTTGCATCGTCAGCAAGCCGTACTATCCGCGCAGCAATTGCGCGATCTTTCGCTGCGGCGTCTGACGGTGAGCAGGACCGTCCGGCGCGCGGCGCAGCGATTGACTGCCCGCGTGTTTCAACCGTCGAACACTTATGGGGCGCGCGGTCCCGCTGTGCGCATCGGCATGCATCTGATCAAAGGCTTCTCGCAAGCGGCGGCCGAACGCATCATGGCGGCACGGAACGAGGCGCCGTTTACCGATGTCGACGATCTGGCGCGTCGCGCGGCCCTGACGCGGCGCGATCTCGAAGCGCTTGCCGCGGCGAACGCGCTGGTCAGTATCGCGGGACATCGACGCGAAGCGTGGTGGGCCGTGACGGCGCAGCACACGGTGCCCAAACTGCTGCGCGACGCGCCGATCGCCGAAGCGCCGCTCATGTTGCCGCAGGCAGCCGAAAGCCGCGAAATCGTCGACGACTACGCGAGCCTTGGCCTCACGCTCAATCGTCATCCGCTTGCGCTATTGCGTGCACGCCTTGCAAAGCATCGTTTTCGCACGGCCGCCGAACTCGCCGCGTGTCAGCACGGCACGCTGGCGCGAGCGTGCGGCATCGTCACCGTGCGGCAGCGGCCGGGCACGGCAAACGGCACGGTGTTCGTTTCCATCGAAGACGAGACCGGTTCGATCAATGTGATCGTCTGGCCCTCGCTGGTGGAAAAGCAGCGCAAGGTTTTGCTGGGCGCATCGTTACTGGCGGTCTACGGCGTTTTGCAGCGCGACGACGGCGTGGCGACCGGCGGCGACAATGCCGGCAACGGAGTGAGCGCGAATCAGGCCCCGGCGAAACGGAAAAACAAGGGCGAGGTGATCCATCTCGTCGCTCATCGCCTCGAGGATCACAGCGAATGGCTGGGTGAACTGGCCACGGCGAGCCGCGATTTTCATTGAGGGATGCCTATGGCAGCCAAGCTCGCTGGGACGACGTAAGGCCGTCGTGCCGGCGCGCATCGGTCGAATAGCAACACGGGCGACTTGCCGCGCTCAGCCTTACCTGCCAGACACAACGTTCTACGCTTGCGCGGCGCCGCGCCACGGAAACGCCGCTAACACTTGCCGAATCGCCGTATCGAACGGCGTGCGCCGGCCTATGCCGAGCGCCTCGAGGCGGGTCGACGCCAGGTGGCAGTTATGCGGCCGAGGCGTCGAATCGGTGGGCGTAGCTTGCGGCGTCAGATGCGCGTCGAGTTGCAGCGCCTCGGCGAGGCGCACGGCGATCTCGTATTTGTTCATCGGTTCGTCGCCGGACCATTGCACGATGCCGCGGATCGCGTCGCCTTGCGCATGCCGTTCGAGCATCTGCCGGATCACGAACGCGACGTCCGGCGTGAAGGTGGGGTAACGGATCGCCCATGCATCCATGACGGCGGGTTTGCTCCCCGGCGCCGCCGACCCGGCGATCGCAGGCACGAGACTCGTCACGGCCGACTCCGCCCAACTGACGATCGGCCCGTACAGCAGCGGCAGACGCAACACGCAGCCAAGGTCGGTCGATTCAGTCAGCGCGCGCTCGCCTTCGAGCTTGCTGTGCCCATAGGCGTTGAGCGGCGCGGGCACGGAATCGTGCTGGTAGGGCGGGTGCGTGCCGTCGAACACGTAGTCGGTAGAGATCGATAGCGTCCATGCGCCGCGCCGGTTCGCCGCCGTGGCAAGGGTGCGCACCGCATCGACATTCAGCGCGCGAGCCAGCGCGGGATCGTGCTCGCACACGTCCGGCCGACGCTCCGCCGCGGCAATCACCAGCGCGTCCGGCGCTTCGCGCTCGACGAACTGCTCGACCGCCAACGCGTCGCGGATATCCAGCGTGACCATCCCCGGCGCCGGCCGGCTGAATGCCGTGGCGACGACTTGCCAATCGCTCTGCTGCGCCAGTTCGTCGACGAGCGCGCGGCCAAGCAGCCCGGAGGCACCAATGACGGCAACTTTGAACATGATGAACTCGCTTAACGGGCTGCGCCGGGTGAGCCGCTGGTCGTGCCGCTTGTGATGCCCGTCACGGTGTAGCCGGCTTCGTCGATGGCAGCCTTCAGCGTCTCGGCCGGTTGCGCCGATTCCACGGCGACGCGCCCGGATGCGAGATCCACGCGGACTTGCGCGCCGATATCGTGTTCGCGGATGGCGTTCGTGACCGCCGTCACGCAATGCTGGCAGCTCATGCCTTCTACCTGGAATTCGATCGTCATCGGGATTGCCTCGGGAAAATGGATAGTGCGACGGTTGAATTATGCCTGCCGATCCGCAATTCAGTGGATGACCTTCCCATCATGGGAAGGTGTACGATCGACGCACCAACTGGAGAAACGGCTATGAATATCGGTGAAGCGGCCCGCGCGTCGGGCCTCACGGCGAAAATGATCCGCTACTACGAGAGTGTCGGCTTGCTGGCGGCGAAATCGCGTACCAGCGCCAACTATCGCGTATACGGTCCGCAAGAGGTTCACTCGCTGCGCTTCATCCGCCAGGCGCGCCGGCTTGGTTTTTTGATCGAGGATATTCGACGGCTGCTTGCGCTGTGGCACGATCGCTCGCGGGCTAGCGCCGAGGTGAAGACCATTGCGCTGGAGCACGTCGCGGAACTCGATCGCCGCATCGCCGAACTGACCGACATGCGCGACACGTTGGCGCACCTCGCCGACCATTGTCACGGCGACGACCGTCCTGACTGTCCCATCATCGAGCGCCTCGCCGACACTGATCTGGTTTCGGGGCAGGATTGTCATCCGATTTGAGATTGTGTTTTGCTGAAGGTGCAACCATGTGCTTAGGTTTATCGCAACCGCAGTGGCGTTTGCACCAATATTGGGCGTAAAAATATAGGGTGACATCGATTGAAGCGAAAAACCGATCTCAAATTGAATTAAATCAGTCACTTGACCGCACCACGCGCGTGCACCATTCCAAATCGGAATGCACGTCATGCGGGCATTTCACTAGCAAGGTTGCACTATAGGGCTATAATCCGGGTTAACCCTTTTACGGGAAATCCCTGATGCCCAATCCACCGGGGATTCAATCTGATCCTTGGAGAACATCATGTTTGCATACGTACTTGAAAAGCTAAGCACCTGGTTTGAAACCGCTGAACGCACCCGTCGCGAAGCCTACCTGGCATCGTCGTCGGACATCGTCCAGCTCGAACAGCGCATCCGCTCGCTCGAAACCAACGGCTACTCGCTGTAAGTTTCATCGGCATCGCGTTTGACCCGGCAGCGTTCATCGCGCGGCCACAGCAGTAAAAGCGTCAAGCCCCGTCCATGCGGGGCTTTGTCACATCTGGACTGCGAGTATTTCAGTCGGACGGCGCCTGAACGCTACGTGTGGCGAATATCGACTAGCCTCGCGGCGACCGTCGCGGTAAGGTAAAGCGTTTTCCGCGAAATCCGGCTTTCCCAAACTCAACCGGTCCGCCCATGCCACCTGTCCGTCCGCTCAAATCCATCCTGGCCGTGACCATTGCGGCCTCGCTGATCACGGTCCTTGCCATGTCGACCGCTTGTGCCGCGTCGGCCAGCGCGCGCAAGCCGGTGATTCTCGACTCGCAGAACGGCATCAACGACGGCCAGAGTGGAACCGTGCTGCAGACCGCGCCGCTTTCACATCAGCCGATCGTCGAAGCGCAGCCCATCGCGACGCCGGCCGAACTGGCGCCGAATTCGTCGATCCCGATCGTCGTGGCGCCTTATATACAGTTGCCCACAGGGGGAGGTACGTTGCCGCCGCAACCGCAGCCTCGTCCGGCGCCTCGGCCGCAATAGGCGCTCGCTCTCCGCCTCAGATCCGGTCGCCACAGGTGGCGGCTGTTCGCCGCCGCAATCGCAACGCGGTCCAGCGCCTCGGCACTTGGCAAGTGCTGGCGACGCCACTGCTCCCCGCAGTGCTTTCCCTTCTCAGTCAATGCCTGTCCGTGCATAGCAACTCGCCGACGCGCGGGTCCCCGCCTGAGCGTGCAGTCAATTGACCCAATTTCCCCTCTTCGACCAACGACAACAGCGCGGCCTTGGGCGCGACCACAGACAAGGAATCTACAACTCATGCGCCGACGCGTCGCGTGCGCCATTCGGGTTTGGGCGCATGGCGCGGGCGCAACCGTCCGACGACAATCATCGCGCGCGGTCTCTCGCCAGCGACTAGGACCACACATCAAGCCCGGCACGACCGCATCGAACGAAAAACAGAACAAGGAGACATCGAATGCCGACTCACTGGATGCGACAGGCCGCCGGGGCCTGCGTCACGCTGCTTGCACTCGCCGCGCTGCCGGGCGCCGCGCTTGCCAAAGACACACCGGAAAAACCCGCGCTGACCATGGCCGTCGGCGGCCTGCCGGGCCTCTACTATCTGCCGGTGCTCGCCGCGCAACAGTTGGGCTATTTCAAGGACGAAGGCCTCGACGTCACGCTCGAGGATTTCGCGGGCGGATCGAAAGCATTGGAAGCGGTTGTGGGCGGCAGCGCCGACGTGGGCGCCGGCGCGTTCGAGCACACGCTGTTCATGCAGGAGAAAGGGCAGCATTACCGGGCGTTCGCGTTGATGGGGCGCGCGCCGCAAATCGTCGTCGCGGTGCTGAAATCGAAGGCCGATCAGCTCAAGACTCTGGCGGACTTCAAAGGCGCGAAAGTCGGCGTGAGCGCGCCGGGTTCGTCGACGGATCTCGTACTCACCGTGGCTTTGCGTAAAGCCGGCGTGCAGCGCAACGAGATTTCGGCGATCGGCGTGGGCAGCGGCGCCTCGGTGCTCGCGGCGGTAAGCGGCGGCCAGATCGACGCGCTTTCCAACGTGGATCCGATGATGACCAAGCTGGCGCGCAGCGGCGCGATCAAGGTGCTGGTCGATACGCGTACGGTGAAGGGCACGCAGGAGGTGTTCGGCGGAACAATGCCGGCGGCGACGCTGTATGCCTCGGACAATTTCATCCAGAAGTATCCGAAGACGACGCAGGCGCTCGCCAATGCCATCGTGCGCGCGGATCACTGGCTGCAGAGCGCGAGCGATGCCGATCTGCTGAAGATGGTGCCGCCGGCCTATTTGCTCAACGATTCGGCGCTTTATGTGGAGGCGTTTCACAACGTGCGCGACGCTTATTCGCCCGACGGCTTGATGCCCGCGGACGGCCCGGCGACATCGTTGCGCGCATTGTCGTCGTTCGATAACCGGCTCGATCCTAAAAAGATCGACCTGAACGCGACGTATACCAACGACTTCGCCCGGAAGGCCGGCGCGCAGCTCAAGTAGTCGGTGGCTTGGGCTGACCGAGCAACTGGACGGGCCGCGCGCGTCGTGCGCGCGTGGCTGGCGAAAACAACGCTAGCCGGCTCGGCGAACTGTGTACACGCGGAGGCCGCAAAAGCTCGCAGCCCCCAACAAGAAACTCAGTCGCCGCGATACTCCACCTTAAACTGCGCGGCCTTGTCTTCGCCAAGCGCCTTGACGAGCCAGGGCATCTGCTCCTTCAGCGTTTTCGCCAGCGTATACGGCGGGTTCAAAATGAACATGCCGCTGCCGAAGAGCCCAAAACCATCCTCTGGCGGGTTGCTGACAGTCAGGCTCACGTGCAGCCAGTTCTTGTCCTGCAACTTCTTCAACTGGTCGGGGAAGCGCTGCGACTCAGGGCGCCTCACCTGCGGATACCAGACGGCATAAGTGCCGGTCGGAAAACGCTTCAGGCTTTCTTCGACACAGCGCAGCGTGCGCATGTAGTCACGCTTGTCCTCATACGATGGATCGAGCAGCACCAACGCCCGGCGTGGGGCCGGCGGCAACAACGCGAGAATGCCGTCGAAGCCGTCGCCCGCATACAGCATCGCGCGGCGGCCCGCGTCGCGGAAATTGTGGCGCAGCACGTCGATTTCAGTGGTGTGCAATTCGAACAGGCGCATGCGGTCCTGTTCGCGCATCTGCCGCCACGCGATATACGGCGAGCCGGGATAGAAACGCAACTGGCCGTCCGGATTGAGCGCGCTCACTTCGTCGACGTAGTCGGCGAACATCGGCGGCAGGTCGTTGCGCCCCCACAGTTTGCCGATGCCGGTCTGGAACTCGCCGGTTTTGGTCGCATAACCTTCCTTCAGCGAGTAGACCCCGGCGCCCGCATGCGTGTCGATATACCAGTAGGACTTGTCCTTCTGGCCGAGGTAGCGCAGAAGCTGCAATACGACGGCGTGTTTCAGAACGTCGGCGTGATTGCCTGCATGAAAGGCGTGGCGGTAGCTGAGCATGATGAGGAGACGCTGAAAGAGGGCGTGCCGCTCCAAGGCGGATTCGGCGATGCGGATGCAATGCGGCTGCACAATGGACACACAGCGCCGGTGTGCAGCGCGGTCGCGTATTGTACGCGACGCCGCGTTGCTCACCGTGCATGGCAGCGGGCCGCACGCGTAACGCGGCCATGGCCGCGATGTCGCCACGGCCATGTTACGCGCTCACCGAGTCCGCTCAGTCGTGCGCGTCGCCGATGATTTCCTCGATTCGCGTTTTGATTTCCGGCGTGATCCGCGCGGCCACGTCGGCGGACTTCATGTTCTCGCCGATCTGTTCGACCCGCGACGCCCCCGTTATCACGGTACTGACATTCGGGTTCTTCAGAATCCAGCCGATAGCGAGTTGACCGATCGTGCAGCGCAACTCGTCCGCCACTTCGCCGAGCTTGCCGACCACGTTGTTCTTGCCGGCGTCGGTGACCTGCTTGCGTAGCCAGTCGTAACCCTGCAATTGCGCGCGGCTGTCGGCCGGCACGCCGTCACGGTATTTGCCGGTCAGCAAGCCGGACGCAAGCGGGCTCCAGGTAGTCAGCCCGAGGCCGATATCCTCGTAAAGCCGCTTGTATTCCTCTTCGACGCGCTTGCGATGGAACAGGTTGTACTGCGGCTGCTCCATGACCGGCTTGTGCAGATGATGCCGCTCCGCGATGTCGTAAGCGGCGCGGATTTCATCGGCGCTCCATTCGGAGGTGCCCCAGTACAGCGCCTTGCCGCGAGTGATCATGTCGCTCATGGCCCAGACGGTTTCCTCCACCGGCGTGTTCGGGTCCGGACGATGACAGAACACCAGATCGACATAATCGAGCTGCAGCCGTTTGAGCGACGCGTCGATCGCGTTCAGCAGATATTTGCGATTCAGCGTGTGGTACTGGTTCGGCGCTTCCGCGAGTCCCCAGAAGAATTTCGTCGACACCACGTAGCTCACGCGCGGCCACGCCAGTTCCTTGAGCGCCTGGCCCATGATTTCTTCGGATTTGCCGCCGGCATACACCTCGGCGTTGTCGAAGAAGTTGACTCCCGCGTCACGCGCGGCCGCGAGCGATTCGCGCGCCGCGTTGTTGTCCACCTGATTGCCGTAGGTGACCCACGAGCCGATGGACAGTTCGCTGACTTGCAGGCCGGAACGGCCCAGACGTCGATAATTCATGCATTCCTCCTTGTTGGTGATGCCACCGGAATCCCGCCGAAACGTCCAGTTTAAAGAGATACGCTTCGATGCGCAGTTTACCGATGCAGTTCACGCGGTTCATGCACAATAGCAGCGTTGGCCGCAGTGCAGCATTCAGCCAGACGGCCTATGTCGTCCGGCTGACTTCACGCCGCCCGCGGCCCGTGGTCTCATTGCTCATCAACTGCATGGAGGTTATGGATGTCGTCAACGAACACGAATCTGAATGGCAAGGTTGCGGTTGTTACGGGCGCCGCAAGCGGCATCGGCAAGCAGATTGCGCTGACTCTTTCCGCAGCAGGCGCGGCTGTCGCGATCGCCGACCTGAATCAGGACGGCGCGAACGCCGTCGCTGAAGAAATCAAAAAGGGCGGCGGCAAGGCAATCGGCGTGGCGATGGACGTCACGAACGAAGACGCCGTCAATCAGGGCATCGACAAAGTGGCTGCGGAACTCGGCTCGGTCGATATCCTCATTTCCAACGCCGGCATCCAGATCGTCAATCCGATCGAAAACTATTCGTTTTCGGATTGGAAGAAGATGCAGGCGATCCACGTGGACGGCGCCTTCCTGACCACCAAGGCCGCGCTCAAGCACATGTACAAGGACGATCGCGGCGGCATCGTAATCTACATGGGCTCGGTCCACTCGCACGAAGCGTCGCCGCTCAAATCAGCTTACGTCACAGCCAAGCATGCACTGCTGGGCCTCTCGCGCGTGCTCGCTAAAGAAGGTGCAAAGCACAACGTGCGCTCGCATGTCGTGTGTCCGGGTTTCGTGCGCACGCCGCTCGTCGACAAGCAGATTCCCGAGCAGGCCAAGGAGCTGGGCATCAGCGAGGAAGACGTGGTCAAGCGCGTCATGCTGGGCGGCACGGTCGACGGTGTCTTCACCACGGTGGAAGACGTCGCGCAAACGGTGCTGTTCCTGTCCACCTTCCCGACGGCGGCGCTGACCGGCCAGTCTTTTATTGTGAGCCACGGCTGGTACATGCAATAAGGGGGGGCCTATGGCGCAACGCAATCTAAAGCGGGCGCGCGTCGGCGCGCCTGGCGACGGGGAAGGCGAGGGCGCCGGTCCGGCGCCTGCCGCGCATCCCGGCCGGCACCTCCACGTGCCCAAGTACGAAACCGTCGCCCTGATGCTGCAAGGCGGCGGCGCCTTGGGCGCCTATCAGGCCGGTGTCTTTCAGGGACTCTACGAAGCGGGCATCGAACCGAACTGGCTGGCCGGCATTTCGATCGGCGCGTTGAATACGGCAATCATCGCCGGCAATCCGCCCGAAAAGCGCGTTGAACGGCTGCTGCAATTCTGGGAGACGATTTGCCAGCCGGCCTTCGGGCCGCCGCTGCCCGCGTTTATCGAGCACGCGCTCTTCAATTCCAGCGACGCCATACGCAAGGCCTTTACGGCAACGCAGGCCGTGGGCGCCATCGTCGAGGGGCAGAAGGGCTTTTTTGTGCCGCGCTTCCCACCGCCGTTGCCCACGGTGTCCGGGCCGCCGCAATTGGCCAGCTATTACGACACCACGCCGTTGAAGGCCACGCTCGAAGCGTTCTGCGATTTCGACCGGATCAATTCGAAGGAAATGCGCGTCTCGGTGGGAGCGGTCAATTGCGGCACGGGGAATTTTGCGTACTTCGATAACACGCACACAACGCTCAGGCCCGAGCATTTCATGGCTTCAGGCGCGTTGCCGCCCGGTTTCGCGGCGGTCGAGATCGACGGTCAGTACTACTGGGACGGCGGCTTGATGTCGAACACGCCGCTCTATGAGGTGATCCAGTCCACGCCGCGTCGCGACACGCTCGCCTTCCAGGTCGATCTCTGGAGCGCGATCGGACCGGTGCCGGACAACATCACCGACGTGCAAGGGCGCATGAAAGACATTCAGTATTCGAGCCGCACGCGTCTCGTGACCGATATGCTGCAGCGGTCGCAGCGTTTCCGGCATGTGTTGCGCGAGGTGCTGGATCGCGTGCCGTCCGATCAGCGTGACGACCCGTGGTGCAAGCTGGCCGAAGATCTGTCGTGTTCGAAGCGCTACAACGTGGTCCATCTGATCTACCGGCACAAGGAATACGAAGGTCACTACAAGGACTTTCAGTTCGGCCTGTCGACGATGCGCGAACATTGGCAAAGCGGTTTGGAGGACATCCGCCATTCGCTCGCGCAACCCGGTTGGCTTGAGATGCCGGATAACGACGCGGGCTTTGTCACGCACGATATCCATCGGGATGCGCGCTGAACGAGTCACGAGCCTGAGTAGCGTGTGACCGAAGTGGGTCGCGGCAATTGTGGCAGTCCTTGCAGTATCGAAGGCGGCTTTTGGTCGAGCAACAAGCAACAAGCACGTTGCAAACTGCATCGGGCCATAAACAAAAACGGCGCCCTAAAAAGGGCGCCGTTTCCACAACCAATTCCAGCAGAGCGCGTGCAACGAAACCCCGCGCCCGCCAATACCTTACTTCAACACGTGAGCGACCGCGTTGGCCACAACGTCGAGGTTGCGCGTATTCAGCGCAGCCACGCAAATGCGACCCGTGCTCACCGCGTAGATGCCGAACTCTTCACGCAGACGGTCCACTTGCGGCGCCGTCAGACCCGAGTACGAGAACATGCCGCGTTGCGCGTTCACGAAGCTGAAATCGCGATCCACGCCGCTTGCCTTCAGGCGTTCGACCAGACCGTTGCGCATGGCGCGGATACGGTCGCGCATTTCGGCCAGTTCGGTTTCCCACGTGGCGCGCAGTTCCGGCGACGCGAGCACGGCCGCGACCACCGAGCCGCCGTGCGTCGGCGGGTTCGAGTAGTTCGTGCGGATCACGCGCTTGAGTTGCGACAGCACGCGAGCGGCTTCTTCCTTGCTCGCCGTGATGACCGACAGCGCGCCGACGCGCTCGCCGTACAGCGAGAACGACTTCGAGAACGACGACGACACGAACACGTTCAATTCCGACGCTGCGAAGAGACGCACGGCCGCAGCGTCCGCTTCGATGTTGTCGCCGAAACCTTGGTACGCGATGTCGAGGAACGGCACCAGGTCGCGCGCCTTGACGACTTCGACAATCTGCTTCCATTGCTCGACGCTCAGATCCACGCCGGTCGGGTTATGGCAGCACGCGTGCAGCACGACGACGGTGCCTGCTGCATAGCTATTCAGCGCGCTCAACATGGCATCGAAATTCACGCCGTGGGTGTGCGCGTCGTAGTACGGATACGAGACGACTTCGAAGCCTGCGCTTTCGAACAGCGCACGGTGGTTTTCCCAGCTCGGATCGCTGATCGCGACCTTCGCGTTCGGATTCAGGCGCTTCAGGAAGTCCGCGCCGATCTTCAACGCGCCCGTGCCGCCCAATGCCTGCGCCGTCACGACGCGGCCCGCTGCGATCAGCGGCGAGTCGTTGCCGAGCAGCAGTTTCTGCACGGCGGCGTCGTAAGCGGCAATGCCTTCGATCGGCAGATACCCGCGCGGCAGCGCGGCTTCGACGCGAGCCTTTTCGGCGTCGCGCACGGCGCGCAGCAGCGGAATCTTGCCTTCTTCGTTGAAGTACACGCCGACGCCAAGGTTGACCTTGGTGGTGCGCGTATCGGCGTTGAAGGCTTCGTTCAGGCCCAGAATCGGGTCGCGGGGAGCAAGTTCGACGGCGGAGAACAGAGACATGATGGGTGGGCAGCAGCAGTAGTGAGAAGAGGGCGGCTCCGATCGCGGCCGGCCGGACCAGCGGTGCCCGACGCGAAAACGTGGGCGGGCGGCGGACAGCGGCAACCGAGCGCAGCTTCGCATTGTAACGAATTCGCGCCCATTTTTCGGACGCCAACGCCGCTCGTAGGGAATTTTTTGCTTGAAAAACAGGCACTCCAGCGCCACTTGTCAACAGCGGCACTATTCGCCAAGCCGCCGGGAGATAGCCGGAAAGCGGCCCGCAGCGGGCGGAATCAGGGCTCGTTGCGGCAGTTCGGTCGCCGTGAGCCAATGCCACGCGACTGTGCCCAAAGGGCCACACCATTGCATCCGAACCGGCCCACGCGACTCCCCCAAAACCCTACGCAGACCCGCTCGATCTTCGATTCCCGCAACCCGTTAGAATAGTTCTTTGCCCCCAAGGCCCGGTACCGCCCCCAATGTCCGAACAACATCTGACTGAAGCCGACGAAACGCTGGACGAATCCAAATTCGTCCGGTTCGAAGGCTCGCCGTTCCAGCTCTACCAGCCGTATCCGCCCGCCGGCGATCAGCCCACGGCGATCGACACGCTCGTCGAAGGCGTCGAAGATGGCCTCTCGTTCCAGACGCTGCTCGGTGTGACCGGCTCCGGCAAGACCTTCACGATGGCCAATACGATCGCGCGGCTCGGCCGCCCGGCCATTGTGTTCGCGCCGAACAAGACGCTCGCCGCGCAGCTCTATTCGGAGTTCCGCGAATTCTTCCCGCGCAATGCGGTCGAGTACTTCGTCTCGTACTACGACTACTACCAGCCGGAAGCGTACGTGCCGCAGCGCGATCTGTTCATCGAGAAGGACTCGTCGATCAACGAGCACATCGAGCAGATGCGGCTGTCGGCCACCAAGAGTCTGATGGAGCGGCGCGACGTGGTGATCGTGGCGACCGTGTCGGCCATTTACGGTATCGGCAACCCGTCTGAATATCACAAGATGATTCTGACGCTGCGCACCGGCGACAAGCTCGGCCAGCGCGACATCATCGCTCGGCTGATCGCCATGCAGTACAACCGCAACGAGGCCGACTTCCAGCGCGGCTCGTTCCGCGTGCGCGGCGACACGATCGATATCTTCCCGGCCGAGCACGCCGAGATGGCGGTGCGCATCGAGTTGTTCGACGACGAAATCGAAACCCTGCAACTGTTCGATCCGCTCACGGGCCGCGTGCGTCAGAAGATTCCGCGCTTCACGGTGTATCCGTCGTCGCACTATGTGACACCGCGCGATACCGTGGTGCGCGCGGTCGAAACGATCAAGGCCGAACTGCGCGAGCGGCTCGAATTCTTCTATAGCGGCGGAAAGCTCGTTGAAGCGCAGCGGCTCGAACAGCGCACGCGCTTCGACCTGGAAATGCTGCAGGAACTCGGCTTCTGCAAGGGCATCGAGAACTACTCGCGGCACTTCTCGGGCGCGGCGCCCGGCGAGCCGCCGCCTACGCTGGTCGACTATCTGCCGTCGGACGCGCTCATGCTGCTCGACGAATCGCATGTGCTGATCGGCCAGCTGAACGGCATGTACAACGGCGACCGCGCGCGTAAGGAAAATCTGGTCGACTACGGTTTCCGCCTGCCGTCGGCGCTCGACAACCGGCCGCTCAAATTCAACGAGTTCGAGCGCAAGATGCGTCAGGTGGTGTTCGTGTCGGCCACGCCGGCCGATTACGAGCAGAAGACGGCAGGGCAGGTGGCTGAGCAACTGGTGCGTCCAACCGGCCTCGTCGATCCGGAAATCGAGGTGCGCCCGGCGCGCAGCCAGGTCGACGATGTGCTCGGCGAGATCAACGACCGCGTCAAGGCGGGTGACCGCGTGCTGGTCACGGTGCTGACCAAGCGCATGGCCGAACAGTTGACCGAGTTTCTGGCCGACCACGGCGTCAAGGTGCGCTATCTGCACAGCGACATCGACACCGTGGAGCGGGTGGAAATCATCCGCGATCTGCGTCTGGGCACCTTCGACGTGCTGGTCGGGATCAACCTGTTGCGCGAAGGGCTGGATATTCCGGAAGTATCGCTGGTCGCGATTCTCGACGCGGACAAGGAAGGCTTTCTGCGCGCCGAGCGCTCGCTGATCCAGACCATCGGCCGGGCGGCGCGGAACGTGAACGGCAAGGCGATCCTCTACGGCGACAAGATCACGGACTCGATGCGCCGCGCCATCGACGAAACCGAGCGGCGGCGCAACAAGCAGATCGCCTTCAACCTCGAGAACGGCATTACGCCGCGCGGGGTGGTCAAGCGTATTCGCGACATTATCGACGGCGTGTACAACGTCGACGACGCCCGCGCCGAACTGAAGGAACAGCAGGCGCGCGCGAAATTCGAGGACATGTCCGAGAAGCAGCTTGCCAAGGAACTCAAGCGCCTCGAAAAGCAGATGATGGAGCACGCCAAAAACCTCGAGTTCGAGAAGGCCGCGCAGACCCGCGACCAGCTCGCGTTGCTGCGCCAGCGCGTGTTCGGCGCGAACGTCGGCGATCACGTGTCGGGCGTCGATTAAGTCTTCCGCGCGCTTTGCGGTGCGGGATGTGCCGCGCCCGTGGGTCGATGCGGGGCACTCGCCCGGCATCGCATCACTTCCTCCCCAGCGCTTCCTTAAGTCCGCCTTAAGACCCTGCTGCTACAAGGCTTGCCGCGCGTTCTCATTTGTTCTCCCATGCGATCGATGATAAACTCGACCAATATTGAGAATGGTTCGCATTAACGTTCGTAATGCCGCCCGCCGGCGACCGATCGCGGCGTGCAAGCGCCGCGGCCGCTGCATCTCACGGCATGCGCGACGCACTGTTCCAATGGGTTCGATTCCAGTCTGATAAAAATAAGGAGTTTCAATGCGGATTTCTTCATTTGTGCGTGGTGGCGCAGCAGCGGTGGCTGCAGTCGCGGCTTTCTCGGCAGCGGCGGCGGAATATCCGATCGGCAAGCAGCAGATTCATGGCGGCATGGAAATCAATGCGGTCTATCTGCAGCCGATCACGATGGAACCCGAAGGCATGATGCGCAAAGCCTCGGATTCGGACATCCACCTGGAAGCCGACATTCACGCGGTCAAGAACAACCCGACCGGTTTCGCCGAAGGCGACTGGATGCCGTATCTGCAAGTGCACTACGAACTGACGAAAGCCGGTTCGACTCAGACGCAGAAGGGCGACCTGATGCCGATGGTCGCCAACGACGGCCCGCACTACGGCGACAACGTCAAGCTGCAAGGCCCGGGCAAGTATCACCTGAAGATGGTTGTCGAGGCGCCGATGCAATCGGGCCATATGGCTTTCGGCCGTCACGTCGACAAGGAAACCGGCGTGGGTCCGTGGTTCAAGCCGATCACCCTCGAATACGACTTCGCGTACGCCGGCATCGGCAAGAAGGGCGGCTACTGATCGTCGTGCATCATCACGCGTGAGCACGCTTTTGCCGCGTGGCCGCGCGTGAGTGGATGGCTGAACCAATGGCTGAACCAATGGCTGGATGAATGGCCGAATGAGGCTGAACGAGCCAGTGCAGCAGACGGCGCGTTGGCGATTGACCGCCAACGCGCCGCGTTTTCCGGAAGGGCTAATGAGAATCAACCGAAAGATCGCGATCTTCGCCGCCACGATTTTGCTGGCAAGCGCGGCGCAGGCCGCCGACCTGCCGACCTTCAAGCTGGAAATGAACGACGGCAAGCTGAATCCGGCCCGCATCGAAGTGCCGGCGGGGCAGCGCATCAAGATCGAAGTGCGCAACACGGGCAAAGGCGCGGCCGAATTCGAAAGCGTGCAGTTGCGTAAGGAAAAAGTATTGGCGCCGGGCGCGGATTCGTTCGTCGTGATCGCGCCGCTCGAGCCGGGCGAGTACAAGTTTTTCGACGATTTTCACCAGCAGGCGCAGGGCGTCATCGTCGCGAAGTAGTGACTTGGGACGCGAGCGCAGAACCCTGACGGGTCGCGCGCTCGCCAGACCAGAAGAAGGGAGAGCTTGATGGGTCAGATTCTATTCATCGTGTGGCGGGAAAGTGTCGAAGCGTTGCTTGTCGTCGGCATCCTGTACGCGTGGCTGAAAAATGGCGACGATGACGCGCGCCGCGGTTTGCCGTACCTGTGGGGCGGCGTGGCAGCCGGTTTGATTGCGGCGGTGGCGCTCGGCGCCGCGCTGGTGGGTTTCACCGAAGTGCTCTCCGGCGACGCGCAGGATTATTTCCAGACCGCGATGGTGCTGGTCGCCTGCGTGCTGATCGTGCAGATGGTGTTGTGGATGAAGCAGCACGGCCGCACGCTCAAGCGCGACATGGAACAGTCGCTGCAAAAGAGCCAGCGCGATTCGAACTGGTGGGGCGTCGCGTTGCTGGTGGCGTTGGCGATCGCGCGTGAAGGCAGCGAGACGGTGATCTTTCTGTACGGCCTCGGCTTCGGCCAGTCGGGTCACGTGGACGCCAGCCAGATGCTCGCGGTCGTGATCGGCCTGGCGCTCGCGTTCCTGACCTTCTACGTGCTGCAACTGGGCGGCAAGATCTTCTCGTGGCGGCTCTTTTTCCGCATCACGGAAATCATGCTGCTGTTTCTCGGCGCGGGTCTGTTCCAGACCGGTGTGGACAAGCTGATCGACAAGGAAATCCTGCCGACCGTCGTCGACCAGATGTGGAATTCGTCGGCGATCCTCGACGATTCGAGCACCTTCGGTTCGCTGGTCGCCACGCTCACCGGCTATCGCGCTCACCCGGCGTTGATGAATCTGATCGCCTATGCGGCGTACTGGGGCGTGGTGTATCTGCTGCTGCGCCGGGCGAATCGCAAGCCGGCGCGGCAAGCCGCTGGGCGCACGGCATGAGCACGGTCATGACCCGCCCTGGCCGCCTCGCGGCGGCCGGGCAGTGGATGCAGCGTCACGGTGCCGCGATTCGCGGCATTCAGTGGGTCGTGGTGGCGGTGTACGCGTTTCTGATTCTGGTGCCGGCAGTGATGCCGCTGCCGGACGACGCGGCGCACCTGTGGAACAACCTGACGCTCGCCGCGCAGTTCGTGTTCTGGGGTATCTGGTGGCCGTTCGTGTTGCTCTCGATGGTCATGCTCGGCCGCGTCTGGTGCGGCGTACTGTGTCCCGAAGGCGCGCTCGCCGAATTCGCCAGCAAATACGGCCGAGGCTGGGCGATTCCGCGCTGGATGCGCTGGGGCGGCTGGCCGTTCGTCGCGTTCGGCATCACCACCATCTACGGTCAGATGGTGAGCGTCTACCAGTATCCGAAAGCCGTGCTGCTGGTGTTAGGCGGCTCGACCTTCGCGGCGATGATCATCGGCTTGTTATACGGACGCGAGAAGCGCGTCTGGTGCAAATACCTCTGCCCCGTCAACGGGGTTTTTTCGCTTCTGGCGCGGCTCGCGCCGTTCCACTACAAAGTCGATGAAGAGGCATGGCGCCGTTCGTACAAGAACGGCGAGCATGGGCATCGCGTGATTCCGATCAATTGCGCGCCGCTCGTGCCGTTGCGCAATATGAAGGGCGCATCGGACTGCCATATGTGCGGCCGTTGTAGCGGCCACCGCGACGCGATTGCGTTGACGTGGCGCGCGCCGTCGTCGGAAGTGGTGCAGTTGGGCGACAAGCAGGCCAACCCGTGGGACACCGCGTTGATCCTTTACGGCCTGCTCGGCATCGCGATTGGCGCGTTCCACTGGACCGCATCGCGCTGGTTCGTCGATCTGAAGATTTTCCTCGCGAACTGGCTGGTCGATCACGACATCACGTGGCCGCTCGACACCAACGCGCCGTGGTTTTTGTTCACGCATTACCCAGAGCAGAACGACGTATTTTCGTGGCTCGACGGCACGATGGTGATCGGCTACATCCTCGCTACGGCGCTGGTGTACGGCACCGTGCTGCTGGTGCTGCTGATGGGCGCGACGCGCATGCTGGGACGCTTCAATGGCGTGCGTCTGCATCATTTGACGCAAGGGCTGATTCCGATTGCCGGCGCAGGCGTGTTTCTCGGCCTGTCGGCGACCACGCTGTCGCTGCTGCGCGCGGAGCATGTGTCGTTGTGGTGGGCGTCGGATCTGCGCATCGCGATTCTGGCGATTGCCAACCTGTGGAGCGCATGGCTCGCCTGGCTCGTGACGCGTCGCTATAGCGAGCGTTTCGTTCAACGCGGCCTCGCGATGGTGTGGTTCGCCGCGGCGCTGGCCGTGGTCGATAGCGCGTGGTGGCTGATGTTCTGGGGCTGGGCTTCGAAGTAACGTACTCGACGCTTTTGACGCGGTTGCACTAGTCCGCGCCTGGCCAAACAAAAAGCCGTGGAGATGAAATCATCCCACGGCTTTTTCATTTTCCGCATGATCGACGCACGTTGAAGGTGTCGCCGTATCGAGTGAGAACCAAAAAAGCGGCCTGGCTTGCTGCGACGGCTGGCTTGGTGTCTGCACGAAGGGGTCTAGTTCTCACGTGCAAGCCGTCGTGGCTGGCTACTGCCCAACACCTCTCTGGGAGGTGGTCCCCACAATACCCGGTACTAACTGCTATTCGTTCCTACTTCGTCAGGATCAGCTTGCCTAAGCGCGTGGCCCGCAGCTGGTAAGTCTCGCCGTTATGCACGATGCTGACGTGGCTATGTCCCTGCAGCAAGGCGTCGCTTTGAACGACCCGCTCCGACTTCTCGCCCGAACCGTTGGTGCGATCCGCGCCAGGCTTCTGGCCGGTTACCGTTGCCGTCGACGTTTTCGGACGGCTGGTCAGCGCGGCCGCCGGACGGCGCAGGCTGAGTGTGGAAGGGCGCGTGAGATCGGTCATTCGTTTTTGCTGTTGGTCGATTCGATGGATTAATTCTAAATGATAACTATTCCCATTTACAAGAAAGAGAAATTGATCGGATTTGAATTTCGATAGTCAGAGAGGCTAAAAGGCGGAAGAGAGTCTGGAGAAGGACCGCCTGGCCGCTCGACGGTCTTGCGCTCTATGGCGGGCAGGGCGCCCGCGCGATGTTCAATGCAACGAGCCGGGCTCCTGCTTTGCCTGCACAAACTGGCGAATCAGCCGAACGGTATCGATATCGTTCTCCCGATACGCCGACTTCACGATCTCCTGCGTCTGATGCGCATCAGGGTCGGTCGACTCGGGCAGCGTGGTCGCGTATTCGAAGCGCAGGAACAACTGCAGCTCGTCCGGTTGCTCGATGGTCATGGTGAGCGAGCCGCCAACGTAGTCGGCCGTCGGCAGAATGTCGTAGCGCACGCTCTGGCTTTCCGCGAGCGTGACGCGATCGCGCACCGTGGCCTGGCCGTAGTGCAATTCCCGTTCGAGTACGTTGCCCTGGCGCGAAAGGATCGTGCAACTGTCGAGCCCGATCACGAACAGCTGCGGCTGTTCCGCGCGCAGCACGAGACCTTCCCACAATTGCTCGCGAGTCATCGATTCGACAAACGGATTCAACGGGTCGTTGATCTGGATAAGGTGTTCGAAATTCAAAACGACGGCTTCCTATGAATGCGTTTAAGCGACGGCGAGTCCCGAACGGATCGTGATCGAATGCGTGAGGATCTTGTGAACCGGGCATGCATTGGCTATTTGCAAAAGCCGTTCCCGCTGCTCGTCGGACAGATCGCCTTCGAGCACGATCTTGCGGTCGATGGTCGTACCCGCGTCGCTGGTTTCGAGTGAGAGCGTCACGCGCACGTCGGCGAGCGGCCAGTCCTTGCGCTGAGCGTACATCTTCAGCGTAATCGACGTGCACGCGCCGAGGCTCGACAGCAACAGCGAAACGGGCGTCGGCCCGCGATCACCGCCGCCGAGCGACTCGGGTTCGTCGGCAAGCCATGTGTGCTTGCCGTCGTCGAAAAGAACCTGGAAATTCGTCGAGCCGATGTGGGCGGTGACGGTGGACTCTGCCATGCGCGCTCCTGAACAGGGACGGAAATTGCCGCGCGCCACGGCCCGTTATAAGTGAACGGCGTGGCGCGCGGCCTGAATTGCTATTGTGAACGAATTTACCGGCCTTCGCGCCCTGGGTTGCGATGCAAACGGATCGCGCCGCGCCCCTGGCGATTCAGTGCGTGATCGCACCCATGCGCCCGGCCTGGTAGTCGACGACAGCCTGGCGGATCTCGTCTTCCGTGTTCATTACGAACGGGCCGTAACGCACCACGGGCTCCTTCAGCGGCACGCCGCCCAGTAGCAGCACCTCCAGTGGCTCCGCGCCGGCCGTGAGCGTCACGGAGTCGCCATCGTTCTGAAACACGACCATTTTCTGCGCGTCGATTTCTTGACGCGCTTCGCCTTCGCCATAGAAGCCCATGCCGGACAAGCTGTACGCAAACACGCGATAGTCGGCCGGCACCGGTTGCTGGATCGTAGCCCCCGGTTGCAGCGAGAAATGCTGATACAGAATCGGCGTACGCGTTTCGATTGCCGCTTTGACGCCAAGCGCTTCGCCGGCGATCACCTTGACGCGCACCTTGCCGTCCGCGGACGTCGCCACGGGAATGCTCGCCGACGGGATTTCCTGGTAGCGCGGCGCGATCATCTTGTCGCGGCGCGGCAGATTCACCCACAGCTGTATGCCGTGCACGCGTCCGCCCGTGCGGACGAACGACGGGTCCGGCATCTCGCTGTGCACGACGCCCGCGCCCGCGGTCATCCACTGCACGTCGCCGGCGCGCAGGGTACCGGAGTGGCCCGCCGAATCCTTGTGGCCGAACTCGCCCTCGAGCGCGTACGTAACCGTTTCGAAGCCGCGATGCGGATGATCGGGCGCGCCTTTCGCCTCGCCCGGCGCGTAGTCGATCGGGCCCATTTCGTCGAGCAGCAGGAACGGATCGAAGTCCATCAACAGGCGGGTCGGAAACGGGCGGTGGACGATAAAGCCGCCACCCTCGGTCGTGCGAACGGCCGGAAAAGTGCGTTCGATCGTGCGGGTCGTGCTCATCAAAGTCACCTCAAAAAATCGGGAATAGCGTTATTTTTGAAACATGGAGCTATTATAGGGACCGTTTTCGGGGGTGCCAGCCGTCCTCACGCAATGGATTGTTCTATTACTGGAACGATGAGATGAAGATCGATTCACACAATCTGAATGACCTGATGTATTTTTCGCAGGTCGTCGAACATGGCGGCTTTTCGGCCGCCGAGCGCGTGCTGGGGATTTCCAAGTCGCGCCTGTCGCGCCGGCTGACCGAGCTTGAGGCGTCGCTCGGCGTGCGGCTGCTGCAGCGCTCCACCCGCAAGCTGGCGTTGACCGAAGCCGGTCAACTGTTCTATCAGCATTGTCAGGCGATGCTGAGCGAGGCGCAGGCGGCCGTCAACGTCGTCCAGCAACTGCGCTCGTCGCCGCGCGGTACGGTGCGCGTCAGCGTGCCGGTCACGATCTCGCAGACCATCCTGTCGCAGATCCTGCCCGAATTCATGCATCGCTATCCGGAAGTGCGCGTGGTGATGCGCGTGACGAACCGCGTAGTCGATCTGTTCGAGGATTCGATCGACGTCGCGCTGCGCGTGCGTTCCGATCCGCCCGAAAACGCCAACATCGTGGTGCGGCCGCTGTGGCGCACGCAGCAGATGCTGGTCGGCGCGCCGAGCCTGTTGCAGCAGAACGCGCCGCCGTTGCTGCCGGCCGACCTGAACGGTTTCGAAACGCTCGACGTGCCGACCGGCGACGGACGCCACGTCTACAACCTGATCGCGCCCGACGGCACGCGTCATGCGCACGAACACGAGCCGCGCCTCGTGACCGCCGATCTGATGACGATCCGCGAAGCGGTGCTCGCCGGTGTCGGTATCGCGGCGCTGCCGGAGATGATGTACGGCCCCGCGCTACGAGCCGGGCAATTGTCGCCGGTGATGCCGGGCTGGACCTTTCCGACGCCGCAGTTGTACGCCGTATTCGTGTCGCGGCAGGGAATGGTGCCGGCCGTGCGCGCCTTTGTCGATTATCTGGTCGAGATGCTCGACCCCGACAACGGCAAACACATCATGGGCGAGTGTCCCGCGCGCGAGGAAAAGGCCGCGACCGCGCAGCCGATGTTCGCGATCGCGTCATAGCACGTCTTACGGGCCGTGGCATCGCTTTTAGCATTTAAGCGTGGCTTGTCATGAGTACTTTCAATGGCCGTTTGCTTGATTGCGCGGGCTCGCGGGCCTATAGTGAAATCCCTTCGCTAAGGAGTCTCTTATGCGGAAACTCATGGCCGCTATCATAGCCGGCCTGATAGGGCTGACCGCGCTGTCCGTGTCGATCACGGCTGTCGCATGCGGTGATTCGAGTAGCTATCAATCTTCGACCGATGGCAAATGATCCCGCCGCCCGAAGGCGCCGAGTGCGCACAAAAAAAGGCCTTCATCTGACGATGAAGGCCTTTTACTTTTTGGCCCCTGTTTCAAGGGCTATTCAGCACATTACTTGCTTTTCGGTTGGGTCACGAAGCCGATCTTCGTGAGGCCGCCGGCTTGTGCGGCCGCCATCACCTGCGCCACTTTCTCGTACGGAACCTTGCGGTCCGCGTCCAGATGCAGTTCGGGTTGCGGGTTCGCTTGCGCGGCTTGCGCGATCTTCGCGCTCAGCGCGGCTTCGTCGACCTTTTTGTCGTCCCACGTGACGTTGCCGTCCGCGTCGACCGCGACCGTAACTTGCGCCGGCTTGGTGTCTTCTTTCTGACTGCTTGCGTGCGGCAGATCGATTTTGACCGCGTGACGAATCACCGGAATCGTCACCATGAAGACGATCAGGAGAACCAACATCACGTCGACGAGCGGCGTCATGTTGATTTCGTTCATCAGGCCGTCGTCATCGTCGCCGGCGAAGGGGCTCATTGCCATCGGAGTGCCTCGTCGATCAGTTCGCGCGTGCGGCGAGACGCAGGCCGTCGCCGCGCTTGGACGACGACAGGCGCGCGCCCGTCACGAAGAATGCATGCAGGCCATGCGCAAAGCGGCTCAGTTTGGCGACCACGGCCTTGTTGGCGCGCGTCAGCGCGTTGTAGCCGAGCACCGCCGGAATCGCGACGAACAGGCCGAACGCGGTCATGATCAGCGCTTCGCCGACCGGACCGGCGACCTGATCGATCGACGACTGGCCGCTCGCGCCGATGGCCAGCAGCGCGTGATAGATGCCCCACACCGTGCCGAACAGGCCGACGAACGGTGCCGTGCTGCCGATCGACGCGAGAATCGCGAGACCGCTCTGCATGCGCGCGACGCTTTCGTCCATCGTGTCTTTCAGGCAGCGCGTGACCCAGTCCGACACATCCATACGGTCATGCAGATGCGGCTGCGTCTGATGATGGTGATCGGCCGCTTCCTGGCCCGACAGAGCCAGCGCGAGGAACGGGTTGTCCTGCGGCGTCGACGAACCGGCGCCGAGCTTCTTCACGCCGTCGGCGAGATCGTCCGAATGCCAGAACGCCTGTTCGGCATTCTTCGTGAGGCGGTTCAGGCGCATCACATTCCAGCCTTTGATGACGATCACGCTCCACGACATCACCGACATGATCAACAGCGCGAGCGCGATGCCGCGCGTCACGAAATCCCCTTGCGCCCAGACGTGCGCCAGTCCGTAGTTTTGCATTGCAATTCCTTTTTTTTAAAAGCTGCCTCAATCGTTCAGATTGAAGTCGTAACGCTGGGTGGTCGGGACCCGTACTGGCTGCCCGTTCTCAAGATAGGGTTGGCAGGCGCTCGCGCGCAGTGCGTCGAGCGCGGCGTCGTCGAGGCGGCTGAAGCCGCTGCTCTTTTTCAGAGCGATGTTTTCGAGCTTGCCCGTTGCGCCGACCACGAGACTCACGATCACCGAGCCAGTCTCGCCGCGGCGTCTGGAAAGCGGCGGATATTCCGGTTTGGCGATATTGCACGAGAGGTGCGAAATGTCTTTGGGCGCGCTGATTTCCATCGTCTGACGGCCGATCGCCGGAGCAGCAGGGGCGGGCGGCGCAACCGGTGCGGCAGGCGCGGGCGGCGTCGGATCGGGTGCGGCGACGGGCGTCGGCGACGGCGCGGCGGCCACCGGTAGCGGCGTAGGCGTCGGCTTGGGCGTCGGAGTCGGTTTCGGCTGGACCTTCGGCTTGGTACGAACCGGCGGCGTAGGCGTGGGTGGCGGCGGCGCGATCGATTGAATCGCGACCGGCGCGGCAACCGGCGCCGGCGGCAGCAACTGCGCGGTCATGACGCGCGATTCGAGCACGGGCTGCACGGGCTCATGACGCAAGGTCATCACCACGGCAAGCAGCGCGACGTGAATCGCTGCAACCACCGCGGTTGCGGTCAGGACGCGGGAGTTCGGTCGGGTAGACGAAGCCGGCATGGCGCCGGCTGAAACGGTAGGCGAGGCCGGCATGTTAGCGTGGCGCCGCGCTGTCGATGCAGCGCGTCAGACAGGACATCGTCATGTTCGAAAAATCAGCAGCGAAATGAACAAAGTAGTCACGAAACCAATCAGCAATTCCATCTCGAACTCCTGTGACGGGTGAGCGGGTAGCTGGCTGGTACGAATACTGGCTTGCTGACGGCAGTGGGATAACGCTTGAACAGCGAGAACGGCATTGGGCGCGCAACGCCCGAGGCGCGGAGCGAGCCGCGCCTTGAAAAGCTGGCTTAGGCCGCCTTGCGTTCGTAAAACGTCAGCGGTACAGCTTGCGGGTGATGCTCGAAACCACAGCGGCTTGCGCAGACGCCGCTTTTCATCATGACGTCGCGCACGGAATCGGCGCACTTGCCACAGCAGGATGCGACGCCGAGCTCGAACTGGAGCTCGTCGAACGAATCCATGCCTTCCTCGATCGAAGCACGGATCTTTCGGTCAGAAACAGACTTGCAGACACAGACAATCATGGCGGGCGTCATAGCTAACGTTAATGCGAATTATTATCATTTTGTTTGGGTCGTTTGGCAAGCGTCCAGCGTGATTTTTTGTAACAAAACCAGACTCTTAGAAGGGTTTCGTCTATGGGGCGGTGGCGGGCGTAGTTGGCGGGCGGCGCGCGAAATGGCCTGAAAACCCTGCCGAAGCCCCCGTTGGGACGTCAAAAACGGCGCTTGGGCGGCGCTTTATGCCGCTTGGGAGTCTGGTGCTGCCGTGCGGCGCGAGGGGATCGACACCGTTTCGACCGTCGCGTCGATATGCAGCAGGGTCGCGGCCAATTGCTGCTGGTGGGTGCCGTCGCCCGTGGAAAAAAAGCGGGGCGGAACGGTGGCCGCAGTCTGCGGCGCCGCGCGCAAACCATGTTGGTCGAGCACGCGTTCCAGTTGCCGCGCAATGGCGACGCTCGTGTCGATCAGCATCAGCCGGTCGCCGACGATGTCGCGAATCGCCGCATCGAGAAACGGGTAGTGCGTGCAGCCGAGCACCAGCGTATCCGCGCCCGCGTCGAGCATGGGCTGCAGGTAGCCGCGCAGCAGCGCGCGCAACTCGGCGGAGCCGACGTCGCAGCGTTCCACGGCCTGCACGAGCCCGTGGCCCGGCTGGCAGAGAAAGCGGCAATCCGCGGCGTAGCGTTCGAGCAGCGTCTGGAAGCGGGTGCTGCGCAGTGTCACTTGTGTAGCGAGCACGCCGGCGACCCGGGTTTTCGATTGCAGCGCGGCGGGCTTGACGCCGGGTTCGACGCCGACCAAAGGAATCGGCAGCTTTTCGCGAACCAGCGCGATCGACTGCGCGGTGGCCGTATTGCAGGCGACGACCAGCGCCTTCGCGCCTTGCTTGACGAGCCATTCGCCGATCGCAAGCGTGCGGTCGGCGATGAAGTCGTCGTCGCGTTCGCCATAGGGCGCATACAGCGAGTCGGCGACATACAGGATCGCCTCGTCAGGCAGTTGCGCCCGAACCGCCCGCAACACCGACAATCCGCCCAGCCCCGAATCGAAAATGCCGACCGGTGCGCGCGTTCCGGCGCCAGACGTGAACATTCCTGTATTCGCGGAGGAGGATTCTGCGGGCATAGACGGCGAGGACGCGTGCGGCACGGCGCTCAAGGGACACTCGGAAAAACGGGAAGGTGCGCAAGTATATCGCCCGCGCGGCGTGGGTCATCGCAAATAAACTGAGCCATGAACGGCGCGCGGGTGGGTGCAGTGCGGGTCGGTCAGGACTCGACGGATCCCATTGCGGATTGCTGGTAGTTCTGAATGCCGACCTTGTCGATCAGGTCGATTTGCGTTTCGAGCCAGTCGATATGCTCTTCGGTGTCGTCGAGAATCTTCGTGAAGATTTCACGCGAGATGAAATCGCGCACCGTTTCGCAATACGCGATCGCTTCTTTACAGGTGCTCTGCGAAATCTGTTCGAGCTTCAAATCGCATTCGAGGATTTCTTTCGTTTCCTCACCGATCAGCAATTTGTGCAGGTCTTGCAGATTCGGCAGACCGTCGAGCATGAAAATGCGTTCGATGAGCCAGTCGGCGTGCTTCATCTCGCCGATCGATTCGTCGTATTCGTGCTTGCCGAGTTTCTCCAGACCCCAGTGCTTGTACATGCGCGCATGCAGGAAGTACTGATTGATGGCGGTCAGTTCGTTCTTCAACTGCGAGTTGAGATATTCGATGACCTTTTTGTCGCCTTGCATGGTGTGTCCTTATAGGGGCTTTGAATTTCCCAGAACAATAAACGGCGAACCGCAAAAAGCCAAGGCAAAAAAGCAGATTTTCGCTTGATTTCAGAGGGTTTTTCGCGTGATGCGTACCGTTCTCATTTCATCATAAAAAAAGCCGGGGTTTAACGCCCCGGCTTTGAATTATTCAGCGGATGTCAATAGTTCAAACCGTCGCGACCGGAATCTTGCCGATCTTTGCTCGCCATTCCTTCGGGCCGGTTTGGTGAACGGAAGTGCCGTTCGAATCGACGGCTACCGTCACCGGCATGTCCTGCACGTCGAACTCGTAGATCGCTTCCATGCCGAGGTCTTCGAACGCGAGAACCTTCGCGCTGCGAATCGCCTTCGACACGAGGTACGCCGCGCCACCCACGGCCATCAGATACGCGGCCTTGTGCTTCTTGATCGCCTCGATGGCGACCGGGCCTCGTTCCGCTTTGCCGATCATCGAGATCAAGCCGGTCTGCGACAGCATCGTCTCGGTGAACTTGTCCATGCGCGTTGCCGTGGTCGGGCCCGCGGGACCGACGGCTTCATCGCGCACCGGATCGACCGGGCCGACGTAGTAGATCACGCGGTTCGTGAAATCGACCGGCAGCTTCTCGCCCTTGGCCAGCATATCGGCGATGCGCTTGTGAGCCGCGTCGCGGCCCGTCAGCATCTTGCCCGACAGCAGCAGCGTCTGGCCCGGCGTCCAAGCGGCGACTTCTTCCGGCGTGAGCGTGTTCAGATCGACGCGCTTGCTCTTTTCGGTGTCCGGTTCCCACTGCACCTTCGGCCATGCGTCGAGCGACGGCGCTTCGAGCTTGGCAACGCCCGAACCATCCAGCGTGAAGTGCGCGTGACGCGTAGCCGCGCAGTTCGGGATGATCGCGACCGGCTTGGACGCGGCGTGCGTCGGCGCGGCCATGATCTTCACGTCGAGCACGGTGGCGAGACCGCCGAGACCTTGCGCGCCGATGCCGAGCGCGTTGACCTTCTCGTGCAGTTCCACGCGCAGCTCTTCGATCCAGTCCTTCGGGCCGCGTGCGATCACGTCCTGAATGTCGATCGGATCCATCAGCGATTCTTTCGCCATCACCATCGCTTTCTCAGCGGTGCCGCCGATGCCGATGCCGAGCATGCCCGGCGGGCACCAGCCCGCGCCCATGGTCGGCACGGTCTTGAGAATCCAGTCGACGATCGAGTCCGACGGATTCAGCATCGCGAACTTCGACTTGTTTTCCGAGCCGCCACCCTTGGCCGCGACCTGCACGTCGACCTTGTCGCCCGGCACGATCTCGTAGTGGATCACGGCGGGCGTGTTGTCCTTCGTGTTCTTGCGGCCACCTTCCGGCGGGCTCACGATCGACGCGCGCAGCACGTTGTCCGGGTTCAGGTAACCGCGGCGCACGCCTTCGTTGATCATGTCGGTGACGCCCATGGTCGCGCCGTCCCAACGCACGTCCATGCCGACCTTCACGAACACCGTGACGATGCCGGTGTCCTGGCAGATCGGGCGCTTGCCTTCGGCGCACATGCGGCTGTTGGTGAGAATCTGCGCGATGGCGTCTTTCGCGGCGGGGCTCTGTTCGAGCTCGTAGGCGCGGCCGAGTGCCTGGATGTAGTCGAGCGGATGGTAGTAGCTGATGTACTGAAGCGAATCAGCAATGCTCTGAATCAGATCTTCCTGTTTGATGACGGTCATGGCTAGCTCAGTGGGGACGGTGGCGCTTGTTGTCGGACTCGCCGGGCAGGGCGGGTCAGTCGTGCGCCTTCAGGGGAGTGGAACCTTTAACGGAGCCCACGGCGTGCAAGACGGCGGGCTCTTCGAAATGTTTGGGATGCGTATGCGTGGTCAGGCGATCGACCAGCGCCATCACGAGCGCCGAGACGAGGAACGCGACGTGGATGATCACCTGCCACATGATCGTATGCGTCGAATTCTGGTCGGGGCTGATGAAGGTCTTCAGCAGATGGATCGACGAGATGCTGATCAGCGCCATCGACAGTTTGACTTTGAGCACGCCGGCATTCACGTGGTCGAGCCATTCCGGTTCGTCCGGATGACCCTCGACGCCCAGGCGCGACACGAACGTTTCATACCCGCCGATGATCACCATGATCAGCAGGTTCGAGATCATGACCACGTCGATCAGACCGAGCACGACCAGCATGATGTTGGTTTCGTCGAGCGTCATGGAGGCCGTGACCAGATGCCAGACTTCCTTGAGGAACAGCACGACGTAGACGGCCTGGGCCACGATCAGGCCCAGATAGAGCGGCAGCTGCAGCCAGCGGCTCATGAAGATGATGGAAGGAATCGGGCGCATCGGGCGGCGCTGATGGGCGGAGTCGGATCGCGGAGCGGACATGGGCAAGAGTCAGACGAAACGCAGGTGACGGAACATGGACTAAATGCGCGGACTAAATGCACCGGCGCGGCATGCACATACGCGGCATATACATGGCACATACATGGCAAACATGCGGCACACGCGTGGTAAATACGCGGCGGATCAGGTACGCAAACCCGGCGCGGACGGCACGGTGCACGGCCAAGAGAGACCGGAAAAGCTCGTAGCAGGCGCGCTATTGTACAGCGTCGGGTGGATTTGCTGCGGTGCGGCGGGCAGGGTGGCGGCGCTTCGGCAGGCGGCGCGCTTGGCCACCCACCCCGCGGATGGCGGCTGGCGGCCAGGCCTTAAACGCTCACGACGCCACCGGCGGCACCGGTCTGACCTTCAGGCTCGCCAGCCCGATCCCCGTGACCACGCAGGCGAGCGCGATACCGTGCGCGAAGGTGGGCCGCTCGCCGAGAAATGCGATGCCGTAGATCGCGGCCGCCACGGGCAGCACGGCGCTGAACACGTCCGCGAGACTGCCCGGCACATGACGGATGCCCTTCATCCACAACCAGAACGAAAAGATGCTGGCCGATAGTCCGTACCACAGCACCAGCGTCCAGACACTGAGCGGCACAGCGCGATAGTCGAAGTCGAGCAGCGCGCTCGCGCCGAGCGGCAGCATCAGCAGAAGGCCGAAGAGATGCGTGTACGCGCAGATGTCGATCGGCGCGAGCGTTTGCGTGAGACGCCGTGACAGGATGATGTAAAGCGATTCGCAGCACACCGCGCCGAGCACCATCAGGTTGCCCGCGAACGACGTCTCGCCGCCCGAGTTCTGATCCACGTGCGCGAGATTGATGACGACCACGCCGACGATCGCCAGTGCGATCGACGCGAGTGCCCGACCGTTCGGACGCTCTTTGAGGATGAGCCACGAGAGCAATGCGACGACCGCGGGAATCGTGCTCGTGATGACGCCGGCCGCGACCGCGCTCGTGCGTTGCACGCCGCCGAGCATCAGCAGCGTAAACCCGAACGTGCCGAACAGGGCTTGCAAGAACAGGTTGAACCATTCGTCGCGCTTCACGCGGCGCAGTCTGGACACGCGCAGAAGCGGCCACAGTACTGCCATCGCGATCACGAAGCGCAGCAGCGCGAACAGAGGGACGGGGAGGAACTCGACGATCGATTTACCAATTCCGACATTGCTGCCGACCAGCAGCATCGAGGTGATGAGAAGCAGGGAGTAACGATTCAAGCTGGAATCCAGACGGCTAGTTCAGTTAGCATTGTAAGAGGCCGTGCGAGGCAGCGTAAAGGCGCCCCTCGCTCGAGCCATGCGTGGATTCAGACACATGATCGTCACGGAGCGCGTAGCATGCGTTGCTTCGGCTGCATTCATCACTCGACGCTGGATTCGCATGAGCCGCGTTAGGGTTTTCGCTGGCAGTCCGGCGCTTTGTGCGTAAGTGGCCGGTAAGTTGCGGCGTTTATGTTTGAGCGTGAGAGCGGAACGTCGTTTGGCATGCACTCATGTTGCGGTGCCGCATGAACGATACATGCAGACGGATGAGCCGCGGCGCATTGATCGGAGATCGAAGCGCGAGGTTTGGAGACAGCGCCGCTCGTTGCGGCGTCAACAAGACAGAGGGCGCGCGACAGGCGCGCCGGCACAGGTTTTACGTTTCATCTTCACCAAGGGGTTGTCGATGTCTGCGATTGAATCGGTTCTTCACGAACGCCGTGTTTTCCCTCCCTCCGCTGAATCAGCGGCAGGTGCCGCGATCTCCGGAATGGACGCGTACCGCGCGCTGGCTGCCGAGGCCGAACGCGATTACGAAGGTTTCTGGGGGCGCCTCGCACGCGAGACGCTGAGCTGGAACACGCCCTTCACCAAAGTGCTCGACGAATCGAGCGCGCCGTTCTACACGTGGTTCGAAGACGGCCAGATCAACGCGTCGTACAACAGCATCGACCGTCACGTCGAGGCCGGCAACGGCGAGCGCGTCGCGGTCATTTTCGAAGCCGACGACGGCACCGTCACCAACGTCACCTATCAGGATCTGCTGCAACGTGTGTCGCGCTTCGCGAACGCGCTGAAGAAGCGCGGCGTGAAGAAGGGCGACCGCGTGGTGATCTATATGCCGATGTCGATCGAAGGCATCGTCGCGATGCAGGCATGCGCACGGATCGGCGCGACACATTCGGTTGTGTTCGGCGGCTTCTCGTCGAAGTCGCTCAATGAGCGGCTGGTGGACGTGGGCGCGGTCGCGCTCGTTACGTCCGACGAACAGATGCGCGGCGGTAAAGCCTTGCCGCTGAAAAACATCGCCGACGAAGCGCTGGCAATGGGCGGTTGCGAAGCAGTCACGAGCGTGATCGTCTATCAGCGCACCGGCGGCAAGGTCGCATGGAACGAAGGCCGCGATCTGTGGATGCACGAACTCACGCAGGCCGAGTCGGATCAATGCGCGCCTGAGTGGGTCGGCGCCGAGCATCCGTTGTTCATCCTGTACACGTCCGGTTCGACCGGCAAGCCGAAGGGCGTGCAGCACAGCACCGGCGGTTATCTGCTGTGGGCCGCGCAAACGCTGAAGTGGACCTTCGACTGGAAGCCCTCGGATGTGTTCTGGTGTACCGCCGACATCGGCTGGATCACCGGCCATAGCTACATCACGTATGGTCCGTTGACGCTCGGCGGCACGCAGGTCGTGTTCGAAGGCGTGCCTACGTATCCGAACGCCGGCCGCTTCTGGGACATGATCGCCAAGCACAAGGTCTCGCTGTTCTACACGGCGCCGACCGCGATCCGCTCGCTGATCAAGGCCGCTGACGCCGACGAGAAAGTGCATCCGAAGAGCTACGACCTGTCCACGTTGCGCATCATCGGCACGGTCGGCGAGCCGATCAACCCGGAAGCGTGGATCTGGTATTACGAGAACGTCGGCGGCAGCCGTTGCCCGATCGTCGATACGTGGTGGCAAACCGAAACCGGCGGCCACATGATCACGCCGCTGCCGGGTGCGACGCCTCTGGTGCCGGGTTCATGCACGTTGCCGCTGCCGGGCATCATGGCCGCGGTCGTCGATGAAACCGGTCAGGACGTGCCGAACGGGCAGGGCGGCATTCTGGTGGTGAAGCGTCCGTGGCCGTCGATGCTGCGCAACGTGTGGGGCGATCCGGACCGCTACAAGAAGAGCTACTTCCCCGAGGAACTCGGCGGCAAGCTCTATCTCGCCGGCGACGGCGCGGTGCGCGACAAGGACACGGGCTACTTTACGATCATGGGCCGCATCGACGACGTGCTCAACGTGTCGGGCCACCGGCTCGGCACGATGGAAATCGAGTCGGCGCTGGTGTCGAACCCGCTCGTCGCGGAAGCCGCTGTGGTGGGGCGCCCCGATGCGACGACCGGTGAAGCCGTGTGCGCGTTCGTCGTGCTGAAACGCGCGCGTCCGGAAGGCGAAGAAGCAGTGAAGCTGGCCAACGAACTGCGCAACTGGGTCGGCAAGGAGATCGGTCCGATCGCCAAGCCGAAGGACATCCGCTTCGGCGAGAACCTGCCGAAGACGCGTTCGGGCAAGATCATGCGCCGCCTGTTGCGCTCGCTCGCGAAGGGCGAGGAAATCACGCAAGACATATCGACGCTGGAGAACCCGGCGATTCTCGATCAGCTCGGCGAGTCGCTTTAAGCTTGCATGAGTCTGTGTGACGAGCAAGGGCGCATCGAACCAAGATCCTTGGTCCCACGCAGATTGCTGGTCGTGAAGCCGCGTTATTGAAGCCACTGGGCGGACAATCCCGATTGCCTGCCCGGTGGCTTTTTGATACATAGGCGCATGGCCGCGCCGCACCACTCATCTCACGCTACGCTCAATCCCCTGCCTGAACCGCCCGCGGTCTCGCCAGCGATGGCGCGCGCGCATCAAAAGTACTGGCGCTTCAACCTCGCGTTGATTGCGACGTTGATGACCTTGGGCTTCATCGTGTCGTTCGTGTTGCCGCTGATGGCGCCAGCCCTGGCGCAGGTGCGGATCGGCGGCTTCAGGCTGCCGTTCTACTTCGGCGCGCAGGGCGCGATCCTGATCTATCTGGCGCTCATCGTCGTGTATATCGTGCTGATGCAGCGTGCCGACCGGCAGCTGAAACGCGCCTTTGACGCCGACGCCAGCGCTAGCGTCGGCGCCGACGCGTCCGTCGCGCGCGGAAACTGAGCCGATGAAGCTCACGAACCGGCTGATCCGCTCCTACGCCCTTTACACGCTCGGCTTCCTGCTTTTCATCTATGTGATGTGGCGCATCGAGCGCACCACCGGTCCTGGCGTGTGGATCGGCTATGTGTTCCTGTTCGTGCCGATCGCGGTGTATGCGGTGATCGGCCTGCTGTCGCGCACTTCCGATCTGGTCGAATACTATGTGGCGGGGCGGCGCGTGCCGTCCGCATTCAACGGCATGGCGACGGCGGCCGACTGGCTTTCGGCGGCCTCGTTCATTGGCCTCGCCGGGTCGATCTATGCGACCGGATATGACGGTCTCGCGTATCTGATGGGCTGGACCGGCGGCTATTGTCTCGTCGCGTTCCTACTCGCGCCGTATGTGCGCAAGCTCGCGCGCTACACGATTCCCGATTTTCTCGGCACGCGTTTTTCGAGCAACGCCGTGCGCGGCCTTGCCGCGCTGGCGGCGATTCTGTGTTCGTTCGTTTATCTGGTCGCGCAGATCCAAGGCGTCGGGCTGATTGCGACGCGGTTTATCGGCGTGGATTTTGCCGTCGGCATCTTCTGCGGACTGGCGGGCATTCTGGTGTGTTCGTTTCTCGGCGGCATGCGTGCCGTGACGTGGACGCAGGTCGCGCAGTACATCATCCTGATCGCGGCGATTCTGATTCCCGTGTCGATGATCGCGCACAAGGACGGCCTCGGCTGGGTGCCGCAATTCAATTACGGCCGCTTGATGGAGCGTGTGGAAGGCCTCGAGAAGCAGGTGCGCGATGCGCCGCTCGAGCAGACCGTGCGCGACGATTATCGCCGCCGTGCCGCGTTGATGCAGATGCGGCTCGACACGTTGCCGCAATCGTTCGTCGACGAGAAGCTGCGTCTCACGCAGGAAGTCGCCGATCTACGCCGCCATAACGGCCCGCTGCGCGAGATCAAGGAGCGCGAGCGGTCGCTCGAACAGTTTCCACGCGATGCCGCCGCCGCGCAGATCGTCTGGACCCAGCGACGCGATGAAATGCTGATGCGCGCCGCCGCACCGGTGCCGATGCATGAGCCGTTCCCCGCCGTGAGTGATGAAGACCGGCGCATCCACGAACGCAATTTTCTTTCGCTGCTGCTGTGCCTGTCGCTCGGCACGGCGAGCCTGCCGCATATTCTGACGCGCTATAACACGACCACTTCGGTCGCGTCGGCGCGACGCTCCGTCGGATGGACGCTGTTCTTCGTCGCGCTGTTCTATCTGACGGTGCCGGTGTTGGCGGTGCTGATCAAGTACGAGATATTGACCAACCTGGTCGGCCATCACTTTTCCGACTTACCGCAGTGGCTCATGCAGTGGCGCAAGGTCGAGCCGAGCCTGATCAGCCTTGCCGATACGAACGGCGACGGCATCGTGCGTTGGAGCGAGATTCAGATGCAGCCCGACATGGTCGTGCTTGCCGCGCCGGAGATTGCGGGGCTGCCGTATGTGATGTCGGGGCTGATAGCGGCGGGTGCTCTGGCCGCGGCGCTCTCCACCGCGGACGGTTTGCTGCTCACCATCGCCAATGCCTTGTCGCACGATGTGTACTACCACATGGTCGATCCGAACGCGTCGAGCCAGCGGCGCGTGACGATCTCGAAGATTCTGTTGCTGGGGGTGGCGTTGTTCGCGTCGTATGTGGCGTCGCTGAATACGGGGAACATTCTGTTTCTGGTGGGCGCGGCGTTTTCGCTGGCGGCTTCGAGTCTGTTTCCGGTGCTGGTGCTGGGCGTGTTCTGGAAGCGCACCACGCGGCTCGGCGCGGTGGCGGGCATGGTGGCGGGGCTGGTGGTGTGCATCTATTACATTGTCTCCACGTACCCGTTCTTCACGCAGATGACGGGTTTTGCCGGCGCGAGGTGGTTCGGGATCGAGCCGATCAGCTCCGGCGTATTCGGCGTGCCGGCGGGGTTTCTGGTGGCGATCGGCGTGAGTCTGATCGACCGGAAACCGGACGCTTATACGCGGGCGCTGGTGGACTATATCCGGCATCCTTAGGCCGGTTCACGCATGGGTATGGCGCGGCGCGCGAAGTTTGCTATAATTCGGCTCCCCGCCGGAGAGATGGATGAGCGGTTTAAGTCGCACGCCTGGAAAGCGTGTATAGGTTAATAACCTATCCGGGGTTCGAATCCCCGTCTCTCCGCCAGGAACGAATGATAAGCCGTTGAATCCCCAAGGATTCAACGGCTTTTTGTTTTCTTGCCGGCCGCGCCAAACCTCCCCGCCGCAAACATTCCGTAATCTGTAAAATGCGCAAATGGAAACACATAGCATCCGAGACGCAAGCTCCTTGCGCTACGTGACCGGCCTCGATGGGCTCCGAGCCATCTCGATGATGCTGGTCGTCCTGTTCCACTACACGAGCTATTTTTCCAGCCGCCTCTCAGAGTTGGGTGGCGCATGGTCCGGCATCGTGCGGATTGCGTCGACCGGCTGGATAGGCGTGGACGTGTTTTTCGTGATCTCGGGCTTTCTCATCACCACGACGCTATTAAAGCGGCCCGTCAATTCAGTCGCGTCCTACGCGAAATTCATCCAACGCCGGGCAATCCGGTTGCTGCCGGCCTATGTCGCGAGCCTGTTGATATTCACGCTTGTCGTGCTGCTGATCGACCCGCATAGCAAGGTCTTGAAAAACGAATACCTGCTATGGACATTCACTGCCAGCCTGCAGTCGTTATTCGGCGACCGGGTCGCGCTGGCCGATCAACATTTCACCATGGCGCATTTCTGGACGCTGGCGGTGGAATGGCATTTCTATATCGTGTTCCCGATTCTCGTCGCCCGTTTCCATTCGTACTTTCGCCCAGCCGTGGCGCTCCTGCTGGTGGCGATATCGTTCAGAGTGGTGTGCCATTTTGCCGGGATTTCCGACAACGGCATCTATACCTTCACGCTTTGCCGGATCGACTCGATTGCAGTAGGTTGCCTGCTGGCACTGGTGCCTTCCCATCTTCGTTCAAGGCAGTCCGCAGCGGCAGGCGTGCTCGGCGTGGCGATATTCATGGCGATCTGGATAGCGTTGGCATGTGCAGATGTCCCATTCAAAACCCTGGCCTGGCTCCAGACGTTCGGATATACGCTGCTAGCCGTGTCAGTCGCGTTGATGATTTACCGGGTCATCCATTCGCCTCCGCGCTCGCCGATCGTGCGTGCGCTGGAATTCAAGCCGCTTGCTGCAATAGGGCGCGCGAGCTATAGCCTGTACATCTGGCACGTGCCGTTCTATCCCACCATCGCGCTGCTGGCGCAACGCAATTTCACGGACATCAGGCTTGCGTATCTGGTTGCGGTACTGGCCGGCGTCGTGATGACCGCGGCGCTCGGCAGCCTCTCGTACCTGCTCGTCGAATCCCGATTCACCCGGGCGCGTCCGGCGGTTCTCGCCTGAAGGCGACGAGCCGTTTCGTCGCTGCCGGCGACGCATGCCGCGCAAGGCCGTAAACCAAAATAAATCATCTTGCTCTACACTAGCGGCCGCCCAAGCCCGCCCAGTCAAGAGCACGAACGCCATGCCTCCAGCGCCCGCCGAACCGCCCGGCTCCTCATCCGTTAGTTTGCCGAAACACCCCGCGTTTCAACGTTTCTGGTGCACCCGCATCCTCTCGTCGCTGTCGTTCCAGATGCTCGCCGTGGCAATGGGCTGGCACATTTACGCGCTCACGCATAGCGCTTTCGCACTCGGCCTCGTCGGCCTCGCGCAATTTCTGCCGATGTTCGTGCTGACGCTCGTCGTCGGCCAGGTTGCCGATCGTTACGACCGACGCCGTATCGCGGCCATCTGTCAAAGCCTCGAAAGCGTCGCTGCATTGTTATTCGCTGTCGGCACTTTCAGCGGCTGGATCAGCGCACCCGTGATTTATGTGCTGGCCGCATGCGTCGGTGCGGCGCGCGCCTTCGAATCGCCCGCGGTGGCTTCGCTATTGCCGGGCGTCGTGCCGCGCGGGCAACTGCCAAAAGCGACGGCATGGGCTACCTCGGCGAATCAGACCGCGCAGATCGCGGGCCCGGCGCTCGGCGGTCTGCTTTACGGCATCGGCCCTGGCGCGGCCTATCTCGCCTGCACGCTGTCGTTCGCGGCCGCGGCCGCAGCGGTGTCGGGCATCTCGCTACAGACAAAGCCGGCGAACCGCGCACCCGTCACGCTTGAATCGGTGTTCTCGGGCATTGCCTTCATTCGCCGCGAACCGGTGATTCTCGGCGCGTTGTCGCTCGATCTGTTCGCCGTGCTGTTCGGTGGCGCGACCGCGCTGTTGCCGATCTTCGCGCGCGATATTCTGCACACCGGGCCGCTCGGTCTCGGGCTGTTGCGTTCGGGCACCGCCATCGGCGCACTCGCCGGCACTGTCTGGCTCGCGCATTTCCCGCTGCGCAACCGGCCGGGCGCGGCGATGTTCGGCGGCGTGATTGCGTTCGGCGCGGCCACGGTCGTGTTCGGCCTGTCGCATCAATTTCTCGTGTCGCTCATCGCGCTGATGGTGCTCGGCGCGTCGGACACCATCAGCGTGGTCGTGCGTCTGTCGCTCGTGCAACTGCGCACACCGGACGAAATGCTGGGACGCGTCAGCGCGGTCAACTCGCTTTTCATCGGGACGTCGAATCAATTGGGCGAATTCGAATCCGGCGTGACGGCGGGGTGGTGGGGCGCCCAACCGGCCGTGCTGGTGGGCGGCGTGGCGACCGTCGCGGTCGCCTTGCTCTGGATGCGCTTCTTCCCGGAACTTAGACGCACGCGCTCGCTGGAGCGCGAAGAGGAACTGGCGCCGAGCCCTTGATCGACGCAACACCTTGCTTCAGGCCTGCGCGGCGCTCACACGCAACGCGGTCCATCGCACGGTCGCCAGAATCGACGCCGCGACGATCAATGCACCGCCGACCCACGCGGTCACCGAAATTCGCTCGCCCAGCCAGATGCACGCAAACAATGCCCCGAACGCCGGTTCGCTGCCCATCAGCAGCGAGACGCGTGTCGGGCTGCTGCGCCTGATCGCGAAGTTCTGCGCGAAGAACGCGAACAGCGTGCACGCAATCACCAGATAGCCGACATAGCCCCAGAACGCCGCATGTTCAGCAATCGAGGGCACGGGCTGCCACTGCTGCGGCGCAAACAGCCAGGCGGCCGCGGCGCTGCCGAATGCCACCACGCCAGACTGAACCGCAGTCACCGACAGCGGCGGCAGCGCCGAATCGCGCATCACGCGTTTGGTCACACACACCGTCAACGCGCGCAGCACGGCGGCGAGCAGAATCAGCGCGTCGCCGGGATTGAGGCTCAGTTCACCGTCGCCGGCGAGCAGCCATGCGCCCAGCAGCGAAAGCGCCACTGCCAGCCATTCGACGCGGCTCGGCTTGCGCTTGAGCAGCAACCATTCGACGAGCGGCGTCAACACCACGCACAAGCTGATCAGAAACGCGGCGTTAGCCGCACGCGTCATCAGGATGCCGAAGGTCTCGCAGAGAAAGATACCGAGCAGCAGCGCGCCCGAGGCCAGCACGCCGCGCAGCGTGCGGGCGTCGGCGGCGCGCAGGTGCCGCAGGGCAGGCGACAGGATCACGAAAGTGATGCCGAAGCGCAGCGCGAGCAGGCCCAGCACCGGATAAAACACCAGCGCGCTTTTGACCACGCCGTAACTGGTGCCCCACACGACGGCGACGGCGAGCAGCATCAGATCGGACAACATGAGCAGGCGTTCTTGTTTCGACATGGACGGACCTCGAGCGAATAAGGCCGTATTGTCGAACTTTGCGTCTCGCGTGATAATCGGGTCTCTGCGAACAGCGTTTATGTCGCAAATGCATTAATGCCTGGCCACACTCATGGACCCGGAACGATGACCCCAACCGAGCTTTTTGCCTTGCTGCCGGACATGGCGGTTTTTGCGCGCGTCGTCGACGCCGGCAACTTCTCGGTGGCGGCGCGGCAACTCGGCAGCACGCCGTCGACGGTCAGCCGTCAGATCAAGCGGCTCGAAGACGCGCTGGCAACACGTTTGCTCGAGCGCTCCACGCGCACGGTGCGGGTGACGGAATCGGGCGCTCAGGTGGTGCGATTCTGTCGAGACATGGTGAGCGCCGCGTCGGGCGCGGTCGACGCCGCCGGGCAACTGGCCGGCAGACCGCAAGGCAAGGTGAGCGTGAGCGCGCCGACCCAGTTCGCGAGGTCCGTGATTCACCCGCTGATTGCCGGCTTCCTGCGCGCTTACGACGAAGTGGACCTGCAGCTTCTCTTCACCGATCACGACGTCGACCCGCTCGCCGAAGATGTCGATCTGGTGATCCGCCTGACCGAGCATCCACCGCAGGGACTCGCGGGGCGCCGGTTGGGCGCGGTGCGCTGGCTGCTGGTGGCGACGCCGGCGTATTTGCGTGAGCGCGGCACACCGGCGCAGCCACGCGATCTGCAGAAGCACGCTTGCATCTACCTGGGCGAGACCGCCGACGACAACCGCTGGCGCTTTCGCCGCGGCACGGAGACACAGAGCGTCGACGTGAAGGGCCGCTACATCGCCAATCATGCCGGCGCGCGACTCGAAGCCGCGCTGCAGGATTTCGGCATTGCGTGCGTACCGGAATTCGCGGCCGCGGAATCACTGCAGAGCGGCGAACTCGTGCAGGTCCTGCACAACTGGAATCTCGAAGCGCGCGCTTACGTCGGTTCGGTGTGGCTGCTCTATCCGCCGAATCGATTCTTGCCGCCGAAGGTGAGGGCATTGATCGACTACCTCGCCGAGCATCTTCACGACACGCTCGATGCCGGATGAGAGCCACCGCGCGCGAGACGAAAGTGGAATTGCCCGCGTAATTCATGATTCAATGCAGTCCCATCGATTCGATCAGTGACGAGGAGAACCAGCATGAGCACGCGCGAAACCGGGCCGATTGCGGCGACTGTCTATCGTGGCGCTTCGATTGAGAACACGCATGTGGCGCACGTCGCGGTGGTCGATGCGAGTGGCCGGCTGCTGGCCTCATTCGGCGATCCGTCACGCATGACGCTGGCGCGTTCCGCGGCGAAGCCTGCGCAGGCGTTGGCGGTGTTGGAGACTGGCGCACTGGAGCGTTTCGGTTTCGACGAAGCGGACCTTGCGCTGATGTGCGGCTCGCACAGCAGCGAGGCGCGCCACATCGAGCGCACGCGCCAGATGCTGGCCAAGGCGCAGGCGAGCGAAGCCGATTTGCGCTGCGGCGGCCATCCACCGTTATCCGACGCCGTCCATATCGACTGGCTCAAACGCGACTTCAAGCGGGGCGGCGTATGCAGCAACTGCTCCGGCAAACACGCGGGTATGCTGGCCGGCGCGCAATCGATCGGGGCTTCGATAGAGGGGTATGAACGACCCGACCATCCATTGCAGGTGCGAGTAAAACACACGGTTGCGGACGTCTGCGACTTACCTGACGAAGCAGTGCAATGGGCGACCGACGGCTGCAATCTACCGACGCCGGCTTTTCCGCTCGATCGCCTCGCCCGCCTGTTCGCGAAGCTGGCCGCAGCGGAAGACGAGGTATCGTCGAACGCACGGCCAGTCACATCGCGCACGTCAGCGCTCGCCCGAATCTACCGCGCGATGACAACGTATCCCGAATGGGTAGCGGGCGAGGGCCGCTTCTGCACGCAGTTGATGGAGGCATTCGACGGCGCGCTGGTCGGCAAGGTCGGCGCGGACGGCAGCTACGCGATAGGCGTACGAGCATCCGAGCAGACAAAGAGGGCAGGCGCGCAAGGCGCGCTGGGCCTCGCGATAAAAATCGAGGACGGCAACGTCGCCGTACTGTATGCGGTGGTAACGGAACTGCTAGCGTTGCTGGACATCGGCACACCGGAACAACGAGCGAAACTCGCGACGTTCCACGCACCGAGGATGTTGAACACAATGGGCATCCAAACGAGCCGAATAACGTACTCGGTCGCGCTCAACCGCGCACCGCAAGCCACCATAGAATGAACGACCGCAGCGGCGCGCGCAGCGCCGCCGGAAGAATGACTGCTGTGTCACGAGAGCGGAATGTGCGAGAACACAGATTCCAGATGCACCACTACCGCGGCTGTGCGAGGGACCCGCTTATGAGCTAGCGGTGCAAAGCCGCTTTCTTTGCTTACTTTCTTTGCACGGCGGCAAAGAAAGTAAGTGCCGCCCCGCATAGGGGCGACGCTAATAGACCCCCACGAATTCAAGGAAAGGCCAACAAACAAAGAACCCCAGAAAAAACCCACTCAAGCAGCAACCGCCGAAGGCAAAACCCCAATCGCATTCCGAATAGCATCCGCCAACTCCGAAGCGGCAAACTTCGCCACATACCCATTAGCCCCGGCATTCTTCACATGCGCCTCATTAGCAGCGCCAGTGAGAGAAGAATGAATAATGACTGGAATATCCCGAGTCCGCTCATCAGCCTTGATCTGCCGAGTGAGCATAAACCCATCCATCTCAGGCATCTCAAGATCCGTCAAAACAAGCGCAATCCTATCCTTAACACGAGTCCCATTAGCCTGCGCCTCACGCGCAACCTGCTGTAAGGTATTCCATGCCTCTTCCCCAGTCTTGGTCATCACATAATCCGCGCCAATAGCACTCAAAGCCTGCTCGATAAGCTTCCGGGCAAACCCAGAATCATCAGCAGCAAGAATCTTCGCCCCACGCGGAATCCCTAACGCATCTCCAACGGAAGTCGGATCCACACTAGGATGCTGTGACGGAAACACATCCCGCAGCACCTGCTCGACATCGATCACTTGCGCCAACCGCGAATCCCCGGTATTCCCATCGATCCGCGCAATGCTGGTCACAAGATTGCCCCCAGCCGCACCTTCGGCGGACAAAACCTGATTCCACTCCAGCCGCACGATATCGTCGACCTCCTCGACCGCGAACGCCTGAGTCGACCGCGCAAACTCCGTCACCAGCAAAATATTCAGTCCGCGCGACGGCTCACACCCCATCAACCGCGGCAAGTCGATCACCGGAATGATCTGCCCGCGAATATCCACGGCGCCCATCACGAACGGCGACGAACCGGCAATCGGCGTCACCGTGGGCATCGTCGAGATTTCCCGCACCTTGAAGACGTTGATGCCATAAAGCTCGTGCGCGTCGCTACCGGGCACCGAGCCCAGGCGGTACAGCAGCAACTCGAACTTGTTGGAACTCGTCAGGTTGCTGCGTTCATCGTTCGCGCGGTTGTCTACTGCCATCGAATCTCTCCAGGATTACGGTGCGTGTGATGCGCCACCCAACCGTGTCGTTCGATCCTGGCGCGCGCCCTACCTTTCTGTTATCGGCGCGGCGGACGGAAAGTTCAGCGATTCCGCACTGTTTTCCTCGCATGCTCTGGTTAACACGCAACCGATATTGAGGGCATGAGTCGGCGCGAGCACATGGGCCGCAATACAGGCATGTCAAGGCATTCATATGAAGGTTACCTAACGTTACAGAAGCGACAGCGTCGTATCACATGCCGCAGGGCACGGCTCCTAGAATTCACAGCGATTAAAGCGTGGCGCCGTCAGCGGCCCGCAAGCTGACTGCAAGGAAAGCGCGCAGTCGGCCCGACGCCTGAGGCGCACACGCATCGCCGTCGTTTCGCTTCCACCTCAAGGAGAACGTATGATCCGCTTGCCTCTCGCCACCATCGCCAGCGCCTGCATGGCTGGACTGCTCGTCGTCGCCGGCGCGGCCAACGCTCAAACTACGCTGGCGGCGCCGGCAGCGGCCGCGGCAGACGCCGGCCGTCTGCATGCCGCCGACCAGACGTTCATCGCGGACGGCACCAAGGCCGTCGCGACGCAACGCGACGCCGCGCGCATCGCGACCTCGCGCTCGACCGACCGCGACGTCAAGGCCTTCGCCGAGCGCGTCTCGACCGACAACGCGAAAATCTCGGACGCACTGCGCGCGGCGAGCCCGCGCGGCGTCGATGTGCCGAAGAACGATCCCGACGCGGCGGTGCTCGCGAGCATCAACAACCTGCGTGGCGCCGAATTCGACAAGGCCTATATCGAACAGGTCGCGCTCGCCGGCGAACAGAAAGCGCTGTCGGCATTCCAGGCGGAAATCGCGTCGGGCCGCGACGAGCAGTTGAAGGACGCGGCGAAGAAGGCATTGCCGACGATCCAGGAACACTACGCAATGGCGCAGGATCTCGCCAAGCGTAAGCATCTGCCGGCCGCGCAGTAAGCGGTTGAACGCGCGTCACGTTGCGGCGTGACGCGCGGCCCTCCCGATGCGTGGTTTTCGGCGATAATCGGCTTCGCTCTTTCGAGTCCGCTGCGCGCCGGGTCTTGCGCGGCGCTCCGCAACTCGAAAGCTCCCACGGTTTTCACGCGCATTCGATCAAAGCTCTCCGCATGAGCAAGCCCGCCAATTTGCCGCAACAGTTGGACCACATGCTTCGGCAAGCCGTCGCGCTTCAGCAGAACGGCGCATTCGCCGAGGCCGAAGAACTCTACCGCGAGATTCTCGAACTCAAGCCCCGTCATTTCGACGCGCTGCAATTGCTCGGCGCGTTGGCGCTGCAAGCGGGCCGCGTGCAAGAGGGCGTCGAGTTACTCAGAAAAGCGCTTGCCGTCAACGCGAAACAGGCGCCGCTTCATTCCAATCTCGCCTATGCGTTGAACGTCCTGCAGCGTTTCGACGAAGCCCTCGCGAGCACCGATCGGGCGCTCGCCTTGCAGCCCAAATTCCCCGACGCACTGAACAACCGCGGCAACGCGCAAGCCGGCCTGAACCGGCCGCTCGATGCGCTCGGCAGCTTCGATCGCGCGCTTGCGTTGAACCCGGATTTCGCGCAAGCCTGGAACAATCGTGCGTGCGTGCTGCGCGATCTGGGCCGTCCCGCCGATGCGCTCGCAAGCTGCGATCACGCGCTCGCGCTGCAACCGAATTATCCCGACGCGTGGAGCAATCGCGGCAATGCATTCAGCGACCTGAACCAGCCGGAAGAAGCGGAACGCTGCTACCGTCGCGCGCTGGAATTGGCGCCGGCATTCGCCGATGCCTGGAACAACCTCGGCCTCACGCAGATCGATCTCAGCCAGCACGCGCAAGCGCTCGTGAGTTACGAACGCGCTCTGGCCGTGAATCCTGATGCCGCGGAAACACATTGGAATGAATCACTGTGCCTGCTGCAAATGGGACAGCTCGAAGCCGGCTGGCAAAAATATGAATGGCGCTGGGAGCGCAGCCGCATCAAGGCGAGCCGGCGCAGTTTTGCGCAACCGCTTTGGCTCGGCGATTTTTCGATCGACGGCAAGACGATTCTGTTGCACGCGGAGCAGGGCCTCGGCGACACGCTGCAGTTTTGCCGCTATGCCGCGCTGGTGTCGAAACTCGGCGCGAAGGTCGTGCTCGAAGTGCCGCGCGAATTGATGCGTCTCATGGCCACGCTCGACGGTGTGGATCAGTTGATCGAAACCGGGCAAACGCTGCCATCGTTCGATTGTCACTGTCCGCTGCTGAGTTTGCCGCTCGCATTCAAGACCGGCCTCGACAGCATTCCATCGGCAACGCCTTATCTCTACGCGGACGCCGAAGCGGCTCGCCAATGGCGCGAGCGGCTTCACGCGCAAGCGGACGCGCGCCTCAAAGTCGGACTCGTGTGGGCAGGCGGAAACCGTCCGCATGTCGCCGAACTTCGCAAGAACGATGCGCGCCGTTCGATCGCATTCGCACGACTCGCGCCGCTTCTCGACGTGCCGAACGTGCAGTTCTTCAGCTTGCAAAAGGGACCGGCGGCACAGCAACTCGAAAGCGCCGCGCGCGGCGAACCTGTGATCGATTACACGGAAGAACTCGACGACTTCGCCGACACCGCGGCATTGGTGGCGAACCTCGATCTGGTGATTTCCGTGGACACGTCCACCGCGCATCTGGCTGGCGCGCTCGACAAACCGGTCTGGATTCTGAACCGCTTCGACACCTGCTGGCGGTGGATGCTGGAACGCACGGATACGCCGTGGTATCCGCGGGCCCGGTTGTTCAGGCAAGCGGCGCTCGGCGATTGGGACAGTGTGATGATGGCCGCGCGTGATGCGCTGAACGCAATGGTTACGGGCGCAGCGCATACACGATAAAGACCTCGTTCGCAGCCGCCACAATCCCTGCGCGCTGGCCGACGCAATCTCGCGGACGCGCGTAGACTAAACGTCCGTTTATCGACGGCTAAGCCATGGAGAGTCATCAATGGAATACAGACATCTGGGTGCATCCGGTTTCAAGGTGCCGGTGCTGAGTTTCGGCACGGGCACGTTCGGCGGCAAGGGCGAGTTCTTCCAGGCCTGGGGCGCGACCGACGTCGTCGAGGCGCGGCGTCTGCTCGACATCTGCTTCGATGCGGGCGTCACCATGTTCGACACCGCGGACATCTATTCGAGCGGCGCGTCCGAGTCGGTGCTCGGCGAAGCGCTCAAGGGCAAGCGCGACAAGGCGATCATCTCGACCAAGGCGACCTTCCGTTTCGACGACGGCCCGAACAGCGTCGGCTCGTCGCGCTTCCATCTGATCCAGGCCGTTGACTCGGCGCTCAAGCGCTTGCAAACCGATTACATCGACCTGTTTCAACTGCACGGTTTCGACGCCAGAACGCCGGTCGTCGAAGTCATGTCCACGCTCGACGATCTGGTGCGCGCGGGCAAGATCCGCTACACCGGCGTGTCGAATTTCTCCGGCTGGCATCTGATGAAATCGCAGGACGTGGCGGACCGCTACGGCTATCCGCGCTACGTCGCGAATCAGACCTACTACTCGCTGGTCGGCCGCGATTACGAGTGGGAGCTGATGCCGCTCGGCGTCGATCAGGGCGTGGGCGCGGTGGTGTGGAGTCCGCTCGGCTGGGGGCGCCTGACCGGCAAGATCAAGCGCGGCCAGCCGCTGCCCGATTCGAGCCGCCTGCATAAAACCGCCGACATGGGGCCGCCGGTGCCGGACGAGTATCTGTTCCGCGTGCTCGATGCCATCGATGAGATCGCCGCCGAAACGGGCAAGACCGTGCCGCAGATCGCGCTGAACTGGCTGCTGCAGCGGCCGACGGTGTCGACCGTGCTGATCGGCGCGCGTAACGAGGAACAGTTGCGGCAGAACCTCGGCGCGGTGGGCTGGAATCTGACGCCCGAGCAGGTGGCCAAGCTCGACGCGGCGAGCGCCGTGCGTCCCGCTTATCCGTACTGGCATCAGGAAGGGTTCGTGGAGCGCAATCCGAAGGCGGTGTGAGCGCGCTTTCATGTGAAAGCACACTGCTCGACACGCGCTCCGGCTCGGACTCATTTCGCGAGTTCGGCCGGGGCGGCGAATAGTTCGTTGTAGTAGCGGCGGCCGGCATCGAGATGCGGGCCGAACGCGAAACCTTGCGCGAGCATGGCGTCGAAGTCGGCGCGTTCGATTTTCATCACGTAGCTGTGCTCGGTGGTGACGAGGCGGCACGCGGCGCTTGTCGTCGCCGCTGCTCCCGCGCTGAACCACTTGCCCGCGCTTGCGTGGTCCGCCGGATAAACGTGCTGACCAGCTTCAACTTGCCAGCCGCCGTCCAGCAGAATCCACATCGGTTGATCCCCGGCAGTTGTCGCGCTGTCGTTGCATTGCGCGACGACCGTGCCGGCCTGCGCTTCCCATTCATGCGAATGGCCGATCACCCAGCGTAGCTGATCCGTCGTCAGGCTCGTAAAGAACGGCGTGTGCTTCAGCAAATGAAGGTACGTAACCGAAGGTTTCATGGTCGTGCTCCTCGTCGTGACGGATGCGCCGGACGCGTTGGACGCGTCGGAAGTTTGAGTCTGGGCATCGCATGCGCCGATGAGAACCGGCAGCAGAACAGCGCATGCGATCAGCGTGATGGCTCTCACTGCGTGGTGCCTCGCCGTCGTCACGTTCAACGCCGAACCCGCGCTTCCAGCAAATCGCCCATGCCGATTCGCCTGGCAAATTCGATCCGCACACGCTCCGATACTTCGAGCACCTCGCGCGCGCCATCGCCGACAAAGTCGATCACCGAACGCATCGGCCGCTCGCCTGAAGGCAGGCCGACGATCCGCACGATTTCATCGGCCACGGCTTGCGGATCGGCGTCGTCGGGCGTCAGTTCGGACAAGCGAGCGCCGATCTGATCCATCACACCGTCGTAGCGTGCGTAGGCTGCGGCCCGTTCGGTATCGGCCGGCTTGCCCGCGCTCGGAAAGTGAGCGGTGCCGCGTGTGAACGCGCCCGGCACCACGATCGAGGTCTCGATGCCGAAGCGCGCGATCTCATACGCGAGCGAAACCGCCAGCGAATCCATCGCCGCTTTCGCGGCGCCATACGGGCCGAGGAAGGGAGGAAAGCCGCCCTTGCTCGTCGAGCTGCTGACCCACAGCATCAAGCCCGCTTCCTGCTGACGCAGATAAGGCAGCACGGCGCGATTCACGCGTTGCGCGCCGAACAGGTTGGTATCGAACACCTTCACCATTTCTTCGGGCGTGAAGGCTTCGCTCGGCCCGACCACCAGATGGCCGGCGTTCTGCATCACCACGTCGAGCCGTCCCTGTTCGCGGACGATCGTCGCCGCCGCGGCATCGGCCGATGCTTGCGACAACACGTCGAGTTCGAGCGGATGCAACTTGATGCCCTTTGCTTTGGCGAGCTCGCGCATTTCGTCGGCGCGCGGCTTATTGCGTCCTTCGACGTCGCGCATCGTCGCGTAGACGATATGTCCGGCTTCGGCGAGAGACTGTGCGCTGAGTTTGCCGATACCCGTACCGGCGCCCGTTACGAGAATGATCTTCTTCTGCATTTTTCTTCTCCGATTCGATGAGAGTGGGGCGGCCTTCATAGCCTGCCCGGAGCGATGCGAGTCAAACGCCTCAAGCAATGCCGCCGTTCGCACGCAGAATCTGCCCATTGACCCAGCCCGCGTCCGGACCGGCGAGGAACGCCACCACCGACGCGATGTCGTCCGGCTGGCCGAGGCGTTGCAGCGGCGGCATCTTCGCGAAGGTCTGGATCTGTTCTTCGGTCTTGCCGTCGAGGAACAGCGACGTCGCGATCGGACCCGGCGCCACGGCATTGACGGTGATGTCGCGGCCGCGCAGTTCCTTGGCGAACACGTGCGTGAACGCTTCGACGGCAGCCTTCGTCGCGTTGTAGATCGCGTAGCCCGGCATGTTCAGCGCGAGCGTGGTGCTCGAAAAATTGACGATGCGGCCGCCGTCGTTCATGCGCGCGGCTGCTTCACGCAAAGTGTTGAAAGTGCCGCGCACGTTGATGTCGAAGGTCTGGTTGTAGAGCGCGTCGCTGGTGTCGGCGAGCGGCACGGTCTTGAGCACGCCCGCGTTGTTGACCAGCACGTCCACCTTGCCGAGCTGCTGTTCGGCGATCTCGAACAGGCGGCGCACGTCGTCGGCGTTCGACACGTCGGCTTTCACCGCGATGGCTTTGGCGCCGGCTGCCGTGAGTTCAGCGACGAGCCGATCGGCTTCGGCGGAACTGGATGCGTAATTGACCGCGACGGCGAAACCGTCCTTGGCCAGACGTTGTGCGACCGCCGCGCCGATGCCGCGCGATGCGCCGGTGACGATCGCTACCTTGGCGTTGTTGAGCGTGTTCATGATTCGTTTCCTCGTGACGGGTGGATGAGTGAGGTGAATCATGGACGCTTTCGGCGCCTAGATAATCGGGTTAGACTGAGCATCATCATTCCATTTACTTTAACAATTAGCACGCCGGCCACCTGCCCGGCGTCATAAAAACAGGCAACGCCAGGCACCAACCATGGATCGTTTCGAGGAAATGCGGGTTTTCATCCGGATCGCCGAGCGGCAAAGCTTCACGCGTGCCTCGGACGATTTGCAGATTCCGCGCGCCACCGTCACCAATCTGATGAAGCGCATGGAGCAGCGGCTCGGCGCGCGGCTGCTCGAACGCACCACGCGCACGGTGCGTCTCACGCACGACGGCGAGGCGTACTACCGCCGCTGCGTGCGTCTGATCGCCGACATGGAGGAGGCCGAGGGCTCGTTTTCGAACCTCGCGCCGAAGGGTTTGTTGCGGGTGAATTTGCAGGGCACGCTGGCGCGGCACTTTGTCGTGCCGGCGCTGCCGGCATTTCTCGCGCGCTATCCGGAAATCGAGCTGACCATCGGCGAAGACGACCGGCTCGTCGATCTGGTGCGGGAGGGTGTCGACTGCGTGCTGCGCGCGGGCAATCTGCAGGATTCGTCGATGGTGGGGCGCCGCGTCGCGCAATTGCCGCAAGTGACGGTCGCGAGTCCGGCGTATCTCGCCGCCTATGGCGAGCCGGCCGAGCCGTCGGCGCTGTCCACGCATCGGGCGGTTAATTACGTGTCGAGCGCGACGGGCAAGGCCGTGCCGCTCGAATTCAACGTGGCGGGCCGCGAGGTGGCGATGGTCCTGCCCTCGGCGGTGTCGGTGACCGGCACCGAACTCTATACAGGCTCGGCGCTCGCCGGGCTCGGCATCGTGCAGGTGCCGCAATACCGCGTGGCGGCCGAGCTGGCGACGGGGCGGCTGAAAATCATCCTCGCCGACTTTCCGCCGCCGCCCATGCCGGTGTCCGTGCTGTATCCGCAGAACCGTCAGTTGTCGTCGCGGGTGCGGGTGTTCGCGCAGTGGCTGCGCGATATTTTCGAGGCGGCTGCGGCCACGACAGGCGGCGCGTCGTGAAAGCGCTCTCAGGCCGCCGCGCGGCGCGGGCCGAAGATGTTGATCAGATTGCCCTCGGGATCGCGCAACATGGTCGAACTGCGTTCGGCGTTGAGCGGCTGGTCGGCCCACAGCAATTCCACGCCGTGTCGCCTGAGCGTGGCCGTCGCGGCCGCCAGGTCGTCGGTCTCGAACACGATGGCCTTGTAGCCGAGCACGTCCAGATGATGGGGCGGCGCCGTGCGATCCACCCGTAGATGCTCGGCGTAAGGACGCGACACCAGTTCGATGCGCACGCCCGCCGCTTCGATCATCGCGAAGTCCGCGCCGACCGCGTCGAAGCGGCCGCGCTCGATCAACGTGAAGCCCAACACCGTTTCGTACCAGGCGATCGACGCATTCAGATCGCCGGTGGCAAGCGCCACGTTGTCGAGGCGCAGACCTTGAACGGGCGGCCGTGTGCCGGAACTGTTTTGCATGATGTCTTCTACTCCTGAACAGAATGCGGCTGCTAACTAACAGCGGCGTTTAATGAGCCGGATTCCCGAAGCGAGCCCGATCGTGCGGCGCGGAGAAATCCTGAACCGGACCGAGCGGCACGATGCCGGTCGGATTGATGCCGCGATGGCTCTCGTAGTAATGCCGCTTGATGTGCGTGAAATCGACCGTCTGCGCAATGCCGGGCAACTGGTAAATGTCGCGCGTGTAGGCGGACAGATTCGGGTAATCGGCGATGCGGCGCAGATTGCACTTGAAGTGGCCGACATACACGGCGTCGAAGCGGATCAGCGTCGTGAACAGCCGGATATCGGCTTCGGTGAGTTGCGCACCGGTCAGATAACGCCGCGTCGCGAGTTGCGCGTCGAGCCAGTCGAGCGTTTCGAAGAGCGGCGTGACGGCTTCTTCGTAGGCTTGCTGCGTGGTGGAAAAGCCTGCCTTGTAGACGCCGTTGTTCAGCGTGTCGTAGACGCGCGCATTGATCGCATCGATTTGCGGACGCAACGGCGCCGGATAAAAATCGCCGGGCTTCGCGCCGATGCCGTCGAACGCCGAATTCAGCATGCGAATGATTTCCGACGATTCGTTGCTGACGATCGTGGCCCGTTGCTTGTCCCACAGGATCGGCACCGTGACGCGGCCGCTGTAGTGAGGATCGGCGGCGGTGTAGACCTGGTGGAGCAGCTTCGCGTGATTGACGCGGTCGGGCACGACGCCGGGGCCGTCCGCGAAGGTCCAGCCGTTTTCCAGCATCAGCCAGTGCACGACCGAGACGTCGATCATCGCTTCGAGGCCTTTAAGCGCCCGCACGATCAAGGTGCGATGCGCCCACGGGCAGGCGAGGCTCACGTACAGATGGTAGCGTCCCGCTTGCGCTTCGAAGCCGCCGCTGCCGCTCGGACCGGGCGAGCCATCGGCGGTGACCCAGTTGCGGAACGCCGCGTCCTTGCGCACGAAACGGCCGCCGGTCGACTTGGTGTCGTACCAGCGGTCCTGCCATTGCCCGTCCACTAAAAGTCCCATCTCGCTGCTCCTTTTGCTTGCGCGTGCTGTGCCACGAGCGTGCGCAATGAATGTTCCAGACGTGGCGCCGGCCGCGTTGGCAGTGATTCACTAGTGGCTTGTGCGGCATTTCCGAAAGCACACGCCAACTGTTCTCGCAGCCAACACTGCCGCCATATCGCCATAGTGGACTAGCATTGGCGCTTTGCCGTACCATCGTTTCGTCGAACTCGTTCGAAGGAATGGAACATGTTGTCGGAAGACGAACTGGCTTTACTCGACGCGATTCGCGAGACCGGCAGCCTGTCGCGCGCGGCGGCGCGCCTCGGCAAGGCGCCGTCCACGGTCTCACACGCCGCCCGGCAACTGGAGACGCGCTTCGACGCGCTGCTGTTCGACCGGCGCCGCTACCGCTTGCAACTCACGCCCGCCGGCCAGTTGCTCGCCGATGAAGCCGCGCGTCTGATGCTCGACATGTCGCGCATGACGCAGCGCGTGAAGCAGATCGCGAGCGGCTGGGAAGACCGCCTCTGGATCGTCACGGACGAGATCATCGAATTCGAACTGCTGATGCCGGTGGTGCGCACATTCGATGCGCTCGACTCCGGCGTCAAGCTGCGCTTCACGCACGAAGTCTTGAGCGGCACCTGGGAGGCGCTGCGCGACGGCCGCGCGGATCTGATCGTGGGTGCGACCAACGAGCCGCCGGCAATTCCCGGCCTGCGCTGGTTCGAACTCGGCGTGATGGAATGGGTGTTCGCGGTGTCGCCGCGTCATCCGCTGGCGGCCGTCGAGGGGCCGCTCGGCCGCGAACGGATCCTCGAACATCGCGCGGTAGTGGTGGCGGATTCATCGCGTACGACGGCGGGGCGTGCTTATGGTTTGATCGGCGGACAGGCGTCGCTGGCCGTGCCGTCGATGCGCGCAAAAATCCTGGCGCAGCGCGACGGCCTGGGCGTGGGCTGGTTGCCGCGTCAGCGCGTCGCGTCGCTGTTGAAGCAGGGCGAGTTGATCGAGAAGGCGACGGCCGACCCGCGCGAACCGAACGTGCTGTACGTCGCGTGGCGCGGCGATCACGAAGGGCGCGCATTGCAGTGGTGGCTCGAACAATTGCGGCAACCGCGGCTGGCGAAGCGCCTCGTGCGCGGCGTGGATATGACGATCGGCGCGTGATGCTCATGCCGTTGGTTCGCGCCTGAGCGGCGTTTTTTATGCAGCCACAGCCGCTTCTCGTGGGATCATACGCGCCGTGCGGGGCGATTCTGCTTGGCGCACGGTACGAAACAAGAGGAGCAGGGCGATGATCGATGGACTGGTGGGCGGGCGGTTGTACGGCGAGGCGCAGATTCGCACGGGGCAGAACGGCAGGCGTTTCGTGACCTGCAAGGTGCGCGCGGCCACCAACGACGGCGACACGATTTTCGTCAACGTAATCGCCTTCGACGACGACGTGCAAACCGCGCTGCTCGCATTGAGCGACGCGGACAGTGTCGCGCTGAGCGGCACCTTGACGCCGAAAGTCTGGACCGACAAGAACGGGCTCGTCAAACCGGCCGTGGACATGGTCGCGCACAAGCTATTGACGGCTTACGAAGGCCGCCGCGAAGCGGATGAATGAGCGGTGCCCGGCGGCTTGGCGCCGGCGTCCCTAAGATACTCGACGAAGCGGTCCGCCACAGGTTCCGCGTCGCCGCTCCGGCGCAACAACAGCACTTGCGACATGAGCGTCTCGCTCATTAGCGGCAAAAAGCAGACGCGCGGATCCTGCATCTGACGCAACGTGTACGGCACGAGCGCCACACCCATGCCGAAGCCCACCATCGTCACGACGGTCTGCCACAAGCGCGCCTCATGGCGGATCAACGGACTGAATCCCGCTCCCACGCACTGCGCAATGATCAGATCGTGATAATGCGGCGACACGGTGCGCGGAAACAGAATGAACGGCTCCTGCGCCAACGCGCGCAGATCGACCTTGCGTTTGCGCGCCAGCGGATGAGCGGCAGGCAGACAGCACAGGAAAGGCTCGGAAAAGATCGGCGTGGAAATGACGTCGGTCGGAAAATTGCCCCAATGCGCGCAGCCCATGTCGATCTGCATGCGCTGGATCGCGTGCACCTGTTCGCTGGTGTTCATCTCCTTCAGGACGATTTCGACGCCCGGGTAATCGGCCTCGAAGCGCTTCACCGCCTGCGGCATGCCGCGATACAGCATCGAGTTCACGAAGCCGATCCGCAAGCGGCCGGCGAGGCCATTCGCCGAGCGAACCGTCATGCGTTCCGCCTCGTTCGCCTGCAATAGCAGGCGGCGCGCTTCACCGAGCAGCACCTGGCCGGCATTGGTCAGCGACACCGTTTTGTTGGTGCGCGCGAGCAATTGCACGCCGAGTTGCTCCTCGAACTTGCGAATGTCGAAACTGAGCGCCGGCTGCGAAATGAACAGCCGCTTGGCAGCGCGGCCGAAATGCAGCTCTTCGGCGACGGCCACGAAATAGCGCAATTGCTTCAGGTCCACGGCTGTCTCCCGATTCTTTATCGATAAGCTATGTCTATCGTACCGGATATAAGTTGTATTAGACGATTATCGACGGCGCTCATATGCTGCTTCAACAAAGGAGACACGCATGAGCGAAATCACCGCGCAGCCGGCACACGGCTCGTCGAACATTCCCGATAGCCGGGGCATCAACTTCTTCACCAGCGATCCCGACTTCGAGCGGCTGCTGAAACTGCATCTCGGCGACACGCTGTTTGACGAACTCGAAAGCCAGCTCGTCTCGCTGGGCCAGCGCGCTTCCGACGAACTCGACGTGTGGGCGCTGTCCGCCGACAAGAATCCGCCGCAATTGCACCACCGCACGCGGCGCGGCGAAGCGCTGCAAAGCATCGACAAGCATCCGGATTACGTCGCGCTTGAACGGGTGGCTTACGCGGAGTTGGGACTCGCCGCAATGAGCCACGAGACTCGCGACGGCAAGAAATCGCCGCCACCGCTCGTGAAATACGCGCTGACCTTCCTGTTCGTGCAGGCGGAATTCGGCCTGTGCTGCCCCGTGAGCATGACCGATTCGCTCACGCGCACGCTGCGCAAATTCGGCGCGCCGGAACTGGTCGCGCGTTTTCTGCCGATGCTCGCCTCGCGCGATTTCGACACGCTGTTTCAGGGCGCGATGTTCATGACGGAGCAGGCGGCGGGCTCGGACGTCGCGCGCATTGCCACGCGCGCGTCGCTCGAAACCGATGCGAACGGTGACGAATCGTGGCGTCTGTATGGCGACAAATGGTTCTGTTCGAACGCCGACGCCGATCTCGCGATGGTGCTCGCGCGCCCCGACACGGCGCCCGCCGGCATCAACGGACTCGGACTGTTCCTGCTGCCGAAGACGCTGCCGGACGGCTCGCGCAACAGCTACCGGATCGTGCGTTTGAAGGACAAGCTCGGCAGCCGTTCGATGGCGAGCGGCGAGATCGTGCTGGAAGGCGCGCTCGCGTATCTGATCGGTGAAGTGGGGCGCGGTTTTCATCAGATGGCCGACATGATCAACATGTCGCGTCTGTCGAACGGCGTGCGGGCGGCGGGTTTGATGCGCCGCGCGCTGACCGAGGCGCTGCACATCGCGCGAAATCGCGAAGCGTTCGGCCGCAAGCTGATCGACATGCCGTTGATGCAGCGTCAGCTGCTCAAGATGATGCTGCCCGCCGAGCAGGCGCGCTCGATGTTCATGCGTATCGCGCTGCTGCTGGAGCAGGCCGACGCCGGCGACCGGCAAGCGGCGAAGTGCGTGCGCATCCTCACGCCGCTCATCAAGTTTCGCGCGTGCCGCGACGCGCGTCGCGTGACCGGCGATGCGATGGAGGTGCGTGGCGGCACCGGCTATATCGAAGAATGGAGCGACGCGCGGCTCGTGCGCGACGCGCATCTCGGCTCGATCTGGGAAGGCACCAGCAACATCGTCGCGCTCGACATCGCGCGAGCCGCGAAACGCGACGGCGCGCTGGAACCGTTGCGTGCGTATCTGCAGGATCTGCTCGGCGCGGCGGGATTGCCGGCGGCCAGTCTCGCATTGCTGCGCGCAACACTCGCGCGTGCGTGCGATGCGCTGGCGAGCGTCGCGGATTCGGGCCGCGACGAGTGGGTGCGACAAGCGGGCACCGCGTTGTATCACGCGAGCACCGCCGTGTTGATGGCGTGTGAAGGCGTACGTCTCGCGCCGGATTACCGGCGTCTCGCACTCGCTCATCTGGTGGTGCGGCACAAGCTGCTGCCATCCGATCCGTTGGCATTGCATTCGGAAACGGATGAAAGCGACGTGATCGACGCACTGGTCAACGGCCGCAGCGTCACGCTCGACCAGGCGCTGCGACTGCTGCCGGCAGGGAGCGTGCGATGACCGCGCCGCTTCAAAATGACGGCGCAAAAGGCGCATTGCAAGGCCTCAAGGTCATCGACCTGAGCCGCGTGCTCGGCGGCCCATATTGCACACAGGCGCTCGCCGATCACGGCGCGCAGGTGATCAAGCTCGAACCGCCCAACGGCGACGAAACGCGCGGCTGGGGACCGCCGTTCTACGGCGACACCGCGTGGTACTTCGCGGGCGTGAATCGCAACAAGCAGGGCATCGCCGTCGATCTCTCGCGGGAAGAAGGCCGCGCGATCCTGTGGAAGCTGCTGGAAGACGCCGACGTACTGGTCGAAAACTTCAAACCCGGCACGCTCGCGCGCTGGGGTATGGACTACGAGCGCGATCTACGCGAACGTTTCCCGAAGCTGATTCATTGCGCCGTGTCGGGCTTCGGTCCCGACGGTCCGCTCGGCGGCTTGCCCGGCTACGACGCCGCGATTCAGGCGATGACCGGTCTGATGAGCGTGAACGGCGAGCGCGACGGTCCTGCCACGCGCGTCGGCTTGCCGGTCGTCGACATGGTCACCGGACTGAACGCGCTCGCCGGCATTCTGCTCGCGCTCGCCGAACGCGCGAAGAGCGGCCGTGGCCAGTCGATCGATATCGCCTTGTATGACTGCGGCGTCTCGCTGCTGCATCCGCATCTGCCGAACTATTTCGGCTCGGGCCGCACGCCGCAGCGCAGCGGCAACGCGCATCCCAACATCACGCCGTACGACAGCTATCGCACCGCGACCGCGCCGATCTTTCTCGCGGTCGGCAACGACCGGCAGTTCGCGAAGCTATGCGCGCATCTCGGCGCGCCCGAACTCGCCGACGATCCGCGTTACGTCGACAACCGCAGCCGCTGCGCGCATCGCGAGCCGCTGAAAGCCGCGCTCGAAAGCCTGCTCGCCGCGCATGAGTGCGAGCCGCTCGCGCATGCGCTCATCAACGCGGGCGTGCCATGCGGACCGGTGCAAACGGTCGATGTCGTGGCGCGCCATCCGCATACCTTGCATCGCGGCCTGGTGGTCGAGATGGGCGAGTATCGCGGCACCGCTTCGCCGATCAAGTTGTCGCGCACGCCGGCCACTTATCGCAGCGCGCCGCCGTCGCTCGGCGCCGATACGCGCGACGTGCTCGATGAATTGGGCATCGACGCCGCGACCCAGCAGCGTTTGCTGGAGGCGGGCGTGCTCAAAGCCTAAACAGCGCAGTTCCCGGCGACGGCACGCAGAAGCCGCGCCACATCCAGAAGAAAGACCTTGGAGACAGAGACATGAATCGCGAGCAAGACGCCCACGCCGCCAGCCGGCAACCGACACGCGCCGCAGCCGCGGCTTTTGTCGGCACCACGATCGAGTGGTATGACTTTTATATCTACGCCACGGCGTCCGCGCTGATATTCGGCAAGCTGTTCTTTCCCGGCAGCGATCCGTTTTTCGCTACGCTGGCTTCGTTCGGCACCTTCGCGGTCGGCTTCTTCGCGCGACCGTTCGGCGGGCTGGTGTTCGGCCACCTCGGCGACCGCATCGGCCGCAAGAAAGCGCTCGTGGCGACGCTGGCGATCATGGGCATCGGCACCGTCGGCATCGGCTTCCTGCCGACCTATGCGAGCGCCGGCGTGTGGGCGCCGGCGCTGCTCGTGCTGCTGCGGGTCGCGCAGGGCATTGCGATCGGCGGCGAGTGGGGCGGCGCGGTGCTGATGGCGAGCGAGCATGCACCGCAAGGACGGCGCACGTTCTTCGCATCGTTCGCGCAACTCGGCAGTCCGGCGGGCTTGATCCTGTCGCTGCTTGCGTTCCGCGCGGTGGCCTCGATGGACAAGGACGCGTTTCTCAGCTGGGGATGGCGCCTGCCGTTTCTCGCGAGCGCGGTGCTGCTGGTGGTCGGCCTGCTGATCCGCGCGGGCGTCGACGAATCGCCGGAGTTCAAGGCGCTCAAGGCGCAACGGCGCGTGGCCGCGCTGCCCGTCGCCGAGGTCGTGCGCGACGCGTGGCGCACGCTGTTGCTGTGCCTCGGCGCGAACGTGATCGGCGTGGCCGGCGCATGGTTCGTCAACACCTTCATGCTCAATTACACGACGCAAACGCTCGGCCTCGATCGTTCGTTGATACTCGATTGTCTGTTCGTGGTGGCGTTCATCCAGTTGTTCACGCAACTGGGCTCGGGATGGTTCGCGCAACGCATCGGCACGGGGCGGTTTCTGAAGGGCGCGGCCGCGTTGGCGATGTTGTCGCCTTATCCGATGTTCGCGCTCGTTTCGACCGGGCGGCCGGTGGCGATCGTGATCGGCATTGCGCTGGCGGTGATGTGCATGTCGAGTTCTTACGCAGTGATGGCCGGGTTCATGTCGACCGCGTTCCCGGTGCGTGTCAGGTATTCGGCGATTTCGCTGTCGTATCAGGTGTGCGCCGCGCTGGCCGGCGGTCTGACGCCGCTGATCGGAACGTTGCTCGCGCATCGTTATCCGGGGGCATGGTGGCCGCTGGCCGTGTTCTATAGTGTTCTGGCCGGGGTATCGCTGGTGTGTATCGGCACATTGGAGCGTCGCAAGCGCGGCGCGGCGCATGGTGTCGTCGAAGCGGCCTAGCCGTCTGGCCGGCGCGAGCGACTTAAGGAAACACGCAGTAATTGGCGATTCGTGGTTAACCCCACGTCATAGTCGGCGCACATAATGTCATCCTCAACCGCGCAAAAGCCGCCTACCATCGAGGCTGGCGGCAAAAAAACGACGGGGGAAGCCATCATGAATCGCTATCGTTCGCTGGGCGTCGTGACCGGCGCGGCGCAGTTCGCCAGCGCCGATGTTCTGTGCCGGTTGAGCGCCGCCTGGGACCGGCCGGACGCGGCGCGGCCCTACGATCTGATTCTCGAGCAGCAGTCCTGGCATGGGCCGGCCTCGCAGAGCGAGGCGAACGCCCGGTTCAAGATTCACGTGTTCGACACGATGCGCGCGTTTGAGAAGCGCGGCGTCGAGGCGATCGTGCTGCCGTGTTTCCTGAGCCATACTTTTATTGATGAACTCGCGGCGAACGTCGCCGTGCCGGTCGCCAACATCATGACGGCGCTATCGGCGCACGTGCGCCTGGCGTTTCCGGCGGTGCGGCGGATCGGCGTGCTGACTTCGGACGCCATCCGCGATAACGGTCTTTTCGAGCGTTACTTCGACGCCACGCGCTTCGACGTGCTGCATCCGCGCAACGAAGCGGGCGTCGATTGCGTGACGAGCGCCGTCTACAGCGACGAAGGCATCCGGAACGGCCGCCTCTATGGACGCCCGGTCGAGTTGTTACGCGCGGCGTGCGCGGACCTCATCGCACAGGGCGCGGAAATCATTCTGCCGGGACTCGCCGAAATCGCAATGGTCGCGCGCTCGCTCGGCCGGCTCGACGTGCCGCTCGTCGACGCCAATCGGGTCTACGCGCGCTACGTCGCGGCAGCTCAATTTTCGCAGCAGGAGCGGCGCTTCAAGGTGGGCGTGCTGGGCGGCGTCGGGCCGGCGGCGACGGTCGACTTCCTGGGCAAGCTGGTGCGCAATACGCCCGCCGCGTGCGATCAGGACCACATCAAGATCATGGTCGAGCAGAATCCGCAGATTCCGGATCGCACGGCCGCGCTGCTCGGCAACGGCGACGATCCGACGCTCGCGCTGTATGCCGCCTGCAAGACACTCGAGGACGGCGGCGCGGATGTCATCGCGATTCCATGCAATACGGCGCATGCGTTCGTCGAGCGGATCCAGCCGTCGCTCAGCATTCCGATTGTGAATATGCTGACCTGTACCGTGGATTATCTGTCCGGGAGCTTTCCGGGGCTGCGCGAAATCGGCGTGCTTGCCACCTCGGGGACGCTGGCGAGCCGTGTTTATGAAAGGTCGCTCGAAGCGCGAGGTTTCGTGCAGATTGCGCCCGGCGAAGCGGCACAGGCGCGGCTGATGAGCGCCATCTATGGGCCGAAAGGCGCGAAGGCGGGCTTCACCTCGGGCGAGTGCTGCGACGATCTGGCCGCTGCCGTCGACGATCTGGTTGCGCAAGGCGTGCGGGTGATCGTGCTGGGCTGTACCGAGTTGCCGCTGTTGCTGCGCGATGCGACGCTGACGTGCGCGGGTGGATTGGTCGTCAGGCTGGTCGATCCGAGCGAGGTGCTGGCGAAGCGGTGTGTGGCGTATGCGCTGGGGCAAAGCGGTGCGCTGGATTCGACGCTGGCCGCTACGATGCCGTCAGTCGGCCGATCAGCGCGAAAAGCGTTTGCCGTTAATAGCGATGCGCTCGTCCCGACCTCTCGTCGGCTTGCAAAAGCCTAGCGCGATAACGCCTCTCTCACTCCCGCGCCGCTTCGAGCGGCGCTAAACCCTTCTCGTCACGATCGGCACATGGCTTGCTGCCGTGCTCAGCGGCGCGCGTTTTTCGCCGCCAACCACCGCCTGACGCGCCTCCGAAGCACCGCCGTCTCGCGTCGTGGAAAACTGTATAAATATACAGTATAGTATCCCGTTGCGAGCAGGGCTCCGGCGTGCGTCTCCGCCAGCCAGCCGCACCGAACTTGCGCGGTCGCGAGGCGTCCGTGAGAGGTGGTCCACTCATTCAGACGGTCGGAAAAATTGGCATCTAACGGCAAAAACGGCAAAAACGGCACAGGCGGTACAAACGGTACCAACGGCACTATCAGGATTCGCGGCGCACGCCAGCACAACCTCAAGAACGTCGATCTCGACGTACGAACCGGCGAAATGACGGTCGTCACCGGCCCGTCCGGTTCCGGCAAGTCGAGCCTCGTGTTCGACACGCTGTATGCGGAAGGGCAACGGCGCTACGTCGAAACATTCAGCGCCTACGCGCGGCAGTTTCTCGATCGTATGGACCGGCCGCAAGTCGACCGCGTCGACGGCGTGCCGCCGGCCATCGCGATCGACCAGACCAATCCGGTGCGAAGTTCGCGTTCCACCGTCGGCACCATGACGGAGCTCAACGATCACCTGAAACTGCTCTACGCGCGTGCCGCCGAGCTATTCGACCGCAAGACGGCTCATCAGGTGCGGCACGACACGCCGGAAACGATCTACGCGGAGTTGCTCGAACGCACGGCGCAGAACGAACCGAGACTCGTCGTCACGTTCCCGGTCGAGTTGCCGGAATCCGCGTCGGAGCAGGAAGTGGAGCAATGGCTGTCGGCCAGCGGCTACACGCGCGTGCAGGCGCAGCGCGAAGTCGATTCGCCAACCGGCAAGCGCAAGTTGCTCGACGTGGTGGCCGATCGTTTCCGCCTGCGCTCGGTGGACAAGCAGCGGGTGGTCGAGGCAATCGAGGCTTCGCTCAAGCGCGGCGGCGGGCGCGTCAATATTTATGTGCTGCCGGCCTCGCCGGAAGGGCCGGAAAGTCAGGAAGCCGCACCGCAAATCTGGCGTTTCTCCACCGGCTTGCACAGCCCGGATAGCGACCTGCGCTACGCCGATCCGCAGCCCGCGCTGTTCTCGTTCAACTCGGCCTACGGCGCGTGCGAAGTCTGCCGCGGCTTCGGCCGCGTGATCGGCGTCGACCTCGGGCTGGTGATTCCTGACGCGCGCAAGACGCTGCGCGACGGCGCGATCAAGCCCATGCAAACGCCCGCATGGAAGGAGTGCCAGGACGATCTGATGCGCTACGCGGCGAAAGCCGATATCCGTCGCGGCACGCCGTGGGGCGAGTTGACGGACGCCGAGCGCGACTGGGTCATCAACGGGTCGCCTGACTGGAACGGCAAGTGGCAAAGCCACTGGTACGGCGTCAAACGCTTCTTCGAGTATCTCGAATCGAAAGCGTACAAGATGCATATTCGCGTGCTGCTGTCCAAGTACCGCAGCTACACGCCGTGCGAAACCTGCGGCGGCGCGCGCCTGAAAACGGAATCGCTGTTGTGGCGCCTCGGCAGCAAGGCGAATGCGGACGACGTGTTGCCGGCGGAGAAGCGCTTCCTGCCGCGCGGCGTCGACTGGACGCGCGGGCAACTCGAAGCGTTGCCGGGTCTGACCGTGCATGATTTGACGCTGATGCCGATCGAGCGCATCCGGCGCTTCTTCGACGAAATCAGCTTGCCGAGCGCCTTGCTCGACGACGCGCTCAAACTGCTGCTCGCCGAAGTGCGCACGCGCCTCAAGTATCTGTGCGACGTCGGCCTCGGTTATCTGACGCTCGACCGGCAGAGCCGCACCTTGTCGGGCGGCGAGGTGCAACGGATCAACCTGACCACGGCGCTCGGCACCTCGCTCACCAAGACGCTGTTCGTGCTCGACGAACCGAGTATCGGCTTGCATCCGCGCGATCTGAACCGCATTGTCGAAGCCATGCACCGTTTGCGCGATGCAGGCAATACCCTGGTGGTGGTCGAACACGATCCCTCCGTGATGCTCGCGGCGGATCGTCTGATCGATATGGGTCCGGGGCCGGGCGAGCGCGGCGGCTCGATCATTTACGACGGCGCGCCCGAGGCGATCCGTTCGTCAGGCACGCTCACCGGCGAATACCTCGGCGGCCGCCGGCATGTGGCCGACGCGGCGCACTGGACGCAGCGTCCCGTGGATGCCACCACGCCGCGCATCGTGCTCGAAGGCGCGACCGAACACAATCTGCGCGATGTCACGGTGGAGATTCCGTTGGAGCGGCTCGTCTGCGTGACGGGGGTGTCGGGTTCCGGTAAGTCCACGCTCCTGCAAGACGTGCTGTATCCGGCCATGGCGCGGCACTTCGGACTCGCCACTGAATCGCCCGGCGCATTCAGAAGCCTGAGCGGCGCCGATCAGGTCACCGACGTCGTGTTCGTCGACCAGTCGCCGATCGGCAAGACGGCGCGCTCGAATCCGGCGAGTTACGTCGGCGCGTTCGACGAGATCCGCAAACTGTTCGCCAAGGCGCCGCTCGCGCAGCAACGCGGTTACGGCCCCGGCATGTTCAGTTTCAATTCGGGCGACGGCCGCTGCCCGACGTGTGGCGGCTCGGGTTTCGAACATATCGAAATGCAGTTTCTGAGCGACGTGTACCTGCGCTGCCCCGATTGCGACGGGCGCCGTTATCGCGCGGAACTGCTCGAAGTGAAGATCGAGCGTGGCGAACCGGCGCGCGCGCTGAGCATTGCCGACGTGCTGGAATTGACGGTGAGCGAAGCCACCACGTACTTCGCTAAAGATGCCGAAGTATTGCGCGTGCTGCAGCCGATCGTCGACGTGGGCCTCGAATATGTGAAGCTCGGCCAGCCGGTGCCCACGTTGTCGGGCGGCGAAGCGCAGCGCCTCAAGCTCGCCGGTTTCCTCGCGGAATCTGCACAGGCGCGGACCGCGCGCAATGCAAAGCAAGCGGTGGCGAAGCGTCTGTTCATGTTCGACGAACCGACCACCGGCCTGCATTTCGACGACATCGCCAAGCTGATGCAGGCGTTCGGCAAGCTGCTCGCAAGCGGCCATTCGCTGATCGTGATCGAACACAATCTCGACGTGATCCGCGCGGCCGACTGGCTGATCGACCTCGGCCCCGAAGGCGGCGACGGCGGCGGCCGCGTGCTGTGCGCCGGCACGCCGGAAGACGTCAAAACATGTCCGGAGTCGCATACCGGCGAAGCGCTGCTGCAATACGACCGCGCCATGGGCGCGGCGGCCGAACCGGCGTCGCAAGGCATCCCGCTGCAAAAGGCGCTGAGCGCCGCGCGCGCGCGCCGCGCGATCGAAGGCGAGGACGTGGTGCGCATCGTCAACGCGCGCGAGCACAACCTGAAATCGCTGGACGTGGACATTCCGCACGGCAAATTCAACGTGATTACCGGCGTGTCCGGTTCGGGCAAGTCCACGCTCGCTTTCGACATTCTGTTCCACGAAGGGCAGCGCCGTTACCTCGAATCGCTGAACGCCTACGCGCGCTCCATCGTGCAGCCGGCCGGGCGTCCCGAGGTCGACGCGGTGTACGGTATTCCGCCGACCGTCGCAATCGAACAGCGGCTCTCGCGCGGCGGCCGCAAGAGTACGGTCGCGACCACGTCCGAGGTGTGGCACTTCCTGCGTCTGCTGTACGTGAAGCTCGGTCTGCAGCATTGCATTCACGACGGCACGCCGGTCACGTCGCAAAGCGTCGAATCGATCGCGGCGCAGTTGCTGCGCGATCACAAGGGGCAGCATGTCGGTTTCCTTGCGCCGCTGGTCGTGAACCGTAAAGGCGTCTACACGGATCTGGCGAAGTGGGCGAAGGCGCGCGGCAATACCCATCTGCGCGTGGATGGCGAATTCGTGCCGGTGGACCCGTGGCCGAAGCTCGACCGTTTCCGCGAACATACGATCGAGTTGCCGGTGGCCGATCTCGTCGTGTCGCCGGACAATGAAACCGAACTGCGTCGGGCGCTCGATCAGACTTTGGAAGTCGGCAAGGGCGTGATGCATCTGCTGGCGCCTTTGGACGGTTTGCACGACGCGATCAGCGGCGGCCGCGCCACGGCGAAACTCGGCGCGGTGAAGGTGCTGTCCACCAAGCGCGCGTGTCCGGTGTGCGGCACGAGTTATCCCGAACTCGATCCGCGCATGTTCTCGTACAACAGCAAGCATGGCTGGTGTACCACCTGCGTCGGCACGGGCCTCGCGCTCACGCGCGAACAACGCGCCGTGTACGACGATACGATCGTCGTCGAGGACAATCGTGGCCGCGAGCAAAGCCTGCCTTCGGAAGAGCAGGAGCCCGAAGGTCTCGTGGACGAACCGTGTCCGGATTGCGCCGGTACGCGTCTGAATCCCACGGCGCGCGCGGTCACGTTCGACGCGCAGGCGATTGTCGATGTCGCGCAATGGACCGTGTCCGACACGCGCGCCTGGGTCGACTCGCTGGAGATGACCGGTCGCGACGCGGAAATCGCGCGTGACGTGGTGAGCGAAATTGGCAGCCGTCTGCAGTTTCTTGAAGAAGTGGGACTCGGCTATCTGAGTCTCGATCGTGCGGCGCCGAGCCTGTCGGGCGGCGAGGCGCAGCGCATCCGGCTTGCCGCGCAGCTCGGCAGCAACCTGCAAGGCGTCTGCTATGTGCTCGACGAACCGACCATTGGTCTGCATCCGCGTGACAACCAGATTCTGCTGAACGCTTTGCGCAAGCTCGGTGAAAAGGGCAATACGCTGGTGGTCGTCGAGCACGACGAGGACACGATCCGGCGCGCTGATCACATCATCGACATTGGGCCGGGCGCCGGCAAACGCGGCGGCACGCTGGTCGCACAGGGCAGTGTGGCGGATCTGTCGGCGCAGCCCGATTCGCTGACCGGACAGTTTCTCGCGCAGCCCATCGTGCATCCGTTGCAGCCGCGTCGCGAAGTGGTCGCGCCGGGCAAGCGCACGGCCGCGGTGCCGGAGAACTGGCTGACCGTGCATGGCGGCAAGCTGCATAACTTGCGCAACGTTACGGTCGGCATTCCTTTGTCGCGACTCATCGCGGTCACCGGCGTCAGCGGTTCCGGCAAGTCGACGCTCGCCCGCGATGTGCTGATGGCCAACCTGCTGGATGCCGTCGGGCGTTCGGTGTTGTCGTCGCCGGCCACGCGGCGCGCGCGTGCGGCGGCCGAAGAAAAACCGGCAGCGAACCGGCGTTCCAGCGTGCTGGCGCGTACGGCGCCGCGCGCGCCGCTGAACGTGACGCATGCATGGCAAGGCTGCGATTCGATCACCGGCTGGGAGACCATCGACCGTGTACTCGAGGTCGATCAAACACCGATCGGCAAGACGCCGCGTTCGTGTCCGGCCACTTACATCGGCGTGTGGGACGCAATCCGCAAGCTGTTCGCCGGCACGCTCGAAGCGCGCGCGCGTGGCTATACGGCCTCGCGTTTCTCGTTCAATACCGGCGAAGGGCGTTGCCCCGCTTGCGAGGGGCAGGGCGTGCGTACCATCGGCATGAGCTTCCTGCCCGACGTGAAGGTGCCTTGCGACGTGTGTCACGGGCAGCGCTTCAATCCGGAAACGCTCGCGGTCACGTGGCGCGGCAAGAATATCGGCGACGTGCTGACCATGGAAATCGACGAAGCTGTCGAGTTCTTTGCGCCCATCACGAACATTGCTCATCCATTGCAGTTGATGAAAGACGTCGGGCTCGGCTATCTCACGCTGGGTCAACCGTCGCCCACCTTGTCCGGCGGCGAGGCGCAACGTATCAAGCTCGTCACCGAACTGAGCAAGGTGCGCGACGACATCACGCGGCGCGGGCAGAAGCCGCCGCATACGCTGTATGTGTTGGACGAACCGACCGTGGGCCTGCATATGGCCGACGTCGCCAAGCTGATTCGCGTGCTGCATCGTCTCGCGGACGGTGGCCATAGTGTCGTCGTCATCGAGCATGATCTCGATGTGATTGCCGAGGCGGACTGGATCATCGACCTCGGTCCGGAAGGCGGCGTAGGCGGCGGGTCGATTGTCGCTGCTACGGATCCCGAAGGACTGTCGCGCGTTGCGGCGAGTCACACGGGCGCCGCGTTGCGTCCAGTTCTCGCGCGATCGCGTGACAACAGTGCTGTCGTGGCAGGCGAGGGCACGAACGGTTAATGCAACAGAGCGGCGCGATCGACCTTGCGCCGCTCCTGCTTGCTCATTTGTTGAGCGCGGAGAAGTTTGCCGGCGCACGATTCACGTCACTCTGGCCAAGCCATTGGGTCCGCGCGAAATTGCGCTGTACAGCCCATCAACGTCGCGCCGACGTCATTCTGCCCGGCATCATTGACATTGTTAGCGTAATGTAATTTATTGGAATTGTTTTGTAATTCAATTCGACGCGTAATTGGGATGCGTATATAGAGTGTCGTAAATACCGCTAAAAATATTTTTAAAGGCTTCTGGCCTTCTGCTATCGTCTCGCCTTCGGCGGCGGTCACACCCCGGCGCCCACTCACCACGACAACTGTCCTGCTCGCGATCCACGCAAGTCATGCTGCGAGGGCGTCTAAACGCCTGCGGCCAGCAGTTTTTTGTGCATCGATGCACGCCGAACGTGCAGCAAATTCCCAATTGTCGGGCAGAAACATCTGAATGCTTATCTGCTTCACATACGCTTATTCTTTTAAAGCGGCGCGAATTCGACTTGAGTTAGAGTGACCTCTCTAAACTAAGTATGTTGTCATCAAAAAAAGTTTGACCGTACATTTTTTGTCCTGCTATTGTTGCCACCCATGAAACGCATGTGACGAACGCGCAAAAAGTTCCAGGCGCTACGAGTTATAGAGATGAGGTTGTCTCCAGCGTTCATGCAAGGCAGAAGCGAACGGCTCAGATTTAATCCATTAGTAGTTCTACTTAGATTGATTATTCGGCTCGCGTGACACACGGCAACCGTCTCCCGGAGACGCGTCCGTGTCGTCGGATCGGAGGCGGGTAGTGTCACGTCCGTTTTGGACTCCGAATCAAAGACCGCTGGTCGCCAGATGGTTGATGTGAATGCTTTTTGCGGCAAGTAAGCGCACTGCAGTTACAGAAATGGACGGTTCACGCCGGAGGAGTAAAGGTGGGTACGAAAGTCGAAGGGCATTTTCCGGCAGCAGCGGCCCGTATGGAGAGGCCGGGGCGCCCGCGTGAGTTTGGGCGCAAGCAGCAAAACCCAGTACGCCGCTTTGGCGGCATTGCAGTTGTTCTGCTTTTGCACATCGTGCTAATTTATGCGCTGATCAATGGCCTCGCCACCAAGGTCGTGCAGGTCATTCAGCATCCTATCGAAACGAAAATCATCGAACCGGTGAAGCCGCCGCCTCCGCCGCCGTTGCCCACGGTGCAATTGCCGCCGCCGAAATTCGCGCCGCCGCCGCCGCCGTTCGTGCCGCCGCCGGAAGTGCAGGTGCAAGCGCCCCCGCAGCCGACCATCACGCATCAGGCCGCGCCGGTCGTGTCGGCGCCTGCCGTGGCGCCGCCCGCACCGCCGGCGCCACCCGCGCCGACCAAGCCTGTGAGTACCGAAGTCGGAGTGGTGTGTCCGAACTCGGATCAGATCCGTTCGTCGATCCGCTACCCGAAGGAAGCGCAGGAAAACAACGTGACGGGTGATGTTCTCATTGAATTCGTTGTCGACCCGCAGGGCCATATTACGAATGAACGCGTTGCCAAATCCTCGGACGACTCCTCACTGGATCGTGCGGCATTCAACGCAGTCAAGCAGTTCACGTGCGTTTCCCAAGGCCAACCTGTCCGTGTGCAAGTTCCGTTCTCCTTTAACTTGAACTGAATTCACAGGCTGTTCGGTACCGGTAGCGATTTATCAGTCTTAGTTTAGAAGTTGTACTAATGAACTTGGAGCAGGCATGAAGAAGCGTACTCTCGCCGCACTGGCGGCAAGCATGTTGATCGCCGTGACCACGGTGGATTTTGTTGCACCGCAAATGGCCCATGCGCAGGCCAGCGACGCCACGGCGTCGGCCGCCGCCGCGCCGGCGACTGCCGCGCCGCAAACCGCGAGCGCAGCCGCCGACGAAGCGGTGCCGCCGCCGGCACCGGCTACGTCTGAAACGGTCAGCAACCCCTACGGCCTCAGCGCCCTCTGGAATAACGGCGACTTCGTCGCCCGCTTCGTGCTGATTCTGCTGGTGCTCATGTCGATGGGCAGCTGGTACATCATGATCACCAAGTTCGTCGAACAGTTCCGCGCGAACCGCCGCGCGAAGAGCGCCGACGAGCAGTTGTGGACCGCGCCGTCGCTGGTCGAAGGCGCGAAGCTGCTCGATGAAACGTCGCCGTTCCGCTTCATCGCCGAAACGGCTATCGAAGCGGGCGAGCATCACGACGAAGCGCTGCTCGAAGCCGTGGACCGCAACACGTGGATCGACACCTCGGTTGAGCGTGCGATCACCAACGTGTCGAATCGTCTGCAAGACGGTTTGGCGTTCCTCGGCACGGTGGGCTCGACGGCGCCGTTCGTCGGCCTGTTCGGTACGGTGTGGGGGATCTATCACGCGCTGACGGCCATCGGCATTGCTGGCCAGGCGTCGATCGACAAGGTCGCGGGTCCGGTGGGCGAGGCGCTGATCATGACGGCGATCGGTCTCGCGGTGGCGGTGCCCGCGGTGCTCGGCTACAACTTCCTGGTTCGTCGCAACAAGTCGGTGATGGAGCGTGTTCGTGCATTCGGCGCGCAGCTGCATACCGTGTTGCTGGCCGGCAGCCGTCGCCCGGCGCGCGCCGTGGCTCGCGAAGCGTCGCTGGTTCAATAAGCGGAGTCCGTCATGGCAATGAGCGTTGGGCAGGACGACAACGACGAGGTCATCTCCAGTATCAACACCACGCCGCTCGTCGACGTGATGCTGGTTCTGCTGATCATCTTTCTGATCACGATTCCGGTCGTGACGCATACGGTGCCGGTGCAATTGCCGAAGGAGACGATCCAGCCGCTGCAGACCACGCCCAAAAGTATCGTCATCGCGGTGAACCGCGACGGCGACTTCTTCTGGAACGAGAAGCAGGTCGATGCGCCGACGCTGCTGGCGCGCCTGAAGACCGTGTCGGTCATGACACCGCAACCGGAAGTGCATGTACGCGGCGACCAGAGCGCGCGTTATGAGTTCATCGGCCGGGTCATTACCGAGTGCGAGCGCGCCGGTATTGCCAAGGTTTCGTTTATCACTGAGCCGCCCGCGCGCGGCGGCTGATTTTGAGCCCGACAGGAGCCGAAAATGGGAATGAACGTATCGTCGGGCGGCGGCAGCGAACCGGATGTGATGGTCGACATCAACACCACGCCGCTGATCGACGTGATGCTGGTGTTGCTGATCATGCTGATCATCACGATCCCGATTCAGACGCACGCCATCAAGATGAACCTGCCGGTCGGCAATCCGCCGCCGCCGATCACTCAGCCTGAAGTGGTGCAGATCGATATCGACTTCGACGGCACCACGACCTGGAATGGCCAGCCGGTGCCGAACCGCGCGGCGCTCGAATCGAGACTCGCGCAAGTGGCCGCCGAACCGGTTCAAGCCGAGATCCATCTGCGGCCGAACAAGCTGGTGCCGTACAAGGATGTCGCGGAGGTCATGGCGTCCGCGCAACGACTGGGCGCGACCAAGATCGGCCTGATCGGCAATGAGCAGTACATGCAATAGGGAAGGGCAATGCAAACGATTCATCACCGGTTCAAGCGCGCCGTCATCGCGGCCGCTCTCGTGCTGCCGCTCGCCGTTCACGCCGCCGACACGTTGCGGCCGGACGTGGCGAAGCCATTGAATGCCGCCCAGGATCTGTATCGCGCGCACAAGTACAAGGACGCGCTGACGAAGATCGATCAGGCGGCGGCTGTGCCCGGCAAGACGCCGTACGAGAGCACCATGATCGAACAGATGCGTGGCGCGGCAGCGGCGGCAGCGGGTGAAACCGGCGTGGCTGCTCAAGCCTACGAAACGTTGCTGAGTTCCGGCAAGTTGAGCGGCGCGGACGAACAACGCACGTCGGCGGCATTGGCCGGCATCTACTTCCAGCAGAAGAACTATGCGCAGGCGGCGAAGGTTGCGCAGCGTTATCTGAAGTCGGGTGGCGGCGATCCGGACATGCGCACGCTGCTGGTTCAGTCTTACTACCTGTCGAACGATTGTGCGAGCGTGGTGAGCCTGCTCAAGCCCGGCATCGATGCGCAGGTGCATGCCGGTCACGCGCCTGACGAATCGCAACTGCAATTGCTCGGCACGTGTGCGCAACGCGTGAAGGACGATGCCACGTACCGCAGTGCGCTCGAAAAGCTGGTTGCCTATCATCCGAAGCAGTCTTACTGGGACGATCTGTTCTCGGCGATCCGCAACAAGCCGGGCTATTCGTCGAAGCTCGATATCGACACGTATCGCCTGCGCCGCGCGACCGGCTCGCTGTCGACCGCCGACGACTACATGGAAATGACCCAACTGGCGATCGTGGCGGGCACCACCGCGGAAGGCAAGCAGGTCATCGATCAGGGCTTTACGTCTGGCGTTCTGGGACGCGACGCGCAGGCAGATCGCGAGAAACGGCTGCAGGCACTCGCGGCCAAACGCGCGCAAGCGCCCGCCGATCCGGCAAACCCCATTGCCCCCGTCGATGTGGGTTTCAACCAGGTTTTCGCGGGGCAGGCGAAACAGGGTCTGGCGGCGATGGATGCCGCGATTGCCAAGGGTGGACTCGACCATCCGGACCAGGCGCAGCTGCATCTCGGTGAGGCGTACTACATTGCGGGCGACAAGGCTCGCGCGGTGCAAACCTTCCGTGCGGTGAAAGGCACTGATGGTTCAGCCGATCTCGCGCGTTTGTGGGTGCTGGTGGCGTCGAAATAAGAGCACTCTGCTTCCGTCATGTTCTCTCAGGTGAGGCGCGCCCCCTCGCGGCGGACGTGAGGGAGTGCGCTCGTCCCAATGAATGCAGGCCCTTCTCTTATGTAGATGTGCGGACGCTGTGGCAACTATCAAAACGGTTATTGGGAATCGGCAAAGTCTTCTGGATAACAAATTGATGCGGTTGTCCGTGGCGGACTGTCAGCAGAGCTATGAGGGACGTTTTAGGGAGAACGTTACGCTCGATGAAACATAATTTGCATATATCAAACTATTTTTGACTACGGGATTCTGTCTTGCTATGGTCTTGCCACTCAATAACAAGGCACATGTTGCAATCTCTATAGGAAGCAAAATCCGCGCGCTGCGCCAACGGCTCAGTCGCACGCTGGATGAAGTGGCAACCACCGCAGGCATTTCCAAGCCGTTTTTGTCGCAGGTGGAACGGGGTCATGCAACACCTTCGATCACGTCGCTAGTCGGTATTGCGCGAGCTTTGGGTGTCACGGTGCAGTACTTCGTCGACACGCCGACCGAAGACAAGTCGGTGCGTAGGGGAAGTGAGTTGAAGTACTTCGGATTTGACGGAACCGCCAATCTGTTTGGAAGGCTGACGAACCTGTCGGTCGGCGGCAAGCTGGAAGTGATCCTCGTCAGGATGCCGGTGGGGCAGAACCCGTCGGAAGTCACAACGCATGCCGGTGAAGAATTCTTGTATGTGATGAGTGGCCAGATCTCGCTCACGCTGGAAGGCACGACGTTCGTGTTGCAGGCAGGCGACACCGCGCACTATGAATCTACCGTGCCGCACTCCTGGTCCAATACCGCGCGTGAAGAGGCGGTGGTCGTGTGGGTCGGGACGCCAAGATTGTTTTAGTGCCGCAGGCTGTGCTTTAGAAGAAAGCACTCGCTCGATATTTGTAAGTATTACTTAAGTGTTTACCCGCGATTTGGGAAGCCATGCCGGCATATGGCGCAATCCGCTCGCGTGGCAAAAGAAATGAAATGGCATCGATTGGAAAGCGCTGCGCATTCCGATTGCAATAAATTAGTAGTCCGACGCTGACTTATTTGAAGTTGCTTTAACGGAACGCGGCGCAAGATCGCCGTATATCGAGTAGAGCGGTTCACGAGACCACTCTTCACATACTGCTGTGGCCTTACTGACGAGCGAGAAGGGGAAAAATGAAACAAAGGGTATTGGCGCTGGCCATTAGAAGAATAGTCTGGGCTGAACTGGCGTTGTCGGCCGTAATCGCCGTACCGGCGTTTGCGCAAAGCCAGCCGGCCACCACCGGCACCGCGGCAGGCGCGACGACGACGGAAAGCACCCCGGCAACGGGTACGGCTGCCACACCGTCCGCGGATAGCACCACCGCGAAGCCGACGGACAAAGGCGTCCAGCAACTCAAGAAATTTGAAGTGACCGGGTCGCTGATCCGCACGTCGGACAAGGTCGGCAACACGGAAGTTCAGACCATCACGACCAAGGACATCCAGCAAAGCGGTTATACGACCGTGGCCGACTTCCTGCGCGGCACGTCCGCCAACTCGGGGAGCAGCTGGGGCCAAACGACGATGAATAGCTCCGCGCAAGGCGGCGGCGGTATTGCGTTGCGCGGTCTGAGCGAGAAGTACACCCTGGTGCTGGTGGACGGGCAACGGGTGGCGAATTACGGCAAGGCGGTGAACTTCACCGACACGTTCTTCGACGTGAATTCGATCCCGCTCAACATGATCGACCACATCGACATCGTGAAGACCGGCGCGGTCTCGGTGTATGGTTCGGATGCAATTGCGGGCGTGGTCAACATCATCACGAAGAAAGACTTTCAAGGCTTGCAGATCGATGGCCAGCTCGGCAAGGCACAGCATCCGGGCGACGCACAGGGCAATTTCAGCGTGCTCGGCGGTATCGGCGATCTGAATGGCGACCGCTTCAACGTGACGGCCGCCGCGAGCTACTACCGCGACACCGGCTCGTCGCTCGGCGACCGCGACATGACCGCAGGTCAGGACTTCAGCCAGTTCCCGGGCGGTCTCGCGGGCCCGCTCGGTCCGAACCAGCAATCGTACTGGACCACGGCCGACGGCACCAACACGGCGCTCAGCCCCTGTCCTCCGGGCAGCGTGTCGGCGAACGGCGCGTCCACGTGTAAATCGAATCCGGCCAGCACCACCTCGCTGGTGCCGGCAATCACGCGCCTGAACGCAAAAGTGCGCGGCACGTTCAAGATCAACGACGACGTGCAGGCTTACGCGGACTTCTGGGTGAGCCGCGACGAAACCGTGCAGAACGAAGGCCCGGCAGTGCTGAGCAGCCAGACCAACGCGTTCAACCCGGCTACCGGTTCCGCGTTGCCGCTGTCGCGCACGGTCTCGGGCACCAACCCGTACAACCCGTTCGGCGTACCCACGCTGATCAACTATACGTTCCCGAATACCGTGTCGGCGGATACGGTGTCGACGTTCTGGCGTGCATTGACCGGTGTGAAGGGCTCGTTCACCACCGCCAAATTCGGCGATTGGGATTGGTCCGCGGATTACGGCCATTCGCAGAGCACGGTCGACACGACCTACGGCAATGCGCTGAATGTTGCGGGGCTCGAGAACATTCTGCAGAACGGCGTGTTCAACTTTTCGAATCCGTCGGCCACGCCGAACGGTTTGAACGGCGTCTTCCAGAACGACTATGAGCAGGCGATCTCGAAGCTCGACAGCGTCACGGCGAAGACATCGACGACCAACCTGTTCACTCTGCCGGGCGGTCCGGTCGGTGTCGGTTTCGGTACGGAGTTCCGTCACGAAAGCAACATCATCAACTCGCGTACGTATAGCGCGCTCGGCATTACGGCGCCGGCCAACGTGCAAACGGTCGACGGTGAGCGCAATGTGGCCGCCGTCTACTATCAGGTGGATATTCCGATCATCCACAACCTGACGTTCACGCAGGCGGGCCGTTACGACCACTACAGCGACTTCGGTGGCGCGTTCTCGCCGAGCTTCGCATTGCGCTTCCAGCCGGTGCGCGCTCTGACGGCTTTCGCGTCGTATAGCCGCGGCTTCCGTGCTCCGACGCTGGTCGAAAACTCGCAGGCAACCTATCTGGCTCACCAGAACCTGGTGGACCCGAACGACCCGAGCGGCACGCCGACCAAGCACTTCACGACGGAACAGGTCAACGGCAATCCGGCGCTGCAGCCTGAGCACACCAAGAACTACAACATCGGCTTCCAGCTTTCTCCGGACTCGTCGACGGATATCGGTGCGGCGTTCTACAAGATCCACATTGACGGTGTGATCGGCACGCAGGATCCGAACGCGGTGATGGATGCGAACAACCCGTCGAGCGTGATCCGCAATCCGGACGGCACGGTGGCCTATATCAAGGAACAGTTCGTCAACCTCGGTTCGCTCGACACCGACGGCTTCGACATGAACTTCCGCAAGTCGGTGGGCACGAAGTACGGCACGTTCACGCTGGCAGGCGATTGGGCCTACGTATGGCACTTCAAGCTGAATAGCCCGGGCGCGCCGACGCAAGACTTCGCCGGCAACAACCTCGCGCTGTTGCAGCCGTTCGGTGCGTCCAATCCGCGCTGGAAGGGTAATACCAGCCTTTCCTGGGACTACCGCAAGCTGACCACCACGCTGACGTGGCAATACACCGGCCCGTACACGAATGCGGTGGCGTCCGAGTTCGGCGACGGCGGCACGCTGTCGGTGGCGTCGTACAGCCAGTTCAACCTGATGGCCACGTATCGCGGCTTCAAGAACTGGACGATCTACGGCGGCATCAACAACATCTTCGATCGCAAGCCGCCGTTCGACGTGGAGTGGCAGGCCACCCCGGATATCACGGGCTACGACCAGTCGCTGTACACCAACATTGGCCGTTTCTTCCAGGTCGGCGCGTCGTACCGCTTCTGAAGTCCTTGATGTTTGTGATGCACCCGCAGTCTGTCTAGTCGGTCGGCCGCTCCGGCTTCCATTATCGGTTCCGGAGCGGCGCAATTTTGTTAGCGATGTACTTTGGAGTGCCCGCGTGCACAATGCTCGTTCCGGAGCACGGCGAGCGGAGGCGGCCAGTCAGCCGCAGCGCAGCGCTAGCGGGGCAAGCTACGGGAGCGACGGCGTCAGGCCGTCGCTCGCGCCGATTCGATTTACCGCGCGCCGGCCTGAAGCCGGCGCGCGTTCTTACGCATTCCGAAGATGAGACTTGTGAAGTTTCGCTGGCCGCGCGCCGTGCGGATTGCAGCGGCAACGGCCGCAACTGCGGCGGCGCGGCGGCCTGGCACCGCCGCGCGAATCGCGCTGTGCGCGGGGGCGTGTCTGGCATTGAGCGCGGTCTGCGCGCAGGCGCGGCCCTCGATTGCGCAATACGACGAGCCTAAATATCCCGTCGGTTTCACGCACTTCGACTACGCGGATCCCACCGCGCCGAGCGACGGCAAGCTCAGCTTCCAGAACTTCGACGAATTGCAGACTTACGATTCGCTGAATCCGTTTCTGGTACGCGGTGCGCCCGCGCCGGACATTCTGCATCTGATGTTCGATACGCTGATGCAACGCAGCTGGGACGAGCTCGCTTCCGAGTACCCGCTGATCGCCGACGATGTCGAAGTCGCGCCGGACCTCGGTTCGGCCACCTTCCACATCAATCCTGCCGCGCGCTTTTCGAATGGCGATCCGATCACCGCGGCCGACGTCAAATACTCGTTCGACACATTGACGAGCCCGAAGGCCTCACCGCTTTTCAATGCACAGTTCTCGGTCATCAAGAGCGCGACCGTAATCGACAAGAACACGATCCGCTTCGTTTTCAACCACGCCGAACGCGACGCACCGCTGATCGCCGGCGATTTGCCGATCTTCTCGCCGAAGTGGGGCATGCGCGCGGACGGTACACGTCTACCGTTCGACCAGATCGCGAGCGAGCCGCCGATCGCGAGCGGTGCGTATCTGATCGAGTCGCGCAAGAACGACAAGCAGATCACCTATCGCCGCAATCCTGAGTACTGGGCCGCGAATTTGCCGTCGCGGCGCGGCATGTTCCGTTTCGCGAGCATCACCTTCAAACTGTATCGCGACCATTACACGCAACTGGAAGCATTCAAGGCCGGCGATGCCGACGCGCTTGTGGAATACAGCGCAACGCAATGGGCGCGCAAATACGTCGGCAAGAACTTCGACAACGGACTATTGAAGAAAGGCGAATTCGCCGACGGCCCCGCGCAAATGCAAGGCATGCTGATGAACCTGCGCAAGCCGATGTTTCAGGACCCGCGCGTGCGCCACGCGCTGACGATGGCCTTCGACTACGACTGGATGAACCGCATGATGTTCTACGGTCAATACCGGCGCACCAGCAGCTATTTCGCAGCGAGTCCGTTCGGCGCGACCGGCATGCCCGGCCCGAAGGAAATGGCCTTGCTTGAACCATTGAGAGCAGACGTGCCGCAGGAAGTATTCGGCCCCATGCTCAAGCAACCCACGACAATCGCCCCGGATTCCTTGCGCGGCAACTTGCGCGTGGCGCGCGATCTACTGGCGCAAGCCGGCTGGCACTATCGCGACGGCGCCTTGCGCGATGCCAACGGCACGCCGATGACCATCGAGATCATGGACGATCAGCCCGGCATGGACCGCCTGATCCTGCCGTATATGCAGGCGCTCGGCATGCTCGGCATCCAGGCGCATATGCGCGAGATCGATAGCGCGTTGTACCAGAAGCGGCTGGATAACTTCGAGTACGACATGACCACGTTCATCTATCCGCCGGTGACGATTCCGGGCGCGGAATTGACGCGTCGCTTCGGCAGCGCGGCGGCCTCGGAAGTCGGTTCGGAAAACTATTCGGGCATCCGCTCCAAAGCGGTCGACTCGCTGATTCACTCGGCGCTCTCCGCCGACAATCTCGACGACCTGGAAGCGGCAACCCGCGCGCTGGATCGCGTGCTGATCTATTCGTTCTACCTGGTGCCGGAGTATTACGCACCAGGCGCACGGATCGGCTACAAGTCGACGCTCGGCCATCCGGACAAAGTGCCGATGTCGTATCAATACGAAGACTGGGTGATCGACTACTGGTACAGGAAAACGCCGGCCGCCCAGACCGCATCTTCCACCGCGGCTAGCGCCGCTACGGCTCACTGAGGCACAGCATGCTTGCCTACATTCTCAGACGATTGTTATTGATGGTGCCGACGCTGCTCGGCGTGGTCACGCTGACCTTTGTCGTCACGCAGTTCGTGCCGGGTGGGCCGGTCGAGCAGGTGATGACGCAACTCCGCCACGGCGCTGGCCGTGGCGGAGAGGCGGGGGCGGGCGGCGGCGGTTATCACGGCAGCCAGGGCGTCGATCCGCAACAGATCGAGCAGATCAAGAAACAGTTCGGCTTCGACAAGCCGCCGCTGGAGCGCTATCTGCTGATGCTCAAGCACTACGCGACGTTCGATCTCGGCCAGTCCTACTATCAGCACGACAGTGTGTGGGACGTCATCAAATCGAAGCTGCCGGTGTCGATCACGCTCGGCTTATGGACGGTGCTGCTCACGTATCTGATATCGGTGCCGTTGGGGATCGCGAAAGCGGTGCGCAACGGCTCGCGCTTCGACACCGTCACGAGCGTGCTGGTGCTCGCCGGCTATGCAATTCCTGGTTTCGTGCTGGGCGTGCTGCTGCTGATGTTGTTCGGCGGCGGAACCTTCTGGCAGGTGTTTCCGATGCGCGGCCTCACGTCGGATAACTTCAACGATCTCAGTGCGTTCGGCAAAGTACTCGACTATCTGTGGCACATCGTGCTGCCGGTCACGGCCTCGGTGGTCGGCAACTTCGCGATCGTCACGATTCTGACGAAGAACACGTTCCTCGAGGAAATCGGCCGGCAGTATGTGCTGACCGCGCGCGCCAAGGGCGCGCCGGAGCGCGACGTGCTGTGGAAACACGTACTGCGCAATGCGGCGATTCCGCTGCTCACCGGTTTGCCGGCCGCCTTCGTCGGCGCGTTTCTGAACGGCAATCTGCTGATCGAAACGCTGTTCTCGCTCGACGGCATGGGCCAACTGTCGTACGACTCCGTGATTCGCCGTGACTACCCGGTCGTGCTCGGCTCGCTGTTTCTGTTCACGCTGATTGCTCTCGTAACCAAACTCATTGCTGACGTCTGCTATGTCCTCGTCGACCCCCGCATCCAATTCAACCGCCTGGACCGCTGACGCGGCCGGCGCGGCGCACGCGGCGTCGCCGTCTCCGTGGCGGCGTACGTGGCTGCGTTTCAGGCAGCAGCGTCTGGGCTACTGGAGCCTCGTGATCTTCGTGTCGCTGTTCGTCATCAGCCTGCTCGGCGAAGTGTTGTCCAACGACCGGCCGTTGCTCGTTCGTTACGATGGGCACTACTACTTCCCGATCGTGAAGGACTATCCGGAGACGCTATTCGGCGGCGATTTCCCGGCGCGTGCCAATTACCTCGATCCGTATATCCGTTCGCGGCTCGAATCGAACGGCAACTTCGCGATTTATCCGCCGAATCATTTTCACTACGACACGATCGACTATTTCGCCGCGCATCCCTATCCGGCGCCGCCCACCGCGAGCAACTGGCTCGGCACGGATCAGTTCGGGCGCGACGTGCTGGCGCGGCTGCTGTACGGCTTCCGCTTGTCGGTGCTGATGGCGCTGGCGCTCACGGTGTCCGGTGTCGTGGTCGGCGTGCTGACGGGCGCGGTGCAGGGCTTTTACGGAGGACGAACCGATCTGATCGGCCAGCGCCTGATCGAAATCTGGAGTTCGATGCCCGACCTGTACCTGCTGATCATCTTCGCATCGATCTTCGAGCCCACGTTGTGGCTGCTCTTCATTCTGCTGTCGATGTTCGGCTGGCTCGTGCTGTCCGATTACGTGCGCGCCGAATTCCTGCGCAACCGTTCGCTCGATTACGTAAAGGCGGCCCGCACCATGGGCCTCACTAATTGGCAGATCATGTGGCGTCATGTTTTGCCGAATAGTTTGACACCGGTGATTACCTTCCTGCCGTTCCGCATGAGTGCCGCGATTCTCTCGCTGACCAGCCTCGACTTTCTCGGCCTCGGCGTGCCGCCGCCGACGCCTAGCCTCGGTGAACTGCTGCAGGAGGGCAAGAACAACCTCGACGCATGGTGGATCTCGATGTCGGCGTTCGCCGCGCTGGTGATCACGTTGTTGTTGCTGACCTTCATGGGCGACGCATTGCGCAACGCGCTGGATACGCGCTCACGCGGTTCGGCTTTCGGCGGAGGTCCGCGATGACCACCACTCAGGCGCCGATCGCTCGGCCGTTACTGGAAATCGACCGTTTCTCCGTGCGTTTCGGCGACAAGGTCGCCGTGCACGAACTCAGCCTCTCCATCGCACGTGGCGAGCGCGTGGCGCTTGTCGGCGAATCGGGTTCGGGTAAGAGCGTCACAGCGCTGTCCATTCTGCGGCTCGTCGAGCATGCTGAGTTGAGCGGCCGCATGTTGCTCGACGGTGAGGATCTGCTGCAGAAAACCGAGCAGCAGATGCGTGGCCTGCGCGGCGCCGACGTCGCAATGGTGTTTCAGGAACCGATGACGGCGCTCAATCCGCTCTTCACGATCGGCAAGCAGATCGCCGAGAGCCTGCGTCTGCACGAAGGTTTGCGGCCGAATGCCGCGCGCGAACGCGGTATCGAGTTGCTCAGACGCACCGGCATTCCCGAGCCGGAACGACGCATCGACAGTTTTCCGCACCAATTGTCCGGCGGCCAGCGGCAGCGCGCGATGATCGCCATGGCACTCGCGTGCCGACCGCGTTTGCTGCTCGCCGACGAACCGACCACCGCGCTCGACGTCACCGTCCGTCAGCAGATCGTCGATCTTTTGATCTCATTGCAGGAACAGGAAGCGGCCGACCGCGGCATGGCCGTGCTGTTGATCACGCACGATCTGAATCTGGTGAAGCGTTTCGCGCAGCGCGTCGCGGTGATGGAGAAGGGCGTGCTGGTCGAAACCAATACGACCGAGGCGCTATTCGCGAGTCCGCAGCATCCGTACACGCGACGGCTGCTCGACAGCGATCCGCAACGCGCGGTCGAACCGGTCGAGCAGGGCGCGCGCCGGCTGCTCGAAGTACAAGGCCTGGCCGTCGATTACCGCACCTCGGCGAAAGGCTGGCGGTCCATGTTCGGGCGCTCCACGTTTCGCGCGGTGCATGACGTCGACCTGAGCGTGCGGCGCGGCGAAACGCTCGGCATTGTCGGTGAATCGGGTTCGGGGAAATCGACCTTGGCGGCCACCGTGCTCGGCCTGCAACAACCGGCCGCAGGTCATATCCATATTGACGGCCTGCCGCTTTCCACGCTCAAGACGGCGAGCTCGCGCCGCGCGCTGTATTCGCGCATGCAAGTCGTGTTTCAGGACCCGTTCGGCTCGCTGTCGCCACGCATGACGGTGGAGCAGATCATCGGCGAGGGTTTGGCCGTGCATCGGCCGGAAGTGGATGCGAAGGCTCGGCGCGCGCGCGTCGGCAGTCTGCTCGAAGAAGTCGGCATGTCCGCCGACGCAATGCTGCGCTATCCCCATGAGTTCTCCGGCGGCCAGCGTCAACGTATTGCGATTGCGCGCGCACTGGCCGTCCAGCCGGAATTGATCGTGCTCGATGAACCGACCAGCGCGCTCGACGTGTCGATCCAGAAACAGGTGCTGAATCTGCTGACAAATCTGCAGAAAAAGTACAAGCTAAGCTATTTGTTCATTACGCACGATCTGGCGGTGATGCGAGCCATGGCGCATCGCGTGATCGTGATGAAGTCGGGACGCATCGTCGAAGCCGGCGACACACTCGATGTGTTGCATGCGCCGACGCATCCTTATACCCAGTCGCTGCTGGCCTCGTCGCTCAACGTGCCGGAGCCGGGCACCGGCGCGATTCATACGGGACACGCCAATGATTGATGAACGTTGGGCGCAGGCTGCCCAAACGCTGAAGAGCCGCGCGGCATTCTGGTCGCTGCGCATTGTCGATGAACAGATCGACGACCACGAGATCCGCAACGACATCGCGCAGCCGCTGCGCACGGTGCGAGATCGAGGCGCGATGCTGATCGCTTGGGTGGGCGCGGGCGCGGGTTATGCGGCGACCGCGAATCTCTCGGCAGCTGGCTTGCAGGCGGCGCTCGATGTGGCCACCGCACGCGCTGAGGCGAGCGCGGCCTTGTCGTTGATCGACCATCGCGAAGTCGCCCGTCCAGTTGCGAGTGGGCAGTACGTGTCGCCGAATGCGCGCCGCGCGTTGCCGAGCCGCGCCGAATGGCTCGAGCTTCTCAGCACGGAATGCGCGGGCGCGAATCTCGACGCGAAAATTGTCGAACGTGTCGCAGCGGTGCAGATCACGCACACCGATCAGCTCTACATCACCGGCGACGGCGTACGCATCGATCAGCAGTTCCGTTTCGTGATGCCGCAGTTGAGCGTCGCCGCGCATGCGAACGGCGATACTCAGGTTCGCACCTTGGGCGGCAACTACGGCACGCTCGGCCAGGGCGGCATGGAAGTGTTGGCTCGTTTCGGCTTTGAAGGTTCGGGCGCGCGTGTCGCTAACGAAGCACTGCAATTGCTGGCCGCGCCGAATTGCCCATCGGGCAAGCGCGATCTGTTGCTGATGCCCGACCAGATGATGCTGCAGATTCACGAATCGATCGGTCATCCGCTCGAACTGGATCGCATTCTCGGCGATGAACGCAACTTCGCGGGTTGGAGCTTCGTCAAGCAGGACATGTTCGGTTCGTATCGCTACGGCTCGGAATTGCTGAACGTCACCTTCGATCCGTCGCTGCGCGAAGAAGCCGCAGCCTACGCATTCGACGACGACGGCACCGAAGCGCACAAGCAGTATCTGATTCGCAACGGCGTGCTCGAACGTCCGCTCGGCGGCGCATTGTCACAGCAGCGCGCGCGCATGCCGGGCGTCGCGAATTCGCGCGCGTCGAACTGGAACCGGCCGCCGATCGACCGCATGGCGAATCTGAATATCGAACCCGGCGAGAGTTCGCTGGAGGAGATGATCGGCAATATCGAACACGGCATTCTGATGCGCACCAACACGTCCTGGTCGATCGACGACCATCGCAACAAATTCCAGTTCGGCTGCGAGTTCGGCCAGTTGATCGAAAACGGCAAGCTCACGCAGGTCGTCAAACAGCCGAATTACCGCGGTATTTCCGCGAATTTCTGGCGCAGCCTGAGTGCGGTGGGCAACGCGGCCACGCGCGAAGTGTATGGCACGTCCATGTGCGGCAAGGGCGAACCGGCGCAGATCATCCGCGTCGGCCATGCGTCGCCGGCTTGCGTGTTCAGCAACATCGACGTGTTCGGAGGCGCATGATGAGCCAGTTCATCTCTTCGCGCGCTGCTACGTCGGTGGATTGGGAGCGGCATTTCACTTCGCTCGCCGATGCGATCGAGCGTCTGCAGCAAGGCGGCGAAACCACGCTCAGTTCCTTTGCCGGCGAGCAGTCCGACTTCGTCCGTTTCAATGCGGGCAAGGTGCGGCAGACGGGCAGCGTGTCGCAAGGCAAGCTGACCTTGCGTCTGATCGACGGCGCACGTCAGGCCTATTCCACGCTGACTGTATGCGGCGATCTGCAACAGGATCTCGACGAAGTGAGCGGCGCGCTCGCCACCTTGCGCGAAGGTCTGCGCGATGCGGCGGACGATCCGCATCTACTGTTCGACACGACGAAATGGGAGCGCACTACGCAGCGCTCCGGCAAGCTGCCGAACCCTGATGGGCTCGCGCACATCGTCGCGGAATGCGCGCAAGGGCTCGACTTCGTGGGCTTCTATGCGGGCGGCACAATCGTGCGCGGCTTCGCATCGACAAACGGCAGCCGCGGCTGGTATGAAGTGGACAACTTCAATTTCAGCTGGTCGCTGTACGACCCGAGCGGCCGCGCGATCAAAACCACCTACGCCGGCGACGACTGGAGCGATGCCGTGTTCGCGCACAAAGTCGAGCAGGCCGCGACACGTCTTGCGGTGCTCGCGCGCACGCCGCGCACATTGGCGCCGGGACGCTATCGGTCCTATCTGGCGCCCGCCGCGCTCGCGGAACTACTCAGCGTCACCGCATGGAGCGGCTTTTCCGCTCGCGCGCAGGCGAGTTCCCGCAGCGAGTTGTACAAGCTGCATGTGGGAGAAGTCGTAGTCGACCCGCGCGTGACGATCAGCGAAGATCTGAGTCTCGGCATCACGCCAGGCTTTAACGACGACGGCTATCTGCGTGACAGCGTCCCGTTGATCGAGGCCGGCCGCAGTGCCGAACGCCTGACCAACGCACGCAGCGCACGCGAATACGGTTTGACGCCGAACGGCGCGCTTGCCAGCGAGTCACCGGCCGCGCTCTCGATGCAAGCGGGCGATCTGCCGGAAGAAGAGGTGCTCGCAAAGATCGATACCGGGCTCTACATCGGCAACCTCTGGTACGTGAACTTCTCGGACCGCATGAATTGCCGCCTCACCGGCATGACGCGCTTCGCGACGTTCTGGGTCGAGGACGGAGAAATCGTCGCACCGCTCGAAGCCATGCGTTTCGACGACAGCCTGTACCGTTTGCTCGGCAGCGAACTGGAGCAACTCGGCGCGCAAGCGGAACTGCTACTGAGCGATTCCACATGGGGCGAGCGCGCCACGGGCGGCATGCAATTGCCGGGCATTCTGGTGAGGTCATTCGAATTGACGTTATGAGCCTATGGATCAACACGAAAAAACAAAATCAAAACCTGAGAGCTTGCCCGAGGGCCTGACGCTGCGCGCTTTGCGCGTGGCCGACGCGGAACAATTTCACGCCATGCTGCTACTGCCCGTGGCGATGAACGGCAATCCGCAGCTGCCGTTTCGGACCGTCGCCAGCACACGCGAGCACCTGGAAAAATTCGAGGCCCCTGGCATCGCGATCGCGGCGACGGTCGGCGACACGCTGGTCGGTCAGGCGAGCCTCAGCCCTCTCAAGGGACGCCGCGCGCATGCGGCATCGCTCGGCATTGGCGTGCACGACGCGTGGCAGCGGCGCGGCATCGGTCGTGCGTTGATGGCCGAACTGCTCGATCTCGCCGACAACTGGCTCGGCCTGCGCCGCGTCGAGTTGCATGTCTACACCGACAACCACGCGGCACTCGCGCTATACAGCAAGTTCGGCTTCGAGATCGAAGCGCATCAGCGCGGTGCCGTATTGCGTCGCGGCGTGCTGATCGACTGTTATTTCATGGCGCGGCTGCGCGAACCGGCGCCGTGGATGTCGCCGCCTTCGGCCGCCCATCTCGCAGCGGAATAAGACCATGAAAGAAACAAGGTTGCCGGACGACGCCGCACATTACAAATGTATTATGGTGCGCGCGCTCGAATCGTCGGACATGGATGCGTTCGCCGAGATCATGAGCTTGCCCGGTGTACGGCGCGGCACGCTGTCGGTCGGCTATCGCAGTCCTGAGCAACTCGCGGCCTGGTACGAGCGGCGCCTCAAAGGCGGCGTGAACGTGTGCGCGATTATCGATGGACGCGTGGTCGGCCACGCAAGTCTCGAGGTCCACCGGTCGAGCCGTGCGCACAGCGCACACTTAGGCCTCGCCGTGCACGACGCGTATCATGGCCGCGGTGTCGGCGCCGCGCTTTTGCAAGGGTTGATCGATTGCGCGGATGCGTCGCTCGGTTTGCGCCGCATCGACCTCACGGTGTTCTCGGACAACGCACCGGCCATCGCGCTGTATCGCAAGTTCGGCTTTGTCGAAGAAGGCCGTTCGCGCGGTTTCGCCATGCGTGACGGTGTGCTGGCCGACGTGCTGCATATGGCCCGCCTCGTCGAAGCACCGCGCCTCCAGACAATCTGAACGGATTCACTGAGTGCCATTTTTCTTCATCGACCGCCCGGTCTTCGCATGGATCGTCGCGCTCGCCATTGTCGTGGCGGGCGCGCTGGCTATTCCGCAACTGCCGGTGGCGCAGTATCCGCGCCTTGCGCCGCCGCGCATCGTGATATCCGCCATGTATCCGGGAGCGTCGACTGAAGTCGTGGACGAGAGCGTGGGCAGCATCATCGAGGAGAGTCTCGATGGCGCCGACAATATGCTGTACTACCAAACGACCAGCGACAACCTCGGTGAACTCGAAATCGACGCGACCTTCGCGCCGGGCACCAATCCCGATCTCGCGCTGGTCGATATCCAGAACCGGCTCAAGCAGGTCGAGCCGCGTTTGCCTCAGCAGGTGGTGCAGCAGGGCATCAGCGTGTTCAAGGCGGCCAACACGTTCCTGATGCTCGTCGCGCTGAGTTCCACCGACGGCACGCGCGACTCCGTGCAATTGAGCGACTATCTGAGCCGCTACGTGTTGCGCGAGTTGAAGCGCGCGCCGGGCGTGGGCTCGGCCCAGCTCTGGGACGCCGACGAAGCGCTGCGCATCTGGCTCGATCCGATGAAGCTGCGCGAATACGGCCTCGGCGCCGCCGAGGTGAACGCCGCCATCGCCGCACAGAATGCGACCGTGACGGCGGGCACGCTCGGCGACGCGCCGTTCGTGCCGGGCCAGCAATTGACAGCCTCGGTGAGCGTGAAAGGCCAGTTGATCTCGCCGGCCGAATTCGGCCAGATCGTGCTGAAGGCGCGGCCGGACGGCTCGTCTGTGCGTTTGCGCGATGTCGCGCGCGTCGAACTCGGGCGTGACAACTACTCGTACTATTCGCGCCTGAATGGCAAGGCTGCGGCAACGGTCGGGATTCAACTCGGGCCGCGTGGCAACGCGCTCGAAACGTCGAACGCGATTCGCGCACGGCTTGCCGAGTTGGCGAAAGGTTTGCCCTCGGGCGTCGCCATTGAAATCCCGTTCGACAACGCGCACTTCGTGAAGATCGCCATTCACGAGGTGCTCGTCACGCTCGCGGAAGCGGTGGTGCTGGTGTTCTTCGTGATGTGGCTGTTCCTGCGCGATCTGCGCTATACGCTGGTGCCCACCGTGGTGATTCCGGTCACGCTGATGGGCGCGTTCCTCGCCATGTATGCGTGCGGTCTGTCGATCAACGTGTTCACGATGTTCGGCCTCGTGCTCGCCATCGGCATTCTCGTCGACGACGCGATCGTGGTGGTGGAGAGCGTGCATCGCGTCATGGAAGAAGAGGGCTTGCCGCCACGTGAGGCCACCCGCAAGGCGATGTCGCAGATCGGCGGCGCGATTGTCGGCGTGACGGCGGTGTTGACGGCGGTGTTCGTGCCGATGGCGTTTTTTCCCGGCGGCGTCGGCGGGATTTATCGTCAATTCGCGGTGGCGATGATCGCGTCGATGCTGGTGTCGTCGTTCATGGCCTTGTCGTTGACGCCCGCGTTGTGCGCGAATCTGCTGAAGGCGCACACGCAATCGGTGCGTCAACGCGAGGCGCGCCGTGGCATTCTGGGTTTCGCGGCGCGCGCGGCAAGCCGCTTCACGTCCGGCTTCGATCGCGCCGCGCGTGGTTATCGGGGGTTGACCGCGCGCACGTTGCGCCGCATCGGCCCGATGCTGGCCGTCTATGCGGTGCTGGTCGGCGTGTGCGGCGTGCTCTATTGGCAGATGCCCGGCGGTTTCCTGCCAGGCGAGGACGAAGGCCAGTTGCAGGTCATGGTGCAATTGCCCGCGGGCGCCACCCAGGCACGCACGCTGGCCGTGGTGCAAAGCGCGGAGAAGATTCTCCATGCGGAGCCCGCTATCGCGAACGTCACGAGTGTGATCGGCTGGAGCTTTTCGGGCAGCGGTCAGAATGTGGCGATGGGGTTTGTCGAACTCAAGGACTGGGGCAAGCGCGATATCGATGCACTGGCCCTGCGCGACCGGCTCAACGCAAAGTTCGACAAGATTCTGGACGGTAACGTCGAGGCGCAATTGCCGCCTTCGGTGCCGGGACTCGGACATTCCGACGGTTTCGTGTTCCGCCTCGAAGATCGCGGCGGAGTGGGGCTCGACGCGCTGAAGGCCGCGCGCGAGCAACTGTCCGCGCAAGCCAAGGCGAGTCCGGTGCTGGCCTCGGTGCACTCGGAAGATCTGCCTGACGCGCCGCGCGTCGAGCTGATCGTCGATCGCGCGAAGGCGTACGCGCTCGGTGTGTCGTTCGATCGAATCGCGGACGTGCTGGGCAGCACCTTTGGCTCGACCTATATCGACGATTTCCCGGCCGGCGGCCGCATGCGCCGCGTGATGATCGCCGCCGACGCCGCCACGCGCATGACCGAAGACGATCTGCTCGCGCTCTCCGTACCTAACTCGACGGGCGGCATGGTGCCGCTCTCGGCCATCGCAACGCGTCAATGGACGATCGGCCCGGTGATGCTGACGCGCTACAACGGCTATCCGTCGCTCGATGTGAGCGGCCACGCGGCGCCCGGCTACAGTTCCGGCGCGGCCATGGCGGAGCTTGAGCGGCTGGCCGCTTCGTTGCCGGTCGGCGTGAGCTATGACTGGGTCGATGCGGCACGCGAGGAAACCGCGGCCGCGAAACTCACGCCGCTGTTGATCGGCCTCTCGTTGCTGGCGGTGTTCATGGCGCTGGCCGCGCTCTACGAAAGCTGGACGATTCCGCTTGCCGTGCTGATGGTCGTGCCGCTCGGTGTGATCGGCGCGGTTGCGGCGGTGCTGTTGCGTGGCATGCCTAATGATGTGTACTTCAAGGTCGGCATGATCACGGTGATCGGCCTCGCGGCGAAAAACGCGATTCTGATCGTGCAGTTCGCCCGCGATCTATACCAGGGCGGCATGCCGCTGACGCGTGCGGTGACCGAAGCCGCGGGCGCGCGCTTCCGGCCGATCGTGATGACCTCGGCGGCGTTTCTGCTGGGCGTCGTGCCACTCGTGGTGTCGAGCGGCGCGGGTGCCGAAAGCCGCCGCTCGATCGGCACGGGCGTGTTCGGCGGCGTGCTGGCTGCCACACTGTTCGGACTGGTGTTCGCGCCGGTCGCGTTCCATGCGGTCGCATCGCTCACGCACGGACGGCGACGGCTGGCGGAACTGCATCGCATGCGCGCGGAGCGGCGCACGCGCAGTGCTGCGACCGCGATAGAACGCAAATCGTTCGACGAATCGCCGACGGCCTGAGCGTGCTCCGACTGCGCCGTGCCCGCGTGTCGCACGGCGTTCAGCCGGCCGGCTGATTTGCCGCTTGCACCGATGTCGCGCCCCCTGAGGTCTGCGCATTGCTTGCCGACACATGCGGCGCGGCAGGCAGGCAGTCCGCGCGATATTCGGCCTGCAATGACTTTTCCGCGTGATTCAGGTCGCTCGGATAGTTGTCGTCGTCGCCGCCCGGTTGATAGCCGACTGCTTCGAGCTCCCCGAGCTCGCGCATCAATTGCTTGTGCGTGACTTCGGCTTTCAACGGTTTGAACGGATAGTCGTTGCATTGCTGCGGCGTGAGATGCGGCGCGGCCATAGCCGATGCGCTGCCAATCAGAAGAAGGGCGCTGAGCAGGGTTTTCGTTGCAAGCTTCATGTTGATGTCATCCACGAGAGGGTTCGAGTCGTCCCGCGCTGAAGGCTGCGGGTTGACGTCAGACTAGTGGAGGCCGCCTACCGCGGCGGCGTCGGGAACATGAAACTTGTTTTAGGGTGGCGCGGCTTTGCGCAATTTCGTGGCCTTGCAGCGAACTTAAATTTTTCTTCATGAAGCGGATATTCCTCCGCTAACAACCCCTGTGTAGCCTGCTCGCAGGCACTCGGCGCAGCGTCGGCATCCGTCGAACCGCACGCCCGTGCTCTGAACGCGCAAGCCGAATATGGCATCATGTCCTTCTACTGATAACCGGTCGCGCCCGCCGCTTGCATCGGTAGAGCAGGCTGCGGCGCATGCAATGATCATGTCGCGAGTACTGACGATCGAAGATGATGAAATTACCGCGAATGAAATTGTCGGTGAACTGAAAAGCCGCGGCTTCACCGTGGACTGGGTGGCCAACGGCCGCGACGGCATGGCGCGCGCGATCAGCGAAGACTACGACGTGATCACGCTCGACCGCATGCTGCCCGGCGTGGACGGCCTCACGATATTGACCACCATGCGCAGCATCGGCATCCAGACGCCGGTGCTGATGTTGAGTGCGCTCGGCGACGTGGATGAGCGGGTGCGCGGCCTGCGCGCCGGTGGCGACGATTACCTGACCAAACCGTTCGACCCAGAAGAGATGACTGCGCGCCTCGAAGTGCTGCTGCGCCGCAGTCAGACGCCGGCCGCGCAACTCGAAACGCACTTGCGCGTCGGCCCGCTCGAACTCGATCTCATTTCACGCAAGGTGCAGCGCGACGGCGAGGAAATCGTGCTGCTGCCCACCGAGTACCGCGTGCTCGAATTCATGATGCGCCATGCGGGACAGACCATTACGCGCACCATGCTGTTCGAGGCCGTGTGGGGTTATCACTTCGATCCGGGCACCAATCTGATCGACGTGCATATGGGGCGCTTGCGCAAGAAAATCGACCCGCCCGGCGTGACGCCGCTGATCCAGACCGTGCGAGGCTCGGGTTATATCCTTGCATGAGCGACACATTTTGATGGACACAACCTTCCCCGCTCAATCTGCGCTCGGGCGGCGCTGGCATTCCACCACCTTTCGGCTGCTCTCTGTCTACGCCGTTATCTTTTCGTTTTCCGTGATGCTGCTGCTGGGCTTCATCGGCTGGGCCGTGACCGGCGACATGGAACGCGAGACCGATGTGGTAATGGACTGGCAACTGATCTACTTCGATTCGCTGCCCGATTCGGGTCTCGCGGACGCGATTCACCGGCGCATCGAGCATGAGCGCATGCACACCAATTACTACGGGCTGTTTGCCGCCGACGGCCGTCTGCTCGCCGGCGACGTGCTCGCCTATCCCGCCGCGCTGCCCACCAATCGCACCGGCAAGACGCTCGATCTGACGCTTGCGCTCGGGCGCAACGATCAGGCGCCGGTGGTGCGGGCCATGGCGGAGCGGCGCAACGACGGCTCGACGCTCGTGATCGCGCGCGACCTCACGCACATTCTGCGGATTCGCGAAACCATCATCAACGCACTGGTGGGCGGCGGTGTTTTCTGTCTGCTCGCCGGCGTGGCGGGCGGACTTGCGCTGAGCGTGCGGCAGATGCGCCGGCTGAAAGCGATCCGGCGCGTCACGCAGCGCATCGCGCAGGGCGATCTTGCGCAACGTCTGCCGATAGGCGGACGCGACGAAGTGGATATGCTCGCGCATCTCGTGAATCATATGCTCGCCGAAGTCGAGCGTCTGATGAATGAAGTGAAGGGTGCGTGCGATGGTATCGCGCATGATTTGCGTACGCCGCTCGCGCATGTGCGGACCTTGCTTGCGCACGCGGCCGAGCGCACCGAAACGCTCGACGATGGCGAATTGGCGAAACTGCTGGAGCGCGCGCGTACTGAGACGGATGCGCTGCTCGATCGCTTTCGCGCAATGCTGCGGATCTCCGAGATTGGTACGTTGCAGCGGCGTGGCGGCTTCGGCGAGATGCAGTTGGAGACGCTGATCGAAGAAGTCGGCGAACTTTACGAGCCGCTCGCTGAGAGCCGGTCGATCCGGCTTTCCGTTCATGCGCAGCCGGTGGATGCGATCTATGGCGACCGCGCGTTGCTCTTTGAAGCGTTGAGCAATCTGGTGGATAACGCGATCAAGTTCACGCCTGAAGGCGGTGTGGTGCGTATGGAGTTGCGGCAGACAGCGGCGGGGCCGCAGGTGGACATTGTCGATAACGGCCCCGGGATTGCCGCGGATGAGCGCGATGCGGTTTTGCAGCGGTTTTATCGTGGGGAGAGTACGCGGCATCTCGCCGGGTCGGGGCTGGGGTTGAGTATCGTCTCCGCAGTGATGCGGGTGCATGACTTCACGATGAAGATCGGCAATGCGCAGCCGGGCACGCGGATTTCTATTGAATGCTGGTCGAGGACGCTGGCATGAGCATGCGATCTTTTTTCGTTCTTGCTGGGGATTGAATGCGCATTCTATTCGTGGGTCCTGCTCATCCGGAAGCGGCTTGGCTTTTCAAGGCGCTTCAGGAGAGCGCGCATAGTCTGCAGCGGGCTGATGATCTGCGGGATGGGATCTTTCTCGCGGCTCAGGAACCGTTTGATGCGATTGTTTTGATGGTGTTGGAGGTGGGGTTTTATTCCGCCTTGACGGAGTTTGTTGGCGAGTTTGCTGCGGGTGGGGGTGGGGCCGCGATTGTGGCTGTGTTGGGGGTGGCCACCGCTCAGGATCGCACCAAAGTTTTGCGCGCCGGCGCGGATGCTTGTTTCTGTCAGCCTTATTCGTTTATCGAAATGCATGAGCGGATGCAGGCTTTGCAACGTATTGGGGGTGGGCGCGCAGGTGTTGGCGGTTCTGCTTCTTCTGCGTTTTCTTCGGTCGATGGGCCTTCTCTCGATGCCGCTACTCGGGAGCTGGTTTTTGGTGCGCGTAGGGTTGGGGTCACCCGAAGAGAGTTTCTTCTGCTCGAATGTCTCATCAAACAGGTTAATGCACCTGTGGCGCGGGATCAGCTTATTCGGTACGCCTGGCCGGAGAAGGAGGATGTCGATCCTTCTAGTGTCAATCTTGTTGTTTCTCGGCTGAGAAGGAAACTCGGGGGGGATTTGCCTGAGGTTCGGATTGAGACGGTTAGTCGGTTTGGGTATCAGGTTTCTGTTGGTGTTTAGTTTGGGTTTGTGTTGGGGTTTTTTTACGTTTTTAGTGGTCTATTAGGGTCGCCCCTGTGCGGGGCGGCACTTACTTTCTTTGCCGCCGCAAAGAAAGTAAGCAAAGAAAGCGGCTTTGCACCGCTAGCCCATAAGCGGGTCCCCCGCGCAGCCACGGTAGTGGTGCATCTGGAATCCGTGTTCTCGCACATTCCACTCCTGTGACAAGACTGTCATTCTTCCGGCGGCGCTGCGCGCGCCCCCGCGGTACTTCTTCAGAACCAGTTGTTTTTGTTCGTCACGTGCGTCACGTGCTGCACGTGCGCGCTTCGTCTGGTCTTTTGAGCTCTCCGTTTCTTCAATCTGCTCTTGCGGCGTGGGTCAATGTCCTGTTCATGAAAATCCAACGCATTTTTTGAAAGTCTGTCTTGCAGGGGTGCTGTTTTCTGAACTCGATATATTCGGTTCGTGGCTGCATCCGTTGCGATGCGGCTTCTGTTATCAGGCATCCTCAATTAAATGGAAGGTGATTCATGAATCAGAAGATGAAGCTGGCACGTCTTGTCGGGGCACTATTTTGCGTCGGCATCGCGTCGTCGGCGCACGCGCAAAGTAGTGTCACGCTCTATGGTCTGCTCGATACCGGTATCGATTTCGCTAGTAACGTCAATGGCAGCCATCTCTATCAAATGGCCAGTGGTGTGAGCGCCGGTAGCCGTTGGGGACTCAGGGGCAAAGAGGATCTCGGTGGCGGGCTGTCCGCTATTTTCGATCTCGAAAGCGGCTTCAATTCGACTAACGGTAGTCTCGGCAGCGGGCTCGCGTTCTCTCGTAACGCCTATGTGGGCATCGCCAGTCAGACGGCCGGTACGGTCACGCTGGGACGGCAGTGGGATCCACTCGTCGATCTCATCGAACCGTTCTCGCTCAACGATACCTATGGCGGATGGTATTTCTCCCATCCCAACGATATGGATAACCTCGATAACGGCTTCGCAATCAGCAATGCCGTGAAATACACGAGTCCCACCATCGGCGGATTTACCGGTGAAGCGCTTTATTCGTTCGGCGGCCAGGCAGGGCAGTTCTCGAATAATGCGGCCTATAGCGCTGCGGCCTCTTACACCAATGGACCGTTCTCCATGGGTGCGGGCTATTTGCGCGTCAACGATCCTGAGGCATCTATTCAGAGCTATCAGAACGGCTCCGGCTTCACCAATGCGGTGTACGGCAACTATCTCGCCAATGCTCGCAGTCAGGGCATCTTTGCCGCGGGCGCCTCGTATCAGCTCGGCAAGTTCAAGGTCATGGGCAACTTCACCAACGTCAATTTTCAACAGGGCGACGCGGGTCAGGACGTCAAATTTCAGAACTATGAAATCGCCGGCACTTTCGCCGCAACCAGTCAGCTCAATCTCGCCGCCGGCTACACCTATACGGATGGCCGGGATCACGCGACCAATCAGGAGCCGAAGTATCAGCAACTCAACCTGAGCGCGGAATACGAACTGTCGAAGCGCACCGCCGTGTATGCACTCGCCGCCCTTCAGAAAGCAAGCGGTGGCGCGGTCGCGCAGATTGCCGGGTTCGATCCGTCGTCCGACGGTAAGCAAGTGGTCGGCCGGGTCGGCGTGCGGCACTCTTTCTAGAACGAAGGCATCAGCAAAAAAGCGCGCTATCCGCAAGGGTAGCGCGCTCTTCTTTTTCAGGAACCAAAGTAGACGTTGCAGTAACTGGGTGGGCCGACGCAATTGTCGGCAGTGCTCGAAGGAGTAGTCGCGCAACCGGATAGCAGCAGTCCGGCGGCAACTGCTGCGGCAGCGAAACGGGCGGAGCGTTTGATCGCGGAGCGAAGTGTCATCGATATCGCCGGTGGGAAAGAGAGCGGTGCGATTAGCGATAGAGCTGGTTCAGATAGTTCATCTGGCCATCTTCCTCGGCTTCGATCAGTTCCCGATAGACCTGAGCCCGCGTCTTGCCATGAACATCGGCAGCCTTCGGCGAATTCCACTTGCCGGCCGATGAGAGCGTCGTGAAACGGTCGAGCGTGCCGCCCACCGGCGGCGCGGCGACGGCCGATGTGGCCGCGATCTCGAAGCCGGTGGCGAGCAGCAGCGTGAGAGCGGCGCTTTGTCGAAGCTTATGCATCGTCGGCGCCTCAGTGCGCGTAAATCGTCGAATTCAGATACGCAAGCTGGCCATCCTTCTCCGCATGCACCAGCTCCCGATAAACCTGTGCGCGCGTCTTTTCGCCGGTGGCCTGGCCGTAAGGCGGAACCCACGAGCCCGCGGCGTTGACGGCAGCAGTGGTGTTCGCAGCGACTTGCATTGACGGTGCGGCGGTCTGTTGAGTCGGCGCCGCGTTCGATTGAGCGAAGGCGGATGCCGTTGCGGTCGCGCCGATGAAAGCGATGGCGAGCGTCAGTGATTTCATATTCGTAATCCTCAAAAATCAGATTGGATGGGGCCGATTCGCGAATCTCGTTGCATTCGTGGATCGGTTGATGAGAAGGATAGTCAACCGGCTTTAGCGGATCGGCGGTGTGTGCATGAAGAGATATTTATCCGTTCAAGCGTCGATGAGACGATGAATCAGGCACTCGCCGCATGCATTTCACGAAGATAAAAAACGTTTCATGAAGCGGCCTGTTTTGATCACGGGTGTGTCACCGCGTCTATCTACATTGCGGCTACCCGCACGGTGTGCGGGATCGGTCCGGCGATGCGCGGACCGGCGCCTTCTCTTACCCGGAATCAGACATGAATAAAGCATTGGCAACCACACTCGTCGCGCTCGCGGGCACTTGCTGCGCGGCAGCGCATGCGCAAAGCAGCGTGACGCTCTACGGCACGCTCGATACGGGCCTCGATTACATCAGCAATCAGAAAACGGCCGCCGGCGGGAAAAGCAACGCGATGCTGGAAAGCGGCAACCTGAGCACCGATCGCTGGGGCCTGCGCGGCAACGAAGGTCTGGGCGGCGGATTGAGCGCGGTCTTCGATCTCGAGAACGGCTTCAATATCGACAGCGGCAAATTCTCCAACGGCGGCGACGAGTTCGGCCGGCAAGCATGGGTCGGGATCGCGAGCAAGCAGTGGGGCACCGTGACCTTGGGCCGGCAGTACGACTTTCTGGTGGATTTCGTCGCACCGCTGTCGGCGACCGGTTCGGGCTTCGGCGGAAATATCGCCGATCATCCGTTCGATAACGACAACCTCAACAACGATCTGCGCATGAACAACGCGCTGAAATTCCGCAGCGCGACCTACGACGGTTTAACGGTCGGCGGCGCCTATGCGTTCAGCAACGCAGCGGGCGGCTTCAGCAACAACAACGCCTATAGCCTCGGCGCGCAATGGGCAGGTGGTCCGTTCAATCTGGCCGTCGCGTATCTGCAGATCGATCAGCCGGGTGGCGTCAATCAGCCCACCAATTCGGGCGGTGCAGTGAGCAGCAGCGATGGCGATGCGACCTTTACCGGCGCGCGTCAACGCATCTTCGGTGCGGCTGGACGCTATACGTTCGGCGCGGCGACGGTAGGCCTCGTCTTTACGCGTACGATGCTCGACGATCCGCATCAGATCACGCAGGGCGGCGCTTATTCGACACTAGACGGCGACCTGCTGACCTTCAATAACTACGAGCTGAACGCGCGCTACGCTTTGACACCCGCGTTCACACTCGGCGGTTCGTACACATTTACCGACGGACATTTCAGCGATGCGGGCAAGAGCGTGTCGCCGAAATGGAATCAGTTCATGCTGCAAGCGGACTACGCCGTGTCGCGCCGCACCGATCTGTATCTCGAAGGCGTTTATCAGCACGTGTCGGGCGCGGACGGCATCGCGGTGCTCGACAATGCTTCGATCTATTCGCTGGCGGCTTCTTCGAGCGACCGCCAGGCCGTGGTGGCTGTGGGGATCCGGCACAGGTTCTGAGCGAAGCGAGCGGACTATCCGCTCGGCGCAGGTGCCAGCACAAACGCCAATACGCAAAAGTCGCCGGTGGTGAGCCGGCGACTTTGTTTATGCATTGTGTGACGCTTTAACTCGCGGCGTCGGCAACATGGTTCTTAACAGCGGGCGCTTGCGACTGTGCCGCCTGGACGTCAGGCGCGCGCGTGGTGCCCTCGGCCGACCAGCCGCCGCCCAATGCCTGGATCAACCCCACGGAGGCCAGCAAACGCCGCGTATTGAGGTTCAACGCGGCGATCTGCGTATCGAGCTCGGTGGTTTGCGCCGTCACCACGTCCAGATAGCTGACCACGCCGTCACGGTAGCGCGACATCGACAGCGTCAACGTGCGCTGCGCGGCGATGAGCGCCTCGTTCTGTTTCGTGGCTTCGTCGCCGAGATGATGCAGTTGCGCAAGATTGTCCTCGACTTGCTGGAAGGCGAGCAGCACCGCGGTCTTGTACTTCGCGCCATTCTCCGCGAGCCTGGCGCGGGCCTGCCCGGTCATCGCGGCGCGGCGGCCGCCGTCGAACAGCGTGAACACGAGGCTCGGCCCAACCGACCAGATTTCATTCGGCGCCATCAGCCACGGCGAGAGCGTGTCGCTTTGATAACCGCCGTCGAGGCCGAGCGAAATGTCCGGAAAGAACGCCGCCTTGGCGACGCCGATCTGCGCATTGGCCTCGGCCACGCGCCGTTCAGCGGCGGCGATGTCGGGCCGCCGTTGCAGCAGCGCCGCCGGCACGCCGGCCGGGATGGACGGCAGGTAAGCCGATTCGGTCACGGCGCGGAGCGTGAAGTTCGACGCGGGCGCGCCAGTCAGGCTGGCGATCGCGTGTTCGTAGAGTGCGCGCTGCGCGGCGATGTCGTCGGCGGAAGCGCGCGCCGTGTCGAGTTGCGTCTGCGCGCGTGACACGTCGAGATCCGACGCGATGCCGCCGGCGTGACGGCTCAGTGTGAGCGTGAGGGCGCGCTGATAGGTGTCGATCGTATCGTTCAGCAGTTGTTGCTGGGCGTCGAGTCCGCGCAGGTTGAAATAGGCGCTCGCGAGATTCGCCTGCAAACTCAGGCGTACCGATTCGAGATCGGCTTCGCTTGCCTGCATCGCGGCACGGCCGGCGGCCACTTCATTGCGGATCTTGCCCCACAGGTCGAGGTCGTAGGCGATGCCGACGTCGACGGTATTGGTGCCGTACACCGCGGGCTGTCCCGCGCCGCGCAGTGGCCGGTTATCCGATTGACGCTGGCGTTCGACCGACGCTTCGGCGCCGATCGTCGGGAACAAACCCGCACGCGCCTGCGAGAGATAGGCCGTCGCTTCATCGTGACGCGCGACGGCCGCGGCGACGTCGGGGTTGGCGACCGCCACCTGTTCTTCGAGGCGGTCGAGCACGGGATCGCGATACACGCGCCACCACGCATCGCGTGGCACGCGGTCGGCGGGGCGGGCGAGCTGCCAGGGGCCGCTTTCCTTGAACGCGGTAGGGATGCTGGTGGGCGGCGCATGATAGGTCGGCGCGAACGAGCAGCCGTTCAGCAATGCCGCGGCCGCCAACGCGATGCATAGGCGGCGTTTATCCATGAGTGCGCTCCGCCGCGCGCCGGCCGGCGAGCGCGGTGTCGTTCGTGCCGGTTGCGCCGGCCTGCAGGCGCACTTCGTCGCCTGATGCGAGCGAGTCGGGCGGGTTGTCGATCACGCGATCCGTCGCGTTCAAACCCGAGGCGATCTCGACGTGCGTGCCGAGATCCGTCGCTATCGATATGGGCTTGAGTTCGGCGCGATTGTCCTTGCCCACGACCGCGACCTGCAAACCGTTCTGCCGGAAGATCAGCGAACTTGCCGGAATCGACAATGCGTGTTCGTTGGTGGGCAACGCGAAATGCACCTCGGTGTACTCGCCGGGGATCAGCAAGCCGTCGTGATTGTCGACCGCGAGTTGAACCAGCAAGGTGCCGGATGACGGCGTGATGGCGTCGTCGGTATCGACGAGCTTCGCATTGAACTTCACGCCCGGCCGTTCGGGCACCGTGAGCGTGGCGCTCATGCCGGGCTGGATCGCAGCCGCTTCATCCTGCGGCACGCTCACGTAGACGCGCAACTGATGCGCGTCGGACACCGAGAACAATTCCGGCCCGTTGCCGCCGCCCGCATTGATGAGCGCACCGATGTCCGTAGTGCGTGCCGTGACGACGCCGTCGAACGGTGCGGTAATGCGCTTGAACGATTCGAGCGCTTCGAGGCGCCGCACGTTGGCTTCGTTAGCGGCGACGGTGGCCTGTTTGGCGACGAGATCGCTGGTCTTCTCATCGGCGTCCTGCTGCGAGACGGAGTCCTGTTGCAACATCTGCGTCCAGCGGCGCGCGGTGGAAGCCGCGAGTTTTTCGTTGGCCACCGAGTTCTGCAAATCGGCGCGCGCCTGCTGCAATTGCTGATCGAGATCGGGCGTGTCGATCTCGCCGAGCAACTGGCCGGCTTTGACATGCGTGCCGATATCCGCGTACCACGCATGCAGATAGCCGGACACGCGCGCATAGATCGGCGCATTGACGAAGGCGGACAGGCGGCCGGGCAGCACCAGCGCCTGAGCGTCGAGGTCGTGCTTCGGCGTGTACGCCACCACGGTCGGCACGGCTTGCTGAGCGGACCAGGTAGTGAGTTCCTGTTTCGCATGCACGCGGCTGGCCATGCCGCTCGCCACGATGCCGGCTGCCGCCAGCAGCGCGACGATGCCGGCGAGCTTCAGATGGCGCAGCCGTTTCGGCGAATTGATCTCGATCTCAGTGGACATGATGGACTCCGGATTCGGAAGATGAGTGATCGTGAGAAGAACGGTGTGCCGCGGCGTCGCGCCGGTGCACGATGCTGAACACGACGGGGACGAACAGCAGCGTGGCGAAGGTCGCGCAGATCAGTCCGCCGATCACCGCGCGGCCGAGCGGCGCGTTCTGCTCGCCGCCGTCGCCGAGACCGAGCGCCATCGGCGCCATGCCGATGATCATCGCGAGCGCGGTCATCAACACGGGGCGAAAGCGCGTGAAGCCCGCTTCCATCGCGGCCACCAGGGCATTGCCGGTAATCGCCAGCCGTTCGCGCGCGAAGCTCACCACCAGAATGCTGTTGGCGGTCGCGACACCCATGCAGAGAATCGCGCCGGTCAACGCGGGCACCGAAAGCGGCGTGTGCGTGGTGAACAGCATCCACACGATGCCCGCCAAAGCAGCGGGCAATGCGGTGACGATCACGAACGCGTCGCTCCACGAATGGAAGTTCACGACGATCAGCAGGTAGATCAACAGAATCGCGCCGACCAGGCCGAGCGACAAACCGAGGAACGCGCTATTCATGGTTTGCACCTGGCCGCGCAGCGTGACGATGGAACCCTTGGGCACATCCTTCGAAGTCGCGTGCACGATGTTCTGGATCTTCGCCGCCACCGCGCCGAGATCCTGGCCCTGGGTTGTCGCGAACACGTCGTAGAGCGGTTCGATGTTGTAGTGCGAGACCACCGCATTGCCCACGCCGCGCGTGATCGTCGCAATGCCGCCGAGAATCTGCGCCTGGCCGCTCTTGCCGGTCACGGGCAGGTTGTTCAGATCCGACAGGGACGTCATGCGGTATTGCGGGGTCTGCGCGACGATCGGATACGACACGCCGTTCTTCGGATTGAGCCAGTACGTCGGCGACACCTGACTCGTGCCGGACAGACTCGCCACCACGGAGTTGGTGACATCCTGTTCGGTGATGCCGAGCTGATCGGCGCGCGAGCGGTCCACGGAGACGGTGAACTGCGGATACGTCGACGCCTGTTGCATGCGCGTATCGGCAATGCCGGGAATCATGCGCATGCGGCGCATGACATCGTTCGCGTACTGGTGATTGGCGGCCTGATTCGGGCCGGCCACTTGCAGATCGATCGGCGCGGGTGCACCGAAATTCAGAATCTGGCTGACGATATCCGCCGGCAGGAACGCGAACGTCGTACCCGGAAACTGGCGTGGCAGCGTTTCACGCAATGTCCGCACGAAACCCGCTGTGGGCTGGTGCTTTTCGTTCAGCGAGATCAGAATGTCGCCGTCTTGCGGCCCAATCGTGCCGCTATTGTTATACGTAAGGTTGATCCCGCTATTCGGCAAACCGATGTTGTCGACGATGCTGCGCAACTGGTTCGGCGGAATCGCGCGGCGCACGGCGTTCTCGATCAGATCGAACTGCGCGGCGGTATCTTCGATCCGCGTGCCGACCGGCGCGCGCACGTGGATCGCGATTTCGCCGGAGTCGATATCGGGGAAGAAATTGCGGCCGAGCCACGGTGCGAGCAGGAACGACGCGCCGACCACGATCAGAAAGCCGCTCACGAAGCGCTTGCGATGTGTGAGCGCGAGACCGAGCACGATGCGGTACACGCCGCGCACGCGTTCGAAGCGCTGCTCGAAGCCGCGCTGGAAGCGCACCAGCGGATTGCTCGAAGGCGCCGCTTTCGTGTGGCCACCGTGCGGGTCCATCGTCGCGGCCAGTTCGCCGGATGCGTGGCCGCCCGATGCATGGGCGCGCAGCAGATATTGCGCCATCATCGGCACGAAGGTGCGCGAGAGGATGAACGAGGCGATCATCGCGAAGATGACGGCCTCGGCCATCGGCACGAACAGGAAGCGCGCAATGCCGTCGAGCAGCAGCATCGGCACGAACACGATGCAGATGCACAGCAGCGACACGAACGCGGGCGCGACGATCTGCGCGGCGCCGTCGAGAATCGCGCTCTTTACGTCCTTGCCCTGTTCCAGATGCCAGTTGATGTTCTCGATCGTGACGGTGGCATCGTCGACCAGAATCCCCACCGCCAGGGCGAGGCCGCCGAGCGTCATCACGTTGAGCGTTTCGCCCATCGCCGCGAGCCCGGCGATGGCGGCCAGCACGGCGAGCGGAATGGACGCCGCGATGATCAGCGTGGAGCGCCAGCTGCCGAGGAACAGCAGGATCATCAGCGAGGTGAGTGCGGCGGCGATCACGCCCTCGCGCGCCACGCCGCTGACGGCGCCTTTTACGAAGGTCGATTGATCGCCCATCGTGACGAGCTTGAGCCCCGGCGGCAAGGTCGCTTCGATACGCGGCAGTTGCGCCTTCACGCCGGCGATGATGTCGAGCGTGGAGGCGGAGCCGTTCTTCAGGATGCTCATCAGCACCGCGCGGTGTCCGTCCACGCGCACCACGTTGCCTTGCGGCGGATAGCCGTCGCGTACGTGCGCCACATCGCGGATATAGATGGTGGCGCCATCCACGGTTTTGATAGGCAGCGCGTTCAGCTCGTCGAGCGCGAGCGGACTGTTGTTCAGCTTGATGTTGTATTCGAAGCGGCCAATCTTCTCCGTGCCCGCCGGAATGATCTGATTCTGCTGCGCGAGTGCGGTGGCGACATCGTTCGCCGAGAGCTTTTTCGCCTGCAAGGCCTGCGGGTCGAGATCGATCTGCACCTCACGGGTCTTGCCGCCGTACGGTGTGGGAATCGCCACGCCCGGCACGCTCAGCAATTGCGGACGAATGAAGTTGGTCGCGTAATCGGCGAGCTTTTGTTCGTCCAGCGTATTGCTGGTCAGCGCCAATTGCAGCACCGGCACCGTGGACGCGTTGTAGTTCAGGATCTGCGGCGGCGTGGTGCCGGGCGGCATCTGCTTGAGCACCGTCTGCGAAACCGAAGTCACCTGGGCGGTCGCGGTGCGGATATCCACCGTCGGCTGAAAGAAAATCTTCACGATGCCGTAGCCGCGAAACGATTGCGACTCGATATGCGCGATGTCGTTGACGGTGGTGCCGAGCGTGCGTTCGTAGTAAGTGACGATGCGCCCGGACATGTCGTCCGGTTGCAGGCCGGCGTAATTCCAGACCACGCTGATCACGGGAATGCGGATGTCGGGAAAGATATCCGTCGGCGTGCGCAACGCGGCAAGCGGGCCGATCAACAGGATCAGCATCGCGAGCACGATGAACGTGTAGGGCCGGGTCAAAGCTAACCGGACTATTTTTAACATCGAAGGCTGCTCCGTTCAGAGGCGCGGTTGAATCTGCGCGGGCGTGTGGCAATGAGGACTCGCGCCAGCGGCGCGGTCCGGTAACGACATTCTGGGGAGCGGGTCCTAACAGGCGCGGACAAAACAAATGAAACTAGTTTTAGGAAGCGGCGTGTGATGTGCGCTTGCGTCGATAGGTGTGCTCAAGCAGCTTTGGCGCCGCATGCGGCGCCAAAGTTTGTTGTTCAGACACGCGAACGCGCTTGTGTCACCCGAACAGGTAGCCCGAGCCGCGAATCGTGCGAATCAACGGACGCTCGCCGGGCATCTCGACTTTCTTGCGCAAACGCCCCACGTGGACGTCGATCAGATTCGTGCCCGGATCGAAGCGGCAGCCCCATACGGCTTCGAAGATCATGGTGCGCGTAAGCACCTGGCCGGTGTGGCGCATCATGAATTCGAGCACGCGGAATTCCGTGGGTTGCAGATCGAGTTCGCGCTGCCGGTGGGTGACTTTGCGGCGCACCAGGTCCAGTTCGAGCGCGCCGTTGCGCAGCATCGTTTCGGCTTTCGCGTGACGCGGGCGTCGCCGCAATAGCACCTCGACGCGCGCGAACATTTCCTCTGGCGAGAAGGGTTTGGTCAGATAGTCGTCGCCGCCGGCCCGCAAGCCCTGAATGCGCTGATCGACATCGGACATCGCGCTCATCACCAGTACGGGCGTTTCCATGCCGACGCCGCGCATGGTCGCGACGATCGTCAGGCCGTCGAGGTCGGGCAGCATGCGGTCGAGCGTGACGACGTCGTAATCGCCCGCCATCACCTTCGCCATGCCTTCGCGGCCGGTGTGCGCCACATCGACGGAAAAGCCGCTCGCGCTGAGCGTGCGAACGATGTCGTGAGCGATCAGCTCGTCATCTTCAATCGTCAATATCCTGGGCATGATGCGCGCGCCCGCTTCACGCAACCGCGCGCAGTGCAACCGGCCGGTCCGGCGCGCGATACTGGCTGACCGCGAAGTCGATGAAGCTGCGCACGCGCATCGACAGGTAATTGCGGCCGGAGTACAGGATTGACACCTGACGCGGGCCGCCGTTGATCTCGAACTGTTCGAGCACGGGGAGCAGCGTGCCGCGCGCGAGATCGTCCGCGATGATCGGCATGGGCAGCAAGGCAATGCCCATATGGTTGAGCGCGGCCACGCGCACCATCGCGCTGCTGGTCGCGGTGAGCGCGCTGCCGGTATTGACGCGATAGATGCCGTCGGCGTCCGCGAACTCCCAGGCGCGCGATGAACCGTCCGACACCGTCAGCAGGCCATGGCGGTTCAGGGCGGCGGGATCGCGCGGCGTGCCGTTGCGTGCCAGATAGGTCGGCGACGCAACCGTGAGTTCATCGACGCTGGTGAGCGTGCGGCTCACCAGCGTGGAATTGGCGAGGCGCCGGTCGTCGCAGAAGCACACGTCGAAGCCTCCTTCCACGAGGTCGATGTGCGTGTCGAACGTCGTCACGTCGAAGTCCACACGCGGATGCAGCGTGCGGTAGGCGGCCAGCAGTGCGCCCAGACCCGCGGTGGCGAAGGTCATGGGCGTGGCGATCCGTAACGTGCCCTGCGGGTCGCGTGTGGTCTCCAGCAGATTCGATTCCATTTCGTCGAGCTTTTCGATGATCGCGCGGCAGCCGTCAAGATATTCGCGGCCCACGTCCGTCAGCGAAAGACTGCGCGTGGTGCGGTTCAGGAGGCGCATGTTCAGATGCGCTTCGAGCGTGCCGACGCTGCGCGTAACCGCGGCCGCGGACATGCCTAACTGTCTCGCCGCGAGATTGAAGCTGGCGAGATCGACTACTCGTGTGAAGACACGCATCGCTTGTAGCTGGTTCATGTTGGAACAGTAGAGAAGTGCGATGGGTGCATCATCGGCGATGACGGATAAATCCGCGCTGCTAGGTGCATTAAGTCTTTTTTAATTTTGTGCAATGTTCATGAACTGTATGCGCGGACTGCCTGCCGTTTCCAGACGAACCATCAGCAACGCTAAGCAATAGACAAAAAAAGAGCGCGGCCAAAGCCGCGCTTGCGAAAGAGACTTGAATGAAAGTAACCGCAGCTACGCGGCGGTTGAAGTATAGGTGCGTTGCCTGGCGCGTTGCGCGTGTGATCTGAAACGCAGTCCTGCGTGAAACGCAACAAGCGCGCGTGCCGGTGTTTCAGTTGAGCATGCCATGCACTTCCAGCGAGGCTTCGAGCTGCTGCGTAAGCGCGCGGTGCAGTTTGGCGAGGCTTGCGGTGGGCAGTGCGAAACCGGCCCAGCCGAGACCGGAGTGACGCAGGAACAGCACGGCGCCATCGTGCAGCGGATGCTTTTCCGCATGCCAGCACGGGTCGATCTCGATCACGTACTGGTGGGTGCGCAGCGGCTCCTTGGGCACCTCCGGGCGCATACCGGCGCGCAGCGCGCTGAGGTGTTCGATCACGGCGTCCAGATCGGCCACCTCGAGCAACACGGCGCTATCGTCGATGGCGATACGAACCGCGTGCTGACCATATTCGTTGACTCTCTCGATGCTCATGGGGCGCGACATGTGCTGGCTCCTTGGGGCTATCACGATGCACAAATTATGTCGCTGCCGCGCCTCGCGAATCCTTAAAGAGCACGATCCATGGATGAAACTTTGTTTAAGAAACGCGCCTGTTGCACTTCTCGCAACCGGCATTCAATCCTCTGATGTTTGCGTTGATTGTGCGCTGCAACGACTAAATGTTCATACGTATAAATCCGCCAATGTTTCAATATAGAAACGTTTTCAGACCTTCGAGAAATGCGTTTGGAAAGATTTAATGCAGACTGCTTCGTTAAATTGAGGTTGATTGCATCGGGCACTCGGTAAATTCCCAATTTGCGAATAAAACCGCTATTGAATGGTCATTATCTGAGAGGTTCGCAGTTCAGGTTTGAAACACTTTTGGATGTTGCTTCGCCATACGCAGGTCACAAATCGGCTGCCGTCCGACGCGTCTGGATGCCACCTGTCGATGCCTGAAGAGGCAGGCTGGTAGCCGCTTCGCGGTAAAGAGGCGAAATCGCGCCGGTATCATTTGCTGTGGCGCGCACGCAACCGTTTGTTCTCATATCAAACGCGAGATAACGGTTTTCTTCATACATTCTGTTTCTCGATGTAAATTGTTTTTCAAATTTACTATAGCGATCCATTCCGTTACCATCACGCTTAATCCGTTAAGTGGCGTGCCGCGATTTCAGCTGGCAATAATCATTCCGCTCATACCGGCCGCTAACGGCGATCGGGGTCCACAATGTACGACAGTTTGGGGAAATATCATGCCGCACATGCACCTTGATACTGCGAGGATCACCTGGTTACATACGCCCACGCTGAATGTGCGTAGTGCAACGCGGCGCATCGGCGTGTTGCTGTTCGACGGCTTCTGGCTGCTCGGCCCAGGCACGGTGGTGGAAATGTTCCAGACCGCGAACGAACTCTCGGGTTCGCGCGCCGGTGAAGAGCAGCCTTACGAAGTGCAATTCCTTTCCATGGACGGCGGCAGCGTCGCCAGTTCCTCTTCCGCGCGCATCTGGACTGACCGTATCGACGCGCGCTTTGCCAGCGGTTTCGACGTGCTGTTCATCGCGGGCGGCTACGGCGCGCATGTGGCCGCGCGCGACGAGCGGGTGCTTGGCTGGCTGCGCTCGGTGCAATCGCGCACACGTGCGATCGAAACGATCGGTGAAGGGCGGCTCGTGCTGGAAGCGGCCGGCCCGACGGATAGCGACGGACCGCAGGTGAACCGCTATCTCAGCAGTGTTACGGGTGAGTCCGCGCTCAACGCGTCCAACGACCGTAATGACTGCGCCCGCAGCGCGCTCATGTTCATCAAACGCGATCTCGGTGCCGAGCTGGCCCGCAGCGTCGCCGACCGTGTGATGCCCGGCATGGCTGCTACGTGGGTGCCGCTGCCGGCAGAAGGCGGCACGCTCAGCGTGGCCGAGAAGATCCGCGCTGCAGCTCGCTGGATGGAGGCCAATTGCGACCGTCCGGTTTCGGTGGCCGACGCCGCGCAGGTCGCGGCGATGAGCGAGCGCAATTTCCTGCGGCGTTTCAAGCATGAAATGCAGGTCACGCCGTCGGACTATCTGTTGCAGGTTCGCCTGCGCATTGCCTGCAACTTCCTGACCGAGACCGAACTGCCGGTCGACAAGATCGCCCGGCGCAGCGGTACGGGCAACGGCGATCGTCTCGCGAAGATTTTCCGCAAGCGCATGGCGCTGTCTCCAACCGAATATCGCGCGCGCAGCCGCGTGGCGAGCGAGGCATAACAATCATGCAGGTGCCCGAGCCGGCGGCGGGGTGCCTTACGACACGTGGACGCGTCCTCCGTCGTGGCGGCCGCGTTTTCGCCGGTCAGGTTTCTTACGGGCGCAGCAGCAATGGGCAACAAGGTGATCGCAACGGCATTGCCGGAGGTGAAACTCATCGAGCCCGAGGTGTTTTGCGACGAGTTCGGCTTCTGCTTCGAGAGCTTTAGCGCGGACGAGTTTATCGACGACGTCTCGCAAGCTTTTCAATTGGTGCAGGACCGGCATTCACGCGCGGTGCGTGGCGTATTGCGCGGCTTGCACTATCAGGTGCAACGCCCTCAGGGCCGGCTCATGCGGGTCGTAGTGGGCGAAGTGTTCGCCGTCGCCGTGGACGTGCGGCTCAATTCGCCGAATTTCGGCAAGTGGTGCGGGGCGCATCTGAGCGCGGCGAATTACCGGCAGATCTGGGCGCCGCCGGGCTTCGCGCACGGCTTTGTGGTGCTGTCCAACGTCGCCGAGTGTTTGTGGAAAACCACCGAATACTGGTTTCCCGAACTGGAGCGCTGCATTTTGTGGCGGGATCCCGACATCGGCATCGAGTGGCCGATCGATTTCGAGCCCACCCTTGGCGCGAAGGATGCCGGGGGCCGGCGTCTTTACGAAGCGGAAAACATCGCCTGAGCCAGGCGCACGGTCCGGCGCGCGCCGAGGTGCGTGCGAATCGTGCCGCGGATTTTCAGCGCGCCACCATCACGGCGCCGACGCTTGCGGTCACCACCAGCAGCGTGCCCATGATTTGCAAAATCCCCATCGGCTGATGCAGTACGACGAAGCCGGCCAACGCGCCGATCGCCGGCTCGACGCTCATCAGGATTCCGAATGAGGCGGCCGGCATGTGCCGCAACGCCACCATTTCCAGCGCGTACGGCAGCAGCGGGACCAATAGCGCGAGGCCCGCCGTCGCCGCGACCTGGCCCGCCGCGACATGCAGACCGCTTTGCGCCAATCCGAATGGCGTGGCCACGAGCGCCGCCGCGATCAGCGACACGGACAGCCCCTCGAGTCCCGCGAACAGGGTGCCGGTCTTCTTCATCAACACGATATAGCTGCCCCATCCGAGCGCCGCGCCGCAGGCGAGCAGCACGCCGAGCGGTTCACCGATCCAACCGGCCCGATCGCGCGACAGCAGGATCACGCCGGCGATCGCCAGCACGGGCCAGAGCAATGCGCGGGCGCGACGCACCGCGAAGGTCGCCACGGCGAGCGGCCCAAGAAAGTCGATCGCGACGGCGAGTCCCAACGGAATGCGCTGAAGCGCCGCGAAAAAGCACAGTGTCATGCCCGCCATTGCGGCGCCGAGCACACCCGCGGCAGTCCAATGAGCGCGCGAGTAACTCAGAAGGCGCGGGCGCACCAGCAAGGCGAGCACCAATGCCGCCCAGCACAGGCGCAGCCAGGTGGTGCTGAGTGAACCGTACGTGGCCATCGTCGGCGCGGAAAGTGCGGCGCCGAACTGCACGCACGACATCGACAGCACGCACAGCAATGCCGCGCCGGCAGCGCTGCGGGCGGGTTTCACGCTGGTTTGCGCGGGATTCAGCGCAGGTTGGAGAGTGGCGTCCTGCATGGTCGTCTGGTGAGTTGGCGGTCGATCGGAATTCGTCATCGCTATCTTATCGGTGCTGGCGGTATTAAGATAAGTTGATATTTCTTATGCCGACTTCAAGAACCCTTATGACCCGAGATCTCGACAGCAGCCTGTTGCGCGCCTTCGTCACCGTGGCGGAGACGGGCGCGGTGGGCGTGGCGGCGACGCGCCTCGCGCGCACCCAGGCCGCGGTTAGCATGCAATTGCGCCGGCTCGAAGACGAACTCGGGCAGCGTTTGCTCGACCGCTCGCCGCGCGGCGTGCAGCTCACCGAAGCGGGACATCTGCTACTGCCCTATGCCCACACGATACTCGGCGCGGGCGCCGATGCGCGCCGCGCGTTGAGCGCGGGGCAGGTGTCCGGCACCGTGCGGCTCGGCATGCTGGAGGACATTGCGGTCGGCCGGTTGCCACGGGCGTTGCGGCGCTTTTCGATCGCTTATCCTCAAGTGGCGCTGGAGATCGTCGTCGACAGCAGTGCGGCGTTATCGAACCGGCTCGCGGATGGCAGCCTCGACGTGGTGGTCGGCGATCCCGCGCTGGTCGACGCAGCTCCGCATCTCACGTGGAAGCAGCCGCTCTTCTGGGTCGGCGCGCGCGGCTTCAGTCGCGACACGCAGGCGGCGTTACCGGTGGTGGCATTCGGCGACGCGTGCCTGTGGCAGCAGCAGGTGTTGACGGCGTTGCGCCGCGCGGGAATCGCGTGGCGCATCGTGTGCACCAGTACCAGTCTGCCGGCCGTGCAATCCGCGGTTGAAGCGGGGCTCGGCGTGTCCGTGCTGCTCGACGGCAACATCCGTTCGGAGTCGATGCGCGTGCTCGGCCAGGCCGATGGTTTGCCCGATGCGCCCACTGCGGACTTCGGTCTCTTCATGGGCGAGGTTTCCGGCGCGCAGGCGGCTGCTGTGCAAACCTTGCAAACGTTTCTCTGCGAGGAGCTGCATCTCGGTTTGCGCGAAGGCGACCCGCAGCTTGCCGCGGCCCTGGCCTAATGCATCGTCGGCAGCTCCCATGTGAGTTTTTACGACATTTTTTCTTGAGACGCGTCCACGCGAAATCTACACTTCGGGCATCTTGATACCGCGAGGTGCTCAACGTGAAGCGACGTGCAACGAAGCAACAATCCGTTCGTATCGACTACGTGTGTCACGGCGTGGGCCGTGTCGAATTGCGCCGCTTCGATCCGGCGCGCGATTCGTTCGTCGCACTGACGGCGTTGTTGCATCGGGCCTTCGCGCCGCTCGGCGCGATGGGCCTCAATTGCACGTGCGTGGATCAGACCGTCGAGACGACACGCCTGCGCGCAACGCGCGGCGATTGTTATGTCGCGGTGTGCGACGGGCGCATCGTCGGCACGATGACTCTCTACGCGACGGATCGTGAATCGGCATGTGAGCTATACCGGCGCGACGATATCGCCAGCTTGCGCCAGTTCGCGGTCGAGCCGGTCTGGCAGGCGCGCGGTATCGGTACGTTGCTGATTGCCTTCGCCGACCATTGGGCCGCTACGCGCGGTTATGCGGAGCTTGCACTCGATACGCCGCAACCGGCCGCGCATCTGATCGCGTTTTATCGTGGACAGGGGTTTCGTATCGTCGATTTCGTACGCTTCGACGGCAAGGGTTATGACAGCGCGATCTTGAGCAAGCCGCCGGTGGCGACGCGTACGCTCGCTAACTGGTCGCATCGATTGAGTGTGCGTGCGCCGATTGCGCGCGCGGCGTGAAGACAAGGAAGCGGCAACGAAGCGATAACGAAGACGGAGAAGTGCTGCAGTGCAATGCGTGGAAGAAAACCTCTGGATGCAGGTCTGGCCTGAACTGAAAACCCCGGCGCGGTCAGCAACAATTGCAATACGGTACGGCAAGTATTGCAACGGAGTGCCGTTTTCGCGCCGGGGCAGGTGTGCTTCAACCTAAACAGTCAACTAGTTCATCAGCGTCGCATCACGCCCATCAGCAAGGTGACGAGGAAGATCACCACGAAGATGAAGAACAGGACCTTGGCGATTTCCGTCGCGCCTGCGGCTATGCCGCCAAAGCCGAATACCGCGGCGATGATCGCGATGATGAAGAAGATTGCAGCGTATCGAAGCATGGGGCCTCCCACCGATGGATTGCTGGATTAAATGGAAAACGGCGACTCGTTGTGGGCACTGCGTGCTTTGACGGGTTATTTGCCGGCGAGCGGAATAGAGCAATAGATGTGCCCAGACCTTGGCGCACCAAGGGGAGCCCCTGATCGGCCCGCTGCTTCTCTGCTGTTACCATCGCGGATCGTCGATTTCCGCACAGCCCGCCATGCAAGCCAATCCGCTCAGCGAGATTTCCCTGATCCGCAAGCTGAAGCTCAATCAGCTCATGATCTTCGAGCGCGTACTGGAAACGCGCTCGGTGGTGCGCGCAGCCAACGAAATGCGCCTCACGCAACCGGCCGTCACCAAAGTCATCCATGAACTCGAATCCTGTTTCGACGGCGCCTTGTTCGCGCGCTCGAATCGCGGCGTCGTGCCCACGGAACTGGGGCTGCTGCTCGGGCGGCGCGTCAAGTCGCTGATGGCGGAGTTGCGCTATATGACCGACGAGCTCAACGATTTCAGGCTCGGCACCAGCGGACATGTGATCGTCGGCACGCTCATCTCGGCATCGGCGCGGCTGTTGCCCGCTGCGATTGCCATGCTGAAGGCGCGCACACCGAACGTTCTCGTGACAGTGCGCGAAGGCACCACGGCGCATCTGTTTCCGGCGCTCGCCACCGGCGACCTGGATATCGTAGTGGGACGGCTGCCTGAACGCGAGTTGCCGATCGCCAGCGCTTTTCCGCTGACGCACGAGGCGCTCTTCGACGAATCGCTGTGCGTGGTGGTCGGCAAAGGCTATGGTCCCGCCCCGGCGGGCGTGACGCATCTGGCCGAGCTGGCCGGCTCGCCGTGGATTCTGCCGACGCCCGACTCGCCTGCGCGGCTCTCGGCGGAACATCTGTTTCGCGCGGCGGGCTTACCGCTTCCCACGGATATCGTGGAGTCGCTCTCGCTGCTGACGAATATCGGCTTGCTGCTCGATACGCCGAGGATCGCGCTGATGCCACGCGTCGCTGCGCAGCAGTTCGCCGAGGCGGGCTTGCTGCGGATTCTCGATTTGCCCGAGAGCGGCGCGTTCGGCACGGTCGGTTTTTCGGTGCGCTCGCACAAGGAGCAGAGCGCGGCGTGCCAGGCGTTTGTCGAGTGTCTGCGCGAGGCGGTCAAGGTGGCCGCGCCTGAACTCGATGTGCCCGCATGAGGAACTCTGGTATTCCGCTTTAGCATATCCAGCGCTCAATCTTTGATTACCGCCGCGTGAGGCGCCAACCGTAGACTCCTGCCAATACTTCAATCGAGCAGGAGACGTTGTGACCTTCACCCCGGCCGCCGCGCAGCGCGCTCAACCGTTACTTCGCCATTACGTCGACGGCGAATTCATCGCGACCGCGACCACGTTCCCTAATCTCAGCCCGGTCGACGGCAGCGTGCTTGCACAAGTTTGCGAGGCCGACGCCGCCACGGTCGACGCCGCCGTGCGCGCCGCGGCCGCCGCGCAGCGCGCCGGCTGGCGCAATACCACGCCGGCGCAACGCGCCGACTGGCTGCACAAGATCGCCGACGGTATTCAGGCGCGCTTCGACGAGTTCGTCGCCGCCGAAGTTGCCGACACCGGCCGTCCCGTCGAGCAGGCCCGCAAGCTCGATATCGCGCGCGGCATCGCCAACTTCCGCATGTTTGGCGATCTGATCCGCACCGCGAATAGCGAGTTCTTCGAAACGCACGCGGCCGACGGCAGCGAGCTGATCAACTATGTGACGCGCAAGCCGCTCGGCGTGATCGGCATCATCTCGCCGTGGAATCTGCCCTTGCTGCTGTTCACGTGGAAGGTCGCGCCGGCGCTCGCCATGGGCAATTGCGTCGTCGCCAAGCCTTCGGAAGAGACGCCCAGTTCGGCCACGCTGCTGGCTGAAGTCATGCACGACATCGGCTTGCCGCCCGGTGTGTTCAATCTTGTTCACGGTCACGGTCCGAATGCGGCCGGCGAGTTTCTCACGCGTCATCCGGACATCAGCGCGATTACCTTTACCGGCGAATCTCGCACCGGCAGCACGATCATGAAGACCGTCGCCGATGGCGTGAAGGAAATCTCGTTCGAACTCGGCGGCAAGAATGCGGCGGTCGTTTTCGCCGATGCGGACTTCGACGCGGCGGTGGCGGGCGTGCTGAAGTCGAGCTTCACGAATGCGGGGCAAGTGTGTCTGTGCAGTGAACGTGTGTACGTGGAGCGGCCGATCTTCGAGCGCTTCGTCGCCGCATTGAAAGAGAAGACCGAAGCATTACGCGTAGGCGCGCCGCACGATCCCGAGACGACGATGGGGCCGCTGATTTCGCGCGGCCATCGCGAGAAGGTGCTGTCGTATTTCCGCCTCGCGGTCGAAGAGGGCGCCACCGTCGTAACGGGCGGCCGCGTGCCGCAATTCGGCGACGCGCGTGATCAGGGCGCATTCGTGATGCCGACCATCTGGACCGGTCTCGCCGACGACGCCCGCTGCGTCAAGGAAGAAATCTTCGGACCTGTGTGCCACATTGCGCCGTTCGACACGGAAGACGAAGTGATCGGCCGCGTGAACGACAGCGCTTACGGTCTCGCCGCGAGCATCTGGACCACGCAGCTCGCACGCGGACACCGCGTGGCGCGGCAGATCGAAACCGGCATCGTATGGGTCAATGCGTGGTTCGTGCGCGATCTGCGTACGCCGTTCGGCGGCGCGAAGCTGTCGGGCATCGGCCGCGAAGGTGGACGTCACTCGCTCGACTTCTATTCGGAACTGACCAACATTTGCGTGAGGATCGCATGAGCGGATTCGACTCGAACGCCGTGCAACAAATCGCCGACGCACTGTGGCAGGCGCAACGGAACGGCGTGCCTGTCGCGCCGGTTCGCGCCGCGATCGCGGACCTCGGCGGCGATGCGCTCGACGCGGCCTACGCGGTGCAGCGCGTGAATACCGAGCGCCAGTTGGCTGCCGGCCGCCGGCTGGTGGGCCGCAAGATCGGCCTCACGTCGAAGGCCGTGCAGACGCAACTCTGCGTCGATCAACCGGACTTCGGCATGCTGTTCGACGACATGTCGATTGCCGACGGCGAGGAGATCGCGCTGTCGCGCACGCAACAGCCCAAGGTGGAGGCGGAGATCGCGCTGGTGCTCGCGCGCGATTTGCCGCACGAACGCCACACGATCGCCGACCTGATCGGCGCGACGGCTTACGCGTTGCCCGCGATCGAAATTGTCGGCAGCCGCATCGCCAACTGGGATATCCGCCTGACCGACACGGTGGCCGATAACGCATCCAGTGGCCTCTTCGTGCTCGGCAACCGGCCCGTCAAGCTCGACGCGTTCGACGTCGTTAACTGCGGCATGGCAATGGAGCGCCGCGGCGATCAGGTGAGTGTGGGCGTGGGTGCGGCATGCCTCGGCAATCCGCTTTACGCGGCAGTGTGGCTTGCCAACACGATGACGCGTGTCGGTGCCCCGCTCAAGGCCGGCGACATCGTGCTGACGGGCGCGCTCGGACCGATGGCGGCCGTGCAGGCCGGCGACGTCTTTACCGCCCACATCGAAGGACTCGGCTCCGTGAGCGCGAGCTTCGCTCATCACTCTGAATCCACGTCGTGACCGGGAGCGCCATGTACGACAAACAGGACAAGCAGGCTGTAGCCATCATCGGCTCCGGCAACATCGGCACCGATCTGATGATTAAGGTGTTGCGCCACGCAAAGCACCTCGAAATGGGCGCGATGGTGGGCATCGACCCGGCTTCGGACGGTCTCGCGCGCGCCGAACGGCTCGGTGTGGCGACCACTGCGAACGGCATCGAAGGCCTCGTCGCGATGCCGAATTTCGGCGCGATCCGCATCGCGTTCGATGCAACCTCGGCGGGCGCGCATCACCGGCATGCGGCCGTGCTGCGCGAACACGGCGTGACCGTGATCGATCTGACGCCTGCCGCGATCGGGCCGTTCGTCGTGCCGGTCGTGAATCTGTTCGCGCATCTCGACGCGCCGAACCTGAACATGGTGACATGCGGCGGCCAGGCGACGATCCCGATCGTGCACGCGGTCTCACGCGTTGCGCCGGTGCGGTACGCGGAAATCGTCGCCTCGATCGCCAGCCGTTCGGCGGGGCCGGGCACGCGCGCCAATATCGACGAGTTCACCGAAACGACCTCGAAGGCGATTGAAACCGTTGGCGGCGCCACGCGCGGCAAGGCGATCATCGTGTTGAACCCGGCCGAGCCGCCGTTGATGATGCGCGACACCGTCTACTGTCTGACCGAAGAAGACGCCGATACCGATGAAATCGAAAGCTCCATTCACGCGATGGTCGCGGCAGTTGCTAGTTATGTGCCGGGCTATCGGTTGAAGCAAGCCGTGCAGTTCGACCGCTACACGGCCGCGGATCCGCTCGCCTTGCATGCAAACGAGCGCCGCGCGGGTTTGAAAGTGAGCGTGTTCCTCGAAGTGGAGGGCGCCGCGCACTATCTGCCTTCGTATGCGGGAAATCTGGACATCATGACATCGGCCGCGCTGGCCGCCGCCGAGCAGATCGCGGCGAGCCGCGTGGCAGCGTGAGAGGAACGACGCAATGACCGGTATCACCAAAAAAATCTACGTGTCCGACGTGACGTTGCGCGACGGCATGCACGCGATCCGCCATCAGTACTCTTTGCAAAGCGCGGTTGCGATAGCGCAAGCGCTCGATGAAGCGGGCGTCGACAGTATCGAAGTCGCGCACGGTGATGGACTCGCGGGCTCCAGCTTCAATTACGGATTCGGCGCGCATACCGACCTCGAATGGATCGAAGCCGTAGCGGCGACGGTGAAGCGTGCGCAAGTGGCGACGCTGTTGCTGCCGGGCATCGGCACCGTCCACGATCTGCGCGCGGCCTACGACGCCGGTGCGCGCGTCGTGCGGATCGCCACGCACTGCACGGAAGCGGACATCTCGAAGCAGCACATCGAGTACGCGCGCTCGCTCGGCATGGACACGGTCGGCTTTCTGATGATGTCGCATATGACATCGCCCGACGCATTGGCGAAGCAGGCCAAGCTGATGGAAAGCTACGGCGCGCAATGCGTGTATGTGGTCGATTCGGGCGGCGCGCTGAACATGCGCGACGTCGCCGAGCGGTTCGACGCGTTCAAAGCCGTACTCGATCCGGCAACGCAAACCGGCATGCACGCGCATCACAATCTCTCGCTGGGCGTGGCAAATTCCATCGTCGCGCTCCAGCACGGCTGCGATCGTATCGATGCGTCGCTCACCGGCATGGGCGCGGGCGCAGGCAATGCGCCGCTTGAAGTGTTTATTGCCGCGGTGGATCGCATGAAGCTGAAGCACGGTTGCGATGTGAAGCAACTGATCGATGCCGCGGAAGATATCGTGCGCCCGTTGCAGGAACGGCCGGTGCGCGTGGATCGCGAAACGCTCGCGCTCGGTTACGCCGGCGTGTATTCGAGCTTCTTGCGCCACACTGAAGCGGCCGCGGCGAAATACGGTCTGTCCGCGTTCGACATCATGGTCGAGCTGGGCAAGCGCCGCATGGTGGGCGGGCAGGAAGACATGATCGTCGACGTCGCGCTGGACATGCTCAAGGCACGCGAGCTGGCGAATAAGGAGGCCGCATGATCGACCTCGACGGTATCGCCGCACGTCTCGATGACGCGGCCCGCCACGCCGAGCCGATTGCGCAGATCACCGCGGCCGCGCCTTTTTCGCTCGACGACGCCTACGTGATCCAGCGCGCGTCGATCGAGCGGCGCATTCATCGCGGCGAGAGCATGGTCGGCGTGAAGCTCGGTTTTACGAGCCGCGCGAAGATGATACAGATGGGTGTCGATAGCCTGATCTGGGGCTGGCTCACCGACGCGATGCTTGACGAAGACGGCGGGCGCGTCGCGCTCGATCGTTTCATTCATCCGCGCGTGGAACCTGAAGTCTGCTTTCTGACGAGCCGCGAGATCGATCGTCCGTTGACGCTGCTCGAAGCCTCGCGTTATCTGGAAGCAGTGGCCCCGGCAATGGAGATCATCGATTCGCGCTACCGCGATTTCAGGTTCACGCTCGAGGACGTGGTTGCCGATAACTGCTCGTCGGCGGGCCTCGTGATCGGACCGTGGACGCGGAAGTTCGACGGCCTGCGCAATGCGGGCGTGACGATGCGCATCGACGGCCGGCTGGTTCAGGCCGGTTCGACCGCGGCGATTCTCGGCGACCCGCTGCGTTCGATCGTGCAGGCTTCGCGCCTGCTTACCCAAAGCGGCCTGGCGTTGCCGGCCGGTTCGCTGATCATGGCGGGCGCCGCGACCGCCGCTCATCCGTTGCCCACGAATGCGCACGTGCATTGCGCCGTCAATGGGCTCGGCAGCACTGAATTCACCACCTATCGACTGTCATGACCAACGACTCGACCATTCAAGGGCGCATCGTGCCCGGCAAAGCCAAACCGCGCGGCCGTTTTCCTCATGTGACGCGAGCGGGCGACTTCCTGTTCGTCTCCGGCACGAGTTCGCGCCGTCCCGACAATTCGATTGCGGGCGCGTCCGCTGACGAACTCGGCACCGTGCAACTCGACATTCGCGAGCAAACGCGCGTGGTGATCGAGAACATTCGCGATATTCTGCAGAGTGAAGGCGCGGACCTGTCCAACCTCGTCGAAATCTCGTCGTTCCTCGTCAACATGAACGACTTCGGCGGCTACAACACCGTGTACGGCGAGTACTTCGACGAAACCGGTCCGACGCGCACCACGGTCGCCGTGCATCAGTTGCCTCATCCGCATCTATTGATCGAGATGAAGGCGATTGCGTACGCGCCGCAAAAATAGACACGCGCAAACACGATAAAGAGACAGCCATGCTCACATACGGCAAACCGTTCAATTTCCAGCGCTGGATCGACGATCACGCACACTTGCTGAAGCCGCCGGTCGGCAATCAACAGGTGTGGCGGGACAGCGATTTCATCGTCACGGTGGTGGGTGGCCCGAATCATCGCACCGACTATCACGACGATCCGCTCGAGGAATTCTTCTATCAGTTGCGCGGCAATGCGTATCTGCATCTGTGGATAGACGGCAAGCGTGAACGCGTCGATCTGAAAGAAGGCGACGTGTTTCTGCTGCCGCCGCATGTGCGCCATTCGCCGCAGCGGCCCGAGGCCGGCAGCGTTTGCCTCGTGATCGAACGGCAACGGCCGGCGGGCCTCGTGGATGGCTTCGAGTGGTACTGCGACGCTTGCGGGCATCTCGTGTATCGCGTCGAAGTGCAATTGAAGAGCATCGTCAGCGATCTGCCGCCGCTCTTCAACGCGTTCTATGCGTCGGAGGAAAAACGACGTTGCGGGCATTGCGGTCATGTCCACCCCGGCAAGGCCGTCTAAACCAACAGAATCACAATGACACTTCGAATCGACATGCATTCCCACTTCTTTCCGCCGATCGCGCGGGAAGAGGCCGCACGTCTCGACGCGCAACACGCGCCGTGGCTGCGGATCGACGCGGACGGCGAACGCGGCATGATCATGACCGGCGAGAAGGGCTTTCGCCCGGTGTATCGCGCGCTGTGGGATCCGGCGGCGCGGATTGCCGAAATGGACGCACTCGGCGTCGACATTCAATTGATGTGCGCGACGCCCGTGATGTTCGGCTATGGCTATGAAGCGGTCGCCGCGCACGATTGGGCCGCGCGCATGAACGACCACGCGCTCGAACTCTGCGCACACGCGCCGCAGCGCCTGATGGCGCTCGCTCAGGTGCCGCTGCAGGACGTCGAACTGGCTTGCCGTGAAGCGACGCGCGCGCATCGCGCCGGCCATCGCGGCGTGCAGATCGGCAATCACCTCGGCCCGCGCGATCTCGACGATGAACATCTCGTGACCTTCCTCACGCACTGCGCGAACGAAGGCATTCCGGTGCTCGTGCATCCGTGGGACATGATGACCGACGGCCGCATGAAGAAATGGATGCTGCCGTGGCTCGTCGCGATGCCGGCGGAAACGCAACTGAGCATGGTGTCGCTGATTCTGTCGGGCGCGTTCGAGCGGATTCCGAAGTCGCTCAAGTTGTGCTTTGCGCATGGTGGCGGCAGCTTCGCGTTTCTGCTTGGCCGTGTGCAGAACGCGTGGGAGCAGCGCGACATCGTGCGTGAAGATTGTCCCAATCCACCGGTGTCGTACCTCGAGCGCTTTCACGTGGATAGCGCCGTGTTCGACGAAGGCGCGTTGCGCCTGCTCGTCGAAACGATGGGCGAGGACCATGTGCTGCTCGGTTCCGACTATCCGTTCCCGCTCGGCGAACAGAAGATCGGCGACCTCGTCGCACATCATCCTCAACTGAGCGAGACGGCCAAGGCCAGGATCCTCGGCACTAACGCGCAGCGATTCTTCGGCCTGCCGGTGAACGTCGCGCACACGGTTTAAAAACAGGACTCCGGCAACGCGTCACGGCGTTTGTCATTGCAATAAGAAATAACAGGAAAATAGCCAGATGATTACCCGGGAACACTGCGCCGCGCTCGACGCTGCCGACACCTTGGCCCATTGCCGCGCGCGCTTCGATCTGCCCGCCGACACGATTTACCTCGACGGCAACTCGCTGGGCGCGATGCCCGCCAATGTGCCCGCGCGCATCGAACAGGCATTGAAGCAGGAATGGGCGCACGGTCTGATCCGTTCATGGAACGACGCCGACTGGTATCCGGCGCCGCAGCGCACCGGCAACAAGATCGCCACGCTGATCGGCGCGGGTCGGGACGAAGTGATCGTCGCCGATTCGACCTCGGTGAATCTGTTCAAGGTGCTGGTGGCGGCTACGCGCATGCGTCCCGGCCGCAATGTGATTCTGGCCGAACGCACCAACTTTCCAACTGACGTGTATATCGCATCGAGCGTCGCGGAGATGACCGGTTGCGAACTGCGCTGCGTCGATCCCGATGAGATCGTTGCGGCTATCGACCACAACGTGGCAATCGTGTCGCTCACGCACGTCAATTACAAAACCGGCAAACGCTACGACATGGAAGCGGTCACGCGTCAGGCGCATGAGGCCGGTGCGTTGATCGTGTGGGACCTGTGTCATTCGGCGGGCGCCATGCCGGTGAATCTGAATCGTTGCGAGGCCGACTTTGCGGTCGGATGTGGCTATAAGTATCTGAACGGCGGTCCTGGCGCGCCGGCTTTCGTGTTCGTTGCGTCGCGCCATATCGAGGCTGTTCGCCAACCGTTGACTGGCTGGCATGGGCATTCCAAACCGTTCGAATTCACGCATGACTATGCGCCGCACCCTGGCATCGAACGGATGTTGACGGGCACCGCGCCGCAACTCGGCGTGGTCGCACTGGAGAGCGCGCTGGAGGCTTTCGACGGTGTCGATCTCGACGTGCTGCGCGACAAGAGCGTGGCGCTTGGCAACCTGTTTATCGAATTGACCGATCAGGAACTGACGGGCCTGGGTTGCACGCTGGCTTCGCCGCGCGACGCCGAAAAGCGGGGCAGTCAGGTTTCCCTCGCTCACGCGCAAGGCTACGCGATCATGCAGGCGCTGATCGCACGCAATGTGATCGGCGACTTTCGCGCTCCGGACATTTTGCGCTTCGGTTTCGCGCCGCTCTATGTGCGCTACGTGGATGTCTGGGACACGATCGCGCAACTTCAGGACATCATCGCGACCGATGCATGGAATACCGATGAGTTCAAGGCGCGCAAGTCGGTCACGTGAAGCGTTTGCAGAATTGATGGTGAAGCATACGCCGCGCTTCGAATAGCGAAGGCGCACGACAGCGCGGCACCGGCGCTTGTGTCCACACGCAAGCGCATCCAGGAGGAGACAAAAGATGACGCAAGAGCAGCGAGGCTTCGACACGATTGTCGAACGTGAGAAGGGGTTGCAGCGCGGATTGTCGACCGGGCAGTTGTCGATGATCGCGATTGGCGGCGCGATCGGCACCGGGCTTTTTCTCGGCAGTGGATTTGCGATCGGGTTTGCCGGGCCGAGCGTGCTGGTCAGTTATGCAATCGGCGCGCTGATCGCATTGCTGCTGATGGGATGTCTCGCGGAGATGACCGTCGCGCATCCTACTTCGGGTTCGTTCGGCGCGTATGCCGAGCACTATATCGCGCCGTGGGCGGGCTTTCTGGTGCGCTACGCGTATTGGTCGTCGATCGTATTCGCGGTCGGCACCGAGGTGACGGCAATTGCGGTTTATATGAAGTACTGGTTTCCCGCCGTGCCTGGCTGGTATTGGATCGTCGGATTTTCAGCGGCGCTGATCGGCATCAATTCGGTCGGCGTGAAAGTGTTCGGCGCGGTGGAGTATGTATTTTCGATGCTGAAGATCGTCGCGATCGTCGGCTTCATTCTGCTCGGCGCGTATGTGGTGTTCGGCGCACCAGCGGATTCGACGATCGGCTTTGCCAACTACACGTCGCACGGCGGCTTCTTTCCGAAGGGCGTATGGGGTATGTGGGTGGCAGTGATCGTGTCGATTTTCAGTTATCTGAGCATCGAGATGATCGCGGTCGCGGCGGGTGAGGCGCGCGATCCACAGAAGGCGATCACGCGGGCTTTTCGCGCGACGATGTTCCGCCTGGTGTTCTTCTATCTGCTGACCTTGGCGCTCATGCTGGCGATCGTGCCGTGGAATGCGGCCGGTACGGACGAGAGTCCGTTCGTGCGGGTGATGGCCGCTACTCACGTGCCGGGTGCGGCTGGCGTCATCAACTTCGTGATTCTGGTCGCGGCGTTGTCGGCGATGAACAGCCAGCTCTATATCACGACGCGGATGATGTTCAGCTTGTCGCGGGCCGGGTATGCGCCGCGAAAGTTGGGCGCATTGAACGGTAAAGGTGTACCTGTGGCCGCGCTGTGGTTATCGACGATCGGGATCGCGCTGGCTACCGTGTTGAACGTGGTTTATCCGGACGCTTCGTTTGTGTTGATGATGTCGGTTTCCATGTTCGGTGCGATGTTTACCTGGCTGATGATCTTTGTGACGCACTTCTTCTTTCGTCATCGGCATCAGGGCACGCCGTTGGCGTTCAGGATGTGGGGCTATCCGGGGACTTCCGCGCTCGGAGCCGGGTTGATGGTGAGCGCACTGGTTACCACCTGGTTCACCAGGGAGTTCCGAATGACGCTCGTGATTGGCGTACCGTTTATTGTTTGCTTGCTGGTCGTTTATTTCGTCTGGTATCGCAAGCGAGCAGTTGAGAGTGCGGCGGCCGAGCTTGTATGAACGCTTGAATCCTGCGACGTGAGTCCGTCCGGCTGCAAAGACGGTCTTTCCGTAAACGCGCGGCCGAGTGCTTGTCATGCAGATCAAAATATTCCCGCATCTAACGCAGATCATGTGTCTTTTGCGCGCTCCCCGCGCGCATTTTTCCGCTTGAGCATTGTTGCCGCGCAATCAGACAAGACTGATTTTGGGTCAAGCGTCGTGCCGGCGCGAACCTTGACGATATTTGACGCATCCGGAGCGTGTCCTTCGGTAGAACTGTTGCTACTGACAATGGCTGGACCAAGGACTCGCAGCTCAGTCGCATAAATGGCCGGGATGTGTATCGGGCAGAGGATGGAACCTTATATGCTGTTGATTCGCAGCATGGGCGCCTCGAGCAAGTCAACGGAAAAACCGGCGCACATATGGGAGAAGTGAGTATGCTTGATTTGCAACCCACCAAACCCGCGGATACGTCGGGACGACACGACCTTAAATTGAAATGATGACCTGGAAAAAGCTGATTGAGAGCGCCGACCCGGAAATGAAGCGAGGCACATTGCTTCGTTTCGCTGCGGGGCAGCCATTCGAAAGTCACGTAGTAATGATGGTCTGCGAGGCCCCTGATAAGTCAGATCGACTCGGCCTAATAACGATCAGTGGTTATAAGGCTGGGATCAACTGCTATGTTGTGTTTCCAAAGGAAACCTCACCCTATCATGTGTCGACTCGATGGCTAATCGACAACTGGCAGCTTTGGGTTTGGCCAGATGGTGATGTCCACGAAGTTGAAGTTCACGAGCCACTAAATGCGTTAGAGATCGAATAACAACAGACCCGGCCGCGGCTCGCGCGCCGTTACGGCGTAACGAAACGGGACATGCTGGAGCGCCTGGTGAAGACGGAAGATGATCGTGTGCTCGCGGGTATGGAACTCGACACGCCGGAGTGGGACGCGTACTTCGGCGCGCAGACCGGCATGTGCGTGACGGGCGGATAACGGCTCGTGTGCAGATGATTTAGCGTTACGCGGTAGCGCCCATCGACGCCGTTGCGTTCGGTTGTGGGCAGTATCAGCAAGTGCGGGCCTGTGGCCGATGGTAAAGATAATCCAGCGGCCTGCGGCCTGCGGCCGGAGGCGTACGGAGGTCGGAGAAAATTGGCATTCGGCCATTTAAACATACTAACAAAGCCATGATTCGTCAGAGATTTGCGGTGCTTGAACAACTGCTGGGTTGTTATTTCCATGCTCGAAAGGGATCAGCTATTCAGAATAGCTGAAACAAGTGCATCACACGTTTGAGCAACCTTAAATAGTAGTCTTCTGCTGTGGGATGAGGGCGGAGCAAACCGAATTGCGTTGCACGGGCTTGGGCTCGTCGCGAGTCAGGATGGCGGCAGCATCGGAACGGCTGCACAGGCTGCGGCGGGTGCGAGGGCTGGGCGCAATGCCACGGCCCAGTTCCGCCGGGTTTGCCGTCTTCCTTCGGGAGCCCGTCAAACCCTGGCGGGAGGATGATGCCTGCAACCGTGACAGTCTTTTACAAAGACCGAATGCGTTACTGGCAGACTCGCGTATTAGGCTAAAACCCACGTCGGGCAAACAATCGCAGGCTTAGATCGTCAGGCGAAACCCTTTTGCAAGTGGTCGTTGGGTAGGAAAAATCCGCTTGGTCAATGCGGATTGATTGCCGGCTTGCGCGGCGGGAATGCCCTGGATTGTGCGGCACGTGCAGGCATTGCGGCAATCATGGCGGGCTATTTTGGGTGCCGTTCGGCAACAAATCCGCCACCGCACGGCATATAAATCGAAATCAAAAATTATTCACGATGAAACTCAGCAAGAGGCTGGCGGCTCTGCCGCTCACAGCCCTGGTCTCCCTCGCATCGAACGCGCAGCACGCACCAACGCCGGCCGACGAAGCCGCCGCCGCACGCGCCAACGCCGAACAGAGCCAGCAGATCCAGCAACAACGCGCAGCACAACAACGTGACGCAACCGTGCAGGCGCCCACAGTGCGCTCGGAAGTGCCGAGCATGAAAGGCCAACCCGACCTGCCGGCAGAAAAACCATGCTTCCGCATCGACTCGTTTACGCTCGAAGTGCCATCCAACCTTCCTGACGCAGTACGCAGTCAGGGCGCATCAGAACGACCGCTCGACCGCTTCGCATTTGCGCGCGAATGGCTCGACTACTACCGCGGGCAATGCGTCGGCAAGACCGGACTCGACATGCTCACGAAAGGCTTGCAGCAGGCGATCTTGAGTGACGGCTATATCACCACGCGCGTGCTATTACCCGAACAGAATCTGTCAACGGGCGCGCTTAAATTCGCGCTCGTGCCAGGCGTCATTCGCAACCTGCGCTACGCCGACCCATCCACACGCGGCACATGGAAATCCGCGTTCCCATCGCGCGACGGCGACATGCTGAACCTTCGCGCGCTCGAGCAGGGTCTGGAACAGATGAAACGCGTCAGCAGTCAGGATGTGGACATGAAAATCGAGCCCACCGACACGCCCGGCGAAAGCGATGTCGTGCTAACCGTGAAGCGTTCGAAGCCCTGGCGTTTCGTCGCATCGGTCGATAACTCGGGCGCGGACGCGACGGGCAAATGGCAAGGCAATGTGAGCATCGGCGTCGACAACCCGCTCGGCCTAAACGACGTATTCACTGTGGGCGCGAATCAGGATCTGTCGTTCGGCAACAAGTCGCTTGGTTCGCACGGCTTCAACGGCTCGTATTCAATCCCCTGGGGCTACTGGACGGCGACACTGTCGGGTAGCACGAATACGTACTACCAGAACCTCGCGGGCGTGAACCAGACGTTTGTCTCGAGTGGCAACTCGCAGACAGCGGCGCTGCGTCTCGCGCGAGTCATCACGCGCAGTCAGCGTGACGTGCTCGGCGGCTACGTGCAGCTATCGAAGCGCTTCGGTGCCAGTTTCATCGACGACACCGACATACCGCAGCAACATCGCAACAACACGTTCCTGGAATTGGGTGTGACCGACCGGCATTACTTTGGCGCCGCACAGTTCGACGGCACACTCGCGTACCGTCAAGGTATCGGTGGCATGGGTGCAACGGCAGACCCTTACGCGAACGGCCCGACGTACCGCTTCCACATGGGCGTACTCGATGCGAACCTCTCGGTTCCGTTCGCCGTCGCGACACAAAACTTCCGGTATGTGGCAACGGTTCACGGGCAGTTCACCAGCAACACACTGTTCTATCTGGACGACATGACGATCGGCAGCCGCTATACGGTTCGCGGCTTCGACGGCGAGACAATGCTTGCGGCGGAACGCGGATTCTACTGGCGCAATGAACTACAGGTGCCGCTCGGGCAGACCGGACAGGCCCTGTATGCAGGAGCGGATTACGGACGCGTTTTCGGGCCGAATACGGCGTTTCTGGCGGGCACTCAACTGGCGGGTGCGGTGATCGGCATACGCGGTGGTGTTCCGTCGCGGTTTGTCGGCGTTTCGTATGACCTGTTTGCCGGGACGCCAATCTATAAACCGGCGGGATTCCCAACCGCTCGCGTGACGGTCGGGTTTCAGATGACCGCACAGTTCTAGGCGAAAGCATTGGACACGGTCTACCGAACCCCCAAAATCCACTTGGCAAACCGCTCAGCCTCCTCAACAGAAATAGCATTAGGCGGCATCTGCGCACCGGTATTCCACTTCCCCGAACTCCCTTCGAGCATGCTCTTCTTCAACTTGGCGACAGCATCGGGATCCCCGCGATACCGTTCGGAGATAGCCCGAAAAGGCGGACCGACTTTGGTCGTATCCATGGAATGACAAGCGCGGCAAGTCTGCTCGCTGGCAGAAATAGAGCCAGCTGTAGTAATACCACCAGCAGGCGCCGCCGCAAAAGTACTCCCGCAAATCAAACATAACCAGGCAGCAACCAGAATACGTAAATTCACACCCACACCTCCATAGCAACCGCAAAAACCAGAAACCTAAAAAACCCCGCCGACGAAAACCGCCGGCAGGGCAAAGCGCTCACCAAAAGACTTATCAACGCAGAAACATGAAGAACCAGCTCACCGCGCCGGCCATGGCTTGGCCGGCACACCGATCACAGGCTTGCCGAGCAACGGCGTCGACAACGCATAAGCCCCGTTCTCCGTAAAAGCCCAGATGATGTTCCGGTCGTACTCCGTATAAATCGCCAGCACACCCTTGCCCAAGGTATAACTCGGCAACTCACTCTCATCAGCCAGCGCCGGCACGAAATACCCGGCAATAGTCGGCTTGGCCGGATCGCGCACATCGAAAATCTGCACACCGGCGTTATAGAACGAATACGGAATCACGCCTTGCCGCGAGCCCCCGGGCTGCCCGGTGGCGTTCGACCGCTTCGGACCGAAGTTGCCGCCACGCTGGCAGAAACTGGTGAACGGCGCGCCTTCGGGCGGCGTCGGCTGCGGCAGCTTCGCCGCAACCTTCAGATGCGAAGGATCGCGTGCATCCACGACAAAGATGTCTTTGTACGGCTCGTAGCAGTCACGGTTCATCGGATAGCCGCTCGTCAGCACGTAACCGGTGCGCTCGTATTGACTGACATCGGCGTTGTCGTATTCGGTGCCCGCGAAACTCGGCGCCGTGTTCACGTTGCCGAGCACCTTCGGCCTGGCTGGATTCGACAGATCGAAGGAATAAAGTCCCAGCCCGCCCATCGCGCCGAAGCCGATCTTGCCACCTTGTTCCAGCGGCTTCGGCAGGAAGATAGGAATACGCGAACCCATCCACGACGTGCGGTTGCCCGCGCGCGGATTCGTCAGATACGCCTGTTCGTGCGCCTCATTGCCGAGAATCTGTCCCGGCACCGAGATCTGCGAGACGAACTTCGGATCGGCGGGGTCGGACATGTCCCACACCTGATAGCCCGGCGAATACAGATAGTTCGGGTACTCGGTCAAGCCATAGCTGTCGTCCGGCGCGGCGGACAGGATCATGTACTTGCCACCGTAGTATTCCGGCGCATCGAGCGAACCCGAACCCTGTTGCTGACCGATCGGCGCATCGGGATGCTTGTAGTCGGTCGTGCGCGTCGCGATCAACTTCCATTGGCTCGGCAGCGGGCCGTCCATTTCGAAGACCTTGAAACCCTTGAGCGAGTTGTAGTGACGCTGCGCCTCGACCTTGTCCGGTTGCTCACTCTTGTCGGTCAGCAGACCGTAGCGGCCAATTTCGAACGACGCGACCAGCACCGGCTTGCCGAGCTTCTTGCTCCACACGATGGTGGCGCCGCCCAGGTAGTCATGCACATTGTTCGGATCGAAGTGTTCGGTCGGTCCTTTGGGTCCCCACGTGCCGCCCTGGGAAAACACCACTTTGCCGTTGGCCGGATCGGTGACGTCCATGATGCGCAGATAGTCGCGATCATGAATGTAGAGGTACCGGTGTCCGTCGAAGTCGGCGATATTGTTCCAGGCGTGGAAGGGCGAATCGACGAGCGGATAGAAGGCCAGCACCTTCACGTCCTTTGCATAGCTCTTTTTGTCCCACGTGGTCATCTCGCCGGGGAAGTGCTGGCCTTGATGCACCTCGGGCGTCGCCTTCGGCCACACGAACTGCCCGGTTGCCGGATCCATGCCGTAATCGACGCCGGGCTTGAGCGGAGCGGGTCGGCGATCGGGCGTCAGACGCAGCCACGCGGCCAGATAGGGATCCTTGACATTCGGCGTGCCGGGCGTCACCTGTGCGCCCGACGCCGGCGTCACCGCGGCCGCCGTCGCGCCAGAAGCCGCAGCCGCAGCGGGTTGAGCAGCTTCGCCGCTTGCGCAAGCCGCGGCCGACATGAACGCCAGCATTGCGCCTGTTGCGAGAGATGATTTCAGATTGCTTGTGCGAAGCATGGGCTTCCTCCTTTTTATATTAGAACGCGTGGCGAATACCGAACTGGAAGCCGCTCGGATTCTGTCCACCGTTCGGATAAACCTGGAACGTCACCGGATAAGGCACGGGCACGTCGTGCTGATGTTTGACGTGCGCGAAAGTGGCATACAGGTCGGTCCGTTTCGACAAACCGTAGATGTAGCCGATCACGCCGCCGGTGGCGCTGGAAATGCTGGTGTTGTTGTCGTCGTGGCGATGCACCACGCTGAGATACACACGGTTGCGTCCGTCGATATTCCAGCGTGCGCCGATCTGCGCATCCCAACCCTGCGAATTGAACGCGACATAGGGCGGATACGCGTAATAGCCGTTGTACGTGTGATAGATCAGCGTCGGCTCGAAGCCGCCGAACTTGTAGACGGCGGAGAAATAGTTATCACGTGAAGAGTGAATCTGCGAGGACCTGAAGATGTCCCGCGTGTACTGCAACTCGCTGACCGCACCGATAAAGATCGGCCCGTGCCGGTAGTCGATGCTGGTGCTGAGGAAGCGTCCCGCGCGCGTGCTGTCGCCCACGCCGGTGGTCGCCATGATCCGCCCAATGAAGCCGTAGAAGGTCGGCGTCTTGTACTGGATCGCGTTGTCCACGCGGTACGACGCGTAAAAGAACTCCATGTTGTTGACCATACTGAAGTCCGCGGCCCAGCTCGGATCGGCGTAACCCGCTATCCAGTACGAGGGCGTGAACTGGCGGCCCATCGTGATTTCACCCCAGTTGCCTTTCAGGCCGACGAACGACTGGCGAAATTGCGCGGACTGCACGCCGGTGTTCGCGGAGAACATCGGCTCGATGGTGAAGACGGCCTTGTTGCCGCCGCCCAGGTCTTCGACGCCGCTCAGGTTGAAGCGCGAGTTGTTCAGGCCGCCGCTCGACATGCGCGTCACGTTGCCGCCGGAACCGGAAGAAATCAGATGTTCGAGGTTCAGGTCGACATAGCCGGACAGCCAGACGCTCGACTGAGCATGTGCCCCGGCACATGCGAGCATCAAGGCGCCTGACACGAGAGTCTTCTTTTTCATTCCATCTCCAAACTAATCGTCGTTCTTTTCGTGTTGTGAAGAGTGCTGTCGGCGCGCTCGACAGCCGCGGTTACGGTCTTTTTGTTCGTGTATACACAAACTAGTAAAAATTATACCCACGGCAAAATTTGGATTCCGAGCTTTATTTTTTTATACAAAACAACGTTTTGGTTATAGCGGGTTGACCCGAATGGCATCGCGCGTCAAAACAGATGCCGGATTCCGGCCGCATAAGTCAGCGCGGTGCCGTAGCCGGAAAGCCGGTCGTAGACGGTGAGCAGGTATAGATCGGTGCGTTTGGACAGGAAGTAGTCGAGCCCCGCGGAGCCCGTATTGCGGCCGGTGACGATGTTTTTCGGCGCGCTGCGTCGCGTGTACGCCCATTCGGCGAGGGCGGTGAGCTGCGAGGTCAGCGGCACGGACAGGCCGGCTTCGAAGGTGTGGGCGCCGACGTCGGTTGAATCGGTGCGCAGTCCTTGCAGTGCGCCATACAGCTTGAAGAGCGAAAAGTCGTACGCGGCGCCGACGATGTATGCGTTCTGTGTCGGCGACGCGACACCCGCAACCACGCGCGTGCGTTGTACCGTCGCGACAGCGGTGAGCGAACCGCCGGCGTAGAGCGCGGAAAACGCGGCGTTGTAAATCCCGTTGGCGCCCGCGAATCCGTCGGGCGCATACACGGCCGTGGCCGTCACGCCATTCAGATTCGGGCTGGTGTACTGGATGCCGTTATTCCAGACGGTGTCGCCGGCAATCGCGCCGCCGTAGGGCGCGGTGAAGGTCTGCATGACGAGCGGCGAAAACAGGATCGACGCCTGGAATGGGTTGGCGACCTGCTCGGCGAGGTAGAGCAGATTGGTGTGCCGTCCGAGCGTCACGCGCCCGAACGGCCCGGCAATGCCGACATACGAATTACGTCCCCAGAAGGGATCGGCGGCGGTGCGGCCGAGACCGCCGTTGGTCGGCTGAAAGAAGCTCTCGAGCACGGCGATCGCGCGATAGCCGGCACCGAGTTCTTCGTTGATACGGATGCCCCAGTAGGGCGCCGTGAGCCCGGGGCTCTGTTCGGCGAGTGCGGCGGGTGGCCCGTTGCTGCGTTTGCTGCTGGCGATATCCAGCCCGACGAGGCCATACAACGTGACGGACGTCTGCGCCTGCACAGCACGTGAAGCGATACCCCATGCGGCGACGCAAATGAGCGCGAGCGCGCCCAACGATCGAACGTTCATAGCGAGTCCTTGTGAGCGGTTGGGAATAGCGAAGACAGCAAAGACAGCGGATCGGCGGCGCGGCGCGGTGCACCGCCGCGCCGCCGCGTGTCAGACAGTGCGCACTGCGAATTCGACGGGTGTGTGCGTGAAGTGCTGGGCCAGGCTGGCGATCAATGCGTCGCGTTGCGCTATCAGCGAGGCGGGCGAGCGTCCCGCGATGTGCGGTGTGACGAGCACGTCGGGATGATCGAGCAACCCGCGCGGCACCTCCGGTTCGTGTTCGATCACGTCGAGCCCCGCGCCGGCAATCGTGCGGTCTGCCAGTGCGTCGAGCAAGGCCTGCGTGTCGAGCACCGAGCCGCGCGAGACGTTCACCACGTAGCCGTGCGGCCCGAGCGCGTACAAGACCTCGCGATCGACCAGATGCTGCGTCGCCGGACCGCCGTTGCAGGCGATCGCGAGAAAGTCGCTGGCGGCGGCGAGTTCCGTGAGCCGGCTGTAGTAGCGGCCCGGCGCGTCTGCATGCGGCCCGCGCGCGTGATAGCCGAGCGTCATGTCGAAACCCCGCGCGCGCGCCGCGATCAATCTGCCGATGCGGCCCATGCCGACTATCCCGAGCCGCGCACCCGTCAGCGTGGCACGCTCGCCGCGCGACGTGCGCCAGTTGCCGGCGCGCACCGCGCCGGTGAGCGGCGCATAGCCACGCGCGAGTGCGAGCAGCAGACCAATGGCGTGATCGGCGACGGTCGCCGCATTCGCGCCCGGTGCATGCGTGACCACGATGCCGCGTCGCGCGGCCGCGGCGACATCGACGTTCTCGTAGCCCGCGCCGAACGCGCTGACGATCTCGAGCGCAGGCAGCGAAGCCATCCGCGCTTCGGACAAACCGGTCGAGCCGTTGGTCACTACCGCGCGCACCGTCGTCAGGTCGACGCCGGCAGGCCACGTTTCAGGCCAGCCATCCGGCAGGTAATGCAGCGTGTAAGCGCGCCGCAGCGCATCGAGCGTCGTGTCGGGCAGCGGGATCAGCGCGAGCACGTGGGTGGCGCTCATGCGGCCGCTCACGCTTGCGGGTCGGCTGATTGCGCGGCCGGCGCTACTTCTTTAACCGCGCCTTTCCAGCCGTTTTCGGTGATGTCGAACACGGTGCCGTCGGGCATGCGGTACTTCACTTCGTAGAACACATTCGGGTCTTTCTCGTGGCGTCCCGTCAGATAGGTGCCGCCCGCCGCGACCACGCGCGCCGCGGTGGCTTCGACGTTATCCACCCACATGCCGAAGTGGATCACGCCGCGCACGTCCTTCAGGCCGGCGTAGCCGGGCACGGTCTCGTCCTTGAAGTCGAGCAGCGCCACGTTCATCGTGCCGTCCGTCATGTAGATGCCGCGCATCGCGTTGCCCGCGCGGCGCATGCCGAATGCCTGCTCGAAAAATTGCGCGGCCGCTTCCGGATCTTCGACTGAAAGCGCGATATGACGGAGCTTGTCCATGTGATGTCCTTGCGTTGTCCTGAAGGTGATTCGCCCGCGGGCGAGAAGAGGGTTGTCGTGACTGTGAATCAAGAGTGTCCGCAACTTCACCAGGTATACTACGTACAGAAAATGTATACACAAAAAGGATTTGATATACCAGAATGGTCCTCATGCGCTGGCCGAGGCGGCCGCGCTGAATCGCTGCAATGCATGAGGACCACCGATGCACACCTTGCAGGAACCGTTGGGCAGTCTCTCCGCCGCGCTCAGGCAGCGCTTTGCGCAGATCGGGCCGGTGTGGGGACGCGACATCAACAGCCATCGCGATCTGGTGATCGACGCGTATTCGCCGTTGGTGGCGGCGGCGCGCGATGCCGGCGAATCGTTCGAAGCCGCGCGCGAGTTGGCTTACGGCAGCCACGAGCGGCAGCGTCTGGACGTGTTCGCGTCCGAAGAAACGCGCCGCAATGGCAATGCCGATGTGGTGCTGTTCGTCCACGGCGGTGCGTTTCTGCGCGGCAGCAAGAGCTTCAACGGACTCATCTACGACAACGTGTCGCGCTGGTTTGCCCGGCAAGGCTGCGTCGCGCTGAACGTGGAATACCGGCTTGCGCCCGATGCGCCGTATCCAGCCGGCGCCGATGATGTCGCCGCCGCGTTGGACTGGGCGCTGAAACACGTCGGCGAATTCGGCGGCAATCCGCAAAGAATCTTTCTGGTCGGCCACTCGGCGGGCGGCGCGCATGTCGCCACGTATCTGTGCGACCCGCTCTTCAGCGAATTGCGCGGAAGCATGCCGCGCGTCGCGGGCGCCGTGCTGATCAGCGCGCGGCTCGTCGCCGACGTGCACGTCGACAATCCCAACGCCGCCGGCGTGCGCGCCTATTTCGGCGCCGACGAAACACGCTACGCCGCACGTTCGCCGCTGACTCACGCGGCGTATTTCGACACGCCACTGATGGTGGTCGTCGCCGAATACGAGAACCCCTATCTGGATGCCTACGGCGCGGCGTTTTTCGAGCGTGTGTTGACGGCGCGCCGCAGTGCCGGCGACGCGGCCGCGCAACGCGCACCACGTTTCGTGCAGATGCTGCGGCACAACCACACCTCGGTGGTCGCGCATTTCGATTCGGGCGAGACGCTGTTAGGCGACGCCATGCTCGATTTTTTCGGCGCATGAGCGCGCAGGTCCAGGCGCTTTCGTGCGCATCCCATATCAAGGAGCTCCGCATGGTCATCCACAGGCCGTCCGCTTTTGCGACACCACGCGTGTTCGCGCCGGTCATCACGCCGTTCACCAGCGACTCGCGGATCGACGCGCCGCGGTTCGTCGCGTTCTGCCGCTGGCTGGTCGGGCAGGGCGCGGGCCTCGCGCTATTCGGCACCAACAGCGAGGCTAACTCGCTGGCTATGACCGAGCGTCACGCATTGCTGGATGACGTGATCGAGGCCGGCATCGATCCCGCGCACATGTTGCCGGGCACCGGCTCGTGCGCGTTGCCCGACGCGATCGCGTTGACGCGTCATGCATGCGAGGCCGGTTGCGCGGGCGCGTTGATGTTGCCGCCGTTCTTCTATCAGGGCGTCAGCGACGACGGTCTGTTCGCGTACTACTCCGACGTGATCCAGGCAATCGGTTCGGATCGGTTGCGCGTGCTGCTGTATCACATCCCGCAGTTCACTGGCGTGCCGATCACGCACACGTTGATCGAGCGGCTGATCGCGGCGTATCCGCAGACGGTGGTAGGCATCAAGGACAGTTCGGGCGACTGGGTTAACACCGAAGCGATGCTGCGCAAGTTTCCCGGCTTCGCGGTGTTTCCCGCGTCCGAGGCGTTGCTCGGCAAGGCGCTGCCGCTCGGCGCCGCCGGCTGCATTTCAGCGACCGCGAATATTCAGCCGCAGGCGATCGCGAGTCTGCTAAACGCGGCGACGTTGGAAGAGCGGGCGGTGTGGGAAGGCAAAGTGGCGACGGTGCGGCTGGCCGTCCAGGCGCAACCGATGATCCCGGCGTTGAAGCATATCGTCGCGCACTTCACGAACGACGAGTCGTGGACCCGCGTGCGTCCGCCGCTGACGCCGATGAACCCCGCGCAATCAGGCGCGCTTTTGCAGCAGCTTCAGGCGTTGGATTTTTCGATGCCCGCGATGGCAACACTTGCGACGGTGGCCGCATGAACACGCAGCGCGTGACGGCGCATGCCGCGACGCCGGCAAACGCCGCAACCTCAGGCGTTCTCGCGCTCCGTGCGCTGGCGCTTGAGCCGGCCGAGCACGACGATCGACAGCCGTGCGGTGTGATCGCGCATGGCGTTGTACGCGCGTTCCGGTTCGGAGTTGAGGATGGCGGACACGATCTCGCGATGCTCGTCGGTCGCCGCTTCGAAGCGCGACGGCGAAGCCGGCTGCGCGGCGCGAAAGCCCGCCAGACGCTGACGCTGCACCGCCATGATCTGCGCCAGCGACTTGCTTTGCGCGCCTTTGCAGATCAGTTCGTGAAATTCGCGATTGAGTGCGAAGTACTCCGTCTCGTCGCCGCGCGCGATCGCGGCGTTCATTTCGGTCTGCAGTTCTTCGAGCTGCTTCTTCTCGACGAGACTCATGCGCTGCGCGCTCAAACGGCAGCACAGCGCCTCGAGTTCGCACATGGCCTCGAGCATGTCGGCGAGTTCGTCGATGCTGAACTGCGCGACCACCACGCCTTTGCGCGGCGTCAGCTCGACCAGGCCGCGCGCGGCCAGCTCGCGCAGCGCTTCGCGGATCGGCGTGCGCGACGCGTTGAAGCGTTCGGCGAGCGCCGCTTCTTCGAGCTTCTGGCCCGGTTCGAGCGCGCCGTCGATGATCTCGTCGCACAGCAGGCGGTAAATCTTGGAGGAGAGCGTGGTCATCGTGATGGTCGTGGGTTGAGCGAAACCGTGGGCAGGCGGCCCTCATTATGCGCCAGCGACCCAGCCGCCTCAATCGCCACCGCGCATATCCGGCCTTTGCAAGTTCATGCAGTGTACGCGCGAACGTGTTCACGCCCCGATTAGTGTATACGAGGATTTTAATAAAAATACACCAATGACTGAATGTATACGAGTATTTCAGTCCGGTTATTGAGTCCTCGACAGTCGAAAATTCATCCCTACAGAAAGCGAGGCAAGACGTGACCTGGTTTGGTATCGCAACCTACGAATTGAATGGCCGCAGCGGCACTGGCCTGGCTGTCGGCGGCAAGCTGTACGACGCGCACGCCGCGTTGAAGCAGCTCGCGCCAGAGGCGCCGCTCGCGGATGTCGGCACGCTGATCGCCGGCTGGGAGACGGACGGCGCCGCCGCTGTCGAACGGCTTGAACGGGCGGCGCGCGCGATCGAGGCGGGCTCGCTGGAGATCGCCGCGTTGCAAGGGCACACGCTATGCGTGCCGTTCCAGCCGCGGCGTATTTTCGCGGCCGCTTCGAACTATTACGAGCACGCTCGGGAGATGGGCACCGAACTCGCGCCGCGCGAGGAAAGCACGCCGTACATGTTCATGAAAGCCGAGACGAGTGTGGTGCCCACGCTTGCCGACGTCGTGATTCCGCCGCACGCCGAGCGGGTCGACTGGGAAGTGGAACTGGCCGTGGTGATCGGCAAAACCGGCCGCCACATCGCCCAGCACGATGCTTATGACTACATTGCCGGCTACACGATTCTGAACGACGTCAGCGCGCGCGACCTGAATCGCCGCACCGACTATCCGTTCAAACACGACTGGTTTCGCGGCAAGAGTTTCGATACCTTTGGTCCGCTCGGGCCGTGGTTCGTGCCGCGTGCGTGCATTGCCGAGCCGCAGAATCTACGCATGCGTCTTTCGGTGAACGGCGAAATGATGCAGGACGGCAACACGTCCGGGATGATTTTCAACATCGCCGAGCAGATCGAATATTTATCGACGATCCTCACGCTGCAGCCCGGCGATCTGATCGCCACGGGCACGCCGACCGGCGTCGGCATGGGACGCGGCATTTATCTGAAGGCGGGCGACGTGATGGTCGCTTCCATCGACGGCATCGGTTCGATCGAGAATCCATTGGTCGCGGGCTGAGCGCCATCCATTGACTCTATTCATTGACGGGGACACGACATGTTGCAGCGGATACGACGCGCGGTGGCGCAGCGAGCGTCGCGACTGACGCGGCGCGCGGCGTTGAGCACGGTAGCGCTGGCCGCCGCGACGCTCTTCACCGGCGTCCACGCGGCCGCGCAGGTTGCTGACAAGGTGCGCGTCAATCTGGCGTGGCTGCCGCAGGGCAGCACGGGCGGCATTCTGCTCGCTCAGGCCAAGGGCTACTACCGCGAGGCGGGGCTCGATGTCAGCGTGATGCGCGGCTATGGCGGCCAACGCACCGTCAATGAAGTGGATGGCGGTCTGTTCGAGTTCGGCTACGGCGACCCCGTAAGCGTGATGCTGAATCGCGCGCACGGCGGCCATGCCGTGATGGTCGGCGCGATCAACACGCGCTGGCCCGGTGCGATGTGTTATCTGGAACGGCCCGGTTTCAAGGTCAGTTCGCTGAAGGATCTCGCCGGCATGACGCTGGGTGGCGGCGGCGCGTCGCCGGTGCAGAACATCATGCCGGCCTGGCTGAAGCAGAACGGCATGGCGCCCGATGCGATCAAGACGGTGCGGCTCGATCCGGCGGTGATCAACACCGCGTTACTGCAGAAGCGCATCGATCTGTCCGAGTGCTGGGAAGGCGCGAGCCTGCCGGTGCAGGCCGCGCTGGCGAAGCGGGCAGGGCAGCAACTGGGTAAGGTGTATTACCGCGATTTCGGTCTGGACATGATGGGCAACGGTATCGTCACGACGGACACTTTCGTGGCCCAGCATCCGGACGTGGTCAAGCGCTTCGTGGCCGCCACCTATCGCGGCTATGCGCTGATGCGCGAGCATCCGCAGGAAGCCGCCGATGCGATCGCGGCGCAATATCCGGTGCTCGACAAGACGATCCTGTTGCAGCAGATCGTCGAGACCAACGGCCTGATCAGCGACGACCCCGCGCAACACAAGACCGGCTGGTTGCGGCCGGCACGCATGGACGCCACCGCGGCATTCGTGTCGCACGCATTTAACACCGGCGCGAAGATCAAGGCGGCCGACCTCTATACGAACCGGTTCGTGGAATGAAGCGCGGTTGAGACCGCATTAAACCGCACTTAGACCGCAGCCAGTGCATGACAAAGGAGACAGGGAATGAACAGTTTGCGTCCTAAGCGGCTTGGACACATGGTGCTGATGGTGCGCGACATCCAGAAGTCCGCGCGCTTTTACACGGAAGTGCTAGGCCTCAAAGTATCCGACTGGATTGGCGATCAGATGGTGTTTCTGCGCGCCGGCAGCGATCACCACGATCTCGCGCTTGCGCAACTGCCGAAAGATTCCGCCGATTTCAACGACCTGCCGCGCTATTCTCGGCCGGGACTCGAACACTTCTCTTATCTGATCGACAGCTATGAGGAAATGGAGCGCTCGGTCAAGGTACTGCAGGAGCATGGCGTGGAGATCGTGCGCGGCATAGGCCGGCATGGTCCGGGTAATAACCTGTTCCTCGTGTTCAAGGATCCGGACGGCAACAACGTCGAGGTGTACTGCGAGATGACGCAGATCGGCGAGCGCGACGAACATGAGCCGCAGGTGTGGGAGCGCACCATCGAATCGTTCGATCAATATCGCTTCGAGCGCTTCGTGGTCCCACCGCCGCCGCACCTGGTCGCGCAGAAGGCGGCGCAAACAGCGCAAGGCGACACGCCAACCAGCGCTGAAGAAGCGACGAAATCCGATCCTTCCGCCCAGACATAATTTGGAACCCTTATGAAGCGATTGATCGAAACCGTCTCGTTCTGGATCGTGATCGGCCTGGTCTGGGAGTTCGGCGTGCGCTGGACGGGCACGCGTGACTACGTGCTGCCGGCGCTCTCGCAGGTGTTCGCCGCCGGTTGGGAGATGCGCGGCCAGTTGCTCGCGGATACGCTCGCGACCGCCTGGGAAGTGTTCGCCGGTTTCGCGCTGGCGCTAGTCGGCGGTCTTGCGATCGGCCTGCTCGCGAGTATGTCGGGCATCGCGCGACGCACCTTGTTCCCGCTCGTCACCGCGTTGCAGAGCATGCCGAAGATCGCGCTCGCGCCCTTGCTGATCGTATGGTTCGGCTATGGATTCGCCTCGAAGCTGGCCGCGGCCGTGCTGTTCGCGTTCTTCCCGATCGTGATCGCGACGATGGGTGGTCTGGCCGGCGTGCCGCGTAATCTGGATGAGCATTTCCGCGCGCTTGGCGCGTCGCCGGCCAGAACCTTCTGGCATTTGCGCTTGCCTGCCGCGTTGCCCGCGCTGATCGACGGCTTGAAGATCGCCATGCCGCTCGCGGTGATCGGCGCGATTGTCGGCGAGTTCATCGGTTCGGAGTCCGGGCTCGGGCATCTGATCGTCTTCGCGACCTCGAACGCGCAGACAGCGCTTTCGTTCGCGGCGATCCTGATGGTGACCGCGCTGGCCATGCTGTTTTACTGGGCCGTCGAACTGGTTTCGCGCGGCGTATGGTGGAGAGGAGTGACGGTCTGATGGCACTGGTCGACAAGTTGCGTATCGTGCAGCGCGCCGCGGAAACCGGCGCGGCGCCTCATCCACTGCACAAGGACGAGACAGCGCCCGCGCTGATCTCGGTCGAGCAGGTGGGCAAGCGTTTCGCCGCGCGCGGCGGCGCGCAAGCGTTCAGCGCGCTCGACAGCGTCTCGATGCAGATTCGCGAGAGCGAATTCGTTTCGATCCTGGGGCCGAGCGGTTGCGGCAAGAGCACCTTGCTGCGCATGGTCGCGGGTCTCGTGCCCTGCGACGAAGGCCGCATTCTCCTCGGCGCCGAACCGATCGGCGCGCCGGTGCCGGACATCGGTGTGGTGTTTCAGACCAGCAATCTGCTGCCGTGGCTGAGCGTCGGCGCCAATATCCGGCTCGGCGCGAAATTGCGGAATCTGCCGCGCGCGCAAGTGGATCAGCGCCTTCCCGCCTTGCTCGAAACATTGGGTCTGACGGCGTTCGCCGACCGCTATCCGCATGAGTTGTCGGGCGGCATGCGGCAGCGCGCCGCGATCGGGCAGATTCTGCTGCTCGAGCCACGCGTGATGTTGATGGACGAACCCTTCGGCGCGCTGGATGCGCTCACGCGCGACCGCCTGAATGTCGAGTTGCTGAGAATCTGGCAGCAGAGCACGCTCACCGTGTTGCTGGTCACGCATAGCATCCACGAGGCCGTATTTCTGTCGGACCGGGTGCTGGTGATGTCCGAGCGCCCCGGTCGCGTGATTCACGACGTCAAGATCGATCTGCCGAGGCCGAGACAACCCGATCAGGTGAAAAGCGATCCGCTATATGGCGAGTACGTTTCGCAGTTGTCGAAACTGATGGGCGTGTTCTAGTCACGCTCAGGACGCAGCGGCTGCGTCGTTCACGAGATGCAGCGGCCGGCGTCGCCGGCCGCTGCATACATCATGTCGATGTCGATATGAGTCGGCTCATCAACGCGCGGCGGCGTCCGTGACTTCATCGTTCCAGTAGGGCGGCAGCGCCTTATACGGATTGCCGCCGGAGAGCGACGTGACATACACGCCGCCCGCGCCATGCGTCTTCGCGTATTGCACGACACCCGGCAACTGCGCGGCGGTCGCGCCGTACACCATGTGTACGAAGCGGCTCTTCGGATAGGCGGCCTGCCAGCTCATCGGCTGGTATTTCGCATAGCTCTTCGCGGTACTTTCGAATACGACGAACTGGTCGGCCGTCGGCAAGCTCGCGTAGAGCTCGGGAATGTTGGTGCCCGGATTGGCCGTCACCGAGTAGGTGGCGTTCAATCCTTTGATGTAGTTGTAGATCGACTGATAGAACTGGATGTGCGACATCTGGCTGTCGGACGTCATCTCGTCGATGAAGAAGCCGTCCACCTTATACATCGCCACGTAAGCATTGATGTCGGTCACGACCGCGGAAAGCGAGCGCTTGCCGTACGAGGTGGAGATATAGCCCAGCACCTTGCCGCCGGCGGCGCGAAGCTTGGCGGTGGCCGCCGCGTAGTTGGGATCTTCCCTGGTGCCGGGGCCGCTGTTGGGATTCAGGATGGCCGTGGTCGGCACCTTGCGCGCGGAGGTCACGAGACTGTTCCAGTTCGCGACGCTGCTGGTGGCATTGAAGTAGGAAGGTACGACGAGACTGGTGGTCGTCGTGGTTGCCGTGGTCGCCGCGAAGGCTGTGCCGTTCAGACATCCCACAACTAGCAGGCCCGCGATCAGCCCGGCCCGTTTCAGACTTCTACCTGTGCGGCCCAAAACACGGATTGCTTCCGCCGATTCCGAAGCCACAAACGCAACTGCACCCATTCCCCGATTTTCTTGCATGTAGCCTCCTGACGCGGTGTGGTCACCGCTGTCGATTGGCCCGCCGTGGATACGGCGGGCAACTGGCAAACTCCCGCGAAGGAGTCCCTGTAGTTTTGCGTCGCCGGATCGCTCCGGGTTTGCCCAAACTGCGCTTACGGCATCCCCTGAATTTTCTTTAGGGGGCCGATTTATTTATTCGCAGCGTTTGAATCGAATGCCCGTGAAGCATATCGGAAAATTAATCCCTGTCCATGAGTTTCGGTACTTATTGCTGGCGAGCGGAGCGCTCGCGGTCGGCGCACCGACGTATTTGCCTGTTAGCCACTGGTTAAAAATATTTGAAAGAAGCTGGGCCGAGAGTATGTCGGCGCAGTTACCATATGATTTAATGATCAGAGGAATTAACGGACGCCGCGGCCGATCCGGAGGCTGTGCGGCCATTTTCCAACACATTGGCGGCTTGCTTGACGATTTGATTTTAAGCGGCCCCGCCGTTTGAAATCAGGCCTGTCGCGTCGCGCAATCGTTTGCCTTTGAATTCAAGTGGATGCATTTGCCACTATTTAACCGTCCGGATTGCCCAGATGCCATAAGCGAGCTTGAGGCACCCTATGTCATGTGATATCGTCCACGGCCTTACCAGTAACCAAACAAAAAGTCGGTATCGCATCCGCCGCAACGTGATTTTTGCGCGATGTAAATAATGCCGACGGGCCGGCTTGAAAATCCGCAAGCGGAAACTTTCTCCTTATGTGGGAGAAGGCCGCTCGCGTTCAGATTGAACGGGGAAAAGATTTTGGCGATGAAGAAGCGGACCCGGGCATGCGCCGGCGGGGACTCTTGCGGGGTTGTCGAACGTGCGGGCGAAAGATTTCTTACGCGAACCTTGATTGCGGTAGTGCTTGGCGCGGCCGGTATTGCACCGCTTGCGACACACGCAGTGACTCAGGCAGCGACGCAGGCTGAAGCCGCACCGTTGCAGTCCGCTGCGGCGGCGGCTCACTCCGCCGCGTCTGCACCCAACCTCGCTTTCTTCTATGCAGCCAATCCGCCTGTCGGCGAATTGCAAGCATTCGACGCCGTCGTGGTCGACCCCGCCACGGGTTTCGAACCGGCGGCTCATCCGCTGGCGCACACCACGTGGATCGCGCGCACTAGCGGCGCCGAGTCCGCCGGTTCGGCCGACGCGTTCCTCTCCAGCCAGATCGAGCCGTTGTGGCAGCGCGGCTATCGTGGCTTCCTGCTCGATACGCCCGCGGCTGTGGCCGCCGCCGGCCGCATTCATCAAGCTCATCCGGACGCGCGCCTCGTAGCGGGCGGCGCCGAAGTCATGCGCAACGCGCTGCCGGTGGCGAACTCGCTCTACGCGGTAGTCGGCGATTCGCTGGTGCGCGGTATCGACGACAGCGGCCAGCTTCTGGAAATCCCCGAAGCGTTGCGCGCACAACGCATTGCGGATGCGCGCGCGTTCACGCAACAAAGCGGCGTACCGGTGGTGTCGGTGGAATATTGCGCACGCAACGACCGGCAATGCGCCCGCGACACCGCCGCGCGCGTCGTGTCGGCCGGCATGCTGCCTTATGTGACGAGCAAGGCACGCGACGTGGTCGGCATCGGCAAGATCGAGGTCCTGCCGCGCAAGATTCTCGTCGTGCAGGACCGTGATACCAAAGATCCGCTCGACCTGAGCGCCGGCGTGCGCGATCTGGCCACGCCGCTCAACTATATGGGTTACGACGTCGAGTACGCCGACTTCTCGTCGCGTCTGCCCGACGCCATTACGCCGGACCGTTACGCCGGTGTGGTCGCGTGGATTCAGCGCGGCGCGGTGCCGGATCCCGAGGCGTGGCAACGCTGGGTCGCGGCTCGCATGGCGGACCACGTGCCGGTCGCCTTCCTCGGCGCGTTCGGCTTCGACGCGGCCGGTTCGGCAGGCGCGGCGCTCGATCTGCAAGCCGTGGGCGGCACGCTGGCCGCGCCGGTCACGGTGGTCAAGAGCGATCCGATGGTCGGCTTCGAAATCAGCCCGAAGCCCGAACCGCGCGATCTGCAAGGCGTGCGCGTGGGCTCGCGCAGCCAGTCGTTGCTGCGTGTTTCGGCCAACGGCGTGCTGCTCGATCAGGTCGCGCTCACGCCGTGGGGCGGCTACGCGCTCAGCCCGTACACCGTGGCGTCGCTCGACAGCATCGAGCAGGAACGCTGGGCGATCCAGCCGATGGCGTTCATGAAAGCCGCATTGCATTTGCAGGACATGCCGTCGCCGAGCGTCACGACTGAAAACGGCCGGCGTCTGTTCATGTCCCACGTGGACGGCGACGGTTTCGCCTCGCGGGCCGAATTCCCCGGTCCCGACTATTCCGGCGAAGCGCTGTACCAGCAGATCTTCACCCGCTATCAGGTGCCGATGACGCTCTCGGTGATCGAAGGTGAAGTAGGTCCCAAGGGTCTGCATCCGGATATCTCGCCGCGCCTCGAAGAGATCGCGCGCAAGATGTTCGCGCTGCCGCACGTGGAGATCGGCACGCACACGTACTCGCATCCGTTCCAGTGGGAGCAGGTGGACAGCAAGACCGGCGCACAGGTGGATCGCGGAGGCGGCGACGCGGCGTTCTCGCTGAACATTCCGGGGTATCACTTCAATATCGACCGCGAGATCACCGGTTCGATCGATTACATCAACACGCGCCTTGCGCCGCCCGGAAAGAAAACCGTGCTGCTGCAATGGTCCGGCGACTGCCGTCCGCCGGGTTTCGTCGTGCGCAAGGTGTACGAAGCCGGGGTCTACAACTTCAACGGCGGCGACACGGTCATCACGAAATCGGCCAATAGCTGGACCAATATCGCGCCGATCGGCGTGGACAAGGGGCCGGGTGCCTATCAGGTGTATGCGCCGAATCAGGACGAGAACGTCTACACGAACGACTGGCAAGGCCCGTTCTACGGCTTCCAGCGCGTGCTCGAAACTTTCTCGATGACCGACAAGCCGCTGCGCTTCAAGCCGATCGATATCTACTACCACATGTATAGCGGCACCAAGGTGGCCTCGCTGCGCGCGCTCGACCAGATCTTCTCGACGGTGCTCAAGCAGCCGGTGATGCCGGTCTACGTGAGCGAGTACATCCGCAAGGTGCTCGACTGGCACACGTTCGCGGTGGCGAAAGAGGTGGGCCCGCAGGCGAACGACTGGATCGTGCGCGGCAACGGCGAGGTGCGCGAACTGCACTGGCCGCAGGCGGCGAAACCGTCGCTGGCCGATGCTTCCGGCGTGACGGGTTTCGCAAACGGTCCGGACGGCACGTATATCCATATCGACGGCGGCAGCGCGCGCTTTGCGATCGGCAACGCCACGGCCACGAACGCGGCGCCGTATATCGGCGAAGCCAACGGATTCGTGCGCAACTTCCAGCGCACGGCGCAGGGCGTGCGTTTCGAGTTCGCCGGTCACTATCAGCCGTTCGTCAAGCTGGCCAACGCGCAGCAGTGCAAGGTCAGCGTCAATAAACAGCCTGTCGCGACGCGTCGCGACGGCGAATTCCTGCGTTTCGATACGCCGGCCGACGTCGGACAGAAATTGAACTATCAGTCAATCGAGGTCGCTTGTGGTCGATAATCGCCCTCGCATCGCGCCCACGTGGCTCGTCCTGCTGCTCGCGGGCGTGGTGTTGATCACGCTCTATCTCGTGCATCCGCGCGGCGGTCTGCGCAGCCGGATGACGTCGACCGACGCGCCGAGCGATCTCAGCATCGCGTACCTGGAAGCATGGCTGCGCGTGCAGCCCGACAACTCGGAAATCCTCTCGGTGCTCGGCACGCAGTACGTGCGTCTGGGCCGCAACGAGGACGCGCGCCGTATCGCTGCCCGCATGGAGGCGATTCCGGACGACCACCTGCGCCGCGCGGCGCAGTTGCTGCGTCTGACGGTCGACACGCGCGAGACGTTCGCGCTGCCCGCCAACGATCCGGGCCGCGAAGCCGCGCTCGCCCGTTTGCGCGCGCAGCTCACGAATGCGGCTGCGCTGACGTGGTCGAATGCCGATCTGCAGATGCTGGCCGAGGCGGCTGCGTCGGTGAATGCGCAGCAACTCGCCGGGCAACTCTACGCGCGCCTCGCTGAGCAGGACCCCGCGCAGCAAACGCGCTGGAACCGCGAAGTAGTGCGCTTCGCCATGTATGGCGGCGACTATCGCGGCGCGGCGAACGGCTGGTTCCGTTTGCAAGCCGGCGCGGCGACGTTCGATGCGAGACGTCAGTGCTTTATTGAAGGCATCAAGGCCTTGCAGTCGGGCAATCTGCTCGACGAAGCGCTCGCTGCCGCGGATCAACACGGTGCCGAATTCAGGCACGATCACGGAACGCTCGTGGTGCTGCTGAATCTGGCGCGCGCGGCGCATCGTCCGGATCTCGTGGACCGTTACGCGAAGGCGCTGGCCGGCTACGCGCAGGCTCAGCCGGAAGAGGACGGCGCGCTGCGGCTCGTCGACTTTATCCGCGAACGTTCAGGTAAAGAGGGCGCGCAGGGACAGTACGCCTATATGGATGGTCCGCAAGCTCGGGCCGGTTTTGCCATGCGCGCGAGTACCCATGGTTCGCGCGAGGTGCATGTCGTGCGCGTCGCGGCGTCCACCGCTGCGCCGGCATCCGCGAAACCCGCTGCTGCTGCTGCGCCCGCCGCAACGGCATCAGGCGCCGCGGCTGCGCCGGCCGCCGCGTCGAACTCCGCCGCTTCCAACGACGTGCCGGGCCTCCTCTATCAGTCGTTCCTCGAATCGAGCGATCTGCCGAACGCTCAGCGCGTGGCGGCGGAGCAGGTCAGCAAGAACCCGGGTTCGCCGGTCTGGACCAAGCGCCTCGCTCAGGTCGCCGAATGGAATCACGCGTCGCCGCTCGCCTTACAGATGTGGCTCGCCTACGCGCAAGCCACGCACGACCCCGAAGGCTGGAAAAACGTGATGCGCCTCGCGCCGATGCTCAACGACGACAACGCCTATCTGGCCGCGTTGATCCAGGCATCGAATGCTGCGCCCGGCGACCTGAAGCTGGTCGACTCGGTGGTCGCAGCCTACGAACGCCTCGGCCGTCCTGACGACGCGCTGGCATTCCTGCGCAGCCGTCAACGCAATTCGCCGGCGGAAGCGATCGACGCGCGTCTGGGTCAGCTCGCCGAGCGCTCGGGTCACGACGACGAAGCACTGACTTACTACCGCAAGCTGAACCAGCTTTATCCGTCGAACACGCAATACGCGCTGCGCACGGCGAGCCTTCTGTATCGCCACGGCGACTACAAGGGCGCGCTCGACACGCTGCTCACCGCGCGCCGCGGCGCCAGGGACGACGACGTGCTGTTCTGGCGCAACGCCGCGCAGCTCGCGCGCCTGCTGCAGCGTGACGACATCGCGAACGACGCCTACAAGCATCTGCTGGCAAGCGGCCAGGCGGCGCCTGAAGATCTGAGCGCGATGACGTACTTCTACGACGCGTATCCGGTCGACGCGGCCCGCACGTCCGAGCTGCAGTTCCGCCGCGATCACTCGCAGCGGGCGCTGCAGAGCGCGATTCACTATTACACCGATGCCGAGCAATACGACCGCGTCGACGCATTGCTAAAGAGCCTGACGCCCGAACAACTGGCGGCCGGCGAAGCCGACCCGGCGTTTTTGCGCGTGCGCGCCGAATACTATCGCCAGATCGATCGTCCGCTCGACGCGCTGCACGATTTGCAGCACGCGGTGTCGCTGCCCGGCGCGACGCTCGACTTGCGCGCCGCGCTGCTCTGGACGCTGGTCGACTACGGCAGTGAAGCGCAATTGCGCGAGGCGGTCGCCGAATGGCGCGATGCGCCCGCGCAGGCGCCCGTTTTGTGGGGGCCGCTCGCCGCCGCGCAGATGCGTTTGAACCGGCCGGAAGCGGCGCTCAAGTATCTGCGCCTGCAGTCTGCGTCGATGTCGCGCGATCCGTTGTGGCAACTCGCCTACGCCGAAGCGCAGGAAATGGCGGGGCGCAGCGATCTCGCCTGGTCGATCCGCCGCAACGTCTGGCGTCAGATGCAGCAGGAGGAGGCAGAGGTTCGCGCCAACAGCGCGCAAGGCCAGATCGTGCTGCGCACGCGCGCCTCGCAGGGCGGCGAAGTGCGCGAGCAGATGCTCGGCCGCCGCGTCACGCTCGCGTCGATCTTCGAAAACGCGGACGTGTCGAAGGCATTCCTGATCGATCTGCTCGCGAGCGACGCGGGCCGCAACGACAACGCCGAAGCGCGCCGCACGCTGCTCGGCGACGCGGCCGGCCTGCCGCCCGCGCAACCCGGGAAGGCACCCACCGTGGCGAAGTCGCCGGATCAGGCGCAATTGACTTCGTCGGTGGCGCGCGACGTCGCGCTCGCCTGGGCGATGTCGCATGAAGCGAATCCGCTGGCGAAGCGCTGGCTGGCTCGCCAGTACGCCGACGTGCTGGTGCAGCCGTCGGAGCAGCTGATCGCGATCGCGCTCGCCGAAAATGACAAGCCCGCGATGGAGCGTCTGCTCGACCAGCAAGGCGCACGCTTGCCGCTCTACAACCGTATCGATGCTTCGATCGCGGTGGATCGTCCGGGCGCGGCGGAAAACCTCGCGTTTCAGGGCCTGGAAGGCGCGCCCTACGATTCGGAACTGCATAGCCGCCTGGAGCAAACCGCGCTGACGTGGCCGCAATCGCTCGACGCGACCGTGACCAGTTTCGTCGAACATCCGCTCGACTATATCGAGCAGACGTTGGCGGGCAGCATCAAGGTCGCTGATCTCTACATGGTCGGCGTGAACGGTGTCCAACGCTTTCAGCACTCGACGGACGAGTCGCAACTGACCAACGTGCCTTCGGTGGATCGCTCGGTGGAGATCTACGCGCGCCGTCAAACGTACGACACCGCCTTCATGGTGACCGCCGGCCGCCGCGAAGCACTCGACAGTTTCTATAGCGTGTCGGTGGCGGCGGAGTGGGGCAGGAATTCGCCGTTGTCGTTCGCGCTGAAAGCGGGCCGCAATCAGACCGCGCGGGAATCGCAGGCATTGCTCGTGGGCGGCATGAAGGACAACGTGGTCGGCACGATCACGTACCGCGCGACGCAGCATCTGTATGCGACAGGCACCGTCGAAGCCGATCGTTTCTACAGCCAGGCGCGCAACTACCTCGGCAGCGGCGTGCTCTCGACGGGTGAGATCGGCTATCGGATCCGCACGAACTATCCGGACTACACGGTGCGCCTGATCGGCGCGCATGGCGACTACGGCGCGAGCGGCTCCGCGGACGGCCTGATTTCGCGGCTGATTCCGGCGAGCGCCGGACCGGCCGACGCATCGACCTTCGTTCCGCAGACCTACTCGCAATACGGGTTGTTCTTCGGTTTCGGCAACGATCTGATCGACCAGTACACGCGCGCATGGCGGCCGTTCCTCGACGTGGGCGTGCTGCACGACTCGTTCCAGGGCTGGGGGCCGTCGATCAGCCTGGGCCTCGCGGGCACCGTGTTCGGCGGCGATCACGCGGCACTCTTTTTCTCGCATCAGCGCGTCTCGCGTCTCGGCACGCCAGTGACCCAGATCGGCGCGCGCTATAGCTGGTTTTATTGAACCGGATTTCGCATAGTTATCCCAAGGAGAATTCTTCATGTACGGCATTAAACGATTGGCTCGTACGAGCGCCTGGTGTGTCGCGGCAGCCGCGCTGGCCCTGATGGTGAGCGCCTGCGGCACGGTTCGCCAGACCTCGGGCCCCGCGCTCGCGCGCGGCGACAAGGTGGCGGTGGTGTCGATCGCCAACTACACTGAAACGCCGGATGCCGGTCACAGCGCCGAGTCGATCGCGGCCAACACGCTGCGCGCGGGCGGGATCGCCGATGTGCGCATCGCGCCGGCCGATTCGAACCGCAACTCGCTGTTCGACACGACGCAGCGCGCCGACAGCGACAAAGCGCTGGAATGGGCGCGTTCGCAGAACGCCCGCTATGTGCTGTCGGGCGCGGTCGAAGAGTGGCGCTACAAAACGGGCGTGGACGGCGAGCCGGTGGTCGGCGTGACGTTCGAACTGATCGACGTGTCGAACGGCGCCGTGGTGTGGAGCGCGACGGGCACGCGTACGGGCTGGAGCCGCTCGGGTCTGTCGAGCGTGGCGACCTCGCTGATCGCCAAGGTTCTGTCGCCGTTGCAAGCGCGTCAGTAAAAGCATCAATAAGCATATCCCCAAGGTTGCCTGTTTGCGCCCGAAGTGCGGGCCGCCAGCCGCAACCCGACATGTGAAAAGGAAATGGCCGTGAATACCGCAGCCGTGGAAAACAACCCAGGCGCCTCGAAGCCGCGCCATGCGCATCCGTTCGGCAATCTCGGACGCGTGCGCCGCTTGCTGGCGCCCGCGGTGGCGCGGCCGTTCGCGATCGTTGAAACCGTCGTGCTCGTGCTGGTCGTACTGGCCGTGGCCCGCTGGCTTCATCCTGAAGACCCGTTGCTGCTGCACAATGGTTTTCCGTGGCTGTGGCTGGCGTCGCTGCTGGTGGCCTTGCGCTACGGCAGCCTGCTCGGTCTCTTGAGCGGGGCCTTGATGCTCGGCGCGTGGGCGCTCTTTTATCCGCACGGCGGCCCGTTCCCCACGCTGTATTTCGCGGGCGGTCTGATCCAGACGATTCTCGCCGGGCACTTCGGCGATACGTGGGGCAGCCGCGCCGAGCGCGCGTCCTCGCTGAACGATTACCTGAACGACCGTCTCGTCGCGTTGACCAATAGCCACTATCTGATGCGGCTCTCGCACGAGCGGCTCGAAAAGGATTTGTTGTCGCGTCCCACCACGTTGCGCGATTCGATTACCGAATTGCGCCGTCTGTCGGTCGCCACGGATACGGCGCTCGCCGTGCCGGCAGCGGGCAAGCAAAACGATCCGCCGGGCGGCGATCCGCTTGGCGGCGCGAGCGGTCTGCTCGAATTCGTCGCCCAAGCCTGCCAGATCGAAGTGGCGGCGTTGTATCCGGTGCATCACGGCAAGCTCGGCACGCAGGCCATCGCGCAGATCGGCGATCCGTTCGAACTCGCCGAGCATGACGAACTCGTCACGCATGCGTTGAACACGCTGAGCGTCGCGCATCTGAAGAACGAAGACACCGTCGTGCCGGTCAGCCAGTACCTGGTGTGCGCGCCGCTCGTATCGGCGGACGGTGAACTGCGCGCGCTGCTCGTCGTCAAGCGCATGCCGTTCCTGTCGCTCAACTTCGACAACCTGCAATTGCTGCTGGTGCTGCTCGGCTATTACGCGGACGGCGTCGAGCATTCCGCATTCGTGCAGCGCATTCTCGACCGCGTGCCGAACTGCCCGTATGAATTCGCACTCGACCTGAGCCGTCTCACGCGTCTTCAACAGAAGGCGGGCGTGGCGTCGTCGCTCGTCGCGCTGGCGTTTCCGCGCGATGAAGAGGGCGACTCGCTGTTCGAGCACGTCATGCGCCGCCGCCGTTCACTCGACGTGATGTGGCCGGTGCAGACCGCGAAGCAGTCGGTGCTGGTGAATCTGATGCCGGCCACCGATACGACCGGTATCGACGGTTATCTCGCGCGGATCGAAGCCAGCCTGACGGCCCAGTTCAACACCGACCTGGAACGCGCGCGCGTCGGCGTTCATACGCTCCACCTCGAGGGCGACGAGCCGGGCGCGGCGCTAGTGCGTCTTCTCAAACGAAGCGGCCTCGATGTCTAAGACCCTTTCTCTCATCGTCGGCGCGCTCGCGGCCGTGGTGGCCGTGATCGTGCAATATCTGGCGATCGCGAGCCTGCTGCAACCGGCCGGCGCGATCGATCCGCTGCTGCGCTTTTTCGCGTTGCAGGCCTTGGCGGGACTCGCGGAGGCGGTTGCGTTCCGCTCATGGCTGCCGCTGAATTACCGCGAGCCGCGCGCGGTTTCGTTGCTGTTCCTGTGGCTCGCCTGTACTTTCGTGCCGCTGTTCGGCGGCCTCGTGGTGCTGATCAGTTGCATCTGGGCGGCGCTCTTTCCGGGCAGCAAGGAAAGCGATCAACTCGCCGATGTGCCGCGCCCGGAGTTCGTCACCTACTTGGTGTCGCGCGTGTCGCACGGCGGCGGCGCGCGTCTGCAGGCGCGCCTCGCCAACACTCAGGTGTCGCCCACCGACCGGCTGTCCGCGCTGGTGGCGATCCAGAGCATGCCCACCCGCACCACGGGCACGTTGCTGCGCGAGTTGCTGGCCGACCCGCTCGAAGACATTCGCCTGATCGCATACGGCACGCTGGATCACGCCGAAAACGAGATCATGCAGAAGATCTTCCGCACCAGCAAAGCGCTGGAAGCGACGGACAACGACGTCGAGCGCCATGCGCTGAACCGACTGCTCGCCGAGCTGTACTTCGAACTCGTGTACCAGAACCTGGTGCAAGGCGCGGTTTACCGCCATACGCTGCAACAAGCCGACCGCTATGCCCAGGCGGCGCTCGAAACCGATCCGGGCGATGCCGCGCTGTGGCTGATTCGCGGCCGTCTCGCGCTGGCGAACGGCTTGCCCAATGCCGCGCATGAATACATCGGCCAGGCGCTCGCACTCGGCTTCCCGCGCGAACGGCTGGTGCCGTGGCTCGCGGAAGCCGACTTCCTGCGCGGCGACTACGCTCGCGTCAAGCAGCTTCTCGCATCGCTGGGCAATGCCGCCGCGTTGCCCACACTCAAACCGGTTGTGAAGTACTGGTCATGATGAAAGAACTCCCGATCCGCCGTGCCGCCGATGCCGATGTCTGCCTGCTGCTCGAAGGCACGTTCCCGTTCGTGCGTGGCGGCGTGTCGAGCTGGGTCAATGAAATGATCCGCTCCTACCCGGAGACCCGCTTCGCGATTGTGTTCATCGGCAGCCGGGAACAGGACTACAACGGCGTTGCTTACGCGCTGCCGGACAACGTGGTGCATATCGAAACGCACTTCCTGTACGAACAGGTCGTGGCGGATTTTCAGCCGCGTGCCGTCGCTGGCGACGCCGCGGCGTTCGCGCGCTCGCAGAGATTGCACGACGCCTTGCGCGATCCGCGCAGCGGGCTGGACGTCGGCGGTCTGATGGCGAGCATGATTCCGATGCTCGGGGCGAATGGCGCGCTGAACGAAGAGCAGTTTCTGTCGAGCCGCGCGGCGTGGGACACGATCGTCGATCAGTATCAGAAGTACTGTACCGATCCGTCGTTCACCGATTATTTCTGGACCGTGCGCATCATGCACAAGCCGCTGTGGCAACTCGCTCGCGTCGCTGAGAAACTGTTGCCGGCGAAGGTCTACCACACGGTATCGACGGGATACGGCGGCTTTCTAGGCGCATTGATGCATTACCGCACGGGCCGTCCGCTGCTGATCTCCGAGCACGGCATCTACACGAAAGAGCGCAAGATCGATCTGCTGCAAAGCCAGTGGATTCGCGACAACCGCGGTGTGTTCGAACGCGATATCTCGCGCGTCAGCTATTTCCGCGAACTGTGGGTGCGTTTCTTCGAAGCGATCGGCAAGCTCGCGTACGACGCCGCTGACGATATCGTCGCGTTGTACGAGGCGAACCGCCAGCGTCAGATCACGGACGGTGCGCGCGCCGAGCGTACGCAATGCATTCCGAACGGCATCGACGTCGACGCGCTCGGGCCGCTGGTGGCAGAGCGCAAACCGCGTTCGCACCGTGTGGTCGCGCTGATTGGGCGCGTGGTGCCGATCAAGGACATCAAGACCTTCATTCGCGCGATCTTCATTGCGTCGCGCACCATGCCGGACCTCGAAGGCTGGATCATCGGGCCGGAAGAGGAAGATCCCGCTTACGCGCTCGAATGCCGCGCGCTCGTGGAGAGTCTCGGCCTGAGCCGCAATGTGAAATTCCTCGGCTTCCAGCGCATCGACGACATGATGCCGCAGATCGACGTGATCGCGCTGACCTCGATCAGCGAGGCGCTGCCGCTGGTGGTGCTGGAAGGTTTCGCGGCCGGCGTGCCGGCCATCACGACCGACGTGGGCTCGTGCCGTCAACTGATCGAAGGCGTGGATGCGGAAGATCGCGCGCTCGGCTCGGCGGGCGCGGTAGTGCAACTCGCGGACCCGGCGGCCTTCGCCCAGGCGGTGCTGGCGCTGCTCGCCGACGAAACCCGCTGGCAGGCCGCGCAGCAGGCCGGACTCGCGCGCGTGCGCCGCTATTACACCAAAAAGCAGATGATCGACCGCTATCGCGCGCTGTATGAGCGTCTCGCCGCCATGCCGGATCGCGAGCGCAACTATTCGGCCGCCGATGCGGCGCGCTGCCCGATGCATCACGGCACTCAATCCAAGGCGGAGCCGCACGCGAGTTCGGCGCAGCCCGGTCAATCGCAGGAGACACGCTGATGGCGGGTATCGGCTTCGAATTACGCAAGATCATGCGCCGCGACACGCTGACCGGCGTGGCGCGCGCCTATGCCTACGCGGGCCTGATCAGTTCCGGTCCGCTGATCCTGTCGATCTTCGGCATCCTGATCATCGGCTTGATCAGTCTCACTTCGGTGATTCCGACTTTCGCGATCGTGCAGTTTCAGGTGTCGGTCACTTATCTGATCGCGCTCAGTCTGATTCTGACCGGGCCGCTGCAACTGTCGTTCACGCGCTTCATCTCCGACCGGCTGTTCGAAAAGCGCGACGACCTCGTGCTGTCGAACTATAACGGCGTGGTGCTGGTGTCGTCGGTAATGGCCAGCGTGGTCGCGGTGATCGCGATGCTGGTGGGTTTCCGTGAGGAGCCGCTGATCTACCGCTTGCTGATGATTACGGGCTTCGTGGTGGTCAGTAACATCTGGATCGCCGTGATCTTCCTGTCGAGCGTGAAACAGTACCGTCAGATCCTGATGGTGTTCGCCGTCGGCTATGCGTGCGTGGTGTGTCTCGCGCTCGCGTTGAACGGCTACGGACTGGTCGGTCTGCTCGGCGGCTTCGTGGCGGGCCACATCGTGCTGCTCGCCGGTCTGTCGGGTCTGATTTACCGTAACTACCGCAGCGAGCGTTTCGTTTCGTTCGAAGTGTTCGAGCGGCGCTTCGCCTATCCGAGCCTCGCGCTGGTCGGCCTGCTGTTCAATATCGGCGTGTGGCTCGACAAGTTCATGTTCTGGTATGCGCCGGGCACGGGCACGCGCGTGATCGGGCCGCTGCATGCATCGGTGATTTACGACATTCCGATTTTTATCGCCTACGTGTGCGTGATGCCAGGCATGGCGACGTTCCTCGTGCGCATCGAGGCGGATTTCGTCGAGTACTACGACGCCTTCTACGACGCCGTGCGCAGCGGCGCGACGCTGCGCCATATCAACGAGATGCGCGACATGATGGTGGGCAGCGTGCGCGCCGGCCTGTATGAAATCATCAAGGTGCAGACGGTCGTGCTGCTGCTGATCGTTGCCTTCGGCGAGCGCGTGCTGGGCTCGCTCGGCATTTCGCCGCTGTATATGCCGCTGCTCGTCGTCGACGTGGTGTCGGCGAGTCTGCAGGTGTTGCTGCTCGGTCTGCTCAACGTGTTCTTCTATCTCGACGGGCGGCGTATGGTGCTGCGGCTCACCGGCGCATTCGTCGTGCTGAATGGACTCTTCACCGGTATCACGCTCAAGCTCGGGCCGGATTTCTACGGCTATGGATTTGCGCTGGCGTTGCTGGTCGTGGTGGTGGCATCCGTGAAGGTGCTCGACCGCAAATTCATGTCTTTGGAATACGAAACGTATATGTTGCGGGGTTAAAACCGGAGCGTCGCTGTTTCGGCTCAAGATCGCGTTCATGCTGCCGTTCTAGAAGCAGTGAGGGCAGGGCGCGCATGACGAGACGAACCGGCGCGCCGGCAACTTTGGCCTCACACCGTTCGACTTCGGATTCCACCATGCATCAAGCTGTTTTTGGCCCGCTTCAGCGGGCCGCTCGCGCGCGCCTTGCCGTCGGTGTTCATGACGGCCGCCGTGTCGTCCAATGCTGGCTCAGCGCAGCCGTGATCGTTGCGACGTGCAGTCTGTTGGCCGGCTGCGGAGGCGGTGGCAGCGGCACGGGCAGTACGAGCGATTCGACCGCGGCCGCGGCGACTTCGGCGAGCGGTACAAGCGGCAATTCCGGTAACTCGACCGGTTCGACGAACTCGACCGGTTCGGGCAATTCGTCGAACAACACGAATTCCGGTTCGACTACCACGCCGAAGATCTCGACGGCCCGTGCGTTGCCGGCATCGCCGGTGTGGACGGTCTATTACGGCCAGGGCGGCGCGCTCGACATCGCTCAGGTGGCGACCACGTTCAACGTGATCGTGATCGACGCGGATCCGGGTAACGGCACGCCTGCCTTCTCGGCCGCGCAGATCGCCGCATTGAAGGCGAACGGCGCGAAAGTGCTCAGTTACCTGAATTTCGGCGCCTGCGAAAAATCGCGGACTTACTGGAACACGGTGCCGTCCGGCTTCGTGTCGTGCGGCGCGAATACTGCGGCGCAAATCAGCAGATATTCGGGCTTCCAGGAATACTGGATGAATCCCGCCAACGCCGACTATCAGAACCTGATCGTCAACTACATCGCGCCTCGTCTCGCGGCAACCGGTGTCGACGGCTTCATGCTGGATAACTTCGAAATCGTCGGACATGGCGCCAATGCGTCGAGCGCACCGTGCAATGCAAGCTGCGCCCAGGGCGGTCTCGATCTGGTCAAGCAACTGCGCGACCGCTTCCCGGATCTGGCGATGGTGCCGAATGCCGCGCCGGTATCGGCCATCGGCGCAACGACGGGCGGTGTATCGTTTCCGTGGCTGATCGACGGCGTGATCGCGGAACAGGTCTTCTTGCCGTCGACGAGCACGTCGATCGTGCAGCAGTTGAAGTCGTGGCAAAGCACGGAGCAGAATCTCGGCCGCAGCGCATTCCTCGTCGGGTCGCTCGACTACGTGTCGTCATGCACGGCGAGTTCGAGCGCGCAATCCTCATGGGCGGCTGCGCAACAGGCGGGCTTCAGTCCGTCGATCTCGACTGTATCGCTCGATAGTATTTGCTGGTGGTCGTTCCTGCCCGTGGGCATCTAGGTACGACAGCCTCAAGCGGACGGTGTTGCCCGAATAACATGAACGAGGAGCCGGATTTGTCCGAGCACGATCACGATCAAGGCCGACGCTTCAGCGTGCGCTCGCTGCTGCGCCGTGTCAGCCGTTTCGCGCGCATGGCCGCGCTCGGCGCGCTGGCTTCGGTCGCGCACGCGCAGGGCGCGGCGAACGCGCCGGCGGGACCATCGGTGGCGTTGTACTACGGCATGAATCCGCCTGTCGAAGACCTGGCCGCATTCGATGTCGTGGTGGTCGACCCCGACGCGCACTTCGATCCGCGCGCTCACCGGAAAGCCCATCCGGCGTGGTTCGCGTATGTGAGCGTCGGCGAGGTGAACCCGCATCGCGCGTATTACACCGCGATGCCGCGCGAGTGGCTGCCGGGCGTCAACGAGGCGTGGGCCTCGCATGTGATCGATCAGACGGCCGCTGAATGGCCGGCGTTTTTCGTCGACAAGGTTGTCGCCCCGTTATGGAGAAAAGGCTACCGCGGCTTCTTTCTCGACACGCTCGATTCCTACCACCTGATCGCCAAAACCGACGCCACGCGCGCCGCGCAGGAAGCGGGGCTGGTGCGGGTGGTCCGCGCGATCAAGAAGCGCTATCCCGGCGCGAAGCTGATCTTCAACCGTGGCTTCGAGGTCTTGCCGCAGGTCCATGATCTTGCCTACATGGTGGCGTTCGAATCGCTGTACCGCGGTTGGGATGCCGGCAAGCAGCGTTACACGGAAGTGCCGCAAGCCGATCGCGACTGGCTGCTGGCGCAGGCAGCGACGATCCGCGATCAATACAAACTGCCGGTGCTGTCCATCGACTATTGCCCGCCCGCCGACGACACATGCGCAGCCGCCACCGCGGCGCGGATTACGGAAGCCGGCTTCGTGCCCTACGTCACCGATGGCGGACTCGCCACTGTCGGCGTCGGCGCGGCTGGGACCAGCAATGCACGTCCGTCACAACCGGATTGAATCAATACCAAAGGGAATTTCGCATGGACTTGAAAGGCACGATTCTGGTCACCGGGGGCGCGGGTTTTATCGGCTCGCATACCTGTGTCGAATTGCTGAACGGTGGCTACGACGTGGTCGTGGTGGACAACCTCGTCAACAGCAACCGCGAGTCGCTCAAACGCGTCGAGCAGATCACGGGCAAGCGTGTCGCATTCTACGAAACGGATTCACGCGATGAAGCCGCGCTGCAGCGCATTTTCGACGCGCATCCGGTGAGTGGCGCGATTCACTTCGCGGCGCTCAAAGCGGTGGGCGAATCGGTCTCGAAGCCGATCGAGTACTACGACAACAATCTCGGCAGTCTGCTCACGCTGCTGTCGGTGATGCGCGCTCGCAACGTGAAGCAGTTCGTGTTCAGTTCGTCGGCCACGGTGTACGGCGTGCCGAAAACTTCGCCGATCGACGAATCGTTTCCGCTGTCCGCCACGAATCCATACGGGCAGACGAAGCTGATCGCCGAACAGATCCTGCGCGATCTGGAAGTGTCGGATCCGTCGTGGCGGATCGCCACGCTGCGCTATTTCAATCCGGTCGGCGCGCACGAGAGCGGTCTGATCGGCGAAGACCCGGGCGGCGTGCCGAACAACCTCATGCCGTATGTCGCGCAAGTCGCGGTCGGCAAGCTGGAGAAGCTGCGTGTGTTCGGCGGCGACTACGACACGCCTGACGGCACCGGTGTGCGTGATTACATCCACGTGGTGGATCTGGCGCGCGGACACCTGGCCGCGCTCGACGCGCTGGTCGCGCGCGATGCGAGCTTCGTGGTGAACCTCGGCACCGGGCGGGGCTATAGCGTACTGGACGTGGTGCGCTCGTTCGAAAAGGCTTCGGGCAAGCCGGTGCCTTATGAAATCGTGGCGCGCCGTCCGGGCGACGTTGCGTCCTGTTTCGCCGATCCGGCCGCGGCGGAAAAGCTGCTCGGCTGGCGCGCGCAGTACGGCATCGAACGCATGTGCGCCGACCATTGGCGCTGGCAATCGACCAATCCGGCCGGCTACGCCTGAGGCTCGATTCGATTCGGGGCGATTCGCCCCATCCGATACAACATCACGTGGGAAAGCAAATATATGTGTGGCATTGTCGGCGCGGTAGCGCAACGTAACATCGTCCCGGTTCTGATCGAAGGGCTGCGGCGTCTCGAGTATCGCGGCTACGACTCGTGCGGCGTCGCCGTGCTGGACGCCACTGGTCCACGCCGCGCGCGCAGCACGGCGCGCGTTGCCGATCTCGACGCGCAGGCGCGCGAGACGCATCTCGAAGGCGGCACGGGCGTCGCGCACACGCGTTGGGCGACGCATGGCGCGCCGGTCACGGACAACGCGCATCCGATTTTCTCGAAGGACGAGTTGGCGCTGGTGCATAACGGCATCATCGAAAACTACGAGCCGTTGCGCGAGATGCTGCGCGCGAAGGGCTATGTGTTCGTGTCGCAAACCGACACGGAAGTGGTCGCGCACCTGGTGCACAGCCTGTATCGCGGCAATCTGTTCGACGCGGTTCGTGAGGCGGTGAAGCAACTGGACGGCGCGTACGCGATTGCGGTCGAGCATAAAGCGCATCCGCATCTCGTGGTGGGCGCGCGGCAGGGTTCGCCGCTCGTCGTCGGTATCGGCGAAGGCGAGAATTTCCTCGCGTCGGATGCGCTCGCTTTGGCCGGCGAGACCGAACGTTTCATCTTCCTGGAAGAGGGCGACGTGTGCGAGCTGACGCTCGAGCGCGTGCGAGTGGTGAGCCGCGATGGCATCGACGTAGAGCGCGAAGTGCGCACGGTGGCCGCATATGGCGGCGGCGTGGAACTCGGCCCGTACCGGCATTTCATGCAGAAGGAAATCTTCGAGCAGCCGCGCGCGATCGCCGATACGGTGCCACAAGGCGAATCGCTGGATGCATCGCTGTTCGGTGAAGAGGCTGCGGCCGTGTTCGCGGATATCGACAGTCTGTTGATTCTCGCGTGCGGCACCAGCTATTACTCGGGACTGACGGCCAAGTACTGGCTCGAATCGATCGCGAAGATTCCCACTCAGGTCGAAATCGCCAGCGAGTACCGCTACCGCGATTCGGTGCCCAATCCGAAAGCGCTGGTGGTCGTGATCTCCCAGTCGGGAGAAACGGCAGATACGCTCGCTGCGTTGAAGCATGCGCAGTCGCTCGGACACGAGCACACGCTGTCGGTCTGCAACGTAGCGACGAGCGCGATGGTGCGCTTGACGTCACTGTCGTTCCATACGCACGCGGGCCGCGAGATCGGCGTGGCGTCGACCAAGGCGTTCACCACGCAACTGGTCGGACTGTTCGTGCTTGCCGCGACGCTCGGAAAAATTCGCGGCACGGTGAGCCCGGAACAGGAAGCCGACTACGTGCGCCAGTTGCGCCATCTGCCGGCCGCGTTGAATGCGGTGCTCGCGCTGGAGCCGCAGATCATCGCGTGGTCGGAGAAGTTTTCGGGTAAGGAAAGCGCGCTGTTTCTCGGCCGTGGCTCGCACTATCCGATCGCGCTCGAAGGCGCGCTCAAGCTCAAGGAGATCTCCTATATTCACGCGGAGGCGTATCCCGCCGGTGAATTGAAGCATGGCCCGCTGGCGCTCGTCACCGACGCGATGCCGGTCGTGACGATCGCGCCGAACGACGCGCTGCTCGAGAAGCTGAAGTCGAATCTTCAGGAAGTGAAGGCGCGTGGCGGCGAGCTTTATGTGTTTGCCGATACGGATACGCGGATTGGGAGTGAGCCCGGGATTCATGTAATCAGAATGCCGGAGCACTATGGGCCGTTGTCGCCGATTCTGCATGTGGTGCCGTTGCAGTTGCTGGCTTATCACACGGCCTGCGCGCGCGGGACGGATGTGGATAAGCCGAGGAATCTGGCCAAGTCCGTGACGGTGGAGTGAAGGGGTAGGGTTGGGGTGGCCGGCGGCTTCGCCGGCCTTGATGCAGCGAATATCCGCAACCAACCCGAAAACGCTTTCAAACCACCCTGTGTTAGTTTTGCAGCTCGACTGCTGGTCCCGACAATCCGCGTCGGGCTTCCTGCCTGCCAAAGCTCATCCAGAGTTTTGGTAATCGCTCGCAAACCGCGCGGCGGCTCTGTTCTCATCCTCGTTACGCATTGGCGTCATGCCCGGAGCGCAAGCTGCTCCGCAACGATCATCGGATTGCGCAAAGACCTGTATGGATGTACAGTATCCTGCATGGAATCTCGCGGCGCCGCTGTAGTTGCGGCGGCGCGAGCTGCGGAGCATAGGGAGAGAACATGTTTCGATTTTTGGGCTTGGGCATCATGCTGTTCGCGGCGGCATCGACGGCAATGGCTGGCGGGCACTATGTCGAGGTCTGGAACCCGCCGGAGGCGCGAGTTGGCAAGCCGCATTGCGCGGTCGTTGCCCGTCGGCCTGCCGGGAGTCGGCACATCGTTCCCCACGCCGTGAAAGCTCGCGCGCGGCCTGCACCGGCGCCTGTTGCAAGGCTCGTTGCGAAATCGGATCGGCGGGAAAGCGTGCCTGCACACGTACCGGACATGTCCGAAATTCCGCGGCAGATCACGCCGGAGGGCAATGTGTTGCGGGTGGGTTCTCGCGGCGTCATTCCCGAGGTGACACGCTGATGGAGTCCCAGACTTATCACGGCTACACCGTCTGGGGTCACGCCATTTTGCAGCAGGAGGACATCTTGCAGCCCGAGCGGTACGGCGCTAGCGGGACCATCACGCTAGCCGGCAAGCTGGTTGAAGCGTCGGGCGTTCTCGCCTGCTTCGATACTGAAGACGAAGCGCAACGCGCAGGTCTCGAGTGGGCGCGTGCCTGGATCGACAGTCACGGGTGAGCAGCGCGAAACTGCTGAGTAGACGTCTGAGTCAGCGCGCGCGATCACTGACCGCGGCAAAGAGTTCGCGTATGGCCTGACAGCACATCCGGCCATCGCCGTCAGTGCAGGTGCGTGCGGTTCGTGATGTCAGGCTGACGGGCAAAAAAAGCCGGCGATAGCCGGCTTGAACGATTCTGGTTTTCCGAGGCTTCCAGAACCTGAGAGAATGTAAGCGCTGCGTCCGACATGCGCGCAGACCAACCCCGGCCCCACGATTCACGCTCAGGCCAGAATCCTACGACTGCCGGCTTAACAGATCCTCAAGGATGCGTGCAGCGGCTGGCTAACCGTTGGTTCCCCGGAACAGTCCGTCAGCCAACCGTCCTCACTTCGCCGCACGAGCCGCCGTGATAATCGCTGCCGCGACTTCAGCCGGCTGCGACAGCATCGCAACATGGCTCGCGTTGACCTTGACCACCGTCGCGCCGATCTGTTGCGCCATCGCGGCCTGCAAGGGCGCGGGGATCATGCGGTCTTTCGCCGTCAGCACGTACCACGACGGCTTGTTGTGCCAGGCTGCGGCGGCCACCTTGTCGTCCATGCAGCCGGCAAACCAGGGGCCTTGCGTCGCGGCTACGATACGGGCTTGGGCCGGCGGCAGGTCTTGCGCGAAGTCCTTGATGATCGCATCGGTCGAGAGCGTCAGATAGCCGGCGGAGTCCTTCTGCAATTCCGTTGCCCAGGAAGGCGCGGGCTTGCCTTTGAGAATGTCGTTGATCGATTGACCGCTATCCGGCGCAAACGCCGCGACGTAGACGAGCGCCTTGACCTTGTCGTCGTTGCCGGCCTGAGAGATCACCGCGCCGGCCCACGAGTGGCCGACCAGAATGACGGGACCGTTCTGTTGTTCAATGACGCGTTGCGTCGCCGCGGCATCGTCGTCGAGCGACTTGAGGGAGTTTTGCACCGCGACCACGTGCAGACCTTTTGCTTCCAGCAGCGGAATCACCTTGTTCCAGCTCGAGCCGTCGGCGAATGCGCCGTGCACCAGCACGACGTTCTTTCCTTTGAGACCGTCGTTCGGCGCGGCGGCGCTCGCCGGGGTGACGGCGGCCAGCGACAGCAAGCCTCCGAGCATCAGCGTCGCGGCCAGGCACTTTTTCAACAAGGTATTCATAATGTTCATCCTCTTCGTCAACTTGGTTGGGTTAGAAACGGTTTGCGGATTGGAGGATGCGCTGTTTGGCCGGTTTGCTGTATCGGTCGAATGACCGAGCCGATCCGGTTTCACTGGATGAGCAGGTACTGACAACAAGGTCGAAAGCTATGCATGACGTTTCTGCAATCCGGGTGCTGGACGCCGTCAAGGCTCTGGCGTTCATTGGCGACCTCAGCATGGGGCAGCCCACCGACCATTCGCCACGCACGGGCTGGCTGGCGGCGCGGCTCGCGGCAGAGGCCGGTCTGGACGACGCACAGTGCGATGCCGTCACGGAAGTGTCGCTTCTGAGGTGGTCGGGCTGCACGGCAAATGCAACCGGCTTTTCCGACTGGCTCGGCGACGATATCGGCGGCCGCGCGGCCATGCTCGCCATGCGGCCAGACTGGACCGGGACCGGCAAATCGCCGGAGCAAGTGGGCGCCGCGATCACCCCGCTTGCCCAGATACATTGCGAGGTCTCGGGCGAGGTGGCGCACATGCTCGGCCTCGCACAGGCGACTCAGGAGGCGCTGCGACGCATTTTCGAAAGCTGGGACGGCGGTGGTTTCCCGGACCATCGGCCGGGCCGCGATGTGCCCGCTGCGGTGTTCATCGTCGCCGTGGCCGGGGATCTCGAGATTCTCAGCCGGGTCTACGGTCTCGAGCGCGCGCAGATGTTGATCGCGCAGAAAGCCGGCCGGCAATATCCGCTGGAACTCGCGCAACTCGCCTCAGCGCGCGCTGCCGCGTGGCTCAGGGAACTCGACGATCCGGCCGCGCCGCGCCATGCCGAGCCCGAGTGCACGGCTGCGATGCAGCTTGTCAGCGCGCCGGAGATCGTCGCGGACGTGATCGACCTGAAGCTGCCTTGGATGACCGGCTATTCGCGCCAGGTAGCCGAGACAGCCGGCGCCTGCTGCGCGCATTTGGGCCTGAGCGATGAGGCGCGGCGGCGCACCTACACGGCGGGGCTGCTCCATGGCATGGGACGCATGGCGGTCCCGAATGCCATCTGGAACACAGCCGGCGAGCTTTCTCCTGCCGCATGGGAAAAGGTGCGGCTCGTGCCTTACTGGACCGCGCGTGCAGGCAAGCAGATCGAGGGCCTCGCTCGCGAGTCGGAGATTGCTTCGTTCGCGTACGAACGTCTGGACGGTTCAGGCTATTTCCGCGGCAGCGGCGGCGATGCAATGGGACGTGAAGCGCGTGTGCTCGCGGTTGCCGCCGCCTGGGTGGCGTTGCGCTCAGCGCGTCCCTGGCGGCCGGTATTGTCACCGGAACAGGCCGCGGCTCTGCTCAACGAGCAGGCGCAGGCGGGGCGTTTCGATACAGAAGCGGTCGAGGCAACCGTTTCTTCTGAACTCGGCGACTTGCCGGCGTCCGGCGAGCGTGGGCGGACGCCGAAAGCAGGCTTGCTGTCGCCGCGAGAAGCGGAAGTGCTGAAGCACATCAGCCTGGGCGCGAGCAACAAGGAGGTCGCCCGCATTCTCGAACTGAGCCCGAGTACCGTGCGCACGCATGTGGAAAGCGTGTTTCGCAAGCTCGAATGTTCTACCCGTGCCGCGGCCACGTTGAAGGCGTCCGCGCTCGGGTGCATCTAGGTGGGGCGCTGCGTACGGGTTTGCCGTGGCGCGGGCACCCGTGCTTTCTGAAAGTCGCGGCTTGCTGTCAGCATCGTCCAATTACAATGGCGCTGGCGGCGCTCACCGCAACTGCGTCACCGCAAGCAGCACCATGCTGCCGATCGCGCCATCCAGCACGCGCCACGCCGTTGCCCGCTTGAAGAGCGGCGCGAGGGCGCGCGCACCGTAACCCAGACCGATAAACCAGATCCCGCTGACCGCCATCGCGCCCAGCGCGAAGGCGACCCGCGCGCCTTCGGGTTCGCGTGCGCCGGCCGTGCCGATCAGCAGGAACGTGTCGAGGTACACATGCGGATTGAGCCACGTGAAGGCGAGCGTCATCAGAATGATCGGCACGGCGCGCTGCACGGGCGCCGCGCTGACGTTCTCGCCATCCATCACCGCATGCTCCGGCCGCACCGCGCGGCGCAATGCATTGATCCCGAACCACACCAGATAGGCGAGCCCAACGTACAGCATCGCGTGGACGAACACGGGATAGCGCTCGACCAGCACCGATGCGCCGCCAACGCCCGCACCGATCAGAATGAAGTCCGATAACGCGCACAGCGCAACGATCTTGCCGACATGCGAGCGCATGATGCCCTGACGCAGCACGAAGGCATTTTGTGCGCCGATCGTCACGATCAGGGATGCGCACAAAGCGGCGCCGTGGGAAAAAGAAAGCCAATTCATAATCGATCCAGTAGACGGAAGCAGCGAACGAGGCTAGTCTGCGGGATTGCTTCTCATAAGAGAAGCTAATTCACTTAACGCCGATTAAGGAACGCTAATGCTCGACTATGCGTTGCTCGATGCGCTCGCCGCCGTGGTGCGCCACGGTTCGTTCGACCGTGCCGCCGGCGAACTGAATGTGACGCCTTCCGCAGTGTCGCAACGGGTCAAACTGCTGGAAGAGCGCGTGGGCAGCGTGCTGGTGAAGCGCGGCCAGCCTTGCGTCGCGACCACCTCGGGCGCGCTGCTGTGCCGCCACACAGAACGCGTGCAATTGCTCGAAGCGGAGCTGACCGGGCGCCTGCCGGCGCTGCCCGGCACGCTGGTCGAATCGTGGCCGGCGCTGCGCATCGCGGTCAACGACGACAGCGTGGGCACCTGGTTCATCGACGCGGTCGCGCAGTTCTGTGTCGAGCGGGAGATGCTGCTCGATCTGGTGATCGACGATCAGGACCACACCGCGCAGCGGATTCGCGACGGCAGCGTGCAAGGCGCGCTCACCACGCAAGCCGAGCCGGTTCAGGGTTGCCGCTCCACGCGTCTTGGGCGGATGCGTTATCTGGCGGTCTGTTCACCGGACTTTCTCGCGCGTCACTTTGCCGACGGCGTGACGCGCGAGAGTTTGCGGCGCACGCCGTGCGTCGACTTCAATCCCAAGGACCAGTTGCAAAAGCGCTTCATGCGCCGCATCACGCGCGCGGACCTCGATCCGCCGTTGCACTGGATTCCGCACGTCGCCGGTTTTTTGCGTGCCTGCGTCACGGGGCTCGGCTGGGGCATGTGCCCGGAGCGCATGATCGCCTCGCATCTGGCCAGCGGCGAACTGGTGGAGATCGCGCCCGGCAAGCATATCGATGTCGATCTCTACTGGCAGAGCTGGCGTTTGTCGATCGGCTGGCTCGACGACTTCGGCGCGATGTTGCGCAAGCGGGCAACGGAGTTTCTGGACTGACGGACAGTTTGCAATGCGTCGTCAGCCTGCCGGCCAGTGCGGGCATTCGATCCGTACAACACCGCGACAAGCAGCGCGGTCGATCGGGGCGTGTCGGTCGCCTCGCAGCGATGCCGGCAGGTTGGCGCAGCGGCAATCAGCCCGCTGCGGCCTCGGCGGTCGCGTGGTAGTTCACGGTCCAGGGCGCGCCGGTCAAAGTCTTCAAGCGCCCTTCGTGCATGGAGAAAATCCAGCCGTGAATCTGCACCGGGCGCCGTGCGCGCTGAATCAGCGACATGGCTTGGAGCGCCTGCACCTGAGCCAGCACATTGAGCTCGGCGAGTCGATCCGCGCGCGCCTCGAAGCTCGGCAGCTCGCGCAATTCGGCGGCGTGCAGCGCGCACAGCCGGCGAATTCCTCCAATGCGGCGATTGACGTTCGGCAACTCGGGCGCGGGCGGCCGCAACGCCGCCTGCACGCCGCCACAGCAGTGATGCCCGCAGACGATCACATGTTCCACCTGCAGTACCGTGACCGCGTATTCGAGCACGCTCGACAGGCTCTCGTCATTATCGGCGACGAGATTCGCGATATTGCGATGCACGAAGACCTCGCCGGGCATCGCCCGCGTAATGGCTTCCGGCACGCGGCTGTCGGAGCAGCCGATCCACAGCACGTTCGGTTGCTGATTGCTGGCGAGGCGCGAGAAATAGGCGGGATCGCGGGTGTTGATTTCGTCGGACCAGGCGAGGTTTTCGACGAGCATGCGTTTCGGGTAGGTCATGAACGGGTTTCCGTTGATGCGATGATCGCGTTGGTAAGTGCAGCGGTGTCGGTCGCCGAACGGGCGTCAGTGGTTCTCGCTGTCGTTTGCCGTGGCCGCGGTGGCGAGCGTGTCGGGAATCAGGGCGGCGAGCGCGGTTGCGTAGTGTTTCATCGAGTCCTCTGCAGGTTGATCTGGATGACTGAGCAATATCGATCAGGCAGGGACATTGTGCAGGGCAAGGGATGAGGCAGTGGTGATGACCGCATGATAGTTTTGTCATCGTGCGGGCACGTGCTTCGCCTAGCTGATCGGCGGATGCTTCGGAAAGCGCAGGCTGAAGGTGGTGCGTAGGTGCGGCACGCTTTCCACGCTGCATTCGCCGTGATGTTCGTCCATGATCGACTTGACGATGGCAAGTCCGAGGCCCGTGCCGCTCGCCGAGTTATGCCGTGATGGATCGACCCGGTAGAAACGGTCGAAGATGCGCTCCAGATGCGGTCTCGCAATGCCGGCGCCAGTGTCCGAAACGGATAGGTGCGCATGGCGCCGGCGTTCCGCGCACCGCACGTCGACGATGCTGCCGCGCGGCGCGTGAGTCAACGCGTTCGAAATCAGGTTGCTGAGCGCCCGCTGCACCATCAGCACATCGCCTTCGAAGCGCGCGTTGCCCGAGACAACGATCTCCACGCCGGCATCGGCGGCCATGATTTCGTAATAGCCGGCAATGCGCAGCGCCTCACTGCGTGCGTCGACACACTGCAGCGTCAGCCGGTGGCGAATGCTGTCCGCGCGCGCGAGAAACAGCATGCTGTCGATCAGACGCGCAAGGCGCTGGCATTCGTCCACGCTCGATTCGATCACGCTGCGATATTCATCGGCGGAACGTGGTTGCGAGAGTGCCACTTGCGCTTCCGCCAGCAGATTGGTGAGCGGAGTGCGCATATCGTGCGCGAGGTCCGACGAAAATTGCGTGAGACGCGTGAACGAGTCGTGCAGGCGCGCGAGCATCCGGTTAAAGGCGCGGCTCAGTTCCTTCAGTTCGCCGGGCATGTCATGCTCGGGCAGCGGTTCCGCAAGATGGCGGCTGGAGATCTGCTCGGCGCGCGCCGTCAAACGGGCCAGCGGCCGCAATCCGAAACGGCCGATCGACCATGCTAGCAGCGCGTTCACCAGCGTCCCCGTCACGATGACGACCAGAACATTGAGCGCATAGGCGCGCAGCAGCGCGCGTTCGCCGCTCGCGTCGTATTGGACGACCACGCGCACCTGCGTGCCGGCGGGATCACCGAGCGGCGCCATCGCCACCAGAAAGCGCAACGGCAGTTTTTCGAGCGACACGCGCACCGGCGCAAGGGCGGTGCGAACGGTCATCGTCTCCGCATTCGGCCAGTAGCCGTTGGTGCGAACTAGCGGCGCGCTATGCGCGTCGAACAGCGCGATATCGAGGTTCTGATGGCCGTATAACTGGTTGTACCACGTCTCACGATCCGCGCTGACAGCCTGGATGTTGGGCATGGCGTGGAGGCGCAATTGCAGCGCGGCGAGGGTCGTGGTCATCTCGCGGGCCGACGCCGCTTCGATACGCGTTTTCAGGCCGTGATACAGCAGTACTCCGTTGAATATGAGTAGCAGCGAGGTCGAAAGCGCGAACAGGATCGACAGCCTCGCACGCAAAGTGCGCGGCACGAGCAGCGCCGCGAGCAGACGTCGAATCATGACTGCGATGAGCCGCGCTCTTCCAGTACGTAGCCCATGCCGCGCACGGTGTGGATCAGCTTGGGTTCGTAATTGTCGTCGACCTTCGCGCGCAGGCGGCGGATCGCGGCGTCGACGACATTCGTGTCGCTGTCGAAGTTCATGTCCCAGACCTGGGAAGCAATCGTCGAACGCGGCAGGATTTCGCCCTGGCGGCGCATCAGCAGCCATAGCAACGCGAATTCCTTGGCCGTGAGCAGGATCATGTCGCCGTGGCGCGTGGCCTTGCGACGCGTCAGGTCGAGCACCAGATTCGCTACTTGCAGCGAGGCAGCGTCGCGGGTTTGGCCACGTCGGAGAATCGAGCGCACACGGGCCAGCAGTTCGGCAAAGTCGAACGGCTTGACCAGATAGTCGTCGCCGCCCATGTTGAGGCCGCGCACCTTGTCGTCCACCTCGTCGCGCGCGGTGAGCAGCAGGACCGAAGTCGAATGCGTGCGGCGCAGGTTTTTCAGCACTGTCCAGCCGTCCTGGCCGGGCAGCATCACGTCGAGCACGATCAGATCGTAGTCCTCCGTCAACGCGCGGTGCTGGCCGGTCACGCCGTCTTCCACCCAGTCGACGATAAAGCCCGCTTCGGTCAAGCCTTTCCGAAGATACGTGCCGGTTTTGACTTCGTCCTCGACGATCAGGATGCGCATGATTTTTCCCAGTGCTGCTGGTCAGCGGCGGATGCGTGCATTGGGCGCGCATGACGTGGAGGCATTAGCGGCGTTGGATGCATCGAGGTCGTGATGCGCTGCAGACGGCGAACCGGAGGGCCGCGGCATGGTGCGAGCCATCGCGGAAAGCACCTCGAGCGAGAGCAGGCCTCGCTCGAAGAGCGGCTCGTGCCGGCTGCCCGCTTTTCCAGACGCGGAAGAGCAGGATGGTGCGCCGCCGTCGAACAGTCCGTCAGGTTGATTCCACCAGAACGCCAGCGAACTGAGCGCAATGACGAGCAGCGCGGCCCCGAGGGAGACCGGATGATCGATGTGGAGCCGCTCCCAGCGCCCCGGGACATTTGCGCCGAAATGCGTGATGCGCATCGTCAGGCTTCGCACTCGTTGAAAGTGACGCATACGGTTCAATGTGAGGATGGGACACGCGCATCGTATGGATCCCCGATCGATACGAGCATGAGAGCAACATGACAATTCCGTCATATATCTTGTGTGCATCCTTTGTTGCGGTGCATCGTCCGGATGTCGGGATCCGTCATGGCGCGCTCACGTTGAGGGAGTCTCTCCGGTCTGGCGTGAGGACTTCATCAAACGGAAACGGAGAATAGATCGTGCGGAATGCGAGGTGGTTTGCGGGAGTTGTCGCCAGGAAAAACCCGCGAAGACGTGAAGCATGAGCTGGGCCGTCGCGCGCGAGTCATGCTGCACGAACGTGGCGGACGCATTTCAAATGCGGCAGATTGAAGCATCGAACCGGCCGCTCACTTGCCCAACGCCGAACTGATCGCATCGGTCGGCAAGTGAGTAGCACGGTTTTGTCTAGTGCAGACGGATCACCGGATGCACGCGTCTGCGCAACCAGTGGCTCGCCGAATCGAGCGCCATGCGCGCGAAGCCGGTCAGCGTCATCACGTGCCGCCGATAGATGAGCTTGTAGACTGCAGTGGCCAGCCATCCGTCGACGAACACGGGCTGCGTCAGCAAGCTGCTGCTGAGGCTCCCAATGGTGCCTTCACGCCCGAAGCCGACCAGGGTGCCCGCGTCGCGATACACGAACTCGGGCAGCGCTTCGCCCGCTATGCGGCACTTCAGCGCTCGCGCAAGAAACAGCGCCTGCTGATGCGCGACCTGCGCGCGCGGCGCGAGGAACGCGCCTGCGTCGTCGGCGGGACAGGCTGCGCAATCGCCGAGGCCGAATACATTCGCGTCGTTCGTGCACTGCAAGGTGCGATTCACCTGAATCTGCGCGTTGCGATTCACCGCGATGCCGTCCAGCGTGCGCAAGACAGGCGGTCCCGAGATGCCCGCCGTCCAGATGGCGATGTCGCTGGCGAGCGGAGCGCCGCCGTTGGTCAACACGGCGTCGGCGCGCACTTCGGTGACGCGTGTCGAGCTCAATACGTCCACGCCGAGACTGGCGAGCATCCGCTGCGCGCGCGCTGAAATCGTTTCGGACAAAGCGGGCAGCACGCGCCCGCTGCTTTCGATCAAATGGATGCGAAAGTCGCGCACCGGATCGAGCGAGAACGGCGTGTAGCGATTCAGCAAACGCACCGTGTCGCGCAACGCGGCGGCGAGTTCGACACCGGTCGCGCCCGCACCGATGATGTTGATCGACACGGGCGTGTCCGCCCGCGCGGTCCGCGCCCGGCGTGCGTGATTCGCACGCAGACAGGCATCGAGCAGCTTGCGGCGGAATGCTTCCGCATGCGCGACCGATTCGAGCGGCAACGCATGTTCAGCGGCACCGGGCACGCCGAAATATTGCGTCACGCTGCCCATGGCCAGCACCAGCGTATCGAAAGCGATCTGCCGGGACGGCAGAATTTCGCGGCCGTCGGCGTCATGCAATGCGCTCAGCGTGATATGCCGCTCTGCGCGATCGAGCGCGGTGAGTTCGCCCTGTTCGAATTCGAAGCCATGACGTTGCGCCTGCACCGCATATTGCAGTTGATGGGTCGCGGGATCGAGCTGGCCTGAAGCGGCTTCGTGCAGCAGGGGCTTCCAGAAGTGCGTGGGCCAGCGGTCGACCAGCACGATCTGCGCGAGACCCGCACGCCCGAGCGATTCGGACAGACGCGTGGCGAGCCCGAGTCCACCCACGCCACCCCCGACGATCACGACCCGATGCGCCGCCGTATTTTCCATGCGTTGCGCGGATTGCGCATGGTGCGTACGTTGTGTTGTTGCGCCTGTCTGCTGATCGATTGCGGCCATGATCGCTATCCTCCTGAGGTTGTTCGTGTCGGGCTCGTGCTGGCGCCACGCGGAGCGCGATTCCAGACATTGCCCGGCTAATCTGTCAGGCCAGTATAGAATCGGCGAAAATCGCAGCACAATTTAATGTTTATACGGAACATATAGGTTTTCACTTATGTTAAAAGCCGCGACGTTTCGTCAGTTGAAGACCTTGCATACGATTGCGAAGCTCGGCAGCGTGTCACGCGCGGCCGAGGAATTGCGGCTCACGCAACCGGCTGTGTCGCTACAGGTGCGCCTGCTGGAGGACGCAGCGGGCGCGCCGCTCCTGCAGCGCGTGGGCCGTGGCGTGCAGTTGACCGCGGCCGGTGAGATTCTCGCGCGCTACGCGCTGGAGATCCTCGACCTGTGGAATGGCGCGGCCGACGATCTGGCCGCGTTGCATGGCGAGCAGGGCGGCACGCTGCGCATCGGCGCGATCACCACGGCCGAGTATCTGATCCCGCCGTTTCTGGTGCGTTTCACGGAATCGCGTCCGCAAGTGAAGGTGCAATTCAAGGTCGGCAATCGCGCCGACATCATCCGTATGCTGGCCACGCATGAAATCGATCTCGCGGTGATGGGCAGCGCGCCGCGCGAATTGCGCACGGCGGCCACCGCATTCGCCAAACATCCGATGGCGTTCGTCGCTTCGCCCGCACATGCGCTGATGAAGAAAAAACGTTTGTCGCTCGACGATCTGCAAAGCGCGAATCTGTTCGTGCGGGAACGCGGTTCCGGCACGCGTTCTACTGTCGAAAATCTGTTTCGCCTTGCGGGACTCAAGCTTCACATCGGCTCTGAACTATCGAGCAATGAGGCGATCAAGCAACTGGTCGAAGCGGGATTGGGTATCGCTTTTCTGTCGCTGCACGCCTGTTCGCTCGAGTTTCAGGCGGGCCTGCTGGCGCTGTTGCCCATGCCCGCCAATCCGATCGAGCGCAACTGGTATGTCATGCACGTGTCCGATAAACGCCTGCCGCATGTGGCCGGGTTATTCCGCGATTTTTTGATCGAGCACGGCATGTCGGGCGCGGTGCCGGTGCCGCTGCCTGCCGTAGCTGCCGCCAAAAGGCGCCGCCAGACGCGTCAGCCGGGCGGCGCGGACGCGGCGTAGGGCCAGAAAAAAGGCGTAGGGATTCTCGCTATTCGCTTCGACGTTTGCGCGTCGTGAGCGCTGCGGGAAGTCCCTATACGGCCTTTCAGTTGCCCGCGGATCCCTGCGGGACGGGACTTTCGGCTTACATCGCCGGCGATCGAAGTAAAGGTTGGGCGGACGATATTTTTGCCCGCACCGATTGTCTTTACAGTGGCGTCCAGACATCTGAGAAAAGTGGACGCCGCATCCCCGTGGCGAGCCATTGTGATTGACCTGGCCGTTACAGGAGTCGGAGACAATGAGCAGCAACAGCATCACTCAAGTCGAAACATTCGGTTTCGAACGCATTCCGGATCGCTCGCGCTATGCGCGGCCGATCGATCTGTTCCGCTTGCTGTTCGGCGGGTGCAATACCTTTTCCACTTCCGTGCTCGGCAGTTTTCCGGTGCTGCTCGGTTTGTCGTTCAAGGCGGGTGTCTGGTCGATCGTGCTCGGCGTGCTGATCGGCTCGTGCATTCTCGCGCCGATGAGTCTGTTCGGTCCGCGTAACGGCACCAGCGACCCGGTTTCGTCGGGCGCGCATTTCGGCATTCACGGGCGGATCGTCGGCTCGTTCCTCGCGGTACTGACGGCAGTCGCGTTTTTCTCGCTGGCGGTGTGGAGTTCGGGCGATGCGCTCGTGGGCGGCGCGAATCATCTGCTCGGCTTGCCGGTCAACTGGATGACGCTGAGCTTCGCCTACGGTCTGTTTGCGGTGCTGGTGCTGACCGTGTGCGTGTACGGTTTCCGCTTCATGCTGTGGGTCAACAAGATCGCGGTCTGGGCGGCCAGCATTCTGTTCGTGGTAGGCCTGTTCGCGTTCACCAAGTCATTCGATGGCGCTTACGCCGGCAAGGTCGCACTCGGCTCGGTGGGTTTCTGGCCCGCGTTCGTGAGTGCCGTGCTGGTCGCGATGAGCAATCCCGTCTCGTTCGCCTGCACGCTCGGCGACTGGGCCCGCTATATTCCGGAGAACACGCCGAGAAAACGTACGATCCTCGCGGTGATGCTCGCGCAACTGGCCACGTTCGTGCCGTTCTTCTTCGGCCTCGCCACGGCGACGATCATCGCCAGCAAGGCGCCGGATTTCATCGCGTCGAATAACTACGTGGGCGGTTTGCTGGCCATCTCGCCGAACTGGTTCTTCCTGCCGGTGTGCCTGATCGCGATCATCGGCGGCATGTCGACGGGCACGACCGCGCTGTATGGCACCGGCCTCGATATGTCGAGCATGTTTCCGAAATTCCTGAACCGCGTGCGCGCCACGTTGCTGATCGGCAGCCTCGCGATTGGCTTCATTTTCCTCGGCCGCTTTGCATTCAACCTGGTCGAAAGCGTGTCGACGTTTTCGGTCCTGATCAACGTGTGCAGCTGTCCATGGATGGTGATCATGATCATCGGCTTCGTCACGCGGCGCGGTTTCTATCTGTCCGACGACTTGCAGGTGTTCAATCGCGGCGGCCGCGGCGGTCACTACTGGTTCACGCACGGCTGGAACTGGCGCGCGATGGGCGCATGGATTCCGAGCGCGGCGATCAGCCTGTGCTTCGTGAATCTGCCGGATCAGTTCGTCGGTCCGCTCGGTCAGCTCGCCGGTGGTCTCGACATCAGCATGCCGGTTTCGCTGACGCTGGCGGCCGCGCTGTATATCGCTTTGTTGCAGTGCTTTCCGGAGCCGGACGGCGTGTACGGACCGCAAGGCCGACGTTGGCTGCGTGGCGGTTCACAACACAATGTGATCGTGCATCCCGTGGTGCCGGCGACTAAGCTTAAAGCAGCCGCACCGTCGCGGGTGCGGGCGCAGCGCGAGCGTGAGGCAGAATTGGATGCACAGGATGCGGGTTGAAGCGTGCGCAGATGTGCGCGGCTTCATGCGGTACAAGCGATGGCATTTAAATTGAGTAGGCAAACAGGATGAGCGAGTCAGTAAAGCGCGCGTTTGAAGGGGTAAAACTGTTTCCGTTCTGGCTGGACAATCCGCGCGCGCCGGTTGTCGAACGGGAATTGATCGGTCCGACCACCGCTGATCTAGTCGTGGTGGGCGGCGGCTTCACCGGTCTGTGGGCCGCGATTCAGGCGAAAGAAGCCGATCCGTCACTCGACGTCGTGCTGGTCGAAGCGGGCAAGGTCGCGTATGGCGCTTCGGGCCGTCCGGGCGGCATCATCTCGACTTCGGTGATGCACGGTCTGCCGAACGCGACGCGCGTCTTTCCGCAAGACCTCGACGTGCTCGAAAAGCTGGGGCAGGAGAATCTCGACGGTTTCAAGGAATCGTTGACGCGCTACGGCATCGAGGCGGACGTCGAATGGAACGGCGAGATGACGGTCGCGGTCGATCCGGGTCATCTCGGTCATCTGAAGGGCGATTACGAGTTGCATGTCGCACATGGACACGACGTGGTGCTGCTCGACAGCAAAGGCGCGCGCGAGCAACTCGATTCGCCGCTTTTTGCCGGGGCGATGTGGTCGCGTAATCGCAGCGGCACGATTCATCCGGCGAAACTCGCGTGGGGTTTGAAGGCGGCCGCGCTGAAACTCGGCGTGCGTTTGCATGAACATTCGCCGATCACGCGTCTCGAAGATTGCGGCGCGAAAATGATCGTGCACACGCAGGCGGGCCGCATCGAAACGCCGCGCGTGCTGCTTGGCACGGGCACCGCGGACGTCGGCGTGACCGACATCAAGCGCCGCGTGATGCAGGTGCGCGATCACATCATTGCGACGGCGCCGTTGAGCGACGAGCAGATGGCGCGTATCGGCTGGAAGAATCGCCAGGGCATTTACGACACACGTACGCAGCTCAATTATTTCCGGCTGACCAAGGACAACCGCATCATCTTCGGCGGACGGGTGAGCTATCACTTCGGCGGCAATCCCAACCCTGCGGAAGATCGCGACGAAAGAACCTATTACAAGCTCGCCGAAGCGTTCTATCGCACCTTCCCGCAACTCGACGACGTGCGCTTCACGCATGCATGGGGCGGTCCGATCGACTACTGCTCGCGGGGCGCGGTGTTCGCGCGCCGCTATCACGGTGGCAAGAGCGTGTTCGTCGCCGGCTATACGGGATTCGGCGTGGCGGGCAGCCGCTTCGGCGCGAAGATGGGCCTCGATATGCTGTGGAATCGCGATACGGTGATCACATCGCTCGATATTTCGCGCAAGGGGCCGTCGTATATTCCACCGGAACCGGTGCGCTGGATCGCCGCGAAGATCACCTTCAATGCGTTCGACGGCGCGGATGATCGCGGCGGCTGGCGTCGTCTGTGGATTAATTCGATCAAGGCGCTGGGTTTTCCGATGTAACGAGAAGGCGTCCGCGCAATATGCGTGGACGCAGCTTTTTTTCACCGGCATAAAAAAACCGCACCATGAAAGATGCGGTTTCCGGTGAAGCAGCAGTGCAATGCAGTACTCGAATCAACCGCAGTACACGATGCTGTACTTCTTGGTCGCCACCGGCATATGCCACGTGCCCGAGAAGCCTTTGTGCAGGATGAAGGCGTCGCCGGCGGCATAGCGTTCGCTGCGGCCGTCGTCGCTGGTGATCACCACTTCGCCTTCGATCAGCACGCACACTTCGTGAATCGGCAGGTCGGCCAGCTTCAGCGTGCCCGCATCGCATTGCCACACGCCGGCGGACAACATGTTGGTGGCGTCCGAGTAAGCGTTGAGGGCGTGCGGCGCCTTGGCGCCTTCGAGAATGACGTCGGCCGGATCGTGCAGGGCCGGGTTCAGACCGGAAGCGCCAGGGCCTTTAGCGTCGATGCGGGTGAAAGTGATGTTGCTCATGTGTCTCTCCTGGTTGATTGGATCGAAGTCGCACTCGTTGACTCGATGCGAAAAATGGATTCGAAGCCGGAGTCTGAGCCAAAGCTGCGTAGCGATGAATTTCGATTTGAAGACATTCAGATTGAGCGGAGTCGATGTAAAGCAGGCGGCGCCGCCGCGGGTGCGATCTGCCCCGCGTCTGACCTGAAACTTTCATGTAGAGGACAAGCATCATGCAACACGCCAAGCAGTTTTATATCGACGGTCAGTGGGTTGAGCCGGTCGACCAGACCAACGCGGCCACCCTCGATGTAATCGATCCGTCCACCGCTACCGCGTTCGCGCAGATTTCGCTCGGCAGCGCGGCGGATGTCGAGCGCGCCGTCGCCGCCGCGAAGCGGGCGTTTCCCGCCTACAGCGAGACGACGATCGCGCAACGCATCGACTTGCTGCAAGCGATCCTCGACGTCTATCGCAAGCGCTATGACGACATGGTGCACGCGATCAGCCGCGAAATGGGCGCGCCGCTGCAGTACGCGAACGATGCGCAGGCATGGACCGGCGTCGCGCATCTGGAGACCATGATCCGCACGCTCGATACCTTCGAGTTCGAGTACGTGAAGAGTGGCATTCTGATCCGCAAGGAAGCGGTCGGCGTGTGCGGGCTGATTACGCCGTGGAACTGGCCGGCCTTGCAGATCACCACCAAGGTCGCGCCCGCGCTCGCGGCCGGCTGCACGATGGTGCTCAAGCCTTCGGAACTGGCGCCGTTGTCCGCCATTATCTTCGCCGAGATTCTCGACGAAGCGGGCGTGCCGGCCGGCGTGTTCAACCTCGTGAACGGCGAAGGCCGCGGCGTGGGCGAAGCGATGTCGTCGCATCCGGACATCGACATGATGTCGTTCACCGGCTCGACGCGCGCGGGCGTGCAGGTCGCGAAGGCCGCGGCGGATACGGTCAAGCGCGTGCATCAGGAACTGGGCGGCAAATCGGCCAACCTGATTCTCGAAGACGCCGATTTGAAAGAAGGGGTGATGCGCGGCGCGCGTGCCTGTTTCGACAACAGCGGCCAGTCGTGCGATGCGCCCACACGCATGTTCGTGCCGCGTGCGCGCGAAGCCGAAGCGCTGGCGTATGCGAAAGAAGCCTGCGAGGCGTTGACGGTCGGTCCCGCGGACGCGAAGGGCACGGACCTCGGCCCCGTGATCAGCGAACAGCAGTTCGACAAGATCCAGCGGCTGATCGGCGTGGGCATCGAAGAGGGCGCGACGCTGGTGGCCGGCGGCGCGGGTCGCCCCGAAGGATTGAAGGACGGCTACTTCGTGCGGCCGACTGTATTCGGCAAGGTCACGCCGGATATGACGATCGCGCGCGAGGAAATCTTCGGGCCGGTCCTGTCGATCCTCGCCTACGACTCCGAGGACGAAGCGATTGCGATGGCCAACGACAGCCTCTACGGTCTCGCGGGCTACATTCAATCCGGCTCGATCGAGCACGCGCGTGCGGTGGCGAAACGCCTGCGCACCGGCACAATCTATCTGAATTACGCGGACTACAACCCCGAGGCGCCGTTCGGCGGCTTCAAGCAATCGGGCAATGGACGCGAGTACGGCGAATTCGGTCTGGAAGACTTTTTGGAGATCAAAGGCGTGGTCGGTTACGACGCTTGAATCTCTATCACGCAGTGATATAGCTAAAGCAGCAACTCGATCGAATGAAACAGCCGGCGCTGCTCGGGGTCTTGCGAGCGCGCCCCTTCGTCGATCACTTCACGCAGGCATTCGAGAAAGCACGCAGCCGCCGGACTCGTCGGCGCGCCGCGGCGTGAAGTGATGCTGACGATGGTTTCATCGACCGTCTCGCGCAGCGGCAGCGCCCACAACTGCTCCTTCGCGAGCGTCACTTCCACGAGCGGCCACGGAAAAATGCTGAGCATGTCCGTGTGTGCAAGCAAACCCAGCACCACCGCCAGCGAATGCGCGAGCAGAATGGTGTGCGGCACCTGCATGCCGCGCTTGCGGAACACATTGTCCGAGATCGACTCGCGACTCGCCGGGTCCCAGTTCAAGATCCATTCCGCGTCTTCCAGTTCGAGCAGCGTGCGGCAGCCGGCCTTGGGATGATCGCGCCGCGCCACAACGGCCGAATGCGTGGAAAACAGCGGCACGTTGTGAAACTCCGATTGCGGCGACGCGGGCGGCGGCCGGCCGATCGAAAAATCGAGGCTGCCGTCGCGCAAACGCGGCTGCACGACGGCGAGCAAACCTTCGAAGAACTCCAGTTGCACTTCCGGCATGCGCTGCCGGAAGCGCTGCACTGCGGGCGGCAGAAACGTCAACGCGACCCACGGCGTGACGCCGATCGACAGCTTGCCGGCCGCCGCGCCGCGCAGTGCTTCGATCTCCGCTTGCGCCCGCTGCAGTTGCCCCAGCACCAGGCGCGCATGCACGACCAGCGCGCGGCCGAACTCGGTAAACGCGACGCCGCTCGCGCTGCGGACCACCAGTGGCGCTTGTAGATCGGCTTCCAGTTCGCGCATCGCCTTGGTCACGGCGGCCGGCGACAGGTCGAGCGAACGGGCCGCCGCCCGGATACTTCCAGTATCGGCTATGGCCGCTAAGGTGCTGAGCTGATGCAGTTTCATCTGACAGGATGGGATGAGGGTGGCAACCACGGGTTGCTGCCGCAACGATTTTACGCCTGCCGCTGGAAAATCGGCGTCGTTATGCTGGGTTCACGCTTTCAATGACGGAGACACGACGTGAACACCATGGCTATTCCGGCGGGCATCGCCGAACTCGAAGACGAAATGATCGCGCTGCGCCGCCAGATCCACGCGCATCCCGAACTGGCTTACGAAGAGTTCGCCACCGGCGACCTGGTCGCCGAACGCTTGCAGGAATGGGGCTACACCGTGCATCGCGGGCTGGGTCAGACGGGCGTTGTCGGTCAATTGAAAGTCGGCAACGGCACACGCAAGCTCGGGCTGCGCGCCGACATGGACGCGCTGCCGATTCATGAAACCACTGGCCTGCCGTACGCGAGCAAGCTGCCCGGCAAAATGCACGCATGCGGACACGACGGCCACACGGCCATGCTGCTCGCCGCCGCCAAACATCTGGCGCAGGAAAAGTGTTTCGACGGTACGTTGAATCTGATTTTCCAGCCTGCCGAAGAGGGCCTGGCCGGCGCGAAGAAAATGATCGAGGACGGCCTGTTCGACAAGTTTCCGTGCGACGCGGTGTTCGCGATGCACAACATGCCGGGCTATCCGACCGGCAAGTTCGGCTTCCTGCCGGGCTCGTTCATGGCTTCGTCGGATACGGTGATCATCAAGGTGACCGGGCGCGGCGGTCATGGCGCGGTGCCGCATAAGGCTGTGGATCCAGTGGTGGTGTGCGCGCAGATCGTGCTGGCGTTGCAGTCCATCGTGTCGCGCAATATCGCGCCGCTCGACATGGCGATCATCACCGTCGGCGCCATTCACGCGGGCGAAGCGCCGAACGTGATTCCCGAGACCGCCGAGATGCGCCTTTCGGTGCGCGCATTGAAACCCGAGGTTCGCGATTATCTGCAGGAGCGCATCACGGCGGTGGCGTGCGGCCAGGCGGCCGTATTCGGCGCGCGTGCGGACGTGGACTATCAACGTCGCTATCCGGTGCTCGTCAACGATGCGGCCATGACCGGGCTCGCCCGGCAAGTCGCGCTCGACTGGCTCGGCGACGATGGCCTGATTGCCGACATGCAACCGCTCACCGGCAGCGAAGACTTCGCGTTCCTGCTCGAGCGTTGCGCCGGCAGCTACCTGATCATCGGCAATGGCGACGGCGAGGGCGGCTGCATGGTCCACAACCCGGGCTACGATTTCAACGACGATTGCCTCGCCACCGGCGCCGCCTACTGGGTGAGACTCGCGCAGACGTTTCTGGCCTGAGGCCACAGCGTTTGCATAAGCGGGCAAACCGCCGCGCATTCGCAGGAAGACATCACGGAGACACAGATGGACTATTCCGCCACACCGCAACCCGCAGGCACCGACGCGTTGAGCATGCAGAGCACGCCGGCCGCGCAGCCTGTCGAACGCACGAGCCACGCCAAGGCGATTGCCGCGATCACGCTCGGCAACGGCCTTGAGTTTTTCGACTTCACGATCTACAGCTTCTTTGCGACGATCATCGGCAAGCTGTATTTCCCGGTGGAGGGGCAACTCGCGCAACTGATGCTGGCGGTCGGCACGTTCGGCGTCGGTTTCATCATGCGGCCGGTGGGCGGCATCGTGCTTGGCGCGTATGCGGACCGCGCGGGTCGCAAGGCCGCGATGAGCCTCACGCTGTGGCTGATGACGCTCGGCTCCGCGATCATCGCGTTTGCGCCGACTTATGCGGCGATCGGGGTTGCCGCGCCGTTGCTCGTGATTCTCGCGCGCCTGATTCAGGGTTTTGCTTTGGGTGGTGAGATCGGTGCGTCGACGTCGTTGTTGCTGGAGTATGGAAGCAATAAGACGCGTGGGTTCTACGGCAGTTGGCAGTTCGTGAGCCAAGGGTTGAATACGGTGTGCGGGTCGTTGTTGGGTGTCGCGTTGGCGGCGGCGCTCTCGACCGCGGCGCTGGAGAGTTGGGGGTGGCGCGTGCCGTTTGTGATCGGCATGGCGATGGGGCCGATTGGGATTTATATTCGGCGGCATTTGAATGAGACGCTGCCGGGTGTGGAAGACGGCGCGGCGGGTTCGCAGCCGGGTTTACAGCCTGCTTCGCAGCCGGTGCGCAAGTTGTTTCGCGAGCATTCGCGCGTGATCACGACGGGTGTGTTGACGACGATCGGTGGAACGGCGGCGAACTACATCGTGCTGTTTTATCTGTCGACTTATGCGATCAGGATTTTGCATTTACCGATGTCGTCGGCGCTTTGGGCTGCGTGGACTGCTGCTGTAGTGACTGTTATCTGTTCGCCGTTTGCTGGCGCGTTGTCCGATCGTGTTGGGCGTAAGCGTGTGTTGTGGGTTTCGCGTGTGTTGCTGATTGTGGCGGTTTATCCGGCGTTCATGATGATCAATGCTTCGCCTACGGTGCCGGTTTTGTTATCCGTTGTCGCTGGCTTGGCGGTGCTTGTCGCGTTTACCGCTGTGCCTAATATCGTTATGTTGCCGGAGATGTTTCCTCGCGAGATTCGCGCTACTGGGATGTCGATTGTTTATTGTCTCGGGGTTTCTATCTTCGGCGGGTTTGCGCAGTTTTTTGCTACTTGGTTGATTCAGGTTTCTGGTAGTAACCTCGCGCCGGCCTGGTATCTGATCGGGTGTGGGGTCGTTTCTTTGTTGCCGTTGCCGTTTATGCGGGAGACTGCTGGGCGGGATATTGGGTAGGGTTTTTTGCCTCTTTGCGGCTGTGTTCTCGCGGGTGTTGGCCTTTCCTTGCTTTGCTAGTGGTCTATTAGCGTTGCCCCTGTGCGGGGCGGCACTTACTTCTCTTTGCCGGCCGCAAAGAGAAGTAAGCAAGAGAAAGCGGCTCAAACCGCTAGTTCTTAAGCGGGGCCCTCGCACAGTTGCGGTAGTGGTGCATCTGGAATCCGTGTTCTCGCGCATTCGGCGCTTGTGACAAGGCCGTCATTCTTCCGGCGGCGCTGCGCGCGCCGTCGGGTGTTTCGGCTGCGCGACGCTCAAGGTTGATTAACCGGCTTCCGGTCGGCTCGGTGTTTGCCCCTGATCACGCGTGATCGGTTTGTACGGATTCCTATTTTGTCCGCCCACGGCCTGCCGAAGCCGCGTTGAAAGAGTCGATGACGCGCAAAAATCGCAGTTTGGACGGTCACGCACAAATGGACATTCGGACCGCGCGCCCTGCGAGCCGCCCGCGAGAAAACCGCCAACATCTGGACGAGACGCATAACGCAAAGTCCCCAACGGTGTGGAACGACCGCGACGGCGCGCGCAGCGCCGCCGGAAGAATGACGGCCTTGTCACAAGCGCCGAATGCGCGAGAACACGGATTCCAGATGCACCACTACCGCGGCTGCGCGGGGGACCCGCTTAAGAACTAGCGGTTTGAGCCGCTTTCTCTTGCTTACTTCTCTTTGCGGCCGGCAAAGAGAAGTAAGTGCCGCCCCGCACAGGGGCAACGCTAATAGACCACTAGCAAAGCAAGGAAAGGCCAACACCCTGAAGAAGACCACCCCCGCAAGCGGGGCAAAAACCCCCACTCCAAATCACTGCACCGCCGACTTCCCCCCATCCGCCACCGGCGCCTCATCCTCAGCCGCCGCATCGCGAGTTTCCGGCATCGCCGCCCACACCAGCAAAACAGCCAACGCCCCAGCCGCGGCCAACCCAAAAAAGCTAACCGAATTACCAAACCGATCGGCGACGAACCCAGCAGCGGTAGTACTCAACGTAGCCCCAATCCCAGCCGCCAACCCAAACAACCCAATACAAAGGTTATAACGCCCCTTACCGCCAGCCACATCGGCGGCAATCAACGGCAGCATCACCCCGAACACCGCAGCGCTTAACCCGTCAAGCATCTGCACCGGCACCAGCAAATAAGGGCTGCTGATCCCGGCAAACAACAACGCCCGTATCGGCAAAGCCGAAAACCCGAGCAGCAGAATCGGCCGACGCCCCCATCGCTCGGCAGAACGCCCGACCCACGGCGACATCATCGCCACGATCGCCTGCGGCACGATGATGCACGCCGCAATCACGAGCTGCACGTTGTCGCCCATGCCGGCCGTCACTTCGCCGGCCGCGAGATTCAGCATCGCCGCATTCGACAAATGGAACAGCACGATGCACGCCGCGAACAACAGCATCCGCTTGTCGCGCAGCAACTCGCGCAGACTCTCGCGCCGCTCGATCTGCTGCGGCGTGGGTCCGGCCTTGGGAAGCTCGACGGTGTCGGTGCGCTGGATCATCGTCAGCGCGAACAGCGCGGGCACGGCGAGCGCGGCGGTCAGCCAGAACACCGCGCGCGGCGAATAGTACTCGCCGAACACGCCCATCAGCCCAGCCGCGACCGCGCTGCCGATCGACGCCCAGCGCGCGTTGCGTCCCAGCCGATCGCCGAGATTCGCGCGTCCCACCAGCGCGAACGAGATCGCGGCGAGCGCCGGCGTCAGCATGCAGCTCGCAAAGCCGTGAAAGACTTCGGCGGCGATCACCGGCAGCACCGTCGGACTGACGGCCAGCAGCACCGCGCTGAAGATGATCGCGAAGATCGCCCAGGCCGCGGCGCCTTTCTTGTTGCGCAGGGCATCGACAGCAGCGCCGCCAGGCACCTGGCTCACCATCGCGCTGATGGTGCCCGCGGAGAGCGCCATGCCGATCTCGCCCTGCGTCCATTTATGCGAGGCCAGATAGGACGCGATGAACGGTCCGAAACCCGTTTGCACGTTGGCGACGAAAAAATTCAGCCAATCGAGCGCGCGCAAGCTGCGCGCCGTTACCAGAGTGCGGCCTGTCATCGGGCCGCCCGTGCGTTGGACACCGCCGTGGACGTGGCCGCGGCGGCCGGCGCCGCAACAGCGGTGGGCGCGGAAGCAGGAGCGGGCGCCGCTGGTGGCGCAGGCGACACCGCGCGTATCGGTTTGTCGCTTGCGTAAGGCGGTGTCGCGTTGATCTGCGCATCGCTCAGATCGATGAGCGGATGCAGCTCCTTGTCCTTCGTGACGAAACGCAGCGCCGACCAGTTGGCGGCAATCGTGCGCCGTTCGGTGCTGACCATGCCGTTGACGTCGAGTACGACCGCCTGCGGTTGCGCATTGGCATCGATCAGCACGTCGATCACCCGGCCGACCTTGGCGCCGTTCGAACGCTCGACGGTGGCGTCGATCAGCGGCAATTGCACAGAGGCCGCGGCGGCCTTGGCCGCGTTCGCGGGAATCGCGGCGGCATTGAGCGTGATAGGCGCGGTTTTCGCCGTCGGCGTGAAGCGGAACGCGCCCCACGGGAAGTTCACCTTGCGGTCGCCGACGCCGAGGAAGCCTTGCAGATTCACGACCATCTCACGCGGCTTGCCGCCGGCGTCGGCGATCAGATCGACCGCGCGTCCGACCACTTTGCCGTCGGGCTTCTGCACTTCGCTATCGAGCAGCGCATGCGCCTCGTTGCGCTCGATGGTGCGCAGCACGATCAGCGGCGGGGGCGGCGGCGGAGGCGGTGGAGGCGCCGTGACAACTGGCGGCGGAGGCTCGACCTTGTGCGGCTTGACGACCGGTTTCTTCGGCTTTTTCGATTGCTCGGGTTCGGCCGCTTCGGTCTCGACCGGTTCGGGCGCGGAGGCGGCCACGGGCGCGCTGGCGGGCTCGACGGGCATCACCGTGGCTTCGACGATCGGCGCCTGCTGCGGGCCCCACAGCAGGCTGCAACCGGACAGCGCGAACAGCGCGAACACAGCAAGAATCAAGAGACGCCAGGCAGGACGCGAAAAACTGCCGCTCATCAAGAAGGACTCCATGGGCCGGTGCGGACGGGCGCAGTGGGCCGCCGCAGTTAAGACAGGTACGGGCCAGAGTGTAACCCGCGACGTCGGGCGGTCCCGGTTTTGCAGGCGATCTGACAGGCTGCCCCAAGCACGGTTCATGCCGCGATCGGCCGATTCGCTAGTTCGTCGAACTCCGTTTTCGGCCGTGAAAGCCCTCAAAACCCTTTCAGATCCATGTGACAAACCGTAGGTGTAAACGCGCGGGCGGCGAAGCTACTTTGGCGTCCCCTAAAGGATATAAGCATCGCGACATGTCAGGCATGCCATCCATGCGATGGGAGATATATTTGTGTTGCCCTACATTTCGAGACAGCAAAAAGACCCCACCCACATTAAACCAACGCAACGAGACGACCCTGATGGCGACCGCACCGGCGGCCGCTTCAGCACGCTGATAAAGGAGGCACTCATCATGATGGAACCCCACGCCCAACCGATTTCTGAAGTCGGCGCCGAATCATTCGACGGAAAGGGCTTTCTCGACCGCTATTTCGAAATTTCCTCGCGCGGCAGTTCGCAGCGTCAGGAAATCGTCGCGGGTATCACGACCTTCCTCGCGATGGTCTATTCCGTGTTCGTCGTGCCGGGCATGTTCGGCAAAGCGGGCTTCGACACCAGCGCGGTGTTCGTCGCCGTGTGTCTGACCACGGCTTTCGGCTCGCTGCTGATGGGCGTGTGGGCGCGCCTGCCGATCGCGATCGGCTGCGCGATCTCGCTGACGGCCTTCACCGCGTTCGGCCTCGTGCTCGGCAAGGGTCTGCATCCGAACGTCGCGCTCGGCGCGGTGTTTCTGATGGGCGTGGTGTTCACCGCGATTTCGGTGACGGGTGTGCGTTCATGGATTCTGCGCAATCTGCCGACGGGTATCGCGCACGGCACGGGCATCGGCATCGGCCTGTTCCTGTTGCTGATCGCCGCCAACGACGTGGGCCTGGTCGTGAAGAATCCGGGCGCGGGTCTGCCGGTCGCGCTCGGCAATATCACGGCGTTGCCGGCCATCATGTCGGTGGCGGGTCTCGCGGCCATCTTCGGTCTGGTGCGCCGCCGCGTGCCGGGCTCGATCCTGATCGTGATCGTGGCGATTTCGGCGATTGCCTTCGTGATCGATCCGGCCATGTCGTTCCATGGCGTGTTCGCGGTGCCGTCGCTCAGCGCGCCGGGTCACGCTTCGCTGATCGGCGCGATGGACATCAAGGGCGCGTTGTCGATGGCGGTGCTGCCTAGCGTGCTGGCTCTCGTGATGACCGCGGTGTTCGACGCTACCGGTACGATCCGCGCCGTCGCCGGACAAGCGGGACAACTCGATGAAAACGGCCGCATCATCAACGGTGGCCGCGCCCTGACGGCCGACTCGCTGAGCTCGATTTTCTCGGGCCTGCTCGGCGGCGCGCCGGCAGCGGCGTATATCGAATCGACGGTCGGCGTGGCGGCAGGCGCGAAGACCGGCATGGCCGCGGCGGTGGTCGGTCTGCTGTTCCTCGTGGTGATGTTCTTCTCGCCGCTCGCCGCCCTCGTGCCTTCGTACGCAACGGCGCCCGCGCTGATGTACGTGGGTCTCTTGATGCTCTCGAACGTCAGCAAGCTGCATATGGACGACATGGTCGACTCGATGTCGGGCCTGATGTGCGCGGTGTTCATCGTGCTGACCGCCAACATCGTGACGGGCATCATGCTCGGCTTCGCGACGCTGGTGATCGGCCGCGTGGTCAGCGGCGAATATCGCAAGCTGAACGTAGGCACGGTGGTCATCGCAGTCGTGCTGGTCGGTTTCTATCTCGGCGGCTGGGCGATCTGATCGTTATGTCATGGGCTCGGGCAGTGCCTGGGTCTTGCCGGGTTGCAGTATCGATCTGTTGAATCTGTGCTGGAAAGCGAGAGCAGGGCAGTGCGTTTCTGGCTGCTTTGCTCGAGCCTGTAGTCGTTTGTTCTCCACCTTTGACGCGGCGCGTTGCAGGCTCGATCTGCGGCTCGCCGCGTATCTTTTTGCCGTACTCCCCACTTTACGTTTCGCGTGTTTTACGAAAACGCGTACCTGTCCTTGACTTTAGCTGCCTCGTTTCTATACTTAACCTCATGGTTAAGTTTAACGAAGCGCTACTCGATCGCACTTTTGCGGCGCTGTCCGACCCGACACGGCGTGCGTTGCTCGCGCGTCTATCGTCGAAAGATCTGTCGGTCAGCGAACTCGCCGAGCCGTTTGCGATGTCCTTGCCCGCTGTGATGAAACACCTCGACGTGTTGAGCGAGGCGGGTCTCATCACGCGCAGCAAAACTGGCCGCACGGTGGCGTGCCGCCTGTCCGCCGGGCCAATGGAAGAAGCCATGGAATGGCTTGGCCGCTATCAGCGCTTCTGGTCCGAATCACTCGATCGTCTTGCCGCTTTCGTCGAAGAGGAACACGCTCCATGTCCACCCAGCCCAGCCTCACCCTCCAGCGGCGTCTCAACGCCGCGCCCGCCAAAGTCTTCCGCGCCTGGACGGAACCGGCGCAATTCATGACGTGGATGCATCCGGGCGGCGCGGACGTGGTGCGCGTGGAAATGGATGTGCGCCTCGACGGGCGTTACGTGATCGTCTATCGCAAGCCGGACGGCAATGAGGTCGAGGTCGGCGGTCAGTACCTGGAGGTGGTGCCCGACCGCAAGCTCGTCTTCACATGGGTGTGGCGCTACAGCCCCGAACATGAATCGCGGGTCACGCTGCTGCTGGAACCGGACGGCGACGCCACATGGCTCACGCTCACGCACGAACGTCTCGCCGACGACGCGCAGTGCGAGGATCATCGCCGCGGCTGGACCGATGGGATCGATTCGCTGGAACGCTACGTGGCGTGAGTTCGTTTGTTTTCGTTAGTCTGCTCGACGCAGGGAAGGAGACGCATATGGAACCGCAACACCGTACTGGTTCGAGAGAGGAATGGCTGGCCGCCAGCCGCGCATTGTTAGCCGAAGAGAAAGCGCACATGCGCGCCGGCGACGAACTCGCGCGAAAACGCCGCGCGCTGCCTTGGGTCAAGGTCGATAAGACTTATACCTTCGATACGCCGCAGGGCCGCAAAACGCTGGCCGATCTGTTCGACGGACGCAGCCAGTTGATCGTCTATCACTTCATGTTCGGCGCGGATTGGGAAGAGGGCTGCGTCGGCTGCTCGTTCCTGTCGGATCATATGACGGGGATCGTCACGCATCTGGAGCATCACGATGTGTCGTACGTGACGGTGTCGCATGCGCCGCTCGCGAAGATCGAGGGCTTCAAAAAACGCATGGGTTGGAGCTTTCCGTGGGTATCGTCGGCCGGCAGCGATTTCAATTTCGACTATCACGTGTCCTTCACGCCCGAACAGTTGGAGAGCAAGAAGGCGTTCTACAACTTCACCGAGCAGGACGTCGGCATCGACGAGCAACACGGCCATAGCGTGTTTTACAAGGACGAGAAGGGCGACGTGTATCACACGTATTCCGTCTATGGACGCGGCGACGAACGCTTCATCAACACCTACGCGCATCTGGACGTCACGCCGAAGGGCCGCAATGAAGACCACAGTCTGACCGATTGGGTCAGACATCACGACCGCTATGAAGAGAAGCCGCAAGGCGGCTGCGCCGCATGCGGTGCCTGATGGTGCGCAACGCTAGCCTAGATGTGCGCGGTTAGAGGGGGACGTCATGCACTCTGGCGTCCCGCTTCGTAAAACAGCGCGAACAGTTCCGACTGTGAATTGACGTTCAGCTTCGTATAGATGTGCTTCTTGTGCGCGCGCACGGTCTCGAACGAGATCGCCAGTTTCTCCGCGATGGCGCGCGTCGAAAATCCACTCAAGGTCAGCATCGCCACTTCCACTTCGCGTGCCGTGAGCGATGCGCGGCCGCCTGAAGATGCGACCTGTTCGAAGCGCGCGGCGTAGGCGGGGGTGTCCGTGGGCGCGAGCGCTTCCGTTTCCGTTGCCGTTGTTTCGGCGCCAGCATCGATCGAGGCCGACTGCACCGTGCCGAACGCCTCGTACGGCAAACGCTGGCGCAACAACGCTATCACCCACGGCGCGCACAGCGCTAGCACCGCCAGATCGCGCTCGCCGTAGCGTTGCGTCGCGCCGATCGAAAAGGCTAGCGTGTGCCTTGCGTCGATCATGTAGTTGAAGTGCACCTCGTCGCCGACGATATTCTTCCTGAAGTACCGCTGGTAGTAATCGGTCATCGAGAAGTTGTCGGGCGCGACATCGGCTAACGTGACGAAGCCCGACGCGGGCTTCTCGGTCGCGGCGATATAGAACGGATCGAGTTGATAGAGCGCGGCCAGATAGTCCTGGAACATCGCATCCACGGTGCCGTCGGGCATGGGCGATTCTGCGCAGACGAGCGGTGCCTCGCCCGGTGTGAAACGCAACGCGACCCAACTGTCGAAGGCCACATAGCGTTCGAGCGCGCGCGTGAGGCGAGTCCAGAAGTGCGTGCTATCGAGGGCTTCGATAACCGCGCCGATCTCGCGATGAAAGGCCAGATCGCGCCATTCGAGTTCCATGCGTGCTCCGATGAGGGTAACCCAGCAGGGTAATTACGAACAAAAATATGTCTGGTAATAATAGGCCCAACCTGATCGCGGGGCGGCTTAAAACAGCCGCTATTCAACGCGATGCGAAAGGGCATGCAAAGGAGACACAATGCTTCAACTCGAACTCGCACAGATCCCCATCGTGGATGGCGCCGTCGGTGTTAACGGCGCGAACGTGCAACGCGTGCTGCAAATCATCGGCCAGCGTTCGGCCGAAAGCGATCTGATCGTGTTTCCCGAAACCACGCTGTCGGGCTTCCCGACGCGCGATAACGTCCGCGAAGTAGCGGAAACCATCGACGGCCCGTCGCTCACCGCAGTGCGCCATGCCGCACGCGAAGCTCGCGTGGCGGTGGCGGTGGGCCTCGCCGAGCGCGACGGCAGCCGCTTTTTTAACACCACGGTGCTGGTCGACGAGCGCGGCGAGATTGCGCTGCGCTATCGCAAGACGCACCTGTGGGCGTCGGACGTCGGCGTGTTCGAACCGGGCGACCGCTACGAAGTATGCAGCTTCAAAGGCATGACCGTCGGTCTGCTGATCTGCTACGACATCGAATTTCCCGAAACGGCGCGCGCGGTCGCCTCACTCGGCGCTGACCTGCTGATCGTGACCAACGGCAACATGGATCCGTTCGGGCCGGTGCATCGGCGGGCCATCGTGGCACGCGCCATGGAAAACCAGATGTTCGCGGCGCTCGTCAATCGTATCGGTCCCGGCGACGACAACCTCACGTTTCCCGGCGAATCGGCGCTGATCGATCCGTTCGGCGAGGTGGTGAGCGACGCGGGCCAGCAGGAAACCGTGCTGCGCGCAACGCTCGACCGCGCGCGTCTGGAAGGCGCGCGCGAGCACTACCGTTACCTGCACGACGCGCGCATCGCACTCGACCTCGGCACCGAAGAGGGCGCACACGGTCAACGTGCACGTGTGATTCGCGCCCGCTGAATCACACGCGCGGACAGATAGACGACCGGGCGCGCGCGTCGCTTCGGCGACTCAAAGCAGAAGCCCGGCACATCAGGCAAAGACCATCGGCGCGATTCCCGCGCTGCCAGCAAGTCCGATCGATCCGGCTCGACCGGGGCGCGTGCCATAACGCGCCCGGGGCGACGCTTGTCCATTCGCAAGAGGAGACACTGTATGACTTCATCATCACCCGCCGCCGATCCCGCGGCCCCGCGCAGCGCACATCTGAAGCGCACACTCGGCCTGCCTTCGGTCCTGCTGTTCGGCCTCGCGTACATGGCGCCGCTGATCGTCTACGGCACGTATGGCGTGCTGGCGAGCGCCAGCCAGGACACCGCGGCGCTCGCGTATCTGATCGCGCTGATTGCGATCGTGTTCACCGCGCTCAGTTACGGCAAGCTCGCGCGGCTCTTCCCGGTGGCCGGTTCGGCCTATACGTACACGCGCAAAACGTTCAACCCGCATCTCGGCTTCATGATCGGCTGGGCCACCTTGCTCGATTATTTTTTCCTTCCGATGGTGATCTGGCTGATCGGCGCGGCTTATCTGAGCGCCGCGTTTCCGCACGTGCCGGGCTGGATCTGGATCGTCGCTTTCATTGTGCTGACGAGTGCGCTGAACATTCTCGGCATCGAACTCGCGAACCGTTTCAACATCGTGCTGATGGTGGTGCAACTGGCGATCGTCGCGTTGTTCGTCGTGCTGTGCTGCCACTATGTGACGGCGGCCGCCGGACCCGGCGGTCTGATTTCGGCCGAGCCGTTCTTCAAGCCGCACGTGCCGTTCTCGGCGACGATGGCCGGCGCCGCGATCGCCGCGTATTCGTATCTCGGCTTCGACGCGGTCTCGACGTTGACGGAAGAAACCATCGCCCCTGAAAAGACCATGCCGTGCGCTATCGTGCTGATCGCGCTGATCGGCGGCGCGATCTTCGTGATCGCGGCATACACGGTGCAACTCGCGCATCCGGGCGCGGTGTTCAAGGACCCGGATTCGGCGGCCTTCGAAGTCGCGCGCAAAGTCGGCGGCGATATTTTCGTCACGGTGTTTCTGGCGGGCCTGATTCTCGCGCAGTTCGCCTCGGGCATCTCGGCGCAGGCGAGCGTGGGACGTCTGTTGTATGCAATGGGCCGTGACGAAGTGCTGCCCAAACGCATCTTCGGTTTCGTGCATCCGAAGTTCAAGACGCCGGCGCTGAACATCGCGATCGCGGGCGCCATCGGTCTGGTCGCCTTGAAGCTCGATGTGGCAACGTCGACCTCGTTCATCAACTTCGGTGCGTTCCTCGCGTTCACGGCGGTCAATCTCTGCGTGATTCGCCAGTTCTTCAACGCGAAGGGCGGTGCGAATGCAATGGGCGTGATCGGCGGCCTGCTGTTTCCGTTGGCTGGCGCAGTCGCGGACGTGTGGCTGCTGGTGAGCCTCGAGAACACAGCGCTGGTGCTCGGCGCGGTGTGGTTCGCGTTGGGCCTGTGTTATCTCGGCTGGATCACGCGCTGTTTTCGTCGGGCGCCGCCGGAAGTCGCGGTTTGATAGAACGGCTAGCGCTCGTGGGTGAGCGGGGCCGTAGTGGTAGTGACGCCGCCGCGTGCGGCGTCGTACTCGAAGCGCTGATGTTCAGAGCGACATGTCGAAGGCGGGCCTGAGGAACAGTTCGATCGCCATCACGACGAGTCCCATCGCGGCCGCTGATAATGTCAGCGTGCCGTATTCGTCGTAGCGTGCATCGTAAAGACACGCCACGACGAAGAGAATCGCCAGCAGATTAGTCAGCCAATCGAAATTCAGCGCCAAAGTCATCGATCAAATCCGGGCTCACGTGCGGCTCGGATTGTCGAATCGCACGATCAGGTGAGCGCGATTCTATCGAGTCGAGCTTACGGATTCGCAACGGCGACGCTTACACTAATTACGCCTTGGACATCATGTCGTGCTCGATCCAGTCGATCACCGACGTGCGCTTCGGTTGCCATCCAAGCAGCTTGCGGGCGCGTTCACCGCGCACGCGGCTATTCGAGCCGAGGCCGTACGAGGCCATTTCGTAGCCCCATTCCTTTTGCGCGTCTTCGAGCGGCCAGTCTTGCGGCTCGCCGAGCTTCATCGCGCGCGCAATCGCGGCGCTCATGTCGCGGAACGACGCCTCGCCGCTTTCGACGAAGTAAAACGTGCCCGGCGGCGTTTTATCTAACGCGAGGCGATACAGTTCGGCGACATCGTCGATATACACGTTCGACCAGATGTTGCCGCCGCTGCCCACATGACGCACCACGCCGCTCTTCTGCGCCTGACGCACGAGGCGCGGCAGTTGCACGCTCGCGCTGCCCGGCACCGCGCCGTGGCCGTAGATCAGCGTGTTGCAGAACACGGCCGAGCGGATATTCAGCTTGGCCGAATTGAGCACCAGCAGGTCGATCGCGACGCGCGCCACTTTGTCGGGCGTCGGCTCGGGCAGCGCATCTTCTTGATAGATGCGCGCCTGACCCGCTTCGCCGCCCGACGCATCGCCGACGATGCTCGAGCCGCTCGTATGCAGAAACGTTTTGCCGGAGCCGGCGAGTCCGTCGATCAGCGCCTTCACCGCGCCTTCATGATCGCTGCTGGCGGCGTTGATGACGGCGTCGGCGGCTTGCGCTTCGGCGATCAGCAACGCGCGGTCGTCGAGCGTGCCGATCACGGGTTCGATACCGAGCCGCTTCAACTCGGCGCTCTGCTCAGGATTGCGGATCAGACCGCGGACGTTGTGGCCCGCACGCGCCAGATGCGCTGCAATCGAGCCGCCGATAAAACCACTTGCACCTGTGATGAAAATCTTCAAGACGTTCTCCTTTGATGAGAAACACGATGACATGCACGCAGTATCCGCCGACTTGATTCTCGCAAAAACCGTGTTAGTCTCAAATCAATCTTGATTTGAAATCAACAATGAAAACATCCACGGACGAGTTGCTGGTGTTCGTCACGGTGATCGACAGCGGTTCGATCACCGCGGCTGCGGAGAAATTGAATCAAACCGTCTCCGGCGTGAGCCGCGCGCTCACGCGCCTCGAAAAGAAACTCGATACCGCACTGGTGCGGCGCACGACGCGCCGTCTGCAACTCACCGAAGAGGGCGACACCTTTCTGCAGCGCGCGCGCGCGATTCTGGACGCGATGGAGGAGGCCGAGGAGTCCGTCACGCGCGGACGCGAGCGGCCTTCGGGGCGCCTGCGTGTCGATGCCGCGTCGCCCTTCATGCTGCATTGCGTGGCGCCGCATATGACGGCGTTTTCGGCGCTGTATCCGGAGATCAGGCTGGAGCTGACCAGCAATGAACGGATCGTGGATCTGCTGGAGCAGAAGGTGGACATCGCGATCCGCATCGGCGAATTGCAGGATTCGACCTTGCATGCGCGCGCCCTCGGCACCAGCAAGCTGCGTGTGCTCGCGAGTCCGGCGTATCTGGCCGAACATGGCGAGCCGAAATCGGTGGAAGCGTTGCGCGAACATCGGCTGATCGGCTTTACGGCGCCGGAGCATCTGAATCGCTGGCCGTTGCGGGAAGGGCGCAAGGGCGGTGCGGAGTCGCTGAAGATCGAGCCGGCGATTACCGCTTCGAGCGGCGAAACATTGCGGCAACTGGTGCTGTCGGGATGGGGCATCGCCTGTCTCGCCGATTTCATGAGCGCGGCCGACGTGCGCGAAAAGCGTCTCGTGCCGATTCTCGGCAACGTGCTGGCGGACGAGCGGCAACGGGTAAGCGCGGTGTACTACCAGAGCGCGTCGCTGGCGGGGCGCGTGCAGTGCTTTCTGGATTTCATCGCGGCGCGCGTGAAGCTTTAGCGGCGCTATTCCATCACTAGTCGAGTCAACTGGAGCCCGCGGCTCGCCTGAGCGCGCGGGCTTTTTTGCGCCATATCGAGCGGTCTCTTCTATAACGCTCTTATAGGCTGCGAAGCGCTCCGGTTCACGGGCCAAATATTTTTTACGCCTCGCGCCTGCGATTTTGAACGTGTATATACAAGTTCAGATCCGACACACTCAGAAGGCGATCACGGCGCGGAGCCGCAGGAAATTTCGGCAGAGGCAAGATCCAAGCCAAGCATGCGTCTCGCCCTAATGGAAAGCCCCAGGCCAAAACCTCAAAAAACAAGTTGTATATACAAGCCGGCGCCGCTAGACTTTCTCAAATTGTATAGACAGGACGACAACCATGATGACTCTGAAGCCCGGCTACCTGACCCTCCCTCAACTGCGCCAGATCGCTCGCGAACATGTCGCGTTGCAACTCGATCCCGCCAGCCACGCCGCGATCGACGCCTGCGCGCAAGCCGTCGCCGATATCGCCGCGAAGGGCGAACCGGCCTACGGCATCAACACGGGCTTCGGGCGCCTCGCCAGCACGCATATCCCGCACGACCAGCTCGAACTGTTGCAACGCAATCTGGTGCTCTCGCATGCAGTCGGCGTGGGTGAGCCGATGTCGCGTCCGGTCGTGCGTCTGTTGATCGCGCTGAAGCTATCGAGCCTCGGCCGTGGTCACTCGGGCATCCGCCGCGAAGTGATGGAAGCGCTGATCACGCTGTACAACGCCGACGTGCTGCCGGTCATCCCGGTGAAGGGTTCGGTCGGCGCATCGGGCGACCTCGCGCCGCTCGCGCATATGTCGGCAACGCTGCTCGGCGTCGGCGAAGTGTTCGCCAAGGGCGAGCGCATGCCGGCCACCGAAGGCCTCGCGCTCGTCGGCCTCAAGCCGCTCACGCTGCAAGCCAAGGAAGGTCTGGCGCTGCTGAACGGCACGCAGGCTTCGACCGCGCTCGCGCTCTACAACATGTTCGCCATCGAAGACCTGTACCGCACCGCGCTGGTGTCGGGCGCGTTGTCGGTCGACGCGGCCATGGGTTCGGTCAAGCCGTTCGACGCGCGCATTCACGAACTGCGCGGCCACCAAGGTCAGATCGACGCGGCCGGCGCATACCGCTCGCTGCTGCAAGGCTCGGGCATCAACGTTTCGCACGCCGATTGCGACAAGGTGCAGGATCCTTACAGCCTGCGTTGCCAGCCGCAAGTGATGGGTGCATGTCTGGATCAGATGCGCCACGCCGCCAACGTGCTGCTGCTCGAAGCGAACGCCGTCTCCGACAATCCGCTGATTTTCCCGGACACCGGCGAAGTGCTGTCGGGCGGTAATTTCCACGCTGAGCCGGTGGCCTTCGCCGCCGACAACCTCGCGCTCGCCGCCGCCGAAATCGGCGCACTGGCCGAACGCCGCATCGCGCTGCTGATCGACGCGACCCTGTCGGGCCTGCCGCCGTTCCTCGTGCGCGATGGTGGCGTGAATTCGGGCTTCATGATCGCTCACGTCACGGCCGCCGCGCTCGCTTCGGAAAACAAGACGCTCGCGCATCCGGCATCGGTCGACTCGCTGCCTACGTCGGCGAACCAGGAAGATCACGTGTCGATGGCGACCTTCGCTGCGCGTAAGCTCGGCGACATCGCTGAAAACACCGCGAACATTCTGTCGATCGAACTACTCGCCGCCGCGCAAGGCGTCGATCTGCGTGCGCCGCACAAGACCAGCCCGAGCCTGCAAAAAGTGATGGACGTGGTGCGCAAAGACGTCGCGCATTACGAGCTCGATCACTACTTCGCACCGGATATCGCGGCGGTCACGCGTCTCGTGCAGGACGGCACGATCGCGAAGCTGAGCCCGTTCTCCTTCGCGTCCGAACAGTAAGCAGTCAGCGAGGCACAGCACGCCAATGAACGCACCGGCCTATCAGGGCATCAAGGACTTCATCCTCGCGCGCATTCATGCGGGCGAATGGGGCGAAGGCGACCAGGTGCCCTCCGAAAACGAGCTTGCGCGCGAATTCAACGTGGCGCGCATGACGGTCAACCGCGCGTTGCGCGAGCTGACTTCGGAGCAGGTGCTCACGCGTGTGCAAGGGTCGGGCACCTTCGTGGCCCGTCCCAAGTACGAATCCACGCTGGTGGCGATCCGCAGCATCTCCGACGAAATCGTCGCGCGCGGTCATCGCTATCAGGCCAACGTGCTGCACATCGGCGCGAGCATCGCCGACGAAGCGCTCGCCGAGGAAATGCAGGTGAGTGCGGGCAGTCCGGTGTTTCATTCACGCGTGCTGCACTTCGAAAACGACGAGCCGGTGCAACTCGAAGAGCGCTGGGTCAATCCGGCAGTCGCACCCGAGTACGCGCTGCAGGACTTCACGAACACCACGCCGAACCAGTACCTCGTGCGCGTCGCGCCGTTGCAGAGGGTCGAGTACCGCATCGAGGCATTGGCTGCCGACGGCGATACGCGCGAGTTGCTGACCATGGACGAACTCGAGCCGTGCCTCGTGCTGCATCGGCGCACGTGGTCGCAAAGCCAGGTCGCTTCGATCGCCAATCTATGGCACCCCGGCAGCCGCTATCGCTTCACCGGACATTTCTGACGTCGCCGTTTTTGCCGTACCCGAATCTTTTTCGACCATCTTCAAGCATTCCGAGGGCCATCATGAACAACCCGAAACACATCGACCCGCGTCTCGATCCTACCCGCACGATCCGCGCACCGCGCGGCGCGGAAAAGACCTGCAAGACCTGGATTGCGGAAGCCGCGTACCGGATGATCCAGAACAATCTGGACCCGGAAGTCGCTGAGCATCCGCATGCGCTGGTCGTGTACGGCGGTATCGGCCGTGCCGCGCGTAACTGGGATTGCTTCGATCAGATTCTCAAGTCGCTGAAAGATCTCGAAGAAAACGAAACGCTGCTGATTCAATCGGGCAAACCGGTCGGCGTGTTCCGCACGCATGCCGACGCGCCGCGTGTGCTGCTGGCGAATTCGAATCTGGTGCCGCATTGGGCGACGTGGGAACACTTCCACGAACTCGATCGCAAGGGCCTGATGATGTACGGGCAGATGACGGCGGGCAGCTGGATCTACATCGGCAGCCAGGGCATCGTGCAGGGCACCTACGAGACGTTCTTCTCGGTGGCGAACCAGCATTTCAACGGCGATCCTTCGGGCCGCTGGATTCTGACGGGCGGTTTGGGCGGCATGGGCGGCGCGCAACCGCTGGCGGCGACCATGGCCGGTTTCTCGATGATCGCGGTGGAATGCGACGAGACGCGCATCGACTTCCGTCTGAAGACGCGTTACGTCGACAAGAAAGCGGCGACGCTCGACGAAGCCCTCGCCATGCTCGAGGAAGCGAAGAAAGCCGGCAAGCCGGTGTCGATCGGCCTGCTCGGCAACGCTGCCGATGTGTTCGCTGAATGCGTGACGCGCGGCATCACGCCGGATTGCGTGACCGACCAGACCAGCGCGCACGATCCGATTCACGGCTACCTGCCGCAAGGCTGGAATGTCGAAGACTGGCGCGAGCGTCAGAAGACCGTGCCGGACAGCATCGTGCTGCCTGCCAAGCAATCGATGGCCAAGCAGGTCCAGGCCATGCTGACGCTGCAGGAACGCGGCGCGGCCACACTCGACTACGGCAACAACATCCGTCAGATGGCGCTGGAAATGGGCGTTGAAAACGCATTCGATTTCCCGGGCTTCGTGCCGGCGTATATCCGGCCGCTGTTCTGCGAAGGCAAGGGCCCGTTCCGCTGGGTCGCGCTGTCGGGCGATCCGGAGGACATCTACAAGACCGATGCGAAGGTCAAGGAACTGATTCCCGACGATCCGCATCTGCACAACTGGCTCGACATGGCGCGCGAACGTATCGCGTTTCAGGGCTTGCCGGCGCGGATCTGCTGGGTGGGCGTGAAGGATCGCTATCGTCTGGGCCAGGCGTTCAACGAAATGGTGAAGAACGGTGAGCTGAAGGCGCCGATCGTGATCGGCCGCGATCACCTCGACACCGGTTCGGTGGCGAGCCCGAATCGCGAAACCGAATCGATGAAGGACGGCTCCGACGCGGTCAGCGACTGGCCGCTGCTCAACGCACTGCTGAATACGGCAGGCGGCGCTTCGTGGGTTTCGCTGCATCATGGCGGCGGTGTCGGCATGGGCTTCAGCCAGCACTCGGGTGTCGTGATCGTCGCGGACGGCACGGATGCGGCGAAGGAGCGCCTCGGCCGCGTGCTGTTCAACGATCCGGCAACCGGCGTGATGCGTCACGCGGATGCGGGCTATGAACTCGCGCAGGAAACGGCGCGCGAGGCGGGTCTGAATCTGCCGATGCTGGGCCGTTGAACGTGGCGTTTCAAGGCATGCCTCACAGCGCGCCTGTCGGCAACGGCGCAAGCCGCACGCTGATTCGCGGCGCCGAGCTCGTGGCGGCGCCGTGGAAGAACGGCGGCGGCGTCACGCGTGAAGTGGCGGCGTTCCCCGAAGGCGCGGGGCTCGACGCCTTCGTGTGGCGGGTGAGCGTGGCCGATGTCGCGCAAGCCGGGCCGTTCTCGCGCTTTGCCGGCATCGATCGCACGCTTGTGCTGTTGTCCGGCGCGGGCATGTTGCTCGACGAAGCGGATAGCGCGCACGGCGTGAAGACGCATGCATTGACGCAAGCGCTCGACATGGCCCGTTTCACCGGCGAGGCGCAAATCGACGCGCGTCTGGTCGACGGCGCGACTCGCGACTTCAACCTGATGGTGCGGCGTGACGTGGCGCAGGGCGAAGTGGAAGTATGGCGAGGCGCAACGCAACGCACGCTTTCCGCCGACGCGGTTCTGCTGTATTGCGCGGAAGGTTCAGTGTCGGTCACGCCGGGCGACGCGCAAGTGCTAATGCTTGCTACCGGCGACACGCTGCGCATCGATACGCCGAACGCGCTGTCATGCACGGTCGAAGGCGCGGGCGCGTTGCTCGCCATCAGCATCCGTTACAAGCAACGATGACGACGATTCGCGTGGACGTCTGCTACTTTTACGGCGTTTGCACGCGAACCACCACAGACACGCAACAAGCTGCAAAGAGCACGCGATGAAGCAAACCGTCTGGCACCACCTGAAACTTTGCCCACAGGGCGATCCCCAACATACGCTGCCCGATGCCGCGATTGCCGTTGAAAACGGCACGATCGTATGGCTCGGCGCGGCATCCGCATTACCCGCCGACTACGCCGCATGGCCGCGCGAAGATCTGCACGGCGCGTGGGTGACGCCGGGTCTCGTCGATTGCCACACACATCTCGTGTACGGCGGACAGCGCGCGGACGAATTCGCGCAGCGCCTCGCGGGCGTCAGCTACGAAGAGATCGCGCGGCAGGGCGGCGGCATCGTCTCCACGGTGCGCGCCACGCGTGCGGCGGACGAAGCGTCGTTGTTCCGCCAATCGGCCGCGCGTCTCGAACCCTTGCTCGCCGAGGGCGTGACCACGGTCGAGATCAAATCCGGCTACGGCCTTGACCTCGCGAGCGAACGCAAGATGCTGCGCGTCGCGCGTCAATTGGGCGAGCGCTATCCCGTGACCGTCTATACAACGTTTCTCGGCGCGCATGCGCTGCCGCCCGAGTTCGCCGGCCGTGCCGACGCGTACATCGACGAAGTCTGCAACACCATGCTGCCCGCGCTTGCCGACGAAGGCCTCGTCGATGCGGTCGACGTGTTCTGCGAGCGCATCGGCTTTTCGCTGGAACAAAGCGAGCGCGTTTTCAAGGCGGCGGAACGTTACAAGCTGCCGGTGAAAATGCACGCCGAGCAGTTGTCGAACGGCGGCGGCACCGCGCTCGCCGCGCGTCATCATGCGCTGTCCGCCGACCACCTCGAATTTCTCGACGAAGCCGGCGTTGCCGCGATGAAGGAAGCCGGCACGGTGGCCGTGCTGCTGCCGGGCGCGTACTACTTCATCCGTGAGACGCAGTTGCCGCCTTTGGAATTGCTGCGGCGCTATCAGGTGCCGATCGCGATTTCGACCGACAGCAACCCCGGCACATCACCCGCCACTTCGCTGCTGCTGATGATGAACATGGCCACCACGCTGTTCCGCATGACCGTGCCCGAAGTGCTGCAAGGCGTGACGTCGCACGCGGCGCGCGCGCTTGGCAAGGCGGATCGCCACGGCTCGCTGGAAGCGGGACGCGCGGCCGATTTCGCGGTGTGGTCGGTCGACTCGCTGGCCGAGCTGGCTTACTGGATTGGACGTCCGCTGTGCGCGCGAGTCGTGCGCGCGGGCGAGACCGTTTATACGCGGCGTGAATTGAGCCAGGGCCTGAGATGACTGAACCGCACAAGCAATCGAATCAATCGCTATTCGCCGAGTACGCGTATCTGCCGGATGGCTGGCGCCGCAACGTGCTGCTGGAGTGGGACGCGAACGGCACGCTCACCGCCGTCACGCCCGATACGTCGACGCCGCCTCTTGGCGTGCAGAAGGCTGCTGGTCCGGTACTGCCTGGCATGCCGAATCTTCATTCGCACGCGTTTCAGCGCGCGATGGCCGGCCTCACCGAATATCGCGCATCCGGCGCGGGCGCCACGGATAACTTCTGGAGCTGGCGCGATCTGATGTATCGCTTCGCCGCGCGCATCACGCCGGAAGGCCTGGCGAGCGTCGCGCAATGGCTGTACATCGAAATGCTGAAAGCGGGCTATACGTCGGTGTGCGAGTTCCATTACGTGCATCACACGCCGGACGGCAGCCGCTATTCAAATCAGGCGGAACTCGCGCAACGCGTGGTGGATGCGGCATCGGCGAGCGGCATCGGCATGACGATGCTGCCGGTGCTGTATCAGTACAGCGGCTTCGGTTCGCGCGCGCCACGTGAAGATCAGCAGCGTTTCATCAACACGCCGGAAAGTCTGCTCGATCTGCTCGGCACGTTGCGCGCGGCGCGCCCTGAAACTGCCGCGTTGCGTTATGGCGTGGCGCCGCATTCGCTGCGCGCCGTATCGGCGGATTCGTTGCGTACGCTGCTCGGCGGCATCGAGAACTCGGCACCCGTTCATATCCATATCGCCGAGCAGACCGCCGAAGTCGACGCGTGCATCGAAACCGAAGGCGCGCGTCCGGTGCAATGGCTGCTGGATCGTTTCGATGTCGACAGCCGCTGGTGCCTCGTGCACGCCACGCACGTCGATGCGAACGAAACGCTGGCGCTCGCGAAAAGCGGCGCGGTCGCCGGTTTGTGCCTGACCACCGAAGCCAATCTCGGCGACGGCATTTTCCCGGCGCAGGAGTATCTCGACGCGCATGGACGCATCGGCGTGGGCTCGGATAGCCATATCGGCGTCGACTGGCGCGCGGAGTTGCGTTTGCTCGAATACGGCCAGCGTCTCACGCGCCGACAACGCAACGTGCTGGCGTCGGCGCAGGCCACGCATGTTGCCGATCGTCTGTTCGACGCCTCGCTCGAAGGCGGCGCGCACGCGACGGGACGCGCGGTCGGTGCGCTGCAAGCCGGCCGCCGCGCCGATTGGCTCGTGCTCGACGCAGATCATTCGAGCATTGCCGAGCATGCGCCCGACGCGTGGCTCTCGGGCGTTGTATTCTGCGAGCATGGCGAAACACCGATTCGCGACGTCTACGCGGGCGGCGACAAGGTCGTCGACAACCGCCGGCATCGCGATGAAGAGGGCGCATATGCGCGCTATCGGGTGGCGCTGGCGGACCTGCTCAAATGAGTGACGCGCCAGCTTGCCGGCGCGCCTCGCATGAACTGCTGAACTGATTCTTCGATCCTATCGATTCCGGACTGACATGACTGCTTCGAACACTCCGCCGGTTTTCTCGCTGCATCAGGGAAGCCTGCCGCTCCTCATTTCGATCCCGCATCTAGGCACGCAAATCCCGGCCGACATCGCCGCGACGATGACGCCCGCCGCGCAGCGCACCGACGATTGCGACTGGCATCTGGACCGTCTCTATGCGTTCGCGAGACGCATGGGCGCGTCGATTCTCGCGCCCACTTACGCGCGCTATGTGATCGACCTGAACCGTCCGCCCGATGGCGCGAATCTGTACCCGGGCCAGGACACGACTGGTCTGCTGCCGGTCGATACGTTCGACAAGGAGCCGTTGTATCTGGACGGACATCTCCCGGATGATGCCGAAACCGCGCGCCGTCGCGACGCTTACTGGAAGCCTTACCACGAGGCGCTGCAAGGCGAACTCGCGGCGCTGAAAGCGAGACACGGCAAGGTGCTGCTGTGGGAGGCGCATTCGATCCGCTCACACGTGCCGCGGTTTTTCGAGGGACGTCTGCCCGATTTCAACTTCGGCACCTCGAACGGCGCGAGCGCGGTGGCGGGATTGGCCGAGGATATGGCCGCGATCGTCGAGCGATACGACGGCGGCTATACGGCTGTCGCCAACGGCCGCTTCGAGGGCGGCTATATCACGCGCGAGTATGGCCGGCCGTCGCAAGGCGTGCATGCGTTGCAACTCGAACTCTCGCAGATCACGTATATGGAAGAGCACATGCCGTATGCGTATGACGAAACGTTGGCCGCGAAAGTCGAGCCTCTGCTGGAAGCGCTCGTCGTGAAAGCATTGGAGCGGGTCACGACGGCGTGACACGCCGCTCGTCTTCTCTTCTTTTCCACGCGCTTCACGACAGCCGCACAAGTTGCGCGGCACGGTGGAGCGCGTCGGCTGACACCGCAAAGGTGTAACAGCATGTGTCCGTGATTGCATGCTGCCGTTTTCGCGCAGAACGTATAGAGCGCGTTGAAGAAAATCTGCTTGCTCTACCTGGACCCGATGCCGAAAAAAAGCCCCGCGTTTAGCGGGGCTTTACGACGTGCCGTGCCGGTCAGGGCGTGGCACCGCCATTAGTGGCAGCGTTTTTCCCAGTGATGATGAACATGCACCTTGTGGCATACAGGGTGGTGATGTTCATAAGCTTGCGCGGGAGCGATGGCGCTCAGGGCTGCAGCGGCTGCGGCGATGGCGAGGACGATCTTCTTCATTACAAAATCCTTAAATCAGTGTTGGGGTACTAACGGAGCAGCACGGGGCGTGCCGCGACCGCCTGTAAGCATGCCACATCGCGCGCATGGAACGGAGGAACGCTGAGCAAATGCAGGTGTCAATTCACAACGACGATCGTGGTGAGCCGCCACCGGCAATGGATAGCGGGCAATGATGCGTAATAGCGCGGTGGCGTGTATTTACGACAGTTCGACGTTCACGCAGTGGCATTCCGGGATTGCGCGCCATGCGGTGAAGCGTCTACCCTTTCAAAACGATAACGCGCGACGCGCGTGATCTCTACATCGGGCAAAAAGATGGAAGACCCAGCGATGGAAGATTCCGACGAATTGCTGCTCCCGGTCTGGCGAGCAAACCTGGTGCTGTTGACCCGCGAGGTCGGCGCGGCGACGCGACTCGCGCGCATGATGACCTTTTCCGCGAGCTATCTGAAACTGATGTTGTCCGGCCAGCGCGAATTCAGCGAGGAATTCGTGCGCGGCATCGAAGCGGTCACGGGATTGCCGGGCGGCTGGATGAACGTGCCGCACACCGAGCAGGACATCCCGCCCAACGCGCGTGAAGCGATCGACAACGAACAGCCGCTCGCGCGGTTTCGCGGCACGGCGCATCCGGTGCGAAAGAAGTCGGTGCTGCGGCCGCCCGAACCGATTTTCGGCCAGCCGGGGCCGGCCAAGCGCGTCGAGGAAGAAATCCTCGACGCGGAAGCGCATCGGCGTCAGGCGCACTTTCGCAAGGTCCGCGATCTGGCGATCCAGGACGTGCGGCGTTTCGAGCGGCATCTGACTCACGCGCCGGTCGAACTGGCGACGATGCGCGCCAAGGTGGAGGACGTGATCGCCGCCGCCGATCTCGACGATCCGATCCAGGCGGATCTCGCGGGACGGCTGGAGCAGATCGAAAAGCATCGGCATCTGCTGCTCAGGCACGTCGAGCGATTGCAGGCGTTGCTCGGGCAACTCGGCGAGACGGAATGAGCCAGTGAGGTGCCAGTTAGCGCTTGCTTACGCAGGCTGAGACGCACTCCTGCGACGGCCGTGAAACTCGGCCTCGAATGTCCACGTCACGCCGTCGTGCGCGAGCGCCACGCCGGTCCAACGGAACGAATGCCGCGTGATGTCCGGTGAAGTTCCATCGATCGGCGTGCCGTGCATCGCTCGGCGTCGGCGGACCGAGGCCGGAACGCGCGGGCCATCATTGTGCTAAAACCACGATACGAACTCAACCGAGGTGCATCTTGGGGAAAATTGCCGTCACGCTGCAGCAGGCGCTTGCGCGTTGTCGACAGGATGGTGCGCGGGGCAGGGTGCGGCGCACATGACGCCGCGCGTGGCGTTTTTTCTCAGGCTGGCCTGCGGGTCGACGCTAGGCGCGTGCGTCGCGCTTAGCGCATTCGCCGACGACAGCGCGTCTACCGCATCCAGCGACGATCGCGCGCCTTCCACGATCGAGCGCGACGTCCACCTCTTCACGATCCAGAAAGACGGCTCCGTCGAGGAACACGACGACACCGTCTTGCGGGCCAACACGACGAGCGGCGTCGACGATATCGCGCAACGCTACGTGTGGTTCAACAAGGACATCGAGCAGGTGCAGTTGCTGGCCGCCGAAACGATCGACCTGGACGGCGTTGCGCATCCGGTCGGTCCCGAGGCGATCCGCGACGTGCAGGAGCCGCGCTCGGCAGGCGCGCCGAGTTTCGAGGACGGCGTGTTGCGCACGGTGATCTTCCCGGGCGTGGAGCCGGGCTCGCGCGTGCATCTGGCGTTTCGCAAGACGCGCACGAAGCCCTTGCAGGCGGGCACCTTCGCGTACCTCGTCGAGCCGACGCGCGACCCGGTCGAATTGCAGCGCCTGATCTTCGATCTGCTCGCCGACGTGCCGCTCTACGCCGACGCGCGCGGCTACGTCGCCGTGCCGCCGGTCACGGCAAACGGCCGTACCCGCTACGAGTTCGACTACCGGCACGGGCCGTATGCGCCGCTCGAAGCGGGCTCGGTTGGCTACGCGAACTGGGGCGATCGGCTGATGGTGTCGACGGTGCCGGACTTCGCGAATTTTGCCGCGCGCTATCGCGGCCCCGCAGCTGACGCGACGACCGGCGATCCGGCGATTGTCCGTCTCGCGCAAGCGCTCACCGCCGGCACCGACGATCCGCGCGTGAAGGCGCAACGGCTCTACGACTGGATGCGTCTGAATATCCGCTACGTGGCGTTGTTTCTCGGCGAGACGGCGGCGATTCCGCACAGGGCGGCCGACATCCTGCGCAACCGTTACGGCGACTGCAAGGACCACGTCGCGCTCTACGGCGCGTTGCTGGCCGCGGTCGGCATCCGCAGCGAGGCGGTGCTGCTCAATCTCGGGCCGTACTACAGTTTGCCGGACGTGCCCGGCTACGGATCAAGCGCGATCAATCACGCGATTATCTGGATTCCTGAGTTGTCGTTGTATGCGGATACGACGGCGGGCGGCACGGCGTTCGGCTATCTGCCGCCGAGTGTGATGGACCGGCCGGTCTTGCTGGTCGGCGCGGGCGTGTTGTCGCGCACGCCGGCCACGCAGTTGCGCGAACGCAGCGCGCGCGTGCAGATCGACATCGATGAAAGCGGGGCGGCGAATTACGCTTACCGCGCGGAGGACGCGGGTTTTACCGCCGAAATCGAGCGCAATACCTTTCGGCGCTCGACGCGGCAGCGCACGCAACAGATCGCCGCGAACCGTCTATTGCAGACGGGCTTGCACGGCACGACACAATTGCGCACGGCGGATCTCAGAGCCACGACCGGACCGTTCGCCACGTCGATGCAAGGGAAGGTGGAGCACTTCGTCTGGACCGACGGCACGACGGCGGTGCCGGCGTTGACGAGCTTCTCCGGCGGCATGGGCTCGCAGGTGCAGGCGTGGCTCGCGGAGCCTGCGAGGACTCAGCCCTGGACGTGCATCGGCGGAGAGTTCGACGAGACTCTGGAAATGACGCTGCCGCGCTTCGTACGAGTGACGGATTTACCGTCCGACACGGCGGTGCAAAACCGCTTCCTGACCTTTTCATCCCACTACGTCTACGATTCTGCCGCGCGAGTCTTGCAGGTCAGGCGGCACTTGCGTGCCGCCTTTGGCCATCAGATGTGCTCCGCGAGTGAGTTCGCCGAGATGCACGACGATCTCGTGCGGATCGAGCGCGATCTCGACGGCGAACTGGTGGTCAAGGCCGCCAATTCGAAGAACCCATAGCGATTGCGCCGGCACGGGCGCAACATCGAAATCCGTGCCGGGGTCACACGCGCCTTAACTCCCGCTCTTGGTCACGATGGGCACCCACGCGCCATTCTTGACCTGATAAAGCGTCGACGCGCCGCTCTTCAGCGCGCCGGTGTTGTCGAAGGAAATCTTGCCGGTCACGCCTTCGAAATCGATGGCCTTGAGCGTGGACCGGTAGTCGTTCGGCGAACTGGACTTGGCCTTCTGCATGGCCTTGATCGCGGCCCAGGCGCCGTCATAGCCGAACGGCGCATACGACAGGATATCCACCCCGAAGCGTTTTTTGAACTTCGCGGAGAAGTCCTTGCCGCCCGGCAATTGCGCGAGCGGCCGTCCATATTCCCAGGCCATCACGCCTTCGGCCGAATCGCCCGCGAGCTTGATGAAGTCCTGATCCATCACGCCGCCGCCGCCCACCAATTGCGCGTTCATGCCCAGTTGCTTCATGCGCTTGGCGAAGCCCGCGGCCTGCGTGTCCAGACCGCCGAAGAAGATCAGATCGGCATTGGTCGATTTGATCTTGGTGATCTGCGTGCTGAAGTCGACCGCTTTGTTGTCGGTGTACTCACGCGCCACGAGGTTGCCGCCGTGCGCTTTCACGGCTTTCTCGAACTCATCCGCTTCGCCCTGGCCGAACGCGGTGCGGTCGTCGATGATCGCGATGCGCTTGGCCTTGGTCACTTCCACGGCATAGACCCCTGCGTTGCCGGCGTTTTGCGCATCCGTGGAAATCACCATGAAGGTGTTCGCGAAGCCGCGCCCGGTGATGATCGGGTTGGTGGCGGCCGGGTCGATCACCGGAATGCCCGCCTGCTCGTAGACCTGCGAAGCGGGGATCGTCGTGCCCGAGTTGAAGTGGCCCACCACGGCCGACACGCCCGCGTCGACCAGCTTCTGCGCGGCTTGCACGCCGATGCGCGGGTCGGCCTGGTCGTCTTCGGAGACGATCTGGAATTGGGCCACCTTGTCGCCGATCTTGATCTTTTGCGCGTTGGCTTCCTCGATCGCGAGCCGGACGCCGTTTTCCAGGTCCTTGCCGTAGCCGGCGTTGGCACCGGTCAGCGGCGCGGCAAAGCCGATCTTCACCGGCAGGTCGTCGGCGAAGCTGGCCGGCGGCGCGATGGCGAAGATAGCGCCAACGAACAGGGCAAGCGGTTTCAGCGTGTAGCGAAGACTCATGGTCTCTCCTTCCATCGACAGTTTCAGGTTGTGAAAGCGGCAAGGCAGTAACGCTGGATCGACGCGCGCCCATGGACTTCGCATGCGCGCATCGAAAGACTACGAATGATCGGTCGCTTTGAACAATGCGGGAATGCGCGCACTTGCGCGCCTTTGCGTTCAAGCGGCGATCAATCTGGCGCGAATATAGAAAGCCAAATTGGCACCGTCTTGGCAGTTCGAGGCGCTTTGAATGAGCATTTCGGCATAGCCCGCGCAGCGCGTTCGCTGGCGGCGTCCCGGCGCGGGTGCGCGGGTGCGGATTGCGGCATATGCTTAAGAGGCTGGCGCGAGCGCGCCGGCGGTGTGGTTGCGGCTGTAGCAGGTTTGGACCCGCCGGCCGTGTGGCTTATGCGCTAGCGTGATTAAAGCCGCAGTCCGTGCGGCCCTGGCGATGAAGCGAGACTCAACCCGCGAGCCGTGCGACCCAACGCGCCGAGGCGTGAGCGAATGCGCGGGCAGCGTGACCGTCGCCTTGTAGCGGAGTGATTTCGCGCCCGCGGCGCGTCAAAATAGAAGCGCGCCACGGCCTGCAAACCCAAGCACTCAACGCTCGCCTTGCTGCCGCAACAACTCTTCACGCAGACGCAAAAGCGGCGCCTTGGTGTCGTCGTCGGCCCACGTGTCGAGATCGTCGAGGGCACGCTGGCAGCCGTCGAGCACGAGGTCGATATCCACCGGCACGCCGTTGTTCAGCGCAAACTCGATGGTCTCGGCGAACTGCTGGCATTCGTCCTCGCCGTACGAGATGTCGAGATTGTCGGCGATCACTTCGGCGATATTGCTGCGCGCCTTGTCGTCCGGCGTCACCATGTCGACGATGCCGCGCGCCACCGCCGGCGAGTAGTACAAGGCGATGTCGAGCCACTGCGCCGGATCGAAGTCGGCCTGGTCGAACTGGCTTTCGAAGAACTCGATCGCTTCCTGTTCGTGCGCCTCGTCGGCGTCGACGCTGATGCACAACTGCTCAAAAAATTCTTCCCGCTCGCTGCGGATATAACCGTCCATCGATGCCTCGTTTGCTGAATGCCGGATGCCTGAAAAATGCGGTGTGGGCGGGCAGGTGCCTTGTCCACGCGGCACGCATTATAGGACGGCCGGCTGACAGTCGAGAGGCGACGCGCGAATCGATTGCCGCGACGCGCGCATTACGGATTGCTTGCGCTACCCGATCAGCGCGTTGCGAGCGTTGACGATTGCCTGAAGCGCGTTACGCAACGCCCACCGCTTACGCCGTATCCGCCACCCACGCATCGAACCACTCGCGCGGCTGTGCGATTTCATTCTGCGCGGCCACCAGTTCGAGCTCATAGCGCCCAGCCTGCCAGGTCATCTTGACCACCGCATTCACGGCTGCCAGCGTGTGCTCGAAGGCCGCGCGAATCGAATCGCCGAGCAGCGTACGCGCGACGAACACCGCGCTCGTCAGATCGCCCACGCCCACCGGTTGCCGCGCGAACGGATAGAGCGGACGTTGCCCCATCCACGATTCGCGTTCGGTGACGACTAGCATGTTGAAGCGGTCGGCGGGACTGTTGCGGTCGAGCAGATGCTTGACCAGCACCAGCTTTGGCCCGCGCGCGATGAGTTCGCGGCAGGCGGTCACGGCTTCTTCCAGCGTTTCGATCTCGCGTCCCACCAGACGCTGCAATTCGGTGTGGTTCGGCGCCATGGCGTCGGCCATCTCGGGCATGGTGCGCACGAGAAATTCCTGGATGCCCGGTTCGACCTTGCAGCCGCTCGCCGCGCCCATCACCGGATCGCAGAAGTACCAGGCGCGCGGATTGGCGGCCTTCACGGCCTTGACGATCTCCAGCACCGACTCCGCCTGTTCGGGCGTACCCAGATAGCCGGACAGCACCGCATCGCAGCGCGGCAGCATGCCGATCGCGCCGATGCCGTCGACCAGATCCTCCATTTGCGAGCCGTCGATCGCGCTGCCGGTCCAATGGCCGTATTGCGTGTGGTTCGAGAACTGCACGGTATTGAGCGGCCAGACATTGACGCCGAGCCGACGCATCGGAAACACCGCGGCGCTATTGCCGGCGTGACCGAAGACGACATGTGACTGGATGCTCAGAACGCTTTTCGTCATGGTGTGGCCCGCGCAAACGGTCTGCGCGATTAAATAAAACGGGAAGGGTGCACCGCGGCGGCGATCCGGCAAGCACCGGACGCCTCATGCGGCAGGATTGCTTCAGATATTGCAGGAAATCGGCATGCGTTGCTTCGTGGGGAAACAATACATGAGTTTGCCGCGCGCGAGTCGATCCGTCCCCGACTTGTTGCGCCGAACCATCAGACGCGGACGCGGTGGAGGGCGGCTGTTAAGCCACCCGCAGCTTGCAAAATGCTGCGCGGCCTGCAGCCGGTCGAACTCAGGCGAGCTCGCGATACAACGCCAGATAACGCTCCGCCGAGGCGCCCCAGCCGAAGTCCTGACGCATCGCGCGCCGCTGGGTCGCCTTCCATTCGGTGCGGCGCCCATAGAGCGCGAAGGCGCGGCGGATGGCCGCGCCGATCCCCTTCGGGTCGAATCGTTCGAACACGAAACCGGTGGCGAGGTCGTCGGCGAGATTTTCGAGCGACGCGTCCACTACCGTATCCGCAAGACCGCCCACGCAATGCACGAGCGGCAGCGATCCATAGGCCAGCGCATACAGTTGCGTGAGGCCGCATGGTTCGAAACGCGAGGGCACCGCGATCACGTCGCTGCCCGCGACGATCGTATGCGCGAGCGTTTCATCGAAGCCCAGCTCCACCGCTACGGACTCGGGATGCGTGTGCGCGACGCGTTTCAAACCGTTTTCCAGCGCCGGGTCGCCGGTGCCGAACACGACCAGCTGTCCGCCGTGTTTGATGATTGCCGGCACGGCTTCGAGCAGCAGGTCGAGGCCTTTCTGCTCGGTCAGCCGGCTCACCACGCCGAACAGCAGCGCATCGCTTTTCTGCGCGAGGCCGAAGCGTTTTTGCAGCGCTTCCTTGCACGCAAGCTTGCCCGCGAGCCGCGTCGCGGTGTAGTGGTTCTCGAGCAGGGCATCGGTGCCGGGACACCAGACCGTGTAGTCGACGCCGTTCAGAATGCCGCTCAGATCGTGCGCGCGATGGCGCAGCAAACCGTCGAGGCCGCCACCCTGGGCGAGCGTCTGGATTTCGCGCGCATAGGTCGGGCTGACGGTGGTGATGCGGTCGCTGTAGTACAGCCCCGCCTTGAGAAACGACATCTGCCCATAGAACTCGACGCCGTGCACGCTGAAAAAATCGTCCGGCAGGCCGAGCTGACCGAACTGGTGCGCGGGAAACACGCCTTGATACGCGAGGTTATGCACCGTGAAGACGCTGCGCGCGAAGCGCTTGCCATGCTGACGCTCGGCCGCTTTCAGATAGGCCGGCGCGAGCCCCGCATGCCAGTCGTGCGCGTGAATGATTTGCGGCGACCAGGCGGGGTCCAGTTGCTGCGCGAGTTGCGCGGCGACCCAGCCGAGCAGCGCGAAACGCTGCGCGTTGTCGCCGTAAGGCACGTGCTCGTCGTTCAGATACGGATTGCCGGGCCGGTCGTACAGCGTGGCCGCGCGGATCACATAGACGACCAGGCCGTTCGACGCCAGCGTGCCCCGTTCGAGCGTGACGCCCGGCGCGTCGAAGCGGCGGCCCAGTTGCGCGACCGGCGTCAGGTCGGTCAGGCCGGCGACCACCGCCGGAAAGCCGGGCAGCAGCACCCGCACATCGGCGCCGCGCTCGATCAGCGCGGGCGGCAACGCGCCCGCGACGTCGGCGAGACCGCCCGTTTTGAGGAGGGGATACAGCTCGCTTGCGACGTGCAGGGCGCGAATCGTCATAGGCTCCGTCTCTGTCCTGTTGGTTCGGGTTGGGCGCGGCTGAGCCGGCGGCAGCCGGCCTGACTAGACCTTCTGCCGCAGCGCCTCCGGCGTGACCAGCACGACGCCGTCGTCGGTACGGTAGAAGCGCTCGGCGTCGCTTACCGGATCTTCGCCGATCACCGTGCCCTCCGGTATCGCGCAGCCGCGGTCTATCACTACTTTCTGCAGCCGGCAGCTCGCGCCGACGGTGACCTGCGGCAACAAGACTGCCTCATTGATGTTACAGAACGAACTCACTTTGACATTCGACGAGAGCACCGAGCGCGAAATCTGCGAGCCCGAGATCACGCAGCCGCCGCACACGATCAGATTATTGCCCGAGCCTTGCAGCCCCTTCATGTCGCGTACGAACTTGGCGGGCGGCAACTGTTCCTGGTACGTCCAGATCGGCCAGTTGCGATCGTAGAGATCGAGCGTCGGGATGGTGGAGGCGAGGTCGAGATTGGCGGCCCAGTAAGCGTCGATCGTGCCGACGTCGCGCCAGTACGGCTCCACGTTCGGATCCGACGACACGCACGACATGCTGAACGGATGCGCGATCGCCGTGCCTTGCGTGACCACACGCGGCAGGATGTCCTTGCCGAAGTCGTGATCGGTGTCGATGGTGGAGATGTTCTCTTCGAGCAACGAATACAGGTAATCCGCGCTGAACACGTAGATGCCCATGCTGGCAAGCGCCGTATCCGGGCGGCCCGGAATGCAGGGCGGGTCGGCGGGCTTTTCCAGAAAGTCGGTCACGCGGCGGTTTGCATCGACGTGCATCACGCCGAAGGCCACCGCCTCCATGCGCGGCACCTCGATACAGCCGACCGTGCAATCCGCGCCGCTTTCGGCGTGGTCGGCGATCATGCGCGTGTAGTCCATCTTGTAGATGTGGTCGCCCGCCAGCACCACCACGTATTTCGGCCGGATCGAACGGATGATGTCGAGGTTCTGGAACACCGCGTCCGCAGTGCCGCGATACCAGTGCGCGCCTTCCACGCGCTGCTGCGCGGGCCACAGGTCGATGAATTCGCCCATCTCGCCGCGCAGGAAACTCCAGCCGCGCTGCAGATGGCGCAACAGCGAGTGCGCCTTATATTGCGTGACGACTGCGATGCGGCGGATGCCGGAGTTCAGACAGTTGGAGAGCGCGAAATCGATGATCCGGTATTTGCCGCCGAAGTGCACCGCCGGCTTCACGCGTTTGTTGGTAAGCGGCCCGAGCCGCGTGCCCCGTCCGCCCGCAAGGACGATGGCGAGGGTAGTGCGTTGCAGATCGTTCAGCCGTGCCGGAGTGTCCATGTCTGTCTCCTGATTAGTATGCCCCGGATGGGTGGGTCGCTTGCTCTCCACTGATGAATCGTGCTGCGCGCCGGCTCCGTCTTCGCGGGCCCGTCTGCTAGTTCTAGCACCGATTTGCCGCGCACGAGTAGTGAGAATTGTGCGGATGCCGCTCGTGCGCCCCCTTGCGCACGATCACCCCTTGCACCGCGGCGATCCGTGCGCCACGACACACATGGAGCGTGAGGTGAGGCACCGCAATATGCGTGCCACGGTCGCCATGGCCCTGTCGGCTTGCGTCGGCGGCAGCAAAGCCGGGCCGCGCGTCGTAGAATCGTGCGCTTCCGGCCGCAGGTTCGGGCGCTGGTCTCACCGTGCGTTCGCCGCGTATGCCTCCCCGTGCTTTTTCCTTTTAGAAAAAATTTCGATGAGTTTTCGCCGCCTGTCCTTGCTCGCCACGTTGAGCGTTTGCGCGCTAGCCGCTGGCTCCGCGTCCGCCGTTTTCGCGGCTTCTGCCGCCACGCCCGCAAGTACCACCGCGTCCGCGAGCGTCGACACGCGGAGTCCGGCTAGTCCGGCCGCTTCCGCCGCTACGAGCGTCGCCGGCGATACCGGCCCGGCGTACGGCCCCGAGTTGCAGGGCTTCAACTACCCGGCGCCGGTCAGCCAGTACGACTTCACCTCGCAAGGGGTGGCGCTGCATATGGCGTACATGGATATCAAGCCGGCCAAGGCGAACGGCCGCACGGCAGTGCTGCTGCACGGCAAGAACTTCTGCGCGGCGACGTGGGACGCGACCATTCATCGGCTGAGCGACGCCGGTTATCGCGTGATCGCACCGGACCAGATCGGCTTTTGCAAGTCGAGCAAGCCCGAGCACTATCAGTACAGTTTTCAACAGCTCGCGCGCAATACGCATGCGTTGCTGGAATCGCTCGGCGTGACCGACGCGACGGTGATTGGGCATTCCACTGGCGGCATGCTGGCGATCCGCTACGCGCTGATGTATCCGCGCGAGACGCGGCAACTGGTGCTGGTCAACCCGATCGGACTGGAGGACTGGAAGGCGAAGGGCGTGCCTTCGCTGTCCGTGGACCAGTGGTATGAGCGCGAGCTGAAGACGACCGCCGAGAGCATTCGCCGCTACGAGCAATCCACCTACTACGCGGGACAATGGCGCGCGAGCTTCGAACCGTGGGTGCAGATGCTGGCGGGCATGTATCGCGGTCCGGGCAAGCAGATCGTTGCGTGGAATTCCGCGTTGCTGTACGACATGATTTATACGCAGCCGGTGGTGTATGAGCTGGGTCAACTGAGCATGCCGACACTGTTGCTGATCGGCCAGAAGGACACCACGGCAATCGGCAAGGACGCCGCGCCCGCAGAAGTGCGCGCGAAAATCGGCCATTACCCGGAACTCGGCAAAGCCGCCGCAAAGGCGATTCCGCACGCCACGCTCGTCGAATTCGCCGAACTGGGACATGCACCGCAGATGCAGGATCCGCAGGCGTTTCATAAAGCGTTGCTGGACGGCCTCGCGGCGATGCCGGCGAACCATTGAATCGGTGCCGCGACCGAGTCGCGCCGATCGACAAAAAAGGGCAGCCACGGGCTGCCCTTTTTACATTTGTCGACGGAGTTACCTGTCTTATTTGCCGCCCGCCAACTCCTCACGCACTTGCGCGCCGATCTCGAACGAGCGCAACCGCGCCTTGTGATCGTAAATCTGCGCGGTCAGCATCAATTCATCCGCGCCGGTTTGCTCGATGATCGACTTCAAGCCTTCGCGCACCGTATCGCGATCGCCCAGCACCGTACACGCGAGCGAGTGCGCTACGCCATTCAATTCCATCTCCGAGGCCTCGAGCCGTTCGACCGGCGGTTGCAACTGACCCGGCGTGCCGCGTCGCAGATTGATGAACTGCTGCTGCAACGAGGTGAAAAGGCGTTTTGCTTCTTCATTCGTATCCGCGGCGAACAGATTCACGCCGACCATCGCATGCGGTTTATCGAGCGTGGCCGACGGACGGAATTGCGAGCGATACACCTGCAACGCCGTGAGCATGTAGTCCGGCGCGAAATGCGATGCGAAGGCGAACGGCAGACCGAGCGCCGCCGCGAGTTGCGCGCTGAACAGCGACGAACCGAGCAGCCACAGCGGCACGTTCAGCCCCGCGCCCGGCACCGCGCGAATGCGCTGGCCCGGCACGGGGTCGGCGAAATAACGCTGCAATTCGACGACGTCGTCAGGGAACGAGTCCGCGCTATTTTGCAGGTCGCGGCGCAACGCGCGCGCGGTGCTCTGATCGGTGCCGGGCGCGCGGCCGAGGCCCAGGTCGATACGGTCGGGATAAAGCGACGCGAGCGTGCCGAACTGTTCTGCGATGACGAGCGGCGCATGGTTCGGCAGCATGATGCCGCCCGAGCCGACGCGGATCGTTTTCGTGCCGCCCGCGACATAGCCGATCACCACCGAGGTCGCGGCGCTGGCAATGCCCGTCATATTGTGATGTTCCGCGAGCCAGAAGCGGCGGTAGTTCCATTTTTCCGCGTGCTGCGCGAGGTCGAGCGTGTTCCTGAACGCGTCTGCCGGCGTGGCGCCCGCGGTGACCGGCGAGAGGTCGAGGACCGAGAAGGGGATCATTGTCTGTTCACTTGTTGTTTCCGGCGCTTGCGCGCGATGGGGCATTCTCGCAAAGGTTGTGCTTTTCTGCTGACCACGCAGCGATGTCCATGCTCGCGAAAGGGGGTTTGCTCGCGCAGGGCGTGCCAAAAGGCAATACAGGCAAAACAGGCACAACACACAAAACGCCGAGCCGGAAACACTCAAGCGTTACATGCAAATCCGATATAGATATGGCTGATCAATATTTAACAAGCGCATGTCGCGCTGCTACCTTAACCCCTCGCACGAAAGCCATGCATCCAGCCAGCCACGTCACCGCCCCGCCGGGCAGAAACCATTCAGGGAGACACGAACGTGTCCATCGAATTCATCGGCATGATCCAGACCCGCAAGGTGTCCGAAACCCACGCGGCGCAAGGTCCTGTCATCGACATCGATTATGTCGAGCAGTTTGCGCGCGCGCATGAAGAAGCGGGCTTCGACCGCGTCCTCGTGCCGCATCATGCCACCAGCCCCGATGCGCTGTTGACCGTCGCGCACGCGGCGAGTGTGACCAGCAAGGTGCACTTCATGCTCGCGCATCGACCGGGTTTTGTCGCGCCGACGCTCGCTGCGCGTCAACTGGCCACGCTCGATCATTATTCGCGCGGCCGCCTCGCCGTGCACATCATCTCCGGCGGCGACGACACCGATCAGCGTCGCGACGGCGACTTCCTCACGCACGACGAACGCTACGCCCGCACCGACGAGTATCTGCACATCCTGCGGCGCATCTGGACCGAAACGAAACCGTTCGATCACAACGGTCAGTACTATCGCTTCGAACAGGGCTTCTCGGAAGTGAAGCCCGTGCAGCAGCCGCATATTCCGGTGTATTTCGGTGGGGCGTCGGCGCCCGCGCTCGAAATCGCCGGCCGTCATGCGGACGTCTACGCGCTATGGGGCGAGTCGAAGGCGCAAGTGCGCGAGCAGGTCGCCCGCGTGCGCGCGGAGGCCGCGAAGCACGGCCGCAGCGTGCGTTTCTCGGTGTCGTTCCGGCCGATTCTCGCCGCTACCGAAGCAGCGGCGTGGGAGCGCGCGGACCACATTCTCGAAGAGACAAAGCGGCTGCGCGCGGCGCAAGGCATCGGCGTGGGCGGCCCGGCGCAAAGTGAAGGCGCGCGGCGCTTGCTCGCGGCATCGGGCGAATCGGATCGCGCGGACGAGCGTTTGTGGACCGGTGTCGCGAAGGAAATCGGCGGGCGCTCGAATTCGACCGCGCTGGTCGGCACGCCGGAACAGGTGGCCGATACGCTCGCCGAGTATTACGCGCTCGGCGTCTCGACGTTCCTCATCCGCGGCTTCGATCCGCTGGAAGACGCCATCGACTACGGCCGCGAACTGATTCCCGCCACGCGCGAACGCATCGCGCGCGTTGAGCGCGTGGCGGCATGAACGGAGGCGCGATGACCGATCTTTCTCTCACTACATTTGGCAAAGAACCACCCGCAATCCAGCGTCACGCGCCGCTGCGCAAATTCTGGTTCGACGACGTTCCGCCGCGCGAGAGCATCGCGGCGGAACGCCGTTACCGGCAGGAGCGGCTCGCGGTGGCGTTTCGTCTGTTTGCGCGCTACGGCTTCGATCAGGGGCTCGCCGGCCACATCACCGCGCGCGATCCGGAATGGCCCGATCACTTCTGGGTGAATCCGTTCGGCAAGCATTTCAGCCGCATCCGCGTGTCCGATCTGTTGCTGGTGAATGCCGAGGGCGAGATCGTGGTCGGCGAGGGGCCGGTCAATCAGGCGGCCTTCGCGATTCACGCGGCGATTCACGAAGCGCGCCCCGATGTGATCGCGGCGGCGCACACGCATTCGCTGTATGGCAAGGCATGGTCGACGCTGGGCCGCACGCTCGATCCGCTCACCCAGGATTCCTGCGCGTTCTATCAGGACCACACGTTATTCGACGATTTTCGCGGCGTCGTGCTCGATACCGACGAAGGCGCGCGCATCGCCGCCGCACTCGGCGAGCGCAAGGCCGTGATCCTGAAGAACCACGGCATTCTCACGGCCGGTCCGAGTGTGGAAGCGGCGGCGTGGTGGTACATCGCGCTCGACAACGCATGCCACACTCAACTGCTCGCTGAGGCCGCCGGCACGCCGCAAGCGATTCCGCACGACATCGCCGCGCTCACGCATGAGCAGGTCGGCCGCGAGGGCGGCGCGCTGTTCGCGTTCCAGAGCCTGCTGGAAGGGCTGGTCGAAGCCGAGCCCGACGTCCTCACCTGAATACTTCCACACGATGACTCAACGTTCGGATCCTTCGCGCTTGCCGCCGTGATCGAACGGCGCGTCGATGTCGCACCGCTGTGGACCAACGCCTTCAAGACCGCACTCGCCCGTGGTTCGTGAGTGCCGTCAATCAGCGCCATCCAAACCTATCTTTTGAACTATCGATGACCCAAGCCCTGAGGCCGGACCGCCTGCGCGCGTTCGCCGGCCGGATTGCGTCGCTCGTCGACGAAGCGGCGCCCGAAGCGCATCTGCTGGAACGCGGCGGCGCCGCGCTGCGCGAACTGATCGCGCATGACGACTGGCTGCCCGACGCCTTCGCGCAACCGGATCCCGAGCGGTATCAGCAATACCTGCTGTACGCGGATGCGCGGCAGCGTTTTTCAATCGTCAGTTTTGTGTGGGGACCCGGGCAGGCGACGCCGGTGCACGATCACACCGTGTGGGGGTTGATAGGCGTGCTGCGTGGCGCGGAAATTGCACAGGGTTACCGTATCGCCGAAGACGGCACGCCGCAAAAAAACGCCGCGGCGAGGCGGCTCGACGCCGGCGCCGTGGATGCGGTGTCGCCGCGCATCGGCGATATTCATCGTGTGAGTAACGCTTTTAGTGACCGTACGTCGATCAGCATTCACGTGTACGGTGCAAACATTGGTGCGGTGAAGCGGTCTGTCTTTCCGGACGGCGCCAGCCGCAAGCCGTTTATCTCCGGCTACGCGAACGACGTGTTGCCGAATATCTGGAATGTTGCGAAGGAGTCCCCGATCTCATGAGTTTCGTTCAGGCATTTCGTACCCGATCATTCGAAGACGTGCGCCGCGCACTGCTCGATCGCGAGGAAATCGCGCTCGTCGACGTGCGCGAGGAAGATCCGCACGCCCGCAGTCATCCGCTGTTCGCCGCCAATCTGCCGCTGTCGCGGCTCGAACTCGACGCGCCCGTGCGCTTGCCGCGCCAGGCAGTGCCCATCGTCGTATTCGATTCCGGCGAAGGACTCGCCGAACGTGCCGCGCGCCGTCTCGCTGAGTTGGGCTACACCGACGTCGCCTTGCTCGAAGGCGGTTTGCAAGGTTGGCGCGAGGCCGGCGGCGAGTTGTTCCAGGACGTCAACGTGCCGAGCAAGGCGTTCGGCGAACTGGTGGAAAGCGTGCGTCAAACGCCGTCGCTGGCCGCGCCGCAAGTGCAGGCGCTGCTCGATCATGAAGCCGACGCGGTGGTGCTCGACGCGCGCCGCTTCGACGAATATCAGACCATGAACATTCCCGGCAGCATCAGCGTGCCGGGCGCGGAGCTGGTGCTGCGCGCGCGTCAGCTTGCGCCGAATCCGGCGACGCGGATCATCGTCAATTGCGCGGGGCGCACCCGCAGCATCATCGGCGCGCAGTCGCTGATCAATGCGGGCGTGCCGAATCCGGTCGCGGCACTGCGCAATGGCACCATCGGCTGGACGCTGGCCGGTCAGGCGCTCGCGCACGGCAGTTCGCGCCGCTTCGAGCCGATCGCCGACGATCAGTTGCGCCTCGCCGCCGCCGACTCGGCGCGCGCCGTGGCAGATCGCGCGAAGGTGGGCCGCACGTCACGCGACGAAGCACGCCGTTGGGCCGGCGAAGCGGTACGCACCGTCTATCGCTTCGACGTGCGCACGCCGGAAGAATATGAAGCGGGCCACGTGCCCGGGTTTCGCAGCGCGCCGGGCGGCCAGCTCGTGCAGGAAACCGACATGTTCGCGCCGGTGCGCGGCGCGCGCGTGATCCTCGCGGACAACGACGGCGTGCGCGCGAACATGACCGCGTCGTGGCTCGCGCAGATGAACGTCGAGGTGTATGTGGTCGATGGCTTGATGGCGGCGGACTTCGGCGAGAAAGGCGCGGCGCCCGCGGCCCGCCACGCACCCACGCCGCCCGACGCCGATGAAATCACGCCGGCCGGACTGGTCACGCTGCTGCAATCGCGCGGCACCGCCGTGCTCGATTTCACCAGCAGCGCGAATTATGTGAAGCGCCATATTCCCGGCGCGTGGTTCGTGATTCGCGGCGAACTCGAAAAGGCGCTGCACAAGCTGCCGGATGCGCAGCGTTATGTGGTGACCTGCGGCAGCAGCCAGCTCGCGCGCTTCGCCGCCCCCGACGTTGCGGCGCTGACCGGCAAACCGGTGCAGGTGCTGAGCGGCGGCACGACGGCGTGGATCGAAGCGGGCTTGCCGGTCGAGAGCGGGGAAACGCGCATGGCGTCGGCGCGCATCGATCGCTATCGGCGTCCTTATGAAGGCACCGACAACGCGCGCGAGGCGATGAACGCGTATCTGGAATGGGAGTATGGTCTCGTCGCGCAACTCGGGCGCGATGGCACGCATGGGTTTCGCGTGATCTGAGCGTTTCAGGCCGCGCGCTGCGCGCGCGCTTCCTTGAATTGCCGCTCGACAGCCGCGCCGAAGCGCTCGACCGGCTGTTGCAGTTTGCCGAGCACGCGCGGCTGCACGAGCCAGATATCGATGAGCGGCTTGAAGTCGCTGATCGGAATGATATCGAGCGTGTCCGCGTGCGCGCTCGCCTGGAGTAAAGGCAGCGGCACGAGGCCAAGACCGTTGCCGTCCGCGACGAGCTGCAATTGCAACTCGGTGCCGAGCGTTTCCAGGTTTAGCTTGAGGGCGAGCCCAAGCCCGGTGAGCGCGCGTTGCAGGCCGTCGCGGAAACCGCAACCATCCGGATTCAGCACCCAGCCGATCGACTGGCATTCCGCCAGCGTATGCGCGCGCTTTTTCAGCAGGCCCTTCTGCGCGACCACCGCCAGTTTGATGCGGCCGAGCGAGCGGGCCGATAGCGCGTCGTCGAAGGTCTTGTTGCTGGGCAGCAGGATCGCGGCGGCGTCGAGCTCGCCTTCTTCCACGCGTTGCAGGAGTTGGCTGCCCCAGCCGGTCGACGCGCGCGCCTGCAGATCGGGATAGTCCGTCTTCAGGCCGCGCATCGCCTCGCTCAGCGCGATATCCGCGATCGTCTGCGCGACGCCCAGACGCAGCGTGCCGACCGGCGGTGTATCGGTGGCGACGATCTCGCGCAACACGTCGAGTTCGCGCTGGATCACGCGGCATTGTTCGTAGACGATGCGCCCCGTGGCTGTCGCCTTGAGCGGACGCGTATTGCGGTCGAGCAGTTCGACGCCGAGCGCCTCCTCGAAATTCTGCAGACGGCGCGTGATGGCCGGTTGCGTGAGGCCGAGCGAGAGCGCTGCCTGCTGCAGCGATTGACAGCGAATCACGGTGACGTAGGCGTCGATTTCGTCGATCTTCATGATGAGCGGTAAGCGGATGGAAGCACAAGAATCCGCCCGATGATACCCGCGCCGGCGCGTGATCGCGTCGGGTCGCGCAAGAAAATTTCGCATATTTGCTTAGCAGAATAATGCGTTTGTCTTATACAAAGGCCTGCCTTATCGTCGATGCCAAATCCACTCGTTGCCACGACGTACGCGCTGCCCATGACAACCTCCCGTTTTTCTTTCGCAATCCGATCTGTTCTGAAACGCGCATTGTCCACAGCGCCTGGCGTCGCCGCGCTCGCGGCGTCGGCCGTGCTGTGCGCCGCGCCTTCATACGGAGCCGATGTGCCGGTTCTCAAGGTCGGGGACCAATCCTTGCAAACGCGCGGCATTCTCGAAGCGTCCGGCCAGTTGAAGGACCTGCCGTACAAGATCGAATGGTTCAACTTCCCGGCGGCGCAACCGCTCGGCGAAGCATTGAATGCGGGCGCGGTCGACGTCGGCGGTCTCGGCGATGCGCCGCTCGTCTTCGCGCTGGCCGCCGGCGCGCGGGTGAGGGCGGTTGCGGCGACGCGCTCGAATCCGCTGGATCTGGCGATCGTCGTCGGCGCGCAGTCGCCGCTCAACGACGCGGCGAGTCTGAAGGGCAAACGTATCGCCACGACGCGCGGCTCGATCGGCCACTACCTCGCGCTCGCCGCATTGAAAAAGGCCAACGTGCCGCTCAGCGACGTCACCTTCGTATTCCTCGCGCCCGCCGATGCAAAAGCGGCGCTCGCCTCGGGCAGCGTCGATGCATGGTCGGTGTGGGATCCGTACACCGCGCTCGGCGAAGCGCGCGATCACGATCGCGTCATCGCCAACGGAGTCGGCCTCTCGGAAGGGCTCAGCTATCAGGTCGCGACTGAACGCGCGATCACCGACAAGCGCGCGCAACTCGCCGACTTCCTGCGGCGCGTGGCGATCGGCCAGCGATGGGCGCTCTCGCATCCGGACGAAGTCGCGACGATGCAGTCGCGCGTCACGGGCCTGCCGACCGATGTGCTGAAGACTGTTTATCAGCGCGGCCAGGTGCATCCGGTGGCGATCGACGACAGCGTCGTGGCCGCCCAGCAGCGCACGGCGGATACGTATGAAGCCGCCAACGTGATCCGCGCGCATCTGGACGTGCGTCCGAGCTTCGACCGCAGTTTCCCGTTGCCTTGACGCGGCGCCTTGCGACGCGCCTGAAACGTCTCGTCGCAAGGCGCCGACAACCTCGCCACCCAACGCAAATCATCTGCCGATTCGGTGTAAACGCGCTCTCGTCTAAACCCGCCAATCCGTTTAGATTAACTGCACTTGGAAGGCTTATCGAGGGACCAGGGCGGCCAATCAAGCAGCGGTTTGCCATTCCGGCGATGGCGCAAGGTGAGCAGCCAAGGTTGCTCACCGCTTCGTGCGGAACCAGACCGCTGCGCGTCGTCCGCGGTGCTTCGTTTTCAGTGGCCGAGACGGCCGCTTCCACTTTCCGGTTGACCGTATCGACCGACCCGGCGACGCTTTGCACAGCGTCGGCTTTTTGCTTGTGGCGACAGTTTTCAACGTGCTTCGCCACGTGAGCTCCCGCCATCGCCGCCTCTTGCCTCAGCCATCGTGTACGACTGCGCACACCGCCTTGCCGCGCCCGCTCGCGGTTTTGCTCGTGCGCGGTTATCCTGTAGCAGACACTACACAACGGGATGCGGCCTTCACGGCCCGCGTCCGTACAGGAAGAAATCGCTGTGAGCCTCAAACTGCTGACTGTCGCCATGCTGGCCGCGTGCGTCGCGTTGGCCGGTTGCGACGACCAATCGAGCGACCGCGCCGTGCAAAAACTCAAGGAATTCTTCAACGCCGTCAAACCGGATGCGTTGCTGCTCAAGGACATGACGCCGGGCGTCACGACCGAAGCGCAGATCCGCGACCAGTGGGGCAAGCCGGAAACCGAGCGCACCTTCACCGACGGTTCCAAACGCTTCGAATATCCACGCGGCCCGCAGGGCCTGAATACGTACATGGTCGATATCGATCGTGACGGCAAATTGCAGGCGATCACCCAGGTGCTCACGGCGGCCAACTTCGCGAAGATCCGCATGGGCATGAGCGAGGACGAAGTGCGCCGGTTGCTCGGCAAGCCCGGTCAGGTCGCGGTGTTTCCGCTCAAACCGGAAACCGTGTGGAGCTGGAAGTGGCGCGAAGGCGGCGTGACCGAAGAGGGTATCTTCAACGTGCATTTCGACCAGTTTCAGAAGGTGTACACGACCTCGCGCTCGGACGTGATCCGTGGGCGATAGAAGGTGATGGAAGGTAAAAGACAGAAGCGGGGAAGAAGATGATTCGTCGACGTCGATACAGCCGGATCGGGCTGGTGTTAGGGGGCGGCGCCGCGCGCGGCTGGGCGCATATCGGTGCGATTCGCGCGCTGCACGATGCGGGCATCAAGCCCGATGTGATCTGCGGCACGTCGATCGGCGCGCTGGTGGGTGCGGTGTACGCGAACGGCGATCTCGACTGGCTCGAGGAGTGGGTCTCGCGGCTCACGTGGCAGACGGTGGTGCGCCTGCTCGATCTGCGGCTCTCGGGCGGCCTGCTCGGCGGGCGCAAAGTGATCCAGCTTTTCGCCGACAAATTCAATGGCCGTTCGATCGCGCAACTTAACATGCCGTTCGCGGCCGTCGCCACCGAACTCGATTCGGGCCGCGAGAGCTGGTTGCAGGACGGCAGCGTGGTCGACGCGGTGCGCGCCTCGATTGCGATCCCTGGGATTTTTACGCCGGTGTGGCACAACGGCGTCTGGCTGGTGGACGGCGGCTTGAGCAACCCGGTGCCGGTTTCGGTGGCGCGCGGCATGCGCGCGGACTGCGTGATCGCTGTCGATCTGAACAACGACATTCTGAATGGCCGCGATTTCGGCGGCGCGGTGGTCGACACGCCCGCCATCGATCCGACGGCGCCGCCGCCGCTCGCGCTGCGCCGCAACGGCAAGCCCTGGCCGAAGTGGCTCGCGCCCGCCGACGCACGCACCACCGACGACGTGCGCGTGCCGCCCGCGCCGAGCGCACGCGTGCCGTCCATGCTGAGTTCGATTGCGCAGAGCATCGACATCATGCAGGTGCGGATTACGCGCAGCCGCCTCGCGGGCGAGCCGGCGGATATCCTGATTCAGCCGCGCCTGGGCGGCATGGGGATTTTCGACTTTCACCGTGCGGCGCCGGCCATCGAGGAAGGGCGCGCGGCGGTGGAACATATGCTGCCGGCGATCCGCGCAAGGCTGGGGATCGATTAGCGTCTATCGAAAAAGCGACCCGAAACTTGCTAAATCGCGGCGGCGCTCGCCGCGCGCTTCCCGCCCGACAAACGCCAATTCCCCGCAAAACCAAGCCCTGCACGCCGCGCGACGCGCCAAAGCACGTCTTGTTGCATCGCAACAAAGCCTGCGCGCGCCTTTGAGAAATTAATTTTCGCTTGCGAGACTCCGCGCCATGCTGGACGAGTGGGGCAGACACAAGCCGACACCATCCGGTACATCCTCAAACAACCTGGATGGAGACACGCGTGTTCCTATACGGCTTTGGTCCGGTGTTGCTGGCCGGCACGATCCAGACGATCGAGCTGTCCGTCCTGTCGCTGGCGGCCGCCGTGCTGCTCGGCCTCGCGGGCGCGGCGGCGAAACTCTCGTTCAACCGCCCGCTGCGGGCAATTGCGACCGGCTATACGACGCTGATCCGCTCGGTGCCCGACCTCGTGCTGATGCTGCTGCTGTTCTACAGCATCCAGATCGCGGTCAACAATCTCACCGACGCGCTGAATCTGCCGCAGTTCGATATCGATCCGTTCGTGGCCGGCGTGCTGACGCTCGGCTTCATCTACGGCGCGTACTTCACCGAGACCTTTCGCGGCGCGTTTCTGGCGGTGCCGCGCGGCCAGCTCGAAGCGGGCAGCGCGTACGGCATGAGCGGCGCGCGCGTGTTCACGCGCATCCTGTTCCCGCAGATGATGCGTTTCGCGCTGCCGGGCATCGGCAACAACTGGCAGGTGCTGGTGAAGGCAACGGCGCTGGTATCGATCATCGGTCTCGCCGACGTGGTCAAAGCCGCGCAGGACGCCGGCAAAAGCACCTTCAACATGTTCTTCTTCATCCTGGTCGCCGCGTTGATCTATCTGGCGATCACCACCGCGTCGAATCTCGTGCTGATCTGGCTGGAAAAGCGCTATTCGATCGGCGTGCGGCACGCGGAGCTCTGAGACCATGATCGACATCCTCAATCAATTCTGGCGCGCGTTCCTGTACTGGGACGGTCAGCGCATGTCCGGCCTCGCGGTCACGCTGTGGCTGCTGGTGGCGTCGGTCGGGATGGGCTTCTGTGCGGCGATTCCGCTGGCGGTGGCGCGCGTGTCGAAGAAGCGCTGGCTCTCTACGCCGGTGCGTCTCTACACTTACGTGTTTCGCGGCACGCCGCTGTACGTGCAGTTGCTGCTGATCTATACCGGCATGTACAGCCTCGAATTCGTGCGCTCGCATCAGGTGCTGGACGCGTTTTTCCGCAGCGGTTTTCACTGCGCGATTCTCGCCTTCGCACTAAACACCTGCGCGTACACCACCGAGATTTTCGCCGGCGCGATCCGCTCGACCTCGCACGGTGAAGTGGAAGCGGCGCGCGCCTACGGCATGAGCTGGTTCACGATGTACCGGCGCATTGTGATACCGTCCGCGCTGCGCCGGGCCTTGCCGTTGTACAGTAACGAAGTGATCCTGATGCTGCACGCCACCACGGTCGCCTTTACGGCCACGGTGCCGGACATTCTGAAGGTGGCGCGCGACGCGAACTCGGCCACGTACCAGTCGTTCGATGCGTTCGGCCTCGCGGCGCTGATTTACCTTGTGGTGTCGTTCGCGCTGGTGGCGTTGTTCCGTCGCGCCGAGCGTCATTGGCTGGGTTACCTGGCGGTGCGCACGCATTGAAACGCGCCGTGTTTGCAGTGGGCGGCGCGTTATTCTCGCGCTGTCACGTAGATTGATCCGTATTTTCAAAGGGAGAGCATCTTGCTCCACACGACTCAAACCGAAGCTTGCAAGCTCGCCGTACAGGACATCCACAAGCGCTACGGCGACAACGAAGTGCTCAAAGGCGTGTCGCTCAATGCGAACAAGGGCGACGTGATCAGCATCATCGGCGCGAGCGGGTCGGGCAAGAGCACCTTCTTGCGCTGCATCAATTTCCTCGAACGGCCGAACGCCGGGCAGATCGTCGTCGACGGCGAGATGGTGAAGACGAAAGCCGATCGCGCCGGCAATCTCGAAGTCGCCGATCACAAGCAGTTGCAGCGCATCCGCACGAAGCTTGCCATGGTGTTCCAGCACTTCAACTTGTGGGCGCACATGAATGTGCTCGAGAACATCGTCGAAGCGCCGATTCATGTGCTGGGTCTGAAGCGCAAGGAAGCCGAAGACCGCGCGCGCGAATATCTCGAGAAGGTGGGTCTCGCGCCGCGCCTCGAAAAGCAGTATCCGTCGCATCTGTCGGGCGGACAGCAGCAGCGTGTGGCGATTGCCCGCGCGCTCGCCATGGACCCCGACGTGATGCTGTTCGACGAGCCGACTTCCGCGCTCGATCCCGAACTGGTCGGCGAAGTGCTGAAGGTCATGCAGAAGCTCGCCGAAGAAGGCCGCACCATGATCGTCGTCACGCACGAAATGGGTTTTGCGCGCAACGTGTCGAACCATGTGATGTTCCTGCATCAAGGCCGCACCGAAGAAGAAGGCCTGCCCGCTGAAGTGCTCAGCGCGCCGCGCAGCGAACGGCTCAAGCAGTTCCTGTCCGGCAGCCTGAAGTAACGCGCGGCTCGCGCGGATTCACTCGATGGCTCGCACGTCCAGCCCGGCTCGCACCACGCAGGTCGCCATCGTCGCCTTGCCGCCCGTGTCGATGTCGGGCGTCGGGCCGATTGTCGACGCGCTCAATCTCGCCAATGAAATCGACGGCCGCGCGCTGTACCGCGTGCAGGTGTGCTCGTGGGACGGCCGCGCGGTGCCGTTGTCGGGCGGCGCGCAGTGGCCCGCCGACGCAGCCTTTGGCGACGCGATCTCGTGCGACTGGCTGATCATCGTCAGCGAGCGCTTTCAGCAATTCGCCGACTATCGCCTCTTTCTCGCCAGCCTCTCACGCGTCGGGCAGCGCACGCCGCTCGTCACCGGCATTCATCACGGCGTCTGGTGGCTCGCCATGGCAGGGCAGTTGTCCGGCTATCGCGTGAGCGTCAACTGGGAAACCTATCAGCAGTTCTCGGAGCAGTTCGAGCGCTCCATCGTCACGCAGCAGATCTTCGAAATCGACCGCGATCGCGCGACCTGCGCGGGCGGCCAGGCGACCGTCGACTTCATGCTGGCGATGATCGGCCGCGAGCACGGCCCCGAACTTGCGGATCGGATTGCGGACACGCTCGGCGTAGGCGTGTTGCGCGCGGGCGAGGAGCGTCAGCGCATTCCGTTCGTGACCGCGCCGGGCGAGCGTCATCCGCGCCTGAACGACGCGCTGCTGCTGATGGAAGCGAATATCGAAGACCCGCTCACCACGGATGAGATCGCGGGCCTCGTCGGTGTATCGCGGCGTCAGTTGGAGCGGCTGTTTCGCCAGTATCTCGGCTCGATGCCGTCCAAATACTATCTGGGACTGCGGCTTTCGAAAGCGCGCACGCAATTGCAGCGCACCAGCAAGTCCGTGGTGCAGATCAGTCTGGCTTGCGGTTTTTCGTCGGCGGCGCACTTTTCGAATGCGTACCGCGAACGCTTTGGTGTCACACCGCGCGAGGATCGTCGTAACTGGATCGACAAGCAGACCGGCGCAAGCGGCGCCGCGGCCAGCGAGCCGCGGCCCGGCGCGCTGATCGAGCGGCCGGATCAGGCGGATTGACGCGAACGAGCGCGCGGCCCGGGCCCAACCCCGGCCGATTCGCGTGGAACCTCATAGAAAGCGTCGCGTATGCGCAAGACGTATCGCCTGCGGTTTCCTACACTACCTGTATTACCTCTCACCTGTAACGAGGATTTGCCATGAACGACCTGACAGTGACACGCCAGACCTTCGACGAAGTCATGGTGCCGGTGTTTTCGCCCGCCGCCTTCGTACCGGATCGCGGTCTCGGCTCACGCGTCTGGGATACGCAAGGCCGCGACTATATCGACTTCGCCGGCGGCATTGCCGTCACCGCTCTGGGCCATGCGCATCCTGAGTTGCTGAACGTGCTGCACGAGCAGGGCGGCAAGCTGTGGCATATCGGCAATGGTTACACCAACGAGCCGGTGCTGCGCCTCGCCAAACGCCTCGAAGACCTGACGTTCGCCGACCGCGCGTTCTTCGCCAACTCGGGCGCGGAAGCGAACGAGGCCGCGTTGAAGCTGGCGCGCCGCGTCGCGTTCGACCGCCACGGCGCGGATAAATACGAAATCATCTCGTTCACGCAGTCGTTCCATGGCCGCACGTTCTTCACGGTCAGCGTCGGCGGGCAGCCGAAGTATTCGGAAGGTTTCGGCCCGGTGCCGGCCGGCATCACGCATCTGCCGTACAACGACATCGAAGCAGCGAAGAAGGCCATCAGCGCGCAAACCTGCGCGGTGATCGTCGAGCCGATTCAGGGCGAAGGCGGCGTGATCCCGGCGGATCCGGCGTTCCTGAAGGCGCTGCGCGAAGCCTGCGATCAGCACGGCGCACTGCTGATTTTTGACGAGGTACAAACGGGTGTGGGCCGCAGCGGCTATTTCTACGCGTACGAGGAAACCGGCGTGACGCCGGACATCCTCACCACCGCGAAAGCGCTGGGCAACGGTTTCCCGATCGGCGCGATGCTGACCACCAATGAACTGGCCGCGTATTTCAAGGTCGGCGTGCACGGCACGACGTATGGCGGCAATCCGTTGGGCGCGGCGATCGCTGAGAAGGTGGTCGAGCTGGTCAGCGACCCGAAGCTGCTGGAAGGCGTGCGCGCGCGCAGCGAAGCGCTGAAAGGCCACCTCGCGAAGCTCAACGAACGCTTCGGTCTGTTCACGGAAGTGCGCGGCCGGGGTCTGTTGATCGGTGCGGAATTGACCGACGCATTCAAGGGCCGCGCGAAAGATTTCGTCACGGCAGCAGGCCAGCACGGCGTGATCATGCTGATGGCCGGTCCTGACGTGCTGCGTTTCGTGCCCTCGCTGATCATGCCGCTCGACGACATGAACGAAGGCTTCGAGCGACTCGCCAAGGCCATCGAAAGCATTGTCGGCGCGAAGGCCGAAGCGGCGTCGAACTGATCCGCGGCATTGATCATGCGTCACATTCAACAGGAACGATGATGCTCTTCGTACGCCCAGGCCGTCTCGCCGATCTCGACGCGCTCGAACATATGGCGCGCACCGCGCAGCCGGTGCTGCACTCCCTGCCGCACGACCGGCGTGCGCTCGAAGCGCGCGTCGCGTTGTCGGAAGACTCGTTTCGCGCGGAAGTCGATTTTCCGGGCGAGGAGTTCTATCTGTTCGTGCTCGAAGACTCGGAGAGCGGCAAGCTGATGGGCACGGCGAGCATCGTCGCCGCGGCCGGTTATTCGGACCCGTTCTACGCGTTTCGCAACGACGCGCTGATTCATGCATCGCGAGAGCTGCATGTGAACCGCAAGATTCACGCGCTGACCATGTCGCATGAGTTGACCGGCAAGAGTCGACTTGCCGGCTATTACATCGATCCGTCGCTGCGTGGCGATGCCGCCGCGCATCTCATGTCGCGCGCTCGAATGATGTACATCGCCGCGAATCGCAAGCGCTTCACGCCCGAGGTGTTTTCGCTGCTGCTCGGCGTCACCGACGAGAACGGCGTATCGCCGTTCTGGGAAGCGGTGGGGCGCAAGTTCTTCGGCCGCAATTTTGCGGACATCGAGATCGAATCGGGCGGCCGCAGCCGCACGTTCATCGCCGAAGTGATGCCCACATATCCCATCTATGTGCCGTTGCTGCCCGAGGCGGCGCAGCGCGTGCTCGGCGAGCCGGATTCGAAGGCTTTGCTTGCGTATGACATCCACCTTGAAGAAGGCTTCGAGACGGATCGCTATATCGACATTTTCGACGCGGGTCCGGTGTTGACCGCGCAGGTGGATCGCAGCGCTTGCGTGACGCGCAACGAAACGCGTGTGGTGCACGAGAACAATGCGTCTGCCGACGGTTCGACGTATCTGATCGCACATAACGGCGCCGATGGCGAGTTCCGCTGTGTGCTCGGCGAATTGGCGGCGGGTAAAGAAGCCGGCGCGTCGTTGCCGCACGGGGCGCGAGCGGCGCTCGGCGTCGAAGAAGGCGATACGGTGCGCTGCGTGCCGCTGCACCAGCCGCATCAGGATGAACAATCGGGAGAGGCACAATGATTGTCGTTCGCGTTGTGCAACGAGGCGATGTGGACGCGCTCATGCGGCTCGCGCAGGAAACCGGCCCGGGTCTGACCACCTTCAAGCCGGACCGCGACGCACTCGCGGCACGCGTGGAACGCGCGCGCCGCACGATGGAAGACAAGGCCGAGCCGCATGAAGCCGGCTACTTCTTCGTGATGGAAGACACCGACACGGGCGACGTCGCCGGCGTGTGCGGCATCGAAACCGCGGTGGGTCTGCAACAGCCGTTCTACAACTATCGCGTGAGCACCGTGGTGCACGCGAGCCAGGACCTCGGCATCTGGACGCGCATGCGCGCGCTGAACATCTCGCATGACCTGACGGGTTATGCCGAAGTGTGCTCGCTGTTCCTCAGCCCGCGTTATCGCACGAGCGGCGTGGGCGGCTTGCTGTCGCGCTCGCGCTTCATGTTTCTCGCGCAGTTTCGCGAGCGATTTCCGCAGCGTCTGTGCGCGGAATTGCGCGGCCATTTCGATGCGGAAGGCACTTCACCGTTCTGGCGCGCGGTCGGCTCGCATTTCTACCAGATCGATTTCAACGCGGCGGACTATTTAAGTTCGCATGGCCGCAAGGCGTTCCTCGCCGAGTTGATGCCGCGCTATCCGGTGTATGTCGAGTTGTTGCCGGAAGAGGCGCAGCAATGCGTCGGCCTCACGCATAACGACACGATTCCGGCGCGCCGCATGCTGGAAGCGGAAGGGCTGCGCTACGAGAACCACGTCGATATCTTCGACGCGGGTCCGGTGCTCGAATGCCATATCGCCGACTTGCGCACGGTGCGCGAGAGCGTAGTGGTGCCGGTTGAGATCAGCGCCACGGCCGCGCCGCAGGATGGGCAGAAATCGATGGTGTCGAATACCTCGCTGGGCGATTTTCGGGTCGGCGTGGTAGCGGGCGTGCCGCAGGACGGCGTGTTCCGCCTGAGCGCGACTGAAGCCGCGGCACTCGACGTCAAGGCAGGCGAACTCGTACGCGTGCTGCCGCAGAAACACAAACAGGGATGATCATGAGCGAGCTTTTCATCGACGGCGAATGGGCCGCCGGCACAGGACCCGCATTCGCGTCGCACAACCCGGGCACGGGCGCGGCGGTATGGGAAGGCAACAGCGCCTCGGCGAACGACGTCGACCGTGCGGTGCGCGGCGCGCGCCGCGCCTTCGCCGCGTGGTCGGCGTTGAGCCTCGACGAGCGTTGCGGCGTGGTGCGCCGCTTCGCCGCGCTCGTGACCGAACGCAAGGAAGCGCTGGCCGAAGCGATCGGCCGCGAAACCGGCAAGCCGTTGTGGGAAGCGCGCACTGAAGCGGCATCCATGGCGGCCAAGGTCGAGATCTCGATTCAGGCTTATAACGAGCGCACCGGCGAAAAGCGTTCGGCGATGGCGGACGGCACTGCCGTGCTGCGGCATCGTCCGCATGGTGTGGTGGCCGTGTTTGGGCCGTACAACTTTCCAGGGCATTTGCCGAACGGGCATATCGTTCCGGCGCTGATCGCGGGCAATGCGGTCGTTTTCAAGCCGTCGGAACTCGCGCCTGGTGTCGCCGCGCTCACCGTGCAGATCTGGCGCGATGCCGGTTTGCCTTCGGGCGTGCTGAACCTCGTGCAAGGCGAGAAGGACACCGGCATTGCGCTGGCGAATCACCGGCAGATCGACGGGCTGTTCTTCACGGGTAGTTCGGATACCGGAACATTGTTGCACAAGCAATTCGGCGGCCGCCCGGAAATCGTGCTGGCGCTGGAAATGGGCGGCAACAATCCGCTCGTGATCGGACCGGTGGCCGATGTCGATGCCGCCGTGCATCACACGATCCAGTCGGCGTTTCTGTCGGCGGGGCAGCGTTGCACGTGCGCGCGCCGAATTTTCGTGCCGAACGACGCCCAAGGCGATCGTTTCATGGAACGCTTCACTGAAGTCACGTCGCGCATCACCGTCGGCGAATACAACGCCGATCCGCAGCCGTTCATGGGCGCCGTGATTTCGGCGCGTGCTGCGTCGCGACTTGTCGCCGCGCAAGAACGACTGCTGGCCGACGGCGCCAAGGCTTTGCTCAAGATGGAGCAGCGCGATCCGAAACTCGGATTTGTCACGCCCGCGATCCTCGATGTGACGAATGTCAAGAATCTGCCGGACGAGGAACACTTCGGTCCTCTCGCGCAAATCATCCGCTACGGCAGCTTCAACGAAGCGCTGGAACAAGCCAACGACACCGAGTTCGGCCTCTCCGCCGGCCTGCTCGCCGACGACGAAGCGCTCTGGACGCACTTCCAGCGCACCATCCGCGCCGGCATCGTCAACTGGAACCGGCCGACCAATGGCGCATCGTCTGGCGCGCCGTTCGGCGGGCCGGGCCGCTCGGGCAATCACCGGCCGAGCGCGTATTACGCCGCCGACTACTGCGCGTTCCCGATGGCGTCCGTCGAAAGCGCGCAACTGCAAATGCCCGCGAGCGTCTCGCCGGGCCTTCAATTCTAAGGATCGACGATGCAAGCCACTGAAGCCAATTTCGACGGCCTGGTCGGCCCGACCCACAACTACGCGGGGCTCTCGTTCGGCAACGTCGCGTCGCAGAACAACGATAAGTCGATTGCGAATCCGAAGGCGGCGGCGCGCCAGGGCCTGCGCAAGATGAAGCAATTGGCCGATCTCGGCTTTCATCAGGGCGTGTTGCCGCCGCAGGAGCGTCCTTCGATGCGTCTGTTGCGCGAACTCGGTTTCTCCGGCGACGACGCCACCGTAATCGCGCGTGTGGCGAGAGACGCGCCCGAGTTGCTGGCCGCCGCGAGTTCGGCTTCGGCGATGTGGACCGCGAATGCGGCGACCGTGAGCCCATCCGCGGATACGCACGACGGCCGAGTGCATTTCACGCCGGCGAATCTGTGCAGCAAGCTGCATCGCGCGATCGAACACGAGTCGACGCGCCGGACGCTGCGCGCGATTTTCAACGACGCCGACCGCTTCGTGGTGCACGAGGCGCTGCCCGGCACGCCCGCGCTCGGCGATGAGGGCGCGGCGAATCACACGCGCTTCTGCGCGGACTATGCGGCACGTGGCGTCGAATTCTTCGTGTACGGCCGCAGCGAGTATCGTCGCGGGCCGGAGCCGAAGCGCTTCCCGGCGCGTCAAACCTTCGAGGCGAGCCGCGCGGTCGCGCATCGTCATGGCCTTGCCGAAGGGGCCACGGTGTACGCGCAGCAGAACCCCGACGTGATCGACGCGGGCGTGTTCCATAACGACGTGATCGCGGTCGGCAATCGCAGTACGCTGTTCTGTCATCAACTGGCGTTCGTCGAACAGAATGCGGTGTACGACGAATTGCGCTCGAAGCTCACCGGCCTGAAAACGGACTTCAACGTGATCGAAGTGCCGGACGCGCAGGTGAGCGTGGCCGATGCCGTCACCTCGTATCTGTTCAACAGCCAGCTGCTGACGCGCCCGGACGGCAAGCAGGTGCTGGTGGTGCCGCAGGAGTGCCGCGAGAATCCGCGCGTAGCGGCGTACCTCGACGATCTGGCATCGCATGCGGGCCCGATCGACGACGTGCTGGTGTTCGATCTGCGCGAAAGCATGAAGAACGGCGGCGGCCCGGCGTGTCTGCGTCTGCGTGTCGTCCTCGACGACGCGGAGCGCGCGGCGGTGACGCAAGGCGTGTGGATTGACGACACCTTGTTCGGCCGACTGGATACGTGGATCGAAAAACATTATCGTGACCGTCTTGCGCCGGCCGATCTGACCGATCCGCAATTGCTCGCCGAATCGCGCACCGCGCTCGACGAACTGACGCAGATTCTCGGTTTGGGTTCGCTGTATGACTTCCAGCGCTGAGCGCGGTATGCCGCTGCCGATGCTCGACGATTTTCTGGCTTATACACTGGCGGGCACGCGGCCGGCCGCGAAGGAAACACAGGGTACGTGTGCCGGCGGCGTGCGCTGGTCGTGGCTGGACGACGGCGTGCTGTCGATGGAGCCCGCGGCGCAGGAAGAGGGCGTGCGCAGCGTGCTCGTCTCCGCCGGCGTGCACGGCGACGAGACCGCGCCGATTGAACTGCTGGGTTTTCTGGTGCGCGACATCGCACGAGGTACGGCCGCGCTGACCTGCCGCCTGCTGGTGATTCTCGGCAACGTCGACGCCATGCGCGACGCGTGCCGTTATCGCGACGACGATCTGAACCGCCTCTTCAGCGGCCGTCATCTGCAAGTGCCGCAGAGTTACGAAGCACCGCGTGCCGCCGCGCTCGAACAGGCGGCGGTGCAATTCTTCGCGGCAGCATCGAGCGAGCCGGGCGCGCGCTGGCATATCGACATGCACACGGCGATCCGCGCATCCGCCTTTGAACAGTTCGCGTTGCTGCCGCATACCGGCAAGCCGTTTTCGCGCGCGATGTTCGAATGGCTCGGCGAGGCGCGTATCAGCGCGGTGCTGTTGCACACCACGAAGGGCAATACGTATTCGCATTTCACCGCGCAGGCATGCGGCGCCGAAGCGTGCACGCTGGAGCTCGGCAAGGTGCGTCCGTTCGGTCAAAACGATCTGACGCGTTTCGCCGGTGCCGATCATGCAGTGCGCCACTTGCTGGCCGGCATGCGCGGCGAGGTTCGTGCGGACCTGCCGCGCGCGTTCACGGTGATCGATCAGATCACCAAGCAAAGCGACGCGTTCGAATTGCTGGTCGCGGCCGATGTCGCGAATTTCACGCCGTTCGCGAAAGGCACCGTGCTCGCGCGCGACGGCGAATATCAGTATGTCGTGCAGCACGACGAGGAACGGCTCGTGTTTCCGAACGCGACCGTCAAGCCCGGTTTGCGGGCCGGCTTGATGGTTGTCGAGACGACGCAGGACACGTTGTCGAAACTCGTGTAGTTCACGACTACGCCAGACCCGAACGTTGCGCGCCAGGGCGCACAACGTTTCTCACTCGCGTGGCCGTTTAGGCTGCGTTCGCGCGGATCAAACCTTCCGCCACCATCGCTTGCCGCACCTTCGGGCGTGCCGCAACGCGCTCCAGATACGCCTCCAGCTTCGGATAAGCGGCGAGATCGATCGACAGCATGCGCGCCCAACTCAGCACGGTGAACGCATACGCGTCGGCGACGGAGAACCGTCCCGTCAGATAGTCGCGTGCCGCAAGCACCTTTTCGAGTTCGCTAAAACGTGTGGCGAGTTTGGCGCGGCATTCGGCCTTCGTCGATTCGGCTGTCTCCTGATGCCAGAGCCACGGGCTGAACGTCTTGTGCAATTCCGTGCTGATATACGTGAGCCAGCCGAGCGCTTCGAGCCGTTGCGGCGAACCCGCGGGCGGCAGCAAATCCGACTCGGGCGCGAGATCGGCGACGTATTGCAGCAGCGCGGCGCCCTCCGTATGACGAGAGCCATCGGCGAATTCGAGCAGGGGCACATAACCGCGCGGCGAGATCGCGTAATAGTCGTCGCCGTTGGCGAGCTTGTGCGTTTGCAGATTGACCTTGATGCCTTCGAAGTCGAGATCCGCTTCGCGCAGTGCAATGTGAACCGCCAACGAACAGGCGCCCGGCGAGTAATAGAGTTTCATGTTTCACTGCCCTAGATGAGGTTGAAGTCCCGGCAGGTGCCGGTGGCAAAGCTCGTCGGCCGACAAGTCCATGTGGTAAAAGTAGCCCGGATCGCATTCCGGATAAACAGGCGGCTTGCCAAACCATGCGTGCAAAAACGCAATACGAACTGACTTCGGCGGATACCCAGACCATTCTCGCGCTGGTGCGCGCCGGCACGCTCGCGGAAGCCGCGCAGCGTTTGGGTATCGACGCCTCGACCATCTTTCGCTCGGTGCAGCGGATCGAACGCGGGCTGGGACAACGTTTGTTCGAGCGCTCGCGCAGCGGTTACCGCGCCACGCCGCTCGGCGCGCAACTGGCGCGGCACGCCGAGCGCATCGAAAGCGAACTGGCGGCGGCGCGCTCCACGGTGCAGGCGAGCAGCGACCGCGTGTCCGGCAGCGTCCACGTGACAACCACCGATACCGTGCTATACGGTCTGCTATTGCCCGCACTGCATGATTTCGCGGCGCTGCATCCGGCGTTGTCGTTCGAGTTGACGGCGACCAACAGTCTCGCGAGTCTCACCAAACGCGACGCCGATATCGCCGTGCGCGCCACGCGCCGCGCGCCGGATCATCTGGTCGGCAAGCACGTGGGTCCGCTGCGTATCGCCGTGTTCGCCGCCAGGAGCAGCGGCATCCACGCGAGCGATGTCGATGCGCTGGCGCGTTGCGACTGGGCGGCCCCGGACGCCTCGCTCGGCGATCACCCTTCGGTGCTGTGGCGCAAGCGTCATTGCCCGACAGTCGAGCCGCGCTACAAGACCAACAGCGTGATGGCGGTATTTGAACTCGTGGTGCGCGGTTTCGGTGTCGGCATCTTTCCGACCTTTCTCGCGCGTGGCCGCGACGATCTCGTGCAATTGACTCCGCCGCTCGACGAAGCCGAGTCGCAGGTGTGGGTGCTCGCGCATCCGGAGTCGCGTCACTTGCCGCATGTGGCTGCCGTCTATACGCATCTGTCGCAGCAGCTCAGCGGCGAGTTCGCAGCCGGCGACGGCGCGCTGTGACGCGTTCCGCTTTGCCTGAACGCGACAGCTATTTACACCTTTACGCGTGAGCCCAAAGCGCGTGCCCATCGACGCCCCACGCGGCGCGCCCGCAGGCACGGCAGACGGAGCCTGTACAATCGCCGCCTCGCGGCTGTTGCGCTGCACCACACCGGCCGCACGAGTTTGAATCGCAATTTTGGCGCGGCAATCATGCTTGCCCGGATTCGGCTCCGTCTTATTCAATACCGTAGAGGAACACCCGTAATGAAGATGAATTGGCGAAACATGGCTGCGCTTGCGCTGTTCGCAGCGGCGTCGGTCACGGCCGGCACCGCTGCGGCGGCCGATATCAAGGAAGTGCATTTCGGCGTCGAGGCATCGTATGCGCCGTTCGAATCGAAGTCGCCGTCGGGCGAGCTGCAGGGTTTCGACATCGACGTCGGCAACGCAGTGTGCGCGAAGCTGAAGGCCAAATGCGTGTGGGTCGAGAACTCGTTCGACGGTCTGATCCCGGCTTTGCAGGCGCGCAAGTTCAACGCCATCAACTCGGACATGACGATCACGGATCAGCGCCGCCAGGCGGTCGACTTCACGGATCCGATCTACACCATTCCGAATCAGATGATCGCGAAGAAGGGCAGCGGTCTGCTGCCGACGCCGGCGTCGCTCAAGGGTAAGCATGTCGGCGTGCTGCAAGGCACGATTCAGGAAACCTACGCGAAAGCGCGTTGGGCGCCGGCCGGCGTCGACGTCGTGCCGTATCAGACGCAGGATCAGATTTACGCCGACCTCGCGTCGGGTCGTCTCGACGCCGCGTTCCAGGACGCGGAAGCCGCATCGAAGGGCTTCCTGAAGAAGCCGCAAGGCGCGGGCTTCGAGTTTGCCGGTCCGGCCGTCACCGATGAGAAGCTGCTCGGCGCGGGCGTTGGCTTCGGCATCCGCAAGGGCGATAAGGCCTTGAAGGACGCGTTGAACCAGGCGCTCAAGGAACTGAAGGCCGACGGCACGATCGACCGATTCGCCGCGAAGTACTTCGACGTGAAGGTGGTGTTGAAGTAACGCGCGTCTTACGCGATTCGTTGTAGTTGATGCAAAACGGCCGCTGAATAGCGGCCGTTTGCATTCGAGGCGGCGCGAGAGGCGAGCGCTATCCGATCAACGAACGTTCGCTTCCGGCTGATCGAGATAATCGAACACCACTTCGCCGAGACCGAGCGTCAGATCGGCAAGCAGATGGCGCGCTTCGACGACCTCCAGCACCGGCAATTCCGCGACCGGCGCGAGCGCGTGATGCGCCAGTTCGAGCGCGGCCGGGCCAGTCCATGCGCCTTTCAGATCGATGTCCTGCAGGTAGTAGCGCACCAGTTCGCAGATGCGCGGCGTGCCGTCCACATGCGGAATCACCTTGAGCAAGAAGTTCGGCGTTTCGAGGCGCTTTTTCTGCTGTGCCAGATCGAGCTGCCGGTGCTTGTAGCCCATCGTGCCGGTGGCGATACGCACCGGACCGTAGTCGAGCGTGCCGACGAGCGTGTCGGTATGAACGGCGAGTACCGGGTTCGCGAGCTTCTTCGGAAAGCCCCACAATTCGCGGCCGCCGGCGATGGGCGGATGGTCGTCCAGATACATGGCCAGTGTATAGCCGCCCGCCACGCCCTTGTACGACACCGGGATCACCTGGCCGCTTTCCGTGTAGTCGCCGAAACCCGTCGAATCCGGCATGCGGATAAACTCGTAGTGCACCAGCGGCTCGCCGATCTCGAGCGGCTCGGGCACCACGGCGCGCAGTTTGTCCGGATCGGTGCGGTAGGTGATGATCAGGAATTCGCGGTTGATGAACCGGTACGGGCCCATGGGGAATGCCGGACTCGTAATCGGCATGGCGAAGGCATTTGACAGCACGCTTTTGACGTCCATGTTTTTCCTCGGTGGTTAAACGCGGTTGGAACGCTTCTGCACTGCACAAGAGTATCGTTGATTCCACGTGGCCTTGCTCTCGAACTGCTCACCAATTATTTCCAGATATTGCTTCACGGACGTGTCCGCGCTTGGCGGCCTGCGCTAAAATCGGCGAGCGCACCGCAGGCGCCACGGCTCACGCAAAGGCCGCGTGCCGCGAGTGCAGCGAAAACCAAAATACAGCAGTAGGCGCCTGGGCGGCGCTTAGCGGGGGAGTGCAATGACCACCATCGCAATCGAGAATCCGGGCCACACGGGTCAAACGGGTGCGCAGGACGATGCGCAATTGAATGCCAGCTTCGCGCGGCAGCCGATTCTGAACCGGGACGGCATGCTGTGCGGCTACGAGATCAAGGTGCGGGCACCGGAATGGCCGGCGGATTCGGCTGACGCCGCACATTCCGCCGGACATGAGAACAGCGACACCGACGCCGACGCGTCAGACCGCGCGCCCGATCCGGCCCAACGCGTGGCGCGAGCCATCCTGCACGGCCTGCTTCAGGGCAATGTGCGCGGCGCGCTGACCGGGCATCCGGCCTATGTCGACGTCAGCCGCGAGATGCTATTCGACGACGCGATCCTGCGGCTGCCCGCCGAGCGCTTCATGTTCGAATTGGCGCCCACCATCGAGATCGACGAGGCGCTGGTGGCGCGCATCGTCCAGTTGCATGGGCGGCGCTATCGCTTCGTGCTCGACGAGGTGACCCAACCCAACGAAGCCTTCGCCAAGCTGTTGCCATACGCCGAAGTCGTCAAGATCGATTTCATGCACGCGCCGCGCGCGCTGCTGCCGAAACTGGCGAGCGTGCTCAAGTCGGCGGGCAAGCTGCTGGTCGCCTCGGGTATCGACGCGCAGGCCGATTTCGAAACGGCGCATGGACTCGGCTTCGATCGCTTTCAAGGCTACTTCTTCGCGCGCGCGCAGACCTCGGCGACGCGCCGTGTCAGCGCGCCGCGCCATGCGTTGCTGAATCTGCTGCAACTCCTGTCGGGCGATCCGACCGTCGCGCAGCTCGAAGCCGAACTCAAGCTGAACCCGGTGCTGGTGATGCATCTGATGAAGCTCGCCAATTCGAGCGGCCTCGCCGTCGGCCACAAGGTCACGACGTTGCGCGAAGCGATCAACGCGACCGGCACCAACCGCATCGCGCGCTGGACGCAGCTGCTGCTCTACGCCGACGGCCGCAAGGTCGCCCTCGAGGACGATCCCTTGCTGCAACTCGCCGCGACCCGCGCGCGCTTCATGGAACTGGCGATCGAGCGCCTGCCCGAAGCCGGCCGCGACGAAGCCGATGCAGCGTTCCTGACCGGCGTATTTTCATTCGTCGACGCGGTGTTCGGCGGCTCGCTCGAAAGCACCTTGAATGTGCTGACGTTGTCGCGTCCGATCCAGGCGGGCATCCTGCATCGGCAGGGCGTGCTGGGGTTGCTGCTGACCGCGGTCGAAGCGCTCGAACGCGGCGCGTGGGACGAGATCGGCACGCTGTGCGAACGCTTGCAGCCGTTGACGGTGGAGGAGGTCGCGGAACTGGGTCTGGCGGCCGGCGCATGGGCCGGTGTCGCCGACCGCAGCGCGGAAGGGCTGGAAAGAATCGAGGATTGAGATCGGCGCTTCAGCCGGAGACCGCGGCATGCGAGGCATGGCGGTTCCGGCGGAACTGACTCAGGTGCAACCTGGCGTCGGGCAAACACAGAACAGGTGAGAGTGAAGCGGAGTGATCAACGATCACGCCATGTCTTCACATCATCTCCATTTCCCGCATCTGCCCCAGGCCGAAAAAACGGCCTAACTCCTTGGCCAGTTCATTCAACACGCTCATCTCTTTCTGTGAGATGCGCCGTGGCTCCTGACTATGCGACCAGTCGCCGTAGAGCAGCGCCACCGTCGTATCGCTTTCATCGACGACCGGCAGCAGCACGAAGGCGCGGGAGTCGTCGAAGGAGCGGCGGAACCATTCGGGCAGCCGCGCGACCATCTTCGGATCGCGCGCGTTCTCGATGAAGATGCCCACCGAGTTCGCGATCGCCAGATGAAACACGTCGGGCTCGAAAGCCGTGTTGAACGTCAGCTTGGGTAACGCCGCGTCGATCTTCGGTCCGAGACCGAGGCGCGCCTTGAAGGTGCCGTTGCTGTGCTTGACGAATACCACCGTGCGCGCAAAGCCCAGGCCCGCGAGCAGCGTTTCGGCCGCCATCGCCAGTGCCGGCGCTAGCGGGCTGCCTTCCGGCAGGCCGCGCAGATCTTGCACGCCCACTGCGATGCGCGCCTCGGGGCTGAGCGCCTCGCGCGCGATCGCGTCCGCGTTGGCGCGCAGTTCGACGATTTCGCGCATCACGCCGTCGCCGCCTTCTTCGCGGGCGAGCGCCACGCTCATCTGGAGCAGCAGTTCGGGATCGGTGTTCAGCGCGCCGCTATATTCCTGCGCCAGTTCGGCGATGCGTTCCTCGCGTTCCCAGTCCGGCATGTTCTGCTGGGTGAGCACGTCGGCGACCGCCGTCGAGTAATTGGTAATGGCGCGCAGCCATTGCACCTGGCGCGGCTGCGTGACGTCTTGCGGATCGAACTCGCCCATGCCGGAGCGGATCATGTCGGGCAGGCGCCAGCGCACGGCGGCTTCGGCGCCGATTTCGTCGAACGTGACGCCGAGCACCAGCACGCAGGCATCGGCTTCGAGCGTGCCGTCGTCGATATGGCGGCGAATCTGATCCCATTCGGCGTCGAGATAGAACACCACCAGCAGCTTGCCGATCTGCCGCATCAGCGTGCAGACCACGGCTTCCTCGCCGGCGCGCAGATCGCCGCGTTCGGTCAGCTTGCGCGCGACGCAGCCCGACAGCAGCGTGCGGTTCAGTTCGAGTTTCGCGTCGATGCGGCGTGGCGCGCTGTGATGGAAGTGATCGACTATTTTCAGGCCGACCACCAGGTGGCCGACCGCGTCCATGCCGAGCACCATCAGCGCGCGCGACACGGTGGTGATGTTGCCGCCGAACGCCATGTACATGGCCGAGTTCGCGAGCCGCAGTACTTTTTGCGTGAGGGCGAAGTCGGACAGTACCACCTGCACGAGGCCGGTGAAGTCGAGGTCGTCATTGTTCATCGCCGCCATGGTGGAGCGCAGCGACTGCGACAGCATGGGGAAATCGCCGCGCTCGCTCATTCGCGTCCAGAGCCGGTCGAGCACCGCCGCCTTTACCATGTGAGTCCCGCCAAAGCCATACATGTTCCAATGAGTGCCACGCCGGCCAGAGACCGGCTTGTTCCGCTGCATGATTCACGACATGAGCGCTTTGCCTGCATGGCTAGGCGCTGTGCAAATGAAGCGTGCGCGCTTCGAAACGCTGCGCGAGTTCGTCGGACGGCAGCGCCTTGCAGACGAGCCACCCCTGAATGTGGTCGCATCCCATCTCGGTGAGCAGGGCGCGCTGTGCTTCCGTTTCGACGCCCTCGGCCACCAGCTCCAGATCCAGTGTCTGAGCGAGGCCCACGACGGCGCTAACGATTGCCTGATCGTTCCGGGAGGTTAGCAGATTCTCGACAAAACTCCTGTCGATCTTGAGCTTGGCCAGCGGGAAGCGTTGCAGGTAAGCCAGGCTCGAATAACCGGTGCCGAAGTCGTCGACCGCGAAGCGGATGCCCATGGCGGTCAGGTCTTCGAGCAGACCCTTGGCATGCGCCGGGTCGTGCATCAGCAGGCTTTCGGTGATCTCGAACACGAGGCGGCGCGGATCGATGCCGGTCAACTCGATCGCCTCGCGCACGGCGTCCTTGAAGCGCGGATCGCGGAACTGCTGCGGCGACACGTTCACGGCCACGTATTGCAGGGAGATGCCTTTCGCATCCCACTGGATCAACTGCATGCAGGCCACCTTCAACACCCAGTTGCCGAGGAAGTTGATCAGGCCGATCGACTCAGCAAGTGGGATGAACATGGACGGCGGCACCAGTCCGTGCACCGGATGCAACCAGCGGATCAAGGCTTCCACGCCGACCACGCCATGCGTGCGGCTGCTCGTGATCGGCTGGAAGTGTAGCGAGAACTCGCCGTTGCGCACGCCGTCGTAGAGGTCGGCTTCCAGCTTCAGGCGCTCGGCGTCGGCGGGATTGTCGTCGGGCACATAGAAGGCGAGGGTGTTGCCGCCGGCCGCCTTGGCCTGCAGGAGGGCGTGATCAGCCCAGCGCAGCAGATGGGTGTCGTGACCGGCGGTGTCGTTGGCGTGGCGCACGTCCGGATAGAGCGCGATGCCGATGCTCGCGGACAGATGCACCTGCTGGCCGTTGAACACATACGGCTGCTGGATCGCGGTCAGCAGGCGCCGCGCCAGCGTTTCGGCGGCGGCCGCCGCATCGGTGCGGCTGGCGGCGGGCTTCACGAGAATCGCGAACTCGTCGCTGGCCACGCGCGCCACGGTCTCGCTCGGGCTCGTCATGTTCAGGATGCGGCGCGAGGTGTCGCGCAGCATTTCGTCGCCGGCATCGTAGCCGAGCGCGCGGTTCACGCGCTGATAGTCGTCGAGGTCGAGCAGCAGCAGCGCGGCCGGTGTGCCGTGCGCGTCGGCTTGCTGCTGGGCGTCGAGGAGCGCGGGAATCAGCGCCGACTGGTTGGCCAGATTGGTCAGGCGGTCCAGATGCAACGCCTGGGTCAAACGTTCCTCGGTGGCGCGCCAGGCCGATACGTCGAAGCCGGCGATCGCATAGCCCGCGGTGCCGTCGTGACTGCTGCGCACCACGCGCAGCTCGACCGTGATCGGATAAGTCAGCGACTTGATGAGGCTCAGCGTGGCCTTCTCGACGTTGCCCGAGACGGCGGCGCGCGTCAGCAGGGTGTCGAGGCGCGGCACGTCGGCCGGCGCCACGAGGTCGTGCAGCGTGATGGTCTCGAGATACTCGCGGTGATAACCGATGAAGCGCAGGCTGGCTTCGGATACATAGATGAAGCGCAGCTCGTCGTCGACGTGCGCCAGCAGGTCGACGGCGCCGACCACCTGTTCCAGTTGGGCAGCGCGGCTTGCGGCCGCCTGCGGTTTGCCGTCCACGCGCCGGCCGAACGCACGAAGCCGGTCCATGACCGTGCGCAAGGAGCCCCGGCGGGGCGCGGTGATCCTGTTCGCTTCCATGTTTATCGCTGGCAACCTGTGTTCGTCTGCAGGCGGGGCGGCTCACCTGCCCGCCAATCGGGGCGGTCGAGAGGTATCAGGCCGCCCCATCAGAACGAGATAACGACCCTTGCGGCGAAATCTTTAGCGCCTGCTGCAAAAAACATCCGGTAAGGAAGCGCTTGCACGGCGTGGCCGCGACCGGGGAACGATTCAGTTAAAGTGCGGCTGTGCGACGTCCGTTAATACGACAAACGTGTTGTGCAGTACCGGCCGAGACGTCGCTGCTGCGTAGCTTACCGAATACTTCCCCCGATGCTCCATGTCTGAACGCCATCAAGCCAAGGCCACTGCCCGGCATAACGAGGTGCTCGACGCAGCTGCCGACGGCGCCGAATCGTGGGCCGCGCCGCAGTTCGTGTATCTGGGCCGTCAACCGATCCTCGATCGCGACGGCGCGCTCAATGCCTACGAACTGTTGTATCGAGCCGGCGCGCATAACTACGCCGAAGTTACCGACGACGCCCAGGCGACCGCGCAGGTGGTGGCGCGCGCGATCGGCGGGATCGGCGTGCCGACGGTGCTGGGCCAGCATCGCGGTTTCGTCAATATCGACCGCGCGCTGCTCTTTAACGACATCGTGCATCTGATGCCGCCCGAGCGCTTCGTGCTCGAAATCCTCGAGACCGTGAAATTCGATGCGCAGCTGGTCCGCCGTCTGGGCGAGCTGCGCCGCGCCGGCTTTCAGGTGGCGCTCGACGACGTGAGCGAACTGTCCGACGAGCTGATCGGCGCGCTGCCGCATGCCGACATCGTCAAGATCGACTTCCTGCAGACCGACCGCGCCGTGCTGCCGAAGCTGGCGTCGCTGGTGCGCGGGCAGGGCAAGACGCTGATCGCCGAGAAGGTCGAGACGCGCGAGGATTTCGCGCTCGCCCGTGACCTCGGCTTCGATCTGTTCCAGGGCTACTTTTTCGCGCGGCCGCAGGTGCTGGCCGCGCCGCGCAACCGCTCGCCGCGGCCGGGGCTGCTGCGCCTCCTGGCGCTGCTGTCGCGCGACGCCGACATCGTCGAACTCGAAGCGGAGCTCAAGCTGAACCCGAGCGTGGTGGTGCAGCTGTTGCGCCTCGTCAATTCGAGTGCGTTCGGGCTGGGGCGCAATATTGCGTCGTTGCGCGAGGCGATCATTGCCACCGGCACACGGCAGATCGCGCGCTGGGCGCAATTGCTGCTGTACGCCGACAGCGGCGACCTGCCGTGGCGCGCCGATCCGCTGGTGCAACTGGCGGGCACGCGTTCGCGTTTCATGGAGTTGGCCGCGACCTGGCTGCGTCCCGCCGACGACGAATTCGCCGATGCGGCCTTCATGACCGGAATTTTTTCGCTGATCCACGTCGTGCTCGGCAGCTCGCCGGGCGCGGTGCTGGAGAAACTCGGCCTCGCGCCGCAGATTCGCGAAGCGATCGTGTCGCGGCGTGGCGAACTCGGCACCTTGCTGCGCCTTGCCGAGGCAGCGGGCGAGGGCGTCGACGCGGCATCGATCGCGCTGGGCCCCGATGCGCCGGCCGGCTTCGTGGCCTTTACGCCCGAGGTGCTGGCCGAGCTGAACCTGTCGGCCGCGGCCTGGTTCGGCGCGCATATCGAGGAAGCTATCGCTTGACGGGCACGGCGGCGCCGTCGCGCGCTTTCGGTGTGCTTGCCGTCGCGGCGTTCACGGCAACGACTTCTGCATCCTGCAGGCTGGTTCTTACGTACCTTGTGAGTACGTGGTCCAATAGCGAAGTTGGCCGGCGTTCTCCCGAACGCGGCGGCCTTGGCTTCATGGGACGAACCGCGTGCATCCACGCCTGGAGAAAAGCAGATGAAGAAGAAATTCATATCGGCCGCACTGGCCGCCGCCGTGTCGGTGGGATTCGCCATGCACTCGCTGACGGCCTCGGCGACCCTCAAGCCGGGCGATGCCGCACCGGACTTCACCGCGCAGGCTTCGCTGGGAGGCAAGACTTATACGTATTCGCTGGCCGACGAGCTGAAGAAAGGTCCGGTGGTGGTGTATTTCTATCCGGCGGCCTTTACCAAGGGCTGCACGATCGAAGCCCACGAGTTCGCCGAAGCTGTCGACGAATACAAGAAGTATGGCGCGACGGTGATCGGCGTGTCGCACGACAACATCGACACGCTGACGAAGTTTTCGGTGAGCGAGTGCCGCAGCAAATTCCCGGTGGCGGCCGATGCCGATTCGAAGGTGATCGGCGCATATGACGCTGGCATGCCGATGCACGCTTCGATGGCCAATCGCGTGTCGTATGTGATCGCGCCGGATGGCAAGATCATTTACGAATATACGAGCCTCTCGCCGGAGAAGCATGTCGAAAATACGCTGAAGGCCGTGAAGGATTGGGCGGCGGCGCATAAGCAGCCTTAAGGTCGAGTTGGGCGTCCGCGCAATTTTCGCAATGGTTTTTTGCGGTGTTCTTGCTGCGAGCGCGGCGGGTATTGCACGTGCTAGGCTGCGTTTTTTTCTGTGAGCTTGCGATGCCGATTCTCGTTGCGTTGATTGCGCTGATCGCGCTGTGCTATGGCGCGGTGCGGGCGTTTGATGCCTTGCAGGCGGCTTTTGGGCTGGGTGTTGCTGTTGGCGTTGCCGTGCTGGTGGCTTTGCTGCTGATTGCCGCGCTGGGTTATTGGTGGCGGCGCCGCAAGGAAGTGGCTTCCAACGTTCGTGATGGAGATTGGACTCACGAACTCAAGGGCAGTTGGGGGATGGTGCGGCTTGCTGCCGGTAAGCGGTTGTGTGAGATCCGTCTTGGTGAAGAGCAGGGGGCTTATATTTTTGCTGATTTGCTCGGGGCGGAGGTGCAGGGTGATGCTGCTCAATCGCAGGTTGCTTTGAAGGTCAAAGATGCCAGGCATCAAACCTGGGTCTTGCCAATGCGGGATGAGCGGCAGGCTAAACAATGGGCGCGGATTTTGGTGCTCGCTGTGGAGCAGAAGCTTTAGGGGTTGGTTTTCCGGGTTGGTCTTTCCGTGATTTCTTTGCGGTCTAAGAGCGTTGCCCCTGTGCGGGGCGGTGCCTTCTTTCTTTGCCTGTAGCCAAGCTGCGCGAGCCGGGGCGCTCCCTTGAGACCCTGTTGCGGACATGTGCGCCGGAAGGTGCCGGTCCACCAGCATTCAGGCCAGCAGGCGGTCAAAGGGGAAAAAAACCCCGCCTGGTTACGCCTGTCACTTTGGTGGACCAGCAGGCCCATTCGATCACACTTCAATGCACCCCAGTAGCGTTGTGTCGAAATTTGACAATCGACCGGCGTTGCTTCAAGTATCCGTTTTCGGCCTTTGCTGACGGTCTTCCTTTGCGCGCGTATTCGTGCCGCGTATTCGTGCCGCGTATTCGTGTCGCGTACTCGTGATTACTCACGCAGACTCGAAATCAGACTGCATCCGCAGGTGGCCTGATGGCGCTGCCGCGCAACGGGCGTACCGCAATCGGTTATTCTCGTGTCGCCTTCAAGGATCATATTGGGCTGGACATCGGGGTGCAGCGGGCATTCTATGAGATCGCCCTTGCGGGCCACGCGCCGCCCGGCATAACGGAGGGTTTGGGAGGCGGTGACGACTTGGCCGCCGTGGGCGGTGGTGTCACCGAGTCGGATGAGGTCGATCATTAAGGTTGATTTCACATTCAGTACTTGGTGAAGTTTAAAAGACGGTGAACATGTCCGGAGACAGCCCACCTGTGCTTTTCTGTCTCGAGTTCGCCGAGCCGCAAAGACAAGTAACCAGGATGTTCTGTCCATCTGAGAGCCAATATTTTCTGAATCATTTTATTTTCACGGATTGCAAAATATGCGTTGTGGCTCTCGCAGCCTCAACTTTCGATTTGCGATTCGGCATTTCGCCGATCCAGTATGTGAGGGACACCGTTTTGCCTTTCTCAGACACGACCAGTTCGTAGCATTCCGCACCATAAGCATGCGATCGACCGCGACTATCTGTCGTCGGACAAGCTGGAAATGCCTCATAGGCCGTTCGCCCGGTACCCATTGACCTCTTCGGCGCAACTATAGTTGTTGCGCTAAAAAGCATCAGTGTTCCGTCTTCGCTATACCAGTACGGCTTTACCCCGTCGTAGGAGCCACATTGGCGTATATCACCCTTGCACACCGTCAAGATATCGTCGGCGTCGACATCCTTGAGATGAAGAAGGCAGGTATAGAAATTACTCTCTGAATTCGCATCGACTTTCACACTGTTGTATCGATTGTCCGGGTATGAAAGCGCAACATGCCCATCTTCATATGTCCGGGTACCCGTTTTTGCAAAGACATTCCGGTTTGCGAGAAACAGGCATCCGCATAACGCTGCCACGGACAATTTCTCAAACAAACTCATAAGACGTTTCCAAAAATTTTTGCAACCTTAACGTGTGGCGGGTTCTATTTCGAGTCCATTGTCACCACCATTGATTGCTCTTGTGACGCGCTGGATTCGTGTCTCTGTGACCCCGACGTCATTCTGCTGCGGCTGTGCTGTCGGGAGAAAAGGAGGGCTAATAATCACGGTGCTTTATGACGAGGCCTTCAGAGGGAATGTGTATAGCCCTCAGTCGGCGTACCGGAACCGAACGGCGCGAAACTGGGTAGCTGAGCGTCGGGGCCTGGAACGTCCCACGATGCGGTCTTTTCGAGTATCGGGCCCGGCGACCCGTTGATGATCCCGTTGCCATTGACCTGGATGTACGAACCGCCCGCGCCGATCCATACTTCCTTTGCCGCTGTGATGACAACGCGGCCACCAGTGCTGGTGACCGTCATGTCCTTTAATGCGGTAAGCGCCATTTCGTCGCTTTGTGCCTGAACCTCTACCTTGCCCTTGGCAGCTATCAGTCTCATGCCAAGCTGATACGCGAACAGCGAAACGGCACCTCGCACCGCGGCGAACAACGAGCGGCCCGAAGCAATGCTCACATCGCGCCCGGTCGTCAATGCCAGGTCATACCGGCTCGCAAGATGAGTACTCTGCGCCGCCGTCATGCCGATCCCCGCAGCGCTCGCGATTACCATATCGGGCCGCGCCAGTTCCGGAAACGGATTGACGTCCGATTTCGCCTCGCCGCGAATTGCGCTGTTCTGCGCCTTGATGTCACCAACGGCGTCGCGCTGGTCAGTGCCGTCCTGCTGGGCGGTGTGCTGCCGCGCAACCTCCGCCATATCCTCATGAAGTTCGCGCGCCTGCGTGAGTCGCTGCACCGTCTCGCCCATGTCCTTGACGGGGGCCGTTGCACCCGCTCGTGTTTCGGTGCTGATGACCATGCCCCGATTGGCGCGCAGCGCGCCCCATGAATCCGTTGCCAGTTCCCACCCCTGGCCGCGTTCCTCCTTGCGCCCGTCGTTGCCGTCGATGTGCGTGTTATAACCGAGCACCAGCCGCGACTGCGCATAATCGCTGCTGACCTGTACCTGAAGTTTGCCGGGTGTATCGTCGGCGACGATCTGGTTGGCCTGTAATCCGTCGAGGTCTCGAGTGCGTGTGCCGCTCAGTGCATGATTGGCCGGCAGTTTCCACGGCGGTTGTCTGAACCGGTTGACCATCCGGTCAGCAATGTAGGGCTTGTCAGGGTCGCCTTCGTGATAATTGACCGTCACCTCGTCGCCGATACGTGGCACATAGGTCGTGCCGAACGAGTCACCCTGCCATGGCGATGACACGCGCACCCAGCAGCTTGCGTTTTCGTCCTTCGGCCTGTCCAGGTCCCACAGGTAGCTGATTTTTACCCGCCCGTACGCATCGACCCAGGTGGTCCGGTCTTTCGGTCCGACCACGACCGCCGTTTCCGCGTGACAGCGCGGCTTCTTTTTCAGACGGTTCCTGAAGAACCGGTCGGACGGTTGCAGCACGAAGTCGGTCACGCACTCGTAGCGGCGTTGGTCGGGCATTCCAGCCGACACTGTCGTCTCGCTCACGCTAAGGATATCGACCGTCGTGGACACCACCAGATACTCGGCGTTGATAGCCGGCTCCGGGTGATCGGTGAGCCGGAACGTCCTGCCCGTTTTCAGGCCGAGCAGGTTGCCGCGCCCTCTGAGACGCTCATTGCGCGAGTAAAGCGCATAGGCCCGCACGCCTGCGAGATAGCGGGCTTCCTCCAGATAACTGTTAGGCTGACCGGACAGGCCCATTGCGCCGGCAAGCGGCTGTGAGTAGTCGCCCCAGTGCCGTTCTTCTGCCAGGTGCAGGTCGCCGAACGCGTCGTGTTCCTCGGGTAGATTTTGACGTGCGCGCGTGTAGTCGTAATCGACCACGCTCACTTTGGCGGCGGTGATCCTGCGCGACGCATTCAGGCGGTAGATGTACTCCTCGTCGATGCGCCCGGCGCCGGGCGCGTGGTAGCGTATTGAGTCGTAGGCTTTCCCGTGAGGCCGGTGAGCACCTGGTGCGTCACAGAACACGAGCCGGTTGTCATCCTCGAAGTAATACAGTCCCCATTCTCGCCACAGGCGGGTCAGGAAATCGAAGTCGGATTCCCACATCTGACGGACGAAGTCGCGCTCCGGGTAGCCGTTTTTCAGCCTGAAGGCGGACACCTTCATGTCGTACAGAATCGGATAATCGGCCAGTATATCTCTGGTGATATCCAGCACGCTTCTGTTCTGGAATATGCGGCTGCGCGACGTCTTTGTGGTCAGCCACAGTGCGGGCCGCACGACAAGGCGGTAGTACATGTGGCGGTCATCGGCGCCGGTCAACTCGACTTTGCTGATGATCCCCGTAATCGTCCTGACGCCGGCGCCGACGTTTGCAGCACCGCCGTAGCCGGCGATGCCGGTGACAAATGTTCCCTTCCCGTCGAACTCAATCGAGATCGTCACTTCTTTGCCGACCAGTTTATCGGGAGTGATCTGACGGCGAGTGCCGGTCGCGGAAATAATCGGCGAGCAGGTTGTCGCCATGTCCAGCGAGTACCTGTACAGCTTGCCGAGTGCCTCCGTGCCACGTAGCCGCACGGGAAACAGGATCTGCTTGCCGCGCTCGACAGGGAAGGCATCGCACGAGACACACAGGGTGCGAGGCTGGATGGGGCTATACATGGCCCCTCCATAGCCTGACGTGATACAGCAGGTCCTCGCATGCCTTCATATGCCGTTCCCCGTTAATTTTTTTATTATCGCATCGGCGCTATCACGCGTATATAGGATTGCTGTAAAGATTCGTCAATGGAATTAAATGGATAAGTATTCCGCATAATCATAAAAATGATTAACGGACGAATGCAGGTTCTGGAAACCTCGTTTGAGGAGATTGCCGCCCGTACGGGCGGCGTGAGGTATGGGCCGTTCCAGTTCCACCGCCACGCTGGAACTGGCCACACGGCAAAACCATCAAGTAGCAGCCGTCCCAGCGCGGCGCCCCTTCCGGGACTCCCACCTGACCCGAATCCGATCCATATAAAGATACACAACCGGCGTCGTATAAAGCGTGAGCATCTGACTCACAATCAACCCACCCACAATCGCAATCCCCAGCGGCGCCCGAAGCTCGGCCCCTTCACCCCGCCCGAACGCCAGAGGCAAAGCCCCCAGCAACGCAGCAAAAGTCGTCATCATGATCGGCCGGAATCGCAGCAAACAAGCCTGATGAATCGCATCCCGCGAGGACAGTCCCTGCCGCGACGCTTCAATAGCAAAGTCCACCATCATGATCGCGTTTTTCTTCACGATCCCGATCAGCAGAATCACCCCGATCAACGCGATGATGCTGAACTCCGTCTTGAACAGCAGCAGCGCCAGCAACGCGCCCACGCCCGCCGAAGGCAACGTCGACAGAATCGTCAGCGGATGGATATAGCTCTCATACAGCATCCCCAGCGCGATATACACGGCGGCCAGCGCGGCCAGAATCAGGATCGGCTGATCGGACATCGACTGCTGGAACGCCTGCGCGGTCCCCTGGAAACTGCCGTGGATCGTCCCCGGCATGCCGATCTGCGCCATCGTGTCGTAGATCGCCTGGGTCGCCGTCGATAGAGAAACGCCCGGCGGCAAATTGAACGAAATCGTCGAGGCCACGAACTGGCTCTGGTGATTCACGGACAGTGGCGTGCTGCCCGGTCCGAAACTCGCGATCGCCGACAGCGGCACCATGGTTTCCTTCGCAGTCGACACCGCCGCGCCCGACGAAGCGCTCGACTTGCCGCTCGCCGCAATCGAATTGATCGCCTGATTGCGCGCGGAGTCGGCGGCAATGCTCGCCGCGCTCGAAGCAGTCGTGCCCGCCGTGCCGCCCGTCGTCGCACTGATCGATGAAGTTGCCGCGGCGGTCGCCGTCGTCACCGTGCCCGCCGGCGCGTTGGTGGTCTGCGCGCCGCTCGCGCTGCCGCCCGACGTGCTGATGTAAATCTGCTTCAGCATGTCCGGACTCTGCCAGTACTTCGGCGCGACTTCCATCACAACGTGATATTGATTCAACGGGTTATAGATCGTCGACACCTGACGCTGGCCGAATGCGTCGTACAAGGTGTTGTCGATCTGCGCCGGCTTGATACCGAGGCGCGCGGCGGTGGCCCGGTCGATCGTTACCATCGCTTCGAGGCCGCCTTGCTGCTGGTCGGAATTCACGTCCGCGAGTTCGGGGCGCGCCTGCAACGCCTCGGTGAGCTTCGGTCCCCACAGGTACAGGTCGGGCGTCGAATCGGCCAGCAGCGTGAACTGGTACTGCGCGTTCGACTGCCGTCCGCCGACGCGAATGTCCTGCACCGCCTGCAGGAAGGTCCGCGCGCCGGCCACGTCGCCGAGCGGCGCGCGCAGTTGCTGGATCACCTGATCGGCGGAGGCCTTGCGCTCCGACTTCGATTTCAGCGTCACGAACATGAAGCCGGAATTGGTCTGCCGTCCGCCGGTAAAGCCGGCCACGCTTTCCACCGCCGGGTTCTTGCCGACGATCTCCATCATCTGCGCGAACTTGCCTTTCATGGACTGGAACGAGGTGGCCTGGTCGGCCTGAATGCCGCCCACCAGCCGCCCCGTGTCCTGCTGCGGAAAGAAACCCTTCGGCACGATGATGTACAGCCACACGTTCAGGCCGATGGTCAGCAGCAGAATCGTCACGATCAGGCGCGGATGCAGGAGCGCCCAGCCGAGCGTGCGTTCATAACCGCGCTGCATCGACGCGAAGCCGCGTTCCAGCCAGCGGCCGAAACGTCCTTCTTCTTTTTTCTCGTGCGGCTCGCGCAGGAGGCGCGAGCACATCATCGGCGTGAGCGTGAGCGAGACGATCAGCGACACGCCGATCGCGAGCGAGAGCGTCAGCGCGAATTCACGGAACAGACGCCCGACGATGCCGCCCATCAGCAAAATCGGCAGGAACACGGCGACCAGCGAAATACTGATCGATAGCACGGTGAAGCCCACTTCGCGCGCGCCGAGAAAGGCCGCCTTAATGCGCGGCACGCCGTTCTCGATATGTCTCGAGATGTTCTCCAGCACCACGATCGCGTCGTCGACCACGAAGCCGGTCGCGATGGTCAAGGCCATTAAGGAAAGGTTGTCGATCGAGAAGCCGAGCAGGTACATCGCGCCGAACGTGCCGATGATCGAGATCGGCACGGCCACGCTCGGAATCAGCGTGGCGCGCCAGTTGCGCAGGAACAGGAACACCACCATCACCACCAGCGCGACCGCGACCACCAGCGTGCGCTCGGTGTCTTTCAGCGAAGCGCGGATCGTGGTGGAGCGGTCGGCGGCCGGCGCGATCTCGACGTCGGCGGGCAGCGACGCGTGCAGTTGCGGCAGCATCGCCGTCACACGGTCGATGGTGTCGATGATGTTCGCGCCCGGCTGACGGTACAGAATCACCAGCACCGAACGCTTGCCGTTGAAGAGGCCGAGGTTGCGCAAGTCTTCAACCGAATCGACCACCTCGGCCACGTCGGAGAGCTTCACCGCCGAACCGTTGCGATAGGCGATCACCAGATCCCTGTATTGCGACGCCTTGCTGGCCTGGTCGTTGGTATAGATCTGCACGCGCTTCGGGCCGAATTCGATCGAGCCTTTCGGGCTGTTCGCGTTGGCCGCGGCGAGCGCCGCGCGCACGTCTTCGAGACCGATGCCGTAGTGCGAGAGCGCATTCGGCTCCAGTTCGACACGCACGGCCGGGTTGGCCGAGCCGCTCACATCCACTTCGCCGACGCCGTCCACTTGCGACAGCGACTGTTGCAGCACGGTGGCCGCGGAGTCGTACAACTGGCCGGCGGTGAGCGTTTTCGACGTGAGCGCCAGAATCAGAATCGGCGCGTCGGCCGGATTGACCTTGTGATACGTCGGATTGCTGCGCAAGCTTGCCGGCAGATCGGCGCGCGCTGCGTTGATCGCGGCCTGCACGTCGCGCGCGGCGCCGTCGATGTCGCGGTTCAGGCCGAACTGCATGGTGATGCGCGTCGAGCCGACCGAGCTCTGCGAGGTCATCTCGGTGACGTCGGCAATCGAGCCGAGATGCCGTTCGAGCGGACTCGCGACGCTGGTCGCCACGGTATCCGGGCTCGCGCCTGGCAATGTTGCCTGCACCGAAATGGTCGGGAAATCGACTTGCGGCAGCGGCGCCACCGGCAGCTTCGTGAACGCAAAAATACCGGCCAGCGCGATGCCGATCGCCAGCAGCGTGGTGGCGACCGGGCGGGAGATAAACGGACGCGACAGATTCATCGCTCAGTTCCCTGCGTCGGTGACGGGCGGCGTAGGCTTGCCGCGATTGAAGCGCTCACGCGCGCGACGGCCGAGCGAATCGAACGCGAGGTAGATCACCGGCGTAGTGAACAGCGTCAGCAACTGGCTGACGATCAATCCACCCGCAATCGCGATACCGAGCGGACGGCGCAATTCCGAGCCCGCGCCTGTGCCAAGCATCAGCGGCAGTGCGCCGAGCAGGGCGGCGAGCGTGGTCATCAGAATCGGCCGGAAGCGCAAGAGGCACGCCTGGTAGATTGCTTCGCGCGGCGGTTTGCCTTCCTCGCGCTCGGCATAGAGCGCGAAGTCGATCATCATGATCGCGTTCTTCTTCACGATACCGATCAGCAGCACGATACCGATGATGCCGATGATGTCCAGATCATGTCCGGTGATCAGCAGCGCCAGCAGTGCGCCGACACCAGCGGACGGCAGCGTGGAGAGAATCGTGATCGGATGGATAAAGCTTTCGTACAGCACGCCCAGCACGATATACATCGTGACGATCGCCGCGAGAATCAGGAACAGCTCGTTCGACAGCGACGCCTGGAACGCCAGCGCTGCGCCCTGGTAGCGCGTCTGAAACGACGCGGGCAAGCCGATGTCCTTCTCCGCCTGATCGATCGCCTTGACCGCCGCGCCGAGCGACGAACCCGGCGCGAGGTTGAACGACACCGTGGTGGCCGGGAATTGGCTCAGGTGCGTGACCAGCAGCGGCGCGGGCTTCTCGATGAAGCGCGCGATCGACGACAGCGGCACCTGACCGCCCGTGGAGGTGGAAGAGGGCAGATAGATCGACTTCAGCGATTCGGTGTAATGCTGCATCTCCGGCTGCGCTTCCAGAATCACGCGGTACTGGTTCGACTGCGTGAAGATGGTGGAGATGATGCGTTGACCGAACGCGTCGTACAGCGCGCTATCCACAGTGGCCGGCGTGATGCCGTAACGCGACGCGGTGGCGCGGTCGATTTCGATGTAGACCGACTGGCCGTTGTCCTGCAGATCCGTGGCCACGTCGGCCAGCTCGGGCGACTGCTTCAGACGCTCCACCAGCTTGGGCACCCACGTAGTGAATTCGCTGATGTTCGGATCGGTCAGCATGAACTGGTACTGCGTCGGGCTGACGGTCGAGTCGATTGTCAGATCCTGCACCGGCTGCATGTACAGCGACGCGCCCGGAATATGCGCGACGTCACGTTGCAACTGGCGGATCACTTCGCTCGCGGTATTGCTGCGGTCGTCGCGCGGCTTCAGGTTGATCAGCATGCGGCCGCTGTTCAGCGTGATATTGCTGCCGTCCACGCCGATGAACGAGGTCAGGCTCTCTACGTCCGGATTCTTCAGGATCTGTGCGGCGAGTTCCTGCTGGCGCTCCGCCATCGACGCATATGACACCGACTGCGGCGCCTGCGTGATCGCCTGGATCACGCCGGTGTCCTGCACCGGGAAGAAGCCCTTCGGAATGAACACATACAGCACGCCGGTCAGCACCAGGGTTATCAGCGCGACGACCAGCGTGGAGCGTTGCCGGTTCAGCACCCACGTGAGCGCGACCGCGTAACGCGCGATCACCCAGTCGATCGCGCGGTGCGCCTTGGCTTCGAAACGGTGGCTCTCGTGCGGCGGCGTGTGGCGCAGCAGTTTGGCGCACATCATCGGCACGAGCGTGAGCGACACGACCGCGGAAATCACGATCGTCACGGCGAGCGTAATGGCGAATTCGTGGAACAGCCGGCCGACCACGTCGCCCATGAAGAGCAGCGGAATCAGCACGGCGATCAGCGAGACGGTCAGCGAAATGATCGTGAAGCCGATCTGTTTCGAACCCTTCAGCGCGGCTTCGAGCGGCGCTTCGCCTTCCTCCACGTAACGCGCGATGTTCTCGATCATCACGATCGCGTCGTCCACCACGAAGCCGGTCGCGATGGTTAGCGCCATCAACGATAAGTTGTCGAGCGAGAAGCCGCACAGGTACATCACGGCGAGCGTGCCGATCAGCGAGAGCGGCACCGAAAGGCTCGGAATGATGGTCGCGTAGACGTTGGCGAGGAACAGGTACATGACCAGCACGACCAGCACGACCGACATGGCCAGTTCGAACTGCACGTCGCGCACGGAGGCGCGGATCGTGGTCGTGCGGTCGGTGACGACTTCCACGTCGAGCGCGGCGGGCAGCGCCTGCTGCAATTGCGGCAACAGCTTCTTGATGCTGTCCACCACCTGGATCACGTTCGCGCCCGGCTGGCGTTGCACGTTCAGGATGATCGCGGGCGTGCCGTCGACCCACGCGCCGAGCTTGGTGTTCTCCGCGCCCTGCACGATAGTGGCGACGTCGGTCAGCATTACCGCGCGGCCGTTCTTGTACGCGACTACCGCGCTCTTGTAGGCGTCGGCGTCGGTCAACTGGTCGTTCGCGTTGATCGTGTAGTTGCGCGTGGGGCCGTCGAAGTTACCCTTCGGCGTGTTGACGTTCAGGTTGGAGATGGTGGTGCGCAAGTCGTCCAGATTCAGACCGTACGCGGCGAGCGCACGCGGATTCGCCTGAATCCGCACGGCCGGGCGCTGGCCGCCCGACAGGCTCACCAGGCCCACGCCCGCCACTTGCGAAATTTTCTGCGCGAGACGCGTGTCGGCCAGATCCTGCACCTGCGTGAGCGGCAGCGTCTTCGAGGTGATCGCGAGCGTGATGATCGGCGCGTCGGCCGGATTGACCTTAGCGTAGATCGGCGGCGCGGGCAGGTCGGACGGCAGCAGGTTGCCGGCCGCGTTGATGGCGGCCTGGACTTCCTGCTCGGCGATATCGAGCGGCAGATCGAGACTGAACTGCAGCGTGATGATCGACGAGCCGGCCGAACTTTGCGACGACATCTGATTCAACGACGGCATCTGCCCGAACTGACGTTCGAGCGGCGCGGTGACCGACGACGTCATCACGTCCGGGCTCGCGCCCGGATAGAAGGTCTGCACCTGGATCGTCGGGTAGTCGACTTCAGGCAGCGCCGAGAGCGGCAAGAAGCGCAGCGCGACGAGACCGACCAGCATGATCGCCGCCATCAGCAGCGCGGTGCCGACGGGACGCAGAATAAAAGCGCGAGATGGATTCATGCGGTAAGTGCCGTGCCTTTATTGCGAGGCTTGCGCCGCGTGTTTGCCATGATGCGCGTGGGGGCCGGATGCGCCCGATGCAGCGGCCGCACCGCTGGCGCCGCGAGCGCCCGAGGCGCCGCGAGGCTTGTCGGCCGGAATCGTGATTTTCGCGCCTTCCTTGAGACGGTCCGAACCGTCGATCACGACGCGCTCGCCGACGGCCAGGCCGGATGCGATGCTGGTGCGCTCGCCATCCACGGGGCCCACCTTGACCGGCCGGACCGTCACGGTGTTGTCCGCCTTCACGACGTACACGAACGGGCCCATCGAGCCGTTTAGCACGGCCGGTGTGGGCACGATCACGGCGTCCTTGATCGTATCGACCAGCAGGCGCGTATTCACGAACTGATTGGGGAACAGCAGGTTCTTGCTGTTCTGGAAGATCGCGCGCAGCTTGACCGTGCCGGTGGTGGTGTCGATCTGGTTGTCCAGCGTTTCGAGCATGCCGCCTTCGAGCGACGTGGTGTTGCTGCGGTCATACGCGGTGACCGAGAGCTTCGCGCCCGACTGGGTCTGCTGGATGATCTGCTGCAGGTTGTCTTCGGAGGTCGTGAAGATCACGCTGATCGGCTGCAACTGCGTGATCACGACGATGCCGTTGGTCAGACTCGGCGTCACGTAGTTGCCCGGATCGACCTGGCGCAAACCGACGCGTCCCGACACCGGCGCGGTGATGCGCGCATAGACGAGGTCGAGTTTGAAAGTGTCGATATTGGCCTTGTCGGACTTCACCGTGCCTTCGTATTGACGCACCAGCGAGGCCTGCGTATCCACCTGCTGGCTCGCGATGGAGTCTTGCGAGAGCAACGTCTGGTAGCGCTTCAGGTCGAGGCGGGCGGTTTGCAGCAGGGCCTCGTCGCGCGCGAGCGTGCCTTGCGCGTTGTCGAGCGAGATCTGATAAGGGCGTGGGTCGATCTGGGCCAGCACGTCGCCCTTTTTGACCATCTGGCCTTCCTTGAAATACACGTCCTGCAGCGTGCCGCTCAACTGCGGCAGCACGGTGACGTTGGCGAGCGGCGTGACCGTGCCGAGGGCGGTCAGCACCACCGGCATTTCGCCCTGCGTCGCGGCCGCCACGTGAACCGGCTGCGGCATGTTGCCCATCGCGCCGCCGCGGCCGGCACGCCCGGCGCGGGCGCCGCTCGCATCGCTGGCGCCGGCCGCGCCGCTCGCGCCGCCGCCGGGACCACCCCACGGATGCCAGCGCCACAGCACCACGCCCAGGATGACCAGTGCGGCGATGATCAACGCGAGCTTGCGGCCGCGGTGCCGCTTCACCATGCCTGGCGGCGGGTTCGATGTGCCGGCGGGGCCGCCGCGGGAGGACGGTTGGGAAGCCGGAGGAACAGGGCGTGTGGTTTCCGAATGCTTTTGTTGTTCGTCCATCGGTTCGGTCAGGTGACTGGCTTGGATGTGAGCCGCTCGCGCGTTCGTGCCGTTTCGACAGTTCGGCGGACCGGCACGCGAATGGCATGACAGGCGGTTTCGACAACGGGTGCACCGCGCTCGTTCAGCGCGATCCTACCCGAGGCGCGGGACGGAGATGTTAACGCAATGCGGCATCGAAACAGGCGGCCGGAACGTTATCGAAGGAGAAAACGGCAAGCCGGGCGCGCGCGTCCCGCGACAGGAAGGCATGATCCTACGTCGCAGGCTCTGTAACAGTCCACCCGGGTATTTTTCTTTTGATTACGAAGGTTACAGGATTGCTTGCAAAAAGCTTCGCCGCCGACCGGCGAGCGAGCGGCCGGTTCAGGTATCGAGGCGCCGCCCCGGCGTGCCGCCGATCTCCAGCACGATTCTGGCGACGCACTCTAGCAACGCTGGCGCCGCGCGCGAGATCAGCCAGTCGCGTGGACATTGGTCGGCTGAGCCGCCGCAATTGACCGCGTAGCGTTCGCCCGAGGGGCCTGTGAAACCGAGTGCGATTGCGTTCAGTCCGTCGTACCATTCGCCCGTGGCGATCGCGAAGCCGCGCTCGATGGTTTCCTGTAATGCGCTGTCGAGCCGGCTCCCGACGTGGCCCCAGTCGTCGCCTTCGGCGGCCTGCAAGCCGATCAGCAATTTTTCCCGCTCCGGCGCTTCGAGCGCGGCCAGATAGGCGCGGCCGATGGCGGTGCGGCTCAGATTCATGCGCGAGCCGATCTCGAGGCGCGACACCAGCACCGCCGAACGCGGCCGGATCGCGTCGATCACCACCATGTCGAGGCGGTCGCGCACGGCCAGATGCACGGACAACGCCGTGCGTTCGGCCAGTTCGATCAGGAACGGCCGCGCGCGAGCACGGATGTCGAAGTTGCGCAGAAAACCGTTGCTCAGCTCCAGCACCGACGAGGTCAGCACGAAACGCTCGCTGTCGGGCAGGCGGAACAGGAAGCCCGCGCTGACCAGCGTGGCGGTGATTCGCGATACGGTGGGCTTGGGAATGCCGGTCAGTTCGGTCAGTTCGCGGTTGCTGAGCGGTGCGTCGGCGGCGGCGACCGAGCGCAGCACCGTCAGGCCGCGCGCGAGGGCGGTCACTTCGTCGCCGGAGCCGTCTTTGTCTCTTGCCGGGTCTGCCGCGTTTCGGGAGGGCGTGGGTCGGTTCATGTGTTTTTTTGGAACTTTATTTCAATTTCTTACCTCGCGGCCCCGCAGGCGGTTGTCTCTCAAGCGCCTGCGGCGGCCCCAAAACGGGGCATCGAAGTAATTTTTCATCAGAAGATTCATTGTATCGGAATATTTTTCCGCGACGAGTGAAGCCTCTTTAGATTTTGCTTGACTTAGTCAGCATAACCATAAAAAATGGAATCTCATTTCGAAAGACGGTTTCAGGTTCCGCATTTTGAAGTTTCGAACCTGCCGTGGCCCGCACAATGTCTGTGTCGAGTGTCTTCTCATAGTCCACCGTAACAGTCCATGTCGCGCTCTGCACACGCGCGCATCGCAGGCCAAACTTTCGAATACCGTCTCTCAGGTTCTAGCACGGCCCTCGGAATGGCTAGAACTTTTTAAGGCGTCACGGCAACGTGACGCCTTTTTTTTTCGGCTATTGGCAAACAACGGTTCGACGACAAGCGCCGAACAATGACCAATAACCCTATCTGTCACGCCCGAACGTGTTTTAGAGCGCGTCGTGGCAAAGCGCCATCATCCTTTGGACCATTGTGCTCGAGCCGTTGAGTTCCATCTCGCTGGTGAAAAGAGCGTTGATGCTGGACAGCCGGACGGCGACGCCGGCCTCCAGCAAATCCTTGCTGGCAATCTTCAGAGCGAGCTGGCCGATGCGGACCCTGTCCAGCCAGCCCATCTTCAGCCCATTTTTCTTGAGCCATTGACGGCAGCACTCGACGACATGGTCCACTCGCCATTCGCTAGTCAGAGCGTAGGACGCAGCCGCAATCGCGACCAGGAAACATAGCAAGTCGGGACGCGCGCTTTCGCGCTCGCTGAATTCAGGTTTAGTCATGTCTCGCGGCTTGCCGGTGCAGTTAAACAAACCCAGCACATGTGGGCGAAGACGCGCGAATCAATACGGCCGAGACCGACAGTTGGCACTGGGATAGTGTTATGTATCTGCGTCCGATGGACATTCGTTTTCATAAAGCGCCAAGTGGCGGTTTTATCGCACCGGGACACTGGAACAATTCTGTGCTGCGTCAATTCTCCAACGCTGATGGCGTCGTGCAGCATTTGATGGACGAGATGTTCACGCAGACCGGCGAACACACTGCTGTCAGGACGAATGCGGCTTCGAACTAGAATGTCTGGCGTGTTGGTGGCTCTCGATGAAGGGCCTGCCTCGGGCCGCCGCCGACAGCAAAGTCCCAGTCCGTCTCACTCACGTTGGACTGACTCGAGCAATCGGAAGGAGACTCGGATGATACGCAAGACGCTCAATGCCTCGCAGCTTCAGCAGGAAGTCAACCGGCGAATTCATCGGCTGCAGGAAATCGTCGAGGATGGGGTGAAGATTCGTGTGCCGCGGCCGCAGTTGCAAGAGCCCGACAAGACAGGCTGCAACTGGAGCATGACCCATTTCGGCAACGCGGCCGGCTTCGAGCGCGACATCGAAGGCGTGCTCAAGGCCGTGCGCGCGGAATACAACCTTAGTACCGAAGTGAAAGACAACGGCAACCCGTTTGGGGACTAGCCGCGAAAGACTTCGCTCGAGCGCAGACGGACGATTACCAGGGTTTGTTGCTGCATCGTCGCCATGGCAAGCTGATGCGCGCGGATGGTTGGGACATCAACCAGAATCGCTTCGACAGAGGTGATTTGGGCGTTCACACCTGGAGTGTTGGAGTGGAGGGGTTGCTGAAGTATTGCGTGCGCAATAACCGCCTGTCCAACACCGTCGACGTCTAGTGCCATACCTCCGGGGAATGGCGGATCTCATCGCTCGGAATCGTTACGGGGTGCAAAGCTTATCTTTTCCTCCTCGTACAGCCGATAGATGAGTTCAAGCATTTCCCGAATGTCGCGCGACTCGTCGAGCGCACGCATGCTCATGATGATCGGCGAAACCAGCGTGGGGTCGTCCAGTTCCTTGTAGCTCACATCGTCTCGCTTCAGGCCGTACACGCTGCTCGGGACGACAGAAATTCCTTCGCCCGCTGCCACGAGGCCTAGCGCAATCTGCAACTCCCGCACTTCATAGATCCGGCGAGGCTTGAGACCGCGGTCTTCGAATGCCGACAGCACCTGGTCTGCATAACTGGGGCGCGGCGCCTTGGGGAAAATAATCAGCGTTTCGTTGACGAGGTCACTGAGTGCGAGGACGGGCTTGGCCAGTGAGAGTGGATGGCCCTCCGGGAAGGCAACGATCATCTTCTCCTCGCGGAGAATCACCCGGCGGATGTTGGCGTCCTCGTGCCGAATGCGGCCGAACCCGACATCGATCTGACCGTCCTTGAGTGCTCGAATCTGGTCCATCGTCGACATCTCGTGAAGGCTGAGTTCGACGGTAGTGTTCTCGTCGCGAAAGCGCCGGATGATTTTCGGCAGCATTCCATACAACGTCGAACCCACGAAACCGACCGAGAGGCTGCGCTCGATGTTGCCTACGCGGCGCGTCATGGATTCCAGTTCGGACGTCTGAGCCAGTAATTGGACGGCGTGAGCATAAAAGAATTTACCCGTCTCGGTGAGCTTCAACGGACGCGAATCACGCTGGAACAACTGCACCTCGAGGATCTCTTCGAGCTGCTGGATCTGGCGGCTCAAAGGCGGTTGCGCCATGTTCAGCCGCTGGGCCGCGCGCGTGAAATTACGTTCCTCGGCTACGGCGACGAAATAACGAAGATGCCGCAGTTCCATTTCAATACCTCGTGGATATAGACCGATACTAAATCAGTGTTGGACGAGGCCTTCTGGCGTCCATTATTCTGCATTCACACTCTGTTTCAGCACCCATTATACCTCTCAAGCATATTCAAACGGGCGCTAAACCAAGGGTTTACCCCATCAGAAAATAGAGATTCAGGAGCAGACATGAGCGTCAAAGTGTTCGATACGAAGGAAGTGCAAGACCTGTTGAAGGCTGCTGCCAACGTGGGCAGCCAGGACGGCGATGCTCGCGCCAGGCAGATCGTGAATCGCCTGCTTGGCGACCTGTTCAAGGCCATCGACGACCTCGACATGACGCCCGACGAAATCTGGGCCGGCGTCCACTACTTCAACAAGCTCGGTCAGGACGGCGAAGCTGCGCTGCTGGCTGCCGGTCTCGGTCTTGAGAAATACCTCGACATTTGCATGGACGCGGACGACAGGGCGGCTGAAATTACCGGCGGCACGCCGCGCACCATCGAAGGTCCGCTGTATGTCGCCGGTGCGCCGGTGCGCGAAGGCGTGTCGAGAATCGATATCGATCCGGACGAGGATGCCGGCCCGCTGGTGATCCGCGGCACGGTCACCGGCCCGGATGGCAAGCCCGTTGCGGGGGCGCTGGTCGAATGCTGGCACGCCAACTCGAAAGGCTTCTATTCGCACTTCGACCCGACCCGCGCGCAGAGCGAGTTCAACCTGCGCGGCGCGGTCAGCACCGGCTCCGACGGCAAGTATGAGTTCCGTACGCTCATGCCGGTAGGCTACGGTTGCCCGCCGCATGGCGCGACCCAGCAATTGCTGGACGTGCTCGGCCGCCATGGCAACCGCCCGGCGCATGTGCACTTCTTCGTCACCTCCGACAAGTCCCGCAAGCTGACGACGCAAATCAACATCGAGGGCGACCCGTTGATCTGGGACGACTTCGCTTACGCCACTCGCGAAGATCTGATTCCCCACGTGGTTGAAAAGACCGGCGGCGCTGCGTTGGGAATGAAGACCGATGCGTATAAGGAAATCCAGTTCGACATCGAGTTGACTCCGCTGATTCAGGGCAAGGATAACCAGCTCGTGCATCGCCCGCGCGTGTCTCTCAGCGCCTGACCGCTGAACGCGGCCGCTGCGTCATACCACTGCTGCCGCTCAATCCTTCGCAAGAATCTTTCGACACTGATGCGCGTGCTCCATGACCCGGAGCACGCGTAGGAGAGCACTCATGTCCGCAACTTTCGACAAAGCCTCGCAACTCGATGAACTGCTGCACACCGCGGTTCAGGACGACAAGCAAAACGGTGTATTCCGTTGCCGCCGCGACATCTTCACGAACGCCGAAGTGTTCGAACTCGAAATGAAGCATATCTTCGAGAGCAACTGGGTATATCTCGCGCATGAAAGCCAGATTCCCAATAACAACGACTACTACACCACCTGGATCGGCCGCCAGCCTGTCGTGATAACTCGCGACAAAAGCGGTGAACTGCACGCGGTCATCAATGCCTGCGCGCACAAAGGCGCGATGCTGTGCCGTAAAAAGCACGGCAACAAAGGCACTTTCACGTGTCCTTTCCACGGCTGGAGCTTTGCCAACACCGGCAAGCTGCTGAAAGTCAAAGACGTGAAGACCACCGAATATCCGATTCAATTCAATACCAACGGCTCGCATGACCTGAAAAAAATCGCACGTTTCCAGAGCTATCGTGGCTTCCTGTTCGGCACGCTCAACGCGGACGCGATTCCACTCGAGGACTACCTCGGCGAGACGAGGGTCATCATCGATCAGATCGTCGACCAGGCCCCGGACGGGCTGGAAGTATTGCGCGGCAATTCATCGTACATCTACGACGGCAACTGGAAGATGCAGATGGAGAACGGCTGCGACGGTTACCACGTCAGCACTGTGCACTGGAACTATGCCGCGACGATGGACCGGCGCAAGGTCGAAGGCACCAAGGCCGTGGATGCGAACAGCTGGAGCAAGTCGGTAGCCGGCGTGTACGGGTTCGAGCACGGCCACATCCTGTTGTGGACCAAGACGATGAACCCGGAAGTGCGGCCGGTCTATCAATACCGCGACGAAATCAAGGCGCGTGTGGGCGAGGTGAAGGCGGATTTCATCGTCAACCAGACCCGCAATCTTTGTCTGTATCCGAACGTGTTCCTGATGGACCAGTTCAGCACGCAGATTCGCGTCGTGCGTCCGATCAGCGTGGACAAGACCGAAGTCAGCATCTTCTGTTTCGCGCCGAAGGGCGAGAGCGCATCCGACCGGGCTACGCGCATCCGCCAGTACGAAGATTTCTTCAACGTCTCGGGCATGGGCACCGCGGATGACCTCGAAGAATTCCGAGCCTGCCAGGCAGGCTATGCCGGCACCACAGCAATGTGGAACGACCTGTCGCGCGGCGCGCCGCTGTGGGTCGAAGGAGCCGACGCGAATGCAAAAAATATGGGCCTTAAGCCACTCATTTCAGGCGAGCGCAGCGAAGACGAGGGCCTGTTCGTATGTCAGCACGAGTACTGGGTCCACGTGATGCGCGACGCACTCAGGAAGGAACAAGGGGAGGCCGTGGCATGAGCTTCGATCACCATAAAGTTTGCGCCACGCTGTTCCGCGAAGCGCGCCTGCTGGACGACCGTCAATGGGACGAATGGCTTGCCTGCTATACCGAGGACGTCACGTACTGGATGCCGGCGTGGGATGACGACGACCAGCTCACCGACGACCACGAGAGCCAGATTTCGCTGATGTATTACCCGGACCGTGGCGGCCTGGAAGACCGTGTGTTCCGCATCAAGACCGAGCGCAGCAGTGCGTCGATGCCTGAACCGCGAACCAGTCACAACGTTACCAATGTGGAAGTGCTGGCCGAGCGCGAGAACGAAGTGGACGTGCGCTACAACTTCAACACGCTCAGCCACCGTTACAGAACAACCGACCAGTTTTTCGGCACGATGTTCGTCACTCTGCGCAAGGTCAACGATGAACTGCTGATCTGCTACAAGCGCATCGTGTTGAAAGACGACTACATCCGCCAGGTACTCGACGTCTATCACGTTTGAGCGCAAACACCGCGGAATAGAGAAGTACAGGAGACAACATGTCCAGCTACAACATTGCACTGAATTTTGAAGACGGCGTGACCCGCTTCGTCACATGCAAGGCGGGCGAGAAGGTGCTCGACGCCGCCTTTCGCGCCAAAATCAATCTGCCGATGGATTGCTCGGATGGCGTGTGCGGCACTTGCAAGTGCCGCGCCGAGAGCGGAAGCTACGACCTGGGCGACGATTACATCGAAGATGCGCTGAGCGAGGATGAGAAGAAAGGCGGTCTCGTGCTCACCTGCCAGATGGTGCCGGAAAGCGATTGTGTGATTGCGGTGCCGGCATCGTCCACTGCATGCAAGACCGAGCAAAGCAAGTTCGCCGCGACCGTGACGAAGGTCGAAGCGCACAACGATGCGGCCATCGTGCTCGAGCTGGATGTGGAAGCGGCCGCGCCGGTATTTCTGCCAGGCCAGTATGTCAACATCGACGTTCCCGGCAGCGGTCAGCACCGTTCGTATTCTTTTTCGTCGGCACCGGGCAAATCGAAAATCAGTTTTCTGATCAAGAAAATTTCTGGCGGCGTGATGAGCACCTGGCTCGAATCCGCGCAGGCAGGCAACAAGGTCGAACTGACCGGACCGCTCGGCAGCTTCTATCTGCGCGCGGTCGAGCGGCCGTTGTTGTTCCTCGCCGGCGGCACGGGATTGGCGCCGTTCCTGTCGATGCTTGAAGTGCTGGCTCGCACGAATTCGCAGCAGAAAGTCCATCTGATTTACGGCGTCACGCGAGACCTCGACCTCGTGCAGGTCGATGCAATCGAAACCTACGTGGCGAAGCTGCCGAATTTCACATACAGCACGGTCGTGGCCGATACGGAGTCGACTCATCCTCGCAAGGGTTGGGTGACGCAGCACATGCCGGCGGAGGCCGTCAACGATGGCGACGTGGACGTGTACCTGTGCGGCCCGCCGCCGATGGTCGATGCGGTGCGCAAGCATTTCGACGACAACGGCGTGATGCCCAACAGCTTCCACTACGAGAAGTTCACTCCCAACGCAGCTCCGAGGACCGCATGAGCACGCAACGATTCGGCGGCAAGGTCATGGTGGTCACGGGCGCCGCGCAGGGCATCGGTCGCGCGGTAGCGCTTCGCGCGGCCGCCGAAGGCGGCAAGGTGCTGTTCGTCGACCGCGCCGACTTCGTGTCGGAAGTCGCCGCCGAAGCGCACGGCGCGGACACGGCAGGGTTTGTTGCCGACCTCGAAACATACGAAGGCGCCGCGTCGGCGATGGCCTTCGCCGCGCGCACCTTCGGCGGCATCGACATTCTGGTCAATGGCGTGGGTGGTGCGATTCGCATGCGTCCCTTCGCCGAGTTCGAGCCTGCGCAGATCGATGCGGAAATCCGCCGCTCCCTCATGCCGACGCTGTACGCCTGTCATGCGGTCTTGCCGTATCTGCTCGAGCGTGGAGGCGGGACGATCGTAAACGTATCCTCGAATGCCACGCGCGGGATCCGCCGCGTTCCGTATTCGGCGGCGAAGGGCGGTGTGAACGCGATCACGCAGTCGCTGGCGATGGAATACGCGGAGCACAACATCCGCGTGGTCGCCACCGCGCCGGGTGGGACCGATGCGCCGCCGCGACGTGTCCCGCGTAACGCGGTCGGCGATAGCGAGCAGGAAAAAATCTGGATGGGCGAAGCGGTGAAGCAGGTCACCGAATCGACCTTCCTGAAGCGCTACGGCAGCATTGACGAGCAGGCCGCGCCGATTCTGTTCCTCGCTTCGGACGAGGCAGGTTATATCACCGGCACGGTGTTGCCGGTGGCAGGCGGCGACACGGGTTGATTAGTCACGTTCCTCGGCCAACTGGCTCACGCAGCCAGCAAATGGACCTCGCGTTGTTCGCGGGTGCATCGTCTAACGTGCCTCGTGCGACGATGCCTCCTCTGGGCTCTCGTAAATGTACGTAGCGACACTGCGCCGCTGCAGCGCGTCCCCTAGTTTCATGCGTAGGAAGCTGCTTGTCGTGTAACGCGTGACGTCCGAATAATATCGGGCGACGAGGCCATTCACCATTTCAGAATACGCATCGATGACTTCGGGCGCGATCGAGAAATTGTCGTAGTTGACGATTGCGTGGGGCCGCACCTTGAGGCCGGATAGGACCCGCTCGACCTCGGCTCTGACTGCTTCAACGTCGTCGACAGTCATGACCTTGTGGCCTTCGAAATTGATGAACAACATGTTTTTGTCGGCGTCGTAGCTGAACCGCTCACTGAGCGTCAGCCTCAACAGCATGGCTCGCAAACCCATCGGCTTATTGTCGAAAATGCGGGCGTCCATCAGCCGCGGCGGCGATTTGATGACGGGCGCGAAGCCCATTTGCGAAAGGATGTCTCGCTGGAGATCGACCCCCGGTGCGATCTCGATGAGTTCGAGTCCGTCGGGCGTGAGGGTAAAGACGCATCGCTCGGTAATGTAGAGCACGGGCTGCTGCCGTTCATTGGCGTAACGACCGCCGAAGGTTCGATGTTCCACGGCGTCGACGAACTTTTGGCAGACGCCATCCTGAAGAATGTGCAGACGCCCGTCCTTGATATTGACGTCCAGCTTGCCGGCGTTGAAGGTTCCGACAAACACTACTTTCTTCGCCGCCTGCGAGATGTTGATGAAGCCACCCGCGCCCGCGAGCTTTGGCCCGAACTTGCTCACGTTGAGATTGCCTTCCCGGTCGACTTGCGCGAGCCCGAGAAATGCAATGTCGAGGCCGCCGCCGTCGTAAAAGTCGAATTGGTAGGGCTGGTCGATGATGGCGTCGGTATTGGTTGCCGCGCCAAAATTCAAACCCCCGGCTGGGATACCCCCGATAACGCCCGGCTCGGTTGTCATCGTGAAAAGGTCGCACACCTTCTCTTCGTTCGCGACGCTGGCAATCCCTTCCGGCATGCCGATTCCAAGATTGACGACGCTATTGGCCATCAGCTCGAACGAAGCGCGCCGTGCGATGACTTTGCGCTCTGTCAGCGCCATGCCTGGAATCGAACTTGTCGCAATGCGAAGCTCGCTCGCAAAACCGGGGCTGTACGCCTCAGCGAAGGTTTGCCAGTGGTTTTCCTGTTTCGCGACCACCACGCAGTCGACCAGAATCCCGGGTATTTTGACTTGCCGCGGATTCAGGGTCCCCGATTCGGCAATGCGCTCGACCTGAACGATCACGATGCCGCCGGAGTTGCGCGCGGCCATGGCGATGGCAAGGGACTCGAGAGTCAGCGCTTCCTTTTCCATCGTCACATTGCCGTTTGCATCGGCAGTGGTGCCCCGCACGATGGCGACGTCGATTGGAAATGTCTTGTACAGGAGGCAGTCGGCGCCGTTGACCGATATCAGGCTAACCAGGTCCTCCGTTGTGCGGGCGTTGAGCTTGCCGCCGCCGTTGCGCGGGTCGACGAAGGTATCGAGTCCGACCGTGGACAAATGACCGGGCCGATGCGCCGCAATATCGCGAAACAGCTGGGAGATGACGCCTTGAGGCAGGTTATACGCTTCGATGTGGCCTTCGACGGCGAGGCGTTGAAGCCCCGGAACGAGCCCCCAATGACCACCGATAACCCGTCGAACCAGACCCTCGTGGGCAAAGTGATTCAGGCCCTTGCGCGCGCCGTCGCCCTGACCGCCCGCGTAGACCAGCGTCAGATTGCGAGGGGCGTCGCTATCGTCAGCGGCCGAGTCGAGGAACAGTTGTTCCAGTGCGACAGCGATTTCTTCCGCGAAGCCAATGCCGACAAAGCCGCCCGTCGCCACCGTGTTACCCGGACGAATCAGTCTGACGGCCTGCTGGGCGCTGACGATTTTGCCTCGCCCGACGCTGTTTGCGGTGGCGAGAAACGGGTGTTGAAAGCCTGCGCTCATTGATGTCTCCAAACCGCACCGTGGAGCCGGGCTCCGGCGCTATGTAGTTGTTCGGACCTGCTGCAGCTCGACTACGGTTTCCGTGCGTTGGCTGGTGTATTGGCATTCGTCGTCAGCGGGGAGCCGGCTTTACGAATGAAGTTGCGGCTCACTCGTAAGAGTACACGTGTCGCGCTGTCGCTTTTCGAACATTGATGGAGTGGGTTGAGGGATGTGCGAGGACATTGGGTTGCATTTGCGCGGCGCGCTGCTCAGCACTGAACGGGTGCCTCGCTGTTCACTTGCGTGCAGCCGGCAAACGCAATTGCTCCGAAACAGGCGGACCACAAATGCAAAAACGGGCAAAAGATCGATTATCGAGCGTTTGCTCTGATAGGCATGCAACTTGCGTATTAATGCGCAGTGTCGTCAAAAATCCTGGTCTTCGTCGCTGACTCGGCGGGTTGATGCAAACGTCCCGGCTATGTTCGTTTTCTTCGGGAGAGCCGGTTCGCGAGCATCCACTTTTAGCAGCCAGAAATTGCAGGAGGGCTTTATGCTTCGGTCCACGCCAGTCATCGCCAGCAAAACCGTCGGCGGCGAAAAGATTCACGCTGAGTTTCTCAGCGATACGGGACGGCTGCGAATCATCGGCGGCGTGACAGTGCGAGCGGAATGGTTTCCGCCGCATTCCTGGTTCGCCATTGCATCCGTTGCGGGATACAGCCGATGGGGTACGCGGCCGGACGAAACAGACTTGCTGCGGCTCATCGAAAACTTCATGCGCTTACCAGGGCAGTTGGCGATATGAACAGAGCCGTGCGCGCAACCGGCGATTACGTCTTCCGGCTGGCGCCAAGTAACGTTCTTCTGGCCCGGCAGCGCCGTGAATTGTCGGTCTGCGACGCCGACCACGGGCAGCGGTATCCCCGCCCGAGGTAGCGAGTCATTGCGAACAGGTTGCCGGGCGCGCAGACAATGAACCTTCTCGCGCCGGCAAACTTTCTTTCAGGCATTCATTGCACGGTTTTATTCGGCGCAGTGTCGTAGTCGGGAGTCATGCCGGGCATATCCCTATGCGCCGTGTCCGCGTTCCTGCTCATGTCGCCGGGAACCCGGTTCCAGGGGCTCGAGACGGGCTCGCTGTGGTACGTCATGCCTGCGGTCGCGGCACCGTGAGCACCGCCGCCGCCAGATCCACCGTTGCCATTGCCGCCAGCCTGCGCGAGCGTCGCGGCGCACGCGCAGAGTGACACGACAGCGACACGCGCGAACAGAAGTTTCGTCGCCAACTTTTCCATGGTATTTCTCCTTTGATGCAGGCGCGTGCGTCAGCCACGCCGAGGTCTCGTATGCCGCAAAAGCTGACTGGTTGCGCAGCGGCGAATCGCAAGCAGCTACTCCAGCGCAAGCAGGGCGGATGTTGGCTGCGTCCCGATGCGAGGCATGCAGGTGAGTCGTGGCCCGGCGCGGAAAATGACAGCGTTACGCCGAATTCGAACGCATGATGCCGATTGCCTGTCCTGTTACTTCGGCATCGGCAGACAGCGCGACAGGGCGACAGCGACGAACACAGTCCTGTATTTCATGGCGTATTCCTCAAGAGTTGCCACGCGCGATTGCGTGGTTCTGACTGCATATACGAGGAATACTCGCGACTGGATTCGAAAAGGGATGCGCGCTGTTCACATCGTGTCGCGGCGCGCCGATTCTTCTGGACGGTTACCGCGCCGCGCTACACCCGCAACGCTCGCGCGAGCCGTGTCGAATCGTTGGCGGAACAACGCGATGTAATGTCACATTCGGTTGCTATACAGGATGGGCAATCCGCGAAGGAGGTTGATTTGGACGTTCGAAAGTCAGCGGTACACGTCGAGAGCATAACGAAGCATCCGTTTGAGAACTGCTTCGTCGACCTTGGTGGGCACTCCGCAGAACGGGCCCTCACTGTGCTTACAGCAGCGGTGCATGCTGCTCAACGTGAAATGAATGCCTTTGACTGGATTACTCACGCACTTCCCGGTGCGACGCTCAAACCGGCCCTGGCATTCGGCACGGTTGGCGAACTGTACCGGTCATACACGAGACCCGCTGAGCTGGGGCGCTTGAAAGGCATACTGCGCTCCTGACAGCTGACCGGGATCGACGTCGCGATAGCTCGCACGGAAACGAGCAGTGCATGGCTGCGGCGTTCTCGCCTGTTTCGTGGCCGGCGGTTCAATATGCGCTTGCGACACGCTTCACATAAGCGTCGACTTGCATGTCGATTAACGGTGTTACGGTCACCGCGACGGCAACGTCATCCGACTCGGGCAGCAGTCCGACAAATGCTGCGACGCCAGTGCCGCAGAGCACCGCAATAGAGATAGCCGCGGCGGCGACAAGTGAAGACGCACGCAGCGGAATGGAATTAACGAAACCCTGCAAAACGCACATGATGGCAATCTCCGTTGAGGCAGCCATAGTTGCAACGATCGTGCCGACTGAGAGCCAGTTTGCGGGCTGCCTTTCGAGCCGGGCTGCGCGCCTTGTCGACGCCGGTTCGAGCGGGCGAAAGCCGGACCCGATGTTGGGTTCAGACGAACGTTTCAGCTTATCTGCTGCCGCCATAACCAACACTTGCGCGAAGCGCGGGGCTGGGCCAGGTCCCCAATCGTCAGTCCAGAGGTGACGGTATAGGCGGCTCTTACGCCTCTAGAGGGACCACAAACGTGTGCGACGCAACAGTGCCGTGCGCGCCTCGTCAAGCCACCGCTGTCGGCAGCGTTGGAAAGTCTTGCGCTAAACTCTTCGAACAATCGACCACGGCGACTCATGGGGCAAGTGTCATGGACCGTACTGAATTCCTCCAGGCCACGCGACAGCTGGTTGCGGCCGCCGAGATTCTGGCCAAAGCTGGTCCTAAGGATTCGCGATTGGATGCGTCGCAAATGCTCGAATTCTTTCGCCGATACGACTGTCTCGGTCCCGGGCTGAATGCCGTCGCGACGTCTGACGACGATCTGTTCGCGCGCACAGGCCAGGCGGCGCTGACAATGGCGGGACGCAATGAGTTTGCAGCGTCACACGCTCTTCTTGAACAGGCGAGGTCTCTTTTAACCGCGACATGAAAACGGCGGCTGCGAGGCAGAGGCGATAATCAGGCATAGGGAAATCTCGCTCACGAGCGACCGCACTTTCAGCAACGCAACGACATTCACGGAGGGCCGGTGCATCTAAAGCGATTTTGGCCAGTGCTGCTGTCAATGGCGGCTTTTGGTCCAACCGGAGCATGGGCAAGCGATATTCAATGTGCATCCACGCGACAACCGGCCGAACGCGTCATATGCGACCACGCCATCCTGAACAATGAATACGACGATATTTCCGCGCAACAACAGGCTCTGTTAAGCAGCGGCAAGCTTTCGCCCGCACAGGTCGCTCAGTGGAAGCAATCGCGGAACGCCTGCACCGACGTTCACTGCATCGATATGGTATTCGCAAAATGGAAGGCGCTGGCCAGGTCTGCCGAAGCGACTACTAGCGCCGCACAGGCTCCGGCGATGGCTTCATCCACTGACATGGCTCCTGTCGGTCCGATTTCGAACGCCGTTCCCTCCGTCGTATCTCAGGCCTCGCCGACGTCGGAGGCCTCTCTCGTGCGCCAGGGGAGTGCCGCTGGCGTAGCGCTTCCGATGCCGGTTGAAACGCAGAGCTCCGCACCTGCTGTCGCTTCCGCCGCTTCCGGTCCGGATGACAGGCGCGGCACGACGGGCATGAGCGCCGGTCTGATAGTGGCCTTGCTGGTCGCGCTGGGATTCGGTGTGCTTTTCAGGCGTCGAGCGAAGGGTGGAAGACCGAAGGACCGCTAAAGAGCACAACACGCAAGCTCCAGGCAGCTTCAACCGTAGGCAGGCAGCGCGTCAGCTCATTTTTTTGGCGTTGCTACTAGCATCGATTGGTCGCCGGACAATTCACAATACTCTGCAAACAGCGACTGTACCTTTGGATTCAGCCCTGCGCCCGACGTCGAATTGGCCACCGCCCGATCAAGCGCTTATTCGAATCGATAAAGCGTGCGCGCCGAGTTCGTCAAAATAGACTCGCGCTGCGCTGCGTCCGGGACCCATTGATCGAGCGCCAACCGGGTAGCGGCGTAATCGACGAACTGCTGATGCTGCGTATGCGGCCAATCGCTGCCCCAGACCAATCGCGCGGGTGTGTAAGCGTCGAGAAGGCGGCTCGCGAGCGCGGTGCCCAATGCTGCACCGTCATCGTTCACCGCGCTCCGGTAAGCCGCCGACAGCTTCACCCAAACGCGTCCGGTACCAGCAAGCGACAACAGGTACTTGAAGCCCGGATCGTCGGCGGCGCTGCGCGGATCGGGCCGGCCGAAGTGATCCACGACAACCGTGCAGCCCTGCTCGAGCAGCGGCCCGACAACGGCATGCAAATCCACGGCTTGACGGTGAACTTCGACATGCCAGCCGAGCGCGTTGATACGCGCGAACAGCCGTTGCCAGTCGGGTGCGGTCAGCTGAGGAAGCTTCAGGCCGATGAGATTCAATCGGATACCCACCACGCCCATGCTATTCAACCGCGCAAGCTCGCTATCGGTGACGGCGCAATCCACCACCGCCACCCCGCGAAAACGTCGCGGATAGCGCTTCGCCACATCGAGGAAAAAGGAGTTGTTGGTACCGAGAAAGCTGGGCTGCACGAGCACGGCGTGCGAGACGCCGTTCGCCAGCAAGTGACCGGCGTAGGCATCCACGGTTGCGTCGTAATCGGGCGCGTGCCGGCGCTGCTGTGCAAGCGGCAAGCCGCGCACGAAGACATGGGCGTGCGCATCGATCGCAGTGATCCGCCCATCCGTGGCGTGATACCACTGGTCCGCCACTGTAGTGTCTTGCGTCCGCATCGTTTGAATCTGTTCGTCGATCATGGGTTTTTCCGTTAGGCGCGGCTCGCGGCGTTGGCCGTTACCGTCGCGATCCGGCGGTTCTTCGTTTCCGGCAGCATGAGCGCGGCCACGACCACGAGTCCGTAGGCAATGCCGGCGTCGATGCCGAGCGCCGAGCCGAGCGGCATCGAGTTGCCCATGTGTCCGACCAGCACCGGAAAACCTGCCGAGACGATCCGTCCGAAGTTGTAGCAAAAGCCCACGCCGGTGCCGCGAATACCCTGCGGATAAAGTTCGTTGAACAGGGCGCCGAGCGTGGCGGGGATGCCGGCTGCAAACAAGCCCAGCGGAAAGCTGAGGAACAGCATGGCGGTGTCGCCCATCGGCAGGAAGACGTAGAGATTGACCGTCGCGATGCAGCACACGGCGAACAGAATCACATTGAGCCGGCGGCCGATCCGGTCCTGAAGCCACGCACTCACGAAGCAGCCGCAGATGAACGCCGTGATGATGACGGCCAGATACCCGCCGGTGCCGAGCACCGACAGATGCCGCTCGGTCTTGAGGTAAGTCGGCAGCCACGTCGTTATCGCGTGATAGCCGCCGTGCGCCCCGACTCCGATCAGCGCGCCCACGATCGTCGTGCGGATCACCGACCGGTCGAAGATATTGCGCGCGGCGGGGAGCGCCTGTCTCGGCGATGCGGCCGGCGCGGCGGCTCGCGGCGGTTCGACCACGTTGCGGCGCAGATAAAGCACGAGCCCGGCAGGAATCACGCCGATGCCGAACAGCAGGCGCCACGCCCAATCCGGCGACACGAACGAGAAGACCAGCGTGTACAGCAGCACGGCGCCCGCCCAGCCAAAACCCCACGCGCTCTGCACAATGCCCATCGCCTTGCCGCGATGCTCCGCGCGCATGGTCTCGCTCAACAGCACGGCGCCCGCGGTCCATTCGCCGCCGAAGCCCACGCCTTGCAATGCCTTGAGAACCAGCAACTGCTCGAAGTTCTGCGCGAAGGCGCTGAAAAAGGTGAAGAGTGAGAACCACACCACCGTGATCTGCAAGGCGCGCACGCGGCCGTACCGATCCGACAGCATGCCCGCAAGCAGTCCGCCCAACGCGCCGGCGACTAGCGTCGCGCCTCCGATCAAGCCGGCCTGACCTTTGCCGATGCCCCACGTGACGAGCAAAGTCGGGATCACGAGGCTGAACAACTGCGTGTCCACGCCGTCGAGCGCCCAACCGGCAAAGCAGCTCCACAGGGTGCGTTTTTCCAGCGGCGATATTTCGCGGTACCAGTTCATCTTTGTCTCCTGTCGACCGGAGTCGGCGCTTTGGCGCCTTCCTCGGTCTCATGCAAGGCTGATATTTGTTCGTGCCGATTGGCCGCTTGCGGCATCGCACGTGAAGGCATTCTAGTGACCGGGTGGATAAAGATATATGATGCAAATGATCATTTTTCATATCGTTTTAATATGGACACGCGCAATCTCAAGTACTTCCTCTGCGTCGCCGATGCAGGCAGCGTCACGCGCGCCGCAGATCGGCTGAACATCGCGCAACCCGCGCTGAGTCAGGCGCTCACGCGCATGGAAAAGGAACTGGGCGTCAAGCTGTTCAACCGCACGCGCCGTGGTGCGGACCTGACCGCCGCCGGGCTGGCGATCGTCGAAGACGTGCGGATGAGCGTCGCGAGAATCGACGCCGCCTCGCACCGCGCGCGAGAGATCGGCGCGCAACGGGCAGGGCGTCTGACGGTGGGTTTCGCTTCGGCGGCGTTGTTCGAGGTGCTGCCGCGCGCGATTGCGGCGTTGCGTGCATCGGTGCCGGATGTCGAGTTGGTGTTGCGCGAGATGAGTAACGCCGAGCAGGCAAGCGCGCTCGAAAAAGGGGAGATCGATATCGGCTTGTTGCATACGCCGGTGGCGGTCGCGGGCAAGATGCGGGAGAAGTTGATCGCGCGGGAGCAACTGATCGCAGTGTTGCCGGCGACTTTTCCGCTGGAGGCCGGCGCGAGAGTGTCGTTACGCGAGCTCGCGCAGCACGGCCTCGTATGGTTCCCGCAGGGCCAGTTACCCAACATTCGCGCGGGCATCCTGAGCGCGTTCCGGCAGGCGGATTGCGCGGTGGAGATCGTGCAGGACGCAAACCGGTCATTGACCGTGCTCGCATGCGTCGCCGCGGGGTGCGGTGTTTCGCTGCTGCCGCGTTCGGTGCGGGCACTGCAATTTAGCGGAGTCAAGCTGTGCGAGATCGTCGACGGCGCAGCGCTGCCGCTTTTCGAACTCAGCGCGATCTGGCCCGCGCGTGCAAGGCAGACACTCGCGGACCGTTTCGCGGAATTGATCGAGCCTTACCCGGCAAGCTCACTGGCGTAGACGGAGGGTCAATGAGATTCGCGGGATCAGACTGCGTCGCGGCGCTTTCGGTCGTTCGACAGCGGTGTTCTGATCGTCGACAATCGATTCTCGAATATCCGTGCATACCGGCTGTGGAGACCTCCCGGTACACGTAACGAACTACGAAATGCAAAGAAGGACGTGACAGCAAAACAATGGACAAGATTTCCGCAATGAAGGCGTATGTGAAGGTGGTCGAATCGACTAACTTCACGAGAGCCGCTGAAGTCCTGCATACGTCGACGGTCTATGTCACCCGTATGGTTCAGGCGCTCGAGTCGGACCTGGGCGTGAAGCTTCTTATCCGGACAACACGTCGCAGCAAGCCGACCGATGCAGGCATTCGCTACTACGAACGTTGCGTCGCGCTTCTGCGGGATCTGGAAGAGATGGACGCCGACGCTCAGGCATCCAAAGGAAGCAATAGCGGAATAGTCCGTGTCAGCATGCCCTCGTTAGTCGCGAAGTCGGTCGTTATCCCGGAACTACCTAGTTTCTTCGCCAGCAATCCAGACATTCAACTGGACATCAGCATTGCCGATCATCATCCCGATCTGATCGAGGAGGGGCTGGACTGCGCGGTGCGCGTGGGACCGGTAAGCGAACTCGGCGTGGTCGCCAAGACAGTGGGCAACTACAAAACGTTGACCTACGCGTCGCCCGACTACATCCGGGCGCATGGCGAGCCGTTATCCCTGGATGACCTCGGCAATCATATCGGCGTGAATTACGCCCTGAAGTCAGGCCGTGTCAGAAGTTGGGATTTTCTCGAGGGAAACGAGGTCCGTTCCGTTGCGCTGAAAAGTTCGATCCTGGTGAACGACGCGGATACGTATGTGGCATGTGGGCTTGCGGGCCTCGGACTGATACAGGGCGGCACCTTTGTGCTCGACCCGCATGTGCGATCCGGTCGACTGAAAAAGGTGCTGAGAGACTATCCGTCGAATCCTCGCCCTGTGTCCGTCGTGTATATGCCTAATCGGACCAAGCCGAGGCGCGTCGACATTTTTATCGACTGGTTGATCGGTCTGTATTCGAATCAGCTTGCCGACCAGCTTTAGTTTGCGTCGGATATCTTTTCCCGCTTGTCTGCTTGCTCCGGCGTCTCGATGGTAAAGACCATTGCTGGCAACGGTCAGCGCTTGTCGGCGGGATCGCGTTTGTAGCCGGTGAGCATCGCACGGATCAGGTTGTCGCGTGTCCAGATGCTCATGACGACAGACGCGAGGACATGGACGCACACACAGACTTGCAGCGCGATTGACAGATACGTGTGAAGGTCATGCGGCCAGTCTTCGCCCCAGAAGGCGTCGAGGCGCATCAGCCAGCCGCTTGCTGCGAGTGCCAGAATCAGCAGCCAGAGGGCGATGGCCATCAGCCCGCCGAGCGGATTGTGCGACAGATGATGCTGCGGCTTGCCGGCGGCCAGCGAGCGCACGTAGGTTTTCAGATGCGCCGGCGTCGGCCACCAGGCGGAGAATCGCGCGTACCGCGTGTCGATAAACCCCCACGCGATGCGACAGGCAACCAGACCCGCAGCGATATATCCCAGTAGCCGGTGCGCCTGATCAGTGGGCCCAAACAGATTCCACACGACGATGCCCGCGACGGTCCAGTGCGTGAACCGCACGCCCATGTCCCAGGTCTTGACGGGCATCGCGCGCGCGAGGCGTTAGTCGATCTCGGACTTCACGACGGCAAGCGTCTTGGTGTCGTAGTAGATCTCGACCTTTTTGCCCTCTTTGTTGTGGCCGTAGATTTCGTAGCAGTTGCCGTCGACCTTGAACTTCTTGATCTTGTAGCCCTCTGCTTCGAGTTGGGCGCGGGCATCCGATTCCTTCATCCACTCGCTCTTCGGATGGGCCGGGCAATCGGCTTTGGCGAAGGCCGAGCCGGAGGCACCCAATGCGACACATAACGCCAGGAACTTGAACATCCGCCACCTCATGTGCTGGTTTGTCGAGCGCACACTCTACGTCGAGCCTGATCGGACTGCAAGCTGATTGTAGGCTTCAAATTGACGCCGGCTGGCGCGGGTCAAGAAAGCGCTGCAGCGTGGTGCTACGCCGGCAGGGACATGCTAAAGCTTCACGAAGCGAAACGAGGCGGAGGCGAAACGAGGCGGAGGCGCGCACGCCTCGAGCGCTTCAGCTCGCCGCGACTTCAGCGCGACAGCAGCGACACCGTCGCAATGCCGAGAATGGTCATCAGAAGCGAGGCGGCCACGTGAATCACGATTTCGCCCGCCGCCCAGCCAAGCCGGCCGTCCTGCAGGCGCTGCACCACTTCCGCTGAGAAAGTCGAGAAGGTCGACAGGCCGCCCATCAAGCCGGTAATGACGAAGAGCCGCCATTCGGGCGCGATCTGCGGCGCCCGCGCGAAGCCGGCGACCGCGACGCCGATGACGTAGCCGGCAATGACATTGGCGGCGAAGGTGCCGAGCGGCATGCCGCTGAAGACGCCGTTCAGGCGAATGCCCAGAAACCAGCGGAATAACGAACCGAGCGCGCCGCCGATGCCGACAGCGAGAATGGACCAATACATGGGAGGAGGCCTGGCAAAACCGGAGTGTCGACAAACCGGCCAGAGCGAGGAGCGCGATGCCGCCCCTGCGTTCAGCCGGACGAAGCAGGCATCATCAGCCACGAGGGCGGTTAAGGGAGAATGCCATCTCCAGCGCGCAAGTCTAACATCGGCGCGTGCATGTGGGGACAGGTCGGGGCGGTCACCAGCGGGTTGCTGGCGCGCGCTGTCCGATGGCGGGACGCATATTCATCCGGCGCTGGCGAGATTCACGCGATGGATCTTCGCGCGCCGCCGGCGCGACTCATTCACGCGACGAGAGTGCCAACGACGCTCCGGCCCGGACCCAACCTGGGCGGCGCGCCGCCGGCGCGACCCCTGCACGCACCTAAACCGCCAGCCCGCGCTCCCGCTCGAAGCTCACTCCGAGGTCGCCGAAATCTTATGGATCGACAGATCGGCGCCGTTGTATTCGTCTTCCTGATCGAGCCTCAGGCCCACTGTCAGCCGGATCGCGCCGTACACGAGCGTGCCGCCGAGCGTGGCGACCGCGATTCCGCCCAGCGTGCCCACCAGTTGCGCGCCGAACGACACGCCGCCCAGACCGCCGAGCGCGCGCAAGCCGAAGATGCCTGCCGCGATGCCGCCCCACGCGCCGCACAAACCGTGCAGCGGCCACACGCCCAGCACGTCGTCGATGCGCCAGCGGTTCTGCACGCAGGTGAACATATAAACGAACAGCACCCCGGCGATGCCGCCCGTCACCAGCGCGCCGAGCGGATGCATCACATCGGAGCCCGCGCACACTGCCACCAGTCCGGCGAGCGGCCCGTTGTACGTGAAGCCGGGGTCGTTGCGGCCCGCGAGCCACGCGGTCAGCGTGCCGCCGACCATCGCCATCAGCGAATTGACGGCAACGAGACCGCTGATCTTGTCGATGGTCTGCGCGCTCATCACGTTAAAGCCGAACCAGCCGACCGCCAGCACCCAGGCGCCGAGCGCGAGGAACGGAATATTCGAAGGCGGATGCGCGGCGATACCGCCGTCGCGGTGATAGCGGCCGTGTCGGGCGCCTAGCAGCAGCACGGCCGGCAACGCGACCCAGCCGCCGAACGCGTGCACGACGACCGAGCCGGCGAAGTCGTGGAACGGCACGCCGAACACGTGGGCGAGCCAGTCCTGGATGCCGAACCGGTTGTTCCACGCAATCCCTTCGAAGAACGGATAGATGAAGCCGACCAGCACGAACGTCGCGAAGAGTTGCGGGTTGAACTTCGAGCGTTCGGCGATGCCGCCCGACACGATCGCGGGAATCGCGGCGGCGAACGTCAGCAGGAAGAAGAAGCGCACCAGCGCATAGCCGTTGTGCGCTGCCAGCGACTCGGCGCTGCCGAAGAACTGCACGCCGTACGCGATGGTGTAGCCGATAAAGAAATACGCGATCGTCGAGACCGAGAAATCCACCAGAATTTTCACTAGCGCATTGACCTGATTCTTTTTGCGCACCGTCCCGAGTTCGAGGAACGCGAATCCCGCGTGCATGGCGAGCACCATCGCGGCACCGAGCAGAAGGAAGAGGGTGTCGGTGCCGGTTTTCAGACTTTCCATCGATGTGTCCTGCGTATGCCAAAAAAGCGGGCAGTGAATGCAAGAAGCGGGCCAAACTTGTGCGCAAACCGCGCCGGCAAGGTGCAAATCGGCACCGGGATGGGATCGAGCGTGCATTTTGGGCAACGCTTGAGCCGTTGCCTCTGCACCTGAATTCTGACAAAACGCACAATTAATGTGCACATGTTTTCTGCGGCGAACACTGCGACCCAAAGCGGGGCAAAATATTCGATTTGCATTACGTTTAAATTCAGAAGCCTGACGTCTTGCGTGCGCCTGGCGCGCACGCTGGCGGCACATGCCTGGTCAATGGCGTGCACTCTTTGTTTTCCCGCACAATCGCCGACATAATGTGCCGTCCCCGAGCATGATCTGCAGGGCCACCGACCTCCAATGCGCACGCATGAGACTGACCACTAAAGGCCTGTTGCTGATCGCGATTCCGGCCCTCTTCGAAATGGCGCTATTGTCCGGACTGGTCAAGGCGCAAGCGGATGCGACACAGGCGGAACGCTGGGCCATCCATAGCCAGGACGTGCTGCGCCAGACCACCGCGATTCTCGATCCGGTGCTGGGCGAGTCGGTCGCGCTGCGCGGCGCGGTGCTTGCCAACGACGCCCGTTTTTCCACGCCGGTGTCGGTGTGGATGGACGTCGACCGGCGCATCGATCAACTGGCCGAACTGGTCGCCGACAACCCGGCGCAAGTCGAGCGCGTGGTTCAGGTCCGCCAGTCGGTGCAGGCTTACCGGCAATGGTCGGATCGCATCCAGGACATGCTGCATTCGGGCCGGCGGCGCGACGTGCTCGCGCGCTTCCGCGAGCTCGCGCCGTCCGATGTGCTCGACCGTTTTCGTCAGCAAGTCGCGGCGTTCCAGGCGGAAGAGCGGCGTCTCGACACACTGCGTTCGAATGCCGCCGACGCCGCGCGCGAGCGGCAGCAAACCCTGGTGGTCGCGGCCGTGTTCGGCTCCTTGCTGTTCGTCGCGCTGGCCGTCTGGTTGTTCACGCGCGGCGTGCGCGGCCGGCTCGCGGTTCTCGCCGACAACGCCGGGCGCCTCGCGGGCAATGAACCGCTGGCGCCGATCGGCCCCGGCCGCGACGAGATTGCGCGCCTCGATCTGACCTTGCACGAGACCAGCCGGCGCCTGCTCGAAGCCGAGCGTATCCAGGCGCGCTTCCGGGCCGATCTTGCGCGCCGCACCGGCGAACTGGCGCGGATCAACGAGAACTTGCGTCAGCAGACCCAGGAAAACGAAATGTTCATCTATAGCGTGTCGCACGATCTGCGTGCGCCGCTAGTGAACCTGCAAGGCTTCTCGAAGGAGCTGATTCGCTCGTGCGACGAACTGCGCGCCGCCGTGCGCGAGTCGTCGCTCGCGGCCGAGACGCGGCAGCGCATCGAGCGGGTGGTCGACGAGGACATCGGCGAAGCATTGCACTATCTGCAGACGGCGGTGCTGCGCGCTTCGCACATCATCGACGCGCTGTTGCGCCTCTCGCGGGTCGGCCGGGTGGAGTACCGGCAGCAGAAGGTCGAGGTGCGCGATATCGTGCCGCGCGTCATCGACGCGATGCAAGGCTCGATCCGCGCGCGCCGCGCTGTGGTCAGCGTGGACGAATTACCCGCTGTGTGGGGCGACCCCACCGCGCTGGAACAGGTGTTCGCGAACCTGATCGGCAACGCGGTGAACTATCTGGACCCGTCGCGGGAAGGCCGGATCGAGATCGGCACGACGCCGGCGCCGCCGGGCGTGCACTCGCTGCGGATCTTTTACGTGCGGGACAACGGCCTGGGAATTCCGGCGGTCGCCTTGCCGCGGCTATTCAGCGCGTTTCAGCGCCTGCACGGCAATGTGGCGGCGGGCGAGGGTATCGGCCTCGCGCTCGTGCGCCGCGTGGTGGAGCGGCACGGCGGACGTGTGTGGGCGGAGTCGAAAGAAGGCGCGGGCACGACGTTCTATCTGTCGCTGCCTGAAGCCGAGGCGCGGATTGCGCAGCAGGCTGTCGGCACGTTAGCGCCACTGGTGGTGACAAGTGTTCAAGCCGTTCGCGATGCCCGCCCGGGCCTGGAAGATCGCGATCGAAGGAGTGGAAGTGATGGCGCCGCCGCGCATGCGGCGGACGCGCGGCCCGGCATCAGTACGCCGTAGCCGTCACGCGGTAAAGAGGCGGCGTGGCTTGAGCAGTCTGCTGCCGCGAATCGACCAGTAGCAGCCGCAGGCTATCAGGATCGCGACGCCCGTCAGGGCTTCCAGCGGCGCCGGGCGCAGACCGAGCAGCCCGTCCAGCGCAAAGAGGCCGCGCGCGGCGATCAGCAGCGCAGCCCATACCGAACACGCGGCCTGAACCAGCATGCGCGTGCCCGCCAGACGGCGCGCGCGGTTTTCGCACGACCAGTTGGCCGGCGTGCGTCCGCAGAAAAAGGCAATTGCCATCAACACGACGGCGAGAATGACGATCCAGTCGGTCAGTTCCATTGAAAAAACTCTCCCAAGTCAGCCGGCGACTATAGGAAAGCCTTCCACTACGAACTATCGGACTAGTCTCAATTCAGGTTAGTTTGGCGAGCGCGCGTGGCCGCAAGGACAACGCGCTCGCCGATGGGTCAGGCAGACAGATCAGAGTTCGATGCGCGTGCCGAGCAGCACGAGGAATTGACGCAGCCACTCCGGATGCGCGGGCCACGCCGGCGCGGTGACGAAATTGGCGTCGGTGATCGCGGCGTCGACGGGAATGTCGGCGTATTCACCGCCCGCGAGCTTTACTTCGGGCGCGCAGGCCGGGTAGGCGGAAATGCGTTTGCCGCGGATCACGTCGGCGGCGGCCAGCAGTTGCGCGGCGTGGCAAATGGCCGCGATCGGCTTGCCGGCTTCGGCGAATTGCCGCACGAGCTCGATCACCTTGTGATTGAGCCGCAGATACTCCGGCGCGCGGCCGCCGGCGATCGCGAGCGCGTCGTATTGGCGCGGGTCGGCGTCGTCGAAGGTGGCGTTGAGCGTGAATTGATGGCCGGGTTTTTCGGTGTAAGTCTGATCGCCTTCGAAATCGTGAATCGCGGTCTTGATCCGGTCGCCCGCCTTCTTGTTCGGGCAGACCGCGTCGACCACATGGCCGACTGCCTGCAGCGCCTGAAACGGCACCATCGTTTCGTAATCCTCGGCGAAGTCACCGGTCAGGAACAGAATCTTCTTTGCCGCCATCGTATGCCTCCAATTGATCAACGGAACACAGCGAATGCTCTTTGACGCTCACGTCATCGACGTTCATAAGCTCAGGCAGTCTACTCCACTACGTTTGACAGAACCGCGACGGATCATGCAATGGACACGATCGGATGCGTGCGCCTCGTCTCCGTTGAACTCGGTGCCGGCGTGCCGCAGTTGAGAGCGAACGGGCTTCCAGATGCCCGTTAAGACGCGCGCGCAGCGCAACGGCGTATCATTGGCGCGTTTTCGCATGCGGAAGCCGCTCGACGCGGCTCATACACAATCATGATTTCATCCATCCGTTCATCCTTGCTGCGCCGTGCCGTGTTTGTTGCCGTCGTGTTCGGCGGCCTCGCCGCCTGTCAGAAGAACGACGCGTCCGCCGGGCAGGTTGCCGGCAAGCTCAACGACGCAGCCCAGGTCGCCGGTCAGAAGCTCGATCAGGCGGCCAGCTATGTCGGCCAACAAGTCGATGCGACCAAGTCCGCCGCGCAGCAGAACCTCGAATCGGCTTCGGCGCCCACCATCAATATCGACCCCAACGCGTTGGCTTCGACCGCGCAAGCGAATCTGCAGAGCGCGGCGAGCGCCACCAATGCGCAGCTTGGCAAGGCCGCGTCGCTGACCGGGCAGGGGCTCGAATCGGCGGGGCGCAAGCTCCAGGAATGGTCGGTGCAAAGCTCGGCGTCGTCGACGAATGCTGCGGCTTCGTCGTCATCGGGCGAGTCGGGCGATGCGCAAAAGCAGATGGACAAGTGACATGCCGGCTGGATCGCCACCTCGTTTGACAGTCGGATTAAATGTAATTACTATGGTTACACATTGTCGTCGCCGGGCGGGTTTGTTGTGAACACGAGTAGCCGGTTTGCATTCGCGGTGCACGTGCTCGCGCTGCTGTCGTTGCAGGAGGGCGCGCCGTTATCGTCGGACATGATCGCAGGCAGCGTGAATACGAATCCCGCGCTGATCCGGCGGCTTCTGAGCATGCTGGCGGAAGCGGGTCTCACCACCTCGCAGCTCGGCGCGGGCGGCGGCGCGCTGCTGGCGCGGGCGCCGGAGGAGATCACGCTGCTCGAGGTGTATCGTGCGGTAGACGACGCGCAACTGTTCGCGTTGCATCGCGAGGAGCCGAATCCTGCGTGCATGGTCGGGCGCAACATCCAGGGCGTGCTGCGCGGCATCATCGACGAAGCGCAGCAGGCCATGGAAGCCGCGCTTGGCGCGCGTACGCTAGCCGATGCCACAGCCGACGTGGTGCGTGCGGAGAAGCAGCGCGAACGCAAGAAACGCTCGCACGGATGACGTAGCAAGAAAAGCAGTACGGAAGGGCGCGTGGCGGTCAATCGCAGCATGCGCCTCTCTCAACGAACGGGGGCTCAAGCCCCTCTTTTTTCCTCGGTATATGTAATCGATGTAGTTACATATTGGCCAATGACAGGAGCAGTGAAAATGAGCAAACAGTTGAAGATCGCGTTGTTCGGCGCCACCGGCATGATTGGTTCGCGTATCGCCGCCGAAGCCGCCCGCCGCGGGCATCAGGTGACGGCGCTGGCGCGCAATCCGGCGCGCGTTCCGACCGATGTGGCGAACCTGAAAGCGGCGCAAGCCGATCTGCTCGATGCCGCGAGCGTCGGCGCCGCGGTGCGCGGTCACGACGTGGTGGCGAGCGCCTATGCCCCGCCGCAAGACGATCTCGCGGCGCTCGACAAAGCGACTCGCGCGCTGATCGAAGGCGTGCGAGCGGCGGGGCTGAAGCGCCTCGTCGTGGTGGGCGGCGCGGGTTCGCTCGAAGTGGCGCCGGGCAAGCAACTGGTCGATTCGGAAGGCTTTCCTGACGCGTACAAGCCGATCGCGCTCGCGCATCGCAAGATACTCGACGACTACCGTGCCGCGACCGACCTCGACTGGACCTTCTTCGCGCCGGCCGCGATCATTGCGCCGGGCGAGCGCACCGGCAAGTTCCGCACGGGCGCGAACACGCTGCTGGCCGACGCCGAGGGCAATAGCCGCATTTCCGCGGAAGATTACGCCATTGCTTTCGTCGATGAACTGGAGCAGGGCCGGTTCATCCGTCAAATCGCAACGGTCGCTTATTGAGCCTGAAACGAGGCCGAGTGGGCCGTGCGCGGGAGCTGCCAACGCGTTGTGACAACTCACGCGCGGTCTTCACAACGCCTGGGTCCGCGCAAGCGTCCTAACATTCGGTTACGCAAGTTCGCTCGCTCCCGATATAACTGCGGATACACTGGCGTCTCCCGTTTTCTTACGGATTGCCATGCAGTCATGCCCGTCGCGGCGTGAGTCCGAGGCTGCGCCGTCCAACGGCGGGCAGCCGGCGACCCACGCCGCCTTTCATTTTTCTTCTGACCGTAGCGCATGCGAGGCCCGCCGCGGCGCGCGCCCGCTACTCGCCGCGCGGTTCGCCGCATGGGCAGCCGCGGTGTTTGTCGCGCTGATCCTGTGTGTCGGCTTATTGCCCACGAACGCGCGTGCAGCCGGCGCCCCCACCGCCACGCCCGTCATCCCGGCCTTGCAGAGCCTGATCAACAGCGCGACGGTCTCGGCGACGCCCGCGTCCGCCGCTTCAGGCGCTTCGGCGGCGGAGGCCGCGTCCGCGCCGTCGCCGGCGAGTCAGGCGGAATTGGCGCACTCGCTCGACAGCGTGATTTCCACGCTCGACAACGACCGCCAGCGCACCGCGCTCGTCGCTCAACTCAAGAAATTACGCGACGTCTCGCAAAACGTCGCGCCGCCCGCGCCTGCGCAACCGAGCCCCGGCTTGCTTGGCGCGATCGCGTCGGGCATCGCCTCGTTCGAATCCGACGTGCATCAGGGCCGCACGCCGGTCCGCTATTGGGGCGGCCGCTTCAACGCGGCCGGCAACGAGCTCTACACGATCATTTCGGGGCAGGGGCACGAGAGCTTCGGGCGGATTCTGTTTTCGATGGCGGCCATGCTGGCCGGCTGGGGCGCCTGTGCCGGCGCGCTGATCTATGTGCAGCACCGCCTGTACCGGCGCTTCGGCATCGTCATGGGACTGCAGCCGAATCCCACCACGCGCGAACTGCTGATCTTCGCGCTGCGCCGCGTCGGACCCTGGATCATCGCCTTCGTGGCGGCGTTGCTGTTCGTGCGCGCCATGCCCGACGCGCTCGGCCGTACGCTCGGCATGGTGGTCGCGTATGCGATCGTCGCGGGCGCGGTGTTTTCGGCGATCTGCCTGATCATGTTTTCGCTGTTCGGCTCGGGGCATCGGCGGATCGCGGTGCGCCTGCTGATCGATCATGCGCGGCGCGTGCTGTTCGTGGTCGGCGTGTGCGGCGCGCTCGGCGACGCCGCCGTCAATTACGACGTCGCGCATCAGCTCGGCTCGAACCTCGCCGCGCTGATTTCGACGGCGGCCAACATGACGGCCGCCGTGCTTACCGGCTATTTCGCGCTCGCGTTTCGCCGGCCGGTCGCGCATCTGATCCGCAATCGCCCTTACGAGCAGCGCACCAATCACAAGGCCGCCACCGACGCCTTCGACGTGCTCGCCGCGCTGTGGCACGTGCCCGTGCTGGTGCTGGCCACCGCCTCGGTAGTCGCCACGCTCGGCGGTTCGGGCTCCAGTGAAAACGTGCTGCAGATTTCAGTGGTAACCGCGGCCTTGCTGGTGCTGGCGTTTTTCCTGTCGGCCGTCGTGTTGCGTCTGACGCGTCCGCGCAGTGCGCGCACGCGTCGCCGCTCACCGTATCTGACGCGCTTGCTGCGCTTTTTCGGCACGCTGCTGACGCTCTTCATCTGGCTGTTCTTCTTCGAACTCGCAGCGCGTTTGTGGGGCGTTTCGCTCGCCGCGGTGGTCGAGGAAAACGTCGCCGCGCGCGGTATCGCGCATGCGGTGACGGCGATCGTCGCCACCGTGTTCATTGCCTGGCTGCTGTGGATTCTGGTCGACACGGCGATCACCGAGGCGCTCAACCCCGCCGGGCCGCGCAACAAGGCGCGCGCGCCGAGCATGCGCGCCCGCACGATGCTGCCGCTGGTGCGCAACGTCTTGCTGGTCTCGATCATGACGATCGCCGGCATCGTCACGGCGGCGAATCTCGGCATCAATGTCACGCCGCTGCTGGCGGGCGCCGGCGTGATCGGGCTCGCGATCGGCTTCGGCGCACAGTCGCTCGTGACCGACCTGATCACGGGGCTGTTCATCATCATCGAGGATACGATTTCGGTGGGCGACTGGATCGACGTGGACGGCGGCCATGCCGGCACGGTCGAGCATCTGTCGATCCGTACCGTGCGGCTGCGCGACGGCCAGGGCGCGATTCACGCGATCCCGTTTTCGCAGATCAAGATCGTCAAGAACCTGTCGCGCGATTTCGCGTATGCGGTGTTCGAAGTGCGCATGTCGTTCACCACCGATGTCGATCAGATCACGCAACTGATTCGCGAAGTCGGCGCGGATCTGATGGCCGACTTCCGTTACCGGCGCGAGATGCTTGGACCGATCGAGGTGTGGGGGCTGGACCGTTTCGATCCGAACTGGATGGTCGTGAAAGGGCAGATCAAGACGCGGCCGTTGCAGCAATGGAGCGTGGCGCGCGCCTTCAATCTGCGTCTGAAGCGCAAGATGGATGAAGCGGGCATCGAGATTCCGGTGCCGCAGATGCGCGTGTACACATCGTCGAAAGATAGCGACGGGCAGCCTTTGCAGGACGACGAGGTGTCGGGATTCGCTCCGCATTCGCATCCGCATGAGCATGTGCAAAGCGGGGCGGCGTCGGCGGCGCGGGCGGTGCATGCGCCGCTCGCCGTGGCGCGCGATGTATCGCATGAACCGCGGCCCGCGCCGCCGCCGACCGGGGAAACCGCGCCGATTCCGCCGCAGATTCCGACGGCGGGTGAGGCGGGCGGGAAGAGTTGATGGCTGCCGGGAGCGGGAAGTGGGTCTTTTGTGGCCGCGCCGCCGCGTGTCGTTTCAGGCCAGCGACGGCACATTCGCCGTACGCACGATGTCGTTGACGTGTGTCGCGATCTGCGCGCCCGCGACGCCATAAATATGCAGCGAAACGGCCGGCGCCTCGCTTTGATTACCCAGTTGATGAATCCCGCCGCGGCCGCCGCGCACGAACGACACCGCGCCCCGCTTGCGCGCCTGCGTACGCGTGGCGCTCGCGCAATGCTGCGCGCCGTTCCATTCGAAAACCGTTTCGCTCAGCGTGCCATCCACCACCGCGTAGCCGCACCACGTGTGATGGGCATGAACGGGGCTCGCCTGTTGCGGCAGCCACACCAGCGCGGCGATTGCATAGCGGCCGCGCGGATCGGCTGCCAGCAGATGACGCCGGTACTTCTCGACCGAGCCCTCACGCTGCGCCGCCGTGAGCAAATCGGGGTTCCCCGCGGCGGCGGCGAGCGCAATGCGCATGCTGCGCGCGAAGAAGGTCGAATCCGACGGTTCGGGGAAGTGAGCGCAGGCGTCGAATATCGCATCCAGGGCATCGCAGAGGCGCGCGAGCGGCGCGTTGCGCACGGCGCGCAATAGCACGTCCACCTGTTCGAGCGAGCCCGCCTGAGCCGTTTTGACGGGTTGCAAGCGTTGGGCGGGAAGGCGTTCGAGCGGTGCGGAGCGGAGGTCTTGGCTCATGTTGATCAGGCAGCGGCTGGGCTGCTCATCGGTTATTTTCGGATAACGATATTTATACCGGTTTGCCTGGAGAAAGAGTTTCCATATAATTCCCCCTGGAATCTGAAAAGTAGAATAATTTCCTATGGGGGTGTCATGATGGGAATGGATATCATCGACCGGAAGCTGTTGGAGCTGCTGCAGGAGGACGCGACCATGCCGATCGCCGAACTGGCGCAACGCGTGAATCTGTCGCAAACGCCGTGCTGGAAGCGGCTGCAGCGTCTGAAAGAGGCGGGCGTGATCCGCGCCCAGGTCGCCCTTTGCGACGCGCGCAAACTCGGCGTGGGTACGACAGTGTTCGTCGCGGTACGCACCAACCAGCACACGGAGGAGTGGGCGCGAACCTTTACGCATGCGGTGCAGGAAATTCCGGAAGTGGTGGAGGTGTACCGGATGAGCGGCGAAACCGATTACCTGCTGCGCGTGGTGGTATCCGATATCGACGACTACGACCGTGTCTACAAGCAACTGATCGCCGCGGTGCCGCTGTATGACGTGAGTTCGAGTTTTGCGATGGAGCAGATCAAGTATTCGACGGCGCTGCCGGTGCGGCCGGCCGTGGTGAGGTAGATGGAAGGCTGCGGGTGCGTCGTTTGCTGCTCTTCAAACAGCGAGCCGTGCGACGCGCCTGGCAGCGGTTGGAGCTTCCCGGCAAGCTCACAAGTCCATGCCACTGCGCCCGCCCACTGCAAGCCGTGTGCAAGCTCAGTGGGCGTAGAATGCCGCCTTCCCAGACACCATCCGCGACTGCTTCGCGAACCGAGCCCGCCTCATGAACAAACCGCCGCGCAAGAAGAACCCGACCTTTGGCATTGCTGTCTTCATCGTGGTGGCGGTATTGCTGGTGATCGCCACGCTTTTCTATAACGCCATCAAGGAAAAGCACGATTTCGACAGCCAGAATGCAGCGGCGCCGTCCATTTCATCGGATGCGGCCGCAGCGGCCACTGCCGCCAAACCGGCAAGCGGCGCGGCCCAATAGGGCGACGTGCGCATTCACGCGCCATTTCACTCGTCCGGCAGACGAATCACGCTCGCATCCTTGCGAATCTGCGCCGCCGCCGACAGCATCTGCTTGCACTGATGGGCGAGCAATTTCATGTCATGGACGGCATCCGCCGAATAGTCCGGCGACTTCTCCGTTTCGACCACCATCGCATCGAGTTCACGGCCCAGCAGTTTGATCTGCTCGCTTTGATCGGCGGCTGGCGCGGTGCCGCTTTCAGCTTCGGTGAGATTGTCGCGCACGACGCTCAGCGCGCGTTGCAGCGGCTGTAGCGAGACGCCGTCGACCTGCTGTTGCGCCGAAGTGCGCAAGAGCGGCGCGGCCGCGGTGATCTGCGAGGCGAGCACGTGACTGCGCACCAGCAGCCCATTCAACTCCGGCACGAACTTCTGCGCGGACTTCGGTTCGAGCATCATGCGCTGAAATGCCTGACCCAGATTGGCGAACGCCACGTGAACGTTCTTGCGGGCGAGCCGGTAGCGGTAGTCGCGATCGAGTGCGGTCGCGGCCGCTGCGGCGGCCGCGGAGGCGCCGGAGACGGGTTTCGCGGTCGGATTGCTGACGGTGGTCGTGCCCGCGCTGGCGCCGGCGTCGGCAACGGGTTTTGTTGTTGCGTCGACCGACGCTGTAGCCACCGCATTAGCGACACCGTGTGCGCCGGCGTTCGCGTTGCCACCTGCACCAGCGCCGGCGTGACCGCTTGCAATGGTGCCGCTGCCACCGCGTGCCCCACCACTAGCCGCCACCAACACCGGCTCACCAAAGTCGATCGCCGGATCGGCCATCGCCGCCGCCGGCGCACGCGCCCCGGCTTCGGTCACGGTCGCCACCACCGCGGCGGCCGGCTTGCCGCTCCACCACCAGCTTGCTTCCAGATACTGGCGCGTCGCGTTGATCATGTTGTTGACGAGCTTGCCCATCAAACGATATTCCCAGTACGGGAACAGGTGGCTTGCCGCGATCGCGATCGCGCAGCCCACCACGGTATCGATCGCGCGCTCGCCGATGATGCGCATGCTGCCCGGCGCGAGCAGATGGAACATGAGCAGCACATACGACGAGGTGAACACCACGCTCGCCGTGTAATTGAACAGCAGCAGGCTGTAGCTCATGACCATCGACGCGAACATCACCACCAGCAGAATGTGCGGTTCCTTGACGAAGATCATCAGCGCGATACTCGCCGCGCAGCCGATCAGCGTACCGACGATCCGCTGCCCGTTGCGCTGTTTGGTCAGCGAATAGCCGGGCTTCAGAATGATGACGGTGGTCATCACGATCCAGTAGGCGTTGGTGAGCGGCAGCAGGCGGCCTAGCCAGAAGCCCACGGCGACGGCGATCGTCACGCGCAACGCGTGACGGAAGCTCGGCGAGGCCATGGTCAGGTTCGAGAAGATCTGCCCGAACGGCACGCGCCGGCTCGATACGAAACGCGTGAGCGCCTGGTCGAGTCGCAATTCGGTCTCGCTCGTGCTGGGCTCGCTCGAGAGACTCTTGCGCATTTTGTCGATCAGTCGCGTGGCGCTCCAGACGCGCCGGAAAGTCGACGAGATCGCTGAATAAGCCTCGTGGTTTTTTGCCGGCAGATCCTGCTTGCGCATCAGTTCGATTTCGAACTCGATGGCGCGCAACTCCGCCTTCACGTTCACGCGCCCACGCGGCGCATGGTTCTGCAGCACCGCGAGGCCGATCTCTTCCAGATCGGCAGCCGCCTTGCGAATCAGATCGCGGTAGAACACCAGCAGATCGGAGCCGCCGAACGTAGTGCGCACCAATGGATAATCGGTATGCGCGCCGACGAACAGTTCGTGCAGATCGACGGTGTTGATGAACAGATTGAACAGCATGGCGCGGCGCGGTTCGAGCTTGCCGCTTTTGAACCTGGGCAGATTGCGCAGCACGATGTCGCGCGCGGCGTCCTGGCGTTCCACCGCGGTGATCTGCTTGTCGACGAGGTTGCGATAACACTCGTCGAGATCGTTATCGAGGTCGTAAAACTCGGCGCGCGCCAGCAGATAGTCGGCGCACGCGAACACGCTTTCGGCCAGCGCCTGCTGTTCGATGCGATGCATCATCCAGCGGCTCACGAAGGTCGACCAGTAGGTGTACCAGAGGCCGCCCACCAGAATCCACGACGCGTTGACGAGCGCCTGCATGGGCGTGAAGTGCTCTTCCAGCGTCATGATCATCATGAACAGCGTGGCAAAGCTGATCTGCGGCCAGCGGTTGCCGTAAACGACGATCAGGGACAGCAGGAAGGTGAGCGGCACGACCGTGCACCACAGCGCCACCGCGTTCACCGTGGCGAGCCCGGTGGCGAGCGCGGACAGGAAACCGATCACCGTGCACGCCAGCATCTCGTTGTGCTTGTACTTGAGCGGGCCCGGCATATCCACGACGCACGCGCCGAGCGCGCCGGTCGCGATCGTGAAGCCGAGCTCGCGGTCGTGAAACACGATCAGACACAGTACCGCCGGTAACGACACGCCAACTGCGATGCGCAGGCCGCCATAAAAGTACTGGCTATAGAGGAATTTTTTTATTTCAACCGAATAGCGCATCGACTGCCTGGATTCCATTCACTGAGAAAACCGCGGTTGATGGGGCAGACCCGGGGCAGCCCGAACTGCCGTCGAGTCTAACTGATTTCATGGCTGATCTGACCTCGTCCGTTCGGCCAGGTTCTGCCCTGGGGATGCGTTTGTTATGCTGTCGCTTCAATGTCTGTCGCGGCTCGTGGCGTTCCGCCCGTGCCGCCCGCAAGCCTCAGGATCCATGCTCCAGCTCTTCTACTCGAATCGCTACGAAACCCTTGTCGGCGCGCTGCTCGACAACCTGGCACAAGCGCCGTCCGATCCCTGGACCGCGCAGCCGGTGATCGTGCCGAGCGCGGCGGTGCGGCGCCGGCTCGAGCTGGACATTGCCGCGCGCCAGGGCATCTGTGCGAATGTCAACTTTGGTTATCTCGCGCAATGGCTATGGGCGCAGATCGGCGGCGTGATCGAGGTGCCGAAGCATTCGCCGTTCGCGCCGGACCGGCTCGTGTGGCGCTGCTACCGGCTGCTAGGCGATGCTGACGAAGCGCTGCCCTGGAATGCGTCACCACGTTTGCGGACGTATCTCGATGCGGCGGACGCGTCCATGCGCTACGAACTCGCGCGGCGCGTGGCGACCGTACTCGACCACTATCTGACCTATCGCCCGGAATGGCTGTTGCAATGGCAGAAGGGCGGCTCGATCTTCGCGAGCGGCGCGATGGACGACACCGGTCCGCGCCTCGTCGGTGCAAGCGAAGCGGCGCGCGAGGATGAACGTTGGCAAGCGGCATTGTGGCGCGCGGTGCTCACGGAACTCTCGGGCGACGCGCAAACGCCCGCCGCCGCTTTACCGCCTGCTTATCGTTTTCTCGACGAAATCGGCAAGCTCGATCTCGAGGCGATTTCGAATGCGCAGTGGCCCGAAGCGGTCAGCGTGTTCGCGCTGCCGACCATGCCGCCGTTGCACGTGGCGTTGCTGCGCGCGCTCTCGCGTTGGGTCGACGTGCGGCTGTACGTGATGAATCCGTGCCGCGAGTTCTGGTTCGACGTCGTCAGCGCAGGGCGCGTCGAAGCGCTCGACGCCGCCGGCCAGCTCGACTATCAGCAAGTCGGCCATCCGCTGCTCGCCGAGTGGGGCCGCCAGACTCAGGCGCAATTGCACATGCTCCACGAGTTGACCGAGAGCGCTGCTTCAGGCGAGGTCGGCGACTTCACGGAGAATCCAGAGCCGAGTTGGCTGGCCGCCGTGCAGAACGGCATCCTCAATCTGCAGGACGAGACTGAGGCTGACGAATTGCCGATCGAGAGCGGCATCGAAGTGCATGTCTGCCACAGCCTGTCGCGCCAGCTCGAAGTGCTGCACGATCGTCTGCTCGGCTGGTTCGACGAGTTCGACGACCTGCAGCCGTCCGACGTGCTGGTCGCCGTGTCGGATCTCGCGGCGGCCGGTCCTTTGATCGACGCCGTGTTCGGCACCACGCCGCCTGGCGACACGCGCCGCATTCCGTATCGGATTACCGGCTTGCCGCCGTCGCAGGCCAATCCGGTTGCGCGTTTGCTGCTCGATTGGCTGGCCTTGCCCGAGCGCAGCGTGGGCGCGCCGGATCTGATCGAATGGCTGCGCGTCGACGCGATTGCCGTGCGTTACGGCATCGACGCGAGTTCGCTCGAAGCCGCGCAGGAATGGCTGGCCGCGGCAGGCGCGCGTCGCGGGCTCGCGCCGGTCGAGCCGACCGGCGAACACGTGCCGATCGCCCGTCATACGTTCGCGGATGCACTCACGCGTCTTTATCTCGGCTACGCAATGCCGGACGGCGGCGAACCGGTCGATGCCTGGCTGCCGGTCGAAGGCGCCGACGGCTCGGGTGCGGAACTGCTCGGCCGCCTGTCGCGTTTCGTCGACGACATCGACAGCTTCGCGGCGAATTGCGCGATCGAGCGTACGCCCTCCGAATGGACGCAACTGTTGCTCGAAACGCTCGCGCAATGTTTCGACGGCGGCGTCGAGTTCGCCGATTCGCTCGCCGCCGTGCGCGATGCGATCGACAAGATGGGCGACTCGATGCAAGCCGGCGCGCAAGAAGTGGCGATGCCCGCCGCAGTGGTGCGCGGCGCGCTCACCGAAGCACTCGACGACCCCGCGCGCGGCGGCGTGCCTTGGGGCAGCGTAACGTTTTCCTCGTTGACGAGTTTGCGCGGCTTGCCGTATCGCGTCGTCTGTCTGCTCGGCATGGACGACGGCGTGTTGCCGAGTCTCGCGCGCGCCGACGAGTTCGACCTGATGGCCGCGTTCGGCAAAGCCGGCGACCGTCAGCGGCGCGACGACGAGCGCAATCTGTTCCTCGATCTTTTGCTCGCCGCGCGCGATCGTCTCTTCATCGCTTATACGGGCCGCAGCATTCGCGACAACGCGCCGTTGCCGCCGGCCGCGCTGGTCGACGAATTGCTCGACCATCTCGCGCAGGCGTCGGCGGGCGAGGGCGCAAGTCCCGCGGAAGTCGAGCGCGCGCGGCATGCGTTCATCGTCGATCATCCGTTGCAGGCGTTCGCGTCGGACTATTTCTCGTCGCAATCCGGGCTGTTCAGCTACGACGCGGACCGCGCCGAGCTGGCCACGTTGCTGGCCGCGCCCACGCACGCAGCTGCGGCGCCGTTCTTCGATCGACCGTTGCCGCCGGAAGAGCCGGCGCCGATTGCCTTCGACGAATTCGTGCGGTTCTGGCGTCATCCGGCGCGGGCTTTGTTGCGCGACCGTCTGGGCATCGTGTTGTCGGAAGCACAAGGCGAATTGCTCGACACCGAGCCGTTCGACCTGGACTACGCGGGGCGCGACGCATTGGCGGACCGTCTTTTGCCCGTGCTGCTCGACGTCGATACGGACGACGATGTCGTGTTCGAACGCGTGCGCCGTGTGGCGGCAGCGAGCCCGGAATTGCCGGGCGGTGCGACCGGCGCAGTGTGGCGTTCGCGCGAACTCGGCGCGTTGCGTCAACTAGCAGACAGCGTGCGGCGCGAGGTGGCTTCGGGTGTCGAGCGTTTGCCGTTCGTACTCGACATCGCGCCGCGCTGGCCCGAGAGCGAAGAGCTTGCCGGCGCGCTGTTCGGCCCGCATGACGCGCTGCTTCGGCAAGCCGCCGAAACGCCGCTGCAACTGCACGGCAGTCTGAACCTGCTCACCGAAACGGGACAAGTGATTTTCCGCTACGCCAAACCTACCGCACGCGACTACCTGTCGGCGTGGCTCGCGCATCTGGTCTATTGCGCCGCGCGGCCGGACGGTCCGCGCCGCACCGTATGGCATGGCAGCGGCGAGAGCTTTGAACTCGCGCCGGTCGCTGCGCCGCTCGACGAACTGGCGCCGCTCGCTGCGTTGTTCAAGGCAGGGCGCATGCTGCCGCTGCGCTTCTTCCCGAAGAGCGCGTGGACCAAAGTCAGCGAAAGCGATTCCGCGGCGCAGAGCGTGTGGATCAATGACCGCGTGCGCGGCGAGTCCGACGACCCCGCCCTGCGCATTGCATTGCGCGGCACGCCGCTCACGCTCGACGAACCGTTCGGCAGCCTCGCCGCGATCGTGTTCAGGCCGCTCCTGCAGCATCTGCGGAGCGCATCATGAGCGGCGCCATGAAGCATCACGCGCTGGTCGCCGAAGAGCTGGACGTCTTCGCCTGTTCGCTCGACGGCGTGAATCAGATCGAGGCGTCGGCGGGCACCGGCAAGACCTGGAATATCTGCGCGCTGTACGTACGGCTGCTGCTCGAAAAGAACCTGAACGCCGATCAGATCCTCGTCGTCACGTTCACTAAGGCGGCGACTGCGGAGTTGCATGAGCGCATTCGCGGGCGTCTCGCGGAATTGGATCGTGCCATCGATATGGATGACGACGGCGGCGATCCGTTCATCCGCCGTCTCTTTGAAACGACGCTGGCGCCGGAGCGGGGCATTGCGCGCGAAGACGCGTTGAAAGTGGTGCGGCGCGCGCTGCGCACCTTCGACCAGGCGGCGATCCACACCATCCACGCATTCTGTCAGCGCGCGTTGCAGGAAGCGCCGTTCGCCGCGGCCATGCCGTTCGCCTTCGAAATGGAAGCCGACGACGCCGCCTTGCGCTTCGAAATGGCGGCTGATTTCTGGCGTGAGCAGGTGGAGCCGGTGGCGCATGCGCATCCTGCGTTCGCCGCGTGGCTGGTGGCAAAACGTGCCGGTCCCGCTTCATTCGACGAGCAACTCGCGCGTCGGCTGAAAAAGCCGTTGGCGCAGTTGCGCTGGGGCAAGGTCGACGCAAGCGGCACGGGCGCCGATCCGCAAGCCGGGTTCGACGCTGCCTGCGAGGTCTGGCATGCGGAGCGCGATGCGATCGTCCGTTTGTTGACCGAGGCGCAAGACCGTCTGAGCAAGACCTCGCACAAGCCCGACCATGTGAGCGCCGCGATCGCCGCATGGACCGAGTACTTCGCGCAGGGCGATTGTCATGCGCCGCCGCCGAAGGCCGCGTTGAAGCTGACTGCTTCGGCGTTGAAGAAGGCTACCAAGGTCAAGTTCGAGCCGCCCGAACATGCGTTCTTCGAACATGCGGAAGCGCTGGCGGCGGCCGTGGTCGCAGCGGAAGCCGCGCAACGCGCGCGCTGGCTCTCGCTCGTGCAAACCTGGCTCGACTACGCGCCGGCCGAACTGGTGGCGCGCAAACGCACGCGCCGCGTGGTGTCGTTCGACGATCTGCTGTCCAACCTGTATCGCGCGCTCGCGGCGCATCCCTGGCTTGCCGATGCGTTGCGCACGCGTTATCCCGCCGCGTTGATCGACGAGTTCCAGGACACCGATCCACTGCAATTCGCGATCTTCAGCCGCATCTTCGCGCCGGCCGGTCCGCTGTTTCTGGTCGGCGATCCGAAGCAGGCAATCTACAGTTTTCGCGCGGCGGATCTGCATACCTATCTGGCGGCGCGCGAGGCGGCATCCGCGTGCTACACGCTGGCCGTCAATCAGCGCTCGACCGCGCCCATCGTCGAGGCGTGCAACCGGCTTTTCGAAGCCAATTCACAGGCATTCGTGCTGGACGGTCTCGACTACCAGCCGGTGCGCGCGGGCGAACGGCGCAGGCCGCCGTTCTCCGATCCGGACGCGAGCGCCGGCGACTTCCGTATCTGGACCTTGCCGCAAGGCGACGCCGCGCTGACCAAACGCGAGGCGCAGCGCGAAGCGAGCGAAGCGTGCGCCGCCGAGATCGTGCGTCTGCTGCGCGGCGCGCGCGAAGGTCTGGTCACGATCGGCGACTCGCCGCTTGCACCGGGCAACATCGCGGTGCTGGTGCAAACGCATAAGCAGGGCAGTCTGATCAAACGCGTGCTGGCCGCGTGGGGTGTCGGCAGTGTGGAGCTGGCGCAGGCGTCGGTGTTTGCGACGCTCGACGCCGAGCAGATCGAGCGCGTGCTGGCCGCCGTCGATACACCCGGCGATCTGCGCCGTCTGCGCGCCGCGCTGGCCACCGATTGGCTCGGCCTCGACGCCGCCGCGTTGTGGCGACTCGAGCAGGTCGCCGACGCGCCATCGGTTGCCGACGATCCCGCGCACGCCGCCGACGCGATGGGCTGGGTCGAGCGTTTCTCGCGCTATCGCACGCTGTGGCATGAGCGCGGCTTCGCGGTGATGTGGCGCACGCTGATGCGTGAGCTGCGTGTCGCGCAACGACTGGTTGCCGCAGCGGATGGCGAGCGCCGTCTGACGAACGTGAATCACCTGGCCGAACTCGTCCAGGCGCGCGCGGCCACGCAGCCCGGCATCGCGCCGACCTTGCGCTGGCTCGCCGCGCAGCGCACGCAGGGCGGTGGCGAAGACGCGCAGTTGCGGCTCGAGTCGGACCGCAACCTCGTGCAGATCGTCACGGTCCACAAATCGAAAGGGCTCGAATACGCGGTGGTGTTCTGTCCGTTCCTGAACGACGGCGGGTTGCGCGAGCCGCCGTCGTCCGGTTTGCCGGATGCGCGCGAGTATCACGACGACATGGGCGACGCGGTGCTGCACTACGGTTGCGACGACGAAGAAGCCGAGCACGCGTCGCGCTACGCGGTGCGCGAACAGGCGGCGGAACGGGCGCGGCTCGTCTACGTGGCGTTGACGCGCGCGGTGTACCGCTGCTATCTGGTGGCCGGTACGTATCAGTCCTCGCGCTCCACGAAGGAGTCGCGCCGCAGCGTGTTGAACTGGCTCGTGGCCGGCGAGGGTCACGATTTCGGCGACTGGCTCGCCGAGCCGCCCGACGAAGCCGCCTTGTCGGCGCGCTGGCAGGCACTGGCGGGCGGGCCGATCACGCTCGCTGCGCTGCCGAGGCCGGAGCGCCGCGTGCCGCTTGAAAGCCTGCAGGATCGCAGCGCGCGCATGCAGGCGCGGGCCAATCGCAGGCCGTTGCGCGATCAGTGGCGCATGGCGAGTTTCAGCGGGCTGATCGCCGCCGGCAGTAAGAGTGAAGAGACGCACGCGCCGGTGGAAGAGGTGCGTCCCGATCACGACGAGATCGCCGATGCGCTGGTTGTCGCGCCCACACCCACGCCGCAGGCTCCGGCCTACGCCGAGGACGACATCCTCGCGTTTCCGCGCGGCGCCGCTGCGGGCGATTGTCTACACCGCATGTTCGAGCTCGCTGACTTCACCGACCCGCATACATGGACCGACGCCATTCGCGGCGCGTTGCGCGAGCGTCCGGCGCCGGCTGTGCCTGAACTCGCTGCACGTCTGCCCGCGATGATGCACAACCTGCTCAGGGACTTGGTCACCACCGAACTGCAGCCCGGCATGACGCTCGCCGGGCTGAATCCGCGCCGGCGCCTGAACGAGCTCGAATTTCTGTTCGCCGCACCGTCGCTGGATTTCCCCGCGTTGCGCGAACTGTTGATCGAGCATGGCTATCCCGACGTCGCACTGGAACCCGGCGTGTTGCGTGGGTTCGTCAAAGGATTTATCGACATGATCGTCGAGTACGACGGACGTTTCTGGATCGTCGACTGGAAGTCGAATCATCTGGGCGATACCGCCGCCGACTACGCCGCCGCTCCGCTCGAAGCGGCTATGGCGAGTCATGCGTATCACCTGCAGGCGCTGCTTTACACGGTCGCGCTGCATCGTTATCTGAAAACGCGAGTGCGCGATTATTCGTACGACACGCATATCGGCGGCTATCTGTATCTGTTCGTGCGCGGCGTGCGTCCGCATTGGCGCGATGCCGACGGGCCGGCGGGCGTGCACATGCGGCGGCCCGCATTCGAACTGGTTGCGTTGCTCGATGCGGCCATGATCGGGGGTGTTGCATGAGCACGTTCGAACAGAGCGCATCGGCGCCGCCTGAGCTCGACGACATTGGCGTGAGTCTGCCCGCGCCGGCGGATTTCAGTATTGCGCTCGCCGAAGGTTTCGCGCGCCGCATCGCTGCGCTGGCGCGGCGTGGCGGCGCGTCGGCCGAGGCGGTCAAGTGGGCGGCGCGGAGCGCGTTCGCCGCGAGCCGCGCGACGGCCGAAGGCCATGTATGCGTGCCGCTCGCGGTGCTGGCGCGACGCTTCGAGGCGTCGAGCGCCGAAGTGCGCGCCGCACTGTTCGCGAGCGGCATGGCGAGCGATGGTTCGCAAAGCTCGGCGGCGTTGCGGCCGCTGGTGGTCGATGGGCAAGGGCGGCTGTATCTGGCTCGCTATTACGACTACGAGCGGCGGCTTGCGCGCGCGTTGGTGGCGCATGCGCGAGCGGGAGAGGGTGTTGAGCGATTGGCCGATGCCCAGACCCTCCACGAGCGTCTCCTGCGCTACTTCGGTCCGCCGAAGGACAACGAAGTCGACTGGCAACGCGTCGCGGCGGTCATGGCGCTGTCCGGGCAACTCACCATCGTCAGCGGTGGACCTGGCACCGGCAAGACCACTACCGTGGTCGGCGTGCTTGCCTGCCTGCTCGATGCGCGCGCGGATTTGCGCATCGCACTCGCGGCCCCCACCGGCAAAGCCGCGCAGCGCATGCAGGAGGCCTTGCTCGCGCGGGCCGGCGATTTGCCGCCTGAACTCGCCGCGCGTTTGCCGCAGACGTCGTACACCTTGCACCGTTTGCTCGGCTCCGGGCCGGGAGGACGCTTCCGGCATCATCGGGACAATCCGCTGCCTTACGACGTCGTCGTGATCGACGAGGCGTCGATGATCGACGTCGCCATGGCCGCGCATCTGCTCGACGCCATCGCCCCGCAGACTCGTCTCGTGATGCTCGGTGACAAGGACCAGCTCGCCGCCGTCGAGGCCGGCGCGGTGTTCGCCGAACTCAGCGCGCGCCCGGCTTTTACGCAAGGTGGTTTGCAGCGTATCGCCGACGCGCTCGGCATCGACGATTCGCAACTCGCGCAGGCATTGCCGGGCGCGTCGCGGAGCTTTGGCGAGGAGCCAGCAGATTTTTTCGCGCAGCCCGATGCGCCTGACGACGATCTGTTCGCACACGCGGACTCAGCTGGTGCTTTCGACGAACTACCCGTTGGTGACCTTTTCGAAAGCGCCGCGCCACCGCCGTCGCACATAGCCACGGCGTCGCCCATGCAGAACCCGCTCGCCGATTGTGTCGTCTGGCTCGAGCGCAACTATCGGTTTGGCCTGGAGTCGCCCATCGGGCGCCTGTCGCTCGCGATTCGCAACGGCTCGGCGAGCGCTGCGCTCGACGTCCTGCGCACCGATCCCACGGAAACGTGCGCAGCGGCGCTTTACGAAGACATGCACGCGACGCTTGCCGAGCGCACCGTCGCACGGCTCGCTACAGGTTTCGCGCCGTACGCCGACGCGCTTGCCACAGCGCTAGCAGCCGAAACACCCGACCCGTTGCCGCTGTTCGACGCGTTGAACCGTTTTCGCATTTTGTGCGCGACCCGTTCCGGACCGCGCGGCGTCGATCAGGTGAATGCGGCGATGGCGGCGCAGGTCCGGCGTGCGGCGGGCGTGACGCTGGCCGTGGGCGCGCAGTGGTTCGCCGGCCGTCCCGTAATGGTGACGCGCAACGATTACGCGCTCGGTCTCTTCAACGGCGACATCGGCATTGCGCTGCCGGGCGCGAACGGCGCGTTGCGCGTGTATTTCCGGACCGGCGATGGCGGCTTGCGAGCGGTATCGCCGGCGGCGCTGCCGCCGCACGACACGGCGTTCGCGCTCACGGTCCACAAATCGCAGGGCTCGGAGTTCGAGCACGCGGTGCTGATGCTGCCGTCGGTATTCAGCCGGGTGTTGTCGCGCGAACTGGTGTACACGGCGATCACCCGCGCGCGTGAGCGGGTCGAAGTGATCGGCGCGCGCGCCGTGCTGGCGCAGGCCATTGCGACGCCGACGCAGCGCGACTCGGGGTTAGCCGCGCGGATAGCGGAGGTGTGGCGCGGTGCTGAATAGCGCCCATTTCGCGCCAAACCCGCTCAACCTGCCGCGCCACCCGACTGCACGCCCACCTCGACCCGGCCAGGCATGGTCTTCCGATACCAGAACGTCCACAACGTGAGGCCGCCATAAATGCCGTAGCCGATAAACGGCGAGACTACGAGGAAGCGCTCGATCGGCCACGTGAGTGCCATCCACGCACGCAGCGCCGTCTCGCCGGTCAGGCCGACGCCCCACACCAGCGTCATCAACCGCATCGCGCTGACGAGCGCCGGCCGCTCCTGCCACAGAGCCTCGAAGCGCGCCGCGCCGCCTTCCATTTCGCGCGCGACGGTGGCGCGCGCGAGATAGAAGATCAGCGGGCGGCGCATCGGCAGCGAGAGCAGAAACACCACGCCGATCGCGCCGGATACCAGCGACTCGCGCAACAGCAGCATGCGCGGACTTCCGCCGAGCGCCATCGCCGCGACCGAGAGCACGATGCCGGCCACCACCATCACGCTGAGCGCGTCCACGCGCCGGAAACGCACGAGTTCGATCAGACTCCAGACGATCGGCGGCACGGCTGACGCGATCAACGCGCCGGTCTCGCCCAGATGCGGCAGTGCAAGCCGGTAGGCGAGCCACGGCAAGAGAAAGTTGACAGCCAGTTCCAGCACAAATCCTGGACGGAGTTTCATGTGAATTTACGCTGTAAGCGAAAAACGCAGTATCGATGAACTGGCCGCGGCGACGCAAATAGTTTTTCGCATCGGCAGACGCGCTCGATAGTCCGTAGTCGGTGATCGGCCGCGCGCTGTGTACACTCATGTTTCCCGATTCAAGCTCGCGTCATGACATCCCGCTATCCCATCCCGCTGAACGAAATCGAACTGACCGCAGTGCGCGCGCAAGGAGCGGGCGGCCAGAACGTCAACAAGGTGTCGAGCGCCATTCATCTGCGCTTCGATGTGCAGGCTTCGTCCTTGCCGGAAGTGTTGAAAATGCGCCTGCTCGCGCTGTCCGATCACCGGCTCACGCGCGACGGCGTGGTGATCATCAAGGCGCAGGAGCATCGGACTCAGGAGATGAACCGGGCGGCGGCGCTGGCGCGGCTCGATGAACTGATCGAAAGCGTCAGCGTGACACGCAAGCCGCGCGTCGCAACCCGGCCGACGCGCGCGTCGAACCGGCGGCGCCTCGACGGCAAAGCCAAACGCAGTGAGATCAAATCCGGCCGCGGCCGGGTGGACGATTAGCGCTTGCTGCCGCGTCCCGAAGGACGCGTAACGGCAGTCGTGGCGGTCGGCACGAAATCGACGCACAACACATGCGGGCCGTCATGCTCGAAGGCGAGGGCCGCGGTGTAGCAGTCCTGACCGTCGGCGAGCGAATAATGCGGACCCATCATCGCGACGCGCCCCGGCGCGGCGAGCGCGTGCTTGAAATAGGCGCGCCGCGACCAGTTGCTGCGCGTATCGGTATAGAGCGGCGCAAGCCGCAGCGGAGGCGGCGGCACCGAGGCGGCCGTGACCGAGGGCAAAGTTTGCTCACCTTGCCCGTCGGTGATGAACACGCGGCGTGCTTCGCGCAGATGCCAGACCTTTTGCGCCGCCTGGCGCAAATCGCCGGTGGCCTTGTAGGTCTCGGCGGCGCTCAGGACCGCTTCTGCGAAACCTTCGAAACCGAGCCGCTGGTGGCCGGCGTGCGCGCGTTCGTAGTCGGCGAACTTGCTCCACATCGATTCGATCAGCGCCGGCACCTTGGCGCAGGCCGCCTGCACGGAACTCTTCGGCTGACCGAGCCAGAAACCCTGCACGAAATCGACATCGGCCTCCATCAGAATCATCAGCTCTTCATCGGTTTCGACGCCTTCGGCCAGCACCAGCGTGCCGGACTGATGCAGCATCGAGACCAGATGGCCGATCATCGAGTCGTCGCCTTCGCGCTTGCCGGCGCGCGCGACCAGCGAACGATCGAGTTTGACGATGTCCGGGCGGAAGCGCCACACGCGGTCGAAGTTCGAGAAGCCGGTGCCGAAGTCGTCTATCGCGATCAGGAAGTCGCGCGGCTGCGAGGCGGCGAGCATGCTGGCGACGGCGGATTCGTCGTCCGCGGGCTGCTCGAGCACTTCGATCACAATGCGTTCCTGCGGCAGACCGAAGTGCGCCGACAGTTCGTCGATAAACGCGCGTTGCGGCCAGCCGGTTTCGAACACCTGCGGGCGCGTGTTCAAAAACAGCCAGCCGGTGCTGATGCCTTGCTCCATGAAATTCGCCACATGCAGGCAGCGCGCGATGCGATCGAGTTCGCGGGCGTCGGCGGCTGAGCGGGTGCCGGAAAACAGCACGTCGGGCGAGACCGGCAAACCGACTGGATCGAAGGCGCGCAGCAAGCCTTCGTAGCCGACCACGCGCTGGTGCGTCACCGACAGCACCGGCTGGAACACGCTATGCAAAGTCAGCGCGCGCCACGTCGCGGTCCAGCCGGACTCGTCCCGGACCAGATGCGGGAGCAGGCCGCTCAGGGTCAATTCGCTGACTGATGGCATAAAGGCAGGTAAGAGAGCGGACATGGCGACATCGCGGCAAGCGGGTGACGGGACGCGCCAGGCAATTCGGCACGCAACGGATGCACGGCCCGCGCGTGCGCAGGGCAGCTCGGATAAAGCCCGGGAACGCGGAGAGCGATGCCAGCCATGCTGGGCTCCGGCGAATTAGTCAAAACCAGTCTAACAGCTTGCAATTCGCGTGAATGTGCGGGTTATCACAGAGGCGGGGTCATATCCGCGGTGATGCCGATCTCCACGCCAATCGGCCGTCCGGCGTGAGTTTGGCGCCCGTTCGCCGCCCGTTTGCCGCCCGTTTGCCGCGCGCCAAACCAGTTGCGCCCTGGCGCAATCAATCGCCTGTATGAAACCGAGCGTAACAGGGCGGCAAGCGGACACCCGCCAAACTCCAGGCAAGGACGGAACTCATACGGATGGATGCCCGAACCGTCTATTGGTCAGCGCAAACGACGGCGGAACAGGCACGCCGCTGGTTTGCGCGCGGGCCGCCTGCAGCTTTGGCGAGCGCCGGGTATGCTGCTGCTTTTCGCGAAAAGGAAGATCAGACATGTCGGAAATCGCGGTGGTCGCAATCTCGGTGGCGAAGCCGGGCTATGAAGAGCAACTGCGGCAGGCGCTCGAAGGGCTCGTCGGGCCGACGCGCAAGGAGCAGGGCGCGCTTCAGTACGATCTGCACCGCGACCTGCAGGAGCCGCGCCGGTTCGTATTTGTCGAGCGTTGGGAAAGTCAGGAAGCGCTGGCGGTGCATGCGAAATCGGCACACATCGAGGCGTACAGGAAAGCGGTGGCGGACTGGGTGGAACACGCGGAGATTCGCGTCGTGTCGAAAATCGCCTGATCCTTCAGGCGAATTGCAAAGCGGCGAGCGCACTGCCGGGCACGATCAGCCCGGTACGGCGCTCGCCGTTTGTCTTTAATGCGTGGCTTGTGGAACGTCGAGAATAAGGATGATGGTCCAGTCGGCGTCGCCATCATGGTGATACTGGCGTTCCGCGACGATGAACGGCTGCTGCTTGCCGTCCGGGCCGAGAAACAGCACGTCGCCTTCCATCGGCAGGCATTCGACGGGCGGCAGCGCCAGAAACGCTTCCTGACCGCCGCGCGGCATCAGTTTTTCGATTTTGCGAGATGCTGCTTCAGTCCATTCGATATCAAGCTGGATGTTGCTCATGCTGTCCTCCGCACCAAGGTGCGCACGGGTTAGGGGATTCCGGCCAGGCGCCGGGCGGTGCGCGACTTTAGCACACCGCCAGCCGGGCGCCGCGAGGCCTCGAGCCGCCGGCGCTGGCCAGCTCGGCGCGCCGCGCTGCTCCGCGTCTGGCGAGTCCATCGCCAGATCATTAAACAACAAAAAAGCCGAAGCCGGCGGTGCCGGCTTCGGCTTTTCACCTTCGCGGCGCGGCCGCAGGTGAGTCGGGTAATTGCGCTCAGGAGCCGGCGTCAGCCTTGGGAGCTTTCTTGTGATGCATGCTTCCCTTGTGGTGTTTCATCGGCGCAGCCGGTGCGCTATCCATTGCTTGCTGCCGGTTTTGCAAATCTTGCGCACGCTGCTCGACGTCGGCGGCCTTGGCCGGATCGGTGCTCATCATGACGCCGTTGTCCTGCGCATATGCCGCGCCCGTTACGGCACTGAGGGAAACCAGGATCGCCAGGGACACTTTCTTCATTGCTACCTCCGCAGAGTGGTTGTGGACCCGAGTACTTGCCTGTCCAAACGGAAAGACAATGCATTCTAGTCAGCAATATCCGCTCCAACGGAGGGTTTTGTAACTGCAATGACAATTCGTTACATCTGGTTACGCCCCGGCGTCAATTCCGATGCGCGGTGACCTGGCGCGGGAGAGTCACGATGACGTATCGGCGCTCAAGCGCATTATTGGGATCTCTAAATAATCGTTCTGTAATGCGGATTGAATTTCAGAACCAGCCGATCGCGCGGTAGACATGAAATTGCGCGATGCCAATCAATTCGTGCAACGCGATCTCCGCACTCGCCAGATTGTCATATCGCGGTAGTACACCGAGACGTGCGCCTATTGCGTTCGAGATCATCGGCTGCGGCGCGAGGCCGAAGCGGTGGAAGTCGAGCAAGGCGCGCGGCATCTGATAGGCCGAGGTGATGAGGATCAGCGAATCGTAACGTGAGCCCTGCACAATGCCGGAGACGTTGCGCGCGTTTTCGTAGGTCGTGAGGCTTCTGTTTTCCAGCACGATGTCAGCGCGCGGCACCTGTCGGCGCAGCAGGTAAGGCAGATACGTGTCGGCTTCGGTCGCGTGATGCCGCTGCGGATTGCCGCCGCTCACGATCACGTGGCAGGTATCGGCCGCGCGTTTGCAGGCGGCGTAGTACTCGGCGCTGGTCGCAATGCGCGCAAGCACGTCGCGCGGCGGCATGAGGACGTGGTCATCGCCATAGATCGTGCCGCCGCCCAGCATGATGATCGCGGTGCGCGGCGCGAACGTAGCGGGCGTCTCCGTCCGCCAGTGCGGTTGCGCCAACCGAAGCAAGGGTGCGGTGAGCCAGCCGGCGGCGAGCAGCCAGAAGAAGGCGACCGTGCAGATGGCGAGAGGGCGGCGGGCACCCTTCCATAGCACGATTGCTGCAAAAAAAAGCGCTAATAAAGTGAATAGAATCAATTTAAATGGGGTAACGTATGTCTTTCGGGACAAATCCACGGGCCTGCTATCGCGCCGCAGCGGTTGCATCGCCGGCTCCTGGACAGAACGCTAACATGCCGTTCAGACGGGGGTTCCGAAAACGAGACCAGGCAGCACCTGGCGGAATTCGACTGCACACGTTGCAGTCAGCTTCCAGCCAAGGGCGGGTGCTACGCGCGTCACTGGTGGCGCGGTGACGTGTTGGGCATAAATGTGTCATAGCTGCACTTTAAGAAAGAAGTGAGATGACCACGTATTCCAACGAAGCGGTACTTGAAGCGCTGCGGCGGGCGCAATATCGCCAGGTCCCATGGGCTAGAAGGCCGGGTGTATTCCAGTATCTTCGCGCACTAGGCTTGATGGACACCGTTCGGCAGCGCACTGTCGCGCCGGCTCCCGGTTTCCACGCACCTGTCGATATCGCCGTGCTCACGGAGCGCGGCAGAGCCGAGTTTACGCGGCTCGCCCATGACGAAACTCTGCTCAGCTGGACAGCGCAGCGCATGAACGACTACGTCGTCGCCACCGCCGACACGCGGCCTACCGCGGCGCTCGAAGTCCGGCCTTAGGTCCGGCGGGCTGGCAGGCGTTGTTTCCCGGCCACTTCGAGCGGCTGGCGGTGTCGCCATTGCTCCCGTCTCCGCCTCATCATTGCGCCTGCGCCGCGCCGGGTGTCTTGCGCGCCCGCAGGACCTCTATTTGCGCAACGACACTGCAAAAAAAAGCCCGTATCGCGAGGATACGGGCGTACCGGAATTACTACTGCCACGCTGTGCTAATGGCGTTAAATCAGACTGGTACGAGGCGCGGTGGTTCCCCCAATCATTCAATCTGCGCTACGGAGTTTCGCGAGCACGGCGCACGACTTGCGCACGGCCTGTTCTCGGCCTTTTCTTGGCCTTTACTCAGGTCCAACTCCGCCTAACGCCGGCGCGTCGGATCCTGCCGAGGCGCCTCCGGCCGCGTGCGCACATTGCTGGCGATATCGCCGCGCAAATCTCCGCGCGGCGCCGGCGGGGTGAAGTCCCGGGCGCGCGTATCGCTTTGCTGCCAGGCTTCGATGGTAGCCGGACGATCCGGCCTCCAGTTCCAAGCCTGTTGGCGCTGCTGGGCAAGCGCCGGTGCGGCCATTGATGAAACGACAATGCCGCACAGAAGCAGTGACATTGGTTTCATGCTGAGCTCCCGTCAAGCCGATCGACAAGGCCTGTTTGCATACACATAAGGTATGCCCAGTCACGAAAGCACGCTGTAAGTAATAGTAAATGGATGTTTCACCAGCAACTATCGCGCTGCTTCAGACGTCTGAAGCAGCGCGCAGCAGGCTGGGTGTAACGGGAGGGGACGACTGTGTTGGGCGCGCCGAAGAGCGGTGCCCATGACAGGTACGGCGTGCATGAAAACGCGTCGACCTGGGTTTGATACATGCCGGGCGCCCGCAGGCGCCCGGAGGAAAAGCGGTTTGCGTCAGGCCATCTTGACCGGCGCGCGCCACGATTCCGGATTGGTCCAGAATGCGCCACGCAGGCGGTCACGGCTCGGCGGTGCTGGCGGTTTCGCGGCGGTCGCGCCAATCCGGCCGCGCAGCGAAATTTCACGGCCGCTCGTGCCGAGTCGCTTAACTATTTCGGCGAGCGTACCATCTGCCTGCCACTCGTCGAAACGACGGCGGCAAGTCGGCGGCGACGGATAGCGGCCCGGCAGTTTGGACCAGCCTTCGCCTGTCGATAGCACCCACAGCACGGCGTTGACAACCGCGCGCGCTTCCACGCGTGGCCGACCGCGCCGTTCGCTCCGTGCGGGCTCCGCACAGAACAACGCCTCGACCAGCGCCCACTCGTTGTCTCTCAAATCGTCGAACAGCATCATGTTTCACCTCAGCGAAGCTAACTCCGGTGCGCTGCCCCGCGCCGCGCACTCTCCATGCACTCGATAGGCGAGTGCCAAGGAGGGTCGGGCTTGCCACGGTCTGCTATGCAGTCAGAATCATGGCGCCGACCCTTGTCTGCATCTAAATGCAGGAAGTGTGCCAAGTTGAGTCCAACCGCCTGAAAGCCCTGTGACAGCGGGCCAGCGCGGGCGCTAGCTAGGGGCGTATAAGAATCCAAAAAACCCATCTCGCAAATCGGGACAATCACCAATCTTGTGCAATCAAGCCCGACCAGCGTGCGTTTGCGCCTTATTGCTGCATTGCAGCGAAACTGCGAAAAGCGAATATGGTGCTGTCTTTAGCCTTACAATGCGCATCAAATGATGCAATTGATGAGGTCGGTAAATGAATGTCACGCTGCGCCAGCTAAGGGTTTTCATCGAGGTCGCCCGTTTGCAGAGCTTCAGCCGCGCCGGCGATGAAATCGGCCTGACGCAGTCGGCGGTCAGCCGCTGCGTGCGGGAACTGGAGAGCGAGATCGGGCTCAAGCTGATCGATCGCACCACCCGGGAGGTGCAACTCACGGACGTCGGCGGCAACCTGGTGTCGAGCGTGTCGCGTCTTCTGACGGACCTCGACGACGCGCTGCGCGAGATCCGCGAAATCGGCGAACAGCGCCGCGGACGCGTGGTGGTCGCCGCCAGCCCGACGGTGGCATGCCGGCTCATGCCGCGCGTGGTGGCCTCGTGCGGGCAGCAATTCCCGTATATCGCGCTCGGCTTGCGCGACGACGTGCAGAGCGACGTGGTGCGCAAGGTCAAGTCGGGCGAAGTCGACTTCGGCGTGATCATCGGCCCGTTTTCCGCCGACGACCTGCTCAGCGAATCGCTGATGACGGATTCGTTCTGCGTCGTCTCGCGCGACGATCATCCATTAGCGGCGCAGGAACGGGTGGCGTGGACGGACCTGGACGGCCAGCAGCTCGTGATGCTCGATTACGCGTCGGGGAGCCGGCCGATCATCGACGCCGCGATGCAGGAATACGGCGTGAGCGCCACGGTGGTGCAGGAGTTGGGGCATTCCGCGACTGTTTTTGGGCTGGTCGAGGCGGGCGTCGGCGTGAGCGTGCTGCCTTGGCTGGCCTTGCCCCTGCCGGCGGGCGCCGCGCTGGTGGCCCGGCCGCTCGTGCCGCGCGCGGAACGTACGGTCGAGCTCGTGCGGCGGCGCGATCGCTCACTGTCGCCGGCGGCGGAGGCGGTGTGGGGACTGATTCGCCAGTTGCCGGGCAGGGCGGAGGATTTGAACTAGTTTGTGGTTGGCGGACGTGCGCGATGTTCCTGCGGGTGGCAAATGCGCGGGCGGCGCGGGGAGTGCGATATTCCCGTGGGTGGTGAATGCGCGGTCGTGCAGGCAGGACGATTTTCCCGTGGGCGGCAAAGGTCCAGCCGCGTGACGCGTGCGACGCCCCTCAGGCTCGGCCGGTGCGACGGAACGGTCGGCGCGGCTCTCGAGCGTACGTTGCTTCTTGGACGAACCCGGCCAACCGCCAGCGGCACGGCGCCCGGTCACCTCGCCACGCATTCTCATCCGCCGACTTCGCGGTCCGCAAAAGACACACCAAGCTAAACTATCGCCTCTGCTGAATTTCAACCCACGCCCTTCACCCGTCTGGAAGCCTCGATGAGCGAATCGGATCTGCCCGTGCCATCCATCCCGAACGCGCGCGATGCCGTGCGTGCGCTACGTCCTTCGCAGATCCGCGAAGTCGCCAACGCCGGTTTCGGCGTCGCCGACGTGCTGCCGTTCTGGTTCGGCGAATCCGACCGCGTCACGCCCGCCTTCATCCGCGACGCCGCCAGCGCATCGCTCGCGGCCGGTGCGACGTTCTACACGCACAATCTCGGCATCGCGCCGCTGCGCGCCGCGCTGGCGGGCTACGTCAGCGACCTGCACGGCGCGACGTCAGCGGAGCACATCGCGGTGACGAGCGCGGGCGTCAATGCGCTGATGCTCGCGGCGCAACTCGTGGTGGGCGCGGGCGACCGCGTCGTCGCGGTGACGCCGCTCTGGCCGAATCTGGTCGAGATTCCGAAAATTCTCGGCGCGCATGTCGAAACGTTCGCGCTGGGCTACGGTGAGCGCGGCTGGCAACTCGACCTCGGGCAACTGCTGGCAGCGCTGACGCCCGACACGAAAATGCTGCTGATCAACTCGCCGAACAATCCGACCGGCTGGGTGATGAACCGCGACGAGCAGCGCGCCGTGCTGGCGCATTGCCGGCGCCACGGCATCTGGATCGTGGCGGACGAAGTCTACGAGCGCCTTTACTACGCGGACGCCGAGCCCGATGCGGCCGGCGCGCCCTCGCGCACGGCGCCGTCGTTCCTCGATCTGGCCAGCCGCGACGAACGCGTGATCTGCGTCAATTCGTTTTCGAAGGCATGGTTGATGACGGGCTGGCGGCTCGGCTGGATCGTCGCACCCGCCTCGTTGATGGACGATCTGGGCAAGCTCGTCGAGTACAACACTTCGTGCGCGCCGGCCTTCGTGCAGCAGGCGGGCATCGCGGCCATCGAGCAGGGCGAGCGGTTCGCGCAGGAACTGGTGCGCGACCTGAAGGCGTCGCGCGACCATCTGGTGCGCGCGCTCGCCGCGGTGCCCGGCGTCGACGTCAAGGCGCCGCCCGGTGCGATGTATCTGTTTTTCTCGATGCCCGGCGCCTCGCGCAGTCTGGAGCTTTGCAAGGCGATGGTGCGTGACGTCGGGCTCGGCGTGGCGCCCGGCAGCGCGTTCGGTCCGCAAGGCGAGGGCTTCGTGCGCTGGTGCTACGCCTGCGACACGGCGCGGCTGGACGCGGGCGTCGAGCGCCTGAAACGTTTCCTGGCGCAGCACGCCACGGCCCAATGACTGCGTGGCGGAAAAGGTGGCTGCGTAAAGCTATTGAACCAACCAGGCGAAGAAGAGCCGAAGAAAGCGGGTGTTTATCAGATCAAGCTCGCTTTTTCTCTAAAGCACGTCCGCGAGACCATGTTTAGAAAATGCGCGGGGGATTTCGTCTTTACGCACTGATTGTTTTTGCGTAATATGGCGCTCAGTCACGCGGTTCCCTTCAGGAATTTCGCTGCTCCGTCCGGCTGGGTTTGGCTCGATTGTCTGTTTCGCCTCCCCCCGGTGCGTGCTCCCATCAATATGACCGATCAGAATCGGGCGAGCGCGTCTTCAGTTCCACATCGTCTGTTTGATCCGGTTCTTTGACCACAGGGTCTGACCTAGCTGCATGAATACCCAAGAGGCGAAGATCGTCCTCGAGACTGCCTTGATCTGCGCGCAGGAGCCGTTAAAGCTCGGCGAGTTGCGCAAGCTCTTTGCCGACGGCGTGTCGGCAGACACCGTTCGGACGTTGCTCGAAGACCTCAAGCAGGACTGGTCTGGGCGCGGTGTGGAGTTGGTCGGGCTGGCGTCGGGCTGGCGGTTTCAAAGCAAGCCCGCGATGCGTTCGTATCTGGATCGTTTGCATCCCGAGAAACCGCCGAAATATTCGCGCGCGGTACTCGAAACGCTCGCGATCATTGCATACCGGCAACCGGTCACGCGTGGCGATATTGAAGAGATTCGCGGCGTGACGGTGAATACGCAGGTCGTCAAGCAGCTCGAAGATCGCGGCTGGATCGAAGTGATCGGCCATCGTGACGTGCCGGGTCGCCCGGCACTGTACGCGACCACGCGGCAGTTCCTCGACGACCTCGGGCTGACGGCGTTGGACGAATTGCCACCGCTCGCCGATCCGTCGGCGCAGTTGAACGCGGATCTGCTCGGTCAGCACGCAATCGAGTTCGCCGACGTCGATGTCGCACAGGCTTTGGCTCCGGTAGAAGAGCAGGTGGATTCCGGTGTGGTAGTTGAAGCAGCCGAATTCGTAAGCGCAACTGCCGATGGCGAGTCGGAAAATATTCCGCAAGCCACGAGCGAAGCGCGGCAATCCGACTCCGCTGAAGCAGCCGGCCATGCCGCAGAAGGCCCGCTTGAAGCAGTAGACGAGGCGTCGGGAACAGAAATCGCTGACGAGCATCAGACGCAGCACGCTGAGCCGGTGGAATCGGCGCAGTCGGCCGACAGCGCAGCGGAAGTTGCAGCGCAAAATGCATCGGCATCATCCGGGGCGCATCCGGACGCCGCTGCCACGCCGGCCGCGCAGGAGCACGCTGAAGCGGCACACCCGGCGAACGTTGTACCGCAGACCGGCGTCGCCGAGTCCGCGGAGAATCACGATCCGGTCTCCCAGGCCGATCCGGCAACACCCGCGCACGACTCGGGCGTACTCCGCAATACGGAGCACGCCGCCGAGCCGAACCCGACCAAGGCGGCGCACGGCGATCCTCTGGATCGTCGCGATGCGGCGCAGGACGCAGGCATTCTGACCGACGACGAACCCGAGTCGCGCAGCGCCTGACGTAACCGAACTTTTTTGCCACGCCCGCAACGGGCGTGCGCGACCTGACATTTTGAGGTTGTTTTGACACATACCCACGACACCGATTCGTCCGAATCCGAGCGCGCCGTGCCGTCGGCGCGCGCTGACGAAACGCGCACCACGCAAGCGTCGGCAGGCGAGGGCGAGCGCCCGGCGCAGACCACGGAAGCAGACGGCGAAGACCGTCCGCGCCGCGGCCTGCGTCGCGGCCCGCGCAGCCTGATCGCACGGCGCCGCGCCGGCGCGAAGACGAAGGGCGCCGAAGGCGCGCCCGCGCAAGGGGCGCCGGTCGTCACCGAGGCGCCGCCGGACGGCGAAGTCGTCGCGCAAGTGCGTATGCCGCGCAAGGACGCGGGCGCAAAGGGTCAAGGGCCGCGCCGCAATGCGGGCGGCGCGAAGCGCGAGGGCGCACCGCGTGACGGCGCGCCGCGCGAAGGTCAGCGCGAAGGTCAACGTGAAGGTCAACGCGAGCGTCAGCCGCGCGAAGGCGGCCAGCGTCAAAACAACCGCCGCGGCGGTGAAGCGCCGGCGGCCGCGGCAGTCGCGGGTCAGGACGATCTGTTCTCGTACGTCACATCGCCCGCGTTCGACGCGGACAACAGCGCCACCGGTGGCGTGCGCGCGCCGATGCTGCGCCGTGGCAAGCCGGCCGCGCCCAAGCGCGTGCTCGCCGCCGACGACGACGCGCCCAAGCTGCACAAGGTGCTGGCCGAAGCCGGCATGGGTTCGCGCCGCGACATGGAAGAACTAATCGTCGCCGGCCGCGTGTCGGTGAACGGCGAGCCGGCTCACATCGGCCAGCGCATCATGCCGACCGACCAGGTCCGCATCAATGGCAAGCCGGTCAAGCGCAAGCTGGCCAACAAGCCGCCGCGCGTGCTGCTGTATCACAAACCGACCGGCGAAATCGTCAGCCACGCGGATCCGGAAGGCCGTCCGTCGGTGTTCGACAATCTGCCGCCGATGAAAACCGCCAAGTGGCTCGCGGTCGGCCGTCTCGACTTCAACACCGAAGGTCTGCTGATGCTGACCACGTCGGGCGATCTGGCGAACCGTTTCATGCACCCGCGTTATAGCGTCGAGCGTGAATATGCGGTGCGCGTGGTCGGCGAACTGGCCGAAGGCATGCGTCAGAAGCTGCTGCACGGCGTCGAGCTGGAAGACGGCCCGGCGAACTTCCTGCGTATCCGCGATGGCGGCGGCGAAGGCACGAATCATTGGTATCACGTCGCGCTCGCCGAAGGGCGTAATCGCGAAGTGCGTCGTATGTTCGAAGCGGCCGGCCTGATGGTCAGCCGCCTGATTCGTACCCGTCACGGCCCGATCTCGTTGCCGAAGGGTCTCAAGCGCGGCCGTTGGGAAGAACTCGAGGACAATCAGGTGCGCGCGCTGATGTCGTCCGTCGGCCTGAAGGCGCCGACAGAAGAAAAGGGCGGTCGCCGGGAAGCGCCGGAGCGCAAGCAGCCGGATCCGATGCAGACGTCGATGGGCTTCATCAGCCGCGAACCCGTGCTGATGTCGCACGGCCGCTTCGACCAGCAGCAACCGCGTGGCCAGGGTCAGGGCCGGCGCGGCGCGGCGGGCGGCGGCTTCGGTGGCGGCGCGGGCGCCGGTTTCGGCGGTGGTTACGGCAATCGCGGCGCCGGACGTGGCGCCGGTGGTTTCAGCGGCCCGATGGGCGGTGGCGCGGGCGGCCCGCGTGGCGGCCGTGAAGTCGATGGCAATCGCGCACCGTCGGGCAATGGCAACCGTGCGGCTGGCGGCGGCAAGCGGGCCGGCGGCAGCGGCGGCCCCAATCCGGGTAGCGGCGGTGGCACCCGCGGGCCGGGTAACAATCGCGGCGGCGCCGGCAACCGTGCGGGCGGCGGCAATGCCAACGCGGGCGGCGCCAATCGTGGCGGCGGCGCACCTCGCGGCCGTTCGCGCGGCCGCTGAGCATCACGCCAGTCAAGCATGGCGGTCAGCCGCGGATCTCTTTATCGATCTTTCGCCGGCGACCGTCAGAGTCGATCGACGAACGCCATCGGCTTTGCGCCGCTCACATTTCATGTGATGCATAAAACCGTGGCGTAAATGGAAGTGGGGGCGGATTTCATTTGCCCCGCTTGCCGGGTGCGGGTTCGGGGCGGCGTGAGCCGCCTTGCAAAAGCCCCGAAGCGCCGTCATATCGTTGCAAGATTCCCATGAAATCAAGCGGAAAAGCGCGTTGGGCGGCGTTCTGCGGTTTGCGTTTGTCCTGAAAAATGGCTACAATCGCGGAGTCGCTGGGCGTGCGGCTTTTTATGTGCGGCTCAGGTGCGACCACCGGCAATAAGATGATGGGCGTTTAGCCCATTTTTTTTTGCCGCGCAGTTCTCAGTGGTTCGGCATCTCGGGTAGCACGAACGTGCGCCGGCTTGGCGCGCGGCCCGCATTGGTTGTTTGCAAAACAAGCGGCAGGCTCGCTGCGCGAACATCTAAGAGGGCACTGTGCAACTGACGGAACTGATTGAAACCACGGTCGTGGGACTCGGCTACGAGCTCGTCGATCTCGAGCGCACCGGGCGCGGCATGCTGTGTATCTATATCGACCAGCCGGCCGGCATCGCGATCGAAGACTGCGAGAAAGTCACGCGTCAGCTCCAGCACGTTTTGACGGTCGAAAATATCGATTACGAGCGGCTTGAAGTATCGTCGCCGGGGCTCGACCGCCCGCTGAAAAAACTGGCGGATTTTGAACGCTTCGCAGGCAGCGAAGTGGTAATCACATTGAAAAAGCCATTGGACGGACGGAAATCGTACCGGGGCATCCTGCATGCTCCGCAAGGCGAGACGATCGGTCTGGAATTTGAAGGGAAGGAAGGCGCCGCGATGCTCGATTTCACGCTCGCGGATATCGATAAGGCACGCCTCGTTCCGAAGTTTGACTTTAGGAGCCGCAAACAATGAGTCGCGAAGTGTTGATGCTGGTGGATGCGCTGGCACGCGAGAAGAACGTCGACAAAGACGTGGTATTTGCCGCGCTCGAGGCGGCCCTCGCTTCGGCCTCCAAGAAACTCTTCGAAGAAGACGCGGATATTCGCGTCCAGATCGATCGTGAAAGCGGCGAACACGAAACGTTTCGACGCTGGAAAGTGGTGCCGGACGAAGCCGGCTTGCAGGAGCCGGATCAGGAAATCCTGCTGTTCGAAGCACGCGAGCAGAAGCCCGAGATTCAACTCGACGAGTTCATCGAGGAACCGGTGCCGTCGATCGAATTCGGCCGTATCGGTGCGCAGGCGGCCAAGCAGGTGATCCTGCAGAAGGTGCGCGACGCTGAACGCGAACAGATCCTGAACGACTTCCTCGAGCGCGGCGAGCACATTATGACCGGCTCGGTGAAGCGTCTGGATAAGGGCAACTTCATCGTCGAAACCGGCCGTGTCGAAGCGCTGCTGCGCCGCGACCAGCTGATTCCGAAGGAAAACCTGCGCGTGGGCGACCGCGTGCGTGCCTACATCGCGAAGGTCGATCGCACCGCGCGCGGCCCGCAGATCGAGCTGTCGCGTACGGCGCCCGAATTCCTGATGAAGCTGTTCGAGATGGAAGTGCCGGAAATCGAACAAGGCCTGCTGGAAATCAAGGCGGCTGCGCGGGATCCAGGCGTGCGCGCCAAGATCGGCGTGGTCGCATATGACAAGCGCATCGATCCGATCGGCACGTGCGTCGGAATTCGCGGTTCGCGCGTGCAGGCGGTGCGTAACGAGCTCGGTGGCGAAAACGTCGACATCGTGCTATGGTCGGAGGATCCCGCACAGTTTGTGATCGGCGCGCTCGCGCCGGCAGCCGTCCAGTCGATTGTCGTCGATGAAGAAAAACATTCGATGGACGTCGTCGTAGACGAAAACGAACTGGCGGTCGCGATCGGCCGCAGCGGCCAGAACGTGCGTCTTGCCAGCGAACTCACCGGCTGGCAGATCAACATCATGACGCCGGACGAATCTGCGCAAAAGCAGAATCAGGAGCGCGGTGTATTGCGTGACCTGTTCATGGCGCGTCTCGATGTCGACGAAGAAGTCGCCGACATCCTGATCGACGAAGGCTTTACGAGCCTCGAAGAGATCGCTTATGTGCCGCTCAACGAAATGCTCGAAATCGAAGCATTCGACGAAGACACCGTTCACGAACTGCGTAACCGCTCGCGCGACGCGCTGTTGACGCAGGCAATCGCGAATGAAGAAAAGGTCGAAAATGTAGCACTCGACCTGAAGAGCCTGGACGGCATGGACGCCGACCTGCTCGCCAAGCTGGCCGAACATCAGATCCAGACGCGCGACGAACTCGCCGAACTGGCTGTGGATGAACTGGTCGAGATGACCGGAATGGAAGAGGATGCCGCTAAGGCGTTGATCATGAAAGCACGTGAACACTGGTTCCAGTGAGAAATGACCATGGCGCACTAAATTGAAGCGGCCGTCAGGCCGCATGACCCGATGCTAACCGCAAGGAATCGGTCCTTGCATTAAGAGGAATGAATGGCGAGTAACAACGTAGCCCAATTTGCCGCGGAACTGAAAATGCCTGCAGGCGTGCTGCTTGAGCAGCTGCAGGCAGCAGGCGTCACAAAAGCGAGCGAAGACGACAGCTTGTCCGAAACGGACAAGGCGCGTCTGCTCGACCACTTGCGCAAGTCTCACGGCTCGACTGATGCTGACAAGCGCAAGATCACGCTGACGAAACGGCATACGTCGGAAATCAAGCAATCCGATGCGACGGGCAAAGCTCGCACCATTCAGGTCGAGGTGCGCAAGAAGCGCACTTTCGTCCGCCGCGACGAAACCTCCGCTGAAAACGGAGATGCATCGAATCATGTGGCCGAGGCCGACGTCGACGATCTGGAACTTCAGCGTCGTGAAGAGGAAGCTCGTCACGAAGCCGAGCTGCTCGAAAAGCAGGCTCAGGAGCTGAAGGCGCGTCAGGAACAACTCGAACGCGAAGAAGCGGAACGTCAGGCGCGCGAAGCGGCTGCTGAAGCCGAACGTCGCCGCGCCGAAGAAGAAGCCGCGAAGAAGCGTGCTGCGGCCGAGGCGGCAGCTCGCGAGCAGGCGCAGGCTGCCAAGCCGGCACAAGCTGCGCAACCCGCGGCCGCGAAGGCTGAACCGGTCGCTGCCAAGGCAGCGGAGCCGGTGGTCGCCAAGCAAAGCGAGCAGGACGACGAGCGCGCCGCAGCAGAGCGCGCCGCGCAACGCGAAGCCGCGAAGAAAGCAGAAGACGCAGCGCGTCAGGCTGCTGAAAAAGCGCGTGCCGAGCAGGAACAGATCGCCAAGCGCCGTGCCGCGGCTGAAGCCGAAGCGCGCGCGATTCGCGAAATGATGAACACGCCGCGCAAGGCGCAGGTCAAGGCGCCGGAACCAGCACCGAAGCCCGCTGAGCCGGCCAAGGCCGCGGAAGCCAAGGGCACGCTGCACAAGCCGGCGCGTCCGGCGGGTGAAGCACCGGCGCGTCCGGCAGCGAAGAAACCGGCTGCTGCGGCTCCGGCTGCCACGACCACGCCTTCCGCCGGCGACAAGAAGAAGCCGGGCGGCGGCAAGGGCGGCTGGCAGGACGACGCCGCGAAGCGCCGCGGTATCAAGACGCGCGGCGATACGAGCGGCGGTGTCGATCGCGGCTGGCGCGGTGGCCCGAAGGGTCGCGGCAAGCATCAGGATCAGAACACCACGTTCCAGGCCCCGACCGAACCGATCGTGCGTGAAGTGCACGTGCCGGAAACCATCACGGTCGCCGATCTGGCGCACAAGATGGCAGTGAAGGCGTCGGAAGTCATCAAGTCGATGATGAAGCTCGGCCAGATGGTCACGATCAACCAGATGCTGGACCAGGAAACGGCGATGATCATCGTCGAGGAACTGGGTCACCACGCGGTTGCGGCCAAGCTGGACGATCCGGAAGCCATGCTGGTCGAAGGCGAAATCTCCGATGCGGAATCGTTGCCGCGTCCGCCGGTCGTCACGGTCATGGGTCACGTCGACCACGGCAAGACGTCGCTGCTCGACTACATCCGCCGCGCCAAGGTTGCAGCGGGCGAAGCGGGCGGGATTACGCAGCACATCGGCGCTTACCACGTCGAAACGCCGCGTGGCGTCATCACGTTCCTCGACACGCCGGGTCACGAAGCCTTTACGGCCATGCGAGCCCGCGGTGCGAAGGCAACTGACATCGTGATTCTGGTGGTCGCAGCCGACGACGGCGTGATGCCGCAGACGAAGGAAGCGATCGCTCACGCGAAGGCCGGCGGCGTGCCGCTCGTCGTCGCGATCAACAAGATCGACAAGCCGGATGCGAATCCGGACCGTGTCAAGCAGGAACTCGTCGCTGAAGGCGTCGTGCCGGAAGAATACGGTGGCGATTCGCCGTTCGTGTCGGTGTCGGCCAAGACCGGCGCGGGCATCGACGATCTGCTCGAAAACGTATTGCTGCAAGCCGAAGTGCTGGAACTGAAGGCGCCGGTCGAAGCGCCGGCCAAGGGTCTCGTCATCGAAGCGAAGCTCGACAAGGGTAAGGGTCCGGTCGCAACGATCCTGGTCCAGTCGGGTACGCTGAACCGCGGCGACGTGGTGTTGGCAGGTAGCGCCTACGGTCGCGTGCGAGCCATGCTCGACGAAACCGGCAAGCCGACCAAGTCGGCGGGTCCGTCGATCCCGGTCGAAATTCAGGGTCTCTCGGAAGTGCCGCAAGCTGGCGAAGAAGTCATCGTCATGCCGGACGACCGAAAGGCGCGTGAAGTCGCACTGTTCCGTCAAGGCAAGTTCCGCGACGTCAAGCTGGCCAAGCAACAGGCCGCGAAGCTCGAGAACATGCTGGAACAGATGGGCGAAGGCGAAGTGGCGTACATGCCGCTCATCGTCAAGGCCGACGTGCAAGGTTCGCAGGAAGCGTTGGTGCAGTCGCTGCTCAAGCTTTCTACCGACGAAGTGCGCGTGCAGATCGTGCACGGCGCCGTGGGTGGCATCAGCGAGTCCGACGTCAACCTGGCAACGGCTTCGAAGGCGGTCATCATCGGCTTCAACACCCGTGCGGATGCGCAAGCTCGCAAGCTGGCGGAAAGCAACGGCGTCGATATTCGCTACTACAACATCATCTATGACGCAGTGGATGACGTGAAGGCCGCGATGTCGGGCATGCTGGCACCGGAGAAGCGCGAAATCGTCACGGGGACGGTCGAAGTGCGTCAGGTCTTCAAGGTACCGAAGATCGGCGCGGTGGCCGGCTGTATGGTCACGGACGGCTTCGTCAAGCGCTCGTCGTCGGTGCGCGTGCTGCGCAACAACGTCGTCATCTTCACGGGCGAACTCGATTCGCTCAAGCGCTTCAAGGACGACGTGAAGGAAGTCCGTCAGGGCTTCGAGTGCGGTATGTCGATCAAGAACTTCAACGATATCGTCGAAGGCGATCAGTTCGAAGTCTTCGAGATCACCGAAGTCGCGCGTTCGCTGTAATTCACGCGGCACGGCTCTAGGGGCGGAGCGGGCTTTAACGCCCGCTCCGCCCGTTGTTTTTGGGGCCACGCGTTTTGTTCGTATCCGTCACGCACAGCGCCTGCGGTCGAGTTTCGTCGGGTCATCCGCGCAGTTTGAATGCCGTAAGGACAAAAGCCCAAAACGCGGCGGCGCGAACCACTTTTTGCATCCGTCAGAACGGATCACATCACACCATGCCTAAAAAACGTTCTTCTCCCAATCGCAACGTGCAGATCGCCGATCAGATCCAGCGCGATTTGTCCGAACTGCTGCGCGAGGTCAAGGATCCGCGCATCGGCATCGTCACGATTCAAAGCGTCGAGCTGACGCCTGACTATGCGCACGCCAAGGTCTATTTCACGACGCTCACCGGCGATCCGCAGCAGACTCTCGAAGCGCTCACGCACGCGGCCGGCCATCTGCATAATCAGCTGTTCAAGCGCCTGCATATCCATACCGTGCCGACGCTGCATTTCCATTACGACAAGACGATCGAGCGCGCCGTCGAGATGTCGCGTTTGATTGACGAAGCCAACGCCAATCGCGCGAAAGAAGACTGAGCGCGCCGTTGTTGCGGCGCTCGCTGCCATGCCTGAGTCGCCAAGCGCTCAGTGCCGTTTCCCGTATCCTTCGAAGACTTTCGTCTTTCTGACATGACCGCACCTCAACGCCCCCGCGTGCCGCGTCGCGCGCTCGACGGCGTGCTGCTGCTCGACAAGCCGCTCGGCCTGTCGAGCAACGACGCGCTGATTCGCGCGAAGCGTCTCTACCTGGCGAAAAAGGCGGGCCACACCGGCACGCTCGATCCCTTGGCCACAGGCTTGCTGCCGCTCTGTTTCGGCGAAGCCACCAAGTTTTCGCAAGACCTGCTCGAAGCCGACAAGACGTATGAGGCCACCATGCGTCTTGGTGTCCGCACGACCACCGGCGACGCCGAAGGCGAAGCGATCGACACGCGTGAAGTAACCTGCGACGAGGCCGCGATTCTGGCGGTTCTGCCGACATTCCTCGGCGAGATCACGCAGGTTCCGCCGATGTATTCGGCGCTCAAACGTGACGGCAAGCCGCTCTACGAATACGCGCGCGCGGGCCAGACGGTGGAGCGGGAAGGGCGTCAGGTGACGATCCTCGCGCTCGAGATGCTCGCCTGCGCGCTGCCGGACGTAACCTTTCGCGTGACGTGCAGCAAGGGAACGTATGTGCGCACGCTGGCCGAGGATATTGGCGAAGCGTTGGGTTGCGGCGCGCATCTGGTGGCGCTGCGGCGCACCGGTGTCGGCGCACTGACGCTCGACAATTCGGTGACGCTCGACGCGTTGTCCGACGCGGCCGAAAGCGAACGCGATGCATGGCTGCAACCGGTGGATGCGTTGCTGTCGACGTTCCCGCTCGTGCAGTTGAATGAAGACGCGACGCGCCGCTTCCTGCACGGCCAGCGGTTGAAGCTGTCCGAATTGACCATCACGGGCGATGCAGTGAATGCGCCGCGCGTCCGGGTGTACGCAGCAGAGGGGCGTCTGCTTGGCGTCGCCAAACAAGGCGAGGGTGTGCTGGCGCCCGAACGGCTGGTCGTCACGACAGGGAGCTGAACGCCCTATACGTGGCACAACGCGCGACAAACGCGCTGCAAAGAAAAAGGCGGGACCGCTCAGGAAGCGGTCCCGCCTTTTTTATATCGTATCTGCCGGATACGGACTTGAGCCGAAAACTCAGTGCGCCGCCGCAGCCGCCGCACCCGCATCTCCACCGGCGCGCTCCGGCTTCGTGATCCAGATCAACGCGATCAGCGCGATAAAGATGCCGGCGGACACGAAGAACAGGTCGTTCACACCGAGTTGCGCGGCCTGCTGCGTCGCCATCGTGTTGAACAGGCCGTATGCCTGCGGTTGACTGAAGCCCGCCGCGCCCATCTGTCGGATCGACTGGTCGAACACCGGGTTGTACGCATTAGCCTGTTCGGCCAGTTGCGCGTGATGCATGATCGTGCGGTGATCCCACGCCGTCTGGAAAATCGACGTGCCGATGCCGCCGCACATGATCCGCACGAAATTCGACAGGCCCGACGCCGCCGGAATCCGGTTGCCCGGCAGTCCCGACAGGGTGATCGACACCAGCGGGATGAAGAACCCCGCCATGCCGATCCCTTGAATCAAGGTAGGCACCAGCAGCGAAAACGTATCGACGCCGGTCGTATAACGCGAGCGCATCCAGAAACACAGCGCGAACACGAGGAACGACAGGGTCGCGATATAGCGCGGATCGGTGCGCGGCAAAATCTTGCCGGTGATCGGCGACAGCAGCACGGCGAACAGGCCGACCGGCGCCATCACCAGACCGGCTTCGGTCGCGGTGTAGCCGATATCGGTTTGCAGCCACAACGGCAGCAACACCAGATTGCCGAAGTAGAGGCCGTAGCCGATCGAAAGCGCGACGGTGCCGCCCGTGAAATTGCGCCGGCTGAACAGCGACAGGTCCACCACCGGGTGCTCGGCCGTCAATTCCCACACGATAAAGAACGCCAGCGCGATCACCGCGACCAGCGCCAGTACGACGACGGTCGTCGACGAAAACCAGTCGAGATCCTTGCCTTTGTCGAGCATGACCTGCAGCGAGCCGACCCAGACGATCAGGAGGCCGAGACCGACGCCGTCGATCGGTGCCTTTCTGATGACGGAGTCGCGATTACGGAAGATCATCCACGTGGCCACGGCGGCAATCGCGCCGACCGGAATGTTGACGTAGAAAATCCACGGCCACGAGATGTTGTCCGAGATCCAGCCGCCGAGAATTGGGCCGGCCACCGGCGCGATCAGCGTGGTCATCGCCCACATGGATAACGCCATGGGCGCCTTGGCGCGCGGATAGCTCGCCAGCAGTAGCGTTTGCGACAGCGGAATCATCGGGCCGGCCACCGCGCCTTGCAATACGCGCGAAGCGAGCAGAAAGGGCAGGGTCGGCGCGAGGCCGCACATCCACGACGAGATCACGAACAGGATGATTGACGCCATGAACAGCCGCACCTGGCCGATGCGTTCGGTCAACCAGCCGGTGAGCGGCACGGAGATCGCGTTAGCAACCGCGAACGAGGTGATCACCCACGTGCCTTGATCCGACGACACGCCGAGGTCGCCCGAAATCGAGGGAATCGACACGTTGGCGATCGACGTGTCGAGCACGTTCATGAAAACGGCGAGCGACACCGCGATGGTGCCGATCACCAGTTGCGCGCCCTCGAGCGGCGGATGAGGGACTTGCGCCTGAGCCTGAGCCATTAAAGAAGCCTTGTCTGAATCGTCGCGTGCGTTACATCGCCTTCGCCGCGACAGGCTTCGCGCTGTCAGCCTGTGACGACTTTTGCGAGCCGCCGTTCGGACCTGCGTTTTGCGAAATGATGCGGGCGATTTCCGCGTCGGCTTCGTCACCGTACTTCTCGAACACCGCGGTCTGGTAGACCGTGTTCGGCGCCTGGCCGAGCTGGCCGCCGTTGTCGTCCTTGATGCTGACGTCGGCTTGCATGGACAGGCCGATACGCAGCGGATGCTGTTCCAGTTCCTTCGGATCGAGCGCGATCCGCACCGGCAGACGCTGCACCACCTTGATCCAGTTGCCGGTCGCGTTCTGCGCGGGCAGCAGCGAGAACGCCGAACCCGTGCCCGCCGAGAAGCCGACCACCTTGCCGTGATACACCACCGACGAACCGTACACGTCGGCCGTCAGTTCGACCGGCTGGCCGATGCGCATGTGCTTGAGCTGCACTTCCTTGAAATTCGCGTCGACCCACACGCCGCCGAGCGGCACGATCGCCATCAGCGGGGTGCCCGGCGAGACGCGCTGGCCGACCTGCACCGAGCGCTTCGCCACGTAGCCGGTGACCGGCGCCGGCAGGTTGTTACGCGCGTTGTTCAGGTACGCGTCACGGACCTTCGCGGCGGCGGCCTGCACGTTCGGATGATTCGCGATCGTGGTGTTGGCGGTCAGCGCGCGGTTCGAGTTCAATTGCTGCTGGGCGGCGTCGACGGCGGCTTGCGCGCTCTTCACGGCGTCGCGAGCGTGGGAGATTTCTTCCTGCGACACGGCGCCGGTTTGCGCGACTGCCAAACGGCGCTTCAGGTCGTCCTGGGCGCGCGACAGATCGGATTGGCGCTGGGCCACTTGCGCCTGGTATTGATTGTCGTCGGCGAACAGGCCACGCACCTGGCGCACCGTCTGCGCCAGATTCGCTTCGGCCTGCTCCAGTGCGACGCGGGCGTCGGCCGGATCGAGCACGACGAGCGGGTCGCCGACCTTCACCGTTTGCGTGTCGTCCGCGTTCACGGCGACGACCGTGCCGGTGACCTGCGGCGTGATCTGCACGACATTGCCGTTTACGTACGCATCGTCGGTGTCTTCATGAAAGCGCGCCACGAGGAAGTAGTAAAAGCCGTAAGCGATCGCGGCGATCAGGATCACGATGACGAGCAGCGTCATCATGAGCTTGCGTTTGCCGTTGTTCGCCGGTGGTTGTGCCGGCGGTTGCGTCGGCTGTGGGGCCGATTGAGTCGGCTGTGTAGTTGCCGCGGGCTGTTGGGTGGTGCTCATTGATGTGCTCCGGGTTCTTTCAGACGTCGTCGTTTATTCGGATGTTCGTGCGTGTGTTCGATCTGGCCGGGGTCCGCGCGCTCAGTTCGCCGCGGCGGCCGATGCCGGTGCATCGGTCGGCACCACGAGGCCGGTCTGCGTCGCGTCGAAACCGCCGCCGAGCGCCTTGATGAGGCCGATCTGCATGTCGCGGCGGCGCATCTTCAGGCCGGTCACCGTCTGGTCGGCGGCAAGGCGGTTCTGGTCGGCGGTCAGCACCTGCAACTGCGGCGACAAACCGGCCTTGTAGCGGATCACAGCCAGCTGATACGCCTTGGTCGATGCCTCGAGCGCGCGTTGTGCGTCGCCTTGCTGCTGGTCGATCGAACGGATCGACGACACTTGCGTCGCGACGTCCGAGAGGGCGCTGATCAGCGTCTGGTTGTAGTTCGCCACGTCCAGGTCGAAGTCGGCGTAGCGGCCCTTCAGTTGCGAGCGCAGCGCGCCGGCGTCGAAGATCGGCAGATGGATGGCCGGCCCGAATTGCATCTGGCGGCTGCCGGATTTGAGGAAGCGTCCCCAGCCAAACGCGTCGAAACCGAAGCCCGCCGCGAGGTTCACGTCAGGAAAGAATTCGGCTTTCGCTTCCTTCACGTCGTGCATGGCGGCTTCCACTTGCCAGCGCGCGGCGACGATATCCGCGCGACGCGCGACGAGGTCGGCGGGCAGATTGTTCGGCAGCGCCACGCTGTCGCCGTTGGTCAGCGCGGGCTGCGCGATTTGCAGGCCACGGTCCGGACCCTTGCCGAGCAGCGCGCCCAATTGATAGCGCACGACGGTGATCTGGCCGTCGAGGTCGGTCAAATTGGACTGGCTGGTCGCGATGTTGCCGTTCGCGGTTTGCCGCTCGACATTGGTGTCGAGGCCGGCGGTCACGCGGCCATTGGTGATGCGGCCGATATCCTGGCGGTTGGCGATTTCGCGCGCGGCGATATCGCGGAACGCGTACAGCTGCGCGAGCTGGTTATACGTGCTGGCTACCGACGCCGCGAGCGTCACGCGTGCCTGCTGCATGTCGGCCTCAGCGGCCTTTTCCTGCGACACGGCCTGACCCAGACGCTCACGATTCTTGCCCCACAGATCCAGATCCCACGAAGCGCTCGCGAGCACGTTGTTCTCGCTATACCAGGTGCCGCCGTACGGAGGCGGGTAGAGCGCGTTGCCCGAGAACAGCTCGCGCGTCCAGGAATAACTGCCGTTCACCTTCGGGTACAGCGCCGAGCGCGAGCTCTCGATATATGACGAAGCCTTGGCGAGACGCGCCTGCGCCTGCGCGATCGACGGGCTGCCTTCCAGCGCTTCGGCGATCAGCTTGGGCAGTTGCGGGTCGCCGAACTGGTTGGCCCAGTCGAGCGACGGCCACTGGCCGCCCTGACCGGCGAGGCTCTGGGCGGACTCGTACTGAGCGGGCGACGAGATCTGCTTGTCGCTTTTCATACCGAAGTAGTTCGCGCACCCCGTAAGGGCGAGCGCCGTCACTGCGGCGGCGATGGCGGCCCGGCTCGAAAGCGCGGGCGCGGACAGGGAAAGGGATTTCATCGCTCGACTCTTTGAGTGGAATGTAATGATGGACACTGCAAGCAATTTCTTACGATTTGCTGTCAAAATTGCTTGCTGCATCACGGGTTAGTCCCGTTTGTTCGCCGGAATTGATGAGCACGCGACGCAGCATGCTCTTCAGGAAACCCACTTCTTCCGGTGTGAAGCCGCCTAGCAGGCTGTCCAGCACGCCATTGAAAATAGCTGGCATTTTGGCGGCGATGGCATGACCTTCAGGCGTGAGCGCAAGGCGCACGACCCGGCGGTCTTCGTTGCTGCGCACCCGGGTCAGCAGGCCGCGTTTCTCCAACCGGTCGATCAGGCGCGTGACGGCGCTTGCGTCGATGCCGTATTCGCGGGCTAGTTCGGCCGCCAGCAGGCATTTTCCGCTCGCCACCATGAACAGGATGCTGCCCTGCTGGCTGGTGATGCCAAGTTCGGCCATGCTGCGCTGGGTGACCAGATTCGACAGCGTCGATTTCACTCGCGAGATCAGATAGCCGACGCTCTCGCCTAGCTGATATTCGCTGAGGTCCGGCGTGGGTGTAGCGGATGGCTCCGTCATGATTCTCGTGCGAATGCAATGGTTGACTAGGCAGGATTATAGAGGTCGGTTGGTTGACGCGGCAAGTGTTATTACAGCTTAGGCAAGGAACTTTCCCTGCTCAAGTCATAATCCGCGTGATTTTGCGTAGGATTTCGCCCACCTGCTTACGTTTCATTTCTGACGTGCCGCGGCGCCGCCGACTGCGGCCTATCAGGGAATACCAGAAAGCTTCATTTGCACGTGCTACAATATTGGGTTCCCAAAAGTGCGCTTTGGGCTTTGTTGGTTTCGTTCACACAATGCTGCTGCTGGCGCACTCATCAACTGTCTCCAGGTTCCTATGACTCGCGCCCTACGCAACATCGCCATCATTGCTCACGTCGACCACGGCAAGACCACGCTCGTCGACCAGCTCCTCCGCCAGACCGCCACGTTCCGTGACAACCAGGCGGTTGTCGAACGCGTGATGGACTCGAACGACATCGAAAAAGAGCGTGGCATCACGATTCTTTCGAAGAACTGCGCGGTCGAATACGAAGGCACGCACATCAACATCGTCGACACCCCGGGCCACGCCGACTTCGGCGGCGAAGTGGAGCGCGTGCTGTCGATGGTCGACTCAGTGCTGCTGCTGGTCGACGCCGTCGAAGGTCCGATGCCGCAAACGCGCTTCGTGACCAAGAAGGCGCTGGCGCTCGGCCTGAAGCCGATCGTCGTGATCAACAAGGTGGATCGTCCGGGCGCGCGTATCGACTGGGTGATCAACCAGACGTTCGACCTGTTCGACAAGCTGGGCGCAACCGACGAACAGCTCGATTTCCCGATCGTGTACGCATCGGGTCTGAACGGCTACGCAGGCTTGACCCCGGACGTGCGCGAAGGCGACATGCGTCCGCTGTTCGAAGCCGTGCTGGAACACGTGCCAGTTCGCCCCGCCGATCCGTCGGCTCCGCTGCAACTGCAGATCACGTCGCTGGATTACTCGTCGTATGTCGGTCGTATCGGCGTGGGCCGCATCACGCGCGGCACGATCAAGCCGGGCATGTCCGTCGCCGTGCGTTCGGGTCCCGACGGCGCGATTCTGAACCGCAAGATCAACCAGGTGCTGTCGTTCAAGGGTCTGGAGCGCGTGCAGGTCGACTCGGCTGAAGCCGGCGACATCGTGCTGATCAACGGTATCGAAGAAATCGGCATTGGCGTGACCATCTGCGCACCGGAACAACCGGAAGCGCTGCCCATGATCACCGTCGACGAACCGACGCTGACCATGAACTTCCTCGTCAATTCGTCGCCGCTGGCCGGCCGCGAAGGCAAGTTCGTCACGAGCCGTCAGATCCGTGACCGCCTGATGAAGGAACTGAACCACAACGTCGCGCTGCGCGTGAAGGAAACCGGCGACGAAACCACGTTCGAAGTGGCGGGCCGCGGTGAACTGCACCTGACCATTCTGGTGGAAAACATGCGCCGCGAAGGCTACGAGCTGGCCGTGTCGCGTCCGCGCGTGGTCATGACCGAAGTCGACGGCGTGAAGCACGAGCCGTACGAAAACCTGACCGTCGACATGGAAGACGGCCACCAGGGCGGCGTGATGGAAGAGCTGGGCCGCCGCAAGGGCGAAATGCTCGACATGGCGTCGGACGGCCGTGGCCGCACGCGTCTCGAGTACCGTATTTCGGCGCGTGGCCTGATCGGCTTCCAGTCGGAATTCCTCACGCTCACGCGCGGCACGGGCCTGATGAGCCACACGTTCGACTCGTATCAGCCGGTCAAGGAAGGCGCCGTCGGCGAACGTCGCAACGGCGTGCTGATTTCGCAGGACGACGGCGCCGCAGTCGCGTACGCACTGTGGAAGCTGCAGGATCGCGGCCGTATGTTCGTGTCGCCGGGTGAGCCGCTGTACGAAGGCATGATCATCGGCATTCACAGCCGTGACAACGACCTCGTCGTGAACCCGATCAAGGGCAAGCAGCTGACCAACGTGCGTTCGTCGGGTACGGACGAAGCTGTGCGCCTCGTGCCGCCGATCCAGATGTCGCTGGAATACGCGGTCGAATTCATCGACGACGACGAACTGGTCGAAGTCACGCCGCAGTCCATCCGTCTGCGCAAGCGCTACCTGAAGGAACACGAGCGTCGCAGCGCGAGCCGCAAGGGCGCGGTGGACTAAGCGAGCCAGGTGTATCGGCTCCGGCCGGTGCAACGCACGTTAGCAGTCGGGCAAAAGCCACCTTCGGGTGGCTTTTGCCGTTTCTGGCCTTTCAGGTTTCTGGCCTTTGGTCGCGCCTGACAAGCCACACCTGGCGCCGCTTTGACCGTTTGTCCCCGATTTCCGCAGAAGACCGTTGCGAACCGTGAAAGTCGCCCGAAAGCCCGTCGCGACGGGCTCGAGCGGCAGTCTGTCTGCTATCTGCACTATCCGTTCTGTGATATGCTCCCCGGGTGCAAAGTTTTAGGTCCTTCCAAGCAAGACTTGATTCGCGCAATCCGCTAAACGGTCAGGCCGTGTCGCGGAAGGTTCTGTAACCCGCTATTTCTCGAGAAACTCGAAGAAAGGTGAGCGTAAAAATGATGAAGCAATTCCAGTCGAACTCTTATCTGTTCGGCGGCAATGCTCCGTACGTAGAAGAAATGTACGAAGCGTATCTCGATAATCCGGCGTCAGTGCCCGAGAACTGGCGCAGCTATTTCGACGCGTTGCAGAACGTCCCTGCATCGGATGGCAGCAATGCCAACGACGTGGCCCATGGCCCGATCGTCGAATCGTTTGCACAACGGGCCAAGGCTAATGCCTTCATCCCACGCACGGCAGCTGGCGGCGAAGATCTCGCTACCGCTCGCAAGCAAGTCTATGTGCAGTCCCTCATCGGCGCATATCGCTTCCTCGGCTCGCAATGGGCCAACCTCGATCCCCTGAAGCGCCGCGAACGTCCCGCTATTCCCGAACTCGAGCCAGCGTTTTACGACTTCACCGAAGCCGACATGGACCAGGAGTTCAGCGCAACGAATCTGTATTTCGGATTCGAGCGCGCGTCGCTGCGTGAGATCGTCAAGGCATTGCGTGACACGTACTGCGGCACGATCGGCGCCGAGTACATGTACATCAGCGACCCGGAACAGAAGCGCTGGTGGAAAGAGAAGCTCGAATCGATCCGTTCCACGCCGAACTTCTCGAACGAAAAGAAAAAGCACATCCTGAATCGCCTGACGGCCGCTGAAGGCCTCGAGCGCTTCCTGCACACCAAGTACGTCGGCCAGAAACGCTTCTCGCTCGAAGGCGGCGAAAGCTTCATCGCGTCGATGGACGAAGTCGTGCGTCATGGCGGCGCCAACGGCGTGCAGGAAATCGTCATCGGCATGGCTCACCGTGGCCGTCTGAACGTGCTGGTCAATACGCTCGGCAAGATGCCGGCTGACCTGTTCGCCGAATTCGAAGGCAAGCACCACGACGACCTGCCGGCCGGCGACGTGAAGTACCACAAGGGTTTCTCGTCGGACGTCTCGACCGAAGGCGGCCCGGTTCACCTGTCGCTCGCGTTCAACCCGTCGCACCTCGAAATCGTCAACCCGGTGGTCGAAGGTTCGGCCAAGGCCCGTATGGACCGTCGCGGCGACGACAGCGGCCTGCAGGTGCTGCCGGTGCAGATCCACGGCGACGCGGCTTTCGCGGGCCAGGGCGTGGTGATGGAAACGCTGAACCTCGCGCAAACGCGCGGTTACGGCACGCATGGCACGCTGCACATCGTCATCAACAACCAGATCGGCTTCACGACGTCGGACCCGCGCGACTCGCGCTCCACGTTGTATTGCTCGGACGTGGTCAAGATGATCGAAGCGCCGGTGCTGCACGTGAACGGTGACGATCCGGAAGCAGTCGTGCTGGCCACGCAGCTGGCTATCGACTTCCGGATGCAGTTCCACAAGGACGTCGTCGTCGACATCGTCTGCTTCCGCAAGCTGGGCCACAACGAGCAGGACACGCCCGCTGTCACGCAGCCGCTGATGTACAAGACGATCGCCAAGCACCCGGGCACGCGCGCACTGTACGCTGAAAAGCTGGTGCAGCAAGGCGTGATCACCGCGGAAGAAGGCGAGGAATTCGTCAAGGCTTACCGCAAGGCGATGGACGAAGGCCATCACACGGTCGACCCGGTGCTCTCGAACTACAAGAGCAAGTACGCGGTGGACTGGGTGCCGTTCCTGAACCGCAAGTGGACCGACGCTGCGGACACCGCAGTGCCGCTCGCGGAACTGAAGCGCCTCGCGGAGCGCGTCACCACGGTGCCGGAAAACTTCAAGGTTCACCCGCTGGTCGAGCGCGTTCTCAACGACCGTCGCGCGATGGGCCGCGGTGAAGCCAAGCTCGACTGGGGCATGGGCGAACATTTGGCCTTCGCGTCGCTGGTCGCGTCGGGCTACGCAGTTCGCCTGACCGGTCAGGACTCGGGCCGCGGCACGTTCACGCACCGTCACGCGGTGCTGCACGATCAGAACCGCGAACGCTGGAACGACGGCACGTATGTGCCGCTGCAGAACATCGCCGACGGTCAGGCGAAGTTCACGGTGATCGACTCGGTGCTGTCGGAAGAAGCGGTGCTGGGCTTCGAATACGGTTACTCGACCGCTGAACCGAATACGTTCGTCGCGTGGGAAGCGCAGTTCGGCGACTTCGTGAACGGCGCGCAAGTTGTGATCGACCAGTTCATCTCGTCGGGCGAAGTGAAGTGGGGCCGTGTTTCGGGTCTCACGATGCTGCTGCCGCACGGCTACGAAGGTCAGGGTCCGGAGCACTCGTCGGCACGTATCGAGCGTTTCCTGCAATTGTGCGCAGACCACAACATGCAGGTCGTTCAACCCACCACGCCGGCGCAGATTTTCCACCTGTTGCGCCGTCAGATGATCCGCCTGTTCCGCAAGCCGCTGATCGTCGCCACGCCGAAGTCGCTGCTGCGCCACAAGGAAGCCGTGTCCGATCTGTCGGAACTGGCGAAGGGCGCGTTCCAGCCGATCCTCGGCGAAATCGACGAAGCCATCGACGCGAAGAAGGTCAAGCGCGTGATCGCCTGTTCGGGCCGCGTGTACTACGACCTGCTGGCACATCGCCGCGAATCGAAGTCGAACGACGTCGCGATCATCCGTATCGAACAGCTCTATCCGTTCGCGCATAAGCAGTTCGAAGCGGAAATGAAGAAGTACGACAACGCGACCGAAGTGGTCTGGGTGCAGGACGAGCCGCAGAATCAAGGCCCGTGGTTCTACATCGAGCACCACCTGAAGGACGGCATGAAGGAAGGGCAGAAGCTGGCATACAGCGGACGTCCGGCTTCGGCCTCGCCGGCGGTCGGCTACTACGCGAAGCACTACGAGCAGCAGAAGGCGCTGGTCGAAGGCGCTTTCGGCCGCCTCAAGAGCTCGTCGATCGCTAAATAATCATTAAAACCGAACCGGGAAAGCGCAGCGCGCTTTCCCGTGCCGCATCCGAACAGATCGGTTGCGGCATTCGAGGTTCGCAGGCGATCGTCGGATCCATGGTTCGCGCGCCGTCACCCGATACGTATTCAGGATATTCACAAAATGGCTATTGTTGAAGTCAAGGTCCCCCAGCTCTCCGAGTCGGTCTCGGAAGCCACGATGCTGCAGTGGAAAAAGAAGCCGGGCGAGGCTGTTGCTCAAGACGAAATTCTCATCGAAATCGAGACCGACAAGGTCGTGCTCGAAGTGCCGGCACCCTCGGCCGGCGTGCTTGCGCAAGTCATCGCGAACGACGGCGACACCGTCACGGCTGATCAGGTGATCGCCAAGATCGACACCGAAGGCACGGCAGGCGCCGCTGCTGTCGAAGCCGAAGTGAAGCCCGCTCCGGAAGCCGCACCGGCACCCGCCGCTGCCCCGGCTCCGGCGGCCCAAGCCGCATCCGCAACGGGTGCGAACACCGCTGCTTCGCCGGCTGCCGGCAAGCTGATGGCCGAAAAGGGTCTGGGCCAGGGCGACGTGTCCGGCACGGGCCGCGACGGCCGCATCACCAAGGGTGACGTGCTGACCGCGGGCGCTCCGGCTGCCAAGGCCGCACCGGCTCCGGCACCGGCCGCACCGAAGGCTGCCAAGCCGTCACTGCCGGACGTCAAGGCGCCGGCTTCGGCTGACCAATGGCTGAAGGATCGCCCGGAACAACGCGTGCCGATGTCGCGTCTGCGCGCGCGTATCGCCGAGCGTCTGCTCGAGTCGCAGCAAACCAACGCCATCCTGACCACGTTCAACGAAGTGAACATGGCCCCGGTGATGGACCTGCGCAACAAGTACAAAGACCGCTTCGAGAAGGAACATGGCGTGAAGCTCGGCTTCATGTCGTTCTTCGTGAAGGCGGCGGTTCACGCGCTGAAGAAGTTCCCGCTCGTGAACGCGTCGATCGACGGTAACGACATCGTCTATCACGGCTACTTCGACATCGGTATCGCGGTCGGTTCGCCGCGTGGTCTGGTGGTGCCGATCCTGCGCAACGCGGATCAGCTGAGCCTCGCCGACATCGAGAAGAAGATCGCCGAATTCGGCCAGAAGGCGAAAGACGGCAAGCTGTCGATCGAAGAAATGACTGGCGGTACGTTCTCGATCTCGAACGGCGGTGTGTTCGGTTCGATGCTGTCGACCCCGATCATCAACCCGCCGCAATCCGCGATTCTCGGCGTGCACGCCACCAAGGAACGCGCTGTGGTCGAGAACGGCCAGATCGTGATCCGCCCGATGAACTATCTGGCGCTGTCGTACGACCACCGCATCATCGACGGTCGCGAAGCCGTGTTGTCGCTGGTTGCCATGAAGGACGCGCTGGAAGATCCGGCGCGCCTGCTGCTCGACCTGTAAGCGCGAGTTCGGCTGCCGGCTTGTCATTGAGCAAGCCGGCGCCATATAGGCACTACGCAAGCAGTACGTCTCTAGCATTCCGCAGTACAGGAACGCCGTGCGCCACGAAGCGTGGCTGCACGCCGTTCCGTCATCAAAAGGATTGTCATGTCCAAAGAATTTGACGTCGTCGTGATCGGCGCGGGCCCTGGCGGTTACATCGCCGCCATCCGCGCAGCGCAGCTCGGCAAGACCGTCGCATGTATCGAAAAATGGAAGAACCCGGCCGGCACGCTGAAGCTCGGCGGCACGTGTCTGAACGTGGGTTGCATTCCGTCGAAGGCGCTGCTCGCGTCGTCGGAAGAATTTGAAAACGCGTCGCATCACCTGATCGACCACGGTATTTCCGTGGAAAACGTGTCGGTGGATATCGCGAAGATGATGGCCCGCAAAGAAGGCATCGTCGAAAAGATGACCAAGGGCATCGAATTCCTGTTCCGCAAGAACAAGATCACGTGGCTCAAGGGCCACGGCAAGTTCACCGGCAAGACGGACGCCGGCGTGCAGATCGAAGTGAGCGGCGAAGGCGAAACGGAAACGGTCACGGCAAAGAACGTGATCATCGCCACGGGTTCGAAGGCACGTCATCTGCCGAACATTCCGGTCGACAACAAGATCGTCGCCGACAACGAAGGCGCGCTGAGCTTCGAATCCACGCCGAAGAAACTCGCCGTGATCGGCGCAGGCGTGATCGGTCTGGAACTGGGTTCGGTGTGGCGCCGTCTGGGCGCGGAAGTGACCGTGCTCGAAGCGCTGCCGGAATTCCTCGGCGCGGCTGACCAGGCGCTCGCGAAAGAAGCGGCCAAGCAGTTCAAGAAGCAAGGTCTGGACATCCACGTCGGCGTGAAGGTCGGCGAAGTGACCACGACCGACAGCAGCGTGACGATCAACTACACGGACAAGGACGGCAACGCGCAGAAGCTCGAAGCCGACCGCCTGATCGTGTCGATCGGCCGCGTGCCGAACACCGACAACCTCGGTCTCGAAGCGATCGGCCTGAAGGCCAACGAACGCGGCTTCATCGACGTCGACGATCATTGCGCGACGGCCGTGCCGAACGTGTATGCGATCGGCGACGTGGTGCGCGGCCCGATGCTCGCGCACAAGGCCGAAGACGAAGGCGTGCTGGTCGCCGAAATCATCGACGGTCAGAAGCCGCATATCGACTACAACTGCATTCCGTGGGTGATCTACACCGAACCGGAAATCGCGTGGGTCGGCAAGACGGAGCAGCAGCTGAAAGCAGAAGGCCGCGAGATCAAGACGGGCCAGTTCCCGTTCATGGCGAACGGCCGCGCACTCGGCATCAACAAGGCGGATGGTTTCGTCAAGATGATCGCCGACGCGAAGACCGACGAACTGCTCGGCGTGCACATCATCTCGGCCAACGCATCGGACCTGATCGCGGAAGCCGTGGTGGCGATGGAATTCAAGGCGGCGTCGGAAGACATCGGCCGCATTTGCCATCCGCACCCGTCGCTGTCGGAAGTCATGCGCGAGGCGGCACTGGCCGTCGACAAGCGCGCGCTGAACATGTAATTCCGCGCACGCCTGACTGACAGTACTCCGGCATTACCACGAAGGCGGGCGGGTTCACTCCCTCCCGCCTTTCTATTTGCAGCAACACGATGAACGTCACCGAATACTACGAAAAAGAACTGCAGACGCGGGGCTACCAATCGGACCCGGCGCAACGCGCGGCGGTCGACCGTCTGCAGCGGTGCTATGAAGAATGGAGCGAATACAAGTCGCGCCGCTCGAACGCGTTCAAGAAACTGTTGATCCATCCGGATCTGCCGCGCGGCGTGTACATGTGGGGCGGCGTAGGGCGGGGCAAGAGCTTCCTGATGGACAGCTTTTACATGATCGTGCCGTTGCATCGCAAAACGCGCCTGCATTTCCACGAGTTCATGCGCGAGGTGCACCGCGAGCTGGAAGATCTGAAAGGCCAGGCCGATCCGCTCGACGAGCTCGCGCGCCGCATTGCCAAACGGTACCGGCTGATCTGTTTCGACGAATTCCACGTGTCGGATATTGCCGACGCGATGATCCTGTACCGCCTGCTCGACAAGCTGTTCGAGAACGGCGTGCAGTTCGTGATGACCTCCAACTACGATCCGGACACGCTGTATCCCGACGGCCTGCATCGCGACCGCATGTTGCCGGCAATCGAACTCATCAAGCAGAAGCTCGACGTGATCAACGTCGATGCGGGCATCGACTACCGGCAACGTACGCTGGCGCAGGTCGAGGTGTATCACTCGCCGCTGGGCGCCGCCGCGGACAAGGCGTTGCGCGACGCGTTCGCGCGTCTGGCCGCGGTGCCCGACGAAAGCCCGATCCTGCATATCGAAAAGCGCGAGTTGAAGGCGCTGCGCCGCGCCGACGGCGTCGTGTGGTTCGACTTCGCTACCTTGTGCGGCGGTCCGCGTTCGCAAAACGACTATCTTGAACTGGCGAGCCGCTTTCACGCGGTGGTCCTCTCCGGCGTACCGCAGATGTCCGCGCGCATGGCCTCGGAAGCGCGCCGCTTCACCTGGCTGATCGACGTCTTCTACGACCACAAGGTGAAGCTGCTGATGTCCGCGGCGGTGCCGCCCGAACAACTGTACACGGACGGTCCCATGGCCAACGAGTTCACGCGCACGGTGTCGCGCATCGTCGAAATGCAGTCGAAGGAGTATCTCGATACGCCGCGACGGATCGTCGATACGTCGCTGACCTGAGGCGTCGCGCGGCACGTCCGGCGACGCTTTTGCGATAGATCACGTTCGGTTTGCCGATGACGCGCCGGCGTCCGGCGTATTTTCAAGATTCGGATTGGTCTTATATTCCGTCCGCGGACGACTGGATATCTTTTGTCGAGGTTTTGACAAAGGAGAAACCATGAATCCGTACCGTGATATCAACGACGAAGAATGGCAACGTGTCGCACCGTTGCTTCCCGAACTGCGGCCGCGCTCAGAACTGCGTGGCCGACCGCTTGCCAACACACGCTCAGTGCTCAACGGCGTGCTGTGGGTCATGTATAGCGGCGCCACCTGGTCCGCCATGCCGCGCAAGTACCCGTCCTACCAGACTTGCCATCGCCGCTTCAAGGCGTGGTACGAATCCGGCGTGCTCCACCGAGTCATGGAGCAACTGTTCGGCGCGGCGAGCGAAGAGCTCTGTGGCCTGATGGAAGCACGCATGCGTACGCACGTGAACGAGAAACCGAAGAGCGTCGAATCCGAAAAGACTCCGGTTGTCGCGCCTGCGGTGTACAGCCCGCCTGCGAGCCAACCACTGCCGTCCTCGCCGTTCGCGTTCCATTCGCCCTTCAAACACGCTGCATGATTCCTACAACCCAGCGTCCTCCAATAAAAGAAACGGCCGAACGATTGCAATCGTCGGCCGTTTCTCATCGTTCCATGCGGGCTCTGTAACGAGCCCCGAACTTACCCGCGCATCATTGCTGGCGAATCCACGTCTGCGAGCGGCCCAGCAGCGACACGCCGATATAGCCTCGCACGACCAGTTTGTTCCCACCGTCTTCCAGGTGCATCTTGCACTTGTACAGCTTGCCGTTTTCCGGGTCGAGAATCTGGCCGTGATCCCAGGCGTCGCCGTCCTTCTTCAGATCGCTGATGATCGTCATGCCGAGAATGGGCTGATCCTTGCGCGCGTCGGTACAGGCCGTGCAGCGGCGATCCGGCTGGTCGTTCGCGCCGAGCCCCTTGATGACCTTGCCGCTGAGCGCGCCGCTGCCGTCCTGCGAGATCTGCACGAGCGCCTTGGGCTGGCCGGTATGATCGTCGATGGTTTGCCACGTGCCGACCGGACTGTCGGCCTGCGCCATGGCCGTCACGGCGCTGGCGAGCAAAACGCCGGCGAGCGCGGCATGTTTGGCTGTGCGAAGCGCGATTGCACGCGCGCGGTGGGTGAATTGCATCATTGTCTTCCTCCTTGATTAAAGACGGCGCGATCATGGTCGCGCGGCGTTATTGGCATCTCGGGCGGTCTTCAGACGACGGCCGCCGTGATGCCTTGCATGGCCCCTCAGGTTCGACTTCTGCTGCCCTCGTGTGCCGCCCGCGGCCGGTGGATTGCTGCTTGCAGGCGCCGGCGACACATCGTCAGCGCAGAATACGTGAAAGTGCGCGCGTCGTTTGATAGTGGACCCTCTAATCAGGACGCGGCACTTCTACCGATCAATTCAGCTGATACGAGAACGTCGCGTTGATGCGCGGACTGCGCGACGCGCTTTCCACCGGCGCGTCGCCGATCGCTTTGGCCACCGAGAGATCCAGGCTGTAGTACTTCGCATCCGAGATGCGGAAGCCGAACGCGATCGACGAAAGCTTCGAAGGCGAGGGCGTACCCGCATGCAGGTAGACGCGCGCCATATCGAACGAAACGTAAGGTGTGAGCGTGCGCAGATAGGTAAAGCCCGGTGTGAACGCACGGTTGATTTCCAGTATCGCGCCCCAGCCCGAATCGCCCGAGGCTTCGCCCGGCTGATAGCCCTGCGCGAAGCGTTGCGCGCCGAACGAGATCTGCTCGGAGGTGGGCAGCGACACGCCGCTGTATTGGCCCGTCAGCGAGACTGCCGTGCCGATCTTCAACGGCCACTCGTTGGTTTGCGAGAAGGTGGCGCCGGTGCGCACGAAGTTGATCGACGCCGGATTGGTGACGGGCGAGCCCGGCACGTTCGAGTCGCCGGACTTCGACGCGCCCAGGATGTCGAACGCCTTCGCCACGTTGACGCTCGCGCGGCGCACCTGGCCCGTCTGAACGCTGGTGTAATCGGCCTGCAACTGCATGACGCGTACTTGCGAGCGGAAGCCGATCTGTGCGCCGGTGTCGTGGTTGTTGTAGCGATCCTCGTCGTGCGACGCATACACCGACGCCGTGCCGATCACGCTTTGCGTGTTGCTCAACAGGATCGGATACGCCAGCGAACCGCCGATCTTGTCGTTGATGACCGTGCGCTCGATGTTGGAGGGCAGGCCGGGATTGTCGGTCGGATTGCCGCGATAGTGCGAGGCGTCGATCTTCGCGATCAGTCCGTTGCTGCCGATCGGCACCGCGCCGTGCGCGGCGAGATAGGTGACGTTGTCACGCCCCTTCGGCAGCAAGGCCGACACGCTCAACTGTTCGCCGAACGAAGTCAGCCCGTTTTCAGTGGCGGTCAGAAGCCCCTGCACGCCGGGGTGATTGAAGTCGATCCCGGTGCTGACGTCGAAGGGCTTGCGCTCCACGTTCAGTTCGAGCGTGGTGGCGCCGTCGGTGTTCTGCGGCGGCGGCACGTTCGCCGCGACCTTCACGCCCGGCAACAGGCCGAGCACGTTGATGTAGCGCTCGAACGTGGCGCGCCGCAGCGGCCGGTCGGCGGTGATGTGATCGGCGATCGCGCGGATCTTGTCTTCCACTGCGCCGGCTTTGCCCGTCACCTTGACGGCGGACACGTAGCCTTCCACCACCGTCACGCGCACCACGCCGTCTTCGAAGGTCTGCGCCGGAATGAAGGCGAACGAGAGCGCGAAGCCGCGGTCCTGATAGAGCGTCGTGACGCCGTTGGCGACCTGGATCAGATCGCCGATCGTCGTGTCCTTGCCGACGAGCGGCGTGAAGCGTTGCGCGACGTCGTCGAAGGGAATGGACTTCACGCCCTCCACCTGCACGCGCGAAGGCGTGATATGGCGGGCCAGCAATTCTTCGAGTTGGGGGGCTTGCGGCGCGACCTGCACGGTCACGTTCGGACCTTTGTCGGGCGCCTTGATCTGCGGCAGCGAATCCAGCGGATTGCCGCCTACCGCCGAGCCGCCTGGGCGGGACTGCGCATACGCTTGCGTTGGCAGGGTGCTCGCCGCAAGCGCTGCGAGTACGACGGTACCTATGCTGCTATACCCGAGTTTCATCGGATTTCCCTCGTATATCGTTCTTGTGTCGCGGACGCACCGCCTGGCCGGGCGGCGCGCGAGCGCTTATGTGCGGCTCGACGCGTATTGCGATGCTTGCATGTATTACGTCACGTGCTCCGTGGGGCTTGAGCGCTCTCTGCAAAAGCGCGAAGCACGTGACGAGTCGGACCGGTTATGCGCATTGCCTGATTCGCTGCGGCTTGCATGATTCGATGAACAGCCGCGCGGCAAGTCTCGGCGGATAACTGATGCACGCCGCAGCGATTCGATAGTTGGGCTAACTACTTATGGTTCGCCGGCACCAGGCCGCCGAGCAGGGTCGTCAAGCCGCTCGGCGCCGTGCCGGAGCCGCTCGTCGAACCTGCGGCCGAGCCGAGCGTACCGGTCAACTGGCCGACCAGCGCGGTCACCGGCGCGAGCGCCTGGCCGCTGCCGCCCGCGCCGCCGCTCGTGACGCCGCTCGTGAGCCCGGACAGCGCGCCCGTCAGCGTCGACAATGGATTCGATGCGCTACCCGAGCCGCCTAACGCCGAAGTCAGCGAGCTCAACGGCGAGCCGCTCAAGCCCGAGGAAGTCAGCGATCCCAACGGCGTGCCGCCGAGCGCCGAGGTCAGGCCGGCCAGCGGTGTGTCGCCGAGCAGCGTCGACAGCGAGCCGACCGGATTGCTGCCGAGCCCGAGACTTGCCAGCGAACTTTGCAGCGGGCCGAACGGGTTGCTGCTGGCGGGCGGCCCATTGGCGACGCTCACGCTCGTGGCGCCGACGAGGCTCGTGATCAGTCCGGGAATCGGCATCGCGCCATTCGGACCGTTCGGATTGACCAGGCCGCCTGCGTTGGTCACGGTGTTGCCGAGCGAGCCGACCAGCGTGCCGAGATCGGCCCCGACCGGATTCTTCGTGGCGCCGCCCACTTGCGAGCCGGCGGAACCCAGTGCGCCGCCCACTTTCGCGAGCACGCCGCCGAGCGGCGCGCCGAGGCCGGTCTGCGTACCGACCGTTTGCGTGACGAGTCCGGCCGTCGTCACGATCGGCGTGATGGCGGTGCTGACCGGTTGAGTGATCTGCTGCACGGGCACGGAGCCGAGCGCGTTGCCGAGCGTCGCGCCACCGGCGTTGAGTGCGCCCGCAGCGGTGGAGAGCGTGCTGGCCAACGGTGTCGTGAGCGGCGCCAGCGGCGCGAGTTTGCCGCTGCCGAGCCCGCCGACGGCAGTGCTTAGCCCTTGCACGACGCCGCTCGTCGAACCGACCACCGAGCCGAGTCCGGCGACCGTCGTGCCGACCGGATTGGCCGTCGTGCCGGTCTGGCCGACGCCGTTGCTCACGGCATCGGCCAGCGAGTTCAGCGTGCTGCTCGTGCTCGACACTGCGTTGCCGAGCCCTTGAGTGACTTGCGGGCTGAGGCCCGGAATGGTCTGCGAGGCGATCGCCGTGCCCAGATCGTTGGTGGTCTGGGCGGCCGCGGTAGCGACGCCGGTCGTGCCTGTCTTCGTGGTGGTGGTGCTGCCGGTATCGGTCGAACCCGAGCCGCTGCCGCTACCGGTATTTGAGGTGGTGGGCGGCGCGCTGACGGTGCTGCCGCCACACGCCGCGAGCAAGCCGGCGACCGCCACGGCGATCAATGGCGCGCGCAACGACGACACGGTCGCGCACGTCGCATGGAGAGAAAAAAAACGTTGGGTGGACATGTGTGCTCCTCCGTATCTTCTGGATGTCGTGTGCGTTGGTTTCAGTGCGCCGTTGCAACGGATGTCTGAGCGGCGGGGCCCAGTTCAGCCAGGTTTCGGGAAGCGCCGGGGCGCGGCTGGCGGGCCGCGCTCCGGCTGGGTCTCGCTCAAGGTTTTTCGCTGTTCCCGAGGGGGCTGCTTACTTCTTGCCCAAGCCGCCGAGCAGGCCGCCGACGAGCGACGTCACCGGTGCGAGCGGATTGTTGGCGGTGCCTTTGCCCGTGGTGGTCGACAGCGACACGCCGGCGCCCGAGTTGGTGGAAGCGGCGGCGGTCGTGGTGGCCGGCGCGGCGGTTGCCGTGCTGGTGATGCCGCCGAGTGCGCCGGTGACGCCCGACAGCAAGCCGGTGACCGGTGCGAGCGGGCCGCTGCTGCCGCCGGCCGCGCCGGAGAGGCTGCCGGTCACGCTCGAGAGCAACCCGGCGACGGGCGCGAGCGGGCTGCCGCCGCTCGATGCGCCGCCGACGGCGCCAGTCAAGCCACCGAGGGCGCTGGTGAGCGGCGCGAGCGGGCCGCTGCCGGTGCCGCCAGTCAAGCCGCCGAGTGCGCTGGTAAGCGGCGCGAGCGGGCCACTGCCGGTGCCGCCAGTCAAGCCGCCCAGGGCACTGGTCAGCGGTGCAAGCGGATTGCCGCCGCTGCCGCCCGTGAGCAAGCCGCCCACCGAAGCGACCGTCGCGCCGGTGTCGGTGACCGTATGGCCGAGTGCGGCCGTGACCGGATTGCCGCCGGTCGCGCTCAACAGGGCGCCGGCCTTGCCGAGTCCGCCGCCGACCGTCGAGAGCAGGCCGTTGAGCGGCGCGCCGAGACCCGTGGTGTTGCCGACCGTTTGCGTGGTCGCGGCGACCATCGACGTGATCGGCGTGATCGCCGTGCTGAGGGTTTGCGTGACTTGCTGGACCGGGCCCGTCGAGAGGGCGGTGGTGAGCGTGCTGCCGCCGTTGGTGACCGCGCCGCCGAGCGTGTTGACGACGCCGCCGAGCGGCGTGGTGATCGCCGACAGCGGCGCGAGGGGGCCGCTGCCGAGACTCGTCACGAGGTTGCCCGCGTCCGTCACTGCGCCGCCGACATGGCTCACGACACCGCCCACGCTCGAGACCGTAGTGCCGACCGCGTTGCCGCCGGTGCCGAGCTGGCCGAGACCTTGCGACACGCCGTTGCCGAGCGTCGAAACCGCCGAGCCGACTTGCTGCACGATGCCGCCGGCGGACTGCGTGGTTTGCGAGCTGACGCCGGGCAAGGTCTGCGAACCGATTACGGTACCGATGCCGGTGACCGCCGAGCCGGCGTCGCTCACCACACCGCCCGTGTTGCCGACTACCGTACCGAGCGCGTTGGCGACGGGCGTCGTACCCGTACCGGTTCCTGTGCCTGTACCCGTGCCTGTACCCGTGCCTGTACCCGAACCGTTGCTACCCGTGGTCGTGTTCGTACCTGCGCCCGTACCCGAGCCCGAGCCGCCCGAACCCGTCGAGCCGCTGCCGGTCGTGGAAAGTGTGCCGCCGGCGGAGCCGCTGCCGCTGCTGCCGGTGCCGGAACTCAGGCTGCCGGAGCCTCCGCAAGCACCAAGAGAAAGCATCGCAGCCACGCTGGCTGCAATCAGGGTTGCCCGTAACGTCGTGTTGGTCGTTTGAATGTTCATGTCGCCCTCGAATCGCATGTGTTGTTGGTTGTTGCTGCGTGCCTCTCTCTGCACGACCCGTGCCATTTCGACTGAACAATGCGGAAGATTTTTTCGGCGCGAGCGGCAGCGCCATGCGTGATAAGGGTTTGCGGGGAACTGACGGAGCGTGCGCTAAACCAGATTGCGCCCACGTAACGCAATGTGCGGTGCGTTCGGACAGCCGGCGTAACGTAACGAGCCGCGCGCGCCGTTACGATGTACGGCGTAACGCACGCGCACGAAACGGGTGCGCGCGCTTGAAACGTTCTGTTGAAACGAATAATTAGTGGAGCGAATCTAACTTATGGTTATTCCTATGTGCTGCAACGCACGAACTGCCGTTAACTAGAGTGAGTGGTAAAAATGCATACGGGGCGAGGATCGGCGCAGCGGACAATTGCTTAAAAATGATTGTTCGGCTATAAAACCCGAAAGCACTGAAGATTGATGACGGAGGTGGGTTATCGAACAGACAACTCATACGCAAGTGTTTTATTGAAGGGCGGCTGCAAGGCATGGCATTGCGGTGCAATAAACGAGACCGGGAATGAGAGCTCAACGGTCCGCGCACCCAAGGCACATCGCCGAGAAATGCAGAACGTATACGAACGAAATAAATGAAGTCCGAGGGTTCAAATGAATAAATTCGCACAACGCTTCCTGGCCGATAACAAGGGCGTGACGGCTATCGAATATGGCCTCATCGCAGGCCTCGTCGTGCTCGTGATCGCTACCGCGGTGACGAATGTCGGCACGAATGTCTCGAGTGTTTTGCAGCAGGTCGCGGACAAAATCTCGCCGTCCACCACGAAGACCGGACCGTAAAAGGCAAACCGTAATCGTTGCGCGAAGCAGCCGGCGTTTCGACGTCCGTCTGCTTCGTCGGCGTAATAACGCATCGCTGAATCGTTAATGCGGATTGCATTGCAATCCGCATGGCGCAGCTTCGCCTGTCGAGTGCGAGATGAATGTTTCCGTGGGCATTTTGTTATTTATCGCGTGGGCAGCGGTAGTCGCGATTAGCGATTGCCGTTGGCGGCGCATATCCAATTCAGTTGTTGTCGCCGGTCTGGCGACGGCATTTTGCTGCGCGTTTTTTCAATGCGGGCCTTTCGGCATTTCGCTGACTCAGGCAGGCATTGGCGCATTAATCGGTCTCGCTGCATTGCTGCCGTTTTTCGCGCTCGGCGTGATGGGCGCCGCGGATGTCAAAGTCTTCGCCGTCCTCGGCGCATGGTGCGGCATGCACGCGTTGCTCGGTCTATGGATGGCTGCGAGTCTCGCTGCCGGCGTGCATGCATTGTGGCTCCTGATTACCACCCGCACGCCGCTCGCGGGCCTGGCCCGTCAACCCGGCGCGACGTTCGAACTCGCCGGCAAAGCATCCACGCCTTACGCAGCGTGTCTCGCGGTGGCCGCGAGCGGCTGGCTCGTTCTGCACGGCATGGCGGGAAGCGTGCGATGAAAACCGCCCTGACGCAACGCGCGTGCTTGCCGCATCCGCGCATCAAGGTGCGCCGCGCGCGTGCGCAACGCGGCGCCACGGCCGTCGAATTCGCGCTGGTGTTCCCGCTTTTCTTCACGATCCTGTACGCGATCGTCACCTTCAGTCTGATTCTCGTCGCACAGCAGAATCTGACGATGGCCGCGGAAGAGGGCGCGCGCGCCGCGCTGAACTGGCAGAGCAACACGTCGATGCAAACGGCGTTGACCAATCGCGGCAACGCGGCCTGCGCGGCGGCGAAGCTGGTCGCCGCGACGCTCGTGCAGTCGATGCAATGCACGCCGTCTTCCGCGACATGCGGGCCGAAGGGCGCGATGCAATGCGTGAATGTCCTGGTGAGCTACAACTATCAGGCCAATCCGCTGGTGCCGAGCTTGCCGCTGCTGGCGTTCGCGCTGCCGAACACGCTCACGAGCAGCGCCACGGTCCAACTCAATCCGGAGAACATTCAGTGACGCACGCGTCGGCACCCAGCCCCCTCGACCTCCTGGTCCGTCAACGTGTGATCGAACGCGCGTACGGCACGGCATCGTTTAACCGAAGCAGTCAATCTTCATGCCGAATCTGACCAAAATTCTTGCGGGCGTCCTGATCGCGGTCGCACTCGTGCTCGGCCTGTTCGCGTGGTCGCTGTCACGCCGCCCGGCGCCGGTAGCCGTCACGCCTGCCGCGCAGGCGAGTTTCCCTGTGGTGGTGGCGACTCACACGCTGCCTGCGGGCAAAGCCATAACCGTCGACGATCTGCGCGTGCAGTCGCTGCCGATCAATCCGAACGGCGCGTTCACGGACCCCGCGCAACTGGCCGGCCGCGTGCCGAACGCGGAGATCGGCGCGGAATCGCCGGTGCTGGAAAGCCAGTTGTCCTCGGGAATCGCCGAGCGCGTCGAACCGGGCGAGCGCGCGCTTGCTGTACGAGTAGACGAAGGCAACGCGGTCGGCAACCGGTTGCGGCCGGGCAATTTCGTCGACGTGTTTTTCACGCTCAAGCGCGACGCCAGCATCGGCAACGGCGGTGAAATCGACCGCACCCAGGCGCGTCTGCTGATGTCGAAAGTGCGCGTGCTCGCGTTCGGCAATGCGACCGCGAGCGGCGACAGCGCGGGCGATCCGAACGGCATGGTCCGCACCGCGGTGCTGGCGGTGCCGGTCGCCGATATCGACCGTTTGACGCTCGCCGAGAGCGCCGGCCGTCTGATCTTCGCGTTGCGCAATCCCAAGGATCCCGAAGTAATCGATCAAAGCGTGTTGCCGGCCTATCCGGGCGTGCTGAAGACGGCGGCGCATGCGGGCGCGGCCGAGCCGCTGCGGGATTCGACGCGCGCCGCAGCCGGCGTGGCGCTCGACACGTTGTCGGGCACCGCCAATGCGAGCGGCGCGGGGGCCGCCGCGAGGCCGGCGTTGCCGCATATACCGCTGCCGCCGACGCGTGTGGCGGGCAATACCAACAGTACAAAGAGCGGTATCGAAGTGATACGGGGTGGGCGCGCCGAAACGGTCGCCTGGTAAGCAGTGGTTTCAGGGAGCGGGCGGCCAGTCGCGTCCAATAACTACATGACAGAACGGATTTTTGTTTTCAGGAAGGCGGCGTGCCTCGGCCTGGCTTTGCTGGCCGTATCGGCGACGACGGATGCGGCCGGTCCGGGGCAGCGGGGGCAAGCCGCGCCAGCGGCCCAGCCGGCTCAGGCCGCGTTTGCCGCGCCCGCGCAAAACATCGACCTGACGGTCGGCGCGCAGCGGCAGCTCGCTGTCGGCCGCACGCTGCAACGTGTCGCGATCGGCGATCCGTCGGTGGCCGACGTGCTGATCATCAAGGGCGACAAGCGCGGCGGTGTGCTGCTGGTCGGCAAGGCCGCGGGCACCACCAATCTGATGCTGTGGGCGCGCGATCGTGACGCGCCGCTGCAATACACCGTCAACGTGACCACGCCGGCGGCCGCCTCGCTGCTCGGCGCCGACACGCCGGCCGTCAAGGTGCTCGGCGGCACGGCGATCGTGTCCGGCACGTCGGCGACGATGGAGGCGCACCAGCGCGCAGTGGTCGCGGCGGAGGGCTCGCTCGGCAAGGACGGTGCGGTGTTCGACACGTCGACGGTCGCAAGCCGCGCGGTCGTGCAGGTGGATGTGCGGGTCGTCGAGTTCAGCCGTTCGGTGCTCAAGGAAGTGGGCTTCAACTTCTTCAAGCAGAACAACGGCTTCACGTTCGGCTCGTTCGCGCCGTCGGCGTTGAGTTCGGTATCGGCGACGGCGGGACAGGCGCCGAGCATGACGGGCGTGACGCCGATCTCGTCGGCGTTCAACCTGATCTTCAACTCCGCGACGCACGGCCTGTTCGCCAACCTGAGCCTGCTGGAAAGCAACAACCTCGCGCGCGTTTTGGCCGAGCCGACGCTCGTGGCCTTGTCCGGCCAGAGCGCCAGTTTCCTTGCCGGCGGCGAGGTGCCGATTCCGGTGCCGCAGGCGCTCGGGTCGACGTCGATCGAATTCAAGCCGTATGGCGTAGGGCTCACGCTCACGCCGACCGTGCTGAGCCCGCAGCGCATCGCGCTGAAAGTCGCGCCGGAGGCGAGCCAGCTGGACTTCGCCAACGCGGTGACGATCAGCGGAGTGTCGGTGCCCGCGTTCACTACGCGGCGTGCCGACACCACCGTCGAACTCGGCGATGGCGAGAGCTTCGTGATCGGCGGGCTGATCGATCGCGAGACGGCCTCGAATGTCTCGAAGGTGCCGTTGCTCGGCGATCTGCCGGTGATCGGCACGTTCTTCAAGCAGTTGAACTATCAGCAGAACGAGAAGGAGCTGGTGATCATCGTGACGCCGCATCTGGTCTCGCCGCTCGCCAGGGGCGCGACCTTGCCGTCGACGCCGGGCGAGCAGTCCGAGCAGCGCAACGGGCCGGTGTGGCGTTCGCTGATCGGCGGCGTGGCGGCGCGCGATTCGTCGCCGGGATTTTCGAAGTGAAGCCGGCAGGCGCCCGTGCGGCGCGCCGGATGAACACAGGTGTGAGCCGGCGCGCGCGCGAACCGCGTGCGTTCGCCGGCAAGCAGTACGACGTGGGGGCTTTGCCGCCTATGCGGCACAAGGATGTCCAACATGAACGCGAGAACGCATTCATTGACTGAACGGGCGGTCACCGATTATTTCGTGTTTGCGTCGCTGGCCGACGAGCACGTGCATTGGCTCGCCGATACGCTGGTGGGCGCCGGCGTGGTCGAAGCGGCCACGCTCGATCCGTCGATGCTGATGCAGCGCATCGCGACGCTCAATCCGTCGCTGGTATTCGTCGATTTTTCCGGCGGCCGCGCCGCGGCGGCGAGCGCTGCCGCGAGCGCGGTGCGCACCGCTTATCCGGGCATGCAGATCGTCGCGCTGGGCTCGCTCGCCGAACCCGAAAGCGCGTTGGCCGCGCTGCGCGCCGGCGTGCGCGATTTCATCGATCTGTCGGCGCCGGCCGAAGACGCGTTGCGCATCACACGCCAGGTGCTCGACAATCTCGTCGAGCCGGTCAGCCGCCATGGCCGCGTCACCGCGCTGCTGGGCGCGCGCATCGGCATGGGCGTGAGCACGCTGGCCGCGAATCTCGCGGTGCTGCTGCAACGGCGCGATGTCGCGCAGGGCCGGCAAGCCGCCTTGCTCGATCTCGGCCTGCCGGCCGCCGACGGCTCGCTGCTGCTGAACACGCGCAGCGAATTCAATTTCGTCGAAGCCGTGCGCAATCTGCGCCGCTTCGATCAGACCTTCGTCCATACCGCGCTGTCGCATCACACGAGCGGCCTCGCGCTCACCACGCTGCCGCCGAATCTCGCCGATATGCGCGAGGTCTCGTATTCGTCGTCGATCGGTTTGCTGAACCGTCTGCGCGCGTTCTTCGACCAGCAGATCGTCGACCTCGGCGGCTTCACTAACAGCGAGTTCATCGCCCATGTGGTGCAGGCGGCCGACGAAACCTGGCTGCTGTGCGACCAGGGCGTGGCCTCGATCGTGTCGGCCGTCGGCGTGCTCGACGCGTTGCGCGAAGAGGGCGTGGATACCGCGAACGTGCGTCTGATCGTCAACAAATTCGACGCCGAACTCGGCCTTGCCGCCGCGCAGATCGCGCAGCGTCTGGACATTCCGTTGCTCTGCACCTTGCCGGAGCGGCGCATCGCGCTCGGCCAGGCGGTCAATCAGGGACATCTGCTGGTCGATGCCGCCGCGCGCGATCCGTATGTGCGCGCGCTCGAGCCGCTGATCGAGCGGCTCGGCGGCGGCGAGCGCGCGGTGGCGCAGGCACGCGGCAAATCGGCACTCGGCGCGCTCAAGCGCTTCATTCCAACCACTCAAAAGCGGTCATAGACGATGGCGAAAGAGATCGAATTTGCCGACGACGCGCCTTCGTTCGCGCATAGCCAGCAGTTCCAGGACATCAAGAACGCGGCGCACGAACATCTGCTCACGCGCATCGAAGAACTCGGCTCCGAGTTCGGCCGCTGGTCGCGTAACGCGATCAATCAGTTCGTCGATCTGGAGATGGACAGCTTCGTCAGGCTGCGCCGGATACCGATCAACGAAAGCGAGGTGCGCCTGATCGCCGAGGCGCTGACCAAGGAACTCGCGGGCTTCGGTCCGATAGAGGATTTGCTCGCCGATCCGGCCGTCGAAGACATTCTGATCAACGGCTATAACGACGTGTACGTGTCGCGCCACGGCATTCTCACGCGCATCCAGGTGCGCTTTGCGGATAACGCGCATCTGCTGCGGATCGTGCGGCGCATTCTCGCGCCGATCGGCCGGCGCCTGGACGAATCGAATCCGATGGTCGATGCGCGTCTGCCGAACGGCGGCCGTGTGAACGTGGTGATCGAACCGCTGTCGATCGACGGGCCGATCGTCTCGATCCGCAAGTTCCGCAAGGATCCGATGCGGCCCGACGATCTGCTCGGCAACGGCACCTACAGCCCGGAAATCGGCGCGCTGCTCGAAGCCGCGGTGGCGGCGCGCTGCAACGTGCTGGTGTCGGGCGGCACGAGTTCGGGCAAGACCTCGCTGCTCAATGCGCTGGCGTTTCATATTCCCGAGCCGGAACGGGTCGTGACGATCGAGGACACGGCGGAACTGTCGCTGAACCATCCGCATGTGGTGCGGCTGGAAAGCCGGCCGGGCGGTTTCGACGGCTCGGGCATCGTGACGATTCGCGACCTGCTGCGCAATACGTTGCGGATGCGGCCGGACCGCATCATTGTCGGCGAAGTGCGCGGCGGTGAAGTGCTCGAAATGCTGCAGGCGATGAACACCGGCCACGACGGATCGATGGGCACCGTGCACGCCAGCTCGCCGCGCGAATGTCTGTACCGGCTCGAAATGCTCGCCGGTTTCGCGGGCTTCCAGGGCACCGAGTCGAGTCTGCGCCGCCAGATCGCCAACGCGATCGACTTCATCGTGCAGATCGGGCGGCTTTCCAACGGGCGCCGGCGGATTCTGTCGATCACGGAAGTGACGGGGCTGTCGGACAACATCATCGCGACGCAGGAGCTGTATCGCTATGAGCCGATCCTGACGGCCGAAGGCGACGAACTCGACAACTGGGTTTCGCTGGGCATCCATCCGCACTCGCCGAAGCTGGCGCGTTTCCGCCAGGCGTTGGGTGGCGGTGAAGCAGGCCATGCGTTCGGCAATGCGGGCTTCGGCGGGTCGGGAGGCGGCGGTTTCGGTGGCGGTGGCTTCGGCGGCGGCAGTGGCGGCTTTGGCGGTGGCGGTGGGTTCGGCGGAGGCTTCAATGTCTAGCGCGGTTCTGGTCTTCGCGGCGCTCGCGCTGCTGTGCGCGGCGCTTGCCCTGCTGCTCTGGCAGCGCGGCGCGCAACGCAAAGACCAGGCGAGTGCGGAACGTTATATCGACAGCCGCATGGCGATGCCGGCTGGCGCAGCCGTGGGCGGCATGGGCGGCGGTGCGGCAAGCACGGCGCGCGCCGCTCCCGCGCGCGTCACGGCACAGCACGCCGTGATCGCGCCGCAGGCGCCTGCCGCCGACGCGGGCTGGCTCGCGCGCTGGCGCTACTGGCAAGCGCGCGTGCGCTTCATGGTGCAGCACGCGATGGCGCGTGCGGGCATTGCCAATGCCAAAGTGCCTGCCGCGATCGCCGGCACGATCGTGGTGCTGCTGTGCGGCTGGGCCGCAATGGTGGGCGGCGCGCTCGCGGCCTGCGTCGCGTTGATCGCCTGCGTGATGTGCTTCTATTTTCTGCTGACGATGCGAGTGAACAAACGCCGTCAGCAGATCGTGCGGCAGTTGCCGCTTTTTCTCGACGGCATCGTGCGTCTGATCACGCTCGGCAACAGTGTGCCCGCCGCCTTCCAGGCCGCGCTGCAAACCACCGAGGCGCCGTTGCGCGAATGCCTCGACTACGTGTCGCGGATGCTGCGCACCGGCGTCGAAATCGATCGCGCGCTCTCGCAGGTGGCCACGATCTACGGCGTGCGCGAACTCGAACTGGTCGGCGCCGTGCTGCGGCTGTCGGTCAAATACGGCGGCCGCGCCGACGTGATGCTCGAGCGGATGGCCTCGTTCATGCGCGATCTCGAACACGCCGAGCGCGAACTGGTGGCGATGTCGTCGGAAACGCGGCTTTCGTCGTGGGTGCTGGCCATGTTGCCGATCGGCATCGGCGGTTTTCTTATTCTGTCCAATCCTAAGTATTTCGCTTCGATGTGGTTCGACCCGACTGGCCGGCAGCTCGTCTATCTGGCGTTCGTGCTGCAGGTGCTCGGGGCGTATCTGCTGTACCGCCTCGCGAATCTGAGGAATTGACGATGCAGACCCAACAACTTCTCGCGCTCGCACTGGCTCTGGCCGCGCTCGGTTTGCTGCTGCTCGCCGGCCTGGTGCTGGCGCGCGTGGCGGCGGCGCGACGCAGCGAGCGCACGCTGCGGCACGCGCTCGACGAGCGTGCGTTGCAAAGCGCGGCGCTCGCGGCCGCGGCGGCACGTGGCGCGGAGGGCGCGCAGGCTGGCGCGAAAGCGGCCGTGCGCAGCGCGCCGCCCACGGGTTTCAAGGGCCTGCTCGAACGCTTCGCGCATACGGGGATTCGCTGGCTCGACACGCCGTTCGGCCGCCAGGTCGTCGCTGAAGAAGATCGCCGGCTGCTGGAGCAATGCGGTTTCGTGGATACGCGCACGCGCGGCCTGTTTCTGCTGGCGCGGCTGTTCGGCGCGCTGGTGCTGCCGGTGCTCGCCGGCACGCTGGCGAGCGCCCATCTGGACGGGTCCCGTTATGTGGCGCTGGTGATCATCGCCGTGATGGCGGGCTTCATGCTGCCAAAGCTCGTGTTAAGGCGGCGTGCCGGCAAGCGCCGTCGCGCGGTGGTCGACGAATTGCCGCTGCTGGTCGATTTGTTGCGTCTTCTGCAAGGCGTGGGTTTGTCGCTCGATCAGAGCTTGCAGGTGGTGGTCAGCGATTTTCGCGGCATGTTGCCGGTGCTCGCCGGCGAACTGGAAATCGCGCAGCGTCAGTTTGCCGCCGGCCGCACGCGTGAGCAGTCGCTGAACCGGCTCGCGTCGAGTTACGACAACGAGGATCTGCGCGCGGTGGTGCGTTTGCTGGTGCAGGTCGACCGGCACGGCGGCGCGGTGCAGGAACCGCTCAAGCAGTTCGGCGACCGGCTGCGCGAGGCGCGCCGCGCGATGCTGCGCGAACGCATCGGCCGGCTCGCCGTGAAGATGACGGGCGTGATGATCGTCACGCTGTTGCCCGCGCTGATGATCGTCACGGCCGGCCCCGGTGTGCTGGCTGTCCAGCATTCGTTGGGCAAGGTGAAGCACTAAGGATTTGCCATGACTCACAGTCTTTCATTCGATTCCGTCAAACAGGGCGCCCGCTGCGCGGCGGCGCTGGCCGCGTTGTCGCTGCTCGGCGCGTGCGCGTCCAAAGACGTCACGGGCTATGGCGTCGGGCCGCAGGCGGAACGCGCCGTGATGGCGCAGCAGGCCAGCAAGGATCCCGCGCCGGACACGCCGGGCATGTACCTCGGTCTGATCGATCAGATGCAATCGCAGGGGTTGTACTTCGCTTCGCTCGCGCATATCGACGCGTACGACAAGCAGTACGGCGCGAGCCCCGACTCGATTCTGCTGCGCGCCGACGCGCTGCGCATGACCGATCAGCCGGCCGCCGCCGCGAACGCATACGGACAACTGCTGAAGACGCCGCTCGCCACGCGCGGCTATCGCGGCCTCGGTCTGATCGCGGGCGCGGCCGGCGACTTCGCGCGCGCCGCGCAGGAATTGCAGCAGGCCGTGCAGCTCGCGCCGACCGATGCGACGACGCTGTCGGACCTCGGCTATGCACGCTTGCGCGACGGCGATGTGGACGGCGCGCGCGTGCCGCTCATGAAGGCGGCCGAACTCGACCAGAGCAATTCGAAGATCGTCAGCAACGTCGCGCTTTATCTGCTTGCCAATGGCAACCAGGCGCAGGCGCTGGCGATCATGAACCAGCAGAAGCTCGCACCGGACGTGCGCGCCGCGATTCGCAGCGATGCGGCGAAAGTGGCTGCGGCAGGGCGCGCGCAAACACGCGGCGCGCCGGTGCAACAAGACTCGGGCGCGCTCGGCGCGGGCGCGCGCACGGTCGCGAGCGCGCAGGGCGTCGAGCCCGCGCCGCGTCTGTTGCAGCGTTTCGCGCAATGAGCGCGCGGCGACTTCGTGGTGATGCATCAGGGAATCAGGGAGCAACAATGAGAAACACGACAACGAAGCGAGTTTGGCGGGCGTCGATGCCGCGCCGGTGGCTGGCGACGGTTGCGACCGCCGGTGCGCTGCTGGGCGCGTCCGTCTCGACGATGGCGCAGACGAGCGAAACGACCCCGGCGGAACAGAGCGCGCCGCCCGCAGTGCGGGCCAGCGAAGTGGGTCACGCGACGCGCGCATGGTTCGACCTGCAATCCAGCAACAAGGAAGCCGCGCCGGCGCTGCCGATGCTCGGCGCCGAAGCCGGGCTGGCCTACCGCCGCTACATGGAATCGTTCAAGAGCAAGATTCCCGATCTGTACGGTTCCGCGCTGAACGCGGGCAGCGGCGGCAACGGTGCGATGGCCGTCAACAGCGGGTTCGGCGGAAGCGGCGGCGGATCGAACTGACATGCGCGAATTGCCTTCCGCCATGACCCGTGCCGCGCGCTGCGCGCGTCCCCTGTGGATGCGGCGCGCGGGTGCGCGCCGTCAGCACGGCGCGGTCGCGATGGTCGCGGTGATCTGGCTGAGCGTGGCGATCGCGGCGCTCGGCGCGCTCGACGTCGGCAACGTGTTTTTCGCGCGCCGGCAGTTGCAGCGCACGGCCGATCTCGCGGCGCTGGCGGCGGTGCAGATGATCGGCTCCACGGGCGGCTGCGCGACGGCCACCACGGCCGCGCAGCAGAACGCGGCGGCCAACGGTTTCACGGCCGGCAGCACGACGACCATCAATACGACTTGCGGTCGTTGGGATACCAGCAAGAGCACCTATTTCGGCACCAGCGGCAATCCGCTGAATGCGGTGCAGGTGACGACGACGCAGGTCGTGCCGTACTTCTTCCTCGGACCGAGCCGTAATGTCTCGGCGACGGCCACTGCGTTCGCTTCCAACATCGACGCGTTCTCGCTCGGCACCGGCATCGCGTCGATCAATACGCAGCAGTCGGCGTTGTTGAATGCGATTCTGGGTGGTTTGCTGAAAACCAGCGTGTCGCTGAGCGTGGGCGACACGCAGAGCCTGGCGACGGCGCACATCAAGCTGCAAGATCTGATGGTGGCGCTCGGCGCCTCGACGATGCAGGGACTGCTCGGCACCACGGTGAGTTTTCAGCAACTGATGGTTGCCATGGTCACCGCGTTGCAGACGGGCGGCGACACCATCAATGCGTCGATTCTGCAGAAGGTGGCGGTGGCTATTCCCGGTGGGCAGAACATCACGATCGGCGACGGCGGTGCGTCTTCACCCGGGCTGCTCGCGCTCGGCCTTGCCAATCCGAACGCCGCGGCAACCGCGACGGTCAACGCGTTCGATGCGTTGCTGGTCGCCGCGCAGATTGCGCAGCGCAGTCCGGACGGAACCCAGGGCAACGCGCCGGTGATCAATGTGGCGGCGGGTCTCGCGGGCGTGGCGGGTATTTCGTTGCAGGTCATCAAGCCACCGGTGCTCGCGGTCGGCGAGGGCGGCATGTTACCCAATGGGACGTATCGCACGATGGCGCGCACTGCGGTGGTGAACGCGAGCGTGAATCTGCTGCCGCTGACGTTCGCGCCAATCAGCCTGAATCTTGGCATCGGCTCGATCAGCATTTCCGCCCTGAGTACACCGATCATGCTTTCGCTGACGAGCGCGCAGGGCACTGCCGCGCTCAGTTCGGTCGACTGCGAGTCGACCAAGGCTGCGACCAATGCCACGATTCTGGTGCAACCGAGCATCGCGACGGTCTGCGTGGGGGCGAATTCGGCTTGCGGCGGAACGATCAATGTCGCCGACGTTACGGTATGGACCCTGCTAACCGGCACGAACGAACTCACGAAAATTGCGATCAACGGAACGGGGCAATTGCCCTTGGCTCCGCCTTCGTCCCAGCCCGTTACGTTCAACGGCGCGTCCGGCAGTTTCGATTCGTCGGTCACCGTCAATTCCAATGCCGTTGGCAGCGATGCATCGACGCTGACCGCGCAGCTACTCAAGGTGTTGCCAAACACACTACAGGTGACCGCCTTGGGACTCAATCTAACTGCTGTGATCCAGCCTTTGCTCTCAGCCCTTGCACCGGTGCTGTCGGCTGCACTGCAACCTGTCTTCGCGCTGCTCGACGCGGTGCTCGTGCCCACGCTAGCGTTGCTCGGCGTGCAGGTCGGCACCGCCACGGTCCACAACATGTCGCTGACGTGCGGCGTTTCGCAACTGGTCAACTAGCCAATCCAAGATGAGAACCACCACCAAAATCGAGGAACTCGATATCTACGTCTGGGAGGGCAAGGCCGACATCGTCGACCGGGTCGCGCGCTGCATGGCGAGCTTCGATGTCGAAGTGATCCGTGCGGACGATATCGCGATCTCGCCCGAGCGGACCGCGCTGCGGCCGTCGCTTGCGATCATCAGCGTGTCGGTGATCGACAGCGGCGCGCTGATCCTGCGCGACTGGCAGGCCGCGCACGGCATTCCCGTGGTCTGGGTCGGCGCCGCGCCGCGCGAGCACGATCCAGCCGCCTATCCGTCCGAGTACTCGCATATTCTGCCGCTCGACTTCACCTGCGCCGAACTGCGCGGCATGGTCATGAAGCTCGTGCTGCAAATGCGCGCCCACAGCGCGAAGACGCACGAGTCCGACGCGATGATCGCCAATTCGGAGTGCATGCAGGCGCTGCTGCACGAAGTCGATACTTTCGCCGACTGCGACACGAGTGTGCTGGTGCACGGCGAAACCGGCGTCGGCAAGGAGCGCATCGCGCAACTGCTGCACGAAAAACATAGCCGCTACGGGCAAGGCCCGTTCGTCGCGGTGAACTGCGGCGCGATTCCGGACGGCCTGTTCGAGTCGCTGTTCTTCGGTCACTCGAAAGGCTCGTTCACCGGCGCGGTGGTCGCGCACAAAGGCTACTTCGAGCAGGCCGACGGCGGCACGCTGTTTCTCGACGAAATCGGCGATCTGCCGCTCTATCAGCAGGTCAAGCTGCTGCGCGTGCTCGAAGACAGCGCGGTCACGCGCATCGGTTCGGCGACGCCGGTCAAGCTCGACTTCCGGCTGGTGGCGGCGACCAATAAACTGCTGCCGCAACTGGTGAAGGACGGCACGTTTCGCGCCGACCTTTACTACCGGCTCGCCGTGATCGAGTTGAAGATTCCGTCGCTGGAAGAACGGGGCGCCGTCGACAAGATTGCGATCTTCAAGGCGTTCATCGCGCAGATCGTGGGCGCGGAGCGTCTCGCCGCGTTGTCCGATCTGCCGTACTGGCTCGCCGACGCCGTCGCCGACACGTATTTCCCCGGCAATGTGCGCGAGCTGCGCAATCTGGCCGAGCGCATCGGCGTGACCGTTCGGCAGATCGGCGCGTGGGATGCGGCGCGCCTGCAACGGCTTCTCGCACTCGCGCGCACCACTCAGCCGGTGCCGGCGGAGAGCGTCGCCGAGGTGCTGGTGGACCGCAGCAAATGGGACATGGCCGAGCGTAATCGCGTGCTGGCCGCGCTCGACGCAAACGGTTGGCGCCGCCAGGATACGGCGCTCTATCTCGGCATTAGCCGCAAGGTCTTATGGGAGAAAATGCGCAAGTATCAAATTTTCGACGAGGAGCCCGAAACGCGGGAAAGTGAGTAATAATGGGCCGGTTGTACTAAAACAAAAACTGTTCGAGCATAAATTACATGGACCGAAAGTCGAAACTGCGACAGATTGCGCTCGCCGCATTGATCGCGATGGGCGCGGCGCAAGGCGTCAATGCGCAGGCTCTGCAGAACAGCAGCGCGAGCGCTGGCGCCATCGGCGGCGTTGTTTCCCAGCCAGGCACGACGGCCGCATTGCCGGCTACCTCACAGGCAGGACAGGCGCAGACCTCAGCCCTCACGTCGGATGAAGCGAAGCAATCCGCGGCGGGCAACGTGGCGGAATTGCAGCAGATGATCCGCGGGTCGGATCTAAGCGAATTGCGCACCACGTATAACGGCAGTTACGGCGCGAGCTTGCTGTTTTACGGCAAGGAAATGACGTACTACGTGGCGCTGTTCCAGCAGAAAAATTTCTGGCGTGTCATCAAGACGCAGGACGCGGCGCGTGCCGACATGATCTACAAGGATTTCGTGCGTCAGACGGTGCAACTGTCCGACGTCGAGATTCGCCGCACGCAGCTCGAAGCGCAAAAAACGTTCACGGAACGCATGATCGCGTTGCAGCAGGACAGTGCGAACCGCTTGCAGGCGGACCTCGATGTGGCGCGTCAGCAGCAGAGCATCGTGGCGACCCAGCAGCAGCAAACTCGCGCCGAAGCGACATCGCTGGCTCAACAGAAGGCTTCCGCTCAGGATCAGTTGCGTGCCGCGCAGCGCCAGGTGCGTGACCTGCAGCGCCAGTTGGAAAGCGGTTTGCCCTCGCACTGAGCGTGATGGTCTGAAGAGGATCCGGTGGGAAGGGCGGCGCGGTGTTGAACGTGTTGCCCGGCTCACCGGAACGATCGCTCGCTGTTCAGCTGTCTTCGTGCAATGCGCGTAGTTCGCGAGGTCTACGCGAACGGCATTGCCGTTTCACGCACCCGCTCGATTCTCCATTCCTACAGCAGTAATAGCCGCCACGTTTATTCCACGCGTGCTCGCGTGACGTCTCACGGGCGGCACGCGAGTGGCTCGGCGCAAATCTTCCCATTGTCTTGCACGCGCACGCAGTTTTGCACGCTCACGCGCGACCGCGCTTAACGCACCGCTCGGGTGATGGCAATGGCGACAGCGAGGTTGATGGCAATAGCGATGCCGATGCCGTTAGAGGCGGCCAGGCTTTGGGTGCTGCTTCGTTTTCCCTGTGCTCCTCAAGCCGAGCATGCGGCCAGATCTAATGCCGCTTCTTTCCCTCCGAAGACCCATCCTTTTCCGGCGCGTGATGCGGGTCCCGCACGTCGACGGCGATCGGATCACTGGCGGGGAAGCTTTCCTCGAGCGCCTCGTCAAGACGGTCGTCGGCGGATTCGGGGGGCGTTTGCGTGGCCGCGGGAGGGGATTCGTGTTGCTTCTTGCTAGTCATGACGTGCTCCGTGAGAAGAGAGTCGGCAAACCAGCATAGCGCAAAGCAGGCTTCGGCGAACATCGGCCGAACGGCCTAAGACCGCGCGCCGTAAGTGCCTGCTGCAAAACCACGAGCCGAACGATGCACGAACCGATGCACGAACCGATACAGGTTCATCAGCCGAAACTTAAAACCATTGCGCATCAGCTCGTTTTCCGTGTGTCGACACAGTGCGGCGCGGAAAAGAAAAGCAGGCGCCGGCCGCGTGGGCCGGCAGACCGCAACGCATGCCGCGAACCGGCCGTGTCGCGCTCGGGAGGGGCGCAACCAGAACCCGTGAACAACAAGGCAGCGAATAACATGAACCGGAAAAAAACCGCGTGCGCGTCACAACGCCTCAACGCGTCGCACGTCGTGGAAGCTGAACTGGAACACCTGGATTGGGCAACGAAGCAACCGGCGCAGCGCTTGCTGGACGCCGTGTATTGGCGCCGCCGCGTGCTGGCGGTCAAATGCGGATTCGAACTGACGGAACTGCAGGTGATGCGTCTGGAAAAAATCTTGCAGCGGCTCGACCATTCAATGGAGTAGCCGAGCGCTGCCGCGGCCGCTTATTCGCTGCCGCCGTTACCGCCATTGCCGCCATTGCCGCCATGATTACCGCCGCCATGGTTGCCGCCGCCGTGGTTACCACCACCGTGGTTGCCACCACCGTGGTTGCCACCGTCGCCGCCCGTGCCGAACAGACGCCGGCGGCGCGTAACGACCACCGGGCCGTCCGACGTGCCGCCGCTACGATCCGACGCAGGCCGGTCCGAAGACGGCGCGCCATACGACTCACGCGGTTCACGCGGTTCGCGTGGCTCACGGTGATCGCGCGGTTCACGCGAACCGTGCGGGCCACGCGTGGTGTGCTCACCGTGCGAGGGACGCCCCGCGCGCGGAGCCGGACGCGTTCCGGTGTCGAGCTGGATCGTCGAGATCGCGCGCTTGTAGATGCCTTGCAGGCCGACCGGCGTGCGCAGCATCACCAGATACTGATCGAACGACTCGATACACCCGGTCAAACGGATGCCGTTGACAAGGTAAATCTCGACGCGCTTTCGTTCTTTGCGCGCAGCGTTCATGAAGTCGTTTTGCGGATGCGATTCTGCGGAAGCCATGGACAATTCAGGTTAGAAAGACGGTTGTTCGCCGCGATTCTACCCTGTGTGGGGGCGGAACGCGTCGGCGGGCGAACTGCGTCCACTATAACGGCTTGTGGGCACATAAGCATCTGATAACTATTGGCTGTAACGTTGAGTTACGAATCTGCGGATGATTGCCGCGTTCTTCCGCCACACGCGGGCCTGCGCGGCGCAGGTGGCGGAAAAAGATGGCGCATGGGTGTGCGTCGGGTGGAATAAATCGCCACCTGGCCGCGTTATATCAGGCATGGCGACGCTGCATCGTGCGCGTGGCCGATCGGCTTGCTTGGGCCGGCCGAACCGGCCGCACCGGCCGCACCGGATGTCCGGGCGCTCATCCGCAAGCTTCTTGCATAGGAACAGAGTGGGGCGCGAAACGCCGACTCTGGCCGACAGGAGACTCACCATGAAAGTATCGCGCATCCTTTCCGCTGTTTTCGTTCTGCTGGCACTCGCGGGCGGTACGCTCGCGACGAGCGCGTGCACGTCCGCGACCGATAGCGGCGCGTCCAGCTCGAGCGGCGGCAGCAGCGGCGGCTACTGAGCGGCGCTCGCCGGGTGAATTTCGAAGCCGAAGTGATTTCGTGGCTCCCACAGCTGCGCCGCTACGCGCGCGCACTGACGGGCGATCACGCGTGGGCCGACGACCTCGTGCAGGATACGGCGGAGCGCGCGCTCGCCCGTTGGGCGGCGTTCCGGCCGGACAGCAATCTGCGCGCATGGCTCCTGACGATCCTGCGGCATCTCTACATCGACCAGCTGCGCGGCCGCCGCGAGATTGCCGTCGATGACGAGAGCGCGCCGTGGCGCAATCTCGAAGCGCCGCAAGGGGAGGTCGACGGCCTCGTGCTGCGCGATCTGCAGCGCGCGTTGTATTGTCTGCCTGTCGAACAGCGCGAAGTGCTGTTGCTGGTCTGCGTGGAGGAGCTGTCTTACCAGGAAGCGTCGCGCGCGCTCGGCGTACCGATCGGCACGGTGATGTCGCGGCTCTCCCGTGCGCGCGAACACATGCGCGCGTTGCTGACGGAGGGACCGGCGCAGGGGCCGGCGCGTAAAAATCCACCGTTGAAAGTAGTGAGAAACCCGTGATGAACAGCGACGACTACGATTCCAGCTTGCCCGAAGGGCTCGATCTGCGAGCGCTGTCGGCGTATGTCGACGGTGAGTTGCCGGGCGCGGAGCGCGCCGCGATCGAGGCTCAGCTGGCGCAGCATCCGCAGGCTGCCGCGCGGGTGGCCGCGTGGCGCGCGCAGAAAGCCGCGTTGCGCGCGCTGTGCGGCGCGCCGCAGCGCAGCGAGCGCGATGAGCGCAACGAGCGTCATGAACGCGAGACGGCCGATGAACCGGCCTTCATCGTGTTGCGGCGGCGCACGCCGTGGTGGCAGCGCGCGGGCGTCGCGGCCTGCTGGCTGGCGGCCGGCGCCGGGCTCGCGCTGGCTCTCGGGCCGCTCGCGCCGCGTCTGACCGGCGGCGCGTGGGGCGGTCTGGGCGGCAGCCCGCCGAGCTTCGCCGAGCGCGCGGATATCGCTTATGCGGTCTACACGCCGGAGCGGCGTCATCCGGTGGAAGTTGCCGCGAACGAAGAAGAGCATCTGATCAACTGGCTCTCCAAACGGCTGAACCGGCCGCTCTCGGTGCCGTCCTTGCAGGAATACGGCTACTCGCTGGTGGGCGGACGGCTGTTGCCCGGCGAAGCGGGACCGGCGGCGCAGTTCATGTACGAGAACACCAGCGGCGCGCGTCTCACGCTCTACGTCACCGGCATCTCACGCGACGAAACCGCGTTCCGCCTGTTCCGCGACGGCAACCGGCGCACCTTCTACTGGGTCAGCGACGGCATGGGCTACGCGCTGTCCGGGCCGATCGCGGAAGGCAAGCTGCGCACGATCGCCATCGACGTGTGCAGCGCGCTCGGCGGCAAGCCGGAGTCGTGGCAGTAGCGGCATGCGCGAGTACGCTCCGCGCGACTGCCGATCGGCACAGGCGCTGCAACACCCGGTAATAGAAACGGCGTGCGCTTGCGCCGCACGGTCGGAATAGCCCCGCGCGGCGCTGCGTTTACTTGTTGCTGGATCGCGCCGTTACCGCGTGCTTACGCGGGTACACGGCAAGGTCTTCAACAAGGCAAACCGACAGTGTCTTCACGGTGCCGACTCGTTTCTCGCGGGTCGCGACGCCGGCGTGCGTCGGACAGCATAGAGGCAGCAAAATCATGCTCACATTTCATCAACTCGGCAGCAGGCTGTATGGCGGCGTAGCCTGTGTGTGCCTGTGCGCCGCGTGCGCGGCGCCGGTCGAGGCGCAATCGGATGCGTCCGTGTGCCGGTTCGTGGCGGGGCAGGCGGAAATCGACGGCGTCATGCAGCAGATCACCGGCCGCGCGTGCCTGCAACCGGACGGCACGTGGCAGATCGTCGAGGACGATGCCGCCGCTCAGACTCTGGCGGATGGCCCCGTCTACTACTACGATCCATGGTATTGGGGGCCGCCGGTGGGGTTCGGTGTCGGCGTGTCGTTCGTGTTCGTCGACCGCTTTCATCATTTTCATCACATGGATCATGTGCGCTATGTGCATGGCGTGCACGGATCGTTCGGCATGGGCGGGCGCGGCGGTTGGCATGGTGCGGCGCCTATGCATACATGGGGTGGTATGTCGCACGGCGGGGGAATGCGCCGTTGACTCGCTGCTGCTGACGCGGCGTCAATGACTCGTACCGCTGACTCACTGCCGCGGCTCCGCGCGGCGGCCAAGGAGACGCTTTGACTCGCAGTTTGCCGCCAAAAGTATCCGCCGCGCAGTTCGACCGCGCGCTCGCCGGCTGGCGTTCGATTGTCGGCGAGCCGCAGGTGGTGACCTCGGCGGACGGCCTCGCCGCGTATCTCGATCCGTTCGCGCCCGGCGAGCGCGAAGCGTTTTCGGCGAGTGCCGCGGTCTTGCCCGGCTCCGTCGATGAAATCCGCGCGGTGCTGCGCATTGCCAATCAGTTTCGCATCCCGCTGTGGACCGTTTCGACCGGACGCAACTTTGCGTATGGCGGCGCCGCGCCGCGTCTCGCCGGTTCGGTTGTGCTCGATCTGCACCGGATGAACCGCATCATCGAAGTGAACGAAGCCATGGCGTACGCGCTGGTCGAGCCGGGCGTCAGCTACTTCGATCTGTACGCGCACCTGCGCGACAAGGGCTACAAGCTGTGGGTCGATCCGCCCGCGGCCGGTTGGGGCAGCGTGGTCGGCAATACGCTCGAACGCGGCTTCGGCTATACCGCGTACGGCGATCACGCGGCGTCGCAGTGCGGCATGGAAGTGGTGCTCGCCAACGGCGATGTGTTGCGCACGGGCATGGGCGGGATCGACATCGGCACATCGTGGCAGTTGTATCAGCCGGGCTATGGACCGTCGTTCGATGCGATGTTCATGCAGTCGAATTACGGCATCGTCACCAAGCTTGGCGTCTGGCTGATGCCCGCGCCGCCCGCGTATCTGCTCGGCGAAATCCAGTTTCAACATGAAGCGGATCTCGAAGCGATCGTGGAGATTTTGCGGCCGCTGCGGCTCGATGAAACGATCCGCAATCACGCGGTGATCGAAGGCGGTTTGCGCCGCGCGGCCGGCTTGTCGGCGCGCGCGCAGTGGTACGACGGACCGGGCGCGATGCCCGCGAGCGCGGTGAACGCGATGCTCGACAAGCTGAATGTGGGCCGCTGGAATCTGCATTACGCGCTGTACGGCACGCCTGAATCGATCGACGCGCGCCATGCGATCGTGCAGCGCGCGTTTGCGCGCATACCGCAGGCGCGCTTTCTGGCGGCGCGCTACGCGGGCGATGCGCAGCCCACGGCGGGTGGCGATCGCAACCTCGCCGGCATTCCGGCGATGAGCGCGTTTCGCATGCTCGACTGGCGCGGCGGCGCGGGCGCGCACGTGGATTTCGCGCCGGTGTGTCCCGCGACCGGACGCGACGCGCTGCGTCAATACACGATGGTCAAGGCGCGCGCCGCGGAATACGGCTTCGATTACTACGGCGGTTTTACGGCGGGCGTACGCCATCTGCATCACATTTTCGCGGCGATCTTCGACCGCGGCGACGCGAACCAGGTCGAGCAGGCCGGCGCGCTATTGCGTTCGCTGATGAGCGACGCGCGCGCGGCCGGCTACGGCGAATACCGCGCGCATCTCGCATATATGGATTTTGCCGCGGCCCAATACAGCTTCAACGACGGCGCGTTGCTGCGCTTCTCGGAAACGATCAAGGACGCACTCGACCCGAACGGCATTCTCGCGCCGGGCAAGCAGGGCATCTGGCCGGCGGCGTGGCGCGACCGGCGCGGCTATACGTGAGGGCGCGGTCGCTGACGCGACACGGTGAGACAGCGAGACAGCGACACGGCGAGACAGCGACATAACGACAGGAGCGATGAATGGACCGGCGCACCTTCATGATGACCGGCGCGTACCTCTCGACCGCGGCAGGCAGCGCGTGGCCGTGGCTCGCGCATGCTGCTGCGCGCAGCAATACGGTGGCGGTGGCCGACTCCACGCTGACATACGGCGCCGCGTTCGCCGCCTACGCATCACACCGGCAGTTGTCCGTCTTCGAAACCGGCGACGATATCGGCGCGCTCTGGTACACGACACTCGCACCGCTGCTTTGCGCAACGCCGACATGCACGCCGACGCCCACGCTCCAGTCGGCCTCGCTGATCGGCCTCACGCGCGCGTCCGACTACTTCGTGCTGAGCCAACTCGCCAAAAGCGCGGGACAGGTGATCGAACACAGTCACGAGCCGAGCGCGGATTCGGACACGCAACGCGCCCACGTCGCCTTTGCATTCACGTTCGCGCCGCGCGCGTTGCGCAAGGTTTAGAACTTGTACGCCTTGTTCTTCGGATCGAAGGTCGAGTCGTCGAATGTTTTTGGCGTGATGGTTTCGAATACGATCTTCTCGAAGATCTTGCCGTCGTTGTCATAAGACTCGACGGTGCGGAAATACGGATGCCTCAGATCGAGGCCTAGCGTTTCTTTCTTCGCGTAGAACTGCGGCTGGCCGGTCGGCGTTTCGAAGGTGAAGGCCACCACGCGCACGCCATCGACCGTTTTGACTTCCACCTGGGTCGAACGCGGCAAGCCGGCCTCGATGTATTTCTTGCCCTCGCTGAGATACTGGTTCGCGATGTACTCCGTGCCGAGATCGCGCACCTGATGATTCGATTGCGCGCGGGCGAGCGCGCCGGTCAGCGAGGTCCACACCGGCATCACATTCATGATGCCGCCCAGGTGCCCGTACATCTCATCGGTTCGTTTGGATTCGTCGTAGATGATTTCCTGGCCGGCGCGCGCGCCGTCGGGCAGCCACTTCGCGTAGATGCGCAGCGGGTCGTGCGCGACGCGCACCAGCATGTGATCGGGCTTGTCGGGCCATTGGCCGTGAATGCGTTCGGACCGCGCCATGGTGAACTCGTACGACGGGTAGCCGTTCGGCCCTTCCTTGATATAGCGCGGCAACGCGAGTGGATCGAGCGACTGGAACAGCGCGACCAGTTGCGCGTCATTGAGTTTTTCCATCGCGCCGCTTTGTTGCGCGGCGCGCAGCCACTTGACCTGTTGATCCAGCGTGAGCTTGCCGACCTGCGAGGAGGGCGTGGACGGCGCCTTGACGGCGCTGGCGCTATCGAGCGCGGGCGGCGTGTCGTCGTTTTGCGCGAACGCCACGGGCGTGGTCAAGGCAGCCGCTCCCGCGATCAACAGCGTGCTCAGGAGCGTGCGCATCGGACCGCTCCGCAGCGGCGCGGCAAATGGCTCATGACACGGTTCACCAAGGAACGCGAAAGCCCCACTGACAAAACCCAACGAGCCCGTACGCAAACCAGCGTTGTGCGGCGGCAAACCGGAAAGGCGCATGAAGACGGGCGTGCGGCGTGAACGTGCGGACAGGCGGTGCTTCATGAATCTCTCCGAAAGGTGACGCGAAGCGCCTTCCCTGTCAGGCAGGCTTTTGCTTCGCGAGTTCCTCGTCGCGCAGCGCGCGGCGCAGAATCTTGCCGACATTGGTTTGCGGCAGCTCGTCGCGGAACTCGACGAGTTTCGGCACTTTGTAGCCGGTCAGGTTCTTGCGGCAGTGGGCGATCACCTGTTCGGCCGTCAGCGAAGGATTGCGCTTGACGATGAACACCTTCACCCGTTCGCCCTGCGCGGCATCGGGTACGCCGATTGCGGCGACTTCGCGCACGTCCGGATGCGCCGCGATTACGTCCTCGATTTCGTTCGGATAGACGTTGAAGCCCGACACCAGAATCATGTCCTTCTTCCGGTCGATCAGCCGGATAAAGCCGCGCGAATCCATCACGCCGATGTCGCCGGTAGCGAGCCAGCCGTCCTCGTCGATCACCTTGGCGGTTTCGTCCGGCCGATTCCAGTAGCCTTTCATCACCTGCGGTCCCTTCACGCACAATTCGCCCGCCTCGCCGATGTTCGCCCAGTTGCCGTCGTCCTTCCTGAAACGCACTTGCGTGGACGGCGCGGGCAAACCGATCGAGCCTTCGAAGTCGCGCATGTTGGAGAGGTCGACCGGATTCATCGATACGATCGGCGAGCATTCCGTGAGCCCATAGCCTTCGATGATCGGCTTGCCGGTCACCGCCTTGAAGCGCTCGGCCACCGACTTCTGCGTGGCCATGCCGCCCGCCATCGCGAGCTTGAGATCGGAGAAGTCGCGCTTGCAGAATTCCTCGTTGTCGAGGAACGCGTTATACAGCGTGTTCACGGCGGTCATGCCGGTGAATTTCTCGTGACGGATGATCATCATCACGCGCTTCATGTCACGCGGATTGGCGATCAGAATGTTGCGCCCACCCAGTCCCATGAAGATCAGCGCATTCACCGTCAACGAATAGATGTGATAGAGCGGCAGCGGCGTGAGCACTGTTTCGACCTCGCCGGTCAGTTGACCTTCGGACCACGCCTTGGCCTGCAGCAGATTCGCAATGATGTTCTTGTGCGTGAGCATCGCGCCCTTGGCGACGCCGGTCGTGCCGCCCGTGTACTGCAGGAACGCGATGTCGTCGTGCGTGGGGCGCACGGGTGTCAACGGCCGCGAGTAGCCGGTGGACAGCGCTTCGAGCAGCGGCACTGCCTTCGGCAGGTTGTACGCGGGCACCATCTTCTTCACGTGCCGCAGCATGAAATTGAGCAGACGTCCCTTCAGATTCAGGCCGTCGGCGAGCAGATCGCCGAGTCCCGTCACGATGACGTTCTGCACTTTGGTGCCGGGCAACGCGTCTTCGACCGTCTTCGCGAAGTTCTCGAACACGATGATGGTTTGCGCGCCGCTGTCCTTCAACTGATGCGCGAGTTCGCGCACCGTATAGAGCGGATTCACGTTGACCACCACGCCGCCGGCCTTCAATACGCCGAACAGCGAGACCGGATACTGGAACGTATTGGGCAACATGATCGCCACGCGTTCGCCCGGCTTCACGCCGATGCTTTGCAGATACGCGGCGAACGCGGTGGCCTTGCGGCCGAGTTCACCGTAGGTCAGGTTCGCGCCCACGCTCACATACGCGACACGCTCGCGGAACTGCGCGATGCATTCGTCGAAGAACTGCACGACCGACTCGTATTTCGACACGTCGATTTCACGCGGCACGTCCGCCGGATAGGACGCGTACCAGATGCCGTCGGTGTTGGGCGCGTGGTGCGGCGCGTGAGCCTGTGCGTGATCCTGCATGGGAGCAGGCGCCGGATTCGCTGCGTTCGGCGCGGCGGATTCGCCGCCAGGCGCGAGCGTGGTTTGAGTGGGCTGGGTCATGGTCGTCTCCTGAAGCTGTGGCTTCATCTCTTTGTGTGCCGGCCCTATAGCCGTTCATCGAAGCAATTCACGCGAGTGTGGCAGCGTGTGAAGCAAAAACGTGCGGCGAAGCAGACACTGAAACGCATGTCAGGCTCAGCGTTCCAGAATCGCGACCACCCCCTGGCCGCCCGCCGCGCAGATCGAAATCAGCCCGCGCGCGGTGCCGGCCGGTTTGTCGAGTTGCGCGAGCATTTTCGCGAGGCCTGCGACGATTCGCCCACCCGTTGCCGCGAACGGATGGCCCGTGGCCAGCGAGCTGCCGTTCACATTCAATTTTGCCCGGTCGATCGCGCCGAGCGGGCCGGCCAAGCCGAGTTGCGTGCGGCAATACTCGTCATCCTGCCATGCCGCGAGCGTGCACAACACCTGGGCGGCGAACGCTTCGTGGATTTCGTACAGGTCGAAGTCCTGCAACGTGAGTCCGGCGCGCGCCAGCATGCGCGGCACGGCGTAGGCGGGCGCCATCAGCAGGCCTTCTTTCTTGTCGAAGTAGTCGACGGCGGCGGTCTCGGACCAGCTCAGGTACGCGAGCACCGGCAGTCCATGACGCGCGGCCCATTCTTCGCTCGCGAGCAGCACGGCGGAAGCGCCGTCGGTGAGCGGCGTCGAATTGCCGGCGGTCAGCGTGCCGGCGTCGCGATCGAATACGGGTTTCAGGCTCGCGAGTTTTTCGAGCGTGAGGTCGGAGCGCAGATTGTTGTCGCGCGCGAGACCCCGGTACGGCGTCATCAGATCGTTGACGAAGCCACGCGCGTATGCCTCCGTGAGCTTGCGGTGGCTGTCGTAGGCAAGCACGTCCTGGGCTTCGCGCGAGATGTTCCAGCGCTTGGCCATCAGCTCGCAATGCTCGCCCATCGAAAGGCCCGTGCGCGGTTCGCCGTTGCGCGGCAGAAGCGGCTTGAAAAACATGCCGGGCCGCAGCTTGCTCAGCGCGCCGACGCGTTGCCCGGTGCTCTTGCCGCGGTTGGCTTCGAGCAGGATCTTGCGCATGCGCTCGTTGACGCCGATCGGCGCATCGGAGGTCGTATCGACGCCGCCCGCGATGCCCGCTTCGATCTGCCCCAAGGCGATCTTGTTGGCGACGAGAGTGGCGGCCTCCAGTCCGGTGCCGCAGGCCTGCTGCACGTCGTAAGCGGGCGTTTCTTTGGCGAGCGTGGTGGACAGCACGGATTCGCGCGTCAGATTGAAGTCGCGCGAGTGCTTGATGACGGCGCCCGCCGCGACTTCGCCCAGGCGTTCGCCGTGCAGGTTGTAGCGGTCGATCAGCCCTTGCAGCGTAAAGGTCAGCATGTCCTGATTCGACGCGGTCGCATAAGCGGTGTTCGAGCGGGCAAACGGAATCCGGTTGCCCCCGACGATGGCGACTCGGCGTACGGCTGGCAGCGGGTTGGACATGCTCGGCTCCTTCGGGGCGTCCCTGGTTGTTGAATGGTGTGAATGGCGCGAATGCTGCGATTAGTGTGAGGGTTGATAGCGAGGGCTCCGATCCAGCAACGATTTCAGCCGCCCTCGATTCGACGATTCGACGCATGTTTCGACGCCAGCCGCACGATGCGCACACCTCATTGCAACCTCCATTGCATACGGCCGCGCAAATGCGGTTTCTGCCCGGCGATATCGCGCACTTCGATGTCGCGTTCGATCAGCGAAGGCGACGCGCTCCACAGCGTCGCTTCGCCGGGCAGCAGCATCGGCAGTTTGAATTCGGCGCTGAGCGTGGCTTCCGCGAGCGGCTTCGGCGGCTGCAACGCGGAGGCGGCACGCGCCAGCGTCCACATGCCGTGCGCGATCGCGCGTGGAAAGCCGAAGGCCTTCGCGGACAGCGCGGTGAGATGGATCGGGTTGTAGTCGCCGGACACGCCTGCGTAGTCGCGGCCCAGTTGCGACGCGAGTTGCCAGCGCGCGATGCGTTGCAGCGCGTCAGGTCCGAGTTCGAGCGGATCGAGCACGCTGCCGCTCGCCGGCACGCCGCGCTTCAGATAGACGCTGTCGCCGTCCCAGACCGCTTCGCCGCGCCGGTACATGCGCGTATGCAGCACGAACGCCTGGCCTTTGTCGTGGCGCAGCAGCGCGCCGAATTCCACCTCGACGCGCAGCATCTCCTTGTAGGCGAGCGGCCGGCGCAGGCGCACATGGTTGGCCAGATGCACGAGCCCGAGCGCCGGCCACGGAAACGCCGGGTCGGTCAACATCAGCAGATGCAAGGGAAAGGCGAGCAGATGCGGATACGTGAGCGGCACGCCGTGCTCGGGGATGAAGCCGCACACGCGCGAGTAACGCCAGATCGGCCCCGGGTCGAGCGCGACGGCGGGGCGCACCAGTCGCAGCGGCGGCAGTTGCGTCTCGCGCCCGCGTTTGACGAGGCCAGACAGCGCGCGCGCATAGAGCTTGGCGGGCGCGGGCAAGGTGTCGATCACGACGGTCTTGGGCCGCACCGCATCCGGCCGCGTCGGGTTCGATAGAGGACTGCCGCCGAACGGATCACCGGGCTCACCCATGGTCACGCTCCAATCAGGCTTTGTCCGCACACGCGCACGACCTGGCCGCTTACGCCGGCCGATCCCGGATGCGCGAGCCACGCGATGGTCTGCGCCACGTCGACCGGCTGGCCGCCCTGGCTCATCGAATTCATGCGGCGGCCGGCTTCGCGGATGGTCAGCGGAATCTTCGCGGTCATCTGCGTTTCGATGAAGCCCGGCGCGACCGCGTTGATCGTGATGCCACGCGCGCGCAGATGCGGCGCCATGCTTTGCACGCGGCCGATCACGCCGGCCTTCGACGCGGCGTAATTGGTCTGGCCGAGATTGCCGGCGATGCCGCTGATCGACGACACGCCGATGATCCGGCCGCCGTCGCGCAGAATGCCGGCGGCGAGCAGGGCGTCGTCGATCCGTTCCTGCGCGGACAGGTTGATGTCGATCACGCTTTGCCACGCGGCCTCGGTCATCTTCGCGATGGTTTTGTCCTTCGTGATGCCGGCGTTGTGCACGACGATGTCCACGCCCTGTTCGTCGAGCGCGGCCGCGATCTGCGCGGGCGCTTCGGGTGCAGCGATATCGAAGGCGAGGGCGGTGCCGTTCAACTGACGCATGGTCGCGTCGAGCGCGTCGCGGGCTGTCGGGATGTCGATGCCGATCACGTGCGCGCCTTCGGCGGCAAGCACGCTCGCAATCGAGGCGCCGATGCCGCGCGCCGCGCCCGTCACGACCGCGCGGCGGCCCGCGAGCGGTTGCTGCCAATCGAACGCTGGCGTGGCATCGCCGCTTGCGGTTGAGCTAGCGGCGACGCGTACGACCTGGCCCGACACATAGGCCGAGCGCGGCGACAGAAAGAACCGCAACGTCGCTTCCACCCGGTTTTCCGCACCTTGCTCGACGTACACGAGATTCGCGGTGATGCCGCGCCGCGCTTCCTTGCCGAGAGAACGCGTGAAGCCTTCGAGCGCGCGTTGCGCGGTCCATTGACGCGGCTTCGTGCAGGTCTCCGGCGGCCGCCCTAGCACGATGATGCGCCCGCACTTGCCGAGCGAGCGCAGCGTGTCGTGAAAGAAGCCGTGCAAGGGTTCGAGCTGGGTGCTGTCTTCGATGCCGCTCGCGTCGAACAGCAGCGCCGCGAGTTTGCCTTGCGAGCCGGAGTCGGCCGGTTCGAAGCGGCCGGTCATGAGACCGTGGCGGTTGGCGAGCGGCACCCACAAGCCGGCGCTTTCATGCGCGACGCTCGTCACGCCGATGCTCGCCACGAGGTTCGCGAGCGCGTCGAGCAGATGCGGCTCACGGCCCGCGCCGAGGGCGACCAGTCCGCCGAACTCGGGCTGATCCGCGCGATAGCGGCGCAGCACCTCGGGCTTCGGCAGGCCGACCGAGCGCGCCAGGCGCGCGCCGAACGGCGAGTTGACGAAGTTCAGATAAGAGTCGTTCATATTATTAGTCGCTCCGCTGGCCACGCCCGAGGGAAGTCCCCGTGGGGGACGCCCGCAAAGAGTCTCTCTGAGGGACGTCGAACGTGTGTCAGTGTGCACCGAGTTCGACGCCCGCGGCGCGCCTTCCCCGGATGTTTTTTTAAGCCGGTGCCGAACTCACGCGGCGAGCTCCAGCGCTTTTTCCAGCGCCTCCTTGCGCTTTTGCAGATTGGCGAGCATGTCGAAGTCGGCGGGGAAATCGTCCACCTTCACGACTTGCGCGCCGTAGCGCGCGTAGTCGTCGAGCACGCGGCGCTCGTCGGCGTCGAGCAGGCCTTTTTTCTGTGCGGTGTCTGTCCATGCGGCCAGTTGCGGCAGGCTCTGCGGCATCGGATCGAGCAGCCCTTGCTTGACCGCGTCGCGCAGCTTCTGCTCGATCCGCGTGAAACGCGGGTTCAGCTCGAACACCAGCTCGCCGTAGCCGAGCGCGTCGACATCCGGATGCGGCACGTATGAATCGGACACCAGACGATTGCGGGCGGCGCCTGGCGTTTGCATCAGTTCGGCAATCTCGCTGCCGAGGCGGTCGGACGGCTCGCGATACGGCAGTCCGAACGGAAACGCGAGCACGCGCACGAGGCCGGCGGCGAGGCGGTTCGGATAGTTGGCGAGCACGCCGTCGAGCGCGTGTTGCGCTTTATACAGCGAGTCCTCCACGCCCCAGCGGACCAGCGGCAGGTCTTCTTCCTGGCGGCCTTCGTCTTCGAAACGCTTGAGCGTGGAGGAGATCAGGTAGAGCTGCGACAGCACGTCGCCCAGACGCGCGGAGATGCGCTCGCGGCGTTTCAGATCGCCGCCGAGCACGAACATCGAAACATCGGCGAGCAACGCGAACGCGGTCGAGAGGCGGGTGGCCGCGCGGTAGTAAGAAAGCAGCGGCGCATGCGCCGTGCGCGGTTTGGCGATGAACGCGCCGCCCGTCACGCCATAGACGAAACTGCGCACCACGTTGGAGAGCGTGAAGCTGACGTGGCCGAAGAACGCCTCATCGAAATCGCGCAGCGCGCGGGCGCGATCCGGTTCGCGCGTGGCGGCCATTTCCTTCAGCACATACGGGTGACAACGAATCGCCCCCTGCCCAAAGATGATCAGGCAACGCGTGAGAATGTTGGCGCCTTCCACGGTGATCGCGATCGGCACCTGCTGATAGGCGCGCGCGAGAAAGTTCGACGGCCCCATGCAGATGCCCTTGCCGGCGGCGACATCCATGCCGTCGTTGATGACCATGCGGGCGCGCTCGGTGATGTGATACTTGGCAATCGCCGAGATCACCGAAGGCTTTTCGCCGAGATCCACCGCATGCGCGGACAGGCGGCGCGCGGCGTCCATCACGTACAGGTTGCCGCCCATGCGTCCGAGCGCTTCCTGCACGCCCTCGAACTTGCCGACGGCGGTGCGGAACTGGCGGCGAACCGCCGCATAAGCGCCGGTGCCGCGCACGGCGATCTTCGCCATCCCCACATTCGACGAAGGCAGCGAAATCGCCCGGCCTGCCGCGAGACATTCCATCAGCATGCGCCAGCCGTTGCCGACCTGGGCGCGGCCGCCGATCACCCAGTCGAGCGGAATGAACACGTCCTTGCCCGAGTTCGGGCCGTTCTGGAACACCGCGTTCAACGGCCAATGACGGCGGCCGATGTTCACGCCCGGATGGTCGGTCGGAATCAGTGCGCAGGTGATGCCGGGTTCATCGTCGTTGCCGAGCAGATGCTCGGGATCGAGCGCGCGAAACGCGAGGCCGAGCACGGTCGCAATCGGGCCGAGCGTGATGTAGCGCTTGTCCCACGTGACGCGAAAGCCCAGCGTCTCGCGGCCTTCGAACATGCCCTTGCACACGATGCCGACATCAGGAATCGCCGCCGCGTCGGAACCCGCATACGGGCTCGTCAATGCAAAACAGGGGATTTCGTCGCCGCGTGCGAGGCGCGGCAGGTAGTGGTTTTTCTGCTCGTCGGTACCGTAGTGCATCAGCAGTTCGGCGGGGCCGAGCGAGTTCGGCACCATCACCGAAACGGCGGCGGCCGAGCAGCGCGTGGCGAGCTTCATGATGACCTGCGAATGCGCGTAGGCGGAGAACTGTTTGCCGCCGTACTGCTTCGGAATGATCATGCCGAGAAAGCCGCGCTCCTTGATGTATTGCCAGGTTTGCGGCGACAGGTCTTGCCAGACCATGGTGGTTTCCCAGTCGTTCGCGAGGTCGCACAGCTTCTCGCATTCGACGTCGAGGAACGACTGTTCTTCCGCAGTCAAGGTGGCGGGGCCGTAGCCGAGCAGCTTGTCCCAGTGCGGACGTCCGGAGAACAGTTCGGCGTCCCACCAGACGGTGCCGGCTTCGATCGCGTCGCGCTCGGTCGGCGACATCTGCGGCAGGATCTTGCGGAAGATGTCGAGCACGGGCCTGGCGAGCCATGTGCGGCGCAGCGGTTTGAGCGCAAGAACCAGGGCGGGGAGGACGAAGACGATGGCAAGCAGCGTGGTGACCGCCGGACCCGCGGCTCCGCTGACATGCGCGGCCGCCACCCAGACGATCATGAAGGCAAGCCACCATCCCGCGCGCGCCTGAACGTAGACGAGCGCGAAGGCGGCAATCACTAACACCAGGATGAACCACGGCATGACGTTTCCTCCTCTTTCGATGGTGCGTGCGGACGCATCCACGCAGCGCGGATGGTTCGCGTTCTGTTGATGTTCTGCGTCACGCTCGCGCTGCCTCGTTGCGCGTTTGCATGTCGCCTGCGTCTGTCGGCCTGTCGCGCGTGCCGCGTTTTGTATGCGTGTGCGCGTCGTGTGTGCAGTTCGACAGCGCGGTGTCGCTTAGGTGCGGAACTTAGACGTGCTGCTCAGGTATGTGGCGCTCATCGTGTTCGGCTGCCTTCTTGCTGAGTGTTGACTGAGTACTTGTTGCCTGTTTCGCGCTCACCGGCGGCGTAGGGATTGCCGGTTCACTACGGGTTCGACACTGCGGCGTGCTTACTATTCTGGTTTGCCCGCATGACGTGGTGGTGATTCGCTCGGCTGCTCGCGCAGGCGCCACATGCGGGCAACGGCTCATGGCGGCGCGTTGCCCGCAGCGCCCGCTCGCTAAGCCGCGCCGTGGAATGCGTGCTGCCGCGAACCTGCTTCCATGTTGCCGCCGCGATGGTCGCCTTCCGATACGGCCGGCGATGACGATGGCGACTCCGATCCGCCTTCACTACGCGCCGCGCTCGCGGCTTCAGCGACGCCGACGCCCGCGCACTCCGAGCCGCCTTCGCTAGCGTCGCCGAGTACCGCGGCGAACGCGGCCAGTTGCGTGCCGTCAGGCAACGGTGCCTTGAGCGCGGCCACCATCAGCGAAGCGAGGCGGGCGATGAGTTGCAGGTCGTTCATCGACTTGCCCTGCGAGAACTCGGAGAGCAGGCTGTCCGTGTCGGTGCCGGCCAGCACGCCCGACAGCGCGCCGATCGCGAAGTGCAGACGCCAGCCGAGTTCCTCGCGCGGCAGATGCGGCAGCGCGCGCTGAAACGCATCGAAAAAACGTACCGCCACTGAGGCGTAATGCCCGTTGAGAAAGTCGCGAATGAACGACGACGGATCGGTATAAGCGCGGCCGAGCAAACGCAGAAACGCCTTGCCGCCTACCCGCGGATCGCGCGACAGGCGCAGCGCCGGAATGAACATCGCGCCGAGCACATGCTCGCAGGTCAGACGCTCGCCGAGCAGGCTATCGAAGCGGTCGAGCAGCTTGAGCCGCTCCTGGTTGAGATGGTCGAGGCGGCGCGACAGCATCGAGTGAATCAGCGATTCCTTGCTGCCGAAGTGATAGTTCACTGCCGCGAGATTGACCTCGGCGCGCGAAGTAATCTGGCGCAACGACATGGCCTCATAGCCGCAGTCGATGAAGAGCGTTTCGGCGGCGTCGAGGATGCGGGACTTCGTATCGCCGGCATGCCGGCCTGTTGTGCGAACTGCCATGTTGCGTCTCCCAGTTGCCGGGCATCCGGCGCGCAAACAAGCGATTCAAATGTTTATTTGAAACGGCCGTTTTTTTCAGGATAAGAAGAAATGATGCGTGCGATCAAGGGGTCACAGTCGACTAACTCCTCTAGAAGACCTGACGAGGGTCCGTCTTTCCATTGCGAGCGGCCCGTCAATCCGCGCGGAAATAAAAAAGGCCGTTCCGATGAAAATCGGAACGGCCTCGTATTGCTTGCTACTCTGTTTGGCCCTGCGTATACGTGCTGACGCGTGCTCTGCGTCGCGGCGGTTCAAGCCGCCTTTGCTGCCTATTGTGCCCGATAACGCGCCGGTAAAATAGCTGTTTGGTTCGAACGCTTAAAGCTGCGCCGCGACCTGTTTCGCCGACTGCGTCATGTCGATGCCGCGGCGCTCGCGGCTGAACGGAATCAGCGCGGCGATCACCACTGCCACGATGCCGATCACGATCGCCATGATGAGCGCGTAGTTGTTGCCGTGCGCTTCGGCCGCGCTCGCCTGCAACGGACCGTTCACCGACGCGATCAGATTGCCGAGTTGATACACCAGTCCGGGAAAGGTCGCGCGAATTTCATCGGGAGAGATTTCGTTCAGGTGTACTGGAATCACACCCCACGCGCCCTGCACGGAGATCTGCATCAGGAAGGCGCCCACTGCGAGCAGCACTGGCGTAGTCGAGAAAGCCCACAGCGGCAGCACCGGCAACGCGATCAACGCAGCGATGAAGATCGCGCGCTTGCGGCCGATCTTCTCCGACAACGCGCCGAAGAACAGCCCGCCGCAAATCGCGCCGATGTTCAGCACGATCGTGATCCACGACACCGTGTGCGCGTCGAACTGATGCTGCACGCGCAGGAAGGTCGGATACAGATCCTGCGAACCGTGCGAGAAGAAGTTGAACGCGGTCATCAGAATGATCGCGTACAGCGACAGCTTGACGTTCTGCCTGAGCGTGGCGACGAGACCCGGACGCGCTTTCTTTTCGAGCGTCTTGAAGGCGGGCGACTCCGGCACGTGGGCGCGCACGTACAACACGAGCAAAGCCGGCAACACGCCGACGAAGAACATGCCGCGCCAGCCGATGTACTGATAGAACACGCCGAATACGACCGAAGCGAGCAGATAGCCGCTCGGATAGCCAGCTTGCAGCAGACCCGAGACGATGCCGCGCGACTTCGGCGGCACGGTCTCCATGGTCAGTGCGCCGCCGACGCCCCATTCGCCGCCCATCGCGATGCCGAACAGCGCGCGCAGCACGAGCAGGGTGGCGAGATTCGGCGAAAAGCCGGACAGCAATTCGAGCAATGAGAAACACGCGATGTTGACCATCAGCGTGGGGCGGCGGCCGTACTTGTCGGCGAGCCAGCCGAAAATCAATGCGCCGAGCGGACGCATCACCAGGGTCAACATAATGCCGAAGGCGACTTCGGGAATTTTTGTATTGAACTCCGCCGCAATATCTTTCAATACGAACACCATTAGAAAGAAATCGAATGCGTCGAGTGTCCAGCCCAGATAGGCAGCGATCGTGACGTTTCTTTGTTCCCGTGTCCAACTCATTGATTGTTCTCCTGGTTCTCCATTCACCCGTGTTCAAAGACGGGTGGCTCCGCAGCCCCGTACGCCCCGTGGCATGGGCTTCGAGCGAGTGTACGCCGACTGTTAAACGCTTGCATGGATGAAGGCGCCTTTATCCGTATTAATCCCTGGATCCGAATTCGCGCAGAATGGCGGCGTGCGCTTCGTGTCGGGAAAATGTAATTATTGTATTAACGGTGTGTGCAATTAATTTTGTTATTTGTAATCTGTTTCGGGTGTGATTTCGTACTAATCCGGTCAATTTGACTTTAAGCGATTGGCTGAATCGGTAGAGGTGACGCTCGCCGAATTCCGGTTGGCGGCGGTGCTGGCCGGCGGGTATAACAGCGGCTCGCGGCGTTTCGCGTCGTGCATACAAGGGGGACTCACCAATGACAATTCCGCATTTATGCCTGCTCATCGTGGCGCTGTTGCCGTTTCCGTGGACCATGCTCGCGAAAGTCAGCAGGCGCTACGACAATCGCACGCCACGCGCCTATCTTGCCGGTCTCGAAGGCTGGCGCGCGCGGGCTCATGCGGCGCATCAGAACGCGTGGGAGGCGCTGGCCATGTTCACCGCGGCGATCGTCGTCGCAGGACAGGCGGGCGGATCGATCACGTGGATCAACTGGCTGGCGATCACGTTCGTCGTCACACGTGTGCTGCACGGCGTGCTGTATGTCGCGAACCTGGCGTCGCTGCGTTCGCTCGTGTGGTTCGTCGGCGTGGCGTGCGTGGTGTCGATGTTCGTCGTTTCCATTCGCTAATCATGTGCGGCGGGATCGCGCCAGTCGCGCCGTGCGAGCCGTCGTTGCTGAATTGAGTCGAGAGGGGAGTCGCCGATGAGCTTGCCGCACTTCACGACCGCGCGTTTGCTGTTGCGGCCGCGCAGCTTCGACGATCTCGAAGCATGCCTCGCCATGGATCGCGACGTCGAGGTCACGCGGCATATTCCGGGTCCGTGGCAGGACCCGGTCGCGCATCGGCAGTTTGTCGAGGCGCGCATGCGCTGCGCGTATCCCGACGGGCTCGGCTACTGGTCGATCTTCGAACGCGCTGCGCCGGAGCGTTTTCTCGGCTGGGTGCTGCTGATTCCAGAAGACACCGCCGGGCCGGAGGTCGAAATCGGCTGGCGCCTGGTGCGTTCCGCGTGGGGCAGAGGGATCGCGGGAGAGGCCGCGCGGGCGATAGTCGAGCACGCGTTCGCGACGGTCGGACTGTCCGCGGTGGTTGCGGGCATCGCGGCGGAAAACACCGCATCGCGACGGCTTGCCGCGAAGCTGGGCATGCGCTGCCCGGAAGGCGCGCCGGTCGACGCGGACGGGTATGTGCGCTATCGGATCGAACGAGACGGCGCGGGTTGATACGCGAGCTTCGCAAGTGCCTGGATAGGTCGTCACGTTAATATATGCAATCCACGCATCAGTCGAGCTGAAAAATCAATTGGATTCATGTTGCGTCGCGGAATAAGATGGCCGCCATCCCATCTATTCGCTTTTGTCGACGCGCCATGTCAGTCAAATCAATCACTTCCGAGCCTGTACGCCGCGAGCGGAGTCCTTTTGCCGTGGTCGCCACCGTCACGCTGCTTACGGGCCTCGGCGCCGGCCTCGGCGGCATGTTGCTCGCGCTGCTGCTGCACGGCATCCAGCATCTTGCTTACGGATACAGCGTGACGCACGTCATCAGCGCCGAGAGTTTTCTGCAAGGCGTCAGCGCTGCCGCGCCCGAGCGCCGCCTGCTCGTGCTGACGATTTGCGGCCTGGTCGCGGGATTCGGCTGGTGGGCGCTGTACCGGTTCGGCCGGCCGCTCGTGAGCATTCGCCAGGCCGTCAAGTCCGACGATCCGCAAATGCCCGTCATGAGCACGACGATTCATGCCGTGCTGCAGATCGTCACCGTGGCGCTCGGCTCACCGCTCGGCCGCGAAGTCGCGCCGCGCGAAATCGGCTCGGCGTTGGCCGGCTGGCTGTCGCGCCGGGCGGGCCTGTCGGTCGCGCAGAGCCGGATCATGGTGGCGTGCGGCGCGGGCGCCGGTCTGGCCGCGGTCTACAACGTGCCGCTCGGCGGCGCCGTGTTCGTGCTCGAAGTGTTGCTGGGCACGTTCGGCTGGCCCGCTGTGGTGCCGGCCATCGTCACCTCGTCGATGGCCGCGCTGGTTGCGCAACTGGGATTGGGCAACGAGCATCAATACCTCGTTCCGTCGATGACGCTGAGCCCCGCGCTCGTGGTCTGGTCTGTGGTGTGCGGTCCGATTTTCGGCGTGGCGGCGTGGAGCTTCGCGGAACTGATGAAACGCTCGCGCGCGGCCGCGCCAAAAAACTGGCGCCTGCCGGTGTTGTCGCTGCTGAACTTCGCGATGATCGGCGTGCTCGCGATGCATTTCCCGCAGTTGCTCGGCAATGGTAAGGGACCTGCGGGCCTGGCGTTCGATGGTGGCCTGACCATCAGTCTCGCCACGATGCTGCTGGTGCTGAAGGTGGTGATCACCGCGAGCAGTTTGCGCGCGGGCGCCGAAGGCGGCCTGCTCACGCCGGGACTCGCGAATGGCGCGTTGCTGGCGATCGTGCTCGGCGGATTGTGGAGCCTCGTGTGGCCGGGGGCGTCGTTGGGCGCATTCGCGGTGATCGGCGCAACGGCGTTTCTGGCTGCCTCCATGCAGATGCCGATCACCGCCGTGGTGCTCATGTTCGAATTCACCCGCGTGAGCCAGGACTTTCTGATTCCCGTGTTGTTTGCCGTGGGCGGCGCGCTGCTGGGTTTTCGTGCGTGCGCGAAGTGGGCGCCCGCGCTGCAGTCGAGCTTCGGGTTTGGCTGGAGCGGGGCGAGCAAGGCGCGATAAAGCATGGGTCGCCTGATGGTGACGCGGACGGCGAAAACGAAAGGAGAGCGAAAGGAAAGCCGGCGTGGACCTTGAATTGAAATACGCCAACGCGAACGACGTCACGAGCGGTACGTCCTCGATGCTCGCGACACCGCGCGCTTCCTGGCGACGAGTCCGATGGCCGGCGAATCGCGAATGTACAGTTTCAGCAGAATAATGCGCACCTTCTGATATGCTTTTTTCCGTGCTCCGGCGCGTGAATTCGGCGTCGGTACCGACGGCAGGCGGTATCCACTCAAGAGGGTTGCGATCATCATGACCAGTCAGTCGAATTCCCGGGGCGTGATCGGCGTCATCACGTTGCTCTTCACCGTGCTCACCGCGCTTTATTTGTTGATCGGCGGCGCATGGCTTCTTTCGGTCGGCGGCTCCGCCTACTATCTCGTCACGGGCATCGTGCTGTTGGGCGTGGCCTGGCTCCTGTGGCGGCGCAGTCCCGCCGCGCTCGTGCTCTATGCGCTGGTGCTGATCGGCACGGCGATCTGGGCTCTGATGGAATCGGGTCCGGACTTCTGGGCGCTCGCGCCGCGCTCAGGTGTGCTCGTCATCTTCGGCGTGTGGTTGCTGCTGCTCGTGAGTTGGCGGCTCGTCGGCGAGCGCAAGCTGGGTGTGGTGTCACTCGTCGTCGCGCTCGTGGCATGGGCGGGCGTGCTGGTGTATGCGAGCTTCAACGATCCGCAGCAGGTGAACGGCACTCTGAGCGCCTCCGCGCCCGCGAGCGCCGCCGGCACCGGCAGTGGAATCGACGCCGCCGACTGGCCCGCCTATGGGCGCACCCAGGAAGGCACTCGCTACTCGCCACTACAGCAGATCACGCCTGAGAATGTGAAGGATCTCCAGGTGGCCTGGACCTTCCGCACGGGTGACATGAAGGGGCCCAACGATCCTGTCGAGATCACCAACGAAGTCACGCCGATCAAGATCGGCGATCTGCTTTACCTGTGCTCGCCGCACCAGATTCTTTTCGCGCTCGACGCGAAGACGGGCGCGCTCAAATGGAAGTTCGATCCGAGGCTGAAGTCCGATCCGTCGTTCCAGCATGTGACTTGCCGTGGTGTGTCGTATGTCGATCTGTCGGCCAGTGCGAAGGCGGCCGCACCTGCGGCGGCTGCGACACCGACGAGCGATGCGACCGCAGCCGCTGCCGCAACCGCGAGTGATGCCACCGCAGCCACCGCTGCGTCAGCGAGCGATGCGACCGCAGCCGCAGCGGCACCCGCAAGCGATACCACAACCGCCGCCGCGCCAGCGAGCGACACCACCGCCGCCTGCACACGCCGCATCTACCTGCCGGTCAACGACGGCCACCTCTACGCGCTCGATGCACTGACAGGCCAACGTTGCGAGGGCTTCGCCAACCACGGCGACCTCGACCTCCAACACGCCCAGCCGGTCACGACAGCGGGCATGTACGAGCCCACCTCGCCATCGATCATCACCAGCAAGGTGATCGTCGTGGCGGGCTCGGTCGAGGACAACTTCTCGAACCGCGAGCCGTCGGGTGTCATCCGCGGCTTCGACGTGCGCACGGGCGAATTGCTCTGGGCGTTCGACCCGGGCGCGAAGGACCCGAATCACATTCCGGGCGCGGGCGAGCACTACACGTGGAACTCGCCCAACTCGTGGGCGCCCGCCGCCTACGACGCGAAACTCGACATCGTCTATCTGCCGATGGGTGTCACGACGCCGGATATCTGGGGCGGCAACCGCACGCCGGAGCAGGAGCGTTACGCGAGCGGCCTGCTCGCACTCAACGCCTCGACCGGCAAGCTCGCCTGGTTCTACCAGACCGCGCACCACGACCTGTGGGACATGGACCAGCCGTCGCAGCCCACGCTCGCCGACATCACCGGCAAGGATGGCCAGAACGTGCCGGTCGTCTACGCGCCGGCCAAGACCGGCAATCTGTTCGTGCTCGACCGCCGCACGGGTGTGCCCGTCGTGCCGGCGCCCGAAACGGCCGTGCCGCAAGGCGCCGCCCCCGGCGACCACGTGTCGCCGACGCAGCCGTTCTCGCAGCTCACGTATCGTCCGTCGAAGAACCTGACCGACGCCGACATGTGGGGCGCGACGATGTACGACCAGCTCGTGTGCCGCGTGATGTTCCACAAGCTGCGGTATGAAGGCACGTTCACGCCGCCGTCGCTGCAGGGCACACTCGTATTCCCGGGCAACCTCGGCATGTTCGAGTGGGGCGGCATTGCCGTCGACACCGACCGCCAGATCGCCGTCGCGAATCCGATCGCGCTGCCGTTCGTCTCGCGTCTGATTCCGCGCGGACCCGGCAACCCGTTGGAGCCCGTGCCCGGCGCCAAGGGCAGCGGCACGGAGTCAGGCATTCAGCCGCAATACGGCGTGCCGTACGGCGTGGTGATCAACCCGTTCCTCTCGCCGTTCGGTTTGCCGTGCAAGCAGCCGGCATGGGGCTACATCTCCGCGATCGATCTGAAGACCAATGAGATCGTGTGGAAGAAGCGCATCGGCACGGTGCGCGATAGTTCGCCCGTTCCATTGCCGTTCAGAATGGGCATGCCGATGCTGGGCGGTCCGATGGTCACCGCGGGCGGCGTCGCGTTTATCGGCGCGACCGCGGACAACTACATCCGCGGGTTCGACGTGAACAACGGCAAGCAGGTCTGGGAAGCCCGCCTGCCCGCAGGCGGCCAGGCCACGCCGATGAGTTATTCGATCAACGGCCGTCAGTACGTCGTGATCGCGGCGGGCGGGCATGGCTCGTTCGGCACGAAGCTCGGCGACTATGTGATTGCCTACGCCTTGCCGCAGCAGTAAGCGGCGCGTGCCGTCGCAATTGTTTGTGGCGCGGCGCGCCGGAAGGTTCCGGCCTCATGCAGCGGCATGCCGCGCGCGGGAAGCGCGCCGCGCATGCCGTTTTTTTTGTGTCACTTCCATGTGTCGCGCCGGCGCCTGTCCAATAAATGGGACGGCAGTGCGCGCAATAGCCGGGGAGGCGGGAAGCGCGGACAATAATTTCTAAATGGAATTCACAGCATTACAGCAAGCTTCCAGCGTGGGACCGGAGTAAGCGCTTTGCACTAGCTCCGGTCGACCGCATTCTGCATGGGACCGGAGCCAGTGCCGAAGCACTCGTTCCGATCGACAGTGGAGTCCGCCGTGGATCTCACCGGATACGAGTTGGAGCCGCTGCACGACGACGGCGACTTCTCCCTCTATCGCGCCCGCAGACCCCGCCATGCCGTCTCGGTGCTTGCGCTGGTCGTCACGCGCCCGGCCTCGCAGAGCATCACCCGGCTCGAGCACGAGTACGGATTGGCTCCGCTGCTCGATTCCAGCTGGGCGGCTCAGCCGCTTGCGCTGTACCGTCGCAGAGAGCCGCCCATGCTCGTTCTCGACGACGACGGCGGCGAGCCCCTCTATCGCTCACTCGGCCATCCGCTGGAACTCACGCGCTGGTTGCGCATCGCCGTCAATCTGGCGCGGGTGATCGGCCACGTTCACCGATGCGGGCTCGTTCACAAGGACATCAAGCCGGCGAACGTGCTCGTCGACGGGAACGGCAACGTGCGGCTCACCGGCTTCGGCATCGCCTCGCAACTGCCGCACGAACATCAGCCGCCCGCGCCGCCGGAGATCGTGGCCGGAACCTTCGCGTACATGGCGCCCGAGCAGACGGGCCGCATGAACCGCTCGATCGACACGCGCAGCGATCTCTACTCGCTCGGCGTCACCCTGTACGAGATGCTCACCGGCGCGCTGCCGTTCACCGCATCGGACGCGATGGAGTGGATTCATTGCCACATTGCGCGCAGGCCGACACCGCCGGGCGAGCGCGTCGGCGGCCTGCCGAAGCCGGTCGAGGGGATCGTGCTGAAGCTCCTCGCCAAGGCCGCCGAGGACCGTTACCAGACCGCGGCGGGTGTCGAAGCCGACCTGCGGTCGTGCCTCGCGGCATGGGAGGCGCACCAGCGCATCGATCCGTTCCCGCTGGGCGCGCACGACGCGTCCGACCGCCTGCTGGTCCCAGAAAAACTGTACGGACGCGAGGCGCAGATCGAAGCGCTCGTGACCGCGTTCGATCGTGTCGTGGGCAGCGGGGCGGTTGAACTGGTGCTGATCTCGGGCTATCCGGGCATCGGCAAGTCGTCGGTCGTCAACGAGTTGCACAGGGTGCTGGTGCCGCCGCGCGGCCTGTTCGCGTCCGGCAAGTTCGACCAGTACAAGCGCGACATCCCTTACGTGCCATTTGCCCAGGCGTTCCAGACGCTCGTACGGAACCTGCTGAGCCAGAGCGACGCGGAGGTCGAGCCGTGGCGGCACGCGCTGATGGAGGCGCTTGGGCCCAACGCTCAGCTGATGGTGAATCTGATCCCGGAGCTCGCGCTGATCATCGGCGAGCAGCCGCCCGCGCCCGTGCTGCCGCCGCAGGATGCGCAAAACCGCTTCCAGATCGTATTTCGACGTTTTCTCGGCGTGTTCGCGCGACCGGAGCATCCGCTCGCGCTGTTTATCGACGACCTGCAATGGGTCGATACGGCAACGCTCGACCTGCTCGCGCATCTGGTCACGCACCCGGACGTGAAGCACGTTCTGCTGGTCGGCGCGTACCGGGACAACGAGGTGGATGCATCGCACCCGTTTGCGCGCACGTTGGAATCGATAAGTCATGCCGAAGGGAAGGTGCAGCAGATAGAGCTCGCGCCGCTTACAGCGCAGAATGTCACGCAACTCGTCGCTGATTCGCTTCATTGCGACAGCACGAGCGCCGGCCCGCTCGCGCAACTGGTGCACGAGAAGACCGGCGGCAATCCATTCTTCGCGATCCAGTTTCTGACCGCACTCGCCGATGAAGATCTGCTCACCTTCGATCAGCGCGCCGCGGCGTGGTGTTGGGATCTGCCGCGCATCCGTTCAAAGGGTTTTACCGAGAACGTCGCCGATCTGATGGCGGCGAAGCTGAGCCGCTTGCCTGCGCCGACGCGCGATGCATTGGGGCAACTGGCGTGCCTCGGCAACATCGCCGAAGTGATCGCACTGACGTGGGTTCAGGGCGGTTCCGAAGAGACGATCCACGCGAACCTGTGGGAAGCCGTGCGAACGGGCCTCGTTTTTCGCGTGGCCAACGCCTATGAATTCGCGCACGACCGCGTGCAGGAGGCCGCTTATGCGCTGATTCCCGCCGACGAGCGCGCCGCCGCGCATCTGCGGATCGGCCGGACGCTGGTGTCGCGGACCCCGTCGGACGCGCTGGAAGATGCCATCTTCGACATCGTCAACCATCTCAATCGCGGCGCGGCGCTGATCGTGACGGAGCCGGAGCGCGAGCAGACCGTTGCGTTGAACCTCATCGCGGGGCGGCGCGCGATGAATTCGACGGCCTACGCGGCCGCGCGCAGCTATCTGGCGCAGGGCGCTGCGCTGCTGTCGCCCGACGCATGGACGCAGCGCTACGACAGCACCTTCGATCTCTATCTCGCGTTTTCGGAGTGCGAATATCTGGTCGGCGATTTTGCGAAAGCCGACGCGCTGGTCGACATGATGCTCGCGAGAGCGCGCTCCAATCTCGATCGTGCGAAGGTCTTCAGTCTGCGGATCGAGTTGTATCAGCTCGCCGGAAGATATGACGAGAGCTTCGCGGTCGCGCTGGTCGCGCTGCGCGATTTTGGTATTCTCTTTCCTGAGACGGATCAGGACATCCAGGCGGCCCTCGACCGCGCATTGCGGGACGTTCATGTCAATCAGGCCGGGCGTTCCGTTGACCGACTCGTCGAGGTACCGGTGGCGACGGATCCCGCGATCGGTGCAATCGTCAATCTTCTCCTGCAGGCGATGAACTGCGCTTTCGCCGCGCGGCCCGCGTTCTATCCGCTCATTACCCTCAAGGCGGTGAACCTCTCCTTGCAGCACGGCAATACCGAGAACTCCAGTTTTGCTTACGGCAATTACGCGTTGATGCTGGTGTCCCTGATCGGCAATATCCCCACCGCCGTGCAGTTTTCAGAGATGTCGCTCAAGCTGAACGAGAAGTTCGGCAATCGGCGCCTGAATGGCAAGCTGCTGCATCTGTACGGCGCCCATGTCAATTTCTGGCGCTGCCACATTGCAAACAATCTGCCGGTGCTCGAACGGGCCACCGCTGCGTGCCTGGAAGCGGGCGACCTGGTTTTTGCAGGCAACGTCGCCTTCAACGCGGTTTGGCAGACGATCGAGAAAGGCGCTGCTCTCGAAGACGTGCAGACGCTCGCCGAGAAATACGCGGCGCTCGCGCGCGAGAGTCACAACGACGCGGTGTATGAGTTGATCCGGGTCGAGCGGCAATTCGTCATCAGTCTTCGCGGCAAGACAACCGAACCGTTGAACCTGAACGATGAGACCTTCGACGAAGCAGCCTGCTTCGAGGCCATCATCAAATCGAACTTCGGCTGCGCGATCGGCGTTTATCGCATCATCAAGGTCGTGCTCGCTTTCCTCGATGGCCGCTATTCAGAGGCGTTGGAAGCGGCCGGCCGGGCGGAGGCGGTCCTCAGTTCCGTCATGGCACTGGCGATCGAACCGACCTATCATTTCTTTCATGCGCTCATCTTGACGGCGCTTTATCCGCAGGCATCCGGGGAACAGCAGCAAGCCTACAGGCACATTCTTGCAGCGAAACTCAGCAAGCTCGAAATGTGGGCCGAGCACTGCCCGGAGAACTATCAGAATCGCTATGCGCTTGTCTGTGCGGAGCTCGCGCGTCTGGAGGGCCGCGATCTCGACGCCATGCGCCTTTATGAACAGGCTGTGCACTCCGCTCACGAGAACGGCTTTCCACACCACGAAGGCATCGCCAACGAACTCGCCGGTCGCTTCTATTTAAGCAGCGGGCTCAGAACGAGCGCCGATGCGTATTTGCGCAACGCGCGTCATTGCTTCGCCTTTTGGGGCGCGGACGGCAAGGTCGCGCAACTCGACGCGGAGTTCCCGCGCCTCGCCAATCAGGACGGAGGCAACGCGACGTCGACGCTCAGCTTCGATTGGCGGCAGTTCGACGCCGCGACGCTGCTCAAGGCGTCGCAAGCCCTTTCCAGCGAGATCGAACTGGATGGCCTGATCGAGCGCCTGATGACGATAGCGCTGCAGACCTCGGGCGCCGATCGCGGCTTGCTAGTTGTGCCGCAGCAGCCGGACGGCTACCGGATCGAGGTAGAGGCGCGTATCAATGGACACGGGATCGCGTTGAACCGCGAGCCGCTTGCCCATTCCGCCGTTCCTGCCGGCATTCTGCGTTACGTGATCCATACGCAAAAGAGCGTCATCGTCGACGATGCCTTGGTACCCAATATGTTCTCGCAGGACAGCTACCTGGCAAGTGGCGCGACGCGCTCCCTGTTCTGCCTGCCGCTGGTCAGACAGGGCACGCTCAGCGGCCTCCTGTATCTCGAGAACACGGCCACGTCGCATGTGTTTACGGCGCGCCGTTCCTCGCTGCTCGATTTGCTGGCGTCACAGGCGGCCATTTCGCTGGAGAACACGCGTCTATATGCCGAACTTCAGGAGCGCGAGGCAAAGGTTCGGCGCCTCGTGGATTCCAACATCATCGGGATCCACATTTGGGACTTTGATGGCAACGTCGTCGAAGCAAACGACGCTTTTCTGCGCATCGTGGATTACAGCCGGGAAGATCTGGTCTCAGGGCGTATCCGCTGGCCCGATCTCACTCCGCCCGAGTGGCGCGAGCTCGACGAACGGGTGAGGGTGGAACTAACGACCACCGGCAGCGCCAATCCGTTCGAGAAAGAATACATTCGCAAGGATGGCAGCCGGGTGCCCGTGCTGGTCGGCGCGGCGGCGTTCGGCGGCCGCGAGGGGCAGGGCGTCGCTTTCATACTCGACCTGACCGACCAGAAGCGGGCGCAACAGGACGTGCGCGACAGCGAACGGCGATATGTCGGACTCCAGATGGAGCTGGCGCATTCCAATCGCGTGGCGACGATGGGCCAGCTATCGGCGTCGATTGCCCACGAAGTGAAGCAACCCATTACCGCCACGGTCGCCTACGCCAGTGCCGCCTTGCGCTGGCTGGCGGCGCGCCCGCCCAATCTGGACGAGGTGCGTCAGGCGCTCAACCGGATCGTCGCGGACGGTGGCCGCGCCAATAACATCGTCGATCGCACCCGCGCTTTCTTTAAAAAGGAGCCGCAGCGAAAAGACGGCCTCGACATCAATGAAACGATTCTCGAATTGATCGCGTTCATGCGAAGCGAAGCCAGCAAACACGGTGTCGAGTTGGCCACGCAACTGGCTGAAGGATTGCCGCAGATCCATGGCGATCGGGTGCAACTGCAGCAAGTCATGCTGAATCTGATGATCAACGCCCTTGAAGCGATGAGCGCAACGGATGTCGGCGAGCGAGCGCTTTTGATCCGATCCGGCAGGTCCGGCATCGACGAACTGTGCATTAGCGTGGAGGATTCCGGACCGGGCCTCGACGCCGAGCACCTGGAAGGCGTATTCGAAGCTTTTTTTACGACCAAACCCAACGGGCTGGGAATGGGGCTGCCGATCTGCCGCTCGATCGTGGAAAGTCACGGCGGACGGCTATGGGTGACGTCGAACTCTGCGAGGGGCGCCACGTTTCAGTTCACGTTGCCTGCGCAAGGCGACGTAGCGCATACGTAGCGCATACGTAGCGCATACGTAGCGCATCCGGCGCCCGGTTCAGACAGTCGCGACACGCACGCTGACGAACCGACGGATTTTCAGCCAGCTCACTTCGGCAATATCTCGCCGATCCGCGCGAGTAGGCGCGCGTCATCCACTGGCTTTGAGAAGAAACCGGCGGCTCCACTAGCTTCCGCTCGTTCGAGAAGCTCTTGCGTCGCGTAGGCGGTAATGAAAATAACAGGAACCGGCCGCTTCCATAACTTGATCGATTCCAGCAGCGCAAAACCGTCCATGCCCGGCATGTGAATATCCGCGACGACAAGCTTCAATGCCGAGCGGTGCGTATCACCTAAAAGATGGTTGGCGGACTCGTAAACAATCACCTTCCAGCTTGCCGAACGAAGCAAACTGGATGTCGCCATCCGGACGAATTCGTCGTCGTCCACCACCCCAATAACTGCAGGAGAGCGCTTTGTTCTCATCTCGAGTCCGCAGGGCATCGAAAGGATTCAGAAAGGCTGAATCGTCTAGGCAAATTACAGGCCCACGGAGCACGCGACAATAAGACTTTAGAATGATTTTAGTGACAGCTCGTATTAGCCGGGATAGATCCCGGCCGGGAACGGCGGATAGCGCGCAGCGACTCCGGAAATTGGATTCCGACGCCTTAGTGCAGCGGCAGCACCTGCTGTAACTTCCTGACGACATCAGGCACCGAGCGCGCCTGCAGCTTGTGCATCGCTTGTGCGCGATGGATCTTGACCGTCACTTCGCTCAGACACAGGAGGTCGGCGATCTGCTTGTTCAACAGTCCGTCGGCGACCAACCTGATGACTTCCCGCTCGCGCGCCGTGAGCGAATCGTAGGTTTGACGGATACCCGCCACGATCCTCTCCTGGCGTTTTAATTCGCCATCCCTTTTCAGCGCCGCGGCGATCGTATCGATCAGATCCTGATCCTTGAACGGCTTGGTCATGAAATCGAAAGCGCCCGCCTTCATTGCCTTGACGGACATCTCGATGTCACCATGCCCGGTCAGAAATATGACCGGGAATCGAACACTTTCTTTGAAGGGATCCTGCTGCAACGTCAGGCCGCTCGTGCCTCGCAGACGAACATCGAGAATCAGACAACTCGGCACGTCCGGCATGTCCGTGGCGAGAAAATCGTCGGCCGATTCGAACGCGCGCACGTGAATTCCAACCGACATGAGCAGAGAGGTCAGGGCGCCCCGAATGGACTCGTCGTCGTCGACCACATAAACAAGCGAGTCTGGCAATGATTCACTTCCTACCCCAACGTTGTCATGTTTCATCGCTCGATCTTCGAAAAGTTCGTTACGCTAAGCTGACGCCGATACTTTTCGTATAGTAAGCAATGCTCGCGCTTATCGCTACCTGTTGCGCATGGTCTTCCTTCGTTTCATTGCGTCGCCACCTATTCCGTTACCCAGTAGCCCGAGCGACGAGCGGGCAAGAATGGTGTTTCTTCTGACGAATCGAATCATCCGTATGACAGAAGCATCCGTTCGCATTCGCGGATTGACTCACAGCAGGCACACACGACTCAGATCCACCGTCCGCCGATACACGTTTTTGTTGAGCCACGGGACGAAGGTGTACTCGTCGTAGGCGTGAGTGCCGACAAAAATCCAGTTGTGCAATACGCGAGACATAATCACCTCCTCAAATAAGTACGTCGACGCGCAACCGCGTTTCTATCGAATACGCTATTGCTCGCGAGACTGCTTTTCCCGCGACGACGCGACGGCGAATGCGATTACGCACGCGGCCTTGCTGAAGCATTCGATCGAAGAAAAGATTGCTATCGCGAAGGAATGGTTGAATTCCATCGGAAGTGCGGGTGCGATGGCCAACACGCTCGCACCGCAGAGAAAGGCAAAAATTCCGCGAGCGAACCGTGCTTTGGCAATGGCAGCGAGACCCGTGCCGACCACGACGAGCTTCGACACGAGCAGGGCAAGCAGCCCGGCGTGGACGTCGGCCCCGCCCAACTCTAGTGGTGCTTCAACCAGAGACCACCCGCAGACGATAAGCACGAGTGTTTTGAATACCCGCTCGGAGAGCGCATTCACTGTGGCGGCGTCGGTCTCTATCTCGCGCGGTGCTGACGGGAGCGCGTCGCCATGCAGGCTGATCACCGAATTTGCTGCTTCCCTTGCATTCACGACTCGCCCTCCAGGTGGTGGCGTGCGAGACGGCCGCACTCGCCATGAGATCAAGGTACATGGCCGGGCCGCTGAAAACCATTGTACGAACGGGTGGCAGTGCCACTGAAAAAGCGTGGGGAACTCATACGGCCGTATATGCAGTGGGAGCGAAATCCGGTCTAGACCGCCCGCGCCATACCTGCACGCAGCTATCGACGAAACAGGAAGACCTTGGTTACACGGTGTAAAGAGTGAATTGAGGCTAGCGTGGTTCGTGGCATCGCGATTCGGTTCTATGATCCTTCCACCCGACGCCGCCCGGTGGCGCATCACGTGTTCTTCAAGATCGGCACGACGGGCCGGCGCAACAGTGGAATCTAACGGAATTAGCGATGAGACTCATATTTGTAGGCGATCCAATGTGCTCCTGGTGTTATGGTGTCCACAGGGAGATGACAACCCTCGTAGAGGCGATGCCCGACCTTGAAGTACAGGTGGTGCTCGGTGGCCTGGCCGCGGGCTCCACACAGCTTCTGGACGACGCAGGCAAGCAGTTTCGCCTGACGCACTGGGCGCGCGTCGAGCAAATGAGCGGCGCGCAATTCAATCGTGAAGCGTTGCTTGCGAGGAAGAATTTTGTCTATGACACTGAACCGGTCTGCCGCGCGGTGGTGACGGCACGTCTGATCAAGCCTGCGGCTAATCTGCTGACGGTCTTCGGCGCGTTCCAGCGGGCATTCTATGTCGATGGACTTGATACCACGGACGGTGAGGTTCTCGCGGGCATCGGCGCGTCGGCTTTGAAGGCGCAGGGGTTCGACGTCGACGCCGATGCGTTTCTCGCCGCCTGGTCCTCGGACGAAGCGATACAGGCCGCTCGCGCGGATTTTGCGCTGACCCGCCGTTTGGGTGTGTCGGGCTTCCCATCGTTGTTTGTCGAGCAGAACGGAAAGTTCGGGCAGCTCAGTTCGGGCTACGCTACGGCGGCCAGCGTTCAACAGACGCTCATGCGCCTCGCCGCATAAGCGAACCCACTGGGCACGGATCTTAGGCACGTTGCGCAAGAATGCAGTTATGCCGATCGCGCGGCGCGGACTTGCAGCGCAGGTGTATGCAGGGAAGGAATCGGGCCCGCGCCAGAAGTATTGCCGAGGAAAAAGCCCTTTTCCTGAGCGCGCATTTTATCCACACCTCAATGGCCATATCATGGCTTCGGAGCAAATATGCAAACGCACCGATAGGTGACAAACGGCAGCCGTCCTTGGGCGTTTGGGTCACCAAGCGTCTGTTCGGTGCGCTTAACGTGTTGTTACCGGTGTGGCGTCCGGTTCGGCGAAAAGTGAAATGTTACGTTTCGATTCATGAGGAGCGCGGCCATGCTGGTTAGCCGAGTGGACCCGTGGGGTCAGACGATACGACTGTTGTCATCGGGATTTCAATGCCCTGACGCGGACGCTGATACGAGGCCGGTGCCAAAACGCGGGACATCCCATGGTTTCGAGGCGATGCCGGGTATTGGGCACTTACCTCATCTGAAAGTGAGTCTGATCGAGCGGACCACAGCGCTCACTGTGACCATTGCCTGGCGCGACTCGACCAGCTGCTTCTACGGGGCCCAGGTCTGGCGGCTCGCGAACGCCAAGGTGTCAGGGACATGCGTGTTGAGCGGGCAACGGATCAGGCGCGGGGACCGCATATTTCATCCGCAGCGCTCGAAGCCCGCGCCGGTTAATGCCCGCGCGATGATCCTCGAATCGGCCCTCGACTTGATCGAGCCGTTGCAGACCAGTCCGATCTAGACGTTTACCCATTCGCCAGCCGATTTCCTTCCCGTATTCGCGCCCCCGCGAAGTCCCGCGATGTCTTGCTGGTGCATGATGCGCCGCGATAGCCGTGTCCTGAGACCACGCAAAAGTTGCCGAAAAAGCATTCAGGCCGGATAGGCGCGCGCATCCGAACGTATTAGTCGGGCACGCGAGCGCACAATGGGTTACACCATATCGAACAATGGTGCCACACAGCGTTCGCGCTTACCCTTCATTCGTTTCCCGGCTGTTTGAATTGTCTCGCCAGGGACGATTCGCGGCGCCTGAATACTCTGCTCTACATCTCTACATTGACCAGTGAGGTGCGAGATGGACCAGCTCTACATGTTGCGTGCATTCGTTGCCGCCGCACGGTATCAAAGCTTCAGCAAGGCTGCGGAATCGCTGAATGTGACCACAGGTTCGGTATCGAAAGCGATCGCCAAGCTCGAAGGGTGCATCCAGACGAGGGTCTTGCTCAGGACGACAAGATCTGTTTCTTTGACTGAAGCGGCGCAACCCTACTATCAAAGTTGCTGCCGTCTGCTCGAAGAACTCGACGAAGCGAATCGCCGCATTACGCGCTCGCGTGAAGTCGACAGCGGAAAGCTGCGGCTGATCGTGCATCCGATGCTGATGAGTGAAACCTTTTCGCGCCTGGTGCGGGGCTATCACGCCATTGCCCCCAATGTGAATCTGATCGTCTCCGTTCAGGAGGGAGCCGCCAACCTGTACGACGGCCGATTCGACATGGCGATTCTTCCGCCGCATCTTGTCGAGCAGTCCGCCGTGATTCGCCGCACGTTGTCGAAGTCACAGCGTATCTTCGTCGCAGCGCCCGCGTATCTGGAACAGTACGGTGTTCCTCTAACCGCCGCCGAGCTGAACCATCACTTTCTTCTGCTGGACACGGATTCGCGCAAGAAAGGCGTGGACGTCGTCGATCTGCTCGAAGGCGAAGCGCGCGTGAGCGTGTCTCCCATGTCGTCGATGGACGGGAACGAAATCTTGCTCAGGGCGGCGGCACTCATGGGGACCGGTATTGCCGCATTGCCGGAGACCATGGTGCGTGAGGATATCGAAGCCGGGCGCCTTACGCCTATCCTGCCGCTGTGCACCACATTCGACAGCAAGGTCGAAATCTGTCTCTTCTACTCGCACAGGGAACTGCTTCCGGCGAGGCTCAGGACATTCGTCGATTATTGCATCCAGTTTTTCAGATCATCGGCTCGATACGACATCAAGGATGCAGCAACTGTTTTGCCGTTGAGTGACTATCGGGAAGATTACGGCTGGCGGCAAGCCGAGGCTCGATATGCGCGGCCTTCACCGTTCGAATCGGTGGGCCGGTGACCCGGGCAGCGCCGGAATGAAGGTTGTTCTGCGTTGACCGCATCGGCGCCTGGGCTCGCGCCCTTGTGGCTTATTTGGGGCGTGACGATTGGCGTTTTGACGACTTCTGCGCCGATGCCTTGTGAGGCGCCGGTAACGACAACGACCTTTTGTGACGTACTCATGGAGACCCTCCGAATCGATTGAGTGGACGCTGTTATTGATCGGGTCCACGGCTCCGATAAGGGGCTAATCCAGGCGCTTTGGCGCCGGGTTCGAATACCCTCCGGCGCAAACAGACTTGCGTGCGCGGAACAAGTCAGGTGCGACGCACGCGGCGTGAGGATGCGTGGTGCCTGGTCACAAGACGGTTTAATCGCACGCGGCAGGTTCTTCGGCGATGTCGCACCGAAGAACATTTCGCCACAAAGAATGCATTGACTCCTCCTGTACTCGTGAGAATTGTTCATTATTGATTTTCCTCCTTGAAGCTTTTTGAAAGCGGAGCTTTACTGGAGATTTCTTGCATGTTCATCCCGCCTCTTGGTAAGCCATCAGATACAACAATCCGGTCAGGCCGAACAACAAGGAGTCGGACATTCCAGATCGGCTAGACGAGTCGCCACGTTAGAACGTATCAGTCACCCTTGATTCACCGAAACACGAGGAGCTTGACATGAGCAATGCACAAACACCCAACGAAGCCAGGACGGCTGCAGGTACAGCGCAGACGGTCGACATGAAGCTCGAGATAGTTGTCATCCCGGTCTCCGACGTCGATCGCGCCAAGCAGTTCTACGTCAGCTTAGGTTGGAGGCTCGACGTCGATATCGCGAAAGATGAAGCGTTTCGGGTTGTCCATTTCACGCCCCCGGGCTCGCAATGCTCGATCCTTTTCGGCAAGGGCGTCACGACGGAAGAGCCGGGATCGGTGCAGGGACTCCATCTCATTGTGTCCGACATAACCAGGGCGCACGCTGAGCTTGTCGAGCGCGGCATCGACGTGAGCGAAGTTTTCCATGATGCCGGCGGCCTTTTCCATCGTGCGGGCAAGGAGGGACGCGTGAGCGGCCCGCAAGCGGCGCGGAGCAGCTATGGTTCCTTCGCTTCGTTCAGCGATCCTGACGGAAATGGCTGGGTCTTCCAGGAGGTGACCACCCGACTTCCCGGAAGAGTAGACGCGCACGCCACGACATTCACTTCGGCAGTGGAACTCGCAGGGGCGCTGCGCCGCGCGGCGGCCGCGCATGGCGAACATGAAAAACTCTCCGGACAGCATGACGAAAACTGGCCGGACTGGTATGCCAACCATATCGTTGCAGAGCAGGCCGGCACGCAGCCGCCAAAATGAACCCCGCGACTGATCGCTCGGCCCGCTACGAAGCGAGTGGCATTACTTGTCCGGTTGATTGACCTGGCCGGTGTAGCGGTCGAGATGAATTTCCACGTCAGGCTTTTTCTGCAGTCCGAGTTCCATCAGTTTCTTGATGTCCCGCTGTGCCGCTGGACGTTGCACGGAAGTAATGAATGCGTCCCACTGTGGCCCGACTTCGCTATCGGGAGGGAGAGTGGCAATGTTCACGAAGTGCTTGATCTCTCCGATGGTTTGCTTGTCGAAGGATGCTATGCGGCGAGCGAGGGTATCGACAAACCTGTCCAATTCGGCATCCGGAAAAGAGCGGTTGACATAGCCATAGCGTTCGGCAAGTTCGCCGTTGATATCGTTGCCGCTCAGCAGAATTTCCAGTGCGCGGCCTCGACCCATTAGACGGGGAAGACGGGACATCGGTCCGCCGCCGGGAACGAATCCGGCACCCACTTCGAATTGGGAGAGCACGGCTTTTTCACGGCTGGCGAAGCGCATGTCGGACGCAAGGGACAACTCGCTGCCAACGCCCGTAGCCCGGCCCCGGATCGACACGATCGACACCACGGGAGAGCGGCTCAGGCGAGTGAGCATATCGGGTAGCGGCGCCATGCCTGTCGGACCGGGCGGCATGCGCGTCGTGACTTCGAGGGGCGGTACGAAGTCGTAGTGAGTCAGGAAGAAACCGGGTACCGCGCTATCGAACACCACGACCTTCAGTTCGGGATCGTTCTCTATCTGGGTGATCACGCTGTTCAACTGCGGTATGGATTCCGGACCGAAGATATTGAAGGGCGGATGGTCGATGGTGACGCGCCAGTATGCCGGCGTCACGCGCTTGATCCTGAACTCATGCTTCGCGCCGGCTTCCGGTTGCGCACTTTGATTCGCAGCGGTGCTCGCCTGGTCGTTCTGTGCTATCGCGCTGCCGTTGAAAAACAGTTGGCCTGCGACAAGTGCCACCAGCAGTTGGGTCAGTTTCATGTTTGCTTCCTTTTTGATGCTGAGGAAATTCGCGGAAGAAAGAATGCGCGGGACATCCGGTCCACACAAATTAGTGTAGGCACCCATTCGGCAGATACCAATGAACATGACTGCACCGGTCAATCAAGAATCGGCTCAATATATTGAGCGATGCGAAGTAATGTGAGATTGTTCAGCCGGTACGGTCGTTAGTGCATGGAATTTGGACACGATCTTTTCACGCATCGCGTCGATACGGCGATGGCTGGAAAAGTCGAACACTACGGATTTGTTCGCGACCGACACAACTGTTGTTCTAGGCTGGCCGTTTACCCGGAGGGCTTGCTTCCACACAATCGCTACAACTACTGCGAACTGCGGTTTGCGGTCGGTCGAAGCGATAACGATGTGAGGCTTGCCAACAGGCTGCCTCTACAGGCGGTTCAATTGGACAATCGCGAAGGCGCTTGCCCAGAATATTGCAGTACTGCCGCACTCATCGCTCCGCCTCATTGGACTCTTTGCCGAACAGGAGCTTGTATGGCTGACACTATTCTTCCCCAGACCCCGTCGCGCCGCCGGTTTATCGGTGTGGCAGCGGCGGCCGCTGTTGCGGGCTCGTTGAGTCGACTCGCTTTCGCGGAAACGAATCAAACTATCACTGAGATCACGAAGTCGAGCGGCGGTGACAAGACCGCTATTCGTCCACTTCGTGTGCACGCGCCGGAATCGCAACTCATCGAATTGAAGAGACGTATCAAGGCAACCAGGTGGCCAGACCGCGAGACGGTGACCGATGCGTCACAAGGTGTGCAGCTCGCGACAATGCAGAAGCTCGCGCGTTATTGGGCGAGCGGCTATGACTGGCGCAAAGTCGAAGCGAGGCTGAACGCGCTGCCGCAGTTCGTCACCGAGATCGACGGGGTCGACATTCATTTCATCCACGTCCGTTCGAAAGATGCCAATGCGTTGCCGGTTATCGTTACGCACGGGTGGCCCGGTTCGATCATCGAGCAGTTGAAGATCATCGGTCCGCTGACCAATCCGACCGCCCATGGCGGGACGGCGTCGGACGCATTCGATGTGGTGATTCCGTCGCTGCCGGGTTACGGGTTCTCAGGCAAACCGACGGCGACCGGCTGGGATCCTGTTCGCATCGCACGCGCCTGGGTCGTACTGATGAAACGGCTCGGCTACACGCGATATGTGGCGCAAGGCGGCGATTGGGGGAATGCTGTCACGGAGCAGATGGCTCTGCTGGCACCGCCGGAACTGCTCGGCATTCATACCAACATGCCGGCAACTGTGCCGGACGACATTGCACAGGCACTCAAGCTCGGAGAGCCGGCGCCTGCAGGTCTCTCCCCCGATGAAAAGCACGCGTTCGATCAGCTCGACTATTTCTATAAGCACGGCCTTGGCTACGCATTGGAAATGGCGAACCGCCCGCAGACGTTGTACGGCATTGAGGATTCGCCTGTCGGCCTCGCCGCGTGGATGCTCGACCACGACTCAGCCAGTCAGGCGCTTATCGCACGCGTGTTCGACGGACAGTCCGAGGGGCTTACGCGAGACGACGTTCTCGACAACGTCACGCTCTATTGGCTCACGAACACGGCAATATCGTCGGGCCGGTTGTATTGGGAGAACAAGCTCAACTTCTTTGCTCCGAAGCACGTTGCCATCCCGGTTGCCGTCAGCGTCTTTCCAGATGAAATCTACGCTGCACCGCAAAGCTGGACAGCGAAGGCGTATCCGAAGCTGATTCACTACAATCGCCTCCCCAAAGGCGGACATTTTGCGGCCTGGGAGCAGCCGCAAGTTTTCTCGGAAGAAGTTCGCGTGAGCTTCCGGTCGCTGCGTTGAACGCAAAGATATAGGCGGCGTCGGAACGGCTGGTGGAGTCGTAAAGGTGCCTGTTCGCTGACCTCATGTTTGAAAGAGGTCAGCTACAGGAACATGGGTCTCATACGCACATCTTGTCGCACGCGGCAGAACACTGGTTCAATGAGGACTTTCCTGCCTGGCATACGTTGATTCCCATCCGCCACCGAGCACCTTGCATAGCGTGATGAGGTTCGCGTCCGCGGCGGCCTTGCTCTGTTCAAGATTACTCTGCGCATCGAGCAACTGTTTCTGCACGTTCAGCACGTCGAGGAAATCCACCGCACCCGCCTTGTACCGTTGCTGCGCAATCGACAGCGCGCGCTGGTTCAGGCTCACAACCGTTTTCAGCCGATCGCGGCGCCGCTGTTCGGCGTCATAGACAACCAGTGCATCGTCCACCTCACGCCATGCCTGAAGCACGGTGTGCTTGTAGACAATCGCCGCTTCCTGCTGCTGCGCCTCGCGCAAATGAAGCGTGCCCTTCAGGCGTCCGCCTTCGAATATCGGCAGCGTGATCGACGGTCCCACGACAAACTGGCCGGACGCCCAGTCGGCGAGATTCGACAGTTGCAGGCTCTGGAACCCCGCGCTGCCGTTCAGCGAAATGCGCGGATAGAAGTCGGCCTTCGCCATGCCGATCGTCGCAGTGGCCGCATGCAACTGGGCCTCGGCTTTGCGGATGTCGGGTCGGCGCTGCACCAGTTCCGACGGAACGCCAATCGGCACCTGATCGGGCAGCGCCGGCACATCGTGCGGCTCGGCGAGCATCTGCTGCAACGCACCCGGTTCTTTCGCCAGCAGCACGCCAATCGCATTGATCGTGGTCGTGTTGCGCGATTCGAGCGTCGGGATCAGGCTTTCGATCGACTCCGCCTGGGCCATTGCGTTGGCCACGTCGAGGTCCGTCGTGACGCCTTCATGCACCCGGTTTTGCGTGAGCTTCGTGGCGTCGTGGGCGATGTCGAGGTTCTGTTTCGCGATCTGCAGCAGCGCCTGCGTGTCGCGCAACTGAATGTAGTCGCGCGCGAGTTCGGCGCGGGCGGACAGCAGGATCGCATTACGGTCCTCGTACGAGGCATCGGAGAGCGCCGATGCGGCCTCGACACCGCGTCGCACGCGGCCCCAGAAGTCGAGTTCCCATGAGGCATCGAAGCCGAACTGGTACAGATCGTAAGCAGGCGAGCCCTTGGATCCCGGCAACGGCGCGACACCAAGCGGCGCGCTGCCCGATGCCGACTGCGTCTGACTTCCCGTCGGCGTGACGCCAAGCAGCGACAGGATGCCGTTCGGACTGCCGCGCTCGCGGTCATAGGAGGCGGCGCCGTTCAGCGTCGGATATTCTTCGGCACCGGCAATGCGCTGTTGCGCCCGGCTTTGCCGCAGACGTGCCGACGCGGCTGCCACATCGAGATTCGCATCGGTCAGTTGCTGTTCCAGCGAGTCCAGTATCGGATCGTTGAACAGCGTCCACCATTGCGGTGTGAATTCAGATTCGACTGCCTTGCTCGAAGCCTGTGCGGTCCGGGTGCGGTTGAACACGTCGGGCGTGGCGGTCTGCGGGCGTTCGAAGTTTGGGCCCACCAGACAGCCCGTGAGCATCGAGCACAGCAGCAGCGCGAGCGCCGGTGTGCGCAGGGAGAAGTCGCTCGCA
>NZ_JAQQDJ010000007.1:0-398782 GCF_046028095.1 Paraburkholderia phytofirmans
GACGAACAGCATGTCTTTAATGGGCGCCGTATAGCTCATTTCGGTTCTCCTCCCGCTTCGGATATAAAAAAAGGGCGCTGGACTTGATCGGTCCCGCGCCCTTCCTGTGCTGCCAGACGCCTTTTATTCGGCGCTACGGCGCTTAGCCGAGTTCGCTAACGAGTTCAGGCACGAGCGTGAACAGATCGCCCACCAGACCGTAATCGGCGACGCTGAAGATCGGCGCTTCTTCGTCTTTATTGATCGCGACGATCACCTTGCTGTCTTTCATGCCGGCCAGATGCTGGATCGCGCCCGAGATGCCGACTGCGATGTACAGCTGCGGCGCGACGATCTTGCCGGTTTGGCCGACCTGATAGTCGTTCGGCACGAAGCCCGCGTCGACCGCGGCGCGCGATGCGCCCAGCGCTGCGTTCAGCTTGTCCGCCAGCGGTTCGAGAACCTTGGTGTAGTTCTCGCCGTTGCCCAGACCGCGGCCACCCGAGACGATGACCTTCGCCGACGTCAGTTCCGGACGATCCAGCTTCGTCACTTCACGGCTCACGAATGACGAGATGCCGCTGTCGGCCGCTGCTTCGATTTTCTCAACCGATGCGCTGCCGCCTTCGGCTGCGACGGCATCGAAACCGGTCGTGCGCACCGTGATGACCTTGATTGGATCAGCCGATTGAACGGTAGCGATCGCGTTGCCGGCGTAGATCGGACGCTCAAAAGTATCAGCCGAATCCACCGCCGTGATGTCGCTGATCTGCGCGACATCCAGCTTTGCTGCAATACGCGGCGTGATGTTCTTGCCGTACGCGGTCGCCGGCGCGAGGATGTGCGTGTAGTCCTTCGCGATGTTCAGCACCGTTGCTTCGACGTTTTCCGCAAGACCCGCTTCGAGCTGCGGCGCGTCGGCCAGCAGCACTTTGCTAACGCCTGCAATCTTCGCTGCTGCATCTGCTGCGGCTTGTGCGTTGTGGCCCGCCACCAGCACGTGAATATCGCCACCAATCTTCTGCGCGGCTGCAATCGTGTTCAGCGTCGCGGCCTTGATCGACGCGTTGTCGTGTTCTGCAATTACCAGATTCGTCATTTGCTCTGTCTCCGCGTTCTACTTAAAGCACCTTGGCTTCGGTCTTCAGCTTCTCGACCAGCGTCTTCACATCCGGCACCTTCACACCGGCGGAGCGCTTGGGCGGCTCGACAACTTTCAGCGTCTTCAGGCGCGGCGTGACATCAACGCCCAGATCTTCCGGCTTGAGAACTTCCAGCGGCTTCTTCTTCGCCTTCATGATGTTCGGCAGCGTCACGTAGCGCGGCTCGTTCAGGCGCAGGTCGGTGGTGACGACAGCGGGCAGCTTCAAAGACAGCGTTTCAGCGCCGCCGTCCACTTCACGCGAAACGGTAGCTTTGCCGTCAGCGACGACAACCTTCGAAGCAAACGTCGCTTGCGGCAGACCAGCCAACGCAGCGAGCATCTGACCAGTCTGATTCGAATCGTCGTCGATAGCCTGCTTGCCGAGAATGACCAGCCCAGGCTGTTCTTTGTCGACCAGTGCCTTCAGCAGCTTGGCCACGGCCAGCGGCTGCAGTTCCTGCGAAGACTCGATCAGGATCGCGCGATCCGCGCCGATCGCCAGCGCCGTACGCAACGTTTCCTGCGATTGCGTCACACCCGCCGACACAGCGATCACTTCCGTCGCCACGCCCGCTTCCTTCAGACGCACGGCTTCTTCAACCGCGATTTCGTCGAACGGATTCATCGACATCTTCACGTTCGCGATGTCGACGCCCGTGCCGTCCGACTTGACTCGAACTTTCACGTTGTAATCGACCACTCTTTTGACTGGCACCAGGATTTTCATGCACACGCTCCAAAGTTACGAATACGTCAACCCAACGAACATTATAACGACTGCCCTCACGGCAGCCCGGTCGCGGGTGCTTTAGCAGGAGGATATCGCTCCCCAGCGGCGTGACGGCAATATCGAACGGTCGTTCTATTTTAAACTCGAAAAAACCCGGGAGACAACCCCGGGTTAAGACTTACGACTCTAAACTTTCCATTGCCGTCGTGTCTTGCTTGCTTTGCAGGCCGCCCGCTTACCACGCGGTGATGACCGACCCGCCGAATTTGCTTTCCACGAACTGCTTCACTTCCGGCGAATGATACGCCGCGACCAGCTTCGCGACCCACGGCTTATTTTTATCTGCCTCGCGAATTGCGATGATGTTCACGTACGGACCTTTCGGGTCTTCGATCGCGATGGCGTCCTGCTTCGGCTTCAGACCCGCTTCCATCGCGAAGTTCGTGTTGATCGCAGCCGCGTCCACGTCGTTCAGCGAGCGCGGAATCTGCGCGGCGTCGAGTTCGACGATCTTCAACTTCTTCGGGTTGTCGACGATATCGAGCGGCGTCGCCTTCAGGCCCGCGTCGGCACGCCGCTTGAGCAGACCCTGCTTTTGCAGCAGCAGCAACGCGCGGCCGCCGTTGGTCGGATCGTTCGGCACCGCGATCTTCGCGCCCGGCTGCAGTTCGGCAAGCGTCTTCACTTTCTTCGAATAGACGCCCATCGGGTACGTGACCGTGTCAGCGACACGGATCAGCTTGTAGCCGCGGTCTTTCACCTGCGCTTGCAGATACGGGTCGTGCTGGTAGCTGTTCGCGTCCAGATCGCCGCCGGCGAGCGCGGCGTTCGGCTGCACGTAGTCGGAGAATTCGACGATCTTGATGTTCAGACCGTTCTTCGCCGCGACCGTCTTCACGACTTCCATGATCTGCGCGTGCGGACCGCCGGTGACGCCGACCTTGATCGTGTCTTCAGCGTGAGCCGCGTTGGCGGCGAAGAGCGATGCGGCGCCGAGCGCCGCAGCCAGCTTGAGAATGAAACGACGTTGCATGATGGACCTTTCCAAACCTGTCGACTTTGTTGTTTTACTTATGGCTCAAACGACGCACGAGCCAATCCCCGAACGACTGCACCAACTGCACGAAGACGATCAGAATCACCACGACCGTCAACATCACTTCCGGCAGGAACCGCTGATACCCGTAGCGAATGCCGAGATCGCCGAGGCCGCCGCCGCCGATCGCACCGGCCATCGCCGAATAGCCGACCAGCGAGACGAAGGTGATCGTCAAGCCGGCGACCACGCCCGGCAGCGACTCCGGCAACAACACCTTGAAGACGATCTGGCTGGTGGTCGCGCCCATCGCCTGGGCCGCTTCGATCAGACCGCGATCCACTTCGCGCAGCGCGGTCTCGACCAGACGCGCGATGAACGGCGCGGCGGCGATCGTCAGCGGCACGACGGCGGCCGCCGTGCCGATCGACGAACCGACCACCAGACGCGTGAACGGAATCACGGCCACCAGCAGGATGATGAACGGCGTCGAACGGACCGCATTGACGACCACGCCCATCGCGCGATTCACGGCGATGTTCTGCAGCACGCCCTGGCGATCCGTGAGATACAGCACCACGCCGAGCGGCAAGCCAACCAAAGCGCCGACCAGTCCGGAAATGCCCACCATGACGAGCGTTTCCCAGAACGACTGGACGAACATATCGAACATTTCACTCAACATACGACAACTCCTCCACCACCACGCCCTGTTCGCGCAGATACGTCAGCGCCTGCGCCACCTTGGTCGGTTCGCCGCCCGCGAGCACCGCGAGCGAGCCGAACGCCTGCCCCTGGATCTCGTCGATCTGGCCGTGCAGAATGTTGAAGTCGAGTTCGTAGCGGCGAATCGTTTCCGAGAGAATAGGCTGATCGACGCCTGAGCCGGTGAACGCGAGGCGCAGCAAGTGGCCGCTGCCGGTCTTCAGCCGCTCGGCGACGCGCGCCTTCATGGCGGGCGGCAGTTCCTGCGCGATCACGTCGCCGATCAACGCGCGCGTGACTTCGTGGTGCGGCTGCAGGAACACGTCGATGACCTTGCCTTCTTCGACCACACGGCCCGCGTCCAGCACGGCAACGCGATCGCAGACCTGCTTGATCACGTCCATCTGGTGCGTGATCAGCACGATCGTCAGGTTCAGTTCACGATTGATGCGCTTGAGCAGGTCGAGAATCGCGCGCGTGGTTTCAGGATCGAGCGCGGAGGTCGCTTCGTCGGAGAGCAGCACTTTCGGCTTGCTTGCCAAAGCGCGCGCGATGCCGACGCGCTGTTTTTGCCCGCCGCTGATCTGCGCCGGATACCGATCCTTCTGCGCTGAAAGACCGACCAGTTCGAGCAGCGGCAGCACGTTCGCTTCGATTTCGTCGCGCTTCATGCCGGCGAGTTCGAGCGGCAGCGCGACGTTCTCGTACACCGTGCGCGAGGACAGCAAATTGAAGTGCTGGAAGATCATGCCGATCTCGCGGCGCGCCTCGCGCAATTGCGCGGCGGGCAGCGTCGTCAGATCGCGGCCGTTGACGACGATATTGCCTTCGCTCGGGCGCGTCAGCAGGTTGAGAGTGCGCACGAGCGTACTCTTGCCCGCACCGCTGCGGCCGATGATGCCGAACACCTCGCCCGCCGGAATCGACAGATTGACGTTGTGCAGCGCCTCGACCCAGCCCCGGGGCCCGGCGAACCGCTGGGAGATATTGCGTATTTCGATCATGGAAAAACGAAACGGCGGAGTCTGTCAGCGAGCGTTGTGTGCTCCCGACAAGCGGCCGCCGTTGCTTTTATTGGGATTTGAGCCCGCAATTCTACCGCAGCGTCGTCATTCCCTTTAATAATCAATTACGATCTTTTCATAACCTGAAAGCATTAGAGGCTCACTCCGTGTGGGCCACTCGCGCGCGCATGGTCGCTGCGACTATGATCGGCGGAATTAAAACGGGATAGGCGCGCAGGCATGGAGAGTTCTCAAAGCAGCAATGTTCGGTTGGTGGCGGGCAACAGCGGCGGTAACACCGCCGGTGAGCCGCAACGCGGCTCGGTTACGACCGCCGACGGCATCGCCTTACCGCTGTACCGCTGGCCGGCGACCACGCCAATGCGTGCCACCGTCGCGCTGCTGCACGGCCTCGCTGAGCACGCCGGCCGCTACTCAGCGCTCGCCGGGCGGCTGAACGCGGCGGGCATCGAACTGGTGGCGATCGATCTGCGCGGCCACGGCCACGCGCCCGGCAAGCGCTCCTACGTGAAACGCTTCGACGACTATCTATTGGACGCGCAAGCCCTGCTCGACGCCGCCGCGCAAAGTTGCGCCCCGCTCTTCCTGATGGGCCACAGCATGGGCGGCGCCGTGGCCGCGCTGTATGCGATCGAACGGCTCGAACCGAGCGGCCGGCGCCTGAACGGCCTGATCCTGTCGAGCCCGGCGCTCGCACCCGGCCGCGACGTGCCGCGCTGGATGCTCAAGTTGAGCCAGGTGATCAGCCGTCTCTACCCGAGCTTCCCGGCGATGAAAATCGACGCCGCTTTGCTCTCGCGCCTTCAGCCCGTGGTGAACGCCAATCGCAACGATCCGCTCGTGCATCACGGCGCGATTCCCGCGCGCACTGGCGCGGAACTGCTGCTGGCGATGGCGCGCATCGAACGCGGCCGTGCGGGCTTGCGGTTACCGCTGCTGGTCTATCACGGCACCGCCGACAAGCTCACCGAACCCGAAGGCAGCCGCGAATTCGGCCAGCATGCAGGCTCGCCGGACAAAACGCTCACGCTGCACGAAGGGAGCTATCACGAGACGATGAACGACATCGACCGCGATCGGGTGATCGGGGCTTTGATCGAGTGGATTGAAAAACGGCTGGTGATCCGATAGAGCCCGAGCGACGCGCGGCTAGCGCGCGTCACGATTTCCAGTCGGGCGGTCGTTTGTCGATGAAAGCCTGCACGCCTTCGAGCGCCGACTCGTCCATCATGTTGCAGGCCATGGTCTGGCCAGCGAGTTGGTAAGCCGCCTCGATACCCATCTCCAACTGACGATAGAACAGGCCTTTGCCGGCACTCACGGCTTCGACGGGCTTCGCGCAGATACTGGTGGCGAGCCGCGTGATTTCAACGTCGAGCGCATCCGCGGGAACCTGGCGATTGATGAGCCCTTGCTGCTTCGCCTGAACGGCATCGATGAAATCACCGGTAAGCAGCATTTCAAGCGCGGCCTTGCGCGAGAGGTTGCGCGACAGCGGCACGGATGGCGTCGCGCAGAAGAGCCCGAGATTCACACCCGACACGGCGAACCGCGCCGTGTCGGCGGCGACGGCCAGATCGCACATCGCGACGAGTTGACAACCCGCCGCCGTGGCGATGCCATGCACACGCGCGATCACCGGTTGCGGCAAGCGCTGGATCGTCATCATGAGCTTCGTGCAGCGGGCGAACAGCGCCTGGTAGTAAGCCAGCGACGGCGCCGCGCGCATTTCCTTCAGATCGTGTCCCGCGCAGAATGCTCGGCCCGCGCCGGCGATCACGACCACGCGAGCATCCGAGCGCCCGATTTCGCTTAATGCGGTCTGTAGCTCGTCGAGCAAAGCTTCTGAGAGTGCGTTGAAGGCGTCGGACCGGTTCATCGTCACACGCACGACGCCCGGCACGCCGTATGCGCCGTGTTCGATCTCGACCAGTGAAGCGTTGCCCGCATCGGCACTCATGGCTCGGTCCTAATACGTTTTGAGTGGATAGCGCGCGCGGCGCAGCGGCATAGCGTCTCAGATCCCCGCCAGCGAGCGCACATGCGCGACTACGCTGCGCCCGAGCGCGGACAGGTTGTAACCGCCTTCGAGACAACTGACGATCCGTCCGTGCGCATAACGCTTGGCGATCTCGCGCATCTGATCGGTGATCCAGGCGTAATCGTCTTCGACGAGGCCCATGTTGCCGAGGTCGTCCTCGCGATGCGCGTCGAAGCCGGCCGAGATGAACAGCATCTCCGGCTTGAACTCATGCAGGCGCGGCAACCACAGCATGTCCACCGCTTCGCGCACTGCCATGCCTTTCGAGCGCGCGGGCATCGGCACGTTGCACATGTTGGGCGCCTGATTGTCGGCGCCAGTGAACGGGTAAAACGGATGCTGGAAGATGCTGCACATCAGCACACGCGAGTCGCCCGAGAAAGCCGCCTCGGTGCCGTTGCCGTGATGCACGTCGAAATCGATAATCGCGACGCGTTGCAGCCCGTGCACTTCGAGCGCATGACGCGCGGCGATCGCGACGTTGTTGAAGAAACAGAAGCCCATGGCACGCGCAGGCTCCGCGTGGTGGCCGGGCGGGCGCACGCTGCAGAAGGCGTTGTCGTAACGGCCTTCGATCACCGCATCGGTCGCGGCGACCGCGGCGCCGGCCGCGCGCAACGCGGCTTGCAACGTGTGCGGGCACATCGTCGTATCGGGATCGATTTCGGCGACGCCTTCAGCCGGCGAGCGGCTGCGGATATAGTCGACGTGAGCTTGCGTATGCACGCGCAGCAACGCGGCGTCGTCGGCGAGCGGCGGCGACTCGCGCTCGATCAAGGAGTCGATGCGGCTCGCGATCAACTGATCTTCGATGGCCTGCAGACGCGCGGGGCATTCGGGATGCCATTGCCCCATATCGTGCAGCAGACAGTCGGCGTGGGAATAGAAGCCTGTTGCCATGATTCTCTTTCTGCGGCGTCACGCCTTCGAGGCGCGCGCGGCATGTCTCCATCCAGGGGTGCGCGCCCTCGGCGCGCCAACATGCATCAAGTTACCACACGATGTGGCTGTGACGCCTCAGGCACAGTTTTGCGGGAGGCGTCGGGTATACTGCCCCGATCGGTTTTTCCCCGTCTTTCCCTTGTCTCCTGCGCCACGCGCCTTTAGCTCACTATGACCGTCAAGCTTGCTCTGTCTGCACGAAACCGGCTACGCACCAGAACCATCGCCGCCGCACTGTCCGTCGCATCGTGCATGTTCATGGCAACCAGTCCGGCGAGCGCGCAGAGCGCCGCCAAAAAACCGCCGGTACTGCTCGCGCAAGGCCAGCCGCAACCCGCGGTGCCGCAAGGGCAAACGTTCGAAGAAGAGATCATCCCGCAGCGCTACGCGAACAATGCCGACGTCAACGCGTTCATCAATGACATGGTCGCGCGCTACGACTTCGACGAAGCCACGCTGCACTCGCTCTTTGCAGGCGTGAGTTATTCGGCGACCGCGGTCAAGCTCGTAACGCCGTCGCCCTCGCCGTCGGTCAAGAACTGGCGCGTGTATCAGTCGCGCTTTCTCGACCAGGTCCGCATCAATGCCGGCGTGCGCTTCTGGCGCGCGAACCAGGCCACGCTGCAACGCGCGTATGAAGAGTTCGGCGTGCCGCCGGAAGTGATCGTCGGCATCATCGGCGTGGAGACGATCTATGGGCGCTTCATGGGCAACTTCCGCGTGCTCGATGCGCTGACCACGCTCAGCTTCGACTATCCGAGCACCGCCAATCGCGCGGATCGCCAGGCGACCTTCCGCAAGAACCTCGAAGACTATCTGGTGTGGACGCGCGACTCGCAGATCGATCCGACCACGGTGCTCGGTTCCTATACCGGCGCGATCGGCATTCCGCAGTTCCTGCCGAGCAGCATCGTGCAATACGCGGTGAGCTACGACGGCAACAAGCAGATCGACCTGCGCACGAGCCAGGCGGATGCGATCGGCAGCGTGGCGAATTATCTGCGGCAGAACGGCTGGGAAAGCGGCCGGCCGGTGGTGTGGAAGATCGGCTCGGACGCCGGCAGCCTGGGCGTCGCGCAAGCCGCCGCCGATGGCCAGCCCGAGCCGCACTGGCCGCTCGATCAATTGCTGCGGGCCGGCTTGCTGCTGAACGAACCGGGTGTGGATGTGGCGTCGGAAGCCGGCACGCCGGTGACGGTGGTGGACCTGCCCTCGCCGGGACGTGGCACCGAGTTCAAGCTGGGCTTGAAAAACTTCTATGTGCTGACGCGCTACAACCGCAGCTTCTTTTATGCGCTTGCGGTGTATCAGTTGGGTCAGCGAGTCAAGGCGCAAATGGAAGCCGGCGACGCAACCAACGCCGGCAACAATGCCGCGCCACCGGTTGCGGCCTCGCAGTAACCTGTCGTGCCGGCGCCGGGTGCGCCTCACAAGTCGACGAGATAAGAAAGCGCCGGTCTTGAACCGGCGCTTTTTTATTGGCAAGCGAGACTTTAAGCGACGTCTTACGCGGGAAACACACCCGTCGACAAATAGCGGTCGCCGCGATCGCAGACGATGAACACGATCGTCGCGTTCTCAACCTGCCGTGCGATGCGCAGCGCCACTTCGCACGCGCCGCCCGACGAGATGCCGGCAAAAATCCCTTCCACCGAGGCCATGCGGCGCGCCATCGCTTCCGCGGCGGCCTGACTCACGTTCTCGACGCGGTCCACGCGGCTGCGATCGAAAATCTTCGGCAGATAAGCTTCCGGCCATTTGCGGATGCCCGGAATGCGCGAACCTTCTTCGGGTTGCGCGCCGATGATCTCGATAGCCTGATTCTGTTCTTTCAGATAGCTGGACACGCCCATGATCGTGCCGGTCGTGCCCATAGACGACACAAAGTGGGTGATGCGCCCTTCCGTGTCGCGCCAGATTTCCGGGCCCGTGCCTTCGACGTGCGCGGCCGGATTGTCCGGGTTGGCAAACTGGTCGAGGATGATGCCTTTGCCTTCGCGCTGCATCTGCTCGGCCAGATCGCGTGCGTACTCCATGCCGCCCGTGACCGGCGTGAGCACGATCTGCGCGCCATACGCGGCCATGCTCTGACGGCGTTCCACCGACAGATCTTCCGGCATGATCAAAACCATCTTGTAGCCACGGATCGCGGCCGCCATGGCGAGCGCGATGCCCGTGTTGCCGCTGGTCGATTCGATCAGCGTGTCGCCCGGCTTGATGCGTCCGCGCGCTTCCGCTTTCTTGATCATCGACAACGCCGGGCGATCCTTCACCGAGCCCGCCGGGTTGTTGCCCTCGAGCTTTGCAAGAATCACGTTATTGCGGCTGCGAATCTCGTCGTCGGGAAGCCGGACGAGTTGTACGAGCGGCGTATTGCCGATCGTGTCTTCAATCGTTTTGTAAGCCATATCGGTTCTGGTGCTGTCGATGCGCGGAGTCTTCAATCCATCGATTCTAAACCACCGTGCCCGCGGCTGCCGTGCGGCCCTTCTGCCCGCATGGATGCAGGCGCCCGTGTGCGAGCGCCCGCAACGCAAAAAGCCCGCGGCTGAGTACCGCGGGAGCCAGTCATCTGCATGACAGCTGAAGGAGCGTTATTGCCAACTCCGACCATGAAGGTGAAAACGATGCGGACGGACCGGGCGCGCGAGTCACGAGACCCACGCGCGCGGTCCATGTCAGGCTATTTCTTCACTGCCACCGTGGCGCCGTTCTTCGGCGTGGCGGCCGGAGCGGCCGCGCCTTTGGTCTGTGCAGACGCCGCAGCCTGCGGGTTAGCAGCCGCGCCAGCCGGACCGACAGCGAGACCCTCCGCCTGCAGGCGCTCGACGGTATGCCCGCCCATGCCTTTGACGCGCTTGCCGAGGTCGGCCGGGTCCTTGAACGGACCATGCGCTGCACGCTCTTCGAGAATGGCTTTCGCTTTGGCAGGACCGATGCCCTTGATGCCGCGCAACGCATCCTCATTAGCCGTGTTGACGTCGACCGCCGCATAAGCGTGGCCAAAAGCGGCGAGCATGGCCGCGGTAACCAGAATTTTTCGAAACATATGGAATCTCCCTCGTACAACCGGTTGGCGACCATCACCAACCGGGAGATTCCAGTTTAAAGAGGGATCCGAATTATTTACACCTGGCCGAATAGCCAACGCACGTAACGGTCGACACCTTCCTGCACGCTCAGGAACGGCGCGTCGTAGCCGGCCGCGCGCAGCTTCGATTGGTCCGCCTGCGTGAAGCACTGGTACTTGCCGCGCAACGCGTCGGGGAACGGAATGTATTCGATCAGCCCGCGCTGCACCTGATCAGCGAGCGAGAGTGCCGGTTCGTTGTTCAGCGAGCGCAGCGTGTTGACCACTGTGCTGGCGATGTCGTTGAACGGTTGCGCGCGGCCGCTGCCCAGGTTGAAGATGCCCGACTTGTCCGGATTGTCGAAGAAGAACAGATTGACCTTCACCACGTCTTCCACCGAGACGAAATCGCGCGTCTGCTCGCCCGCGGCGTAGCCGTTGTATTCGCCGAACAGCTTGACTTTGCCCTCGGCGCGGAACTGGTTGAAGTTGTGAAACGCTACCGACGCCATGCGCGCCTTATGCGTCTCGCGCGGCCCGTAGACGTTGAAGTAACGGAAGCCCGCGATCTGGCTCTTCGCGGTAGGCAGCACGCGGCGGATCACCTGATCGAACAGGAACTTCGAGTAGCCGTACACGTTCAGCGGCTGCTCGACCTCGCGCTTTTCGACGAAACGGCTCGACCCGCCATATGTTGCCGCCGACGACGCATACAGGAACTGGATGTTCTGCGCGAGGCAGACATCGAGCACGTCGCGGCTGTAGCGGAAGTTGTTGTCCATCATGTAGCGGCCGTCGGTTTCCATCGTGTCCGAACAGGCGCCTTCGTGGAATATCGCGCGTACCTTGCCGAAGTCGCCACGCTTGAAGCGTTCGACGAACTCGGTCTTGTCGAGGTAGTCGTCGATCTCGCAGTCGACCAGGTTCTTGAACTTGTCCGCGCGCGTGAGATTGTCCACGGCGATGATGCGTTGTTCACCGCGCTCGTTGAGCGCCTTCACGAGATTGCTGCCGATAAAACCGGCCGCGCCGGTGACGATGAGGGTCATGATTGATGATCCTGCGGTAGTGAGCTTGGCATTGGATCGGAGTCAGCGCTTGGCGCTCGCTCCGATCGACAGGTTCAGTCGACGCCGCGCGGATCCCTTTTGCACGCCGTTCATGGAAGCACAGCGAGGGACCCGGCGAGCCGCATCAGTGAAAAAGTTCGTCGTAGTCGACGGTGGCGGTGCCGAGTTTGCCGACCACGATACCGGCCGCGCGATTCGCGAGCCCGACCGCCTCGACCAGCGTGAGACCCGCGCCGAGCATGGCGGCGAGCGTGGCGATCACGGTGTCGCCCGCGCCCGAGACATCATACACTTCGCGCGCAACCGCCGACGCGTGCAGGATGCCGTCGTCCGAGAAGAGCGTCATGCCCTCTTCCGAACGCGTCAGCAGCAGCGCCTTGAACTGCAGATCGGTGCGCAGCTTCGTCACGCGCGCGATCAGATCTTCTTCGGATTTCCACTGGCCGACCACTTCGCGCAACTCGGCGCGGTTCGGCGTGATCAGCGTGGCGCCGCGATAGCGTTCCCAGTCGTCGCCCTTCGGATCGACCAGCACCGGCTTGCCCGCCGCGTGCGCCTTCGCGATCATCTGCGTGACGTGGGTCAGGCCGCCCTTCGCGTAGTCGGACATCAGAATCACGTCGTGCGACGGCAGCAGCTCGTCGAACCGCGCAAGACCCGCGAGCAGCACTTCGTGCGCGGGCGAATTTTCGAAGTCGACGCGCAGCAACTGTTGCTGGCGCGACAGCACACGCAGCTTGATCGTGGTGAGCAGCGCCGGATCGCGTTCGAGATGCGGCTTCACGCCGCTTTCGTCGAGCAGTTGCACGATGCGCTCGCCGGGTTCGTCATGGCCGACCACGCAAAGCAAGCCGGCTTGCGCGCCGAGCGCAACCGCGTTGCGCGCCACGTTCGCCGCGCCGCCGAGGCGGTCTTCCTGACGCTGCACGTGCACGACCGGCACGGGCGCTTCCGGCGAGATGCGGTTCACGTCGCCGAACCAGTAACGATCGAGCATGACGTCGCCCACCACCAGCACGCGCGCGGCCGCAAGCTGTTCGCGCGGCACGACCGTGAGTTGTGGCGCGGGCGTGGTCGGCGTGGCGCCGGGCACGGTCTCAGGCAACGGCCGGAAGTTCAGAGGGTTGGGCATAAGGGCGTCCAATCGAGTGGTAGTCGATGCCGAGCTCGGTCATCGCGTCCGGTTCATACAGGTTGCGGCCGTCGAAAATCAGCGGCGACTTCAGCACCGATTTCAGATGAACGAAATCCGGGCTCTTGAATTCTTTCCATTCGGTCACGATCACGAGGGCGTCGGCGCCGGTGAGCGTTTCGTCCTGCGTGGTCGTGAAGGTCAGACGCGCGAACTGATCCGGTGCGTCGTGCAGGTCGATCGCGAACACGCGGCGCGCCTCGGTCACCGCGACCGGATCGTAGGCGCGCACCTGGGCGCCGCGCGCCAGCAGTTCCGCGATCAGACGACGGCTCGGCGCCTCGCGCATGTCGTCGGTATTCGGCTTGAACGCGAGGCCCCACACGGCGAACGTGCGGCCGCTCAGATCATTGCCGAGCGTGTTCGTGATCTTGTGCACCAGCACGTCTTTCTGTTTGTGGTTCACTTCCTCGACCGCTTCGAGGATGCGAAGATTGTGGCCGCTTTCGCTCGCCGTGCGGATCAGCGCCTGCACGTCCTTCGGGAAGCACGAGCCGCCGTAGCCGCAGCCGGCGTACAGGAAGTGATAGCCGATCCGCGGATCCGAGCCGATGCCGCGGCGCACCGCTTCGATATCCGCGCCGACGCGGTCCGCCAGATTCGACATCTCGTTCATGAACGAGATGCGCGTGGCCAGCATGGCGTTGGCGGCGTATTTCGTGAATTCGGCCGAGCGCACGTCCATATACAGCGTGCGTTCGTGATTGCGGTTGAACGGCGCGTACAGACGCTTCATCAATTCGCGCGCGCGCATACCGGGTTCGTCTTCGTCGATGCCGATCACGATACGGTCGGGGCGCATGAAGTCGTCGACCGCAGCACCTTCCTTCAGGAACTCGGGGTTGGACACCACCGAGAAGCGATGCTGCGCGCTGTCGGCGAGCCCGCGTTTAGCCAGTTCTTCTTCAACCACCGTGCGTACGCGCTGCGCGGTGCCGACCGGCACCGTCGACTTGTCGACGATCACCTTGAAGCCGTTCATCGTGCGGCCGATGTTGCGGGCCGCTTCGAGCACGTATTGCAGATCGGCCGAGCCGTCTTCGTCCGGCGGTGTGCCGACGGCGATGAACTGCACGTCGCCGTGCGCGACGCTGGCTTCGACATCCGTGGAAAACGTGATGCGCCGCGCCGCGCGCGTGCGCGCGATCATTTCCTGCAGGCCCGGCTCGTGAATGGGCACGCCGCCGTTGTTGAGGATTTCGATCTTGCGCGGGTCGACGTCGAGACAGAAAACGTCGTGACCGATCTCGGCAAGACACGCGCCAGTGACGAGACCCACATAGCCCGTGCCGATAATGGTGATTTTCATACGCTTTCCGGTAGAGGGTTCCGGTGAGGATTCCCGGCGATGAAGCCGGTCATGAACATGTTGCGATAGGCGTGCGCACATGGGCGCTTGCCCTGCTGCGCCCGGTGACGGCCAGGCCGCACGGCCGGAGCCGGTGCGGCCGCCATAGCATCAGTTCGATGCGGTAATCGGCTCGACGCGGCGCGGCGCATAGGTTTCCCAACCGCTGCAACCCGGGCACTGCCAGTAGAAAAGCCGCGCCCTGAAACCGCAATTCTGGCACGTATACCGTGGCAGATTTTTGGTGCGCTGGCGGATCAGCGTGCGCATCAGTTCGAGTTCGCTGCGCCGCGGTTCTTCCGCGACGGCTTCCTGCGCTTCGAGCAGCCGCGTCATGCCCGCCAGATTCGGCGACTTCTGCATTTGCGAACGCGCCAGTGCATGGGCGGCGTCAGGTCCGCGCAACGATGCGACGTGCTGATAGGCAACGTCGAGCAGGTCGTTGGTCGGATAGCGGTCCACCCACGTGGTGAGCAGATCGGCGCCATCTTGCGGGCGGCCGAGCGCGTCGTAGGCCTTCATCAGCTTTTCGGCCACCAGCGGCAGATAAGCCGGATTCTGCTCCTCTACCCGACGCCATTGGGCGATCGCCGCTTCCTGCGCGCCGCCGGCCGCGTCGACATCGCCGAACAGGATCGTGGCGCGCACGTTGGTCGGGTTCGCCTTCAGCGCGAAGCCGAGCTGGCGGCGGGCTTCGTCCGGTTTCTTCTGTTGTAGCGCTTCCTGGGCGAGTTCGCAGTGGAACTGCGCAATTTCCTTGTCGAGCGACTCGGCGCCCATCGTTTCCAGATGGCGGGCGGTATCGATCGACTTTACCCAGTCCTTCTCGATTTCGTAGATGGTGAGAAGTGCGCGTTGCGCGCCCAGCGCGTAGTCGCCGGTTTCGAGCGAGCGGAACGTTTCTTCCGCGCGATCGAGCAGACCCGCCTTCAGGAAGTCTTGTCCCAACTCGTAGAGCGCGTGATCACGCTCGCTGACCGGCAGGTCGGCGCGACTCAACAGGTTTTGATGCACGCGAATCGCGCGATCCGTTTCACCGCGGCGCCGGAACAGATTGCCCAGCGCGAAGTGCAACTCGACCGTTTCCGGATCGAGCTTGACCACTTCGATGAACGCGTCGATCGCCTGGTCCGGCTGCTCGTTGAGCAGGAAATTCAGGCCGCGAAAATACGAGCGCGGCAGGTTGGCGCTTTCGGACAGCAGCGTCTTGAGGTCGTAGCGCGCGGCCATCCAGCCGAGCGCGAACGCGACGGGTATGACGAGCAGCCACCAGAAGTCTAGATCCATGCGATTAATGCAAATGTGCGGGAAAGCGAAAACGGAAAGCCGCGCTCAAGGCGCGCGGCGGAAGGTTCAGATCAACGGCGGCATGGGCGGTTGTTCGACCACGACCGGGGTTTCGCGCGCCACCCGCAACTCGCGCTTGAGCCGGCCATTTTCCATGCGCAAGCGCAGCATGGCCGGCATCGACGACACCAGCCCGGCCAGCAGCCCCACCACGAAGAACGCGAGGCCGATCAGGATCAACGGCGCCGACCATGCGTAGCCGGCGAGGAAATTCAGCGTAGCAGGTTGTGTATTGGCGAGCGCCACCACCAGCAGCAGCACGAACACCAGCACACGGATCAGCCAGACGATAAATTTCATGAATAGGTCTCTTGACGGCAGTTGCGGGGTGACGCCGGCTTGATGACGCGTCGCGCCACGGTGTTGCCCGCGCCGAAGTGACCCGTATTGTAATTGAAGCCCTCGCGGCTGGGCAGGAACTGGCGGATTGGGGGGTATGCGAGGTTGTCTTGTGTCGGGCGGGAGGTGGGCAGGGAGGTGGGCAGATGCGCGGTGAGTTAGCCTTCTTTGTTTGCGGTCGTGCTGGCCCTGTCTGCTGTAGGCCGTAACGGCTCACATGCTTACCACGCGTCTTGGCTCACGTGCTTGCGGGCCGCACTGGCTCGCGCGCTTGCAGCCCGCGCTAGTTTGCTTGCAGGGTGAGGCGGCTTGCATGCTTGCGGGAGTGTAGTGGAGTGCCTGCGGGCCATGGTTGCCCGCCCGCTTGTGGGCATGCTCGCCCGCCATGCCCGCGGGCCACGAGTCAACCCGGGGCGAAACGCCGCGGCACCAAACGCCAAACATACAGGCGAAAAAAAAGCGCCCAAAGGCGCTTTTTCTGGTCTTTTGCCGACTGGCTTTGGCCGCTGACGCCACCAATGCCACGCTGCAAACGGCACAGCGAGGCATTTACAGATCGTCATCCGGCTCTTCGGCCTTCAGCGGCTCTCCCGCGCGACGATCTACCCGTTCGCGCAATTCCTTGCCGGGCTTGAAGTGCGGTACGTACTTCTCAGGTACCAGCACCTTCTCGCCCGACTTCGGATTACGTCCGACGCGGGAGGGACGGCGGTTAAGGCCGAAGCTGCCGAAGCCGCGAATTTCGATGCGATGACCGTTGGCAAGTGCCTCCGACATCGCATCAAGCATCGTCTTCACCGCGAAATCCGCATCTTTAAGGACAAGTTGCGGAAATCGCGCAGCCAGCTGGGCGACCAATTCCGATTTGGTCATACTGCAGCAGACCTCTCAGGCTTACTGGTTCTGGCCGTCGAGCTTGGCCTTCAACAGCGCGCCGAGGTTCGTCGTGCCGGTGGCAGCCGAGCTCGAGTCCGACGAAGCCAGGCCGCGGATCGCTTCCTGTTGCTCAGCCGAATCCTTGGCCTTGATCGACAGGTTGATGCCACGCGACTTGCGATCGATGTTGATGATCATCGCGTTGACCTTGTCGCCTTCCTTCAGCACGTTGCGAGCATCTTCCACGCGGTCTTGTGCGATTTCCGAAGCGCGCAGGTAGCCTTCGACTTCCGTCGACAGCTGAACCACTGCACCCTTCGCGTCCACCGTCTTGACCACGCCGTCGACGATCGAACCCTTGTCGTTCATTGCAACGAAGTTGCTGAACGGGTCGCCTTCGAGCTGCTTGATGCCCAGCGAAATGCGTTCCTTCTCGACGTCGATGCCGAGAACGATCGCTTCCACTTCGTCGCCCTTCTTGTACTTGCGAACCGCTTCTTCGCCCGTTTCCGACCACGACAGGTCCGACAGGTGAACCAGACCGTCGATGCCGCCCGGCAGACCGATGAAGACGCCGAAGTCGGTGATCGACTTGATTGCGCCTTGCAGCTTGTCGCCCTTCTTGAAGTTGCGGCTGAAGTCGTCCCACGGGTTCGGCTTGCATTGCTTCATGCCGAGACTGATACGGCGGCGGTCTTCGTCGATTTCGAGAACCATGACTTCGACTTCGTCGCCCAGTTGCACAACCTTCGACGGTGCAACGTTCTTGTTCGTCCAGTCCATTTCCGACACGTGAACCAGGCCTTCGATGCCCGATTCGACTTCGACGAATGCGCCGTAGTCGGTGATGTTGGTGACCTTACCGAACAGGCGCGTGCCCGACGGGTAACGGCGCGAGATGCCTTCCCACGGATCGTCGCCCAGTTGCTTGATGCCCAGCGAAACGCGGTTCTTTTCTTGATCGAACTTGAGGATCTTAGCGGTGACTTCCTGGCCAACCGACAGCACTTCGCTCGGGTGACGCACACGACGCCATGCGATGTCGGTAATGTGCAGCAGGCCGTCGATACCGCCGAGGTCCACGAACGCGCCGTAATCGGTGATGTTCTTCACCACGCCTTCCACGATCGCGCCTTCCTTCAGCGTTTCGAGCAGCTTTGCGCGCTCTTCGCCTTGGGTCGCTTCGATCACGGCACGGCGCGACAGCACGACGTTGTTACGTTTGCGGTCGAGCTTGATGACGCGGAATTCCAGCGTCTTGCCTTCGTACGGGGTCGTGTCCTTGACCGGACGCGTGTCGACCAGCGAACCCGGCAGGAACGCGCGGATGCCGTTGACCATGACGGTCATGCCGCCCTTGACCTTGCCCGTGATCGTGCCGGTCACGAGTTCGTTGTTGTCGAGAGCCTTTTCCAGCGACAGCCACGAAGCCAGACGCTTCGCCTTGTCGCGCGACAGGATCGTGTCGCCATAGCCGTTTTCCAGCGCGTCGATCGCGACGGAAACGAAGTCGCCCGCCTGCACTTCTACCTCGCCCGCGTCGTTCAGGAACTCTTCGAGCGGGATGTAGGCTTCGGACTTGAGACCAGCGTTGACGACCACGAAGTTGTGGTCAACACGCACGACTTCGGCGGAAATCACTTCACCGGCGCGCATGTCTTGCTTGGTCAGCGACTCTTCGAACAGAGCCGCAAAAGATTCGGTATTCGGGGTAGAGGTTTGCAGGTCGGACATAAAAATCAAAATTTGCATGGTTCTCGCGGTGCCCGGCTGGCCGGACGGTCAGCAATTTCGGCTAAAGTGCGAATGCCACGCGGGGTTAAAGGGTTAAACACAACGCTTCACGACGATCGCGAAGCACCTACTAACAACGGATTTCTACTGCTCCCACACCTGAAGCACAACGCGTACTTTCGTCAGGCATGCGGGACTAAAGCTTCATACCACTGCACCACTTGCTCGACCGCCTGGTCGACCGACAATGCGGAGGTATCAAGCAGCTTTGCATCCGCTGCGGGCTTGAGTGGCGCGGCTACGCGCTGACTGTCACGCTCATCGCGCTCACGCAAATCCCGGAGCAAGTCATCTATATTAGCAGAAAATCCTTTTTGGATCAATTGCTTATGCCGGCGCGCCGCGCGGGCCTCGACGCTGGCGGTCATGAACACCTTCAGCACGGCGTCCTGGAAGATCACCGTGCCCATGTCGCGGCCGTCGGCGACCAGTCCGGGTTCCTTGCGGAAAGCCCGCTGGCGCGCCACCAGCGCGGTGCGCACCGGCGCGTGCACGGCGATCGCCGAGGCGCGGGCGCCGACTTCCTCAGCGCGAATCTCGGCCGATACGTCGACGCCGTCGAGCTGCGCCATTCCCTCGCGAAAGGTGATGTGCAGATCGTCGATCAGCTCTACAAGGGCGTCGGCGTCGTCGGCCGGGATGTCGTAGCGCAGGCTGGCGAGCGCGGCGAGACGGTACAGCGCGCCGCTATCCAGCAGGTGGAAGCCGAGGCTCGCGGCCACCAGCGCGGCCACGGTGCCTTTGCCGGAGGCACTCGGGCCGTCGATCGTAATGACGGGCGTCTGGTGAAAGGGACGGGTCGGTTTCATCGAAAAAGTCGCACGTCAGTCGATTCGGGGTCGAATCAGGGTTGAGCGAGCGCGGTGAAGCGCTCGAAATAATCGGGAAACGTCTTGCCGACGCACTTCGGGTCGTTGATCCGCACCGGCACCCCGCCGAGGCTCACCAGCGAAAAGCACATGGCCATACGGTGATCGTCGTAGGTGTCGATAGCGGCGTTCGGGGTCAGCTTTTCAGGCGGTTCGATCACGAGGTAATCCTCGCCTTCCTGCACTTTGGCGCCGACTTTGCGAAGCTCGGTCGCCATCGCGGCGAGCCGGTCGGTTTCCTTCACGCGCCAGCTGGCGATATTGCGCAGCGTGGTCGCGCCGTCCGCGAACAGCGCCGCGACGGCGATCGTCATCGCGGCATCGGGAATCAGGTTGCAGTCCATGTCGATCGGCTCGAGCTTGCCGCTGTCGTGGCCGACGCCGCGCACTTCGATCCAGTCGTCGCCCATTTGAAGGTTCGCGCCCATCTTGATGAGCGCATCGGCAAAGCCGACGTCGCCCTGGATGCTCGCCCGGCCGACGCCTTCCACCCTCAGCGGCCCGCCGCCGAGCGCGCCGGCCGCGAGGAAATACGAAGCGGACGACGCATCGCCCTCCACCATGATCGTGCCCGGCGACTGATACCGCTGCCCCGCCGGCACCACGAACTGATGCCAGCCATGGCGCTCGACCTTGATGCCGAAGCGCTCCATCAGCTTGACGGTGATCTCGATGTAGGGCTTCGAGATGAGCTCGCCGTCCACCTGCACGGTGCTCACACCGCTCTCGGTGCGCACCAGCGGCAGCGTCATGAGCAGCGAGGTCAGGAACTGGCTCGACACGTCGCCGCGCACGGTGATCGGCGCGTCGGCGTTGATTTGGCCCGGGCGGATGCGCAGCGGCGGATAGCCTTCGTTCTCTTCGTAGTCGATCCTGGCGCCAAGTTGGCGCAAGCCGTCGACCAGGTCGCCGATCGGCCGCTCGTGCATGCGCGGCACGCCGTGAATGCGGTAGTCGCCGCCATTGACCGCCAGCGCCGCCGTTAGCGGACGCACCGCCGTGCCCGCATTGCCGAGAAACAGATCGGCCGTGCGCGCGGTGAACGCGCCGCGCGTGCCGGTCACGACGCAAGTGTCGCCGTCGCGCTTCAGACGCACGCCGAGCTTTTCGAGCGCGTCGAGCATCACGCGGGTGTCGTCGGAGTCGAGCAGATTCGTGATCGTCGTTTCGCCTTCGGCGAGCGCGGCCAGCAGCAGCACCCGGTTCGAAATGCTCTTCGAGCCAGGCAGACGAATCGTGCCGGACGCGCGGGAAAACGGTCCGAGATCGAGGAATTCCATGATTGAGTCCAGTTTCCGGTTATTTCGACGCGTCGCTATTCGCGACGCCGGCCGCGCGCTGTTCCTGCCATTCGGTGCGCGCCACGCGCGAGCGCGCGAACACGGCTTCGAGGGCGGCGCCGTCGGCGGCTTCGATGGCGGCGCGCAGGCGCGCCAGCACCGCCGTGTAGGCGTCGAGTTCGTCGAGCAGCGCGACGCGATTGGCGACGCACACGTCGCGCCACATTTCCGGGCTCGACGCGGCGATCCGCGTGAAGTCGCGGAAACCGCCCGCGGCGAACGAGAATTTCAGCGCGGCGTCGGGCGAATTGAGAATCTGCTCGACCAGCGCGAACGAGAGCACATGCGGCAAATGGCTGACCGACGCGAACACGCGGTCGTGCTGCTCGGGCGCCATGTCGCGCACGAGCGCGCCGCTAGCGCGCCACATCGCCGCGACGCGTTCCACGTCTGCCGGCGCATTCTCAGGCAGCGGGCACAACACGACGTTGCGGCCGACATAGAGGTCGGGCAACGCCGCTTCCACGCCGCTGGCCTCGCGGCCGGCAATCGGATGCCCCGGCACGAACTGGCCGATGCGCGCACCGAGCGCCGCGCGGGCTGCGGCGACCACGTCAGACTTGGTGCTGCCGGCGTCGGTGACGATCGTCGCGGTGTCGAGAAACGGCGCGATGCGTTCGAGCAGCGGCTGCGTTTGCGCGACGGGCGCGGCGAGCAGGACGAAGTCGGCGCCACTGAGCACTTCACTGAGCGCGGCGTCATCGTTCAGCGCCGCCGAACCGTCGATCACACCCAGTTCCAGAGCGCGCTCAGTCGATGCGGACGAACGCCCGACACCGATCACCTCGCGCACACCTTCGGCCTCACCGCGCTCGCGCAACGCGCGCGCAAGCGATCCGCCGATCAGGCCGACACCGAAAATTACCAGCTTGTTAAATGAAAACGCGGCCACGTCGGTCACAGATAAAGCGCGCCTTTCATGCCGACGAGGCGCGCGGGTCAAGGGTTCCCGCTTATGCGGCGGCGAGCGTCTTTTCGAGCGCCGCGATAAATGCCTCGTTTTCTTCCGGCAGGCCGATCGTGATGCGCAGCCACTGCGGCAAACCGTAGTTGCCGACCGGACGCACGATCACGCCCTGCTTCAGCAATTCGAGGTTGACGCGGTTGCCGGCAGCGTCGTCGTTGCCGACACGCACCAGCACGAAGTTGCCGTCCGACGGCACATACTCCAGGCCGAGCTTGTCGAACGCTTCAGTCAGTCGGCGATAGCCCTGAGCGTTCAGCGCGGCGCTTTTTTCCAGAAACGCCTTGTCGTTGAGCGCGGCGATCGCCGCGGCTTGCGCAAGCGTGTTCACGTTGAACGGCTGACGCAGACGATTCAGCAGATCGGTCAACTCAGGCTGCGCGATCGCGAAACCCACGCGCAAACCGGCGAGGCCGAACGCCTTCGAGAACGTGCGCGACACCAGCAGATTCGGATAGCGACGCACCCAAGCGATCGAGTCGTAGCGCTTCTCTTCCGGCAGATACTCGGTGTACGCCTCGTCGAGCACGACGGCTACGTGGCGCGGCACCTTGTCGAGAAACGCTTCGAGCTTCGGTCCTTCGATAAACGTCCCGGTCGGGTTATTCGGATTGGCGACGAAAATCAGACGCGTGTCATCAGTGACGGCGGCGAGCATCGCGTCGAGGTCGTGACCATATTTAACGGCCGGCACGACGATCGCGCGCGCACCCAGGCCTTGCGTGGCCAACGCATAAACCGCGAACGAATACTGTGCATAGACGATCGACTGGCCCTTTTCCACAAACGCATGCGCTGCGATTTCGAGGATGTCGTTGCTGCCGTTGCCGAGCGTGATCCAATCGGCCGGAACGCCATAGCGCTCGCTCAGCGCAGCCTTAAGCTCAAACGCGTTCGCATCCGGGTAACGGCCCAGTTCGCTCGCGGCCCGCGCCATGGCGCGTTGCGCCGACTCCGGCATGCCGAGCGGATTTTCGTTCGACGCGAGTTTCACGATGGTCGCTTCGTCCAGACCGAACTCGCGGGCCACTTCCGAAATCGGTTTGCCTGCGATGTAAGGCGCAATCGCGCGCACGTAGGAAGGACCGAAAGACGCTGTCATGAGAATCTCCGAACGACTATGAGTAATTGAATGCGCGGCGGCCGCGGCGTGGTGCTGCGGGCCGCCGCGTGAATATCATTAGCGGGCGCGCGGATACGAACCCAGAATCTTCAGGAACGCGGCCTTCTCGCCGAGTTCGGTGAGCGCGGCGGCGACCGCCGGGTCGTCCCGATGGCCTTCGACGTCGATGTAGAAGTAGTACTCCCACGTGCCGACACGCGCGGGGCGCGATTCGAAGCGCGTCATGGACACGCTGTGACGCGCCAGCGGCTCCAGCAGTTTGACCATCGCGCCCGGTTCGTTCACGACCGACACGATCAGCGACGTCTGGTCATATCCGCTCGGGCCGGCAGGCTGCTTGCCGATCATCACGAAGCGCGTGCGGTTGTGCGGATCGTCCTGGATCAGCGCATACGCGACTTGCAGACCGTAATGGGTCGCGGCGCGATCGCCGGCGATCGCCGCCACGGTCGGATCCTCCGCCGCCATGCGTGCCGCTTCGGCGTTGCTCGACACCGCCTGGCGCTCGAGATGCGGCGCGTTGGTCGACAGCCAGCGCTGGCACTGCGCAAGCGCCTGCGCATGCGCGCACACGCGCGTCACGCCGGTGAGCCCGCCGTTCAGCGTCAACAGATTGTGATGAATCGGCAAAGCCAATTCGCCGCCGATCGTGAGTTGCGTTTGCAACAGCAGATCGAGCGTGCGCGACACCGCGCCTTCGGTCGAATTCTCGACCGGCACGACGCCGAATTCCGCGGCGCCGGCTTCGACCGAACGGAACACTTCGTCGATCGACGGACACGGCAGGCCTTCGATCGACTGACCGAAGTATTCGTGCATCGCCTGTTCGCTATAAGTACCGACCGGCCCGAGATACGCGGCCTTGATGGTCTTCTCGAGCGCGCGGCTCGCGGCCATGATCTCGCGCCAGATCGCGCTGATATGCTCGCTCGCGAGCGGCCCTTCGCTCATGTCCTGCAAGCGCGCGATCACTTGCTGTTCACGCTCGGGCCGAAACACCGGCGCGTTGAAATGCTTCTTGACTTCGCCCACTTCGAGCGCCACCGCGGCGCGCTGATTGAGAAGCGCGATCAATTGCGCGTCGAGCGCGTCGATGCGTTCGCGAAGGGGTTTGAGTCGGGTATTGAGTTCGTCGTCCATGCGTGAAAACGGCCCTGCCGGTAGCTGCTGCACAAATGCGTGCTGGAAAGGATGCGCGCGCCGTAATACTCAGGCGCTGCGCTGTTCGAATTCCTTCATGTATTCGACAAGCGCTTTGACGCCCTCGAGCGGGACGGCGTTATAAATCGACGCCCGCATGCCGCCGACGGACTTGTGGCCCTTTAGCTGCACCATTCCCCGCGCTTTCGCGCCGGCCAGGAAATCTTCGTTGCGCGACTCGTCGGCGAGGAAAAACGGGACGTTCATCCGCGAGCGCGAGCCACGCTCGACCTTGTTCAGATAGAAGCTGCTCGAGTCGATGGCGTCGTACAGCAGTTTCGACTTTTCGACATTGCGCGCTTCCATCGCGGTCAGGCCGCCCTGCTTCTTCAACCACTTGAACACCAGCCCGGCGATGTAGATCGCATAGGTGGGCGGCGTGTTGTACATCGAATTGTTCTCGGCGACGGTCTTCCATTCGAACGCCGACGGGCAGATTGACTGCGCGCGATCCAGCATGTCTTCGCGCACGATCACCACCGTTACGCCGGCCATGCCGATGTTCTTCTGCGCGCCGCCGAACAGCACGCCATATTTGGCGATGTCCATGGGACGCGACAGGATATGCGACGAGGCGTCGGCCACGAGCGGAATATCGCCGAGATCGGGAATTTCGAATGTCTCGACGCCGTGGATCGTCTCGTTCGTGCACAGATGCACGTAAGCCGGGTCGTCCGACAGTTGCCATTCGGAACGGGCGGGTGCGCGCGTGAAACCGTCCGCGGTCTGACCGCTCGCCGCCAGATGCACGGTACCGTACTTCTGAGCTTCCTTCAGCGACTTCTGCGACCACGAACCCGTCACGACGAAATCCGCGCGCGGCTTTGCGCCCATCAGATTCATCGGCACGATTGCGTTCTCACCGAGACCGCCGCCTTGCAGGAACAGAATGCGATGGCTTGCCGGCACTTCCAGCAAGTCGCGCAGATCGACGAGCGCTTCCTCGTGGATCGACATGAACTCTTTCCCGCGATGGCTCATTTCCATCACGCTCATGCCGCTGCCCTGCCAATCGAGCATTTCGTCGGCGGCTTGACGCAGCACTTCTTCGGGCATGGCCGCGGGGCCGGCGGAGAAATTAAAGACGCGCATCGTGAGATCCTGGAAGCAGGCGCAAAAAAAGGAAGAACGCGCAAAGATCGGCGAAGCTGGCAGCCGTGCAAACAACCGCGGTGACGCTAACAACGCAATTTTGCCGGCGCGATTTTCTGACGCGGATTCGGACCATTTCGCGCCGAAAAAAAAATGGCCGTCTGCGCGCGTGCGCAAACGGCCATTATCGCATTGTCATCGCCAAGCCGCCAAACCCGGTGCGCCATTCAGCCTATGAGGCGGACCTGCCGGGCGGCGGCTGGCGCGATGTCAGCGCAGCCTTTCGACCTTAGCTTTACTTAGCCGGCTTGACCGAAGCGACTTCCTTGTCGGCCTGGTCACGCGTTGCCTTGATCGATTGCGGCATGTACTTTTGCATCAAGCCGTTCACGACGTCGCGGCCAACCTGGTCTTGCACCTGGATGAACTTGCGGCCGGTCGGGCTCTTGTAGAACGTGGTCAGATCCTTGATTTCCGACGTGCTGTAGTACTTCGCGTACGCGTCGTACTGAGCTTGCATGGCGTCCTGACGGAAATTGTCCGTGGCGAACACCTGGCCTGCGCCGTCAACCAGCTTCGGCACTGCGTTCTTTTGCAGCGTCGGGACGGAAGCCTGCTTCTGCTTGTCCGTCATCGTCTTGTTTTCGCTCAGCGCGTCCGACAGGATGGCCGGAACCAGCTGCTTGGCTTGCATCTGTGCGCTGTTGCCGATCGCGCCGACGAGCTTCTGCGCGTCGATTGCGTCCAACAGGTCCTTGATTGCAGCCTGCTTGGCCGGATCAACCGGTGCTGCGGCAGCTGCCGGAGCCGCCGGAGCCTGGCTCTGAAGCGCTTGAGCCATAGCAAAGGTCGGCACGAGGGCAGCCAGCAACATCAGTTGTTTGAATCGTTTTTGCATCATTACTCCCTAATAGAAATGAACTTGAGCAGCAAGCCGCGCGGGACACGTATCAGCCCGATACGCCATTATTCCCGGCGCAGCTTTCAACTAATCACTGAGACTGAAAGACGCAGAAGCGAATCAGGCTGCACCGCCCTCTTCACCACCGTTGTCACCTTCTGCGGGACCTTCGGCGTCGCCTTCCGCATCACTTTCTGCCTCCGCCTCAGCAACCTGTTGCAGACCTGAAAGCTTGGTCCCTTCGTCAAGGCTGATGAGTGTAACACCTTGGGTTGCACGTCCCATTTCTCGAATTTCCGAGACGCGCGTACGGATCAGCACGCCAGTATTGGTGATCAGCATGATCTGCGCTTCCTGATCCACCAGCGTGGCGGCCACGACGCGGCCGTTACGCTCCGACGTCTGGATCGCGATCATGCCCTTCGTGCCGCGACCATGACGGGTGTACTCGGTGATCGGCGTGCGCTTGCCGAAACCGTTTTCCGTTGCGGTGAGCACCGACTGCTGCTCGTCGCCGGCCACCAGCAGCGCGATCACGTTCTGACCGTCTTCGAGCTGCATGCCACGCACGCCGCGCGCTTCCCGGCCCATCGGACGCACGTCGTTCTCGTCGAAGCGAACCGCCTTGCCCGAATCCGAGAACAGCATCACGTCGTGCTGGCCGTCAGTAATGGCGGCGCCGATCAGGTAATCGCCGTCATCCAGACCGACCGCAATAATACCCTTGCGCAACACGCGGCCAAAGGCTTCCAGCGGCGTCTTTTTTACGGTTCCTAACGCGGTGCCCATGAAGACGAATTTGTCAGCCGAGAATTCCTTGACCGGCAGAACAACCGTGATCTTTTCGCCTTCCTGCAGCGGGAAGATATTGATGATCGGACGGCCGCGCGAGTTCCGCGAACCTTGCGGCACTTCATAGACCTTCACGCTATAGACTCGGCCGCGATTCGAGAAGCACAGAATGTGATCGTGCGTGTTCGCGATGAACAGCGTGTCGATCCAGTCGTCTTCCTTCATCGCCGTGGCTTGCTTGCCGCGGCCGCCGCGCTTCTGCGCGCTGTATTCGGACAGCGGCTGCGATTTCACGTAGCCGGCGTGCGACATGGTCACGACCATCTCTTGCGGCGTGATCAGATCTTCGGTGTTCAGTTCGGTGGCGTTCAGCTCGATCTTCGAGCGGCGCGCGTCGCCGAATTCGGCTTTGATCGACGTGAGTTCGTCGACGATGATCGCCGTAATGCGTTCCGGGCGAGCCAGAATGTCCAGCAGGTCGGCGATTTGCGCCATCACTTCGCGGTACTCGCCAATGATCTTGTCCTGCTCCAGGCCGGTCAGGCGCTGCAGACGCATCTGCAGAATTTCCTGAGCCTGGGTGTCGGAGAGACGGTAGAGGCCGTCGGACTGCATGCCGAACGACGGATTCAATCCGTCAGGACGATAGGCTTCGCGACCGCCCGCCGTCGCGTTTTCCGTCTCGGCGCGCGACAACATTTCGCGCACCAGCGACGAATCCCACGGACGCGCCATCAATTCCTGCTTGGCGATGGGCGGAGTCGGCGCGGCTTTGATGATCGCGATAAACTCGTCGATGTTGGCGAGCGCAACCGCCAGACCTTCGAGCACGTGGCCGCGTTCGCGCGCCTTGCGCAGTTCGTATACAGTGCGCCGCGTCAGCACTTCCCGGCGATGCGACAGGAAGCACGACAGCATTTCCTTCAGGTTCAGCAGCTTAGGCTGGCCGTCGACCAGCGCGACCATGTTCATGCCGAAGGTGTCCTGAAGCTGGGTCGCCTTGTACAGATTGTTCAGAACGACTTCCGGCACTTCGCCGCGCTTGAGCTCGATCACGACGCGCATGCCGCTCTTGTCGGACTCGTCGCGGATGTCGGAAATGCCTTCGAGCTTCTTCTCGTTGACCAGTTCGGCGATGCGCTCCAGAAGTGAGCGCTTGTTCACCTGGTATGGCAGTTCGTCGACGATGATCGACATGCGCTGACCGCGGTCGATTTCCTCGAAGTGCGTGAGCGCGCGCATCACTACGCGCCCGCGGCCGGTGCGATAGCCGTCGCGCACGCCGGCCACGCCGTAGATGATGCCGGCGGTCGGGAAGTCGGGTGCCGGAATGATTTCGATCAGTTCGTCGATCGTGGCTTCGGGGTTCTTGAGCAGATGCTGGCAGGCGTCGACAACCTCATTGAGGTTGTGCGGCGGGATGTTGGTCGCCATGCCGACCGCGATGCCGGACGAGCCATTGATCAGCAGATTGGGAATGCGCGCCGGCAGGATGGCCGGTTCGTTTTCGCTGCCGTCGTAGTTCGGCGTGAAATCGACCGTTTCCTTGTCGATGTCGGCCAGCAGTTCGTGGCCGATCTTCGCCATGCGGATTTCGGTGTACCGCATCGCCGCGGCGTTGTCGCCGTCGACCGAGCCGAAGTTGCCCTGACCGTCCACCAGCATGTAGCGCAGCGAGAAGTCCTGCGCCATCCGGACGATGGTGTCGTAAACAGCTGTGTCGCCGTGCGGGTGATATTTACCGATGACGTCGCCGACAATACGCGCCGACTTCTTGTACGCCCGGTTCCAGTCGTTATTCAGTTCGTGCATCGCGTACAGCACGCGCCGGTGCACCGGCTTCAGGCCATCGCGAACATCGGGAAGCGCACGCCCCACGATCACGCTCATCGCGTAATCGAGATACGAACGGCGCATTTCCTCCTCTAGGGAGATTGGCAGAGTCTCTTTGGCGAATTGATCCATTATCCGTATCTTTTACGTGCCAAGACGACGGCTTAACTTCAATCCGCCGCGCCTTCGCGTAAGCATTGCAGGCGCAACGCATCACGCGATTCTAACATGCCGCGAATCCGCTCCCGGCTAAGGTACGTATACCTATTAGTGGGACGCGCGCGAAGCTTTCCTCGACGCTCATTTTTGGCGTCGGTCAGGCTCGATTCGTGCGTGGGGCAATTCGCCGCTCAGCCATGACTGGCGGAGCCTCCAAGGAATTGCTTTTGTTGCGCATGCACCACAATTGGAGGGTGATTTGATGGGGGGCAGATTTTTTTATCGTTGGAAGGGAACGATATGGCAAAATGCCAACGCACAAAGAGTTAGACACTGCTCGAAGTCTACACAGCACGTTTTTTGTTCTACACCGATGTTATACTTCGAGCAATGTATGACTTGTCTTCGTCAACAGGCTCGCAGTAAACCTGCGGTAATCTCAATTTCGAGAGGAGAAATATGAATAAACTTTCAAAGCTCGCGTTCATTGCAGCTACCGCGGTTATGGCTGCATCCGCCATGGCACAGTCGGTGCCGGCGTCGCGACAAGCTACGAACGACAACTGGGTGAATGGTACCGGCGAATACGTGTGGATGAACGGCACGAACGAGCTGTGCTGGCGCGATGCATTCTGGACGCCGGCTACGGCCAACGCAAAGTGCGATGGCGCTCTGGTTGCTCAAGCTCCGACTCCGCCGGCTCCGGTCGCACCTGCACCGGCTATTACGAGCCAGAAGATTACGTATCAAGCTGACGCACTGTTCGACTTTGACAAGGCAATCCTGAAGCCGGCTGGCAAGGAAAAGCTGGACGATCTGGCATCGAAGATCGGCGCGCTGAACCTCGAAGTCGTCGTCGCAACGGGTTACACGGACCGTATCGGTTCGGACAAGTACAACGACCGTCTGTCGCTGCGCCGTGCTCAAGCTGTGAAGGCATACCTGGTCAGCAAGGGCATCGAATCCAACCGTATCTATACGGAAGGCAAGGGCAAGCGCAACCCGGTCACGACCGGTTGCAACCAGAAGAACCACAAGCAACTCATCGCCTGCCTCGCACCGGATCGTCGCGTGGAAGTGGAAGTTGTTGGTACTTCGAAGCAGTAAGCTACAAAATACCGCAGTATCAAAGCCCCGCTTCGGCGGGGCTTTTTTTATGTCCGGCCACGTGCGCGGCGCCACATCGGGCACCGCGCCGACCCTCGAGCGGGCGGCATTTTGCCGCTCCGTCTCTCGCCCTATATACTCAGGGTTTATCCTCGAGCGCCCGCTCACCGCTCTCTTCGAGGCAGCTTCCGCCATGACCAACGCCGATCCCCACGAACTGCAGAAATTTAGCGATCTTGCGCATCGTTGGTGGGACCCGAATGCCGAATTCAAGCCGTTGCACGAGCTCAATCCGATTCGCCTGAACTGGATCGACGCGCACGCGCATCTCGCGGGCAAGACCGTGCTGGATATCGGTTGCGGCGGCGGCATTCTGTCCGAGTCGATGGCCGGTTTGGGAGCGCACGTGAAGGGCATCGACCTGTCGACCCAAGCTTTGGGCGTGGCCGATCTTCACAGCCTTGAAAGTGGTGTAACCGTCGATTACGAAGAAGTCGCCGCCGAGGCGCTCGCCGCCCGCGAACCCGCGAAGTACGACGTCGTGACCTGCATGGAAATGCTCGAGCACGTGCCTCAGCCTGCCGCCATCGTCGAGGCGTGCAAGACACTGGTGAAACCCGGCGGCTGGGTGTTCTTTTCGACCCTGAACCGCAACGTGAAGTCGTATCTGTTCGCGGTGATCGGCGCCGAATACATCGCGCGCATGCTGCCCAAGGGCACGCACGACTACGCGCGCTTCATTCGCCCGTCGGAACTGGCGAGCTTCGTGCGCGGCGCAGACCTGCGCACCGCCGATATCAAAGGCATCGTGTATAACCCGCTCAGCAAGCATTTCATGCTGTCCGCCGACACGAGCGTGAACTACATGCTCGCCTGCCGCCGCGACGTTTGATCCGCCCCGACCTGCCGGACCTATCGAACCAATGAGCGATCCCACGCCCCTGCCCCAACGCGAAGACAACGAAGATGCACTCGGTCTTTGCCATGCCGTCCTGTTCGACCTCGACGGCACGCTAGCCGACACGGCGCCCGACCTCGCGGCGGCCGTCAACAAGATGCGCCACGATCGCGGGCTCGAGATGGTGCCGCTCGAAGATCTGCGCCCGCTTGCATCCGCGGGCGCGCGCGGGCTGATTGGCGGGGCGTTCGGGATCGGCCCCGATAGCCACGAGTTCGCGTCGATGCGCGAGGAATTCCTCGCCAACTACGAGGCGGACCTGTGCATCGAGACCACGCTGTTTCAAGGCATTCCCGAGATGCTCGACGAACTGGACGCACGCGGTGTGCGCTGGGGCATCGTCACGAACAAGGTGGCGCGGCTCACCGAGCCGCTGATCGCTCAACTCGGCCTCGAAGAGCGTGCGGGTTGTGTCGTGAGCGGCGACACCACGCCGCATTCGAAACCGCACCCGGCGCCATTGCTACATGCGGCGCGCGAACTGGACGTGGCGCCGGAGCGCATCGTCTACGTCGGCGATGATCTGCGCGACGTGCAGGCCGGTTTCGCAGCCGGCATGAAAACGGTCGCGGCGGCGTACGGCTACTGCGGCAACGACATCCCGCCGACGCAATGGCATGCGCAACACGTCGTCCAATCGCCGGCGGAATTGCAGAGACTGCTGCGCGACATCGGCTGAAACGCAGGCGGCAAAAGCCGGGCCGCCGCGCCGGCCGCGCCAATGAGTCAGGACGTGGCCGTCGATCTATTGTAAAATCTCTGCCTGGCTCAGAAACTTGAGCAACGAACCGCGGGGGCGACCTGGTTTCGACAGGGGTTGCGAAGCGGCTAGGGCATGTCGAGGCCCCGTCACCTCGTAAATCAGCGGGAAAAACGTAACTGCAAACGACGAAACGTTCGCACTGGCAGCCTAAGGGCCGCCGTCCTCTGCCTAGTTCACTGACGGGCTAGAGTCGCAAGACCGGTAGCAATACCGACAGAGGTCATATACGTCAGTTAAGCCTTGGTGGTGTCACGACATCCGGGTCGAAAACCTAGTGAATCGCCGTAGTGCAGCGTGTTCGTCCGCGTCACTATGGTTAAATCAAAAGACAGAACTACACATGTAGAACTAGTCGTAGAGTGCTTCTGGACGCGGGTTCGATTCCCGCCGCCTCCACCAGAACATGTTTCACGCTGCACCATCAAGTCTCATCGGAAACCCGTAAGCAGCCTGCTGCTTGCGGGTTTTTTCTTATCCCCCGCGTCCTTCCCGCTGCGCGCTTTCCCGCACTATCCTTTTCTTATCTCATCCCCGCGCCGTCACGGAACGGACCCTGACACGGTCCTCAGATGACGAAGTGATTGGAATAAACGCATCCGCTCAGTCGTTTGATCCTCACTCGCGCACGCCGTGCCTCGCGTGAGACCAACACCAAAATCAGGAGCCGACATCATGCGCAAGACTCTCTTCTGCCTCGCCCTTCTCGCCCTGCAACAAAGCGCTTTCGCCGAAGCACCGAAGATCGTCGATGGACGTTTCGTCAGTGCAGACGGCATGACGCTCTACACCTTCGACAAGGACACCACACCCGGCGTGAGCGCCTGCACAGGCGGCTGCATGAACTACTGGCCCGCGGCCACGGCGAGCGCGTCAGACAAACCGTCCGGCGACTGGACCGTGATCACTGGCGCAGACGGCAAACCGCAATGGGCGTACAAAGGCCATCCGCTCTATCGCTACGCAGCGGACAAGCAGGCGGGAGACATGAAGGGAGAAGGCTTCAAAGACATGTGGCACACGGCAAAACCTTAAGCGCGCGCCGCGAGCCAACAACTAGCACGCCAGACTGAACCTGAGAGCTAAAAGAAAGACGCCGGCAGAAAGCCGGCGTCGCACCAACAACGGACACGCGCGTCCGCTTATTCGTCTTTAGGACACTGCAGATTGCAGCCATTCGGATCGCCCATATCGCCGCGCTTGCGCATAGCCGATTTTTTGCCGGTCTGGTATTTGTCCGAAGGAGACGACGCCGCAAACGGCATTTGCGGATGTTCGGCTAGACGGAACTGATCTTGCAGAATGCCGCCCGGAACACCCGGCGAATTCTGTGCGAAAGCAACTGATTCAGTCGCGAGGAGCACACCAGCCGTCGCAACGGCAGCACATGCGTGAAGAATGACTTTCATATGGATCGGCGCGACGTAACGCGCGGTTTAGGCGGAAGCGGAAGCTTAGAGAGTATCCCAAACGGACGCCACACGCAGCGCCAAACACAGCCTGATGTTTACGGCCGCTTACGCCACCGCTTCGCCCAAGCCCTCTTCGAGATCGACCACCTTGCCGCAGTCTTGCGGATCATAGCCTTCGAGCTGATCGACGCTACGGCGAAACGCATTGCCGCGCAGCAATCCGAGCACCGTCGCCAGCGGCATACGTTCGAGGCGCGCGCGGTCGCAGGCAAAATAATAGTCTTCGTCGACAATCGGAATGAAGTCCAGACCGAAGTGGTGCGCCGCGGGCTCCACGCCGAAACCCACATCCGCCATGCCGCTCGCGACGAACGCCGCGATCGCCGAATGCGTGAGTTCGGCCGACGCGTAGCCATTGACCCGATCCGGATCGACTCCGACTTTCCGTAGCGCGAGATCGAGCAACATGCGTGTGCCGGAGCCGGGTTGTCGATTCACGAAACGGATATCGTCGCGCGCGAGATCGCCCAGACCGGCAATTCCCTTGGGATTGCCCTTGCCAAGAAAAAGCCCTTGCTTGCGTCGCGTGAGATGCACGAGCACGTGACGCTGCGGATCGAGCCAGCGCCGATATGCATCGGCACACGCCGCGCGAAACTCGCCCAGCGGCAAATGGAAGCCGGCCAGATCGCATTCGCCGCGCGCAAGCGCGCTGACGGCGTCCGCGCTGTCACGATACTTGATGTCGACCGGCAGATCGTTGGCAACCAGCGCCGTCACGAGCGCGGCCACGGCGTAGCCGTGCGACGCGAAGATGCGCACGTCGTCGGCGGGCGGCGCGAGCCAGCGGTTCAGATCGCTCGCCACTTCGCTGGCGAGTGCCTGCATGTTGCCGTCGAGCCGCTCGCCGCACAGACGCTGCGCGCGCAACACCGCTTGCCCGAGTTCGGAGAGAACCGAGCCGCGGCCACGCTCCTTTGCGATCAGCGGACCGCCCAAACGCTCTTCGATGCTGCGCAGTAAACCCCACGCATGACGGTAGGACAAACCCTTAAGCGTCGCCGCCTGCGCGATGCTGCCGGATTCGTCCACCAGCGCGAGCAGCGGCACCACGTCCGACAGGCTTGCCTCCCGGCCGTCCGCGCCCTTCACCACCAGTTGCACCTGACATTCGATTCTGACCATATATGTTGAACTCTTTCCTATTGCATCGGCCGAAATGCCCGCCTATTGTTCGGCTATCCCATATCGAATAAACGAAGCATAAGTGCACGCATTATGAATAACAAGTGCATATATGACTTTGGAGGAGCTCCCACTTGGACGATTCCATCGCCATCGCGCCGGATCAACTCGTTGAGCGTCACGCGCAACCGGGCGTGTCGCTGCTAGCGGTCTTGCACGCGATCCAGAACGAAGTTGGTTACGTGCCACCCGCCGCAGTCGCGCCGCTCGCGCGCGCCATGAATCTGTCGCGCGCGGAAGTGCACGGCGTCATCACCTACTACCACCACTTCCGCACGCAGCCGCCCGCGCCCGTCACGGTGCAACTGTGCCGCGCGGAAGCCTGCCGCAGCATGGGCACCGAAGCGCTCGCGCAACATATCGAGGCGCACACGGGTTGCCGCTTCGATGGCGAACATCAGCACGGCGTAGCGGTGGAACTGGAATCGGTGTATTGCCTTGGCCAATGCGCGCTGTCGCCGGCGCTGATGCTCAACGGCACGCTGCATGCCAGAGTCTCGCCGCAAAAGTTCGACGCGATCTTCGCGGCCGCCAGCAAGTGCGTGGAGGTGACGGCATGACGCGCATCTACGTTCCTCGCGATTCGTCGGCGTTGGCGCTTGGCGCTGACGCGCTAGCACAAGCGATCGAAACCGAAGCGGCACGCCGCGGCCTCACCATCGAACTGGTTCGCAACGGTTCGCGCGGCCTGCTGTGGCTCGAACCGCTCGTCGAAGTTCAGACGCCTGAAGGCCGCATCGGCTACGCGAATATCGAAGCCGGCGATGTCGTCGCGCTGTTCGACGCCGGCTTCCTTGAAGGGGGCGCGCACGCAAACCGCGTCGGCGTGGTCGACGAGATCCCGTATCTGAAGAAGCAGCAACGCCTGACGTTCGCCCGCATCGGCATCACGGACCCGCTTTCCATCGACGACTATGTCGCCCACGGCGGCCTCGAAGGCTTGCGCCAGGCGCTGCAAACCGACGGCGACACCGCCTGCGAAGCGTTGATCGAGTCCGGCCTGCGTGGCCGCGGCGGCGCGGCCTTCCCCGCCGGCATCAAATGGCGCACGGTGCGTGGCGCCAAGGCGGCGCAGAAGTACATCGTCTGCAACGCGGACGAAGGCGATTCCGGCACCTTCTCCGATCGCCTCGTGATGGAAAGCGATCCGTACGTGCTGATCGAAGGGATGATCATCGCGGGTGTCGTGACCGGCGCGACGGTCGGCCATATTTATGTGCGCAGCGAGTATCCGCATTCAATCGCCACGCTCGAAGCCGCCATCGCGAAAGCACGCGCCGCCGGCTGGCTCGGCGACAGCGTGCTTGGCTCAATGCATCGCTTCGAACTGTTCGTCGCGAAAGGCGCCGGCGCCTATGTGTGCGGCGAGGAAACGGCGTTGCTGGAATCGCTCGAAGGCAAGCGCGGCATCGTGCGCGCCAAGCCGCCGGTGCCGGCGCTCGTTGGTCTGTTCGGCCAGCCGACCGTGATCAACAACGTCATCACGCTCGCCACGGTGCCGATCATCTTCGCGCGCGGCGCGGCGTTCTACAAAGACTTCGGCATGGGCCGCTCGCGCGGCACGCTGCCGTTCCAGCTCGCGGGCAATGTGAAGCAGGGCGGCCTGGTCGAACTCGCGTTCGGCGTGACGCTGCGCGAATTGCTGTACGACTACGGCGGCGGCACGGCAAGCGGCCGGCCGGCGCGCGCGGTGCAAGTGGGCGGCCCGCTCGGCACGTATCTGCCGGAAAGCCAGTGGGACATTCCGATGGACTACGAGGCGTACGCGGCAGTCGGCGCGGTGGTGGGGCATGGCGGCCTCGTCGTGCATGACGACACCTCGAATCTCGCCGAACTCGCGCAGTACGCCATGCACTTTTGCGCGCTCGAATCGTGCGGCAAATGCACGCCGTGCCGGATCGGCTCGACGCGCGGCGTCGAAGTGATCGGCCGGATTCGCAACGGCGATACGTCCACACGACAAGTGCAGTTGCTGCGCGATCTGTGCGACACGATGGTGTCCGGTTCGCTGTGCGCGATGGGCGGTATGACGCCGTTCCCGGTGCTGTCCGCGCTCGATCATTTCCCCGAAGACTTCGGTCTCGCCGACGTATCTCATCACGCGCCGAAAGCGGCCTGACCCAGGAGCCCACCATGTCCGACGTGCTCAACTCTCCCACTGGCGGCTGCGGCTCAGGCAACTGCGCGTGTAAATCGCAGGCGCAGCAACAGCGCGCGCCCCGCTCCTTTTTCGACGACACCGATTTCGGCACGCCCGAGCGTCACGCCGATATCGACGTGACGCTGGAAATCGACGGCCAGTCCGTCACCGTTCCCGCCGGCACCTCCGTGATGCGCGCCGCCGTCGAAGCGGGCGTCAACGTACCGAAACTCTGCGCAACCGATTCGCTGGAACCGTTCGGCTCGTGCCGTTTGTGTCTGGTGGAAATCGAAGGCAAGCGCGGCTATCCCGCTTCGTGCACGACGCCGGTCGAAGCCGGCATGAAGGTCCGCACGCAAACCGATCGTCTGCAGTCGCTGCGCCGCAATGTGATGGAACTGTACATCTCCGATCACCCGCTCGACTGCCTCACCTGCCCCGCCAACGGCGACTGCGAACTGCAGGACATGGCGGGCGTTACGGGCCTGCGCGAAGTGCGCTACGGTTTCGACGGCGCGAATCACCTGAAGGACAAAAAGGACGAGTCGAATCCGTACTTCACCTACGACGCGTCCAAGTGCATCGTCTGCAATCGCTGCGTGCGCGCGTGCGAAGAAACGCAGGGCACGTTCGCGCTGACCATCGCCGGACGCGGTTTCGAATCGCGCGTGGCGGCCAGCGAAAACGTGCCGTTCATGGAATCGGAATGCGTGTCGTGCGGCGCGTGCGTGGCCGCTTGCCCGACCGCGACCTTGCAGGAAAAGACCGTCATCATGCTTGGCCAGGCCGAGCATTCGGTGGTGACAACGTGCGCGTATTGCGGCGTCGGCTGCTCGTTCAAGGCGGAGATGAAGGGCAACGAGGTCGTGCGGATGGTGCCGCACAAGAACGGCCAGGCCAACGAAGGCCACGCCTGCGTGAAGGGCCGCTTTGCCTGGGGCTACGCGACCCACAAGGACCGCATCACCAAGCCGATGATCCGCGCGAAGATCACCGATCCGTGGCGCGAAGTCAGCTGGGAAGAAGCGCTCACGTATGCGGCGTCGGAATTCCGCCGCATTCAGGCGAAGCACGGGCGCGATTCGATCGGCGGCATCACGTCGTCGCGTTGCACGAACGAAGAAACGTATCTGGTACAAAAGCTCGTGCGCGCCGCGTTCGGCAACAACAACGTCGACACCTGCGCGCGCGTTTGCCACTCGCCGACCGGCTATGGACTGAAGACCACGCTCGGCGAATCGGCGGGCACGCAGACTTTTGCGTCCGTGGATAAAGCCGACGTGATCATGGTGATCGGCGCGAATCCGACCGACGGCCATCCGGTGTTCGGCTCGCGCCTGAAGCGCCGTGTGCGTGAGGGTGCGAAGCTGATCGTCGTGGATCCGCGCCGCATCGATATCGTCGATACGCCGCACGTGAAGGCATCGCATCATCTGCAATTGCGGCCGGGCACCAACGTGGCCGTCGTGAATGCGCTGGCGCACGTGATCGTCACAGAAGGCCTGGTCAACGAAGCATTCGTCGCCGAGCGCTGCGAAACGCGTGCGTTCGGGCAATGGCGCGATTTCGTCGCGCTGCCCGAGAACGCGCCGGAGGCAACCGAGGCTGTGACCGGCGTGCCGGCTCAATTCGTGCGCGAAGCCGCCCGCATCTATGCGACCGGCGGCAACGCCGCGATCTACTACGGCCTCGGCGTCACCGAACACGCGCAAGGCTCGACGATGGTGATGGGCATCGCCAACCTCGCAATGGCGACGGGCAACATCGGCCGCGAAGGCGTGGGCGTGAATCCGCTGCGCGGCCAGAACAACGTGCAGGGTTCGTGCGACATGGGCTCGTTCCCGCACGAACTGCCGGGCTATCGTCACATCAGCGACACGGTCACGCGCACGCTGTTCGAAGACGCCTGGAACGTCACGCTGCAACCGGAACCGGGCCTGCGCATTCCGAACATGTTCGACGCCGCCGTGCACGGCACCTTCAAGGGTCTGTACTGCCAGGGCGAAGACATTGTGCAGTCGGATCCGAATACGCATCACGTGTCGGCCGCGCTGTCGTCGATGGAATGCATCGTCGTGCAGGACATTTTCCTGAACGAGACCGCCAAGTATGCGCACGTGCTGCTGCCGGGTTCGTCGTTCCTCGAAAAGGACGGCACGTTCACCAACGCGGAGCGCCGCATCTCGCGCGTACGCAAGGTCATGCCGCCGGTGCCGGGTTATGCCGACTGGGAAGTCACGGTCCTGCTCTCTCGCGCGCTCGGCTATGAAATGGACTACACGCACCCGTCGCAGATCATGGACGAGATCGCGCGTCTCACGCCTACCTTCCACGGCGTCTCGTACAAAAAGCTCGACGAGATGGGCAGCATTCAGTGGCCTTGCAACGACGATGCGCCGGACGGCACGCCGACCATGCACATCGACAGTTTCGTGCGCGGCAAGGGCAAGTTCGTGATCACGAAGTTCATCGCGACGCCCGAGAAAGTCACGCGCAAATTTCCGATGCTGCTCACCACGGGCCGTATCCTGTCGCAGTACAACGTGGGCGCGCAGACGCGCCGCACCGAGAACTCGCGCTGGCATGACGAGGATCGGCTGGAAATCCATCCGCATGACGCCGAAGAACGCGGCATCAAGACCGACGACTGGGTCGGCATCGAATCGCGCGCGGGACAAACCGTGTTGCGCGCGAAGGTGACGGAACGCATGCAACCGGGCGTGGTTTATACGACGTTCCACTTCCCTGAGTCGGGCGCGAACGTGATCACCACCGATAGCTCGGACTGGGCGACCAACTGTCCGGAGTACAAGGTGACCGCGGTGCAGGTGATGCCGGTCGAACAGCCGTCGCAATGGCAGAAAGACTATTCGCGGTTCAACACCGAACAGCTCGATCTGCTGAAGCAGCGCGAGCTGGCCAACACGACATCGGGCAAGTGAGGGCAGCCATGGACAATCAGAACCTGATCGACATGGCTAACCGGATCGGCGACTTTTTCGATTCGATGCCGGACCGCGAGGAAGCGCTCGCCGGCATCGCCGATCATATCCGCCGTTTCTGGGAGCCGCGTATGCGGCGCGCGTTGCTGGCTTCGCTCGATGAGCCGGATGCGAGCGGCATCGAGATGTCGGCCATCGTCGAGGAAGCGCTCGTTAAACATCGCGAGCAATTGACGCCGGCGGCGCCGACGACGGTTTAGCCAGGCGCGGCGGCGGCGGCTGTGCAGCTTTGGCCGCATGCTCGCGCGCGCAATCCCGGTCGCACCAATGGGGCATACCGGCCGAGACCGTGACGCACCACCACTGACCTCGCACCACTTACAGCCTGGCTCGGCAGGCGGTCGTCACAACGCCGCCTGCTCCGGCACCTCGCCACTCACCGTGAACCACGCTTCGCAATGCCGCAACAGGCCGTGCAGATCGGAGCCGGTGCGTCCGCGTGCGCTGATGTAGCCATCCGGGCGCACCAGATAGAACGAAGGCCGCGTACGCCCATACGATTCGGAAAGCGCCGGACCGCCATCGCCGTTGGTATCCGTGATGCGCCAGATGCGCACCGCGCCCGGCAGCAATCGCTCGACCTCGGCCGCCACGCGTTCCATTTCCGGGTCCGGCGGCGGCGCATGCTTCGCCGCGGGATCGAGCGGCGTTTCGTCGACGGGCAGCGGCGGCACCAACAGGAACAGCGAGAAGAACGCCGGATCGTGCAGATCGAAAATGCAGCCGACGCCGGGCGCGCGGCCAAGCGGTCCGTCCACCACATGCACCAGCGCGTCGGGCGCGCGCTCGCCGGCACGCGGTCCGCCATCGAGCACGCGCTCGAGCGTCAGCGGACTGCGCCGGTACTGGATCGACAGTTCGCTGATAGTGGCGCGTGCGGCATCGCGCAGCGGACCCAGCGCGGCGAGCACCGGCATCACGCGTTCGCGCAACAGCTTGAGCGGTCCGTGATCGGCCTCGGCCATATGCGTGATGAAGCCGGTCTGCCGCAGCACGTCACGTTCGATCGGATGACGTTCGGTGTGATAGGTGTCGAGCAGCCGGTCCGGCGCCGCGCTCTTCATGACACGCGCCAGCTTCCAGCCGAGATTGAACGCTTCCTGAATGCCGGTGTTCATGCCTTGCGCGCCGGCCGGACTGTGCACATGCGCGGCGTCGCCCGCGAGGAAGATGCGGCCGACGCGCAGCCGGTCCACCATACGGCTGTTCAGATGAAAATACGAGGACCACGCCAGGTCCGACACGTCGACCCGCTCGCGCACGCGCCGCGCGATCAGCGCCTTGCATTCCTCGAGCGACGGCGCCGGCACCTTGTTCAACGGCGGCTCGCCCAACACCGCAGGCGTCGCGGACGGCGCGACCGCGGCAGGCTCGACCGCATGATCCGCTATCAGGCGATGCCGGCCGTGGCCCATCGGAAACAGCGCCACCAGACCTTCGCCAGACGCGAAGATATGAAACTCGTCTTCGGGCCAATCGGTTTCGGCGTGCAGATCGGCAAGCAGGAACGTCTGCTCGAAGGTCTTGCCTTCAAAGCTCAGACCCAGCCGGTGACGGATCGCGCTATGCGCGCCGTCGGCGGCGATCATGTACGACGGGCGCATCGTCTCCGTGTGACCGTCCGCGCGGCGCAGCGTCGCCTGAATGCTGGCGGAGCCTTGCGCGAACATCGTCAGCTCGACGCCGCGCTCGACCGTCACGCCAAACGTCGCGAGATGCTCCGTCAGCAGGCGCTCGGTCACGGACTGATCGAGAAAGAGCAAATACGGATAGCGCGTGTGGAGTGGATCGAAATCGAGTTGCGCGAGACGCATGCCATTCGAAAACAGATTGGCGATGCGCGCGCGATGGCCGAGTTCGAGAAACGGTTCGACCAGCCGATGCTGCTCGAGCAACTCGAGCGTGCGCGCCTGAATGCCGATGGCCCGCGAATACGGGTTCGGCTGCATGGCTTTGTCGATCAGACGCACGGGGATGTGGGCACGCGCCAGACTCATCGCCGCGGCGAGCCCGGTGGGGCCGGCACCGACGATCAGCACCTGCGACGCATCGTTTGCGGCAGCGTCCATGCGGAACTCCGGAAACAACAATGCGTTCTAGTGTACGCCCGGAGGAAGTCGCCCTGGAGCGCCGCCGGCAAGCCGCTGACGGTGCGCTGCATCAATCGTGCGATTGGCTTGCGCTTACCGTGAGCTTGCTATGCGTTCCAGCTTGCCTCAATGCGCGTGAGGCGCATGATCCATTGCGCACCGATGGTCCGTGGTGCCGAGGTCGACTTGCAGCGTCGCGTGCTGCATCGAAAAGCGTTCGCGCAGTATGACGACGATGCCGTCTAACGACTCGTCGCCGGGGTGGCCGGCCGGCATCACCAGATGCGCGCTGAGCGCATTGCCGGTGGTCGACAGGGCCCACACGTGCAGATCGTGCACATCGACGACGCCGGGCTGCCCCGCCAGATAATCGCGGATGCTTTGCAGATCGACGCCGGGCGGCACGGCGTCGAGCGCGAGGCGCACCGAATCGCGTAACAGGCCCCACGTGCCGACCACCACGACCGCCACCACGAGCAGGCTCATGATCGGATCGAGCCACGTCCAGTTGGTGTAGAGAATCACGAGACCGCTTACCGCGACCGCCGCCGAGATGCCGGCATCCGCTGCCATATGCAGGAAGGCGCCGCGAATGTTCAGGTCTTCCTTCTGCCCGCGCATGAAGAGCCACGCGGAAATCCCGTTGACCACCACGCCGACCGTCGCGACGACGAACACCGCGAGCCCCGCCACCGGCGCTGGGTTCATCAGCCGCCCGATCGCTTCGGCGACGATCACGCCGCACGCGAACAGCAGCAGCCCGGCGTTGATGAGCGAGGCGAGGATCGATGAGCTGCCGTAACCGAACGTGTAGCGCGCCGACGGACGACGCGTGGCGAGCCATGACGCGCCCCAGGCGAGCAGCAGCCCGAGGACATCGGAGAGATTGTGGCCGGCGTCGGCGAGCAGCGCGGTGGAATGAGCGAGCACACCGTAGACGGCTTGCGCGATCACGATGGCGATGTTCAACACGACCGCGAGCGCGAACGCACGGCCGTGGCCTGCGACGGGAGCATGGGCGTGGTGGTGGCCGGCGTGGCCGTGGGCGTGACTGTGACCGCTGTGACTGTGGTCGTGGCCGCTGTGGTTGTGGCCGCTTTGGTCCTGCCCGCTGTGGTTGTGCCCACGGTGGCTGTGGCCGCCGTCACCGTGGCTGTGGCCGCCGTGTGCCTGACCAGCGTGGTCAGCGTGGCCCGAAGTGCAATCGTGACGCTCTGCCGCAACTGCGTTCGGAGTTTCCGGTTTCTTCATGACGGTTCCAGTGAATCATCGCCGGCCGGTTCGGCCACGTGTTCGAGCATGCCGGCCAGCATCGTGCTGATGTGGCGGTCGGCGGCGAGATAGAAGACCTGCTTGCCCTGCCGCTCCGCGCGCACGACCCGCGCCGCGCGCAGCAGCCGCAAATGATGGCTCACCAGCGACGACGACAAACCCAGCGCCTCCGCAATCGCCCCAACGGCGCGCCGCTCGTCGAGGCAAGCCAGCACGATGCGCAAGCGCGTGGGGTCGCCGAGCAGGCGAAACAGATCCGCGAGCGGCACGATCGTATCCATCGAGCGATCGTCGAAGCTCGCAAACGACGAGGTAGAAGCAAGGGAAGAAGCCATGGCAGGCGAAGCTGCGGAAGAACATATGAACATGTATTCATATGTTATAGATATTGAGGCAACCGGTCAAATCCGAGCGCGGTCCGGCGAGTGTGGGAAAATGCGGCCTCTGCCTCACCCGAATGCCATCCCCCGTCATGCAACCTGTATTTGACCGCGCTTTCGCGGCGCATCGTGACGGCCGCCTCGACGACGCCGAACGCGGCTACCGCGCGACGCTCGACGGCAATCCCGCGCACGTCGACGCGTTACACCTGTTGGGCGTTCTGCGCCACCAGCAGGGCCAGCACGCCGAAGCCGCCGAGCTCGTGCGGCGCGCGGTGAACCTGCGTCCGGAAGACGCCGCGCTGCAACTGAACCTGGGCAACGCGCTGAAAGCGCTGGGCCAGATCGACGACGCCATCGAACAGTTCCGCAATGCGCTGACGCTCGCCCCGTCTTTCCCGATGGCGCACTACAACCTCGGCAATGCCTACGCCGCCGCGGGCCGTCATGAAGACGCCGCCGATGCATTCGAAAAGTCGTTGCGCCTGCAACCGGACGACGCTTCGTCGCACAACAACCTCGGCAATGCGCTGCACGCGCTCGGACGCCACACGGAAGCCATCGCCGCGTTCCGGCGCACGCTCGAGCTGCGTCCCGGTCACGCCGGCGCGCTCAATAACATGGGCATGTCGCTGAACGCGCTCGGTCGCGCCGAAGAAGCGATCCCGTGTTTCCAGACGGCGTTGGCGGCCGAGCCGCGCTTCGTCGCCGCGCACTTCAATCTCGCCAACACCTTCGACGCCACCGGCCGCCATGCCGAAGCGGTCGCGTCGTTCAAGGCGGCGCTGGGCTTGCAGCCGAACCTGCCGCCGGCGATCTTCGGCATGGGTAACGCGCTCGCGGCATTGGGACGCCACGCCGAGGCGCTGCCGTATCTCGAACGCGCCGTCGGTCTCGATCCGCAATTCGCACTCGCGTGGCTGAGTCTGGGCACCGCGCATCAGGCGCTGGGCGCGCATGGCCCCGCCGTGCGTGCGCTGGATCAGGCGCTGCGTCTGCGTCCCGATCTCGCCTCCGCGCATATGAACCGCGCGCTCGCGTGGCTTGCGCTGCGCGATTTTGCGCGCGGGCTGCCGGAGTACGAGTGGCGCCTGCAAACCATGGCGCAGCCGGTGATCCAGACGCTGCCGCGCTGGCACGGCGAGCCGATCGCCGAACGTACGCTGCTGGTTCACGCCGAGCAGGGTTTCGGCGATACGCTGCAATTCGTGCGCTTCGTCCCGCTGGTCGCGCAGCGTGCGGCGCGCGTCGTACTCGAAGTGCAGCCGCAACTGCTGCCCTTGCTGGCCCCGGCCGCGCAAGCCTGGCGCGTGACGCTGATCGCCCAGGGCACGCCGCGTCCCGCCGCCGATCTGCAATGTCCGCTGCTGAGCCTGCCGCTCGCACTCGGCACGACCTTCGACACCATTCCGGGCCGCACGCCCTACCTCAGCGTGCCGCCCGCCTATGGCCGTAAATGGCGCGGCTCGCTCGGCGGCCAGGCGAAGCGCAAGATCGGCATCGCGTGGTCGGGACGCATCCAGCAAAACGAAACGCGTTCGATGCCGCTCGCCGCGCTCGATCCGCTGTTCGCACTCGAAGGCATCGACTGGATCGTGCTGCAGCCCGAGTTGAACGCCGACGAACGCGTGGCGCTCGACACGCATCCACGCGCGGCGTCGATTCATCGCTTCGACAAGCGGATCGGCGACTTCGCCGACACGGCGGCGATCATCGACCGGCTCGACGCGGTGGTGTCGATCGATACGTCTATCGCGCACGTTGCCGGCGCGCTGCGCAAGCCACTGTGGTTGATGCTGCCGTTCGCGGCGGATTGGCGCTGGTTTGCCGGCGAAACACGCAGCCCCTGGTATCCGGGCGCAACGCTGGTGCGTCAGCCGCAACCCGGCGCATGGGGCGATGTCGTCGAGGCCGTGGCGAACGAGTTGCGCAAGGGCTAGCGCACACGCCGCCCGGCGATGTCAGCCGTCGTCGCCGAGCACAAAACAAAAACCCCGCGTTCGTTAGAACGCGGGGTTTTTTACTTGCCCGAATGAACCGTGAACGGTGAAGCTCAGGCCGTCCGATATTGATTGCGCGATTCCGGCGTGCGATACAGCACCAGCGTCGCGATCAACCCGCAAATCGCCGCCACACCCAGGAACAGGCCCGGTGCCGCCTTGTTGCCGGTAGAGTGAATCAACAACGTCGAGATTGCCGGCGTGAAGCCGCCGATCGTCGTGGCGAGGCTATAGGCAAGCGAGAAACCAGCGGTCCGCACTTCGACCGGCATGACTTCGGTCAGCGCCACGACCATCCCGCCGTTATAGCTGCCGTACAGGAACGACAGCCACAGTTCGACCTCCAGCAGACGCGCGAACGACGGGTCCGCCACCAGCCACTGCAGCGCCGGATACGCGGTGATGATGGTCAGGATCGTGAACGCCAGCAACACCGGACGCCGGCCGATACGGTCGGACAACGCCCCCGCGAGCGGCAGCCAGATCAGATTCGACAGACCGATACAGACCGTGACGACCAACGTATCGATCGACGACAGCTTCAGCACTTCCTTGCCGAAGGTCGGCGTGTACGCCGTGATCATGTAGAACGACACCGTGGTCATGATCACCATGCCCATGCCGCCGAGCACGATGCCCCAGTTCGCGGCCATCGTCTTCATGATCTCGCCCATCTTCGGATGGTGCTTGCGTGCCTTGAATTCTTCAGTCTCCTGCAACGAACGACGGATGATGAACAGGAACGGCACGATCAGGCAGCCGATCAGGAACGGCACGCGCCAGCCCCAGGCGTTCATCTGGTCAGCCGGCAACAGCTTGTTCAGGAAGACGCCGATCAGCGCGGCGAACACCACGGCGACCTGCTGGCTGCCCGACTGCCACGCGCAATAGAAACCCTTGTTGCCCTTGGTGGCGATCTCCGACAGATACACCGACACGCCGCCCAGTTCGACCCCGGCGGAGAAACCCTGCAGCAGCCGGCCGCCCAGAACGAGCACCGGCGCCAGCAAGCCGATCGTCGCGTAACCTGGAATCGATGCGACCGTGAGCGTGCCGAGCGCCATCAAGCCGAGCGTGAGGATCAGGCCTTTGCGCCGGCCGTGATGATCAATGTAAGCGCCGAGGACGATCGCGCCGAGCGGCCGCATCAGGAAGCCCGCGCCGAACACCGACAGCGACAGCATCAACGAGGCGAATTCGTTGCCGCTTGGAAAGTAGGTCTTGGCGATCGCCGAAGCGTAATAGCCATAAACCATGAAGTCGTACATCTCAAGGAAGTTGCCGCTGACGACGCGGAAGACTGTCTTGACTTTGGATTCTTGCGATGTGGAAGTAGCGTGTGTCGCAGTAGACATGACATTCTCTGATGAGCCTGTCGCCACGCGGCAATCGGCGACGGCAGGCAGTTGAAACGATCCACCGCGTTCGGCAAGCGGATGCCTCGGACGGCTGCAAGAGAACGCGCCCGGGGGGCGCAGCATTTTCATGCTGAACGCATTCTCGCGGTATCAGGGTAAACGTTGGGACTCATGCGATGGCCGCTCCACGTAATGTTACCGGTGAAGTCGCTGTCGCGAAATGCATACATTTTCCTTACATAGATGGCCGGTCGTCGCGATAACATTTGCAGTCTAGGCATTCCGTTGATCACTACCCCGATGCGAACCACCCCCGCTCTTTCGCTGCGCCCCGCGACTCTCGCGGATGCCGCGCTCATTGCTTCGATCCACAGCACCAGTTGGCAGGCCACCTATCGCAGCCTGTTGCCCGACGCATTTCTCGACGGCGAAGTCACGCGCGAACGCGCGGCCTATTGGGAAGCGCGGCTGAGCGCGCCCGGCGGCGAACGCCGCATCGTACTGATCGCAGAATTGGCGGGCGAGCCGACGGGTTTTGTCTGCGTCGAACGTCAGCCGGAGTCCGCGTGGGGCGTGCTGCTCGATAACCTGCACACGCTGCCGGCCTATCAGGGCATCGGCGTCGGCAAGCTGCTCATGCATGCCGCCAAAGACTGGGCTCGCGCGCAGGGCGAAGCGCAACTCTATTTGTATGTGCTCGAAGGGAATGCACCGGCGATCGGCTTCTATGAGCGGCAAGGCTGGCGGTTCGTCGGCGCCGAACCGGATCATATGGGCGGCGTGGATATTACAGCGTTGCGCTACGTCTACAGGCTCGATCGATAGAACGAGCGTCGCCTGTCTGATAGTCGTCCAGGGTTGACCGATCCTGGACGGATCGACATATGTTTTCGGAACCGTCCGATCCCGAGGTCGGCTGCTTCCCGGCATCATCCTCGGCACCCTGCTGGCTTCACAGTGACCCGCCCATGCGCCCATGCGCCCGTGTGCTTGTCGAGAGCACAACGCGGGTGTTCGGCGGCGACGTACGGCGTGCATGTCTGGCGTTTCATGCGCATCGCACCGAGGCCTGAGACCCCGCAGATCCCGGGACCGCCGAGCGGCGGCCCCTTTAAGAGGCGCTGGAAACGACCGATGTCCACCATTCCCTTCACCCCGATCCAGGGCGACCTGGCCATGCCGCGCCTGCGTCCGCTGGGTCATGTGCCGGCGTCCTTCGGCCGGGACTGGGCACTGCTCCCGCCGGGTTACAGTTTGCGGGCGGAACTCAAGGCACTCTACGCAGCCATGCTGCGCACGTTCTGCATGAGCGATCAGGCCATTCGCTCGCTTTGCCGATGGTCGCCGTCGGAAGAACGGCGCGCGACTGAGGCGCCGGCTCCGCTGTTTGAAAAGCCATTCGACGCGGCCGCGCAAATGGCTGCTGCCGCTGCGGCCGTCCCGCCGGTTCTGCCGCGTGCGTACGCAACGGCGGTACGCGAGTCCGGCCATCATTGGAGTGCATTGGCAGGCGGCGCCTGCGTGCTCGGCGGCACTGCGATGCTTGGATGGATGGGGTTCGATCATCTGATGCATCGTGACACCGCCAGTCATATGGATTTCGCGGGCAAGGTTTCGCACGAACGCGACTCGCGGTCAGTGAAACCTCAGCCACCGGCCGTAGTCACCGCTCGCACTGTGGATAACGCAGCAGCAAGCACGTCTGCGGCAGTCGCGGCATCAACACCCGCGTTCTCGAGTGCGGCGCCTGGGTTCGCGCCCGCGTCCCGTTCCGCGTCGGCGTCGGCGTCGGCGTGGGCGCCGGCGCCGATCTCGATGCCGGTGCCTGCTTCGAACGCAGCCTCCACATCGCGCTTCACTTCAGCGCATGTCTTCGCGGATAAAACCGTCTCACATCGCCGTCAGCCCCTCCGCGAGGAAAAGCGCAAGCAAGTCGAACAAATTCACTCGCGCACGGCGCGTTTAGCCGTCGCAAACCCATCGCCGCACGCAACGGCTATTGCCGCTGAGGTGACACACACCGCGATCCCAAAGGTCGCAGTAAATGCGTCGCCAAAGCTGTCGGCTGCCGGAGCCTATTCCCCGGCCGCTCCGGCTCGACTCGGCGTCGACGAATACGCCGGCGTATCCATGTCCGCTGCAACACACGTCCGCGACATTGCGCCAACGGCGAGCACCGGGTCGTCAAACAATTCGTCCAGCACCAATGGAACCGAATGGATGAACCATCTTTCACAACGACGCGTGACCGACGTTCCGGATCAATTCGCGAAGTAAGCACGACGCAACGACATAGACGTGGCGTAGTACAAAAAAAGCGCGGCCATTCACACACGAATGGCCGCGCTTTTTTACGTTCATGCATTTACTTCTGAACCGGCAATCCCATTTCGGTTTGCCGCTGCAGTTGCATCACTTCGCCCTGCACCTGGCGCAACTGCGCTTGCGCCCTTTCCTTCTCAGCATGCAGCGCGACCGCTTCGCCTTGCGTTTGACGCTGATAGTCGTTGACCTTGGCCTGCTGTGTGCGGGCCACGTCGAGATCGGCTTGCAGGCGTTTCGCGCGATCTTCGGACATTGCAATCACGTCTTCGATATACGCCTTCTGCGCCTGCAACTGCGTGCGGCGAATCTCGACATCCGCGAGTTGCGCTGTCTGCTGGGCGAAGCCAGCATAGATCGCTTCTGCGCGCGCCATGTCCTCGGACTTGATCACACGCCAGAAATGCTTGTCCTGAAATAACGCGATGTAGTACGTCATTTCCCGCGGATGGAAAAACAGACTGGCGCCGTAACTGCCGTTATACGTGGTGCGCAGTTCGCTCAGCTTCGCGTCGTGAATCATCTGCATGAGTTCGGCGACATTGCCTTGCGCATCGCCGGCCGTGGGTGAAGTGGGCGACGCGGCCGACGTGGCTGATGCAGCGTTGCGCAGCGCGTCGGCGACGGGCTGCGGCGTCAGGGTATTGATGGCCGGCCGTGTGCCGACCAGCGGCGCGGCCCCGTCGCCTTGCGCGGCCAGCACGGACCCGCCCTGCTGCAATAGCGCACACGAGGTCGCGAGCAGCATGGCGCGCCGTATTGATAAGGGATACTTCATACGCGCATGCTCCATGCGAATCCAAAACAGCCGCAGATTATCGCGCGGATTCGCCTTTAAGCGAAGCATTCAAATGTCACGCTGACAGACTTTAAATCGAGATAAATAGTTGACGAGTGAGTTGACCAGGTCGGCGCGTCATCGCGAAATAAACAAGTTCGGATGAGACGAAAACGCGACGCTCCGCCTCGTGCGGATGGCGTTGAATTTACGTGACGGTTATGCGGACTCAGCCGTAGGCGGATTCGCAATATAGAGATAGAGCGTCTGGCAGTGAGAGACGCGAAGTTGGCTCAAGAAAAAACTCGCATTCCTGATTATCCATCTCGATAACGAGATGTCTCTGACTTCAAGAAACTGATGCTCCCGCATGCATCGGCAAGCCGATGCGAAAGTCGAGCGAGAAACGAATCGGAAAAACAATAAGAGAAAAATGCAAGAGGCGCACCGTTGCAAACCGCAGCGGTGCGCCCCCAACAAACTGCCAGCCCGGCCATCCAACCCGCCTCGCCAGCCGGCGCGTTTTAAAACCGCGTCTCGCGCGCCACACGCAGGAACGTATCCAGCAACGGCGTGCAGTCGAGCAACTCCGGCCCGCCCGCGCGATGAAACTCCGGGTGCCATTGCACGCCCATCACGAACGGCGCGCGCCGGTAGCGCACGGCTTCGATGATGCCATCCGACGCCGACACCGCTTCGATATTGAGATCGCGGCCGAGCGTCTTGACCGCCTGGTGGTGAATCGAGTTGACGATCGCATCACGCCGGCCCGGGAACATGTTGGCGAGCGTCGAACCGTCCGGGAAATGAATACCGTGCCGATGCTGATCGTAGTTCTCGTTGACGTGCGTGGCCGCGGTCGGCACATCGGTGGCGATGTCCTGATACAAGGTGCCGCCGAACGCCACGTTGATCAGTTGACAGCCGCGGCACACGCCGAGCACCGGCTTGCCCGACTCGACGAACTCATGCAGCAGTTCGAGTTCGTACATGTCGCGCACGCGGTCGCCCGGCCATTCGTGACTGGTAGCCTGTTCCGCGTAGGACTGCGGCGAGACGTCGGCGCCGCCTTGCAGCAGCAGGCCGTCGAGATGCTTCGCGTAATCGCGCAAACGGATATTGCTCGGATGCAGCATGCCCTGATGACCGACCGTCGGAATCATGAACACCAGCACGTCGCGCGACATCACCCAGTGCGCGATCGATTCCTCGAGGTACTGCAAGGTCTTGCCGCGCAGTCCCTTCGCGCCCGGCTCGGGATGGAAGATCCGCGCCGACACGCCGATGCGCAGCGTGCGTTGCGTGATCCGCTGGCCCGCGCGATCGAAAATCTGGCGCGCGCGCGCCGCGACGATGCGGCCGAACACGGTCCACGCCGAATCGTTGTGCTTCAGATAGCGCGGCGGCGACGGCGGCAACGCGTTGGGCGGCGGCGGGTTCGAGGCCGTGAAGTCAGGCGCCGCGCCGAACCCGGGCGGCGGCGAGCCCGCGCGACGCTCGGTGGAAGCCGGGATCTCTTCGTTCACTGTCACGTCTTCGACGGAGCTGACCAGTTCGCCGTCCACGGGTTCGCTGCCGCCGACAGTCGGCGACGGTCTCATTGCATGGACGCCGGCACGCCGCGCGTCCCGTTCATGAACCTCCGCTTCCTGCTTCGCGGTGGATGCCGCAGCCGAGCTGCGTGCTTCGGCGGCATCGCGTTGCCGCGCCTTTTGCGGATCGGTGGGCGTGACCGCCGACGCGCTGTCGGGATCGTCCGTCGACGATCGCACGGCGGCTTGTTCGGCAGCCGGCGTCACGGTGGACGCAGCGGACCTTGGGGTGGACGAAACATCCGGCGGCGTCACATCCTTGATCGGCGACTGGATGGCATCTTCGTGCGAGAGGGGTAGCGACGCCGCCGGATCGGGCGGCACGGAGCCGGCTGTCGACGCGCCGGGCGTAATGCCGGACGGCGCGGGCGAGGCCGAAGGCGGCGTGGGGTTGCCGGGCTTGCCGGCATTTTCAGGTTTGTTTTCGCTCATGACAGTCAGACAGGCGCCTTCCACGCGAACGAATGAATATGCCCTGATTATCCGCTAGCGAGCCAAGCGCCGCAAACCCGCACACAATTGCTCACATTGTTGCGGGCGCCACGCGGGAACTCGTTTTGGAGTATCGCGCGGCAAGTCCGACTCAAGGATCCGGCTGCTCTTCGAAAGTCTCACGCAAGGCGATCTGCATGGCCGCGTGAATTTTCACGCACCAGCGCCACACCAGCGCCAGCAGCAACGCGGCGCAAACCAGCACCGCGGCGAGCAGACCGGTCGGCGGCAGAATGCCGCCGGAAAGCGCCGCGACCAGCAGAAACACGCCGACCATCGAGACTACCGGCACCAGATCGGAAATCGCGTAGCGGATCGCGCTCGTGAAGCGCCCCGCCGTCGCCGGTTGCACGCTGACTTCGGCGAGCAGCAAGGCAAGCGACTTGAGCTTGCGATAGACGGCGACGAGAAACGGCAGCGACACGACCAGCGCGACGCTCCATAACACCACGCGCTGCATGGGCTCGGAACTCAGCCAGTGCGCGAGCCACGCGCTGGTATAGGGCGCGCTATACGACACGATCAGAAAAATCGCGGCGACCAGCGCCAGATTGACGGCGATCTGCAGAACGATCCGCCGCGTCATGCTGAACAGCGTGGGTTCGCCGCTGCCCGTGCTCAAGCTGCGCAACCATTGCCCGTACATGCCGAATACGTTCGCGAGCGTGCGCGGCATGGCGTGACCGAGGCGCTGCGTCAGCGGATCGGCCGCGCGAATCAGATACGGCGTGAACAGCGTGGTCAAGGCGGACACCGCCACCGCGATCGGATACAGAAACGCGCTCGTTACCTTCAACGTCAAGCCAAGCGACGCGATGATGAACGAGAACTCGCCGATCTGCGAAACGGTCATGCCGACGCGCATCGCCGTGCGCCCGTCCTTGCCGGCGAGGAAGGTGCCGAGCCCGCACGACACGATCTTGCCGACGATCACCGCCACCGTGATCACCGCGATCGGCCACGCGTAGTCGACCAGCACGGCCGGGTTCAGCATCAAACCGATCGTCACGAAGAAGATCGCGGAAAAAGCGTCGCGCAGCGGTGCGATCAGATGCTCGATCCGATGCAGATGACGCGATTCGGCCATGATCGCGCCGATCAGAAACGCGCCGAGCGCGATGCTGTAGTCGAGCTTCACGACCAGCAGACAGAAGCCGAAGCAGAAGCCGAGCACGGAGACGAGCAGCATCTCGTCGCTCTTCGCCCGCGCCACGTAGTTCAACGCGCGCGGCACGACCAGAATGCCGACCACCAGCGACACCGTCATGAACAGCAGCAGCTTGCCGAGCGTGACCACGGCGACACCCGCGCTCAGCTGCCCCGTCTGCGCGATGCCCGACAGCAGCACCAGCATCGCGATGGCGAGAATGTCCTCGACGATCAGAATGCCGAACACCAGTTGCGCGAAGCTCTCGCGCTTCAGGCCCAGTTCGGAGAGCGCCTTGACGATGATGGTGGTCGACGAAATCGCGAGGATCGCGCCGAGGAACAGCGAATCCATCGAGCTCCAGCCGAACGCGCTGCCGATCTCGTAGCCGATCCACAGCATCAGCACGATCTCGGAGAGCGCCGCGACGATCGCCGTCGCGCCGACCTTGAAGAGTTTGCGCAAGCTGAATTCGAGGCCGAGCGAAAACATCAGGAACACCACGCCGAGCTCGCCTAGTGTCTGGATGGTCTGCTCGTCGTGGATCAACTGAAACGGCGGCGTGTACGGCCCGATGATCACACCCGCCGCGATGTAGCCGAGCACCACCGGCTGTTTCAGGCGATGGAACAGCACGGTGACGACGCCGGCGAGCGCCATCACGACCGCCAGGTCCTGAATGAAGCCGATGCCATGGTGCATGAATACGTCCCTTACAAAAAGTAATATTGGAGAGCGCAGTTTAACAAACGAATGCGACCGGCTGCCGCGCGCCAGCGTCCTTCCGGCGTTGGACGCTTCCCCGGGCGCACGACTCATCCAACCCTCAAAAGAATGTTTTTGACACGCTGGACTCCTGTGAAATATCACAATAATATTTGCTGCATATTTTCTTTGGAGTCGAGCAATGCAGCAGGTGTCCTTCAACGTTGTAGACCGTTCCGGCGGCAGCCGCGCCGAGATCGCCGAGGTGAATCGCCTGACCATTGCCGGCTGGGCCGGCCGCGATCAGGCCGCGATCGAGCATCACATCGCCGAACTGGCCGAACTCGGCGTGAAACGGCCGTCCACCACGCCGTGCTTCTACCGCCTCGGCGCGGAACTGCTGACGCAGGCCGAGCAGATCGACGTGGTCGGCGTGAAATCGAGCGGTGAAGCCGAATGCGTGCTGGTGCAGACAAAGGCGGGCTTGCTCGTCACCGTCGGTTCGGATCACACCGACCGCGAAGTCGAGGCCTACGGCGTGACCGTTTCCAAACAGGTCTGCCCGAAACCCTTGGCCCGCGACGCCTGGCGTTTCGACGATGTGGCCGGCCACTGGGATCAGCTCGAACTACGCGCCTTCGCAGTCGCCAGCAACGGCGAGCGGCGCGTCTATCAGCAAGGCAGCGTGGCATCGCTGCTGCCGGCCGCGGATCTGCTCACGCGCGCGCCGCTCGCGCAAGGCGCGGCGATGTTCTGCGGCACGCTGGCGGTACAGGGCGGCATCGTCGGCATGGCCGACGGCGACGCGCTCGAACTCGAATTGCACGATCCCGTCCTGAACCGCACGCTGCGCCACGCCTATCGCGTGTGCGCGCTACCTATCGTCGAATGAGGCACCCATGAACTCCCCTTCGCTATCCGCCGCCGACGCGTCTTCCGACGCGTGGCTCGAAGCCGTCGCCCTGCGCAAGATCACGTGGCGCATCATGCCGTTCCTGTTTCTCGTCTACGTGCTGTCGTATCTGGACCGCGTCAACATCGGTTACGCGAAGCTGCAGTTCACCGGCGACCTCGGCCTGTCGAACGCGGCGTACGGACTCGGCGCGGGGATCTTTTTCTTCGGCTACTTCGTGTTCGAAGTGCCGAGCAATTTGCTGCTGAAGAAGTTCGGCGCGCGCGCCACGATCGCCCGCATCACGATGCTGTGGGGCGCGCTGTCGTGTCTGATGATGTTCGTGCGCACGGAAACGATGTTCTACGTGTTGCGCTTTTTCCTCGGCGTCGCCGAAGCCGGGTTGGTGCCGGGCGTGGTGCTCTATCTGACCTTCTGGTTTCCGTCGGACCGCCGCGCGCGCATGGTCGCCGTGTTCATGGCGGCGATTCCGGTGGCCGGCATCATCGGCGCGCCGTTGTCGGGTTTTCTGATGTCGGCGCTGCATGAAGCGCACGGCTTGCGCGGCTGGCAGTGGATGTTCCTGATCGAAGGCATTCCGTCGATTCTCGCCGGCTTCTGGGCGCTCGCCGTGTTGCGCAACACGCCCGCCGAAGCTGCCTGGCTCACCGACGACGAAAAGCGCGTGATTCTTGGCCGGCTCGCGCGGGAAAACAGCGCGGCCGCGGCGGCCGGCGCGGAACATAGCCTCGCCGTGGCGTTGCGCTCGGGCCGCTTCTGGCTGCTCACGCTGATCTATTTCTGCCTCGTCACCGGCAATGCGGGCTTCTCGTTCTGGCTGCCGCAGATCGTCAAGGATCTGGGCGTGACGAACCTCGTCACCAATGGTTTCGTCACGGCGATTCCGTATCTGGCGGCGGGCATCGGCATGATCCTGATCGGGCGTTCGTCGGACATCACCGGCGAACGGCGCTGGCACTATGCCGTGTGCTGCTTCATCGGCGCGGCGGGTTTGCTCGGCAGCGCCTCGGTCACCAACTCGATTCCGCTCGCCGTCACCGGTTTGTCGATCGCGTATATCGGTATTCTCGCGGGCTTCGGCATCTTCTGGTCGATGTCGACGACCTTCCTGCAAGGCACGGCCGCCGTCGCCGGAATCGCCGTGATCAACTCGATCGCGAACCTGGCGGGTTATGTGAGCCCGTATGTGCTCGGCATCGTCAAGGACGCGACGCATAGCGTGACGTTCGGGCTCGTGCTGATCGCGGGGGCGCTGATCGTTGGCGGGCTGGTCACGCTGATGATGCCGCGCGTGAAGGTGCAGCATGCGGCGGCGGTTGCGCCGAGCCGCGCCTGACGGACGGCTACGGTGATGGTGACCGCGACGCCACGCGCCGCACCGTGCGCGAGCCGAGGCCGGCGCGGGTCGATCACCCGCTGCACGCCCGACCCGCGCCGCTGTGTGCGCAAAACCTTGCTCTACAATGCGGACGACATCGTCCGCTGCCACTTCACATGACGCTTTTGCAGACCGCCCGCCCTTCCCCGCCCGCCCGCGCGACCGCCGCCGCGAGTCTCGCCGAGCAGGCGTATGCGTTCGTCAAGCGCGAGATCATCACCATGCGCCTGCGGCCAAGCGAGGTGCTCAACGAAGCGGAACTGATGGCGCTGACCGGCATCGGCAGGACGCCGGTTCATCAGGCGCTGCATCGGCTGGTGCACGAAGGCATGCTGACCATCATGCCGCGCAAGGGCATCATGGTCCGCCCGGTTTCGCTCGACGACGTGCTGGCGATCATCGACGTGCGTCTCGTCAACGAAAGCTACTGTGTGGAACTGGCCGCGCGCCACGCGCAGCAGCATGACTACGACGCGATGCAGGCGCTGCTGGACCGCTCGGCCGTGTGCGTCGCCGCGCACGATATCGAAGGCATGATGGATATCGACCGCGAGTTTCATCTGGCGATCTCAGCCGCGTCGCGCAACCCGGTGCTGGCGGACATTCTGCGCGGGCTGCACGAGCGCTCGCTGCGCTTCTGGTTCATTTCGCTGTCCGAGCCGCATCATCTGGAAGACGTGCACGAGGAACATCTCGAACTGTTCGGCCTGCTGCGCGAACGCGATGCCGAAGGCGCGCGCCAGTCGGTGCAAAAGCATATCGAAGCGTTCCGCGCGACAGTCTTCAATCGCATTTAGCCGAACGCATTTAAGCCATCATATTTAGCCCAATGACCGGCTTTGCCGGGTTCAACCGGATTCCTACCGACATCATGGCCACTGAATTCACGCCCTTTCCGCCGCTAGCCCAACTTGCCGCCGACCTCGCCGCCGGACGCACCACGAGCCGCGCGCTCGTCGAGACCGCGCTCGAACGGATCGCCGATCCGGCCGGCCAGGGCGCCGCCGTCTTCATGAATGTCGACGCCGACAGCGCCCGCGCCGCCGCCGATGCGCACGACCGTCTGCGCGCCGCCGGCACCGTGCTCTCGCCGCTCGCCGGGATTCCGGTGTCGGTGAAAGACCTGTTCGATATCGAAGGCCAGCCGACCCGCGCCGGTTCCGCAGTGCTCGCCGACGCCCCCGCCGCCAAGGCGGACGCCGTCGCGGTCGCACGCTTGAAGCGCGCGGGCGCGGTAATCGTCGGCCGGACCAATATGAGCGAGTTCGCGTTTTCCGGACTGGGCTTAAACCCGCACTACGGCAATCCGCTGTCGCCGTACCAGCGCGGCGTGAAAGGCGATGAGCGGATTTCGGGCGGCTCGTCGTCGGGCGCGGCGGCTTCCGTCGCGGACGGCATGGCGGCCATCGCGCTCGGCACCGACACCGGCGGCTCGATCCGCATTCCGGCTGCCCTGTGCGGCCTGACCGGCTTCAAACCGACCGCCGACCGGATTCCCAAACAGGGCGGCGTGCCGCTTTCGTCGACGCTCGATTCGTTCGGGCCGATCGGCGTTTCCGTGGCCTGCTGCGCGCTGGTCGACCGCATGTTGGCCGGTCTCGAGCCGCGTATTCCGGCCGCCCGTCCGCTGGAAGGCGTGCGCCTCGGCGTGCTGACCAATTTCGTCACGGACGGCGTCGAGCCGGCGGTCGCCGCGGCAATCGACACGGCGCTCAAGCATCTGGAAGCGGCTGGCGCGATCGTCAGCGAAGTGCGTTTCGCGCCGCTCGACCGTTTGCCCGAGATCAACCGCTTCGGGTTCTCGCCGATCGAGGCGTATGCGTGGCATCGTCCGCTGCTGGAAAAGCATCGCGACCAATACGATCCGCGCGTGCTGGTGCGCATTCTGAAGGGCCAGCCGGCCAGCGCCGCCGACTATCTCGACCTGCTCGCCGAACGCGAGGCGATGCTGGCCGAAGCCGCCCGCACGCTGTGGCAACGTTTCGACGCGGTCGTGGCGCCTACGGTGCCGGTGGTGCCGCCGCGCGTCGCCGATCTGGTCGACGACGATGACGCCTTCGGCCGCACCAACGCGTTGATCTTGCGCAACCCGAGCGTGTTCAACTTCCTCGACACCTGCGCGCTGTCGCTGCCGTGCCATTTGCGCGGCGACGCGCCGGTCGGCCTGATGCTGGCCGGCGCGCCGCACGCCGACGACGCCCTGCTCGCCATCGGCCGCGGCGCCGAAGCGGTGCTCAAGGCGATTCGCTGATCAAGGAACGCCAACGCGCTCGATCGGGAAATACGCCGTAAAAGCAGGATAAGCGGCGGGGCGAGGGTTCGCGCTAGAATCGCGGGCACCCGCCCTTTCCGTTTCGAGACAGCCACACGATCCATGAATAACGACACTGCAATGCTGCGCCGCGAGCGCTCCCTGCTGGTTCTGCTTGGCCTGATCTGCGTCGCCCTCGTGGGTGGCGCGCTGTATCTGCAGTATTTCCTGCACGAAGACCCGTGCCCGTTGTGCATCATCCAGCGGTATTTCTTCCTGCTGATCGCGATCTTCGCGTTCCTCGGCGCGCGTTTCAACAACTGGCGCGGCGTGCGTCTGCTGGAAGTGCTGGCGGCCCTGTCGGCGCTGGCCGGTATCGTCACGGCCGTGCGCCATGTGTATGTTCAGGCGAATCCGGGCTTTAGCTGTGGCTTCGACGCGCTGCAGCCGTTGGTCGACAGCTTGCCGCCCGCGCATTGGCTGCCGGGCGTGTTCAAGGTCGCCGGCCTGTGCGAAACGGCCTATCCGCCGATCCTGGGTCTGACGCTGCCGCAATGGTCGCTGGTCGCATTCGTGGTCGCTTTCATCCCGCTGGTGCTGACGCTGGTGCGCAACCGTCGCCGGATTGCCTGACCGGTTCTGCCGCCCCGCGTTCACCGCGCTGAACAACGAACACCGGATTTTGCGCCGCCGAGTGCGACGACGCGGAATCCGGCGTTTTTTCGTCCCGAAGCCACGCTGCTTCTGGTCCGCCAGACCTTCCCTTTCCCCCGCAGCGCCCGGCCACGCCTGGCTTTCCGCCTTCCGTCCCGATTCACGCAACTTCCCGCCTTAGCGCGAATCGTACTTATCTCATGACCGCTTCCGAATAAGCTTCATGTGACATGGGAAATCTTTTTGGGACAAGGTAATGCTATCTTCGGGACTGGATGGCGATCTACGTGCGCGAGGCCGGCTTTGGCACGACCCCATGCGTAACGCGCGCCCGGTCCGCAGTGTCTTCTGGATTCGCCATGACAACGCAAACCATCCGCTTTTATCACCAGGGGGCCGTCCGTGAGGTCGCGGGCGTTCCTGCGTCGCGCACCGTGCTCCAGCACTTGCGCGAAGATTTGCATTGCACCGGCACGAAGGAAGGCTGCGCGGAGGGCGACTGCGGCGCCTGCACAGTCGTTATCGGCGAACTGGACGCGCACGGCGGCCTCGCGCTGAAAGCGGTCAATGCCTGCATCCAGTTCCTGCCGACTCTGGATGGCAAGGCACTCTTCACCGTCGAAGACCTGCGCGCCGCCGACGGCGCGCTTCACCCCGTACAACAGGCCATGGTCGCCTGCCATGGTTCGCAATGCGGTTTCTGCACGCCCGGTTTCGTGATGTCGATGTGGGCGCTGTATGAAAATCAGCCGGCCGCCGCCGGCCTGCCCACGCGCGATGAAATCAACGCCGCGCTCTCCGGCAATCTGTGTCGCTGCACCGGCTACCGGCCGATCGTCGACGCGTCGCAGAAGATGTTCGACTATCCGCAATACCCGCGCGTAACGCTCGACCGCAAGGCCGTCGCGGATCAGTTGCGCGAACTGCAACGGCGCGACACCTTCGAATACCACGCGCCCGACACGCGCGGCGCCGCGTTCGGCTCGCCTACCTTTTATGCGCCGATCTCTCTCGATGCATTTGCCAAGCTCCGCGCCGAGCATCCGCAAGCGCGACTGTTGGCCGGCAGCACCGACGTCGGCCTGTGGGTCACCAAGCAATTCCGCGATCTCGGCGACATTCTGTACATCGGCAACGTCGCCGAATCGAAGACGATCGAGCGCGATGCGCAGACGCTGACAATCGGCGCCGCCGTCACGCTCGAAGATGCGTACTCAGCACTCGCCGTCGACTACCCCGAACTCGCCGAACTGTGGACGCGTTTCGCGTCGCTGCCGATCCGCAATGCCGGCACGCTCGGCGGCAACGTCGCGAACGGCTCGCCGATCGGCGATTCGATGCCGGCGCTGCTCGCGCTCGGCGCCGAAGTCGTGCTGCGCCACGGTCCAAAAACGCGCACGCTGCCGCTCGACGCGTTCTACCTCGGCTACCAGAAGACCGCGCTCGCAGCCGGCGAATTCGTCGCGGCGCTGCGCGTGCCGCGGCCGGCCGGTAACCTGCGTTTTCGCACCTACAAAGTGTCGAAGCGTTACGACCAGGACATCTCCGCCGTGTGCGCGGCATTCGCGCTGCACCTCGGCGAACACGGGGTCATCGAGCAAGCGCGTATCGCGTTCGGCGGCATGGCGGCCACGCCGAAGCGGGCCGCGCAAACCGAAGCCGTCCTGAATGGCGCAAGCTGGGACGAAAGCACCGCGCGGCAAGCCATGAATGCGCTCGTCGCCGATTACCAGCCGCTCACCGACATGCGCGCGTCCAGCGCGTATCGACTGAAGGTGGCGCGCAATCTGCTGTGGCGCTTTCACCTCGAAACGCGCGATGACGCGCCGCTCGCCCTCTTCGACGTGAATGCGTTCGCGTTCGAAGCCGGCGCGCCGGACGCCGCCGTTGCGAAGGAGCCGTCGTGATGAACCGGACCGATGCTTTCGTCGAACATGCTGCCAGGCACGTCGCTCATGAGAGCGACGCGTCGATCGGCGTGTCGCTGCCGCATGAATCGGCTGCGCTGCATGTGAGCGGCGAAGCCACTTACACGGACGACGTGCCCGAGTTGCAAGGCACCTTGCACGCGGCGCTCGGCCTGTCGCGGCATGCGCACGCGCGGATCGTGTCGATGGATCTGGACGCGGTCAGGAAAGCGCCGGGCGTAATCGCCGTGTTGACCGCCGAAGACATCCCCGGTGAAAACAATTGCGGTCCGGTACTGCACGACGATCCGATACTCGCGGTAAATGAGGTGCTCTATCTCGGCCAGCCGGTGTTCGCCGTGATCGCCGAAAGCCACGAGCTCGCACGCCGCGCCGCCTCGCTCGCAAAAAGCGACGACGTGGTCCGCTACGAACCGCTCGAAGCCATCCTCACGCCCGCCGATGCCAAAGCCGCAAAGCAGTTCGTGCTGCCGCCGCTGCATCTGAAACGCGGCGAGCCGGATGCAAAGATTGCCGCAGCGCCGAACCGGATCAGCGGCACGTTCGAAGTCGGCGGCCAGGAACAGTTCTATCTGGAAGGCCAGATCGCCTACGCCGTGCCGAAGGAAATGGACGGCATGCTCGTCTACAGTTCGACGCAGCACCCGAGCGAAATGCAGCAGGTGGTCGCGCATATGCTCGACTGGCCGCAACACAATGTATTGTGCGAATGTCGGCGCATGGGCGGCGGCTTCGGCGGCAAGGAATCGCAATCGGCAGTGTTCGCCTGCGTGGCTGCGCTTGCGGCGAAACTGCTGCGCCGTCCGGTCAAACTGCGCGCCGACCGCGACGACGACTTCATGATCACCGGCAAGCGCCACGACGCGGTCTACGCGTACGAAGCGGGCTTCGAGGACAGCGGCCGCATTCTCGGCGCACGCGTCGAAATTGCGTTGCGCGCGGGCTATTCCGCAGATTTGTCCGGCGCCGTCGCCACGCGTGCTGTCTGCCACTTCGACAACGCGTATTACCTGTCCGACGTCGACATCGTCGCGCTTTGCTGCAAGACCAACACGCAATCGAATACCGCGTTCCGCGGCTTCGGCGGTCCGCAAGGCGCGCTCGTAATGGAAGTGATGCTCGACAGCATCGCGCGTCAGTTGAACTGCGATCCGCTCGACGTGCGGTTGGCCAACTACTACGGCATCGGCGAGCGCGACACGACGCCGTATGGACAGCGCGTCGAGGACAACATCATTGCGCCGCTGACCGACGAACTGCTCGCTACCAGCGACTATCGCGCGCGCCGCCAGGCGATCGCGGCCTTCAATGCAAGCAGTCCAGTGCTCAAGCGCGGCCTCGCGTTTTCGCCGGTGAAGTTCGGCATCTCGTTCAACGTGCCGTTTCTGAATCAGGCCGGCGCGCTGGTGCACGTGTACAAAGACGGTTCTGTGCTCGTCAATCACGGCGGCACGGAAATGGGCCAGGGGCTCAACACCAAGGTCGCGCAAGTGGTCGCCAACGAGTTCGGCTTGCCGCTCTCGCGCGTGCGAGTCACGGCAACCGACACTTCCAAGATCGCCAACACGTCGGCAACGGCCGCGTCGACCGGCAGCGACCTGAACGGCAAAGCGGCCGAAGCCGCGGCAAAAACCATTCGCGCGCGGCTCGCTGAACTCGTCGCCAAACAACTCGGCGGCACTTCGAACGACGTGCAATTTGCCAACGGCGAAGTATCGGTGAACGGTGGCGCGATGCCGTTCGAACAACTGGTCGGCGCTGCGTATCTGGCGCGCGTGCAGTTGTGGTCGGACGGTTTCTACACCACGCCGAAAGTGCATTGGGATGCGAAAACGCTGACCGGTCACCCGTTTTATTACTTCGCGTATGGCGCGGCGGTATCCGAAGTCGTGATCGACACGCTGACCGGAGAATGGAAACTCGTGCGCGCGGACGTGCTGCACGACGCCGGTCAGTCGATCAATCCAGCCATCGACATCGGCCAGGTGGAAGGCGGCTTCATTCAGGGCATGGGCTGGCTCACCACCGAAGAACTTTGGTGGAACCGCGATGGCCGTCTGATGACGCACGCGCCATCCACCTACAAGATCCCTGCGGTCAGCGACACGCCCGCCGCGTTCCACGTGCAGCTCTATCAAAACCGCAACGCCGAGCCGACCGTGTTCCGCTCGAAGGCCGTCGGTGAGCCGCCGTTGCTGTTGCCGTTTTCGGTGTTCCTCGCGATTCGCGACGCGATCGCGGCCGCGGTGCCGGATGCGCAGGAGGCGCCGCAGTTGCGCGCGCCGGCCACGCCCGAAGCGATTCTCGACGCACTGGACGCCTTGCAGCCGCCGCCAGCGCCGCAGCCGGCAACGGAACCCGCGACGACCGACACAACCGACACGACTGCGTGAAAAGATAACCCCAAGGTCTGACGCGACACGAACGCGTGAGGCCACACTCAACCGGCCGCACGGACACCCCGCGCGGCCACGTATGGAGAACGCCGGATGCAAGCCTGGCTACCTGACCTGCAACAACTGCTCGCGCACGGCGACGCTGCCGTGCTGGTGACGGTCGCGCGCGTCGAAGGTTCGGCGCCCCGCGAAGCCGGCACCAAGATGATCGTCACGCGCGATTCGGCGAAACACACCATTGGCGGCGGACACCTCGAATGGAAAGCCATCGAGACCGCGCGCCAGGTGCTGCGCGACGGCATGCGCTCGCCGCATATGCGTCGTCTGGAGCGTTTCGCGCTCGGCCCGAGCCTCGGCCAATGCTGCGGCGGCGCGGTGATTCTCGCGTTCGAGCGGCTCGACGTAGGCGACCTCGGCTGGATCACGACGCTCGCAAAACGCGTGGCCGCGGGCCAGTCGACGGTGCGTAGCGTATCATTCGGCCCCGCACCGGATGCGGTGATGCTGTCCGACCCCGAGCCGGGCGTCGACGCCGCTGACTGCCTGCTGTGGGACGGCGCCGGTTTCGACGACAGCGGCGCGCTGCTCACCGAAACCGTCGCGCCAGGCGACTTCTCGGTCGTGCTGTTCGGCGCCGGCCACGTGGGCGCCGCGCTGGTTCGCGTGCTGGCCACGCTGCCGTGCGCAGTCCGCTGGGTCGACGAACGCGACGCGCAATTTCCGCCCGCGGAAACGCTGCATGCTCCGAACGTGAAGATCGATCCGAACGACGCCCCCGACGAAGCCATCGACCAGGCCGCGCCGAACACGTACTTCATCGTGATGACGCACAACCATGCGCTCGATCTCGAGTTGGCCGAGCGCATTCTGCGACGTGGCGACTTCGCGTTCTTCGGCATGATCGGCTCGCACAGCAAGCGCAAGCAGTTCGAACACCGGCTGGCCGCGCGCGGTCTCGACCCGTCGCTGATCGCGCGGATGAAGTGCCCGCTCGGCGTGGACGGCATCGTCGACAAGTCGCCGGAGATCATCGCGATCTCGGCGGCGGCGCAGGTGCTTCAGGCCGTCGAAGCGAACGCGGGCGTGCATCACGCCACGCAGACGGTTTGATGCGCGGCATGTCGTCGATACGACGCCTACGCATACGGTGCGCGATGATTCCACAAGCGACTCCAATGAAATCCTGACCGACCATGACTACAACGACTGTTACCCCCACGCCGCTGGCCGAAAAAACCGCGCTGGCACCGAAGGCCGAATTGCATATTCATATTGAAGGCTCGCTCGAACCCGAACTGATTTTCGCGCTCGCCGAACGCAACGGCGTGAAGCTCGCCTACGACTCGATCGACGCCTTGCGCGCCGCGTACGCATTCACTGACCTGCAATCGTTCCTCGACATCTACTATGCGGGCGCGAGCGTGCTGCTGCATGAGCAGGACTTCTACGACATGACGATGGCGTACGTCGAGCGCTGCCTCGCCGACAACGTGATTCACAGCGAGATCTTCTTCGACCCGCAGACGCACACCGAACGCGGCGTGCCGATCGCGACCGTCGTGGCCGGCATCGAGCGCGCGCTCGCCGACGCGGAAAAGCGCGGCATGACGAGCAAGCTGATTCTGTGTTTCTTGCGTCATCTATCGGAAGAAGACGCGCTCGCCACGTTCGAAGAAGCGCTGCCGCTGTTCGAGCAGTACAAGCATCGCCTGATTGGTGTGGGTCTCGATTCGTCGGAACGCGGCCATCCGCCATCGAAGTTCGAACGTGTATTCGCCAAGGCGCGCGCGCTCGGCCTCAAACTCGTTGCCCATGCCGGCGAAGAAGGCCCGCCGTCGTATATCTATGAAGCGCTCGATCTGCTGAAAGTGGATCGCGTCGATCACGGCGTGCGCAGTATCGAAGATCCGGCGCTCGTCGCGCGTCTCGCGGATTCGCGCGTCGCGTTGACCGTGTGTCCGCTGTCGAACCTGAAGCTCTGCGTGTTCGACGACCTGACCAAGCACACGCTGAAGGACCTGCTCGATCGCGGCGTCGCCGTGACGGTGAATTCCGACGATCCCGCGTATTTCGGCGGCTACGTGAACGCCAACTATTTCGCCACCATCGACGCGTTGAAGCTCAACGATGCCGAGGTCTACACGATCATCCGCAACAGCTTCGAAGCGTCGTTCGTCACGCCCGAGCAACGCAGCGAACTGATCGCGAAGCTCGACGCGCACTGGCACCCAAGCGGCCCGCACTGACGGGCCGAACTAACGCAGCCGGCGGCGGCACGGGCTCATGAGTGAGCCGAGGATTCAACCGTCGTCCGGGCTGTGCAGCTTCCCACAATCGGAGACGGTTTTTCCATGACTCATTCCGCCAACCCGGCTAAAACGGCCCAATCGGCATTCCGCGCGCAACTGCTGACCTTCAACGGCGATCCCGCGCAATCGCCCAACGCGGCGGTTTTCAACGAGGACGGCCTGCTGATCGTCGAAGACGGCCATGTCGTCGCGGCCGGCGCGTATGCCGCGCTCGCGCCGCAACTCGCGCCCGGTACGCAAGTGCAGGAAATGCGCGACAAGCTGATCGTGCCGGGTTTCATCGATACGCACATTCACTATCCGCAGACGGACATGATCGCGTCGCCGGCGCCGGGTTTGCTGCCGTGGCTCGAAACGTACACGTTCCCGACCGAGCGCCGCTTCACGGACCCGGCCTACGCGCGCGACACCGCGAGCTTTTTCGTCGACGAACTGCTGGCGTGCGGCACGACCACCGCGCTCGTGTATTGCACGGTCCATAAGGAATCGGCCGATGCACTCTTCACCGAAAGCGAAGCCCGCAATCTGCGCATGGTGGCCGGCAAGGTGCTGATGGACCGCAACTGCCCCGAGTTCCTGCGCGACACCGCGCAATCGGGCTACGACGACAGCGCCGAGCTGATCGGCCGCTGGCACAATCGCGGCCGCCAGATGTATGCGCTCACGCCGCGTTTCGCGCCGACCTCGACCGAAGCGCAACTGGAAGCGTGCGGCGTGCTGGCGGGCAAGCATGCGGACATCTTCATTCAGAGCCACGTCGCGGAAAATCACGACGAAGTGAAATGGGTCGCCGATCTGTTCCCCGGCCACCGCAGTTATCTGGACATCTACGATCACTACGGTCTGCTGCGCCGCCGCGCTGTGTACGGCCACTGCATCCACCTCGACGAGGAAGACCGCAAACGCATGGCGCAAACCGGCACGGTCGCGTCGCATTGCCCGACCTCGAACCTGTTCCTCGGCAGCGGCCTGTTCGACTTCGACAAGGCCGATGAAGCCGGCATGCCGGTCGCGCTGGCGACGGACGTCGGCGGCGGGACCTCGTTCTCGATGCTGCAGACCATGAACGAAGCGCACAAGGTCGCGCGTCTGGGCGGCCATCACCTGACGGCCACGCGCATGTTCTATCTCGCGACCGCCGGCGCCGCCGAAGCGCTCGATCTGGCGGACAAGGTCGGCACGCTGAAGCCGAAGTCGGAAGCGGACTTCGTCGTGCTCGATCCGCGCGCGACGCCACTGCTTGCACGCCGCACCGCGCGCACTGAAACATTGGAAGAGTTGCTGTTCGCGTTCGCGCTGCTCGGCGACGATCGCGCGATCTATGAAACGTATGCCGCCGGCAAGCGCGTGCATCGTCGTGATGATGTGCGGCAAGCTGCGTCATCGGGCGCGGCGAGGATCGCCGCTTGATCTGCTTGATTTACGCGGCTGAATAAAGAAACGGCGCTTCGATAACGAAGCGCCGTTTTCATTGATGCGTTCCGCGCAGTTGCTTTAACGCTGCATGCACACCTCATGCAACGCATTCAACCGACGCACCGGATCCGCGACATACGGGTTCGTCTCATCCCACGCGTAACCCGCCAGCACCGAACTGATCATGCGGCGAATCGACGGCGTCTGGTCCGGATAGAAAATGATGTCCTGCAGCGCGCCCGAATACCAGCGCTCGACAAACGCGCGGAACGTATCGATCCCCTTGCGCAACGGGACGTCGTAAGCGGCCGACCAGTCGACCTGCTCGCCGTCGAGTTGCCGGTTCAACGTCTGCACCGCGAGATGCGCCGAGCGCAGCGCGATCGTCACGCCGGACGAAAACACCGGATCGAGAAACTCGCCCGCATTGCCGAGCAGCGCGTAACCCGGCCCGTGCAGACGCTCCACGTTCGCCGCATAGCCGCCGATGTGGCGCACCGGCATCAGGAACGGCGCGTTGCCGATCAGGCGGTTCAACGTCGGCTCCTGCTGGATCAGCGCGCGCAGTTTCGCGTCGCGCTCCGCGTCCGGCACGTCGAGAAAACTCGCCTCGGCGACACACCCCACCGACGACCGGCCACCCGCCAGCGGAATCATCCAGAACCACACGTCGCGATGTTCAGGATGCGTCGCCACGCAAATCTTGTTGCGGTCCGTCATGCCGGCCGGAATGCCGTCCTGCACGTGCGTGAAGATCGCAGCGCGCGTCGGCATGCGCGTCGGCGCTTCGAGGTTCAGCAAGCGCGGCAGCACGCGGCCAAAGCCGCTTGCGTCGAACACGAAACGCGCTTCGATCTGGTAAGCGTGGTCCGCTTCGTCGATCACATCGACCAAAGGTGTGGCGCCGGTGTGAATTGCGCGCACCGCATGGCCGAAGCGCACCTCGGCGCCCTGCTCTGCCGCGCAGCGAATCAGAATGTCGTCGAATACCGCGCGTTCGACCTGATACGTGGTGCCCCAACCAGGCGAATGCTTGTCGCGGAAGTCGAACGCCGACGACTGGTCGCGATACACGAAGTGCGCACCGTTCTTGTACTGGAAGCCTGCTTCGACCACGGCCTGCAGCATGCCGGCCTCTTCAAGATAAGCCATGCTTTGCGGCAACAGACTCTCGCCGATGGAAAAGCGCGGAAAGTGCTGGCGTTCGAGCACCAGAACGGAGCGCCCGGCTTTGCGCAACAAGGCTGCCGCAACCGCGCCTGCCGGTCCGGCACCGATGATCACGACATCGACGGTCGTGCGCTTTGACGAATGTGTACTCAAAATTGCCTCAATCGTTTGGCTTGCCCGGAGCAGCGTTTCGCTGCATCCTTACGTCTCGTTACAACTTCGCTTCACAGCAAGAACGCTATTTCGCCGGGAGCCCAGCGTGTCGCCATCCGAAACATCCAGTGTGCCTTTCGTGCCGGAAACGGCGTTCGGAATCTGGTTCCTGCGTACCTATACCTGGGAACATCATGTGCTGCGGGTTGCGATCAACGACCTCAAAGGCCTGATCGACACGCCCTTGCCCGAGGCGCCGGTGATCGTCGACGTCGGCTGCGGCCAGGGCATTTCCTTCCGTCTGCTCGCCGAGGCGTTCAAGCCGCGCCGCCTTATCGGTATCGACTTCCACGAACCGTCGTTGACGCTCGCCGCTCAGGCTGCAAACGCCTGCCGCGACAAGCTGGCGGATATCGAACTGCTGCACGGCGACTGCGCAAAACTGCCGTTGCCCGACGCGAGCGCCGATATCGTGTTCTGCCACCAGACCTTCCATCACCTCGTCGAGCAGGAGCGCGCGCTCGCCGAATTCCACCGCGTGCTCAAACCGGGCGGCGTGTTGCTATTCGCCGAATCCACCGACGCGTACATCAAATCGTGGGTAATCCGACTGCTGTTCCGTCATCCGATGCAAGTGCAAAAGAGCGCCGACGGCTACCTCGACATGATCCGCCGCGGCGGCTTTAACTTTAGCGAGCGCAACGTGTCGCTGCCCTACCTCTGGTGGAGCCGTGCGAAAGACTTTGGTCTGCTCGAACGGCTCGGCCTGTTTCATCCGCAACCCGGCAAGCGTCGCGAAACGCTGGTCAATGTCGCGGCGGTCAAAGCCGGTTAACACGCAGCAAGGCACGCGCCCGATGCGATAAAACAGCGCGAGGCGGCGTACACCGCCTTCCTGCTTGCCTCGCGCGCATGCGTGATACTCCGCGCTGACTTGCGCGCACCCACTCTTACTTGCGCAACGTCACCACTTCACCCGTCAACGCGACGCCGGCAACCACCGCGCCCGCACCGCACGTGTACTCGGTGGCGCTCTCACGCAACTCGTTCTTGTAGTTGCTCTTGATGTTGATCACCGCGTTGCCGCCTTCCTTGCGCGCGCGTTCCTGCAACTCGATCACCGCCGAGAGGAAAACGTGCTGGCAGGCTTGCAGATCGCTCTTGCCGAACGCGTTGGTCTTCTTGTTGGTGGCGAATTCACCCATCGTCTTCACGACTGCCGGATGGCGCTGGCCCGCGAAATACAGCGTGATGTCTTCGCTCACTTTGCCCGGTTCGCTTTGCAAGGCCTGCTCGACCGGAAAGTAGCTGACCGTGTCGCGGGCGAAGGCCGGCGCAGCGCTCAGCGTGGCAAACGAAGCAAACAATGCGGCAAACAGCAGATGGCGTTTCATTGAGACTCCTTGGTGGTTGTTGTTGCTCTGTGAGTTCTATTTCAATCAGCCTGGCTCGGCTCAGTTCGATTCCAGCACGACGAGTTGACCGCTCACCGCAATCGCGGCGGCGCTCGGACTCACGCCGCAGGTGAATTCGGTCGACGAGTTGCTCTCGGTGCTATGAAAACGCGTCGCCACGTCGATTACGGCATTGGCATGGCGTTCGTTGGCCGCCGCGCGCAGTTTCTGCACGGCTTCGGCAAGCGCTTCGTGACAGGCGTCGTCGGGACCGGCGACCTTACGCGCGATCCGCACCGAGTACGACACGTCGCCGAGCCGGCTCTTGACCGCCGGATGGTTCTGTTGCCCGAAATACACCGGCACGTTGCCGCGCGATTCGCCACCTGCCGCCGCAAGCGGCAACGACTTCACCTGCGTCGCGCATCCCGTCAGCGTCAGCGCCATGACTGCCAGCGCGCCAAGTACACCTGCTCTTTTCATTTTTATCGCCCTCGTTTTTTTAAAGTCGCGGCCGTTTCAGCCGCCCTGCCATGCTTCGAACACCAAACTCGCGCAACTGCCACCGAACCCGTACGACACCGACATCGCCGTGCCGATACGCGCGTCGCGCGCCGTGCGCACGAGCGGCATGCCGTCGAGCGCCGGCTCCGGCGTGTCGATATTCGCCGTGCCCGCGATAAAGCCGTCGCGCATCATCAGCAGCGTATAGATCGCCTCGTGCGCGCCGCACGCGCCGAGCGGATGCCCCGTCATGCCCTTGGTCGATGAAAACGCCGGTACGCGATGGTCGAACGCCGTGCCGAACACTTCGTTCAACGCGTGCAGTTCTTCGAGGTCGCCGAGCGGCGTCGACGGTGCGTGCGTGTTGACGTAGTCGGGCCGCTTGCCCGCTTCGTTCAGCGCACCGCGCATGGCCCGCGCAATCCCCGCCGCGCGCGGCGTGACCATGCCGGCGCTGTCCGTGCAGTCGCCGAAGCCGGTGAGCTCCACGTAGATCCGCGCGCCGCGCGCGAGCGCGTGATCGAGCGCTTCGAGCACCAGCACGCCGCCGCCCGACGCGATCACGAAACCGTCGCGCTCTGTGTCGTAGGGACGCGATGCCTTGTGAGGCGTGTCGTTGAAGCGGCGCGACAACGCGCCCATCGCGTCGAACATCAGCGTCATGTTGTCGTGCAACGATTCGCTTCCGCCGGCCAGCACGATCTGTTGACGGCCGGTCTGAATCAGTTGCATCGCCTGGCCGATCGCGAGCGCCGAAGTCGTGCACGCCGACGACGGCGAGTAGCTGACGCCTTCGAGCCCGAACACCTGCGCGACATTCGCCGACGCGGTGCTGCTCATCGCATGCGGCACGACGTAGGGCGGCACTTTCTCGACGCCGCGCGCGTTGGCGACCGCCATGGCCGCGTCGTAGCTCAGCATGTTGCCTACGCCCGAGCCGATCACCGTGCCAGCACGCGGCGAACGCAACTGCGCCGCGTCGAGTCCGGCATCGTCGATCGCCTTGCGCGCGGCGTGACACGCAAACCTTGCGGTGTCGCCCATGAAGCGTTCGAGCTTGCGCTCGAACGGCGTCTCATGCGCGACCGACGCAACGCCCGCGATCTGCGAGCCGAAGCCGCGCTCGCGCCACGCGTCGATCCGTTCGATCCGCGAGCGGCCCGTGCGCAACGCAGCGGACACTTCATCGAGCGAATTGCCGAGACACGAGACGATACCCATGCCGGTCACAACCACGCGTTGCATCGCCACGCTCATCGAACGCGCCTGAAAATCAGCGACGTGTTGATGCCGCCGAACGCGAAGTTGTTGCTCATCACGTATTCGGCGTCGATCTCACGCCCCGTGCCGACGATGTAATCCAACGGCGCGCAGGCCGGATCGACATTCTCCAGGTTCAAAGTCGGCGCATACCAGTTGCGCTTCATCATCTCGATGGTCCACCACGCTTCGAGCGCGCCGCATGCGCCGAGCGTGTGGCCGACATAACTCTTCAGCGAACTGATCGGCATGCGCGCGCCGAAGGTCTGCGCGGTCGCGTGGCTCTCGGCGATGTCGCCGCGATCCGTCGAGGTGCCGTGCGCGTTCACATACTCGATCGCTTCGGGTGGCAATTGGGCGTCGTTAAGTGCAAGCTGCATCGCGAGCGCCATGGTTTCGGCGGTCGGCTGGGTCATATGCGCGCCGTCCGAATTGCAGCCGAAGCCGACAATCTCCGCGTGTATCCGTGCACCTCGCGCCACTGCATGCTCATATTCTTCGAGCACCAGCGTAGCCGCGCCTTCGCCGACCACGAGGCCGTCGCGCGCGGCGTCGAACGGGCGCGGCGTCAATTGCGGCTCGTCGTTGCGCGTGCTGGTGGCGTATAGCGTATCGAACACGGCGACAGCCGGCCCCGACAATTCCTCCGCGCCGCCGGCCAGCATCAGCGTCTGCTTGCCGCTCTGGATCGCTTCGTACGCATAGCCGATCGCCTGGCTGCCCGACGCGCACGCGCACGAGGTCGGAATGATCCGTCCTTTCAGATCCCAGAACAGGCTGACATTGACCGCAGTGGTATGCGGCATCATCTGCACGTAGCTGTTCGACGTGACGTCGCTCATCGAGCCGGTTTCGAGCATCGTGCCGAACGCGCGGATCGGCTGCACCGAGCCCGACGACGAACCATAAGCGACGCCCATGCGGCCGTCCTTGATGGTGGCGTCGTCGGCGAGGCCCGCGTCGGCGAGCGCCAGTTCGCTGGCGCGCACCGAATACATCGACACCGGACCCATCGAACGGGTCTTCTTGCGCGGATAGTTCGCGGGCAACGTGAAACCCGGCAGCGGACAAGCGAGCCGCGTATGCAGCGATTCGAAGTAATCCCACTCGGGCATGCGGCGCACGGCGTTCACACCGCTTTTCAAGCGCGTTTCGATCACGTCCCAGCTATCGCCCAACGCCGTGACGCCGCCCATGCCTGTAATGACGACGCGCTTCATCAGATCATCCCGCCGTTGACGCCGATCACCTGACGCGTGACATACGAGGCCGCATCCGACATCAGGAAGCTGACCACGGACGCCACTTCGGCAGGCTGGCCGACGCGGTTCATCGGCACCGTCTTGAGCGCCTGCTCGAGCGGCATTTCATCGAGCATGCCGGTCTCGATCAGACCCGGCGCCACGCAATTGACGGTGATATTGCGCGACGCCAGTTCGACGGCGAGCGCCTTGCTCGCGCCGATCAGTCCGGCCTTCGCCGCGCTGTAGTTGACCTGGCCGCGGTTGCCCATCACGCCGGACACCGAAGCGATCGTGACGATGCGGCCGCCCTTGCGGGCGCGCACCATCGGCATGGTCAACGGATGGACGACGTTATAGAACGAGTCGAGACCGGTTTCGATCACGATGTCCCAGTCTTCTTCGGTGAGCGCGGGGAACGCGGCGTCGCGGGTCACGCCGGCGCTGCACACGATGCCGTAGTACGGGCCATGCGCCGCGACGTCCGCTTCGAGCACTTCGCGGCACACGGCGCGCTCGCGCACGTCGAATTGCAGCACGCGCGCCGTGCCGCCCTGCGCGGCGATGCCCGTTGCCACCGCATCGGCTTCGCTGCGTCCCGTGCGGCAATGCACGGACACCGCGAAGCCATCGGCGGCCAACTTGTACGCAATCGCGCGGCCAATGCCGCGGCTTGCGCCGGTAACGAGAACACGCCGGCTCATGAACTGAAACTCCCTTCGATGAATGACTGAAAATCGCGCGGTTGAAAAACCTTGATGACGGCTTCGGCGCACACCGCGTCGCCGTGCCGGATGATGCATTCGTAGGCGCCGTGGCCTTCTTCGCTGCGCAGCAGTTCCGAGACGTGGACCGATAACTGGGCGCCTGCGGAGAACGACGGCTGCAATGCCTTGTAGCTGCGCGAGCCGAGCAGCACGCCGGGGCGCGCGCGGCCGCCGCCGCGCATGGCCAGCAACGCGACGTGCGCGGCGATCGCCTGCGCCATCAGTTCGATGCCGATCCACGCGGGCATGGCGCCGTCGGTATCGGCATACCAGGCGTCGGCGCGCGCCGTGGCGCGCGCGGTCAGCGTTTCTTCGCTGAATGTGTCGACCGAGTCGATCAGCAGCATGGTGCCGCGATGCGGGATGATCGCTTCGATCGGCTGCTGGACCAGTTCGTCAACGGTGGGTGTCGGGTTCATCGTGCAACTCATCGGGCAAGGACAAGGCTGACATTGCTGCCGCCGAACGCAAATGAATTGCTCATCGCGTATTGCGCGCCGCCTCGCGGCATGAAGCGTTCGCTCACGACCAGGTCCAGCGCGGGCAACGCGGGATCGGCCTCGCCGTCCCACAGATGACGCGGCAGCGGCACGTTGTCATGCGCCAGCGAGAGCCACGTGAAGGCGAGTTCGGTGGCGCCCGCAGCACCGAGCTGGTGGCCGGTCAACGGCTTGGTGCCGCTCGTCGCCACGCCTTGCGGAAACACGCGCGACATCAAGCCCGCTTCCATCTCGTCGTTCTTGCGCGTGGCGGTGGCGTGCAGATTCACATAGCCGATCGCCGACGACTCGATGCCCGCGTCGGCCAGCGCCGCGCGCAAAGCGAGTTCGCCGCCCACGCCTTGCGGGTCCGGCGACGAAATGTGATGCGCGTCGCTCGATTCGCCGACGCCCGCAAGCCGCACCGCTGCTTCGTCGCGGCTCATCAGGAACACGGCTGCGCCTTCCCCGACGTTGATCCCGCACCGGTTGCGGCTCATCGGATTGCTGCGCACGTTGCTGGTCGATTCGAGCGATGCGAAACCCTGCACCGTCAGCTCGCACAACGAATCGACGCCGCCCACCACGACCGCGTCGCACAGCTGTAATTGCAGCAGCCGGCGCGCGGATGCAAAGGCCTTCGCGCTCGACGTGCACGCAGTCGAGATGGTGAATGCCGGACCATGCACGCCGAGCACGGCGGCCGCGAACGGCGCGGCGGTGCCGATTTCCATTTGCCGGTAGTTGAAGTTCGCGGGCAGATCGCCCGCTTGCGCCTGATAGACGAACGCGGCTTCGGCAGCCTCGATGCCGGACGTGCTGGTGCCGAGCACCACGCCGATGCGATGCGCGCCGTAGCGCTCGCGCGCCGCCTCGACAGCGGGCGCGATTTGCGTCAGCGCGGCGAGCAGCAAGCGGTTATTGCGGCAGTCGTAACGGGCGAGTTCGGCGGGCGGCGCCAGCTCCAGCGGCGCAAGCACGCTGCCGACGAACGCCTCGCCGATCCCCGTATGCGCGTTCGCCATACCCGGCGAACGACCGGCAGCGAGCGCCGGGACAATGCTGTCGAGGTCGCCGCCGAGCGCGTTGATCATGCCGAGCGCGTGCAAATAGACTGATGGCGCTTTCATGCGGCCCTCCTTGATTCCGATGGCATGCCGATCGGCGCGAGCAGTACCGAGACCGCGATGCCGAGCGCGAGCGTCGCGCCGAAACTCTTCAGCGCGGGCATCGCGCTCATGCCGAGCATGCCGAACGACAACAATGTCGTAGCCGCCGACAGCAGCACGCCCGTCCACACCGCGCCGAGATCCGCGTCCGCGCGCAGGCAGCCTTCGCGCAGGAACACGGCGTAGTTTGCGCCCACGCCGAGCACGAGCATCAGCGCGAGCCAGTTGAACAGATTGAGCGGCACGTGCGCATAGCCGAATACGGCGAGCGTGACGCCCACCGCGAGCAGCACCGGCAAGGTCACGGCGATGCCGCCGCGCACTTTGTATCGCACCATCAACAGAACGAGCACGAGTGCGAGTGCGCCGCCGAGCCACCAGCCGCTATCCACGCGATACGCGCCGAACAGTTTCGACACGCTGGCGGCCTTGTCGACGAACACGACGCCGGGCAAGCCTTGCTCGGTCGCGATTAACGCGGGTTCGTTCTGCGGCGTCACGCCCTGCGGGATGACGACCGCCGCATAGGCCTTGGTCGTGGAATCGACTTCGCCGAGCCAAAGGTGTTTGTACGGTTGCGACCACGGCGTCGCGAGCCACATATCGACTGTCAGCGGCGCTTGTGGTTTCGCGTACGCCGCGAGCCAGGCGTCGGCGACTTCGTCCTTGAAGCCTGCTTGCAGCAGCGTGGCGCGCAACGCGGCGGGATCATTGAACACGTGTTGCGCAAGCAACGCGCGGTCTTCACTCTGCTGCTTCGCGGAGGGCACGAACTGCGCAACCGACTGATAGCTGCCGACCTTGTTCGCGGTGCCGTTCAACGCATCCAGTTTTGTGCCCAATGCTTCCGCGCGTTGCAACACGACCTCGGGCGTCTCGCCGCGCACGATGAAAAACTGCGCACTGTTATCCACGCCAACAGCCGCGCGCACTTTGTCTTCCTGCGCGACGAGCGCCGGATCGCGCTGGATCAGCAGATGGATATCGTCGTCGCTGGTCAGACGCAGCCAGCCTGGAATCGCCAGCAACAGCAACAGCGCCGCCACGAACCACGCCCGCTTGCCGCCGATCGTGCGATGCCACACCGTCAGCACGCGCGCCGCACCTGCAAACACGCGCTTGGGGCTGCGTTTGGGCGCGCGCGTGAGCAGCGCGGGCAGCAGCCACAGCACGGACGCGAACGCCGTCGTAATACCGGCAATCGCGAAGCAGGCGATCTGCTTGAGCGCGGGAAACGGCACCCACGTGAGGATCGCGTAGCCGAGCAGGCTCGTGGCGAGCGCCACGCTCAACGCGGGACGCACCGCCCGCGCGCCCCGCCGCGCGTCCCAATCGCGTCGCGCGCCAAGATACACCACGAAGTACTGAATCGAATAATCGACGGCCTCGCCGATCAGGCTGGCGCCGAACACGAGCGTCAACAGATGCAGCTTGCCAAATATCAGCATCGTGACCGCCAGCGCGCAGACAATGCCGAGCGCGGTCGACACAAAGCCGAGCAACAACAGACGCGGCGAGCGGAACACCCACATCATCAGCAGCGCGATGCCGCACAGCGACGCAACGCCGATCAGATGCACTTCATGTTCCGATGCGCTGCGTGCCGATTCCGCGTAGAAGACGGCGCCGGTTCGCGCCACGGAGACATCGGGGAACGATTGTTTTAACGTGCTTTCGCCTTGAGCGAGCGCTGCAAGTACTGCGTGCTGCGTCTTCGTTTCGTACGCGGAGCCCGGCAGCGTCGCTACGATCAGCACGCTGGTTGCGGCGCCGCGATGCGCGACCAGCATGTTGTCTTCGAGTTCGAGATTCGAGGTGGCGAGCGGCGGGCCGCCGAGCCAGTGTTCGAGCCAGCCAAACGGATCGTCGGCGAGTGGTGTGGTGAGTCCGCCGCGTAGTGGGCTGTAGATGCGCTGGGCGAGCGCGTCGTGCAGCGTCGTATTGGCCGCGCCGCCTGCTGTACTTGCGAGCGCCGCGCGGTCTGCCGGCGCCAGCAAGCCGAATCGATAAGGCATGTACAGCGCCGCGATCTGCGACAGATCGAACGGCGGCAACTCAGCCGTCACCGAACCGAACGCGCCGCTCTTTTGCAACGATGCGCCGAGTTGCTTCGCCGCGGCTTTCGCGTGCGCGTCGTCGTTGCTGGTGACGAGAAAAACGGTGCGGTCGCCGAGCGCGCCCGCCAGTGTATCGACCGCCTTTTCAGCGACCGGATCAGCCTCTGTCGCCGGCAGCAACGCGAGCAAATTAGTTTGCAGCGGCGACGGTCCCGCGAATCGCCAGCTGCAATACAGCGCTGCAACGAGCGCGAGCAGCAGCCACGCGGCGCGCATGCCCCACGCCTGTTTCGCGGATCGCTGTTGCAGCATGTCCATTACGGCGCCCCGAGCAGACCGCGTTCAGCCGCGGTGAGTTCGGTCACGGCCGCGCTCTTCGTGAATTCGAGTTGGGTGATGTCATCGTTCGCGAGCGTGATGCGCAAGCGCTGCAGATAGTCGCCGCCGTGCATCTCCAAGCCTTTGATCGACTGCGCGATCTGCGGCTGATTCGGCGTGAGTTGCATACGCCACTGCGCGGCGCTGCCTTCGGCTTGCACGTCGAATTGGGAGTACAGCGCCGATAGATCGCCGCCGAGCATCGCGCGCATCATCTTCGAGACTTGCGCGACGCCGCGCGTGCCCTGCGCGCTGTGAGCCGTGACGCGCTGGCCGTTGGCGTTGACTTCGGCCACTCCGGCATCGGTGATCACGTAGGTGGCTTTGTATGGCGTATCGATTTGCCAGATCACGCCGCGCTCGCGGAAGAACAGCAGCGAGCCGGTGCTCACGAGCGGCTGCTTCATCGCGGCGAGCGTTTGCGTCTGCGTGAATTGCGCACGCACGCCCTTGGCCTGCGCGAGATGCGCGGCGATCTGCGAGACGAGCGCGGGATTGCCGGGCGCGGCTTCTTTCGTCGAGGCGGATGCAGCCGATGCGGGTTCCATCCATACGACTGTCGTGGCAATTACGCTCAATGCGCTCAACGTGCCCACGACGGCGGCGCGCAAATTCATCGTGCCCATACGCGCTCCAGCTTCTCGAACACGACCGGCGGCGAGACGAACTGCAACTCCTGGGTGGCGGCATCGACCGCGACCTGGATCGTATAGCCCTTGGTCAGCCGCGCACCGGTCGCGCAATCCACGATTTCATAGCCTATTTTCAGGCGGTTTTCGTGTTCGAGCAGTTGCGTGCGCACTTCGATCTGCTGACCGTAGGTAGCCGGCTTCACGTACTTGAGATGCGCTTCCACGATCGGCCATAGATAACCCGAGGCCTGCATCTCGCGATAGTCGTAGTCGAACGCGCGCAACAACGCCGCGCGGCCGATCTCGAAGTACTTCAGATAATGGCCGTGCCAGCACACGTTCATCGCGTCGACATCGTGGAACGGCACTTCCACCGTCGCGCTCGCGCTCAACACTTTGCAGGAACCGGTCATGCGCTCGGTCCTCCGCGATAGTCGCTTGCCAGATCGCACGCGGCAATGCGCGCGGTCAGCGCACGCAGTTCGTGTTCGAGCGCGCGGTCTTCGTCGACGAACGGCGACTGCGCGCCCACGCTGTCGATGAACGCCTGCAGCGGCGCCGGCACCGGCGTCGCGCTATCGATCTTCAAGCGCAGCCGCGCGGCTTGCACCGTTGCGAGCGTATGCGCGGCGGCGACCTGTTCGGTCAGTTCCAGCACGCGCAAACAGTCGCGCGCGGCGATCGTGCCCATGCTGACCTTGTCCTGATTGTGCGCCTCGGTGGAGCGCGAAAAGACGCTCGCGGGCATCGTGTTCTTCAATGCCTCGGCAGTCCATGCGGACGACGAAATCTGCACCGCCTTGAAACCGTGATTGATCGCGGCTCGCGCGGGCGCCGCGCCCGACAGATTGCGCGGCAAGCCGTTGTTGAAATTCACGTCGACCAGCAGCGCGAGTTGGCGGTCCATCAGATCGGCGAGATTGGCGACCGCGACTTTCAGCGAGTCCATCGCGAAGGCAATATGGCCGCCGTAGAAATTGCCGCCGTGCAATACGCGTTCGTTGTCCGGATCGATCAACGGATTGTCGTTCGCGCTGTTCAGTTCGTTCTCGACATCGCGGCGCACCCACGAAAGCGCATCGCGCGCCACGCCGATCACATGCGGCGCACAGCGAATCGAATAACGGTCCTGCAGACGGTGGCCCGGCGTATCGTCGCGTCCCGACAGGTCATCGCGAATCCATGCGGCGGCTTCGGCCTGGCCGGCATGCGGCTTCACTTCAAAGAGCATCGCGTCGAAGTGCGCGGCGCGGCCGTCGAGCGCGACAGTGCATAGCGCGGTCAGGCGCGCGGTGAGCCGTGTCAGATGGTCGGCGCGCGAGAACGCGAGACAGGCGAGACCCGTCATCACGGCCGTGCCATTCATCAGCGCGAGCCCTTCTTTCGGCGCGAGCGTGAGCGGCGCATGGCCGAGTTCGGCCCACACTTCGCGCACGTCACGCAGACGCCCTTCGAACATCACGTCGCGTTCGCCCGCGAGCGCGGCGGCCACATACGAGAGCGGCGTGAGATCGCCGCTCGCGCCGACCGAGCCTTCCGACGGAATGCGCGGCAAAACACGATGATTGATCAGATCAGCCAGGCGTTCGAGCAACACGGGACGCACGCCGGAAAAACCATAAGCGAGCGAGTTGAGGCGCGCGGCGATCACCGCGAGCGTTTGCGCGTCGTCGAGATATTGGCCCATGCCGCAGCCGTGATAGCGCGTGAGTTGCAGCGGCAAGGCTTCGACCAGTTCCATCGGCACGTCGACCACGCAGGCGTCGCCGTAACCGGTGTTGACGCCGTACACGGTCGCGCCCTCGGCCAGATGCCGGCGCAGAAAATCCGCGCCGCGCTGGATGCGCGCGCGCCATGCCGGATCGTCGCTCAAGGCGACCGGCGCGCGATGCTGCGCAATCGCGACGACCTCTTCGATCGTCAGCTTGCGGCCGCCGATCACCACAGCCGCGTTGCTCACATGTGCGCCCGCATTCGGCACATCGATCAGATCATGTTCGGCCATTCGCGCCTCGCTTGGGGCTGGCCCAGAAATCGAAGAAATTGAACCATTGATAAGGTGCCTTGCGGCAATAGTGTTCGAGACGCACGGCATAGCGCTGCGCCCACGCGGCGAGATGCTGCGCGCGTTCACGGCGCGGCAGTTCGATGCGCTCGGCGAACGGTTCGAAATACAAACGGTAGCCGTCACGCTCTTTCAGGCAGAAGAACAGGTAGACCGGGCAGCCGAGCGCGTGCGCGAGCACGTATGGGCCTTGCGCGAACGGCGCGGTCGAGCCGAGGAATTGCGCCTCGGTCGTGCGCCCCGCTTCGTGCGCGGGCACGCGGTCGCCGACGATCACCAGCAGCTCGCCGGCATCGACGCGCTCCTGCATCATCATCGCGGTCTCGGGACCGAAGTCGCTGACTTCGAGCAGATGCTTCGCGAACTCGCTATTGGCCGAGGCCAGCACGCTATTGAAGCGGCGCGCGTGTTCCGTATAGACGACCGCCGTGACCTTCGCATAAGCGCCCTGCGCGGCGAGCGCGCGGGTCATCTCCAGATTGCCGAGATGCGCGCCGATTACGAGCGCACCCTTGCCGCTCGCCACCAACGCTTCGAACGCCGAAGGATCTTCGAATTTGACGTCGGCGTTGTTCACGCGCCCCGACCATGCCGCGAGCTTGTCGAAGCCCGATTGCGCGAACGCCAGCATATGGCGATATGCGGACATCCAGCCTGGACGCGGCGTGTCCCCGTGCGGCGCAGCCTCGCCGAGATGCTTGAAATAGTTGCTGGAAGCTTCGCGCGCGGCGCGGCCCGTCAATAGAAAATACGCGACGATCGGATGCAGCCACAGCGCGGTAAAGCGCCGGCCGAACAGCTTGCAACTCAGTGCGAGCAGCGACATGCCCAGATGGCTGCCGCGTTCCGCGATGCGCCACCAGTCCTGGTTCTTTGCGTCCGAGGCGTCCGCACGTGCGGAGCGACGCGGCATGACCTTGTGCGCGAGCAGCATCGGCAGACGCCACAGCATGCCGAACACGAGCCGCGTATGACTGCGGCTGATGCGCACGTTGTCCCACAGCACGTCGAAATGCGAGACGCCGTCGCTTGCATAGGTGACGCGCGTGGGAATCGAGCGGAATGCGGCGCGCCGCCAATACAGACGCACGAGGATCTCGATGTCGAAGTCCATGCGCGTCGGCAACTGCACGCTGTCGATCAGATCGCAGGCGAGCGCCAGCGGATAAAGGCGAAAGCCGCACATCGAGTCGCGGATCGTCAGCGAAAGCGTTTCGATCCATACCCACACGTGCGTCAGATAACGGCCGTAGAGACGCGCTTTCGGCACGCTCTCGTCGTAGACCGGACGGCCGAGAATCACCGCGTCCGGTTCGGCACGCGCCGCTTCGATGAAACGCGGCACGTCGGAGGCGTCGTGCTGGCCGTCGGCGTCGATCTGCAACGCGTGCGTGTAGCCCGCCTTGCGTGCGGCGCGCAATCCCGCCATCACGGCAGCGCCCTTGCCGCCGTTCACCGGCAGACGCAGCAGCGTGAGCCGCCCGGCGTACTGCTGCGCGAGCGTGGCGAGCACCTGCTGGGTGGCCTCGTCGCTGCCGTCGTCGACGACGAAAAACGGCAGGCCGTGAACCGCAAGATGCGCGACGGTCGAGCCGATCGCGTCCTTATGGTTGTAGATCGGAATGACGATGCATGGGGAGAACGTCATCACGCGGCCTCCACGTAGACGATCACGCCTGACGCGCATTCACGGCTGTTCACGCGATAAGCAAACTGCACGCGCCGGCGCGCGGCGTCGTGCGCGAGCGTGAGCTTGAGCACCGCGCCTGGAGACACCGGCGCCATGAATTTCAGGCGATCGATCGACGCGACCGCGCGCACCGCCGGCACGTGCTCTGCGGCCAGACGCATCGCCCAATCCACCTGGACGACGCCAGGCAGAATCGGCAACCCGGGAAAGTGGCCGGCGAAATGCACGAGCGTCGGCGGCACGCGCAACTCGTAGTGCAGCGTGTCGCCGCTGCGCGCTTCGGCCAGCACTTCCATGCCTTCGCTGCGCGGCGCGAACGCGGCCGCCACGGCGGCGACCGGCAGTTTGCCGCGTGCGTCGAACGGCAACGCGACGCGAAAACGCCAATGGCGCGGCAGCACGACGACATCGAAATACTCGGCGAGATGCCGGCGCAGGACTTTCGCGAGCGCCACGCGGCCTTCGTCGCGCAAAGCCGCGCCGCCCGCTTCGGTCAGCGCTACGACCGCGCCGACGCGCTCGCGCGAGGCGCCTTCCAGCGGCACGATTGCCGCTTGCGCCACATGCGGATGCAGCGCGAGGCGCGCTTCCAGTTCCGGCAGCGAGACGCGTTTGCCGTCGAGCTTGAGCACGCGGTCGAGCCGGCCTTGCAGGCGGAAACGGCCCTCGGCGTCGAAGGCGATCTTGTCGTCAGTGCGATGCCAGCCGGCGTGATCGAGATGCGGCGAGCGGACGTTCAGCGCGCCGTCGTCGTCGCGGCGCACTTCGATGCCGGACACCGGTTGCCAGGCATCGGTCTGATCCTGGCGCCGCCACGCGATGCCGCCGGTTTCCGTGCTGCCGTAAATTTCAAGCGGCGCGGCGCCGTAGGCGGCGGCGTATTCCTGTGCGGCTTCGAGCGCGAGCGGGCCGCCCGACGAGAAAAACGCGCGCGGCGCCGGCGTCAGGTCCGCGAAGCCGGGCAACGCGGGCCAGCGCGACAATTGTGCGGGCGTTGACACGATCACCGCCGCGCCGCAGTGGTCGATCTGCGTTTGCAGATGCAACGGCTCGATGCTCACCGCGCGGTCGAACGCGCGGCCGGCTGCGAGCGGCCATAGCACGCGGAACAGCAAACCGTAGATGTGGTGATGCGGCACGCTCGCGAGCATCGTCGCGTCGCCGACTAGCGCGCCCCACTGCTTTTCGAGCGTATGCACTTCGGCGTTGAATTGCGCGAGCGTCTTGCGGATCGGCTTGGGGCGGCCGCTGCTGCCTGAGGTGTAGAGCGTGAGCGGGGCTTGAGGGTCGATCGGGTAAGCGGCGCTGGACGTGTGCGTTGAGGCAGCGTCGGCAGTAAACGCGAACGGCGGCAAATCCGCGTCCGTCAGCACCACTTCATACGCGTCGGCGAGATCGGCGAGATAACCCGGCGTCGAGTTGGCCGGAATCACCGGCTCCTTGCCGCACGCGAACAGCGCAAAGAGCGCGCAGGCGAAATCGAACGGATCGTCGATACATAACGCGTAGCGCTGCGCGTCATGCGTTTGCACGAGCGCGATCAGCGCGGCGACGCGCGCGCGAAACGCCGCGCGATCGAGCAGCGTGGCGCCGTCGCGGCATACGGGCGCATGCACCGCGGCAGCCTCGTCGGCCAACGACAACAGATGATGCAACGCGATCATGCCGCCTCCGAACGCGCGGCGCGCGGCAGCACGACCAGATAACGCCAGATGACCTCGGCCACCAGCAGCACGCCGATCAGCACATAGGCGATCGCGCCGTTGTAGAGCGACCAGTTCGCCCGGCTCCAGTACAACGCCGTGTATGCGGAAAACACGCCGTTTAGCGCGAAGAACGCGCACCACACCTGAGTCACGCGCAGCGTATGGCGCACCGCGCCCGGCGGCAGATTCGGATTGCCGAGGCGTGCGAATTTTTCGATCATCGACGGCCCGCGCACGAGCGTCGCGCCGAACGCAATCAACAACCCCAGATTGACGAGCGACGGATAAAGACGCAACAGCAGCTCGCTATTGGTCAACACGATCGCCGCCGACGCGCAACTCAGCAAGCCGACCACGGTCCAGTCGATCGAGGAGAGCCGCCGCAACGAGGTCGCCACCGGCCCGCTGCCGGCCCAGCGCTGCAGCCACAGGATCACGAACAGCATGCAGCCGACGTAGCGCGGCGTGTCCCATTTCCAGGCGCACAGAATCAACGCCGGGTATGCGAGCTTCAATAGCACCTGCACGACGGTTTTGCCCAGGTGGCGCTCAGTGCCGGACGAGGCATCGGCGGCCCGATCCGCCGCTGCTTGCGTTCGCGAGCGCACGGCGGGCATCAGCCTTGTGCCGCCAGCAGCGATTCGACCGCACCGATCACGTCGCCGACGGTGCGCACCGACTTGAACTCTTCCGGCTTGATGCGGCGCCCGGTCATTTCCTGCAGTTTGATTGCGAGGTCGACGGCGTCGATGCTGTCGAGATCGAGGTCTTCGAACAGATGCGCCTCGGGCGTGACACGCTCGGGCTCGATAGCGAAGTTCTCTTTGAAGATGGCGCGGATGCGCTCCAGAATCTCTGCCTCGGACACGATTTACTCCCCCTTTCTGTTTGTTTCGTTCACGGCGTGCACCGCTTCGCGCTGGCTCGCCACCAGCGCCGCCAGCGTGCTGATCGAGCGGAAGTGTTCGCGCGTGCGCTCGTCGTTCGCCGCGATGGTCAGTTGGTATTGTTTGCGCAGCACGATGCCGATTTCGAGCGCGTCGATCGAATCGAGACCGATGCCGTCGGTATCGAACAACGGGGCATCGTCGTCGATATCGGCCGGGCTCAGGTCTTCCAGATCGAGAGCTTCGATCAGGAGCTGTTTAATTTCCAGTTTTAAAGAATCCATAATCGAACAGGTGCTGGGTAATGTGGGCTTCGACGGCGCTCGTCACGCTGCGCGCCGCGAGAGCCGGTGGAGTGTCATGGGCCGCGAGCTGGTCGACGCCGAGCGGCTCGAGCACGTTCACGCGTATTCTGAACGCGCGCGCCGGCACGTCGTACCAGCGCATCTGCTTGGTGAAGGCGGGTGGATCGCAGTCCATCAGCACCGGGACGATCGGCGCGCCGACCTTCAGCGCCATGTGCGCGAACCCGCGCGAAAACGCGTGCAGCCGGTTCGGCGCGGGGCTGCGCGTGCCTTCCGGAAAAATGATCATGGTATAGCCTGCGGCCAGTTGCTTCGCGCCGGCCTCGACGAGCTCCGCGGGATCGGCATTGCTGACGTATTCCGCCGAGCGCACGATGCCCCAGAAACACGGGTTGCTCCAGTGCGCGTTTTTCACCACGCAGCAGGCATGCGGCGTGAGCGACAGCAGCACCATCACGTCGAGGTAGGTCGGGTGATTGGCGACCACGATCGCCGGGCCGCCCGCGCGCAACGCCTGCACACCCGACACTTCCAGTTCCATCACGCCGATGCGTTGCAATACCGCGACCAGCGCGCGGAAGAACCAGTGAATCACGCTCGTCACCGCAAATTGGCGCGAGGCGCGGTGCGGCCACACCCATGCAAGCGGAAACACCACCACGGAGAACAGCACGCCGCACACGCCGAAGACCACGAAAGCCATGCCGGTCGCGCAGAATCGCCAGAAGTAATCAAGCCGCGCGGTCATGCCACCTCCAATGCCAGGTGGTGCCGGCGTTTTGCCATGCGGTGGGCAGGCCGGTTTCCAGACAATGCTGCAGCGCCTGACTTTGGGTCGCGAAGAGGGTTTCCGGGGCGGCGCTTTCTGCTGCGTCTGTCCCGTCTGTTTTGCCAATTTCGCCTGCGCGGGTTTCGTTTAGGGGCGCGGAGTCTGACAGGACTGCGCGTGACACCGTGCACTCCAGCTCGCCCGTCGCCGTTTCGCTATCGAGCAGGATCGCGATCGCGCCGCCCTGCACTTCGTCTTCGATCGTGCCGTATGCCGGATCGGCCGGTTCGTCCGCGTAGACCAGCAGCGTCGGCGAATCCGGCTGGGCGGCATATTGCGCATGGGCTTCCAGGAGCGCGTAACCCAGCGTTTCCGCACCGGCGGAGATCGCGCTCGCCGCGGAGCGGTCGCCGCGCGCGATGCCGAACACGCCGGTCATGGCATTGAGCACCGAGAGGCTGAAGGCGGTCGGCGAGACCGGCTCGCCCGCGCTGATGGCGCGCAAGATATCCGTGGTGCGCCGCAATTCGCCGTGGCGCGAGGCGAACACGACCCGCACCGCATCGTTGGCGACACAATCGTGCGCAACCTTAAGCGCCACCTTGGACAGAGTGCTCAGACGACGCCGCACGATCGGCTCGATGAAGCCGATGTCGGGTGCGGCAGATGCGGCAGCAGGCCAGCTAGACCAGCGAGCGACCGGAATGGTCCAGTGCAGATCGGGCATATCGGTGTTCGCGCGTAGAAGCGAGGATAGGCTGAAGCGCCTGACGGAATACGGCACCGTCACAGCGTGTACGCGCCGCGCGGACCGGCAATCTCCAGCCGGGGTCGATCCAATCTTCTTATATAGGGTTCAGCGGATTAACGGCACTTGGCCCTGATTATTTAGCCGCCTTTGTCAATTCGTCCGAAGGATTGTCGGGGGCGCCCTATGGTCGCCGGAATCATACTGAATATTCTCGGATAAATCAGCTTCAAAAGACGTATCCATCTGTATCCGTCTCTCTCAAACGACGCCCGCCTGTAAAGCCATGGCACCGGCCTCCGGCGCCGTTTTCCGCCTCGCGAATGAACCCTCTGCCCATCAGCAGCGCGGCTTGCCGCCGATCCGGACGCGGAAATATTTCGCCGGAATAGCGCGATGCTTTCAATTAACTTTCTTGAAAAGTGTTTCAGATTGGAAGGTGCTTGCGTTGTTAGCCTGCCTCATTTGAATACGCGACGCACGGGCAACTCGGGGCTGCTGTTCAAGCGATGCAATAAGGTCGTGCGGATGCCCGAAGGCGGTATCGGGGCGTGACGCGTCGCGCTCTCCGGTCTTGAAAAGCAGAACGGCCCGACAGGGTAACCTGTCGGGCCGTTTATCTACCGCCGACGTCGCCGTTTGACGCGCGCCCGCCAGGTACTATTTACTGAACGACTTTCGCACCGGACGCCGGCATCGGCGCGGCGGCGGGCGCCGTGCCGGTCGCCACCATTTCGTTCGATGGCCCGTTCTTATCGACCGGAATCTTCACCGTATGAACCACGCCGTTGCCGAGCGGGAAATCGGCCAGCGCGCTACGCGCCAGATACGGCATGGCCCGAACCAGCGACGACTCGCCACCCGTATTGCGCGCCGTCACGTTGTAGACCTCCTTGCCGCTCGCACGCTCGGTAATCCGCACGCCCAGCAAATGGGTGAAGATCGGGTAGCTCTGGTTCACGTACGTAGCCGGGAATGCGCCCCACGGGCCCCACGGATCGAACGGCCGGCCATAGCCCCAGTACGGCGCCGGCCACGGGTTGTAATACACGGGCTCCGAGACCGTCACCATGTCCGAACGGATCCCGTAGGCCAGTCCAACCAGGTAGCGCGCCTGCGCACTGTCGACCTGGCGGAACGAATGCGTGGCGAGTTCGTTCGCAACCAGGCGCTCGTAGGTGGTGAGTTCAAGATTGTTCTGCTGGTCCGCCGCTCGCGTGAACGCATAAGTTCGGGTGGCGTCGTTGCCGCTCCAGTCGGAGAAGGCCGTGACCTGAGTGGTGACGTAGGTCGTGCAGCCGGAAAGCAGTACCGCCAGTGCGCCCAGCAGCAGCGTGGCGTGGCGGGTCCATCGATCGATTTTCATGGTCTACCTCGTGAAGCTTCCAAGTTGCCTCTGTATTGTCCGTCAAACCCGGCCCCGTCGACGCACAGGCTTTCCCGCACGCGGGCGCCCGATAATACGCTGACCAGCCAGCTCGGTAAAAAGTTCGCTCCGCACAATTCGCCGAGGCTTTGTACAATGGCTCGACATGCCCGGCCCGCACGCCAGAAGCGCGCTCGCCGGCTCGAGTTCCAACACTACAGAACGCCATGGCCGATACCGCAACGCCCAATGTGATTCGCCGCGCCGACTACGCGCCGCCCGCCTTCCTGATCGACACCGTCGCACTGGAGTTCGATCTGGTCCCCGAACGCACGGTTGTCCGGAACACGATGCGCGTGCGTCGCAATCCGGAGGCGTCGCGCGCCGCGCACCTGGAGCTGATGGGCGAACAACTGGAGTTCGTCGGCGCCGAGATCGACGGCCAGCCGTTCGCCAACGCCCACGCGCACGAACACGGCTTGCGGCTCGACAACGTGCCGGATCTGTTCGAACTGACGCTCACGAGCATCTGCAATCCGGCTGAGAACACAACGCTGTCGGGCCTTTACGTGTCGGGCGGCAACTTCTTCACGCAGTGCGAGGCCGAGGGCTTTCGCCGCATCACTTACTTCCTCGACCGTCCGGACGTGATGGCGACCTTCACGGTCACGCTGCGTGCCAGTAAAGCCGATTATCCAGTGCTGCTGTCGAACGGCAACCTGCTCGAAGAAGGCGATTTGCCGGACGGCCGCCACTTCGCGCGCTGGGAAGATCCGTTCAGAAAGCCGAGCTATCTGTTCGCGCTCGTGGCGGGCAAGCTGGTGTGTCTGGAAGAGCGCGTGAAGAGCGGCTCGGGCAAGGAAAAGCTGCTGCAAGTGTGGGTCGAGCCGCACGACCTCGACAAGACCCGTCACGCGATGGATTCGCTGATTCATTCGATCCGCTGGGACGAGGAGCGTTTCGGGCTCGAACTCGATCTGGACCGCTTCATGATCGTCGCGGTGAGCGACTTCAACATGGGCGCGATGGAGAACAAGGGGCTCAACATCTTCAACACGAAGTACGTGCTGGCGAACCCCGAAACGGCAACCGATACCGACTTCGCGAACATCGAGGCCGTGGTCGGCCACGAGTATTTCCACAACTGGACCGGCAACCGCGTCACGTGCCGCGACTGGTTCCAGCTGAGCCTGAAAGAAGGCCTGACGGTATTCCGCGATCAGGAGTTCTCGGCCGACATGGCGGGCGGCGCAACGGACGAAGCCGCGCGCGCCACTAAGCGCATCGAAGACGTTCGCGTGCTGCGCCAGATGCAGTTCGCCGAAGACGCGGGTCCGATGGCGCATCCGGTGCGTCCGGAAAGCTACGTCGAGATCAACAACTTCTACACGATGACGGTCTACGAGAAAGGCTCGGAAGTCGTGCGGATGTATCAGACGCTGTTCGGCCGCGACGGTTTCCGCAAGGGCATGGACCTGTACTTCAAGCGTCACGACGGCCAGGCCGTGACCTGCGACGACTTCCGCCACGCGCTCGCCGACGCGAACGGCCGCGATCTCACGCAATTCGAGCGCTGGTACAGCCAGGCCGGCACGCCGCGCGTGTCCGTGCGCACGCAATACGACGCCGCGCAGCAACGCTACAGCGTGACGCTCACCCAAGGCTACGGCGAAGGCGCGCCGGCCGCGCGCGAAACACAGAAAGGCCCGCTGCTGATTCCGTTCGCGATAGGTTTGATCGGCAAGGACGGCCGCGACCTGCCGCTGCAATTGCAAGGCGAAAACACGGCCTCGGCCTTCACCACGCGCGTGCTCGAATTCACGCAGACCGAACAGACTTTTACGTTCGTCAACGTGGCGCAGGAGCCGCTGCCCTCGCTGCTGCGCAATTTCTCGGCGCCGGTGATCGTCGAATACGACTACTCGGCGGAACAGCTCGCGTTCCTGCTCGCCCACGACAGCGATCCGTTCAACCGCTGGGAAGCCGGCCAGCGGCTCGCCACGCGCGAGCTGCTCACGCTTGCAGGACGCGCCGCCACCGGCGTGCCGCTGCAACTCGACGACTCCGTGGTAGCCGCGTTCGCCCGCGTGCTGACCGACGAAACGCTCTCGCCATCGTTCCGCGAACTCGCGTTGATGCTGCCTTCGGAAGCGTATCTCGCCGAGCAGATGGCCGAATCGAATCCGGCAGCCGTGCATGCCGCGCGGCAGTTCGTCCGCAAGCGTCTCGCCAACGCGCTCAAGGGCGACTGGCTTAAGGTGTACGAGCAACATCGCACGCCGGGCGCGTACGAAGCGACGCCCGAAGCGTCCGGTCATCGCGCGCTGAAGAATCTCGCGCTGTCGTACCTCGCGGAACTGGACAATCCGGCCGAGGCCGTGCGTCTCGCGTCCGCGCAGTACGATGCGGCGAACAATATGACCGACCGCTCGGCGGCGCTCTCCGCGTTGCTCAATGCGTCGGCGGCGAATGGCGGCAGCGCCGAGGCGCAGCAGGCGCTGGACGACTTCTACCGGCGCTTCGAAAAGGAGCCGCTCGTCATCGACAAATGGTTCGCCTTGCAGGCCACGCAGCGTGGCAGCGCGCAGCGTCCGGTGATCGAGATCGTGCGCAAGCTGATGACGCATCCGGCCTTCAACCTGAAGAACCCGAATCGCGCGCGCTCGCTGATTTTCAGCTTCTGCGCGGCGAACCCGGCGCAGTTCCATGCCGAAGACGGTTCGGGCTATGCGTTCTGGGCCGATCAGGTGATCGCGCTCGACGCCATCAATCCGCAAGTGGCCGCCCGCCTCGCCCGCTCGCTGGAACTGTGGCGCCGGTTCACGCCGACGCTGCGCGACGGCATGCGCGCGGCGCTGGAGAAAGTGGCGTCCCAGGTGAAATCGCGCGACGTGCGCGAGATCGTGGAAAAAGCGTTGGCATGATGCTCGCCTGAGCACCGTTGTCGTATCGGAAAGCCGGCACGCGTTGCCGGCTTTTTTTCGCCCTGGATTTTTTGCAGGCACCACGCGGCCGCGCGGCAAAAACGTTAGCCATCCGGACGACTGTTCGACTTGCGCTGAAGGGATGAAAGTAAACGCATTCATTTAACGGTTTACGTTTAACGCATCACGTTATATCATCCATGATCACGACATTCGGCGACAAAGCTACGGCGAGAATCTTTCAGGGCAAGTTCGTTTATTCACCGCCGCTTCACATGCAACAGCTCGCGCGCCGCAAGCTGTTCATGATCGACGCCGCGGAATCCATCCGCGACTTGCATGCGCCGCCTGGCAACCGGCTGGAAGCATTGCAGGGTCAGCGCAGCGGGCAATGGAGTATCCGGATCTATGCGCAATGGCGCATCTGCTTTCATTTCGTCGAAGGGGAGGCGCTGAATGTCGAAATTGTCGACTATCACTGATTATTGGGAGACCGGCATGGTCATCAAACGCTCCGATCTGGGCAGCATCAATTTCTCGGACATCGACACCGGCGACAGCATCCCGGAAGGCCATCCGGGCGAAATTCTGCGCAGCGAGTTCCTCGAACCGCTCGGCATGTCCGTCAACGCGCTCGCGCTTGCGCTGCGCGTACCGGCGCCGCGCATCAACGACGTGGTGCGTGGCAAGCGCGCCATCTCGGCCGACACGGCGCTGCGGCTGGAGCGCTACTTTGGCGCGAGCGCGCAGTTCTGGCTCAATCTGCAAATCGCCTACGACCTGCGCGTCGCGACCGCTGCGGCCGGCGAGCAGATCGAGCGGGAAATCGAACCCTTGCCGAAGGCTGAACGCCCGAAAATGCCGAAGGTTTCGGCGGAACACGCCCGCGCCGCCGCGCTCGCAGCGAGCGTGAGCGGCAAGCTCACAACCGGCAGGGCGCGCCGCAAAGCCTGAATTTCGCCACGCACCGGCATGTCCGGCGCGATCGCTGTGCACGGTTCCCACGCAAAAGCGCGGAAGCGACACAACGAACGGTTAAAATCAGAATATTCCTCAAGCCTTCCCGGAGTACAGCATGGCTTTGCAACGTCGTACCACACTCACGAAGTACCTGATCGAGCAGCAGCGCGAAACCAACAATCTGCCGGCCGATCTGCGCCTTTTGATCGAAGTCGTCGCGCGGGCGTGCAAGGCAATCAGCTACCACGTCAGCAAGGGCGCGCTGGGCGACGCGCTCGGCACAGCGGGCAGCGAGAACGTTCAAGGCGAAGTGCAGAAAAAGCTCGACATTCTGTCGAACGAAATCCTGCTCGAAGCTAACGAATGGGGCGGCAATCTCGCCGGCATGGCGTCTGAGGAAATGGAACAGTTCTTCCCGATCCCGGCGAACTATCCGAAGGGCGAATATCTGCTCGTGTTCGATCCGCTGGACGGCTCGTCGAACATCGACGTCAATGTGTCGATCGGCACGATCTTCTCCGTGCTGCGCTGTCCGGACGGTCAACAACCCACCGAACAGTCGTTCCTGCAGCCGGGCACGCAGCAGGTCGCCGCGGGCTATGCGGTCTACGGTCCGCAAACCGTGCTGGTGCTGACCACCGGCAACGGCGTGAACTGCTTCACGCTCGACCGTGAACTCGGCTCGTGGGTGCTCACGCAAAGCGATATGCGCATTCCGGTCGAAACGCGTGAATATGCGATCAATGCTTCGAACGAGCGTCACTGGTATCCGCCGGTCGAGCAGTACATCGGCGAATTGAAGGCTGGCAAAGACGGCTCGCGTCAAAGCGACTTCAACATGCGCTGGATTGCGTCGATGGTGGCGGACGTGCACCGTATCCTGAATCGGGGCGGCATTTTCATGTACCCGGCCGACAAGCGCACGCCGGACAAGCCGGGCAAGCTGCGCCTGATGTACGAAGCGAATCCGATGGCCTTTATCGTCGAGCAGGCGGGCGGCGCCGCGACCAACGGCGAGAAGCGCATTCTGGACATCCAGCCGAAAAGCCTGCATGAACGCGTCGCAGTGTTCCTCGGCTCGAAGAACGAGGTGGACCGGGTTACGCGCTACCATCTCGAAACAAAAAAGTGAGTTCAGGGGCTTGCCAAGCCGATAAAGAAGTCCCTATAATCTCGTTTCTCCTGATGCCGGAATAGCTCAGACGGTAGAGCAGCGCATTCGTAATGCGAAGGTCGGGGGTTCGATTCCTCTTTCCGGCACCATCAAGATTCAAGCAAAAAGCCCAGTCCTCGTGACTGGGCTTTTTGCTTTTCTGCGCATGCCTTTCTGGCCGGGTCCGCGCAAAAAAGCGACGGCGCAAGCAACCGCCCTAATGCTAACCCACAAAACCAGGCCGATCGAATTGCGCTGTCACGCCGAGGTTACGTGCCACAACGGAGTTTTCCGCGCGGGCCGGCTCTGGCTGGTGAGCGCTATAGGCCGCGACCGCTTCTTGCGGCGCCGAAGAAAACCACAAAATCCGGCCGGCACACTCGATTCCGACCTGACGACCTTTCCAGTACACAGCGTTTTCCATGGCGAACTCTCTGAGGGGCGCGAAGACTGCCATCTTCCGCGCCGGCAGTGGCGCGTCCGTTAGGCACCGCACTCTGCGCGCGGATAGTCGCTTCAATGATAGGCGGTGATTCCGGGGTTGACGGGGCTGCGTGCGCCCCGCTTTCACTGGCATCATCGGCACTTCATCGTCGGGCATGCTCCGTGCACCTTCATTAGCGTCGCCCGATGCGCCGGGCCATGCTTATTCGCCACCCATCGATATGGACGCCCCCCCCAACCAAGCTCGCTCTACGCCGCCGCCATCCGACGACCCCGCCTTCACCGGCTTCGTGCGCGTGCGCGGCGCTCGCGAACACAATCTGAAAAACATCGACGTGCAGATTCCGCGTGATGCGCTGGTCGTCTTCACCGGCGTGTCGGGATCGGGCAAATCGTCGCTGGCTTTCGGCACGTTGTACGCCGAAGCGCAGCGGCGCTATTTCGAATCGGTCGCGCCGTATGCCCGACGCCTGATCGAGCAGGTCGGCGTGCCCGAAGTGGACGCCATCGAAGGCCTGCCGCCCGCGGTCGCGTTGCAGCAGCAGCGCGGCACGCCGAGCGCGCGCTCGTCAGTTGGCAGCGTGACCACGCTGTCGAGTCTCGTGCGCATGCTCTATTCGCGCACCGGCGACTATCCGCCGAAGCAACCCATGCTGTTCGCCGAGGATTTCTCGCCGAACACGGTGCAAGGCGCCTGTCCGACTTGCCATGGACTCGGCCGCGTGTACGAGGTCACGGAAAAATCCATGGTGCCGGACGACTCGCTGACCATTCGCGAGCGCGCAATCGCCGCATGGCCGCCCGCGTGGCACGGACAAAATCTGCGCGACATTCTGGTGACGCTCGGCTACGACGTCGATAAACCGTGGCGCGATTTGCCGAAGAAAGACCGCGACTGGATTCTCTTCACCGACGAACAGCCGACCGCGCCCGTCTACGCCGGCCTCACACCGAAAGAAACCCGCGCCGCGCTCAAGCGCAAGGACGAACCAAGCTATCAAGGGACATTCACCGGTGCGCGCCGCTATGTCCTGCACACGTTCGCGAACACCCAAAGCGCGTTGATGAAAAAACGCGTATCGCAATACATGATCGGCAGCATGTGTCCGACCTGTCACGGCAAGCGGCTCAAGAAGGAAGCGCTGTCGGTGAAGTTCGCCGGGCTCGATATCGGCGAGTTTGCCCAGTTGCCGCTAGCCAGACTTGCCGAGATGCTCGAACCGATCGCACGTGGCGAATGGCCCGAGCCGGATGTCGCGCACTCGGGCAAAGCCGCCGGCAAAGGCAGCGTGCTGAGCAAGAACGCCATGCGCGATGCCGTCGATAAACGGGTCGCCGCAGGCGGTTCCGCGCACAAAGCCGCGCCCGACGTGCGGCGCACACCCAACCTGTCCGAGGAAAAACGCGTCGCCGCGCAACGCATTGCCGCCGAGTTGCTCGAACGCCTGACGACTCTGGTCGATCTGGGTCTGGGCTATCTCGCGCTCGAGCGCAGCACGCCCACGCTGTCATCCGGCGAATTGCAGCGCTTGCGACTCGCCACGCAGTTGTCGTCGCAGTTGTTCGGCGTCGTGTATGTGCTCGACGAGCCATCGGCCGGCCTGCATCCCGCGGATGGCGAAGCGCTCTTCAGCGCGTTGCAGAGCCTGAAAGCTGCCGGCAATTCGCTGTTCGTCGTCGAACACGATCTGGAGATGATGCGGCGTGCCGACTGGCTCGTCGACGTCGGTCCCGCAGCCGGCGAAGCAGGCGGCCATGTGGTTTATAGCGGGCCGCCCGCCGGGCTCGCGAAGGTCGAAGCGTCGCACACACGCCGGCATCTGTTCGCGCCACCTGCGCCCGTCGCACGCGCGACGCGCGAAACGGCCGGCTGGCTGCGGCTCGCCGGCATCACGCGCAACAATCTGCATGGACTGGACGCCGCGTTTCCGCTCGGCTGCCTGACTGCCGTCACGGGCGTGTCGGGCTCGGGCAAGTCGAGCCTCGTGAGCCAGGCGCTGCCGGAACTGGTCGCCAGCCACCTCGGACGCGTCTTCGAAAACCCGGACGACGACGAACAAGACCCGTTGCTCGCCACCGCGAGCGCGCCGACCGGCGGCCGCATCGCCGAAGGCATGGACGCGCTGCGGCGCCTCGTGCGCGTCGATCAGAAACCGATCGGGCGCACGCCGCGCTCCAACCTCGCCACCTACACGGGCCTGTTCGACCACGTGCGCAAGCTGTTCGCCGACACGCCGCTCGCCCGCAAGCGCCGCTACAGCACGGGCCGCTTCTCGTTCAACGTGGCGCAAGGCCGTTGCCCGACGTGCGAAGGCGAAGGCTTCGTCAGCGTCGAACTACTGTTCCTGCCGAGCGTCTATGCGCCCTGCTCGACCTGTCACGGCACGCGCTACAACACGCAGACGCTGGAAGTCACATGGCGCGATAAAAACATCGCCGAGGTGCTCGGCCTGACCGTCGACGCCGCCTGCGATTTCTTCGCCGACGAAACCAGCGTGATGCGCGCGCTGAAAGTGCTGCGCGACATCGGTCTCGGCTATCTGCGGCTCGGTCAGCCGGCCACCGAATTGTCCGGCGGCGAAGCTCAGCGCATCAAGCTCGCCACGGAACTGCAACGCGCACAACGCGGCGACACGCTGTATATCCTCGATGAACCGACCACCGGCCTGCATCCCGCCGACGTCGACCGGCTGATGGTGCAACTCGAGGGACTCGTGGATGCCGGCAATACCGTCGTCGTGGTCGAACACGACATGCGGGTGGCCGCGCAAAGCGACTGGGTCGTCGACGTCGGTCCGGGCGCCGGCGACGCCGGCGGCAAGATCGTGGCGAGCGGCACGCCGGCCGAGATCGTGCGCGTGAAGGAAAGCCGCACCGCCGAGTATCTGCGGCAATACCTTGTAGCGTGAAAGGAGGAAGCGTGTGCGCTAGCGAGCGCCGCGCTTCTCTTTCAGGAAGTCGATAAGCGCGCGCAGTCTGAGCGGCATTTGCGCTCGACTTGCCGTGTAGAGATAGAAACCCGGAAAGCTCGGACACCATGCGTCGAGTACGCGCAGGAGGCGGCCATTGGCAAGTTGCTCGCGTATGTAGTGCTCGATGACATGCAGCAGACCCACGCCCTGTTCCGCCGCTTGCACCATCGTGCGCAGGTCGTTGGTCGCTCGGCTCGCTCGACTTCACGCTCGCGCCGGAACTGATCGCGCGGCTCGACGCCGTGTCCGAACCGGCCCGCCCGTTCCCCTACTACATGTTTGCGGACGATCACCAGGCGCGGATTCACGGACAGGTCGAAGTGACTGACAAACCGGCCGCCTAATCCGCGTCAGTGAAAATCCCTGCACCGACGGCGTAAAAATAGCGTCTGACGAAAGCCCAGCGTTCGCTGCCGAACGTTGGGTTTTCTTATTCAGGCAAAAAATCTTAAAAAGTGTTTTTAGTCGTCAACGAAACGTGAGAATCGTTCGTTTACAAAAGATTAGAGGGCCGAATGGCGCGTCCTGAACCGACGGCAATTAACGAACGTTCGGCCTCTTAAGTAGAAAATCCTGTCGATGCGGCAGCGCACAAAAAACTCGGGGCAATTGGTTGATATCGGCCAATATGAGTGTGGAGTGCGCAAAATCGAGGGCTACATGCTGAACGCCCGCAGGATAAGGCCAGGAGGGAAGTGGCGCGGAGTATTGGATTGGCCGGGAGCGGTGACAGCGAAATAAGTCTATTAGCAGTCAGCCGATAAATTCTATTCAAACATTCGGCTCCATTGTTGACCTGTGCCGTTAAAGCAACAAACAACATGTGACCCGCATCTGCACGCTGGTGCAAAACGGGGACCGAGGCAGATAATCGGTTTGTAAAGGAGAGAGATCATGGATGCCAAACCACCGAAAGTTCCGACCCCGGATAAAGTCTTTTGCCCGGATCCGGAACCCGCTGGCGTCGAGTTTCTGGGTGCTGAACTGCCGGAGCACGTTCGCGCCTTTTTCGACGAACAACGCAAGTCGTGCGATTCGAAGTAACTGTGCCGTGGCGCAATGCAGCATCGACGTCCGCGCGTCTGGCGCGCGGCGGTTGCTTGTATACGTTTAACCGCTCGTTTTCTGCTCGATTCGTGACGCGGGGTCAGTCCGTCTGATTCGGATGACGCTGGGCCGTGCGGCCCGGCGTCCGTTTTTGCTCGCCTGTTCGGGTTAACGTCCGACGGTTTCCCGTCGGAAGACAGACGCACGCGCGGCGCATCGTCTATTCTTCTGGTTTTTCTTCCGCGGCCGCTCGGCCACTGCCATTTTCCATGAATCGTTCTTACCGCTTCGGCGCGTCATGCATGCTCGCGCTGCTGGCTGCTCTTGCATTCGCGCCAGCTCCCGCCATCGCGGATGGTGACGACACCGCGCTCACCAATCTGATCGCGCTTGCCTCGCAGCGCCTCGCGCTGGCGGAACCCGTGGCGCGCTGGAAATGGGCCAATCACCAGGACATCACCGACACGCCGCGCGAAAACGCCCTCCTTGCCGATGTCGAGAAGCGCGCTACCGCGGCGAACGTCGACCCGGCGTTTGCCCGTGCTTTCTTTCAGGATCAGATCGACGCCAGCAAGGACGTGCAAAACGCGCTGTTCGCCACGTGGCGCGGCAGCCAGCCTCCACAAGGACCCGCGCCCGATCTGGCGACCAGTACGAGACCGCAGCTGGACCGGTTGACGCAATCGCTCGTGGCCGGTCTTGCGCGCATTCAGCCGTTGCGCGTGGCACCGGATTGTCCGTCGCGCGTCGCGCAATTGCTGGCTAACTGGAAGTCGCTGACGCGCTACGACTCGGCTCATTCGAGCGCGTTGACACGCGCCCTCGGACACGTGTGTGAAACGGGCGGCGTGGGCGCGACGGGTTAGTTCGGGTGGGGTGAAGCGCGCAGTTAGGGCTGGCTAACGGCCGCGTACGCGGCGGCGGCGCGCGCTTGAAGCGGCTTTGAACAGCGGGCTATCGGTTAAGAACGAAGGCCCTAAAAACCGAACTGGCGAACGCCTTCAGGCAAGACTCGCCACCGCCGCTCCACTCGACACGCTCAACGGCATCACACGCAAACCGCGGGCGAGATGGCTCTGCAAGATGCGATAGGTCGACAACTCGAACGGTCCCGCCGCGCTCGATGCATGCAACTCCGCCGCCAGCGCGAGCGATGCCGCGTGCCCCACGTAACACCAACGGTCGACGACATGAAACGCGCGCGCCTGCGACGCCTCCTCACGCTCCTCGAATACGATCGGCCCGTCGAACGGCCAGGGCGCGTCAGCAGGATCGCTCTTCGCGACACGCGGCACCCGGTTATGGCCGGGGCGCAGCGTCGCGATCCATTGCGCCTCCGCGAGCATGGCGCCCAATTCCCCGCCGGTCGCGCGCCACTCGACACGCCGCACCTGCTGCGCAAGCCGGATATCTTTGGATGAGCGCCGCTCGCCGGTCAAATGTGAGCGCAGCCGCTGGCGTACGCGCACGCTTCGCCCGACATACAGCGGCAAATCCTCTTCCCCATAGAACGCGTAGACGCCGCAACCGGCCGGCGCGGTGTCGAGCAGATCTTCGGTGATGTCGCCCGCCAGCCGGTAGCGCCGCGTGGTGCGCTCGATCTGCGTACGCAATACGTCGAGCGGCACGAGGCCGTGCAGACGTTGCCAGAACTGCCAGATGAGATCGGCGTCGGCGAGCGCGCGGTGGCGATCGGACGGCACGAGCGCATGACGCTCGACCAAAGCGTCGAGACCGTGACGCTTTTCCGCCGGGAACAGCGCGCGCGAAAGGCGCACGGTGCACAGCACGTCCGGATCGAACGCCAGTCCCACCCGGCGAAACTCGCCGCGTAGAAATCCGCGATCGAAGCTGGCGTTATGCGCGACGAACAGTTTGCCGTTCAGACGCTCGAAGAGCTCCCGCGCGATCGCGTCGAAGGTCGGCGCGCCCCGCACCATCGCATTCGTGATGCCGGTGAGTTGCTGGATGAATGAGGGAATCGGCTGCTGAGGATCGACCAGACTGCTCCAGCGCGACACGCCGGCAGGGCCGATTTCGACCACACCCACCTCGGTGATGCGATGCTCGGCGGTCGAGCCGCCAGTGGTTTCAAGGTCGACGAAGACGATCGGCCCATCCAGGGCCGGTTCCGGCAAAAACTGTTCAGACATGGAAAAGGAGACTTTGGACGCGTGGCTTTGCGGCAAGTATGCACCAGTTGGCGGCCGAGTACCCGGATGGCGTCGCGTTACGCGTTACATCAAGTGACTTGGGACGCAAATGATCCTATCTCCAGCGTAAGCGACACGCCGCTCGGAAAACCCGAACTCATTACGTTTTCACGACGGATACAGAGGAATGACAGTGAAGCTATTTGGGAGATTTTGGCAGGCCGTTCAAACCATTCCAAACCGGATAGTTAAAACCAGTTGCTTCGGCGAAGTGACAATCAGGTATAAAAAAGCCCTCGCTTTAGCGAAGGCTTTCGTGCGCTCTGCCGCTCGCCCCTACGCCGAGCCGCGTTGACTGGCTTACAGCGGCTGAATGTTCGCCGCCTGCTTGCCCTTCGGGCCGGCCTTGACGTCGAACGAAACGCGCTGATTTTCCTTCAGCGACTTAAAGCCTTCCGCGCGAATCTCCGAAAAGTGCGCAAACAGATCTTCGCCGCCTGAATCCGACGTGATGAAGCCAAAGCCCTTAGCATCGTTGAACCATTTGACGATACCGGTTTCCATTTCCAGTTTCCTTCGATGATTTAATAAAATCGGGCATTGCCCTGAAACCGAATATCAGATTCGCGCCATGCAATCCAATCTGGCGGGCTGAAATTCAGCATTGCCGTTATACGGGGAACGAAGAATGGCCGTCAAGCGAATTTTCGATATGCGTTTATCACGCTGCACGATAAGCCCGCGCTTATCGGCTTCAAAATCTGGAATGCATATAAATATGCCCATCCAAATAATCAGACCAAGTCAATATTACTCGGCGGAGCCGTAGGGATGCGTTATAGCGGGAAAATTTTCAGCATATTGCCGAAAAATGTAACGAAAGATGTTTTCCGTAAGTGTTTGTCCGACTTGCTGCACCGCATGCATAGCAGGATGATTGAATTCAGCAGCGGTAGTAACGCGCATTAGGGAGATTGCCATGCTGTTCAATCAAATCCGCCGCCTCTTTACCCGGCTGATCCACTCGCATGCAAACACAGCTTCCGAACAATCCGCACCAGTCGCGGACACGCCGTCGATCTTCGAAATCGATCCCATGTGGCACGGCGATCATTGGCAAAACCTGCTGTCGTCCCCCATGGACGCGCGTCGCTACGTGATGGAAGACTGGAGCGTCTCGGTAGCGGACGACTGGAACGAGGTGGACGGCGCGGCGCCCGCCCACTGAGCGCGTCGTCAATCGGCGCAGCGCAGGCGAAAAAAAAGCGCGACTGGAAAAGTCGCGCCGACAAAGGTTTGGAGATCTTTTTCGTCAACGAAAAAGTCTGCTTCGGAAAGCAGAAATTTCATTATAGCGGTTCAGCTCCATTTCGATTATTCACATAAACAACAATCATCTGTTGCGGCAATAACAACAATCTAATTTTACGTTTTATTACGTTGTTTTTTTGCATCGATTTGTGTCGCGAATCAGCAACGCAATAGCATCCGCGCCTCGCCCCCATCTCTTAAAAATCGCTGGAAGCCTTTATCGATAAGGCTTCAACGGCTTTCACATATCGTTTCTTAACGCGTAATACTTTATTGCGGAAATCGGAACGTCCATTACGCAAAGTGTCTCTCTACACTCTGCCTAACCGGAAACCAGCGCGATTTTGTTCAGCGCGCATCTCACTCGGATTACGCCTCTCGCAGCGCCCGCGTGAAGGTCTCCTTAAGCCTGGGTTCAATGCCCACTCTCGCTCTCGGAGTTACAAGATGAAAAAGACACTTATGGTCGCGGCCCTCACGGGCGTTTGCGCAACCGCTGCGCATGCACAAAGCAGCGTCACGCTGTACGGTTTGATCGACGCCGGCATTACTTATACGAACAACCAGCATGGCCATAGCAACTGGCAGGAAACCAGCGGTTCGGTGAACGGCAGCCGCTGGGGCCTGCGCGGATCGGAAGATCTGGGCGGCGGTCTCAAGGCCATCTTTACGTTGGAAAACGGCTTCGGCATTAATGACGGCACGCTCAAGCAAGGCGGCCGCGAATTCGGCCGTCAAGCGTTCGTGGGTTTGACCAGCGACCAGTTCGGCGCCGTCACCCTCGGCCGTCAATACGACAGCATGGTCGACTATGTCGGCCCGCTGGCGCTGACCGGCACCCAATACGGCGGCACGCAGTTCGCGCACCCGTTCGACAACGACAACCTCAACAACTCGTTCCGCGTCAACAACTCGGTCAAGTACCAGAGCGCCAACTACGGCGGCTTCAAGTTCGGCGCGTTGTATGGCTTCTCGAACCAGGCCGACGGCTTCGCGAACAACCGCGCCTATAGCGCGGGTGCGTCGTACAACTGGGGCGGCCTGAACGTCGCTGCCGCTTACCTGCAATTGAACAGCAACGGCGCGACCGGCGCGGCTGCGGCGTTCAATTCGGGCGGCGCAGTGTCGAGCGACAACACGTTCTTCGCCGGCCGCCAGCAAACGTGGGGCGCGGGTGCCAACTACGCGTTCGGCCCGGCAACGGTCGGCCTCGTGTACTCGCAAACCAACCTGTCGAGCCTCGCCGGTATCGGCGCTGGCGCGTCGGGTCAAACGGGCGGCATCGCTTTCGGCAACAACAGCGCTCACTTCCAGAACTTCGAAGCGAACGCTCGCTATGCGCTGACGCCGGCGGTCAGCGTTGCCGGTTCGTACACGTACACCCGCGCGAGCCTGGCTGGCACACGTCCGCACTGGAATCAGTTCAACCTGCAAACCGCGTACGCGCTGTCCAAGCGTACCGACGTGTATCTGCAAGGCGAGTATCAGCAAGTCAACGAAAACGCTGTCGTGGATGCCGACATCAACGGTCTGGCCGCTTCGGGCAACAACAAGCAAGTCGCTGTGACCGCAGGCCTGCGTCACCGCTTCTAAAGCTGCGGGTAACACCCGTGGTCTCGAAGGCGCCGTTCACGGCGCCTTTTTTATGCTCGTCAGCGCCCGAGTTGAACGGCACGAAGCAGACGGAGCATCCGTCAGCGGGTGACTCAACCGCCCGTATCTGGCGGCGGATATTTGACATCGAGGATGTCGATCGGCTGCGGGCCGGCAGGCGTGTGCAAGGTGACCGTATCGCCGACCTTCGCCTTGAGCAGCGCGCGCGCAATAGGCGAGATCCAGCTCACGTAGCCGATGTCGAGATCGACCTCATCAATGCCGACAATCGTCACGGTATGCGCCTCGCCGTCCTCCGTCGCATATTCGACAGTTGCACCGAAGAAAACCTGGTCGACATTCTCCTGCTTGCTGCTGTCGACCACTTCAGCGAGGTCCAGGCGTTTGGTCAGAAAACGGATGCGCCGGTCGATTTCGCGCAACCGGCGCTTGCCATAGATGTAATCGCCATTCTCGGAGCGATCGCCGTTCGATGCCGCCCACGACACCAGTTTGACCACTTCCGGCCGATCTACGTCGATCAGATGCAGCAGTTCATCGCGCATGCGCCGGTAGCCGGCGGGCGTGATGTAGTTTTTCGTGCCAGCGGGAACGTCCGGCTGGGCGACGTCGAGGTCGTCGTCATTCTCTTCGCTCGACTCTTTGACAAAGGCCTTGTTCATGATGATCCGGTAACTGCAGCAAGCGACTGCCTATCAAGGGTACACGATCACGACTATGAGACAAATCGCAGTTACATGCTTCCCTTTTTCAAAACCTTTGCTATAATCTCGTTTCTGCGTGCGGCTGTAGCTCAGTTGGATAGAGTACTTGGCTACGAACCAAGGGGTCGTGGGTTCGAATCCTGCCAGCCGCACCACTTATTCGAGGGCCTTCCTCCGGGAAGGCCCTTACGTTTTACCCAAGTTTCAGTGCAGTAAGCATCACCCGTTTAGCGTGCGGCTGTAGCTCAGTTGGATAGAGTACTTGGCTACGAACCAAGGGGTCGTGGGTTCGAATCCTGCCAGCCGCACCACCTATGGAGGGCCTTCCGATCGGAAGGCCCTTTGTTTTTTGTCCGTCGAGTTAAGTTTCAACGGCCTTTGTCGCCACCCGAAGGCCTTGGCGGCAACAAACACGCCCCGTTATCGCGGCGGCGACTGAATATCCCCAATCTGCCCGTCCGGGCTCGGCACATCTCCGAAAGACGCTGCTGTTGCCGCCTGTTCGCCGCCAATTTCCCGCTCACCGATCGGCTGCGCCCGGTCGCCGGTCAGCGCTTGTGCTTCATGCAGCACATTTTCGACGGTTTCACCATAACGGCTCTCCACGAACGCCCGCAACAACGCGATCCGCAACGAGTCGCCCCGCCCTTCCACGGTTCGGTGGCCACCTTCGAATTCCGCGATGCAGTGCGCCGCGCCTTGGTGGCTCCGCTCACGCACTTCGAGCCGCTGGGCGCGCTCCAGCACCGCCGACGCCGCCTCCCATGACGTAGAAGGCTCAAAACGGCCGTCCCAGAGACGTCCGCGGTCATTGCCGCGAACCGCAACGGTTTCGCCGCTATCGGTAAAGTAGATTTCACGCACGAAGTCGTGCAGGCTGCGGGCGACCCAATAATCGAGTGCCAGGCCGGTGAGGTCGGATACGTTCACGAACATTCTCCCTGAGTTTCAGATGAGACTACGCGCGCAGCCGGTGCGTTCAGATTTGAAGAGGGAAATGAAGCGCCCCGAGGCCATCTCAAGGCGTCAAATGAAAAATCAGTAATCCGCGCGCTCGCGATCGATGCGCATCCCGCCGTCGTGACGGTGATGGCCGTCCTCGCTAGGCCGTTCACGCGCGATGCGCATGACGTCCGGGTTCGTGCGCACCCGACGCATGACGTTGGCCAGATGGACGCGGTCGCTGACCTGGATCACGAAGCGCAACACTGTGGATTCCTGCGACAGGTCCTCGTCCATTGCAATGTGGACGATGTTGGCATCCGCCGAGGTAATGTCAGCCGCCACGCGGGCAAACACGCCCTTGGTATTCTTGACCAGCACCTTCACGGCGACGTCGAACAGACGCCCCGGCTGCGGCGCCCAGGCGACGTCGATCCAGCGGCCCGGATCGCGACGGTGGATTCGTTGCGCGACGCGGCAATCCGTGGTGTGGATCGCCATACCGAGGCCGATACCGATATAGCCCATGATGTCGTCGCCCGGAATCGGACGGCAGCACGCGGAGAGCTGCACCGACATGCCCTCGGTCCCGGTGATGACCACCGGAGGCGCATGCGGCATATCGGAGTGGGAGCGCGAGCCGTCGTCGTCGGCGTCGCGGCCGCTCATCAACACTTCGATGCGTTTGGCCATGACCGCCGCGACACGCCGGCCCAAACCGATATCCGCGAAAATTTCCTGACGGTTCTTGTTGCCCGTCCACTGCACGAGCTTTTCCCAGGCTTCCGGCGTCACGTCGGACAGCGCGAACCCGTAGCCCTTCAGCGCCTGGTCGACGAGACGCTCGCCGAGCTGCACGGACTCGTTCAGACGCATCGTCTTCAGGTAATGGCGGATCGCCGAGCGCGCCTTGCCCGTGCGCACGAACCCAAGCCACGCCGGATTCGGCTTCGAATAAGGCGCCGTGATGACTTCGACGATATCGCCGCTCTTCAGCTCGGTGCGCAACGGCAGCAGTTCATTGTTGATCTTCACCGCGACGCACTGGTTACCCAGGTCGCTGTGGATCGAATACGCGAAATCGAGTGCCGTGGCGCCGCGCGGCAGCGCCATGATCTTCGACTTCGGCGTAAACACGTAGACCGCGTCCGGGAACAGATCGATCTTGACGTGTTCGAGGAATTCGCTCGAGTCACCCGCTTCGCTCTGAATGTCGAGCAGCGATTTCAGCCACTGGTGCGCGCGCTTCTGCACGTCGTTCAGGTCCGCGCCGCCGTTCTTGTACAGCCAATGCGCGGCCACGCCCGCTTCGGCGATCTCGTGCATCTTGCGCGTGCGCACCTGGAACTCGATCGGCGCGCCGAACGGGCCGACCAGCGTGGTGTGCAGCGACTGATAGCCGTTCACCTTCGGGATCGCGATGTAATCCTTGAACTTGCCCGGCACGGGTTTGTACAGCGCATGCAGCGCGCCGATGCAGGTGTAGCACTCCAGCGCGCTCTCGACCACGACACGAAAGCCGTACACGTCGAGCACTTGCGAGAACGACAACTGCTTGTCGCGCATCTTCTTGTAGATACTGAAGATGGTTTTCTCGCGGCCGGTGACTTCGGCGTCGAGCTTCGCGTCGGCAATGGCGCGCTGCACCGATTCGAGAATCTTGCCGACCACTTCACGCCGGTTGCCGCGCGCCGCCTTGACGGCTTTTTCGAGCGTGGCGTACCGATGTGGGTTGAAGTTCGCGAAGCTCAGGTCCTGCAGTTCGCGATAAGTATTGTTCAGGCCGAGCCGGTGAGCGATCGGCGCGTAGATGTCCAACGTTTCGCGCGCCACGCGGCGGCGCTTTTCGGGCGGCACCGCGCCTAGCGTGCGCATGTTGTGCAGCCGGTCGGCGAGCTTGACCAGAATCACGCGGACGTCGCGCGCCATCGCGAGCAGCATCTTGCGGAAGTTTTCCGCCTGCGCTTCTTCGCGATTACGAAACTCCATCTTGTCCAACTTCGACAAACCGTCGACCAGCTCGGCGACCTTCGGGCCGAAACGCTCGGCGAGTTCGGCCTTGGTCACGCCCTGGTCTTCCATCACGTCATGCAGCAACGCCGCCATGAGCGCCTGGGCGTCGAGATTCCAGCCGGCGCAGATTTCGGCGACGGCAACCGGATGCGTGATGTACGGCTCGCCGCTCTGCCGATACTGGCCGAGGTGGGCTTCGTCGCTGAAATGGAAGGCCGACTTGATGTCCTTGATCTCTTCCGGCTGCAGATAGCCGGACAAGGCGGACGTCAGTTTGGCGATGGAGACGACATCATGCCGGCGCGGTTGCTCCGGCGTGGCGGTCGGCCCGAACAGATGGCGAAACGACTGTTCGAGGACCGCGTCGATGTATTTCCGTGCAGACGAGGGCGAGTCGGCGTCGTGTTCCACTTCCGTGGCGGTGGGCGGGGTAGCACTCATGGTCGCCTCCGTAGCGGTTAGGGTTGGACGCCGGTCTGCACGTTGATGCAATTACTTGTGGTCAAACGGTGAAGCAAAAAGCGTGAAGCAAACGCGTGTGGCAAAAGGTCAATCGAAAACGGAACAGTGCGCGTTAAACCGGCACCTTCTTCAGCATTTCGACGCCGACCTGGCCGGCTGCGATTTCGCGCAGTGCGACGACGGTGGGCTTGTCGCGGCTTTCGATCTTCGGCGTGTGGCCTTGAGCGAGCTGACGCGCGCGATAGGTTGCGGCAAGCGCGAGTTCGAAACGGTTCGGGATCTGTTTGAGGCAGTCTTCGACGGTAATGCGGGCCATGTTGGGTTCCTTCTCAGTATGTTCGTTATTCTACCTTATGTGCTCGGCTGACCGCCGCGCTCACGCGTGTGGCAAGTGAATGCCGAGTTGCACGAAAAGCTGCGTGTGGCGTGCGTATTGCGAGGCGAAGCGCGAACGCGTCGCGGCCACCAGACATTGCAGTTCGCTGAGCGCGCGCTCGAACTTCTCGTTGATCACCACGTACTCCGCTTCCGCCGCGTGCGCCATCTCGCTGCCGGCCGCCAGCAGACGGCGCGTGATCACGTTCGGCTCGTCCTGCCCGCGCTTTCTCAGCCGCTCTTCCAGAGCTTCGAGCGACGGCGGCAAGATGAAGATTTCGACCGCGTTGTGAAACTGCTTTTTCACCTGCTGCGCGCCTTGCCAGTCGATTTCGAGCAGCACGTCATGGCCGTTCTTCATCTGGTCTTCGATCCACACGCGCGAGGTGCCGTAGTAGTTGCCATGCACTTCCGCGCTTTCCAGGAACTCGCCGGCATCGTGACGCTTCATGAAATCGTCGACGGTGGTGAAGTGATAGTGCTCGCCGTCCTGCTCCTTCGGACGCGGCGGACGCGTCGTGTACGAGATCGACAGACGGATAGCGTCGTCGCCGGCGAGCAGCGCGTTCACGAGCGTCGACTTGCCCGCGCCCGAGGGTGCTACGACCATGAACAGGTTGCCGGGGTAAGCACCGGCGTACGGGTTGCGCGGCGTTTCGCGTGGGTGGTGATGGTCGGTCATGTCGGTGGTGCTCCAGCCTTATTCCAGATTCTGTACTTGCTCGCGCATCTGTTCGATGAGCAGCTTCAAGGTCATCGACGAATCCGCCAGTTCCTTCGCGGCCGCCTTCGAACCGAGCGTGTTCGCTTCGCGGTTGAGCTCCTGCATCATGAAGTCGAGACGCTTGCCGACCTTGCCGCCCTTCTGGATCACGTGACGCGTTTCGTTCAGATGAGCCGTGAGGCGCGACAGTTCTTCGGCGATGTCGATACGGATGCCGTACATCGTCACTTCCTGGCGAATCCGCTCGTTGATCTCTTCACGCGAGACGATCGTCGCGGCGGTATCCGGTGCGGCGATACCGAGCGCTTCCTGCAAGCGCTCGACAATCTTCTGCTGATGCTTGGCGATGAGTTCAGGCACGAGCGGCGTGATCTTCGTGACGATCGCTTCCATTTCGGTGACGTTCGCGAGCAGCATCGTCGCCAGTTGCGCGCCTTCGCGGGCGCGCACGTCGATCAGGTCGGTGATGGCCTGCTTGCCGCAGGCGAGCACGGCGTCGCGCAGCACTTCAGGCGCCACGCCGCTTTCGGCCAGCATGCCCGGCCAGCGCAGAATCTCACCGGTGCGCAGCCGCTCGGCTTCCGGAAACGTCGAGAGCACCGTGCGTTCGAGCAGCGCGAGTTGCGCGAGCGTGTCGTGATTGATCGAACCCGCGTTGGCGGATTGTTCGCTGCGTTGCAGGTTGATACGGATATCGACCTTGCCGCGCGACAGCTTGTTCATCAGCATCTCGCGCAGCGTGGGTTCGCACACACGCACGTCTTCCGGCATGCGGAAGTTCAGATCGAGAAAGCGCGAGTTCACGGTGCGCAGTTCGACCGATACGCTCACGCCGCCGGTGCCCGAGGCCGCGACGAGTTCGCGTGTCGCGCTCGCATAGCCAGTCATGCTGTAGATCATCGTATTTCTCGCGATTGTGGCCATGCGTTCGACGATGGCCGGAGAGTCGAATCGCCCGGCGTGTACGAGACGCGGGGCGGGGAAACGGCATTATCCCATTTTTGGCGATAGGTCCCCTTGGAGAGCCCCGGCACATGCGGGCAGCCGCCTCGCCCGATCGGCTGTAAAATCGCGCTTTCCCTCCTGCTTTTCTTCCTGACCGATCCCAACATGACCAACGACACCCAACGCCCCAGCGGCCGCCAGGCCAATCAGCTGCGCGACGTGCGCATCACGCGCCACTACACGAAGCACGCGGAAGGCTCGGTGCTGGTCGAATTCGGCGATACGAAAGTGATCTGCACGGCGAGCATTGCCGAGAGCGTGCCGTCGTTTCTGCGCGACCGCGGCCAGGGCTGGCTGACCGCCGAATACGGCATGTTGCCGCGTGCGACGCATACGCGCAGCGACCGCGAAGCCGCGCGCGGCAAACAGACTGGCCGCACCCAGGAAATCCAGCGGCTGATCGGCCGCGCGCTGCGCTCGGTGTTCGATCTGGAGAAGCTCGGCGCGCGTACGCTGCATATCGATTGCGATGTAATCCAGGCCGACGGCGGCACGCGCACGGCCAGCATCACCGGCGCGTTCGTGGCCGCTCATGACGCGGTGGCCAAGTTGCTGGCCACGGGCCGCATCGAAAGCTCGCCGATCACGGATTACGTCGCGGCGATTTCGGTGGGCGTGTACGACGGCCTGCCGGTGCTCGACCTCGATTACGACGAAGACTCGCAATGCGACACCGACATGAACGTGGTGATGACGGGCGCGGGCGGCTTCGTCGAAATTCAGGGCACCGCTGAAGGCGTGGCATTTTCGCGCGACGAAATGAACGCGCTGCTGGATCTGGCGAGCGACGGCATCAATACGCTGATCGCGAAGCAGAAGGCGGCGTTGGAGCAAAAGAGTGAGTGAGGTTTTTCAACGCAATGGCGCAGCCGATTCAGGCGCGCCGTTGAAAAAAGTCGTGCTGGCGTCGAACAACGCGGGCAAGCTGCGCGAGTTCGCGGCGTTGCTCGGCGCGGCCGGCATCGAACTGATTCCGCAGGGCGAGCTGAACGTGCCGGAAGCCGAAGAGCCGCATCCGACCTTCGTCGAAAACGCGCTGACCAAGGCGCGTCACGCGTCGAAGCTGACCGGCCTGCCCGCGCTCGCCGACGACTCGGGCCTTTGCGTGCGCGCGCTGCGCGGCGCACCGGGTGTCTATTCGGCGCGCTACGCGCAGCTTGCCGGCGGCGAAAAGAGCGACGCTGCGAATAACGCACGCCTCGTCTCGGCGTTGCGAGGCGAGACCGATCGACGCGCGTATTACTTCTGCGTGCTGGCCTTGGTGCGTCACGCGGACGATCCCGAGCCGCTGATCGCCGAAGGCCGCTGGCATGGCGAAATGCTGGGCGCGCCGCGCGGCGCACATGGATTCGGCTACGACCCGTACTTCTTTTTGCCGTCGCTGAACGCGAGCGCCGCCGAACTTGAACCGGCGGTGAAGAACGCCAGCAGCCACCGCGCGATTGCGTTGCGCCAACTGCTCGAGCGTCTGACGGAGGAAGCGTGATTCCGATCAAACCGGCGCCCGCCGATATCGGCAACGGCGTCATCAAGGCCTTCACGTCGCCGGGCAGTATCCGGCTGACGTCGCTGCCGCCGTTGGCGTTGTATGTGCATTTTCCGTGGTGCGTGCGCAAGTGTCCGTATTGCGATTTCAACTCGCACGAATGGAAAGGCGACACGTTCCCGGAGAACGAGTATCTCGACGCCTTGCGCGCAGATCTCGAAATGGCGCTGCCGCTGGTCTGGGGACGGCAGGTGCATACGGTGTTCATCGGCGGCGGCACGCCCAGCCTGCTTTCGGCGGCCGGTTTGGATCGCATGCTGTCGGATGTGCGCGCGCTGCTGCCGCTCGACGCCGACGCTGAAATCACGCTCGAAGCCAATCCCGGCACCTTCGAAGCCGCCAAATTCGCGCAATTTCGCGCGAGCGGCGTGAACCGGCTTTCGGTGGGTATTCAGAGTTTCAACGAAGCGCATCTGAAGGCGCTCGGCCGCATTCACGACTCGGCGCAGGCGCGCCATGCCGTCGAGGTTGCTGCGACCACCTTCGACAACTTCAACCTCGATCTGATGTTCGCGCTGCCGGGGCAGACGCTCGCCGAATGCCAGGCGGATGTCGAGACGGCGTTGTCGTTCGCGCCGCCGCATTTGTCGCTGTACCACCTGACGCTCGAACCGAACACGTTGTTCGCGAAGTTCCCGCCCGCCCTGCCCGACGACGATGCATCCGCCGACATGCAGGACTGGATTCACGAGCGCACCTGCGCTGCGGGTTACGAGCGCTATGAGGTGTCGGCGTATGCGCAGCCGCATCGGCAGAGCAAGCACAACCTGAACTACTGGCGTTTTGGCGACTATCTCGGCATCGGCGCGGGCGCGCACACGAAGCTGTCGTTTCCGAATCGCGTGCTGCGCCAGGCGCGCTACAAGCATCCCACCACGTTCATCGAGCAGGCGAAGGCCGGCACGGCAGTGCAGGAAGAGCACGAAGTCGGGACGCGCGATCTGCCGTTCGAGTTCATGCTGAACGCGCTGCGGCTGGTGGAAGGGTTTCCGGTGCATCGGTTCATCGAGCGCACGGGCATGTCGATGACGTCGATCGAGCCGGCCTTGCAGGAAGCCGAACGGCGCAAGCTGATCACGCGCGACCACGAAAAGATCGCGCCCACGCCGCTCGGCCAGGCGTTCCTGAATGATTTGCAGGAGCTGTTTCTGAAAGATCCGCAGTGATTGCGGATCGACCGGACGCCGCAGCGAGGTTTTTTCAGGTTACAATTTAGGGCTTGGAGGTGTGGCCGAGTGGTTTAAGGCACCGGTCTTGAAAACCGGCGAAGGAGCAATCTTTCCGTGAGTTCGAATCTCACCGCCTCCGCCAGAATTAACATTCAGAAATTTCCGCAAAGACCCGCAGAGCCAAGCAGCACAAGGCTTTGCGGCGAATCCGAACCTCCACAAGCATCCAAGAAAAGCCGTAAAATCCCTCAATTTCCCGGGTACTTTTTCGGGTACTTTTTGAGGCGTATTTCCCGGCCATGCCTGAGAGTCTTCTCCGCGATCTTCAATGCCGCTCCGCCAAGCCACGTGCGGCCGCCTATCGCCTCAATGATGGCGGCGGTCTCGCGCTGCACGTCAAGCCTACTGGCCTCAAGTACTGGCAGTTCCGATATACGAAGCCGGATGGCCGCGAAGGCCTGATTCAAATCGGCCCGTACCCACGCGTTACGCTGGAGCTCGCGCGCGTCGCGCGTAACGAGCACCGTGCCGCTGTGGCGCGTGGTGATGATCCGGCGACGCTGCGTAAGCAGGACAAGGCGCGACGCAAGATCGAGACGGCCCGGTCGCTGACGTTCAAGCAATGCGCCGAGGCGTACATCAAGGCCCGCCGCGCCGAGTGGGCGAATCCGAAGCACACGCAGCAATGGGAAAACACACTCACTACCTACGCGTATCCGTTCATCGGCGCACTGCGGCCCGTAGATATCGACACTGACCTCGTGATGCACGTCTTACAGCCGATCTGGCTCACGAAGAACGAGACAGCCTCGCGACTGCGTGGCCGCATAGAGAACATCATGGACTGGGCGAAGGTAAGCGGCCTACGTGCTGGCGAGAATCCAGCGCGCTGGAGCGGCCATCTCGACCAGCTGCTACCCTCACCATCAAAGGTTCAGAAAGAAGGCCACCACGCGGCGCTACCGTATGACGAGATCGGCCCATTCTTCAACCAGCTTCGGGCCAACGATGCCACATCAGCGCGCCTGCTCGAATTCACGATCCTGACGGCGACGCGCACGGGTGATTCGCTGTACGCCGCGTGGCCTGAATTCGATCTGTCCGTGCCGGTATGGACCGTTCCAGCCCAGCGCACGAAGGCGAAACGGGAGCACCGCGTTCCTCTGTCGTCGGCGGCGGTGGCACTCCTGAAGGCACTGCCCACGTTCGGCGGCGCGGGCTTGGTCTTCGAGGGTATCAAGGAAGGCCGCCCGCTTTCGAACATGGCAATGCTGATGCTGCTGGAGCGCATGAAGCGCACCGATCTGACCACGCACGGCTTTCGCTCGACGTTCCGCGACTGGGCAGCCGAATGCACCGCCTTTCCGAACGAGGTTGCAGAGATGGCATTGGCCCATGCGATCCGGAACAAGACGGAGAGTGCCTATCGGCGTGGCGATCTGTTCGACAAGCGGCGTGAGCTGATGCAGGCATGGGCCGACTACATCGACCAGCAGAGCGGGGCGAACGTCATCCCGTTGCACGGCGATGCGGCGGCCGGTTGAGCGCGGCCAGACAGGCGGCGCGGGAATAATTCTCGCGTGGGCGTGGGGCTGACGACTCAGATTCTGACGGCGGAGCCTCGCACCAGACGTAGGGCGCTTGATACCCCCCCCACCCGAAACTTGCGCACACAAAAATGTTCCTAAACACGCGGTCCCATCCGGCGAAGGCCTAGACTTTTGGCCAGCCCCCGGTCGGGCCGTCTGCGGGGCGTCGGCATCGCTTCGGGACGCCACAACGGCCGCTGAGTTGGCTTCGGCTACCCTCGCATCCGGCCGCTTTACCGTGCGGAAGGCTCCGTCCGTTGCGCGCTAACCGGGCTTGAATTGCCCGTGACGGCAACCCATTCAGGAGCGCCCACGGACTGGCTGGAGTACCGATATGGCCGTCTGTTGGGCGCGCCAGCGCAGGGCAACGGGTCAGAAGTCACGTGCGGGAAATGGAGGACGCAGGCGCCGCCCGAGGGTGCGGCTCACTTTCGTTGATTGCGCAACAATGGCGGAGTGAGCCGATTGGCGACACCCCCCTTTCGAGGCGCGGTGAAATCGCGAAAACCCTTGCCGACATTGGCTTGATGGAGAGCGCCACGTGAATTCGCTGTCCGCTCATTGCGGTTTTCGGGTGAGACAGTGATACAAACCTTTCAATTCGCCTTTGAATGTTGACTGGAAAGGCTTTCCGCGTCTCACAATTCTGTATCACCTCGTCTCACTGCGGTGATACAGAATCAGCGCATCGTTGCAATACAGACAACAATCGGGACGGTCGATCCGCCCGCGTATCTGCGCTGGTGCGAGGGGCAAAGTGACTTTGATCCAACGCAAAGCCACTTTGCCGCGCAGAAATATTCCGCGCCGCCGCCCCATCGCGGCGGGCGGCGATGCTCAGAGATCGAGAGAAAAGATAGCTGGCAGGATGCGGTAGACGCGTGTCGGCCCGACAGTCGGGACACGCTCAGAGCGTGTTGCCTTGTCATCGGCACCGGGCTTCAATGCCCCGCGCTCGATCAGCAGGCGTTCTACGACGCGTGAATCAAAACCCTTGCAGACTTCGTTTCGAAACACGGCGGGCAACACCCAATACTCTGCTTCTGTTTTCTCAGCGTCGCCGTCGCTCATGGTCTCGCCGTACTCAGCCATGTAGTCCCTGTTCGTGGTCACGCCCACCGCCGCATCATCCGCAGCAACCTTGACCAGCTTCTTGAAGCCCGCACGCTGCATCGTGTTTGCACGGCGGTCATCCTTGACGCGGTGCAGCCACGTGAAGCGCGCGTCTGCGTGCGCCTCGAAGAAGTGGACCACCTGTCGCAGCATGTCTGCCTGGTCGGAGTTCCCTGCGCCGCCGCGCATGTGAAGCCAGCCGTCAAAGCACGTCCGGGCTGCATCTGTAGACGCGCCTTGCGGCCAGCCAGTCAGTCCGGCCGCCGTCGCCAGTTCGCCCGCCGCGCCGACCAGTGCGAAGCGCTCTGCAACCCGTGCTACCTGCGAATGCGCGCCGCCCGGAACCCATGCATGCACCAGCTCGACAATGCGTTCGCGCAACGAGTCGGGCAGTTCGTCAGCAACCTGTGACGCCCATTCAATGAACGCAGGACCGGCCGCACCATAGTGTCGGTTGGCGGCGTGTTTCAGATGCTCGACCAGCGCACGTGGCGAATCAAAGCCGTGCAGTTCCTCAATCACGCCCATGCCCTTGCCAGCGTCCGAAGGGATCACCGGTAGCCGCACCTCAATGCCGCCTTTCATCGGCTTGTTTGCCTCAGCCATCAGTGCGGCCACGCTCTTTTCGCCATTGGACAGGAACAGCAGGCGCCAGCTGAGGACGGGCTTTGCTGCGCCGGTACGCGTCGCACGTGCCTTGCCGGACTCGTTCGCTAGCATATAAATCACGTCCCCAACGAGGCGCGGCTCAACCTGCCCGATTTCATCAAGGATTAGCAGCGCGTCGCTATGCTGCGTGGCTACTGCTTCCAGTGCGTTGTCTGTCGCCTTCCATCCGCGCACGTAGTCTTTTGAGCCAAACACGGATGCCGCAATCGCGCCGCCCGTTGATTTGCCTTCTGACGTAGTACCGAGCATGTGAAAGCCTCCGGACTGAAGCCCGGAGAAGTGCAGCAGCGGCCCCGCAAACGCGCTTGCGACGCAGAACAGCAGACGGCTGTTCCCGACACAGTACGCGGCGACCTCGCGCCGCCAGTCGTCCAGCGTGCCGCTTTCCTTGAACTGGCTCTGGATCGGCGTATCGGCCTGATAGATCAGCGATTCACGGCCCGTGCCGATGACCCTATCCGGCAGCACGAATGCGCCGTTATGCCAGCCCACGCGCGGCACGCAGCGCACGCGCTCGTCCGGCTGCGCCATCTGGATATAGTTGGCGATCTGCTGCTTTGCCGTCTGTGTCACGCCGAGCTTGACGCCCATATCAAGCAGCATGCGGCGCAGCTCCGTTCCATCACCGGCGAAAAGACCGGCCGGGACGGCCCAGCGCTTCTGTACGCCGTCGCGGTCGGTAAATTCCAGCAGATATCCCCATTCGCTGTTGACCTCGTTGCGGGTCTCTGCGATCACGTCGATTCGTGTACTGACCCAGTGCGGCGGCAATGCTTCGCCCTGATTGTTGAAGCCGTGAAACCATACGCCGTTGTCATCGACCACAAAGCGCGATTTTCCATCCTGCGCGCGGGCCGTCTTAGGGCGTTTGACGGGCTTCTGTGTCGTGGGCGGTGTCTTGCCCTTGCTTGCACTCTGCGCGCCGCCCACGGCCAGCGCCGCGAACACCGCAGCGGCCACGGCTTCGCCGTTGCGATGTGCGGCCAGATCGTTGAAATCCGTTCCAGAGGAAGGGCGGTCATCGCCAAAGTCCGGCACGGCCACCACGCCGCCCACGGCATCCGCAGCCGCGCGAGCCTTGGCAATGCCCGGATTGCCCGGAGTCTTGTGGTCGTCGTCGGCGCACAGCACGATCCGGGCGTCTGGATGCTGAGCCCGCATCGCCGTCGCGATGGTCAGCAGGCCGCCCGCATCGAAGGCGACAGCGGAAGGAAAGCCCGTGGCGGCCGTGAGCGTGGCGCACGTCGCATAGCCTTCACCGATGAGCAGCGTTGTCGTCACCGCGCCGCCGGTCCACGCGAATGAGCCCGACTTGCGGCCGTTCGGCAGGTAGCGCTTCTGGCCATCCTCAAGGATAAATTCAACCGTCCATAGCTTGCCGGACACGTCCCGAGCTGGAACGATCAGCGCACCGTCACATGCGGCCGTGCCGATCCGCAGATCACCGCGATAGATGCGCAGCTTGCCAGCATCGATGCACTTGCGCACAAGATACGGGTGGTCGGCGCGAGCCGGTCCAGCAGCCGACCAAATTTGCTCAGCGAGCGCGGCCGCTGTCGCGTGCTTCGCTGCGTTGGCCTCCAGCTCAGCGGCTTCACTGGCGGCGCGTCCCGCTTCCCGGCGCTTGCGTTCCGCAGGATCGAGCGGCTTTGCTTTGTGGGCGCGCGGATCGAATCCGCCAGCCTTAGCAATATGAAAGAGCGTAGCCAGCCTGATTTTGCCTACCTTGACGGACTTCCAGACGTCCCGCGCGTCTTTCTCGTTAAACCCTTTGGCCTGTCGGCTCCAGTCGCTCCAGAGGGAAAATCCCTCGTCGCCAAACTCCGTTTTGAGTGCCATCGCCATCTTGACCCACGTATCGCGGTCGTCAGGCTCGATATAGCCGAGCGCGACCCTCGCGCGCTCGAATTCGGACATTGGTGTATCGCTCATATGTTCTCTGTTCGTGCGCGGACCGCGCGATTGCCACGGCCCGCCAGACCCTGCATCCCGGCGATTAGCAGTGCTTATCGCACAGGCAGAGCAGAGTTCCGCTCGTGAAACAAGGTACGGTCTAAGGGCTGGATTGCACCGCTTTGGCTATGTAGATTGCCGCCGCGGAGAGCGCCATTGCGCCGTTAGCCATGGGCATCAGGACGAGGTTAGTGCGCATGCGATACCTCCAGCACCGCGCCGCCAGCGCTCACATCGTTGCTGTAGGCGAATTTGCCAATGCGACATTCGCCAAGCGCATCATTGGCGGCCTCAAGCGCAGCGCCCACCGACGGCAACGCGGCGCGCAGCAGAGTTATCACCATGTCGTAGTCCTGTCGCGAGCCAGCTTGATCGGCTGCCCAAATCAGACCATCGAGTACTTCCATAGCGTCAGAGATACGAATCCCGGCCTTGCGCGCGTCAACACGATTGACTTCGGCAACGAACGTTTTCGACGTGGCCACGGTGGCTTTCTTGCTTGTTTTTGCCATGGTCCGCGCTCCCTTAATGCGCGCTGCGCGAATCGCGCGTGACCATGCCGAGAGCGGCGAGAAGGTGTTGCTGTACCCGGCCGATCAGACCCGCAGCGAACGCCTGACGGCTTACCGCCAGCCTGTGAGAGTCGAATGCATCGTCGTCCTGCATCCGGGCAGTCAGGCCGCGCGAAAACGCGTCGGTTTGATGCGCTGCATAGTTATGCAGCAACACGGTGCCCTTCAGTTCCAGCCAGGCATCCGCGCAGATCGCACCGAGGTTGACAGCGAATTGAAGCTCAATGGGAGCGCCCGTATCGAGCGGCGGCGCGTTCTCAAAGCCTTCGATGATTGCCGTGCGGGTCGTCTCAACCATGGCGCACCTCCCCACGGACGAGGCCCGCAATAGCGACCAGCGCAGCGCCGGTAGCATCGAGCGCGGATTGATACGTGTCGGCCGTCGCGGCGGCTCGCAAGGCGTCGCGGATGATCGATTGAATGAGGGGAGAGTTTTGCCCGGTAGGGGCGAACGGAGATACTGGACGCATGGTGCGGCCTCCAACGTTATGGTTGAAAGCCCGCTGTCCACTGCAAAATGGGGTGAGCGGGCGCATGACAGGGTTTGCAGACCGGAACGTTGGCACCGGCGAGCCCGAAGGCTCCCCCACCAAGGCCCGCCCATTGAAAAGGCGCGCGAAGGTGCACGGACGTAAAAAAACCGCGCTGCGGCGGTCGTCCGCCAACATTTTCAGGCTGCAAAACCCGGCCGCTGTTGTTTCAGCGACGCCCGCAGGATACTGCGGGCCGCCGAGCTGCGCAAGTGCCCGCCTCAGACCTGTCCCAGCGAGGGGGATCATGCGCAGCGTCCGGAGGCGCGCGGGGCGCCACGCCGCAAAGTGACTTTGAGCGCGTGTCATGCCGGGGCCTTTGGATCGAGCATGAACACCGCTTTCTTCATCATATCGACGGCCACTTTCGCGCGGGACGGCGTATGCCTCGCGTCCGCTTCGAGAAGGGCGGCCCCCTTGCTAATCCAGCGTGCAATTTCCGACCGTTCGGCATCTTTGCAACGACCGAAGGCGGCCGTGAAGCGTTCCCGTTGTCGTGCCATCAGCGCGGCATAGTGCCCAGCATCAGCGGCGTCAGCAGCGTGCCGCCTTGCGCTGCGGTCTGCGGCCGTGCGCTCGACAGCGGCGCGTGAAACTTCATCGCTTTGCGTCATGCTGCACCTCCGCTCGTCAGCGAATCGAGCCAAGCATCGACCTCCGACGAGAGAAAGCCAATAGCGCGCGGGCCGAGCTTCAAAGGTTTCGGAAATGTCCCCTTGTGAATCCGCCTTCTCAATTCGGACTCGCTCAATTGCACCCGCGCCAGAACGGACGGCATGCGCTCAATGCGTTTCTGTTGAGGTACGTGTAGATCGTTTTTTGCTGGCATGTTGCCCCCGTAATCATCCACGACCAATCGCGTGAATTCGGGAGCATTCTTGCGGCTTTGCGGAGTGGCCAAAACTCGCGATCTGGCTCGACGGGATTGCTGCTAGTAGCGTTCCCATTCGGCCAGATGGCGGGTTGACATTGGCGGCCAGTCCTGCTGGCTACACCTTGCAGGGGATATCTTCGCCCCGCCCCCATCTCGTGCACCACGTCTCGATTGATTTCACGCTTTGGACGTGCTCACACTTATCCAGCATATCCACCGCGAAAGCCGCATTGCTTTTGTATTGGCGACGACCCGCTTTCCAGTCTTGCCAGCAGTCATACACGAACCGCTTTTCCCCTTGTTTCGGATCGTTCTGCGCACGCGCCTTACCACCCTTCCCAGCGGGATTGCGATCAATCCCTTGATCGGTCAAGCCGAGCGCGCCCAGCGCCGCCAGATAGCAGCGTTGCGCCAGCATGGAAGCATTCACGGTCGCATCAATATCGTGATTCAGCCGTGCGAGGACGGCCGTATCGACACTTTGCAGGCCTGCATAGCAAAACTGCATCGCGACTTCGGTGGGCGCGGCCAGCTGCTCAGTGAAACGCATCGCCTGTGCGGAATAGCCCATGGTGAAGTGTTGCAGGTCCGGCTGCCATGCGGCCAGCGTCGGTCCATCGACAGTGCCCGACTCAGCCAGCTCAGACAGGACGGCACCCCGGTGACGGCGCATTAGATCGCGTCTCGCCTCTGCATCTCTCAGACCGTCGCGGATTCGTTCGTCCGTCACATCGGCTCCCGTGATATCGGCCAGCTGCGACGTTAGCGAAACCGCAACGCGCCATAGCATCATCGGCACTTGGACGCCAACAGGATTCCCTGCACGCACGACCGGCAAAACGACCAGCAAGCCGGGTATTTGGTCCGCGAAAGTACGCTCAGGACTCCACCGCAGGAGCCGCCCATAGCGGTGCGGGGATGGGATTGAACTGGCTGTCATGCATACCCTTCTCGTATGCCCCTTCAAGATTGCCAAGCCAGCCGGTGAAGGTATCCGGTTTTCGGGTGGCCGCCCTAGGCTTGACGGAGCGATTCTAACCCGTTGTAACTTATAGTTTCGAACCGCGATCATCCGCGACGATAGTGGTCATTCGTTCGGTTGATCCTCGCGCTGCTCCAGCACAAGCGCCGCTAATGCTTCGAGGCTCGCTCCAAAATCCGCGTAGTTATTTGCGGGGTCAAACTCCAGAATTTCCACGTTATACGTATTGGAGAATGCCGCGCGCATCGCCGGATGGATCCCCTGCGCCATGAGTGCATAGTGCGGATGGGCGCTTTGCGCCGTTATGGACGTGTTCTCAAGCAGAAGCTGTACGTCAGGATCGCTTAAGCTATATCCAATAAACAACAGAGTGTGCGTCAGGAACAAGCTTTCGAGAATCTTATAGAACCCCTGGTATTTCTCGCGAGCTGCGAAATAGTCCGAACGGGTTAGAACAGTTGCCTCAGGACGAGCAACCGAGCCATGCGCTTTTATGATCAAGCGCTTAGGCGAACGCATTCTCGCCAACAGTCCTTCGTCGTAGTAGTTGAGAACGACGTATCCATCCGCGCCGTCGCCTTGGCGGCATTGATCTTCGTACAGTGAGTCATAGTTAGTCGAGACGACGATCTTCTGGTCTATTTTCTCGATATGCGAGTGGATGTCCGTGGGTCTATATCCTTCGAATGTACGCGCCAATAGACGGCCGTAATCGGCATCGTGAATGCAGGTCGTCCGAAGCACTTCAGCGCAGTCAAGGTACTTTTCTCCGGCCAAGAGGCCGTTGGCAATTTCAAGATCGCCTTGATCTCCCCTGTTGTGTCCGTCACGCAAAATTTCCAAGAAACCCTTCCACGTTGGCGGATTCTGGTCGCCACCGGCAGTCCGCTTGGTGGCGCTGAGCGACGTTCCGGAGCCAAGAAAAATGATGCATCGACGTGCCGCTAGCTCGATTACTAACGATTCTGGCCAGTTAGTCACGCTGCCTTCTCCTTCACCTCGATTCCCAGGTTCGCTATCAGATGCGCGGCGATTGGCGAGACCATCTCCTTATAGTCTCGAACAGCTGAAAACTGCGATCCGACCAAGCCGTCAACGCTCTGTAAGCCGTGAATTGGGACAGCTTTCTTCTGTGCCAAGGGGACGAGGCTGTATAGATGTGGAATATCGCCCAGCTTGGCCAAAGAAGGGTCAGCGGTTAGCGCTGGACTGTAGTATCCATGCAGCGCACTGTGGATTTCTGCATCCACACTGCCAATGATGGACTCATATGCCTTAGTGGCGCGGCGCTCCTTGCCGTAAGACTTGGTGATGTATTGCTGAACCGTGTATCCGACGTAGCCCCCGATAATCGCTGGAGTGGGCAGCACCCCGTAGCGTTCGCTGAGATCGGTCCGTTCGGCGTCTTTGAGGGCATCCCACGAGTGCTTATAGTCGCCAATCCAGTTATCCAGCCATGAGGAAATGTTCTTCACTCCTATAATACTGAATACATCGGAGCCGAGCGGCGTCAGAAAGTGCTCGCAGCCCATCAAAACAGACCTATTGATCGACCCAAGGCTTGGTCCCAAGTCGTAAAGAACCAGATCGTACTTATCTTCAAGGTATCGGCACAAAAGGGTGTTCCAATTTGTTTGACGGAACCCCTGTTTGTCGCGCCCCTTCACTAAGCTCCAGGCCGCCCCCAGTCTATCCTCAATTACCGCAAACGCTGGATGGCCTGCGAGTAGGTCGACGTGAAACCGATTGCTGTTCGCACCTAAGAACGTCAAGTCAGTACTGATGGTTGAATCGCCGTCCTCAATCGGCTTAAGGACATCTGTGATAGTGCTGATCCGCGGGGCATTCTCTTCGCCCGTGTAAAGCGACGCGGCAGCTGGGACACCCATGATGAGCTGGGTCGCGTTGCACTGAGGATCACAATCGACGACAAGTACGCGAAGATTAAATTCCGTCGCTATGAATGAAGCGAGGTTACACGTCAGTGTTGTTTTGCCAACGCCGCCTTTATTATTGAACATCGCTACTGACTTCAAGTCTTTCTCCTGTCAAGGCCGGAACCGGAATACAAGCAACGACTCCGACTGCGACCCTTTGCAGTTTTTTCTCGCACGGCGCGCGTCCGGAATGTGGCTTTCAAGCACCTGATCGAGTTCGTAATCGTGCCACGTGTTTGTCACCAAGTCGGTAACTAACGTATCAAGACGCTTGCGTGTCGTATTGGTCGTATCACCAACCAATATCGCAAGCGTTCCCCCAGGTTTCAAAATACACCGCCAAGCATCCAAGCACTGGCCCATTTGCTTTACGAACTGAGCTGCATTTGGCGATACATCGCGATTCAACTCCTCCCAGTTTTTCACTCCGAGAAGATGAAGGCGGAGGCGATTGTCCCGCGCGTAGTCCAACTGCCCCATGTATGGTGGACTGGTAACAATCGCGTCCACCCGCTCGGTGACCTGCAAGGCGGCGGCGTCGCAAAGTTCGACGCTCCGTTGGATGGAGAAGTCCAAATCGGGCATTTTCGAACAAGCTCGAAGAATTTTCTTTTTCAAGCGCGGTAGTACCGCGCGGTACATATACATTTCGCCGAATTCTGATTCGGGAAACTTGCTGGTTCGCAAATATGGAATGGTGTGGCTCGCCGGGTAGGATAAAAAACCGGGCCGTTGGTGATGGGCAATCCCCAGCAAGCAAGCGAGCGCGAACGCATCATGGTGGCGACTGAGAGTGCTCACCCATCCCAGCAGGTCTCTGAGCGTCTCCGGATGAAAAAAACTAGCAACCCACGGGTCAACGTCCTGAAGCTGTGCGGCATCGGAGTCGTGCGCTGCCTCCGATGCATAAGCATCCAAAATCAGGTCAACATCGGCCTCCGATTTGGGTGCATATGGATTTAGTTTTGCCTGCGATATGAGCCACGCGTAGGGATTCAAGTCTGTCCCAATGGCACGGCGACCGCTGGCCCAAGCTTCCAGCAAGACCGTTCCAGATCCGCAAAACGGATCGTAAATGAGATCGCCCATTTCGCTCACGCATTCGATTGCCCACGCCGCGATTTCCGGGCGCATCTTTCCGATATATGGCGAGAGCGTATGTAACGAACTTGTGCGCCCCTCAAAGCCGGATGAAATTTCCGATGCAACTGATCGGCCCGTAGACCTCTGGCGACCCGTATTGGATGAATTTGCGTTTTCGTAAGCCATGAGTTCTTGTTCGTTTTTTACGCGCGGCGGCGCGCGCCTGATTCTAACTGCGATTGTCCAGCCTAGAAATAGCATTGAATTGTCTATGTACGAAACCGATCCCTTACGGACGCCCCTTTTTACCCCTGTCCGAAAATAAGGGTTTGCGTATTTCGGACATGTGCTAATATTCGTACACCCATTTCGGACTATTTGAGGAACACAGCATGTCCCGCACCTTTGCTTATGCCCGCGTCAGCACGGCCGATCAAACCACGGCGAACCAGATTCGCGAGATCGAGGCGGCCGGGTTCGCTGTTGATAAGCGCCGCGTGGTGACGGAGAGCATCTCAGGTAGTGTCAGCGCCGACCAGCGGCCGGGATTCGCCAAACTGCTCGACCGGATGGAAGAGGGTGATGTGTTGATTGTGACCAAGCTAGACCGCCTTGGCCGCAACGCGATGGATGTGCGTGCAACCGTCGAGGCGTTGGCGGCGCGTGGTGTGCGGGTGCACTGTCTCGCATTGGGTGGCGTTGACCTGACGAGCGCGGCCGGACGCATGACGATGCAAGTGCTAAACGCCGTGGCCGAGTTTGAGCGCGATCTACTGATCGAGCGGACGAACGCCGGTATCGCACGCGCGAAGGCCGAAGGCAAGGTTATGGGGCGGCCCTCTGCCCTTTCCGGCGAGCAACGTGCAGAGGTAGTACAACGCCTTGACGCAGGCGAAAGCGTGGCCGCCGTTGCGAAGCAATACGGCACAAGCCGCCAGACGATCATGCGGATACGCGACGCCGCGTGACGCCCCACCATTCAAAGTCACTTTCGCGGGCCGTGAGGCCCGTTTTCGTTTCGCGGCCGGGAGGGCGGCGGCGCGGGGAAATCTTTGCGCGCGGAACGTACCAGAGCGAGGGCGATTGAGCACAAACGGTGAGTCAGACCGCGCCGAACCGCCGTGCAAATAGCCGTGAGCTATCGACATGAGTATCACGTTTGTCTCACCATATATATGTGTGAGTGATACAAAAGTGATACGGCCAAACCCTTGTCCGCAAAGGCTCTCCAGCCATGCGAGAGCCTGTATCACTGCCTCACCGAGAAATTGCACTTTCCCGGCCGGAAATACGCCGCCGCGATGGTCCCGCAAGGCGCTGAAATTCCGGGTACTTTGACGGGTACTTTTTGGTTAAGCATGCCGGAAAGCCTTGCTGGGCAAGGCGTCTATGCGGACACCGCCTCCGCCAGAATGCGTTTACGAAAACGGGCCTCTTGGCCCGTTTTTCATTTCCTGCCACCGCGAGCGCAAGTGGTAACGCGAAGCTCGCGGCATCGGCTACAGCATTCACGCGGTTCGTTGAAATCGCCCCACTGCCGGGCACGCGCCAACGCTCAAGCCACCAGGTCAGTAACTAACGCTAAACCAGCGCGGTCGCCTCGACCTCGATCTTGAAACCGTAGTGCAACTGCGGAACCGGCACGACCGCGCGTGCAGGCCGTGCTTCACCGGCCCAACGCGCGTAGATCTGATTGAAGCTCATCCAGTGCTCGACATCGACAATGTAGACGCGCACCTGGACCAGTTGCGCAACGCTGCTGCCGGCGCTTTCGAGTGCGGCTTGCACGTTGGCCAACACCTGTTCGGCCTGAACCTCGAACGAGGCCTCGGATAGCTTGTCGCCTTGCGCCGTGATCGGCAATTGTCCCGAGACGAACACGAAACCATTTGCGACCGCGACATGACTGTAATGGCCGCCCGGCTGGGAAAGCGTAGCGGGATTGTCCATATGCGGCAGATGCGGGTCGTGCTGGCTACCAGCCATGAATATCACTCCAGATGTGACGACGGCACATGACACTGCGTGCGATTCATCCGCACGGCAGCATCCCATTTTGCAAAAGCGATGAGCAATCGCACGCGCAATTATGCAACGCTAGCGCTGCCCGCGCGAGGCACAGCGCCTCACATCAACACGCTTCTGCAAATGTGCCGCACACATCACACGCCAAGCAATTCCAGCTTCTCGCGCGCATCCGCGCAACGGCGGTTCAGATCGCGATGCATCAACTGACTGTCGAGCAGCGTCGATACATCAGACAAGCCGAAATCAAAGCGCAAGACGTATTCGATGTCTGTGTAATCGTGATAGGCGCCGCTGTCCGCCAGCTTCTGCGCTTCAGCGAAAGCGGCTTGTTGCCGTTCGCCGTTCATCAAATCTCTGATCGCCATGAATGCCGCTCCGAGGAACAGTGGATCCATCATAGCAACGGAAATTCAAACGCACGGTCGCGCGCACGCAACACCTGGTGTTTTCCGTAGACGCCGCGCGGCTCGCGCTTCATCAGTCCTCACACGGCAGCGACAGGCACCTTGGTCCCATGCCACCTGACAACCAGAATCCGGCCGAGGTAACACAACAAGCCCGCCACGCCCACCGTCACGCCCATGCCCTTGGGCGAACCGTCCTGCCAGAGTCCGACAGCAAGGCTCGACAACGCACCGAGCGCCAACTGCACGGCGCCGAACACGGCGGCCGCGGCGCCGGCATTCAGTGGATAGCGATGCATCAGATCCGTCGTGCAGTTGGCGGACAGAAGACCGACCACGCCGACCACGAAGAACAGGCCAAACACGATCGACCACAGACCACCCCAGCCGGTCAGCGACACGAGACAGACAAACAGCGACGCAATGCAGCTCACGGTCGCGGCGAAAGAAATGATCGGCAGCGAACCGAGGCGCCCGACGAGCCGCGTATTCATGAAGTTGCCGAACATGATGCCGACGATGTTCAGCGCGAACAGGAAGCCGTAATGCTGCGCCGACACATGGAAATATTCGATGTAGACGAACGGCGTCGCGGTGATATACGCGAACATCGACGCGAACGCCATGCCGCCGCACAGCATGTGCCCCCACGCAACCGGATCGCGCAGCAACTTGCCGTACGCGCCGAACGACTTCAGCAACGCCGAGTGCGCACGCTTCTCACGCGGCCACGTTTCCGGCACCTTGAGAAACGCGGTGATCGCGCACACCGTGCCGAACAACGTCAGCACGATAAACACCACACGCCAGCCGCCGAGCAGCAGCAACTGTCCGCCGATGAGCGGCGCGAGTAACGGTCCGATCGACGTGACGATGGCGAGCATCGACAGTACGCGAGCGGCATCGGTCGGGCCGTGGGCGTCGCGTGCGATGGCGCGCGCCAGCACCGAGGCCGCGCCCGCGCCTAGCGCCTGCACGAAACGGAACGTCACGAGCGAGCCGATCGAGAACGACATCGCGCAGGCGACGCTAGCCAGCGCGTACATGACGATGCCGCCGAGCAATACGGGCCGGCGGCCATAGGTATCGGACAGCGGACCATAGAGCAGCATGCCGATCGAAAAGCCGAACATGAAGCTGGTGAGCGTCGTCTGCGCGGCGCCGGTGCTGATGGCGAACGCCTGCGCGATGGTCGGCAGGCTCGGCAGATACATGTCGATGGAAATCGGCCCGCATGCGGCAAGCGCACCGAGCAACAGAATCAGCCGGCCATCGGGCCGGCTTCTGGTGACGTGAGACATGGGAATCCAGATGAAGCGCCGCGCCGTCATCGGCAGCGGAACAGGTGAAACGGGGAAAACAGCAACTTGACGGCCTCAATTGTACGCGACGGCTAATACCACAGCCGGGCTCTGGACCGGGTCGCAAAGACGCAGGTATGGCGTCGACGACTCGCGGCAGCCACGTTGCCGATCGGTTAAGCTGCCGCCTGAACGCTCGGGCGCCGCGCAACTCTTTGCGCAGCGCCCTTCCCGACCATTCTGTACGCGACCATGCGATGACCGCATTCCTGCTGATCTGGAGCCCCAAGAAATGGCCATGGCCCGAGTTGCCCGACGTGGCCAAGCGCGTGGCCTCAGGCGTCGCGGTGGCCGACGCATGGGGCTGCGGATTTGCGCGCAGCATCCTGCCGGGCGACCGGGTGTTCCTGCATCGTGTGGCACAGGAACCGAAGGGAATCTTCGGCTCTGGCTACGTGACGCGCGCGCCTTACGAGGTCCCCGATCCGGCCACGAAGCGCGGCTACCGTTTGTGCATCGACTTCGTGTACGACCGGCTCGTCGATGCACACGAAGGCGTGGTGATTCCGCGCGAGATGTTGCGCACGCATCCTTTCTCCGTACAGACGTGGGACGCGCAGAGCTCGGGCACCGTGATCAAGCCGATGGCCGAAGGCGCATTGGAAAAGCGCTGGGCGGAACTCACCGGCAAGCGCAAGCCGCCCAAGTTCGACACGCCGACGGGACCCACGCACAAAAACTAGCAAGCGGCCCGCTGCGCAGGCGCATCCGGAAAACCTGTTCACGCTGACTCCGGTACAATTTCCCCACCCATCCCAGCGCCGCGCGACTCGCCGACAGGCCACCCGCGTTGCTGCGCAACCCCAATTTCAGTCATCGCCATGTCCAGAAACGAAACCCTTTTCGAACGCGCGCAACGCACCATTCCCGGCGGCGTGAACTCGCCGGTGCGGGCCTTCCGCTCGGTCGGCGGCACGCCGCGCTTTATCGAACGCGCGCAAGGCCCGTACTTCTGGGATGCGGACGGTCAGCGTTATATCGACTACATCGGCTCATGGGGCCCGATGATCCTCGGCCACGTCCATCCGGAAGTTCTCGAAGCCGTGCAGCGCGTGCTGGGCAACGGCTTCTCGTTCGGCGCGCCAACCGAATCGGAAGTGGAAATCGCCGAAGAAATCTGCAAGCTGGTGCCCTCCATCGAACAGGTCCGCATGGTGTCGAGCGGCACCGAGGCGACCATGAGCGCGCTGCGTCTCGCGCGCGGCTTCACGAACCGCAGCCGTATCGTCAAGTTCGAAGGCTGTTATCACGGCCACGCGGACAGTCTGCTGGTCAAGGCCGGCTCGGGCCTGCTGACCTTCGGCAACCCGACTTCGGCGGGCGTGCCGGCGGATATCGCCAAGCACACCACCGTGCTCGAGTACAACAACGTCGCTGAACTCGAAGAAGCGTTCAAGGCGTTCGGCAACGAGATCGCCTCGGTGATCGTCGAGCCGGTGGCCGGCAACATGAACCTCGTGCGCGCTACGCCCGAATTCCTGCAAGCCTTGCGGCGCCTGTGTACCAAGCACGGCTCGGTGCTGATTTTCGACGAAGTGATGTGCGGTTTTCGCGTCGCCCTGGGTGGCGCGCAAGAGGTCTACGGCATCACGCCGGATCTGACGTGCCTCGGCAAGGTGATCGGCGGCGGCATGCCGGCAGCGGCTTTCGGCGGCCGGCGCGACATCATGGCCCACCTCGCGCCGCTCGGCGGCGTCTACCAGGCGGGCACGCTCTCGGGTAACCCGATCGCGGTCGCGGCCGGCCTGAAAACGCTGCAACTGATCCAGGCGCCGGGCTTTTACGACACGCTGGCCGCGCGCACCACGCGCCTCGTGCAGGGTCTCGCGAACGTGGCGCGTGAAGCCAAGGTGCCGTTCGCGGCCGATTCGCTCGGCGGCATGTTCGGCCTCTACTTCACGGACTCGATCCCGACCAGCTTCGCCGAAGTCACGAAGAGCGACGTGCCGCGCTTCAACGCGTTCTTCCACAAGATGCTCGACGCCGGCGTGTACTTCGCGCCGTCGGCGTATGAAGCGGGCTTCGTTTCGATCGTTCACGACGACGCGATCGTGGACGCCACGATCGACGCCGCGCGCGGTGCGTTCGCGTCGCTCGTGGCCTGAAGCCGGCGAGACAACATACGCTAAAACCAAACCCGTTAGAGCCTAGCCACCGTACCCGACCGGACACCGATGTTTTCGCAAACCGATTTCGTCCATATGGAACGCGCGCTCGCGTTGGCCAAGCGCGGCATGTACACCACCGACCCGAATCCGCGGGTCGGCTGCGTGCTCGTCAAGAACGGCGAGGTGATCGGCGAAGGCTTTACGCAACCGGCCGGTCAGGACCACGCTGAGATCCGCGCGCTGAAAGACGCGCGCTCGCGCGGTCACGATCTGCGCGGCGCCACGGCCTACGTGACGCTGGAGCCGTGCAGCCATTTCGGGCGCACGCCGCCGTGTGCGAATGCTTTGATCGAAGCCCAGGTCGCGCGCGTTGTCGCGGCAATGGAAGATCCCAATCCGCAGGTATCCGGACGCGGTCTCGCCATGTTGCGCGACGCCGGCATTGAAGTGCGCTGCGGACTGCTTGCCCACGAAGCGCACGAACTCAATATCGGCTTCGTCTCGCGCATGACACGCGGCCGCCCGTGGGTACGCATGAAAGTGGCGGCCTCGCTGGATGGCCGCACCGGCTTGCCTTCGGGCGACAGTCAATGGATCACCGGCGAAGCGGCGCGCGCCGACGGCCACGCCTGGCGCGCTCGCGCGTCGGCGATTTTGACGGGCATCGGCACGGTCAGGGAAGACGATCCGCGCATGACGGTGCGTGCTGTCGACACGCCGCGCCAGCCGCAACGCGTACTGATAGACAGCCAGCTCGACGTGCCGCCGGAGGCGCAGATTCTGGCCGGCGCACCCACACTGATCTTCTGCGGCAATCTCGATGGGCGACATACCGATCGCGCCAACGCGCTGCGCGATCGCGGCGCGGAGATCGTGCAACTGGCGAACCCGGCCGGCAAGGTCGATCTGCCCGCGGTGCTCAAAGTGCTCGGCCAGCGCAACGTCAACGAACTGCATGTCGAGGCGGGCTACAAGCTGAACGGCTCGCTGCTGCGCGAAGGCTGCGTCGACGAATTGCTCGTGTATCTCGCACCGAGCCTGCTCGGCATGGATTCGATGAGCATGTTCAATCTGAGCGCGCCCGAAACGCTCGAGGGCCGCGTCAAACTGAACTTCCATGCGGTCGACCGGATCGGCGAAGATGTGCGGATTCTCGCGCGCTTCATGCCCCAACCCGGACCCGGCAACGACCCCGCGTCCCCACCCGTTTCGAAATGATCGAGGATTAGTACGATGTTCACAGGAATCGTCGCGGCCGTGGGCCGCATTGAATCAGTCAAGCCGCTCGGCACGGACGGCGACGCGGGCGTGCGCCTGAACGTCGAAGCCGGTGGCCTCGACCTCGACGACGTGCAGCTCGGCGACAGCATAACCATTCAGGGCGCCTGCATGACCGTGGTCGCGAAGACCGCCCACTCGTTCGAAGTGGACGTCTCGCGCGAAAGCCTGAACTGCACGGCGGGCCTCGGCGAGACCGGCGAAGTCAATCTCGAGAAAGCGCTGCGCGCACACGACCGGCTCGGCGGCCACATCGTCTCCGGCCATGTGGACGGCCTCGGCACGGTCACGCACTTCGCGCCGGTCGGCGAATCGCACGAGCTGCGCGTGCTGGCGCCGCGCGAGATCGGCCGCTATCTGGCGTTCAAAGGCTCTATCACTGTCAACGGCGTGAGCTTGACCGTCAACTCGGTTAAAGATCGCGACGATGGCTGCGAATTCTCGATCAACCTGATTCCGCACACGGTCGAAGTGACCGCGCTCAAGCGCCTGCGTGAAGGTACGCAGGTGAATCTGGAGATCGATCTGATTGCGCGCTACGTCGAGCGCATGCTCAACGCGCCGAAATAACAGGCCGCAAGCCCGGCTACGCATGGGCTGGCGGCGGCTCGCCGCCTTCGGCCGGTTCACGCGGCCATCGTTTTCAACGAGCATAGCAACGGCGGACGGCTCATCGCCAGTCGGCCAAATGGCCTATGCCGTTCGGCGGAGGCGACTTGGGGCCGCGCGTGGCGTAAAATACGCGCTTTCTTCGAAACTCTCGCCAACATGACGCTCGCCTCCACTCTAGAGATCATTGCCGAACTGAAAGCAGGCCGGATGGTGATCCTCGTCGACGAAGAAGACCGCGAAAACGAGGGCGACCTCGTGATCGCCGCCGAATTCGTCACGCCGGAAGCGATCAACTTCATGGCCCGCTACGGCCGCGGCCTGATCTGCCTGACGCTCACGCAGGAACGCTGCAAGCTGCTGAACCTGCCGCTCATGACCTACCGCAACGGCACGCAGTACGGCACCGCGTTCACGGTCAGCATCGAAGCGGCCGAGGGCGTCACCACCGGCATCTCGGCGGCGGACCGCGCCCGCACGATTGCCGCCGCGGTTGCGCCGGACGCCAAGGCCGAGCACATCGTGCAGCCGGGTCACGTGTTCCCGATCATGGCCCAGCCCGGCGGCGTGCTGGTGCGCGCCGGCCACACCGAGGCGGGCTGCGACTTCACCCAGCTGGCCGGGCTCACGCCGGCCGCGGTGATCTGCGAAGTCATCAAGGACGACGGCACGATGGCGCGCCTGCCGGACTTGATGGAATTCGCCAAAGAACACGGTCTGAAAATCGGCACGATCGCGGATCTGATCCACTATCGCAGCCGCACTGAGTCGATCGTCGAGCGGATTTGCGAACGCACCATGCAGACCGCGCACGGCGCATTCCGCGCGGTCATGTATCTCGACCAGCCGAGCGGCCAGCCGCATATCGCGCTGGTGCGCGGCACGCCGTGCACGGATCAGGACACGCTGGTTCGCGTGCATGAGCCGCTGTCGGTGCTGGACCTGCTCGAAGTCGGCGAATCCACCCACTCGTGGACGCTGGACGCGGCCATGAAAGAAATCGCCGCACGGGATTGCGGCGTGATCGTGCTGCTGAACTGCGGCGACTCGAAGGATCATCTGATCGACGTTTTCAAAGCGTTCGACTCGAAGGAAAAAGCCGACGCGCTCAAACGCCGTCCGGTCGACTTCAAGACGTACGGCATCGGCGCGCAGATTCTGCGTGAGCTCGGTGTCGGCAAGATGCAGGTGCTGTCGAACCCGCGCAAGCTGGGCAGCATGTCGGGCTACGGTCTCGAAGTCACGGGCTTCGTGCCGATGCCGGGCGGCAAGGCACAGGCTCCGCAACAAGGCTGATCCGACCATTCACGCGCTTCGCGCCCACTCAAAACACTACGGAATTCACATGGAAATCGGACAATACCAACCGAATCTCGACGGCGACGGACTGCGTATCGGCATCGTGCAGGCGCGCTTTAACGAGCCCGTTTGCAATGGCCTCGCTGACTCCTGCATCGAAGAACTCGAACGCCTCGGCGTGACCGGCGAAGACGTGCTGCTCGTCACCGTGCCGGGTGCGCTGGAAATCCCGCTGGCGCTGCAAAAGCTCGCCGAAAGCGCGCAATTCGACGCACTGATCGCGCTCGGCGCGGTGATTCGCGGCGAAACGTACCACTTCGAACTGGTCTCGAACGAAAGCGGCGCGGGCATCACGCGTATCGGCCTCGACTTCGGCATTCCGGTCGCGAACGCCGTGCTGACCACCGAAAACGACGAGCAAGCCGTCGCGCGCATGACCGAAAAGGGTCGTGACGCAGCGCGCGTGGCTGTCGAAATGGCGAATCTCGCTGTCGCGCTCGAACAACTCGGCGGCGACGACGAGGAAGAAGACGAAGAAGAGGAAGAGGCATGAAGAGCGCACGCCGACGCTCCCGCGAACTGGCCACGCAGGGGCTTTACCAGTGGCTGCTGTCGGGCTCGCCCGGCGGTGAAATCGACGCGCAACTGCGCGGCGCGCAAGGCTTCGACAAGGCCGACCACGAACATCTGGACGCCATTCTGCACGGCGTGATCCGCGATTCGGAAGCACTCTCCGCGGCAATCGCTCCGTGTCTGGACCGTCCGATCGAGCAGCTCTCGCCGGTCGAACGCGCCGTGCTGCTGGTAGCCGCGTTTGAACTGAAGAATCACCTCGACATTCCTTATCGCGTGGTCATCAACGAAGCGGTCGAGCTCGCCAAGACGTTCGGCGGCGCGGACGGCTACAAGTACGTGAACGGCGTGCTGGACAAGCTGTCGGCACAACTGCGCGTGGATGAAACGCAGGCGGCTCGCAAGCGTTGAGCGCAAGGCGCAATGGCTGGCAGCCTGATTGCCGTCATGCGCCTCGCTGAATGAATGCGGCGCGAATGAATCGCCTGCAAGGACGCCGTTTCGCGCGTAAGCACTCGCGCCGAACGTCGTCCCGCTTTTGCTTCTGAACTGGATTTGATCGTATGAACTCCGTGACCGAACCCTTGGTGCGGCTTGCTGCACGTGTCGACGCCATCCAGCCTTTCTATGTGATGGAACTGGCCAAGGAGGCCGCGCTCCTCGAGCGCGACGGCCGCGACATCATTCATATGGGCATCGGCGAACCAGATTTCACCGCGCCCGAACCGGTTATCGAGGCGGCCGCGAGCGCACTGCGCCGTGGCGTCACGCAATACACCAGCGCGCTCGGCCTGCACGCGCTGCGCGAGGCGATTTCGGCGCATTACGCCGACTTCTATGGCGTCGACGTGAATCCGGCGCGGATCGTCGTTACCGCCGGCGCATCGGCCGCCTTGCTGCTGGCTTGCGCGGCGCTGGTCGATCGCGACGACGAAGTGCTGATGCCCGACCCGTGCTATCCGTGCAACCGCCATTTCGTGATCGCCGCCGAAGGCAAGCCGGTGATGGTGCCTAGCGGCCCGGCCGAACGTTTCCAACTCACCGCCGCCGACGTCGAGCGTCTCTGGAACGAGCACACCCGTGGCGTGCTGCTGGCGTCGCCATCGAACCCGACCGGCACGTCGATCGAGCCGGCTGAGCTGGAGCGCATCGTCAAGGCCGTGCGGGCGCGTGGCGGCTTTACCATCGTCGACGAGATCTACCAGGGGCTGAGCTACGACGCGAAGCCCGTGTCGGCGCTCTCGTTTGGCGACGACGTGATCACCGTCAACAGCTTCTCGAAGTACTTCAACATGACGGGCTGGCGTCTGGGCTGGCTGGTGGTGCCGCCCGGCATGGTCAGCGCGTTCGAAAAACTCGCGCAAAATCTGTTCATCTGCGCTTCCGCGCTCGCCCAGCACGCGGCGCTCGCCTGCTTCGAGCCGGAAACGATCGCGATCTACGAAGCGCGGCGCCAGGAATTCAAGCGTCGCCGCGATTTCATCGCGCCGGCGCTGGAATCGCTTGGTTTCTCCGTGCCGGTGATGCCCGACGGCGCTTTCTACGTGTACGCAGATTGCCGCACGGTCGCGCATGCCGCGGCCGGCGACAGCGCGGCGCTTACGAAGGCCATGCTGCATGATGCAGGCGTGGTGCTGGTTCCGGGCATGGATTTCGGTACGCACGCGCCGAAGGAATACATCCGGCTGTCTTACGCCACTGCCTATCCGAAGCTGGAAGAGGCCGTCGACCGGCTGGCGAGATTCTTCGGCAAAGCCTGAGCGAAGCAGCTCACCCTCAGTCGCCAGACGAAAAAAAGGACACCAGATGGGTGTCCTTTTTTTATTGCCGCTCCTGCATGGAGCCGCCAGTTCTACGCTTCCAGCCTCAAGCGCCCAACTCCGACGCCGATGCCACGTGCTTCGTCGCGTTGGCGCTCGCATCGTCCTGCTCGGAGGAAACCGGCGCCTTCACCGGTGTCGCCGCGCTCAACTGATGACTGCCCTCGAGCGTCACCTGCACGCGCTTGCCATTGCTGGCAGGCGCAGCCGTAGTCGTATTGGTCGACGCCGTCAAAACCGGTGCCTGCGGTGCGTTGATCGGCACCTTGCGGCCACGCGCCACGTCACGCAGACGGGCACGCTCGGCCATGACCTTGGCGCCGTAGCCGCCGTCGTCCGGCGAGGTCGAGCCGACGTACAGACGCAAGCCGCCCGGCAGCGAGCCGCCACGTGCGATGCAATCCTTCAGCACCAGCGCGCCCACCTTGATGTTCGCGACCGGTTCGAGCGCCGCGCTCTGACCGCCGAAATACTGGAATTTGTCCGAGTGCACCTTGGACATCACCTGCATCAGGCCTTGTGCGCCGACGCCGCTCTCGGCGTACGGGTTAAAGCCCGACTCGATTGCCATCACGGACAGCAACAGCAACGGATCGAGACCGACTTCACGGCCGGTGTCGAACGCCGCCTTCACGAGCTCGCTGACGGGCTCCTGAGCAACGCGATAGCGCCGTGCCAGAAATGACGCGACCAGGTCTTGCTCGCGGGTCGAGATCAAGACGCGATCGTCGCGTGCGTCGGCGGATACGCGCTGCGACGGGATCAGGCTCGCCAGCGCGGTAACGCTTTGCATGGTGCGCGGGTCGAGGCCGTTCAGCGCTGCGACGCCCATGCCGGTCGAGCCGGCAGCGTCGAAGGCGTTGTCAAAGCTGGTGTTGTTCGCGGTGACCGTGTTGCCGTTGTTGGTGCTGCTCACGCTCACGGCATCGGGGCCGTTCGAGCTGGCGGTCAGCGAGTCGTCGGAGGACGCGCGCGCGGGCGGTCCGAAAGCCGGCAGCGGATTGCCCTGCAGCAGACGGGCGGGACCGGCCTGCACAGCGGCGGAGATGACCGGCATCAACTTGGCGGCTAGCGTGCCGCGTAGGGCCGGCATCAGCCACAGTGCGACTGTCAGCACCACCGCGATACCGCCGACGATGCTGAACAGGTGATGACTCATTTGCGTCCCGCGACGCAGCGCACCACGCACAACTTGCGCGATACGCTCATTGGGACGCCACGATAACCAGGCGTTCATTCAGATCTCCCATGTTGCATGATCCGCGAACCCCGCCAGTTGAAGAGGCGGTGAGGCACGTTCGCAGAATCAAGACATCGCGCGCTCTGTCTGGTTAGGGCAGCAGCGACGTCGGGAAAACGGCAAATACCGTTTGTGGGGAGCCATCCTGAAAGAGGACCGCGGCATGTCAAAAAAGCATGCGGGCGGTGGCTCCCACGCGAAAAACCAGCGTCAGTTGGCGCTGGCGAGGACATCAAAGACCGTTAAATACCGTGCAGGGAGTCGGTAAGCGGTGACGCGTTGCGTCTGATGGGACCGGGGGCAGTGGTAAAAAGGTTCACGCCCTGCAACCAATGTGGACGGATTCTATGCAGGGTTTTATAGATCGTCAACACTATAGATAGGCAAATGTATAACTAATTGTAATAATGAACAGTGTTCAGACCGTCCAAAACCGCGCGGCGCGCGCCTTTTGAGCCATCTCGATTCCTCCTTCTCACCTAGGTCGTTTGGCTGAGCAACGTGCGCCTGCCAACACAGGTAAAATCGACAATCGTTCTGGCGCCGTTAAATCCTTCTGCGCCTCCCCTTTCCGCCGCTTGCGCGGCACTGAACAGCACCAGATGAAATACAAAGACCTGCGCGATTTCGTCGGACGTCTCGAGACGATCGGTGAACTGCGCCGCATCTCACAAAACGTCTCGCCTGTCCTGGAAATGACCGAGTTGTGCGACCGCGTGCTGCGCGCCGGCGGTCCGGCTTTGCTGTTTGAAAGCAAGGCACAGCATGCGTTCCCGGTGCTCGGCAACCTGTTCGGCACGCCTCGGCGGGTCGCGCTCGGCATGGGTGTGGACGCGCAAGCCGGCGAAGGCGACGGCGCCGCGCTCGAATCGCTGCGCGACGTGGGCCGGCTGCTCTCCGCATTGAAGGAACCGGAGCCGCCGAAGGGCCTCAAGGACGCCGGCAAACTGTTCTCGCTCGCGAAGGCGGTGTGGGACATGGCGCCCAAAACGGTGAGCGCGCCGCCCTGCCAGGAAATCGTCTGGGAAGGCAACGACGTCGACCTCGCAAGGTTGCCGATTCAAACGTGCTGGCCCGGCGATGCCGGGCCGCTAATCACATGGGGCCTGACCGTCACAAAAGGCCCGAACAAGAGCCGACAAAACTTAGGCATATATCGCCAGCAATTGATCGGACGTAACAAACTGATCATGCGTTGGCTCGCGCATCGTGGCGGCGCGCTCGATTTCCGGGAGTTCGCGCTGCAGAACCCGGGCAAGCCGTATCCGGTGGCCGTCGTGCTGGGCGCCGATCCGGCGACGATCCTCGGTGCGGTCACGCCGGTGCCCGACACGCTGTCCGAATACCAGTTCGCCGGGCTGCTGCGCGGCGGCCGTACCGAACTGGCGAAGTGCATCACGCCGGGCGTCGACGGCTTGCAGGTGCCGGCACGCGCCGAGATCGTGCTCGAAGGCTTCATCTATCCGCAGGAAGGCGCGCCTTCGCCCGCTCCCGCGGGCGCTCCGCCGCGGCCGGTCAAAGGCGCCTCGGCGGCCTACGAACATGCGCTGGAAGGCCCGTACGGCGACCACACCGGCTACTACAACGAGCAGGAGTGGTTCCCCGTCTTTACGGTCGAGCGCATCACCATGCGGCGCGACGCGATCTACCACTCAACGTACACCGGCAAACCGCCCGACGAACCGGCCGTGCTCGGCGTCGCGCTCAACGAAGTGTTCGTGCCGCTGCTGCAAAAACAATTCAGCGAGATCACCGACTTCTATCTGCCGCCCGAAGGCTGCAGCTACCGCATGGCGATCGTGCAGATGAAGAAGAGCTACCCCGGCCACGCCAAACGCGTGATGTTCGGCGTGTGGAGCTTCCTGCGGCAGTTCATGTATACGAAGTTCATCGTCGTGGTCGACGAGGACGTGAATATCCGCGACTGGAAGGAAGTGATCTGGGCGATCACCACGCGCATCGATCCGGCGCGCGACACGGTGCTGGTGGATCGCACGCCGATCGACTATCTGGATTTCGCCTCGCCCGTGGCCGGCCTCGGATCGAAGATGGGGCTCGACGCGACCAACAAGTGGCCAGGCGAAACCGATCGCGAATGGGGCCGCCCCATCGTGATGGACGACGCGGTCAAACAGCGCATCGACACCTTGTGGAACGAGTTGGGCCTCTGAGGCAAACCGTACAACGAGACTGAAATAACAAAGCTAACGGAGCCGTTGCGCGGATGCATGCTTTTTCAATGATGTCGGATGGATTTTTTCTGTCGCTGTCGCTGTGTCTGGATATCGGTCTCGTGAACGTCGCCATGATTTCCCTGACGCTCTCGCATGGCTTCAAACCGGGCTTCTGGCTCGGCCTCGGTTCATGCATCGGCGATCTGATTTACGCGGCGCTCGCGCTCGCGGGCATGGCGGCTTTGCTGCAGTTCGAATCGGTGCGCTGGGTGGTATGGATCGGCGGCGCGGCGATCCTGCTCTTCCTGACCTGGAAGATGGCGCGTGAAGCGATGTTCCCGGCGACCGCGCCCGCGGTGGCCGGCGAGGCGGACGCGAATGCGCCGCATCTTTCCGCGTGGCGCGGTTTCTTGCGCGGCGTCTTGCTGGCGGTGTCGTCGCCTTCGGCGATTTTGTGGTTCGCCGCGGTCGGCGGCGCGCTGATCGCTAAGGCCGGCGCCACGAGCGTGACCACCGCGCCGGTGTTTCTCGGCGGATTCTTTCTCGGCGGCCTGTGCTGGACCATCTTTATCTGCGGACTCGGCAGCCACGGGCGCAAACGCGCGGGCACCGGTTTGCTGCGAGCCTGTCACGTATTGTCCGCGCTGCTGTTTGCATACTTCTCGTACAGCGTGATCGTCAACGGGTATCGCGATCTGATCGTGCAAACCGCACGCGTGGCAAGCTGACGTGAAAACGGCTCGCGTTGGCGAGCCGTTTTCGATCGAGCACCGGGCGAGCGTGACAGCGCCTGCCCACGCGATGTATCAGGCGAGATACTGCGCGAGCTTTTCCAGGTCGACGTTGCCGCCGCTCACCAACACGCCGACACGCTTGCCCTTCACCGGCACGATGCCGTTGAGCACCGCGGCCGCGGCGAGACAGCCCGTCGGCTCGACCACGATCTTCATGCGCTGCGCGAAAAAGCGCATCGTTTCGATCAACTGCTGGTCGCTGACCGTTTCGATCTGGGCGACCAGCTTGCGAATAATCGCGAACGTGTAGTCGCCAAGATGCGTAGAGGCGGCGCCGTCGGCGATCGTGCGCGGCGTGTCGATATGCACGATCTCGCCGCGTGCCAGCGACTGCTGGCCGTCGTTGCCCGCTTCCGGCTCAATGCCGATCACCGTGCACGCCGGGCTCAAAGCCGCCGCGGACAACGCGCTGCCGCTGATCAATCCGCCGCCACCAAGGCAGACGAACAGCATGTCAAGCGGGCCGGTTTCCTCGATCAACTCCTTCACCGCCGTGCCCTGCCCGGCGATCACGTGCGGATGATCGTACGGCGGAATCAGCGTCATGCCGCGCTCTTCAGCGAGCCGTCGGCCGATCTCTTCGCGGTTCTCCGTGTACCGGTCGTAGGTGATCACTTCACCGCCGTAACCCTTCGTTGCCGCGACCTTGGCCGCGGGTGCGTCCTGCGGCATGACGATCGTCGCGTGGATGCCGGCAAGACGTGCCGACAAAGCGATCGCCTGAGCATGGTTACCCGACGAATATGTCAGTACGCCGGCCTTGCGCTGCTCCGCGTCGAAATGCGAGATCGCGTTATAGGCGCCGCGAAATTTGAAGGCGCCCATGCGCTGAAAATTCTCGCACTTGAAGAACACCGACGCCCCGGTGCACTCATTGAAAGTGCTCGAGGTCAGAACGGGAGTACGGTGGGCGACGCCGTTCAGACGCGCAGCGGCGTCGAGTACGTCGTCGAAAGTGGGAGCGGGAAGCGCTTGCATCGGCGAAACTCTCCAGAGCGGTGGCGAAATAGCCATTCTCCCAGCTTCGACCGAGGTTTGGAACGTCAGGCGTGAAGTGAGCTTCTGTGGCGGCGACTCTTCGCCCCGTCCCGCCGGCGCGAATGCAAAACCGTCATTCCGACGAGATGCCTCAAATTGACTGCAAAAAAAGCCGACAACAAAATACAAACGGCGTAACCCGGCGATGAAGCCGGCGTTACGCCGTCAACAAAATAGCGCTGCGTGCCGCGATTAACGGCGATAGTAGCCGTGACCGTAATAACCGCGGTAATAGCCGTGGTGATAGTAAGGACGCCCATAGCCACCGTAATACCCGCCCACCACGACTGGCGGCGGTGCATAAACGACCGGCGGCGCATAAACCGGCTGCGGCGCGTAGTAAACCGGCGGCGGCGCGGCATAAACCGGGTAAGCCGGCGCAACCGGAACCCCGATGCCGATACCCACGGAAACGTGCGCCTGAGCGGCACCCGCAAGTCCCAAGCCGAGTGCTGCGGCAACGACAAACGGAACGATCTTTTTCACTTTTATTCTCCTAGCGCGGCCCACCAAGGTCGCCGACTTCGCATGCCCTGCATGCTATGAAATCAATGTATCGAAAAAGACCGCGGCTATCTGTTCGCATTTGTTGCAAATTGCAATTGGCGGCAAAACCTCGCAATTCCCGCAGACGCCATAAGCGACCAATGGGCTTCGTAATGCGCTGAAAACTCAGGGATTGCGCGTGCCAACACGCAAGCAACGCGCCGCAGTGCCCGCATTGCTGCTTGAACCATTCGTCTCACGGTAATCTTTGATTACAAATTAGCTTCAATCCTGACGGCGTCTAATTGCGCCCTAAAATGAAAAATGCCCGGCCGACAGACCGGGCATTTCCTTACCTACGATGGCCGCTACGTCAGCCGACCTTCACATACGCGAACTCGCGGGACACGCTTGGCGGCACATAAGCGCCGCTGATCCGCACGCGCGGCGTCAGGCGCTTTTTCTGGTCCCACCAGCGACGGCGCTGTGCCTGCGTCAGGAACCGCAAGTGCTTTCGGTAAGAAAAAATATTCATCGTGAACCTCCCGAATCTGACTGCGAGACGAAATACCCAGAACAGCAACTGCCAAACCGGTTTTGAAGAATTGTGAGCAGTTTTCTTGCCCGCGGGGCGCACGCCGCCGGATGACCGGCCGGGCGCGCCATATCGCAGGCGCACTGATCAAGGGAAAGCCGACGTTCAGCCGCGCCGCGAGCGTGGCGGATGCGCGATACTTCTGCTTTCCCAATGTTCCGTCTGGAGCAGGCACCCATGTCCCAGCCCTCTCTGCCGCGCCTCGGCTTTATCGGTGCAGGCCGGCTCGCGCGTTGTCTCGCGCTGAGCTTTTCACGCGCCGGCTATCCGGTCACGGCGGTGGCAAGTCGCTCGGCGAGTTCCGCCGGTCGCCTTGCCAGTCAAATCGAGCATTGCGCGGTATTCGAGAACCCACAACAGGTTGTCGATGCCGCCGATATCGTCTTTTTAGCTGTTCCCGATGACAGCATCGGTACGTCAGCGCACACACTCCGGTTCAGCCCGGACGACGCGGCCGGCGCGCACGGCAAGGCGCTCGTGCACTGCAGCGGGGCTTCGCCGGTCGAATTGCTCGCCCCGGCACGCGACCAGGGCGCCTTGATCGGCGGTTTTCATCCACTGTACCTCTTTAGCGGCGAACTCGCCGATCTGGAGCGCATCGCCGGTTGCTCGGTGACGATCGAGGCCGACGGCGCCCTGAAGGACACGTTGACAGCGCTCGCCGTCGCGCTGCGCTGCCATCCGCTGTCGATTCCGGCGGGCGGCCGCATGCTCTATCACGCCGCCGCGCACTACGCCGCCAGCTTCGCGCTGTGCAGCCTCGCGGAATGCGTCGCGCTGTGGCGCACGCTGGGGTTTGCCGAAGACGACGCGCTGCGCGCGCTGCTGCCGATGCTTTCCGGCACCATCGAAACCGCCCGCGACAAGGGTTTGCCCAACGCGCTCGCGGGTCCGGTATCGCGCGGCGACACGGGCGTGGTTCAGAAACAGCTGGCGCTGCTGGAAGGCCTCGGCGGCGACCACGCCGCGCTGTACGGGCTGATGTCGCGGCGCGCGGTCGGACTGGCCGAGCGCCGCGTCACGCCGCCCGCTGCGATCGACGCCATCTCCGAGGCCGTGGAAGAATCGCTCAACCGGTCGCTGAATCAGGCCGCGGCAGGTGCAAGCGTCAAGTAAGCCGTGATAATGTGACGTCCGGCGCCGCGCGCAATCCGCCAGCGCCGCGCATCGGGACCAACAGACGAGAACGCACAATGATCAAGGTCAGCATCCTCTATCCGTACCGGGAAAACGGCCACTTCGACGTGAACTATTACTGCGTCACGCATATGCCGCTCGCGGCGAAGTTGTTCGGGCCGTCGCTGAAGGGCTGGTCGGTCGACGTCGGCATCAATGCCGGCCCGCCTGGAACGCCGCCGCCGTACGTCGCCGCGGGCCACTTCCTGTTCGACAGCGCGGACGACTTCTACAAAGTCTTCAAACCGGCTTCCGAGCAATTGGTGGCCGACATTCCCAACTACACGGACGGTGGCAACGGCACGATTCTGATCAGCGAGATCAAGATTTCCGTGTGACGCCGCGCGGAAGCGGGACGAATCACGGGCTTTAATACAGTGAGCCGTTGAGCGCAACCCACAAACCGTGGCATCGCAACACCACGCGGCCACTTCAAACGACGCGTAACGCGCCCGAATGCGGAAAGGGCGCGAGAAATTCAAATGAAACCGCCGGCGCGCCGTTCGGAAAGCGCCGGCACCCTGCGGCCGGTCTGCGGCCGTCATTCGAAGGATAAGGACACGAGATGTTTGGCGATATCGCCCGTTTTCTGCTCAATACCGTCTTCACGCTGTTCGGCGCGGCCCTGTTGCTGCGCGCATGGCTGCAGGTCGTGCGCATGCCGCCCTACAACCCCGTCACGAACGCCGTGCTGCAAGTCACCAACTGGATCGTGCTGCCGCTGCGGCATATCTTGCCGAGCACGCGCAAGATCGATTGGGCAAGCCTTGTCGCAGCTCTCCTTGCGGCCATCGTGTATGTGGTGCTGATGGTGGTACTGACCGGCGCCGATCCGCTCACGCTGTTGCCGACGCTGCTGATCGTCGCGGTGCTGACGCTGATCAAGTGGGCGCTGAATCTGATCATCTGGTTGACGATTCTGATGGCGCTGCTGTCGTGGCTCAATCCACGTTCGCCGGCCATGCCGATTCTGTACCAGCTCACGGCGCCGTTTCTGAACCCGCTGCGCCGCGTGGTGCCGCAACTCGGCGGCATCGACCTCTCGCCGATCCTCCTGTTCGTGATCGTGCAGGTGCTGCTGATGGTGGTCACCCGCGCGGCCGTTCAACTGACTTACTTCGTGATCTGAACGCACAGGCAGCGAACATTCAGAAGCCGCCGCCCATCAAAAAGGCGGCGGCTTTGTTTCATGCGCCGTTTGTTGTTTCCGCTTATTGCTTCGTCAACTGACCGTAGGCGACTGTGGTGTTGGTCGCTGTCTTGACCATGAAGAAAATCGTGCGGACGTACAGGTTGCTGCCCGTGATCGGCAGGAACGTAATCGCGGCATTGCCCGTATATGTCGCGCCCGATTTCAGCGTGCAGGATGCGGTCGTGCCGGTCACGTTCAACGTGTAGAGATTCTTGCTGGATGACGGCGTGGCGAGCAGCAGCGTGCCGGAGACCGGGCAGTTGCTCAATGTCCCGCTCAGCGTGCCGTCGTTTGCAATCGTCAGCGATGAGCCGGTTTCCGCCCACGTACCCGCCACGCTCGACTGGGTAACAGCGAGCGCGTTCGCCGCGTCGTAGTTCCAGGACAGGTTCACCGTGGTGCTGTTCTCGACATAGCTGCCGGTGAACGTCTGGTTATTCACGAACGTGCCCGAGCCGGAGGTCGTCGGAAAATAGAAGCCGCCGATGAATGCCGTACCCGAGGTGAGAGTCCAGTTCGGCGCGGCGGGCGCGATGACGCCGAAGAATTCCGACAAGCCGATGCCGCTTACCGTATTCAGGTAAGAGATGTTGCCCTGCGGATCGACGAGCGCCGTGGTCTTGTCGACGCCGAACTGGCTGGTCCAGACCCCCTCTACACCGTTGCCCGTGGCCGCAGCCGAACCGCTCTGCGGGCTCGTCAGACTCGGCAGTTGCTCGCCGCTGAGGGCGGGCGAAGAAGCCGGAACCGGGGCGCTTGCGGGACCGGGAGCACTTGCCACAACCGGCACCGAAGCGCTGCCGGCCGCAGGCGCGGCCGCCGAATTACCCCCGTCGCCGCCACCGCCACACGCGGCCAGCGCGAGCGAAGCGAGCAGGGATAACGTCAATTTAGCTTTGATTTTCATATCCATTTTTGTTTTTGGGCGAGTGTGCTGCCAATCAGATTGGCAGTGTCACGCCGTTGGTCATTTTGATCTCGATGTTGCCGTCAGCGCCGATTCGTTGATTCATTCCAGAAATCCACTTGACAGAATCAAATCAAACGGATTCTTGTAACTTTTTGAAAGGACGCCAAAGAAGTAAACGGCGGCATTCCGACAAGCTTTAATATTTATTCGAACTTTCTGAGAGACCGCTCAATCGAGCCTGATCAAATATCATGCATAACGAATTAAATAATCGAAGCAGGCAGTGCGTAACTATTTGATTGGTCTTGTATTTATATCGGCTTCTAGCGGCATTCAATTTCCGCGATCTGCTTGGCGGTCGAAGCGTTGATCGGCAGGTTCCGCGCTGTGCGCGGTAGCGGGCGGTGCCTGCTTCAGCATACTCAGCTGCGGCGCCTGACAACGGCGCCGCAACTTCGTGCACGTCAAATAGCAACCGCAAGGGGGATAGCCCACCGAATGGGCGAGAGCACGCAACGAACCGCTGAATATGGCCGGCTTGGTGCAGTAATTCGGCGCGGCGCGGCGCGGAACACCGCGCACGCTCCCGCGGCGAGCACGCGCCCAGATGGGCCGCAATCGCCCACGTTTGCCAAATTGCGTGAAACCCGCGTAGAATGGCGTGCTCTGCGGGCGTCGTATAATGGTAATACCCTAGCTTCCCAAGCTAGAGCCGTGGGTTCGATTCCCATCGCCCGCTCCAGATACTTTCTAGTCAGCTCTTGAGCAACCGGGCAGATTCGCGAAAGGATCTGACTCTACCGCTCTTCTCGTCCTGACCCGTTAAAAAGCTTTTCCCGACCGTCAAATCCGGCAATCGATTCGCTTACGCAAACCGGCAGAGAAAAATGTCAAGTAACGACGCCGCCGCGAATGGCATCTCATAACGAAGTGCGCGCCACCGGTAGTTGCAACAACAGTAAGACCGCCGGCGACGACACGCATATTCGCTGATGATCGTTGCTCGCCCCAGATAATCGCCCCCAAGAAAATACCTTACAAAAAATTAAATCAATTGCGCGGGCACCTGCGTTATTTAAATGTAATATTCCCACCCAGATCCATACTACTGCCGTTCGCAGTCCGTCTGGACGCGCCCTTTTCGGTTGTGCTACCTTACGCGCACTTGCAACGCCCGCTCCACATTCCTGCTGACGCCTTCAGCAGAATCCAGCACGAGCCGCCTCCATGAAGGCGGCTTTTTTGTCATAGCGGCGGCCTGGCGCAGCGACCCGTCACCTCGCGCTCACCAGCCGTGCCTGTCGGAGTTCGCCGCCCATACCACGCGAGCTCCGACGGACACCGTGCAGCACGCGAGGCAAGCCGCGAAGCCCTTCACCCTTGTAGCAGCATCGACGATGATCCACGATCCAAACGACGCCGGCCTGCCGGATGACCTCCCGACGCCCTCCAGCGATACCGAACACCAGTCGGACGCCGACGGCAACGCGCCGCAAGAAGCCCTGCACCGGCGCCGCATCCGCAGCTTCGTCACGCGCGCCGGCCGCGTCTCGACCGGCCAGCGCCGCGCCATGGACGAACTCGGCCCGCGCTTCGTGGTCCCCTTCGCGCCGCAGCAGCCTGAATGGAATGCCGTATTCGGCCGCGAGGCGCCACGCGTGCTGGAAATCGGCTTCGGCATGGGGGCAACCACCGCTGAGATCGCCTCGCACCGTCCCGGCGACGATTTTCTCGGCGTCGAAGTACACGAGCCGGGCGTCGGCGCGCTGCTGAAACTGATGGGTGAACAGAATCTGTCGAACATCCGCATCATTCAGCACGATGCGGTCGAGGTGCTCGAACAGATGATCGCGCCGGATAGCCTCGACGGCGTGCACATCTTCTTTCCGGACCCGTGGCACAAGGCGCGCCACCACAAGCGCCGGCTGATCCAGCCGAAGTTTGTCGCGCTGCTCGTATCGCGCCTGAAACCCGGCGCCTATCTGCATTGCGCAACGGACTGGCAAAACTACGCCGAACAGATGCTCGAAGTACTGGGCGCCGATCCGGCGCTGGAGAATACCGCCGACAGCTATGCGCTGCGTCCGGAGTATCGCCCGGTGACGAAGTTCGAACGCCGTGGATTGCGGCTCGGACACGGCGTGTGGGATCTCGTCTTCCGCAAACGCGGCGCTGCATAAACGCCCGGCGAGTTTGCCACGCAACGAAAAAGGTCCGCAAACGCGGACCTTTTCTCATGGCTCAAGCGAAACGCACGCGCTCACTCCGTCCAGCTCAACGCACCGCTATAACCAACCAGCAGGATCAGCAGTCCGAAGCCGATGCGATACCACGCAAACGCGGTGAAATCGTGCGCGGCGATGTAGCGCAACAGCCAGCGCACGCAGGCAAAAGCACTGACGAACGCCGCCACGAAACCGACCGCGAAGGTGCCGAGCGCGTCGACGGAAAGCAGGTGCCAGTCTTTGTACAGTTCGTAAGCGGTCGCGCCGAAAATGATCGGAATCGCGAGGAAGAAGGAAAACTCCGTGGCGACGCGCCGGTCGAGACCGAACAGCATCCCGCCGATGATCGTCGAGCCAGAGCGCGACATGCCCGGAATCAGCGCGAAACATTGCGCGAGGCCGACTTTCAGCGCGTCCAGCGCGCTCAGGTCGTCCACGCTTTGCACGCGCGCTTCCCTCTCGCCTTGCGCGCGCTGACGCGCCTCCGCCCACAGGATCACGACGCCGCCCGCCACCAGCGCGAACGCGACCGGAACCGGCGAGAACAACGCCGCCTTGATGGATTTCTCGAACAGCAAGCCGAGCACGATCGCCGGAATCGTGGCGATGATCACGTTCAGCGTGAAGCGGCGCGCATCCGGCCGGCTCGGCAGACCGGACACCACACTGCCGATGCGGCGGCGGAATTCCCAGCACACGGCGAGAATCGCGCCGAGCTGGATCACGACATCGAAGGTTTTCGCGTGCTCATCGGTAAAGTTCAGCAGACTGCCCGCGACGATCAAATGCCCGGTGCTCGACACGGGCAAAAACTCCGTCAATCCCTCGACGACGCCCAGAATCAGCGCCTTGCAAGCCAATAGCCAGTCCATCCCTGCCCCTAATCGCTGTAGTTAGTCGGAACGAACAGGGCCGGCACGGAAAGCGCGCGGCCCTGCCGGCCGCGCGCTGCGTCATTTTTCGACGATTTGCACGCGTATGCCGTTTGTAAGGATGGTGATTGTACCGGGTTCGTAATTCACTCCGGCAAATTGCAGCTGTTCGGGCTTGAATGTATAGATCGGATAGTTGGTCAGCAACTGCGTGGCGAGCACCGCCGCTGCCGCATTGATCTGCTGCGTATAGGCTTGCGCCTGTCCGCTCACGCTGACGTTGTCGACGTTCGGCGACTTCAGCACGACCGATTTGCTGGCGGCGTCGTACGCCAGTTCGCTCGACAGCGTGAACACGCCGTCGACCGGCTGCGGCATGAAGGGACTCACGAGGCGTGCATCGAGCTTCACCGTGATGCGGTTCGCGTCGGGCAGCAAACCGACTACCGGGTGCGTCAGCGCAACGTCGAACACTTGCGAAACCGTGCGCTGATACGGGAATTTGCGCTGCACCGCGTCCTGCACCTGCTGCTGCGAGAACGTGTAATGCGAAGGGATGAACGGAAAAGTCGAGGTTGCGCAGGCCGAGAGCGAAACGGTGATGCCGAGCGCGCTACAGCCCGTCAGCGCGGCAAGCAGGAAGCGGCGCCGGGCCGGCGCAGCGGGTCGAGTCATGCGAAATCTCCTGTGGAAACCTGTTCGGGCATGCGATTGCGGTGTTCGTTTTAGCTTGTGGTTTTGCAGTTTGCGGTTTGCGCCTGGCGGCGATTCGCTTGCGCGCGCTAGAGCTGAGCCACCGGTTGTGCGTTCGGTTGTGCGTTCGGTCGAGTCTGCATCTCGAGCTGCGTGAGCCACGCGAGCGCCTCGCCGCGATTCGTGCCGCACATTTCCATCTGCGGCTGCAGACCGGAACAGCACGCCGGCCGCTCAGGCCGACCGAAGATCGCGCAGCGCAGATCGTCGCCGAGTTGCGCGCAGCGTACGCCCGCCGGCTTGCCATTCGGCATGCCCGGAATCGGACTTGAAATCGACGGCGCAATACAGCACGCGCCGCAATCGGGGCGGCACGCGTGACCGGCCACGTGGAACGGAGACTCGCGCTTCACGGCGCTGTTCGGCACATCACTCACGACATTTTCCTGAACCCGACAACGGGCAATGCACTATCAGACCCGCATTGTGCCACTGCATTCCATGCGACCTTTTTACGCAATCGGGCGAATGGTCACTCGCGTAAACTCGAAAGATCTTAAAGGCCATACGCAAGGGGCGCCTGCGCGGATCGATCTGGTCGCGCGAGTCGCAGCGGTCCGCCTCTTCCTCGATGGCCGCAGCCAGTCCTCGAGTCCCTCATGTCTATCGCCAGCACGCTGTTCCGCCCTGACCTGCTCGCCAAATACAGCGCGAACGGCCCACGGTATACGTCCTATCCGACCGCCCTGCAGTTCCGCGACGAGTTCGACCGCGCCGACTATTTACGCGCCGCCGCCGACCCAGGCGCCTCGGCCACGGATCTCTCGCTGTACTTCCACATTCCGTTTTGCGACACCGTGTGTTTCTACTGCGGCTGCAACAAGGTCGCCACGAAAAATCGCGCGCATGCGCGTCCGTACCTCGATCGGTTGAAACGCGAAATGGTGTTGCAGGCGGCCTGTTTCGACACGCGGCGTCCGGTATCGCAATTGCATTGGGGCGGCGGCACGCCGACGTTTTTGTCGCACGACGAAACGGCCGAACTGATGGCCGCCACGCGCGAGCATTTCAAGCTGCTGCCCGACGCCGAAGCCGAATATTCGATCGAAGTCGATCCGCGCGAAGCGTCGCCCGATACCATCGCGCATTTGCGCAAGCTGGGTTTCAACCGGCTGAGCCTCGGCGTGCAGGACTTCGATCCGGTCGTGCAGCAGGCGATCAACCGCATTCAGCCGCTCGAAATGACCTCCTCGGTAATGCAGGCGGCGCGCGACTCCGGCTTTCACTCGATCGGTGTCGATCTGATTTACGGACTGCCGCATCAAACGGTCGAGAGTTTCAGCCGCACGCTCGACACGATGCTCGCGCTCGCGCCCGATCGTCTCTCGGTCTTCGCCTATGCGCACATGCCGCAGCTCTTCAAGATGCAACGTCAGATGGACCCCGCCACGCTGCCTTCCCCTGAAGTGCGACTCGCGATCCTGCAGCGTGTGGTCGAACGTCTGACGGGCGCGGGCTATGTGTACATCGGCATGGATCACTTCGCGCTGCCCACCGACGAACTCGCGCGCGCGCAAGCGCAGCGCACCTTGCATCGCAATTTTCAGGGCTACAGCACGCGGGCGGAATGCGATCTGATCGGCTTCGGCGCATCGTCGATCGGCAAAGTCGGGGACGTGTACGCGCAGAACGTCAAGGATTTGCCGGGCTATGCCGCGGCGATCGATGCAGGCACGCTCGCCATCGCACGCGGCGTGCGCCTCACCGCCGACGACCGTCTGCGCCGCGACGTGATCACGCAACTGATGTGCAACCTGGAATTGCGCTTCAACGAGTTCGAAGCGGCGTATGGCGTCCGCTTCGCCGAGACGTTCGCGCCGGAGTTAGAGCGTTTGCGCAGCTTCGAGCAGGACGGCCTGGTGTCGCTCGAAGCGGGCAAGCTTGAAGTGCGGATGGCCGGCCGCATGCTCGTGCGCAACATCGCGATGGTGTTCGACCGCTATCTCGGCCAACAGACACTCGAACGATTTTCGCGCACGGTTTGAGGCCCCTGCAGCGGATGAAAGCAACTGGCTTGCCCGTCGCCGAATTTTCGGCCATAATCTGCGTCTTCGCCGCGCGCCAGCTTCTGTCGCGTGCGTTGCAAGACCTGCCCAGGTGGTGAAATTGGTAGACGCAGGGGACTCAAAATCCCCCGCCGCAAGGCGTGCCGGTTCGATTCCGGCCCTGGGCACCAAAGAATTCGAAAGACCGCAGTTGCAGTATTTCCTCGAACCCCGCCAGCACATGCTGCTCGCGGGGTTTGTCGTTTCTGGCCCGTCTGAAAGCCTCAAGGGACTCAAACGGCGTGAGCGCGAACGTCGCCCCTCACGCCATTCGAGACACCTTACCGCCCCGCGACCCGCGCCCCACCCTGCACAGCCGCGCGCCGGCGTTTGAACACATATCCGGCCCACATCACCACCAGCCACGCCGGCACCAGCCACACCGAAACCGACAGACCCGGCGTCATCGCCAGAATCACGAGGATCAGCGCCATGAACGCGAGGCAGATCCAGTTGCTGACCGGGAACCAGAACGACTTGAACACGAGCGTCTCGCCGGCCGCGACCATCGCCTTGCGCGACTTGAGATGCGTCAGGCTGATCAGCGCCCAGTTCAGCACGAGCGCGGCTACAACCAGCGCCATCAGCAAGCCGAGCGCTTCGGCGGGAATCAGATAATTGACGATCACGCACGTGAACGTGGCGAGCGCCGACAAGCCGATCGCCATATACGGCACGCCGCGCCGGTCGACCTTCATCAGCGCGCGCGGCGCGTTGCCCTGCTCAGCGAGGCCGTACAGCATGCGGCTATTCGCATACACGCCGCTGTTGTACACCGACAGCGCCGCGGTCAACACCACCACGTTAAGAACGTTCGCGGTCAGCGTCGAACCGATCTGCGAGAAGATCATGACGAACGGACTGCCGCCGGCCGCCACTTCATTCCACGGGTACAACGACAAGAGCACCGTCAGCGAGCAGATGTAGAAAATCAGAATCCGGTAAATCACCTGATTCACGGCCTTCGGAATGCTCTTCTGCGGCTGGTCGGCTTCGGCAGCTGTAATGCCGATCAACTCGAGCCCGCCGAATGAAAACATGATGACCGCGAGCATCATGAACAGGCCATGAAACCCTCGCGGGAAGAATCCACCGTGGGACCAGAGGTTGGTGATCGAAGCTTGCGGGCCACCGTGGCCGCTGATCAGCAGGTAACCGCCGAACACGATCATACCGATCACCGCCACGACCTTGATGATCGCGAACCAGAACTCGGTTTCGCCGTAGGCTTTGACGTTGGCGAGATTGATCGCGTTGATCAGAGCGAAGCACACCAGCGCCGACACCCACGTCGGCACGCCCGGCCACCAATAGTGAATGTAAGTGCCGACAGCGGTCAGCTCCGCCATGCTGACGAGCACGTACAGCACCCAATAGTTCCAGCCGGACAGAAAGCCGGGAAAGTCGCCCCAATACTTGTACGCGAAGTGGCTAAACGAACCGGCCACCGGCTCCTGCGCCACCATTTCGCCCAACTGCCGCATGATCATGAAGGCGATGATGCCGCCGATCGCGTAGCCGAGAATCATCGACGGTCCGGCTGCCTGCAACACGCTGGCGGAGCCGAGAAACAGGCCGGTGCCGATCGCGCCGCCCAGCGCGATGAGCTGGATATGCCGATTCTTGAGCCCGCGCTTCAGGCCGTCTTGCTGCTGTGCACTATTCAACATTGCGCCCCAGTGTATGGATATCGATCACCCGATCGGACTTGTGGTCCGGCCCGGCGGAACCTGAAATTTTACCGTGGCCGATAAAGCCTAAATACTGGGAGCAACCCGTGCTTGGTTCTGCGCCGCACTTAACGGCGAGGATAGTGATTGTCACTGGCGCAGGGCTTCTGTATGTTGCCCTAGTCGAGCTGTCAGCCTTCGGAGATTCAACATGTCGCCCAAACATTTGCTTTGCGCCGCCGCTGTGTGTCTCTGCTTTACGGGGGCCGCCGCGCTCGCCCAGACCAACGCGCCCGCCGCGACGCCCGCGCCTGCGCCCACCATGGCGCCGAGCATGGCGCCCGCAGCCGAGCCCGCCGACGAGCCGGGCACGGAGGCAAGCGCGCCCGACGCGCCGACGCCGGCACCCATGGCACCGAGCATGACACCCGCCGCGCCACCCGCCAAAGCCGCCGCCGCGACGCCGCCCGCGACGCCCGCCGCGCCCATGACCGGCCCGGTGCGCAACGTCGTGCTGGTGCATGGCGCGTTCGTCGACGGATCGAGCTGGAACGGCGTGGTCGCCAAATTGCAGCAGAAGGGCTATCACGTGAGCTCGGTGCAGAATCCGCTCACCTCCCTCGCCGACGATGTCGCCGCGACCCGCCGCGTCCTCGCGCGTCAGAACGGCCCGACCATTCTGGTCGGGCATTCGTGGGGCGGCGTCGTGATTACCGAGGCGGGCGCGAACGCGCCGAACGTCGCCGGCCTGGTGTATGTCGCGGCGATCGCGCCGGACCTGCACGAGTCGACCATGGATCTGATGAAGCGCGCCGCGCCGGCGCCCGCCGGCGCCGGCATCATGAAGGATTCGAGCGGTTTTCTCTGGCTCGATCGCACGAAATACCGCGCCGATTTCGCTGCCGATGTCCCCGAGAATCTGACCCGCGTGCTGGCCACCGCGCAGGTGCCGATCGCCGCGACAGCTTTCAGTGAAACGGTCAGCCAGGTCGCGTGGAAGGAAAAACCGTCGTGGTACGTGCTCACGACTCGCGACCGCGCGGTGTCGCCGGAAGTGGAAAAATTCATGGCCGACCGGATGGGCGCCAAGATCGTGCCGATGGCGTCGAGCCACCTGGCGCCCGTGTCGCACGCGGGCGCGATCGCCGACGTGATCGACCGCGCGGCGCGTGAATTGAGCCGGCAGCAATAGTGGAAGTCACGCGTATGCGCGAATGCCATCGCGCATACGTCCTTCGAAACGCATTAACCCAACGCGTCTCAGCGCAGATTGGTCGTCGCCAGTTCGACGACCTCATCCCCGCGACCGTTCAGCACCGCCTTCAGCATATACAGACTGAAGCCCTTGGCCTGCGCCCACTGGATCTTCGGCGGCATCGCGAGTTCATGCTTCGCGGTCACCACGTCGATCACGGCCGGACCCGGATGCGCGAACGCCTCGCGCAACGCCGGCTCGATGTTCTCCGACAGTTCGATTCGGACACCGTATATTCCCGCGCCTCGCGCGATCGCCGCGAAGTCGGTCGTCGCCAGATCGGTGCCGGCCTCCAGATAACCGCCCGCCTTCATCTCCATCGCGACGAAGCCGAGCACGCTGTTGTTGAACACCACGACCTTGATCGGCAGATTGAGCTGACGCGCGGTGAGCAGATCGCCGAGCAGCATCGACAGGCCGCCGTCGCCCGATAGCGAAATCACCTGGCGGCCCGGCTCGGCCGCCTGCGCGCCCAAGGCCTGCGGCATCGCATTAGCCATCGAGCCGTGATTGAACGAACCGTGCAGCGTGCGCTTGCCGTTCATGGTCAGATAACGGGCGGCCCAGAGCGTCGGCGTGCCGACGTCGACGGAGAATACCGCGTCCTCGTTGGCGACTTTGTCGACGATGCTGGTGAGGTATTGCGGATGGATCGCGCGCCCCGGCGCGGACGGCCGTGCGAGATCGTCGAGGTCCTTGCGCGTATCCGCATAGTGCTTGCGCGCATTCTCCAGGAAACGCCGGTCGCTCTTGTGCTTGAGCCGCGGCATCAGCGCCTGCAAGGTCGCCTTCACATCGCCGACCAGACCGAGCTTCAACGGCGCGCGCTTGCCGAGCGCGGAACCGCGCCGGTCGATCTGCACCACGTTGCCGTGCGACGGATAAAAGTTGCGATACGGGAAATCGGTGCCGAGCATCACGAGCGTGTCGCACGACATCATCGCGTGATAGCCGGAGCTGAAGCCGATCAGGCCGGTCATGCCGACATCGAACGGGTTGTCCCACTCCACGTATTGTTTGCCGCGCAGCGCATGCACCGTCGGCGCGCCGAGCTGATCGGCGAAGGCGACCACTTCATCGTGCGCGCCCGCGCAGCCGCTGCCGCACAGCAGCGTCACGGCGCCCGCCTGGTTGAGCAGATCGGCGAGGCGGTCGAGATCCGCCTCGGACGGCACCACCGTCGAGCGTTCCAGCGTGCCGGCCCAGGCCGGCGTCTCGTCGGGCGCATCGCCTAACGCGACGTCGCCCGGCAGCACGATCACGGCGACGCCGCGTTCTTCGATCGCGGTGCGCATGGCGCGCGCCAACACGCGCGGAAACTGCGACGGGTTCGTGACCAGTTCGACGTAGTGACTGCACTCCTTGAACAGCTCTTGCGGATGGGTTTCCTGAAAGTAGCCGAGGCCGATTTCCGACGACGGAATATGCGCGGCAATCGCGAGCACAGGCTGATGATTGCGATGACAGTCGTACAGGCCGTTGATCAAGTGCAGATTGCCGGGACCGCAACTGCCCGCGCAGACGGCGAGCTTGCCGGTCGCGGCGGCATCGGCGCCGGCGGCGAAGGCGGCCACTTCTTCGTGGCGCGTGTGCATCCAGCGAATCGAACCGAGGCGTTGCAAGCTATCCGACAGGCCGTTCAGGCTGTCGCCCGTCACGCCCCAGATTCGCTCGACGTCCGCCGCCGCGAGTGTTTTGGCCAGATAATCCGCGATAGTCTGCTTACCCATACTGTACCCCGCTCAGTGAGAAAGACGCCGCCTCCGGAATGCAGGAGAGTAACGCTTCCTCACGAAACGTGCAGTCACGGTGCCGCTGTAAGCGTGGTGAAATGGCCGCGTATGAGAACGGCCCGTTGCCGCGCGCTCAGCGCAACACGAACGACATAGCCGACAGGCAATTCAGCATGCGCACCACATGTTCCGCCGACGCCGCGCTAAAGCGCAGCGTGACCGCGTCGACACGCGTGAGCGTCGGCCATTGGCAGAACAGATCGGCGAGCGCGCTGCTTTGCACGCGCAGTTCGCATTCCACCGGCTTCGCTTCGGCGCAAGTGGATTCGCGCGCGTGTCCATTGGCGAGATGCTGCTGAACCACTTCACGCGCGGCGGCTTCGATCGCGGCGCGCGCGCTGGCCGGCGATTGCGTGACGCCGCTCGCATGCCCCGTCGCGCTCTTGGTGACGACAAAACGTGCGTCCGAAAAACGCGGCGCGGTTTCTTCGGCGAAGACGTCGTCGCCGGATAAAAGCGCGACCTGTGCGCCATATTCTTCCGCCAGCGCGCCATAGATGCCCGCCTCGCCGACCTCGACGCCGTTCAGCGAAACGCGTGCGAAAGCAAAGCTGTTGATGGTGTGCGCGAGGATGCCGCGCGTTTGCGACATGGCGTGATAGCCGATCATAAAGACTAGTGCCGCGCCGTATTCGAGCCCGGCCATCATGCCCAAAGTGCGCGGCTTGCCGAGCACGATCTGCGCGCGCGCGTCGAGCAGGTCGGGCAGCAGATTGCGAAAGCCGCCGTGCGAATCGTTGACCCACACTTGCGTCGCGCCGCCGGCGAAGGCGCCTTCGATGGCGGCGTTGGCTTCGAGCGTCATCCAGCGGCGCGCGGCTTCGTATTCGCCGTTGCCCGCGCGCGTCTGTTCGGGATGAAACACACCGGCAATGCCTTCGATGTCGGCGGAAATGAGGACTTTCATCAGCGAGTGCGTTCGAGTAGTTGGGCGAGATCGGGCACTGAGTCACGCAGCGATAGACGCTGGTGAGCGTCGCGCCCGGTTACGGATATGGCGCTCCACAAGGCGTCGAGAATTGCCTGCTCGACGCTGTCAGCGCATGCGCGAAAGAGCGGGTCGAGACGTTCGTCGGCGAGGAGCGGTGGGAAAGTGATGAAGTCGGCGCCGTGCGGCACGGTATAGGCCGTTGAAAACGCGAGCGCGATATCGCCGCTGCCGTGGCCGTAGACGGAACCGGTGCGTGCGAGACCCGCCGCCGCGCGTAACGAGAGGCGCTTGAGCTGGCGTGCATCGAGCGGCGCGTCGGTGGCGACGATCATGATGATCGAGCCTTGCTCTGGCTTCGTTGACTCTTTGTTCGCGCGTTCGGCCAGCACACGGCCGATCGGCGTGGCGTCGATGGTCAGCATCGGCAGCCGGCCGAAGTTCGCCAGCACCAAAGCGCCGACGGTATAGCTACGCCCCGCTGCTTTCACCACGCGCGACGCGTTGCCAATGCCGCCCTTCATATCGAAGCACGACATGCCCCGCCCCGCGCCGACCGATCCGCTTGCGACATCCGCGCTGGCCGCGGCATACGCATCGTCGAAATGCTGCGCGGTGACGGCCAGTGCCTGGATATCGTTCAGATACCCGTCATTGCATTCGAACACCAGCGGATTGACCGTCGACCACTCGCGCCCAATCCGCGGATTCGCGCGAATGGCCGCACGAATCTGCGCCTGCGCGACGGCGCCGACGCCGAACGTATTGGTCAACGCGATCGGCGTTTCCAACGTGCCGAGTTCTTCGACCTGCACGAGCCCGATGCTTTTGCCGAACCCGTTGATCACCGACGCCGCCGCTGGCACCTTCGCGAGAAACGGATCGCCGTCATGTGGACGAATCACGGTCACGCCGGTTTGCACGTCACCTTGATCGAGCGTGCAATGTCCGACTGTCACGCCCTGCACATCGGCAATCGTGCCGAGTGGACCGCGTGGCAACGTGCCGATATGCGGCGCGTTTTGAAGCTCGGTCGAATTCATGGCCGGTCGAGCTTCGGATCGAGCGCATCGCGCAAACCGTCGCCGAGCAGATTGAACGCCAGCACGGTCAGGAAAATCGCGAGACTCGGAAACAGCGCGATATGCGGCGCCGTGACCATGTCGGCGCGCGCTTCGTTGAGCATCGCGCCCCACTCCGGCGTCGGCGGTTGCGCGCCGAGACCGAGAAACGACAGACTCGCCGCGGTGATGATCGAGGTGCCGATACGCATCGTGAAGTACACCACCACCGAGGAAATCGTCCCCGGCAAAATATGTCGCACGATGATCGTCCAATCCGAAGCGCCGATGCTGCGCGCCGCCTCGATATACGTGAGCTGCTTGAGCATCAGCGTATTGCCGCGCACGAGCCGCGCGAACGCCGGAATACTGAAGATAGCGACCGCGCAGATCACGTTGATCATGCCGTTGCCGAGAATCGCCACCACGCCGATCGCCAGCAGAATGCCGGGAAACGCGAACAGCACGTCGGCCACGCGCATGGTGATCCGATCCCACCAGCCTTCATAGTAGCCGGCGAGCAAGCCGAAGAACGTGCCGATCACCGCGCCGATCGCAACGGACAGAAAACCCGCTTCGAGCGAAATGCGCGAGCCCGCGAGAATACGGCTGAAAATATCGCGGCCCAACGAATCCACGCCGAACCAGTGCGCCGCGGACGGCCCTGCATTCAACGCATCGTAGTCGAAGAAATTCTCCGGATCGTACGGCACGATGTGCGGCGCGACGATCGCGACCGCAATCAACAGCAGCACGAAGATGCCGGCGCCGAGTGCGACATGCTGCTTACGGAATTTGCGCCAGAACTCGCTCCATGGCGTACGGATGGCGGCTTGTGCTTTCACGGTGTTGGCCGCAGTCGGCTCGGTGGCGGTCGTGCTCATGCGGGCCTCACTTGAAACGGATGGTCGGGTTGATCACGGCGTACAGCACGTCCACGACCAGATTGATGATGATGAATTCCAGCGAGAACAACAGCACTTCAGCCTGAATCACCGGATAGTCGCGCATCGAAACGGCATCCACCAGCAGGCGTCCGAGGCCTGGCCAGTTGAACACCACTTCGACCACGATCGAACCGCCCAGCAGAAAACCGAATTGCAGACCCATCATCGTGATGACGGGAATCATCGCGTTACGCAGGCAGTGTTTGACGATCACGAGACGCTCGGGCACGCCCTTGGCGCGCGCGGTCCGCACGAAGTCTTCGTTCATCACTTCGACGAACGAGGCCCGCGTAAAGCGCGCCATCACCGCCGCGACGGCCGCGCCGAGCGTGAGCGACGGCAACACGTAGCTCTGCCACGAACCGTCGCCGACAATCGGCAGCCAGCCCAGCTTCACCGAAAAGATCTCCATCAGCAGCATGCCGAGCGCGAAGGCGGGAAAGGAAATGCCCGATACCGCGAGCGTCATGCCGAGCCGGTCGGGCCAGCGGTTGCGCCACACGGCCGAGACGATGCCGATGCCCATGCCCAGCACGACCGCCCACACCATGCTGGCGAGCGTGAGCAGCAGCGTCGGCATGAAGCGCTCGCCGATTTCCTGGCTGACCGGCCGCTTGCTGCGCGTCGAAATGCCGAAGTCGCCGTGCGCGATCTTCACGAAGAAGCTCGCGAACTGCTGCGGCATCGGCTTGTTCAGGCCGAGGTCGGCACGCACCAGCGAAACGGTCGCCTCATCCGCGTCGGGACCGGCAGCGAGCCGCGCCGGATCGCCCGGCAGCATATGCACGAACAGGAACACCAGCACGGCGACGATGAACAGCGTCGGCAGCAGGCCAAAGAGACGTTTGACGAGGAAATTCAGCATGACATTCAATCCGGCAATGATGCGGGAAACGAAAGATCTTGTGCGGCGCGTAGTGGTGCAAAGCGGCGACCGTGCAGCGCGGCGTGCTAATGAAACGGCACGCCCGCGCACACGCTCAGCTCATCACTTGATCGCGATCTCGTCGAAATTGAACGAACCGTCCGGCGCCACATACGCACCCGACAGACGCTTGCTGCGCGCGTACACGACCTTCTCCTTGACGAGGAAAATCCACGGCGCGTCGGCCCAGATGCGTTTTTGCGCATCGGTATAAAGCTCGGCTTTCTTCGTACGGTCGGTGGTTTCGAGCGCCTGCTTCAGATCGCTGTCGACGGTATCGTTCTTGTAGTACGCGGTATTGACCATCTTCGGCGGGAACGAGACCGACGCGAGCAGCGGCGTGATCGCCCAATCCGCTTCGCCCGTCGACGACGACCAGCCCGCGTAGTACATGCGAACCGGCGCCGTCGCGGCATCCTGCGCGCTTTCCACCTTGGCGACGCGCTGACCCGCTTCGAGCGCTTCGACCTGCGCCTTGATGCCCACTTGCGCGAGTTGCTGCTGCACGAACTGGATCACCTTTTGCGCGGTCGAGTAGTTATACGCGGACCACAGCGTGGTTTCGAAGCCGTTCGGATAGCCCGCTTCCTTCAGCAACGCGCGCGCCTTGGCCGGATCGTACGGCCACGGACCCTGCTTCACCGCGTAGTCGACGCCTTGCGGCACCACGCCATCGGCCGGCGTCGCGTAACCGGCGAACACGACCTTGGTGAGCGCGTCCTTGTTGACCGCGTAGTTCAGCGCTTCACGCACCTTCGGATTGTCGAACGGCTTCTGGTTCACGTTCAGGCTAATGTAGCGCTGAATGATCGACGGCGACGCGATCAGATCGACCTTCGGGCTCGACTGCAATTGCGCGGCCTGTTCGAACGGCACCTGGAACGCGAAATCCGCTTCACCGGTACGCATCAACGCAGCACGCGTGTTGTTGTCGACCACCGGCTTCCAGTCGATCGCGTCGACCTTCGGGTAGCCCTTCTTCCAGTAGCCGGCAAACTTCTTCACCGTCAGGTCGCCCGCCGGATCCCACTTCACCAGTTCGAACGGACCCGTGCCGACCGGATGGAACGCGATGTCCTTGCCATACTTCTTCAACGCGTCCGGCGAAATCATCACCGCCGACGGATGCGCCAGCACATTGACGAACGCCGAGAACGGCGCCTTCAGCGTGATCTTCACCGTGTACGGATCGACCACTTCGGTCTTCTCGATACGGTTGAACATGTTGTAGCGCTTGAGCTTGTTCGCCGGATCCGTTACGCGGTCGAAGTTCGCTTTCACCGCCGCTGCGTTGAAGTCGGTGCCGTCCTGGAACTTCACGCCATGGCGCAGCTTGAACGTATAGACCTTCGCATCCGGGCTGGCTTCGTAGCTGTCGGCCAGCACGTTGACCAGCTTCATGTCCTTGTCGAAGCCGAACAGCCCCTGATAGAACGACTTGGCGACGGCTTGCGAGAGCGTGTCGTTGGCATCGTACGGATCGAGCGTCGTGAAGGTCGAGGCGACGGCCATCACGGCCGTGGTGTCGGCGTGCGCCGCATTGCCCGCGAGCATTGCGAACACCACCGCGCCGCCGCTGACCAGCGCGCGCAAACGAAACGGAGAAGACGGGACCAGCAGGTTCATGAGGTTGGCTCCAGGCTGCGAAATGAAAACAGGTTGTGATGCTGCGAGAAGAAACGTGTGGCTAGAGGTTGTAGTACGTGGTTTCAGTACGCGCCGCCCACGTGATGCTGGGCGACGAAATGATCCGGGCCGACTGCCACGAGCGGCGCGACGATAGGTTCATCGTCGAGCGCGCGGATCGGGCTCGGAATCTCGTCGGCGGCGAGCATGCGCTTTGCGTGACGGCGCGCCGGATCGGCGACCGGCACCGCGCCCATCAGCTTCTTCGTGTACGGATGCTGCGGCGCTTCGAACACCGCGCGGCGCGGGCCGATTTCGACGATCTGGCCGAGATACATCACCGCGACGCGATGACTGACGCGTTCGACCACGGCCATGTCGTGCGAAATGAACAGATACGCGACGCCGAGTTCACGCTGCAAATCGAGCATCAGATTGACGATCTGCGCTTGCACGGAGACGTCGAGTGCCGACACGGATTCGTCGGCGATCACGACTTTGGGGTTCAACGCCAGCGCACGCGCAATCGCGATGCGTTGCCGTTGACCGCCGGAGAATTCGTGCGGATAGCGCCGCGCGGCTTCGGACGGCAAGCCGACTTTGTCGAGCAGCCACGCCACCCTTGCCTGCGCTTCGGCGCCGTGCGCGACGCCGTGCACGAGCAGCGGCTCCATGATCGAGAAGCCGACCGTCAAACGCGGATTCAGCGAGGCGAACGGGTCCTGGAAAATGAACTGGATATCGCGCCGCAGCGCCTGCAACGCGGGGCCCGTTAGCGAACTGATTTCCTTGCCGTTGAATTCGATCGACCCGCTTTGACTTTCGACGAGACGCAGCAGCGAGCGGCCCGTGGTCGATTTGCCGCAACCGGATTCGCCGACCAGTGCGAGCGTCTCGCCGGGCCGCAAATCGAAGCTGACTTTCTCCACCGCATGCACGCGGCCCGTCAAGCGGCCGAACAATCCGCTCTTGACGGGAAAGCGCGTGACCAGATCGCGGACTCGCAGAATCGGCGGCGTGCTTTCCTGCACCAGCGGCTGCGTTTCTTCGGCGACAGCGGCAGCGGGACGCACGGCTTGATCCGCGCCGCTCAGGCTCGCCTGCTCGACGGTCAGGATCGGAAACTTGGCCGGCTGATCGGTGCCTTGCATCGCGCCGAGACGCGGCACGGCGGCGAGCAACGCCTTCGTATAAGGATGCGACGGCGCGGCGAACAACGCATCGGACGCGCCCTCTTCCACCTTCTCGCCGCGATACATCACCAGCACGCGGTCCGCCACTTCGGCGACCACGCCCATGTCGTGCGTGATGAAGATCACGCCCATGTTCATCTCGTCCTGCAAGCCGCGGATCAGTTGCAGAATCTGCGCCTGGATCGTCACGTCGAGCGCGGTGGTCGGTTCGTCGGCGATCAGCAATGCAGGTTTGCACGACAGCGCCATTGCGATCATCACGCGTTGGCGCATGCCGCCCGACAGTTGATGCGGAAACCGCGCCGCCACGCGCCGCGCCTCGGGAATGCGCACGAGTTCGAGCAGACGCAGCGTTTCAGCGTGCGCGGCAGAGCGGCTCTTGCCCTGATGCAACGCGATCGCCTCGCTGATCTGATCGCCCACCGTGAAGACCGGATTGAGCGAGGTCATCGGCTCCTGAAAAATCATCGCGATGTCGGCGCCGCGAATCGAACGCATCGTACCGGACGACGCTTTCGCGAGGTCGAGCACGCTGCCGTCGCGGCGCCGGAAAGCGATGCTGCCGCCGGCAAGGCGCCCACCGCCGTGCTCGATCAGCCGCATCAACGCGAGCGAGGTCACTGATTTGCCCGAACCCGATTCGCCGACGATCGCCAGCGTCTCGCCGCGCTCGACCGTCAGCGAGAGATTACGCACCGCGTTGAAGGTGGTGTCGCCGCTGCGGAATGCGACCGACAGATCGTCGACCGCGAGCACGCGTTGCGGCGGCAAGGTTTCGATAAGCGGACGGGCGGTGTGCGATGAAGTCGGCACGGTGGTTCCTTTGAATTCGAACGCGGCTAACGGGGGTTCAGGCGGTTATCTAACGCACGGATTAGCGGTAAATCGCCGTCACCGGCGTTTCGCCGAGCCGCGCAAAACCGCGGTACATGCCTTCGGTGTTGAACGGCAGCGTGACGTTGCCGCGCGCATCGACGGCGATCAGGCCGCCGCGTCCGTCGATCTTCGGCAGGCGGTTCATCACCACGTCGTCGGCTGCTTCCTGCAGCGACACGTTGCGGTAGGCCATTTGCGCGGCGACGTCGTAGGCCGCGACCATGCGCATGAACATTTCGCCCGAGCCGGTGGTCGAGACCGCGCAGGTCGCGTCGTCCGCATAGCAGCCCGCGCCGATCAGCGGCGTATCGCCGACCCGGCCAACCTGCTTGTTGGTGACGCCGCCTGTCGATGTCGCCGCCGCTACGTGACCGTGCTGATCGAGCGCGACCGCGCCGACCGTGCCGAACTTGCGGTTCGGATCGATCGGTTCATGCGGCGTGGGATCGTCATCGTTCGACGATGGCGCGGCCGCGAGCGTCGCGCCATCGTGATCGAGCATGGCGCGTTGCTGACCGCGCGCGATCAGCCATTGACGATGACGCGCTTCGGTATGGAAATACTCCGGCTCGGCGAATTCGAGTCCTTGCGCGGCGGCGAACGCTTCCGCGCCTTCGCCGGTGAACAGCACATGCTCGCTGCGTTCGAGCACGCGGCGCGCGGCCAGAATCGGATTGCGCACGCGCTTCACGCAGCAGATCGCGCCGGCTTCGAGCGTGCTGCCGTCCATGATCGCCGCGTCGAGTTCGTGCGTGCCGGCCGCCGTGTAGACCGCGCCGCGGCCCGCGTTGAAGAGCGGACAGTCTTCGAGCAGGCGCACGGCTTCGCTGACGGCGTCGAGCGCGCTGCCGCCTTCGGCGAGCACGCGCTGGCCGGCGCTCAGCACTGCGTGCAAGGCGGCGTGGTATTCGGCTTCGGCGCTGGCCGACATCGACGTGCGCAGGATCGTCCCTGCCCCGCCATGAATGGCAATGACTGCGTTGGAGTTCATCGTTTGGCTTTCGTAGTGCGAGGAGTGCGGGAAGTGCGGGTGGTTCGGGCCGCGCCGCGCGCGGGTCGCGCGTTCGTGCCGGCGGCCTCGGCTTGTGGATCGACGAGCCACGGCAGCAGGAATTCGCTGACTTCGGCGGCGGCCTTCACTGAGCGTTTCGCGCGATACGCCACCGCGTCGCACAGCGCTTCGATCACGGCGAGAACGGCCGAATCGGCGTTCGCCGCGAGCCGCCGGTCGGCGCGGATGTAGAGCGAGATGTCGGCGAACTGCGCGAGCGGCGAACGCGGACTGTCGGTGAGCGCGAGCACGCGGGCGCCACGGCCTGCCGCGCGATGCGCGAGCTCGATCGTATCTTCGACGTAGCGCGGAAAAGCGATGCCGATGACGAGATCGCTCTCGTTGGAAGCGAACAGACGTCGCGCGGCATGCGACGGTCCGCCCATCAGCGCGAGCGACTGCACGTTGTCGTGATACGGCATCAGGCCGTGTTCCATCAGACCCGCGAGAAACGCGCTGGCGCCGAAGCCGAGCACGAACACGCGGCGCGCGGCGATGATCGCTTCGACGGCGGCTTCGGCCGCGGCGCTGTCGATTGCCGTGCGGGTGGCGTGCAGATTGTTGGCGGCCTGTTCGAGCGAGGCGTCGACCACGTCGTCGCCGGCTGCGAGCGACTCCTGCGCACTGCGCAAGCGTTCGACCGGTGCGAGCGTCGCCTCGAAACCGCGCACCAGCGCCTCACGAAACTGCGGATAGCCGTCGAACCCGAGCGCGCGGGCGAAGCGGTTTGCCGTCGCCACCGAGGCGCCCACCACGCTGGCCAGTTCGTCGATCCGCATGGTCGCCGCGCGAAAAAGATTGGCCAGCACGTAGTCGCCCATACGCCGGTGAATCGGCGTGAGGGTCGGCATGGCCGCGGCAATGCGCGCGGCGATGGCCTGCTCGGCGGAATCGGATGCAACGGACGGTTGATGAATCATGCGAACGAGGCGGCGTGGCGCTTGGCGTAATCAAAATGAATGAAAGTATATTTACACGGAAATCTCGCAGAAAAAAATTCATTTTCATTTTTGAGGGTTTTCACGGAGGCACTGTGCTGAAAAACGACGTGTGTCGCGCGCACCGACACGCAGTATGAAAATCTGTTTTCAGCAAACCGCGGCGCTTTGCTCGGGAATGCGAGCCAGCCGCGCCGCCGGCGACATCACGATGATCAACGCCTGCACGAGGAAGGCCACCGTCGCCGCGACCAGACACGCGTCCATGCCCCAGCGCGCGCTGATCGCCGCGCCGAGCAATGCGCCGAGCGGCCGCGCGCCGTAGGTGGCGGTGCTGTTGAGCGCGGAGACGCGGCCCATCATCCGTTCCGGTGTGATGGCCTGACGCAGCGTGGTCGAGCCGACCACCCACAGAATCGGTCCGGCGCCGAGCAGGAAAAAGCTCAGCATCGCCAGCCAGAACGACGGCGTAACGAGTGTCGCCACCATCACGAGCGACGCGAGCAGCCCGCACGACGGCCCGATGATCAGCACGCGGCCGAATGCGAGGCGTCGCGCGATGGCGGGCGCAGCGAGCGCGCCGCACACCATGCCGACACCGTAGGCGCCGAGCGTCACGCCAACCGCCGACGCGCTCAGACCCAGCCGATGCACCGCGTACGGCACATACACCGCTTGCAGCACGAAGAAGCCGAGGTTGAAAAAAACCGCGGTTGCGAGCATCGGACGCAGTAACGCATCGCGCAGCACGAAACGCGTACCGTCGCGCAGTTCCAGCATGAAGTGACGTTGCGGCAAGGCCGTGCGCGGCGGTTCGTGCAAGCCCGCCAGCAACGCGACGGCCAGCGCCGACAGCGCGGCCGCGCAGCCATAAGCCCAACCCGCGCCGATCCAGCCGACCAGCAGGCCGCCGAGCGCCGGCCCCGCGGAATACGCCACGCTGCGCGCGAGTTCGAGCCGGCCGTTCGCGCTGGCGTACGCTTCGCGCGGCACGAGCGCGGGCACTAGCGACGGCGCCGCGACGTTGTAGGCCACCGTGCCGGTCGCGGCGATGAAGCCGAGCGCGGCGAGCAGCGGCAAGCTCAGCGTATGGGTCATGACGAGCAGCAGCACGCACAGCATGGCGATCACGCGCACGCTTTCGGCGAGTGTCATCAACGTGCGGCGCGAGCGGCGGTCGGCCCAGACGCCGAGCGGGATCGACAGCAACAGGAACGGCAACGTCTGCGCGGTTTGCAGCAGACCCGTGTCGCGCGCGTCGGCGCCGAGTGCAAAGACCGCGACGAGCGGCGCGGCGGCGAGGCTGATCTGTTCGGCGGATTGCGCGACGAGGTTCGACCACCCGAGCCGCTGAAAGGCGGCCGGCAGTCGGGGCGCGGAAGATGTTGAGGATGTAGCGTGCATCAATGAACTCCTGCGACGTGACATGAAGGAGTTCATCGTGTTCCGACTCGCGCCGCGGGGCGCTCCGCTTCTTGCGGTGTTATTCTTCGCTCGCCATGAATCTCGAAAGCCTCCTCTTCACTCAAGGTTTCGGCTCGCGCCGCCAATGCCGCGCGCTGATCGCCGACGCGCGCGTGAGCATTGGCGGCACTGTCTGCACCGATGCCGACACCGATTTCCCCACCGGCGACACTGCCTTCTCCTTCAGCGTGGACGGCGTCGTCTGGCCGTATCGCGAGCACGCCTATCTGCTGCTGAACAAGCCGGCGGGCTACGAATGTTCGCGTGATCCGCAGCATCATCTGAGCGTGTTCAGCCTGTTGCCGCCGCAGTTCGCCGAGCGCGGCGTGCAATGCGTGGGCCGCCTCGATCAGGACACGACCGGCCTCTTGCTGCTCTCCGACGACGGCAAGTTCGTGCACCTGTTCACATCGCCGAAACGCAAAGTGCCGAAGGTGTATGTCGCGACCATGCGTCATCCGCTCGACGACGCGCAATTGGGCGCGCTGCGCGACGGCGTGCTGCTGCACGGCGAGCCCAAACCGATTGCCGCAGTCGACGCAGCGGCGCGCGGCGCTCACACGCTCGCGCTCACCGTGATGGAAGGCAAGTATCACCAGGTCAAGCGGATGATCGCCGCGGCCGGCAACCGTTGCGAAGCGCTGCATCGCGAGCGGATCGGCGGGCTCGCGTTGCCCGAAACGCTTGCGCCGGGCGCATGGCAATGGCTCGACGAAACCGACCTCGGATCTTTACGGAGCGGGTAAACCGGTAGCGCCCCTTTAAGCTCTTGATGCGGCAGGAAAACGCATGAGCGGCTGCCCACATAGCGCGCGCGGCGCCTGCTTGCGCGCTGCGTCGCAGCATGATCTTCCTTACACCCCGCCCTATACTCGCTTAAACAAAGACTACAAAGAGTTCAAGGAGGGGCGCCATGGTCATCCACGATGGTTTCCAGATTTCGTCCGTGATGATTGCTTTCGTGTGCGTCGGACTGGTCCTGATCGGCGGATTGCTGGTCATGATGCGGTTGCGGCACAAATATCATCCGAACCTGATCGGCGCGTTGATCGGCGCGATGCTGTGTTTCCTGTTGCTGGAGGCATTGCCCGCGCTGACGTAGGCCTCGCGAGGCCGCGTCGCGCTGATGCAGTGGAGCGCGGCGCGGATGGGACTTTCCGGGCGACGCCTGGTGAGATGGCTTTTTGCCGCGCTTTTTCGTGGGTTTCTGCGGTGCGTGAGGCGACTTGAAACGGCGTGCTTCGGGCTACTCTTTCACGCCTTCACGCAGAAAATCTTCCACGCTCGGATACCGCAAGCGCACCCGCAACTCATCTTTAAGACGCCGGTTGATCAGCCGCCTCGATTCACGCATGAACGACAGCAAGGTCGGCTCGATCTGCGACTCCGCTTCGGCTCGCGTGATGCGCGGCGCGCGCGCGAGGCCGAACGCATCGGCGACCTCGTCGAAGTACTCGCCCATTTTCAGCGACGTGTCGTCGGACGCATGCACTACGCGCCCCGGCCGCCCGTGCGTAGCGATGCGTACGAGGATCGCGGCGAGATCGTCGGCGTGAATGTGGTTAGTGTAGACGTCGTCGGCATCGATCAGGGCTGGCGTGCGCTTTTCGAGCCGCGCGAGCGGCAGGCGGTTGCCCGCGTAGATGCCCGGAATCCGCGCGATGCTCGCCGCGACGCTGCCGCGCGCGGTCGCGCGCCGCAATTGCCGCTCGGCCGATACGCGCCGTTTGGCGCGCGGATTGGCGGCTTGCGTCGCGCGGGTCTCGTCGATCCACGCGCCGCCGCAGTCGCCATAGACGCCCGTCGTGCTCGCGTACACGAGGCGCACGGGTGCACGCGAACCGGCGGTCCGGCGCACCCCGTCGGGTACAATATTGGCTGTTCCAGATTCCGCCCACGAGGCACGAAGTTGGCGCAACCGCCCCACCGGCGCGGCCGCAGGCGCCACGGCGGCCCGCGCTGAAGCGCGGCGCGTGCTTAAAGTAGCGAGCAAGGCGCGGGTACGGCGGTCGTCGTCGCCGGTTTTCTGTGGCGGCGCGAGATGCAGCACCGTCGGTGCGAGGCCCGCCAACCGTTTCAGGCTGCCGCGCACGTCGAGATCGCCGACCAGCGGCGTAACGCCCGCGGCGCGCAATTCGGCGCAGCGCCCGGCGTGGCTGGTCAGCGCGAAGACATGCGCGCGTGGCCGCAGCAAGGGCACGCAGCGCATGCCGACATCGCCGCAACCTACGATTAACACGCGCGGCCGGCGGAAGTTTCGTGTCGCTTTCATGGTGGACGCATTGTAGCCGTCAAGCGCGGCACGTACCGCGCAGTTGACACGCCGGGTCCGATCGCACGGGTCCCATAACGATTACCGACTTTTCGATTTCGAACACTTTATGGCATTTAACGTCACGCTCCGGCAAAGCGGCCGGCAGTTTCAGGTAGAACAGGACGAACCGGTGCTGAGCGCCGCCTTGCGCCAGGGCATCGGCCTGCCGTACGGCTGCAAGAATGGCGCCTGCGGTTCGTGCAAGGGCACTGTGGTCAGCGGGGAAATCGAACAGCGCCCGCATTCGTCGTCGGCTTTGTCGAACGACGAAAAGACGCGCGGCATGGCGCTCTTCTGCTGCGCGACCGCTTGCACCGATCTCGAAGTGGACATCCGCGAAGTGGCGGGCGTCGGCGACGTGCAGGTCAAGAAGCTGCCGTGCCGCGTGAACGCGATCGAGCGCAAGGCCGACGATGTCGTCGTGCTGAAGCTGCAATTGCCCGCCAACGAGCGTCTGCAATATCTCGCCGGCCAGTACCTCGAATTCATTCTGAAAGACGGCAAGCGCCGCAGCTATTCGATGGCGAATGCGCCGCACACGGAAGGTCCGATCGAATTGCACATCCGTCACATGCCCGGCGGCGCGTTCACTGATCACGTGTTCAACACCATGAAGGAGCGCGACATTCTGCGCTTCGAAGCGCCGCTCGGCACGTTCTTCCTGCGTGAAGATTCGGATAAGCCGATCGTGCTGCTCGCGTCGGGTACGGGTTTCGCGCCGCTGAAGGCGATCGTCGAGCACGCGCTGTTCAAGAACCTGAACCGGCCGATGACGCTCTACTGGGGCGCACGTCGCAAGAAGGACCTGTATCTCCTCGAGCTGGCCGAACAATGGGCGCGCGAGATTCCGAACTTCAAGTTCGTGCCGGTGCTCTCGGAACCGGACGCGGGCGACGCATGGACAGGCCGCGTCGGTTTCGTGCATCGCGCGGTGATCGAGGATCTGCCGGATCTGTCGGCGTATCAGGTGTATGCGTGCGGCGCGCCGGTAATGGTCGAGTCGGCGCAGCGCGATTTCACGCAGCATCACGGTTTGCCGGAAGACGAGTTCTACGCGGATTCGTTCACGAGCGCAGCGGATCTGGCGAACGCGGTTTGATGGGAGCGGCATCGACGCAGGGGCGTCGATGCTCGCCATGCGCATTTCTGGAAGCGCGGCTATGCAAATGGCCGCGCTTCGTGCATTGATGGTTCGCACCGACGCAAATCTCGATTTTGCGCTGAAGCACGTGCGCCTGATTCTCGAGCGCGGCATGTTCGGACTCCAGCATTTTATGCAACGGGGTACGGCCATCGCCGCCCGCCGCTCCCAGATTCGAAGCCAGAAAATCCACCGCGCTCAGCGTGTCGAACAGCCTGTGACCATACACAGGTTCATGGTGTGCAACGCGATTGCGGGTCTGGTAGATGCGCTCAAGCTGAACGGCAACCGCGGACCTGTCGATCCGCTTTTCCGGAAAAATGCGCTTTAGCGCCGGTTTCCACAGTGTCTGTTCGTAGTCGCGGGAAAAAAGGCGCTTCCAGAAGTACATCGTGAGTTGGGTAATCACCTGACCGCTTCGAACAGCGATCGCTTTTTGCCGCGCGTCGACCCGATGCTCATGTTCCAGGCCCGCTGGCACGCCGCGACGGAACACGGTTTGGTCGAGCGCGCGCTTGTCAGAAGCTGTTAGCTTGGCATACGCTGCGCGTTGCGCTCCGCGCACCGCCGCTTCGATCTTGCTCCGCTCCTCAACTTTCCAAACGAACGACGCGGGTGGACGACGCAACCAGCCGTCGACGCCAAAGTGATCGCTCAGCCGATCGCACACCGCATTGCGCAGCGCTATTTCGACGACCGCCGTCACGCTCATCAATGCCCCGGCGAGTTGCAGCATCTGCTGATGGAGCGCAACGGCCGCGCGAGTCGTGCCCGCCATCGCATGAAAAGTACTCAAACGTTCTCCGGAAAGCAGCGCTGCGACTGCGGAAATTTCCTGGTCTGTGAGGTGGTCCATTGACGGGAACCTCCTTGGATTTTAGAATTGTTGGCGATAAGTCGGGATCAGCGTCGGCAGCTATCTTCGGATGGGCGGACCCCCGGCTTCCTGATTCAGAATGGGCGCTCAGATGAGCGCCCATTTGCATTTCCGGCGACTGTTCTCAGTTGTTCGTTGCGAGTCGCCCTGCCCGTCGGACAGTCGATTCAGAGCGCCGCCGTCACATTTTAGTCAGCCGGACATCTCATAATCCGCAAGCCGCATGAACTCGCGCCGCGGACAAAAATATCCGTCCAACGCAAATTCATGGTTTACACCAGCGCTTTCCTTGTCGTATTCTTTCGCGCATGAACCGCATCCAATCCGAACTTCGACGTCGCCGCTCGCCGCTCCCCTAGGGACGCCGCTGGCTTCGTCACGGATTCGCGCCACACCAAGGCGCAAGCTGTTCGAATCATGAAAGCCACGGCATGCCGTGGCTTTTCTGTTTTTCCGGCCCCTGGTTCGTCGTTGGCCAATCTTCATCCACCCTTCACCCCCGCTGTCTGGAGCCTGCCGTCATGAATTTCAATGAATATCCGATCGAGTCGCTGATGTACATCACGAACCGGCCCGAAATCGTTTTCACGCACGGCAAAGGCTCGTGGCTCTACGACAACAACGGCAAGCGATATCTGGACTTCATCCAGGGCTGGGCGGTCAACAGCCTCGGCCATTGCAACGACGGCATGATCGAAGCGCTGAACAAGCAGGCGCAACTGCTGATCAACCCATCGCCGGCCTTCTACAACCAGCCGATGGCGCAACTCGCCGGCCTGCTCACGCAACATAGCTGCTTCGACAAGGTGTTCTTCGCGAACAGCGGCGCAGAAGCTAACGAAGGCGCGATCAAGCTCGCCCGCAAGTGGGGCAAAAAATTCAAGGACGGCGCGTTCGAGATCATCACGTTCGATCACAGCTTCCACGGCCGCACGCTCGCCACCATGTCGGCGAGCGGCAAGCCGGGTTGGGACACGATCTATGCACCGCAAGTGCCGGGCTTCCCGAAGGCGGATCTGAACGACATCGCGTCGGTGGAAAAACTCATCAACGCGAAGACCGTTGCCGTGATGCTCGAACCGATTCAGGGCGAAGGCGGCGTGATTCCCGCCACCCGCGAGTTCATGCAGCAGCTGCGCGAGCTGACGAAGAAGCACAACCTTTTGCTGATCGTCGATGAAGTGCAAAGCGGCTGCGGCCGTGCCGGCACGCTGTTCGCGTACGAACTGTCGGGCATCGAGCCGGACATCATGACGCTCGGCAAGGGCATCGGCGGCGGCGTGCCGCTCGCGGCGCTACTCGCGAAAGCAGAGATCGCCGTGTTCGAAGCGGGCGATCAGGGCGGCACCTACAACGGCAATCCGCTGATGACCGCGGTCGGCTACTCGGTGATTTCGCAACTCACGGCGCCGGGCTTCCTCGAAGGCGTGCGGGCGCGCGGCGAGTATCTGCGCGCGAAGCTGCTGGAGTTGTCGGAAGAGCGCGGCTTCAAGGGCGAACGCGGCGAAGGCCTGCTGCGCGCGCTGCTGCTCGGCAAGGACATCGGCAACCAGATCGTCGAAAAGGCGCGCGACATGCAGCCCGACGGCCTGCTGCTGAACGCGGCGCGCCCGAACCTGCTGCGCTTCATGCCGGCGCTGAACGTGACGAACGAAGAAATCGACCAGATGATGGCGATGCTGCGTTCGATTCTCGACACGCTGTAACCGAACAGGACCGCGCGTATGACGACGAGCGCAACGCTATCGATCCGCCGCTTCGAAGCGAGCGACACCGATGCGGTGGTCGCACTGTGGCAGCAAGCCTTCCCCGAGTACCGGGACGTGACGCGGCCGCAGCGCAATCCGCATCTGTCGATCGCCAACAAGCTGGCGACGCAGCCGGAACTGTTCTTTGTAGCTGTGCTCTGCGAGCGGATCGTCGGCACGGTGATGGGCGGCTACGACGGCCACCGCGGCTGGCTGTATTCGCTCGCGGTGGATGAGTCGCTGCGTCGTCACGGGATCGGCACGCGGCTCGTGGCGCATGTCGAAAACGCACTGACGGAGCGCGGCTGTCCGAAGCTGAATCTGCAGGTGTTGTCCGCGAAGGCCGACATCCGTGCGTTTTACGAAGCGCTCGGTTATCGCGCCGATGCGGTGATCAGCCTCGGCAAGCGCCTGGGTGAATTCGCGGACGCGGTGCCTGCCGCCTGATCCCGAGTCGCGCCAGATAGAAAAAGGCCGCATGCGTTTTCGCGCATGCGGCCTTTTTTATACGCAGAGCAAACTAATCAGGCTTATTCACCCAGATAAGCTGCCCGCACCTTCGGATCATCCAGCATCTGCTTCGCGTCGCCCGACATCGTGACCAGACCCGAGTCCATCACGTAGCCGCGGTTCGCTGCTTGCAGCGCCAGACGCGCGTTCTGCTCGACCAGCAGCACGGTCATCCCTTCAGCCGAAATCGCCCGCACCACTTCGAAAATCTTCTCGACCATGATCGGCGACAGACCCATCGACGGCTCGTCCAGCAGCAACAGTTTGGGGCGCGAGATGATCGCGCGCGCCATCGCCAGCATCTGCTGTTCGCCGCCCGAAAGCGTACCGGCGTATTGCGCTGCACGTTCCTTCAGACGCGGGAAGAAGCCGAACATGCGATCGACGTCCGCCTTGATGCCGTCCGTATCCGTACGCAGATAAGCGCCCATCTGCATATTCTCGACGATCGACATGCGCGCGAAGATGCCGCGCCCTTCCGGCACCATCGCGAGACCGCGCTTGAGCAGCAGATGCGGCGGCACGCCCTTGATCGACTCGCCCATGTACTCGATGTCGCCGATCGTGTAGGGCTTCAGACCCGTGATCGCCTTCATCGTCGTCGTCTTGCCCGCGCCGTTCGCGCCGATCAGCGTGACCAGTTCGCCCTGCGCGACCTCGAGATCGATCCCCTTGACTGCCTGGATGCCGCCGTAATTGACCTGCAGGCCCTTGATTTTCAACATTGCTGTAGCCATTAGTGGACCCCCGCACCCAGATAAGCTTCGATCACCTTCGGATCCTTCTGCACGTCCTGCGGCAGACCTTGCGCAATCACCTTGCCGTAGTCGAGCACCGTCATCTGGTTGCACAAACCCATCACGAGTTTCACGTCGTGCTCGATCAGCAGGATCGTCTTGCCGTCCGCGCGGATCTTGTCGAGCAGCTTGGTCAACTCGACCTTTTCCGTCGCGTTCATGCCGGCCGCCGGTTCGTCCAGCGCGAGCAGCTTCGGATCGGTTGCCAGTGCGCGGGCAATTTCCAGACGGCGCTGGTGGCCGTACGACAGGTTGCGCGACGTGTAGTCCGCGTACTGCGCAATGCCGACGTATTCCAGCAGTTCGATCGCGCGCTCCTTGATCTCGCGCTCTTCCTTGCGCTCGGCCGGCGTCTGGAACACCGCGCCGATCAGGCCGTGTTTCGTACGCACGTGGCGCCCGACCATCACGTTTTCCAGCGCGGTCATGCCGCCGAACAGACGGATGTTCTGGAACGTGCGCGCAATGCCGGCCTTCGCCACCTGATACACCGCGGTCGGCGTATAGTTCACGCCGTCGAGCTTGAAGTCGCCCGAATCGGGCGTGTACAACCCCGTGATCACGTTGAAGAACGTCGTCTTGCCGGCGCCGTTCGGGCCGATCAGACCGTAGATCGTGCCTTCCTTGATCTCCAGCCCGACGTCGGACAGCGCCTGCAAACCGCCGAAGCGTTTGTTCACGCCCTTCACGGACAGTCGAATGTTATCGCTCATAGTTATTCACCTCGTGTCCGTTAGGCCCGTACCGGCTTCTTGCCGCTACGCTTCGACAGTTTCGCGATCTTGTCTTCGTGCTTCGGCGACGGCCACAAGCCTTCCGAGCGGTACAGCATGATCAGCACCATCGCGAGTGCGTAGACCAACTGACGGATCACTTCCGTATCGACGATTTCGTGGCCGAACACCATGTTCTGCAGCGGACCCATCGTCGAGCGCAGGAATTCCGGCAGCACCGCGAGCAGCACCGCGCCGAGAATCACGCCCGGAATATGGCCCATGCCACCCAGCACCACGCACGCCAGCACCACGATCGACTCCGGCAGCGTGAACGATTCCGGCGACACGAAGCCCTGGAACGAGCCGAACATCGCGCCCGACAGGCCGCCGAACGACGCGCCCATCGCAAACGCCAGCAGCTTCACGTTACGGGTGTTGATGCCCATCGCCTTGGCGGCGATTTCGTCTTCGCGGATCGCGGCCCATGCACGGCCGATACGCGAGTGCTGCAGGCGCGTACACACCCAGATCACCAGCAGCGCGGCCAGCACGAACAGGTAGTAGTACGAGTACACCGACGGGAACTGGAAGCCGAACAGCGAGTGCGTTTGCGCGAGGCTGAAGTCGCCGACGTGCACCGGGTCGATCCCCGTGATCCCCTTCGGGCCATTGGTGATGTTCACCGGACGGTCGAGGTTGTTCAGGAAGATCCGGACGATTTCCCCGAAGCCCAACGTCACGATGGCGAGGTAGTCGCCGCGCAGACGCAGCGTCGGTGCGCCGAGAATCACGCCGAAGAACGCGGCGACGGCCATCGCGCAGGGCACGATGATCAGGAACGGCACGTGCAGGCCATTCGGCGCGAGATGCGCGATCCACTCGAACTGCGACGCCAGGTGCGGCGAGCTCAGTAACGCGGCCGTGTAGGCGCCGACCGCGTAGAACGCGATGTAGCCCAAGTCCAGCAGGCCGGCGAAGCCGACCACCACATTGAGGCCGAGCGCGAGCATCACGTACAGCATCGCGAAGTCGAGCACGCGGACCCAGTAGTTGCCGCCTGCGCTGCCGATGATCATCGGCGCGGCGATCACGAAGATCGCGGTGATGATGCCGACGGTCAGCGTCTTCGTCAGGTTTCTTTCAGGGATGAGCGTTGTGGACGGCTCGATCGGTTGAATTGAGGTCATATCTGTTTTCTCCCGGGATCAGGCGCGATCCGCAACACGTTCGCCAAGCAGGCCCGACGGACGGAACACCAGCACGATGATCAGCACGATGAAAGCGAACACGTCCTGATAGTTACTGCCGAACACACCGCCAGTGAGGTTGCCGATATAGCCGGCGCCCAACTGTTCGATCAGGCCGAGAATCACGCCGCCCACCATCGCGCCGCCGAGATTGCCGATCCCGCCCAGCACCGCCGCGGTAAAGGCCTTCAGGCCGGGGATGAAGCCCATGTAGAAGTGCGCGTTGCCGTATTCCGACGCGATCATCACGCCGGCCAGAGCGGCGAGCGCCGAGCCGATCATGAAGGTGGCCGAGATCACGAAGTTCGGGTTCACGCCCATCAGCGAGGCATTGCCCGGGTTTTCCGCGATGGCTCGCATCGCGCGGCCGAGCTTGGTCTTGTGGACCAGCAGCAGCAGGCCGCCCATCACGAGGAACGCCACCACGATGATCACGATTTCAGTCATCGAGATCACGGCGCCAGGCGTCGTGTCGGTGGCCTTGATCACGTTCAGCGGATCGGTAGGCAGCAGCTGCGGGAACGGCAGCGGGTTGCGCGACCAGATCATCATGGCCAGCGTCTGCAGCAGGATCGACACGCCGATCGCGGTGATCAGCGGGGCGAGACGCGGTGCTTTGCGCAACGGCCGGTAGGCCACGCGCTCGATCGTGTAGCCGACCGCCGCGCACACAATGGCCGCAATGATCAGCGCGATGACGAGCGTCGGCACATTGCCGAGGCCGGGGAAGTGGTTCTGAAGCACGCCTATGGCTGAGAGCGCAACCATCGCGCCCACCATCAACACATCGCCGTGAGCGAAGTTGATGATGCCCAAGATGCCGTAAACCATCGTATAGCCCAGTGCGATGATGGCGTAAACGCTGCCAAGCACCAGCCCGTTGAGGACCTGCTGGATGAAAATATCCATTTAATGCTCCTTAGCCCGTGCGACTGGATTCGCGTTCTTCATCAGCCGGTGGGCGGTGATGCGGTACGCCAATCTCAACGGCACTGCGGGTACTGATGTAAAAGACCGGTAAGGGTTATCCGCTGCCGGTTCGCCTTGGCGACTGGATAACAGTCGCGGACTCGCCTTGAGCGGATGCAAAAACGGCACCGTTGGGTGGTTTCGGTGCCGTCAGGCTGAACGTCCCGTCATCACATCTTCACGACGTCGAGAACTGCTTTTTTGCCGTCCTTGAAGTCGTAAAGCGTAATGGCGCCCTCTTTCAAATCACCCTTGTCGTCGAACGCAATGTGACCGATTACCCCGTTGTAATCAGTCGACGGCATCGCAGCCAGCACCTTGGGCGCCTCGATCGAATTAGCGCGCTTCATTGCATCGACAATCACGTACACAGCGTCATACGTGAACGGCGCGTAAATCTGCACCGGTGTGTGGAAGCGGTCCACGTACTTCTTTTCGAAGTCCGCTCCCTTGTCCATTTTCGAAAGCGCGAGTCCTGCCTCCGAACAGACCAGGTTTTGCACGGCGGTTCCCGCCAGCTCACCCACCTTGTCGGTACACACACCGTCGCCGCCAAGGATTTTTGCCCTGATACCGAGCGCCGCCGCCTGTTTGGTGAACGGCCCGCCCGTTGCGTCCATGCCGCCGAACATGATCACGTCCGGCTGAACACGCTTGATCTTCCTAAGGACGGCCTGAAACTCCGTAGCCCTGTCATTCGTGGTTTCGCGCGCAACGATCTTTGCCCCGCTCGCCTGTACCGTCTTCGCAAACTCGTCCGCCAGGCCCTTGCCGTAGACGCTCGAGTCATCGACGATCGCGATGCGTTTCGCGTTGAGCACTTTCGTTGCGTAGTTGGCAAGCGCCGGCCCCTGCTGGGCATCGGTCGCGACCACGCGATAAGTCGTCTTGAAACCTTGCTGCGTGTACCCCGGGTTCGTCGACGACGGCGAGATTTCCAGGATGCCGGCATCGCTATATATCTTGGACGCCGGAATCGAGACGCCCGAATTCAAGTGGCCGACCACGGCGACGACATGGTCGTCGACGAATTTTTCAGCGACCGCCGTGCCCGTTTTCGGGTCCGCGGCGTCGTCTTGCGCGTCGAGCTCCAACTGGATCTTGTGGCCGTCGATAGTCAAACCCTGGGTGTTGATTTCATCGACCGCTAAACGCGCGCCGTTTTCATTGTCTTTACCGAGATGCGCAATGGGCCCGGTCAATGGGGCCGCATGGCCGATTTTCACGACAGTCGCTTCGCTCGCCGGTGCCGCTGCAACCGTAGCCGCCGACGCACCCGCTCCCGCCTCGCCATCCTGTTTCTTGCCGCACGCGGTCAACATCGCAACCGCGGCCGCGATGGACACGGCGTAAGCAAATTTGACTCGCATTAAGTAGGTCTCCTGCGCCTTCCAGAAACTATTGTTCGGGGCCCTAAGGCCTTGAGAACGCGCGCATTGTAACTCCAATTTTGCGACGGGCAATATTGTTGAACCGGCAGGGTTTTCCTGCATTGCAACCTTATTTTGAGAGCGAAATCCCCCAAAAGGCGCAACCCGGTTGCGATTGTTTTCCGTGCATCAGTTGCACCAGCGTTGCACCCAATGGCATCAAGTGTTGCAGCGGATTCCCCCGACACCCGGTTACAGCGTGGTTCGCCTTAGGTATTACGTTTCCATCAATATCGAGACGCACGCACTATCTTAGTGCGTCAAAAAAACGCGCAGCCGAGTTAGGTCATATAAAACGGGGACGCATCACTTATAAATCTATAAAAAACCAGATCGCATTTCAAAGAAATTTGTGCGAGCGGACACCAAAACCGGCACTTTCTTATGATCTGGCACTTTATTATCGGCACGCCTGTTGAAGTCTGGAGATAAAAAAAGCGCGCCCTAGGGCGCGCTTTTCTTTCAGCAGTTGGCGGATTGTCAGGCCGGCAGACCCAGCCCGCGCGGCAGCGGAAACGCGATGTTTTCCTCGATGCCGTCCAGCGCGCGCACGTTGCGCACGCCGAGCTCACGCAGCCGGGCGATCACCGCCTGCGCCAGCACTTCCGGCGCCGAGGCGCCAGCCGTCACGCCGATGCGGCGTTTGCCTTCGACCCAGACCGGATCGATCTGATCGGGCGAGTCCACCATATAGGCCGGCACGCCGAGCTTTTCGGCCAGTTCGCGCAGCCGGTTGGAGTTCGAACTATTCGGGCTGCCGACTACGATCACGACATCGCACTGCGGCGCCATGAACTTCACTGCGTCCTGGCGGTTTTGCGTGGCGTAGCAGATATCCTGCTTCTTCGGCTCGCGGATGGACGGGTATTTGGCCTTCAACGCGCCGATGATCTCGGCGGCGTCGTCGACCGATAGCGTGGTTTGCGTAACGAAGGCAATCCGCTCGGGGTCGGCCAGCTGCAAGGCCTGCACGTCTTCGATGTCTTCCACCAGATGCATGCCCTCGCCCGCCTGCCCCATCGTGCCTTCGACTTCAGGATGGCCTTTGTGGCCGATCATCACGATGTCGAAGCCGTCCTGACGCATCTTCGCGACTTCGATATGCACTTTGGTCACGAGCGGACACGTTGCGTCGTACACGCGCAGCCCGCGCGACTCGGCTTCCGAACGCACAGCCTTCGACACACCGTGCGCGCTGAAAATGACCGTATTGCCGGGCGGCACTTCTTCCAGCCGCTCGATGAAGATCGCGCCTTTCTTGCGCAGATCCTCGACGACATATGCGTTATGGACAATCTCGTGACGCACGTAGATCGGCGAGCCGTGCAGCTTGATAGCCCGCTCGACGATCTCGATCGCCCGGTCGACGCCGGCGCAGAACCCGCGCGGCTGCGCCAGCAGGATCTCGGTTTCAGCAAGAGTCGTATCCGTGGTGCTCATGTTTACAGAATCCCGATGATTTTCACTTCAAATGCCAGCGCCTGGCCAGCAAGCGGGTGGTTGAAATCGAACAGAGCCGAGGTTTCGCCGACTTCTTTGAGGACGCCGGCGTAACGGCCGCCACCCGGCGCGTTGAATTCGACCAGGTCGCCCGGCGAAAAATCCTCGCCGATCATGCTGTTTTCCCGCAGCGTGGCCAGCGACACGCGCTGGATCAATTCCGGATTGCGGGGACCGAACGCCTGGCCCGGCGTTAGCTGAAAGGTCGAGTGGTGGCCCACCTTCAAACCTAGCAGAATATCTTCCAGCGGCGGCGCCAGTTGGCCGGCGCCGAGCAGCAGCGTGGCCGGCTTGTCGTTAAACGTATTGATGACTTCGGCGCCATCGGCAAGGGAAAGCCGGTAGTGAAGCGTCACATGGGAACCGGGTTTCACTTCGGAAATGTCGATGATGCTCATGCAATGCTCGCTCAGTCGAAGCGCGCTGCACGCGTGCGCCGCTGGCGCGGTCGACGCGTGTGGCAAACCGTCGGGGTGCCGTGCGCAAAGCGTCTATTGTAAGCCACATGGCGGGCAGCGGCTTGCGTCGTGGCGCCCCAAACCCGAAGCGGAGGACACTCTATATATGGCAGATGACGCCACCCTGTTCGACGAGGCAGCCCTCGAGGCGGCCACCACCGAGTCGTCGCAGCCCAATGCGACGGCTTGCGGCGCACCTGCGCCCTCGCCGCTTCTGCGCGGCAAATGGCTTAAAGACGATATGCCGCGCGAGCGGTTGCTGAGGCAAGGGCCCGGCGTGCTGTCGGACACCGAGATGATCGTGCTGATACTCGGGTCTGGCCTGCCCGGTCACGACGTCTTCAGCGTCGCGCGCGAGTTGCTGGACCGTTTCGGCTCGCTGCGCGCCATGCTCGACGCGACCTAAACGGATTTCGACGGCCTGCGCGGCATCGGCCCGGCGAAAAAAGCGCAACTGCTCGCCATCATGGAAATGGCGCGACGTTCGTTAGTCGACAAGCTGCGCTCACGCTCGCTGTTAAATTCACCCGAAGCCGTGGAAAATTACCTGCGTTTGCGGATCGGCGGGCGCCCACTGGAGGTTTTTGTATCGCTCTTCCTTGACGCGCGACATCGACTGATACACTGCGAGGAAAGCGCGCAAGGCACGCTCACGCGCATGGCCGTGTATCCGCGTGAAATCGTGCGGCGCGCACTGAGCCTGAATGCCGCCAGCCTGATCGTCGCGCATAATCACCCTTCCGGCGCGGTCCAGCCGAGCGCAAGCGACTGCCGTTTGACGCATACGTTGCGCGATGCCCTGCATCTGATCGACGTGCAACTGGTCGATCATCTGGTGGTCGGCGTCGACAGCGTTTACTCGTTTGCCCGCGCCGGCTGGCCGTGAGACGGCAGGAACCAGAGCCGCGCAGACATTGCGCCGGGTCCGGCATCGCAAATAAGGTTTGATTTTGCGGCTTTTTTTCCGCTATAATTCCGGTTTGCCTATTTCCAACCCCCTGTTCCGAAGCCACCAAGGCGTTCCGGAAAGGAAACGTGTCTAGAGTTGTCACAAGCTCAGCGCGAGTCTTTTCGGGAAACTTTCACGGCGTTCGAACTCAGAATTAGCGTATTAGGAGTGCTCTCATGGCACGCGTATGCCAAGTAACTGGGAAAGCGCCGATGAGCGGCAACAACGTTTCCCACGCGAACAACAAAACCAAGCGCCGGTTCCTGCCGAACCTGCAAAGCCGCCGTATCTGGGTGGAAAGCGAAAACCGTTTCGTGCGTCTGCGCATTTCGAACGCCGGTCTGCGCTTGATTGACAAGAACGGTATCGACTCCGTGCTCGCAGATCTGCGCGCACGCGGCGAAGCCTAAGGAGTAAATCATGGCAAAAGGCGCACGCGACAAGATCAAGTTGGAATCGACCGCAGGCACGGGTCACTTCTACACGACGACGAAGAACAAACGCAACATGCCGGAAAAGATGCTGATCAAGAAGTTTGATCCGGTCGTCCGTAAGCACGTTGAGTACAAGGAAACCAAGATTAAATAAATCTTGGCTCCAGCCTGACGAAGGCAAAAGACATGCAAAAAAGCCTCGCATTCGTGCGAGGCTTTTTTGTTTTCAGCGCGTGTTTGTTTTTGCTCCAGGGTTTCTGTTTCTACCTATTCGCCCACGCGAACAGTCTTATGTCGTTCGGCCAGCTTTCCCTCATCCGTTGCGGCGCGTATCCTTTCTCGTTTTAGCGGCGAGCGAATGGCACGCCGTCACCGCAAAACGAAAAGACGGAGATGTAGGCAATGGAATTCGATGTGGCGATTGTCGGTAGCGGCCTGGCTGGGCTAAGCGTCGCGCTCAATCTGGCGGAGACACGGCGTGTGGCGGTGGTTGCCAAGCGATCCATGACCGAAGGCGCAAGCGACTGGGCGCAAGGCGGCATCGCAGCAGTTCTGGATTCGGCAGACAGCATCGAAAATCACGTACGCGATACGCTGATCGCCGGCGGCGGTCTTTGCGACGAAGCGGCCACACGCTTCATCGTCGAACATGGGCGTGCAGCGATCGAATGGTTGATTGCGCAAGGCGTACCGTTCACCAAAGACGACGCCGCCGAGCTTGGCTTCCACCTCACACGCGAAGGCGGCCACAGTCATCGCCGGATCATTCACGCGGCAGATGCAACGGGCCATGCCGTGGTGGCCACGCTCAGCGAGCGAGTGCGCCGTCACCCGAACATCACGCTGCTCGAAGATCACTACGCCATCGACTTGATCACGTCCGACCGCCTCGGCTTGCCGGGTCGACGTTGTCACGGCCTGTACGCGCTAGATCTGCAAAGCGGGCGCACAGTCACAATCGAGGCGCCGCACACCGTGCTCGCCACCGGCGGCGCCGGCAAGGTCTATCTCTACACGACGAATCCCGACACCGCGACGGGTGACGGCATCGCGATGGCGTGGCGTGCCGGTTGCCGCGTGTCGAATATGGAGTTCATCCAGTTCCATCCGACCTGTCTGTTCCATCCGTATGCGAAGTCATTTCTGATCTCGGAAGCAGTGCGCGGCGAAGGCGGCATTCTCAAACTGCCGGACGGCACGCGCTTCATGCCGAATCACGACGAACGCGCCGAACTCGCGCCGCGCGACATCGTCGCGCGGGCGATCGACTTCGAAATCAAGAAGCGCGGCATCGACTGTGTGTATCTCGACATCAGCCATCAACCGCCTGAATTCCTGCGCGAACACTTCCCGACAATTCTGGCGCGCTGCCAGGAATTCGGCATCGACATCACCAAAGAAGGGATTCCGGTCGTGCCGGCCGCGCACTACACGTGCGGTGGCGTCGTCACCGATCTGGCAGGCCGCACGGATCTCGCAGGCCTTTATGCGGTCGGCGAGACGTCATGCACGGGCCTGCATGGCGCGAACCGGTTGGCCAGCAATTCGTTGCTCGAGTGCCTGGTGATTGGACGCTCCGCGGCCAAGGCCATCGAAGAAGAAGGGTTTAGCGCCGCCGTCCACGCCCCGCTGCCGGACTGGGACGAAAGCCGCGTGTCCGATCCCGACGAAGAAGTAGTGGTCGCGCACAACTGGGACGAACTGCGCCGCCTGATGTGGAATTACGTCGGTATCGTACGGACCGACAAGCGGCTCGCGCGAGCGAAGCACCGGCTCGCCCTGCTGCGCGACGAGATCCACGAGTACTACGCGAACTTCAAGGTGAGCCGCGACCTGCTCGAATTGCGCAATCTGGTCGACGTGGCGTCGTTGATCGTCGAAGGCGCGCGTTCGCGGCGCGAGAGCCGCGGCCTGCACTTCAGCCGCGACTGGCCGGCGACCTTGCCCAAGGCGTTGCCGACCGTGCTCTCGCCGGAGCATGTGCGCAACCGCAACGTGTGATCGAGACAAGCTGAAGCGAAAAGGCCATCGCCGAAATGATCCGGCGATGGCCTTTTGTCCGATTGGACGTGACTGAATGCGAGCTTGAGCGTTAGACGATTCGCATCGAGTAATCCGTTGCGCGCACGTCCTTCGTCAGCGCACCTATCGACACACGATCGACGCCGGTTTCCGCAATCGTACGCACCGTGTCGAAGTTCACACCGCCCGACACCTCCAGCACCGCTCGCCCCGCTGTGATGCGCACCGCATCGCGCATGGCATCGAACGAGAAATTGTCCAGCAAAATGGATTGCGCGCGATGAGCCAGCGCCGTTTCCAACTGCTCGAGCGTCTCGACTTCGATCTGGATCGACACGCCCGCATTCAGCGCCAGCGCCGCGTCCATTGCCGCGCCCACACCGCCGGCCGCGGCAATGTGGTTTTCCTTGATGAGAATGCCGTCGTACAGCGCGAGCCGTTGGTTCGCCCCGCCGCCCACGCGCACCGCGTACTTCTGCGCAAGCCGCAAGCCCGGCAAGGTCTTGCGCGTGTCGAGAATGCGCGTTCGCGTATGCGCGACCGCATCGACATAACGGCGCGTCGCGCTCGCCACGCCCGACAGCAATTGCAGAAAGTTCAGCGCGTTGCGTTCCGCGGTCAACAACGCGCGAACAGGGCCGCGCATTTCACAGACCGTTGTGTCGGCCGTCATCCGCTCGCCTTCGCGATAACGCCACTGGATTTCAATACGCGGATCGACCTGGCGCATGACCGCTTCGAACCACGGCACGCCGCACAACACCGCATCTTCGCGCACGATGATGCGTGCATCGCGCACATCGTCCGCGGGAACGAGGCGGCCTGTCTGGTCGCCTGCGCCGACGTCTTCGGCCAGTGCATCGGTTACGTTGCGCGTCAGCGCGGCGTCGAAAGCCGTGCCGTATTGGGCGTAAATCTCTGCGAACAGCGGCGACACCGCTTCGAGCTTGTTGCCTTCTACCGCGCCCATTAAGCCGCCCCCACGTTCGAATAGAGTTGCGTGTCACGCGCCAGATCGCCGCTTGCCTGCACGCGCTTCTTGTGGCGCGCCGCGAAGTCCAGCATCCGGTCGATCGGCAAACGCGCACGCTCGCCGATTGCACGATCGACGAAAATTTCGTTGTGGCCGCGCTCGAGCACATCGGCCAGATTCGCGAGGCCGTTCATCGCCATCCACGGGCAATGCGCGCAACTCTTGCAAGTCGCGCTGTTGCCGGCCGTCGGCGCGGCTATCAAGGTTTTGCCGGGCGCCGCGAGTTGCATCTTGTGCAGAATGCCGAGATCGGTCGCCACGATGAAATGCGTCGCGTCGAGTTTTTGCGCCGCGTCGATCAATTGCGTGGTCGAGCCCACCACGTCCGCTTGTGCGACCACATTAGCCGGCGACTCCGGATGCACCAACACTTTCGCGCCCGGATATTCGGCGCGCAACAGATCGAGTTCGATACCCTTGAACTCGTCGTGCACCAGACACGAACCTTGCCACAGCAGCATGTCCGCGCCGGTCTTGTTCTGGATATAGCTGCCAAGGTGCCGGTCCGGCGCCCAGATGATCTTTTCGCCACGCGCGTGCAGATCGGCAACGATCTCCAGGCCGATCGACGACGTCACCATCCAGTCCGCGCGCGCCTTCACCGCCGCACTCGTGTTTGCGTACACGACCACCGTGCGGTCCGGGTGCGCGTCGCAGAAAGCCGAGAATTCATCGACTGGGCAGCCGAGATCGAGCGAACAGGTCGCATCGAGATCCGGCATCAGAATGCGCTTGTCCGGACTGAGAATTTTCGCCGTCTCGCCCATGAAGCGCACGCCCGCGACGACTAGCGTTTGCGCCGCGTGATCGCGCCCGAAGCGTGCCATTTCCAGCGAGTCGGCCACGCAGCCGCCGGTCTCGTCGGCCAGCTCCTGCAATTCCGCATCGACATAATAGTGCGCGACAAGCACCGCTTTCTCGCGTTCGAGCAATGCGCGGATACGTGCCTTCAGCGCCACCTTCTCTTCCGCCGACGGCATGTCGGGCACCTTCGCCCACGCCTGCCCGATGCCGCAGGTCGTGCCCTGCGCCTGTGGCCGGTCGTATTCGACGGTCCTGATCGCCTGCTGATCCATGATCTCCTCTGCCTTCGCTCTGCCGCCGCGGACTGTCAATCGGATGTCGTTGCAGTTTCCGCGGCCCAAAAAGCAAAACCCCGCCAACGCGGGGTTTTGTGACGTACAGAGATTTTAATGGATTTCGCTGTCAGGCATAACGACGCAGTCGCATCGCAAACTCTTGCAGCGCTTTAATACCGCTCTGCTCAGCGCGATGACACCAATCCTGCAACTGGATCAGCAACTGGTCGCGCGATGCATTCGAGCGCTCCCACATGGCAGCGAGCTCATTGCGCATGTCGATGTAAGTCTTGAGCTTCTGGCTGTTTGCGAAGATTTGCGGCAGCTGGCGTTTCTGCGGCTCGTCGAGACCCGCTTCTTCCTTGTGGAACCAGCTACGCGCACCACGCATGACCTGATACTTCTCGCGCGCGCCGACTTCCTTCAAATGCGCCAGTTCCTGACGATAGGCGCGCTTGAGCGCTTTGCCGTAACGCGCCATCACTTCGTAGCGGTTGGCCAGCACGGCTTGCAGCGTGTCCTGATCGAGCACCAGCTTGCCGGTGGTTAGACGCGGCGTGGGCGCCACCTTCTTTACCTTGGCCAGACGGAATGCCGACATGATCCGGATGTACATCCAGCCGATATCGAACTCGTACCACTTGTTCGACAGCTTGGCCGACGTTGCATACGTGTGGTGATTGTTATGCAGCTCTTCACCGCCGATGATGATTCCCCACGGGAAGATGTTGGTGCTCGCATCCGACGAATTGAAGTTGCGATAGCCCCAGAAGTGCGCCAGGCCGTTGACCACGCCGGCGGCCCAGAAGGGGATCCACACCATTTGCACGGCCCAGATGGTCAGACCGACGACGCCGAACAACGCGACGTTCAGTACCATCATCAGGCTCACGCCGAGGATCGGATACTTGGTGTAGACGTTGCGTTCCATCCAGTCGTTCGGCGTGCCGTGACTGAACTTGCGCATGGTTTCTTCGTTTTTCGCTTCGACGCGATACAGCTCCGCGCCTTCAAGCAGCACCTTCCAGATGCCACGCGTTTGCGGGCTGTGCGGATCTTCTTCGGTCTCGCACTTGGCGTGGTGCTTACGGTGAATCGCGGCCCACTGGCCGGTCAACATGCCCGTGGTCATCCACAGCCAGAAACGGAAAAAATGACTGACGACCGGATGCAGCTCCAGCGCACGGTGCGCCTGGCAGCGATGCAGATAGACCGTCACGCCGATGATCGTGATGTGCGTCGCGATCGCCGTGTACAGCACAAGTTGCCACCACGAGAAGTGCAGCAGACCGTGGGCAAGGAAGTCGAGCAAAGAATTCAACAAGGCAATTTACCTGTGGAACGAGAGACACGAGACACACACAAAATGCGCGTGTCAAGAAAGTGAAAGCATACAGCGGGATTGGACGTCATTCTACTTGAAGCGTTCCAAGTGTTTGTAACAAATAGGGATTTTTTGTGCGGGATCAACAGTAGGAACGCGCCGAAGGTCTATTTGAGACCGGTTGGCGCGCTCAAAGTGCCCGTCAGCGGGCGCTGTCGGACGGATCGACTGCCGCAGCGGTCATTGTTACCGGTTGCGGCATTGCGTCGCCGATGTTGCCGACGATTCGCACTTCGCGTTGCGCGAACGGAATCGTGATGTCGTGTTCGGAGAAAAGGCGCCAGATATTGCGGTTGACAGCCGAGCGCACACCCGAAGTGCCGGTGGCCGCGTCCTCGATCCAGAAGCCCAGTTCGAGGTTGATGCCGTCCGCGCCGAAACCCGCCAGATAAGCCGTCGGCGCCGGCTCCTGCAGCACCCGCGGCACGCCCTGGGCGGCTTCGGCGAGCAACGTCATCGCCTGCTCGACATCGGACGTATAGGCGATCTGGACGGCCGCCTTCGCGTGGCCGCGCGTCAGATAAGACGACTGGTTCTGCACCACGTCCGTAATCAGTTTTTCGTTGGGAATCAGCGTTTCGATGCCGTCCAGCCCGCGTACCACCGTGTACCGCGTACGAATCTGCGTGACCATGCCCTGCAGGCCGCCCACGCTGATCGTGTCGCCGATACGCAGCGAGCGGTCGATCAGGATGATGAAGCCCGACACATAGTTGCTCGCGATCTTCTGCAGGCCGAAGCCGAGGCCGACGCCCAATGCGCCGCCGAAAACGCCCAGCACGGTAATGTCGATGCCGACCAGCGACAGGCTGATCAGCACCGCCGCCAGTACGAACGCCGCCCGGCCGACCCGCGCCACCACGACCTTCAGGTTGGCGTCGAGCGTCTTCGAGCGCATCAGGCGGTCTTCGAAGGTGGAGCCCAGCCACATCGCGACGATCATCGTCACGCACACCCACAGCAGACCCGAAATAAGCGAGAGCAACGTCAAATGCGCGTTGGCGACGCTGAAATGCACGCCCGCCATCCAGGTGATCACGTCGTCCTGAATGCCCATCACCGTGAGCACCATGCCGACCCAGACCACCAGCGAGACGATTTTCTCGACGAGGAAAAGCAGCGGATGGGTCTCGCCGTTGTGGCTGAAAACTCTTCGCGCGAGGAAAAACACGATGTAAATCAAGCCGATGCCGAAGAGCGGCACCAAAGCCAGGTCGAGCAGCGCCGTGTGCATGAACTGGCCGGTGATCGACCGCGCAAGCCACACAAGGACCGCGCCGATCAGCGGAAAGAACGCGCGATTCAGGCTTTCCGCGCCGAAGCGCAGCGTCTGATAACGCGTCTGGCGGCGCAGATCCAGCGCGCGGCGCAACACGCGCGCGAGCAGCCACGCGATGGCGAGCGTCGCGACCAGCACGCCGACCTGCCACAGCATCACGGGCTGGCCGAAGTCGCGCGCGAGGTCGCTGAACATATGAGGGAAGAGACGGTTTTGCATGATGTCGCCGATTGCCGGCGCACGGACAGATTCACGAATCAAACCTGCGCGCGCCGGCAAAAGCCTGTTGCGCTTAGCTCTGGCGTTCCAGAACGGCGGCAAAGAAGCCGTCGGTTGCGTGGCGGTGCGGCCACAGCGACAGGTAATCGCCCATTTCCAGATCGATGCGCTGCTCGGCCAGCACGTCGCGCGCAGGCACCAGAGCGAAATCCGGATGGTCGGCGAGGAATTGCTGCACCACCGCTTCGTTTTCCGCCTCCAGAATCGAGCAGGTGGCGTAGACGAGACGGCCGCCCTTCTTCACCAGACGCGCCGCGCTGGCCAGAATCGACGCCTGCTTCGGCGCCAGCTCGGCGACCGATTCCGGCGACTGGCGCCACTTCAGATCCGGATTACGGCGCAGCGTGCCCAAGCCGCTGCACGGCGCGTCGACCAGCACGCGGTCGATCTTGCCGGCCAGCCGCTTGATCTTGGCGTCGTGTTCACTGTCGATCAGCACCGGGTTCACGTTCGACAAACCGCTGCGTGCAAGCCGCGGCTTCAGCTTGGCGAGACGGCGCTCGGAGATGTCGAAGGCGTAGAGCCGGCCGGTGGAGCGCATTGCGGCGCCCAGCGCCAGCGTCTTGCCGCCCGCGCCCGCGCAGAAGTCGACGATCATCTCGCCGCGTTTGGGCGCGACCAGCGAGCACAGTAGCTGGCTGCCTTCGTCCTGCACTTCGACCCAGCCGTGCTGGAACGCGTCGAGCTTGGTGAGCGGCGGCTTGCCGACCACACGTACGCCGAACGGCGCGAACGGTGTCGCGCCGCCCTCGATACCGGCCTTCGACAGCGCGTTCAGCACGTCGTCGCGGCTCGCCTTGATCGGGTTCGCGCGCAGATCCAGCGGCGCCGGGTAATTCAGCGCCGCGGCCAGTTGCGCAAGTTCAGCGGGTTCGAAACGCTTGGACAGCGCCTGATAGATCCAGTCAGGCAGATTCAGGCGAATCCGCAACGGCAAGCTTTCCGGGTCGATCTTCGACACGTGTTCGAGCCAGCTCAACTCCTGTTCCGACACGAACGGCTTGAGCGCATTACGCCCCGCCGTCTGCATCAAGCCGAGCAACGCCATGCGGCGCGCCGGGCTGCCGGCGCCGCCTTCGGCCAGATGGGCGAATTCCATCCGGCGACGCAGCACCGCGAAAACGGCCTCGGCGATCACACCGCGCTCGCCGTGCCCGAGCTTCGGATGCGCGCGGAAGAAACGGCTAGTGGTGGCATCGGCCGGGCCGGTGAGTTTTAGGACTTCAGCCAGCAAAGTCTCGGTTTGTCCAATCAGAAAACCATGCAATCTCATGCGCCCTCTCCGGCGGTGTGACCGGCAAAGAGCCATTGCGGCTCCGGCGGCGTAAGCGTGACACGCAGGCCATCGAGAGCAAGGCGCCCTTCGACGAACCAGCGCACCGCGCGTGGATAAATGATGTGTTCGGTTGCCAGCACGCGTTCGGCGAGCATGGCGGGGGTGTCGCCTGTTTCGACGGGCACCGCCGCTTGCGCGACGATCGGCCCGTGATCAAGCTGCGACGTGACAAAATGCACGGACGCGCCGTGCAGCCGCACGCCCGCGTCGAGCGCCTGCTGATGGGTTTTCAGGCCCGGAAAGCTTGGCAGAAGCGACGGGTGCACGTTCAGCATGCGTCCGGCGTAATGATCGACGAAACCGGCTGTCAGCACCCGCATGAATCCAGCGAGCACCACCAGGTCGGGCGCAAAACTATCGATTTCTTTGGCGAGCGCGGCGTCGAAGCTGTCGCGGTCGGGAAACTGGCGGTGGTCGACCACCGCCGTGGCAATGCCGTGCGACGCCGCGAACGCAAGGCCCGCGGCGTCGGGACGGTTGGCAATCACGGCGGCGACTTGCGCCGGCCAGGCCTCGTTCGAGCACGCTCGAACGATGGCTTCCATGTTGCTTCCCCGTCCGGAAATCAGGATGACGAGTTTTTTCATCCGCGGATTTTATCATTCGGGGACACCGAAACCGCGACGCGCCGCCGTCCACTGCGCTGAACGTTTATAATCGTTTGTTTTGCGGCACCCCGCCCGCTCCATCTCAAACCCTCTATCGTGAGAGTCTTCCGCGGTCTTCCCAATGCTGAAAGCCGTGCGCCCTGCGCACTGACCATCGGCAACTTCGACGGTGTCCACCGCGGCCATCAGGCTTTGCTCGCCCATGTGCGCGCGGCTGCCGATGCGCGCGGCCTGCCCGTCTGCGTGATGACCTTCGAGCCGCACCCGCGCGAGTTCTTCAATCCGGCGGGCGCGCCGCCGCGCATCGCCATGCTGCGCGACAAGCTCGAGGCGCTGCGCACCAACGGCGTCGACCGGGTGGTGGTCGAGCACTTCAATCACACGTTCGCAAGCCAGTCGCCGGACACATTCGTCGAACGGATCATCGTCAACGGACTGCACGCGCGCTGGGTCATGATCGGCGACGACTTCCGCTATGGCGCGAAGCGCGCCGGCGACTTCGCGTCGCTCAAGGCGGCGGGTCAGCAGTACGGTTTCGAAGTCGAGCAGATGGCCACGGTGGCCGATCCGTCGGGCGCGCGCATTTCCAGCTCGGGCGTGCGCGCCGCGCTGGTGGCGGGCGACCTCGACTCGGCGCGCGCCGCGCTGGGCCGCGACTATCTGATCAGCGGCCATGTCGTGCACGGCATGAAGCTCGGCCGCGATCTCGGCTTCCCCACGCTCAATCTGGCGATTGCCCACAAGCGTCCGGCGCTCGCGGGCATTTTCGTGGTGCGCGTGCACGGCGTGGCGGAGGAACCGCTGCCGGGCGTCGCGAGCCTCGGCCTGCGTCCCACGGTAGACGACTCCGGCCGCGTGCTGCTCGAAGTTCACCTGCTCGACTGGCACGGCGACGCGTATGGCAAACTCGTGCGCGTCGAATTCCTGAAGAAGCTGCGCGACGAGGAAAAGTACGTCGACCTCGAAACGCTGACCGCCGCCATCGCGCGCGACGTCGCCAACGCCCGCGCGTGGTTCGCGGCAGTCGGCGCCGGCACGCCGGGCAGCCGTTCCACGGGCTTCGCCACCTCGGCCACTGATCGAATTAGATAGCCGCCGTGGTCCATGCAAGCGTGCTGAACGCCGCGTGTGTGGACCCTCGCCGCGCGCATCGAAGGGCGTCCGTGGATCACGCGACATGCCTGCCGGGCGCGCCCAACGCCCTCGCGCATCGTGCGCATTCCGCGCGCTACCGCGCATAGACAGAATTCACCGCGACCTCATCATGAGCAATAAGAAAGCCGATTCGAAACCGCAGTCACGCTACCCGGTCAACCTGCTCGACACGCCGTTCCCGATGCGCGGCGACCTGCCCAAGCGCGAGCCGCAATGGGTCAAGGAATGGCAGGAGCGCAAGGTCTACGAGACGATCCGCGCCGCCTCCAAGGGCCGCAAGAAGTTCATCCTGCACGACGGCCCGCCGTATGCGAACGGCGACATCCACCTCGGCCACGCGGTGAACAAGATTCTGAAGGACATGATCGTCAAGGCGCGCAATCTGGCGGGCTTCGACGCGGTCTACGTGCCGGGCTGGGATTGCCACGGCATGCCGATCGAGATCCAGATCGAAAAGCAGTTCGGCAAGTCGCTGCCCGCCGCTGAAGTCATGCAGAAGGCCCGCGCCTACGCGACCGAGCAGATCGAGAAGCAGAAGGTGGGTTTCCGCCGGCTGGGCGTGCTCGGCGACTGGGACAATCCGTACAAGACCATGAACTTCACGAACGAAGCCGGCGAAATCCGCGCGCTCGCGAAGATCATGGAGAAAGGCTACGTGTTCCGCGGCCTGAAGCCGGTGAACTGGTGCTTCGACTGCGGCTCGGCACTCGCCGAAGCGGAAGTCGAATACAAGGACAAGACCGATCCGACCATCGACGTGCTGTTCAGCTTCGCCGAGCCGGAAAAGACGGCGCAAGCGTTCGGCCTCGCAAAACTTCCGCGTGAAGAAGGCGGCATCGTGATCTGGACCACCACGCCGTGGACCATCCCCGCCAACCAGGCGCTGAACCTGCATCCGGAAATCGTCTACGCGCTGGTCGACACGCCGCGCGGCCTGCTGATCCTCGCTGAAGAACGTGTCGAAGCCTGCCTTAAGCTGTACGGCCTGGAAGGCACGGTCATCGCCACCACGCCGGGCGCGAAGCTCGTCAACCTGCGCTTCAACCACCCGCTCGCGTCCGCGCATCCGGGCTACAAGCGCACGGCGCCGGTCTATCTCGGCGACTACGTGACGACCGAAACGGGCACGGGCATCGTCCACTCGTCGCCGGCGTACGGCGTGGAAGACTTCGTGTCGTGCAAGGCGCACGGCATGGCGGATTCCGACATCATCAATCCGGTGATGGGCGACGGCCGCTATATCGAATCGCTCGCGCTGTTCGGCGACCTGTCGATCTGGGCGGCCAACCCGCAGATCGTCGAAGCGCTGCAAGGCGCCGGCTCGCTGATGCGCACCGAGAAGTACACGCACAGCTACATGCACTGCTGGCGCCACAAGACGCCGATCATCTACCGCGCGACGTCGCAATGGTTCGCGGGCATGGACGTGAAACCGAACGATACCGACAAGACGCTGCGCGAGACGGCGCTCGAAGGCATCGAGAACACCGCCTTCTATCCGGCGTGGGGCAAGCAGCGCCTGTTCAGCATGATCGCCAACCGCCCGGACTGGACGCTGTCGCGCCAACGCCAATGGGGCGTGCCGATGGCGTTCTTCGTGCACAAGGAAACCGGCGAACTGCATCCGCGTACGCTGGAGTTGCTCGAAGAAGTCGCGCAACGTGTTGAAAAGGCCGGTATCGAAGCATGGCAAACGCTCGACCCGCGCGAGTTGCTCGGCGACGACGCCAACATGTACGAAAAGAACCGCGACACGCTCGACGTCTGGTTCGATTCGGGCACCACGCATTGGCACGTGCTGCGCGGCTCGCACAAGGACGAACTGCAATTCCCCGCCGACCTGTATCTGGAAGGCTCGGACCAGCATCGCGGCTGGTTCCACTCGTCGCTGCTGACCGCCTCGATGCTCGACGGCCGTCCGCCGTACAACGCACTGCTCACGCACGGCTTCACCGTGGACGGCGAAGGCCGCAAGATGAGCAAGTCGCTCGGCAACGGTATCGACCCGCATGAAGTGGCGAACCGCCTCGGCGCGGAAATCATCCGCCTGTGGATCGCGTCGACGGATTACTCGGGCGAACTGGCGATCTCGGAAGAGATCCTGAAGCGTGTGACGGAAGGCTATCGCCGTATCCGCAACACGCTGCGCTTCCTGCTCGCGAATCTGTCGGACTTCGACTTCGAGAAGAACGCGCGTCCGGTCGAAGACTGGCTCGAGATCGATCGCTATGCGGTGGCGCTGTCGGCGAATCTGCAAAACGACATCCTCTCGCACTACGACAAGTACGAATTCCACCCGGTGGTCGCCAAGCTGCAGACGTTCTGCTCGGAAGACCTCGGCGGCTTCTATCTGGACGTGCTGAAGGACCGTCTGTACACGACGTCCGCGGACTCCGTCGCGCGCCGTTCGGCGCAGACCGCGCTGTATCACATCGCGCACGGTCTGCTGCGTCTGATGGCGCCGTTCCTGTCGTTCACCGCCGAAGAAGCGTGGAAGATCTTCCAGCCGAATAGCGAAACGATCTTCACCGAGACGTATCACGCGTTCCCGGCCGTGCCGGAAGCCGGTGAGCTGCTCGACAAATGGACGCTCCTGCGCGCCGCACGCAGCGACGTGACCAAGGCGCTGGAAGAAGCGCGCGTCGCGAACCTGATCGGCTCGTCGTTGCAGGCCGAAGTGGAAATCCGCGCGAGCGGCGCACGCTACGACGCGCTCACGAGCCTCGGCGACGACCTGAAGTTCGTGCTGATCACGTCGGCGGCAACGGTCGTGAAGGTCGACGGCGAAGCGGAAGAAGGCGTCGAAGTCATCGCCTCGAAGTATCTGAAGTGCGAACGCTGCTGGCACTACCGCGCGGACGTCGGCGCGAACGCCGAACACCCCACGCTGTGCGGCCGCTGCTTCAGCAATCTGTTCGGCAACGGTGAAATCAGGAGCGCGGCATAATGGCCAGAACCATGTCGAAAACCGCGTCGAAAACATCTGCTGCGAACGGTTCGCTGGCGCCCTGGCTGGGCGTCGCGCTGATCGTCATCCTGTTCGATCAGCTGACGAAAATCGCGGTGCAGAAGGTATTCGCCTACGGTGTCGCGCATGAGGTCACGTCGTTTTTCAACCTGATCCTCGTGTACAACCGCGGCGCGGCATTCAGCTTCCTCGCCATGGCGGGCGGCTGGCAACGCTGGGCGTTCACCGCGCTCGGCGTGGTGGCCGCGCTGGTGATCTGCTATCTGCTCAAGCGTCACGGCGGGCAGAAAATGTTCTGTACGGCGCTCGCGCTGATTCTCGGCGGCGCGCTCGGCAACGTGATCGACCGGCTCGCGTATGGCCACGTGATCGACTTCCTCGATTTCCACGTGCGCACGTGGCACTGGCCGGCGTTCAATCTCGCCGACAGCGCGATTACCGTCGGCGCGGTGCTGCTGGTGCTCGACGAGTTGCGGCGCGTACGCGGCTCGCGCTAACGGCACACGCTGACTGCGCGCTGACGTTTGCGCGCAAGTACGCTTTGAAAGACGCGGCGGCGGGGCGCAACGCCTCGCTGCCCGCCACCACGCTTTGTCGGAGGCTTTCGTTGGCAACCGCAGAACTCGCAGGAAAACACCTCGTCCTCGGCATGACGGGCGGCATTGCCTGCTACAAGATTGCCGAACTCACGCGCCTGTTGACCAAGGCCGGCGCCACCGTGCAGGTCGTCATGACCGAAGCGGCCACGCAGTTCATCACTCCCGTCACCATGCAGGCGCTCTCGGGCCGCCCGGTCTACACGAGCCAGTGGGACGGACGCGTGCCGAACAACATGGCGCACATCGATCTGTCGCGTGAAGCGGATGCGATCGTGATCGCGCCCGCCTCGACCGACTTCCTCGCCAAACTTGCGCACGGCATGGCCGACGATTTGCTGTCCACACTGTGTGTCGCCCGCGATTGTCCGCTGCTGGTCGTGCCGGCCATGAACCGGCAGATGTGGCAGAACCCGGCCACGCAGCGCAACGTCGCGCAAGTGCGCGCGGACGGCATCGAAGTACTCGGGCCCGATTCCGGCCCTCAGGCGTGCGGCGAAGTCGGCGATGGCCGCATGCTCGAAGCCGCGGCCACTTACGAAGCGATCGCCTCGTTCTTCGCGCCGAAAATCCTCGCCGGCAAGCGCGTGCTGCTGACCGCCGGGCCGACGTTCGAACCGCTCGACCCGGTACGCGGCATCACCAACCGCTCCAGCGGCAAGATGGGCTTCGCGCTGGCGCGCGCCGCGCAGCAGGCCGGCGCCGAGGTGCATCTGATCGCCGGCCCCGTCGCGCTAGAAACGCCGTGGGGCGTGTATCGCCAGGACGTGCAAACCGCGCAGCAGATGCATGACGCGGTAATGCGCTCGGTCGCGGACGCCGACATTTTTATCGGCGTGGCCGCGGTGGCCGACTGGCGTGTCGATCACGCCAGCGAGCACAAGATCAAGAAGACTGCGGAGCGTGCGTTGCCCACGTTTTCCTTCGTTGAAAATCCGGACATTCTGGCCTCGGTGGCGAAGCTGCCGCACCCGCCGTTCGCAGTCGGTTTCGCCGCGGAAAGCGGCGATCTGGAAGTTCACGGCGAAGAAAAGCGGGTCCGCAAAAACGTACCGCTTCTGATCGGCAATCTCGGCCCGCTGACTTTCGGCCTCGACGACAACGAGGTGATCCTGTTCGAAGCAGGCGGCGCGACGAAGCTGCCACGCGCTGACAAGCAGACGCTCGCGCGCGCGCTGATCGCGGAGATCGCGAAGCGTCTGCCCGACACAAGTCTGATTCGCTGAGCGATTCCGGCGGCCACTTGAATGCGGTCGCCGCGGGTCGCGTTGGTGAACGGAATCATCTGGAGCGGTACTGACATGACGCGACTCTCCGTACTCGATCAAACGCCGGTGATTTCCGGGCACTCGGTGGCGGATGCGATTGCCGCCACGGTCGAACTCGCGCAACTCGCCGACGACCTCGGCTACACGCGCTACTGGTGCGCCGAACACCACGGTTTGCGCGGCGTATCGAACCCTTGTCCTGAGGTGATGCTCGCGCGCCTCGGCAGCGTCACTCGACACATCCGGCTCGGCTCCGGCGGCGTGATGCTGCCGTACTACAGCCCGTTCAAGGTCGCCGAGCAATTCATGATGCTCGAAGCGCTGTTCCCCAATCGCATCGATCTGGGCGTGGGACGCGCGCCGGGCGGCGACATGCACACGGCGCAAGCGGTCGCTGCCGGAGCCTACAATCGCGGCGATATTTTTCCGCAGCAGGTGGCCGATCTGCTTGGGCTGATGCACGGCACCTTGCCCGCCGATCACATTGCGAGCGGCGTGCTGCTGCAGCCGCAAATCGATACGCGTCCGCAGGTGTGGATGCTCGGGTCGAGCGAATTCGGCGGCTTGCTGGCGGCGCAGCTCGGCATTCCCTTCGCGTTTGCGCACTTCATCAACGCGCATTTCGGGCATCAGGTCGCGCAAGCGTATCGTGAGCGCTTCAAGGCCGGCCAGGACATTCAACAAGCGTATCTGGCGGCCGCGGTGTTCGTGATTTGCGCCGACACCGAACAGGAAGCGGCCGATCTGGAAAAAGCCGTCGATCTGCGCCGCGTGCAAATGGCCTACGGCCTGAACGAACCGATCCCGACGATCGAACAGGGCGTCACGCAGGAATACGGCGAGCGCGAGCGTCTGGTGATCGATCGTGAGAAGCCGCGCAGTATCATCGGCACGCCGGAAACGGTCACTGAGCGCTTGCACTCGTTGCAGGAACAGTTCGACGCCGACGAACTGATCGTGCTCACCGTGGCGGGCAGCTACCGCGCCCGTCTGCGCTCCTATGAACTTCTCGCCGAAGCGTTCCAGCTCGAACGCCCGGCCTCCACTTCTTAACCTTCGAACCTGCATGAAACTCGACCTGAAGATCCTCGACGCGCGCATGCGCGATCAGCTCCCGGCTTACGCCACCACCGGCAGCGCGGGCCTCGACCTGCGCGCGTGCCTCGACGAACCGTTGACGCTGAAGCCCGGCGAAACCGCTTTGGTGCCGACGGGTCTGGCGATTCACGTCGGCGATTCGGGCTATGCCGCGTTGATTCTCCCGCGCTCGGGTCTGGGGCATAAGCATGGAATCGTGCTGGGCAATCTGGTCGGCCTGATCGATTCTGATTACCAGGGTCAACTGATGATTTCGACGTGGAACCGTGGCGAGACCACATTCGTGTTGAATCCGATGGAACGTCTTGCGCAGTTGGTGATCGTGCCGGTCGTGCAAGCGGAGTTCAAAATCGTCGACGATTTTGAAACCAGCGACCGCGGCGCCGGCGGCTTCGGCAGCACAGGCAAGCATTAAGTCCGGCACGTTTGCCTGAAGCCGTGCTGAATGAACTTAAACCAGCACGGCTCTCTTCTTCCCTTCTCACATCCCTCGCGCCTTTCGCGAGCGGCAGATTTCAAATTCGGACTTGTCCCATTTGGACATGACCATCCACCACCTATAAATCAATCAACAGCACTAACGATTCAATCGGCCTAATAAACCAATCGACATTCGGCCGTCTTACTACTCGCCCTTCCCACCCCTATCCACGCAAACGCAGGAGGCTAAAGACCGAAATCACATTCTTATATCAGGCTTTTTATTTAGGCATACGTATTAATTTTAACGTATTACTGATAATCAACCATCCGGACAGAACTATTTTTAGCCCATGCGGGCGCTCGGTGTTCGCCGGTCTACGCTGAATGGAGCTAGTATGAAGATCAAATATGATGCGATCGTTGGTTCAGGCGCTAATGAATGGTATGGCACGATCATCGTTTCCAACTTGCGCTATGAAGACGGTAGCGCGGTCACCGTCAACCAGTTCCTCGAGTTCAACTTTCGCTCGCCGGCCAATCTGGACGCAACGGCTATCCAGCCGTCGTATAGCACGTGGGTCATCGGCGACATCACCGCGGACACCACGCAGATTGGCGACGGCACCTTCGATGTCACGGCCACGATCCCCTACACGACCAGCTATACGATGCAACCGGCCGACCAGATTACGATCGGCGTGAACGGCGATCTCTTGACCGACTCGCAAACCTGGCTCGATTCATTCGTGTTCGCCGCCGACCAGGCGCCGGCCATCACCGGCACGGTGTCCGTAACTTGCGCGCCCGCGCCGGATCCGGCGCTCGCTGGCATTGCGCCCGTCCTCACTCTAACGCGAGGGAACGCAGGCGTTACGATGCCGCTTGGCTACGGGGCCACTAGCAGCATCACCGTCGACCAAGGAACCTACGCGGTGAAGGGCGACAGTGTCAGCACAAGCGATCAGACCGTCATAGCGCCGCTTGTGATCGACCGCAGCACGATCGACGTCGTGGCTGGCGCGACGGCCACGCTCGGGGTGACATTCGCCCCCGTTGAATACTATTGCGCGCTAGATATCTCGGTTGGACCGCTATCCGGGTTATCAACTGAAACACTCAACGTAACATTGACCGACAGCACGACAGGCGAAACGCTGATCGTGTTCACCACGACGACCAACCAGGTGACTTCTTTGCGCAAGTTGCCGCCGTCGGGCACGGCACGAGTGTCGATTCAGAACGTCGCACTCGACAACGTCGACTATTCGTTCAACGTACCGCTTGTCACGCTGACGAACGCACTGCAGACCGTAGCCATCGACAATTCCATGGTGGAGGCGAGAAACGTCGACACCACCGGGTACGCCAGGGTCGCGATCAATGTCACCGCCGATGATCCGCTCGACCGGCAGATCCCGTTGCGGCTGACCGGCGGCAGCATGAACTATCTGCAGAACGTCACGGCAACATCGCAACAGACCGCTTTCTCGGCCCTCGTTCAGCCGGGTGACTACACCGTAGTGGCCAACGATTTCCTCAACACCAGCGTCGTCTACGCGGTCGAGACGCCGTCGCTTTTGAGCGTGCCAGGCAGTGGCAGCGCCGAACTCGACGTGACGATCGAGGCATCGGCAAATCTCCGTGTGCGCGGCTTTCCCGCCTACCTGTGCTTCGGCGGCTGCGCCAACCTGACGCCGTCCAATCAGGCGGACTTCGCTGCCGCACGCGCGACTTCGGTCTTCGACTACGCCGGCACCGACGGCGCGGGCGATTCGTCCGTCTACCTGACCGACGACCCGCAAACCCGAGCGACGCTTGCGCTAGCTCGCAATGTCGAAACCCAACTGGGCAACGTTCAGCCGGTCTTGCCCGTCATGGTGTCGTACACCTGCAATCTGTCTCTCGGCGACACGCCCACCATCCTCGCCAACGCCGACGCTCACGCGCACAGTTTCTCCAACTACATTCTTGCGCTCAACATCGCGACGGAGGCCGTCGACAGCGAGCACCCGGTCCCCGCGGGCTTTATCGTGAACCCTGACTTTCTGGGCGCTTGCCAGCAAGCCAACTACGGGGCGACTTACTCGATGCCAGTGCGCGAGCCGTTACAGCGAGCGCTCGACCATTGGTCGATCACGGCCGCCATTCCTGTCGACATCAGCGAGACCATTGCGGGCTACGTGCTCGCAGTAAACTGGCTGACGCGCACGGTCGCGCCGAGCGTGACATTCGGCTGGCAGATCAATCTCTGGGGTGTCGGCTACTCGGAGTGGATCTACGACGGCAACATCGACCCAGCTGAGATGGCGCAACGGACTGCAGACTATGTGACGAGCCTCGGCGTCTACAATGCGCCCTACGCGCCCGACTTCCTGGCGATCGACCGCTACGAAGCCGACGACTTCACGCAACGCGCCTACGTGAACGGCTACTGCTACGGCCCTCGCGAATGGGATCGCTACTTCGATTTCTGCAAGGGAGTCAGCCGCGCGCTCAAATTGCCGGTGATGCCATGGCAGATGCCCGCGAGCCGCATTCCGAACACGACCGACCCGGTCGCGACAGATTTCGACTCTCAACATTGGGGCACGGGCGGGAGTTGTCTGCTGGGCGATCCTGCAATCGGCTCCAACTACCACAATGTACATCCCGTCATTCTCGCGTTGCAGTTCCCGGATGCATTCCAGCAAAGCATGGGTGCCACCGCCGAGGACATGTTCATCCGCTCCGAACCATTCGACGTTTCGAGCCCTCTGTACACCGACTTCCCGTTGCGAGGCATCTTCACCGTGCTGCTCGGCGGTGGCGCAACGACCGGCATCGTTTCCGCAATCGGTAATCCGGAGCCCTGGGCAAGACAGAGACTGAATGCCTACATGAACAAGCCGATCACGTTCGATCAATAACGTCAGCTCGAAAAAAAACGGCGTGGACCAGGTCCACGCCGTTTTTTGTCAGTACTACCGCGTACGCTTACTCGACTTCCACCGCTTCCGGATTCGGATTGCGCGGCGCCGGATGCTCGTCGAAGGTCAACTGCACCTTGTCTTCGGCATCCACGTCGACCGACACGCGGCCGCCGTTCATCAGCTTGCCGAACAGCAGCTCGTCGGCCAGTGCACGACGGATCGTGTCCTGGATCAGACGCTGCATCGGCCGCGCGCCCATCAACGGATCGAAACCGTGCTTGGCGAGATGCTTGCGCAGCGCGTCGGTAAAGAGCGCATCGACCTTCTTCTCGTGCAACTGATCTTCCAGCTGCATGAGGAACTTGTCGACCACGCGCATGATGATTTCTTCATCGAGCGAGCGGAAGCTGATCGTTGCGTCCAGACGGTTACGGAACTCAGGCGTGAACATACGCTTGATGTCGACCATTTCGTCGCCGGTTTCCCGACGATTCGTGAAGCCGATCACCGACTTGCCCATCGCCTCGGCGCCCGCATTCGTCGTCATGATGATGATGACGTTGCGGAAATCCGCCTTGCGGCCGTTGTTGTCCGTCAGCGTGCCATGGTCCATGACCTGCAGCAGCACGTTGTAGATGTCCGGATGCGCCTTCTCGATTTCGTCGAGCAGCAGCACGCAATGCGGCTTCTTCGTGACAGCTTCGGTCAGCAGACCGCCCTGGTCGAAACCGACATAGCCCGGCGGCGCGCCGATCAACCGGCTGACTGCATGACGTTCCATGTATTCCGACATATCGAAGCGGATCAGCTCGATACCCAGCGTGAACGCCAACTGCTTCGCCACTTCCGTCTTGCCGACGCCCGTGGGGCCGGAGAACAGGAACGCGCCGATCGGCTTATCCAGCTTGCCGAGGCCCGCACGCGCCATCTTGATCGCGGCCGACAGCGCATCGATGGCCGGGTCTTGCCCGAACACCACGCTCTTCAGATCGCGATCCAGCGTTTGCAGCTTGCTGCGATCGTCTTGCGACACGCTTTGCGGCGGGACGCGGGCGATCTTCGAGATGATTTCCTCGATCTCGTTCTTGCCGATGGTCTTCTTCTGCTTCGACTTCGGCAGGATGCGTTGCGCCGCGCCCGCTTCGTCGATCACGTCGATCGCCTTGTCCGGCAGATGACGATCCGTGATGAAGCGTGCCGACAACTCAGCCGCCGCCGACAGCGCGCCCGACGAATACTTCACGCCGTGGTGCTCTTCGAAACGCGACTTCAGGCCACGCAGGATCGCCACCGTCTGTTCGACGGTCGGCTCGGTCACGTCGACCTTCTGGAAACGGCGCGACAACGCCGCGTCTTTTTCGAAGATGCCGCGATATTCCGTGAACGTGGTCGCGCCAATGCACTTTAACGTGCCCGACGACAACGCCGGCTTCAGCAGGTTCGACGCGTCCAGCGTGCCGCCCGACGCAGCGCCCGCGCCGATCAGCGTATGAATTTCGTCGATGAACAGGATCGCGTGCGGACGTTCCTTCAATTCCTTGAGGACCGTCTTCAGACGCTGTTCGAAGTCGCCGCGATATTTGGTGCCGGCGAGCAGCGCGCCCATGTCGAGCGAATACACCTGGGCATCCGCGAGAATGTCCGGCACTTCGCCGCGCGTAATGCGCCACGCGAGACCTTCGGCGATCGCAGTCTTGCCGACGCCCGCCTCACCGACTAGCAGCGGATTGTTCTTGCGGCGGCGGCACAGCACCTGGACCACACGCTCGACTTCCGACTCGCGTCCGATCAGCGGATCGATGCGGCCGTCTTTCGCCATCTGGTTCAGGTTCTGGGTGAACTGCGCGAGCGGGGTTTCCTTCTGCGCGGCGGCTTCGTCGGACTCGGCATTCGCGTCGCTCGCTTTCGCGGCGTCCGTGCTGCTCGTCTTGGCGATGCCGTGCGAGATGAAATTGACCACGTCCAGACGCGTCACGCCCTGCTGTTGCAGGTAGTACACCGCATGCGAATCCTTCTCGCCGAAGATCGCGACCAGCACGTTGGCGCCGGTCACTTCCTTCTTGCCATTCGAGGTGGACTGAACATGCATGATCGCGCGCTGGATCACACGCTGGAATCCCAGCGTGGGCTGCGTGTCGACGTCGTCCGTGCCAGGCACGGTCGGCGTGTTGTCATGAATGAAGTTGCGCAGGTTCTGGCGCAGATCCTCGATATTGGCCGCGCATGCACGCAACACCTCCGCGGCCGTTGGATTGTCCAACAGTGCCAGCAAAAGATGTTCGACCGTTATGAACTCGTGCCGCGCCTGGCGTGCTTCCATGAACGCCATGTGCAGGCTGACTTCCAGTTCCTGGGCAATCATGCTTCCTCCATCACACACTGCAGCGGATGCCCGGCCTGCCGTGCGTGGGTAACGACTTGCTCGACTTTGGTCGACGCGATGTCCCGCGTATAGACCCCACAAACTCCCCTGCCCTCGCGATGCACCTTCAACATTACCTGTGTTGCGGTTTCACGATCTTTATTGAAATATTCCTGCACGACCATCACGACAAATTCCATTGGCGTGAAGTCGTCATTCAGCAGCACCACCTTGTACATGGATGGCGGCTTGAGCTTTTTCTCCTGCCGCTCCAGTACGGTGCCGTCCTGCTTGTCCGGGATAATCGCCATACACCCATTCTAAACAACTAGGACAGGCCCGCAATCCTGTCAAAACCCGGCCGATCGGCCGGTGAGCCCGTTCGCTACCGCCTGATGGGTGGATTACCCCGCCATGGGTGCGCTAAATCGACGAGCCGATTGCGGAGCCGGCCCCTATCCTGTGATGCCTTGCGGTCGTGTTGCACCGCAGTCGGATCGAGTATCGCACAACCTGCCTTAACTGGCTGACGGCTCGCCCGGCCTCAACTTGAGCGGTGCGCGCCGCAGAACAGCATGTGAGTCGATTATGCGACTTTTCAAGACGGCCCGCTTGCGCAACCGCACATAACGAAAGCGGGAAAAACCCTGGAAAGTGCCTGTTTGCAACGTCTCAACTGCGTCTCAAAATTTTCTTGACACCCGAATAAAGAGCCTCAACAATCAAGCTGGCACTTTTTTCACTGCGCCATAATTTCGAAAAAATGCCGATGGTGAGCTTGTGAGGAGGGAGCGGCTGCATCGCGCGGTCGTCGAGCTTTTCGAGGGCTCGTGGTAGTGACATGAGTTACAGGGGAAGTTGGAATGGCAACTGGTACGGTCAAATGGTTCAATGACGCAAAAGGTTTCGGATTCATCACGCCTGACGAAGGTGGTGAGGATCTGTTTGCACACTTCTCGGCCATCCAGATGAATGGGTTCAAGACCCTCAAGGAAGGCCAAAAGGTGACCTTCGAGGTCGTGCAAGGCCCGAAAGGCAAACAGGCATCGAACATCCAGGCACCTGCCTGATACTGCTCGAACCCGTCCTTTGAAACCCGGCTTCGTGCCGGGTTTCTTTTTTGGGCGCCAGTAGCTAGTCGTTCCGATTGAACGAACGTCCCATATATCGGGTAGCACTCCGGTTTAATGCCCCCTTCCGCTTTTGCGATGATGGCCGTTCGCGGCCTTTTGCACCGGGCGTCGGCAGGCAGCGCCGGCACCACGCCTATGCGGCGGTATGGCGCATCATCGCGCGCTGCAGTTCCAGACTACGGGCGACATCGTCTTCATACACCGCAATGCCTTGATGTGTCAGGTTCGAACGGGCGTCGATCGCTGGCGTGATGCCGATGCTCGCCACCAGTCGGCAAAACCAGTAGTCCTCGGAAAGGTACGCCCGCGTCTCGGGATCGATGCCGGTGTCGAAAAACGCATAGAAAAAATCCGCCACCTTGCCCGCGTCGAATTCCGGGCGGCCGACGAAGCGCGAGCGGCATTGCAATTCGGGATACTCCCGAATTAGCGTGAGAAACACTTCGCGCCGGATCAGCATGAAGCCGGTCGGCGCATCGAGCGCATCGAGAAATCCGTCCGCGTCCGGTTCGAGCGTGTCGGAGCGCGCCACGGCCGGATACGACGCGTGCATCGCCCGGAAGTCCGCGCGCGTCGAACCGGCTGGCAGCGGCTGCGCGAGACCCTCGGCCGGCCAACCATCGTTCTTCATCGGATAGACGCCGGCCGCGACCGGACGGTTCGCCCGCAGGAGGCGCACGACGTCCTCGCCCTTGAAACCGATATCGCTATCGATCCACATGAGGTGCGTAAAGCGATCGTCGGCGAGAAACTCCGCGACCATGGTGTTGCGGGCGCGCGTGATGAGACTGTCGAAACTGTTGAAGTTCACGCGCACGCCGAAGCCGTATTGCTGCGCCAGTTCGTGCAGATCCAGAAGTCCGAGCGCGTAGCCGGTGGTGACGACGGCGCCATAGCTCGGCGTGGCGACGTAGACATTCGCGACGATGGGGGTGTGGTTCGTATTCATCGTTTGTGTTTGATGCAGTGACGCGGCCGAGGCTCGGACCAGGTTGCACGAGCCTCGCGCCGGGCGAGCGGGCGCTCGCTGCGGCGTAACTTAACCGACGCCGCATCGCAGGCATCTCAATAACGGTTCGCAATGCCTATCACGCTCGTGGTGGAGCGCCGGCGAAGCCGTAGCGCGTTTTCTCGCGGCATCGCGCGAGCCAGAAACAAACAACCCCGGCCGCCTCACGGCGCCGGGGTTGCAGAGATGAACTACGTCAGTTCAGCGCGAACTGCTTCACAAATTCTCGATCAGCACCTGGCCAAAGCCCGAACACGACACCTGCGTCGCGCCTTCCATCAAGCGTGCGAAGTCGTACGTAACGCGCTTTTGCAGAATCGATTTTTCCATCGACTTGATGATCAGATCCGCGGCCTCGGTCCAGCCGAGATGGCGCAGCATCATTTCCGCCGAGAGAATTTCCGAACCCGGATTCACGTAGTCCTTGCCGGCGTACTTCGGTGCCGTGCCGTGCGTGGCCTCGAACATCGCGACCGAATCCGACATGTTCGCGCCCGGCGCGATACCGATCCCGCCGACCTGCGCGGCCAACGCATCCGACACATAGTCGCCATTCAGATTGAGCGTGGCGATCACGTCGTACTCCGCCGGACGCAGCAGGATCTGCTGCAGGAACGCGTCGGCGATCACATCCTTCAGGACGATGTCGCCACCGGTCTTCGGATTCTTGATCTTCATCCACGGGCCGCCGTCGATCAGTTCCGCGGCGAACTCTTTTTGCGCCAGCGCGTAACCGTAGTCGCGGAATGCGCCTTCGGTGAACTTCATGATGTTGCCCTTGTGCACCAGCGTGACCGAGCGGCGTTCGTTGTCGATCGCGTACTGGATCGCCTTGCGCACCAGACGCTCCGTGCCTTCACGCGACACCGGCTTGATGCCGATCCCCGACGTATCCGGGAAGCGGATCTTCTTCACGCCCATCTCTTCGCGCAGGAACTTGATGACTTTCTTCGCCTGTTCCGATTCGGCCGGCCATTCGATACCGGCGTAAATGTCTTCCGAGTTCTCGCGGAAGATCACCATATTGGTCTTCTCCGGCTCACGCACCGGCGAAGGCACGCCCTTGAAATACTGCACCGGACGCAGACACACGTACAGGTCCAGCTCCTGGCGCAGCGCGACGTTCAGCGAGCGGATGCCGCCGCCGACCGGCGTGGTGAGCGGGCCCTTGATCGACACGACGTATTCCTTGAGCACCTGCAGCGTCTCTTCCGGCAGCCACACGTCCGGGCCATACACCTTGGTCGATTTCTCGCCGGCGTAGATTTCCATCCAGTGGATTTTCTTTTTGCCCGCGTATGCTTTTTCGACCGCGGCGTCCACGACCTTGATCATGACCGGCGTGATGTCGAGGCCGGTGCCGTCGCCTTCGATATACGGAATGATCGGCTGATCGGACACGTTGAGCGAGAAATCGGCGTTGACGGTGATCTTGTCACCACCGGTCGGAACCTTGATGTGCTGATACGGCATGATCGGACTCCAGTGAAGGCTGTGCTGAAAGCTGGTGGGGAGACTGCGAAATGGGGCGCTCCTCGCTACGCGCAATGCCGGACAACTGCAAGCGGCCTGGCCGCTATTCTAGCCCACGCGGACTCTGCCCCGAGGCGGTAACGGCTCGGGGTTTTCCAACATGGACGAATGCGAAACGGCAACGCACGAGTCTTATGTCTTATATAAGACGTCGAGGATCTAGTCGCGCATTATGCTTTATTATCCCGCCATTTACGGTCGGCCCGGCGCCTCGTAGCGCTTTAGCGGCGCAGGCTGCCGCAAGCCTTGCCACGCCATTCTTATTTCTTCCTATGCACCTTCTCGCTTTGAACAAACCGTTCGGCACCATCTGTCAGTTCTCGCCGCATGAAACGCGCGCGTCGCTGGCCGACTGGGTCAAGGTGCCCAACGTGTATCCCGCGGGCCGGCTCGACTCCGACAGCGAAGGCCTGCTGCTTCTCACCGACGACGGCGCATTGCAAGCGCGCATTGCCGAGCCGCGTCACAAGCTTGTTAAACGTTACTGGGCGCAAGTGGAAGGCCCCGTCGATGCGGCCACGCTGAAACAACTCGCGCGCGGTGTCGATCTCGGCGACTACGTGACGCGGCCCTGCCGCGCGGAATACGTCGAGCCGACGGACGCGCTCTGGACACGCACGCCGCCGATCCGTTTTCGCGCCGCGATACCGACCACATGGATCGAGCTATCGATCACCGAAGGCAAGAACCGGCAGGTGCGTCGCATGACAGCCGCGGTGGGGTTCCCGACGCTGCGATTAGTACGTGTCGGCATCGGCGCGCTCGACATTTTTTCGCTGGGGCTGCAACCGGGAGAGAGCGTCGAATTGCCACCGAAGGCGCCGTGGGAAGGCATCGCGTGATCATCAGCACGCACTCATCGAGTGACGATCGAATCTACAGCAAGCCCGCACTTCACGTTGCAAAGAAATAAGCTAACTCGTTGTATCCGCAAACAAAAGACCGCGTGAAACTAGTGTGAAAACGCGTGAAACAATTGCATGCGCGCGTACGCCGCAGTCTCTCATTCGCATCAACGCAAGCGCATATAACTTTTCCACAAAATTCACGTCAACCGGTGCGCGAGCTCAGGCGTTATTCGACGCAGATGCCGCCTAAAGCTATCCGGCATTCAGCCTTAAGGGCCTTTGTGCAAGCCGCTCTTGCGGTAGGTGCGGGCAGTCTGAGCGCTAAAGCAGACGCGTCGAAAAATTTGTCGATGCGGATGTCAACCGAAAGGTGGATGGCACGTTTACCGACATGACTCCATATATAACCGGGTCATTTGGTTAATTAACTAAAGCTGAGGATTCACAAAATGAACAAACTGATCGCCGCTCTGGTCGCTGGTCTCTTCGCAACGGCAGCATTCGCACAAGCTTCGGCACCGGCAGCAGCTTCGGCAGCTCCGGCAGCAGCAGCTTCGTCGGCAAAGAAGACCACGAAGCACGCTCACAAGAAGTCGCACAAGAAGGCAGCAGCAGCAGCTGCAGCTTCGGGCGCTTCGGAGTAAGTTTGTTGTAAAAACGCAGTCAAGAACCAGCTTCACTGCCGTTCTTACGGCGTTGAAAGGCAGATCACCGCAAGGCGATCTGCCTTTTTGTTTTTGACGCGCTCGCGTAACATTCGCGGGTTAATTTCCAGCAAGGAGTCATGCCGTGCGATTTTCCATGCGCTCGTTGATTGCGCGTTTCGCTGTTGCCGTTGCACTGCCGCTCGCTGCGCTTTGCGCATCGATCACATTGGTCGCTACCACCGCCGCGCCTGCGCATGCGCAGCAGATGCCGGCCGGCGCAAAACAGCCCAGCGAATTTCCCCGCGCGAAGCTGACCGCGGGCATGTTCGTGATCGACGCCGCCGTCGCCGCGAACGATGCGGACCGCGAGCAAGGCCTCATGTATCGCACGAGCCTCGCGCCGAACGAAGGCATGTTGTTCGTCTTCGGCGAAAACGCAGTGCATTGCTTCTGGATGAAGAACACGCTGATCCCGCTGTCGATCGCGTTCATGCGCGCCGACGGCACGGTCACCGACATCGACGAGATGCAGGCCGAGACCACCAACAATCACTGCCCGAAGAACAACGGCGTGTATGCGTTGGAGATGAGCAAGGGCTGGTTCACGTCGAAAGGCATTAAACCGGGGATGAAGATTCAGGGTTTGCCGGCCGCGCAATAAGTCGCTAGCCGCGCGCGGGCGCTGCCGCATCGTCCCACCGCTTTCCAGGAGCCGGTGCCTCGTTTCGAGGCGCCGGCTTTTTTCATTTTCCGCGCCGCGGCATCTGACCGCCGGCGATACAAGCTCGCCTCATGGCGCAACGAAGCGCACGGCGCCGGCAGCCGAAGCCTTACCAGCGCGCCTTCGCGTCCGGCTGGCAAGATTCCTGCAAAAGACGGGCCGACGCGCTATCCTAGTAATCTTAGTAAAGCAGCACCCAGGCTCCCCGGGCAGCACAGACTGCGGCCCGGCAAGCGTTTCAGGCGCGCCATTCCAAGGAGGTTCACGTGCCCCGCAAGACTCCCATCGAGCGCTACCGGAATATCGGCATCAGCGCTCACATCGATGCCGGCAAAACCACCACCACTGAACGCATCCTGTTCTACACCGGCGTGACCCACAAGATCGGCGAGGTTCACGACGGTGCGGCAACGATGGACTGGATGGAACAGGAGCAGGAGCGCGGCATCACCATCACGTCGGCGGCTACCACCGCTTTCTGGAAGGGCATGGCCGGCAACTATCCGGAACACCGGATCAACATCATCGACACCCCGGGACACGTCGACTTCACGATCGAAGTGGAGCGTTCCATGCGCGTGCTCGACGGCGCGTGCATGGTGTACGACTCGGTCGGCGGCGTGCAGCCGCAGTCGGAAACCGTGTGGCGTCAGGCGAACAAGTACAAGGTGCCGCGCATTGCGTTCGTCAACAAGATGGACCGCGTTGGCGCGGATTTCTTCCGCGTGCAGCGGCAAATCGGCGATCGCCTGAAGGGCAACGCCGTGCCGATCCAGATTCCGGTCGGCGCCGAAGATCACTTTCAGGGCGTGGTCGATCTGGTCAAGATGAAGGCGATCTACTGGGACGAAGAGAACCAGGGCATCAAGTTCGAATACCGTGATATTCCGCCGGAACTCGCGGCGACCGCGAAGGAATGGCACGACAAGATGGTCGAGGCCGCAGCAGAGGCGAACGAGGAACTGCTCGACAAATACCTCGGCGGCGAAACCCTGACCGAAGAGGAAATCAAGTACGGCATTCGCACGCGCTGCATCGCCAACGAAATCGTGCCGATGCTGTGCGGCAGCGCGTTCAAGAACAAGGGCGTGCAAGCCATGCTCGACGCGGTGATCGACTATCTGCCCTCGCCGGTCGACGTGCCCGCCATTACCGGTCACGACGAATACGACAAGGAAATCGAGCGCCATCCGAGCGACACCGATCCGTTCTCGGCGCTTGCCTTCAAGATCATGACCGACCCGTTCGTCGGCCAGTTGATCTTCTTCCGCGTCTATTCCGGCGTGGTGAATTCGGGCGACACGGTCTACAACGCCGTCAAGGAAAAGAAGGAACGCCTTGGCCGGATCTTGCAGATGCACGCCAACGAGCGCAAGGAAATCAAGGAAGTCTACGCGGGCGACATCGCCGCGGCCGTCGGCCTGAAAGAAGCGACCACGGGCGACACGTTGTGCGATCCGAACAACGTGATCATTCTCGAACGCATGATCTTCCCGGAGCCGGTGATCTCGCAGGCTGTCGAGCCGAAGACCAAGGTCGACCAGGAAAAGATGGGCATCGCGCTGAATCGTCTTGCCCAGGAAGATCCGTCGTTCCGCGTGCAGACGGATGAAGAATCCGGCCAGACGATCATCTCGGGCATGGGCGAGTTGCATCTGGAAATTCTGGTCGATCGCATGAAGCGCGAGTTCGGCGTCGAGGCGACCGTCGGCAAGCCGCAGGTCGCGTATCGCGAGACGGTGCGCAACAAGGTCGAAGACGTCGAAGGCAAGTTCGTCAAGCAGTCGGGCGGCCGCGGTCAGTACGGCCACGCGGTGATCACACTGGAGCCGGCGCCGCAAGGCAAGGGTTACGAATTCGTCGACGCGATCAAGGGCGGCGTGATTCCGCGCGAATACATTCCGGCAGTCGACAAGGGCATCGTCGAAACGCTGAAGGCCGGCGTGCTGGCGGGCTACCCGGTGGTCGACGTGAAGGTGACGCTGACCTTCGGTTCGTACCACGACGTCGACTCGAACGAAAACGCGTTCCGCATGGCCGGCTCGATGGCCTTCAAGGAAGCGATGCGCAAAGCCAAGCCCGTGCTGCTCGAACCGATGATGGCCGTCGAGGTGGAAACGCCGGAAGACTTCATGGGCAACGTGATGGGCGACCTGTCCAGCCGTCGCGGCATGGTGCAAGGCATGGAAGACATCGCCGGCGGCGGCGGCAAGCTGGTGCGCGCCGAAGTGCCGCTCGCGGAAATGTTCGGCTACTCCACGTCGCTGCGTTCCGCGACGCAGGGCCGCGCGACCTACACGATGGAGTTCAAGCATTATGCGGAAACGCCGAACAACGTCGCTGAAGCCGTGATCAACGCGAAGCACAAGTAAGCGCGATCCACCATCAAGCTGAAGGCAGCACACGCCAGCGGCAAGAAGCCCGTCCCCTGTGGACGGGCTTTTTTTCGTCCGCTGCACCGCACACAGGGCTTCTTCACACGCACGTTTTTGAACGTGCAAAAATGCCAGACGGCGCCGAGCCGAACGCCGGGACTCTCGCCCTCGAGGAGACACATCATGAGCCAGGATCACGAACACCCGCATTACAAGGACGTGCCGCCGGCCGGACCGGTCGATTGGCGCGAGCACGGTGTGAAGGTCATCAAAGGCGATCAGCTCGATACCAACACCGCGCAGACGCCGGGCATGAATCGCGCGGCCGCGATCAACGCCGCGCGCGTCGGCGCGCAGAAGATCTGGGCCGGCACCGTGACGATCCATCCGAATGCGAAGACCGGCGCGCATCATCATGGCGCGCTCGAAAGCGTGATCTACGTGGTGCGCGGCCAGGCGCGCATGCGCTGGGGTGAGCATCTCGAGTTCACCGCCGAAGCCGGCCCCGGCGATTTCATCTTCGTGCCGCCGTACGTGCCGCATCAGGAAATCAACGCGAGCACCGACGACCCGCTCGAATGCGTGCTGGTGCGCAGCGACAACGAAGCGGTGGTGGTCAATCTGAACATCGACGCGGTGGAACAGCCCGAAACAGTGTTCTGGGTCGATCCGATTCACAAGCATCCGCACGATCACTAACTTTCACTCACGCGACTCATGACGCCGACCGCTTCCCTGCGCCCACGCCTCTTCACGCTGTACGCCGTGCTGATCGCCGCCAATCTCGGCGCGTGGGCGTGGGCGCTGATCGCGTTTCGCCACTACCCGCTGCTGCTCGGCACCGCGCTGCTCGCGTATGGCTTCGGCCTGCGTCATGCGGTCGACGCCGATCACATCGCGGCGATCGACGCCGTCACGCGCAAGCTCATGCAAACCGGCAAGCGTCCGCTGGGCGTCGGGCTGTCGTTTTCGCTGGGGCATTCGACGATCGTGATTCTCGCGACGATCGGCATCGCGTGGACCGCGCATTCGCTGCACGGCCGTTTCGAGACGTTCAAGGCTGTCGGCGGGACGATCGGCACGCTGGTCTCCGCGAGCTTTCTGCTGGTGCTGGCCGCCGTCAACCTCGTGATTCTTCGCGACGTGTGGCGCCGCTATCGACACGTCCAACGCGGTGGCGAACTACCCGTTCAACCGCCGGACTCGATTGCGCCGGCCGGTCTGCTTTCGCGCGCGCTGCGACCGCTCTTCAGGCTCGTGACGAAAAGCTGGCACATGTACCCCGTCGGCGTGCTGTTCGGACTCGGCTTCGACACCGCGACCGAGATCGGTCTGCTGGCGATTGCCGCGTCCGAAGCCGGCAAAGGTCTGCCGCTCTACGCGATTCTCGTGTTCCCCGCGCTCTTCACCGCCGGCATGACACTGGTGGATTCGACCGACAACGTGCTGATGGTCCACGCCTACGGCTGGGCCATGGACGACCCGAAACGCAAGCTCTACTACAACGCGAGCATCACGTTCGTGTCGGCGGTGGTGGCGATCGTAATCGGCGGCGTCGAGGCGCTCGGTCTGCTGTCGGACAAGCTCGGCTTGAACGGCGGCGTATGGAACGCGGTGGCCAGCGTGAACGAGCGCTTCGGCGCCTTGGGCTATGGCATCGTCGCGGTGTTTATGGCGTGCTGGATCGGCTCGGTGCTGTTCCACCGCTGGCGGCGCCCGGACGCGGTCGCGCGGTAAATCCAACACCCTGCCGCGCGTCGCGGTCGGTAAGGTTTCCATTCGCGGCATTGGCCGTTGCGCTGCCGCAGCGGCAGGCGTCGCGGACATGCCTCGCGCCACGATCGCGTCGAACGTTGTGGTGACGATACACAGCCGCCCTTTTATCCGCCAAACGTGAACCCGGCGGCGGCGCAAGCGCTCCGAATCCATGAGCAATCGCTTACACTGAACCCGCTTCGCCTCGACGCTTTCGTCATTGCAATACCGTCGCCTGTCGCGCGCATCCGGCGCGGCCCTTCAGAACCGGCAACAGAACGGACTGGACACTCCATCGATGAAGACTCCCGCGGACCGATTTCTCGCACTCGACGCAGCCCGCCTCACCGCCGACGCCTACGGCAACCACGCCATCGACGAATTCCTCGCCGGCCGCATCACGCGCCGCGATCTGCTGCGCTATGCGAGCGTGATCGGTTTGTCGCTGGTCGGCGGCGGCGTGCTGAATGCGCCGCAAGCCCGTGCGCAAGGCACTGCAGGCGCGTCGAATCAGACGATCCGCGTGGCTCATCTAACGCCCGCGGGCGCGGTCGATCCACTCACGGTGACTGACGCCGCCAGTCTTGCGCTGCTGAATCAGACCGGCGAATTCCTGATCGACGACGACGGCGAAAAGCTCGTGCTGAAACCGGCGCTCGCCTTGTCGTGGAAACCGAACGACAAGGGCGACGTGTGGACCTTCAAGCTACGTCCGAACGTCAAGTTCCACGACGGCCAGCCGTTCAGCGCCAAAGACGTGGTCGCCACGTTCGACCGCCTCGCCGATCCGGCAAGCGGCTCGGCCGCGCTGTCCGTGCTCAAGGGCGTGCTGTCGAAAGGCGGCGCGAAAGTGGTCGACGACCACACGGTCGCGTTTCATCTGGATGCGCCGAACGGCAACTTCCCCTATTACGTTTCCTCGGACAATTACAACGCCGTGATCCTGCCCGCGAACTATGCGGGCGGTTATGAAAAGAGCTTCATCGGCACGGGTCCGTTCAAGCTCGAAAAGTATCAGGCTAAGGTGGGCGCATCGTTCGTGCGCAATCCGGACTACTGGGGCGACAAAGCGTTACCGCGACGCGTACAGTTCTCCTTCTACACCGACGAGCAGGCGCAGTTACTCGCACTGCAAGGCCATCAGGCGGACGTGATGGGCACCTTCACCGTGCAGGGCGGCGCCGGTATTCTGAACAATGCGGATTACAAGGCCGTGGGCGTGAAGTCGAGCGCGCATCGGCAGATTCATATGCGCAACGACAATCCGTTGTTCAAGGACAAGCGCGTGCGGCAAGCGCTGGCGTTGTCGCTGGATCGCGATGTGCTGGTGCGTGGCCTTTTCAAAGGCCGTGCGCAACTCGGCAACGACAGTCCGTTCGCGCCGGTGTTTCCGTCCTCGGATGCGGGCGTCCCGCAACGCAAGCTCGACGTCGCGAAAGCGAAGCAACTGCTCGCGCAAGCGGGCGTGCCGAACGGCTTCGACGTGACGCTGACCACCGAAAAATACATGGAAATTCCCGATCTCGCGGTGGTCGTGCAAAACGCGGCGAAGGCGATCGGCGTGCGTATCAATCTGAAGGTCGAGAGCCAGTCGCTGTATTACGGCGCGGGCACGCCGGGCAAATCGGATTGGCTCGACTCGCCGCTCGGCATTACCGACTACGGTCATCGCGGCGTGCCGAACGTGTTCCTGAATGCGCCGCTCACCAGCACCGGCACGTGGAACGCCGCGCACTTCAAGAATCCGCAATACGATCAACTTGTCGCGCAGTTCGTCGCCGCCATCGATCTCGGCTCGCAAAAGAAAATCTCCGGGCAGATCCAGACGCTATTGCTCGATGAAACGCCCATCATCATTCCGTTCTTCTACGATCAACTGATCGCCATGAGGAAGGGTGTGAACGGCGTGCGCTTCACCGCACTCGCGCAACTCTATTTCGACCGCGCGGTGTTGAGCGCGTGATGTTGAATGCCTGAGCGTCGGCGCGTTTGCGACAGGAGAGCACGATGTCGGCCACGGTGACCCCTTCCGCTTCCTCTGCGCCGAGCGGCAACGCGGGCCGCGTCGTGCGTTTTCTGGCGACGCGTGTTGGGTTGTCGCTGATCACGCTGTGGCTGTTGTCGGTGATCGTGTTCGCGGGCGGGCAACTTTTGCCCGGCGACATCGGCCGCGCGGTGCTCGGCCCACTCGCCGATGCGCGCGCGGTCGCCGCGCTCAATCATCAACTCGGCGCGGACCGGCCGCTGATGACGCAATACGTCGACTGGATTTCGCATTTCGTGCGCGGCGATATGGGGCTGTCTTACGCGTATCGCGAACCGGTGCGGCCGTTTATCGCTGAGGCGCTCGCGCATTCCGCCAAGCTCGGCTTGCTGGCGTTCATTGTCGTCGTGCCGCTCGGCATTGCGGGCGGCGTGTGGTCGGCCATGCACGCGGGGCGCTGGCTCGATCGCACGATCAGCATTGCTGGATTGTCGGCGACGGTGGTGCCGGAATTCGTTTCTTCGATCGTGTTGATCCTGGTGTTCGGCGTGTGGTTGCGCTGGCTGCCGATTGAAGCGTCGTATCCGCCCGAAGCGGGCGCGCTCGAACAATTGCGTCATCTGGTGCTGCCGGTGCTGCCGCTTGTGCTTGTGTTCTTTGGCTATATCGCTCGAATGGCGCGTGCGGGGACCGTCGAGGCGCTCGATGCCGACTACACGCGCACCGCGATTCTCAAAGGCTTGCCGCGTCATATCGTGATCTGGCGGCATGTGTTGCGCAATGCGCTGCTGCCCACCATCACGGTCGCCGCCACGCAACTCGGCTATATGATCGGCGGCCTCGTGGTGGTCGAGACGCTGTTCCACTATCAAGGCATCGGCTCGCTGATCTACAACGCGGCCAAGGCCAAGGACTTTCCGATGCTCGAAGCAGGCGTGCTGACCATCGGCGTGGTCTACACCGTCGCCAATCTCGTCGCCGATGCGCTGCATGTGCTGCTCAATCCGCGGCTGCGGGTAAGGAGCGCCGAATGAGCACGATCGTTCCGCCGACACCACGTGTTGCCGCCGAGCCGCGCTTCGACCAGTTGCGCCTGCTGTTGCGCTCGCCCACCTTCGTGGTGGGCGTGGTGATCGTCATATGGTGGATCGTCTGCGCGATTGCCGGGCAATGGATCGTGCGCATCGATCCGTACGCCTCCGATCCGCTCAATTCGCTAACGCCGCCCGACAGCACGCATTGGTTCGGCACCGATCAACTCGGGCGCGACGTGTTTTCGCGCGTGATCGTCGGTGCGCGCGACATTCTCACCATCGCGCCACTTGCGACCTTGCTCGGCACGATAGCGGGTACCACGCTGGGCTTGATCGTCGGCTACTTTGAAGGCTGGGTGGACAACGTGGTCGGACGCGCGATCGACGCCGTGCTCGCGCTGCCGCTCGTGATCGTCGCGCTGCTCGCGCTCGCCGCGGTCGGTGCGTCGAACCTCACCGTCATTCTCGTGATCGGCATCACCTTCACGCCGATCACCGCGCGCACCGTGCGCGCCGCCGTCTTCGCCGAACGGCATCTCGACTACGTCGCCGCGGCGCAGCTGCGCGGCGAACGCGCACCCTACATCATGTTCGCCGAGATTCTGCCGAACGTGCTCCCGCCGATCATCGTCGAGGCGACGGTGCGGCTCGGCTACGCAATCTTCGCGGTCGCCACGCTGTCGTTTCTCGGCTTCGGCATTCAGCCGCCGTCGGCCGATTGGGGCCTCGCGCTATCCGAGTCGTACACGCTGATGGCGGGCGGCGCATGGTGGACCGTGGTGTTCGCGGCCGGCGCGATTGCCAGCCTGGTGGTCGGCGTGAATCTGATCGCCGACAGCGTGCAAGGCTTGCTCGACCGATGAACGGCCCGCCGCCCTCCTCGTTCCCCGCCTTCGACGTCTCGAAGAGCGATCGCACGGACGCGCTGACCGTCGTCGGCCTCACGGTCACGTACCGGATGCGCGGACGCGACCGCGAAGTGCTGCAAGATATTTCGTTTCGCGTACGGCGCGGCGAGGCGTACGGTCTGGTCGGCGAGTCCGGCTGCGGCAAATCGACGGTCGCGATGGCGGCGCTGCGCTATCTGCCGCGCAACGGCAAGGTGAAGGCCGGCAAGATCATCATTGCCGGCGAGGACGTGCAGAAGCTCAACGCCGACGCGTTGCGCAACATGCGCGCCAATGCGATTTCGATGGTCTATCAGGATCCGGGGCGCGCGCTGAATCCGTCGCTGACGATCGCGCGGCAAGTCTCCGAAGCATTCGAAGCCGCCGGTGTCGCGCGCGACGAAGCCTTGCGACGCACGCACGAGATGCTGCAGCGCGTACGCATCGCCGCGCCCGAGCGGGTGATGGAGAGTTATCCGCATCAACTGTCGGGCGGTATGCAACAGCGCGTGGTGATCGCCATGGCGCTCGCCTCGAACCCTGCCCTGTTGATTCTCGACGAACCGACCACCGGGCTCGATGCGACCGTCGAAGCGGAAGTGCTCGACCTCGTCGCGCAGTTGCGCAAGGAGCTCGGCACGGCGGTGCTCTTCATCAGTCACAACCTCGCGGTGATCGGGCGGATGTGCGAACGCGTCGGCGTGCTTTACGCGGGCAAACTGGTCGAAGAAGGCGCGACGCAAGATGTCTTCACGCGGCCGCGCCATCCGTATACGGTCGGGCTGTTGCGCTGTTTGCCCACGGTTGGGCGCAGCAAGGACAGCGAACGGCTCGATACGATCGCGGGCAGTCTGCCCTCGCCCGGTTCGGTCACGCAGGGCTGCATCTACGCGGACCGCTGCCGCCTCGCCGACGACCGCTGCCGCCGCGAAGCGCCGCCGCCGTATCGCGTGAGCGCTGCGCACGGCGATCAGATGTCACGCTGCCATTACCACGAACGCGCGATCGAATTGCCGCGTGCGAGCGCGGAAGGTTTGCCCGAGCGCAATGGTGCGTCGCTCGACGGCAAGCCTCCAGCGATCGTGCTGCGTGCGGAAAAACTCTCGAAGACCTTTCATGTGTCCGGCGCTCCGCTGCGTGCGGTCGACAACGTCTCGATCGATCTGGCTAGCGGCGAAACGCTCGGCCTCGTCGGCGAATCGGGCAGCGGCAAGACGACGCTCGCCAAGCTGATGCTCGGCCTGCTCACGCCGGATGCGGGCAGCGTGCTCGAACTCGACGGCGCGCCGCTTGCCGCGCGCGTCACGCGGCGCAACACCGAGCAGGTCAAGTCGCTGCAGATCGTTTTTCAGAATCCGGACTCCGCGCTCAATCGCGCGCATTCGGTGAAACGGCTGATCGGCCGCGCGTTGTCGCGACTCACCGCATTGCGCGGGCCGGCCATCGACGAACGGCTTGCCACGTTGACGGCCGCCGTGCGCTTGCCGGAGCGCTATCTCGGCTCACGCACGCGGCAATTGTCCGGCGGGCTCAAACAGCGTGTGGCGATTGCCCGCGCGTTTGCCGGCGAGCCGCGCGTGGTGGTCTGCGATGAACCGACATCCGCCCTCGACGTCTCCGTGCAAGCCGCGATCCTGAACCTGCTCGCTGATCTTCAACGCGAGCGCGGCGTGAGTTACGTTTTCATCTCGCACGATCTTCACGTTGTGCGCTATCTGTCGGATCGTATCGCGGTGCTGTATCTGGGCAGGCTGCTGGAAATCGGACCGGCAGCGGCCGTGTTCGAAGGACCGCATCATCCTTATACGGAAGCATTGCTGTCTTCGGTGCCGACACTCGACGGTCAAGGCGGCGCGACCCGCATCCGCCTGTCCGGCGATTTGCCGAGCGCGGCATCGCCGCCGTCCGGCTGCGTGTTTCACACGCGCTGCCCGCGCAAGATCGGGGCGATCTGCGAGCAGCAGGACCCGCCGTTCGTCGATGCCGGCGAAGGCAAGGCGGCGACGCCGTCCGTGCATCGAATCCGCTGCCACATCCCCGTGGACGAATTGCGCGCGCTGCAAACCGCTTCGCGCGGCGATGCGGGAAACGTCGCGGGCAAGGTGCCTGGCGACGGATCGGCGAACGCGCCCGAGAACGCCGGGCGTGACGAGTAACGCGGCATAGCGCGGCATCGAGCCCGCGCGTTTCATCGCCGAAACGTTTTCCTGTGTTTTTTCAGTGTGCGCATCGCACATCGCTACCTCGCGCCTGTTACGTCAAGGCTTCCCGGCCAGTGGCATGGATATCGCTAAGTACTGACCAGACGGTCGAAGCCAGAGAGGCTCATCGCATCAGCAAGAGCGCCTTTGTGCGCGCCACCGCGACGCAACGCGATGCATGGCGATGCACGGCAAAACGATAACCGGGCAAGCGTGCGTCAGCGCTTGTCCATGCACCGGCTAAGCAGCCGGGAAGATAACGATGCGTGATTGATCGACATCGGCAAGACAATTTCGGGGGGCGACGAGGCCCGCGTGCAGACAGGCCCACCGCTGCAGACTCAGCGTGAGAGATGGCGGCAGCGAGGTGTCGTCGTTCCCTCGGGAGAGACGTGATGAAGACCATAAGATTCAATCAGTACTACTGCGGGGTGATTCGAAGTGCCGCGATCGTAGCGGGTGTTGTTGCGCTGGCTACTCAGGTCGCGTATCCGGCCTCGCCGGATGTGATCCCCAAGTGGATCGTGCTCGCGGACGCGTCGCTGCCCGCCAGCGCAGTGCATGAAACAGCGCAGCTTGCACAGAGCGACAGCGCGGTGCCGGGCGGTTTGGCGACCGGCGCGGCAGCCGGCGAACCGACCGCCGCCGACGACGCCGCGCTGGTCTTTCAACCGCACGACTGCAACCGCGCCAACGTTAGCGGATGCGCGCCTCACGGCGGCGGTAGCGGGAGTAACGGTGCAGCGAGTTCGGGCAACAGTGGCGCCGGTTCGAATAGCGGCGCAGGTGGCGCAGGTGGCGCGGCGGGTTCGGGGAGCGGCAACTCCGGTGCAAGCGGAAGCGGCAAGGGGGGTGGTGGCGGGAGCAGTGGCAGCAGTGGTGGTGGCAGCAGCGGCGGCGGAAGCAGCGGCGGTGGCAGCAGCGGCGGTGGCAGCAGCGGCGGTGGCAGCAGCGGCGGTGGCAGCAGCGGCGGCGGAAGCAGCGGCGGTGGCAGCAGCGGCGGCGGAAGCAGCGGCGGTGGCAGCAGTGGCAGCGGAAGCAGCGGCGGCGGCGGGAGCGGCGGCTGCGGTTGCGGAGGCTCCAGCGGCGGCGCCGGCGCCGGTGGCGGTAAAGGTGGTGGCTTTGGCGGTGGTTTCGGCGGTGGTAAAGGTGGAGGTTTTGGCGGCGGCTTCGGTGGCGGTTTCGGCGGCGGCTTTGGCGGAGGCTTCGGCGGCGGTCACGGAGGCAAGGGTGGCGGCGGTAACGGTGGTGGCAATGGTGGAGGGAACGGGCACTAGCAATCGCCCGGTCTTCGGTTGGGGTGCCCCCGCGCCCTGACCGCGCCAGCCTCACATGCCGATTTACCGTTCGCTATCCGCCGGCATCGGCGGTGATGTCTCGATCCCCCGGTCGAGCGTCACCGCCCGAGGCCGGTCGGTTCGAGCGATGCATATAAGCGGGCCGATAACCCGCGGTGGCGCGAAGCTGGACCGCGCGTCAGGACCGCACACTCGAACCGCGCACGCCAACGTGCCCGTAGGCGGCAAGAACTCGAACAATCAGCCGCCCGTGCGTGCGCGCCTGGAACCAAACCGAAGCGATCGCCTCATATCAGATTCAACGTTCGATATGAGGGCACCACAACATGCAACGAAACGTCCCCCACTCCGCGGCACGTGCGGCCACCGGCCTTGCAATCGCCGCCGCGCTCAGCCTCGCATCGCTCGCTCATGCGCAAACGTCCGCGCAAACATCGGCGCAAACACTCGCGCAAACACAAACGGCACAGCCGCTCTCACCGACACTGTCGCAAGCCGCCCCGCCGGTCGATCCCACCTTCTCCGCCTATTCGCTCGCGCAAACCTGCAAGCAGAAAACCGACAATGTCGCGCAAGGTCAATGCGTCGGCGCGATTCGCGGCATCATTCATGGCTATCAGTACGGCGTGCTGTTCCTCGGTCAGCGCAGCGCGTTGCCCGCCAATGAAACGCAGCGCGTGTCGTTGTGCCTGCGTAATGTGCAGGTGTCGTCGATCGTCGACGAATTCGTTGCGGACGCCGCCCAGGTCAACGAAGATTCGCTCAAACACACTCCCGCGGAAGTCGCGGTGCTCGGCTCCGTTCACATGCACCACAGCTGCAATTGACGAGCCGCGCTGCACTTACAGCATTTCGAGCGGCCGCTTGCCGCGCGGCGGTTTGAAGTGAGCGTCGATGGCGGCCAGTTCATCGGCGCCGAGTTGCAGTTGCGACGCGCGATGGTTGTCGCGCACGTGCTCGACGCGCGCCGCCTTCGGAATCGCGAACACGTCAGGCTGGCGCAGCACCCACGCAAGCGCGACCTGAAACACCGAGACGCCGCGCGCGTCGGCGATATCGTCGAGCGGCGAGCGCTTGGGCAAGCGTGCGTGGTCGACCGGGCTGTACGCCATGGCCGGCATCTTGCGCGCGGCGAGCCACGGCAGCAGATCGAACTCCGGCCCGCGGCGCGCCACGTTGTAGAGAATCTGATTGGTCGCGCAGGCATCGCCGCCCGGTGTGGCGACGAGTTCTTCCATGTCCTCGGTGTCGAAGTTGCTGACGCCCCAATGGCGGATCTTGCCCGCCCGGCGCAACGCCTCGAAACCCTCGACCGTTTCCGCGAGCGGCACCGAGCCGCGCCAGTGCAGCAGATACAGATCGAGCTGATCGGTCTTCAGACGCTTCAGGCTCTGCTCGCAGGCCGCGATCACGCCGCGCCGACTGGCGTTGTGCGGATACACCTTGCTGACCAGAAACACCTTGTCGCGCAGTCCGGCCAGCGCTTCACCGAGCAGCGATTCGGTCGCGCCGTCGCCGTACATTTCCGCCGTATCGATCAACGTCATGCCGAGCTCGATACCGCAGCGCAGCGCGTCGATCTCAGCGGCACGCCGCGTCGGCATTTCACCCATCTCCCAGGTGCCCTGCCCCAGTTTCGGAATGCGCTCGCCGTCGGGCAGGCTCACGCTTGCGATGTCGCTCGTCATGCTGACTCCTCGAAGTGGCTCAGTGGTCGGCAATATCGCTGCGCAAGCGAATGCGCGGCGCGTGCCACGAAAAATCATAGCGACGAGTTTAGCGGTTCAACGGGAATTCGATCGGACACCAGGCAAAAGCCCGCTATAACACAGCGCGCCGATGTCATAGAATTGCCGCTTGCCCTTCTTGCGTGAGCTCCATGACCTCTGCCTCGGAAGACCGCTGGCGCGACCTGCGCCCGGACCCGGAAAACGACACGCCGCTATATCTGCAACTGGCTCGCAAGCTTGGCGCCGCCATTCACGAGAACCGCTGGAACGCGGGCGAGGCGCTGCCCTCGGAGCGTGTGCTCTCCGAGGCGCTCGGCGTATCGCGCATCACATCGCGCAAGGCGATTGCCTTGCTGGTCGAGCAGGGTTTGATTCGACGCACTCAGGGCGCGGGCAGTTTCATCACACCACGCTACGAAGATCCGCTGTCGCGTCTGTCGAGCTTTAGCGAAATGCTGCGGCGGCGCGGGTTCACGCCGAGTTCGAAGTGGCTCTCGCGCGAAATTTTGCCCGCTAATCGCGACGAGGTGATTCAGCTCGGCTTGTCGCCGGCGGCGGCAGTGACACGGTTGCGTCGCTTGCGGATGGCCGACGGCATCGTGATGGCCGTTGAAAATTCCACCTTCCCCGCCGCGGTGATTCCCGATCCTCAGGCGATTGGCGATTCGCTGTACACGTATCTGGAGAATCGTGGACTGACGATTGTCCGCGCGTTGCAGCATTTTCGTGCGGTGAACGCGAGCGAGGAAATCGCGCAGCAAATGAGCATCGCGCCGAACGAGGCGTTGCTGTTGATCACGCGTGTGGGCTACACCGCCGATCAGCGCGCGATCGAGTTGACCGATACCTACTGCCGTAACGATTACTACGACTTCGTGGCGGAGTTGAGGAAGTAGCTGGCCTTTTGCACTGTGCGCGGAGCGTGCGTTGGTTGTGTGTCGGCACACGCCGCGCCGCAGGCCAGCTGACCTGAAGTCCTCACGCCCACTGAGCCTCATGGGCGCCTATTCGGGTCGGCGGCAGCGCGAAGTACGCAGGCGTCTCGTCCAAAGCCTCAGCCGGTTGAACGCCTAGCACCCGTCCAAACTCCGACTCCACGGTCGCGAGGCAGTCGCGCACATCGTCGAGCGTGACGTCGGGCGCTTGCCAGCCATCGGCGATCTGCCCTAACGATTGCAGCCACCGGCCCGTTTGCGCGAGCGAGACGCGTACATGCCAGCTTCCACCTTCGGTAGCCCGCCGCGCCAATGCGACCATCGCGCCGAATGCCGCGAGATACCCCGTCGCGTGATCCAGCGCCTGACACGGCAAATGCTTGGGCTCGTTCCACCCTGCCGCCTGCCGCTCAGTGAAGGCAATCCCGCTCGCCGACTGCACCAGGCTATCGAACCCACGCCGTTGCGCCCACGGCCCATCATGCCCATAAGCCGACACCGAGACATAGACGATCCCTGGCCGCACACGCGCCAGCTCCTCCGGACCGAAACCGCGCGCGGCCAGCGCTCCCGGGCGATATGCCTGCAGAAATACATCGGCATCGGCGGCGAGGCCGCGCAACACCTCACGCCCGGCCGCGTCGCGCAGATCGGCGAGAGCCGAACGCTTGCCACGGCCGTTGTCGATCACCAGCGGCGCGATGTTCGGCAGATGCGGTCCGTTGATCATCAACACGTCCGCGCCGTGCTGCGCGAGCGCCCGCCCGGCCACCGGCCCGGCAATGATGCGCGACAGATCCAGCACCCGCACGCCCGCCAGCGGCCGAGCCGCGTCGGACTCACGCGGCGGCTCGGCCGACGCGTCGCCGATGCGCTCGATCTCGAAGAGCGGCAAGCCCGCGATCGCTTTCGCCTGATCGAGCGCGGCCCACTCGTCGGGCGTGCGAATCAACGCCGCGCAGAGGCCGGCGTCAGCGAGGGTCTGGTCGAGCGTCGCGCCGTCCCAGTTGCGAATCGCGGTGGCCACGGCAGCAGGATCGTTCTCGCAACCGAGCACCTGCAATACGCCCCGCAGGTGATGCGCGAAGTTCGTATGCAGTTGAATCCAGCGGCCGTCGCGCGTCTCGTAGAAACCCGTTACCGGATCGCGCAAGGCGGGCGGCGGCCCGTCGTCGACACGCAAATAGCGTTCGCTGCGAAACGACGCCAGCGCGCGCCGCATCTCCACCGTCACGTGCTGCCTGTGCCCCGTGCGCAAACGCTGATATTCGGCCGCAGCAAGACCCGTCGCGGCGATGCTCGCCGAGGCCAGGCTGCCGACCCGGTAGACCGACGGCAAGCCCGGATCGGCGCCGGTCAGCGTCACGGAATGCAGCGCGGTCGGGTCGCATCCGGCGAGCGTCCAGATATGTTTGAGAGCGAGTTCAGGTGTCATGTCGTCCATAGCGAAGCAGGAAGAAGTGAACCGAGTCTAGAATTCCGCCTCGTAGCAATCAATCTTGATTATGATAATCAATATATATTGATTTCTTCGGTTTCCGCACTTTTCCATGCCGACCCATGCCGACCTCTAACTCCCTGACCGCTGCTGAAGCCGCCGCCACGCTCGGCATCAGCTTGCCCACGCTCTATGCTTATGTAAGCCGCGGCATGCTGAGCTCGTCGCCGGATGCGCAAGGCAAGCATCGTCTCTACGACGCCGGCGAAGTGCGGCGCCTCGCGCGCCGCAAGGAAGACGGCAAGCGCGCGGGCAAGGTCGCGCAAAAGGTGCTGGACTGGGGCGTGCCGGTGCTCGAATCGTCCATCACGCTGGTGGCCGATGGGCGCCTGCTGTATCGCGGGCACGATGCGATGGAACTGGCGCAAAGCGCGTCGCTCGAGGACATCGCGGCGCTGCTGTGGGAATGCAGCACACGGCGCATCGCGGATGCACCGGCCGTGCCGTTCGCCACCGCTCAATGGGCCGCGTGGCTCAAGCTGTGGGGCGACAGCACGCCGCTCGATCGCGCGCTCGTGCTGCTGCCGGCCGCAGCGGCGCAAATGCCGCGAGTGTGGGCGCTCGGCCGCGATGCGCAACTCGATACCGCCTGTGCCGTCATGCGCCTGCTAGCCGCCGCGATGATCTCGGCGGCGCCGTCGAACGAGCCGCTGCATCGGCAACTGGCTTTAGCGTGGCATGTGCGTAACCGCCAGCAGGCTGGCTTGCTGCGCGCGGCGCTGGTGGCTTGCGCGGATCATGAGTTGAATGCGTCGACCTTCACGGTGCGCTGCATCACATCGACGGGGACGCACCTGTTCGGCGCCGTGGCGGGTGGTCTCGCCGCCTTGTCGGGCCCGCGTCATGGTGGCGAAACGGTGCGTATCGCCGCGCTGCTCGACGAAGCCTCGCGCGCGCCCGATCTCGATCGCTATCTGGCTAACCGTCTCGCCCACGCCGAACACGGCGCGCACGGGCCGGTGCTGTCGGGCTTCGGTCATCCGCTTTATCCGGACGGCGACCCGCGGGCGCGACTGTTGTTAGCCATGCTCGCTGACTGCGCGCCGGCGCGTTCGCCTTTGGCTGAGGTACTGGGATTGGCGCGCACGGTGCGCGATACGACCGGCGCGGAGCCGACTGTGGACTTCGCGCTTGCCGCCATCGAGCGTGTGCTGGCGTTGCCGGCGGGCGCCGCCTTCACGCTGTTCGCGGTCGGCCGGGTGGTCGGCTGGATTGCGCACGCCATGGAACAGACGCGCGACGGACGCTTGATCCGTCCGCGCGCGCGTTACATCGGTGAATACGAGGCTGCCGGGCCGGACTGAGACGCCGCGGACCCGGCTTGATGAACTGGCGAATCGTCAGGCTACGCTGAGCCAACGCGGCAGCCAGTTCAAGACCGGCGAGCCTCGTGTCGGCCTGGTTGCCGAGCGCTCCGAACCACTTGCCAACGCGAAGCGCGCGCCGGACTGACCCGCGCTGATCCATGCCACCGCCCGGCGCGGCAGTTCGATCGACTGGCCGGTTGCGAGCCAGTGATCCTCGCTGTCGCCCTCGATAGTCAGCCAGATCTCGCCCGAGATGACCTTGAAGATCGACGGACGCGCGACACGCCAGGCCGTCGCGGGCTCGTCATGTTCCAATTCGAAAATCCGGACTTCACGCATCGCTCTCTCCTTCAAAGAACTTTTCTGTTGTACCGATTATTGACGTGCGATGATCGGTTACCCATGCACAGTTCCGAACACTTCCATCGGAACTGTTCAGTCGAAAAACCGGACAGTTGGCGCGGGCAGCGCGTTCTTAGCGCAGAGTTCGGGCGCATCCAGCCTGCGGTTCGGTGAAGGAGGATTCTCTTGAAACTCGAAATCCAGCTCGATCGGGACAACGGCGTGCCGCTGACCGAACAGATCGTCACCGGCGTCACGGCGTGGATCCGTTCGCGCATCGCCCACCCCGGCTCGAAGCTGCCGTCGATTCGCCAGTTTTCCGCCGACTACGGCGTGAGCCGCTTTCCGGTGATCGAGGCGTATGACCGGCTGGTGTCGCTCGGCTACGTCGACTCGCGCCACGGTTCCGGTTTCTATGTCGCCGACCGACAGCCGGCGAGCACGCAGTGCCAAGGCTCCTCGGATCCGCGCCGCGCCGAGGACGAGTCGGACCATCTTTTGCAGCAGTTCAACCATCCGGGCGAAACGCTCAAGCTCGGCAGCGGCTTTATCCCCGAAGCCTGGCGCGACGCGGACAGCATCGCGCAGGCAATCCGCCACGTGTCGCGCACCGATCTCGCGAGCATGGTCGATTACGCCACCCCGCTCGGCAACCTGACGTTGCGCGAGCATCTGCAAAGCCGCATCGGCCAGTTGGGGATTCAGGCTGACACGTCGCAGATCCTCATCACCAACGGCGCAAGCCAGGCGCTCGATCTGCTGATGCGCTACATGCTCAAGGCAGGCGACACGATCTTTGTCGAAGACCCCGGTTACTACAACCTCCACGGTCTGCTGAAGCTGCACGGCGTGAAACTGGTCGGCATTCCGCGCACACGCAACGGTCCCGATCTGGACGTGATGCAGGAGCAGTTGAAGTCGCATCGGCCCAAGCTGCTGTTCATCAACACCGTGTTCCACAATCCGACGGGCACCAATGTGGCGCCGCCGGTGGCTTTCCGGCTGCTGCAACTGGCGCGCGAGCACGGTTTCTCGATCATCGAAGACGATATCTACGCCGATTTTCAGACCGACCTCACCGATCGGCTCGCCACGCTCGACCAGCTCGAACACGTGATCTATGTGGGCGGACTGTCGAAGACGCTGTCGTCCTCGCTGCGGATTGGCTGCGTAGTGGCGAGCCACGCGATCATCAAGGATCTGGTCGACATCAAGATGCTGACGAGCATCGGCGGCTCGCGTTTTGCCGAAGCGGTCGCCGTGGCGATGCTGGAGCGTGGCGCGTATCGCAAGTATCTGGAGCGCCTGCGTCGGCGTATGCGCGATGCGCTCGGCTCGACCATTCAGACGCTCGAAGACGCGGGTTGGGAAATTTTCGACAAGCCCGTGGGCGGCAAATTCGTGTGGGCTCGCGTGCCGCATGTCGGCAATGCGGAGCGGCTGGTGGAATGCGGCGTGCCGCTGGGGGTGACCGTCGTGCCGGGCAATCACTTCCGGCCGAATATGGAAGTGAGCCCGTGGACCAGGATTCACATCGCTTTCGGTAACGATCCGCGTGCGCAGGCGTTCTTTCGCGCGGCGGCGGCGTTGCCGGCGTCGGAGTGAGTTGAATGAGCGCCACCCCGCGCTTTTCCCTAGAATAGCGAGTCCCAGCCCGCCCCTGCGCGCCTAGCCGCCCTCCATGTCCACGCCGACTCCGCCCGCCGCCGCATCCAGTACGTCCAGTACACCTTCGCCCCGCTCGCTCACCGTGATGCTGTGGGTCGTCGCCACCGGCTTCTTCATGCAGACGCTCGACTCGACCATCGTCAACACCGCGCTCCCCGCGATGGCGACGAGCCTCGGCGAGTTGCCGTTGCGCATGCAATCGGTAGTGATCGCCTATTCGCTGACGATGGCGGTGATGATCCCGGTGTCCGGCTGGCTCGCCGACAAGCTCGGCACGCGCCGCGTGTTCTTCAGCGCGATCCTCGTGTTCGCGATCGCCTCGCTGCTGTGCGCGAACGCGCACACGCTGAATCAACTGGTGGCCTTCCGCATCATGCAAGGCGTGGGCGGGGCAATGCTGCTGCCGGTCGGACGGCTCGCCGTACTGCGCACCTTTCCGGCCGAACGCTATTTGCCGGCGCTCTCGTTCGTGGCGATCCCGGGTCTCATCGGACCGCTGATCGGCCCCACGCTCGGCGGCTGGCTCGTGAAGATCGCCTCGTGGCACTGGATCTTTCTGATCAACGTGCCGGTCGGGATCGTGGGCTGCATTGCCACGTTCATCTTCATGCCGGATAGCCGGAATGAACATGTCGGCAAATTCGACATGAAAGGCTACCTGCTGCTGATCGTCGGCATGGTGGCGATCTCGTTCGCGCTCGACGGCCGTACCGAATTCGGCATTCAGCACGCCACGGTGCTGGTGCTGCTGATTCTGAGCCTCGCCTGCTTTGTCGCCTATGGCTTGCACGCCGTGCGCGAGCCCTCGCCGATTTTCTCGCTCGACCTCTTCAAGATCCACACTTTCAGCGTCGGCCTGCTCGGCAATCTGTTCGCGCGGATCGGCAGCGGCGCGATGCCCTACCTGATTCCGCTGCTATTGCAGGTGAGTCTCGGCTATAGCGCCTTCGAAGCCGGCATGATGATGCTGCCGGTGGCGGCTGCGGGCATGGCGTCCAAACGCCTCGTGACGAGCTTGATCATCAAGCACAGCTATCGACGCGTACTGATCGTCAACACGGTGCTGGTCGGCCTGACCATGGCGAGCTTCGCGCTTACCACCGCGAACCAGCCGCTGTGGCTGCGCCTCGTGCAACTGGCGTTCTTCGGCGGCGTCAACTCGATCCAGTTCACCGCGATGAATACGTTGACGCTCAAGGACCTAGGCACCGGCGGCGCGAGCAGCGGCAATAGCCTGTTTTCGCTGGTCCAGATGCTGTCGATGAGTCTCGGCGTGACAGTGGCCGGGGCCCTGCTCGCGACCTTCACCGGCCTTCTGCCGCGCGTGACGGCAGCCAACTCACTGCCCGCGTTCCACGCGACGTTCCTGTGTGTCGGCATCATCACCGCAGGCTCGTCGTGGATCTTCGCGCAACTGTCGCCCGACATCCGCACGCCCGCGAAGAAGACCGATCCGTCCGAACGCACCTGATGCGCGGCCACCTGGCCGGCGGCCCCGCCGCCGACCCGCAACAGGGCGCGGGCCGCACCAGCAAAGTGCGGATCGTCGTCTTCGCGCCCTTACTGGCGCACAATCGTCTTATCTGAATGTGACAATCGGGCATGCGTGCTGTGTTTCCGCACGCGCATAGTTCTTGCTGGCCTATCCTGTAAACTCACATTTTGCGCGTGCGAACCAGTGCCGAGCATGCAGGCGCGCAGCCACCTCCACACGACTGACATGATGAGCATGATCGACCTCGATCCTCCCGGTTTCCAGCCGCCGCGCCCGATGGCCGGCGACGAAGGCTCCCGGCGCACCGTTCTGTATGGCGGCTACACCGTTTTCAGCGTGTTCCAGCCGGTTTTCTCCGTATCGCACCGGCGCGCGATCGGTTATCACGCGTCGCTGCGCGCCCACGATGAACACGCGCTGCAAGTGCCGTCCCACGAGGTTTTCACGCAGGCCGCGCGACGCGGCGACCTGCTCGAACTCGGGCGGCTTGCCGAATCGCTGCATCTGGGCAACTTCAACGCGTTCGACAGTCACGACGAATGGCTCTTCCTGAGCCTGCACCCCGCCGCGCTGATGGACACCAGTTACGGCGACGCGCTGCTCGCCGGCCTCAAGGCGCTCGGCCTGCCGCCGCAGCGCGTGGTGCTTGAAGTGTCCGAACAGGCGGGCGGCGAAACGACCCGCTTTGCTGAAATCGTCGATGCGTTGCGTAAATCCGGCTTCCTGATCGCGCTCGACGGCTTTGGCGCGAAACACTCGAACATTGACCGCGTGTGGAATCTGCGGCCGGACATCGTCACGCTCGACCGCTGCATTCTCGCGCAAGCCAGCGAACATTCGCACATTGAGCGCGTGCTGCCCGGCCTCGTCTCGCTGCTGCACGAATCCGGCCAACTGGTGCTGATGGGCGGCCTGAGCACCGAACGCGATGCCCTGATCGCGCTCGAATGCAACGTGGACTTCGTGCAAGGCGCCTTCTTCGCGGGCCCAAGCGTCGAACCGGTCAAGCCGCAAGCGGCAGCCGGTTTGATGGACTCGCTCTCCGCGGCGCTGCGGGAACGGGTTACCGCGCGTGAACACGCACAATCGGCGCGGCTCGCCCCGTATGTGACGGCGCTCGAAACGGCGGCCGCGCAACTGGTGGCCGGCGAGTCCGTTGCGCAAGCCACCGCGCCGCTCCTGATGCTCGGCGAGACGGCACGCTGCTTCGTGCTCGACGGGTCGGGCCGGCAGATCGGCGACAACGTGCTCCCGCCGGGGCGCGCCTCGCAACGCGCCAAGCGTTTCCGTCCGCTTCTGCATTCGGAAGGCGCCAGCTGGGAACGTCGGCCGTACTTTATCCAGGCAATGCGCACGCCCGGCCACGTACATCTCACCCCGCCTTATCTGTCCATCAACGAAGCGCACCTGTGCGTGACCGCCTCGATCGCCGCGCACACACCGACGGGCACGCAGGTGCTATGCGTGGACATCAACTGGGAAGTCGCAGCCCACCGCAACTGAGTTCATAGCGCGCTGCTGGATCCGCGCAAGCAGTTGCCTGACCGCCGCGCGGCCCAACATGCTGTTGGTGGCCTGCAGACGCGCCGCGCTCGTCACCACGCGCATGGAGACGATCTTTGCTGAGCCATCTCCCAGGCTGTTCGTGGACACGTCGAGCACCCCGACGACGTCGCCCTCGAAGAGCAAGGCGATACACAATGTGCCCGCCACCGACACTGTCTCCGCGTTGCTCGTGTGCTCGACGAGCGACTTTACCGTGTCCATCCACCCTGCCGCCGCCGGTTCGGACGTGCTCACCGCTGCGCACACAGGCGCGTCGCTGACTACTTGCGGCGCGTCGCTGAAGAGCTGCAATAGACCGACCCGATCTTGCGCCTCCAGCGCCGCGCGCAAGCGCTCCACGATCCGCGCATGCGCCGCGGGATCCGGTCGCTCTATCGGCGCACCCGCGCGTTGCACGCGCGCCTTGGCCCGATGGACGATCTGCCGGCAAGCGGCCGGCGTTCGCTCCAGTATGGCGGCGATTTCCGCGTAGTCGCAATCAAAGGCTTCGTGCAGCACGAAGGCGGCCCGTTCGTCTGGTTTCAGGCGCTCGAGCAGCAGCATCACGCCATAGGACATCTCCGCCGCGCGCAAAGCCAGTTCTTCCGCCGATGGCGCCACCTGGTCGAGCCACAACTCCGGCAACCAGCCGGCGGCCTGCGACGCGCGTTCGCGCTGCACACGCCGCAGCCTGTCGATCGCCACCCGCGTGGTGATCGTGGTGAGCCAGGCGGCGGGTACCTGCAGTTCCTGTGTGTCCGCGAGGTGCCATTTCAATCCGACGTCTTGCACCACGTCTTCCGCTTCGGCGCGGCTGCCGAGCATGCGGTACGCCAGCGCAAGCAGACGGGCGCGCGCCGCCTCGAAGCTGGATGCCTTGTCGATTCCTTGTTCCGTCATATGTAGACCTCCAGATCGTGCGTGGTGAAAAGCGCGCGGCGCCCTGCCTCGAAGTGAACCGGGCGCGCGCCGACATCCTGATTCTTTTTGTCTTGACGGCTGGGCATCCAACGATGTGACAGCCCCGTAAAAAAATATTTCTGTCACGTCGCGCTGCGTCGCGTCGTCATAGGGACAACAACCCACGCAAAGAATGCGCAGGTTCCGGATCGGCGAAGGCACAGCCTGGAGGCTTTGTGCCATGAAGCCACGCGCTCCGCATAACCCGCGGTCACCCAGGCCGCATACGCGAGGTCAATATGCATTCGAACTATCCAAACATCACGGGGCTCGGCCTCGTGCCCACCGTGATCGAACAGTCCGGCCGCGGCGAGCGCGCCTACGACATTTATTCGCGTTTGCTGCGCGAGCGCATCGTGTTTCTGGTCGGGCCCGTGAACGAGCAATCGGCCAGTCTGATTGTCGCGCAGTTGCTGTTTCTCGAGTCCGAGAATCCCGACAAGGATATTTCTTTTTACATCAATTCGCCGGGCGGTTCGGTGTACGACGGCCTCGCGATCTACGACACCATGCAGTTCATCAAACCGGAGGTGTCGACCTTGTGCACCGGCTTTGCCGCGAGCATGGGCACCTTTCTGCTGACCGCCGGTCAGCGCGGCAAGCGGTATGCGCTGCCCAACGCGCGCATCATGATTCACCAGCCGTCAGGCGGCAGCCAGGGCACCGCGGCGGACGTCGAGATTCAAGCGAAGGAGGTGCTCTATTTGCGAGAGCGGCTGAATGCCATAACGGCCGAGCGCACCGGGCACAGCATCGAGGAAATCGCCCGCGACACCGACCGCGACAACTTCATGTCAGCGCAGTCCGCGAAGACGTACGGTCTCGTCGACGAGGTGCTGGAAACACGCGCGGCGCTGAATGTCGCGCCGTATCACATGGACAGGTAGCGCGGTGGCCCGCGTGGTGAATTCACTGCTAACCAACGCCGTAAGGCTGCGATCCTGAAACTGCTCAGGTACAGCGTCGACTGGTCTGCAAAAACCTTGGAGAACGTCACAAGAAGCGCGCGTCGTCGCGGATTTGTTCCGGGCGCACCGGTGCGCCCGGAACACAAAAGCTGATCACCTCCGCTGGAATCGCTATCATGGTCGCGATTCGTCGAATTCGACGATCGCTTCAATGGAGAAAACCATGGCGTCATCCAACGAAACCGTCAGCATGGCGCTATTCTGCGACTTCGAAAACGTCGCACTCGGCGTGCGCGACGCGAAGTACGACAAGTTCGATATCAAGCTGGTGCTCGAACGTTTGCTGCTCAAGGGCAGCATTGTCGTGAAGAAAGCGTATTGCGACTGGGATCGCTACAAGAGTTTCAAAGGCGCGATGCACGAGGCCAATTTCGAGTTGATCGAGATTCCCCATGTGCGCCAATCGGGCAAGAATTCCGCCGACATCCGGCTCGTGGTCGACGCGCTCGACCTCTGTTATACGAAATCGCACGTCAATACGTTCGTGATCATCAGCGGCGACTCGGATTTTTCGCCGCTGGTGTCGAAGCTGCGTGAGAACGCGAAGCAGGTGATCGGCGTCGGCGTGCAGCAATCCACGTCGGATCTGCTGATCGCGAATTGCGACGAGTTCTTCTTCTACGACGACCTCGTGCGCGAGAGTCAGCGCACGGTCGCCAAGCGCGAGTCGTCGCGCCCGCAACAGTCCGCCCAGCCGGCGGCCAAGCGTGCGCCCGACGAGGAGAAGACCCGCAACAAGGACGACCTCGAAAAACGCCGCACCAAGGCGGTTGAGATCGCGGTGCAAACGTTCGATGCGCTCGCCTCCGAACGCGGCGACAGCGGCAAGATCTGGGCGTCGGTGTTGAAGAACGCCATCAAGCGCCGCAAGCCGGATTTCAACGAGACGTACTACGGCTTTCGCGCTTTCGGCAATCTGCTGGAAGAGGCGCATGCTCGCGGGCTGCTCGAGTTCGGCCGCGACGAGAAGTCGGGCGCGTATGTCTATCGGAGCACGGTGGCGAATGTGGCCGGCGACAACACGGGCGAGCCTGCTGAAATCGTCGAATCGGCGGAACAGTTGTATGAGGCGCAGGTCGCCGAAACGGTGATCGCCGAGTCCGGTGGCAAACACGAGTCGCGCCGTCGGGGGCGAGGCAATCGCAAAGCAGGACGCGGCCAACAGGAGACCGTTCACGAAGAGCGTACGGCCGTCGAACAGGGCGGCAGCGCTCAGCCTCGAACAGACGAAGTGCACGCGCAAACGCCGGAAAATGCCCAGTTCATTTTTGAACTGCCGGAAGCACCTTGGTCGGAACCGGAAACCGTGACGGCAGAAGAACCGGACGGCTCGGAGAGCCCGGCAGACGAGCGGGAAACAAGCGGCAGGCAGCCCAAGCGCCGCAATGAACGCGCGCCGCGCAAGACGGCTGCAAAGAAAGCGAAGAAGGCTGCGCCGCGAAGCATCGACGACATCCCGGAGATCGCAGCGCCTGCTGAGGCGCCGGCCGCAACTGCCGCGACTGCCGCAGCAGAAGAAGCGCCCGCGCCGGCAAAAAAAGCCGCGCGCAAAACTGCGGCGCGCAGCCGTCGTCCGCGTAAGACGGCCGCGACGAGCGACGCGGAGTGAGTGTCGTGCATTTGGCGTGACGTGTAGCGGTGCCGATGTGGGCGCCGCTACACAAGCTCAGCGGCAAACAGCAAGCCTTCGATCCCTTTCGCTCACAACAACCCGAACACCGCCACGCCATTGGTAGCGCCGACATACACCTTGCCGCGCGCGATCATCGGCGTGATGAATTTGTTGCCCGCGCCCCATTGATCGCGCGTGCCGGCCTGATTGCTGTTGTACAACTCGACCGCAAGGTTGCCGGCGTTATAGGCATGCAAAGCGCCTGTCGTGCCGTTTTCCGCCGCCCAGACAATGCCGTTGCTCGTGCCGTTCGCCGACACGGCCGGTGTCGCCCCAGGATACGGGAACGTGCTCGGGCTCCTCGATGCGGCAGTCGTCGCAAGAAACGCCCCCGAGACCGGCAACGCCTTCAGGTTGTCGTTCAGGCCGCCGTAATAGACCACACCGTTGTAGTAAGCCGGCGATCCCCAGATGCCACCCGCGAGCGTACCGATCAGCTCCTGCCAGATATTGTTCGACGTCGGATTGAATTTGCCCATCGAATCGCGATCGACGACGTAGATCTTGTTGTCCTTGCCGGCCGCCACCGCCAGATGCTTGACTACGCCACTTGCTGTGGTCTGATCCGGCAACACCATCGCGCCGCCCGAGCCGAAGTCGTTGTCGGTGGCCGCTTGCGTGACCACATCCGACATCGCGAAATAGTCGGTGACCTGCAGGTTGCCCAACGAGAGCTTCATCATCGAGTCGCCGTAGTCGCCGTCCGCGGGAAAGCCCGCGGCATTCAGCGTGGTGCCGAACGTGCCGTTGCCGTCCACGACATAGAGCGACGTGCCGTCCGACGCCATGCCTGAGCCGGCCATCCAGATCGAGCCCTGACTGCCGTTCGGTGTGATGTTGATGACGCTCGTCTGTTTGAGCGTGTCGGCGCTATAGGCCATCATCCAGCCGGTGTACGAGCCTCCCATGCAGTGCGCGGTCCAACCCATGTAGATGTTGCCGCCGACCAGCGTGAGTGCCGCGCGTTCCGTATGCAGCGATGGATTGAAGGTAATCACGCCGTTGACGCTGCCGGCGCCGTTGCCCGGATAAGTCGCCGCGATTTCCGTCGGGCCGCCGAGCACTTCGGCGCCGGTCGCCAGATCGAGCGCGTGCAGCCGGTGATGGTAGCCGCCGCTACCGTCCTTCGTCATCGCGACGGCATACAGCACGCCGTTCGTGCCGCGACTGCGGTCGATGACCGGCGTCGACGTAATGCCGATCTCGGGCGTAATGTCCTGGCATCCGTGGTCGTCGCTGGGCGCTTCGCCGCTGCCGATCAACGAGACCTTCCAGAGTTGCGCGAACGAGTTGGCGTCGTAGGCGTAGACGCTATCGTGTTCGGTGACCACGTAGACCACGTCGTGCGCCGTGCCGCCGATCGACAGGCTGGTGACGAAGAGCGGCTGTCCGTCGACTTTGCCGTCCGCGGCAAGAAACGCGACTTTGCCGAAGCTCGCCGAATTGACGTTCGCCAGCGTGAGCGTGGTCTCGGCGAGCATCTGTCCGGTGCGGCCGAGATCGTTGTGATGCATGAGGACGTCGGTGGCGTAGGCCGTCACCGCTGACGGCGTGTTGCCCGTGCCGTTCGGTCCAGTGCCTGTGCCGGTGGTCGAACCGGTGCCGGTGCCCGAACCCGCACCGCCGCTTCCCGTGCCTGAACCTGAGCCGCCCGACGTGCCACTTCCGCTCCCGCTTGCCGACCCGGAGGCCGCGCCGGACGTACCGCCCGAACCACCACCGCCACAGGACGCAAAACACGAGGCGATGGCGATCAGCGCCACTATCGTGCCCCGACGGGTCCATGCGCCTGGCCCGGAAGTCTCAACGCCAGCTTGCGAGATTCGCATGTTCGCCTCGTCTCCTGAACGACGCGACGCTCAACTCCGCACTACGAACGGTGCGCGCCGTGACTCGCGTCGCGAGCCGTAAGAGAGGAGTCCGCCACGCGCGTCTCCCGCTCGCTGAATAAATTCATCGCCCTCACGGCTGATTAACCGTACGCCCTTTGCAAAGGCGTTTATCGCCATCGTGTCGCCTCTCTCCGCCATACGAGGCAATACATGACGGCGACGCGATTCAGTGAATGCGCACGCTCGGCAGAATTCGATCAGTAGTACGGATAGGGGGCATACATTACCGGCGGCGGCCCGTAATAACGCGGCGGCGGAGCAACATATACCGGTTGCGGCGCGTACACAGGCTGCGGTGCATAGACCGGCATCTGCGGCTGCGAGATCGTATTGCCCTTCGACGTCATGCACTGCGCGTACGCCGCATCGTACTGCGCCTGAAGGCTGCCGCCGGCATACTGCGCGCCGTTAGCGCCGGCGGCGCCGCCGACAAGCAAGCCGCTGCCCGCGCCAATCGCCGCACCCGCGCCGGCATTGCCCGCCGCCGCGCCGATGAGCGCACCGACGGCGGCACCGCCTAGCGTGCCAAGAGCCGCGCTATTGACACTGTTGGTGGTCGCGGCCTGCGAGGCGCCGGTCGCGTTGGTCGAGCGATAAGCGTAGTCGCGGCAGTTGTAGTCGTCTTGCTGGAACTGATTGAGCGACTCGCCGCTGCGCGGCAGCGCGACGATGGAAGGAGCGCTCGGGGGCACCACCGCGCAACCGCCGAGGAGCGCCAGTGCGACCGCTGCCACAGGCAGTGCGACGCGTATCGATTTAGGACTTGAGATCATGGTGGCGCACGTTTCTTCATAGGGGAAACATACGTTAGGCCAATTTGCGAGCGCGTTGTTTACGAGATAGTTACCGTATTTTTTCCGCCGGCATCCAGACGCGCTGTCGGCAGGCTGAATGCCGATTGGAAGCTGCGGTGCCGTTACCAACTGTGACAAAGATTCACGCGCAGCGTCGCGTGAAAAGCAATCCTATGCATCTCCGGCACGACGCTTCGAAACCCTTCGAGACTCTTCGACGCACTTATGCACGACGGCAAGCACGCCAGAAAAAAGAAAAGCCCTCGCATTTCGAGGGCTTTTTTTCTTGCAACTGCTGCGGAGCCTGACGCTCAGCTCTGTGACCGGATCACCCAGCCTGAAGCGCCGCGTTCAAACTCACCGGCTATCTCACGCGAAGTTCTTCGACGCGAATTCCCAGTTGGCGATATTCCAGTACGCTTCGACGAACTTCGGACGCGCATTGCGGTAGTCGATGTAGTAAGCGTGTTCCCACACGTCGATCGTCAGCAGTGCTTTCGCGTCCGTGGTCAGCGGGGTAGCGGCGTTGCTCGTCGACACCAGGTCGAGCGAACCGTCGGCCTTCTTCACCAGCCATGCCCAGCCCGAGCCGAACGTGCCGACTGCGGTCTTGGCAAACTCTTCCTTGAACTTGTCGAACGAACCCCACTTGGCGTTGATCGCGTCAGCGAGCGCGCCGGTCGGTGCACCGCCACCTTGCGGCGACAGGCTGTTCCAGAAGAACGTGTGGTTCCACACTTGAGCTGCGTTGTTGAACACGCCGCCCGATGCCTTCTTGACGATTTCTTCAAGCGACAGGTTCTCGAACTCCGTGCCCTTGATCAGATTGTTCAGGTTGGTCACATAGGTCTGGTGATGCTTGCCGTAGTGATATTCGAGCGTCTCTTCCGACATGTGCGGAACGAGTGCGTTTTTCGCGAACGGCAGCGGCGGGAGCGTATGTTCCATGGTGCTTTCCTTCTGTCTGTATCTGTTGTGGGGGAGTCTGCGGATAACGCTTTTGAGCACTCGATTGTAGGCGAGTTGGAATAACCCCGCAAACCGACGGACTTTATGCCGGACATCGGCGAACGTGCCGCATTCACAGCGCAATTAGTGGTTGCGCACGCAGTGTGCCCGACTCTCGCCACAGTCAAAAGTACGGCGGCGGATGCCGTCGGCGAAGTGTCAGAAACCGTCGGTCAGACGTGGTTGCACATCGGCCAGCGCGATGTCCGCGGCGCCCTCCGCGAGATGCACCGTGAGGCGCCGCCCCGGCTTCAACGACGACGGCGCGCGCACCGCTCGCCCGCTCTGGGCATCGAGCACGGCAGCGTAACCGCGCTCCAGCGTACGCTGCGGACTCAGCACTTCGAGACGTGCGGCGAGCGTGCCGATGCGCGCGGTCTGACGTTCATGCTGACGTAATAAAGCCGCATCCAGACGTTGCGAGAGATTGCCGAGTTTCACCTGATGCCCGGCGAGATCCGGACGCCAGCGCTGCCAGCGCATCTGCAGCAGCGAAAACCGCGCTCGCGCGTCACGCACCGGACGCCCGCCCGCCGACGCGAGCCGCACGCTCAGTTGCTGCAAATGCGTGCGTTGCCGCGCCAGCCGCTCGGCCGGCGACACCAGCCGACGCGCGAGCCAGTCGAGTTGCTGGGCACGCCGCTCCATCATGCGGCCGAAACCGCGCGCGAGCGTCGCGTGACGATGGTCGAGTTCGCGCAACAGCAGCACGCGCTGCGGACTGACGAGTTCGGCGGCGCCGGTCGGTGTCGGTGCGCGCACGTCCGCGGCGAAATCGGCGATCGTGAAATCGGTTTCGTGGCCCACGCCGCTCACCACGGGAATCGCGCTTTCCGCGATCGCGCGCGCCAGCACTTCTTCGTTGAACGCCCACAGGTCTTCGATCGAGCCGCCGCCGCGGCATACGATCAGCACGTCGACCTCGCGCCGTGCATTGGCGGCGTCGACCATCGCAGCAAGCTTGCTGCTCACGCCGACGCCCTGTACCGGCGCCGGATAGACGATCACCGGAATGTGCGGGGCGCGCCGCGACAGCGTGGTCAGGACGTCGCGCAACGCCGCGGCCTGTAACGACGTAACGATGCCAATCGAACGCGGATGCGACGGCAGCGCGCGTTTGCGTTCAGCGGCAAAGAGACCCTCGGCTTCGAGTTGCGCTTTCAGCCGGAGGAACGCTTCGTAGAGACGCCCTTGTCCGGTACGCCGCACCGCTTCCACATTCAACTGCAGTTCGCCGCGCGGCTCGTACATCGTCACCAGCGCGCGCACTTCGATGCGGTCGCCCTCGCGCGGCGTGAATTCGGCGTATTGCGCGCGTCCGCGGAACATCACGCAGCGCATCTGCGCCTGCGCGTCCTTGATCGAGAAATACCAATGGCCGCTCGCGGCGCGCGTGAAGTTCGACACTTCGCCGGCAACCCAGACGAGGGGAAACGAACGTTCGAGCATCGTGCCGATTGCGCGATTGAGCGCCGAAACGGGAACGACGACTTCACCGCCGGGCGTCGCCGACGAGGAAAAAGGGCTTTCGGGATTCATGCGAGGAATAAGTGTGGCTGGCCGGACAGACGATAGACCGACCGGCCATCGCCGTCCAGCGCGATGCTTGAATTGTTAAAAGTGTCCACATGGCGGGACCCGCCAGACAGATCCTGCCAGATCGCCCTCCGGGCCGCATGAATTCTAGGCATGTCTTTGATTTATATGGTGTTTACATCTCATTAAAGAGAATGATTGCCGATACCGGGCGCGCGGAACGGCCCTCTCCGCCCATTGGACGGCAGGTTCTCCACAAAGTTATCCACAGGCTGTGAGCCACGCTGAAAGCGCGATTTGGTCACGCGGCGCAGGGTGCGCGACTTGCCGCGCGGGACGCCAGCGCGCTAGAGTGGCGGGTTCGACGGCATGCCGAACGCCCCTGCAGCGTCCAGCATGCGGCACACTGCGCTAGTGCGCGGCCATGCCGCCCAGATTTATTTTTCGCCTCACTTTCGATAGTCCGGAGAACCGCGTTGATGCTTGCCCCGCGTATTGCGCCTAGCTCCTTCACGCCGCCGTCCGGCTGCCTTTGTCCGAACGGCGCGCCGGTCGTTTGCGCGACGTGCCCATGAGCGACGTCAGCAACCGTCTCGAGGCACGCCTCGCGCGCGAATGGCAGCAGCGCGGCCCGCTCGCCTGGGCGCTGTCGCCGCTCGCCTGCGTGTTCGGCGCAGTTGCCGCCGCGCGCCGCGCCGCCTTTTCGTTCGGCTGGTTGAAATCGGTTCGCATCGAGGTGCCCGTGGTGGTGGTCGGTAATGTGACCGTCGGCGGCACCGGCAAGACGCCGACCGTGATCGCGCTGGTCGAGGCGTTACGCGCCGCGGGCTTCAAACCCGGCGTCGTATCGCGCGGCTACGGCGCGCGCGTGAAATCGCCGACGCGCGTCACGCCGACCTCGGCGGCAAGTGTCGGCGGCGACGAGCCGCTCCTGATCGCGCGCCGCACCGGCGCGCCGGTGTGGGTCTGTCCGGATCGCGTGGCGGCCGCGCAGGCGCTGTGCGCCGCGCACCGCGAAGTCGACGTGATCGTGAGCGACGACGGTTTGCAGCATTACCGGCTCAAGCGCGACGCCGAACTGGTCGTGTTCGATCACCGGCTCGGCGGCAACGGCTTCCTGCTGCCGGCCGGCCCGCTGCGCGAGCCGCTGTCGCGCCGCCGCGACGCGACGCTCATCAACGATCCGTACGCGCGCACGCTGCCGGCGTGGCCGAACACCTTCGCGCTGCAACTCGCGCCCGCCGACGCGTGGCATCTGGACAATCCCGCGTTGCGCCGTCCGCTCGCGCAATTCAGCGGCGATCGCGTGCTGGCCGCGGCCGGCATCGGCGCGCCGGAGCGTTTTTTCGCTACGCTGCGCGCCGCCGGCCTCACGCCTGCCACGCGCGCCTTGCCGGATCACTACGCGTTCGAGCGCAATCCTTTTACCGATGTGGACGCCGACGCCATCCTGATAACGGAAAAGGATGCGGTAAAATTAGGGTCCTGGCACGACGCGCGCATCTGGGTAGTCCCGGTCGAAGCCGCGCTCGATCATCGCCTCATTGCATTAGTTGTGGAGAAAGTCCGTGGACGCTCGCCTGCTTGAAATTCTCGTCTGCCCGATCTGCAAGGGCCCGCTCAGCTACGATCGCGCCGCGCAGGAGCTGATCTGCAACGCGGACAAGCTGGCCTATCCGATTCGCGACGGCATTCCCGTCATGCTGGTCGACGAAGCACGGCAGACCGTGGAAGGCACGCCGGTCGATCTGAATCCGGGCTCCGTGGCCTGAGCCAAACCGCCCTCGCGCGCGGCGGCCGTGTTTGAGGCGTGCCGCGTGGCGCTGTTCGCATTCGTCGTCTTGCCCGTCCGCAGCCGCGCCGCACGCGCGGCCGCTTTCCTCCGGCTTCATCGCCGCCCGTCTTTGTGCCTGTCCTGCCGATGACCCACGCCAACACCGCCACTCCCCCGTTCATCGCCGTCGTGCCGGCCCGGCTCGCCTCGACGCGTCTGCCCAACAAGCCGCTCGCCGACATCGGCGGCAAGCCGATGGTGGTGCGGGTCGCCGAACGCGCGCGCGAATCGGGCGCACAGCAGGTGCTGGTCGCCTCGGACGCGCAAGCCGTGCTCGACGCCGCCCGCGACCACGGCTTCGAAGCCGTGTTGACGCGCGCGGACCATCCGTCCGGCACCGACCGTCTCGCGGAAGTCGCGGCGCAGTTCGGCTGGAGCGACGACACGATTGTGGTCAACGTGCAGGGCGACGAACCGCTGATCGATCCGGCGCTCGTGTGCGGCGTTGCGTCGCACCTTGCGGCAAGCGACGGCTGCGCAATCGCCACCGCCGCGCATCCGATCACCGACCCCGCTGAAATTTTCAACCCGAACGTCGTCAAGGTCGTGCTCGACGCGCGCGGCGTCGCGCTGTACTTCTCGCGCGCGCCGATTCCCTGGGCACGCGACGCCTACCAGCCGCTCTGGCCGAATGTCGCGTCGATGCCCGCGCCGCCCGCGCTCGCGGTGGTTCATCGGCATATCGGGTTGTACGCCTATCGTGCGCAATTCCTGCGCACGTACCCCAGCCTCGCGATTTCGCCGATCGAACAGGTCGAAGCGCTCGAACAATTGCGCGCGATGTGGCACGGCGAGCGGATCGCTGTGCTCGTCACGCACGACGTGCCGCTGCCCGGTGTGGACACGCCCGCCGATCTCGCGCGCGTGCAGGCTTTATTCGGGTCTTGGGCGTAAAAACCCATGGCATAATCGGACGGTTGTGCGCGCCTCCCGCTACACGCGAGAGCCAGGGTTTGCCCGGTCGCGCCGTTATCGTTTTGCAGCGCCGTCGTCGACGTGCAGCGCGAAACCCAAACGGCAACCGATGCGGGTCCCTCGGCTTTTCGTGGGATGTCCGCAGCGCCGCCAAAGAATTCACATAGATCTGGAGATATCACATGCGTTTGATCCTTTTGGGTGCACCCGGCGCGGGTAAGGGCACTCAGGCAAACTTCATCAAGGAAAAATTCGGCATTCCGCAGATTTCCACCGGCGACATGCTGCGCGCGGCCGTCAAGGCCGGCACGCCGCTCGGCCTCGAAGCGAAGCGCTTCATGGATGCCGGCGAGCTGGTCACGGACGAGCTGATCATCAATCTGGTGAAAGAGCGTCTGCAACAGCCGGACTGCGCGAACGGCTATCTGTTCGACGGTTTTCCGCGCACCATTCCGCAAGCTGAAGCCATGAAGCAGGCCGGCGTTCCGATCGACTACGTGCTGGAGATCGACGTGCCGTTCGACGAGATCATCTTGCGCATGAGCGGCCGCCGCTCGCACGCCGCGTCGGGCCGTACGTATCATGTCAAGTTCAATCCGCCGAAGGTCGAAGGCGTGGACGACGTGACCGGCGAACCGCTGATCCAGCGCGACGACGACAAGGAAGAAACCGTCAAGAAGCGTCTGGAAGTGTACGAGGCGCAAACCAAGCCGCTGATCGAGTACTACAACACCTGGGCCAAAAACGGCGATTCGTCGACTCCGTTGACCGCGCCGCAATATCGGCGCATTTCGGGTCTCGGCAGCGTCGACGAAATTCGTGACCGCGCGTTCGAGGCGTTGAAGTAAGCTCGTTGCCGTTTGTGTTCGCTTCAGGAAAGACCCGCCCTTGCCGGCGGGTTTTTTTATGCAGCGGATGGTTCGAATGCAGTGAACGATTTCTCCGTGCCCGCGCTTGATATTAATTAGCCATCCGTAGCGATCTGCTGCGCGTGCACGCCGCCGCCAGCGCGTCAATTTGCCGCCTGCCCGCTTTGCTTTCTGCGTCGCAGCATAGCCGTTACAATCGTTCATCGAAAAGATATTCGATCCAGACATTACTGAACCGTAGCAAAGGAGAAGACATGGAGATTCGTGACAACGTTTTCCTGATCACCGGCGGTGCATCGGGACTGGGCGCAGCCACAGCACGCCTGCTCGTCGAAAACGGCGGCAAAGTGGTGCTCGCCGACCTGAATGTGGATGCCGGCGAAGCGCTCGCCAAGGAACTCGGCGGTGTGTTCGTCAAATGCGACGTGAGCCGCGAAGACGACGCCACCCAGGCCGTTGAAGCCGCCACCAAGCTCGGCACGCTGCGCGGCCTGGTCAACTGCGCGGGCGTCGCGCCGGCCGTCAAAACAGTCGGCAAAGACGGCCCCCATCCGCTCGACGCGTTCGCGCGCACCATCTCGATCAATCTGATCGGCACCTTCAACATGGTCCGGCTCGCCGCCGCGGCCATGTCGAAGAACGAGCCGAACGCGAATGGCGAGCGTGGCGTGATCATCAACACGGCGTCGGTGGCCGCGTTTGACGGTCAGATCGGCCAGGCGGCTTATGCGGCATCCAAGGCCGGCGTGGCCGGCATGACGCTGCCTATCGCACGCGACCTGTCGCGCAACGCGATCCGCGTGATGACGATCGCACCTGGCATTTTCGAAACGCCCATGCTGCTCGGCATGCCGCAGGAAGTGCAGGACGCCCTCGGCGCGATGGTGCCGTTCCCGCCCCGCCTCGGCAAACCGGCCGAGTACGCGATGCTGGCCAAGCAGATCTTCGACAATCCGATGCTCAACGGCGAAGTGATTCGTCTGGACGGCGCAATCCGGATGCAGCCGAAGTAAGCCGGCAGACAGCGGGCGGTTTCACAAAGCAGCCGCGTTAAAGAAAAACGCCAGCACATGATCATTCATGTGCTGGCGTTTTGTTTTGAGCGGAGATTGCGATGCCCGTTGCGAGGGCGTGCTTCTATTCGCGGTCGTCGTGTTGAGTACGCTGACGCAGTTCGTGTAATTGCGATTCCACCACGGTTGCGTCCTCGGCATCCGGCCGGTCGCCGAGATAACGCTCCAGGTCCTCGAGCGCGGGGCGCAGATAATCGAGCCGCGCATACGCGAAGCCGCGATCGCGCACTTCTTCGATACTTTCCGGCAGCAGGATCACAAGACGCTGCTGCACAGCCAGCAGACGCTGCCAGCGTTCCGTCTGAAGATACGTAGACTTCAGATTGCGCAGCATGCGCGCGATGATCTCGCGGCGAGTGGCCGGCTGCAGCAGCATGCGCAGCGCCCTGCTCACCGATTCGCCCGCCGACGCCACGTACGGCTCCAGCATTTCCACCATCTCCGACTCGGACAGCGAGTGGCCGCTGGTCGGATCCAGCATCACGTCGCCGTCTGGCGTCGTTACACGCAAAAGGAAGTGGCCAGGAAACGATACGCCGCGCACCGGCACACCGATCTGTTCGGCCATTTCCAGATACAACACCGCCAGCGAAATCGGAATGCCGCGGCGACGTTTGAGCACCGCGTTCAGGTGGCTGTTGTCGGGATCGTAATAGTCGTTGAGATTGCTGGCGAAACCCAGTTCGCGAAAGAAAAACCGGTTCAGAATGCCGACCTTCTGCTTGATGTCGGCGTCGTCCGGCATGCGTCGCTGCAAGCGCACCACGAGTTCGTCGATCTCGGCGAGCGTGCCTTGCAGATCGAGATCGGGATAGGCGTCCTGCGCGAGCGAGAGCGCCGCCTCGGTCAGCGGAAGACTCTCATCTTCGGCGACGAGCGTGCTGAAATAGTCGAGAACCCGCGTCATCGTGATCACTTCACTCGCCTTTTGAAATACGCGTACTTGAAGCCCATCAGCCAAAGCATACCGAAATATAGCGCGGCGAACAGCACGAGGCACGCAGCGAGCAGCACCATGCGGTCGACCGGGCGGCTGTGCATGCCGATCCAGTCGAAGCTGATGGCCAGCCAATGCATCGTGCCGGCCAGCACCAGACAGGCGCCGAACAACTGCACGAAGAATTTGAGCCAGCCGCTCGACGGCGTATAGATGCCACGCTTGCGCAGCCCGAGAAACAGCAGCAACGCATTCCCGCAAGCGCCGAGCCCGACGCTCAGCGTCAAGCCCGCATGCGCGAAGATCGGCACGAACAGATAGTTGCTCAGCTGCGTGAGAATCAGCACGCCGACCCCGATCTTCACCGGCGTCTTGATGTCCTGTTTCGCGTAGAAACCCGGCGCGAGGATCTTGATGAGAATCAGGCCGATCAGGCCGACGCCATACGCCGACAAAGCGCGGGCGACCATCACCACTGAATTGCCGTCGAACTTGCCGTAGTGGAACAGCGTGGCGGTCAGCGGCTGCGCGAAGAAAAACAGCGCGACGGCGCTCGGCGCGGCCAGCAGGAAGGTGACGCGCAAACCCCAGTCGAGCAGCGACGAATACTCGTGCGGGTCGGCGTCGACGTGCGCTTTTGAAAGACTCGGCAGCAGGATCGTGCCGAGCGCGACGCCCAGCAGCGCGGTCGGAAACTCCATCAGCCGGTCGGCGTAATTGATCCAGGACACGGCGCCCGGACCAATGCGCGATGCGATATTCGTGTTGATGATCAGGCTGATCTGCGCGACCGAGACGGCGAACATCGCGGGCACCATCTTGGACAGCACGCGCTTGACGCCGCGATGCGCGAGCGCTTTCACCGGATTCAATCCGATGCGCGGAATCATGTCGATCTTCTTCAGACCCGGCAGTTGGACGATGAATTGCAGCACGCCGCCGGCGATCACGGCCCACGCGAGCGCATAGACCGGCGTTTGCAGACGCGGCGCGACGAACACCGCGGCGACGATGAACGCGACGTTCAGCAGAACCGGCGCGAACGCGGGCAGCGAAAAGTTCTTGTACGTATTCAACACACCCGACGCCAGCGACGTCAGCGAAATGAAAATGATGTACGGGAACATGATGCGCGTCATGGTGACCGCGAGGGCGTACGCCTGACCTTCGTGCGCGAGGCCCGAGGCGACGATGAACACCACGCCCGACGCGCCTACGACGCCGATCAGCGAGAGGATCGCGAGCGCCCAGGCGAGCACCGTCGAGGTGGCGTCGACCAGCGCTTTGGTGGCGTCGTGACCTTGGCTGTTCTTGAACTCCGCGAGGATCGGCACGAAGGCCTGCGAGAACGCGCCTTCGGCGGAGATGCGGCGCAGCAGGTTTGGAATGCGGAAGGCGACGTAAAACGCGTCAGTGTATTGACTGGCACCGAACGCGCGTGCGATCAGCGTTTCGCGGGCCAGTCCGGTCACGCGCGACAGCAGCGTGAAGCCGCTGACCGTCAGCAGGGCTCGGAATAGATTCATGGGGCGCTTATTATACGGGTGCCGCGAGTGCGGACGACGAGCCGGAACGCGATTCGGACCGATTTGCCGCGCGGACGTTCGATCGGATAAGCGAATCGGCGCGTTTTTTTGTAGCGCGGCCGCGCGGTTCTGGACCCATCGGATACGCCCCGCCCCCACGTTCCGGTCGGGCTGCGCGACGCTTGTCCAATATAGCTGCCAAGTGGGCGCGTGACTTTGCGTAACAGGGCGGCAGGCCTTCCTGGCGCTTTCCCGTTGCCACGTGCCTGATTTTGTTGCTATAATCGCCGGTTTCGAAGCTCGCTCAATTTTCGGGCGGGGTTTGGAGCGGCGCCACAGCGTTTGCCAAGACCCTCGCACACCCCGAAAACACAGGCCTGCCTTCGCGTAGTCCGATCGATTTTTTTCGACACTTTTGCGCTCTTGGGCAATCGCTTCCAAGAGTTCGATCTAAAAGCAGCACCTCACCACTTGAAGGTCAGGTACTGGAAACAGGAACAGGATAAGGAACCGTCATGGCTAACTCCGCACAAGCACGCAAGCGCGCCCGCCAGGCCGCCAAGGCAAACTCGCATAACTCGGCATTGCGCTCGAAGTTCCGCACGGCTATCAAGGCTGTCCGCAAGGCGATCGACGCCGGCGACAAGGCTAAGGCCGCTGAAATCTTCCAGGCATCGTCGAAGACCATCGACATCATCGCCGACAAGAACATCGTTCACAAGAACAAGGCAGCTCGCCATAAGAGCCGCCTCGCTGCAGCCATCAAGGGTCTGCAAGCGTCCGCAGCGCAGTAATTCCGGTCAGCCCGCCTCGGTGGGCTACCTCCTGTTTCCGCTGCACAGAAAGGCCCGCCTCGGCGGGCTTTTTTGCTTCGGACCGACAGATCCGCGCTGTATCGCGTAATTCGTCGCGCTTGTAGCTGACGGACTGGGCGTAAAAAAACCCGCTAGCAGCGGGTTTTTTTGCTTTTTGCGTTTGCTTTTGCTTTTGCCAACCCGGCAGGTTCGCACTAGATCACGTGCCTTTTCTCTTGCGGCGTGGCGTGCTCGAGTTGCAGCTCGCACGCCTCCGTCACAACGAGGTCGTTGTCTTTAGCAAAGTTGAGGACGAAGTCGAAAGCCATTGGTTCGATGTCGCGCAAACGCGAATCGAGAATCACGCACTTGAGGTCGCCGATCATGGTCGGCCGGACATACAACGAGTACTGCATGTAGGCGTTCGGCCCCTTCCTTGCGCCGGGGCCGAAGCAGGCCATGACGCCTGCGAGACGCTCCGACCAGTCGCTCGGCCGAAACTTTTTTCCCGTCGACGTGATGCCCTGAATGAAATATTCGGTTGGAGCTGCTTCGGCCATGTAGGAATACCTGTGTGACTGCCCAGCGGGGTGGCGGCAAAACGGACGGCGGAACGGCTCTGAATTGCCTGGGAATTACCTGGAACTCGCCGACCATGCCGCGATGGCAAACCACACCACCAGAACCGCGAAGAGCCGGTTAAGCCGCTTTGGCGCTCGTCATGACGGCGCACCGCGAGCAGGTCGTTCCGAACCGCGCGAGCCGAGGCCGGCCAAGCGAAATACCGGCCTGCTGGGCTTTGGGATAACCCGTAGATTATAGCGCAGCGGACCCTTTTCCGCAGCGCACACAAGACATGTCTGAGGGTTCCACAAGGCTTTCAGACAGCTTGCCCAGCCTTTTGGCCGACTCGTCAAACCGGGTGAAATCCTTTATGCTGCATCGGGTTACCACAAACGACGGCGGCGCCGTCCGGCAATCCTGCCGGGTGAGACCGCCGTATTTGTTTCATGACCGCCAAGAAAATTCGCCACTACCTGCAGTTCAAGGATTTCTCGCTGGAAGACTACGAGTACGTGCTGGAACGCGCGCGCATTCTGAAACGCAAATTCAAGAACTACGAGACTTACCATCCGCTGCACGATCGCACGCTGGCGATGATCTTCGAAAAAAATTCAACACGCACGCGCCTGTCGTTCGAAGCCGGCATCTTCCAGTTGGGCGGCCACGCCGTTTTCATGAGCACGCGTGACACGCAGCTAGGCCGTGGCGAACCGATCGAAGACGCCGCGCAAGTGATTTCGCGCATGGTCGACATCATCATGATCCGCACGTTCGGCCAGGATATTCTCCAGCGCTTTTCCGAGAATTCGCGCGTGCCGGTGATCAACGGACTGACCAACGAATATCATCCGTGCCAGGTGCTGGCGGACATCTTCACGTACTTCGAGCATCGCGGCCCGATTCGCGGCAAGACGGTTGCGTGGGTCGGCGACGCCAACAACATGCTGTACACGTGGATAGAAGCCGCGCAGATTCTCGGCTTCAAGCTGCGCCTTTCCACGCCGCCGGGTTACAAGCTCGACCGCGCCATGGTCGCTGCCGAAAGCGCACCGTTCTACGAAGAATTCGACGATCCGAATGAGGCCTGCGCCGGCGCTGATCTCGTCACGACCGACGTCTGGACCAGCATGGGCTTCGAAGCCGAAAACGAAGCGCGCAAGAAAGCCTTCGCCGACTGGTGCGTCGACGCCGACATGATGGCGCGCGCCAATCCGGATGCGCTCTTCATGCACTGCCTGCCCGCCCACCGCGGCGAGGAAGTCAGCGCCGAAGTGATCGACGGCCCGCAAAGCGTCGTGTGGGACGAGGCGGAAAATCGTCTGCATGTGCAAAAGGCCTTGATGGAATACCTGCTGCTCGGCAAGCTGAATCACTGAGCGAGCCGCTCAGTCAGCAGGTTGAGCAGCATCTGCGTGTAGCGCGACGGGGCCTTGAATACGAGGCAAGGCATCCACGTTTAGCGCCACGCATCGAGCCGGCGTCCACGGCCGCAACCGGCCGTAAGCGGACCCGGCTTTAACACCGCAACGCCCCCAAAAACGCGGGCAGCCTGCGGTTTAGTGTCAAAATAGTGGTTTTCCGCGCTCCGGAACCGCCGGCGCGCCTTGTTTTCCCGCTTTCTCCAGCTACGAGTTCACCATGAGCGATATCAAGAAAGTCGTGCTCGCCTATTCGGGCGGCCTCGACACCTCCGTCATCCTGAAGTGGTTGCAGGACAATTACGACGCCGAAGTCGTCACGTTCACGGCCGACATCGGCCAGGGCGAAGAGCTGGAACCGGCGCGCAAGAAAGCCCTGCAACTCGGCATCAAGCAGGACAACATCTTTATCGAAGACCTGCGCGAAGAATTCGTGCGCGACTTCGTGTTCCCGATGTTCCGCGCCAACACGATCTATGAAGGCGAGTACCTGCTGGGCACGTCGATCGCGCGTCCGCTGATCGCCAAGCGTCAGATCGAAATCGCCCGCGCCACCGGCGCGCAAGCGGTGTCGCACGGCGCAACCGGCAAGGGCAACGACCAGGTTCGCTTCGAACTCGGTTACTACGCGCTGGAACCGGGCATCAAGGTGATCGCGCCGTGGCGTGAATGGGATCTGCTGTCGCGCGAAAAGCTGCTCGCGTACGCGGAAAAGGCCGGTATTCCGATCGAAATGAAGCACAAGCAAGGCGGCGCGCCGTATTCGATGGACGCGAACCTGCTGCACATCTCGTTCGAAGGCCGTCACCTGGAAGACCCGAAGGCGGAAGCCGAAGCCGATATGTGGCGCTGGACGGTGTCGCCGGAACAGGCGCCGGACCAGGCTGAATACATCGACATCGAATACGAGCACGGCGATCCGGTTGCGATCAACGGCAAGCGTCTGGCGGCTGCGGAAATGCTCACCGAACTGAACCGTCTGGGCGGCAAGCACGGCATCGGCCGTCTGGATCTGGTGGAAAACCGTTACGTCGGCATGAAGTCGCGCGGCTGCTATGAAACGCCGGGCGGCACGATCATGCTGAAGGCGCACCGCGGCATCGAATCGATTACGCTGGACCGTGAAGTGGCCCACCTGAAAGACGATCTGATGGCTCGTTACGCGTCGCTGATTTATAACGGCTACTGGTGGAGCCCGGAGCGTCGCGCGATTCAGGTGCTGATCGACCATACGCAAGAGAAGGTCAACGGCTGGGTACGTGTCAAGCTGTACAAGGGTAGTGTGTCGGTGGTCGCGCGCGATTCGAAGGAAACGCTGTTCGACAAGACGATTGCCACGTTCGACGACGACGGCGGCGCTTACAACCAGGCCGACGCTGGCGGCTTCATCAAGCTGAACGCGCTGCGTATGCGGATTGCGGAGAATGCGCGCCGTCAACGCGATTAAGGTAGGCAGCTTCTGTGAGGCTAACTTCGCGTAAGCGAAGTTAAGCACCGCGAGATGCAGGCTGATGCCACAACGCTAAGCCAGCTGAGCTGACGACGAGTGATTTGGCAAAGGCTAAAAGTTCATGTGATCGAACGTGAACGCCGCTAAGCGCGGACCCAAACGGAAGTGCAGATGCAGAAAAAGGCGCCGGGAGTTTCCTCCCGGCGCCTTTTTTATCGCCTGCGCGTCGGACAAGCCGATTCAAAGCATCACAAACAAACGGGCTCCGCTTCCAACTCCACCCCAAATCGCTCCAGCACATCGCGCTGAATCGCTTTCGCAAGCGCCAGCACCTCCGTACCGCTCGCGCCGCCGCGATTCACCAGCACCAGCGCCTGCCGCTCATGGACGGCCGCCGCGCCCATCGCGCGGCCTTTCCAGCCGCATCGATCGATCAGCCAGCCCGCGGCGAGCTTCACCCGACCGTCCGGCTGAAGGTACGACACGACATCCGGCTCTCTGGTCTTCAGCGCCTCGAACTGCGCCGCCTCGATCACCGGATTCTTGAAGAAGCTGCCAGCATTGCCCAGTTTCAACGGATCGGGCAACTTGGCGCGCCGCACCGCCACGACCGCGTCGAAGATCGCCTGCGCGGTCGGCGGCGTGTCGGCATGGCCGTTTGCGGCCAATTCGCGAGCGAGATCCGCGTAGCCGGCACGCGGTTGCCAGAGCTTCGGCAGACGGAACGTCACCGACGTGATCACGAACCGGTCGCGCCCTTCCCGCTTGAAAAAACTGTCGCGATAGCCGAAGCGGCACGCCCGCGCATCCATTTCGACGACTTCACCCGTAGCCAGCTCCACGGCGCGCAGTGACGCAAAGCGCTCGACCATCTCCAACCCATACGCGCCGATGTTCTGAATCGGCGCCGCGCCCACCGTCCCCGGGATCAACGCGAGGTTCTCGAGACCCGGCAAGCCTTGCGCCAAAGTCCAGCCGACGAACTCATGCCACGGCTCGCCGCCGGCCGCTTCGACGTACCATGCGTCATCGTCCTCGCGCACGACGCGGCGGCCCCGCAGCGCGATCAGCAGCATGAGTCCGCCGAAATCGCCGGTCAGCACGACATTGCTGCCGCCGCCCAGCACGAGGCGCGGCAGGCCGGCAGCACGCGGATCGCGCACCGCGGCCATCAGTTGCTCTTCACGCTCGATGCGGCACGCGAACTGCGCGCGCACATCGAAACCGAAGGTGTTGTGCGCCTTCAGCGGGAAGCCGGCGATGAACGCGGCGGAATCGGATTGGGACATCGGAATGAGAACCGTGAAACGACAAATGGAACGACGAATAAAGCAGCCGATGCAACCGGCTTCGGACCCCGGCCGGGCGACTATGCGCGCCGGCCTTGGGCAAAAGGGAGCGGCGTCGGTAAAATGACGTCCGGTCCGTGATTATAGCGAGTGCCCCGTGAGCAGCCGTCCGGTTGCGTCACGCACCGCAGCACTATTGGGAGAAAAAAATGCCATCGTTTGACGTCGTCTGCGAAGCGAACATGATCGAAGTCAAGAACGCGATCGAGCAGTCCAACAAGGAAATTTCAACGCGCTTCGACTTCAAAGGGTCGGACGCGCGCGTCGAACACAAGGAAAACGAAATCACGGCCTACGCGGACGATGATTTCAAACTCGGTCAGGTCAAAGACGTGCTGCTGTCGAAAATGGCCAAGCGCAACGTGGACGTGCGCTTTCTGGACTACGGCAAGATCGAGAAGATCGGCGGCGACAAGGTCAAGCAGGTCATCAAGATCAAGAAAGGCGTGTCAGGCGATCTATCGAAGAAAATCGTGCGCCTCGTGAAGGACAGCAAGATCAAGGTCCAGGCGAGCATTCAGGGCGACGCGGTGCGCATCACCGGCGGCAAGCGCGACGACCTGCAAAGCGTGATCGCCATGCTGCGCAAGGACGTGACCGACACGCCGCTCGACTTCAATAACTTCCGCGATTGATGTGCTGATACAGGACGCCCGAGGCGTCCCGAACAAGTAGAGCGGCGAGATAAGCGGAGCAGGTCGGGTTCATGACGAGACCCTTGAGAGAAGGACAACCGTGCGTGCGCACGCCCCGCCGCGCATGACAGGCCTGCTGGGCGCTGAGCGTCAGGCGCCGCCAGGTACTCAGCACCGCGCACCAACCTCTAAACTGCCGGCGCGCAAGCACGTGCGTCTGTCTATGCGGTTGCCGGTATGCTCCACGCGGCACCTGCGCGACGCCGCGCATACCGGTGCACCGAGCCCTCACCACCGATGCATCAAGGCACCAGGTCACTCAGGAACCAGGCACCAAAGCAACGCTGTTCAAACGTCGTTCCCCCCCGCCGCCCTCGCCGCCGCATCCGCCTTCTTCTTATCCCCGATACGGCTCTCCTGCCCGCGCATCAGCTTGGCGATATTGCCGCGATGGCGCCACACCAGCAGCGAACTCATCACGACGATCGCCAGCGCGATGACATGCGGTCCGAACAGAAAACCGTCGAAGATCGGCGCGAACACCGCCGCGGCCAATGCCGCCAGCGACGAATAGCGCGTGAAGAACGCCACGATCAGCCACGTCAGCAGGGTCGCGACGCCAAGAATCGGATTGATCGCGAGCAGCACGCCGGCCGCGGTCGCCACACCCTTGCCGCCCTTGAAGCGAAAGAAAACCGGATACAGGTGACCAAGAAACACCGCCACCGACGCAATCGCCACCGAAGTATCGTCGAGCCCGTAACGCGCGCCGTAGTGCACGACGAACCACACCGGCAGCCAGCCCTTGAATGCGTCGCCGATCAGCGTGAGAATCGCGGCCTTCTTGCTGCCGCTGCGCAGCACGTTGGTGGCGCCGGGGTTGCCCGAGCCATACGAGCGCGGGTCGTCGAGGCCCATCGCGGCACTCACGATCACGGCGAACGACACCGAACCGATCAGGTAGGCAACGACAGCAACGATCAGGTTTTGCATCTGGGACTCTTATAAGGATCGGCGGTCTGAAACTCGATGCCCCAACCGCAACAGGGCGCGCAACTCGGAACAAAGCGGCGCACATTCTACCGAACCGGCGCGCCCGCAAAACATTCAGGCAAACGTCAATCGACGCTCGCGCACTGCACCGCCTTCGCGGCCAGCAACTCCGTCAGCACCTTGGGGCCGATGCTGACCAGAAAGCCGCGCCGTCCGCCGTTCAGCCAGATCTTGTCCATTTCGAGAATGGTCGACTCGACGTACACCGGCATCTGCCTCTTCGTGCCGAACGGCGAGGTGCCGCCGATCAGGTAGCCGGAATGCCGGTTCGCCACTTCTGGCTTGCACGGCTCGACGCGCTTCGCGCCGATCTGCCGCGCGAGGTTCTTGGTGCTGACGGTGCGGTCGCCGTGCATCAGCACGATCAGCGGCTTGGCGTGCTCGTCTTCCATCACCAGCGTCTTCACGACATGATGCTCGTCCACACCGAGCTGGCGCGCCGATTCTCCGGTGCCGCCGTGCTCGACATAATCATAAGGATGTTCGCCGAAGGTCACGCCATGGCGGCGCAGAAACTGCGTGGCCGGCGTTTCGGAGACGTGTCTGGATTTGCTCATCGGCGCATTGTAATGGCGACTTTGCGCAACGGCTATTTGCCGAACGGCTAATTGTGCGGGTCCAGCGGTTGTGGCACGATCGTTCGCAAATATCCCGGCGCGACGTACGCTGGGCACCGTAATTTTTTGGAAACTTGCATGGGACCGGAGCAAGCGCTTTGCATGGGTCGGAGTAACGCGCTAAAGCGCGAACTCCGATCGACAGCTAAAGCGTCAACTCCGGTCGACAAAGGAGACAACGTTGAGCTTCGATTCGCCTACCCGTTCCACGATCGACATTCCCGCATTGCTGGCGGCCCTGCCCGCAAGGATCGCCGACATTCCGGCGCTGGCCGCCGCGCGCGATCCGCAGCACATCGCCCTGATCGAGGATGCGCGCCGCCTCACCAGCGCGCAACTGCTGGAAGTCGTCGACGCCGCCACCACGCTGCTGCGCGAATGGGGCGTACGCGGCGGCGATCGCGTGATGATCGTCGCGGAAAACAGTATCGTGCAGATCGTGCTGCTGTTCGCGACCGCCCGACTCGATGCGTGGGCGTTGGTCTCGAACGCGCGCCTGTCCGCCTCCGAGCTCGACTCGATCCGCGCGCACGCGCAGCCGCGTGTGGTCGCCTACGCCACGGAAAGCTCGGCCGACGCCAAGCTGCACGCAGAGCGTCACCACGCCGCCAAGGCGCCCGCTATCACGCCGGACATCGGCGCCTGGTCGTACACGGTGGATAGCGCGGCCGTCGCCGAGCCGGTCGAAGCCGCAAGCGAGCGCCAGTGCGCCGCGTTGATTTACACCACGGGCACCACTGGCGCGCCAAAGGGCGTGATGCTGTCGCACCGCAATCTGCTGTTCATCGCCGCGATCTCGAGCCGCTTGCGCAAAGTCGGCCCGGACGATGTCGTCTATGCCGTGCTGCCGATCTCGCATGTGTACGGTTTCGCGTCCGTCTGTCTGGGCAGCCTGCATGCGGGCGCGACCTTGCGGCTCGTGCCGCGCTTCGCGCCGGAAGCCGTGCGTCGCGCGCTCGCCGAGGAACGCGTGTCGATTTTCCAGGGCGTGCCGGCCATGCACGCCAAACTGCTCGAACATCTGCAGACACACGGTCACGCATGGTCCGCGCCGCAATTGCGTTTCGCCTATTCGGGCGGCTCGCCGCTCGACGCCGCCTTGAAAGCGCAGGTGGAAAGCGTCTACGGTCTGCCGCTGCACAACGGTTATGGCATGACCGAGAGCAGCCCGACCGTGTCGCACACCATGCTCGATGCGCCGCGCAGCGATTGCTCCGTAGGCGAGGTCATTCCGGGCGTCGAGGTGCGTTTCGTCGGACTCGACGGCATCGACGCGGCGAAGGGCGACATCGGCGAACTATGGGTGCGCGGCCCCAACGTGATGCTGGGCTACTACCGCAGCCCGGAGCAGACGCGTACGGTCGTCACCGAAGACGGCTGGCTCAAAACCGGCGATCTCGCGCGGCAAGACGTGGACGGCGCGCTGCATATCGTCGGGCGCAGCAAGGAGTTGATCATTCGCTCGGGCTTCAACGTGTATCCGGCCGAAGTCGAACATGTGCTGAATGCGCATCCGCAAGTCGTGCAATCGGCTGTGATCGGACGCGCGGTGGAAGGTAACGAGGAAGTGGTCGCGTTCGTCGAGTTGATTGCAGACGCGACGGTGACGCCAGCCGAATTGATCGACTGGTGTGGCGAACGTCTCGCGCCGTACAAGCGGCCGGCCGAAGTCAAAGTGCTCGCCGTGCTGCCGGCGGCATCGACGGGCAAGATTCTCAAGCACCGGCTGCGCGAGTTTCTCTGAACGAAAACGAAAGCGCAGCGCAAACGCGCATCAGCCTCGCGGATGATGCTGCGCATGCAGCGACTTCAACCGCTCCCGCGCCACGTGCGTGTAAATCTGCGTGGTCGAAATATCCGTGTGCCCGAGCAGCAATTGCACGACGCGCAGGTCGGCGCCGTGATTGAGCAGATGCGTGGCGAACGCATGCCGCAAGGTATGCGGCGAGAGCGGCGCATGCACACCGGCCGCTGTCGCGTGACGCTTGATGATGTTCCAGAACTGCTGGCGCGTCATGCCTTCGGCGCGGTTCGTCACGAACAGCGCGTCGGTCGCGCGCGCGCCGAGCAACGCGGGCCGCGCCTCGCGCAAATAGCGCTCGATCCAGCTATGCGCTTCCTCGCCGAACGGAATCAGGCGCTCCTTCGAGCCCTTGCCCATCACACGCACCACGCCTTCGTTCAGGCCGACTTCCACCGTCTTCAACGTGACGAGTTCAGTTACGCGCAAGCCGCTCGCGTACATCAACTCCAGCATCGTGCGATCGCGCAGGCCCAAAGGCGTATCGATATCGGGCGCGCCGAGCAGCGCTTCGACTTGCGCTTCGCTGAGCGTCGACGGAAAACGCGGCGGCTGTTTCGCCGAGCGGATGCGCACCGTCGGATCGATCTTGGTGCGATGCTCGCGAACGGCCCAACCGTAGTAGCGGCGAAATACGGAAAGCCGCCGGTTCGCCGAAGTCGATTTGTCTTTCTGCCGCGCCGCGCTATACGCGTTCAGATCGGCTTCGCTCGCGGTGTCGAGCGAGGCGTTGCGGCTCTGCGCGAGCCACTCGCAAAAGAGCCGCAGATCGCGGCGGTATGCGTCGAGCGTGTTGCGCGACAGGCCGTGTTCGAGCCACAGCGCGTCGCAGAATGCATCGATCGATGCCGAGCTGGCGACGAACAGGGGTGACGCGGCGGCCGCGTCATCGATCAACGTATCGCTCATGCGTAGGGAATGCCTTCATGCGCCAGCAGCCAGCGCTTGATGTTGCGGAAGAAACCGTCTTCGGCGTGATTCGCGAAACCGCCGATGCCGCTCGAACTCACCACCCGATGACAGGGAATCACGATCGGAAAGTAATTGGCGCCGCACGCCTGACCGACCGCGCGCGGCGCGCTGCCGAGTTGTCTTGCCAATTGACCGTAGGTCAGCACGACGCCCGGCGGAATGTCGCTGATGGCCTGCCACACGCGCTTCTGAAACGCGGTGCCGACCGAGGCCAGCGGCAACTCGAACTTCGCCGACGCGCGCTCGAAATATCGTTCGATCTGCTCGGCTGCCTGTCTCGCCAAAGGCGATTCGGGCGCGACGTTTTGCATCGAATCCGGCAGATAGACGATCTCGCGCACGGCCTCGCCTTCGAGGCGAATGCCGACCTTGCCGAACGGCGCATCGATCACTGCGTTGAACATGATTGTCTGCTCCTCACTGGCGCGGGCGTTCGGGATTGTAAGGCAGCGTACCTGCATGGGCGCAGGCACGCTAAGCACGCAACGCGCCGCCCGGTTTGCCGCTACTTTACGCCGCTTCCAAAGCCCATTCCACGTGCTCGCGCACGACGGCGGAAGCGTCGTCCGCACGCATTCTCAGCGCTTGCACGATCGCCTCGCGCGCCGGCTCGCTCAAGCTGTCCGACGACGCCCGCAGCGCGTTGCCCATGCCCACCGCGAGATTGCGCAGCCAGCTCTCATAACCGATGCGGCGAATCGCGCTGCCTTGCATGCGCGTATCGAACTCGTCCGCGCTCCACGCAAACAGTTCGACCAACGATGCGCGATCGAGTCCGTGCCGCACGTCGAAGTCCGCGACCGGCGCGGCCTGCGCGAACTTGTTCCATGGACACACGAGCTGGCAATCGTCGCAGCCATACACGCGATTGCCGATTAGCGGCCGCAATTCGAGGGGAATACTGCCCTTCAACTCGATCGTGAGGTAGGAAATGCAGAGGCGCGCATCGACCTTATACGGCGCGACGATCGCACCAGTCGGACACGCGCCGATACAGCGCGTGCAACTTCCGCAATGCGAGCCCGGCGTTTCCGGCGCGAGTTCAGGCACGGTCTCGGCGTCGGTCGGCAACGGCACGTCGACATAAATCTCGCCGAGGAAAAACAGCGAACCCGCGTCACGTTGCAGCAACAACGTATGCTTGCCGCGCCAGCCGATGCCGGCCTTCTGCGCAAGTTCTACTTCCAGCACCGGCGCCGAATCGGTAAATACGCGGTAGCCGAAGTCGCCGATCTCGGCTTCGATTTTCTCGGCCAGATGTTGCAGACGGTTACGCATCACCTTGTGATAATCGCGGCCGCGCGCATAGATCGACACGACAGCCGCCGACGGGTCCGCGAGCCGCGCATGCTCGGCTGCGCGCCAGTCCTGCGTGAGCGGGCCGTCCTGCAAAGCGCTTTCGTGCGCCTTTCCGCTCAATGTCTGCGCGGGCAAATAAGCGATGCGCGCCGTAATCACACGTCGCGTGCCGGCCACAAGCTCGGCGGGCCGCGCGCGTTTCATGCCGTGTTTCGCCATATAATCCATCTCGCCGTGGCAACCCGCTTCCAGCCAGGCTGCAAGCGGCGCTTCGGCGGCGGAGAGATCGGTGTCGCTAATGCCGACCGCTCCAAAACCCAGTTCACGGCCCCACGTTTTGATGTTCAGCGCGAGCGCCTTCAGCGCCGCTTCATCGAAATGACGCTCGGCACGCGCATCGTCGTTAGACGCAGGCGTGCAGGAAACAGGGGACTCCGGACTTCGGTTCATCACGCCATTTTACGAGAATGCCCGTCAATCCCGATCTAGCGCTCCAACCGCCCGCCAACGTCCTGCTCGAACGCACCTTCGCGCTCGCGGACGAAGCCGCCACCATGGCGTTCGGCGAGCGCTTCGCGCAGGCGATCGAAAGCGTGCGCGAAGCCGCGCAACATACGCCGGGCGCGGGCGGCGACAAGGCTTTCTACGGACTGCAAGTCCAGCTCATCGGCGACCTCGGCGCCGGCAAAACCACCCTCGTACGCGCAACCTTGCGCGGCCTCGGCCACACTGGCCGCGTGCGCAGTCCCACTTACACACTCGTCGAACCTTACGTGCTCGAGCGGCCCGCTGGGGAACTCGCGCTCTATCACTTCGATCTGTATAGATTCACCGATCCGGCCGAATGGGCCGACGCGGGCTTTCGCGAGTACTTCGACAGCGGCGCGATCTGTCTCGTCGAATGGCCGCAGCGCGCGGGGCGTCTGCTGGGCGTGCCGGATCTTGTCTTCTCGCTCGACCTCGATAACGACAACGAGAATGAAAGCGACGGCCGTGTCCTCGTCGCACGGGCATACAGCGAATCAGGAAAGGCATGTCTCGAAAGATGTTGATCAAACCGTTCCGCTCGATCGAATCGGCGGCTACCGCAACGCATAACTGGCGGCGCCGGCAGATTCTGCGCGCGAGTGCGTCCACGCTCGTGCTCGGCCTCGTCGCGCCGCGCCTCGCGTGGGCGAGTTCGGTGCTCGGCGTGCGGGTCTGGCCGGCGCGCGACTACACGCGCGTGACGATCGAATCCGATCAGCCGCTGCAGAACGCGCAGCAGTTGCTGCAGGGACCGGACCGGCTAGTGGTCGATCTGAGCGGTCTCGATCTGGACCAGGCGCTGAAAGACCTCGTGTCGAAGATCACACCGAACGATCCGCAGATTCAGTCGGTGCGCGTCGGGCAATATCAGCCGCATGTGGTGCGCATGGTGTTCGACCTGAAGGGTTCGGTGAAGCCGCAGGTGTTCACGCTGCCGCCGGTCGGCGCGTACAAGTATCGGCTGGTGTTCGACCTGTATCCCGCGGTCGCGCCCGATCCGCTGATGGACCTGCTTGCGCAGACCGAACGCAAACAGCAGACCTTCAACGAAGAGAACAGCGCAGCGCCGCCCGCCACGCTGAGCGGTCCCGGCACCACGCCGCCCACCGCCGATAACAGCGAGGCCTTCTTCGAGCGTTACGCGCAGAACGGCGGCAGCGGTAGTGGGTCCACGCCGGGCGTGCCGCGTCCGCCGGTGCGCGTCGCGCCGCCGTCCGCGCCGCCAATCCTGGCCAAGCCCGCCACGCCTGCTGCGCCGGTGGCGCCGCCCACGGCGATCGCCCGCAACAAGGGCAACAGCGCCAGCACGCTGGGCGCGGACGACGCCGGCAGCGACGATACCTACGCGTTCACCACTCCCAAGTCCGGCAAGAGCAACACGGTGCGTCTGCTGACCGTCGCGATCGATCCGGGCCACGGCGGCGAAGATCCGGGCGCGATCGGCGGCTCGGGCACGTACGAGAAGCACGTCGCGCTCGACATCGCGAAGAAGCTGCGCGCGAAGATCGACGGGCAACCGAACATGCGCGCCATGATGACGCGCGACGCGGACTTCTTCGTGCCGCTGAACGTGCGCGTGCAGAAGGCGCGGCGCGTCGGCGCGGACCTGTTCGTTTCGATCCATGCGGATGCGTTCACCACGCCCGACGCCAAGGGCTCCTCGGTGTTCGCGCTGTCGGAGCATGGCGCGACGAGCGCCGCGGCGCGCTGGATGGCGAACAAGGAGAACTCGTCGGATGAGATCGGCGGCATCAACATCAAGTCCGCCGACGCTACCGTGAACCGCGCGCTGTTCGATATGTCGACCACCGCGCAGATTCGCGACTCGATGCGTTACGGCAACTTCGTGCTGAAGGAAATCGGCGGCATCAACAAGCTGCACAAGGGCTCGGTCGAGCAGGCAGGGTTCGCGGTGCTGAAGGCGCCGGACATTCCGTCGATCCTCGTGGAAACCGCCTTCATCAGCAACCCGGACGAAGAGCGGCGCCTGAACGACGACGCGTACCGCGAGAAGATGGCCGACGCGATCATGACCGGCATCAAGCGCTATTTCGCGGCGAATCCACCGCTCGCGAAGAACCGCATGACGTGATGCTCACGCATGCAACGCAATGATGCGATGGAAAACGGCTGCTCGAAGCGGCCGTTTTTTTCGCCCTCATTCAGGCCGGCCGCTTACGCTCAGCGCGTGAGTGAAAACCGCTGCACGGCCCAGCCGCCGAACACGTTCACGGCCAACCCCGCCATCACCAGCAAAGCGCCCGCGATCTGCGCCGCGGACAGCTGCTCATCGAGAAACAGCGACGCCGACGCGAGACCGACAATCGGCACCAGCAGCGAAAACGGCGCGACCTGGCTCGCCGGATAGCGCGACAGCAGACGGCTCCACAACCCGTAGCCGATCAGCGTGGCGATAAACGCGAGATACACGATGGCGAAGATCGACGTCGCGCTGATGCCGGACAGCGCCGCGACGATCCGCTGCGGCCCCTCGAGCGCGTACGACAGCGCGAAAAACGGCAGCGGCGGAATCAGGCTGCCCCACACCACCAGCGCGACGAGATCGACCCGGCCGACCTTCTTCGTGACGATGTTGCCGAGCGCCCACGAGCACGCGGCGCACAAGGTGAGCGCGAAACCGGCCAGCGTCATGGCATGGCCGCCTTGCAGGCCGATCACGGCAAGGCCGCCCGCCGCGATCAGCAAACCCACCACATTCGGCACGCGCAACCGCTCATGCAGAAACATGGCGGCGAAAATCAGCGTGAAAAACGCCTGCGCCTGCAACACCAGCGAGGCCAGTCCGGCCGGCATGCCGACATACATGGCCGAGAACAGGAACGCGAACTGGCCGAACGAAATCGTCGCGCCATATGCAATCAGCCAGCGCCACGGCAAATTGGGCCGTTTGATGAAAAACACCGCCGGCACGGCAGCGAGCGCGAAGCGTAGCGCGCCGAGCAGCATGGGCGGCACACCATGCAGACCCACCTTGATCACGACGAAATTGACGCCCCACGCGACGACCACGATCATCGCCAGCAGCAAATCCCTCGGCGACATGCCGGACTCCAATTGATTGTTCGATCCGGCAGTTTAGCGGAGCCGGCAGCGCCCGGCGCCGCCCCGCGCTACGGATTCCCGGAGCGCCGACATGACGCCGAGCCGTCGTCGTTGCGCCCAGCGCAGTAGAATCGTCTATTAAACGAAAAACTCCCGCCCATCCTTCCAGCCGAGCCTGCCATGTCCTCCTCGATCAAAGCAGTCCTCAAACCGCATCTGCGCGACGTCGGCAGTCTGACCGTGCGGCGCGTGCTGCCGGCCATGGCGGCGCGCCTGATCGGCCCGTTCATCTTCTTCGATCACATGGGCCCGGCCACCCTGGAACCCGGCGTGGGCCTCGACGTGCGGCCGCATCCGCATATCGGTTTGGCCACGGTGACCTATCTGTTCGAAGGCGCGATCATGCACCGCGACAGCCTCGGCTCGGAGCAGAAAATCGTCCCCGGCGACGTCAACTGGATGACGGCCGGGCGCGGCATCGTCCACTCCGAGCGCACGCCGGACGAGGACCGCGCCAGCGGCCAGACCATGCACGGCATTCAGACGTGGGTCGCGCTGCCGCTCGACGACGAAGAGACCGAGCCGTCGTTCGCGCATCACGCGGCTGATACCCTGCCGGTGGTCGAGCGCAACGGAGTCACGCTGCGGGTGATCGCGGGCACGGCGTTCGGCGTAACCTCGCCGGTCGAGACGTTCTCCGGCACGCTGTATGTGGCCGGCGAATTTGCGCCGGGCGGCGCCTTTGCGCTCGAACCGGAACACGAGGAGCGCGGCGTCTATCTCGTCGACGGCGATCTGGAGATCGACGGCACATCGCTCGAAGTCGGCCAGATGGCGGTGCTCGCGCTCGACGAAACGGTGACGCTGGCGAGCACCCACGGCGCGCGCGTCATGCTGCTCGGCGGAGAAAAGCTGGATGGCGAGCGCTTCATCGAATGGAATTTCGTTGCCAGTTCGCGTGAGAAAATCGAAGCCGCGAAGCTGGCGTGGACCCATCAGGAAATGGGCAAGGTGCCGGGCGAAACCGAATGGATTCCGCTGCCCGAGCGCAAGTAAGCACGCAGGTAAGCCACGCAGGTAAGCAAGGCAAATGAGCATCGCAAATAAGCGCAAGCGGTTCGGCAGCATTGAATCCCCGGCGTTCGGCCCCAAATAGTCAACAGACCGTTTTATCGACGAGGACGCAATGGACACCACTCTGGCCACTTTCGAACAGGACGTCATCACGGCGTCGACACTGGCCCCCGTGCTGGTCGATTTCTGGGCGCCCTGGTGCGGCCCGTGCAAGACCCTCGGCCCGATGCTGGAAAAGCTCGAAGCCGAAGCCGCCGGCAAATGGAAGCTCGTGAAGGTGAACGTAGACGAGAATCAGGAACTGGCCGCGCACTTCCAGGTGCGCAGCATTCCGCACGTCATGGCTTTTGCCGACGGTCGGCCGGTCGATCAGTTCGTCGGCGTGCTGCCTGAAGGCCAGTTGCGCGAGTTTATCGAGCGGCTCGTGCCGCAAGGCGCGGACGCAGCGCGTCTCGAAGCGCAAACCGCGCTGGCCGAAGGCCGCCGCGAAGATGCGTACGACGCACTGCAAGCCGCCCTCGCCTACGACCCGGGTTTCGACGAAGCGCGCATGGACCGCATTGAAATGCTGCTCGAAGACAATCGTCTCGACGAAGCGCGCAACGAAGTCGATCTGCTGTCGCCGAAAACGACGCAAGGTATCGACGCGCGTTTCAACGCGATCAAGACGCGCCTCGACGCCGTGGACGCCGCCGCGGATCTGCCGCCCACCGATGCGCTGGAAGCGAAGGTTGCGGCCGACCCGGCCGATCTCGAAGCGCGTTTCGATCTGGCCAGCGCGTTTATTGCCCGTCGCAAATACGCGGAAGCGCTCGAACATTTGCTGGCGATCGTGCAACGCGACCGCACGTTCCGCGACGATATCGGCCGTAAGACGATGCTCTCGGTGTTCGATCTGGCCGCACATCAGCCGGAGCTGGTGTCGCAATGGCGGCGCAAGCTGAGCGCTTCGCTGTTCTGATCTGATTGGATCAACCGGCATTCAGGCGCCGCGGCACTCGTCGCGGCGTGAATCACCTCAAGCCGTAGCCTGCTTCGCCAACGCCCGCAGCACGTGCGCGGCCGCGGCAAATCCGAAGCTCGCCGTCACGCACACGCTCGAACCGAATCCCGCGCAGTTCAAACCGACCGGCCCGGTATGGCCCGGCGACGTGGTGACGTGCTCAGCCTCCTCGTCGATATCGCACACGGCGGCCTCCGGGTAGATCAACGGTTCGTCGGAATACACCGCGCTCACCTTGAACTTCGCCTTCGGGCCGCGCGGAAAGCCGTGCTGTTTGCGCAGTTGTCCGCGCACTTTCGACAGCAACGGATCCTGGATCGTCAGCGCGAGATCGTCGATGCGAATGCGCGTCGGGTCGAGCTGACCACCCGCACCGCCGACCGTGATCAACGGCTGTTTCTTCTCCACGCACCATGCGATCAACGCGGTCTTGGTGCGCACGCTGTCGATTGCATCGATCACGTAATCGAAGCCGCCGCCGAGCGTCGACTCGAAGTTATCCGGATCGACGAAGTCCTCGATCAGGCGCACGTCGCAAAACGGATTGATCGCCGCGATGCGTTCGGCCATGGCTTCGACCTTCGGTTTTCCGTAGTTGCCGTCGAGCGCGTGGATCTGCCGGTTAGTGTTGCTCTCGGCGACGTTGTCGAGGTCGATCAGCGTCAGCGTGCCGACCGCGCTGCGCGCCAGCGCCTCGGCCACCCACGACCCCACGCCGCCAATGCCGATCACCGCGACGTGCGCGCCTTCGAACGCGGCGAGCGCCGGCGCGCCGTACAAACGCGCGATGCCGCCGAAGCGCCGCTCACGGTCAGCGGTTTCTTTCCCGTCGAGGCTGGTAGTAAGATCGGTTTGCGCGGTGGTGCTGGACATGATGGCAGGGCTCGGTGGTCAGGCAAAAACACGAAGTGGCGACGCAAAGGCGTACGCAACCCCGTATTTTGCCTGAAGGCGTCGAATTGCATCGCCGCGAAAAGCGCGGCACCGAGAGCCACATACGCCGGCATGCATGAACGGACCGCGCCGGACCTTGATGCGGTTGCAGGCAAAAAATTAGCGGCTTAGCTATACTGATTGAACTGTAGCGTTCGCATAAGAACATGACCTCACTCGCCGAACTTCGAAAAAACTATTCGCTGGGTTCTTTGGACGTTGCCGATATCGACCGTAACCCGTTTCGTCAATTCGATACGTGGTTTCAACAAGCGGTCGACGCCAAACTGCCCGAACCGAATACCATGACACTGGCCACGGTCGACTCGCGTGGCCGGCCGTCGGCGCGCATCGTCCTGATCAAGGGCGTCGACGAACGGGGTTTCGTGTTCTTCACCAATTACGAAAGCCGTAAAGGCCGCGAACTGGCGGCCAATCCCTACGCCAGCCTGCTTTTCTACTGGATCGAACTCGAACGCCAGGTGCGTGTGGAAGGCCGCATCGTCAAAACCAGCGCGGAAGAAAGCGACGCGTATTTCGCGTCGCGCCCGCTTGGTTCACGCATCGGTGCGTGGGCCTCGAATCAGAGTCAGCCAATTGAAAGCCGTTCGCAGCTCGAAACACGCGAACGCGAAATCAGCTTGCAATACGGCGACCATCCACCGCGTCCACCGCACTGGGGCGGTTATCGTTTGGTGCCCGAAGCAATCGAATTCTGGCAGGGCCGGCCGTCGCGCCTTCACGACCGTTTGCTCTATACGCGCTCGGGCGAACACAGCGACTGGCAAATCTCCCGCCTATCGCCTTGAATCGGAATACAACGCCGCGAACGCGTTGCCAACGCAGCAGCGCGCGGCGGCCGGATGGCAACTCGCGGCATGGGAGTCGCGCCGCACGGAGCTGCGATCCACACAGGCTTTGCTTTAATTCAACGGACACGGAGAGATCACATGTTCTGGGAGAAGAAGCTGGCGCAGTGGGTGGAAGATGTAAAAACCAAAGCTAACGTTCCCGCGCGCCTCGTGCTGTGGGACGGTCAGCAACATGACTTCGGGCAGTTCGCGGCGCCCCAGGTCACGCTACATGTCAAAAGCGCCACGGCGCTGCCCTATCTGCTCGAACCGAGCCTCGACAATCTGGGCGAGGCGTACGTGAAGGGCAAGATCGACATTGAAGGCAAGCTGTCGGACATCATCAATATCGGCTACCAGCTGGCGCGCAATACCGTCACCAGCGCGGGCAAGCTGGCGCGCGTGCGGCGCTACTTCAATCATTCGAAAGCCTCGGACAAGAAGGCGATCCAGTATCACTACGACGTCTCGAACGAGTTCTACAAGCTGTGGCTCGACGAGAACATGGTGTACTCGTGCGCGTATTTCGAGAACGGCGACGAAGATCTTCCTACCGCGCAGATCAAGAAGATCGACCACATCCTCACCAAGATCCAGTTGCAACCGGGGCAGCGCCTGCTCGATATCGGCTGCGGCTGGGGCGCACTCGTTCTGCGCGCGGCGCAGAAGTTCGGCGCGCAGTGCGTGGGCGTGACGCTCTCGCAGAACCAGTTCGATCTCGCTACCGCGCGCGTGAAAGCGGCGGGGCTGGAAGGCCAGATCGAGATTCGTCTGCAGGATTATCGCGACGTCGAAGGGCAATTCGATCGCATCACGAGCGTCGGCATGTTCGAGCACGTGGGCCGCAAGAATCTGCCGGGCTACTTCGAGAAAATCCGCGACCTGCTGGTCGACGACGGCATCGCCATGAATCACGGCATTACGTCGAGCGATTCGGACAGCGGCGAGACCGCGCTCGGCGGCGGCGAATTCATCGACCGCTATGTGTTTCCCGACGGCGAGCTGCCGCATATCAGCCTCGCGCTCGAATCGATGCAGCGCGGCGGGCTCGAAGCGGTTGACGTCGAAAGCCTGCGCCGTCACTATGCGCACACGCTGGACATCTGGGCGGAGAATTTCGAAGCGCATGCGGAGGAAGCCCGCAAGCTCGTCGACGACGAGAAATTCCGCATCTGGCGCGTGTACCTCGCCGGTTGCGCCTACGCTTTCGAAAACGACGACGTCTCGATCTACCAGGTGGTCTGCCGCAAAGCCGGCCGCAGCGCGAAAACCTTGCCATGGTCGCGCCGCTTCATGTACGACAAACCGCTGTGATACGGTTGCGCCGCGGCGCCGTGCATGAGCGGGCGACGTGGCGCAAACCTTTGAACAGCAGGTCGAACACCGATGGACCCAAGCGGGACAAGCGAAGTTGAACAGCCGGTCGAGGCCGAAGCTGGCGCCGATGGCGAAGCCGTGCAGTTCGATCTCTTCGGGATGCCGCTGGAAGCGGCGACGGCAAAGGGCGATGGCGCGGTGAAGTTATCGCGCGGGACGAGCGGCACCACTGGCACTGCAGCGGCCGCCGTAGCCGCTGGGGCAGATGCTGACGCCGCTCAGCAGAGTCAGCAGACCGTTGAGCAGGCAAGCTCGCCAGCTAACGCATCCGCAGCACCCGTCGCAGCGACGCAGCCCGAGCGCCGGCGTCAACCGCGCGCGACGAATGCCCCGAACGCCGGCTCCTTGTGGCAGGAAGACGAAGCGGCCGCGCCAGACGCCGCCATTGCCGCGCCCGAAGCCAATACCGCCCCCGCCGACACCCCCAAAAAACGCCGCACTCGCGAAATCGTCGCTGCCCCGCCCTCGCCCGAACTCCTCGCGCTTGCGGCGCAACTACCGCCGCACATCCACCTCGGCACTTCGACATGGTCGTTTCCGGGCTGGAACGGCATCGTTTATGGCGACGAGTACAGCAACAGCAAACTATCGCGCGAGGGTCTCACGGCCTACGGCGCGCATCCGCTGCTGAAGACGGTCAGCATCGACCGCTCGTTTTATCAGGCGCTCACGGTCACCGAATATTTGCGTTACGCGCAGCAAGTGCCCGAGCATTTCCGCTTCATCGTGAAAGCCCCGATGACGATCACGGACGCCACCGTGCGTGCCGAACGCGGCGAGCCGGTCTCGATGAATCCGTGCTTTCTGAACGCGCAAATGGCAATCGACGATTTCGTCACGCCTTGTCTCGAAGGGCTCGGCGCCAAAGCCGGCGCGCTCGTGTTCCAGCTTTCGCCGCTGCCGGATCAGATGCTCGCGCAACCGGCGGTGTTCATCGAACGGCTGGCCGAATTTCTGATGGCCTTGCCGAAGCTGCCGGACAGCGCCTGCTACGCGATCGAAATCCGCGATGGGAGTCTGCTTACGCCGCGCTTCATCCGCACGCTCAAAGCGGCGGGCGTGCGCTATTGCGTCGGGATTCACGCGCGCATGCCCGATCCGCTGCGCCAGGCCGCGGCGCTTGCGTTGCTGGATGGTGAACCGGCTGGGCCGCTGATCGTGCGCTGGAGCCTGCACGGCGGCTTCAAATACGAACAGGCGAAGGCCAAGTACGAGCCCTTCAACCAGTTGGTCGATGAGGATCCGGCGACCCGCGCGTCACTCGCCGAACTGGCCGCGCGCTATGCGCTGGCCGGCCAGCCGGTGGTGATCGCGATCAACAATAAAGCGGAAGGTTCGGCGCCACTAAGTTGTGTGGAGCTGGCGCGGGCGATCATCGACGCGTATGCACGGCTCGCTCATGAGCATGAGCACGAGCACGACGATCACGAGCCACCGCCATCTGAAGAGAACGAGCAGCTGCCCGGTTCCGACGCCGAGTAACGCGCAAGCAGCCGCTCATGCCATTAGCTCGGTTAGCTCGCCCTGATCCGGTGAGCAAACTTCTGACGAAACTTCGCCACCTTCGGCGCCACCACGAACGAGCAGTAGCCCTGATTCGGGTGCTGCGCAAAATAGTTCTGGTGATAAGCCTCGGCGGGCCAGTAATTGCCGTCGAGCGGTAGCACTTGTGTGACGATCTGGCCGTCGTAAATGCGTTGCTCACCGATCTCGCGAATTGCCTGCAGCGCCGTTTCCCGCTGCGTGTCGGAATGCGTGAAGATCACCGAGCGGTATTGCGTGCCGACGTCGTTGCCCTGCCGGTTCAACTGCGTCGGATCGTGGATCGCAAAGAAGATATCGAGAATCTCGCGATAGCTGATCTCCGCCGGATCGAAGTCGACTTTGACGACCTCAGCGTGGCCGGTTTCGCCGTCGCACACCTGCTCGTAGCTCGGGCGTTGCGTCTTGCCGCCCGCGTAGCCCGACTCCACTGCGTTCACGCCGTCGACGCCCAGGTACACCGCTTCGAGGCACCAGAAACACCCGCCACCCAGGGTGGCGACTTCGCCTGTCTGACTCATGCTGCTCGCTCCTTCAAACACATAGTCGGCCGATGCCGGTCCACGGTTCGCCGCAACGCTCATGCCACCATCCGAGCCTTCCAGCTTAGCGGCTTTTTCATTCACCGGCTGGGGTCGCGGCCGATCCGCCTCGATTGCAGTTAAAATTGGGGCAAATCGACGATTTTCACTATGACTTTCGAATCATTTGTTTTCAGCGGCACGCGAGATGGGTTCGGCCCGGCGCTCCCCCGGTTTGCGCCAGGGACCGGCGCCCGATGAAGCACGCCAGCCCTCCCAACTTCGACCAGAACGCCTTCAAACAGGCGCTCAGCCAATTTGCCACCGGCGTCACCGTCATTACAACGCGCGCGGCGTCCGGCCAGTTGATCGGCATCACGGCCAGCTCATTTAATTCGGTTTCGCTCAATCCGCCGCTGGTGCTGTGGAGTCTGGCCACGCGTTCGGCGTCGATGCCGGTGTTCCGCGCCAACAGTCACTATGTGGTCAATGTGCTGGCTTCGTCGCAGCTCGATCTGTGCAAGCGCTTTGCGACCGTGAAGGGCGATCGCTTCGAAGGCGTGTCGCACGCGGAAGGCGACACCGGCATGCCGGTGCTCGACGGCGCGCTCGCCTGGTTCGAATGCCATAACCGCAGCCGTTACGAAGAAGGCGACCACGTGATTTTTGTCGGCGAAGTGGAGCGCTGCGGCGTGCACGAGAATGCCGCGGAGATTTCACCGCTGGTGTTTCAGAACGGCTTGTTTCACGGACTCGACCCGCTTTGAACACGCCGCCGCGCTCACTCAGCGATCGTTATGCGCGGCGCTATGCCCACCGGTTTTCTTCACCAGCGAAACCGGCACGCCCGAATCTTCCTTGAGCGTCTGCAGCACGATATTCGAACGAATATCCATCACGCCCGGCGCCTTGTAGAGACGCTGCAGCACGAAATCCGAATAGTGTTTGAGGTTGTGCGCGAGGACTCGCAGCAGATAGTGCGTCTCGCCGGTCACGACGAACGCGCCGACCACTTCCGGCCAGTCGCGCACCGCTTCCGCGAAGCGTTCGTGCCAGTTCTCCTGATCGTTGCGCATGGACACCTGCACGAACGCTTCCAGTTCGAAACCCAGCACTTCCCGATTCAGACACGCGCGGTAGTGTTCGATGACGCCCTGCTCTTCGAGCAGGCGCAGGCGTCGTAGACAGGCTGATGGCGAGAGCGAGATGCGCTCCGCGAGGTCGAGATTGCTGATCCGTCCTTCTTGCTGAAGCACCGTCAAGATACGGCAATCGGTGGCGTCGAGCGAGATCGCGTTCATATTCGGTCTCCCTTTCCCGTTTGAATCAAATTATGTTCCAAGACACGGCGCAGAAGGAGATTTTTTCGCAATCACATTTCGCGGCAAGCCACCTATCATTCCCGGATAGACACAAACCGCCGATGCGACTATGCCAACACTTTGGGACATCACCCCCGCCGTCGATACCGCCACGCCCGTCTGGCCGGGCGACACCCCCGTGGGTATCGAGCGCGTGTGGCGCATGGAGGCGGGCTCGCCCGTCAACGTCGCGCGGCTGACGCTGTCGCCGCACACCGGCGCGCACACCGATGCCCCGCTGCACTACGACGCCGAAGGCGCCGCCATCGGCGAAGTACCGCTCGACGCGTACCTCGGCCGATGCCGCGTGATTCATTGCATCGGCGCATCGCCTGTTGTGACGCCACAACACCTGACCGGCTCGCTCGACGACCTGCCGCCGCGAGTCTTACTGCGCACTTACAGAAACGCGCCGACCGGCGCGTGGGACAGCGCGTTCTGCGCGGTCGCGCCGGACACCATCGACCTGCTGGCGGCGCGCGGCGTGAAGCTGATCGGCATCGACACGCCATCGCTCGACCCGCAGGAATCGAAGACGATGGATGCGCACCACCGGATCCGCGTGCATCGCATGGCGATTCTCGAAGGCGTCGTGCTCGACGACGTCGCGCCCGGCGACTACGAACTGATCGCATTGCCGCTCAAACTGACCACACTCGATGCAAGCCCGGTGCGCGCGATCCTGCGCGCGCTGCCGGAATCGCAATGAACATCTCCATCTGACTGACGGAACACCATGAACCACCGTGACGAAGCACTGGCGCTCGACCGCGCCGATCCTCTCGCGACGCTGCGCGACCAGTTCGCGCTGTCGTCGACCACCATCTATCTCGACGGCAATTCGTTGGGCGTGCCGCCCGCGGCCGCAGCGCAGCGGGCACAGACCGTGATCGGCGCAGAATGGGGCGAAGGCCTGATTCGTAGCTGGAACACCGCCGGCTGGTTCGAGCTGCCGCGCCGCCTCGGCAACAAGCTCGCACCGTTGATTGGCGCGGGGGAAAACGAAGTGGTCGTCACCGATACGATTTCGATCAACTTGTTCAAGCTGCTCTCGGCGGCCGTGCGGGTCGCGAATGCGCGCGATCCGAAGCGTCGCGTGATCGTTTCCGAGCGTTCGAATTTCCCGACGGACCTGTATATCGCGCAAGGCTTGATCGAGCAGCTCGACCGCGGTTATGAGCTGCGCCTCGTCGACGATCCGTCCGAACTGCCCGCCGCGATCGGCGAAGACACCGCCATCGCGATGATCACGCACGTGAACTACCGCACCGGCTACATGCACGACATGGCTGCGCTCACCAGGCTGATTCACGACAAAGGCGCGCTCGCGCTGTGGGACCTGGCGCATTCGGCGGGCGCGGTGCCGGTCGATCTGAACGGCGTCGGCGCGGATTATGCGGTGGGCTGCACATATAAGTATCTGAATGGCGGGCCGGGTTCGCCTGCGTTCGTGTGGGTGCCCACGCGTCATCAAAACGAATTCGCGCAGCCGCTGTCGGGCTGGTGGGGACATCGCGCGCCGTTCAAGATGGATCCGGCGTATCAGCCTGACGACGGCATCGGCCGCTTTTTGTGCGGCACGCAGCCGATGGTGTCGATGTCGCTCGTCGAGTGCGGGCTCGATGTGTTTTTGCAAACCGACATGCAGGCGGTGCGCAAGAAGTCGCTGGCGTTGACCGATCTGTTCATCGAACTGGTCGAAACGCGTTGCAGTGAATTTCCGTTGACGCTCGTTACGCCGCGTGAGCATGCGCAGCGTGGGTCGCATGCGAGCTTCGAGCATCCGCATGGGTACGAGGTGATGCAGGCTTTGATTGCGCGCGGGGTGATTGGCGATTATCGCGAGCCGCATGTGTTGCGGTTTGGTTTTACGCCGCTGTATACGCGCTTTGTCGATGTATGGGATGCGGTGGAAACGTTGCGCGAGGTGCTCGTGAAAGAAACCTGGCGGGCACCTGAATTCGCCGCACGCGGCGCAGTGACCTGAGGAGCCGCGATGACCGATCACATGCAAACACCGGGGTTGCCGGAAGAGAAACCGGCGCAGGGCTGTCCGTTTGGGCATGGGGCTGCTGCTTCTAATGTGGCTACCCCGGCCGCCGATTCGGGCGATGGCTGGCATGATGCGCAGCTCGATTTTTCTGAGTCGATGAGCTACGGGGATTATCTGTCGCTCGGGACGGTGTTGGATGCGCAGCATCCTTTGTCGCCGGATCACAATGAGATGCTGTTCATCATTCAGCATCAGACGAGCGAGTTGTGGATGAAGCTCGCGTTGTATGAGTTGCGGGCGGCGCTGCAGGCCGTGCATCGGGATGAATTGCCGCCGGCGTTCAAGATGCTGGCGCGCGTGTCGCGGATTATGGAGCAACTCGTGCAGGCCTGGAGTGTTCTTGCGACTATGACGCCGTCTGAGTACACGGCTATGCGGCCTTATTTGGGAAGTTCTTCCGGGTTTCAGTCTTATCAGTATCGGCAGATTGAGTTTTTGCTTGGCAATAAAAATGAGCAGATGTTGAAGCCGCACGCGCATCGGGCTGATGTGTTGGCTGAGGTTAAGGCTTCGCTGGAAGCGCCTTCTTTTTATGATGAGGTTGTGCGGTTGCTCGCTCGGCGTGGGTTTGCGATTTCAGCCTCCCGGTTGGAGCGGGATTGGACTCAGCCTACTGTGCATGATGCTTCTGTTGAAGCGGCGTGGTTGGAGGTTTATCGGAATCCTTCCCAGCATTGGGAGTTGTATGAGATGGCTGAGGAGCTTGTTGATCTTGAGGATGCTTTTCGGCAGTGGAGGTTTAGGCATGTGACTACTGTTGAGAGGATTATCGGGTTTAAGCAAGGGACTGGGGGGACTAGTGGGGCTACTTATCTGCGGAAGATGTTGGATGTGGTTTTGTTTCCGGAGCTTTGGCATGTTAGGACTATGTTGTAGTGACTGTGGTTCGCCTGCTGGGCGCTTGGTTGGTCTGTGATCCTAAGGTGTTGGCCTTTCCATGCTTTGTTAGTGGTTTATTAGCGTTGCCCCTGTGCGGGGCGGCACCTACTTCTCTTTGCCGCCGCAAAGAGAAGTAGGCAAGAGAAAGCGGCTCACACCGCTAGCTCATAAGCGGGTCCCCCGCACAGTCGCGGTAGTGGTGCATCTGGAATCTGTGTTCTCGCACATTCCACGTGAGTGACAAAGCGCTCATTCTTCCCGCCTCGCGCTGCGCGCTCGCCGGAACGGTCGGCTCAAAACCCTTGGGCTTTTCTGTGTGCGGTGGGGGCCGTCGGCTTCGCCTCGGCGATATGCCGGCAAACCCCTTCGCATTTTTTAGCCGCCTTCGCCTTCCCCCCTGCCGTGCCGTGCCATGAGCTTATCTCAATGCGCCGTCGCCATCCGTCGGACGGTCGTGTCAAAGCGACGCTGTCGGGTCTGCATCGCCCTCGTCGCGCCAATACGTTCGCGGTTTTCTGATGCCGTGCGTGTGGCCTTCACCAACAGGTCCACTGCATGGCATGCCGTGATGCGGCTTTGAGGAATCTCCTTCGCGTCCAGCGCAATGACTTGGTACAGCTCACGGTCAATCTCGACTTCGCGCAGGTATTCCTCGCCCGTGTCGAGCAGCAGTTCCAGCAATTTTCGCTGTTGCTGTCTTTCCTCCCTCGTTACAGCCGGACTCCTAACTATCGAGTCCAAAAGCGTGACCAGCTTGTCTAGTTGGCTTAGTTGCCGTTCAATCAGTCCGAATTCGGACAGCGCGAGTTTCTCGAATCGAAGTGCGTCAACGGGTGGGCGCGACGTCGTTCGTAAATGCTTGGCGGATTTACTCATGGCGCGATCTCCCTGAAACTTACCTGGATCGCCCGACACGCGCTTGCAAGGCGGTGAGCGGGCACATTGACGGGAATAGCAGACCGGTGCATTTCACCACTAACCGGCGAGCCGCGAGGCTCCCCCGCCAAGGCCCGCCCATGGAAATCAGACGTGCTGAGGCAACCGCATACGGATGTGCGCAAGCATGCGGGGCAAAAGTGCTAACAGGCTGCTATACCCGTTTGTCGTGAAGTACACGACAGAATGAGTTTAGCCACATCGCTCCGCGATGTGATCACCCGAACAAGCTAAAACGCGCGCGATATCAATTTCTGAATTTTTTCAAACATCTGCGCGAATAAAAGACTACAACGCCAAAGAAGCTTCAACCGTGCCCGCTTACGCATCGGATTCGGAGGTGACCGATTCCGCAGACGCCTGCGTTTGCGGAACAACGTTTTCTGCGGGTGTCTCGGGGAATGTTTTCGGCCTGTGGGCCACGACAGCGTCAGCGCAGAAACGCATTGGTTATTGAATGGCGCGGTTGGACGCCCGACGCGTGTGAGGGTCACGCTTGCGCGCGAGATCAATCCAGCGCCCAGCAAAAAAACCTTCTAAACGAGGACCTTTATGCGGCATCGCCGAGGCGAAGCCGATAGCCCGCATCGCGCCCAAACGCCACCACTGGTTTAAAGCAGACCGTTCCGGCGAGCGCGCAGCGCGAGGGGGGAAGAATGAGTGCTTTGTCAAGCACGTGGAATGTGCGAGAACACAGATTCCAGATGCACCACTACCGCGACTGTGCGGGGGACCCACTTAAGAATTAGCGGTTTGAGCCGCTTTCTCTTGCCTACTTCTCTTTGCGGCCGGCAAAGAGAAGTAGGTGCCGCCCCGCACAGGGGCAACGCTAATAGACCACTAACAAACCAAGGAAAGGCCAACAACTTAGGATCACAGACAAACAAACCACCACACGATCAAAGAACCTCACCTAGCCGTATACCCCCCATCAACAGCCAAACAAACCCCACTAATCATAGAAGCCGCTTCACTCAACAAGAACAAGATAGGAGCAGCAACCTCAGCAGACTCAGCAAACCGCTGCAGCGGAATAGCCTTAAGAGCAGGATCCCGCTTAACCGGATCACTCCACGCCAACACCGCCATAGGCGTCAACGTAACCGTAGGATTAACACTATTAACCCGAATCCCGAACGGCCCCAACTCAACACAAAGAGCCCGTGTAACAGCATCAAGCGCAGCCTTGGAAGCCGAATAACTCAAATGATCATCCAGAGCCACGAGCGCAGCTTGACTAGAGACATTAACGATACTACCGGCACGCTGAGCACCAATCATCCCCCGCGCCACATGCTTGGCCACCAGCACAGCGCCTCGCGCATTCACCGCCATCACCCGATCAAAACTAGCACCAGTCGTATCCACAGCCCGCTCAAGCAACGCAATCCCCGCGCAATTCACGAGCCCATCGAACACATCGAGCGCCCCCAACGCGTCATCGATTGCCGCTTCATCGCTCACATCAAGCACTAAAGGCTCGCACCCCGTCTCCTCCGCCAGCCGCGCAAGCTCATTCACATTCCGCGCCGCGGCAACCACACTCGCACCAGACGCACACAAAGCCTCAACCGTCGCACGCCCAATCCCACTCGAAGCACCCGTGACAAGAATCGAGCGATCAGAAAAATCAAAAGTAGCATTCATGATGTCTGCAACCGATGCATGACCGGCTTTAACGCCGGATACAAATCCGTATAAACGCCGAACCGTTGCTCGTACAACGCCATCCGCACCGCGTCCGGCTGCGCGCGTTCGACCAGTGTGACCCAGCCGCGCTGCGCCTCTTCACGCGATACCAGTCCGACACCGACACCCGCCAGCAACGCGGCGCCCATCGCCGCCTCCACATCCTGCTCGATGGTATAAACCGGATACCCGGTAACGTCCGCGATAATCTGCATCCACAAATCCGAATGCGCGGCGCCGCCAACCACGATCAGTTTGTCGTCCAGCGACTGCGCGCCCTTACGTCCCGCCTCGATGTTGTGCTTTAACGCGAACGTGACGCCCTCCAGCACGGCGCGGTACAAATGCGCCCGCGTATGAAACAGGCTCAGCCCGACGAACGCCCCGCTCGCCTTGGCATCCCACACCGGACTGCGTTCGCCCATCAGATACGGCAGGAACATCACGCCATCCGAACCGGCCGGCACCTTCTCAGCCGACTCTTCCAGCAAGCGATGCGGATCGCCATGCGGCGTCGCGCGCGCGGCCTCGATCTCCGCGTGACAGAACTGCTCGCGATACCAGGTCACCGAAGCGCCCGCCGTAATCGCCCCGCCGAACACGTAAATATCGCGCTGCCCGTTGAACACATGCGGCATGCTGATCAACCCATGCCGTGCATCGACGCTCTGGTTGATATAGCCCCAGCACATGCTCGTGCCGATCATCGCGACATGTTGCCCGGCGCGCGTGACGCCGGCCGCGAACGTCGCCATCGCCGCGTCCACGCCACCCGCGACGATCGCCGTGCCCGCCTCGAGGCCAAGCTGCTCGACCCACTGTGTCAGCAAGCCGCCTACCACCTCCGAGGATTCAACCAGCCGCTCCGGCATCATCGTCGCAGGAATGCCGAGCATGTCGAGCGCTTCGTCGGACCAGTCGCGCTTGCCAATGTCGTAGATGCCGCCGATATTGCCCGCCGAACTATGATCGACCGCCACCTCGCCAGTCAGCATGTAGATCACGTACGCATTCGGCGGCAGGAAGTAACGCGTATGTGACCACACGTCCGGTTCATGATCGCGCAACCACAGCATCTTCGTGTAGCCGTAATAGCTATCCACGCCGTTGCCCGTGATCGTATAGAGCCGTTCGAGATCGACGTTGTTGCGTACCCATTCGACCTGCTCGGTGGCGCGCCGATCCATCCAGATCAAACAGGGATAGAGCGGCCGCATCTCGCTGTCCACCGGAATGCCGGAGCCGCCGTACAGGCTGCTCACGCACACGGCTTTGATCGACTTCGCCGCGACGCCCGCCTCCTTCGCTTTAGCGACGCACGCGGCGATGCACTCGACCACCGCCTTCAACCAGACCGCCGGCCATTGTTCAGCCCACAGCGGCTTGGGCGTATCCGGCTGATAGCTCGACGCATGCTGCGCGACGATCGCGCCGTGCTGATCGACCAGCAGCGCCTTGGTGCTCTGCGTGCCGATATCGACGCCGATGACGTAATCCATACTGTCTCCGTTTATATGCCGCTCGTACTCCGACCGCGGTCGACGCTCAGGCGCGCGGCTTCAGCAACACCTTGATCGAATCGAGCGAGTTGGCGATCTTGATCGCCTCGTCCCATTCTTCGAGTGAAAAGCCGTGCGTGACGATGCCTTTCGATGTAACCAGCCCGCGCGCCAGCAGATCGATCGCGATCGGATAGCAGTACGGGCCAAGATGCGCGCCGCGCACGTCGAGTTCCTTGCGATCGCCGATCACCGACCAATCCAGCGTCGTATCCGCGCCGAACACCGAAAACTCGACGAACCGCCCGAGCTTGCGAATCAGGTCCATGCCCTGATTCACGCCAATCGGCGCACCTGTGGTTTCAATATACACATCACAGCCGTAACCGTCCGTGAGCGAGTGGATGATTGCCAGCGCGTCGTCCTGTTTCGGGTTGATCGTCACGTCGGCGCCGTATTCGCGGGCGAGTGCGAGGCGCTCTTCCACCAGATCGATCACCACCAGTTTCTTCGGCGTTTTCAGATGCGCGATTTGCGTCATCATCAAACCGAGCGGACCGGCGCCGGCGATCACCACTACGTCGTCGAGTTGCACTTCACCACGATTGACCGTGTGGATCGCGCAGGCGAGCGGCTCGATGATCGCGGCGTCTTCCAGCGAGATGCCGTCAGGAATCTTGTGAACAATCGCTGTCGGCGGAATGCGCATGTATTCGGCCATGCCGCCGTCGGCGACTTCGCGCTGGAAGCCGAAGATGTTGTGCACCTCGCACATCCAGTACTGGCCGGATTTGCAATAGCGGCATTTGCCGCATGGCACGATCTGTTCGGCGATCACGCGGTCGCCGATCTTCACGCCGAAGTGATCGGCCGCGCCTTCGCCGATTTCTTCCACGAAACCGAAGAACTCGTGGCCCGGAATCACCGGCGCTTTCACCCACGGGCTCGGGCCACCCCAAAACATCTTCGCCCCCGAATGACATTTGCAGTCGCTCGCGCAAATCCCGCACGCGGCAATGCGGATCACCAGTTCGTGTGCGCCCGCGCGAGGCTTCGACACCTGTTCGACGCGATAGTCTTTGGGTGCATGACAGACGATGGCTGTCATGTTCTGCTTGTCGGATTGAGTCGTCATTGCATGGTCCTGCTAAAAAGTAGAAGTCAGTGGAGAGTTACTTTCTGCGGTCGCGGCTGATGTAAATCGCGAGCAAAATGATTCCGCCCTTGATCACGTTCTGCACATACGGATTCACGCCGACCATGTTCAGGCCGTTGTTCAGTACACCGAGCAGCAATGCGCCGATCAACGTGCCGATGATCGAGCCACGGCCGCCGGAGATCGACGTGCCGCCCATCACCACGGCGGCGATGGCGTCGAGTTCGAAGCCGACGCCGGCGTTCGGCTGGCCGCTCATCAAACGCGCGGTCAGCACGATGGCGGCGAAGGCGGACGTCAAGCCGGCGATCGTGTAGACGATCAGCTTGACGCGCGCCACCCGCACGCCGGACAAACGCGTGGCCTGTTCGTTGCCGCCGATCGCATAGACATAGCGGCCGAAAGGCATGCGCTCCAGCAGCACCCAGGCGATCACATAGATCACCACCATGATCACGACGGGCGCCTGCACGCCGAGAATCTTGCCGCTGCCAAAGAAGCTGACCCACTCCGGCAGGCCGTCGATCGGATAGCCGCCCGTGTAGATCAACGCGAGGCCGCGTGCGATGCCCATCGTCGCGAGCGTGACGATGATCGGCGGCATGCCCGCAAACGCCACGAAGAAACCGTTAGCCGCGCCGAAGCCAAGGCCGACCGCGACACCGATCGCGAGCGCAGCGACGGCATTCATGCCGGCCACCATCAAACCAGCCGCGAGCGTCCCCGCCAACGCCATAACGGAGCCCACGGAAAGATCGATACCGCCGGTCAGAATCACGCACGTCATCCCCACGGCGATGATCGCGTTGATCGACACCTGGCGCAGCACGTTCTCGATGTTCGCGCCGGAAAGAAAACTGTCGCTCGCAAACACCATGACGATGCAGACCACCAGCAAGCCGATGAACGGATAGAACAGCGTCGAGCGCTTCAATGCGGCCCACGTGAAACGCACCGGCGCTCCCGGCGTATCGCTGCTGACAGTGGAGGTCTTGGGTGAAGAAGGATTAGGCGTGTTCATGTGTTGCTCCACGAGAGCCGGCAGTTGCATAGGTCATCACGGCGTTCGAGTCGATCGCGTCGCCTTCGAGCATCGCTTCAATGCGGCCCTGCCGGAACACGGCGACGCGGTCGCACATGCCGACGATCTCCGGCAGTTCGGACGAGATCATGATGATCGAGTAGCCGCGCGCGGTGAGTTCGCGCATCAGCAGATAGATTTCGGCTTTGGCGCCGACGTCGATGCCGCGCGTCGGTTCGTCGAAGATCAGGATGTTGGTGTGGTGATTTAACCAGCGCGCGATCACGACTTTTTGCTGATTGCCGCCTGAGAGTGTCGCGACTTCCGTATGCATGGTCGGTGCTTTGACGCCCACGCGTTTCATGATGTCGGCGGTCGCGCGCGCTTCACTGCGCTGGTCGATGAAGAAACGCAACGAGCGATACTTGCCGAGGTTGTTGATCGAGATGTTCTGCTTGATCGAGAAATCGGTGATCAGGCCTTCGGTCTTGCGGCTTTCCGGCAGAATGCCGACGCCGGCGCGCAACGCATCGGCAGGATCGGACAGCTTCGCCGACGTACCGTTGATGCGAATCTCCTTCACGTAAGCGGGATCCGCGCCGATCACGGCGAGCGCGGTTTCCGTGCGCCCCGAGCCGACCAGTCCCGCGAAACCGAGAATCTCTCCTTCACGCAGCGTGAAGCTCAACAGCGGGCTGTCCTTGAGCAACTGCAGTTTCTCCACTTCGAGCACGACCTTCGCATCGGCGCGCAGCGGCGGCTTCGGCGGAAAGCTGTTTTCGATGCGGCGTCCCACCATCATCTCCACAAGATGCCCCACGTCGGATTGCGCAACCTCGGTCATGCCGACGTACTGCCCATCGCGCAGCACGGTAATGCGGTCGCACACTTCGAAAATCTCTTCGAGGTGGTGCGAGATGAAAATCATCGCGACGCCCTGCTGCTTCAGTTCGCGCATGATTGCGAACAGATGTTCGGCTTCGGCGGGCGTGAGCGTGGCGGTGGGCTCGTCCAGAATCAGAATGCGCGCCTCCAGCGAAAGCGCCTTGCCGATTTCGACGAACTGCTGCTGCGCAACCGAGAGCTCGCGAATCGGCACCGACAGATCGATCGTCACGCCGAGCCGCTGAAAAATCGCCGCCGCCGCGCGCCGCATCTTGCCGCGTTCGAGCAGGCCCAAACCGTTCTTCAGTTCGCGGCCGAGAAACATGTTCTCCACCGCGTTCAGATACGGAATCAGGCTGAATTCCTGAAACACGATGCCGACGCCGGCAGCCACCGCATCGTGATAGTTGGTGAAATGACGCGCCTCGCCTTCAATCGTGATCGTGCCTTCGTCCGGCTGATAGATGCCGCACAGGATTTTCATCAGCGTCGATTTGCCGGCGCCGTTTTCGCCGAGCAGCGCATGAATCTCGCCGCGCGCGATTTCCAGGTGAATGCCTTGCAGCGCCTTCACGCCTGGAAAACTTTTGGTGATGTTGTCGAGCTTGAGTATCGTGTCCATCGGGTCCTCCTCTGCTGTCCGTTGCCGCGCTTTCTGCTCAGCGCGGCAACGGACATTCGGCTTACCAGCTGAAACCCTTGGCATTGCTCTTGTCGATCATCTTCACGTCGACCGGAATGGTCTTCGGCACATTGGCGCCCCACTTCTTGGCGAGCGCGATGCCGAGCGCAATGCGCACCTGGTCAGCCGGGAATTGCGCGGACGTTTCGACGAACTTCGAGTTCGGCTTCTGAATCGCGGCAATCGCTTCCGGCGCACCGTCGACGCTGGTCAGCTTGATGTCCTTGCCCGACGATTCGATCGCCGAAAGCGCACCCATCGAGCCGCCGTCGTTCACGCTGAACACGCCCTTCAGATTCGGGTGGGCCTGAATCATGTTCTCGGTGACGGACAACGCGGTCGCGCGTTCCTGCTTACCGTTCTGCGTATCCACCAGCTTCACGCCAGGCGCTTTTGCGAGCGCCGCCTTGCAGCCGCGCACGCGTTCAAGAATCGGCACGACCGGAATGCCGTCGAGAATCGCAACTTCGCCGCTGCCGCCGATCGACTTCGCCAGATACTCGCAAGCCATCTCGCCCGCGTCGTAGTTCTTCGAGCCGACGAACGAATCGACCGGACCGTTGGCGTTCGCATCGACGGCGACCACCACCACGCCCGCTTTCTTCGCCGAGGTCACGGCCGACTGGATGCCGGTCGAATCGGTCGGATTCACGAGCAGGATGTCGATCTTCTTCTGCAGCATGTCTTCCACGTCGCTGACCTGCTTGCTGACATCGTGGTGTGCGTCGGTGACGACCACCGTCGCGCCGATGGAGGCGGCCGCATCGTTCAGCGCTTTTTGCATCGTCACGAAGTACGGGTTGTTCAGCTCCTGAAATGTCATGCCGATTTTCAGCGGCGCGGCTTGCGCGGCCGGCGCGGCAATGAACGACAGGCCGAAGGCGAGCGTCGCCAGTGCGGCCGTGCTGCGTGCGAAAGTCTTCAACGAGGTTGGCTTCGAAAGGGATTGCGTCATGGTTGTCTCCATTATTAAAAGTGAGCACGCCCCTCGCGCTGTGGTGGGACAGCGCGATACGTGTTGAAACGCAGGTGAAATAAAACGCTTCGGCAGGAAGCCTGGGCTTGGGACTACGTCGGTGGATAAGCGGCGGCGCTGCGCGGCAGACCCGGCGCGAGCACGATGGCGGGGGCGTCGTCGATCCCCACGCCGCGGGCGGCGGCTTCTTCGGAGGCGTCGCGACTCGCGTCGTTCAGTTGCTGATAGTGGCGGAATTTTGAAGGCGCCATGCCCTTCACCGCGAGAAACTGCCGGTTGAAATTCGACAGGTTGTTAAAGCCCGCCTTGAAACAGATATCGGTGACGCTGAGATCGTCGTCAGTGAGCAGTTGGCACGCGAGGTTGATCCGCATGCGGTTCACGTACTGCACGAACGGCAGCCCGGTATGGCGGCGGAAATAACGCGAGAATGCGCTGACGCTCTGGCCCGCAAGCTGCGCCAGGTCCGACTCGCGCAATTCGTTCGCGAGATTCTTGCCGATATACGACAGCACGTGATTGATGCGCGTCGACGCGAAACTTGTTGGATCGGCCTGATAAGCCGGACTCGCGAGCGTCTCGCGGTCCTCGGCGTTCATCAGTATTTCGAGCATCGACATGAACAGAACCAGCCGGCGCAGTCCGCGCGCCGCCAGCAATTCGAGGAACAGCGGCTGGATCGCCGCGCTTGTTTGCGCGCCGAACGAGACGCCGCGGCGGGAATCGGCAAGCAGCGCTTCGACCTGACGCCACTCCGGAAAACTGTCGAGGCAACTCGACACGAACTCCTGCCCGAACTGAACGACCAGATTGCGCTGCGCAATCGTCTCGCCCTCCGGCACATCGCTCACCCAGTTGTGCGGCAGGTTCGGCCCCATCAACACGAGGTTGCCGGGCGTATAGCTGCTGATGTGATCGCCGACGAACATCTTGCCGGTCGTCGCCACGATCAGATGAATTTCGTATTCCGGATGAAAGTGCCAGCGCACCGTACGGTACGGATAGCCGTGCGACCATACTTTGAACGATTCGTCACGACGTACGGCCACCAGTTCGAGATCGGGTTGCACTGTCTGTCTCCATGAAGCGGCCATTTGGAGCGCCGCTGGTCTTTCGTCTTGTATAGCGAAAAGTAGTCTTCTCGCGCGTGATCCACCACTAAAAATGAGACCGCGGACCAATACTTTTTTGCATTCGGGTTAATCCTGACCCGTTCGATGTCAAATTTGATGCAATGCAATACGTGCGGCAACGCGCCGCCATCACACCACGGCGCATAGCGAGTCACGCTGAAAAGCCCCGCCGCGCCGCGCTGCGCCACAAAAAACCGTACGCCGTCGCCTTGACTTTCGTTTCGCCGGGTACGATCATTCGCTCACATGCAGAGCAAATGCTCCAACCCAAAAAGAAACGCACGCGACTAGCCGTGCGAGCAAGGACATTCAGGAGACGCACATGAACAGCGGGCAAGACAGCGGCGCGGCCGCACACGTGATCCTGCACATCGGCGCGGGATCGTTTCATCGCGCGCATCAGGCGTGGTATCTCCATCGATTGAACGAGGCCAAGGTGCCGGGCGAGCCGCACTGGTCGCTCACGGTCGGCAATATCCGCAGCGATATGAACGCGGTGCTCGAAGCGCTCGCCGCGCAAAACGGCGTCTATACGCTCGAGACCGTCACGCCTCAGGGTGAGCGCGCCTACGAGACGATTCGTTCGATCGAGCGCGTCGTGCCTTGGACCGAGAGTCTCGACGCGCTGATCGAAGCGGGCGCCGATCCGGCCTGCAAGATCATCGCGTTCACCGTCACCGAAGGCGGCTATTACCTCGACGAGCAGGACGAGCTCGACACCGCCAACCCCGATCTCGCGGCCGACCTCAAAGGCGGCCACACCACCATTTATGGCGCGCTGGCCGCGATTCTCGACGCGCGCATGAAAAGCGGCGCGGGCCCGGTCACGCTGCAGACTTGCGACAACCTGCGCAGCAACGGCGAGCGATTTCACGCGGGCATGAGCGAGTTTCTCGAACGGCGCGGCGCGAGCGAACTGGCGCAATGGTTCGACGACAACACCGCCAGTCCGAGTTCGATGGTGGACCGCATTACACCGCGTCCCACGCCGGACGTGCGCGAGCGCGTCAAGGCCGCCACCGGTGTCGACGACGCCGCTCCGGTGATGGGCGAAGCGTTCATCCAGTGGGTGATCGAAGACAACTTCATCGCGGGACGCCCGGCATGGGAAAAAGTCGGCGCGGAACTGGTCGATTCGGTGATGCCGTATGAAGAAGCGAAGATCCGCATTCTCAACGCGACGCATAGCTGCATCGCATGGGCGGGCACGCTGGTCGGGCTGAACTACATTCACGAAGGCACGCTCGACGCGGACATCAACAAATTCGCCTACGAGTACGTGACCGAAGACGTGATCCCGTGCCTCACGCCGAGTCCGCTCGATCTCGAACGCTATCGCGACGTGGTGCTCGAGCGCTTCAGCAATCCTTATATCCAGGACACGAACCAGCGCGTCGCGGCGGATGGCTTTTCGAAGCTGCCCGGATTTATCGCGCCGACGTTGTCGGAATGTTTCGAGCGCGGCGTCACGCCCGCGGCGACTGCCATGCTGCCCGCGTTGTTCTTCCGCTTTCTCGATCGCTGGAACGCCGGCAAATTGCCCTATACGTATCAGGACGGCGTGATGGATGAGCGTGTCGCGCGTGCTTTCTTCGAGGCGCCCGATCCATTGAAAGCGTTCGCCGCCGACCGTCTGCTGTGGGGCAGCATGGCGCAAACGCCGGAACTGGAATCGGCGCTGGAAGGCGCGTTGGCGCGCGTCGATGTATGGCTCGCCAAACGCGGCGCGGTTTGAACGCCGCTGAATTGATGATTCATAAGGGCCGCGCGCCGCGCGGCATCGAAGCGCGCGCGTGCCACGTTATGCCAAGCCAGGTTCAGCCAGGCTTAATGCGCATGGCACCGCGCGCCATGTGCGGCTAAAGTAGCGCATCTCCAACGACGAAGGTTCCGCGCCCATGTATCTCGGCATCGACCTCGGCACGTCCGAAGTGAAAGTTCTGCTGCTCGCCTCCGACGGACGCGTGATCGGCACCGCAGGCTCACCGTTCACCGTTTCGCGCCCGCATCAGCGCTGGGCCGAGCAGAATCCCGAAGATTGGTGGGCCGGCACGCGTACCGCGCTCGCCGCGTTGCGCGCCAAACATCCCGACGAGTTCGCGCAGATTCGCGGCATCGGCCTGTCGGGTCAGATGCACGGCGCCGTGCTGCTGGATGCGCAGGACCGCGTGCTGCGTCCCGCGATCCTGTGGAACGACATGCGCAGCGACAAGGAATGCGCGGAGCTGACCGAGCGCGCGCCGGAGTTGCACAGCGTGGCCGGCAATCTCGCCATGCCCGGTTTCACCGCGCCGAAGCTGCTGTGGGTCGCGCGCCACGAACCCGAGATTTTTGCGCAGACCGCCTGCGTGTTGCTGCCGAAAGATTACTTGCGCCTGCAACTGACGGGCGGCAAGGTGTCCGATCCATCCGATGCGGCCGGCACGCTGTGGCTCGATGTCGCCAAACGCGACTGGTCGGACTCGCTGCTCGCGGCCTGCAATATGTCGCGTGCGCAGATGCCGAGCCTCGCCGAAGGCAGCGAGCCATCCGGCACGCTGCTGCCTTCCGTCGCGCGTGAATTCGGCCTGAGCGACGGCGTAATCGTCGCGGCCGGCGGCGGCGACAACGCCACCAGCGCGATCGGCATCGGCGCGACGCAACCGGGCGACGGCTTCGTCTCGCTCGGCACATCAGGCGTGCTGTGCGTGGTCGGCGACAGCTTCCGGCCGAATCCGGCTTCGGCCGTGCACGCGTTCTGTCACGCGATTCCGGATCGCTGGCATCAGATGAGCGTGGTGCTCTCCGCCGCGAGTTGTCTGCGTTGGGTCTGCAAGCTCACTTCCACCGACGAACCGACCCTGCTCGCCGAAATCGAGGCGCTCCACGCGGACGCGTTGAACACCGCGCCGCTCTTCCTGCCCTATCTGTCAGGCGAACGCACGCCGCACAACGACCCGTATGCGCAAGGCGTGTTCTTCGGCATGACGCACGCAACGGATCGCGCGCTGCTCGGCTACGCGGTGCTCGAAGGCGTGACGCTTGCGCTCACCGACGGCCTCGACGCGCTGCGCGCGGCCGGCACCGAAGCGAAGGCGCTGTCCCTGCTCGGCGGCGGCGCCCGCAGCGACTACTGGGCCCAGTTGCTCGCCGACGCACTCGACACCGCCACCCGCAAGCACGGCGGCGGCGAGACCGGCGCGGCGCTCGGCGCGGCACGCCTCGGCTGGCTGGCCGCGGGCGGCGATCCGGCCACGGTGCTCACCAAGCCGCCAATCGCCAGGGAGTTCACACCGAACCCGCGCCGCCATGCCGAACTGCGCGCGCGGCTCGAAGCGTATCGCGCGCTGTACCGCCACGTGCGGCCGTTGTTCGACCCCGCGCGGCAACCGCTTGCCTGACCGGCTATCCGCGGCCGGTTTCCGCGCTAGGGTTAGTTGAAGCGCGCAGACCGGCTGCTATCATCGGCGCACTTCAAGCGAACCGTCACCGTGCCCAAGTCCACAGAAAAATTAGATCTTGCTACCCGCGCCGCGTGGCTCTACTACGTTGCCGGCAACACCCAGAACGAGATCGCCGAGAAGCTCCAGGTGTCGCGGCCGGTCGCGCAACGGCTGGTCGCCTTCGCGGTCGAAAAGAATCTGATTCGCGTGCGCGTCGATCACAAACTGGCGGACTGCCTCGCGCTCGCCGATCAACTGTCCAAGCGCTACGGCCTGAGCATGTGCGAAGTGGTGCCGATCGACAGCGATACGGCCGATGAGGTCGACCGCAAACTGGCGGTGGCCGGCGCGCAGGTGATGGAGCGCTATCTCGGCGAAGAAAAACCGATGGTGGTCGCGGTGAGCAGCGGCCGGACGCTGAAGGCCGCCGTCGATCAGATCGCCCAGCTGGACCGTCCGCAGCACCGGCTGGTATCCATGGTCGGAGCGATCGCCCAGGACGGCTCCTCGAACCGCTATGACGTCGCGCTGCACATTTCGGAGAAGACGGGCGGCAAGCATTTTCTGCTGCCCGCGCCGCTGCTCGCCGATAGCGAAGCGGAACGCGCGCAGTGGTGCAATCACCGGCTTTATCGGATTGTCGAATCGCTGTCGGCGCAGGCCGACGTGGCGTTTGTCGGCATCGGCAATATCGGGCCGAAATGTCCGCTGCTCGAAGACGGCTTCATTACGTCCGCGGAAGTGAAAGAGTTGATGCAGAACGGCGCGGTGGCTGAAATGCTCGGACTGCCGATCGACGCCGCCGGCGCGCACGTCGAATCGCCGACCGGCCGGCGCGTGACGAGCATCGCGCTCGACTCGCCGCCGCAGCGCCCGACCATCGGTTTCGCCGGCGGACAGCGCAAGCGTGAGGCACTGATCGCGGTGCTCAAGGGCGGCTGGCTGTCGGGCCTTGTAACTGACGAATCGTGCGCGAGAGCCGCGCTCGAGGCGTAAGCGGACGGCCTACGCCACCGCCGCCCTACATCGCCGTGAGGCCTTCGGTGATGATGATCCGGTATTCCCCGCCCTGCAGACGTGTTTCGCTGACAGCCTGATACTCCGGGCTGCGGTACCAGGCAATGGCTTCGTCGTAGCTAGCGAATTCGAGGATCAGGATTTCGTCGATCGGCGGACCTTCCACCACTTCCTTGCGGCCGTGGCTTGCCAGCATCATGACCGGATGCTGCTCGAAGGTTGCAGGCGCAACCTGTTTGTATTCATCCAGCTTCGCGGGGTCGAGCGTTTTCTCGCGCGTAATGACGACGTAGGCGGCCATGAGCGTTTCCGGGGCGTGGTTGAAAGGAAAGCGGCGCGCCCGCCGCTTTCCCAATCATCACGCGGCCAGCACTTCGACGATCTTACGCTGGAATGCTTTCCCTGCGCTGTCGAACAAATGGCAGTGCTCGGGCGTGGCGCCGAGTTTTTGCATCTCGCCCTTCGTATGGCGTTCGAGCGGCGGAATCCGCGCGATCAGGCCGTCCGGTGACACGCTCGATTCCGCGTACAAATACGCTGCGTCGCCGAGCGATTCGAGGGCCATCGTGCGGGCCGAGATGCCGTCGTCGGTCGTGCCCACATGCAGATGCTCGGGGCGAATGCCGACCGTCACCTTGTCGCCCTGCTTCACCGCGCCCGGTTCCACCGCGACGCGCTGCGTCTCGCCGGTTTCGTAGCGCACCGTGACGCCGTCATGCGTGACGGACTGCACCACGCCTTCCATGAAGTTCATCTTCGGCGAACCGATGAATCCCGCGACGAAGCGGTTGGCCGGCGCGTGATACAGCATGGTCGGGCTGCCGACCTGCTCCAGATTGCCCGCGGACAGCACCACGATCTTATCCGCCAGCGTCATGGCTTCGACCTGATCGTGCGTCACGTAGATCATCGTGGTCTTCAGTTCGTCATGCAGACGCGCAAATTCGAGGCGCATTTTCACGCGCAAGGCGGCGTCGAGATTCGACAGCGGTTCGTCGAACAGGAACACCTTCGGCTTGCGCGTGATCGCGCGGCCGATCGCCACGCGCTGACGCTGGCCGCCCGACAACTGCTTCGGCTTGCGATCGAGCAAATGGTCGATGTGCAGGATCTTCGCCGCGTTACGCACTGCCGCGTCGATTTCCGGCTTCTTGGTGCCGGCGAGTTTCAGGCCGAACGCCATGTTGTCGTACAGCGTCATGTGCGGATACAGCGCGTACGACTGGAACACCATCGCGATGCCGCGCTTGGCGGGCGCCACGTCGTTCACGCGCATGCCGTCGATGGTCAGATCGCCGCCGCTGATATCTTCGAGGCCGGCGATCATCCGCATCAGCGTCGATTTACCGCAACCGCTCGGGCCCACGAACACGACGAACTCGCCGTCCGCGATATCGAGGTTGATGTCGCGCATCACTTCGTTTTCGTCGTACGCCTTTCTGATGTTGCGCAGAGTTACGCTTGCCATGATGTGTCTCCGTGTAATGCTATGTGTTGCTTGTCCGATGTTCGGTTGCCTGAGTTGCTTGGGAAACTCAGGCGGCTACATTGATTCGCTTTCGATTCCGCCGCTTATGGCGCGGCCGCCGTCGCACTCAGCGTCCATTGCGCGACCAGTTCCGGCAACCGCTGCATGTCGTCGAATACGTGGCGCGCGCCGGCTGCATGCAGCTTGTCGATCTGCGCATCGCTCGCATGACCGCCGCCGATGAAGCCTAGCACCGTCATGCCCGCCGCCGTGGCCGCCGTCACACCCGTGACGCTGTCCTCCACCACGAGGCACGCCGAGGGCGCGAGGCCAAGACCCTTGGCCGCCGCCAGATAGACGTCGGGCGCGGGCTTCGGATTCGGCACTGCGTCGGCGCAGAACAGGCGGTCGCCGAAAAATCTCACGAGGCCCGTGCGCGTCAGCACCGTTTCCACATACGGGCGAAAGCTGTTGCTTGCGCAGCCTTTGGTGAGCGGCACCTGAGCCAGCGCGGCCTCGATGCCTTCGACCGTCGGCGCCTGCATCGCCGCCGTTTCCACTGCCTGGCGGATCGAATCGATGTCCTCGTCGCTGAGGCTTTTGCCGAGCTGCGCCGCAGTGCCTTGCAGCACTTTCTCGATGCGCAGTCCGAGCAGCGGCAGCACGACCGGTTCGACGTCGGTGTCGGGCCAGCGCGCTTCGAGTTCGTGCACCAGCATGCGCGCCGCCACGGCTTCGCTGTCGATCAGCACGCCGTCGCAATCGCAGATCAGCGCGAAATTGCCGGCGAGCGTGCTTCCACTCGTGTCTGCCGTCATTTGACCGCCCCGAAGGTAAGGCCGCGCACCAGTTGCTTCTGCGACAGCCAGCCGACGATCAGGATCGGCGCGACCGCCAGCAGCGAAGCGGCGGACAGCTTGGCCCAGAAGAGACCCTCAGGACTCGAATACGAGGCGATGAACACGGTCAGCGGCGCGGCGTTCGAACTCGACAGGTTGATGCTCCAGAACGCTTCGTTCCACGACAGGATCACGAGCAGCAGCGCAGTCGAGGCGAGCCCAGGCAGCGACATCGGCATCAGCAGATAGACGATTTCCTGCCACGTCGCGGCGCCGTCGATCCGGCCGGCTTCGAGAATGTCGCGCGGAATTTCGGCGAAGTACGTGAACGACATCCATACCGCGATCGGTAAATTGATCAGCGTGTAGACGATCACGAGACCCGACACCGAATCCAGCAGCCCGCTGTTTTTCCACAGCAGATAGATCGGCACCAGCACGCCGACCGACGGCATCATCTTGGTCGACAACATCCACAGCAGCACTTTCTGCGTGCGGCGGGTCGGGAAGAACGCCATTGCATACGCGGCCGGCACAGCGAGAATCAGGCACAGAATCGTCACGCCCGCGGAGATCAGTATCGAGTTCCACGCGAACGAAAAGTAATTGCTGCGCGCGAACACCTCGCGAAAGCTATCGAGCGTCGGGATGAAAAACAGCGACGATGCGTAGGCTTGCTGCTCCGTCTTGAACGCGGTGATCGTCATCCAGAAGATCGGAAAGAACAGCAGCAGCGCCACGAGCCACGCGATCACACCTGGGATGCCGCGGCGAATCGCGGCGAACGGCGACTTCGCCGGCACGGTCATGGGCGTCGCGCCGGACACCGGAGTAGAGGCAACCTGGCTCATTTTTCGTACTCCCCTTTAAGGTTCTTCGCGAGCATCCGCACGAGGAAGAACGACACGATATTGGCCAGCACGACAGCGAGAATGCCGCCCGCCGAAGCGAGACCGACGTCGAACTGCTGCAGGCCCAGCGAATAGATCAGGTACGACAGGTTGGTGGTCGCGGTGCCCGGACCGCCGCCCGTGGTCGTGTAGATTTCGGCGAAGATCGACAGCAGGAAAATCGTCTCCATCATCACCACCACCGCAATTGCCCGCTTCAGGTGAGGCAGCGTGATGTAGAAGAACATCGAGAACGGACCCGCGCCGTCGATGCGCGCCGCCTCCTTCTGCTCCTGATCGAGCGACTGGATCGCCGTGAACAGAATCAGGAAAGCAAACGGCAGCCACTGCCACGCGACGATCATGATCACGGCCGTCAGCGGATATTGCGCGAACCAGTCGATCGGCGTCATGCCCATGGCGCGCATGCCTTGCGCGATCAGGCCGTACACCGGATGCAGGATCATGTTCTTCCAGATCAGCGCGCTCACGGTCGGCATCACGAAGAACGGCGCGATGGCGAGCAACCGCGCGATCCCCTGGCCGTAGAACTTGCGGTCGAACAGGATCGCCATCAGCACGCCGCCGACCACCGTGATCACGAGGACCGAGATGATCAGTTCGAGCGTGTGGCCGATCGAAGGGCCGAACGACGGGTCGCTGGCAAGATATTTATAGTTGTCGAAACCCGCGAAGCCTTTCAGATCCGGATTCAACAGGTTGTAACGCGAGAACGAAAACCAGATCGTCATCGCGAGCGGAATCGCCATCCACAGCACGAGTACCGCGACCGAAGGCGTGACTAGCCAGCGGGCGGAATTGGCTTTGCGGGTTTCGCGTTCTTTTTCTGTCTGGGGATGGGCATGCATGATAGGTAGGCGCAGAGGACGCATGATTGACCACCTGTTGGGTAATGCGCGGACCGCCGCCCGAAGCCGCGACGACACCGTACGATGTCGCGGCGCACGTGTGGCGGAAAGGCCCGCTGTGCCGCGTAAGCCGGCTGACGGGCGTCAGCCGGCGCGTGCCACGTAACGGCCGTGGCTTATTTCTGGTAGCCGGCCTGCTTCACCGCGCGATCCGCAGTGGCGTTGCCGGCTGCCAGCGCCTGATCGATCGTCATCTGACCGGCAATCGCGCCGGAGATGCTCTGACCGACCACGGTGCCGAACGACTGGAACTCAGGAATCCCGACGAACTGCACACCGGTGTACGGCACCGGCTTGAGCGTCGGATGCTCCGGATCCGCCGTTTCGATCGCCTTCAGCACGAAGTCGCCGAACGGTGCTGCCTGCTTGTACTCGGGGCGCGCGTAGGTGGATTTACGCGTTCCCGGCGGCACCGAGGCCCAGCCTTCGTCCTTCGCGACCAGTTCGATGTATTGCTTCGACGTGGCCCACGTGATGAACTTCTTCGCCGCGTCAGCCTGCTTCGACGACTTCGGAATCGCCAGCGCCCAGGCCCACAGCCAATGCGAACCCTTCGGCGTGACCGCCACCGGCGCTGCAGCGAAACCGACCTTGTCGGCGATTTGCGATTGCTGCTTGTTGTAGAGCATGCCGGCCGCAACCGTGGCGTCGATCCACATCGCGCACTTGCCCGAGGACATCAGCGTGAGATTCTCATTGAAGCCGTTCGAACTCGCTCCCGGAGGGCCGTCCTTCTTCAGCAGATCGACATAGAACGTCATCGCTTTCTTCCATTCCGGCGAGGTCAGCTGCGCGTTCCATTTCTCGTCGAACCAGCGGCCGCCGAACGTGTTCACCACCGTCGTGCCGTAGGCCATGTTCTCGCCCCAGCCCGCCTTGCCGCGCAGACAGATGCCGTAAATGCCATTGGCTTTGTCCGTGAGCTTGTCGGCGAATTGCGCGATCTGGTCGTAGGTCGGCTGATCGGGCATCTTCAGACCCTTGGCCGCGAACAGGTCTTTACGGTAATACGTCATCGAGCTTTCGACGTAGAACGGCAGCGCGTACAACTGGCCGCCGCTCGAGAGGCCGTCGCGGGCCGTCTTCACGACGTCGTTCAGATCGTAATCAGCGGGCAGATTCGTGAGCGGCGTGAGCCAGCCGCGCTTGCCCCATTGCGGCGTTTCGTACGCGCCGATTGTCATCACGTCGAATTGACCGCTGCCCGTCGTGATGTCGGTCGTGGCGCGCTGACGCAGCACGTTTTCTTCGAGAATCACCCAGTTCAGCTTGATGTCCGGATTCGCCTTTTCGAACTCGGGCGAGAGCTTCTTCAACTCGATCATGTCCGGATTGTTCAGCGTGGCGATCGTCACCGTCGCCGCCGACGCGCTCAATGCAAAGCAAGCGACAGCGCCGGCACTGACCGCCTTTAGCGTGGATTTGAGGGCTGGCTTCATGTGTTGTCTCCTTTCTCGTACGTTATGTAGTGCAGCGTTTGTTCTACGAAAATGACGATGAACGGCGCGGATTCAGCTCATCCAGTTGCCGCCGTCGACGTTCAGGGTTTGCGCGGTGATGTAGTCGGCATCCGCCGACGCGAGGAACAGGGCGGCGCCGGTCAGATCGTCCGGCACACCCATGCGGCCGAGCGGCACCGCTTCGCCGACAAGGCGTTTCTTCTCGCCGAGCGGGCGGTTTTCATAGCGGGCGAAGAGCGCGTCGACTTCGTTCCACATCGGCGTATCGACGACACCCGGCGCAATGCCGTTCACATTGATCTTGTGCGCTGCGAGCGCCAGTGCCGCGGATTGCGTGTAGCTGAGCACGGCTGCCTTGGTCGCGCAGTAGTGCGACACGAGCGCCTCGCCGCGCCGTCCGGCTTGCGACGACATATTGATGATCTTGCCGCCGCTGCCCTGCTCGACCATCTTTTGCGCCACGGCTTGCATCAGGAAGAACATGCCCTTCACGTTGACCGCGAAGAGACGGTCGAATACGTCCCAGGATTCGTCGAGGATCGGGCGCATGTCGAAGAGCGCCGCGTTGTTGAAGAGAATGTCGATTTGCCCGAAGCGCTCCAGCGTGCTCGCGACGATGCGCTGGATATCGTCGCGGCGGGTGACATCGGCGCGCACCGTCAGCACGCGATCGCCGTAAGTGGCACGCAGTGAGTCGCCGAAACTGTCGGCCGGCTTCACGTCGACCAGCGCGCAGCGCGCGCCTTCGTCCAGATATCGGCGCGCCACGGCTTCACCGATTCCGCTTGCCGCGCCCGTCAGAATGGCCACCTTGTCTTGCAATCGTGCCGCCACTGCTCGTCTCCGGTTCAATCGCTTCTTGAGGCGCGGTGAGCGAACGCTCATCACGCGAACAATTGCTCTGTTAGTGATCGAATGATCGGATACGCACCGGGCCATGTCAAGGCGCCCGAGCAGATTTCGATGGTGCAGCGCGGCAGGATTCCGACACCACTCATCCGCCCCGAACAACACTAGTACGAGAAATCGAAGACAGCCAATCTGCTTTCTGCTCGCCCTGCTGACAAATTTTCGAGATACGTTATATCATTGCGACCTCGCTTCGCTTCGAAGCCGATGGGTCGTGATTTTCGCTTGATCGCCATTTCGTCAGGAGCCTCCGCCGATGGCCACATTCACTGCAGAACACCATGCCGTGCGCCTCGCGCACGCCGAAGCGCATGCCGCGTTGCACGGGCTCGCGCTGACGCCGCTGCGTCGTCAGGTGTATGCGGCGATCGTCGCCAGCGAGCGGCCGATCGGCGCTTATGAACTGCTTGATGCGCTCGAGCCGACACGCGGCCGGGTGCCGCCGACAACCGTATATCGCGCGCTGGACTTTCTGCTCGCGCATGGCTTCGTGCATCGGATCGAATCGAAGAACGCGTTCGTGGCCTGCTGCGAAGTCGGCGTGCCGCATCGCAGCCAGTTTCTGATGTGCGACGGCTGCGGCGCGACCGTCGAAATTCCCGGAGACGACCTCGCCGAACAGTTGTCGCATAGCGCGCCGGCACATGGTTTCGAAGTGCATCGGCAGGTGGTCGAACTGAGCGGTCTCTGCGCGCTGTGTGCTCGCGCGGCGCGACCCGCGGGTGCTTCGGCCGCCATGAAGCCGGCATAACGCACACGCCCCTTCTAACGTCAGTGGTTCATTCAACTCTCACGCAGCAGGACACAACAATGAAGAAATTCGGCTCGATGTTGAACGGGGCGCAGCGTGCGCTGAAGCTGTCGAAGCACGTCGCGGTAAGCGCCGCCGTCTTCGCGTTCGGCCACGCCGCGATGGCGGCGGATGCAAAAATCCCGGTGGTCGCGGCGGAGAATTTTTACGGCGACGTGGTGCAGCAACTCGGCGGCGATCGCGTCGACGTCACGAGCATTCTCAGCAATCCGGACCAGGACCCGCATCTGTTCGAAGCGAGCCCGAAGACCGCGCGTGCGTTGCAGCATGCGAGCCTTGTGGTCTACAACGGCGCCGACTACGATCCGTGGATGGCAAAATTGCTGGCGGCGTCGAAGGGCGCGAAGCGCGTGACGATCGTCGCCGCCGATCTGGTTGGCAAGAAAGGCGGCGATAATCCGCACCTCTGGTACGACCCGGCGACCATGCCGAAAGTGGCGCGCGCCGTGAGCGAGGCCCTCGTCGCGGCTGACCCGGCGCACAAGTCGGCGTACGATGCGAACCTCGCGAAGTTTCTCGATTCGCTGAAACCGGTCGACGCCAAAGTCGCCGAACTGCACGGCCGCTACGCGGGCGTGCCGGTAACGGCAACCGAACCGGTGTTCGGCTACATGTCCGACGCGGTGGGCCTGACAATGCGCAACCTGCGCTTCCAGCTCGCCACCATGAACGACACCGAAGCCAGCGCGGCCGATATCGCCGCGTTCGAACGCGACCTGCGCGAGAAGCGCGTCCGTGTTCTGATCTATAACAGCCAGGCAACCGAGGCCCTGACCAAACGCATGTTGAAGCTCGCGCAGCAATCGAAGGTGCCGACCATGAGCGTCACCGAGACCGAACCGGCCGGCAAAACCTATCAGACGTGGATGCTGACGCAGCTCGACGCGCTGGGCACGGCACTCGCCTCGGGCGATGCGAACGGCGCCAATGCGGCTGCGGCTTCAGGCGCGAAAGGAAAAACCCAATGACCCAGACTGGCCGCGGCGCGCCAGCGCGTGTGCCCAGCACCGCACCCGTGCTCGAACTCGAACGCGTGACGCTCGAACTCGGCGACCGCACGATTCTGCGCGACACCGGCTTCGTGGTGAACCAGGGCGAATTCATCGGCGTACTCGGGCCCAACGGCGCGGGCAAAACAACGCTGATGCGCGCCGTGCTCGGTCTCGTGCCTGCCGCTCAAGGCACGATCCGCGTGCTGGGACAACCGGTCGAGCGCGGCAACGCGTCGATCGGCTATATGCCGCAGACGCGCAGTGCCCTGGCCGGGCGCCGCGTGCGTGGCCGCGATTTCGTCGCGATGGCCGCCGACGGCCATCGCTGGGGCTTGCCGCATGCGGACGCGGCCACGCGCACCGATGTCGAACGTGTGCTGGATCTGGTGGGCGGCCGCAAGCTGGCCGAGCGGCCGCTGTCGGAACTGTCGGGCGGCGAGCGTCAGCGGCTGCTGCTCGCGCAATGTCTGCTCGGCAACCCGAAGCTGCTCTTGCTCGACGAGCCGTTGATCAGCCTCGATCCGCATCATCAGAAGAGCGTGGTCGAACTGGTGCGGCGCGTGCAGCAGGAACTCGGCATCGCCGTGCTGTTTTCGGCGCATGAATTGAATCCGCTGCTGCACGCGCTCGATCGCGTGCTGTATCTCGGCAGCGGCGTGGCGGCGCTCGGCACCGTCGACGAAGTGATCACCCGGCCGGTCCTGTCGCGCCTCTACGGCTCGCCGATCGACGTAATGCGCGTGAACGGCCGCATCTTCGTGATGTCCGGCGACGTCGAAGTGGAAAAGCACGATCACGAGCACGAACACGACGAGAACGGCGGCCACAGCCACTCGCATTCGCATTCCCATTCGCATGGCCACGCGCACGGCCACTCACATCAGCACGACTCACGCGACGGACACAAGCACGATGTTTGAATACGATTTCATGGTGAACGCATTCGCGGCGTCGGGGATCGTCGCGGTGCTGGCCGGCGTGGTAGGCTATTTTCTGGTGATGCGCGGACAGACCTTCGCGGGTCACGCGCTCTCGCACGTCGGTTTCACCGGCGCGACCGGCGCGGTGCTGATCGGCATCTCGCCGATCTGGGGGATGATCGGCTTCACGCTCGCGGCGGGTGTCGGCATGGGCGCGCTCGGCGAACGTCTCGCCGGACGCGACGTGGCGATCGGCGTGATCCTCTCGTTGTCGCTCGGTTTCGGCTTGCTGTTTCTGCACTTCTTCACCGCCTATGCGACGCAGGTCACCGCACTGCTGTTCGGCAACGTGCTCGGCGTGAACGCATCGACGCTCGGCGTGCTGGCGGGTTTGGGCGTCGTGAGTTTGCTGGCGCTAGCGGCGATCATGCGGCCGCTGCTGTTCGCTTCGTTGCAGCCGGAACTGGCCGAAGCCAAAGGCGTGTCGTTGCGCCTCGTGTCCGTGTTGTTTCTCGCAATCGCGGCGCTCGCCGTGGCGGCTTGTACGCAGATTGTCGGCGTGCTGCTGGTGTTCACGCTGATGGTCGGTCCGGCCGCCGCCGCGCAAAACGTGACGACGCGGCTCTCAGCGGGTCTCGTGCTCGCCGCGGTGTTCGCGCTGCTGCAGGCGTGGCTCGGTTTAACGCTCGCGTTCTATACCGACTGGCCGACGAGCTTCTGGATCACCGTGCTGTCGGCGGTGGTGTACGGCGGAAGTTTGTTGCGACGGCATTGAGTCTGCCACGACAATGACGGCGGCGTTGCACCTGCACGCCGCCATCGTCGTTCCTGGAAACGTCAGCCGAGCAGCACCTTCGCGTGATGCGCGAGATGATCCTCGATGAACGTCGAGATGAAGTAATAGCCGTGGTCGTAGCCCGCATGACGACGCAACGTCAGCGGTTGACCTGCGGCCTTGCAAGCGGCATCAAACACATCCGGATTCAGTTGCTCCGCGAGGAACTGATCCGCGAGCCCCTGATCGACCAGAATCCCTTCCGGGAACTTGCGCGACGTACGCGCGACCAGTTCGCTCGCGTCGTACTGCTTCCACGCTTCGCGGTCGTCGCCCAGATAGCCGCTGAAGGCTTTCTCGCCCCACGGGCAACGCGTCGGCGCGGCGATCGGCGCGAACGCCGACACCGACCGATAAATCTCCGGATTGCGCAACGCCAGCATCAACGCGCCGTGACCGCCCATCGAATGCCCGAAAATGCCTAGCCGCGCGCCGTCCACCGGCAGATTCGCGAGCACCGTTTCGCGCAGTTCGTCCCGCACGTACGAGTACATCCGGTAGTGCTGCGCCCACGGCTGCTGCGTGGCGTCGACGTAAAAGCCCGCGCCCACGCCGAAGTCCCACGCCGCGCTTTCGCCCGGCACGCCCGCGCCGCGCGGACTGGTATCCGGCGCAATCAGCGCGATGCCGTGCTGCGCGGCAAAGCGCTGTGCGCCGGCCTTGACCGGAAAGGTCTCTTCCGTGCAAGTGAGACCCGCGAGATAGAACAGCGCGGGCACGTTCGCATTGGCCAGCAGGGCCTGCGGCGGCAGATAGATAGAGAAGCGCATCGACAGGCCGATGGTCTGCGAGTCGTGCCGATAGATGCGCTGCTCGCCACCATGGCAGGCATGCGACGACAAGAGTTCGAGCATGACGAAGCTCCGGTTTAGTACAGCACGACCGAGCGGATCGACTCGCCCTTCTTCATCAGATCGAAGCCCTCGTTGATGCGTTCGAGCGGCAGACGGTGCGTAATCAGATCGTCGATATTGATCTTGCCTTCCATGTACCAGTCGACGATCTTCGGCACATCGGTGCGGCCGCGCGCGCCGCCGAATGCCGAGCCCTTCCACTCGCGGCCCGTCACCAGTTGGAACGGCCGCGTGCTGATCTCCTCGCCCGCCGCCGCCACGCCGATGATGAACGACTGCCCCCAGCCCTTGTGCGTGCATTCGAGCGCCTGGCGCATTACCTTCGTGTTGCCGATGCATTCGAACGAATAGTCCGCGCCGCCATCGGTGAGTTGCACGATGTGATCGACCACGTTCTCGACTTCGTTCGGGTTGATGAAGTGCGTCATGCCGAATTTCTTCGCCAGTTCGACACGTCCCGGATTAATGTCCACGCCGATGATCTTGTCCGCGCCTACCATTTTGGCGCCCTGGATCACATTCAAGCCGATGCCGCCGAGGCCGAACACCACGACATTCGCGCCCGCCTCGACCTTCGCCGAATACACGACCGCACCGACACCCGTCGTCACGCCGCAACCGATGTAGCAGATCTTGTCGAACGGCGCGTCTTCACGCACTTTCGCCACCGCGATTTCCGGCACGACGATGTAGTTCGAAAACGTGGACGTGCCCATGTAGTGAAACAGCGGCTTGCCATCCAGCGAGAAGCGCGAAGTCGAGTCAGGCATCAAACCCTTGCCTTGCGTCGAACGGATCGCCTGGCAAAGATTGGTCTTGCGCGACAGGCAGAACTTGCACTGGCGACATTCCGGCGTATAGAGCGGAATGACGTGATCGCCCTTCTTCAGCGTACCGACGCCGGGACCGGTATCGACAATGACGCCCGCACCTTCGTGCCCGAGGATCGCCGGAAAGATGCCTTCGGGGTCCGCGCCGGAGAGCGTGTAGTAATCGGTATGGCAGATGCCCGTGGCCTTCACTTCGATCAGGACTTCACCGGCACGCGGCCCTTCCAGATCGACTTCTTCGATCGTCAACGGCGCGCCGGCTTTCCATGCGATTGCTGCTTTGGTCTTCATCGTGATGCTCCTGTGAGTCTGTCGAGGCAAGGCGCGCCGCGGCGGACTACATCGCGGCGCGCATGTGTTGCGATTCGGTGCTGCAGTTGGTTCGTGCGTCTCATTCGGGCACGTCATCATTGTCATTCGGCGCACTGCGCCGACTCATACGTTAGCGCGCGAAAAGCGTAATGGTATTGCAAAGTGCGTCACGGCATTGTCTGAACCTGACATGACATGCGCTCATTGCGACGGCGTGTCGGCGAACCATGTTTCGACTCGTCCGTAGAGATCGAGAAAGCGCGCATAGCGCTCGGCAAGCGCCGCGTCGCCTTGCGGACCCGCAACGCGCGTCGCGCCCGGCGCGAGCGCGGCGAGATCGCGCGCGTGCCAATGCCCGCTTGCGAGGCCGCCGAGAATCGCAGCGCCGCGCGGCGCCGCATTCGGACAATCGACTGCGTGCAACTCGACATTCAGCGCATCGGCGAGCAACTGGCGCCAGCGGGCGTCGACGGAACCGCCGCCCGCCAGTTTCAACGCCGTCACCGTGGCGCCGCTCGCGCGAATCGCGTCGAGTCCGGCACGCAGCGAGAACGCGACGCCTTCGAACGCGGCGCGCATCATCGTGCCGCGCGTGTGATCGAGCGCGAGGCCGAGCCAGCCGCCGCGCGCCATTGGATTGAGCCAGGGCGTGCGTTCGCCCGTGAGGTACGGCAGGAACGTGAGGCCGGATGCCGCCGCTGTGTTCGTATTGGATGTGGTGGTCGCGTTGAATGCGCTGATTGCGTTAATCGCGTTGGTCGCGTCACCGAACGCGTCCCGGTACGCATCGGCCCATTCATACGACAGCCATCCTCGCGTACGTTCGAGCGCGATGCCGACGTTCTGCATTGCCGCCATCCGATACCAGTGATCGCTCGCCGCGCGATAACGATGCAAGCCCTTGACCGCCGCGGGCGCATGCTCGGCCAGCACGACGATCTGTCCGCCAGTGCCGGTGGTCAGCAACGCGTCGCCATCGTGCGCGAGCCCGCTGCCGAGCGCGGCGCAAGGCGTATCGGCCGCGCCGGTCGCGAGCACGATGCCGGCGCGCAAACCCAGCGCGTGCGCCGCGCTCTCCGACAGCACACCACCCGCCGCATAGGACGGCGCCAGCGGCGCGAACCACTCGCGCGGAATCTCGAGCCGATCGAGCAGCGCCGCGTCCCACACGCCGGCGGGATCGGCGAGCGCGGTCGCGCAGGCGTCGGAGGGATCGGTCGCCACCGCGCCGCCCAGTGCGACGCGCAGCCAGTCTTTCGGTTGCAGCGCCCAGCGCGTGCGGCTCGCGGACTGCGGTTCGTGCAACACGATCCAGCGCAGCAGCGGACCGGCCATGCCCGGCGCAACCGGATTCGGCTGCGGCTCGGGCCACGCGTCGAGCAAGGCCAGCGCGCGCGTGTCGGGCCACAGCATGGCGGGCCGCACGGCCTCGCCCGCTGCGTCGATCAACACGACGCCGTGCATCTGCCCGGAAAAACCGATTGCGCGCACATCGCGGCGCAATCCGTCGGGCAAACGCGCGGCGGCTTCGCATAGAGCGCGCCACCATGTTTGCACCGATGTCTCCGCCCAACCCGCCTGCGGCGTTTCGATGGGATACGCGACGCTCGCCACCGCCTGCTCGCGACCGTTTTCGTCGACGATTGCTACTTTGAGGGAACCGGTGCCGAGGTCGATGCCGAGAAAACTCATGGGCGATAGAGCGTCAAATTGAGGATGAATATGAGCACGCGAAAGCTGCCCGAAAAGCGTATTTTTCCACGCCGACGCGGCACTCGGGAATCAAGCCCAAATGCACGCCGAAAATCGCGAATCACGGGTTAACCCGCCTGCGCCGCGAGTCACATCAAAACAGGACTATGCGGTGAGCGAGATACACCTCATTGATTCTCACACATATCGCGTCACTCTGGACTCGCGCGACGCACAGCCTCGCATCGCCACTGCAAGGGGCTGACCGCCGATGGACCAGGTCCGCGCATTTCTTTTGGCTTTCAAAAGGCCCCTACGCATATCGTCACCGGGAATGCCGGAATAGGCCCCAGTGGTCTTGTTGTGCTTTTTAGTCCCCGATACCTTGGAGCCATCCCAAAAACTCAGATGGTGGAGACAGACGATATGCAATCGAACACGGTTCACCCGTGCGACGAACGACTGCCCGCAGGCCAGTTGCTCACGCTCGGCATTCAGCACGTCCTGGTGATGTATGCCGGCGCCGTCGCGGTACCGCTGATCATCGGCGCGGCGCTCAAGTTGCCGAAAGACCAGATCGCGTTCCTGATCAGCGCCGATCTGTTTTCCTGCGGCATCGCCACGCTGATCCAGACGCTCGGTCTGTGGATTTTCGGCATCCGTCTGCCGGTCATCATGGGCTGCACGTTCGCGGCCGTCGGTCCGATGGTCGCGATCGGCACCAATCCCTCGCTCGGCATTCTCGACATCTTCGGCTCGACGATCGCGGCCGGTGTCGTCGGCATCCTGCTCGCGCCCGCGGTGGGCAAGCTGCTGCGGTTCTTCCCGCCGGTCGTGATCGGCGTGGTGATCTCGGTGATCGGTTTGTCGCTGATGGAAGTCGGCATCAACTGGGCGGCGGGCGGCGTGGGCAATCCCGATTACGGCAATCCGATCTATCTCGGACTTTCGCTGATCGTGCTGATGCTGATTCTGCTGATCAACAAGTTCGCCAAGGGCTTCCTTGCCAATATCTCGGTGCTGCTCGGCATTGTCGCCGGCTTCGTGATCGCGCTGGCGATCGGCCGCGTCAACATGGAAGGCGTCACGCACGCGCCGTGGGTCGGCTTCGTCATGCCGTTCCACTTCGGTCTGCCGCACTTCGATCCGCTGTCGATCGCGACGATGGTCACCGTGATGTTCGTCACCTTCATCGAATCGACCGGCATGTTCCTCGCGGTCGGCGACATGGTCGATCGTCCGGTCGACCAGAAGACGCTGGTGCGCGGTTTGCGCGTGGACGGCCTGGGCACGTTGATCGGCGGTATCTTCAACTCGTTCCCGCATACCTCGTTCTCGCAGAACGTCGGCCTGATCGGCGTAACCGGCGTGAAAAGCCGCTTTGTCTGCGCGATGGGCGGCGTGATCCTGGTGCTGCTGGGCCTGTTCCCGAAGATGGCGCAAGTGGTCGCGTCGGTGCCGGCTTTCGTGCTCGGCGGCGCGGGCATCGTGATGTTCGGCATGGTCGCGGCAAACGGCATCAAGGTGCTGTCGAAGGTCGACTTCGTGAAGAACCATCACAACCTGTTCATCGTCGCGGTCAGTATCGGCCTGGGTCTCGTGCCGGTGGTGTCGCCGCACTTCTTCTCGAAGCTGCCGCCGGCGCTCTCGCCGCTGTTGCATAGCGGGATTTTGCTGGCATCGGTGTCGGCGGTGGTACTGAATCTGATCTTCAACGGCGTGAAGAGCGAGAAAAAGGCACAGTGCGAAATTCGCAGCGCCGGACATGATTTCGACGGACGCGGCGGCAACGAACCGCGCGGCGACGATATGCTGCGCGCGGCGGACGTGCACTGACCGGCACGCAACACCTGGGCGCTTGCGCGAACGAGAGGTCGTGCGAGCGCTGCGGATAAAAAAAACGCCACGGCATGCCCGTGGCGTTTTTTATGGCGGGCTGCGCAAGGCGGTTTCTGCTGAAACTGAAGCCCGCTCTACGCACCCGACGCTACATCGAGTTTCAACCCGCCGTGGCCGCCGAAGCCGCCACCGGCGCGCTTGCCGCACCGTAGTCGACCGGTGCGTCGGCCGGACGCGGCTGCTCGCCGTTGTTTTCGATCCAGCCGCCGCCGAGTGCCTGGTACAACGTCACGAGGTTCTGAAGACGTTCCATCCGGGCAACCACCAACAACTGCTGCGCCTGATACAGATCGGTCTGCGCGGTCAGCACTGCCAGATAACTGTCGACGCCGTTCGTGTAACGCAGATTCGACAGATCCAGCCGGCGTTGTTCCGCGAAGGTATTGCGCTCCAGCGCCTGGATCTGCTGATCGTACGTGCCGCGTGCCGCCAGTCCGTCCGCCACATCGCGGAAAGCCGACTGAATCGCCTTTTCATACGTGGCGATCTGGACTTTCTTCTGGATGTTGGCGAGATCGAGGTTGGCAAGATTCTGTCCGCCCTCGAAGATCGGCAACGTGATCGACGGCGCGAAGCTCCACGCCGCCGAACCCGGCTTGAACAGACCGCCGAGCGACGGGCTGAGCGTGCCGAAGCTGCCGGTCAGCGAGACCTTCGGGAAGAACGCCGCGCGCGCCGCGCCGATGTTCGCGTTGGCGGCCAGCAGATTCTCCTCGGCCTCCATGATGTCCGGACGACGCGTCAGCAGATCGGAAGGCAGACCCGCCGGAATATCCGTGAGGAGATTCTGGTTGTCCAGCGTCATGCCCGGCGGCAAGTCGTCCGGCAACGGCTCGCCGACCAGCAGCACGAGTGCGTTATCCGCTTGCGCCCGCAGACGCATCTGCTGCTGCAGGTTGGCCTGAGCCTGCTCGACCACGGTTTGAGACTGACGCAGATCGAGTTCCGAACCGGTGCCGTTGTCGAACTGCAGCTTGGCGATCCGATACGATTCCTGCGAGGTCTTCAACGTGTTCTGCGTGACCTTCAACAGATCGTCGAGCTCGAGCACCGTCATGTACTGGTTCGCCACCTGCGAAACCAGCGAGATTTCCGCCGCCTTGCGCGCCTGAGCCGTGGCCAGGTACTGCGCCAACGCCTGATCCTTCAGGCTTTGAATCCGCCCGAAGAAGTCGATTTCCCACGACGCGTTCAGACCGACCGAATACGAGTTGGTAATCGTCTGGCCGAAGAACGACAGGTCTTTAGGCGTACGCTGCTTGGTTTGCGAGGCCGCGGCCTCGAGCGTCGGGAACAGACCGGCGCGAACGATCCGGAACTGCGCCGCCGACGCTTGCATGTTCAGCACCGACACGCGCAAATCGCGGTTGTTCTTCAGCGCGATCTCGATCAACCGCTGCATGCGCGGATCGACGAAGAAATCGCGCCAGCCGATATCCGCCGCGGCCAGGCCGTTGGCGCTGCGCGCCGCATTCGTCGTGCCGGGCTCTTGCTTGCCCGTCTGGGTCGCGTCCGTCTGGCCCGCGCCCGTCTGGCCCGCGCCCGGCTGGGTCGCGCCCGGCTGCGTGTCGTACACGCCGCCGGTCGGGAAGGTGCTCGTCGTGGGCACAGCGGGGCGCTCGTACTTCGGCGCCATCGTGCACCCAGCGGCGAACAGCGCGACCGCCACTGCAATCAGAGAGTGTTTTTGCATCTCAATGTCCGTCCTTGCCCGAGCCTTCATCAGCCGACGCGCCCGCCGAACCGCCGCCTTGGCCGTCATGCGGATGATGCTGGTTGTAGTGTGCGAGCGCCTCATCCGGGTCTTCCTTCTCACCGCCGAATTTCGCGCGGATCACGACGAAGAACATCGGGATCATGAAAATCGCGAGGAAGGTCGCCGTCAACATCCCGCCAATCACGCCGGTACCGATCGCGTGCTGGCTGGCCGAACCCGCGCCGTTACTGATCGCGAGCGGCATCACGCCGAGAATGAACGCGAGCGAGGTCATCAGAATCGGACGCAACCGCAGACGCGCTGCTTCCAGCGCGGCCTCGATCGGCCCCATGCCTTCACCCTGCTGCAGCTCGCGGGCGAATTCCACGATCAGAATCGCGTTCTTCGCCGACAGCCCCACCGTGGTCAACAGACCCACCTGGAAGAACACGTCGTTCTCGAGTCCGCGCAGCGTAGCGGCCAGCAGTGCGCCGATCACGCCGAGCGGCACCACCATGATCACCGAGAACGGGATCGACCAGCTTTCATACAGCGCCGCGAGACACAGGAACACGACGAGAATCGAGATGCCGTACAGAATCGGCGCCTGCGAACCGGACTGGCGTTCCTGCAGCGACAGACCCGTCCACTCGTAGCCCACGCCGGCCGGCAGCTTCGCCACGAGCGCTTCCATGGCCGTCATGGCTTGACCCGTCGACTTGCCCGGGGCCGCCGCGCCCTGGATTTCCACCGCGGAAATACCGTTGTAGCGTTCCAGCTTCGGCGAACCGTAGGTCCACGTGCCGCTGGCGAACGACGAGAACGGCACCATGCCACCCGCGGTATTGCGCACGTACCACGCGTTCAGGTCTTCCGGCTTCATGCGGAACGGAGCATCGCCTTGCAGATACACCTTCTTGATCCGGCCGTCGGTATCGAGGAAGTTGTTCACATATTGCGACGCCCACGCGATCGAGAACGTCTGGTCGATCGCGGACAGCGACACGCCGAGGGCCGAAGCCTTCTCGTGGTCGATATCCACCTTGAACTGCGGCGTGTCGTTCAGGCCGTTCGGACGCACCTGAGCCAGCGTCGGATCTTTCGCCGCCATGCCCAGCAACATATTGCGTGCTTCCATCAGCTTTTCGTGACCGACGCCCGCGCGATCCTGCAATTCGAAGTCGAAGCCCGCGGCCGTGCCGAGTTCAGGAATCGACGGCGGATTCACCGGATACACCAGCGCGTTCTTGTAGCTGCCGAAGTGCATGAAGAGACGGCCCACCAGCGCCTGCACCTTCTGATCCGAGTGCTGACGTTGCGCGTAATCCTTCATCCGCACGAACACGAGACCCGCGTTCTGGCCGCGACCGGCGAAGCTGAAGCCGTTCACGGTAAAGGTCGATTCGACGATACTCTTCTCGGTGTTGAGCAGGTAGTCGGACACGTCCTTCAACGCGCGCGCCGTGGTTTCCTGCGTCGAGCCCGACGGCGTTTGCACCAGCACGAACATCGTGCCCTGGTCTTCGTCAGGCAGGAACGACTTGGGCAACTTCACGAACAGCAGGCCGACCGCGAAAATCACCACCATGTAGATGATCAGCCAGCGGCCCGAGCGCTTGATCACGTGGTGCACGCCGGAGTGATACTTGTCGCGGCTCTTGTTGAAGGTGCGGTTGAACCAGCCGAAGAAACCGGTGGTCTTTTCCTGATGCCCCTGTTCGATCGGCTTGAGAATCGTCGCGCACAATGCCGGCGTCAGAATCAACGCGACCAGCACGGACAGCACCATGGCCGCCACGATCGTCAGCGAGAACTGCCGGTAAATTGCGCCGACCGAACCGCCCGAGAACGCCACCGGCACGAATACCGCCGACAGCACGAGCGCCACGCCGACCAGCGCGCCGGTAATCTGATCCATCGCCTTGCGGGTTGCATCGCGAGGCGATAAGCCCTCCTCCTGCATCACCCGCTCGACGTTTTCCACCACCACGATCGCATCGTCCACCAGCAAGCCGATCGCCAGCACGAGCCCGAACATGGACAGCGTGTTGATCGAGAAGCCCACCAGACCCATGATCGCGAACGTGCCCAGCAGCACCACCGGCACGGCGATCGTCGGGATCAGCGTGGCGCGCAGGTTCTGCAGGAACAGGTACATGACCAGGAACACCAGCACGATACCTTCGAGCAGCGTCTTGACCACTTCTTCGATCGACAGGCGCACGAACGGCGTGGTGTCGTACGGGTACTGCACCACCAGACCGTGCGGGAAGTACTTCGACAGTTCGGCGACCTTCGCGCGCACCGCCTTGGCGGTAGCCAGCGCGTTCGCGCCGGTAGCGAGCTGAATACCGAAGCCTGCCGTCGGCTGGCCGTTGTACTTGGTGTCGAAGTTGTAGTTTTCGCCGCCCAGCTCGATGCGGCCCACGTCCTTGATGCGAACGCGCGAGCCGTCCTGGTTCACCTTCAGCAGCACGTTGCCGAACTGTTCAGGCGTATTGAGCAGCGTCGCTTCCGTGATGGTGGCCTGCAACACCTGGCCCGGCACCGACGGCGTGCCGCCGAGCGAACCGCCCGCGACCTGCACGTTCTGCGCTTGCAACGCGGTTTCGACGTCCACCGGCGTGAGGCCGAAGTTGGTCAGCTTGTTCGCGTCCAGCCAGATCCGCATGGCGTACTGCGAACCGAACAGCGTCACCGTGCCCACGCCGTCGATACGGCTGACCGGATCCTGAATGTTCGACGCGACGTAATTCGCCAGGTCGTACTTGTTCATGCTGCCGTCTTCGGACACGAACGCCATGACCAGCAAGAAGCTGCTGCTCGACTTCGTGACCTTGGTGCCCAACTGCTGCACGGCTTGCGGCAGCAGCGGCGTGGCGAGCTGCAGCTTGTTCTGGACCTGCACCTGCGCGATGTCAGGATTGGTGCCGGCCGCGAACGTCAGCGTGATGGTTGCCGTACCCGAGTCGTCTGACGTGGACGACAGATACAGCAAATGGTCGAGACCACTCATCTGCTGCTCGATCACCTGCGTGACGGTGTTTTCCACCGTCTTCGCCGATGCGCCCGGGTACGTTGCGCTGATCTGCACGGCCGGCGGCGCGATGGTCGGGTACTGCGCGATCGGCAACGTGAAGACCGACGCGATACCCGCGAGCATCAGAATAATGGCGATCACCCATGCAAAAATCGGGCGATCAATGAAGAACTTTGCCATGAGGCGGGCTCCCTGTTATTACGCGCCCGATGCAGCGGAGGCAGGTTGTGCCGTCTGCGCACCGCTGGCGGCCGGCGCGCTCTGAGCAGCAGCGCCGGAAGCGGGTGTGGCGGGAAGTTGCGCGGCAACGGTCTTGACCTGCATGCCGGGCTTCGCCTTGTCGGTGCCCTGCACTATCACGCGGTCGCCCGGATTCAGGCCGCTTTCGACCACCCAGTTCGAACCGTACGTGCCCGAGGTGACCAGCTGACGCAACACCACCTTGTCGTCCTTACCGACGACCAGCGCGGTCGGCTGACCCTTCTGGTCATGCGTGATGCCGACTTGCGGCACCACGAGCGCGCTTTCGTTGACGCCCTCTTCGATGCGCGCGCGCACGAACATGCCCGGCAGCAACACCTTGTCGGCGTTCTTGAAGATCGCGCGCACGGTAACCGAACCGGTGCCCTGGTCGACCGTCACGTCGGTGAACTGCAGCTTGCCCTTCTCCGAATAGGTGCGGCCGTCTTCGAGAATCAGCGACACCTTGGCGGCGTCCGGACCCGAGGTCTTCAGGCGCCCTTCCTGCATGTCGCGGCGCAGCTTCAGCCCGTCGAGGCTCGATTGCGTCAGGTCCACATAGACCGGATCCAGTGTCTGCACGGTGGCCATCAACGTGGCGGCGCTTGCCTGCACGTAGGCGCCCGGCGTGACCTGCGAGATGCCGACCTGGCCGCTTACCGGCGAAACCACATCCGTGTAGCCGAGATTGATCTGCGCCGTGTCGACCGCCGCCTTGCCCGCGGCGACGTCAGCCACGGCCTGGCCTTGCGAGGCCACCGCGTTGTCGTAGTCCTGCTTGCTGACCGCATTGGCCGCCACCAGCACCTTGTAACGGTTGGCTTGCGCGGTGACCGACGCCAGGTTGGCCTGCGCCTTCGCCAGCGTCGCCTTGGCGTTGTTCAGCGTGGCGATGTACGGCGCCGGATCGATCTTGTACAGACGTTGGCCGGCTTTGACCTGGCCGCCTTCCGTAAACTCGCGGCGCAACACGATGCCGTCGACCCGTGCGCGCACTTGCGCGACGAGGAAGGCACTGGTGCGGCCGGGCAATTCGGTGACGACGGGCACGGCCGTCGGCTGAACGGTGACGACGCCGACTTCCGGCGTTTGGGGCGGGGGGGCCGATTGTTTTGGTCCGCACGCTGCCAGCAATACGGCAGCCGTCGCGGCACTGATTAAGCGGAATGGAACCCGTTCGACGCGCATGGAGCGACCTCTGTCAAAGACTGAGAATGAAAAAGTGCGCGCATCCCTACCCCGGGGACGACAGCGCACACATGCGTCTTGCGACGCTTGACCGGACACCCGCGGACGCAAACCGAACCTGCAGGGCATCCTGAGCGAAATGCGCCATACCGGGGAAATGCCGCACGGCGCCGCCCGTCTGGGCACGGCGCGAAGAGCGTTTTGAAAGGCAACAGTGACGGATATTAACGTTTCGTCACGGCTTGGGCTATCCGATCGTGGGATGCTATTATATATACATTCACGAATGCATGTAAAAGTGCGTTTATCTCTTGCTGGCAGGGGGCTTGCAAGATCGCTTCGCAATTCGCTCAACGGTAGACGGATTGTCATCGGGCGCACTTAAAAACGCTCGGGAAAACCCCACAATCAGGGCAGGTCATTCCAACATGGTCAGAAGAACCAAAGAAGAGGCGCAGGAGACGCGCAACAGTATCCTCGACGCGGCTGAACGGGTTTTCTTCGAGAAAGGCGTATCGCGCACGTCGCTTGCCGACATCGCGCAGGCCGCCGGCGTCACACGCGGTGCCATTTACTGGCACTTCGCGCATAAAAGCGATCTGTTCACTGAAATGTTCGACCGCGTGCTTTTGCCGCTGGACGAACTCAAAGCCGCCTCGCAAGATCCCAACGAGCCCGATCCGCTCGGACGTCTGATGGAAATCTGCACAGTCTGTCTGCGCGACACCGCTAACGATCCACGTCGCCGGCGCGTGTTCGACATCCTGTTTCTGAAATGCGAGCTGGTCGAGGAAATGGGCCCGGTGATGGTCCGCTATCAGACCAACATGCGCGAAGGGCTCCAGAAAATCGAAGGCGGTCTGCGCAATGCCATCTCCAAAGGGCAACTGCCCGCGGATCTGGACACGAAGCTGGCGGCGGCGATGGTGCATGCCTTTGTCAGCGGTTCGCTGCGCGACATGCTGTTTTTGCCCGACGCCACGGATTTCGGCGCCCACGCCGCGCAGATGGTCGAAGGCATTTTCGACGCGCTGAAGTTGAGCCCGGCGTTGCGCAATGGGCATGCGCAGCGGAGCGGCGGCGGTTAGTCGATTACCTCACGAAAGCGATCGACGTAAAAAGGCGGACGGGTGAGCAACCCGCCGCCTTTGTTTCATGCGCGGCATGCGTGATGCCGCATTCTCCACTTTGTTCTATCCGCCGGGCCGTAGCGCCGCATTCTTATATAGCAGCGCTCGACGCGGCCACCGTCCGTGCTTTCTTTACGCCGCGGCCCGCGTGGCCCGTGCCTTCTGATTCGACGCATAGATATTGCCGCGCTCCAACGGCGCCCCGCTCTGCACCGCCGCGAGCCACTCGTCCGTGCTCGCCACCGCCGCGAAACGCGACTGCAGCACCACGCTGAACACCCGGTGGATGTCCTGCGCGCTGGCGAAACCCGCGCTGTTCTCATACGGCACCGAACCCGTCGCGTCGTGCAGGAACTCGACGGCCAGCCCCGAGTGAACCGCGTGGTTGATGGTCGAGACGTCGCAGTTGTGCGTCATGTAGCCGGTCACCGTCAGCGTGTCGATCTGACGCGCGGCGAGCCAGTCGGCGAGATCGGTGCCGGTGAAAGCGCTGGGCAACGACTTTTCAACGTAATGATCGCGAGCCCGCTCGCCCACCACCGGGTGCAACTCCGCCCCGCTGCTGCCACGCGCGAACAACGGCGAGCTGGCCGGCGCGAAGTTCTGCACGACCACCACCGGCACACCGGCGGCCCGCGCCGCATCCATCGCGCGGCCGATGTTGGCGAGCGAGCTTTGCACGTCCGGGTATTCGATCGGCAGATCGCCGCTCACGTATTCGTTCTGCGCGTCGATGACGATCAACGCACGGCGCGGTGTGGTCATGGCAAGACTCCTCGGTCGGGTAAAGGGGCCGCGCGGCCGGTCCGGTCTGGACTCGGAACGAGCCGCGGCGATGACTGCATTGTTCTCTCACGGCCGACTTCCCGACAGCGACCCGAATGACAAGATTCGCTAGAATCGGGCCATCGTCGGAATTCGAGGTGACTGATGGCCGCGCCCGCTTCTGCTTCTGCTTCTGCTTCTGCTTCTGCTTCTGCTTCTGCTTCTGCTTCTGCTTCTGCTTCTGCTTCTGCTTCTGCTTCCGCTTCTGCTTCCGCTTCCTCTGTCGCGACACGCGGCGAACCGCTCCGCCATATCGTCGCGGTGGTCGCGTTCGACCGCATCAGTCCGTTCCATCTTTCGGTGCCGTGCGTGATTTTCGGCGAGGACCGCAGCGGCGGCGGCGTGCCGGAGTTCGAGTTCCGCGTCTGCGCCGCCGAAACGGGCGCTCTGACCACCACCGCCGGCTTTTCGATCGCCGTCACGCATGGACTCGAAGCGCTCGCCGATGCCGACACGATCATCGTGCCGAGCTGGCGCGACCCGGCCGAAACGCCGCCCGCCGCGTTGCTCGACGCGCTGCGCGCCGCCCACGCGCGCGGCGCGCAACTGGTCGGGCTCTGTCTGGGCGCGTTCGTGCTGGCGGCCGCCGGCATCCTCGACGACCGTCCGGCGTCGACGCACTGGGCGTGGGCCGACGACTTCGCGCGCCGCTACCCGCGCGTGCGCCTCGACCCGAACGTGCTCTATGTCGACGACGGCAACGTGCTGACCTCGGCCGGCACCGCCGCCGGCCTCGACTGCTGTCTGCATGTGATGCGCAAACTGTGCGGCGCTGAAGTCGCGAATCACGTCGCGCGCCGGCTAGTGGTGTCGCCGCATCGGCAAGGCGGCCAGGCGCAATACGTTCAGCAACCAATCCCGCCGAATGTGCGCGGCGACCGGTTGTCGAGTCTGCTCGATTGGGTGAGCGGCAATCCGACGTTGCCGCATACGCTCGATACGCTAGCCGGGCGTGCGCTGATGAGCCGCCGGACCTTCACGCGACGCTTCCGGCTCGCCACCGGCACGACCGTCGGCGCGTGGCTGCTGGCGCAGCGGCTCGCTCGCGCGCAGCAATTGCTGGAGTGCACCGACGAGTCGGTGGAAGCGATCGCGGGAATCGCAGGCTTCGGCTCGACCGCTTCGCTACGGCAACATTTCGCGGAGGCGTTCCGCACGTCGCCGTCGGCGTGGCGAAGGGAGTTTCGCGGCGCGTGAGTGGGAGTGTGAATGCGCACGCGCCTGTACTCAGCTAACGACGTTTCGTAGCAGGCCACCAGGATTTCGTAGTCGCATCGGCGCGACAGCGGCGCTACTCGCCGCCCGCGCCACAACTACGACGGACACCACCAGAATCAATGCTCGCTGATCCAGCGCGCGACATACAACAGCAGCGCGACCAGAAAGATCATCGCGGCCCAGGCCCAATTCGGGACCGCATGAGGACTCGGCTCGTGATGCGGGACCCCATGCGATACACCATGCGCGGCGCCGTGCGACGCGCTGGCCGCGCGCCCAGGCAGCGCATTGCCGTGATCCGAGCGCACGCGCCGCGCCATGTTGCCGAGCGTGATCGGCCGCAGAAACACATGCTGGCGGCGCACCGCCGAACCCCGCGCGCGATTTGGACCTTGCCCATGCTTGGCGCGCACGACGGCGTCGAACTCGGTGAAAAAGTCGTCGGCGAGTTGATGCAGCGCGTTTTCGAGTTGCCGCGTCGGCAGTTCGGCGAGCGGGCCGGACGAGGTCGCCCAGATCGTGTAATCGATCCGCGTGCCGCGCTCTCTGTCGACACCGTGCGCGCTTTCGTCCGCGCGCAAGCGTACTTCGATCTGTCCGCGCAAGGCGCCGATGCCTTCGGCGCGGGCTTTGAAGTTGATAGTGCGGCGCTGGGCGTCCGCCGGACCCGAGTCCTGGCCGGCCACGTGGGCACGCGCCTGGTAGCGCGCGCGCAGCGGACCGAGCGGCACGGTCATGATCAGTTCGTATTCGCCGTGCGCGAGGCGCGTGAACGACTCGCAGTTGTCGAGGCTGGCGCGCAGTAGCGCGAGATCTTGCAACGCCTCCCAGACGTCGGACGGTGCAAGCGGAATCCGTAACGCGTCGTTCAGTTCCATGGCAGCCTCCCCGATGAACGCGCGACAGCGGGATCAGGACGTCTGATCGATGCGGTCGACGCGCGAAGCGTAAAACGCGAGATACCCTTTGATCTGCATCGCCGACTCGAGCGGCGTTTCGTAACTCCACACGGCGTTCTCGATCAAGCCGTCTTCCGTGCGCAGATGGAAGTACGACGCGTCACCCTTGAACGGACAGTGCGTGCTGTGCGTCGAGCGCTCGAGCCTGGCCATGTTCACGTCCGAACGTGGGAAATAGAACACGTCCGGCAGGCCGGTTTCCGACAGTGTCAGCCCCGCCTGCGTATCGGCCATGGTCACGCCGCCGTGAATCATCCGCACCCGGTGAGTGTTGCCGGTGATCACGATGGTGTGCCCGCCCGTGCTCGCGTCTGGGCTCCCGTGAGGTGTCAAGGCATCGCTCATGTCTCGGCTCCGTGATGGTGTGCGGTCATGCAAACAGAAAAGCCACGGGGGTGCCCGTGGCTTCATTATCGGCCAAAGTCCGGCCGATTGCGCGACCTTCCTGCGCGGCGTGCGGCGCCGGCCACACCACCGCCCAGAACGGTACTTGGCTTACTGCGTGTTCCAGTAGAAGGCGGCCCTCGCGGTGCCCTTGGCCGGGATCGTCACCGGTTTCGACTGGTCGCGATCCTTGTACTGCGCATGCACCGTGTAGCGGCCCGGGCGCAGTTTCACCAGCATATACGGCCCGCGCGACGTGGTGCTCAGCACCTCGCCGTTGTGCGCATCGACCACGCGCACATGAACGTCGGCGAGAAAGTCGGAACCCGGGCCCGTGAAGCGCAGCGACAGTGGCCACTGGCTTTGCGCCTGCTGCAGTGCCTTCGATTCGTCGAGACCGACGCCACCCGATACGAACGAGACGTCGCCTTGCTGCTGGATTTGCGGCAGGCCGCCGCCGTTGGCGTTGCCCGCGCTGGATTGATCGGTGGTCGTGCCGCCGGTCGTTTCGCTTGCCTGCTGTGCGTATGCGCCACCCGCCAGACCGAGCGTGAGCGCTGCGGTGACCGCGGCGGCTACGATCCTTCGCTGATTGCGTTGGGTTTTCATCGGTTCGCTCCTTGTTGAGGTCCTATGCCTGCTTCTCCGGTGTCCCGCAATGGGCCCGGATCAAGGCAGACGCAACCTGCGTGCCAAGCCGCCGGCCGCGTCATGTGGAAACCACCATGCGCCATGCCGGATGGCGCACAGCGCTCTTCTTCGATGCAAAGGTCCAAATAAAAATTGCCGGTCCGCTGGCAGTAACTGCAACGGACCGGCAAGCATTACTTCAATTCGCGTTGAGACCAGCCGCAGCGTCGGTCAAACTTCGAACCGCTCGAGCGACTGTGCCGTCCGCCGCGCGCGGCCCATCAGCCGAGATCGACCGGCACGAAGATCTGCGCGTTGTCGCGCTGGATCAGCAACGCGATGCTGTTGCCGGCACCGGCGATCATCTGCTTCAGTTGATCGACGCTCGAAATGGGCCGGCCGTTGACCGCGAGAATCACGTCGCCCGGCTGGATGCCTGCGCTTTCCGCCGCGCCGCCCGATTGCTGCACCAGCAGACCGTGCGAGACCGACGCGCCGCTCTTCTCTTCCGGCGTCAACGGCCGCACCGCCACGCCGAGCCGGCCTTGCAACTGGGTCGGCTGATCGGTCTTGTCCGAGGCGACCTTCGCATCCGACAACGCACCGATGGTCACCTTCAGATCCTTGGTGGCCTTGTCGCGCCAGACCTGCACAGTCGCCGAACTGCCCGGCGCCAGACCCGCGACCTGCGCCGGCAGATCAGCCGAGTCGCTGACCGGTTCGCCGTTCACCGACAGGATCACGTCGCCCGGCTGCAAACCGCCCTTGGCCGCCGGGCCGCCCGGATCGACCGAGCTGACCAGCGCGCCTTGCGGCTTCTGCATGCCGAACGAATTGGCGAGCGTCTGGTTCATGCCCTGCACCGCCACGCCGAGACGGCCGCGGCTCACGTGGCCGGTCTTGACGATGTCGTCCTTGACCTTGATCGCCTCATTGATCGGGATGGCGAACGAAAGGCCCTGGAAGCCGCCCGTCTGCGAATAGATCATCGAGTTGATGCCGATCACTTCGCCTTGCAGATTGAACAGCGGGCCACCCGAATTGCCCGGATTTACCGGCACGTCGGTCTGAATGAACGGCGTGTAGTTTTCGTTAGGCAGCGAGCGCGACTTCGCGCTGATGATGCCCGAGGTCACCGTATTGTCGAAACCGTAAGGCGAGCCGATCGCGACGACCCACTGGCCGACCTTGCTCTGGCGCGGATCGCCGATCTTCACGGTCGGCAGATTGCTCGCGTCGATCTTCAGCACGGCGACGTCGGATTGCTTGTCGGCGCCGACCACCTTCGCCTTGAATTCGCGCTTGTCGGTCAGCTTCACGGTGACGACGTTCGCGCCGTCCACCACGTGCGCGTTGGTCAGGATGTAGCCGTCATTGCTGACGATGAATCCCGAACCGAGGCTCGCGCTCGGCTGATCGGGCGCATCGCCGCCGTCGCCGCCGCCTTGCATGCCCGGCATGCCGCCGAAAAAGTGCTTGTAGAACTGGTAGAACGGATCGCTCGGATCGATCGGCAACTGATTGCCGCCGCCGTTGCCATTGCCGGGATTGCCGCGCAGCGCCGTCTGCTTGACGACGTGCTTCGCGCTGATGTTCACCACGGCCGGGCCGTAGGTTTCGACGAGGCCCGAGAAGTCGGGAATGCCGGTTTTGGCGGCGGCTTCAGCAGGCATCATCGCGGCTTGCGCCGGCGAGATTACCTGCGGCGCGGGCACGTCGCGATGCCCCGCTACATAGCCGGCGGAAAGCGCTACGGCGACAGCGATGGCAACAGCGCTGCGGGACAAGGTTTTCGCGTTCATCGTGTACTCCTGACTGGGAGAAAGAGACTTTGGATGTCTCGAAGCGTACGGGGCATCGCTTAAAAGAGTCTTAAGCAGCGACAGATCCGCTTCCCATCCAGTTATTTAGGCCTGTTTAAGCCTTGTTTAAGTCTCTTTACGAACAGAAAGCCTTGCCTTCAAAAACGCACGCTAACCTGCAAGCCACCCGCCGGTGATTCGTCGAGCGATACGGCAGCATGATGCTGCACGGCGATGCGGCGCACGATCGCCAGACCCAGACCGCTGCCCGCCACATCAGTTCGCACACGATTCGCGCCGGCGCCAGCGCGATAGAAACGATCGAACACGCGATCGCGTTCGGCCGGTTCGATCCCAGGTCCGCTGTCGGCGATCCGCACGACCGGGTGCCCTTCTTCGACGTGCAGGCTGACATCCACACGTCCGCCGCGTGGCGTGTATTTGGTTGCGTTATCCACGAGGTTGTTGAACATCACGCGCAACGCGTCGGCATCGCCGATCACGGTGGCGGATTCGGTCGCCTCGATGCCGAGATCGACGCCGCGATCGAGCGCAAGCGGCGCGTAAGCCACCACGCACTCCTGCAGCAGCGCGCGCAGATCGATCGCGTCGGTGGCGGCGAGGCCGTCCGGTTCGGAACGCGCGAGCGCCAGCAGTTGTTCCGCGAGACGCGTGGCGCGCGTCACGCCGGCTTGCAGATCGGCGAGCGCTTCGCTGCGGCCGCTGTCGTCTTTCGCGCGCGCCACCAGTTGCGCCTGAATCTGCACGGCGGCAAGCGGCGTGCGCAATTCATGCGCGGCGTCGGCGACGAATGCCTTCTGAATGTCGAGCGCGGTCGCGAGCCGTTCGAGCAGTCCGTTCAGCGCACGCACGAGCGGCTGCACTTCGAGCGGCAGGCGTTGGTCCGGCAAAGGATCGAGCGCCTCGGGATGACGCGCGTCGAGCGCGCTGGTCACGCGCCGCAATGGCCTGAGTCCGCGTCCGATAACCACCCACACCGCGAGCCCCAGCAAAGGCAGCAGCACGATCAACGGCCACAGCGTACGCAACGCGACATTCGCGGCAAGCCGGTTGCGCACGGAAACCGGCTGCGCCAACTGCACCACGTTATCGCCGACGATCGCGCCATACACGCGCCACTCGCCGCGATCCGTGTGCTCGGTGGAAAAGCCGAGTTCGGCGCGCGGCGCGAGCGGCGCACGCGGACGCGAGTAGTACATCAGCACGCCATTGCGATTCCAGATCTGCAGCACGATGCCCTCGTCGCCGGTGTCGCGCGAACCGAGCACTTGCGAGAACGGTTCCGACGGCAGCGCCGCTGCGATCTGCTCCAACTGGTAATCGAAAAGTTCGTTGGCTTCGGCAAGCGCTTGCCGGTAGATCAGCCAACCCGCGATGCCGACGCCGAGCAGCACCAGCGCCAGCAGCCAGACCAGCAATTGACGGCGAATCGAACGCATCGGCTCAGGCGTCCTTTGCGATCATGTAGCCCAGACCGCGCACGTTGCGGATCAGCTCCGCGCCGAGTTTCTTGCGCAGCGCGTGAATGTAGACCTCGACGGTATTGCTACCGATCTCCTCGCCCCAGCCGTACATTTTTTCTTCGAGCTGGCTCTTCGAGAGCACCGCGCCGGGGCGCGCGAGCAGCGCCTCGAGCAGCGCGAATTCACGCGCCGACAACGCGACCGGCGCGCCGTCGAGCGTGACCTGATGCGACGCGGGATCGAGCGTCAGGTTGCCGTGGCGAATGGTCGAATCGCTGCGTCCCGACTGACGCCGGATCAGCGCGCGCATACGGGCGCCGAGTTCGTCGAGATCGAAAGGTTTGACGAGGTAGTCGTCGGCGCCGGCGTCGAGGCCTTTGACACGATCCGCCACGGCGTCGCGCGCGGTAACGATCAGCACCGGCAACGCGTGGCCGCGCGCGCGCAGCGTGCGCAGCACGTCGAGACCGTCGCGTTTGGGCAGGCCCAGGTCGAGCAACACGAGATCGTAAGGCTGGCTGCCCGCCGCGCTGAGCGCCGCTTCGCCGTCTTCCACCCAGTCGACCGCGAAGCCTTCGCCGCGCAGCGCCTTGCGCACGCCTTCGGCAATCATCCGGTCGTCTTCGACTAGCAAGATGCGCATGGTTATCCGTTCCGAATCGTTCGATGATGCCGCATTCTAGCGCCCGCTCTCTGCATGCGCGCCGCGTGGCGCATTTTCCACCGCAGCCTGGCGGCAACTCTCTACAATGGGCGCTTTGCTTCGCGCGGCCGGCGTTTTCGTCCGCGCGCCAAAGCGATCCATCGGCGTCGCCCTGAATCGCCGCGTGCCCCACGCCCTGACATTTTGCTTTTTCGCCCGTCCATGACGCACGCATTTCTGGTTTCTCTTGCACGCCGCATCACATACGTACGTCGTGTCGCGCTGCGTGCGCGATCCGCCTCTGCTTCCGCTTCCGCCGCTACAAGCACGCTCACGGCTTTGTCCGCTGGCGCGGCTTGCGCCGCTTCGACTACGGCCGCTGCTTCCACCATGCATCTGCCGCGCCGGTCCGCGCCGCGCGCCATGGCCTGGCTGCTCGCTTGCGCCGCACTCGGCGGCGGCGCATCGCTGCCGCTCGCCGCGCAGGCTCGCGTCAAGGCCACGCGTCCGAGCGTCAACGTCACTACCGTCTTGCCGCAGCCGGTAATGGCTGGCTTGCAGCGCGCGCACGTGCCCTCGTCGTCGATCAGCGTGGTCGTGGAGAAAGTCGGCGACCGCACGCCGATCCTCGCGCTGAACGCCGGCAAGCCGATGATGCCCGCCTCGACGATGAAACTCGTCACCACCTACTCGGGCCTGTCGATACTCGGCCCGGACTACCGCTGGAAAACGAGCGCCTACGCGGACGGCACCATCGACGCCAACGGCGTGCTGCACGGCAATCTCTACATTCAAGGCACCGGCGATCCGAAGCTCGTGCCGGAAGAACTGATCGATCTCGTGCAGAAGATCCACAAGGCGGGCATCAACGGTATCGACGGCGCGCTGGTGCTCGACAAGCGCTACTTCGATCCGTCCACGCGCGACCTGCCGCCGTTCGACGACGACGCCACCGCGCCGTACAACGTCGGTCCCGATCCGCTGCTGTATGCATTCAAATCGCTGTCGTTCACGCTGACGCCGTCGCCCGACGGCAGCGTCGCGATCGACGTGCTGCCCGCGCTCGCGCAGTTGCAGATCGACAACCAGATGCACGCGGTGAACGGCCCGTGCCGCGGCGACGCGGCCTCGGTGTCGCCCAGCGTCACGCCGCAGCCGAACGGCACCGTCGTGGCCTCGTTCAGCGGCGACTATTCGATGCGCTGCGGCCCGCGCACGATCAACGTCGCGGTACTCGACCACTCGGCGTTTTTCGCGGGCGGTTTTCTCGCGCTGTGGCAGCAAACCGGCGGCACGTTCAGCGGCGCGACGCGCGAAGGCGCGGTGCCCGTCGGCGCCAAACTGATCGCGACGCATCAGGGGCCGGTGCTGTCCGACATCGTTCGCGACATCAACAAATTCAGCAACAACACGATGGCGCGCAACCTGTTCCTGACGATCGGCGCCGCCGAGGAAAAGGGACCCGCGACGACCGCCAAATCGGCGCGTGCAATCCAGGCGTTTCTGCGCCGCGACAGCGTCGACATGGAATATCTGACGCTCGATAACGGCTCGGGCCTGTCGCGCGACGAGCATGTCACCGCGCTCTCGCTCGCTGATTTATTGCAGCGAGCCAACGCGAGCCCGGTCGCGCAGGTGTTCGTGGAGTCGCTGCCGATCGCGGGCGTCGACGGCACCATGCGCAACCGCTTGACCAACCAGGGCGCGGGCGGCAATGCGCACATCAAGACGGGCACCTTGCGCGACGTTCGGGCGATTGCGGGCTACGTGGCCTCCGCGGACGGTAACAGTTACGTGGTCGTCAGCCTGATCAACGATCCGCATTCGGAAGCCGCGCGCGCCGCGCACGACGCGCTGCTCGAATGGGTGTATCAAGGACCGTCGCAGGGCTTCACCAGGGTGTCCGATCCGGTCGTCGAACCACGCGGCATCAAGCCCAGGAAAAACCCGCACAAGCGCGGCGCTCACTGAGTGTTCCTTCTAGCGAAGCCGCGCGCGGCGACGTGCTCAAGCGTGTACGCTGTCGGGCAGTGTTTGAGGCGCGCGTAATACGCCAGGCGTGGCGCCGGGCCCGTGCATCGTCTACGGTCCCGCTCGAACAAAAACGACAACATCCGCTGCGCACAGCGCGGCGGCCAGGGACCACGGAGGAAGACACGATGCAATTCGATGCCGAATTGCTGCTGCTCGCCATGGCGCCAGTCTTTCTCGCATGCATCGGCTGGGAGGCGTGGCACCTGCGGCGCACGCAGCCGGACGCGCAACTCTATAGCTGGCGCGACACGCTCTGCAACGCCTCGCTCGCATTGATGCAGCAAGCCGCCGACAAGCTCGCGTGGCTCGCCATCATCCCCGTCTACGCGTTCTTCTACGATCACTATCGCATCTACACATGGCAGGCGAGCTGGGTCTCGTTCGTCGTGCTGTTCATCGCGCAGGATCTGCTCTACTACGTGTTCCATCGTTGCAGTCATCGCGTGCGCTGGCTGTGGGCCGCGCATGTCGTGCATCACTCGTCGGAGCGCATGAATTTTTCGACCGCGTTCCGCCAGAGCCTGATGTATCCGATCGCCGGCATGTGGCTGTTCTGGACGCCGCTCGCCGTGCTCGGTTTTCCGCCGAAGCAGATCGTCGCGATCGTGCTGATCAATCTCGGCTTTCAGTTTTTCGTGCATACGCAGGCCATCGGCAAACTCGGCTGGCTCGAATACGTGTTCAACACGCCGTCGATTCATCGCGTGCATCACGCGCGCAACGACCGCTATATCGACCGCAACTATGCCGGCGTGCTGGTGATCTGGGATCGCCTGTTCGGCAGCTACGTCGAGGAAGATTTGCGCGATGCGCCGGTCTACGGCATCGTCGAACCGCTTCACACGTATAACCCGCTGAAGGCGACGTTTCATGAATGGGCGTCGATGGCCGTCGACTTCGCGAGCGTGCGCGGCTGGCGCAACAAACTGCGCGCGCTGTTTGCACCGCCCGCGTGGGCGGCGGATTATCATGCGCGGCGCGCGGCCGGTTCATCAGTAGCGCGCATGGATTCAGGTGAAAATCTGCGCGAGGCAACGCGCGTGAAGCAAGACCATACGGCCGCGTTTCAAACACCACGCAGGCCGTAGAAGATTCTGTAAGCTGTCGTCACGCCGCCTAAGCGGTGGGCGCTGCCTGCAACACATGGCATAAGGGCCACACATACGAGGAGATGTCGTCAACATGAAGCAAACAGCATCGCGGAAACAACATTGGCTGCGTGTCACGCAGATCGCCATGGCCAGCACGGCCTTCGCTCTGCTCGCGGCTTGCGGCGGGGGTAGCGACAATAACAACAACGCGAGCAGCACGCCTGCAGGCGGAGTCAAATTGCAGGTCGTGTCGTTCGGCGACAGCTTGTCGGATGTCGGCACGTACTCGCCGGTGATTCAGGGGAGCTTCGGCGGCGGCCGCTTCACGACGAACCCGGGTGAAGTGTGGACCCAGAAGGTTGCGGAGTACTACGGCGACACGTTGACGCCGGCGTACCTCGGCGGCTTCGGCCAGCCGTTGGTCGCAGCGGGCGGCTTGGGCTATGCGCAGGGCGGCTCGGACGTCGTCAATGCTCAAGGCCAAGGTTGGGCGCCCAACAACATGGCGGCGACGACCGTGCCGGTCGTTACGCAGGTGGCCAACTACCTGGGCGCGCATACGAGCTTCAACGCGAATCAGCTCGTGCTGATCAACGGCGGCGCGAACGACATCTTCCAGTTCGCGGGGACCACCGCCAATCTGACGGCGCTCGGCGCCGCGCTACAGACACAGTACCCGCTGCTCGTGCAAGCCGGCACACTGCCGAACTCGCAAGCGGGCCAGGTGGCGTTCATCGTCGGCTACCTGCAGAAGTTGCCCAATCCGCAGATCGCGCAGGCCGCCACGCAGCTCGCCGCGCAAGTCCAGAAAATCGTCAGTTCGGGCGCGACTCACGTGGTGGTGTCGACCGTGCCGGACATCGGCAACACGCCGCTCGGCGTCGCCGCCAATGCAAGCACGCCCGGTTCGGCTGCACTGCTGTCCGGCATTACCGCGGCGTATAACTATCTGCTGGTGCAGAACCTGACGGGCCTCGGCCTGGTGGGTACGGGCAAGGTCATCGTGGCCGACGCCTTCACGTGGATCGATCAGCAATTGCCGAACTACAAGGCGCTGGGCTTCACGGTGTCCAACACCGGCACGGCGTGTAACCTGGCGTCGATGCAGACCAACGCAACCGCGTACGCCACTGCCAATCCGAGCGCGACGAACGGGCTGACGCCGGCTCAGTACGGGGCGCAGTTCGGCTCGTCGCTGTTCTGCTCGCCGCAAACTTATACGGTGGCTGGCGCTGACCAGACGTATATGTTCGCGGACACGGTGCACCCGAGCACGCATTTGCACGCGTTGTTCGCGCAGTACGTGCAGCAGCAGATTGCTGCGACGGGGTTGGGCAAGTAATCAGGCAAGACGTAGCAGGCAAAACGGCGGATCGAGACTCGATCCGCCGTTTTTTTTGCTGTGGTGAATGAGAGGTCCGGCGGCTGATGCAGCCGTGCACTGCCGGCGCTACCCCTGTGCTTCGAACGCAGCAGCAGCCCGCCCTAACCGATCATTAACAGCGATCCACTCGATCGTATCCGGCAGCTTCTCAATCAGAATCCGCGTCACGTTCGCGCGATCCAGCGCCCGCAGCAAGCCATACAGTTCGCGCGCGTAGACATGCGGATCTTCAGGCGCGGCGATGAAATGCACGCCCTCGGCGTCGGCCCAATGTCCGGCTCGCGACGCACGCGCCACCAGCGCCACGCGCTCATCCGCTTGCCGCGCGGCCAGCAAAGGCTCCAGTGCGACGAACGGCAACAGCGCCAACGGCGTGCGCGGCGCGTAGTGCGCCTTCAACGTGCCGGAAGCCCGCGGCGCAGTCGCGTCCGAACCGTCCGGCAAACGCGGCGCCTCGCCGAGCACGTCGGCGATGTCTTGCGGTGTCACACGCCCCGGCCTCAACAACGCCGGAAAACCGCGCGACAAATCCAGAATGGTCGATTCGATACCGACATCCGACGCGCCGCCGTCCAGCACATGAATCGCGCTACCGAACTCGTCGCGCACATGTTGCGCCGTGGTCGGGCTCACATGTCCGAACCGGTTCGCCGACGGCGCCGCCACACCGCCATGTCCGCCGCGCAACGCATTGAACGCATCGAGCAACGCCTGCGCGACCGGATGCGACGGGCAGCGCAATCCCACCGAATCCTGACCCCCGCTCACCGCCGCCGGAATGCGCGCGGCGCGCTTCAGGATCAGCGTGAGAGGGCCCGGCCAGAACGCGTCGATCAACCGCTGCGCTTCTGCAGGCAAATGCTCGACCCAGTAGTTCGGGTCGCCTTGCGGCGCGAGATGAACGATCACCGGATGATTCGCCGGCCTGCCCTTCGCCGCGTAAATGCGAGCGACCGCGTCGGGACTCTCGGCGTCGCCGCCGAGACCGTAGACCGTCTCCGTCGGAAACGCGACCAGACCGCCTGCGTCGAGCAGCGCCGCCGCGTGTTCGATCTGCGCGGCGCTCACAGGCAATGCGCCCTCGGCGTGTTTCTGTTGATCCGGCATGGCGCTCGTGTCAGCTCGTGATGATGTGCAGAAGCCGTGCGCAATCGCGTCCGGCCGTGCGCGCTTCTTCGAGCGTGGCCGCCGTGAAGTTGACGTGGCCCATCTTGCGGCCGCACCGCGCCTCTTCCTTGCCGTACAGATGCAGACGGGCTGCCGGCATCGCGGCGACTTCATGCCATGGCGGCGTGACCGCCGCGCGCTTCGGGCCGTCCGGGAACCACACGTCGCCGAGAATGTTCAGCATGACAGCCGGCGAATGCTGGCGCGTGTCGCCGAGCGGCATGCCGGTCATGGCGCGCACCTGTTGTTCGAACTGGCTGGTCGCGCAGGCGTCGACGGTGTAGTGGCCGGAATTGTGCGGGCGCGGCGCCATTTCATTGGCCACCAGCGAACCGTCTTCGAGAATGAAGAACTCGACGCACAGCACGCCCACGTAACCGAGCTTGTCGGCGATTTGCAGTGCGGCCTGTTGCGCCTGCTGCACGAGCGCGGGGCTCGCATCCGGCGCCGGGACGATGGTGTGCGACAGCACGCCGTCGCGATGCGTGTTCTGCGCAAGCGGATAGACCACCGACGCGCCGCTCGCCGCGCGCGCGATCAGCGCGGACACTTCGAACTTCAACGGCAGACGCTTTTCCAGCACGCACGGCACGCCGGCGAGCGAAGCATGCGCCTCGCGCACTTCCTCGGCGTTGCGCACGCGAATCTGGCCTTTGCCGTCGTAGCCCATGCGGGCGGTCTTGAGAATGCCCGGCAGCACGGCTTCGAGCTTCGCATCGTCGAGCGCGGCCAGCGCGTCCGACGATTCGATCACCACGTGCGGCGCGACCGTCACGCCCGACGACGCGATGAAGCGCTTCTCGGCAATCCGGTCCTGGGCCACGGCGACGCAGCGCCCAGCCGGACTCACGAACGTAGTCCGCGCGAGGAAGTCGAGGCTCGCGGCCGGCACGTTCTCGAATTCGGTGGACACCGCCGCGCACAGCCGCGCCAGTTCGGTCAGCGACGCTTCGTCGTCGTAAGCTGCGCGCAGATGGCGATCGGCGACGGCGCCCGCCGGACTGCTTTCGTCCGGATCGAGCACGGCGACGCGGTAGCCCATGGCCTGAGCGGCGAAACAGAACATGCGGCCGAGCTGGCCGCCACCGACCATGCCAAGCCATGCGCCGGGCAGAATCGGTGAAACCGGTGTGTTGTCTGGGTTCATCTTAGTGGTCGGTCGCGGCTGGGTGCTGTGTGCAATGCGTGCGTGCAATGCGCTGGCAGGCACCCGGCCGGGGGTCGGACAGGGGGACGTCTTCAAGCAATCAGTCTGTGCACTTACAGCGCCGGCAACACCATGGCGTGAGCCGCTTCGTTCTGGCGCACGCGGAACGCAGCCAGCTTCTCCGCATACTCGTCGCTCGTGCCGCTCAGCAGCGACACCGCGAACAGCGCCGCGTTCGCCGCGCCCGCCTCGCCGATCGCAAACGTGGCGACCGGCACGCCCTTGGGCATCTGCACGATCGAATGCAACGAATCGACGCCCTTCAGGTACTTGCTCGCCACCGGCACGCCGAGCACCGGCACCGTGGTCTTGGCGGCCAGCATGCCCGGCAGATGCGCCGCGCCGCCCGCACCAGCGATGATCGCGCGAATGCCGCGCTCGCGCGCGCTTTCAGCATAGGCGAACATTTCGTCGGGCATGCGGTGCGCGGACACGACCTTGGCTTCGTAGGGCACGCCGAATTCCTGCAGAATGGCCACGGCGTTCTTCATCACTTCCCAGTCGGAACTGGAGCCCATCAGCACGCCGATCACCGGCGCGCCATGCGTATGGGCGGTTTGTGCTTCACTCATCTTACGGCTTCCTTGTTTCTTGAGAGCGCCCCGGACCTGTCGCTTCGCGCCAGACGCCCCGGCGGAGCGAAAAACTTTGCGGTGGTCCGGCGCCCGGTTAGAAGCGGCGCAAAGCAGTTGCTTCGCGCCCGCCCCTCGAGGGGTGAGTCCCGAGGCGACTTTCTCGGGAGCGCAAAACCGTTGCGGCCGCCCTTACTTACGCGGCGCGAATCCGGGAGATGCGATCCAACCGATGCGAGGCCGACCGGCGCCAATCTGACCAGCGCGAATCAGGCGAGCTTATGCCCGGTCAGGCGTTCAAGCGCTTCCTGATACTTCTCGCCCGTCTTAGTGACAACGTCGTCCGGCAGCTTCGGCGCCGGCGGCTCTTTCTTCCACGGCTGGGTTTCGAGCCAGTCGCGCACGAACTGCTTGTCGAACGACGGCGGGTTCGTGCCGACCTGATACTGGTCGGCCGGCCAGAAGCGCGACGAATCCGCGGTCAGCGCCTCGTCCATCAGATACAGCTTGCCGTGATTGTCGAGACCGAACTCGAACTTCGTATCCGCGATGATGATGCCGCGCGTGGCCGCGTAATCAGCCGCTTCCTTGTACAGCCTGATCGAGATGTCGCGGATCGTGGCCGATAGTTCGGTGCCGATGCGGCGCTCCATCTCGTTGTAAGTGATGTTTTCGTCGTGATGGCCCATTTCGGCCTTGGCTGCCGGCGTGAAGATCGGCTCGGGCAGCTTCTGCGCGTTTTGCAGACCCGGCGGCAGTTCGACGCCGCATACCGAACCGGTTGCCTGGTAGTCTTTCCAGCCGCTGCCGGCCAGATAGCCGCGCACCACGGCTTCGACGAGGATCGGTTCCAGACGCTTTACGACGACCGCGCGGCCCTTTACCTGCTCGACCTCGTCGGCCGCCACCACGGATTCGGGCGCGACGCCCGTCAGGTGGTTCGGCACCACATGCTTCAGTTTCTCGAACCAGAAGTTCGCCATTTCGTTGAGCACGCGTCCCTTATTCGGAATCGGCTCGCCCATGATGACGTCGAACGCCGACAGACGGTCGGTCGTGACGATCAGCAACTGGTCGTTGCCCACCGCATAGTTGTCGCGGACTTTACCGCGGCCGAGCAACGGCAGCGAGCGGAGCGTGGATTCGTAGAGGGTAGACATCGTCGTGGTTCGCTAAAAGTGAGGCAAAAAGTGTGACCGGAACAAAAGGGAAACGCCGTTCCCCGGATGATGCGGGAACGGCGGTCTAACGACAACCTGGCCAAACGGCCAGGCGCGGAGCCTGTTGATAGCTTAGCGGACGACTTGCGAAAGCTCGCCTGCTTTGTACTTCTCCGCGATTTTATCAAGCGAAACCGGCTTGATCTTGCCAGCCTGGCCTTCGCAGCCGAATTGCGTGTAGCGCTCGACGCAGATCTTCATCGCCGCTTCGCGCGCCGGCTTGAGGTAATCGCGCGGATCGAACTTGCCCGGGTTGGTCGCCATGTAGCGGCGGATCGCACCGGTGATGGCCAGACGCAGGTCCGTGTCGATATTGACCTTGCGCACGCCGTTCTTGATGCCTTCCTGGATTTCCTCGACCGGCACGCCGTAGGTTTCCTTCATGTCGCCGCCGAATTCACGGATTTCCGCCAGCAGTTCCTGCGGCACCGACGACGAACCGTGCATCACCAGATGGGTGTTCGGAATGCGCTGGTGAATTTCCTTGATGCGCTGGATCGACAGAATATCGCCCGTGGGCTTCTTGCTGAACTTGTACGCGCCGTGCGACGTACCGATCGCGATAGCCAGCGCGTCGCACTGGGTCAGCTTGACGAAATCGGCAGCCTGCTCCGGGTCGGTCAACAACTGCTCGCGCGTCATCGTGCCTTCCGCGCCGTGGCCGTCTTCCTTGTCGCCCTTCATGGTTTCCAGCGAACCGAGCACGCCCAGTTCCGCTTCCACCGTGATGCCAATCGAGTGAGCCGCTTCCACGACCTTGCGCGACACGTCTACGTTGTACTCGTACGACGCGACCGTCTTGCCGTCGGCTTCGAGCGAACCGTCCATCATCACGCTGGTAAAACCGCTGCGAATCGCCGCCATGCAGACCGCCGGCGACTGGCCGTGATCCTGGTGCATCACGACCGGAATGTGCGGATACGACTCGACTGCGGCTTCGATCAGATGACGCAGGAACGCTTCGCCCGCGTACTTACGCGCGCCGGCCGACGCCTGCATGATGACCGGAGCGTTGACCTTGTCGGCCGCCGCCATGATCGCCTGAACCTGCTCCAGATTATTCACGTTGAATGCCGGAAGACCGTAGCCGTTTTCAGCAGCATGGTCCAGCAGTTGACGCATTGATACGAGAGGCATGCAATAACTCCATAGATTGAAACGAAATCTTTTGCCGTCGGCACCTTTTTTGCGAGTTGGTCCCGGAGCAAGCTGCATACCCGTTCGCACGGTCTCTAAAGCGCGGAGCGGTCCTTGCCGCTCAACGCGCAATCCGAGCCTGTGCGCCGCCTCTCGCGGGGCATGACAGCCTGCTTCGTTCAATCGACGCGCGCCGATCGAGCAGTCCTGCGAATCAATACGGTTCGCCGACCCGTACGATCTTCAGCGTATTCGTCCCGCCGGCCTGACCCATCGGCTCGCCGACGGTCAGCACCACCATGTCGCCGCGCGACGCATAACCCTTGCTGACCACGGTCTCCAAGGCCTGCTGCAACGCCGTGTCGCGATCAGTGTTGGTGTCCAGATGCAGCGAAGTCACGTTGCGGTACAGCGCCATGGCCCGCTCGCTGCCGACCCGCGGCGTGAGCGCGAAAATCGGCACGTGGGTCCAGTGACGTGACATCCACAGTGCGGTCGAACCGGATTCGGTCAACGCCACGATCGCCTTCGCGCCGAGATGGAACGCCGTGAACAGCGCGCCCATTGCGATCGACTGGTCGATCCGCGTGAACGTGCGGTCGAGGAAATCCTTGTCCAGCTCCGACTGCTCGGACTTCTCGGCTTCGACGCAGATCGCCGCCATGGTTTCGATGGTCTGCACCGGATACTTGCCCGCCGCCGATTCCGCCGACAACATCACCGCGTCCGTGCCATCCAGCACGGCGTTGGCGACGTCCGACACTTCGGCGCGGGTCGGCACCGGCGCGTGGATCATCGACTCCATCATCTGCGTGGCGGTGATCACGAACTTGTTCGATTCGCGCGCCATACGGATCATCCGCTTTTGCAGCGCGGGGACTGCGGCATTCCCCACTTCCACGGCCAAATCGCCGCGCGCGACCATGATGCCGTCCGATGCGTCGAGAATGCCCTGCAACGCTGGGATGGCTTCCGCGCGCTCGATCTTGGCGATCATCTTCGGCTTGATGCCGAACGGCGCGCCGGCGATGTTCGCCAGCTGGCGGGCCATTTCCATGTCGGTGGCGTTCTTCGGGAACGAGACCGCGACATAATCCACGCCGAGCGACATGGCGGTGCGGATGTCTTCCATGTCCTTGGCGGTCAGCGCGGGCGCCGACAGGCCGCCGCCCTGGCGGTTGATGCCCTTGTTGTTCGACAGTTCGCCGCCGATCGTGACGACCGTGTGGATCTCGTTGCCGATCACGCGCGAAACGTTCAGCACGATCAGGCCGTCGTTGAGCAACAGCACGTCGCCCGGTTTCAGGTCACGCGGCAGGTCTTTGTAGTCCAGACCGGCGCGCTGCTCGTTGCCGAGTTCGCAGTCGGCGTCGAGCACAAACGGCTCGCCGGCGACCAGCATGATCTTGCCGTTTTCAAATTTGCCGACCCGGATTTTCGGGCCTTGCAGGTCCGCCATGATGGCGACTTCGCGGCCGGCCTGACGGGCCGCCTCGCGCACGAATTCGGCGCGCTGGCGGTGGTCGTCGGCGGTGCCGTGCGAGAAATTGAGCCGCACCACGTCCAGCCCTGCCTGAATCATTTGCAGCAGGATTTCCGGCGTATTGGAAGCCGGGCCGATGGTGGCGACAATCTTGGTGGCGCGATGCATGAGTCTCCTCGTCTGGGTGAGATCGCTGGAAAGAGCGCTGCGAGTCGGATGCGGAGGCTGCGCACCGAAGGATGCTGCCGGGGGCTGCGCGCCGGTTGAAACCAGCGTCGCTTTATTGAGTGAAGCGGTATTCGAGACCAGCACGGGGAGTGCCGGTGGCGGGGCGAGTTCTTCGTCGGGGAGTTCTGCGGATGGCGAGGCGGTTTGCACAGCATCTGCGCTGGACAATTCCGCTGCCTCACTGGCAGTGGTCAACTCCGCGAGCGCGAGGGACGCCCCGGATTCTTCTTGCTGATGTTCGGCGCTAACTGGACCGGTCGCGAATTCAACCGCGGGGTCGGCCGCTGCCGGAGTGGCGGCGGAGCGCACCGCGCGCTCCCCTGCCGATGCTGCTGCGGTGTTGCGCGGCTTGCCGCCGCGCGCTTTTGCAGACTTTGCCGTTGGGGAGCGCGTCGTCACGTTAAGCCCGCGATTCCAGAACTTCGACAGCGGGCAACTTCTTGCCTTCGAGGAACTCGAGGAAGGCGCCGCCGCCCGTCGAGATATAGCTGACTTTGTCGTGGATGCCGTACTTGGCGATCGCCGCGAGCGTATCGCCGCCGCCGGCAATCGAGAACGCCGACGACTTGGCGATCGCATCCGCCAGCGTCTTCGTGCCGTTGCCGAACTGGTCGAATTCGAACACGCCGACCGGGCCGTTCCACACGATCGTGCCGGCTTTTTCCAGTTGCGCGGCGAGCACCTTGGCCGTTTCCGGTCCGATGTCGAGGATCATGTCGTCGTCTTGAACGTCGGCGACGGCCTTGATTTCGGCCTTGGCGGTCGGCGAGAACTCTTTGGCCGTGACCACGTCGGTCGGGATCGGCACCGAGGCGCCGCGCGCTTTCGCGGCGTCGATGATGGCTTTGGCTTCGTTCACCAGATCGGCTTCGGCGAGCGACTTGCCGATCTTCAGGCCGGCAGCCAGCATGAACGTGTTGGCGATGCCGCCGCCCACGATCAGCTGATCGACCTTGTCGGCCAGCGACTTCAGAATGGTCAGCTTGGTGGACACCTTCGAGCCGGCGACGATCGCCACCAGCGGACGCTTCGGCGCGCCCAGCGCCTTGCCGAGCGCCTCGAGTTCGGCGGCCAGCAGCGGGCCGGCGCACGCCACAGGCGCGTATTTGGCGATCCCGTGCGTGGTGGCTTCGGCGCGGTGTGCGGTGCCGAACGCGTCATTCACGTAGATATCGCAGAGCTTCGCCATTTTTTGCGCGAGCTCGTCGGAGTCTTTCTTCTCGCCCTTGTTGACGCGGCAGTTTTCCAGCAGCACGACCGAGCCCGGCGCGACGTTCACGCCGTTTTCGACCCAGTTCGCCACCAGCGGCACGTCACGGCCGAGCAGTTCGGCCAGACGCTTCGCGACCGGCGCCAGCGAATCTTCCGGCTTGAAATCGCCTTCGGTCGGACGGCCCAGATGCGACGTGACCATCACGGCGGCGCCTGCATCGAGCGCGGCCTTGATGGCCGGCACGGAGGCGCGGATACGGGTGTCTTCGGTAATGTTGCCTTGATCGTCCTGCGGCACGTTCAGATCGGCGCGGATGAACACGCGTTTGCCGGATAGCTTGCCTTCGGCGATCAGATCGGAGAGACGCAATACCTTGTTCATGGGCGTGTGTGTGCGAGTTGATGGGAAGGCGGTGGCGGACGGCGCGCGGTACTCAAGCGCGGTGAACTCCAGCGCTCAGGCACGGCAGCGGCTCCACTGACTCGGGTGCCGGCGGCAGAGCCGCGGCCCGCGCGCCTTGCAGCGGCGCGCTTATCCCGGAAACAAGCATTTTAACTGATCCACACAGCCTTCTGACCCGCGACCGGGCGAATGTCCCGTATTTGGAGCAAAGGGCTGTTACGCCGCAACGCAACATTTCCTGCCTCTTCAATTACATGAAGAGGCGCAACAACGTGAACACGACCATTCCGACGACAATCGTGCCGAGCATGGTGCGCCGCCACAAAAACCACGCGAGACCCGCCAGCGTGGCGTAGAACTCATGATTCGACGGCGCGAACGACAAACCGTCGGGCGTCGCCAGCACGTCCGGCAGGACCACGGCGGCGAGCGCCGCAGCCGGCGCATAACGCAGCATGCGCTGCACCCGCGCCGGCAAAACGGTGCGCTCGCCGCCGATTAGAAACATCGCGCGTGTCACGGCGGTGACGAAGGTCATGCCAAAAATGGCCAGCCAGATCTGCGTAGATGTCATCGGGAATCTCCGGCGCTGTTACGGATGCGGCGCAAGTCGGCGCGCTCGACCATCAGGTCGGCGGCGCTGCCGGCAATGATTGCCGCGATCACCGCGAGCGGCAGCGCGAGCCGGTACGGCAGATCGAAAGCCAGCAGCGACACCACACCGGCAATGCCGACCGCCACCAGCGTGGAGCGCGTCGCGATCGCCGACACCATGATGGGCAGCAGGGCCAGCGTGCCCGCCAGCGCGAGTCCCCAGTTATCGGGAATCAGGCTCGCCAGCAGAATGCCGGCAATCGACGACACTTGCCACGACAGCCAGCTGCAAATCGCCATGCCCCAGTAATACGCCTCCTTGCCCGGCACATAGCCGGTCGGGAAGCTCTTCTTCTGGAACAGCAGATAGATCACGTCGCCGTTGAAGTAACCGAGCACGATGCGCCGCCACATCGACAGATAGGAAAAGTGCGGCGCAAGTCCGACGCTGAAGATCACGAAACGCGTATTGACCATCGCCGCCGTGAGCAGCACGGTCCAGATCGGAAGCTTGGCTGCGAGCAGAGGCAGCACCGCCAGTTGCGACGAGCCGGCGTAGCACAGCAGCGACATGGTGAGCGCCTGCGGCAACGTGAGCACCGATTTGCTCATGGCGATGCCGGTGACGAGCCCCCAGGAGAAAATCGCCATCAGCGTGGGCGAATAGTCGCGCGCGCCTTCGCGGAAGGCACGGCGATTGGTATCTGACAGGCGAGCGAGCATGGGGGACGAAAACGCGGGCGCCCAAGGGCGCTACAACGATGGGAAGTCGGCGCCAGGTCGTCAAGCACCCGCTGGCGCATTCGGATATGAATTATGCGTGCGCTGGATTATAGCGTCGGGAATGCGGCCAAATGCCCGTTCCGTGTGCAAAAGACGCTAAAATGCGGGTCTTAGCTATACCTGACTTAGCTACGCCTAACAACGCACCGCTGGAGAATCGTATGTCAATGGCCGACCGCGACGGCAAGATCTGGATGGATGGCAAGCTCATCGATTGGCGCGATGCCAAGATCCACGTGCTCACCCACACGCTGCATTACGGCATGGGCGTCTTCGAGGGCGTCCGCGCCTACAAGACGGCGGACGGCGGCACCGCGATTTTCCGTCTGCAGGAACACACCAAGCGCCTGCTGAACTCGGCCAAGATCTTCCAGATGGACGTGCCGTTCGACCACGAAACGCTCGCCGCCGCGCAATGCGAAGTGGTCCGCGAAAACAAGCTCGAATCCTGCTATCTGCGCCCGATCATCTGGGTCGGTTCGGAAAAGCTCGGCGTGTCGGCCAAGGGCAACACCATCCATGTGGCGATCGCCGCCTGGCCGTGGGGCGCTTACCTCGGTGAAGACGGCATCGCCAAGGGCATCCGCGTGAAGACTTCGTCGTTCACGCGCCATCACGTGAACGTGTCGATGGTCCGCGCCAAGGCGTCGGGCTGGTACGTGAACTCGATCCTCGCCAACCAGGAAGCCATCGCCGACGGCTACGACGAAGCGCTGCTGCTCGACGTGGACGGCTACGTGTCGGAAGGCTCGGGCGAGAACTTCTTCCTCGTGAACAACGGCAAGCTGTACACGCCGGATCTGGCCTCGTGCCTCGACGGCATCACGCGCGACACGGTCATCACGCTGGCGCGCGACGCGGGCATCCAGGTGATCGAAAAGCGCATCACGCGCGACGAGGTTTATACCTGCGACGAAGCGTTCTTCACCGGCACCGCCGCCGAAGTCACGCCGATCCGCGAACTCGACAACCGCACGATCGGCTCGGGCGCACGCGGCCCGATCACCGAGAAGCTGCAGTCGGGCTTCTTCGATATCGTGAACGGCAAGAGCGACAAGTACGCGAACTGGCTGACCAAGATCTAACGCGCGCTGCGCCGGCATCAACCGGCGCGCCGCACGCACCCTGCATACAACGAGAACGTCTCATGAGCGAAATCAAGGAAATGCCGCTGGTCGAACTGTCGGCGAAAGACCTGCCGGCGTATTGCCCGAACCCGGCCATGCCGCGCTGGAGCGCGCATCCGCGTGTCTTTATCGACGTCACGCACGGCGAAGCCAAATGCCCGTACTGCAGCACGCGTTACAAGCTGCGCGACGGCGAAGTGGTCAAGGGTCATTGAACCTGAACGCTGAGCGCTGAAGGGTCGCGGCGTTTGTCTGTCACGCTGCGACCTGCACAAGCGCGCCGTCAAAGAGCCGCCGCGGCGGCGCGCCCGCTGTTGCGTGGCGCGCGCCACGCGGCTCTCCGCTTATTCCCTTTTAAACTTTCGAACGCCGCGCACATCGCGCGTGTGGCGTTTCGTTTCGACACCGGACACTCACTCTGATGCGTCGCGCGTTGGTTATCGCACCGAACTGGATCGGTGACGCATTGATGGCGCAGCCGCTGTTTGCGCGCCTCGTGAAATTGCATCCGCGCATCGTCATCGACGCGGTCGCGCCCTCGTGGGTCGCGCCTGTACTCGAACGCATGCCGGAAATCCGCGACGTCTACGCCACGGATCTCGCGCACGGCAAGCTGCAAATGCTGCGCCGCTGGCAGCTGGCGAGCGACTTGCGCGACGTCGGCTACGACGCCGCCTACGTGCTGCCGAACTCGCTCAAGTCGGCGCTGATTCCGTGGATGGCGGGCATCCCACTGCGCATCGGCTATACCGGCGAGAGCCGCTATGGCCTGCTGAACGTGCGTCACGCGAATCCGCGCAAGGACGAGCGCCCGCCGATGGTCGGCCAATACGCCGCCCTCGCCTACGCGCCCGGCGCCAAGCTGCCCGACGACCTGCCGATGCCGCGCCTCGACGCGGACCTGAACGAAGCATCGCGCGTCTCGGCCCGCTTCAATCTCGACACGCGCGTGCCGCTGCTGGTGTTCTGCCCGGGCGCCGAATACGGCCCGGCTAAGCGCTGGCCGCCCGAGCACTTTGCGTCGCTCGCGCAAATGGTCGGCCAGTCGTTCCCGTACACGCAGATCGTCGCACTCGGTTCGCCGAAAGACGCGCCGCTCGCGCAGGCCATCGCCGAGCGAGCGCCGAACGTGCGCAACCTGTGCGGCCAGACCGCGCTGGGCGAGGCCTGCGCGCTGATCTCGCGCGCCAACGCGGTGGTCACCAACGATTCCGGACTGATGCACGTGGCCGCCGCGCTGCGCCGGCCGCTCGTGGCTGTGTACGGTTCGACCGATCCGCGCCACACGCCGCCCTTGTCCGAGCTTGCGAAGGTACAATGGCTTCATCTCGAATGCAGCCCCTGTTTTGAGCGCGAGTGTCCGCTCGGTCATCTGAACTGCCTGAAGCAGTTGAGCGCCGAGCAGGTATTCGGCGATTTGCGCGGCATGTTGCTTGCACAACGCTGAACGCGCTGACACTTGCACGCAACACCGCACGCCCTGAGCGCGTCGCGTCATGTTCGCGCCTTGCGGCGCGGGCATTCTGGCGCTCGGGTGCGATTGTCCGGTGCCCCGGGCTGTCCCGCTGACCGCTGTCCCGCAACCGCGCGCCGCGCACAAGAGACTGACGAGCCATGCCACGTTTTGCCCATATCTTCGAAGCCGCCGCCGACACCCTCAACGCCTATTACCAGGCCGTCGCCGAGGTCAATATCGACAGCTTGATGGGTCTGTGGATCGATGAAGAGTTCGTCAGCTGCATCTGCGCCGACGGCTCCCACCTGCACGGCCTCGACAGCATTCGCGCGGGCTTGCAGATCCAGCTCGAAACCGCGCGGGTTTCCATCGAACCGCTCGATATCCGCGTCTACGACAGCCTCGGCACCGTGGTCTACGCGATTGCCGAAGCGCACCGGCCGGCTGACCCCAAGGCCACGCCCGCCATGGTGTTCACGACTTATGTGATGGTTCACGAACGCGGCGAATGGCGCATCGCGCACATTCACGCGAGTCCGATGCCCAATGAGACCGCCAGCCAGTTCGCCACGAAGATGCGCCATGGCCAGGGGTCGCTGCACTGACGCGCGCCGCGCGTCTTACTTTTCTGTTCTGAAGCAGGCATGAGCACGCCCCGCAGGAAGTCCCTTTTGGGCACGACGCACGATCACCCCGCTGCTTCCGGTACGGCACGTGCCGCAGCCGCGGTCGAGGCGACGGTCGAAGCCGCCGTCGAGTTGCTCTACCGCGCGCCGCTCTGGCTGCCGAACCGGCATGCGCAGACCATCGTCCCGTCGCTGTTCGCACGCCGCCCCGCCGTCGCGTTTCGGCGCGAGCGCTGGGACACGCCCGACGGCGATTTCATCGATCTCGACTGGGTGCAACATGACGCCCAGCTTGGCGCCGCACCTCACATTCCCGCCGACACCGCCCCGCTCTTCGTGCTGTTTCACGGCCTCGAAGGCAGTTCGAGCTCGCACTACGCCGCTTCGCTGATGGCAGCCGCGCGCGAGTACGGCTGGCACGGCGTCGTGCCGCACTTTCGCAGTTGCAGCGGCTCGTTGAACCGCATGCCGCGCTTTTATCATCTCGCCGACAGCAACGAAGTCGACTGGGTGCTGCGGCGGCTGCGTGCCGCGCACAGCGGGCCGATCGTGGCGGCCGGCGTGTCGCTCGGCGGCAATGTGCTGCTGCGCTGGCTGGGTGAGCGGCGCGAGGACGCGGCGTCGGTGATCTCGGCCGCCGCGGCGATCTCGACGCCGATCGACGTCCATGCCGGCGGCCGCGCGTTGTCGCAGGGCTTCGGCCTCGTCTACACGCGCAGTTTCCTGAAGACGCTCAAGCAGAAGGCCGACCAGAAGCTGGTTCAGTTTCCAGGCCTGTTCGACCGTGACGCGATGCTCGCGAGCCGCACCATGTACGAGTTCGACAACGTGGTGACCGCGCCGCTTCACGGCTTTCGCGATACCGACCACTACTGGAGCACGGCGACCACGCGTCCCCTGCTGCCGCAGATTCAGGTGCCGACGCTGGTGCTGAACGCGCGCAACGATCCGTTCCTGCCGGCTGCGGCATTGCCGTCGCGGCATGAGGTCTCTGTGGCGGTGGAACTCGATCAACCCGAGCACGGCGGCCACGCCGGCTTTATGACCGGGCCGTTTCCGGGCCGCATCGACTGGCTGTCGCGGCGCGTGCTCGGCTATCTGGAGCGACACGTCGATCATGGATGACATCGTCAAGCAGGCCTTGGCCAAATGGCCGAATGTACCGAGTTGCACAGGGTGGCTGATGCTGGACAGGCGCGGCAACTGGCGCATGCGCGACGAGGCCGCGCAGGCCAGCGGTTCGCCGGGCACGCCGATCCGCCACGAAGCCTTGCTCGCGTTCATCAACCGGAATTACGACGCTGACGAGCGCGGGCAGTGGTATTTCCAGAACGGTCCGCAGCGCGTGTATGTCGAGTTGGGCTATACGCCGTGGGTGGTGAGGTTATCCGCCGGTGCCGACGTCGAGGCCCGCAGCGTGCTTGCTTTGCAGGATCAGGCTGGCGGCCCTTTCGAGCCGACCGCCGTATTCGTCGATGAAGAAGGCGGCATTCTCTTTGCCGATGGCGCAACGCCGCCAAGAGTCGCCGTCTTGCACGACCATGATCTGGAAGTGTTCTCCGATCACGCAACGCTGGCGGACGATTCGATGAGCGGTGAGTTTCGCTGGAACAATCAGGTGGTGTTGCCGCTGCAGGCTGTGCGGCGGGGCGACGTTGCGGCACGTTTCGGATTTGTGCCGAGTCCGGCGGCTGCGGGCGCTTGAGCGCTACCTACCCGCACCGCTCGCTGTACCTTGACGACCACGCCGGCGCGTCGAACACAACCAAGCGCCGGCAACCAGGCGACGCTCAACTCTTCTCGTCCAGCCGCTCTTCCTTATAGCGGCTCTCCATCTCATGCAGCCTCGCGTCGACGGTCGCGAGGTCGTAGTAGCCGATCGTCTTCAGATCGCGCGCGTCCTTCAATTGCCGGATCGCCGAAGGCCACGCTCCTTCGAGCGCGAACTTCTCAGCCATTGCACGATGCTGTGTCAACGCGTCGCCGGTACCCGCGCTAGCCTGGGCGAGATACAACCACCAGGCCGGCTGATCGGGCTGGGTACGGGTCTCTTTTTGCGCGAGCGCCTGAGCATTGGCAAAACGGTGCAAAGTCAGCAAGGTGCGGATATGCATGTCGATGGCGGCATTCGACTGCGGCCAGCGCTTCTGCGCCAGCTCGGCCAGACGCGCGGCCTCGTCGTCGCGGCCGGCGCGCCGCGCGATGTCGGCGGCTAGAACGTCGAGGCTCGGCGAACTGCGCGCCGTGCCGCCCTCGGCCTGCTCGCCCATCGCGAACGCCGCCCGGGACGACGCCAGCGACGCCGACGCGTCGTCGTAACGTTCGAGCAGCATCTGCCCGTACGCGATGCCGTACCAGTTCGCCGCGACGTTGACCGCCGTGCGGTCCTCGATCTCGGAGCGCAAGCGCGAAATCTCGTCGCCGTACTCGCTGCGGGAGCGGTCCTGCAGCAGACGAGACCGTGCCCGCACAAAACCATATTCGGCCGATTGGTGCGGTTGCCGGTAAGGCGCGCGGCGCGCACGGTCCTCCATGTCGGCAATCCGTTCGCCGGTCAGCGGATGAGTGCGCGCATACGCCGGAATGCCGGTGTCGCTCATCGCGGCACGATCGAGGCGGCCGAAGAAGGTCGTCATTGCGTAGGGATCGTAGCCAGCGCCGGCAAGCAGCAAAAAGCCGACGCGGTCCGCCTCGTGCTCGGCGGAACGCGAAAACCGCAACTGGTTGTCGACCGCATACGCCTGGCCGCCGATCGCAATCGCGCTGCCGAGGTCGCCGCTATGCGCGAGCACGCCGGCCAGCACACCGAACAACAGGCCCGCGAGCGCCGCATAGGTGCTGCGTTCGCCAGTCGTGATCATCCGCGAGATGTGCCGCTGCAACACGTGTCCCATTTCGTGACCCAGCACCGATGCCAACTCGGACTCGGTCTGCGTGGCCACGATCAGGCCGGTGTTCACGCCGATAAAACCGCCCGGCAGCGAGAAGGCGTTGATCTGCGGGTCGCGCACCGCGAACAGATCAAAGTCCGGACGATATCCGCCGATATATAGCGCGCTTGCCGCCGCGGCCAGTTTCGCGGCAACCGAGTTCAGATAGTCGCGCACCAGCCAGTCGTCGAGATAGTCGGGGTCGCGGCGCAGTTCGCGCATGACGCGCTCACCGAGTTTGCGCTCGGCCTGCGGCGTGAGCGAGCCGGAGCCGCCGTTGCCGAGATCAGGGAGTTGCTGCGTGACGATCGGTGCGCGCCAGTTGGTGTTCACGCCGGTATTGCCGGAGAAGCGGCTCTGCGCGCCGCCGTACACGCCGAACACGCCCTGCGCGATATCGGACGGCACGAGCGGACCGGCGTAGGCAGCGGCCGGTCCGCTGACCAGCGGCGGCTCCGCGGGCAACGTGTTGAGCGCGATGCTCGACCCGCCGGACGATTGCGCGAACGCGCCCGGCGGCGCGGCCAGCGCGACTGAGAGCAACGCAGCGAGGAACCGTTTCGGACGCATCGCGAGGTCGAGTTGACGAAGTCGAAAGCGACGCCCGCCGCTCGGACTAAGATAGCGGGCATGAGGCAATTGTAATCAGTCGTCGCGGGAATTCATGTGATTCGTGTCATGGGGATTCGGGCGATTGCCGCATCGCCTGCGTCGATCGCGTGTTTCGGCGCGTGGCGCTTTGGTCCTCGTAACCGCAGTGCCGCCGCCGTGCGCCTTTACCGCACTGCTATGATAGGCGCCCTCTTAAGGAGCCGAACCATGCCTGAACTCACTCATTTCGACGCAGCCGGCCAGGCGCATATGGTGGACGTCGGCGGCAAGCAGGAGACCAAGCGCATCGCTGTTGCGCGCGGCTCGATTCGCATGCTGCCGGAGACGTTTGCGCTGATTCGCGACGGCAATGCCAAGAAGGGCGACGTGATCGGCATCGCGCGGATTGCCGCGATTCAAGGCTCGAAGCGCACTGCCGATCTGATTCCGCTGTGTCACCCGCTCGCGCTCACGCGCGTGAAAGTGGATTTCGAACTTGATGACACGCTGCCGGGCGTGCATTGCACGGTGCAGGTTGAAACGCTGGGGCGAACGGGCGTGGAGATGGAAGCGCTGACTGCCGTGCAGGTTGGACTGCTGACGGTGTACGACATGTGCAAGGCGGTGGATCGCGGGATGACGATCACCGATGTGAAAGTGCTGGAGAAGCACGGCGGGAAATCCGGGGATTGGGTGGCGAGTTGACGACTGCCTGCGTCATCAACCCGCGCCAACTTTAAAGCTTGAAGCTTTAAGAAGCGAACGTAGCGCCTCACTCCTCGTCGCTATCGTCGTCCTCGTTGACGTCGGCTGCTGGCACGCCGTAGCGCTTGACCAGTTCCGCCTTGAAACCGGTCAGCGTTTTCTGCTCGTCGCAAAGCTGGTACACGTAGCCCAGTTGCGACGGCCAGTCCTTCAGTTCCGTGGCAAAAATCTTCAGGCGTTCGACAGTATCGAGTGCCCCGGCCTGATCGCCGCTCAACGCTTGCAATACCGCATAGCGACGCAACACGGTTTCGCCCGGTAACAACGCCATGGCCTGTTTGTGCATGGCGAGCTTCTGCGGCAGATCCGTCGAATTCATCGGCAAAAGCGTCGCCAGACCATATTCGCCCCACGCCTGGAACAGGAACGACGGGTCGGCGCGATATTGCTCGGCGGGACGCTGGCCGTAATACAGCACCTCGGCGCGCGCATAGTCGCGATACACCGGATACAGCGCGGCCAGCCCGCCGAACACCACCACGGCAAAGACGCCGAACGACAGCCGTGCGGGCACGAAGCGCAGCGGCTTTGTTTCCAGCAGGCCGAACACGAACATCGCCGGCAGCAGGAAGAACATGTACTGCTGCGGATATTCGACCAGCGCGTGCATGACCAGCACACCAATCAGCGCAATGCCGAAGACGCGTGCCGAACTTTGCGGCGCGCGCACCACGCGCACGAGCCACGTAATCAGACCGAACAGCACGATCGCGAGGCCGACCAAACCGGTCTTCGCGAGCAAGTCGATAAAGATGTCGTGCGAATTGTTGGCGATCTCGACGCCGCCGAGCGACTTTGCAAACTCGTACTGATAGCTCGGAAATTCGCCCCAACCGACGCCCAGCAGCGGGTGCGTCTTGAACATCGTCCAGCCGTATTTCCACAGCGCGAGGCGCGGCGCGATCTGGCCGGCGTCCTGAAAACGTTCCGCCGCGGACTGTCCGAGCTCCAGGTGGTAGCGAACGTTGGCCCAGCGGATCAGCGCGTTGATCACGAAAAACAGCACGGCCAGCACGATCGGAATGATCCACTCACGATTGCCGCGGCGTGCCTGCGACTGGTCCCGCATCTGCGCGAACGCCATCCAGAAACCTGCCACCACGATCACACCCATCTGCAGCCACGGTCCGCGCGACACGGTCAGCGCGAGGCCCACCGCGAAAATGGTCGACACGAGGAACCAGATGCTTACAGCGATCCGCCTCGTTTGCACGAGGAACAGCGCGCCCGCCATCGCAAACGCGATGTAGGTGGCAAGGTGGTTGGCCTGAGCCATGTTGCCGAACGGCCGGCGCTCGATGGTCACGTTATAGGCGACCACGAGCGGCGACACGCGCACTTCGAGGTGAAACAACTGGATGACCTGGCAAAACACCGCAAACAGCCCGCCGACGATCAACGCCCCCGCCGCCCAGCGCAACGCGGTCTCGTTGAGCTTGGCGCGCGCGAAGCCGTAGCCGGCGTGCGTCGCCATGAAGGCCGCCAGCAGATAGCCGCCGCCGAGCCAGTTCATCGAAGGCTGCGAGACCGGCAATACCACCGACTGCGCCACCAGCAGCAGCCCGAACAGCAACGGCACCAGCGCGACCACCGGCGAGGCGAACGTCACACGCGGCTTGGCGCTCGCCACCAGCAGCACGACACCCGCGCCGGTCACCAGATACAGGGCGAGTGCGGTGAATTCAGCGTAAAAGGTCGGAATCGGATACGTATGGTTGACGACTGCATAAGGCAGCACCAACGCGAGAGCCAACAAATTGAAAGACAGATAGCGCGCGAAAGGGGTGGGCATCGAGGAACCGGTGGGCGTCAGCAACCGGCGCACTATACAAAAAAATCCTCCTGCTGTGCGCCGGCCCGGCTGAAATATCCCAAAAATCAGCCTTTTACGTGTGGGCGGCTGCGACGCCGCCTCACTCGCGCGGCTACCGCGCGCTCATGTCGCATTCGTTCATGAACGGCACTCCGGTGGGGCGAGATTCGACGGCAACGTGGGCGCATCGGTGGGTGCCGGACCCGCGCCCGGCGCCGGCAGCGAGGACGCCGCTTTGCCGCCCGCGAAACATTCCCACGTGAGCGCGCCCGCCTGCACTCCGCCCTTGCTCAACGCGACGCGCGCAGTCGGCGCATCCGCATTGTCAGGCACCGACGGCACGAGCGTGAGCGTGTTCGAACCGACGGCTGCGACGCGCGTCGTGAAGGCGACGGTAATCTGGCCGGTGTCGTCGTCGACCCGAATGGACTCGACGTTGCGGGTGGCGGGCGGCGACGCATAGCCGCCGTTGAACGTGTTACCGCTCGCGGCGTTTTCAGCCACCGCCAACCGCGCGGACGCCGCCAGCGAGAGCCCTTCGCCGACGCGGCTGCGAGCCAGATAGTCCTGATACGCGGGAATCGCATAGGCGGCGATCACGCCGACGATCGCGAGCACGATCATCAGTTCGATCAGCGTGAAACCGAAGCCAAGGCGTCGGCAGGCACGCGCGAGCCGCGCGGACAAGCCCGCCCGGCAAGATCGTGAGCGCGTGGCCAGCGAGGACTGGGAGTAAGGGGAATAAGGCAAAGTGAAGATCATCGGCAGGCTCCTGAAACGAAAACGCCTGCCCCACGGATCGGGAACAGGCGTATCAATCGTAGCCAGCGGTGTTCGTGTCAGACAGTCAGCCGAATGGCTAACGTTGCAGCCTGGTTCGACTCACGCCGACGCCGGAGCCTGTCTCAAGCCGCCGCGCGATGGGCGTTGCGGCGCTTGAGCAGATAGCCGAGGACGATGACGAACAACGCCCCCGCGATGCTCATACCGTATTCGGCCCACGGCGTATCGAGGATCGGCCAACGATCGCCTGCCGGGTCGTTGATGATCAGCCCGCCCGCGATCCAGCCCAGCAACCCGGCGCCGAGCGTAATGACGATCGGGAAGCGGTCGAGCAGTTTGAGAACCAGCTGGCTGCCCCACACGATCAACGGAATGCTCACCACCAGGCCGAAAATCACCAGCGCCAGACGGTGTTCCGGATCGGCGGCCTCAGCCGCGCCCGCGATGGCGATCACGTTGTCGAGGCTCATCACCGCGTCCGCGACGATGATGGTCTTGATCGCCGACATCAGCTTGTCGGCCGGCTTGACGTTCTCATGCGGGTCGTGCGCCGGCGCCATCAGACGCACGCCGATCCACAACAGCAACAGTCCGCCCGCGAACTTGAGCAGCGGCACATCGAGCAGTGCGACCGCGAACGCGATCAACGCCACGCGCAGCACAATCGCGCCTGCCGTGCCCCACAGCACGCCCTTCGTGCGTTGCGACGGCGGCAAATTGCGGCAGGCCAGCGCGATCACGACCGCATTATCGCCACCCAGCAGAATGTCGATGACGATGATCTGGATGACGGCGCCCCAGTGGAGCGTGGCGAAGAACTCGAGCATGATTGAAAGAATAAGAAGTAATGCGGCGAGCGGCCAATAAAAAAGCGGAGGAGTCTACACTCCCCCGCTTTTTGAACCGCGTGCTCACGAAAGGACTTCGTAAGCGTATCAAAAAACGCGCCGTGACAGCGCGCGAATTTCGATTTACAGCATTGCCTTCAGAAGACGCGCCATTTCCGACGGGTTCTTCGTGACCTTGATGCCGCACGCGTCCATGATTTCCAGCTTCGCTTCAGCGGTGTCGGCACCGCCCGAGATCAGCGCGCCGGCATGGCCCATGCGCTTGCCCGGAGGCGCCGTGACGCCGGCGATGAAGCCGACCACCGGCTTCTTCATGTTGTCCTTGATCCACTCGGCAGCGTTCGCTTCGTCCGGACCACCGATCTCGCCGATCATGATGACGGCGTCCGTTTCCGGATCGTCGTTGAACATCTTCATCACGTCGATGTGCTTCAGACCGTTGATCGGGTCGCCGCCGATACCGACTGCCGACGATTGGCCGAGGCCGATCGCCGTCAATTGACCGACTGCTTCGTACGTCAGCGTGCCCGAACGCGACACGACGCCGATGCGGCCCTTGCGGTGGATGTGACCCGGCATGATGCCGATCTTCAGTTCGTCCGGCGTGATCGTGCCCGGGCAGTTCGGTCCGAGCAGGAGCGTCTTGCGATTTTCAGCGCGCATGCGAGCCTTCAGCTCGATCATGTCACGGACGGGAATGCCTTCCGTGATACAGATCGCCAGATCCAGATCGGCTTCGACCGCTTCCCAGATCGCAGCAGCAGCGCCTGCCGGCGGCACGTAAATCACCGACACGGTCGCGCCCGTTTCAGCCTTGGCTTCAGCGACGCTTGCGTAGATAGGAATGCCTTCGAAGTCTTCGCCGGCACGCTTCGGGTTCACGCCCGCAACGTACGCTTCGCGGCCGTTTGCATATTCACGGCAAGCACGCGTGTGGAACTGACCGGTCTTGCCGGTGATGCCCTGCGTGATGACCTTGGTGTCTTTGTTAATCAGAATCGACATGTATTGACCTCTGTTCGTTTGGCGTCATGCGGCGGCGCCGCGAGGCGGAATGTTCTCGCCCGCAGCGCGTGCACGCCGCCATTCGTAATCCTGGTTAATCCTGGAAAAGCGGCTACGGGGAGGCTTACGCCTTGCCCGCAGCGGCCGCGACGACCTTCTGAGCCGCTTCTTCCATGCTGTCAGCCGCGATGATCGGCAGACCGGATTCAGCGAGCATCTTCTTGCCGAGGTCTTCGTTCGTGCCCTTCATGCGGACCACGAGCGGCACCTTCAGCGAGACGGCCTTCGACGCCGCGATCACGCCTTCCGCGATCACGTCGCAGCGCATGATGCCGCCGAAAATGTTGACCAGAATCGCGGTCAGGTTCGGGTTCTTCAGCATGATCTTGAACGCTTCCGTGACCTTCTCGGTCGTGGCGCCACCGCCCACGTCCAGGAAGTTCGCCGGTTCGCCGCCGAACAGCTTGATGGTGTCCATCGTTGCCATTGCGAGGCCGGCGCCGTTCACGAGGCAGCCGATGTTGCCGTCGAGCGAGATGTACGCGAGGTCGAACTTCGAGGCTTCGACTTCAGCCGGATCTTCTTCGTCCAGATCGCGATACGCGACGATTTCCGGGTGACGGAACAGTGCGTTCGAATCGAAGTTGAACTTGGCGTCCAGCGCGATGACCTTGCCGTCGCCGGTCAGGATCAGCGGGTTGATTTCGGCCAGCGATGCGTCGGTTTCCCAGAATGCCTTGTACAGGCCTTGCAGGATCGCGCGCGCTTGCGGCAGCGAAGCAGCGGGCACGCCGATCTTCGTGGCCAGTTCGTCGGCTTCGGCGTCTTTCAGGCCGGTTGCCGGGTCGACGGCGATCTTGTGGATCAGCTCAGGCGTCTTTTCCGCGACTTCTTCGACGTCCATGCCGCCTTCGCTCGATGCCATCACGACGATCTTCTGCGAGACGCGATCGATCACGAGGCCGACATACAGTTCCTTCTTGATGTCAGCGCCTTCTTCGATCAGCAGGCGATTCACCTTCTGGCCTTCCGGGCCGGTCTGGTGCGTGACGAGCTGCATGCCGAGGATCTGTTCCGAGTACTCGCGAACCTGATCCAGCGACTTGGCGACCTTCACGCCGCCGCCCTTGCCACGGCCACCCGCGTGGATCTGAGCCTTCACGACCCATACCGGGCCGCCGAGCTCTTCCGCGGCCTTGACCGCATCATCCACCGAGAAGACCGGCTTGCCGCGCGGTACCGCGACGCCGAATTTCCGCAGGATTTCCTTACCCTGGTACTCGTGAATCTTCATGCGTGATTCCCTTCAGTCTGAGAGTTGGATTGAACTTCGTTTCCGCTGCCGTCGTTCATGCCGGACGCGTTGCCGCCCTCGCCTGTCTGGCGGACTGCCCCGTCGCCTGACGATGCCGCGCGATCCGCTGTATACGGAGCGCGGCCATACCAGCGCGGATAAAACTGCTGCACCGCCTCGCCGTCGAAACGCAGCGCGTGGCAGCGTCCCAGCTGGAATGGCGGTTTATCGTTGGAATGCTCGCCTGTGCTATTAGACGATCCGTCTCCTGAACCTGCGTTCGCGCCCGGCGTGCTGTCACCGGTATTCCAAACCTCACCCGCGAATGCCTGAATCGCGGCGGTCGGCAGGATCGCGCACAGCTCGGTGAGATGCGTGCAACCCGCCGTGCCGCCAAGCAAACGGGCAGACTCACGACGGAAGTTTTGACGGAGATTGAGCCCGATGAGGGCACGGTAGGCGGGATTGCTGGCTTGGCACAACCCTGGATAGGGCACCCAGTCGGACGACGCCTCGGCGTCGACGACATTGAGCTTGCGATCGATGGTGATGCGAAGCCAGAGTTCATGGATCGGCTGACCATTGGGCCGGACGCCCGACGCAAGCACCACGTCGCGCGGTTTTTCGTCAGTCAAGCACGCTTCCACATCCCACAGGCCATCGGCTCGCTCATAGGCTTCCGCTCTGATTGCGCGACGATGGCGCAACTGACGGGACACGGGCTGGGAGAGCGGCATGCGGGAAGGAAAGGCCGGATTGGAAAACCCATGAATTTTAGCATACTGGGTATTTGAGACAGGTCGGATCGCGCACGGCCGCGCCGAGCGTGGCTGGGAGCGCAACGCACCGTCCCAAAGGGTTTGTGCGCGAACGACGGACGACGGGGCTACTCGCCGCTCCACTCCTCGTCGATTCCCTTGAGGATTTTGCCGATCGTGGCGCCCGAAAATCCGCGCGAGGCCAGAAAGCGCTGCTGCTTCGCACGTTCGGCGGGCGTTTCGGGAAGGCGGCCGAACTTCTTTTGCCAAACGGCATGCGCACGGGCGAGTTCGGTTTCGCGCAATTGCGCGCTGGCCTCTTCGACGAGCGTCTGGTCGACCGAATGCTGCTTCAATTCGCCGACGATCCGACTCGCGCCCAATCGCGACGAACGGCGATGGATCAGGCTTTCGGCAAAGCGCGAATCGGACAGCCAGTTTTCGGCTTCCAGCGCGTCGAGCACGGTGTCGAGCGAATCGTTTTCCTCGACGAACGGCTTCAGCTTGCGAGCCAGTTCGGTGCGGCTGTATTCGCGGCGGGAGAGATAGCCGAGCGCGCGGCCTTTCAGCGAGCGTGCTGGACGTTTGGATTGTTTGGCTTCGTCTTGCCCGGGCTTCGCCTCGCCAGGAACGCGACGCGAGCGGGTGTAGGTGGTTTCGGAAGGATCCGACTCTACGGGCGATGGGGATTCAAACTGCGCGCGCTGCGGATTGCGGCCCGCAGCGCGGTCGTGTGCGTCGAACGATTCGAATGGATCGAACGACTCATCGTCTTCATCACGCGGGCCGTCCGCGTGGCGTCCGGAATCGGACAACGGCCGGCCCTTGCGTATCACGTGATGGTTACTCTTCTTCGTCCGCGACTTCAGCGGCTGCGCCGGTCACGGCTTCAGCCATGGCGTTCACGCCCAGCGATTCACGGATACGGTTTTCGATCTCGCGAGCGATGTCCGGATTTTCGCGCAGAAATTCACGCGCGTTGTCCTTACCTTGACCGATACGTTCGCCGCTGTAGCTGTACCACGCGCCGGCCTTGTCAACGATCTTGGCCTGCACGCCCAGATCGATGATTTCGCCCTGACGCGAAATGCCTTCGCCGTAAAGAATGTCGAAAATCGCTTCGCGGAACGGCGGAGCCACCTTGTTCTTCACCACCTTCACGCGCGTTTCGTTGCCGATCACTTCGTCGTTCTTCTTGATCGAACCGATACGGCGAATGTCCAGACGCACCGACGCGTAGAACTTCAGCGCGTTACCACCGGTAGTGGTTTCCGGGTTGCCGAACATCACGCCGATCTTCATGCGGATCTGGTTGATGAAGATCACGAGGCAGTTCGTGCGCTTGATCGTGCCGGTGAGCTTGCGCAGCGCTTGCGACATCAGACGCGCTTGCAGACCCGGCAGCGAGTCGCCCATTTCGCCTTCGATTTCAGCCTTCGGCACGAGTGCCGCGACCGAGTCGATCACGATCATGTCGATCGAGCCCGAGCGCACGAGTGCGTCGGCGATTTCGAGCGCCTGCTCGCCGGTATCCGGCTGCGAAACCAGCAACTCGTTCACGTTCACGCCGAGTTTGCCCGCGTACTGGATATCCAGCGCGTGTTCCGCGTCGATAAACGCTGCCGTGCCGCCGAGCTTCTGCATTTCGGCGACGACCTGCAACGTCAGCGTGGTTTTACCGGACGATTCCGGACCATAAATTTCGACCACACGGCCACGCGGCAAACCGCCGACGCCCAACGCGATGTCGAGGCCGAGCGATCCGGTTGAGACCACCTGGATATCTTCGACCGCCTCACCTGCGCCGAGCCGCATGACCGACCCTTTGCCGAACTGCTTTTCGATCTGTGCGAGTGCGGCAGCGAGTGCCTTGCTCTTTTCAGCCGTCAGTCCAGCCGAGCCTTTCTTGCTTTCTTCCATGAATCGTCCTTTGCTATGATGAACGGCGTCTGAGGCAGATGTGCAGCCCACTTTGAAAGGACAGCACACGAAACCCAGACACTGTATAAAAAAACAGTAGTTTTGGCAAGCACGATTCTCATGCGAACGCGCATTTTTACCGTCGCGCTGCCCAACTACCCACAATATTTTCGGAGACCGCTGTGCGCCGGGGGCCACCCCCACGGTGCCGGCAAGCCAGGCTGGCGCACCATGCGAATTCTGATTGCCGAAGACGACAGCATACTCGCGGACGGTCTGGTTCGATCACTCCGCCAATCGGCCTATGCCGTCGATCACGTAAAGAGCGGCGTGGAGGCGGATACCGCCTTGTCAATGCAGACGTTCGACCTATTGATCCTCGATCTCGGCCTGCCGCGCATGTCCGGTCTGGAGGTGCTGCGCCGCCTGCGCGCGCGCAATTCCAATATGCCGGTGCTGATCCTGACCGCCGCGGACAGCGTCGACGAACGCGTCAAGGGGCTCGACCTCGGCGCCGACGACTACATGGCCAAACCCTTCGCGCTGAACGAACTCGAAGCACGCGTGCGCGCCCTGACGCGGCGCGGCGCCGGCGGCGGCCCGACGGTCGTGCGGCACGGCTCGCTGTCGTTCGACCAGGTCGGCCGGATCGCCTATGTCAACGAGCAGGTAATCGATCTGTCGGCGCGCGAACTGGGTTTGCTCGAAGTGCTGCTGCAGCGGATCGGCCGGCTCGTCTCGAAGGAACAACTCGTCGATCATCTGTGCGAATGGGGCGAGGAAGTCAGCAATAACGCGATCGAGGTCTACGTGCATCGCCTGCGCAAGAAAATCGAGCCGAGCGGCGTGCGCATCATCACGGTGCGCGGTCTTGGTTATTGCCTCGAGAAAGCGGCCTCGCCGGCGAGCGTGAGCGCGAGCACGAACGCCATGACCACGTCCCCGCCCGCCGAGCCCGAACCGCCCGCCTCGCCGCCGTCCGGCGCGATGCCGGCGAGCCATCACTACAAATAGAAGACACCCATGTCCGCACGCGCAGACCGCGCTACGGCGCACGCGGCGGACCTCGACGAGGCGCGCGACGAGCGCTACGCCAATCCGTTCGCTCCGCCCGACGAAACCGAAGCCGCCGCCCAAGCGCGCCCGCGCTCGCTGTTCGGCGAGATTCTCGACTGGATGCTGGCGCCGCTGCTGCTGCTTTGGCCGATGAGTCTCGCGGTCACCTATCTGGTCGCCAAGTCGATCGCGAACAGCCCGTTCGACCGTGCACTGGAAACCGACGCCTACGTGCTGGCCCGCCAGATTCATCCAGTGAACGGCGTGGCGGAACTGACGCTGCCCGACTCCACGCGCGACTTTCTGCGCGCGGACAACGTGGACAGCGTTTTCTATCAGGTGCTCGGCACGCGCGGCGAACTGGTGGGCGGCGAGCGCGACATGCCGCTGCCGCACGAGGAAGACCGGCCGCAGCCGGGTCTCGTCGAATTTCGTGACGACGTGCTGCGCGGCAACGATATCCGCGTCGCCTACACGACCGTCGAGTTCCCGCAGACGCCCGGCGCGCAACCCGTGCTGGTGCAGGTCGCCGAAACGCTCGACAAACGCAGCCAGCTCGCCAACGACATCATCAAAGGCGTGATCCTGCCGCAGTTCGTGATACTGCCGCTCGCGATCCTGCTGGTGTGGTTCGGACTCTCGCGCGGCCTCGCGCCGCTGCACGCGCTGCAGGCGCATATCCGCGCGCGCCGCCCGGACGACCTGTCGCCGCTCGAGGCGCGCCGCGCGCCGCCGGAAATCGAGCCGCTCGTGACCTCGTTCAACGATCTGCTGACACGTCTCGAACAGAACATGGAGCTGCAAAAGCGCTTTATCGCCGACGCCGCGCATCAGATGAAAACGCCGCTTGCCGGCCTGCGCACGCAGGCCGAGCTGGCGCTGCGTCAGGACGCTTCCGCGGAAGTGCACCGCTCGCTCGAGCAGATCGCCACCAGTTCGGAGCATGCCGCGCGGCTCGTCACGCAACTGCTGGCGCTGGCGCGCGCGGAGAACCGCATGTCAGGCCAGATTTTCACGCCGGTCGAGGTGACGGAGGTCGCGCGCAACGCAGTGCGCGACTGGGTCCAGGCGGCGCTCGCCAAGCAAATGGATCTGGGCTACGAAGCGCCTGAAGAACCCGTCGAAGTGGACGGCAATCCGGTCATGCTGCGCGAAATGCTGTCGAATCTGATCGACAACGCCATCCGCTATACGCCGCCGGGCGGGCGCATCACCGTCAGAGTGCGGCATGACGCGACAGCGCGGCTCGTCCATCTGGAAGTCGAGGACACCGGGCTCGGCATTCCGGTCGCCGAGCGCTCGCGGGTAATAGAGCGTTTCTACCGGATTCTCGGCCGCGAAGGTGACGGCAGCGGCCTCGGACTTGCGATTGTCCGCGAGATCGCGACCATGCACGGCGGCGAGCTGACGATCGACGACAACGTCTATCAAACTTCGCCGCGCCTTGCCGGCACGCTCGTACGCGTCAGTTTGCATGTGCATGAACGGGGCGGGACTTACCCTAACGCGACTTGAACGCGCCAATTTACCGACTCAATATTGAGATACGTTGAGCGTAAATTAGGCAGATTTGGCGGCAGATAGGCGCGTGTTGGGCGAAAACCCACAACATGCGCTGAACTGCAATTTCACCCCGCCACGTCAGTACGCCGTAAGTTTCCACTCCAATAATCGGTTTCACGGGAACGCCGTTACCGGCGAACCGCGTGCATATCAATATTGGAGACGACATATGGCTACCGTTGGCGGGCAAATTTCGCACGTGCCGATGACGCGCGAAGAGAAGCGGGTGATCTTCGCATCGTCGCTGGGTACGGTTTTCGAGTGGTACGACTTCTATCTGGCCGGCTCGCTCGCGGCCTTCATCAGCAAGAGCTTCTTCTCCGGCGTCAATCCGACAGCCGCCTTCATCTTCACGCTGCTCAGCTTCGCGGCCGGCTTCGCGGTCCGGCCATTCGGCGCGATCGTGTTCGGGCGGCTCGGCGATATGGTCGGGCGCAAGTACACGTTCCTCGTGACGATCGTGATCATGGGCCTGTCGACGTTCCTGGTCGGCTTCCTGCCGGGCTACGCGTCGATCGGCTTCGCATCGCCCGTGATCTTCATTGCGATGCGGATGCTGCAAGGCCTCGCGCTCGGCGGCGAGTACGGCGGTGCCGCCACCTACGTGGCCGAACATGCGCCGGCGGGACGCCGCGGCTTCTATACGGCCTGGATCCAGACGACCGCCACGCTCGGCCTGTTCCTGTCGCTGCTGGTGATTCTCGGCGTGCGCACGGCAATGGGTGAGGATGCGTTCGGCGACTGGGGCTGGCGCATTCCGTTCATCGTCTCGATCCTTCTGCTGGCCGTGTCGGTGTGGATTCGTCTGCAACTGCACGAGTCGCCGGTGTTCGAGCGCATCAAGTCCGAAGGCAAGACCTCCAAGGCGCCGCTGACCGAAGCCTTCGGCCAGTGGAAGAACCTGAAGATCGTGATTCTCGCGCTGATCGGCCTTACCGCCGGCCAGGCCGTGGTCTGGTACACGGGCCAGTTCTACACGCTGTTCTTCCTGACGCAGACGCTGAAGGTGGACGGCAGCAGCGCCAACATCATGATCGCGATCGCGCTCCTGATCGGCACGCCGTTCTTCCTGTTCTTCGGCTCGCTGTCGGATCGCATCGGCCGCAAGCCGATTATCATGGCTGGCCTGCTGATCGCCGCGTGTACGTACTTCCCGCTGTTCAAGGCGCTGGCGCACTACACCAACCCGGCACTGGAAGCGGCAACCGCAAAGGCACCGATCGTCGTGATCGCGAATCCGGACGAGTGCTCGTTCCAGTTCAACCCGGTCGGCACCGCGAAGTTCACGAGTTCCTGCGACATCGCCAAGAGCGCGCTCTCGAAGGCCGGTTTGAACTACGAGAACGTCGCCGCGCCGGCGGGCACGCTGGCGGAGATCAAGGTCGGCGATACGGTGATCAACACGTATGACGGCAAGGCCGCGGACGCCAAGGATCAAGGCAAGGCGTTCGACAAGACCCTCGCGACGACGCTGAAGACCGCCGGTTATGCGCCGAAGGCCGATCCCACGCAGATCAACTGGCCAATGACCGTGGTGATCCTGACGATCATGATGATCTACGTGACGATGGTCTACGGCCCGATCGCGGCGATGCTGGTGGAGATGTTCCCGACGCGCATCCGCTATACGTCGATGTCGCTGCCGTATCACATCGGCAATGGCTGGTTCGGCGGCTTTCTGCCGGCCACCGCCTTCGCGATCGTGGCGGCGAAGGGCAATATCTTTTCGGGGCTGTGGTATCCGATCGTGATCGCGCTCGTCACGTTTGTGATCGGCATGCTGTTTGTCCGGGAGACCAAGGACTCGGACATCTACGCGAAAGATTGACGCGGGCGATGGACGGAACGGCTTCTTGAAAAAGTTGTGCGCCGGGGGTTGACAGCCTTCGGCGCCATCCGCATAATCTCGCTTCTTTCGGCGAATTAGCTCAGTTGGTTAGAGCGACGGAATCATAATCCGCAGGTCCGGGGTTCGAGTCCCTGATTCGCCACCAGTTGCAAGAAAAAGCCGCTGATCCGCAAGGTTCAGCGGCTTTTTTGTTTTGGCTTTCCGAACTGCAACTACAGCAACTTCAAGGAGGTTTCTTGATGACGTTCCGCACCGCCGCGCTTGCCGTGGCTACCGCTTCCATCGCGTTTCTCAGCGGCACTGCCGCATTCGCCGCTCAGGCTCAGACATCGCCGGACAGCCAGTGGCGCACCAGCGCGACCACGCTATCCACGCTGCTGCAGGACGGCTACAAAATCGTCGCTGTCGTAAATGGCGCTCATGGCAGCGCGGGCCTGGCCGACACGATTTTCGTCCAGCGCGATCAGAGCGCATTCAAATGTATCGACCCGCAGCAGACCGACGCAAAAGCGAGAACGTCAGTCGCGCCGCCGGCATGTTTCGAGTTGGTGCCGCCGTCGGGAGTATCGGGGACGCCCGAGTCGAAATAGTCGGCACGCGGCGCGCCTAAACGCGCCGTCAACCGCACGTACTGCGCCGACCTTCAGACTGCGAAGCTACGGCTTGAGGCCGGTGCCGGCGCAGTCAACACCCCCGCTCAATTAACCGCGGGCCGCCCATCACCGATCCACCAACCGGCTCAGATTGCCGCGCACCCGCTGCAACAACGCGATCAACTGCTTCGCCTCATCATCGGTGAAGCCGTTCAGCGCTTCGAGCGCGACTTCGTCGCCGACCTTGCGCGCTTTGCCGAGCGTGCGCTCAGCCTTCGGCGTCATGTGCACCTGGCGCTCGCGGCGGTCCTGCGGATTGGCCGTCCGCTCGATCCAGCCTCCCTCCTCCATCCGATCCAGCAGACGACCCGCCGAGATCGGCGCGACCTCGAGCAGGTCCGCGAGCCGCGCCTGATTGGTGTCGCCGTAGTGCGCGAGATAGGCCAGCACGCGGCACTGCGCGCGCGTCAAGTCGACCGACGACTTCGCGAGGTCGTCGAAACGCTTGCCTGTCAGGCGGCCGACGTCGGAAATCAGAAAGCCGAAGCGCTCATCGAGTTGGGTTTTCATGCGCGGATTATACGAAAGGCCTTCGTTTTTCAGCGTTGAAACGGGCGCAATTCAGGCTCCGCATAATTCCCGATGGCGGGACCGCGCGCAACCGATATACTAAGCATGCTTACTATATCGACGAACCCGCTCATTCATGTCTTCCGACACCCCGGCGGCCGGCGCCGCCGCGCCGCTCAACCGCCCGATGATCACCGTCTCGATCATGCTGGCGACGTTGATCCAGACGCTCGACAGCACGATCGCCAACGTGGCGCTGCCGCATATGCAGGGCACGCTGTCCGCGTCGCAGGATGAAATCACGTGGGTGCTGACCTCGTATATCGTTGCCGCTGCGATCGCCACGCCGCTCACCGGCTGGCTGTCCGACCGGCTGAGCGTCAAGCGTCTGCTGATCTTCGCGATCGGCGGCTTCACGGTGTCGTCGGCGCTGTGCGGCTTGTCGGAGACGCTCACGCAGATCGTCGCGTCGCGTTTGCTGCAGGGGATTTTCGGCGCGTCGCTGGTGCCGCTGTCGCAGTCCATCCTGCTCGACATCAACCCGCGCGAGAAGCAAGGACAGGCCATGGCCGTGTGGGGCATGGGCGTGATGGTCGGACCGATTCTCGGGCCAACGCTCGGCGGCTGGCTCACCGACAGCTACAACTGGCGCTGGGTGTTTTTCATCAACGTGCCGATCGGCGCGTTCGCGCTATTCGGCGTGGCGACCTTCCTGCCCGCGCGCGAGCCGAAACACGACGCGAAGTTCGACGCGTTCGGCTTCGCCACGCTGGGTCTCGCCATCGGCGCATTGCAGGCCATGCTCGATCGCGGCGAGCAACTCGACTGGTTCGGCTCGAACGAAATCGTCATCGAGGCGCTGCTCGCGGCCATCAGCTTCGCGTTTTTCCTCGTGCACACGGCCACGGTCGGCAAGAAATCGTTTTTCAAATACGAATTGCTGAAGGACCCGAACTTCGCCACGGGGACGTTTTTCATCTTCGTGATCGGCGCGGTGATGTACGCGACGCGCGCGTTGCTGCCGCCCATGCTGCAGAACCTGATGAATTATCCGGTCGCGACCACCGGCCTCGTCACTGCGCCGAGCGGCGCGGGCACGATGGTCGCCATGCTGTTCGCCGGGCGCCTGCTGAAGCGAATCGACGCACGGCTTCTGCTGCTCGCCGGCTTTTTGATTTCGGCCTTCGCGCTATGGCAGATGATGCATTACACGATCGTGCTGTCGGAGTCGGACATTGTCTGGCCCGGCGTGATTCAGGGCTTCGGGCTTGGGCTCGTGTTCGTGCCGCTGAGCGCGCTGACCTTCTCGACGCTCACGCCGGAGCTGCGCGCGGACGGCACCGCGACCTATAGCCTGATGCGCAATATCGGCAGCAGCATCGGCATTTCGATCGTGCAAACGCTGATGACGCGTAACACGCAGGTCTCGCATGCGGACCTCGCGGCCAATATCACGCCCTTCAATCCCGCCGTCCAGCCGATGCTCAATAGCGGCTCGAATTACGACATGGCCGCGCTGAACGCGTCGATCACGCAGCAGGCGTCGATGATCGCGTATCTGAACGACTTCAAGCTGATGTTCATGGCGACGCTGCTGGTTATTCCGCTTCTGCTGTTGATCCGACCCGCGCATAAGGCGGCGGACGCGTCGGTGGCGCATGCCGCAATGGATTGAGACGCGGCGCCGAACCGGCTAGTCGCCATCGCAGCGGGGTTGCACGCGACACCTGCGCCTAACCTTCAATCCGTCCGCGCGTCACTCCCAACAGTGCCGCCATCGCCGCCCGCGCCGCCGCCGGATCGCGATCGCGAATCGCTTCGAACACCGCCGTATGCTCGGCCAGCGACGCATTGAACACATCCGCGCGTTTCGCATTCAGGCGCAGTTGCGCTTCGAGCGTGCGCTCGATCAGCGTGCCGAGCGGAATCAGCAATTCGTTGCTGCACGCGGTCAGCACGCTCAAATGGAACCGCAGATCGGCACGCACCCATTCGTCGACATTGCGCGCCGCCACCATCGCTTCATGAGACGCGGCGAGCGCGTAGAAGGTGTCGTCTGTATATGAAGCCGCCGCCAGACTCGCGGCATACGGCTCGATCATCTCGCGCATTTCCTGCAGGTTGAGCGCAAACGCCATCGGCTCGGCCACCCGCGAGTACCAGTCGAGCACATCGACATCGAGCAGATTCCACGCGCGTTTCGGACGCACGCGCGTCCCCACGCGCGGACGCGATTCGATCAGGCCTTTCGAAGTCAAAGTGCGCAACGCCTCGCGTAACACCGTGCGGCTCACGCCGAACGTCTCCATCAACTCCGCTTCGCGCGGCAGGATCGAATCAGGCGCATAGTCGCCGCGCAGAATCGCGGTCGCCAGCCGATGGGCGACACGCCCATGCAGATCGTGCTGAATAGCTTTCTCCTAGCGGCCATGCGGCGCTATTGATAGGGGAACAGAGGCCGAACCGAGCGCGATTATCCGGCATCTCAACCGTGAGATCACTGCTCCGACAACACCATGCCGAGACGCGGGTCCTGCCACTATCTGGCCAATAGTACTATTAATAGTACTTAAATGCGATTTTGTTGTAGCATGTGAATCCTCGAAACAGTTCGCAGGCAGCCAAGCGCCAGGAGACGCACACCATGAAAATCACCAAGCTCGAAACCTTCATCGTTCCGCCGCGCTGGTGCTTCCTGAAAATCGAAACCGACGAGGGCATCGTCGGCTGGGGCGAGCCGGTGGTCGAAGGCCGCGCGCACACGGTGGCGGCCGCCGTGGAAGAACTGTCCGACTACCTGATCGGCAAAGACCCGCTTCTGATCGAAGACCACTGGCAGGTCATGTACCGCTCGGGCTTCTATCGCGGCGGCCCGATCACCATGAGCGCGATCGCCGGCGTCGACCAGGCGCTGTGGGACATCAAGGGCAAGCATCACGGCGTGCCGATTCACGCGCTGCTCGGCGGCCAGGTGCGCGACAAGATCAAGGTGTATTCGTGGATCGGCGGCGACCGTCCGAGCGACGTGGCCAACAACGCGCGCGCCGTGGTCGAGCGCGGCTTCAAGGCCGTGAAGATGAACGGCTCGGAAGAGTTGCAGATCATCGACACCTTCGACAAGGTGCAAGGCGTCATCAACAACGTGGCGGCCGTGCGCGAAGCGGTCGGACCGAACATCGGCATCGGCGTGGATTTCCACGGCCGCGTGCACAAGCCGATGGCCAAGGTACTGGCGAAAGAACTCGACCCGTACAAGCTGCTCTTCATCGAAGAGCCGGTGCTGTCGGAGAACGCCGAAGCGTTGCGCGATATCGTCAATCAGACGAACACGCCGATCGCATTGGGCGAGCGTCTTTATTCGCGCTGGGACTTCAAGCACATCCTGTCGGGCGGCTACGTCGACATCATTCAGCCGGACGCGTCGCACGCGGGCGGCATTACCGAGTGCCGCAAGATCGCGTCGATGGCGGAAGCCTACGACGTCGCGCTCGCGCTGCATTGCCCGCTCGGGCCGATCGCTCTGGCGACCTGTCTGCAGATCGATGCAGTGAGCTACAACGCGTTCATCCAGGAACAGAGCCTCGGCATCCACTACAACCAGGGCAACGACCTGCTCGACTACATCAAGAACCCGGAAGTCTTCAAATACGAAGACGGCTTCGTGTCGATTCCGCAAGGCCCAGGCCTCGGCATCGAGGTCAACGAAGAGAAAGTGCGGGAGATGGCGAAGGTCGGCCACCGCTGGCGCAATCCGGTATGGCGCCATGAGGATGGCAGCGTCGCTGAATGGTAAGTGCGTGAAGGCACGTCGCCCGTGGGGCGGCGTTTTTGTTTGCGTCGACGGCCGCTCCGCCGACGCGGCCCGCGCGTTACGGTGACGTGACGCGTGGGCCGTCGCAGTAACGTAACATCCCGGACCGAACCGGCACGAACGCGCGTTTATCGCGCTCTTCCCAGACCCGCACGCATCCCCGCAAAGCCTTGTCCAGAAAGGTTTTCAAGCCGTCCGTTCGGCATCAGACAGAAACATGGCCCGCTCCTTGCTCAAATGCATTCAAACGACAAATGCATCGGGGAAAATCATGGGCGAGTTCCTTCCAGACTATCTGCTCCGCGAACAGGCCGCCGTCGGCGCGTTGGTGGTGTTCGGCGTGCTGCGCGTCATCGGCGCGGCACTCGCATTCGAACGCGGCTGGCGCATCTCGGTCGTCGAGAAATGCTTCATCGGCGCCGCGGTGGTGTACTGCCTGCCGCAACTATTCGATCTGCTGACGCATATGTACGGCTCGCGCGCCGCGGGCGCCGAACTGGAAGGCAAAGCCGCGGGCTGCGCCATCGCGCTCTTTTGCGCGCCGATCCTCGGCCATCGGCTCGGTTTCGAATAAGCGGCGCCTCGCCATGCAACTGGCCAAGCGGCTCATGAGGCGGCCAAAACCCGCGTTTCGCGAGGGTGACGTCCTGAAACTCAAGTCAGGCGGCCGCCCGATGACCGTCACCTGGAGCGGCCCGGTGCTGTTCGCGCCGGGCAACTGGCTGATCTGCCAGTGGTTTAGCGATGCCGGCGAGTTGCAGCAGGAGATGTTTCCGGAGGAGACCCTGGAGCGGACGAGCGGCGTGCTGGCCGCCTGAAAAGTGTAGTAACGGCTTGCTGGCCACCGCCAGGCGACCGTGTGTATTGCGCCGCACGCTTTTGCTGTGCGGCGCTTTTTTATGTGGCCGATGTCGCGCTTGCGAGACGTTACGGACCTGAACCATTGCGGACGCGATTGCGGTTCAGATGCCGCCCGTCATGTCGCTCGACTCGCCACGACCTCGCGCCACGCCGTCAGCCGAGCGCGGCGAACGCCGGCACGCTATGCGACAGCGCGGCCGCCGCGACGAACACGCCGATCATCGCCAGCGCTTCCAGATACAGCACGTTGACGAAGGTGTGGGCATCCATTGTCGAGGCGGTGCGGCGCAGGCGCGGCAGCGCCAGAAAGCGGTTGAGTCCGCCGAGCACGAGCGCGAGCGCGACCAGCGCAAGCTTGAGCATCAGCACATGTCCCCACGTGCTCAGTTCAATCGCCTCGAACGAACCACCCGAACCGCGCACCGCGTTGAAGATGCCGGAGAGCAGCACGAGCGCAACCGCCACCACCGACACGTTCGACACCTGCGTGGCCGTGCGGATCAACATACCGCGCGCGGTCGAGGTGCCGAGTGCCGGCAGCACCGCGAGCCCCGCCGCCATCGCCAGACCGCCCCACACGCTGGTGACGAGCACATGCAGCGTTTGCATGGCGATCGCGGCCGAGGCCGGACCGGCATCCGCCGCGTGACCCAGCGACGCCTTGCCGGCGGCGATCGCGACCACCGCGAGCCACAGGAGCGCATTGCGCAGCATGCCCGTATGACTGGCCATGGCCGTGCCGAGCAGCACCAGCGCGCCGGCAAACGCAAGGCTCCAGCCGTAACCGACATGGGTTTGCGTCAACACGGTCGGCACCACGCCGATGGCGGCCGGCAAGCCGACGCCGCTCATCGACGCCGCCTGATACAGCAGCCAGCCGAGATCCGCGAGCACCAGCACGACGGTGGCCGTCAGCATCGAGCGTTGCGCGCGCAACCAGGCGAGGCGCGCGGGCGAGATCTTCTGCTGGGCGTCCTTCGCGAGCCACGCGCCGAGCAACGCCGAACCGACGGCAAACGCAAACGCGACGTTCATGAGCGCGGCCATGGCGACCTGCCCGATCCAGAGTCCGTCGATGCTCATTTGACGATAAACGCAAAGTCGCCTTGGGTACGGTGGCCGTCCGTGGCTACCGCGATCCAGTGCACCGCGTAGCGGCCGGCGCTCAACTGCGGCAGCGGCAGATGCATGACCCTGGCGTCCTGCTTGTCGACCTGCGACTCAGCGGGCGCGACCGCCTTGCCGCTGGTGTCGGCAAGCGCGATCTTGCTGAAAGCCGGTTCGAGCGGCTCGGTGAAATGAATCGCCACTTCGGAGGGCGCGGCGACTTCGGCGTTGGCCGCCGGCTCGCTCGAGCTCAGATGCGCGTGGGCGAATGCCGTGGACGTCACAAGCAGCGCCGCGGCGCCGAACATCGACGCTCGCAATGCCGGACGGGAAAAATTAAGTAGCTTCATTTAAGGCCGATAGCGGATGATCAGGAAACAGTGGGCGTCGGACCGGACACGTCGAGGCCGGAACGAGGCGGCAGCGAGGCCGGACCCAGTCCGGCGCGCCCGGAAGTGTACGCTTCGATGGTTCGTGCGGGCGTCGGTTCAACCTGGTTTATGGATAGATCGCCCAGGCTCGAGGCTTGCGCCGTTGATCGCGCAGACAAATTTGGGATAACAGTTAGGCAGCGTGAAACGCTTGTGCGCGTCAAACTGTCGCATGGCTGTGACAGCCGGAACCTTCTCTAATGTGCCAAATAGTCATCATCACCCTTCGATGATAGAATGCTGCGTCGCCGCAGCGCCGGCTGCCCTTCACACCGAGCCGCTCGAAGTTCGGTCAGGTCCCCGATTTTGATGGAGTTACGCGTGTCTTCAAGACGCATTTTCCGCCCGTTGCTCGCCCTTCTGCTGATCGGCTCCGCGGGCGTTTATAGCGCTGCGAAAGCGCAGACTCAACCGAAAGCCCCCGATACCATGGAAGCGCGCGTGCAAGGCTGCACGGCCTGCCACGGCACGCACGGCCAAGGTACGGACAACGACTACTTCCCTCGCCTCGCGGGCAAGCCGGCCGACTATCTGTACAACCAGCTACAGAACTTCCGCGAAGGGCGCCGCAAGTACCCGCCCATGAACTACCTCGTCACGTATCTCTCGGACGACTACCTTCATCAGATCGCCACGTATTTCTCGCAACAGCGTCCTCCGTATCCGCCGCCGGCCAAGCCGACGGTGTCGTCGAGCACGCTCGCGCGCGGCCAGCAGATCGTGCTGAACGGCGACGCCTCGAAGCAGATTCCGGCTTGCGCGGCCTGCCACGGCAAGACCTTGACCGGTATGCAACCCGCTATTCCGGGTCTGGTCGGCCTGCACTCCGACTACATCAGCGCGCAGCTCGGCGCATGGCGCTCGGGCTCGCGCCATGCCATCGCGCCTGATTGCATGCACACCATCGCCACGCGTCTGACCGACGAAGACGTGAACGCCGTTGCCGCCTGGCTTTCCACGCAACAGGCCCCACAAAACCCCGTGCCGGCTCCAGCCCGCTCGATGAAGACTCCGCTTGCCTGCGGCAGCGAACCGCAATAAGGCACCGGGAGAGACACTCAAATGAAACGCAAGTCTTTGTTCGCCCTCTCGGCAGTCGTCGTCGTTGCGGCTGCCGCACTCGTTCCCGTCCTGTGGTCGGGCGACGACCACCTGCATAACGGCACGGCCATGGCGGCAACGCCTGCCGACCAGGCCGCGCTGATCAAGCAAGGCGAGTACCTCGCCCGCGCCGGCGACTGTATCGCCTGCCACACGGTGCGCGGCGGCAAGCAGTTCGCCGGCGGTCTGCCCATGGCCACGCCGTTCGGCACGATGTTCACGCCGAACATCACGCCTGACGACCAGTACGGTATCGGCAAGTGGACGCAGGACGACTTCTATCGCGCCATGCACACCGGCCGTTCGAAAGACGGCAGCCTGCTGTATCCGGGCTTCCCGTTCACCAGCTACACGAAGGTCACGCGCGCCGACTCGGACGCGATCTACGCGTACCTGCGTTCGGTCACGCCGGTCAACGTGCCGAGCCGTCCGCACGAACTGAAATTCCCCTTCAACCAGCGCAACATGCTGATCGGCTGGCGCACGCTGTTCTTCCGTGAAGGCGAGTACAAGCCGGATCCGACCAAGTCGGTCGAATGGAACCGTGGCGCTTACCTGATCGAAGGCCTCGGCCATTGCGGCATGTGCCACACGTCGATCAACGCCATGGGCGGCCCGGTCAGCTCGGCGGCGTTCGCCGGCGGCCTGATCCCGCTGCAGAACTGGTACGCACCGTCGCTCACGTCGAACAAGGAAGCCGGCCTCGGCGACTGGGAAACCAAAGACATCGCCGATCTGCTGAAGACCGGCGTGTCGAACCGCGGCGCCGTGTTCGGTCCGATGGCTGAAGTGGTTCACAACAGCCTGCAGTACATGTCGGATGCGGACATCAACGCGATGGCCACGTACCTGAAGACGATTCCGCAGAAGAGCGAAGCGCCTGAACCGCTGCAGCTCGAAACGTCGGAAAAGTTCGGCGGCGAACTGTTGAAGCAAGGTCAGAAGATCTACGCTGACAACTGCGCGAAGTGCCACGCGGAAAATGGCCTCGGCATGCCGCCGGCCTTCCCGCCGCTCGCGAACAACCAGTCGATTCAGATGCCGTCGGCGGTCAACCCGATCCGTATGGTGCTGAACGGCGGTTACCCGCCGAGCACGGATGCCAACCCGCATCCGTATGGCATGCCGCCGTTCGCACAAGCACTGTCGAATCAGGAAGTCGCGGCGGTTGTGACGTACATCCGTATGTCGTGGGGCAACCACGGTACGGCTGTGTCGCCGCAGCAAGTGTCCGATCTGCGTTCGGCGCCGCTCGACTAAGCAGCGTTCGTTGCACACGGGGCGCGGCCTGCGAAATTCGCGGCCGCGCCCTTCGTTTTTGAAGGACCGGTATCATAGGGGCAGTAGTTACCCTGAGAAAACGCCGGGCCGCCCCAGGTTTTCTCACCCCCGCGGGGGGCCTGGCGCGAAGCGACAGGTCTGGGGGCGCTTGTGAAACTGGGCAGGAGATAAGAATCGTGCATGTCGGGGAGCGTTTTAACAGCATTACCCACCTCGTCGGCGCCGTACTGTCGGTGGCGGGTCTTGCAACGCTCGTGACGATGGGCGCGCTCGACGGCGACGCGTACAAGGTGGTCAGCTTCAGCGTGTACGGTGCGATGCTGTTCGTGCTGTATGCTATCTCGACGCTTTACCACAGCGTGCGCAATCCGCGCGCGAAGGCGGTTCTGCAGAAATGCGACCATTCGGCGATCTACCTGCTGATCGCCGGCAGCTACACTCCGTTCACGCTCGTCACCTTGCGCGGACCATGGGGCTGGTCGCTATTCGGCGTAAGCTGGGGGCTTGCCGCTCTCGGCATCGTGCAGGAATTGACGCTGGGGCGACGCACCCGCAGCGTTTCGATGGTGCTGTATGTCCTGATGGGATGGCTCGCGCTCGTTGCCGTCCGCCCGCTGGTTGAAGCCTTACCGGCAGCGGGTACCGCCTGGCTCGTGGCCGGCGGAGTCATCTACAGCGTCGGCATCTACTTCTTCATCAACGACGAGCGCATCCGGCATGGACATGGTATCTGGCACCTGTTCGTACTGGCGGGCAGTCTGTGTCAATTCGTCAGTGTCGCGCGCTATGTCGCATGACACCCCACGGCGGCGAAATGCAACTTAAGGCCAGTCAACGTGTCTGCATAGCGCGTTGAAGCATCCGGCACGCGTTTCGCGCGTGCCGCCGATTTCTCTGCGAACGGAACTGGGCTTCGGCCTCGAACACGCCAAGCGGGTGTGTTCATGCGGCATTTATGCCTGCCTGTGCCCATGTGTGCCGTTCGCGAAACTGCATTGCAAAGATCTTTTATGTCTTTTGATTCCCTCGGCTTGTCCGAACCGTTGGTCCGCGCTGTACACGAACTCGGCTACACCACTCCGACTCCGATCCAGACGCAAGCGATTCCCGCCGTGCTCAACGGCGGCGACCTGCTGGCCGGCGCGCAAACCGGCACCGGCAAAACCGCCGGCTTTACGTTGCCGATCCTGCAACGTCTGAACACCATGCCCGCCGTGACGACCGGCTCGGGCAAGCGCGCGGTACGCGCGCTGATCCTCACGCCTACGCGCGAACTGGCGGCGCAGGTCGAAGAAAGCGTGCGCGCGTACGGCAAGTATCTGAAGCTGAAGTCGACCGTGATGTTCGGCGGCGTCGGCATCAATCCGCAGATCGGCGCGTTGCGCAGCGGCGTGGATATCGTCGTCGCGACGCCGGGCCGTTTGCTCGACCACATGCAGCAGAAGACCATCGACCTGTCGCATCTCGAGATTCTCGTGCTCGACGAAGCCGATCGAATGCTCGACATGGGTTTCATCCACGACATCAAGCGCGTGCTGGCGAAGCTGCCGCCGAAGCGGCAAAACCTGCTGTTCTCGGCCACCTTCTCAGACGAGATCAAGACGCTCGCCGACAATCTGCTCGACTCGCCGGCGCTGATCGAAGTCGCGCGCCGCAACACGACCGCCGAAACGATCGCGCAGAAGATTCACCCGGTGGACCGCGACAAGAAGCGCGAACTGCTCACGCACCTGATCAAGCAGCACAACTGGTTTCAGGTGCTGGTGTTCACGCGTACCAAGCACGGCGCCAACCGCCTTGCCGAGCAACTGACCAAGGACAGCATCAGCGCCCTGGCGATTCACGGCAACAAGAGCCAGTCGGCCCGCACACGCGCGCTCGCCGAGTTCAAGGACGGCACGCTGCAGGTGCTGGTCGCGACCGACATCGCCGCGCGCGGTATCGATATCGACCAACTGCCGCACGTGGTCAACTACGATCTGCCGAACGTGCCGGAAGACTACGTGCACCGCATCGGCCGCACGGGGCGTGCAGGCGCGACGGGCGAAGCGATCTCGCTGGTGTGCGTCGACGAACTGCAGTTGTTGAAGGACATCGAGAAGCTGATCAAGCGTCCGGTGCCGCAGGAAGTGATCGCCGGTTTCGAGCCGGACCCGACTGCGAAGCCGGAACCGATTCTGCGTCGCGGCCAGGGTGGCGGCGGCGGTGGTGGTCGTTCGCCGCGTCAGGGTCAAGGCGCACCGAAACGCGATGGCGCAGGTTCGGCGAAACCGGCACAACGCTCGGGTCAACGCCCGGCGAACGGTCAACAGCAGCCGAAGCCGCAAGGCGCGAAGCCGGCCGGCAATGGCGGCCAGCCGCGTCGCGACGGTCAGCGTCACGACGACCGGCCGCGCGCCGTTGCGCATGAGGGCAGCGCCGCGCAGCATGCGCCGCGCAAGCCGCAAGCCGCGAAACCGCAAGGCGGCAATCCGGGTGCGTTGCTGGGCGGCGCCAAGCCGCGCAACGACGCGCCGCGCGGTGGTCAGCCCACGCGCAGCGGTCAGCGCGGCCGTTAAGCTTCAAAGCTCGGCACGCGCTTGCTGGCCGCTGTCGTTGCGCTAAGGACGACCGGCTAGCAGCAGCGGCCAGCGCGGCCCGCTACGCCACACAAAGCTCGCCTGTGCCGGCCGTTGTCCTCGCAGTGAGAACTACCGGCCCGCCGCGGCAGCCGCCTGCTTCAGGTGCTCGATCTGCTGTTCCCATCGATCGAGCACCGTCTTTCCCTCCCCTTCCAGTTCGAACGTAATGCCGCTCGTCAGGCGCGCATAACGGACGCTTTGCGCCTCCGCCGTATCGATCGAACCGTGCAGATAGACGAGCCCGCTGGCATCGCCCGCGACGCTCGCTAACGGCGTCATGAGCAACTGCACCTGATAGAACCCCTCGTCGCAGACAAAGGTGAGCGCTGCCCGTCCGCTTTGCGCGATCGCGCGCGTCGCCCTCGCTTGCGGCCACAACGCGATGCATAACGTGCGCGAATCAGGCGCGTATAACTCGCCGACGCCGAGCAGCGACGTGCGCACATGGCCATTCGTATCGACGCTCAGCAGCGACGCGGTGAAACCCGTCTTGCTCGCCAGCGACGAACCGTCGAACAACGCGCGCACGGTATCGGGCCATTCATCGAACACGGTCTGTTCGACTGGACGTTCGGCTGCGGGGGAATCGCTCATGATGTCGATGGGAAGAAAAGTGAGCCAGCCTGCATCATGCCTTGAAACGCAAATGGCCCGCATAAGCGGGCCATTCGCAACACCGGCGCTTCACGCCAGGCGATCAGCGGAAGAACACATGCTGCGTGATCTTAGCGAGCGGGTAATGCACGCCGGGCTGAATCCGCGCCGGCAGATCGAGCGGCTTGAGCAGCATCTTCACGCACATGTCGGCCGACAGATTGCGCCGCACCAGCGCATTGATCCGCGCCGCGCGCTCGCGGTTATAAGTCGAGTCGTGCACGCGCTCCGGATAACGAGTCGCGAAGACGTGGCGCAAGGCGATCTCCGAGTCTTCGTTCTTGATCTCCAGCACGCGGCGCATGAGCGCGCCGAGCACGGCAAGCCTGCCGTTGCCTTCGATCTTGTTGTACTTCTTGAAGTACTTGAAAAAGTGCTTGTAGTGACGGACTTCGTCGGTGCGGATGTTGTCGGTGATCTGCTTGAGCACCGGCTCGTCCGAGCACTCGCCGATCGCGCGATACAAGGTCGCCGTGCCGGTTTCCACCACGCAGCGCGCGACCATCTCGAGCGCACGGGTCTTTTCGAAGTCCTCCACTGAACACGTCAGCGAATACTCTTCCATGAAATTACGAAACGCCGTGTCCCAGTCGAATTCGGGCCACACGTAAGCGATATACGTCTTGAGCGCGCGGCCATGCTGCAGTTCTTCCGGCTCCCACTCCTGGTTGAGCCAGGCCGAAACTTCAGGATCGCCGTTAAAGAAAGTGCTCAGATTGCTGGTGTACAAATCGGAGCCGCTTTCGATAAACGAAGACGCGCACAGCAACAGCAGCAAATCTTCGTTGGCGACGGCCTTTTGCCGATCAATGCGGGTGAGGTCGATGTCCTCGATCCGCCAGGGCATGACATGGTTCAGCTCTGTGTGCATCGTGTCTTGCTCCGAAAGCTGTATCGACTCGCGGAGCATGCTCGAAACCGCCCGCTCTCGGCCGGGCCGGTCCGCCGTGTCTGATACAGCGCCTTGAATTAGAGTTAACCCCTTGTATCCTGCATCTTAGTCGGTGTTTCGCAACTCTGCAGATAACCCAGCACAGACCATGCCGAGCCGCCGCAGTTCCAATGGCGTGGTAGTCGAATCATTCGGTCGGACAATGGCGCGGCGCGCGAGGCACAAAAAAAGCCAGCTCGAAGAGCTGGCTTGAATCTGTGACGATCGCTCGTCAGTCAGGTTTGACGGGCATGGCGGCGCTTTGAATCAGCGGCGCAAGGCTCGCGATCAGGCGATCTGAACGCCTTGCGTCAGACGCACGCGGCGCATGCGCCAAGCCACGACCACGAGCGAAAGACCCGACAGCACCGCGGCAATCAGCACGTAGTAACTTGGCGCAAGTTTGTCCCCGGTCAAATGAATGAACGTCTCGACGATCGTGGGCGCGAAGCCGCCGAAGATCGTCACGCCAATGCTGTAACCGATTGAAAGACCCGTCGAGCGCACCTGCGTCGGAAAGATTTCGGACATCAATGCGGGCATCGGCCCGGAATAAGCCGCCTTGAAGATTCCCGCCGTGCCCTGCAAAAGGAGCAGCCAGCCGATGGTCGGATGAGACTGCAGCAGCGCGAACATCGGATAGATCAGCGTGCCCATCAGAATTGACGTGGTTAGCATGATGCGAATCCGGCCGATGCGATCGGACAACGCGCCCATCACCGGCGAGAGCAGGAATTGCAGGCCGCCGTTCAGCACCACCACGCCGAACGACGCCGCCGCCGGCATGTGCAACTGCTTGACGGCGTACATCGGCATGTAGAGCTGCAGTACATAGACGCCGACCGTGGATTGCGCGACGATGCCGACCGCGAGCAGCAGGTTGACCCACTGGCTGGCGAACGACGCGTCCTTCTCTTCGCTTGCGGTCGAGCGAGCGCCGGCCGCGTCGCGCACCTCACGCGCCTCGCGCAGCGCAAGGAACTCCGGGGTCTCGTCGAGGTGCGAACGGATGTAGTAGCCCACCGGGCCGACCAGCAAACCGAACACGAACGGCAGGCGCCAGCCCCAGTCATTCAGTTGCGCGGGCGGCATCCACGCGGTCAACAACGAGCCGAACGCGGCGGCCGTAATCGCGGCAAGGCCCTGGCTCGCGAACTGCCAACTCGCGTAATAGCCGCGGCGCGACGCGCTATGTTCGACCATGAAAGCGGTCGCGCTGCCGAACTCACCGCCCACCGCAAATCCTTGCACGAGCCGCGCGAGCAGAATCAGGATCGGCGCGGCAATTCCAATCGACGCATACGGCGGCATCACCGCCATCGTGAAGGTGCCGACCATCATCAGCGCAATCGCAAGCGTCAGCGCCGCCTTGCGGCCCTTGCGGTCGCCGTAGATGCCGAGCACGACCGCGCCCAGCGGCCGCATCAGAAATGAGATGCCGAAGGTGGCGATGGCGAGCAGTGTGGAGAGCCACTCGTCCTGCATCGGGAAAAACTCTTTGGCGATGATGGTCGCGAAGTAGCCGTAGACCAGAAAATCGAACCACTCGAGCGCATTGCCGACCGACGACGAAAACACGATCCGCCGCACCATCGCTTTGGAAAGCGGCGCGTGCGCGGAATGAGGGGAAGCTGTCGCCGAAGGCGACGCGTGGGTCTGCATGATGTCTCCTGCTCTGTCGGATGCTCGATGCCTGATGCCTGGCGCGCGGGAAGCGAGCGCCGTCGGCAACCGGTGTATTTGATCTGTGCGATGCCTTTAGCGCGCAGCGGGCGATGCCCGCGCATTCGCCCGCGCACCCAGCGAAGCGCAGCCTCGAGCGGCGCCTCGCCCTGGCGCTTGGGTGCTTGCCTAAAACCCCGCGGCCAGCCCGTCACGGCGGCTATCGCTTGCCGCCACATAGCCGCGCTCCGGATCGTTGCGATCGAGCTTCCAGATGTACTGGCCGGAGCCGAAGTCCATATACGGATCGTCGACCGACTTGATCGTGTGGCCGAGTTTCTGCAAGGCCTCGGCGGTCTTCGGATCGAGCGTCGATTCGATGTCGATCGTGAAATCGCGATTGACCTTCCAGCGCGGCGCGTCGCATGCGGCTTGCGGCTGCTGACCGTAGTCGAGCATCCGCACGATGGATTGCAGATGGCCTTGCGGCTGCATGTCGCCGCCCATCACGCCGAAGCTCATCACCGCTTCCTGCTGGCCGTTCACCTGCTGCGTGAGGAACGACGGGATGATGGTGTGGAACGGCCGCTTGCCGCCTTCCACCACGTTCGGCGACTTCGGGTCCATCGAGAAACCGCAGCCGCGGTTCTGCATGGCGATGCCGCTATCCGGCACCACGATGCCCGAGCCGAAGCCCATGTAGTTCGACTGGATGAAGCTGACCATCATGCCGCGCTCGTCGGCCACCGACATGTAGATGGTCCCGCCGGCCTTCGGCATGCCGAAGTCGAACTGCGTGGCGCGCTTGTGATCGATCAGTTTGGCGCGCGAGGTGAGGTACGCGTCGTCGAGCATCTGCTCCGGCGTGACTTCCATGGAGCGCGGATCGGCGACGTAGCGGTAGACGTCGCCGAAGGCCAGCTTCATGGCTTCGATCTGCAAGTGCTGCGACTCGACGTTGTCGACCGCCAGCTCCTTCACATCGAATTTTTCGAGGATGCCCAGCGCGATCAGCGCAGCGATGCCCTGCCCGTTCGGCGGAATCTCGTGGACCGTGTAGCCGCGATAATCCTTGCCGATCGGCTCGACCCAATCCGCTTTGTAGTTGCGCAGATCGTCGAGCGTCAGCGCGCCGCCGCCTTCGCGCGCGAACGCTGCGATCTGCTCGGCGATCTCGCCTTCGTAGTACGCGCGCGGGCCTTGTTCGGCGAGCTTGCGCAGCGTTTTTGCATGGCCGGGAAAGCGCACCAGCTCGCTCACTTCCGGCGCGCGGCCGCGCGGCATGAAGGTTTGCGCGAAGCCCGGCAGGTCCTTCAATTCCGGCACGGCGGCCGCCCATTTATAAGCGACGATGCTCGCCACCGCGTGACCGCGCTCGGCGATTTCAATGGCCGGCTCCATCAGGTCGGCGAACGGCAGCGTGCCGAATTTCTGATGCAGCGCTTCCCAGCCGGCGATCACGCCGGGCACCGTCACCGCGTCCCAGCCGCGTTTCGGTTGCTTCGCCAGACCGTTTTCCTCGCCGTACTTGCGCTTGAAGTAGTCGACATTCCACGCCGCCGGCGAGACGCCCGACGCGTTGAGGCCATGCAGCTTCTTGCCGTCCCACACCAGTGCGAACGCGTCGCCGCCCAGCCCGCACGAGACCGGCTCGACCACGGTGATGGCGGCGGCCGCCGCGATCGCCGCATCGACGGCATTGCCGCCTTTCCACAGCATGCGCAGTCCGGCTTGCGCCGCGAGCGGATGCGAAGTCGAAACGATGTTGCGCGCGAATACAGGCAGACGCGGTGTCGGATAAGGGTTTTGCCAGTTGAAGCCAGTCATGTCGAACACTCTCGAAAGCGCGGCCCGGCATGCGGAAACCGCCGGAAACCATTGGAAAACAGATCAAACGCGGGGTGAGACGGGGTGAAGCTTGAATCAACCGCGGAATCTCGGATTGCATCGTGATCCGGCCCAAAAAACAAATTCATTTATCAAATGAATAAATGCGTAATTGGCCTGAATGAGTCCGCGGATCGTCGTCTCGTGTCCTATGCATGTCGCACGAGTTGGCAGACAAGGCGCGCGATGGTCTTACAATACGCTCACCCCATTCACGCAACACTCGCTTACCGGCTCAGCCTGGCGCGCCGGCGGCGGGCAACGCGGACAAAAAACCCACGCACCGAGACACATGACCCGAGACCCCCGCCTGACTCTCAATGCCCGGCAACAGGAACTGCTGGAGTGGGTGCAACGCGACGGCTTCGTGACCGTGGACGACCTCGCGGCCCACTTCGACGTGACGCCGCAGACGATCCGCCGCGACGTCAACTGGCTCGCCGATATGAACCTGCTGCGCCGCTATCACGGTGGCGCAAGTCTGCCGACCAGTTCCGAAAACGTCTCCTATACGGCGCGTCAGCGCATGTTCCATGACGAGAAGCGGCGCATCGCGGCGTTAGTGGCCACTCACATTCCCGATCAGGCGTCGCTCTTTATCAACCTCGGCACCACCACCGAAGAAGTGGCGCGCGCGCTCAACCGCCATCGCGGCCTGCGCGTGATCACCAACAACCTGAACGTCGCCAGCATGATGAGCGGCTATCCGGATTGCGAGGTGCTGGTGACGGGCGGCATCGTGCGGCCGTGGGACAAAGGGATCGTCGGCGAACTCGCGATCGATTTCATCCGGCAGTTCAAGGTGGACTTCGCGATCATCGGCACGTCGAGCATTGAAGCGGATGGCACGCTACGCGATTTCGACACCCGCGAAGTGCGCGTGGCCGAGGCGATCATCCAACACGCGCGCACCGTTTTCCTCGCCGCCGACAACTCGAAATTCGGCCGCCCGGCGCTGGTTCGCCAAGGCCATCTCGATCAGATCGATGCGTTGTTCACGGACATCGCACCGCCCGCCGAGATGACCGAAACGCTCACAGCCGCCAACTGCCAGGTGTATATCGCCGACTGACGACAGGCGTTTTTCGCCATGTTGCAGCGCACGCGAAACTTCGAGTGAAATCAAGGATCTGGCCGCGGCTCCTAACCGCCTCTCACGCACCCAATTGTCAAAGGGAGAATTTACTGGGGCCGATTTGGTGTTTAACGTGCGGTTGACTACACTCCAGTTCCCCGGCGTACTTTTCCGCATTCTGCGTAGCGCCGGTTGCGTGAAACTGTCGTTTGAGCCGCACCTCCCGCCTGATTCTTTGCGGACTTCACTGGCACGAGCCAGTCGCCGGCAAGGCCGTCCGCGTTTGCTTGACATGGAGAGAACAATGCTAAGTCCGCATGAATTCGCCACGTTGTTGCTCGTCAAGGATGCTCCGAACCAGGTCGATATGGAGCGAGAAGAACTCGACGCACTGCTGGAACGCCAGTTGGTGCAACTCGAACGGCTCGCGTCGGGCAACGAACAATGGAGCGTGACTGAAAGCGGCGACAGCGCATTGCGGGCCATCAAGCGTCTTTCCTAATTTTGCTGATTTCATTGCGTCTTGCGGCCGGACAGAGCGGTTGACGTCCGGCGTCGTGACGGCGCACGCGCCGTGTTTGATCACACGCGCTCTTGCTACAGTGAAATCTTTCTCTTCGTGTGAAAAGCAGGACGCCGTCCGGCGCCCGCTTTGTTGTGCCCAAATCATTTACACAGTAAATTGACGCGACGGACTTTCTGCCCTTGCGCATGCCCAAAACCCTCTCCCCCGACGACATCCAGCAATTCCGCGAAGCCATGCGGCGCGTGGCCGAGAATGCATTTGCGACCCGTGGCGCCGAAGGCGTGACGATGCGTGAACTGGCAAGAGAGCTGGGTTGCAGCGCCATGACGCCCTACCGCTACTTCCGCGACAAGGACGAGATTCTCGCGATGGTGCGCGCCGCGGCGTTCAATCGCTTCGCGGCGCGCCTCGAAGCGGCCGCGAGGACCGCCCCGGAAACGGACCACTCTGTGGTGAGCGAAGCCTACGTGGCGTTCGCACTCGACGAACCGCACGCCTATCGGCTGATGTTCGATCTGGCTCAGAAGGCAAGCGTCTATCCGGAACTTGCCGCCGCCTCACAGCGCGCGTGGCGCATGCTCGGCGAGCACTTCGAGCGGCTCGTAGCCGCGGGCATTCTGGAAGGCGATCCGCAGCTGATCGGTTACGCGTACTGGGCGAGTCTGCACGGCTTCACCATGCTGGCGCTGGCTAATCAGTTGCCGATGCCCCAGGCGCAGCAACCTGCCAATGCCGATAACGCGCCGACCCGCGAAGCCGTGTTCGCGCAAATTCGCCGCATGTTATGGCGGGGCGCGCAAGCGCAGCGCGGCTAACTGCCGACTGCACTGAAGCGGACACGTTCAACGAATAGCGATAAGCAAGCGAACGGCGGCCTTCGCGCTTCGGCTCAGCCGTTGCGCAACGTCGGATCGACGGCCGCGCGCCAACTCAGCGCCTTGGCCCGCTGATCAGTAAAGAACGCCACCCACTGATTACGCACCTGCGGATCGGTGCTAACGCCTTGGCTCGCGTGGCGCTGCGCGATCGCCGTCTGGAACGCGCAGAAATCCTCCTTCGACAGCTTGCCGCTCCGGTTCGCCACGTACGCGTCGAACATCGCCGCGTAGACGCCTTGCGCGTCGTTGCCGTAGTCGACCGTTTGGGCACTGCACATCTGTTGCAACGACGCGAACGACGGTGCGCCCCTCGTTCCGCTCAGGCTCGGCGAGCTGACACACCCCGCGAGAAGCGTAGCGGCGCCGATCATCAAAAGTCCACGCATGAATTCACCTCGAAATGGCTGCTGCCGAGAGTATCGTCCGTGGCCGCGCGTTGCGCCACTACCCGGACACCCGTTAGATGATCCTCTGAACAAACCGAACTTTACTTTTTCGAATATGTTCATTAAAGTTCGAAAACGAACACTATCAGTTCGATAGACTTTCCAAACAGTTTTTGGATACCACGCAGGGGACACAGCAGGTGACGCAAGGCTCGAGATACGATTTGCTCGTCGTGGGCGGCGGGATCAACGGCGCAGGCATCGCTCGCGATGCGGCGGGCCGCGGCCTGTCGGTGCTGCTCTGCGAACAGGACGATCTGGCGGCGCATACGTCGTCGGCCAGCACGAAGCTGATTCACGGCGGCCTGCGCTACCTCGAATACCGCGAGTTCGGGCTGGTGCGAAAAGCGCTGCAGGAGCGCGAGACACTGCTGCGCGCCGCGCCGCACATCATGTGGCCGCTGCGCTTCGTGATGCCGCACATGCCCGATCTGCGCCCGGCCTGGCTGATCCGCGCCGGTCTCTTTCTCTACGACCATCTTGCCAAGCGCGAACTGCTGCCCGGCTCGCGCGGCATCGTGATGCGCAATCATCCGGCGGGCGCGCCGCTGGTCGATTCGATCAAGCGCGGCTTCGTGTATTCGGACGGCTGGGTCAACGACGCGCGTCTCGTCGTGCTGAACGCGCTAGATGCGCAGGAGCACGGCGCAAAAATTCTCACGCGCACCAAGCTGCTGAGCGCCGTGCGCGCGGGCGGCGAATGGCGCGCGCAACTCAAGCGCGCGGACGGCACGATTCTGGACGTGCGCGCCGGATCGATTGCGAACGCCGCGGGCCCGTGGGTCGGCGAACTGCTGCAAGGCGCGCTCGGCCGCGCCGCGTCGCACAGCGTGCGGCTCGTGAAAGGCAGCCATATCGTCACGCGGCGTCTGTTCGAACACGACCACGCGTACATTTTCCAGAATCCGGACAAGCGCATCATCTTCGCGATTCCGTACGAACACGACTACACGCTGATCGGCACGACGGACCTCGAATATCGCGGCGACCCGTCGCAAGTGGCGATCAACGCCGACGAAACGCAGTACCTGTGCGATTCGATCAACCGCTACTTCAAGCAGAAGATTTCGCCGGCCGACGTGCGCTGGACTTATTCGGGCGTGCGTCCGCTGCTCGAGGAAGAAGGCGCGGACAATCCATCCGCGGTCACGCGCGACTATTCGCTCGAACTCGACGCGCCGGCCGGTGAAGCGCCGCTGCTGTCGGTGTTCGGCGGCAAGATCACCACCTTCCGCAAACTGGCGGAAGAAGCCGTCGACAAACTCGCGCAAGCGCTGCACAACGGCGCGTCTTCGTGGACGGCCGGCGCGCCGTTGCCCGGCGGCGATATTCCGAACGCCGACTTCGAGCGCTTTCTGAGCGAATTCAAACAGCAGCATGCATGGCTGCCGGCCGATCTGGCGCATCGCCTCGCCCGCGCTTACGGAACGCGCGTCAAGCATGTGGTCGGCAATGCGCGTTCCGTGGCCGATCTTGGCCGCGCCTTCGCGCCGGGTCTTTACGAAGCGGAACTGACGTACCTGCGCGACACCGAATGGGCGCGCAGCGCGCAGGACGTGCTGTGGCGCCGTTCGAAGCTCGGCCTGCATGTCGAACCCGGCACGCTCGATTCGATAACACGCGATATCGACGCATGGTTCGCCCGCGAACCCGCGCGCGAAGGCGCATAGTCGGATATCGCCACGCAGCGTGTGCGCGGCATCCGAAGGAACCGAACCGCATCGATTCACCCCTCGGCTGGACCAGGCCGGGCGGCATCATCACACGTGTTGCTGCCCGCTTAAAACTACAAGCCGTTCCTGTCGCCGGCTTTGCGCCCGGCGATTCATAAAACGCATGGAGAAGAGACAATGCAGGACCAGTACATCCTCGCGCTTGACCAAGGCACCACCAGCTCGCGCGCGATGCTGTTCGACCGGCTCGGCAATATCGTGTCGACCGCTCAGAAGGAATTCCAGCAGATCTATCCGCGTCCGGGCTGGGTCGAACACGATCCGCAGGAAATCTGGTCGACCCAGGCGGGTGTCGCTGCCGAGGCCGTGACGCGCGCCGGCATGAACGGCACCTCGATCGCCGCGATCGGCATCACCAATCAGCGCGAGACCACCATCGTGTGGGATCGCGAAACCGGCCATCCGATCTACAACGCGATCGTCTGGCAAGACCGCCGCACCGCCGACTTCTGCGACCAACTCAAAGAGCAAGGGCTCGAAGAGAAAGTCCGCGCCAAAACCGGCCTGCCGATCGACTCGTACTTCTCGGCGACCAAGATCCGCTGGATTCTCGATAACGTCGAAGGCGCGCGCGAAAAAGCCAAACAGGGCCGCCTCGCGTTCGGCACCGTCGACAGCTGGCTGGTGTGGAATTTCACCAAGGGCGGCCTGCACGTCACCGACGTCACCAACGCGTCGCGCACGATGCTCTTCAACATCCACTCGCTGAAGTGGGACGACGAACTGCTCGAAGCGCTCGACATTCCACGCAGCATGCTGCCGGAGGTGAGGCCTTCGTCGGAGGTGTACGGGCCGACCAAGACCACCGTGTTCGCTTCGAAGATTCCGCTCGCAGGCATCGCCGGCGATCAGCACGCCGCCCTCTTCGGCCAGATGTGCACGGAGTCGGGCATGGTGAAGAACACCTACGGCACCGGCTGCTTCCTCGTGATGAACACCGGCGACAAGCCGATCGAATCGAAGAACAATCTCGTCACCACGATTGCGTGGCAGATCGGCGATCAGATCAATTACGCGCTCGAAGGCAGCATCTTCATTGGCGGCGCCGTGGTGCAATGGTTGCGCGACGGCTTGGGCATCATCAAGAACGCCGCTGAAATCGAGACTCTGGCGCGCAGCGTGCCGCATTGCGACGGCGTGTATCTGGTGCCCGCCTTCGCCGGCCTCGGCGCGCCGCATTGGAATGCGCGCGCTCGCGGCACGCTGTTCGGCGTGACGCGCGGCACGTCTTCCGCGCATATCGCGCGCGCCGCGCTCGACTCGATCGCCTACCAATCACTCGATGTTTTGAAAGCGATGGAAGCCGACTCCGGTATTCGCATCGGCGAATTGCGGGTGGACGGCGGCGCCTGCGCGAACAATCTGCTGATGCAATTCCAGGCGGACATTCTCGGCGTCGACGCAGTGCGCCCCAAGGTGGCGGAAACCACCGCCTTGGGCGCGGCTTATTTGGCCGGTCTCGCGGTGGGTTACTGGAAAGACGTCGACGAACTGCAAAGCCAGTGGAAGCTCGACCGCCGCTTCACGCCCGCCCTGCCGCACGCTGAAGTCAAGCAATGCCTCGACGGCTGGCAGCGCGCAATTCGCGCCGCGAAGGCCTGGGCCGACACGCCCTGAGCGCATTTCTCAACAGTTCTCTTTCATCGATAAAGAAGCCGCTAATCCCGCGGCTTCCCTGACAACTATATTTCGGATACCCAACGATGTCTCCTTATATTGCCGAATTCATCGGCACGGCACTCGTGGTGCTGCTCGGCGACGGCGCCGTCGCCAACGTGCTGCTCGCACGCACCAAAGGCAAAGGCGCGGACCTGATCGTGATCGTCATGGGCTGGGCGATGGCCGTGTTCATCGCCGTCTACGTCACCGCGTCGTTCAGCGGCGCTCATCTGAATCCTGTCGTGACCATCAGCCTCGCGCTGGCCGGCAAGTTCGCCTGGGCCAAAGTGCCCGGCTATATCGCGGCGCAAATGCTCGGCGGCATGGCCGGCGCGCTGCTCGTCTGGATGGCTTATCGGCAGCACTTCGCCAAAGAAGGCGACGCCGACGTGAAGCTCGGCGTGTTCTGCACCTCGCCGGCAATACGCAGCGTGCCGCACAACCTGCTCACGGAAATGATCGCCACGTTTGTGCTGATTCTGGGCGTGCTGTATCTGGCTTCGCCGCAAGTCGGTCTTGGCGCGCTCGACGCGCTCCCTGTCGGTCTGCTGGTTCTCGGCATCGGCATCTCGCTCGGCGGCCCGACCGGTTACGCGATGAGCCCCGCTCGCGACCTGTCGCCGCGTTTGATGCATGCGCTGCTGCCGATTCCGGGCAAGCGCGACAGCGACTGGCACTACGCGTGGATTCCGGTTTGCGGTCCGTTGCTGGGCGGCGCGGCGGCGGCGTGTCTGTATCTGTATCTGCACGTGCATTGATCTGCGCGGCGTATGCAGGGCTCACTCAGGCGTACATCACGGCGCGCCTGAGCAAAGAAGTCACGGAAAGCAGCGGCGCCGCTCAGGCGCCGCCAAAGCACGTATCATGACGCTTTCACTTACCGCGCATGAGCTTGCAATTGCCTTGCTCACGCGCTTCGCTTTCCGTTTCCAGGCATGATCGACCACCTCATCTGTGACTGCGACGGCGTGCTCGTCGACAGCGAAATCATCGCTGACCGCGTGATGCTCGAAACGCTGACCGCCACGTTCCCCAGCCTCGACTTCGAACCCATCGTCAAGACGGCTTTTGGTCAGCAAACATCGCGCTTTCTCGAAGGCATCGAGAAGTCGTTCGATATCACGTTGCCTGCAAATTTTTTCGACACCATCGAACACAACGTCGAACTCGAACTCGCGGCTTCGCTCAGCCCGATCAACGGCGTGCGCGAAGCGTTGCAACGCGTCACATTGCCGGCCGCCGTCGTGTCGAACAGCCGGATGGCGCGCGTGAATGCATCGGTGCGGCGCGCGGGTTTGCAGCAGATTTTCGGCGAACGCATTTTCAGCGCGGAACAGGTGGCGCGGCCGAAGCCCTATCCCGATGTGTATCTATTCGCCGCGAAAACGCTCGGCGTTGAGCCGTCACGTTGTGTGGTGGTGGAAGACAGCGTGGCGGGTTTGAATGCCGCGCGCGCGGCGGGCATGAAGACGATCGCTTTTGTCGGCGCGAGCCATATTCCCGATGGCTACGCGGACGCGCTGCGCAAGATGGGCATGACGCGGATCATGCAGCATATGGATGAACTGCCCGCGCTGGTCGAAGCGGGCCTTCGCGGCGAGTTCGGCGACGTGCAGTCGTAGGCGTTCGCGGCATCCGCAAAAGCCCGCTGCATTGCCGGCGAGCGCAGCGAATTTGACGACATGCGCCATGGCCGTTCGCGGCAATGGAAAAGGCGGTTGGAATGCCCATGTGCGCGGCGAATTCGACAGCAGCAACTGCAGCCGTCCGAGTTAATAGGAAAAGCCGGCTGCGCGAGCCGGCTTTTTCACATCATCACTGCTAGCGAGTGCGCGCGTCGTGTCACGCGTTCGCACTCCCCGCGCATCAAGCCTCGTCAGCCACGCATTCGCGCGCCTGCGCCAGCGCCTGACGAAACTCCACCAGCTCGGCGATGGTCAGCATCGGCAGATTGTGTTGCGCGGCGAAGCGCTCCACATCGGCGCCGCGCGTCATCGTGCCGTCCGGGTTCATCAGTTCGCACAGCACGCCGGCCGGCTTCAGACCCGCGAGAATCGCGAGGTCCACCGTGCCTTCGGTGTGGCCGCGACGCGCCAGCACGCCGCCGGGTTGCGCACGCAACGGGAACACGTGACCAGGACGCACGATATCGGCAGGCTTCGCCGTATCGGCGATCGCGGCGCGAATCGTCGTCACGCGATCGAGCGCGGACACGCCGGTAGTCACGCCGTCGCGTGCTTCGATCGAGACCGTGAACGCGGTGCCGTGACGGCTTTCGTTGTTGACTGCCATGGGCGGCAGTTCGAGCGCGCGAATCTTCTCGTCGGGCAAACACAGGCACACGATGCCGCTGCATTCGCGAATCAGCAACGCCATGGTTTCGACGGACAGACGCTCGGCGGAGACGATCAGATCGGCTTCGTTCTCGCGGTCGTGGTCGTCCTGCAAAACGACGGCGCGGCCATCGCGCATGGCTTGCAGGGCGGCGGCGATACGCGGCGGAACGGCTTCGGTGTCGAGCAGCGGGAGGTCGAGGAATGCGCTATCCGCAATCGTCGACGGAGCAGGGAAAGTAGCAAAGGTCATGATTGAAACGCTCATCGCAAAAGTTGGGCGAGAAACGTTTCAGGGCATTGCAAACAGACAAAGACGCGCCGTTGAACGCCGCGCAAAGCGACGCTCGCGCACCGCCTCGACCTGCAAGCGGCGCCACGGAAACGAACATGACTATCTGCACATCTTCTTCCATCCGGACTCTAACCGTCGGCTCTGGCTTCTCACCAGATCTGCTGACCCCACTGCAATCTTTCCTGTTCGGAAGACCGTACTACGTGGGCGCTCGCGGGCTCACCGGCTCACGCTTTCGCGTTGCCGGCATACCGCCGGTGGGGAATTTCGCCCCGCCCTGAAGACGCACTGATTGCCGGAAAGACCGGCTGGCAAAGCATACAGCAGTCGTGTCACGCGTGCAGCGCAACCCTACTGGTCAGACGGAAATCGCCGATTTCAGGCACATCCGTCCGCAAAAGATGCGGATCAAACCGGTGCAACTTCGCGCGCCGGCTCGTGGTGCGCGGGCACGTCCCAGCGCGGCGGCGTCTCCGCCTTCAACGTCACGCGAAACGCGCGCGCTTCCGTGTCGCCGGGATTGCGCAGGCTATGCGGCTGGTCGGCGTCGAACACGATCGCGTCGCCGGTGGCCAGCAACTGGCGTTGATCGTGGACGCTGACTTCCAGCGTGCCTTCGCTCACCACCAGATTCACCGTCGTGCCCGGCGCGCGACGCGTGCCGGCTTCGGTGTGCAACGGCGCGATACGCAACTCGTGAAACTCGGCGGCGGTCGGTTCGGCGTCGGGATAAAGCGGCCGGGCCGAATAGCGTCCGTTCGAACTGACGACACGCGACGAGCGCTCCGCCGGCAAATGTTCGAAGCCGTTGGTCGCGTGACGCCGCAAGAACGCGGCGACCGACACCTTCAACGCCGCGGCCACCTTGCACAGCACCTTGATGGACGGCACGCTGCGCGCCGATTCGATCTGCGCGAGCATGGCGCGAGAGACGCCCGACGCGCGGGCCAAAGCGTCGAGCGACAGTTGCCGCTCGGCACGCAAACGGGCGAGATTCACGCCGACCAGATGTTCAAGTGCATCGAAAGGTTCAGCGGCACGCGGCGACGTATCGGTGTCAGCCGTGGGATCGCGAACCAGCGCAAGCGGGGAATGCATGATTGCCTCCAGGAGCGCCGCCGGACGGCGGGCAAACGGTTAGTGGAAGCAAGATAGCATCGCGCCCCGCCGCGCCCAACGAAGTTATCTTCACACTGTTATCAGCATTGCGGAGGACGTTTTCCGCAATGCTTGTGCGAATTTTTCATAAGGGCGCAGCGGCGGCCAGTTCACGAACCGGAGCGCGCTCACGCCCCTTGCGCCACCGTCGACGCCGGCGCATCCATACGCGCTGCGAACCAGGTCAGCAGCAATGCAGCCACGCTGACCGCGGCCGCCACCCAAGGCAAGGTGTCGAGCGAATGGCCGTGATTGATCACCAGACCGCCAAGCCACGCGCCGCCCGCATTGCCGACGTTGAACGCACCGATATTCAAGGTGGAGGCCAGATTCGGCGCCGCGGCCGCCTTTTCGACCACGCGCATCTGCAGAGGCGGCACCGTGGCGAACGCGGCAATACCCCACACGAAGATCGTGATCGCCGCGGCCACTTGCGAATGGCTGGTGCGCGCGAAGATCGCCATCACCACCGCGAGCGCGACCAGAATGCCCATCAGCGACGGCATCAGCGCACGGTCCGCCAATTTACCGCCAACCGTATTGCCGATCGTGAGGCCCACGCCGAACAGCACCAGAATCAGCGTGACGCCGCGCGGCGAGAAACCGCTCACCTGCTCGAGAATCGGCGCGATATAGGTGAACACGACGAACACGCCGCCGAAGCCGAGCACCGTCATCGCGAGCGCGGTCCAGACTTGCGGGTCTTTCAGCACGCGCACTTCATGACCGAGACCGACCGGACCGGCGTCATGACGATTCGGCACCAGCGCCGTGACGCCCGCGAGCGACAGCACGCCGAACGCGCTGACGATCCAGAACGCCGCGCGCCAGCCGAACTCCTGACCGACGAACGTGCCGAACGGCACGCCGAGCACGTTCGCCAACGTCAGGCCGGTGAACATGAGCGCAATCGCGCTGGCGCGCTTTTCGGCCGGCACAAGCGAAGCCGCCACCACCGCGCCGATGCCGAAGAACGAGCCATGCGCGAACGACGTGACGACGCGCGCGATCATCAGCACGGAATAGCTGGACGCGATCGCGCACAGCGTATTGCCGACGATGAACACGCCCATCAGCAGTTGCAGCGCCAATTTACGCGGCATCTTGCTGGTCACCACGGCGAGCAACGGCGCACCGACGGCGACGCCGAGCGCGTAGCCGCTCACCAGCAAACCCGCCGACGGAATCGACACCGCCAGATCGTGCGCGACCTCGGGCAGCAAGCCCATGATCACGAACTCCGTCGTGCCGATTGCGAATGCGCTGATCGCCAGCGCCAGTAATGGAATGGGCATTTCTCTTCTCCAGGTTCTAAATTTGAGCGTGATGCAGCGCGGTCACGAATTCGATGACGACGCCCGGCGCGAGCGCCACGAACAGTTGCGCCTGTGCCTCTTGCGGTCCCATCTGCGGCACGCGCGCGGTTTGAAAGTCGACGCCGTGCGCATGCAGACGACCGAGCAGCGCCTGCCATTCGGCGGCGCTCTCCAGCCGGAACGCGATGTGGTCGATGCGCGGCGCCGTCCTGCCGGCCGCGGCGGGCACCGTCGCGTCGATCAGATGAATCAGCGGGCGGCCGTTTGCGTACAGCCAGTAGCCGTCAACCGAAAACGGCGGCCGTGCGCCTTGCGTCAACCCGGCGACGTCGACGAAAAAACGTCGGGCCGTCGCGAGGTCGGCGGTGACGATGGTTGCGTGATCGAGTTGCATGGCTGGGCAGCCTCAGGGTTTTCCATGAGCGGCATTGTCCACGCCGAGCGTCAATTTGATAATTGGCGTAGCATTTGAAGCATTTTCAAATCTCATTTGAAAGACTCGCCATGGATAACCTCGGTGATATCCGTCTGTTCGTCGAAGCGGCGCAGCAGGGCAGCCTGTCGGCGGCGGGCCGCAAGATGGGCCTGACGCCGGCCGCCGCCAGCGCGCGCCTCGCCAAGCTCGAAGCCGGCTTGAAAGCGCGCCTGTTCGAACGCACCACCCGTCAACTCAGGCTCACCGACGAAGGCCGCCTGTACCTGAATTGCTGCCGTCAGGCGCTGCAATCGCTCGACGACGCCGAAGCCGCGCTGCAAGCCGGCCAAGGCGTCGTGCGCGGCAAGGTGCGGGTGTCGGCGACCTCGGACTTCGGCCGCAATCTGCTGATGCACTGGCTCGACGAATTCAACGCGCTGTATCCGGAAGTGACCTTCGCGCTGACGCTGTCGGACTCTCTGGCAAATCTGGTGCAGGAGGACATCGATCTGGCGATCCGCTTCGGCGTGCCGCAGGACAGCTCGCTGGTCGCCCGCAAGCTGGCGCCGAACCGGCGCGTGCTGTGCGCGTCGCCGGACTACATCGCGCGCAAGGGCGAACCGAAAGATCCGCACGATCTGGCCAATTTCGACTGCATCGTGCTGGCCACCGCCACCGGGCTGGCGAACGAGTGGCGCTTCACGCGCGGCGACGAGGTGCAGCACTACACCGTGCCGTTCGAAACGGCCCGCGAGACCAACGACGGCGCCGTCGCCCGCGAATGGGCGTTGCGTGGCTACGGCATCGTGATCAAGTCGATGTGGGACGTGGAAGCCGACCTGCGCGCCGACGGCCTGAAGATCCTGCTGCCCGAATGGCGCTATCCGGACGCGCCGCTGCACGCGCTCTACCATCGCAACCGCTTCATGGCGCCGCGCGTGCGCGTGTTGCTGGATTTCCTGAGCGAGCGTTTCGCGCAGGTGTCGGACGAACTGGAAGGTCTGCTGGGCTTGCCGCCGGAGCGTCCGCGCCGCCGGGCGGCCGGGGAAACCGCATCGCGCGAAGGGCTATAATATTGAGCTACGCTGCAAACGTGCCCCGCAAGCCACTTACGGTGGCCCATGGCGGTAAGTAAGCGCCGCCCCGCGGCCCGCTCGCACGTTTCGCCCTCTTCACCTTTTAAAAGACGCCCCCAGGTTAACCACTGCGACCGGCGAAATTCGATGACCAAGAAAGTTTATGTAAAAACCTTTGGCTGCCAGATGAACGAGTACGACTCCGACAAGATGGTCGACGTACTCGGCGCGGCTGAAGGACTCGTCAAGACCGACACGCCGGAAGACGCGGACGTCATTCTGTTCAACACGTGCTCGGTGCGCGAAAAAGCGCAGGAAAAAGTGTTCTCCGACCTCGGCCGCGTGCGCGAGCTCAAGGAAGCGAATCCGGATCTGATCATCGGTGTGGGTGGTTGCGTGGCGAGCCAGGAAGGCGCGGCGATCGTGTCGCGCGCGCCGTACGTCGATCTGGTGTTCGGCCCGCAAACGCTGCATCGCCTGCCGCAAATGATCGACAAGTGCCGTGAGAGCGGCCGCGCGCAAGTGGACATCTCGTTCCCGGAAATCGAAAAGTTCGATCACCTGCCGCCGGCGCGCGTCGACGGCCCGAGCGCGTTCGTGTCGATCATGGAAGGCTGCAGCAAGTACTGCAGCTATTGCGTCGTGCCGTACACGCGCGGCGAAGAAGTGTCGCGTCCGCTGGATGACGTGCTGACCGAAATCGCCGGTCTCGCCGATCAAGGCGTGCGCGAAGTCACGCTGCTCGGCCAGAACGTGAACGCTTACCGCGCCGGTCTCACGCTGGGTTCGACGGAAATCGCCGACTTCGCTCAGTTGATCGAATACGTGGCGGACATTCCCGGCATCGAACGGATTCGCTACACCACGTCGCATCCGAAGGAATTCACGCAGCGTCTGATCGACACCTACGCGAAGGTGCCGAAGCTCGTCAGCCACCTGCATCTGCCGGTGCAGCACGGCTCCGACCGCATCCTGATGGCCATGAAGCGCGGCTACACGGTGCTCGAATACAAGTCCGTGATCCGCAAGCTGCGCGCGATCCGTCCCGACCTGTCGCTCTCCACGGACATGATCGTCGGCTTCCCCGGCGAGACGGAAGAAGACTTCGACAAGATGATGGCGCTCGTGCACGAGATGAAGTACGACACCAGCTTCTCGTTCATCTACAGCCCGCGTCCCGGCACGCCGGCCGCGAATCTGCACGACGACACGCCGCGCGAAGTGAAGCTAAAGCGTCTGCAACATTTGCAGGCCACCATCGAGGAAAACGTGCAGCGCATCAGCGATTCGATGGTCGGCAAGATCGAGCGTATTCTGGTTGAACGCCCGGCCCGCAAGGATCCGAACGAACTCGCCGGGCGCACCGAGAACAACCGGGTGGTGAATTTCCCGGCGCCGATCGCCTCGCACGCGCGGCTGATCGGCCAGATGGTCGACGTGAAAATCGTCAAAGCGTACCCACATTCGCTACGTGGCGAGCTCGTGCTGGTTCATGACGACGCCCCGGCCACGACCCACTAAGCGTACCGAAACCGACAGGATCGACCCACCGCCTTGAAGACCACTCAGCAGCATCTGGAATTCACCGCACCGCGCGAAGACAACGCGCGGCTCGCCAACCTCTGCGGCCCGCTCGACGAGAATCTGCGGCAGATCGAGCAGGCGCTCGACGTCACGCTGCAACGCCGTGGGCACCGCATCACGATTCGCGGGCGCGGCGCGAAACTCGCGCTCACCGCGCTCGAAAAGTTCTACGACAACTCACAGAAGCCACTGTCGGTCGACGACATCCAGCTCGCGCTCGTTGAAGTGCGTCAGCCGGCACGGCATCGCGCGAATGGCAACGGTCATGGCACGGAAGCGCTGGACCCGCGCTTCCCCGGCAATCCGGATCATCCGTTCGACCAGCCCGCCGACGCCGGCGACGACGACCTCGAAGAACTCGGCCCGAAGCTGTACACGCGGCGCGCGGATCTGCGCGGCCGTACACCGGCGCAACGCGAGTATCTGAAGCAGATCATCTCGCACGACGTGACCTTCGGCATCGGGCCGGCCGGCACGGGCAAGACCTATCTCGCGGTGGCTTGCGCGGTGGACGCGCTCGAACGCGACCAGGTCAAGCGCATCGTGCTGACGCGTCCCGCGGTCGAAGCAGGCGAGCGTCTCGGCTTCCTGCCGGGCGATCTGGCGCAAAAGGTCGATCCGTATCTGCGTCCCCTGTACGACGCGCTGTACGACCTGCTCGGCTTCGACAAAACCGCCAAGATGTTCGAACGGCAGATGATCGAAATCGCGCCGCTCGCGTACATGCGCGGCCGCACGCTGAACCACGCGTTCATCATCCTCGACGAGGCGCAGAACACCACGCCCGAACAGATGAAGATGTTTCTCACGCGGATCGGCTTCGGCTCGAAGGCGGTGGTGACCGGCGACACGACCCAGGTCGACTTGCCGCGCGGCCACAAGAGCGGGCTGATCGAAGCGCAGCAGGTGCTGGCGGACGTGCGCGGCATCGCGCTCACACGGTTCACCAGCGCGGACGTGGTGCGGCATCCGCTGGTCGCGCGAATTGTGGAGGCGTACGATGCGCATTCGCAGAAAACCGCCAGTCCGGCGGATTCACGCTAAACGCACTCAGCTGCAACACACGCCACGAACGCCACGAACGCATTAAAACGAAACCGCATGAGCCGCGCCCCGAAACTGACGTTGAATCTGCAATTCCCCGCCGCCAAAAGCTGGCCGGAACACAAGGCGCTGCTGCCGCGCGCCACCGTGGCCGGCTGGATCAAGGCGGCGCTCTTCGCGGACGGCGAACTGACCGTGCGTTTCGTCGATGCCGAAGAAGGCCGCACGCTGAACCGCACCTATCGCGGCAAGGATTATTCGACCAACGTGCTGACTTTCGCCTACGCCGAATCGGAAGACGATCCGGTGACGGGCGATCTGATCCTGTGCTGTCCGGTGGTCGAGAAAGAAGCCGCCGAACAGGGTAAACCGCTCATCGCGCATTACGCGCATCTGCTCGTGCACGGCACGCTCCACGCCCAGGGTTACGACCACGAAGTCGAGGAAGAAGCCGAGGAAATGGAAGCGATCGAAACGGAAATCCTCGGCAAGCTCGGCTTTCCCGATCCTTACCTGTAGGCGTCGATCACCTGCGTCGCTAACGTCCAATCCGTTCAAAACCATCGTGAGCACCTCTTTTCCTGAAGCCGACACCCGACCACCCTGCCCGGACTATCCGCCGGTGCTCGGCGAATCGCGGCTCCTGACGGACGAGGAACTGCGCGCGTCGCTCGACTGCACGTTGCGCGACTGGGACCGCAAGAGCGACCTATGGCTGTTCGGCTATGGTTCGCTGATCTGGAATCCCGGCCTGCCCACCGTCGAAGCCACGCGTTCGAAGGTCCACGGCTATCACCGGGGGCTGTACCTGTGGTCGCGCGTGAATCGCGGCACACCCGAGCAGCCGGGCCTCGTGCTCGCGCTCGATCGCGGCGGTTCGTGCACCGGCATCGCGTTCCGGCTCGCGGCCGAAGGCTCGATGCCGCATCTCGAAGCGCTCTGGCGCCGCGAAATGGCGATGGGTTCATACCGCCCTGCGTGGCTGCCCTGCGTACTCGCCGACGGCCGGCGCGTGGACGCGCTCGCTTTCGTAATGCGCCGCGACGTGCCGAGCTACACCGGCAAGTTGCGCGACGACGTCGTCAAAACCGTGTTCGGCTGTGCAAGCGGGCGCTACGGCACCACGCTCGATTACGTCAGCCGCACGGTCCATGCGCTGCGTGAAAGCGGTATGCCCGACCGCGCGCTCGAAGCGCTGCTCGAACGGTGTCGCGAGGAAAGCCGCGAAGCAAACGTGAAAGGACAGAAAGCAGACCAGAAATAACCGTGGCGAACCGCGCTTTTTTTCCCGAAAACGCTTTTCCGCGCGTAATCAGTTAGGATTGACCCACGCCCGCCCTCACGGCGGAGCCGCTTCACCCCAGCTTCACTCATCGCCCAGCCGGGCGGGACACGGTCCTGCCATGTGCCTGGTGTATCCTTAATGCTCTGCAACAGCGCGCCCAGTCTTGCCGGGCGCACTACCATGAACGACACGTATCCCAGTCGACGCCAACTCGACAAACCGCAGGAAAAGCGCTCACTCCTCGAGCGTCTGACCGACTTCATCTCGCCCGAGCCCGACTCGCGCGCCGAACTTCTGGAAATTCTGCAGGACGCGCACGAGCGCAACCTGATCGACGCCGACTCGCTGTCGATGATCGAAGGTGTGTTCCAGGTGTCCGAACTCAGCGCGCGCGACATCATGGTGCCGCGGGCGCAAATGGACGCGATCAACATCGCGGACAATCCCGCCGAATTCATCCCCTACGTGCTGGAAAAAGCGCACTCGCGCTATCCGGTATTCGAGGGCAATCGCGACAACATCATCGGCGTGCTGCTGGCCAAAGACCTGCTGCGCTATTACGCCGAAGAAGAGTTCGACGTGCGCGGCATGCTGCGCCCCGCTGTGTTCATCCCCGAATCGAAGCGCCTGAACGTGCTGCTGCACGACTTCCGCGTGAATCGCAATCACCTCGCGGTGGTGGTCGACGAATACGGCGGCGTGGCCGGCCTGATCACGATCGAAGACGTGCTGGAACAGATCGTCGGCGACATTGAAGACGAATACGATTTCGACGAGGAAAGCGGCAATATCATTGCCTCGCCGGATGGACGTTTCCGCGTGCGCGCGCTGACCGAAATCGAACAGTTCAACGAGGCCTTCGGCACGCACTATTCGGACGATGAAGTCGACACGATCGGCGGACTCGTCACGCATCATTTCGGGCGGGTGCCGCATCGTGGCGAAAAAGTCCGCCTCGACGATCTGATCTTCGAGATTCTGCGCGGCGACGCCCGCCAGATTCACATGCTGCTGGTGCGCCGCGATCCGCTCGCCGGCCAGCGCGAGCGCGAAGCGCAGCACGTGCAGACCTGAGCCTGAGCCGGCCGGTTCTCCAGTCGGTTTGTCGACTGGCTTTTCGACCCGCTTTGCAACGTCCTTTTCAACCCTTCACGCCGACCGCGCAACAATGGCCGACCCGATGACTTCCCGTTCGCGCCGCGGCGTGAGCGCTTCTGCCACCCAGCAAACCCGCGCCCGCACGCTGCCGCGCTGGCATTATCTTGTCGCGCTGGCCGCGGGCGCTGCCAATACGCTCTCGTTCGCGCCGACGCCGCACGGCGGCTGGCTCGAACTCGCGATCTTCGCGTTCTTCTTCGCCTGGCTCACACGCAGCACCGGCTGGAAAAGCGCGGCGCTGACGGGCGGCGCGTTCGGCTTCGGTAATTTCGTGACTGGTGTGTGGTGGCTCTACGTCAGCATGCATTTCTACGGCGGCATGGCGGCGCCGCTCGCCGGCGCGGCGGTCGTGCTGTTCTCGCTTTATCTGGCGATTTATCCGGCGCTGGCGGCGGGCGTCTGGTCGTTCTGCGCCGGACACGCGCGCAACGGCGCGGCCGCGGACGACGACACGCCGTTCTCCCCAACCTGGCACGGCGCGCTGGCATTCGCGAGTGCATGGGCAATCGGCGAATGGTTGCGCGGCACGGTGTTCACGGGCTTTCCGTGGCTGGCGAGCGGCTACGCTCAAGTGGATGGTCCGTTTGCCGGCTTTGCGCCGGTGGCGGGCGTGTACGGCGTCGGCTGGATGCTGGCGCTGGTGGCCGCGCTGATCGTGCAGGCTTTGCATGCGTTCCTCTCCTCACGCAAACAAAACCGGGCCGGCGACACCAGCAGCAAAGGCGCAAAACCGGCCGTCGCGCGCGTCGCCGTGCCGGGCGCAATCGCATTGGCGCTGATCGCCGCCGGCCTGCTGCTTCCGCTCGTGCAATGGACCGTGCCGGCCAACGCGCCGCTGACCGTGCGTCTGCTGCAAGGCAATGTCAAACAGGAAATGAAATTCGAGGAATCCGGCATGCGCGCCGCGATCGATCAGTTTCAACAGATGATCACCTCGAAACCGGCCGATCTGATCGTCACGCCAGAAACCGCCATCCCCGTGCTCGCGCAGCAATTGCCGGCGCCGTTCGCCTCGGCGGTGCGCAACTTCTCGGACTCGACCGGCAGTGCGATCCTGTTCGGCGCGATCGGCGGCACGATCACGCCGGAGGGCCAGGTGATCGACTATACGAACAGCCTGTTCGGCGTCACGCCAGGCACGCGCGATGTGTATCGCTACGACAAGCATCACCTCGTGCCATTCGGCGAATTCGTGCCGTGGGGCTTCCGCTGGTTCGTCAATCTGATGAGCATTCCGCTCGGCGATTTTTTCCGTGGCGCGCCGGTGCAGAAGCCGTTCATGGTGCACAACCAACCGGTCGCCGTGGACATCTGCTACGAAGACATTTTCGGCGAGGAGATCGCGCGGACCATCCGCGAAAGCGATACGCCCGCCGGCGTGCTGGTCAACTCGACCAATCTGGCCTGGTTCGGCGACACGATCGCACTCGACCAGCATTTGCAGATCGCGCGCATGCGCTCGCTGGAAACCGGCCGCCCGATGCTGCGCGCGACCAATACCGGCATGACCGCCGCGATCGATGCAAATGGCAAGGTGATCGGGCGCCTGAAGCCGTACACGATCGGCTCGCTCGATGTCACCGTGCAAGGAACTACGGGCAGCACGCCTTACATCACGAGCGGCAATAACACCGTGCTGGCGATTTCGTTGCTGCTGCTGGCATTCGGCTTTGCGTTCGGTCCGGGCATTACGCGGCGTCGCAACGGCAAGCAATAAGCCGCGCGATTAAACCGCATCAATTCCGCGCGCCGCCTATATGAAAGCGGCGCGCGTAAATCAAACCACCCAAAAAACACTGCAATAAAAATGCGCGCCGCGGAATACCGCGAGCGCGCGTTTTAGCCCAATCAAACTTTACTGGTTGGAAGCAATGCGCTGCTGAATATGCTGCGCACGCGCCGGCGACGCCGGATGCGAACTCAACATGCTCGATTTACCGCCATCCAATGCGGCGAGCTTGTTGAATGCCGTCACCAATCCCGACGGATCGAGCTTCTTCTTTTTCTGCAAGTCGAACGAATAATCGTCCGCGGCGCTTTCCTGGGTTTGCGAGAATTGCGCGTTAATCAGCTTCTCGGAAAAATCGCCGAGCTGCGAACCGGACAGCGCGCCCGCCACGCCACCCGCCGACGACGCCACCGACCGCGCCGCCGAAGTCGCATACGCGACCTGCATCGCCTTCTTCGTGTGGCCGAGCGCCACGTGGCCCATTTCATGGCCGACCACGCCGCGCACTTCGTTGTCGTTCATCATGTCCATCAGACCGCTGTAGACGCGCACGCAGCCGTTGGCCATGGCCCACGCGTTGACGTCCTTGGTCATGTAAACCTTGTAGTTCACCGGCGTGCCGTTGATGTTGTCGCCCAGTTGCGCAGCGATCTTGTTCAGACGCTTCTGGTAATTACTGTTCGCGGCGGCAATCTTGTTTTCGCTGTCCAGTTGCGCGCACGACTTGTCGGTCAGGGCACGCACGTCGGTGTCGCTCAGCGTGGCGGCCTGAGTGGCCATCTGGCCGGACTTGATCAGCGCGGACGGATCGACGTTGCTGACATTCGAGCACGCTGCGAATAAAGCGCAGGCGGAAGCGGCAATGGCAAAGCGGTACGATTTCATGGTGGAAGTCTCTCTGCGATGTTATTCATTTCAGCGGCGCGCCTTAATGCACCGCCTGTTCGCAACAGGTTTCATATCGGCAGCAAAAGAAGCCGATATGTAAATTGCATAAACCTGCATGGACGCATTTACGCCCCGCGACAGACAAAAAAAAGCGCCTGACGGGCAGGCGCATTTTTACCACAAACGTAAGCTTTTATTCATGATTCTGGAAGCTTGAATGACACTATTTTGCAAACTTCCCGATATGGCGGACCACCTTATTCAAAACAGTACCGCCTCGCGTCCATTTAACCGCCTATTCAGTCGGAAGGCGCCGTATCGATGAACGATTGACGCAGCGAGAGCTTCTGGAAGTGTTTGTCCAGATTCGGATACGGTTCGCGCCAGTTCAATTCCGGCATGCGGAAATCCAGATAACCCAATGCGCAACCCAGCGCGATATCGGCGAGCGTGTAGTGATTGCCCGCGCACCACGTCTTGCTGCCCAATCCCTGCGCCATCGCGATCAGAGCTTCGTCGATCTTGCGTTGCTGGCGCGCCACCCACGCGTCCACGCGCTGCTCCGGCGCGCGCTGCGTGCCTTCGAGACGAATCAGCACCGCCGCGTCCAGCACGCCGTCGGCGAGCGCTTCCCAGCAGCGAACCTCGACGCGCTCGCGTCCCGACTGCGGAATCAGCTTGCCGACGGGCGAAAGCGTATCCACGTATTCACAGATCACTCGCGAATCGAACACCGCTTCGCCATCTTCCATCACAAGGCACGGCACCTTGCCGAGCGGGTTGAAGGTGTGAATGCGGGTGTCCGGCGCCCAGACATTTTCGGGCACCAGTTCGTAGTCGATCTTCTTGTCGGCCAGCACGATCCGCGCTTTACGCACGAAGGGACTGGCGAGCGAACCGATGAGTTTCATCATTACCATCTGCCTTTATCTGAATCCGGCGAAAGTATAAGTGGTTGGCGGCGTTCACGAGCGTTCAGAAGCGTCGCGCCGACGCTTCGCGAGCCGCACGGGGGCTTGCTGTGGACGGATTGCAACAGCGCGGCGGGCGCGTTGGCCGCCGCTTCCATGAGTATCCCGCGCAAAATAACTCCGCGCATGGGCGCTACAATCGCACGATGAACCAGCCGACCGAACCCACCATCGCCATCGACGTCTACCGCACGCGCCGTGAGCGCGTACTCGCCGCGCTGCGGGCAGCGGGCGGCGGCGTCGCCATCGTCCCCACCGCGCCGGAAGCACTACGCAACCGGGACGCCGATTATCCCTATCGGCACGACAGCTACTTCTACTACCTGACCGGTTTCACCGAGCCCGAGGCGCTGCTGGTGCTCGACGCCAGCGCCGCGCCCGGCGCACCGGCTTCGGTGCTGTTCTGCCGCGAGAAAAACGTCGAACGCGAAACGTGGGAAGGTTTCCGCTTCGGCCCTGACGGCGCGCGCGAAGCCTTTGGTTTCGACGCCGCGTTCGCCGTCGCCGAAATCGATGTGCAATTGCCGCGGTTGCTTGCCGACAAGCCGTCGCTGCATTACGCGCTCGGCGCCTCGGCGCAACTCGACGAACGGGTGCGCGGCTGGCTCGACGCGGTGCGCGCGCAAAGCCGTGGCGGTGTCGCCGCGCCCGCAACCGCGCGCGACCTCATCCCGTTGCTCGACGAGATGCGGCTTATCAAAGACGATCACGAACTCGCCATCATGCGCCGGGCCGGGCAGATTTCCGCCCAGGCGCATCGCCGCGCCATGGCCGCGTGCCATCCGGGCGTGCGCGAGTACGAACTCGAAGCCGAACTCCTCTACACGTTCCGCAAATTCGGCGCGCAGGCGCCGGCTTACACGTCGATCGTCGCGGCCGGCGCGAACGCCTGCGTGCTGCACTACCCGGCCGGCAACGCGATTGCCCAGGACGGCGACCTGATTCTGATCGACGCGGCTTGCGAACTCGACGGTTACGCGTCCGACATCACCCGCACCTTCCCCGCGAGCGGCCGCTTCACGCCGGCGCAGCGCGAGCTGTACGACATCGTGCTGGCCGCGCAGCAGGCCGCGATCGATGCCACCCGCGCCGGCGCCACCTTCGACGACCCGCACCAGGCCGCCGTGCGCGTGCTGTCGCAGGGCTTGCTCGACACCGGCATCATCGAGCGCGCGAAGTTCGCTTCCGTCGACGACGTGATCGCGGAACGCGCCTACGCGCCCTTCTATATGCACCGCACCGGCCACTGGCTCGGCATGGACGTGCATGATGTCGGCGACTACCGCGAACGCGGCGCGCCGCGCGACGAAGCGGGCGCGCTGCCGTGGCGCACGCTGCAAACGTCGATGACGCTGACGATCGAGCCCGGCCTGTATATCCGGCCGACCGAAGGCGTACCCGAGCGCTACTGGAACATCGGCATCCGCATCGAAGACGACGCGATTGTCACGCCGACCGGTTGCGAACTGATGACGCGCGATGTACCGGTCGCCGCCGACGAGATCGAGGCGCTGATGCAGGAAGCCCGCGCGGCACATCGCGGCACATGAAACAAGGAAGTAACTCGCAATGAACGACGTTTCCCAGTCGACGGTGATCCTGAAGCCCGCCAAGGCCGGGCAGCCCTTCGATTTCGACGTGACGATCGTCGGCGCCGGGCCGGTCGGGCTGGCGCTCGCCGGCTGGCTGGCGCGCCGCAGCGCGACGCGCGAGTTGAAGATCGCGCTCGTCGACGCGCGCGAGCCGGAAGATTCGATCGCCGATCCGCGCGCCATCGCTGTGTCGCACGGCAGCCGGATGATCCTGGAGCCGCTGCGTTGGCCCGCCGACGCCACCGCGATTCAGCGTATTCATGTCTCGCAGCGCGGCCACTTCGGCCGCACGCTGATCGATCACGGCGAGCATGGTTTGCCGGCGCTCGGCTACGTGCTGCGCTATGGTTCGATCGTGCATGGTCTCGCCGAGGCGGTGCACGCGAGCTCGGTGCATTGGTTCCGCTCCACTTCGGCTGCGGCGCCGACGCAGGAACTCGACGGCGTCACGCTGCCGATCGAAACCGCGGGCGTCACGCGTCAGTTGCGCACGCGCATTCTGGTGAATGCCGAAGGCGGGCTGTTCGGCGATCAGAAGTCTGCTAAACGCGCGGGAAAACGCGCCGACAGGGACGCCAGCATGAGTGCGGACGAGCAAGTCGGCCACGGCGGCGACAGTGGCGGCGACAGAACCGACAGCAGAGCCGCGGATATCGCGGCGCAAAGCGCTGATCGGCGCAGCGGCCACGACGCCTCCGTCTCACGGCGCGCCGGCCGAGGTGCCGTCGAACCCGGCTCGCGTGACTATGGACAAACCGCGCTGGTCGGCACGGTGACGGTATCCGCGCCGCAACCGCACGTGGCGTGGGAGCGCTTCACCTCGCAAGGGCCGATCGCATTGCTGCCGATGGGCGGCGTGCGCGGCGCCGACTACGCGCTGGTGTGGTGCTGCGCGCCCGAAGAAGCCGCGCGCCGCGCGCAACTCTCCGACGAAGACTTCCTGCGCGAACTCGGCGCCGCATTCGGCGACCGCATGGGCCGCTTCACGCACATCAAGGGACGCGCGTCGTTCCCGTTGGGCCTGAACGCAGTGGAAACGCTGGTGAACGGGCACGTCGTCGCAATCGGCAACGCGGCGCAGACGCTGCATCCGGTCGCGGGTCAAGGTCTGAATCTGGGTCTGCGCGACGCGCACGCGCTCGCCGACGCTTTGTCGGCGGAAGGTCCGACCCCGCTCGCGCTGGCCACCTTCGCGCAACGCCGCGCGCTCGACCGGCGCATGACGATCGGCGCCACCGACACGCTCGCGCGTCTCTTCACCATCGACTTCGCGCCGCTCGCCGTCATGCGTGGCCTCGCTCTTACCGCGCTCGAATTCCTCCCGCCGGTAAAAACCGCGCTGGCACGGCAAATGATGTTCGGACAGCGCCGCTAGGCGCGCCGCCCGCTCGCGCTGCTCGGCCTTTTTGCTCAGCGCGGAAGGGTCCGCGCGAGTAGCGCCGGTTCTATGAATCGGCGCACTTTCATAGAAGATTTAATGGGTTACGACAGGCACATGTCGGGTGCCGGCTATCCGTTAACGCTAAAATAGCGGTTTTCTCTCGCATTTCGCGAACGCTCCGATTGACAGAAATCGTGCAATCGGCCGCGCGCGCGTCCACCGCGTCTCACGTTATGCCCACTCTCGGCTCCCACAATCTGCGTAATAACCTGTTCGTCGCGCCCATGGCCGGCGTGACCGACCGGCCGTTCCGGCAACTGTGCAAGCGGCTGGGCGCGGGCTACGCGGTATCGGAAATGGTCGCCTCGAACGCGCAGCTGTGGAAGAGCGAGAAGACCATGCGCCGCGCCAACCACGCGGGCGAGGTCGAGCCGATCGCCGTGCAGATCGCCGGCGCCGATCCGGCCATGATGGCCGAAGCGGCTCGCTACAACGTGGCGAACGGCGCGCAGATCATCGACATCAACATGGGCTGCCCGGCCAAGAAGGTGTGCAACGTGGCGGCGGGTTCGGCATTGCTGCAGAACGAGCCGCTGGTGCAACGCATCGTCGAGGCGGTGGTCGGCGCCGTGGGTGTCGGGCCCGACGCGGTGCCCGTCACGCTGAAGATCCGCACGGGCTGGAATCGCGAGAACAAGAATGCGTTGAACGTCGCGCGGCTGGCCGAATCGGCGGGCATTTCCATGCTGACCGTGCATGGCCGCACGCGCGCCGACCTGTATCACGGCGACGCCGAATACGAAACCATCGCCGCGGTGAAAGCGGCGGTGCGCATTCCGGTGGTGGCCAACGGCGACATCACCTCGCCGCACAAGGCGCGCGAGGTGTTGGCCGCCACCGGCGCCGACGCCATCATGATCGGCCGCGCGGCGCAGGGGCGCCCGTGGCTGTTCCGCGAGATCGAGTATTTCCTGCAAACGGGCGAATTGCTGCCGCCGCCGCGCATCGACGAAATCCAGCAGGTGATGAACGAGCATCTGGAAGACCACTACGCGTTCTACGGGGAATTTACCGGGGTCCGCACTGCGCGCAAGCACATCGGCTGGTACACTCGCGGCCTTTCTGGCGCCAACGTGTTCCGGCATCGCATGAATACGCTGGACACCACGCGCGAACAACTCCTCGCCGTCAACGAATTCTTCGACGCCCAAAAGGCGATCTCAGACCGTCTCGTGTACGTCGACGAGACGCTCAACGAAAACGGCGAGCCGGACCAAACCGACCGACTAGCAGCATGAGCAAGAACAATATCGAACAATCTGTCCGCGATAGCTTGGGGATGTATTTCCAGGATCTCGACGGCTCCAATCCGCACGACGTCTACGACATGGTGATTTCCTGCGTAGAAAAACCTCTGCTCGAAGTGGTGCTCGAGCAGGCCGGCGGCAACCAGTCGCTGGCCGCCGAGTATCTCGGCATCAACCGCAATACGCTGCGCAAGAAGCTGCAACAGCACGGTTTGCTGTAGCCCGTTGTAATTCGTTGTAGTTTCTCGCGCCCTGCCACGTTTCCCTTCGGCTTTTCGTCTTCATCATGATCAAGCAAGCGCTCATCTCCGTTTCCGACAAGTCCGGCATCGTCGACTTCGCCAAGTCGCTGTCTGACCTCGGCGTCAAGATCCTGTCGACCGGCGGCACCGCGAAACTGCTCGCGGACGCGGGCCTCTCCGTCACCGAAGTCGCCGATTACACGGGCTTCCCGGAAATGCTGGACGGGCGCGTGAAAACGCTGCATCCGAAGGTGCACGGCGGCATTCTCGCGCGCCGCGAGCTGCCGGAACACATGGCGGCGCTTGAGAAGCACGACATTCCGACCATCGACCTGCTGGTCGTGAATCTGTACCCGTTCGTGCAGACCGTGTCGAAGGAAGAATGCTCGCTGGAAGACGCGATCGAGAACATCGACATTGGCGGTCCGACCATGCTGCGTTCGGCCGCGAAAAATCATCGCGACGTGACGGTGGTGGTCGATCCGGCGGACTACGCTGTCGTGCTCGACGAGATGCGCGCGAACAGCAATGCCGTGTCGTACAGGACGAACTTTCGCCTCGCCACCAAGGTGTTCGCGCACACCGCGCAATACGACGGCGCGATCACGAACTACCTGACGAGCCTGACCGACGAGTTGCAACACTCGTCGCGCAACACGTATCCGGCAACGTTCAACCTCGCGTTCGACAAGGTGCAGGATCTGCGCTACGGCGAAAACCCGCATCAAAGCGCAGCGTTCTACCGCGACCTGTCGGTGCCGGCCGGCGCGCTGGCGAACTACAACCAGTTGCAGGGCAAGGAACTGTCGTACAACAACATCGCGGATTCCGACGCCGCGTGGGAATGCGTGAAGACCTTTGACGTGCCGGCCTGCGTGATCGTCAAACACGCGAATCCGTGCGGCGTGGCGCTCGGTGCGGATGCGCACGACGCATACGCCAAGGCGCTGCAGACCGATCCTACCTCGGCGTTCGGCGGCATCATCGCCTTCAACCGCGAAGTGGACGAAGCGGCGGCGCAAGCCGTGGCCAAGCAGTTCGTCGAAGTGCTGATCGCGCCGTCGTTCAGCGCCGAAGCGCGCCAGGTGTTCGCGGCCAAGCAGAATGTGCGTCTGCTGGAAATCGCGCTGGGCGAAGGCCATAACGCGTTCGATCTGAAGCGCGTGGGCGGCGGCCTGCTGGTCCAATCGCTCGACTCGAAGAACGTGCAGCCGCACGAGTTGCGCGTGGTCACGAAGCGTCATCCGACGCCGAAGGAAATGGACGATCTGCTGTTCGCGTGGCGCGTGGCGAAGTTCGTGAAGTCGAACGCCATCGTGTTCTGCGGCAACGGCATGACGCTCGGCGTCGGCGCGGGCCAGATGAGCCGCGTGGACTCGGCGCGCATTGCGAGCATCAAGGCGCAGAATGCTGGTTTGACGCTGACCGGTTCGGCGGTGGCGTCGGACGCGTTCTTCCCGTTCCGCGATGGCCTCGATGTGGTGGTGGCGGCAGGCGCGACCTGCGTGATTCAGCCGGGCGGCTCGATGCGCGATGATGAAGTGGTCGGCGCGGCGGATGAGCACAATATCGCGATGGTGCTGACGGGTGTGCGTCACTTCCGGCATTGATTTTTTTGGGTTTGACAGCGGCGCTTGGTTCTTGTTGAAACCGGGTTGCTGGTGAGGGTTAGTTTAGAGATGCGGCCTGGTGGAATTATTCACCGGGCCGTTTTCTTTGGTGCGGACTTGGTGCGGTCTTCGGTTCGGCGCTTGTGCCGTGTGTGCCGTGTGCCGTGTGCCGCCTGTGCCGCTTGTTCTGCTTGTTCTGCTTGTCCTGCTTGTCCTGCTTGTCCTGCTTGTCCTGCTTG
>NZ_JAQQDJ010000008.1:0-395095 GCF_046028095.1 Paraburkholderia phytofirmans
AAAGCACCGAAAGCACCGAAAGCACCGAAAGCACCGAAAGCACCGAAAGCACCGAAAGCACCGAAAGCACCGAAAGCACCGAAAGCACCGAACGAAAGCGTTGCCCGCCGCTTTTGCCGGCTCGCAAAAAGAAAATGGCCCGCGAACTATGCGGGCCATTTGCCTTTCAGCGCTTGTGAGGCGCGCTTCCTTGCCACATGCGAGCCGATCGCAGCGAATGGTTGGCAGACCAAACGCGGCATAACGGCACACCGCCCGCCATCAACCGTCGATCAAACCAGGCGAGCCATCAAGTCGGCGAGCGCATCAAGCGCGCCTTTTCACGTTCCCAATCTCGTTTCTTTTCGGTCTCGCGCTTGTCGTGCTGCTTCTTACCCTTGGCGAGCCCAATCTCGCATTTGACGCGGCCGCCCTTGTAGTGAAAATTCAGCGGCACGAGCGTGTAGCCGCGCTGCTCGACCTTGCCGATCAGTTTGCTGATCTCTTCGCTGTGCAACAGCAGCTTGCGCGTGCGTACCGGATCGGGGTTGATATGGGTCGAGGCTTCGGGCAGCGGGCTGATGTGCGTGCCGATCAGGAACAGTTCGTTATTCTTGATAACGACGTAACCTTCCTTGATCTGGCCGCGCCCGGCGCGCAGCGCCTTGACCTCCCATCCTTCGAGCACGAGCCCTGCTTCATAGCGTTCTTCGACCGAGTAGTCGTAGAAGGCTTTTCTGTTGTCGATGATGCTCATGAATGGAAAGTGCCCAACTCGTTTAAAATCACGATTTTAGCAAAGCGGGGCAAGGAAAGCCCGCTGCGCTCGTCCACCCTTGCCACGCGCTGTTCAATTTATGGCAGATGTCCAGAAAACCGTGTTGATCCGCCATTCGGCGGAACAGATGTTCGACCTCGTCACCGACGTCGCCGATTACCCCAACTTCCTGCCGTGGTGCGGGGGAGTCGAAATCCGCCGCCAGGATGAAACCGGCATGGAGGCGAAGATCGATATCAACTTCAAGGGCATCAAACAGCACTTCGCCACGCGTAACAGCATGGAGCGGCCCACGCGCATCGATATGGAGTTCGCGGACGGCCCGTTTCGCAAGTTCACGGGCTTCTGGCGTTTTACGCCATTGCGCGCCGATGCCTGCAAGATCGAATTCGCGCTGCACTACGAATTCACCAATATCATTCTCGAGAAGATCATTGGCCCGGTGTTCAGCCACATTGCCAATACCTTCGTCGAATCGTTCGTGAAGCGCGCCGATCAGCGTTACGGTAAGGCATGAGCGCGCGCTTGTCGATTGAAGTCTGTTATGCGTCGGCCGGCGAGCAGGCACTGATCGCGCTGGAATTGCCCACAGGCGCCACGCTGCAGCAGGCGCTGGACGCAAGCGGCATCTTGCGGCGGTTCCCGCAGATCGATCTGGGCACGCAGAAAGTGGGCGTGTTCGGCAAGCTCAAGCCGCTCGACGCGGTGCTGGCCGACCATGACCGGGTCGAGATTTACCGGCCGTTGCTGGTCGATCCCAAGGTGTCGCGTCAGCGGCGCGTCGAGAAGACCCGCAAGGCGGGCTCGATCGAAGGGCGTCGCTGGCAGAATAAGGATTCGCGGTAACCGGACTTTGCGAGGGCGGGTGCAAGGCGGCGGCCATGTACTGCGTCCGCCAAGCCTCAACCAGCCGCGCCTCCGGTCACGCCCCGCTTCAAGGCGCCGACACCTGCGGCTTTTCCTTGATCCGTGCGGCCGCAGACGTATCGTCGTCCGCATGCTGGCGCACCGACCAGCACACGCCGGCCACCAGCAGCAGAATCGCGGCCAGCTCGAGCGGACGCGGCAGTCGCTGGTCATAAATGAACGCGTAAAGCAACGCGAAAAGCGTTTCGAACACGATCATCTGGCCGGAGAGCGTCAGCGGCAGCCGTTTCGATGCAGCATTCCACAGCCCGTTGCCAAGCCACGACGCACCGATCGCGAGCCCCAGATTGAGCATCCAGAAGGTGTGCCAGCGTCCGTCGGCCAGTTCGCCTTGCGGGCCGCCCGCCGGCAATACGGCGACCACGAGCCATAGCGCAGCACCGAGCGCACCCGTCACCACGCCCCACAAGACTGACCACTCGTTGCCGCTGAAATGTGTCTGACGCTGCAGATAACGGGCGTTTTCGACCGCGAACCACGTCCAGCACCCCAATGCGCCGACCGCGCAGGCGAGCCCGATCAGCTTGGTGACGACGCTCACCGGCGTGCTTTCCGCCACCGTAAACACGTCGATGTTGATGCAGGCGATGCCCGCCATCACCATCGCGAGCGGCCAGGCGAGGCGGGCGAGCGGCACCGCGCCGTGATCGCGCCGGCCCAGCAGCGTCACCGTGACGGGCAGCACGCCGACGATCAGCGACGCCGGCGCGATGCCGATCAGGTGCACGGCCGCCGTCAGCAGCAGGTAGTAGAGGAGGTTGCCGGCCAAAGCCAGCTTCACCAGCGCGCCGAGATCCTCGCGGGTCAGGCGTTTGACGAGCGAGCGCGCCATGGGCAGCGCGGCGGCCAGCGAGACGATGCCGTACATCGTGTAGCGGCCCGCGCTCAGAAGCAGCGGCGAAAAGTCCGGCAGCACGCGCGGCACCAGAAAAACCATGCCCCATAAGGCCCCGGCCATTACTCCATATGCCACACCGCGCTGCATCGACTGCCCCTGCAAAAAAACTGGAATGGTCGGCAGAATAGCCGGTTGGCGGCTCCGGCGTCTTGTTCGATTCTGCAATTCGAGCCCGCCGGCAACTCGCTGCGCCCGAACGCGCAAACGAAACCCGATCGAACCCGAGGCGAACAGCCAAGCGAAATCCAGGGGCCCGATGGCGCGAAAAAAACCGCCCGAAATTCGCTAAGCTGCTGTTCGTGCAGTGAAAACCAGGGAGGTATCGCGTATAATTCGCTTTTGCGCCTATAGGATTTGCCATGCGTCTGATCCAAACAGCACTCACGTTCGATGACGTGCTCCTCGTCCCGGCTTTCTCCGATGTTTTGCCGCGCGACACCAGCCTCAAGACCCGGCTGACCCGCAACATTTCCCTGAATATGCCGCTCGTGTCCGCCGCCATGGACACTGTCACCGAAGCACGCCTCGCCATTGCGATGGCGCAAATGGGTGGCGTGGGCATCATCCACAAGAACCTCACCGCAGCCGAACAGGCGCGTGAGGTTGCGAAGGTCAAGCGTTTCGAATCGGGCGTGGTGCGCGATCCGATCACGGTGCCGCCGCAAATGAAAGTGCGCGACGTGATCGCACTGTCGCAGCAGCATGGCATTTCGGGCTTCCCGGTCGTCGAAGGCGCGCAGCTCATTGGTATCGTCACGAATCGCGACCTGCGTTTCGAAGAGCGTCTGGACGAGCCGGTGCGTAACATCATGACGCCGCGCGAGCGTCTCGTCACCGTCAAGGAAGGCACGCCGCTCGCCGAAGCCAAGGCGCTGATGCACAGCCATCGCCTCGAGCGCGTGCTGGTCATCAACGACGCATTCGAACTGCGCGGCCTGATGACCGTCAAGGACATCACCAAACAAACCGAACACCCGGACGCCTGTAAAGACGAACACGGCAAGCTGCGCGCGGGCGCGGCGGTCGGTGTGGGCGCAGATAACGAAGAGCGCGTCGAACTGCTGGTGCAGGCGGGCGTCGACGTGATCGTCGTGGATACCGCGCACGGCCACAGCCAGGGCGTGCTCGAGCGCGTCAAGTGGGTCAAGCAGAACTTCCCGCACGTCGAGGTGATCGGCGGCAACATCGCCACCGCGGCGGCCGCCAAGGCGCTCGTCGAATACGGCGCGGACGGCGTGAAGGTCGGTATCGGCCCGGGCTCGATCTGCACGACGCGGATCGTCGCCGGCGTGGGCGTGCCGCAGGTCACCGCGATCTCCAACGTTTCCGAAGCGCTGAAGGGCACGGGCGTGCCGGTCATCGCCGACGGCGGCGTGCGCTTCTCGGGCGACGTCAGCAAGGCGCTGGCCGCCGGCGCGAATGCCGTGATGATGGGCAGCATGTTCGCCGGCACCGAAGAAGCGCCGGGCGACGTGTTCCTGTATCAGGGCCGCCAGTACAAGTCTTACCGTGGCATGGGCTCGGTCGGCGCGATGAAGGACGGCGCGGCGGACCGCTACTTCCAGGACAACTCCGCGAACATCGACAAGCTGGTGCCGGAAGGTATCGAAGGCCGCGTCGCCTACAAGGGCTCGGTCAACGCGATCCTGTTCCAGCTCATCGGCGGCGTGCGCGCCAGCATGGGTTATTGCGGCTGCCGCACCATCAGCGAGATGAACGACAAGGCCGAGTTCGTGCAGATCACGGGCGCGGGTTTGCGCGAGTCGCACGTGCACGACGTGCAAATCACCAAGGAAGCGCCCAACTACCACGTGGACTAAACGCCAATGAAGCCATTGCTGCGCGCTGTACTCATCCTCGACGCCTTGCTGTTGCTTGCGTTCGGCCTGCTGTTTCTGCTGACGCCGTGGACCTCGTTGTACAACGCGCTGCTTCTGGTGCAAACCCAGCCGGCTCTGGTTGGCCAGGGGTTTGGCGTGGCGCTGATCGGGCTGGCATGGCTGGCCTTCCACGCGTCGATCGACGGCGCGCTTACCACCACCGTCGCCAAGGTGATCGGCCACGTGAACTGGCTGACCGGCGTGCTGATGCTGATCTGGCTGCTCGGTCTGCATACGCCGGCGCTGACCGGTTTCGGGCAGATCGTCGCGGTGCTGACGGGCGTGGTGCTGCTGGTGATCGGTCTGGGCGGCGTGCGTTTGTCAGGCGCGGTGCGGCGGCGTGAAAGAGTGCGACTCGCTGAAGCCGCCGCTGCCGAGCGCGCCGAAAAGCAGGCTGCCAAAGACGCCGCGAAAGACGCGGCCAATCGGCGCGAGCCGGGCCGTGTCACAGCGGGTTTTCCGGTTTATCACGCTGAGCCGGTCGTCGAGCCCGTCGTGCCGGTTACGCATCCTGCCAGTTCCGTGAGTCCCGTTGCAGGGGCGCCGCTTCATCCGGTGGTCGACGAAGCCAGTCTGACGCCGGCCGAACGCGTAGCGCGGGCAGAAGCCGCCGCCGCGCGCGACGAAGCCCGCAACGGCGCGGCCGACGCGCCTGGCGCGCCCCGGCCGCCGTTTCATGGTTGATGCGCTGCGCGCCACACCGTCCGCTGAAGCACCCGGATTCCGTTTGCGTGCACCGTGGGCAAGCGCCTGCGGCGCCGCTCGCGCCAACCCGCTGCATCGTTACGTTTCATGCTCGATCGTCCCCACGTGGACCGCTTTGAATTCAACGCCGCGCATCGCGCGCGGCATTCCGTATCCGCTCACTTTTGACTCCGTCCGCTGCCATGCATGACAAGATCCTGATCCTCGACTTCGGTTCGCAAGTCACCCAACTGATTGCACGTCGCGTTCGCGAAGCCAACGTGTATTCGGAAATTCATCCGTACGACGTCGATGCGTCGTTCATTCGCGACTTCGCGCCGAAGGGCGTGATCCTCTCCGGCGGTCCGAGCTCGGTCACCGAAACGGATACGCCGCGCGTGCCGCAAGCCGTGTTCGAACTCGGCGTGCCGGTGCTCGGCATCTGCTACGGCATGCAGGCCATGGCCGAGCAGCTCGGCGGCAAGGTCGATATCGGCCATCTGCGTGAGTTCGGTTATGCCGAAGTGCGCGCGCGCAATCACACGAGCCTGCTCGAAGGCATCAGCGACTTCACTACGCCGGAAGGTCACGGCATGCTGAAGGTGTGGATGAGCCACGGCGACAAGGTGCTGGAAATGCCGCCGGGCTTCGCGCTGATGGCGTCGACGGAATCGTGTCCGATCGCGGCCATGGCCGACGAAAAGCGCCATTTCTACGGCCTGCAATGGCACCCGGAAGTCACGCACACCGTGCAGGGCCGCGCCATGCTCGAACGCTTCGTGCTGCAGATTTGCGGCGCGCGGGCCGACTGGGAAATGGGCAACTATATCGACGAAGCCGTCGCGAAGATTCGCGAGCAGGTCGGTAACGAGCATGTGATTCTGGGCCTGTCGGGCGGCGTGGATTCGTCGGTGGCCGCGGCGCTGTTGCATCGCGCGATCGGCGATCAACTGACCTGCGTGTTCGTCGATCATGGCCTGTTGCGTTTGAACGAAGCCGAACAGGTGATGGCGACCTTCGCCGATCACCTCGGCGTGAAGGTGATTCACGTCGACGCCAGCGAAGTGTTCCTGCGCAAGCTGGCCGGTGTGACCGATCCGGAAGCGAAGCGCAAGATCATCGGCGCGGAATTCGTCGAAGTGTTCCAGGCTGAAGCCGGACGGCTGACCGATGCGAAGTGGCTGGCGCAGGGCACGATCTATCCGGACGTGATCGAATCGGCCGGCAAGGGCAAGAAAGGCGCGCAGACTATCAAGAGCCACCACAACGTTGGCGGCCTGCCAGAGACGCTGAATCTGAAGTTGCTCGAACCGCTGCGCGAACTGTTCAAGGACGAAGTGCGCGAACTCGGTGTCAAGCTCGGTTTGCCGCCAGCCATGGTGTACCGCCACCCGTTCCCAGGCCCGGGTCTGGGCGTGCGGATTCTCGGCGAAGTGAAGCGCGATTTCGCGGACCTGCTGCGCCGCGCGGACGCGATTTTCATCGAGACGCTGCGTACCTTCATCGATAAGGAAACCGGCAAGTCCTGGTACGATCTGACGAGCCAGGCATTCGCGGTGTTTCTGCCGGTGAAGAGCGTCGGCGTGATGGGCGACGGGCGGACTTACGAGTACGTCGTTGCGCTGCGTGCCGTGCAGACGCTGGACTTCATGACCGCGCATTGGGCGCATCTGCCGCATGAACTGCTGGGGCATGTGTCGAACCGGATCATCAATGAAGTACGCGGGATTAACCGGGTGGTGTACGACATCTCGGGGAAGCCGCCGGCGACCATCGAGTGGGAGTGATTCAAGCTGCTCCCAGGTCGTTCCGCGAGCTCCGGTTTTCCATGTTTTTCTGCTAGAAAACATGAGGTCATTGTCCGGCGTGGTCTGCTGTGATCCGGGCAATGCCAGATGGAAATGTCGGTATCGGTGACGGTACCGACAATTCTTCCTCGGACGGCCTTGTCCGATACCGTCAAATCAGTCCGACGGTATCGGTTGACGGTATGCGTTCGAGGATCCATCACTTTCCGCACGGAAGCCACGCAAGCCAGACGAACCGACTCCACACGAGCGATACGCGAATCGGTATACGAACGGAATCCCGCGTCGGAATTTGGCCGGCTGAAGTTGGAAGAGATCACGCCCGCACGACTGATGGCGCGCTGCGAGAAGATCAAGGAGAGGGCGCTGCTGCCCCTGCCGTGCAGGCCCGCGACATCGTTCTGCACGTTTACCGTTTCGTGCAGGCGCGGGGACTAAAGGTGGACAATCCTGCGGAGGACATCCGCCCGTGTGCGATCGCCAGCTTCAAGCCGCGCGCTCGGACACTGTCGTCTGCCGAAATCCATGCGTTTTTTCTGTGCATTGGAGCAGACGCCGACGATGCCTACGCTGCGCCTTGCTATCAGATTCATGCTGCTCACGCTGGTGCGCAAGTCCGACCTCCGACGACCGCACACGACTTGTCGACAATCGCGACCGTACCTCTGATGCTGGTTCTCGCAATGAACAGCGACCGTGAGCAAAACCGTGGCGAGTCGGCCATCAGAAGAGTCGCACAGAACGGGGCGCAGAGAAGAGCCGTCGTAAAATCTTCGCCAAGGCTCGTATTTTTCGCTTAACTAGGCGCGGAATGTCTTCCCCAGCTCCTGCCCAGCGCAGCCTGAAATAGTGGCGGAAGTTGTAGATCAGCGGCGACCACTTTTCCGGATCGATATGTTTGCCTACCTTTATAAAGGCTTTGTCGGCATGCACCCGGACTATTTCCACTTACGCCGCGACGCCTCCCCAAGTTGCTCGAGCAGGTCGAGCATCATGGTCCATCCCAGCGCCCAAAAAGAAGAGATGGGCGCGATGTTGGTAGCCCCATCTTCGTTGCACGAACTGACAAGGGCTACGGGCGTTCCGAAATAAAGGATCTTGGGCTGGATGGTCTGGAACGAAGAGCCGGTCATGCTTTGCTCCGCGGTGGTTGGTCGCTTTTGCGGCGTTCGGCCCGCGTTTGATCGAGTATGCTCCAACGCTCGGCGCGAACGTTTCATAGGTGTATGAAGTGTCGAGGCATCGTCCCAAGTGCGAAGGAGCCAAAAGTTGCAAGTCAAACGGGTGGTTGCCAATTTCAAGGCGCATGATCTCAATCGGGGTCGGGCGTTCTATCAGGACGTCCTCGGCCTCGAGCTTTTGATGGACCACGGCTGGATCCAGACCTATGGCTCTCACACCGGGATGACCGTTCAGGTGAGCTTCGCCGCAGAAGGAGGCTCCGGTACGCCAGTGCCAGACCTATCGGTTGAAGTGGATGATGTGGACGCAGCACTTGACCGCGTGAAGGCTGCCGGCTTTGCCATCGAATACGGTCCTGTTGACGAATCTTGCGGCGTCCGTCGGTTCTTCGTTCGCGACCCGTTCGATAAGTTGGTCAACATCCTTGCGCATACCTGACCGTTGTCCGCGGGTTTTGGGGGAATCGAAGAGGAACTGAACGTCCCGCTTCGGAGCGCCCGCGAACTTCCGTTGCGGCTCGATCAGAGCCGGTCGTCGTCGGGCTCGATTCGGCCATCAGCGGGCCTTCGACGATCCAGGTGAAATCGCCGACAATCTTCGAAGCCTCGCTTGGTTGCGCGAGGGGCCTTATTACGACCAGCCACCCGTCACCATGACATCCTCTGACGTGATCATGCGGCTATCGTCGGCCGCGAGGAAGAGCGCCATGCGCGCGAGATCACCGGGCTCCAATTCCTCGTCGATGCATTGGCCGCGTCGTATCTCTTCGCGGCCTTCGTCGGTGAGCCAGAGGTTGCGCTGCTTCTCAGTCAACACCCAGCCCGGCACGAGCGTGTTCACGCGGATCCCATACACGCCAAGGTCCTTGGCGAACCCGCGCGTCAGGCCCTGTACTGCCGCCTTACTCATTGAGTAAACCGGGAACTGGCTGCTCTTGAGCATCCAGCAATGCGAGCCGAGATTAATGATCGAGCCCGCGCGTGCCGCCTTCATATCGTCGACCACGGCCTGCGCTGCGAACAACTGATGCCGCACGTTAACTGCAACGCCTGCATCGAACGACTCGGGCGTAACGTCGGCTAGCGCGTGGCGGCGATCGTTCGCCGCGTTGTTCACGAGCACCTCGATCGGTCCGAATGCTTCCCGCACTTCGGCGATGGCCGCGTGCAACGCGGGAATGTCGGTGACGTCGCAGGTGACGAAGAGCGGTTTATGGCGCGCGTTACCGAGCGATTTGGCAAGAGCTGTTCCCGCGTTCGTGTCGATGTCGAGAAAGCCCACACGTGCGCCTTGCGCAACGAAGTGCTCGACGAACGAAGCGCCAATACCACTCGCGCCGCCCGTAATGAGCACGATCCGGTCTACCAGACTGGGATAGCTCGCGTAACGTGCTTGTCTCGAAGATTTTTCGCTAGAAGTTGCCATTCACATCCCGTATTGATTAATCGCTGCGACGACGAAACCGACTGTGCGCCATGCAAGTTTTCTTGTGAGCTTAGCAGGTCCGGCTTCGTGGCGCCCTCCCGTCTGACGCCCAAATGACGCACTGTCTACGAGGAGGTTGCGATCCGCAAAGACGTGCTCGTCGTTGTGCGTTTCCAATACAACGCCGCCGAGCAAGCGACATGGGGGCCAGTAATCAAGCCGATGGACGACCCGCTGCGCCTCGGGGCCGGCCGGCAGCCCGCGAAGGATGGATTTTCAACTCGAAGCGGCCTTTGTAGGCTCTCCCGCAATACGAAAATGTCTAGCTATCCAAGAGACCGCGTCGCGTCTAGCGCACTTGCAAGGTGTCCAGTGAGTGCACCTCGGCGTTGTCATGAGGCCGTCCCTTGGCAAACAGTGGCGGCGTTTGAACGACCGCTTTGGAGAGATGTGGCCGTCCGCAGTGGGTCGGTTCATGCGTTTGGCATATCTGCTGCGATCAGCGATCTGCGAGGCTCGCGTTGGCCCGGGTCCGGCCAGGAAGGGACGTTCGACATTGGCTCCCAAATCGATGACAATAAAAGCGGAAAACAAACATCATTGAACAAGTACGCATTAGCTGATGCTGACAAAATTCCGCGTGTGCATGCAGGAGACCAAATGTTGGATCGTCAAGTTGTCAACTGCGAAGCTGATTGCGTTCGCTTTGATGAGTACGTATCTAGCTGTATTGCCATTGTTGCTTTACGCACCGTTTGCTCCGCCCGGACAAACGCTTGGTGGCCCCGACTTGGGAAAGCACGATTTTCTGAAAATGGTCCTGATGGGCTGTATCGCGGCTCCGCTCATCGAAACGGTGATCATTCAATGGGGATGCCTTAGGCTGCTGAAAAAGCTCCACTGCAAAACCGGGCTCGCGATCTGTATTTCAGCTCTGATTTTTGGCCTTGGCCATAGCTACAGCGTGCCGTACGTTTTTTTGGGAATATTGGTAGGTGCCATATTAGCCACGGTTTTTGTGATCGAAGATGCGCGCAAAGGCCACCCCTTTATCGCGACACTTGCTGTACACGTTCTGCGTACGGAATAACAGCTGTCCTTGCACTAGCCGTCCTTTAACCTTGCGCCATTGCTGCACCGTGAGAGCCATTATTGATCAAAATGATCAAACATGTTCCTTTGCTGCGGTTCAATGACCGGTTGTATATGCAAATTGCATAAGTCGCTCATCGGCGAGAAGCGGCGTTAGACCGGAGACGCAGATTGATTGACGACATATTTTCAATCGTTGCGGAGCTAAAGATGGGAAGCAAATATGCGTCACGGATAGTGTGGTATGTCGTATTGGGTTCGATAAGCATCACCGTGGTTTGGATTCGTGCTCCGATATTGACAGCCGCATTTTTCTCTGCTGTCGCTTCCTACGTCCCGGCGTCACTCCTTTGGATGCTACTAGGGCCATTTTTACAAAGGACTCTTCCGCGAAGCACCATGTTATTTGGAATGCAAGAACGGACTTTGTTGATTTCCGTTATTTTTGGCGGGGCCTGCCTCAGCGTGTTATTCCTATTCTTAGGGAAAGCGACGGCCGCAAGTTTTGGAATCGTAGCGATGTTGGGCGGAACAGACGGTGTGCTCCTCTCACGCGAAGCTCGCACCGCCGGGCCAATTTGAGCGGCCGCTTTGCAGAAAGTTAGGCGACCCTTATGGGTCGGGAGCACGCATTCACGGACAGTGAGACCCGACATTCGCAGCCGTCAGCATGCGAACGGCAGGAAAGCGACCTGCGGAGGACGTGGAGATCGGAGATATGAACAAGACTCGAGAATTCTTGCTACCGTTCGAAATCGACCTCAGGGTTGAAGACGGAATCGCAAGTATCGAATTGCCATTGACGTCATCACCAATCCCCTGACGCGCAGTCGTGCGGCTTAAGGTGTTGTGACAAGCCTTGCTTGCGGAAGGGATGTCGCCCGAATTGACGGGTTATCCTCGCCCTCTGACAAACCGCGCGCGCGTCGGCTTCAGCAGGAACATCGCAAGCGCGGCCGTACTCACATCGAGCACAATCGCACAGCCGAACACCGGCACCCAGCTACCGGTTTGTTGATGCAGCAGCGCGGCCAGCGGGCCTCCAAAGATCGAGCCAATTCCGAACGAGATATACAGCCAGCCGTAATTCGCCGTGGCAAAACGGGTGCCAAAGGTATCGGTCAGCGTCGAAGGGAACAGCGAAAAGATCTCACCCCAGCCGAAAAACACCACGCCGGACAGCAGCACGAACAGGACCGCGTTGTCGCGCGTCATCAGCCAGAGGGCCATCGCCACGCCTTCCAGCGCGAACGCGAAACACATCGTGTTTTCGCGCCCCAGACGATCCGATATCCAGCCGAACAGCGGACGGGTCAGCCCGTTCGTGAAGCGGTCGATCGTCAATGCCAGCGGTAACGCGGCGAGCCCGAAGACGAGTACCTTGCTGACGCCGAAGTCGGCGGCGAAGCTCGCCATCTGGGACGTGACCATGAGGCCGGAGGTAGACATCATCGTCATCATCAGGAACATCAGCCAGAACAGCGGCGTCCTGAGCATCTCGGACGGACGGTAGTCGCGCGTCGCGAGCGCTGTCGGGGATACGGCCGAACCGATATGGGCCGCAGCAGGCGGTACGCGCAGGCCCTGCGAGGCGAGCAGACCGACCGCCGCGAAGATGATGCCGTATAGCCACAGCGTGGATTCGACACCGTGCGCCGCCAGCGATGCGGAGATCGGAAAGGTGGTGACAATGGCGCCCATGCCGTAGCCGGCGGCCGCTACACCGGCGGCGAAGCCACGTCGATCGGGAAACCAGCGAACCACGAATCCGACAACGCCGACGTAGACGATGCCGGTACCAAGACCGCCAATGCCGCCATACGTGAGGTACAGCATCGACGTGGTGTGCGCATACGAAGCCAACACCCAGCTCACGCCTGCCAGCAACGTACCGATCGAGATCAGCATACGTGGCCCGAAACGGTCGATCAGGGCACCCTGGAATGGTGAAAAGAATGCCTGCAGCAGAACCAGCAGGGAGAATGTCACTTGCAGTTCCGGAAGCGCAATGCCGAGTTTAGCCATGAGCGGCTTCGTCATCAGAGTCCAGACATATTGCGGACTCGAAATCGTCATCATGCAAACCAGGCCGAGTCCTAGCTGGATCCAGCGGGTATGCGCGGCTGTTTGCGCTCCGGGCGAGGCGGTGTCGCTGAATGATTGCGTGCGGGTGTTCACTGTGATTCTCTCCGTTTTGGCTTGACGTATCGACAGATGGACGGACGTGCGCCGTTCTTGCCGTCGATCGCGAACGCTCGCGGGTCGTCGATTGAAAAAGGGTGCGGGCGCAACGGGCGCCCGCGGTTCATAGCCCGCCTCCAGCTTGAGCGTTTCACTGGTGCGCCCCCAGGGGCGACCCAGCAGCCAGCGTGTCGCATCGACAGCGGCTTACGATTCCAGCCGAAGTGCGCGATTCGCGAAAGCACGGCGCTTTGCGATTGCGGCTGACCGTCGCCACTCATCTTTGCGTACGCCATCGTTCGTCTATCAGCGAAGCGCGCGAGCGCCGGGTTCAGCGTGTGAAACGGGCGTCGTCCCGGCGTAAGTGGATTGCGTGCGGACGGATCGGGCGAGAGGCTACAACTGCGGTATTGCCAGGCAATGCCCGAATCCGCAAGCACGGGTCCGCCGCCGAACTCGTGATAAACGTTCTGGACAAAGCTGACGGCCACGCGATAAACGTCGATCGTCGCCGCCGATGCCGCCGCTCCCCACGCCTCGGCGCCGACTGGCTCTTCGCCCGGCAGCGAAATCAACCAGAAGCCGTCACCGCCGATGCTGTCCATATACGGATACACCGCTGCGATGCTGGCCGTGGCGGCAATCGTCGCTTCGACAGCATTGCCTCCATCGCGCAGGATCGCGAGCGCGTGGGGTGTGACCGCCATCCCGCGAACGCCCCGCGCAGGATTCAGGAATTCTGCTGACATGTTTCCTCAAAAAACAAAACGATCATTGCTAGCGGTTCAGCCGCAACGGGTTCGCATGACCACGTGATACTTGCCACATCACAACGATGCCGGCCTCAGCGAGAAGCCACTTCGGCCGCCCAGCCGGTTCTGCCTTCTACCCACTCCGCAAGCGACAACAACGCGGCGTCGCATCGACTCGCACCGACCAATTGCACGCCAAGCGGCAGCCCGGCCGGACCGAAGCCAACCGGTAACGTCACAGCCGGCACGCCGAGGAAGGTCCAGGGCGTGCAGAACGCCGCATCGCCCGTATAGTCGAGCCCGCGCGGTGCCTCGCCCGATGCGGGCGCTACCAGCAGCGCGTCCAGTCCCGCGGTTTCGGTGAGCCACCCGTCGAAGCGAAGCGCCATCTGTACCTGCAATGCCTTCGCATGCGCATACTCAGTTGCAGGCAAAGCGCGGCCTTGCTCGACAAGAGCAGTAATCGATGCGCTGACCAGAGCCGGCGAACGGTCTATCAGCTCGCCATGTGTCAGCGCGGCTTCAACTGCGAGCAGGACCGCAGCATGCCTTGCAGCGTCGGCCAGCTCGACGGGTAAGTCGGCATTGACGATTTCAGCGCCGTCCGCGCGCAAGCGCAGGGTCAGTTGGCTCAAAACGCGTTGCTGCGCCTCGTCGACCGGTCCACCGATCTGCTCGCGCAATACGCCGATGCGTAGCGGCCGCTTCGTCGCATCGTCCGGGTCTTTCCGCTGGCGGTTGCTATGCGAGACGTGTGGATCATCCGGATCGGTACCCGCCAGAATGGACAACGCATGAACGGCATCGGCGACATTGGTGGTGAATACGCCAAGGTGATCGAGCGAGCCTGACAACGGCAAGACGCCGGTCCGCGCGATCGTGCCGTAACTCGGCTTTACCCCGACCACACCGCAATACGCGGCGGGACGGATGACGGACCCGAACGTCTGCGTGCCGAGCGCGAGCGGCACGATGCCCGCCGCAACGGCGGCAGCCGAACCGCTCGATGAACCGCCAGGCGTGTGATCGCGATTCCAGGGGTTGGTCGTTGCGCCGGGCTGACGCCAGGCGAACTCGGTGGTGACCGTTTTGCCGAGTACGGTGGCGCCCGCTTCGCGCAAACGGGCGACTACCCATGCGTCCTTCTCCGGCCTGCGGCCCTCGTAGGCAGGCGATCCAAACGCGGTGGGCATATCGGCTGTATCGATCAGGTCCTTCACGCCGACAGCGACGCCCGCGAGCGGGGCGTCGGGATCGGCACGATTGACTAACGGCGAAGACGGCAGATGGATGAATGCTTGCAACCGAGGCTGCATTCGGTGCGCGGCGTCGAATGCCTGTTGGACAGTCTGTTCGACAGTGCGCGTTCCGCTGCGGATCGCGTCCCGGATTTCGCGGATAGTGGAGGAGGGGGAAGAAAGGCTCATTTCGCGGCCAGTGCCTGATGAATGTAGTTCTGCTCGATGAAGGTGGTGTATTTCGGCTGCTGCTTCAAGTTGCCGAGCGAGATCTGCGTATCCATGGCAACCGTCAGCGCTTTCGGGGTGATGTCGACGTTCTTCGGATACACGCCTTCGTTCAGCATGCGTTTTACCGCGGCGTTCACGACCTCCGGATCGAGGCCGGGAAACTCCCGGCGGGCGATTGCCAGGGTCTCCGTAGGATTGTTCTGCATGAAGACCAGGGCCTGTTCCATACCTTTCACGAACCGTGCCGCCACATCGGGGTCCACGCTCCTTTTCGCCGAGATCGCCGAGAATGCATATTCGCCGTACAACTTCGGGAAGCCGATCACCACTTTCATGCCCTTGGCAACGGCCTGATCAGCGCCGGGCTCGTACATCACCGCAATCCTGGACTGGCCCGCAACCAGTGGGCCGATTTCCGAGCCGAGCGGGACCTGGGAGAGTTTTACGTCGGCCGGCGACATGCCGTTCTCTTTCATCAACTTGAAGAATAGCGACGTGCTGGTGGTCGGCATCTGACCCGACACGACCGTCTGGCCTTTCACGTCCTTGATGCTGGAGAATTTGCTGTCCGGCGAGGCGACGATCCACACCGCAGCACCGTTCACGACGTTGGCAATCACATCGACATCGGCGCCTTTTTCCGCCGCGACGGCAGTCCATTCAGGACCATGCAGGGAGAAGTCCGCACTGCCCGACAGCACAGCCGATAACGCCGCGCTCGGGCTGCCCGCCGTCTGCTTGGTCACATCGAGCCCTTCCTTGGTGAAGAAACCGCCGTCGATAGCGACGTAAAGTGGCAGATACAGCATCGACTGAAAGGCCTGCGAAATAACCGCTTTTTTGTCGGCGGCCACGGCGGGCGTTGCGATGCTGACGGCAGACATGGCGACTGCTGTGGTCAGCGCTGCCAGCATTCTTCTTGCACGGATTGCCATTTTCAGGTCCAAAGAAAAGTTAGATTGACGGGCGAAAAGCAACTATTCGACGCTGTATGGCGATGCCGTCAAACCCGCAGCGTCGGTGCGTTCGATGCCTGTCGCCACGGCAGCAGCTTGCGTTCGATCAGGTCGATCAGGAAATACAGCACGAAGCCAATCGCCATCAGCACGAACAGGCCGGCCCACACGGTGTTCAGATCGTAAAGACTTGAAGCCGTAAAAATCATGTGGCCGAGCCCTTTCTCTGACGAAATGAATTCGCCCACTACCGCGCCCACCAGACCGAAACCGATATTGATGCGGAACGTCGAGATCACATAAGGCAGCGTGAACGGAATGACGACTTTCAGGAACACGTCGTTTTTGTTTGCGCCAAGCGTGACAAGAAGCGCCTGAAGATCAGGATCGGCCTCTTTCGCTGCCTCGTAGGCGGCTATTAGCGCGACAATTGCCGTTAGTGAAATTGCCAGCGCAACTTTCGAAACGAGGCCGGTACCGAACCAGAGAATCACGATCGGTGCGAAAGCAATCTTCGGCACGCTATTGATCGCGACGATAAACGGCTCGATCAGCCGCGCGACGAATGGCGAATACCACAGCGCGAGACCGCAGACCGAGCCGACGGCGGTACCGAACAGAAAGCCGAGCATGGCTTCGAACATGGTGTAGCCGATATCGACGAACAGATCGCCCGACCCGGCGGAGCGAGCTAACGCGTCGTAGATTTTTGTCGGCGAGCCGACCAGGAAGTTCGATACCCAGCCAAGCCGCGCAGCGCCTTCCCATATCGCAAAGAAGGCAATCACCGCGACGAGTTGCAGCGCCGTGCGTCCCCATCCGGTATTCAGTACTGGGCCTGAACGCGCCTGGCCGCTTGTCGCGGAGACTTTCGCGTTATTGATGGATGCGGGGCTGCTCATGCTGCTTTTACCTCGGTCTGGATATCGAGTTCCGCGCAAAGCGCATGAAAGTAGCCGGGAAAGTTCGGATCGCTGCGCGCGCCGATTGGCGAACGCGAGGCGATCTCGATGTCATAAACCTTTTTGACTTGCGAAGGGCGGCCGCCTAGCACCACAACACGCTTTGACAGCGCGACAGCTTCGTCAATGTCGTGTGTGACCAGCACAACCGTCTTGTGGAACGTCTCGACCGCTTCCATCAGGACGCCTTCCAGATACAGCCGGGTCTGATAGTCGAGGGCTGAGAACGGCTCATCCAGCAGGATGATGTCGGGATCGTTGATCAAGGTGCGGATCAGCGCGACGCGCTGACGCATGCCGCCCGACAGCATGCGGGGGTAGGCATTTTCAAAACCTGCGAGGCCGTAGGTATTGAGGTATTCCATTGCCGTTTCACGCGCCTGCGCAACCGGCATGCGGGACAATTCCGGGCCGATCAGAACGTTCTGCAATACGGTACGCCACGGCAACAGCAGATCCCGCTGCATCATGTAGCCAACTTTGCCGCGCAATCCGGTGACCGCCTGGCCTCGATAGACGATCTCGCCGCTGTCGGGTTCGAGAAGGCCGGCGATCACGTTGAACACGGTCGTCTTCCCGCAACCCGACGGACCAATGATGCTGACGAAATCCCGCTCATTGATGTCGAACGACAAGCCCCCCAGCACATCGACCGAACCCTGCTTGCCGGAAAAGGATTTTCGAATGTTTCGCAACGCTAGTTGAATTGCCATACTGGTCCTCGTGCTGAACTGGAACCATTGAGCGCGTCGCTCACGTCTCAGTGGCGCGCTGTGTCGGTACACGGTTGGTTGGCGAGTGTGATGCCTGAGTGGGGAACGCTACTGCGTACTTCGACGCCTGCCGGTGAAATAATGGTGCAAATTGCAACAATTGAAATTCTCACATTTGCATAAAGCGTGCCATCGTGAGGAAAGCCTATGTACAAGCGCAAATCGCTTACTTACGAGCGAACGTGGGCACATTGCCATGTTCGGGAAGCGTGCAGATGTGCGCGACGAAGGTGCATCAGGCACAACGATATCGGCGGCGCACCACGGCTGGTCGACACGCAATTGTCGGGTGGCGAAAGGCTGTCGCAAGACATTCAGGCTTGGCGGACAATGCGAGAGTCGCTTGCGGAACTGATGTGCCGTGCGATTGCGATCGCGTAAGCGCGTCCATTGGCGCTTGCAACTGAGGCCCCCGACAAGCCATGCGATATGCAGCTGTATCGATGCACCGCACTCAAAGAAACCGTGCGGCTTCCGACACATGTCATTGCTGCAAGGGGAGAGCGGGCTTAAATACAGAATCAGGCCGGTGGGTCACCTGCGATGCGCACTGCAACCCCTTACGCGTCAGTCGAGCTTCAGCGAAGGGCTGGGCAGTTGCAAAGCGTTTCGGCGTGAATTTGCGCGATCTCAGCCAGACCGGGGACCGCGGTTACCAATTGATGCGCGGAGAGACGTGGTAGCGCGCCGGCGTCGGCGCTGTCCGCGGTCATGCATATCGTGCCGCCTAATGCACCGGCGGCAATGCCTGGAGGGTTCAACTAAGCGTTCCTGTGGCCGGTTGTACCGATGTATCCGTCGGACTAAGCAGCACCAACAAGTTTCTGGCGGTCACGGCGCAACTGTTGCGTGGTGGAGGAATTGCGTAAAATTCAAATGTTGTAGTGTGCAACTGAATCAAAGTACGTGAATGGGAGAACAGCATGTCGAAGGCGCCGTATCCAAGACTGGAGCATTTGAATTTCCGCCTCGACGTACTCAGCGAGTTGGCCAAGGGCGTGGCGTCTGGCCTCTACGAAGCCGAATGCGATGTCACCCTGCGCGACCTGCGCGTGCTGCGTTTCGTCGACATGCAGCCGGGCATCTCCCTCGGTCCGCTGATCGAGCTGACATACCTTGAAAAGACGCTGGTTTCCAAGCTGGTCACCACGCTAGCCAATCGCGGCTTGCTGACGCGCTCTACCGGCACGACGGACGCGCGTGTCATCAACCTGCACTTGACCCGGAAGGGGAAAACCATTGTTCGCAAATGCGACCGGATCGGCAAGGATTTCGACGAGCAACTCATGTCCGTTCTGTCTGCGGAGGAGAAGCGAGTGCTGTTTCACTGCGTCGACAAACTGACGGAACATGTTGAGGAAGGCGGTGAATGGACCATCCCGCCGAAACGGCGAAAGCGCACAGCCTGAATCATTTCGTCACTATATGTGCGCTCGTCGCTGCAGTCGTTTCTCCTGCAGTCGAAGCTCATGCGCGTTTGGCTAGGTAGGCGTCAACCAACGCGACCAGCCGTTCTCGCCCGAAGCTTGCGTCGTGTCCGGCGTGCACCACCCGCACGGGCAGTTCGCGCAAGCGTTTCATTGTGCGCACATACGTTGGGATATCGGCGCCGCCAATTTCATCCAGGAGCGGGCCATCGTAGATTGCATCGCCGGAGAACAGGGTGCCCGATGCCGCCTCCCAGAGACCGATGCTGCCCGGCGAGTGGCCGGGCAGATGCAGTACCTCGAAGTGCCGGTTGCCCAAGTCGACAATGTTCCCCTCTTTGACGATTTCCGTGACCGATGCCGCGCGTATCTCGTAGTCGGACATCACATAGTCCGCGTTGGGCAGGGCGGTGATCAAATCGCCGTCGAACGGATAGCCCGCTTCACGGTACCGGCGTATCGCGTCCTCGCCCAGTACCGATGCGAGTAGTGTGCCGCGCTCGCGCGGCGAACGCAGGTTATCGGCCTCCAACTCGTGGACCAGCGTATGCGCGAACTCATGATGTCCGCCAATGTGGTCTGAATGCGTGTGCGTTGCAACGGCCGTCACGTTGTTTTGCAGAAGATGCTGGGCCGCCTCCCGCAGACTGGCGATGCCCATGCCCGTATCGATCATCAGGTCCCGGTCGCGACCGCGTATGTGCCAGATATTGCAGCGCATCAGCGGCACGACGTGAGGCTCCCACAGCAGCGTGATATCGTCGCTGATACGTTTCAACTCGAACCATCGGTCGGCAATCGGCAGCATAGTCATCCAGCGTCGGTAGCATACGAGATGCATACTCTGACACACTATGCCGCGCCGATCCAGAGCCGGCTGCAATCGAGCGCATTCACCCGGGAGTCGCGCGTTGTGAGCGCAAGACGCGATCTTGTGACAAATCGTCGACGGACTCGTGTCCTCAGCGCAAACGAAAATCACATCTCCGCCCAGCACGCAGGAGTATGTCATGGGTCACGCGGAAGTCCGCGAGTTGCAGATTCCCAAACCAATCGGCGGACGTTTGCTGGAGCGGTCGGTATTCGCCAGCCTCGACGAAGAACGGCAGCACCGCAAGCTCAAACTCGCTGCAGCATTTCGCATCTTTGCGCGATTCGGCTTGGCCGAAGGCATAGCCGCGCATATCACGGTCCGCGATCCGAAGCTTCACGAGCGGTTCTGGGTCAATCCGTACGCGCAGCATTTTTCGTCGATGCATCCCGACGATCTCGTTTGCATTGACGACGAAGCCAACGTTCATCATGGGACCGGGCTTGTCAATGCAGCGGTGGTGTCGATTCACTGCGGCATTCATGGCGCGAATCCCGATGTCGTTGAGGCCTCCCATACACACGCGCCTTCCGGTCGCGCGTTTTGAGCGCGCGCCCGGCTCCTGGCGCCGCTCAATCAGGAGGCTTGTCTCTTCCATGACGATCGGGAAACGAGTAATAGACGGTTTCCGGATTGGGAATCGAATGAGGATGTGCCTGCACGAGTGCGCCGCTGCGCAGTTCCCGGTCGATCAGGATGCGTGGAAGCAATGCCACGCCTAATCCGGAAAGTGCGGCGTTGATTGCCACGATGAACATGTCGTCGTGCCCGTTTCTACACTCACAATACCAGGTCACTGCGTCACGGTTGGCCGAGCCGGGGTACTGGATTAACGATCGAATGCAACTGGCGGCCTAGTTTTCTGAGGTCCACCCGACGGTGCTTCGCAGCGACAATCGATCCCAGAGGTCATGCAGCCGGTCCGCACGACAGATGAGATGATCCAGGCTCGACGAATGTCAGAAACTCAGGGTTTCGTATGCCTTCACGATGTCGCCAGCCACCGTCTCGATCTGTTCGCGTTTGAGCATGGCCTGTGAGCGCAGCAGCTGATACGCATCTTCCTCGGACATGCCGCGCGAGTCCATGACGATCCGCGTGGCCTGTCGGATCACCAGAACCTTCGCCTGCTTCTGCTCCAGCCGTTCGATGTATCGCTCACGTGCGCGGGATGCCTTGAATTGGGTAAGCGCAACGGCAATGGCGGTCAACAACCCAAACGAGCGGACCGGCGAAGGAATCGTTGCGAACGCATTCAACCGCAGCACCGCTTCGACGGTGATGGGATTCTCGTAGGTCACGACAGGAATCACCGGCGGAGACGTGCTGGTTCCGAGCCACGGATAATCGACCGAGAGTGCCTCAGGACGAATCGCCATGATGACGAGGCCGGTGTTGCACGGCAGGCTGTCGAGGCGCGGCCAGCATACCTCCACGTCGCAGCCGATGCGTTGAAGCTGCGCGAGCAATTCTTCGCAATCCTGATCCCGTGGATGAATCACCACGACTTTTAGCGAACGCAGGTCGCGCAGGATCGCCGGCGTCTGCGCGGTCCGCTTCATCGATCCGCTCCCGTGCGTGCGAGTTCAGGATGCGCGTGCCGGGTCCACGCCGGCGTGCTGTGAGAAACGACGTAAGGATCCGCCTTCACGCGTTCGGGCGCGCGCCCGATGATGTCAAAGCGGCCATGCGCATCGACCCGGCCGATCAGCGGATGCAGGTAGGTGTGGTTATTGTGCTCATCGATACGCACTCGGCCTTGCGGTGCGTCGAATTCGAGTCCGGGCAACACGCGCAGCAACAGCGTCGGGTCGTCGGAACCGACGCGGCGAATCGCATCCGCGAGAAGATGCATCTGGAAATAGGAGGCTTCCCAGCACATGTTGGTCGGCTGATCGTCGCCGAAGCGGGCCTGATAGCGGGCAACGGCGCCGAGGTTCGCGGCGGTATCCACACTCTGGAAGTACGCGGCGGAAGTGATGTGTCCTTGTGCGAGGTCGTGTCCCATTATCGCAATTTCGGCTTCACTGGTCATGTGGCTGGCGATAGGCGTGCGGTACGGATCGAGCCCGACCTGCGCAAACGCACGGTACAGATGCGGAATGCCTTCGCCTACGACCGTGGAGAAGATAAAGTCGGGTGCGAGTTGCTTGATCCGCCTGGCGGCATCGAGATAACTCTCCCACGGCGCGTCGAGCGACAGATAGGTTTCATCCACCTTCTCGCCGCCGCGTTCGAGGATCAGATCGCTCATCACGCGATTCGACTCGTAGGGGCACACGTAGTCTGAACCGATCATGCTCACGCGTGAGCCGAATTGCGTGAGCATGAAACCGGCGAGCGGCAGGGTGTTCTGATTGGGCGCCGCGCCCGTGTAGATCACATTGCGGCTGTATTCGAAACCTTCGTACGGTGTCGCATAGAAGAGCAGGGCATTGTGCCGCTCGACAATCGGAATGACCGCCTTGCGCGTGCTGGACATATAGCAGCCGACGATTACCCTGACCCGATGCTCGAGAATCAGTTGTTCGGCGAGGTCGGCATAACGGCGAGGCTGACATTGCGGATCCAGACAGACGAGTTCGATCTCGCGTCCCGACACGCCGCCCGCGCCATTGATCTCCTCCACCGCAAGCATGGTGGCTTGCAGTTGCGTGAGTTCCGCGGCTGAGGTTACACCTGAGCGTGAATACAGGACGCCAATTCTGATTGGCTCCGAGGCAGGGCCGGCATCAATACGGGTCATTCTTCAAAACCGATGGTTGCTACGTTTGGGAGGTACGCTATTTGTGCGCGTGGCACGCGGCTGGTGCGCACGAGCACTGTCGTAGTGCGGCGCCTGGCGAGTCAGCCGCGCAAACTGCCTTTTTTATGATGCCTTCCGCTTTGTCCGGAATGCAACTAATCAATTCGCATCCGCTGCACAAAAGGAATTTGCGGTAAACGTCCTCACCAGACAACAAATGCTGGCATAGCCATTGCTAATAGAATCACGCTGCCCGGTCGTGCACAACGGGAGTTACAGCATCCATTTCGCTGTTCGAGACAAAGGCGTCTTGAGCGGCACCGGCCAAAAAAGCCCGAAACCAGCTTGTCTGGTTTCGGGCTTTTTGCGTTTGCGATTTCTAATCCATGTCGGAGTGAAGCAAATGAAAAGACGTACTTTCCTGTCGGCAGTCGGCTCCGGATTGGTGAGCGCCGCGGGCACTACGCTACCCAACGCTGTGTTTGCCGCGGGCGCCAGCGATCCGATCAAGCTCGGCTTGCTGTTCTCGCAATCGGGCACGATGGCCAACGGCGAGTCGCTGTTAAAAGATACGGCACTGATGACGATCGATCAGATCAACGCAAAGGGCGGCGTGCTCGGGCGCAAGCTTCAGGGCGTCGTTGTCGATCCGGCGTCGGATTGGCCCATGTATGCGCAACTCTCCAAGCAGCTGATCCTGCGCGACCAATGCGCGGCACTATTCGGCTGCTGGACGTCGGTGTCGCGCAAGTCGGTATTGCCGGTGGTCGAGTCGCAGGACAGTCTGCTGTTTTATCCGCTTCACTTCGAAGGCGAAGAGCAGTCGAAGAACGTCGTCTATCTGAACTCGCCGCCGAGCAGCTCGGTGCTCCCGGCGGTCGATTACCTGATGAGCGAGCAGGGCGGCGGCGCGAGGCGCTTCTACATGATTGGCAGCGACTACGTCTGGCCGCGCACGATCAACAAAATGCTCAAGGGCTATCTGAAGACCAAGAACATTCCGGACTCGGCATGGCGCGAACATTACGTCCCATTCGGGCAGTCGAATTTCCAGACCATCGTGCGCGACATCAAGGACTTCGCCGCGCAACCCGGCGGCCAGGCCATCGTCGTGATGACCGTGGTGGGCGATTCGATTCCGGCGATGTTCAAGGAAGCGGTCAATCAGGGCGTGCGCGCAACCGATATTCCGATCCTTGGCCTGGACGTGGTTGACAGCGATCTCGAAGGTCTCGATACGACGCCGCTGGTTGGCCACCTCAGCTGCTGGTGCTACTTCCAGAACGTCGATACGCCGCAGAACCGCCAGTTCAGGAGCGACTGGAAGAACCATGTCGGCGCGCACAACCTGAAGCATCGGCCGGACATGGTGATCGACCCGATGGTGTCTACCTACCTCGGTATCAATCTATGGGCGCAGGCGGTCACGAAGGCGCACTCCACCGGCACGGATGCGGTGCGCAAAGCGCTCGCGGGTCAGTCGATGGTCGATCCTGCGGGTTACACCGTGAAGATGGATGCATCCACGCAGTACCTGTGGCGTGGAGACATGATCGGCTCGATCAATGCCAAACAGGGCTTCGACATTCTGTGGAAGTCGAAAGACATCGAGAAGCCGGTGCCGTTCAGCCCGTTCATCGGCAAGGCCTGACAGTCCCCGCCGCATAGTTTGGCCGCTGCGGGGCCGGCATACGCAGGCATGCCGGTCCTCCTGGCAGGATCGAATGGAAACACCCATGATCAATTTCAGGCAGCTCTTTTACGCGATCGCTTGTCTGGCGCTTGTTTGGGCCACTGCCGCGAGCGCCGCGCCGGGCCGCGCTGCGATGCTCACGTCGTTCTGCGCGACGAACGGCGATCAGGCCGCCGCACTGGGGCAACTTGTGGAAAACGGCGTGTCGGACGATGAGCATGAGCGTGCGTGGGCGCGTCGGATCGTCGATGCGATTCGTAACGGTGCGCTGGTGTGCGGCGCAGACGGTCAGGTGACGCTGCAGGGACACCCTGAGCTCGATGCCGCGACCCTCCAGCCGAGCGCCAACGCGTCAGCGGATTCGCCCTATGTGCCGAGCATCGTGATGATGCGCAAGCTCGCGGTGGCGTCGGCGGAAATGGATCTGTTCTCACCGCAGCAGGGCACCCGCGCGACGGCCGCGCGGCAAGTCGACAAGTTCTTTGCCTTGCTCGATCCCACTGTCGTCGCCCGCGCGGTCAAGGCGCAGCATGACCCGGATATCGCGACCACTCTTACTCTGGCGTTGGCTAAACGCGGTCTGAACAGCAAGGTGAAGGCCGACCGGCTTGCGGCGATCAAGGCTGTGGCGGAGGTGCCGAGCGAAACCGCGCGGACCGCGCTGGCGAACTTCGCAGCGGAGGATTCCGTGCGATCGGATCCGGACGTGCTTGCCGCGGTGCAGGGTGCGATTCGCGACATGGACACGTGGCTTTCGCTCGGCAAGGGTTTGTCGATCCTGTTTAGCGGCTTGAGCTATGCCGGCGTGTTGTTGCTGACGGCGCTCGGCCTGTCGATCGTGTTCGGCCTGATGGGCGTGATCAATCTCGCGCATGGCGAATTCATCATGATCGGCGCGTACTCGACGTATCTCGTCGAACGTTTCATGCAGGCGCATCTGCCGGGCTGGTTCGACGCCTACATTTTCGTTGCGATTCCCGTGGCATTCGTGATTTGCGCCGCGTGCGGCATGTTGCTCGAATTCTTCGTCATCCGGTTTCTGTATCGCCGGCCGCTCGAGACGCTGCTCGCTACCTGGGCGGTCAGTATCGCGTTGATCAAGCTGATTCAGGTGCTGTTCGGCTCGCAGAACGTCGAGTTCATCACACCCGGGTTTCTCAACGGCGGCATGCAGGTTGCGCCCGGCTTTTTCGTGACCTGCAACCGCGTGTTTGCCATCGTGCTCGCCGTGTTGATCTTCGGCGCGACCTTCGCGGTGGTGCGCTTCACTAAGCTGGGTTTGCTGATGCGCGCCACTACGCAACTGCGGGACATGGCGCGCTGCCTGGGCGTGCCCGCCGAGCGCGTCGATCGTATTGCGTTCGGGCTGGGCGCCGGCCTCGCGGGGCTGGCCGGCGTGGTGTTGACGCAGATTGCGAGCGTCAATCCGTCGATGGGCACGGGTTTCGTCGTCGACTCCTTCATGGTGGTGGTGCTCGGCGGCGCGGGGAGTCTTGCGGGGACAGTCGTATCGTCGCTCGCGCTCGGCGAAATCAACCAGTTCATCGAACCATTCTACGGAGCAGTTGCGGCCAAGGTGGCCGTGCTTCTGCTCATCGTGCTGATTATCCAGAAGCGCCCGCAAGGACTCTTCGCATTGAAGACCCGCGTATGAATACGTTTCCCGATCCGCGCACCAGCAGGAGATTGTCCTTGTCGGCGTACGCAACGAAATGGATGGGCCAGTCCGTGGAGGTCAGCATCGTGCCGGTGCTGGTCCTGCTGGCGCTCTATCTGCCCTTTGCCTATTTTGTGATTCCGGAGTCGAATGCGCTGCATCTGTCGCTGTTCGGCATCAACCTGATCGGACAGATCATGTGCTTCGCGCTGCTCGCGCTGGCGCTCGATCTGGTATGGGGCTATGCGGGCATCCTGAGCCTCGGGCACGGCGTCTTCTTCGGTATAGGCGGCTATATGATGGCCGTCTATCTGTTGAACAGCGCGTATGCCGACACGCACGTGTTGCCGGACTTCCTGCAATACATGGGAGCAAGCGACTTTCCGCCGGTATGGAAGATGCTCTCGCGGCTCGATGTGACGATCATCGTCACGATCGTCGTGACCGTACTGGTTGCGGGCGCGTTCGGCTTCGTCACGTTTCGCTCGCGCATCAACGGCGTGTATCTGTCCATCATCACTCAGGCGCTCACTTACGCGCTGATGCTGCTGCTGTTCATCAACGACGTGGGCCTCGGCGGCAACAACGGCATGACCGGATTCACGAGCCTCGCGGGCCATAAGCTTGCCGATACCACCACGCAGATCGGTCTCGCGGTGTGTTCGTGCCTGCTGCTGGTGGCGGCCTATGTCGGCGTGCGTTTTCTCGCGCGCTCCAGTTTCGGCCGGGCGCTAATCGCGGTGCGCGACGACGAAGCAAGGATGCGCTTTCTCGGCTACCGCACGCATACGCTGAAGCTCTTCGCGTGGTGTCTCTCGGCGGTCCTCGCGGCATTTGCCGGGATGCTGTACGTGCCGCAGGTCGGCATCGTCAACCCGACTATCGTGTCGCCGCAACTGTCCGTCGAGATCGCCGTGTGGGTGGCCATCGGTGGGCGCGGCACGCTGATCGGCGCAATCGTCGGCGCAATCGTGGTCAACGGACTCAAGTTCTGGCTGACCGCGCAACTGCCGGCGCTGTGGCCGTTCATTCTTGCGGGCGTGACGCTGGTGATTGTCGTGTACTTCAGCAATGGCCTGTGGGGTGCGCTCAAGGCTGCCGGCCCCGAAAGCAACGGGGGCAGCCAATGAACCAGCCACAACGCGCCACTGCCGTCTACATCAGCGGCCTGTCCGTTACGTTTTCCGGATTCGCGGCGATCACGAATCTGTCGATGGAGTTTCGATACGGCGAGATTCGCGCCATCATCGGTCCGAACGGTGCGGGCAAGACGACCTTGATGGACGTCATCACGGGCAAAACCCGGCCGGCATCCGGCGAAGTTTTTCTCAACAAGGTCACGAACCTTGCGACGCTCGACGAAGCGTCCATCGCGCGCCTGGGCATTGGCCGCAAGTTCCAGAAGCCGAGCGTGTTTGAAGCGCTGCGGGTTCGCGAAAACCTCGAACTGGCGATTCGCAACGGTCGCGGCTATGCGGAGATGGTTCGCTCGCGCCTTGGCGCCCAGCAAAACCGGCGCATCGACGAAGTGCTCGAGACGATCGGTCTCGAGCATGAAGGATCGCGCCTCGCCGGCACGCTCTCGCACGGGCAGAAGCAGTGGCTCGAAATCGGCATGCTGCTTGTCGCAGATCCCCACGTGATCCTGCTCGACGAACCGGTTGCCGGCATGACCGACCACGAAACCGCCCGCACCGCCGAACTGATCGCCCGTCTCAAGTCGCCCGACCGGGCGGTGGTGGTGATCGAACACGACATGGATTTTGTCGGCGAGATCGCGGACCTCGTCAGCGTGTTGCACGAAGGAAAGCTGCTGGGCGAGGGATCGATGGAAAGCGTGCGCAATGATCCACGCGTGATTCAGGTTTATCTGGGACGGTAGGCATGCTGAAGATTTCCGCACTCAACCAGTTTTACGGCAGCAGCCACACGTTGCGCGACGTGTCGCTGAACGTGGCCGACGGCGCCTGCACCGTCGTACTCGGCCGGAATGGCGTGGGCAAGACGACTCTGCTGAAGTGTCTCGTCGGGTTGCTGCCGGTCAAAGGCGGCGAAATCGAACTGGCGGGTCAGCCGCTCACACGCACGCCGTCGCACCGGCGCGCGCTGGCGGGTCTCGGCTACGTACCGCAAGGACGCGAGATATTTCCGCAGCTCAGCGTGGAGGAAAACCTGCGCATCGGCGCGTACGCGGGCGAACGGAATCAGACCGCCAGGGACAAGCAATTTTCTTTCGACGATGTCTTTCACACCTTTCCCGTGCTGAAGACGATGCGCCGTCGCATCGCAGGCAATCTCTCCGGCGGACAGCAGCAACAGCTTGCAATTGGCCGGGCACTTCTGACCAATCCAAAACTGCTGATTCTCGACGAGCCGACCGAGGGCATTCAACCGTCGATCGTGATGGAGATCGAAGCGGTGATCCGTTCGCTGAAAGGATCGCTGTCGATCCTGCTGGTAGAACAATTTTTCGATTTCGCGCAGGCGGTCGCTGACGACTATGTGGTGCTGGTGCGAGGCCAGGTTGTGTCGGCGGGTCCGGGCGACCAGATGGAAGCCAATAACGTCAGAGCGCTAATTTCAGTGTGATGCGGCGCCCCGCGAGGCGCCCAATCACGTCGACAACCCACATTTGAGCAGGAACCCCATGATGAAATGGCTAGAACAATCGATCATGCACACGCGCGGCGTCGCACGCGGCGAGGTTCGCGAAACGCATGAGCTCAGTGAGTCCCGTCAGGGCACGTTTCACTACACCATTGGACCGTACTCCGCGCCAGTGATGAACATTGCGCCGGGCGACCGGGTGGTGGTTCAGACGCGCGATGCCTTCGACGGCAAGATCCTCACGGAACAGGATCTGCCCAGCCAGAAGCTGCGGGTGCCGTTCCTGAATCCGCAGAGCGGCCCGATCATGATCGAAGGCGCGGAGAAGGGCGACGTGGTGGCGGTGTATATCGAATCGATGCTGCCGCGCGGCGACAACCCTCGCGGCACCTGCTGTCTGATTCCGCGCTTCGGCGCGCTGACGGGTACGGAATACACCGCGACGCTCAATGAGCCGCTGCCCGAGATCACCCGCAAGATCGATGTGGACGAAGAAGGCGTCTACTGGAGCAAGCGCGTTACGCTGCCGTACAAGCCGCATATCGGCACGCTGAGCCTGTCGCCGGAAATCGACTCGATCAATTCGCTCACGCCGGACAATCACGGCGGCAATATGGACGTGCCCGACATGGGCCCCGGCAGCATCACCTATCTGCCGGTGCGCTCCGCCGGTGCGCGGCTCTTTATCGGCGACGCGCACGCCTGTCAGGGCGACGGCGAAGTGTGCGGCACCGCCGTCGAATTCTCCAGCACGACTACGATTCACGTCGATCTGATCAAGGGCTGGCATATCGAGTGGCCGCGCCTCGAAACCGATGAATTGCTGATGGCGATCGGCAGCGCCCGCCCGCTTGAGGACGCAACGCGCATCGCGTACCACGAACTGGTGCTGTGGATGGAAAAGGAATACGGCTTCGACCGCTGGGATGCCTACATGATGCTCAGTCAGTGCGGCAAGGTGCGGCTGGGCAATTTCGTCGACCCCAAGTATTCGGTCGGCGCGGCGATCAGCAAGAAGTATCTCGCACCGGGTGCCTGAGGAGACGTCATCATGGATTTGCAACTCAAGGGTTTGAAGGCGCTCGTAACCGGCGGCACCAAGGGTATCGGTCGCGCCATTGCGCACACGCTGGCAGCCGAAGGCGTGGACGTCGCGCTGTGCGCGCGTGATCGTGCCGCCGTCGAGCAAACGGTGGCCGACATCGTGCAGACCACGGGTGGCGCGGTCAAGGTGTGGGGCGGCCCGGTCGACGTTTCGAATGGTCCGGCGTTGCAGGCCTGGACACGCGACGCCGCCGCGCAACTGGGCGGCATCGACATCGTGGTCGCCAATGTGAGCGCGCTGTCGATCGGGAACGATCCCGAGTCATGGCGCAAGGAGTTCGAAACCGACTTGATGGGTACGGTGAACCTGGTCGACGCCTCGCTGCCGTTTCTCGAAACCAGCAAGGGCGCGTCGATCATCGCGATTTCGAGCGTGTCCGGCCGTGAGATCGACTTTGCCGCCGGCCCTTACGGCACCTTCAAGGCGGCGCTGATTCACTACATGCAAGGCCTCGCTTACCAGCTCGCGCCCAAGGGCATCCGGGCGAACGCCGTGTCGCCCGGCAACGTCTATTTCGAAGGCGGCGTGTGGGATCACATCGAGCACAACGATCCGAAGCTGTTCGCGCAAGCTCTCGCCCTGAATCCCAGCGGACGCATGGCCCGCCCACAGGAAATCGCGAATGCGGTCGCGTTCGTCGCGAGTCCCGCGGCGAGCTTTGTGAGCGGGGCGAATCTCGTAGTGGATGGCGCGCTCACGCGCGGGGTGCAGCTCTAAGTGCCCAGACGCTGCATCACGTAAGTCAATTCGACAAAACACCCAGGAGCCTTGACGACAATGAAAAGAATTTCTTCCCTTCTGACTGCGGGTCGCTCACCAACTGGGTGCCGATGCCTGCGCAGCCGGCCGAACTTCCCGCGATGGCGAACCTGCTGGCGATGGGCGGCGCACATTCGAACGGACTGTTCGTGGCCGCGGCGGACCGGGTCGGCGTTGAACGCGACCAGCCGTTTCTTGGACGCAGCCTGATTGTCGACTCGCAAGGATGGCCGGTGGCCGGTCCGGCCAGTGCAACCGACGAAGAGATTCTGGTGGCGACGGTGAATCTGGCTGACGCGCGTCGGCATCGGCAATTGAACGCGTTCAATCACGTATTGCGGGACCGGCGTCCGGATATGTACTGACGTTTTTGTTCAACTACGATTTCACCCAGCGCGCCGGCACGGCTCGCCGGTCACCTTCCGTCACCGCCCATCAGAACTTGTGCCGAATCCCCAACTGGACGAAGGTCTGCCGATTCATCGATGACGCTGTCAGGGCGTTGAGCGTCGCGTGGCCGGTGGAGTCCGTGCCGCTCGCGAACTCCGTGCTGCCTGGGACGTAGATGTCGGTTCGCTTGGACAGGTAGTAGTCGAGCGACATCGAGAGGTTGTTGTACGCCGAGCTACCGATGGTGCCCACACCCGAGCCATGTGTGTAGCTATCGACGAACTCGCTGGCAAGGAACGGCGTCCAGAAGTACGTGAGGTTGAATTCACCGGTGTCGAACTTTGCAGTGCCCGTGAGCCGCAACGGATTCGAGCCGGACGAAGTCTCGACGAGCTTGCGCAGTCATGTCTCGACTGGATCATTCACGATTTGCGGCAGTCATAGTTTCGAACGTCAAGCCAGGCCAAAACTATGCGGCGGAGTTCAAGACGCCGGCCGCGCAGCGAGTCGAGGACGGGCAACGCATGAACGTGGTGGCCCGCCAGCGGGGCGCGTCGGAACACACACCGCGACCAGCTAAATGACGGGTTATCTCCGCACAGTCGACCTTCTCTTTATTCCCGCATCTCCGGGACTGCGCGAACCGGAGTTGCCCGCGGCAGGCCAGGCGGACATCGCAACGTCGATCATGCCGCCAAGCGCTTCACCTGTTGCGCCGCCTTGGGGAAGGTTTACAACGGCCTGCAAGACGCCGAGATAGTACCAGGCGAGCGCGTCCACATTGATCTCCGGCCCAAGTTCACCCTTCGCGACACCTTCGTGCAGCAGATCCGCGAAGATCTGGCGCTGCCGTGCAATGCCGGCAAGCGTTGTCGTTTTTCCCGCCGCTGCGAGGTCTATCATCTCGGCACTGCTTCGCGATAACAGGCAGCCGGCTGGCCGCTGCGGCGCTGTGGGCTTCGGCAAAAAATCACGGAGTATCGCTTCCACGCTCCCCCGCGCTGAATCCGCACGGGCTGAGTTCATCCGTTTGAGCACACGCTCCGTGTAGACCGCCAGCGCGTCGCGGAACAGGCCGTCCTTGTCGCCAAACCGTTGGTAGAGGCTGGAGCGGGATAAGCCGGTAGCGTCGGTGAGGTCATTGATGGACGCAGTCGCATAGCCGTGCCGCCAGAAAACTTCGATTGCAGCAGCGATAACGGCGGCCTCGTCATATTGAGGCTTTCCACTCATAAATTCTCCTGTTGACAATCCGGAACGATTGTTCCAACATTGTTGGACCGATCGTTCCATCATACATCAAGGAGTCTTCATGCTCAACCAAACCGTTCAGGGATCGCGCAATTTGCGCATCGCCGTCGCAGGCGCTACCGGCCGCGTCGGCGCTACATTAATCGATCGACTGGCCACCGATCCTGTCGATGTCATCGCGCTTACGCGTCAGAACGCAACGGCACAGTTTGCACCGAAGGTCGCTGTCACGACGGTGGACTTTGAGCAACCGGCTACGCTTGAGGAGGCGCTTCGCGGGGTCGAAAAGCTGTTTGTCGCGCACGGCACATCGGCTCGGCAGGTGGAAAACGAAATCGCGCTGATTGATGCTGCCGTCGCCGCGGGTGTTCGCCACATTGTCAAACTCTCGGTCATGGGACCGGCAACACGGCTGAATCCATTCGCCTGGCACATGCAGATTGAAGCACATCTGGCTCGCCAGCCGGTGGCGTCAACTGCACTTCGACCGACGACTTTCGCCGACGTGCTCAAGCGCGCCGGTGCCCAGGTCGCCGCGGGCAACTGGGCCGGCGCAGCAGGCGGAGGAAGCGTCAACTTTATCGATACCCGAGATGTCGCCGAAGCGGCGCGCGTCGCCTTGCTCGAAGACATGGCTGACCAATCCCAGCGGGCGTATCACCTGAGCGGACCGCGGAACTGGACGATGCCAGAGGTTGCACAGGAGTTGTCGCGCCTGCTCGGACGCCCGGTTGTCTATAACGATCGATCACCAACAGAACATCGCGCGGCCTTGCTCGCGGATGGCCTGCCGCCGTTGGTTGCCGACTTGCTTCTTGGTTTGGACAGGCTCTTTCGTGAATCTGCGCTCGCGGAGACCACGTCGACTTTCGAGAAATTGACCGGTAGGCCTCCGCGTTCATTGTCTGACTGGCTGCGTGAAAACATCGCGGTCTTCCAGCGGTAAGCGCCCGTGCCCACGCTGAAATGAGTTGCCGGCGTGCAAACGCCACACTTGGTCGACTGAAAGAATTTCTGGAATAAACAAATATTCTTGAGTCTCGCTCTCGCCGTTGCCATCCTCGGCGCGCCGGTTGTTAGCTTCGCGCAGTCGAGTATTCCGCTCACGCGAGCAGAAGTTCGTGCTGATCTCGTTCGTGCCGAACAGGCGGGCTACAACCCGGCCGGCGGTGACGACGTCAATTACCCGGCTGATGTTCAAGCGGCAGAGGCAAAGATCGCCGCGCAGACCGATCAGCAACTGAGCACACAGGCCGTCGGGGCGTCGCACAGAACGGCACCTCTGAATCGGGTGTTCCATTCCGTACGGCGATGCACTCGAGTTGCGTCGGCCCGGTCAGCTTCTGCAATCTCTACTCAGGCAGCTAAGCGGCGCAAGCCGGATCCTGTACCCCTTGCTGTCAAACACTGGGTCCCGGTCGGTTTTATTCCCAGATGCCAGGCGGCTTTCAACGAGTGCATCGCGCAACTATGTGCGGTAGCGGTTCAAGCCAATGCTTCTTCAAACCCATCCTTATCATTGGAGTCTCGTCGTGAAGATTATCCCTTTCGCTGCATCGGTTTTGACCCTGGCCGCCTCGGTTTTTGCATCCACCGGAGCCATGGCGCAAGTCACCCAATCGGGCACCGGCTCGATCAAGAACATCGTTCTGGTCCATGGTGCGTGGGTCGACGGATCAGGCTGGAAGCCGGTCTACGACATCCTCACTAAAGACGGCTATCGCGTCACGATAGTGCAGCAGCCGCTGACCTCGCTCGACGACGACGTCGCCGCCACGAAGCGCGTGATCGATTTGCAGGATGGTCCGGCCATCCTGGTGGCGCACAGCTATGGCGGGTCCGTGATCACGGAAGCAGGCGTCGATCCGAAGGTGGCGGGTCTGGTGTACGTCGCAGCCCATGCGCCGGCTGTCGGCGAGGACGAAAGCGATCTGGGCAAGAAGATGCCGAGCTACACCTCGAAGCAGGCGGGCGCCATCAAGAAGACCGACGACGGTTATACGTACCTGAATCCCGCGGATTTCCCGAAGGACTTCGCGGCTGATCTGCCGCTCAAGGAAGCCAGATTCGAATCGCACTCGCAGATCCTGACGGCGGCGAAAGTCTTCTCCGCGCCGATGACGGTCGCTGCCTGGACGACCAAACCGAGCTGGGGCATCGTGGCGGCGGACGACAAGATCATCAATCCGGATCTCGAACGCTTCTATTACCAGCGCGCGCATAGCCATACCACGGTGCTGGCAGGCGCGAGCCATTCGGTCTACGAATCGCGTCCGAAGGAAGTTGCCGCAGTGATCGAGGACGCAGCGAAGCATGCCCGGCAGTAACGCAATCGAGGGCGCTGCGGATGCGCTGTCGGGTCCGGGCGCGCGGCAATTGCGCGGCGCGTACCGCGCTAACGCAGGCGGGCAGTTTGCGACGGCGACTCGCCGAAGCGGTCCTTGTAGCTCTGCGCAAAGCGACCAAAGTGGGTGAAGCCGCAATTGAGCGCAATGCTCGCGATGCGTACGTCGGCGGGCGTCGCGAGAATGATTTTGCGAGCGCATTCCAGTCGAATTTGCCGCAGATAGTGCCCGGTTCCGCGCCGAGCGCGGCGTCTTCAGGCAGGGCGGCGGGATCGATACTTAACACGAGCTACTCGCAATCGGGTGAGAGCTTCGCACTGAACGACTCACCGGGTGCGCGAACCACGCCCTGCCGGTCGTTGGCTTCAATGGTGCGCAGAAGATACGCTGGAACTGTTGCTGGCAACGGAACAGGCATCTGGAAGCCGAGGATCGACGGACCTATCCTCGGCTAAGAGTCCGATAAGGTCAATTCTTCGGGACCCGGCGCGCGCGCCCGCTTCCGCTACGGCAAAGCCAATTCCCGACGTGCCGCCGGCCACGACGACCCGGTTGTGATTGAGCGAAATGCCGGTGGGGGTGCTGTTTTCCGTATCTGACATTGTGGTGAGCGAGTGGTCCGGGTAACGACGCGCAGCGCAACGCAGCACGTGCTGTCGAACGATCGATCGAAGCGCCATTGCGGTCGCGAATGAGTGTAGGCGATCTGCGGCAATCGCGTTGAGGGTGCCTTGGGCAGATTACGTCTGGAAAGATTACACTCGGCGCGCTGCGGCCGCAGCGCGACATCTGGCTGCAAGCATTGCGTAGGGCAAATGCCGGCAACTACATAGCGAGAATTTCCCTCACGGCGTTGTCGATGAACTTGACATCGACTGCATTGGCCGCAGGCCCACCCGCGAAATGTCCCCATACCGACTCGATGGGCCGCAACTGAGCGTTGGGCATCTTTGAAACTTCATACTCGCTATCTTCCGGCGGGAAGTACAGATCCGTGCGCCCGGGCATCACAATAGCCTTGGCAGTGATGCTGCCCAACGCGCGATCGAAGTCTCCCTCGTAAAGAGAATTGGCGGAAATATCGCCGTGTTGCCAACTCCACATCATCGAAAGAATATTGTTCGCGTCTTTCTTCAGGAAATCGCCCTCCCAGAACTGGGTGATGAAGTCCTCAAGCGAGCCATATCCCATTGCTTCCATGTCGAGCCGTTGCCGCAGAAACGCCTGCGAAAATCCCCACCCGGCAAACACGCGCGCCGCAGCGCGCATTCCGCGCGTGGGCGGTGCATCGTAGAAGCCGTCCTTGAATTCCGGGTCCAGCAGCAATGGCGCCTTGAGGCCTTCAATAAACACGAAATTGTGTCGCGAGCAGCGTGCGGCCCCGCAGAACGGCAGAATGCGCTCGACCATCCGCGGATACATCGCGGCCCAATGGAACGCCTGCATCGCGCCCATCGACCAGCCGGTGACGAGCTTGAGCGAATCGATGCCGAACTTCTCGGTCACAAGGCGGTGCTGCATCGCGACGTTGTCGTGGAGCGTGACATGCGGAAAGCGGCCGCGATCATAAGGCGGAGCGTTGTTGCTCGGCGAACTCGATACGCCGTTGCCGAACATGTTCGGCACAATGATGAAGTACTCCCGCGGGTCGAGGCCCATGTGCTCCCCGATCAGCCACTCGTTGTCGGCATGGCTGCCGCTATAAAACGTCGGATAGACAATCGCGTTGTCCCGCGCCGCATTCAGTTGGCCATATGTCTTGTAGCTGAGCCGCATGTCAGGCATCGTCGCGCCGGACTGCAGCGCGACGCGGCCAAGGCTGAAAGTTTCGAAGTCCGTCATGTGAGCCTCATATTTAACTGGCGAAGACGTTAAGGAATTTTCGGGTGCGCTCGTGAGTCGGGTTGTCGATCACCTCCTGCGGCGTCCCTTGCTCGATGACCTCGCCGCCATCCATGAAAACGACGCGATCGGCGACATCGCGGGCAAAGCGGATTTCGTGCGTGACCACGACCATCGTCATGCCGGCATCGGCGAGCCCGCGCATCACGCCAAGCACTTCTCCCACGAGTTCTGGATCCAGCGCCGAAGTCGGTTCGTCGAACAGCATCAGCTTGGGTTTGATCGCGAGCGCACGCGCAATCGCTACCCGCTGCTGCTGCCCGCCCGATAAGCGATGCGGCAGAAAATCCGCATGTGCGGCGAGGCCCACGCTCTTCAACAGCTCGCGGCCGAGCGCCTCTGCTTCGGCACGCGGCACGTCATAGACCTGCTGCTGTGCTTCGACGATATTCTCCAGCGCACTCAAATGACTGAACAGGTTGAAATGCTGGAACACCATGCCCACACGTGCTTCGGCGCGCGCCCGTGCGAGGTTGTGCAGGGGCCGCACGGTGCCGCCGCCACCCGGCACTTCGCGATAGCCCACATACTGCGAATCGACCTTGATCGTCCCCCAGTCAAGCGGTTCGAGATGGTTGATGAGCTTGAGCAGCGTGCTTTTACCGGAACCGCTCGGACCGAGGATCACCACGACTTCGCCATGGGAGATCGACAGGTCGACGCCGCGCAGAATCTCGCGCTTGCCATAGGATTTCCAGACGTTCAGGCATGCCACAAAAGGTTCATTGCGATGCCGCGGCGTGCGGCTTTCTGCGGGCAGCAACGTGCCGATCCATGCATGATCGTTCGCCTGCGGCTGCTGGGCGGCGACCGGCAAAACAATCGGTGCGTCGAGCGGTTTCACATCAGACGTCGAAGCGCGCAGTCCAAACCACGAGAACGTGAGTTTCCGATCGCGCTCGTGATCGAACATGCGTTCGAGCCATACCTGAAGCAATGAGATTCCGCTCGTCAGAAACAGATAGATCACCGCCGCCGCGCCGAACACGGTAAAGAACTTGAAGTTCTGGCCGACGACCTGTTGCGAGCGGAACGTGAGTTCGTTGACGAAGATCACCGACGCGATCGACGTTAGCTTCAACATGCCGATAGTGTCGTTGGCGAGACCCGGGATCACCGCGCGCATCGATTGCGGCAGGATAATGCGGCGTAACGTGAGCAACGGCCCCATGCCCAGTGCGGCGGCCGCTGTGGATTGCGAACGGTTCACGGAAAGAATTCCGGCACGAAACAGTTCAGCGCTGAACGCCGCCTCGTTCAGTGCAAAGCCGATCACTGCAGTCGTGACTTCATCGAAGCGCAACCCGATCAGCGGCAACGCGTCGAAGATGAACACGAGTTGCAGCAGTTGCGGTGTGCCGCGCACGAACCAGATATAACCCCACGCCGCCGAGTTCAAGGCCTTGAGTCGCGATAGCCGCATCAGCGCGAGGCCGAGCCCGAGCACAAGCCCGATTGACATCGCTATCAGCGTGATCTTCACCGCGATCCATGCGCCGCCGAGCAGGAACGGGGAGCCGACATAACCGACGAGTTCCTTGAAACCGTCGAGCACCTGAACGCCATCGAGACCGGCGGCCATTGCAGGCTGCAGGAGGAACATGGCGACCATACCGAGCGCGCCGACGACGTTGTGTTTGATACGTAATGCCTTCATTTCAGAACCTGATCCATGACGCTGCCGGCACGCGGGAAGGTGTGCCGTGCAGGCAGCCTTTATTGAGCAAGCAGAGTGGCGGGCATTTCCAGCGACGGATCTACACCGTACTGCTGAAAGGTCTTCTTCTGCGTCTGATTGGCCTGCATGATCTTGAGTCCATCGGATACGGCGGCGATCATGTCGGCGTTGCCTTTCTTCACGCCCACGCCAATCTTCATGCCGCTCGTCACCATGAAGCCGCGGGTGTAGAGCTGGGGGTTCTGTTTCGCGAGACCGTCTACGAGCGCCAGGTCGTACATCATGACGTCGGCGCGATGGCTGGCGACGAGGCGCGCGCCCGAGGCGATATCGGCAGACGTCATGATGGTCACATCGGATTTACCTTCGGCTCTGCATTTGGCGGCTTGCGCTTGCGCCATCGTCAGTTCGACGGTGCCGATGCCTGCCGTGACCGTGAGGCCGCAGAGCTTCGAGATGTCATCGACCTTTTTGGGGTTGCCGGCCGCCACCAGACCGCCGGTGCCGGCCTGCATGTACGTGACGAAAGTCGTTTCCTTCGCGCGTTCCGGCGTGTAGTACAGCAAGTCCCACATCACATCGATCTGTCCCGCGCGCAGCGCGGGCAGCAGCCCGGGCCAGCCGGCAGTGAAGAATTCCGTTTTCACGCCGGCGCAGTCGAACACGGCGCGAGCCATGTCGGCATCGGCGCCGATGATCCTGTTGAAATCCTTGCTGTCACGAAATGCATATGGCGGCGATTCGGGGTCCACGCCGATCTTGATGGTCTTGCCCGCCAGCGATGGATATTTCTGGGCGACCTTGGACGGTTCGCACGATTGCGCTGATGCACCTTGTGCGAGGAGCAGGCCGGTGAGGGCGCATAACAGCAGCTTGATGGCCTTTGACATGAACATGGCGAATCCTATTGAGGTTGAAAACGGAATACGAGCGATAGAGGCGATGTAACGAAGTCGGAACGAAGTGATTAATGGCCTAGAAAATCCATGTGGCTTGCAATAGAACCCGGCGTGGTGATGCAGATCCGGCCTTCGTCGCGCGCGCGGGCAATGTGTTCGAGTGCCCGGCGCATGTGACACAATCGATGCGGCTGTCCCATCAAGTACGCATGTAATGCAATGCCCATGACCAGCGGTTCTCGGGCAGACTGCCGCAGCATTTCCTCAAAGTGGTCAATCATCAGATCGGCGAACGACTTTGCGTCCATCTGGCGCGCAAGGATCATCGGGATATCGTTGACTTCCTCCTGGTACGGAATCGCCCACAGCGGCTGACCGTTGCGCGTAAGCAGACGCGTCGGCTGATCGTCGTGGCACCAGTTGAGCGTGTACTGGTAGCCCGCTTCGGCCACCAGATCGGTGGTGACATGACTCTCCGAGAGCCACGGCGATAACCAGCCCGTCGGCTGCTGCGCGCTTTCCACCGCGATCCGTTCGCGACATGCCACGATTAGCGCGCGTTCGTCGTCTTCAGTGAGCGTTCCTTGTCGCTCTGAATTCGTATGGCCGTGCGCGACGAGTTCATCGCCGCGCTGCGCGAACGCGGCGACCAGTTCAGGACAATGATCGTAGAGCGCCGTGTTGATGATTGCCGCGACCGGCAGCGCGAGGTCGTCGAAGAGATCGAGACAGCGCCATGCGCCTACCCGCAACGCGTACTCACGCCACGCGTAATTCAGCACATCGGGTTCGGGCATTACCGGTCCGATGGTCGGCCCCAGTCCTGCGCCGAACGCAAAGTGCTCGATGTTGAAGCCGATATAAACCGCTAGCCGGGATCCGTCAGGCCAACGATAAACAGGTCGGCCGTTGATCGGTGAAAAGTGAAAGCGCCCGTGGCCGGGCAGCGCGCGATGTGCGGGAGAATCCATGATCCAGTGAGTCCTGTCGAAACGGCGCGTACGCCTGTGTTCACGTCAGAACCATGGTAGGGAAGTCAAAATCACGGCATCGCGCTTGCTGCGAACAAACTCTTGTACGCACGCGTATTGGAGGTCGCCACTTGTTACTTCATGCGGTGAAGAGCGACTTCCGGATGATTGCGTGCACCCCCCAGTTGCCGTCCACCACCTGTGTGACGCCGAAGTCAACAGCGACCGAGATCAGCGAGATCGCTTCATCTTCGGAAAGGCCCTTGGTTGCCATCAGGAAGCGCCGCGTTTTGATGAACGCGTCGCGCATGGCGAGATCGAGAGTGGATTTTTCGTACACCGCGCTTTGTGCACTGGTGCCGAACTCGGCCAGATAGTTCGGATAGCTGAAGCCATGAAGAACCCATTCGTCAGCGGTTTCGACGAGCGGGTAGGTGAGGTCCGAGAATACTTGGCTGCCGAGCGTCTCTTTCTTGTGAAGCACCAGTTGGAAGTCGCCAGTGAGCGAACATTCGATAGCGGTGCCGCACAGTTCCGAGTCTCCTTGCGATGCATGCGGGTCGCCGACGGAGAGCAGCGCGCCAGGAACCCCGACTGGCAAGAATACGCTCGCTCCGCGCGTAACGCGCCAGTTGTCGAGATTTCCGCCGAAGGTGGACGGCGGAATCGAATCGATCAGACCATCCTGCTGCGGCGCGACGGTGATCACGCCGAAATGCGGACGGACCGGGATCTGGACATTCTTCAGAATGTCGTGATTCTCGACTACGGTCGAATGATCGACTGGCACGCCAGGATAGTCGATCGTCGGATGCATCACGCCAAAGGGATCGCGCTGAGGTGTCCAGCGGAAGTTATAGACTGCGCGCGCGCAGGCGGTTTCGCCAGCAGTGGGGGTGGCATCGAGCTCATAGATGGTGACGACCTCGCGCGGCTTCGGGTCGGTCAATAACTCGCGATAGTGGAACCCCCACCAGGCAGCGGCATTGCTGCCGAACGCACGCCCGGCGAATTTCGGATTGGCGCAGCGACGCGGGTGAATATCGAGGATCCGCACCTCCAGCACATCGCCCGGTTCCGCGCCGCGCACGGCAATCGGTCCGGTACAGATATGCACGCCGAAGCCTTCTCCCGCACCACGTCCGTAGATAGACGCGTCCATGGGACCCGCGCCGCGGCGGTTGACGTTCTTGCGCTCGGCAGTCCAGTGAAACACGCTTTCGGCGCCGGGATCGCCCTGCACCATGCGCTCCCAGTCATCCGCCGCGTGTTGCGTGAGCGTTTCGATCGTCACTGTGTCGCCGCTGTTCAGTTCCAGCGCGGGCTTGATATCGTGACTGAAGTAACCCCAGTGAACCGTGTTGGCCGTTGCTCGCAACAGGTGATGACGCGGCTTGCCCGACTCGCGGGGCGGCGGCGGTGCCGAAGGTGTTTCAGGCGGCTCTGTAAGGTCGGCCTCGTCCGCCGCTTGGTGAACAGCTCCCTGCCCGGCGAGTTCTGCATGCACGAGCAGACTCCCGGCATTGACGGGCAGACCGCGCGAGATGCGCCGCACGAGATGCCGTGCTAATTCGAGACTCGCTTCATGCCGGAAAGTGCGCGGCGAGGCGCCATATTGCTCGCGAAACGCACGGCTGAAATACGCGGGATCGTTGAAGCCCCACCGGAAGCAGACATCCGCGATCGACAGCTTTTCATACAGAGGATTGACCAGATCCGCGCGGCAGCGCTCCAGTCTGCGTGAGCGCAAATAGGTCGAGAAATTCTGTCCGACCGCTTCGAACAGCTTCTGCAGGTATCGCGGCGAGACGCGCTCTTCTCTGGCTATCGATGTCAGCCCGAGATCTGGGTCGGCGAGATTGCCTTCGATGGTTCGACATACGCGCGAAAAAAGCGCCGCCTGAGAGGGCGTGAGTCCGCTGAAGCTGCCTTCCTTGTCGTGACCGACGAGACTTGCAACCAGGAACTCCGCGAGTGCGAGTTCGAGCGGACGCAAATCGTCGAGCGACAACGTCTCCACGCTTTCGGCAATCGAGCGCAGAAAGCTGGAGAACACGTGTCCGATGCCGGCGTCTCCGGGCAAACGTCCGGCACGCAGGGAGAACGGCGTAAGAAGGCGTGCGTTGATGGCAGTGCGGGGCACGCGGATCACGAACGCGCGGAAATCGGAGTTGAACGACAGGAGCGCTTCCTCGCGTGACGACGCATAGACAATGTCGCCGGTAGCAACCCGTGTGCGCACACCGTCGGCGACGAGCATCACGCCGCCGTCGAGATGCAGCACGATCACGAGACTGTCGGCGCCGTCGACCTTGAGCTCGATGGTCTGCGCGAACGCGGCCAGCGCGATCAACTCGAAGCCGTTGCTCGACTTGCGCGACCTGATGGTTCCGTGCGAGTGGCGCGCGGCCGTTTGAGGCGCGCCGCAGCGCAGACCAAGCCGATCGAGCGCCTCATTCCATGCTCGCAGGCGATCTACTTCAGCGTACGACTCGGTAGTGAAACGCAGTAAGTCCAACCCTGGCTCCCGGACCCTGACGAACGTCAGTCGACTGATTGAAAGGCAATGTCCGTGCCATCGGTGACAACGCGGTTAGCTCTACCGCGCTGCGTCATCACGGTGCGTTTTCGCACACTTGTGGCGCAGCGCGCAGCGGTGCGACTACGCACCGTCGTAGCGCACACGCACAGCTTACGCGCGAGGCTTTTTCTTCGGAGGAAAGATGCTTCGGGGGATCTTGCAGTGAATTCCCTGGCGGCCGTCGACCACCTGCGTCACGGAGAAGTCCGCGGCAACGCTCATTAACGAATACGCGTCGTCGCGCGAGAGGCCCTGCTGTTCGGTAAGCAGCAGCAACATGTCACGTGAAGCGTTTTTGGTCGCGACGTCGAGGTCTTCGTCGAAGCCGTGGACGATCCAGTAGTCCGGCGTTTCCAGCAGTGGCGAGGGAAATCTGAAGTCGCGCCGCAGCACGATCTGGAACATCACGTTGAGGGACGCCTCGATCGCGGTGCCGCTGATTTCGCCGTCGCCTTGCGATACATGCGGGTCGCCGATCGAGAACAACCCGCCATCCACGGCGACCGGGTAGTACATGGTGGAGCCCGCGCCGATGCGCCAGTTATCGATATTGCCGCCATGCGCGCCCGGCGGCACGGTGCTCACGCGGCCTGCCACGTCAGGCGCGACGCCTGCCGTGCCCAGATGGGGGCGCACTGGCACGCGAATGCCTTCGAGTGCGAGTTCGCGGCAGCAGTCGCGGATCTCCGAGCGTTTGCCCGGTACGAGATATTTGCCGGGATAGTCATACGCATACAGCGCGTGAGCCGTATTCGATGCCTGATCGAGTTCGTAAATAGTGACGCGTTCCTTCTCGAAGTCAGTGAAGAGATGGCCCCAGTGTGCGGCGAGATTCGAGCCGTAGTTGAAGCGCGGAATCATTTGCAGATAGCGCACCTCGAGCAGATCGCCGGGTTTTGCGTCTTTCACGAAGATCGGCCCGGTCATCAAATGCACGCCGGGTTGGCGATCGGCTTCGGGAATCGTGTCGTAGAGCGTGCGCACCCTGTCATCCATCATGAGTTCGGGGGCGTCGCCTGCGTGATGCGTGACCGCTTCCGCGCGAACGAAGTCGCCACTCTCCACGATCAGTGCGGGCGCTAGCGCCGCGTCAAAATATCCCCAGTGAACATTTTTCTGGATGGCAGGCAGGTCGTGAAGCATGCTTTCCTAAGCTCCGTAAGAGTGTGCGATCGGTGCGACGTGACCGATGACAGATCGTACGAGCGACAGAATAGATAGACTTGGGCGACAGCGTACAAAAGCTTGTGCGTAGACGAATTAGCTAGCGGCGTCACCCGGCTGCCGCGGGTCTCAGGCCACAACTGGATTCGTTCGTGTCCCGATTCATCTCACTGACGGTCGGAAACGCGCAACCGGCATTGCGGACGTTCGCCTCGCGGCACCCCTTGCTGGCAAAGCGCTGCCTCACACCGCGGGAAGAGCTCAAGACGTTGCGAAACAGCAAGACGAGCGACGGAGCCGCCGCTACATTGATCCCCAACCCACATGCCGGCGCGCTCACCCGTTGCCGACGGGGGTATCCACCTTCAGCTGCTTCTTTGCGCGAATCAACACGCGTCAACCTATTTCAAGCGGTCGGTCGAAGTCCTCGACACCGGAAATCGAAGTGATCTACATGATCAGGAAAGGGCAGGTGAAGGACGACGGCGTCACACAAACCGCTGCCGCCAAGTGAAATTCGTTGGTGGCATAAGGACTCCTTCCCGCCGCGGAATTTTCTCGACTCGCCGGACCTTATCGCAACACAACCTCCAGCGCAGCCCGCGGCTTTCATCAGCGGATACGCGACGTACCAACGCACGTCAGAATCATCTCCAGCGGATACTGCGAGACGTTCTCTGCCTTGGACAGCGCGGGGTTCCGTGTCTTTGTCGATTCTTTCATCGGCGACCTTGTATCGCCGGAATTCTAGCGTCCATCTTTTACTGCGACACAAACCAAAGATTGCCCGGTACTAAGTCCACGAGGCGCTCTTCTCATGTTGCTCAACTTCCAGCAGCAACCTGCGCTCCCGGCGCCGCGCAAAAAAAGCGGACTCTGGATGGCAAATGTGAGACCCGCGCGTAAGCACCTCACGCTTGATATGTCCAGAAAATATCTGTTGTGCTTCTCTTTTTTGTCGTTCTAAAGTCAACTGTCGATCGCTTACCAATTATTTGTGAGCACCTCACGGATCTGCTCTTCTTGCTTGCTTGGTGCAGGACATAAATCGACAAAGCTGCTCACACTGAGATGATTAGTAATCCGACATTAACTATCTACCGAAACGGGAATATGAAATGCGCAAGATGGCCATGGCTTGTTCTGCAGCACTCGTTGCACTTGGCACCGTGACAGTGACGCCGGCCCGGGCCGAGGTCACGCTGTACGGCATTCTCGATACGTACCTGGGTTATACGAACGCAGGCGGAAAGGGCGCGCAGACGGCGATGCAGAGCGGCGGTCTGTCGGCAAGCCGCGTAGGGATCAGAGGGAGCGAAGATCTCGGCGGCGGCCTGCGTGCGACCTTCGATCTCGAGAACGGCATCCTCACGAACTCGGGCGCGGCGACGGATTCGACGCTCGCCTTCAGCCGCAATGCGTGGGTCGGTCTCGGCACGCCGTATGGCGAGTTCCGTTTCGGTCGTCAGAACTCGGTGCTGCTGCTGATGCACAGCAAGTTCGACGCGTTCTCCGGCGGCACCTACGGCTCGTTTCTTCACAACGCATCGACGTTCGTGTTCCGTTACGACAACATGATCACGTACTGGTCGCCGAACGTCGCCGGATTCACGTTCTCCGCGGGTGCGAGCCTGGGCGGTCAGACGTCGCCGCATGACGCGCTGAATGCCTACGTCGGCTCGATCGACTATCAGCGCGGCCCGCTGTACCTCGGCGTCAGCCACGCGGAACAGAACGGCGCGAACGGAAAAGTCAATACGAAGACGACATTTGCCGGCGGCAGTTATCAATTCGGCAGTTTGACGGGCTATTTCGGCTATTACCGCGGCAACAACCTCGGCTCGAATATCTCGACCAATGTCGAAGGCAAATACCACAGCGTCTATTCGCTATCGACGACCTTTAACGTCACACCGGCGCTACGGCTCGCGGCCGGCGTCGGCTACGCGCAGGATAGTTCAGGCAAGGATAACAATGCGGGAGAAGTGAGCGTCGGCGCGTTCTACAGCTTCAGCAAGCGGACGCTGGTCTACGGAACGCTTGAACGGCTCGTGAACCGTCACGGCGCGACCTATGCGCTGATCGCCAATGGACCCATTACACCGAACACGCCGACGCGCGGAGAAGGCGTGACCGGCGCGCAGCTCGGGATACTGCATTCGTTCTGACGGCTTGAGGGCGCAGTGAACTGCCATTTGGATATGTCATGCGAAAGAGGCCGCAAAGCGGCATCGTGTATCGCTGAACAGCTCAGAAGTCACGTTTTTTTTGCGTGCATTTTTTTAATGGCTGTTCTAAGTTAACTCATCACCTGCCCACACGGATCGTTGTGAGCAGCCTACGAGACGAAGGAGAGGTGTCGTGAAAGATCCTGCAGCTCCGACGGTGGAATTGATTGACTGTTCGAACGAAGCAAAACTTCTCAGTGAGCGTGCGTGTTCCGCGATCCGTCAGGACATCCTGTCCTGCGTGATCGAGCCGGCCGCCACGCTGACCGAAAGCGCGCTGACTGCACGCTACGGCATCGGCAAGGCAACCTGCAGGGTGGCGCTGCAGCGTCTCGCGCAGGAAGGCTTTGTACGCATCGTGCCGCGTCAGGGTTATGTGGTGACGCCGATTACGTTGAAGGATGTCGAAGAAGTGTTTGCGCTTCGCCTTGAGCTTGAACCGCTGTCTGCGCGGCTCGCTGCGGGCAAGGCGGATATCGACCTGTTGACGCGGCTGGAGCGCGCGTGCCGCAACGACGATACGTCGCTTGGCATCGGCAGCCGGATCGGCATATTCATGGACGCAAATGCCGCTTTCCACATGGCAATCGCCGAATGTTCGGGTAACGGCCGGCTGGTGCGCATGCTGGGCGGCCTGCTCAACGATATGGCGCGGCTCGTGTCGCTCGGCTTCGGCGTGCAGAACACGAAACCGGAGATCCGCCATGACCACACCGCGATGATCAGCGCCCTCGCGAGCGGCGACGGCAAACGCGCCGAGCAGATCGCGCACCGGCATGTGGCGACGTTCCGCGACATGACGATGGAAAAGGTAATGGCGAGCCTGCGCGACACGCATGCTGGCGCTCCGATCGTCCCGCTGCGAGGCGCACGATGAACGCGGTGACTACTCAGGCCATGTTTGAGAAGGCAGCCACGGCACGCAACGCGGTGGAAGTGGAGCACGTTTCGAAACATTACGGCAAGCTGGCGGTGCTTGAAGACATCAGTCTTACCGCGCCTTCGGGTTCTGTGTTGGCGATCGTTGGCGCGTCCGGATGCGGCAAGAGCACGTTGCTCAACATCATCGCAGGGTTGATGCAGGCTGATCATGGCGACGTGCGGATCGACGGAGTCGCCAGCGAGCCGACGCACGATACGCGCGTGGTCAGCTACATGTTTCAGGAAGACCGCCTGCTACCCTGGCGCACGATTGTAGCGAACACGGAGTTTGGTCTTGAAGCGGGTTCGCTCAATGCCGAACGGCGGCGCGAACGCGCGCTGGCCGCGTTGAAAATGACCGGCCTTGAAGGATTCGAGCACGCGTACCCGCACGAGCTCTCGGGTGGCATGCGCAGCAGGGTGGCGCTCGCGCGCAGCCTCGTCGTGAAGCCGTACATCCTGTTGATGGACGAGCCGTTTTCGAAGCTCGATCCGCAGATGCGTTCGCAGATGCACGCGGAACTGCTGCGAATCCGCGAACAGTTGAAGATGACTGTCGTATTCGTCACACATGACGTGGAAGAAGCCATCGTGCTCGCAGATAAGGTGGTTGTGCTGCGTCCGCGGCCGGGACGCGTGCGCGATGCGCTGACGATCGACTTGCCGCGGCCGCGCGATCCGCTTGCCGCCGAAGTCGCGGAAACGGTGCGCCGCGTGCGCGCTCTCATTTAAGGACGTTGCGATGTCTTCTGTTTCGACCGCTGGTTCTGTTTCTCCCGCACGGTTTGGCCAACTGACGCGTTTTGCGAAAGTCGCCGGTCAACGTCTTTCGCTGCTCGCCATCTTCCTGATCCTGTGGTGGCTTGCGGCGCAACGTGTGCCGGCATTCATCCTGCCTGGTCCGGGAAAGACGTGGAACGCGCTGCTTGACCTGATCGCCACCGGCACCTTTGCCGAGGACCTCGGCATTACGCTGTACCGCGTCGTCGCAGGCTTCCTGCTGGCCGCGCTGGTCGGCACGCCGATCGGCATCCTGCTCGGCGCGAACCGGCGGCTCGGCAGTTTTTGCGAGCCGGTACTGTCGGTGGTCAACACGGTATCCGCGGCGATCTGGGCCATCTTTGCGTTGATCTGGTTCGGCATCTCGAACGGCACGACCATCTTCGTCGTGTTCATGGAAGCGATGCCGCTGATTCTCACGAACGTGTGGCAGGGTGCGCAAAGCGTCAATGCCGAATACGTAGAGCTTGCCCGCAGCTTTCAGATGTCACGCAGCAAGGTGATGACCAAAATCTATCTGCCCACCGTGCTGCCGTATTTCTTCTCCGGTGCGCGCCTCGCTTTCGGATTCGGCTGGCGGGTGTCGCTGGTGGCGGAGACGATCGGTTCGTCGAACGGCGTCGGCTACCGGCTGCGTCAGGCGGCAGATCTTGTTCAGACCGATCAGGTGTTCGCATGGACGCTCACTATGGTCGTGCTGATGGTGGTACTCGAGTACGGCATTCTCAAGCCGCTTGAAAGCCACCTGTTCCGCTGGAAGAAGCGAGCATAGAAAACGGGCTCGCGGCGCGCTGCTACCGCGCCGCGAGCGGAAGTGGTCGAACATTTACGAAGAAGTAGCGCGTTTGCATTCTATAAATAGGAGTACATATGAGCAGCACGATGAAGGCTTTGATTCTCTCCGAACACGGTGACGTCGACAAACTCCATGTCGGTGAGATGCCAATGCCGAAGGCAGTGCCCGGTCACGTGGTCATCCGCGTGCGTGCGTCGTCTTTCAACTATCACGACGTCTTTACGGTGAAGGGTATGCCGGGCATCAAGGTGCCGCTGCCTGTGGTCATCGGTCTGGATATGGCGGGAGAGATCACTGAGGTTGGCGACAATGTCGAAAACTGGTCGGTCGGCGCACGCGTGCTCGTCAATCCGCTCAACAGGAAGAAAGGCCTGATGGGCGAAATGCTCGACGGCGGCATGGCGCAATACTGCCTCGTCAGCGCGGACCAGTTGATCGCAATGCCCGAAGGCGTGACGTTCGAAGAAGCGGCGTCGCTGCCGGTCGCCTACGGTACGGCACACCGGATGCTCGTCACGCACAACACCATCAAGCCGGGCGATCGTGTAGTCATTCTGGGTGCGAGCGGCGGCGTCGGAACAGGCTGCGTGACGCTTGCCAAAATGCTCGGCGCCGAAGTGATCGCGGCCGCCGGCAGCGCGGACAAGGCTGAACGGCTCAAAGCGATGGGCGCCGATCACGTGATCAACTATCGCGACACCGATTTCTCGAAGTGGGTCATCGAGAAATACGGCAAGCCGCAACGCCGCAGCTATGAAGGCGGCGCGGACGTCGTAATCAATTTCACCGGCGGCGATACATGGGTGCCGTCGCTCAAATGCATCAAACGCGGCGGCAGCCTGCTCGTCTGCGGTGCGACCGCGGGCCACGATCCGAAGGAAGACCTGCGCTACATCTGGAGCTTCGAGATTCGCGTGATCGGGTCGAACAGTTTCTATGACGACAACCTCTCCGCACTGATGGAATTGATCCGTACCAGGAAGATCGCGGTGCAGATCGACAAGGTGTTGCCGCTTGAGCAGGCCGCCGAAGGCCTGCGCATGATTCGCGATCGGGAAGTACTCGGCAAGATTGTCGTTACCCCATAAAAATACGGAGACTCGAATGGCTGATAACCAGCAACTTACCGCGGAGCAGGTTCAGGCAATGCTCACGCGCGGTCCTTATCATCAGTGGCTCGGTCTGCGTGTGCTCGAAGTCGGCGAGGGCTCGATCGAAATCGCCGCGACGTGGCGCGAAGAGTGGGTCGTGAACCCCGAACGCCGCTATACGCATGGCGGCATTCTTGCCGCGCTTGTGGACCTCACGGCCGATTGGGCGCTGGTGTCGAAAACAGGCCGCGGCGTACCGACGATCGATTTGCGCGTCGACTATCACCGCGCGGCTATGCCCGGCGACCTCATCGCTCGCGGCAACGTCGTGAAGTTCGGGAGCGCGATTTCTGTTGCAGAGGCACACATCTACGACCAGTCCGGCGCGCTGCTCGCGAGCGGCCGGGGCGTCTATTCCACCGCGCCCGCACCCGCGCCGAAGGCATGATGAATACGGCGACATCGACGCTCGACCATGTCGTCGTGAACGCGATGTTCGAAACCGACGCCGCGGCGTCGTGTTTCGAAGCGCTCGGCTTTGCACTGACCCCGCGCGGCTATCACTCGCTTGGCTCGGTCAATCACCTGATTATGTTCGACGGACATTATCTCGAACTGGTCGGCCTGCCGCCCGGCGCCACCACGTTGCGGCGGGAGATTCTCGAAAGCCGTCTGGGTATAGACGGCCTCGTGTTCAAGACCGACGACGCGCAGGAAACCTATGCGCGGTTGATCGACGCCGGCTTGCGTGCCAGTGAACCGCAGTCCTTCACGCGGCCGGTCGACATTGAAGGCGTCGAGCAGATCGCCCGTTTCCGGACAGCCCGGCTCGCAGCCCAGGAACTGTCCGCCGGGCGCGTCTATTTCTGCGAGCACCTCACGCCGCAATGGGTCTTCCGCACGGAATGGACGGAACATCCGAACGGCGCGCGACGCCTGAAGGAATGTGTGATCGTGAGCAGCGACCCGCAGCTCGAGGCGCGCCGCTATGCGCTGATCGCCGGCGAGTCGGATTTCACATCGCCGTCCGCCCGCTACTCGCGCATTGCGTTGCGTGATTTCGATCTGGACTTTATAGATGTCGCGGCGTACCGCGCACGCTATGGCGACCTCGTATGCAACGCAGCAGGGCGCGACAGCTATTTTGGAGCGGTCGTCGTCGAGGTGAGCGATCTTGCGGCGATGCGTGCACGTCTGGAGGCGCTTACGTCCCACGTCGACGAGCGCGTCGCGCGGCTAATGGCGCCGGTCCATGTGCACAGCGGCGCGTCGTCCGTTGTCGTGCTGTTAGGCGAACTCAATACTGTCATTGAATTTATCGGAGCAGTTGAACATGCCCACGCCTGAGAATCTCGGCGATTTGATCGACGCCGACGGCGATCCGTGCAAGCTTGCAGTGATCGCGCTTGGGGAGCCGGATGAAACAGGCTGCCCGTGGCACGACACGCGTATGACCTACGGGGAACTCGACGCGCTGACAGACGGCGTCGCACGTGCACTGGCGCGGCGCGGTCTGAAAATCGGCGAGCGCGTTGCCATTCTTGCAGCGAATCGCGCCGAATATGTCGCGGCGCTGCTTGGCATCATGCGTGCGGGAATGGTCGCCGTGCCCGTCAATTTCAGGTTTCCGCCCGCGCTTTCCACTTTTGTGATCCGCGATAGCGGTGCACGTCTCGTGTTTTGCGACGCCGCGCGAATTGCCGATTGCCCGCACGATCTGCCAACAGTCGTATTCGATTCGACCGGCGAGGCAAGTTTCGCTTCGTTCGTTGAACCTGGCCCGTTCGAGACTTTCGTGCCGCCCGCCGACATGCCGGCGATGTTTCTCTATACGTCCGGCTCGACCGGCAAGCCGAAGGGCGTGATGCTCTCGCACGGCAGCCATCTGTGGGTGGCGCGTACGCGAGCGCGCGCGCAGCCGCCTGCGGCGCATCGCTTTCTGGTGGCCGCGCCCATGTATCACATGAACGCGCTGACGCTCGTGCTGATGTCGTTGTATGGGCACGGTACCGTCGTACTGCTTCCGCAATTTACCGCGCGCATGTACATCACGGCAATCGAGCGATATCGGGTCACGTGGCTCACCTCTGTCCCGCCGATGATCGCGATGATGCTGCGCGAAAGGGAGTTGCTTGCGCGCACGGATCTTTCATCGGTGCGCTTCATCCGGATGGGCTCGGCGCCCGTCAGCGAGAGTCTGCTTGCGCAGATCGGCGAGGTGCTGCCGAACGCGAAGCTCACTAACGTCTATGGTACGACCGAGGGCGGGCCGATCGTGTTCGGGCCACATCCGCAAGGGATCGAGCCGCCGTTGCTGTCGGTCGGATATCCCCATCCTGAAGTCAGCGTCAAGTTGCTCGACGCACCGCCGACAGGTGTTGCGACCGGCGTGCTGACCGTAAAAAGCCCGGCCGTCATGCTCGGTTACCACAACCGGCCGGACCTGCCTTTGCCGATGACCGCAGACGGCTTCTATGTGACGGGCGACGTATTTCACCGCGACGAACAGGGCTTCTATGCGTTCGTCGGCCGTGCGGACGACATGTTCGTGTCGGGCGGCGAAAACATCTTTCCCGGTGAAGTCGAGCAAATGCTCGAGACGCACCCGGATATCGTCCAGGCTTGCGTGGTGCCGGTTGCCGACGACATCAAGGGAACCAAGCCGGTAGCGTTCGTGGTGCGGCGCACGGGAGCGTCGCTAACGGAAGAGGAAGCCAAACGGTATGCGCTGACGCATGCGCCCGCATATCAGCACCCGCGGCGCGTGTGGTTCGTCGATGCATTGCCGCTTGCGTCCACGAACAAGATCGATCGCGCCGCATTGAAAGCCATAGCGCTTGCGTCGCTGCAGGATAGCGAGACCACGTAAGTGAAACCGACACGACATTCAACATCATGGAGTTCAGTATGAACGAGAACTTTCGCGAGTTCCTGGAACGCCTGCGCGCGGCACAGCAACTGGTCGATATCCGGCAACCCGTCGATATCCGCCACGTGGGCACGCTCGTCGACCAGAGCGACAAGGCGCTCCTGTTTCATAACGTGATCGGCTACGAAATGCCGCTGCTCTCGGGCATTATCCGCACGCAGGAGCGCGCGATGATGGCAATGGGTTGCGACAGCTACTCCGAAATCGAAAAGATGCTGGCGCATGGCATTCAGAACCCGATTCCGCCCAAATACGTCGCCACGTCGGCCACGAAAGAAGTGATCTACAAAGGCGACGAGGTCGATCTGTTCCGCCTGCCCATTCCGATGTCTTCGATTTTCGACGGCGGCCCGATGATTACCGCGGGTATCGTGATTTCGCGCGATCCGGAGTACGGCCTGAACAGCGGCATTTACCGCTTCATGGTCAAGGAAAAGGCGCTGAGCGGTATCGACATCGTGACGCCGAACAACATGCGCATGTTCGCGCAGCGTGCCTACGAGCAGGGACGTCCGTGCCCGATCTCCATTTCGATCGGCAACCACCCGATGGAAATCATGGGCGCCGGCTATCGCGCACCCATCGGCGTGGATGAAATGGCAATCGCGGGCGGCATTCGCGGCGTGGCGGTCGAATTGGCGCCTTGCGAGACCGTCGATCTGCCTTATATCGCCGACTCGGAAATCGTGATCGAAGCCGAAATCCTGCCGACGGGCTGGACTCAGCCGGAAGGCCGTTTCGGCGAATTCACCGCATTGATGGGCGGGCTGCACTGGAACCCGGATGTGCGGATCAAGGCAATCATGCATCGGCGCGACGCGATGTATTACTCGCTGCACATGCCGTGGGAAAACACGTGGCTCGCGGCACCGACGCGCTATCAGGCGATCCGCAGCGCGCTGCGTACGGCCGGCGTGCAGGTGAAGGATATCAACGTGACGTTGGGCGGCCGCGCGTTCTGGCATGCGGTTATTTCGATCAGGAAGCAGGCGGGCGAAGGCAAGAACGCGCTGCTGGCGGCGCTGTCGGTGATGGATTTGAAGCACGTGGTGGTCGTCGATGACGACATCGACGTGTTCAACGGCGAACAGGTCGAATGGGCGATCGCGACGCGCGTGCAGGGCGACCGCGATCTGATCGTGATTCCCGGCGCACGCGCCAAGCCGCTCGACCCGAGTCTGCCGGTGATGCCGCCCGGTATGGTGCCGACGGGCGCCAAAGTCGGTGTGGACGCAACGATCTCCGAAGGCATTCCGCACGAGCGCTACGAGCGCATTTCCTATGCGTACGCAGATACGGCGAAGATCGCGGACTACGTAGGCGGGAAGGCGGATACGGTGCATGTGTCGGAGCCGGAGCAGGTGGAGCAAGCCGCAACCGAGGCGCTCGCGCTCATCGGCGACACGCCGCTTTACTACACCGAACTCGCCGAGCGGCTGTCGAAGTACGACTTCCGCACGCTGGCTCGCGCGCTCGGCGAACTGCATGAACGCAAGCAGTTGTGGAAAACCGCGGAGGGCAAGCTGTGCGTGCGCGGTTCGCGCTTCGACGCCTTGCCGCCGACACGGCGCTAAGTGGCGCGATGTCGTTGAGTGCGCTGCGCGGGCCGGCAGCGCTCCATCCACTCCATTAATGAGTTGACCTGATGCAACCTTACCTGCTTGCAAGGCGTGTGCTGTTTGCCGCCGTGATGTCCCTGCTCGCACTGTCCGCGCAGGCCGCGCCGCTGCGCATCGGCTACTGGACGAGCGGTGTGAGCCTCGGCCTCGGCGCGGTACTGGAAACCGGTGATTTCCTGAAGAAAGCCGGCATCGACGACGCGCGTTTCGTGCACTTCGCCGAGGTCAACGCACCGGCGAGCGGACTCGCCGCCAACGTGATCGACGTGAGCTTCAGCGTGGCGGGCGCGAGCGCGTTCAGCATCGCGGCGACCGGCGTGCCGATCAAGATCTTCGGAGCGACGGCGCCAGCCGATGTCACATTTGTCACGCCATCCGACTCGCAGATCCAGTCGATCGCGCAGCTGCGCGGCAAGAAGATCGGCATGTCGCCGTCGGGGAGTTCGGTCGCGTTGATGACGGCTGCGGTGCTCAAAGCGAATTACGGCTTCAACGCCGGCGATTATTCGCTGGTGCCGGGCAACGAGGCGCGCCTCGCGCAGTTTCTCGTGCAGCACCAGGTCGACGCCGCGGCGCTGCGTTCCGTCACGGTCGCGCAATTGACGGAAGTTAAGACGCGGCGTCTCGGCACGCTGGTGGAAGAATGGCACAAGCTGACGAAATCCGATGCGATGCCGTATCTGGGCGTGGCTGCGGCACGCACGGAATTGATTCAGCGAGACCCGCAATCCGTCGCGAAGCTGATCGTCGCGATTCACAATGCAATCGCCTGGGGCAACGCGCATCCGGATCAGGTCGCGGCGGTCCTGCAGAAAGTCGCGAATCTTCCCGCAAGCGACGCGCAGATCTACGCCGCGCATTGGGCCGAGCTGAACAGCATTTCTTTCGAACCAGTCGATATCGAGACGCTCAAGCGCGAGCAGCAGATCTTCACGGCGAGCGGTTCGATTAAAGGCACGCTTCCGCCCGATGTATTCGTCACCGGGCCGTATCAAACTGCGAAGAAGATCATAGCGGGTCAAAAGCCATGATGACCCGTTTGCGCGGGCAATGGCGGTATCCGGTGGATAAAGGAGATGTTGCATGAGATCTCAATGCGCAGCACGGCGACGCATCGTGGTCGGTATCAGCGGCGCTTCGGGCGCGATCTACGGTGTGCGTTTGCTTCGTCTGTTACGCGAGCTCGAGGTGGAGTCACACCTCGTGGTGAGCCGTTCGGCGCAGGTGACGCTTGCGCAGGAGTTGCAGATGCGGCTCGCCGATCTGCAGGCACTTGCGGATGTCAACTATCCGAACACCGATATTGGTGCGGCGATTTCGAGCGGCTCGTTTCGCGTCGACGGTATGATCGTTGCGCCGTGTTCGATCAAGACGCTGTCGGAAGTGGCCACCGGCTGTACCAGTTCGCTGCTGTCGCGAGCGGCGGACGTAATGCTGAAAGAACGTCGCCGTCTCGTGCTGATGGTGCGGGAGACGCCGTTGCATGCGGGTCATATCCGCAGTCTCGCAACTGTCACGGACGCCGGTGCGATCGTCTATCCGCCAGTGCCGGCGTTCTACGCGCTGCCGCAAACGCTCGAACAGATGGTCGATCATACGCTCGGGCGCGTGCTCGACCTGTTCGATATCGAATCACGAACCGTACGCCGATGGAGCGGGACTGCTGGCTGATAAACAGTGCGACACGGTGTGCTTATTTTGTGTTCAGTTTACTTCCCGATATGCATCTCCTAGAATGAACTGGGTTGGTGAGGTGCCTACAGAATGACGTAAGCATAATACACAGCCATTCCTGGATAGAGCGCACGGGGGCAACATGGTAGGGAAATCAGTTTCTGGGGGCAACGCCACGGCCGAGGGCAAGTTGCTGGGAGAGTCGACTTATCTGGCCATGCGGCAGGCGATACTGTCCTGCTCGCTGAAACCAGGCAGCATGCTGACCGAGGCTGCGCTGATGGAGCAATATGGCGTCGGCAAGTCGACGTGCCGGCTGGCGCTTGCGCGTCTCACGCACGAAGGGCTCGTGCGTTCGGTGCCGCGACACGGCTACGTCGTCGTGCCGGTCACGCTGAAGGATGTCGAGGAGGTGTTCGCGCTGCGGCTCATTCTCGAACCCGAGGCGGCGCGGCTCGCGGCCGGCAAGGTGGACGCAAAGGCGCTGATGCGGATCGATCGCGCCGCGCGCGGCAATACGGCGTCGAAGAATCACGGCAACCGGATCGGTTTTTTCCTCGATGCGAACCGGGAGTTTCATCTGGTGATCGCAATGGCATCGGGCAACGACCGTCTGGTGCGCAGCATCTCGGTGCTGTTCGACGAAATGGCGCGGCTGGTGGCGCTCGGTTTCAGCGACGAAGACGACAGCCCGGAAATCTCCGACGACCACCGGCAACTGGTCGAGGTGCTGTCGGCAGGCGACGGCAAGTCGGGCGCGCGCATTACGCGCCGGCATATCGAGAAGTTTCGGGACATGACGATGGAGCGCGTGCTGCGCAGCATGAAGCAGGACTTCGAGCATGCGCCGCTAGTAGCGATAGGCAGGTAATACGGAGATTCCGCCGTCGCTTCAGGCGGAATCTCTCGATGAATGGTTGCACTGTGCTTTATGTTTTGATAAGGACATTTAGTAATCCTTCAATGACGGCGCTGGGAGACCGGCTGCGTCGTACTTCAGGCAAAGCACCATGAAATCATTTCGTTGCGTTCTAAAGGCAGCATGCGCACTCGCAATAGCCGGTGCGTGCCTTACCAGTGCGTACGCGGCGCCACTGCGTGTCGGCTACTGGACCAGTGGCACCAGTCTCGGTTTCGGCGCTGTGCTCGAAGCGCAGAAGTTCTTTGAGAAGCAGGGCCTGCAGGTGCAGTTCCTCCACTTTCCGGACGTGAACGGACCGACTACTGCGCTGGCTTCGAACGCGATCGATCTGGCATTCGGCACCAGCCTCGCAGGAGCATTCAGCCTGAGCCAGCAGGGTGTGCCGGTCAGGATGGTGGCTGCTACGCAGATCGTCGATGCGGAAATCGTCGTGCTCGCGGATTCGCCCATTCATTCCGCGGGTGAACTGCGCGGCAAGAAAGTCGGCATGTCGCCAATCGGCAGTGCGACCACTGGCGTCGGCACAGCCGTGCTCGACGGCAATTACGGGCTCAAGCTTGCCGACTATCGCCTGGTTGCGGGCGACGAGCCGCGTCTTGCGCAGTTCCTCGTTCAGAAGAACGTCGACGCCGCCGTCATGCGTCCGACCTCGGTGGCGCAAGTGCCGGACAGTGCGCAGAAAGTCCGCGTCATCACGACTTTGTCCGACCAATGGAAACAGATGACCAAAGCGAGTACACCGCCCTATATCGGTGTCGCCGTGATGCGCAGCGAGTGGCTCAAGGACAACCCGGCGGATGCGGTGAAGGTGCTCGCGGCCATGCGTCAGGCGCTGGCCTTCGGCGCGGCCAATCCCGACGCGGTCGTGGCGATACTCAAGAAGGCCGGCAACATGAGCGACCAGGGCGCGCGTTTTTACGGCGACCACTGGACGGCCATGAATACGGTCTCGTTCAAATCGGGCGACATCGACACACTGAAACGCACATTCGAAGTTTTCAAGGCCGCCGGTACGCTGAAGGGCGAGCTTCCCGCGGATCTCTTCTATCAGGAGCCTTATCTCGACTCGGAAGCAGTCAAATGAGCGGATATCGGGAATGGGTTAGTGGCCGCAGCCGCCGCCTTGGAGTACGGGCTTTCATCGACGGAGCAGCAATATGACGGAAAAGTGCGAGGGTGCGGTCGCGGCCATTGGATTTCCCGCTAGCCGGATCCGCTGGCCGGAAGAGGGTATTACACGTGTGCCGCTACGTGTGTTCTCCGATGCGGCAACCTACGAGCGCGAACAGGATGCCGTATTTCGCGGGCCCACATGGAGTTTCCTCTGCCTCGACATCGAAATGCCGAACCCGGGTGACTACATCACGACCAAGGTCGGCCATACGTCGGTAATTGTCGTGCGCCAGCAGGACGGCACCATTGGTGCGCTCGTGAACAAGTGCGTGCACAAGGGCTCGGTGCTTTGCTACGAAGCGCAGGGGCACCGCAAGCGTCCGAATTTCGTTTGCCCTTACCACAACTGGGTATACAACTTCGACGGCGAACTGACGAGCGTCGCATTCGAGAAGGGCGTGCAGGGCAAAGGCGGCATGCCCGAGGATTTCGACAAATCGAAGTTCCGTCTGACGAAGCTGCGCGTGGAAACCATCCGCGGCCTCGTGTTCGGTTCGTTTTCCGAAGAAGCCCCTGCACTGAGGGACTATCTCGGACCGACGATGGTGCGGCACATGGAGCGCACGCTATATGGGCGCTTAAAGATACTCGGCCGTTATAGTCAGGTGATGCACAACAACTGGAAACTCTACGTCGAGAATAGCCGCGACAACTATCACCCGAGCCTTTTGCATGCGTTTTTCTCGACCTTCAAGATCAACCGGCTGTCGGCGGAAGGCGGTACTTTGCAGGATGAAGACAGCCGACATCACATCACCTTTACCAGGCGCTATACCGACGTTGGCGATCAGGCATACGACTCCGGCGTGATTCGCGCAATGCGCGACGATTTCGGCCTGAAGGATCCTTCGCTGATCGATCAGTGGATGGAGTATCCCGATCAGATCACCAATGCGATCCAGAGCATTTTTCCGGGTTTCGTGCTGCATCAGATCATGAACTCCATCGGCGTGCGGCAGGTGGTGCCGCTCGGTGTAGATCGATGCGAACTGATCTGGACCGTACTCGGCTTCGAGGAAGATACGCCGGAGCAAACGCTCATCCGGCGCAAGCAGAGCAATCTCGTCGGGCCTGCGGGTTTTGTGTCGATGGAAGACGGCACGATCGGCGCGTTCGTCGAAAAGGGTATTCGCGGCGATCTTGACGACGCCGCCGTGATCGAGATGGGCGGCAAAGGTATTGGCCCGATGACGACCCGCGCCACTGAAACCTCGGTGCGCGGTTTCTGGAAATTCTATAGAGAGCTGATGGATGTCTAGCACGACGCGCTACCCTGAGCTGGAGGTTGGCACCCAGACGGGCGCGTGCATTGCGCGCCTGATGGCCCACTATTGCAGTTCGATCGACAATGGCGATTTAGACCGCTGGCCGGAGTTCTTCACCGAAGATTGCACGTACCGCATACTCACGCGCGCCGATTTCGAAGCGGGTCGCGATTTCGGTATCTGGTTCTGCAACACACGTGGCATGCTGCTGGATCGCGTCAGTTCGATCCAGTCGGTTAATGTGTTCGAGCCGCATGTCTACCGTCACGTGCTTGGACCGACCGAAGTCGTCAGCAACGAAGACGGGCTGATCGGCTGCGAAACCAGCTACATGATCGTGCGAACCGGCTATGAAGGCGACATGGTTGTGTTCAGCGTTGGGCGTTATATCGATCAGATTGTCATCGAGGGTGGCCGCGCATTGCTGCGTGAGCGCACTGTCGTCACGGATTCGTGCCGCTACGACACGCTCGTTGCGCTGCCTCTATAAGGATGTCGCCCGCATGACCGGATCTGCCCGCCGTTACCGGCTGCACCTGGAAAGCCAGCGGCGTCAGGCACCGCCCTTTCACCTTCACGAAGCCGTGTGGCAGGTCGCCTGCGCGCGGTATCCCGATCTTGCGCAGCAAATCGACGTGACGTTCGGCTGGGACGGCGAGCGGTTCGCGCGTCCATTCGACGACGTCGACTTCCTGCTGGCGTCGAGATTTCCGCATGACGAGGTGAACGACGCACCACGTCTGCGCTGGATTCACACGACGGGCGCCGGCGTCGATCAGTTGATGCCGCTCGATCGTTTGCGCCGCGACCTGATCCTGACGAACAGTAGCGGCATTCATAGCGACAAGGCCGCCGAGTACACGCAGATGGCGTTGCTGATGCTGAATGCGCAACTGCCAGCCGTGTTGCAGGCGCAGCGGGAGCATCGCTGGGACGCGCGGCTTACCACGCCGATTCGCGGCAAGACGGCGCTGATCATCGGTTTCGGCGATCTGGGCATGGCAGCGAGCCGCGCGGCACGAGCGCTCGGCTTGCGAGTGATTGCACTGAACCGGAGTGGCACCGCATCGGCGCAGGCGGTGGAAACGGTCGATGTCCTCGCAACGATCTCCGCACTCGACAACTGGCTGCCACAGGCCGACTTCGTCGTTGTCACCGCGCCGCTTACGCCGGAGACACGCGACCTGCTTTCCGCCACGCGCCTCGCTCGCATGCGGCCGGGCGCGGGCGTCGTCAACCTCTCGCGTGCAGCGCTGCTCGACCATGTGGCGTTGTTCGAGCGACTGCATTCAGGCGCTTGCGGCGGCGCGCTGCTCGATGTATTTGATCCTGAACCGTTGCCGGCGGAACATGTGGCGTGGGACGTGCCGAAGCTCGTCGTCACGCCGCACATTTCCTGCGACGCGCCCGATTACAACCTGCGGGTGCTCGAACTCTGGTTTGGCAATTTCGCGCGATTCCTGCGCGGGGAACCGCTGGCAAATATTGTCGATCGTACCCGCGGTTATTGAGCCGGCAGACAACACCTGAGCGAAGGCGCGAATCAATGAACGAAGACAGCTCGTGGGGGTGATCGCAACTTCTGTATCGAATCTGCTTGCGGCAACCTCAAAACCGGTAGCGCGCGGCGGCGCATGCGTAGTCACGGAGCAGCGCTTATTTGTGTCGATTTTCGTCGTGGAACTCTACGTCCTCGATCGTGTCGCCGATATCCATGCGCTGGCCCGCGCGCTCGCGCACCTGCTGCTCGTGCGTCTGCTGTGCGCGTATTGCTTGCTCACGAATCTGCTTGCGCAGATCGCGTGTCTTCCACCAGACGAAACCACCGATCACAATTCCTGCTCCAAGAATCACGGCCAACATTACAAGGGAAACGGCAAATCCCACGACGAGCAGGGCAGCGCCTATCACCACGGCCAGTACCTTTGCCAGCAAGCTCGGCGGGCCAGGACGCATAGTTGCGCCACTTTGCCTGAGCCTCTTTTGTTGCTTGTCAAATTGCATCGCATCTCCAGTTGCGGTGTTCCCAAAGCCGTATAAGCGTGAAGCCCAACACCGAAATCAATATTTTGATGTTCGGGGTTGATTCGCGATACGACGATCGCCCTTCAGGAACAAAGTCGACTTATTGTCGCTCAGTATGCACCGAAGATCCGGTCGAGCGCCGCAAGAATGGCCTCGCGTCGATCTGAAAGGGAGCCAATGCAGTTGCCGAGAGCCTTCAACGGTACCGCGCTCATGGCAGGCGTATCAAGGAAACATTCTTCGCCGTGGACTGGAAAACGGGAAGCAGGAGCTTCGCAAAGCATAGTCGACAAAATGCTAGTTGTATCGCATTAGCGTAACGTTGTGGCACACGCTCAGTCATGAGAATGCGCCTGACCCTGACGCCTTCAACGAACCGATTGCCCATTTTGAATCCGCGATCCCGATGACGAGCGCTTCCTGAGCTCGCGGCTTGAACTGCGGAAGACGGGCTATCGGCACGAATCAGCGACACCCCGCCACGGCGTAGCTCGTCTGTTCATTCACTGCAACAGCCAGTGCAGTCTTTGCCTCAGCGATCCGTAATTCGCCCGGCAATGCCACACCGTTCTTGACCGCCGTCACCTCAGCGAGTATCGACACCGCGATTTCCGGCGGCGTGCGGCTGCCGATATAAATGCCCACAGGCCCGCGCAAGCGAGCAACTTCGTCTTTGCGAAGATCGAAGTGCGTTTCGAGCCGCTCGCGTCTGGCTGCATTGTTGCGGCGCGAACCCAGCGCGCCGACGTAGAACGCAGGCGTCCTGACCGCTTCCATCAGCGCGAGGTCGTCGAGCTTCGGATCGTGCGTGAGCGCAATCACGGCGCAGCGCTCGTCGAGTTTCATGTCCAGCACGGTGTCGTCCGGCATCGTGCGCACGAGCGTCGTGCCCGGCACGTGCCACACGTCGGTGTATTCCTCGCGCGGATCGCAGACCGTCACCTGATAGTCGAGCCCCAGCGCGATCTGGCAAAGATACTTCGAGAGCTGGCCGGCACCGATCACCAGCATGCGGTAACGCGGACCGTGAACGGTCAGGAGCCTGCGCCCGTCGAAATCGACGCCGTCCGTCGAGTGCGCCGGCGCGAGCCTCGCCGCGCCGCTCTTGATGTCGAGTGAGCGCGCGACCAGTCGCCCGGCAACCACCCGGCGGCACAGATCGTCGATGCCGCTCGCGCGCGTCAACGGTTCGAGCACCAGCTCGATCGTGCCGCCGCACGGCAAGCCGAAGCGGTGCGCCTCGTCGGCGGAGATGCCGTATTTGAGGACTTCCGGGCGAGTTTGTCGGATGCCGAGCCGGCGCACGCGGTCGATCAGGTCGTCCTCGATGCAGCCGCCGGATACCGAGCCGACCACCGAGCCGTCCTCGCAAATCGCCAGCATGGCTCCTTCGGGCCGCGGCGACGAACCCCATGTCCTGACCACGGTGACGAGCAGCACGCGATGGCCGGTTTCGATCCACCGAACGCTCGCCTTCAGCACTTCGAGATTGACGCTATCCATGAAAATATCGGGTGATCACCTGAGCATAGGTCGGGCTTCGGAAGACACCCGTTAGTGTCGAGACAGCGCCGAACGCAAGGACATTTCTCGTGCCGCTTCCGGTGTGATGGTTCTGTTAAGCATGAAGCAGGCGACACCTGCCGCCAGCAGCGGCAACGCACCGAGAAGGAAGATCGTCCCGATCGGCGTTCCCACGGCGATCAGGACACCGGCGAGCAGCGGGCCGACGATGGCGCCGATGCGCGCCACCGCAAAAGAAGCGCCGGTCGCGGTCGAGCGGATAAAGGTTGGATAGATCATGCTCGATATGGCGTTGAGGCCGATATTCCCACCCAGGACCAGCAGACCCGACGCCAGCGCCATCGCCATGGTGAGACCGGCGCCCGTACCGACGGCCAGCCCGAGGGCCGCCACCGGAATGGCGCCAAGGATCAGCGTCAGCGTCATCACCCGTACGCCCTTCCTGTCGATCAGCCAGCCGAAGAACCAGCTGAAGCCGGCACCGAGCTGGAACAGGGCCTGGCTGCGGGCGGCATTGGCGAAGCCGATTTCGTCGGTCAGCAGCGTCGTCATCCATTGCGACAGGAAGAAATGCGTGACGAACGAAAAGCCGAGCGCGAGCCACAGGAATGCGGTCATGGCCGAACGGCCCTCGGTGAACAGGTGCCTCACCGGCACACCCGTGCGCGCCTGCTCCTGGATGGTGAAGCGCGTGTCGTCCGCGAATTGCGCGCTGGGTTTCAGCTTGCGGGCATAGGCGAGGATGCGGTCGCTAGAGGGATTGCGCAGGCTCAGATAGCGGATCGATTCGGGCAACCCGATGAACAGGATGATGACCGCCACCACGGCGCCGAGGCCGCCGAGGTAGAAGACCGACCGCCAGCCATAGGCCGGGATGATCTCCGCCGCGAGCAGGCCGCCGCCGGACGAGCCGGCGGTGTAGCCGAGATAGAGGAGGGTAATGATCAGCCCGCGCTTGCCGGAGCGAGCGTAGTCCGTGATCAGCGAGACCGCCATCGGCATGCCGCCGCCGATGCCGAGCGCCGCGCAAAAGCGCAGGACTGACAGCTCGACCAGATTGTGGGCGAACGGCACGGCGAACGTGAAGCCGCCGAACAGCGCGGTAGCCAGCAGGATGGCGCGGCGCCGGCCGATGCGGTCGGCCAGCATGGCGAAGACCACCGAACCCGCCATCCAGCCGACGATGCTGATGTTGAACACGGGCGTCATCAGAGCCCGGTTGATGCCCCATTCCTTGATGATGCCCGGGGCGGCGTAATTCAAAGCCTGATTGTCGAAGCCGTCCGCCAGCATGACGAGGGCGCACAGAACGAAGAGGGTCACGGTGAACCAGCTGCGCTCCTGCGTCTCGACGACGTGGGCGATATCGACGGTATTCTTTTGAGTCATGACGGTCTCCGGATGCTTCTGCTCCTGGGTTTGTTCACAGTCGGGCGGCGCGTTGGCGCTCACTCGCTGTGGCCGCCCGACGCGTCGCGCACCGGTGTTTCCGGCTTCACGCCGCCGCGCCGGTTGGCCCAGGTGCGCTCGCCCGTCTCGCGCCAGCCGCCGGAGGTCGCCGCTTCCGCATACTCATCCCAGCGCTTGTCCCAGTCGCCCAGGTGGTAGCCATGCCATGGCGGCTGCGGCGTGAGGCGGGGCAGATCGAGCTCTTCCCAGATCTTGCGTGCCGCGGTCATGTATGGCTCCTTCGGCAGGGCCAGCGGCGGCATGGCGTGCTTCAGCGTCGCGTCGATCAGCAGCGTACTTTCGAGCGGCGCGCGACCGGACTTCGGGCCGTGGCCGCTGGCGCGATAGGGCGTCACGTGCAGGTCATGCGTGAAGTCGGCCCGATAGGCCAACGACCAGAAGATCGCATCGGCGTTTTCCGGGTTGATATCCTCGGAGACCGCGATGACCAGCTTGCCGCACTGCGCCTGGAGCGTCGCGGCCCCTTGCAGGCCGCGCCAGACTTCCGCCTGCTGCGTGCCGCGCGCGAACTGCAGGAAGATCACCTTGCGCAGGTTGGTCAGCGGCTCGTGCATCACGACCCGCTCGATGCCGCGCACGCCCATCACCTTGCGCAGATGTTCGAGGTACAAGGGCTCGTAGGCCACTTTCTTCAGCACGGAGCTTTCGCTCGGCGTGACCTGACTGATGATCGAGACGAAGACGGGCTTCTTCTTCATCGTGATCGCGGTGACGTGCATGGACATGTTGTAGTCTTCGAGCGCGATGTGGCCGTGGCTTTCGCCGAACGGGCCTTCGGGCTCGAGCGCATCGGTATCGATCAGGCCTTCGATCACGATTTCGGCATCGGCCGGAACGACGAGGTCGATAGTCTTGCAGCGGACCACCTCGACCGGCGCGCGCATCAGGCCGCCGGCAACGGCCATCTCGTCCTGATCGATCTGCAGCTTCTGCGGCCCGGTGAACAGCACCGCCGGCGCGCAGCCCAGCACGATGGCGCACGGCATCTGCTGGCCCTTGGCCCGATATTTCTCCCAATGCAGATAACCACCCGCTCCCGACAGGCGGCTCGCCATGCGCACACCCAGCCGATTCTCCGACTTCAGCGCGGCGCGGTAGGTGCCCATGTTCTGGACGCCGCTCTCCGGGTCTTTGGTCACGCACAGCGTGGCGGTCAGATAGGGCGCCGCGTCGAAGCCCGGCGTGGAAACCGGCACCGGCAGCCGAGACAAGCCTTTTTCCTTCAATGCATCGCCGCTGATCACGATTTCCTGGCAGGGCGCCTGCGCCACCATGACGGGCGCAACCGGCTCGGCGATCGCCTCCGTCCAGGCCTTGCCGATCTGTTCGACCGGCAGGCCCAGACCGGTGGCGTAGATCTCGGGCGAGGCGGCAAGGCCGCCGATCAGCACCGGGATGTCATAAGTGTGGCCGTCGCCGTCGACCACGTTGGTGAACAGAAAAGCGCGGCGCTGATCTTCGTGCAGGCCGCCCTGGAACTGCCAGCGCGCCAGCGGGTGCAGTTCCGTATCCTTGTTGATCGGCCGCTCGATGCGCGTCAGCAGCCCCCGGGCCTCGAGCCGGGCGATATGTTCCTGCAGGTCGCGCGGGGCGCCGTCGGCGGTTGCCGTTCGCGAAAGGTCCTGGGGTGATGATGACATTCTGTCTCCTTGATACGAGACCCAATAGTGGGTAAGTTCGTGTGATTGTATGATTGCATAACGGGATTGCCGGTGTCAACGCGGCTTTACCCATTCAGGCGTCACGCGCGTGGCTGCCGGTTCGCTGTCAAGCTACCGCTGGTAGTCGGGTTCGACGTGGCGAACCCGGCTGGCAGCCGACGGCTACAGGCGGCATCGGCTCAGAGACCGCCCATGCACAGATACTTGATCTCGAGATATTCCTCGATGCCGTATTTCGAGCCTTCGCGGCCCAGGCCCGACTGCTTGACGCCGCCGAACGGCGCGACTTCATTCGAGATCAGGCCGGTGTTGATGCCGACCATGCCGTATTCGAGCGCTTCCGAAACACGCCAGATCCGGCCGATGTCGCGGCTGTAGAAGTAGGCGGCGAGACCGAACTCGGTGGCGTTGGCGGCCGCGATCGCCTCCGCTTCGTCGCTGAAGCGGAATAGCGGGGCGACCGGGCCGAAAGTTTCCTCGGTCGCGAAGCGCATCGACGCGGTGACGCCATCCACGACGGTCGGCTCGAAGAAAAGCTTGCCTGCCCTATGACGCTTGCCGCCAGTGAGCACGCGCGCGCCGTGCGCCACGGCGTCGGCGATGTGCGCTTCGACCTTCTCGAGCGCCACCTCGTTGATGAGCGGGCCCTGCGTTACGCCGCCTTCGAAACCGTTGCCAACCTTGATGCGACCGACCGCCGCCGCGAATTTTTCGGCGAACGCGTCGTACACGCTGTCCTGCACGTAGAAGCGGTTCGTGCAGACGCAGGTCTGACCGGCATTGCGGTATTTCGAAGTGAGCGCGCCCTCGACGGCCGCATCGAGATCGGCGTCGTCGAACACGATGAACGGCGCGTTGCCGCCGAGTTCGAGCGAAAGTTTCTTCACTGTCGGCGCGCACTGACTCATCAACAGGCGGCCCACCGGCGTCGAGCCCGTGAACGAAAGCTTGCGCACGATGGGATTGCTGGTCATCTCCGCGCCGATCGAGCGCGGATCGCCGACGACCACGCTGAACACGCCGGCCGGCACGCCCGCGCGATGCGCAAGCTCGGCCAGCGCGAGCGCCGACAGCGGCGTGGCTTCGGCGGGCTTGACGATCATGGCGCAGCCGGCGGCAAGCGCCGGCGCGACCTTGCGCGTGATCATCGCGGCCGGGAAATTCCACGGCGTGATCGCGGCGCAGACGCCGATCGGCTCCTTCGTCACTAGCATCCGCTTGTCGGTGGCGGGCGAGGCGAGCACGTCGCCGTCGATCCGTTTGGCCTGCTCGGCGAACCATTCGATGAACGACGCAGCGTAGCCGATCTCGCCTCTGGCTTCGGCGAGCGGCTTGCCTTGCTCGGCCGACATGACGATCGCGAGGTCGTCCGTGTTCGCCACCATCAGCGCGTGCCAGCGCTTGAGGATCGCCGCGCGTTGCGCCGCGGTCAGCGCGCGCCAGCCGCGCTGCGCGCGTTCGCCGGCTTCGATTGCGCGGCGTGTCTCGACGCCCGTCATGAGCGGCACGTCGGCGAGCTTCTCGCCAGTGGCGGGATCGTCGACGGCGAACGTGCGGGCATCGTCGGCGCCGCACCATGCGCCGTCTACATAGGCGAGCGTGCGCAACAGGCTCGGATCGGCGAGCCGGGAAAGCGGATTGGATTCAGTCATGGTCATCGCGAGAGGCGGCTCGCCGGCAGCGCTGCGCGGCAAGCCTGTGAGGTGGATGGTGAAAGCGGGGCGACGCGTGGGTTACGACTCCTGCTGCGGCTGGTCCTTCCAGCGCTTGACCACACCGGTTTCGATGTCGAACAGATCGAGCATGCGGCCAACCGTGTGATCGACGATGTCGGCGATCGTTTGCGGCTTCGAATAGAACGCCGGGACGATCGGCGCAATGATCGCGCCCATGTCCGAGAGCTGCACGAGCGTGCGCAGATGTCCGCCGTGCAGCGGCGTTTCGCGCACGCCGAGCACGAGACGCCGGCGCTCCTTCAGCACCACGTCCGCTGCGCGGCTGATCAGCGAACTCGTAATGCCAGTGGCGATCTCGCTCATCGAGCGCACCGAGCACGGCACGATCAGCATGCCCTTCGTTCTGAACGAGCCCGACGAAATCGCCGCGCCGATGTCCGCGGGCGCATACCACTTCGAGGCCCGTTCGCGCAAATCGGCCGCGCGGAAGTCGGTTTCGTACGTCATCGTCAGCTCGGCCGCCTTGCTGATCACGAGATGCGTCTCGACGCCGGCCTCGGCGAGTAGTTCGAGCGCGCGAATTCCATAGATCACGCCCGACGCGCCGGTGATGCCGACGATGATCCGTTCCGGCGTGCCGTTATTCGTCGCCATGATGGCCCTCGATGCCGCGTACCGGCGAATTCGGTTCGACGCCGCTCTTGCGGCGCGCCTGGTAGGACGCGTCGCGCTGCATCCATTCGCCGCGCGTCGCCTGCTCGGCGTTGCGGTCCCATTCGTCGGTCCAGTCGCCGAGCGAGTAGCCGTACCACGGCGACTCGGGTTTCAGCTTCGGCAGGCCAAGGCGTTCCCACAGCAGCTTGGCGTTCTCCATGTATTCCTTTTTGGGCAGCGCGAGCGGCGGCATCGGCGCTTTCATGGTCGCGTCGACCAGCATGGCCGAGTCGAGCCCGGTGTCGTGGTCCGAGCGCGGGCCGTGGCCCGGTTCGCGAAACGGAATCAGCTTCACGTCTTCGACCGGATTGCAGCGATAGCCCATCGCCCAGAACACGGCGTCGGCGTTGTCCGGGTCGATGTCGTCGTCGACGGCGATCACGAATTTGCCGATCGCCGCCTGCAGCGACATCGTGCCGTACAGCGCGCGCCAGACTTCGGTGCGCTTCGCGCCGCGTTCGAACTGCAGGAATACGAAGCGCCGCAGATTGGTCAGCGGCTCGTGCAGCGAAACCTTCTTGATGCCGCGAATGCCGAGATGATCGCGCAGGTGGCGCAGGAACATCGGCTCGTAGGCGAGGCGCTTGATGACGCTCGATTCGGACGGCGTGACCTGAGAGATGATCGAGGTCAGCACCGCGTCCTTGCGGCGCGTGATCGCCGTGACTTCGATCGAGAGGTTGTAATCCTCCAGCGCCACGTAGCCATGGCTTTCGCCAAACGGACCTTCTGGTTCGAGATATTGCGGATCGACGTAACCTTCGACGACGACTTCCGCCTCGGCCGGCACCAGCAGATCGACGGTGCGGCCCTTGACGACGCGAATCGGCGCACCGGCCAGGCCGCCGGCGACGCTCAGTTCGTCGACGTTCGGGCGCAGCTTCTGCGGCCCCTGGAACGCGACGAGCGGCGGCGCGCCGAGCACGATGGCAACCGGCATCTTCTCGCCCTTCGCCGCGTACTTGCGCCAGTGATCGAGACCGCCCGCGCGCAGGTTCACAAGCATCATCATGCCCAGACGCGTCGCCGACTTCAGATGACCGCGGTACGTGCCCATGTTCTGCACGCCGGTGTCCGGATCGCGCGAGATCACACCTGTCATGGTCATGTACGGTGCGGCATCGAAGCCCGGCGTCGAGATCGGCAGCGGCAGCGATTCGAGTCCGTTGCCCGGGCCTTCGAGATCTTTGCCTTCGATCACGATGTCATGCACGGGGCCGCTTTCAACGAGTGTGGGCGGCACCGGATTGTCGATCGCGCGGTTCCAGGCGTCGCCAATATCGTCGATCGTCGGCACGTTCATGCCGATCCGATAAATTTCCGGATTTGCGGCGATGCCGCCGACGATGACCGGAATGTCGTACTTCCGGCCTTTGCCGTCGACGATATTCGTGAAGAGAAATGCTTTGCGATCCGCTTCAGGAATGCCGCCGCGAAACTGCCAGCGCACCAGCGGGTGCATTTCGGTGTCTTTGTTGACGGGCTCGTCGATCCGGTACAGCAAACCAGCTGCTTCGAGGCGCGCGATGTGTTCGTGCAGGTCCGCGTAACCCGGGTTCGCGGCAGACGTGGAAGTGGTGTCTTGTTCAGCCATGGCTAGAAGTCCCGTGTAGCACCGCGTTGCGCGGCGCCCGTAATGCTTGAAGTGTTGCCCGGCGCGGGCAGGGTATTGCGCGTTCGATGTGTTGCGTGGGTGCCGCGCGAAGGCGCGACGGCGCCTCGCTGACGATGCGCTCGCGTCTTAACGGCGCATCGACGTCATTGCGTTCGCGAGCGAAGCGCCCGCTACTTCGCTCGCCAGCGAGAAGTCGGGAATCGTGATCTCGCGGAAGTACGTCTTCAAGGCCGCGATGGCAATCCGGTCGCGTGTGCAGATCGAGGCGACCATTGCGTCGGCGCGTTCGCTCAGGCTCGCGGCCGGCACGACTTCGGCGACGATGCCCCACTCGCGCGCATTCGCGGCGTCGATGGCCTCGGTCAGGTAGACCATGTGCGCGGACGCTTTCGGCGGAACCTTGTAGCGCAGCACCGACAGCACGAGCGTGGGCGGCAGGTTCTTTTGCAACTCGGGAAGGCTGAAGCGCGCGCTGTCCGAGGCGACGGCCATGTCGCAGGCGGTGACGAGCGCACAGCCAAAACCTTCGGCATCGCCTTGGACTTCGGCGAGTAGCGGCACTTCGCTTTCGTGCATCGCGCGGTACACGTCGAGAATCGGATCGGCCACGTTGCGGCGGAACTGCGCGGAGGTCGGCGGTGTGGCGGGCGGTGCGCTGACTGCGCGGCCGCGGCAGAACGCCGGACCGGATGCGCGGATCCGGATGATTTTTGCGGAGCTGTCGCGGCCGGCCTTGCGAATTTCAGCGGCCAGTTCGCGCATCGCGTCGAGCGTCAGCGTGTTGCCGAGTTCCGGCTGGGCAAGGGTGATCCGGTATTCGGATTCGTGAAGCGCTGCGGTGAATTCGGTCGTCATGGAGAAGAGGTCCAAACAATGAAAGCAGGGAGTTGGCGCCGGCGACGAGCCGGCGCTGCGCAGGTCAGCGCGCGTAGGCGCCGGCCTCCTTGAGTTTCTGGAACACACGCTGCGGGACGAGCGGCGCTTCGGTGAATTCGACGCCGTATTCCGAGAGCGCGTCCTCGATGGCGGCGACGATCGCCGCCGCGGCCGGGATCGTGCCGCCTTCACCGGCGCCCTTGACGCCGAGCGGGTTCAGCGGTGACGGCGTTTCGAGGTGCACGATGTCGACGTTCGGCACGTCGGTCGCCATCGGCAGCAGGTATTCGCCGAAGTTCGTCGTGGTCGGCTGCGCGTTCTCGTCGTACTGCATCCATTCGAGCGTCGCGTTGCCGATGCCGTGCGCGACCGAGCCGATCACCTGGCCGTCGACGATCATCGGGTTGATGAGCTTGCCCGAGTCGTGCGCCATCACGTAGTTGAGGATGTTGATGTGGCCGGTCTCGCGATCCACTTCGAGTTCGACGACGGCGGTGCCGTTGCAATACGTCGACTGCGCGGGCGAGAAATATTTGGTTTCCTCGAGGCCGGCGGTAAGGCCCTTAGGCATCGTGAAACCCGGCATGCCCTGCGAGATTTTCGCGAGCTCGCCGTAGCTCATACGCTGTTCGATGCCCGAACGGCGCGCCACGTGACCCTCGACGAGCACGAGGTCGCTGGTTTCGCACTTCCACAGGTGGGCGGCGAGCGTGAGCATCTTTTCGCCGACAGCCTGCGCGGCGATGTAGACCGAGTTGCCGGCATTGACGGTTGCGCGGCTCGCGAACGTTCCGACCCCCATCGAGATGCCGCCTGTGTCGCCGGTAATGACGTCGATCGTTTCGAGGGGCACGTTCAGCTGCTCGGCACAGATCTGCGCGAAGGTCGTCTTGTGGCCTTGACCTTGCGGCGATGCGCCCGTGATCACCACGACGCGGCCGCTCGCCTGCACGCGCACAGTCGCGCCCTCGAACGGACCCATGCCGGTGCCTTCGACAAAGCTCGCCATGCCAATGCCGATGAAGCGGCCCTGGCGGCGCGCCTCGGCCTTGCGCACGGCGAAGCTCGCGTAGTTCGCACGCTCGAGCGCTGCTTTCTGACAGGCGGGATAGTCGCCGCTGTCGTAACGCAGTGGGCTGCCGTCGCGGTAGATGAAGCCCGCGTCGTACGGCATCTGTTCCGGCTGGATCAGATTGCGCCAGCGCAACTCCGCACGGTCCATGCCGAGCGCGTGCGCGGCCTTGTCGAGAATCCGCTCCATGGCGAATACGGCCTGCGGACGGCCCGCGCCGCGCACCGGCGAAGTCGCGCATTTGTTCGTGTAGACGACGTCGAGCCTGGCGTGCATCGCGGGGATCACGTACGGACCTGGCGTCGTTGTGATCGAGATGTAGGGGGTAATGATGCCCCACGGCAGGAAAGCGCCGTTGTCATGCACCATCTCGAGCTGCACCCCGCGGATCTTGCCGTCGTTTTCGAGCGCCATGCGCACGGTCCACCACTGGTCGCGTTCCTGAGTGACCGCGAGGAAGTGCTCGCGGCGGTCCTCGATCCATTTGACCGGACGCTTGAGCGCCACCGCCGCGATCGCAACGAGCGCTTCTTCCGGATAGAACGGCAGCTTCGGACCAAAGCCGCCACCCACGTCGTTCATTAGCACGCGCAGCTTCTCAGGGTCCCACTCGAGCAGTTCGACGAGGTTCTTTTTCTCGTGGTGCGGCGCCTGACCCGACGACCAGACAGTCAATTCGCCGTTGGTCGCGTGATATTCCGCGAGGTAACCGCGCGTTTCCATTGGATGCGCGGAACCGCGGTTCTGCCAATAGGTTGCCTCGACGACATGGGGCGCGTCTTTGAAGCTTGCGTCGATGTCGCCGAAACCCATTTCGATATGCGCGACGACGTTGTCTTTCGCATCGGTGTGGCACAGCGGCGACTCGGGCAGCAGACCGGCGCGGCATTCGGCGACGGCGGGCAGCGTGTCGTACTCGACCTCGATCAGACCGCACGCGTCTTCCGCGATGTAGCGGTTGTCCGCGACGACGAACGCCACCGCTTCGCCCGCGAACGTGACTTCCGTCGAGGCGAGCAGTTCCTGGGTGCGTTCGAAGCGGATCGCCGGGTTCGGCAGCATCGACGGTGCGCGGCCACGTGCCCGGCCGCTCAGATCCGCATGCGTGTAGACGGCGTGCACGCCCTTGAGTTCGCGGGCTGCGGTGCAGTCGATCGAGACGATCTTCGCATGCGCGTGCGGGCTGCGCAGCACGGCAGCCTGCAACATGTTCGGCAGATGCACGTCGTCTACGTAAGAGCCTTGGCCCTTGAGCAGCTTCTTGTCCTCGGTGCGCGCGACGCGCTTGCCGATGAAGCGCTGGTCGGTGGGCGCGCCTTTCAGGTCGGAAATTTCCATCGTGTTACTCCGTAGCGTGTGCCGTCGGTGCGGTGGCACGCTGGTCGCGGATGCGCTGCGCGGCGAGCAGAGCCGCGGCGACGATCGGCTGGTAGCCCGTGCAGCGGCACAGATTGCCCGTGATCGCTTCGCGGATCTCGGCTTCACTCGGCGCATCCGTTTCGTTCAGCAGTTCGGTCAGCGTCATCAGCATGCCGGGCGTGCAGAACCCGCACTGCAGCGCGTGCGTTTCGCTGAAGGCTTTTTGCAGCTCGTTGAGCGTGCCATCCGAGTGAGCGAGCCCTTCGACGGTGGTCAGCGAGCGGCCATTCACCTGAGCCGCGAGCGTCAGACAGGCGCGCGCGGTGCGGCCTTCGATCAGCACGGTGCAGGCGCCGCATACGCCGTGTTCGCAACCGTAGTGCGTGCCGGTGAGTTCGAGGTCGTGACGCAGGAAGTCACCGAGCATGCGGCGCGATTCGACTTCGCGCTCGTAAGCGGTGCCGTTGACGACGACTCTGACAGTACGAGTCTCCATGTCCATCTCCTTTGTCACTCTACGATTGTCTTGCGACGCGCGAGAACGCTGTCTTCAGCGCTCTTTCGGTCAGGACGCCGGCGAGATGCTGGCGGTAGTCGGTACTTACGTGCGCGTCGGTCATCACGTCGAGCGCGCGTGCGGCGTCGCTCGCGATGCGCAGCGCGCTGTCGTCCATCGGGCGGCCGAGCAGGGCGGTTTCGACCTCGTGCATCCGCACGGGGCCGGGCGCGACGCCGCAGATCGTCAGCGAAACGCGGTCGAGATGCCCTTGTGCATCGGCGGTGCAGAGCGCCGCGACGCCGACGATGGCGTAATCGCCATGACGCCGCGCAAACTCTTCGAATGCGTAGCCGTGGCCTTCTGGCCAGATGTCGAGCGAGATGCCGGCGAGCAGTTCGCCTTCTTCGAGTGCGGGCGTCATGTACATCAGCGCCCACTCGGACATGGGCAGCTCGCGGTGCGTCACTGTGCCGTCTTCATAGCGCGCGATCGTCAGCACGCCGTCGAGCGCGGCGGTAAAGCACGGCTGCTCGGACGACGGATCCAGCTGGCACAGGCTGCCGCCGAGCGTGCCGCGATTGCGGATCTGTTTGTGGCTCACGAGCTGGTACGCCTCGCGGATCAGCGGCGCGCGTTTCGTGACGAGCGGCGACAGTTCGATGTCGCGCTGCCGCGCCATCGCGCCGATGTGAAGGCGGCCGTCGCGCTCCTCGATACGGGTCAGCGCCTCGACGCCGTTCAGGTCGATCAGGTGACTCGTCATCAGATAGCGGAAGTTCATCATCGGCATCAGCGACTGGCCGCCGGCGAGCACTCGCGCATCCTCGAGCGTGCCGAGCAACTGCGCGGCTTCGTCGACGGTGGTCGGCGCGTGATACTGAAATTCACTGGGTTTCATGCGTGCTCCGATAGTGCAGCGGTGGCTTCTTCAATGATGCTGTTTGACGCCGAAGAGCCGCGCGAAGAAATTCCGGATCGACTGCCACATTGCCTTGCGCATCAGAGCACCTGCGTCGAGCGGCACGACCGGCGCAGGTGCGGGCGGCGGGCGGCGCGCTTCGGCGGCCGGGCGCGGCGCATCCGCCGTGGCAGCCGTGTTCGGCGCACCGGGCTCGCTAGCCGTGTCCGGCGCTGCGGTTTGAGTGGCTTGACCGATCTGAGCGGATTCGGCGGCTTGCGCAGGTGCGGCGGTCTCGGCGGCGTAGGCCGCATCCGACTCGATCAGCGCGGTCAGATTTTTCGCGAACTGGTTCAGCAGTTGCTGCGAGAGCGCCTCGATCATCCCGGCGCCGCGACCGTACTGCGCGACCGTGCCCGACAGGTTCACGTCCGAAACGACGTCGACCTTTGTCTTGCCGCCGTCCGCGTCGGTGACCGCGGCGTTGATCTGTGCATCGGCGCCGCCGCGGCCTTTCGTGTCGGTGCCGCTTGCGGACACCACGACCGTGCGCCCGGCATCGTTCTGTTCAGCGATCTTGAATTTGCCCGCGAACTTGAGCGTGAGCGGACCGAGCTTGACGGTGAAGCCACCCTTGTAGCTGCCGTCGGGCTGCTGTTCCTTGAGTTCCGCGCCCGGAAAACACGGCGCGGACCGTTCGATGTCGATCATGGTCTTCCAGACGTCCGACGGCGGTGCATCGACGGTGAAAGACGAACGGATTGTGATTGCCATACTGCCTCCTCGGAGCGATCGGCCCGGGCGGGCGCCGCTCCACTTATTCGGTCACTACCGAGCCGCACGGCGCGTGAGACGGTCCTCGCGCGCGGGCGGGCTAGCGTTTCATTTCATTGAGCAAGGCCCGACAGAAAATCGTCGAATACCGTTGCGAAGATTTCGCGCATGTCGAATGCGCCAAAATGCGCGGCGCCTGGAATGACGACGAAACGGCTGGCAGGCAACGCGTCGGCGATCTTCTGCGATAGCGCCGGCGGAATGCTCGCGTCGGCATCGCCCGCGACGACCAGCGCCGGCGCGCTCACTGCCGGCAGTTCAGCGAGATTGTCGAGCAGCGAGATCGCCTGCCAGTTCGCGCTCCAGCTATACCAGTCGTCGGCGGCCAGACGCGCGCGGCATTTCTGGACGAGGTCGGGGCGCGGCGTGTCGGCGGCGAACCAGCGCGAGATCGTGTCGTCGATCACTTCGGACATCGAGCCCTGGCGGCTCATGTCGCCGCGCGCGAGAATGCGCGGGCGCACTTCGTCGGGGAAGCTGCCGGCCGTCCCGCAAAGAATCAGCGCGCCGGCGAGTTCCGGAAACTGGATCGCGATACGTTGCGCAATCATGCCGCCCATCGAGACGCCGATCAGCGTGGCACCGCTTACGCGCTCCTTGCGCAGCACGGCGGCGACGTCGGCCGCGTGGTCGGCGAGCGTAACGGGAGAAGTGACGAAGCTGGACTCGCCGTGGCCGCGAATGTCGATCGCAATGACGTCATACGATGCGGCCCAATGGTCGACGTATTCGTCCCACCAGCTCCGCTCGACGCCGATCGGGTGAAGAAGAACCAGCGGCTGGCCCGTCCCGCGACGGGAGTAGGCAATGCGGCCGGCCTGAATTTCGCAGAAAGTTGAATGAGACATGGCTTATACAGGAAATGCGCGAGGGTGACAGGTGCTTCGCGCTCGGCTACCGGGCCGGCAACCCACAGCGCGTAACGCCTGCGCCCCCGGGACCACGAGGCATACAGCGTGGAATGAGGCGACGTATCGCGGAGGGCCTTGGCGAATCGCCCACCAATCAGGCAGTCGCCGCGGCTCTTGCTTTCAGGTCGAGCACGACGGCCTTCGCCCGGCGCAACCCTTCTGCCGCGACAGGAATGCCTGCATAGACGCCGGCTTGCAGCACGACCTCGGCAATTTCCTGTTCCGTCACACCGTTGTTCACTGCGCCGCGGGTATGGACTTCGAATTCGTGCCAGCGGCCGAGCGACGCCAGCATGGCCAGGTTCAGCATGCTGCGCGTGGCGCGCGTGAGGCCCTCGCGGTTCCACACGTTGCCCCAGCACACGTCTTCCGTGTATTCGAGGAACACATTGTCGAACAGATGGGGGGTCGCGTTGCTCTGAGTGTGGCTCGCGCCCAGCACTTCCTTGCGGATCTTGGCGCCGATGGCACGACGTTCGGATAGCGTGATGTCTTCCATGAGTATCCTTCGGGTTTATCCAGCGGTTGTAGGATTGTATAATGAGAGGCAGTATCGGAGCTTCGCTGTCGAATGTCAATATGATTGTATTACGAAGAACAGCGGCTGCTTATTTTTACGGCAAAGGGACGGAATGAATACCAACAGACTGGTAGTGCGGCCGGTGGCAACGCTGCGCCAGCAAGTGATCGACGGTTTGCGCGCCTGTATTAGTGATCTCACGTTCAAGCCGGGCGACCGGCTGATCGAGCGTGAACTCTGCGAAATGCTTGGCGTAAGCCGCACGCTCGTACGTGAAGCGTTGAGTCAACTAGTGGCCGAAGGGCTTGTGCAGATCATTCCGCACAAAGGTCCGATCGTCTCCGTCATGACAGCGGACGAGGCGCAGGGTCTCTATGAAGTGCGCGCGGTACTCGAGGCGCTGGCGGGCCGCCAGTTCACCGAACGGGCGACCGACGCCCAGCGCGCTGCGCTGAATGCGGCGCTGAAGGAACTCGAGTCGATGCGGGACATGCAGGGGCAGGAGGGCACCATGCGGTTCCTGAAGCAGAAGGCACAGTTCTATGACGTGATGCTCGAAGGCGCCGGCAATCCGGTGCTGACCGAGATGCTGCGTCTCGTCCATACGCGAGTCATGATGTTACGAGCGACGACGCTCTCACAGGAAGGGCGCCTTCAGCAGAGTTACGAGGAGATTGCGATGATCGTCGACGCCGTCATGCGCAACGACGCCGACGCGGCTGCGGCGGCTTGCAAGCACCATGTCGAACAGGCCGAACGGCTGGCGGTTGAGGTGCTGGCTGTAGCGGTCAATACCTGAATCGTTCAGGTCGACCGCACGCGCGTTTGCTCGAAGCTGCTTCGTGCCCATCCACTGGGCACGACCGGCGAAGTTCGGGTAGCGGCGGTGCGGCCTGCGCAAATTTCCTGCTCTTCCCGTCTTGCCACCCTGGTCGACGTACACGCGCTGTCGATTCTCAGACCGTAATACAATAATCTGTATTGCAATCTAATTGCATTACGCTATACTGCGCCCAGTGACATAAGCGGGCCATGAGACCCGTGTCAATCAAATCGCTCGCCCTTTGCGGCGGTAGATCAGGAGACGGGAACAATGGGCACATCGCAGAGCGCCAAGGCGGCGTCGGCAGCTTTGGCCGACGCGCAGGGTTTCAGGTTGTCGCGCTACCAGTGGCTGGCGCTGATTTCGGCGTTCCTCGGCTGGATGTTTGATTCGATGGACCTGAATCTCTTCACGCTCGTCCTCGTGCCGAGCGTCAGCCAGCTGCTGCACAGCACCGACGCAACGGAAATCAGCAAGATCGGCAGCTACATCATCGCGGGCAAGCTGCTCACGTGGGGTATCGGCGGCGTGCTTTTCGGCGTGGCCGCCGACCGGCTCGGCCGCTCGCGCATCATGGGCTGGACCATCCTGATCTATGCGGCCTTCACGCTGCTGAGCGCATTCGCGAAAACATGGCCGCAGCTTGCCGTCGCGCAGGCGATGGCCGGTTTCGGCATCGGCGGCGAATGGGCTGCGGGCGCTGCGCTCGTCGCCGAATCGTGGCCGGGCCGGCAACGCGCTCGCGCCATGCAGATCATGCAGATGGCGTTCGCGTTCGGCTTTCTCGCCGCAGCGCTCGACAATCTGCTGCTCGGCCGCTTCGGCTGGCGCGTCGTGCTCGGCGTGGGCGCCGCGCCCGCGCTCGTGACGATTCTCGTGCGCCGCTTCGTGCCCGAGCCGCAGCGCTGGGTGCAGGTGCGCGACAGCGTCATCGCCGAATCGGCGATGCAAACCTTCACCGCGATCTTTGCGCCCGGGCTGCGGCGCAAGACGATCATCGGCGTGGTCGTTTCGTCGGCGGCCATGCTCGGCTGCTGGGGCGGTCTCACGTTTCTGCCGAGCTGGATTCATCAACTGTCGGCTGCGGCCACCGATCATCGCGACGTCGGCAATACGGTCAGCTACGCATTCATTCTCATGATGATCGGCGCGACGCTCGGCTATCTGACGCTGATCTGGATGCTCGACGCATTCGGCCGGCGCATGTCGTACTTCATCTTTTCGTTAGGATCGCTCATCGTGTCGCTCGTGCTGTTTCTGACGGTGCACGATGTCAGCGGAGTGCTATGGCTGATGCCCGTGTACGGTTATTTCGTCATTGGCGCATTCGGCACGTTCGCCGCTTATCTGCCGGAACTGTTCCCGACCCGAGTCCGCGCGACAGGTCAGGGCTTCTGCTGGAACATGGCCCGTGCGCTGACGAGTATCGGCCCGATCGCCGGCAACGCGGTGGTCGCGAAGTTCGGGTCGTTTCCTGCGGCTTCTGCTGCGGTGTCGCTCCTCTTTGTGGTCGGCATGGTGTCGATCTGGTTCGGTCCCGAGACAAAGGGCGTTCCGCTCGACAACTGAGGATCCCTGAAGACATACGGCGAGCAATTCATCCGCCGTTGGGATGCAGCTGCTTCCTTCGGGCGATCGCATTCGAAGGACGAAAGCGGCGCGGCCGAGGCGGGCGTGCGTCGCCTGACAGGTTTTCGTTTTGGTCCAATGGAACACACCTTGAGTACACACATGCCGAAATCCGGCGTTTCAACGCGAACGAGCACCGCGGACAATCCGCCGGCACGCGTATTCGATATCGGAATCAACCAGCGTTTGCCGCTGCCGCAACTGGCTGTGCTCGCACTGCAGAACGTGTTCGGAATGACGGGAATGTTCGTTTTTCCGGGACTTCTGGGTCGTTCATTTCATCTATCCGATCCGCAGATCGCATACCTGTACGGGATGACCTTCATGACGTGCGGGATCATTACGATTCTGCAATCGGTGCTGCTGTTGCGCTTACCGATCGCGCAGGGTCCTTACGCAGGGAGCTTTGGCGCGCTTTTGACGGTCGGCCATTTGCAGGCGGGCGGCCTCGGTACCGCATTCGGGTCGTTCTTTGCCGCTTCGCTGATCTGGTGCCTGCTGACGGTGCCGATCCGCGGGCGCAGCGTGGCGGGCATGTTCGCGCGGCATTTGCGCCTGCCGATCATCTCCGGAATGATCGTGATGCTGATCGTGGTGCAGATTGCAAGTGTCGCGCTGCCGACCTGGATCGGCAACCCCAGAAGCCCGGGCTTTCCGGTCGTGAACCTCCTTTCGGGCGCCGTTGCGGTGGCCGGTATCGTATTCGCAATGCTGTGGGGCGGACTACGCCTGCGGCGCGTCGCGATCCTGCTCGGACTCGCGCTCGGCACGCTGGCCTATACGCTGTTCCAGCCAGTGTCGTTCGCGGCGGTGGCGGCTGCGCCGTTCCTTGTCGAGCCGCGCATCTTTCCGTTCGGCTTCGGCGTGCGCCCCGATCTCGTCGCGGTGTTCCTGCTCGTGCTGATTCCTGCCGGCATGGGGTCGATGGCGCTGTACCAGGCCGTCGCCGAATGGGGCGACGAGACCTTGAGTCCTGGCCGCATGTCCGAAGGGCTCTTTGGCGTCGCGCTCGGCTCGGTCGTCGCCGCGGTCTGCGGCGGCTTCAGCACGATTGCGTATCCGGACAACATCGGCATTCTGCGAGCGACGCGCGTCGGCTCGCGCTACGTGACACTCGCTGCCGGCATTCTCCTGATCGTGCTGGGCGGCTGTGTGAAGTTCGATATGTTGCTCGTCGTCGTGCCGATTCCCGTGATCTCGGCCGCCGCAACGCTGCTGTTCGGCATCGTCTTCATGCACGGCGTGCATATTCTCGCGCAGGTGGATTGGGACGATCGCCGGCTGATCGCGTCAGGGCTTGCGTTTCTCGTTGGGCTCGGCGGCCTCTTCATCTCGCCGGAAGTCATTCATGCAATGCCGCTGATGCTCCAGCTCGTGCTTCAGCAGCCGGTGATTTCCGGCGGTTTGACTCTCGTCGTATTGCACTCGCTTCTTTGTTCGAAGCAGAAGGCGTCGAACACGCCATCGGCCGCACCGTCGCGTACACCGAATCAGATATAGGCAAGGCGACGAATTGGTCCGGGCGGACTGTCCGTCTGGACCTATCTCCGCATAATCCGTTTCGCCGATTGTGCGAGAACGTCCGGGAAGCCGGTATTGCTGATCTGATATTTAGTAACACTTATCAATAAAAGAGAGCGAAACAGCAGGGCCTGCTTCGACGCATATCAACGTGTTCGAGCGCACACCGCTTCGCAGCCATGAATTCGGGTTTGGACAGGCAGGAGACAAAGATGAATTTGAAATTCGGGGCAACAGCGCTCGTGGTCGGCGCTGCGCTGTTTGCCGAGGCGGCGCATGCGCAATCGAGCGTGCAGCTCTATGGGCTTCTCGACGCGTTCGTCGGCTACAAGAAACCGATGAACGGTCAGTCGAGCGTGATTGCCGGCAACGGCGGCATGACGGCGCCTTACTTCGGCTTGCGGGGGACGGAGGACCTCGGCGGCGGCACGAAGGTCGTTTTCGACCTTGAAGGCTACTTCAATATCCAGACTGGTGCGATGGGCCGCACGGGATTCCCGCACGACGGTTTGTTCTCGCGTAACGCGTATGTGGGCGTGACCGGTCGTTATGGTACGGCGACCGCCGGTCTGATCCCGCCGTTGTTATGGTTTTCGACGATCACGTTCAATCCGTTTTTCAACTCGTTCGTGTTCTCGCCGATCGTGCTGCAAAGCTACGTCGGCGTGAACGGCCAGGGCGTGTTCGGCAACGCGGGCGAATGGTGGAACTCCGTGTACTACGCCTCGCCGTCGTACAACGGCCTCGTCGGGCGCGCAATGTACTCGTTCGGCAATGAGCCCGGCCATCTCGGCCAGAACAAGTGGAGCGGCCAGGTCTCGTACAACAACGGCGGGTTCGCGACGTCGGTCGTGTATCAGCAGATCAAGTACAGCCTGAACGCCGGCGACCTCGGCACGGTGTTGCCCGGACTGACGACGCAGTCGGTGGTGAATCTCGGCGTGTCGTACGACATGAATTTCCTGAAGCTTTACGGCCAGTACCAGCACATCCGGGATGCCATTTCGACCGGCGACGTCGACGTCGACACCGGCCAGATCGGCTTCGCGGTTCCAGTCGGCGTCGGCAGGATTCTTGGTTCGGATGCCTATTCGAAGAGTTCCGGCCATAGCTCGGTTTATCGCAATACGTGGGCGCTCTCGTACGACTATCCGTTGTCGAAACGGACTGACGTCTATGCGGCGGTTTTGTCCGATCGCGCGAGCAGGATGTCGACCGGCACCACGATCGGCGGCGGTCTTCGCACGCAATTCTGATCGGTTGCGTGTTGCGACGCGAGAGCGAATGCCTCGCGCATCCGCGAGTGACGGCACGGAGGAGTGCGGCGCACGGCACATCCTTCTGCCTCGCAAAGTAAAGATTTCAATGGAGGAGATATGTCTGAGTCTGGAGCAACAGGTAGCGGCGCACGCAGGATCGGCCTGCGGCGCTCGCTAGCCGCAATAACCTTGTTGGGACTGTCGGGCGGTGCCGCGCACGCGCAAAGCAGCGTGACGCTGTACGGCTCGCTGGATGGCGGTCTGCGCAATGTCGTGAACGGTACGAAAGCAGGCGGCGCGGCGCTGACAATGGCATCGAACGGCGTCTACAAGTCTAATCGCTGGGGTTTTCTCGGCGTCGAGGACCTGGGCGGCGGATACTACGTCCGCTTCAATCTCGAAGCGGGCTACATTCTTTCGACTGGTGCGAACAGCAGTACGACCAACCAGTTGTTCCAGCGTACGTCGACCGTCGGATTCGGCGGACCGTTTGGCCAGGTCAACATCGGCCACCAGTTCACGCTGCAGCATAGGCTGATCAAGGACTTCGAACCGTTCGACCTGCACTATCTGGGCATTACCGAAGCGGCGGCGATTTCGGGCGGCGCAAGCGGCCGGGACGACAACGCCATTCACTATCACGGTGACTTCGGCCCGTGGACGGCTCGCGCCGTCTATGCACCAGGGGGCGTGGCGGGCAGTTTGGCTAGCGGCACCATGGTTGCGGGCGGCGTGAACTATCACACGAAGCTATTCAAGTTCGGCGCAGGCTATACGCATCGCTCGAACCCGTTGTCGGCTACATCGAGCGCGTATTTTGCCAACAATCAGTACACTGCGGGCGGCGCCGTGACGCTCGGTCCAGTTGATCTGATGGGCGGCTATTCGCTCGCCACGCAAGCCGTTCCCGCAACCGTGCACGGCGAGACGCGCAACCAGTACCTGTGGGGCGGTTTCCGCTACAAGGCGTCGGCGGCCTTCAGCGTAACGGGTGCCTACTACGACGACGACAACACGACAGCCGGCGTGGACGGCAGGAAGGACGTGGCCATCCTGGGCGTCAGCTATTCGCTTTCGAAGAACACTGAGCTTTATGCCGATGTCGACTATACGCATTTCACGGGCGGCTACGTGACCAATGCAACGCTGAACCCGTCCTTGCATAGCAAGCAGACCGGCTTCTCGTTCGGTATGAACCACTTCTTCTAGAAGTGGGCAATACGAGCGGGAGATGAGGCTTGTGAGGTAGGGCGCCGTACGCGGCGCTTGCGTCTCGCGCCTTTCACCGGCGCCACTGCCGACGTCGGGTACAGTACTGTTTCTGTTACGCAAACACGGCTTTGGAACAGAAGGCGGTCTCCTTCAGTCACGACACGGTCGATATAACGCCCCGACATGACGATTTCCGTGATTGGGTCGAGTACGGTCTGGAGGTTCGAAAAATCGGCGCAACCAGCATCTGATCGGCTTCACGTTCGCGGACCTGAATCCGAGGGGCGACACTGGTACTCACAAGGTCGCCCGCAGAGCTGGAAGCCAGCCTACTCGAATAGTGGCCATGAATGTCTGGTCGCGAGGATTTCGGATTCCGTCACCGGCGGGTACACCACGTCCCATGCGTTGCCGCGCTTCGTGCAGTGCTCGGATTGCCCCCTCCACGCTCACGTACCAAGTCTCCGAGACTGCCTCAATAGGCGAACTTCTGATACGCCTCCGGCGCGCGGGGAGCGTCTAGTCGATCTACTCGCGGCATATAGCGTAGTAGCCGCTTTGCCCGGAGGCTCAGGTGCTCGTCCACGTCGGCCGGCACATCGATATGAACCTCGGGTCGAAAATACCAGCTCCTGCTGTAGCCGATCACCACCATAGGACGCGGCTGATCCGTCGTGTTCGGTGTACCTCGATGCAGCGCCCGAACGTCCCGCACCATGACGTCGCCGAGTTCCATGTGGACGGCCTGCAAGCCGACCCGGTTCTCGCGCCAGGCCTTCATGGCCTCGTCAGGACGCATGCGATGCGTGCCTAGGGTGGTCTCAAAAGGACCGTTCCCGGAGGAGACGTCGCACAAGGGAAAATTGACCGCCAACTGAAAGGAGGGCATTTCCGGCTGATTGTCGAACAGCGGAGGCGTGTCGCGATGGATGTCCTGATACGTCGAGCCGTTTAGCGGCGTATCGGTCGCTAGCTGGCACATCACCGGGTCGTCACCCACCACCCGCTCGACGATACCGAGGATGGCGGGGTCGCAAAAGATGCGTTCGTCGGCGAACACACCCGAGAACGGGAGGGTGATGTAGTGCCGGTTGTCTCCGCGCACCGCAGTTGTCTGCGAGGCGACGCGCTCGCGGAGCAACGGCTCGAATGCTTCGCGCCAGACTGTGAGTAACGCCGGAGGAAAATGGTGTTTCAGAACAACCATTCCATCGCGTTCGAATGTCGCAGCGTATTCGTCCAGTTTTTGTGAAGAGAGGTCGGGCACGGTCGTCTCCTTGTTGTCGGGCTTTCATCGAATGCAATCTGTCAGGGCATAGATCAGCGAGGCCATAGATAGCGCAAGCGGGGAGGCGCTAGCGCTCGGCCAGGTTCGCGGGTATGCGGCACGCCGCATGCTGCTACAGAAGAATCACGCACCTGACGGTCAACAGTCTACCTACCTGAATGGAGTTTATATGACTACCGAACCCTCCCGGCCAACGCCGCCACGCCAGACCGAGACGGATCCGACTGCCGGAGACCGACGGTTGAGCGACGAACAAAAAGATGCGCTGAAGAATGAGCCGGAGCCGCCGAAACCGAATAGCGGCGAAAAACTGCCCGATCCGAAAGAGGTGGGCGAAGCCGGCTGATAGAGAGGCGATGTGCGCCGCGGTGCCGCTCGTCCGCACAGATTGCGCGTTGAACAGCCTGCCCCCGAATTCGGTCCGACCGAACACGCTGCTCATAGCAGATTGATGATTTCGCTGACACGTTCGGTGAACACGTCACGGGTTGCATCGGGAGCACGCGCCACGCCGTCGACCAGCGCTGAAATTGGGCACCCTCTGCCAACGTTGGCCCGATGGCTTCCTGACACATAGGTGCTCAATGCGCGCTGGGGTACCGTCTTGAGCGTGTCCTGGATATGCTCGATGTCTTGCAACGCCATGACGAAAGCTTCCGTCACGAGCGCATCGCGTGACTCGAAATGCTTCAGTCTCAAGAACGCATGGTTCTGCGAGTCCATCGGTCTTGCCGCTCGCCCGGCCTTCACGGCCGTTTATGTGGCCCGCGACGCGAAGGCGCTGCGCCGCAACGTGGTGACGATGCCGATCTATCAGGTGCTGATCGCCTTCCTGTTCCTCGCCGGTTTTGCAGCCACGCTGACCGTTAACGGGCTCGCCGGCGCGCAGACCGATCTGGCGCTGCTTCGTCTCGTCAAGCAGACTTTCGCGCCGTGGTTCGTCGGCATTGTCGGCGGCGCGGGGCTCCTCACCGCGCTCGTGCCGGGTTCGCTGATCATGCTCAACGCGTCGACGACGATCGCGCGGAACATCTATCGCGAAGGCTTCGCGCCGCGCGCCACCGAGCAGCAGGTCGCTCGCGTGGCCCGCACGCGCTGCCGCTGTTCACACTGGTCGTGGGCTACTTCACGCTGATCGGCAGGGCAACTTCGTCACGCTGGCGATCTTTTCGTCGAGCCTGCTGACGCAGCTGCTTCCGATGCTCGCGTCGAGTTTCCTGAAACGCCCGTTCGGCACCCGCGAGGCCGCATTCGGCGGGATTGTCGCTGGCGCAATTGTGCTCGCGCTCGTAAGCTGGCGGGGCGTGACCCTTGCGTCCCTGTTCCCCGGCGCACCGGCCACGTTGACGTCCATTAATCCGGGGCTCGTCGCGCTATTTGCGAACGCAGTGGTTTTCATTGCGATCAGTGCCGTGCAGCGTGTAGTGCGGGCCCGTATGGCTACTTCCATCACATCGACATGACATCTTCTCTTTCTTCTCTCGTCATTTCCAACGTTCGGCTAAGCGACGGCCAGAAGGTGGCCGTGTCGATCGCCGACGGCCGCATCACCGCTTTCGGTCCGGACCTCGCGCCGCAACCGGGCGCCGCCGTGGAAGACGGCGGCGGCGCGTTGCTGCTGCCTGGTTTCGTCGAAGGGCACACGCATATCGACAAAACCAACTGGGGCCGGCCGTGGTATCGCAATGAGGTCGGCGCGACGCTGCTCGACCGGATCAACAATGAGCGGCGCTGGCGCAAGGAGTCGGGTCACGACGCGGGCGTGCAGTCGCTCGCGCTTGCGCGTGCCTTCGTGCAGGCGGGCACCACGCGCCTGCGTACGCATGTGGACGTCGATACCGACGCGGGTTTGCGTTACCTCGAAGGCGTGCTGCAAACCCGGCAGACGATGCGCGACATGCTCGACATACAGATCGTGGCGTTTCCGCAGTCGGGCGTATTGGGCCGTCCGGGAACGGATGAGCTGCTGGACCGCGCGCTCGCCGACGGCGCGGACGTGCTCGGCGCACTCGATCCGGCCTTGATCGACGGCGATCCGGTCGCGTCGCTGAACCTGACGTTCGCGCTCGCGGAGCGCTATCGCAAGCCGATCGATATCCATCTGCACGAGCCCGGCGAGGTCGGCGCGTTCAGCCTCAAACTGCTGCTCGATCGTGTCGAGGCGCTGGGTATGCAAGGGCAGGTCGTGGTCAGCCATGGGTTCTGTCTGGGCGCGTTGCCGGAGCGCGAACGCGATGTGCTGCTCGAACGGATTGCGCGTCTGAATGTGGCGCTCCTGACCTCGGCGCCGCCGTCGCGTCCGGTTCCGCCATTAAAGATCTGCCGGGAAAAAGGCATCACGATCTTTGGTGGCAACGACGGCATTCGCGATACGTGGACGCCATATGGCTCGCCCGACATGCTGGAACGCGCGATGTTGATCGGCCTGCGCTACGACATGCGCCGCGACGACGAACTGGCCATCGCATTCGATTGCGTCAGTGCAGCGGCGGCGCGCGGCTGCGGCTTCCGCGACTACGGGCTGCATGCCGGCGCGAGGGCCGACCTCGTGCTGGTCGACGCGGAAACCATCGCGCAAGCGGTGGTCGCCCGGCCCAGGCGCAAGCTGGTGGTGGCCAACGGGCGCATCGTCGCGCGCAACGGCGAACTGGTCGCGGCGGCTTAACGTAACGGCTTCAGAAAGACAACGCACAGGGAGGAGAATTCGCGTATGGACAATCGGGAACGGGTCGATGTACTGATCAAAAACGGCTGTGTGATCACTGTCGATTCGCAGCGCCGTGTGATCGAAGATGGCGCCGTCGCGGTGAAGGGCGAGCGCATCGTCGCCGTCGGCGATACGTCGGCGCTTGCGTCGCAATACTGCGCGGATCGGGTGATCGACGCGCGCCGCAAGGCCGTGCTGCCCGGGTTGATCGATGCGCACACGCACGCCGGACATGCGATGCTCAGAACCAACCCGAGCGCGATCATATCGATCATCGGACGCTGCCCGGTGCCGGAGTTGATCGACGCCGGCGTCAACGTGGCAATCGCCTCGGACGGCGCGTGTTGACGGTCGACGAAGGCGAGATACTGGAACGCGTTACCGCGGCCGCGGAACAGATACTCGAACGCAGCGGCTTGCGTCACCTGCTCGACGCGCCGTCGACGCTTTGGCGGCGTAGCCATTACTGACGTGCGCCGTTGTGCACCGCTCTGCGTGAAGCGCGATTCGGATCATCTCGCCTTCGACTTGGTCTGGCACGCCCCGCAATGCCTGAATTTTGGCTTGTCGACTCCGTTTTTTTGACCGCTTACGCTAGCCTCGGACTTTGCGAATAAGGGATTCGCAGGATACGGCAGTCAGAAGACGTCGGCACGTGACGGGGATCGCGATGAAAATGTCTCACAGATTAGCAAGCTCGGATACGGCGAAGCCAGTGTGGGGGTTCATCTTCGGCATTGTTATGACGCTAGTGGGCGCGGGCCTCTGGCTTTGTGCGGAGTTACCGGTGCCCTTGGGACGGCAAGATGAGTCATTGGCCGTAGCGGCCATGCTGATAGGTCTTTTTTTATCGGTTTACGCGGGGCGCGAACTTCGCCATCACCGCAGGTCTTGACCTTTTTACGGGCGCGAAACGAATTCTTTCAAACCCGCACAAGCAACTTGCCGATGTTGCCGCCTTCGAACAGGCTATTCAGCGCAGCAGGCAGTTGTTCGAATCCATCGACGAAAGTCTCCTTGAATACGATCTCCCCGCTCTTAACCCAAGGCGCCACCTGCGCCACCATTTCGTCCATACGATTGGTGTAGTCTCTTGCCAGCACGCCCTGGATAGTGGCGCGCTGAAAGAGCATGTGCTGTAGAAATCGTGGGCCCACGTCCGGCGTGTCCAAACCACCGTCGTATTGACTGATCGCTCCGCAAATCACGATGCGGGCCCGGCGCTTGATGAGCGGGATCACGGCGTCCGTGATCGGGCCGCCGACGTTGTCGAAATAAACGTCCACCCCTCCGGTAGCTTCGAGCAGCGTGCTCGTCAAGTCTTCGTGCGTCTTGTGTTCCCGATAATCGACCGCGCGGTCCAGTTTCAGTTCGTCGAGCAGGAATCGGCACTTGTCTGGACCACCGGCAATGCCCACGACCTTGCAGCCCGCCTTTTTTCCGAACTGTGCGACCAGCGAGCCCACGGCCCCGGCCGCGCCGGAAACAACCAGGGTATCGCCAGGGCGCGGCCGGCCCGCTTCCATGAGGCCAAACCACGCGATACGCCCCGGCATGCCGAGCACACCGAGTGCCGTAGAAACGGGCGCGCTTGCCGGGTCGAGTTTGGTCAGTTCGCTCTGATGGCACCGCGCATATAACTGCCAACCCGAATAAGCCGACACCCAGTCGCCTTTGGTGAACAGCGGGCTGGCCGACTCGACCACTTCGCCCACGACACCCGAGCGTTGCACAATGCCGAGGGGATGCGGCACGTCATACGTATTGCGCTCGTGCTGCTGGATGCGAATGTACGGGTCTACGCTGATATACCGCGCGCGGACGATGACTTCGTTTTCCGCCAACGGTCCCGAGATTTCGCTTTCACGAAGCTCGTAGTGTTCCGATCCAACGCGACTCGTGGGACGTTTTACATAGAACCATTGGCGATTCGAATAGGATGTGTTCATGGATTGCATTTCCGGTGCGAATTGCGATGCCGTGGGAGCGATTCACTTGAGTCGCGCGAAGCCGTTGCGATGGGGGTATGACGGATTCAACGAGGGAAGACACTCGTGCGCCGATATTCTAATTTTATGGACAGCCGCCGTCGAATCATAATTTGTCCGGTTTGGCAGTAGTTTTTCTACTGCCTCGTCGCGATCGCTTTGCTGTTGTCGCTGCTTTTAGTTCATATTGAGCCTGCGTGATCAGCCAGTCTCGCATTGCCCGAACAGTCTCCGAATCGCGCCGGTCCTCGGGATAGACGACGTAATAGCCGAGCGAGAGATGCAGCGCGAAATCGAAGAGGCGGCGCAGGCGGCCGGCGGCGAGATCCCGTTCCACGAGTTGTTCGCTGGTCAGAGCGACGCCTTGGCCAGATATCGCGGCATCGATTGCAAGGGCGGACTGGCTGAATCGAGGGCCCTTACTCGCATCGACATGTCCTCCCTCGTTCAGCGCTTCGAGAAATTCGGGCCACAGGTCATGTGAATCATGCAGCAAAACGTGACGTTTCAGATCCGACGGCTTCCGCAAAGGCCGTTTCGAGTCGGCCAGTGAAGGGCTGCAGACGGCATAGATGTCGACTGGAAAGAGTGGATCGGCAGCTAGCCCTTTACCGAAAGGCGGTTTGCCGTGGCGGATCGCGATATCGACGCCATCGCCTTTGAAAGTCGAGAGTTGTTGATCCGCGATCACGCGCACTTCAATGGATGGATAAGCGTCCGTAAACGTTGCCAGCCGTGGGATAAGCCATTTCGACGCAAATGAAGGCGTCGTGCTGACCGTCAAACTCGATGCCCGGTGCGCGAGCGCTTCAGTTGCGTTCGCGATGATCGTCAGCGCGCGCTGCACCGATGAGAAGTAAAGCGAACCATTGGTAGTTAGCGCGAGCCCGCGCGGCAGGCGTTCGAACAGCCGATGTCCAAGAACATCTTCGAGATTGCGCACCTGTTGAGCAACCGCACCTTGAGTGACGCCTATTTCTTCTGCAGCGACACGGAAGTTGAGATGACGCGCGGCGGCTTCGAATGCCCGCAGCGCGTTGAGAGGGGGAAGGCGTGACTTATTGGTTGGGGACGGCATACAGTGGAAAAACTACAGCCTTGGAGTAAGCAGTGGTTCGACGCGATTGGAGATTGGCGCCCGGCCGCGCTAAGTTAGCATATCGTGGCGCGCGCAGGGGAGCGTGTTTGCTTAGCGGGAAAGGGGCGGCGCGCCGTTACGCAATCGCATTGCATAGGTCCGCGCATAGTGCCGTGACGAGCGAGCGCCGATGGTCGTCCAGTTGCAGACCTTCAACGTGTCGGTCAGAATTGACGACATTGTTCCCAAGGTACGATTGCAGGTCGTACTCCGCCGTCGGAAATGCCACTGAATCCAAAAGAAAACATGAGACCACTATTCCTCGCTTCACTCGCAGCCATCTCTTTCGTGACCTCTGTCCATGCGCAGAGCAACGCGCCCGGCCCGCTCGCCACGCCTTCGGGCGCACTGGAATTCGTGCGCGCCGACCGCGATTTCGTGGGGATGCTCGATAAGGAAGTATTCGATCGCTTCGGCGCGAACGCGCTCACGCATTTCGATGAGGTCGGTAACGCAAGCGACAACGTCACGCGCATGCTCGTGCAGACTGATTCCGGTCCGGTGCTGTACGACTTTCGCCATCGTCCGCCACTCGTGCAGCGCTCGGGGAAGCGCATGACGGTCAAGCGCGTGTTCTGGCAAGGCGATGAAGTCGTGATGCAAAGCTCGCAAGGCTGGTTCAGATTCAAAGGCGGCGTGCTGACGAAGCTGCAGTCGTCTACGACGACCTACCATTGATTGCGCGGGTACGCTTTCGCGGTGCATCAAGAGGTAAGGAGGGCGAGCGGCTTGCGCCCACGCCGACGACAGATATCGCGAGGCACCAAGACCCGTTGTTTCGTTAGTGCCGTACCCGGCTCCCGTGCAACCAGTTAATGCTCGCGAAGAGCAGCACGGCGAACACGATCAGCATCGTCGCCACCGCGAGGATCGACGGATCGATCGAGTCGCGAATCCCGCTCCACATCTGCCGCGGCACGGTTCTTTGATCCGGGCCGCCAATGAACAGAATGACGATGACTTCGTCGAACGAGGTCGCGAAAGCGAAGACGCTGCCGGTCGCGACCGCCGGCGTGATGAGCGGTAAGGTCACGCGCCTGAATGTGATCCAGGGCGTCGCCCCGAGTCCGGAGGCGGCGCGCAGCAGACTCTGATCGAACGAAAGCAGCGATGCCGTCACCGTGATCACGACGAACGGCGTGCCGAGCGCCGCATGCGCCAGCACCACGCCGGGATACGAGTTCACGAGGCCGAGCGGCGCGAAGATCAGATAGAAGCCCGCGGCCACAACCACGATCGGCACGATCATCGGCGAGATCAGGATCGGCATGATCAGCGAGCGCAGCGGAAACTGCGTGCGCGAAATGCCCAGAGCGGCCAGCGTGCCGAGACATGTGGCGATCAGCGTCGATGCCGCGCCGATGCCGATGCTGTTCAGCAGCGATCGCTGCCAGTCCGCGCTCGTGAGCGCCTGCTCATACCAGCGCAGCGAAACACCCTGCAACGGGTACGAGAAGTACGAGCCTGAATTGAACGAGAGCGGGATGATCGCAAGAATTGGCGCGATCAGGAAGAACAGCACAAGCGCTGTATGCAGCCGTACCCAGCGCGCGGCGACGCGTTCCGTCAGCACCTTGTTGCGTTGTTCTTGCATGTCGTTCTCTGGTCGTGTCAGCGTGTTTAACCGAAGCGCAGGCGGTCGATGCCGACGATGCGGTTGAACAGGAAATAGAAAATCGCCGTGAAGATCACGAGATACGCCGAGAGCGCACCGGCGAGGCCCCAGTTGAGTTGCGTGTTGGTCTGTATCGCGATGAGCTGGCTGATCATCTCGTCGCCGGCGCCGCCGAGCAGCGCGGGTGTGATGTAGTAGCCGAGCGCGAGCACGAACACGAGGAAGCAGCCCGCTCCCACGCCGGGCAGCGTCTGCGGAATGTAGATCCGCACGAACGCGGTGAACGGGTGCGCGCCGAGCGATTGCGCGGCCCTAACGTACACGGGCGATACGCTCTTCATTACCGAATAGATTGCGAGAATCATGTACGGCAGGAGCACATGCGTCATGCCGATGAGCACGCCCGCGCGGTTGAAGACGAGCGGCAATGGATGGGTGGTGAGACCGAGACCCATCAGCAGGCTGTTGATGACGCCGCCCGGTTGCAGCAAAACGTACCACGCGGTCGTGCGCACGAGCAGCGAGGTCCAGAACGGTACGATCACGAAGAGCATCAGGTGGTTGCTGCTTTTCGCGGGCAGGTTCGCGAGCAGCCATGCGACAGGATAGCCGAGCAGGAGGCACAGCAGCGTGACCGTGGCGCTGATCGAGATCGTGCGCACGAATGCCTGCCGATACACCGATGCGTTGTCCGGCACGGACGCGACCGCTCCTTGCGGTGTCACATGCGCATCGACGGCCGCGAGCAGATAGTCGGGCGTCGGCGACGAGGCGGCGCGCTTCAGCAGGCGCCAGATTTCCGGCGAATCCCAGCGTGGGTCGAGTTCGATGAGCGCCGGTTTCCACGCAGGCGGTGCATCGGCGGGCAACTGACGCGCGGTGCGCATCAACAGGCTGCGGAACTCGGCCTGATCGAAGTTCAGCCGCCGCGCGACCGTGCCGAGCTGGCCGCTTTGCTGCGCTTCCCTGAGCCCCGCGGCGAGCAGGGCGAACATCTGCTCGTCCGGCACGCCGCGCCCGTCCCAGGCATCGAGCGCACGCGTGAGCGTGGGCATGCTGTCGGGCACTTCGTGGTTCTGTACGCTGCGCGCGAGCAGGAGCGCGATCGGCGCGATGAACGTCGACAGCAGAAACACGATCAGCGGCAGCGCGAGCAACAGCGCCTGCACCGATGCGCGGCGGCGCGCCTTTTCAAACGACGCGCGGCCGTCGGCTCTCGTCGGAGAGCCCGGGGCCGTGGCGCGGGCCGAAGCGGGCATGTGAGTAGTCAAGTCGGGCTCTCGTCGGACGGTTGTGTTACTGCGTCAGCCACACCTGGAAGCGCTTGTTGATCTGGTCCGCGTTGTCGGCCCAGAAGTTCGCGTTGATCTGCAAGGCGCGCTTGAAGTTGTCGGGCGCGGTCGGCAGATCGGCGAGGCGCTGCTTGTCGATCAGCGCGATCGCGTCCTTGCGCGGCGGCGCATAGGCGATGTACTTCGACAGATCCGCATACGCCTTCGGCTGTGAAGCGGAGGCGATGAACTTCGCGGCGGCGTCGGCGTGCTTCGCGCCGGTCGGAACGGCCCACCAGTCGAAGTCGTAGACCTGTGCGTCCCATACGGTCTTGAACGGCTTGTTGTCCTTCTTCGCGGCGTCGGAAATGCGGCCGTTGTAGGCCTGCGTCATCACGACCGCGCCGTCCGCGAGCAACTGCGGCGCCTGGGCGCCCGACTCCCACCACACGATGTTCGGCTTGATCGTGTCGAGCTTCTTGAACGCGCGATCCACGCCGGCGGGCGTGCCGAGCACTTTGTAGACATCCTTGGGATCGACGCCGTCCGCAATCAACGCCCATTCCATCGTGACCTTCGGCGATTTGCGCAGGCCGCGCTTGCCCGGGAATTTCTGCAGATCGAAGAAGTCGTTGACGGTGGTCGGGGCGGTCTTGAGCTTGCTCGCGTCGTACGCGTAGACCGTGGACCAGACCATGCTCGCCACCGCGCAATCGCTGATCGTGCCGGGGATGAAGTCGCTCGTCTTGCCGATCGTCTTCTTGTCGAACTTCTGCAGGAGGCCTTCGTCGCAGGCGGTGATCGCATCGTTCGTTTCGAGGTCGATCAGGTCCCACGTGGTGTTCTTCGCCTGCTCCATCGCGGAGAGCTTCGCGAGGCCGCCGTCGTACGATTCGGTCGAGAAGCCGATGCCGGTGGCCTGGGTGAACGGTTCGAAATAGGCCTTCTTGGCCGCCGCTTCGTATGCACCGCCGAAGGTCACGACGGAAAGCGTCTCCGCTGCCTGGGTGGTTACGGTGGTCAAAGCGGCTGCGGCGAGTACTGCGAGTGCGACGTTTTGTGTTTTGATGAGAGTGCGCATTTTAGTTGGCTCCTGCAGGTGCGGTCGTGATGATGGAGGGTGAGAGCGGGGTGGATGCGGGGATCACGGGCGCGCTACGCGGCACGCTCATCGCGAGAATCTTGCAGTCGTCGTGGCGCCATGCAACTTCGATTTCGCTGCCGGGCGATGGCAGCGCATGGCGCTGCGTATTGGGCACTTTCACGACGAAGGAATCGCGCGAACCGAGCGCGAGATGCACGCGGTGATGATCGCCGCAATACACCAGTTCCTGGACATGTGCGCGCACCACGTTGCTGTGTTCGTCGACTTGCGCGCCTTCGGCGCTCGGGATATGCGCGCGCTCGGGGCGCAGCGCAAGCATCGCTTCGTCGCCGGCGCGCAGGCCGGGTTCGCTGCGGCCGCGAATGACGCTGCCGTCCGACAGCGCGAGCGTCGCCCAGTCCTCGCCCACACTGACCACGCGCCCGGTCAAACCATTGTTCTCGCCGACGAAGTTCGCGACGAAGGCGTTCTGCGCGTTCTCGTACAGTTCGCTCGGCGTGGCGGCTTGCTGGATCCGGCCGTCGGAGAACACGGCGACGCGGTCCGACATGGTCAGCGCTTCGGCCTGATCGTGCGTCACGTAGACAATCGTCAGCGACAACTCGCGATGCAGGCGCATGATTTCGTATTGCATGGTTTCGCGCAGGCGCTTGTCGAGCGCGCCGAGCGGCTCGTCCATCAGCACGACGCTCGGCTCGAACACGAGCGCGCGCGCGAGCGCCACGCGCTGCTGCTGTCCGCCGGAGAGTTGCGCGGGACGCCGGTTCGCCAGATGCGGCAGCTCGATCATTTCGAGCGCGCGCTGCACGCGCTTTTTCTGCTCGGCACGGCTCACGCGCCGCACGGAGAGCGGAAACGCAACGTTCTCCGCAATCGTCAGATGGGGAAAGAGCGCGTAGTTCTGAAACACCATGCCGATATCACGCTGATGCGGCGGCTTGTCGTCGAGCCGACGGCCGTCGAGGCGAATCTCGCCGTGCGTGGGCGATTCAAATCCCGCGAGCATCATGAGCGTGGTCGTCTTGCCCGAGCCGGACGGGCCGAGCAGCGACAGGAATTCTCCCTTGCGCACGTCGAGGTTCAAGTCGTCGACGACGTATTGGGCGCCGTCGTACGATTTGCTCACGCCCGAGAACGAAATGAAGGAAGGGTTTGACATCGTGATCGCGTCCTGTCGATGGTGCGTCGTAATCAATGCGTGCCGGTCTGCGCCGTGCCGATCTTGCCGGCGATATAGCGCGCGAAATCATAGTTGGGACGTTCGAGATGGCTCAGGTGACCGGGCTTCGCGAGCGGCGCATGCACGCCGCGAAACACGGCTTCCACGCCGCGCTTGTCTTCCGCGTTCACTTCGTCGAGCAGCTTCTTCAGCGTCGTCATATGCGCGTTGGCCTCGGGATCGGCGATGAACTCAGGTGCGAGCCCGCCGCCGAAGCGGATATGTACGTGCTCCACACCTTGCGGCTGCAGCACGAGATACCAGAAGTAACCCGGCGTGAGCGTGACGAGATGCGTGGGGTAGATCGCGAGCAGCGCCGTGGTCTTGCGCCAGTGTCCCGTGAGGCGCGTGTTGTCCGGATGCGCGTTGCCGATCGGCAAGGACGCTTCCTTCGTAATCCAGTGATAGTTGAAGGCGGGATAGCCCGGCGGGCATTCCATTTCCTCGAGCCGCGAATGCGGTCCTACCGTCGCGCGATGCAGCATGGGCAGGTGATAGCTTTCCATGAAGTTTTCCGCGAGGATCTTCCAGTTCGTGTTCCACACGTGCTCTTCATGGAAGGTCTCGATGTAGTCCGACATGCCGTATGCGCCGATAAGCTCGTTCAATGAAGCAAGCTGCACATGAACGGGTGGCGCGTTTTCGTCGAGCGTCACGTAGATCCAGCCTTGCCATTCTTCGCAGCGCACGTTGGGCAGCCGATAGCTTTCCTTGCAGAAACTCTCTTGCCGATCCATGAGCGGTGCGCCTTGCAGCGCGCCGTCCAGCGAATAGTTCCAGGCGTGATACGGGCAGACGATGCGGCGCACGTTGCCGCGTCCTTCGAGCAGCACCGACATGCGATGCAGGCACACGTTCGACATCGCCTTGAGTTGCATCTGTTCGTCGCGCAATACGACGACAGGTTGCGCGCCGATCCGCGCCGTCATGTAATCGCCAGGCACCTTGAGCGCACTGGCGCGGCCGACGCATTGCCATTCACGTTCGAATATAGCGCGCTCTTCCAGTGTGAGGAATTCGGGCGACGTATAGACGCCGGGCGGCATTGCATGCGCATCGCCGAATGGCCGTTCGCAACCCGCTTGCAGCTCGTCGACAAGTGCTTGCACTGCGATCGTCCTTGCCGGGTTGGCCATGGTGTCCCCTTGATTCGTCACGGTGAGAGCGCGTCAACGCGAGACTTGTACGGCTTGGCGCTCAACATGGACACCAATCTATCAAGCCAAATTGCAAGCCAAAATATTGTTTTCAGATACAAAGCAAAGCTTTTGCCTATGCAGCGTGCGTGGGCTTGAAGCAGGCAATCGCTCTTTCCTCATCATGCGTCGAAATGCAGCCTCTGGATATAGGTCTCGCAGAACGACGCGAAGCGATGCACCACCTGGCGCGGCTTCATGGTGCGCGATTGCGCGATGCCGAGCATCGTTGCATTGACGTTGTCTTTGAAACGCTTAATGACGAACTCTTCGCCATCCACGGTGCGATTCGATTTGAGCGGAAAGTTCAGCAGGCTATAGCCGAGACCGTTGGCCACCATACCGCGCACGACCTCCGGTTGCGAGGAACGGAACGCGGGCACGGGACGGCTGCCCACCGCATCGAAGAGTGCGGCGAAGTACTCGCGGCTGTGCGGCAGGTCGAGCATCACATAAGGCTCGGGCAGGAGGTCGGCGAGCGATACCTTGCGAGCGCGTGCCAGACGGTGCGTCCTCGGCAGGATCGCATAAGGCGGCAGCGAGAGCAGCGGCGTGAAGGCGATGTCTTCAGTCAGGTCGAGGCTGTAGGTAAGGGCAATGTCGAGCGAGCCGTCGTGCAGGCCGCGCAGGAGGCCGTCCTGATGCGCCTCCACCGTGCGAAACGAGATGCCCGCGTGCTCGTCGATGAAGCGGCTAATGAGTCGCGGCATCAGCGGTGGCGCGAGCGAGACCATGCAGCCGAGCGTGATGGCGCCCGTCATGCCGCCGTCCATTTCCTTCGCGGTCGTCTGCAACTCCTCCGCAAACTTCAGAAGATTGCGCGCTTGCCCGAGCAGATCGCGTCCGGCTTGCGTGAGCGACAGACCGCTCGCGTGATGCCGGATAAAGAGTTGCACGCCGAACGACACTTCGAGATCCGCGAGCGCCGTCGAGATCGACGGCTGTGAGATGTGCAGGCGTTTCGCGGCGGCAGTGAAAGACAGTACTTCCGCAGTGACCACGAAATAGCGCAACTGGCGCAACGAGTAGCGCAACGGTTGACTCTCCATCTACGACGCTCCGTGTACAGGTCTCCAATGGGCCGCATTGTGAAGCGATCAAAAAGCCTTGCATAGGTAAATCCGATGCGATGCATTTTTTAAATATATTTTTCAAATTCTGAACGGGCGCGTAGATTTTCACGAGAGACAAACAGATGAGACAAACGGACCAGGGCGGCAACGCACTGTCGGAAAGCACTGCCGGGTCCGCAACGATCGCGAGCGCTCAAAAGCCGCGATGCCGCGATCGAATCGAAATATCAGCCTTTTCTAGAAGGACACAGCCATGACAGTGGAAACAACGTCAATCGACACGCTCGTAGTCGGCGCCGGTCAGGCCGGCGTCGCCATCAGCGAACATCTGAGCAAGCTTGGCGTGCCGCATCTCGTGCTGGAACGCGACCGTATCGCCGAGCGCTGGCGCACGGGACGCTGGGATTCGCTGGTTGCCAATGGCCCCGCGTGGCACGATCGTTTTCCCAATCTCGAGTTCGCGGACTTCGACCCGAACGCATTCGCTTCGAAGGACCAGGTCGCGGATTATTTCGTCGCCTATGCGAAGAAATTCGACGCGCCGATCCGCACCGGAGTGGAAGTGAAGAAGGTCGTGCGCAATGCGGGACGGCAGGGTTTTACCGTCGAAACCTCGGAAGGCACGATCGAGGCCGATCGTGTGGTGGTCGCAACCGGGCCTTTCCAGCGCGCGGTCATTCCACCCATCGCGCCGCAAGATCGGAGTCTTACGCAGATTCATTCCGCCGACTATCGCAATCCCGCTCAATTGCCCGAAGGCGGCGTGCTGGTGGTAGGCGCGGGATCGTCGGGCGTGCAGATCGCGGACGAGTTGCAACGCGCGGGCAAGCGCGTCTATCTGTCGGTCGGCGCGCACGATCGTCCGCCGCGCGCCTATCGCGGCCGCGACTTTTGCTGGTGGCTCGGCGTGCTCGGCGAATGGGATGCAGAAGTCATGAAGCCGGGCAGGGAGCACGTCACGATTGCGGTGAGCGGTGCGCGTGGCGGCCATACGGTGGACTTCCGGCGGCTCGCGAATCAGGGCATCACGCTCGTGGGTCTGACGAAATCATTCGATGACGGCGTGGTGAGCTTGGAAGCGGATCTCGCGGAGAACATCGCGCGCGGCGACGAAAACTATCTGTCGCTGCTCGACGCCGCCGACGCCTACGCCGAGCGCAACGGTCTCGATCTTCCCGAAGAACCCGAAGCGCGCGTCATTCCTGCGGATCCGGAATGCGTCACGCACCCGTTGCACGATCTCGATCTGGCGAAGGCCGGCGTGACGTCGATTGTCTGGGCGACCGGGTATGCCGTCGATTTCAGCTGGTTGAACGTCGACGCGTTCGATGAAAAGGGTAAGCCGAAACATCAGCGTGGCGTATCGAAAGAGCCTGGCATTTATTTCCTCGGTCTGCCCTGGCTGTCGCGCCGTGGCTCCGCCTTCATCTGGGGCGTGTGGCACGACGCGAAGCACATTGCCGATCACATCGTCACGCAGCGCAAATACGCCGCTTATTACGGCGACGCGCAACAGCAGGCACAGAGCCACGGCGAGGAAAGCGTTGAAAACACCTCCACCGGTTCACGCGTCCACAAAGTCAGCGAGATGGGCGTGAGTTGATGCGTACACCTCTCTAGTCCGCGATCCATTTCTTCCTAACATTCAGGTGCATTGATGAACCAGCCTACGCATACCCGTATCCGCATGTTCAACACGAAGGACACGTATCCGAACCAGACGCTCGACAACGATCTTTGCCAGGCCGTGCGCGCCGGCAACACGGTCTATGTGCGCGGTCAGGTGGGTACGGATTTCGACGGCCGCCTGGTCGGCATCGGCGATCCGCGCGCCCAGGCCGAGCAGGCGATGAAGAACGTCAAACAGTTGCTGGAAGAAGCGGGCAGCGACCTGTCTCACATCGTCAAGACGACGACGTTCCTGACTGACGTCCGCTATCGCGAGCCGGTCTATCAGGAAGTCGGCAAGTGGTTGAAGGGCGTGTTTCCTATTTCGACCGGCCTGGTGGTGGTCGCGTTGGGTCAGCCGCAGTGGTTGATGGAGATCGACGTTGTCGCGGTGATTCCGGACGGGTGGACGCCGCCGCAAGCCTAAGGAGCGGGACATGACATTCTCAATCGTCGGACGTTGCCCCGAAACCGGGCAGCTTGGAATCGCGATCAGTTCGTCCAGCATCGCGGTGGGCGCTCGGTGCCCATGGGTGCGCGCAGGCGTGGGGGCAGTGGCGACGCAAAACATCACGCTGCCCGCGCTAGGGCCGCAGATTCTCGACCTTCTGGAGCACGAGCAGATCGATCCCACCGCGGCATTGGAACGCGTGCGCGGCGCGAGCGAGTGGAGCGAGTACCGCCAGGTTACCGTGATCGATGCGCAGGGCCGCACGGCGTTCTATAGCGGCAAGCAAGCGCTGGGCACGTATCACGCCGTCGCCGGCAAGCAATGTGTGGCGGCGGGCAATATGCTCGCGGGCGTCGAAGTGATCGAAGCCATGCTTCCGGCATTTGAGCAGGCAACTGGCAGGCTTGCCGATCGACTGCTCGCGGGCATGCATGCCGCGATGGCCGCCGGCGGCGAAGCTGGACCCGTGCATTCGGCGGCGCTCAAGATCGTGGGCGACGTGAGCTGGCCGATCGTCGATTTGCGGGTCGATTGGGCGGATGACGATCCCATAGGCCAGCTCGACGGCCTGTGGCAAGTGTACCGGCCGCAGATGCAGGACTACCTGACCCGGGCGTTGAATCCGACCGCCGCGCCGAGCTACGGAGTGCCCGGCAATGAATGACCGCTCCAGCCGCGCGCTGCTCGAACGGCTGATCGGCTTCGCCACGGTCAGCCGCGACTCCAATCTCGACATGATCGAATTCATTCGACGTTACCTCGATGAACTCGGTGTCGAGAGCGAGCTGTTCTACAACGCCGAGCGCACCAAGGCGAATCTGTTCGCGACCATCGGTCCGCGCGAACGCGGCGGCATCGTGCTGTCCGGCCATACCGACGTGGTGCCCGTCGATGGCCAGGCATGGACCGTCGATCCGTTCCGTCTCACTGAGCGTGACGGGCGGTTATATGGCCGCGGCACGGCCGACATGAAGGGATATATCGCTTCGGTGCTGGCGGCGGTGCCCGGGTTGCGCGAGCGCGAATTGAAACTGCCGGTGCACCTCGCTTTTTCGTACGACGAAGAAGTCGGATGCCTCGGGGTGCGGCCGATGCTGGCGGAATTGGCGCAGCGTGCGCACAAGCCGGCGCTGTGCCTGATCGGCGAGCCGACTGAACTTAAGCCGGTGCTGGGGCATAAGGGCAAGCTGGCAATGCGCTGTCAGGTGAAAGGCGCGCCTTGCCATTCGGCTTATGCGCCCTATGGCGTCAACGCCATTCAATACGCGGCGCGGATGATCGGCCGTCTGGAAGAGATCGGCGAGCGGCTGGCGCAGCCCGAACATCACGACGAGCGCTTCGATCCGCCGTTCTCGACCGTGCAGACGGGTGTGATCAATGGCGGTCGTGCGCTCAACATCGTGCCGGCCGAATGTGAGTTCGACTTCGAAGTGCGCGCGCTGCCTGGCTTCGACGCAAACCGGGTAGCGGATGAATTGGAGACCTATGCCGCGGCTGAGTTGCTACCGAAGATGCGCGCGGTGAAGTCCGATACCGACATCCGCTTTCAATCGCTGTCCGCCTATCCGGGATTGGCCACCTCTCCCGACAGCGAAGCGGCGCGCCTTCTGGCGCTGATCAGCGGCTCTACTGAGTACGGCACGGTCGCATTCGGCACCGAGGGCGGCCTCTTCGATGAAGCGGGCATTCCAACCGTGGTCTGCGGACCCGGCAGCATGGACCAAGGGCATAAGCCGGACGAATTCGTCACCGTGGCGCAATTGCGCGACTGCGATGCGATGCTGGCTCGGCTGGCGGACTACGTTTCGGCCGCGTCCTGAGACGTGTACATCGAGGACACGTGGGACTGGAGTAAGGCGCTAAAGCGCCAACTCCGGTCGACCGCTGTGCATGGGACATAAACAGAAGGAGACGAACTTGAATACTTCGGAACACAATGCTCCGGCATTGATCGAAAAACACACCATTGGTTATGTGCCGCCCGAAGATCGCCATGGCAAGGTGCGCGATCTGTTCACGCTATGGTTCGGCGGCAACATCGCTCCGTTGCCCATTGTCACCGGCGCGCTCGGCGTGCAGATCTTCCACTTGAATTTGCTGTGGGGCATCGTGGCGATCGTCGTCGGTCAGGCCGTTGGCGGCGTGCTGATGGCGTTGCATTCGGCGCAGGGTCCGCAAATGGGCATCCCGCAGATGATCCAGAGCCGCGCGCAGTTCGGGTCATGGGGCGCGCTGCTGGTCACCGTGATCGCAGGCGTGATGTACGTGGGTTTTTTCGCGTCCAATATCGTGCTCGCCGGGAAGTCTCTTCATGGCATCGAAAAGGGTATTCCGGTTCCGGTCGGCATCGTGATCGGCGCGCTGGGCTCGGGGCTGATCGGGATCATCGGTTACCGGATCATCCATATCCTGAATCGCATCGGGACCTGGGTGCTTGGGATCGGCATCGTCATCGGATTCGGCTATATCCTCACGCATATCGCGACGGATGACTTTCTGACGCGCGGCGGATTCAACATCGCCGGCTGGCTCGCGACCGTTTCGCTGTCGGCGCTCTGGCAAATCGCTTTCGCGCCGTACGTGTCCGACTATTCGCGCTATCTGCCGGAGAACGTGCGTGTTGCGTCGACGTTCTGGGCGACCTACCTCGGCTGCACGATCGGCTCGACGCTCGCGTTCGTCTTCGGCGCGGTAGCCGTGCTCGCGGTGGCGCCCGGAGCCGATGCGATGGACGCCGTCAAGCAGGCCACCGGACCGCTCGGGCTGCCGATGCTCGTCCTCTTCCTGCTGAGCGTGATCAGCCATAACGCGCTGAACCTGTACGGCGCGGTACTCGCGGCCATCACGTCGCTGCAGACCTTCGCCTATCGCTGGATTCCCACGGCGAAAGCGCGGGCCGTGCTGTCGATCGCGATTCTGCTCGCGTGCTGCTATGGAGCGATCGGCGCGTCGACGAATTTCGTCGGCAATCTGGTCGATCTCGTGCTTGCGTTGCTGGTCGTGCTGGTGCCGTGGACTGCGATCAATCTGATCGACTTCTATGTGATCCACAAGGGCAAATACGACATCCAGTCGATCTTCCAGGTGGACGGCGGCATCTACGGCCGCTTCAACCCGCAGGCGCTGATCGCCTATGGGATCGGCATCGTCGTGCAGATTCCGTTTATGAACACGCCGATGTATGCGGGTCCGGTGCCGAAGTATCTCGACGGTGCGGACCTCTCGTGGGTTATCGGACTGCTTCTGACGTCGCCGCTGTATTACTGGCTCGCCTCGCGCGATACGGACTATCGGCGCAGACAAACGGCTGCCGGTGTCACGGGTTGTGCGGCGAGACAGTCGTGACTGTTGGTGTTCCTGCGCGTCGGAGAGGCGATACAGGTGAAAAAGGTCCTCTTCGACGCTTAGTTCATGCTTTTGAGTGCGCTGTTGATCGCGAGCGATCAGGATCCGCAACCCGCGCGGCGGGCAGCGGAGTTCATGGACGTGACTGACTTAAGCGAAAGAAGATCGCCTTATCTTTGATGAATGCGAGTCGCACTGTCTTGCTCCCAGCGACTACCAGCACATCCCCGGCGACCCTCGAAGTCTATCCATCGGAGCGTCGGCGCTCACATGCCGACGACGCATCGAATCGGCGCGATAGACCAGACTGCCCCCCAACCGAGCGCGTTGGCCGCCATGGCACCACCTGATTTCTGCTGCCCTCGCTGCACCAGAAAAAATCAATCCAACCAGCAAGAAAAGTAGTTTGCGTCGCAATCGCAGGCAAACCTACGATGCCTACGTGTGCCAGGTCGACAGGACGGCGTCGGCAGGAACTCCGGCAATGACGGCCTGAGCTGCTGAATACGCTCGCCACTAACCCAGGCGTGGCGAGTGGAGCAGCCACTTGCATGATCCGGCGACTAGCAACGCGCTTTGCCAATAAGGATTGATGGAGACAGATATGAATACCGCCTTGTCCGACGCTATCGTAGAAGCTTCGGTCCCGTTCACGCGCGAACAGAAGAAAGCGATTGCTGCCGCAACTCTGGGCACGATCGTCGAGTTTGCCGACTGGATCATCTATGCAACCTTCGCCTCGCTGTTTTCGCGGCATTTCTTTCCAGCCCACAACGAAAAGGTCTCGCTGCTCTCTGCCTTCGCGGTATTTGCAGTCGGATTTATCATGCGGCCAATCGGTGGCGCGGTTCTGGGCGCTTATGCTGATCGTCACGGAAGAAAGAATGGTCTTGCTCTCTCAGTTGCATTGATGGCCGCGAGTTCCCTCGTGATTGCAGTCTGTCCGGGATACGCGGCGATTGGAATGGTGGCGCCGATTATTCTTGTTGTCGCACGACTGGTGCAGGGATTCGCCGCCGGCGGGGAATTCGGTTCCGCGTCCACCTTTCTCATAGAGTCCTCCGCCCCCTCACGACGCGGATTTACCGGCTCCTGGCAACACTTTGCGGTGAACGCTGGCGTTCTTGTCGCGGCGATGATCGGCTACGTGCTTACATCGTCTATCAGCGAGCAAAGCATGGCAAGTTGGGGGTGGCGACTTGCGTTCGCGATCGCCGGTCTGATGGGATTCGTGGCGCTGTGGGTGCGTCTATCCGTTTCAGAAACCGAAGCGTTCAGGAAAACAGCTGTCGGCCATGGAAATCGGCGCAATCCGTTCATCGTGCTGGTGGGCGAACATCGTCGAGCCGCGTTGCGTGTGGTCGGTATCGCCATGGCAGGGAACCTGTCTGTTTATCTTTGGCTTGTCCTGTTTCCAACCTTCGTCCATATGCGGACCGGTCTGCCGCTGCGCGACGGCTTCAGCGCCAGTGTTATTTCAATCGTGATTTCGCTCTTTGCGATTCCGTTTCTTGGAAAGCTCTCTGACCGAATTGGCCGCAGGCCTGTTCTGATTGCGTTTGCCGGCGGTTCCGCCGTGTTCGCGTGGCCGAGTCTGCATTTTCTCGCGAATGATTTCTGGACCGACACGGTCATTGTGACGATCGGCATGTTGCTTTCATCAGGCTTTACCGCTACTTGCGCAGCGGTGATGGCCGAGCAGTTTCCGGCGGAGATCCGCGCGACTGGCGTCGCGTTGCCTTATGCGATCTCAGCGACTCTTTTTGGTGGAACGCTTCCGTACATCGTCACCGCCATGTCGAACGCGGGCTTTTCGGATTACATATGGGTCTACATCGCGCTCGTTTGTGCAGTCGGACTCTGCGTATACGCGGTAATGCCCGAGACGAAAGGAAAGGTGCTGGATTGATGCGTGAGTAATACGGGTGCCTCGGAGTGAGTGCTTCCCGGAACATTTCTGGAATTGATGGAGAGAGAGATGCGTAAGGTCGTTATTGGCGGTATCGGTATGACGCAGTTTGGTAAATTTATCGAGCGGAATCTGAAGTCACTATCGGAGGAAGCAGTCGGTCTCGCGCTCAAAGACGCGCGAGTGACGGCCGAAGACGTAGAGCGGATTTTTTTCGGCAACGCGGCGGCAGGCGTTATTACTGGTCAGGAGATGATTCGCGCGCAATCGTCGCTGCGCAATACGGGGCTCGACGGCAAGCCGATGTATAACGTCGAGAATGCCTGTGCATCCGGTAGCTCGGCCCTTAATCTGGCGTGGCTCTCAGTGGCCTCCGGACAATCCGAAACGGCGCTGGTGGTCGGTACGGAGAAACTCACTCATGAAGACAAGGCCGTCTCATTCGGCGCATTCGCGAAGGCCGTCGATCTCGAGGAACCGCTGCCCGAAGGTGTGACAGCCGGTACCGGCTCGCTCTTCATGGATCTTTATGCCGCCAAGGCTCGTAAATGGATGGAAAGGACCGGTGCGGAGGCGAGCGACTTCGCGCGGGTGGTGGTGAAAAGCCGTCGCGCCGGGTCCCATAACCCGCTCGCGCAATTCCGCAAGGAAACGACAATCGAGGAAGTCCTGCAGAGTCGCATGGTCAGCAATCCACTCACTCTGTTCATGTGCTCCTCGATTGGCGATGGAGCAGCCGCACTCTTCATTTGTTCGGAAGATTATGCGAAGAAGCACGACATTCGTCCTGTCTACATTCGCGCAAGTACGATCGTGTCCGCGAAAGCCGATGGGTCAGGTGAGCTCGTTGCAGTGCGAGCGGCGAGAGCGGCCTACGAAGAAGCGGGAATCGGGCCGTCCGATGTCCATGTGGTCGAACTTCACGACGCGTCGGCGCCGGCCGAATTGATCCATTACGAAAATCTCGGCCTCTGTCCCCCGGGCGATGCAGCCAAACTCATCCGTTCAGGTGACACCGATATTGGTGGCCGCATCTCAGTCAATCCGAGCGGCGGCCTTCTTTCCCGCGGTCATCCGCTCGGGGCGACAGGCGTTGCGCAGATCGTTGAATTAACCCAGCAGCTTCGAGGAACGGCGGGCGCCCGCCAGCGTCCGGGCGCCAAAGTGGCACTCGCCGAGAACAACGGCGGTCAACTGGCGGGTGATTCAGCCGTCGCTCTCGTAACGATCCTCTCGGCTTAATGGCGAGACGTGCTGTACCGTACGTCTCGACCCCGATGGTTGTCGGTGCGGGCAGTCAGAGTGGCGGGCAGATCAGGTCTGCCCGCCACCCACCGAGAGAAGCCACTCGCGGAACGCAGTAAATTCGGGTGACGAGATGCGGCTCTTGGGATAGACAAGATAGTAGGTGAACGCACCTTCATCGAGAACAAAAGAGAAGGGCATCACGAGCCGGCCGGAATCCAGATCTTCTGTGATCAGAACACGCTGTGCTATCGCGACGCCATGCCCTTGCGTTGCCGCGAAATACGCGAGGATCGAACTCTCATAACTCAGACCGCCGAGGGGATTGACGCCTTTTACGCCCGCGGCATCGAGCCACTTTGCCCAATCTTCCCGGCGAGCGAGCGAGTGAAGCAAAGGTACGGTGCGCAGAGCCTCCGGCGTCGCGTCCGTCAAGTCCGGATGAGCGTGCAAGAATTCCGGACTGCACACAGGGACCAGTTCGTTCGGCACGAGCCGATCAAAGCCAATGTCCGATGATGGCGCGTGGGACAAGCGTATCGCAGCGTCCACATCGTCGATGTTGAAATCGACCGCGTGAAGCGACGTTGTCAGAATCACTTCAATATCCGGGTGTTGAAGATGGAACGACGAAAGGCGAGGGATGAGCCAATTCCTCGAAAATGTGGTGTACGCGCGGATTTTGAGGTGCCGCCTGCGACGGCTCTCGGTCAGATTGACGGTCGCAGTGCGCATCGACTCGAAGGCGCGAGCGATGTCCACGAGATAGCGTTCGCCCATAGGCGTTAGCGTTATCGATCGATGTCCCCGGTCAAACAGCGTCACCTCGAGCTGATCTTCGAGCAACTTGATGTGGCGGCTCACGGCGGCGGGGGTGACATGCAATTCCTCCGCGGCCAGTTGCACGCTGAGGAGTCGACCCGCGGCTTCGAAAGCTCGCAGAGCATTGAGAGACGGAAGCGTTCGCATGACGAAATGTTACCACGTACCCACGGTGGTCGATTCGCCGAACTCTGCGTTGCGAGGTCCGCGCGACATCGATACGCTGGCTGCAGCCGCGGCGAAAAACGCTTACGCGACGCAGTAGGCGGAAGTATGCGAGGAGTTGTGGGTAGCGCGACAAATTTCGTTGCCAAAGGTCAGAAAGAGAGCCGTGAACGGCACCGCGAATTCCTGCGAAGTCGCGCGGATTTGCGAAGCGTTCACCCGTTGTTGACTTCATTCGATGGCGCGGCGCCAGGACAGGGCGAAGTGGCTGCTTCGCCTCGATCTGGTTGCTGAATCAGAGGACACTCGAACGTCGATAGTTCGACGCAGATCCGGCCTCAAGCAATGGACTTTTTTGCGGCGAGGCTCCGAAACACTTCCAACGCGCTTCGCTCTACCCAGTTGTGCCTCAGCAAGCCGTCCTCACCAACGTGCAGGACTGCAGTCCCCGTCATGTCAATCGGCGACCCGCAAGATTCAGAACCCATAAAACCTTTGTTCTTTCCCGAGACACGCCAGCGAGTCACCACTCGGTCGCCCGGCTCGTTCTGGAAGGTCTCGATGACATTGAATTCAAAGTCGTCAATGCTCGACAGGAAAGCTGCCACCCACTTTTTGAACGCTTCGCGCGATCTGATATCCACACCGCCAGACGTCACGTTGAAGTCTTCTGAGACCAGATGGTCGGCGGCGTTTGGATTACGCAACTGCCACACTTCACGCCAGAATTTCTCGGCGATTTGAATTGAATCTCGCTTTGCCACTTTCAACTCTCCTGCGTATTGGTGATAGAAATTTCGTTTGTCGATTCAGGCTTTTCAGTGGACTGCACCATCACGCGTTCGGGGCGTCCAGGAACGGTACGAACTTTTGCCGGCGTGCGGGACAGCCTATATGGCGTTTTGACGAGCGGCCAGAATGCCCCATCGTTGTCCCAGCCGACACTCAATACGTCCGCTAGAAAATCCGCGTCGTCCATTACCTCGTCCATACGAACCACCGGTACGGATGCGATACCCAGTGACTCAAGTTTTGCTATCAGAAGGTCGCGATTCATCGCTTCATATTGAGCGTCGGTTGCCTGGCTGCGAATCACTTCGATTTCCACGGAATTCTTTGCCTCCACTGATACATATCCGTCCGAACAGGCAATTGTCATGCCTTTCGAAACAGGATTGCCGGCAGCAAAGAGACAGCTCCATGCCGCCACGTCCTGCATGGATACTTCTACGAATCTCCCGCTTCCTTCGGCCGGTTCGACGAGTTCGGCGACGATCGCAAGGAGGGCCGCCTGGCCGCCGAGAATATCGGCTGACGATGCGCCTGCTTTTACCGGAGAGCCGTTACCATCGCGTGTGAGATCCATCAGGCCGCTCATTGCCTGGATGACCGTATCAAACGCAGGTCGCGTCGGATAGGCGGACTCGATTCCAAACCCCGAGATCGAGCAGTAGATCAAGGCAGGATTAATCTCTTTCAAAGCGGACCGATCCAGGCCAAGTCTGGCTAGCGCTCCCGGACGAAGGTTTTCGACGAGAACATCGCTGGTGGCGAGCAACGCCTCGAGATAGCGCAGGTGAGATGCCTGCTTCAGATCCAGCGAGATGCTTTTCTTGTCGGTGTTGTTGAGGGCAAAGAAATAGCTCAGCCCGTCTTGTCCGGGAGACCAGTTCCTCGCGACTTCCCCCTCTAGCGGCTCGACTTTGATCACCTCCGCACCGAGCGCCGCAAGATGTTTCCCGACGAGCGGCGCGGTGGTGTATTGGCCAATCTCGATCACGCGGACGCCCGCCAATGCGCCGGTTGGGCTCGGGCCTTGTCGCGCTTCGATTCCTGCGATGCAACCGAGAGATTTTGCGGTCAACCGTCGCGGAGTTCCGGTGCCATGAGCGTGAAGCTCGCCGTCGTGCAGCAGAGGGAATATCCGGAACGGCGTAATGGCCGCATACGTGTCCTTCCCGACTCCACCCGCCAGAATCTGTGCGGCGGCCACCTGATGCCGGAGCTTGAAATTCGGCTCTTCATGGAGCGACGATATAGGAACGATGGGCCCTGCTGCCACGCCGATTTCCTCGCACAGGGCGCAGCACTGATCGGTAGTCAATCCGGAAGACCAGGCTTCAATAAACGGATCGAGCGAATCTACGTTGCGGACCCTTTCATTCAAGGTCGCGAAGCGATTGTCGTCGAGCGCCGGTTGATTGATCGTGTCTTTCAGTTTTTGCCACTGGGCTTCGGTGCTGGTACAGATCAGAACCCAGCCGTCGAGTGTCCGATACGCGTTCCACGGGGCGCACGCAGGGTGCCGGTTTCCGACACGTTCAACGCTGCTGCGAGTGAACGCTTTCGGCAGAAAGGTGGTCAGTGCGCTGCACGCGCAAGCGAATAGGGAAACGTCGATGTTCTGTGCAAACCCTTGCATGCGAAGAACTCGCAATGCAGCCGCTATGGCCGCCGCAGCGTACAACGCTGCGGAGATTTCGGTGAACGGGATACCGATGCTCACCGGTTCCCGGCTATTGAAGCCCGTCGTGTCCATCAGACCCGTGATCGCCTGGATCTGCTCATCCGTCCAGCGGCGCCCAATTCGCGCACTCTGGGGACCCATAGCGGATATATCGCAGACGATCAGGTTGCCGGAAGCCTTTAGACTCGATATCTCCGCGCGCGCTGAAAAACTGGCCGTATCAGACGAGACGATTACCACGTCGTACCCTGAGAACGAAGGCGATGAGTCCGGGTCTGCAACATGCACTTGCGCGCGTGCATGTCCAAGCAGACTCGCACTCAATTCGACTGCGCTGCGTGAGCCCCACGCGAGAATTCTCATTCCGTCCAACATTCAAGTCTCCCAAACGTTCGGTGTCTATTCATTGACCGATGACAGGATTGATCGCGTGGCAGCTATACACGCCGCACCCTGATTCAACGATATGGCAACCAGTGGGGCGCTACAACCGACATTTCCTGCTGTCTGGATTGACTTTTGATGAACTGAATGACGAGTGATGGCAACGCGCGTGGACTAGCTAAGCGAAAGTCAATCGAACTCGACGAAAAAGTGATTTGCCCGCCAAACAACGGGGCAATAGCATCTATCGCAGTCGGTTATTCTTTAACCGGAGTGGCCCGAGCGCTCGCCAGCATTCATGGCGGCCGTGTTCATTCATTTCTTCGCGTGCGTAAACATCATGAACTTATCTGAAACGGGTCGCGACGCCGAAGTCGCAATCATCACCGGCGCTGCCAAGGGCATTGGCTTCGGTATTGCGTCGGCTTTGGCGCAGAAAGGTCGACGGATCGTCTTGTTCGACCTGGACCGCGACAGCCTCGAGGAGGCCACGACAACCCTGTCGCGCGCGGGGGCCGACGTCCTGGGCATGCCGGTGGACGTAACGAGCAGCGAATCCGTGAACCGGGCAGTGGATGCGGTCGCCGAACGACTGGGCCGGCTGGATGTTCTGGTGAACAACGCCGGCATCGTGAAAGACAAACGTATCACCAAGATGAGCGACGACGAGTGGGATTCCGTCATCAACGTCAATCTGAAATCGCAGTTTCTGTGTTGCCGGGCGGCTTTGAAACATATGGTTCCGGCCAACTATGGCCGTATCGTCAATATTTCATCGCGGGCATGGCTGGGTGGCGCGGGGCAATCGAACTACTCGGCGGCCAAGGGTGGCGTGGTAAGCCTCACGAGAAGTCTCGCGCTTGAATGGGCGAGTGCCGGCATTACGGTGAATGCCGTTGCTCCGGGAATCGTGAACACGCCACTGTTTCGCAAGTTCGACGTCGAACTGCAGGAACGGTTGAAGAAATCGGTTCCGGTCCAGCGCATTGGAACGCCCGACGATATCGCCCAGGCGGTTCTGTTTTTCGCGCAAAAGGAATCGTCGTATATCACGGGACAGACGCTCTATGTCTGCGGTGGGCGATCGCTGTCCTCGCCGAGCGTTTGAGGAGCCAGTCATGACCATCCATTACTCAGTTTCGGATCAGATTGCGACGGTTACCCTGGATCGTCCGGAGGCACTGAACGCACTCGATCTGGAGAGCCTGCAGGAACTCCGCGCCGTTCTGGCGGAGGCTCGAGATGACGAAGATGTGCGCGTCATTATCCTGACCGGCGCCGGGCGTAAATCGTTCTGCGTGGGCGCGGACTTGAAAAACACGCTGCCGCCTTCGACCAATTTCGGTTCGTCGTTCGTCAAATCCATCGATCGCGCCGCTGCTGAAGGCGTGTACGTCCGCCTGATCGAACTCGGTTCGCTGCGAATCTTCAAGCCAATGATTGCCGCCGTCAACGGCTATTGTCTGGGCGGAGGCCTTGAGCTGGCCCTTCAGTGCGACCTGCGCATTGCTGCCACCCATGCTGTGCTCGGCCTGCCTGAAGCCGTGGTGGGCAGCATTCCGGCCGTCTGCGGCATTCAGGCGCTTCAGAAAGCGGTTCCTTCCGCCGTCGCAATGAAAATGCTGCTGACCGGTGGCAAGGTCGACGCAGCATACGCCGAACGTGTTGGGCTGGTGTCGGACGTGGTTGAGCCTGAATTCCTGATGAATAAAGCTTTGGAACTGGCAAGGATCATCGCGGGTAACGGGCCGCTCGCCGTTCAGATGATCAAGAAGGTTGCCGAAACCAGCAGCAACGTGCCCCTGACTCAGGCTCTGGAATTCACCGAGTTGGCGTGGGGCGCAATGCGGGAATCGGAAGACCGTGTCGAAGGGCGCCGGGCTTTCGCGGAAAAGCGCAAGCCGCAGTTCAAGGGTCGCTGAACCAGTGCAGAGGGCGCAGTGCCGGAGGCCAGCGCAGACGCTTGGGCGTCACGACTGGCCTCTCCGCTCAAAAGTAACAAGCTGCGAAGAGTTTGAACGATGCGTCAGATATCGGTCGTCTCAGGGATCATCGCGGCCTGACCTCGATATGTCCCGTCTTCGTCGCAGAGTTGCCACACGGTGGCTCGTTCAATCCAGAAACGCCTGCCGGATTTTGCGATTCGAATGCCACGATATCCGGTAACGAATCCGTCGCGACTTACCTGATCGAGGAACGCCTGGCGTTCGCTGCGCTCCGGTGCTTCAGCCGACAGTCGCGAATGCAGCGAGGTGAGCTCATCCCAATCGTAGTCGAAGAGAAACTGCGCGCGCTTGTTGCCGTAGACGAACACGGGATCAGCGGCGGTGTTGTGCGCGAGAATGCCGAATGGCGCTTCGCCATAAAGCCATTCAACGCCTTGGGCGAGACTCAATCCGTTGGGAACAAGCGGTTTGCCAAGGAGCCGCTCATAAGACCCGGTGATAAGCTGGAAGAAGCGGATATCGGTATTCATTGCCATACAGCATTGCTCCTGGATTTCAGTTGATGCTCTGCGCCGTCAGCGCAACTTTCCGCCGTCGCAATGTGTTCGATAAGCGAGACAAGTTCAAGAACCACCGCGCGAGTCCCCAGTACGTGCTGATTGCCGGAAAGCTTATCTTCACGAAGTTCGGCATCGGCTACGAGCAGCCGCGTGTGCCACGATTGTAGTTCGAGACTCTGAAGGTCCGTCAGCAAGTCGTCGATCGTCTTTCGAGCATTCAATGGAAGCAGCCCGGCGCGCGAAGCTTCCTTCAGCTTGAGAACTTCACCTCCAATCTCTATCCACGCCATGCATTCTTTCACCTCCTTGACGGAGGCGGCGGGCAAAGCGAGTCGCACCAGCGTATCGATGCTGTGGCATTGCCACGCAAGGCGCATTTCGGCGGCTTGCCGCGGGATGGGCGAAGCGGTCAAGGCCCTGATCGCGCCGGCTATCCGTCTGAGGCGCTGTTTGCGCCACTGGTGTTCGAGTCTGCGCGACGGCACTAGATGGAATGCGAGCGCGGCCAGCGCGGAGCCGGCCAGCACGCCCAGCGCATGCGCGCTTATGGCGACCGTGGTCGTATGAGCGATCGTCTCCGGATCCGACACGACGAGGAATACCAGACAAAAACCCGACGCCCAGAACGTTTTCGAAAGCAGGGAGGCAATAACAATCCCAAGGAAAACAATGCCGCCCTCCGCGAGCGAAACGCCCATTGCGTGAGGGAGTAACGGCGAGGCCGTCGCGTAGAACAGGAACGCCGCGCCGGCCCCGGCCGCGCCCGATGCAAGAAAATGACGACCCGTATCTCGCGGGTCGGGCCGGATGGCGAAGAGAGCAATTGCGATTGCCGTAAACGCGACGAACAGCGGTCCACCTTGCCAACCGGTACCGATCCAGATCGCGCCGGCCAACAGTAACGCGAACCCGGCGCGCAACCCCGCAGCGATCGCATAGCTAACATCGAGTGCGTAGACCGGGGTTGGATAGCCATCGGTATCGACGCCTCCTCGTTCCCCTGTTAATGCGGCATAGCTTCTCAGTGCGGTTTCCGTTGCGCCGAGGAGTGCCGATACGAGATCGATGCGCCGGCGTTCAATTGCATTTTGTGCCTGAATGGATACGAGCATGCCGCGCAATGCCTGCGCCTGACGCCGAAAGCCTGGCAGCTTTTCGATGTCGCGTGCCGGATCGTCGTGCAGTGCGCCCGCGATGGACGTGAGCAATGCGGATGCTGTAGCGACGGCGGATTCGACCTCTTCGCTTATCGGGTTATTGCTGGCGGCAGCCTCATTGAAGTTCCGCTCGACGCTTCTCGACACGACGAGCAGATCGAGCAGTGCCGGCACGACCTTGTGCAAACGGCCGGCACGAGCCCATAGCGCAGGCGACTCGGCGACCGCACTGTGAACGGCGCCGTCAAGCGTCAGGATATCGCTCAACTGGTTGCGCAGCCGTTGCGGGCCGGTGCCATCAGAGGCCCATGCGCGCGGCAAGCCGGCAAGCCGGTCCGCGGCCCAGGTGCATGCCGTCGCAATCGCGCGACGAATACGTCGGCTTGCGTGTCCGCTTTGCACGTCGCGCGACAGGAGAAGCACAAGCAAGGCGCTGGCGATACCGATGAAAATGCCGGCGCAACGATCTCGCCCCACCTCGAACAATTGACCGGCTTCGCCCGTGAGCGACATGGCAATGATGACCGCGCTATAGCCGGTCAGCACCGCCGCGTAGGCGCGGTAATGGCGCAGCGAGAGACCGGCATACACAGACACGGCGAGCCATGCTGCCAGCAAGCCGACGAGCAGCGGCTCGCTGCCTTGCGCCGCGAAAGTAAGCAGAACGCCGGTTGGCGCGCCGATTGCCGTCCCGATCGCCCGGTTGAGCGACTTCAGCAGACCGTCCCCGCGTGCTGGAAGCCCGACGGAAACCGCGGTCCATGCGGCCCAATGCGGTTCGTGCAGACCGAGGAGCAGCGAGCAGAGTAAGGCGAGCGTCGCGGCCAGTGCCACCCGGCCTGCGAACATCACGAGGCTATAAGAGGGTATCCATTTCGAACGCATTGCCTTGCCAACCTTTCAGTCAGTGTCCTTGCTTAAGGACGATCGTCAGCGTGTGACTACGTTGGCGATCGTCCTGGCCGCACAGCCTGCTCAGCTCAACTCAGCACGAACGGGTTTTCGACACCCGGTGTGGGATTGATGAAGACACTTTTGGCTTCCAGGTATTCGTAAATTGCACGAATACCATTCTCGCGGCCGATTCCCGACGCTTTCACACCGCCAAACGGCGCGAGATAGCTGACGAGGCGATAGGCATTGACCCACACGCTGCCGGCTTCGAGCTGCTTCGGTACCGTCATTGCGCGGCGCAGGTCACGCGTCCAGACGCCGGCCGCCAGGCCATAGTTGCTGTCGTTGGCAATCGCGATCGCTTCTTCTTCCGTATCGAACTTGATGACCGCTACGACCGGTCCGAATACCTCTTCCTGGGCGATGCGCATGTCGTTGCGAACATCGACGAAAATGGTCGGCTCGACAAAGAGGCCGTTCTCAGTGCCCGGCTGCGTGGAACGTCCGCCACCCAGAACGAGGCGTGCGCCTTCCTGCTTCGCCACGTCGATGTAGTACAAGGTCTTTTCGAGTTGCGGCTGGGTCGAGACAGGGCCCATGTTCGTCTCCGGCGACATCGGATCGCCCAGTCGCACGTCCTGCATGAACTTCACCAGCCGCTCGACGAACTCGTCATGGATGCTCGAATGCACGAGCAGCCGTGAGCCGGCCATGCAACTCTGACCCGTTGCCGAGAAGATGCCGGTCACGGCGCCCTTCACGGCATCGTCGAGGTTCGCGTCCTCGAATACGATATTGGCCGACTTGCCGCCCAGTTCCAGTGAGACGCGCTTGAAGGAACGTGCCGCGTTTTCGTACACATGGCGGCCACCGCCCTCGCTGCCGGTGAAGGCGACGCGTGCGACCAGCGGATGAGCGACGAGCGGTTCACCCACTTCTTTGCCGAAGCCGGTCACGATATTGACGACGCCGTCCGGCACACCGGCTTCCTCACACAGCTTCGCGAACAGAATGGACGATGCCGACGAGAATTCGGATGGCTTGATGACGACCGTGTTGCCTGCTGCGAGCGCCGGCGCTATTTTCCATACCGCGAGCAGCAGCGGCGAATTCCACGGCGCGATCGTCGCCACTACGCCGAGCGGCTCGAAAGTGCTGTAGTGGAAAATGCCGGGCTTGTCGAACGGCGTGACGTCGCCCTGAACCTTGTCGGCGAGGCCGCCGTAGTAGTAGAACCATTGCGGCAGATACTCCATCTGCTTGAGCATTTCGGCTTTCAGCTTGCCGTTATCCTTCACTTCCATGTCCGCCAGCTCTTCCGCATGCGCGGCGATCGCATCGCCGATCTTGTGCAGGACCATGCCGCGCTGGCTCGCTGTCATCGTTGCCCACGGGCCGCGCTTGAACGCTGCATGAGCGGCGCGCACCGCGGCGTCGACATCTTCGGCGGTGCCGCGCGGCACCTCGGCCCAGATCTCCCCGTTGTAGGGGTTCAGGCTTTCGAATGTCCGACCATCGCTCGCACCGCGCCACTCGTTGCCGATGCGCATCTTGAACTGTTCCATCACGTTACTCCTTGACTGATTACGGTGAGTTCATCGTAGTTGCCTGGCCGGCGTCACGGAACTCCCCATCGCTGCACGTCGCATGTGAAGAAATGCGCATCGGGTTCTGGAGATGCGCATGCCTGCTTTACGCGACGTTCATTGACCGAAATAGATGCTGTCCCGTGCTTCGGGCGCGCTCACGGTGCGGCGTCCGCTTTGAGAGTGGCCCGTGACAGTGCCGCCCACGGCCGCTGCGTTGGCGTTCGTGGCACCCGTGTTAGGGGCCTGCAGTGCGGCTGCCGCGCGCAACTGGGCAGCGGGGTACGTGGCATCGGGCGCGTCGAGCAGACCCGCTTCGCGAGCCTGGCTCAGTTCGGCCCGCACCTGCGCGCGAGTCTTGCCGTAGGTGGCCGGTTCGGCGAACACAGTGGATGATGCGATGAGAGTAGCAATAACAACTGCCGGGATCAGTACGCGTTTCATTTCATGCTCCTTGGAAGATCGAAGAGAAGACGTTCAACGACGAGGCGGAGGATCTACGCTCTGTCTCGTGTCGTTCGTCGATCGGTGAACTGATTATTGCTACCGGTCTTCTATCTGCCAATCCCCGAAATATGCGGATGATCCGTGAAGAAATGCACAAGCTTTTATGCTGTGCCGCGGGTATCAACCGTCGCCGGGGAAGCAGCTGGCGATGAACTGCATGACGCTGCGAATGGCCGGCGCGTGCCGCAGATCGTTGTGGATGGACAGCCATACTTCACGCGTCAAGGCTTCACCTGTACTTTCGACGAGGCTCAGGCTTTCGTCCCAATCGCCAAGAAAATAGGGCAGGGCGGCCACGCCGACGCCCGCCCGTGCCGCTGATACCTGCACATCGAGACTGTTGCTGCGGAACACAACCGGGCGCGAATTCGCCTGAGCGTCCAGCCACGTTTGTTGCACGGTTCCGTCCATGCTGTCGTCGTATCCAATGAACTCATAGTCCTCTGCGACATGGGACGCCAGATAGTCCGGCGACGCATAGAGTGCAAATGGAATAACGGCGATCTTGCGCGCGACAAGGTCAGCCTCCGTCGGCCGGCTCAAGCGCACGGCGATATCGGCTTCCCGCCGTATGAGCGACACGTTGCGTGTATCCGCGATAAGCCGTACATGTACCGCCGGATGTTGCACACGCAGTTTGCCGAGATGCGGCGCGATCACGCTGCTTGCCATCGAGGGCGGCGCGCTGATCACCACCTCGCCGGAAACGACTTCCTGCCCGGCGATCGACATCCGCTCGACAGCGAACGACTCTGCCTGCATGCGCTTGCCGCGTTCGGCGATGCGCTCGCCGTCTGTGGTCAGAACATAGGCGCGCGGGCGGCGATCGACCAGCTTGAGTTCGAGGGCCTGTTCGAGTGAAGCAATTCTCCGCGCGACGGTCGCGTGGTCGACCTTCAATTGCCGCGCCGCTTTGGCGAGGGACTCTTCCTGACTGAACGCAACGAAATAGCGTAAATCCTCCCAGTCGAACATGGATGCTCTCCTTTTCTCTTTTAATCGTCCGAATCTTGAGGTGACGCAGCTGGACAAAGATATTAGAGGCCGACTGGGCCGATCTCAATCAAATATTTTTGTGCCTACGATTGACTTTAGATGCAAGGCTGTGGATTTGCGCGGACTTGTGCATTGCTGCACACACGGCCCGCATGTTTGGGGAATTGGCGCAGGCCGCTCATGCGGGCAAGAATGGCTCAACGGATCGACGCACCGGAGCGCGAAAGCAGATCTTGCGCAGACACCGGGCCGCTAGGTCCCTTCTTATCCGTCAAGGAGCCTGACATGAAACGCATCGTGATCACATACAGCCCGGCTGCGCGTATCGAGCGCGACCGCATCGATTTCCGTCATTGAGGGAGGACATCATGAGCAGGAAAGCACTGGTCATACTCGCTCATCCGAAGCTTGCCGAGTCGCAGATCAATGCGGCGTGGCGATCCAGGCTCGAGGATGCTCACGGTCCGGTCACGATTCGGAATATTTATGAGCTATATCCGGACTGGAATATCGACGTCGCCGCGGAGCAGGTGCTTCTCGAACGCCATGAGAGGATCTTTCTGCAGTTTCCGCTGTATTGGTACAGCACCCCGCCGCTGCTGAAAAAATGGCTCGACGACGTGCTCGCTTATGGCTGGGCATACGGTCCGGGTGGCGACCGGCTGGTGCACAAAGAAATAGGGCTGATCGTATCGACCGGCAGTCCGGAAGCCGCTTATCAGACAGATGGCCGTGTGGGACATACGCTGGCCGAGCTGCTTCGTCCGCTCGAACAAACGGTTCGTTTTGTCGGTGCGTGTTATTTGCCCGTTTTCGCGTTATAAGGCGCGAATCACGTTATTCCGGCGGATCGGTTGAGTCGTAGCACGAACGACTATATCGAGCACATTCGGGCACCGCATGACCAGGGCGAAGCCATGGGTCACCAACGCATGCGAAGAGAGGCGCTCAGTTTGTGAAGACGAGTATCACGATCAACGGCCGTGCGGCGCACGCCACGCCCTTGACCGCAGGCTTCGACACCGCACTGTCGGCTTCCACGAGACCCGGCAGCACCAGTTCCTCTATCAACGCCGGGGTCCCCAGGCAGAACTTGTTGCCCGCAGCGCGTTCGGCCTCCGAAAAGTGTGCCATCGCAGACACGATCGACGACTCTTATCCGCCGGGACGTGCCGCCCGACACAGCGCGACACAGCGCGACACGTACTGATTACGTGTCTGCCGCAACCCGACTCCCACGCGCATAGCCGTCGGCCACACGACGACACTTCACCCCATCCGCATCCCTCAAAGTCCGCTGAAACGCCCATCAAACAAGGCTTGCTGAAATGTGGCATGGACTCTGCATGACATAGCGTCCAGCCGTAGCACGACCCGCCCATCCATCGAACCCGGATGTCCCGCACCGGATGCGCGCCTGGAACCCAGGTATCGCGCCCCGTTCGTGCCGATACGCAATCGACCAGCTCGCCGACCCGGAGGACATCTTGTTCATCTTGTTCATCTATCTATACCCGTTGTTGAGAAAGGCGTTTGACCGTGCTGAACATAATCGTCGTGACGCGTACCTCGCGTCCGCCGCCGACATGGGCGAACTCGAACGCCGCATGCATTGGACTGAGATTGACCGCTGAGGTCACACAAAAACGCGCCGTCGATCGAACAGTCTGGACGCCTGGACATGCGCGCCGGTGTTTCGATCATAGCCAGCCGCCCGCGCCGCGCCGATAGTGAGGACTTCCGCGTTCCGGCGTCCGTGCGCCCAACTCCTGAGCTCGTGAACCCTATGAATAACACTCTCACATCGCAAGCCTTTACGTCCGCGACGTCGGTGATCGCACTGCATTGCTCCGGCTCGGGAGCGGCCCAATGGCGCAAGCTCGGCGAGGCGCTCGGCCCGCGCCACGCGTTCGTCGCGCCCGAGCATTACGGCTGCGACAGCACGGGCCCGTGGAACGGCGAGCGCGCCTTCACGCTCGCCGACGAGGCGGCGAGGACCGTCGGCATCATCGACGCGTCGCATGGCAAGGTGCATCTCGTCGGCCATTCGTATGGCGGCGGCGTGGCGTTGCGCGCGGCACTCGAACGCCCGGAGCGCATCGCGAGCATTACGCTCTACGAGCCCTCGGCATTTCATTTACTGAAGGTGATGGGCGCGCACGGCGCGCATGCGCTTGCGGAGATCATCGATATTTCAAAGCGCACCGCCGATGGCGTGACCTGTGGCGACTATCGGGGAGCGGCGGCTTCGTTCGTGGATTACTGGGGCGGCCGGGGCGCGTGGGAAGCGTTGCGGCCCTCGGTACAGGCGGCGCTCACGCGCTGGGCGCCGAAGGCGCCGCTCGACTTCCGCGCGCTGCTCGACGAGCGCACGCCCGCCAGCGCCTACATGGGTCTGCGTGTTCCTGCGCTGATCATGCGCGGCCAGCACGCGCCCATCCCGACTCGCGCGATCGCCGAGCGTCTGCCGATGCTATTGCCGGCGGCGCGTCTCGCGATCGTCGAGGGTGCGGGGCACATGGGGCCGCTCACGCACGCTGAAAGCGTCAACGCGATGATCGTGCGGCATATCGCCGAGGCGGATGCGACAGCGTTCGAGGACCAAGCGCCGCTGTGCGCCGATTAAATCTGGTTGGAACGGGTCTGCTTCGCCAACTGAACGCAACTACGCGTCCGAAAGCCGGGCGATTTTCTTGCGCTATTCAAGCGCGTGCACGTGCGCTTGATCAGTTGTGCGACGCGGTCAGCATCCGCAGTTGCTCCAGCAACTTCACTGCCGGGCCGGGCAAAATTCCCTGCCGCCGCCGGAACGCAGTCAACGTGCGCCGTCCCAGTACGCCGGCAATTGCCAGCGTATCGAACACGCCGGCTGCGGCCTCGGTGTCGTACATCGGCGTGGCCATCCAGCTCAGAAATCCCGCGCGCGTCACGAGGCTTTTGAGTACGGTGATCGAGCGCGTCTCGACCGCGATCGGCGGCATGCCGAACCCGTGTTCCGCAAATACCTGTTGCATGTGCTCGAACGGACCCGTGCCGCGCGGCGGCACGCACCATCGCTGATCGAGCGTGTCGGCGAGGCGCAGGTCTGCCTTGCGCCGCAGCGGATGATCGAGCGCGGCGACCACATAACTCGTGTCTTCCCACCGGCAATCGGTAATCGCCGTGATCTCGTCCGTGTCGGGCACGGCCATGCTGAGCGCGAGGTCGATTTCGTGCTTCATCAGACTATCGGCAAGCCGGTCCCACACACCCTCCATGATCTCCACGCGTAGATTCGGCCAGCGCGCGAGCACGCCGCTCACCGCGAGCGGCAGCACGAGCGTGGCGATGCTCGCCACCGCGCCGACGCGTATCGTTCCTTTGGCGAGACCGCGCATCGCATCGATTTCCTCGCGCGCGTGCTCGGCTTCGCGTTGCAACAGAGTGGCATGAGGCAACAGCGCGCTGCCGATCGCAGTAAGCTGCATGCCCTTCGAGTGCCGTTCGAACAGCGGCGCGCCGACCTGATCCTCGAGCCGTTTGATGGTGCGGCTCAGCGCGGGTTGCGTGACGTGCAGCACTTCCGCCGCGCGGCCAAGACTGCCGCTCGCGACGATGGTTGCAATGCCCCAACGCGACGGCAATTCGCCGGTAATGCCCGGCATGCGCACGACGCGATCGCCCGCCGCGTCGGCATGCGTCACCAGTTCGATGCCTGTATCGATGATCCCGTACAACGTCACACTGCTCTGCGCGAACGATGAAGCGCTGATCCCGAGCAACACACTGCCCAATGCGAGTTGGTATTTCATGGTCTCCACGTCTCCTTGCAGGGCACGTGCGCCGGATCGATTCCGGGCAGTTCACAAAGCTGCCGCGAATGGTCGGCCATGCTGCGTTACGACATGAACGGCTATGGCGTCGCGGGTGCCTACGACGAACAACGCGGCGGCCCGGGCGCGGCGGCCAACCTGTACGACGGCACGGCGCCCTTTGCCTTGACGAATTCGGGCGACAAGGACGTGCGGATGCAACTCAACGGCTACGGGCACATCGGTCAGGTAAAGCTCGGCGCGGGCTGGCTTGGCCGTCACGTCGAAACGGTAGCGCCTGCTTTGCCGGACGTGCGCTCGAATCTGTACTACGTGACGACGGCGTATAACGTGACGCCTGCCTTTATCGTCGACGGTGGCGTGTACCGCATCGTCAATCGGGCCGACGACACGCGCGGCACGATCGCCGCGCTACGCACTACGTATCTGCTATCGAAGCGCTCCGCGGTCTACCTGCAGGGCGCTTATCTGTTCAACAGCGCCCATGCCGCGTACACCGTGAGTCAAGGCGGCGGAGGCACGACGCCGGCGCCGGGAATGGGGCAACTGGGTGTCATGGCAGGTATCCGCCACTCGTTCTGAGAAAAATCAGGTCCTGTCTATGACAATCCGGAGAGGTCGGTCATTGCCCTCCGCAACCCGTTATCATCGTTTGTCGTCCCCAAGGAGAACAAGCGATGGGCCGCCCCGATTTCATCAAACACTGGACCGAACTGGAAGAACCCGATGCGCATTGCTATCGCGGCGATTCCGAACCGATGGGCCTCGACGCGCCGCTCTCCGCCGCGATGGGTATTACGCGGATCGGCATTCATCATGTGAGGCTTCTGCCGGGTCGGCGCACCTCATATCCGCACGCCGAAAGTACTGAACAGGAGTTCGTCTACGTGCTTCATGGCAAGCCGGAGGTGTGGATCGACGGCGTTTTGCTTGCATAACCTTCACGATCTTTGGTATTGCCTGTCGTCGCTCCCCTTGACTGGGGTGATTATTTTATAAATTAAAAATCATTCAATCGCCGAATTTATTTATATGGAATTTGAATCGTCCGGATTTAAATAGATATAAACTTTTCTCGTTTTGACGGTATTGAGCCGCGATTACTCCCGTTGACCGTTTTGCCAGGCCTGGCGTGGCTTGCTTCGTTATCGGTTCTGTGCCTACTACAAGCATGGCATTCCATCTATCCTCAGACGAAACGACCGTCTTTTTTTATTTCATCAAAAACAATAAACTTTTTTTGCGGTTTGTCGTTATAGCATTGCGCGACCCGAAAACGGCCGACTCGCCATTTCATTTGAAAAAGCCAGGAATCGTGCTGGCGTCGTCAAGCGTGCTGCCGAAACGTCGTGATCATTCGGTGCACTGAGAGACTCGCGTTCGCCTGTGCAGTGTGAAAATGAACCATGGATCGAACAATCTACGCCACGAAAAGCACCAGATCCTCCCGCCACGCGCTAATTCTGGTGCCCGCGCTGACCGTCCTCGTCCTCGGCATATTGTGGGTCACCATCCTGTTGCGCCTGCAGGTCGAGAAGGCTTCCGTGATGCGCGACACGCGCGTGGCGGCCCGCACGTTGGCCGATGCTTTGGAAACCCATACGCTGAAGACCGTCCACGATGTCGACGAGATCGCGTTGCTGGTCAAATACGGTTACGAACGTACGCCGCAAGCCTTCGACCTGGCAGCGTACCGGGCATACGGACTGATTACCGCGGACACCGCGTTACAAGTCACTGTCGCGGGTGCCGACGGCCGCGTGATCACGTCGACTTTGCCATTTACGGGCACGGTGGATCTCAAGGACCGGGAACATTTTCGCGTCCACCTGTCCCCTGAAAACATCGGGCTCTTCATCAGCCAGCCTGTGATTGGACGCATTTCCAGGCAGTGGTCCGTTCAGGCAACCCGCCGTATCGACCGTCCCGCCGGAAGTTTCGGTGGGGTGGTGATCGTCTCGGAAGACCCGGCGTATCTGACCGATGGCTTCTACAACAATGCTGCGTTGGGCGAGCGCGGCATGATTGCCGTTTTGTCCGGTCGTGGGTTCATGTTGTCGCGTCGTGCGGGCAATTCCCCGAGCCGGTCCGGCGAGGCGCTGCCGAGCAGCTATGTGCCCCTCGGCAAGACGGGGCTGGCCGACTTCTTCGATCCGATCGATCACGTCGAACGTGTGGTAGCAAGTCGCCATCTCGAGAAATATGGTTTGACTGTCGTCGCCGGTCTTTCCGTGGATGAGGCGCTGGACGATTACTTCAGGATGCGCCGCGTGTATGTGACGATGGCCTCGACCATCACGGTGATGCTCGCCGCACTATCGGCCTGGATTACTGCTCTGATCGTCAAACTCCTCAACGGCAAAGAAGAATTGCGGCGTCTTTCTCAAACTGACCGGCTGACGGATTTGCCGAACCGCGGCAAGATTGTGGACCTGCTCGATGAAGCGATCGCGGCGCCGGGTGCGGTCGGAAAAGTCGCTGTCGTTTTTGTCGATCTGGATAACTTCAAGGAACTCAACGATACGTACGGCCACCAGTGCGGCGACGAAATTCTTGCGTTGGTGGCCGCGCGCCTGCACGCTACCGTACAGGCGCGTGGCGTAGTAGGGCGCCTCGGCGGAGATGAGTTTCTGGTTGTACTCGAGGCTGACGCTATAACCGGCGTAGTCGAGCAAATGGTCGCTGAATTGACGGCTGCACTGCGGGTTCCACTGAATTCACGTTGGGGGGTCGAGGCGGTCGGTGCGAGCTTCGGAATGGCTATTCTGAAAGCGGGTGAGGACTCCAATGAACTCATCCGGAAGGCGGACTTCGCGATGTACCAGGCCAAGAATCGCGATCCCGCTTGTCGAATAGACTCGAATACTGACCGCATTCTCGCCGGGTGAGTCTTCCTTTGCGCGGAGCAGGAGAGGCGACTCGGTTGGCTCATCGAAGAAGGCGATTCATCGTCAATGCGACTTTACGGACCGGTCAGCGAGATCGGGACGCTGGGATAGATCGCCATCCTAACCGATGCTTATCTGCCTCGAAGCAGCATGCCAAGCGGAGCGAGCGGGCCGGCGGCCGCCGGAAATCACGGCGATGTCCGTCTCGTCTAACGAAGCAAGCGCGCTCCGTTGGTCAGGGTCCGCTTTCAGAGCAGTACGGTGCGCAGGTCGGCTACGTCGCGCGCTCTGGCGCTACGCCAACGAGTTCGCGAGAGCGCGCAGAGTCTGGCCCGGATCCTCTTCGATGGGCGAACCGTGCGACACGAGAATGCGTTTCAGCGACTGAAGTTCCGCCCATTCCAGAAGCTGGACGCGCAGCGCCTCTTTATCCGCGACGAGAATCAACTTCACGGGCGTCGGAATATGCGGTTCGTCGCCCGCGAATCCCATCATGCGCAGAAACCAGCCGCCGAACCCGGATTCATGGCGGATGTTGCCGACCAGATCGTTCAGCACCAGCGTCGTGCCGTTCGGCGTGCGTATGACGAGCGCTGCCTCATGGCCACGCGTTCCAGGCACCGTCACGAACTGCACGTTCGGATCGCCGAAGCCCGGGTCCGTCGTGTCGACGTGCACCGCTTCTTCCACCTTGGTCCGCGAGCCTTCGGGCGCGACCACCTGCATCAACGGGTAGCGCTCTTTCCAGATTTTCGCGTCCAGTCGATGATGGTCGTTGGGCACTACCAGAAAGGCGGGGCGTCCGTAGTCTTCGAGCGCTTGCATCTCGTCTTCATCGAGCGCAATCGCGCTGAATATGACCAGTCGCGAATCGTTCAAACGCGCCACGGTCATGCGTCGGGGAAGGTCGGTGAGCGGCATGTGGAGTTCGCCGGTCACGGTAAGAATGTTGTCGTCGACTTCCGTGAGCTTGCCGTGCGGCAAGACTTTCCACTGCTGAAAAGGCTTGGTCATGGTCGGGCTCCTTGTCTGGAGACAGTCACTGTAAATAGGCAGTGTGCGCGCAAATAGAGGGCGGTCAAGCGGATGATGTGAACGATGCCATTCCGCGAACCTGGTATTGCAAGCGAACTATTCGGAAATCCCCTCGCCGCCTGGCTCAAGGTGCGATGTACACTTTCCTGCAGGGGCATTCCACGGTTTAACGACCGGGTAGAACACGCAGGATCGTCAATGAAAAGAATCTACGGGTATAAAGGCTTTGAGGTCACCGTGGAGCTAGAGCCGGTTTGGGAGACCGCGGGCAGCGTGACGCTGTTGCCTCCGCGCGGCTTCGTCGCCGTCGTGCAAGTCAGAACGATGGGTGCCGTGGGCGCCACGCGCCCCGTGGTTGCGCCGATCCGCCTCGGCGCGACCGTCCAGCAGCCGTTCCCGACACAGGCCGAGGCGCTCATGGCAGGGTATAGCGCAGGGCAGCGGGTAGTGGACGATACGTTCGCGCGCTGACGATAGTTTCTGGACGAAAAAAAGCCGCAGCAATCGCTGCGGCCCGAACACACACGCCGCGTATGAGGCGCTGGCGTTGGATCTATCCTACACAATCGAATTTCCGAAGCAACCAGGTGTCTCGTCTGAATATTGGCGCGAGGCCGCATTGCGGCATCCGCCGTGGAACGGGCCTGGATCGTCGCTGACGCAGGCGTTGCGCAATGGCGACACGGCCAGTCGTCCAGCATCAGGACCGCGGTATCTGCTTATCTGGCCGGAACCTTCGCTGGTCTTTCGTTCTGCCGGGTCAACGAACCGGGATCCGTCATCGCCAGGTGATCGTCGCGCGCATCGATCCACTCAATTGCCCATTGTCGCGCTACCTCGATTGCCTCGTCTTCGGTTTCGAACCAGGCAAGATTGCGCTCGATGTGCATTTCAGTGTCCACATCGTCGTCAGGTGATGTTCTGATGATCCGCGCATGCGCGAAGAACTGGCCAAGCGAAAAATCCGGGGTTGCGTCGATGACCCAGCCGCCGTACTCGTACTTCATGTTGCCTCCGATACCTGCTAATCGAGATTCGAACAGACAAAGCATGGATTCATCAGGCTGTCTTCGCTAAACCTCCACGGTTGAGTTGTCGACTTTAAGTGCGGCCGGGCAGCACGCAGCCTGGCCATTCCGGGGCGCCTTATTGTTATAGATCAGTCGTGGTTGAACTGGCCGCGCGGAACGGGGGCACCGCGGTGTGCACAAGCTAACTCTGAGACTTGTCAGCGGTACTTCTGGTTCTGGAAAAGCCGCCAGGTTTTCAAAAAAATTCAGCCTGTCAATGTCGGCGAGCTTCTTAAGCGGGATCAGGTTGGCCGCACGGAGCGCGATCGCGCGGCGTCACCCCAAACACGCAGGCATTCAATTGTCGTCCGACCTGCTCGGCAGATGCTCGTGCGGCGCCGGTTCCGCTTCCGCGGCATCGGGAACATCGGGCTCGGCGCGCGGCGCAGATTCAGTAGCTGGCGACTGGCTGCCCGGCGTCACGCCGCGCACTGGGTGGTCTGGAATTCCTGGCCGGTGAGTGGGGCGTGTGGGCGGGGTTGAAGGCATGATTTCCTCCTGCGCAAACGTGACCAGCAACGTCCATCATACCTCCGTCGAAGACGAAGAACGTGCCCGCCGGGTCCAGTATTTTGGCGACCATCGGCCGAACCAGAGATGGCTGACATGGGCCGCCGAGTGCTCGCGAGCGGTGGCCCTCGGTTTTACCCGGCAACGCCAGACAAATACCTCCACTGTAATAAATCTTTCGCAATTTTGAGGTAATCATAACGAACAAGCCACGGCTTATAAATACTCGATTCAAATATAAATAGGCCAATAGATTTTCGCCCAATTCAGGTCGTTAAGTAAGTGAGCTATTAAAACAGTAATATGTGAGCTGAATAGATGGAAGCCATGCTGGTAGGGGCTTTAGACGATGGCGTGGACGAATTGGAAAGCCTTTGCGTTGGCATCCGTTATAAAAAGAAAACCGATCGGCGTAAAAAAAGCATTTCACATATTGCGTTCAAAAATTGAACGGTTATGATGGCGACTCCGTGATTCGAGTTCTCACCGGATTGATTCACGGAGGGGCGGCAGGAATAGTTGCCGGCAGTCACGCAGGAGAGGTAATTCATGCTTTCCGCGTAGAGAGACTAAATCGAGGAGACGCTATGTTGAGTCCCCATGAATTCGCTACCTTGATGCTCATCAAGAACGCACCGGACCAGATCGAACTGGATCGCGCCGAATTGGACACGCTGCTGGAGCGGCAACTCATCTCGCTGGAAAATTTTGCGTCAGGACGCCCGCGTGCTCACCTTACGAGCGACGGCGATTCCATTCTCAAGGCGGTTGCCCGGATGCGCTAGACATTCGCGGCGCGCGCCTCCCGGCGAGCGCGCCGAAGACACAGTCACGAACGCAGCGCCGTGACTGCGGGTTGGTTTGCAGTGCCTGTTGATGTAACGACCGTCGAAGTTCTCGCGACGCATTCTGCTGACAGGCGTCCTTGCGCTTTGATTTTTTCACCATCGCGATCCGTCGCAACACACCCGTGCGATCGGGCGTTTCGTGCACCGGATCGAATTTTGAGGAATCAACCATGGCTCTATCGAGTCCCGACCAAGCGGCTGCCGTGATGGCCAGCCTCGACGCATTTTTCGGGCTGACTGGGAAGATTTTTGAAGGCGCGGAGAAACTGGTTGCGCTGAACCTGCAGGTCGTCAGGTCCACGCTGGCCGAGGCGCAAGAGAATATGACGAAGGCGCCCGGCACGACAGACCCGCTGCAGTGGTTCGCGCTGCAATCAGGCCTCACTGGGCCTTTCGCGGAGAAATCGCTGTCATACGGTCGGCAAGTGTTCGACATCGCATCGGCCACGCAGGCTGAACTCACGCAATTCGCACAGGCGCAGTACGAACGGCACAACGCACGTGTGCAGGCATTCGTCGAGGAAACGGCGAAGAATGCGCCGGCAGGTTCCGAAGCAGCGATCGCCGCGTGGAAGTCCGCGATCAGCGCCACCACGACGCTTTACGAAACGCTGCAGAAAACCGGGCAACAGGCCGTGCAGGCCGCCGAAAGTAATTTCAACTCGGTCACCGCCACAGCGTCGAAGGCCGCGCGACGCGCCGAGCAGGTTCCCGTAGCCGCCGGCGCGAAGGGATAAGGCCGACGCGGGCAGATACCCGCGTTGCCGTTCTTACTTTATATGCAGGAATACTGAGGGAGAGGCGGAAACCGGTTTTCCAGTACATCAAGTTCTTGACTGAATGCAGTGTGGCTCCAGATATCTGCGAGGCCAATTTTTTGCGAGGACAATCCGATGGCAAAGCAGATCGCGGTGGTGACGGGCGGAATGGGCGGACTTGGTGAAGCCATCAGCATCAAGCTGCATGACGCCGGGTATGCCGTCGTGGTCACCTGTTCGCCGGCCAACACCGGCGCGAACGAGTGGCTCGCACGGATGGAAGCGCAGGGGCGACAGTTCCGCGCGTACGCGGTCGATGTCGCCGACTACGACTCGTGCGGCAAATGCGCGGCGCAGATCGTTGCCGAAGTCGGCCCGGTCGATATCCTGATCAATAATGCCGGCATCACGCGCGACGCAAGCTTCAGGAAGCTGGACAAGATCAATTGGGACGCGGTAATCCGAACCAACCTCGACTCGGTGTTCAACATGACGAAGCCGGTGTGCGACAGCATGGTCGAGCGGGGCTGGGGCCGCATCATCAACGTGTCGTCGATCATCGGCTCCAAGGGCGGCTTTGGCCAGACCAACTATGCGGCGGCGAAGGCCGGCATGCATGGCTTCACGAAATCGCTGGCGCTCGAGGTGGCGAAGAAAGGCGTCACCGTCAACACGATCTCGCCAGGTTATATCGCAACGAGGATGGTGATGGCGGTGCCCGAGGAAATCCGCGAGACGAAGATCATTCCGCAGATTCCGGTCGGCCGGCTCGGACAGCCCGACGAAGTCGCCGCACTCGTGCTGTACCTGTGTTCGCGCGAAGCCGGTTTCGTGACCGGAGCCAACATTGCGATCAATGGCGGGCAACACCTGCAATGAAGCGGATAGTCAGCAACGGGGGTTCCGATGGATGAAGCAGTGGCAATCGTCGTAGGTTCGTTCGTGATGGCGACCGCAGCCGTGTTCGTCGCCGCTCACTATCACCAGGAGCAAATGCGTCGGAAGCGGCTTAGGCAGATGGGCCACCATCACTACTGGCCGCATTGGCGCAGCGCCAGGCATTGAGCAGCATTACCGCGTTAGGAGGCGCGGTGACCGGCCGCGAATTCCGCTGGTCCCCTCGACCAGCGGAATTCCCCGAACCAGCGCGACGAACACACTTTGCTCGTAACGCAGCTCGTCTACGCCTGATCCTCCCTAGGCGCGCCATCCGATGATCGGATGCGATTCCCGATAACGGTTCCCCATCTGCAACATACGAATCGCCCATGCGGCGTCAGTTGCTGACAAGATAGGCGGTCATGAACCCGGATCGGAATTTTGCCGCGAACACCCTGGTCTTCGTTTTCAGGTCATGTCTTCTGGCGTTTTCCGCGCTATCGTGATGCATGGTAGAAGCAGCCCCCGGGACAGCGAGCCGCTGCACAACGAGGGGAGAAGCACGGTGCACGAAGATCTGGCGGCGTCGCGCGAAGCGATGGTCGAGCGGCAACTGATTGCGCGCGGCATCGCGGAGCCGCGCATTCTGAACGCGATGCGGCGCGTGCCGCGCGAGGCCTTCCTGAGTCCCGATCTGCGCGCATGGGCTTATGCGGACGCGGCCCTGCCGATCGAAGCCGGCCAGACGATCACGCAACCGTTCATGGTCGCGCGGATGCTGCAGGCGGCGCGGCTCAAGCCGGAAGACCGCGTGCTCGAGATCGGCACGGGTTCCGGCTACGCGGCGGCCGTGCTCGCGGAAATGGTTGCACGCGTCGATACGGTCGAGCGTCATCCGCAACTGGCTGAGAGCGCCATGGATCGGCTGCGCGCGCTCGGCTACGACAACGTGAACGTCTACACCGCGGACGGCACGCTCGGGCTGCCGGCGCGTGCGCCGTTCGATGCAATCGTCGCCACCGCGTCCGGCCCGGGCGTGCCACCTGCGTGGAGCGCGCAACTCGAAATCGGCGGCCGGATCGTGATGCCGGTGGGTCCGGATCCGGACCATCAGCGGCTGATCCGGCTCACTCGCGACAGCAGCACGACCTACCACGAGGAAATGCTCGATCTCGTGCGTTTTGTGCCGTTGATTGGTGCCCAGGGCTGGGGCGACATGGAAGGGCGGTAAGCCGATGCGGGCATAGGCGTCGACCGACGCGCGCGCATCGGGCATTCGTCAGGCGGCGGGTCCCGGGAGGCAACTGCTTACCCCTGTGCCAATGCACACGGAGAAAAGTGCGCGTCGAGCGCCCACGGGAGCGCGACCAGCCGGCCCACCATCGCCGTGAGTGTATCGGGCGACACCGCCGTGAACGTAATGGTCATTTCTTCGTAGCAGTGACGGCGATCCACGCGGATCCGGACGTGGTCAGCCTGCGGTGCCTCGCAACCGAGAACCTGCCACGCGGCAACGACCCTCAGATGCCCTGCCTTTGCGCGCACGGTGAGCCGGTAACGATCGTGCTGGCCCGGTGTACTGTTTCCAACCGCCGTCTCTTTCGCGGCGGGATCGTCCGGTGGCACTGCGACTTGCTCGTCGGTCGATTGCATTCTGAACTCCGAATGGCCGGTCATGCGGAGGCGGGAGTAGAGTCGATCCGCCGCTCGCAGGACGTTCGCTGTATGAGTACCGTTATAGTCCGCGAGTTCGCCGAACGTTAGGATTGCGCGCTGGAATCTGCGACGGTCTGTGCGCCGGGGTCCGCTGAATCGCTCGTCGATACTATGGTTTGGCGTGTCGTTGCCATCATGCGACTGCTTAGTCAGGGAGAGGGGCAACTAGCGATCCCTTAGCGGTTTATAGAAGAAACGCCCGTGCCCGCGCGAATTTTTACGCTGCATTGCAACTTGAGCAAGGCATCGTAAGCCGTGTGAAAACGCAACTTTCGCGATACATCTATGAGCATGTTTTCTGCCACATCTTGGAGGGGCGGCGCGTGATCAGCCACACTACGACCACCAAGCAGTGACGTCGCTAACCGCTGACGCGCCAAACCCCCATGTGCCAGAGCCGCGCGGGTATGGGCTTTGCTCATCCTCACACTGCCATTCTTATCACGCAGCGTAAGTCCACACATGACGGACGACGCTGTCTGGCTGCTGTTAGTCGGCGCGCGGCACACCTTCATGGTCCATCGCGCGCGGGCCGATCAGCGGACGACAGCAGGGCGCCGGACTCGCAGCGACACCGGCTCGCATCGCCGCACGCCCCCTATCGCGCGTTGCTGCGACCATTTTTTTACGGAGAAACGCAGCATGGACAACGATCTCGAAGCCCGCATTCGTACCCGGGCGTATCAGCTCTGGGAAAACGATCCGTCACCGGACGACAACGCGGAAAAGCACTGGGAGGAAGCGCGCCGGCAGATCGAAGCCGAGGGTGACGATTCGCAGGACAGGCCTGAACCGAGCGCCGACCAATCGGCGGAACGGGAGCGGGGCGGCCGCGTCGCGCCGGAAGAGCAACTGCAGGACGTGGCTGGCGGTGATGCGGATGCGGCGAGTCGAGAAAAACGGTAGCGCCGGCGCTGCCGTGGCGTTCGGGGCGCAGGGCTCGCAGATGCTGCTTGCTTGCTGATCGCACTATCCGAACTGCGTTGCGAACGTCGACGGGATCGCGTCGCGCCGATGGGGGTCGCGTGCGAGGAATTGACGCCGCACACTCGCCGCCTCGGATGTCAGTTTCACATCGTCCGTTTTGTTTGGGCGCTTCAATGTGCAGCGTTCAAGCGAGCCTTGACGTCTGCCGCGTTACCGTCTTTCGGCGTTTGACACAGCGAAGCCGTAACCTCCGCGCCGAAAAGAAAAACGATGGCGCAAAAATACAGCCACATCATCAACACAGCGAGCGAACCCGCTGCGCCGAATGCGCCCGCCGTTCCAGCATGCGCGAGATAGAAACCGAACAGGTGCCTGCCCACGGTGAACAGCAACGCCGCGACCGCCCCGCCGATCAACGCGGAACGGAAGTTGACCCGCTCGTCGGGGAGCCACTTGATCAGCGCGCCGAGTCCGAAAGTCAGTATCACAAGGCCGAAAACAGATTGCGCGACGTCGGCAACGACGCTGAGCGTCGAACTGCCGAAAACGGCACTGCCGGCCGTCTGCAACGCGGCGTCGAGGACCAGCGAGACCACCAGCAGAAAGCTGAGTCCCATGAGCAGGCCGAGCGAGACGAGTCGCGCCCGTATCACCCACGCGAGGCCGGCAAGGCCTTTAGGCGATTTCGCCGCAAAGACGACATCGAGTGCTGTATTCAGGCAGGAAAACGTCGCCGAAGCCCCGACGAGAAGCAGCACGACAGAGAACGCCGCAGCCATGCCGCTACCGTTCGAACGATGCGCGTGTTCGACGACAGCCTGCATCGCAGTGGCGGCGTCATTGCCGAGCAACTGCCTGATCTGACCAAAGAACTGCCCCTGCGCGATGTCGCGGCCGACGAACCAGCCCGTAATCGCGAGGACAATCAGTAAAGTCGGGGCCAGCGAAAACGCGGAGTAGAAACCGATGCTCGCGCCCATCATCGCGCACCGATCCGACGAAAATCGCTCGACGGCGTCCTTCATGACGGCCACTGCGCTGCCTGCCCGGCCGGATCGTGAGCCTGCGTTGCGTCGCTGATATTCCATGCTGTTCTCCCGCAGGCTGGTTGCCTTCAGTGTCTTCGGGCTGAGCAATTTCCGAGCCGCCGGGATGTCGGATAATCGTGGCTTGTCGGGGCCTGGTGCGATTCGAGCCACATCGGCTGATGATCCGAGGCCTCGCTGTCCGGATCGACCTCGCAAGCCGCCATGCGCGATGTCGGATCCTCCGTTACGGAAATGTTTGTGGTCCGCGCTAAGAGCCTGCCTTCCGCTTACGCCACCGAAGGCACTGCTTGTAAGCCAAGCCGCTCCATCAAACGCTGTGCGTCGAAGGGCGCATGTGTTTTGGCGTCGTTGTCGAAATAGCAGTACACGTCCCGCCGCGTCCGAGCCGGTGGACGAAGATGCGGCGCGATCAGCCGCGCGTCGGCCGGCTGAGAACCGCGACGCCACGCGTCGATCCGGGCGGCCCAGTCGTCTAGCGCTTCGTCCGCGTAGGCGCCGGAATACCGCGATTCGGTGCCGTGCAGCCGGATGTAAACGAAGTCAGCAGTAACGTCTTCTACCAGCGGCCACGGTTCGGTCGAGTCGGAGACAACCAGCGCGGTGTCGTATTGCCTGAGCAACTCGATGAATGCAGGGTCCATAAAACTGGCGTGGCGTATCTCGACGGCATGGCGCAGTCTGCGCTTGCGGTCCATCGAGACATACGGCGTCTTGACCCGCTCATCGTGTTGCTGCGCCAAAGCGAGCGCGGCCGCGGTGTCGCGAGGCAGGAAACGTAAAAAGCGTTCCATGGCCGCCGGTTCGAAGCGGAACGAAGGCGGGAACTGCCACAGAATAGGCCCCAGCTTTTCGTTCAGGGCGAGCAGGCCCTGCGCGAAAAAGTTGGCGCTGGCGACTTGCGCGCTGTCGTCGCGGAAGCGCAGTAGATGCGTCAGATACCGCGCGCCTTTCACACTGAAGACGAAGTCGGCAGGCGTCTCGGCATACCAGTGCCGCCAACTGTCGAGCGACTGAAGGCTGTAATGCGTACCATTGATTTCGATGCTCTGGAACAGCGACGACGCGAACTGCAATTCGTCGGCCTGTTTCAGCCCACGGGGATAGAAGCTATCTCTCCATCCCTTGTAGCGCCAACCGGAAATGCCGATACGTACGTCGCCAATCTGTTTCATGGGTATGTCGCGCGATTGCATCTCTGGACTGAATGCAGACGACGCGAGCAACCGGTGTTCCCGTAATGGCGCCGCGTGTGCCAGAGTTCAGTTCACGAGGTATGAACGTCTGACAGCGAAGCGATCAACAACGGACTATCGAGGAGTAAGAAGTCGTGCCGAAAGCTTCTCCATCAACTGCATTTGGAATTTTCGAGCGGGTAGTCGTGAGCCTCTACGACGGCGGCGTTCTGTCGCCGGCGGTGCTGGAGCGTGTCATTGGTGCGTTCGCGCAAGCGGGTGCCGACTGGCATGGCACCCCACGGGGCCGTTCCGTCGACGGCCGCTCGCTGCATGAAATCGTCGTACGGACGATGCTTCCTGGCGATGACCTGCAGTCGGCTTCGACGTCGTTTATGACGGTGGTCGAACATATCGCGCAAGCCGCGCTTTCAGCTGGCGCTGCGAGCGAAACTGCCAAAGAGGCTGAACCGCGGCGCGCCAGAAGCAGAAAAACCGCCGACGCAGACGAAGACGAAGACGAAGACGCCAGCGCGAATGAACTGCTGGCGCAATTGTCCGGCAGCACGCAACCAGGCAAGCGGCGTCGCTCGAACAAAGCCGATACGCCGGCCGGGTCGGGCACATTCAACCCGTTTCTGAATGCGGCGCTGCCGCGTACGAAGAAGTCGTGACAGCCGTCCCGCTTCACCGTGAATTCGCCCACGCGATAGCGTCCGCACCGGCAGGGATGCGAAACGGCGTCGATGGGTCGTTCGCCGCCCGCCACACGGCTTGCGCTACGTCGAGCGAGCGTGTGATCGCCGACTCCTGCTGCCATTGGGCGAATACACGCTGCGCCAGATCTGAGTACGCTTCGGGAACGCCGCCCTGCATGCGGGACTGCGCGTTCTCGCCGAAGCGGGTTTCCGGCGCGCGTCCCGGCAGGACGAGGCGCACGCGCACATTGAACGGCTCGAGTTCCAGCGCGACGGATTCGCTGAACGCGTTGATCGCCGCCTTGCTGGCGGTGTAAACGGAGAGCAGATGGAGCGGCCTCAAGGTCACACTCGAGGTGACGTTGACGACGACGCCTCCTCTGCGTTCCCGAAACTGAGGCAGAACCGCCTGGGTCATCGCTATCGTGCCGAGTGTGTTCGTTTCGAACACTTCGCGAGCGACGTCCATCGACGTGCCTTCGAGGGCGTTCAGCACGCCAACCCCCGCGTTATTGACGAGCACGTCGAGCGGCCCGGCCGCCTCCACGGCATGACGGATGCTTGCCGGATCCGTCACATCGAGGGCGAGTACGTGCAGACGTTCGGAGCGCGGCAGAACATCCTCGCGCGGCGTGCGCATGGTGGCGATGACGCGCCAGTCACGATCGAGGAAATAGCGGGCGGTGTCGAGGCCGAATCCGGACGAGCATCCGGTGATCAGGACGGTTTTCATGGCGAGTCCAGTAGAGAGTGGCAGGACCTCCACAATAAGGCGCCGACACCGGACTTGCTACAATCGATCGTCCAGTTTTCATTCGAAGGAGTCCGGTTATGGTCGATCCTCTCGCCGAGATCGTCACGCTGCTGCAACCGCTCGCTACGTTCTCGAAGGTGGTTAGTGGCGCGGGTCGCTGGCGCGTTCGCCGCTCGGAAGCCGGGCAGCCGTTCTACTGCGTGATCCTCGCCGGTTCGTGCCGCCTCGTGACGAACGGGCACGAGCCGGTCATCCTTCAGGCAGACGACTTCATTCTGATCCCTGAGGGATGCGGCTTCACGATGTCGAGTCTCGAGCCACCTGAACAGGAGGACGCCGACACCTCGCCCGTCGCGCTGCTCGACGGCGGATTCAGGCTGGGCGTCGAGGACGGCCCGGCTGAGGTTCAACTGCTCGTCGGCCACTGCGTGTTCGGTTCGCCGGACGCGGCCTTGCTGGTGTCACTTCTTCCTGATCTCGTGCATGTTCGTGGCGAGCCCAGGCTGGCCACGCTGGTGAAGCTCGTGAGGGAAGAGTCTCGTGAGCAGCGGCCCGCGCGGGACGTCGTGCTCGCGCGCCTGCTCGAGGTGCTTTTCATCGAAGCGCTCCGGTCGACGGGAACTGCGGCGTCGCCCGGCCTTGTGCGCGGACTCGCCGACGGACGTCTCGCGCTGGCGCTACGTCAAATGCACGAAAGTCCTGACAAGTCCTGGACGGTTGCGCAACTGGCGGCGGCCGCCGCGTTGTCCCGCTCGGCATTTTTCGAACGCTTCAGCCGCGCGGTAGGCGTCGCGCCGATGGAGTATCTGTTGTCCTGGCGCATGGCTTTGGCCAAGAACCTGCTGCGACGGAAAGACGGCGGCGTCGCGAAAATAGCGGAGCGCGTCGGCTACAGTTCGGCGAGTGCGTTCAGCGTCGCGTTCACTCGCCATGTCGGACTACCGCCGACTCAGTACGCGCATGAGCAGAGCGACACGTGAGGCCCGTCACATACGCCGGATGCGGTCAAGTTGCCTGCACGTTTTCAGGTAGTATTTGTTCGCGGTGAACTGCAACATCGATTAGAACAAGTCATGCATTCGGCGCGAGACGCTCTTGCCAATCAGGCCTGTACCAGTCAGCTTCGAGTGTCTCCGGCATTGCTGCAGAGCGAGGCCGCTCAAGGAGGAACTGCCATGAATACGAAGCAGGGTAAAAAGGTACATCTCGATGCTGCTGCATCGCATCACGAGCAGGCAGCGCGCTTTCATCGGGAGGCAGCGCAGTACTACGAGGCGGCCAAGAATTACGATCACGCCGCTCATCAGGCCGTATTGGCGCAAGGCCACGCACTGTATGCCATTGAGGAATCCAATCTCGCCGCCAGGCATTCAGGCGCACCATTGCCGGCAGGGTCCGTCGATAGTGGCCTGACCGCTGCGCAACATCATGCAGCGGCGTCGGAACTTCATGGTCAGGCGGCGCAACATCTGCGGCGCGCGGCAAAAGTTTTCGATGAAGATCGCAGCGCAGTCGCCCATGAAACTCAGGTGGGATTTTCTCTGGCGTCACGGGCGCTCGCGCATGGCAACGAAGCCGCCAAACAATATGTCGCCTCGCTGCGGGAAAAATAGGAAATCGGTGCATGGATGACGACGTACTTGCCTTTAACGGGCTGCGCCCGCGATTGCAGAAGATCGCGTATCGAATGCTGGGGTCCGTTGCCGAGGCCGAAGATATCGTGCAGGACGTCTGGCTGCGCTGGCATGCAACAGCCCGTGAAGCCATCGACAACGCGGAGGCGTGGCTGGTCGCGGTCACGACGCGGATGTCCATCGACCGTCTGCGCGCGGCGAAGATTCAACGCGAACACTACGCGGGCATCTGGTTGCCCGAACCGGAGACAACCGATTTCCCGGCTACGCCGGAGGAGGCCACGGAGCGCGCCGACGACGTCTCCGTGGCTTTTCTGGTGCTGCTCGAGCGGCTCACGCCTGAAGCCCGTGCGGCGTTCCTGCTGCGTGAGGTATTCGACGCCGACTATGACGAAGTCGCACGAGCCATCGGCAAGACGGAGGCGGCGTGCCGCCAGCTGGTAAGCCGCGCAAAAGCGCAGCTAAAAACGCAAGTAGGCGACGAACGTCCGCGTGCCGAGGTATCGCGCGAAACGCATCTGCGCTTGCTGCAAACATTCGTGCAGGCGCTGCAGCGCGGCGACTTTCACGCGATCAACGCATTGCTCGCCGAAGACGCAAAGCTGATCGGCGACGGCGGCGGCAAAGTCCAGAGTTTCCCGAAGCCGATGGTGGGCGGCCGGCGCATCGCGCAGCTGTTCTACGCGTCGTCGCGGCGTTATGGCGACGAACTCAGCGTCAAGCTCGTGGTGCTCAACGGCCAATGGGCGCTGCTGCGGTTTATCGAAGGCAAACTCGAATCGGCACAGTCGTTCGAAACAGACGGCGAGCGCATCGTCCGTATTCATGTGCAGCGCAACCCTGACAAGCTCGCGCGCATCGCGGCAGCACACGCCAACCGCTGAACGCCGGTCTCTCCCGGCGCGTGCGCGTCGACGCGTCGATTGGTGCCGCGCGGGCAACATGGTGAGCGCGTCTCCAGGCCTACCGTGACATCCCGCGCCCGCCTACGATGACTTTGTGCGGCTCATTGCCGCTAACGGCACCCGCAAGGCGGAGTGGCCAGTCATCGTCGCCAGGAGAAAACATGACGCAGCGTATCAACTATGTGCAGCAATCGCCGGAACTGTTCAAGAAGTTTTTCGAACTCAGCAATCTGCTGAAAGACAGCACAATCGAAGAATCGATCCGTGACCTGGTGTCGATCCGGGCGTCGCAACTCAATGGCTGCGGATTCTGTCTGGACATGCACGTGAAGGAAGCACGCCTGCACGGCGAGCGCGAGTTGCGCGTCCATCACCTCGCGACGTGGCGCGAGTCGACGCTTTTCGCGCCGCGCGAACGCGCCGCGCTGGCGTGGACGGAAGTGTTGACCCGGCTTCCCGAGCACGGCGTGCCCGATGAGCTCTACGAGCGCGTGCGTACCCAGTTCTCCGAAAAGGAACTCTCGGACCTGACGTTCGAAGTAATGGCGATCAACGGGTGGAACCGCGCGAACGTCGCGTTCAAGACTGTGCCGGGTTCGTCCGACAAGGCATTCGGTCTGGACAAGGCGAACCTCGTCTGAGCAGACGCGTTTCATCTTTGTCCAGTTCAGGCCCGCGCGAGCGGGCCGCGTTACTCTGGGACACACTATCATGCTTCGTTTGAGAAATACGGCTCTGGCCGCGCTCGTCGTCGTGAGCGCGTCGCTGAGCGTGGCCCGCGCCGAGGCGCCCGCCGCAATCGTCACGCCGTTGATGACGCAGCCTCTTGACGACTATCCGGGCAAGGAAGCCCTGATGATCACCGTCGAGTACCCGCCGGGTGCGGTGGACCCCGTCCATCGACATCATGCGCACGGGTTTATCTATGTACTGGAAGGTTCGATCGTGATGCAGGTCAAGGGCGGCAAGGAAGTCACGCTGACACCCGGACAGACCTTCTATGAAGGTCCAAACGATATCCACACGGTCGGACGCAACGCGAGCCAGACGAAGCCGGCCAGGTTCCTCGTGCTATTGCTGAAGGATAAGGGCGCGCCGGTTCTCGTTCCGGAGAAATAGCCGCCTCTGCGCGCCGCATCCGGCTTCAGAAAATGGCGGACCGTGTCACAAATGGCAGCGCTGATACGTCTAGTCGCTATGGACTTTACGAACCGCGCTTCCATGTCAGACGACCTATCACGCCACCGCATCGCCGGCGCCGCCGACCCGTTCGCAAGCAGTTTTGCGACCAGCTATGCCGGCGTCGTTTCTTTTCTCGCCGTTGCCAACGAAGGCAGCTTCGCCCGCGCGGGCGATCGCCTCGGCATCGGGCGGTCCTCCGTTAGCCGCAACGTGCAGAAACTCGAGGCCCTGCTCGACGCGCGCCTCTTTCTGCGCACCACGCGCAGCACGTCCTTGACGCGCGAGGGCGAGCTGTTTTACGAGAACTGTCAGCCTGGTATCGAGCGCATCGCCCAGGCGCTGGAAGACATGCGGGAGCTGCGCAACGGGCCGCCGCGCGGCCATCTGCGCATCGTTTCGTCACCAGGCTTCGGCCGCAAGATCGTCGCGCCGTTGCTGCGAGGCTTTCATGCGCGCTATTCCGAGATCTCCCTCGAACTGCTGCTGAACGATCGACCCGCGGACTTCACTGCCGACCGTGTCGACGTTTCGTTTCACGACGGGCGTTTGGCAGACAGCGGGATCGTGGCGCGCCAACTGATTCCGATGCAGATGCTGGTGTGCGCGTCGCCCGCTTATGCGCGACGACACGGGTTGCCGCGGCATGTCGATGAACTGGCGGATCATCGCTGCATCAACTTCCTGGCCGCGTCCGGCCGCATCAGTGAATGGGAGTTCAAGGTGGACGGTCTCCCACAGCGGCACCAGCCTGTTGCACAGCACACGTTCAACGACCCGGATCTGATCGTGCAGGCGGTGCTGGACGGGTTGGGTCTTGCGCAGTTGCCCGCATATCAGGTGTGCGACCTGCTGGCCGGCGGGCAGTTGCTCAGTTGTCTCGCACAGCACGCGCCGGAAGATGGCGGCCACTATCTCTGCTATCTCAGCCGCAAACAGCTTCCCGCGCGAGTCCGCGTGTTCGTCGACTACATGACCGAGCACACGCGCGCGCTCGACCTGCAGTGTCTGACGGCGATGACGACTCGATCGTCGTTATCGACGGTCGAGTGACGGCATCTGAACGACCTTGCGTCGATTGATGCTCTTCATGCAACACGGTGCGTCCCGCCGCGGCTCTACCGTAGGACGCGGTGCGTACTTACCATGTTTTCCGTACGGACGGCATGCGAAGGATCGCGGCACGTCCGGGAAAGCACCGGCAAACCTATGCACGTTCGTACCGTTCGCAACGCGGTGCAAAGCCGGAGTCGAACAATTGGCGGCGGCGCGAGAGCCGCACGCCGCCTCATGGAGAGACATCGTGAAGATCGTCGTGATCGGTGGCACGGGACTCATCGGCAGTAAAGTCGTCAGGAATCTTCACGCGCGCGGTCATGCGGTCGTTGCCGCGTCGCCCGCATCGGGCGTGAACACAATCACTGGCGAAGGTCTGAACGAGGCGTTGACGGGCGCGAATGTCGTGGTCGATCTGGCCAATTCGCCGTCGTTCGAAGATGCCGCCGTGCTCGAATTCTTCGAGACAGCCGGACGCAATCTGTTCGCGGCGGAGATTGCCGCCGGCGTACAGCATCACGTCGCGCTCTCGGTCGTCGGCACTGAGCGGCTCGCGGAAAGCGGCTATTTTCGCGGCAAGATCGCGCAGGAAAAGCTGATCCGCGAATCGGGCGTGCCGTACACGATCGTCCATTCGACCCAGTTCTTCGAGTTTCTTGGCGGCATCGCGCAATCGGGTAGCGACGGCCAGACCATACGGCTGTCTCCGGCATTCTTCCAGCCGATCGCATCGGACGATGTAGCGGCAGCCGTCGCGGACTTTGCCGCTGGCGAACCGCACAACGGCATCGCGGAGATCGCTGGCCCGGAACGCGTTCGGCTCGCCGACATGGTGCAGCGTTTCCTCCTTGCGGCTCACGATCCGCGCAAGGTGGTCGAAGACCCGCAAGCCCGCTACTTCGGCGCAAAGTTGCAGGACGACACGCTTGTTCCGGGGGCAAATCCGTGTCTGGGCGCGATGAACTTCGAGGCGTGGTTCGCCCAGACGCAGGCCGCGAAGTAAGCCACGAGCCGTCGAGGCGTGCCATGACCCCATTGCGTCCACCGCAGCTGACATTGCTCGACAAGTATCACGGGCGCGACCCCCAAACGCTGTATTCGACCACCGTCACCGTCACAGGCGGCGAAGCGGGTCACGGGCGCGCGTCGGGCATCGCGCGTTCCGACGACGGCAATCTCGTCGTCCACTTGCGATTGCCAGAGGCGCTGGATGGGCCCGGCGGCGGCACTAATCCGGAGCAGCTGTTCGCGGCCGGTTACGCGGCCTGCTTTCATGGCGCGCTGAGTTTGCTTGCGGCACGGGCTAGCATCCCGATTCCTGATGCCACGGTGCAAGTCACCGTCGATTTTGGCCGCGACCCGGTCGACGGTCTGTTCGTCCTGACCGCTCAGACCCGTATCCGACTGCCCGGTGTCGAGCGGGTCGTCGCCGAGGAGCTGGTCCGCAACACTGAACGGTTTTGCCCTTACACCAAGATGGCGCGGCAGGGGATTGGGAATGTCGTTGTGCTGGTGCAGCTGGATGACGCTGGGGAGTCGTAGCGTCGTATGAGTTTTCGTTGGTAGCCTTGTTTGACGGAGATTTGTCGATTTATGCTCGGACGGTTCGATAGATCGAATGGCCTGAAGTAACCATCCGCAATCGTTTCCAGATACAGCGCTGCTTTATCAGGCAACGTTCAAGCAGGAATGGATTCAGCGGACTAACAGCGCGGAAGAGCGCGCTGCGGCGTCGTTTGTTATTCACTGCTGCTGTTTCGTCGTGTTCAGCGCGGCGGATTCGGCCAGCTCACGCGCCCGGATAAGCGCGTTGCTGATCTCGGCCAATACTTTGTCGCGGTCCGCATCGGTCTGCTGCCGTAACGCGAACGACGGATGATAGGTGGCGATACCCCAGCCCCCTTCCACTCTGAACGGTGCTTCGAGATGGTCTCTCAGGCTGACCTTCTCGCGCAGCAGGGCGGTCAGCGCCGTAGCGCCAAGCGTGACAATCACCGCCGGGCGCACCGTGTGCAACTCCCTTTCGAGCCAGTAAGAACACGCTTCGATCTCACGCTGTCCCGGCGTCTTGTGCAGCCTGCGCTTGCCGCGCGGTTCCCATTTGAAATGCTTCACCGCGTTGGTCAGATAAACCTGCTCGCGCGACAGGCCGGCGCGCGTAATCGCGGTCTCCAGCAATTGCCCCGCTGGCCCGACGAACGGCTGGCCACTCAGATCCTCCTGGTCGCCGGGCTGCTCGCCGATCAGCATGATGCGCGCGTCGCTCGGCCCCGAACTCCCGACCGATTGCGTCGCATTGCGCCACAGGTCGCAACGCCGGCAGGTATCGAGCGATGAGGGTTGGTCGCGGGCCGGTTGCGCCATGTCGGCTTCGATCGGAATGGTTTTGCCGCCCAGCGCGCCGACGCCGCTCGCCTGCGCCACACGACGCGCGCCGCTCTTCGCTTCACTGATCATGGCGGGGATCAGATGACCCTCCGGCAAGCCTTTCCAGAAGCGTACCGGCATGTGCTGTTCGAGCGCCGTTTCGTTCAGCCGGGCCGGGTTGAACGTGCTGCGGTAGTAGGCGAGCCATAGCGCCTCGGCTTCGTCGGCGGTATCGCAACGATGGTCGCCTGGCAGCGCGCGGCGCTGCTCCAGATGCAATTGCTCACCGTCCCAGAAGGCCGCGCCGCGCGGCGTGGTGATCATCCAGGTCGCGCGTCCCATGCGTTGCGAAAAGTGTTCCGCGGCCCACGCCAGCACATCATGTTCGGGCTCGTACCAGGCGATATATTCGGGCGTCTGCACCGTCGATGCTGACGCCGGCGCCTGCTTGCGAAACCGCACGTAAGCGATCATGTCGTGCTTGGCGCGCCGCACGCTTTTGGCCATGCGATGCAGGCGTGCGCCATCTTCGTCCGCCGGCGAGGCGACCGCGCGGTCGCCATGGTGCCAGCGCCATAAGACCTTGTACAAAAACGCCCAGCGCTGTGATTCGCGGAACAGCGCGGCGTCTTGCAATAGCGCGGCTAGTTCCTTCGAAACATGCACGGCAATGGAGCGGGGCTCTGTTTGCTCGGACGTCGCGCCATAGTCGATCAGCGCCTGCTCCAGCGGTGACTCAGGTTCCTGCTTGACGCGCCATTCAATCGCCTCCGGTGCTAGGCCTTCGGCTAGAGCGCCCAGCGATGCGGCGCGCCAGGCGATGAAATGGTCTTCGATAACAATGGAACGCATCGCGACGCTTCACAACAACGCCAGTTGCACCGGCGGCGCCAACACCCGGCGCAAGCGGGCCGACGACGTGTCATGCAGCGCCGCGCAATAGTCTTGCGTCACGACGAACGGCTTGATCTTGTCCAGCGGACAACGCAGCCGCACGAGATCCTCGTAGCGCACACGGCGCGAACGCCGTAACTCCACCAGGCGTTTCGCGTTGCGCATGCCGATGCCCGGCACGCGCGCGATCATGCGCAGCGGCGCGCGGTTCAGGTCGACCGGAAACTGGTCGCGATGCGCCAACGCCCACGCGAGCTTGGGATCGATGTCGAGCGACAGGTTGCCGGGTTGCTCGAACAGTTCATCCGCACTGAAGCCGTAGCCGCGCATCAGGAAATCGGCCTGATACAGCCGGTGTTCGCGCAACAACGGCGGCGCCTGAGCCGGCAATGCGGAAGGACTGTCGGGAATCGGGCTGAAAGCGGAGTAGTAGACGCGCTTGAGCTTGTACGCGCCGTAGAGCGTCGCGGCGGTCTGCAAGATCGTGCTGTCGTTCGTCTGATCCGCGCCGACGATCATCTGCGTGCTCTGGCCCGCGGGCGTGAACTTCGGCGCTTTGGCGTCGCTATGCGCTTCTTCCTGCGCAAGGCGGATCGAGCCCATGGCGAGCTTGATGGTGTGGACGTTCTTTTCCGGTGCGAGCCGCGCGAGGCTGCTGTCCGTAGGCAGTTCGATGTTCACGCTCAAACGGTCGGCATAACGCCCGGCTTGCGCAATCAACTGCGGATCGGCATCGGGAATCGTCTTCAGATGAAGATAGCCGCGAAACTGATGATCCTCACGCAACGACTGCGCGACGCGCACGAGCTGTTCCATCGTGTAGTTCGACGACCGAATGATTCCGGAACTCAGAAACAGTCCGTCGATGTAATTACGCCGGTAGAAATCCAGCGTCAGCTCGACGACTTCCTCGGGCGTGAAGCGCGCGCGCGGCACGTTGCTCGAACGCCGGTTGACGCAGTACTGGCAGTCATACAAACAGAAATTGGTGAGCAGGATTTTCAGCAGCGAGACGCAGCGCCCGTCTGGCGTGAAACTGTGGCAAATGCCCGCGCCGGTGCTAGCGCCCAGACCGGCAACGCCGCGCGAGCCGCGTTTGGGCGCGCCGCTGCTTGCGCATGAGGCGTCGTACTTTGCGGCGTCGGCCAATACTTCCAGCTTTTTGAGCAGTTCCACGTTGCCACCGATACTGTATGAATGTACAGTATCGTCCGTGGAGAGACGTGACTGCAAGCGGTTTTTTGTAATGGGAAACGGGCGTTGGCTTCGCGGCGTGTCCGGCGAACAAGCGGGGCGCAAGCGCTACAACGGAAATGGGCGTGCGCGGGAATTGGGTTGCGTTTGCCTGCAACACAGCGATATCTCCAGAGTAACGATCGGTTTGATAAAAGGCGATTGCGGAACCTCGCACAGTCGGGCGGTCTGCATAGATCAGGTACGCGGGTGAGCCCGCACAATGAACGGAGATTCATCGACATGCCGGCTTTATCCGGTAAGGAACGCCATGCCTGAACAACTCTGGCTGCCTGGGCTCGAGGCGCCGCCAACGCCGACAGACGGCCTGTTCTTCGCCGTCTTTCCCGATGCCGCCACGGCGGCCAGCATCTCGAAGCTCGCGCAGCAGCTTTGCGGGGAGACGCGCGCGCGGAGCAAGCCGCTTGTTGCGGGCCGTCTTCATGTCACCTTGCATCACCTGGGAAATTTCGCGGGTGGTTTGCCGCAGGAGCGGGTCGATGCGGCGATGCAAGCGGCTGCGTCGATCAGAATGGAGCCGTTTAGCGTCGAATTCGACACGGCGGTCAGCTTTGCGTCGAAGCCGCGACCGGGACCGCTGGTGCTGGGCGGAGGCGAGGGTGTCGCTGGCCTGCACGTACTGCACGACGCCTTGGGCCGTGCGCTGCAGAACGCGGGTTTTGGGGACCACGCGGGTTCATCCGCGGCGCACTACACGCCGCATGTCACGCTAGCGTACGGGATGCCGTGGGCCGCGGCACGTCCCGTCGAGCCGGTCTGCTGGAACGTGCGCGAGTTTGCGTTGATGCACAGTTTGCTCGGGCGAACGCGGCATGTCGCGTTGGCTCGCTGGACTCTGGCTGGCGCCGAATCATAGCGCGCGTTGTCTCGGTGAGGGCGGCGTGTCGAAGGGCGCCGGGCTAGAACCGCATGCCGGTCGCGCAGCCGCCGGCAAAGCCGCCACCGCTGCCGCCCGCACCACCGCAGAACACGCCACAACCGGAAAGGGCGAGCGCCATGGTGACTGCAGCTAGCGTCGCGCGTAGCCACGGTTTTTGAATGCGTTTGCCGGCATGCACGAGGCTCGCGGCGGGATGGGGATTGATGCAGGCGTCGAAAGTGATAGGGGCGTGGTTGCGGCTTGAGTTGATCATTCGGAATGGCACAACGTTGATGGCGCTGGAGAGCGGGGAGCGAAGGCGCGTAAGCATCGTTCGATGAAAGTGTTTTGTCAGGTTTATCGCAGGAAAATGGGACGGCAAGGAGAGTGGCAAAGGCACGGCCGCGAATCGCTGAGGCTAGCGCACGGCCGTATGTCTTCAAACACGAAGAATCTGCAAACGTAGGAGGTTTCGTCGGTTCGAGAAGCGGAACGATCGTGCGCTCCCTGATAGAATGCTCGGGCCGCAACGTAGTGGATTGCAGATGAAATTGCTTGATGCGTTAGTCGAACAGCGTATTGCCGCCGCCGCCGCGCGAGGCGAATTCGACGAGTTACCGGGCGCGGGCGCGCCGCTCTCCCTGGACGACGATGCTCTGGTCCCCCAGGAAGTGCGCGTCGCCAACCGGATTTTGAAGAATGCGGGCTTCGTGCCGCCCGCTGTCGAGCAGTTGCGCGCGTTGCGCGACCTGCAAGCGGAGTTGAATGCCGTGAGCGACCGTGCTACCCGTTGCCGTCTCCAGGCGCGCATGCTGGCGCTCGACATGGCGCTTGAATCGCTGCGTGGCGGCCCGCTGGTTCTGCCGCGCGAATACTGCCGGCGCATTGCCGAGCGGTTATCCGAGCGCGCGGGCAACCTTGATACGGCAGACGCGGGTTCGCAGTGAGCGAGCCGCTTGCTCACTCCACCGTGCCGCATTCAGACTCTGTCGAGTCTCACACGGCGCTGAATGTGCCGGGCCCCCAACGTTCAGTGAGCGGTGTCGCTGAATTGGCTGCGACCGATTCGGGCGCTACCGCCGCCTCGGCGGGTTCAGATCCCGCCCTTGGCGAGCCGCTTACATCTTCCACCGTCCCCGAAATCTCGGAGCGCGATCGCCGCTTCATGGCGCTCGCGCAAGCCGCCGCCGAACAAGCGCGCGCCGCCGGCGAAGTGCCCGTCGGCGCAGTCCTCGTGCGCGGCGAAGAAGTCATTGCCACCGGTTTCAATCATCCGATCGGCGGGCACGACCCGTCGGCGCATGCGGAAATGGCCGCGTTGCGCGCCGCGGCGCAAGCCGTCGAGAACTACCGTTTGCCGGGCTGCGAACTTTATGTGACGCTCGAGCCGTGCCTGATGTGCGCCGGTGCGATCATGCATGCGCGCATCGCGCGAGTCGTATTCGGGGCGCGCGATCCCAAAACTGGCGCGTGCGGCAGCGTGGTCGACGCCTTCGCGAATCCGCGGTTGAATCATCACACCACGGTGATCGGCGGCGTGCTCGAAAACGAATGTGGCGCCGCGCTCAAATCGTTCTTTGCCGAGCGGCGGCGCGCGAGCCGCGAAGCACGCGCAGCGGCACGTGCCGACGCAGCCGGCGTACCGGGCAGCATCGAACCGGGCCCGGCTGAGTCGCTCTAAAACAACAACGTCCAAGCAGGTCTTGCCAATGACCGTCCATCGCACCATCCAACTGATCGCGCCGTCCGGGTATCCGCATGACCCCGAGGTGCTGCATCGCGCGTTGCAGCGCTTCCATGCGCAGGGGCATCACGTCGAGGGCGTGGAGGCGACGAAGCGTCGCTACCAGCGCTTTGCTGGCACCGATGGCGAGCGCGCGGCGGATCTGAACCGGCTCGCCGATTCGTCGCGTAAGTTGCCGGACATCGTGCTGGCCGTGCGCGGCGGCTACGGCGCGGTGCGCATCCTGCACGGACTCGATTACGAAGGGTTGCAACGGCGCCTCACCGATCAGCCGATCGCGCTGGTCGGACACAGCGATTTCACCGCGATCCAGCTTGCGCTGCTGGCACGCGCCGGCGTGAAGACTTTCGGCGGCCCGATGCTGATGAGCGACTTCGGCGCGGAGGACCTGAGCGATTTCACCATGCAGCACTTCTGGTCGGCGGTGACGAAGCCGACCATGACGATCTCGAACAACACGCCGCAAGCGCAGCCGGTCGACGTCTCGGGCATGTTGTGGGGCGGCAATCTGGCGGTGCTGACGTCGCTGATCGGCACGCCGTACATGCCGCCGGTGCAGGGCGGCATCCTGTTTCTCGAGGACGTCAACGAGCAACCGTTCCGGATCGAGCGGATGATCTATCAGTTGCACCTGTCCGGCATTCTTGCGCAGCAGCAGGCGCTCGTGCTGGGCGATTTCTCCGGCGGCAAACCCTATGAATACGACAACGGCTACGACCTGCACGCAATGATCGAGCAAGTGAGGTCGGTGATCGGCATTCCCGTCGTCAGCGGGCTGCAATTCGGGCATGTCCGCAACATGCTGACGCTGCCGGTGGGCGCGGACGCGCATCTCGTCGCGGATGCACACGGGTTCAAACTGAGCTTGTCGGGCTATCCTTACCTCACCTGAACCGGCGGAGGAGGGAAGCGGGCGGTTGTCCGCTTTCTTTTTGCCCTTAATAACGCAACTAACGGTCAATCTTTGCAACCTACTTCCAGCAGAAGCACCATGAAGGTCCCCCGATTTTGTTGACAAAACCAGCCGTCAATAGACGACCGCCGCGTCACCTAATTAAACTCATGCTGAGGCGGCACAGGGCGCGCGGGCCATACTAGCGGCATATCAGCTAAGCCTCACCACGAAGATTGTCGAAATTCACGGCAAAAATTGTTGACAATTTTTATGTCCATCCTATGATGACCAACATACCGAGACGAACATCATGTCCGACACAGACTCCGCCGCCGCGAATAGTTTGAAGCCCGAAGCGATCACCGAGCGCATCCGCGCGGCGATCCTCGAGCATCGGCTCGCGCCGGGCGCCAAGCTGACAGAAGCACAGTTGTGCGAAGTATTCGGTGTGAAGCGCGGCCCGATCCGGCAGGCGCTGGCGCAGCTGGCCACCGACCACCTCGTCGATCTCGAACCGAATCGCGGGGCGTTCGTGGCGAGTCCGTCGCTGCAGGAAGTGCACGAAGTGTTCGAGATGCGCCGCATCATCGAGCTTGCGGTGGTCGAAAAGATCTGCAGCGGCCACGGCATGCGGCGTTTGAAGAGCATCGGCAGCATGATCGGCCGGGAACGCAAAGCGTTCGAAACACGTGATTTTCCGGCGTGGATTCGTCTGTCGGGCGAGTTTCACACCGAGTTGGCGGGACTCACGGGCAACGCCGTGCTGTGCGACTGCCTGAACGGCCTGGTGGCGCGCTCCACGCTGATTTCCGCGCTGTACGAGTCGCTTGGACGCAGCCCATGCTCGTTCGAGGACCACGAAGCCATTCTCGCCGCGCTCGACGCCGGCGATGCAAAAGAGGCGGCGGCATTGATGTCGCGCCATTTGCAAAGCGTCGAGTTGAAGATGCTGGACCGGCCCGCGCGTGGGGCGGCTGATCTGCACGAAGTATTCGGCGCACTCAACGGTGCAGCCAGAGATTCATCGAAGACAAAGTCCGCGCCAGGCTGAGGCAGGCGGCCGGCGTGCGCCCGTTCGCGGTGCGCGCCGCACTGAATTGAACTGAACCAATCAAGCGTTGCAAGGCGGCTCGGCGTGAGCGCTGCCGGCTTGTGCACGCGTGTCCGCCGCCGGGCGACGGACTTCGGGTAGTAACGCATCGCCGGACTTCGCGGCTGCTGGCGGTGCGATAACCACAAGTACTTCAAGTACGGAGACATCCGCGGCACGGCCGGACAGACGCGCCAGGACCCTCGATTCATACGGACGAGGCGGGCGCGACTGGCATGGCCGATGCAACGTCCCTCGATTCGCTATCGACGGTCCCTATTCCAAGGAGGAATCATGGCTCAGTTCAGTGCAGCGCCCGGCAATCCCGCAATTCCCGCTTACGCAGACGACGGCGCATCCAGCGAACCGTCGATGCCCGCAGGCTACAGCGACCGCCTCTACAACGAGGATCTCGCGCCGTTACGGCATCAAACCTGGGGCGCCTACAACATCTTTGCGTTCTGGATGTCGGACGTGCACAGCGTCGGCGGCTACGTATTCGCGGGCAGTCTGTTCGCGCTCGGGCTGACGAGCTGGCAGGTGCTGATCGCGCTGCTGGTCGGCATTACGATCGTCAACCTGTTGTGCAACCTGATCGCCAAGCCGAGCCAGGCGAACGGCGTGCCGTATCCGGTGGCGTGTCGCGCGACCTTCGGCGTGCTCGGCGCGAATATTCCCGCGGTGATTCGCGGCCTGATTGCGGTCGCGTGGTACGGCATCCAGACTTTTCTGGCGTCCAGCGCGCTAGTGATCGTCGTGTTGAAGTTCGTCCCGCAATTGCTGCCTTACGCCGACGTTCATCACCACGGCTTCCTCGGGCTTTCGACGCTCGGCTGGGCCGGCTTCATGCTGCTGTGGGTGTTGCAGGCGCTGGTGTTCTGGCACGGCATGGAGACCATCAAGAAGTTCATCGACTTTGCCGGTCCCGCCGTTTATGTGGTGATGTTTATTCTCGCGGGCTACATGGTGTATCGCGCAGGCTGGCGCAACATCGGCATCAACCTGGGCGGCGTCAAATATCACGGCATGCAGGTCGTGCCGGTGATGATCACGGCGATCTCTCTGGTGGTGTCGTATTTCTCCGGACCGATGCTGAATTTCGGCGACTTCTCGCGCTACGGCAAGAGCTTTCGCAGCGTGCAGCGCGGCAACTTCTGGGGCCTGCCGGTCAACTTTCTGGCCTTCTCGCTGGTGACGGTGATCACGACCGCGGCCACGCTGCCGGTGTTCGGCGAACTGATCACGGACCCGGTCGAAACCGTGGGCCGCATCGACTATCCGACTGCGGTGATTCTCGGCGCGCTAACTTTCACGATCGCGACCATCGGCATCAACATCGTCGCGAATTTCGTTTCGCCGGCTTTCGACTTTTCCAACGTCGCGCCGCGCCTCATTAGCTGGCGCATGGGCGGCATGCTCGCGGCGGTGGCGTCGATTTTCATCACGCCGTGGAATCTGTTCAACAACCCGGCCGTGATCCACTACACGCTCGACGTCCTCGGCAGTTTCATCGGACCGTTGTACGGTGTCCTGATCGTCGACTACTTCCTCGTGAAGCGTCAGAAGATCGTTCTCGACGATCTGTACACGGTCTCGCCGACGGGTTCCTACTGGTATCGCAATGGCGTCAACTACCGGGCGGTCGCCGCGTTGCTGCCGGCTGCCGTGATCGCGGTGGCCTGCGTGATGGTGCCCGCGCTCGACGGCATGGCGAATTTCTCGTGGTTTATCGGCGCAGGCCTCGCTGCGTTGTTCTATCGTGTTCTTGCACGCTGAATTTTGCAGACGCAACAGGAGTCGATATGCGTATCAAACTGATCAACCCGAACACGACCCAGCGCATGACGGAAGCAATGGGCCGCTGCGCGCGCGAAGTCGCCGCGCCGGGCACCGAAGTCATCGCGGTGAATCCGACCATGGGGCCGCCGTCAATCGAGGGCTATTACGACGAAGCGCTCGCCACGCCGGGCTTGCTCGCCGAAGTCGCCGCCGGTGAGCGTGAAGGCTGCGACGGCTACGTGATCGCCTGCTTCGGCGACCCAGGCCTGTACGCCGCGCGCGAGCTGGCGCGTGGCCCGGTGATCGGCATTGCCGAGGCGGCGATGCACGCGGCCAGCGTGCTGGCGCCGGGCTTCTCCGTGGTGACCACGCTGGCGCGCACGTGCGGCATGGCGTGGCACCTCGCCGAGCGCTACGGCATGAAGCGGTTTTGCCGCAACGTGCGCGCCACCGACGTCGCCGTGCTCGACCTCGACAAGCCGGGCTCGGCGGCGCGCCGCATCATCCTCGACGAATGCCGGCGTGCGCTCGCGGAAGACGGTTCGGACGCGATCGTGCTCGGCTGCGCGGGCATGGCTGAGCTGTGCGCGGAGATCGAAGACGCGCTCGGCGCACCGGTGATCGAGGGCGTGACGGCGGCTGTGAAGTGGACCGAGGCGCTGGTCGCGCTGCGTCTTTCGACGGCCAAACGCGGCGATTACGCCCGGCCGCTGACCAAGCGCTACGACGGCGCGCTGGCGTCCTTCAGTCCGGCCGATGCCGATCCGAATCCGCGTGCCCCGCGCGGCTCTACCGTCATTTCCGCGGCAAATGCGCCGGAAAACGCGGGAACGGCCGATTTATTGCGGGTAAACACTACAGAATCGGGGCCGCACATACATTCAGTCTGACACGCACTATCTGCCCGGGTGTATGGGCGCACCCGGGTGTTTTCGCTACACTGGTCCAACTCGGCGCGGGCTGCCTGAAAGGCTTTTTTCTGCTGCTTTTCAGAGCTCTTTCTGACGCTGTCTCTCTAGCGCCCGCATCAGTCATTTGCATGCCGCACGCAAACTCAAGCACGACCTCATGTGCACACCACATGAGTTCCACGCGAATTTTACGTACCGTCACCACGCATTCGTCAAACCATGCCACTCGACCCGAACTACCCACGCGATCTGATCGGCTACGGCCGCCACCCGGTGCAGGCAAACTGGCCGGGTCGAGCGCGTGTCGCGGTGCAATTCGTTCTGAATTACGAAGAGGGCGGTGAAAACTGCGTGCTGCACGGCGATCCCGGCTCCGAGCAGTTTCTGTCGGAAATCGTCGGCGCCGCGTCTTTCCCGGCGCGCCACATGAGCATGGAGTCGATCTACGAATACGGTTCGCGCGCGGGCGTCTGGCGCATCCTGCGCGAATTCGAGAAGCGCAAGCTGCCGCTCACGGTGTTCGGCGTCGGCATGGCGGTCGAACGGCATCCGGAACTGGCGCGTGCCTTCGTCGAACTCGGGCATGAGATTGCTTGCCACGGTTATCGCTGGATTCACTATCAGGACATGGCGCCGGAGAAAGAAGCGGAGCACATGCGCCTCGGCATGGAAGCGATCGAGCGCGTGACGGGTGAGCGTCCGCTCGGCTGGTACACCGGCCGCGACAGTCCCAACACACGGCGTCTGGTCGCTGAATACGGCGGTTTCCTGTACGACTCGGATTACTACGGCGACGATCTGCCGTTCTGGATGGACGTTGACGTGACAGGCGGCGCGAAAGTGCCGCAACTGATCGTGCCGTACACGCTCGACACCAACGACATGCGCTTTGCGAGCCCGCAAGGCTTCAACACCGCAGACCACTTCTTCACGTACCTGCGCGACGCATTCGACGTGCTCTACGAAGAAGGCGACGAAGCGCCCAAGATGCTCTCTATCGGTATGCACTGCCGTCTGCTCGGACGCCCTGGGCGTTTCCGCGCGCTGCAACGTTTCCTCGACCATATCGAACAGCACGATCGCGTCTGGGTGACGCGGCGCGTCGATATTGCGCGCCACTGGCGCGAACATCATCCTTATCAACAAAACAACCGCGGGGCTGCGGCATGAAGGCGATGCAATACACTCTTGATCAACTCAACAGCACCTCGACCGACGCGTTCGTGGCAGCGCTGTCGGGCATTTTCGAGCACTCGCCGTGGGTCGCGGAAATCGCCGCGCAGCAACGGCCTTTCGCCAGCATCGACGAACTGCATCGCAAGATGTCGGACATTGTCGAGACTTCAGGCGAAGAGAAGCAACTGGCGTTGATCAACGCCCACCCGGAGCTCGCCGGCAAGGCCGCGGTGCGCGGCGAACTGACCGCCGAATCCACGCGTGAGCAAAGCGGCGCCGGCCTCGCGCAATGCACGCAGGAAGAATTCGACAAACTGCTCGCGCTGAACGCCGCGTATCGCGAGAAATTCGGCTTTCCGTTCATTCTCGCCGTGCGTGGGTATGACCGTCACGGCATCATCGCGAACTTCGAGGCGCGCGTGAACAATAGCCGCGCCGACGAACTGCGCGCGAGCCTCGATCAGATCTACCGTATCGCACGTTTCCGGCTCGACGACCTGATCGACGCGTAAGGTTTTGCCGCGCGTCGCTGGACTCGAACCGAAACGTTTTTTGAGCACTGACTAACACTAAGGAAGACAAAGATGGCACTCCCGATTCTCGACCCCAACGCACCGGAATTCACGCGCCGTTATGTGAATCTGGCGGACCCGCGCCTGGGCGCGCAGGCGCTCGAGGCCAGCGACGATTTCTTCGCACCGAAGGAACGCATGCTGAATCCGGAGCCGGCCGTCTTCATTCCGGGCAAGTACGACGACAACGGCAAGTGGATGGACGGCTGGGAAACGCGCCGCAAGCGCGCCAACGGCTATGACTGGTGCGTCGTGAAACTGGCGCGGCCGGGCGTGATCAAGGGTCTCGACCTCGACACCAGCCACTTCACGGGCAACTTCCCGCCGGCGGCGTCGGTGGAAGCCGCACGCGTGGTGGACGGCGCACCGAACCAGTCGACGCAATGGACCGAAATCGTGCCGTCCACCACGTTGCAAGGCAATAGCCACCACTACCACGAAGTCAGCGACGCGAACGCGTACACGCATCTGCGCGTGAACATCTATCCGGACGGCGGGATCGCGCGTCTGCGTGTGTATGGTCAACCGCAAGTCGATTGGGCGGGCGCGAGCCGCACCGAGCAGTTCGATCTGGCGGCGATGGAAAACGGCGCGTATCTGGTCGCGGCCAACAACCAGCACTTCGGCGCTGCGTCGACGATTCTGATGCCGGGCCGCGGCGTGAACATGGGCGACGGCTGGGAAACGCGCCGCCGTCGCGAACCGGGCAACGACTGGGCGATCGTCGCGCTGGCGCAGCCGGGCGTGATCAAAAAGATCGAAGTCGATACGGCGCACTTCAAGGGCAACTTTCCGGATCGCTGCTCGATTCAGGCCGCGTACGTGACGGGCGGCACGGACAGTTCGCTGATCACGCAGGCCATGTTCTGGCCGGTGCTGCTCGGCGAACAGAAGTTGAAGATGGACAACCAGCACTATTTCGAAAGCGAAATCGCGGCGCTGGGTCCGGTGACGCACGTGCGCTTCAACATCATTCCGGACGGCGGCGTGTCGCGTCTGCGTCTGTGGGGCACGCTCGCATCATGAAAACGCTCGCGATCGAACCGTTGACGAAAGAAGCGTTCGCCGCGTTCGGCGACGTGATCGAACTCGAAGGCGCGAAGCAGATTCCGATCAACCTCGGCACGACGATCCGCTTTCACGATCTCGCGAAAGTGGACGTCACCGACGAGAACGGCCGCACGCTCGTCAACCTGTTTCGCGGACAGCCACGCACACTGCCGTTCGAAGTGAAGATGCTCGAGCGGCATCCGCTCGGCAGCCAGGCGTTCGTGCCGCTGAACGACAAGCCGTATCTGGTAGTCGTGGCGCCGGCGGGCGAGCTGGACGCGTCGAAGATTCGCGCGTTCGTGACGAGCGGCTGGCAGGGCGTGAACTATGCGAAGGGCGTGTGGCATCACCCGCTGATCGCGTTGGGCGACGTGAGCGACTTTATCGTCGTCGATCGTGGCGGCGATGGACTCAATCTCAATGAGCAGGATCTCGTGGAGTCGTTGTGGCTCACTGAAGATGCGTTGAGCGCGGTAGCGGTTTGATCGTTATTGCTTCGATGTAGCGAGCAGGTTGATTAAAAAGAACCCACAGCATCATTCATGCTGTGGGTTCTTTTTTGCGGTGAACCTTACCGGTAGCGCCGCCATTGTTCTGCGTTTAGCTACGTTTGGCAAGAAGCGGTGAATGCCCGATCACTTCGCGCGGGCGTTCCGCCGGTTCAGGCGCGGAAAAACCCGCGGCTTCGATCGCCGGTTTGAGTCCCTTGAATTGCAGGCTCTTCTTCGGCGAGCGCAAGGACGCCATGCCGTCGTCCCAAGCGTGAAGCATGTGCTTCGCAACGGTGTGCCATTGTTTTTCGTTGCGCGCCGCTTCAATCAACTCATGACCGACGGCGACAGCCGAATCGCACAACGCCTCGACCATCTGCGCGTATTGTCGCGGCGCAATGCCCATGCGCGTGTTGAAAAAACGCTCCAGCGTTTTGCCGGCCGCCCAGGTTTTGCGGCCGTCGATCGGCAAGCCCGGCGGATTGGCTGCAAAGCGCGGGTACGCTTGCGTCGTGACGATGTCGAACACAGGCGTGAACGCGACATCATCGACCGACGTATAGAGCAACGCCACGTTCTTCGTATGACAGTCCGCGTTGCGTACGACGTAGTTCGTCAGCAGATGCCAGCCAAGCTGTTCGAGTTGCGGCCGCATGGTGTCGCGATCGAGCAGATAGGCTCGCGCGGCTTTGAGCATTTTCTCGCTGGTCGAGTTGTATTTTTCGTGCGGCGGCAAACCCAACAGGCCGCACATGTCTTCGACGCCGTAGGCCGGCAATCCCTGTGCGTCGACGTCGAAGCGCTCGACGATCAGCGCCCGCCCATCGTCCGACATCTGCGTGCGCGCGACCGGCGCGACGCCGAGCCGCTCCAGCACGCGCATTGAGTAGAACTCGTTGAAGCCGAGAAACGGCGTGCTGTCGTCTGAACCTTTGACGATGTGGCGACTCGTCCGGATGGTGGGCTTGCCGAGCGGCATCGGCATGGACGTGCCGGAAATATCGCCCTCAGGTGCGATGAACTTCGGCACGGCGCCCGAAATTGCCGCGCGCGCATAGTCGCGCACGAGGCGCGCGAAATGTTCAGCCGTGTTGTCGCCGTGCAAAATGTCCTGCACGTCGAGCGCTTGCAGTTCTGTGCCCGGCGCGACGCCTTCAGGCGTCACGGTGACGCGGCCAATCCCCATTGCACCTACGACGGCCAGCAGCGACAGGTCGGTGCCGTCGAGCAACGGTCCAAATTGCTCGCGGATCAGATTCAGCAGATAACCCTCCGGCAGGTTCTGCCGGAAAAACGGATGCAGATCGCGCGGCCAGCGCCAGGCCTCTTCGCGCACCGGCATGGTCAGGCTGACGAAGTCTGCCGCGCTCGCGTCGCGGTTGTATTTGAGGACGTAGTCGTCGCGCTCGCGAAATAGCGTGGCGACGTTCCTGCCCAATACCTGAACGTCGAGCCTCATTGGTTCGCGTCCGGACTGCGTTGTTCAGCGAGGATGTCTTCGAGTGTGCGCCCGTGTCCGTGCGCGACGAACTTGAGGTCGTAGCCTGCCGCTTCGAGCAGGCGCACGAGCACGGACACGCTCATATCGTTTTTGGCGAGCGTTTCCATACGCGCGACGGTGGTGCGCGCGACGCCGGCCCGGCGCGCCAGCTCCTCTTGCGACAGATTGCTATCGTGGCGCACGGCCTTCAGCATGTCTGATACATCGGCAAGGTTGGTCATTTGTAGCCCCAAGGCGTTAATTTCGATGAACACGCCCGATATTGTAGCCTGTAAGGCACAAATTTGATTAATGTGCTTGTGCCCCATGGGCTACAAATTTTCTTTTTTTCGCCATTTTGTAGCCTTCGGGCCACAAGTAACCGAGTTGCCGTTAAAGCGCCAGCATCGACGCACACAAAAAAGCGGACTTCCCGCTCGCGCGAAAAGCCCGCCTCAATGTTGCTTCATCCATTGCCAGGCCGGGTACCCACGCCCGGCCCGATGATTACTTCACCGCACCACCCTGAAACCACGCGGCGATCTTCATCCGCTCGTCGTCGGTCATGTGCGTCACGTTGCCGAGCGGCATGGCCTTCAGCGTCACGGCTTGCTGGTAGATCCGCTGCGCGTTCTGCGAGATTTCATCCGGCGTATCGAGCAGCACGCCGGCCGGGGCGCTGCCCATCATCGTCGGATGCGCGGAGTGGCACGCCACGCAGCGCTGTTGCAGCACCGGCGCGATATCGGCCACGCGGACCACCGGCGCGTTCGCCGCTTGTGCTTGCGGCACCATCGGCTTCGGCATCGTCCAGAAGAGGGCGCCGAACATCAGCGCGATGCCCACCAGCGGCAGATACCACAGCACCTGGCCACGGTGACGCATCACGAAGAACTGACGGATCAGCGCGCCGGCCAGCATGATGACCAGCAGCACGGCCCAGTTGTACGGGTGCGTATAGGTCATCGCGTAGTGGTTCGACAGCATCGCGAACACCACCGGCAGAGTGAAATACGTGTTGTGCACCGAGCGCTGCTTGCCGCGCTTGCCGTAGATCGGGTTCGGCGTCTCGCCCTTGAGCATCGCGTCGACCATCTTGCGCTGGCCCGGAATGATCACGAAGAACACGTTGGCCGACATGATCGTCGCCAGCATCGCGCCCATGATCAGGTAAGCCGCGCGGCCCGCGAAGATATGGCATGCGAGCCACGCCGCGATCAGCACGTACACGCCGACGCAGATGCCGAGCACCTTGTCCTTGTTGCCGAGAATGCGGCACAGCGAGTCGTACACGATCCAGCCGGCGGCGAGGAAGCCGAGCGCCGAGGCGACGGCGACCACCGGGCCCATATCCAGCACGTTCTTGTCGATCAGGTAAGTGCTCGGCGAGAACAGATACAGCACGGTAAAGAGACCGAAGCCCGACAGCCACGTGGTGTACGACGGCCACTTCGACCAGTGCAGATCCTCCGGCATTTCCGGCGGCGCGACGGTGTACTTCTGCATGTTGTAGAAGCCGCCGCCGTGCACGTGCCACAGTTCGCCGAACACGCCGCGCCTGCGCTGATTCGGGTCCGTCGGCGGTTTCAGGCTGTTGTCGAGCGCGACGAAATAAAACGATTCGCCGATCCATGCAATCGCGGCGATGACGTGAAACCAGCGAATCGCCAGATTCAACCAGTCTGTGATAAAGCCTTCCATGAAACTCCTCCACTTCTGATTCGTTGTACGCGCAGCGACGTTGTATGCCTTTCTAAAACCCGGCTGACGGGTCGTTGGCAGGGCAGCACGTCGCTGCGCAGACTGCGGGGTGAAGACGCGATGCGCTCAGTTCGCACAGCGCCGGTTTTTATTGGCTCGATGCGTTGGTCGGGTTGGGTTCGAATCGGGACGAGTCGCGTGCGTTCGATTGCGTTTCGCGGGTGCTCGCCTGGGTCTCCCTGAGCATCTGCGCAATGCAATCGAGCGCGATCGTCATGCTGCGCGAACTCGACCTCGCTTCCTCCAGCCTCTTTCCAACACCAAGCGGCAGATGTCTCCTTAGCTGCCGCGATACGTGCTGTATGACCACGGCGACACAAGCAGCGGCACGTGATAGTGCGCGCCGGCATCGGCCACGCCGAAGCGCAACACGACTCGATCGACGAAGCGCGGCTCCGGCACCTTCGTACCGATCGACGCGAAGTAATCGCCGGCGCCGAACACGAGTTCGTATTCGCCCGCGACTAGCGCGTCGCCCTCGAGCAGCGGCTGGTCGCAACGACCGTCGTCATTGGTGGTGGTGGTTTTGAGCGCGCGGCGCGTGTCGCCTGAGAGCGCGAAGAGTTCGACCTTGACGCCCGCGCCGGGACGGCCGTTCGCGGTGTCGAGCACATGGGTAGTGAGCTTTCCCATTCGCAATTTTCCTTGTGTGTTTGCGAGGTTTCGGCGGCAGCCCGATCCAGATACGTTTGCGGCGGATCGAGGCTCCACGTCAGTGGCTACATACCCGTCGGCGAATTGAAGCGAGCGCCGTGACAGCCATTGTAAAAAGGATGTTCCGTTCAGCGCGCGCGAGATAGGAAAGATAATAGCTGGCGCATGACGGACAGCCTGCTGAAAGCCGCAAAGACCGATTCCTTCGACTATTACAGCGCAAATGCCTTACGGGCGGATCGTACCGGCGCCAAAAAAGACCCACTATATCGACGGCCTGAAGTTGGGTATCGCATCGGCGTGAGTTGTCAGCATTATTTTGGCCGTCGAAGGTTACGCCTGTGCGTTGCAGCAAACGCGAATCGACGACGATTCAGCCGCGGCGCACACCCCGAAGACGGCGGAAGCACGCTGGGTAACCGGGCCAACGGCGTTCGACGGGACGCGGCGGCACGGCAGCGCCGTCACATCGCGTTCGAACGGCTTTGCACGGAAGCAATGAAGCGGAGAAACGAATGACGATGGAACAAGCGGCTAATCAAACGAATAAGCCCAAAAAAACGATGCTGGTGAAGCACGCGGATGTGCTGGTCACGATGGACGGCGCCCGGCGCGAACTGCGCGACGGTGGCCTGTATATCGAGGACAACCGCATCGTCGCGGTCGGACCGACGGCGGATCTACCGCAAACCGCCGACGAAGTGCTGGACATGCGCGGGCATCTGGTGATTCCGGGCCTGGTGAACACGCACCACCACATGTATCAGAGCCTCACGCGCGCGATTCCGGCCGCGCAGAACGCCGAGTTGTTCGGCTGGCTGACCAACCTTTACAAGGTGTGGGCGAATCTCACGCCGGAGATGATCGAAGTCTCGACGCTGACGGCAATGGCCGAGCTGTTGCTCTCCGGCTGCACGACTTCGAGTGACCATCTGTATATCTATCCGAACGGCAGCCGCCTCGACGACAGCATCGCCGCGGCGCGCCGGATCGGCATGCGTTTTCACGCGGCGCGCGGCAGCATGAGCGTGGGGCAGAAAGACGGTGGCTTGCCGCCGGACTCGGTGGTCGAACGTGAAGCGGACATTCTGCAGGACACGCAGCGCCTGATCGAGACGTACCACGACGAAGGGCGTTACGCGATGTTGCGCGTGGTGGTCGCGCCGTGCTCGCCGTTCTCGGTGAGCCGCGATCTGATGCGAGAGTCGGCGGTGATGGCGCGGCAGTATGGCGTGTCGATGCATACGCACCTGGCGGAGAACGTCAACGACATCGCGTATAGCCGCGAGAAGTTCGGCATGACGCCGGCGGAGTACGCGGAAGACCTCGGCTGGGTCGGCCATGACGTATGGCATGCGCACTGCGTGCAACTCGACGACGCGGGCATCGAACTGTTCGCGCGCACCGGCACCGGCGTCGCGCACTGTCCGTGTTCGAACATGCGGCTCGCGTCGGGCATCGCGCCGGTGAAGCGCATGCGTTTGGCGGGCGTGCCGGTGGGCTTGGGCGTCGACGGTTCGGCGTCGAATGACGGCGCGCAGATGATCGCCGAGGTGCGTCAGGCGTTGCTGTTGCAGCGAGTCGGCTTCGGGCCGGATGCAATGACCGCGCGCGAGGCATTGGAAATCGCGACGCTCGGCGGCGCGAAGGTGCTCAATCGCGACGATATCGGCGCATTGGCGCCAGGCATGGCGGCGGATTTCGTGTCGTTCGATTTGCGTCAGCCGCTCTTTGCCGGCGCGTTGCATGACCCGGTTGCGGCGCTTGTGTTCTGCGCGCCGTCGCAGGTGAGCTATAGCGTGATCGGCGGCAAGGTGGTCGTGAAAGAAGGGCAGTTGACGACGCTGGAACTCGGACCGGTCATCGAGCAGCATAACCGGTTGGCGAAGACGCTTTACGAAGCGGCGGCGTAAAAGAAGGAGCGGGTTATCGGCGAGCGCCGATAACCCGCAAAGCAAAGCAAAAACTCAAGGCTTGTCGATCAACGTCTTGGTCGCTTCGGCGACCAGGCTGCGCAACCAGCGCACTTCATCGGAGTAATGCACGCGCTCGTGCCACAGTTGGTAGTACTGCATCGGCGGAAAATCGAGCGGCGCCGGCACGACCGTGAGCGGCAGGAACTTGGCGTAGTAATCGGCAAAGAGGCGCGTTGTCGTGAAGATCAGATCGGACTTGATCAGCACATACGGCGCCAGATTGAAGTACGGCAACGTCACGACCACATGGCGCTTGAGCCGCTCGCGTGCGAGATGCACGTCGATCGCGCCGCGCTGGCCCACCGAATAAGGAGTAGGCGCGAGATGCGGAGCGTTCAGGTACTGGTCGAGCGTGAGACCGCCGCGTTTGGCGAACGGATGCGTGTTGCTCATCAGGCACACGATCTGATCGACGAACAGGTTCGACAGGTGCAGTTGCTCCGGCGGCTCCGGCCAGTTGCCGACCACGATGTCGAGCTTGCCGTCTTCGAGTGCGAGTTCGTAGTCGAAGGCCGGCCCGAGCGAGTGAAACTCGAGCGTCGCGTTCGGCGCGGCCTGACGAAAGCGTTCGACCACCGTCGGCACGAACAGCACGTTCAGGTAGTCCGGACAGCCTATCCGGTAGCAACGGATGGACGTAGCCGGATCGAAGTTGTGCTGCTGGAACTTGATACGTTCGATCTCGCGCAGCGCGTTCTGCACCGGTTCGAGCAGCCGCAGGCCGTATTCCGTCGGCACCATGCCGGATTTGCCGCGCACCAGCAGCGGGTCGCCGGTGATGTCGCGCAAGCGGCGCAGCGCCGCGCTGATGGCGGGTTGCGATTGATTCAGTTTGACGGCCGCGCGCGTGACGCTGCGTTCCATCAACAGGGTGTGCAAGACGCGTAACAGGTACGTATCGATCGCCTCGCGTTGCTGACTCATGACTTCTCCGAAATATATGTTCTGGCTGATCGAACGGGCGTGGGGGTATATGACTTTTAATATGAACGAAACGCCACGTCAAGAGTGGGATACCCGCAGAGCGCGCTACGGCGCGGGTTTGCGGGGAATTTTGGCGGCTCGACTGAGTGGGTCGAATTAGGTATTGTCATCCGGTTGTGGTGACGGATCGCTTGCCGGCAAGGTGGGCGGACGCGCTGTAACCGGCAGTCACTGACGTACTACGGAATCACATGAGCGACTCTTCTTATAGCGACGGCGCCGCCGCGCAGCCGGCAGACAGGCCGGAACAGGCGGCGCCCCGGTTGATGCTCCAGGGCATCACCAAACAATACCCGGCCGTGCGCGCCAACGACGACGTCACGTTGATCGTCGCGCCGGGCGAAATCCATGCCGTGCTCGGCGAGAATGGCGCCGGCAAAAGCACGCTGATGAAAATCATCTACGGCGCGGTGCGGCCCGACGCCGGCGAGATTCGCTGGGAAGGCCAGACGGTCGCGATCGCCAACCCGGCGGCGGCGCGCAAACTGGGCATCGGCATGGTGTTCCAGCACTTTTCGCTGTTCGAGACGCTCACGGTCGGCGAAAACATCGCGCTCGCGCTCGACGAACCTTTCGATCTGAAGACGCTATCGAAGCGCATCCGCGAAGTCTCCGCGGATTATGGCCTCGATATCGATCCGCAACGCCACGTGCATAGCCTGACCGTGGGCGAGCGGCAACGCGTCGAGATCGTGCGTTGTCTGCTGCAGAATCCGCGTTTGCTGATCATGGACGAGCCGACTTCGGTGCTGACGCCGCAAGCGGTCCGCAAGCTGTTCGCGACGCTTCGGCGGCTCGCGGCCGAAGGCTGCAGCATCCTCTACATCAGCCACAAGCTCGACGAAATCCAGGAACTGTGCGACACCGCGACGGTGATGCGCGGCGGCCGCGTGACGGGTCACGTGAAGCCGAAGGGCGAAACCCATGCGTCGCTCGCGCAATTGATGGTCGGCCACTCGCTGCCCGATTACACGCGGCGCGAACACAATCCGGGCGCCGTGCTGCTCGACGTCAAGCAACTCTCGGTGGAAAGCGACGACCCGTTCGGCACCTCGTTGAGCGACGTGTCGTTCGGCGTGCATGCGGGCGAAATCTTCGGCATCGCGGGCGTCTCGGGCAATGGACAGGCGGAACTGCTGTCGGCGCTGTCGGGCGAAAAGCGCGGCGTGCGTGCCGACGCGGTCACCATTTGCGGCAAGGCGGCGGGACGCCTCGGCGCAGGCGGCCGACGTGCGCTCGGCTTCGGCTTCGTGCCGGAAGAGCGCCTTGGCCGCGGCGCGGTGCCGGCCATGACGCTGTCGGAAAACGCGCTGCTCACCGCGCATCGTCAGCAGATGGTGAGTTCGGGCTGGATCAAGGCGGGCGCGATGCGTGCGTTTGCAAAGCGCTGCATCGACGCTTTCGACGTGCGCTGCGGCGGCTCCGAAGCGCTCGCGCAAAGTCTGTCGGGCGGCAATCTGCAGAAATACATCATGGGACGCGAGATTCTGCAGGCGCCCAAGGTGCTGGTGGTCGCGCAGCCCACGTGGGGCGTCGACGTCGGCGCGGCGTCGTTCATTCGGCAGCAGTTGCTCGATCTGTCGGCGCGCGGCGTGGCGATTCTGGTGATCTCGGAGGAGTTGGAGGAATTATTCGACATCTGCGATCGCATCGCGGTGCTCGCAGGCGGCAGACTCTCGCCGGTTCGCGCCACGGGGGCGACCAACGCCGAGGAAATCGGCCGCTGGATGGCGGGCCTGTTCGGCGACCGCGAGGGCTCGGCGCCTTCGGCGGAACAACCGGCGCATGCCTGAGCGGGCGTCTGTCTCGCGAATACGCGTGAGCTCGCCCGGCATCAGAACGAGAACCATATAAATCACACGCTACCCATGATTCTTCCGTATCGACTCGAAGCACGCACGACGCCCTCGCGCACCATGCAGCTCGCCGTGCCGCTGATCGCCGCGTTGCTCACGCTCGCGATCGGCTTTCTGATCTTCAGCCTCGTCGGCCGCGATCCGTTGCAAGCCATGCACGCGTTTTTCATCGAGCCGCTCTCCAGCGTGAACGGCTGGTCCGAGCTGCTGCTGAAGGCGTCGCCGTTGTGCCTGATCGGGCTTGGTCTTGCCATCGGCTATCGCGCCAACGTGTGGAACATCGGCGCCGAAGGGCAGATGCTGCTCGGCGGCATTGCCGCGAGCGGCGTCGCGATCTATTTCGATCAGGCCACCGGCTGGTGGATCCTGCCGACCATGATGATCGCCGGCGTGCTCGGCGGCATGGCGTGGGCGGCGATTCCGGCGCTGCTCAAGAGCCGCTTCAACACCAACGAGATTCTCGTCAGCCTGATGCTCACGTATGTGGCGACGCAGTTGCTGATCTATCTGGTGAGCGGCCCGTGGCGCGACCCGCAGGGCATGAACTTCCCGCTCTCGGAGATGTTCAGCGGCGACGCGCTCTATCCGACCTTCTCCGGCGACTGGCACATCAAATGGCTGCGCGGCACGCGTTTGAACGCATCGGTGTTCGTCACGCTGATCGCGATTCCGCTCGTGTGGATTTTCATGCGCAAGAGCTTTGCGGGCTACCGCATGAACGTCGGCGGTCTCGCACCGCTCGCCGCGCGCTACGCCGGCTTCTCCGACAAGAAGACTATCTGGACGTCGCTGCTGATCAGCGGCGGTTTGGCGGGCCTCGCCGGCATGGGCGAGATCTCCGGTCCGATCGGGCAGTTGCAGGCTACATGGTCGCCGGGTTATGGCTTCACGGCAATCATCGTCGTGTTCGTGGGGCGGCTGCATCCGCTCGGCATCGTGCTCGCGAGCCTGCTGATGGCGCTGCTGTATCTCGGCGGCGAAGCCGTGCAAACCTCGATGCAACTGCCGCAGGCGCTTTCCGGTGTGTTCCAGGGGCTGCTGCTGTTCTGCCTGCTGGGCGCCGACCTGTTCGTGAACTACCGCGTGCGCCGACGTACGCTGGCCGCCCAGGCTCACTGACTCGCTCACTGCTCATCGCTCACTGATTTTTGCGCCGGATCCAAATGGACATTCAACAAGCCAGCTCGCTCACCTCGAGCGCCGTCACCGCCGCGATTCCGCTGATGTTCGCGGGCGCGGGCGAACTCGTCACCGAGAAATCGGGCGTCCTCAACCTCGGCGTCGAAGGCATGATGCTGATGGGCGCGGTGACCGGCTACGCGGTCACCGCGATCACCGGCAGCCCGTGGCTCGGCGTGCTCGCCGCGATCGGCGCCGGTCTCGCCATGTCGCTGCTGTTCGCGTTTCTCACCCTCACCATGCTCGCCAATCAGGTCGCCACCGGCCTCTCGCTGACGATCTTCGGCATCGGTCTGTCGGCTTATGTCGGCAAGCCGTACACATCGGCGGCGGTGCGCGCGACCATCGACACATGGACCATTCCCGGCCTCTCGAAGATCCCGGTGCTCGGTCCCGCGTTCTTCAGTCTCACGCCGCTCGATTACCTCGCGTTCCTGATGTTCGCGGTGATCGGCTGGTTCCTGTACCGCACGCGCGCGGGTCTGGTGTTGCGCTCGGTCGGCGAATCGCCGCAGGTGGCGCACTCGGTCGGCTTCCCGGTGATCGGCGTGCGCTACGGCGCGGTGGCGTTCGGCGGCGGCATGGCCGGGCTTGCGGGCGGTTACTACTCGATCGTCAATCTGCACCTGTGGCAGGAGCAGCTTACTTCGGGCCGCGGCTGGATCGCGCTCGCGCTGGTCGTGTTCGCGACGTGGCGCCCGGGGCGTCTGCTGATCGGCGCGCTGCTGTTCGGCGCCGTGACCGGCCTGCAGTTCTACGCGCAGGCGATCGGCGTGCCGGTGCCGACGCAATTCCTCGCGATGCTGCCCTACGTCGCGACGGTCGTCGTGCTGGTGCTGATCTCGCGCAATCCGAACACGATCCGTCTGAATGCGCCCGCCTCGCTGGGCAAACCGTTTTTCTCGGCGGGCTGACCGACCATCGACTCCGCTTTTCACATCATTGATAAACACGCATTCGATAAACACGACAGGAGAAAACATGAAGAGAAGAAATCTGCTGACCGCTTTCGCTTGGGGCGCGGCCTCGCTGGCGCTCGCCGCGCCGCTCGCGCAAAGCGCGCAGGCCGCCGATGCGCCGGGCGTCGCGTTCGTCTACCTGGGCAATCCGGGCGATGCGGGCTGGACCTTCGCGCACGATCAGGGATCGAAGGAAGCGGAAGCGAAGTTCGGCAACAAGATCAAGATCACGCGCATCGAAAACGTGCCGGAATCGGCCGACTCCGAGCGCGTGTTCCGCGATCTGGCGAACAAGGGCAACAAGATCATCATCGGTTCGAGCTTCGGGTATCAGGACTTCGAACTGAAGGTCGCGAAGGATTTCCCGGACACCGTGTTCCTGCACGCAACCGGCTACAAGAAGGCGCCGAACTTCGGCACCTATGACGTGCGCATGTACCAGGGCGCGTATCTCGCCGGCGTCGCCGCGGGCTATGTGACGAAGACCAACACGCTCGGTTTCGTGGCGTCGGTGCCGATTCCCGAAGTGATCCGCAACATCAACGCGTACACGCTCGGCGCGCGCTCGGTGAATCCGAAGGTGCACACCAAGGTCATCTGGATCAACAGCTGGTTCGATCCGGGCAAGGAAAAGCAGGCGGCTGAAACGCTGATCGGCCAGGGCGCCGACGTGCTGCTGCAAAACACCGATTCGAGCGCCACGCTCGCCACGGCGTCGGCCAAGCACGTGCACGCGTTCGGCTGGGATTCGGACATGAAGAAGTTCGGTCCCGACGCGCACCTCGGTTCGGTGGTCGCGCACTGGGGCGTGTATTACAACGCGGCGATCCAGCAGGTGCTGGACGGCAAGTGGAAGAACGATCCGGTGTGGTGGGGTATTCCGCAGAAGGCCGTCAATCTCGAGGATCTGAACACGTCCGCAATCTCGGCTGACGCGCAGAAGCAGGTTTCGGCGAAGCGTGACGAACTGGCGGGCGGCAAGTGGGACGTGTTTACTGGTCCGATCAAGGACCAGTCCGGCGCGGTGAAGGTCCCGGCCGGCAAGACGCTGACCGATCCGGAATTGCAACGCCTGAACTGGTATGTGGAAGGCGTGGACGGCACGCTGCCGAAGTAACGTCGTCAACAGGTCGACCAGGCGGCGGTCTCAGCAACCGCTGCTTTGAGGAGCTGCGTCCAGTGCGGACGCAGCTTTTTTTTGCCTTAGAGTTTTAGCGCGCTTGCGCTGACGGCTGGGCTCTCTGCGCGTCAATCGATGCGCAAGCCTACCTTGATCGTCACCTGCCAGTAAGCCACCTTGTCGTTCTCGATCTGGCCCCGCGCTTCCGTTACTTCGAACCAGTGCAGATTGCGCAGCGTCTTCGACGCCTTCGCGATTGCAGTGCTGACCGCGTCATCGCTCGATTTCGTCGACGAGCCGGTCAGTTCGATCTGTTTGTAGACGTGTTCGGACATGGACTTCCTCCTTTGATCTTCGTTGGTGTTCAAAAAGTATAGGCAACGAGAAGCGCCGCGAACGGCCTCGTGAGGGAGTCATGTCGCACATGCCGTGCCCGGTATGCCGTGGCGAGGCGCCGCCGTTATCATGTCCGCGCAACTCAATCTGATATCCGACGAGGTTCGAAAGTGGAAATTGGTTTTTGCGGTCCCGGTTTGATGGGTGCGCCGATGATCCGGCATCTGCTGCGCGCGGGGCATACCGTGCATGTCTGGAATCGCACGCGGGCGAAGGCGGAAGCGCTGGTGGCCGACGGCGCTCGAGTGGTCGACACGCCGCGCGAACTTGCCGCACGGTGTGAAGCCGTGCTGCTGTGCGTCGCGGATGCGGCGGCGGTGGAGGAGACCGTGTTCGGCGCTTCGGGCCTTCTTGGCGCCGATGCGCCCGTATCGGGCCGGTTGCGCTGGATCGTCGATCACTCCAGCATCCCGCCGGCCGCGACGCGCGCTTTCGCGCAGCGCGCGGCGGCGTTGACGACGGTTCGCGCGGTCGGAACTGCGTCCGCCGACAGCATCGGCTGGATCGACGCGCCGGTTTCAGGCGGCGTGGCCGGCGCCACCGCCGGCACGCTCGCCGTCATGGCCGGCGGCGCCGCGGTCGACGTCGAAGCCGTCAAGCCCTTGCTCGGCGCCTACGCGTCGCGTGTCACGCACATGGGCGACGTCGGCGCCGGCCAGACCGCCAAGCTGTGCAATCAGACCATCGTCACCGCGACGCTGGCGGCAATTGCCGAAGCGGTGAGCCTCGCGCAACGCAGCGGCCTCGACGCTTCCCGGCTGACCGAAGGTCTGGCGGGCGGCTGGGCCGATTCCGTGCTGCTGCAGACGTTCGTGCCGCGCATGACCCAAACCGGCCTCGCGCCGATCGGCGCGTTCCGGACATTTCAGAAGGACATCGACACGGTGGCGGCGACCGCGTACGAGACCGGCACGCCGATGCCGGTGTCGTCGACGGTTCAGCAATTGTTGCGGCTCGGCGCGGCGATGGGGCTTGGCGAGGCCGACCTGTCGGCCTTCATCGACGTTCTGCAGACGCCGCGCGGCGTCCCAAGCCGGTAGCTCGATGGGCGCGCGGGTTGAATTCGCGATAACCTGCTAAAATATTGGGTTTTTCGCCGATATCACATTCAAAGGGACGCGCCGTGCTGTCTACCGCCAATATCACCATGCAATTCGGGCCAAAGCCCCTCTTCGAGAATATCTCGGTCAAATTCGGGGGAGGGAACCGCTATGGCCTGATTGGTGCGAACGGCTGCGGCAAGTCCACGTTCATGAAGATCCTGGGCAGCGACCTGGAGCCGAGTTCGGGCAACGTCATGCTCGAACCGAACATCCGCCTCGGTAAATTGCGCCAGGATCAGTTCGCGTACGAAGACGTGCGCGTGCTCGACGTGGTGATGATGGGCCACGCCGAAATGTGGGCCGCTATGACCGAGCGCGACGCGATCTACGCGAACCCCGACGCGACGGACGACGACTACATGCACGCAGCCGAACTCGAAGCGAAGTTCGCCGAGTACGACGGCTACACCGCCGAGGCGCGCGCGGGCGAGCTGCTGCTCGGCATCGGCATCGCGATCGAGGACCACAACGGCCCGATGAGCAACGTGGCGCCGGGTTGGAAACTGCGCGTGCTGCTCGCACAGGCGCTGTTCTCGAAGCCGGACGTGCTGCTGCTCGACGAACCGACCAACAACCTGGACATCAACTCGATCCGTTGGCTGGAAGACGTGCTCAACCAGTACAACTCGACGATGATCATCATCTCGCACGATCGACACTTCCTGAACCAGGTCTGCACGCACATGGCCGACATGGACTACGGCACGCTGAAGGTCTATCCGGGCAATTACGACGACTACATGCTGGCGAGCACGCAGGCGCGCGAGCGTCAGCAGAACGCCAACGCGAAGGCGAAGGAACGTGTGGCCGACCTGCAGGACTTCGTGCGCCGCTTCTCGGCGAATAAGTCCAAGGCGCGTCAGGCTACCAGCCGCTTGAAGATGATCGACAAGATCAAGATCGAGGAATTCAAGCCGTCGTCGCGCCAGAACCCGTTCATCCGCTTCGAGTACGAGAAGAAGCTGCACAACATTGCAGTGGTGGCCGAGAAGATTTCGAAGAAGTACGAACGCCAGATTTTCAACGACTTCAGCATTAGCGTGCAGCCGGGCGAACGTATCGCAATCATCGGCGAGAACGGCGCGGGCAAGACCACGCTGCTGCGCTCGCTGCTCGGCAAGCTGACGCTCGATCACGGCACGGTGAAGTGGGCCGAAAACGCGAACGTCGGTTACATGCCGCAGGACACGTACGAAGAGTTTCCGGACGACGTCACGCTGATGGACTGGATCGACGGCTACCGCCAGGAAGGCGACGACGAGCAGATGGTGCGCGGCACGCTCGGCCGGCTGCTGTTCAACGCCGACGACATCCGCAAGTCGGTCAAGGTGCTCTCCGGCGGCGAGAAGGGCCGCATGATCTGGGGCAAGCTCATGCTGGGCCGCCACAACGTGCTGCTGATGGACGAGCCGACCAATCACATGGACATGGAATCGATCGAGTCGCTGCAGATCGCGCTCGACAAGTTCGACGGCACGTTGATTTTCGTGTCGCATGACCGCGAGTTCGTGAGCGGGCTGGCGAATCGGATTATCGAAGTGAAGACGAATGGCACGTTGAACGACTTTGGTGGCAACTACGAAGACTTCCTGCTGAGCCAGGGCGTGCAGTAAGCACGGCTGAACGCCACGCCGCAATCACGTCGCACCGCAAAGCCCGCTTCTCCGAAGCGGGCTTTTTTCATGGCGCGCGCTTCATGCATCGGCCTTCCCCGCAGCGCTGGTTAGAATAGAAGACCATTCCGGCGACACACACAGGGACCGACCATCATGAAGACCTACGAGCAACTTTATATCGACGGCAAGTGGATCGCGCCATCCGGCACCGGCACGATCGACGTGATCGACTCGGGCACGGAAGAGATCATGGGCCGCATCCCTGAAGGCGTCGAGGCCGATGCCGAAAGCGCGATCGCCGCCGCGCGCGTGGCGTTCGACGGCTGGGCCGCGACGCCGGCCGCCGAGCGCGGCGAGTATCTGCGCAAGATCGCCGCGAACCTGAAAGCGCGCACCGACGAACTGGCCGGCCTGATTGCCGGCGAAGTCGGCATGCCGCTGAAGCTCGCGCGCGCTATTCAGGTGGGCGGTCCCGTCTACAACTGGGGTGCGTACGCGAAGCTGGCAAGCGAGTTCCAATACGAGGAACGCGTCGGCAATTCGCTAGTGGTGCGCGAACCGGTCGGCGTGGTGGCGGCGATCACGCCGTGGAATTACCCGCTTAATCAGGTCACGTTGAAGGTCGCGGCGGCGCTCGCGGCGGGTTGCACGGTGGTGCTCAAGCCTTCGGAGATCGCGCCTCTGAATGCGTTCGTACTGGCCGAGGCGATTCACGAAGCCGGGCTGCCGGCCGGCGTGTTCAATCTCGTGAGCGGCTATGGGCCGGTGGTGGGCGAGGTGCTGGCGAGCCATCCATCGGTCGATATGGTTTCGTTCACCGGTTCGACTCGCGCCGGCAAACGCGTGTCCGAACTGGCCTCGGCGACGGTCAAGCGCGTGGCGCTCGAACTCGGCGGCAAGTCGGCGTCGGTCATTCTCGACGATGCGGACTTCGCCGCGGCAGTTAAAGGCACGGTCAGCGCGTGCTTCCTGAATTCGGGGCAAACCTGTTCGGCGCACACGCGCATGCTGGTGCCCGAAGCGCGCTACGACGAAGCACGCGCGCTGGCGAAGCAGGCCGCCGAAGCCTACGTCGCCGGCGATCCGCGCAATGAGACGACGCGTCTTGGGCCGTTGGCGTCGGCGGCGCAGCAGGCGCGCGTGCAGCAGTACATCGCCAAGGGGATCGAGGAGGGCGCCGAACTGGTGACGGGCGGCGCGGGCCTGCCCGACGGCTTGTCGAAGGGCTTCTTCGTCAAACCCACCGTGTTCGGCCGCGTGCATCCCAAGGCGACGATCGCGCAAGAGGAAATCTTCGGCCCGGTGCTGTCGATTCTGACCTACAGGGACGAAGAGGAAGCCGTTCGGATCGCCAACGATTCGCCGTATGGCCTGGGCGGCGCGGTATGGGCCGGCAGCGACGAGCGTGCCGCCGGTGTCGCGCGGCGCATTCGCACCGGCCAGGTCGATATCAACGGCGGCACGTGGAACATGGCCGCGCCGTTCGGCGGTTTCAAGCAGTCAGGCTTTGGCCGGGAAAACGGGGTCTACGGACTCGAAGAATATCTCGAACTCAAGTCCATGCAGTTCAAGGCGTGATTCGACTGACCGGCATCAATAGAAGGGCACACATGACCCGGACACTCGCCCGCTCATTGACCTGAAGCAACGCAGGCTGCGCCCGACCGACGATTATCAGCGTTTCGATAATCCGCCATCGGGCCAGTCATGCTCACCTCTCATTCCTTCCCACCGCTCGTCATTCGCGGCCGCTCACTACTGCCGATCGTGCAAGGCGGCATGGGCGTCGGCATCTCGGCGCACCGTCTGGCCGGCAGCGTCGCTCGCGAAGGCGCGCTGGGCACCATCGCAAGTATCGACCTGCGGCATCATCATCGCGATCTGATGGAACGCTGCCGCGAGTCGCCTGACCGCTCGACTCTCGAAGAAGCCAACCTCACCGCGCTGGCCCGCGAAATCCAGTCTGCCAGGGCATTGAGCGAAGGCCGCGGCATGATCGCCGTCAACGTGATGAAAGCGGTCAGCGCGCAAGCCGACTACGTGCGCGTCGCGTGTGAGAGCGGCGCCGATGCGATCGTCATGGGCGCGGGCTTGCCGCTCGATCTGCCGGACATGACCCAGGGCCACGACATCGCGCTGATTCCGATTCTGTCGGACAGCCGCGGCGTCGCGCTCGTGCTGAAGAAATGGATGAAAAAAGGCCGTCTGCCCGATGCGGTCGTGATCGAACATCCGGCGCACGCGGGCGGCCATCTCGGCGTCAACAACCTGGCCGATCAACACGACGGGCGCTTCGATTTCTTGCGCATCCTCGAGGAACTCGACGCTGTATTCGCCTCGCTCGGCCTGAACCGTCAGGACGTGCCGTTGATCGTCGCGGGCGGCATCAACAGTCACGGGGCTTTGCGCGCACTGCTGAACGCGGGCGCCAGCGGCGTGCAACTCGGTACGCCCTTCGCCGTCACCGAGGAAGGCGACGCGCATCCGAATTTCAAGCGCGTACTGGCTGAAGCTACGCCCGAGGATATCGTCGAATTTGTCAGCGTGACGGGACTGCCCGCGCGCGCCGTGAAAACGCCGTGGCTGATGCGCTATCTGCGGCATGAAACGAAGATTCGCGAAAGAGTCGGCGCGCTCAAACATAGTTGCCCAACAGCGCTCGAATGTCTCAGCGCGTGCGGATGGCGCGATGGTATCGAGAAGTTCGGCCACTTCTGCATCGACACGCGGCTCGCGGCGGCGTTGCGTGGCGACGTGGCGAACGGTCTGTTCTTCCGCGGCCGCGAAGCGTTGCCGTTCGGCACGGCGATTCGCAGCGTGCACGACCTGCTCGAACTGCTGTTGACGGGCGCGACGCGACCGGCTGTCGCAGGGCGCTGGGCATTCTCGCTAGGTTGATACGCGTCAACCTGACGCGCGACGAGAACTTCGACAATCCCCGCATGCAAACAAACAAAGCGGGGAAGCACATGAAGCAGTCGTCCAGAAAAAGAAACAGAATCGGAACCGCCGCCATCGCAGCGAGCCTGCTGTTCGCGGGCGCGCTCGCGCCGCAGGCGCATGCCGCCGGCGACGACGCGATCAGCGGCATTCATGCCGGCGACGTACTGGTGCGTTTGCGCGCCATCAGCATCATGCCGAACGTGAGCACGACCCAGTCTCTGAGCGCGCTCAACGTCGGCGTGAATAACGCGATCGTGCCGGAACTGGATCTGACGTACATGATCCGCGACAACCTCGGCGTCGAGCTGATTCTCGGCACGTCGCGGCATCAAGTTACTTCGAACCTCGGCGGTCTCGGCGGCGTGAACGTACTGCCGCCTACGCTGCTGTTGCAATATCACTTCAATCACGCGGGCCGCATTCGTCCGTATGTCGGCGCGGGTCTGAACTACACGCTGTTCTATAACAACGGCCTGAACGCGGGCGGCCAGCCGATCTCGATCAACAATCACAGCTGGGGACCGGCGTTGCAGGCGGGCGTCGACGTGCAGGTCACCAAGTCGTTGTTCGTCAACGCGGACATCAAGAAGATCTGGATGCATACGGATGCTTCGCTCGGCGGTCAGCCGCTTGGCCGCTTGAGCATCGAGCCGGTGGTGGTCGGTTTGGGTGTCGGGATGCGGTTCTGATTGTCACGCGTCACTTGCCAGCTTGACCGACAAGCATTGCCGTGTGAAAACGCCGGGTGCAGTTCATTCAGCCCCGGCGTTTTCTTTTGACGTTTGAATTCGAGCGGCCAGCGCCGCAAGCATCATGCGGCCGCAAGCCGCCAGGCAAATCTACAGCTTGTCGTTCGCAAACCGCATTGCCGTGCCTTCCTGCTCGATGCGAACCCATACGGCGCGCTTTTCCTCGTCGCTCAGGAAGACCCAGTTTGAGACTTCGCCGGCGGTGCGGCCGCAGCCTTTGCAGACGTCGTCGAACAGCGTGGAGCAGACGCCGATGCACGGGCTGTCGGGAAGATCGTGGAGATTCGAAGCCATCGGAAACCTTGGGGCGGAGAAGCGAAGTTCCGCTATGTTAACCGATGCGCGCCATGCACCCCGCCGTGCGCGACCGGCATGGCCGCGGTTCGCGCACGGTTGGCAGCATCCGCCGCATGTTTCGACGCCACCTTCGACGCGCGAAATTGCCCGCACACATCAACATCAGCGCGCGATGCTGTAGCCGATCCGCGCCATCCAGTGCTGGCGGTTGTTGTAATCGAGCAGGTCTTCGCCGTAGCCGTTGAAATAGCCCACCCAAACGTAGCCGCCCCACGCGCTGCCCAGCAGTCTGGCGAGCGGATAGGTGAATTGCGAATCCACGCTGCCGTACCAGTGCTTGGTGCCCTTGCGCAGCGTGGTCGCCAGTTGCCAGCCGTCCGGGCTGCCGTATTTGACGAGCAAGTCGACATAGCCGCGATAGTCGGCGATATCGGGGTTGCTGCTCGTGCCGACGTAGTAATAGATCTTCGGCGACACCGTCAGGTGGTTGGCCGTCAGATCGCCGAATTCCCAGGTCGGCCGGATAAACGGCATGTTGATGCTGCGCGAGTCCGCGCCCGCCTTGCCGTTCGATTCGTGCGCAACGCCAGCGGCGAAACCCATGCGCGTGAAGAACGGGCTCTGCCAGCCGGTGTCCGGCACGTAGTAGAACAATTGCGGCGAGTAGGTCGTGTCGCGGAACGGCCGCGAATCGGCGGACAGATCCCAGATCGAGGTTTGCGTGTACGCGAAGTACAGGTTGTCGAGGAAGGCTTTGGAGCGCAGATCGTCCGGTATCAGGATGCGGTATTTGAAGCTCAATTGCAGTCGCGCATTCGTGTCGCCGTTGTGGCCGAAGGCGATGTACATCGGATCGTAATAGGAAAGGTGCGAGAGCACGCCGCGTCCGGTGGTCGCGAGCGAATCGCCGGGCGGCGCGATGGCGTCGCCGGTCGGGCCGCCGACCACGGCTGCCGTCGCCGCAACTTGAGCGGGCGTGGTCGCCTGGCTTTCCGCGCGTTCCGCCTGGGCAATCGCGTCCTGCTGCGGGCCGCGATTGATCGCGACGAGCGCCGGCGACGCATCGAAACCCACCGGGTCGATGCGCACCTCGCCACGCGCCGACTGTGACCAGGGCGCCGAGAAACGCACCTTGCGGAACTCGCCTGGCCGCAGATGCAGCGTGTCGGGCGCGCCGGGCTCGCGCTGCAAATCGAGCGGCTGCGGCGACTGTTCGCCGGCGCTCAGCGTCACGCGGATGGTCGGCGGGACGGTTATGGTCAGGGGTTTGGCGTCGTCGGCGGAGTAGAGCAGCGTGATCTGCAACGGCTCGTTGGCCGCGGCCACGCGAGCAGGTTGCAGCATCGCGACCGTCGCGCGCGCCTCGTTGGACAGCGCAGCGCACACGACCAGCGTGGCGGGCAGCATGACGCGGGAGAAGCGCGCCGTGAGTTGACGGAACTGGGGAAAGGCGTTGCGGGCAAGGCGGTCGATCGAAGTGTCAAAGCGCATGGGGCTGTCGTCCAGGAGCATGGGCGGCGAGCGAACCGGACGCGGCGGGCATCGAAAGACGACACCCGTGATGCTCACCGGATCGATCGCGCGAAAGCGCTGAAGGGCGCAAAAATGGGCACAAAAACGGCTGCCGCAGACCACCCGGCAGCCGCGATGAAACAGGCCGCATGGCCGGCGCGCCGCGAAAGCAGGCCGCGTCGCCGGTCATGGCGAGATACTCAGAGAATACTTACAAAGTCACTTCATTGACAGCCCGGTTGAGAAACGGACTCTCAGACGCCGAACGCCAGTTGCCACAACAACGCGCCGTTGAGCGTGACGATGAACGCGGCGGACAGCCACGCGAGCACGAGCGGCACGCCGCGCACGCGCCAGCCGCGCATCAGCTTGGCGTCCGACGTGAAGCGGATCAACGGCACGACCGCGAGCGGCAATTGCAGGCTCAGCACCACCTGGCTTGCCACCAGCAACTGATTGGAACCGTGCTGGCCGAACAGCGCGACCGCGAAGAGCGCCGGCCCGATCGCCAGCGCGCGGGTCAGCAGGGCGCGCTTCCAGCGGGGCAGGCGGATGCGCAGAAAGCCTTCCATGACCGCCTGGCCCGCCAGCGTGCCGGTGACGGTCGCGCTCAATCCACAGGCGAGCAGGGCCGCCGCAAAAAGAATGCCGGCCCAATGCGTGCCGACAAGCGGTGCGATCAGACGGTGGGCATCCGCGAGATCGGTCACGTCGCGATGGCCGCTCACGTAGAACACGGCGGCGGCCACGATCAGCAGCGCCGCATTGATCACGAAAGCAAACGACAGCGATCCGAAAGTGTCCAGATTGACCACGTGCAGCGCGACCTTGATCTGCGCGTCGCTGCCGTCGGGCGCGTGATGCTTGACGAGCGCCGAGTGCAGATAGAGGTTGTGCGGCATCACCGTCGCGCCGACGATGCCCGCCGCGAGCCACACCATGCCCGCGTTGCGCAGCAACTCGACGCTCGGCACGGTGCCGGCGAGCGCCGCGTGCCAGTCCGGCCGCGCCAGCGCGAGTTGGACCACGAAGCACAGGCCGACGAAGCCGATCAGCGTCGCGATCACCGCTTCCAGTTTGCGGCCGCCTTTCTGCTGGAGCGCGAGCAGCGCGAAGGTGCAGACCGCCGACATCAGCACCCCGACCGTGAGCGACACGCCAAGTAGCATTTGCAATGCGACGGCGCTGCCGACCACCTCGGCGACGTCGCACGCAATGATCGCGACCTCGCTGGTCAGCCACAGGAAAAGGGTGCCGCGGCGGCCCGTGCGTTCGCGGCAGACCTGCGCGAGATCTCGCCCGGTCACGACGCCCAGGCGCGACGACAGCCACTGCAGCAGCATCGCCATCAGGCTCGACAGCAGCACCATGCCGAGCAGGCGGTAGCCGTAACCCGCGCCGGCGCCGAGCGCGGTTGCCCAGTTGCCCGGATCGATATAGCCGACCGCGATCAACGCGCCCGCGCCGACGAACGAGAACCAGTGCGGCGGACGTGCCGGCCCATCGGCCGGCAGACGCCGGCGGCGGTTGGGACGCAATGCGAACGGATTTGTGTTCATCGATGCCTGAGGTTCAAGACTGCATCCTCTTGCAAGCCACGTGCCCGCTGCGCGAACGGCGGGCGGCGCGTCGAGGCTGGGACGAAGCGGCGACGCGATTCGCGGCGCGCCGTTGCCCGGCCGGTGAGAGCCTTTGAGGCTATTGTGCACCGTCGAACGCTTCGCGGCTTGCGTGCACTTCGACCTTAGCGGTCCGGTATCGAAGTCACGGATTACGGCCGTGGGCCACCCCCGTTTGCGCGAACGCGGCGCGCCCTGCACAGCGTCAACTTGACAACCAGATAAAAGCGCGCCGGCACGGGTGTTTTTTTCGGGTGGACACGCGCGCATAACCCGCTAAAATTGCGGCCAATTTTCCAGCGGTACGGCTTGCGCTGTACCGTTTGCGCGACAGCCCGGCAATTTTTTTGGAGCGCGCAATAATTGATGGTACTTTTCGGGTTTTTCAGGGGAGCCGTGGGCGCAGTGCCGCGGCGCAGGTGAGGACGGCCGGCAACGGGCCGGTCAGGATCGGAGAACGGAATGAAAAGACGGGTAGTGGGGCAAGTGGCGGCGCTGGTCTTGTGCGCGGCGCCGTGGTTGACGGCTGCGGCGAAAGACACGCAGCTCAACGTGTATAACTGGTCCGATTACATCGCCAAGGACACCATCCCGAACTTCACCAAGCAGAGCGGCGTCCAGGTCAAGTACGACAACTACGACAGCGACGACACGCTGCAAGCCAAGCTCCTCACCGGCAATTCCGGCTACGACATCGTCGTGCCGACCAGCAATTACGCCGGCAAGCAGATCGCCGCCGGCATCTTCGCGCCGCTCGACAAATCGAAGCTGCCGAACCTGAAGTATCTCGATCCTTCGCTGATGGCGCTCGTCGCCGGCGCCGATCCGGGCAACAAGTTCACGGTGCCCTGGGCCTACGGCACGACCGGCCTCGGCTACAACGTCACCAAGGCGCAGCAGATTCTCGGCAAGAACGTGCCGCTCGATAGCTGGGACGTTCTTTTCAAGCCGGAAAACATTTCGAAGCTGAAGGCATGCGGCGTGTCCGTGCTCGACGCGCCGGACCAGATGTTCGCCGCCGCGCTGCATTACATCGGCAAGGATCCCATGAGCACGAACCCGGCCGACTACCGCGCCGCGCTCGAGATGATGAAGAAGATCCGCCCGTACATCACGCAGTTCAACTCGTCGGGCTATATCAACGACCTGGTCGGCGGCGACGTGTGCTTCGCGTACGGCTGGTCGGGCGACGTCGTGATCGCCAAGCACCGCGCGGTCGAGGCGAAGAAACCCTATAAGGTCGAGTACTACATTCCGAAGGGCGGCGCGCCGGTGTGGTTCGACGTGATGGCGATTCCGAAGGACGCGAAGAACAAGGAAGCCGCGCTCGAGTGGATCAACTACATCGAAACGCCGCAGGTGCACGCCGCGATCACGAACGCCGTCTATTACCCGAGCGCGAATCTCGAAGCGCGCAAGTACGTGGACAAGGACGTCGCGAACGACCCGGCAGTGTATCCGTCGCCTGAAGTCATCAAGACCCTGTTCCTGCTGAAGCCGTTGCCGCCGGAAATCCAGCGGCTGCAAACGCGGCTGTGGACTGAATTCAAGTCCGGCCGCTGACCCGCGGCCAGAGTGAACGGGTAAGCATCATCCAGAAGCCCTCGGTGTTCACCGGGGGCTTTGTTCGTCAAACGCCGGAGTCAAGCATTGTGATGAGTAGTGACCAGTCGGGCGCGCTGGCAGGGGCCGTCGCGCCGTCCCCGAGCCTGAACGCCGTTACGGGCGACGCCACGGACAACTTCGTCCAGGTCGTCGATGTCGTGAAAAAGTTCGGCGAGACCGTGGCGGTCAAAGGCGTCAACCTGTCGGTGAAGAAGGGCGAACTGTTCGCGCTGCTCGGCAGTTCCGGCTGCGGCAAGTCGACCTTGCTGCGCATGATGGCCGGGCTCGAAAGCGTGAGCTCGGGCAAGATCCTGATCGACGGTGAAGACCTCGCGCAATTGCCGCCGTACCGCCGGCCGGTCAACATGATGTTCCAGTCGTATGCGCTCTTTCCGCACATGACGGTGGAAGGGAACGTCGCTTTCGGTCTGAAGCAGGAAGGCGTGCCGAAGGCCGAACTGAAGGACCGCGTGCAGACCGCGCTCGAACTGGTGCAGATGGGGCGTTTCGCGAAGCGCAAGCCGAATCAGCTTTCCGGTGGTCAACAGCAGCGCGTGGCGCTCGCGCGTTCGCTGGTCAAGCGGCCCAAGCTGCTGCTGCTCGACGAGCCGATGTCCGCGCTCGACAAGCAGATCCGTCAACGCACCCAGATCGAACTGGTCAATATTCTCGACAAGGTCGGCGTGACCTGCATGATGGTGACGCACGATCAGGAAGAAGCGATGACCATGGCGGGCCGCCTTGCCGTGATGAGCGAAGGCGAGATCGTGCAACTCGGCACGCCGCACGAAGTGTACGAGTATCCGAATAGCCGCTTCTCGGCCGAGTTCATCGGCTCGACGAATCTGTTCGAAGGCCATACGGTTGAAGACGAGCCCGATCACGTGTTCATCGAAACGCCGGACCTGCCGTGCCGTTTGTATGTGAGCCACGGCATCACCGGTCCGCTCGGCATGCCGGTGACGATTTCGGTGCGACCCGAGCGCATCGCATTGACGCGCAAACCGCCTGAAGGCGCCTACAACTGGGGCAAGGGCGTCGTCACGAATATCGCCTACATGGGCGGCTATTCGCTTTATCACGTGAAGCTCGACGCCGGCAAAACCGTGATCGCAAACGTGACGAGCCTCGCGCTGACCGAGATCGATCCGCCCACGTGGGGCGACGAAGTGTACGTGCGCTGGAGCGCATCGGCCGGCGTGGTGCTGACGTCATGAAGCGCTCGTTCAATTCCTTCGCCACGTGGCCGGTGCGGCGCTTCAACCTGACCGGCCGCACCGCGGTGGTGGCCGGGCCGTTCATCTGGTTGCTGCTGTTTTTCCTCGTGCCGTTCCTGCTGGTCGTGAAGATCAGCTTCGCCGATTTGCAACTCGGCATTCCGCCGTACACGGAGTTGACGAAGTTCGCGGACGGCGCGATTCACATCACGTTGGATCTGTCGCATTACGCGTTTCTGCTGACGGACAGTCTGTACTTCGCGACTTATGTGAATTCCGTGGTGGTCGCGGCGATCTCGACGCTATTGTGTCTGCTGATCGGCTATCCGATGGCGTATTACATCGCGCGTTCGAGTCCCGGCAGCCGCAATCTGCTGATGATGGCCGTGATGCTGCCGTTCTGGACTTCGTTTCTGATTCGCGTGTATGCGTGGATCGGGATTCTGAAGAACAACGGCTTGCTGAATAATTTTTTGATGTCGATCGGGCTGATTCACTCGCCCATCGAGTTGTATCACACGAATACCGCCGTTTATATCGGCATGGTCTATTCGTATCTGCCGTTCCTTGTGATGCCGCTGTACGCGCATCTCGTGAAGATGGACATGACGCTGCTGGAAGCCGCCTATGACCTCGGCGCGAAACCGTGGAAGGCATTCTGGCAGATCACGTTGCCGCTCTCGAAGAACGGCATTATCGCCGGCTGTTTGCTGGTGTTCATTCCGGCGGTGGGCGAGTACGTGATTCCCGAATTGCTGGGCGGCGCGAATACGCTGATGATCGGTCGCGTGATGTGGAATGAGTTCTTCGACAATGCCGATTGGCCGATGGCGTCCGCCGTGACGTGTGCAATGGTGTTGTTGTTATTGGTGCCGATGGCGTTTTTCCAGTACGCGCAGGCGAAGGCGATGGAGGAAAGGCGCTGATGAAACCGAACCGGATTTTGCAGTTGATTGCGTTAGGGATCGGTTTTCTGTTTCTGTACATACCGATCGTGAGTCTGATTGTGTATTCGTTCAACGAATCGCAACTTGTTACGGTGTGGACGCGGTTTTCGACGCGCTGGTATGCGGCGTTGTTGCGCGATGACGAGTTGATTGCGGCGGCCTGGTTGTCGTTGCGGGTGGCGTTGTTGACGGCGTTTGCTTCTGTTGTCATTGGCACGTGGGCGGGTTTCGTGCTCGCGCGGATGGGGCGCTTTCGCGGCTTCACGCTGTATACGGGGATGATCAATGCGCCGTTGGTGATTCCAGAAGTGATTCAGGGGATTTCGCTGCTGCTGCTGTTCATCGAAATGGCCAAGTGGTTGGGGTGGCCGGCCGGACGTGGCATTTTCACGATCTGGATCGGGCACGTGATGCTGTGTATTTCTTATGTGGCGATCATCGTGCAGTCGCGGGTGAAGGAATTGCATCCTTCGCTCGAAGAGGCGGCGCTGGATCTTGGGGCTACGCCGTTGCGCGTGTTTTTCTTTATTACGTTGCCGTTGATTTCTCAAGCGCTTGTTTCTGGGTGGTTGTTGTCGTTCACTTTGTCTATCGATGATCTGGTGCTGTCGGCGTTTTTGTCTGGGCCTGGGTCGACTACTTTGCCGCTCGTTGTTTTCTCGCGAGTTCGGTTGGGGTTGAATCCGGAAATGAATGCGTTGGCTACGCTCTTTATTGCCGTGGTTACTGTTGGGGTGGTGGCGACTAATTATTTTATGCAGCGGGCGGAGAGGAGGCGGGCTGTGATGGCGGTTTGAGGTTTTTTTGGGTTTTGGTGGGGGGTGGTTTTGCGTTTTGGCTTTTCCTTGCTTTGTTTGCGGTCTATTAGCGTTGCCCCCGTGCGGGGTGTGGGGACCACTTACTTCTCTTTGCCGGCCAAAAAACCTCAAACCCGATACCCAACCCGAACCCCACCCCAATGCCGCCCGCCAACAAAAACCGGCGCCGACGCATCCTTCATCAACACGAATTCCCCGCCACCCATATCCCGCCGATACGTCTGCAGCAAAAACCGCTTCGTATGTGAAGCCGCGGCAATCCCAGTCCGATCATCGAACATCCGCCGATTCCGGCAATTCGCCGTATTCCAGACCACATCGCCATCGCGCTGCGGCAAAGAAAACTTCAGATTGTGCGTCGGCAAATAACCCCGCAAATCGACCGCGGCGCAAAATGCGACACGCGGATCGAGACCAAGCAAAGGCTCCTGAATAGCGGGCAAAACACGATCGGTCAACGCAGTGAACCGCGTCAAAAACTGCGGCGGATTGCTCCCGACCACCGGCACATAATGCCGGTCGAACAGATCCTCAATCGACACTTCACCACGCGCCACCGCCGTTTCGAATGCCTTGCTCACGGCGGCCGCCGCCCGCTGCACCGCCTCGATAAAACGCGTATCCGCCGTTTCCACACCCGTCGCGGCGGTCAGCTCGATCAGAGTTTCGGACACACCGAGCAGATTCCCCAGGCGGTCCTTCGCCTGCACGAAATTCTCGCTCGAATCCTCGACGCCGCTCGCCATTTCCAGCACCTGCGCCTCGAGTCCGTCGCACTGCGATTCGATCTCGCCGGTCAGCACGGCGATCTGGCCCGCTTCGTCGTTCAGATGCGCGATCGCATCGCCGGTTGCATGCACGACGTCGCCGATCTTGCGCGCGCCTTCGCGCACGCGGTGCGCCCGCGCGGTGTTCACGGATCCCTCGCTGATCAACTGCTCGGTCTGTTGCGTAAGCTGCGCCAGCGTCGTCTCGATCTGCCCGGTGGCCTGCGCGGTCTTCGCCGAGAGGTTCTTCACTTCGGCCGCGACGACCGCGAAGCTCTTGCCGGAGTCGCGGGCGCGCGCAGCTTCGATCGCGGCATTCAGCGCCAGCAGATGAGTCTGACGCGCGATCAGCGAAATCTCCTCGGAGACACGGCTCACATGCGCCAGCGCGCTGCGCAGCGCGCCGATCTGGCTTTCGATGACGGTCACGCCTTCCACGAGTCCGTGAATGTCGGCCAGCGACGCTGCGAGCGTTTGCTGCGATTCCTGCACGCCGGTCGCGGCTTCGGCGGATACGTGGCTCATTTTCCGCGCGGCAGCGGCAATGCGATGATTGCCCGCGAGCGTCTGCGCGGCCGATTCGCGCAACGCGCGGCATACTTGCGCCTGGTGTTGCACGCGCGCGGCCACTTCTTCGACGTGGCCCGATACGTCGCAGATCTCGATGCCCAGTTTGCCTGCTTGCGCGGCAATATCGCCGACGACCGTGTGCGAACGGGCCGAACGGCGAAAGCTGAAACGCGTCATGGTGGTCTCCTTCCCATGCAATATGTTTTCTGCCGCCGCGCTCGGCGCATTCGATCGACGCAATCACCCAACGCGTTTACAGCGTCTCCTCGACGCCTTTACGGCAGTCTTTCAAGCGACTTGATACGGGGTATCCCGCAGTCGTTATGATGTGCGGTCCAACTGCGATCAACACCCGTATCCGCAGACCTTTCCGTTTCTTACCGGTAATTCATGATCGACTCGTTCGCACGCGTTTCGGGCTGGCAACAGCTCTATCATCTGTGGGAGCTGATCGTCATGCTCTGCAAGTTTCTCTGGGGACTGTTGCGTCTGCTGGGCGGCGGCTGACCACGTCGACGCGACGCGAGGGAAGGGCGCGCAAGATTCGCGCGCGCCATATGCACGCGCGAGCACGCGCGAAGCATCGATCGAATGAATCGCGGGGACGAAAGCCGTCGGGTCAGGCCGGCGCGCGACGCGTGCCTTCATCAACCGGAACGCGCGCGCCACGCGTGCCGAGAAAAGCGCGCAGATCGGCCATCACGCGCTCGGGCGCTTCTTCCATCGGAATATGACCGAGCCCCGGATACATGACCGACTTCGCGCCCGGAATGCGGCTCGCGAATTCGGCGGCGTGCGCAGTCGGAATCCAGCGATCCTTCGCGCCCCATAGCACGAGCGTCGGCACGTCGAGTGTCTTCAGCACGTCGGTGTCGACATCCTTGAAGTCGAGCGTGGGCACCATCTTGCCGATCGCCGTGCGCGTGCCTTCGCCGTGGAAGAACTCGACGTAGCGCCGCAGCGTCACCGCATCGATCTTGCGCGGATCGCCATACACGTTGCGCACCGCGCTTTTGACGATGACTTCAGGCAGCCACCACGGCGAGCTGACCCGCACCAGCGCGCTGTTGAACAGGCCGATGTAAATCGGCAGTTTCATCGGAAAGCCCGCCGAATCGATCAGCACGAGCCGTTCAACCGCATCGCGATGCCGCACCGCGTAGTCCCACGCAATCAGCCCGCCGAGCGAATTGCCCATGAAGGTCGCGCGCGAGATGCCGAGCGCCTGCATGAACGTGTCGATGAAGCGCCGATAGGTCGGCAGATTCATCGTTTCGATTGCGCCGCTGCTGGAGCGCAGCGGTCCTGTCACGCCGAACGGCGGCAGGTCGAGGCGGATCACGCGATGCTCGCGCTTGAGTTCATCGGCGACGCGATCCCACGTGTGCAGCGAAGACGCGAAGCCGTGGATCATCACGATGATGTCGCCGCTGCCTTCGTCGACGTAATGCACGTCGGCGCCCATGATCTTCACGAAACTGGAGCCGCTTTGCGTATAGCGCCGGCGCAATGCGTCGCGCGGCACGCTGGTGATGCCGAGGCGCGCGGCGAGCGAGCGCGGCGGCAGCGGGGATGTCGAGGCGGGCGTGGTGGTGTCGATGCTTGCCATGTTTGTTGTCTCCCTTGTAGTTCGATTTCTGGTTCGCGTGGCTTCGAATCGGATTGCATCGGCGGCGTCGTGTTCTCCCGGGCTGTCAGCCGCCGCTCACGGCGTCAGGGCGCGAAGCGGTAGTCGTGCGGACGCGCGCGGCGCGTGCGTTTGCGAAAGCTGAAGCTGAAGCCCGGCCACAACGCTGTCACTTTGCCGCTGCGGGTCTGATAGTAGCTACGACATCCGCTCGCCCACACCGAGCGCTGCATGTCCTTCTGCAAACGCGCGTTGAAATCGCGCTGCACGTCGGGCCGCAGATTCATCGTGCGTGCCTTGCGGCGCCGCAGTACGCGCAGGCAATCGGCGATGTATTGCACTTGCGACTCGATCATGTAGAGCAGCGAGTTGTGGCCGAGGCCCGTATTCGGGCCGACGATCATGAAGAAGTTCGGAAAGTTCGCCACGCTCACACCGAGGTACGCTTCCGGCCCGTCGCGCAGCCACTGGGTGCTGAGATCCGCGCCATCGAGACCGGTCACTTCGAACGGTGCGCCGACGTCGTTGACCTGGAAACCCGTGCCGCAAATGATGGCGTCGGCGGGGCGATGCACGCCGTCGTCGGTCACGATGCCGTCGGCGACGATCTCGCGGATGCCGCTCGTCACCACGTCGACGTTCGGCTGACTGAGCGCGGGATAGTAGTCGCTCGAAAGCACCACGCGCTTGCAGCCGAACCGGTAGTTCGGCGTGAGCTTCGCGCGCAGTTCCGGATCCTTGACGCGTCGTTCGAGGTAGCTCAGGCCGAACTTCATCGGCACCTTCAGCAGTTCCGGTTTGACGACGAACGCGATGGCGCGCGATTCGAGCTGCCAGTAGATCGCACTGCGCATGAAGCGCTGCGTGAACGGCAGATGCTCGAACAGCCAGCGGGTGCGCGCGTCGATCGGTTTGTCGGGCTTGGGCATGACCCACGGCGCGGTGCGCTGGAACAGATCGAGATGCGCGACGCGCGGCTGTATTTTCGGCACGAACTGGGCCGCGCTCGCGCCCGTGCCGATCACCGCGACGCGTTTGCCTTCGAGCGGATACGCATGGTCCCAGCGCGCCGAATGAAACAGTTTGCCTTCGAAGCGGTCGAGCCCGGCGATCTGCGGCATGGCCGGGCGCGACAGCGGACCGCTTGCGGCGATCACGACATCGGCCTCGATGGTTTCACGCACGCCGTTCACATCGATGTCGACATGCCAGACCTGGCGCGCTTCGTCGAAACGCGCCGCGGCCACGCGCGCATTGCAACGCACGTACCGCTCTACATCGTATTTGCGGGCGCAGTGCTTCAGATAGGCGAAGATTTCCGCCTGGCCGCCGAATGCGCGCGACCACGCCGGATTGGGCTCGAACGAAAACGAATAGAGATGCGAGGGCACGTCGCAGGCCGCGCCGGGATAGGTGTTGTCGCGCCACGTGCCGCCGATATCGCCGGCCGCCTCGTAAATCGTGAACGACGTGATGCCCATTCGCTGCAGACGAATCGCCATGCCGATGCCTGCAAAGCCGCCTCCGACAATGGCGATGCGCGGCGCGGCAGGCGGGGCGGATGAGGCAGGCGTCACGGCGGTCTCCGGCATGGGGCGAGTTTCAGGCGTCTACATGTGTCTACTGCGGTATAACGCGCAGGGTAGACAACTGTGCACCTGGCGTCAAGATCGTTTAGAGTACGGCTATTAAACGCGCTTAGCGCGCATCGATTGAAAACACATGACATCCGTACCGGACGCGGCGGCCGCCGCCGAACACGGCGTTGCCGTCGGGCAGGAATTGCCGGCCGGCAAGCGCAAACTGATCGAAGCCGCATTGCGGCTGACGGCAAGCGGCCGCAGTTTTACGAGCCTGGGTTTGCGCGAACTGGCGCGCGAGGCCGGACTCAATCCCAACACCTTCTACCGTCATTTCGACACGCTCGACGATCTGGCGCGCGAAGCCGTGGAGTCGGTGAGCCGCCGTTTGCGGCCGATGCTGCGGCGTGAGCGCTGGCTCGCCGCGCACGACGAACCGCACAGCGTGCCGCGTCGGGCCTGCGTCGCGTTCTTCGCGTTCGCGCTGGAAAACCGCGCGGCGTTTCTGAGCGCGCTCGCCGAATATCATGGTACGTCGCCGGCGTTGCGCGAGGCCGTGCGCGCGAACCTGCACGAAGTGTCGGCGGAAATGGCCGACGACGTCGTTCAACTGGAATTGATGCCGACACTTTCGCGTGAAACCGTCGACGAAGTCTGCACGCAGATCGTGCTGCAACTTTTTCATCTGTCAGCCGAGTATATCGATGCAGGCGACGCGCGTCGCACTGCGCTGATCGCTTATGCGGAGCGCTTCATTGTCAGACTGTTCGCGGGTTCGGTGATGCTGGCGCAGCATGAGCCGGTCAGTGAACTAATGCCGATACGGGCGTGAAGCTCAGAAACGAATTGTCATAACGAAACAGGCTCCGTAAAGGAGCCTGTTTCCGTGACGCATGCTTGTGCGGCTTGATTCGACTTCGGCCGCGCGGCGAAGCTCAGGTGTTGTCGTTCCAGCCGCCGGAGTCGTCGCTGCTGCCCAGATCGACGCCGCCGCCGTTGTCGTTCCAGTCGTTCGAGCCTTGGCCGAAGTCGAGGCCGCCGCCATTGCCGCCGTCGTTGCCGCGACGGCGCGCTTCGTCGTCGACGATCACGTCGCGCTCCACTACGCGCTCACGTCCGGAATTCAACGCTTCGCCGAGCAGCACGCCGGTCAGCAGACCGCCCATGCCGCCGCCGAAACCACCGCCGCCTTGCTGCACGATAACCTGCGGCTGTTGCTGATACGGACCTTGCTGCGGATAGGGCGCTTGCGGCGGATTGCCGAAACGTTCGGCTTCCTGCGCATACGGCGACTGTTGCTGCGCGCTGGCGGGCGGGGCGGCATACGGATCGGGCCGGCCCTCGAGGCGCGCGCGCATGCTGCCGAGCCGTTGCTCGAGTTCGTCGAGCTGATACGGCGGCAGCGGATTCTTGCTGTTCGACAGCGTTTCGACGACGCCGCGCAACTGGTCTTCGGTGGCTTCGACTTCTTTCTCCAGCGCCTCATGACCTTGCACCGTGGAGAGCTTCACGTCGAGCTTGAGCGAACGCACGGTGTTGAGCATCTCCGTGGCGCGCTTGAGCTGCGCGCGGCGCTCGTCGTCGGCGCGCGTATCGCCTTGCGCGCGGGCACGCCGCAAGGTCCAGCGCAGCACCAGCGCGATCACGCCGACGAGGACGAGAATGCCGATCCACATGCCCATGCCAGGGCCATGCCGTTGCGGCGCTTGCGGCGCGATGGCCGACTGCTGCTGCACGGACGGCGCGGTCTGCTGCTGCGCGAACGGGTTGGGCGCGCGGCTGGTCGTGTTGCCACCTGCGGCGCCTGCACGTTCCGCGTCTTTGCGGATGCGCGCTTCGGTCTGCGCGAAGCGGGTCGGGTCGGTGAAGCGGATTTGCGGATCGAGTGTCTTGGCCTGCTGCACCTGGGCAAGCGCGTCGGCGGAACGGCCCTCGCGGTCGAGCACCTGGGCATACAGATAGTGTGCGCGCGCATTGTTCGGATGCGCCTGCAGCACTTCGCTCAGGCCGGCGTCGGCCTGTTGCCAGTTGCCTTGCGACATGGCCGATTCGATCTGCTGAACGGTGGGCACTGCGAACGCCGCGGCCGACGCGAACATCAGTGAGGCAAACGCGGTTGCGAGAAATTTTTTCATTTACGGACCGGGCGCGTTGCGCCCGTCTCCTTCAGTCGATTCCGGCGGCTCACACGAAGGCCGCCGGTATGTACTGCTACCGACGCAATTACTGGGCCGGCGTATTGATCTGCTTCTTCAATGCTTCGAGACGATCTTCGACGGACGGGCCGCGGTTCAGATCCGCGAGCTTGTCGTCGAGCGCCTTGCCGCTCTTCACGTCGGCCGAATTCAGGCGGGCGTCCGAACGGGCATTCGACAGCGCAACCTTGTCTTCGAGCTTCTGGAAATCTTCCGACAGGTTCTTGCCGCCGATGCCGCCCAATGCCGTGGCCGCCACGTCTTTCGCCTGAGCGATCTGCTGCTTGGCTTGCAGAATGTTCGAGCGGGCGTTCAGGTCGTTGCGACGCGTGCGCATGTCTTCGATCTGACTCTTGAGCTGCGCCACCGACGGCTCCAGCGTAGTCAGCTCTTTGGCGAGCGCATCGCGTTCGGCTTCGGCCGTGGCTTGCGCGCCGAGGGCTTCGCGCGCGAGCGCTTCGTCGCCGGATTGCAGCGCGCGCTTCGCGCCGTCTTCGTATTTCTTCGCCTTGTCGGCGGCAACATCGCGCTTGCTTTGCTGCGTGGCCACCTGCGCCTGAATCTCGATCAGCGAGTTCTCGGCTTTGGCGATGCTCTCGTCGAGTTCGCGCACGATCTGGCGCGAGTCGCGCGACGGATCTTGCACGGAGTCGGCTGCGTCGTTCAGGAGACCTTTAAGCGTGCGGGAAATGCTGTCAAAAAGCGACATGAAAACCTCCAAAGAATGTAAACGGCGCTGAATAATCCCGCGCTTAACTGCATTCAACTGCTACTTTACGCCGCTGCACGCGATGCTGCGCAACGTTCGGACCGGAGTTCGGGGCGCGCGCGCCGATTGCAATAGCGGCGACGTAAATTGTTCGATTCGGGTATCGCGCAGCAAACAGTTCAAAGGTTAAATCGCGCGACGCGTCATTCAGCTGCTCGCGGATATTACACCACGCGCTCTCTTAAAACCGACTTAAAGGGCGCGATGACAAATTGGCCAACTTTGCGCGCGGCAAGTGTCGCTGGCGTGAATCGGCGCGGTGCGTGTGTGCCTGGTTTGCGTCTATTGTTGCTCGTACGTGAGCATGGCTGAACACGTCTGGCAGCCGTGCATTCAACGACATTAAAGACGTGCAAGCCGAGCGTATTTTCAATGCGCAGCAGCCGCCTCTAATCGCTGGATGAATACCGAGCTTGCAATGCCGAAAGCTCGCGCATTTTGAATGGCGCCGATGTAACGATATGCAACGTGTCGACGCGCATCGCTCGATGTGCATCGCACAAGCTCGTTACGCGAAACGGCCGCCTTTCGTGCTGGGATCGCCAAGCGGATCATCGTCGTCGCGCGGGGTGTCGACGCGCGGGCGTTTGAGCACGCTGCGCATTTGCGCTTCCGTATCCGTCTGAAGTGGCGAACCTTCCGCCGATGCCGCTTCGGCCGCTGCCACGCGCGCGACGGCTTCAGCGGTTGCCGCGGCTTCCTCGTCGATGCCGGCGGCGAGGGCGGCGGCGAGACCCGCGGGTAACAACGGCGCGGGCTCTGCCTGCCCGGATACTGTGCCCGGTAATGCACCCGTCAATGCGCCCGGCGCAGGCGCGTTGGCCCCCGCCGCGTCATCCATGGAGGCGCCGGTAACGCTGTCGCCAAGCGTTTGCAAAGCCGCCGGCAACGCGGCGCGCGCATGCCGAGTGCCGCGCGCGACCCGTTGCAGCGCTGCATTGAGCGCATCCGGCGCGCGGGGCGCGCGCAAGCGATCGACGATGCTGGCCGCTTTCACCTGTTCACTGGTCGCGCCGAAACTCAGGACCGCGCGCCGCATCAGTTCGCTGACGCTGATGCCCATATTCTCGGCGGTGGTGGTGATCGCGCGTTTCTGCGCGGTCGTGACGAATACGACGATGCGTTCGCTGGGCTTATTCATAGTCGGCTCGCATACTTGTTGGCATGGGCGGTTCAAAGCGGGCATTTGGCGGATGCCGCGGCGCGAGCACGTGTTAGCGCGCGCCGAGTCCATCATATGACGAGTTGCCCCGATGCGGAACGGGCGCGACATGAAAATCCCGTGACATCAACGAGTTGTAGCGTTTGCAGGCGGCTTGTCCACAGGCCTTTCAACATTTTCTGTGAATAACTCCAGGCGCGCGGAAAAGCGCTCGTAGGACCACCCGAAACTACAGACTCCTTTCGCGCGAAGGGAATTCTTACAAAAAAACTAACTTGGACCGCGCGTGATTTCTTTTAAAATGCGCTGTTACGTTGCGCCGGACTCGATCCGGGCGCGCCGTGCGGCCGGCCGGGGGCAAAAGGGCCGCGCGGTGGTTTGCGCCTCAGGCTACGATCCTCGATCACGATCCATGTGCGCGCCATAAGCGCGTGCAGAAAGGCGTTCAGTCATGCGCCCACTATTCCAGTCATGCCAATCATCAAACGACCGCATTCATCCAATTCTCCGTCTGGTGAAGACCGGGACTCCTACCAACGCACTCCAGGACGCAATGCAGCTTCGCGCGATGCCGAGGCCGGCCGCCGTTCACTCGGCGCGACCCTCGCCATCTGGTTCGCCAGCCTGCTCGCGACCATCGCGGTGGTGGGCGCGCTGATCGTCGGCTATGCGCTGGTGGTGATGGGGCCGCAACTGCCGTCGCTCGACGCGCTGACCGACTATCGTCCGAAGGTGCCGCTGCGGGTCTATACGGCGGACCACGTGCTGATCGGCGAGTTCGGCGAGGAGCGGCGCTCGCTCGTGCGCTTCCAGGACATTCCCGATCAGATGAAGAAAGCGGTGCTCGCGATCGAAGACTATCGCTTCTACGAGCACGGCGGCGTCGACTTCATCGGCATTCTGCGGGCGGGCGTCTCCGACCTCTCGCATGGCGGCGCCTCGCAGGGCGCGAGCACGATCACCATGCAGGTGGCGCGCAACTTCTTCCTCTCCAGCGAGAAGACCTACACGCGCAAGATCTACGAAATGCTGCTCGCGTACAAGATCGAGCGCGCGCTGACCAAGGATCAGATTCTCGAGCTGTACATGAACCAGATCTATCTGGGCGAACGCGCCTATGGTTTCGCCGCGGCCGCGCGCGTGTACTTCGGCAAGGATCTGAAAGACATCACGCTGGCGGAATCGGCGATGCTGGCCGGCTTGCCGAAGGCGCCGTCCGCGTATAACCCGGTGGTCAATCCGAAGCGCGCGAAGATCCGTCAGGAGTACATTCTGCGGCGCATGCTCGAACTCAGATACATCAGCCAGGATCAGTACGATCAGGCCGTGAAGGAAGAGATTCACACCAAGAATCCGGGCAACGAATATAGCGTGCACGCTGAGTACATCGCCGAAATGGTCCGGCAGATGATGTACGCGCAGTACAAGGACGAAACCTACACGCGCGGCCTGAACGTCACCACCACGATCGACTCCGCCGACCAGGACGCCGCTTATCGCGCGGTGCGCAAGGGCGTGATGGATTACGAGCGGCGCCATGGCTATCGCGGGCCCGAAGGTTTCGTGCAACTGCCCGCGCCGGGCGACGACCGCGATCAGACGATCGACGACGCGCTCACCGATCACCCCGACAACGGCGAGATCATCGCCGCCGTGGTGACGGACGCGGCTCCGAAGCAGGTCAAGGCGCAACTCGTGGACGGCACGCAGGTCACGATCAGCGGCGACGGTCTGCGTTTCGCCGCCGCCGCGTTGAGTGCGCGCGCCACGGCCGCCACGAAGATCAAGGTCGGCTCGATCGTGCGCCTTATCGCGGACGACAAGGGCAACTGGCAGATCACGCAACTGCCGCAAGTGGAAGGCGCGCTGGTGTCGCTCACGCCGCAGGACGGCGCGATTCGCGCGCTGGTGGGCGGCTTCGACTTCAACAAGAACAAGTTCAACCACGTCACGCAGGCGTGGCGTCAGCCGGGTTCGAGCTTCAAGCCGTTCATCTATTCGGCCGCGCTCGACAAGGGTCTCGGACCGGCCACGATCATCAACGACGCGCCATTGTATTTCCCGTCGAGCACGCCGGGCGGCGACGCGTGGGAGCCGAAGGACGACGATCAGCCGGACGGTCCGATGCCGCTGCGCCTCGCGCTGCAGAAGTCGAAGAACCTCGTGTCGATCCGCATTCTGTCGTTCATCGGCACCAAGTATGCGCAAGACTTCGTCACGCAGCGTTTCGGTTTCGACGCCGACAAGACCCCGCCGTATCTGCCGATGGCGCTCGGTGCGGGCCTCGTCACGCCGTTGCAGTCGGCGGGTGCGTATTCGGTGTTCGCGAACGGCGGCTTCCGGATCAATCCGTATCTGATCAACGAGGTGACGGACGCGCGCGGCCAGCCGCTCTCCAAGGCGCAACCGCTGACGGCCGGGCGCGACGCGCCGCGTACGCTGGAACCGCGTAACGCATACATCATGAACAGTCTGCTGCATTCGGTGGCAACGGCCGGCACGGGCGCGGGCACCAACGCGCTGCATCGTACCGACTTGCAGGGCAAGACGGGCACGACCAACGACGCGAAGGACGGCTGGTTCGCCGGTTATCAGCAGTCGCTCGTGGCGGTGGCGTGGATGGGTTACGACCAGCCGAAGAGCCTCGGCAGCCGCGAATTCGGCGCGCAACTGGCGTTGCCGATCTGGGTGGAATACATGCAGCGCGCGTTGCGCGGGGTGCCGCAAGGCGAGCCGGCGCAACCGGACGGCGTGACTTCAGTCGACGGCGAACTGTTCTATACGGACATGACGCCGGGCAATGGCTTCGTCGCCAGCATCGGTCTGGACTCGGCGAATCCGACCGCTGGTGTGAGCGATGCGGTCGGTGGCGTCGGCCCTGCGGGCATGACGCCGCCGGCGGTGCCGCCACCGAGTGTCTCGTCGAACGAGAAGAAGCAGATCATGGATCTGTTTGAATCGAACAAGCCGTGATTGTTCTCCAAGGGGATTCCCCTGGAGCGCGGCCGGCGTGTGCGGACCGTTTGAATCTTGCGGCCGCGCACGCAGGCAAGTTTTTGAAAGAACAGGAAAACGCCGCCCGGCGAGGCTTTCGCGCCGTTAGTCGGGGGGTGCGACAAGCGGAATGTGTGTCCGGCACGCGCGGTGTGTTTTAATCACGCCGACGGTGCTTTTCTCAAGGGTCCTCAAGGACGCCTGATCCCTAAACGGTTTCGGTCTCCGGCACCATCGCGTCTCGCCGCGAGCGAGACGTCCATTCTCGAACCCCCGCGCCGCGCGAGATCCGGTATGACGCGCGCGCCTGTCACTTCGTCCGCTGGCAATGTAGAGTTGCCGCGGCCGGCGTGTTTGCCATCCAGCATCCACCGGGTCCCGCCTTGTGAAAAGTCGAATCCTGATCTGTCTGATGACAGGTCTGCTGCGCGCGTTTGCCTTTTTGCCGTACAGCGTCGTCGCGCGAATCGGCACCGGTATCGGCGCCTTGCTGTACCGGATTCCCAGCACGCGCCGGCGCGTCGTGCATACCAATCTGAAGCTGTGTTTCCCGGACATGAGCGACGAGGCGCGCGAACGTCTGGCGCGCGCGCATTTTTGTCATGTGATCCGCAGCTATGTCGAGCGCGGGCCGCAATGGTTCGGCAATGCGCGGGCGCTGGCGCGCCTCGTCGAAGTGGAGAGCGCGATCGATCTATCCGACATGGCAGGGCAGCCGACGATTTTTGTCGGCTTCCATTTCGTCGGTATCGAGGCGGGCTGCATGATGTATTCGACGCGGCATCCGGTTGCATCGCTCTATACGCCGATGTCGAATCTGCTGCTCGATGCGATGGCCAAGCGGCAGCGCGGCCGTTTCGGCACGGAGATGATTCCGCGCAGCGATAGCGTGCGGCGCGCGTTGCGCACGCTGCGCGACGGCAAGCCGGTGATGCTGGCTGCGGACATGGACTTCGGACTGCGCGATTCGGTGTTCGTGCCGTTCTTCGGCGTGCCGGCCTGCACGCTCACCTCCGTCTCGCGGATGGCGCGCGCGGCGAATGCGCGGGTGGTGCCGTTCGTGACGGAAGTGCTGCCGGACTATCGCGGCTACAAGCTGAACATCTTCGAAGCGCTAAGCGATTTTCCGTCCGATGATGTGGCCGTCGACGCGCGGCGTATCACCGAGTTTCTCGAGACGCAGGTGAGGCGGATTCCTGATCAATATTATTGGGTGCATAAGCGGTTCAAGAATCGGCCCGCGGGGGAGGCGAGTGTTTATTGATGCGGGGCGGCGCTAAACGCATCTGGAGATGAATGTGCTGCGCGGGCAAGCACTTAGGTGGGATCTCCTGCGTTATCAACAGGGCTGTCAACAAAAGCTGTGGAAAAGTTTTTCCCGCAACGCAACACACCCACAAACATCTGTTCTGTTTAAGTTCAACAGGTTAGATGTTTACATGTTGGATTCGGCGCTGGCTAGAATCCGACCGTGACATCTGTTTTGTGGGGAATATCGTGGGGGAAAATCGTTCGCAAACCATTCGCGAAGGGATGCTCCTGAAGCTCAACGCAGCCGATCATGGCCGCATCCTGAACGATGGCACCGGCCTGTCCGGCAAGGTCTATGCAGGCACGAAAGGCATCAGCGTTCACTTCCGCTATCGCTACCGTTTTCAGGGCGAGCCGCGTGAGATGCCGCTGGGTGCGTGGCCGAAAATCGCGCTCGATGCGATCCGTGCAAACTTCGAGGAAACGAAGCTGCGTGTCGAGCGTGACGGCGATCCGGCCGGCCAGAAAAAGGCCGTCGCGCAGAAGATACAGATTGAACAGGCCCAGCTTGAGCAACAGCAGGAACTGGCCGAACAGCAGCGTGAGCAGGCCGAGCAGCAGTTGACCGTGCACGCGATGTTCGAGGACTGGCATCCCGAGGCGATGATTGACAACACGCCACAGGGCGCGCAGCAGGTCCGCCGCATGTTCGAACTGCATCTGCTGCCCCAGGTGGGCACCCTCCGGGTGCTCGATACAAAACCACCCGACACCACGCGCAGCGCAGCGATTGCCGCCGTGCGTGAGGGTCATGCCATGGCCATGCAGATCATGGAGATTCGCCACAGCCTGCAGCGCTGGGCCGAGTGTGGCAAGGGGATCGCCCGTACCGAGGCGCAGCGTGCGCTCGCGCAGGACGATGATGAAGGCGGCGGGCGGTGGTATAAGGCAGGAGGGAAGCCCTGAAAAAATCACACCCTGTGATTTCCCGGCGCCCGCGAGGGAGTCGTTTCTGCGGGGCCTATCACTAATGCGCGCATACTTTGGCGACAACGGGACGCGGAAAAGTACATCGAACTGAGGGCGGTGCGGCAAGTGACATGACGATGCGAAGTGCATCTGTTTATCGGGACTGAAGTTCGCACTACTATATGGAAGCGGTACTTCCCCAGTGCCGTCACTCTCATTCAGGGGTGGCTTTCACGGCACCCCGTCTTTTTCCTTCTCTCTAGTCTCGTGTCAGTGCGCTTCCATTCGTAGTCACCGGAAATGCCCTGTTCCATGTGTTGCGTCTGACAGACGGATGACAGTTGCCGGGTTGTTTTTCTGCGTTACGTGTAGGTGTGGACGGAAGTCAACATGCCCTTGCGCAAAGCAGGTGTAATTTTAGGAATTGTCGGATTTTCTGTTCACTTCGGTCCCTATAGGGTGCTTGGGAATTAACCAAGTACAACCAACTGGGATAACTATGAAAAGAAAGAGAATTACCGAGAACCCTGTGGGAATGACAGCACGCCTGTTGGCTGCATTCATGCTGCTCAGCATGGCGTTCGGAGCCAACGCGGACGATTGCTTCACGCTTTACGCAAAGTCCGGCGCAACGCCGGGCTCCAAGACCTGCAAGCTGGATGTCACCAGCAATACGCCCGGCGGGATGGGCAACTATGCGTGCATCAATGACTTCGCCTTGATTGATCAGTGGTGCAACTCAACCCAAACCCCTCCTGACGATACCTGCCCGGTGGCAGACCCGGTGTTTCCGGCAAATGGGATTGTCACGCTCTCCGAAACCGACTTTGCAAGTGGTGACACGTCGCCGCTCGTATTCAGTCGTAGCTACCTTTCGAAGCCGTTCGACAAAGGACAGGCAGCGATGGGGGGCTTCTGGTTCAGCAACTGGCAAAGAAGACTTGATCTGACCTCGGTCAATGCGAGCACGCCGAAGATCGCTGCTTACCGGAGTAACGGGCAGCCTCTGATATTCAAGTGGGTTAGCGGAGCGTGGGCGGTGCCGGGAACGTCGGGTCTTTCCCTGACGAAAGCTGGCGACGGATATTTCTACCTCAAAGATGAACGGCTTGGTACGACAGAGGCCTACTCGGATAGCACCGGTAAGATTTATTCTGAGACGACCCGCACAGGTGTGATCCGTAAAGTTTTCTATGACGGCAAGCAGCGGCTGTCAGTGATCACCCAATGGCCAGTCGATAACCTGACTTCGGTAGCTGCGACGTCGATTCGCGTGGAGTACGATAATAACGACCGCATCGTGATGTTGGTAAATCCTTTGGGTAATCCAACGTCTTACGCTTACGACGGAAAAGGCAATCTTGCTTCGGAAACCCAGTCAGACGGCTATGTGCGCCAGTACTTGTACGAGGACGCCCGCTTTCCAAACGCATTGACTGGTATAAAGGATCAATCCGGTTCGCGGGTTGCAACATGGACCTACGATTCCAGTGGACGTGCAATCTCGGTCACTCATCCTGACACGACACGTAATGTTTCACTAAGCTATGGCTCTGGCATAACCACCGTCAGCAACATGTCCGGCAACAGCACGTACTCCTTCAATGTTGGAGACACGTCGCGTCCTGGCTCAATCGTCACACCTGGAGGCACGGTGTCACGCACGTGGGATATGTCAGGGAACCTGAAGCAAAAAGTTACCCCAGATGGAAATACTCAGTACACGTGGGACGGCGCCAACCGGCCAACGAAAGCAATTGCAACCGTCGCGGGCAACAAGACAGTAACGACGATTGAATACAGTGACAGCATCTCGTTGCGCCCACATCTGGTCGCAACACCGGGCAAGGTCAGGGCGTTCGTCTACGACACGGGAGGCAACGTCACTGGCTACGCAGAGTGGCAGACGACCGACCTGACGGGCGAATTAGGAATGCAGGCGGTTGGGACAGGCAGTCAGATGACAGTCGGGGCGCGCTACGACCAGGCAAACCGTATTCTTTCTGCCACCGTAGTCCGAAATGGCACGAAGACTGAAGACTGGACCTACACGTATGACATGCGTGGGAACATCGCAACGACGCAGGATGCCGTTTCTGGTTGGTCAATGCGAACACTTGGTCGTGACGCTGCGAATCGTGCGACGCAAATAGCAGGTAACAGCGGCCAGGCGGGCATCGCTTACGATCAACTGGGTCGCGTATCTTCCTTCCAGTACACCGAGCCAGCTAGTACCGCTAACGGGGGGCTTGCCCGCGTACTGGCGGTCAACTACCGGTATGCGCCCGACGGCACGGTGGCTTCGCGTTCAGCGAGCGTCTCAACGAACGGTGCCTGGTGGCAGCCGATCAGTGATGCGGAACTGGGTATGTGGCTCACTAACTGGGAACTGGGGAACGACCCGGTTGCGCCACCCGCCAACCTGTCAGGACTCCAGTCGGATGCTCCGGCCTTCATTCCTGACATGTGCGTTGAGTGCTACATGGGCTGGAAGGCCAAGCTGACGGGGAAGCTATTTGGAAGTGAACTGAGCGCTTCGATTCCGACATGGGGCGAGACGACTGAGCTGATGCTGAGCGATCAGGCGCAGGTTCCTTACCCAGTGCTTGTGCCGGATCTGACAAGCTCGGCGAAGAGGTCGATACTTTACAGCACCCTCTTCGGAGCCGGAAGCGGGGACGCGGGAATGGTTAAGTGTGGAAGTCACGGGGATAACGACTTTCGAGAGGCCGACTGCCATAGAAAGTACGAGCTAGACATGCTGAACTGCAATACTTTGGGCACAATCATGGGGGGTAAGCGGGGTCGTGCACTATGCAAACAAAACGCGTTCCAAGACTATCAAGAGTGTCGAGGTTATTGATGACTAATGTTCCACCGCGTTCCATCGTTGTCACCTACGACGAAGACCGTCAACAGCTGATTCTGCAATCTGTTGATCCCGCAAGGCGTGCTTCCCTGGTCGCCGGTGCAATTGAGATGCCGATATTGCTTGATGAATTCGACTTCAGACTTGACGACGAGTTCGCGCGCCGGTTTGGCTGTTCCGTGCTCAGTTTGATTGCGCTGGGTCAGCCGGAACTAAAACAATATCTAGTCGCTACGCAGCACCCGCTAGACAAGCCATCAGAGGAGTAAGTAAGAGGCCGACTTGATGCCGTGACCCCGTAAGGGCAGGGATTGCTCCCTGCCCCGCTTGCGAACGCTGTACAGACAAAAAGTATTCGATAGATTCCAGACGTGCTTGGGGTGTTAATGGCTCAATATCGATCGTCAGAACAGTAACTTGTCCGAGGCTCGTTGACCCCTGCCGAGTGTAAAGAGCATGAAGGCGAGGAACCTGTGGAGCTGGCTTTTCATTCTGAACATGAGCGGGTGTTAAGCCGCGAGCTGCGCGTGCGGCGTGCAGGCATCATTTGCAGCTTGAATAACATATTAGTGCGGGAGGACCACTCGCTGTTGAGTGCCTTGGCTACCCACAGAGGACAGTCAGCACCAAGCAAAGTAACCCTATCACCGCTCGCCGTGGGGAACGCGCGTACCGAAGCACATGGCGCGTGCATCGCTGTGATCGTCCAAACCCACCACGCCTTCGCGCAACCACAGTATTATACTGCCGCTCGGATTATCGTATCCCGTTGCCCTATTCGCCGAGGTCGGGCGGATGGCCGTGATGCGCAATCGCAAGCAGAATTCGAATGTATACGGCCCTTGTTAGCAGTCGGCCTCGCGTCTCATCGCTTTGAGTTGCGCGTAACTGATTGTCTGAAAATGTTGGTGACCCTTCATCTGTACGATAAGCTTTGAGTCGTCGGGTGGGATTTGTCCAAACATCTCGTAGTGAAATGCGAGCGTGGTCACGTAGTTGACGGTTGGTACGGTCGAGTGGACTCGCATGTAGCCGCCAGTTTGGACGGCGTTCCAGAATATCTTGTCGCCGACAATGCTTTCAGACGAGTCTTTGAAGAGCCACGCTGCACATGCGGGAAAGGCAGTTCGCGTAAGGAAGTAGCAGTTGGTATCGTTGAAATCGAGTCCGTTGGATTCCTGACAGATGCCCAGCATGCGGCCGTCTGCAGCGAAAATTCTTCGAGTGGCCGTAACCACCTGCGCACCCGTTATCTCGGTTATTGTGCGCATCGATTCGACGTGGTTGGGCTCGTACCAGTTGTCCGCGTCGAGAAAACAGATCGCATCAAATCCATCGGAAGCCGCGCAAGCGGCACCTACGCCGCGAGGGGTATCGCCATAGTCAGCGTGATTGGGAATTTTAATGTGGATCACGCGCTCCCAGCCATCAACGTCGCTGGCAGGGAATCCATCGGCGATCATAAAGTGAATGACGTCACCTTGCTGTGCAAGGATGCTTTCGTGGCATCGTCGCAAAACGTGAAGCGGTTCCTTGTAATAGGCGCTGATGACGGCGACTCGCATGAAGGATTTTCGAGGTATGTGCGGAGTGGCAAATTATATAGATCGGCAGGGTGCCAGAGACTATCTCAATTTCTGGGCCATCTGCGGCGGCACAAAGCACACACGCTATTGCGGTTATCAGGGAGGCTGACACGATTTAACGGATCTGTCGTTTTGAGGCGTTTAGCCAGACAGGTCGAGAGAGACAATTTCGATGAGCATCGCCGTAATGCATCTTTCTGATTCGGATCTAGTGGGTATAACCGAATTGCTGAACGCTTTTTGAGGGGAATGTCTGAGTAGTTCCCCATGCCACGTGCATCGCAGCATCGACAACTCATCTGTCTTAGCTTTAAACAAGTCGCTTGTCTTGGTGGCGACCGCGAGCGGTCGCCGTTAGCTTGAGTGTTTTACAAGACACATGCCTAATATGTAGGCCACCCCAATCGAGGGGAAAGGCAGTTTCCCCGCGCCGCAGCGTGTGGGGAAACGTGGGGAACGATGTTTTGCGGCCTGTGGGGAATGCTCAATTTCCCCGCACATGGCCCGCAATGCCTTATGGCGTGGGGTTGAGCGCTGTGGGGAGATACTTATCCACGGACTTGAGCACACAATCTGTGGATAAATTGATCCCGCATGCACAAAGCCTACAAACATCCATTCTGCGGTTTTGTGGGGAATAACTCTGAGGGAAAGACTCTCAAACAATCAGTGACGGGGCGTTCCTGAAGCTCAGTGCCGTTGATCACAGGCGCGTCGTGAACGCAGTGCGACCGTGATTTAGCGGGTCAGCACAAGCTGGTTCCAGACAAGATCAGGATCGAGCAGGCCCAGACTGTCCGGCCACAGCAGGAACTGGACGAACGCGAGCGCCAATGTGACTTGCGTATAAGATGGGGGGCAACTCGGTTCGGGTTGGTTCCATTCGAGCTCCGCGCCAATGACCGTGATGGATACATATATGGAACGAAACCTGAGCCTCACGAGCGCAGACTGCTTGGGTTCATTCTCGATGTGAATAAGCCGCTTTATCCGGATCAATCAAGTCGCTGGATAGCTCAACTTGAGCGTTGTACGGTCCACGAAGTTAACGTACCGTATTGTTTGAGGATCAGTCATGTGGGTACTGCTCTCAAGCCTGAAGGGCGCAGCCGCACCCTAAGATATGAGCTTGTCGGCCTTGATGAGGGCATCCCGGTGCTTATCTACGTGGTCACTGAAGAGGCGGAGGACGGATTCGTTCTCGACATTTTTTCAGTTGATCGTCTCGATGGCGAGCCGGTGGTCAATTATCCTGAAGCAGGCGATGGGTTGATGATTGTGGACGGTAACAGCCGCGTCGGCGGCGCGGACCTTCGCCACATCTATGGGGGGTTTGATTCTTAGCCAGCCCTTACTATTGGATCTCGCTGCATAACAACTGTCTGGCCCGGACATAACTCACCTTAGAAGGTTCGGGTCAGTACGGCTGATCCCGCGATACAGCGGCGCTGATCAACGAGAGACCGGCAGAGTTGGTTTCTTTCTACAGGGAGCGGCCGTTTTCCCCGTGCCGCAGCGTGTGGGGAAACGTGGGGGGAATGGATGTTTGAGGCGCGCGGGGGACGGTACTTTCCCCACACGCTGCCCGGAAAGCCTTATGCGGCGGGCTGTTTATCACAGGGTGTGATTTTTCCTCAGGCTTATCAACACAAACTGTGGATAAACAGCAGTGCCACCCATCACCCCCGAAGCGCTCAACACCGCATCCACCGGCACCGCAAGCAACAAACCCATTCGCTTCAACCACTTAAGCCTGTAGCCCCAGAGTTATCAACAACCCTGTCAACATAAACTGGGGATAACGTTGAGGCATCCCAGGGTCTTCGTTCAGTGAAAAAGCCACCGCTCAACGCCTGCTGGTTCATTCCGTACCGCACGCACAATTCGCCTTCCGTTCAATGAGTTAGCCTTCTTGTCAGATAGTTTTCAACAGGCTCATCAACAAAAAGCGGGGATAAGTCGGCGGCCATCCCTACGGAATCCCAGGTTTAAGCTATTCGGCGATGCCCGCGTTAGCTGCCGGAACCGCGGATGCCGAAGCCGCAGACGCCGCCGACTCCACCGGCGGATTCCCCATCGCCTGAAACAACGCTGCCGTGTCCGTCAGACGCGCGCTCGTATAATGGATCTCATCAAGCTGTGCGTTACGGAACTGCTGTTCGCTTGAACGCGCCGACGCAATAGGCAACGCACCCAGCCGATAACGCCCCGAGGTTTCGTCGAAGATGCCTTGCGCCGAGCGCGCGGCAATGTTCGCCGCGTCCAGCGCCTGCGAGTCGTGCTCGAGCGCGGCGAGCGTGTCGGCGACGTTCTGGAACGCGGCCAACACCGTCTGTTTGTACTGCGAGACCGTGGCATCGTAGGTATCGACAGCCGCGCGCCGTTGCGCGAACAGGGCGCCGCCATGAAACAGCGGCTGCGACAGCGATGCACCGATGCTCCAGATCGCGCCAGCACCGGAGAGCGCCACTGGCCAGCTAAAGCCGCCTTGTCCCATCGACGCACTCAGCGACAGACTCGGAAACATCTGCGCCGTAGCGACCCCCACGTCGGCGGCCGCGGCCTTCAACGCGGCGTCGGCGGCCTGAATGTCGGGACGGGCGCGCAGCAGTTCCGACGGCACCACCACCGGCACCTGTTCGGGCACGTGCAATTGCGCGAGTTCCACGTCTTCAGGCGCCGCGTCGGGCGTCCGGCCGAGCAGCACCGCCAGCGCGTGACGTGTGCTCAGCCATTGCTGCTTAAGACCCGGCAAGCTCGCCGATAGACTGGCCGCGCTCTGTTGCGCGCTCAACTGATTCGCATGCGAGACCGCGCCGAGCGCATAGCGCCGCTGCGTGTCGCGCGCCTGATCGTTGGCGATCGTCACGAGCCGTTCGGTTGTCTCGATCTGCGCATGCAGCGCGGCGCTCGTGATCGCGGCGGTCACGATGTTGGCGGCGAGCGCGCGGCGCGCGGCGTCGAACTGATACGCCTGTACGTTGACGCGCGCGGCGAGCGCCGCGTCGGCCAGACGCGCGGCGCCGAACAGGTCGAACGTATAGTGCGCCTGCAATTGACCGACGAAGATGTTGTAGAGAAACGTGTTCGGTCCGGCCTCGGGAATCGCCAGCGCGCGATTGCGGGTCGCCTGGCCGCCGAGGTCGATGGTCGGCAGCATCGAACTGCCGATCTGCGCGCGCAACTGCTCACGCGCGGCGGCGAGGCTCTTGTCGGTCGCGGCGAGCGTCGGACTGTTGCGCAGGCCTTCATCGACAAGCGCGTTCAGCGCGTCCGACTGATACAGCTTCCACCATTCGGGCACCGGCTTCGCGCCGACCACGAACTGTTGGGTGACGCCCTGGGCGGGCACGGTTTGCGTCGGCTGCGCCTGTGCGCCGTAGTGGGCCGGTTGCGGCATCGCGGGCGGCTCGCCGCTCGGCCCGAACGAGCAGGCGGCGAGCGCGCATGCCATGCCGGCGAGGGCGGCGCTGCGCGCGTATCGGGAGAAGACGAAAGTGGCCATGCTTAATTCCCCGTATGCTTCGGGCCGGACGTCTGCGGCTCGCGCTCATCGGCACGCACGCGGAACGACACGGCGTACAGCGCGGGCAGATAGAACAGCGTGAGGATGGTGGCGCTCGTAATCCCGCCCATCAGCGCGGTCGCCATCGGGCCGAAGAAGTTCGAGCGCAATAGCGGAATCAGCGCGAGCACGGCGGCCGCCGCGGTCAGCGTGATCGGCCGGAAGCGCCGCACGGTCGCGCCGACAATCGCATCGAAACGCTTATGTCCCGACGCAATGTCCTGTTCGATCTGATCGACCAGAATCACCGAGTTGCGCATGATGATGCCGAACATCGCGATCACGCCGAGCATCGCGACAAAGCCGAACGGCTGGCCGAACAGCAGCAGCGTGAGCACCACGCCGATCAGCCCGAGCGGCGCGGTCAGCACGACCATCAGCACGCGCGCGAAGCTTTGCAGCTGGATCATCAGGAGCGTGAGCACGGCGATGATCATGATCGGCATCTGCGCATTGATCGAGGTCTGGCCTTTGCCGCTTTCCTCGACCGAGCCGCCGATTTCGATCCGGTAGCCGACCGGCAGGGTCGCGCGAATCGGGCCCAGCGCCTTGTCCACCGCATGCGTGACGTCGATGCCTTGCGCGCCCGGCGCGACGTCCGACTGCACGGTGAGGGTCGGCTGCCGGTCGCGTTCCCAGATCACGCCGTATTCGAGGTCGTTGCGCAAATAGCCGAGCGTGCCGAGCGGCACGGGACCGTTCGGCGTGGGCATCGCCAGCGTGACGAGTTGCGCGGGATCGACGCGTTCGGCCTTCGGCGCGCGCAGGTCGACGCTGATCAGCTTGTCGCGTTCGCGATACTGCGTGACGGTGTAGCCGGAGAGCGTCATCGCGAGGAAGCTCGAAATGTCGTCGGAGCTGACGCCGAGTTCGCGCGCTTTTTTCTGATCGACTTCGAAGCGCACCGAACGCTCGGCGGGTTCGTCCCAATCGAACTGGACGTTGCTGGTGCCGTGGTCGGAACGCATGGTCGCGGCGACGCGCTCGGCGATCGAGCGCACGGTGGCGATATCGTCGCCGCTCACGCGGAACTGCACCGGATAGCCGACCGGCGGTCCATTTTCGAGGCGCGACAGGCGCGTGCGAATCGCCGGAAAGTTGTTGCGCAGTTCCGGTTCGAGCCATTGCGCGAGTTTCTCGCGATCCTTCACCGACTTCGCGGTGATCACGAACTGCGCGAAGTTGGGTTGCGGCAATTGCTGATCGAGCGGCAGATAGAAACGCGGCGCGCCGGTGCCGACGAAGTCGACCGTATGATCGATTTCCGGGCGGCCCACCAGCGCTTTTTCGAGCCGCTGTGCCTGCCGTAGCGTGGCTTCGAACGACGCGCCTTCGGGCAGGCGTACATCCACCAGCAACTCGGGACGGTCCGAACTCGGGAAGAACTGCTGCGGCACCAGCGTGAAACCCGCCATCGCCAGCACGAACAGCGCGACGGTAATCGCCAGCACGACGAAGCGCCGCTCGATGCACCAGCCGATCCAGCCGCGCAGGCGCCGGTAGAAACGCGTGTCGTAGATGTCGTGCTCGTGATCGTCGGGCAGATGCGCTTCGTGCGCCTCGCGTTTGCGCTCGGGCAGCAGGTGATAACCAAGCAGCGGAATCAGCACCACCGCGGCGAGCCACGAGGCGATCAGCGCGATCGCCGATACTTCGAAAATCGAGCGCGTGTATTCGCCGGTGCTCGACTTGGCCAGTGCAATCGGCAGAAAACCGGCGACGGTGACGAGCGTGCCGGTCAGCATCGGAAACGCGGTGCTGGTGTATGCATAGGCCGCGGCGCGCGTGCGGTTCCAGCCTTGCTCCAGTTTCACCGACATCATCTCGACGGCAATGATCGCGTCGTCGACGAGCAGTCCCAATGCGAGCACCAGCGTGCCGAGCGACACCTTATGCAAGCCGATGTCGAACAGATACATGCATAGCGCGGTCACCGCGAGCACCACGGGGATCGAAATCACGACCACCATGCCGGTGCGCACGCCGAGCGACACGAGACTCACCACCAGTACGATCGCCACCGCTTCGGCGACGGCTTCGAGAAAGTCGTCGACCGAACGCGCGACTGCGTCCGGCATGCTCGACACTTCGACCAGTTGCAAGCCGGCGGGCAGCGCCTTTCGCAATTGCCCCATCTGCTGATCGAGCGCCTTGCCGAGACGGATCACGTCGCCGCCCGGCTGCATCGTCACGCCGATGCCGAGCACGGCCTTGCCGCCGGCGCGCATTTGCGTGACGACGGGGTCGTCGTAGCCGCGCTTGATCGTGGCGATATCGCCGAGACGGAACGAGCGGTTGTTGATGCGGATCAGCGTGTCGGCGAGCGCGTTGACGTCCTTGAACTGGCCGGTGGGGCGCACGAATACGCGGTCGTCGGTCGTGGTCAGCGTGCCGGCTTGCGAGACGCTGTTCTGCGAATTGATCGCCTGGCCGAGTTGCTGCGGCGAGATGCCGAGGCGCGTGAGTTGCGTGTTGGCGATCTCGATGTAGATGTGCTGATCCGGATCGCCGAAATAATCGACCTTGCCGACGCCCGGTACGCGCAGCAGCACCGTGCGCAACTGGTCCGCGTAGTCGTGCAGTTGCGCGGGAGAGAAGCCGTCGCCTTCGAGCGTGTAGATGTTGGTGTAGACGTCGCCGAATTCGTCGTTGAAAAACGGGCCTTGTATGCCTTGCGGCAGCGTCGACGCAATATCGCCGACTTTCTTGCGCACCTGATACCAGGTCTCGGGCACGTCCTTGACCGGCGCCGAGTCCTTCATCGAGAAGAACATCAGCGATTCGCCGGGGCGCGAGTAGCTGCGCACGAAATCGATGGCGGGCGTCTCCTGCAATTTGCGGCCGATGCGGTCCGTCACCTGTTCCTGCACCTGGCGCGCGGTGGCGCCCGGCCAGAAGGTGCGGATCACCATCACGCGGAACGTGAAGGGCGGGTCTTCGGACTGCGCGAGCCGCGTATAGGCGAGGATGCCGAAGGCGGTCGCGAGCGCGATCAGGAAAACCACCAGCGCCTGATGGCGCAACGCCCATGCGGACAGGTTGAAGCGTCCTTCTTCATGCGGGGTGCTCATGAAGCGAAGTCCTCGGGATGCAGCGGCGCGATCGCGCGGACTTTTTCACCGGCGCTCACCGTATGCACGCCTTGCAGCACGACGCGTTCGCCGTCCTTGAGACCTTGACCGATCACGACGGTGCGTTCGTTGTAACGCGTGACCGTCACGCGGCGCAGTTCCAGCACGTTATCCGCGGCGCGCACGATCCAAACGGCGGGCTGCGTGCCGTCATGGAACAGGGCGGTGGCGGGCACGGTGAACGAGCCGTGCTGATTGGCCGAGGCGTTCGCGGGCGCGGCGAGTTCGATATCCGCGGTCATGCCGAGGCGCACGTCCGGGCCGGGATTGCCGAGCGTGAGTTTGGCGCGATAGGTGCGGCTTTGCGGATCGGCGGCGGGCGACAGTTCGCGCACGCGCGCGGTGAATTTGCGCCCCGGCAACGCGGCGAGCGTGACGTTGGCGGTTTGCCCGACCGAGAGCGCGGCGAGCGCGCTTTCCGGCACGTCGCACACCACGTCGATGTCGCCGCTCCACGCGAGGTTGTAGACGGCCTGGCCCGCGGAAACGTTCTGGCCCGTGTCGGCCTGTTCGGCGGTAATCACGCCGGCGTGATCGGCGGTGAGCGTGGTGTATTGCAACTGGTCTTTCGACAACGCCGCCTGCTGCGCGGCCTGATCGCGCTGCGCGAGCGCGGATGCGTACGCATTGGTGGTCTGTTCGAGTTGCGCGGGCGCGATCAGGTTTTCTTTGGCTTGCGCCTGATCGCGATCGAGTTGCTGCTTCGCATACACGAGAGCGTGCTGCGCGGCGGCAAGTTGCGCCTGCGCGCTCGCCGCATTCTTCTGTTGATCCGCCGGATCGAGGCGGGCGACGATCTGCCCGTTCTTCACCACATCGCCGAGACGCACGCGCCGCTCGACGATCTTGCCGCCGACGCGAAACGACAGTGGCGTCGAATAGCGCGCCTGCACCTCGCCAGGCAAGGATGCCGCCTGCGTGGCGCTGCCGTCCGCATGCACGGCGACGGCCACCACCGGACGCGGCTCAGGCGCCGTGGCTTCCTTCTTCGAACACGCGGCCAGCGTGACTACGCCGGCCAGAACCAGCACGAATGCGGCGCGCTGCAGGCGCGCGAGATGACGATACCGATGGGACTGCGGACGCATCGAGGACGATGCGGGAAGACCGGGACGCTTCACAATTACCCCAACTGGAGACAGCGAACGAACAGGGCAAGCCGCAGCGGCCCGCCAGCGAAGACGCGCCGGCCGTTCATGCAATTGGCATACGCGACTGATTCGGAATGACGCAGTGCATTCTAATACACACCTGTATTTGAATGTTGGAGTGAATTTGAATTCTTTTCAGTGCTAGACTTGCGCCCATGAAACGGCAACGACTGACACGCGAGCAGAGCAAGGACCAGACGCGCGAGCGTCTGCTCGACGCTGCGCAAGCAATTTTTATGAAGAAAGGGTTTGTCGCGGCGAGTGTCGAAGACATCGCCGCGGCGGCGGGCTATACGCGTGGCGCGTTCTATTCGAACTTCGGCAGTAAGAGCGAGTTGTTTCTCGAACTATTGCGGCGCGACCACGAGGTCATGCAGGCAGGGCTGCAGGCTATTTTCGCGAACGCGGCTTCGCGGGAAGAAATGGAAGAGCGCGTGCTGCGCTACTACAGCAACCTGCATCGCGAGAACAAGTGTTTCCTGCTGTGGGCTGAGGCGAAGCTGCTTGCGGTGCGCGACGGCCGCTTCCGGATTCGCTTTAACGCGTTCATGCACGACAAGCTCGAGCAATTGGGCGCGTACATCCGCGAGTTTTCGGCGCGGGTCGGCACGCCGATGCTGATGCCGCCGGAGACGCTGGCGATCGGCCTGATGAGCTTGTGCGACGGCGTGCAGTTCTTCTACACGGTCGACCCGCAGAACGTGCCGGCGGAGAGAGTTGAAGCGGTGCTGGCGGGATTTTTCGCCCGCGTGGTGTTCGGGCGCGATGCGTAAGCGCGTTGAAACGTGCGATCAGTTGGTGGGCAACTGCGCGCAGGCGTCGGCAACCGGCGTGGCGCATACGTACGAATACTGGCCGCTGTAGCGCAACACTTCTTCGCCCACATGCAGGACCACCTTGATGTCTGGGCAGCGCTCATAAGCGATGAATGCCGAGCAGGCCGCGGCGGACCAGCAGACCAGTGAGAACGCGATTTTTTCGAGAAGCTGAAAACGGTGGGTCATGGCGGATTGAATGCGATTGATTTCTTTCGGACGCCATGTTACCAGAATGCTAGGGTTTATACCTAGCCGAAATCAGCGATAAAGGTCGTGATAAAGCTTCTGATCACGCGCGTTATCAGCCCGCAAGCGTGACACGAGCGCCTCGGAAACCTGTCCGGATTGTCATGTTCAGGTCAGGGTTGGGACATGATCGGGTCGATACAATCGGATCGTTGGGCAAGCCCGCGCGCGCCTTGCCGCGCGGGTCGATACAGGCGCGAGGGGTGCGCCGGCCCGGCTTTACCGAGGCAGGAGTCGTCCCATGAACCAATTGCAGTCGATGCGCGTATTCGTCAAAGTGGCCGACCTTGGCAGTTTCGTCGGCGCGGCAGGCGCGCTCGATCTTTCCACGGCGGTCGTCACGCGCCATGTCGCCGACCTCGAAGCGCGCCTCGGCACGCGGCTGCTCAATCGCACCACGCGCCGGCTGTCACTGACGGAATCCGGCACGACCTATCTGGAGCGCGTGCGCCACATTCTCGACGACCTGGAAGGCGTGGAGCAGATGGTGGTGGCGCGCAATCACGAGCCGGTCGGCACCTTGCGCATCGTCGCGCCGGTGGTGTTCGGGCTGCACAGCCTCGCCCCCGTGGTGCAGTCTTATGCCGCGCGTTATCCGGATGTGGTGCCGGACGTCACGCTCGCGGATCGTCATGTCGATCTGGTGGAAGAGGGCTTCGACGTCGGCATATTCGTGGCGCGGCACATGCGCAGCGCGAGCATCGTCACGCGACGGCTCACTACCGGCTATTTGACGGTGTGTGCGACGCCCGCGTATCTGGCGCAGCACGGCACGCCGACGCGGCCCGAGAATCTGCTCTCGCATCCGTGTCTGAGCCGGCCGTCCGAGCAGGGCGGCGAAGAGCGTGTGTTCACCGGACCGGATGGCGAAGTCCGCGTGCGCCCGACCAATGCGATTGTCGCGAACAATACGGAGATGGTCAGACAGTTCGCGCTGCTGGGCATGGGCGTGGCGATCCTGCCGAGCTATCTGATCGGCCGCGATCTGGCCTCCGGGCGGCTGGTGCCGCTGCTGCGCGAGTACCGTTTGCCGCAGATCGAAGTCACGATCGCCTATCCGAGCCGCCTGCATTTGCCGGCGAAAGTGCGCACGTTTATCGATCACCTCGTCGAGTATTTCCAGCAGCCGGAGCAGCAGACGCGCGATCCGCGTGCTGTGACGCCGGCGCGTTCCGGGACCGGGGCGGCGGAGGTTGCCGCGGACATCGACGACCTGTCGGTGCCGGAATTGACTGCCGACGCAGGGCGTTCCTTGCACAAGGCTGCGCGCTCGCGGATCGCGGCTTCGTCGCCGTTTTGATGGCGGGTGCGAGCGGGTATCGGAGCTGGAAAGCGCGGCGTCAGGGCGTTCTCTTCGCGGCGCATTTCCCATGTCGCATGTCGCGTGTCGCGCTACGCCTCGAGGCGCGGCTGCAAAGCCGCGCTGGCAACTCAAAAACTCAAATCCACACGTCGTTCGCCGCCGTCCGTTCGCTGACTTCCTCGCCGGTATTCTTCACACCGCGCGGCTCGATCAGCAGTAGCTTCACTTCACGTTCGGCGTAGGGCTTGTGCTCGATGCCCTTCGGCACCACGAACATTTCCCCCGCCGAAATCAGCACGGAACCATCGCGCATGTCGATGCGCAATTGCCCGTCGAGCACGATGAACGTCTCATCGGTGTCGGCGTGCTCGTGCCAGATGAAATCCCCTTCGATTCGCACGAGCTTGAACTGATAGTCGTTCATTTCGGCGACCACGCGTGCTTGCCACTGGTCGTTAAAGAGCCCCAGTTTCTGCGCGAAATTGATGGCCTGATACGGCCGTTGAGTGACCTGAGCGTCGGACATCGCAGTGCTCCTCCTGAGCGGTTGTGTCAGGCAGGAAGCGTACGGCGCAAGCGGGATCCGGGTCTTGAACGTTTGTGCGCGATCGTTCGGCGCGGCGCGTTCAGGCGCGCCTTCGCTCAGCGCGTGCCGGCTGAAGGCAGGCCGAGCATCTTCAGCCATTGCGCCGGTGCGACGCCCCAGGCGTGCTTGAAGTGCCGCGTCATGTGGCTCTGATCGGCGAAGCCGCTCGCTGCCGAGGCGTCCGCAAGCGACACGCCCTTGAGCACCAGTTCCCGCACGAGATCGAGTCGCCGCATGGTCAGATAGCGATGCGGACTGGTCCCGAACAGCGCGCGAAAATCGCGGGACAAGCTCCAGCGGTCGCGACCCGCCGCTGCCGCGAGTTCATCGAGCGTGACGGCGCGATCGAGCGACGCCAGCAGGTAGTCGCGCGCAAGCGTTGCCGCGCGGTAATCCACCGGACGCGGTGTATCCGGCGCGCCTGCCACCGTGTCGAGCGCGACGGCCAGATCGTAGAGCGCGCTGTCCTGTTCGAGCGGATCGATGGCGCTGTCCATCGCGCGCAGCAGGCTTTCCGTGGCGGCGAACAGGCGCGGGTCGTTCGACAGCCCGCCTTCCAGAAATGGCAGGGGTTTGCCGCTGAGCGCCTGCTGGAACAGCGCCGGATCGACATAGATCATGCGGTAGTGGAAACCATCGCCGGTGCCGGCCTGGCCGTCGTGCGCTTCGTCGGGATGCAGCACCATCGTGCCGCCGGGCAAGCTGTTGCGGGTGCTGCCGCGATAGCGAAAGCTCTGCACGCCGGACAGCGTGCGGCCGATCGCATAGGTATCGTGGCGATGCATCGCGTAGCCGGCCTGATGAAAGAACGCCTCGATCCGCTCGATGCCGCTCGCGCCGGCCGTTTGCGGCGAGCGATAGATCCAGTCGGAACCGCGCCTGTTCTGGGCCGACGAAAGCGTGCGCGAAGGGGAAGACGGCTGGGAAAGCGGCGGCGATGAAGCCGGTTCCTCGCTCATCCGCCGAGCCCCGGGCCGTAATTGCCGCTGATGTAGCGCGTCACCGAGGCCACGTCGGCGTAATCCTGCTCCGGCAGGCCGTCGAGCATCGCCAGCACTTCGTTGCTCGCGCCGGCTTCGCGCGCGGCGTCGACGAGCGCGTCCTTGTAGGTCGGAAACTGGACTTCGCTCAGAAGATCGCTGATCTGCAGGTCAATCGATTCGCCGGGAATAGCCGATGCGGTCATGCAAACGCTCCTGTTGATACGGTTGGAGGTGATGAGGACGTGAGTGTTGCCACTGAACGAAACGCCAGAGGCCGCGTTATTTGCGCATACCGCTTGAGTTGAGAAAGTGCACGGACGCGCTTGCCGTCGTCGCCGCTTCGGGGCAGCGAAGTCTCACGCATACAACCGGCGCGCGCTGACGTACATGCCGGCGTCAGGTCTGCAAATGCTCGTTCTGCCCGGTGAAGCTTCGATCGAGATGCCGCGATTTGGGCAGCGCGATATGTTGCCATTGTTGCGGACCATTATTGTCCGTGGCCGCAACGTCCGGCGCCGCCGGGGCGACGGGTGCTGCGTTGGCGCGTTCGGCAAGACTATTGGCGTTCGTGCTGTCCGGCGCGGTGTGAACCGGCGCGGCGAAACACGAGGCTGACAGCGTCACCATGGTCAACAGTGTCGAGGTTTTCATCCCGACCTCCTAAGCTCATGCGGCGCTGACAGTTGAGCAAGCGCTGTGCCGTCCCCGCGTCGAAAGGACGGCGCATGCTCCGCGCGGCGTGGCCGAGGTGCTGCGATCGGCGGCTACGCGCATCTTCCATCTTATGCGCGCAAATTCTGCAGAGCGCGCATGTTTGCGGCAAAACCGTATTGTCGATTTCAGATGATCGCAGAAACGCGGCAACAGCGCAGCAGCGCCGTCGCGAACGGTCGTGCGCCGGCAATGTTGCAGTGCGGCGGACGCGGTTCTAACGCAGCACGTCGAAGCGCGTCCACGGCCACGAAGGCCGATCGCGCATATAGCCGTTCAGCCAGTTCCACTGCGGATGCCGCTTCATGAACGCCTGCGCGTCGAACGGCCGCCCGCAAGGATGGCCCCAGCGCGCGCTGAACGCCATCTCGCGCGCCATTTCACTGTCGACCACTTTGCCGTCATTCGCGCCCCACGGATTGAACGGCCCGTGATCGGTGCCGCCGAAGCGCGCGTCGTCCAGTTCCAGATGCCCGCAGATGGTGCGCGAACAAGGGTTGTCGTTACGGTCGAGGTAGACGTCGTGATGATCGGCGATCATCTCCTTGGCCAGTTCCACGTCGATCTTGCCGCGATGCATTTCCTCGAGCTGCATGAAGCGCAGGCGCCGTGCGCCGTTCTTGCGCACGTCCGTATAGTCTTCGCCTTCGCCGAGGCATTCCTGGTTGCGGATCTTCAGATCGGTCGCGGTGTTGTAGCCGCTGTAGAAACCATCCTTGGTGCTCTCGAAACCGGAGAAGTGCAGGCCGAGTTCGTAGCGCGCGATCTCGCCGGTCTTGGCGTCGCCCAGCAGCCAGCTGTTCGCGTAGCCGCCGTTATTGGCGATCGCGAACATTTCGCACCATTCGCCGATGCTGTTCGCGTACTGCGACGCGCGCCGCGAGCGATAGAACTCGGGCGCGCCCGCCGCGTTGTAGCCCACGAAGTTCGAGATGGTGGTTTCCGTCACCATCAGCCCGGCGGCGGTGACCCAGAAATCCGTGAGACTGGAAATGCAGCCGGGCAAGCCTTGCATGAGGATGCGGTTGCCCTGGTCGGGCACGATGTCGAAAATCACGTTGAACGCGTCGCCGGCGGCGTAGCGGTCCCACGAGTTGTGCGCCATCACGATGCGGCCGTCGCGCGTTGCGCGGCCGGTGGAGATGAAGGCGCTGCAGTGGTGCCCGCGCCGTCCGCGCCACGGCTTCACGCTGAGGTTCGGCTGCTTCTGCGACGCGTGGGTCGGCCACCAGCTTTGCAGCAGATCCATGTAGCCGTTCCACGCCAGCACTTCGGCGAACGGCAGCTTCGCGCCGTCGGCGATGCCCTGGATTTCGTCGGCGAATTCGGTGTCGAGTTTGTTGGCGAACTGCGAGACGGCGGCGTTGACGAAAGTCTCGAAGTCTTCGCCGGTGTCCCACTTCGCGAGGTAGCGGGCGGTGTGGATCGCGTTGCGGATTTCGCCGGCGAGCAACTGGCCGTGTTGCTCGCCGCGATCGTACGGCTCGCCTTCGATATGCAGGAAAATCCAGCCCGCCTGGTCGCGGCGCACGGCATCGAGGGACGGTTCGCTCATCTTCGCTCCGATCGAAGGACGGGCGTCTCGGTGCGCCCGTTCTGGCGTAACGCGCGCTGTCGGCGTTCGCCGCAGCGGTCTGTCCATTGTAGAGAATCTGCCGCGCTTTGCACGGGCCCCAAAGAGACCGCGGGCGCGGCCTGGAGGCGGATTGGGCGCGGCGCCTAACGCGTCGGATTCATGCGGAAATACGCGTCGAGCAGCGAGGTTTTGTAGACCACGCCGGCGAGCGTGGGATGCGCCGCGCTTTCGATCACCGGCAGGCGCTCGCCCTGAAACGCGAGGAAGTGCTGCAAGGCTACGCCGAGCGGCATGTCCGGCGTGAGCACGTCGAAATGCGGCTGCAAATAGTTCGCCGCGGTCTTCGCGGAGGTGTCGCTGCCGTCGAGCAGATCGGACGTGATGTCCTTCAAGGCGACCACGCCCAGAAACGCGCCGGACTCGTTCGCCACGTAGAGATACTTCACCGGATATTCGAGGAACACGCGCGTCATGTCCTGCACGGTCGCGTTGGGCAACACGACGGTTTCGGCGGGGCGGATCAGTTCGCGCATCTGCGTGGCGCGCAGTCGCGAGCGCTCCTGTTCCTCGTGATTGCGGCGCAGCGTGATCTCGTACATGGAAGTCTTGCCGATCGCGCGCGACACGAAATAGGCGACCACGCACGAGAGCATCAGCGGCAGCACGACCTGATAGCTGAGCGTCATCTCGAAGATCATCAGGATCGCCATCAGCGGCGCCTGGGTCGCGCCCGCCAGAAACGCGCCCATGCCGACCATCGCGTACGCGAACGGCGCCGACGTGCCGTGCGGCCACAGCGCGTGCATGCCCTGGCCGAACAGCGAGCCGACTACCGCGCCGACGAACAGCGTCGGCGTGAACACCCCGCCGACCGCGCCGGAGCCCGCCGTTGCCGCCGTGGCGACGAGCTTGAACACGAGCACGAGGACGAGCGCGCTCCACGTCCACGGCGAATGCAGGATCGCGTTGACGACGCTGTAGCCGTTGCCCCATACCTCGGGCGTCCAGACCGACAGAATGCCGACCACCAGGCCGCCGAGCGCGAGCCTCACGGGCAGCGGCACCGGCAGTTTGCGAAAGCTTTGCTTCGACGCGTCGAGCAGCCGCAGAAACTGCGGCGCGGCCGCGCCGCACAGCGCGCCGAGCGCGACGAACAGCAGCACTTCCAGGCCCGCCACCGGCGGAAACACCGGCATTTCGTACGGGGGCTTGTAGCCGGCGAATTCACGCATCGTGATGTTGGCGACCACCGCCGAAACCACCACGGGTCCGAAGCTCTCCATCGCGATCGAGCCGAGCACGATCTCGGTGACGAAAAACGCGCCCGCGATCGGCGCGCTGTACGCCGAGGTGATCCCGGCCGCCGCGCCGCAGGCCACCAGCAGACGCAACCGCGGCGGATCGAAATGCACCCAGCGTCCGATCAGCGAACCGGCGAGCGCCGCCAGTTGCACCATCGGACCTTCACGGCCGATCGACCCGCCGCTCGAAATCGTGAACAGCGACGACACGCTGCGCCACAGGCTCAGCTTGACCGGCACCACGCCGTCGCCGATCGCGACCGCTTCCATGTAATCGATGTGATTGCACTTGTCCTCGTAACGCCGCGCGATCAGCAGAAAGAAGCCCGCGATCAGGCCGCCTGCCGCAGGCAGCCAGATCCGCACGGTCCACGGCAAGCCGCGCGCCATTTCGACGAAACTGCCGGACTTGCCGACGATCGCGAATTGCAGCAGCGCAATGCCTTCGCGAAAGGCGATCGTCGCGAAGGCGCCGGCGACGCCGACCACGACCGACCAGATCAGCATCGTGTGAGCGTCGGAAAGGCGGAACAGATCTTGGGCGCGGGTGCGCAGCTTCAGCAGGAATGAAAGCACGTCGACGGTACGGGTCGTGAAAGTGGGTTGAACAGCGCGCACGGTAACAGCATCGCGCCCGCTTTGGACGGCGGGCGCGAAACGTCAAGTGAGCGAAGGAAGAAGGCGCGGCTCAAGTCGCCGCCTTGTCGAGTTCCGGGTAGTGCCGGAAGATGCAGGCCTCGTTGTGTTCGATGCGCCGCTCGGACTGCAGATACGCGGCGATGTTCGGCCGCTCGATCACCGCGTCGTGCAAGGCGGCGAGCCGCGGGTAGTGTTCGCCGAAGCGCTTGAGCGCGCGCGGAAACGCGTATAGCAGGCCGTCTATTAACTGGAACATGGACAGGTCGACGTAAGTGAGCGCGTCGCCCACCATGAACTGATCGCCGGCCGGATTCTGTTTGAGCACGCGCTCGAAGTACGACATGAACTTCGGAATGCGGTTGTCGATGAAGTCGTGCGCCCGCACTTTGGCGGCGTCTTTCTGGTCTTCGTAGTACAGCGCGCTGGCGAGCGGGTGATGCGTGTCGTGCGCCTCGGTGATCATGTCCGCGATGGTCAGTTGCAGGCCGTTGGCCACATAGCGCAGGCTCTCCACCGAGGGTGCGAGGTTCAGCCGCGGGCCGAGATAGAACAGGATGTTGGCGGTCTGCGCGATCACCAGGTCACCGTCTTTCAGAAACGGCGGCGCGAACGGCGGATACGGCTCGTCCTTGCTCTTCATCACCGACATCATCGTCTTGGTGCCGAGACCGTCGGACGGTTCGCCGCGCGCCACTTCCACGTAGTCGGCGCCGGCTTCCTCCAGCGCGAGCCGCACGAATTCACCGCGGCCTTGCAAGCCATCCCAGTAGTAAAGTTCCAGGCTCATCGATCGATCCTCATTCCGGTTGCATTGACACAGACGCGAAGACGGGGCGCAAAACGGAGCGCGGAAGCGGCCCGCCTAAGCGTGCTGCATGAGCTGACGACGCCAGCAACCAGTATGCCGCGCGAGCGTGACGGATGGTGCTCCAGAATGCGCAAAACCCCGCACGCGGCGGGGTGGGTTTGAAGGCGAGGGCGGCCTAGCCGAACAGGTGCTGGACAGTCCATGTAATTCCGAGTCCGCCGGCAACCAGCCACACATACAGGATGAAGCCCGTAGTCAGCGCGCGGGGACCGGCCTGACGGATCTGCGCAATACGCGTTTCGATGCCGAGCGCGGTCATAGCCATCGTCAGCGCGAAAGTGTCCAGCGTGTTGAGCGTGCTGGTCGCGGCTTCCGGCAGCACATGCAGCGAGTTGATCACGACGAAGGCGAGAAAGCCGAGCGCGAACCAGGGAATCGCCAGCTTGCGCGGCGCGTTGCCGTGAGCGCCTTCCTGCGCGCCGGCCGCAGCCGAATCGCGCCGCGCCGAGCGATTTACCCACATGCCGACCACCAGCAGCACCGGCACCAGCAACATCACGCGAGTCATCTTCACGATGGTGGCGATGTGGGTCGCTTCCGGGCTCACGTTGCTGGCCGCGCCGACCACCTGCGCCACTTCATGGATCGTGCCGCCGAAAAACAGGCCCGCGCCGACCGTGTCCAGATGCAGCCAGCCCGCCTTGAACAGAACCGGGTAAAGGAACATCGAGAGCGTGCCGAACAGCACCACGCTGCCCACGGCCATCGCGCTTTTGTGCGGCTTCGATTGCAGCGTCGATTCGAAGGCGAGCACGGCGGCGGCGCCGCAGATCGCGCTGCCCGCGGCGGTCAGCAAGGCCGTGTCGCGATCGAGCTTCATGATTTTCATGCCGGCCCACGTGCCGATCACGAGCGTGCTGACCACGATCAGAACCGATTCCGCGAGGCCGGGCACGCCGACCTGAGCGATTTCCTGCAGGCTGACGCGCAGCCCGAAGAAGGCCACGGCGATGCGCAGCAGCTTGCGCGCCGAAAAATTGACGCCGGCCGCCCAGCTGGCGGGCATGCCGTCGCGCAGCGCGTTGCCGTAAATGGCGCCGGCGACGATGCCGACGATCAGCGGGCTCAAACCCAATCCGGCGATGGCGGGAATCGCGGCGATGCGCGTGACGGCAGCGGCAAACAGCGCGACGAACAGAACGCCGTTGAGCTGCCCGCGGGTGGAAAACCCGGCGGGCGTCGTGCTGGCGGCGGTGAGATGAGCGGTGGACATGGAGCAGCCCTTTTCTGTGACTGACGAAGATGCGATGGGGCTAATCCTAAATTAGAGATATCGATATGAAAAATCGTGATTTAGAATGTAAGGTATCGCTCCAGCCGATACTTTGACCTACATGACCCCGGATCAACTTATAACTTTCGCGGCCGTCGCCGAGCATCGCAACATCAGCCGGGCGGCTGTGGCGCTGCATTTGTCGCAGCCGGCCGTGTCGGGCCAGTTGCGGCAGTTGCAGGACGAATTCGGCGAGCCGCTGTATCAGCGTGACGGCCGCGGTGTGCGTCTCACGCCCGCCGGCGAGCAGCTCGCCAGCTACGCCACGCGGCTGCGCGACACCTGGCGGCAGGCGCATGCATACCGCGACGCCTTGCGCGGCCTCGAGCAGGGCACCTTGCGGATCGGGGCGAGCACTACGCCCGCGAGCTACCTGCTGCCGTACCTGATCGCCGACTTCCATCGCCGCTATCCGGACGTGACGCTGCATACGGCGGACGGCAACACCACGGAGATCGTCGGCGCGCTCGATTCGGTGGACATCGCGATGATCGAGGGGCCGGTCGGCGCGGATCTGCCGCCGGACACCGCGGTGCACTCGTGGCGCGAAGACGAGATCGTCGCGATCATGCCGCGTACGCATCCGTTGGCGCAGTCGGCGGAGTCCGGCAATGGCGGCCAGGCGGGGCTGGCGGCTTTCGGCGAATATCCGCTGGTGTTGCGCGAGGCGGGCTCGGGTGTGCGGCAGATCGTCGAGCGGGCGTTCGCGCGGGCCGGCGTGCCGATGCGCGTGGCGCTGGAGATTGCGGGCGTCGAAGGCGTGAAGGAAGCAGTGCGCGCGGGCATGGGCATCGGTTTTGTGTCGGCCATGTCGATGCGGCACGAGGACCGCGCGCTGTGCCTGCTGTCGCTCAGTCCGGAGCCGCTCACGCGGCGCCTGTCGATTCTGGTGCCGCATGCGAGCGCGCCGTCGCGGGTGGTGGAGCAGTTTCTCGCGCTGTGTCTCGCGGACGAGCCTTGAGGCTTCGGTGCTGGCAGCCGACGCCTCGCGTACGGATGGTTTAGCGCAAAAAGCGCGTCACGGTCACGGGCTGGCGCCCTGCCTGTATCGTCGCCACTTGGGCCATGAGTTGTCGCTGGTGCTGTTGGAGCCGTCGGCCGCCGGATCATTTTTTTTGGTGAGCGCCTTCAATTGACCAGGCCGGCCCGCAAATTCCACACCGTGCCAACCGCGCCTGGGGATTTCCACTATGGTGCATGGCGGCGCCCTCGGCGCACTATTCGGGCATCGGAAGCGCCTCGGCGCTTTTTTTCGAAGTGCATTTGGAACCGGTTCCAAATGCCGATCACGAGACAGATTTGAGTAAATTCGACATGGCTGATGCAGTGGACGTGGTGATCGTCGCAAGCGCATTCGGGATGAACGCGGTCCGTACGGACGGTCATCTCAAGTGGGCGCAAGCAAGCAAACAGGCCGGCGCGGCGGGTTTCGAAGTGCGCCGCGAACTGTTCGCCGACGAAACCGACGCCGCGCCGCACAACTTGCGCGAACTCGGCAGGCAAATTGCGGAACTGGGCTTGTGGTCCGTGTACTCCACGCCGGCTTCGCTGTACACGGCGCAGGGCAAGCTCGACGCCGAAGCGTTGCGCCTCTCGATCGAAGAAGCGCTCGCGCTCGGCGCGCGTTTCGTGAAGTTGCAACTCGGCGGTTTCGCCACCGACGCCAATGCCGCCGTGATCGCCGATCACATGCGCTGCGCGGAATTGCGCCTCGTCGTCGAAAACGGGCAGTTGGCCGAGGGCGGTTCGCTCGCGCAGTTCACCGGCCTGTTCGACGCGTTGGCGCGCGAAGGCCACGCCAATGTGCTCGGCATGACCTTCGACATCGGCAACTGGGCCTGGCGCGAGGTAATGCCGCTCGATGCAGCCGCGCCGCTGGCGGCGCATGTGGACTACATCCATTGCAAGACAACGGTGGGTGAGGGCGCGCGACGCTTTCCCGCCGCCCCGGCCGCCGACGACGCGCAGTTCGCCGCGGTCCTCGACAAGCTGCCGCGTCATGTGCCGCGCGGTATCGAGTTTCCGTTCGATACGAGCCGCACCGATGCGGACGCGGCGCATTACGTCGCGTGGCTGGCTGCCGCATGAGCGGCATGTGGAACCTGAGAGAAGGCAGCGACACCGGGAAAGCACGCGGCAACAAGCACGCGGCAAACGGAACGCAGCAACGGAAGGCGTAAGCGGTAGGCGTAAAAAACGGTAGGCGAGAACAGCACGCAGCGAACCTTGCGCTGCAAACCGTAAGCGACAACCATCTACGCAAAAAGACACAAACACACAAAACACGCAGCAAAAAAAGATCACGCAGGAGCGAAGCATGAGCAAGACAACCGCAGCACTCGATGTCATCACCTACGGCGAAGCGATGGCCATGTTCGTGGCCGCCGAAACCGGCCCGCTCGCGGGCGTCGGGCAGTTCACGAAGCGCGTCGCCGGCGCCGATCTGAACGTGGCGATCGGTTTGTCGCGCCTCGGCTTCAAGGTCGGCTGGATGAGCCGCGTCGGCAACGATTCGTTCGGCCAGTACGTGCGCGACACGTTGACGAAAGAGGGCATCGACCAGGGCTGCGTCACGACCGACGAGCGCTATCCGACCGGCTTCCAGCTCAAGTCGAAAAACGACGACGGCAGCGATCCGGCGATCGAGTATTTCCGCAAGGGTTCGGCGGCGAGCCATCTGTCGCTGGCCGACTATGCGGCCGACTACGTCCTGCAAGCGCGTCACCTGCATCTGACCGGCGTGGCGCCCGCGATTTCGGCGAGCTCGCGCGAACTCGCGTTTCACCTCGCGCGCGAAATGCGTGCCGCCGGCAAGACGATTTCGTTCGACCCGAACCTGCGTCCGACGCTGTGGCCGTCGCGCGCCGCGATGGTCGAAGGTCTGAACGCGCTCGCCGCGCTGGCCGACTGGGTGCTGCCCGGCATCGGCGAAGGCGAGATTCTGACCGGCTATACGCAGCCGGAGGACATTGCGAAGTTCTATCTGGAGCAGGGCGCGCGCGGCGTGATCATCAAGTTGGGCGCGCAGGGCGCGTACTTCCGCACTGCCGACGATGCCGCCGTGATCGCCGGTCAACCGGTTGCGAAAGTCGTGGACACGGTCGGCGCAGGCGATGGTTTCGCCGTCGGCGTGGTCAGCGCTTTGCTCGAAGGCAAGTCGCTGCCGCAAGCGGTGGCGCGCGGCAACCGCATCGGCGCGTTGGCGATTCAGGTGATCGGCGATTCGGAAGGGCTGCCGAGCCGCGCCGAACTCGATGCGTTGGAAGCGGCCGGCGCGCGGTCCGTCGCGGTCGCGGCCTGAAGACCGAAAGGACCGCGCAGCTCGCAAGACCGCAAGCCGCGTTGAACCAGGCCGCTTCGATAACAGCAAGAGCGCTCGAACAGAGCGCCCCATGACCGTCCATCATTGTTTCGGGAAGCCGTCCAAGGAGACACCCCATGACCTCATCGCTTGCGATTCGCCGTTGGTGGACGATCATGCCGATCGTATTCATCACCTATAGCCTCGCTTATCTCGATCGCGCGAACTACGGTTTCGCGTCGGCCGCCGGCATCAACCAGGATCTCGGCATCAGCAAGGGACTGTCGTCGCTGATCGGCGCGCTGTTCTTCCTCGGTTATTTCTTTTTCCAGATCCCCGGCGCGATCTACGCGGAACGCCGCAGCGTCAAGAAGCTCGTATTCTGGAGCCTGATTCTGTGGGGCGGTTGCGCATCGCTCACCGGCATGGTCAGCAATATCCCGTCGCTGATGGTGATCCGCTTCGTGCTCGGCGTGGTCGAAGCCGCGGTGATGCCGGCCATGCTGATTTTCATCAGCAACTGGTTCACCAAGAGCGAGCGCTCGCGCGCCAACACTTTCCTGATTCTCGGCAATCCGGTGACGGTGCTGTGGATGTCGGTAGTGTCGGGCTATCTGGTGCATTCGTTCGGCTGGCGTCACATGTTCATCGCCGAAGGCGCGCCCGCGATTCTTTGGGCCGTATGCTGGTGGTTCATCGTGAAGGACAAGCCGCAACAGGTCTCGTGGCTCACGCAGCAGCAGAAGGACGACCTCGCCGAAACGCTGCGCGCCGAGCAGGCCGCGATCAAGCCGGTGCGCAACTACAGCGACGCGTTCAAAACGCCCGCGGTGATCAAGCTGTGCGCGCAATATTTCTGCTGGAGCATCGGCGTGTATGGTTTCGTGCTGTGGCTGCCGTCGATCCTGAAGAACGGTTCGACGCTCGGCATGGTCGAAACCGGCTGGCTCTCGGCGCTGCCTTATCTTGCCGCGACCATCGCAATGCTTGCAGCTTCGTGGGCATCGGATAAACTCAACCGCCGCAAGGTGTTCGTGTGGCCGTTCCTGCTGGTCGGCGCGGTCGCGTTCGCGGCTTCGTATGCGCTCGGCTCCACGCATTTCTGGCTCTCGTATGCCTTGCTGGTGATCGCCGGCGCCGCGATGTACGCGCCGTATGGCCCGTTCTTCGCGATCGTGCCGGAACTGCTGCCGAAGAACGTCGCGGGCGGCGCGATGGCGCTGATCAACAGCATGGGCGCGCTCGGTTCGTTCGTCGGCTCGTATGTGGTCGGCTATCTGAACGGCGCGACCGGTTCGCCCGCCGCGTCGTATGCATTCATGAGCGTGGCGCTCGTCGCCGCCGTGATTCTGACGCTGATCGTCAAACCGCAGCAGCAGGAAACCAGCAATGCGGCCACCGCTCGCCACCCCGTCGCAAGGAAAATAAGCTGATGAAGAAGATCGTCGCCTGGAAGTCGTTGCCCGAAGATGTGCTCGCTTATCTGCAGCAGCATGCGCAAGTCGTGCAGGTCGATGCCGCGCAGCACGACGCGTTCGTGGCCGCGCTGAAAGACGCGGACGGCGGCATCGGGTCGAGCGTGAAGATCACGCCGGCGATGCTCGAAGGCGCGACGCGGCTCAAGGCGCTCTCGACCATCTCGGTGGGCTTCGACCAGTTCGACGTGGCCGATCTCACGCGCCGCGGCATCGTGCTCGCGCACACGCCGGACGTGCTGACCGAGTCCACCGCGGACACGGTGTTCTCGCTGATTCTCGCGTCGGCGCGGCGCGTGGTCGAACTCGCCGAGTGGGTGAAGGCGGGGCACTGGCAGCACAGCATCGGGCCGGCTTTGTTCGGCGTCGACGTGCAGGGCAAGACGCTCGGCATAGTCGGGCTCGGGCGGATCGGCGGCGCGGTGGCGCGGCGCGCGGCGCTCGGCTTCAACATGAAGGTGCTGTACACCAACCGCAGCGCGAACCCGCAGGCCGAAACGGCTTACGGTGCGCGGCGCGTCGAGCTGGCGGAACTGCTTGCTGTGTCTGACTTCGTTTGCCTGCAAGTGCCTTTGACGCCGGAGACGAAGCATCTGATCGGCGCGGCTGAATTGAAATCGATGAAGAAGAGTGCGATCCTGATCAACGCCTCGCGCGGCGCGACCGTCGACGAACAGGCGCTGATCGAGGCGCTGCAGAATGGCACGATCCACGGCGCCGGTCTCGACGTGTTCGAGACCGAACCGCTGCCGGCCGACTCGCCGTTGCTGAAGCTGGCGAACGTGGTCGCACTGCCGCATATCGGTTCGGCGACGCACGAAACGCGTCATGCTATGGCGCGTAATGCGGCGGAAAACCTGGTCGCCGCGCTCGACGGCACGCTGACCAACAATATCGTCAACCGCGAAGTGCTTGGCAAGACAGCCGAATGACGAGCCGAGCAAAGAACCAAGCCATGAACCGACCCGCCCGCGCCACGAGGAGCCGATGAGCACGACGCCGCAGGCCACGCCGCGCCGCGCGACGATCACCGACGTCGCGCGCGAAGCCGGCACCGGCAAGACCAGCATCTCGCGCTATCTGAACGGCGAGATGAGCGTGCTGTCGCCTGAACTGCGCGCGCGCATCGAGGCCGCGATCGCGCGCCTCGACTATCAGCCGAACCAGATGGCGCGCGGCCTCAAGCGTGGCCGCAACCGCTTGATCGGCATGCTGCTCGCCGACCTCACGAACCCCTACACGGTCGAAGTGCTGCAAGGCGTGGAAGCGGCATGCCACGCGCTCGGTTTGATGCCGCTGATCTGCCACGCGGCGAACGAAGTCGAGATGGAGCGGCGCTATCTGCAACTGCTCACCACGTACCGGGTGGAAGGCGTGATCGTCAACGCGCTCGGCGTGCGCGAGGAAACGCTGCGGCCGGTGGGCGGCGGCGGAATTCCCGCGGTGCTGGTGGACCGTTCGGTGGATGGGCTCGTCACGGATATGGTCGGGCTCGATAACCGGGCGGCGGCTGAACTCGGCACGCGGCATCTGCTGGATAACGACTTCGACGATATATGGTTTGTCGTTCAGCCATTCGAGCAGGTCAGTTCGCGGCAACTGCGCGAAGCGGCGTTTCGTGAGGCGATGGGCGCTCAGGGCGAGCACGGCGAAGGCAAAGGCGCGGCACGCGGTCACACGCTGGTGCTGAACCTCGCGGATGCAGCCGACGTCGAGCGCAGCCTCGCCGAACTGGACCGCGCGATCGATGCAGCCGCCCACGCGCGCGACGCCGGCGCCACGGGCAACGCCGCGCGCATCGCCCTGTTCGCGGCGAACGCGCCCGTCGCGCTATGTCTCGCCTTGCATCTGAAAGCGCGCTACGGCGCCGACTGGCAAGCCCGCGTCGCGCTGCTTTCCATCGACGACCCCGACTGGGCCGAACTGACCGGCGTCACCACGATCCGCCAGCCGACCTACGAGATCGGCTACCGCGCGGTCGAGTTCCTGCACGAACGCATCGAAGGCGTTCAGACCACCGCGCGCGACTGTCTTCTGCCGGGCGAATTGATCGTCCGCGCCTCCACGTCGCGCTGAATTCGCGCCGATCTGCGATCATTCGGGCTGCGGCGCGCAGCGGGTGCGCGCCGGACATCGCAAGGAAACTCATGGTTGTTGAACCGCTTACCCTCTCGAGCCTCGCCCTCGCGACGCTGCTCGTCGCCGCTTTACCCTTCCTGATTTACCGCCGTCTGCGCCGGCCGCTCGCGCTCAAGCCGCGTGACGCCATCACCGGCATCGCCGTGTTCGCGCTGTTCGCCATGGTGATCGAGCGCGCGCTGAACGACTACGTGCTGCATCGGAACGAAGCGACCGCGAACTTCCTGTCGAATCCGCTCGCCTTCGTGGTGTACGGCGCGCTGGCCGCGGGTATTTGCGAGGAAGTGGGGCGGTTCATCGGCATGCGGCTGCTGCTCAGGCGCGCGGCGGCGAAGGCCGGCTCCACGTCGCTCGCGGCGGGCGCGAACGACGGCACCGCGCTGACCTACGGCCTCGGCCACGGCGGCGCGGAAGCGTGGCTCGTCGGCGTGCTGGTGCAGATTCAATGGATCCTGTTCGCGGTCTTCGAAAACCGCGGCCAACTGGACGGCTATCTGAGCAATCTGCCGACCGATTCTTTGATGCGCATCCACCTGATTCTCGCCAGCCTGACGCCGCAGACGGCCGGCATTTTCGCGCTCGAACGGGTGGCCGCGCTGGTGTTCCAGATCGGCTTGTCGGTGTTGATGTGGCGTGGCTTGCGGGCCGGCTGGCTCGGCATTCTGCCGCTCGCGATCGGGCTGCATGCGCTGGTGGATGTGCCCGCCGCGTTGTTTCAGGCGCAGCTCGTGCCGCTTGCGGCGGTGGACGCCGTGTATGCGGTGGGAGCGGTGATCGTCGCGGGGTTGTTGTTTCGGGCGTACCGGCGTCCTGTCGTGGCCGCTTGATGGCCGTTCAATGTCCGCTTTGTGTACGCACGACGACGGCGTGAAGACTGCGTGACGACCACGCGATAGGCGCATAGCGGCCGCTTGATTGCCGCGCTGTGCGCGCTCGAAGACCGCGTGACGACCACGCAATAGCTACGCTTAGCCGCATGACGGCCGCTCGATGGCGCGCATGAAACGCGCCCCGTCCTGAGCTGTCACCCGTTCTCTACAATCGGCCTTTTTTCGAGGCCACCCTTTCGGCACACTTCAATGGAAGAAGCTTACCAATACGACTGCGCCAATCCCGAGTTCGAGGAACTGGCGCGCGTCATCAGCGATCTGTTTCCCGAGCAGACGCAGTTCATCCAGCGCGCCGCGGAAGACGGCACGCCGACGCTGGCGATTCACTGGGTGGCGATGCGTTTCGGCTCGACCGCGCGCCGTATCGTGATGACCGTGGTGATCGCACCGGCCGCGTTGGCGCGTTATCGCGCGTTGCCGGCGCGGCTGCGCGGCCGCAGTTTCGCGGTGCTGCGCGCGTATGTCGAAGCGAGCATCGGCTCGCTCGAAGAACAGTATGCGAACGGCGAAGCGGTGCCGCGCGATGTCACCGTGGATCTCGGCGACGAGTTCGCTTAAAGCCCATGCGCAACCGGCTCGATCAGCTCAGTCGGCGAGCCGGTAGACCTTCGCGAAGCGGGCTGCCTGCACCACGCCGTAGTCGCCCGGCGCGTATTGCATGACCCAGTCGCCGGCGACGCCGCGCAACACGTCGCCGCCGTTTGCCGAGCGCGCGAGCGTGAACGCTTCGTGCATCTGTTTGGCCAGCACGACGGCGGGGCGGTTGCGGTACGCGCCGGCTTCGCCATGGGAGACGGCGGCGTCGGCGGGAACGTATTTGGCGTCGAAGCGTGCGCGCGAGACGACCCAGCGCTCGCCCGTCGAGCCCGTGATCAACGCGTCACCGCGCACATAGCGGTTGGGGCCTTCGAGGCTCATCAGTTCGCCTTCGGCGGTGGCGAATTCAACGCTGACCGTTTCGTCTTTGACGACGCGGCAGGCGTCGGCGTCTTGACTCAGGTCGAGATTTTTCAGTTCGGTCATGAAGCGAGCAGGTGTGGAGAGTTTGACGGCGGCGCCGGACTTGAAGTCTTCGGGCCGCGCACGACTCGCATCATGCCAGATGCATCTGACGACCGGTTTCTTTTGCGATGGATGGCGGCGCGGATCGTTTGCTTGTCGCGCGGAATTGCCCAGGGCGCAATAGCCGAAGCGGCGTGTGGACTGCAGGAAAGTTCGACGTGCGGCAAGCGTGAGGGCAGAACCTCTACGGCGCACGGCAAATAAATAATATCCGCCGCGCGCAGCGTGAACAACCGACACTGCGCGCAAGCGGTTTCTTACACTTACGGCTTCACCGTGGCGTCGCTTGCCGGCGCAGGCGCGGCCTTGCCGCCTTTACCCTTGCCCCTGCCATGATGACCATGGCCTTCCACACCACCCGGCTGATGGAAGGTCACGTCAGCCAGCTTTTTCTGTTCCGGCGAGAAGCTGTTGTACAGCGGATCGAACGCATCGACGAGCTTCTTCATGCCGTCCGCATGCGCTTGCGCGATCGTTGCGTATTGCTTCATGTCGTCGAGCGCAGTCACGTTGGTGGCGGCCCGGCGTTGCTGGAACAGTTGGCCCATTGTCTGGCCGTTGCCGCGCATCACGTCGGCGAATGCGTTCCACTGCGATTCCTGCGCCGAGGTGATCTTCAGTTGCGAATGCAGGTAGGCGATGCGGTCTTCGACGTTGCGCTCATGGCCGGCCTTGCCGGCGGGTGCGGAAGCGGCGCTCACCGGTGCCGACGCCGGCGCGGAAGTTTGTGCGAACGCGCCGCTCATGGCGACTGCGGTGGCCAGCATTACCAGTGTTTTTTTCATCGAAACTCCTGATGTCTATTCGAATTAGGACAAGGCTTGCGAGCGAGCGGCCCGTCGTGCAGTGGTCATGCGCGAGTCATGACGATGCACGGCGGCCGGCTGCCCACTTTGCCGTCGCCGCTATTAGTATCACGATATCCCTACAATGCGGCTCTTGTGCGACAAACGCTTACAACCGAAACGATCAGGAAATAGCGGGTGGACAAATTCGTCAGCATGGAAATCTTCGTTGCCGTGGTCGAGGCGGGCAGCCTGACGGCGGCCGCCGAGCGCTTCGACATTTCGTCGGCGATGGTGGGCAAGCATATTCGTTCGCTCGAAACGCGGCTCGCCACGCGGCTGTTGACGCGCACCACACGTCGGCAAAGTCTGACAGAGATCGGCCGGCAGTATTACGAGCAATGCCGGCGCATTCTGGCCGACGTGAGAGAAGCCGAGTCGCTCGCCGAGGCGATGGCCGCCGCGCCGCGCGGCGTGCTCAAGGTGACGGTGCCGCTCACTTACGGCGTGGAAGTCTTCTCCCCGGCGATGACCGAGTTCCTCACCGCATGGCCGGACATCACGCTCGAACTCGATCTGTCGAACCGCATCATCGACCTGGTAGAAGAGGGCTTCGACGCGTCGGTGCGCATTGGCCGCTTGCCGGATTCGAGTTTCGTGGCGCGGCCGTTGAAGCCTTACCGGATGCGCGCGTGCGCGTCGCCCGCGTATCTGGCGCGCGCTGGCACACCGCGCACGCCGGAAGATCTGATGCATCACGAATGCCTCGGGTTTCTGCATTGGGGCCGCGAAGGTTTGTGGCGTCTGGGCGGCGACAACGCGGATGAATGCCAGTTGCGCGCCGGACGGTTTCGCGCGAACAACGGTCAGGCGCTCAAGGTGGCCGCGTTGCATGGCTTCGGGCTGGTGTTGCAGCCGGAGGCGCTGCTGGCGAGAGAAATTGCCAGCGGCGAACTGGTGTCGGTGCTGGAAGATTATTTGCCTGATGGCGCGCCGGTCCATCTGCTGTATCCGCGCGATCGCCGCGCCACGCCCAAGCTCACCAGCTTTATCGATTTCGTAGTCGAACGGTTCGGTGTGTGAGCCTTGGCGGCGGATGCGATGCGGCGTCACACGAGGAACGCCTGCCGGTTCGCGACATCTCGTGCGATTTCACTCGGCGCGTTCATGGCGATCGACCCGGTGACTTTCCCATTCGCCGATGAAGACGCGCGATAATCCGCCTCACCTGAGCCACTTCCTTTTCCCTCGATGAGACCTCCGCGCCTCGACCAACTCGACGACCTCGACCGCAACCTCGTTGCGCTGCTGCAGGCGAACGCTCGCGAGAGCGTCGCCAACCTCGCCCGCCAGCTCGGCGTGGCGCGCACCACGGTGATCGCGCGCATCGCGCGGCTCGAACGCAGCAACGTGATCGCCGGGTACAGCGTGCGGCTCGGCCAGGACGTGCTCGACTCGAGCATCGTGGCTTATGTCGGCATCATCATCGCGCCGAAACATGGGCCTGCCGTGCAGAAACGCCTCGGCAAGATGCCCGAGGTGCAACTGCTGTGCGCGGTGAGCGGCGAGTTCGATTACGTTGCGTGGCTGCGCGCCGATTCGCCTGATCGCCTGAACGATCTGCTCGATCAGATCGGCGAACTGGAAGGCGTGGAGCGGACCACGACTTCGATCATTCTGGCGCGCAAGATCGATCGCGGGATGGTGTGAGGGCCGGCTGACGTTTACGCCATTTTTATACTTTTACGACACATTGGCTGATTAGTTTGTCATAACGTCGAACCTCATGGTCATACCGCAGCATTTTGCGCGTATGAACTGTTTTTGCTTCTCCCTAAACTGTTGCTGAAGGGTACAGCCCGCCGGGCGCCGCGCCACGCGCGCAGCGCACTTCCCAAAGCTGGAGACAGCACACAATAATCAGGAGAAGCGCATGAAAGTAGCCATCGTTGGCGCAGGTTTGATCGGTCACACCATCGCCCACATGTTGCGCGAAACCGGCGACTACGACGTCGTCGCATTCGACCGCGACCAGCACGCGCTCGACAAACTCGCCGCCCAGGGCATTCCGACCCACCGCGTGGATTCCGCCGATGCCGCCGCGCTGCGCGCCGCCGTGCAAGGCTTCGACGCGCTCATCAACGCGCTGCCGTATTACCTCGCGGTGAACGTGGCCTCGGCGGCCAAGGGCGCGGGCGTGCATTACTTCGATCTGACGGAAGACGTGCGCGCCACGCATGCGATCCGCGCGATCGCCGACGACGCCGATCACGCTTTCATGCCGCAGTGCGGTCTCGCGCCGGGCTTCATCGGCATCGCCGCGCACGAACTGGCGAACCGCTTCACGGAAATCCGCGACGTCAAGATGCGCGTGGGCGCGCTGCCGGAATTCCCGACCAACGCGCTGAAGTACAACCTGACGTGGAGCGTCGACGGTCTGATCAACGAGTACTGCCAGCCGTGCGAAGCGATTCGCGACAGCCGCACGCAGTGGGTGCAGCCGCTCGAAGGCCTCGAACATTTCTCGCTCGACGGCACCGAATACGAAGCCTTCAACACCTCCGGCGGCCTCGGCACATTGTGCGAGACGCTGTCGGGGCGGGTCGAGTCGCTCGACTACAAGTCGGTGCGCTATCCGGGCCACCGCAACCTGATGCAATTCCTGCTCGAAGACCTGCGTCTTGCCAGCGACCGCGACACGCTCAAGACCATCATGCGCCGTTCGGTGCCCTCCACGGCGCAAGACGTGGTGCTGGTCTTCATCACGGTGAGCGGCATGCGCGACGGTCAACTGGTGCAGGAAGTCTTCACCCGCAAGATCTTCGCGAAGACGGTGTGCGGCGTGCCGATGAGCGCGATCCAGATCACCACGGCCGGCGCGATGTGCGCGGTGCTCGATCTGTTCCGCGAACAGAAGCTGCCGCAAAAGGGCTTCGTGCGCCAGGAGCAGGTGTCGCTGCGCGACTTCCTCGCGAACCGCTTCGGCCAGTTGTACGAAGGGCGGGCGCTGGAGACGATGGCGACTGTCTGAAGGATCGGCACCGAGGGCCGTGCGACAACGCGGCGACACGCATGAAATGTCTGCCGCGAGCAGCAAAGACGGCTTCGCAGAGAGCCGAGGAAACGCCCCGTTATTCGGGGCGTTTTCGTTTCTATCGACGCCGACGCGACGCCACCCTACACAGGCATAGGCGGCATGAGCGTCGCCGCCCGCGGCTCGCCGACGATGCGCGCGAGCAGGGCTTCATAATCCGATGAGGTAGGCGCGGTATTGTCGAACATCAACAGGTCGTCGCGGATATCGCCGCTCGGCTCGAAACGGCGCTGCCGATATTCGTCCCAGTGCGCGAGTTTGTAGGCGTCGTTCGGATTGGCGCGCTCCAGGATCCGCTGACGCGCGGTCTCTTCCGACGTAAAGACCCACACGACCCGCAACGCCACGTCCGCACCGACTCCGAGCCACGCGCGATCGAACAAACGCCGCTCGCGCACTTCGCGCGAGAGCGGCCCGACGACGATCGCGCTGATGCCGAGTTCGAGATTGTCGCGGGCGGTATCGAGCAGGCCGCGATATTCGGGATCGCGCAGATGCTCGAGGAACAGTGGGCTGTCGCGGTCGTTCGGATCGCCGGTCAGCATGGCCATGGCGGCCGCGCTGTAGCCGCCGTAGAGCGTGTCTTTATCGAGCACGCAGGCGGGCGTGGCGCTCGCTTTCATCAGCGGGCCGTGCAGTTTCTTCGCGAGCGTGGTCTTGCCGGTGCCCGCGTGACCGCAGAAGAAAACCAGATGAGTCACGAAGGCGCGTCCTCGGGCGTGGCGGGTACGGCGCCGGCGCGTTGCGGGTCACGCGTGAACTTGTCGCCGGCCTCCAGCCACATCACGTTGATGATGCCGAAGCCCAACGCCACGCCGATGCCGAGTATCCACGTGAAATACCACATTGCAGTCTCCTTGATCGTATGTCGGACGAGGCCTGACCTGAAGCGTTGCGCATTATCGTTAGAGCGATAGCCAGATGCCTGTGGGCGAAGGTATGCGCTGAAACCGAGGGTAAATCCGCAACGCGGACCTCACATACGATAGCCCACGGAACCGCCCTTTGCAGCGATCATGAAGAAGAACTCGGCGCCGTGCAAGAGGTCGTGGGGTCGGCCGTTCGGCCAGGCTGGCAGAACGGGCGGGCGTTGCTATGATGCATGGCAAAGGTCGGGCAGCAGCAACGGGCAGCAGCAATCAGGATGGCCAGGTATCGTTCTGCATCCCGATCATAAAGAAGACGCCCACAAGCAGGACCATAACCAACAACACGGGAGACCAGCATGCCGACGCGTCCGGACCACCACCGCCAGACCGCGCGCATCGCATTGGCGAAGCTGGGCGCGCTCGCCGCGCTGAGTCTCGGCGTGCTCGCCGGCTGCGCCTCGACACCCGCCGAGCCGGTTCCGTTCAAGCCGGTGCCGGCCGAGCGCATCGTCCAGCCCGGCTACACGGAACCGGGCACGGGGCTCGTCGCCGTGGACGTGCGCCGTGAGCGTTCCCGCGACGTGATCGTCCGGTTTCGCGACGCCCTCGTGTATATCGACGGCGAGCAGGTCACCGATCTGATGAACGGCGAGCACGTGGTCTTCTATCTGAGCCCTGGCGTGCATCGCATCGGCGTGTCGACGCAGTTCGATCCGGTCGTCGAAATGCGCTTCACGGTCACGGCCGATACGCGCTACACGAACCGCGCGTCGGTCACGTTCGGCGACGATCACCGCATCGCGCTGCGCAGGGTCGCGCAATAGAAATGCTCTGCCTTCCGGCGTGGCGAATCGTCGGTCGCGAGGCTTAACAATTCGATACATGGCCTTCGCGCATAGCCCTTAACATGGCGGCTAACGCAAATTCGTTCATGCAGAGCCGTCGCCAGGCTTACGTATCGTAAGCGTTCGGCCGGTCTGTTCCGTTTTCAAGGTAATCCAACATGCTGATCAATTGCGCCGCCTATCAGGACGGCCGGAAGCTGGCAGACATCGACATCGATAGCATCAGCGACTACGTGGCGCGGCCCGAGTGTTTCGTCTGGGTGGCGCTGAAGGACCCGGGCCCGGGCGAGCTGGCCGTGATGAAGCACGAGTTCGGCCTGCACGAACTCGCGATCGAAGATGCGCAGAACGGCCACCAGCGTCCCAAGATCGAGGAGTACGGCGAGTCGCTGTTCGCCGTGATGCACACGGTGGAAATGGACGAAGAGGGCGAACTGCTGATCGGCGAAGTCGACGTGTTCGTCGGCGCCAATTACGTGCTGTCGGTGCGGCGCGGCACCCGCACCGGCTTTCAGAACGTGCGTGCCCGCTGCGAGCGCGAGCCGCAACTGCTCAAGGAAGGCTCGGCGTTCGTGCTGTATGCGCTCGCCGACGACATCGTCGATCGCTATTTCCCGATCATCGAGGCGATGAACAGCGAGATCGAAGCGCTCGAAGACCGCATTTTCGACCGCAACAATTCGGCGGCGTCGCGCGCGATCATTCAGGATCTGTACTCGCTGAAGCGGCGCCTCGTGATCCTGCAGCACCATATCGCACCGCTGCAGGAAGCTATCAGCAAACTGACGGGCGGCCGCATTCCGAGCATCTGCGAAGGCATGCAGGCGTACTTCCGCGATGTCTACGACCACCTCGAGCGGATCGTGAGGATCATCGACGGGCGGCGCGAAATGGTCGTCACCGCCGTGCAGGTCAATCTCGGCATGATTTCGCTGGCCGAGAGCGAGGTGACCAAACGGCTCGGTTCGTTCGCGGCGCTGTTCGCGGTGCCGACCATGATCGCCGGCATCTACGGGATGAATTTCCAGAGCATCCCCGAGCTCCACTACAAGTACGGCTATCCGATCTGTCTTCTGGTCATGCTGAGCGTCGACCTCGTGCTGTACTGGCGCTTCCGCAAGGCCGGCTGGCTCTGATGGCGGGCGGGGTGGCGTTCGTCGGCGCCGCTTCGTGCGTGCACCGCGCGCAATAAAAGTCCAGCATAGGCGGCCCGTCGGCCTGCGATCTTGCGGCCGGCGGTCAATCCGCCACGCACGGACCAAGCGAGGAGCCTTGCCAGACGCCACCTGCCGGCGCGCCAAAACAGCGCGCCGCTTCGATTCGACCGGACGCACAGCATCGTCGCGCAGACTGCGTGCCGATGCACTGCAACACCGCGCATCGTTGACAATCAGAATAGACTGCGCTGAGAATGGGCCTCGCAAACGTTTGCGCACTAATTAAAAATAAGGCTCCGTCGCGAGCCTGACAGACCCTGGAGATATGCATGAGCCAACGCATTCGCCGCCGCATCCTGACGGCCGCCGTCCTCGCTACCGCTACCGCCGCCTTGCCGTTTTCTTCCGCGTACGCGCAGAGCGCGCCCGCGCATAAGCCGAAGGTCGCGCTGGTGATGAAGTCGCTCGCCAACGAGTTCTTCCTCACGATGGAGACCGGCGCGAAGGACTATCAGAAGCACAATCCGTCGCAGTTCGACCTAATCACCAACGGCATCAAGGACGAGACCGATACCGCGAACCAGATCCGCATCGTCGAGCAGATGATCGTCTCGAAGGTCGACGCTATCGTGCTGGCGCCGGCCGACTCGAAGGCGCTGGTGCCGGTCGTCAAGAAAGCGGTGGACGCCGGCATCATCGTCGTGAACATCGACAACCGGCTCGACCCGGACGTGCTCAAGTCGAAAGACCTGAACGTGCCGTTCGTCGGCCCGGATAACCGCAAGGGCGCGCAGAAAGTCGGCGACTACCTGGCGAAGAAGCTGAAGTCGGGCGACGAGGTCGGCATCATCGAAGGCGTGTCGACCACCACCAACGCGCAGCAGCGCACCGCGGGCTTCAAGGACGCGATGCAGACGGTCGGCGCCAAGGTCGTCTCGGTGCAATCGGGCGAATGGGAAATCGACAAGGGCAACGCGGTGGCGTCGGCCATGCTCAACGAGTATCCGAATCTGAAGGCACTCCTCGCCGGCAACGACAACATGGCGATCGGCGCGGTCTCGGCCGTGCGCGCGGCGGGCAAGCAAGGCAAGGTGCTGGTGGTCGGCTACGACAACATCAATGCGATCAAGCCGATGCTCAAGGACGGCCGCGTGCTTGCCACCGCGGATCAGTACGCCGCCAAGCAGGCCGTGTTCGGTATCGACACCGCACTGAAGGCGCTCAGCGGCCACAAGAAGCAGGCGGAACTCTCCGGCGTGGTGGAAACGCCGTGCGATCTGGTCACGAAGTAAGCATCGCCCGGTCAGTGCCGGGGTAAGTCGGGTACGCGGATTTGCGGCGCCGTTTCATGCTTCATGCTCGACCTGCGCTCGCAAACCCGCGTCTATTCAACAAACGCTCAAGAAACCTGCCGCGCCGCCGTTAATTCCAGAGGTAAGCGTCATGACGGTGCCGCGCGACGGGAGGGTGCGTGGCTGTTAGCGCCTGCGCATTCCGCGCATTGGGCCGGCATGACACGGGGCGCAAGGGCCGCAACTTCATACGAGCGAATCGCATGAGGCCGCGGCTGCCGCCCCGGAACCAGGATTGCGATGGATTCAACCGATCACGACGCCGTGCCTGCCGTCCTGTCTGTCAGCGGCATCGGCAAGACCTACGCCGAACCTGTGCTCGCCGACATTTCGCTGTCGCTGCGCGCCGGCGAGGTATTGGCGCTGACGGGCGAGAACGGCGCGGGCAAGAGTACGCTGTCCAAAATCATCGGCGGGCTGGTCGATCCGACCGCCGGCACGATGCAGCTCGGCGGCGTGCCGTACGCGCCGGCGAGCCGCACTCAGGCCGAGGCGCTCGGCGTGCGCATGGTGATGCAGGAGCTGAATCTGCTGCCGACCTTGTCGGTGGCCGAAAACCTGTTTTTGAACCGCTTGCCGCGGGCCGGCGCGTTCAGCTTCGGCTGGATCGACCGGCGCAAGCTGCGCGAAGACGCGCGTCAGGCGATGGCGCAGGTCGGCCTCGACGCGATCGATCCGGACACGCTGGTCGGCGAGCTCGGCATCGGCCATCAGCAGATGGTGGAAATCGCGCGCAATCTGATCGACGACTGCCGCGTGCTGATCCTCGACGAACCGACCGCAATGCTGACCGCGCGCGAAGTCGATCTGCTGTTCGAACAGATCGACCGGCTGAAGGCGCGCGGCGTGGCGCTGATCTACATCTCGCACCGGCTCGAAGAACTCGCGCGGGTGGCCGAGCAGATCGCGGTGCTGCGCGACGGCAGGCTGGTGCATGTCGACGCGATGGCGAACCTGACCAGCGACGAAATCGTCACATGGATGGTCGGCCGGGAGCTCGGTGAGCGGATCGATCTGGGCGTGCGCAACATCGGCGCGCCGTTGTTGAAAGTGGACCGGCTCGCGCGCGGCAAGGTGGTCCGCGAGGTGTCGTTCGAAGTGCGCGCGGGCGAGATTTTCGGCATCAGCGGGCTGATCGGCGCGGGCCGCACGGAGTTGATGCGGCTGATTTACGGCGCGGATCCGAAGGATAGCGGCACCGTTTCGCTGGCGGCAACGCCGGGCGCGCCACCCACGCCGGTGCAGATCGCGTCGCCCTCGGACGCGGTGCGCGCGGGCATCGCGCTGATCACCGAGGACCGTAAAGGCGAAGGCTTACTGCTGCCGCAGCCGATCGCGGCTAACGTGTCGCTCGGCAATATCGGCAGCGTGGCGCGGCACGGCATCGTGGATGCGAAGCGCGAGAACGCGCTGGCGCAGACGCAGATCGCGGCGATGCGGATTCGCACTTCCGGGCCGGGGCAGATTGTCGGCGAGCTGTCGGGCGGCAACCAGCAGAAGGTCGTGATCGGCCGCTGGCTGGCGCGCGACTGCCGCGTGCTGTTATTCGACGAACCTACGCGCGGCATCGACGTCGGCGCGAAGTTCGATATTTATGGCCTGATGGGTGCGCTGGCCCGTGAAGGGCGCGCGCTCGTCGTGGTGTCGAGCGACCTGCGTGAGCTCATGCTGATCTGCGACCGGATCGGCGTGATGTCCGCGGGCAGCATGACCGGTGTATTCGAGCGCGATAACTGGTCGCAGGATGCGTTGCTGGCCGCGGCTTTTGCCGGCTACCGCAGCCGCGAAGCGTTGCTGCACGATGTCCCGGACACCAGCAAAGCAGGGAGTGTGTCATGAGCGAGCAACCGTTGCGGAAAGCATCGGGCGACAAGCCGGGTACGGCGAGCGGCACGGGCACCGTGACCCCGCCGGCCGATCCATCGGCGCCGCTCGCGAGCGGCAAACCGGCCGGCACGCGCTTGGGCTTTTCGAATTACCTCGGGCTCGCCGGCGCGTTGCTCGGGATGATCGTGCTGTTCTCGCTGCTGAGTTCGCACTTTCTGACCTACGACACATTCAGCACGATCGCCAACCAGATTCCGGATCTGGTGGTGATGTCGGTGGGGATGACCTTCGTGCTGATCATCGCCGGGATCGATCTGTCGGTGGGATCGGTGCTGGCGCTGGGTGCGTCGGTGGTGAGCGTGGCGGCGTTGAAGTGGGGCTGGGGCGCGTTGCCGTCGGCGCTGCTCGGCGTCGCCGCGGCCGCGCTGACCGGCACCATCACCGGCGCGGTGACGGTGGGCTGGCGGATTCCGTCGTTCATCGTCTCGCTCGGCGTGCTGGAAGCGGCGCGCGGCATGGCGTATCAGATGACGAATTCGCGCACCGCCTATATCGGCGACGCGTTCGACTTCCTGTCCAACCCGATCGCGCTCGGCATCTCGCCGGCGTTCCTGATCGCGGTGGCGGTGATGGTGATCGCGCAACTGGTGCTCACGCGCACGGTGTTCGGCCGCTATCTGGTCGGCATCGGCACCAACGAGGAAGCGGTGCGGCTCGCGGGCGTCAATCCGCGGCCGTACAAGGTGATCGTGTTCGCGCTGATGGGCGCGCTCTCGGGGCTGGCCGCGCTGTTCCAGATTTCGCGTCTGGAAGCGGCCGACCCGAACGCGGGCCAGGGCGTGGAACTGCAGGTGATCGCGGCCGTGGTGATCGGCGGCACCAGCCTGATGGGCGGGCGCGGTTCGGTGATCAGCACTTTTTTCGGCGTGTTGATCATTTCCGTGCTGGCGGCCGGCCTCGCGCAGATCGGCGCGAACGAGCCGACCAAGCGGATGATCACCGGCGCGGTGATCGTGGTGGCGGTGGTGCTGGATACGTATCGCAGCCGCCGCAAGCGGGCCTGACCGATGAAGGTCACCGCAAGCCGGCAGAGTAACGCAAGCGAGGCAGTCGCAGACTCATAAGCGGTAAAGCGTAAGAATTCTTGGGTTGGGTCGGTCTTCGATGAGGACGTCCGGTGGGTCGCCAGGTGGCGCGGCCGGCGGGTAAAACAGGCGGGAGAGCAACAGGTTATGGCGACGATCAAGGATGTAGCGGCTGCGGCAGGCGTGTCGTTCACGACGGTATCGCACGTGGTGAACAACTCCCGGCCGGTGTCGGCGGACGTGCGCGCGAAGGTCGAGCACGCGATCCGTCAGCTCCACTATGTTCCGTCGGCGGTGGCCCGCTCGCTGAAGGCTCGGGCCACGGCGACCATCGGGCTGGTCGTGCCGAACGCCACCAACCCGTATTTCGCGGAATTGGCGCGCGGCATCGAGGACGGTTGTTCGCGCAACGGCTACTGCGTGTTCTTCTGCAATTCCGACGACGATCCGGCCAAGCAGCGTAACTATCTGCGCGTGCTGCAGGAAAAGCGCATCGACGGTCTGATCGTCGCGTCCGCCGGCGACGACGCCGTGCTCGCGCAGACGCTCGCCAATTCGCACGAGCCGCTGGTTATTCTGGATCGCAACATCGAAGGGCTGAACGCGGATCTGGTGCAGATCGACCACGAGAAGGGCGGCTATCTGGCCACCCGGCATCTGCTCGAACTGGGGCATGTAAGGATCGGCTGCATCACCGGGCCGGTTCAGACGGCGGTCAGCGCGATGCGCGTGCACGGCTTTATCCGCGCGATGACAGAGCGCGGCATCGAGATTCCGCCCGACGCGATCGTGGAAAGCGATTTTTCGGGCACCGGCGGCCACCGTGCGGCCGCGCAACTGTTCGACACGGTCAGGCCAACGGCGATTTTTGCCGGCAACGACATGATGGGCATCGGCGCGCTGCGCGCCGCCGCGGAACGCAATATCAGCGTGCCGCGCGATTGCTCGATCATCGGTTTCGACGATATCGAACTGGGGCGTTTCACCTATCCGGCGCTCTCGACCGTCGGGCAGTCGGTGCGCGCGCTCGGCGATATGGCCGCGCAGACGCTGATCGAACGGATTGCCGGGACCTCGTCGGGCACGCCGCGCGCGCCGGGCCGCCGGCGCGTGGTGTCGCCGCGGTTGATCGTGCGTGAATCCACCGCCGCCTGGGCTGGCTCGGCCAAGCGCGATCTGGCCGCCTGACCGGATACGATGCGCGGATTTCGAACGCGCATTTGCGGGTAGCGGAGCGGTGCTCGCGCGGGCGATTCATTCGGCTAACACGTCGCCTTCGATTTTCACCCGCAGCGGGCCGCTGAACACCTCGGCGGTCCTGTTTGCGTTCTTTGCTGCTGTGCTGAAATAGTGCGCATGTCCTGGCACTGAGCAGCACTCCGGCGCTGGCGCTTGTCGCACGAGGAAAGCGAGTCGCTCGGATTGAACCTTGCGGCGCTCGCTATCGTCGCGCGGGTCGCGCGGAATCCAGCACCTGCGACAAGACGCCGCCAGCACATTGCCAGCCGCCGCAACGGCGTGGCATCTCTCACAGCCGACCCTAAGCCACCGCCGCTCCCGTTCAACATCAACGGCCTGCCGACTGGCACTCTGTCAGCCTCTTGCAATTTATTCCATTGCTTACAGCGCCTTTCTTCCTACCATATAAATCCTTCAAGTACGCGGTCCCCATGCCGTAAACAGAACTATTAGAGCGCGCCATCAAAAACGCGCCACGACGCAGACGCCACACGCCAAACCGCGCTGCGGACGCAGCTCTCATTTTGTTAAGCACAGGAACAAGCATGTTGAACAAGGGCATTACGATCAAGGCGCGGATTGGCCTCACGATGGCTTTTCTCGCCGCGCTGCTCGTCGCCATCGGCGTATTCGGTCTGTTCGGCATGAGCCGTTCGAATGACGCCTATAAGGACACGTTCACCAACGCCATGCCGAGCGCGGTCGATATCGGCAACGCCGAGCTTTTCGCCGCGCGCGAGCGGCTCGCGCTCGATCGCGCGGCGTTCATGATCGGCACGCCGGAAGCGGCGCCGACGCTCGAGCGCGCGCGCAGCATGCGCGCCACGTCCGACATGTGGTGGAAGAAATACATGGACCTGGCGCGCGATGCGGATGAAGACCGCCTCGCGCAAGACGTTGTCTCCAAACGTGAGGCGCTGCATCAACAGATGGACGCCTTCGCGACGATCGTCGCCGCGAACGAGCCGCCCAAACTGGTCGATGGCGCCAAGCGTCTGCAAGCCGCCTACAACGACCTCGCCAATTCCGACGATGCGCTGCGCAAGTACCAGTTCACGTCGGCGAGAGAGGGTTACGACTCCGCGCAAAGCAGCTTCGGCGTGTTCCGCCTGGTTAGCACAAGCGCCTTGCTGATCGGCGTGCTGGCGGCGGTGATCTCGTACCTGACGCTGAGCCGCGCGATCGCCCGGCCACTCGATGCCGCCCTCGGCCATTTCGACGCGATTGCGGCGGGCGATCTGCGCCGCCCGGTCGTCGTGACTTCGCGCGACGAAATGGGGCAGTTGCTCGACGGCATCGCCAAAATGCAGCGCAGCCTCACCGAAACGGTGCGTACCGTGCGCAGCGGCAGTGAATCGATTGCGACGGCTACGCGCCAGATCGCGGCCGGCAATATCGACCTGTCCTCGCGTACCGAAGAGCAGGCGTCGGCGCTGCAGGAAACCGCGTCGAGCATGGAAGAGCTGACCGGCACGGTCAAGCAGAACGCCGACAACGCCCGCCAGGCGAGTTCGCTGGCGGCCAATGCGTCGGAGATCGCCAACAAGGGCAGCGCGGTGGTCGGCCAGGTGGTCGGCACGATGGGCGACATCAACCAAAGCTCGGCCAGGATCGCCGACATCATTTCGATCATTGAAGGGATTGCGTTCCAGACCAACATCCTCGCCCTGAATGCGGCCGTGGAAGCGGCGCGGGCCGGTGAGGAAGGGCGCGGCTTCGCGGTCGTGGCCGGTGAAGTGCGCAGCCTCGCGCAGCGTTCGTCGGCGGCGGCGAAGGAAATCAAGGAGCTGATCGATACGTCGGTGGAGCGCGTGCAGTCGGGCTCGGCGCTGGTCGACGAAGCCGGCCGCACCATGACCGAGATCATCGGCGCGGTGCAGCGCGTGACCGACATCATGGGCGAAATCGCCGCGGCCTCGGAAGAGCAGAGCAGCGGCATCGATCAGGTGGCGCGCGCCGTCACGCAGATGGACGAAGTCACGCAGCAGAACGCCGCGCTGGTCGAAGAAGCGGCGGCTGCGGCTTCTTCGCTCGAAGACCAGGCCGGCAAACTGCGTACCGCGGTGGCCGTGTTCCAACTCGAGGAAAGCGGTTACAAGGCGCCCGTGAGTACGCCGCCCAAGCGCGCGTCGACACCGCTGCGTTCGGTGGTCGCACGCAAGGTCTCGCACGCTCGCGCTGCACAAGCCGCGCCGCACGCCGCGATTGCAGCGAAAGCACCGGCCGCGGCGGCGCAGCCCGCTGCCGCAACGACACGCGCGCCGGCTAAAGCGACCGCTAGTGCGGGCAGCGATCAGGATTGGGAAACGTTCTGAGCGCAAGGCGTTCGCAACATTCATTCCCGGCGCCGCAGCCAATCCCATTAGATGGGTAGGTGCTGTGAAAGAAGACACCGCCTCGCTTCAAAAGACCGCGATTGCACGGGCATTCGCGGTCTTTTTTTATGGTGTGCGCATTAAGTAACGTTTGCGGCATCAGTCGGCACCCTGGCGAGCGCCATGATCCGGTACATTGACGGACGCACCGAAGCAACTGTGCCTGGTGAACGCTGCCCGGCATGGTGTGCGGCAGGCGCCGCTGGCACTTAGTCCGCGCGCGTGCTTGCGCCGCCTTCGACCGCCGCAATGCATGGCCTAACGCATGGCCCGACGCATGGCCACCCCCCCACCAGCACGCCGCCACAACCAACCGCTCAATGCGCCAGCCACAAAGGACCGACATGACGCCATACGACCTCGCGAACCGCCTCGTCGAAGCACGCCGGCAGCATCGCCCGATCGATGCGCCCGCACCCGACAGCCTGCCGCCCGATGCGGCCACCGCATACGCGATCCAGCAGGCGGTCATCGCAGGTCTCGGCGACTCGACCGGCGCCTGGAAGATCGGCGCCAAAGCGCCGGGCGGCGCTGCCGCGGGCGCGCCGATTCCGACCTCGCTGGTGCTGCGATCGCCGGCGCGCGTCGCGCATGACGGCTTCTTCAGGGTGCTGGTCGAGCTGGAAATCGCCTTCCGTTTCGCCGAGGCCATCGAACCGCGCGGCCGGGCCTATGCGCGCGACGAGGTGCTCGCGAAGGTCGGCGTCGTCTTGCCGGCGATCGAGATCGTCGACAGCCGCTTCACCGAGTGGCCGAATGTCGCGCCGCTCGCGCAGCTCGCCGATGCCCAGAACAACGGCGCGTTGATCACGGGGCACCCGGTCGCTTATGCCGGGCTCGCGCGCGGCTTCGACTTCGTGTCGCCCGAACTGGAACTGAGCCTGGACGGCGCTTCGCTGCTACCCGAAGCCACCGGCAATCCGGCCGGCGACCCGCGCGAACTGCTGGTGTGGTTCGTCAACCATTGCGCCGCCATGGGCATTACGATCGAGCCCGAGTGGACTATCACCACCGGTTCGTACGTCGGCGCACACAGGCTGGACCAGGCGGGCGTCGTGCGCGGCCACATCGACGGCCTTGGGGAAGTGGAGATTGAACTGACCTGAAAGAGCCGCGCTCGCAACAACGCGCTTGTAACAGCACATTACGAAGCTTCATCAAAACGGCTGCCTGAGGGTGGCCGTTTTACATTCCCGTGCATCTGTGACTGCGGCTCTGCCGTATACACCTATTGAAGCGATACATGGCGAGGTCGTCATCCAGTTATACACGTGGCTAACCATGCTCACGACGCGGTTAATGCGCACACTTCCCGCACGGCGATTCATGACACGCCATGTAAATGACGCGGAACAAAACCGTTCATGAGTTGACGAACCGCATGAAGCTGCACGGACTTTGCTTAAGCGTGAGACGGCGCGAGAGACGCACATGAAGCGCGCATGAACATGTAACAGGCCTGTGTCGCTGTAGACCGAACGCTCGTGTCGCGCGTTGAGGAAAAAGCACCCGGACACAGAAAGCGTGTAGACGTCCGCGCTTTTAGCAACAAAGTGTGCGTGTGCAGACATGCCGTCCGATATTGCAGTGGGATCGTTCGATGAACGTAACGGCTGGTGCAAGAGAGTATTGCAGAGTGTTGCGGGACACTTCGATGAGCATCGAGCAGCATTGCAGTAGAGTGCTGCTGAGGCGGCAGGGCAGCAGTAGAAGGGCAGCGACGTGTGACCGCAATCGCAGCGGTATGAGCGCAAGATTGTAGGTGGTCGAAACTTTGTTTCCAAGTGAGGAATTGTTGGGAGGCGAATACGGCGCGATTTTCGCAACGTAGTTCGTGAAAAAAAATTTAAAAGGGTTTAGGATGAATTCGAGCGATGTCGTTTCCGAATAGCGCGCCGCGCACGACATCGGTCTAGACTTCGGCGAGGAGGTAGCATGGATATCTACAGCAGTTTCGCGACCCGCTTCGAGAAAACGCGAGAAGATGAGCTCTCGCTCGAGGAGTATCTCGCGCTCTGCAAAGACAATCCCGCCGCGTACGCCACGGCTGGCGAACGCATGTTGACGGCGATCGGGGAGCCGGAACAGATCGACACTCGTAACGATCCGCGCATGTCGCGCATCTTCGCGAACAAGGTCATCAAGGTATACCCCGCATTCCGTGAGTTCTACGGAATGGAAGAGGTGATCGAGCAGGTGGTCGCCTACTTCCGCCACTCGGCTCAGGGGCTCGAAGAAAAGAAGCAGATCCTTTATCTGTTGGGCCCGGTCGGCGGCGGTAAATCATCGATCGCGGAACGTCTCAAGCAGCTCATGGAACGCGTGCCGTTCTATTCGATCAAGGGCTCGCCCGTGAACGAGTCGCCTCTCGGTCTGTTCGACTACGAGGAAGATGGCCCGATTCTCGAAGAACAATATGGTATTCCGCGCCGCTACCTGAAGAGCATTCTTAGCCCGTGGGCGGTCAAGCGCCTGCACGAATTCAACGGCGACATCCGCAAGTTCCGCGTGGTGCGCCGTTATCCGTCGATCCTTCGCCAGATCGGTATAGCCAAAACCGAGCCGGGCGACGAAAACAATCAGGACATTTCGTCGCTGGTCGGTAAGGTCGACATCCGCAAGCTCGAACAGTACGCACAAGATGACGCGGACGCATACAGCTACTCCGGTGGCTTGTGTCTCGCCAATCAGGGCCTGCTCGAATTTGTGGAAATGTTCAAGGCGCCGATCAAGGTCCTGCACCCGCTGCTTACCGCCACCCAGGAAGGCAACTTCAAGGGCACCGAAGGCTTCGGTGCGATCCCGTTCGACGGCGTGATTCTGGCTCACTCGAACGAGTCCGAATGGAAGGCGTTCCGCAACAACCGCAACAACGAAGCACTGCTCGACCGGATCTTCGTGGTGAAGGTGCCTTACTGCCTGCGCTACGGTGAAGAGGTCAAGATCTACGAGAAGCTGCTGCGTAATTCGTCGCTGGCGAATGCGGTTTGCGCGCCGGGCACGCTGAAAATGATGGCGCAGATGTCGGTGCTCACGCGCCTTCAGGAGCCGGAGAATTCGAGCCTGTTTTCTAAGATGCAGGTGTACGACGGCGAGAATCTCAAGGACACCGATCCGAAGGCCAAGTCGTATCAGGAGTACCGCGATTTCGCGGGCGTGGATGAAGGGATGACCGGCGTGTCGACCCGCTTCGCGTTCAAGATCATGTCGCGCGTCTTCAACTTCGACTCGACCGAGGTCGCGGCCAATCCGGTGCACCTGATGTACGTGCTCGAACAGCAGATCGAACGCGAGCAGTTCCCGCCGGAAACCGAGCAGAAGTATCTGTCGTTCATTAAAGACGTGCTCGCCTCCCGCTACGCGGAGTTCATCGGCAAGGAAATTCAGACTGCTTATCTGGAGTCGTATTCCGAGTACGGTCAGAACATCTTCGATCGCTATGTGACGTACGCTGACTTCTGGATTCAGGATCAGGAGTTCCGCGACCACGACACCGGCGAGAGTTTCGATCGCGCGGCGCTGAACGCCGAACTGGAGAAGATCGAGAAACCGGCGGGCATCAGCAACCCGAAGGACTTCCGCAACGAGATCGTGAACTTCGTGCTGCGCGCGCGTGCTGCCAATGGCGGGAAGAATCCGGCATGGGTCAGCTACGAGAAGCTGCGCGTCGTGATCGAAAAGAAGATGTTCTCGAACACGGAGGAACTGTTGCCGGTGATTTCGTTCAACGCCAAGGGCTCGGCGGAGGAACAACGCAAGCACGAAGACTTCGTCAATCGCATGGTGACGAAGGGCTATACGCCGAAGCAGGTGCGCTTGCTGTGTGACTGGTATCTGCGCGTGCGCAAGTCGTCATGATGCGTATTGCGTGCCGCCCGCGCGGTCCGACCGCGCGGGCTCCCTGCGAGGCGCAAGCTGCATGGACATAGCGTTGCCTTGGGCAGCTACGTCTCGCAAACGCGATATTACAGCGGGAGACCGGGCGTGCTTCATCAAATTATCGACCGCAGGTTAGCAGGCAAGAACAAAAGCATTGCGAATCGCGAACGTTTTTTGCGTCGCGTTAAGAACTACATTCGTCGCGCCGTTTCGGAAGCCGTGCGCGACCGCAGCATCAAGGACATTCAGAACACCCAGAGCATCACCATCCCGCGCAAGGACATCGCGGAACCGTCGTTCCGGCATGGCCCCGGCGGCAAGCGGGAAATGGTGCATCCGGGCAATTCCGACTACATCCGCGGCGACAAGATCCAGCGCCCGCAAGGGGGCGGCGGCGGAGGCGGGGGCAATCAGGCCAGCAATGAAGGCGAGGGTCAGGACGACTTCGTGTTCGAGCTGAGCCGCGAAGAATTCATGCAGTATTTCTTCGACGATCTCGAACTGCCGCGACTCGTCAAAACCCATCTGCTTGCCGTGCCGACGTGGAAAAGCATCCGCGCGGGCTGGGCTGCCGAAGGCACGCCGAACAACATCGACGTGGTCCGTTCGCTGCGCAGCGCGCTCGGCCGCCGCATCGCGCTCGGTGCGCCGCTCGTGAACCAGCTGCACGAGATGGAACGGCAGCTGGAAGTCATGAAGGCTGATCCCGACGATCGTCGCGAAGAGATCAAGCTGCTCGAAGAAGAGATTCACCATTTGCGCGGCCGCATCTGGCGGATTCCGTTCATCGATCCGTTCGATCTGCGTTACGTGAATCGCGTGAAGCAGCCCACGCCGTCCAGCCAGGCCGTGATGTTCTGTCTGATGGATGTGTCCGGTTCCATGGACGAGCAGCGCAAGGACCTCGCCAAGCGTTTCTTCATCCTGCTGTATCTGTTCCTCAAGCGTAACTACGAGAAGATCGAAGTGGTGTTCATTCGCCACCACACGCGCGCCGAAGAGGTCGACGAAGACACGTTCTTCCATTCGACGGAAAGCGGCGGCACGGTGGTGTCGAGCGCGCTGGAGCTGATGCAGAAGGTAATGGACGAGCGTTATTCGCCGACTGAATGGAATATTTACGGCGCTCAGGCGTCCGACGGCGACAACTGGACCGACGACTCGCCGAAGTGCCGCAAGATACTCTCGGATGACATCCTGGAGAAGGTGCGCTATTTTGCGTATATTCAGGTGACGCCGGAAGAACAGAATCTGTGGCTTGAATATGCGCAGTTGGCCTTGAGCCAGCCGCACATGGCGATGAAGAAAGTCGAGACCGCGGCTGACATTTATCCGGTGTTTCGCGAGTTGTTCGAAAAGCAGGCGGCGAATTCATGACGAACAAGCACCTGCACGACGAAGCGCACGGCGAGCCAGCGAACGGCGCGCCGCAGCGCGGGAAAGGCGTGCCGCAGCAGCAACAGTCGGGGCATGCCGAGGCAACGGCGGACGATACCGGAACCGCCGCAGCCGGAGCAGTCGACACCGCTGCAGCACGGGGACACACCGGAACGCCCACTCAGGGGCAAAGGGAAGTCCGTATGAACGTAGCCGATAGACGGCCTCTGCCGTGCCCGTCCGACTGGACCTTCGAATTGATCGAAGAGTACGACTCGCATATTGCCCGTGTTGCAGAGCAATATGAACTCGACGTGTATCCGATCCAGCTCGAACTCATCAGCGCCGAACAGATGATGGATGCGTACGCGTCCGTCGGTATGCCGGTGAACTACCGTCACTGGTCGTTCGGCAAACACTTTCTCTCCACCGAAAAAAGCTACCGTCGCGGGCAGATGGGGCTGGCGTACGAGATCGTCATCAATTCGAACCCCTGCATCGCGTATCTGATGGAAGAGAACACGATGACGATGCAGGCGCTCGTCATCGCCCATGCGGCCTATGGGCACAACTCGTTCTTCAAGGGCAACTATCTGTTCAAGCTGTGGACGGATGCGCACGCGATCATCGACTACCTCGTTTACGCGAAAAATTACATCGCGGAGTGCGAGGAGCGTTTCGGGCTCGACCGGGTCGAGGAACTGCTCGACTCGTGCCACGCGTTGATGAACTATGGCGTGGACCGTTACAAGCGTCCGCAGAAGCTGTCGCTGCAAAAGGAGTTTGCGGCGCGCCGTGAACGCGAGGCCTATCTGCAGTCGCAGGTGAACGAACTGTGGCGCACCTTGCCGACCCGGCATACGCCGTTGCCGGAGGAGGTCGAGGAGCGTTATCCGCCGGAGCCGCAGGAAAACCTGTTGTATTTCGCGGAGAAAAACGCGCCGCTGCTGGAGCCGTGGGAGCGGGAAGTGATCCGCATCGTGCGCAAGGTCGGCCAGTATTTCTATCCGCAACGGCAGACCCAGGTGATGAACGAGGGTTGGGCGACCTTCTGGCACTACACCTTGCTCAACACCATGTACAACCAGGGCAAGCTGGAAGACGGCTTCATGATGGAGTTTCTCCATTCGCACAGCAACGTGGTCTACCAGCCGCCGGTCACCAAGCCGTACTACAGCGGTATCAATCCGTACGCACTCGGGTTTTCGATGATGAGCGACATTCGCCGCATCTGCGAAACGCCCACGGAAGAAGACCGCAAGTGGTTCCCGGAACTGGCGGGCAGTCCGTGGCTCCCGGCCATGCACTACGCGATGCGCAACTTCAAGGACGAGAGTTTCGTCGCGCAGTATCTGTCGCCGCATCTGATCCGCGAAATGCGCCTTTTCTCGGTGCTCGACGACGACATGCGCGACGCGCTCGAAGTCTCGGCGATTCATGACGACAGCGGCTATCAGTACGTGCGTCAGGCGTTGTCGCGCCAGTACGACATGCATCACCGCGAGCCGAATATTCAGGTGTGGGCGGTGAATACGCGCGGCGACCGGAGCTTGACGCTGCGGCACTTCATGAGCGACAACCGGCATCTATCCGGCGATAGCGAAGAAGTGCTCAAGCACATGGCGCGGCTGTGGCAGTTCGACGTGTATCTGGAAAGCGTCGATGAGAATGGCACGGTCCGCAAGCGGTATGAGTGCCGTTATGTGCCGCCAGCGGTGAGAGTGTGACCGGTGGGTTGCAACGCAATGCGCTAGGTTCGGCGCGATAAACATAAGCCAGCTCCTATTCGAGCTGGCTTTTTTCTTATATGCGGCGCAGCAGATTGAGACGCGAGCGCCGCTGCGCGACAACGTCGCCACCTAACCGCTCGAACAAAGCCCCAACTCTTCCTTGCGATTCTGTAAAATTAGCTCGCGCGAGATAAACACTCCCGCGCACGCGATCTGACGGCGGCGCCACCACGGTGACCTCCGTTCAATTACAAGGATAGAGACCAGCATGACCGACCTAACCGACCAAACCGTGGCCTCGGCTCACGACACCCGGCGCCGCATCTTCGCGATCGTTGGCGCTTCATCGGGCAATCTCGTCGAGTGGTTCGACTTTTACGTGTATTCGTTCTGCGCGCTGTACTTCGCGCCGGCGTTCTTCCCGAGCGGCAACACCACCACGCAGTTGCTGAACACGGCGGGCGTGTTCGCGGCCGGCTTCCTGATGCGTCCGATCGGCGGCTGGTTTTTCGGCCGCCTCGCCGACAAGCACGGCCGCCGCACCGCGATGATGGTGTCGGTGTTCATGATGTGCGGCGGCTCGCTCGTGATTGCCGTGCTGCCCACCTACGCGCAGATCGGCGCGCTGGCGCCGGCGCTGCTGCTGGTCGCGCGGCTGTTCCAGGGCTTGTCGGTGGGCGGCGAGTACGGCACCAGCGCGACCTACATGAGTGAAGTCGCGCTCAAGGGCCGGCGCGGTTTCTTCGCGTCGTTCCAGTACGTCACGCTGATCGGCGGGCAGTTGTGCGCGCTGCTGGTGCTGGTGGTGCTGCAGCAAACGCTTTCCACCGATGAGCTGAAAGCATGGGGCTGGCGCGTGCCGTTCGCAATCGGCGCGGTCGCGGCATTGATCGCGCTGTATCTGCGTAAATCGCTCGACGAAACCACCACCGCCGAAACCCGTCAGCGCAAGGAAGCCGGCACGCTGCGCGGCCTGTGGCTGCACAGAGGCGCGTTCATGACGGTGCTCGGTTTCACGGCCGGCGGCTCGCTGATTTTCTACACGTTCACCACCTACATGCAGAAGTACCTGGTCAACACGGCCGGCATGCACGCGAAGACGGCCAGCAACGTGATGACCGCGGCGCTCTTCGTCTACATGGTGATGCAGCCGGCGTTCGGCGCGTTGTCGGACCGCATCGGCCGCCGTCGTTCCATGCTGTTCTTCGGCTTCTTCGCGACCATTGGCACTGTGCCGCTGCTGCACGCGCTGAAAGACGTGACGAGCCCGTATGCGGCCTTCGGTCTGGTCGTGGTGGCGCTGGCGATCGTCAGTTTCTATACGTCGATCAGCGGCCTGATCAAGGCGGAAATGTTCCCGCCGGAAGTGCGTGCGCTCGGCGTGGGGCTTTCGTACGCGGTGGCGAATGCGATCTTCGGCGGCTCGGCGGAGTATGTGGCGCTGTGGCTGAAGTCGGTCGGCAACGAGTCGATGTTCTACTGGTACGTGACCGCGCTATGTGCGATTGCCGGCATCGTTTCGCTGCGGATGCGCGATCCGTCGAAAGAAGGGTATTTGCGTCTCGAGCCTTGACGCTTTGAATCGAGGCCCGCTCGCTCGCGAAGTACGTTCGGGCGATGCATGAGAACGGCGGTCCGGAGCAACCCTGGCCGCCGTGTTTTTTTGTTCGCGTGAGCCGCGATGCAAACCCGCAGCGCATCGAGGCCAAGGCGCATGCTCAAGCCACGACGATCTCCGTGCCCAACGCATGCAACAGATCGCGCAGCGTCTCGGCTTGCGCCATCTTTGCGTCGCTGCGTAAATGAATCTGCAGCGCTCGCCCCGCGATTCCGTCGACGGGTTGCGCGAGCCATAACTCCACGGCGAGGCCCAATCCTTCAGGCTGGTTGACGACGACGGGTTCGATCACACGCGGCTTGAAACAGGCACTGTCGGACATGCGAGTTACCTCGGGACTGGTAAAGGTGCGCTTTCATCGTAATCAGTGCGCCACAACGGACCAAGCAACAAATCCGTGTTTGCTTAGCATGGGATGCTTAGCACAAAACACGCTTATTGCTGAGGGCTTGCACGCGTTGCGCGCCGGCGGCGGCGCGTCAGACCGGTTCCGAACCATCGCTGACCAGTTCGGAGACGAGTTCCTTCACCACGGCGGCCGGCTCCGCGGCCACGACGGGCGCGGCCGCCACCGCCGCAACCGCGGCCGCCGCGACGGCCTGCTGAGGCGCGCTCAGCGCGGCACGCGCAAGCGTCAGAAGATGATAGTAAAGCCGCGTGCTCAACCCGTAGTTGTACGCGAACAGATGCGTGAAGGCGACCTTGAACCCGTCGAGCACCTGACTATTTCTGGCGTGAACCGACACCACGATCGGCGCGAGCCGGCGCAACGCCAGCTTGCGCGACGGCTCCAGTTGCGCCGGCAGCTGCAACGCCTTGACGAACGCATACGCGCTGACCGTAGGCGCGACCGCTGTGCCGCGCGTGCTATGCGAGATCGAGCTCGCCGTCTTTCGATACACCGACACATAGTCGTGCAGATAGAACACCTCGCGTGCGGCGAGACAGAGTTCGGTGCCGAATACGAAGTCGCAGCACACGCCGTACTCTTCCCGGTAGCCGATCCGCTTCACGAGTTCGGCGTTGGCCATCCAGCCGTTATTCGGAAACATCTGGATCAGACCGGTTCGGCCCGGCTGCGACTGCAGGCCTTCGGCGTCCTTCGTACGCCGAAATGCGGCGTTCAGCTTCGCGCTCGCCTCGAAGTCGATGGCGCCGCCGTGATCGGCTTCGTACTGGTCGCCGAATGCCACATCGAGTTGCGGGTGGAGCGTCCATAGCGACACGAGTTTTTCCACGCCGTCGGTGGTGAGCAGGTCGTCGTCGTGGATCAGCAGGATCTTGTCGCCGCTCGCGCGCTCGAACAGGCTCGCGACATTGCGCGCCTGGCCGAGCGGCGGCTGATTCTTCACATAGCGCACGCGCGGTTCGTGCGCGTAACGGGCCGCGATCAACCGCTCAGTGCGCGCGTCCTTCGAGTCATCGCCGATCACGATCTCCAGATCGTCGTAGCTCTGCGCGAGGCACGAGTCGATGCACGTTGCGATCAGCTCAGGGCGATCGCAGGTCGGCAGACAGATGGACACGTGGGGGCGGTGAGGGGGAGTCGAGGAGATGGACATGAGCGTCGCCTTTGTTATCTGTTGAGGGGCGGCAGCTGGTCCGCTTGGCGCACACGTCGCTGCAAGCAGAAAAATAGTCCATCACGCGGAAAAAATAATCGGTAAAAAACAGGAAGAAATGTTTGGCTTATGAAAGCCGTCAGAAGGGAAAAATTTATGCGGCTTCGCTAGCGAAATGCAGCAAAGCCGCTCCCGGATTGGCGCTTAATCTAATCAGCCGACAGGCGGCTCGCCCTCGCCGGGTTTTTTGCCCGGATTGTCCGACGGCGCTTGATCGCGCCCTTCGTCGTCGCGTTCCGGCAGCTTGCTCTTCTCGTTGTCGCTGTGCGCGGCAGGCTGCGGATGTTCGATATCGGCCGGTTTGTCTTGGGCGCTTTCTTTGGTTTCGCTCATGATCCTCTCCTGGTTGGATGACATGAGCATTGCAGCAAACGGCAGACCTGGGCTCGTCTCTCGTGTTCTGATCGGGGCTGGCCATCCCACCGCGCGCACTTACAAACAAGCTCTTGACCCGTGCCCCCATTCAGCGCACCGTGGAAGGAGAACCCTATATATCCCGGGAGTACGAAATGTCCCTCAACTTCCCGAATCCCAGCCGCAGCTACGACGCCTCGCATCACTGCGTGAATTTCTGGGGCTACGACAATGCGCGCGAAATCGCTTTCACCGTCAACCGTTCGGTGATTTCGAATCTGAGCCCGAGCGTGGGCTCCGACGAACCGGCCCTGCTTGCCGCGTTCGACCAGCATCGCGAGCAGATTCTCACGCTCGCGCGCGGTCTGTACATCGGCGGCCCGCAGAACCGTTATACGATTACCTGACGCGGCGCAGCGCACACTGTTGTGCCGTTGCGCGGACGTCGCCGGACACGGCCTCAAGCCGCCGTTTCGCGCGGCGCGCCGCCGGTCAGCGACACGATGAAGTCGTAAAACGCCCGCACCTTCGCCGGCGGATGATGCCGCGAAGGGTAGAGCGCATACAGCGGATAAACCTCGTCGCCCCAGTCGGGAAATAGTTCGACGAGTTTTCCGCTCGCCATCAACGACTCGCTGCCGAGCGAGAGGATCTGCGCGACGCCCTGGCCCGCCGTGCAAACGCTATGCAGCGTGCCCACGTCGTTCACGGTCAAACGACCCTGCGGCGTGATCACGATTTTCTTGCGGCCGCGATGAAATTCCCAACAGAACGGGTAGCCCGTAAGCGGATCGCGAAACTTGATGCAGACATGCTTGCCGCTTTCGAGCTCAGCCGGATTCACCGGGTGCCCGTGCTTCTTCAGATACGACGGCGCGGCCACGGTGAGAATCCGCGTGTCCAGCAGTTTGCGCGCGATCAGTGTCGACACCGGCGGATCGCCGAAACGGATCGCCAGATCGAAGCCGTCGCCGACCAGATCGCCCATCTGATCGCGGGTGACCAGTTCGAGCTGCAGATCGGGATGCTTGTCGATAAAGCCGCCCAGCCGTGGCCCGAGCACGAGGCGCGAAAAGAACGGATCCATGTTCACGCGCAAACGTCCGCGCACGGCAGTCGCGCCCTGCGCGGCGGAAGCCGCTGCTTCTTCGAGTCCGCCCAGCAGCGGCACGATCTGTTCGTAGAAGCGCCGGCCTTCGTCGGTCAGCGTGACAGAACGCGTGGTGCGGTCGAAGAGCCGGATGCCCAGACGCGCTTCGAGCCGCGCGACCGAACGGCTCACCCCGGATTGCGACATGTCGAGCGCTTCTCCGGCTGCCGCAAAACTCCCGCAATCGACAATCGCCGTCAAGACGCCCATGCCGTTCAGCATGCGCTCGTCAAATGGCATGTGATAGTCCTTTGTTATTCGTTAATGCGTGACATGCTAACGCGAAAATCCGTTTGAATTCACGCGTGGGTTCGGGGAAACGCCGCCTGGTAAGGTGGACGAATGATGTCGTGTCATGAGTGGAATGACAGCCAGGCTATCGCGTCAGTCGAGTGGCGGGCGTTAATCTGTTGGCGTTCGCCCGAAGTACCAGGACATGTGATTCTCGTCATGCATCGGGCATATTCGAATTGAACAACGAGGACGTCCCATGTCGCGAATTTTTATTACCGGTTCCGCAGATGGTCTCGGTCAGATGGCCGCGCGTCTGCTCGTCGAGGCGGGCCATCAGGTGGTGTTGCATGCGCGTAGCGCGGCGCGCGCCGACCAGGCGTTGCAAGCCGTGCCGCAAGCGCAAGCCGCGCTGATCGGCGACCTGTCGAGCATCGCGGCCACGGTTGCGCTCGCGGACCAAGTCAACCAGCTAGGCCTTTTCGATGCGGTGATTCACAACGCGGCGGTCGGCTATCAGGAGCCGCGCCGGGTCGCCACCGTCGACGGCTTGCCGCACGTGTTCGCGGTCAATACGCTGGCGCCGTACATTCTCACTGCTTTGATCGAGAAGCCGAAGCGGCTCGTTTATCTGAGCTCGGGCCTGCATCGCAGCGGCGACGCAAGCCTCGACGATCTGGCCTGGGAGCGTCGCCCCTGGCGGGGCACGGCGGCGTACTCGGACTCGAAACTGCACGACGCGTTGCTGGCGTTCGCGATGGCGCGGCGCTGGCCGCAGGTGTTGTCGAATGCGCTGGAGCCGGGTTGGGTGGCGACGAAAATGGGCGGCCCGGGCGCGCCGGACGATTTGCAGGCCGCGCCGAAAACCCAGGTGTGGCTCGCCGTCAGCGACGAGCCGGCGGCCACCGTCAGCGGTGCGTACTTCTATCACATGAAGCCGTGCGAGACGCACCCGGCCGTGCGCGACGTCGCCGTTCAGGAGCGTTTGATCGAGGCGTGCGCGGGATTTTCCGGCATCCGCTTGCCGGACTGAGGTGATGCAAGGCCTGGATCAGCGCCCCGCGCCTTGCGTCGCTTGCCCGCGCACCGGGCGCGAAGCAGGCGCTTCGTCGAGGTGGCGAAACACCCACGCCGACACCAGTGTGATCACGCCGACGCACACGAAGGCGAGCCGAAAACCGAGCGCGGCCGATCCGACTTGCGCCGAGAACAGATTCACCAGCCCGCCGCCGATCGACACGCCCAGCCCGATGGCCAGCATCTGCACCATCGAAAAAAGGCTGTTGCCGCTGCCGGCATCTTCGTGCGAGAGGCCTTTGAGCGTGACGCTGTTCATCGCCGCGAACTGCATGGAGTTGGCCGCGCCGAACACGGCGAGAATCGCGATCTCGACCACGAGCGGCGTGCCGCGCGTAATCAGTGCGAACGCAACGATCGACGAACCGACGATGATCGTATTGACCAGCAGGAACGTGTCGTAGCCGTAGCGGCGCACGAGCGGCGCGATCCAGCGTTTGGCGACGGTGCCGGCGAGAGCCGCGGGCAGCATCATCAGACCGGAATGCAGCGGCGAGTAGCCCAGTTGCAGTTGCAACAGCAAGGGCACGAGAAACGGCACGGCGCTCGAACCGATGCGGCACACCAGGTTGCCGATCAGGCCGACGCTGAAGTTCGGCTCGCGAAACAGCGACAGTTTGAAGAGCGGATTAACGCGGCGTCTTGCATGCGGGATGTAGGCCAGCGCACTGACGGCGGCGAGCGCGAACAGCGCCACCGACCATGCCACGCGGTGCGTGGGCATCGGCGAGTCGACGGCGAGCGAGAACGCGATCATGCACAACGACAGCAACCCGCAGCCGACGAAGTCGAACGGCGGCGCCTTTGCTTCGCCATGCGACGGCAAGAAGCGCTGCACAGCGTACAACCCCACGGCGCCGATCGGCACGTTGATCAGGAAAATCCAGTGCCACGTGATCGCCTGAACGAACCAGCCGCCGAGCGTCGGCCCGGCGATCGGCCCCAGTTGCCCGGCCACAGAAATGAACGCGAGCGCCGCGACATACTGATCGCCCGTGACGCTGCGCAGGACGGCGAGCCGCCCGATCGGCAGCAGCATCGAGCCACCCACGCCTTGCAGCACGCGCGCCATCACCAGTTGGCCGAGCGTATGCGCGCTCGCGCAGCAGATCGAGCCGAGTACGAACACGAGAATGGCGGCGAAGTAGACGCGCCGCGTGCCGAAGCGGTCGGCGAGCCAGCCGGAGGCGGGCGTGAGCATCGCCATGGTCAGCGTGTAGGCGACCACGATCGGCTGCATCGCGAGCGGTGCGACATGCAGGCTGTTCGCAATCGACGGCAACGCGGTGTTGACGATCGTCGTGTCGAGCGACTGCATGAAAAAGCCGGCGGCAACGATCCAGAGCAAAGCGGTCTGGGAAGAATCCTTGGTCATCTTTTAACGGAGCCGCAGCGCGGCGGCATTGGCGGCCGCCCCGGCTCCGAGCATTCAGTGGGGCAATTCCGTCATCATATTGACATCCTCGTCAATCGGGAACCCCACTAAGGGCATTGACTATTATCGACTTTGCCGATGAGCAGCGCGACAATGCCCCATGCTCAATCCCATCTGGCTCAAGACCTTTTCGACGGTCGCGGCCTGCCACAGCTTCACCGAGGCGGGGCGGCGGCTCAATCTGACGCAATCAAGCGTCAGCGAACACATCCGGCGGCTCGAGCAGAGCGTGGGCCGGCGGCTTTTCGTACGCGACACCCATTCGCTCGCGATGACGCCGGACGGCGAAGCCATGCTCGCGCACGCCAGCGTGATTCTGCAGGCGCTCGCGCGGGCCGAATCGCAGTTTCGCGCGCCGCGTCTGAAAGGCCGCGTGCGGCTCGGTTCATCGGACGACGTCGCGCTCGGCCCGCTGCCCACCGTACTGGCGGCGTTTCGCGACGCGCATCCGGATGTCGAGCTGGAAATCACCATCGGCATGACAGGCAAGCTGTATGAACTGCTCGACGCGGGCGCAATCGATCTGCTGGTCGGCAAGCGGCGTCTCGGCGACCGGCGCGGCGTGCCGCTCTTCACCGGGCGGCTGGAGTGGCTGGCGCGCGCCGGTACGCTGGTCGATCTGAGCCAGCCGTTGCCGCTGATTCTGGTCGCCGAACCGAGCGTGACGCGCGCCGTCGTGCTTGACGCGCTTGCCGAGGCGGGCTTTAGCTGGCAACTGGTCTGCACGAGCAGCAGCCACGCCGGGTGCATCGCGGCCGCGCGCGGCGGGCTCGGCATTACGGTTCGTCCGCAGTATCTGGCGGCGCGGGGTCTCGCGGCGCCCTTGAACATGGCGAGTCTGCCGACGCTGCCGTCGGTGGAATTCATCGCGCTGGCGGCGAAACGGCTCAGCAGGCCGGCGGGCACGCTGTTGCAATTGCTGCACGACAGCGATCTGCGCGGGTCGTGGATCGGGGAATAGCGGCCAGGCGTGAGGCGTTAGGACCGACGCCACGCATGGATATAACGCTGACGGATTGCGCATCCGCACAAAGACTCTGCGTGGTGCGTTCTGTATAGCTAGGATTCCAGAATAATCCGCAGAATGGTGTCGCTGTTTGCGCTGTCCACCGGCGAAACAGGCACGCCGCGGCCTGTTGCGCGTTTACCGCGCCCGCGAAATTTTGTTTTTTCGGCGGAAGGCGAATCGCTATACTTTCCATATACGGTTCATTGTTCCATATAAGGAACATTCAATCGTTCACGTGCGCTGGGGCCGCACGTCATAAGCCAGAGCGCCGAACCAGCCAGAGCGATAAAAACCACGATGACCAAGAACCTGACCATCAATCTTCGGATCGCGATCACCATCGCGTTTCTCGGCGTGCTGCTGATCGCCACCGGCGTGCTTGGCATTCTCGGCATGCACGAAAGCAACTCGGCGCAGCGCGACGCCTACACGGTGCATTTCGCTTCCGTCGTCGCACTTGGCAAATCGGGCACGGCCATGTCGCGGGCGCGTTTCGGGCTCGACTGGGCAATGAGCAATCCGCGCTCGCCGCAACTGAATGCGCAACTCGAACGTGCGCGCATGCTGCTCGGCGATTCGGATAAATGGTGGAACAACTTTCGCGATCTGCCGAAAACGCCCGACCTGCAGCGCCTCACCGACGACCTCGACGCGAAACGCACCGCCGTGCGCCGCGACGGCATCGACAAACTGATCGAGGCGATCCGCACCGGCGACGCGAGCTGGATGGACGAAACCCGCGCCAACCGTCTGATCGGCCTTTACACGGCGATGAACGCGAGCCAGGGCGCGCTGGAGGACTATCTGAACCAGCAGGCGAGCGACGCCAACGAGCGGTCGGTCACGCTCTTTCATACGCTGTTGGCCGCGTGCATCGGCAGCATTCTGCTCGGGCTGACGGTTGCGTTCATCAGTTGGCGCACGCTGCGCCGCGCGATCATGGCGCCGCTGAACGACGCGTTGCGCCAGTTCGACGCGATCGCCGCCGGCGAGCTGACGACCCACGTGCCGATTCGTTCGAACGACGAAATGGCGACACTCTTGCGCGGTGTCGCGTCGATGCAGGACAAGCTCGGCGCCACGGTCACCACGGTGCGAGCCGGTTCACATTCGATCGCTTCGTCGACGCAGCAGATCGCCGCCGGCAATCTCGATCTCTCGCAACGCACCGAGGAACAGGCCGCATCGCTCGAAGAAACCGCGGCGGCGATGGAGCAGCTCACGTCGACCGTGCAACTGAACGCGGAGAACGCGCATCACGCGAGCGAACTCGCGTCGCGTGCTTCGGAGATGGCCGCGCGCGGGCGCACGTCGGTCGGCAGCATGGTGGAGACGATGCGCGTGATTCACGCGGGTTCGTCGAAAATGACCGGCATCATTACCGCAATCGAAGGCATTGCGTTTCAGACCAATATTCTCGCGCTGAACGCGGCCGTCGAGGCGGCGCGCGCGGGCGAGGAAGGGCGCGGTTTCGCGGTGGTGGCGGGCGAGGTGCGCAGTCTCGCGCAGCGTTCGGCGGCGGCCGCGAAGGAAATCGGCGCACTGATCGCGGAGTCGACTTCGCGCGTCGAGAGCGGCGCGGGGCTCGTCAATGAGGCGGGCGATACGATGCAGGAAATTGAGGCGGCGATCGACCGCGTGGCGCGTATCGTCGGCGAGATTGCGGCGGCGTCGAAAGAGCAGAGCGAGGGCATCAGGCAGGTGAGCCTCGCCGTCACGCAGATGGACGAGGTCACGCAGCACAATGCGGCGCTGGTCGAGGAGAGCGCGGCGACCGCGAACTCGCTCGCGGATCAGGCGCGGCAATTGAGCGAATTGACCGCGGCCTTCAAAGTCGCGAGCGATGCGGCGCAGCGCGAACCTGCGTTCTAACTGAAGCGGACTGAACTGATTGCTTCTGGGCGCGGGGCGCTCAGGCCGGCAGCTTGCGGAACGAAATCGCGAAGCGATTCCATGCATTGATCGCGGAGACCAGCAGCGTCAGATCGACCAGTTCTTCGTCGCTGAAGTGCGGGCGCACGGCTTCCCAGACGGCGTCGGGCACGTGCTCTTGCGATACCAGCGTCAGCGCTTCCGTCCATTCGAGCGCGGCGCGTTCGCGGTCCGTGAAGAACGGCGTTTCACGCCAGACCACCACGGTTGCCAGACGGCGGTCGGTTTCGCCGCCCTTGCGGGCGTCGGTGGTGTGCAAATCGACGCAGTACGCGCAGCCGTTGATCTGCGAGGCGCGCAGACGGACCAGTTCGGTCAGCGATTTTTCGAGCGCCGATTTGCCGATGCGTTCTTCAACGCCGATCATGGCCTTGATCGCGGCGGGGTTGGCTTTGTAGAAGTCGAGACGTTGTTCCATGATTCACTCCTGAGTTGGGTTGGACGCATTCCGTGATGCGATGAGTGAAGATTAGGCGCTCGACTGGTTCCGGGAAATAGCCGATTTCGAGTATTTTCAGGTAACCACTTCGACTCGGCGGCGACGCACGCATGCGGCACGCCGAGCGTCCTTACCGGTGGTAATGGCATCGTTGCCGGGCATCGGACGATTCGGTATGGTGGGTCATTCACCCATCTATCCATCTGAAGAGATTGCGCATGACTTCCGCCGCAGACCAACAACCGCCGCCGATCCGCACCGACGTCCTGATCGTCGGCGCCGGCCCCGTGGGGCTTTTCGCCGCATTCGAGGCGGGCGTGATCGGCCTGTCCTGCCAGATCGTCGACGGGCTCGATAAGGTCGGCGGCCAGTGCATCGAGCTCTATCCGGACAAGCCGATCTACGACATTCCCGCTATTGCGTCATGCACCGCGCGTGAACTGGTAGAGCGCCTGCTGGCGCAATGCAAGCCGTTCGATCCGCCCATCCATCTCGAACAACGGGTCGAGTCGGTCGAACAAAACGACAACGGACGCTGGACGGTACGCACCGATCGCGGCCTCGTGTTCGATGTCGCGGCGATCCTGCTGGCTGCCGGCAACGGCGCATTCGTGCCGCAGAAGCTGGCGCTGGCCGAAGCCGTGCCGCTGGAGTCGCGTCATGTGCACTACAGCGTGCCGCGTGTCGCGGACTTCGCCGACAAGGTCGTGGTCGTGGCGGGCGGCGGCGATTCCGCGCTCGACTGGGCGCTGGCGCTGCGCAAGGTCGCGCGCCGGGTGACGCTGGTGCATCGGCGCCCCGGTTTCAGTGCGGCTGATTCGAGTGTCGCGTCGATGCGGCGCGCGGTCGAGGCGGGCGAGATGGACTTCATAGTCGGTGCGATTGCGGGGCTCAACGTCGAAGGCGATGCGTTGAAGTCGATCACGTTGCGACATATCGAGGGCGAGACGCAGCTCGCGGCCGAGCATCTCGTCGCGCTCTATGGACTCGTTGCCGATCTCGGGCCGATCGCGCAATGGGGGCTATCGATTCACGCCGGGCGCGTCGATGTGGATACCTCGAATTACGAGAGTTCGCGGCCCGGCATCTTCGCGGTGGGCGACATCGCCAACTATCCGAACAAGCAGAAGCTGATACTGTCGGGTTTTCATGAGGCATCGCTGGCGCTGCGGCGCGCGTACTCGTACGCTTATCCGGACAAAAAGCGCGTGCACGTGCATTCAAGTTACGACGCAAAGCTGGCGGAAAAGGTCAGCGCCGCCGGGTGACTATCTTGCGGAGATAACGAGTCTCTGATTGATCGAGCCGGTAGCGATCCGCAGACCACTACCGGCCACTACCGGCTCTTTTCTACACGCCGTTATTTCCCGGCGGGTTGACTCCCGGCCGCGGCCGCGCTGGCTTCTTTGTCCTTCTTCCTGGCCTCGTGATGGCCGATCGCGCAGCCGGCCGCCGCGCCCGCTACCCCGTGGCCCCCCGCGACGTGGCCGGCCACGCCGCCCACGACAGCGCCTTTCGTACAGCCTTCGGCTTGCGCGGCGGTGCAGGTGAGTGTCAGCGCGGCAGCGAGAGCGAGGGTGGTGAATGCCTGTTTCAATTGCGACTCCTGTTGTTTGATGACGTTGCGATGAGGGAGTAGCAATTGCGGGGCCCGGCGATCGAGCCGGCGCTTTTCTCGACGCGGACTCTGGCGCCGGGCCTTTCGCGCTGACCTCAGGTGAAACCATAGGCGAAGCAGGCGGCGATCGGCGGTGTATGCTTTTGGCCGTAGCCCTTAATTTCTGACCACAATGAAACAGCTTGATGTCCCTTCCGCCGGCGAAAACGGCAAGCCCGCCAAAGTCCCGGCCGCGGCCCGCCCGAGGGCGTCTGTCGAGGTCGATTACTGGGCACTGCTGGAGGCAATCGAAGACTATGCGATCTTCCTGCTCGATCCGTCCGGGCGGATCGTGAGCTGCAACGCCGGGGGGCACAAGCTGACAGGTTACTCAGAGCAGGAGATCGTCGGCGAGCACTTTTCGCGCTTCTATACCGAGGAAGCCGTGGCGCGCGACTGGCCCGCCTACGAACTGCAACAGGCTTCGCTGACCGGCCGCTTCGAGGACGAAGGCTGGCGTAAGCGCAAGGACGGCACGACCTTCTGGTCGAATGTCGTGATCACGTCGATGCGCAACGACGCGGGCATACTCACCGGCTTTGCCAAGATCACGCGCGATCTGAGCGCGCAACGCGAGTACGTCGAAGCGCTGCGTCAAAGCGAAGAGCGTTTCCGTTTGCTGGTCGACTGCGTCAAGGATTACGCGATCTTCATGCTCGATCCGCAAGGGTACGTGGTGAGCTGGAATTCGGGCGCCGCGCGCATCAAAGGCTATACGCGCGAGGAAATCGTCGGCCGGCATTTCTCGACCTTCTACGTACCCGAGGAAGCGGCGGCGGGCAAGCCCGCGCGCGAACTGGCGATTGCCCGGCAGATCGGCCACGTCGAGGACGAAGGCTGGCGCGTGCGCAAGGACGGCACGACCTTCTGGGCCAACGTCGTCATCACCGCGGTGCATGACGAATCGAACCGGCTGCGCGGCTTCGCCAAGGTCACGCGCGATCTGACCGAGCGGCGTCAGCGTGAAGAACTGGAACGTTCGGGCGAACGCATGCGCCAGTTTCTCGCGACCCTCGCCCATGAATTGCGCAATCCGCTGGCGCCGGTACGCAACGCGATCGGCGTGATGCAACTCGAAACCGGCGTGAGTCCCACGCTGGCGCGTTCGCGCGATCTGATCGACCGGCAGGTCACGCATCTCACGCGCCTCGTCGACGATCTGCTCGACGTCGGCCGGATCATGTCGAACAAGGTCGAGTTGCGCCTCGGCCGTGTCGATCTGTCCGAGGTCATGGCGCGCGCGATCGAGGCCGCCCGACCGTTCACGGATGCGCACGAGCAGCGGGTCGTCCAGCATATGCCCGACGAGTCGGTGATCGTGCGCGGCGACATGACGCGCCTCGTGCAGGTGTTGCAGAACCTCTTGCACAACGCGGCAAAATTCTCGCCGGTCGGCAGCGCCATCGAGGTCGCGGCGCGCATCGACTACCACATGGCCGTGCTCGAAGTGCGCGATGCGGGTTGCGGCATTCCTGTGCGCTCACTCGACCGGATCTTCGAGTTGTTCGCTCAGGAAAAAGACGGGCAGAATTCCGGCGAGGGCGGTCTCGGCATCGGCCTCACGTTGTGCAAGTCGCTCGTCGAGATGCACGGCGGCAGTATTATCGCGAGCAGCGAAGGGCCGGGCTGCGGCAGCACCTTCACGCTGAGTCTGCCGCTGGCCGCCGCGCCGCCCGAAGCGACGGGCGATGAGGCGAACGCGGCGAACACCGAAGTCGGGCCGCTGCGCATTCTGCTGGTCGACGACAATCGCGATTCGGCTGACAGTCTCGCTATGCTGCTCGAACTCAAAGGCCACGAGGTGCGCATTGCCTACGAGGGCGAGCAGGCGGTGCAGGTCGCGCCGCGCTTTGTGCCTCACCTCGCGGTGATCGACATTGCGATGCCGAAGATGGACGGCTATCAGACCATCGCGGCGCTGCGCGCGATGCCCGAACTTTCCCAGACCCTGTACGCCGCCATGACCGGCTTCGGCCACGCGAGCGATCGCAAGCGTACCCGCGAAGCCGGTTTCCATGCGCATCTCGTGAAGCCGGTTGGACTCGAGCTGTTCGATGCGCTGCTCGCCGACGTGGAAGCGCGGCGCAGCGGACGCGGTCGCGGTTAGCCCTTCGACCGGGGCACGCTTCCTTCATACCAGCGCGGTGTGACGGCTTGCGTGCGTCGGCATTCCTGATTCCTGAAGAAAAGTGCTGCGTGTCCCGGCGTTCCGCGTCCGAGGCACGCCGCTTGCTGTGGGTCTTTTGTGCGCGGCGGCCCCGTGAGAGTCCGCCGGCAATCGATCGAACAGCTTCAGGGAGGCACGATGCTCGATATGCGTGATCGTGCGGCCGGCGTCAATGCGCGGCCGCCGCAAAGCCCCGGCATGACCGCGTCACGCGATTCTCATGCAGCCGCGAGCAGGACCCGGAAGGACGCGCAAGCTGCTGGGTCGCTTGAAAAATTTCTGCGTGATACGCCTTTCGATCCCAACGACTCCGCCGCGCTCGGCGACGTGTTGCGCGCGCTGGTCGAACGCGGCTTCGACCGCGCGCCTTTTTTGCCTTTGCCCGGCCATGGCGAGACGCTGGTGCGCTGGCGCAGCCTCGCAGCGGTGGCCGCATGCGATCTCGGGCTCGTCAAGCTGTTCGAAGGACACACGGATGCGCTCGCGATTCTCGCCGAGCTTCACGGCCCCACGCCGCCCGTGGACAGCCGCTGGGGTGTCTGGGCCGCCGAGCCGCCCGATGCGCGCGTGCAGGCGCTCAAAGTAGGAATCCGAAGCGACGGCGAGGACCTTCGTCTCACCGGCACGAAAGCCTGGTGCTCGGGCGCGCGTGTCGTCACCCATGCGCTCGTTACCGCATGGTTGGACGATGAGCCGGTGCTGGCGGCCGTCGCGATGAATCAGCCGTCCATCTCGATCGACACGTCGAAGTGGCAAGCGGTCGGCATGCAGGCCACGGCAAGCGCCGACGTGAGCTTCGATCAGGCATCCGCGACGCTGGTGGGCGGCGCGCATTCCTATGTACAACGTCCCGGCTTCTGGCACGGCGGCGCCGGTATCGCCGCATGCTGGTATGGGGCCGCCGCGCAGATCGCACAGATGCTGCGCGCGGCGTGCACGCAGCGCGTGGATCCGCATCGGCTCGCGCACCTCGGCGCGGTCGAGGTCGCACTGGCCGGCGCAGCCGCGGTATTGCGAGAGACCGCCGCATACATCGACGCCAATCCGTTAGCCGACTCGCAACGCGAGACCATGCGCGCGCGCCTCGTGGTGGAAGAGGCCGCGACCGCCGTGATGAATCACGCGACGCGTACGCTTGGCGCCGGCCCGTTGTGCCGCAACGCGCGCTTCGCGCGTGCGCTGGCGGATCTGCCGGTGTTCCTGCGGCAGAGCCACGCAGAGCGCGATCTCGCCGCGCTCGGCGAATTGATCGTTGCGGCGCAAGCCGCTGAAGGACGCGATGGTCCGGATGCCGGAGGTGCCCCGTGGATGCTCTGACGCCCTACACGGAGGGCCGCTGACATGAGCTCAACGGCTACCTACTTCGATGAACTCTATCGACACAGCGACGACCCCTGGAAGTTGCGCGAAGGCTGGTACGAGAGCCGCAAGCGTTCGTTGACGCTCGCGTTGCTGCCGCGTCCGCGCTACCGGAACGCGTTCGAACCCGGCTGCGCGAATGGCGAACTGACCGTCGAGCTGGCGAAGCGCTGCGACATGCTGCTCGCGGCGGATCTGCACGAGCGCGCGGTGCAGCTGGCGCGCGAGCGCGTCGCTGACCTGACGCACGTGCGTGTCGAACAGCGCACGGTGCCGCTCGAGTGGCCGACCGAGGCCGGCCCGTTCGATCTGATCGTGATCAGCGAGTTCGCCTATTACCTCGATTCGGCGGAACTCGAAACGCTGGCTGCACGGATCGCCGCTTCGCTCACCACGGACGGCACGCTGCTCGCCTGTCACTGGCGCAGACCTTTCGCCGAAGCGCTCGAATCCGCCGATACCGCCCATGCGCTATTCGACACACGCTGCGGCCTCACACGTCTCGCGCATCACGATGAAGCCGATCTGCTGATCGATGTCTGGTCGCGCGACGCACGCTCGGTCGCGCAACGCGAGGGGCTCCTATGATCGGCGTCATCGTTCCGGCGCATAACGAAGAGGCGTTGCTCGCGCCTTGTCTCGCTGCCTTGATCGCCGCCTCGCGCCACGAAGACCTGGCGGGCGAAACGGTGCGCATCGTGGTCGTGCTCGACGCATGCGACGACTTCACCGGTGCGATCGCGCGGGCCTACGGCGTCGAGACGCTGACGGTGAAGGCGCGCAATGTCGGCATTGCGCGCGCGGCCGGTGCGGATTTCCTGCTGGCGGACGGCGCGCGCTGGCTCGCGTTCACCGACGCCGACAGCCGCGTGTCGTCAGGCTGGCTGGTCGCGCAGCTTTCGCTCGAAGCGGATGCGGTGTGCGGCTCGATTGCCGTCGACGACTGGACCGCGCATCCGCACAGCGTGCGCGAATATTTCCGCAAGACCTACGTGGATGCGGACGGTCATCGTCACATTCACGGCGCGAACCTCGGCGTGTCGGCCGACGCCTACCGGCGCGCGGGCGGCTTTCCGCCGCTCAAATGCAGCGAGGACGTCGCGCTGGTCGACCGGCTCATCGCGATCGGCGCGCGCATCGCGTGGAGCGCGGCGCCGCGCGTGATCACGAGCGCGCGCGCGGCGGCTCGCGCTCGGGGCGGCTTCGGCGATACGCTTGCTTCGTGGGCGGCCGCCGGGTAAGCGGTCGCCGCTCGCTGTCAAAGGAGGGCGGCATGATGGAAGCGAGCTTGCTGCTATTCGGCCAAGGCCGAACGCTCGACCCGCTGCAGATGGCCATGCGCGCGATCGTCGTGTTTCTGATCGCGCTGGTGCTGATCCGGATCTCGGGCCGGCGCTCGTTCGGACAGCGCTCGCCGTTCGATTCGGTGGTGGTGATCCTGCTTGGCGCGACATTGAGCCGGGCCATTGTCGGAGCGTCGCCGTTTATCGCCACAGTGGGGGCGTCGTTCGTGATCGTCATCTGTCACCGGGCGCTGGCGTGGGCATGCATGCGCTCGCGCGCGCTGGAGCGGCTGGTGGGCGGCGTCGAGCGCGAGGTGTTCAGCAATGGTGAGTTCAACGCGCGCGAGATGGACGCCGCGCTGATCAGCCGAACCGATGTTCAGGAAAGTGTGCGGCAGAAAACCGGCTCACGTTCGATGGAAAACGTGGCCGCGGCGATTCTCGAACGCAACGGCGAAGTGAGCGTGATCCGCAAGAAGGCGTGAGCCGAACGGGTCAGCCCCGGCCGCCGCGCGCGATTTCCTCGCCGGCGCCGCGCGGCATGCGCAGCGTGACCGGAATCGACGCGAACGAGCACAGCCCGACCACCAGAAACGCCGGCCAGAAATCCGACCATGTGATGCCCGGATGCCCGTGCAACACGCGCGAGATCTGCAGCACGATGCCGCCGATCGTCACGCCGAGGCCGAGCGACATCTGCTGCACGACACTGCCGAGACTCGTGGCGCGGCCCACGTCGCGGCTCGCGATTTCCGCGTAAGTGAGCGAGTTCAGACTCGTGAATTGCAGCGCCGGGAAGAAGCCGCCGAGCAACACGACCACCCAGATGATCCAGGTCGGCGTGCCGGGGAAAAACAGTCCGCAGGCCGCGATCGAGAGTCCCGACAACGCGGCGTTCACTACCAGCACCGAACGGAAACCGAAACGATGCAGCACGCTCGAGGCGACCGTGCGCATGAACATGCCGCCGAACGCGGACGCGCAGGTGATCAGGCCGGATTCGAACGCGCTCATGCCGTGGCCTTCCTGCAGCATCAGCGGCAACAGGAACGGCAGTGCGCCGAGACCGATCCGGAACAATGAACCGCCGAGCACGCTTGCCTGGAATGTCGGCACCTTGAAAAAGCGCAGGTCCAGCAGCGGCAACGGGACGCGCTGCGCGTAGGCGACATAGCCTGCGAGCAGCACGGCGCCGCACGCGCACATGCCGAACGCGTCGCGATTCGAAATCAGTTCGCCGCCGACCAGCGACAGCCCGAGCAGAAGCAGCACCGCACCCGCCGCCGACAGAAAAAAACCGATCCAGTCGAGCGGACCCGGATCCGGCTCGCGCGTATTGGCGATGTGCCTGTTGGTCAGATAGATGCCGAGAATGCCGATCGGCACGTTGATGAAGAAAATCAGACGCCAGTGCAGATACGTGGTGATGAAGCCGCCGAGCAGCGGCCCCGCGGCGGGGCCGAGCATCGCGGGAACGCTCAGATAGTTCATCGCGCGGATGAAGTCCGCCTTGTGCACCACGCGAAAGATGATGATCCGCCCGACCGGCACCATCATCGCGCCGCCCACGCCTTGCACGAACCGCGCGAGCGTGAAGGTGGCGAGAGAATTCGACGCGGCGCACAGCAGCGAACCCGTCACGAAGATGCCGATCGCCGTGCGGAAGATCGTGCGTGCGCCGAACCGGTCGGCGAGCCAGCCGCACACGGGGATGAAAACGCCGAGCCCCAGCACATAGCTCGTGACCGCGATTTTCAACGTGACCGGATCGCGCCCGAAGTCGCGCGCCATGGCGGGTAGCGCGGTCACGATCACGTTGGCATCGACGCTTTCCATGAACATCGCGCACGCGACGATAAGGGGCGCAATCAGGGCTTTCTGGACGGCGGTCATGAAGGCGGGATGCGGCGAACGGTCGCGGGCAAAGGGGTCATTATTGCACCTGTACGGTGCGGATTGTTAACAGCGGGGGAGCCGATATCACCCTTTTTAGGATTGGGGTGGAAGCGCATGTGACCGTCGTGCAACAGTCTGCGGCTTTATTGATATTTGTTGCGGTGCGGCAGGAGATGGTTATAATCGGGTTATTGCCTAGGTATAAACCCTATACAGGAGTCCGCCATGAACACCGCTTCCAACGCTTCCGCCGTCCGCGCTACCGTCGCCGCCAACAACACGTTCTTCGGCAAGATGCGCGCCTTGGCTCTCCATGCACTGAACCTGCACCTGCAAAACTGCGCCGTGATCGCCGAAGCGCATCGCCGTCCGGAGTAAGACAACGGCCGCGCGCCGCATGCGCGGACCGATAGAGCAGGGCGCGGACATGCATTTCTGTCATTCGCACGACGCCACTGCCTAGCATTATTTCTGCGTTACTTATGCCGCCAGGCCGCGACATCACCGCGGGCCGCCGGCATGCGCAGCGAGCGCTGCGCGATCCGGTTCTTCCATCATTCGAATGTCGTTGCAGTGGCGGCACGCGCTTCGTTGCGCCGTGCGAACGTCATTCGTGACGCCTCTCGTGTTCTGATCTCGTACGGCATCGTGCCGTACGTCGTGGCTTGATTAGTCGTGGGCGCGGCTCGATATCTTTACCGCGGTCTTGCGTTCCCTGGTCGCTCGCGTGGCCAGTGCGCTCATCAACAGCGCCATCGACACCAATCCGACCAGATACACGCCCGCCATCATCCAATCCTGTTCCGCCATCTTCATTCTCCTTCGAGTACCGAAATTCACCCGGCAAATGCGCCGCGTTTCACTGAGCTATTGCTCTCGATTACGGCACGCGAAGCGCAAATCTTGATGCTGCTTTTCAACGCATCGAGCAATACGGCATGCGCACACCATCGACGCAACGTCGAATCTTCATTCGCAGCGCGCAAATAGCGTTTAAACTTCAGCCCCCTGTCAGCTATCAGGCGCGTCTCATCGCGGCCCAACCGGCAATATCGACCGTTTTATTCACGCAGATAGCCGCGGCGCGCCGCTCGGCGCAGTCAGATCCAATGGCCGGCTAAGGTTAAACCCCGCAATACGGCTGACACTGTCAACCTTTTTACCCCTGTGCCGTTATCCATTTGTAATCGCCAATAACCGGCGATGCCGCGGCAGACGATCCGTCGTCGCAACAGTTCCACGCAAGGCCCAGCATTGACCATGTTCCATCGATATAACTATAAATTCGACCGGCTAGGCGCGATGTTCGACCGTGCATCGAAAACGCTCGGCAACCGGGGACTTCTCTCGCCCCTGCTCGCGCTTGTGATTGGCGTGTTGCTGCTGGTCGTCTTGCAACATCTCTCGCAAGCAGTCGACTACCGCTCGGTGATGCGCGAACTGCGTCGACTGACTGCCGGCGAATGGACCGCCGCGCTCGGCGCTACCGCACTCAGCTATGTGGCGTTGATCGGCCGCGATGCCGTCGGTTTGCGCTATCTGGGCGCGGTCGTGCCGCGTGTGGCGCTGTGGATCGGCGCCACGGCGGGCTCGGCGCTCGGCAACGCCACCGGCTTCGGCGCGCTGACGGGCGGTGCCGTGCGCGCGCGCGTTTATGGCGTGGCGAGCGTCACGCCCGCGCAGATCGGCCGCATGACGGTGTTCACGAGCGTGTCGCTCGCGCTCGCGCTTGTACTGATGACGGCGCTCGGCATGGTCGGCGTGGCCGGCACGCTCGCACCGATGCTGCATCTCGAACCTGTCACGCTGCGTTGGATCGGCATGGCGCTGCTCGCCGTGCTCGCATTGGCGGCCGCCGCCTGCCGCGGCGAAACGCGCCTGGTGCGCACGCGCTGGCAGTGGCTCTCTTTCGATATCCCCGCACGCCGCGATCTGCTCGCGCAAGTGGCGCTCGCGGTGCTCGACGTGGTGGCCGCGGGCCTCGCCTTGTGGGCGCTGCTGCCGCATGCGGACGTGAGCTTCGTGACCTTCATCACGGTGTACGCCGCGGCCATGCTGCTCGGCATGATCGGCCACACGCCCGGCGGCGTCGGCGTGTTCGAAGCGGCAATGGTGTTCACGCTGAACGGCAGCGTGCAAACGCATCAGATGGTTGCCGCCTTGCTCGCGTATCGCGCGATTTACTTCGGTGTCCCGTTGATCGTGTCGGCCGCGCTGCTCGCCGGTTTCGAAGGCCGCGCGCTGAAAAGCCGTTTGCCGCTGCAACATGCCGCTGCGGCGTCGAAGCTCGCGCCGCTGTTTCTGAGTCTCGTCACATTCGTGGTCGGCGGCATGCTGGTGATTTCCAGCGCGACGCCCGCGTTCTGGCAACGCATTCACATGCTGCGCAACGTGCTGCCGCTGTGGGTGCTCGAAAGTTCGCAGATGCTTTGCAGCGTGCTCGGCGTGCTGCTGCTGTTCGTCGCGCGTGGTTTGCTGCGGCGCCTCGATGCCGCGTGGTGGATGACGCTTCTGCTGGCGGTGCTGAGTCTCGCGTTGTCGCTGACCAAAGGGCTTGCGTTCGTGGAAGCCGGCGTGCTCGGCATGCTGGTCGCGTTGCTGCTGTCCACGCGCCGGCGTTTCAACCGTCATTCGTCGCTGTTCGCGGAGCGCTTTACGGCGGGCTGGCTGGTGTCGGTGGCGATGGTGCTGATGCTGGCCACATGGGTGATGCTGTTTGCTTTCCGCGACGTGCCTTACACGCGCGACCTGTGGTGGCAATTCGCTTTCGACGAACGCGCGCCGCGTGCATTGCGCGCGACGCTGGCCGCGAGCCTGTTCGCCGCGACATTCTCGTTCTGGCAGCTGCTGCGTCCCGCGCCGGGGCGCTTCGTCAAACCGGCGCCGCAAGATCTGCACGACGCGGCGCGCATCGTACGCGCGCAGGAACGCAGCGACGCCGGCCTCGCGCTGATGGGCGACAAGAGTTTTCTGTTCTCCGAGTCGCGCAAGGCTTTCCTGATGTACGCGAAATACGGCCGCACGTGGGCCGCTTTGCACGATCCGGTGGGTCCGCGCGAAGAGTGGGCCGGTCTCATCAGCAAGTTCGTCGCGCTCGCGCACGCGCACGGCGGGCGCGCGGCGTTCTACCAGGTGCGCGCCAACGCATTGCCGCTTTACCTCGACGCGGGCCTCACGCTGATGAAGCTCGGCGAGGAAGCGCACGTCGTGCTCGACGATTTCGACCTGAAGGGCTCGCATCGCGCGCATCTTCGCTATGCGTTAAAGCGTGGCGAGCGTGACGGCTTCACCGTCGAAGTGATCGATCAGGCGAACGTGCCCGCTTCGCTCGACACGTTGCGCGAGATTTCCGACGGTTGGCTCGACAGCCGCGACGCGCGCGAAAAGAGCTTCTCGGTGGCCGCTTTCACGGACGAATACCTCGCCGCGCAATCGGTGATGCTGGTGCGCCAGAACGGCGAGCCCGCTGCCTTCGTCACCTTCATGACGACCGACATGAATACCGAGGCGACCGTCGGCGTGATGCGTCATGTGGAAAGCGCGTCGCCGTATGCGATGGAATATCTGTTCACGCAACTGGCGCTGCATCTGAAGCAGGCGGGTTTCCGCTCGCTCAGTCTCGGCATCGCGCCGCTCTCCGGCATGCAGCCCACACCGCTGGCGTCGCGCTGGCACCGGTTCGCCGGCATCGTATGGCGCTTCGGCGGCCGTTTCTATAACTTCCGCGGACTGCGTGCTTTCAAGAGCAAGTTCCAGCCGCATTGGGAGCCGCGCTATCTCGCGGCGTCGGGTTCGGTCGGCGTGTTCTTCACGCTCGCGGACCTGTCATTGCTGGCAGGAGGCCGGCGTTCATGACATTGCATTCGTTGTTCAAGCTCGCCGTGGCGGCGAGCCTCGTGACCGCTGGCGCGCTCGCGCACGCGGCAACCACCACGGTGCCCGGCGGCCGTTATGGCGACGTCACGGTCACTCAGCCGAGCGGTCCGTTACGCGGCTTCGTGGTGCTGTATTCGCAAGCGAGCGGCTGGAGCGCGGCGGACCAGCAGAGCGCTGATGCGCTCGCCAAGGCCGGCGCGTTGACCGTCGGTGTCGATACGGCTCGCTATGCCGCGAATCTGGTCGCGAAGAAAGAGGCCTGCCATCAACTGGTGGGCGATGCGGAAGCGTTGAGCCATCAACTCGAACGGCAATCGCAGTCGAGCCATTATTTCGCGCCGATCGTCGCGGGCACGGGCCAGGGTGCCACGCTCGCCATGCATGTGCTCGAACAGGCGCCGTCGAATACGATTGCCGGCGCGGTCGCGGTGGACGCCGAGCGCACGCTCGATGCGCGCTTTCAGCCTTGCCCGCCGGACCCGACGATTATCCGCGACAAGGTGCCGGGCTTCGTCGAAAAGGCGGCCACGGGTAACGCCGATCGCGCGCGCCTCGTCGCGTTGCTCACGCCGCATTTGCAGGCCGTGTCGACGGGTGATGACGACGTCTCCGATCTGCCGCTCATCGAATTGCCGGCGGCGCATCCGAACGGCCTGATGGCGATCGTGATTTCCGGCGACGGCGGCTGGCGCGATCTCGACAAGACCATCGCGCAGGCTTTGCAGAAAGACGGCGTCTCCGTGATCGGTTGGGACAGCCTGCGCTATTTCTGGAGCGAGAAGCCGCCCGCGCAAACCAGCCGCGACCTCGCGCGCGTGATGCAAACCTACGGCGCGCGCTGGAACGCGCAGCATATCGCGCTCGTCGGCTATTCGTTCGGCGCGGATGTGATGCCGTTCGCCTATAACCGTCTGCCGGAAGCGCTGCGCGCGAAGGTATCGCTGATCGCGCTGCTCGGCTTTGCGCCCGATGCCGATTTTCAGATTCGCGTGGGCGGCTGGCTCGGCATGCCGGCCAGCGACAAGGCATTGAAGGTCCAGCCGGAATTGACGCGCGTGCCGCCCGCCATCGTGCAGTGCTTTTACGGCGAGAACGAGAAGGACACCTTGTGTCCGACGTTGACCAAAACCGGCATCGAGGTGATTCGCACGTCTGGTGATCATCACTTTGGCGGCGATTACAACTCGCTGGAAAAGCGCATTCTCACGGCGTTCAGGAAGCAGAGCGGGGTGCGTTGATCGTCGCATCGCGCAGACTCAGCGTCGTCGTCGCGATGCTGTTCATGACGGCGGGTAAGCCTGGCGGCGAGCGCATGCCGCAGCCATGCGGAGAGCTCGCCGCGGCGCGCATCGCAATCAGCGGGGATTGACAAAGCGCCTCAAGTCAACGAAGATCCAACGCATGAACTGCCTCCACATCCGTATTGCGCTGATCATTAGCATCATTCATCGAATGGTGGGTTAGCGCGCGTCGGATAGCAGTGACACATAACCCGCCCCACGAGGCGGGTTTTTTTATGTCCGCTTGCAGCCTGCCTCCTGGTGAACTCTCTGCTGATTCGTCCTTGCCGCACAGGAGCTTGCCTTGTCGTTACACCAACTCAAACAGGCCGCCGAAGCCGCCGATAGCGTCGCGCTTCGTCACGATTACCTGAAGAAGACACTGACCGCGCGCGTCTACGACGTGGCCCGCGAGACCGAACTCGAACGCGCGCCGAATCTGTCGGCACGTCTGCGCAATCCGGTGTATCTGAAACGCGAGGACAACCAGCCGGTGTTCTCGTTCAAGGTGCGCGGCGCGTACAACAAGATGGCGCATATTCCGTCTGAAGCGTTGGAGCGTGGGGTGATTACGGCGTCGGCGGGCAATCATGCGCAGGGCGTGGCGTTGTCGGCGGCGCGCATGGGCGTGAAGGCGATCATCGTGGTGCCGGTTACGACTCCGCAGGTCAAGGTCGATGCGGTGCGCGCACACGGCGGCCCGACTGTCGAAGTGGTGCAGTTCGGCGAATCGTATAGCGACGCCTATGGCCACGCGGTGAAGCTCCAGGAAGAGCGTGGCCTGACCTTCGTGCATCCGTTCGACGATCCGTACGTGATCGCCGGCCAGGGCACGGTCGCGATGGAGATTCTCAGCCAGCACCAGGGCCCGATTCACGCGATCTTCGTGCCGATCGGCGGCGGTGGACTTGCGGCGGGCGTGGCTGCGTACGTGAAATCGGTGCGGCCGGAGATCAAGGTGATTGGCGTCCAGACCGATGATTCGTGCGCGATGGCGGCGTCCTTGAAAGCCGGCGAGCGGGTCACGTTGAACGAAGTCGGTCTGTTCTCGGACGGCACGGCGGTGAAGCTGGTCGGTGAAGAAACCTTCCGCCTGTGCAGCGAATATCTCGACGATGTACTGCTCGTGAATACCGACGCACTCTGCGCCGCGATCAAGGACGTCTTCCAGGACACCCGCAGCGTGCTGGAACCCGCGGGCTCCTTGGCCGTGGCAGGCGCCAAGCAGTATGCGGAGCGCGAAGGCATCGAGAACCAGACGCTGATCGCGATCACGTCGGGCGCGAACATGAACTTCGACCGCATGCGCTTCGTGGCCGAGCGCGCCGAAGTCGGTGAAGCGCGCGAAGCGGTGTTCGCCGTGACGATCCCCGAAGAGCGCGGCAGTTTCCGCCGCTTCTGCGAACTGGTCGGCACGCGCAGCGTCACCGAATTCAACTATCGCATTGCAGATGCGAACTCCGCCCATATCTTCGTGGGCGTGCAGATCAGGAATCGCAGCGAGTCGGCGCAGATCGCGGGCGCGTTTGAAGCGCACGGCTTCGCGACCGTCGATCTCACGTTTGATGAACTCTCGAAGCAACACATCCGCTACATGGTCGGTGGCCGCTCGCCTTTGGCACACGACGAGCGCCTGTTCCGTTTCGAGTTTCCAGAGCGGCCGGGCGCGCTGATGAAATTCCTTTCGTCGATGGCGCCGAACTGGAATATCAGCCTGTTCCACTATCGCAACCAGGGCGCGGACTACAGTTCGATTCTGGTCGGCATCCAGGTACCGGACAGCGAGAACGAGGCGTTCAACAAGTTCCTCGCCACGCTCGGCTATCCGAACTGGGAAGAGACGCAGAATCCGGTGTATCGGATGTTTCTCGCGTCGTAGAGCGGCTCGGGGTTTACCTTGATCCGCCGCAACGCTGTGCGAACGGCGAGTCGTCAGGCGAACGGGCCACAAGCCCCGTCTGGGCGGCCTTAGGGCTCAATTGCGCTTACCAGTTGCATGTGCCCGAGCGAGGTTTATATCTTTAAATTAGATACGACCTATCCGCCATATCGCGTTGCGCGATACCGTATGTGATCGTCAAACTGAGCGCAAATCTAACCCCGCATTCAGGAGACAACTCATGCGTACTCAAGTTGGCATCATTGGTGCCGGGCCTGCGGGCCTGCTGCTTTCTCATCTCCTCCATCTGCGCGGCATCGACTCCGTCGTGCTCGAGTCGCGCAGTCGCGATCAGATCGAATCCACCATCCGTGCCGGCGTGCTCGAACAAGGCACGATGGACCTGTTGACCGAAGCCGGCGTCGGCGCACGGATGAAAGCGGAAGGCGCGCTGCATCACGGCTTCGAACTGGCTTTCGAAGGCAAGCGCCGGCGCATCGATCTGACGGGACTCACGGGACATTCGATCACGGTCTACGCGCAGCACGAAGTGATCAAGGACCTCGTCGCGGCGCGCGTGGCCGACGACGGCAAGCTGCGTTTCGGCGTCTCGGAGACGTCGATTCACGGCATCGATACCGACACGCCGTCGATCCGCTATCGCCACGAAGGCGAAGCGTACGAATTGCAGTGCGACTTCGTGATCGGTTGCGACGGTTCGCAAGGCGTGTCGCGCGCAGCGATTCCGCAGGCGTTGCGCAAGGACTTCGAACGTGTGTATCCGTTCGGTTGGTTCGGTATCCTGTGCGAAGGGCCGCCGTCATCGGATGAATTGATCTACGCGCGTCACGAGCGCGGCTTCGCGCTGATCAGCACGCGCTCGCCGAACGTGCAGCGCATGTATTTCCAGTGCGATCCGAAGGACTCCGTCGAGAACTGGTCCGACGACCGCATCTGGGCGGAACTGCATGCACGAGTCGACTCGCACGACGGACAGCAGATCGTCGACGGCAAGATCTTTCAGAAGAACATTGTCGGCATGCGCAGTTTCGTATCGAACACCATGCAACATGGCCGGCTGTTTCTCGCGGGCGACGCCGCGCATATCGTGCCGCCCACCGGCGCGAAGGGTATGAATCTGGCAGTAGCCGACGTGCGCGTGCTGACCGAGGCGCTGAATGCGTTCTACGTGGACAATCGTACGGATCTGCTCGACGGTTACAGCGCGACAGCGCTCAAACGCATCTGGCGCGCCGAGCATTTCTCGTACTGGATGACCAGCATGATGCACCGTATCGAAGGCGCGTCGCCTTTCGAGCAGCAGCTTCAGGTGGCCGAACTCGAATACGTGACGACGTCGCGCGCGGCGGCCACCGCGATGGCGGAAAACTACGTCGGCATCGCAGGCGCTCAAGCGTGAGCGAGCAGGGCGCGTCGCATCGGATGATCGGGCGACGCGTGTTAGCGACGATCTCATCGCGCAGAAAGGCGGTCATCTGCGTGCACGCGGTTGCTTAGGCAAACTGATCGTGTCGAAACACCGATTGCGATTCACTTATCGCGGTACGCACTGATCGCAAGCTATGTCGATCGAAAAATTCACCGCGTATGCGAATTGACCAGGCCGGATTGGACACAAGTGAAGGCCTTCGAAAACTATTCATAGGGACGCACCTCGCGCTGTCATTTTGCCAGGGTAAGCTGTGCCTTTGGTGCGTTTTCATAATAGGGGCAGAGGTCAATGCGGCGCGTGATATTCAACCAGAAGGGCGGTGTGGGCAAATCGACTATCGTATGCAACCTGGCGGCCATCAACGCCAGCGAGAACCTGCGTACGCTAGTCATCGATCTGGACCCGCAAGGCAACTCCAGCCAGTATCTTCTAGGCAAGCAGGCCAGCGATCTCAAGCCCAACGTCGCGGACTTCTTCGAAACGGCCTTGAGCTTCAGCTTCCGGCCAACGCCGGTCTCTACGTTCATCCACCCCACGCCGTTCGAGAACCTCCATGTGATGCCCTCGCATCCGGATCTCGACACGCTGCACGGCAAGCTCGAATCGCGCTACAAGATCTACAAGCTGCGTGACGCGTTGAACGAACTGGATGAGTACGACGCGATCTACATCGACACACCACCGGCGCTGAATTTCTATACCCGCTCAGCGCTGATCGCGGTGGAACGCTGCCTGATTCCGTTCGACTGCGACGACTTCTCCCGTCGCGCGCTGTACACGCTGCTCGACAACGTCAAGGAAATTCAGCAGGACCATAATCCCGGTCTGCAAGTCGAAGGAATCGTGATCAACCAGTTTCAGCCGCGCGCAAGTCTGCCGCTTCAACTGGTCGAGGAACTGATCAGCGAGGGCTTGCCTGTGCTGGAGTCGCGACTGTCGACGTCCGTGAAGATTCGCGAGTCGCACCAGTACGCGAAGCCGATGATTCACTTCGATCCCCGTCACAAGCTCGCTCAGGAGTTCGTGGCGTTGCATCGGGAATTGATTGACTAGCCGGCGCCGCGAGGCAACCTCATCGAGGTGAATCTGCCGCTAGCCAAACACCCGTTTTGCGTGGATGCCGAGGCCGGTGGCCACGCTCGCTAGCGGATCGCCGAACACGAGTTCGGCTTCAGGAAACGCGCCCGCAATGGCGCGCGTTAACGAGGCGAGGCCCGTCGATCCGCCGGTGAAATACACGGCATCCACTTTGCCCGCAGCGATGCCGGCCAGCCGCGCCGTCTCCCGCGCGGCGTGAACGATCCGCGTTCTTTCCTCGCGCGTGGCGTCGACGAGTTGCTGTTCGTCGAAAGCGACGCTCAGGCCCGGCTCGATCGGGTCGATCTCGATCAGCGTATCGCCCCCAGCCGCAATCGCGATCTTTGCCCGTTCCGCACTCGCGGCGAGCGCATGGCCGAGCCGCCGGTCCACCACTCGCATCAGCCGGTCATGATGAAGCGGGTTCCGGTACAGATGGCGCGTGAGCCGCAGCTCGGTTTGCCGCCTTGGCGTGTAGAGCGAGTTGATCAGATGCCACGTCGCCAGATCGAAATAGGCGCGATTCGGTATTTCACGTCCTTCCTTGTCCAGGCTGCGGTAACCGGCCTCTCGCAGAATGGCTGCCAGTTCGACCCGCCGGTCGACATCCGTTCCCGCGACATGCACACCGTGATGCGCAAGCACGTCGTCCTTCCGATCCATCCTCGACATTCGCTGCGGACCTACCCGCACCAGTGAGAAGTCCGACGTGCCTCCGCCGATGTCGGCGACCAGCACGACTTTTTCTTCTCCGAGCCGCGATTCGTAATCGAACGCCGCGGCGAGCGGCTCGTACTGGAATTCGAGGTGGCGAAAACCCACTGAGCGCGCGGCGGCTTCGAGCTGCCGTTGCGCGCGGGCGTCGGCGGCCGGGTCGTCGTCGATGAAAAACACCGGGCGGCCGAGCACCGCGCGATCGATCGGCGCGCCGACACGCGTTTGCGCGCAGTCCTTCAGATGCCCGATGAACATCGCGATCACGTCGAGATACGCGATTGCCGATCCGTCGCCCAGGGCCGTGCTGGATTCCGCGATGCCCGTCCCGAGGATGCTTTTGATGGCCCGCATCAGGCGGCCGTCGAAACCGTCGACGTAGGCCGCCAGCGCGGCGCGTCCGAATGCGTGAGTGTGGTCGTCGCTGTTGAAGAAGATGGCCGTCGGCAGGGTAGTGGCGCCTTTTTCAACGGAAGCGAGTGCGATGCGGTCGCGGTCCGGGACCGCTACGGCTGAATTTGAGGTGCCGAAATCTATTGCGCAGTAAGCCATATCGATGCCGAGTGTCAGGAAAACCCTGGGTGTGTAAAATGTTGACATTTATCATAAAACCTTCGACACTCCGTTTCAAGTTGTGACGCATCAACGAAACCGGCTGTCACGGCGGGTTGCGTCGCCGAAGCAGGGAAGTGCGGAATCTGGCTGTAAGGCAGTTGAAGGTGGAAGTTCGAGGGCGGCGGTGGAGGCCGAAACCCGAATCGAGGAATTCCTTTCAATCTGATATAAAAATTAGGAGACTTAAGTGAACACCCACAAGGCTCAGAAGCTGATGTGTGCGGTAGCACTAGGAGGGTTGGCTGGCGCGGCGCATGCGCAGAGCAGCGTGACTCTGTATGGATTGATCGACGCCGGCATCAGCTACGTCAACCACGCGCAGAACGCGTCCGGCGGCAGTTCCAGCTTCGTCAAGTTCGACGACGGCATCAATGGCGGCAACCGCTGGGGTTTGAAGGGCGGGGAAGATCTGGGCGGCGGCTATAAGGCCATTTTCACGTTGGAAAATGGCTTCGGTCTTGCCGACGGTTCGATCAGCCAAGGCGGCGCGCTGTTCGGCCGGCAGGCTTTCGTCGGCATATCCAAAAGCGGCGTGGGCTCGTTCACGATGGGGCGCCAGTATCCGTTCTCGCACGACTACCTGAACCGCTATTCGACGGGCGGCCTCACTGCCGGCGACGCCTACGCCTATCACATCGACACGCTCGATCTGCTGACCTCGGTGCGGATCAACAACTCGGTGAAATTCGACAGCGTGCGCATGTACGGCTTCAAGGTCGGCGCCATGTACGGCTTTTCGAATGCGGCGGGCGAGTTCGGCGGCTCGAACGGCGACAACGGTAATGGCGGCTCGTCCCGCACCTACAGTTTCGGCGTCGACTACAAAAACGGGCCGTTCAGCATGGGCTTCGCCTATACGGACATCACGTATCCGCTGCAGGAAGTGCCGCCGCTCAAACTGACGCTCGCCAATCTGGATCCGCTCGGCGAACGGGATCTGCGCACCTTGGGTCTCGGCGCCAAATATCAGTTCGGCAAGGTACTCGGCTACGCGCTATGGACCAACACCCGGCTCGAGAACCTGGATCACACGGCCGCCACGCTGAACATTTACGAAGGCGGCGTGGTGTATCAGGTCACCGCGCCGCTGGAGGCCGCGCTGGGCTACACGCGTACGCAGGTTCGAGGGTCGTCGACGGGCACGTGGAACCAGATCAACAGCAGTGTCGAGTATTCGCTTAGCAAGCGCACCAGCGTGTATGCGCTGGCGATTTACCAGAAGGCGTCCGGGAACAACGACGGTGTACCGGTTCAGGCAATGATCGGCAAATCGACGAGTTACTTCGGCAACTCGGGCAGCGATGCGCAGAACCAGTTGGCTTTCCGGATCGGCATGCGGCATCGGTTTTGAGGGCGATACGCATGAGCATGTCGTACGCCGGCAAGTGGGCCTGACGTGAAAATGTCAGTGAGATGGCAAACGTGTCAGGCCCGCTACACGGGCGTTTCGCGAGGATGAGATCGTGAAAAGTAAAGTGTTGACATTTTTCAGGGTGCCACATAGACTCGTTTTCATGGAAACTGATCACATCTCCCCAACCGTCTCGCTGGCTGATTTCCGGGCGCATACATTGACCGGCGTCGTGCAGCACGAGATCGAGCGAATGATTTTGAGCGGCGAGTTGAAGCCGGGGCAACGGCTCAACGAGAAGGCCGTCGCGGACAAGCTTTCGGTGAGTCGCGGGCCCGTGCGCGAGGCGTGCCGCGCGCTTGCTGAACTCGGCCTCGTGTATCTGATCCCGCAGCGCGGCGTGTTCATTCAGCGCGTCACGCGAGACGATGCGATCGAAGTCTACGATCTGCGCGCGGGGCTCACGGCATTGTCGGCGTCGTTGCTCGCACCGCTCCTGACCGACGACATGGCGACCCAGCTCGACGCCTATGTCGACGAGATGCAGGAAGCCGCGCAGAAAGGCGATTTTTCGCGCTTCGATCCGTTGAACCTCGAGTTTCACGACTACATCGTGCGATCGACGGGCAACTCGCGATTGATCAAGCTGTATCGCGGTTTCGTCAAGGAATTCCATCTGTTCCGGGTGCATGGCATGGTTCAGCGTGGCGCGTTGCTGCAGTCGAATGAAGAGCACCGTGAGCTCGTCAACGCGCTGAAATCCCGCAACGCGAGCCTGAGCTACGAGATGAGTTTCAGTCACGTGTCGAAGGGCAAGGAGCGCATGCTCGTCGCGTTGGACGGCATGGTGAAATCCGGCGAGGAAGCGGTAGCGCCTCCGGCCACGGATCAGATCGCCTGACGAAGCGAGCCACAGGAAAAACCGAAGCAGGGCCGCGTTCGAAGAGCGCGGATTAATGGGTGCCCAACGTTGAGTCGGGCGCACGAGTATTAGTTTGCACTACGAATAACGTACGAATATTCCAGCTTGTTTTAAGCACTATTCTCCAGTTTCCATATCAGCCTACGGCGCTTTACTTCTATGCTTGAACTATCGCTGGCTTGTCAGATTACCGACCGTACACGTGCGCTGATCGACGGAAAGGTCGCGATCGACGGATGCAAGGTCAACTTCGTGAATGGGCCTGCCGAAGAACTCTTTCAACGCGCATTCCGTCACGGCGAATTCGATATCTCGGAGCTGTCGCTCGGCACGCATCTGTTGACCACCGCGCGTGGGCAAACCAGTTACATCGGCGTGCCGGTGTTTCTGTCGCGCTCGTTCCGTCATTCGGCAATCTATATCCGCAACGATCGCGGTATCGATTCTCCCCAGGCGCTAAAGGGCCGCCGTATCGGCGTGCCCGACTTCCAGCAGACGGCGGGCATCTGGGTGCGCGGCATGCTCGCGGACGAATACGGTGTGAGCAGCCGCGATGTGCAATGGGTGATCGGGGGCCTCGAGCAGGCCGGCCGCGAGGCGCGAGTGCCCTACAACCTGCCTTCCGAGATTCAGGTGGAACCGATCGCCACGGACCAGACACTCGCGCGTCTGCTCGACAAAGGCGAGATCGACGCACTGATCGCGCCGAAGCCGCCATCGTGCTTCGGCCGCAATGAACACGTGCAGCGGCTCTTTCCCGCTTTCCGCGAAAACGAGGAGGCGTGGTTCCGCAAAACACGGCTGTTCCCGCCCATGCACATGGTCGGCATTCGCCGCTCGCTCGTCGAACAGCATCCGTGGTTGCCGGTCAACGTGTTTGCCGCGTTCAGGAAGTCGCGCGATATCGCCCTCGGCGAACTCGCGATTACCGACACATTGCGCGTGATGCACCCGTGGATCACATCCGAATACGAGTGCGTCAAATCCCTGATGGGCGACGACTACTGGCGCTACGGTCTGAAAGAGAACCGTCTCGACCTCGACACGTTGCAGCGTTATGCGAAAAGCGACGGCCTGATCCAGGACGAGGTGCCGATGGAGAAACTCTTCGCCGCCAGCACCTTCGACGCATTCAATTTTTAAACCGCAATAGAGCACCATAAACAGGAGACGAAAGTGAAGAGGAGGCTTGAGACATCGAGTGTCGCGCGAGGCATCTACGTTGCGTTGCTTGCAGCGTGCGCGACGCTCGCGAACGCCGCGGACGCATGGCAGCCCCGACGCCCGGTCGAGATCGTGGTGCCGAGCGCGCCCGGCGGCGGACTCGATCTGGTCGCGCGCACGTTGCAGAGCGTGATTCAGCAGGAGAAGCTCTCGCCCAAACCCGTGACGGTCATCAACCGTCCGGGCGGTGGCGGCACGGTCAGCATCGCGTACATCAATTCACACGAAGCCGACGGCCACTTCGTCACGGTCCAGGCGCTGCCGCTGATCACCAACCGGATCACGGGCCTTTCCACCGTAGGCATCGACGACGTGACGCCGCTCGCCGTATTCGTCACTGAACAGGTGGTGTTCTCCGTGCCGGGCAATTCGCCGATCAAGTCCGGCAACGATCTCGTGCAGATGCTCAAGAAAGACCCGACCAGCGTCACGCTGGGCGTGTCGAGTTCGCCCGGCGGCCAGAGTCACGACGCCGCGGCCTTGGTAATGAAGGGCGCCGGCCAGGATCCGAAAAAGATCAAGGTCGTGTTTTTCGACTCGGGCGGTGAAGCGTTGACCGCGCTGATGGGCGGCCACGTGACCGCGGCGGCAACGCCCGCCGGCGTAGTGCTGGGACCGAGCAAGTCGGGCAGCGTGCGCATGATCGCGATTCCCGGCGGCGCGCGTCAAGGCGGCGAACTCGCGAACGTGCCGACGTGGAAAGAGCAGGGCATCAATGTGGACTTCACGACCTGGCGTGTACTGGTCGGCCCGAAGAACATGACGCCCGCCGAAATAGCGTGGTGGGACAACGTATTGCAGAAGGCCACCGCATCGCCGGAATGGGCGGTCGCCGTGAAGCGCAATCTGTGGACCGCCGACTACAGGAACAGCACTCAGACCCGTGCTTTCCTTCAGGGCGAGCGCAATCGCCTGACCCCTCTGCTTGGCGAGCTTGGCATCGCGAAGTAGCGAATCTTTCTTTTAACCCGCAGTACCTATCGACATGGAGATCCATATGTCACGCATCGTTCACCTCGCAGTCAAGGTCGACGACCTCGAGCAGGCCACCCGTTTTTATACCGAAGTGTTCGGCTTCACGGAAGTGAAGACCGGCCGCAATCGCGAACACATCTCGCGTCACATGACCGATGGTCACATCGACTTCACGCTGATGAAGTACGACAGCGAAGACTCGCACGAAGCGCAGATTGCCGGCGCCGGTCCGCGTCTGCACCACTGGGGCGTCACGGTCGACGACCAGGAAGCCGCTGCCGAAAAGATCAAGCAGTACGGCGGTGAGATTCTCTCGGCAAAAGGCGAGGGCGCACTCAAGTTCCGTGCGCCGGACGGCACGATCGCCGAAGTGGTGAAGCCGGGCCGCTATAACGAGAAGTGATGCGGCGCTGTCGTTGCTGACAGGTAGAGCAGCGCACGGGGGCAACCCGGCGCAAGCGGATCAACGAGCACGACTACGCAGGTCCCACGCGGACTGGGCGGACCTGAGAGGATCACCGAGGTTGGCGATCCTCTCAGGAGTCGAACTCTGGAGGAGACATGAAAAGCATCAGAAGCGACGTGTGGCTCGCATTCTGCGCGATGGCGCTCGCCGTCGTGTACCTGTACATGGACATGCGTCTGCCGGAAGTCCGGCTGAGCGACCCGCTCGGGCCTAAGGCGTTTCCGGCTCTGGTCGGTGTGGGACTGATCGCCTCGGCAGTCGTTCTTCTACTCGAAGGGCGTGGCAAAGCGCATGCTAAAGCGGTCGAACCGCCTCCCGCGCAAACAGCGGCCGACGCAGAGCCTGCTCATGCGGACCATGCCGTACCGGAGCCGAAGCAACGTCCGTTCATTCTGATCGGCATGGTGGTCTGGACTGCCATCTATTACCTGTGTTTCGAGCCTGCGGGCTACGTACTCTCGACCTCGGTCTTTCTGTTTGGCTTGCTCAGCTATTTCAACCGCCAGCGCCACAAAACCAATCTTGCCATCGCGCTCGGCGTGACCGTGGTTTTCGATCTGCTGTTTTCCCAGCTTCTCGGCGTTCCGGTGCCGACCGGCCTTCTCCCATTTTGAGGCGTTCGCATCATGGACAGTCTGCATGGCATTCTGCACGGACTCGCGGTTGCCGCGACGCCGATGCATCTCATGTATACGCTTTTCGGCGTTTTCATCGGCACGATGATCAGCCATTTGCCGGGCATCGGCCCGTCGGCGGGAATCGCGTTGCTGATTCCGGTGACCTTCGGCATGGATCCGATTTCCGCGCTCATGATGCTCACCGGCATTTACTACGGCTGCATGTACGGCGGTGCGGTCACGGCGATCCTGCTCAATACGCCGGGCGACGCCGCCGCGGTGATGACGGTGCTCGACGGCTATCCACTGGCGCGAAAAGGCAGAGCGGCCGCGACGCTGGCGATTGCCGCCGTCAGCTCGTTCATGGCCGGCATGATGGGTGTCACCGCGCTGGCGTTCGTGGCGGCGCCGCTCGCTGCCGTCGCGCTGCATTTCGGACCCACTGAATATTTCGCGCTGATCTGCTTCGCACTGTCGACGGTCGGCGCGCTCACCGGTGATTCGTTGGGCAAAGGCATGATGGCGGTGTTCATGGGACTCGGTCTCGCGACCGTGGGCATCGACCTGCAAAGCGGGGTGCCGCGCTTTACGCTCGGCCTCACGCAGTTGCAGGATCGCGTGAACTTCCTGGTTGTTGTCGTCGGGCTGTTTGCGATTGCCGAAGTCAGCCGCATGGTTGAAGGCACGCTCGGCGGCACGCTGCATACGGTGCGGGTCGAAGGCAAGCTGTGGTTCACTCGCGCGGAATGGCGGCGCGCGCGGCCCGCGATCTTCCGCGGCTCGGCAGTCGGCTTTCTCTGCGGCGCGGCGCCGGGCCTCGGCGGCACGCTCGCGGCCATGCTCTCGTATGTGCTGGAAAAGAAGATATCGAAGCATCCGGAAGAGTTCGGCCATGGCGCCATTGAAGGTGTCGCGGCGCCGGAAGCCGCCACCAACGCGGACACCTGCGGCGCATTCGTGCATCTGCTGGCGCTCGGCGTGCCGGGTTCGGGGGCGACGGCGGTGATCATGGGCGCGTTCATCATGTACGGCATCCAGCCGGGCCCGATGCTGTTTCACACGCAACCGGATCTGGTGTGGGGGCTTATCGCGAGCATGTATGTCGGCAACATCATGCTGTTGCTGCTCAATCTGCCGCTGGTGGGTATTCTGTCGCGCATCCTGTACGTGCCGTCCGGCGTGTTGCTGTGTCTGATTCTGGTGATTGCATCGGCGGGCGTGTATTCGTTCAGTAACGATGTGTTCGATCTTTTCCTCGCACTGTTCTTCGGCATTGTTGGCTACGCGTTTCGCAAGTTCGACATTCCCAAGGCGCCGCTGCTTTTCGGGCTGATTCTGGGCCATACGCTCGAGCAGTCGTTCCGTCAGGCGTTGACGATTTCGAATGGCGATCCGAGCGTGTTTCTGCGCAGTCCGATTGCCGCGAGTCTGCTCGGCTGTGCCGCTGTCAGCGTTGGGGCGTCGGTCTGGAGCCGTCGGAGGAAATCGTCGAAGCTGGTGCGGGAAGTGGAAGAGCAGGTTGCCGCCGCGCATCGGCTGGCAAACGAGCGGCATTGAGGTTTATGCGAGGCTTACTCATGCGGCAGCCGTCGCTGCCTGCGCCGCGATATGACACAGCAGAAGGAAAGTCCGCATGCAATCAATATCCGGGCGCAAGCCGGGCGACGTAACGCTGCTGGAAATTCTTCTGCTCTTCGCGCGAGTCGGGCTGACGAGTTTCGGCGGCGGTCTATCCGCCTGGATATACCGCGAGGTGGTCACGCAACGAGGCTGGCTGGAAGAAGACGAATTCCTCGGCGCCCTCACGCTCGGCCAGATCCTGCCCGGCTCGAACGTGATCAATCTGTCGATCTATGTCGGCTACCGCATGAAAGGCGCGATCGGCAGCACGGTGGCCGTGTCCGCTTTACTCGTGCCGCCGATGGTGGTGATCGTGCTGCTCGCCACGGTGTTTCATCAGTTCGCGCAACTCGCGTGGCTGCATGAGTTTCTCGAAGGCGTTGCCGCGGCGGCGATCGGCATGACCGCGTCGGTGGGCTTTCGTACCGCGCGCTCGCTGCTCACGGCGCAACGCTGGCCGCTCGTGATGATCGTCGCGGTGTTCGTCGCGGTCGGCGTGCTGCACTGGCCGCTCGTGCCGGTCGCGATCGTGGCGGGAGCCGCCGGCCTGTACGTTGCGTCGAGGAGCCGCCAGAGTGCGCGATAACATCTATCTGCAACTGATCGCCGTATTCGCCCCGTTGTCGTTGCTCTCGCTGGGCGGCGGACAAAGTATCGTCGCCGATATCAACCAGCAGGCGGTGGCGATCCACGGCTGGGTGACGCAAGCCGAATTCGTCGACCTGTTCGCGATCTCGCGCGCCGCGCCCGGACCGGGCGCATTGCTGACCACGTTGATCGGCTGGAAGGCGTCGGGCTTTCTCGGCGCGGTGATTGCGTCGCTCGCGCTGTTCGTGCCGTCTTCAGTGCTCGCCTACGGTGCGACACTCGCATGGACGCGGCACAAGCAGCATCCCTGGCATCGCACTGCGGAACAGGGCCTCGCGCCGATCGCGACCGGACTGATACTCGCCGGCGCATTTTCCGTGCTGCGCGCTTCTTCTTCGACATGGACGATCTGGGCGCTCGCGGCCATCGCGTTGAGCATCTTTCTTGCACGGCCGAAGATGAATCCCCTGATCGTTCTGTTCGCCGCGGGACTCGTGAATGTGATAATCGGCCACGTTCTCTAGCTAACGAGGTATGGCAATGCAGGTCTATGGCAGACGCAATTCGATCAACGTGCAGAAAGTGCTGTGGTGTCTCGCTGAACTGGGTTTCGAAGAAGGCCGGGAGTTTTCGAGGGTCGACGCGGGACTGGAGTACGGCGTGATCGACACGCCGCAATATCGTGCGCTCAATCCGAATGGCCTCGTGCCGACGCTCGTCGACGGCGAAAGTGTGTTGTGGGAGTCGAATACGATCGTCCGCTATCTGGCCGCGAAATATGACGCGCAGACGCTCTTGCCGTCCGAACCGGCTGCCCGTGCCGACGTCGAACGCTGGATGGACTGGCAGCTCGGCACGCTGTGGGCGACGTTGCGCGTCACGTTCCTGGGGCTGACGCGTGTGCCGGAGGCGCAACGCGATTACGACGCCATCAAGCGTTCATATCGTGAAGCAACGCGGCTTCTGGGCATCGTCGACGCGATTCTCGAAAAACACGACTATCTCGCGCAGGATCGTTTTACCGTGGCCGATATCGGCGTCGGCCTCGCGGCGCACCGCTGGGTGCAACTGGCTGAACGGTTCCCGGACACGTTGGGGGCGCAGCAGCCTTTGCCTTCGCTGGATCGGTGGCTTCAGGCGATCAAGGCGAGGCCGGCGTTTTCAGTGGCGGTCGCTTCGTAAGCGGCCTATCCGGGCGGCGAATCGTGGCGCGTGGTTCGCCGCCAGGCACTAGCATCAAGGTCCCTTGAAGCCGGGCGCACGCGCAGACTTGTATGGTCGTATGCGTTCGGCAGCTTCCTTGATCGCCGAATAATCTGATCATTGCCGCCGGAATCCCCACCCGGCCGCCTCCCTGATTCAACTCCCTCCATTCCCGCTGGGCTTCGGGTCAACCCGCATTGCCAAGCCACGTTCATGCGTCTATCTTTCTACATCATACGTATGACCTAGAGAGTATATTGTGGCAACTTTGCACAGGCAGGTCCTGAATCAGATGGGCGAGCAGATCTGTTCAGGCAAGTTCATGCCCGGCGACATTCTTCCCGCCGAGCCCGTGCTTGCCGAGCAGATGCAGGTGAGCCGCATCACCATCCGCGAGACGATGAAGTCGCTGTCCGCCAAGGGCATGCTTCAGGTGCGCCGCCGCTACGGCACGGTCGTGCTGCCGCGTTCGCAATGGCAGTTGTTCGACCCGGACGTGATCACATGGCGGGCGCGCGCGGGCGCTGTCGAGCCGGGCCTCATCGAAGATCTGATGGAGTTGCGCCTGATCATCGAGCCGAACGCGGCGCGGCTCGCCGCGAAACGCGCGACCGCGGAAGACCGCGTCGCGGTCCGGCGCGCGTTCAGGCTGATGGAGCGCGCGGTCGCCGGGCATGGCGAATACGTTCCCGCCGACCTGGCGTTTCACGGCGCCATTCTCACGGCCTGCCACAACCAGTTTGTCCAGCAGATGCAGAACGCGCTGTCGGCGATCCTGCGCACCAGCTTCGAGCTCAGCTCCGAGATCGAGGGTGGGCCCGCTCGTTCGCTGCCCATGCACGAGGCGCTGTGTGTCGCGATCGAGCAGGGCGACCCCGTGGCGGCGGAGCAAGCCGTGCTGACGCTGATCCAGCGCGCCGAGCAGGACTTCGAGGACCGTGCCGCGCTCGATCGCAGCGCTAACGAGAAGCCCGCCTGAAGAATCACCGGAACCAGATAACACGACCGCACGGGGCAGCCACTTAGGCGAACCGAACCGTTCAGAAGCGGCATCGTTGCATCCCAAACTTATTTATCGCGACTGTCATGACGACACGCGAGGGGCGCACTCGCGCCTTGTTATCGAACATCGAGAGGACACGTGCATGACACAGTTATTCGATCTGAGCGGCCGCACGGCGCTCATCACCGGCTCAGCGCGCGGCATCGGCTTCGCGTTCGCGGAAGGCCTGGCCACCGCCGGCGCCGATGTGATCCTGAACGGCACACGCGCCGACACGGTGGCTGAAGCCGTCGAGCGGCTCCGCGCCAAGGGCTTGAACGCACAAGGCCGCGCGTTCGACGTCACCGACGAAGCCGCCGTCGCCGAAGCCTTCGCGCAATGGGACAAGGACGGCGTGCCGATCGACATCGTGATCAACAACGCCGGCATCCAGTTTCGCAAACCGCTCGTCGACCTTGAACTGAGCGACTGGCAGCGTGTGATCGACACCAACCTCACGAGCGCATTCATTGTCGCGAAGCAGGCCGCGCGCCGCATGATTGCGCGCGGCACGGGCGGCAAGATCATCAACATCGGTTCGCTGACGAGCGAGGCCGGGCGCGCGACGGTCGGCGCCTATACCGCGGCAAAAGGCGGCATCAAGATGCTGACCCGCGCCATGAGCGCCGAGTGGGCGGCCGCGAACATTCAGGCCAATGCGATCGGTCCGGGCTACATCCTGACCGACATGAACAAGCCGCTGATCGAAAACGCCGCGTTCGATGCGTGGGTCAAGAACAGCAATCCTTCGCAACGCTGGGGCAAGCCGGAAGAACTGGTCGGCACGGCGGTGTACCTGGCGTCGCCGGCTTCGAGCTATGTGAACGGCCAGATCATTTACGTGGACGGCGGCTGGCTGGCCGTACTGTAAAGACAGATTCGCGCGGGTAGAGCACAACAGAAACACCGCCCGCGCCAGATAGTGAGTAAGCCGTACCGATCCGGAGACATCATGGAAAGCGTCAAATCCGTAGCACCCCAAAGATGGTGGTATCTGATGCCCATCATCTTCATCACCTATAGCCTCGCCTATCTCGACCGCGCGAACTACGGCTTCGCCGCCGCAGCGGGCATCGATCGCGATCTGGGCATCACGCACGGCACGTCGTCGCTGATCGGTTCGCTGTTCTTTCTCGGTTACTGCCTGTTTCAGGTGCCCGGCGCGATTTACGCGCAGCGCAATAGCGTGAAGAAGCTGATCTTTTTCAGCCTGATTCTCTGGGGGCTGTGCGCGGCGGCCACCGGCATGGTCAGCAACATTCCGATGTTGATGGTGCTGCGCTTCGTGCTCGGCGTGGTGGAGGCGGCCGTGATGCCGTCGATGCTGATGTACATCAGCCGCTGGTTCACCCGCAGTGAACGCTCGCGTGCCAATACGTTCCTGATTCTCGGCAATCCGGTGACTGTATTGTGGATGTCGGTGGTGTCGGGCTATCTGGTGCGCAGCTTCGGCTGGCGTGAAATGTTTGTCTTCGAAGGTGCGCCGGCGCTCATCTGGGCGGTCGTGTGGTGGTTCACGGTGAAGGATCGCCCGGCCGACGCGCCGTGGATGAGCTCCGCCGAAAAGACCGAACTCGACGCGCGCCTGAAAGCCGAGCAGGCTCATATCGCACCGGTGCGCGACTACAAAGCGGCGTTCCGCTCGTCGATCGTATTGAAGTTCTGCGCGATTCACGCGTTGTGGAGTATCGGCGTGTACGGCTTCATCATGTGGCTGCCGTCGATCCTCAAGGCGGCCTCCACGATCGACATCGTCTCGGTCGGCTGGCTCGCCGCCGTTCCGTATCTCGCGGCGATCATCCTGATGCTGCTCGCGTCGTGGCTCTCGGACAAGACGCGCAACCGCAAGCTGTTCGTCTGGCCGCTGCTGCTGGTGGGCACGATCGCGTTCGTGGCGTCTTACCTGATCGGCGGCTCGCATTTCTGGATCTCGTTCGCGCTGCTGGTCGTGGCGGGCGCAACGATGTACGCCCCGTACGGGCCGTTCTTCGCGCTGGTGCCGGAGTTGATTCCTGGCAACGTGCTGGGCGGCGCGATCGGTTTGATCAACGCGTGCGGCGCGCTCGGGGCGTTCGCCGGTTCATGGGTGGTGGGCTATCTGAACGGCGCGACCGGCAGCCCGGCGGCTTCTTATATTTTCATGGCGGGCGGCCTGCTGTCGTCCGTGATCCTGATGATGACCGTGCCGGCGAATTCCGACGAACATGCGAAGCGCGGAGCAGCGCTGTCGCTGCATCGCACGCAACACTAGTCGATCGAACTGATTGGCTGAAAACTGGCAGATAGAACATGGCAACCCTGATTACCGATGTAAAAGTCATCCTGACCGCGCCGGAAGGCATCAACCTGATCGTCGTGAAGGTGGAGACGAACCAGCCCGGTCTGTATGGCCTGGGATGCGCGACGTTCGCTTACCGGCATGTCGCGGTGCAGTGTCTGATCGAAGAATATCTGCGGCCGCTGCTGATCGGGCGCGATGCGGACGCGATCGAGGAACTCTGGCAACTGATGCATCAGAACGCGTACTGGCGCAACGGACCGATCGAGAACAATGCGATCTCCGGTGTCGACATGGCGCTGTGGGACATCAAGGGCAAACTGGCGAACATGCCGCTCTACCAGTTGTTCGGCGGCAAGTGCCGTGAAGGCGTGCCGATCTATCGCCACGCGGATGGGCGCGACCTGAACGAGTTGTGCGAGAACATCCAGAAGTATCGCGAGCAGGGCATCACGCACATCCGCTGCCAGAGCGGCGGCTATGGCGGCGGCGGTTTCGGCAAGGCGCCGGCGAGCGCGCCGCAAGGCGCGGCGGACGGCGTCTATCTCGACAGCCGGAAGTACATGCGCGACACGCTCAAACTGTTCGACGGCATTCGCAGCAAGATCGGTTTCGACGTCGCGCTGTGTCACGACGTGCATGAACGTTTGAAGCCGGTCGAAGCGATCCGCTTTGCGTGCGAACTGGAGCGCTACGAGCTGTTCTTTCTCGAAGATGCGATCGCGCTGGAGGAGGGGGAATGGATGCGTCAGCTGCGCGCCAAAACGACCACGCCGCTGGCGCAGGGCGAGCTGTTCAACAACCCCTACGAATGGCGCTTCATGATTACCGAGCGGCTGATCGACTTCATTCGCGTGCATCTCAGCCAGATCGGCGGGATTACCGCGGGACGCAAGCTGCAGATCTTCGCCGAGCAATTCGGCGTTCGAACCGCATGGCACGGCCCCGGCGACATGTCGCCGTTGGCGCATGCGGCGAATATTCATATCGATCTGGCGGCGCGCAATTTCGGCGTGCAGGAATGGTCGGGAACCGAGCCGCCGAATTTCGTGATCCAGGACCTGAAGGGGCCGAGAGCAGCGTTGCTCGATGTTTTTCCCGGCCTGCCCGAGTTCAGGCAGGGTCACGTGTACGCCAACGACAAGCCGGGCCTCGGCGTCGATATCGACGAAGCCGAGGCCGCGAAATATCCCTGCGAAAATAGCGTGACGATGTGGACGCAAACCCGCCTGAAAGACGGCACGCTGCAAACGCCGTGAAATACCCACTCTGACGCAATGGTGTGCACGGATCGTGACCTGGCAACGGGATCCGTGCGCCGGCGCTCCCGACGTTGCGCCGCAAAACGCAACTATGCGCGCATTGCGGAACAGTCTCTCCGCTACTGCAAGAGAAACGGCGCATTCCGAGCAAATGGATTTAAAAAACCCTCGTTGAACAGCCGTTCTTCATTGTAGTGGCAGCAGCAACAGTGAATTCAGGATTGGCGGATTTATCTCGCCGCGCTGGCCACCTACACTCCATCTACCGCTGCAACGACAGCCCTTGGCGCAGCGCGTAGAAAGACAATCTCTGGAGGTGGTTTCATGAAGTCGCTCATTCAAGCCGTTGCTATCGCCGTTGTTCTTGCCGCGCCGGTAGCCTCGTTCGCCCAGTCGTCCAATGACCCTGTATCGCAAGGCGCGCAAACGCAAGCCGCGGGCCGTCAAGATTCGGCTCAGGCCAATAACAGTGGATACGGTTCAGCCAGCGTCGGCACGTGGCAGGCAGGTCAAGGCAGCGATACGACGGTCAGCTCGTACTCGCCGCCGATTCGCAACGTGCGTTAAGCATCGCGCGTTAAGCATTTCACGAAAGCGCGCGGCGTGCCCCTCACCGCGCGCTAAATCAATTCTCTTCTTCTACGGCGTGCGCAACAGTGTCATCTCGTTGTGCAGCAGCGCCAGCAAATCATCATCGCTAGGCCGCGTGCCCCAATGCCGCGCGCCCGCCACTGACGCAATCGCGATCCACGAGTGAGGTGGAAACCATTCGCGCAAGAGTGCGCCGTCCTGACGCAAACACAATTGACCGGTCTGTTCGCTGTATTCGGCGCAGATCAGCGTGTCGTTGATGTGCGCGGTGACTCGTCTTGGATCGCTGCGTAGCAAATCGTCGCTCCTACAGAACGTGTGGCGCGAATGCGTGCGCGGCACGGCCGCGGCAACGACGCGGCCGCGGCCTATGCATCAATGATCGCCGTGGCCGTGTCCATGATCGCGGTCGTCGCCGTGACCATGCCAGCCGTTATCGTGACCGCGCCAGTCGCCGTGCGGACCCCGCGCTTCATGCCATTCGCGTCCGCCGCGATGACGCTCTTCCCACTCGCGCCGTTCCCAGTAGCGGTTGCCGTCGTAATAGCGCTCGCCGTACCAGCCGGGACTCACGACGACCACCGGCGGAGCCGGAGCATAGACCGGCGGTGGCGGCGGAGCGTACACGGGTTCGGGCGCATAGGCGACGCCCGGAATGCCGATGTTCACGCCCACATCGACGTGGGCCAGCGCGACCGACGATGCGCCGATTCCGAGACCTGCAATGATCGCCATGGACAGCCAGCGGTTTTGTGATTGCTTCATGTTTTATTTGCGGCTTCTACGATGGTGAGTGGAAAGTGCTGCGCGACTCGCGTTCAATAGCGATCGCGATCGTGATAGTGATTGTGGTAGCCGCCTTCCGGAACCACGATGCAACCGCCCAATGCACTGCCGAGCGTGACGGCCAGAATGACCAGCGCGAAAAATCTTTTCATGACATTGCTCCTGTTTCCTTGTGACCCGAACTCTACTGAGCCGCGGCATTTCCGGTGTGTTTGTGTGTAACAGGACGTGTCGATTGCGACGTATGCGGGCAACGCGTGCGTCGTGTGAATAGCGTGCGTGAATGTGCAGCGAGGAAAGGGGGCGGGGCGAGCGGCCGGATGTGCAAGCCATTGAACGCATTGTGGAAAAGACGAAGTGGCCAAGCGTCTCGCATGTTGCGGCGCGTCGAACGGCGCGTGTGTCGACGGCCGTCGGGCATGCCGCGGCGCGTGTCGTTACAGCTATGCCGTGCGGATACATTCGGTTGCAGACTAACTGCGCCGCCCCGCATCCTCGGCCGATTTATCGCACTGACAGCGCGTGCGCATGCGTTCGCGCGCCACGCGAGCCTCGATAGCGAACATGAGCGACAGCATCGTGACGATATCGGCGTCATCGCGTCCACGCGCGATCCTCATACCGTCGCGTGTGATAAGCACATGAAAAACAAGTGTTTTACGCGCGTCGCGGAGACTGGTTAGATCGCTGGATGGCTGACCACCAGCCACTTCAGTTCAATCGCATTCTTGCCGGTCAACGCTGGCCTTTCTCGTTCTCAATCGTCCTCACACCAGGAGTGGCATAGCATGTCGAATCTGAGTCTCGCGACGTCCAACGCACTGGACATTCATCCCGTCACCGGTCGTATCGGCGCGGAAATTCGCGGCGTACGGCTGTCGAGCCAACTCGAAGCGGCCACCGTCGAAGCGATTCGCGCGGCGCTGGTACGTCACAAGGTGATATTTTTCCGCGGCCAGACGCACTTGCAGGACGCCGATCAGGAAGCCTTCGCCAGGCTGCTCGGCGAGCCGGTTTCGCATCCGACGGTACCGGTGGTGGACGGCACGGACTATCTGCTCGAACTCGACTCGCATCGCGGCGGCCGCGCCAATTCATGGCACACGGACGTGACGTTCGTCGACGCTTATCCGCAGGCGTCGATCCTGCGCGGCGTGACGATTCCGGAAGTGGGCGGCGACACGGTGTGGGCCAACACGGCCACCGCGTACGACGATCTGCCGCCGCCGCTCAAGGCGCTCGCCGATCAGCTCTGGGCCGTGCACAGCAACGACTACGACTACGCGAATCACACCAGCGTCGGCGAGCGCGGCCGCGACGCCGAAGCGATCAGGCGTTACCGCGAGGCGTTCGTGTCGACGCGTTACGAGACCGAGCATCCGGTCGTGCGCGTGCATCCCGAGTCCGGCGAAAAGACGCTGATTCTCGGGCACTTCGTGAAGAGTTTCGTGGGTCTCGCGCCGAGCGCGTCGGCGCATCTGCTGGAACTGCTGCAAGGCTACGTGACGCGTCACGAGAACATCGTACGCTGGCGCTGGCAGGCCGGCGACGTCGCGATCTGGGACAACCGCGCGACCCAGCACTACGCGGTCAACGATTACGGCGACGCGCACCGCGTGGTGCGTCGCGTGACGCTGAAGGGCGACGTGCCGGTGAGTGTGGACGGCCGCCGCAGTTTCACGCGCAGCGTGCAGCCCAACCCGGCGGCGAAGGCGGCCTGACGGTCTGACGATCTAAGGTTCAGCCCGGCTCGGCGGCGATCTGTTCCGGCGCCGTCGTTTCGCGATAACCGAGCCGCGTCGAGATCGCGAGGCCCGACTTTTTGAGCAGCGCGACATAGTGCGACTTCGTGTCGGCGCCGCAGCGCATGGTCGGAAACGAAATCGACAGGCCGGCGATTACGCGGCCGAAGCGGTCGAACACCGGCACCGCGAGACACCGCAGACCTTCTTCCTGTTCCTCGTTATCCTCGCCGTAACCTTGCTCGCGCACGTGCGGCAGAATGTTCAGCACGGCCTCGGCGGAGGAGAGCGTCTTCTGCGTCGACTTGCGGAATTCGACGTGCGAGAGGACTTCGCGCGCATCGGCCGGATCCATCCACGCCAGCAACACCTTGCCGATCGCCGTGCTGTGCAGCGGATTGCGCCGGCCGATACGCGACTGCATGCGCAGCCCGTAGTCCGCATCGATCTTGTGAATGTAGATGATCGCGTCTTCGTCGAATGCGCCGAGGTGCACCGCCTCGCGCGTCGCTTCGCCGATGCGGCGCATTTCCACGTCGGCCTCGCGCACCAGATCGACGCTTTCCAGGGCCTTCGCGCCGAGTTCGAACAGGCGGATGGTCAACCGGTAGCGCTCCGTTTCCACTTCCTGCGTCACGTAGCCGAGCGCCTTTAGCGTCTGGATCACGCGGTGCACGGTGGTCTTCGACATGCCGAGCCGTTGCGACAGTTCGCTGATGCCGATCTGTCCGCTGTCGCCGATCGCGCCGAGAATCGCGAAGACGCGGCCGATGGACGAGGCCGATTCGCCCTTGTCGCCGCAGTCGGTGTTCTCCGCGTCTTGCGCCTGGGCGGTGCCGTCGTCTTTGCGCTGTTTACCTGTCGATGCCATTTCCGTGTTCCCTGTCTATCCGTTCCCGCGATGCCGGCATGCGCCGGCGAAGCGCCGAGAGCATACCGCGTCCGGCGCCCGCTGCCGAGTCAGCGCGCGAGCCAGCCGCCGTCCACCGCCAGTGTATGCCCATGCACGTAGTCCGAAGCCCGCGACGCGAGGAACACCACCGGTCCCGCGAGATCGTCCGGCGTGCCCCAGCGGGTGGCCGGAATGCGGCTGAGAATCTCGTCGTTGCGCTGGGCGTCGTCGCGCAGCGCGGCCGTGTTCGCGGTCGCCATGTAGCCCGGCGCGATCGCGTTGACGTTGATGCCTTGCGCCGCCCATTCGTTCGCGAGCAGTCGCGTGAGACCGAGCACGCCGCTTTTCGACGCCGTGTAGGAGGCGACGCGGATGCCGCCTTGAAACGACAGCATCGACGCGACGTTGATGATCTTGCCGCCGCTTTGCTGCTTCACGAACTGCCGCGCGGCGGCTTGCGAGAGAAAGAACAGGCTCTTCAGATTGACGTCCACCACGGCGTCCCAGTCGGCTTCAGTGAAATCGAGCGCGTCCTCGCGGCGGATGATGCCCGCGTTGTTCACCAGCACGTCGATGCGGCCGAACGCTTCGACCGCGGCGCGCACGATGTCCTCGACCGGCGCGATCGAGCCGAGATCGGCGCGCACGTCCGCGAACCGTCGCCCGCATGCTTCGACGCGCGCGGCGGTGTCGCCGGCGTCGGCGCGGCTCACGCCGACGATGTCGCAACCCGCGGCGGCGAGCGCGACGGCCATGCCGGCGCCGAGGCCCGTATTGCTGCCGGTGACGATGGCGACGCGGCCGGTGAGATCAAAGGGATTCACGATGTTCGAGCCCATGTCGTGCGGTCGTGGTTGCTGATGTGAAAAGGGCGGTCCATCAACGCAAATCCCGCACCGCGATGTGATCCATATCGCTGAACACCTGGTTTTCGCCGACCATGCCCCAGATGAACGTGTACGCCCGCGTGCCGACGCCGGAGTGAATCGACCAGCTCGGCGAGATCACCGCCTGCTCGTTGTGCACGAGAATATGCCGCGTCTCGTTCGGCTCGCCCATCATGTGAAAGACGGCGGCGTCGTCGGCGACGTTGAAATAGAAATACACCTCCATGCGGCGTTCGTGCGTATGGCACGGCATGGTGTTCCACAGGCTGCCCGGTTCGAGTTTCGTCATGCCCATGGAAAGCTGGCAGGTGGGCAGCACTTCGGGAACGATGAACTTGTAGATGGTGCGGCGGTTGCTCGTGGCCGGGTCGCCGAGGGTCTGCGGCGAGGCTTGCGCGAGCGAGATCGTGCGGGTCGGATACGACGTGTGGGCAGGCGCGCAGTTCAGGTAAAACTTCGCCGGACGCGCGGCGTCGTCACTACCGAAGGCGATGGCTTGCGTGCCTTGGCCGATGTAGATCGCCTCTTCGTTGCGCACCGTGTGGCGCGTGCCGTCCACGTCGACCCAGCCGTCGCCGCCGATGTTGATCGCGCCGAGTTCGCGCCGTTCCAGCAGATAGCTCACGCCGATCGCCTTGCCGAGCGACTCGGGCACCTCGACCGCGCGCGCCGCCGGCATCACGCCGCCGACGATGATCCGGTCGATATGGCTATAGGTCAGCTTCAGCGCATCGCGCTCGAACACCTGATCGACCAGAAACGCCTTGCGCAGCCCGTCGGTATCCAGCGTCTTCGCGTATTCGCTGTTGATGGCCTGTCTCACTTCCATTGTTCTTTCTCCGCTGGGGTTGTGGGCTCGACTGTAGCGCAGAAATACAGTTTCGGAACAGTGGTCCGAAAATATTGCGGCGCGACATGACGACTGGCAAGGCTTTGGAAGAACGCGCGGGTAAACGATGAGCGAGATTTCTGACGGAAACGGAACAGCGTTCCTTTCACGGTGCTATATTGCGCCGAAAGGGAGCAGCCCGGCGCGAGAACGGGACATTACCCAGGGTGAATTACCCAATAACTGGACGCGAAGTCCATGGAGGAGGCATGAAGCTCAAGAAGGCCATCGACCGCATTCCTGGCGGCCTGATGTTGGTGCCGTTGCTGCTCGGCGCCTGCGTCCACACATTTGCGCCGGGCGCGGGCAAGTACTTCGGCTCGTTCACCAATGGCTTGATCTCCGGCACCGTGCCGATTCTGGCGGTGTGGTTCTTCTGCATGGGCGCGACCATCGATCTGCGGGCGACCGGCACGGTGCTGCGCAAGTCGGGCACGCTGCTCGTAACGAAAATGCTCGTGGCGTGGATCGCCACCATTATCGCCTCGCACTTCATTCCGATCGACGGCGTCAAGGCCGGGCTCTTCGCGGGCCTTTCGGTGCTCGCGATCACCACGTCGATGGACATGACCAACGGCGGTCTCTACGCCGCGGTGATGCAGCAATACGGCACCAAGGAAGAAGCGGGCGCGTTCGTGCTGATGTCGATCGAATCGGGGCCGCTCGTCAGCATGATCATTCTCGGCGCGACCGGTGTGGCGTTCTTCGAGCCGCGTCTGTTCGTCGGCGCGGTGCTGCCGTTTCTGGTCGGCTTCACGCTGGGTAACCTGGATGGCGAGCTGCGCGAGTTCTTCGGCCGTTGCGTGCATCCGCTGATTCCGTTCTTCGGCTTTGCGCTCGGTAACGGCATCGACCTCAGCGTGATCGCGAAAAGCGGCCTGCCGGGGATCGTGCTGGGTCTCGGCGTGATCGTCGTGACGGGCATTCCGCTGATTTTCGCCGACCGCTGGATCGCGGGCGGCAATGGCGCGGCGGGGCTGGCGGCTTCGTCGACGGCGGGGGCCGCGGTGGCGAATCCGGCGATCATCGGCGAGATGATTCCGAGCTTCAAGCCGCTGGTGCCGGCCGCAACCGCAATGGTCGCGACGGCGTGTCTCGTGACCGCGATTCTGGTGCCGATCCTCACGGCGATGTGGGTGCGCCGGCATCATGCGCGCGATGCGTTACGCGAGGAATTCGCGGCGGCCGCGGCAGGCAATGCGCCGCCGCTGAATGAGCGGGACGTGCATGTGTAGAGCAGGCTGACGGCGGCTCGCTTGCGCGCTTGTACTTCAAGTCAGCGCAAGCGGGCCGCACGTCGGCGGTTTTATCGCGCCAGCTTCGCCTCGAGCATCGCCTTCACTTCACTCCATTCCTCATCGATGATGCTAAAGCGCACCGAGTTGCGCTTACGCCCATCCGGCATGATGCGTTCATGCCGAACCACGCCTTCCTGTTTCGCGCCGATGCGTAGAATCGCCGCGCGCGATTTCTCGTTGAGTTCGTCGGTGGTGAATTGCACGCGCACGCATTGAATCGCTTCGAACGCGTGGCATAGCAGCAGATACTTCGCTTCGGTGTTCACCGCCGAACGCTGCACCGATTCGCTTAACCACGTGTGCCCGATTTCGAGCTTGCGATTCACGCGGTCGATCTTCCAGAACCGCGTGCTGCCGACCAGCGCGCCGGTGTCGCGACGCACGATCACGAACGGCATCACGGTGCCGGCCGCGCGGCCTTCGAGCGCCGTCGCGATATAGCTGTCGATGGTGCCGGCTCCGGGCACCACGGTCAGCTTCATATTCCACAATTGCCCGTCCGCGGCGGCGCCGAGCAAAGCTTGCGCGTGTTCCCGCTGAAGCGGCCGCAGTTCCACGGTCTTGCCGGTCAGCGTGGGTTGCATGAGTGGTTGGTCGATATCGTTCATGGCAATAAAAAAGGTCCGCGATCGATGACTCGCGGACCCGGCACGGTGGTGTAAAAAGAGGCGGCCAGCAAGCCGCCTCTGTCCGTCTTAAACCGACATCACCGATACGGCCTTGGTGACCAGATAGCCTTCCATCGCTTCCGGGCCGCCTTCCGAACCGTAGCCCGAATCCTTCACACCGCCGAACGGCATTTCCGGCGACGGCGTAGCCGGCTGGTTGATCCACAGCATGCCGACTTCCAGTTGCTGCGACAGCAGATGCACGTTGGTGAACGACTTCGTGAACGCATAGCCCGCGAGGCCGAACGGCAGACGGTTCGCTTCGGCGATCGCTTCCTCCAGCTTGTCGAAGCCGCGGATCGCGGCGATCGGGCCGAACGGCTCGTTGTTGAACACGTCCGATTCGAGCGACACGTTGGTCAGCACGGTCGGCGCGAAGAAGTTGCCTTCCGAGCCTACGCGTTCACCGCCCGTTTCGACCTTGGCGCCGGTCTTGCGCGCGTCGTCGAGCACCTTGCTCATGGCCGTGAGGCGGCGTGCGTTGGCGAGCGGGCCGAGCGTGGTGCCTTCGGCGAGGCCGTCGCCGAGCTTCAGGCTTTCAGCGTGCTTGACCAGCGCCGCGGCGAATTCTTCGCGGATGCTGTTGTGCACGAGGAAGCGCGTCGGCGAGATGCAAACCTGGCCGGCATTGCGGAATTTCGCGCCGCCCGCGGCCTTCACGGCGAGCGCCACGTCGGCGTCTTCGGCCACGATCACCGGCGCATGACCGCCCAGTTCCATCGTCGCGCGCTTCATGTGCGAGCCGGCCAGTGCCGCCAGTTGCTTGCCGACCGGCGTCGAACCGGTGAAGGTGACCTTGCGGATCACCGGATGCGGAATCAGATAGCTCGAAATCTCAGCCGGGTCGCCGAACACCAGGCCGACCGTGCCGGCCGGCACGCCGGCTTCGACGAAAGCCTGCAAGAGCGCCGCCGGCGACGCCGGGGTTTCTTCCGGCGCCTTGACGAGGAACGAGCAGCCGCATGCAAGCGCGGCGCTCAGCTTGCGCACGACCTGGTTGACCGGGAAGTTCCACGGCGTAAAGGCGGCGACCGGGCCGATCGGTTCCTTCAGCACCAGTTGCTGCGCCGCGAGATTGCGCGACGGCACGATGCGGCCGTAGACGCGGCGGCCTTCGTCGGCGAACCATTCGATGATGTCAGCGGCCGCGAGCACTTCGATGCGCGCTTCGGCGAACGGCTTGCCCTGTTCCAGCGTCATCAGGCGGCCGATGTCCGAGGCACGCTCGCGCACCAGCGCGGCCGCTTTGCGCATGGTCGTGGCGCGCTCGTTGGCCGGCACCTTGCGCCAGGCTTCGAAGCCGCGCTGCGCGGCTTCGAGCGCGCGGTCCAGATCGGCGATGCCGGCGTGCGCCACTTTGCCGATGGCCTTGCCGGTAGCAGGATTGATGACGTCGAGGGTCTTGCCGCTGGCGGCGTCGCACCACTCGCCGTTGATCAGAAGTCGGGTATCGGTATAGTTCGAGGTTGCCATGCTGGGGTTCCTGTGTAGGGGAAAACGACAAGGCCGCGCGCTCATGAAACATTGGGCTGTATCTGCGCGGGCCCTGGATGGACTGCCGATAACCAAATAGTTTATCTGATTGCACGGAATCGCACCGGCGGGCCGCCCGCTTGCGGTGCGCGGCACGGCGCTTGCGACGCGGCTGTCGCGGCGGCGAAAAACCGGGCAAAGCAGCGCCGCGCAAAGAAGCGTAGAGTCGAGCGGCGGAGGCAGAATCCGGCGCACACCCGCGGCGGCGGGCGAAGCTCGGCGAATGCAGCCCAATCAACCCAGATGCACAGAGGAATCGACATGCCAACCGGTACAGTGAAATGGTTTAACGACGCGAAAGGTTTTGGTTTCATCACCCCCGACGACGGCGGCGAAGATCTATTCGCGCACTTCTCGGAGATTCGTTCCGAAGGTTTCAAGTCCTTGCAGGAAAACCAGAAGGTCAGCTTTGAAATCAAGCAGGGGCCGAAGGGCAAGCAGGCGGCGGATATCAAGCCGGTCTGACGTCATGGCCGGTTCGCGGGCGCAACGTGTGCGGCCGGCCATCATTGCGTGCGATCCACGCATTAAAAAAGCGCCTCGTTCACACGCGTGACATGAAGCGCCGCTAGCGGGATTTTGCCCGCTCGATCCTCCTTATTGCACCTATTCCTCCGCCTGTTTCGAAGCACATGGAACAGCGCCGCCGGCATCGTCAGTGCCCGCATTTTCCTTAAGGTTTCCTTCAGCTTTGCTCCGTAGTATTTGCGCGATTCCCCGCCGCCCGGCGGGCAATAGTTCCGATAGTCAGTTTGTCGACAGAGAACTGAAAGCGCCGATTCAAGGCTTGCTGGAGCATCCATGAAAACCCTGTTCTTGCAGGCGCCGTCGTATGACGGCTTCGATGGTGGCGCGGGTTCGCGCTATCAGGCCAAGCGTGAAGTCCGCTCGTTCTGGTATCCGACGTGGCTCGCGCAACCCGCCGCACTCGTGCCCGATAGCCGCGTGCTCGACGCGCCCGCCGACGGCCTCTCCGTCGAGGCCTCGCTCGACATCGCGCAGCACTACGATCTGGTGGTGATCCACACCAGCACGCCGTCCTTTCCCACCGACGCGCTATTCGCCGAAGACCTGAAAAAACGCAAGCCGTCGCTGCTGATCGGCATGGTCGGCGCGAAGGTCGCGGTCGATCCGCACAATTCGCTGACCGCGAGCGAGGCGATCGATTTCGTGTGCCGCGAGGAGTTCGACTTCACCTGCCAGGAAGTCGCGGAAGGCAAGCCGTTCGCGCAAATCAAAGGTCTCAGCTACCGCAACCGCGACGGTTCGATCGAGCACAACGAAGCGCGGCCGATTCTCGAGAACATGGACGAACTGCCGTTCGTGGCGCCGGTTTATAAACGCGATCTGAAGATCGACAACTACTTCATCGGCTATCTGAAGCATCCGTACGTTTCGATCTACACGGGCCGCGGCTGCCGTTCGAAATGCACCTTCTGTCTGTGGCCGCAAACCGTGGGCGGCCATCGCTACCGCACGCGTTCGGTCGAGAACGTGCTGGAAGAAGTGAAGTGGATTAGCGACAACATGCCCGAAGTCAAGGAGATCATGTTCGACGACGACACCTTCACCGACTTCAAGCCGCGCGTCGAGGACATCGCCCGCGGTCTCGGCAAGCTCGGCGTGACGTGGTCGTGCAACGCGAAGGCGAACGTGCCGTACGCGACGCTCAAGATCATGAAGGAAAACGGCCTGCGCCTGCTGCTGGTCGGCTACGAATCCGGCGACGACCAGATCCTGCTGAACATCAAGAAAGGCCTGCGCACCGACATCGCGCGCCGCTTCAGCGACGATTGCCGCAAGCTCGGCATCAAGATTCACGGCACCTTCATTCTCGGTTTGCCGGGCGAAACGCAGGACACGATCCAGAAGACGATCGAGTACGCGAAAGAGATCAATCCGCACACCATCCAGGTGTCGCTCGCCGCGCCGTATCCCGGCACGACGCTCTACAACCAGGCGGTCGAAAACGGCTGGCTCGAAGAGAACAAGGTGATCAACCTGGTGAGCAAGGAAGGCGTGCAGTTGGCCGCGATCGGCTATCCGCATCTGTCGCGCGATGAGATCTACCATCAGCTCGAAAACTTCTATAAGCGTTTCTATTTCCGCCCGTCGAAAATCTGGGAAATCCTGCGTGAGATGTTGACGAGCTGGGACATGATGAAACGGCGCTTGCGTGAAGGCGTCGAATTCTTCCGTTTCCTGCGCGCCCACGAGGCGTGAGCGCCGCGCATTGGGTCGCCGTCACGCTGGCCTATGCGTGCGCGGCGGGCGCGGCTTTCGGCGTCGGCTACACCGCGCTCGCCGGCGCGTTGATCGGCCGGTTCTTCGCGCGAGCGGTGTCCGAGCCGACTGCGTTTCCGCCGGTCACGATCGTCAAGCCGCTGCACGGCAACGAGTGGGCGTTGCTCGCCAATCTGTCGAGCTTCTGCCGTCAGGATTATCCTGGGCCCGTGCAATTCCTGTTCGGCGTGCACGACTCCGCCGACCCCGCGCTGCAAACCGTCGACGACCTGCGCCGTCTCTATCCCGACGCGGACATCACCGTGGTGGCCGACGCGCGCCTGTACGGCCCGAACCGCAAGATCAGCAATATCCTCAACATGCTGCCGCATGCGCGGCACGACGTGCTGGTGTTCGCCGACAGCGACGTGAGCGTCGGCGCGGACTATCTGCGCAACGTGATCGGCGAGTTGCAGAAGCCGGGCGTCGGTCTCGTTACCTGCGCGTATCGCGGACAGCCCGATCCGGGCTTCTGGCCGCGCCTGTCGGCCAAGGCGACCAACTATCAGTTCCTGCCGGGCGTCGTGACCGGTCTCGCGCTCGGACTCGCGCGCCCGTGCTTCGGGCAGACCATCGTAATGCGGCGCGATACGCTGGAAAAAATCGGCGGCTTTACACCGTTCGTGCGGCATCTGGCCGAAGATCACGCGATCGGCGAGGCGGTGCGCCTGCTCGGCGAGAAAGTCGTGATTCCGCCGTTCACGATCTCGCATGCATGCGTCGAATCGAGCGCGGCGCAACTGATCGCGCATGAACTGCGCTGGAGCCGCACCATTCGCCGCATCGATCCGCTCGGCCATTTCGGCTCCGCGCTGGTTCATCCGTTCGCATTCGCGCTGCTCGCGGTGGTCTGCTCGGCCGGCGCCTGGTGGGCGTGGTCGCTCGCGCTTGCCGCCGTGGGCGCGCGGCTCGCCTTGAAACTGCTGTCCGATCGCGCATTGAAGCAGGCGCATCGCGATCTGTGGCTGCTGCCGTTCTGGGATATCGTATCGTTTGCGATTTTCGTCGCGAGCTTCTGGTCGTCGCGTGTGATCTGGCGAGGCTTCAGCTTCAAGGTGGACGGCGACGGCCTGTTGTCGGCGGCACAGGACGAATGAACGGCAGCACGGATCGGTCATGATGCACAGCGTTTCTAAAGCAGCGGTGAACAGCATGGCAATGCGCGTGAGGCGCGCGCGCGAGGTGTGCGCGTGATGAAGCATCTTGGCCGTATGGCCGCATTAGCCGGCTTGCTGGCGTCGCTCTGGCTCGTCTGGCATGACAATCCCGGCGCCGTGCTCGACGCGCTGCGCGCGGCCGGCGCGGGACTGCTGCTGGCGGCGCTCGCGCACGCACTGCCGATGCTCGCCAATGCCTGCGACTGGCGTTCGCTGATTCGCGGCGCGAACCGTCCCGGTCTCGTCAATATGCTGCACCTCGTGTGGGTGCGCGAGTCGGTGAATAGCATGCTGCCGGTGGCGCGTATCGGCGGCGAAGTGGTGTCGTTTCGCATGCTCAAGCGCTGGGGCGTGCGGCCGTCCACGGCGGTGGGCAGCATCGTCGTCGATATGCAACTCACGGTGATCAGCCAGCTTCTCTTCACGATGGTCGGCATCGGCTTTCTGTTCGCGCATGCGCATTCCAATACGCTGCGGCTCGCCGGACAACTGGCATGGGGCGTGGTGGTGCTCACGCCGCTCTTGGTGCTGTTCGCGCTGGTGCAGCACGCGAGTCCGTTCGAGCGCATCACGCGCGCGCTCAATCATTTGACGAGCGGCAAGCTCGCGGCATTGGTCGGGCAGTCGGCGCAGATCGATCAGGCCATCAAGCTGATCTGGCGACGGCGTGGCGTGGTGCTGCGCTATCTGTTCTTCTGGCAACCGCTGCAGTGCTTTCTCACGTCGCTGGAAATCTGGCTGGCGCTGCACTTTCTCGGCGTGCAGGTCACGCTCGTGGAAGCGGTGGTGATCGAATCGCTGATCCAGGCGATCAGCAGCGCGGCGTTCTTCGTGCCGGGCGGTCTAGGCGTGCAGGAGGGCGGCTTCATTCTGATCGGCGGCGCACTGGGCCTCGACCCTTTCATCTGTCTCGCGCTGGCCGGCGCACGCCGGATTCGCGATCTCGTGATGTTCGTGCCCGGCCTGATTGCGTGGCAGTTCGCGGAGTCGTCGAACCGGGCGCCGGAGCGGGCGTTCGAGCGGGCGCCTTAACTCGCCTGCGCATAAGCCGGAAACGACACCTCGACCGCGAGCCCACGTTCGCCGATGCCTTTACCGAGATGCAGGCTCGCGCCGAAATGCTCCGCGATGCGCGCGACGATCGAAAGACCCAGCCCACTGCCGGTGGCCTGATTGCCGGTCGCGCGAAAAAAACGATTCGTCAGACGGTCGAGGTCGCCCGGCTCGACACCGGGGCCGTCGTCGCGCACGGTCACCTGCACGCGGTCTTGCGCGTGCTGCACCGCCACTTCGATGCTGCCGCCGGCGTGCCCGTACTTGATTGCGTTATCGAGCAGATTGTCGAGCAGGATGCCGATCAGCACGGGCTCGGCGTCGATCTCGGCGCGCAGGTCGCCGAGCAGCGTTACGTGAATGTCTTTCTGCTGCGCGTTGCGCTCGTTGGCGAGCAGCGCGTCTTTGGCCACCGTTGCCGGCTTGAGCGGCGCGGTCGAGATTTTTTCATGCACGTCCAGACGCGCGAGCAGCAGCAATTGCTCCGCGAGCCGCGCGCTGCGATCGACGCCTTGCACCACGCGCTCCATCGCCAGCCGCTGCCGCGTCGTGTCCGTTTCCGCCAGCGCGACTTGCGCCTGCACCTTGATCGCGGCCAGCGGCGTTTTCAGTTCATGCGCGGCGTCGGCGGTAAACGCGCGTTCGCGCTCCAGCGAATGCAGCAGACGCGACAGCAGCAGATTGATCGCATCGACGAGCGGGCGCACCTCGGTCGGCGCGCGGCCTATGTCGACCGGTTCCAGCCGGTTCACGTCGCGCGAACGGATGGCGCGCGAGAGCAGCCTGAGCGGCGCCAGACTCCAGCCGATGCTGAACCACACCAGCACCGCCAGCACCGGCAGCGCGACCAGTGTGGGGCGCGCGATGCGGCTCGCGACGCCGCTCACGAGGTCGCTGCGCGTATTGGCCGGTTCGAAGACGCGCACCGTATGGCCGAGCGCGGTGTCGCGCAAGGTGAACGAGTGATACATCTGGCCGCCGAGCTTGATGTCCTGCGTGCCGCTCACCGCTGGTGTGGGCAAATCCCACGCCTTGAGTTCGCGCAATTGCGGGCTGCCCGCCAGCACCGCGCCGTTCGGGTCGCGCACCTGGAACAGCGCATCGCGCGGCAGCGCGTCGTCGTCGTCGCTGTCGTTGGCGCCGGGCGCGCCGCCTTTTTCTTCCTCGCGCACGTCGATGCGCGCGTTGGCGAGCGTGGTCAGATTGCGCTGATCGAGGAGGGCGAGAATCTGCGCGAGTTCCGCGAGACGCGCCTCTTCCCATTCGGCGACTTCGCGGGTGGCCTGACGATAACTCGACACCAGCGCAATGCCCCAGACCAGCGCGATGCTGGTGAGGACCAGCAGCACGAGACGCCGGCGAATGGAGGCGCCCATCATTCTTTCTCCACCACGTAGCCGATATTGCGCACCGTTTTGATTAGCTTGGCGCCGAGTTTCTTGCGCAGATTGGACACGTGCACCTCGATCGCGTTGCTCTCGATTTCTTCCTGCCAGCCATACAGCGCTTCTTCGAGCCGCGAGCGCGACTGGGGAATCCCCTGGTTGGTCAGCAACTGCAACAGGATCGCCCATTCGCGCGAAGTGAGCGGCACGCGCGTCGTGCCCACTTCGACGGTTTGCGCGGCCGGGTTGACCGTCAGGTCCTGATAACGGATCTGCTCGACGCTACGGCCCTGCGCGCGGCGCAACAGGGCCCGGCAGCGGGCGATCAGTTCGGTCAGATCGAAGGGCTTGCCGAGATAGTCGTCGGCGCCCGCTTCGAGGCCGCCGACCCGGTCGACCACCGTGCCCCGCGCGGTCAGCACCAGCACCGGCACGTCCTTGCCCGAATCGCGCAGCCGTTTCAGCAGTTCCATCCCCGATACGCGGGGCAGGCCGAGATCGAGCAGCACCAGCGCGTAGGCGGTGGTGTCGAGCGCGAGACCGGCCTTGTGGCCGTCGCGCGCCCAGTCGACCGTGAAGCCCGCCTGACGCAGTCCCGCTTCGATACCGCAGCCGATCAGATCGTCGTCTTCTACGAGGAGTACGCGCATGAGTCTGTTATTTCCGTTCGATGTTTCATTGCACGGCAGCCGCGATATTTAAGCAAGCCCGCAACCGTATCCGAAGTTTAGCCATGCTGTTCATCACCCGCTTTATACGCTTTCTTCCTTAAGGTTTCCTTCAGCTTGGATCGCTACTATCGCCCCTCAACAGGTCACGAGACCCAGCCATGAAGCCAGCCACCGTCGACATGCTGCGCGCCCACCTGATGGTGGCCTCGCTCACCGCCATGGGCGCCGAGGTGCTCGCGTGCCTCGTGCTGCTGGTACTGCCGGTTTCGCAGAGCGCCCTCAGCTCAATGCCGTTCCGGCTGCTCGCCATTGCTGTGATTCTCAGCGGCGTGATCGTGACGCGCCAGTTCGCGCATGCCGCGTTCGAACTCGCGCGGCAGGGCCGCTTTGCCACGGGCGCGAGCCGGCCTTCGCGACCGGTCGCGATCGCCGTGGATTGTCCGCGGCGCTGGCTCGTGATTCTTCATCTGCGCCTGACCGGCAGGGCGTTCGTGCTGGACGAGCACTGACGGAACCGGGCGATGGCGGCGCACGCAGTGACGGCATGTCAATGGGTCCTGCTGGCTGTCTGCTCGAGCGCGTCGCTTTACGCGCTGCTGGCGGCGCTCGCGATGCCGTTTTTTGGCTCGCGCGGCGGCGCGGCGAGTCGCGCCGCTTATTCCCCTTCGCACGTTTCGCAACCGCAGCCGCTGCATCGCTTCGCGCGGGTCGGCGTCAGCGTGCTCAAGCCGCTGTGCGGAGCGGAGCCGCGTCTGTACGACAATCTGCGGACCTTTTGCGACCAGCGTCACGAGCATTTTCAACTCGTGCTCGGCGTGTCGTCGCCGGACGATCCCGCGCTTGCCGTGGTGCGCCGTCTGCAGGCAGCCTATCCCTTGCACGATATCGAACTCGCGATCGACACGCGCGTGCACGGCAGCAATCTCAAAGTCAGCAATCTGATCAACATGGCGGCGCGGGCACGCCATGAGGTGATCGTGATCGCCGACAGCGACATCGCCGTCGAAGCCGATTATCTCGACAGCGTGGCCGCGCCGCTCGCGGATCCGCGCGTGGGCGTGGTCACGTGTCTCTACGTGGCGCGCGGCATCGGCGGCTTCTGGGCGCGCGTGGGCGCGCTCTTCATCAACGAATGGTTCGCGCCGTCGGTGCGGGTCGCGCACGCGGCCGGCTCGCGCCGCTTCGGCTTCGGTGCGACGCTTGCTTTGCGGCGCGCGACGCTCGAACGCATCGGCGGTTTCGAGGCGCTGAAAAACTGTCTCGCGGACGATTACTGGCTGGCCGAACACGTGCGCGCCCTCGGCCTGCAAACCGTGCTCTCGCGCGTGATGGTAGCCACCGACGTGATCGAGCCAACGTTTTCCGCGTTGTGGCAGCGCGAAACCCGCTGGCTGCGTACGATCCGCTCGGTGAATGCGCCGGGTTTCGCGTTCCTCTTCATTACCTTTCCCACGCCCTGGATCGTGGCCGGCGCGTGGCTCAGCGCCGGCCTCGCGGCCACTTCGTCGGATGTGGTGCACGCGTGGGCCGCGTTCACGGGCGCGACCGGAGCGGCCGCGGGGCTCGCCGCGCGTCTGTTGATGCATCTGCGCTCGGCGCGTCGTGAGCGCACCTTCTGGCGCGATCTGCCGCTGGTGCCGTTGCGTGATACGTTGCTGGCGTTGCAGTGGTGCGCCGCTGTGTTCGGCTCGCATGTGACGTGGCGCGGCGCGCGCGTGCCGGTCGAGGCTTCGACGTCGAAGGCCGCGCGCAACGGCGCGGTGAGTGTGATGGATGTGATGGATGTGATGGAGGCGTCGGATGGCGGCTAAGCCACGCGCATTGATCGTGACCGCCGACGATTTCGGTCTGCACGCGCGAGTGAATCTGGCCGTGGAGCGAGCGCATCGCGACGGCGTGCTGAGCGCCGCGAGCCTGATGATCGGCGCACCGGCCGCGGGCGACGCGGTGGCGCGCGCCCGCGCATTGCCGCGCCTGCGTGTCGGCCTGCATCTGGTGCTGGCCGACGGCGACGCGCTCACGCCGCGCGCGGAGATTGCGGCGCTGCTCGACGAGCATGGCCGCTTCGGCGACAACATGGTGCGCGACGGCGTGCGGTTCTTCTTTTTACCGCACGTGCGCAAGCAGCTTGCGCGGGAAATTCGCGCGCAGTTCGATGCCTTTGCGCAGACCGGTCTGACGCTCGATCATGTCAACACGCACAAGCATTTTCATTTACATCCGACGGTGCTCGGACTGATTCTGGAGATCGGCCGCGAGTATGGAATGAAGGCGATGCGCTTGCCGTTCGAAGCGAACGCGCCGCTGTGGTTGCGGCCGTGGATTGCAGGCGTCAAGGCGCGTCTGGATCGCGCCGGCATTGCGCATAACGATTATGTGGTGGGGATCGCGAACAGCGGCCGGATGGATGAGGCAGCGTGGCTGGCGGCGCTCGCCGATCTGCCGCGTGGGGTGGGCGAGATTTACTGCCATCCCGCGGTGGCGGGGGAACGGGCGCTGAGCGACGGGATGAAGATGTACCGGCACGAGGATGAATTGCGCGCGCTGTTGTCGCCGAAGGTGGCGATGGCGATTCGTGCGGCGGGGGTGCGGGTTGGCGGGTTCGGGGATGTGCTGAAGGTGTAGGTTTGGTCACTTCGCCGACTGATCCGACTGTGCGCCCGCCGCGAGCCACGGGCGCGCAGAAGCGAATGCGGCGTATGCCAGCCCGGCTCGCGGGTGTCCGTGTCCAGTCTCAAAGCGCATGACGTCGGCGCGCCGGTGGGTCTTAAAACGTGACGGTGTTCAACACGCCACCACGTTTAGGCGCTGCGTTCGTTGCTCGACGAAAGCGCTGGACGTGGCTCATTCGACCCATCACCGGACGGCGCGCTCAGCGTCGCGTCCAGTTCCGACGCGCTCGACACTTGCCGCAACTCATCGGCGATGATGGACACGAGAGCATCCGCCGCGGCGCTCAACGGACGTCGCGGATGGCTCACGCACACGATATGCCGCACGATGCGCGGCGCGAGAATCGGATAGGCGCGCAGGCTGCCCAGGCGCACCGCGCGCTGCACGGCGATACGCGGCAGGATGGTCGCGAAGTGGGTCCTCTCCACCAGCTTCACGATCGTGCTCAACACGTCGATCTCGAAACGCGGCGCGAGCAGCACGTCTTCATGTTGCGCGGCCGTATCGAGCACGCCACGCAAGCCATGACGCTTGGTCGGCAGCACCAGCTCCAGTTCCGGCAATTGCGCGAGTTCAATGACGTGCGGCAACTCGGGGCCGTGCTCGGCGCTCGTCACCAGCACCATTTCTTCGTCGAGCAAGGGCTGCGCGTCGAGTGACAGGCGTGCGCGCGGTTTGTTGATCAGCGCCGCGTCGAGCTGTCCGCCCGCCACCCAATCGATGAAAGTCGCGGTGTAGCCGTCCGCCACGGTCACTTCGACATGCGGATAACGCGCGTGGAAACGCGAAAGTGCATCGGCCAGCACGCTTTCCGTGACGGATGCGATCAGTCCGATCGACACATGGCCCGTCACCACCTCATCGCGCTGCACGAGTTGCTGACGCGCGTGCGCAAGGTCGCGCATGATCGGCAGAAAGAGCCGGTACATGAGGCGGCCGGCGGCTGTCGGCGCCATGCCGTGCGCGTTGCGCTCGAAGAGCTGCTGGTGCAGTTCGTCTTCGAGCTTGGCGATCTGCATGCTGAGCGCGGGCTGCACGATGTTCAGGCGTTTCGCCGCCCGCGTGACCGAACCGTCCTCGAAGAGCGCGATGAAATACTGGATTTGCCTGAGGTCCATGTTGGTATGAATAAAACATCAGCAAACGTAATGAGAATGGCGCGCCGTATCAGACAAAGACAGGAACCGCGCTCCACCAATGCTCCTGGACCCTCGCTCCGGCCCTGCAGAATGCGCCGCTGCCCGCGCGGTGTCTATTGATATCCTGCCTACAATTGGCTGTCATTGGTGCTAACACGCATATCATCGGGAATGATTCAACGCATCAATAATCAATATTAGAAGTTATAGGCCGATCTCGTTACGCTTCCATCATCAACTGGCAGTCCGCTTCGGACATGAAGCCGGGGCACGGATGGAGACGTAAATGAATACTCGCGATGCCGCATCGCACGGTACTTTCCACCTGACGTGGGCTCGCCCGACCGGCGCACCCACGCTGCGCGACTGGCTGGCGCATCTGGCCCGCACTGAGCGGGTAGCCACGATCGACCAACCGGTGGCGCTCGAACACGAGCTTGCCGCAATTGCCAGGCGCCTCGACGGCACGCAAGCCGCGTTCTTCACGAAACCGGGCGGACACGACGTGCCGGTGGTCAGCGGTTTCATGTCGCGCCGCGCCTGGATCGCCGAAGCGATGGGCGTGGCCGAGACCGATCTGCTGACGCGCTTTCGCGACGCGGCCGATCAGCCGGTTCCCTCGAAGGAAATTCCACGCGCCGAAGCGGCCTGCCAGCAGGTCGTGCATACCAGCGGCATCGACCTTCACAAGCTGCTGCCGATTCCCACGCACAGTGAACACGACAACGGGCCGTACATTACCGCGGGTCTCGTGATCGCGCGTAATCCGCGCACCGGCGTGCAGAACGTGTCGATCAACCGCATTCAGGTGCATGGGCCCGACCGCATGGCGATCCTGCTGCTGCCGCGCCACTTGTACGCATTCCAGAAAGCCGCTGAAGAAGCGGGCGATGCGCTCGACGTCGCCATCGCGATCGGCGTCGATCCGCTGACGATGCTCGCCTCGCAAGCCATTTCCCCAATCGATTCGGATGAACTGGAAATCGCCGGCGCGCTGCATGGTGCGCCGCTGCCGGTGGTCAAGTGCGTGAGCAACGGCGTGAATGTGCCGGCCTTCGCGGAGATCGTGATAGAAGGGCGCATTCTGCCCAACGTGCGCGAACCGGAAGGCCCGTTCGGCGAATTCCCCAAGTACTACAGCGCGCAGGAAGCGCGTGAAGTGATCGAAGTCACCGCGGTGACGCATCGCGAGAAGCCGATCTTTCATACGATCGTGCCGGCGGAAATGGAGCATCTGCTGCTCGGCGCGATTCCGCGCGAGGCGACTCTGCTCGCGCATCTGCAACGTAGTCATCCTAACGTGAAGGACGTGCATCTTTCCGTGGGCGGCGTGTGCCGATATCACCTGTGGGTGCAGTTCGAGAAGAAGCGCGAAGGCGAAGCGAAGAACGTGATTCTGTGCGCGTTCGGCGCGCACTACGACATCAAACAGGTGGTCGTGGTCGATACCGATGTGGACGTGCACGATCCGGCCGAAATCGAATGGGCCATCGCCACGCGCTTCCAGGCCGATCGCGATCTGGTCGTGATCGAAGGCGCGCAAGGTTCGCCGCTCGATCCGTCGACCACCGTCGGTCAGCCGGAAGACGCGCCGCCGCATTTGCAAGGCGTGAGCGCGAAGATGGGACTCGACGCCACGCGGCCGGTGGTGTATCCGTCGCACGTGTTCACACGTGTGCGCATTCCGGGCCAGGACACGGTGGATCTGGACGCACTCGTCGCCGCCGACAACACCGCGTTCGACACCTATCTGGACGGCGCGCATGGCTGAGCACGCACAAAAGCCTCAGCGCATCGTCGTCGGCATCTCCGGCGCGAGCGGCGCGTTGATCGGCGTGCGTCTGCTTGCGGCGTTGCGCCGCCTCGGCTCGCACGAGACGCATCTGATCGTATCGGCCTCCGGCGCGGTCACGGCGGCGCAGGAACTCGGCATGACGCGCAGCGACCTCGACAGTCTCGCCGACGTGGTCTACAACGTGCGCGACATCGGCGCTGCGGTGGCGAGCGGTTCGTTCATCACGGCCGGCATGGTGATCGCGCCGTGCTCGATGAAGACGCTCGCGGGCGTGGCTCATGGTTTCGCCGACAACCTGCTCACGCGCGCCGCCGATGTGATGCTCAAGGAACGCCGCCGGCTCGTGCTGGTCGCGCGTGAAACGCCGCTCAATCTTGCGCATCTGCGCAACATGACTTCCGTGACGGAGATGGGCGGGATCGTGATGCCGCCGGTGCCCGCTTTCTACGCGCATCCGAAGACTATCGAGGACGTGGTCGATCACACGGTAGGGCGCATTCTCGATCTGTTCGGTATCGAGCATCGCGAGATCGCGCAGCGCTGGAGCGGGCTTGCCGATGAATTCACGCAGCGCCGCTCGGGAGTGGACGAATGAATCAGCGCGACTTGCTTCACACTGGCGACACCGCGACGCATGAACGCGAACCGGAACTGGATAAACGCCCGCAGCGCCATCTCGGCCGTCCGATGGAGCGTCTGGAAGATCCCGCGATTCTCGCCGGCCGTGGCCGTTACGGCGACGACATCGGCATCCGTCCGGGCACGCTGCACGCCGCGATCCTGCGCTCGCCGCACGCGCATGCGGAACTGGTGTCGATCGATACCGACGCGGCTTCGAAACTGCCCGGTGTCCACGCGATCCTGACACGCGACGACCTGCGCGCCTGGTCGCGGCCTTTCGTGGTCGGCGTGAAATCGCCGATGGAACAGTGGGCGCTGGCGATGGACCGCGTGCGCTATGTCGGCGAACCGGTAGCGGTAGTGCTGGCGCAATCGCGCGCCATCGCCGAAGACGGTCTCGATCTGCTCAAGGTCGAGTACGCGACGCTCGATCCGGTCACTTCGATCGAACAGGCGGCGAGCGATGAGTCGCCGGTATTGCACGAGAAAGTGGGCAGCAACGTGATCAGCGACCGGCACTTCCGCTACGGCGAGCCGGAAGCCGCGTTCGAGCAAGCGCCGCATCGCGTGAAACTGGTCGCGCATTATCCGCGCAATACCTGTGCGCCGATCGAATGCGGCGTAGTCATCGCCGAGTATCTGGCGGGCGACGAAGGCTACGACGTCACGTCGAATTTCATGGGCCCGTTCTCGTTGCACGCGGTGATGGCGATGGCGCTGAACGTGCCGGCCAACCGTCTGCGCCATAAGGCGCCGCGCGATTCGGGCGGCAGCTTCGGCGTGAAGCAGGCGGTGTTTCCATACGTCGTGCTGATGTGCCTCGCTTCGCGCAAGGCCGGTGCGCCGGTGAAATGGGTCGAGGACCGGCTCGAACATCTGAGCGCAGCCACCTCCGCGACCGCGCGTTTCTCGACGCTCGAAGCCGCCGTGGAAAGCGACGGCCGCATCACGGCGCTCTCCTACGATCAACTTGAAGATTGCGGCGGCTATCTGCGCGCGCCGGAACCGGCCACGTTCTACCGCATGCACGGCTGCCTGACCGGCGCGTATGCGATCGACAATCTGCTGGTGCGCAACCGCGTGGTGCTGACCAACAAGACGCCGACGGGTCTGGTGCGCGGTTTCGGCGGACCGCAGGTGTACTTCGCGCTCGAACGGCTGATGCAGCGCATCGCGCTCGAACTGAAACTCGACGTGCTCGACGTGTACCGCCGCAATTTCGTCGCTGCCGATGCGTTCCCGTATCGCGCCGCAGCGGGCGCGCTGCTCGACTCGGGCAACTATCAGGAAGCGCTGCGCCGCGCGCTGGCCGAAGGCGGTTATGACGAACTGCGCGCGCGCCGCGACGCGGCACGCAAGGAAGGGCGGCTGTACGGGATCGGCTTCGCGGCGATCGTCGAGCCGTCGGTGTCGAACATGGGTTACATCACGACCGTGATGCCCGCCGAGGCGCGCAAGAAAGCCGGACCGAAGAGCGGCGCGATCGCCAGCGCGACCGTGAGCGTCGATCTGCTCGGCGGCGTGGTGGTGACGATTGCATCGACGCCCGCGGGTCAGGGGCATATGACGGTGTGCGCGCAAGTGGTCGCGGACGTGCTCGGCGTGTCGCCGCAGGATGTGGTCGTCAATGTCGAATTCGATACGCACAAGGACGCGTGGTCGGTGGCGGCGGGCAATTATTCCAGCCGCTTTGCCGGCGCGGTGGCGGGCACGGTGCATCTCGCCGCCGTGCGCGTACGCGACAAGATTTCACGCATCGTGTCGAAACAGTTGGGCTGCGCGCCGGACGATATCTGCTTTGAAGAAGGCCGCATCTTTGCAAAGGGCGCCGAGGATCGCGCGCAGCCGTTCGGCCGCGTCGCCGCCAATGCGCCGCATTGGGCGCCCGCGCTGTTGCCCGAAGGCGAGGAACCCGGCCTGCGCGAGACCGTGTTCTGGAATCCGCCGAACATGGCGGCGCCGGACGAGAACGACCGCGTCAATACCTCGGCGGCCTACGGTTTTGCTTTCGACATGTGCGGCGTCGAAGTGGATCGCGCCACCGGCCGCGTGCGGATCGACCGCTACGTCACCGCGCACGACGCCGGCACGCTGCTCAACCCGGCGCTCGCCGACGGCCAGATTCGCGGCGCCTTCGCGCAAGGACTCGGCGCGGCGTTGATGGAGGAGTTTCGTTACGGCTCGGACGGCAGCTTCCAGTCGGGCACGCTCGCCGACTATCTGATGCCGACCACCTGCGAAGTGCCCGATCCGGTGATCGTGCATCTGGAAACACCGTCGCCGTTCACGCCGCTCGGCGCGAAGGGGCTCGGCGAAGGCAACAACATGAGCACGCCGCCGTGCATCGCGAACGCAGTGGCGGATGCGCTAGGTGTCGACGATATCCGCTTGCCGCTGACGCCTTCGAAGGTGATGGCGCTGATCGGCATCGACGATCCGGAGCCGTCGCGTCCTGAGTTCCGTGAAGCGGCCGCCGCCAAACCGGCGAGCCCGGGTAGCGGCAAGGCGCTCACCGCGCAAGGCAGCGTTGACTTGCCTGCGTCGCCGGAAGCGATTTTTGCCGTGCTGCTCGACCCGAACGCGCTCGCCAAAGTGATACCCGGCTGCCACGCGCTCGAAGCCGAAGGCACGAATCAGTATCGGGCCGACGTGACGGTCGGCGTCGGCATGATCAAGGCGCGTTTCGAAGCGAAGATCGGCCTGTCGGAAATCGACGCGCCGCATCGGCTGCGTCTGGCGGGCGCGGGCATGTCGTCGCTCGGCAGCGCGCGCGGCAGCGGCCTCGTCGAACTGACGCCGATCGACACCGGCACGCGTCTTTCCTACGACTATGAAGCCCAGGTGTCGGGCAAGGTCGCGGCAGTGGGCGGACGCATGCTCGAAGGCGCGGCCAAGGTCGTGTTGCGGCAACTGTTCGAATCGCTCGGCCGTCAGGCGGCGTGCAAGCCGGTTCACACCGGCGGCTCGTGGCTCTCGCGCCTCTTGGCCCGTTTCAGGAGACAGGCATGAAACCCGCGCCGTTCGATTATCTGCGCGCCATGACAACGCAGCATGCGCTCGATGCCCTCGCGCAAAGCGGCGAGGACGCCCGCGTGCTGGCCGGCGGCCAGTCGCTGATGGCGGTGCTGAACATGCGGCTCGCGCAGCCGCATATGTTGATCGATATCTCGCGCACCGACGAGCTGAAATCGGTGCGCGTCGATCACAAGGCCGGCTTGCTGGTGGTGGGCGCGGCGGCGACGCAAGGCAGCGTCGAATGGCGCGAAACGCTGCGCGACGAAGTGCCGTTACTGGCGATGGCGTTCCCGCACATCTCGCACTTCCAGATCCGCAATCGCGGCACGGTGTGCGGCTCGGTGGCGCATGCCGACCCGAGCGCGGAACTGCCGCTGGTACTCGCCGCGCTCGGCGGCGACGTGCTGCTGCGCTCGAAAAAGAAACACCGCGTGCTGCGTGCCAGCGAGTTTTTCCAGGGCATGTTGATGACCGCGCGCGAGCCGGACGAACTGGTCGAAGCCGTACGCTTTCCGCTCAGGCGGCCAGGCGAGCGCTACGGCTTCACGGAATTCTCCGCGCGCCACGGCGACTTCGCGATGGTCGCCTGCGCGGCCGTCGTGACGAACGATTCGATCCGCCTCGCGGTGGGCGGCGTCGCGGACCGGCCGGTGGTCGAGCAATGGCCGCGTCTGCGTGACGAGGATCTGCGCAGCGCATTGAACGATTTGAGCTGGAAGCTGGGCGCGCAGGACGACGCGCATATCAGCGCGGCATACCGCCGGCATCTGGTCCGGCAACTGGGATGGCGCGTGATCGAGGAGGCGAAGTGAGCAATACATCGAACGGCAATGTCGTGCACGTGATGCGGCAGGGCGAACGGCAATGCGTCACGCTGACGCTCAATGGCCGTGAACGCAGCGGCTATTGCGAGCCACGCGAACTGCTGTCGGATTTCATCCGTCATGAACTGGGCGCGACCGGCACGCACGTCGGCTGCGAGCACGGCGTGTGCGGCGCGTGCACGGTGCACGTGGACGGCGTGGCAGGGCGCTCGTGCCTGATGCTGGCGGTGCAGGCCGATGGCCGCCGCATCGACACCGTGGAGGGACTCGCGCCCGACATGCAACTCGGCGATCTGCAGCAGGCGTTCCAGCGGCATCACGCGTTGCAGTGCGGCTTCTGCACGGCCGGGATACTGATGTCGTGCGCGGACTATCTGCGGCGCGTGCCCGATCCGAGCGAAGCCCAGGTTCGCGACATGCTCTCGGGTCACCTGTGCCGCTGTACGGGCTATACGCCGATCGTCGCCGCGGTGCTCGACGTGGCGGCACGGCGCCGGCAAGGCCACGCGGCTAGCGAAACCGTGGAGGCCGCTCATGCTTGACCTCGGCCGAACCTTTTTACAGAGCGTGGAACGCAGCCCCAATGCGCTCGCTCTCGTCGACGGTGAACTGACGCTGACGTACGCGCAGTGGCACCGGCTCATCGTGAAGGTGGCCGAAGGTCTGCGCGGTCTGGGTCTCGCACATGGCGACCGCTTGCTGGTGGTACTGCAGAACCGCTGGGAAATGGCGACCCTGCATTGGGCCTGCCAGTTCGCGGGCGTGGTGATCGTGCCGCTGAACTGGCGCGCGAAACCCGATGAACTCGAATACTGCGTGACCGACGCCGGCGTGAAAGCCATCGTGTACGAACCGGTGTGCGCCGACGCCGTCGCGCAGAGTCCCGCAGCGCAACGTCTGCCGCGTATCGGTCTCGACGACGTGCAAGGCCGCACCGCGAGCTTCGAAACGCTGATGGCGCAAGGCACGCCGGACGCGCTGAACGCCGGGCACACCCGCGCGAATGCCGACGACTACTCGCTGATTCTCTACACCTCGGGCACCACCGGCAAGGCGAAAGGCGTGCCGCGCCGGCATCGGCATGAACGCGCCGCCGCGCTCGCGCATGTCGCGCAGAATCTGTACGGCCACGGCGAACGCACGCTCGGCGTGATGCCGCTTTATCACACCATGGGCGTGCGCTCGCTGCTCTCGATGGCGCTGGTGGACGGCCTGTTCGTCTGCGTGCGCCGCTGGAATGCGCGCTTCGCACTCGATGCGATCGCGCAGCACAAGCTCACCTGCCTCTACCTGGTGCCGACGCTGTATCACGATCTGCTGGCCGATCCGGCTTTCGCGTCGACGGATACGTCCACGGTGAAGAAGCTCGGTTTCGCCGGCGCGCCGATGAACGACGGTTTGCTCAAGCGCCTCTCGGCGGCGTTCGAACCGGACCTGTTCGTCAATCACTACGGCTCGTCCGAGGTCTACACCTTCAGCATCGATCAGGATGCCACACGAAAACCGGGCAGCGCGGGACGCGCAGGCATCAATACGCGTTTGCGCGTGGTCAGGCTCGACGCGCTTACGCCCGAAGATCTGGCGCAAGTGGGCGAAGAAGGCCAGATCATCGCGGACCTGCTTGGCGACGAAGCCTTCGAAGGCTACTGGAAGCGTCCCGACGCGAACGCCAAATCGTTGCGCGACGGCTGGTACTTCACGGGCGACACCGGTTTCTTCGACGCCGAAGGCGACCTGTACGTATCGGGCCGCGTCGACGACATGATCATCAGCGGCGGCGAGAACATCTCGCCGGTCGATATCGAGTCGGTGCTGTCGCTGCACCCCGCGGTCGACGAGGTCGCGGTGGCCGGCGTGAAGGACGAGCGCTGGGGCCAGCGCGTGGTCGCCTTCGTCAAGCGCAGCGTCTACGTCGATGCCGAGACGCTCGACGCGCACTGCCGCACCTCCGACCTCGTGAACTTCAAGCGTCCGCGCGAATACGTGTTCGTCGACGACATACCGAAGTCCCCGGTCGGGAAAATTCTGCGCCGCAAGCTGTCCGCCGGCGAGTACCAGCGCGACGCTCAAGGCGAAGCCATTGCACCTCACACGGAAACCACCAAGGAGTAACTCATGACCGATTTGACCCACCGCGGCCAGAGCCTGCTGCAGGACCTCGACGGCTTTTCCATCGAGATCGACGCGCAGCGCGAGCGGGCCGACATCATTCTGCACCGGCCGCCGTTTAACGTGATTTCGATGCATGCGCGCGACCAGTTGCGCGCCGCCTTCGAAGCGCTCGACGAAGACCCGCGCGTGCGCGTGATCGTCGTGCGCGCCAAAGGCGAACATTTTTCGAGCGGCGGCGACATCAAGGGCTTTCTCGAAGCGTCGCCCGAGACCGTGTCGAAGCTCGCCTGGAACATCGCCGCACCCGCGCGCTGCTCGAAGCCTGTGATCGCCGCGAACCGCGGTTTCTGCTTCGGTGTTGGCTTCGAACTGTCGCTCGCGTGCGATTTCCGCATTGCCACCGACACCACGTTCTACGCGCTGCCGGAACAGAAACTCGGGCAGATTCCGGGTTCGGGCGGCTCGGCCCGTTTGCAGCAGATGGTCGGCATCGGCCGCACCAAGGACATCGTGATGCGCTCGCGCCGGATTCCGGGCAAGCAGGCTTACGAGTGGGGCATCGCGGTCGAATGCGTGGCCGACTCCGAACTCGAAGCGACGACCGACGCGCTGGTGGATGAATTGCGCGCGTTCTCGCCGCTCGCGCAACGCACCGCGAAGAAGCTGCTCAACGATACCGAGGACGCGCCGCTGTCGATCGCGATCGAACTCGAAGGGCATTGCTATAGCCGTTTGCGCACTTCGGATGATTTCCGCGAGGGCGTCGAGGCGTTTCACGGTAAGCGCAAGCCGGTGTTTCGCGGCAGTTGAGGCGGACGCCCGGCAAGGGCGAACCCAAATAAAGGAGACAGGTGTATGGAGCGCTTCGATTACGTGATCGTCGGCGGTGGATCGGCAGGGTGCGTGCTCGCGCATCGGCTGTCGGCAATCCCGTCGTTGCGCGTCGCGCTGATCGAAGCGGGCGCGGATACGCCGCCGGGCAAAGTGCCCGCGGCGATTCTCGACAGCTATCCGATGCCGGTCTTCTGCGGCGAGAAATACATCTGGCCGGAGCTGAAGGCGAGCGCCACCCGTACCGCCGCGCCGCGCGTCTACGAGCAGGGCCGCGTGATGGGCGGCGGGTCGAGCATCAACGTGCAGTCGGCCAATCGCGGCCTGCCGCGCGACTACGACGACTGGGCCGCCAACGGTGCAAGCGGCTGGGCATGGCAGGACGTGCTGCCGTATTTCCGCAAGCTCGAACGCGATGTGAATTTTCCCGCCGGCGAACTGCACGGCAGAGACGGCCCGGTGCCGATTCGCCGAATTCTGCCGGCATACTGGCCCGCGTTCTGCGATGCCTTCGCCTGCGGCATGCGGAAAAACGGTTTCGCGGCCCTCGAGGATCAGAACGCGGAATTTGGCGACGGCTATTTTCCCGGCGCGTTTTCAAACCTCGACGACCAGCGTGTATCGACCGCAATCGCCTATCTGGACGAAGCGACGCGTCAGCGCCGCAATCTGCACATCTATGCGGACTTGCGCGTCGAGTCGATCGTCATGGAGGGGCGTGTTGCGCGTGGCGTGGTCGCGGTGGAGCGCAGCGGTGCGCGCATCCGTTTCGACGCCAATGAAGTCGTGGTCAGCGCGGGCGCGTTGCAATCCCCCGCGTTGCTGATGCGGGCCGGCATCGGCGCGAAGTCGGAACTCGACGCGCTCGGCATCGACTGCAAGGTCGATCTACCGGGCGTGGGACGCAATCTGCAGGATCATCCGTCCCTCACGTTCTGTCATTTTCTCGAACGGCGTTTTCGCATGCCGCTGTCGCGCCGTCGCGCGAGTATGACGGCTGCGCGTTTTACCTCGGGCGTTGCGGGTTGCGACGAATCCGATCTGTATCTCTCGAGTGCGACGCGCGCTGCATGGCATGCGCTCGGCAACCGGCTCGGTTTGTTTTTTCTCTGGTGCAACCGGCCTTATTCGCGCGGCCGTGTGCAACTCGTATCCGCTGATCCAACCGTGGCGCCGCGCGTCGATCTGAATCTGCTCGACGATCCGCGCGATCTCGCGCGCCTCGCGTACGGCGTGCGGATGCTGACGAAGATCGTCGAGGCGTCCGGTCTCGGCGACAACCCGCGCGACTTTTTTCCGGCCGCGTTTTCGCCGCGTGTGAAAGCGCTGAGCCGCGTCGGCAAGGGCAATGCGGCGCTGACTTCGCTGCTCGGCATGCTGCTCGATACACCCGCGCCGTTGCGGCGTCTGCTGATCGAGCGTTTCTTCACGCGGGGCCAGCGCATGTCCGCGCTGCTCGCCGAGCCGGGCGCGCTCGAAGACTTCATCCGCGCCAACGTGTTCGGCGTTTGGCACGCGAGCGGTACTTGCCGGATAGGCGACGCGCATGACGTCATGGCCGTAACCGACTCCATTGGCAACGTGCACGGCGCACTCGGCCTGCGAGTGGTCGACGCCTCGCTGATGCCGCGGCTGCCCTCGGCGAACACGAATATCCCGACCATCATGATGGCCGAAAAAATCGCCGACGCGATGCTCGCGCGGCGCGAGACGAATGCTGCATCGAATACGGCGCCGCTCACCACGGCGTCGCCATAGGGTTTCTTAACACCACCAAGAGCACGTGCAATAGAACGTGCCTCAAAACGGGGCGATCGAGAGACGCCCCGCTGATAGTCAAGGAGATGACGATGTCCGTAGCAGCGCAAAATGGCGCCGCCTTGCCCGCGGTTGACCAGCGACAAGTGATGGGTGCGGTAATGGCCTCGTGCCTCGGCTGGGCACTGGATCTGTTCGATCTGTTCGTGTTGCTGTTCGTCGCGCCAGTGGTCGGGCGGCTGTTTTTCCCATCCGAGCACGCAATGCTCTCGCTCGCGGCGGTGTATGCGTCGTTTGCCGTGACGCTGCTGATGCGCCCGCTGGGTTCGGCATGGTTCGGCTCGTACGCGGACCGGCATGGACGCAAGGGCGCGATGATCATCGCCGTGGTCGGCGTGGGCCTTTCCACTGCGGCGTTCGGCTTGCTGCCGACCGTCACGCAGGTGGGTCTCGTCGCGCCGATCCTGTTCCTCATGCTGCGGCTCGTGCAGGGCGTGTTCGTGGGCGGTGTGGTGGCGTCGACGCACACCATCGGCACCGAATCGGTCGCGCCGAAATATCGCGGCGCCGTGTCGGGGCTGATCGGCGGCGGCGGAGCGGGGCTCGGCGCGTTGCTCGCCTCGCTCACGTATCTGGCGATGTCGGCGCTATTCCCCGGCGCAGCGTTCGATGTATGGGGCTGGCGCTGCATGTTCTTCACCGGCATCATCAGCTCGGTGCTCGGCCTGTTCGTCTTCAGCAGCCTCGAAGAGTCGCCGCTGTGGAAGAAGCTCGCTGCCGATAAAGCCGCCAAGGCGGCCGCGCAGAATCTCGACACGCCGGTCGAAATCGTGCGCTCGCCGTTGCGCACGCTGTTTTCCCGCGACTATCGGTCGATCCTTCTGGTCAACCTGCTGCTGACCATCGGCGGCGGCAGCGGCTACTACCTGACCTCGGGCTATCTGCCCACCTTCCTCAAGGTGGTGAGCCACGCGCCGAACGGCGCGGCGGCGGGGATCCTGCTGATCTGCAGCGTGGCGGTGGTGATCGCGTCGGTGGCGGCGGGGCATCTGAGCACCTTTATCGGGCGCAAGAGCACTTTCATCTGGCTCGGCGTGATTCGCCTGTTCGCGTTGCCCGCGCTGTTCCTGCTGCTGCCCACCGCGCAGAGCATCACCATGATCGGCGTCTACGCGGTGATTCTCAGCGCGCTCGGCAGCGCGGGCTATGCGCCGATCCTGATCTTCCTGAACGAACGCTTCCCGACCGCGATTCGCGCGACCGGCACCGGGCTCTCGTGGAACATCGGCTTTGCGATCGGCGGGATGATGCCGACCGCCGTCTCGCTGGTGGCCAAAGACGCGAGCGAGTTGCCGATGACGCTGGCGATCTTCGTCGGGGCGATCAGCGTGATTTTCCTGATCGGCGCGTTCGTCGTGCCGGAAACGCGCGGCCGCCTCGAGCAGAGCGCGGTGCGCGAGCCGGTTTAACTCCCGGATGGGTCGGCGGGCACGCCGGTCGTCACCCGCCGGATCTCCTCGCCGATGATCTCGATCAGCGCGTGCGCCGCGGGCCCGATCGGCCGCTTCGGATGGCTCACGCGGATGATGTGCCGCACGATCGGCGGCGACGTGATGGTGCGCGCGCACAGCACGCCTTCGTCGACCTTGCGCTGAACCACCACGCGCGGCAGGATCGTCGCGACGCTGCTCTGTTCGACGAACTGCACGATGGTGTTCAGCAGGTCGATCTCGAACTTCGGCTTGATGACCACGTCCGCGGCCAGGAGCGCCGCGTCCAGCACGCCGCGCAGGCCGTTGCGGCGGGTCGGCAGCACCAGCTCGATGTCGGCCAGTTGCGCGAGATCGACGGCCGGCGGCAGGTCGGGGCCTAGCGCGGCACTGGTCACCAGCACCATTTCCTCGTCGACCAGCGGCACCACGTCGAGCGTGAGGCGCCCGCGCGGCTTGTTGATGATGGCCGCATCCAGCCGGCCGGCTTCTACCGCGTCGATCAACTGCGCGCTGAAGCCGTCGGCGACCGACACTTCGACTTGCGGGAACATCGCGTTGAACCTGGCGAGCGACTCCGGCAGCACGCTTTCCGCCTCCGACGACACCATGCCGAGCGACACGCGCCCCGTCACGATCGCGTCCTGCCGGCTCAGCTGGTCGCGCGCCCGCTCGATGTCGCGCATGATCGGCGTGTACAGGCGGTACATCTGGCGCGCCGCGTCGGTCGGCGTCATGCCGTGCGGGCCGCGCTCGAAGAGTTTCTGGTGCAATTCGGTTTCGAGCTTCGAAATCTGCATGCTGAGCGCGGGTTGGACGATATTGAGCCGTTTCGCCGCGCGCGTGACGGAGCCGTCTTCGAAAAGCGCGATGAAATAGTGGATTTGCTTGAGGTCCATGAAGCGCGGGTGCGGAGGCGGGAAGGGGAGAAGGACGGCGGAAAGCGCCGCAAACATCGAGTTTATACGCAGCGCGCCGGGCGTACGCGCAAGCCTGCGTGCGCGCTCGCGCGGCGTCGTCACGAACGGGTTTCCTTACGCTGCTACAATCTCGTCTTTCTCGATCGATTGTGCGCTATGGGTTTCGAACAACTCGCTGAACTGAAGAAGCAACTGGCCGCGGCTCGCCGCGAGGCTGCGCCTGCCGCGAAGTCCGGCGCCAAGCCTGCTTCGAAGGACGCATCCAAGCCGGCCAGGGACGCTTCCAAGCCCGCTGCCAAAGATGCGGCCAAGCCGGGCGCGAGGCCTGCCCGCAAGCCCGCGCCGCCGCGCCGTGCCGCGCCCGCAGCCGCCTCCGACGCCAAACCGGCGGTGGATGCGAAGCCGGTGGACCCGGTGGTGAAATCGATCGGGCGGCTGCAGAAGCGCTTCCCCATTGCGTTCCCCAAGAATCCGGCGCCCAAGCTGCCGCTCAAGGTCGGTATTTTCGAAGACCTCGTGGTGCACGCCAAGGACTTGTCGCTGAGCGAAGCAGAGTTGCGCGACGCGATCAAGACGTGGTGCCGTGGCAGCCGCTACTGGAAATCTCTGGTGGAAGGCGCGGCGCGCGTCGATCTGACGGGCGCGGAGGCCGGTAAGGTCACGGCGCAGGAGGCCGCCGGTGCGCAGCGTCTGCAGGCGCATCGCGCGGGCAGGGGTGCGGCGAAGGCGGCAGCCGGCGCGGCGAATGCGACCGGCGAGGCAGGCGCGGAAGCGGCGGCCGAGGTAGTCGCGCAAGCGTCCACCGAGACAGCCGCGCAGCCGAACGCTGAAGCCGCCGCGCAAGCCAGTGCCGAACCGTCCGACTCACCCGCCACCCGCGAAGCGTAAAACCCGCCACGCCGCCTAGGCGTGGCTGCCTTGCCGCGGCGCAGCCCCCAGCCGGCTGCGCACGAAGCCGACGTGTTCGCGCAGCACATAGAACGCGTCGGCGTAAGCGAGCGGCATGCGCAGCCGATTCAACGAATCCTCGATCTGATCCAGTTCCGCGAAGAGCCGCTTGCGCTCCTCGTCGGTCGAATCGGCGAGCGCGCCGCGTTCGATCGCAATCAGCGAACCGTAGTAGCGATAGATGCGCGAGCGCACCCGCCAGCGGTAGAGCGCGGGAATCAGGCGCATGGCCGGGAACAGCAGCACGGCCATCGGCAGCAGCAGAACCAGCGTACGGTCGCCGATGCTCGCCAGCCAGAACGGCAGCGTGCGGTACAGAAAGCTCTTGCCCGTCTTGTAGTAACGCTGCGCGTCCTCGCTGATCTGATATTCACGCGCGACCGGACTCGGAAATTCTCCCGCTCGCTGCAGCAGCCCCGGCATGCCATGCACTTCCTGCGCCGCCTCGATCAGCAGATCGGAAATAGCCGGATGCAGCGTGGTGCGGGCCACCAGCTCGACGGTCGGGCTGATCAGATGCACCGTTTCCGGCGGAATCCGGCGCTTCAGATCCAGCACGCCGGCCGGCAGGTCGATCTGGTCCAGATAGGGAAAAAGACGCGTATAGGCGCTCGCCTCCGCGAAGTTCATCACCGACACGCCGGGCACCTTGAGCAGGCGCAGCATTAATCCGCGCGTGGCCGAGTCGCCGTTCAGGATCGCCGCATCCACGTCGCCCGCCACCAGCTGGGTGGCGGCTTGCAGGCCGTCGCTCGGGACCAGCGTGGTGTCGCCGCCCGGCTCGATGCCGTTCGCATCCAGCAGTTTGAGCGCCAGCATGCGCGTGCCGCTGCCTTCGCGGCCCACGGCGATCCGTTTGCCTTCCAGTTGCGAAAGCTGACTCAAGCCCGAGCCGCGATAGAACACCACCACCGGAATATAGAAAACGCTGCCGAGCGACATCAGCGACGAGGTGTCGAGGCCGTCGGCCACGCCGCCTTGCACGAGCGCGACGTCGACGCGCTGCTTCGGGTCCAGCAGACGTTGCAGGTTCTGCACGGAGCCGTCGGACTCCAGCACGTTCAGCTTGATGCCGTTGCGGGCGAGGATTTTCCTGTACTGCTCGGCGGCGACGAAAAACGAGCTGTCATGCGGCCCGGCGCTCAGGGTGATCGTCTTGGGCGGCGCCGGATCGACCAGCCAGACGGCGAGTGTGACCATGAGTATGATGAGGGCCGCCACGACGGCATAGAGCAGAGTATGGTCGCGCCACTCGGCATGCGGCTCTTCGCCGGGAAACTGCGGGGGACGCGGGCGCTGCGGTTTCATGGACACTCCGTGCCGGGAGCCGGGATGAAACGCATTGTCCACTGTCCGTGGCGGGTTTGCCGTCGGCAGTTTGCTCTATTGACCGTGGCATAATCCGCGACAGCTTCCCCATCGTGTCGCCGGGCGCATCGTGAGTCGTTTCTATCGGAAGATCGGCAGTTGGCTGGGATTGTTCGCGATCCTGATGGCCACGCTCGCGCCGACCATCTCGCACACGCTCGCCGCGCGCGCCGATGAAAGCGCCATGTCGGACGAGCATTGCGATATGCCGTCGATGGCGTCGATGGGGGCGATGGACTCCATGCAGACGGACATGCCAGACGCGTCGTCTGTCACGTCGAGCGTGCCCGATCAGGCAGCCGACAAACACACCGGCCACACCGCTATGTCCGACGGCGACGCCTGCGGATATTGCAGCCTGCTCGCCCACATGCCGGCCGTGCCGAGCGTCGAGGCGCTGTTCGTCGTCACCGTCCGCGCTTTGCAGCACACCGTCGCGACCCGCTTCGAAAGCGTGCGCCGCGTCGAGCCGCTCACTTTCGCGCAACCCCGCGCCCCTCCGTCCGCATCCTGATTCGAGTCACCACGGCGCGATGCATCGAATGCATCGCGGCTGCCGCCGCACGTCCCTGTCGACTGTGCGCGCCGGCATTGTCACGACCCATGAAACAGGATCAACCATGCGTATCCACTCAACGCCCCGTGCGCAACCGCTGCGCTCGGCGGCGCTTCTCGTCGCTACTGCCGGCGCATTGCTGTGCGCGCCAACGTTTGCCGGCGCCCACGCCATCGCGGGCAACCGCGTTTTCCCAGCGACGATGGCTGTCGACGACCCCGGCGTCGGCGACGAAGCCAACCTCCAATTCGGCCACCAACGCGTGCCGGGCGACAACGGCGACCAGAGCATCAACACCTTCGACTTCGAGTACGACAAGCTGATCACGTCGCGGCTCGCGGTGTCCGTCGACGGCACGTATGCGATGCAGAACAACCCGCGGGCGCGCGGCTTCGACAACTTTGGCGTCGGCTTGAAGTACCTGCTGTACGTCAACGACGCGCACGAGTTCATGACCTCGGTCGGCGTGGATGCCGAACTCGGCGGCACGGGCAGCCGCGCGATCGCCGACAACTTCTCGACGATCTCGCCGACGGTTTACGTCGGCAAGGGCATGGGCGATCTGCCCGAGTCGCTCGCGTATCTGCGGCCGATCGCGATCACCGGCGAAGCGGGTCCGGCGCTGACCACCGGCGCGGGACAGCCGAACGCCTTCAACTACGGCTTCACCGTCCAATACAGCTTGCCGTATCTGCAGCAGCACGTGCGCGATGTCGGTCTGCCGCAACCGTTCGCCAATCTGATTCCGCTGGTGGAAATTCCGTTATCGCGCAGCCAGGGGCAGACGACCGGCACGGTCAATCCGGGCTTCATCTGGATCAACCGTTATGGGCAGTTCGGCGTGGAAGCGCAAATCCCGATCAATCGTGCGAGCGGCTCGCATGTGGGCATTCTGGTCCAGGCGCATATCTTCTTCGACGACGTCGCACCGACCACGATCGGCAAACCGCTGTTCCAGTAAAGCAGGAGAGTGATGATGAATGACACGATGAAACCTGCACGTTTGCGTGGCACACACGCCGTGGCGAAACTGGCGGCGCTGTTCGTGGGCCTTGCATTCGCCAGCGCGGCTTTCGCGCATGTGTTCCCGCAGAAGCAGGAGCCAGGAGCCGGCGCGACGGTGGCCTCACCCGCGCAGGTGCGGGTGACGTTCGACGGCCCGCTCGAAGCGGCGTTCAGTTCGCTGACGGTGACCGACGCGAGCGGCAAGCAGGTCAACACGGAGAAGGCCACAGTCGATGAGCATCAGCGGGCATTGATCACGGTGCCGCTGCCGACGCTCGCGGCTGGTCACTACACGGTGCACTGGGTGGCCGTCGCGTCGGACGGACATCGCACCCATGGCGACTATGCGTTCAATGTGAAATAGCCTGAAGCGGTGATGCGCTGCGTCATCCATCGGGCGATGGCGCAGCGTCTGAAAAGGTCTATTATCGAAAAGAAGCTTTGAGCGCCTGGTTGTGCAAAGCAGCCGCCTTCGCCTTCGCTCCGAGGAGAAGAACACATGACGGAGTCCGTAAAGGCGTTCCCGACAGCGGCGCCGGGCCATCAGCGCCGGCGGATCGCCTGGCTCTACGCGTTGCTGCTGACCTTCAATCTCGCCGCATGGCTCGCGGCCTTCGTGGCGTTTCGCGGCTATCCGCTGCTGATGGGTTCCTGCCTGCTGGCTTATTCGCTCGGCTTGCGGCACGCCGTGGACGCGGACCACATCGCCGCCATCGACAACGTCACGCGCAAGCTCATGCAGTCCGGCCAGCGTCCGCTGACCGCAGGGCTGATGTTCTCGCTCGGCCATTCCACCATCGTCGTACTGGCGACGCTCGGCATTGCCGTTACCGCGATGGTCCTGCAAACCCGGCTGAGCGGATTCAGGGATACGGGCGCAATGATCGGCACGCTCGTGTCGACGTGTTTCCTGTATGCCATCGCGCTGCTGAACCTCATCGTGCTGCGCACCGTGCTGCGCGCGTTTCGGCGCGTGCGCCGCGGCGAGCCGTACGTCGACGAAGATCTCGACATGCTGCTTGCCAATCGCGGCTTTCTTGCTCGCATCTTCCAGCCGCTGTTTCGCCTGATCACACGAAGCTGGCATATGTACCCGCTCGGCTTTCTGTTCGGCCTCGGCTTCGATACCGCGACCGAAGTCGGCTTGCTCGGCATTTCCGCGGCGGGCGCCGCGCAAGGCATGTCGATCTGGTCGATCCTCGTGTTCCCGGTGCTGTTTACCGCGGGCATGACGCTGATCGATACCACCGACAGCATCCTCATGCTGGGCGTCTACGGCTGGGCCTTCGTTAAGCCGGTGCGCAAGCTCTACTACAACCTCACCATCACGACGATTTCGGTGCTGGTGGCGCTGCTGGTCGGCAGCATCGAAGGCCTTGGGCTCGCGGCCGGCAAGCTGCATCTGAATGGCGGATTCTGGCAGACCGTGGCGGTTCTCAACGATCACTTCGGCATGCTCGGCTATGCGATCGCCGGCGTTTTCGCGGCCGCATGGTTATTGTCCGCGGCGGTTTACAAGTGGCAGCGAGTCGGCGAAATGGAAATCCGTTCCTGATGACGGCGCATGAAAAATAAGCGTAGCCCCAACCCTTAGGGTCTATCGTCAGAGAATTGAACAGGGTGCGTGGATGCGGCTATCGCGGCGCGCGAAGTTTCGCGAAAAAGCCATGAAAATTGGGGTATTTCGTATCGCTGAACTATACTCGAACAAGTTTTTCGGGCTCATTGCGATGAGCACCATTCAAACGAAAACATGCAGCAAATCCGATCTTTTTAACCGCTCCCCACGCGGAAATTATCCCTGATCGATTGCTGGACACGTGACTGCCGTGCGGCGCTCGCCACGTATCTTTGCTTGTCCAAAAAGAACGTGAACGTAGTGGAGACACATCATGGCGGAAGCAGACAACGTCCCCTATGGGCGCAAGACTCAGCACGCGCCGGCCCTCAAGGAAGTGCACATCATCTGGATTACCGCGGGCCTCGGCTGCGACGGCGATTCGGTGTCCATCACCGCGGCCACCCAGCCGAGTATCGAGGACGTGATACTCGGCGCGATTCCCGGCTTGCCGAAGGTCCATCTACACAATCCCGTACTGGCGTACGAAAACGGCGACGAGTTTCTCAAGCCGTTTCATCAGGCCGCGCGTGGCGAGCTGGATAACTTCGTGCTGGTGATGGAAGGCTCGATTCCCAATGAGCGGATCAATCGCGAGGGCTATTGGGCCGCCCTGGGCACCGACCCTGACACAGGCGACCCGATCACCATTCCGCAATGGCTCGACCGGCTCGCGCCGCGCGCGCTGGCGGTGGTCGGCGCGGGAACCTGCGCGACGTATGGCGGCATTCACGCGATGCAAGGCAACCCGACCGGCTGCATGGGTCTCGCCGACTATCTCGGCTGGGACTGGAAGTCGAAAGCGGGCCTGCCGATCGTCAACGTGCCGGGCTGCCCGGTGCAGCCGGACAACTTCATGGAGACGCTGCTCTATCTGCTGTATCAGCTCGCGGGCCTCGCACCCATGATTCCGCTCGACGACGCGTTGCGGCCGAAGTGGCTGTTCACCCGCACCGTGCACGACGGTTGCGACCGGGCGGGTTCGTACGAGCAGGCGATCTTCGCGACCGAATACGGCAGCCCGAATTGCATCGTCAAGCTCGGCTGCTGGGGACCGGTCGTGCAATGCAACGTGCCCAAACGTGGCTGGATGGCGGGCATAGGCGGCTGTCCGAACGTGGGCGGCATCTGCATCGGCTGCACGATGCCGGGCTTTCCGGACAAGTTCATGCCGTTCATGGACGAGCCGCCCGGCGCGGTGCTGTCGTCGAATCTGATCAGGAGCTATGGCCCGCTGATCCGCAGCTTGCGCAAACTGACCAGAAACACGCTCAACGATGAGCCGAAATGGCGTCACAACCGTTCGGAACTCACCACCGGTTACCGTCGCTGAGCGGGCGGATTCGCGCAGTCAGTGTCGTCAGCATAGTCAGCAGGAGAAGGTCATGGCCGTCAGCACCGCACCTGAAGCGACCAGCACCACCCAGGCAGCGCCGGGCAAGCTGGTCGAAATGAACTGGGATCCGATTACGCGGATCGTCGGCAGTCTGGGGATTTACACCAAGATCGATTTTGCGAACCGACGGGTCGCGGAATGCTACAGCACGTCGTCGATCTTTCGCGGCTATAGCATTTTCATGAAGGGCAAGGACCCGCGCGACGCGCATTTCATCACGAGCCGGATCTGCGGCATTTGCGGCGACAATCACGCGACCTGCTCGGTCTACGCGCAGAACATGGCCTACGGCGTGAAGCCGCCGATGATCGCCGAGTGGATCGTCAATCTCGGCGAAGCGGCCGAATACATGTTCGACCACAACATCTTCCAGGACAATCTGGTGGGCGTGGACTTCTGCGAGACGATGGTCAAGGAAACCAATCCGGGCGTGTGGGCCAAGGCGCAGACAACACCCGCGCCGCATGCGGACAAGCACGGCTATAAAACCATCGCGGACATCATGACCGCGCTCAATCCGTTTACCGGCGAGTTCTACCGCGAGACGCTGATGGTGAGCCGCTACACGCGCGAAATGTTCTGCCTGATGGAAGGCCGCCACGTGCATCCGTCGACGCTGTATCCCGGCGGCGTGGGCACCGTGCCAACCATTCAGCTCTTTACCGACTACATCACGCGTTTGATGAAATACGTGGAGTTCATGAAGAAGGTCGTGCCGCTGCACGACGATCTGTTCGACTTCTTCTACGAGGCACTGCCCGGTTATGAAGAAGTGGGCCGGCGCCGTGTTCTGCTCGGCTGCTGGGGCTCGTTCCAAGACCCGAACGTGTGCGACTACAACTACAACACCATGACGCAATGGGGCCGCGGCATGTTCGTCACGCCGGGCGTGGTGGTGGATGGCGAGCTGATCACGACCGACCTCGTCGACATCAACCTGAACATTCGCATCCTGCTCGGCAGTTCCTATTACGACGATTGGGATCACGAAGAAACCTTCGTGAAGAACGACCCGCTCGGCAATCCGGTGGACCGCAAGCATCCGTGGAATCAGACCACGCTGCCGCATCCGCAGAAGCGCAAATTCGACGGCAACTATACGTGGGTCATGTCGCCGCGCTGGCTCGACAAGCGCACGGGCGACCACCTCGCGCTCGATACCGGCGGTGGTCCGATTGCGCGCCTGTGGTCTACGGCGTTGGCGGGACTGGTGGATATCGGCTATATCAAAGCGACCGGTCACAGCGTGAAGATCTATTTGCCGAAGACCGCGCTCAAGCCCGAAGTCGAATTCGAATGGAAGATTCCGAAGTGGAGCAATGCGATCGAACGCGATCGCGCCCGCACTTACTTTCAGGCTTATTCGGCAGCCGCGGCGCTGTATTTCGCCGAGCAGGCGCTCGCCGAATTGCACGCGGGCCGCACCCGCACGTTCAGCGATTTCACGGTGCCCGAAGAAGGCCTCGGCTGCGGCTTTCATGAGGCGGTGCGCGGCGTGCTCTCGCATCATCTCGTGATTCGCGAGGGCAAGATCGCCAACTATCATCCGTATCCGCCTACGCCATGGAACGCCAATCCGCGCGATATCTACGGCACGCCCGGACCTTATGAAGACGCGGTGCAGAACACGCCGATCTTCGAAGAGAACGGCCCCGACAAGTTCAAGGGCATCGACATCATGCGCGCGGTGCGCAGCTTCGATCCGTGCCTGCCGTGCGGCGTGCATATGTACGTGGGCAACGGCAAGACCATCGACGCCTCGCACTCGCCGACCTTCGGCGTGATGCAGGGAGCGCATACGTGAGCGCCGGGATGAGCGACCAGCGGGCGGTCGCCGCCCAGCAGCGCCGTATCGAGGAACTGATCGCGGCGCTGGAGACGCTCGACGATCCGACGGCGCGCGAGAGCGCACAGGAACTGCTGCAGGTGGTGCTCGATCTGCATACGAACGGGCTCGCGCGGCTGCTGGAGATCGTCTCGTGCGCCGGAGCAATGGACGACGCCATGGTCGAAGCGTTCGAACGCGACGCCGGGGTGTCGGCGCTTTTACTGTTGCACGGTTTGCACCCGCAGGACTTGCCGACGCGTGTGTCGCGTGCGGTGGAGAAGATGCGGCCGCTGCTCGGCGTGCAAGGCATCCAGATCGAATTGCTCGGCGCCGCGGAAGAAGCGGTGCGTGTGAAAGTGGCCGGGCGTCTGCAAGGCAAGCACAATTCAGTCGGCGAACTGCAGCAGGAAATCGAGTTGGCGATTTTCGAAGCGGCGCCTGAGGCGATGCGCGTCGACATCGCGGGCTTGCAGGACGTCAACGTGCATGAACTGCGCTTCGTGCCCAATCCGCACACCGAGGCGCACACGGAAACCCACACCAAGCCCACCAAGTTACCCAGCCGGACCGAGGCCGGCGCGCAATGACACCCGCCGCCGCCACGACGCGCGGCTGGGTCGCGGCCGTGCGCCATTTCGTGCGCAAAGCCGACGACACGCACTGCGAGTTATGCGGCGCGCTGCTGCTGGCCGACCATCCTCATCTGTTCGAAATCGCCAAACGACAACTGCATTGCTGCTGCCGTGCCTGCGCATTGTTGTTCGGCAATCAGCAGAACGCACGCTATCGTCCGGTGCCGCGCGACGCGCATTATCTCGACGGCTTTCGCATGAGCGACGCGCAGTGGGACGCGCTGGCGATTCCCATCGACATGGCTTTCTTCTATCACGACAGTTCGGCGCAACATATCGTCGCGCTGTATCCCGGACCGGCGGGCGGCACGCAGTCGCTGCTGGATCTGCAGGCGTGGACCGAACTCGTCGCCGACAATCCGTGGCTCGCGCAGCTGGAGCCCGACGTCGAAGCGCTGCTCGTGAACCGCAGCGAAGGCGCGCGCGAGTATTACCGTGTGCCGATCGACCAATGCTATGCGCTGACCGGCGTGATTCGCGCGCGCTGGCGCGGCGTCTCGGGCGGCCGGCAGGCCTGGGACGCGATTCATCGTTTCTTCGCCGCGTTGAAGACCCAGGGCCGCGTACCGGAGGGCTTGCTCCATGCCTGATCTCGCATTCACCGTCGAGTCGGCGGAAGTGGTGCCGTTTGCGGCGGCGCCGCTGCTGATGTTCAAGCTGCATATCGTCGATACGGCGGCTGACCCTTCGGCGCAGCGCGAGATCGCCAGCATCGTGCTGCAATGCCAGATCCAGATCGAAGCCGCGAAACGCCGCTACGCGCCCGCCGAGCAGTACGGGCTCGAAGACCTGTTCGGCATTCCGCGGCGTTGGGGCGATACGTTACGCACGATGCTGTGGACGCATGCGTCGGCGGTCGCGCCGCCGTTCACCGGCGAATGCACGCTCGATCTGAGCGTGCCGTGCAGCTACGACTTCAATGTGGCCGCCACCAAATATTTTCACGGCCTGGAAGAGGGCGAGATTCCGCTGATGCTGCAGTTCAGCGGCACCGTGTTCTATCGCGAGCCCGACGGCGCATTGCAGGCCGCGCCGATTCCGTGGCACAAGGAGGCGGCGTACCGTCTGCCGGTGGCGCTATGGCGCGACATGATGGCTCGCTATTACCCGAACGGCGCGTGGCTATGCCTGCATCGCGACGTGTTCGATCGCCTCTCGCGTTTTAAAACCCGTGGCGGTCTGACGAGTTGGGAGCAGGCGGTGACGAGCCTGCTCGACAAGCTCGAGGAGGACATATCGTGAACGCGGTCGAGAGCGTGGTGCAGGCGGTGCTGTATGAAGGCTACATGCTGTATCCGTACCGGCCGACTTCGGTAAAGAACCGGCAACGCTGGACCTTCGGCGGCGTTTATCCGCGCGCCTATGCGGAGGTATCCGGCAGCGATCCGTGGGTGACGCAAAGCGAGTGTCTGCTGCGCGGCGGCGAGCACACGCGCGTGGCCGTGCGGCCCGGCTTTTTGCAGGTGATCGAGCGGACGGTGCTGGACGTCCCGGCGAACGCCGCGGTGCGGCCGGAGTCGGGCGAGCCGGCATGGCGCACGGTGTCCCGGCTCGACATCGACGAACGGCGCTACACGCCGTGGCAGGAAGCGGCTGAACGGCACCTCGCGCTGCCCGTGCTGGCGCTCGGCGACTTGCTGAATGCGCCGCGCGAGATTCCGTTTTCACTCGATGCCGGCAATGAACTCGAACCGCTGGCGGACCGGCATGGCAGGCTGCGCGGTGCGTTGCGCCGCACGCGTGCGGCGCTGCAAGGCCGCGTCGAAATCAGTGCGGCGAGCGTGGCGGCGGGCGTCTACCGGCTGAAGGTGCGCATCGTCAACGAGACGCCGCTCGGGCAGGCGCGCAACCTCACGCGCGATGCCGCGTCGCTGTATGCGCTGGTGTCGTGCCATACGGTGCTGAGCATCGAGCGCGGCACATGGATCTCGTCGATCGATCCGCCCGACGACCTCGCGGCGGCGTCGGCCGCGTGCCGCAATATCGGCGTGTGGCCGGTGCTGGTCGGCGATGAACAGCGGCCCGACACCATGCTCGCCTCGCCGATCATCCTCTACGACTTCCCGCAGATCGCGCCCGAAAGCGCAGGCGATCTGTTCGACGCCACGGAGATCGACGAGATTCTCACGCTGCGCATTCTCACCATGACCGACGATGAAAAGCGCGAAATGGTCGCCACCGACGAGCGCGCTCGCGCCTTGCTCGCGCGCACCGAAGGTCTGGGCGCCGAGCAGATGCAGAAGCTGCACGGCACCTTGCGGCAGGTACGCGCGCTCGACGCGGCGAGCGTGGGCGCGCCGATTTCTCCCGCACAGTCCGCCGCGCCCGTCTCGCCGTGGGCCGAACTCGATGCGCGACCGCACCTTGCCTGCGTGCGGGTCGCGGGCGTGGAGATCCGCATCGGCGATCAGGTGCGCCTGCGCCCGCGCGGCCGCGCAGACATCTTCGATATCGCGCTGAGCGGCATGGTCGCGACGATCGAATCGATCGAACGCGATTTCGACGACCACGTGCACGTTGCCGTGACCATCGACGACGATCCGGGCAAGGACTTCGGCGTGCAGCGCATGCCGGGCCACCGGTTCTTCTTCGGGCCGGACGAGATCGAGCCGCTCGGCCAGGCCGCCGGCGCACGGCGGGGGCTCGTATGAGCGCGATTCTGGTGGCCGGCATCGGCAACGTGTTTCTCGGCGACGACGGCTTCGGCGTCGAAGTGGTGCGGCGTTTGCTGCAACAGTTGGCCGCGGGCGACCTGCCGGGATTCGCGGCGGACGTGGACGTCGCGGACTTCGGCATTCGCGGCGTCGATCTGTGTTACGCGCTGCTCGACGGCGTGGACTGCGCGATCCTGATCGACGCGACGCAGCGTGGCGGCGCGCCCGGCACGCTGTACGTGATCGAGCCGTCCGTCGACGAGCCGGACAGTACAGCAAGCGACGATCCGTACGCGTTGCCGATCCTGATGTTGCCGCATGAGATGGACCCGGCCAAGGTGCTGCAAACCGTGCGCATGCTCGGCGGCTGCTGCGAGGACATTGTCGTGCTCGGCTGCGAGCCGCAGGATTTCGGTTGCGAAGAAGGCGAAGAAGGGCGAATGAGTTTGAGCCGCCCCGTGGCGGCTGCGGTGGAGCAGGCCGCTGAAGTAGTGGTGCGGCTCGTGACGGCGAGGCTCGCGCAGCGCGCCGCGCGCGTGGCCTGATATGCGCGGTGCGCGGACACGTCATGCATACGGCGTCGAATAACTGAAGCGGGAGACATCATGAAAGGCTTTTTCAGGTACCTCTTGTTGCCGGCATTGGTGGTCGGCGTGCTGGCGAATATGAAGGACATCAAGCGCTATATCCGCATTCGCAACATGTAGGCGGCAACGGTCAGGGAGATGGCGATGAGCACGCATGCACAGCCCGCCGGGCCGGGTTCGACGCAGCATCCGGCGGTCGCGGGACCGGTTGGTGAAGAGATCCGCGTGCGCGGGCTGGTGCAGGGCGTCGGCTTCCGGCCGACCGTGTGGCGGCTGGCGCATGCCTGCGGCGTGGTCGGCGACGTGTGCAACGACAGCGACGGCGTGCTGATTCACGCATGGGGCGACGCGCGGATGCTGCAGCGTTTCATCGACAGCCTGAGCGCCGAGTGTCCGCCGCTCGCGCGGATCGACGCGATCGAGCGGCATCAGTTGAACGAGGCGGCCGGAGCGAATGACTTTCGTATCGTGCCGAGCGTGCGTGGCCCTGTGCAAACCGGCGTCACGCCCGACGCGGTCATCTGCGCCGACTGCGCGGCGGATATCGCCGACCCGGCGAACCGCCGCTACCGCTATCCCTTTACGAACTGCACGCACTGCGGCCCCCGGCTATCGATCGTGCAGGCCATTCCCTACGATCGCGCCAATACGACGATGGCGGCGTTCGCCATGTGCGACGCGTGCCGCGCGGAATACGACGATCCCGCCAACCGGCGCTTTCACGCGCAACCGGTCGCGTGCCCCGCATGCGGCCCGCGTGTCTGGCTGGAGAGTCGCGACGGCGGGCGTGTGCGCGGCGACGACCCGTGCCGCGCGGCGAGCCAGTTGCTGCGGCATGGCGCGATCGTCGCGATCAAGGGCTTGGGCGGTTTTCAGCTGGCCTGCCATGCGAACGATGAAACCGCGGTCGCGCGTCTGCGGCAGCTGAAACGGCGCGAGCGCAAACCCTTTGCGCTGATGGCGCGCGATCTGCAAGCCGTGCAGCGGTATTGCACAGCGAACCAGGCCGAGCACGCGCTGCTCGCGAGCGCGGGCGGACCCATCGTGATTCTGTCTGCCGATGGCGTCGAATGCGTCGCGCCGAGTGTTGCGCCGGGCGTCGGCACATTGGGCTTCATGCTGCCGACCACGCCGCTGCATCGGTTGCTGATGGAGTCGATCGATTCCGCGCTGGTCGTGACGAGCGGCAACACCAGCGACGAGCCGCCGTGCATCGACAACGCGGACGCCCGCGCGCGTCTCGGCCGTATCGCCGATGTCTTCCTGATGCACGACCGCGACATTTCCCGCCGGGTCGACGATTCGGTCGCGCGCGTGGTGCAGGGAACGGCGCGGATCGTGCGGCGCGCGCGCGGCTATGCGCCGGCGCCGCTGCTGTTGCCCAAAGGTTTCGCCGACACCCCCGCAGTGCTGGCGATGGGCGGCGAACTCAAGAACACCTTCTGCCTCGCGCGAGATGCGCGGGCGATCGTTTCGCATCACATCGGCGATCTGGAAGACGCGCTCACATATGCGGACTATCGCCGCGCGGTGGCGCAGTATCTGCGTCTGTTCGAGCATGAACCGCAGGCGATCGCGCTCGACCTGCATCCCGAGTATCTGTCGCGCAAGATCGGCTACGAGCTCGCGCAAGCCCCACAGATTCCGGTGATCGAAGTGCAGCATCATCACGCGCATCTCGCCGCGTGCATGGCCGAGAACGGCGTCCCCTTCGATGCGTTGCCGATGCTCGGCGTCGCGCTCGACGGCCTCGGTTACGGCGACGACGGCACGTTGTGGGGCGGCGAATTCATGCTGGCCGACTATCGCGGCTATACGCGCCTCGGCCGCTTCAAACCGGTAGCGATGCCGGGCGGCACGCGCGCCATCGACGAGCCGTGGCGCAATGCCTACGCGCATCTGCGGGCGGCTTTCGACTGGTACGGATTCACGCGCCACTACAGCGGTCTGGAGATGCAGCAGTTCCTGAGCAGCCGTCCGCGCGCGGCGCTCGATTCGATGATCGCGCAGCGTGTGAACAGCCCGCTCGCGAGTTCGGCGGGCCGTCTGTTCGACGCGGTGGCGGCCACGCTCGGCGTGTGCCGTGAGCGCGTGCTTTACGAAGGTCAGGCCGCGATCGAACTGGAGGCGCTGGTCGATCAGCACACGCTGCGCAACGACAGCGACGCGCATGCGTATCCGTTCGAACTGACCAACACCATGCCGGGCGGGTTGCGCTGCATCGAACCCCGGCCGATGTGGGAAGCCTTGCTCGACGATCTGCTGCGCTGCACGCCCGTGCCGGTGATCGCGGCGCGTTTTCACAAGGGCGTGGCGATCGCGATCGTGCGCATGGTGGAGAGTCTTGCCGATCTGCTGACCGGTCCGGCCGACACGCGCAGCGTCGCGCTATCGGGCGGCGTGTTCCAGAACCGCGTCCTGTTCGAACAGGTCGCCACGCGCCTCAACGAAGCGGGTTTTCGCGTGCTGACGCATCGCCAGGTGCCGGCCAACGACGGCGGATTGTCGCTCGGGCAGGCGGTCATCGCGGCGGCGCGGCAGCGCGACGAGGGTTGATGGTTGGCACGGGATAGAGGGGAGAGCGACATGTGTCTGGGCATCCCAGGGCAGATCGTCGAAGTGACGGATGCGGCGAACGATCTCGCGCTCGTCAATGTCGGCGGTGTGCGGCGCGTGATCAACATCGCCTTCGTGATCGACGAAGACCGGCCGGCAAGCGCGTGCGTCGGCGAATGGGTGCTGGTGCATGTCGGCTTTGCGATGAGCCGCGTCGACGAGCAGGAGGCGGCGCGCACGCTTGCGCTGCTGCATGAACTGGGCGTCGCGCAGGGCGAGATGGATGAGCTGCGCGGCGCGCCGTGAGCGCGCCGGCACCCGCACACGGAGACCGGTCATGCCTGAACACGAATCGCTGCAAGCGCTGTATCCGTTCCTGCATGGCGCGCATCAGGACGCGGAGCGGCTCGACGCCGCCTTGCTCGAATCGGTGCGTAGCAAGGCGCAGGACAGCGTGGATGCGAAAACGCGTTTCTTCGAGGAAAGCGCGCCCGAGGTCGTGCGCGTGGCTCACGCGATTGCCGGCGTGTATCGCCGTGGCGGACGGCTCTTCGCGATGGGCAATGGCGGTTCGAGTTGCGACGCGGCGCATATCGCGGTCGAGTTTCTGCATCCCGTCACGACGGGACGGCCCGCGCTCACCGCCGTCAATCTCGTCGCCGACATGGCCATGTTGACGGCGGTCGGCAACGACGTCGGCTTCAATCATATTTTCGTCCGGCAACTGGTGGCGCAGGCACGGCGCGGCGACGCGCTGATCGGCGTGTCGACGAGCGGCAATTCGGAGAACCTGCTGGCCGCGTTCGCGAAGGCGAAAGAGATGGAACTGCTGACCATCGGACTCTCCGGTCACGACGGCGGCCGCATGGCCACGAGCGCCGCGCTCGATCATTGCCTCGTGGTGAGAAGCGACAGCATTCATCGCGTGCAGGAGACCCATGTCGCGATTTATCACATTCTGTGGGATCTCGTGCATACGCTGCTCGCCGACGATCGCGGCGGTCTCGGCGCTTCGGCTACGGCGGCCAAGGTGGCCTTGGGAGGCGCGCCATGAAATACGTCGATGAGTTTCGCGACCCGGACAAGGCGAAAACGCTCGCGAAGGAAATCCGCGCGCTGGTGTCGCGCATCGAGCGCGCGAAGCAAAGGCCGCTGCAAATCATGGAGGTGTGCGGCGGCCACACTCACACGATTTTCCGCTACGGCATCCAGCAACTGCTGCCCGACGCCGTGGAGTTCGTTCACGGTCCTGGCTGCCCGGTGTGTGTGCTGCCGATGGGCCGTGTCGACGATTGCGTCGCGCTGGCGGAGCGTGCGGAAGTGATTTTCACGACCTTCGGCGACGCGATGCGCGTGCCCGGTTCGAAGAAAAGCCTGCTCAAGGCGAAGGCCGACGGCGCCGACGTGCGCATGGTCTATTCGCCGCTCGACGCATTGAAAATCGCGCAACTCAATCCGCACCGCGAGGTGATCTTCTTCGGCCTCGGCTTCGAGACGACCATGCCGAGCACTGCGATGACCGTCTTGCGGGCACACGCGCAAAAGGTCACGAATTTCTCGCTGTTCTGCAATCACATCACCATCATTCCGACTATCAAGGCGATTCTCGATTCGCCGGACTTGCACCTCGACGGCTTTCTCGGCCCCGGACATGTCAGCATGGTGATCGGCACGCGGCCGTATGACTTCATCGCGCGGCACTATCGCAAGCCGATCACGGTGGCCGGTTTCGAGCCGCTCGACGTGCTGCAGTCGATGTGGATGGTGCTCAGGCAGATCGCGGATGGCCGCTGCGAGGTCGAGAACCAGTATGGACGCATCGTGCCGGAGGATGGCAACGCGCAGGCGTTGTCGGCGGTGGCGCGCGTGTTCGAGATGCGTGAGTTTTTCGAATGGCGTGGACTCGGCTCGATCGACCATTCCGGCGTGCGGATGCGCGAGGCGTTCGCGGCATTCGACGCCGAGCGCAAGTTCGCGGTGCCGAATCTGAAGATCGCCGATCCGAAAGCCTGCCAATGTGGCGAGGTGCTCAAGGGCGTGATCAAGCCGCAGCAATGCAAGGTGTTCGGCACGGCGTGTACGCCCGAGTCGCCGCTCGGCGCGCTGATGGTGTCGAGCGAAGGGGCTTGCGCGGCGTATTACAACTATGGGCGGATCGATACGTCGCGTATCGATGAACGGCGCGCGGCGCGGCAAGCGGCGACTCAATTAGCGACGCAGGTAGTGCCGTGTCCCGGCGCCGGTGGCGTGGCCGATGCGCCTGCTGCGGCGATGCTCGCCACCTCTACCGTGCGAGGCGGCCCATGAATGACCGTGCCGCCACCTCGATCAAAACCAGCGCGCCACGCCGCGTGCGGGACGCCTCCGTCAATCTCGCGCACGGCGGCGGCGGCCGCGCAATGCGCGATCTGATCGAAGACGTGTTCGTGTCGACGTTCGACAATCCCACGCTCGCGGCGCTGGAAGATCAGGCCGTTTTCGCGCTTGCCGATCTCGCCGCGCACGGCGACCGGCTTGCCTTTACGACCGATAGTTACGTGGTCGATCCGCTGTTCTTTCCGGGCGGCGACATCGGCACGCTCGCGGTGTCCGGTACGGTGAACGACCTGGCGGTGTGCGGCGCGACGCCTTTATATCTGTCGTGCGCGGTGGTGATCGAGGAGGGATTCTCCGTCGATCTTCTGCGCCGCGTAGCGGCGAGCATGCAGCGTGTCGCGCTCGAAGCCGGCGTCGCGATCGTCACGGGCGATACAAAAGTGGTGGAACGCGGTTGCGCCGACAAGCTGTTCATCAACACCGCGGGCATTGGCGTGGTGCGCCGCGATGTCGCGATCTCGGCGCGCCACGCGCGTCCCGGCGACGTGGTGATCGTCAACGGGTATCTCGGCGATCACGGCGCGGCGATTCTGGTGGCGCGTCAGCAGCTTGCCCTTGAAGCCGACATGGAGAGCGACTGCTGTCCCCTCAACGGCCTGATCGCGGCCATGCTCGACGCGTGCCCGCAGATTCACTGTCTGCGCGATGCAACGCGCGGCGGTGTCGCGACCGTGCTCAATGAGTTCGCGCAAAGCTCGAACGTGACGATACGGCTCGATGAAGCAGCGCTGCCCTTGCGTGAACAGGTGAAGGGCGCCTGCGAGATTCTCGGCCTGGACCCGCTATATCTCGCCAATGAAGGCAAGCTGGTGGCCGTCGTGCCCGCCGATGCCGCCGAACGTGTGCTGGCGGCCATGCGCGCGCATCCGGCGGGACGCGAGGCGGCGGCGATCGGCACGGTCGAGCGGAGCGAGGCGGAGGCGAGCGGACTCGTCGTCATGCAGACGGTGTTCGGCGGACAACGCATCGTCGATATGCTGGTGGGCGAGCAACTGCCCCGTATCTGCTGAGCGGTCAAAAGGGAGCGCGGCGTGCACGAGTTGAGCATTGCGAACAGCGTCGTCGAGATTTGCGCGGAACAGGCGCATGGTGCGCGCGTGCGACGCGTGACGCTGGAGATCGGGCAACTGTCGGCGGTGATGCCGGAGGCGATCCGGTTCTGCTTCGACGTGTGCGCGAAGGATACGTCGGTGGAAGGCGCGACGCTCGAGATCGTCGTGATGCCGGGCGAAGCGCGCTGTCTCACGTGCGGTGCGACGCTCGCGCTCGACGTGCCGTACGGGCAGTGTGCTTGCGGGAGCGAGAGTCTCGAACTGATTTCCGGTCAGCAGTTGAAGATCCGGCAGATGGAGGTGGTGTGATGTGTACGACATGCGGATGTTCGAATACGCAGAGCGCGCCGGTGACCGATCTGGATGAGGCGGTGGCGGGTGGTGCACAGGCGCGGTCGGAAAGCGGTAGCGCGGGCTCGGCTGCAACCGTGTATCGGCGAGTTGGCGAGCATACGCGTGCGGGTGTCGGTGGCCATTCGCATGCACACTCACACTCACATTCGCACAGCCAACGCGATGATCACGAGCATGCGCATGGAGATGTCCAAGACCATCATCACGAACACGACCACTACCACGAACACAGCACCTCGATCGACCTCGAACGCGACATCCTGGCAAAGAACCAGCTGCTGGCCGAACACAATCGCGGCTGGCTCGCCGGCCGTTCGATACTCGCGCTGAACCTGATGAGCTCGCCAGGCGCCGGCAAGACGACCTTGCTCGAACGGACGATCCGCGACCTGGGTAACGCGTTCCCGCTGACGGTGATCGAAGGCGATCAGGCTACGCTCAACGACGCCGAGCGGATTCGCGCAACCGGCGCGCGGGTCGTGCAGATCAACACCGGCACCGGATGCCATCTCGACGCGGAGATGGCGTCGAGGGCATTGACGCAACTCGACCCGCCGTTGCATTCGGTGGTGATGATCGAAAACGTCGGCAACCTGGTGTGTCCGGCGTTATTCGATCTCGGTGAAGCGGCCAAGGTATTGATTCTTTCGGTGACTGAAGGCGAGGACAAGCCGATCAAGTATCCGCATATGTTCCGGGCGTGTTCGTTGTTGTTGCTGAACAAGATCGACTTGCTGCCTCATTTGCGCTTCGATGTAGAGCGGTGTATCGGGTATGCGAAGCGTGTCAATCCGCAACTGGAGATTTTCCAGGTGTCGGCGCAGAGCGGGGAGGGGATGGACGGGTGGTATGGTTGGTTGCGGACGAGAGCAACCTCGATTCACGCGTAGAGTGAAGAGCGGGGCTATCGCATATACACGTTGGGCCACCGCTTCTGTGAGCGAGAATCAGAATTTATGCCGCATTCCGATCCGCACTACCGCCTGTTTATCATCCGCCGAAGCGACGGCCCGTTGATCGCGGCACCGCCTGGTTCCCCGTCGAGTCCGTTCCCGACGCCTTCATGGGTCAATGCGACGCCACGCGTTTGATGCGATGGAAGTTGCGATCGAAGTAGATCAACCCGTCGCCATCGCTGCGCACGCTGATGCGTGTGGTCTTCACGAACATCACCGAGTGCGAGCCGACTTCCTTCAGGTCGACGATCTCGCCTTGCAGACTCGCCAGCGCGTCGCGCAAGACCGGCACGCCGTGCGTGCCTTCATCCCAGATCGACCAGCCGAAGCGTTCTTCCATCGGCACCTGGGTCATGCCCGCGAAGTGGCGCGCGAGCAGTTCGTGCTCACCGGGCAGCACGTTCACGCAAACGTGCCGGTTGCTCTGGAAGGTCGCGTGCATCGCGCTCGACCGGTTCAGGCAGACGAGCAGCGTGGGCGGCGTATCGGTGACGGAGCACACGGCGCTTGCGGTCACGCCGCAACGTCCATGCGGGCCGGCTGTCGTGATGACGTTCACGGCGGCGCTGAGGTGCGCCATGGCTTGACGGAATTGCTGTTTCACGTCGATGTGAGCTTCGGCGTCGGGAGTCGCGTGTGGGGTCGGCGTCATCGTTTAGATTCCTCGGGCAGTGTCGAGCGATTGGGTTCAAGCGTACTCAATCGCCGTGCGGAAAAAAATCCGCGCGAGCGGCAGGCGGGCAGGCGTGTTTCCCAGTTCGTCTAAAGCTTTCCCCAATGTGTGGTTGAGCACTGGCGCATGGACCATGATTAATGAGTCTTTCAGGGTAACTATCGCTTTGCAGCGCTTTTCCCGCTGGTTATGATGGACCGGGTATTACGCTTCGAATCGCATCTACAACAGCCACCATGTCCCAGCCCTCGTCGTCCACTACGCCCCTCGCACCGATCGTCTACATCGTCGACGACGACAGCGGCATGCGCACGTCGCTCGCGTGGCTGCTGGAATCGGTCGGCGTGAAGTCGGCGGGTTTCGCCAATGCGAGCGAGTTTCTCGGCGCATTCGATGCGGACGTGCCTGCCTGTCTCGTGCTCGACGTGCGGATGCCGGAGCAAAGCGGCTTCGATGTGCAAGCGAAATTGAATCGCCAGGGCGTCACTTTGCCAATTATTTTCGTGAGCGGCCACGGCGATATTCCGATGTCGGTGCGGGCGCTGCAAAACGGCGCGATCGATTTCGTCGAGAAGCCGTATAACTCGCAGCAGATGCTCGACCGCGTGCAAAACGCGTTGAAGCTTGCGTCGCAACGTCACGTAGCCGGCCAGAAGCAGCGCGAGTTGCGCAAGCGGATCGGGTCGCTGACCGCGCGTGAAAAGGAAGTGCTGCGCGGCGTGATCGACGGCAAAGGCAGCAAGCGCATTGCCAGCGATCTGTCGATCAGCGTGAAGACCGTCGACGTGCATCGCGCGAGCATCAAGGACAAGCTCGGCGCGGCGTCGATCGCGATGCTGGTGCGCGAGGTGATGGCGGTGTGGGATCAGGATGCGAACACGGGCGGCATGCAGCGTTGAGGCCGGCCGCTGTGGTGTTCCGCGCAACCGCATCCGCATCCGCATCAGCTTCAGCGCATGAAGAGTCCGCCGTTCACATCCCAGCACGCGCCGTTCGCGAAGTAGGCATTTTCCGCAGCAAGCATCACCGCAACATCGGCGACATAGTCCGCTGAGCCCAGACGTCCCGCTGGAATGTTCGCAATCACCGCCTTCAGTTTGTCGGGCGCCACGCTTTCATGCACGATCGGCAGATCCATCGGTCCAGGTGAAATGGCGTTGACGGTCACGCCCGCGGCGCCGAGATCGCGCGCGAAGACTTTGGTGAGCGTGATCACACCGCCTTTCGCGGCCGCATAGTGCGCGCCGGTTGCCGAGCCGCCGTTCTGTCCCGCGAGCGACGCGATATTGACGATGCGGCCCGTGCCCACGTCGGCGAATTGCTGGCCGAACACCTGGCAGCCGAACAGCACGCTGCGCAGGTTGACGTTGATGACCTGATCGAATTGCTCGGCGGTAATGTCCATCACGGAGACAACTTTGGAGGCACCCGCGTTATTCACCAACGCGTCGATACGCCCCCAACGCTGCAGGATTGCGTCGCGCGCCGCTGTGAAGGCAGCTTTCACGGTGACGTCGAGATTCAGCGCGAACGCAGTGGAACCGTCGGCGCTGAGATGGCGCGCGAGCGCTTGTGCGGCATCGAACGCGATATCGCCGATGGCGACCGCGTAGCCTGCCGCGTGAAAGCGCGTGGCGATCGCGGCGCCCAAACCGCGCGCGGCGCCGGTGACAAGAACGACTCTCTTCTGCATTACATCCACTCCACTTCCAGATAACGACCGCTGTTCGAGCGGCCCGAGGCATCGCCGAAGCGAATCAAGCGGCGAGGGCGGCTTCGAAACGCGCCGCGATCGCACACACCTGCTCATCCTGTCCCTTGCGTCCGACAATCTGCAAACCTGCCTTGAGCGGCGAGCCGCCAATCGGCAACGGCAAACTCAGCGCGGGATGGCCGCTCAGATTAAACGGCCGGATCAGCGACGACATGGCGATCACCGGCGTGCCGCTGCGCGCCTGTTCAAGTGTGATCGGCAGCGCGGGCAGTGTAGGCAGAATCAGCACGTCGACGTTTTCCAGAGCATGATCGACCGCCGCGGTGAAATCGCGGCGCACCTGTTCCGCTGCGTCGAGTTGCGCGGCGGTGGTGTTGGCTGCGGCGCGCAAGCGTGCGTCGAGATCCGCGCCGAGTTTGCCGCTTGCCACCAGATGGCCGAATGCGCGCGAAGTCTCGACGTTGATCACGGCGAGGCCCGCGTCGAAGGCGGCGGCGAGTCCTGCAAGCGGCAGCGTCTGCGCGACACAACCTGCCTTGTCGGCCGCGCGTGTCGCGGCTTCGAGGATTTCGGGCACGGCCTCGGCCTGCACGATGCCGACCTTGCACGCGCCTTGCCATGCATGCGCGGCGTTCGCATCGAAGTTCGCGGTGATGGCCTGCATCGCTGCAACGAGCGTGCGCATGTCTCGTGCAAACGGGCCGACACAATCTAGCGTGGATTCTCGCGGCGCCACGCCGAGCCGCGACACGCGCCCGAAGGTGGGCTTCAATCCGATCACGCCGCAGCATGCGGCGGGTCCGCGAATCGAGCCGCCGGTGTCGGTGCCGAGCGCGGCGTCGGCGAGTTTCAGGCCGACTGCCGCCGCCGATCCGCTCGACGATCCGCCTGGAATGCGCGCAGCGTCTTGCGGATTCTGCGGCGTGCCGGTGTAGTCGTTGATACCGGTCATGCCGAACGCCAACTCATGCATGTTCGCCTTGCCGACGATGTGCCAGCCAGCCGAAAGCAAACGTTCGACGACTTCCGCATGCTGTTGCGCGGGCGGTGTATCGGCGAGCGCACGGCTCGCGGCGGTGGTGGCATAACCGGCGATATCGATCGTGTCCTTGATCGCGATGCTCGGGCCGGTGCCGCCTATCGACAGCGTCTGGATAAACTCGTTCATGGATGCGGTTTCCTTGCGTTGACTTGCCACGGCGCGTCGAACAGACGCTCCGTGCGAAAGTGCGTGATGAGCCAGTCGCGGCCGTTATCGGCGGGCGCGAAATCCACTTCGAGGCGCGCCGAGATCAATTCGGCTTTAGCATCGACATAGCCCGAGGCCTGCAGCATGATCCAGCGGCCTTTCGCGCTCGCTCCCTGCACGTCGATGCTCTCCGACGTGAGAAAGTGCACGTTCACCGAGAAATGCGGCGAGGGCGGCAGGTAGCGCGTGAGCATCGCGAGAATTTCAGCGTGGCCTGTCAGGCGGCCGAACTTGTTCGCGTACTGTGGGCCGATGCCTTCCCAGATCGCGTCGGCGCGGAAGAGGGCCACGAGCGTCTCGCCTTCGAGCGCGCCGGACGGCACGTCGCATAGCGCCATATAGCGCGCCATCGTGCGGCGCACGGCTGACTCGGCTTCGAGCGCGGCGAGCCGTTCGGTCAACGTGGCAAGCGTATCCTGGTTCGCGTTCATTGCATTGCGCTCCGTTATGCTCCGTTGTGCTCCGTTGTGTTCAAGCCGCATTGGCATGTTGCGGCGGCACTTGCAGCGCGCGTCCGACACGCGCTTCGATCTTGCCGTAGCGCCACAGATTGTATTCGCCCACCGGCGTGGTGCGATACAGATTGCACACGGCGACCGTCGTGTCGAAATCGCGCACGTCGGCCATGATGTAGAAGGTCCACGGCGAGTTGTCGGCATGGCCCACGGTGAGACGGTCATCGTCCATGATGCCGAGCACCTTGACGCCTTCCATCGACTCGATCGCGGCCAGCATCTTGCCGTAAGCCTGCCAGACTTCGCCGATCTGTTCGCGCCGCAGGTCGAAGAAATTCTGCGTGACGCCGCAGCAGAACAGAACACGCAGCGGCAGCGTAGAGGTATCGGACATGAGATGTTGCTCCTTGCAATCCTGGTTGTGCGGATAGTGGTCGATCAGAAAGTGGCTTACAGGTAGCCCGGAATCGGCGGTACGCCGACGAACACCGCGCCTGCGCCGTCGTAGTTGCCTTCGCCGAGAAACGCATGCTGCGTGACGACCATCGAGTCGCGCATCAGGCGTTGCAACGGATGCGAGCGATAAATCGCCGTCGTGCCGCCGAGCCGGTAAGCGCGCTGCACGACGTCGGCGCCTTCGCGGGCGATCTGCGTCGCCGAAAGACGCAGCAGGCTCACCTGATCCGCTGTGACGGGGTTGCCGGCGAGGATCGATTGCCAGACCTGGTTAGTGGTGTCGTAGAAGAATGCGCGCGCCGAGCGCAATTGCGCCTCGGCTTTTGCGAGTTCGATGCGGTAGTAAGCGCGGTCGGCGAGTTGCGGCGCGCCTGTGGTCGTCTTGCGGCCGCCGGCCATGTGGTTGGCGACGTCGAGCGCGGCACGCGCGAGGCCGAGGTTGACCACGGCGAGCACTTGCGCGGCGTAGGCGATGGTTGGGTAGCGATACAACGGTTCGTCCACGCAGGGTTCGCCGCCACGCACGAAGGTCCAGTCGTCCGCGACGAACTGGTCGGACACGCGCAGATCGTGACTGCCGGTGCCCTGCATGCCGACCACGTCCCAGTTCTCGACGATCTGCACCTGATGCGCACGGAACACGGCCGTGCGCGGTTTGCCGCCCGCGCCGGGAGCGCCGACACCGATGCCCACGCCGAGCCAGTCCGCGCCCTTGCAGCCGCTCGCGAATTTCCATGTGCCGTTCACACGCCAGCCGCCTTCAGCGGGCTGCGCAGGCTGCACGGGGAAGAGGCCGCCCGCGAACACCTGGTCGGGGCCATCGGCATAGATTTCCGCTTGTGTATGCAGCGGCAGCGCCGCCAGATAGACGTTGGCCGAGCCGAAGCTCGCGACCCATGCCGCCGAACCGTCCGCGACCGCAATGCGCTCGATCATGTCGAGAAACAGGGCGGGCGCCAGCGCGTCACCGCCGAAGCGCCGCGGCGTGGCCGCGCGATACACGCCCGCACGCTTGAGCTTCGCGATCACGTCACGCGGCACATGCGAAAGGCGGTCGAATTCTTCGCGGCGCGCGGCGATCTCGGCGATCACTTCGTCGAGCGGCAGGCGCGCGGTGTTCGACGTATTCGATTGTTCGGCAGCAACGGCGGCGGTGTCGGACATGGTGGGATTTCTCCTTGATTCGTTATTGACTGGAATTCGCGGCAAGTTGGACCCGAAACGACCAACCACGCAGATTCAGACCAGTCTAGAAATGCAAAAAGAACGCTTCAATTGGGACGCCAGGCGCCGTTTTAAGTAATGCTCCGGGGGCATCTAAAGAAATCTTCAGACGCGGAACACGCGCACTGGTGTTATGTTTCTGCCCATACGTGATCGAACCTGTGTGCTGTACTGCCCGATGAATTTCCCCGCCGAAGAAGACTTCCATCGCCTGCTCGACGCGCTCACGCTGTGCGTGCTGCTGCACGACGCCGACACCAAGGCGATCGTGTGGGCGAATCGCGCGGCCTGCGACGCGCTTGGCTTTACGCTCGCCGAATTGCTGCCGCTCAAGGCGAAGGACATGACGCGGCCGGTGCCGAAATACCGCCGCGAGATCGGCGTCGGCGCAATGGACCGTTCGATTACCGAAGGCCCGCAGGTGTACGAGTGGTGTTACCGCTCGCGCACCGGTGCGGACATGTTGTCCGAGGCGATCGCCACTTACGTGCCGCTGCGCGAGCGCGCGGTGGTGATGGTGCAGTTCCGCGACATCAGCGTCGAAGACACGCTCAAGCAAACGCTGCGCCGTTACGAATCGCGGCTGCGCGAATTCATGCAGGATCTCGGCGAAGGCGTTGCGGTGCTGACGCCCACTGGCGAAGTGGAGTTCGTCAGCGAATCCGGCCGGCGCGTGCTCGGTCTGGAAGAGGGCGCGCCGATGGGCGACCTGCTCGACTATTGCAGCGAACCGGACCGCGAGCGTCTGCTGGAACAGCTCGCGAACGCGCCGCGGATTCAACCGTCGGCGCCGCAGCGTTATCGCATCACGCGCCGCGACGGCACGCCGGGCTGGTTGCGCATCACGTGCCGGCGTATCGAGATTGAAAACGAGCTGAATGGAAGGCTGCTGCACTTTCGCGACGTGACGGACGAAGTCGCCGTCGAAGAAGCGCGGCGCAATGAAGCGCGTCTGCTTGAATACGCGGGACGTTACAACGCAATGGGGGAAATGGCGACCGCGATTGCTCATGAGTTGAGCCAGCCGCTTGCCGCCGTGCGCAACTTCATCGAAGGCTCGATCCGGCGGCTCGCGCAACCCGCTTCGATCGACGACGCCGTATGGGGCCTGCGCAGCGCCGATCGCCAGGCCGAGCATGCGGCGTTGATCATCAAGAGTGTGCGCGATTACGTCGTCAAGCGCGAGCCGAGCGAGACGCATGCGGATCTGCGCGAGGTGCTCGCGGACGTGGCGTACTTCATCGAGTTGCGCGCGCGCGAGGCGGGCGTGACGCTCACGATCGAGCAGGCGACGCAGCCGCTGCCCGTCTACGTCGAGCGCGTGTTGATCGGCCAGGTGGTGTTGAATCTGGCCTTCAACGCGATCGAAGCGCTTGGAGAAGGGACAAACAAAAGCGCGACCTCGGAAAGCCGCGAGCTTCGCCTCGTCACGCACCTGCGCGGCAAACACGCGATTGCCCAGGTCATCGACAACGGCCCAGGCGTTCCCGCCGATGCTCACGGCCGTCTGTTCGACGGCTTCTCTTCGTCGAAAGCAGGCGGCAACGGCATCGGACTTTCGTTGTGCAAGAACATCGTCACGCGACACGGCGGCGAGATCTGGGCAAAACCGGCGCAGCACGGCGGGCTCGAATGCAGCTTCTCGCTGCCACTCGCCGCCGCGCCCGCCGGCTGATTGCAGCAGATCAATCATGCGTGGTGCTGGTGTGGCGCGGAATCGTCACGAGCGTGAGGGCCGTGATGACGCCGAAGCCGATCAGCATCAGCGCGACCGGCCACGGCGCGCGCACTTGCGCATACAGCGCGGTAGCCACGAGCGGCGCGAGTCCGCCGGAAAAAACCGAAGCGATTTCGTGGCCGAGCGCCATGCCCGAGTAACGCACTTCAGTGGGGAACAGTTCGCCCATCAACGCGGGTTGTGTGCCGATCATGGCCCCGTGGCAGAAGGGCAGGCCGAGCACGAGCGAGAGGAACACCAGCATCGGTTGATGCGTATCGATCAGCCAGAAGGCGGGAAACGCGATCACCACCAAGCCGAGCGCGCCGATCATATAGACGGGCCGCCGTCCGATTACATCCGATAGACGTCCCCACAACACGATCGTCACGAGTTCGAGCAGCATGGCGGCCATCACGCCGCCGAGCATCACCGAAACCGGCACGCCGATCGTCTTGCCGTACACCAGCACGAACGAAAGAAAGATATACGTCCCGCCGTTTTCGGCGACGCGCAGCCCCATTGCTTGCAAGACCTGCTTCGGATGATTGCGCAGCACCGTCAGCACAGGCATGTGCTTCGGTTTGGCGGCGGTGAAGTCGCGGCTCTCCGGCAGGCGCCGGCGAATGTACACGCCGACGCCGAAGATCAGCACGCTGGCCAGAAACGGCACACGCCAGCCCCACGACATGAAGCTTTCTACCGGCAAGCGCTGCACCAGATAGAACGCGGCCGCCGACAACACGAAGCCACCCGCCACGCCCAACTGGCTGAACGCCGCATAGTAGCCGCGACGATTGGCCGGCGCGCTCTCGCTGATCAGCAGCACGCCGCCGCCCCATTCGCCGCCTGACGCGATGCCTTGCACGACTCGCAAACACACGAGCGCGGCAGGCGCGAGAAAGCCGACTTGCGAGAAGGTGGGCAACAGGCCGATGCCGAAGGTGGCCACGCCCATCATCATCAGCGTGATGACGAGCGCGCGCTTGCGGCCGTGCCGGTCGCCGATATGGCCGAACACGATACCGCCCAGCGGCCGCGCGAGGAAACCGATCGCGAAGCCCGCGAAGGCGGCCAGCGTGCCGAGTAGCGGATCGCCGTGCAGCGGGAAGAACAATGGTCCGAAGATCAGTGCGGCGGCCGTGCCGTACAGAAAAAAGTCGTACCACTCGAGCGCATTGCCGAGCACGGAGGCGATGATGATCCGCCGCAAGGTTCGCGAGGTGGCCGGTGCCGCGGATACAGGTGGCGATCCGGCCGTGGGAGAAAACGTGTCGTTTTGCATCTGCGTGCCTGTTGGTTCGCGTTGACTAAAGGGAAAGGCGCTAGCGCGGGAAAGGCGCTAGCGCCCGAGTGATTTCGCGGTCTGCCCGCCGATGCCGAAATCGGTGTTCGGAATGTCCTTGATCATCACGCGGGCGGCGTCGAGCGGCGTGTCGAGCAGGTCAGCGCCGGTCTTGCTGAGCGCGGCGATCAGGGCTTCCTTTTGCGCGGGCGTGCGGCCCGCGATCAGGATCGCCACGATGGTGAGCAGCGGCGCTCGAACATTCGCGTTGCTCACGCCGCCCGAACCGAAATCGTGCGATGGCAGTTCACTCAGCAGAATCCGCACTGATTCGGCGGGCGCGCCGATTGCCTTCACGGTGGCCTGAGTGAGGCCCGCGATCAATTGCGCCTTGCGCGCCGGCCAGTGACCATCCGGCAAATAGACTTCCAGTGTAGGCATCCCTGTGCTCTAAAGTTCGAGGACCGAAAAGATCAAAGCAGGAAGCCGATCGCGCTCAACGCTTCGGTCGAATCGATCAGGCGAATCACCTTCTGCGCGATGCGCGGCTCGCCGCTTGCGAAACTGATGCGATGCGTGAGGTCCGCGGCGAACAGCGTCGACTTGCCGCGTTTATACGCGACGATGACTTGTGCCGAATTCACCGTGACTTCATCGCTGGCGTCGCTCGTGAGCGTGAAGCGCGACACGGTGCGCACAGTACGGGCGGCGTCGGTAGCCGATGCCGAATAGCCGGACATCATGCGTTGCACGCGTTTTTCGCGCATGTCCTGATCGTCGTACGCGTAGTTCAACGTGGCGGCGAAGTCGGTCGTGTCGTGATCGATCGGCACCACGTAGAAGCCCGCCGGGTCCCACAGCGTGAGCCACTCGCGATAGTCCTTGCGGTCCAGCAACTCGGCTTCGCGCCAGATGAGTTCGATTGCACCGGCAAAGGTCTTCTGTGAAAACAGCGTGTTCCTGTCGTCCATCATGCTTGCTCCATCATCGTGCGCCATTGCGCGTACGCTTCGCGCATGCCGGTTTCGTCGGTGGCGTGGGCGGTCTTTTCGCCGTTCGGCGCGGTGCTTTCGCGATTCAAGCCACGGTTGACGAGAATCGGCAGATCGGGTCCGGCCTGCGAGCCGCGTTGCACGCGCTCCCATGCTTCGGCGTCGTCCGGGCTGCCGAAGCCGAACGGGCCCTGGAAGTGTTCGTGAATGCGCAGACGCACGCGGTTCGCTTCCTCGGGGCCGCCGTCCATCGCGAGGGCGACGTGACGGATCTCGGTCTCGTTCGCGGAAATGGGCCGCAGTACGCGGAAAAACGCCATCGACAACGCAAGGTTAGGAAACAGATTCAGGTTGAAGCCGACGCCCATCAGGGAGCGCACGATGCGGCGCACTTCCTCCGGCGTGTGATCCTTGGCGAGCGAGGCCGCCAGTTCTTCGAAGCGTTCGGGAATCGGCGCGCCGTCGTCCATGTCGAGATCGACGATTTCCGGCACCAGCACGGCGAGGCTGTGGCCGTTGCCGAGCGAGCGGCAGAAAGCCTGGTCGCTGGTCATGAAGCTCGTGATTGCGGCGGCGGTTTCGTCGTCGATCGATTTCATCCAGGACTTGTGGACCACGGGGAAGTGATACAGGTCGGTGGTGTTCTCGAGCTGGATTTTCCAGTTGCCGTTGAAGCGGAAACGGTGTTCGCCGTTGGCCTTGATCGGATAGCCCGCGCCCTGCTTCATGAACAGATCGATCCACGGCTTGGCGCCGCCGAGGAAATCTTCCAGCGGCTCGATCTCCTGATTGAAGCTCGCAAAGATCAGGCCTTGATAGATGCCCACGCGCAGACTGGCAAGTGGCAGTTCGGTCTTGTCGATCACGCCTTCATAACCGTCGCCGTACGGCAGCGCGCGCAGGGCGCCGTCGAGGCCGTAGGTCCAGCTGTGATACGGGCACGTGAAGCCTTTCGCGTTGCCCTTGTGCTGTTCGCAGACGGTCGCGCCGCGATGACGGCAGCGGTTCTGCAAGACGTTGACCGCGCCGCTCTTGTCGCGCACCACGATCACCGGCTGACGGCCGATCGTGGTCGTGCGGAAGTCGCCCGGATTCGGCAGTTCGCTTTCGTGCGCGACCCAGATCCACGTCTTGTAGAAAATGCGTTCGAGTTCCGCTTCGAAGACGGCCGGGTCGTAGTACAGCGACGGGGCCACGCGGTCGGACTGCGCGCGCTGGTACAACGCGCTCGTATCGACGGTCTGATATGACGATTCGCTCATGGCTTGTGTAAGTGGGGTGGTCGATGAAGCGCAGTCTCGCCGACTCGCTGATATGCGTCAAATTGATCTAAAATGAAATATAAAATCAACCGCATGGATATCTCGATGAATTCGCTGGACCACGTTGACCTCAATTTGCTGCGCGTTTTTCAGGCGATTGTCGAAGAGCGCAGCCTGACTCGCGCGGGCGAGCGGCTGGCGCTGTCGCAGCCCGCCATCAGCTATTCGCTGGGGCGGTTGCGTACGCTGTTCGACGACCCGCTTTTCATCCGCACACGCGCCGGCATGCAGCCCACGCCGATCGCGCTGGAACTGTCGACCATCGTGTCCCGCGCGCTCGACACCGTGCGCGAAGCGCTGCGTTACGCGGAGCATTTCGACCCGGCGGTGAGCACGCGCACGTTCCGGCTGTCATTGTCGGACGCAGGCGAACTGGCCTATCTGCCGCCGATTTGCGAGGCTTTGCACCAGCAGGCGCCGCGCGTGAGGCTGCGTATCGAGCCATTGCCGGTCGAGGAAATGGAAGACGCACTGCGCGCGAGCCGGCTCGATTTCGCTATCGGCAATCTGCCCACGCTGACCGCGCGCACGCGGCATCAGCCGCTGTTCGAAGAGACGTACGTGTGTATGACGAGGAAGCGGCGCGGCCTGCCGCGCACGAAGGAGCTGAGTTTGAAGGCGTTTCTGGATGCGTCGCACGTGCAGATCACGTCGGTCGAGCACAGCCACCACGCGCTCGACGACGAATTTCGCACGCAAGGCGTCGGCCGTCATATTGCGCTGGAGCTACCGCATTTCGTGGCGTTGCCGAGTGTGCTGGCCGTCACCGATCTGTTCGCCACGCTGCCGCGCCGTCTCGCGCATATTTTCAATCGCGACGGCGGCTTTCAGATCTATGAATTGCCCGTGACCTTGCCGATCGCGGCGGTCACGATGCACTGGCACGAGCACTTCGATCAGGACGAGGGCAACGTGTGGCTGCGCAATCTGATGGCGGATATCGTCAAGCGCTTCGACGAGAAGTGACGACGAGACCAGGAAGTTCAGGCCTTTTTGAACAGGTCTCGCGCGATCGAACACAGTAACGTGGTGGTCGGCGATTCGTCCTGCAAGCGGCGGCTCATGATGATCGGCGAAGCGACATTGGCCGCCGGAATGGGCCGGTACACCACGCCGTGCGCGCGCAAACCCTCGACGCTTTCCGGCACGAGACACACGCCCACTTGCGCCGCCACCAGACCTAAAGCGGTCTGCAATTCCCGCACTTCATGAATCGCCTTCGGCTCCAACGCATGATCGTGCATGGCCGATAGCTGCTGGTCGGCATAGCTCGGCCGCGGCGTACTCGGGTAGACGATCAAGGTTTCCTGCGCGAGCGCCGCCAGCGTCAACGGCTTTTTTTGTCGCGCCAGCGGATGGTCTTGCGGCAATGCGGCAATCATTCTTTCTTCCACAAGAACCTCGCGCGCGAGTTGCGCGTCGTCGAAACGCAGGCGGCCGAAGCCTACGTCGATACGGCCGCCCTTGAGCGCGGCGAGCTGTTCGATCGTGAACATTTCGATCAGCGACAGCTCGATATGCGGCGCGGCCTCGCGAAACGCGCGGATCACGGCGGGCAGCGCGCCATACAGCGTCGACGGCACGAAGCCGATGACGACGCGCTCGGCCAGTTGCGCGAGGCGCCGCGTGAGCGGGGCGAGCTCGTCCGCCTCGTCGACGAGTCGCTTGGCCTGCGTATAGAAGATCCGCCCGGCCTCGGTCAGCCGCAGCGGCCGCGAACCGCGCTCGAACAGCGCCAGGCCGACGCTTTCCTCGATCTGCTGGATCTGGCGGCTGAGCGGCGGCTGCGTCATGTGGAGGCGCTGGGCGGCCCGCGTGATGTTCATTTCTTCGGCGACCGCGATGAAATAGCGGAGTTGGCGAAGTTCCATGCATACCCCTACGGTATGGAAGTAGTCGGAATCGGTGTTGGACTGCTTCGCGGGTTGTTTCTACTATTGGGGCTCCCGGTACAGCAGTTCAGGAGGGCAACGAATGATAGCAACACCCGTGAAGATCGAGAGCGTGGAGACGATTCTCGTCGACGTACCGACGATCCGTCCGCACCGCCTCTCGGTCGCAACGATGAACTGCCAGACGCTGGTGCTGGTGCGCATCCGTTGCGCCGACGGGTTGGTCGGCGTGGGCGAGGGCACCACGATCGGCGGCCTCGCGTACGGCGAGGAAAGCCCGGAAAGCATCAAGGTCAATATCGACACGTATTTCGCGCCGTTGCTCAAAGGCATGGACGCGACGCGTCCGGGCGCCGCGATGGCGAAACTGCGCAAACTGTTTCAGGGCAACCGCTTTGCGAAATCCGCGCTGGAAACGGCGTTGTTCGATGCGCAGGCACAGCGCCTCGGCGTGCCGCTCTCGGAGTTGTTCGGCGGGCGCGTGCGCGATTCCGTGGACGTGGCGTGGACGCTCGCAAGCGGCGACACGCAACGCGATATCGACGAAGCCGAGCAGGTGTACGAGACGAAGCGCCACCGCGTGTTCAAGCTGAAGATCGGCACGCGCGCCGTCGCCGAGGACGTGGCGCATGTCGTCGCGATCCAGAAAGCGGTGGAAGGACGCGGCGAAGTGCGTGTCGACGTGAACCAGGCATGGAGCGAAGCGGACGCGATCTGGGCCGCGCGGCGTTTTGCCGACGCGGGCGTGACGCTGATCGAGCAACCCATCGCCGCGGAGAATCGCGCGGGTCTGAAGCGCCTGACCGACCTCGCGCTGGTGCCGATCATGGCCGACGAAGCGCTGCACGGTCCGGCCGATGCGTTCGCCGTGGCCAGCGCGCGCGCCGCCGATGTGTTCGCCGTGAAGATCGCGCAATCCGGCGGCCTCGTGGGCGCCGCGCACGTGGCGGCCATCGCGTCGGCCGCGAACATCGATCTGTACGGCGGCACGATGCTCGAAGGCGCGGTGGGCACGATCGCTTCCGCGCAACTCTTCAGCACCTTTGGCGAGTTGAAGTGGGGCACGGAACTGTTCGGCCCGTTGCTGCTGACCGAAGAGATTCTCACCGAACCGCTGCGCTACGAGAATTTCGCGCTGCATCTGCCTCAAGGTCCGGGTCTTGGCATTACGCTCGACTGGGACAAGATCGACCGCCTGCGGCGCGATACGCGCAAAGGCGCCAGCGTTACCACGAACTGAAGCATCGAAGTACTGAAGGCTCATCCGTTAGCCATCCAGAACATCAATCGAAGGAGATACCTCATGAACAAGCAAGCTATCGACGCGCTGCTCAACAAGATCAACGACAGCGCCACCAGCGAAGGTAATCCGCGCACCAAGCAGATCGTCAACCGGATCGTGCAGGATCTGTTCTATACGATCGAAGATCTCGACGTGCAGCCCGCCGAATTCTGGACGGCGCTGAATTATCTCGGCGACGCCGGCAAGAGCGGCGAGCTCGGTCTGCTGGCCGCGGGTCTGGGTTTCGAGCATTTTCTCGATCTGCGTCTGGATGAAGCGGAGGCGAAGGCCGGCATTGAAGGCGGCACGCCGCGCACGATCGAAGGCCCGTTGTACGTGGCCGGCGCGCCGGTTTCCGACGGGCACGCGCGACTGGACGACGGCACCGATCCGGGGCAGACGCTGGTCATGCGTGGCCGCGTGCTCGGCGAAGACGGCAAGCCGCTCGCGCATGCGCTCGTCGAAGTGTGGCACGCGAACCATCTGGGCAATTACTCGTACTTCGACAAATCGCAGCCGGCCTTCAATCTGCGCCGTTCGATCCGTACCGACGCCGAAGGCAAATACAGCTTCCGCAGCGTGGTGCCGGTCGGCTATAGCGTGCCGCCGCAAGGCCAGACGCAATTGCTGCTCGATCAACTCGGCCGGCATGGGCATCGTCCTGCGCATATCCACTTCTTCGTTTCCGCGCCGGGTTTCCGCAAGCTGACCACGCAGATCAACATCGACGGCGATCCGTATCTGTGGGACGACTTCGCCTTCGCCACGCGCGACGGCCTCGTGCCGGCGGTCAAGCAGGCTGAAGGCGCCGAAGGCAAACCGTATGGCGTGGACGGCAATTTCGCGCTGATCGACTTCGACTTCACGCTGTTCAAGGAGCGCGACAACCTGCCGGACGCCGAAGTCGAGCGTCTGCGCGCCGAAGCCTGATGCGGCATTCGCAGGGCTGAAGCCGGGAGTTCGAGAGAAAACGCCCTGACGTATCGCACGAATCTGTCAGCCCTGGTTGCGCGGCGCGATTGGCCGCGCCGCTGGGGCTTTTTTTACCGATCAGAGAGGAGAGCAAGCATGCTGTTTCACGTTGAGATGACCGTCCACCTGCCGGCCGATATGGATGCCGAACGCGCCGCGCGCCTGAAAGCCGATGAGAAAGCGATGTCGCAAAAGCTGCAACAGGAGGGCGTTTGGCGGCATCTGTGGCGCATTGCCGGCCGCTACGCGAATATCAGCGTGTTCGACGTGGAGAGTCCCGCGCATCTGCACGACGTGCTGAGCCAGTTGCCGCTGTTTCCGTATATGGAAGTCGAAGTGCGCGCGCTGTGCCGGCATGCGTCGTCGATTCGCGACGACGACCGGTAAGAAAAGGCGTCTAAGAAAGGTGCTGCGATTGCAGCACCTTATGTCAGGCTTTAGAGATCCAACACCAGCACCGGCGACGTAGCGCGTGAAATGCAGCAGCAGATCACCTTGCCGCTTGCGCGTTCCGCTTTGCTCAGGCAATGGTCGCGATGCTCGGGCGTGCCGCTCACCACGTCGACCATGCACGTGCCGCATACGCCTTCGCCGCACGACGTATCCACCTCGATGCCGATCGATGCCAGTGCCGCGACGATGGTCGTGTCCTTGTCCACGCGCACGGTCGCGCCGCTGCTCGCGATCTGCACGTCGAAGGTATCGAGCGAGGCCGATTCGGCGCTCGTGGTCGAAGCCGGTTCGGCGGCAAAGCGTTCGAGATGGATCGCTTCAGACGCGAGGCGCGTTTCGCCGATCGCCACTACACGTTCCATGAAAGGCGCCGGCCCGCAGGTGTAAACGTGCGTGCCTTCGCGCGCTTCCGCGAGGCAATCGCCGAGCACCGCATCGAGTTGCTCGCGCGCGACGCCGAAGTGCAGCTTCACATAATCACTGAACGGCGCGCGTGAAAGCAGCGGCAAGAACGCCGCGTGCTCCGCGCTGCGCGCGAAATAATGCAACACGAAGCGCTCTTGTTGCTTGAGCAGACGGTACGCCATGCTCAGCAGCGGCGTCACACCAATACCCGCGGCGATCAGCACATGGTCTTCGGCGCCCGGCGCGAGCTGGAACAGATTGCGCGGTGCGCCGATGGTCAATTCGCTGCCGACGGTTACGTCCTCATGCAGCGACCGCGAGCCGCCGCGTGACGTGTCTTCGCGCTTCACGGCGAACAGATGCGCGTCCCGCTGGTCCGGGTCGCCGCACAACGAATATTGCCGCGTGACGCCGGATGGTCCGGTCACGTCGATGTGCGCGCCGGGTTCGTAGCGATCGAACGGTTGCCCGTCCAGTCGCGAGACGCTGAACGAGCGCACGCCATGCGCTTCGTCGCGGACGCTATCGACGCGCACGTTGAAGGTGGTTCTTTCCATGATCTTGCCGGCAAAAAAGTGGCGGACGGCGCATGCATCGAGCCGCATGCGGTTGTGCGTCAAGGATAAGAAACCGTGCTAAATCAGGCAAATCGATTAAAAATAGGCAGTTAGATAAACTGGACTGATAATAGTGCAGCGCAGGCATGCCAAACGCAACATTCAGATCCCCGCCAGATGCCGCACCAGCGCCTTTTCCGGCCGCGGCATCGCGTTCAGATCGCGCATGCAGATCAGCAACTGGCGCGCGGCCCAGCTATCGGTCAGCTCGATCGTGCGGATGCCGGGCGTGCCGCGATAGCGTTTCGCCGCGGTGGCCGGCACGATACCGACGCCGGCGCCTTGTTCGACCATGCAGCAGATGGCGTCGAACGTCCGTACGTGGGTGCGGAAGCTGAGCGGCTGGCCGGCCAGCAGCGAGCGCTCGCCGAGGTAGGCCTGCAATGCGCTGTCCGCGCTCAGTCCGATGAATTCCCTGTCCGCCACTTCCGCGAGCGTGGTGCGGCGCAGTGCGGCAAGCGGATCGTCGCGGCTCGTGATCAGCACGAGTTTGTCGATGGCGAAGGGGTAGGTCTGCAATGCGCCGTGATCGACCGCGTCGGAGATGATGCCGATTTCGGCCGCGCCGGTCAGCACGGCCTTGACCGTTTCGCTGCTTTGACGCTCCTTCAGATCGATCTGCACGTTGGGGTGATCGCGCAAAAACAGGCCGATCGCGGAGGGCAGGAACTCGGTGATGGCCGCTGTGTTGGTCCACAGCCGTATGCACGCTTTGCGGCCTTCCTGATGCTCGCCCAGTTCGCCCTGCATGCGTTCGATCTGCCCGAGCACGAGCCGCGCGTGATGCGCGAGCGTGTCGCCGGTCGGCGTGGATTCGACGCCGCGCCGTCCGCGTTCGAGCAGCGGCATGCCGAGCGCGTCTTCCATGCCGCGCAACCGCGCGCTCGCCGACGGCAGCGACATGTTCGCGCGCGCCGCGCCGTGGGTGATGCTGCCGGTTTCGAGGATATGCAGAAAGAGGCGTAGGTCGATGAGGTCGAAGCGCATGGAAGACGGATCGTTATGTGTGTGGAAGCGGGTGGGATTCAGCGAGGGTCACAGCCTTAGCCCCAGCCTAAGTCACGGTAAGTATCTTACGCATTGTGGCCCGCCTTGCGGCGATTGAAAATTGCCGGCATCACTTCAATAACAAGCTCCCAATGATCTCTTCGTTTGCGATGCGTGCGGGCGTGGTCGCCGCGACTTTCGTTGTCGCCGGCTTCGTCAAGGGGGTGACCGGCATGGGACTGCCGACCGTCGCCATGGGCGTGCTCGGCACGCTGATGCTGCCGGCGCAGGCCGCCGCCATGCTGCTGTTGCCGTCGTTCGTGACGAACGTCTGGCAACTTTTCGCGGGGCCGAGCGTGCGGGTGCTGCTCAAACGTTTGTGGCCGATGATGCTCGGCATCGTCGCCGGCACGGTCGCGGCCGCGTCGTTCATCGCGGGCGGAGGCGGCGAATGGGCCGTGGTCGGACTCGGCGCCGCGTTGACGCTCTACGCCGTGGCCGGTTTGCTGGCGTGGCGCTTTTCAGTGCCGGCGCGGCACGAGCGCTGGTTGTCGCCGGCGATCGGCGCGGTGACGGGTGTCGTCACCGGCGGCACTGGCGTGTTCGTCGTGCCGGCAGTACCGTATCTGCAGGGGCTCGCGTTGAAGAAAGAGGATCTGGTGCAGGCGCTCGGCTTGTCGTTCACGGTGTCGACGATCGCGCTGGCAATCGGCCTCGCCAGAGAGCACGCGTTTGCCGCCGGCGATCTGGGCGAATCGTCATTCGCCGTGGTGCCGGCGCTGCTCGGCATGTGGATCGGCCAGCGCGTGCGCGGACGCATCGGCGCGGACACGTTCAGACGCTGGTTCTTTATCTGTCTGCTCGGACTGGGTATTCAATTAATGGCACGAGCATTCGTTTAATCGGCAATGGCGAAACGAATGTGGAAGGAGCGATATCGTGTTGCACGTTATTCTGGATACACTCGGCGCGCTGGCAGTGCTGGCCAGCGTAGCCGCGCAAATCGCGTTGCTGCGTAAGTGCTGAATTCATTGCGTGGTAAGCAGCGTAAACGGCTTTGACGGAGCCGTTCCTGATTGAACGACTCCGCTGCCAGCTCAGAACGGTTTGGTCGGCAGATACTTTCCGTCGAGCGTGATCACGGCACGCTGACCGCCTTCCGGATCGTCGACCTTCTTGATGTCGAGCTTGAAGTTGATCGCGCTGATAATGCCGTCGCCGAACTGCTCGTGCACCAGCGCCTTCAGCGTCGAACCGTAGATCTGCACCATTTCGTAGAACCGGTAGATGGTCGGATCGGTCGGCACGCCGCCCGGAATGCTGCCGCGTAACGGGATGGTTTGCAGCAGGCGCACCGCATCTTCGCCGAGTTCGAGCTTATCGGCCACGACTTTCGCGGCATTCGCCGGCAGCGGATGCTGGCCGAGCAGCGCGGCGGTGACGAATGCAAGACTCAGACCGGTGCCTTCGTTGATCTGCTCGAACGTCAGATTCTTGCGAACCTTGGCGTCGATGATCGCGTCGGTCAGCGCTTCACGCGGGGCCTGGCTGTATTGGGACTGCGTCATGATGAATTTCCTCGTTCGTAAGTAAAGAAAGTAAGTGGAAAGTAAGTGCGGTCAGGCCGCGACGTCGAGTCGAGCCGGGGTGGCACACGTATGCGGATGATCCGCGAGAGAAACGAAGCGGTTCGTCGAGCCGTCGAGCGCATCGATCGAGCCGCTTTCGATGTCGTACACCCAGCCGTGCAGCGCGAGATGCCCCTGTTCGAGGGCGAGCCGGACGGAAGGATGAGTCTTGATGTTAGCGAGCTGCGCGATCACGTTTTCGCGGACCATGGAGTCGACCCGGTCGCGTTCGCTCTTGTGCTCGCGCGCCTCGTTGACGACTTTCGCGGAGTCCGCGTAATGCAGCCAGTTGCGCACGGCGGGCATATGGTCCATGCATTTGCAACTCGCGATGGCCGTCATCGCGCCGCAGTCGGAATGACCGCAGATCACCACATCGGTGACGCCGAGCGCGGCGACTGCGTACTCGACCGTGGCGGTCACGCCGCCCGGCTCCGGACCGTACGAGGGCACGATGTTGCCCGCGTTGCGGATCACGAACAGATCGCCTGGTTCGCGCTGCGTGACGAGTTCCGGCACGAGCCGGCTGTCTGAGCACGAAATGAACAAGGTGCGCGGGTTCTGGGTGGTGGCCAGCTTCCTGAATAGCTCGGAGCGCTGCGGAAAGGCGTCGCGCTGAAACTTCAGGAAGCCGTCGATGATGTCTTGCATGTTTCGCTCCATCAGGTTGTTCGTGGGGAATCGATGGATGAACAATGCGCCGATCAAGCTATAGCGTCCAAGACCGGTTTATTATTCTCTCGATAGGAAACACCAATAGGTCAAGAGGACGTCATGCTACTCAGGCACATCCGTTACTTTCTTGCAGTCGCCGAGCACCGCAATTTCACGCGCGCGGCCGAAGCGCTGCACGTGTCGCAGCCGACGCTGTCGCAACAGATCAAGCAGCTGGAAGACACCTTGCGGGTGCAATTGCTCGACCGGTCCGGCCGCACGATCCAGCTGACCGATGCCGGCACCGCCTATGTGCACTACGCTCAGCGCGCGCTGCAGGACCTCGAGGCGGGCAAGCGGGCGATTCACGACGTGGAGGAGTTGAGCCGCGGTTCGCTGCGTCTCGCGATGACACCGACCTTCACGGCCTACCTGATCGGCCCGCTTCTGGACAAGTACAACCGCCGCTATCCGAACATCACGCTGAACATCCTCGAAATGCCGCAGGACCGGATGGAAGCCTTGCTGAACGAAGACGCGCTCGACGTCGGCATCGCATTCGACGACACGAACACGCCGGACATCGAGACGCAAACACTATTTGTCGAAGCGCTGGCGATGGTGGTCGGCAAGGCGCATCCGTACGCGAAGCGTCGTTCCGCGTTGAAGCTGAGCCAGTTCCAGAACGAAGCGCTCGTTCTGCTCAACGAAGAGTTCGCAACGCGCCAGTACATCGATCGATATTGCAAGCTGCATGGTGTGTCGCCGCGCATCGCGATGGAGGTGAACTCAATTGGCGCGGTCGTCCAGATCGTGCGCCGCAGTGCACTCGCCACGCTGCTGCCGGCGGCGATCGCGCGCGAGCAGAACGAACTGTTTCTCGTGCAGTTGGAGCCGGCTCTGCCGCAGCGTACGGCTGCGCTGCTACTGCGCAAGGGCGCGTACCGGAACGCGGCAACGCGGGCGTTCATGGAGCTCGCGATGGAGGAGCGTGCGGCTGACACGGGCGGACGGCGCACCAAGACTGTTTTATAGAAACGCCGACGCTTCGGACCGCCTACACTGACAGGGGGAAGTACTGTTCGCTCTTATGTGCGTGCTTACTCGTGCTTTCCCATTCGCACTGGCGGGTGACACCGCTGGTCGCATCGAGCCTTCGGGCCATCCGCGTCACCTGTCTTCCGATTGTTCGTCTCAACCGACGTATCTATTCGCCTTCAGCCGCTTTATCCGCGCGGCCGACGTGCCTACATTGTCACCAGTGTCAGCGCCAGTGCATTTCCACCGCAACGCGCGAATCTTCGCGACAGCGTCGGCGCCAATCCCATCTATAGGAATCGATCATGAGCAAGCTCACAGGTAAAGTGGCAGTCGTAACCGGTGCATCGAAAGGTATCGGCGCGGCAATTGCCAAGGCATTGGCCGCGCAAGGCGCTTCGGTGGTGGTGAACTACGCGTCGAGCAAGGCCGGCGCGGACAGCGTGGTCGAGGCGATCACCGCTGCCGGTGGCAAGGCCGTGGCCGTTGCAGGCGACGTGTCCAAAGCAGCGGACGCGCAAGGCATCATCGATACGGCGGTGGAAACGTATGGCCGTCTCGACATTCTCGTCAACAATTCGGGCGTGTACGAATTCGCGCCGATCGAAGAGATCACCGAAGAGCATTTCCATAAGCACTTCAACGTGAACGTGCTGGGTCTGCTATTGACCACGCAGGCCGCTGTCAAGCATCTCGGCGAAGGCGCGAGCATCGTCAATATCAGTTCGGTCGTGAGCCGTATCACGCCGCCGGGCAGCGCGGTCTATACCGCCACCAAGGGCGCCGTCGACGGTATCACCGGCGTGCTGGCACGTGAGCTTGGCCCGCGCAAGATTCGCGTCAATTCGGTGAATCCGGGCATGGTCGCAACCGAAGGCACGCACACCGGCGGCATCCTCGGCTCGGACTTCGAAACGTGGGCCGTCAGCACGACGCCGCTCGGCCGTATCGGCCAGCCGGACGATATCGCCGATGTAGTCGCCTTCCTCGCTTCCGACGACGCACGCTGGCTGACTGGTGAAAGCCTGATCGCTAGCGGCGGATCGCGTTAAGCGGTTCGGCGTGAAGGGATGTGGCGTGGCCGCATGACGCCACGCCGCAAATGCAACACGAGAAAGAAAAGCCGCCCGCAGGCATCGCCTGCCGGGCGGCTTGTCGTTTCATTCGGCCGGTGCAGCGGGAGCTGGCTTGTCGTTTAATGCCGCCGCCGGTTTCCCCAACTCGACCGCGAACAACGCGTCCAGCAGATTCGACCCCGGCCGCTCGGCGAGCCGCGTCAGCGATTCGATCATCTGCACCCGGCAGTCCTGGAGCGGAATCATCCTGATTCGCCGCGATTCGTTGAATTCGGCGCGCGCGATGACCCCGACACCCATGCCTTGCGCGACTGCTTCTTCGAGCGCCTCGCGGCCGTCCACGTACATCACTGGTTCCACTTGCAGCGATTCGCGCACCAGTTCGATCTCGAGCAACTGCTGCGTGACGGATTGCGACTCGCGGAAAATCATCGGCTGCTGCACCAGTTCGGCGTAGCTCAGCTTGCGTTTCTTCGCCACCGGATAGCTCGCCGGCACCATCGCCACCAGCGGATCGCGCCGCAATACGCGCGCCTCCAGCCGGCTGTGCACTTGCGGCGCGGCGGTAATGGCCGCGTCGACGACGCTCGAGAGCACGCGCTGCATGCAATCCGCGGCGTTGGCGATGGACAGCGTCACGACGATGCCAGGATGCAGCTTGCGAAACGCGCCGATCAGCGCGACCGCCAGATCGGGCGCATCAGCGGCCAGCGACAGCGAGCCGGATTCGAGCCCGCCTGCTGATTCGAGCAGTTGCCGCGCGTCGCGTTCGCAACTGAGCATCTGCCGCGTCACGCTGAAGAGGCGCAGGCCGAGTTCGGTGGTCTCGACGCCGCGCGGCCCGCGTTCGAACAGTTTGACGCCGTAATCCTGTTCCAGCCGCCGCACGTGATCCGACACGGCCGGCTGCGTGAGCGAGAGCGCCTGCGCCGCTTTGGAAAACCCGCCATGTTCCGCGACCGCATGAAACGCCCGCAATTGCGCGTATTGCACGTGTGCCTCGCTATCCTATAAGTTATTGCGATACCTGCATCGATTATATCGATTTTACCGATGCCTCGCGTTTCTGTACTGTGTAAGTCACCAAACCAGCGATATCGGAGATTCCGAACATGGACAGCGTGATCGACCGTTCCCCCGCCGTGAACGCCGCGGGATATTCCGCCGTAACGTGCGTGGCGCCGGCCAGGGGCGAGCCGTATCTGTTGACGCCCGGGCCGCTGACTACGGCGTTCTCGACCAAGGAAGCGATGCTGCGCGACTGGGGTTCGTGGGACGGCGATTTCCGCGCGATGACCGCGCTGTTGCGCAGCAGCCTGCTGGAGATTGCCGGCGACACGGCGGGCGACTACGACTGCGTGCCGCTGCAAGGCAGCGGCAGCTATTGCGTCGAAGCGATGCTCGGCAGCCTCATCCCGCGTGACGGTCATGCGCTCGTGCTGGCCAACGGCGCGTACGGCAAGCGCATCGCGACCACGCTCGGTTATCTCGGCCGCGCCTTCACCTTGCTCGACAAGGGCGACTACCTGCCGCCGCGCGGCGCTGAAATCGAGCACATGCTGGACGCCGATCCGCGCATCACGCACGTGGTCGCCGTGCACTGCGAAACCAGCTCGGGCATTCTGAACCCGCTCGAGGAAATCGCCGCCGCCACCGCGAAGAAGGGCCGCAAGCTGCTGATCGATTCGATGAGCGCCTTCGGCGCGGTGCCGCTTAACGTGCGCGAGATTGCCTGCGAGGCCTTCGTGTCGTCGGCGAATAAATGTATCGAGGGCGTGCCGGGTTTCGGCTTCGTGATCGCCCGCAAGAGTGCGCTGCAGGAAGCGAAGGGCCGCAGTCACTCACTCGCGCTCGACGTCCACGATCAATGGGACGTGATGAACCGCACCGGCCAGTGGCGTTTCACGCCGCCCACGCACACGGTCGCCGCGTTTATCGAGGCGCTGCGCCTGCACAAGCTCGAAGGCGGGCAGCCGGGACGTCTCGCGCGCTACGCGAACAATCGCGACCTGCTGGTGGCCGGCATGCACGAACTCGGCTTCGAACCGCTGCTGAACGCGCGCTGGCGCTCGCCGATCATCGTGACGTTCTTCGCGCCGGCGCATCCGTCGTTCAAATTCGAGCGCTTCTATGAATTGATGAAGCAGCAGGGTTTCATCATCTATCCGGGCAAATTGACGGTGGTGGACAGTTTCCGGATCGGCTGCATCGGTCAGGTGGACGAGCACGTGATGCGCCGCGTCGTGGCGGCGTGCGGCAACGCGCTCAGGACGATGGGCGTCGAGCACGCCGCCCCGCCGGCGGCCGCGCTCGACGAGCGCAAGAGATTGGCCGACGCGGCTTGAAGCACAGCTCATGCGCACCGCGCGAGCTTAAGAAATTCCTTGGGATCGAAGTAAATGAAACACGTAAAAGCAGTGATTTTCGATTGGGCCGGCACCGTGGTCGATTACGGTTCGCTGGCGCCGATGGGCGCCTTTGTGGAGACCTTCGAACAGTTCGGTGTGTCGATCACGATCGATGAAGCGCGCGGCCCGATGGGCATGGCCAAGCGTCCGCATATCGCGGCGCTGATGGCGTTGCCGCGCGTCGCGCAAGCTTGGGTCGACAAGTACGGCCACGCGCCGGGCGAAGCGGATATCGACGCCGTATACGACGTGTTCGTGCCGAAGAACATCGCCGTGGCGGCGAGCTACAGCTCGGTGATTCCCGGCGTGGCCGACGTGGCGAGCGCGCTGCGCAGCGACGACATCCGGATCGGCACGACCACCGGCTATACGCGCGAGATCATGGCCGAGATCGTGCCGGGCGCGGCCGCGCAGGGGTTCTCGCCGGACAGCATCGTGTGCACCGGCGATACGCCGGAAGGACGGCCGTCGCCGTACATGATCTACAAGACGTTGCCGGAATTGGGCGTGTGGCGCGCGAAGGATGCGATCAAGGTCGACGACACCGAAGTCGGCATCGAAGAGGGCATCAACGGCGGCACGTGGGCGGTCGGCGTCGCGGTGAGCGGCAACGCTTTCGGCATGGCCGAAGACGACGTCAAGGCGCTGGCGCCCGATGAGTTCGCATGGCGTCGCAAGGCGGCGATCGAGAAGCTGCAGGCGGCGGGCGCGCACTATGTGATCGACAGCGTCGCGGATCTGATGCCGGTGGTGTACGACATCGAGGCGCGGCTGGCGCGAGGCGAGCGGCCTTGATCGGAAGAGAGGCCTCAAACGCCTCTCTCTAAGGCATTACTCGAAAAACCCCACCGCCAGATCGATAAACTCCCGGATCTTGCGCGGCACGAACTCCCGGCTCGGATACACGAGCGACACCGCCACGTCGCCGTTGAGCACGGCGTGATCCTCGAGAATCCGCATCAGCGTGCCCGCGCGCAATTCGTCATCGACCATCTCCAGCGGCAGCAGCGCAATGCCCATCGCGCCGAGCGCCGCCTGTTTCTGCATGATCATGCTGTTGACGGTGAACGACGCATCGAGCGCGATGCTGTCTTCGCCGCCTTCGCCGTTGTCGAAAACCCAGGTCTGCGGGCTCGTATCGAGCGGCGCGGTGATCACGCGGTGCCGCGCGAGATCAGCGGGCGTTTTCGGATGACCGGCCTGCGCGAGGTAAGCAGCCGACGCCACCGGCACCGCGTGCGAGTTGATCAGGCGGCGCACCACCAGCGACTCCGAGCGGATCATATGCTCGGTCACGATCCCCACGTCAAAACCGCCTTCGAGCAGATCGACACGCTTTTCCGTCAACGTGACGCGCAGATTCACCCGCGGAAACTTGGCCTGATACTCCGCGAACAGCGGCGTGAGGCGAAATAGCGAAAAGCTGCCCAGCGCCACGATGCGCAGATCGCCCGCGACTTCCTTCGACGCGGTGGTGGCGCGCGATTCGACTTCTTCGAGCTCGGCCATCAGCAAGCGGCAGCCGTCGGCATATTCGGCGCCGGCTTCGGTCAGCACGACCTTGCGCGTGGTGCGCTGGAACAGGCGAATGCCGAGATGCTTTTCAAGGCTCGACACGTGGCGCGTGACCACCGAGGTCGAGACGCCGAGTTGCTCCGCGGCCTGCGCGAAGCTGCCCGCGTCGGCGACCTTGACGAACGCCTGCATGGCCTGAAAGAGATTGATCATGAGAATGCGAGATACGCGCGGCGAGAGCGTGGGCAATTGTCTGTTGAAAAGGACGCGCTGCCTGTTTCTTGAGCAAACCTAGGCGCCGCGCGTCCGGCGGGTGAATTGTACTTCCTGACGCTGCGCGCTCATCCGCTCCTGCATGCGTGGCTTGCGCGCGGACAAGCTTTCACAGTGCCTCAAGTTTCGCGTGATTGTGCCGTTGACACGAGCTAATCACATTCTGGGACCCAGCCGTGCAACTCGCCTTCAATAACGACCGTCTGTCCAGCCGCATGCAGTTCGATTCGTCCGCCGCCGGTGAACCCGAGGTGGAGTCGTCGGTGATTGAATGGCTGTTGCACGACGATCAGGTGATGCGCGAATGCTTCACCCACGCGGCGGAAATTCTCAAGAGCGTGACCGGCGCGGCAATCACCGCGATCACGCTGCTCGACGAGGAGTACCAGCATTACCGCGCCGAGGTCGGCATGGCGATGCCGCTCGTCACACGGGCCCGTTCGCTCGCCGACTATGCGGTGCGCGACGCCGAGCTGTTCGTCATCGAGGATGCGCACGACGACACCCGCTTCGGCGAATGCATGCTGGTGCAGCGGCATCCGTTCGTGCGTTTCTACGCGGCGATCGCGCTGCGCGCGCCCAATGGCGAGATCGTCGGCGCGTTGTGCGCGATGGACCCGGCGCCCGGCCGTCTCGACGCGGGCCAGCGCGGCGTGTTCTATCACCTGCGCGCGATGATCGAGAACGACCTGAAGATGCGCACGGCCACCGCGATCGATCCGCTGACGCAGCTGTACAACCGCCGTTTCCTGCTGGAGAGCATCACGCGCCGCTGGAAAGAGGCGCAGGACGGCGACGTGATGGGATCGGTCGTGGTCGACGTGGACTGGTTCAAGCAATACAACGACACCTACGGCCATCAGGCGGGCGATCAGTGCCTGCGCAAGGTAGCCTCGGTGATGCAGGCCGCGGCCGACGGCGAACGCATCATCGTCGGGCGCATGGGCGGTGAGGAGTTCGGCCTGCTGGTGCTGCACGCGGAGCATGCGGCGCTCGAAGACACGCTCGACACGCTGCGTCAGGGCGTGGTGGATCTGGCAATCGAGCATCGCGCGTCGCCGCTCGGCAGGGTGACGGTGAGCGTGGGCGCGTCGTTGACGCGCATCAGCGAGACTTCCCGGCCGGCGCATCGCGAGGGTTTCGCGAGCGCGGATCGCGCGCTGTATCGATCGAAACATGGCGGTCGAAACCAGGTGACGATGGCATAGCGCGCCTGTGCGTTCAGGCAGTCTCAAGCTCCGCGTAGAGCTGGCTCACCCAGTCGGCGAACACGCGAACTTTGGTGCTGTAACGGCGGCTCGGCGGATAGGCGAGATAGACCTGCAGCGGGTCCGGCCGCCAGTCCGTGAGAATCGGCACGAGCTCGCCGCGCTCCACGGCCGGCCGCACCATGAAATCCAGCGTGTGAACGATGCCGAGTCCCGCCAGCGCGGTGGCCAGATGCGCATTGCTCTCGCTCACCATCACCGTATTGCGGACCTTGTCGAGCACGATACGCTCGCCGTCCTTGAGGAAATGCAGGGGCTGCACGAGTCCGCTGCTCGCTGAAAAATAGCCGGCCACCGCGTGCCGGTCATCGACGATCTCGCGCGGATGCAGCGGTGTGCCATGTTCGGCCAGATAGGCCGGGCTCGCGCACGTGGTCCAACGCAGCGTGCCGATAGCGTGCGTGACCAGATTGGGGTCGTCCGCCGTGCTGCGAATCGCGCAGTCGATGTTCTCCGCGATCAGATCGGCGGTCCGGTCCGTGACGCTCAAGCGCACCTGAATGTCCGGGTAACGCGCGCAAAATTCGGGCAGCGCGGGAATCAGGATGCCGCTCGCGGTCGAGCCGCCGCTGTCGACCCGCAGCACGCCGCGCGGATTCGCGCGGTCGCGGCCCAGGGTCGCTTCGATATCGTCGAGTTCACTCAGCAGATGCCGCGTGCGTTCGTAATACGCCGTGCCCTCTGTCGTGACGCTGACGCTGCGCGTGCTGCGTTCGAGCAGTTTCACGCCCAGATGATCTTCGAGCGACTTGACCCACTTGCTGACCGTCGCGTTCGGCATCTGCAGCGACTGCGCCGCCCGGCCGAAGCCGCCGGTTTCCACCACACGCGCAAAGATGCGGATGGCCTGCAAATGATCCATGCGGACTCCATTTCCCGGTGATTATCCACGTACGTGGATAAAGAAGTCACAGAATACCTATTTATCTCTATGTGTGCATGACATAAGCTTCTCTTCATGGTCAACCGACCTCACGCCCTTAGGAGCAGATCATGAACACATCCACGCTTGAAAACGTCAATTCCCGCAAACACGCCGGCAAGATCGTGCTGGTCACCGGCGGCAGCAGCGGCATCGGCTTTGCGGCCGCAACGCGCTTCGCCCAGGAAGGCGCGACGGTCTACATCACCGGCCGGCGTCAGGCCGAACTCGACGACGCGGTGGAGCGCATCGGCCACGGCGCCACCGGGATTCGCGCGGACATCTCGTCAGCCGAAGACCTCGATCGCATGTTCAACACCGTGCAGGCCGCCCACGACCGGCTCGACATTCTGTTCGCGAATGCGGGCGGCGGCGAGTTTTCGCCGCTCGGCGCGATCACCGAGGCGCAGTTCGACAAGTACTTCGGCATCAACGTCAAAGGCACGCTGTTCACGGTGCAGAAAGCCTTGCCATTGATGCGTCCCGGCAGCGCGATCGTCATCACGGGCTCGATCGCCGGAAGCAAGGGCATGCCGGCCTTCGGCGTGTATGCAGCGACCAAGGCCGCGCTGCGCTCGTTCGCGCGTACATGGGCGACCGATCTGAAAGGCCGCGGAATTCGCGTCAACGTGGTGGCGCCCGGCGTGGTGGTGACGCCGGCCTACAAATCCGAACTGGGGATGAATGACGAGCAGATCGCCGCCTTCACCCAGCAGGCCAGCGAGACGACGCCGCTTGGCCGCGTGGGCGAACCGGACGAGATCGCCAAGGCCGTTTCGTTCCTCGCTTCGGACGACGCGAGCTACATCACGGGGATCGAAATGGCTGTCGACGGTGGCATGGCGCAGGTGTAGCACTACCAGGCAATCGTCGAGTCTTCATATGAAAAGGCCGGTTTTTCCGGCCTTTTTTGCATGTGAAGAGCCAAGGGCCACGGCGCGTTCAGCAAAACATTCCGATATTCATCGAGTTAATGGATTGCGTATCTCAAGCGTGCGTCTGCGTGAGCTTTTATCCGTTACGCATAAGGTTCTCTTAAGCTTCAACTGTTCAGATAGAAGGAGACGGTTGCGTCAGGCGGGAGCATAAGAACGCTTCGCCGCGCCAGCAGGAGAGAGCCGCTGGTTGCACACGCAACGAAAAACAACCGAGAAAAACAACGATGCGTAACGGACGAAAATCCGCTCGAGAGGCAGACAAGACGCTTTGCAGATCCACCTACATGATGGAGTTGGCGCGCGGCAGTTCGTACATTGCCAGCACGTTGACGCCGAAGACGCAACAGGCCGCCATCGCTGAAGTCCTGAAGGGATTTCGCGAACAGCACGGCACCGACACGCTGCTCATCTTCCGCGAGCTGCTCGCGGAGAGTCTCAGGAATCGCAAGCACAAGCTTGCGGCGGAGGCGGTGCTCAATTTCAAGCTGCCTTAGTCGCGCCAGCCTCAGCTCGCGATCAGCTTCAGTCCCGCTGGCAGCGACTCGCCGAACACGCGGCCTTCGTCGGCGTTATCGAGCTCGACGCTCTCGCTCACCATGGTGATCCACGCGCGCGGCGCGTTGGCCGCTTCGAGGCGCCGCACTACCGCAAGACGCGAGTCTTCGGGCAAGTCGCGCGAACGGTCGCCGGTCATGCGAGCGATCTGCACGGCGGCGAACGCGGCGGGATCGACCTTCTTCCAGTCGAGCGCGAGGATCGCGTCGAGCCACGCGCCGGCAGTCTCCGGCGGCACGACGCTATGCGCACTGCCGTAAAACGGCCGCCGCGCACCGATACGGCCGACCGCCCACCAGCTTTGATGATTCTCAGCGGGTTTCTTCAGACGCGCGAGCACCGATTCGCCGAGTTCGATCTTGCGCTCCACGGGAATCCGTTCGAGCGATGCGCTCAGCCGAACCATGTCGGTGAAGCCGGTTTTCGCCACGTCGAACGGCAGCTTGTGACGCGATTGCGCGGCGCCTTGCAGATACGCCATCGCGTCGAGCACGCGCAGCTGCGCGCTCTCGTCGAGGCCGCCGGCGGCGCGGCGCCAGAGCGTCCACCATTCCGACCAGACCTGGCTTTCGTTGACGTACTGGATGCCGTCGTCGAACAACGACCAGAGTTGTTCGACGCGCCATTCGTCGAGTGGATAGCCGAAGCCGGGCCGCACGCAATAGCCGGCCAGATTCAGCCAGAGGCGCTCGTGATCCGCCGAGCGGCGCCGGCGGCGCGCGCGTTCCCACAGCGCGCCGAACAGTTCGCGCAGCAACGCGCTGTTCCAGCTTTCGCGCGGGCCCAGCAGTTGTTCGAGTTGCGAGCGCAGACGTTTGACTTCTTTCGGATCGACTTTCTGCGCGCGCGAGCCGAAGCAGCGGTCGATGTGGTCGATCGCCTGGTCGAGCGCCGGATCACGTTCCTGCGCGCCGTCCGCGCTCAGCTTCACTTGCGCGTCTTCACGGCGCAACTGGAATTCGAGCAGCCAGCGCTGCGTGGGATCGTCCAGTTCGATGCAGTGGACGTCGAGCGTGCCCACTTCCGTGAGCGACGTCGCGATCTGCACCGCGGTTTCGCGCGCGCTCTTCGCGCCGCGCGGTTGCACGATGGTCGCGATCGGCGGCAGGCGGACGAAATCGCCGCCGGCGAGATCGATCAGTTCGCCGGCTCGATACACCGTATCCGCGCTCGACGAGACAAGGTGAAACCGCACCGGATGCCCGAGACGCAGCGCGAAGGTGCGATCCGCGATCAGAATCTCGTGGCCTTCTTCCGTGCCGCGCGGCAGCAGGCAGATGCCGCGTTGCACGGGTTCGGCATCGGGCTTGCGGTTGCCGGCTTCGTCGAGCACGAGGAAATAGCTGCGCGGCGAGCCGCCGCCGATTTTCGGCGCGTTGCCCGAGCGCGCGAGCGAATAGGCGACCGCGCCGCGCGCCACGGCTACGTCGGGATTGTCGTTGTGCAGCACGTTGAGCGCTTCGCCGCGCCACGTGCCCAAGGTGCTGGCCAGACGTTGCGTGAGCGCTTCGGCGCGGAACACGCCGCCGTTCAGCAGCAACGTGTCGGGCACTGGCAACGTTGCTTCGTCCGATGAACCGGAGGGCTCGACGACGCCCAGCGCCTTGCGTGACTGCGCCGCGAAGCGGCTCAGGAACGCTGCGATATGACGCGTGACGGCGGCATCGGTCGCATAGGGCAGGCCGAATTCGACGATCGCGCCGCGCGGCCGGCCCGGCCGTTCGTGCGACGCCACCGCCGGAAAGAAACCATCGACGATGATCCGCTCGACCTCGTCGCGCGTGACTTGCGCCGTGCGCGCGCCACCTATCAGCTTCGAGCCCGCGCCCAGCAGTGTGATCGACGTGGAGTCGGGCGCCTGCGCGCCGAGTAGTTCTTCCTTCGCGTTGCGGCAACGCTCGACCAGTTGCGACAGGCTCGCCGCCGATAGGCGCGCACGCTCGCCCGACTGATTCGAGCCGCCCGGCAGCCGCGCTTCCACCAGATGCGCGAGCGCCAGATCCATGTTGTCGCCGCCGAGCATCAGGTGATTGCCCACGCCGATGCGCGTGAGCTGCGGCTCGCCGTCGCGCAGGCCGACTTCGATCAGCGTGAGGTCGGTGGTGCCGCCGCCCACGTCGCAGATGAGCACGAGACGGGTGTCAGCGAGTTCGCTCGCCAGCCGCTCGCGATGATGAAACAGCCAGTCGTAGAAGGCCGCTTGCGGCTCTTCAAGCAGCTTCAGGGTAGGCAAGCCGGCCATGCGGGCGGCTTCCACGGTCAATGCTCGCGCGCCTTCGTCGAACGATGCCGGCACCGTCAGCACTACATCCTGGCGTTCGAGCGGCGCGTCTGGAAAACGCTGATTCCAGGCCGCGCGCACGTGCGCCAGATAGCTCGCGCTGGCTTCGACCGGTGAGACTTTGCGGACGTCTTCAGCGGCGCCCCACGGCAGGATCGGCGCGGTGCGATCCACCGACGCATGCGAGAGCCAGCTCTTCGCGCTCGACACCAGCCGGCCCGGCACCTGTGCGCCCAGCACGCGCGCGAGCCGGCCGATCACAACCGGCTGCGTGTCCTGCTGTGCATCCTTGCGCGCGCCACTCTGAGCCGCACCGGACCATGGCAATTGCAGGTCGCCAGGGTTCAGTTCGCCTTGCGCGGCCTGATAGCGCACCGAGGGCAGAAGCGGCCGCGCGGCCACTTCGCCGGGGCTCACCAGCTGCTCGATCTCGAAGACGTGGATAAGCGGCGACCCACCCGGCGATCCCGCCTCCGCATAGGCGAGCACCGTGTTGCTGGTGCCGAGATCGATACCGACGCTGTACCGCTTCATCTCAGTCATGCATTCGCGTTGCCGCGCACGTCGAACTCGACCTTCCAGCGCTCGTCGGTGCCGCGCGGCACGGCTTCGAGTTCGAGCGTGCCCGCTTCGGTGACGCGCGCGTGCAGCTTCACCGGCACGACTTCACCGGCGTTACGGCCGGAGGCGGGCAGTGTGGCCTGAATTTCCTCGAGTTCCTGCAATTCCTCGGGACCCCAGAAGTCGAGCAGCGTGCCGACCTGATCCTGACGGCGCACCGACGATCCGAAGAAGCGGAAGTGCACCGGCTCGCCGACCACGAGGCCAAATTCCTGCGCGGGCAGTTCGGCCTCGGTGCCTTCCTCCATGCCAAACGGCGCCACGCACAGCGCCTGGATCGGCGGTTCGAGACCGGGCACGGCGGGCATCGCCGATTCGATCGCGATGTAGTACGCGCGCGCCGTACCGCCGCGAATCCGCACGCCGCGGCCGCGTCGCACGTAGCCGTAATAGGCCGCTCCGCGCGCCACCGCGAGATCGAGATCGGCGCCTTCGAGCAGCCGCGCCGGCGCCGCGCCTTCCGCGGCGAGCCAGTTGTTCAGCGTGCCCATGATGCGTTCGACGAGCAGCGGCGACTTGAACACGCCGCCGTTGAACAGCACCGCCGTGGGATGCAGGAAGCTCGCATTCTCGGCAGCCGCGATCCCGCTCGTTCCCGCCAGTTCAGCGAGCGCGCCCACTTGACGGCCGAGGAACGCCGCCAGATGCCGCGTGATGCCGGCGTCCTGCGCATACGGCAAGCCGAGTTGCGTCAGACCGGCACGCGCGCGGCTCACCGGACGCGCGGCGCTGTCCACCTGCGGGAAGAAGCCTTCGAGAATCGTCTGGGTCAATTCGGCGCGCGTGAGCTCGGTGCGGATCGAACCGCCGATCAGCTTCGAGCCGCGGCTCGGCACGACGAGCGGCACCGTGTCGGTGGCCGGATCGCTGAGCAGCGTTTCCTTGGCCGAGCGGCACGCGTAGGTGAGGGCGCGCAGTTGCCACGCGTCGGCTTGCGTGCCTTGTGCAGCCAGCTTGCGTGCAACCACGTGCGCGAGCGCGAGGTCCATGTTGTCGCCGCCGAGCAGAATGTGTTCGCCGACCGCGACGCGATGCAGTTCGAGGTTGCCTTCGCGTTCGATCACGGCGATCAGCGAGAGGTCGGTCGTGCCGCCGCCCACATCGACCACGAGGATGATGTCGCCGATCTTGACCTGCTTGCGCCAGTCGCCGCCGCTCTTCTGGATCCAGCTATACAGCGCGGCCTGCGGTTCTTCGAGCAGCGTCATGCGGCCGAAGCCCGCGGCCTCGGCGGCTTCGGCGGTCAGTTCGCGCGCGGCCGGATCGAACGATGCCGGGATCGTCACCGTGATGTCCTGCTCGCCGAACGGTGCGTCGGGATGCGCGTGGTCCCAGGCCTCGCGCAAGTGCGTCAGATAGCGCACCGAGCTCTCGAGCGGCGAGACGCGCGCGACTTCGGGCGGCGCGTCGTTGGGCAGAATTGCCGCGCGCCGGTCGACGCCCGGATGGCACAGCCAGCTCTTCGCGCTCGACACGAGCCGGATCGGCGTGGCCGCGCCACGGCTGCGGGCGAATTCGCCGACCGCGAATTCACGCTGGCCGGTCCACGGCAGATAGAGGTCGCCCGAGGCGAGTTCGTCCGGGTGCGGCAGATAGAGGAACGAGGGCAGCAGATCGAGGTTGTCGATCGCGCCGGGGCCCGTGAGCTGCGCGATCGGCAGCACGCCTTGCGAGGTCTTCTCGCCGTCGCTGGCGCTGGTGTCGACGTAGGACAGCGCGCAGTGTGTGGTGCCCAGGTCGATGCCGATGGCGTAGCGTGATTGGCGTACGTCGCTCATAGCTCCACCTCGGCCGGTGCGATGACCTTTGCGTTGTGGCTGTCCGCGAGCTTCGGCAGACGCACTTCGTCGACGCGCCAGCCGCGATGGCTGATGCTGCCGTTGAACGGCGCGCGGCCGACGACATTGCCGGTCAGGCGAATCGAGGCAGCGTCGAAACCTTCGGCCAGCGTGATGCGGCTGCCTTCGGCTTCGTCGCGCACCGGGCGGATCGTGAAGTGCTCGCGCAGCGTCGCGCGGCAACCGTCGTGCACGAGGCGCGCGGCCGCGCCGATATCGGCGTCGCTATAGCTCTTGATGTCTTCCTCGACGAAATCGATGAAGCGCGCGTCGCGTTGCAGCAGGCCGAGCAGTTGCAAGGCGGCGTCGGGGCTGGCTTCCTTCAGGACGGGCGCGGGCGCCGGTTGCGGTACGGGTGCCGGCGCCGGCGTAGGTGCAGGCGCGGCGCTGGCGGCAACGCCGCCGTCACGCAGGCGCAGCACTCCGGTCGCGAATTCGCCGTCGCCGAGGATGCGGAAGAACGTGCCCACGGCCAGGGAAATCCTGCCGAGGAAGGATGGGTTCGAATCGGTCATAAATGCTCCTGAGGTGCTCTGTTAAAGGACGAGCTGTCCTGGCTGCGCCGCACGCGGCCGGCCGCCGGAGCCCCGTTGGGCTTGAGCGGGCGGTCCTCGTGCGAGATTGCGAAGGCCGTCGGCATGCGTGCCGCCGGCGTCTGATTTACCGGGATGCGCGGCGCGGCTGGCGCGCGCAAAACCCGTATTTTGCCTTGCGGCGAGCCCGAAGCGGGCAAAGGCGGCCATTCTAGCGGGCAATGCGGCGAGATTGGCGGCTTGTCACGGGCGTGTGGTGAGCATTTCCGCGCGGCTGGTTAGCGCGATGTTCGCGCCTGGTTCACGCATTGTGCGGGCCGAATTCGGCGACGACCTGGTCGATGAACGCACGCAATTTCGGCGTGACGCGGCTGGCGGGGAAGACCAGATGCATCGGCCGCGCGGTCGCTTCGTAGCCGGTCAGCAGGCGCACGAGGCGGCCCGCCGCGAGTTCGTCTTTCACGGCTACTTCGGGAGCGAGCATCACGCCGCCGCCGTTGAGCGCGGCGGCCAGCAGCGCCTTCACGTCGTTGGCCTCAAAGCGGCCGGCAATCGGCACCGCCTGTTCGCCTTGAGCATCGGTGAAACGCCATGCGGTATCGGCTGGCATGCTCGTGTAGACGAAGCTCAGACACTCGTGCGCCGTCAGCTCCTGCGGCGTGCGCGGTTCGCCGCGTTCCGCCAGATAGCCGGGCGAGGCGCACGCGACCAGCCGATACGGCATCAACGGTCGCGCGATCAGCGACGAATCCGACAGCGCGCCAAGGCGGATCGCCGCCTCGTAACCCTCATCGATCAGATCGACGAAGCGGTCCGTCAATGTCAACTCGACCCGCACCTCGGAATGCGCTTTCAGATAGCGCGTGATCAGCGGCGCGAGACAGCAGGCGCCAAATGTGACGGGCGCGGTAATGCGCAGGCGTCCGCGCGGCGACGCCGACAGTTCCTGAGCGACCGACTCCGCCGCCGCCGCGTCGGCGAGCAGCGCCTTGCAGCGCTCGTAGAAAATCTGGCCGATTTCGGTGAGGCTCTGGCGGCGCGTGGTGCGGTTCAGCAGCCGGGCGCCGACGCGCTCTTCGAGCGTGCTCACGTGCTTGCCGGCCATCTGCGACGAAATGCCGAAGGCGAGCGCCGCCGCGGAGAACGAGCCGCTGTCGGCTGTTTTGACGAAGATTGCCATGCTGGTCAGTCGATCCATGATTCCCCATTCCTGCTTTCGACAGTCGTCGAATTGCACGTGTTTATTCCGTGTGAGTTTTGAATCATAGTGGTTCTCACCGGCGAGCGTGGGCTCGACGGAGCGATTCTCGGACATGCATGGAGTGTGAAACATGAAGATAGGCATTCTCGGCGCCGGCTTTATCGGCCGCGCGATGGCGACTTTGGCGAAGCAGAACGGTCACGAAGTCATGATCAGCAATTCCCGCGATCCGCGGACCTTGATCAGCACGGCTGCGGCGCTCGGTTGCGCGCTCGGCACGGCGCAGGAAGCGGCGAGGTTCGGCGAGGTGGTGGTGATCGCCGTGCCGTTCAGCAGCATCGACGCACTGCCGGCGGCCGCGCTCGACGGCAAGATCGTGATCGACACCTGCAATCACTATCCCGAGCGCGACGGCCGGATCGAGGCGCTCGCCAGCCACGCCACGACCACCAGCCAGATGCTCGCCGCCGCCTTGCCGGGCGCTCGCGTGGTGAAGGCCTTCAACGCGATTCTGGCGAGGGACCTCGAAACTGATGGCTCAGCGCCGCATACGCCGAAGCGCCGCGCGCTGCCGTTTGCCGGCGACGATGAAGCGGCCAAACGCGTCGTGAGCGAACTGCTGGATCAGTTCGGTTTCGATCCCGTCGATGCCGGCGCGCTGGCGGACAGTTGGCGCTTCGAACGCGCCAAGCCGGTGTATTGCATCCCGCTCGATCGCGCCGGCATGCTGGAAGGACTGGCTGCGGCACAGCGGGATGTGGAGTTGCCGCATGGGTCGTGGCGGCATTGACTGCCGCATCGGCAGTTCAGTCCCGAAAAGAGAGCCTTCAATTTGCCGGTCCAAGGTATAGACGAACGGTCGCGCTCGAGCAACGGCTACGCCGACGAAAAGAATCGCTCTTTCTCCCTGACGTGCGCTCACAGAAGAGTGGCGAGGCGGCGTGGATGCAAGCGCTCTGCAAAGGCAGTTGAGTTCCCCTCCATCATGCAAACGGGGCTGCGCGCGAAAAGGGACAAACTATCCGCGGGCGCGACCCCGTCGCACCCGCGCCTGATCAATCTAGCCGGTCGTAGTAGCGGACAACTGCGTCATATCCACTGCCGTGCTGGATTTGCGGATTGCGCGCATCGCCACCCATGCCACCAGATATGCCGACCCGCAGATGACGAACAGGATGTTATAGCCGGCATTGATCTGGCCAAGCAATTTGAAATGGTCGAGCAGCGTGCCGACCAGCAAAGGAAACAGCGTCGCCCCCAAGGCACCGGCCAGCCCCCCGATCCCCACAACCGAGCCGACAGCCGCTTTCGGGAACATGTCTGAAGCGGTCGTGAAAAGGTTGGCCGACCACCCCTGATGCGCTGCCGCAGCCAGGCTGAGGAGGCCCACCATCGCCCACATGTTATCGATCCACGGTGAGAAAGCGATCGGCGTGACCAGAAACGCAAGTCCGAGCATCGTGGTTTGACGGGCCTTCGTGACCGACCAGCCTCGCTCGATCAGCGCAGAGGAAATCCAGCCGCCGCCGATGCTGCCGATCGAAGTGGCAACGTAGACGATGACAAGCGGCAAACCGAGATTCTTCAGGTCGAGATGGAACCGCGAGTTGAAGTAGGACGGCAGCCAGAAGAGCATGAACCACCAGATGGGGTCGGTGAGAAGCTTGCCCGCGAAGAAAGCCCACGTGGGACGTAGCTTCAGCAGCGAGAACCAGTGCACGCGCGCGGTCGGAGAAACCGGCACCGGGTCGTCGTTGATGTACTCGATTTCAGATCTGGACATCTTCCCGTGTTTCAACGGGGCCTGGTACATCACGTACCAGAAGCCAAGCCAGATGAAGCCCGTCAGACCGGTGATCAGGAAAGCCGCTTCCCAGCCATACGTCGCGGCAAGCCACGGAACGACGGCGGGCGCTGCAACGGCGCCGATACTCGTGCCGGAAGTGAGGATCCCGACTGCCAGCGCCTGTTCCTGGCGCGGGAACCATTCCGATACCGTCTTGACCGCGCAGGGAAAGCTGCCGGACTCTGAAAGGCCCAGCAAGGCACGCATGACTCCGAAGCCGAACGTGCTGCGCACGAGGGCATGGCCGCACGCGGCAAGGCTCCAGAGCAGAACACAGACGCCATAGCCGAGCTTCACGCCGACCTTGTCGACGAGCTTGCCCGAAAGGAGCATGCCGATCGCGTAACAGCCGGTGAAAACGATGACAATGTAACTGTACTGGGTTTCCGACCAGTCGAATTGCAAAGCAAGTACAGGCTTGAGCAGCCCGAGAACCTGCCGGTCCAGGTAATTGATCGTGGTCGCGAAGAACAGCAGAGCGCAAATGCGCCACCGGTAATTTGAACGATCTTCCATGATGTATCTCTGTCTCCTGATGTGCGCTTGCGCAGGTTTGGCGCCTGCATTGGCGCGTTGGTTTGCGCTGTCGTTTGGTCAGTTGAACTTTGCTTCGCGTTTTTCCCGGAACGCGGCCACGCCTTCGATTGCATCCGGCGACGCTTTGCAGACTGAAGCGGCGAATTCGTGGGCGTATTCGGGCTGGCCGGTTTCCATCATGCGAAGGAGCCTCTTGCCGACCGACAGCGAAGTTCGTGAGCGCTTCTGCAAGGTGTCGCAGACGGCGTCGATCCGAGGCTGAAGTTCGTCCGGCTGCAGGGCTTCATTGACGATTCCCCACTGCGCAGCGCGACTTGCCGTGATGGGATCTCCGAGCAGGACCAGTTCGCGCGTGCGCGTCGCCCCTACGAGCTCGACGAGTCGTGCACATCCCATCCATCCCGGGATGGCGCCCACCGATGACTCGGGGAAACCTAGCCTCGCGTCGACGCTCGCGTAACGCAGATCGCACGCCAACGCCAGTTCAAATCCGCCTCCCAGCGCGCTGGCGGAAAGCACGGCGATGGTGGGCTTGTCCAGCTCCGCAAGTCTGCGGAACACGCGGTTTCCTTCCCGGATAAACCGGGAGCCCATTTTCCCGGCTTCGAGATCACCCCATTCATTGATGTCCGCGCCGCTGCAAAAAAAACGCTGACTCGATGTATCGAGTTTCAGCACGCGTACTTCATCGTTATGCTCGACGCTCGCAATAGCGTGCTCGATCTGTTCGAGCATGTGTATCGTCAATGCGTTATGGCGTGAAACCCGGTTGAGCGTGATGGTTGCAACACACCCGCTGATGTTGAAGAGAACGTCGGAATTCGACTGCATGAAGGCACCCGGTTTTTAAGGAGAAGAACAACCCTTGCATCGCGATCGACGAGGTCGGTTACTGTGCGGCCTCGGCCTCAAGGAGGCGCTCATCGACTATGGGCGTGAACTCCATGCGCGACAGGACATCCTTGTGGACGTCGATGCCCCTGGCCACCTCGATCAGACGAACCCCAAGCGGATCGAGTTTGAACACGGCACGCTCGGTGATGTACAGAACCTCTTTCCCTTCGAGCTGCGCCTGAACGCCGCTAAAGGTCACGTGGCGAACCTTTTTCACCGCCTTGGGAACGGAGCCGGGGCAGACAATCTCGAGCGTCCCGTCCTGCCGACTGACCTTCAGTCCTTTCGCTTCGAATGCGCCGCAGAACACGATTTTTTTGGCGCCTTGCGCGATGTCCATGAATCCGCCCGGTCCGACAACGGTGCTGCCCAGTTTCGAGACATTGACGTTGCCTTCTTCGTCGAATTCCCCCATCCCAAGGAACGTGACGTCGATACCGCCGCCGCTGTAAAAATCGAACTGGTCGACGCTCGGCACGATGGCGTCCGCATTACGGGCCGTGCCGAACATCGCGCCGTCAAGCATGGATCCCCGATGGATGCCCTGTTCGACCGAGCCCCAGTACTCGCCGCCTCGTCCTTGCGTCGAGAGCACGGCAGGGATTGCGCCGGGAAAGCCAAAACCGAAGTTCACGGACCGGTTCACGCCCAGTTCCTGAGCGGCACGTTCAGCAACGAAAAGACGCATGCCATCCGGCATTGCCATCTCCGCATCCGCGCCATGAGCCTCACCGCTCAATGTCGGGTCGTAATCACTAATGGCGCACTGGCGCTGGCTACCTGTCTCGACGATTTGATCGACCATTACGCCGGGGACTCGCACGAGACGCGCAAGTACGTGGCCGGCGGACTTCGCCTTGACTTGCGCGATGACCTTTCCGCCGCTGTTGTGCGCAGCCAGTGCGACCGCGTAGATGTCGAGATCGGCCGGCTCACGTTGGGTGGTGAGATTCCCGCGCTCGTCGGCCGACGACGCCATGACGAGGGCGAAGTCGATCCTGAACGGCTTGAAGCGCAGATACTCTTCGCCACCCACGTTGACGAGTTCTACGAGATCCTCGGTCGTCGCCGCATTGAGTTTGCCGCCGTCGAGCCGGGGATCGACAAAAGTTCGCAGGCCGACTCGCGTAATCACGCCTGGGCGCCCAGCCCCGATTTCGCGGAACAGGGTTGCGATGACGCCGCCAGGAAAGCTGTAAGCCTCGATCTGGCCGCTTTCAGCCAGTTTCTGCATTTCCGATGACCACACCCAGTGGCCGCCAATCACGCGCTTGACCATGCCGGTATGCGCGAGCCTGCCGAGGCCGCTGCCTCGTCCGTCTCCAACACCGAGGGCGTGGACAACCGTCAGATTTCGCGGGTGCCCAGTCTCGAGATACCGCGCTTCGATTGCGGCGAGCAGGGCGTCCGGTTCGAGCAGGCCGCCACCGGAACCGGTGATCGCAATCGTCGCACCGTCAAAGATTGAAGCGGCAACCGCTTCAGCGTTCGTCCATTTGTCCACCGTGCCTCCTTGTCATAAATTCGCATCAGTCCCGGTCTAATCAGAACTGAATCGTTACTTGTTGATAATGGTGGCATACGATTCGACGAGGTTCAAGAACTTGTGACGTGTGGTCGGGTCTACGACAGGTCTTTGGCTTTTCAGGCCGGAAATTTGATAAATTTTGCGTCAAGAGTCGTCAATGGCCTGGTGAAAACCCTTTTGACGTCGAACGCTCCGGCGTATTAAAGTAGAACCAAATCGTTACTTAATTTAAAAGACTAACCAGCGGTCCATGCCGTGCACTCGAATTCATCTCGACGTAACGCAGGAGGAAGTACCCATGCCACAACGCCCGATCGCGCTCGTAACAGGCGCCCGACGGGGAATCGGCCGGGCCATCGCGCTCGAACTCGCGGATGCCGGCTTCGACATCGCGCTGACCGACGTGAGCGCGTCCGACGAACTCGACAGCGTGTGCCACGCCGTCCAGCAACGAGGCGCACGAGCAGCTACGTTCGTCTCGGATCTGGCCCGCATCGAAACTCATGAAACGTTGCTGCAGTCGGTTGAAGACGCGCTTGGGGCTGTCACGTGCCTTGTCAACAATGCGGGCGTCTCGGTCATGTCGCGTGGCGACTTGCTGAACGTCACACCCGAAAGCTATGACCGATGCCTCGGAGTGAACACGCGCGGCACGTTCTTCCTCATGCAGGCATTTGGCAGGAGGGCAGAGCAGGCGGCGCGGCCGGGCGTTGCGGTCGGCACCTCCCGTTCGATCATCACGATCACGTCGTCTAACGCGGTCGCCGCGTCGATACAGCGCGGCGAGTATTGCGTATCGAAAGCCGGCCTATCCATGGCAACGACGCTGTTCTCGGTGCGCCTCGCCGAGGTCGGCGTGCGCGTCTACGAGGTGCAGCCGGGCTTTATCGAAACCGAGATGACATCTCCGTCCAGGGCGCGCTACGACGCGCAAATGGAGAGCGGGCTAACCACCATCAAACGGTGGGGTACGCCTCAGGAGGTGGCGACCGTCGTCCGCACCCTCGCGACAGACTGTCTCCCCTATAGCGTTGGCCAGGCGATCCGCGTAGACGGTGGCCTGCTCGTTCACAAGTACTGAGTCAATCATGCAAATCAATCTTCCCGGTACTGACGGTCAAACGTACGAATATCGCGTCAGAGGCACGCCTCTCGCGCCCGTGCGTCCCGCCAGACCATTCACGCGGATTGCTTACTCCGCGGCGCATGTCGTTGCAGACCCGCTGCGCGCCGGCGAACTGAATCGTCCCTGCGCAATCGACTGGACCCGCACGATCGAATACCGCCGCTATCTGCTCGAGCAGGGTCTGGGCATCGCAGAGGCAATGGATACGGCACAGCGGGGCATGGGACTTTCATGGCCGCAAGCCCGCGATCTTGTTGTGCGCACCCTTGAAGAAACACGAGATATTCCAGGAGCGCTTATCGCTTCAGGTTGCGGTACGGATCACCTGTCGCCCGGCGAAGCGACGACGTGCGACGACGTGATTCGTGCTTACGCCATGCAGATCGCCGAGGTGCAGCGTGCGGGAGGCCGGATCATCCTGATGGCGAGCCGCGCATTGGCTCGGGTCGCGCGCGGTGCGAACGACTACCTCCGTGTATATCGCGAAGTGCTGTCGATGTGCGAGCAGCCAGTGATCCTGCACTGGCTGGGCGAAGCATTCGACCCGGAACTGGCGGGCTATTGGGGGCATGCGAGTTTCAAAGACGCTGCGGACGTGTGCCTCGAAGCTATCGCGACGAGCAGTGCCAAGGTGGACGGGATCAAAATCTCCTTGCTCGACGATACGAAGGAAATCGCATTCCGGCGCCGCTTGCCCGCATCCGTGAAGATGTACACCGGCGACGACTTCAATTACCCCGAATTGATCGCGGGCGACGAGGCGGGCTATTCACACGCGCTGCTCGGCATATTCGATGCCATTGCCCCGGCCGCGTCGCAGGCGCTGGCCGCGCTGGCCGACAACGACCGCGCCCGTTACGACCGGCTGCTCGCACCGACTGTGCCCCTGTCGCGCCATATCTTTCGTGCGCCGACGCAGTACTACAAGACCGGTGTCGTGTTTCTCGCCTACCTGAATGGATTCCAGCCTCACTTCTTCATGCTCGGCGGCCATCACGGCATGCGCCCGCCTGTCTACCTGGCGGATGTGTTTCGCCTCGCTGACGAAGCGAATCTGCTGCTCGATCCGGAAGTCGCGGTTCACCGGATGCGCAACATCATGACGACGTTTGGCATCGCCTGATCTCGCTGCGCTTTTGGGCGTCGCTTTCGGAGGGCGTCCTTTCTTCTCGACCGGAACTCATCATGGACTCACTGCGCGGGCGACTCGATCGCTGCTCGATCAATACGGCCACGCTAGGCCATCGCGAACCCCTGAGCCTGACGATCGACCGCATCGCGCGCGCCGGTTTCGGCGGCGTCGCTCCGTGGCGGCACGAACTCGACGCGGCCAATCTCGACGATATTGCAAAGCAGATACGCGCTCTCGAACTGACGGTCACGGGCTACTGCCGCTCGACCTATTTTCCCGCGGATACCGCAGCGCAAAGGGCTGCCGCAATCCAGTCCAACCTGAACGCGTTGCGGCAAGCCGCGGAAATCGGCGCGCAATGCTTCGTGCTGGTTGTCGGTGGTTTGCCGGCCGGAAGTCGCGATCTGTCGGCCGCACGCGAGCAGGTTGCGGAAGGCGTCGCGACACTTTGCGGCGAGGCACGCAGGCTCGGTGTCCGACTTGCCATTGAACCGCTGCATCCGATGTACGCGGCCGACCGGTCCGTCATCAACACGATCAGTCAGGCACTGGCATTGTGTCAGGCCGTCGAACCGGATGGCGCGGACGTGTTGGGCATCGCCCTGGATATCTACCACTGCTGGTGGGATCCGCAACTCTCCGAATCGATACAGGCGGCGGGCGACGCACAGCGGATCTTCGCCTATCACGTGTCCGACTGGCTGCCCAATACTCGCGACATGCTACTCGATCGCGGAATGATGGGTGACGGGGTGGTGGACCTCGAACACATCGGCGGCCTTGTCGAGCATGCCGGCTATCGTGGCCTCGTCGAAGTCGAGATCTTTTCGAAGGAGCGCTGGTGGACTGCAGCGCCGGACGAGGTTCTGCGGATGTGCGCGAGTCGCCTGCAGTCTGTCTGCTAGAAGCGGCTGTGCGTCGGTTAAGGGTAATCTCGGCGGGGAGACGCGGGTGGTGTAAAGTTCTGGAACCTGTTTCACGAATCACGCAAGGTTGAAGCAATGTCCACCATGTCCGCGACCGAAAAGAAAACGCGCTTGCCGGAGCGTTCCACGAAAATACGGGACCCGGTCCAGACCCAGATCAAGATCCTGGCGGCCGCCAAGGCGGAGTTCGCGAAAGTGGGACTAGGCGGTGCCCGGATCGACACGATCGCGGAAAAGGCCGGCGTCAACAAGCGGATGATCTATGAGTACTTCGAGGGAAAGGACCAGTTGTTCCAGGCTGTCCTCGAAGACGCGTGGGCCGAAATTCGTACTGCGGAAAGCAGGTTGCAACTCGACGCGCTACCTCCAGTGGAAGCCATCAGGCAACTGATGATTTTCACGTGGGAGTACTACCTCAGTCACCCGGAATTCATTTCTCTGGTGAACAGCGCAAATCTGCATGAAGCCCGTCACGTGAAGAAATCACGGCGATTTCATGAACTGCACGGTGGTTTCATCGACATGCTGCAGCGTATCCTCGATCGGGGCGTCGCTACAGGGGATTTCCGGCCCGGTGTCGACCCGCGGCAATTGCATCTGACGCTCGCGGCGGTCGGCTATTACTACCTGAACAACCGCCACACCGGTGAGGTGATTTTCGGCTTCGACTTCATGTCGAAAGAGGCACGTGAGGCACGGCTCGAATTCAATATCGATACCGTGCTCAGCGTGCTTCGTCCGCGGTAAGCCCACCAGGCTGCCGTTGACACGGGCCAACGACGCCAACCATCGGCGAAAAAAGATATGAACGAATTCTGTCGAGTCTCGCGGATGCGTGCCAGTCGGCCCGGGCCGCGAGCTTTGTCCGGCCGGCCGTGAGGCCGGACAAAGCAGCCCGTTCAACTTCGACGGACTCGGGCCCAGATTCGCCAGGCACCCTCTCCCAAACGCCGCTTCAAACCTTGACGACAGAGGCCTGATAAATCTCGTCGACGGCCTTCTCGAGCGCTGCGTCGAACTCGCTGTCGCTCATCGAGTCCTTGAGCTCGTTGATCAATGCCCGCGAAAAGCTGGCGATCATGCCGTGATTCGAAGCGAGCCGTTGGCACGCGTCGGCGCGCGTGTAGCCTCCGGACAGCGCCACTACCCGTGCGACACGCGGGTGTTCGATCAGCGGACGATAGAAGTCCGCCGCGTCGGGTATGGTCAGCTTGAGCATCACGCGGCGGCTTTCCGGCAACGCATCGAGGCCTTTGATCAGTTCGGCGCGCAGGGTGGCTTCCGCGCCGGGCTTGTCCGGACTCTTGATCGAAACCTCGGGTTCGAGGATCGGCAGGAGGCCGTGCGCGTCGATCTGCGCCGCCAGTTCGAACTGTTGCTTGACGATCGCAGCGATCCCGCTTTGCGAATTCAGATTGATCACCGAGCGCATCTTGGTGCCGCAGATGCCGAGCTTCACGGCCCGCGCGAGCAGATCGTCCAGGCCGGGAATCGGCTTCATCAACTGGACACCGTCGGCTTCGGCTTGCAGGCCCTTGTCGACCTTCAGGAACGGTACGACGCCGCGCTCTTCCCACAGGAAGGCGGGAACGGGTTTGCCCTGAGCCTGTCCGTCCATGGTCGCTTCGAACAGGATGGCGCCGATGATCTTGTCCCCCGTAAAGGCGGGCGCCGTGATGATGCGCACGCGCATCTCGTGGATCAGTTTGAACATCTCGGCGTCACCGTTGTAGGCGGTCTCCGGAATGCCGTAGAGCCGCAGTGCGCCAGGGGTCGATCCGCCGCTCTGGTCCAGGGCGGCAAAAAATCCCTGTTTTTCACAAACTTGCGCCAGCATCTTTTCATCAGCCACGATCGTCTCCCTCTCTTTCACAGTGGAATATCGAACCAGCACGTCTGCTCGCGACGCGTCGAGTTGCATACGTTCAGTGTCACGATGTTAATGCAAATGTGAGATTTGACGAAAAAATGGTCGCCGGCGCGGCCAGTTGCCTTGCTCCGGCTTTCTTTCGGCACGGCGTTCAGGCGATCGACGCCGCAGATGCTCCGGGTGTGGCGCGACGCGATGACCGCGCCGTTCCAGAGAGAAGAGTCGTGTCGTTTTCGTAGCGACCGACATGCAAACATTATTTAACACACAATTACATGGTGGTTTGTTAGGCTTGTGCTCGCATGCGTCGCGGGCCGGGCCTTAAGCTCACGGTCGCTCCGCGGTCACTCAATAGTAAGTCCGTTCTTTCTGGGACCCACATGAAGTCGAGAATCATCGCACCGCTTTTGATCGTTTCCTTGCTTGGCACCTCGGTTGCCGCCTTCGCGCAACAGCATCATGACGACCACGATCACGGCGGCGGCCAGCCTTCGCACAACGGGCCGAACCCCGGTCACGGGGCTCCGCATGGGCAAGGACAAGGGCATGGACAAGGGTACGGTCACGGGCCGGCTCAGCACGACGCGTCGCGCGGCGGTCCCGACGGTCCCATTCCCCATAACGACTGGCACAAGGGCGAACGGATTCCGGCCGAATACCGCGATCGTAACTATGTCGTCGACGACTGGCACGGGCATGGTCTTCAAGCGCCGCCGCGCGGGTATCAGTGGATCGGCGTGAACGGGGACTACGTGCTCGCTGCGATCGCGACGGGTGTCATCGCAAACGTTCTGATTTCGGTGCACTAAGCGGGGGAATTGGTAGCGATCCTTCTGGACTGCCTTGCGCTGATGCACCGTTCGCGGCCGGTTCTCTTTGAAATCCCGGTGTGGTCGATCATCGCGTGCAGCATTTGCGAAAGGCTGTTCGCCCCGAAGGGGGCGAACAGGTTCGTGCTCACGAATCAATGAGGACTTTCCTGCCTGGCATACGTTGTTTCCCATCCGCCACCGAGCACCTTGTATAGCGTGATGAGGTTCGCGTCCGCGGCGGCCTTGCTCTGCTCGAGGTTACTCTGCGCATCGAGCAACTGTTTCTGCACGTTCAGCACATCGAGGAAATCCACCGCACCCGCCTTGTACCGTTGCTGCGCAATCGACAGCGCGCGCTGGTTCAGACTCACAACCGTTTTCAGCCGATCGCGCCGCCGCTGTTCGGCGTCATAGACAACCAGTGCGTCGTCCACCTCACGCCATGCCTGAAGCACAGTGTGCTTATAGACAATCGCCGCTTCCTGCTGCTGCGCCTCGCGCAAATGAAGCGTGCCTTTCAGGCGTCCGCCTTCGAATATCGGCAGCGTGATCGACGGTCCCACGACAAACTGGCCGGACGCCCAGTCGGCGAGATTCGACAGTTGCAGACTCTGGAACCCGGCGCTGCCGTTCAGCGAAATGCGCGGATAGAAGTCGGCCTTCGCCATGCCGATGGTCGCGGTGGCCGCATGCAGCTGGGCCTCGGCTTTGCGGATGTCGGGCCGGCGCTGCACCAGTTCCGACGGAACACCGATCGGCACCTGATCGGGCAGTGCCGGCACATCGTGCGGCTCGGCGAGCATCTGCTGCAACGCACCCGGTTCTTTCGCGAGCAGCACGCCAATCGCATTGATCGTTGTCGTGTTGCGCGATTCGAGCGTCGGGATCAGGCTTTCGATCGACTCCGCCTGGGCCATTGCGTTGGCCACATCGAGATCCGTCGTGACGCCTTCATGCACCCGGTTCTGCGTGAGCTTCGTGGCGTCGTGGGCGATGTCGAGGTTCTGTTTCGCGATCTGCAGCAGCGCCTGCGTGTCGCGCAACTGGATGTAGTCCCGCGCGAGTTCGGCGCGGGCGGACAGCAGGATTGCGTTACGGTCCTCGTACGAGGCATCGGAGAGTGCCGACGCGGCCTCGACACCGCGTCGCACGCGGCCCCAGAAGTCGAGTTCCCATGACGCGTCGAAGCCGAACTGGTACAGATCGTAAGCAGGCGAGCCCTTGGATCCCGGCAACGGCGCGACACCAAGTGGCGCGCTGCCCGATGCCGACTGCGTCTGACTTCCCGTCGGCGTGACGCCAAGCAGCGACAGGATGCCGTTCGGACTGCCGCGCTCGCGATCGTATGAGGCGGCGCCGTTCAGCGTCGGATATTCTTCGGCACCGGCAATGCGCTGTTGCGCCCGGCTTTGCCGCAGACGCGCCGACGCGGCCGCCACATCGAGATTCGCATCGGTCAGTTGCTGTTCCAGCGAGTCCAGTATCGGATCGTTGAACAGCGTCCACCATTCAGCTGTGAATTCGGATTCGACTGCCTTGCTCGAAGCCTGTGCGGTCCGGGTGCGGTTGAACACGTCGGGCGTGGCGGTCTGCGGAGGTTCGAAGTTTGGGCCGACCAGACAGCCCGTGAGCATGGAGCACAGCAGCAGCGCGAGCGCCGGTGTGCGCAGGGAGAAGTCGCTCGTG
>NZ_JAQQDJ010000009.1:0-388687 GCF_046028095.1 Paraburkholderia phytofirmans
ATGCTCGGCGCTAGCTCACTTCGACTGCGAGGTGGTTACCGACATCGAGGCAGAAGATCATCACCTCGTGCTGGTCTCGGTGTGGATGGGGCTCGAACCCCGGCCCCAACGCCGGTTGAATCCCGTCGCACGCTGGTCGACCAAAGCGGCCGGTGTCAGGCTTCGAGCCTCACACGCACGCGCTCCGCGAGTATTTCAGGAGCGAACGGCTTGCGAATGACCTCCATGCCGACCGGCGCATCGCCCGGTGCGTAACCGGTCACCAAAATGACCGGCATATCAGGGTAGCGAAGCTTTACCGCCTCCGCGACCTCGCGCCCGTTAATGCCACCGGGCAACACAACATCGCTGATGAGCAGGTCGAACTGGCTTCCTGCATGGATGAGCCGTAGCGCGGCGGGCCCGCTGTCTGCTTCAAGCACGCGATAGCCGAGTTCGCGCAACTGCTCGGCGGTCACCTCCCTGACGATCTCCTCGTCTTCGACCAGCATGACCGTCTTGGCAGTGCCGCGATCGCTCGCGGACGGATTGTCGCGTTCGACGAACGCTGGCATACATATCCGCACTGTCGTGCCCTTGCCGAGCTCGGTATCCACTTGCAAGATGCCGCCCGACTGTCGGACGAAACCATAGATCTGGCTCAATCCCAGGCCAGCGCCCTGCCCAGCAGGCTTGGTCGTGAAGAACGGCTCGAACGCCTGTTCCAGCACTTCATCCGACATCCCCGTGCCGGTATCGGAAACAGCGATGCAGCAGTATCGCCCGGGCTGTGCTTCCTCGAATGTCGTAATGTCCGATTCATGCAGTATGACCTCGGCCGTGCTGATGGTTAGCCAGCCGCCGAGCGGCATCGCATCCCGCGCATTGATGCAGAGGTTGAGCAGCGCGCTCTCCATCTGGTTCGGGTCACACATAACCCGCCATTGACCGTCAGCGAGTTTCAGCTCCATGTCGACGCCCGCACCGACCGCGCGCCGGATCATGTCCTCCAGGTCGCGGGCGATCGTGTCGAGACTCACCAGACGCGGCTCCAGTGTCTGCTGTCGTCCGAACGCAAGCAGTCTATGCGTCAGCGTCGCCGCCCGCAGTGCGCCGCGCTCCGCACGCTCAATGAAATTGATCACCTCCATCGGACGACCCTGCTCCGTACGGCTGCGAATCATACTCATACAACTGATAATTCCCTGCAAAACGTTGTTGAAGTCGTGAGCGATGCCGCCCGTGAGCTGACCGATCGCCTTCAGTTTCTCGCTATGACGCAGCCGTTCCTCGGCAAGCGAACGCTCACGGCTTTCGCTCTGCAAGGTGTCAAGCGCGGCCTGCAATTCCGCCGTTCGCTCCGCTACGCGCGTTTCGAGCATCTCGCTGCTGCGTTCGAGCGCCTCCCGGACACGCGCCTGATCTTCAACATCTGTCGACGTGCCGAGCCAGGCAACGATCCGGCCGTCCGCTCGTACCGGCGTCGCGCGGCTCTGGAACCAGCGGAACGTGCCGTCCGACTTACGGCGAATCCGGTGCTCGACGGCGAATTCACCCATCGCTTCGCACGCTGCCCACGCTGCCATGGTCGCTCTGCGATCGTCCTCGTGAACCGCGTCTAGCCAGCCCAGACCCAGGCTAGCCTGTTCGGAAATACCGCTGTAAGCGGCCCACTGCGGGCTGCACCATGTGCGCTCACCCGAACTGTGCGCCGTGAAGACCAGCTGCGGAATCTGTGTTGCGAGCATCCGGTAACGCTCTTCGCTGTCGCGCAACGAAGCGGCGTGCAGGCGCGTCTGCGCCGCGATCCGCAACCTTTCAACTGCGGCCGCCAGCAGGTTCGCATATGAGCGAAGAAATTCGGTGTCCGGCCTGGAAAAGTCGCGCGGCTTCAGGCTGTCCACCTGCAGCACACCGTAGGCGCCCCGCCCTTTTCCGCCGAGGATGACGACGTTGACAAACGCCCTCACGCCGGCGTCGGCAATAAATTCTGCGTAACGAAAACGATTTTCCGTGGCGATGTCCGGCGATATTGCCGGTTCGCCTGACTGAAGTGCATAGCCTTCCGAAGAATCGGCGTCGGCTTGTGCCGTCGCCTGTCCTACGATACCGGGTGGCCAACCGATGCCAGCGCGCACCAGCAGCGTCTTCCCGTCTTCCTGCAATTCCATCACCTTGGCCATGTCGGTACCTAGCGCCTCCCCGACGAGACGGCACGCTTCAGTGAGAATTTCGTCAAGATCATCTGAACGGAGCGCCAGTTCACCGAACCTGGCCAGAATGGCCTGTTGGTGAACAAGAATGGATTCGCGATCAGCTGTACTCACGTCCTCCTCCCCGAGTTGTCTGGTTAGCGGCTGGGCGCCCCAACAACCCGGCCATGCACGATACCCTACGCGTGTTACTAGCCAAAACCGTTCCCGATCCCGATCGGTCTCGCTGCTTGCGGCGCCATCGAAAGGCAGGCATCGCCCATATTCTTCCGCCCGCTGACCGCAGAAAGCAACCTTCGATGGAATCCTCAGCGGGATTCCTGATCGGCAGATTCTCCCGCGCTAACCATGTTCATACGGGATGGTCCCGTTGATCGGGGCTCCGCAGCTCGTCTTCACCTTAATGTTCGAATGAGCGAATTGACCGTCACTCGGAATTCAATCGCGATCGACCTAGCCCGAAGGGCACGGCAATAACCGGCACGCTCAGCATCAGGAAGCCGGCGGGCCCACTGCCCCGGTTATGCCCAACATCGAGACTGAGAGGATACGGCACTCCGGCGCAATCGCTCAATCGGAGGTGCTGTATCTACATAATCAGCTACCAGCCCTCGTGCGTGCGCTTGGCATCCGAGGGGCCTGTGATCCAGAGACACAACCAGCACGCGATAATTCGCAGTGCAGATTGGTTGCGGATCGCTTGCTTCTCGCCCCTGAGCCTTTGCTCCTCGCCGAAACTGAGGGATCGCTAGTTTGAGCCGTGTAGGGGGGCGCGGTCGAACTGCGTGCACGGAGCGCGTTCAAAATTCGACAGTTCCACGACGGCTGCGTGATCTTCGCCCGTTACTCGGTCGAGCCTTCCTGTCATCGAGATGACCGTACCGCAGAAGAGTATGAGGATCCGTACTCGTCCGTTGACTAATCTGGGTCAACCGGCCAGGCTGTATGTTGTCAACCTGTTGTTGATCCTCCCCATTGCTCGCCGCACTCAATCCCCTGCCGATTGCATGTGGCTCGCGCTGCTTGCAGACTCGCACCGGCTGCTTGACCGGCTCGCAGAAAAATAGCCCATCCCCAGCCGAGATAGGGCCAGGCTTAAAAACATACGCCAAGAAGAAGGGTTCAGTCTCCGTTGCCATTGAAGTTAAATGAAGTTTCATTCCGAGTCAACGTGAAACGCTTTCCGCAAAAATAGCCTTTGTTTAGTGCAAAGAAAATGCCGTTTTCTAACATTTATTGTTATCCGCTTCGGAAAAATAAACCTGTCTGATGTCAAATACATTTGACAGAGCTTTCTCAGCGCGAATCGGCGATACTGTTACTCGCGATGAACTTACGCCGGGCTACCGCCCCGTATGGCTGTTATCGACGGGGTTAGTGCGCAATCATTTGCGCAGCATCCAATGGATGTGTGCTCGTCGTGTTGTCCAAACGTTCAAACGGGGCGGTCACGCTGGCGCTCACAGGGAGAGCGCACGTCGACAGCCTGAACCTTCGAGTGCGGCCAGACCAGCAGCGCGGCGGAAAATATCGCGACGGCCGCGCTCGTCGCCACCAGACGGCTGTGGTTGTCGTCGGCTATGAGCACGCGCGCGGCTTTTTTATCCGTCAGCGAACTGTCTGCAAGCTCGGGCAACGCAGGACATCTCGATGTCGCAATGCAACGGCTTTGAGGCCGCCCGGGCACTGCGGAATGACCCGAGTACCCGGTGAGATCGCAATTGTTGCGCATACCGCACGGACGAGGCCGAGGTGGGTCGGCAGGTCGTGCGCGACGAATTCGATGGCTATCTGCAAAAAAGGCCGGCCACTCAACCAGCTGGTCGCGCTGGTCACCGCCCTCGCACACTAACGGGCCGCCATGCGGACGGGGCAGGCGCACCGTGAACACGATTTCAGGCGCCTCTGAATGGGCCTCGATCGTGGCGCCGTGCGCAGCGGGGTCGTCCGGGCAATGAACCAGGCCGGGCCCCAGGTTGCCGTGGTGCCGCCCGAAACGTATCCGGGCGGTACTCGAGCGGGGGGCAGATATCCTCTTCAGGGTTGCCGGCTTTACCGTAGGCCCCGCATTTCTGACCTCGAACCGGACCACCCTCCTGTCGCCGGTCATCAGCACCCGCACCGGCATATCAGGCGCGCCATACTTGATCGCATTCAGGACAAGGTAGTCACGTAGCTGCGGCAGGCGGTGGCAGTCCCAGAAACCGTGAAAGTCAAATCTGCACCGTCAACAAATCGGTGGCGTCTGCCCCCGGCAGTGGAGGCGCGCGCTAGAGCGGTAGCCAGACAACAGTCTGCGCCTTCCGGTACTGATGTACCGGCGGTAAAAGAGCATCTAATGAGAGCCAATGTTCAATAATGGCCGACGCTCCTACGATCGTCCAACGGCTCTCCTGCTATCCCGATATATCGGGCCGCCGCCCGCTACCCGTCGCCGGTAGGTGCCGCCCCTTCACTCGTTCTGCTCGTCAAGATTTTTGCTCGAGGAATTGGATCCTTCCGTGTCGGGTTGGGAAGTCTGATCCTTGCCCGACACAGTTGTTGAAACGTTAAGCTCATTAAGGGTCCGGTTTATTTTATTTCTATCGCCTTCATCGAGTGCTCGCTGCACGGCCTCATCCGAAGTAATTTCATCCGTGGGGTCAGCGTCGCCCGATTCCGATCGATTTCCGGAATCGTCCGGTTCGTCTGTGTTCATCTGCGTCATGGCACCTCCGCTTTATTAACTAAGGCTCCGGTCATGCCGGCCCTCGGATATGGAGCCGCATGGGTCGTTCCCGCTACGAAAGCCATGCTTGCCAGTGTCAAGCCGAAGAGTTATTCACCCGCAGAAGCTGCCCGACGTAGAACGCATCAAAAATGTCAACTTTGCGACTATAAGGGCCGTCAACCGGCGATCTGAGCATTCCGATAGGGCAAGCGTTTGCGGGACGCGAAATAAGTAGTCACTTCGCTCTTAAAGCGCCGCCTTCGACGCACAGACGCCGACGGCGTTTGAGGAATATTGCGGCCAACGTGTGCTGACCGCAGCTGGCAGCACGCGACCAGAAGGCGACGGCCGCGCCGCGTCGCCGAACGACGGCTACTGGATGCAATGCGGCCCTCGAGCGCTAGTTCGCCTATGCCGCTCCAGCTTTTTGCAAGACACATCTCAACCGCAGGGGAGGGGCGAGGTGGCGCGCTCTTTGCTTGGCACTGCGAGCACGTGTGCGTCGAACCGTCGCGCCGGGCAGACGGGACATTGTCGGCCGAGCGCCGGCAGTGAACGCCCGGCAGGGGTTAGGCTAACGCCTGAGTAGCGTTACGAAAAACTGGCTTACGTTTGGAAATTGCAAAAAATTCGCTGCTGATGTAATTTTTCCACTCCGGGAACGCTTCGCTCAATGCATTGCAGCCGCCCACCTGACGTACGCCTCATAACAACGCTGAAGAACCGCCCATGAAGCCGCCTCGAATCGGCCCCTTCCCCGAGCTTGCGGCATATCTTGAGGGAAAAAGTGGACTTATTACGCGCCGTTGGCTGCGTGCGGTGCGGTCCGACCCAGCGATTGAACCGGCCGGCAGGCTAACGACGGGCCAACTGGTTGATCACCTACCGTCGCTCTATGAGGAAATCTGCAACGTCTTGCGGACCGAGCGGATGACGCTGGCAGGATTGCACAACGACGCCAGAAAACATGGTCGTGACCGCTGGACGCGCGGCTATCAGCTCGATGAACTATTTCGGGAGTTGAACCAGCTACAGCGCTGCGTGCAGCGGGCGGCACGCGAGTTTTTCGCGGGAACCCCAGTATCACGTAACGCCCAGGCCACCGCACATCAACTGCTCGAGGATTTATTCAGCGCGATCATCCACACCGCGATCCGCCAACTGATCGAGGAGCAGGATGGGCGGATTTCAGCGACCATCGACGAGCGCGACCGCGCTCTGGCCGCGCAGCAAAAGAGCGAGGACCGGCTTCGGATGGCAGCATCGGCTGCCGGGCTTGGTATTTTCGAGTGGAATGTCCCAACCCGGGCAGGTGTTTGGGAAAACAGACGGATGTATGAATTTACGGGCCAGCCTGAATCGCTGGGACCGCTGTCATGCAAGGCGTTTGTGCGTGAACTTGTTCACCCGGACGACGCGCAGGCGCTGATCACGAACTACATGGAGAGCATGCAGAACGGGGGAGACTTCCATTCCGTTTTCCGAATCCTGCGCATCAATGATCGGGCGCCGCGCGTGGTCGAGATGCATGGCCGCTTCCGGACAGCGGCGGATGGCCCGATCCAGTGTTTCATCGGTACGTTAACCGATATCACGCAACGAACGCTCGCCGAAGAAGCGCTTCGTGAGACCGATCGTCGCAAAGACGCATTTCTGGCAACCTTGGCTCACGAACTTCGAAACCCGCTCGCGCCGATCCGTAATGCGGCACAGATCCTCAAACGGATCAGCCCTGATATGCCACCCGAGGCCGAATGGGCGCGCATGACGGTTGAGCGCCAATGCTCTCATCTGACCCGCCTGATCGACGATCTGATGGATGTATCACGTATCAGTAGTGGCAAGATCCGTTTGCAACGCGAAGTGTTCGACATCCGGGACGCTGTGCAAAGCGCTGTTGAGATCAATCTGCCGATCGCGCACGAACACCGGCACCGTATCAATGTCAGTCTGCCCGACGCGCCTGTACTGGTGGATGGTGACCGAACGAGGCTGACTCAGGTCGTTTCCAATCTGCTCGACAACGCGATCAAATATTCGAACGACGGCATGGAGATAGCGATCGACGCAGCAGTTCATGACGATGAAATTGAAATCGTCGTGACAGACAAGGGTATCGGCATCCCTGGGTCGCAACTTGTCCAGATGTTCGAAGCGTACGTTCAGCTGCCGCCGCCAGATGGCAAATGGCGTCCAGGCCTCGGTATTGGGCTGTCTGTCGTTCAGAACCTCGTCGATATGCACGGCGGCCGTGTGACTGCTGCAAGCGACGGAGTGGGAAAGGGATCGCGATTCACGGTCAGGTTGCCGATAACGCAGGCAAGAGCCACCGGAACCACGGGCGCGACCGTACCGGTGAGGCAACTCACGAGACGGTTACGCGTACTTGTTGTTGATGATAATCGTGACGCGGCCGAATCGCTGGCGATGCTCCTGCACGGCCATGAGGTTCAATGTGCACCCGATGGGGAAGCGGCGCTTACCGCCGCACAAGAATTTCTTCCTGACATCGTCGTGCTCGACATTGGCTTACCGGGGATGAGCGGACACGAACTGGCGAGGCGACTGAGGGCGCTGCCAAAAACCGCACATGCGGTTCTGGTTGCACTTAGTGGATTCGGGGCGCCGGAAGACCGCGCGCGCTCACGCGAAGCCGGTTGCGAGCGGCACTTTGTCAAGCCGGTCGATCCCGAGACATTGATCGATTTCGTGCGCGATATCGCGGCAAGGCTCACAAGTTGACAGGCGTTTTGCCGCTCGTGGCAGCGGCGTGGTTTTCTGGCCTCCCGGTTTTCCCGCGCGCCTTCTTATCTCTGTGGCAACGTTTCTGGACTAAACTCCAAGCATAAAGCGCGCCCGACCTCGCCCCCTTCAACTGAACCTCGCCGCTTGGATTTTCCTGATGCCGACGAACTCGCCATGCTGCGCGCCTCGTATGCCGGCATGCCGTTTGCAAAGCCGCAGAGCACTATGTGCCGGATCGAATCGGGGCAGCGCAGTCGGCACGCGGCCTGCTCGGCGAGCTTCGGCGGCGGCTGGCTAAGTTCGCGCGGCAGGTCTGCCGGCCGGATCTCGCTGCTGTTTTTGAACACGCCGACCTGTAAGCGTTTCCGGGGAGCGAAGGCTGTCACAGATGCGATCGAAGTTCTTCGACATGCAGGCCCGCCGTCACCGCAGATCAGTGACGACATCGGCTTGTGGCAGACGGCTCGCGCCGTTCCTGTGCCGCGTGCACATGACATTGCGACGCTGACGGATCTCACAGTGCAGATTCCGCGGCGGCGTCATTGGTGGAAAGCGGTCGCCGGGCTCGGTCCGGCGAGTGCACGGCGGATCGAAGCGTTCTTCACCGCGCATCCTGCACTGTCCGAGCGGGCGCGCGCCCCGATCGCGGTCCGCTGTCCTGGCGCAGTCGTCCCGTGGGAGTCGCTGGGGTGGTTTTGTCGCGTTAACGACGATGCGACGATCAGTCCCCTGAGATGAAGAGGATTACTTACATCACGAGAGAATAGAATTGTTGGGCTGCAGTCGATGCAGCGCCATCGTCACACATCTGTCCCTTGCGAATCATGTGCGCGATCTCTATACCAGACAGAATGATGCGCGCACACCGGAAGTCCTTGAACCCCATCATCGGTTTGATGATGCGTTTGATGGCCCGGTGATCCTGCTCGACGACGTTGTTCAGGTATTTGTTTTGCCGGACCTTGATCGGCGTTGAACGCTCGCCTTTGAGCGCTTCAAGTGCAGCCAGATTCGCACCGCTCCTGTCAACGGTAATTGTCTCGGGCTCACCGTTCTGTTCAATCGCCTTCTCGTAGCGGCGAGCAGCGGGCTTATCACGATGGGCGCGCAGCAGGGAATCCACCGTGTTGCCCGCCTTGTCGACGGCGCGGTACAAGTATTTCCATTGGCCTTTGACCTTGACGTAGGTCTCATCAACGCGCGAGTTCTTGCCGACAGGCCGTTTGCGTTTGCGGAATGCTTTTTCAAACACCGGCAGCAGCTTGATAACCCACCCGTGCACGCTCGAATGATCCACCTCGATACCCCGCTCAGCCATCATTTCCTCGAGGTTACGCAGGCTCAGTGAGTACGCCACGTACCACCGGACGCACACCCGGATCACGTCCAGCGGGTAGTGCAGCCGCTTCAGTACCTTGCCAATGCCAGCGGGCAGCGTCTTGCGCGGCGAGTTCGTCTTTACCATCATGCTTGTCATGCGTTGCAGTAGACGAATTTTACTTGACCGCGTTAATGCGACAAAACCCGCCGTAGCGTGCGTTGCAACTCGGGCAAGTGAGTGCGGACCGCTCGCCGATTTCATCGAGTGCCTCGGGTGCTACAAGCCCACTTTCGGCGATTTGCGCCGCGCGATCCAGATCAGGACGGTTGGTCATGACTCGCTCCTCGCCTCGCGGTTCGCCTACAGCGGCTTGAAGAATATGCCCAGTTCTTCCGCATTCGCCACAGCATCGACGTCGGCTGCCGCACGAAACACACGTTCGGAATACGCATTCGTCAACGCGCCGCGCGGACCGTCGGCCACCCAGGCCACGTCGATCAATGTCGTTGCGCGCCTGACGGAGCACACCGTGAGCACTGCCTGCAGCGACCCGACGCCAGGCTCCTACGGCGATCAGTTGTGGCGCGGGCTGCGCGCACGCGGTTCGGGCGTTTGCGCGATCAGCGGCAGAGCGATAGCGCGCGGCGGTTCGGTGTACAGCCCGCGTTGCTCCTCTCCGCCCTTGGCGAATGCCGGCGCGATGATTCTTTTTTCCGTTATCGACACCATGCCGCCTCAAGCGGATCAGTGGCCCAGAACCCTGCATGCGGCGAAACTCACCTACGCCCGCGTGAAAGATGCAACGCCGTTGGCACGAAGTGCCAACGGCGTTTGCAAGGGTCTTTCGTAAGTGTGTGTTCTATTCGCTCTTTGCCGGGGACGCGGGGACCGACTTGCCTAACTCATTCTCGTCTTCGGGCGAGGCGCCCGGCGCGAGAGGATCCGTGTCCGGCGCGACGCCCGGCAATGGACGAGGCTGTGTGCCGGACTCGTCGAGCGGCTCGTTCGAAGGATGGGCGACGGGATCGATAGTAGGATCGGTTTGCATGATTCGGCCTCGCTTTGTGAAATGAAGTGTCCGTATCCGCTGACGCAACCGCTATTCCCGATCGTCAGTTCAGGCCGCTGACGCCGGCGGCCGGATTGCAACGCGCCGGGTACAGCGGTTGCGGTGCAGGCAGTCACTCGAAAGTTCTCTGGTCCGGTTCGAATCACCGATCGCGCGGCGTAACAACGTGAACCAACGGTCCGGATAGCGGAAGCGAACTCGAAAGTTGGGGCCGGTGCGCGGGCTCTGCCGCATCGGATTGCGTGAATCGCATGCGCGTCGCCCACCCAACGAGGTGGGCATTTTTTTACAGCTAAACTTTATGCGGACTGCACGGCAGGAGTGATCGACGGAGAACGAAAGCCAGGGTCGCCATAGCGGCCCGTTTGCCGTGCATGGCCGACTTGAATACGAACAGTCATGAAAGACAGATCAACCGCTATCTGCGTACGTGACGGGCGCATACTGCTGGTTGCTCGCGAGCGCTCATCGCAAGTGACCCGGTGGTCGTTGCCCGGCGGCAAACGTACCGTGTCCGAGACGCTCGCCGAAGCGTGCCGTCGTGAGTTGATGGAGGAGACGTCGATCAATCCGCTAAAACTCGACTATCTGTTTCAATTCGGTGGATTCGCGAAACGGCATTATGTTTTTCTCGCCGAGTTGGCGCCCGACGAACCCGCTCGAGCCAGCAACGAAATTACAGCGTGTGAATGGTTCACTCCGCGAAAAATCGCGACCTTGCCGGCGAGCATTCCGACTCGTGAGATCGTCGCGTTGTTTATTCGACGCTTCGCTCACCCGCCGCTGAGGTGAGGGGGCACGTACGCGCCGCATCTTTTCTCTCGGACGCGAAGCGCGAAACCCTCGCGACGCTACTGTGAACTCGCCGGCTGTGCGTTCGGCGACTGGTTCACGGTCGCCTCACTCCCGGCAGGACTGACGCTGCTCGCCGCCGAACCCGCCGAAGCATTCGCACGATTCGCGGCGTCGCTATTATGCGTGCCGTTCGGTGCCGCCGAATTGCTCAACACGCCGCTGCTGGCGGCGTCCATTGCGGAACGGCTGCCGCCCGCGTTCTCTGCGCGCTTGCAGCCCGCTGTCGCGATTGCCACGGCGGCGACACAAAGGACGGTGACGGTGTAATTCAGTGTGCGATTCATGATATGCGCTCCTGTTCGTTATAGCCGCAGGCATGCCTGCTTGAAAACGGCACGCGGCGTCGTCTTCCGAACGAGCGTCGGGCATGTGTCGCACGGAAATCCTCGGCACGCCGCAACGCGGCCCGATCGCATTGCCGTCTAACCGCCGGACCCGGTCACGCGCCAAACCGCGTTGCCTGCGTCGTCCGCGATCAGTAGCGCGCCGTCCTGGTCCTGCGCAACACCGACAGGCGCCCCATACAGTTCCTTCTCGTCGTCAGAGACGAAGCCGGTCACGACAGGCGTAGGCGTGCCGACCGGCTTGCCGTTCTCGAACGCGACGTACACCACTGCGTAGCCGTTCAACGGCGAGCGATCCCAACTGCCGTGCTCGCCAATGAAGGCGCCGCCTCGATACTGCGCCGGCAGGTTCGTGCCTGTGTAAAACACGAACCCCAGCGGCGCCACGTGCGAGCCGATTGCGTAGTCCGGTTTGATCGCCTTCGCGACCAGATCGGGCCGCTGTGGCTGTACACGCCGGTCGACATGCTGGCCATAGTAGCTGTAAGGCCAGCCGTAAAAAGCGCCGTCCCGGACCGAGGTCAGATAGTCCGGCACCAGGTCCGCGCCAATCTCGTCGCGTTCATTCGCAACCGCCCACAGCTGCCCGGTGTGCGGTTCCCATTGCAGCCCTGTTGGATTGCGGATGCCGGCCGCGAAAATGCGGCTTCCGCCAGAGGCGAGATCGACTTCCAGCACATTCGCGCGACGGTACTCGACGTCGAGACCGTTTTCGCTCGCATTGCTGTTGGAACCGACGCCGACATATAACTTCCTGCCGTCACGGCTTGCCAGCAACGCCTTGGTCCAATGGTGATTAATCCGATCCGGCAGATCGGTCACTTCCACGCCCGCAGTCGCAATGCTGGCGGCACCCGGTACATAAGCGAACTTGAGTATCGCGTCCGTGTCGGCTATATAGAGCGTGTTGCCGATCAGCTGCATGCCAAATGGCGAATGCAGGTGATTGATATAGACGAACCTGTCCCACTCTCCGCTGCCGTCAGGCCGCTTCCGTAGCAACATAATGCGATTTGCGCCTTTTGCCTCCTTGCCGGAGCGGCTCTGAATCATGCCGGCAATCAGTTGCTTTGGCGTGGTCACCGGCTCCGCCTCTGGACTGCTCGACTCCGCGACAAGAATGTCGCCGTTAGGCAACCCATAGACCTGACGAGGATGTTCGAGCCCGGACGCAATCTTTTCGATCTTCAATCCATCAGCCACTTTAGGCTTGCCGCCTTCGCGCCAACCTACGTGCTTCGGCACCTGCATGGGAGGCGTGAAAAAACTCCGCGCCGCCGGCAACGGCGGATTAGCGCCTGCCTGATGCGCGGAATCGTAGCTCGCGTGTTCGTTGCAGCCGCTCAGCAACCCGGCGAATGCAAATACTACCAGGGCACAATTCAGGGCCGTCTTATTCACGAGCGGTCTCCATGGCGCCGAACCTGCCGAATGCCACCGCCACGTGGCCTACGCTCAGCAAGCCGACCGTGAGAACCGAAAGAATCATGTTGAGTGGAACGATGCCATACCCGTCCCGGCTGTGGACAAACGCGTTGCAGATCGCAGCCATAATGGCCGCCAGGTTCAACCAGAAATCGAGCCGTTCAACTGGCGCGGCCGTTCCGCGCGGGCTAAACCAGACATGAACGAGATTGATCAGGCGCGGTGCAATTGCGAGAACCAATCCGGCTGTTACGAGCCACGCCGCCCCTTTTGCCCAGAAAACGTTGTACGTGGTCGCGTAGACAATGTCGAAGATCAACGTACCGACAAACAGACCATACGGGATCGGATTGAACAAGTCAAAGATTGCGGTCGCCAGCTTGGACCGGTAGCGGGGACGGACTGAGATCATGCGTTCTCCGTGTCTTGATGTTGCCAGGGGCGTCATCACCCGCGCCCTTGTTCATCGACATCGCATGTGACATGCCTGCTCGCGTCATGGAACAGGCATCTGGGATGGATCAGCGATCTCGCGTCGATTCGGGTGGCACCGGATTTTTGTCCTGCGACGATTCCAATGCATTTTCCGAAGACGGATGCCGCTCCTTTTCGGCAGCGTCGCGTGCGCTTTGCACGGTATCCACCGGTGCGGTGGTGCCGACGCCGGAAGAGCGTGCGCTGCCATCGCCATCAGTCGTCTTGCGGTCCAGATCCGGATTGTGGTGAATGGGACCCATCATGTGCCTCCTGAAGAGCGACTGCTGAAATCGGGATTGGCCTGAGGCGTTCGGCGGCGCCTCAGAAGCGCGCCGCCGGTCCTCCCTCAACCCGCCGAACATTACGGCTGTTTCTGGCCGCCTTGATACTGTGGCGGCTGCTGATTCTGTTGTTGCTGTCCCTGCTGTTTGCCCGCGTCCTTGGGGTTGGTGGGCTGTGCGTTGGATTGCTTGGTGTCGGTCATATCGCTCCTTAAGCCGGACATTCCAGGAGATGGTTAAAAATCAGCAAGCGCCGTTCCGCTCACGGTTCGCCGCGACGGCGGCAGTCACGCCGCATGCGGCCGTTTCAAAAATTCGACGGATTGCCGGGATCGACCTTGCCTGTTTCCATGTTGTCTTTCTGATCGCCAAGGTCTTTGCGATTGTCGCCGTTCGTGATCTGCGACTCGCCCTTCACCTTGCGGTCTTCGTTTCCGGTCATCGAGCCGATGCCCTTATTCACATAGCCCTTGAGTTCTTCCTTGATACCTTCGCGCTGGTCCTTGTTCATAGCCTTCTCTCCATGTAGAGGCTCGCCAGGTGCGAGCCGGCATGCTCCAAGGGTCGAGCAAACCCCATTCCTCGGTGCGGCTTTGGATACGCACGTGGCAATGCTTACCGCTGTATTCGCACGCGGCTATTCCTCGGCGGCCTTCGCGGACGCTGAATCCATGTCCGCGGCTTGAGACGGCTTGCGGACGTCAAGATTCGTCGAGATACGCAAATACGCTGCGGCCAGTCTGCGCAACTCTTCTTCAGATGCGTCTTCAATACCGATCAGTGTATTGTCCGCTGCGCGATGCGAAGACAGCAGTTCATTAAGCTTCAGATGCAGCGCGACGCTATCCTTGTTCTGGCTCTGCTGAATCAGAAACACCATTAGAAAGGTGATAATCGTCGTGCCGGTATTGATAACGAGTTGCCACCCGTCCGAATAGTGGAATATCGGCCCCGAGCAAACCCATACGACCACTATCAGCACCGCGATGCAAAACGCGGCGGGTGAGCCGGCCCAACGGGTTACGAGGCTTGCAAGGCGGTCGAATAGCTGCGTGAGAGGATGGTTGCCGGCGTAGGCGGGACTCGAGGTGTTGGGAACGGTATCGAGTTCATCAGCCGGCGAACGGTCGCGAGAAAAGTTTTCCATGACGGTTCCAGGTTATTGCGGGCAATCAAAGCGCGAATCGGAGCACGATTCATGCCACCCATTGCAATCCCTTCCCACAAGCCTTCCGACGCTACTTGGGGCACACGAGGTCGAGCGCCACCATCTGATCGCCTTGTAGTTGTGCAGCCTCGCGCGCGTCCGACGCTGTCTCGAATGGACCGATAGTCGGCGCGCCGTCGAACGCATACAGAACCTTGTTATCCGTTATTCTGACTACTTTCAGCTCGCCGATAAACGCGCCACTGCCAGTCCGCCGGTAGGCTGCGTAGATCCGGTAATCGGATTCACGCGCGCCCTCGGATCGGGAAGACAGTCGCGCCGCTCTCGAGAAGACCATCTTTGCCCGGCTCATGTAAGCCCTCTCTCTATTCATGTTTTAGTGCATCAGGCAACTCGCCAACTCCCTTCTGCGTATTCGCGCTGTGCTGAACACGAGCGGAGACGCAGAGAAAGAGTTAGCGGTGATTCTCACCCGCATCGGAGCGTATGCCGCCTGCGAGCACGTTTACGCCGGCGGCACACGAACATGCAGCGAGAGCGCCGACGCGTTGATGATTAACGGAAATGCAGAAAAGCACACCGCATTCGTGCATGCTGATTCAAGCTTAGCCGAACGCACAGTTCGATATCAGATACTTCGCCTGTACGTAAATGTCCCTTTAACGGACACCACTCGCCAGGATCAGCCGGCTTGCCGCTGTCGGGTTTTGCGTGCGGGCCTGGCCGCACTGGCCGTATCCGTACTAGCGGCATCCGCACTTTCCAGTTGCGTATCCGCGTCGGCAGGCACGCTGCCTCCCCGCTCGGCGGATTGATCCGACGCCGGCGGCGGCTCCTCCGACGTCATGGCGCCTTCCGCTTCGATCTGCCGTCGCGCTTCCTCGCAGTGCTTCTCCGCATTGTCGTCCCGCGATGGATCGTTTTCCCATAGGTGATAGGCTCGCGTGCGAATGCGTGCTTCGAGATCTGTGTCCATACTTATGGCTCCTTTTCGAGGTTGGGTGCTTATTCGTTCGGGCGGCTCGTAGATGGAGCCGACGGTTCCACGTCCGGATCGACGTGGTCGTGTTCCGGGATATAGCGGCTTTGTTCCGGATGTTCCGATCCCGGCGGCACCATCGTTGCATCCATGCTGCCGTGCGGTTTCTGTTTTACCGATCCGTCCGATTCGACGGACACGTCACCACTACCGGAAGACTGCCGGCGTTGATCGGCGCGCTCCACGGGATCCGATGGCTCCTTGTTCATGTTCCTCTCCATACTGTGACGTATTAATGAAGAAGCAAACGGGCACCCATGCGCTCACGCGGACGGCTTCAGTTCGACCTTGATCCAGCCAGGCTGCCGCTCGTCGAATGCCTTGAAGGCTTCGATCGCGTTCGTCATCGATTCGCGCTGCGTGAGAATTTTCGACGGATCGATTTTGCCGGTACGTACCATTTCGACCAGTCGCGGGACGTACTTGCGATGGTTGCAATTTCCCATGCGTATGGTCAGATTCTTGTTCATGGCCATGCCGATCGGAAAGAACGAATCCGTAGGCGGATAGACGCCGATAATCGACAGCGTGCCTGCTTTCGCCAGCGCCTGAACGGCCCATTGCAACGCCTGCGAAGGCGCATCGCCCGGACGCCAGTGGGCTCCGTGCGGATCGGCATGCGGCGCGATCTTCTTGCCTTCTTCTTCGAATGTCTCTTTCTCCGCGTCGGCCTGCGCGGCGGCGGGACCCTCATGAGCGTGCATTGCGTCGACACCCACCGCGTCGATGGCGCAATCCACACCTATGCCGCCGGTCAACGTCTTGATGGTTTCGACGGGGTCTTCCTTATCGAAGTTGATCGTTTCTGCGCACTGCTGTCGCGCCATTCCAAGACGTGTGTCGAAGCAGTCGACGGCAAAAATGCGGCCTGCGCCCATCAGCTTCGCCGAAGCGATGGCGAACTGGCCGACCGGGCCGCAGCCGAATACCGCAACCGTATGGCCCGGATTGATACCGGCGAGGTCGGCGCCAAAGTAACCGGTGGGGAAGATGTCAGAAATTGGTATGGCCTGTTCGTCGCTCACCTCGTCGGGGAGCCGGACCAGATTGACGCTTGCAAAAGGCACGCGGACTTTTTCCGCCTGCATGCCGTCCAGTCCGCCGGCGGCTTTAGGGCCGCCGTAAAACACCGTGCCGGCACCTGGCCCGTTCGGATTGGCGTTGTCGCACTGCGCGTAATACCCAGCCCGGCAATAGGCGCAATAGCCGCATGCCACCGTCGACGGAATGACGACACGATCGCCGATTTTCAGATTGCGAACGTGCTCGCCGATTTTTTCTACCACGCCGACACCTTCGTGCCCGAGGATCGTGCCCTCCTCCACGCCTTCAAAAGTACCGCGAATGAAGTGCAGGTCGGTGCCGCAAATTGCACTGGTTGTGAGGCGCACGATCGCGTCGGTGGGTTCCTCGATCACCGGTTCGGGTACGTCGTCGAGACGAATGTCGCCGATCCCGTGAAAAACAATGGCTTTCATCAGTTGCTCCATAAGTGATGCACCGGCGCGCTAAGTCAGTGTCGCGCCCGGTGCGCCCGCTGCGTGACGAAAAGCGCTGCAAGCGGTATTCCTGGCAAGCAGGAACCCTCTCTCGCAGTCCGCTCGCACCTACGGCTTGAGTACCACCTTGATGCAACCGTCTTCCTTGTCGCGGAATGTCTTATACATGCCGGGGCCGTCTTCCAGCGACACGGTGTGGGTGATCACAAAAGAAGGATCGATCTGGCCTTCCTGGATGCGTTTGAGCAGATCGTCGGTCCACCGGTTGACGTGCGTTTGCCCCATCTTCCATGTGAGCCCCTTGTTCATCGAGGCGCCGAACGGAATCTTGTCGATCAGTCCGCCATACACACCCGGCACCGATAGAATGCCGGCGGGGCGACACACATAGATCATTTCGCGCAGCACGTGCGGGCGATCCGTCTCCAGCATCACGGCCTGCTTCACCCTGTCGTACATGGCGTCGAACGAACGGGTAGCGTGCGATTCCATGCCCACGGCGTCGATGCATTTTTCCGGACCCTTGCCCTGCGTAAGATCCTTGAGGCGATCGAGCACACTCTCTTCGTCGAAGTTGATCGTGATTGCACCGCTGGCCTGTGCCATGGCGAGTCGCTCAGGCACGCGGTCGATCACGACCACCTGTTTCGCGCCGAGCAGAATCGCGCTGCGAATCGCCATCTGTCCGACCGGTCCCGCGCCCCAGACCGCAACGGTATCGTAAGGCTGAATGTCGCAATTCACTGCAGCCTGCCACCCGGTCGGGAAGATGTCGCCAAGAAACAGAACCTGCTCGTCGGTCAGCCCTTCCGGAATCTTGACGTGTGTCGTGTCGGCCATCGGAACGCGAACATATTCCGCCTGTCCGCCGGGATATCCGCCGGTCAGGTGCGAGTAGCCAAAAAGTCCGGCAGTGGTATGGCCGAAGACCTTATCGGCTTTCTCCTTGTTCCGGTTACTACGCTCGCACACCGAAAAGTTGCCGCGCTTGCATTGGTAACACTCTCCGCAAAAAATGGTGAACGGCACGACGACACGATCGCCTACCTTCAGCGTGGTGTTGTCCTTGCCCACCTCCACGACCTCTCCCATGAACTCGTGACCCATGATGTCGCCGCTTTCCATGGTCGGCATGAAACCATCGAACAGATGCAGATCCGAGCCGCAGATTGCGCAACTCGATACTTTGACAATCGCGTCACGGCCTTCTTCGATCACGGGATCAGGGACCGTATCGCAACGGATGTCGTGTTTGCCATGCCAGCGTAGTGCTCTCATCGTGAGGCTCCTTTCGGAAAAAGTTACGGGGGACTGCTGTTTGTGTTCGATCCTTGCTGCGGCGAATTAAAAGATGGGCAACTGGTTCTCTAATGTCTGGGGGGGGCAGCGCGCGTCTAACGGTTCTCGCTCATCTCCGGCACGATTGCTGCATGGTTGAGAAGCGCAACGAGCGGGGTGCCGCCTATCACGTTGCCGGCAAAAGTAGGCAACAGGAATTTGAAGAAGTAGTCTACGGGCGATGCGATGCCCCGCAAGCCACGCATAAGCTGCTTCCGTGGAACCGGCAATGATGTGCGACAGATGCGAGACGCCCACCACGTACGTAATCAGCAGCACGGTCAGCAAGCGGCCGGACCGCGCGCTGGGCAGAAGCCAGACCATCAACGCGATCAGCCAGCCGGCCAGGATCGCATGGACCACCGTGGGCATCGGCTTCGACGAAGTCATTGCGTCCACGGAAATACTGCGCAGCGCGTCGAATACGTCAGCGGCGAAGATGCCGGGAATACGCAGCATGGCCGCGAAAATCCATGTGCCGACCAGATTGGACAGCAGCACGACGGCCCACAGCCGCAGCGCTTTCAGCGCTGTCGTCGCGTCGCGGCGTGTGAGTACCGGCAACACGACCGTCAACGTGCTTTCCGTAAATAAATGCTGACGTCCCCTGATGACCAGCGCGAACCCCACGGTGTATCCGATACTGGAAACGAGCGGGCGCCAGGGCGCTTCCGGCAGCCGCGCGTCGAGCACGGCGGGAATGAGAAACGAGAATCTCATCGACATCCCCGCCGCGAGCGACGACCACGCGAGCGCGCCGAAGGTTCGGCTCAGCGCGGCCTCGCCTTCCTCCCGGACAATCTCGTGAAGCACCAACGCGTGAGGCGCCGAGTGATCGGCCGCCTGATCCCGCTGCCCCTCGTCGAGGTGCGGCGAACCCGCGGCGGCCTCCTGCGGATCGGACGCCGATGAGCTCTCATCCGCGGCGCGACGATTGTCGCGCTCGTGCCGTTCAGTCTGGTGTTCGGGATGAACGGATTTCTGCATTGCCCTGATCTCCTCTTAGGTCGCGCATCGCCTGCCTTCGGCACGTTGCGGACACTGCGGCAGCACACCGTGCAAACGCTGATGCGCATGCGCTATGCCCGGCGACCCCTGCGTTCAACACAGCATGCGAGGAAACGCCGCCGGCCTCGCTCCGAAGGCGGCCCGGAAATTGCGTAAAGACACGCGTGGAGACAATGTCGGAGACATGATGAAAACTCCAGAAGCAGCCGTGTCGTTCCTGTCGTCGCGCGGGCTCAAACTCGCCACTGCCGAATCGTGCACGGCAGGTCTGATCGCGTCGTATCTCGCCGGCGTGTCCGGCAGCGGCTCATGTCTGGACGTGGGGTTTATCAGCTACTCGCCGTCGGGCAAGGTCGGATTCCTCGGCGTAGATGCAGCGACGATCCATGACTACGGGCTGACCAGCGAGGAAGTGGCGAGAGAAATGGCCGAAGGTGCGTTGCGTCAGGAAGGTTGCTGCGCAAATGTCGCGGTGTCGAATACGGGCGTGGCCGACGAGGTTCCCGAAGGTGATCCGCCTGCGGGTACGCAGTGTTTCGCCTGGTCTTTCCGCACTCACGAGGAAGGTATCGTGACCTTCTCCGAAACCCGTCGCTTTAGCGGCGAGCGCAACGACGTTCGCTCAGCCGCCGCACTGTATGCGTTGTCGCGCATCGAACATTACTTCAACCATATTCCGCTCGCGAGCCGAACCGAGCACTCAGAGCAATAGCGTTGATAAGCAACCTTGGTCCGGAGGCACTTTCGCCTGTTGCCGCTTATCGCGATGGCCAAGCGGGACTTGCTCCGGAAAAACTCTCTAACCCTGATCTGGAGAAGCCATGCCGTCAGATAACCTCTCGTTGTCGCCCACCATCACTTCGATGATTCGCCTCGACCATATGCACGCCCTTGCGGCGTTTCACCGATACCGTCCGGACAGCCCATGCTGGCGCAAGCGCGCTATCGTTTTGTCAACTTGCGCCGCCCTCGAAATCCATGCGCAACTGGAAGAAGAAATCTTTTATCCGGCAGTTGCGCGCGTTTTGCCGGACGACGAGACGCTGCGCAAGAGCGAGCCCGAACACGACGAAATGCGGCAGATGATCAGCAAACTCCGCGCAATGCAGCCCGACGACCCAGCGTATGACAGTTCTTTTTTTCAACTGATGCGCGAAGTAATTCACCACGTTGCCGACGAAGAAGCGGCTTTGCTGCCCGCTGCCGAGCGGGCACTCAGCAGCGAGTTGCGCACGCTCGGAGCGAGTATGACGCGCCGGCGCGTGCAATTGCTCGCGCAGCGCCCCGTTGAAATTGCCGTCAATACCGCCGGCACCTTTCCGCTGGTGACGCTAGGTGTGGGCGCATTGCTGCTGATGATGGGATCGCGCTGTTTGGGAAGCAGTTCGAGATCGCGCCGCTAGACGCGACTGTGGGGCGCATGCTGCTATGCGCCCCACCGGAATCGCCAGGATGGCTCGCTCACGAGGCGTACTGTTACTCGCTCACGCCTTTTTTCGCGGCCAGGTCCTGCGCCATTTTGTAATGCTCCTTGATGGTCGGCAATGCCTTTTGTGCCGCCGCCTTGAGATCGACATTCTGACCTTGTTCAGATTCCTTCTCGAACGCGGTTACCGCGGCCTTGTGTCCCTCGAGGCCCACTTTCTGGATGTACGCCTGGTCGAACGCTTTGCCCTTCAGTGGCTTCAGCGAGTTGAGTACGGCGGTATCCGAGTTGTCCTTCGGAACTTCCACACCATGCGGCGCTGCCATTTTCAACTGCACGGTCAGCTTGGTGTGATCCATCATCATGTGATGAGCAAACGACTTCACGTCCTTGTCGCTGGACGCGCTCGTTGCGAGCTTCGACGCGTCGATCTCGGTTGACGAAGACATGGTCGCAGCCTGCACAAAATCCTTGTCCACCTGCGGAAGCTGATTTGCGGAGGTGGTCGATGCAGCCTGCGTCTGGGCAAACGCGGCAGGACCGGCGAGACAGAGAAGACCGGAAGTGAGTGTGACAACAAATGCTTTTTTCATGGAATCCTCTCGATGGGTTCGGAATGGTCAACGGGTCGATAACATCGCAGCAAGCGTCATACCGTGAACCGCGCGCCTGAATCACGCGTGGCCGGCCTTCGACTTGTTGCTGCTCTTTCGCGTGTCTTCCTCTCCGCCATTCTGCTGCGAGGCCTTCGCGTTACCTGCCTTCTCGGCAAATTCGGTCAACTTCAGGTCGGTGGCCTTCTCTTCCTTCAGCGTTGCCTCGAGCAGCTTCACGCCCTCGGCGAAACCGAGCTGCTTGCCGATAGCGCACAGACTGCCGTATGCAGCGATTTCGTAATGCTCAACCTTTTGCGCTGCAGCCACGAGCCCGGCGTCGAGCACCGGCCCTTTCTCGATTTCGTCGATCAGTTCCTGACCTTCTTCGATCAATCCTTCCATTGCCACGCATTTCATTCGCTTCAGGCGGATATTGCACGTCTCGACAACCTGATCGATTCTTCCAACCTGCCCTTGCGTTTCTTCAAGGTGCAGCTTGAACGCTTCGATGAGTTGCGGATCTGAAGCCGAGCGGGACAGCTTCGCCAAAGCTTTGGTCAACTGCTTTTCCGCGCTGTAGATGTCAGAGAGCATGTGAATGAACAGATCGTCGATGGTCTTGCGTTGTGCCATGGTGAGCTCCTCATAAAGAGAGTGGAGCCTTTCGTGGCGCAACCGGTGTGCCCGCCGGGCAGCAGGCAGGCACGGCAATCTATTACCGATCCCGCCGGCAAAGAGCTATTTGTGCAGCTTGTCCCGCAACGAGCTGACATCGTTCGCAGTGATCGGCTGCGCGTTATTACCCCACGCGCCGCGAATGTAAGTTAGCACCTGAGCGATCTGAACGTCGGCCAGCGTGCCGGCAAAACGCGGCATCTGCTGACGCGGCGGCCCGGTCAACGTGGAGGGGCTGTTGCCTCCTTCCACCATGAGGCGAATCAGCGACGTCGTGTCCTCCGCGAGCACCGACGAATTGCCTGCGAGAGCGGGAAAAACGTCATGCACGCCCTCGCCCGCTACGCCATGACATTGCGCGCAAAACGAGCGATACACATTGAAGCCCACCGAGAGCGTGTCGGGCACCTTGCCGCCGTTGACCGGTTTGCGCGCCGCGTCTTCCCGCGGGGCATAAGTACCCGACGCCCGCCGCTGCGGCAGCGACTTCAGATAGCGGCCGATTGCGAGCAGGTCGTCGTCGCTGAGATACTGCGAGCTGTCCTCGATTTGCTGAACCATGCTGCCGTACGCGACGTTACCGCCCGCGTGCCCTGTCTTCAGAAACGCGGCGATTTCGTTCGCCTCCCACCGGCCGAGCCCTGCGCCAGCGTCGTCGGTCAGATTCGGCGCGAACCAATGGTCGTTCGCGCTGCCGGTCAGAAACGTCGCGGACGACTCGTCGGTCCCGTTTTCCTGATATGCCGCGCCGCGCGGCGTATGACAGCTGCCGCAATGCCCGAGAGACTGCACCAGATACGCGCCGCGATTCCATTGTGCGTCGTGGGCGGCATGCGGCTCGTAAGGTTTGTCGGGCACGAACGCCATCTGCCAGAGCCACAAACCCCAACGCTGATTGAATGGAAATGAGACATCGGACTCGATGTTGGGCTTGGGCACCGGTGCAACGCCGTGCATCATGAACGCGTACAACGCCTGCAGATCGGCCTCGTCCATCTTCGCATACGCTGTGTACGGCATGGCCGGATACAGCCGCTTGCCGCCGCGTGCAAAGCCTTTGCGCAGCACGCGCGCAAAGTCTTCATAGCTGTATGCGCCGATTCCGTACCGAGGGTCGGGCGTGATGTTGGTCGACTCGATAGTACCGAATGGCGAATTGATGCCGAGACCGCCCGCGTACGGCGCGCCGCCTCGAGTCGCCGTGTGGCAGCCCGCGCAATCGGCCGCTTTGGCGACATACGCTCCGCGGGCAAGGGTCGTGGCGTCGGGCGCTGTCGTGGCGCGACCCGGCGACGCAGCAGCGCCGGAGGCCGCACCCGTGGCTGCCGCCCCTGTCGTGCTCGCGGCCCCCGCTTCTTTACCGTACACGTCGCGCGACGACGACGCGGGGCAGACCAGTGCAAACATGATCGGAATCACGACCAGTAACCGCGATAACCGGGCCGCCGTGAATCTGCGCAAAACACGGGGTGCACTCATTGCGCGCTCTCCCCCGGCAACGCCGCCGCGGTTTGCGCATCGGCTCGCGGCGGCACATAGCCGCGCAGCCAGCGCATCGCGATCGTCAGCCCACCGATCAGATACGCCGCGGCGCCCGGCACCCACATGATGAGGCCGCCCGCCTGCTGGTCGTGCAAAGGATCAAAGCCGAGCGCACTGGTGGGCTCGACGTAAGACGGATACCAGAGCCCCGGTGCGAGTGCGATCAACGCGCCGAGTGCGCTCGTATGAACCATGGTGGTGAAAACGGACAGCATGGCGTGGCCGCCCGATCGACGCAAGACACCTTCACCGAAAACCGTCCACCAGAAGATCAACGCGCTCAGCATGAAGCTCGTGTGCTGCAGCGTATGCACCCACGGATGCTGGAGCGCGGCCTCGAATAGCGCCGGTGCATGCCAGCCCCACAGCGCAGCGGCATGCAGTATCCATCCCGCGAGCGGTGACGTGATGCGGCGCCACACGAGCGCGAACGTGGGCGCCAGCACCGCCCGCCCTGCCCAGTGACGTCCCGCGCGCGGCAACGACCAGATCCATACGCCGAGCGGGCGTCCAAGCACGAGGAGCGGCGCCGCAATGAGCATCATCGTTTCATGCTGGACCATGTGCGCGGAAAAAAGCGCCGCGGAAAGCGTGTCGAGCGGCGAGCACAACGCAAATACCAGGGCGAGTGTGCCGGCCGCGAAGGTAACGGCGTGCCAGGTCCGCCGCGCGCGGCTGCGCGGAGAGCCTCGCCGCCATAGCCGAAGATACCCGCTCGCGTAAGCGACCGTACTCATCACTAACACCACGACGACCCATGCGTCGAACGACCAGCCGAACGAAGGTGCGGCTTTCTGCGCGTCGGTCAGCACATGCGCCCACGTTATTGATGGGTGCATCAAGATGGCGGCGGGCGCGGCGGCAACGCGCGCTGCGCGGAACGCCGCTCTTATCGGCAGGGTGACAGAAGCCATTGTGGAAACCACATCATCAGCTGGATCAGCGCGCACAGCGCGGCTACGAGCATCGCCATGAGCGCGAAAAACGGCTGACGGGCGCCGTGCGAGCCATAGCTCGCTGCAGGCACGCTCGCAGCAGCGCGCCAGCGGCGATAGGCAAGCCACGCCGCGGCAACGCAGGACAGGAAGGCGGCCGCGCTCACCGCGCCCAGGGCAAGCTGGCTACCGGTCCTGCACGCCACCTGGACGAGCGCGTAGTTGATGCTCTGCGCGCCGAGCACCGCCACCGGTGCAGCGAGGAGACCAGGCCAGACGGACATGTCGGTGAGCTTCATAGATGTACCCGCGGCGCGAGATAAATGACCGCGTAAATGGGCAGCCAGGTCAACACGACGAAATACCAATAGACGGCGTTCTCGCTCGTGTCGAGCAGCCTGCGCTTTTCGAATGGCCCTGTGTAGAGCAGCGCGGTGAGCACGGCCGTGTCCACGGTGTCAGTAATCAGATGTGTGGTGTGCAGCCCGATTAGCACCCAGACAATCGATCCATAGGCATTGGCGTACCACATGACGTTCAGCGCGGTAAACTCGAAACCCCGCACCACGAGAAACGCGAGCGTGAACGCGAGACACACAAGCAGCCACGTGCGTGCCTTCTCGCGCTGCCCCTGCTGAGCCGCATTTTTGGCGAACTGGTTCGGCACAAGGCTCGCCAGAAGCAGCACGGTGTTGATCGTCCCCCAGGTGAGCGAAGGCGGCGGCGCATGCAAAGGCCATACGGCGTTGACGGTACGCAGATAGAAATACACGCCGATTGCCATCGCGAAGACGGTGCCTTCGATCAGCATGAGTCCCGCGGTCGCCCACCACATCAGACTGCGATGACTGAAGCCGAAGCTCGGCAGCGCCCGCACGTCGAGCACGTCGCGCGGCTGGAGCGCTCCGCTCTGACTGCTGCTCTCGCGGGGCGAGACGGCGTTGCGCGCGCTTGCCACGCGCGCTTGCCGCGTTGCCTTCTGCACCGGGCCGGGCACGGGCCAGCGTTCGAGCACACGCGCAACGCTATTTTCCCGGCGGCTCGGCCAGAACCAGACGATCATCGTCACCGCGACCGGCACCGTGCCCCACCACACGGCAGACGGCGTAAATATCGAGCCGATAAAGAACACCGTCGTCGCCACCGCACTCAGGAACGGCCAGATCGATGGACCCGGAAACAGAGGCCGTGTGTCGGGTACGGCGTCCAACGCGGTGGTCGTGAGCACCTCACGCGCGTGCACGGCAAGGCCCGCCACGCCGCCATGCCCACTGTATCCCTCCCACAGTGGCGCGCGACCGCGCACCACGGGCAGCACGTCGAAGTTGTGCGGCGGCGGTGCGCTTGGAACGCTCCACTCGAGCGTACCCGCGCCCCACGGATTGTTCCCGGCGCGCTCGCCGCGACGCAGGCTCGTGGCCACATTCACAATGAAGAACAGCACGCTTAGCGCGATCGTGACTGCCCCGACGGTCGCGATCAGGTTCATGCCGTCCCATCCCATACCTTCCGGGTAAGTCCACACCCGTCGCGGCATGCCGTGCAGGCCGAGCAGATGCATCGGAAAAAAAGTGACGTTGAAGCCGATGAAGAACAGCCAGAATTGCCAGCGCGCGAGCCGCTCGCCGAGCATGCGTCCAGTGAATTTCGGAAACCAGTAGTGAAACGCACCGAACAACGGAAATACGGCGCCGCCTAGCAGCACGTAATGCAGATGGGCCACGACGAAATACGTGTCGTGCACCTGCAGATCGAGAGGCACCGCGCCGAGCATGATGCCCGTCATCCCGCCTAGCACGAGGATGAAGAAGAACGCGAGCACGAACAGCAGTGGCGGCTTCAGGCGGAGCCGCCCCGTGAGCAGCGTCGCCAGCCAGCAATAGATCTGCACGCCGGACGGCACCGCGATCAGCACGCTTGCCGCCGTGAAGAAGGTCTTGCCCAGATCGGGAACGGCTGTCGCGAACATGTGGTGAACCCACAGTCCGAACGCGAGGAATGCCGTCGCGATCAGGGAGAGAACCATTGCGGAATAGCCGAAGATGGGACGGCGCGCAAACGTCTCAATGATTGACGACATAAAGCCAAGCGCCGGGATGAAAATCAGGTACACCTCGGGATGGCCGAAGAACCAGAAGAGGTGCTGCCACAACATGACGTCGCCACCGAGCGCCGGATTGTAGAACTGCGTGCCCACGAGCCGGTCGAGAATCAGCGCGGTGCTTGCCAGCATTACTGCGGGCATCGCGAAGAGCACCATGAACTGCGTGACGAGCGTGGCCCATGCGAAAAGGGGCATGCGGTTAAGCGACATGCCCGGCGCACGCATCTTCAGGATCGTCGTGATCAGCACGATCGCGACGAGCAATGACGACAGCTCGGTAAACGTGATCATCTGAGCCCAGATATCGCTGCCCTTGCCGGTCGCGTAGTCCGGCCCCGCCAGCGGCACGTAACTGAACCAGCCCGAGCGCGGTCCTGCACCGACGCCGAACGCAATGAACAGCGTCAGTCCACCGAAGAGGAACATCCAGTACGCGTAGGCGTTCATGCGCGGGAATGCAACGCTGCGTGCACCGATCAGCAGCGGGATCAGGTACATCGCCACCGCCTGCATGACCGGCACCGCAAACAGGAACATCATCGCAGTGCCATGGATCGTGAAGAGCTGGTCGTACATATCCGGGCCGACAAGGCGGCTCGCTGGGCGCGCCAGCTGTGCGCGCATGACGAGCGCCATGAGTCCCGCGAGCACGAAGAAGACGGATGTGGTGACCATGAAACGCCGCGCAATGCTCTTGTGGTCGATGGCGCTGAACCAGCCTGCCAAGCCGTGGGGATCACGCCAGGTTCTGGCGAGCGCGGCGCGAGCGTCTTCGTGCGCATCCGGGCCGTCTTTCACGTGCCAGCGAGCCTCGGCGTCATGATGTGTCTCTCTGGTACTCATTGGAGGGTCGTCAGCCATCGAACGACCGCGAGGCGGTCAGCGTCGGAGAGCGGCACGGTCGGCATTGTCGTACCCGGTTTCTGTGCATCCGGATTGCGAATCCAGGCGGCAAGGTTCTGCGGCGTATTAGTGAGAACACCTGCGGCAATCGTCTTTCTGCTCATCAGGTGAGTCAGGTCCGGGCCGTTCGTGCCGGCGGCGCCGGTGCCTCGCACCGTATGGCAATTCGCACAGCTCGCGCGCTCGAACGTATCCCGGCCATGCAGTGCTATGGCGTCCGTTGTCGCGGCGGCGGGTTGCGATTGCTGCGCGACCCAGGCCGCATACTGCTCCGGTGGGTCGGCAATCACGAGCATGGCCATAAGCGCATGCTCGGCGCCGCAAAACTCCGCGCACTGGCCGCGATATACGCCTTCACGGTCGGCGCGAAATTCGATGGTGGTATCCATGCCCGGAAGCATGTCTTTCTTGCCGTGCAAACTCGGTACCCAGAAACTGTGGATCACGTCGCTTGCCTGCAGCGAGACGATAACGGGCCGGCCAACCGGCACGTGCAGCTCGTTCGCGGTGACCAAACCCGGCTGTCCGTTTGCGGCTTGATACGAGGCCTGCCACCACCATTGCGCGCCCACCATATCAATGCGTACCGGTTCGTTCACGGGCAACATCGATAGCGCGCGATCCGTCAATACATCTGCGACGATGAGTCCAACAAGGACAATGACAGACAGCGCGCTCGCGCCGATCACCAGACGCCGCGTCCGGACCTCCGGTTGCGTGAGCGCAGCGAGGTCGGGTGCATGCTTCGACGGTCCCTGTCCGTCGCGGTCGCGATTGCGGACCAATGCAACGAGCGTCGCGAGCAGCACCATAGCAAAAACGCCCCCCGCACACAATCAGCGATAGATTCCAGAGTCGAGCGATGTGCCGGGCCTGCACGCCGGCGGGCTGCGTGGCACTCTGCTGAACGGACACACTGGCGCCGGCCACGCCCGGCAACGCGGCCAAAATGCCGGCGGTCGCGACACAACGGCGACGCGCGTGCCTCCCCCATGCGCCGCAAGCGCGCAATGGATGCGCTGCATCGAGCCTGGCGTCGCCCGGAGCCCGACGGTTCGAAGATCGCTTATCCATACGGCCAGATGCCCAACTGCGCACCCCTCGACTTGCCCGGTCAGGACCTACTGGCTTGCGCCTGCAGGATGATCGCTCGCAGCCGTGGCGGGTGCCGCGACTTCCGGACCGCTCGTTGCTTGCATGCTGCTCGGAGAGTGATCGGTGGTCGAATCGTTGGAACGGTTACACCCGCCGCATAGGGCCGACAGCGTGATCACAAACGCCGTAGCGAACAACATATGGTTTCTCGTGTTCACTGTCTGTCTCCCTGTTTTAAATCGCCACCGAGCGCGTGCAAGTCGTGGCGTACGTGGCAGAACCGGTCCACGCTGCTGACGTAGCAACCCGCATTCCCCACCCGACGTAACAGCACGATCTCCATGACGCCACATGAGGCATCAAAATACGAACCGTTTTTTACACGCAGCGTTGAAGTTTTTACGCCGCTGCCGCGCATGACGACATCGGAAACGCTTAGCGCTTCGCATCCTCGCGATCGCCGGCCGACCGCGCGAGATACACGGTCGTGGTTTGCGGCAGATGCTCGAACAGCCACCTTGCCATTTCGGCTGTGGTGCAAATTACGGGCGTGAGGGAAAAACGGCGTGTTCGCGATTGCATCATCATGCTGAAAGATCGGCCTTCCAAACAGCGGGCGCAGTGAATGAAATGAACGGCCCCCGCCCATCGGTATGGCAAACAGTGGATAGAGCTCTTGCAATCCGACGGCATCGCAATTTGAAAACTGAGCTTGCCCCCGAAAAACGAAATCACTTGCTGAGCGGTAAACTCACGCAAGGAGAAAACATTGATGACAAGCAAGGCAAAGCGAGCGCAGTACACACTCAAGTTCAAGCTGGAAGCCGTGCGGCTGGTCAAGGCCGGGCAAAGCATGGCGGCGGTAGCGGCGACACTGGGTGTGGTTGAACAGACGCTATACAACTGGGTAAAGGCTGACCGGGAAGGCAAGCTGGCAGGGGCTGGCGCAAAGCCGGTGAGTCCGGAACAGATGGAACTGGCACGGCTGCGTGCCGAAGTGACTCGCCTGAAGATGGAGCGGGATATTTTAAAAAAGCGGCCGCGTACTTCGCCAAGGAGTCGATGTGAAGTACGCGTTCATCGAGCGCAATCGACACCACTGGCCGGTCTCGGTGCTATGCGAAGTGCTGGAAGTCAGTCCCAGCGGATATCATCAGCGCCGGCAACGCATCGCACAGGCCACGCCGCACCGTGGCCGCGTGAGTGACGACGCACTGCTGGCAAACATCAAGGCGATTCACGCGCAGGTCAAAGGCGAATACGGCTGGCCGCGCATGTGGAAGGAACTGCTCGCACTTGGCGCGCGTGGGCAAGGAGCGGGTTCCAAAGCTGATGGCTCAGCATGGCATTCGGGCTCGCCACAAGCGCAAGTACATCGCGACAACGAACTCGAACCACGATTTGCCGGTTGCGCCGAATCTGCTGGAGCGCAATTTCACCGCCACCGCACCGAACCTGGTCTGGACGAGTGATATTACTTATTTGGCGACAGCCGAAGGCTGGGTCTACCTCGCGGTCATCATCGACCTGTTCAGCCGGCAGGTGGTGGGCTGGTCGATGCAGCCGCACATGAAAGCGGAGCTGGTCACGGACGCGCTGCGCATGGCATGGTTCCGACGCCGTCCACAAGCCGGCGTAATCGTGCATAGCGACAGGGGCAGCCAGTATTGCAGCGGCCTGTTTCAGGACACGCTGAAAGCCTACGGCATGCGTTCATCGATGAGCCGACGTGGCGATTGTTGGGACAACGCGCCAACGGAAAGTCTGTGGGGTTCGCTGAAGGTAGCACGCATGCATGGACGACACTTCGCCACGCGACGTGCTGCAATGGATGAGGTGATTGACTGGCTGGGCTTTTACAATGCACGCCGGTTACACTCGACACTCGACTACGTCAGCCCCATGACGTTCGAGAAGAACTGGCTGGCAGCCCAACAAGGCCAGGCGGCATAACTCCCTCGGTTATGGGGTTCGTCAAACAGGGGCAAGGTCAGTTGACATAACTGCTCTGCCACTATACTGTAGTGATCGAAATATTCAAGAAGCCTGATTGCTGATCACCATTTTCCGCCTTGTCTGCGCGGTACTCGTTGTCCTCTCTTCTTCCTTGAAGTTTTTGTCGCTCCGCAACGGAGCTGTTATTTTTATTTCAGGGAATTCTCATGGATACCGGTACTGTCAAGTGGTTCAACGATAGCAAAGGCTTTGGCTTCATCACTCCGGACGCAGGCGGCGACGATCTCTTCGCGCACTTCTCGGAAGTTCGGGGCGACGGCTTCAAGACGCTCACGGAAAACCAGAAGGTGAGCTACGACACAAAGCGTGGCCCGAAGGGCATGCAGGCGTCGAACATCTCGCCGCAGTAAAGTATCTCAGGGGCCGGTCTACCGGCCCTTTGCATGTTTGCCTGACTTGCATCCTCGCGGAGCCAATGCGCTCCCGATCTGATCGCCACAATTGAACGTGCGCATCATTTGTCTTTCCGACACGATCCGTCTCGCCCCAATTTCGATTTATTCGCCTGCACGGCATCGTTGTCGTGCGGGCGTCGTCCGGTTATAGCTTATGCAAAACAATAAACATATTCACCAGTACAACGGTTACTCAGTTTCCCCGTCCGCTCACCGTTTGCCGGACGGCTGGTTTGCCGCCAACCTGCTTCTCACCAGAGGCGATGCCCGGAGCGCTGAGCCCGCGTCCTATAAGTTTGATGCGCTCGACTATTTCGATAGCGAAACACAGGCTGTCGGGCACGCCACGGCCTGGGCTCGTGGCTGGGTTGATAGTCGCGGTTAATTGGGAAAGCCCTTGCATGGCAGCGGCAGGGTGGGCGGCGGCGAGATCGACCGGCCGCCAGTACAGGGCCCGGCCTGATCACCACAATACAGCGCTATATCACCTGCTTGCGCATGAAGCAGCGTCATTCCGGCGACCGCTTTGGCGCCTCGCGCGGGCGTTGTCGCCGACGGACGGGCAGGATGCCCAAGGCATGATACGTTGGCAGACCCTGCCTGTTGCACCAGCGTCAGTCAGACCCGCTACACCCGCTTCACCCGTCACACAAAGTCGCCAGTAAGCGCCGCAGGAGTGCGCGGGCTCGCGCCCATCAGAACGTCACTCAACCGGATCACGGGATCCGGTCGCCTGATCGACACAACGCTATTCCCGTCAATCGCATCACAAGGAGCAGAGATGGCGTTATTGGTCATACAGGTCGCAGTCAGCGGGGACCTGGTCGAGGTTTTTGAAATGACGGTCGATGATGTCGACGGCCACCGGATGCTCGCCGCTGCCAATGAGGACGAACGGGTGGTTCATCCGTCGGGACAGGCACCCGAAGACGGTGAGGTCTGGATTGATCTGATCGATGGGGATGGCGAAACGCTGTTCGACCAGGTGGCGTGTTTTCACCGCGCGGATGCCGCCGACGCGCTGCAGGTTCATTTCGACATGAATGTCGATGTCGTTAAAGATTGCCTGTCAAAGTCGAATATTGCTTCGCTCCATGCAAGGCACCGTCTGGCGGCCCAGGCCTACTTCCGCCAGATAGATCGTCTTGTGGATTGCTCTCCGGTAAGTTCCAGGCAGAGCAATCGCCGGCGTGTCGGCGACGCCAGTGTCATGGAACTTGCAATAGAGCTCCGCAGGCGGCTGGACGGCGTCGTCACGCAACTTGCCCTGAGCGAGTTGCCCACCCACGTGCAGGCTGCGGCGCAGGAACTCAAGGATGCGACGAAGAGCTACGTGGGTGCGGTTCAGCGCCTGTGAAGCAGCAGCCGGAACTCGAATGTGGAGGAACCGTATGCAAAGAACGCTGAAGTATCGCGGGTTTGAGATTTGTGTTGACCTCGTGCCCACTTCTGAAGACATGTTTGACGCCTGGCTTTGGATTGAAGGGCCGCCTCACGGCCCGTCAGTAGCCACGCATGGCCAGCGTATCAAGGTCCGCGGCGGCCCGTTTTCCCAGCGTTGGGCTTACTTCGTTGCGCAGATCGCTGGCCAGGCCGCAATCGATGTGATTCTCGGTCCCGGCGAATAGTTTGACGCGGTAGCCCGTGAGAAGCGGCCCCGCATTTCCCGCTGTGCCGCTTGTGATGGAAAAGTACCGGATACCTACCTGACAGGAAACACGTTTCATGGACGAACGCAAGCGCGACAGTATGATTGCCTACCTCCGCCACCGCATGGAGGACTTCGGAATCACCCCGGATGATCTGGCTGCAACACTTGCGGCTGAGCCGGCAGCGGGCCGCTATCGCAGCGCGCATGGCGAGAGCTGGAGTGGTGAAGGTGCGATGCCGCAATGGCTGAAGCAGGCGATCAGTGCGGGCCAGTCCATTGGCCACTTCGAGCTGTCATCAGGTGCAGTTTCCGCACCGTCCCTGCAGGCACGCACGGTGGCAGGTGCAGACTGGACAAACGATCCGTTCGCGGGCAGTCCGCTCGCGCGATCGAATTCCGGTTAGATCCGTTGGCAAGCGGCTCAACTACCGTTCAAAAAATCCGTGCCGTCCGGCCGAAGTGTCTCCAGTGGCCGAAGTACATCGCGAATCCCAAGCAGATCCGCAACATATTGCTCTAGCTGGTCAATGACGTCCGTCACCTGATCGACGAAGGACTCGTCCTGGGTGCCGACCGTCAGCCCTGCGCCGTTGACGATCGTATGAGCGATGCGGTGCAGGCGCAACAGGTCGTCGCGCAGACCTTGCGGATCGTAAAGGCTGGTTCGTACCTCATCGAGTCTACCCACGGCGTCCAGCATACGCGTCGTGTCGTAGGCCGATTGCAGTTTTTCCAGCGCGGCGACATCCACCTCACCATACGGCGTCGCGGTGACCGCGGCTCTTGCGCTCATGCAGTCGTTACCTCATCTCGTCACCCGGGCGTGCCGCCTGACCAAACAGCGTATCGTTGATCCAGCTCTCTGGCGTACGATCAAGATGCAGTCTGTAGCGCCCGAACCGGCGGATATTGTGCGTCGGGTATGGACTCAGGAATTCAATATCGTCCGCGCGGATTTTCTCGCCTTCAACCACCATGTCGCGCAGCGCGCGCATCATGTCTGCGGTGTTCTGCAGGATCACGGCTGACGCAATGAGGTCATTGTAGCGTAGCCGTTTCTGCTGCTCTTCCGGCTCGTTCTCGGCCATCACATCGCCACCGAACGACAGCCATTTCGCGAAGCCGTTGTAAGACTCGATCTTGTTGGTGTTCGCGGTCACTTCCTGCCGCAATTCGCGGCTGCCGATCCATTCAAGCAGGTAGACGGTGCGTACGACGTTACCCAGTTCGCGCGCAGCGAGGTAGAGCCGGTTTTTTCTGCTTTCCGAACCAAGTCGGCGCAGCAGCAGCGGTGACGATACCGTTCCCGCCTGGATCGACAGCGCGACCTGCATAAGTTCCTGCCAGTGGCGCTCGATCAGCACCCAGTCGATGGTCGCGGTAAAGAGCCTGTCGATGTGTTTGTACTTCGCGTCGTTGTGTGGCCGATACAGCACGAGATCCTTCCAGTTGCGGATACGTGGCATCAGCTTGATCCCTAGCAGATGCGTGAATGCGAACACCGCGGCCGACTGGCCCTGCGTGTCAGCATGCACCGTGTCGGCCTTGACCGACAGGCCAGCTTTTAGCAACCCCTCGATCACGTAGATGGCTTCCCACACGCCGGGCGGGATGAAATGCCGGAACACGGCGATGTAGTTATCGGCGACGTGCCGGTACGCGACGGCGCCCATTTTCCGATAACGGAAGTGATAGCCGGCCAGCAGGTTGTTGTCGTAGAAATCGTACTGGGTGCCGTCCGCGGCGACGGTCTTGCCATCCCCCCAGTGCTTCGGCAGATCGAGCCGCAGGTACAGTTCGATCAGCTCGCGCTGCGCGGTTTCGAGCTTCTCGAGGCTCATGTGCCGGCGGTTGACGAACGACAGCATATGCGCGGTCACATCGGTGTCGAGATGGCGTGCGGCCTGGGTCGGACCCAGATTGCAACCCATTGCGAAAATCGTCAGCAGGTAGCGCTCGGCGGCCTTGCGGATCTTGGGATCAATACCGGAAAGCGGTCCGAAATGCCGAGTGAAATGCGTCCAGTGTTCGATGTTCGCGAGGATGTCCAGCACATTGCGGGTCGGCAGCCGCGCATTGAGCTTCTCCTGCAGCGCGATCGCGCTGGCCGGGATTTCGCGGGCCACGGTCTTGCGCAGGACCGGCTCGTCACCCTGGCCGATCGTGACGTGTTCGCGTTTGTGCGGAAAGTCGTTGTCCAGCTTGCGCGCCGTATCGCCCAGCCACTGCCGCAGCTGGGCAACGAAGTCCTGCCCATTCTCGGGCAATCCGACCTTCGCGCAGTAGTCGGGCATCCGCTGCTCGCATTCCCGCCATGGCAGCAGGTGCGCCCGATAGTCGGCATACGCGTCCGAGCCTGACACGCACAGGTCGCCGACGCGCAGTTCCTCAGCCATGTAAGAGAAGACGCATAGCTCAAGATATCGCCGGTTCGTTGGGGCGCCGTCACCGTGCGAGCGCCGTACGAGCTTGCGCCAGCGCGGCGCTGCAAAGCTCACGTCGACGTCGGCATCGATCCATTCCCGATGCCGTGTTTCGTTCTCCAGCACGACCGCGAGCGCATCAAGCAACGTTCGCACCGGACTCGTCGAATCCCATTCGAGCGTGCGGGCGAGACGCAGGATAACCGACCGATGTGCGCGGAAATGTTTCCACAAAAGAGGCAGATAATTGCCGCCGCTGACTGCGCGCACTGCGGCACAGCTCTCGCGCAACGGTTCGAGGTCGCCCCTGGGCGCGAGCCACTGGCGGATCGACTTCGCAACGGTCGTCTCATCGGACTGCTCGACGAGTATGTCAACCACACCGTCAAGCAGTACAACGAGATCTTCCACCTGGGTGCGCTGTCGGCGCTGGATGATCTCCAGTTCTTCGCTTGCGCGTTTGTGAATCGCCCCCATCCGGCGCACAAACATGTCCGCGAGATCGTCGCGGGCACGCACACGCATGCGGTTGAGTAATGCCACGATCAGCGTATAGCGCTTTTCCGGCAGGGTGTCCTTTTTAAGGTTGGCAGCATCAAGGCTCATGGCCTGGGTGGCCAGCGAGCGCAGCTTCGATGCAGGGATTCCCGCTATCACGTTGGTGAAGTCACCAAGTTCGTCGAGCCAGGTGATCTGGTCGATCAGCAGATCGAGATGCTGGCGGGACGGTCGCTTCGCGTGGCGTTTGATACGGTTGTAGGCGCTCTGACGACTCGTCAGGTCCCGTGCGAGCAGGCGGTCAAGGTCGCGCTTCTGCCCGTCGGTAAGGCGCCGGGCAACACGCCGGAACAACCGCGTCTGGGTTTTCGCATGGATCTGCTCCGTGATGCGGTCAAGCGTTGAGAAGGCCGGGAGTTCAACGTTCTGCGCGATAAGCTCATCAATCGTGGCGTTGATGATGTCGACGGGTTGGTCCATCGACAGGGCTGCCGTGTGCGCCGCGCGTGTCGCGATGACGTTGGCGTCGGTCCCGTAGTAGGGCTTGACGCCGAGGTACTCACGAATTGTCAGGTAGTGCCGGAAGAGGGTCGGTGACGTCTGCGTGTCATAGCCGAACTGAACCACGGAACCAATGTCCGCCGCCGACCGCACGTATTCGACGACCGATGACGGAATGCTGTCCAGGGCCGGAAAATGATGCATCTGCTGGAAGACTTTGAGCAGCACCAGCAGGCCCAGTCTCGATCGTTCACCCCGAGTCGAACGGCGGGCCCATTCGAGTTCGTCCGGCTGTGGTGTGTAGCAGGTTTGCAGGTCCCTTGTAGCGAGAACCTTAGGGAAACGCGGATAGGCGGTGCGCTCAATGGTTGCCATGCGAGTCTTCCTGATCGCAGAGGGCCGCTCAGATTAGCGCAAGAAAAAGCCCGTGTTACCAGGTCGCGTTGAAATGATCCGGCCTGTTTTTATAACCAGAAGTCCTATGATAGGAAATAACGCTTACCTTGCTCATACCCCCCCTTCAATCGATGTCTCAGGTGCCTCGATACACTTCTGTCATCGATACAGATCGACAGAACTTGACCATCATAATATATCTAGTTATCGTAGTTACCTATCTTGCTACTTTTCCCATAAAATTCCATGAACCCTAACGACGAATATCCGACCTTCGCCGCATTTGGATTGTCTCAAGGGTTCTCTCACCCTGTCGACATTGGTGACTCGTCGAAGATCCGCCTTCCCAAGCTGTCTCATATTGTTGCGGAACGACTCCGGACACAGATCGTAACGGGCAAGCTCAGCTCGGGAGACTGTTTGCCACCGGAAGCAGAACTGATCGAAATCTTCAAGGTTTCGAGGCCGACAATTCGCGAAGCGCTGAGAATTCTGGAGACGGAAGGCCTGGTGGTGCTTGGCCGAGGCATCCGGTCCGGGGCGCAGATCCAGCTTCCGAGCGTAGGGCGAGCTGCACACTATGCGGCAATGGTGCTCTCGACCGCGGGCGCCACGATGGCCGAGATCCACGAAGCGCGGATGGCATTGGAGCCGCCGCTCACACGCTCCCTCGCGGAGTCGGCAGACAAGTCTGGCCTGGTGGCTCTGAAGGAATGCCTGATACAGCAGCAAGGCGCACTGGCGAAAAAAGACTATGCGGCCGCGCTAACCGCGATTAATCGGTTTCACGAACTGCTTTGCCAGAGTGCTGGCAACAGCGTACTAACTCTGTTGGTAGGGATGCTTCACGCGCTATCGCGCTCAACCGCTTCGATTCTCGTTGAACGGGGTGGTACCAGCTCTGAGGAAGTGCACAAAAACATGGTGAAGACCACCTCTGGTCACCGGCGACTGATTGAGTTGCTCGAGTCGGGCAATGGAGAGCAAGCTGAACAGTTCTGGGCCACGTACATGAAACGCTCCCATGAATTTCTGACCCGCTCGGGGCTCGGCGCTTTCAAGCTGAACTACGACAGCCCAGCTTCGCCCTGAGTGGCAACTTCCCCTCCGCTTGCGCTCGTCGTCTGGGTGGTTGCACCGGTTCGCCGGCCCTGATGGCGTCGGCGCGGCGGTCACACATGGACTATCTATGGATCCCGTTGTTCTCTATACCGTCCGCAATAGTGTCGCGGAAATCGAGCTGAACAGGCGCGACAGCAAAAACGCACTCGACGCCTCAATGTACATGTTGCTTGCCGAGACGCTCGGCAAGGCAGAGCGCGACCCCGAGGTCCGGGTCCTGTTGATCCGCGGTCAGGAGGATATGTTCTGCGCCGGCAACGACCTGAAAGACTTCGCAGACGAAACTGGGCCCGGAACGAAGCCGGCACTCGCGTTGATGGACGCGGTCCAGTCACTCAAAAAGCCATTGATCGCCGCAGTAGCCGGTCCCGCAGTCGGAATCGGCACAACTCTCCTGTACCACTGCGACGTGGTATATGCCGCCGAGAACGCCAGGTTCGGCATGCCGTTCGTCGCCTTGGGCGTGTGTCCGGAGTTTGGTAGCAGCCGATTGGCACCCCTGTCCGCCGGCTACAGAACTGCTGCGGAAGCGATCCTGTTTGCCGAGCAGTTCGATGCCGATTACGCTGTTCGCGCCGGTATCGTTAGCCGCATCGTGCCCGCGCTCGAGCTTCTCGGCTATGCCCGCGCCCGTGCCGAGAAGCTCGCCAGCATGCCGCGCGCGGCGGTACTGGAAAGCAAAAAGCTGCTGAAAAACCACTCTTTCCGCGATATGCCTGCCGTTTTCCGTGAAGAACTGGCGGTGTTCGACGCACTGCTGGAATCCGACGACGCCCGGCGCTCCATCGCTGCGTTCCTGAACCGCAAGAAATCCTAGATCGTCCTTTGCGCGAACACAGCGGCGTGTGGTACCGCGCGGACGTGGGCTTGCGAAACCATGGCCTTCCGCCGCTTCATCGTCGTCGTTGACGAAACCGGCAACATAGATCACTATGTTATCTATGTTGCCGGTTTCGTCGTTTGCAGTGTTCCCACCCGGATCCTTGTCAGCGGCAGCCTGCGACCTTCTGGCGAATTCTGTCGAGCGGATGCCGCATCAGGCATTCGCGTAGACAACAGGCAATTCGATATCCCTTTGGAGCGGTCATGGAAAGCAATGCGCGACGTGAGGTGCTGGTAGTCAGCGGAGTACGCACTGCCATCGGAACCTTCGGTGGAAGTCTGAAAGATATTGGCCCAACCACGTTAGGGGCGACTGTCGTACGTGAAGCACTTCGCCGGGCGTCGATAGACGGTTCCGAAGTCGGACACGTCGTGTTCGGCAACGTCATTCCGACTGAGCCTAAAGACGCTTATCTGGGCCGGGTCGCGGCGCTCGAGGGCGGGGTCGCGGAACAAACGCCCGCTTTGACGGTAAATCGCCTGTGTGGCTCTGGGCTGCAGGCCATCATCAGTGCCGCGCAAGCCATCCTGCTCGACGATGCCGCGATTGCGGTCGCGGGCGGCGCGGAAAGCATGACTCGAGCGCCGTATCTTGCGACGGGCGCCCGTTGGGGTGCGCGCATGGGCGACATCCGGCTCGTCGACACGATGACCGGCACGCTCACGGATCCTTTCCACGGCATACACATGGGAATTACCGCGGAGAATGTCGCTGAGCGTCACGGCATTTCACGGGAAGAACAGGATGCGCTCGCGCTCGAATCACAACGACGCGCGGCGAGGGCTGTCGAGGCCGGGTATTTCAAAGACCAGATCGTGCCGATAACACTTCGCTCCAAACACGCCGAGAGCGAATTTTCTGTCGACGAACATGTGCGCGCTGTGACGACCGCCGACGAACTGTCGAAGCTGAAGCCGATTTTCAAGAAGGAAGGTACTGTCACAGCCGGCAATTCGTCGGGTTTGAACGATGGCGCCGCCGCGGTAGTACTTGCCGAGGCGAAAACCGCGGCCCGTCAGGGGCTCCAGCCCATGGCGCGACTCGTCTCCTACGGTCACGCAGGTGTCGATCCGCGCTACATGGGCATGGGAGCAGCACCCGCGGCGCGCCAGGCGCTGCAACGGGCCGGTCTGGATGTGGATGCAATCGACGTGATCGAATCGAACGAGGCGTTCGCCGCGCAGGCCTGCGCAGTAGCGCGCGAAATGCGCTTCGATCCAGCAAAAATGAATCCCAATGGCTCCGGCATCTCGCTAGGTCACCCCATCGGTGCGACAGGCGCCATCATCGTCGTCAAGGCCCTTCACGAGTTGCGGCGAATCGGCGGCCGCTATGCGCTCGTCACTATGTGCATCGGTGGCGGCCAGGGAATCGCTGCCGTTTTCGAACGGCTCTGAGGCCACAACATCACGCGATGCGTGTCGGCATCCGCGGCGCAAATGTCGACGTCGCTCACCAAATACGGAAGAAACATGAAATCGATCGGAGTCATAGGGGCCGGGATCATGGGCAGTGGTATCGCACAGGTCTGCGCTCAAACAGGTCTTGACGTCGCACTTTTCGACACTCGCGAAGCAGCCGCACACTCGGCGGTCGCGTCCATCGACAACCGCATGCACCAACTCGTCGTCAAAGGCGCGATCGACAGTTCGACGGCCACGGCTACCGTCAATCGTGTACAGGTCGCCACCAACATCGTCGATCTCGGTGGCTGCGACATTGTGATCGAGGCGGCGACCGAGCATTTCGAAACAAAACGGCAGATCCTGAACGACATCGAGAACGCGACCCCGGCCGATCTGACGATCGCGACGAATACCTCGTCGATCTCGATTACAAAGCTCGGCAGCGCACTGCGCGCGCCCGAGCGGCTGGTCGGCATGCACTTCTTCAATCCAGTGCCGCTGATGGGCCTCGTCGAGGTGATTCCGGGTTTGCGGTCGAGCCCGACGTCCCTGGCGCGTGCGCGCGAGTTGATCGCGCAGCTCGGCAAGACGGCCATCGACGTAAAAAACTCGCCAGGCTTCGTCGTCAATCGCATTCTGGTTCCGATGCTCAACGAGGCGATCACCGTTCTACAGGAAGGACTGGCGAGTGCGGCCGACATCGACGCCGGCATGAAGCTCGGAGCCAATCATCCGATCGGCCCGTTGGCACTGGCGGATATGGTCGGACTCGACACGCTCCTCGCGGCGATGGATACGCTGTATCGCGATTTCAGCGATCCGAAGTATCGCGCTGCGCCTCTGCTTCGCGAAATGGTGGACGCCGGATTGCTGGGCCGCAAGTCAAGCAAGGGCTTCTACAGCTACGGCTAATACGACGTCCAGCGCCCAAGTGGTGTTCCGGTGCCCCATTCGCTGGACCTGATTTATAGCCAAACGATAGCTCGATGGGTTACGCTGCTCGCCCTCTCAGCGTGCCGAGCAAGGAGACATTTTGAAAATACTCGTACCAGTGAAACGTGTCGTCGACTACAACGTCAAGGTCCGTGTGAAGTCGGACGGCAGCGGCGTAGACATCGCCAATGTGAAGTTCTCGATGAATCCGTTCGACGAAATCGCCGTCGAAGAGGCCGTGCGTCTGAAGGAAGCCGGCATCGCGACCGAAGTGATCGTCGTATCGGCGGGTGTCACGCAAGCGCAGGAAACGCTGCGCACGGCGCTCGCGATCGGCGCGGATCGCGCGATCCTGATCGAGTCGAATGAAGAACTGCAGCCGCTGGCTGTTGCCAAGCTGTTGAAGGCGCTGGTCGACGAGGAACAACCTTCCGTCGTGATTCTCGGCAAGCAGGCCATCGACGACGATTCGAACCAGACCGGCCAGATGCTCGCCGCTTTGGCTAACCTGCCGCAAGCAACGTTTGCGTCGAAAGTAGTTGTTGCTGACGGTAAAGCCACCGTGTCGCGTGAAGTGGACGGCGGCGCTGAAACGCTGTCGCTGATGCTGCCCGCAGTCATCACCACCGACCTGCGTCTGAACGAGCCGCGCTACGTGACGCTGCCGAACATCATGAAGGCAAAGAAAAAGCCGCTGGAAACGATCAAGCCGGAAGATCTCGGCGTTGACGTCGCACCGCGCCTGAAGACGCTGAAAGTCGCCGAGCCGCCCAAGCGCTCCGCCGGTGTGAAGGTGCCGGATGTGAAGACGCTGGTCGAGAAGCTGAAGACCGAAGCCAAGGTGCTGTGAGGAGACTGACGAAATGACGAATCTGGTAATTGCAGAACACGACGCCAAGTCGATCAAGGCCGCGACGCTGAACACGATTGCAGCAGCGCAGAAGATTGGCGGCGACATTCACGTGCTGGTGGCAGGTCACAACGCACAGGCTGCGGCGGATGCGGCAGCGAAGATTGCTGGCGTGTCGAAAGTGTTGCTGGCCGACGCGCCGCAACTCGAAGCCGGCCTCGCGGAAAACGTCGAAGCGACGGTGCTGAACATCGCTAAGGACTACACGCACATCCTGGCGCCCGCTACGGCGTACGGCAAGAACATCGCACCGCGTATCGCAGCGAAGCTCGACGTCGCGCAGATCAGCGACATCACCGCAGTGGACTCGCCCGATACGTTCGAGCGTCCGATCTACGCGGGCAACGCAATCGCCACGGTGCAATCGGCTGATCCGATCAAGGTCATCACGGTTCGCACGACCGGTTTCGACGCGGTCGCGGCTGAAGGCGGCAGCGCGGCGGTCGAAAAGATCGACGCGGCAGCCGACACCGGAATTTCGCAGTTGGTGAGCCGCGAAGTGACGAAGCTGGATCGTCCGGAACTGACGAGCGCGAAGATCATTGTGTCGGGCGGTCGGGGACTCGGCAACGGCGAGAACTACACGAAAGTGCTCGAGCCACTCGCCGACAAGCTGAACGCAGCGCTCGGCGCATCGCGTGCAGCAGTCGACGCGGGCTTCGTGCCGAACGACTATCAGGTCGGTCAGACCGGCAAGATCGTCGCGCCGCAACTGTACGTGGCCGTCGGCATCTCGGGTGCGATCCAGCATCTGGCGGGCATGAAGGACTCGAAGGTGATCATCGCAATCAACAAGGACGAAGAAGCGCCGATTTTCAGCGTCGCGGATTATGGCCTCGTCGGCGATCTGTTCGCGGCCGTGCCGGAATTGGCGGACGCGCTTTGATTGCGTGACGTTGGCCGATACGACCGTCTGTCCCAATGGCTCCAATGTTGAGGGGGTGGTCGCATCGCACGGACAGTGAGCAGCGGTAAGTAACGAAGTAACTGCTCCGCATTCGACGGGTTGTTGGGTCGAGGCGCCGGTCTCCCCGACCGATAACGATCCACTGGATAGTCACGCCCATCGAATACGTGAAAGCGATCGTGGCCGACTGGAGCGCTTTTCGAATGCCAACAATGAATTCGAAGCCGGCCGGCAAAGCGCACCGGGGCAGGACGCAATTCGCAAACTTTATGGAGAACATGCTCCCGTTCGAACGCTGATTGGCACGGATCCGCCGATCACAGCGGGCACCGCGCGGCAGTCAACATGGCGTTCAGTAAGCCTCGGGTTCGTGCGTTGGACACCTATATCGATCAGATGGTCAACGAAGCAATCGATCGATTCGATGGAACGGGCGAGGCAGAGTTCATATCGGAATTCGCGATTCCGTTGCCGATGCCGGTAGTCGCCGATCAGCTTGGCGTCCGCGCAATATGAGCGACACGTTCAAGCGCTGGTCCGACGCGATGATGATAGCGGCTAACGTGGGCAACCTTCGGAAGTTCAGCTCGACGCGGCTCGCACTATTCTGGAAAGGCAAGAATTCTTGCTCGCGGAGCAGAAAGCTGTACGTGACACCGCGAGACTGCATTCTGTCGGACATCGCGTCAGCCGTCGGCGAAGATGGCAAGGTGTTGCCCGAAGCTGAACGGCTGACAAACGCATCGCGAATTCTGGCGGCAACGAAACGACTACCGGCACACTCGGCCACGCAATGCTGCGGATGATTGCCGCGCCTGTGCTGAGGAAAAGCTTCGCGCCGATCCAACGCTGCTTCTGCCTTTCGTCGAAGAGTGCCTTCGCCTCGACGCACCATTGCAGGGTCTAGTGCGCCGCGCTACTCAGGACGTTGAACTTGCACGGGCAAACGATTCGTGCGAACGACATCGTGGTGCTACGTTGGGGCGCCGCAAACCGTGACGAACGGCGCTTCGCCTGCCCCGATGCGCTGGACCTGTCCCGCTCGGACCTTCGTGAGCATTTGGCCTTTGGCCACGGCATTCACCTTTGTCCGGGGCGGGAACTAGCGCACGCGGAAGTCAAGATTGCCTTTGATCAATTGCTCAAGCGCCTGAAATTTCCGGTTAGCCGACATTGATGACAGCGTGCAGTTCCTGTCTTCGTTCATCGCGTATGGCCCGAGCGGTGTGAAGATCCGCTTTGACCGCGCATAATCTCGCCTGAACAGAGCGTCCTTCCATACAAGTCTGCGTACCGGAAGGACATCGCACGAGCACTGAGCTCGGACTCGCCGTCGCGCCGCTACCCCGCGTTAAACTTCACAGGGCGGCTCGACAGCTTCTCAACCGCCCGCAGGATAATGAAGAACCGCTGCAGCAAGTGCGCTGCAGCGGTTCTTCTTCCGCAGTCAGGCCGTCGGAAATGACGGCCCCTTCATCACAGCATCGTGTAGACCGACTTGGTTTCAAGGAACGGCTCGATACCCTGCAGACCGCTTTCACGTCCCCACCCCGATTGCCGGTAACCGCCAAAGGGCATCGATTTGTCCAACATGCCATAGCAGTTTATCCACACGTTGCCGGCACGGATGCGACGTGCGGCCTTGTGCGCGGTCGATACACTGGAGGTGAAGATACCCGAGCCCAGTCCATACGTCGTGTCGTTTGCGAGGCTAGCGAGTTCGTCGATATCGTCGAACGGCATCGCTGTAAGGACTGGACCGAAGATCTCTTCGCGAGTGATACGAATATCACGCCGCGCAGAATTCGCAAAGACGGTGGGCTCCACGAAATAACCGCTCTCTCCGAACTGCCGGCCGCCGCACATCAACTCCGCTCCCTCGGCGATACCGCTTTCGACGTACTCAAGGACGCGCTGCATCTGCTTGGCCGAAACGAGCGGTCCCAGCTGCGTACTTTCTTCAAACCCATTACCCAGCTTCATCGTTTTGGCCGCGGCACTAATGCGCTCGACCACCTCTTCGTAGCGGCTGCGTTGAATGTACAGCCGCGAACCGGCGAAACAGACCTGCCCACTATTGGCAAAGATAGCAGTCAGGCAAGCCGGAATCGCCTTCGACATATCTGCGTCGTCGAATACGAACACGGGCGATTTTCCGCCGAGTTCCAACGTCAGGCGCTTCAGATTTCCTGCGGATGCATGCACGAGGCTTTTGCCTACGTCCGTCGATCCGGTGAACGTCAGCTTGTCGACCTGCGGATGGTTGGCCAAAGCCGCGCCCGCAACGCCGCCCACGCCGGTGACAACGTTCACCAGTCCTGCCGGCAGCTCCGAGTTCGCGAGCAGTTGCGCGAGGCGCAGTGCGCTGAGCGGAGTCTGTTCGGCCGGCTTGACAACCACGGAGCAGCCCGCAGCGATTGCAGGAGCAATCTTGTTGATGACCGTGGCGAGCGGCGCATTCCACGGCGTGATTGCGCCGACCACACCAACCGGTTCCATCAGCGTATAGGCATGCAACTCGCGGCCGGCACCGGATATGTCCGATGTCAGGCCGTGAAGTTTGGTGCAAAGCCCGGCGTAATATCGCAGCCCGTTGATCGCGCCATTAATGGTCGCGCGCGCGAAGGCGAGTGGCATACCGTTGTCGATGACCTCAAGCTTCGCGAACTCTTCCGCGTCAGCGCTAATAGCATCGGAGAGCCGCCACATCGCCGCGGCTCGATCCGCCGGCAGCCGGCTGGTCCAGGTGCGCTCCTCGAAGCACGCACGGGCCGCGTTCACCGCGCTGTCCACATCCGCCTCGTTCGCTGAAGGCACCTCCGCCACGATTTTCCCGGTAGCGGGGTCTTCCACCGTTAGTTTGCCGCCGGCCGAGCCGCCCGACAACTCGCCGCCGATCAACATTTTGTCCGCAAATTTCATGATTCAATCCCTTTTCAAATAACCGTGTTGAGTACCACGCGCTCACTTGTCGAACAGGATGACCGAGCGTACCGATTCCCCTGAGCGCATCATGTCGAAGCCGCGATTGATCTCATCGAGCGTCAGTGTGTGAGAGACCAGGTCTTTCAGGTCGATGTCACCTTCCACAAACAGGTCGACGTAGCGCGCGACATCCTGGCGCTTCGCTCCGCCCATCAGGGAGCCGGTCCAACGTCGTCCCGTCACCAGCGTACCGGGCAGCGTGCTCAGTTCCTTGCCTGCTTCGACGACCCCGACATTCACCGCCAGTCCCCAGGCCGGATGAGTTGCCTCGAGCGCTTGCCGCATCACGGCAGGCGAGCCGATGCATTCGAATGCGTAATCGAGGCCCATGCCGGTCATCTTTTGCAGGTGCGCAACGACGTCGGTGACCTCGCGGACATTGACGAAGTCCGTCGCGCCCATCTTGCGTGCTACAACTTCCTTAGCCGGGTTTGCATCGATCGCTATGATCCTTGCCGCGCCCGCGAGTCGGGCGCCCTGCACGACGCTCAGACCGACGCCGCCGACGCCGAACACGCCAACCGACGAACCGGCCTTGATCTGCGCTGAATTGAGCGCGGCACCAATACCAGTAGTCACGCCACACGCGATACAGCACGCGTATTTGGGCGCCGCAGCTTTGTTCACACGTGTGAGCATATCGTCGCGCACCACAGTGACTTCGGAAAATGTTCCCAAACCCATGAAGGTGTTGATGGGCTTGCCGCCAAGCGAAAATGGCGTCCACGTTGACCGGCGCCGCATACCAAACTGGACGCACAAGTTGGTTCGCCCGGATTTGCAGAACGCGCATTCACCGCAGTCCGGAATCAGGTAGGGAATCACCGTGTCGCCGACCGAAAAATCGGTCACACCCGGCCCGCATGCAATCACCTCGCCGAAACCCTCATGCCCGAACACCATCGGAAATGGCTCCGTGCCCTTGCCTTCCATCATCGTCAGGTCGGAGTGACAAAGACCCGTTGCCTTCAGACGGACCATCACCTCCTTGTGGCCTGGGTCCGCGACATCGATCGTATGAATTTGAAGCGGCTCGTTCGGGCTAAACGCGATTGCGGCCCGCGATTTCACTGGCATAAATGTCTCCGTATTAGTTCTATGCGTTTGTTAGATGGTGCTGAGGAACCCGTGCGCGAATGAAATGCGCGATCTTTCCGAGCGCGCGCTCACTTGCGGGAAGGATGTTTACCATCGTCAGAAAACCGTGGATCTGCCCTGTCCAGCGCTCGAATTCGACGTTGACACCCGCGCGAATCAGCCTTGCGGCGTACTCCTCGCCTTCATCGCGTAACGGATCGAATTCGGCGGTGAATATAAGTGTCGGTGGCAAGCGAGAAAGATCGCCTGCTCGCAGCGGCGACGCGTCCGGATTCACCCGCTCGGCAACATCCGGCAGATAGTGGCTCCAGTACCACGCCATCGTCTCCTTCGTCAGCAACGACTGGCAGGCCGGATCGACATACGATGCGCGCGTGAAGTCCGCATCGGTTGCCGGGTACGCCAGCACGACGCCGGCCAGCGCGGGATCCTCGCGATCTCGTGCCTTGCGCGCGAGCACCGCCGCCAGATTTCCGCCAGCGCTATCGCCGACCAGCACGATCGGGACGTCGCGCCCAGCAATGGAAGGTCCATGTTGTCTCGCCCACTGCAACGCCGCATCGCTGTCGTGCAGCGCTGCGGGAAAACGGTGTTCTGGAGCGAGCCGGTAGTTGACCATCAGCACCGCACACGAACTGCTGGTTGCCAGTTTGCGGGCGAATACGTCGAAGTCGTCGATGTGACCGGTCGTCCAACCGCCTCCGTGCAGATAGATCACGATGCCCTGAATCTCGGCCTCGGGAACGATCACGCGGATGTCGAACCGGTCCGCACCGTCGCCCACTCGTACGTCCTCGACGCGGCGCACATCGGGAGGTGTTCCGAACATCGGGCGCATGCGCACCATCCCGTTGCGCACCTCATCCGGCGACATTTCGCTGATCGGCCTGGTGCGCGCCGCGGCGACCTGTTCGACAAACGCACTGGTTGCTTTATCTAGTGGCATCGTCACGCCTTGAACAGGAAGCCGCTGTAGCCGTTCGACGCGACATCGAGACACTTTTGGCGGAACGCACCGATTCCACCGGCGTATGGCATGAAGACCCGCGGCTTACCCGGCACATTGGCGCCCAGATACCAGGAATTGGCCTGCAACAACAAGGTCTTCGCGGCGACGTCGTTGACGTGTTGGACCCATGCTGCTTCCGATGCGGGATCGATTTCGACTCGCGAATAGCCGTTTTCACGCATATGCTCGAGCATGGCGCTGATCCACTCCACGTGCTGCTCGATCACCATCACCACGTTCGCCAGCACGCCCGGGCTACCCGGGCCCGCAATCATGAACATGTTAGGAAAATCGGCCACCCCGAAGCTCAAATAATTCACCGGCCCGGCGCCCCAGTTGTCCTTCAGGCGCTTGCCGCCTACACCTTCGATATCGACCTTCGTGATGCTACCCGTCAGCGCATCGAAGCCGGTTGCAAAGACAATGATGTCCAGCTCGTAGCTGCCCTGCCAGGTTTTCAAGCCGGAAGGCAGGATCGTTTCGATCGGCGCCGATCGAACGTCGACCAGCTCGACATTTTCACGATTGAATGTCGCGTAGTAGTCCGTATCCACGCAGATCCGCTTCGCGCCGAGCGGATGGTCTTTCGGCATAAGCAGTTCAGCTGTCCGCGTATCCTTGACGATCTCGCGGATCTTGCCATGCACGAACTTGACGGCCGTGTTGTTCGCTTCCTTGTTCGTGATGAGATCGGCAAACGCGTGCATGAAAGTCGGTCCGCCGTTCTGCCAATGGTGCTCGTAGATCTGCGCCCTTTCGGAGTCGGAAACGTCGAATGCCGACTTATTGCCCCGCTCATGCAGTCCGAGCCCGCGCCAGCGCGCCAGTTCACGGATCTCAGAATAGCGATCCTTGACGCTTTGCACATAGTCGGCGCTGAGCGGCGCATTGCGCGCCGGTACACTAAAGTTGGCGGTGCGCTGAAAAACATGAAGCTGCTTGGCCTGCTGAGCGATGACCGGAATGCACTGAATTCCGGTCGAACCAGTGCCGATCACGCCAACGCGCTTACCGGTAAAATCCACCGGTTCGGTCGGCCAGTTGCTTGTGTGATACCAACGGCCGCCGAAGCCGTCCAGTCCGGGGAAGTCGGGAACGCGAGCGGCGGACAATGGCCCCGTCGCCATCACGAAGAAGGTTGCCTCGACCGGATCGCCCCGGTCCGTCTCGATCCGCCATGTGCTGTTCGATTCATCGAAAAGGGCTCGCTTGACGCGGGTCTCGAATACGATGTCGCGTTTCAGGTCGAAACGCTCAGCCACGTGCTCTGCATACCGAAGAATTTCGGGCTGCGTAGCGAAGCGCTCGGTCCACGTCCAATCCTGCTGCAGTTCATCGTTAAACGCATACGAATATTCGACGCTCTCCGCGTCACAGCGGGCGCCGGGATAGCGATTCCAATACCAGGTACCGCCTACCGTCGGCGCTGCCTCGTACGCCCGGACACTCATGCCCATGTTGCGCAAGCGGTGGAGCATATACATGCCCGCGAACCCCGCGCCCACCACCACGACGTCGAAGTGATGGTCGGATACATCTTTGCCATGGGGACTCGCCGACGAACGATCAACCATTGCTGCATCTCCTTTAGGGTCGGCCATCCGGACGAGGCCTTTATTGTCGAATCGAAATCACTGAAAACCGGTCCGCCATGCAACGCTTTGACCACGCGTTGCCAGGGCCGCGTGGTACGGAAGTCCGATCTATCGATTTTTCCATTGGGGTTTGCGCTTCTGAGCGAAAGCTGAAGGACCTTCGAAGAAGTCTTCGCTCGTGATCAGCTCGTCGATGACAGCTCGATCGCGATTGGCCAGCGCCTCGGTCGCCACCGGCCATTGGTCCGCCTGCTGCATGGCTTTCATCGACAACCGAACGGCCGTCGGAGAGGCCTCCAGAATTTCAGCTGCGATTTCTCGCGCTTTACAGACCGCCTCGCCTGCCGGCACAACTCCATTGACGATGCCCCACCTCTCGGCGTCCCTGGCGCCGAACTTACGTCCAGTCAGGATCAGTTCATACGCTTTCTTCCGGGGCATCTGCCGGGGTAGACGTACTAGGCCACCGGTACCCGCAATCACGCCGACCTTCACTTCGCTCAGCGCGAATTTGGCGGTTTCGTCAGCGACGACGATGTCGCAGGCAAGACAGATTTCCAGTCCGCCGCCCATAGCGAAGCCGTTAACCGCTGCAATCACGGGTTTGTCGCGCTGCCGGTGTGTCAGACCGCCGAACCCTTGCTTCGGCAGCCAGACCGGCTTGCCGCTGGCCCCGTACTTCAGGTCGGCGCCGGCACAAAACGCAGCGCCGCCGGCTCCATAAAGAATGGCGACCCAAAGGTTCGGATCGGCCTCGTACGCGTCAAAAATCTCGGCCAGCTCCTCGTTCGCCATCGGAGTCAGACTGTTCGATGCCTCGGGCCGATTTATCGCGACCTCGAGCAGGTGACCATCCTGCTTCACGGTGCAGTATTCGTATCCGGTCCGGAATATCGGCTTGCGAACCGGAAAGATTTCGGCCATGTGCGCACTGCCAAACGTGAAGCGATTGCCTTTCGCGGTCGAGACGACCTGTATGTCGCGCCCCAATGGGTCTTCGTCCAGCATCGCGCTCAGCGTCGGCACATCGGCGTCGAACGTGTTCGCGAGGAAGCGCCGACCGGAATCCAGCAGACGGCCTACGATGATTGCGCGCACCCGTTCGCCGCGCTCGAATGCGACCGTATAGGTTTCGATGCGAGCGCCGCCGTGCGGCTCATGGCAAAACGCTGGCGCCGGCACCGCGTCGATCGCGGCCTGGATCGCACTGCTATCGCAGCTTTTCCACTCCCGGGGCGTCGCCGAATAGATACCGACCGAGTATTTCGACAGAATTCCACCGTTGGCGCCCACCAGCCCGAACTGACCCGGCGACTTGCGCAGGCGCTCGACCATCGTCGCGATTGCATGCATGCTGTAGTTATTGCCGGGCCCCCCAAAATAAGGAAGTCCACCCGTCACGGTCAATTTGCGGGGATCGTCCGAACGCAGACCAAGGCCATCGCAGGCCGCATTGGAAACGGCGATTGGAAAGCAGCTATAAAAATCGAAGTGGCCGAGCTCATGAACGGTCACGTTGGCCGCATCAAGCGCAGCTTTTAACGCGAGCTTCGCCGCCGGCGAATCACCGAGGTCCTCCCGCTCCATCAGCGGGCGCTCGGTCAAGTCCGCATAGCCATGCAGATATACCCAGTTCACTTCGGGAACTCCCAATTTGCGCGCGGTTTCAACGGTTGTCAGAACCAGCGCGGCGGCCTGATTTACCCGATCCTGCGCAATCAGCCTGCGGCGGTACGGCTCCGCGATCATCTCATTGCGCTCGTCGGCAGACGTCAGCGCTTCAGCCCTTAGCGGCGCGACTTTGAACGCAGAATATGGATTGTCCGCTGCCACTGCGGTGAACGGCGCAAACAGCTCACCTATTTGCGCAGCGTAGGCCTCGCGCGTCAAGCCGAGTCTCGCGCGCCTCGCATTCTCGGCAAGCGCGTACGACACAGGCGCGCCGCGCAGGCCATGCGCCAACGTCTCCTGAGTCATCATGCCAGCTAGTCCCATGCCACGGTCCTGGACGTCGCCTTCGGGCTGCTCTGCCCAATCTGCTTTGCCTCCGGCTTTAAGCAGTTCCCTCACCGTTGAAATGTTCTCGGCACCGGCGATCAGAACCGCGCTGCATTCTCCGCGAGACAACTGTTCGCAGAATTCGCTGACGAGGCGCTGCGGCGAATCTCCGCCCGCCTTATCCCATACGGCCAAGCGCGGCTTTATCCCCAACCGGGCAGCGATCGAACGGGGAAAATTGTTCGACTTGCCGAAGGGTTGCCCGCGCGCCGGCGTCGAATCTTCGAAGGTTCGTGTCGTCACGATCGCGTCTATCGATGCAAGCACGGCCTGGGTCTTTTCGGTGTCTTCGACCGCGTTCAGGCAAGCTTGGGCGGCCAACTCGACGGCAGACAATTGCCGATAGTCGGCCGAACCGAAACGGTCCGTGTACTGGCCAACTCCGACGATGACCGGCGTCGCGGAACGAACTGACATTCTGTGTCTCCCGAATATTGACGGCGAAGTCGATGCTCAATCGCGCCCCGCCAGAATAACACCAACATAGATTACGTAGTTGTCTTGGTCAGTATTGCGACGCGTCATCAGCATTGTCAAGCGTCTATTCGAAAGACGTTTGTCTCTTTCTAAGCCGCCTATATGGCAAACCCTTAGTGCGTCAAGAAGGTTCACTATGTAGTCTACGTTTGACACCAAATATCTCGACCTGAACCGCTGACATGACTCAATCGACCAGCCTCGACACCCTCTTCAATCCTCGCTCCGTCGCCATCGTCGGCGCTTCGGGCAACAATCCCTGGACGCGTCTAGTCGTCGACACGCTCCGCAATCTCGGTTTCGACGGCAGCGTCTTCTATGTCAATCGACGCGGGGGCGAGGTCATGGGCGAACCCGCCCACAGTTCATGTTCGGCCATTGGCCGGCAGGTGGACGCGGCATTCGTTGCCGTCCCGGCGCTCGCCCTGGAAGAGGCGCTTGACGACATCGCAGACGCGGGAATCCGCTTCGGCGTGGTCGTCAGTTCGGGGTTCGCCGAAACGGGTCGCACCGGTGCCTCGGAACAGGAGCGAATCTTCGCGCGCGCAGCAAGCCGAGGTCTGAAACTACTCGGTCCGAATAGTCTCGGAGCGATGAATCTGGTCGACAAATCGGCGCTCTCCGCCTTGCCTGTGCCGCTGCCGGTGTTGCCGGGAGGACGGATCGCTCTGATCAGTCAAAGCGGCGCAACAGCAGGCCTGCTCGCCCAGCAGGCCCACCGCCAGAACATCGGCTTAAGCCACGTGGTCGCGTTAGGCAACGAGGCTATGATCGATCTTGCCGACGTCCTCGACTACGCGGTCGAGCAACCCTCGGTCAAAGCGATCGCGCTGTTCGCCGAGACCATACGCCGGCCCGAGCGCTTTCTTGCGGTCGCCGAGCGGGCACTGCAGTTGCGCAAGCCGATCGTGGTGCTGAAAGTGGGCAGCAGCCCGTTGACCGCCGAAGTTGCGCAGGCGCACACCGGCGCGTTGGTTGGCGACGACCGGGTGTTCAATGCCGTCTGTGCCCAATATGGTCTGGTGCGAGTCGATTCGCTGGAGCAACTACTTGTTACCGCGTCAGTGCTTGCCCACCTCGGGCCGCTGGAGGATAAGGGTTTCGCCGCTGTATCGATCTCCGGCGGCGCCTGTGAAGTGATGGCAGATGCAGGGTCCGCGGCCGGCGTCAGATTTGCGCGTTTTGCGCCCGCCACGCTCGAACGTCTCAAGGACGTTGTCGCCGATTTCGGGGCTGCGCATAATCCGCTCGACATCACTGGCGCGGCCATGGCCAAGCCGGAAATGCTCAGGCAGGTGCTCGAAATCCTTGGCCGGGATCCCGATGTCGGCTTGCTCGGCTGCACTTTCGACATGCCGTCGAGTGCGCAGCTCACGCACGGCTTCTCGCTCGCCATGCTAGACAACACGTTGCGCGGTTTCGCAAGCGTCAAATGTCCGACGATTCTGCTCGAGCAAACCATGAAAGACACGACGGACCACGCGCGCAGCCTTATGACAACGCATGAAGTTCCGTTTCTGTCGCCCGGAATCGACGGCACGATGCGCGCGATCGGTCATGCGTACAACTGGTCTTCATGCCTTCGTCGCGAACGGCGCCGAGCGTCCGTACCGCAGACGCTGTCGAGCGAGCGCCCTACCACCGAACGGGCCGCGCTCGACTATCTGTCGAGCCATCACGTGCCGGTTATACCGGCAACCGTCGTACATAGCGCCGAGGAAGCGTTTGCCGCTGCACAATCGATGGCGGCGCCTGTCGCGCTGAAGATTCTGTCGCCCGATATCTTCCACAAAACGGAAGTGGGCGGCGTCGCCCTCGACTTGCGTACTCCGGAACGCGCGCAACAGGCCTACACGCAGATCATCGCGAATGTCGGCTCGCGTGCGCCGAACGCCCGGGTCGATGGGGTCATCGTGTCGCCGATGCGTACTGGCGGCATCGAACTATTCGTCGGTGTCGCGAAGGATCCGATGTTCGGTAAGGTGCTAGCGGTCGGACTTGGAGGAATCTGGGTCGAGGCGATGTCCGATACAGCGCTTCGACTGTTGCCAGTTGAACCGGAAGACGTGACGGAAATGTTGGGGGAATTGAAAGCCAGAAAGATACTGGAAGGGTACCGTGGCGCGCCGGCAGTCGACCTTGGCAAACTTTCGGCAGTGATCTCCCGCATCGGCAATGCCGCTCTCGCACTGGCTGAAGACATGGTCACCCTGGAGGTCAATCCGTTGTATGTGCAGGCAGACACGATCGAAGCGCTGGACGCGCTCGTGGTCTGGCGCGACACCCACTGAAACCCTTGCTGGGTCGGAATTATTCATTGCCGCAAGCGGCACACGATGTCCCGACCTATTGAGGCGGTTCGCCGGCTTTGCCGGCGCGACTGTTCATTACTTACGCGAGGAGCGCGGCATGTAGCGCTACTCCGTAACGAACCCCGAACGTCCGCCCGCTCCCTTTCCCTGTCTGCGCCGAAACCCACACCAGCGATGCTTGCAAAGGCCTCGGTATCGGCTTAACATCATAGATATATAAGTTATCTATGTGGACGGAGACAATGGAACGACAACTCGAGCTGGCCGGAAAAGTCGCGATGGTAACGGGAGCAAGTTACGGTCTAGGACGAGCGATCACCGAGGAGTTACTGGCGCGCGGCGCCAAGGTCATGCTGACGGACATCACCGATCGTGTCGAAACGACGACCGAAGAATTGCGCAGAAACGGCCACGATGTGGCACACGCATCCCTCGACGTCACTCGCCGCGAGTCGGTCAAGGCAGCCGTTGACAAAACGCTCGCGCACTTTGGCCGACTCGACATTTTCGTCAACAACGCCGGTTGGTCGAAGGTCATGAAGCCACTGCGCGAGATCACCGCAGAAGACTGGGACACCTATATGGCGATCAATGTCCGCGGTAATCTGTTCTGTCTTCAGGAGGCTGCCGAAGGGATGATTGCGGCAGGCAATGGCGGCCGTTTCGTGTCGATTGCATCCACCGCTGCGGTCAAACCGTACAAGCGTGCAGCGGCGTACTGCACCAGCAAATCCGCTATCCCGATGCTGGTCAAGTCAGCGGCACTCGAACTCGCTGAATTCGGGATTACCGTCAACTGCGTCGCGCCCGGCCCGACGACCACCGAAACAAATCTCGCGCACAGCTCTGGTGCGATCGATCCGAAAGTCGGTGAGGAAAAGCGGCGACGGGAAGCGCTGATTCCGCTTGGCAAGAACGATCCCGAGGACATCGCGACGGCCGTTGCGTTCTTCACCTCCGCCGCGGCACGCCGCGTGACCGGGCAGTTGCTGGTGGTGGAAGGCGGCGGGCAGCTACTGTCATGAGCGCGGCCCTTTCCTTTGCAGAGTTGTTCTCGGTCGGCGGCAAAACCGCGGTGGTTACCGGTGCCGCGTCGGGTATCGGCAAAGCGACCGCATGGCTGCTCGCTGACGCTGGCGCCCGGGTCATCGTCGCAGACAACCAAATTGAGGCGGCGACCGTGGTCGCCAGCGACATCGGTCGCGGTGCATACGCACTAGGCTTCGATCTGCGCGATGACGAGTCGATCGCCAGGCTGTTCGCCGACACGTCGCGCGAGTCAGGATCAGTCGATATCCTGATCAACAACGCCGGCATCTACCCGCGTTACGCGTTCGACGAATTGACCGAAGCGGCATGGCAGGAAATGCAGCGCGTCAACACCTGGGGTTGTTTCGTGGCGATGCGCGAGGCCGCGCGCTGGATGAAACATCGCGGACAAGGCGGCCGCATCATCAACATCTCGTCGATCGGGGCGCTACGCACCGCGGTGAACGACCAGCTCGCCTACAACGCGTCGAAAGCCGCACTCGATTCGATGACGCTCTCGGCCGCGCTCGAACTCGCCGCGCACAACATTCTGGTCAATTCGATCTGTCCCGGCGCGGTACGGCCACTCGATCCGAAGCCTCGGCCCGCATACCACACCTCGCCGAGCGGCCCGCTGCTTGCCGAAGGTCGCATGTTGCTGGGTCGACCCGCGCTACCGGCGGAAATCGCTGGTCCGATTCTCATGCTCGCGAGCGCTGCCGGCGGCTACATCACAGGACAGACCATCGCAATCGATGGCGGATTTTCCCTATCTTGAGGAAACCTGATATGGCGGAAAAACAACTCTACCGCACCTCCATCTATCACAATTGGGCTAGCGCCGGTCATGCATATGCCGTCCTCGGCTATGACACCGCACGCGTGCTCGCGATCGTGCGGCCGCCGTCACCTGCCGCCGTCAGCGCGGGACTCAACAAGTCGCGCATGGTGCCTTCAGCGACAAACGCGGCGGGCACCGTTATCAGCTTCGTGCGTTATGACCGGCGTGGTTTCCGCAGTGATCCTTTCGTATTACGGCAGGTCGTGCGCGGGAAAGTGCGTCCGCTCGATTCCGTTGCGGTCGCGTGATGCTATGGGTGTAATCGTTCAATATCATGGCGAGGTCGCCGAAGTTACCCTCGATTGGCCTGATGTCCGCAATGCCTTGGGGCCAGGCGAGGGCCGCGAACTCCGGCTTACGCTCGAGAAAGTCACGACCAACGAAGACGTCGGCGCCATCGTACTTTCGTCCAGTGGCAAGGCGTTTTGTGCAGGCGGCAATCTGCCCGAAATCGTTCGGCTTGCCGAAGGTGGTCCTTCCGCGGTTCGCGAGACGATCTACGGAGAATTCCAAGGCGTTTTTCGCGCGCTGCGCGAAAGTCCCGTCCCTGTGCTGACCGCCGTGGATGGTGCGGCGGTCGGCTTCGGGTGTGACCTCGCGCTGGTTGGCAATGTGACTTTCGTGGGCGAGCGTGGCTGGCTCGCGCAAGGCTGGATCAAAGCTGGGCTGATCCCCGCAACGGGAGGTACGCATTACGTCATCTCGCGCGCGGGAGAGCAGGCCATGTGGCGACTGCTGGCGTCGGAGCGGGTCGACGGCCCGACCGCGGAACGCTGGGGACTGGCGATCTCGTGCACGCATGCTCGTGAAACCGCATTGAACATGGCGAACACACTGGCAGGATTGCCTCGCTCGCCACTCAAAGCACTGAAACAGCTTGCTGCGCAGCGCGATCCGTCAGTTCATCTCGAAGCGGCACTCGCCTATCAGGTTGGATTCATCACCGATCCAGGCTTTGCCGCTCGCGCCAACGCATTGATCAACCGCTAGTACAACGAGACAACGGGTCACGGGCTTGTCGAGCCTGAGGCCCGCCCGCGCCGTACTTTGCGCCATTTCCCGCTTTTTCCGGACCAATCCGGAAGAACGGCTTGCCACGCTTCAAGAGGCAAGTTCACTTGACCGACATAAAATAAGGGTTACGAAGAATGCGTGGAATCGTTTTCCTAGGAGAGCGGGAACTGGCGCTGGAAGATTTTGCGGACCCCGAACCGGCTCCCGGCGAAGTGATCATCGAGGTCAAGGCATCGGGAATGTGCGGCACGGATCTTCACGCTTACCGCCGACCGAAACCGCCGGTTGCCACGCGCGTGATCGGCGGACACGAACCGGCCGGCATAGTCGCCGCGTTGGGTGCCGGTGTTGATCCCAGGCTTGTAAAAACAGGTAGCCGCGTGATGGTGCATCACTATGCCGGATGTACTACCTGCGAACACTGCCGCACCGGTTGGACCCAGTTGTGCCGCTCGGACGCAATGCGACTCTTTGGTGGTAATGCGCACGGCGCACACGCGGGATATCTGAAGGTCCCGGCCTATACCCTCGTGCCGCTGGACGACTCGCTGAGTTTCGCCGCCGGCGCCGCGATCTCGTGTGGCACCGGGACAGCGTGGGGCGCGCTGCAACGGATGGACTTGCCTGGCAGGCACACGATCGCCATTTTCGGGCAGGGACCGGTCGGTCTGTCGGCGACGCTGCTGGCAGCGGCTCAAGGTGCCCGGGTGATCGCGCTGGACATATCTCCCGCCCGGCTCGCGCGAGCCCGAGAATTCGGCGCAGCCGAGACGATCAACCCAGCCGACTGCGATGCCGTAGCCGCTATCCGGCAACTCACAGCCGGCAAGGGCGCTGACCGCGCACTGGAAACTTCTGGCACCGCACAGGGGGGCAGCAACGCCATGAACTGTTTGCGCACCTGGGGCACCGCTTGCTTTGTCGGAATCGGCGCAGACGTTACGCTGCGCGTGCGAGATCTGTTGAAATCGCAGGTCACCGTCATGACTTCGGTCAGCATGTCGATCAATGCGCAGAAGGAGTGCGCGGATTTCATCGTGCAACGCGGACTTGAAGTGGATCGGCTGTTTACCCATCAGTGGAAACTCGACGATGCGGTCGAGGCCTACCACCATTTCGACAAGCAAACCGATGGCAAAGCGGTCTTTCTGATGTAGAGACCACGGGGCGGCTCGCGCGCTGAGTGCATGAGCCGGCCGCGTTCCGCAATTGAAGACGCTTTGCCCGGCGGAACCCCGCAGTCCGACTAGCCAGAAGTCGCACGCTCGTCCGACCGCCGCGAGACAGCAAGGTGCATTAATTCCCCGGCGTCCTCCAGCTGTTCCAGTCCAACGATTCGATCATGCAATAGGACCGCCCGCGTCGGTCCAAGCACACTCGCGACAAGACTGAAGAACTTCGCGGAGATCCGCGTTTGCAATGTCGGCGATCCCAGCTGCGAGCGCGTGTCGAAAGCTGCTGTTTCAATCGTGCCGTCAAGCAGCTCGACGACCAGTTCGGAGCACGACTGTGCCATCGCGTCGCTGAATTGCACTTCGACTTTGTCGCGAACGACAACGAGGTCGACGCGGCTGGCGGTCTCCCCGGTATAAAGCGAGATTGCCGTGGTATCGAGCCCGAGCAGCGCGGCCGCGATCATCGCGCGATAGCTGAATTTGAGTTCGAGCCCATCGCAGGGTTGCTCGATATTGCAGATTCGCTCGAACTTCGGATTCACGCGTGCGACGAGCTTGCGGATCGCATTCGGCTCGACTCCGCGATCACGCAACTGGCGCGCGGCCTCGATGACTCCGTGAGTGCCGCCGCATGCGGCGTGGAACTTGAAGACGTTAGCAAGAATATGAAAGCCGTGCACCGGCGCCTGCGAAGCGCTCTGCAGGTCAGGCGCAGTGCCATGCGAGTGTGTGAATCCGTACGGTGTTTCGAGCATATCGGAGCGACCGGTAAAGCCACGCGCCGCGAGGCGCGCAGCCAGCAGCCCGTTCGCGGCCGCGCGGCCTGCATGCAGGGGCTTGCACATCGTGCCGAAGTTAGCTATGAGACCTGCCGCCTGTGTTGCAGCGATGCCCAGCGCAACGGCGGTGATTTGAGGACTCAACTGCAGCAGATTCGCACAGGCGGCCGCGGCGCTCAGGGCACCCACCGTCCCGGTGGGATGAAACCCCTGCGCATAGTGATCGGGGGTAACCAGCAGCCCCACGCGTGCAGCGAGCTCGTAACCGGCGACAAACGCCGCCAGCGTCGATCTGCCGTCGCGCCGGCAGAACTCCGCCAGCGGCAAAAGCGCCGACGCGATGACTACCGACGGATGACCGCCCATCGCGGCGGACCCATCGTCGTAGTCCAACGCATGCGATGCGGTGCCCCCGATCAACGCGGCATCAAGCAGATTCAGCCGGCTGGCGCAACCAGGCACTGACGAATCGCCCGCGGCGCCGCGTTCCAGTGCCTCGTCCAGCATGATGCCGACCGTCGGCTCGGCCGCCCCCGCGATGGCCACCGCGAACCAGTCCAGAATGCAAAGCTTCACCATCGCGACGACGTCGTCCGGCAATGTGTCGAATCGCAATTTACTCGAGGTGGTCGCGAGAGCGATGGTGACCGAAGACACTTCGTCGTTCATATCGGATTCCGCTAGGACCAGTCGAATCAAATGGCCTTCTGAGACCTTCAGGCCAAGGAGCGCAATGCGGCAATCAGTGCCAACGGCTGATCCGCCATGATGTGATGTTGAGACTCCAGTATTTCGACCAACCCATCGCATTGGGGAACCAGACCGGCCACCCGCGCCATTTGCTCACGCGTCGCGACCGAACTATGCTCACCATAGACAAGCGAGGTGGGAACGCCGAGTTGCGCTAGCAACCTGCTGCTATCCACTTCGCTACGCGGAGCCGTAAGGTTGCGCTCATCGAATTTCCAGCCCCAGCCGTTGCCCTTGAGACGGAGAGAGTTGCGGCCGAGATGCTGGAATACGAAAGGCAGCGCGTCTTGACCCGGAAGAAGACGGTAAAAGGAAAGCGCCGTGTCGAGGCTGTCGTATATGCGGTCTTCTCCGCGCGGCACATACGGCTTTCCGCGCGTCGAGTAGTCCGAAAAGTGCAAATAGCTATCGATCACGATCAATTTTTCAAAGTTCTCTGGCGAACGGCAGCATGCGTCGACCGCGCGCGCACCGCCGAAACTGTGACCGATCAGCGTCACCGCGCCGCCCCCCAGCGCATTCGCCACCTGCACGATTTCGTCGACCCAGACGTCCTGGCTGTAGCTGGAGCGATGACCGCTCTCGCCCATGCCCGAGAGGTCTATTGCAAACACGCGATATCGTTCGGTCAGGTATGGAGCGATGAAGTCCCACCAGTGCGAATGCGCAAGAAAGCCATGCACCAGCAGCAGAGGCGGTTTGCCAGCTTCTCCCGCATTCCACGACGCATAGTGAATCCGTGCGTCGTGAACGGTCACGTAATGCGATTGGCGCGTGTGCGCGATCGCTCGCGTGAACCATGAGGGTTCGTTGTTCGTGCCCGTCTGCTTGTCGAGGTTTGCCATGTTCGATCCCGTTCAGCTGTGTATTACCGCTGCGCTGGCGTGAGATAGTTGCCGCTCGCATTACCGAGCTTCATCCCGCCGTCGCAGTCGAGGATCGTTCCGGTGATGTAGCCGGCGTTCTCCGAACTCAGGAAAATCGCTGCCTCGGCGATATCGGAGGTCGTGCCAAGCCGCCGCAGTGCGATGCCATCGGCCCAGTTTGCCTTGTGCTCATCCGTCGGCGCCATCCGTTCGACACCCTCGGTTCCGGCAATCGGTCCCGGCGAAATGCCATTGACGCGCACGCCCGCGGGCCCCCACTCCATGGCCAGAACCTTGATCACCATATTCACACCGGCCTTTGCCGCGCACACGTGCACTTGCATCGGCAACGGCTGGACCGCCTGCGGCGCGGTAATCGCAATGAACGACGCACCGGGTTTCGTCGCGACGGCGAAGCCAGCCTTGAACACGTTGTAAGTGCCAAGCAGATCGATATCCACGACCGTTTTGAATCCGTTTGCGGAAATCCCCACGGCCGGCGCCATGAAATTGCCCGCGGCACCCGCGATCACGACATCGGGAGCGCCGATCGTTTCCACTGCGGACGCAAACAGCGCTTCCACCGCCGCGTAATCGCGCACGTCGGCACTACCCGCGATCACCTGCGCGCCGGTTTCTTCCTGCAATTGCGCGGCAGCGACCTGCGCTTTGCCACCGTCACGCCCGAAGACCAGCACCTTCGCGCCTTGCGCGGCGAAACCGCGCGCGATACCGAGATTGATGCCGCTCGTCCCGCCCGAGATGAAGACAGTCTTTTTCATACATCACCATTCACAGAGTTGTGCAAGCCGGGCACGATGCTGGCGAGGCATGCCCAGATAGGCTTGATCGAAGAGTGCCCGTTTGAGCCACACATGCGCACTGAATTCCCACGTGTAGCCGATGCCGCCGTGCGCCTCGATCATGCGCCGCGCAACGCGTGGGAACAGTTCGGTTATGTGGCCTTTCGCGAGCGCCGCCGCTTGCGACGCAACCGCCGGCTCGGTGTCGAATGCATGGGCCGCATACCAGTAAAGCCCTTGGGTCGGTGCAACCATGACCGCCATATCGGCCAATTGATGCTTAACGGCCTGGAATGCACCGATCGGGCGATCGAACTGGACGCGCAGCTTCGCGTAGTCCACCGCCATCTCCACGCAATGGCTCGCGCCGCCAAACGCATCGGCGGCCAGCAAAATCGAGCCGGCATCGATCAGACGATGCGCCGCAGCTTCCGGCAGCATGCTGCACGGAGTGTTGGAGAAATCCAGCTGATGAAGCGGACGCCCGGCATCGGTCGATGCGATCAACTTCGACGTCATGCCCGTCGCGGACTTTTCCACCAGCGCGAGTCGTCCACCTTTCAGCCCGACGATCACGAGGTCGGCACCTTGCGCGTGCATCACGAATTGCTTGGCGCCGGAAAGCTCGGATTCACCCGTCAACTCCCATAGCTCCGGGGACCAGACTCCTCCTCGCTCGCCGAACGCAACGGTGGCGCGCAGTTCACCATTCGCTAGGCCGGACAACCAGCGAGCCTTCTGCTCGTCGCTGCCCGCGAGCACAAGGGCTAGCGTGGCCAATGCGTGGTCGAGGAACGGCCCAGGGGCCGCAAAGCGCCCGAGCGCCTCCGACACGACCGCCAGTTCTAGAAGGCCAAGGCCCATCCCACCATAGGCTTCCGGCACGACGATACCGCCAATGCCGAGCCCCATCAGCCCCTGCCAGATACCGAGGTCGGCCTCACCCGTGTCATGCGGATGAAGGGCGCGCGACGGCGGACATTCGGCGGCAAGGTATTCCGTCACGGCGCGCTGAAACGCCTGCTGCTGTTCATCGAGATCGAACCTCATGCCTTTTCACCCTCTCGCGGCAATCCGAGCCCGCGCTCCGCAATGATGTTTCTTTGGATGTTCGACGTACCGCCAGCAATCGCGGCCGCGAGCGAATTCATATACTGATTGACCCACCGCTCGTTGCCGGGCTTCTCATTGCCGATGGGCGAGATCAGCGACTCGTCGCCGATGATGGCATTCGACAGTTCGGCAACGGCGGCAGCGAAGTTAGACTGAACCAGCTTGTTCATCATCTGCAGAACGCCACCACCTTCGCCGTTCAACTCGCGGCTCAGCTGGATCATCGACGAGTACCGCTGCACCTCGAGTTCGGCCTTCAGTGCAGCCAGCCGATCACGCACCCATGGAACCTTGATCGCGCATTCGCCTTCGATCGTTGAGCGCTGCGCGAGCTTCAGCAGACTCTCGAACATCGCATCGGAACGGTCGATGCCGCCGAGCATGTTGCGCTCGTGTTTCAGCAACGACTTTGATATCTTCCAACCCTCGCCGCGTCGGCCGACGATCCAGTGCTCAGGGGTTGTCGCGTCGGTGAAAAACACTTCATTGAAGTCGATGCCACCGTTGATCTGTTTCATCGGGCGGATATCGATGCCCGGCTGATCCAGATCGATCAGCAGATACGATATACCCTCGTGCTTCGGCGCCGCAGGTTCGGTGCGAACCAGTGCGAACATATACCGACATTGTTTTGCGTACGAGGTCCAGACCTTCTGGCCGTTGATCACCCACTGACCGCTCCGAAGCTCCGCACGGGTCCGCAGACTCGCCAGATCGCTGCCCGCGCCCGGCTCGCTGAAGCCTTGCGCCCAACGATATTCCCCCGTCAACGTCTTCGGGACGAATTGTTCCTTTTGCCATTCCTCTCCGCATTCGAGCAGCGTCGGAACGAGCATCTGTACGCCGTTGCCTTTTACTTCCATCGGTGCTCTAGCGCGGGCGAATTCTTCGGTGATGATGCGCGCCTTCAGGATTTCCGAAGGCTGTTCGGAACCGCCGAACCGCTTCGGAATCCCTCTATACAGGTAGCCGGCAGCCACAGCTTTCTGTCGAAACTCGGCGGCATCCCCACCTTTGGTCCAGCAGCGCGCGAGAAAGTCCCGAACGACCACCCTGAACTGCTCGTGCTCAGCTCCGTAACGAAGATCCATTTAAACCTCAGTCAAGATGCGGTCTGATTGAACGGCGCGTCCAACTCCCGCGCCCAACGCGGCAGCGGCATCCCCGTGTCGTAGTGCCAAAGCAACCGCAGATCGTCGCGGCGCGCGGGATCGAGTACTAGCCTGCCGAGTTGCGCCAACTGGGCGCCAACTTTGGGGCCTCGTTGCGCCCAGCTGCGCAAACGCCGGCTATACAGCTGGACGTCGTACTCCATCGCGAAGCCGTTTCCGCCGAATACCTGGTGAACGTTGGTTGCGACCGTTCGCGCGGCCTCGATCGACTTTGCCCGTGCCATCCACGCAAACGTCTGCGCCGGCGCACCATCGCCACCTGTTTCGGCGGACGCGGAAAACGCACTCTTGCGGACCAGAAGCTCCGCGGCATCCAACTCGCCGGCAGCGCGCGCGAGACGATGCGCGACCCCCTGATATGCGCCAATCGGCTTGCCGAACTGCTCTCTGCCGCCCACGTATTCACATCCATACGCAAGCAGTGCCTGCCCGGCTCCAACCATCCGCGCAGCTTCAACGAGCGCCGCATAGCGCTCCAGGCGATCGGCGAGATCGGCTCCGCCGATGCATTCTGATACGCTTGAGTCGAGATGCTCGACCACAAAATCGCCTGCTGCCGTCTTGCGTGCAAGTCCTTCTAGTGGTTCCAGAAAAACCTCGCCGTTGCGCACGACAGCCACAGCTCGCGCCGCCGCCGGCGCGAGCCGGTTGGGACAGAACGCCACGTTCTGGCGTCCGGCGAGCGTGAGCACCGGCATCGTCTCGACAAACGCAACCGGCGCAAGGCAACGGCCAAGCTCATAAGCCACCCGCGCGAACAACTCAGGCGTACCGTCCAGCTCGAAAAGACCAAAGTGCTGCAGTTGACGAGTCAACCCGACATCGACGCCATCGGCCGTGCGTTCGGCTTCGCGCACCCGTTCAGGGGTGCACTCCGCGCTCAGCAAGCGGCGCAACGCGGTGCCGATCTCCTCTACGTCTTCACTCCATCGTTCGTCCAGCATGTCTAGTTGCTCCGTGGAAGACCAAGATGCCTGTTCGCAACGATATTGCGCTGAACCTCGCTGGTGCCCCCGATCACGGTAAGCACCGTCGCGACTCGCAACTGCTGCTCCATGTCACGCGCGAGAACGTCGTCACTCTCGCTAAAAAGCGTCTCGTGGCCCAACAACTCGCACGCCCATTCGATGAAACGCTGCGCGAGTTCCGAGCCATAAACCTTGCTCATCGGACCGATGCCGGAGGTATCCTCGCCGCGAGCCGCGGCAAGCCCGACACGCAAATAGAGCAGCCGGTCGGCTTCCAGCTCCATCACGAAGCGTCCCAACATTTCGAGATCGCTGTCATGCAAGGTTTCGCGCCGCGCCGACAGGCGGTGGATCAACCGCGCGCACAGCAGCCTCGTTTCGGTCCCGCCGAAACTCATCGCGCGCTCTTCATCAAGATTTCCGGTAATCACTTTCCAGCCCTCGTGTTCGGTGCCCACGAGGTTGCTGACGGGCACCCGAACGTCGTCGTAGAAGACCGCGTTGACGCGCCAGCCGCCCATCACCCAGACCGGTTGGATCGTTACCCCCGGCGACTTCAGATCGACGAGCAGCAGCGATAGCCCGCGATGCCGGGACTGGGTGGCATCCGTTCTGACAAGCAAGCTGCACCACTTCGAGATATGAGCGGAAGACGTCCACAGCTTCGCGCCATTAATCACGAAGTGATCGCCGTCGCGTACCGCTTTTGTCTTCAGTGAAAGCAGATCGCTTCCCGCACCCGGCTCCGAAAGACCCTGACAGTACGTCCAGCTACCGTCAACGACATGCGGCAGATGTGTGGCAATCTGCTCGTCCGAACCGTTGCGCAGCAGCATCCCGCCGCCGCGCAGGTTCGTCGTCAGACCGTAGCCGGGAAAACCCTGGCACTCCAACTCTTCCGCCATCAGAAACTGCTGGTCGACAGGCGCGCCGCGGCCATGAGGTTCCGGCCACGTCAGCCCGACAAGGCCGGCATCGGCAAGCTTTTTTTGAAACGACGGCGAGTAGCGCTCGATGTGCAGCGCGTCGATTTCTTCCCGCATCGCGCGCATCTCGTTCCATCCATACTCGTCGGCCAGCGATTGCAGCCGCTTCCGGTATTGAAGGTCCGATTCGTCAGGCAAAAAATTCATGGTTGACCGACCCTTGAAATGGATTCAACATAACTATATAAGTTAACTTCGTTGACGCATAGTAGGGAATCACCACAATCTTTTCCGCTGGAGTCCGATCCGCGCCGAAGCAGCGCTGATTGCGACACCGGCGGCAGATTCACTAACCCAACATCGAGTTCTGGAGAACACCTGGATGACATCCATTTCCACCACCGCACAGAATCGCGACGTTTCAACTGCATCCCAGACGGATTCGAGCGGCGATCTGCCGTATACCGACATACCTCACACGATGACGCGCCGAACCATTGCGCGACGGCTTACGGATGCGAAACAGACCGTTCCTCATTTCTATCTGAAGGCTGCATGCCGGGTCGACGCGCTACTGAGCGCACGAGCGAAACTCAATTCGGATGCCGAAACCAAAGTGAGCGTCAATGACATCGTCGTCAAAGCCGTCGCGAATGCGTTGCTCAATGTGCCCGAAGGCAACGTAAGCTGGGGTGAGGACGCTCTACGCCGCTATACGGAGGTCGATGTCGCGGTAGCAGTCGCGACACCTCGGGGCTTGATCACACCGATCGTGCGCAACGTCGAGCGCAAGACGGTGCAGGATGTCGCTCGGGAAGTGCGCGATCTCGCCGAACGCGCGCGTCAGGGCCGCCTGAAAAAAGAGGAATACCAAGGGGGCAACGTGTCGGTTTCCAACCTCGGCATGTATGGCGTGGATGAGTTCAGTGCGATCGTCAATCCGCCGCAATCCATTATCTTTGCAGCCGGATCCGCAGTTCAGCAACCCGTGGTGGAAGACGGCAAACTCGCCGTCGGGACGTTAATGACCATTACCGCGTCCGTCGATCATCGGGCTATCGACGGCGCCATTGCGGCGCAAGTACTGGGCAGTCTGAAGCGGTTCCTTGAGAACCCGGCGTGGCTCTCCAACTAACCACAACGGTGGCGCCTGTCACTACGCCGCAAAAAGCCGTCGAGCTGTGGATTCATGATCGACGGCTGAAAGATCTTTCTAACGGACCGACTTTGATGGTGCTCATGCGCTCCGGTCGGGCGTCCGAAGAAGCGTGACCCACGTGACGGCGAGACATGCGAATACGTAATACGCGGCTGCGAAGGAATCGCCCGTTTTCAGGATCAACGTTGTGGCGACCAACTGCGCGGTACCTCCAAACAGCGTGACCGCGACCGCGTATGCGATCGAAAATCCACTGGCCCGAATCGACGCCGGAAACATCTCCATGATGAGGAGCGTGCTCGCTGTACCGCCCACTCCCGTCAGAGCAGCTATCGCTGCACAGACCGACACGACAAGGAACGTGTTGGACGTATGGACGAGAACCCAGAAAGAAGGGAAACAAACCAGCAGGTTAAGGCTCGTACAAATGAGCGCAAGCCACCGTGGTCTTTGGAGTCGGTCCGACAGACGCCCCCCGAGCACCGCTCCGACCCCAATCGCGAGCGACGACGTGATGGCCGCTGCGAATCCTGTCGCCGGCGGGTAATTCATCACGCGGCCCAGATAACTAGGCATGAAATAGACGACTACATACATCGTCACTGTCTGACTAAGCATGATCGCCACCGCCGTGAGAAGCTTCGCGCGATAGTGGCTCAGCAACATCCAGAGCGGATGATTTGCTTTGTGCCGGCTTTCGGGAACATGACTTTCCGGCAGACGCCGGCGAATATAGACCCCGACCGGAGCGATCAACAGGCCCAACACGAACGGTATCCGCCATCCCCAAGCCGACAGAGATTTCGGATCCATCGTGTGAATGAGCAGCAGCCCGCACAGCGCGCCAGCGATTGCCGCGAGACCTTGACTGAGCCCTTGCGAACTTATCATCGTGCCGCGTTGTTTCTCCGAAGCAATTTCCATCACATACGCCGTAGACGCGCCAATTTCACCGCCAGCGGCAAAGCCTTGCGTGAGCCGGCCGGCAAGAACGATCAACGGCGCTGCAACGCCTAGCGTCGCATACGTGGGACACAGCGCTATCGCCGCGGTGCCAACGGCCATCAACCAGATGCTCAGCGTCATCGCAGAGCGACGCCCCGCCCGATCTGCATACCCCCCGATCATCGCTGCACCGACGGGCCGAGCCAGAAATCCGGCGCCAAACGTGCCAACCGCAAATAGGAGCGACATCAGCGGGTTAGCATTCGGAAAGAACGAGGTGCCGATATAGGTCGCAAAAAAACTGAAAACTGTAAAGTCAAAGACTTCGAGCCCGTTTCCGAGCGCGCTTGCGATGATCAGCGTCGCAATCCCGGGAGTGGGACGCTCGACAGCGTCGTCCAGGCTTGCGGCAACAGCAGTATCTGAGAGACTTGTTTGCACGATTCGGGCGCCTCATGAAATGATGTATTGGTCCAAATCGTCACCAGCCAAAAACCGTTAGGCAAAGTACGTTTTCTTGGGGCTATGCGCTTTTGTTATGTGACGGCCCGCCGAAGAGGAAGCTGTCGGCCGGATCGAACCGACCGGGCGAACCTGTCAACCGGTTTCGAATCCATACGCTGAAATCCCGGGCAGGCCTCGACATCAGATCACGGTCGGCACACGCGAGCCGCACTGTCATGCGCGGCATGCGCTCCCGGACCGAGATGCGGCGCATGATTTGCTGCTCGAAAAGCGGTTGCAAAAACGGCAGCGCCATTTCGCTCCAGATGCCAACGGCACCGGTGCGCCGCGCCAGCCCCAGATAAAGTAACGGCGATGAACTGTAAATGATCCGTTCGGGTACCGGCAGGTTCGCTGAATCGAACAGCGCATTAATGAAGCTATTGCTGTCCAGTTCCAGGTCCAGAGTTAGCCATGGCAACTCGCGCAACTGACCGACCGAAAGGTGCGACGGCCCGTCATAAAGCTTACTAACGGTGAGGACCATCTCTGCTTCGTAGAGAAATTCTGCCTCGTACGGCAACGTTTCGGTTTCCCGAAAGTGCGTCACTATGCCGACATCGATCGAGCCGTTGCGAAGGCCCTCTTCGATTTGTTGCGTCCGCATCTCCATCACCTTGAGCTGCACGTTGGGTCGAGCGTTTGCAAATTCCGCAATCGTCTCGATCACTGCAGCGTCGGCTGTTGGCGCGGCCAACCCGATTGCCAGGCGCCCGTTGATCAGTCCGCGTATTTCGTCGGCCTCTTCCTGGATGCGAGCCACTTCGCGGTCGATTGCACGCACCCTTTTCAATATCCGGTCTGCGTAGTCGGTGAGCGTCGCGCCACGCGCAGTCCGAACGAGCAAAGGAATGCCAAGCTCGCTCTCGAACTCCCGGATCGATCTGCTGACCGCAGGCTGGGTCAGGCAAAGCCGGGTGGCGGCTTCCTGGATGCTGCCTGACAGCGCTACCGCCTGTAATGCCTGGAATTGCTTAAGTTTCATGTCGCGCGGAAGTCGTCCCGCAGGCACGGCACATGTGCAGCGATCTGCGGGATTACCTCGATGCCAAAAGCTCCAGAATAGCGTGACCAAATTTCCGGCGACAATTGATAGAGAGCCTGATTGCTCCTTCAGTCAAATTGTTTCATATTGATCAGCGGCGAACCGGTTGAACTCCGTCGGGAACCGGGCTGCTGTACTCATCCCCGTCCCGCCGAGCCACCAGTTCTGCGCGGGCCGCCTCGATGTGGGATGGATCGCGGAACAGATCGATCGCCGTCGCCGCGATGGTTTTCGCTGCGAGCAGCATCCCCTTGTGTGCTATCGAACTCTTGCCTTGTGACACCCACTGCCACGAATGAGGCGAACTGCCGAATGCGAAGCAGGCGGTCGCGCATTGAGCCGTTGGGGTGACCCAGCTCACGTCGCCGACATCCGTCGAACCATGCATCGTGATAGCCGATGCCGGATCGTACCGGTCCACGGCGTCGAACAGTGGTTTTGGATCGCGCCAGGCGGCCGTCAACATCCGGCCTGCCAACTCCCGCTCTTCCCTGTGCGTCGTCTGATGAATCGCATCGGCAAACGAATGCTCCGACAACTCATAATCTGGCGCGCCCAGACGCTGCAAATGCTTATACATCAGTTCGTTGAGGGGCGTGTTGAGCAGGATGTTCGAACAGGCGGAATCGAACCGGGTATCCACTGTGCAGCCGGTCATCATCGCCGCGCCCTTCGCAATTGCCTCAACCCGTTCGTATATTTCATCGACAACGCGGTTTCGAGGCGCGCGGATCGTATACAGAACTTCGGTGTTTGCTTGCACCACGTTCGGAGCAGTACCGCCAGCGTTGATGATCGCATAGTGAAGCCGCGCCTCCGGCACGATGTGCTCACGCAAAAAGTTGACGCCGACATTCATGAGTTCCAGCGCATCCAGCGCACTGCGACCCAGATGCGGCGACACGCCTGCGTGAGCGGCGACCCCTTTGAACCGGAAGTAAACCTGTTTTACGGCAAGCAGGTTGAGATTTATGACCTGATTGGCGATGCCCGGGTGCCACGTTAAAGCTGCGTCCACATCGTTGAAAAGACCATCTCGGACCATGAAGGTCTTGCCGTAGCCACCTTCTTCGGCCGGACAACCATAAAACCGTACGCGGCCCGGCATGCCACTGGTCTCCAAAAACGACTTCACAGCAACCGCAGCCAGGTGAGCGCTCGTACCCAACAAATGATGCCCACAGCCATGCCCGTTTCCGTTCGCAATTTCAGTTGATGTGCGACACACGAGCGCTCCGCTCTCCTGGCTGAGACCCGAGAGAGCATCAAACTCGCCGAGGATGCCAACTACCGGTCCTCCACTGCCGGCTTCCGCGACAAATGCAGTCGGCATTCCCGCGATACCACGCTTGATCTCAAAGCCAGCCTTTTCAAGATATTCGACGTGCGCCGCGGATGAATCGAATTCAGAGAATCCCAGCTCAGCATATCCCCAGATCCGGTCGGATAACTTGATGTAGTTATCGGCATTCGAATCGACGAACTTATCTGGATAGGCCACTTGCATTTTCCACTCCTCTTCAAAATTGATATCGGTTTCCGTTACTTCGCTCAGAAGTTCGTATACATCCCCACCGTGAAGCTCGTGACTGAAGCGCCATAGCCAACAAGCGTCGAGGCCGATGTGGAATCGTAGTTGTACGTTAGGTTTGAGCGTGGGCCGTTCTTTATCAGACCCGCTCGGGCGTAGAGCGCGGTGCGCTTGGAGAGAAAATGGTCGATCCCCAGCGTCGTACCGTACGCATAGTTCTGTTCGATCGTCGTATCGCGGTATGCAAGTGACGCGCGCAGCAGGTTGCCGCGCCACATCTTCTGTGCGCCCAGCAGATATAGATTGGCGATGCCATCGCCCGGATGGTTCGGGGCGGTCCGAAGATATGCGGCCTGTAACACCACCGGGCCGAAGTCGTGTAGCGCACTCGCAAGGAACGTGTCCGTGCGGATCGTAGCGGCGACAGCCGGCGTCCCTGTACAGCTTGCGACCACCGTGGGATCGCACCATGCTTGCGCGAACGCGAGACCGATCACCGAAGCATAGCCGGCGTAGCTGATAGCAGCGGTACGCGCGTTGACGGCCGGCCCAGGCGACTGGTCAGCCTTGAACGTGTAACTGACGTCGGCGGCGAGGCCGCGGATGCGAGGGGTCTGGTAACGAAGGGTATTGTGCAGCCTGCCCAGTCCATCCGCAGTGGCGCCCACCCCGAGATCCGCACCGCCCGCCATATATGTGAAGACCGCGTCATGAGCGTTGGCATAGAACGGATCGGCGCCCAGGCCGACCGAACCGAGCGACGTGTACTGCCGTCCCATCGACAGCTGCCCATAAACGGGATTCGTCACTCCGACGAATGAACCTCTGTTGAACAACGAAGAAGTATCCTGGACAGCGCCATTGTTCGCGTAGAAGCCGGACTCGAGTCTGAAGAACGCCGTCCACTGGGCGCCCAGATCCTCCTGCCCGTAGATACCGAACTTCGACGTCCAGACATTCCCGCTTTGCAGCCGCACGACCGACTTACCGCCAGCGTTGGTATAGTTCACCGCCATGTCGACGCTGCCGTATAGCGACACGAAGTTGTTGCCCGGCTGTATCCCGGTAGACGCGGGGCCGCCACCAATCGCAATGGGCTCGAACACCGCCAGATATTGGCTTCTGGTTGCGTTCTCGTTGAACGGAATGCTTAGGTCTTGCGCGCTGGCGGCGGCCGGCAGGCAACAATGAACCAGCATGACCAAGCCGATATGCCTTGGTTTCATAAAATTCTGGGTACCTGCGGTTGAGCGGTTTGAGATCGGTGTACTTGGGCGGAATCAGGCGCCCAAGTCCTCAGGCTTCACAACACTGTTTCCACGTGTCGATGCACAGCGTCACCGCTCAAAAACTCGTCCGCAAGAAACAAATACTTTGAGCCATGCGCATTTCTTATGGCGGCTGTGCTTTTTGCTCTTCGTTGAACGACGCGCGCACATTGGCAACGCGCAAGCCGAAAGCATGCGCTGGTGGATCAGGATAGGAATCACGGGTCCGCGACAGTGTCACGGCCTCACGCTCGCCGCGCGTTTGTCAGGAGAGCGGCTCGTCGTCGTCGAGTGCGGCTGCGCGTGTGCGTTGCAGCTATTGTGGCGATCCGTTCCGAATGGAACGGTCGAGAGGAGATAGAGCGTAAGCCACAACCCGCACGGCATTTTGCTCAGGGCTCTGTGGTGGCGATTTTCGCAAGCTTAGGAGAAAGTAACCCGTCAAACACGCGTGAATGTGAACCGCTGCCGAGTCGGGACAGTCGTCGACGTGAATTTCACCTGCGATGGTTGCGCGCTCGAGCGCATACCGGATTCGCAATCTTGCGAGCTCACCTGCGTCGCGTACGGTGTCACCGAAAAGGAGGCATTCGGGCTCGGTTATCGAGGCCGAGTGTGCAATGCTGTACAAGCGTCGCTTGCGCCCGTCCAACAGCACATCGCGCATGCATGCGAAGAGACCTTGACGCAGCGCGTCGAGGCAGCACGGGACTGGACCCAGTTCCGGAATCGTGAATGGGTCGAGAGATATTGCGCTTCTATCGAAGATGGCGCTTAACAGCCGGTGCTTGTTGTCGAAATGTCCGTAGATGGCACCTCTCGTCATGCCCGACGCCGAGGCAATCCCATCGAGCGTCGTCCTCGCGATGCTCGCTCGAAAGAACTCGATCTCCGCGCAATCGAGAATCAGGTTACGTGTCGCGAGGGAGCGCTGCTGACGTTGCAATTTCGCCTCCATTTCCGCGCTAGATTTCTTCGCGTCCTTCACTTCAAAGAAGTGAGCATGACTGCGTGCGCGCCCCCTCGAACGCTATCCGACAGTCAGGTCTGACTCTCCGGGATGTGCACGACGATTCCGTCGAGTTGTTCCGTCAACGGGATCTGGCAGGTGAGCCGGCTGGTGGAGCGAACATCGATAGCGCACTCGATCATCACCGACTCGTCATCGCTCGGGCCCGCAATTCGACTGGCCCATTCGTCATCGACATAGGCGTGACAGGTCGCACACGTCAGACAACCGCCGCACTCCGCCTCGATACCGGTCACGCCATTGTCCAATGCCGCCTTCATCAGCGAAGTACCGACGGCAGCTTCCACGTCTCGTCGCGAACCATCGCGCAAAACAAAGGTAATACGTGGCATAGGTAAACTTCCTCCTCTAGTAAATCCGTGCTAGTTCAGGTCGATTGTAGCTAAATATCCAACATAGATTACTAGGTTATATACCTATACGAAAGTCCACTTTTGCGGTGACGCCACCGCTGCACGACCTGTCGCCGGCGGGAAGCCACCACGCGCTCTTGGTCGTGGCGGCCTGATGCACGGCTCGATGCGCGCGCGAATTGTGCCTAGAGCTTGTTAGGCACTTTGAAGTACTGGCACTGCGTGAACGAGCATGAGCATTGCGAAGACCACGAAATGAAGTCCTGCAAGGGTTTCGGGCAGCCGTTCATAATCACGTGCGAGACGGCGGAAACGGTTGAGCCAGCCAAAGCTGCGCTCGACCACCCACCGCCGGGGCAGCAGCACGAAGCCCTTTTTCGCTTCCTCCAGTTTGATTACCTGCAGTTCAATACCTTCATCAAGCGCGGCCTGCGCTGGCTCTTTGCCCGTGTATCCCTGATCGGCAAATGCCACTTTGACCGTGTGCCCAGTTACCTGCTGGATCTGACGCGCAAGCTCCGCTACCTGGGCGCGCTCCTGTTCGTTGGCCGGCGTCACATGTACCGCCAGCAACTGTCCCAAAGTGTCTACCGCAATGTGCACCTTGCTGCCACGCTTGCGCTTATAACCGTCATAGCCCGCACGCGGGCCGCTCTCGCAAGTCGACTGTATCGTGCGACCATCCAGGATGACGGCGCTGGGCTGTCCCTGCCGTCCCTGTGCCACGCGTATTATCGAGCGCAGATCACAGACCATGTTCTCAAAACAGCCTGCCTGTAACCAGCGTTGAGTCTGCTGATAAACCAGTTCCCAAGGTGGGAAATCATTGGGCAGCATCCTCCACGGCGCGCCGGCCCGAGCCATCCAGCGCAATGCATCAAACATGTCACGCAGTTCGTATTTGCGCTGCGGCGCGGTGACGTCCATCAGCGTCAGATAGGGTGCTGCGAAGCTCCATTCTTCGTCGGACACATCGGTCGGATACCCTTTGCGATCTGCTCTTTTCATCCCGCCAGGATACCAGGTCTCCTGCAAAGTGCCTAACACGCTCTAAGTGCCGCGATTTTCTAGCTAGCCACGACTAGCACATCGACAGCACACAAGCCATCACCGCCAATCATCAACAGATTGATACCGACCGCCTCCAGCGCCTCTCCCGCAGAGACCGCGAACGCTTTCAGGTGATATTTCACTACTCAGGTACATCGAGAAGGTCGGCGGGACTGGTAGTGACGGACGACCGGTCGCGCGCGCAGCAGCCATATAGGTATAGACACTATAAGTTTCGCCGATCGCTTTCGCGAAAAACAACAAGCGCCCCTTTTCAACCTCAACCGACTCATAGGAAGTTACGCTGTCGAGCATGTCGCTGTCAGACGCAGCTCCACTCCGTTTTATGTCTCGCTAGAGCTCCATCGCCGCCTTCGATCCGATCCCTGTGCCACGCCGCGCGAAGACGAACGGATTGCCGTGTCAGAACATTACGTAACATTCACTCGAGTGCAGAAGCCTGTGGGATGTCCTTCCAAAACTCTCCATCGTGACCATAAAAAACCCGTGTCCCACGCCGCTTCATATTCGCCAGCAACTCGAGCACGCGAAGGCTTTGTTCCTTGTCATGGACGTGTGCAGGTAAGCGCAATTCGTCGAGCGAGCGCTTCAGATAGCAGCAATCGCCAGCCAGCACGACATCCCCTTTCGGAAGCTTCACACGTACACATTGATGGCCGGCAGTGTGGCCGTAGGTTGGAAAAATGACGACCGAGCCATCGCCGTACAAATCATATTCGCCATCGATCTCCAGCGTATCGTGGCCGGTATCGAAATCAACAGAGTCGTAGTTCGGGGTACCGGCAAGAGAGCGCGCGGATTCAATTTCTCGCCGCTGTATGATCACCTTGGCGTTGGGAATGGATGCGTTGCCGCCACAGTGGTCCGCATGCAGGTGGGAATTGATGATCCAGCGCACCTCCTTGGGATCGATCAGCATCGCGCGCAGACGGGCGCCGATATCGTCGCTGTCGCCGAACTCGAATCCCGTTTCGGTTTGTGCCAGGCGTTTGCCGACCGTGAGCCGATACCGCGCGCCAAGGCCGGTATCGAACAGCGCAAGGCCCTTCGGATGTTCGATCAGGTAGGCCGGAATCGGCGAGCGCAGCACCTCGCTCTCGCCTCCCTCGATAAAAAACCGCACCGGCGCCTGGAACCAGCCGCAGGTGATTGCGTAAAGCTTCAACGGGAACATGGGTCGATCCGAAAGATGAGCAGGTCGGGCGAGATGCGCGCAAGAACCAGCTGGCCGCTTAGCGCACCACGCGCATCGGCACCTTGCGCAGCGCATTGATGAACACGCCGGGCGACGGAGTCGGACGGCCACTGCACTCGAGACGAAGTTTTCGTTTGTTCATTTCGTCCAACAGAATTTCAACCTCTAGGCGAGCGAGGTGGTTGCCGAGGCAGAAATGCGTTCCGCGACCAAAGGCCAGATGGTCACGGCGCTCCCGATCGGTCCGGAACATATGTGGATCGGCAAATGTCTCGGGATCCCGATTGCCCGCCGCGTACCACATCAGTACGAAATCGCCGGCTTTGATCTGTTTTCCTCGCAGATCGAGGTCGCGCGTGGCGGTGCGGCCCATATGCATCACCGGACACGTGTAGCGCAGGAATTCTTCGACCGCGGGGCCGAGTCCGGCGCGGTCGGTCGATTCGATCTGAGCTCTAACCCGTTCGTCATCCGACATCAACACGAGACTTTGCGCGATCAGCGTATGGGTCGTCTCATAGCCCGCCACAATCAACGAGCTGACCATTTCGCAATACTCGCGATCCGTGATGCCCTCACCGGCTCGCGACGCTTTGGTCAGCTCGGTCGCCATATCTGTGTCGGGTTCCTTACGCTTGCGTTCGCGCAACTCTAGTGCATAGGCTTCGCACTCCTTCACTGCGGCAATCGAACGCTCCACGCCGATCGCCGGGTCCATCCGCCCGAAAATATCGTTGGCCCATTTGACGATGAGCCAGCGGTCAGCTGGCGGAACACCCATTACGGTGGCGATCACCTGACCGGGCAGTTCCGATGCAATGGCGGGAATCGCGTCGAACTTGTCCTGAGCGCTTACATCGTCGACGATCTTCACGCACAGTTCGCGGATCCACCCTTCAAAGCGGGCGACCACCGCGGGAGAGAATGCCTTGGCCGCGAAGCCCCTCAATCGCGTATGCTGCGGGGGATCGCAGTACATGATGTTGTCGCGCTTGTACTTCGCGTGCTCGCGCAGATTCGGATAATGCATGCCCTCCGCACTGCTAAAGTCTTTCGGGTTGACGCTCACTTCGCGGATGTCGTCGTAGCGCGTGAGCGACCAGACGGTTCCACCCAACGAATTCGCTTCCTCGTGTACGGGGTCTTCTCTGCGCAACTTATCGAACAAACCGTGCGGCGGCCCGTCGGCGAAGGTTTTGTGATCGATCAAGCTGGGGACCGCGCGGGTCAAAGTCATGTCTCTCTCCAGGAATTCAAATTGTGTACGACGCACTCCAGCCGAGCGCGCGATGTGCCATCACTTCGACATACGCGACCATCGTAGACAACTTCGATAACTATGACAACAGAGAAAATTCGGCGATGACTCAGCTATCGCGTAAGGCGCCTTCCTTTGTCGAAGGCCCAACCCGCCCAAAGACGCCAGCCGCCTGGAGTTCATGCAATATTTTTGTCAATTCCGCATAAACCGTTTGCGCCGCAGGTGGAAGACTGCGCCGCCGGGAGGTCGCTATACATAGACGCCTGTTGATTTCCGGATCAGCGATCGGAATACCGCGCACCAAATGCTGGTATCCGTGCATCGCCGTTCGAGGTCCAATCACGAACAGCTCGCCCGACTCGATGAGCGACGGAGGCACTTGTCCCAACTCAGTCTCGAGGACCAGATTGACAGAAATTCCTTTCACGGCCGCCAGCTCTTCGAGCTTGCGCCCTACCCAACTTCGGGCTGCGGCGCCCAGCAATGGAAACTTCACCGCTTCCTCGAAAGCGATTGATGATTGAGCCAACGCCGGCACGTCTTTGCCTCCAAAGAAATAAAGCGGCTCGTCGAACAGATGAACCGCATTGATGCCTTCTTCATTGAAGCCGGTTGGCAACAACGCGCAATCGACGTCACCTGCCAGCAAACCTTCGACGATCTCGTGCACCGGTGCACTGACGACCCTCAGCCTCAGCTTGGGATGGCTAGCCTTGAGTCGCGAGTACAACTGAGGCACGACCACCCGGACGGACGAATGCGTCAGGGCCACGGTTGTCGGCGGTCCGGAGTAATCTCGCGCGAACTGACGCAATTCCTGTTCGGCGGACGCGATCTGGCCGAGGATAAGATTCGCGTGATTTAACAGACTTCGCCCTTCATCCGTCAGTTCGACGCCGCGCGCGCTGCGTACAAACAGCCTGACGCCGAGATAATCCTCAAGATTGCTGAGCGCGATGCTGAGCGCCGGCTGCGCGATATGAAGAACTTTCGCCGCACTCGAGATGCTGCCCACCTCGGCAACGCGTACGAAATATTTCAGGCTTCTCGGGTCGAGCGACATGGACACACCTACTGCGTTGGTTACGGAGGCCGCCCGTCGGCGTTGGTGTGGAGACTACACGGGCGGAACGCGTACGTACCGGGCGCCTGCATTGGCACGCCTGCGTCTGGATCGCTCAATTTGTTCTGTTATATAGGGATATATATCAAACGTATTTGACTAAGTGTACTTAGATATCTATATTTTTGACACTGTCATTTGCCATCTTGCTCGATGTTGAAAACCCCTATGGACACCACTCTGGCCAAAATTTCCGACCTTCGCGCCAACTGGCTGCGGGCACACGCCGATCGGGCTGAACAGCTATTCATCAACAATGAGTGGCGACACTCGGTGAGTGGCGCCACGTTTCGCTGCATGGACCCATTCTCTCTCGCGCACTGGGGACATATTGCAATGGCCGGTCCCGTCGACGTCGACGCCGCAGTAAGCGCTGCACGCGCGGCTTTCGACGGAGGCGCATGGCCCAGGACCGCTCCCGCGCGGCGCGCTGCGTTGCTCGCGCGTCTGGGCGAGTTAGTGGAATCCAGCATTGACGAGATAGCCCGCACGCTCGTGTTCGAAAACGGCAAGACATTCGAGGAAATGCGGCGCATGACGCAATCGTTCGCATCCGACTGCCGCTTCTTTGGCGCGATGGCCGAGACCGTCCATGGTTATACGGTGAGCAGCAATCTGCCTGGGTATGCGTCGTACACGGTGCGGGAACCGATCGGCGTCGTTGCCGCAATTACCCCCTGGAATACGCCGCTCGGGCTGCTTGGATGGAAACTGTTGCCGGCGCTCGCGGCTGGCAACACCGTCGTCATCAAGCCGTCGGAGGTCACACCGGTCTCGACCTTGATGTTGGGGGACCTTGTACTGGAAGCAGGGTTTCCCCCCGGAGTGGTCAACATTCTGACCGGAGATGGAACGACGGGGGCGGCCTTGGTTGCCCACCCGGGCGTCGACAAAATTGCGTTCACGGGTTCGACACGAACGGGTACGGCGATCGCGAAACTCGCGGCGGAACGCCACGCGCGAGTTTCTCTGGAACTGGGCGGCAAGTCGCCCAATATCGTGTTCGAGGACGCCGCACTTGAGAAGGCCGTCGCCGGCGTCATTGGGGGCATCTTCGGCGCGAGTGGCCAGAGCTGCAATGCCGGCTCACGTGTGCTCGTACAACGCGCCATATATGACGAGTTCACTGCAGCGCTCGTCGAGCGCACCCGGCAACTGCGCACCGGCGACCCGCTCGACCCGCAGACGCAGTTCGGTCCGCTCGCGTTCCGCGGCCAGTATCAAAAGGTGTGCGAGTACCTGAGCATCGCCGAAGCGGAAGGAGCCAGATTACTGCTAGGCGGCAAGGCCACCGACTCCGCCGGCCTATTCGTCGAGCCGACGATCCTGGGCGACGTCGACAACAGCTGGCGCATCGCGCGCGAAGAAATCTTCGGCCCGGTGGCGAGCCTGATCCCGTTTGACGACGAGGCCGAGGCGGTACGGATCGCCAATGACACTGTGTTCGGGCTGGCCGCGGGTCTGTGGACGGAGAATCTGCGGCGCGCGCATCGCCTCATTCCGCAGTTGCGAGCCGGGGTCGTCTGGGTCAACACCTATCGGATGGGCGGCCACGCAATCCCGTTCGGCGGCTACAAGCAGAGCGGCGTCGGACGTGAGATGGGCATCGACGCATTAAATGCGTACACCGAAGTCAAGAGCGTCTGGATCAACCACGGCGAATAGAGGTTTCATCAATCTTCCGTCTGCCGTGAACGGCTCGCGCATGCGGACCACCTGGAACAGTGCCCAATGCGCATGTCCCAAACGCTGTACGAAAAAATCTGGCGATCGCATGTGATCGAGCAACGGGGCGACGGGAGTTGCCTGCTGCTAATCGACCGTCACATCCTAAATGAAGGCACGAGCCCGCAGGCCTTCGCTGGCCTTCGTTCGAGCGGGCGGCAAGTGCGTAATCCTTTGAGTCACCTAGCAGTGGCCGATCACGTGATCTCGACCGCGCATCGCTCGGCGCCGCTTGAGGGCCGCGTCAAACTGATGGTCGAAGGTCTGGCGAATCGCTGCGCCGAATTCGGGATCCCTTACATCGAACATCTCGCGCGCGAACAGGGGATCTGCCATGTGGTCGTCCCCGAGCAAGGCTTTATCTTGCCGGGCCTGATCGCCGTGTGTGGCGACAGTCACACTTCGACGCTCGGCGCCTTCGGCGCGCTCGGTTTCGGAATTGGAACCTCCGAAGTCGAGCACGTGATGGCCACCGGCACTCTCGTCCAGCAGCCGTCGAAAACCATGCGCATCAGTATCAACGGTGCGCTCGGACATGGCGTCACGGCCAAAGACTGCATTCTTGCGGTGATCGGACAGATCGGCGCCGACGGTGCGACCGGCCACGTAATCGAATATACGGGCGCAGTTTGCCGCGAGTTCGATATGGAGCAACGGATGACCGTTAGCAACATGTCGATCGAAGCAGGCGCGCGCGCGGGCATGTTTGCCCCCGATGAAATCACCTTCGAGTACATCAAGGACCGCCCCCTCGCACCTGCCGCGCCGGCATGGGAGGTTGCTGTCGCGGCGTGGCAAGGGCTTGTGTCGGACCCGCTGGCTCGATTCGATCTTGATATCGAGATCGATGGTAATGCGATCGAACCGCAGGTGACCTGGGGCACCAGTCCCCAGGACGTCGTGGCGGTTACCGGCCGGATACCCGATCCCGTCGAGGCGGCGAGTACGGAGCGCGCGGCAGCTATGCAGCGTGCGCTGGAGTATCAGTCTCTTCGTCCCGGACAGCGTATGAGCGAAGTTCGCGTCGATCGCGTCTTTATCGGCTCATGTACCAACGCGCGACTTTCCGATCTTCGCGCTGCCGCACGCGTATTCCGAGGTCAGCGTCTTGCGAAAGGCGTCACCGGCCTGGTCGTGCCGGGCTCCGGGCTCGTCAAAACAGCGGCGGAAGCGGAGGGATTACACGAAGTGTTCCTCGATGCTGGGCTCGAATGGCGCGACGCGGGCTGCTCGATGTGCGGCGGTGGCGCCGACGCCGGCAGCGGACCCGTCCGCGTGGCGTCGACCTCCAACCGCAACTTCGAGAACCGGCAAGGACGAAGCGTGCGCACGCATCTGGTCAGTCCGGCGACTGCCGCGGCAAGCGCGATCGCCGGCCACGTCGCGGACGTGCGCGACTTCCTCTGAGTGAAATATGGAACCCTTTACCATTCTCGATTCCGTGGCCGCCCCCATGTGGCGCGCCAACATCGACACCGATACCATCTGGCCGGCACTTGGCGGCGGCTCCACCCTCAAGGGGCAGCAGGCACAGAAAGCATTCGCGACATTGCGTTTTGACGCGCAAGGTCAGGAGCGTGCTGATTTCGTGTTGAATCGGCATCCATACCGGCACGCGAAAATCCTGATTGCTGGAAGTAACTTCGGCTGCGGATCGTCGCGCGAAATGGCCGTGTGGGCGTTGGTCGATTGGGGTTTGCGCTGTGTGATCGCGCCGGGCTTTGGCGACATCTTTTACGGCAATGCCTGTGTCAATGGACTACTGCCGGTAACCCTGCCCTTCGATGTCGTCGAAAACCTCGCGGCTCTCGCCGATCGCGCTCCGGACGACCGGATCGTCGTGGATCTCGTCCAACAAGAGGTACGCGCTCCGGATGGCCAAAGCCACCACTTCCAGATTGGCGCTCACCACCGACACATGCTGTTGCACGGTCTCGACGACATCGCGTTCACGCTCGGCCGCCTCGACAGAATCGAAGCCTTCGAAAAGCGATACCACCAGCTGGCACCGTGGACACGGATAGACAGGAGATAACATGTCCGCACTTCCCTCACTGCGTCCCTCGGACGTTCATGGCGTCTGGAAACTCGTCAGCGTCCAGCAAAAGAACCTCGATACCGGCGAACTCGTGCCGGTGCATGGTCTCGAGCCTTCCGGCTACATTCACTACGATCCGTCCGGCCGCATGCTTGTCGTCATCACGAGCGACCCCTCGATGCGCCCCGACAAATCTACGATTCCGGCCATGTCTGAAGCCGAGCAAGCGCAATGCTTCCGTACCGTCGCAGCATACGGCGGCACGTTCTCAATCGATGGGGATCAGGTCCTTCACGAAGTGGACATCGCCTGGATTCCCGGCTGGTTTGGGCCGCAGGACCGCCGTGCCGAATGGCGCGGCAGTCAGCTGGTACTCCACACCGAGCCCGGCACGAATGCGATTTACGGCAAGCGCACCACGACCGAACTCGTTTGGGAAAAGGTCGGGGACCCCGTTAACCGGCCGCCCGAGCCAAACCTCGATAACCACACCACTGACCTTCCGGTGCAGATATGAAACCAGACTCGACTGCGCAGGTGCGCCCAACTCGCGTGTACGAAGAAGGCGAGCAAAAGACACTTTATTTCTCGCTCTCACCCGAGGCAGAAGTCGCAGTCCTTGCCCGCATGCTTTACCGCGAGGGATATAACGACCACAACTGGGGGCATATCTCGTACGTCCAGCCGGACGGCACGATCCTTCTCAATCCGTGGGAAGTGCCATGGGACGAGGTATGCGCGTCGGACATCCTGCGCATCGACGCGAGCGGCAAATTGCTGTCCGGCCGCTGGACCGTCACGCCCGCGATCAATCTGCATCTGGCCGCTCACCGGCTGCGTCCTGAAGTCAAAGTTGCCGTTCATCACCACAGCGAGTGGGGAACGGTGTGGGCGGCGCTCGGCGAAGTGCCGATGATCTACCATCAAGGCGGCGCCCAGGTCGGCGGCGAGCTTTCCCTTTACGACGAGTACGAAGCGAACGTCACGCACGCGGATATCGCCGAACGCAACGTGCTCGCAATGGGCGACAATAACGCGGTCATTCTGGCGAATCACGGTGTCTTCGTGGTCGCCGATTCAATCGCGCGAGCTCATCAACGGTGCATCACTCTCGAAGCGCGGTGCCGGATGGCGTGGCGATTGAAGGCGGTCGATTCCGACAAGGGCCGCCCCATGACGCAGCCTGCCATCGATGGTTTGGTCGCCTCCGCACTCGGCGGTACCTCCGGTCATCGTCTGTACCACGCGATGATCCGCCGGGAAGTGATCGCCGACGCACGTGTGCTGACATAAACATTCAGCGTGAGCGATATTTGGAATCGCAACAGACACGGAGATCTGATGAGCAATGCACTCGATGTCAGCTGGCTAATCCAGAAAGATCGGATTCACAGTGACGTGTATCTCGATGCCGATATCTTCGAGCGCGAGATCGACATTCTTTTTTCCCGGCATTGGATCTCTATCGGCCATGAGGGCGAAATCCCAGGTCATGGCGACTATCGTCAAAGGTTGATCGGCCGCCAGCCGGTCATCTTTTTACGCGACGATAGCGGTACGGTCCGCGTGCTGATGAACCGCTGCACGCATCGTGGCAACGCGGTATGTCAGAACGAGCGTGGCAATAGCAAAGGCTTTACCTGCTCTTATCACGGCTGGCGCTTCCGGCTAAACGGCGAACTCGCGACCGTCCCATTCCCCGATCGATACGGCGGCGACTTCGACAAGAGTGCTCTGCATTTGCGGCAGCCCGCGCAGGTCGCGTCCCATCGGGGATTCGTTTTTGCCACGCTGAACCCGGACGAGGTCCCGTTAACCGAGTGGCTGGGTCCGCGGGTATTGGCGGAACTGGACGATATCGCGGATCTGTCTCCCCTCGGTGAACTGCTGGTCAACGCCGGCGTTCATCGCCTGAAATTCAGAGCGAACTGGAAGCTGATGATCGAGAATGCGATCGACGGCTACCATGCGGGTTCAGTGCATCGTAGCTACAACGAGAGTATCGCGGCCCGGACCGGCGTGAATCTCGCGTCACTCGCGACTAGCTCAGCACCGGCGCGCATCGTCGATCTCGGCAACGGTCACTGCGCGTGGGACTCGCGGGCCTTACTCGCCGCAGGTGCCAAAAGTCTGCCGACAATGCAATCAAAGGGAGACGCGGCCCGCGCTTATGAAGCAGCGCTGATCGAACGCCATGGCAAGGACCGCGCTGCCCACCTGCTGTCCAAAAGCGGCTCGCACTTGTACATCTTCCCGAATTTCAGCTACGTCGGCTCGCATTTCCGGCTATTTCAACCGGTCTCCGCAAGCGAAACCCGGGTTCAGCTGTTTCCCATTCTGCTTAAGGGAGCGCCGCCAGATATCAATGCCCGGCGCCTGCGCATGCACGAGGGGTTTTATGGTCCAGCGGGTATTGGCGGTCAATCCGACGACATCGAAATATTCGAACGTAACCAACTCGGACTCGCGGCGCGCACAGATCCGTGGTCGATCATCTCGCGCGGCATCCACCTGGAGACCCGACACGACGATGGCACGGTGTCGGGGCAGATTACCGACGAGCTGTCTAATCGGACCTTGTGGAAGCGATGGCGCGACCTGATGACACAGCCCAGCGAGGAGAGCGCTCCATGCGCACGTTGAAGGATGAAGTCGAGGCGTTTCTTTTCGCGGAGGCAGATATCTGCGATAACCACCGCTACACCGACTGGCTCGGTTTGTGGGCCGAGGACAGTTGTTACTGGATTCCCTGCAACGACGACGACTCGGATCCTGCTACGCATGTCGCGATTGCATACGAAACGTACTCCGCACTCGAGGACCGGGTACATCGCCTATCGAGCGGGCACGTGCATTCGCAGTCGCCTCGGACCCGGTTGAACCGGATCGTCGGCAACGTGTGCGTGAACGAAACCGTCGACGGGCTGGTGGATGTGAATTCGGTAGTTCACATCATCGCGTTTCGTCGTGACGTGACTGAACTGCTCGGCGCACGGATCGTTCACCAATTGCGCCGGCATGGCGAGAGCTTTAGGATCGTCCGCAAAACGGTCTATCTCGCGAACAACGATGGCTATCAGACTAACCTGACCTTTCTGCTTTGAAGATGCCGAGGTCTCGAGGCGCGGCGCCGTCGCGCCTCGGAAAGCAACTATCGTATCGGACGCCTACCCTTCATCCAGGTCTGTTGCCAGTTCAGCGACATGGCAAAGACTGTACTCCAGCAATGCGAAAGAACGATCCAGTTCCTTTTGCGTCCGAGGCCGCAGCAGATGATCGAGGCAAATGCCCTGCATACCGGACAAATATGCATCGGCGATCGCTGTCGCCGCGGTCCGCGCGCGATCGCCCAAATCTCGAACGCCTGCAATCTTGTCCGCCAGACCTTTGAGCGATTGTTTTCGTCCTGAAACCACCATTTCCTTCAACGCGTCGTCTTCTTCGAACGTCAAACTCAGTCGTAGCCGCAGGCCGACTACATGGTCTTTGAAATGCGCCCTCGCGTGCTGCACGAGAATAGAAATGTTCGCTTCGACCGACGCTTCGGTATCCGTGATGCAGTCCTCCCGTACCCATTGACCGCGCGCCTCTATCACCGCCGCGAGCAGGTTCTGCTTGCTTCCGAAATGGTGGTAAAGGGAGGGCGCCGGCAGCCCTGCCTCCCGGACGATCTCGGCAACAGATGCGTTTGCATAGCCCTTCTGAAGAAACATTCGCGTTGCGACATCCAGCAGTGTCTGACGGGACACCTTGCCACGCGCGAGTTGCCGCCTCTCCTTGCTTTCAACCTGACCGTCTTGCAATTCTGACTCCCACACCAGGTAACCCGACAACCGGACTTTTCCGTCCGCTATTCTCAACAGCCACCAATGCGGACTTTCAGGTGGTGTCCGCGTCAAGTCGGTAACGGCGGCTACGATAGCACGAGCATTGACGCCGCCGCACTGAGGCTTTCGTCAAATGTCCCACTGCAACCACAACTCACTCACAGTGTTCACCATAGCCGATTGCTGCTGCGGCACGGTGCCTTCCTTGATGCGGAATTTCGGAATCCGCGGCAGCCATTCCTGCAGCCAGACCATCACCTCACGCTTGGCGAGATTCGAGCCGGGACAACGATGCGGTCCGTTGCCAAACGTGGCATGGGGAATTGGGGCCGGCCGGCAGAAATCGACGACCATCGGATTTTCCACCGTTTCGTCGTCGAGACCGACCAGTGCGGAAACACCCTGAATCTGGTCTCCAGCTTTCAATGTCACTCCGCAGAACTCTCGATCCTTTCGAAGGATCCGTGCGGTATTGGACACGCCGTGCCGACGGAACAACTCGTCGGTCGCGTGTGGGATCAGGTCGGGGTTGTCAACCAACTGCTTCACGTGCGCCGGATTGAGGGCGAGAAATTTCGCGCAGAATCCGAGCATGTTCTTGACCGTGTCGAGCCCCCCCGACAGCGCAAGCGTCGCCATCCCAACCGCCTTGCGCTCGTCGATTTTCACGCCGTTGATCTCGGCGTTGAGAATCATCGTCAGCAGGTCGTTTTGCGGATGCTGCTTGCGATGATTCATCTGGCGCTGAACGTATGCCATCAGTGCCAGCCGCGCATGATGGACCGCATCGGGGTCCGGGGATTGCGCGATGACGTCTGCGTGAGGCAGCAACTCGTGTCTGTCCTCGAGCGGTAGATTCATCATCGTCAGGAACACAACGATCGGCAACACCTTGCTGTACTCCGTCACGAATTCGCATTCGCCGCGCGAGCGAAAGCCTTCGATGATTTCAATCGTAACCTGACGCACCATCCCTTCGACCTCGGCGATCACCTTCGGCGAAAACGCCGGCGAGATCAACAATCGATAGGCACCATGGTCGGGCGGCTCGACGTCGATCGGCGGCGCGGGAAACGGACGTGGTTTGTTCGGCACTAGCGCTCCCGCCATACCGAAATGCTCATGGTCGTTCTGCAGTTCCAGAATGTCCTTTGCGCGGGTGCACATCCACAAGCCGCCATTGCGAGGCGTCCAGAAAATCCTCGGGCAGTTTTCCTGCACCCACTTCCAGCTTTCATGGACGTCTTCGCGGTTTCCCGGTAGATCGAACAGATCGATGTCGACGACCAGTTCAGGCGGTACATGGGCCGGTCGCTCGGCCAGAGGCAGTGATTTAACAGCAGTCAATTCGATTCCCCAATTAAAAGTGTGCCGCAGCTCAAATAACGCCGTTGGCTTTTAATTCTGCGATCTGTCCTTCGCCAAGACCGAGCAGACCACCGTAGACCTCCTGATTCGATGCACCCAGTGCCTCTCCGGCCCAACGAACCTCGCCCGGTTGATTGACGAAGCGTGGGACCACGCCCTGCATCTTGAGCGGCGTGCCTGCGTAATCTTCGACGTCGAGAATGTTGCCGCGTGCCTCGACGTGAGGATCCGAAAGCAGATCCAGCGTCGAGTAGATCGGTGAGAACGCCAGATCGGCCTTCGAGAACATCTCGACCAGATCCGCATAGTTGCGCCCGGCAATCCATGCGCGAATGATCGGGTCCGGCGCGCGCATGTTCTTCTGCGGTACTTCATTGCTGAATTCCGGCCGGTCGATTTCAGGAATAATCATTTTGAGCCGGTCCCATTGCGCGGGCTGGATCGGCATCATGTTGATCAGCCTGCGATCAGCCGTTTCGTAGGCGACGCCTTGCGGCAACCCGCGCGGTGGTTGGCCGGCGACTGGCATGGAGCCTACGCGTTCATTGACCTGCCCGGTTCTCGAGTACTTGATGAAATTTGAACCAGAGATCCGCATGATGGGTTCGTAAAGGCCTAGCTCTACCCATTCCCCCTTGCCGGCCCCGCCAACGCAGTCCCGCCGGCGGATCGCCTCCAGCGCACCGAATGCAGCGAAGGTCGCGGTAAGGTAATCCGCAATTGGCAATCCGGGTAGCACCGGCGGGCGGTCCGGGAAGCCGGTCTGATACCACAGGCCGCCAAACGCGGCGCCCACATGGTCATAACCGGGACGCGGACTATTCGGTCCGGTCTGGCCAAAACCCGACACGCTCACATACACGAGGCGCGGGTTGCACCGGGACAGCGTCGCGTAGTCCAAGCCCCAGTTGGCCACGACACCGGGCTTGAAGTTCTCGATAAAGACGTCTGCCCATTCGACCAGCTTCAGGATAAGCGCCTGCCCTTCCGGTTTGCGCATGTCGAGGGTGATGGAGCGCTTATTGCGCCCTTCGACCGGCCAATAAATGTCCTGTTCGCGCATCCGGTCGCCGTGACCATCCGGGCGCTCGACTTTGATCACGTCCGCGCCGAAATCGCCAAGCAGCGTCGATGCGAACGGACCCGCGAGCATCATGCCGATGTCGAGCACTTTCAGACGGGGAACGCCGTCCGTCAGATCGGGGCGGACGCGTGGTTCATGCTTGATCATTGATTCCACTCTCCTTTGGCGTTTTCGAGGGCCATCCAGCCTCCATTGCGCACCAGTGCGCCCTGGGCGTCGATTTGCGGTACCACCTTCAGCAAGCGCGTCGGCATCCCCATGATTGGCGAAGCGCAGGCGAGCGGCCCCTTGCCGTCGAAGCCATAAAGCATTCCGAGCGAATTGAGGCCCGGATCCTTCACTGCTTCGTCAACCGTCTGGACAAGGCCGACGGGCACGCCGAGACGGTTAAGCAGCGGAACGATATCGGCGGCATCGCGCTGGGCAATGGCCGCGGCAATCGCGTCCATCGTCTCGCGGCCGCGCCCTGAGACGCCCTTGATTCCCAACGCCTCCAGCAACTCGCGCAGGCCCTCCGCAGGGGTCAGCGTCAGGTAGCGGCCGTCGCGAGTGCGGTAACTACCCCGCCACGTGTTGTTCTCGGCGAATGCCCGGTTTTCGTGCGCGATCGCGTTGACGTATTGCGGATACATCCATGCAACACCAGCAGCCGCGAGCGGCACGTCGACACGAACCGGGCCATGCTCGGGAACACCCAACCAGGACAAAGCACCGATGACGGCGTACATCGACGCGGCATAGTCGAAGGTCGGGTAAGCAAAGTTATAGATCGCCTTGCCGTCCGCGCTGCGGCTGTAGTGCAGGGAACCTGTAATCGCCTGAATTTCAGGGTCGTGCGCTCTTGCCATCCTGTACGGACCATCGCTGCCGAAACCCGTCAACGACACATAGATAATCCGCGGATTGAGCGCCGAAATCTGCTCGAAGCCGACGCCAAGGCGGTCACAGACGCCTGGCCGGAACCCTTCGATGACGATATCCGCGTCGCGAGCCAATGCGTGGCAGGTCGCGAGGTCGTCGGCATCTTTCAGGTCCAACGCGACACTGCCTTTGCCACGGTTGTAGGCCTCGAAATAGGCCGGCATCACATCCCGCTCGCGATCGCCTGCTGGAGGTGCCTCCACCTTCAGCACTGTTGCGCCCAGGTCTGCGAAGATCTGACTGGCGAATGGGCCCGGGGTGAAAATCGATAAGTCGAGTATTCGAAGCCGACTCAACGGCGGCATTGTTCTCTTCTCCTGAATCCATCGTCCGGACTGCTCAACCCCTAAATGGGGCGTTCCGAATCACTATATGTAGCGATCACTATAATCTTGAAGATTCGAGCGAGAGGAGTCAACTCACGGTTTGCCCACACATCAATGCTTGCCCGGTCTCGGCGCTAGCACATGGGAACGAAGCAGATGCACCACCAGCACAGGAAGAGTGCGAGATGAACTTCACAAATGTCCTAAAGCGAGGGCGATCACAACGAGAGATCGATGCGGCCGTCGAAACGCCGTGATCGAAGCATTGCCGTGCAGTGCCTGTCGGACGGACAGGGGTCAACGGCGGCGAACTCACAGAAGTGGGAGTAGAACCAGCGATGGTCCGAGGATGCTATATGGCGCCGAGAGGCGCGAGCTTTCAGTCCCGGTTCAGGAAGGGGAATGCATCGAGGTGTTTAATCACGGCTTTCGGAAGCAGGGGCACGATATGCGTACGGCGACAGCAAGTGCCCCCACAGCCAGGTACTACATGCGCCCGGCAACGGGCAGCAGCGCGCCAGTGATGCTGCGTGCGTCGTCGGACAGCAGGAACGCGATCACCGCTGCCAGTTCGCGCGGCGCGACCCACCGGGAAGTGTCCGCCTTCGGCATGCTTTCCCGATTGCCCGGTGTGTCGATAACGCTCGGCAACACGGCGTTGACCGTGATTTGTTCGCCCTTCAATTCTTCCGCGAGCGCTTCGGTCAACCGTGCGACGCCCGATTTTGAGGAGGCGTACGCACCAGCGCCGCGGCCGGCTTTTTGGGCCGACATCGATCCAACGTTGACGATGCAGGCACCGACACCATGCTCCCTCAACGCCGGCAGCGCCGCTTGCGAAGCAATGACCGCCGTGCGCACGTTCATGCCGTATAAGCGGTCCCATGTCTCGATGTTTCCCGAGTCCACCAGTTCCCAGGCAAAGCCGCCCGCAATATTCACGAGCGAGTCCAGCCCACCCAACTGCTGCACGGCCGCGGACACCGCTCGCGTTGCGCTTTCCGGATCACCGAGGTCGACATCGCCGAGCGCGACGGAGCACTGGGACGCGAGCGCTCCTGTAACACTGCTTGCCTTGTCCAAACCGGCCACCTTCGCACCGCGCTCGCGCAATAGTTCGCAAACCGCCCTTCCCAGCACGCCAAACGCGCCGGTCACCACGACTCTGCGGCCATTCAAAGAAACATCAGTCAAATCGTCCTCTCCAGATCTGAACAGTTGAAATTGCAGCGTGCCTGTGCTCGGCCGCCAACCCGTTATTGCAGCGCTGTTCGCCCACCTTGCCGCTTCAACGGATCAGCGCGTGTGTGCGTTAAACTCGGAGTGCCTCAGGCCGGCGCACTCTGCTTCGCCCAAACCCCCTGGCAGCCCGAGCGATTGTGCACAACCGTCATATCGTTCGGCTTGGGTCGCTGAGGCCTTCCCCCGAGCCACATGCGCAACAGCAATCTTGTTTCATTGGGACTACTGCCGTCCTCGAATGCGGTTCGGCTATGCAGCAGTTCCATGTTGTTGATGAACACCGCCTCGCCAGGCTCCAGCATTTGTCGCACGCCCAGCTCTGGCCTCAGGACGACCTGAGCGAGATAGCTCAATGCCTCACGGTCGCGGCTCGTCAGAATCTCAGCGAAATGCTTCTCCTGATGTGCAAGCATCGCATTGCCGCCGAAGTACACGCTTCGCAACCCGTCACGCTCGCCAAATACGGGCACGCGATATGGCGTCACCGGACTGTCGCCTTCCGCCTGCTCGTTGTTTCTGTGCTGCGGATATCCGCGTCTCAGAAGGTCGAACAGGTCGGGACGCTCACGCTGTACCAGATCCCAAACCGCCAGACTACTGACGAACACGTTTTCGCCTCCGCGTTTTGCCTTGTTGACACAAAGCAGCGACAACATATCGATCCGGTCGCTATGAAGAGGCGCCACGCCTGAGGATCCATATACACGGCCGCCGACCGTCCCGGGCGTCACCGTGACCTTGCCGAGCAAATCGCCACGCGTGTTTTGCGACACGCCAACGCCGAAATGCGAACCGATACCCCAGTACATTCGCCAGACATCCTCGAGCGGACGTTGCCTGACTGGAAATCCACCCAGAATCGCCAGTCCCTGCCCGTATTTCAATTCCCGTACCCGGCTCTCGAGTACATCATGCAGTTCGGGATGATCGAAATCGTCCCGGGTTATCGCTGCAACGTCGATTCCCTTCGCCTTCGTCCTGTCCACCAGCGCAAGCAGCAGTTCAAGCTCTTCCTTTTCGAAGTGGTGAACCGCTTTCGATGTATCGAAGCTCGCGGCGGTCCAGCCTGTTTTGGCAACAGACGGCCATCCGTCGGCAAATTGATAGCTCGATGTCATTAGGCTTTCCTGCAATTAGAAGATGGATTCCGGTCGACATGTCAGCGCATCGGGTTACGCTTCATTGCTACTTTCAGGGCCACGGTCTCCAGTGCGCCGCACCGGACGTCATAGCCACGCACACGTCGGGGAGCTTCGTCCGGCACAACTCAAGGAGCGGATTGCACGCCACGGACAAGACGGCCAGGCAATTCAGCTGTTTCTTCGTCATTACGTCTGACGATCTTGCCGCTCACCACGGTGGCGACGTAGCCGGTCGCGCCCTGGACCATGCGCCGGCCATCAGCCGGGAGATCGACGACCAGTCGCGGCGAATGCAATGTCAGACGATCGTGATCGATCACGTTCAGGTCCGCCTTGTAGCCGGGCGCGAGCACGCCTCGATCGTGGAGGCCAACCGCCCTCGCGCCGTCACGAGTCAACTTGCGGACCACCTCTGGGACACTCATTTTTTCTCCCCTCGTGCGATCGCGCGCCCAATAGGTAAGCATGTACGTCGGCGCGCTCGCATCGCAAATAAACGTGCTATGCGCACCGCCATCGCCGAGGCCTGGCACACTGCTGGGAACGCGCATCATCTCGAGTGCGGCGTTCAGGTTGCCGTCGGCAAAATTACCTGCGGCATATAGAACCTGCCCCGTGCCCTCGTTCTCCATCAACCAATCGTAGATAACGGCTTCAGACGCCACGCCTTGCGCTTTCGCGTACGCAGCCACACTGGTAGCCGGGTCCGGTTCGTATTGAAGCGGCTCCGCGAACCGGAACATCCGGGAGTAACTGTCTCCGCTACTGCGCGCGGACATCTTGACCGTCGTCGCTTCGGCGATCAGGCGTGCCCGAAGTTCGGGATTGCGCATCCGTTCCACACGTTCGCGCAACGGAATTTTTGCCAATGGCTCGAAACCCGGACAGCGCGCGAACGGATGAAGCGTCGCATCCAGCGTGATGATCGCGCCGGTCGGGCGGCCCAAAACCTGGGGGTGAATTTCCGCGCCGTCATCGTTAGCCCTGGCGGTGAGGGCCAGCAGCTCGCGCCATCCTGCGGGAGTCCGGTTCGATTGCTTTAGCGAGTACATAGCCGGCAAACCGCTTTCGCGAGCCACCCGGATAAACATGCTCAGCTCATCGACCGCTCCTGGGAACTCATTGAATTCGATGGCCATCTGCAACGTTCCGCCGCGGGTTGAACGCAGGCCTCGCGCGATGCCAAGCAGTTCGTCCTCTGTGGCACGCAAAGACGGAATGCTGCTGCCATCTTTCGCACGCTGCTCTGTCAGACGGGACGATGCGAAGCCCAATGCGCCGGCTCCACTAGCTTCGCTCGCGAGCGTCGCCATCTGCGCGATTTCTTCGGCGCCAGCGCTTTCTCCGCGAATACCGCGCTCGCCCATCACATACGCGCGCAACATCGAATGCGGCAGCAACGTGCCTACGTCCATGTCGTATTGGCGCTGCGAGAGAAAGTCCAGATACTCTGGGAATGTTTCCCATGCCCATGGCAATCCTGCCTTGAGTACCTTGAATGGGATATCTTCGACCCCTTCCATCAGCCGGAGCAGCGCATCGTGGTCGGCGGGTCGCGCGGGCGCAAACCCAACCCCACAATTGCCCATGATCGCGGTGGTGATACCGTGACCGGAGCATGGCTTGAGCCGCTGCTCCCAGGTAACGTGACCATCCAGATGCGTATGCAGATCGATGAAGCCCGGTGTTACCAGACAGCCTCGCGCGTCGATCTCTTCGGCGCCGCTCCCGAGGTTCTTCCCGATTGCAGTGATTTTCCCCTGCGTAACGGCAACATCCGCCTCGAATGACGCTGTCCCGTTGCCGTCGACTACCGTGCCGCCACGGACCACCAGATCAAAAGCTGAAGTCTTCATCGCTTCCATTCCCTTATCACGATCCTGCAAATTCGAGCCGTGACCACCTGCACGGCTCCGTCGATTCATATGGGAGCAATATAGTTAGCTAAGTTGACCTCGTCCAATACGATTGGAATATGCGGTCATATCTGCAAGGCTATCCGACGGCAAAGCAGAGCGTTGCTCGTTGACGCAAACGGCGAACGCTGACGGCACTTGTCGTCAGGTGCCGGACTTGCGGAGCGCCAATTCAGCGCCCTTGATTCCGATCATGATGCAAGGCCCGTTGGTATTGCCGGAGGTGATATGCGGCATGACCGACGCATCGGCGACCCGCAGACTTTCAATGCCGCGAGCCAGCACCGTGTCATCTACGACGGCAGAAACGATTTTGGCTGACCCGATGTGTACTGAAAATGCTCAGCCTGATAAGCCATTAATGTGACGGGGCCGCCACCGGCGATATGCTAACGCTCCCGGCAAAAGCACTGCGCCCTCGATGTTGCTGCTCCGTCGAGCTGGAAGCGAACCTTCTTGCAATGGCAACCGCCTTCAGTCTCAAGTCTCTACCGCCTGAAGAACAACGGACTTTTTGCCGGAAACTGGAAAATCCAGCGGCAAGTATGGGCCGGGGCCAATATCCTTAGCCCCTACCCCTGACAGTACCGAGCGCGGTCAGGATGGCGTTCACCTCCATAACATGCTCCGCGGTCTTAACGAGCTTGTCGATATTTCCCGGTTGCTCAGAAAGGAAAGAAGACGGCGCCCAGGCTCCGTCCTGGTGCTGGTTGCCGATGAACCACTCGCCCATCGCGTGGACATGCCGCAGCCAGCCGCCCTCCGGGTCGGCCACCAACATCGTAGCCGCGCCCCAGCCGAACTTGCAGACCTGAACCGAGCCAGGATCCTGAAACTGCTCCGCACAACCATCGACATTGAACTGAAGCAGGCGGGTCGCCAGGCGTAACGGTTCCTGCTGCTTTCTGCGTTGCGCGTAGCTGGACAGAAAGACCGCCGCCATGCCCGGCGTATAGAACGATTGGCGCGGTTTCGAGAAATCGGTTAGAGCCAGCCATGCCAACTGCCCGGCAGGTTCAGTAACCAGCGCAGGCCCGCGACGAAACGAATAGAAGCACTGCTCCGCGCCGATCGGCTGTTGTGCGATGAGGTCGACAACCCAGCGATATGCGAGATCCGCGACGTCATCCTGTCCGGTGATCACCGCAGCGAGCCCGACCTGCGCCGTGGACAACAGGTCGTAAACATCCGTTGCGCGATCGGCAACCGGCCCGATCGGCAGACCGCCGGTCGCCGGATCCTGCATTCGCCTAAGCGCATCCATCGCGGCAAGAGAGGTGCCGAACCGCTCTGTCAGCCATGCGCCGATCGCGAAGTGCGCCAACGGATAGGCGCCAAATCGCCCGCTGCCGAATGCCGGGCCGGGTGCGAATCCGCCATCGTGCGCGAGTTGGCTGCTCTCCGCCCACGCAATCACGCGGGCGGCCGCTTCGCCTTCCCCCGCCACTGCCAATGCCCACGGCACCCTTCCCCAGCCATTACGCTCCTTTGCGCCGACCGGTTCGCCGTCTGCAGCAATGTGGGCGAGCAGCCACTGCACGCCTTTGTCCCGACTGACACGAACTCGCGAGATCGCTGCATCCAGTTCGTTGTTCGTCATTGGCCGGCCCTTGCAGTGAATTTAATGGGCATACGCAACACCCCCGCGGTATTCGCAAACGACGGGTAATACTCGAGCTGATCGTGGTCGATCGCATAGTCCGGCATATGCGTGAGCACCGCGCGGATCATCTGACGAACTTCGACTCTTGCCAGCGGCGCACCGAGGCATTTGTGATGGCCACCGCCGAAGCTGAAGTGGGCTTTCGCATTCGCCCGCTCGGGCCGCACTTCCGTGGGACACTCGAAGACATTCGGATCGCGGTTCGCCGCCGCCCACGAGAAGAGGATGCGCTCGCCCTTGCGCAACTGCTGTCCGTGCATCTCCACGTCACGTCCCACAGTGCGCGCCGTGCCATGGTTTGGCGGATACACACGCAGGATTTCCTCGATGAACTGGTCGATGAATTGATCGTCGGACAACAGCCGCTCGCGGATGTCATGCCGGTTCTCGAGCCACAGCAGCGCGGAGAGCGTGGTCGACATCACGGTGCCAAAGCCACCGAAAATGGCAGCGGACATCATTCCGACCTGGACTTCCAGCTCGAGAGGCTCACCCATGGCCGTTTTAGTCGCCAGCGCGCTCGCGATATCCTTGCGGGGGCACTCCTTGCGCTCTGCCAGCACCTCGCGCATTTTCGACTGCACGAACTTGATGGCTTCGATCGGGTAGTCTGGATGGTCAGTCGGCAGCAACGACGCCTGGTGTGCCGACATCATGAAGGTGCGCCACAGTTCCGGATCGATACCCACGACTTCCATCGTCGTCTTTGCCGCCACCCGCATCGCAAAGTCGGCCGCGAGATCCAGTTCTCCTCTGTCGACCACGTCGGCGATCGCTTCATCAATATGCTTCTGTGCGACCTGGGAAAACCGGCGCACCGCTTGCGGGGCGAAATATGGCGCCTCGATCATGCGTCTCGCCTGATGAATCGGCGGGTCACTTTCCGACAATGAAAGCGTATACGGCAACTCGGGAATCAGAATGCCCTTCGCCCACGGCTTCTCCGGCAAGTTATGCGAAGACGAGAAGGTCTCGTAGTCGTTGACTGCCGCGCTCAAATCCGCATGGCTGCTTAGAACCCAGTAGCCCCCATGCGCATCGGTCCACGCGAGCGGGCACTTTTCTGCCCGGTCCAGCGCGGATTCCGCCCAAGTCTGCTTATATTCCGGGCTATGGTGATCGAAGGCGAACGTACACTTCGCTTGCCCCGCAGAGCCTGCATTCTGTGCGGTTTCACGCGCACCCGAGTGAACTTCGTTTGCGATGAAGACCGCCATCGCATCGCGGTCCACGAAGTTCGACTCATCTTGCGCAAGAACCAGACCGCTCTCGCTGCGCATCCACGACAACGCCTGTCCAAGCCCCTCCTCGTCCCTGAACCACAACTCGGTCACACAGTCATACGCCGGCTCGGGCTGCCCCGGAAACGACCGAAGATAGTTGCGTACATAGCGAACTAGGTTCGGGATGCCCTTTCTGGCGATCGGCACGTGTACGGACTCGTAGTGTGAGCGGAACTCTTCCCGACTCAAATCCGGCCTGCGCTTCATCAGCAAAATCAGCTTCTGTACCTCGCTATTCGCGCTCTGACTCGAACTCGCTTCGGCCTGTTCGACGCCAGTATCCACCTCGTCCGCCAGATAAGTGCGCATCGTTTCGCGCGCCATGAAATTCGCCTCGTCGCGCGCAAGCACCTGCCCTTCTTCACTGCGAGCCCAATCCAACGATTCACGCAGGCCGGTTTCGTCCTTGAACCAGAACTCGGTGATGCAATCAAATGGCGGCAGCGGCCTTCCGGGAAACGCTTTCAGGTAGTTCCGTGCGTAAGAAGCGAGATGCGGCAGGCTGCGCTTCGCAAGCGGCGCGTGTACCGCCTCGTAATGAGCGCGGAATTCATCATGGGTCGAGCCGGCCTTGCGTTCCACCAGCAAAATCAGTTTAGGCATTGCGTTGTTCCTCAGCGGCTTATAGACACGATTTCGTCGAGAATTGGAATGATCGCTTCGCAAAAGCGTACAGGGTCGTCAGATGGCGCAAAATGTCCGAGCTCCGGTAGTTCGCGAAACACGACGCCGGGAATATGCTCGGCAACGGCCATTCCGCCGTGTGCAGGAAACAGCATGCTGCCGTCGTATTCACCGGTGACAACGTAGACCGGGTTCTTCGAAGTGTCGATCAGATGGCCATCCACACGCAGGTCGTGCAGATTCATGAAGTAATCGTTATCGCCCGCGTAGACTCCCGGCACATTCGAGCGATAAACCCAGTACACCTCCTGCGCTGACGACTCCGGCGCGGTGGGCGAAGTTGCCGCCAGGATCCTGGAAGCAAAGTAGTCGGTCGTGGTCAGCGGGTGTCGATGGATGTCGTTGTCGTACGGCCCACGCGAAACGATTTCGTACCAGCCGTTTACAGCCACGAAAGCGCGGAACCGTTCGGCATGGTTCGCCGCGAGATCGAGCGCGAGTTGTCCGCCCACCGAGGTGCCAAGATAGATGGGGCGCGCGAGTCCAAGCGTGTCGCAGATCGCCACGCTCCAATTCATCAAATCGTTTTTGCTCGGCCGATACGGCGCTGCCCACCACCGCTCACCCGTTGGCGGCAACGAGCGGCCGTGATACGGCAAGTCCCAAGCGACCATGCGAAAGCGCCGCTGCAACTCCGGATTCGCCAGCATGTGCCGGTATTGCCGGCTGTCCGCCCCCGCCGTGTGCTGAAGCACCAACGTGATGGGCCCAGAGCCGGCCTCTTCATAATAGACGCGCGCCTCTTGGTCGCCGCACCGAACGAACGCATAGCGCCCGACCGCATTATCGGTGTCGCGGTACGGTTCTGGATTGCTAGAGAAACGGGCGGTCTTGCCCGCTACCGTCTCCCGCAATACCACGAACAGGCGCTGTATTGCCCCCTGATACGGAGCGACCAGCTCATGGAACGCGCCCTCGGCGACGGCTCCGTATTTTCCGCCAGCACTCAGTGACTCGAAGCCGCGTTCCGGGGTCCGGACCAACGCTTTCTGCCAGAACGTACACGGCGCTTTGATCACGATTTGCGCGTCGCCGTGGGCGGGTTCGAGCGTGCTCGGCACGCCGTCCTCGACGTGCAGATCGAATGCATTCTGCTCGAAATCCAGCCGGATGACTGCCGTCAGCTTGCGGAGTTTATAGAGCAATTCGCGATCCTCGCGAATTGCGTGAAGCAATGCGTCGCGATCGATCGCCAGATCGCCGATCTTCGTTTCCGCGTTCATTAAATTGTCTCCTGACCTGCGACGAAGAAACTGCCGGGTGACAGTTTCTTCCTAGTTTTATTGTTCGATCGGGTCCCGCACGAATTACACGCCGCACCTGCAGCGCCGCTGCGTGAACGCCGAACTATCATGAAAAACCGAGCACCGGATGGGGCTCGTAAGTTTCTTCGAGAAGTTTGACTTCGTCTTCAGTCAGCACCAGATCCAGTGCCGCGATCGCTTCGTCCAGCTGCTCGAGTTTGGTCGCCCCGATGATCGGGGACGTCACGCCAGGCCGGGTAGCGACCCATGCGAGTGCGATCTGCATCGGAGCCACACCACGCGCCGCAGCGACTTCGGCAAGCCGCGCCTGCACCGCGAAATCGTCCTCGCGGAAATACAGGTCTTTTGCCCAGGTGTCGTTTTGCGCGCGCAACGTCTCGCCGCCGCCCTCCTTGCGACGATTGCCCGCGAGAAAGCCACGAGCAAGCGGCGACCACGGGATCACGCCAACTCCAGCCGCGCGGCAAAGCGGCAGCATTTCCCGCTCTTCCTCACGATAGACAAGGTTGTACTGCGGTTGCATCGAAATGAATCTGGCCAGCCCATTGCGCTCCTGAATGCCGAGCGCGGTGGCGAATTGCCACGCGTACATCGACGACGCGCCGATATATCGCACCTTCCCCGCCCTCACCAGGTCGTCCAGTGCCCGCGCGGTCTCCTCGAACGGGGTCTCGCTGTCCCAGCGGTGCATCTGGTACAGATCGATGTAGTCGGTCCCGAGCCGCTCAAGGCTCGCATCGACCGCCGCGATGATATGTTTGCGGGACGCGCCACGTTCATTAGGCCCCTTGCCTACCGGACCGAAGAACTTGGTCGCGATAACCACCTCCTCGCGCCGCGCGAACTCTCGGGTAGCCCGGCCAACGGCCCGCTCGCTCGCTCCTTCACCGTACACATTGGCGGTGTCAAAAAAATTGACTCCGGCTTCGATAGCCCGGCGGAAAAACGGCAGACTGGCCTCGTCATCGAGCGCCCAGCCAGCATGCATTTTCCCTTTTCCGTAGGTCATACATCCAAGGCAAATCTTCGAGACTTTGAGACCACTAGCGCCAAGCCTCCGATATTCCATCGTCCGTTCCTCCTGATCTATGCAATCGAAATTATTCCAATGACTTCATAGTAAACATAGTTATCTACGATATGCAGGTTGGGCGTTCGCGTCAACTACATTCGACGAGCACAAGTTTTTCTATACACTTTACGTCAACATAGATATCGTAGATATCTATGTTTGCTTTTCATCGAATTGTGCCCATTGCAACGCAAACCCCGAGAGATCATTGGGGTCGGCCTAACATCCATCAAAGAGGAATGAAACATGTATGAGGGACTGGTAGCTGTCGTGACAGGCGGTGGAAGCGGGATTGGACGCGCTTTGTGCGTGGAGCTAGCGGCACGCGGTGCAAAGGTTGCCGTTGTCGATCTCGATCATGCGACGGCCCAAGCCGTTGCTATCGAGGTGGGTGAATCCGCACGCGCGTATGCGTGCGACGTGGCCGAGCGTCGTCAGCTTGAAACGGTCAGCCGTGAAGTGGTTCGCGATTTCGGTCGCATCAATCTGGTGTTTGCGAACGCAGGGGTCGCGATTGGTGCAAAAGTGTTGGACACCGATCCTCGCGAGTTCCAGTGGCTCTTCGATGTCAACGTCGGCGGAGTATTCAATACGATGCAAATTTTCGTGCCACAACTGCTTGCCGAGGTCGGCAAAGGGAGCACCGCTCGATTCGTCGTAACGGGATCCGAAAATTCACTTGGTCTACCGCTGACCGCGCCACTCACCGCCTATACGGCCACCAAACATGCGGTTCTGGGGCTAGCCGATGGGCTGCGCCGTGACCTGGCCGACACCGGCGTAGGCGTCAGCATTTTCTGTCCCGGCATCGTAGCGACGAGAGTATGGGACGCTCGGCGTGCACGGCAAGATCGCTATGGAGGTTCGAGCAGCATGCCGGCCGAATTTGCCGCTCGGGCCGAGGAGGCGGTCAAGGCGCATGGGTTTGCGCCGGATCTGACCGCCCGGCTGGCGTTGGACGGTGTCGAGCGAGGCGAGTTTCTGATCGTAACCGACCCGCGCATTCGCGAGATCACCAACCCGCGGCATCAGGCAATTGATGCAGCGCTCGACATCTGCGAGACGGGCCTTGCCCGCCTATCTCAATAGGCTACGGAGAGGTGACGTCCCGTACGGCAGCGTGCGGGACATCACCGATGGGCGAAGCCAAAAGCTCGCGCCAGAACCTTCCAGAGTTCGAGCCGGCGACTCAGGCAAGCGCGAGGCCGCGAAGCCAATCCATCGCTCGCGTCGCAAGCTCGGCGCTATTGTCTTCCATCATCAACATGTGGCCATTTCCGTGTATCCCGCTTTCCGGCAGCAGGTCGACCGTGACACTGGGCCGAAGCGCCGCCACCTGACGGGCCTGTTCGACGTCAGCGAGCGACAGCGTACGCGCATGCGGCGGCAGGTTGTCTCCCCACATGATCTTCACCGGAATCTCGGGAAACTCTGGCGCGTCCAAGCCAGGACACGTCAGTGCCGGTTCGATCGCAAGAACTGCCGCAACCTTGGCCGGCCGTGCGCATGCGGCCATCCATCCAAGATGTCCGCCTTGCGAATGGGTAACGAGTACGACTGGCCCCACTTTGTCGATCAACTCGACTAAAGGGGGCAGCGCGCGCGGATCACTCAGGCCCGGCTGCCCGGCTGCGAACGCTGTGGGAACATAGAAGTCGGGCCAGAGTTGGGAAGTGTAGTGATCGAGATGCTCTATAGGAAAACGACCACCGCCGCGTTCAAATCGACGAGCCATTTGATCGCCACAGGTGAATGCGTGGGGAACGGGTTGCGGCTCCGTGCGGGTCGGATTCAGTCCGCCAAGATCCGGCGCTGAGCGACCTCGCCATGCCTGATCGATCGTGATCGTTTCAAAACCGCCGCGTACGAATAAGGTCTCCCAACCGTCACGGCCGTCCGGCGTCGTTTCCCAGGTCACGCCCGTGTGCATTCCGCCATGGACGAACACCACCGGAAGGGAAAACTCGCGCGCCGCCGGCACCATCCTCCGTACATACATCGCGCCTGTTCGCGCGTACTCGCGGCCGAACACGGTGGTTTCCATCTCGTGGTTCGTACCGCCCACGTAAAAGCTTTCCAATTTCGCTAGAACGAGGTCCTTCATCACCGCTCCTGTACGACTCAGTATGTTTTAGGGAGCTGCCTGCGAACTGAAAGCAGCGGCCGGTCCGGTTAGTCACGCTCCGCACTGCAGCGGCTCCCCGCGTGTGAGCCGGGTGCCCCTCACGAGGACTAAGTTTCCAATGCGTCCAGCATGGCCTTGACTTCCACCCGGCTTATCTTGTCGGATACCGTGCGCGGCAAGCGCGGCACCACGTGGATTCGGGCCGGCACTTCATAAGGCGTCAGGTGCTCCTTCGCGAACAATCTCAATGCGGAGGCGTCAATCTCTTCATCCGCTCGCGACGGCTCGACGACCGCCACTGGCACTTCGCCGAGGCGCTCGTCCCGTCTGCCGATCACGATCGCGTCGTTCACACCCGGATAGCGCCGGATCAGGTCCGCAACTTTTCCGGCCATGATCTTGAAACCGCCGCGAATGATCGCGTCGTCGGAGCGCCCGAGGACGTAGAGAAAGCCATCCTCATCAATGCGCGCGATGTCCGTCGTGCGAATCCATGACTTTCCGCCATCGATACGTTGCAGTCGCGCCTCGAGCACGCCGACCTCACCGCGCGCGACTTCCGCGCCCGAATCGGCCTCCACTACACGTATCTCAACGCCCTTGGACGTCCGTCCGACGCTGCCACGCTTGTCTTTGCCAAACTGGCGATAGTCGTCGAGCGTCCAACTCGTGACGACGCCCATGAATTCGGTAGCACCGTAGGTGGTAAGTACCGGAACACCGAATTTGCTTTCGAATGCATCCTGCAGTTCGACGGCAAGCGGTGCCGTCCCGGCCCGCACGGCGGTCACGCTGGAAAAGTCTTCCCGCGTCGCCGGGCTGTCCACCATCATCTTTATCGCGGTCGGCGGCAGTGGCACGAAACGCGGCCGGTAGCGCACCAGCATTTCCGTGAACCTGGCTGGATCGAACTTCTCAAACAGCACGATCGGCCGAACCTCGAATACCGCCATCAGCGTATTGAAGGTGCCGCTCGTATGAACAAGCGGACTGAACATTAACGTCGGCGAAGTCTTCGGCTCCAACTTTGGCTGTTCCACGGTCCCACGTGCGCTCCTGATACCGTCCCTCAACGACGCCTCGATAGTGTGCTCGGCGATAGGAATCCGCTTCGGGGCACCGGTCGTCCCGCTGGTCTGAATCTCGATTAACGTGCCTTCGCCGCGAGTGCGGAAGGGCCCGATGCCGCGCGGGGTGCGCTCCGTGTAGTCAATTTCTTCATTTTGCAGCGACAGTTCGAGTACTTGGGTGCCGGTCCGTCTCGCCGCAGCGAGAACTTCGGGTACGAGGTCGTCTGCAGTACCGAGCAGGCACGCAAGCCGCAGCTCCTCCACTTCCTTTGCGACCTGGTTTGCCGAGCGCACCGCATTGATCAGCAGCACAGGCTTTCCTGCTCCCAATGCCGCGATGAACGCAGCGACTGGCTCGGTCCGGTTACGGCCAAGCAGGCCAACGAGTTCTTCCGAATTCCCCGGCTTGTCGAGCAGCGATTCGAGCTCGGCAATCGACGCACCCAGGCCGCCCCACGTGATCTGTTCAGATCCGAAATCGATCGCGGTCCGACTGCCTCCCGCGACCGTCACCTCCTTGATATGACTGGCAATGCTCATGACACTCCCTCAACGCGTTTCGTAGGCCTTGCGCTTCCCGGTCTTGAGCATGTTCTCTACTTGCGCAATGCCCAGCTCGTTGCCGATCTGCGTATAGGAAAGACCACGTGTCATCGCCTGGGAACGCCCCACGTCGAGCGACTCCCAGATCGCGCGGACCGTGCCCTGAGTCGCGACAGAGGGCTTGCCGGCAATCACTGACGCGACGTAATGCGCGCGCTCCCACAGCTTGTCCGTCGCAACCAGTTCCGACACGAGGCCTATCTGATGCGCGCGCTGCGCGCTCATCCGCTCTTCGACGCCCATCAGTGACATCCTCAACACCTCGCCGATCGGCATGCGCCGGGACATGCTGATCGGTTCCAGCGCTGCGACGAGCCCGAAGTCGACATGCGGATCGAAGAAGCTCGCATCCTCCGCCGCGATCACGACGTCGGAGCCACCCACCAGATAAAATGCGCCGCCGGCGCACATACCGTTGATCGCACAGATCACCGGTTTCCAGACACGGTGGTGTTTCGGGTCCAGACTTTCACCCGGGTCGGGCTTATTCCACACGTTGTCCGGATATTTGAATCCCTGTACGCGATCGAGCCCCGTCGAGAACGCTCGTGCGCCGGTGGCCCGAACGACCACCGCATGCACTGCGTCGTCGTCGCGCACTACCTGCCAGAGCCGCCGGATTTCAGCGAGCATATCCGCGTTGATCGCATTGAGCTTTTCGTCACGGTTCAGAGTAATCGTCGCGACGTGATCATTGCCCAACTGGTATTGCACAAATTCCATCATGACTATTCTTCCCAGAACGCAAGCGCGCCATCGGCGCGCCGGTACATTTCGAGTCCAGAATCCCTCACTTGAAACCGAGGTCTTCCCACTTCCGGTTCACGTTGTTCATCGCCTCGCGTCCGCCGACCCGGTCACGCTCCCGCAGGAAATTTAGCTCGTCTTCGCGCCACACGACATTGGAAAACAACGGGTGCGCGACGGTGGCGAAGTTTAGGAAAGCGCCGAGGCCGAGTCCGTGGTAGAACTGCTGCAAGGCACGCTTGCCAAGCATCAGGTTGTCCGTACTGTGAGCTGCAACCGCGCGCGCGTAACGAAGCGCCTCTGCGTCGAGCTGGTCACGAGGCACTACTGAATTGGCGACACCCCACGATTTCAATTCCTCTGCCGTGAGCGTGCGACCGGTCAAAAGCGCTTCCATTCCCCGGTTAAGCCCGAGACGCAGCAAGGTCATTGGCAGTTGCGTTTCAAAGCCGGCGAAGCCGATCCGGCTTTGCCGTCGTGCGACGTACGCATCGTCCGAAAGCAACAACAGGTCGGCCGTCATCGCGAACGAGAAGCCCTGACCGAGCACTGCACCTTGCGCCGCGACGATAACGACCTTATCGCCCCAAATGGTCCCGTTAAGCGTAGTGTCAAGTAGCTGGCGAATGCCGCGCATGCGCTTCGATTGCCCGAGACGGCCACCCTTCTTCAGACCGAACGCTTCCACCGGCATTTTCTGCGTGTCCTCGCCGGCGCAGAAATCAGTGCCCGTTCCCGACAGGATGATGACTTTCACCATGTCGTCGTCCTGGGCCTTGCGGAACGCATCCGCCAACATCTCGTTCATCACGGGCGTCAGGATCGCGTTCTTCCGATGCGGCCGATTCATGATGATGCGCGCGATATGATCTTCGACGACCTCATAGAGGATGCACTGCGTGAGATCTTCGGCTTCGGTTTTCGTCGGATTTTCCATAGTATTTTTACTCCCCGCGTTGAGCGTCGACGAAGTCATCGATGCGTTGGTGATAGTGACGAATCCGGGACTCCTGGTAGCGCCCGAGCATCACGCCGCTACGCACAGTCGAGTGCAGCCCTTTCCAGACGCCGACAATATTTTCGTAGTCCTGATCGAAGATGGGTCCAAGCCGGCCGAGACCCGCGTGCGCCGCGAACGGTTGATCTTCCGGCAACCATTCCATCTTCGGCGCACGCGGCACAGCCTTCGACAGATCACGAGGCGCGAGCAGATAGACCTCCATAATGGAGCTGTCGTGACGGTCGCCGTTCGGCCTGAAGCGGTACACAATCGGCAAACCGAAGCCGTGCCACGGCAGGAAATTCGGAAACAGGAAATACTCGACCGCGTCGAGCATCTCGACGTCCGTCAGATGTTCGACCGGCCTGCCTAGTACTTTCGAAACGTCGGTGCGGCGCTGCGCGGCTAGCACACCACGATAAGTTTGCCCGGGCTCGAGCTGCAGAGATTCGCGTCCCGTCGATTTCGACACGTAGTCGGCGAATTCCTGTTCGGTCATATCCGCGGTAATACCGCCGGCCTGTGCAACCGATACCGTCGCGAGCCGGCTCACGTTCGGACCGTAGATGTCGTACTGCGTCTCCGCGTATTCGGAAACCGGCACCGACTGTGGATGCGTTGGCGACACATGGTAGGACTCCATGAAAGCCTCCATCGCCACTTTCCAATTTGCGGGCATTACTCTCGCGACGTGAATCGCAATACGACGCTCTTCAAGTGGCGCGGACTGGAAGTGGTCGCGCAGATTGCCGATGTACTGCTCGAAAGGCTCCGGGTTCGCAGCGGGGTTGATGAACACGAAGCCGCCCCAAGTCGCCACTGCAACTTCAGGAAGGCACATGTCGTGTTCACAGGTTTGCGGGAAATCCCAGTCTTCGGTGACCTTTCTGAGCGACCCATCCAGATTCCAGGTCCAACCGTGGAACCGGCAAGCGAACGCACCGGCGTGCCCGTCGCCATCCACCAGTTGCATGCCGCGATGAAGACATGCATTCGGATACGCCTTGATGGCATTTTCCGAAATCCGTACGACGATAAACGAGCGCGCTCCGATCTCGTATGTGGTGTAGTCCCCGGCCCCGGGAATCTCGGTCTCGTGGCAGGCCATCTGCCACACCGACGACCACATCTGCTTCATCTCGCGCTCGTGAAAGTCGCGCGAGATGTAACGGCTTATTGAGACGTCGTGAGTGCCCAGATCTTTTGGCGAAGGCGTCGCATACGCGTCAGAAGCACGGCGCACGTCCTTTGATAGCCATAGGGGAATTGTTGGGTGTTTCGCTTTGCTGCCGCTCGCCATGCGTGTCTCCTCGTTACCTTGGAACGTTGCAGCCGGGCGTTGATCTCCCGCCCGCTAAGGTTGTACTATAGTTCAACAAAGTTAAATACGTTATCTTAGTGTACCATCTAAACGAAACGGTGCGCAGTCGCTAAAAGGGCTGCGTTCTAATCAGTAATTACCCCAAGACATGGCGGAGATAGCGTTGGAAAATTCGAATTGGATAGCCGAGAACCATCAACTCGACTCGAGCGCTCTTAAGAGCATTTATCGCAAGGTTGCGTTGATCCGGGCATCAGAGCAGGCGATCGCCAAGCAACTTCGCGCCGGCAAGATTTCATTCAGCTTCTATCCGGTCACCGGCCAGGAACTCGCGCCCGCGGTGCTGTCGGAATGTCTTGGTAAAGACGATCAGATGGTGACCATCTACCGTGGACTGGCTGACGTGTTGGCACGCGGGCTGCCGCTGCGCGAGCTGCTGGCGGAATTCATCGGTCACCCGGCTGGTGTATCGGGGGGCCAAGGCGGCGGGATGGGTGTCGCGAAACCCGAACTTGGCCTGATGATGACGACGGGCATTGTCGGTTCGAGCGCGCCGGTCGGCGTCGGGCTCGCGCTAGCCAGTCAGTTGCAGAAAAGCGGAAAGGTCGTCAGCGTCAGCTTCGGCGACGGCGCGACCAGTATTGGCGCGGTGCATGAAGCCATGCTATTCGCTTCGCTGTGGAAGCTGCCGCTGGTTTTCGTTTGCCATAACAACTCGTGGGCCGAGTCGACACCGTTCTCCGAGTACTCGGTGCTCGAGCAACTGTCGAAGCGGGCCGACGCTTATTGCATGCCGGGCGTCACCGTGAACGGCCGCGACCCGCACGCACTGGCCGACGAGTTCAACCAGGCGATCGGGCGCGCACGCCGGGGCGAAGGTCCGACGTTCATCGAATCCGTCACTTATCGTCTCGGCGGCCACTACTTCGCCGACGCAGGCGCCTATATGAACCAGGCGGAGCTGACCGACGAGCGGACCCGCGACCCGGTTCCGGCGCTGCGCGCCCGGCTTCTTCAGGATGGCGTAGCAACCGCGGGCGAGCTCGACGATATCGATGCAGGCGTTGCCGCCGAGGTGTCGGGACACGTCGAGTTCGTGCTCGGCACGCCCCCTGCTCCGGTTCAGCATGCGGATGTCGTGCGCAACACGTATGCCCAGCCCGACTTCGCGCCGTTCTCCCGTCAGCGACCAGCCGCCGGTGCGGCGCCCACTGGTGCGATGCGCAAGGCGACGATGCGCGATGCGTTCAATGAAGCGCTCACGATTGCGATGGAACAGGACCCCGGGGTGATCATGCTCGGCGAGGACATCGCCGATCCCGCCGGTGGCGTCGTGGGGATCAGCCGTGGCTTGTCGACGCGCTTCGGCGACCGGGTGCGCTCGACGCCGATCGCCGAACAAGGGATCTTCGGCGCGTGCGTCGGCGCGGGTCTCGCCGGCCTCAAACCCGTCGGGGAACTGCTGATGATGGACTTTCTGCCGGTCGCGATGGATCAGCTGATCAATCACGCGGCCAAGGCTCGTTATATGAGCGGCGGCCAGACGTCGGTGCCGATGACGATGATGACGCTGGTAGGCGCGGGCAATGGTGCACAGCACTCGCAGAGCACGGAGGCGTGGCTCATGCATACGCCGGGACTGAAGGTCTGCTTCCCGAGCAACCCGGCGGACGCGAAGGGTCTGCTGCTGTCGTGCATCTTCGATCCCGATCCGTGCGTGCTGATCCACTCGATGCTGAACCTGTTCGGCCAGAACGAAATGCCCGAGGGCGAATACCGGATTCCGCTCGGTCTCGCCGCGGTTCGGCGCATCGGCACCGATGTCACGCTGATTTCGTATGGCCCCACCGTCAACGACGCGCTGAAGGCTGCCGACATTCTGGCGAGCAAGGGCGTCAGTGCCGAGGTCATCGACCTGCGCAGCCTCGTGCCGCTCGACGGCGAGACCCTGCTCGAATCGGTCAGCAAAACCGGCCGCGCTGTCATCGCGCATCGCGCGACCGAATTCATGGGCCCGGCCGCGGAAATCAGCGCAATTCTGCATCGCGAGCTGTTCGGCACGCTCAAGGCGCCCATCGCGCGCGTCGCCGGTGCTTATTCACCCGTTCCCAAACACGGTGGCATGCTCGCCCTGCACTACCAGGGTGCAGAGGCCATCGTCCAAGCAAGCATGGAGATGATGTAATGACAGAACTCAGAATCCCCGCAGCCGGCGACGCCGTTAGCGAGGTGCAACTCGTGGAATGGAGCGCGACGGACGGTGCGTCGGTGAGCGAAGGCGATGTGCTTTATTCGATTGAAAGCGAAAAGTCGATTCTCGATGTCGAGTCGCCCGCTTCCGGTGTGCTGCGTATCCTCGAGCAACCAGGAGCAACGCTTGTAGTTGGCCATCTCGTAGGCCGTATCGACTAAAGCAACTCCAGGAACTACAAAGCATGGATCTTCCAAACATCCCCCCCCTGACAGAGCGACCAGCACACGTACCGCCCGCACTGGTCTACGACGTCGACATTTTCAACCTCGAAGGCGCGAAGAATGGCGTCCACGAAGCATGGAAACGTCTTCAGCGTGAGGCACCGCCGATTTTCTGGACTCCACGCAACGGTGGTTACTGGATGATCACCCGCGCAAAGGATATTGAGGCAGTGCAGAAAGACCATGAGCACTTCTCGATGAAGCGCATGCTGATTCCGAACGTGCCGCGGCCGTTCCCCGCGCCTCCGCTCGATTTCGAACCGCCGCACCACGCACCGTGGCGCCTGCTCATCTCTCCGGCGTTCAGTCCGAAAGTCGTGTCGGAGGTCGAAGAGACCGTGCGCAAAGTGGCGATCAATCTGATCGAGGGGATGCGGCCACGCGGCGAGTGTGAATTCGTTTCCGAATTTACGAAGGTACTACCGATCGTGGTCTTCCTGACCATGATGCAGTTGCCGCCGCAAGACCGCGAGTTGCTGATGCCTCACGCGGACGCGATCGTGCGCTCGCCCAATCCGCAATCGATTCACGGGGCGCGCCTTGCACTGAAGGCCTATATCCAGAAGGTCATCGATGAGCGCAAGGCCAATCCGCGCGACGATCTGATCACAAAGATCATGAACGCGCGCATCGACGGAGAGCCGATCGGCGAGGAATATGTGGTCGGCATGTGCACGCTGCTTTTGAGCGGCGGCCTCGATACGGTCAAAAACCTGTTGGGCTTCGTGGCGATCTTCCTCGCGACCCACCCGGATCACGTTCGCCAATTGCGGGAAAACCCCGATTTGCTCCCGCACGCGGTGGAGGAATTGATCCGGCGGCACGGGGTCTCCAATACCGCGCGCCTGATCGTCAAGGACTACGAGTTCCTTGGCGTGCAGTTGAAGGCCGGCGAGCAGCTGCAAGGCGTGACCGCGCTCGTCGGACTGGACGACGAAACAGTCAGCAATCCGATGGAAGTCGACTTCAACCGTCCGGCGCCGATTCCGCACGCCGCTTTCGGCAACGGTCCGCATCGTTGCCCCGGCTCGATTCTGGCGAAACGTGAATTGCTGGTCTGGCTGCAGGAATGGCTGCCCCGCATTCCGGAGTTTCGTCTAAAGTCCGGCACGGTGCCGCATCAGGACGCCGGTATGGTTAACAATGTCTCAGAACTGTGGCTATCCTGGGACGTGCAACCGATTGTCGAATGAGAGGAGCCGATGTCAAAATCTCTTAACGGAATTCGCGTCCTTGATCTCGGCCGCATTGTTTCAGCTCCGTGGTGCGCGCAGACTCTCGGCGATCTGGGCGCGGACGTGATCAAGATCGAACGCCCCGGGCGGGGCGACGACCTTCGCACCTACGGACCGTCGTTCGCGCATGATGCCCAAGGCAATCCCACTCCCGAGTCCGGACACTACCTGTGTTCGAACCGGAACAAGCGCTCGGTAACGATCGACATCTCCAAGCCGGCAGGCCAGGAAATCATTCGCAGACTTGCGGCGAACTCGGATGTACTGATCGAAAACTACAAGGTGGGCGACCTCGCCCGCTACGGGATCGATTACGAAAGTCTGCGCGCGGTCAACCCAAACCTGATCTACTGCTCGATCACCGGCTTCGGCCAAGACGGGCCATACGCCAAACAGCCCGGCTATGACGCGGCGTTCCAAGGCATGAGCGGAATGATGGCAGTAACCGGGGAGCCGCAAGGTCAGCCCCAGCGCGTGGGCGTGTTCATCGTCGACGAGATGACCGGACTTTACGCCGCGATCGCAATCCTCGCAGCGTTGCGCCATCGGGACGCCGGCGGCGGCGGTCAATATATCGACCTGGCGCTGCTCGACGTTGCGGTTGCCGCAATGGCGCCGCGCACGATCGAGTGGACGCTCGAGGGTAAGGTTCCTGAACGGCTAGGTACACGCTCGCCCGGTTCCGCGCCAGCTCAGGTGTTTGCCTGCGCCGACGGCTTCCTCAACATCCAAGCCGGTGCGGAGCCTGATTACCGCAAGCTTTGCGATGTGCTGGAGTTGCCGGAGTTAAAGGAGGACGCCCGCTTTGCAATCCGCAAAGACCGGGTGACCCATCAGGAGATCCTGATCCCGCTTCTCGAGCAGCGAATCAGACAGTGGCCCGCGAAAGAGTTGCATCGCAAGCTGGTGGAGCGCGGTGTCGTCGCATCGCCGATTTACCAGGCATGCGACATGGTCGAGGACCCGCAGGTCAAACATCGCGAACTTCATCTCGAAGTTCCGCATCCGACGGTGGGCAAGGTTCCGTTGACGGCCAGTCCCATCCGGCTTTCGTCGACGCCGGTTGACGTCTATAACGCTCCCCCCACCATCGGACAACATACCGTGGAAGTTTTGTCTCGAGAACTCGGCTTCAGTGAGGAGCGGATAGCTGAGTTGCGAAACACCGGAATCGTCTGATCGGAACTTCGCTATCACCCTTTACGCTGCTGCAATATCGCCAAGGAGTTGCAGCAGCGCTTTTTACCGATGTTGGAGCTTTTGAGCACCGAAGCCCGACTTGGTCAAGTTAGCCACGGAGCGCTCCATATACTTGCGCCAAAACGCCTGGGCTTCTTCTGATTGACCATTACGCAGCAGGTCGACGAGTTGTTGGTGAGCCTGTAAAGCTTTGATCATGTTCGTGCGCATCATGTTTCGCGCATCCTCACCAGATTCAAGCAGCGTGTCTACGGACTTTTCTGAGAGCACTCGCAGCATATCCATGATGAACGTGAGGGCCCGATTTTCGGTCGCCCGAAGGAGCACCGTGCGATACTCGTTAATGTGTGTCAACGCAAGCTGAAAGTTACCCGCCTCTACCGCTGCGTGGCCTGCGACCACGTGCATTTCAAGCTCATCGAAAAGTTTCTTGTCTTTCTTTTTCCCTACCCGCAAGACCATCGTGGGTTCCAGAATCGCCCGAACCTCGTGCAGTTCACCCATGGTCGTGCCGCCGCTGGCCAGAACCATCGCACTGTACTCGGCTGCTCGCTCCACCGTCGGGCCCAAGACCGTGGCACCGGTACGCGCCCCACGGCCGAGACTAATAAGCGCCTCGACTTCAAGAATGCGCAGTGCTTCGCGAATGGTTGGGCGAGACACCTTGAAACGCTCCAGCAAATCGGACTCGAGCGGCAACTTGTCTCCGGGCTTGAGCTGCCCGGTAACAATCTGCGCACGTAAGCGGTCGGCAATGCCATGAGAGAGCTTCTGGACGCGGACATCGTCCTGATCGGTCGCGGAAGTTTGGCCAAAGTCCATTAGCAATTCACCCTTGTAGTAGATACCGGATATTGTACCAAGCCACACTATCAAAGCTTAACAAGATGACCTTTTTTCGTCGAGCCAGGAGGCGACGACGCATCCACAGCAGCAAACGCCATTCGCGCACGCCCAGAATCGGCAGAACCGTCGATCCAAAAGCCGCGGGCAGATTCAGGCAGCAATCGGCCCCTTTACCACTTTCGACTCGGTGTGCGACTTAAGCCGGCGCCGCTACCGCGAGTTGCGCCAGGTCTGCGCCCGGCAGAATTTCAGCGCTGGCCCGAATACCCTTCGCGACGAGTTTCTTGCCGTGCACGAAGTCACGCGGAGAGTTGATACAGTCGAGCGCGACGACTTTACCCCCGCGCAGATACACCACGCTGAATGCCCCCGCCTCCGGTGTTCCGCGTACCACTGTCTCGTCGTACCCGATATTCAGGCCCACGGTTTGCAGTCGCACGTCATACTGATTCGACCAGAACCACGGTACTGCCGAGTACGCAACTGGGGCGCCGGCAATTTTTGCGGCCACGACTCTCGCCTGGTCGTTCGCGTTCTGCACCGATTCCAGCCGAAGCCGCCGCCCGTCGGCAAACTCGTTCGCGTGGTTCGCGCAGTCTCCAATTGCGTATACGTCCGGCAGCGACGTCGCGCAGTACGGGTCGACGTCAACCCCGTTCGAACATTTCGCACCCGCCTGCCGCAACGGCTCGACCTCAGTGTCCAGTCCTACACCGACCACGACCAGATCCGCGTCGATTCGCTCCTCGTTGCCTAGCAAAACCGACGTAACCCTGCCCGCGTTACCCTCCAGCGCCACGACCTGAGTCGACGTCCGTATAACTACGCCGTGCTGTCGATGAAGTTGATCAAAATACGCCGACACCGCAGCTGACGTCACCCGGGCAAGTACTCGCTCCTGCGCCTCCAAAACGGTCACAGTCTTGCCCGCCTTGCGCAGAACCGCAGCCGTCTCGAGCCCGATGTATCCGCCGCCGATCACCACAATCCGGTCACACGCATTCAGCTCGTGCCTCAGGCTGTCGGTATGAGCACGCGTGCGCACTACATGCACACCGGCAAGCTCCGCGCCCGGGCAGTTGAGTTTCCTTGCTCGGCCTCCTGCCGCCCAAACCAAATGCTGATACCCGAAAACGTCGCCGGACTGGCAGCAGACGGCCTTTCGCTGCGCATCGACCGACACAACCCGCTGGTTGAGCACCATCTCCACGTTCTGGTCTTCCCAGAACGATGCAGGACGTAAAAGCAGCTTGTCAGCGCCGATCGAACCGTCCAAATAGGCTTTGGACAGAGGTGGCCGCTCGTAAGGAAGATCAGGCTCGTCACCGATGACACCGATCGAGCCCTGGAAGCCGTCCTGTCTCAAGCTCAGGGCCACGTGTGCTCCAGCCTGCCCGGCCCCAACGACAACCACGTCAAATTTGCGCATAGTCTTGGTTCACCAAAAGCCATCTATTTGTGTCGAGCACGCTCATCCGCGAACCGAGTTCGCGAGCCAATCGACCAAAAACTCAATCCCGTCGCTTCCCACGAGAAACTGATCCGGGGAGAATCCTCGTGGATTCCGCCCGTCTGTAGCCTCCCGACCTGCAAAGTTCAGGATTGAATTGCGTTCCTGTTCGCCGGTCGTACAGTTCCGACTGGAAACCCTCGACGCGCCGCCAGAACAAAAAGCAACGAACTTCCGCAATTTCCTCATTCCCTGCCTCCTCGCCCTAAATACCGCCATCAACCCGGTTGCTCGTTCAGGACTGCTCCTTCGTCAGTCGCGCCATCGACTTCGTTAGACATTGGAGCTGCAACCGAAACCTCCGTCCCTTTCGGCGCGACGTTGCGCAACAGGAAATACGAAAGGGCCGGGATCAACACCAGCGCTCCGACCATGTTCCAGATAAACATGAACGTAAGGAGAATACCCATGTCGGCCTGAAACTTGATCGCCGAAAACGCCCAGGTACCCACCCCCGCGGCAAGCGTCAAGGCAACAAGTGCCACGACCTTACCGGTGAATTCGACTGCACGTCTATAGGCCTCGGCGAGTGTGGCACCACGTCTTTGCAACGCGAGTTGAATGCTCAACAAATACAACGCATAGTCAACGCCAACTCCAACACCCAACGCGATCACTGGCAAGGTTGCTACTTTCACTCCGATTCCGAGCGCAACCATCAGCGCTTCGCACAACACCGAAGTGAGGACGAGAGGAAGCACGGCGACGATCACCCCACGGACGCTTCTAAACGTAATGAAGCAAAGAATCACGACCGCGCTATACAGCAGCGCCAGCATTTGCCTGTTCGAGCTTTCGACCACGATATTCGTGACCGCTTCGATTCCCGCTGAACCTGCGGCAAGCAGGAACTTCCTGTCCGCAGTGTCGTGCTGTTGTGCAAACGCCTCAACCTTCTCGACGACACGACTCAGTGTCTCCGCACGATGATCGTCAAGTGACGCGATGACAGGCACCACCGAACAGTCATTGCTGACGAGTTCCGGATAGTTAGCAATCACGTTTTGCATCGCCGGAGCAACGACAAGAGGATTGCGACTGATCGTCATCCACTTCGGATTGCCTTCATTGTTCGAAGCGGAGATGAGTCGCACGAGAGACGACGGCGAGCTAACACTCTGAACACCGGGCGTGTCAGCGAGTTGCACGCCCAAGCGGTCCTCTTCGAGGAGAGACTGAAACGAACGACAGCCTCCGGGCGGCGTCTTCACGATAACGGCAAACTGGTCGCTCGACAGCCTGTAGTGCGAAGTTACATAGGCGTTGTCGATGTTGTAGCGAGAGTTAGGCCTGAGCTCAGGCGCACCCGCATCCAGGTCTCCAATCTTCAAGTGGCGGCTAACCGAGTAACCGCCGACGCCCATGAGCGTTGCAATGAGCACCGCCGCGGTCGCACCGTTGCGCGTAGTAAACACCGCAAGAACGCGCCACAAACCTCGCCCTTGCCGCCCTGCACTTCCACGAACCGACCTAGCCGCCGCCACCTGGCTCACGCCGATGTAGGACAGCGCGACCGGAACCAGTATTAGTTTTGTAAAAATCAGCACGCTTACGCCAATGCTTGTCGTCAGCGCAAGCTCTCGAATAACCGGAATGTCGATCGTCATCAGGACCGCAAAACCCACCACATTGGTCAGCAGTGCAGTGAGACCAGCAAGAAACAGCCGGCGAAACGTGTATCGCGCCGCGACGTATTTATGCACGCCTCGCGCCACGTCCTGCATGATCCCGTTCATCTTCTGCGCGCCGTGGCTCAAACCAATCGCAAAAACCAGAAACGGCACGAGAATTGAATACGGGTCTAATGTGTAACCCAACAAGTGCATAAGGCCCAGCATCCAGACCACGCTCATGAGCGAACACCCAACGAGAATCAGGGTGCTACGCCAGCAGCGTGTGTACGCCAGCATGATCACAGTCGCAATGGCAATGGAGATACCGAAGAACAAAACGACCTGACGGAGCCCGGCGATCAAGTCGCTCGCCAGTTCTGCGAACCCTACGACACGAATTACCGTATTTCTGTCCGCCTGGCTCAGCACCTTCTGCTTCAACTGGTTCGAGAATGCCACGTAGTCCAATGGTTTTCCCGTTTCTGGATCTTTATCCAGCAACGGCACGACAAGCGTACTCGATTTGAAGTCATTGCCCACGAGATTGCCGACCAACCCCGCCAGACCAATATTCTGACGCAGAGCCTCGCGCGAATTCGCCGATCCATCGTAGTGGTCCGGCATAACCGGCCCTGCCTGAAAACCCTGCTCAGTGACCTCAGTCCACCGCACCGACGGTGCCCACAACGACTTCATCCACGAGCGGTCAACGCCGGGAATCAGGAATAGTGCGTCATTGATCTGTTTGAGCTTCTCGATATAGGTCGGGTCAAATATTGTTCCGTTTTTTGTTTCCACCACGACGCGAACAGAATTCCCCAATCCACGCAGCGAGTCCTTGTTGTCAAGATAATTCCTGATATAGGGATGCGACTGAGGAATCATGCTCTCAAAACTTGCATTGGCCGTCAGCTTGGTGGCGCTAATAGAGAGCAAAAAAGACAGCAATACAAATATTGCGACGACCCAAGTTCGGTGATTAAAAATCAGCCTTTCAAAACGGCCGCCACTCTTGAGATCAAAATCTCTCAGGCTCCGTACAACCGGGAATGCGTCACTGTTATCAATCTTGGATTCCATAGTCTTCCCTATCGGAAGTTTCAACATTGCGCGACCGACCGGCGCACTACAAGAACGCGATCTACACGGCTATCACCGCACACCGAATGTGTGTGCCCCGCCCATTCCAACCACTGTCAGACCACCGTCCGGGCCGCCAGCGATTCCTGATAGCACGACGCCTGGCGTCCCTGTGACTGACGCAAACTTCGTCAGGCCCACATCGCTCTCCATCACAGCGCCACCAAGATTAACAAGCGCCACACGCCCGTCAGCAAGCGATGTCGCGCCAGTAACAGTCGCCCCGTCTGTGCCATCCATAGCGGACCAATTGGCACCGCCGTCGCTTGACCTAAACACGTGGCCACGCAAGCCGTAAGCGACGACGCCACTACCGCCGCCAACCACGCCGAAAAGACTTCCGCTGTAGCCCGTCGACCGACGAATGAAGCGATCGGTACCATGCTCCATTACGAACACCGTTCCCTTTTCGGAAGCGATATACAGGTTGCCCTTGTACTCGCCGATTCCAAAAAGGTTCAACGCCTCTGGATTGTCGATTCTGTCACCGAATGGCGCCCAACTCTTGCCAGCATCCGTTGTGTGCATTGACAAACCAAAGGAGCCGACTGCATAGCCGTCAGTCGGACTCACAAAGCGAACCGACAAGAACGGATTGCTCGCGTTATCGGTTTGATGGGCCTTTGCATCATCAAGCAAACTACGAACTCCTGCGTCGCCCGCATCCACTTTCTGCTGAAAATAGGCAACGGCAATTGCGGCCGCCTGAACGCCGTTCAGTTGCTCCGTCCAAGTCAAACCGCCATCGTCGGTGTGAAGGATGATGCCGTCATGACCCACTGCCCAGCCGTCCTTCAGCGTGGGAAAATCGACACCGGTCAAATCGACCGATACGGGAGCATGTGCTTGTCGCCATGACTTGCCGCCGTCGTCTGAGTATGTGATCAAGCCACGCCAGCCTACGGCAATCAGGCGATTGCCTACCGAAGTTATCGCCGTCAACGGTGAGTGTCCCGGATGCGCAGCAGCTTGTGCTGACAACGAAAGCGGATCGACAAATCCCTGCCCAGCATTCGCAGCGACCGTCGATAGCAAAAACCAGAACCCGATAAAAGCAATCAAGACACGCACGGAATCGCCCTCTTTTTGTCAACACCAAGTACGCAGGGCGGACAAAACCGCCCGCCCTGACTTTACTCATCGAACTCCAGAACCTGCCATGGCATCGGGTGTCAATTGGGTCGCGAATGACGTATCGGGAAGATTCTTAAAATAGCCGCTCGGCGTCTCCACCCCACCAATCATGTAATTACCCTTGGAGAAGTCGTAAAAACTAAACGTCAGAGCGGACTGGTCCGGATTCTTCCCATAACGAACGTAGGGAGCCGCGAAGCCTGATCGATAGAGGCTTCCCGATGCGTCGTACGAATCCAGTGCAACGATCGACCACAGATCCTCATCAACATAGTAGAGCCGCTTCTTTATCACGTGGCGCGCACCGGGCTTCAAGGTAGCCTCCACGACCCACACGCGATGCACTTCCCAGCGAACCGCATCCGGCGACAGGAAGTGCGGCTTCAGCATCTGATCGGGCGGTGTGTCGAAGTGCAGTTTGTACGTGTTGTACGGCACGATCATTTCCTTCTTGCCAACGATCTTGTAGTCGAACCTGTCCAACTTTCCGAAGAACATGTTAACTTCGTCGCCGAGAACCGCGCCGCCGTAGGCAGCAGAAGGTGTGTCGTAAGTCAGATCCGGAGCAAGACGCACCCGGCGAAGACCCGGCGTATAGAAATAGATCGGTTGATCTTTGTTCTTGTAGTCGAGCGGCACGTACTCCATCACCTTTTGCCCGACCGAAGACGGCGGTCCAGTAAATGTCGCCACAAATTTGATCGCCCATTCACCGGGTTTCGCAGCCGGATCGTAATACGGGTTGTAGTAGAGAATCCGATTCGTACCGACGTTCGTAGTATTCCCCGCTGAATCAACGAGGTATCCCGAACCGAGCGCTTCGTGGGTCACATTGGTGAACGCCAGTGCGTGGTTCCAGATGATCTCAGCGCCGCGTTTAGGAATGGGGAACGGGATTCCACCCCACGCGTTCTCAACTCGAAGGTTGTCCTCGCTCAGACTCGCAGTACGAGCGAGTTCCTTCGTTTTCCGAAGTACAGCCTCCGGGTACACCATCGTTCGATGCGATGGGTAGACGTCGATACGAAAATCCGGGTAGCGCTTGAGCAGCGTTTGTGCACCATCGGTAAGCTTGTCCGCGTACTCTGCCATATTTTTCTGCGTCACAGAAAAGATTGGCTTTTCGCTAGCAAACGGATCCGGGTAGCGACCGCTGCCCTCGTTATAATTGGCCGGAGCTTTTACCAACTCCCCAGTGTAAGCCGGAACGAGACCATCTTTACTCGCATTCGGATCTGCCCCGAACGCCGTCAAAGTCGTGCCGAGCGCCTTGGCTTCCTCTTCTGAGACACCGGCAAATGCCTGCCCCAGCCCAATCAGCGCTACCGAAACGGCAAGCGCAGTCTTGATCAAACGCATTGTGCATCCCTCCTCTCAAAACGTTGCCTGAAGCGTGAGCAGCACGTAGCCACGATCGTTGTACATATACGGGCCGTTGCCGGCCGTAGTCGCGATCGGATAAGCCGTCGCACTCGTCTGCTTGTAGTGGCTATAGAAGCCACCGTAGTAGAGACCGACCGTGTACTTCTGCCAAATACTGGCCGTTGCGCCAATCTGCCATGTCCAGCTATGCGCCGAGCTGGAACCACTTGTCGCCCCGTTACCGGCAAGACCTGCAGTCACCGTCATGGGAATAGTCAAATCGACGCCTGGAAGTACCTGGAGGTATTGAGGCGCGAAGTTAACCGTCAGTCCGAGCGCGTTTCGCGTGGCACAGCCCGTGCTGAGGCCGCCCCCTGTACACGCAAGCGAACCTACGCCGTTATACAGATCGGGATTCGCCGAAATATGCTGCAAGTGCTGGTAGACAAGTTCAGCCGCCAGCGTGCCGGTACTCCATAACGGGCTTCGTGGCAGAATATACGTCGCGTTGACGAGGCCGTTAATGACATCGCCGATCGGGCCCTGATTCGTCTCGGGATTAATGCCAACGTTTACGAGCGCCGTGTGCGTGCGATAGTTGAGTTCACTACCGACGCTGACGTCACCGATCGACTTACTCAAGCTAACACCGTACAACTTCACGTCGTCGTTGTAGACCAGACGATATCCTGAGCTGGTAATCAACGGGGCTTGATAGGGTGTCGTCTCGGCAAGGCGGCGGAAATAGAGCCCCAACGTGCCGTCTCCCAGCCATTCCGGCTTCCAACGAGCATTCACACCGAAGTTGCCTTGATACGACGGCTTCAACGCCGGCTGGTTTTGCAGGAACGGCTCCAGCGGGTTGCCGGTGAACAGCCGGTTCGGGCCGTTAAACAAAAAGCCGGCCGTTCCAAAATACGTCCCGCCTTCCGGGAAGCGATTGGGCATCCAGTCTAGAAAGTACTGCCCGGCCAAGGAAAGGCTCGGCGTAACCTGCGCGGTCGCCGACAACTGACTAACCGGCAAAAACAATTGATTGATCTTTGCGCCCGGACTCGTGATTGCCTTGTTAAGGTCAATCGGGCCTTGAGAGTACGCGACGCTGTTCGAGGTATTGAAGAGTGCTTCGCCCCAGTACACCGACGTCTGACCCAAGCGCACGCTGATCGGGACCGTACCAGCGTTGAACGTCCCGAATACGAAAGCGTCGAGGAGCTGACCTCCGGGACCACGATAGTATTTTTTGATGTAGCTGGAATACTGGCCGTTATTGTAAGCGGACGGGATACCAACGGAGGTAGGACCAGGTGCGAGTCCAGTTGAAGTGTCGTGGTAGGCATTATCATACCAACCCTCACCACTTAAACGGAACCCATATTTGTCTTTATAGATCAGGTCAAACTCAGAGAGGATGTCGGCACGATTCTGAAACATGTCCCCCTTCCCGAACTTGTTGTCGGACTCGCTAAATTGAGGGTTGTTCAAGATTGCCGGATTCTGTCCCTGCACCCGCCATCCACCATTGTAGGACACCGTATTGTCCCAATGCATTTCGAGATCCGGGTTAGGCGTCTGGATCTCAAAGGCATGTGCCGAGAACGCAGTTAGGGCCAACGAAACCATAACAGCCAACTTTTGCGGTGGAATCGCGGGGTGATGCCTGGTCTGCATGTGATGTCTCCTGTCCTGCTAGCTATTTGTTCTGTTCGAGAAATGTGCCGTCAGCTGCACGCAAATCAAGCTGGCATTGCCGTGACGCTTAAGTCGTAGGGTCAAGAAGGATCGACCTGGTTTAGCTTCTGAATCAGGTGCCAACCAGGTGTTCTCGTCAGAATTGATCCTGCCAACCGGAACATCTACCACTTAGTTAACTACGCTAACGTCGATGCCATTGTACCCGCATGTGTGTGCATTACAAGATTGGGATCCACTGAATCGCTCGAATTTCAGGGAGAACCCATGCCAGGTATTTCCCTGGCGTGCAGGCATTACTTCGCTACTTCGCGGGGGCAAACCTGCGACTTTCGAAATTCAGCTGAGGGACTCAGTAAAGAGTCGCGAAGACGAACAAAAAAGCCAGTGCTGTGTCTAGACTCAAGAGACAGCCAGACACTTCACTGGCAGCAGCGGAAGCTTGCGTTAGTGACCTTCGCGGATGAGGTCTGCCGCTCGCTCAGCAATAGCGACAACGGGTGCATGGGTGTTCGACGAAGTGATGGTCGGCATGATCGAAGCGTCAACGATCCGAAGACGACCAACCCCAAACAACTTCAGCTTGCTGTTGACGACACCGTCTTCCTGTCGCGCAGCCATACGACATGTTCCAACTGGATGGTAGGCAGATGCGCCACTGGAACGCACGTATTCCTCGAGATCGCTGTCGTCGACCATACCGGCGTGCGGTGCGATTTCGCCTCCCCCAAGGTCGCCTAGCATTGAGTGATTCAAGATCGCACGGCAGGACTTCAAACCCTCGATCGTGGCCGCGAGATCGCCCGGGTGTGAAAGGAAATTCGCATGAATCAGTGGAGCGTCGGCGACTCGGGGAGTCGTGATGTGGGTGCTTCCGCGACTCTTCGGCTGACAAACACACGCGCCAAGCATCGCCGCCGCCTGCTTGAGCAATATCACCGTCTTCGTTTCCGGGTCACGGCTGAACCCGAGCGGAGAACCAATGAGCTGAAGCGTAATCGCCTGACCATGGACTTTTGCCGTCATGTGCCCAGTTAGCTGCGTCGGCGTACCGTTGAAATATCCGTTCCGAAACAAAAGGTACCGCGCGAGGTTAAGCCCGGCACGCCAGCCCTGCATTTCTCGATCGAGACTATGCATTTCCGTTATGCTGCGCATGGCATAGACCAGATAGTGATCCTGCAGGTTCTCACCTACCCACGGGCTGTCGCGTACCACCGGAATTCCCAGCTTGCTTAGCCGCACACCATCGCCGATACCGGACCGCTCCAACAAATGCGGCGTCCCAATCGCACCGGCACTAAGAATCACCTCGCGGCTAGCGTTGGCAACTTTTTCAACTCCGTTCCAGAAGTACGTCACACCGCTAGCTTCGCGGTCTTCAGTGAACGCAATTGAGGAAACCAGCGCCTTCGTTTCAACAACAAGGTTCTTGCGCGCCTTGACTGGTTCAAGATACGCCGCAGACGACCCGCAGCGCATGCCATCCTTCATGAAGACTTGCGCGCGTCCAAGGCCCGTTGGGGTCGCTGAGTTGTAGTCATCAGTCCGTCCGACATCTGTTTGCGCAGCAGCGTCCAGAAGACGCTGCGAAAGCGCATGCCAATTGCGGACCGGCTCAACAGAAACAGGGCCACTTCTACCGCGCGAGACCGGACTCGGCGCCGAAAACGATTCGAGCCTTTGAAAGCGCTGCTCCATCGCTGACCATGACCATTCGGGCAGCCCCTCCGCTGCCCAACCGTCGTAGTCGCTTGCCAAGCCGCGCACGTAGAGCATCGCGTTAATCGAACTCGATCCACCGATCACTTTCCCACGCGGATAGTCCAAGGACCTATTGAGCAACCCGGGTTCGGGACCAACGGCGAAGCGCCAGTCGAAACGAGGGTTGTTTAGCAAAAACGGAAAGCCGAATGGCATCCGGACCAACGGCGACGTGGCATCTTCTCCTGCCTCGAGAAGCAGAACTCTCGTGCGTCCGTCCTCGGTCAGACGGTTGGCCAGCACACACCCAGCCGAACCGCCTCCAACAATGACGAAGTCAAAGACCTCCGACATCAGGCGATCTCCGCACTGGATGCCCAATTGCTGAGGTTCGCAGGCACACTGCTCATGTATACAGTCTTCAGCTCCTGGTAGTTGGAAAGCCCCTCCGGGCCGCCATCACGACCGATACCTGACTGCTTGAACCCACCGAACGGCAATGTGCTATCAATGATCCAACCATTGTGCGTAACACTGCCGGTCCTCATCTCGCGAATTATTCGATATGCTCGTTCAGCGTCAGGCGTAAATACCGCACCATGCAAGCCGTAGTTACTATCGTTCGCGAGGCGAATCGCGTCGGCCTCGCCGTCATGTGCGATGAGACATCCCACCGGCCCGAAAATCTCCTCCTGCGCAATCACCATACGATTGTCAACATCGCTGAAGAGAGTCGGCGCTACGTAGTACCCAACATTCAGACCCTCGGGCCGGCGCCCCCCGGTGACGATTCTCGCGCCGTCGTGCTGCCCACGCTCGATGTAAGACATCACCTTTTCGTGTTGACGCCGCATCGCGAGCGGGCCAACGAAAGTCGTCGGGTCGAACGGGTCGCCCACCTTCAATGCCTCGAGCGCGGCCCGGATTGCCTCCTCATACTCTGCCTTACGGCTGCGCGGCACAATAATGCGGGTGAGCGCTGCACACATTTGCCCGGACAGTGCGGTGAAATGCGGCACCAGATTCGGCACGACCGCAGCGGGATCTGCGTCCTCGAGAACGATCGCAGCTGACTTACCGCCGAGTTCCAGGCTGACGCGCGCGAGCCGATCAGAACAAACACCCATCATGTACTTGCCGGCAGCGCTCGATCCAATGAGGCTGACTTTGTCCACCATGGGATTACGGACGAGCCAGTCCCCAACTTCCCTCCCAGCCGGAACGAAATTGAAAACACCCGCCGGAATCCCAGCCTCCTCCATACACTCGGCAAGAATCCAGCTGAACAGCGGGGTCTCAGGCGCCGGCTTGAGTACGACCGAGCACCCTGCCGCGAGTGCAGGCGCGACGATTTTGCACGATAGAGAAACCGGCGCATTCCACGGCGTGATCGCCGCGACCACTCCAACGGGCTCTCTCGTAACGATGCCGACCGCCCCGCCGGCACGCGGGCGAACGTCTTCAAATGCAGCGTTTTCTACGAGCTGCCCGTAGTACTCAAAGATCGCGAAGGGGGACATACCGCCAGGCCCCGTGAGCATCTTCGGCCCACCCATCTCCAACGTCCACGAGTCGCTGAAGACGGAGGCGCGATCCTTCAACAGCTGTGCGAGTTGCCTCAGCTTGGCCCCACGCTCCTGCGGATGCAGCCTCCGCCATACCCCGCCGTCGAATGCGGCACGTGCAGCCGCGACCGCCGCGTCAATCTCTTCCCGCGTAGCCTCCGGAACGCTCGCGACAACTCGTTCAGTCGCCGGGAATACGACATCCAGGCGCGTACTTCCAGATGCGGGAACCCACCTACCGTTGATGTAAAAGGATTCGGGATGGCGGATATCAAACAGCTCTCGATACGACGCGATCGTCATGTACGTGCTCTCCAAGTGTCGATAGCCGGTTATCGAAGGCTATCTTTAGCGTTCCGTTAACGTAGATTACTATGATAGCGATGTATAGACGGCGCGGAATTTTGGTTAACCCTTGGCTGCACGTCGCCGCCGGCGAGATTTTCGAATCTGCGACTTCTTTGCACCTCTCGTCGAGGGTTTTTCCGTATCCTCACAATTGGAAAACGGTATCAACATAGCAAACTAATTACACTATGATTGCTTGAGATTCAAACACCCGGAGGACGACATGCAGCAATTGCCGATTCCAAACAGCATTACAATCGACGAGTCAGGGGCGGACTGCCGAAAGAAAACATGGCTGGACTGGGTCGCGGAGTGGCTGTGGCCCGAGGACGAAACCTGTCGCATGGGTATCTCCTGCGTCTATCTCGCGATGTTTTAAAGCGCTAGCGCTTGAGACTTGATGCAAGCGTTTAGGTAGGCGGGGCACGCCGCAGTGGTACAACCTGGCAGGAAGCTCCGTGACTCGGGGGTTTTTGTGCGACGCGCCAAAAGCTAGTCCGTGGCTTTCGCCATTCAGAGCTGGAATCAGCTGTCCAGCTAAATTGCAGAACGATGCCACGTCGGATGGCCCAGTCCCTGAGTACATCGCTGACATATTCCGGCCCATTGCCGCAACGGATCTTCAACGGCTTGCTGCGCCATTCAATCACATGATCCAGTGACCGGATAACACGCAGAGCTGGACGCGAAGTCCACCTCGATGCACAGGCCTTACCGGTTGAAGTTGTCGGTTACATTGAACAGCCTGATGCTGCGACCATCCGCAAGCTGACCGTGCATGAAATCCGTCGACCAGCACCCCCGTTCAGTGCTCGAGAAGGCGCCATTCTGGGTGGTGAAGATCTATCCTGGCGATATCGGAACGAAAGGCGGTCTGGTGATCAACGAGTTCGGCCAGGTTATGCGCGTAAACGATACACCGCTTGAAGGACTGTACGCTTGCGGCAACTCTACGGCATCTGTCATGGGCAGCACCTACCCTAGCGCAGGTGGTACCGTAGGGCCGGCGATGGTATTTGCCTACATTGCAATGACCCATCTTGCAACAACCAGGAGTCGTGCCGGATCGACATCGATCACAGCGTAGGCATTCGCAAGTAGCGGCGCCCCACGCGGCATGCGACGGGGCGCGGTATGGGAATCAGTTTACGTAACGACGCGCGACCCGCTGCTTCGGTGTCGCTTTCCGTTGTACGTTTCGTCAATCTTCCGGTTAGTCCTTGTGCCAGGCCGCAACCCCTGCTTAACGCGATCGGGCGGCCCTCACCGCAGATCTACTCAACGAACTCCTGAAGGTCGATCATCGCGTCGACAAACTCTTGACGAAAATCTGCTACGACCGCAGCTGCTGATGTCACGTTGTCGATGAGACCAACTCCCTGCCCGACAAAATAGCTAACGAGCGGGCGGGCCGCAGTATTGCCACCCGCCACCGACCTTTCAATTCGCTCGAACGCTGGCTGCGAAACCAAGCCCATTTGCGGCATCGGCAACGCGCCTGGACTATCCTTGCCTTCCCATGCGTCGTGCCACGCCGAACGCAGCTGGCGCGAGGGCTTTCCGGTACGCGCAACTGAGCGAATTGTGTCGCGTGATGTCGCGGCCACCATCTTCTCGCGAAACGCCTCGCTGGTTTCAGCTTCCATTGTGGCGAGCCAAACCGTTCCAGTCCAAGCGCCCGCCGCACCAAGCGCCATACATGCCGCCATCTGCCGCCCGGTCACAATGCCGCCAGCCGCCAAAACGGGGACATCGCTAACACCTTTCAAGGCGCGAACTACCTCTGGAACAAGAACCAGAGTCGAGACCTCGCCGCAATGACCACCTGCCTCTGTCCCCTGCGCCACGATAATGTCCACCCCTGCCTTTACCTGGCGTAAAGCGTGCTCCTTCGCGCCGACGAGTGCTGCTACCGGTACACCGTACTTGCGACCACGTTCAATCATAGACGGCGGAGCGATCCCCAATGCGTTCGCGATGAGGCGAATGGGATGCCGAAACGCGACATCCATTAGCGCCTCGCCATTCGAATGTGCCAGGGTCAGCGCTTTTCCACTGAGAAGATCATCTGGATCAACCTGGATACCGTACTTCGCAAGCAGTTCCGCGGTGAACTTCCGATGTGCAGGCGAGATTTGCTCTTTAAGCTTTTCGGAGTTCACCATATCTGGGTCAATGGCGAGGTGCTCTGGAACCAGAATATCCACGCCGTACGGCTTGCCGTCCACATGCGCATCGATCCAGGCCAACTCGGTCTCGAGCTGTTCAGGTGTAAAGCCGCTTCCGCCAAGTACACCAAAGCCGCCTGCACGACTCACCGCCGCAACAACGTCGCGACAATGACTGAACGCAAACAGAGGGAATTCACAACCAACCATCTCACATACACGATTGTTCATTTCTAACGTCTCCAGTAATAGTTGTGTTTCTGAAATTGAATCCGTGCCGAATCTCGCTCTCGTCGGCGGCCGGCAAACTCAACCTCTGATGAAAGTCTCCCCCTCATATCGAGGCGGACTATCGAGGCAGCTCAAGGCCGCGCTGTGCAATCAAGCTTCGCTGAATCTCAGCCGTGCCACCACCCACAACCATCATGATCGAACGCCGCAGCATTTGCTCCATCCTCCCGTCTGTAATTGCGCCTGGGACACCTTCCCCGAGCGTGACTCCCATGCCGGCGATGTCTAAGGCATTCTCACTGACGCGTTGAAGCAACTCGCCCGTGTAAACTTTGCTCATGGCAGCTTCATACGTCGGCACTTTGCCCTGCTCCACCATCCCGACGCTGTGAGCAAGCAGTTGGCGGGCAACTTCAATTTCCGCCGCGAGAAACGCGAGCTTGTCGCGCACCGCACCGTCTTCTGCGAGCGGTGCGCCGGAGTTCGTTGTCGCGCTCCTTACGTAGTCCAGCAGGCTGTTAAACGTCGCGAGTGCCTGCGCGACCGCACCCCCCATCAAGATTCGCTCGGTTGCCAGCGCCGAAGTGAGAATCTTCCAACCGCCGTTCACCTCCCCCACCAACGCCGAGGCCGGTACACGCACGTTGTCTAGAAATTCCGTACAGAACGTGTGTCCATAGAGCGCCATCGACGGACGCACGGAAATTCCGGGCGTGTCCATCGGAACGATGAACACGCTTATTCCTGCGTGCACCGGACGAGCGTCCGGATCCGTGCGCGCCGCTAACCACATATAGTCCGACTTCTCCGCACCAGTGGTCCAAAGCTTTTGTCCGTTGATTACCCAATCGTCGCCGTCTTTCACTGCGGTGGTCTTCATTGCAGCAAGATCCGACCCGGCGCCCGGTTCGCTATAGCCCAAGCAGAATCGAATCTGGCCCTGCCTCAGCTTCGGCAAATATTCGTTTCGCTGTTCCTCGGTCCCGTATTTCATGAGCGCGAAGGCCTGAATTTCCCCGACTTGGATGACGGGAACACCCAGTCGCTGAAATTCCTCGGTCATCGCCAACTGCTCGAGAGGGGTTCTCTCCTGTCCACCGAATTCGCGAGGCCAACTCGCGGCAATCCATCCCGTATCGGCCAATGCACTGGCGAACTCCGGATAGGATTTGATATAGCCTCGCTCGTGAAACGGGACTACCCGATCGGTGGGACCGCCGTCGCGAATCCAATGCGTCTCAAGCCATTCGCGGACTTCCCTTCGGAACGCGTTGCCAGCTTCCCCTAAGTCGTAAGCCGGCAGTGTCCGGGCGCTGTCCAACAGATACCCAGCAATTTCGTTCCGCGAGAGCCGGGCGCCCCCGAGTCGCGTTTGGTCACAATGAATCCGGCGGAAGTGCCGTGGGAGTTCATGTTCCTCTGCGTAACCAATTGCCGCAAACGTATGGTGAGCCTCAAGTACGACTTGTCTCAAGTTCGGACTAGCGAACGCGTGGCATAGCGCGGTGAAGATACACCAATCCGGATCAGCGTGGTCGAAGCACGACGATGCCTGCGCTAGTGCGTGAGAAACGCCTTCGAGAGAGATCAGACAATTCGCGAGCTTGTGCTGAATGGCCTGGAAGCGTCCGATGGGTTGCCCGAACTGGTGGCGCTCTTTCGCGTACTCCACGGCCAGTTCAAAAGCTCGCCTCGCCGCGCCAAACGAGCGCGCGACGAGCAGCAGCCTGGCCACCCGATGCAAATCTTCGACCTGCCGCAACTCCAGCGGCAAGTGTCGTGCACACACACTTTCAAGCACAACTTCGGCAAGAGCCGGTCTGCCTAGCCCTAGCTGCGGAACAACCTGAACCCCAGGCTGACCAATCCGAACGATACAAAGGATCGGCCCATCAGCGACAACAGCGACATGACTGCAAAATTCAGCACCTTCAACGAAGCGAGCTCGCCCGGTCAGTTTGCCGTCTCGGAGTTCTACTTTCCCGGCGTTTGCATCCCCATCGTAGTTTCCCAATGAGAACGCAACCGCCGCGTCGCCACTGGCGAGGTCTGTGAGCAAATCTTGAAGCGCCAAGGCCGCTGGGCGTTGACTCCCCGCCAGGAGGTTCAGCATAGCCGCGCCGCTCATTGGCGCCGGACAAGCCGTACGACCTAACAGTTCGAAGACGATCAAGACTTCACGCAGACCACCTTCCTCAGGATTCGACCCGAGCCCCGCCAAACCTAGTTCAGCCAACCCTCGCCAGATTCTATGTATTGCCTCTGCGCTTTCGGCATTCTCGACTGCAGCTTCGACCGGCCAGTACTGCTCAAGATATCCTTGAACGCTATTGCGCAGCATGCGCCGTTCTTCTTCCCCCGGTAGCGCCATCACTCCTCCACTCAACTACTCGACGTCTTCAAAAAATGGCTCTTCAACCAGCCCCGAAGCAACAACTTCATCAGCAAAATTGCATTTCACCTTTCTTGTGGCTCGTTGAACCTCGCCGCGCGGCGACTCGTGAATTTCGGCACGCCGAATGAAAGACATTTGTCCATTAATAATTCACTCGTCCAGTCTAAAAAAATACGCGCTGAGATTCAATCAACTTTTCTTAAGTGCAAACCCTGGCACTGCGAAGCTCGCACGCCCGAAACCGACTTGAAGAGCAGTCGGGAAACTTCGTATCGGTGCACGGATGTCACGAGCGTCTACGCACAACCGGTGCCCAGACTTGTAGCAAGACGAACGAATGGCGGGAATAACGGTTTGAGTTCACAGACCGCCCGGAGCCGACGTTCGAGGGAATATGCAATTCGCGGGGATTTCGAAGATTTCCGTAGCGGCCTCGCGCGTGAAGCACGGCGTCGCAGGAAGATCGGAAGCGGCTCGGCGCGCATTCGAACGGCCGCTCTGATGGGTGTGGCCGACAGGTGAGCGGCGGTTTTTGAAGAATCGCAGCCAGCGGCGCTCGACTAGATCGATTGATAGAAAGGCGGGCCACGCGCGTGGCCAGTGCCTATGCTCACGGCGCGGATACCGCCAAGCAGATCCAACATCGCGACAGACGGCCTGGATAACGCAAGTACTGGCCGCCGCAGACTTGCCCGTCGCAGCTCTAGCTAGCCTGTTCGTCGAACAGTTCTCGCTTAAGTATCTCAGCAATGGCCTTCTCGGCGTTCCCCCCCAGGAAACCCTCCTCGGAACGCACGGTAACACTGAGATACCGGTCGAGCATCAAACAGATCATGATGAACTTCGACCTCACGAGCGGACGCCGCTTTGTTGGCACCCTCGCCATTGCTTCGGCCATTACTGTGTCAGCGAGGTGCTCGAGGTAGCCGTGGTATTCGCTAACGAACGCCGGATCCCATGCGAGCGCTTCGGAGACCATCTGCGCCTCAAGCGATCCGGACGGCGAATTCATCCGGTACGACGCGACCCATTTCTCCAGGCTTTGCACAGTCGGATCACGCAATGCCGCCAAAGCTTCGTACGAGGTACGCACCCTCGGCGTGAGCCGCCGACCGATCGCCGCAGCGACCGCGGTTTTGTCCTTGAAGTAAAGGTAGAACGTCGCGCGAGCCGCGCCGGCCGCATTCACGATCTGATCGATCGTGGCGTTGCGAAACCCAACTTCGCTGAAAACCTCGACCGCGGCATCGACCAGGCGCTCACGTGACGCTGCTTTTTGCTGCTCCCGCAGAGACGGTCGCTTGACTTTGACGGCTTCCATGAACCTTGCTCCAACGATTTCTAGGGACGTTGGCGAAATGCTATCAGAAACAGTCTAAATATCTCGCGAATGCCTAATCAATAGTCAAGTGTCCGTTCTCTATTCGACCGTCTACGCACCCACACTAGTCAACGCAGCGTGCCTTCCAGCTTCAATGCCCGTCGAAATCCGTCGCGAGCGACTAGACGATCGAGATAGGCATTGATGCGGCCTGGCATTCGCTCGCTCAGCCCGAGCATCCGCGCCAGATATTCTGGCAATACCGGCGGACTCCGTCATACGAACGTTGCCGTCAATCAGCATTGGTAAATTCCCCAGAGGATGACTTCGAGATGCTCCGTTGCTTTCATACGTGGCGGAAATGGCAGCAGCTTCAGATCACCGGCCATTCCCATCTCCGCCATCGGCCATAGTGGCCGCAAACCACGTGATGCTGCGCAGTGGTACAGAGTCAACATAGTAGTTTTCCGAAAATCTGATTGATTCAAGTTACCGCTTGATCAGGTGTCACCGGGCGCCGCCCCAACTCGACCCGATTCACCTTACCCTGAAATTTGCGATCAATCTCACTCACAAACTCGACGTATCTCGGCCGCGTGTACCCAGCGATGCTGGCTTTGCACCAATCCGCGACATCTTTTGGTGTCACCACTTCGCCGGGCGCGAGCACGACGGACGCCTTCACTGCCTCGCCGTACCCCTGGTCACAAACACCGACCACACAACTCTCGGAAATTGCTGGGTGACTATTGAGCACTGACTCGACTTCCGCGGGAAAACATTTTCTCCATCGGTCTTGATCAGCTCTTTTTTGCGACCGCAAAGCGAAAAAGGCCATCTAGAGCTTGTTAGGCACTTTGAAGTACTGGCACTGCGTGAACGAGCATGAGCATTGCGAAGACCACGAAATGAAGTCCTGCAAGGGTTTCGGGCAGCCGTTCATAATCACGTGCGAGACGGCGGAAACGGTTGAGCCAGCCAAAGCTGCGCTCGACCACCCACCGCCGGGGCAGCAGCACGAAGCCCTTTTTCGCTTCCTCCAGTTTGATTACCTGCAGTTCAATACCTTCATCAAGCGCGGCCTGCGCTGGCTCTTTGCCCGTGTATCCCTGATCGGCAAATGCCACTTTGACCGTGTGCCCAGTTACCTGCTGGATCTGACGCGCAAGCTCCGCTACCTGGGCGCGCTCCTGTTCGTTGGCCGGCGTCACATGTACCGCCAGCAACTGTCCCAAAGTGTCTACCGCAATGTGCACCTTGCTGCCACGCTTGCGCTTATAACCGTCATAGCCCGCACGCGGGCCGCTCTCGCAAGTCGACTGTATCGTGCGACCATCCAGGATGACGGCGCTGGGCTGTCCCTGCCGTCCCTGTGCCACGCGTATTATCGAGCGCAGATCACAGACCATGTTCTCAAAACAGCCTGCCTGTAACCAGCGTTGAGTCTGCTGATAAACCAGTTCCCAAGGTGGGAAATCATTGGGCAGCATCCTCCACGGCGCGCCGGCCCGAGCCATCCAGCGCAATGCATCAAACATGTCACGCAGTTCGTATTTGCGCTGCGGCGCGGTGACGTCCATCAGCGTCAGATAGGGTGCTGCGAAGCTCCATTCTTCGTCGGACACATCGGTCGGATACCCTTTGCGATCTGCTCTTTTCATCCCGCCAGGATACCAGGTCTCCTGCAAAGTGCCTAACACGCTCTAGATCACGCCACATCGAATCACCCGTTCGCAGCCATCCGTTGCTCAACGCCTCCTCGCTCGCTTGCGGCAGATTCAAGTAGCCGATCGTCACACCCGGCCGCTGCAGCCAAAGCTCGCCGTGGCAGCCGTCCGCGACATCAATACCACGCTCGTCGACCACGCGGGCCAACCGGTTCGGCAGCGTCTTTCCACATTTTTCGCGATCGACGCACTGCCGAATGCAGTTCCTGCGATGCCAATAGGTCTCGCCCCGCCGATCCGCAGCCATATGTGATGCGTCATCCATACACTACCCCCATCAACCTATCTTGTGCCGAGCTCGACGACAACATGGCATAGATAACGTCGATAACGTACATACCTATCTAAGATAACAACATAGCGCTGCGTCAGTCACAATCAGAAACGAAAATTCGGCGAACGAGCGTCCATGACTCCATGGATTGCTTATTGAAACAGATAGCCGAAGAAGCAGCGCCCTCCACAAAAAGGAGGTTGGGAGTGCAAGATTTGAACGGAAAGGTCGCCCTTATTTCCGGGGACGCCGGAGGCATTGGCGCTGCAATCGGCCAGCACCTGGTGAACGCTGGAGCGCGCGTCGCTGTCGCTGATCTGGATGCAACACGTGCTCACCAGCTAGCAGAAAGCCTCGGGGATCGTGCAATCGCCCTGCAACTGGATGTGGCCGATGAGGCGAGCTGGTTCCCCGCGCGAAATGCACTCGAAAGCGGGCTCGGGCCGTGCGATATCCTCATCAGCAACGCGGGCGTTTCTTATACTGGTGCGCTTGACGAAATCTCAGCGCAAGCGTGGCGCTGGGTGTATGACGTCAATGTCGTCGGGTCGTTGCATGGTGTGCGCACGTTTTTACCCGGAATGAAAGCGCGAGGGCGCGAAGCGCACGTGGCACTCACAAGCTCGATCACTGCGCTTCATCCATTTCCGGAACAAGGTGCCTACACCACGAGCAAAGCCGCGCGACTTAACTTCGCCTCGGTGCTTAAGCGAGAGCTGGCCAACTACCCGGTGGGCGTATCCGTCATCTGCCCGGGAACCGTTGACACACACATTCGAGAGAACGCGGTGCGCGCTCGTCCCACTGCACTAACCGAAAACTTCCGCACTCCCAGCCTGTCGACGAAGCTGGGCATGTCAGCAGATTTCGTGGGTCGCGCGGTAGTAGAAGCGATTCGACAAAATCGATTCTACGTTTTCACGCACGCCGACTATGCGGCTTCAGTAGCGTCCGATCGTGACCATATGCTCGCCGAGATGAGCCTATCAGCCGATCCCAATTACCGCGAGCCTGTGATGTTCACATAGCCGCTGCCTCGTTGAACTGGCGCCCGGCAGACTGCACGCTCGGATGCACGCGCCGGGCATTGCGTCGAATTTTGCCGGTAGCTATCCGACGTCGAAACATCTCGCATGTGCTGTCGAGCTATCCGTCTCGTGCAAGGGCTCGCATAGCCAACGACCCATAGAAAAACTACTTGGACGCGCAATACTTAACCCGCACTAGGTCGCGCTCCACCGTCGCCCCCGCTACTACCGCCAGCATCACCGCAACGACTTGCAAGGTCAGCACTGTGCCCAAAGAGATGCGCAGCGACTCCCCCGCAAACGAATGAACCATCGCGTCGCTCAATACGCCGACAACGAACGGACCTACACCATACCCGACAAAATTGGAAAGAAAGAACACCACCGAATTGGAAGTCGCCCGCATATGCGAAGGCACCAACGTCAGCAGGAGCGAGTAAGTCGGCCCATACTGCATCGCGTTGAGCGCGCAGGCGATCGAAAGCAGTCCGATCGCCAATCTCGCATCGGAAACGATCAACGCGGTCGCAAAGACCGGCACCGACGCCAGCACGCAGAGTCCAATCAGCATCGTACGAAACCGCGCTTTGCTGCGTCCGACACGATCCGCAAGCATGCCACCAGCCACTGAACCGATGGCGATGGCAGTTCCAAGACCAAAGCCCAAAGACAGCCCTACCGCGTGCGCGTCCATGCCGTGGGAACGAATCAGAAAAGACGCCATCCACGTGATGAAACCGGCCACGGTAAATGAAGTCGATATGTTGGTAGCAACGAGCAAGCGCGCCGAGCGTTGGCTCCAGATCCACCGGAGTACATCTTTCAGCGAGGACCGCATCTCGGCGTTCTGCTCCCTGTCTACGCTATCCAGAGCGCCACGCTGCGGCTCCCGCACCGTCAGCAGAAGTAAAGCTGCGAGGATCAGGCCGGGCACCCCCGCTACCAACAGCGCGGCGCGCCAGCCGTAAACCGGCGCGATCGTTCCCCCGATAAGGAAGCCGCCAAACAGTCCCAACGATGAGCCGAGGAAATAGATCCCTACGGCAGTGGCACGGTTGCGCGGCCCGAAGTAGTCGGCAAGCAATGACATTGCAGCAGGGTTATTGCCTGACTCCGCGCCTCCAACGACGATGCGGGCGAGCAAAAGTTGCCAGAACGAGTGAGCAAGCCCGCTAACCGCGGTAAATAGACTCCACACCACGAGTACCGCGCTTAACAGGTGCTTGCGCGCGATACGGTCGGCTGCGATGCCCAAAGGTACGCATGTGACCGCGTAGGCTAACGCGAAGCTGAGACTGCCCAACAGGCCGAGCTGCTTGTCATCGAGGCCGAACTCATGCCGAATCGGCTCCAGAAGGATCGCGACGACCTGCCGGTCAAGCATCTGGATTCCGTAAATCAGCAGCAGAACCGCCAGCACGTACCATGGATAAAGCGGCCGTTTCACTGCTGCGTCATCCGCGACGCTTGCATCGATTTCCAGCAATTCCGGCGAGATCGTTCGTACATCGTCCTTCATGCAGGCTCCTTGATGACAGAATGCAGTTAAGCTTCAGTCGCTCGGTAGCAGAGGTCGCCGACGCAACGACGAACCCGAGCAGCGCAAAACATAGCGACCAGACCATCTAGGTAATCTACGTAAACTATGTTTGTCTGGCAACGCATTTACCACTGTCACGGTGTTTTCCCCTAGTCGCAAAGTCGCCTCCATGAGCAGGCTGTTCAGTTGATCAACACACCTCCCGAGCCAGCAACGCGGCGTTTATCGATTGAAGATTTCGGCAATCTGGTTCAGCGACTGGTCGTCGAGCGGGTCATCGACTGCCTGGACGAGCATCTCCAGTTCCTCGGGCTTCTGCACCCCCACGGTCGCCGCCGTAACCGCCCGCTGCTGCAGCACAGCCGCAAGCGCGGCGACCGCCATGGGCCGCGCGATCCGCTCCGCCGCCACGTCAAACCGTTCGAGCTGTTCGCGATAGGAGCCAGTCAGGAAACGGGATTGATAGCCCGGGCGTTGCGCGAGCACCGTTCCAGGCACAATGCCGGCGCGATGCACCCCCGAGAGCAGTCCACCTGCCAAGACCGAATACGCTATGACACCAACTTCCGCGTGTTCACACGCGGGTAACACATCAATTTCGGCTGACCGGTCGAGCAACGAGCACGGTACCTGCATGCTCTCGAAGCGAGCGAGGCCGCACTTATCGCTACACCACAACGCCTCGTACAGTTGCCAACTTCTGGCATTCGAACAGCCGATATACCTGACCTTTCCGGAGCGGACCAGATCGTCGAGTGCACGCAAGGTTTCGTCGACAGGAACGCTGGTGTCCCAACGGTGTATCTGGTAGAGATCTATATAGTCGGTTCGCAAGCGCCGTAGGCTACCCTCGACGGCGGCGATGATGTGATGGCGTGACAAACCCTGTTCCTGCGGGGCAATGCCCCGTGTCCAACGCTCAGCGTGGTCGAGGCGGCAGGCCTGAGCAATCGCGTGGTCAGCGGGTCCGTCGCCGACGCGAAACCCTACCTTGGTGCAGAACACCAACTGCTCGCGGCGCGCGCCCGCTATCCGGCCGATCATCTCTTCCGCACGACCGCCAGCATAGATGTCGCCAGTGTCGACAGTGTGGACGCCGAGGTCCCAAGCTCGGTGCATCACTGCGCGTGCCTGCTCTTCGTCCATTAACTCTCCGAACATTGTCGAGCCCAACACAAGGCGGGAGAGAACGAGACCCGAGCGCCCAAGCTGGCGATATTGCATGACTGGATTCCCTCTTCCGTTCGGACTGCTGGTTATGCCGCCTTCGACGGCGTATTGCAACGTACGCGTACGGGCGGCTGAGCGTCGCGATACACAATTGGGCGAGCCGGACCTTGTCCTCGTGCGACTTCATCAACGCGGGTGCCACCACAACCTTCATCCCGAGAGACATGACCTGCTCTGAATAATGTTCATCGACTTCGTCTTGTACGAACACGTCGATCAGGTCCCGGTGGAGTTTGGCAACTTCCACCGCGGTCGGCTCGATTCCCATCTCTACAAGAATCTTTCGGGTCGGACCTTTGACCGCATTGCCACCGATAATCGGGGAAACGGCCAGCGCTGGCACGCACTGGCGCCGCAGAGCGTCTCTCAGTGAGTCGATCGCGGGGATCGGCCCTATACTGAGTACCGGGTTCGATGGACAGATCACAATCCCATCGAGCTCTGCCCCAGTTAGCGCAGCGAGGGCATCCGGACTGGCCGCCGCACCCTCGCCCCCATAGTGCAGACGAGTGACGACAGGGGCGCAACGATGTTTGACGAAGTACTCCTGAAACGAAAGCATTCCAAGCTCGCATTCCACGGTCGTGGGGACTGGCGAGTGGAACATCGGCGGGATCGAACAACGCGCGCCGAGCCTGACACCCAACTCACGCGTGACCTCACTCAGGGTTAAGCCTTCGGAGATCATCTTCGCGCGCAGCAGGTGCAGCGCAATGTCTTTGCACCCATTTGGAAACATCCCGTTTCACCTGATTCCTCGAGTTCGTGCTGGACAGCGAATCCCTCATCGGCACGGCCCCATCCCAGTCCGGCATGCATACACCCCGCTAACGTGTACAGAACCGTGTCGAGGTCGGGGCACATCTGTAGTCCGTACAGCTCGAAGTCGTCGCCGGTATTCACCACGAAGATCGGGGAGACGTCGCAGGAGGCCAATCCGACGGCTCAACGCCAATTCCCCAGCGAAATCTTCGCGATGCGCGCCCAACGGGGCTGACAACCGTGGCTTCGCCATCGCCAGGCGCTTGACCGGGACGACAGCCCAGACTCGGGGCTCGGCCGATTTATGAGACGTTATACGTCTCAACCTCGCTAAGTTGTTTAATTATCATACTTCCATGACTTGACGAAAAAAATGCGTGTGATCTAGGGACTTATACTGACAAGAACTTGGCAGGGCGGCAGCGGCCAACAGAGGATCGCCGCAGCGGACGATCAACCACGCCTTCGCGACGGGGCCGAAATATCCGCAAAAAAATAAGCTGCTACTGCTCGAATGAGCGAAACAAAGCTGGACTTGTGAACAGCGTCTGGGCGGCACGAGTCGGGAGACAGCCGGCAGAACGGTGATGGACTTGGTCCACGCCCTCAATTATCATACTCACATGACCTCGATCCGAGACGTTCCGGTGAGATGACGACTACAAAGAGTCCGATGTCAGGTTCGCACGTGAACCCACGTTTTATGACCGATGCCTCCAGCCCACTTCAGTCTGACTCGCCGTCTCCAGCCGACACGGATTCGCGTCGGGAGAAACTGGCTGACCGACTCGCCGCGCAGATTCAGGACCAGATAGTCGGTGGTGGTTTGACAGAAGGCAGTTCGCTCGGCAGCGAAGCGGAACTCACCGACCAGCTCGGAGTAAGCCGGTGGACCGTGCGCGAAGCGCTCAATATTCTCGAAAATGAAGGCACGATATTGATCCGACGCGGTCGATACGGCGGAATTTTCATCGCCGCTCCGAGTGCCGACTCCATAGGAATGTCGATCCGCTCTTATCTCGAGTTCGTCCGGGTCACGGTCGATGAAATAGTTGAAGCCCGCCGGATTCTTGACGAAGCGACCCTCCAACTCGCTCTCGAGCGAGTCACCCCGGCGGACATTGTTGCGCTGCGCCAGCAGCAGAACCTCGAGTCGGAAACCGAGGGGCTGAAAGCCGGTTTCGTCCAGTACGAGACGTTGCTGGCGGTCTCGCGTAGTCCGGTGTTGCAAACGTTCGTGCGCGCCGTTGGACAGCTCGGCATGAGCGCTATCCTCCGATCGACGCTCAGCGACGCGCAACTCTCGGATACGATGCGCGTCGTCCGCCTCAAACGACGGGAACAGATCGAAGCGGTGATTGCCAACCGGATCGGCCGCGCATTGTCGATTGAAGACACGATTCTCGACGCCACTTCCACGCTGCTCGAATCGGCATGCCCGTCCCACGATGCCGAAACGGCGGCAGCGCGTCTCCGCGCTCTTCATCTGCTGGACAATGCCCGGCGCTTCAAGCGTCCGGAGTTGCTGATGCAGGAAATTACCTCCGACATCGTTGCGCGCGGATGGCCCGTCGGCGAACACCTGGGAAGCGAGGCGGAGCTTCTGGCTCGCTACAATGTCAGTCGCTCGGCCTTCCGAGAGGCGGTACGGTCACTCGAACAGATCGGCGTCGTCGAAATGAGGACCGGTCGGCGAAGCGGACTGAAGAGCGGCTCACCGAATCCCGACAAAGTGGTCAGCGGCACCGTTCGTCAATTCTCGCGGTTGGGTATCGCAGCGGCCAGCTTCCAGGAGGCGCTCAGCGCAATCGGCGCGCCAGCCGCTGCGCTCGCAGCTCAGCAGTCCGCGATTGAAAGCGATTTGCGCGAGCTCGCTCGCGGCCCGATTGGGCCATTCTTCAGTGCGATCGGCTCGATGTCCGGCAACCGCATCCTGGCCCTCTTCATGCAGATACTTGCGGTTAATGAGGCCGGGTCGAACGACGACGCCCCGGGACGCAAAGCCAAACCAAACGGGCATCCGGCGCAAGAATACGACGTCGCATTGGCTATTGCCAATTCGATCTGCGCTGGCGACGCAAGCCTCGCGCACCGGAATTTCCTGGCGCTTCAGGCGTTTAGGGCCCGTTGACTTAACGCACCTCGTTGCGCCAACCAAAAATCAAGCGGAGACAGGACACCATGAGCATCGACGAAATCAGGGAGCGCAGAGAGCAGCTCGTGCGCCACCATATGCGAGTGGAAAACGACGGCGACGCCGACGCAGTCGTACAAACGTTCCATCGTCCGCACTACGATCTCGTCGCGCCATCGGTAGTGTTCGACGGTGCCGACGCAGTTCGCCGGCGAGTTCAGATGCTGGCCGAGGCAATGCCTGATGCACGCGTCGAGGCCACTCACATCCATCATAGCGACAGCGCCGTGATCGTCGAAACCACCACGACGGGCACACACACCGGCAACTTAATGGACATCGCGCCGAACGGCCGCCCGTTCGAGATCCGTGGCGTCGCAATCTTCCTGTTCGAAGAAGACAGATTGGTCGGTGAGCGCGTGTATTACGATCGCCAGACGTTACTCGATCAGATCAAAGAATAGCGCCCTCGGCAATCGCGAGCTTCGCTGCGATGAAGCCGGCCCGCTGCCCGTGAGTTCGATGAACGATTCTCTAGCGTCCATTTTACGGTGGCATCCGCCTGTACGATCGAGTATTGGATAGCGGGCCGATCGACCCGCTTGTCGCCTGTCGCGCCCAATCGCATCCACACCTTCCTCCCCCCGAAATCGGCAGCACGCTTGCAATGACGTCACCAACGGCTTAACCTTACCAACGTTGACTACGTTATCTATGTGGCGCAGACAACGAGGCCCTCGCGTCGCGCGGCCAAGCGGCATTAGCGAGCAGGCGAGCCATAGTCGTGGAAGAGGCGATCATTGACGTCATCCACTCTGCAGGAGGAGACAAACCCGATGGGCACCACCAAAATGATGGATCCGAGCAAGCTGAAAGAAATGTGCAAGATGCGCGTTGAGGTCTTGCATCCTGACTATGAAATCGTCGAGATCGTAGCGGGAGGGGAGTATCTGTACGATCCCCAGGTTTTCTGGGATTGGAATCCCGACTCGGTCTGGGGACAACCGGACGGATCGATTCTGATTTCCGATATTGGCGGGCAGCAACAAGCGGGTTGGGATCCCGCCATGGGCCATGGAGCAATCTATCGCCTGCATGCGGACAACAAGGTTGAAACGATTCTTGCACCCGGAGTCGGACGGCAGGCAGGCATATTTCGACCGATCATTGCACCGCACGGATGGGGCGAATGGGCCGGCCATATCTTTTTCTGCAGCCAGATCATTCCCGGACGTCGCGGCGCCATCGTCGACCATATGGTCTATCGCATCGGACCTGGCGACACGAAGCCTCATGGCGTGGGCATCCCTCCGCGCAGCGGTCGCCATGGCGGCGGAATTTCCGGCGCGTTGCTACCCGGAGTATTCGGCCGTGCAGGCACTCCCGAGGAAGGACTTTTCCTCTTCTTCTCGATGCACAACACCACGATTTATGCGATGCGGCCTGACTTGTCGATCGAACCGTGGATCGTGCTCGACGGCGCAGATGGCAACCCCGGACCAGTGATGCCGTATCGGCTTTACTATGCCGATTCGAATATCGTCGGTGAAGATAACGTTCTCGTGATCGATGGTAAGTGGGGAGCATCATTTGGCGGAGAGGCGACGCACGCTTACACCTCTGGCCAGTTCAGAGTTGTCGGCCGAAACGTTCTACCCGAGGCGATCCGCTCGCTTGCAGGTGGTCCGACGCTGCGCGCACCAAAAGGCTTTGGTCCGTTGGCTGGCCAGTACTTCCGGCCCGAAAATCATGGATTCATCTCTTCCGTTCACTGGACCGCCGCCGAGCGTGAAGCATTACCCTACTCCGCGGAGATCGTGCGACGCGATTCCGATGGCAACGAGCACGTCTTCGCGACCAATCTGCAGGCGGGGCAGAATTTGATCGGGTTCACCGCCGATCGAATGATTATCACCAACCTGCGCCACAGTTACTCTTCCGGGGATTTCCACGAGCCGGATGGATCGATTTACGCAATTCAGTACAAGGGCGCCAAATCGCTATAGATCGATAGGGTTTTGTCGCAGTAAGGCGGGATGGACGAGCAAACGCAATTGTTATGTATTGCTTATGAAATGAGCGAGTGGAACTGCTGCGCGGGGGAAAGTGGGATTTTGCCAAAGTCCTTCATCTGCCCTTTCTTGATCATGTGCATCACTTCGATGCCGCTCAGAATGACACGCGCGCAGTGGAAGTCCTTGAACCCGAGCATCGGCCGATGATACGTTTGATGGCCCGATGGTCCTGCTCAACCACGTTGTTCAGATACTTTACCTGACGGACCTTGATGGGCGTGTCGCGCTCGGCGTTCACCGCGTGCAGCGCGGCCAGATTGGCTCCGCCTTTGTCGATCGTCACCGTCTCTGGTGCGCCGTTTTGCTGGATCGATTTTTCGAAATACTGCTGGGCAGCAGCCTTGTTCCGCCCGGCTCGCAGAAGAAAATCGACCGTGTTGCCTTCCTTGTCGACGGCTCGGTAGAGGTACTTCCATTCACCGCGGACCTTCACATAGGTTTCGTCCATCCTCCAGCTCTTGCCGACCGCTCGCTTGCACCGGCGGAAGGCCTTCTCAAGCGCGGGCAGAAGCTTGATGGCCCAGCGCTGCACCGTGGAATGATCGACCGCAATCCCGCGCTCGGCCATCATTTCCTCGAGATGACGCAAGCTAAGCGGATAGGCAACGTACCAGCGCACGCAGGTCAGCATTACCTCCAGCGGATAGTGTAACCGTTTAAGCACCCGTGCCACACCCGGATCCAGCGCCTTCATTCCTCACCCACGCGACCGTTTCGATCCAGTCAGATTAACAGAACGCCATACTGCGACAAAACCGTTTAGCTACTTCAGTGCATCGCGAAGTTCCGGCACCAGCGTGAACAGATCGCCAACAAGGCCATAATCAGCGACGCTGAAAATCGGCGCTTCCGGGTCCTTGTTGATGGCGACGATCACCTTGCTGTCCTTCATACCCGCCAGATGCTGGATCGCGCCGGAGATGCCGACCGCTACATACAGTTGCGGCGCGACGATCTTGCCGGTCTGGCCGACCTGATAGTCGTTAGGCACGAAGCCCGCGTCCACTGCTGCACGCGATGCACCCAGCGCCGCGTTCAGCTTGTCGGCCAGCGGTTCGAGAACCTTGGTGTAGTTCTCGCCGTTGCCCAGGCCGCGCCCGCCCGAAACGATGATCGTTGCCGACGTCAGTTCCGGACGATCCAGCTTCGTCACTTCACGGCTGACGAACTGCGAGATGCCCGCGTCCGCGGCTGCTTCGATCTTCTCCACCGTCGCGCTGCCGCCTTCGGCCGCAACTGCGTCGAAGCCCGTCGTGCGTACGGTAACGACCTTGATCGGATCGGCCGACTGCACCGTCGCGATAGCGTTGCCCGCATAGATCGGGCGCTCGAACGTGTCCGGGGAATCGACCGCCGTGATATCGCTGATCTGCGCGACGTCGAGCTTCGCTGCGATACGCGGCGCGATGTTCTTGCCGTGGGCGGTGGCCGGCGCGAAGATGTGCGAGTAGTCCTTAGCAATGTTCAGCACCGTTGCTTCGACGTTTTCCGCGAGCTTTTCGGCGAGTTGCGGCGCGTCGGCCAGCAACACTTTGGAAACACCGGCGATCTTCGCCGCCGCATCCGCTGCAGCCTGCGCAGTCTGACCTGCGACCAGCACATGAATATCGCCGCCGACTTTCTGCGCGGCTGCGATCGTATTCAGCGTTGCGCCCTTGATCGACGTATTGTCGTGTTCTGCTATTACAAGATTCACCAGATTCGTCATTTCATTCGTCTCCGTGCGCTGCTCACAGCTCCTTGGCTTCGGTCTTCAGCTTCTCGACCAGCGTCTTCACATCCGGCACCTCCACACCGGCGGAGCGCTTGGGCGGCTCGACAACCTTCAGCGTTTTCAGACGCGGCGCGACATCGACGCCGAGGTCTTCAGGCGTGATCGTTTCGAGCGGCTTTTTCTTCGCCTTCATGATGTTCGGCAGCGTCACATAGCGCGGCTCGTTCAGGCGCAGGTCGGTGGTGACCACTGCGGGCAGCGTGAGCGACAGCGTTTCCGCACCGCCGTCCACTTCGCGCGAAACCGTCGCCTTGCCGTCGGCCACGACCACCTTCGACGCGAACGTTGCCTGCGGCAGGTTAGCCAGTGCGGCAAGCATCTGACCGGTCTGGTTCGAATCGTCGTCGATGGCCTGCTTGCCGAGAATCACCAGTTGCGGCTGCTCCTTGTCGACCAGCGCCTTGAGCAGCTTGGCGACCGCGAGCGGCTGCAGTTCTTCCGCCGACTCGATCAGGATCGCGCGGTCCGCCCCGATCGCCAGCGCCGTGCGCAGCGTTTCCTGCCATTGCGCGACGCCAGCCGACACGGCGATCACTTCCGTCGCCACACCGGCTTCTTTCAGACGCACGGCTTCTTCAACCGCGATTTCGTCGAACGGATTCATCGACGTCTTCACGTTCGCAATGTCGATGCCCGTGCCGTCCGACTTGACTCGGACCTTCACGTTGTAATCGACCACTCGCTTTACTGCGACAAGAATCTTCATCTGGTTTTCTCATGCGGGGGTAAGTGGCGCTGCTTGGGCGTACCGGCGAATTTACGCCGGTTTGTCGGCCGACTCAGCGAGCGCAAGCGGCACCGCGCCAGTACCGGTCAATGTGGCAAGGCGCACGTCGTCGTAACCGAGCGAGCGCAGAATTTCCAAAGTGTGCTCTGCAAACTTTGGCGGAGGCCGCCGATACGACGGTGGAGACCGTGACAGCGTGACTGGCGCAGCAGTTCCTGTGTACTCGCCAATGCGTACGGTCATTCCGCGATGTTCCGTGTGCGGGTGGCACGCGGCGCCAGCCGTATCAGATACGACACCGCACGGCACGCCTTCGGCCATCAATTGCCCGGCGAGGCTCGCTCCGTCCAGGCCCGCGAGAGCTGCCTCGATCGCCTCGCGCAGCGCATCACGATGAGCCAGGCGAAGTGCGTTGTTCGTGAAGCGCGGATCTGTGGCTAGTGCCTCTGCACCGATAACGCGTGCAAAGGTCCTGAACTGCGCGTCGTTGCCGACAGCAAGAAACAACGGCGCGCTCGCGGTGGCAAATAAATCGTATGGACAGATGCTTGGATGGGCGTTGCCCGTGCGCGGCGATGAGCGGCCAGTCAAGTGGTAGTTCGGCAGATGCGGATGCATGAGCGACAGCCCCGAGTCATACAGCGTGGCCTCTACGAGTTGTCCCTCGCCGGAGCGGGTACGCTCCGCGAGCGCCAGCAAGATCGCGATCGCCGCATTCATACCGGTGACGATGTCTATTACCGGTACACCCATGCGCAACGGTCCGCCGCCCGCTTCACCATTGACCGACATGAGTCCCGACATGGCCTGTGCGACCGCATCATAGCCAGGCAGACCACCAAGCGGTCCCGTGGAGCCGAAGCCCGAGATGCGGCAGTAGATAAGTCGGGGGAACCGCTGCGCAAGGTCGGCGTAGCCGAGCCCCCACTTCTCCATGGTGCCGGCGCGAAAGTTCTCGACCAGGACATCCGCGTCGGCGAGCAGATCGAGCAACACCGTGCGCGCAGCCGACTGCCCGAGATCGAGCGCCATCCCCTGTTTATTGCGGTTTGTACCAAGGAAATACGCCGCTGTCTCCCCGTCAAACGGCGGCCCCCAGCCACGAGTCTCGTCGCCTCGCGGCGGTTCGATCTTGACGACTTGTGCGCCGTGATCCGCAAGCATCTGTGTGCAAAAGGGCCCACCGAGCACGCGCGAGAGGTCCACCACGCGGATTGTGTCCAGCGCGCTCATGCTGCCCTACCTTTGTAAGTGCTGTTTCGACAGTGCCTGACAGAAGCATTCCGTTGCGCAAGAATGTGAGTCAGGCGGCGAGAGGGGATGGTTTTCATGCTAGCTGCCGTCCATGGCTCCGGAGGCGTATCCCCCCTCTTCACCATCCCTTTTTGACCACTGATTAGGCGCTGCGAATGATCGCTATGTAGGGCAGGGTTGGCATAAAAGGGTCGCCTGTAATTCGTGGAAGGAGAACCACCATGACCAACGTTGGTATTGACGTTGCCAAGGAGGTGCATTGGGTTTGCGCGGTAGATACGCAGGGTGTTCTGTTGCTCAATCACAAGCTCTTGAATACCCCGGCTGACCTGCAGGCTTTGGTCGATGAACTGCGAAGGCTGCCGGCTCCGATACGCGTCGGCATCGACATCCTGGGCGGAATCGCCTCGTTGATTCAGGCAGTCATTCTGGAAGCCGGATTTGAGTTGCTGCACATTCCTGGTGTGGCCGTGAACCGTGCCCGCGAAGGAACTGCGGGTGGCGAAGCCAAGAGCGATCCCCGTGATGCGCGAGTTATTGCCGATCTCATCCGTACTCGACGGGATTTGCGCAAGGTAACGGCGGATAGCGAAATCGATATCGAGCTTCGGTTGCTGGTTTCCCGGCGTCGTGACCTGACGGAAGAACAGACTCGCAGGCTGGCCCGCATGCATGACCTGCTTGCAAGCATCTTTCCAGAGCTCGAGCATTGTCTGGATTTGCGCAGAAAAACGGATCTCTCCCTGCTGCGCTGTTGGGGCACGCCGGAGGAATTTCGTGCTGTTTCCAACGACCAGATTTTTGCTGAGCTGAAAGCGGGAAAAGTCCAGGCGTTTGCACGCAAGCTCATGGCACAGGTACGAGTCTGTGCCGAGAAGCAGACGATTGCATTGCCCGGCGAGCGATTGACAGCGAGCCTCATCAGGGAACTGGCTGATGAGGCGCTTCGCAATCGCCAGCGGGAAGCAGAACTGGACCGCGACATTGAAGCAAGGCTGACTACCCACCCTGACGCCGCCCTCATTCGCAGCCTGCCCGGCATGGGGGCGCTGTTGACGGCAGAATTCATCGCCGTGGCAGGCCCAACGGTCCGCTTCAGATCGCCTGATGCATTGGCTTCGGCCGCTGGCCTGGCTCCCGTCCTGAAGCAATCGGGCAAATCCAGCTGGCTCAAACGACCTCAAAAGGGCGACAAGCGTCTCAAGCGGATCTTCTATCAGTCCGCATTCGCATCGATGCGCTGTCCCGAGAGCGCCGCGCTCTACGCACGCAAACGCAAAGAGGGCAAGCGACATCATCAGATCATCATTGCTCTGGCCAGACGACGCGTGAATGTGCTGTGGGCCATCCTCCACAACAGGACACCCTATGCCCCTAAACCGCTGCCGGTTGCTTGACAAAATCATTAGGCCGCCTCCCGCTGTTGGCCACAAGCCGATGCCGGCTCGACTACAGCGAACGCCGGATCGAATTCGTCTAACAGGCTAAAAAATGTTCGCGCTGCCTCGGAATCCCCTTCCACCGTCAGCCAGCCGCGGTCCATCGCCTTTTTGAAGTCGCCACCATTCGCAAAGATTTGTGTCAGGCCAGCACGCTCGGTCAGCACGCGTGCCTGGGCAGCGTCGCCATGACTGCCGGCGCGGTGAGTGAGCGCACCGTGGCTGAGCACGAGACGGTGCGAGCGATTCTCGTCGCGCATCGTCCAATCCAGCCGCAGTGTCAGCGCGGCCGCCTCGCGCCCCTTGACGCGAATCGCCAGGAAATCAAGCAGCAGTGACACGGGCAATTGAGCGATCATGCCAGGACTGACCGTGTTGCCGGCCACCGCTTGGCTCGGACTCCCATGTCGCAATTCGCGCGACGCCAGCAGATAGGCATTACGCCAGGTAGCCGATTCGGCCTGGTAGCCGAGTTGTTCGAGCGCATCCGCGCCTAGCTGTCGCGCAGGCTCGCACAACGGATCGGCAAATACCGCGTGATTCATCAGCTGAGCGACCCAACGAAATTCTCCGCGGGCGTAATCCGCGCGGGCTCGCTCGATCACTGCCGTGATGCCGCCCATGTAGTCGATATACTTGGTACCGGCCGCAGTGGGTGCAAGCGGATGCAGGGTCGAGGGATTGCCGTCGTAGGGTCCCATATAGAACGCATAGATGGCCTGAACGTTATGCACAACCGCGCCGTAGTAGCCACGCGTATGCCACTTGCGGGACAGCCCTTCAGGAAACATCAACTTTTCCGCGATGTCGCGAGGGCCCAAGCCGTGGCTCATCCAGCGCAGCGTCTGGTCGTGCAGATAGCGATACAGATCTCGTTGCTCGACGAGGAACGTGTTGATGCGCTCTTGTCCCCAGATCGGCCAGTGATGCTGTGCGTAGACGACATCGACGCGACCTGCATAGGCGTCGATCGATTCGTCGAGATACCGTGCCCACGCGAGTGCATCGCGTACCTTGGCGCCGCGCAGCGGGCAAAGATTGTGCATCGTATGGCACGCGTTCTCCGCCATGTTCAGTGCCCGCAACGACGGAAAGAAAAAATTCATTTCCGATGGTGCTTCGGCGCCCGGGGTCAACTGGAACTCAATCTCGAGTCCGTCGATTACCATCGACTCGCCTGTCCGCGCGATCGTTCGTGTCGGCGCAATCAGCCCCGATGTGCCACGGCCCACCGCCTTGCCGAGACCGCTGTCGACATGGGCAAATATGCCCGCATCAAGTGACGTACCGAACTGGAATTCCGAGCGGCGACGCATTGGAACGCCAGCCAGCACGGCTTCCGAGACCGCTTCTTCGAGAAATCCCTCGGGTGCGATAACTTGCACTGCGCCGGCCGCCACGTCCGCACTATCGATCACGCCGCGCACGCCGCCAAAATGATCGCGGTGGCTGTGACTGTAGAAAACCGCGAGGACTGTCCGCTCGCCGCGGTGCGCAGTGTACAGCGCCAGCGCAGCACGCGCCGACTCCTCGAAGGTCAGCGGGTCGATCACGATCAGCCCATGATCGGTCTCGACGAACGTGATGTTTGCCAGATCGAAACCGCGCACCTGATATATCCGGTCGGTCACCTTGAACAGGCCGTGAATATGATTCAGACGCGCGAGCCGCCACAGGCTCGGATTCACCGAATCGGGCGCGGCTTCGTCCTCAAGAAAACCGTACCGCGTCTGGTCCCAGATCGCTTCACCATTGCTGTTGTAGATCACCGGGGGCTCAAGCGTTCCGACAAATCCATGCCGGGCATCGTCGAAGTCAGCTGTATCGTCGAAGTCCAGCGTGTCGCGCACAGTCGCGTTATGGACGATCGTCGCCGGATGCGCCTCTTTCGGTTTGATTATCGTGTCGCTGTCAGCCGCCACGGTCGCGGTGTCCCGTGCAATCGTGGTCATGCGACCTCCGCGTTCGTGAAATCGATCACGGTCCGGCCGATCACACGGCCAGCATCGAGCGCGCTTAGCGCCGTATTGATCTCGCGGGCGTCGCAGGTCTGTATTGGAAGCCGGGCGAGCTTGCCCGCCTTCGCCAGCTCGACCGTGGCTTCGAGATCGGCGATGGAGCCAACGAACGAACCGACGATCGAAAGCGAACGTTGCGCGATCGGCGGGATCGGTATTGTGGCTTGGCCGCCGTGCAAGCCGCAAAGCACATAGGTGCCGCCTTTGCGCAGCGCCGTGTAGGCCAGTTCGAGCGTGGAAGGAAGGCCGACAAAATCCAGCGCGCCGCCAAGCATGTTGCCCGCGAGCTTCATGAGCGCCTGGGCCGCCTCTGCGCTGTCCGTGCGCGCCGCCTGCGTGGCGCCGAGTGAACGCGCGGCCTCCAGTTTCTCTTCTGAGAGGTCGCAAGCAATAATGCGTTCGATACCGCGCGCACGAAGGATCGAGATTGCGGTTAGGCCGACGCCGCCGCAGCCGATTACAGCAACGTGATCATCGGCTTCGAGCGTCGGTAGCTTGCTGACAGCGGCATAAGACGTAACACCAGAGCAGGCCAACGTTGCAGCAAAAGCGTCGTCGATGCCGTCGACATTGACCAGGTAGCGCGCGTCGGGCACCACAAGGTGCGTGGCGAACCCGCCCGGCAGGCCGATTCCCAGGTTGCGCTGCCTGGCGCATAATTCGGTGCGCCCCTTGTCACATGCCCAACAGGCACCACAAGCGATCCAGGGGAACGCCAGACAGCGTGCGCCCGGGGCCAACTCGGTCACGGCGTCGCCCACCGCCTCCACAATTCCGAGTGGCTCATGTCCCAGTGTCAGCGGCGGGACGAGGCCTCGCTCGCTGAGCGGCGCGCGGCGGCCGCCGCCCAGATCGAAGTAGCCATGCCACAAGTGGAGGTCGGTGTGACACAGGCCCGAGTGCGTGACGCGAAGCACGACCTCGCGGCCTTTCGGCACGGGTGTCTCACGCAGGCGAGCCTGCAACGGCCTGCCGTGCTCCGTGACTTCGTAACTCAACATTTTTGTCTCCTTGGTATGTTCATGAATCGGTGTCGCCATGCGGCCGGAATTCCACCGATCCCATACCGTTGTCGCCAAAATAGCGGACCAGGTCGATCCCGTAATCTGCCGTATTCCTCAATGCAGGCGTGGATACCGGCCATGAATTGAAACCGGTCGGAATCTGACATTGTCGTAGCGCGCTGATCGTCCAATCGTGTGCCAGCATCTGGATCTCCACTTACTGCACCAGAGCGCGCATTCCGGCATTGAAGTTCACCATCGGCGAGCCCGACGCGCCGGTGGTCGTCTTGCGGATCTTGCCCACGAACATCTCATGCGTGCCCAGAGTCGTTGTATGGATGACATGGCATTCGACATTGGCCAGCGCGTCGGCCAGGATTGGGAGGCCGTCTAGCCCCGAATCCCACTGCCCTTCGGCGAAGCGCGAACAGCCCTGCGGCTTCTTCAGGAAATTCGTCGCCACGCCCTCATGCGTGTGCCCCAGGATATTCGCGACGAATTTCGCATGGGTTTTCAACGGTTCAAGCATGGAGGAATCGCGGTGCACGAAAAAGCCCACCAGCGGCGGTTCAGCCGAAATTGCAGTCAGGCTGGACACCACCATACCGCTCGGATTGGCGACGTCGCCCGTCGTTATCGCGGACACGCCAGCCGCCAGCATGCGCATGGCCGCCTTGAAATCTTCGACCGAACTACTGTCCGCGCGCTCATTGCGCACAATGTGCGCGCGAATCAGACCAGCTTCGCTAACCCAGTTGAATTTCCGGGCGAAACCTACCATGGCGTCAAATCCAGCCTCCCAATCCGCATCCCCCGCTTTGCCCGACAGAAATCGAATGACTTGAGGATTGACCCAGATATGTTCATCATCGGCACGCTGACCGACTCGCGCAATAGCTCGATCCAACGAAGCGCTCGGTTGCTCGTCGACCAATATCTCGAATTGCTTGAAATGTGACGGTGCGATCAGCGTGATCGCACCACTGTTGGTCATATGCAAACGCATTGCAGGTCTCCGTATTGCCTGATTTCAATTAGTCCAAACGCCACTCTCATTTCGTTCCAAGTTAGTGCCTTCATTGCTTCGCGGACTCAGCGCGCAATCAAAAAACGATGGAAAACCGGGAGTCATCCTGAACATATCCAATCCCGGGTAAGCAATCGTCAGCAAGACCGACGACGGGAGTACGATTGGTTGTTGAATTGATTCTAAGACGTTCAACAGACCCGGCTCAATTCAAAAAACTCGCTTTCTGTATTGATGATTTGACATCAATACTGCTTGGCTTTCGACGCGACGTTCGCCGTTCTTGCATTCGCGTCCGCGGAGCGCAGAGAAACCGCCTGCGCCGGATACGTGCCGGTGGACAGCTTGACCGTCGGGATCACCCAGTTCAGGCAGTGGCTGTACGGGAGTGCATAGAAGACGAGGCGGAATTTCCCGCGAGGCGATCGCAAAGTTCTAATTGGCAATCTCGAACGCGCCCGATGTCGCCATGCCGGCGTTGCGTGGCTTCGCGAACACGTTCCCCCGTATCTCCGTGCACAACTGCGAACAAACATGACTGAAGTCTTCGCCAGATATTCGGTCAAGAGCATCCATCGATAGCAATCGTCCGCCCGTCGATACTTCCTGCGCCATCACACGATATGAGCACGTGCCTCAAAAGTTTTGACGAATGCCAATTCGTGCCACAACCTGTTTGGCTGTCGCGCTATCTACTATGTTGTCGATGTCGGCGACTGCTAGACCTCCTCGCGAATTCACGCCGCTCGCGTCCTGATAACCCACCGCAGCGTATAGCCCCGTACGTTTCGACAGGCTGTACCAGGCGAGTGCGTAGAACTGGTTCGAGTGCTGATTGCCGACCTTCGTGCCATCCGCTTTCGTCACGCCAGCCGACGTCTGATAGTTCCAGCCCACCGACGTATAGAAGGCGGGCGTCCACTTGTATTGCGCGCCCAGATCAAACGTATTGAATTTGACCGCAGCACCGTTGAAGCCCGTCATATTGCCAAACTCAGCATTCGACCACGAACCGGCGAACGTCCACGCGCCCTTCGTGTATTGCGCGGCAATCATCTCGATCTGGTAGGAACGCGCGCTCACATAACCAGCGTCCAGTTGGTGGCTCAGCAGCGTCCCTGAGCCATTCGACGTGAACCAGCCGGTGCCACTCGTAGGTCCGGTAGGATTCTTGAAGAACTCGTAGGCCGCCCCGACTTTCAGGCCCACTCCCGTATCATATTGAGTACCGAAGTTATATTGCAGGCCATTGGTGACGTCACCCGCGACGCCGCCGAGAGCAAGTCCACCGCCGAACGTCAGGCCCTTGATATTTGGGCTTAGATAGCGAATCGAATTGTTTTGCCGCAGATTGATTGCGGCGTTGTCAAGATCGCCCGCGTGCATGGAAGCGCCATTCGAAGTCAGCGAGCCTGAGGTCAGCAGCAGTGTGAAATTGTAGACAGAATCGTACTGGCGACCCAACGTCACCTGCCCGAACTTCGCGCTCCGCAGACCGACGAAGATCTGTCGTCCCCACATCAGTCCGCCTTGACCCAAACTGCCGGCCGGAAGATTAACGCCCGATTCCATCGTGAAGATCGTGTGGAGGCCGCCACCGAGATCTTCGTCACCGCGGAAACCCAATCGCGAACCGGCCGTCCCTGAAAGAGAGTCCATTGCGACTTTGGAGCCGGCCGGCGTGACGGTCCCGTTCCCATTGCTCGTGCCAGTATTATTCGTGTACGTGATTGCCTCGTCGAGAATGCCGTATATCAGGACTGAACTTTGTGCATGTGCTGCGACGGTGAACATCGCCAATGCAGCGCCCGCGAAAGTCTTCTTCATTGCGGTGTCTCCAATATTTTTTATTGATCGCGTGATCAGACACAATCGGTGTCCGTCCGCGAAAATGAAAAGAAATCAAAAAAACGAATTCATTTCAGTCCCCGCACAGCAGCGCTGCAGGGCCACGCACCTACTCGCCGCATCTCATTCTCATAGTGATTATTTGCGGAGCTTCTTCACTTGCTGCGTGAGAGCAAGAATGGTCAAGCGCTTAGCGCGTGGGAAGGTCGCGAGGCAAACCTGCGTCGTTACCCTGCCAACATCGCGTTGGGGTTCCGTCCAATTTCCCAATGGCCGGCTTGCTGGAATAGCGGCAGTGCAATCGGCGTAAGCCCATTACTGTCCGTCATCTGCGGACGCATTCGCCTCCGCCTTTCTATTCGGTCCTTAGGCTGCAAGCTTGCTGTTGCGAGCCAGTTCCTTGCGCACTGCCGGAATGATCCTGTCGCCCCAGAGCTCGATCTGCCGGAGCATCGTTTTCTGGTCACAATCACCGAGCTGCGTTTGCAGAGCGATATGGTTCGGCTTCAGGATCTCGATTTCGGCGAGAAGCTTGTCAATCACCTGGTTCACGGAGCCGACCGGCAAGTTCTGACGCAACTGATCGAGCGTCATATCAGCGGCGCAGGGAGTCTCCTTCATCAGGTATCCGTCGTCTACGTCCATGCGACGGTCCTTCAGCGCTTCCGAGATACGGCGCGCCCAGCGTGCCGAGTCCAGGTATGCGCCGACCTCGGCTTTACTGTCCGATGCAAAGCCGCACCGCAAGAACCCGATCTTGGTCTGGCCGAGATCCTTGCCCAGCTGCGCGGCCAGACCTTCCAGCCTGTCGCGCAGAGCGCGCAGCGCGTCGTTGCCGCCATGCAGGACCGTTGTGAACAAGTTGACGTTCTCGCTGAATGCGCGGCCCAGCGTTGACGGGTTCATCGACGTGATCCAGAGCGGTATCTTCTTCTGCACTGTACGGACCGCAACCGAGGTGGGCAGAATGTCGAAGTGCTTGCCTTTGTACTCGAAGACCTTATCGTTGAGACCTTTGTTGAGGATGTCCCATACCTCATGGAAGATCTCGCCGCTGTTGGCGAGGTTGCAGCCGAACCGCTCAAATTCGAACTGCTGGTAGCCTGAACCGATGCCCAGTTCGAGGCGCCCATCGGACAGCGTATCTGCAAGACCGACCTCGGTCAGCAAGCGTGCCGGATGGTAGAGCGGAAGAATGCAAACCGCAGACCCCAGGCGGATTTTCGTCGTCTTGGCCGCTGCGTGAGCAATCGTCATCAACGGAGACGGCGACAGCGAGTAATTGTTGAAATGGTGCTCGGCGTACCACGCAGCATCGAAGCCTGCCTGTTCGGCTACGACCGTTTGCTCGATGGTATTGTGGATGACGCTCTGTGAGGTTTGAGCGTAGCTGCGCTGCTGCGCAAGTAGAAATACGCCGAATTCCATGATGGCATCTCCGTTGTAGTGGTTAATGGCTTACTGGCTGGCGCTAAGCTGAAGCGGATTATGAGCAGCCCGTGACCCATCGCACAACCCACATAATTTCTCGTTCTGTATTGCGAATTCGACATTAATACTCGCCCAATAGCGAGCATTCCGTGTAGTACATTAGCTTCAGCTATTTGAGGCTATTTCAGTGCTCGGACCAGTAGTAACCCTGTGACAATCCTGAAGCGCTTGCCGCGCGCAATGCGTTCTTGAAGGTCTGCGGGCGTCATCCGATGCGACTGGCCAGACGGAATGTGGATGAAGACCGTCTGCGCGACGAATCGACAATGTGCGGACTCAGGTATTCGGCCGCATTGGCATGCGTCGCTCCGTTGCCGCCGGGTTGCTTCGGTCCGTAACGGCGGCCATCGTGCCGTTCGAGTCGCGTGAAAGCCCTTGCGCGAACCTGCCTCAAAGCTCTGTTTGTTGCTTCGGCAAACAGGTTCATGGAGTGAGACGTTAGATCGATAAAACAGGACGACAATGAACGGACTGATGCAAGAACGGCAGCTCCTGATCTCCGATCTGATCGAGCATGCGGCCAACTACCATGGCGATCAGGAAATCGTGTCCAACCTTGGCGATGGCGATATCCATCGCTACACGTGGCGGGCAGCGCGCAGCCGCTCGAAGCAGGTCGCGAATCTGATCCATTCTCTGGGTGTGAGCGCCGGTCAACGTGTCGCGACGCTGGCCTGGAATACACACCGGCACCTTGAACTGTATTACGGGGTGTGCGGCACCGGCGCAGTCCTGACCACTGTGAACCCGCGCCTATTCGCCGACCAGGTCGCGTACATCCTGAATCACTCCGAGAGCACTCATGTGCTCTTCGATGTGGGCCTCTCCGGACTTGCGGAGAAAATTGCACCGCAGTGCCCGAATGTCAAAAGCTTCATCGCGCTGTGCGAAGTCGGTCAGATGCCCGACTTGGACCTTCCTGGGCTCGCCTGCTACGAATCCCTGATCGCAGCATGTCGCGACGTCTATACATGGCCCCGACTCGACGAAAACAGCGCCTCGTCCATGTGCTTTACCTCGGGCACGACGGGCAATCCCAAAGGTGTTGTGTACAGCCACCGATCCACGGTACTGCATGCCATGTCCACCTGCATGGCCGACTGCTTCGCTATTAGCGCTCGCGACAGCATCCTTCTAGTCGTTCCTATGTTTCATGTGAATGGATGGGGCATCCCGCATTCGTCCGCGATGGCCGGCGCCAAGCTCGTTCTTCCGGGCACGCAACTGTCCGGGGAAAGCGTCTACGCGATGCTCCGCGACGAGAAGTGCTCGGTGTCTTGCGGCGTACCTACCGTCTGGATGTCGCTGCTCGACTATGCGCAGAACGTGGATCCCGAACAGCGCCGCCGCGACATCGTCATGACGCGGGCGCTCTCGGGAGGATCGGCAGCGCCGCGCCGAGTCATCGAGCAGCTCGAGCAGTATTTCGGCGCCTATCTGTGTCAAGCGTGGGGAATGACCGAAACCAGTCCCGTCGTGACCGTTAACGTGCCCCTTGCCAAGCACTCGCATTTGACAGTCGATGAACGCGTTGGTCTCCAGATGCTTGCCGGTCGTCCGCTGCCCGGCACTGAAATCGCGGTGTTCGACCACGAGGGAAATCCGCTTGCGCGCGATGGCCGAACCACCGGACAACTGAAGGTGCGCGGCGCGTGGGTATCCCGCGCGTACTACAAGCACGAGCATGACGGATGGGACTCGGACGGCTGGTTCTCGACCGGCGATATGGGGACGATGAACGCCGACGGATTTCTCAAGATTACGGACCGCGTAAAAGACGTGATCAAGTCGGGAGGCGAATGGATTTCGTCGCTGGACCTGGAAAGCGCGGCCCTCAGCCATCCCGCGATTGCCGAGGCCGCAGTTATTGGTCTGCATCACTCGCACTGGCAGGAGCGTCCACTGCTCGTCGCGGTGAAACAACAGGGCATGGAAGTGACGGCCCAAGACATTCTGGATCACATGCGCCGCCACGTTGCCAAGTGGTGGCTTCCGGACGACGTGGTGTTCGTGGATGCCCTCCCCCATACCGCGACGGGAAAGCTGTACAAGGTCGCGCTGCGCAAACAGTTCGAGTACTTCCGGTTCTCGACGGATATTGGCAACGCCTGAGGTTAGACCTATGCAATCCGAGAAAACAGTTCTTATCACCGGATCCGCGTCAGGTATCGGCTATGCGAGCGCCATGCGCTTCGCCAGCGATGGATGGCGCTGCGTGCTGGTTGACTACCAGGCCGGAGCGTTGCAGCATTTGCTCGCAAAAATGCCGCAGGCGAAGCAGCCGCACCTGATTCGTGTCGTCAACCTTATGGAGCGGCCGGAAATCGCGACACTCGCCGCGGATATGCCGTATCTCGATGCCCTGATCAACAACGCGGGCATGTCGGACAGCACGCAATTGCCGCTCACAGCTATGACGCAAGAGCAGTTGTCGCCGCTAGTCCGTCTGAATCTCGATGCACCCCGGCTGATATTCCAGACGCTCGAAAACAGGCTCAAACCGCACGCGCGCGTCGTCAATGTCGCGTCCGGCGCCGGGCTGCATGCCATCCCGTTGCGCGGCGCGTACTCCCCCACAAAAGCGGGTGTCATCGCGCTCACAAAGGCGCTGGCCCTTGCACGTCCGGATCTGGGTGTGACAGCCCTTTGCCCAGGTTTTGTTCGCACGGAGATCGTCCGCCGCCTGATCGACTCGGGTCGACTAGATCCGGTTCGCGCAGCGGGGAAAACGCCCCTCGGTCGTATTGCAGAGCCAGCTGAACTTGCCGAAGCGCTGTTCTTCCTTGGCAGCGAAGGCGCTCGCCCTTTGTCCGGCTCTGCTGTGTCCGTGGACGGTGCATCTTCGGTCTACGGCGGATCTGTCCAGTGCCCCCCGGCCGCGTATGACGTTCTGCCCATGGACACCGAAACGTACATCGAGGTCGTGGGGGTTGCCTCAGGCGCCGGGCAGAACTGGATGTCGCTACAGACGGGTAACCGCGATGCCGGATACACCGCGGTGATCGACGCCTCCGTACTGGACGCGCCGTATTGCCAGTGCCTGAACGCGGCGCATGAAGCGGCGGCGCGATTCGCCCGCGCCCATACGCGCAACGCCAGCCTCACGCTTTTGCTACCCACACAATCCATGGACTGGAGCACTTGCGGTGACGAGGCGGCGGCGCGCATGTTCGTAGCGACACAGGCTTGTGAATGGGGCTCAAGCGGCCTGCGCATCAACTCCCTCGAGGTCCACGCCCATACGTCGGTCGATGAGGTGCGGCCCATCACCCGCTACATGGCCAGCGCGGCGGCACAATTTCTGACCGGCCAGTCGTGGGTCGTCGCTTCCTACGAGGGGCAGAGCCGTGAGTCAATTTGAAAATGCCATGTCGTGGCTGGGCCTGGCTGGACGCACTTGCGTTGTAACGGGCGGTGCCGGCGGCATCGGATCGGAAACGGCCATGCAAATGGCGGCGGCGGGCGCGAAAGTCGCCGTTGTCGATCGAACCGAAGCACTCGGTGCTGATGTCGTCAACGATATCCAGCGGGCGGGCGGCACCGCAATCGCCATCGGCTGTGACGTATCCGACGTCGCGTCCGTGACGCTCGCTGCCAGAACGGTAATCCGCGCGCTCGGCCCCGCACGAGTTCTGGTCAACAACGCAGGTATCGGCGGGGGTGGCCGTACCGCCGTGCTGGATGCATCGGTCGACGAATGGAACCGTCTGCTGTCTATCAATCTGACCGGGGCATTTCTTTGCGCCCAGGCATTTGGCGCTCAGATGCGCGACGCGGGAACAGGCGGAGCCATGGTGCACGTCGCGTCGATCGGCGGCGACATCGCAATACCGAACGGTATTTCATACAGCGCCAGCAAGGCGGGCGTCCTCATGCTCTCCCGGCAACTTTGCCTGGAACTCGCGCCATTCGGCATTCGCAGCAATTGCGTCAGCCCCGGACTCGTCCGCACTCTAATGAGTGAGGCCTATTACCGGGACGAAGGCCGCCTTCAGGCACGCAACAAAGCTGTACCCCGCGGTCGGATTGCAACCTCAAAGGACATGGCGGAAGCGATTCTGTTCCTGTCCAGCGACCGGTCCGACTATGTCAATGGTGAAGATCTTCTGATCGACGGCGGTTTGAGCCAGGTTGTCATGGCGAACATTCCGCGAATCTGATTGGCTATCCAAGCACCACTCGAATTAATAGAGGAAGTCACAAAATGGAATTCAACACCCTGCTGGTCGAGATCAACAACAAGATCGCGGTTGTTACGCTGAACCGTCCGGAAAAGCGCAACGCCCAAAATTCGGAGATGCGCAATGAAATCATCGACTGTTTCGACGTGCTCGGCGCGCGTGACGACGTGTCGGTCATCGTCGTGACGGGTGCCGGTTCCGCGTTTTCGGCCGGCGCCGATCTCACCGACCGCAAGGATCTCTCGCAGCCCGGTGCGTTTCCGAAACATCACCGTATCGTCCGCGAATCGGCCTATGCGATCCGCGAATGCCCGAAGCCCATCATTGCCGCGATCAACGGCGCAGCCATGGGCGCCGGCTTTGGCATCGTCATGAACTCGGACATCTGGGTGGCATCAGAAGAGGCTTACGTCTCAATGCCTGAAATCAACGTCGGCCTCGCCGGAGGCGTCTCGTTTCTGAATCGCATTTTCAGCCAGTCGCGGGCCCGCCGCATGTTCTATACGGGCATGAAAGTCACGGGACGTGAACTGTATCGACTGGGCCTCGTGGAAGCGTGCACGACAAAAGAAGAACTGCTGCCGTTCGCGATGGAAATTGCCAAGGAAATAGCGTCGAAATCGCCTATCGCGTTGCGCCTTGCGAAAGAAGCGGCGCGTCTGACCGAGAACATGCCGCTGCGCGAAGCGTATCGCTACGAGCAAGGCAACACCGAATTTCTGTCTAAAACGGAAGACTCGAAGGAAGCACAGCGCGCGTTCATCGAGAAGCGTGCCCCCGTGTATGTAGGCCGCTGATCAATTACAGAACCTGAAAAATACGTGGCGACGCCTCTGTCAGCTATAGCCGCCCTATTAGATTAAACCGAGTCAATCATGAGCGAAGTCGATCAGGTGAAGGATGAAGCGTTTTATGCAGCGTTTCGCAAAAAAATCGCTGAATACATTGAAGCCAATGTGCCCGCTGACGTGCGCGCTGCTACGCGCGCGAACAGGAAACTGGGCCGCGATCTGCTGAGCCGATACACGGCCGCGATGGCCAAAGGTGGACTCGGCTATTCGGCGCCGGGTTGGACCAAAGAGTTCGGCGGCCCGGGTTGGGACGTGATGCAACGCCTGATCTTCGAAGAAGTGACGGCGGCAATGGACTGTCCGCAACTGTATCACCACGGTATTGGCCACATCGGCCCCGTCATCCAGGCATTCGGCACTGACGAGCAGAAAGCGCGCTTCCTACCTCCGATTATCGACGGTACGGAATGGTGGTGCCAAGGCTATTCGGAACCCGGCGCGGGCTCTGACCTCGCCTCGCTCAAAACCTCCGCGGTTCTGGATGGAGCCGGCGAGCATTACATCGTCAACGGCCAGAAGATCTGGACGTCGCACGCCCAGGAAGCGGACATCATGTACACGCTAGTGCGGACGAGCAACGAAGGCAAGCGCCAGGAAGGTATCACGCTGCTCCTGATTCCGATGAACACGCCGGGCATTGAAGTTCGCCCGATTCGTACGATCGACCAGTGGCACCACGTCAACGAGGTGTTCCTGAAGGACGTCAAGGTTCCGGTATCCAATCGCATCGGTGCCGAAGGCCAAGGCTGGTCATACGGCAAGTTTCTGCTCGACCGCGAGCGCCTTAGCCCGGCACTCATGCCGCGCCTGCTCCGTCATGTCCAGCAGGTGACCCAGCTGGTTCAGGACAAGATCAAAGAAAAAGGTGCTTCACCGTCGCTACTGAAGGCGCTCGACCGCTTGCTCGAAGTGGAAGCCGGCGCATACGGGACACGTGAAATCCTGCTGTCGGCGATCAGGGAGGACATGGCAGGCACACTACAGTCGTCCAAGTCGTCAGCACTGAAGATGGCGTGTTCAAAACAGAGTCAGGAAGTGACATCGATTGCAATGGACGTGCTCGGACCTGAGTATGCCGCGCGCCTACAGCCGCTAACAACGTCGGACGACGAACTGAACCTCGAACGCAACTTTGTCCATACGTACCTGTTCTACCGCTCGCGCACGCTGGCGGGCGGTTCGACGGAAGTCCAGAAAAACATCATCGCCAAGACGATCATGGAGCCGGGCTATACCGTGGCCAATATTCTCTGTGGCGACATGTTTGACTCGTCGGCACGTTTGGCCGCTGCTTCCGAAGCGCTGGCGGGCAATGCCGTAGAAGGAAACGCCTCAGGCAAGTGGCAGCAAGCCCTCGAACTGGGCTGGCAGTCGGTTCTGGTTTCAGAAGAGAACGGCGGCATCGGTGGGACGCTCGCCGATCTCGCCTCAATTGTCGAAGCGGCGTCGCGTTATCCGAACGTCGCTCCACTGGTCGAGCGTTGTGCCGTGGCCCCGGTTCTCCTCGAAGCAGCGGCTGCCGCACCGACGGTATCTCCGGTGCTCGAAAAACTGCTGACCGGCGAAGCCTCCGTGTCGCCGGTTCTGCAATCGTACCGGGGCACTCCGCTCCAGGCTGCCACGGTCAGTCTCGAAGGAAACGTGCTTCGCGGTTCCGTACGCGGTTCCAACGAAAGCGAGCCGGCAACGCACGTCGCCTTCAATGCGTCCACCACGGAAGGTCAGGCATTGGTGCTCATCGAGCGCGCGCGGCTGGCTGAACGCGCCCGGTTCTTCGGCGGGATCGACGGTACGGTGACCGCAGACTATGACGTTGACGGCCTCGAGCTTAACGAAGACGAGATTGTTCTGGCCGGTCCCGCCGTCAACGTCGCGGTTAGCCAGGCTCTGCAGATCGGGGCACTGTTGACATGCGTTCAGATCGTGGGTGCGGTCGGTGCGCAGGTCGAACAGACGATCCAGTACCTCAACGATCGCGTGCAGTTCGGCAAACCGCTGGCTGTTCACCAGGCGCTCCGGCACAACGTCGTCGACTGCTATGTGGCCTACGAGGGGATCAAGGGGCAAGTCGCTCGCCTGATCGAAAGCTTCAACGGCAGTGACGACTGCGCGATTGACCGCCTGGTCATACTGACCAAGATGTTCTGCGCAGGCGTCGCCAGGGAAGTTGGCCATGCAGTGATTCAGATGCACGGCGGCATGGGTATGACGGTCGAGATGCCCGCGACTCAACTCTGCATGCAGTCACGCACTGCAGCGGAACGGTTTGGCAACCGTAGCCAGTGTCTCGACTGGCTCGTCGCACAAACCTGAATACCGCCCTGCTTCAGGCTCCCTGGATCGCCCGGGGAATCATCGACCTCACTCGCATACCATGACATCGTCTACTCTTAGCGCACTGTTTGACGCAAAATCGGTGGCCATCATCGGCGCCTCGTCGGATCCGGACCGCATCGGCGGTCGCGTACTGCGATTCCTTCGCGAATCCGGCTATGAAGGAGCACTGTTCCCGATCAACCGCAGCGGCTCGGAAATTCAGGGGCTGCCTGCCTACCCGTCTGTTCTCGACGTGCCCGGTGTTCCCGATCAAGCGATCATCGTGGTTCCGACCGGGAGCGTGGAATCCGCATTGCACGATGCGATCCAGAAGGGTGTCAAATCCGTGGTCGTGCTGACCGCGGGCTTCGCCGAAATCGACGCCCAAGGGCGAGCCGCTCAGGAGCGGATGGCGGCCATGTGCAAAGCCGCCGGCGTGCGCATGATCGGCCCGAATTCGCTTGGTCTGCTAAACGTCGAATCCCGCCTGTTCTCGACATTCTCGGTCGTGCTTTACGGCGTCCGCCCAAAGGCTGGCAACATCGCGCTGGCCACGCAGTCGGGCGCCTTCGGCTCCGCTCTTTACGGCGCAGCAACGCTGCGCGGCATGGGCTTCAGCAAGATTGTGGCTACCGGCAACGAAGCAGACGTGGACGTCGCGGAAGCCATTGACTATCTGGCCGGCGATCCCAGCACCCGGGTCATCATGGCCGCTCTTGAATCGGCGAGGGACGGTCAGAAACTGCGGCGTGCACTTCTAAAAGCTGCCAAAGCGCAAAAGCCCGTCATCATCATGAAGGTCGGCCGCTCGGAACTCGGGGCGGCTGCTGCAGCAACCCACACGGGTTCCCTCGCGGGTAACGACGCTGCCTATGACGCCGTTTTTTCGGAGTGCGGTGCATATCGCGCGCAGTCGCAAGAACAGATGCTGGACATTGCGTACCTCATCTCGACCACGGGTCATCTGCCCATCAACAACGAACTGGCTGTTCTCACGTCATCGGGAGGCATCGGCGTGATGGTCGCGGACGCATGCGGCGATTCAGGGCTCACTATGCCTGCACTGCCCGAAGCCGCCAGGACGGCCATGCTCGAACTGCTTCCTTTTGCGGTCGCAGCCAACCCGCTCGACGTTACGGCTCAAATTACATCGGTCAAGAATGGCACGGTTCGAGCGCTGGATCTCATGCTCTCGAACAGCGGCTACGGTACGACGCTGGCGTATCTGGCATCGGCGGGCCTGGCACCCGCGTCATTCAAGATGAATTATGCACAGCCGCTTGCCGAACTGAAGGCACGGCATCCCGGGCGCGACGTCGTCATCGTCACGCTCTCCGTGCCCGAGGTGGACCGCGAGCTTGAGGAGATCGGCATTCCGGTATTCAACGACGCGACGCGTGCCACGCTCGCACTCGGCGCCGCGGCAACGATCCGCGCACGTTGGGCCGACCTGTATGAGCCAGTTGAAGCAACGCGGCAGGCTCATGCACTAGGCGACGTGAGCACGGAAGCGCTGGCGAAGGAAGCACTGGCCGACGCTGGCCTGCCGGTGCCGCGAGACGTTCTGACCGTGGACGTCGAGGCGGCGGTTGCCGCCGCCGATGCAATGGGGTACCCCGTGGTGCTAAAGATCGTGAGCCCGCAGATCGTGCACAAGACGGAGGTTGCTGGCGTAGCCCTTAACGTCAGGAACGCGGACGGCGTGCGAGCGGCCCACCGGCAGATCATGGACAGCGTTCGCGCCCGTGCACCCGCAGCGCAGATCGACGGCATTCTTGTGTGTCCGATGATCGTCGGCGGCACAGAAATGATCCTCGGGATGAACAACGATGCCACCTTCGGTCCGATGATTCTCGTGGGTGCCGGCGGTGTCAATACCGAGTTGTACAAGGACGTGTCCCTGGTCTCTGCCCCGCTCACGCATGCGCGCGCACGTAAGGCGCTCGACAAGGTAAAGGCGACGGCACTCCTGAAGGGCTGGCGTGGCGCTGCGCCCCAAGACATCGACGCCCTGGTCAAGGCCATGGTCAAACTCTCTGACTTCGCGATGAGCCACCCGGACATCGTAAGCGTCGACGTCAATCCGCTGGTTGTACGTGAGACCGGCGCCGCCGTACTAGACGCCGTCATCTTCAAGCAATAGCGGAAAGACAGACAGCGCCGGTGCGTCCATCGGTGTTTTATCTTCCAGCCAGGCAACCATATGGACAACAACGAAGTGTCGAATCAGGCAGTGCAGGATCTGCTCGACCGCGAAGCCATTCGCGAATGTCTTTACCGCTATTGCAGAGGCGTGGATCGGCGTGACGAGGCGGCGTTGCGCGCCACCTACTGGACAGACGCAACGGACCGCCACGGCCCTTACCAGGGCTCGGCAACCGGATTCTGCGATTGGCTGCTGGGAGCGCTGAGACCCCCAAGTCGCGGCGTTCACCTGGTCGGCAACATCATGATCGAGTTGCACGGCGACCAGGCATTGACGGAGAGCTATTTCCACGCCGTTCAGGAAGACCGCAAGGTCGTGCCGGGCACGGTCACTGAAGTCTCGCTCTACGGCCGCTATATCGACCGTTTCGAAAAGCGATGCGGCGAATGGAAGGTTGCGGCCCGTACAGTGGTCTACGACTGGTCGCGTAGCACGCCGGTGACCGATTCCACCGAAACCGGCATGTTCGGAACGGCGCGTCGCCCGCTCGGTGCCCACTCCCCTCACGACACGCTCTACGAAGTCCGTGCCGAAATTCTGGCGCACAACGCTACGCAACGAGGCGATTGACGTAAAGCATCATGACAAACCACAACATCAGCATTTGCGGAGAATCCCGTGACGCGCTGGGCGAGAGCCCCCTGTGGGACGACCGCAAGCAGATTCTGTATTGGATCGATTCCAACGCGCGTCTCGTGAAAGCCCGCGACATGGAAGCAAATACGCTTCGCGAATGGAAAATGCCGTCGCAGATCGGCGCTATTGCATTGTGCGAGAGCGGTCGTCTACTTGTCGCACTTGTGAGCAGCTTTGTTTTCCTGGATACTGACAGCGGCGAGCTGACGAACTTCGTCGATGTGACGCACCCGGCTTCCAATATCCGCCTGAACGATGGGCGGGTTGATCGCGAAGGCCGTCTCGTTCTCGGTTCGATGGCGCTCGGCCGCCGTGAACCCGCGGGCGAACTGTATCAACTGGATGGCGAAGGCAACCTGAAGGTTCTGGATACGGGTATTTGCATCACGAACTCGACATGCTTTTCTCCCGATGGCCAGTATCTCTACTTCTCCGATAGCTTGAGTTGCCAGTTGCGCCGTTACGCCTACCACTCTTCGGCCGGTACGCTGAGCGAGCGGACGCTATTCGTGGATACGACATCGCTCAAATCAGGCCCGGACGGGGCGACTATCGACGCCGACGGCAATCTCTGGACGGCGCTGGTCATCTCGGGACAACTGGCTCGCTTCACACCCGACGGCCGGCTGGATCGGATCATCGACCTGCCTACTGTCTACCCGACCTGCCCGTCTATCGGGGGGCCGGCTCTCGACACGATCTTCGTGACCAGCATCAGCAACAGCGGGAATGCGCTCAAGAGCCAGAACCCGAATGCCGGGGCCGTCGTAGCCATCACCGGTACAGGTGTGCGCGGCCTGCCGGAGTGCCGCTTCAAAGATCAGTAAACCAATCGGACGACGTTCAGGAGCAGAAATGGCGAAGCAACTGGAAGGCAAAGTCGCGCTTGTGACGGGCGGCGCCCAAGGTATCGGTCGCGGCATTGTCGATAAATTTGTCCGCGAGGGTGCCGTCGTCGGCATTCTGGATCGCGATGTCGGCGGGGCTCAGGCCGCAGCCGAGGAAATCGACGCACAGGGTGGAGTCGCCCATGCCTTCGGCGGCAACGTCGCCGAGCGCGACACTATTTTTAAGGCCGCCGCAGGCCTCGTCGAAGTTGCCGGTTGCTTCGACATCATCGTGAGCAACGCAATGTGGGTTCGCTATGCTCCGGTTCTGGACATCACTGAGAAAGACGTGTCCATGATGACCGGCACGGGTTTCAGTTCTGTCGTGTGGGGCATTCAGGCGGCGGCACAATACATGAAAGACGGCGGCTCAGTCGTCAATATCGCATCGTCGTCGGCCTTCATCGGGTTGCCCAGGGCGCTCGTTTACTGCGGCGTGAAGGCTGGCGTTCTCGGGCTGATGCGCGCTGCCGCGGCGGAGCTAGGCCCACGTGGCATTCGCGTGAATTCAGTCGCCCCGGGATACACGGAGACTGAAGGCGTGGCCAAGAACGTATCCGAAGAGACGCGCAAGGTTCGTCAGGCCAAGACGCCGATGCCGCGTCTCGGCCTGCCGGACGACATCGCGAATGCCGCGTGCTTCCTGGCCTCGGACGAAAGCGCGTTCGTCAACGGTGAATGCATTCGCGTGGATGGCGGGTCCGCCATTTCTTATCTGTGAAGCGCGCAAAGGGTCTGGCGTGATGTAAAGCGTGATGTAAGAACCGAAAAGGACGGCAGGGCGGCATGGACATGCAAGATATGACCACAGTGCCCATTAGGTCCGTTGACAACATAACAGGAGACAGCAGCATGAAGACGATCGACGTGAAGTCGTTTATCGATCAACGACCACTCAAACCTTTCCACGCAATTCTTTTTATGTTGATGTTTCTGACCATCGTTCTCGATGGTCTGGACACCTCGGCGATGGGCCTGATCGCACCTACTCTGATGAAGCAATGGGGCGTTACCAAATCGGATCTAGCGCCGGTACTCAGTGCCGCGCTGGTCGGTATCGGCATCGGCGCAATTTTCGGAGCGCCACTCGCCGATCGCATCGGTCGTCGTGTCATTCTGGTGACCTCGGTCGCCTTTTTCGGTGTATTTTCAATCGCTGCAGGTTGTTCGACGAACGTGACCGAACTGATGTGGTCGCGTTTGCTGACCGGCGTTGGACTTGGCGCTGCCATCCCGCTGTGCGCGACGCTCGTGAACGAGTTTCTTCCGTCGCGCATGCGCTCGCGTGCCGTGAACTTCATGCTGTTCGGTTTCGCAGTCGGCGGCGGCATCACCGGCCCGCTGGCCAAATCGGTCATTCCGACACATGGGTGGGAAGGCTATCTGATCGTCGGCGGCATCGCACCTATCGTCGTTGCAGTGCTGCTCGCATTTTTTCTTCCGGAGTCGGTTCGATACCTGGCGACGGCGGGCAAGGGGCAAGACAAAATTGTGAAGGCATTGAAGCGCATAGACCCTACAGCCGATTTCACCGACACGACCTTCGTCGCCGAGGTGGCGGCTACGGTTCAGAAGCGCAAATTTCCGGTCTCGGAACTGTTTTCCGCCAGGCTGCGATGGCCAACGATGCTGCTTTGGGTTGCCTACATCTGTTCCACGATCACACTGTATGTGCTGAGCATGTGGCTCCCGACGATTCTTCAAGGAGATGGCCGCACGCTCGCCCAGACGGCAAACACGATGATGTGGTTCAACTGGTGCTCGGGTGCCGCCATCCTGCTGGCCGGCGTTCTGATGGACAAGTTCGGCCCAGTCCGCGTTATCTCCGCGTACTTTGCGATCTCCATGTCGATGGCGCTCCTTGTCTCGATCAGCGGTGCGCACGGTGATGCATTGCTCACGCTGCTCGTCATAGCGGCAATGACCAATAACGGCGCTTGCTCCTCGATGTCCACGCTCGCGACGCAAATGTACCCGACCAGCAGCCGCGCCACAGGCGCAGCCTGGGTGCTTGGCGTGGGCCGCTTTGGCGGCATTGCCGGCACCTTCCTGGGTCCTGTTATGATTGGCTTGGGCTGGCCGCTGACGACCATCGTTGCGTGGATTGCACTCCCGGCAGTTATCGCTTCGGTTTCAATCTTCTGCATCGGCTTCCGCATCCCTGCATTGCGGCGTGGCTATGTCGGCCTGCCCTCAGGTGAAGCCGTCCACTAACGGTTGAGCGACTACGATTGCAATTCGGCGAAGCCGCTACCAATGTGTAGCGGCTTTTGTTCTTTCCGATCGGGGCAACCCGTTTTTACTAGCCCTGTTCATATCAATAGGGAAAGTGAGACTTCGTGGACAGACTTCGTGCAATGGAATTTTTCCTTTCCATTTCCAGGAACAAAAGCTTTTCGGAGACTGCCCGCCAGTTTGGCATCGCCCCCGCGTCTGTTTCGAGAATGGTTCTCGACCTCGAAAATGATCTGAAGGTAAAGCTGTTCACCCGCACTACCCGCCTGGTCACGCTCACCGAAGCGGGAATAGAGTACGCAAAGCACGTCGAAGGCATTCTGCGAAGCATTGACGATGCCCACCGGAGTATCTCGTCGATCACCTCAGCACCCTTGGGCACGCTGCGAGTGCATTCAAGAGTCATGTTCGGCCTCGGCGTATTGCCTTCACTGATTGCCGAGTTCTCCAAGCTGTACCCGAGCATTCAGATCGAACTGACGCTAAGCGAAGCGCCATCGGATCTGAACAAGGATCCGGTCGATATTGATTTTCGGATTGCTCCACCGGTCGAATCCGGGATCAAACGCCGAATTATGTTTCGAAGTGACCGCTACCTGGTCGTCTCCCCAGGTTACTTCATTGGTCGAAGCTCCATCATGGCGCCGGAACAACTGAAGAGCCATCAATGCATCGCGTATTCCATGCCGGGATCGAGCTATTCGTGGCGATTCCGAAAAGACGGCGCCGAAACGGAAATTCACTTTCAGCCTCGCCACATCACCAACAATGGCATTGCTCTGCTGGAATTCGCGCGCATGGGCGAAGGTATCGTCCTATTGGATGACTACACCGTTCACAAGGATCTCATCAGTGGCAAACTAGCGCGGCTACTCCCCGACTATCAGGTGACCAATTCCAGCTTTGAAGATGGCATGTACGCGACGATCATCGACTCACCCGCCATCCCGACCAAGGTCCGCCTCTTCCTGGATTTCGTGGCCTCCCGCGTGTCCGGCCCGGAGCTCAGATTTTCCGCCTACGGGTCGCCATGAAATGAGTTATGCGATCCGCGGGGCACATGATAACGCCCCGTGTCGTGCAAATTACGTTATTTCCGGCAAATCAGAACCCGATTTTGATTGAAAATCGTCCGCCCTGGAGGCATTACAATTTTCGTCAACCAGACAAAAATCCCTTCAGGAGACGACATGACCATGAGCGAAGCATCCAGGGCAGAGATTTGCTCTGTCACCCTGGCAGTCACGGACGGCGTGGGTTTGGTTACGCTGAATCGCCCGGAGGTCAAAAACGCGCTGTCGCGGGCCATGCGTCGCCGTCTCATTGCAGTATTCGACGAAATCAGCGCTCGCAACGACATTCGCTGTACGGTGCTGACCGGTGCCGGCGACACGTTCTGTTCGGGCGCGGACCTGCGTGACCGCCCTGATCCCGATGTCCCGGGAGACTTCCTCGACCACAATCGCTGGACCCGAGAGACGGGCAATGCGATTAAGGAATGCGTGAAGCCTGTGATAGCAGCGGTTAATGGCGCGGCGTTGGGCGCGGGCCTGGGTCTGATGGCCGCTTGCGACATCATGTACGCGAGCGATAACGCCGTATTCGCGATGCCGGAAATCAACGTTGGTCTGGCCGGTGGAGCGTCGATGCTGCGCACCCTGTTCGGTCGCTCGACCGTCCGTCGCATGTTCTTCACCGGCGACAAACTGACGGCTCAAGATCTCCTCCGGCGCAATGTATTGGAAGACGTGCTGCCTGCGGACACGCTTCTGCCTTACGTCATGGAACTTGCGCGCCGCATCGCCAGGAAGTCGCCCATCGCGCTCATCGAGGCGAAGAAGGCTGCGAATTTCACCGATCAGATGCCTCAGCGCGAAGCTTACCGTCACGAGCAGGACATCACGATGATGCTTTCCAGGACGGAAGACGCCAAAGAAGCGCGCATGGCGTTTCTGGAAAAGCGTGAACCGGTATTCAAGGGCCGTTAGGACACGCCCTGGTCGCACCGACATTAGTTAAGCATTCCCGATATTCGGGATTCTTGACTGGTTGCAATCCACTTCATAGTCCTCGACAGCCGCTATAAAGCCCACCTTGAAAAATTATCGACGGAGACAGCAATGCAACAGGATTTGGTCGGACGTTACGCCCTTGTGACCGGCGCTGGCGCGGGGATCGGCAAGGCGACGGCCCTTCGACTCGCGGCCCGCGGCGCTGTTGTTGGCGTCAATGATCTGAAGGAGGAGCTGGTCAACGATACTGTGGCCGCACTGATCGATGCCGGCGGCCAGGCCATCCCGGTCGTGAAAAATGTGAGCACCCGCGAGGGCATTACTGACGCAGTGAACGAAGTCCATGCCAAGGGTGGTCGCTTCGACATTCTGGTCAACAATGCGGCATGGGTGCGCTACCAGTCGGTTCCGGACATCGCGCCCGAAACCATGGATCGAATGCTCGATATCGGCTTCAAGGCTGTGGTATGGGGTATTCAGGCCGCAGCTGCGGCAATGACCGAAGGCGGTGCAATCGTCAATGTCGCATCGACGGCAGCGCTGCGCTCGGCCAGCCAATCCATTGTTTACTCGGGCATTAAGTCTGGGATCCTCGGCATCACGCGTGCAGCAGCGGCAGAACTCGGTACGCGCAAAATCCGCGTCAACGCTGTTTGCCCATCTGCAGTGCGGACCGAGGGAACAGAGCGCAACCGGAACGAAGAGCGCGACGCGAGGCGCGTGGCCACGACGCCACTGGGCCGTTTGGGCAACGTAGATGACATCGCCAAGGCGATCGTGTATCTGGCTTCGGACGACGCCGGCTTCATCACCGCGCAATGGCTTGCCGTCGACGGGGGTATTACCTTTACGAATATTTAATGCTTCAGTCTTTCGCGTCCGAAGCGGCGGTTTCCATTAGCGATGGGGTCGGCATGGGTTAGGCCTCTCGTCGCTAAACGATTGAAGAGGACGGTATCGGGTTTTGTCGCAGTAAGACGGGATGGACGAGCAAACGCAATTGTTATGTATTGCTTATGAAATGAGCGAGTGGAACTGCTGCGCGGGGGAAAGTGGGATTTTGCCAAAGTCCTTCATCTGCCCTTTCTTGATCATGTGCATCACTTCGATGCCGCTCAGAATGACACGCGCGCAGTGGAAGTCCTTGAACCCGAGCATCGGCCGGATGATACGTTTGATGGCCCGATGGTCCTGCTCAACCACGTTGTTCAGATACTTTACCTGACGGACCTTGATGGGCGTGTCGCGCTCGGCGTTCACCGCGTGCAGCGCGGCCAGATTGGCTCCGCCTTTGTCGATCGTCACCGTCTCTGGTGCGCCGTTTTGCTGGATCGATTTTTCGAAATACTGCTGGGCAGCAGCCTTGTTCCGCCCGGCTCGCAGAAGAAAATCGACCGTGTTGCCTTCCTTGTCGACGGCTCGGTAGAGGTACTTCCATTCACCGCGGACCTTCACATAGGTTTCGTCCATCCTCCAGCTCTTGCCGACCGCTCGCTTGCACCGGCGGAAGGCCTTCTCAAGCGCGGGCAGAAGCTTGATGGCCCAGCGCTGCACCGTGGAATGATCGACCGCAATCCCGCGCTCGGCCATCATTTCCTCGAGATGACGCAAGCTAAGCGGATAGGCAACGTACCAGCGCACGCAGGTCAGCATTACCTCCAGCGGATAGTGTAACCGTTTAAGCACCCGTGCCACACCCGGATCCAGCGCCTTCATTCCTCACCCACGCGACCGTTTCGATCCAGTCAGATTAACAGAACGCCATACTGCGACAAAACCCATACGTTGCGTAAAGGAAGGGGGACGGCACCTATTGTCGACAGCGCTCGTCGGCCACAGACACCGGCTGCGGGCGGAAGCGTTGCCTGGTGCTGACGGTCACAGTCGACGCATTTCAGCCGTGCGACTGAGTACGTTTTCGAACGGACTATCGAACTGTCAGTAAGAAGGAGAATTAACGGAACAGGACGGTCAGGCCCGAGGCGCACCAGTGACGGAAGGCTGTTGCCCGACCATAGTTGACCTGGTATCCGACCGCGACGACTGCCCGGTGACTCAACAAGCACTTGCAACGGTCGGACGACCTGACGTCTTTTGCAGGCTCAATGTCGCCGGTCGCGCCCGCTTGCCGGAGTAACTTGGCTGCCTGTTCGAGACTCATGCCGAACAGATGGGCAACCTGACGGAATTCGAACCAGGCTGTGTTCTCGTCGAGCGTTCCATCGATTTTCCTGCTGCTCGACGCGCAAACATACTGTACGGACCTCATCGTGCACATTCCTCCTAACATGAATCGTCATTCCATAGAAGTCGGACACGTTTGGCTAGAAGGATCGCGACTTGTAAGTGGGATGCGGTGGCCCAATGTTCGCTAGTCGCAAAAAAATCGTTGGACCGCGTCTCTGCGGTACGTGCCTCGATGGGTTGCCATCGCTCACCAAACGCCGTCACGCGGCCAATTGCCCCGACGTCGCCGACGCCACGGTGGTTTCGGAATTGTAGTAACCGCCTTGACTGCCGGCGTCTTTTTCGCAGCGACCTTCTTAGAGGCGGTTTCAAAAAGACGTGAAGGGGCTGTTAACTTCGTGAACGTGCTGTTAACCTTGGCTGTCGTGACGACGAGATCAAGGGGATGGACAAGCCAATCATTGACGACGAATTGTGGAAACGAATCGAACCCTTACTGCCACAACCAAAGGCTCGACGCGAGAAGTACCCAGGTCGCAAACCGGTACCCGATCGCGCAGCATTGCGCGGCATTGTGTTTGTGCTACGCACAGGGCTGCGATGGCGCGATCTACCGGCCGAAATGGGTTGCGGCTCCGGCGTGACCTGTTGGCGCCGCTTACGCGACTGGCAAGAAGCAGGCGTGTGGGATCGATTGCACGAGCTGTCATGCGCGCACGCGATCTGCCTCAGGACGCGTACCGGTTTGGTAAAACGCTGCTACGGTTGCTTTGTGCTCACCGGCTTGGCGGCTGGTCTCCAACATTTGTTGAAGATCGCTAAATCTGCTGGCGGTGCCCATAGAGGCGCTAATGGTGTCCATTAATTCTGCTAGCGGGGCTTTTCCAGCGGTACACGAACACTTTGGCCGGAACGACTAACTAGGAGCAGCATGACACTGCGGTCGTCGCCCTCCAAACACGTATTTGATTAGGAATCCTACATACAGCAGAAAATCCCGTCCTTTATAGCGTTTTCGTCCACCTCAAAAGATTGGCACCGCCTGAATATCCCAATAAATTGACCTTCGTCAATCTCCCTTGCCGCCGCCTGTGGCTCGCGGAACTGTCGCGTCGATCGGAGCCACATTAGCCGAATTAGAAAACATGACGAACGCGCTAGCAGAATTAACGAACATCCTCCTGCTCACCCGTTGCGGGAACGCAACGGGTGACACTACTGGCAATCTTCCCCCGTCGCCATGCCTGGCGGGCTCCGCGGCTCATCTCCTATTAGCAAATTCTGTGGACATCGCTAGCAGAATTAACGGACGACAACAGCTCATGCCGGAGGATGTCTCAGAGGAACGGTGTCGCAGCATGGCGGCGTATGGCGCCGAAATAATCCTGACGCCTGCCAAAGGCGGTATGGAGTGCGCGCGGGACATCGCAGCGCAGATGGAACAGGAAGGCCGCGGCATCGTTCTCGATCAGTTCTCCAATCCCGACAATCCGCTTGCGCATTACGAAGGCACCGGTCCGGAGATCTGGCGTGAAACTCAGGGACGCGTCACGCATTTCGTATCGGCCATGGGGACGACCGGAACCATCATGGGTGCAAGCCGGTTTCTGAAGGAGCAGAATTCCGCCGTTCAGATCGTCGGGGTGCAACCTGAAGAGGGCTCGCGGATTCCAGGCATACGCAAATGGACCGACGGATATCTGCCTGCATTCTTTGAACCCACGCGCATCGATCGGACCGAATCGGTGGGTCAGGCAACGGCTGAGGCCGCAGCGCAACGTCTTGCTGCGATCGAGGGGATTTTCTGCGGAATTTCGGCGGGTGGCGCATGCGCTGTGGCAATGCGCATCGCCCGGGAAGTCGAGAACGCTACGATCGTGTTCGTTATTTGTGATCGCGGCGATCGTTACCTGTCGACAGGCGCATTTCCAGCATGATGGACATCACGAGGGCTGATCCCCGTCTGCCGGATCCGACCGACCGTTTTACCCCAGCCGAAATGCTCCTCGATGCGCTTGCGAATGATCTGGCTGATCCGGTAGCTGGCATACCGGGACGTGCGACCATCGATCGCGCTCCCGCCGTGGCGCTCATCGTTGCGCGCACGCCGGCTACCCGTCAGCGCCCAGCGTCATCACGCAAGGTGCGATCCGGCGACGTCATCCGGCCACTGCAAGGGCAGGTGTCCGCAAATGAAGGGATAGATAGCTCTGACTTTCATACCCTCCCCCATTGACCGGAACTGCCATTCGAGTGGTTTGAGCACGGTGCCGCTTTGCCGTCCGATGAAGTAAAAGTGAGAGCGTTTTCGAAGTAAGAGTTGTAGCGGCGGTGGTCGCGCCCGTGTTCGTGCATTGCTTTGAGCGCGACCCGTCACTGCAAACCGTTCATCGTTCCGGGCTTATGTTCCAGCGGTGTACCGATCAGCGTTGAAAGCAGCACCCTAAAGCCTCATTTTTCCGGTTTGGCCCGCAACCGCAGCCGTGCTGCCTGGATGGACTGGTGAAGTTTGGCCTGCAAGGTCTCGCGGGAAGGTAGCACGGTCAGGTATTCAGCGACGTGGATGCCGCTCCTGTCCAGTTCGAGCAGTTCGATCTGCTCCTGTTTCTTGCCGGCGCAAAGGATAATGCCAAGTGGCGGCAGTTCGTCCGGTTCCTGCTCATGTTTCGCCAGCCAGCGTAGATACAGTTCCATCTGGCTTTTGTATTCAGCCTTGAATGAGCCAAGCTTCAGTTCGATTGCCACGAGCCGCTTGAGCTTGCGGTTGTAGAAAAGCAGATCGATGTAGAAGTCATCGTTATCAATCTGCAGCCGCTTCTGGCGGGCCACAAATGTGAAGCCAGCGCCAAGTTCAAGCAGAAATTGCTGCATCTCGCGCAGGATGGCGTCTTCGAGATCCTTTTCGAGGTAATGATCGTTCAGGCCGAGGAAGTCCAGCACATACGGGTCTTTCAACAGCACGTCCGGCTGCACGCGCCGCTCCTGACGCATTTGCGCCAGATCATGCCCGATCGCTTCTGCGGATTTCCGCGAAATCGCACTGCGCTCGAAGAGCATCGAATCCATGCGCTCCTGCAATTGCCGGGACGACCAGCGTTCGAGTCGACAGAGCTCAAGGTAGAACTCGCGCTTTAGCGGGTCGTCGACATACATGAGTGTCTTGATGTGTGTCCAGCTCAATTCTCTCCGCACTGCGGAGAGAATTGCCTCGTCCTGGAAAATCTCTGCGGCCCGCAGGCAGTGCCGCAACTGCTGCTCACTCCAGCCGCGGCCATACTCAGCGGTGAGTGCCCCCGCAAGCGATGCGATCACCTGCCGGCCGTACTCCGCACGTGCACCGCCCAGCACCTCTGCGCGGATGCGATGTCCAATCCGCCAGTACAGCAGCGACAGTTCGGCGTTGACGGCCGCCGCCGCGCGCTCACGCGCCGAATCAATCAGATCCCGGACTTCATTCAGTAGCGGTGTGGGCGTGAGTGCATTCATGCTGGCTGGAACTCCCACGTCAGGAAACAGCGCCAGTCATCCGGTCACACGCCATTGACCGCATCCTTGAACGCCTTGCCCGCCGTGAATTTGACCGTCTTGGCCGCAGCGATCTGCATTTCAGTTCCGGTGGCGGGATTACGGCCAACCCGGGCCACGCGCGCACCGGTGGCAAACGTACCGAACCCGATCAGTTGCACCGCTTCGCCGCTCGCGACCGCGCCCGTCACTGCGCCGATGATCGCGTCGATGGCGGACGCCACGGCCACCTTGCTGTTGCCGGTTGCAGTCGCGACGATATCAGCGAGTTCCTGTTTGTTCATGATTTTCCTTTCTGTCGAAGAGCACGCGTCAACCGCTCCATCCGGGCGGGTCAGCCTGATACCTTACAGGACGCCGCCCATCCCGGCAAACCAGTCGCCGTAAGGCCGCGCAGGATGTGGCCTCCAAAACTCTCCGCGGCGCAGAGACAATTACCCGACCCGTGCAGACGCCTCGCGTGTCGTGTTTCAGAACAGCTGCCCGGTCAGGATCAGCAGGTTCGTCCATTTCACGTGACTGCGAAAAATCCGGCCGTCGCCACCGACCGACTCGATGATGGCGCGCTGGCCGCTCGCCTCGGCGACGACTCGCACCGTCCGGTCGCCAAATTGCATCAACGTACCGATCGGCGGGCAGACCGCCGGCCTGCGCCTTCCAGGCGCCTTCTTCATGTCGCCGAACCCTTCGACGCACGTCGCTTGCGAGCGGGTGACCCGGCCTTCCGGACTGTGCCTTTTGACTGCGGCGAGCTCCGGCGCGCCCCGGTTTCCGGGCGTGATGCGGGCGCAGTGAGCGGCTGGCGCCGCAGGATCTCGAGTTCCTGCGCGTGCGCGCTGTTGGCCGCCCGGATTGCATCGAGGTGCCCCTGCAGCACGCCAGCCTGATGACGCGCGTCGCCCAGCTGCGCCTGCATGGTTTCAGACGCGCGGCGATGATCGGCGTCCTTCTGCTCCGCACGGCGCACGGCTTCGTCCAGCTCTTTCTGCAGTTTCGTTGCGGCGCTTCGCTCTCGATCGATCTCCAGCAGGGCACGATTTTCAGAGGCACGGAACCGTTCCTCCGCGCGTTCCGTCGCGTCCCGCTGCTTCCCGAGATCGCGTGAGAATCCTTCACGCACCTCCACGAACTCGCGATCACGCGCAGCCAGCGTCGCCCGGACCCGCTCAAGCTCTGCCTCCAGCGCCTGTCGCTGTGCGCGGCCTTCGGCCTGTGCCTTTTCCAGCTCCCGTACCTCCACCTGCGCGGCCAGCAACGCGCCGGTGCGCTGCTCGAGCGCGCCCTCAACGCGAGCCAGTTCGTCCCGGGCCGCAACGACAGCCCGTTGCGCCTTCCCCCGCTGCACCTCGACCTCGTCGCGCAGCGCGTCGAGCGCATCATGCGCCGCGGTGCTGGAGCGGGTCCACAGCGTCGCAACCAGTTCGCCTGCGGCCGCCTGCAGATCAGCCGGCAGGTCCGGATGCTCGATGCGCACCCGGCTCTTCTCGCGCAACTCCTTCCAGAACTCGACCAGCACGGCCGTGGGCGTGCCCATGCTGCCGCGCCGGACGAGCTGATACAGGCGGTTGGCGGTCGGCGTGATGCCATGACGGAAGAACAGCAGCGCGCAGACCTCGCGATACAGCTCGCGGGTTTTGGGGAATTCAGCCTTCAGGCGCTCGATCTCAGCCGCCAGCGCCGCGTCAGGAGACAGGACGTCACTCATGAGGATTTCCACCGGTAGATTTTGATCAATATTACTACGTAAACCGGTTATTTTACAACGCCACTCCGCTTCAATTTTGACATTAATCCTATAATGTTGAATTTTTGCGAGCAGTTGCGATCATAATTACGTCCATGCCAGCAACCGGGGCCTCCCGACCATGACCACCGCCCTGCCCGCCCCGCGCCCGCTCGATGCGCTGGAGCTGCCCTCTGGCCTTGATGGCCGTCACGGCACGAACCGCGCCAACGGACGCATGCAGGTCGCCGTTGACACCGATCTCGACGCGCTTCGCGCGTGGCTCGCCCGCTTCGCCGATACGAAAACCACGTTTGACAACTACCGCAAGGAAGCCGAGCGGCTGCTGCTGTGGTCGGTCCTCCAGGTGGGCAAACCGCTCTCCTCGCTCACGCACGAGGACCTGCTGGTCTACCAGCACTTCCTCGCCGATCCTCAGCCCGCCGCGCGGTGGACCGCTGACGGCGGGCGCAAACACCCCCGCAACGATCCGCGCTGGCGGCCGTTCTATGGTCCGCTTTCCGCGACCAGCCAGCGCCAGGCGATGGTGATCCTCAACGTCATGTTCGCGTGGCTCGTGCAGGCCGGTTATCTGGCAGGCAATCCGCTGTCGCTGTCGCGTCAGCGCGCCCGACGGGCCAGGCCGCGCATCGTCCGGTATCTGTCGCCCGAGCTGTGGCTCGAGGTCAAGACTTACATTCAGGGCATGCCCGTGCAGACCGCTCGCGAACGCGAACATCACGCGCGCGTGCGCTGGCTTTTTACCCTGCTCTATCTGGGCGGTCTGCGCATCACGGAGGTCGGCACGAACACGATGGGACAGTTTTTCCGGCGCGTTGACGAAAACGGCACGGATCGCTGGTGGCTCGAAGTGATGGGCAAAGGTGGCAAGGAGCGGCTGGTCCCCGCCACCGCGGAAATGATGACGGAACTGGGCACCTACCGGCGGGCACGCGGACTGGCAGCCCTGCCCTCGCCGGGAGAGGACACGCCGCTCGTGCTACCGGTTGGCCAGTCGCTCAAACCGCTCACGCGCGCCGCGTTGCACCGGATCGTGAAGGATGTTTTCAGCGGTGCCGCGCAAACCTTGCGTGCGTGTGGTGAAGACAATGCGCCGCGCGCGGATCGCCTCGAGCAGGCATCGGCGCACTGGCTGCGTCATAGCGCAGGATCTCACATGGCCGACCAGCAGGTCGACCTGCGCCTCGTGCGCGATAACCTGGGACACGCGTCACTGACGACGACCAGCCAGTATCTTCACGTCGACGACGATCGCCGACACCGCGAGACCGACGAGAAACACCGTATTGACTGGTGATGACGGGTAACCGATGGCAGCCATAACTCACCACCACCTACCGGCTGATCTGGACAGCGTTGGTGGTGAGCCTGATTGACTCACCCGGACGCAGGCGGACTTTTCTTCCGGCGACCGCAATGATGCGGCGGGCGTCCGTCCGCAAACGCCTTGAGCAAGCGGATCTGGTCAGCGTCTGGCGGCAACCAGAATGGCACCTCGGGCGCTTCCCGCGTCATCGCACAGGCGACCTCGCCGCGATGCCCGGTCAGGCGAAATGAAGTTTCGTGTTGGTCTGCGGCAGTGTAGATTGGAGCCTGCTGTAGAGACGGGGTTAGCGGTTGTGGAGGATGCAGGCGCGGCAGACGGTTAGTTGCGTACTTGTAGTCGGAACCCAGGCCCAGAGTGAGCATTTACGGGAGACAACTTTCACTATGCGATAGGGCGGTCAGCCGACCTGCCTGTCGGCAATGAAGACGGCGCTCACCCACTCAATCGGGTGAATTGAGGCGATTTAGAAGTGCGCTCGCGTTGGGCGATCGGCTTTACTCGACCCACTCCCGTCAGAAAACTTTATCCAAACCGGTCAGTCAGCCAAATTCAAGTTTTGGGAATTGGAGAGCCAATAAACGGCCGTTGGCGACCCAGAGTGTGTGGAAACTCCGTTTTTTCCGCTGAGCGGTTGATTGCCAGTCAGGTCGATCGAGTTTGATGCGGCGAGTTTGCACTAATCGAACATCGCGAGCACAACAAAGCCCCTCGGGGCCTTAGCTTCCAGCCATTTTCATGGCCTTCATCGTCCCCGCAACGCCAAGTATGTTCATGACCCGCTTCAGGTTGTAGGCCAACACGTGAAGGCTCATCTCCGTACTCACTCGCCCGAGCGTCCTGGTAAGGAAGTGTGCAGGACCCATCCAGTGCTTGAGCGTACCGAAGACGTGCTCGACAGTACTTCGGCGGATAGTCATTGCATCGGGCTTCCGGTCGAGTCGGCGCTGCATGGCTTCCAGTGTGTTCTCGTGCTCCCACCGTCGGATGCGACGATAGTCGCTCGGTGAACATCGTTCCTTGAGATGGCAACGGGGGCAGGCGCTGGGCCAGTAAACCCGCAGGTTCATGTCATGCTCGACGGTCGTGAATCGAAGGATGGCTCGCTCGCCAGCAGGGCATCGATACACGTCGCTTTTTGCCATATAGACAAAGTCGGCCTTGGTGAACAGACCTTTCTTCCGCGATGCGGAGGTGAGCGGCTTGGGAACGTACGCGCTGATGTCGTTCAGATCGCATGCCCGTATCTCCGGGCCGCTGAAGTAACCCCGATCAGCAACAACCTTCAGCTTCGGCTTGCCCATCGCGTCCTTTGCAGACACCGCCATTTTGCTGAGTTGTCCGTGATCGTTTCCAACGTTCGTTACTTCGTGCTCAACGATCAGGTGATGCTTCGTGTCTACGGCGGCCTGAACGTTGTAGCCCACTATGCCGGAGCCTCTTCCGCTTGTTGCCATGGATCGTGCGTCGGGATCCGTCATCGACAGCTGTTTGTCCGGTTGTTTTTCTAACTGCTTCCTGATCTGTGCGAGCTCGCGCATCTGCTGGCGCAAGCGGGCGATCTTCTCGTACAGGCGAACGGTCTTCACATCGAAACCTGTTGGACTGGTCCGGTCTGCAGTCTCAATCAGGTCAAGATATCGCTGCACGCTTTCCTCGATCTGCTGCTGACGCTTGTCGATCTTGCTAGCCGTGTGGTTCCTGTCGCGGCTGTTTGACGCCTTGAACTTGCTACCGTCGATGGCCACCATGTCACTGGATAGCAGCTTCAGCCCACGGCACAGTTCGACGAAACGCCGGCATACGTTGCGAATGGCTGCGCCGCTGTCACGGCGAAAGTCGGCGATAGTCTTGAAGTCCGGAGCGAGACGTCCTGTTAGCCACATCAGCTCGACGTTACGCTGACATTCGCGCTCGAGACGCCGGCTCGAAGGAATCCGGTTCAGGTAGCCGTAGATATAGATCTTGAGCATCACGCCTGGGTGATAGGACGGGCGGCCCGTCATCGCCGGCGTAATACCGTTGAAACCAAGATCGGCAAGGGCCAACTCGTCGACGAAGGCGTCTATGACTCTGACCGGGTTGTCCTGCCCGATGTAGTCATCGACGCATTCCGGGAGTAGTGCGACCTGCTTGCGGTCATCGCCTTCAACGAATCGCTTCATGAGTCATCCGGTCTCAGTGCGTTGATTCAGTTTAGGCGATCAATGCGTTTTCACACACTCTGGACCCTCACCGAACCGGCCATGAAGCGTCGTTCGCTCGTCCCTTCGCTCGGACACTCCGACGTCGGTTCCGCTCTGCAACCGGCCATCCGATAGTTGCAGACGAACGTTCCTTCATTGGCCGCAGCGGACGTTCGCAACTTGGATTCCGCGTATGTCATTCTCACCCTAGGCAGATGTGCACGACTCCGCCACGACCCAATCTATCGATATGGCGTTTCGAGAGGCTCGCGTACAGCTGCTCCGACTGCGCTTCAGTGCGATTACACCCTTAGTTAGTCGTCGGGGGCGTGCGACGACTTCTGCTGCTCACCCTCGGTCGGACATCGACGAAGATCTCGAAAACCGTGTTTTCTCCGGTCGCACCCGGCACGATCAGCGCGGATCCGAAGTCGTTTAGCCTGGCATCGTGAACTACCAAGTACCCGAGATGACACGCCCGATTTTCCATGTAGTGGACAATCTGGTCCTGGCCGGAAGCCGCATATGCGCTGGAATATCTGAAGCCGCACATCTTCAACTCGATCACGGCCGACAGCCCGCCGTCAAACTTCAAGAGTATGTCCAGCCGGCCCGCACCCGTTGCCAACTCCTCAAAGACAGAGATTCGATCTTGAAATCGAGCTTTGAGAAAGGTATGGAGCAGATCCTGCGCCCGTTTTTCTGGCCTTGCAGCCCACTCGTAGTCTGATTGGGCCGATTCGCGCGTCCAGAACACCATGCGCTTGTCCGCGGCCACGAACGTCGCGTAGTCCCTCAAAGCGCTTTCCAGTTCAGCACGTGCCACATGCATCGCTGCTGGAGCGATGGGCGTCGCTTTAATCGTACCGCCGGCGATAAGTGCCCGCTCGCGCATCGCCAAGATCGTTTTGCGCATGTCTTCGTTATCGTGCGCGAGACTCAAGGCCTTCGTCAGGGCTGACACTGCGGTATCGAAATCGCCGGATTCGACCAAGGATCGCCCGTAAGCGAAAAGCAACCCACCTCGCTCGCCGTGCTTTGCGATTTCGCTCTTAAGCACCTTTGCGGCCTCAACCCAACCATTCGATTTCCATAGCGAGTCGACCAACATGTCCCGAGACGCCACGTCCAGCGGGTTTTCGTCGAGAATTTGGCTGAGCCATGTGGCTGCACGCGCATGTTGCCCCTCGTCACGCAGAGTGGTTGCGATCGCCAGCTTTACCGGATGCATGATCCGGTCGGTCCGTTGACTCCGCTCCAATTCTCTCAGCAACGCCTCCAGCTTTCCCAATCTCTCGGCGGCTGTCAGTTTTGCATCATGCATCGCCGTCAAAACGCGGACGGCGGAGATCAACTCGACATTTCCAAAATCGCGTACCTCAGCGAGGAGCGATTCGGCAGCATCGGGGGCAAACTGTGTGGACAGGCCAGCGACTCGACGCGCCAAACTGAAGTACCTCGAAGATGTGGCTTGCGCCAACTCACTTGCCTCGCAATCAAAGCGTTCTGACTCGGCTTGTTCCCCCGTATTCTTGGCCGCCATCGACGCGAGATACAGTGAGGAAATCAGTTGATCTTCAGCCCCATGCACGTCCCGCCGGAGTGCAATCGCGCGCGCGGCCTCGTCGCGTGCGTTCGTCCAGTCCCGTAACTCAACTAGGCGATTGCCGCGCGCATGATGCACAGCAGCTCGAAGCTCATTGGAGATCAACCCATTTCTATCAATAAGGTCCATCATTGCGTCGAGCTGTTTCAACGCTGCTTCAGGGCTTTCGTACTCGAGTAGCTGCGATAGTTGCATCAAGCTGTTCGCGGCTTCCAGTTTGTCTCCATTCTGAAGGAAAGCATCGACCGACAAACGCGCAGCTTGCCTCGCTTCGGGGTCGTCATGAGGCAACGCCAAGCTCATATTTCTCCAGACCCAACCCCGTTCGCCGGCATCAAGCTCTTCCGGCTTTGCCGTCAAGCGGCGCCAAATGGCCAACGCAAACTCGACCTCACCTCGCGCTCTTGCGGCAATAGCCATGACGTTCTCAAGCGACGAGCGCTTCGGGCCACTTTGCCAATTCGGATGCTTCAGGAGAAATTGAATGTCGTGCTCGACCGAGTCGTACTTGCTCCGTCGAGTCGCGTTCGCCAACCGCGTTTCACAGATCAAAAGCTTCGGCTCGTCGTCCAGACGAGCCGTGTCGATCTGGTAAAGCGCGTCGATGAGGCCGTCCGTCGGCGGCCCAAAGAAAACCATGCCGTCGTTGCGTGCGGCTCTCACTGCCTCCGCCGCGGCCTGATGCTCTCCCGTCGAGATTAGCCGGCGAATCTCGTTGGCCAGTTGATCGGTTGCCTTCTGGAAGGCACCTTTGATCGCGCTGAAAATGTCGTTGTGAAGCTTAGCTGCGCCTTGATCATGCCCGTGAAGCTCCTTAAATGCACCCAGTGCGATTCCTCGCATCGGATCAAACTGGAAGGTCAACTCAGTGTCCCCCAGAGGGAGATCTTGCACGTGGTATCCGAGCTCTGTAAGACGTCCCTTCGCGCGACTCAGTGCAATAGATAGCGTCTCACTTACGGATTCCTCCTGGGACAGCTCGGGTGGCGCGTCCGGGCGCAGTTGGTCCGCAATGGCGCGCGACTCTTCATCTTCCCCGGACACGGAAAACTCAGCCTTTCCCGCCGACAAGGCAGTGACGGATATTTTTGCCACTAGTCGAGGCGGGTCTCCGCGGAACGCGCCCATTCGCGCGCGAGGCAATTTCGGCCCTTCGAGTTCGTGGTGATTGTTCATTTCGTTGGTTCATGGAATAAATTTCTCGGCGCAATTCGCTCGCGCTACGATCAAAACGAGAGTCGGCCCAGTGTCTCATGTACTTTCGGGTCCCCGCATCGCCAATATATTACTGAAACGGGCTAGGCGAATCGACGTGCTGCCGCTCGCGTCGGTAAGAAACCGGGTCGTTGAAGCAGCCGGGTAGGCCTTCACCGCCACGCTGGAGACGTTCACGCGATGACCAATACCCGGAAGCGGTGGCGAAAGATGCCTACCTTGGGATAATAGCGACGCTAACCTGCTATTTGCGGCTGATGATGTGCTAACGTCCGGAAGGCTGCCAAGCAGCCGCCTCTTTAATGCCAAAAGCTGAATGTCGGCAAAGGCCGACAACATGCGGGTCAATCTGACCCAGCGAATGGCCGTTGTACCTGCCAACGGACCTTGAAGCGTTGAGCAGGATGAGCCGACCGCGCTGGACTGGTGTTTCCCTCCACTCGCGGCGATAACGTTGAGCCGTGACGAGTGTTCATTGAATCGAATCCGTTCACGGTTTTTCAACGCAGCCTGGATACATGTCGGGTGACACAGAAAGTGAAAACTGTGTCAGGTAAGTGAAAAACTGCTGACACGGTTAGTGAAAAATCCGGGCGGCGGCCCTTATGCTTGTAGCGGGATGCAGAGGTCGGGTACGGCACAGTCCTTTTCAGTCTAGACAGCCGTCAGACCGCCATCGACCGGCAGGTCGATGGCGGCGACGTAGCTGCTCTGATCGGAGGCCAGAAATAAAGCCGCAGACGCGATCTCCTCGGGGCGCGCCAAGCGTGCCAGAGGCGCCATCGCAGCTATTTGGTTTCTCGCTTCGCCCGCGCCCTCTTTGGATGCGAACTGGTCGTCGAACATTGGCGTGTCGACTGCGCCGGGGCTCAACACATTGGTCCTGATCTTCCGTTCCTTGAGTTCGCTGGTCCACGTCCGCGCAAATGACCGGAGCGCTGCCTTGGTGGCGCTGTAGGTGCTGCGGCCCGGAAGGCCTTTGTTCTTCCCAGCGGACGCTACGAGGATGATGGAAGCACCATCATTCAGGTAAAGCAGCGCCTTTTGAACGGTGAAATACGTGCCGCGCGCGTTTGCGTTGAAGGTATTGTCAAAATGCTCGGGTGTCACCGTGGCAGTCATCATCCTTTCGACGAAGGCCGCGCCCGCAAAAATCGCATCGATCTTTCCCTTCTTGGCAACGGCCTCGTAGAAACGGTCGAGGTCATCGAGCTTTGAGATGTCGGTCTTTACGCCGGTGACGTTCTTGCCGATCTCCGCAACGGCTCTGTCAAACTCGGCCTGACGGCGGCCGGCGATAAATACATAGGCGCCCTCTTCGGCGAACCTCTTGGCGGTCGCGAGGCCGATGCCGCCCCCCGTGACGACGGCGATCTTGTTTTTCAATAAGGGCATTTGTTACCTCTACACTTGTGCGCATCGACTGCCGCCGGGTCCGGGATTTGGCGCAATTTCTCCTTCAGTCGCCCCACATCCTGTTCCAAGCGTTCGATGCGATCGAGCGTGTAGTCGAAGCTGGTGGAATCTATCGCTTGCAGGAAGGCCCAAGAAGCCGCGACGGCACGGCGAAATTTTCCCTGTTCTGGGACGGAATGGCTCGCTGTGGCTGCTGTCATGAGAGTCGAACCGCCATTTCGATCTCGACCAGGATTTCCGGCGTATAGAGCGCCTGGACGCCGATCGTCGTCATGCTGGGCTTCGCCTCACCGAGCAGATCCCGTAGCGCGGTCAGAACCTGCTGGAACGATTCGGTGGTCGCGTTTACGACATAGACGCGCATCATAACGATGTCCCGCGCGGACGCCTCCAACTCCTCGAGCGCGGCCGCGAGGCTGGCCGTCGCAAGCTTTGCCTGGCCAGCGACGTCCTTGGGCGCGCCCTCACTGCCAGGCGTTGCCGCAATCTGGCCGGACAGGAACGCGATTCGGCCCGGTTCCGCGATACTGATCTGCGAGAACCCGCCCGACGCCATATTCCACATCGTCGCGGGATTGCGGCGATCCACCGACGCCGATGGATTGGACGGAATGCGTGCGGTTACCTTGATCTCGAAATCGAAACCTGCGAGCCAGTTGACTCCAACTGCGGTCCAGTTGGGCAACGGGGTTTGCGGGAACTTCTCGTCTTTCACTGTTAAGACGGTGCCCATTTGATTTTCCGGATCCGTATGGAACGACGTGACATCGACGATGTCGTCAAGCGTGCATCCAGCCGCTGCGAGCGTGGCTTCCAGATTGGCGAAAGCCAGGCGAACCTGCGCCTCGAAATCGGGTTCGGGCGCACCATCTGTGCGACTGCCAACCTGCCCCGATACGAACAGGAGATCGTCCGATCGCACAGCTGCGGAATAACCATGAGCCTCATAAAGGTCATGCCGATTGGCAGGAAACACTGCTTCACGCTGGGCCATAAAATTGTCCTTTCATGCAGGGATGAACCTGCCCGACCCGCTTCAACCTCTTCTGACAAAATGGGATCGAGCGAGCCACGAGGTGGATATTGCGATTGGCGCACTCCAGGGATGGCCCTTTGCCGCCGACGCGTCGAATTCAAAGCTGCGACCAACCACCGTCGACCGGCAGTTCGGCCCCAGTCGTGAAGGTTGCCTCGAACGCGAGGAAGAGAACGGCCTTGGCGATTTCCTCCGAAGTTCCGAAGCGCTTCATGGGAATCATGCCGATCGTCTTCTCCCTAACCTGGGCGGCCACGTTTTTATCGGGAAACACTTTGTCGAGGATCGGCGTGTCGATGGGACCGGGCGATACGGCGTTGACACGAATCTCGCTAGGAACCAACTCAGCAGCGAGCGTCCGAGCGAATGACCGCAGCGCAGCCTTGGCGGCTCCGTATGTGACCTGGCCAGGCAATCCCTTGACATTGGCGACGGAGGTCGTGAGGACAACAGAGCCTCCCCGATTGATCAGCGGCGCGAGCTTCTGCACAGCAAAAAACGGTCCCTTGGCGTTGAGGTTGAACATCTCGTCGTAGATGGCCTCTGTCACGTTCGCGACGGGCGTTGGAATGCTGAACCCGGCGTTGACGAAAAGCAGGTCGATGGTGTCGAACTCGGCCTTTACCTGAGCGGCGAGCGCGTCGATGTCGGTCAACGATCGCGCATCGCTCGAAACCACGAGGGCCTCCTTACCAAGCTCTTTCTCCGCCGATTCCAGACCGGCCTGCGACAGCCCCGTCACCAGGACGCGCGCCCCCCCATCAAGGAGCACCTTCGCCGTCGCGAGCCCCATACCGCTCGTACCGCCGATGATCACTGCTCGTTTTTCTCCATACCGTTCCATAGTGCTTTCCTCCGTTAGGGTTGTCTTGCTAGTTTTGAACTGTTTTGTACGACGCTTGGCGCAAAGGATGCGCGGTTCGACAAGTTCACGCCGGAGACATTGACGACGGCCTGCCACGCGGCTTCCTGATTGGCGCCATCGAGGAGGTGTGGCTGGCGCTGCGCCTCAATTGGGCCTGTGAACTTCCCTTTGGCCGAGGCGAAGAATTGCCCGGAGACGTCGGTTCCGAACCCGGACGCCTGAAGGTACCGACGGGCCGCAGTCTCCGGCGTCTGATTCATGCCGGGAATGAGGCTCACGATTGGGATCATTAGATATTTCACCGCCCAGCCAGCGTTTCGCCCCACATTGGTGGCGGTCGCCGCACCGGGCGAGACAGCGAACACGGCCATGCCAGGGGGTAGCCGACGTGCCAGCGCCGCAACCCACCAGGCGATAATGAGCTTCGCGTCGGCATACGCGTTGTTGGGTACGTACTTTACGGTCGGTCCGTTGCGCAGCAGTGCTTCCATCGCAGCGGTCAGGTCGCCCTGATGATATCTGGCAGCGAGTGCGTCCACGTCGGTGTACTTGAACATGGGTACGCCCCCTCGGGCAGGTTCCGCGCTGGCAATAACGATCCGCGCGTTGGGACTCAGCAGGTTGGCGCGGAGCAACCCGACAGTTAATTGATGATGGCCGATGAGCGGGGCCTGAGAAGCCTCGACGCCTGCCGCAGTGATCACCCGCTTTTTACCTGGGACCAGCCCGGCATTCAGCAGTAGGAAATCAATCGGCTGACCTCGCTTGACGAGTTCAGCGAGGGCGGATTGAACGCTGGTCGGCTCGTCCAGCTCCAACTCCAGCGGCGTGAAGACCTGAGTCCTGTTCTGAGCAGCGAACTGAACGACCGTTTCTTGAACCCGGGCTAAGCTGCGCCCGGTGACGATGACTTGCCGGTAGCCGTTGGTGGCGAGCAAGCGGGCAGCCTCATAACCGACCCCTGAAGTGGTGCCGGTGACCAGCGCGATTGAATGTTCCATGGACGTCTCCGGGTTAAGCGGTGATGGTCGAGTCGTAAGGCCCTGCAAGGCCAAGATCGGCTTGATAATTTAGAACTATTCGGTTATAAATTGGTGCAGCGGGAGTTGTCAAGGAGTTTTAAACTAAATGATTCAAAATACCATCAGGCCCGTGGGCCGACCGCGCAGCTTCGACGAGACTGGGGCGCTGGAAAAGGCGATTCAGGTGTTCTGGTCGAAAGGCTACGACGGAGTGACGATTGACGATCTCGTCGCCGGGATGGGCGTGGGACGACCGAGTCTGTATGCCGTCTTTGGGGACAAGCGGACGTTATTCTCGCGCGCCCTTAAGGTATACGCAGAACGGAAAGGCGCATTAGCCGCGAAGGCGCTCCTCTCACCACAGGGTCTTCGCGACTCGATCACGGGTTTTCTCAGGTACGCCGTCGAAAGTGCGACCGAGAAAGGGTCTGCACGGGGCTGCCTCATGATATGCGTCGCGCCGCTTGTGAACGACGCTGAGGTTCAGCGGTTCCTGCAGAGCGCGGTCGAGGGCGGCGCGGCGCTTGTGGAACGCCGTTTCCGGGACGGTATCAGTGCGGGAGAAATTCCATCTGACTTTCCCGTCGCCGCGCGCGCAACCCAGGTCACTGACCTGGCGCGTGGGCTGACCATGCGTGCGCAGATGGGCACGCCGCGCAAGACACTCCTCAAAGATGCTGAGGAAGCGGCCGACCTGGTTCTCCTGCCCCGGCGCGCCTGACCGGTTATCGGAAACGGTTCACTGAGACATGACCATGGCCCGTGTCGTGGCAACTCAACCTCACGCCGAACCTGTTCCGCATCATGGCACCAAGCGCCCCAGGCGCTGAACGGGCGGGCCGCCCTGCAGGGCGCGCTCTCCAAAACACTCGACATGAAGACGCACGAAGGCATCGCACTGGCCGTGTCGCAGGTCAACGGCTGACAGTACTGCCTCAGCGCCCACAGCTACGTAGCCACCGAATCACTACCCATCCCATCACTCAAGGAGAAACACATGGCTCGCGAAATCATCCGTGTTGAACCATTGTCCAGCTGGCTCGAGCGTTGGAAGGCACCCACCTCCGTGCCACGCGTCACGGCGACACGCCTTACGTGTCGGGCTTGCCGCCATTGATCCGCAGACAGGCGAGGTACTGGATGCGCCAATCGACCAGCAAACCGGACGCGTGCTGGAGCAACTGAAGCTCGGCGTCGAGACTGGCGGATCGTCGCTTGACCAGGTGCTTAAGTGCAACGTCTGCTGCACATCCGTCGAGATGTTCCCGATCGTCAATGAAATCTATGCACAGTTCTTTGGCGCCCAGCCACCGGCACGGATTTTCGTGAACGTGCCCGCATGGCCCGGACGTTTCGATATCGAGATCGATTGCATTGCAGCGGTTTGAGCGTGTTGTGCTCGACCATGGTTCGCTCAAGCCAAGGCACAGATCGACGCGGCCCTGCGCGATGAGATTAGTGAGCGCAGTAGCAACATCATGCGGATTGGGCGCATCCGCAGATGCCGAACAGACCACCCAGATATTCTTCGAAACCGTCCGGCATGGCCGCAACATCGCCGTAGCTGTCGGCTCCGACCATACCGGCAGGCTTCTGACCGAGTTGCTTCGGAAGCGAAATGCAGACGTGCCACCCGTTCGTCCCTGGATTCCGTCACTACCTCGTCAACGGTGGACTCGTCCTATCGATCCATCGTCTTGTCTCGTGTGTCGCCTGTAATGAGCCGGGTGCTGCGCCGGTAGGTGAGATACGCCCAGAGCCAATCGAGAATAACGATGGCGCGGTTCCGTCCGCCGACCAGGAAGGCGATATGAATTGCGCCCCAAAACCACCACGCGGGCTCCCCCCATACGCGAAGTTTGCCGATCTCGGCAACAGCCGCCTGACGTCCGATTGTGGCAAGACTGCCAAAATGCCGGTAGCGAAACGGCGGCGGCGGGCGCCGCCCCTCAAGACTGGCCGCGATCACGCCGGCCACATACAGGCCCTGCTGTTTGGCCGCCGGCGCGAGACCAGGAACAACTGCGCCGCGCCATCCCAGACAGGATGCCGTATCGCCTATCGCATAGATCCTTTGCAGGTCCGGCACGGACAGGTCGGCGCCCACGGCAAGCCGTCCCGACGGATCAGCGGTCCGGTTCAGCCATTGAGCGGCAGGCGACGCTGCCACGCCCGCCGCCCATAGAACGGTACGTGCGGCGATGCGCTGCCCCCCAATGTCGACACCCTCGCTGTCCATGCCCAGCACCCGGGTGTCGAGCCGGACCTCGACCCCGAGCGCTTGCAGTGAGCGTTCTGCTGCGCCCGATAGCGTGGCGGCGAAAGTGGGCAGGATGCGCGGGCCCGACTGCAACAGGATCACGCGAGCGCGGGCCGGATCGATCTTGCGGTATTCCTCGGCCATCCCGTGCCGGGCCAGTTCGGCAATGGCACCCGCCAGTTCGATGCCGGTGGGACCGCCGCCGACGATCACGAAAGTCAGCCACGCGGCACGCTCGATCTCGCTCGCCGCGCTTTCGGCTTCCTCGAACGCTCGCAGCAGGCGACTGCGCACGTCGGTCGCATCTTCGATACTCTTCAGGCCCGGTGCAAACGGCGCCCAACTGTCCTTGCCAAAATAGCTGTGGCGAGCGCCCGTCGCCAGCACCAGATAGTCGAATTTCACGGATAGCGTACCCACGTGTACCTCGCGTGCGACCGCGTCCACCCCCGTCACCTGCCCTAGCCTGACCTGAACGTTGCGCTGACGCCGGAACAGGCTGCGGATCGGCGTGGCGATCTCCGCGGGCGATAGCGCGGCCGTCGCCACCTGGTAGAGCAGCGGCTGAAACAGATGATGGTTGCGCTGGTCGATCAGCGTGATCCGACAGCGCGCATTGCGCAACCCTTGCGCCGCTGCGACGCCGCCAAAGCCGCCCCCGACTACGATGACATGTGGCAAATCCTTCGGGGCGGAATCGTCTTCCTGCGACCTGGTGCCCGTCCACCGGTCAAGCAGCCAATCGACGGAAAATACGCCACCGCCTGCGACCACAAGCACCAAAAGAAGAAGCAGGACTGCGAGCCGGTCGTCGGCCGACATAGCGATACCGGCCACCGGTGCCATCACCGCGATGACCAGTGCGGCAAAGCGCGTCGCGCAGCCAAGCGTCAGCGCCAACGCGAGCGCCGCCGCACACCATGCCGGGTGAACAAGAGAGGTCGCCGCGGCGCCCAACATCGATTTCTGCAACCACGAACCCGTTGGCAATACCAAGATAACGAGTGAAGCGGCAAGCCCGGCACGAATGACAAACTGAAGAAGCGGACCCAGATAGCGTTCGAACCAGACATAGAGCCCACGCGTGAGCCTTACCGGGCGAAATGGAATCCATGACACACCGCGCCCCAGAAGATTGTCCAGCGATATCGCCCCCGCCCCACTTACGATGAGCCAGGAAAGGAGCGCAAGTTTGGCTGCTTGTGCGCCAACCGCCAGCGCACCATGACTGTCGACGATTGTTTCGACGAGCAGCACCAGTGCAACAGGACGAGTCAGCAGCCCCATGGTAAGCAGCAACGGCACCACACTGTGCAGCGCTGCATCGAGCCCGGACGGGACATGCAGGCCGCCGGAGAACAGCCCATCGTGGGGGCCTTCTGCCATCGTCATGATCTGATGCACGAAGACGACCTGTCCAAACCAGATCCGAGCACACAACAGCACCCAGGGCATACATAGCACGCGTAGCGCGAGGCCAAAACCGCAGGCACGTCTAAGGGTCTTTCGTAACATAGGGATAGAACGCCAAAATATCCATGAACGGCCCGGCGTTCCATCGCGGACAGAGAACAACCACCGGACGGATGCGCGGGGTAAGCTGAAGGCCCAGGACGGCAAGTCGGTAGCGCCAGCCCGTCTCTGGTTCGCCGCCAGAAGTCAATGGCTCTCCCAGACCATACGGTCGACATCCGACTGATAGTTCGTCTCCGGCTGCCGGACGGTTACGTCGATCAACGAATTTTGCTTCGCCACTCGGATGCCAGCCCGCGAGAAACAGCGAATGTGCGTAATCTGCATTTTCGTTTAGCGATACAAAATAATTATGCTGAACGCGAGCCGCCAACTCTGTCCCGAACCCAGGCGGTACGCATGCGGCTCGCTCGTCTCCGACGACCGGTACCACTTCATCTTGTCGCCCTCGACAAAAAACAGCGGTGTGCTGTAACCATCTGGCAACCGACACGAACTATTGCAAGCGGTTTGGCCGCGGCGGTTCTGGCAGATGTCAACGCTGCACAAGTCGAAAGCAAAAAAATAGCGATTTCCCTGTAACCAGACATCGACAGCCCGCGAACTAGATCACGTATCCATCACGGATACCTTCCATCCCAACCACTGGAGAAATTCAATGTCCACAAAGATCACGGTCAGCTCCACCCTCCTCGCCGGCGTTGTCGCGAGCCTGCTTGCATCAGTCGCCCATGCAGCACCACTTACGCCCGCCGAAGGAGCCGCTGCTGTCGCCGCTCACAAGGAGAAGTGCTACGGCGTTGCGCTGAAGGGGCAAAACGACTGCGCCGCCGGTCCCGGTACCACGTGTCAGGGCACATCCGCGATGGATTTCCAGGGTAACTCGTGGAAGTTCGTTCAGGGCGGCACCTGCACGAGTATCGAAGTGCCGGGTGGCGGCCACGGCTCGCTCACCCCGTTGAAGTCCTGATTCGGCGAACGACACGAGGAAGGGGCGGCCATGGGTAATTCCACGGTGACAACGGCCGTTGGCCAGACAGACCGCCCTCTCCACGCGATGCCTGCCGCACACGGGATTGGCTGCACCCGTTTCAGGCATCAGCACCTGCCTGCGATCCTCGCCGACGGACTGGCCAACCTGGCACGGACGATCCCAGCCGGCGCATTTGTTGCCGCCCAACTTGGAGATTCATAGAGATGTCGAACCTACAGAACGTAAAACTGCCGATTCCGGACGTAGTCGTATCCGCGATTGGCACGGCGAGGCGACTGATCCAGCAGCTCGCACAACCGTGGCTCGTTCAACTCGTCCTGCGGTTTGCTCTGGCTGTGCCGTTCTGGAAGTCGGGCATTCTCAAATGGCACGGCTTTCTTCAACTGAACGATACGGCGATCGACCTGTTCACGGACGAGTTCAAGTTGCACCTCCCAGGCGGTCCGTATCCGTTTCCCGCCCCAGCTGTTTTTGCGTTTCTGTCGGGCCTCGGCGAGGTGACATTTCCGGTGCTGCTCGTGCTTGGCCTCGGAACCCGGTTCGCCGCGGCCGGTCTGATATTGATGACGTGCATCGTCGAGCTGACCGTACCGGACGGCTGGCCCATCCATCTGACCTGGTTGGCAATGGCACTGGGAATTGCAGCCTGGGGGCCTGGCCTGATATCGATTGACTATCTGCTTGGCGACAGGTCGCCCAGGTCGTGACCGGGTGCTGTCATAGCGATGCGCAACTGCGTAAGAGAGCGACTGAATCGCGGCAACGATGCCACTGTCGTTTAGCGCTTCTGCTCGCTCCAGTCATGCATGCGTGTGTTCGCGTAGTTCACCCGGGATAAGTCCGCGCTCAAGACCGCCTTCGTGCAACCATGCACGCGTCTTCGCGGCCGCACGCTCAATCAGGCGGTCGCACTGCGTGTAGTCGTAAGGCGATACATCGAGCGGACACAGTGGCGGCACAACAAAGATCTCTGCGTGGGATGAGTAGGATTCCAGATCGCGCACGAGCTGACGAGCAATGAGAAGTGTGAGCGCATGCATGGCCTGCGCGATTGGGTTACCGGGCGGCTTGCGGATTGCGCAGGCAAACCCGGCCGGAAGCACAATGACGCGTGTCGCACCCAGTGAGATGGCCACGGAGATCGGCGTATTGTTGGCCACGCCGCCATCGACCAGATCCATGCCGTCAATGCGCACCGACGGGAACACACCGGGAATCGCAGCGCTCGCGAGGACGGCATCCACCAGCGGGCCAGACGACAGGATAATTTCTTTGCCGCTTTGCATGTCCGTCGCGACGATGTGAAGTGGTATGGCCGCATGCTCCACCCGGGAATACGACAAATTCTTTTCCAGCAGCATGCGCAGCGCCGTAGCTTCGACAAGGTGGGAGCGCCGACTCAGAACCATCTCGAGCAACCCGAACATGGTGAGCGGCATGATGTCCCGCCGCCTGATCCGACACCACAGCGATTCGAGCCTTGCTACGCAATCGCCGTCGGGCCGGCCAGCAAAATACGCCGCATTGATTGCACCGGCGGAGGCGCCAATCACGCACCCCGGATGCACACCATGCTCAAGCAACTCGCGCAGCATGCCGACTTCGATCGCGCCGAGGCTGCCGCCGCCTGCGAACACAAAAGCGGTCAGGCCGGGGGGAGTGGACGAATTCGGATAAGTGGACATGTCTGCCTCTGCTGCCGTGCAATACCGGACCCGTTCTCCATGACTCATCGAGCGAACCCGCACCAGATGACGGGTGGCTCGATCGGGACTGCGTCGTCCTGATCGAGCCTGCTGCCTGACATCCGCTTACCGGGAATCGCTCCTTGACGGATGCGGAAAGGTTACCCGAGACAGCATCGGTAACGATGTTCGGACAGTATCAGTGCCCTTTGAACAAATCGAGCAGCTGGTTTTGCAATTGCATCATTTCGCGCTCGTGCTTCATCTCCATTTGAGACACTGCTTCCTGATGGTCCATCTCCATCTGCATCATTTTCTGTTGGATGTTGATGGCCTGGGTCCGTTGTTCGGGCGTCAGTTTTTCCATCATCATTTGATAGTCCTGCGGCATCAGGTACGTGACGCTGCGGCCGATTCCCTCAGCGTGCGCAGATCCCGCGACTATGGAAAGCGGGATCATTGCCCACAAGATTATTTTTCTAAACGTTTTCATTGGATCTCCAGTTTCATTTTTTTACAATACACTTAGGATAGCTATATACCGCACATGATCTATTCTGGTCGGACCTGACTTGTTCGTACTACGCCGCGCCTGGCGTCCGGAGGTTTCGTGCCCATATTACTACCGTGAACGCTGAACCAAGACGATCACTTTGCCTTGCTATTCCCTGCCCTTCGTTTAGTGCTGGGTGATTTAGTGTCGGGTGAAATTCGGTGTGCCTCCAGACCCGTAGGGATTGGGATTGCCGAAACGCGGGATGGTGCCGTTCATGCGAGCGTGAGCCAGTTCCTCACGCACCTGCTCGCGAGTCTTCGGGCCTTGATTCGATCCTGCCGCCATTGAGTTTCCGTCAGCGCCCTGCACAGGCTGCGCACTCGCCAGCGCCGACATGCCGAGAGTTGCCACGGCCATGATCATCGCCAACTTGTTCACTTTCATCATTACTCTCCCAAAGGGGTAGTGATCGACCTGCCCGAATGCCAACAAATTTTGGCGCTCCAGGTCGCACGGAGTTCCCGGCGTCGATCGCTCAAGCACAGGCTTGTGCCTGCGCTTCATAAGGTATTTCGCCTGTTTGCCCGGATTGGTTACAGAACAGAGAAAAAATAAGGTGGGGTTTCAGTTAGGCGGCGTCGGGCCTTCAGCACGCACCTCGGCGCAGCACTGGCTGAACACAGTTTGACCTTCCAGCGGTCCAACTCACCACTTTAGCAACCGGGGCCCCAGCGCCACACCAGCAAGCGTGGGGATCAACATGCCGAGGAGATACCAGACGGCCCAGAATGGCACACCCATCTCGGGGCAGTGGAAACAGTAAGCAACCGCGGCAGTCGCTCCCGCCAGCAGGCCGCCTGCGGCACCGGCCAGCCTGAGACGCGTGGGTGCCAGACCTCGCATCGCCCAGAACACCGTGATGAACGCTGGCACTGAAAGCAACGCGATGTTACGCGGGCATACCCGCCACGTATTGCCCATGACCAGGGGCACGCGCGCATCGGGTGGTGTCAACCACAGCAGAACGAGCGTCGCAATCCAGACGGCGAGCACGGGCGCAGCAAGCGCAGCCCACGCTCGGCCTACCGCCATTCCTGGCCGGGACAGTCTCGCCGTCGCCAGCAACGCAGCGAGCGTGAGGCACACAGGCAGAGCCAGCTTGATCCAGAACAGCGGCGTCTTCATCGCCGCGTCGATATCGGGGCGAACGCCATAAACGATTGCCATGAGCACCGTGGAACCGACACCGCCGCATAACATCGCCCAGCTGAATCGCTTTGCCGACACGTTATGATCGATAGCGGGCACCCCCGCAGCCAGCAGCGAAACAAGATCCTCTGTCTTCATGATGCGCCCTGAAACTTTAGTGCCAATGCTTTCAAACCGCGGTGCACGCCGACCTTGACGGCCGACTCCGACAGGCCGGTGAGCTTCGCGGTTTCAGTCACCGACAACCCTTCCAGCTTGACGTGCAGAATCGGCAGACGCTGGCGATCGGGCAACTGTTCGAGCAGCTTGCTTAGATCACGCCGGGCCTCCGCCGGTTCGACATCGCAGGTGGCGAATATCTCGAGTTCGTCGTCCAGCGGCATGTGCAAGGCTTCCCGGCGCGATCGTGCGCGAAAAAAGTCCGCCAGTTTGTAGCGGGCGATCGCATGCACCCAGGCCGTCAACGGCTGGTCCGGACGGTAGGTATGGCGCCCATTATGCACTGCCATCAAAATCTCCTGAACCAGGTCCTCGATATCGTCTTGCAGATAAAAAAGACGCTTTCTCAGGAATCCGCGCAGATGTCCGGTCAGGTCGCTGAGAAATGCATGATAAGCCGCCGCATCCCCATCCAGGCCGCGTATGAACAAAGCCTTCAGTCGCTCTTCGACGGGACGCGCCGGTCCATTTTCAGTAGTTCGGTTCATTGCGGGCTCTGGTTACAGGTCGGGCGAAATAAGCCTCGTTAGAACATGTACGCGGTTCGCCGACAGATGTTCTTCTTCTGGATGTGTGGTGAAAACGTCTCACGTCCGGCCACCAGCTGCGAGTCTGTCGAGAACCGGAAGCAGTTCGGCGGGGTCTGGACGTCTTGTGCAGTCCGGGCTCACCTCGGCGTAGGCGATGATGCCGTTCCTATCGATTACGAATCTCGCCGGCATCGGCAGCGTCCACGAGGGGTCGTCGTTGAACGACGACAGGTCGACCCCGAACATGGTCAAGTACAACTCGACGAGGTAGTCCGGCAAGGCGACGCGCAGCCCGTAGTCGGCCGAAAGCTCACCGCGTGGGTCTCCGAGTATTGGGAAACTGAGACGGTTCTCACGGATCGTCAGGCGACTATTGACCCCGTTTTGCGGCGAAATCGCCATCAGGATCGCGCCACGTGCAACGATGTGGGGAAGTGCCGCTTGCAGCGCTTGGAGATCCAGATTGCAATATGGGCTCCATATGCCGCGATAGAACGTCAGCACCAACGGACCGTCGGCAATCAGCTTGCCGGCACTGACCGGCCGGTGGTCCGGGTCTTTCAGGATAAAACGCGGTGCCAGGTCGCCGACGCGTTTCGCTCGCTCTGCCAAGCCAGATTCGATGAGCTCGTCGGTCGCCCGCTGGAGCGTATCGACGACCGAGCGATGCGTGTTGAAAGGAGGTCGCCCGGACTCGAATATCGCCTTGAAGGCGTCGAGACGTTTCTGCAATGACATGACACGGTTCTCCGATTCGACGTGCGCCCACCGCTCGACCTAGTTGGGTAAGTCGATCGGCAAAACGGACACTTACCCTCCCTCCTAGAGTCGCGACTCGGTGCGAAAGATGACACGAGATGCATCTGAATTTTTCCGCCTGCCCACTGTTTCCGATAACGCCAGACGATTTGGGATAGGGCTAGATTTGCAGTGCCATTCGGATCATTGGCGTCAGGCTGACGTGCACGCGTTGGCGAGGACAGGACGGGACTGCATCAGTCGGAAGTCCTGGTCGTGTCTTCAAATGCGTGGCATGCCGCCAAGGCCCGCCATTTTGGCTATGCACTCTGCTGGGTCAATCGAGCCGGCGGCGCATTCGAGGAACCAGGCCAGCGCCCCATCATGTGGCGTTGCGGCTGCATATTGCTACTACGGCTCGGACAGAGGTCCCGGCCCACAGAGAGGATCGACGCTCGCGAGGTTGAGCACGTGCCAGCCGCGACAGATCCACACCTCCGCAATTGCCACACTTGAGCAACCTGGCGGAACGTTTGTTTCAGGAATGTGTAACCCGATCGAGGCCCGCGGCGAACTAGCATAGGGACAGCGTCAGCAAGCGCTGCGAGGCAGGGTGATGCATCCTGCTCATGCTTTCACTTCAACAACACAGCTGGAGATGTGGGCGAAGCGATTCGGGCTGTCATATCACCTGCTCCACCGCGACCCATGCATCAATGATTCTCATTAGGAGTCGACTCATGCTATCCCGTCTGCTTGGTTTCATTTCACTGCTTGTGGCCCTCCCCGTCATGGCGGCAACGCCCGGACCCGTGGTTGTCGAACTTTTCACTTCCGAAGGCTGTTCTTCCTGTCCGCCGGCCGACGCCTACCTGTCGGAGTTAAGCCAACAGCGAAGCGACATTCTCCCTTTGGCTTTTCACGTCACCTACTGGAACAGCCTCGGATGGAAGGACCCCTTTTCCCTCGATGTCGCCACTCAACGCCAGGCTGAATACGGGCAACGCTTCGGCGACGGCTCCTACACGCCAGAGATGGTCGTCGACGGAACAACTGCCTTCGTGGGTTCGGACCGCTCATCCGCCGAGGCCGCGATTCAGAAAGCGAAGGCCGCGGATTCAACGTCCGCGCCGTTGTCCGCGGTGCGCAAGGGCAACGCCATTACTGTCTCGGTCGGTGCCGGCCCCGGAAGCGCGCGGGTGATTCTGGTGGGTTACGACGCGCAGCACACGACCGCCGTCGGGCGCGGCGAAAACGGCGGGCGAACGCTGAAGGAGTCCAACATCGTTCGCTCGTTCGAGCCGATTGGTCAATGGACCGGCAAACCGGCTATGTTCAACCCCCAGGTCCCTGCGGGTGAGAAGACGGCAGTTTTGCTCCAGGCACCGGACGGACACATTGTCGGCGCTGCCCGCGTGACAGATGAGCCTTAGCGTGCACGCCCTCCATCCCGGGGGGACACCATGTGAAAGCCCGATGTTCTTACAATCTTTTCGATGAGGAGCAAGCGATGCCCCGATTCACTCGCGTTGGCGCCTTTTTTGCCCTCGTCGCAACGCTTCTTCTTGCTTCATCGTTCGAGGCTCGTGCGGCGTCCTCGAACTGGGCCGGCGATCAGCGCGCCACTGTGCGCATCATCACGGCAACCGACGGCGTGGCCGGGAACACGCTGCAGATAGGCGTCGAGTTTCGCTATCCGAACGGCTGGCATGGTTACTGGCGCACCCCTGGCGATGCCGGCATCGCGCCGATTTTTAACTGGTCCCGGTCCCGGAATGTCGCATCGGCATCCGTGTCCTGGCCGGCGCCGTCCCGACTCGTTATCTCGGGTCTGCAAAACAGTGTCTATACGGGCGATTTCATTCTGCCGGTGAGCCTTAAGCTGGACCAGCCGCACGAGGCTACCCGCCTTGCGCTGACGCTCGACTATGCGAGTTGCGCGAATGTCTGCGTGCCCGAACATGCCGAGGTGGCGCTCAACTTGCCGCCGGGCATGGAAGGACCATCAAGCGAAGCCGCAGCGATCGCCGCAGCGGCGCAAAGGGTGCCGCAAACGCCCGCGCAGGCTGGAATCGGCGTGATGGATAGCACGCTGGAGCAAACCTCCGCCGGCCGGCGCCTGAAGGTCGATCTGCGTAGCGAGGGCACCCCGTTTCGGTCGCCCGACCTGTTCGTCGAAGGAGCCGAGGCCGGTCTGCCCCAAGCGCCGCGGGTACACCTTTCAAACCACGGCCACCAGGCTGCACTGGAAGTCGACCTGCCGCCCGCCGCTGCAGCGAAAGAGCCGCTGCGCCTGACCGTAGTGGACGGACCCAGAGCGGCCGAATTCATGACCGCGTCAGTCGTCTCCACGGCAGACAAAGATCACGGCATCGTCGTCATTCTGAGCTTGGCGCTGCTTGGCGGCCTGATTCTTAACTTCATGCCATGCGTGTTGCCCGTTCTTTCAATCAAGGTTTTCTCGGTAGCAAAAGCCGCAGGCACCGAACGCAAAACGGCAAGGCGGGTGGCGCTCGCGACGGCCTTGGGAATCGTCACTTCGTTCGGATTGCTTGCCGCCGTGTTGTCCGTCCTCAAACTCGCGGGGGCGTCGCTCGGATGGGGCATACAGTTCCAGCAACCGTGGTTCCTCGCAGGCATGGCCGTCGTCACAACGTTGTTTGCGGCAAGCTTCTTTGACTGGCTCCCGATCAATCTTCCGCCAATCCTTTCGGGAGGTGCGAGCGGTGCAACCAATCGGGGGCCGCTTGTCGAGGCATTCGTCGGCGGCATGCTTTCTACCCTTCTTGCCACGCCGTGCTCGGCTCCGCTCGTCGGCACTGTGGTCGGCTTTGCGTTGGCACGCAGTTCGTTCGAGATCACGGCGGTGCTTCTCGCACTTGGGGTAGGAATGGCGCTCCCATTCCTGACGTTGGCGCTCGCGCCGTCGCTTGCGACGCGACTTCCGCGCCCCGGCCAGTGGATGATCCAGTTGCGCAGGATCATGGGTCTATTGCTGCTGACAACGTCGATCTGGTTGATCGCGTCGTTGTGGAATATTGCGGGTATGGCCGTCGCGTCACTCGTCAGTATCGTGCTGATTGCCATGCTCGCGGTGCGGGCCGCCGTGACCCGATGGGGAAGCCTGGGGAGCAACCGATGGTCACGCGCAGCGACTGCGCTCCTTGCGTGCTGCGCCATCGCAATTTCCTCGCTTACCTCGCTCGGCGCAGGAGGCCGAAGCGCTCCACCGACCGAATGGCAAGCGTTCGATCCGAATGCAATCAGCACGCTGGTCGCCAGCGGCAAGACTGTGCTCGTCGACGTGACGGCGAGCTGGTGTCTCACCTGCAAGGTCAATGAGCTATCCGTTCTGGACACGGCTGCCGTGCGCACCCGGCTCAAACAGGACGATATCGTGCGCATGCGAGCCGACTGGAGCCGGTATAACCCCGGAGTGCTTGCCTACATTCAGGGTTTCGGTCGTTTCGGCATTCCGCTCGACGTCGTATATGGGCCTCGCATGCCACAAGGGCAATTGCTGCCTGAGATCTTGCAAACTTCGACGCTCTTCCATGCGCTCGACAACGCCACGCCCGCCAAAACGGCGAAGAGCAATTCATCCGCCGGATGACATGACACAATTTCTTCAGATGAGCGCAAGTCAGTACTCGGTTGGGAACCGCATTGCCGTCGCAAACAAATACCCTCTTTCGTGTAACCGGAAGCACTTTGTGGACGAATTCAAGGGGCGAGGTCGTACCGGCACAACACGTCGACCGCACAAAACAAAATGGACAGTCCGCCGTTTGCAGCGGCTTCCCGTTTGCCAGAAATCTCCTGAGAAATGCTTCCATTGCGACCATGACTCCAAAAAAGATGCTCAGCCTCGCTTCACGTCTCTTCGGCCAGCAGAATCCGCACACAGTGTGGATCGACCGCTTCTCGATAGTCTGCTCGCCCTCGCGTGGGTAGTAGAGGCCCGCGACCCCTACACTGGCGGCCATTTGTGGCGAGTCTCCCGCTACGCCAGTCTGCTGGCACGACAGATTGGTCTTTCGGATCGCGAGGTGGCGCACGTCTCGGTGGGTGGCTTCCTGCATGACCTAGGCAAAATTGCTGTTCCGGATTCCGTCTTGCTCAAAACGGAGCGTTTGACTGACGCGGAGTATGCCGTCATCAAAACGCACCCTGAAGTCGGCAAACGACTGCTTGCGAAGCACCCTTTCGGCGAACGCATCGCGGACGCCGTTTACGCCCATCACGAGCGACCCGACGGCAAAGGTTATCCGTTAGGCCTCGTTGGCAATGAGATCACCCCCATGGCTGCAATCATCGGCATCTGCGACGCCTTTGACGCCATGACCAGCACACGCCCGTACCGTAAGGCAATGCCGATTGACGATGCCTTTGCTGCTGTACGGGACAATCTCGGCACGCAGTTCAATCGCGAATATGGGGAAATCTTTCTGCAACTGTGTGGTAGCGTGAACCTGTACCACATCGCAGGCCATAGCGATGAAAGAATACCCCTCCAGTATTGCCAGACATGCGGTCCAACTGTTGTCGTCAGAGCGGATACTCCCAAGGAAAGCGAAGTATATTGTCCAGCATGTACATCAGGCTACCGATTCAAAGGTCTGTTCTCCGCCATGCTGCCGACGGGAAACAAGGCGAGTGCCGCCGACCTCGCCCCCTCACCAGACCTGGCACTCATTGCGCGCGTTACGGGTCAGCTACACACGCTGTCATGACACCGCATGCCTCGCTAGCCATGCGAATGCAGCGCTGCTGACTCGCCGCAGCCATACCCTGCGCTGCGGTGCCGCCGCCCCTTTCTCATAGGGACGTTGTCAGAGTAGTGAGCCAGGCTGGACTGACGGACAGGAGAAGGGTTTCCAACTGACGGTCGACGCCGGTGATCACGATCATCCCCATGACAACGAAAAGGGCACCGAGCGTCCAGCGGGCCGTCTTGCCCCACGCGGCAAGCGTGCCTCGCACCTTCATGAGCGAAACTCTCGAGATCGTTCCGAGCAAAACGAGCGGCAGTGCCGCGCCCAAACCGAACAGCGCCATCACGATAGCGATTTGGCCGCGGTCCTGACCTTGTGCCGCCAGCGACGTTGCCGCACCTAGCGTTGGCCCCACACAGGGGGTCCAGACGAACCCCAGCAACAGGCCGATCATCGTCTGCCCGAGCAATCCGTTGCCATTCACATCGTCGAGCGCCTGCTGGCCCTTCGCACCGACGACCGAACTAAGCCGGGAAAAAAACCCTTGAAGGGTGCCCGATAACATGACAAGACCAAAAAACACCATCAGGCCAGCAGCCCAGCGTCGAAGAATCTCAGGGTCCAGTCCAGCGGACGCTCCGAGGGTGGCGAGAAATATGCCGACGCCCGCAAACGAAATGGCCAGGCCGGCTGCCAGCGCGATGATGCCGAATCGATGTTTAGCCAACGCTGACGTCGCGAGTATCGGGAGCAGCGGCAGAACACACGGGGACAACACCGATGCCGACCCGGCGACGAGACCTAATCCATACGTTGCAGCGGTGAATTGCATCACAGCGCCTGTTCAAACACGGCCCGGATGGTGGCCTCCTGAGTCTGTCCCGTGGAACGCGCCACTTCGTGGCCGTCCTTGAAGACAACGAAGGTCGACTGCTGGGTTACCTTGAGTTCTCTTTTCAGTTTCGTTTCCGCATCATAGTCTGCGATGAAAATCGTCACCTGCTTCAACTTGGGGTCGGCAGACAGACGGTCGACGATCGGCTTTTGAACCCGACATGTTGGACACCAAGTCGCGTGCAGATAGACCACAGCCGGCCGGCCCGATGACACCGTCTGGTCGAAGCTTGCCTGAGTAAATGGCACTTCACCCGCGAACGTGGCGGCTGACGCCGCGAGCAACGCTGGGCCTACGATGTGTTTGACGAATCGTATCCGGTTCATGATTAGACCCTTTTGGCGGTTAGGAAAGAGAGGGAAATGTCGATGCTCCAATCCTAGTTCGGATATTCGGCAATATCGGTTACAGCGCCGCTCAAATCTGCTGCGCGCCTGTTAGCCGTTCCCGATGGGTGGCGTATGCGTCCGGTGAAGCGGCGGCCCATTTCGCATTCTCCATGTAACCGAAGCGGGCTTCAGAACGAACTAGGGAATTAGCGATTGCGGCCGCAGTTGGGCCGCCTTTCATAGCCCTTTGTGTTTCTGTGTTGCGTTCTGAACCCGAGATAGACATGACCGTGGATTTAAGCTTCGCATGCACGATGTGCGGCGATTGTTGTCACAATCTTCGTCTGCCCCTGAGCGTCAACGAAGCCATACGCTGGTTGGAACGTGGCGGTGATGTCCAGGTCTTTTGTGAAGCGATGCCGTGGCCCGTCGAACCATCAACGGACGATGGCCAGGTGCAACACAGGCGAATGCGGTCGTTTGCCGCCGACAGCGGTGAGCTTCCGATCCGTGTGATGGTGACAGTCGCTGCCGCCTTCGAGGGCGCCTGCCCGCACCTGCAACCCGATATGCGATGTGGCGCATACGAGGCAAGGCCCAACGTCTGCAGAATTTATCCGGCCGAAGTCAATCCTTTCATCGAACTCATGCCAGCGCACAAGGCTTGCCCGCCTGAGGCGTGGGCCGCCGACAGGCCTTCGTTCATCAAAGGCGGTCGAATCGTGGATTCCATCACGGCGGATCTGATCCAGAACTCCCGTGAGGCAACCGTTCGTGATGTTCCTGTGAAGGAGCGTCTATGTGGAAATGCTGGCTTTCGTACTGCATCTCTGGCCAATGAGGGGTTTGTGACGTACACGCTACCTCCTCATGCAATGCTTGACGAGTTACGCAGAGCGCTGGATCCTGCCGCGCCTGCTACGCAAGCGGTGCCATGGCGCATCCTGTCGAATCGACGCACTACCGTAGACACCCTCAATTCGGTGGGCGCTCATACGGAAATGCACACGGCTCTATTGCCGACCGAGGGCTACATCCCGCTCTTTGAAGCGAACTAGCGTCCGTCCCATTGGATTCCGAAGGGCAGCAAATTAGCCCTTATATGCGATGCCATCCGTCACAAACTTAGCCGACTTCGCAGCTACTTCGAACCACCTGTAGGCCGGAATCGGGTAGGATCAGCGCCATACATACAGGTCTCGTGCCGCGAATTGGCTCTCGAATCTGCTCTGAACCGACTGGATCGCATCGATCCTGCTCATCCTGGATGAGTCTGCGTACGTTAGCAAGGATCAGGCGGAGACGTTGGTGCTGTTCGAACTGGTCAGCGCCAGGTTCGACCGACGTTCGCTTCTGCTCACAGAAAATCGACCCTTCGGGGAATGGAACAAGGTCTTCCCCGACCTCACCATGACGATCGCCGCCGTCGAACGGTTGGTCCAGCACTCATTCCTTCGAGCTCAATGTCGAAAGCTACCCACGGCGCACCGCACCGCAACGCAAGCAGCAAGGACCAGGACGTCCCGCGCACTTCACCAAGCCAAAATCTCGGCGTGCCGTCGCTTCACGAGAACGAACGATGACGGAACCCCGAAGTCACGGTCGACGCTATCGGAGACACGGAGAACATCTTCGCCATTCGAAACGTCGGCAGCATACAACCAGATACCTTGGCCACCTCCAGAATTGATCATGGAGATTAGTATCACTTCGTCGCGGGCATCGGCGCCGACCTGCATGTTCCCGGTTACGAAGCGTTGTATCTGAGCCCATCCCAGCCTTTTCAACCCCAAAGACGACCGCTGCCTCGCGCGCTGCCATGCGTTCTCCTCGTCTCGGCGACATCGGCTGATCCATCTGTGGATGTCGAAAGTGATCGCGTTTAAGCCGTCCATCACTGCGGCGGCTGTGAGTGTTCAGATCGCGATTGTGACCTTTGTAAATCCCAACGCTTCATGCGCTGTAGAGGTGACCGCGGGACCAGCATGCAAATCGGTCGGCACCGTCGCAGTCATGGGTGGCCCGCCTCCATATTGAGGATCACGGGGCGCTCGCTCCGCTCACGACCCACTCTGGGTAGTCGATATAGCCACGTTCGTCGCCACGGTGAAAACTCCCGGTATCGGGCTCGTTCAACGGTCCACGATGACTTAAGCGCGTAGGCAGATCGGGGTTCGCCAGGAAGAGCCGGCCATATGCCACGGCATCGGCAGATCCGTCCGAAACCGCGCGCTCGCCCCGCTCAGCATCGTATCCTCCGTTGGCGACATAGGTCCGCTTCCATGTTGAACGCAAGCGTCGGAAGAAGTCCGCCTTGAGATCGACCGGGATGGTGTCTTCCACGACGTGCAGATATCCGGGCCGATGCTCGTTGAGTACATCCACAACGCACGCGAACGTTTCCTCTGGATTTGCATCACCCATGTCGTTGAAGGTGCCGAGGGGAGAAATACGCACCCCAACGCGACCCGGATCCCAGACGTTCGAGACGGCCTCGACGACCTCACCGAGAAAGCGTACCCGGTTCGCAGCACTGCCGCCGTAGTGGTCAGTCCGGACGTTCGAATTCGACCGGAGGAATTGGTCAATCAGGTAGCCGTTGGCCGCATGGATCTCCACGCCGTCGAAGCCGGCAGCTTTGGCATTGGACGCGGCGCGACCATAGTCCTCGATCGTGGCCCGTATCTCCGTCAGGCTAAGTGCTCGGGGCTCCGAGACATCGACAAATCCTGTCTCAACGACCGTCTGCGCGCGAGCCGTAATCGCGGAAGGCGCCACCGGCGAAGCGTTTCCCGGCAACAGGCTGCAGTGAGAGATTCGGCCCACATGCCAAAGCTGAAGAAAGATTCGCCCGCCTGATTGGTGCACCGCATCGACGACCGACTTCCAGCCAGCGATTTGCTCTTTCGAATGAATGCCAGGGGTGTTGATATAGCCCTTTCCCATAGGCGAGATTTGCGTGGCCTCCGAGACAATGAGCCAGGCCGATGCACGCTGGCTGTAGTACCTGGATGCCCACTGGCCAGGCACCCCGTCTGGCGTAGCGCGATTTCGGGTCAATGGCGCCATGAAGACACGATTGCCGAGCTTCATGTCGCCCATAACTATGGGGTCATAAAGGTCTGTCATCCAGGGGTCCTTTAAGTTGTCGTAACTGTGTTGATCCGCGTGCAACGCGGAAAGGTGAATCACGCTTCCGCTTTGAATGCGGAATCAATCTCTACCGGGGAAAGATGGTGGGTGTAGTTGCTCATGGTCTTGAGGGCGACCCCGATGAGCACTTCGCCGATCTGATCGTTACGGTATCCGGCGTTCAGGAACGACTGGATGGTTGCCGTGGCAACGTGACCGCGGGCAAGCACAAGTTCGCGCGTGAGATTGACCAAAGCGTTGAGCTTCGCGTCGGCCAGAGGCTGCTGCGCTCGCACGGCAGCGACGACGGCAGCGGGAACCTTGAGCATGCCCTTGGCGACAGTGCTGTGGGCAGCAGTGCAGTAGGTGCACTCGTTGACGACACTCGCGGTCAGCAACACCAGCTGTCGTTCCGCGGGACTCAATGTACCTTTGCTATAGATCGCATCGAGGGCCAGGTATCCCTCAAGCAGCACCGGGAAATTCGAGAAGACGGCGAACAGATTTGGGACAAATCCAAAAACCTTCTTTACCTTTTCTAGAAACGGGAGAGACCCGGTGGGAATCTGGTCGTCGTGAAGCGCGGGAAAAACTTGGGTGGCAGAACTGCTCATGACATTGCTCTCGAAGAAGTGAGGTGCGGGGTTAAACTTAAATGGACCAACAGGTCCACTTTGTCACCATAAAACTGGACTGTCCAGTCCAATCGTGCTAAAAAGCTGCTTCATGAACAAGTCACCAGCCAGCGCGCAAAAGACGTACACATCCCGGGGTGCCGCGACCCGGCAGCGAATCGTGGATGCGACGACAAGCCTCACCTTCGCAAAGGGCGTAGAGACTACGAGCCTCGACGATGTGTGTGCTACAGCTGGCGTGAGCAAATCCCAGCTCTATCACTATTTCGCAGATAAGGACGCGCTTGTTCGCGAAGTCATTTCCGCGCAGGCGGCCCGCGTGCTGGCGGCGCAAGGGACCGCACTTACGCAACTCGACTCCTTCGCGGCATTGCGTCGCTGGTGCGATTGCATCCTGGCGCTGAATCGAGAAGCGGGCATCAATGGCGGGTGCCCGATCGGATCTCTGGCAAATGAACTGGCCAACCAATCCGAGCAAGCTCGTGCACTGCTCGTCGCCGGCTTCGATACATGGGAGGACCGACTGGCCGAAGGCTTTGCGACTATGCAAGCGAATGGCGAACTGGAGAGCACAGCCGTTCCCATGGATCTAGCGATCGGCGTGTTGTGCGCCGTTCAAGGAGGTCTGCTTCTCGCCAAGACTTCGCGCAGTCAAGGACCGCTCAAGATTGCTCTCAATATGGCGTTCGATCATGTGGCCAACTACAAGGCTGTGAGACGACGCCGTTAGCCGAGGGCGAAGGCGATATCACTGGCCTCATCCGTCACTAAGTGAACTCACTGTTTGCGTGGGCCAATTGTCCGCAGACTTGAAGACGAGTCGGTCCAGCCGGTTGATCGCGCTGCCGTCCGACTTCCCAGGGAATGCTGCCGCCGCGCACTGTCGCGGCGAGTTGCTGACCCAACCGCTATTCGACCACTGGCTTTGACGGTACCAGCGAGAGACCCGCACCATCATCGAGCATCGCATAGCCCCCACTGGCGTGGCTTTGCCGTCGTGGCCGCAGAGGTCCGGACCCTTGCGCAACGAAGTGCTAGCGCCGCGAAAGAGGTTAAGGGACTCATCACGCACTCGGTCGACCGCGTAAAGGCCGGTTCTGATCCGGTGAACGAAGCAAGCATGACCATGGGTGAGGCGGTCCAAACGGTCAAGCGCGTCGCCGACCTGATGGAGGAGATTACGCTGGCCTCGCAAGAACAGAGTACCGGTATCGAGCAGGTCAACATAGCCGTCTCCCAGATGGACCGGGTAACGCAGCAACAACTCCGCGTTGGTTGTGGAGGCCTCGGCCGCGGCGCGATCAATGTCGGCGCAATCCGGCACGCTGCGCGACGTCGTGTTGATCTTCCGGCTGGCAGTTGATTCTTCGAAGACCGCCCCCGCAGCGCCTCAACCTGAAATTTTTGCTCTACAACCATTCAAATCAGGCCATGAACGGAAGGCAGCGGAAACGTTTTCCATTCGCGACGCGGCGAAACTGTGCACGGAATGACCTTCGTTTTAGCTCACGTTTGCCATTCAGGCCTGACCCGCGCGACAGCACGCCTGCCGTCGCGACGTTTGGCCGGCGAAATGCCCTTCACTTCCCACGCCTAAGCTTGCGGACCAGGCTTAACTGCCTGAGCCCCAACGTCTTCGCGACGTCACGCGCATTGCTGACATCTCCGACACGGCCATTTTCCGGACCGACATCCTGCAAACGGCCGTGCGCCCTGCCCTTCCGGTCAACGCTCTTAGAACGCGTGGCGCAACCCGACCGTCACGGCCACCTGCGAGCCCGTTGAGGACGGCGAAAGCGTGTTGATCATCGCATCGCCAAGCACCGAGCCCGCAGGCGCGCCATGCGCGTGCTGATACACGCCTTCAAGGTATACGTCAGTGCGCTTGCTTAGAGAGTAATCGGTCTGCAGCATGACCGTATGCCAGATTGGTGACGCGCTCGCGCCGCCGTCGGCATACGCGCCGTCCGTGAACGTGTAAGCACCCGAAATGGTCAGGGCCGGCGTCAGCGCGTACTTGGCGTTCACCTCATAGTTGTCGAGGCGCAGCCCCCCGCCAAGCGGCACATAGTTACCGAGACCAAACGAAAATACGCTCGCCATGTTGTCGATTTGCGTATGGCTCCAGACGAGGCCGACTGTGGCCGCCCCAAACGTGTAGTTCCCGCCGACGCCCCAGATACGCTGGCGCTGCGCAACGAAGTCCGCGCTGCCGTCGCCTTGCGCAATCGCGCCGTTCTGGTTGGTGCCGACCACGCCGCCCCCCGGGTTATTGAACTGCAGATACCCCGCCGCCAGATTCAAAGGCCCTTGGGCAAACGCTGCGCTAAGGCCGTATGCGCGGTTGTTCGAGAAACCGCCGGCCTTGTTGCTTAACGAATACATGCCCTCAACGGTGACGCCGTAGAACACCGGGCTCGCGTACTTGACGGTATTGTTGACGACGACGGAGTTCGCAGCGAGGTTATCGTTCTCGAACGGATGCGCGGCGAGACTTCCGCCCCACGTGTTGCTCTCAGCCGTGATCGGTCCGAGCAGGTCGTTGAGCACGTCGAATTGGCGACCAAGCGTCACAGTCCCGTATTGGTCGCTTTGCAGCCCAACCCAAGCCTGTGAGCCGAATGCGTCACCCGGAAAGCCTTGTCCGCCGTTATTCAGGTTGAAACTTTGTTCAAGTTTGAAAACGGCATGCAAACCACCACCGAGGTCCTCTGAACCCTTAAGCCCAAAAATAGTGTTCTGCGTCGAGCTACTGCCTTCCTGCCAGTTGGAATGCCCCCCCTGATTGTTGGTATAGACAAGCCCAGTATCTATCAGGCCGTACAGCGTCACGGAATTTTGCGCGTGTGCTGACACAGCAAATACACCGGTTACGGCAATTGTCAGAAAGGATTTTTTCATGCTTCTCCACTCCAGTATTTAGCAAAGTCTGCTGAGTAAAATTAATGACTTTTATTTAGTTATACTTATTTATTGAAAAATTAAACTAAATATCTTTCTCAGTAGTAGAGAATTTGATCGGCATCGCGTTATTTTGCAGCTACGCTTCCACCTCGCCGGGTCGGCAGATACAGTTCTTGGTGAAGCGCAACCGCAACTCGAAACCTGCGTACGAAATTCGATCAGTCCGTGGGCCGCTCGACCAGCCCCCGTTTGACGCCGCTTTCTCTATCTGTTCCGGCGCCAAACGCTCACGCGGAGCTTGGCACCTCGAAAATCTCTCGTCCAAGCTGAGAGTGATCTGCGCGCCCAGATCTGCCGGACGCGACCGACGTTCGAAAACCCGAGACAAGATTCAGAAGGATCTGAGCCTGATTATCGCGTGACCTGGCGTTCACTTCCTCAATCGTGTCCACCAGCGCGTCGACAGCAAGCCCGCTCGCTGTTGACGAGCGCGGGGCGTTTTGTTGCACCGTCGCGGCAATGACCTCCATACCGCTTGTGGGCTGCCCGATCTTGAATGCCTGATTTTCTGCCCGCGTAGCGAGATCACGGCTTTCCTGCGAAATCTCCACCGATGCTTCGCTCGTCGTTGTCGAACCTGTAGCGATTCTCTTCGCCATTGAACACAGCCCATCCCGCATATCTGAAAGTGTGCTCAATAGGCTGTTGGAAGCGCCCGCGTCGACATCGACGCATTCGGATAGGTCGCCTTGAGCAATGCGCGCCGCAATGCTTCGTGCGTAGGCTGGCTCTTCATCAAGGCTTCTGGCGAGGGGTCGTATTGCCCATTCATTGCCAGCAACAGTGACTACTACAAGTGCAAGCGTAAGGACAGGTAGCTCACGAAGCGACGAATGGCAGATAGACGTCACCTGAGCGATCGCTGCGTCGGCATTTTGCTCGTGTCTCAAGGTAAGCCGGTTTACCGCCTGAGCGAGATCGTCGGTTTCGGCGCGCATCAACGTTTCTAGCTGCGCAACTTGCCACGACATTTGCGAACGATAGAGAGGCTGATCATCAATCAACTTTTCAAATGGCTGCCGTTGCTGACTCCAGCTCCCAACGGGATTGACAAGTTCGCTCTGCTGGGCGCCATTCGTCACGTTAGCTTCAACGGGCGATCGTTTCATTTTCGCGACCGCGGTAGCCGCACCGTAAATGTTCCTGCTGATCTCTTCTGTGGCATCATCCCGCTCCCTCGCTGTTGCCGCACTGAGGAGCGTTGCCCGAGTTCTACTGGCTCGAAGAACGGATGCTCGAATGGTTCCGACCGTACGATTACTGGCGAATCCCTCCGTATAGGTCAGCGCGGCTGTGTTGCCCACCCGCCAAATCTGCGCAATGGATATCAACCCAATAGAAACTGAAGCCATCAAAATCAGGGAGAAAGCCATGCGGAGTGAAGCTTTGACGGTCATCCTAGACAGTGATATTGACTCTGCCGCAGGTGACCGGCGCCCGGCCCAGACGTCCTCGGGCACGATAGGCTCGATGTCAACAGTGAATGTCGTGGCGTCCACGGTGGGTCTCCTGACTTTACCTTGATCTATTGTCTGTTGATGAGCGCTGACCGAGCCAATTTCGAATTAAAGTAAATCGCGGACGGCGTTCCCTTGGAACGTATTTAGCCGCGTCAGGAACAGAGACAGGCTTGACTGCCCACTCTTCACCAAAGCTGGCCGACCAGCCATTCGCTGCCAATTCGGCCGCAATCAGTTCCGGTGTAACGAACGGATACAGGCAGGTCATCTGGCTTTCACTTTGCTCTCCCGACCGCGTACAGCTCGACGTCACTCAGTACGCCTGTCGTGACACAGACTCACGTCAGCGCGTGTCGTTTTGGCTCCATGGTCAGCTCGTAGCGTTCGCTGTTCCCAACAGGCTGCGCCGTCCTTCTCAAATCGGAGCCGATCTGAAGGTCATTCAGATAGCTGTAGCCGTGGCGGCTCCTTTCCAGCAGTGTCAAGTCGAGCTCGGCTGTCAGACACTGTTCTTGATTTCCGAGCTCAGCGACCACTTCGCCAAACGGGTCTACCACAACGCTTTCCCCGGGAAACTCAAGTGTCCGCCCTTGTCCCGTCCGATTTGCAAGTATGGCGAAGCACTGGTTCTCCATCGCACGTGCAACGATCGCGCGACGATGGACCGGCCCATAAGGATTCATATTCCCATCCAGAACCACGATGGCGTCTGCATTAATCTGGGCGAGGGCTCGCGCGGTCTCCGGAAACTCAATGTCATAACAGATCAGAAGACCCACCCTGACGCCGCCGAGCAAGCAGGTGCCATAACGATCGCCAGCACTAAAGACGGGGCGATCCTGATGCGGCCACAGGTGGGTCTTCCGATATTGCAACGCCACCTCCCCAAATCTATCCAGGATGAGTGCGGCGTTGTAGAGACAGCCATCGCCGGCTTCGGCGTAGCCAAACGCGACCGCGACACCCTTGCGACGAGTGGCCTCGCGTATCGACTCAATGGTCCGGCTTTCAAGTGTCATCGCGACCCGCGGCGCCTCTTCCAACGAAGGAAAGCCGCAAAGTGTGGTCTCCGGAAAAACCACAAGGTCTGAATCGTTATCGGCGTTTTCAATCGCGTACAACATCTTGCGGAGATTTGTCTCGATTTCGGCCTCGGCAATGCTCATCTGGACTACTTCAACCTTCATTACAGCCTCCCTGGATTGTCGGCTCTCGCCGCACGGGTTCAGCAACGTTCTCACCTCTGTCCGCGGACAGATCCGTTCCAACGCGTCAACTCCCGCGATTAACGAGAAGTTCCGTTAGCTGTTCAAGTCGCCACGCCTGCTCGCCGAACGGGGATAGGGCGGAGACAGCTTTCTGTCGCGTCATCTCCGCCACATCCTTCGCCCCATCAAGCCCTAGTAGAGAAACATAGGTGGCCTTGTTCTGCTCCACATCTTTGCCCGGTGTCTTGCCCAGGACGGTGCTGTCCGAAGTGACGTCGAGAATGTCGTCAACAATCTGAAAAGCAAGACCCATATAGAGCGCGTATTTTTCGAGGGCAAGCAGCTTTTCGCTTCCCTCCGAAGCGTTACAAAGGCCACCTGTGAGCACGGCAGCGCGGATCAACGCACCGGTCTTCATGCTGTGCAGCTTTTCTAACTCGTCCAGCGCAAGTCTGCGATGACAATTCTGCAGATCCAGTACCTGCCCTCCCACCATTCCCTTTGCACCGATAGCCTTCGACAACACACGCGTTTGCGCCACCACCTTCTGGGGCGCCAAAGATGAGGAGGCAAGCGCATCGAACGCCAGCGATTGCAATGCGTCCCCCACCAGCAATGCGGTGGACTCGTCGAATTTGACATGCACGGTAGGCTTACCGCGCCTCAAGACATCGTTATCCATCATCGGCATATCGTCGTGCACTAACGAGTAGGCGTGCACCAATTCCACCGCGCAAGCCGCAGCGTCTGCATCGGCACGAGAAGCGCCGACAGCTTCGGCCGCGGCATAGCAAAGCATTGGCCGAAGTCTCTTTCCGCCACCGAGGACTGAGTAACGCATGGCGTCATAAAAACCAATCGGGTCGTCGTCGGGAATGGACAGCAGAGTGTCAAGAAGACATTCCATCCTGTCCACAATGTCTTTTGCCCACATACGAACGGAGAGATGATTCATAACTCGCCCGTTCGCAGATTTGCCACCGGCCCTTGGCGGACGTTCTTAAATAATTGCATTGATTGCATAATTTAATTAATCGATCAGTTTATATATTGACGCATTGGAAGTCGTAGAGATGAGCGCTGCCAGAACGCTACGACTTCAAAACTTACTGTTCAGATCGGTACAGTCCAGCGGAACGTCATGTGCAACCGAGTCTGCCCCAGATGGTCTCCCGGAGTTCCTTGATGGCTGCCGCAGCATCTATTTCCGGCTGTATGGCAGAGCGCACGACAATTCCATCAAGATGGGTCGAGATGAACAGTGCGACACGCTCGGCGTTGACAGCGCCGAACTGCTTGCGTCGGATGCCTTCCTTGATTGCCGAGATCAGGAATTTGCGCTCTTCATCATAGAACTGCCGGATTGCTTCGTCCGCTCCGTCGATGCGCATGTCCGACTTGGTGTAGTCGTACATGATTTTCATCAGGCTATTCACCACGTCGAGGTTATCCACGACCACATCGAACCAACGGGTGAGCAGTTCTTTCGGCTCGTCACAATCAGCAACAGAGGCACGATACTGTTGCAAGGAGAACGCCACGAGATGCTCAACCGCAGCGCCAAAAAGTGCTTCCTTGCTGGAATAGTAGTAGTAGATGACGCCTGTATTCACTCCAATCTGGTTAGCGATGTCCTTGATCGTCACAGGTGCATAGCCGCGCGCGGCGAACTGCTCCACTGCGGAGAGCAGAAGTTCGTGAGAACGGTCGCGCTTTGGCTCACGTCGGTCGTCCTGTTTTCGGGCGCGGGGTATCGTACTCATCTCTTCTGACTCGTTGATCTATCGATTGGCTGGTGAAGTGGTCTCGACGCCACAAACCGCGTCGATTCTACGCTGATTCGATCCACGACACTGCGTCACACCGACTTTTCCGCATGGTTGCTGTGCCGCTCGCGCCATGTCGCCAAGTATGTACCGCGCACGGACATCAAGGATGAATGTCACCCATCTCAACATCTTCGTTCGCATATAACAACCTCTCGAGGCGTGCCTTGGTGTCCTTGAATTCGGCGGAGGAAAAGTCCACCACCGTGCGGGGACGTGCCAGAGGCACATGGATCAATTCTGCGACTTCGCCAGGATGTGGCTTCAGGACCAGGATGCGGTCGGCGAGAAGCAACGCCTCGTCGAGATCGTGCGTGATAAAGACAACCGTAACGTCGATACGCTTCCAGACATCGAGCAGATGGGCCTGCATCTTGGCGCGCGTGTGGGCGTCGAGAGCGCCGAACGGCTCATCCATCAGAAGCACGCGCGGGTTGTTGGCCAGTGCTCGCGCAATCGCCACGCGCTGCTTCATCCCGCCGGAGAGTTGAAACGGATAGCAATCAGCGAATTTCTCCAGGCCGATCAACTTGATCCATTCATTCGCCTGTTTTTCAGCTTCGCGCTTACTCATGCCGTTCGTACGCGGGCCAAACATCACGTTGCGCTTGACGCTAAGCCAGGGGAAAAGCGTATAGCCCTGAAATACCATGCCTCGATCCTGACCGGGTCCCTTGACTTCTTTGCCGTCCACAAGCAGTTCACCGGAGGTCTTGCTTTCGAGGCCGGCCAGGATTCGAACGAGCGTTGATTTGCCACAACCGGAAGCGCCGACGACACATAGAAACTCACGTCGATACGCATCGAAACAGATGTCCTTGAGCGCTTGCATTTCCTTGCCTTTGCCGCGAGCCGGAAAAATCTTGTTTAGATTCCGCACGGACATCATGATCTCGCGCGCGTTCGGGCCGCCCTGCTCATGGTCCATCGGGACCATTCCAGCCGCCTCGACGGAAGCGGGAAATTCATTCATGTTCATCTTCATTTCCTTTATCACTCAGGCTTCAGTCAACGTGCGATTCCACGGGAACAGGCGTTTTCCGACTTGTGCAAGCACCATATCCATGGTCAACCCGAGAATCCCGATCATGAGAATCGCCGCGTACACCTTCGGGAAATGCTGATAACGTGCCTGCTGTGAAATGAATGAGGTAATGCCGCTCGTCGCGCCCATCAGTTCCGCCACGATTAGATACGTCCATGCCCATCCCAGGAGAATTCGTTGATCCCGGTACACGTCGGCGACGATCCCGGGAAGCACGACATGTGTCAGTGCCCGGAAATTGCGAGCGCCGAGTGTCAGACCTGCTTCAACCAACGCGCCATCCAGGCGACGGGTAGTTGCCGCGATAACCAGGATTTGCTGGAACACTGTACCCAGCACAATGATCGCGATTTTCGGTCCGTCGTAGATTCCAAGGATCGCTACGGCAAGAGTGCCGAAAGCGGGAGCAGGCAGGTATCTGAAGAACTCCGTGAAAGGTTCGGACAGCCGTGCGACCGATACGTAGGTGCCGCAAAGAATGCCAAGCGGCACGCCGATGATCGAAGAAATCAGAAATCCCCAGAACATGATTTTGACACTGTGCCAAAGGCTCTGGTGCAGCCACTGACCGTCCTGAGCTTCGGGCGGAGTCGTGAAGGCGGTATAGAACGCCTTCGCGACCTCATCAGGAGCAGGAAAATAGACAGGATTCACGGGAACGCCGGTTGGCGGTGGTTTGTGAACAGCCTGGGCATTCGCTAGCTCAGAATTGAAGACATCCTTGTCGACCCGAAGCCTAGGTGCAAAGTAATCCACTGAGCCGGGATTTTCCACCAACATCTGCGGATGCCAGACTGTGGGGACGTAACTGACGAGGCACCAAAGCAGGATGGGGACAATAAACGATGCCCAACCAAGCAGTAGGCGTAACCGAGGCGACAGATCTTTCTTCATCTTACTTACCCGTTTAAGTCTCGTGAATGCGGTGTGTTACTTGCCATTGACAAGAGAGGGATCGATGTAAGCCGTAATATCCTGACTCGTTTTGTACACGCCGTACTTCACACTGAAGTCGTTCACCAGCTTTGTCGATCCGTAGAGCGATTGGTAGCCTGACCCATTCACAAAATACTGCCTGCTTTGCGCGGTGCCGAGGATCTTCAGCCCGCTTAGCAGCGGTTCAAATTGCGGCGGTGTCAGTCCAACCCGCGCTGACATGATTTTCATTGCGTCGGCATGCGTTGCCGGATCGTTGACGTAGTGGACGACGCGGTCCCACACCTTGAGAACTTTTTTCCAGTCGTCGCGCCGGCTTGACAGGCTGTGCGGGTCAACCGCCAATCCGTCGTATATCAGTCCAGGTTGGTCTGCGGACGTATAGATGGCGCGGGATCCAGGGTTACGCTCGAGTGTCTGACCGGCGTTTGGCTGAAAGGCGCCGACGGCGTCAACCTGTCCGGAGGCAAGAATCTCCGCAGCATCTGAAGTCTTCGTGTTCACCAGCGTGACGTCGCTATCGCTCAGCCCAGCCTTGTGCATTCCGTCGAGGAGAAGCAGCTGTTCCAGAAGACCGAATTCGACACCGACTTTCTTGCCTTTGAGATCTGCAATCTTCTTGATACCGGGCTTGCCGATAATCATGTCGTTGCCGTTCGAGTAGTCACTCAGCATGATCATCGTACTCTTGCGACCGCCGCTGCCGAGCGCCAAAGCGTCACTCATCGCCACCATGTCACCGTCGAGCTTCCCGGCCTGGAACGCGTCGAGGGAGCCCGCGTAGTCGAACCATACGAAGCTGACGTCGACGCCCTCCTGCTTGAACCAGCCTTTGTCGATTGCAATCTGCCAGCCTGCCCAGCTCGGCCAATCGCAGTAGCCGATTTTGAGTGGCTCGGCAGCCACGCCGGCTGTGGATGCTGCCGTTGCATAAGCGGCAGCGGCCAGAAATGCGATGCGCAAAAACTTCTTCATGACTCTCCTCCTCGAACGCCTGTGGGGTGTGGGGCCACCGTCCGCCGGAGCAGACGATGACCGCGGTGATTAAAACCAAAAGACCGGTGTCGTCGTGATCAATTCGATGCCCGTGCTCGTCACAATGAAGTTTTGCTCCCAGCCCACGCTTCCGACATTCTTGCGGGTCATGAACGATTCGCCACTGGCGACCATGCCCTCCTCGAAGATGTCATCCTCCGTGACACAGTCCTTGTTAATAATCGGGTGCTCCCACATCATCCCGTTGCCATGGCCATAGTAGGGCCACTGGTCGCTGGCGAGATCCTTCTGGTCAACGACACGCTCCTTCACCTTTTCAACGGCGGCAATGACGTCGAGGACCTTGACGCCTGGCCTCACGGTGTTTAGCACTGCTTCAGTAATTGCGTAGGAATCGACAAGCAGCGACCGTTGCTCGGGCGTCGGCTTGCCTCCGCAGACCAGTGAGCGCCCCGGATCGATCCAGTAACCCTGGTGGATCGGGCCGTAGATCCACGTCCGAATCATTTCGCCCGCCGTGGGAGCCGTCATCGGGTAGCCGTACATTGGATCGCGCTCAAAATACGCGCTATCCGGATCCGAACCAAAGTTGACAGGAATGCGCAGCCAGCCACCACCGCGCCGCGTCAACTCGTAAGCCCCTTCAGCGGCCGCCTCAGCACCTGTCTTGCCGGCATACAGGCTGTCACAGACCCGATAGAGTGCGCTCGATACCATCTGTCCGGCTTCGCGAAACAGGTCGAGTTCCCGCGGACTCTTGATGCGACGGCAGGCGCGGATGAGATTGTCGTCATAAACGTAATCGACGCCCGGCGTAGCCGCCTCCAATTCCTTCGCGTACTTGACCGGAAGGCAATCCGACCCGACAAAGGCCACACGGCCTCGCACGCCTCGGCGAACGAGTGCTTTTGCAACGCTCGCGACCGGATCATCACTGAAAAAATATTCGCCGCACTGCACGAAACGGCGGCGCACGCTTGCCACATCGCCGTGTAGTTCAGGTTCTTTGCCAGGCTCAAGAATGACGCAACAGAAACCTCGGGCATTCCAGATCGGCGCGTCAGGCTCTTGTCCCGAGTGCTCAGACCAGAAATTTGTCAGCCAGAGTGTTTCCATGGAGCGTTCATAGTGTCCTGCCGTCTTGCCCCAGACGATGGCGAGTTCATATCCGCGCGCCTTCATCTCCGCGTCGACTTTTTTCCAGCGTGCCTGGAACTCCTCGAGCGGGAAATAGCCGTCCGGGTAGTTCATTCGTTCGATAGTCATTTCTCTAAAGCTCCACCTGATGGTTGCGTTGCGCGGAGAAGTTCGATCGATGCGGAGTGCATCGCGACTTCATGACTCGAACGTTACCACGCTTAATTTGATCGATCAATTAAATTGTTTGGTCAATTAACATACGATCCGACGCCAGGTCCATCTGACAAGGATTTCAGCAAGCTATAGACGGGAAAACCCCTAGAAATAGACGGGCTAACCCCGCCCACGACGTGTGCCGCCACGCTGTTCGATTGGTTGACGGACAACGGCTCAGCGCACATCGCCCATCGTGCGCGCAACTTCGCGCGCGGGTTGGGCTTCGAGTCGCTGACCACCCTTGCACTCGCCACAGAGCAACGGCGTGACCAAAATCAATGCCGGCTGAGCCGGCGTCAGTGGTTCACCACTCGCGCTGGAATGAAGGCCCAGATCAGAAAGGCGGACAGGGTCAGCGAACCGGCTACCAGGTACAGGCCAGATGACAGCGTGCCGGTTTGGCCTTTGAGCCAGCCAATCACGGTCGGACTAACGAAACCCGCCAGGTTAGCGGTCGAATTGATCAGCGCGATACCGGCGGCCGCGCCTGCCCCGCCGAGAAACGACGTAGGCAAAGCCCAAAACATAGGGAGCGCGCTGACAATGCCTACCGCGACCATCGTCAAACCCAGCATCGACAGCGTTGCACTGCCGGCCGTATTCGCGCACAACACGAAGCCGCCGGCAGCGAACAAGCTTGGCACGATTACGTGCCAACGTCGTTCGCGCCGTTTGTCCGCGCTGCGTCCAATCAGCAGCATCGCAATCAGTGAGGCCGTATACGGGATCGTCGTCATCAAACCGATCAGCGCCGGAGTTTTGATGCCCGTACCCTTGATAATGGTCGGTTGCCAGAAGCTCAGTGCATACGAACCCATGATGATGCCGAACAGGATCAATGCGAGCAGCCAGACACGACCGGAGCCGAACACCTTGCTAACCGAGCCATGTGTCCGGGTTTTGCTGTCGATGTCGAGGTCGAACTGAACCTGTGAACGTTCCTCGACGCTGAGCCATGTGGCGTGCGTCACCTTGTCGTCGAGTCGGCGGTAGACCATCACGCCAAGCAGAACTCCCGGCAAAGCTTCGAGAATGAACAACCACTGCCAGCCATGCATACCGGCTATGCCGGCCATCGCTGTCATGATGTAGCCCGACAGTGGGCCACCCACGATGCCCGACACGGGATTGCCCGCGGTCAGCAACGCTACCATCCGGCCGCGCCTGTGCGACGGGAACCAGTAGGTCAGATAGAGCAGCATGCCCGGATAGAAGCCGGCCTCCGCAATGCCGAGGAGAAACCGCACGATGTAGAAATGCAGCGGCGTACCAACCCATGCGGTGCACATTGAAAGAATCGCCCAGGTGACCATGATTCGCGCGATCCAGCGCCGCGCGCCGAGCTTGTGCAGCAACAGGTTACTGGGCACCTCGAAGAAAAAATAGCCAATAAAAAACATGCCTGCGCCGAGACCATATACCGCTTCGCTGAATTGCAGATCATTCAGCATTTGCAGCTTGGCGAAGCCGACATTGACGCGATCCAGATAGGCCACCACGTAGCAGGCAAACAGCAGCGGCAGAAAGCGCCAGGCGATGCGCCTGTAGACGGCGTCGGCGGACTCGGCAATGCCGGCGCCGGCCGCAACGTTATGGGGATGGATATTCAAGGCGTGTCTCCGTTTTTTCAATGGCGATTTAAGCGGTATCGATGCTCGCAGTGTCACTTTTTCAGAGCACTGAAAAAAGCACCTTCCGGTGCGTTTAGAACAAAATATTTTTTGTTTAAAGAGCCTTCATCGGTTAAGCTAAAACCATGAATACCGACTATCTGGAAAGCTTTGTGGCCGCAGTTGATTGCGGCTCTCTGGCGGAAGCGGCGCGCCGCCTCGACGTGACGGCGGCCACGCTCGCGGCCCGCGTGCATGCGCTGGAAGTGGACCTCGATATGCAGCTTCTCCAGCGTGCCGGTCGAGTAGTCAAGGCGACAGAAGCCGGCCTCAAGATCCTCGAGCCGGCACGCGCGCTGTTGCGCGACGAGCGTAACTTGCGTGTTATAGCGAGCGACGGTGCACGGGTCGGCGAGCTGCGGCTCGGCGCCTTCGTTTCTGCCCTCACCAACGTCCTGCCGCCGGTGCTCAAAAACCTCTATGCACGCTATCCAGAGGTGGCCTTGTTCATCACCCCGGGCGCATCCATCGAGCTATGTCGCAAGGTTGGCAGCGGCGAACTCGATGCGGCCGTGGTGGTCGAGCCACAGTTCGCCATTCGCAAGACCTGCGAATGGCATCCCTTCCTGGAAGAACCGCTGGTAGTCGTGGCTCCCGCCGAAATGGCCGGCCGCGATGCGCATGAAGTGCTGCGCAACGAGCCGTTCATTCGCTATGAGCGCTCTGTGCTGGGCGGTCAGTTGGCCGATCGCTATTTGCGCGACCATCAGATCCATCCCCATCAACGGCTTGAGATCGATGGCCTGCTGGCGATCGCCGCGCTGGTCGACCAGGGCATCGGAGTATCACTACTGCCGGACTGGGTGTCGCTCTGGTCGAGTGGCCTGTCGCTGGCGCGGTTGCCGTTGCCGGGCCCCGTGCCGGTACGGCGCAGCGGCCTGATCTGGGCCAGCAAGGGGCCGCACGCGGCCCTCGCTCGCGATTTTTTTGAGGAGGCGCAGGCGATTTTCGGCACCGTGCAGACCAGGACACGCGGTGCGGCGCGGGGCCGCCAAAGCCGCTAACCCTTAGGCGTCGTGTCGTGAATCTTCGCGGCTCGCAGAAAATCGAAATCGACGCCCTTGTCGGCCTGCAACACCGTATCGAGGAACAGTTTGCGATACCCGCGCTCGGCTGTCGGCGCAGCGACAGGCGCAGCGGCCGCACGGCGTGCCAGTTCGGAGTCCGACACGAGTAGCGTGATTTCGCGGGACGCTACGCTGAGCCTGATACGATCGCCGTTTTGAACATAGGCCAACGGGCCACCCACGGCCGCCTCAGGCGTCACGTGCAACACGATGGTGCCGAACGCAGTGCCGCTCATGCGCCCGTCGGAAATCCGCACAATGTCCTTGGCGCCGGCACGCGCCAGCTTTTTCGGAATCGGAATATAACCGGCCTCAGGCATTCCCGGCGCGCCTTTCGGACCGATGTTCTTCAGCACCAGAATATCGTCGGCCGTGACGTCGAGGTCGTCCGAGTCGATGCGTTCGGCCAGGTCCTGTCCGTTTTCGAACACTACGGCGCGCCCCTCGTGCTCCATGAGTCGGGCGTCGGCGGCGGATTGCTTGATGATCGCACCGCCTGGCGCGAGGTTGCCCTGCAAGACAGCAATGCCGCCTTGCGGATAGATCGGGTCGGCGATAGTGCGCACCACGTTCTGTTTAAAACCGGGACCGGCCAATTCGAGCTCCTCACCCAAGGTACGCCCGGTGACGGTCATCGCGTCGAGCTTGAGCAGCGGCTTGAGTTCACGCAGCAATGTCGCCATGCCGCCGGCGTGGTGGAAGTCTTCCATGTAATGCTGGCCGGACGGTTTCAGGTCCAGCAACACCGGCGTCTCGCGACCCATGCAATCGAGCGCCTTCAGATCAACGTCCAGTCCCATGCGTCCCGCAATCGCGGTCAGGTGCACGATGCCATTGGTCGAGCCACCGATCGCCAGTAATACGCGGATGGCGTTCTCGAACGCATCGGCGGTCAGGATCTTGTCGATGGTCAGGCCGCTCTGTGCCATCCGCACGGCCTGAGCGCCGGTCTCCTCGGCGATACGGATACGATCGGCCGTCACAGCCGGCGGCGATGCGCCGCCCGGCACGGTCATCCCCAGTGCTTCGGCTACGCACGCCATGGTGCTGGCCGTGCCCATTACCGAGCAGGTGCCGACGCTGGCCACCAGCTGGTTGTTCACCGCGGCGATTTCCGTGCTATCGATCTCGTCGGCGCGGAATTTGCCCCAATACCGGCGGCAATCGGTGCACGCACCGACGCGCTCGCCGCGATGCGAGCCGGTCAGCATGGAGCCGGTGATGAGCTGGATGGCGGGAATATTCGCCGATGCGGCGCCCATCAACTGCGCCGGCACCGTCTTGTCGCAGCCACCGATCAGTACAACCGCGTCCATCGGCTGAGCACGGATCATCTCCTCGGTATCCATCGACATCAGGTTGCGCAGGTACATGCTGGTCGGCTGCGAAAAACTCTCGTGGATGGAAATGGTGGGGAAATCCATCGGTAAGCCGCCAGCCAGCATCACGCCGCGCTTGACTGCCTCGATCAATTGCGGCGCGTTGCCGTGGCACGGGTTGTAGGCGCTGCCCGTGTTGCAGATGCCGACTACCGGTCGATCCAGTGCTTCGTCGCTGTAGCCCGCCCCCTTGATGAAAGCTTTGCGCAAAAACAGGGAGAAGCCGCTGTCACCGTAATTGGTGAGACCTCTACGGATCCCGGTGGGCGATGCGGCGAGCGAATCGTCTGGCTTGGTCTTGGACATGGAGAATCCCGGCATGAGATGAATGAAAAGGGGCATGGCAAGTGCGGGAAGCGGTGCTGCGCACGTGCTACGCATGACAGCGTTCCATTCATTATGGAAAATTCGGGACAATAAAAAAACCCGTTTTTGATATCTTCAAACAACAAAAACTTTTCTATCCCGCAGGGTCACCGCAACGTTTCGCAACTTGCTCGCCGTGCCTCTACACTCTGGCCGTTGGTCCGGCTTGTTCGATTGCGGTGAAGACGCGCCGCACATCTTCCAGAAAGCCCTGTCCGGCCCAGGTTAGTCGAGTGCTGAGGGTGGTGCGCTCGAACAATGTACAGCCAACCTCTCCTTCATATTAGTGGGATGAAGAATGTGTGGTCTTCACCTGAACGAAAACCTAACGCTGTGCATCGCCGCACATGCGGCGGTTATCTCCACCTTAATACCTGGCTGAGATGCACAAGGTCAGCGGCAGCATACGTCCCGGCTAACGAGCTTGCGCCGCCTCGGGCGGAAGAGTAGAAGAGCACCCGGTACGGCATCTCGTGGCCGACCGACACTGCGCTACCGAAGCAGCGCAATGTCGGCGCCAATATTAGTATGGCAGCGTCACTGCATCGAGCTCTCACGAACGCTCAGGTACCTGTGAGTCCTTGCAGGCTGATTTTCGATTGCGTGTTGGCAGGCTGTTCGCCGATCTTCGTCAACGCGCCGCTTGTGCCGATCGAGTACGCGACGATTTTGTCGTCGCCAGCGTAGTCCTGATAGAAATATTTTCCGTCAGGGCTCGCCCACGCGTCATTAGCGAAGCTCTTGGTGGTGCTCGACACGGGCGGTTCAGATGCGATGCTGGGGTTGGTTAGCGTAGGCTTGCCGGATGCGTCGAGCGAGAACAGCGAGACGGCGCCGCTGCCGTTGCCAACGTAGGCAAACTTGTTGTCCGGCGTGATCGTCAGCCAGCAGGGCGCAGCCTGGCCGGTGACCGCGATCGGACCGCTTGTGGTCGTGAACGCGCCGCTGCTGGAAAACGCGTATGAACTGACAGTCGTGCCGGCGGCTTCCGTGACGACGTATGTGCCTGTCAGCGAACCGCTGCCGAAGCGACCACCGAACGGCCCCACGCCGGCAGATGGGCTGCTGACGGCCTGGCCGAGTGAACCGTCGCTGTTGATCGGGAATGCGAGCAGCGTATTGGCCGGTTGCACGGGCGTAACGGTCTTCAGGAATCCGTTGACCACAACGAACTTGCCGTCGGGACTTACCGTGACCTGGGTCGGCAACGCATCCTGTTGCACGACCGTGTACTGTCCGATCAACGCCAGCTTGCCGTCCGTGCTGACGCGATATGCGCCGAGTTCCTGCGCGCCTTGCTGATGCGTGACATAAAGCACGCCATTCAGAAACGCGAGCGACGTCGGTCGGATGCCGCCCGTTGCGGACACCGCCAGCAACCTGATGCCCCCGGCAGGGTTGATCTCGAAGGTGCTCACAGTGTTGTCGCCCGCGTTCGCGACGAACAGACGGGTCTTGTCGGGCGAGACGATCAGACTGTTGTTGCTCGTCAGCGCATCGGGCGCGACGATATTGCCCATGAAGTAGTTGACCCCATTGGTGCCTTTGCCGCCGGTCGAGATGCTGCCTTTGGCGCTGAGCGAACCGTCCGCGTTGCGTACGAACGCAAGCACCGCATTTGATGCATCGTTGGTCTGCGCGAACAATTGAGAGACCGGCACGGAGGTGATGTTATCTCCGCCGCCGCATGCGGCGAGTTGCGTCAAAAGGGCTGCTGCTGACAGCGTCGTGATTACGAGTCTTGTTTTCATTCGAATGTGAACCTCGTGGATAGTTTAAGCAATCGGGATGCGCCCGTTCCGACTCGGTGTCCGACCGAGGGGCCGGGGTGCGGCGTGTGCCTCGCTGCACACGCTGGCCGGGTAATTCGGTGCAGGGGAGCATCCGGTTACAACGATCGCAAATTCTTTTTCATCGCGACTTTTTAACGGTCCGGGCGAGGGAATCACCAGACGGGTCTGCATGCGACGGCCATGCTAATTTTTTTGGACTCAGGGCTCTCAGGCCGCGATGACTGCCCACCTTGGTCGCTGATTTCGATAACCTGGCTGGATGCGCCGTCCATACCACTGACACGGGTTCCAGCTTCATATCTACGATCTGGTACGGCTGCCGCTGGGGGATCTTGTCGAGCGGCGTATAGAGGAGGTTGCGTCGGATCGCGAATACACTGGCACTCGATTGCGCCTGGCAGCAGAAAACGTCGTCAAGCGGATCGTGCAGCGCTTCGTGGCGCGAAGCCGCGCATTTAAAATCGGTCGTGCGCAGCCGGCAATGGCGTTGCGGAACTCATCCAAAGTAGCAAGCGCATGGGTGGGTGCAGTGCCTTAGCGTCGGGATTGGCCTGACGGCTTGCAGTCGCTCTTCGCCTGCTGTGTGTAGCAAAAATGGAGGTAGACCGGGCTTCACGGGAAGGCGGCACGAGACGCAGGCGCGAGCGACGAATAATTGGTAGAAGCCACCCTCGTAGTGGCTGCGTTTCGCGCCAGCGGAGCCATTGCTTATGCAAATCATCTTTTCGGCGGATGACCTGTCTCCGCGCCCGAAGACACTGGTACCTGATCAGAGCACTGGTACCTGATCAGAGTGTGTCTTTTCGCCTACCCGAAGGTCAATTGATCTTGGGCTCAAGAAGCGCCAGCACCGGTCGTACAACTCCTTCCAGCAGCGCACGGTCTGGTCTTACCCGGGCCAGCACCCGTATGCCAAGGTGTGCTCCCAGCAGCAACCGGGCAAGATCATCCGCAGGTTGTGCAGTCGAAATCTCGCCAGCCTGCTGACCAGCACGCACGCAGCGCAGGAAAAACGCTTCGACCTCCGTTAGGACATTCGCAATCATGGCCTTAAAATCGGCGTCGTGTGGTGCAACCTCGAGAGCCGAATTTACCAGCAGGCATCCCTTACGGTCCCTGTCGCGGACCGACCGCTCGACAATTTCCCGGAAGAATGCCTTGATGGCTTCCAACGGCGGCAGGCTTCGCTCAAATCTCGATACCCGGTCACCGAAGCTTTTTTCAATGTAATGTGCCAGTGCCCGCTCAAACAACGACCGTTTGTCCCCGAAGGCGTTGAACAGGCTTGCCCCCGTAATTCCCATCCCCTGCGCGAGATCCCGGACGGAAGTAGCTGTATAGCCATAGACCCAGAACTGGTGGGCGGCGGCATCGAGGACTGCATTTTCATCAAATTCCCGTGGTCGGGCCATGTTAACTCCTCACATCGCGCAACGTTTTACCGGTCGGCATTGCAACGTCACACACATTGCGATATTCTAAATCAACTGATCTAAAATGACCTGGGGCGATAGCACTTGCTGGGGTCTCACGAAAGCCATCACGCAAGCATCGGGCGGTCTGAACGCAACGTACGGTAACCTCATGATCGACCTTTATTTTCACCCTACACCCAACCCTGCAAAGGGTTCTCGAGTCAGGCGATCCACTCGGGGCTTGAAGAAAACGCCTTCGAGGTTATCCGGGGCGGTGAGGCGCGCGCGCAGATGATCGACTTGAACTGCAACGATCCTGCCGCGCTCGACCGACGCTTTGCCGGCATGAAAGCCGTGCTTGAGGAAGCCGTTCGCGACCACTCTGCTCTTTGACCCGGGAGTCAGAACCGTGTATCCCGCAGAGCAGCGTCTAAAAGCATTGTTTGTCGCGGGCCTCGCGGGCAACGCATCCGAATATCGCTCGTTCCTGTCCGAACTGACGCGCCACCTGCGGGGCTATCTTCGCAAGCGGATTCCACAACTCCACGACGACGTCGAGGATCTCGTTCAGGAAATCCTGCTTGCCGTGCATAACGCACGTCATACATACCGCCCGGATGAACCTCTCACCGCGTGGGTCCACGCGATCGCGCGTTACAAGCTGATGGATTTCTTCAGGACGCGTGCGCGCCGCGAGTCGCTGCACGAACCGCTTGATGAGCACGACGACATTTTCGCCGAATCCGACGACGAGCCCGCAGATGCCCGTCGTGACGTCGGGAAACTACTAGGTCATCTGCCGGACAAACAAAGACTCTCGATCCTGCACGTCAAGTTGCAGGGACTTTCGGTTGCCGAAGCCGCGCAGTTGACAGGGCTATCGGAGTCGGCCGTCAAGGTCAGTATCCATAGGGGACTCAAGGCTCTGGCCGCACACGTCCGGAGAATTGCATGAGAACAGATGATCTTGTCGGGTTGCTCTCGACCGGCATAACACCTGTAAGAAAGGGCACCGCAGTCCGTCGGTTCGGCATCTCACTGCCTATCGCCGCTATTGGCGCAACAGCGTTGACGGCTACTGCGTTTGGCGTTCGCCCCGATCTGGGTGCCGTCGTCAACACCCCGATCTTCTGGGAGAAGCTCGCGTTACCACTATGCCTCGCAATCGGTGCTCTGATTTCGACCGTTCGGCTGGCGCGCCCCGGCGCCAGGATTGGAGCCGGATGGCCCATCATGACGACACCGGTGCTAGTCGTTTGGATCGCTGCAATTATGATTGTCGTCACCGCGGCGCCAGAAGACCGGCTGCCTGCGATACTCGGGCACTCGTGGCGGTCATGTCCGTTCAATATTCTTCTGCTCGCCGTTCCAGGCTTGATCGCCACATTCTGGGCCGTCAAAGGTTTGGCGCCCACGAGTCTCCGGCTTGCCGGTGCGGCCTCCGGGTTGCTCGCAAGTTCGATCGCCACAGTCGCGTACTGCCTTCATTGCCCTGAGATGAGTCCGGCGTTCTGGAGCATCTGGTATATGGCTGGCATGTTGCTCCCAGCCGCGCTCGGGGCGGTGCTTGGTCCAAAATTCCTTCGCTGGTGAGCAACGCTCTGACAATGTGCAGCGCAGTCCCCCGGTCAAATGGCCGATGTCGACCACCGCAGGCAAAAAAAGAAAACTCCCCTGTAACCAGACGTCTGTGACCCACGAATTAGATGACGTATCCATCACGGATACCTTCTAACTTCTGGAGAACTTCGATGTCCACAAAAGCCACTGTTAGCTCCACCCTGCTCGTCGGCGTTGTTGCGAGCCTGCTTGCATCAGTCGCCCACGCAGCACCGCTCTCAAAAGCGGAAGAAGGCGCAGCCATCGCGGCTCACAAGGAAAAGTGCTATGGCGTCGCCCTGAAGGGGCAGAACGATTGCGCCGCCGGTCCCGGCACGACGTGCCAGGGGACGTCGGCAATGGACTTCCAGGGCAACTCGTGGAAATTCGTTCAAGGCGGCACCTGCACGAGTATCGAAGTGCCGGGCGGTGGCCATGGCTCGCTCACGCCGCTAAAGTCCTGAGCCGGCCAACGGCTTGATGAACGGGAGCGGCCATGAACGATACATCAAGGACAACGGCGGTTTGCGAGCCAGGCTGTTCGAGTGGCGTGACACGTCGCGCTCAAGGGCTTGTCGGAACCAGTTTCAAGCATGAACATCTGACCGCGATTCGCGCGGACGGCCTGAAGGATGGCTTCTTCGAAGTTCACGCCGAGAACTATATGGGCGCCGGTGGTCCACCCCACCGGGCACTTGCTTCGATCCGCGAGGCCTATCCGCTCTCCGTTCACGGCGTATGCATGTCGATCGGCGGACCTGGAGCACTGGACCTCACGCATCTCGCGCGCTTTCGCGACCTGGTGACGCGCTACCAACCCATGCTGGTGTCTGAGCACCTCGCGTGGTCGTCACACGGCGGCACATTCTTCAACGATCTCCTGCCGTTGCCTTACACGAAAGCAACCCTCGAGCACGTGTGCGAACACCTCGGCCAGGTCCAGGACGCGATCAAACGTCCTCTCCTTCTTGAGAACCCGTCGACCTATGTCGCGTTCGCGTCCTCGACATTGAGCGAAACCGAATTCATCCGCGCAGTCGTTCAACACACCGGCTGCGGCCTGTTGCTGGACCTCAATAATGTGTTCGTTTCCGCGACCAATCACGGCTTTTCCGCCGACGCGTATCTTGACGGATTACCGCTTGAACAGGTGGGCGAAATACACCTGGCCGGACATAGCGAGCAGCGCGACGACGAAAACGAACTGCTGCTCATCGATAGTCACGACTGCGCCATTTCCGATCCTGTCTGGCGTCTCTATCGGAATCTCGTTGCGCGAATCGGTCCACGGCCCACCCTGATCGAATGGGACAGCAACCTCCCCGCATGGCCGGTGCTGCGGGCTCAGGCACTATCCGCGCGGCACATCATGGCCGAAAAAGACGTATCACTCGCTGAGGAGGCCAGCCATGCGGCCTGAACATGCTTCGGGCGGCCACGCCACTGCGTTTGCGCCTGGTTTGATGGACCCGTCGATCAACGCGCCTGAAGACGTCATCGCCGCGCCGGACAAGCGTGTGGTCAAGCGCTACAACGTTTATCGCAACAACGTCACGGTCAGCCTCATCGATGCGCTGGCAGCGGTCTATCCTGCTATCCAGCGCATCACCGGCACCGACTTCTTCAGGGCGATGGCCCGCTTCCATCTCCGCGCGACGCCTCCCACTTCGCCGCTGCTGTTCGAGTACGGACGGGACTTTCCTGCGTTCATCGAATCTTACGAATATGCGCGCGAGATGCCCTGGCTTGCGGATACCGCGCGCATCGAGCGCGCGTGGCTGGATGCCTATCACGCAGCCGACCTGCCTGTGCTAGCTGCCGAGGCGTTAGTCGGGATCGAACCGGGGTCCCTCGCTGAAGTCCGTTTCACGCCACACCCCGCCGCGCGAGTGGTGCGATCACGCTATCCCGCCGTGGCCATCTTTGCGATGAACCGGAACGATGGCCCCCTTACGCCGCTCCGCTCGAGCGAAGCGGAGGATGCACTCGTGACACGCCCCGAACATGAGGTGCTGGTGTCGCGCCTGCCGGCTGGCGGTGCGGCCTTCCTGATCCATCTTCTCGAAGGCGCATCACTGGGCGAAGCGGTGGCGGCGGCGTTTCAGGAGGCGCCCTCCTTCGACATCCAGGCCAACCTGGCAGGGATGCTTTCAGCCGGCGTATTCACCAGCATTCAGCTCGGAGATTGACCAACATGTCGGACCCACAGAACATGAAACTGCCCTTTCCGGCCGAACTCGTATCCACGATCGGCACGGCGAAGCGACTGATCCACACGCTCGCGCAGCCGCGGCTTGCTCAGCTCGCGCTGCGGATCGCACAGGCGGTTGTGTTCCGGAAATCGGGCATTCTGAAACGGCGCGGCTTCCTCCTGCTCAACGATACGGTGATCTACCTGTTCACGCAGGAGTTTCAGTTGCATCTCCCGGACTGAAAGCTTGCCCGACAGCCGGTGCCCGTGTTGCATCGCGTATCCGCTTTCAAAACGTTGGGACGTTTTCCGTCGGGTAACATGAGAACTTCAGATCTGATATTAAGGCTAACTAACAACCTGACACCGATTGAGTCGAATTTTGCTTCGAAGCGGCTCAATCGCGCGCTTAGTGTTGGCATGGCCAGCAGCACGGCCTTGCTGGTAGTACTTTACGGCATTCGCAGCGACATGCCCGAATTGATACTGACCACGATGTTCTGGGTAAGACTCGCGTTTCCGGTAACGACACTCATCGCTGCGTTGAACCTCGCCGGACGGCTTGGACGGCCCGGCGCACCCGTCAGGCTGGCATGGTTAGCGGTCACCCTACCATTCATTATCATGTTGCTCGTTGCCACGTTCATGGTGTTCGCGACCCCGCCGGGCTATCGCCTGCAACTGATGTTAGGTACGACATGGAGAGTCACCACGGCGAATATTGTTCTGCTCTCTCTACCATCGCTCGCCGCGGTGATGCACGCCTTGAAGGGACTCGCCCCCATCCGCCCGATATTGTCAGGTACTGGCGCCGGACTGCTCGCTGGCGCGCAAGGTCTGCTTCTATATTCGCTTTACTGTTCAGAGATGTCGATACCGTTCTGGGGTGTCTGGTACGTACTGGGCATCGGCATTACCGCCGGTATCGGTGCCCTGATTGGTCCGCTCTATTTGAGGTGGTAGTCCGGGAAGAGCACCAGCAGAAATCACGTCGCAGGAAAGCTGGTTTCCTGATCAATACAGGTGGTATGTGTTGATTCGACGCTGAGTCAACAGTTGCAACCTACATGCGAAGGAAACATAGTGAAAACTATTGGCAATCTCAGGATAGGCGTTCGCCTTGGAATTGGTTTCGGCGTGACGCTCGTTTTGCTATGTCTTGTAGGCGCGCTAGGCCTCGCCCAGACTTCCCGCATTTATTCCGGCACGCAAGATCTTGCAACAAATCTGCTTCCCAGTGTCCAGCGTCTGGGCAATATACGGGCGCTGGCTGATGAGACGCGCCAGGCGTCCTTAAGTTACCTGATTGCAACCAGCTCTTCGGAACGGCAGTTTCAGCGCTCGGAACACGACGCAGCGTTAAATGAGCTACTGCGGGTGTGGCCACAGTACGAGGCGGTGGTCGGCTCTGCTGAAGAACTGCAATTGTCGAACCAGATCAAGGCAGCATGGAACAGCTATCTCTCCCTGGACAAACGGCTGAACGAGCTTGCCGACAGCGGAGATGAGCATTTTAGTGACGCCCGGTCTTTCGCCGGGGGTGAGTCTTTGCGCGCGTTCACCAAAGTCACTAACCTCATTGCACAGGACATTGCCCTGAATAGCCGGGGAGCGAACGACTCCAGTACCGAGGCAGCGACCGCCTTCCACAGCGCGTTGCTTATTACGTGCGTGCTGATCGGAATAGCTATCGCGTTGAGCCTGATTGTTGCGTTCATCATCACTCGCTCCATCACGGCTCCGATCCGTATGTCCGTGAAGATTGCCCAAACGGTCGCACATGGCGACCTCACCTCGAAAATCGAAGTACGTGGCAAGGACGAAACGAGCCAGCTACTGCGCGCGCTCAAACACATGAACGAGAGACTCGCCGAACTCGTTGGAGGGGTACGATCCGGCAGCGAGACGATTGCCGCGGGCGCTGCGCAGATCGCAGCAGGCAATTCCGATCTGAGCCAGCGCACGGAAGAACAGGCTGCGTCGATTGAGCAAACCGCAGCGAGCATGGAAGAGCTGACTTCCACCGTGAGGCAAAACACGGAAAGCGCCCGGCACGGCAGCACACTCGCGACAGACGCGTCCGATATCGCGCAGCGTGGCGGCGATGTTGTAGGACGGGTGATCGAGACCATGCATGCGATATCGGAAAGTTCGGCCAAGGTGAGCGATATCATCACCGTGATCGAAGGTATCGCTTTCCAAACCAATATTCTCGCGCTCAACGCAGCAGTCGAGGCGGCACGCGCGGGCGGTCAGGGACGCGGTTTTGCCGTTGTCGCGGCAGAAGTACGGACTCTTGCGCAACGAAGTGCCAGCGCCGCGAAAGAAATTAAAGAACTCATCACACACTCGGTCGACCGCGCAAAAGCCGGTTCAGATCTGGTGAACGAAGCAGGTACGACCATGGGTGAGGTAGTTCAGGCGGTCAAGCGCGTCGCCGACCTGATGGAAGAGATCACGACAGCCTCGCTCGAACAGCATACTGGTATCGAACAGGTCAACACCGCCGTCGCGCAGATGGACCAGGTGACGCAGCAAAACGCCGCATTGGTTGAAGAAGCTTCGGCCGCGGCGCTATCGATGTCGGCACAATCCGGCACGCTACGCGAGGTCGTGTCAATTTTCAAGCTGGCGGTTGATCCTTTGAAGAGCGCCCCGTCCGACGCCCCGAACTGAAGCTGCGGCTGTGCAACCATTTAAACCGGGCAACAAGCGAAAGGCAGCGGAAACGCCACCTCCTCTACGCACGCTGAAGGATGGGCCACGCATAGCTGCGGCAATCCGCGTCGCAGGCTGCGGCTAACCAGCGTTTTACCGAGTTGTTCAAACAGCTCCGCGCAGCGCGAACGGCAGACGGAGCGGTGCGTTTCGTGCCGACATGCCGACAGAGGCGAACATGTACATCCCAGGCAATATGGCACTCCGTACTGCGCTCCGCTGCGCGCCGTTGCCGGTCAGAGCGCAGAGTGATCCTTCACAGCCTCTTCGAGGGCGGGCTTGAGTGCGAGAAAACGCTCATCGACCGCTGCAGGATTATCGCGATTGAGTGCAATCATCTGGGCTCGTACCTCGCCGCCCCGGATCACTTCAAACGCATCTGCCTCGATGCCATCCACGATGGCGGCGGCCACTGCGGACGCCGGCTCGCGGGTAAAACCAAGTTCCGGCCCGGCCCGGTTAGATTTCATCATCGGCGTGTCGGTGGCGCCTGGATATGCAGTCAGCACGTGAACGCCTTCGCCCCGGAGCTCGCGCCGCAGCGCCTCGCCGAAACAGGCGAGGCCGGCCTTGGTCGCAGCATAGGTTGCATAGAACGGAGCGCCGATCAGCGCGATGCCAGAGGCGATGTTCACGACCATTGCGTCACCGCCCGCACGCAACGCCGGCAGGGCCGCACGCGTCAGCAGAACGGGCGCAACAAGATCGACGTCGATCATGGCCAGCAGTTCGGCTTCAGGCGTGTTTTCGAGGCGTCCGGCCCTCACACCGCCCGCATTGTTCACGAGTACGTCAAGGCCGCCCAGCGTGTCCAGGGCCTGGCTCATCGTTGCCGCGCGGCCCTCGGGGGTCGCGACATCGGCAGTTACCGCCCAGATGGATGGAGCCGTTCCCTGAAGCTCCCGGACCGCGCTCGCCAGTGCGTCGGGCCGTCGGCCTGTGACAACGACTTTCGCGCCCTTCGCAAGCAGTGCATGCGCAAGTGCAAGCCCGATGCCGCTTGAGCCGCCTGTGATCAGAATACGTTTGCCTTCGATCTTCATGGTTGCACCCCTTCTATCCTGTCCTGAGTCGTGGTCTCGAAATCGCTGGCGTCGTGCCGCTCGCGAAGCTGGCCGGATAAATCGCCGCTCGTCCGGTTGACCATGCGGCCGCGTCTCACGGCTGGCCGTGCGAGAAGCATGTCGGCCCAGCGTTGAACGTTGGTGTAGTCCTGCACCGAAAGAAATTCCGCCGCACCGTATTGCCAGCCTTTGACGAGACCGCCGTACCAGGGAAACACCGCCATGTCGGCGATGGTGTATTCATCGCCGGCAAGATACTCGTTGCCAGCAAGGCGCTGGTCGAGCACGTCGAGCTGGCGCTTTACTTCCATGGCGAAACGGTCAATCGCGTACTCGATCTTCGTGGGCGCATAGGCGTAGAAGTGGCCGAAGCCACCGCCCAGATACGGCGCGCTGCCCATCTGCCAGAACAGCCAGTTCAGCGTCTCGGTGCGGGTTGCGACGTCTTTCGGAAGGAACACCCCGAACTTTTCGGCCAGATACAGCAGGATCGAGCCCGATTCGAACACGCGGATCGGCTTCGGCCCGCTGCGGTCCAGCAGTGCGGGGATCTTCGAGTTCGGATTGATGTCCACGAAACCGCTGCCGAACTGCTCACCCTCGCCGATCCTGATCAACCATGCGTCATACTCGGCGCCGGCATAGCCGGCCGCGAGCAGTTCCTCCAGCAGGATCGTGACCTTCACGCCGTTGGGTGTGCCCAGCGAGTAAAGCTGCAGCGGGTGGCGCCCGACCGGCAACACTTTCTCATGCGTCGGCCCGGCGACTGGCCGGTTGATGTTCGCGAAGGCGCCGCCGCTGGGCTTGTTCCAGGTCCAGACCTTCGGGGGAATATAGTCGTGAGAATCTGCCATGCTGTTCTCCATCGCTGCTCAGTGTGGGCCTAGGCCACCGGGGGATAGTTGGACGGGAAAAGCGCACGTCGGGTCTCCTCGTCGTTGACCTTCTTGAACTCGTGGTCTTTGCCGACTGCTCTGGCGCGGGCCACCGCGGGACGTGCATCGACCGTTTCGAACAGACGCCTGAGATTCGGAAACGCCGCCAGCGGATCGTCTGCGCCTTTGAGCACGCGCGAGGCGCGATCGAGCCATCCCCAGGCCGAAATATCCGCGATCGTGTACGTTTCGCCGACGATATACGATCGCCCTTCCAGATGATCGTTCAGAACCTGATAATGGCGCTCTGCCTCGCGTCGATAACGGTTCACCGCATAGTCGAGTCCTTCGGGCGCGGCGAACTGGAAGTGCACGGCCTGGCCCGAAAACGGGCCGAGGCCGGAGGCGAGGAACAGAAGCCAGGAAAGCAGTTCTGGCCTGTCCTGCGGCGCGCCCTGCAAATTGCCGGTCTTCTCCGCCAGATAGAGCAGGATCGCGGTGGAGTCGAACACGCGCGCCTCCTTGCCGCCCGGCCCTTCGGTATCAACGATGGCGGGCACCTTGCCGTTGGGATTGATCGCGCGGAATTGCGCTGTGTGCTGTTCGCCCTTGCTCGTATCGATGGGAACCACCTCATAGGGCAGACCCGTCTCCTCAAGAAACAGAGCTATCTTGGCCGGGTTTGGCGTCGGGTGGAAATAAAAACGGATCATGGCGGTATTCTCAGGCTTGCGGACGGGTGGATGAAGGGCGCGTGGATGCTCGGCCCGCGGCCGCTGGCCTGGAAGCGAGCAGCACGCCGAGAACGATTACGGCGATCGACATCCCTTCGGCCTGCGACGGTATTTCGCCGAGAACAGGGATGGCGAGAATCGAGGCAACAGCAGGGAGCAGCGCAATGACAGCGGTCGCAGCCGAAGAACCGAGCAGGGATACGGCACGGTTATAGGTGATCAGCGCGACGCCGCTCATCAGCACGCCCTGATAGCAGACCTGCAGCGCGATCTCGCCTCGCGAGGCCAGGCTGAACCGGTTGAGACCCAGGAGCAGATAAGCCGGAAGATTGAGTGCCGCAGACCAGACGCAGATCATTGCGGCGGACTGGACCGGAGTCAGCCCGCTGCGGCGAAAAAGCAGCGTATAGACAGCCCACATGACGGCCGCGGCGGCCAGCGCGGCGATACCCCACAGGTCCGGCGCGCCGCGGGCTGCCGCACCGGCACTCACCAGGCAGACGAGGCCGGTAACGATCGCTGCATAGCCTAGCCAGCGTAAGCTTCCCTGCCGCTCGCGCAGGAAACACCAAGCGAACACGCCAGCAAAGACAGGCATCAGCGTCGGCGCAACGGATGCGGCCTGAGCCGCAGAACTCAGCTTCAGCCCGAGCGCGACGAGCAGTACGAAAGGCACGCCCCAGAGCACCGCAAATAACAGACCCTTTCCCCAGGCGTCGATCGGCAGGCGTGAGCCGCGGCGCACGACAGTTGGAGCGAGAAGCATGGCGCCGACGCCGAACCGGAGCGCCGCAATATCCCAGATGCGAAGCTCGCGGGTGACACCGAAACGTGTCACAACAAACCAGCCCGAAAAGATCATGACGGTAAGCGCCGCGCAGGCGAACCCCGCCACACGAGCGTGTGAGGCACCTCGCTGCGTCGGCTCGGAATCAACCGGCGTCGCCTCCGATGCCTTGCCGTTGGCCATCGATTACACCGCCCGAAGCGACTTCACCGCGGCGAGGATCGCATCCGGCTCGAGCCGCTTCCGGTAATCGACCTCGATATTGGCAAGCGCAACATGCCCATCGGGAGCAATCACGTACGTGGCAGGAACCGGCAGTTCCCAGCTCTCGTCGCCATTTATCGCGGGGAGTGCCTTGTTGTTTGAGCGCAGCGCATCGCGGAGGTCCTCGAGGAGAGCATAAACATGCCCGTAGCGGTGTGCGACGGCATTGCCGACATCGCTGAGGACATCGAAGGTGAGTGCGTTTGTCTGCGCAGTGCTGAGCGAGCCATCGGGAACCTGCGGCGAAATCGCGACCAGCCGGGCGCCCAGCGCACCCATCTCTGGAAGGATTGTCTGGTAGGCACGCAACTGGATATTGCAATAGGGACACCATCCGCCACGGTAAAACGTGACGACGACGGGACCACGCAACAACAGATCAGACAGCGAAACCGGATTGCCTCGTACATCCGGCAATGAGAAGTCCGGTGCCTTATCGCCGGCTCCCACCGCTTCCTCCAGCGCGAAGCCGGCGCGCAGATCCTCGATCCTGGCTTCATAGAGCTCGACGCGCCCTGACGGCGCAGTGCGCGCAAACCCGGCCCTGAACATGTCCAGCTGCTCCTGTAGTCCCATCGCTCTCTCCTCTTCCGTGCAAACGTTCCACAAACTTCATATGCCCACGGCTGCGTTTGCACCGCGTTTTCATTTTAGATCATTCGCTCTATAATCGCGCAGCGGAGCAAAACTCGCAAGTGCGTTGCGCGATGACTGGACAGGTGACACAGAATGGCGAGACCCTGGGAATTTGACGAAGAGAAAGTGCTGGATGCGACGACCGAGTGCTTCTGGCGGTTCGGTTACGAGGCAACGTAGGTGAAAGACTTCACCAAAAAAAAACGGGGCTCACTGCCGCCAGTCTGTACAACAGCGTTGTCAGGTTGCTGGTCGTCTCGCGTAAGATGAGGCGATGAAGAAATCGAAATCGCTGTATCGCGGTCACCGTTTTCCAGCCGGCGTCATCAGTTGCGCCGTGCGCTGGTACTACCGGTATCAATTGAGCTTGCGTGACATCGAAGAACTGCTTGTTGATTTGCACGGAATCCTGACCCACCGGGGATGCGGACAAAATCCTGGACTACTTTGGAGGTAGTCCATGTATTCATACGAAGACCGCGTTCGCGCGGTCGAGCTGTACCTGAAGCTCGGGGAGCGCGTCAAGGCAACAATCCGCCAGCTGGGTTACCCGACGAAGAATTCTCTCAAGGCGTGGTGTGCGGAATTCGAGAGCAGTGGCGATCTGCGGAAAGAGTATGTTCGCGCTAAACCGAAGTACTCAGAGGAACAGAAGAACCAAGCACTCGAGCATTACGTCAACCATGGGTGCTGCGTCGCCTTCACCCTCAGGGCATTGGGCTACCCCTGTCGCCAGATACTGACGGCGTGGGTTCGCGAGCGCTATCCGGAAACCAGGAAATACGTGGTTGGCAAACGAGGGCGACCGGCCGCGCCATTGGCCTCCAGGCAGACCGCGGTGTACGAGCTGTGCACACGGCAGGGAAGCGCACAGGCGGTGGCGCGAAAGCTGGACGTCGACAGGGTGACCCTGTACAACTGGAAGAACCAGTTACTCGGCCGAGAGGCCCCTGCATCCATGAAACGCAACAAGGGATCACGCTCAGAGACGGATCGGGATGAACTAGAGCGGCAGATCGAAGGGCTCCAACGCGACATTCGCAATCTGCAGCTTGAACACGACCTGCTAAAGAAGGCGAATGAACTCATAAAAAAAGACCTGGGCGTCGACCTGCCACTCCTGAGCAACCGGGAGAAGACGACGCTGGTTGACGCCCTGAGAGAAGAATACGGTTTGGCTGAGCTGCTTGTGCGATTGGACCTGGCGCGCAGCTCCTATTTCTACCATCGGTCGTCCATACGGGTTGCCGACAAATATGCGCAGGTCCGTTGTACCGTTGCTGAGATCTTCGAGGACAATCACCGATCCTATGGCTATCGTCGGGTGCAGGCAGCGCTCAGCCGACAACGGGTGTTTCTATCGGAGAAAGTCGTGCATCGCCTCATGAAACAAGGCGGCCTCCACGCAGCCAGGCCCAGGCGTCGCCGATATCGTTCTTATATCGGAGAAATCAGCCCTGCCCCAGATAACATCATCAATCGCGATTTTCACGCTGACGCCCCGAACGAAAAGTGGGTCACGGATATCTCCGAATTCCAGATTCCCGCGGGGAAGGTATATCTATCGCCCATGATCGACTGCTTCGATGGCATGGTAGCCAGCTGGACGATTGGCACAAGTCCCGACGCAGAGCTCGTGAATACCATGTTAGATGCGGCTATCGAGACCGTGACCGAGGACGACGAGATGCCGGTCGTTCATTCCGATCGGGGTGGCCACTACCGTTGGCCGGGCTGGCTATCGCGGATTGCAAAAGCTAATCTGGTCCGATCCATGTCGCGTAAAGCCTGTTCGCCGGACAACGCGGCCTGTGAGGGATTCTTCGGCAGGCTGAAGACTGAGATGTTCTATCCAGGAGACTGGCGTTCGACGACCATCGCGGAGTTCGTTGAGGTACTGAACGCTTACATTCGCTGGTACAACGAGAAACGGATCAAGGGCTCGCTTGGCTACCTCAGCCCTATCGAGTACCGTGAAAGCCTCGGGCTAACGACGTAAATCAGTCCAGGAAAATGTCCGCATCCCCCGTGGGTCAGGATTCCGTGCAAATCAACAGACTGTTTTTCTATCCAAACTGAAACCATTCAAATCTCCTGTTTTTAAGGGCCGGTCAGCCCGGCGATTTTCCTTCGTAATCGGCGTTGGCCTTTTTCGCTGGTGAATTCCCGTCACAGTTCAGGCGGGTGAGGCTTTGTTTTTATCGTCAAGCCAGCATTGCGATAAATCTCTTCGTGGTTGCTATGGATCTCAGCAGAGAAAGACGAAGGGACGCTGGGCGCCGTCTTCTCCACAAACGCCTTGACCGCGGCGGCGTCAGGCGGGCTGGTTGCGAGGATGTTGGCAATCAAATGCTCAGGCGCAGCAACCTCGCGCTTCAACTTTCTCCACTCTTCGTTGAGGATTGCCTTGCAATAGATTTGGGCGAGCTGCAACTGACTGTCGATGGTGTGATAGATGGTCTGGTTCGAATATTCGTGCTTATTGGTGTTGATGTAGAGAACGCCAAGCCCTGCGCGAACCTTGTATAGCCCCTCAGTCAGTTGGTAGTGAGCGGGTTCGTCACCGTTCAGCCGCAACATGATGCGCGTCAGGAGCTGCGAGTGCATACTGTCGCGCTCCGCGATGCTCTCTGCGAATTTGCGCGCCGCTTCGCTGTAGGCTTCCAGCTCAGAAGGCGTATTCGGCCCACCGTTTTCATCCCAGCGATGCCCGAGTCTGCTGAATATGCGCTTCCAACCCTCTACAATTTCGACCGTCAGCGCCGAGTAGAGCGACAGGTCGTCCCGAAGGTCGTTTATCCATGTTTGGCGCTTGTCAGCGATGAAGGTGGCCGCTGTGCGTGCTGTAGAGGTGCGTCGCACGTCGAGCGCGGCGGCGGCTTGCTCGAATGACTTTGCGGCTTGCTCGATCACCTGACTGCGGCTGCGAGCGGCGAGATAGATGTTGCCGGCAATGCTGGCGAGGGCGGTGGCTACCGAACCGATAATTGCCCAACCAGCTGTGTGAAGGCTCATGTTTTTGGTTTTTGCGTTGTCCTGATGCTCACTATAGCCCGGTCGGGGATGGTGTATTGCACGCGCCGCACACCAGTTTCTCTGGCCGCAGCGCTTCAATCTTCGCCTGTGCTTGCGCAATCCGTTGCTCTTTCGTACCGCGCTGCTTTGCTTGGCCCATCTACTACCTTCCGTTTCGCGCACGCGAAAATCGCCGCGCAATTTCCCTGTCTATGCTGCTGAAAGCTTTTCGCCAAAGAGGTCGAGACTGTTCAGGCATTTCTTAACCACCGCATCGATCGACCGTTCATCCGCAAGCGTCACCACTGTCACGAAGCTCGAGCTGGGGTCAGCTTGAACCTGAGGTGCTTCAATTGAAGCACCGGGGTCCAGGAAATGCTCCAGGTCGCTTGGGAACCGCGCGAGCGCTTCCGCCACTTCTCGAGCGGACTTCTCGCTCCGAAAGGGATCGTCGTGTGACGGTCCGTTGTACTGGTAGTAGGCTCGGTACGCAAATCGGTTCATGTTTTTCCCGTTGAAGACAGCCGAATACGGCCGGTTGTTCGTTCGCGTCAGCGACGCAATGCTGTTTTCGTGCAGCAGCAGCCTCCAGTTGTTGACGGCGATGTCTTCCGCATGCAGGTTGGCGAAGCTGCGAGCCATCAGAGCGGACACGGCTTCATTCACCAGGTCACATTCTGGTTGAGTGAAGCCTTCCATGCATTCATCGTTCGACGTGAGCATGTAATTTTCCTATGCGTCACGTCGATCTGCTTGGTGAAGATTCCAATCCAGTATCTCGTACCAACCGTTAGGCAATGCCCGCACCCGCCCACGATTCGCCGCCGCTTGCAGACGTGATTTGGCGTCCGCGCGAGTAATGTGGAGAATGTCAGCCGCATGTTGCGGCGAAATACATCCCTTGCCGTCTGCACACGATTTGATCCAATCGGTTTCTGAATTGTCTATCTGACCGCTCAACGCCTTCCGAACAGCATCCAAGCCTGGAGAATATGCCATATGATTTTCCTACGGTTGACGCACGATCACCACGTCCTGGCGTTCGTCTTCAATGTAGGCATGCATGTTTAAAGCTTGACGTGCAGCTAGGAACCGGTGTGCGTTTATCACATTATCGAAGTGAAATGCCAGCAGGCGCGCGTCGCGCAGACTCGATATGGCACCCGATGAATCCTTCAGCGGTCTCGGCCTTGTTAGCCGCGTCAGCCAAAACATTGATGTCGATCGACATTCGCTTTCTCTTTTTGACCCGGCGTCCGGCCGGTAATCGGGCCGCTTGCGCGGCTGGTTACTTTCCGGGTTATCCGAACATCACGCGACGGCAGGCGGTCAAGCTGCTCGGTCCGGTTTGCCCGTACACACGCAGTTGACAGTCGCGGGTGAGATTGGCAATTTGGATTTTACCCAAAGCGTGCAAAGGCCCTGAAACCCTGTCTCCGGGCGCAAGGCCTTCTCCAAATCTGAGACGCTGGATGAGTTCTAAAACCACGTATGCACCTTCGTCAACGTGGACAAGAACCATCCCTCTCCTGTCTTCGATTTCTTCTACCGTGCCGTTATAGATGGCATTTCTCTTTTGTCGTAGGAACATTTCTATCGGCTTTTCCTAGCCCTGGCTGGAGCCCGGGAAGACTACAGGGCGGCCCCCCAGCGGAGCGACACCATGTGTCAGTTCCCGCGCCAGGGTGTTTTCGTAGTAGACATGCAATTCCTGATCGCTCATCGCGTCTAGGCCGTCGTCATCACCGCTAGGCGTGTACTCCGTCGCACGGGCGTTTGTGATTGCAATCAGTTCACGCAATCGTTTAATGATTCTTTCCCGCATACAGTCTCCAAAGTTGATTCGGTCTTTGACCGACAATCTGAGCGCTTAGCACGGGTGTTTTCCGTTGGCTATAGAAACGTCTTCTTTGCCATAGATATAGGCAAATCCCCCATCGGAGGGAACATCTTTTCCTCTTTAAGGTTTTCATTTACGAACATCACGAGCTCAACCACGCTACCCGCTTCCGCTTCCCCGATCTCCGCTTTGATCGTTGCTTGAAAGACGTCTCCCGGACGCGAGAGTACCATCTGTTCCCTCACACTCGGATCAACTGTTGAGAGGCGGTACGGCTGCCTGGCGCGCTCGGGAAGCAGCGCAAAATATCCGAGCTCATCTTTGAGAGGTGGCACGAATCCGACTCGTACGACCTTGCCGCCGAAGGTGATGTTTTGCCTTTTGTCGCCGCCGTGTTCTACGCTTGCTTGACTCATTTTGATTTTCTCCTATGCCGGTGAGGCCAGCGTTTTCCGATTTTCCGATGATTATCCCTGCCGCTGTGATTCCATCCGATGATGCTCGTCTAGCAAGTAGTTTAGGTAGCTGCGAGTTAGGTTACAGAATAAGCGTGCTTCCCCTTCCGTCAGTTCTCGTGGATCGTCCAGCACGGTTCCGTGCCTCACTCCCCCTTTGGATGGAGCGGAAAGATACCCATGCAGTGTTTCCATCCAGCCCATGGCATCGGCAAGCACTCGGTCCCGATTGAGACGCTTCAAATCAGCGATGATCCGGTTGAAATACTTCGCGGTCACCGTGCCGTCACCGTGCTGTCTGCCGGAGAATGCCGTCGATACGGTTTCGAGCAGCCAAAGTATCTCTTGAACGGCAAGCCGGTATTTACCGACATTCAACAGGCTTTCCGAATCCGCGAGTGAGCGCTGAACAAGTTCGTTGGCCTCCGCATCAAGAGACGGAACGTTAGGGGACACGGGGACAGGCATCGCCATTCGCTCGACCACGAGATTTGGAGATTGAATAGTGTAGCCGCTTGGCCTGAGGACATTGTTCACGTGCGCCCAAGGCGGCGTACCCAACAAAGGATTGCGACTATAAATGTCCACTAACGCGTCATGCAAAGCTTCCACGAACATAGGCGCATTCGTCGCAGCGCCTGACATATACGAACGTAAATCACTCTCGGCCCAGCTCTCACTTGAACTACGGCTTGCCGTTTGACTTTGCGCTTGCGCGAAACGCCGCTTGAACGTTTCGAGCAGATCTTGTCTGTTTCCTTCGAAAGGAACGGGCCTAATCACTTTTGCGAGAATGTCCTCAACGACATCTTCGGGCATGGCCCCGGGCGAAACAAAACGCCAACCGCTGTCAAAGTAGAGCATCGTGTTTTCCTACGCGTTATGCTTAGATTGGAGGTCTTTCGTCATAAGTCTAACGTCCAGTTCACCGATGAATCCCAGTGCCGAATACCAAGAACGGAGAGCACAGGCATCTGTACTTCCGTCAAGTGGGTGAACTTCGAGCTCGATCATCCGCGCGTCCAATCCTCGCGCCGCCAACTCAGCACGTTCCATCAGCTTGGCGCCAACTCCGCGTCTTCTGAACCGGTCCAAAACGAAGACTTCGTAGACTTTTGCGGTCCGCGTCTGATCGTAAAAATCCAGCATCAGTAGCCCGGTTTCATGGGTGTCTTCGACCGAAACGAATCCACTTGTCCAGACCCGCCAACCACGGTCCGCGCGATCACGCAAAACAGCGCTCTCGATGTCCTCTGCTCTATTAACTTGGGCGATTTCACAATGTGGTTGGTACATGTCTTGAAATTTTCCGTGGTTATCGTCGCGCTCGGTCGTTAGGGTTGGGATAAAGATATATTCAGAGAGAGATTTGATGAGGGTCCTTTTCAAGCGTATCACGGCTTGTTTATTCGGTTCCTCGGAAAACCGCCAAGCGAAAAAAAGCCGACCGGGAAGGGTCGGCTGAATGATTCTGCCCATTTTTCCTAGGGCCGTGGCAGAACCTGAGAGACCGCATCAGGATAGCCGCCCCGCCACGCCGCAAACGGTCGATCAGAGCCCCGAACCGGCGTCTTTTCTGACCACTGGTGACGGCCCAGCGCCGCATGGGGCTCCCGGCTGTTGATTTAACGGGCGGGGCAAGCCATCAGCCGGCGGACAACGTCGGCCGGCGGGACAGGCGGGGACGAGCAAATCAGCCCCTCAGGTTCTCGTCCACCGACCGATGAGGCGTCCACGGGAAAGGGTTTGCATTGGCTCTTGGAACGCTGACGGTTTGGCCAGGCTTGCCCGCATGTCGGGTCGCGGTCAGCCGAAGCGTTCCCGCAGCCTCACACTTCGATCTCGTTGAGCAGCCGTTTCATCGTTGTCGCATTGCGCTGCGCGACATCGCGATAGCAGTTGTCGAACAGGACGCTCAGCTCACGATAGTCCGGATGCTTCACCTGATCCCACAACGACCGGCACCGGGTCGCCAGCCATGCATTCAGATCAGCGAAACTGCCGAAGCGTTGCCCACGCGCCTCAATCCAGATACGCAGGCGGCTGTCCTGCACGTTCTTTTCGACGACGCCTTTCTCCCAGCCACTGGCGACGTTGCAGAAGTCCGGATCGAACAGGTAGTGCGAACACATCACTGCGAAACGCGGATTGACCGTGCGACCCTTGCCTTTGTGCACCTTGTCTACGGCCGTCTTCATATTGTCATAGATGCCCCGGCGGACCACCCCGCCGAAGGCCGTGAACGAGCGCGTATGGGCGTCGAACAGCATCTCGTGACCCTGGCTTGGGTAGGCCACGAGCCAGAACGCCCGCGACGCGCACAGCTTCATGTGCGACACCTGGAGCTTGCGGTAAATGCCGCCGACAACCAGTCCTTCCTCGGACCAGTCAAACTGGAATGCCTCGCCCAGCTCGAATCGCAACGGCACAAACGCCGACTTCGAAACCGCCTTGCCTTCGCCTTGCCGCCAGGCCCGGATGAAATCGGTCACCCGCGAGTAACAGCCGTCGTAGCCGCCAGCCTTGATCTCCTGGAACAGCATCCAGGCGGGGCGGCGTTCCTTCTTCGGTCGCCGCGCGTCGACACTGAGCGCCTGCACCAGCACCTCATGAAACGGCGTCAACCGCGTCGGCTGCGAGCGCCGCTGATACTTCGGCTCCTCCTGAACATCCATGTTCAGATGTTTATTAATCGTGTTGCGCGACAGGCTTGTGAGACGCGCTATCTCGCATACCGACTTGTTCTGGCGGTGGAACATCCGCCGCACCTTGCCAATCATCGTCATCGGGATCATCCCCAAACACCCTGCCTGAAAAACTAGCAGGATAGGTTGATTGCCCGGCTCAGATTTCAGTCGGCGCGATCCCTACATGTGGCTGAATTTTCGGTCGGCGTAATCAGCCGCGAGCGCGGTCGCCCTCCCAGAAGCGCGAGAGCGGCCGCCAAATGAAGGGGCCCGCGTGGCAAACGAAACTGTGACCAACGCCGGACAGCCGACGTGCCAGAAGACCGATATCGAAACCGCGGTCTGCGGGCCTGCTCCGAATAGTCAGTCGCGCTGAATACGCCAGGGAAAGCGAACAGCTGCAGTGCTGCCGTGACGCCGGTGAATGCGTAAGCCGCAGCCAGCGCAGCGAAGAGGAGCCTTTCGGACGGCGTCGCGCCACGCCCTCGGGCAACTGACAAGCTTGTGTTTTGGAGCGGCTCAGGAATCTGATAGGCAGAAAATGCATGCTGCAACTGCACTGCCCACCCATTCGTCGAGCACGGCTTTCGCCTCTCCCGCCAAGAGGCGATTCGCGGGAGACGAGCGCACGCGCTTCAATGCGGTCCAGCCTCCCCGCCTATTCCAGCGCCAGCCAGCCATCGACGAGATGGCACCTGTCGTTGTCGAGATCGGAAACACGCGCTCGGACGTCCGAGAGATCGACTGACGCGCCGCCCGGCAACACCCACCGCCACTGCCCACGGCTGAACTGTGGGTTGACCATCGCATAGGTCCCCGCTCCCGGCCCTGTTGGCAAATTCACCGCCAGCACCGGGCTTGCCTCCAGAGCGATCGACAACCCCTTGATGGCTTCGGTGAAATACTCCGAAGGTAAAGTTATCGATTTCGTGGGCAAGATCCCACATCGGGCCTGAATCTCTCCGAAAGGATCGATCAGCATGGTCAAAACCACCGGCACCTGATCGCCCAGCCGGAGGACGAGGTCTTCCTGCTGAGACGAAGCGGATACGGCTGGGCAGACAAACCGACTGAAATCCGGCCCGGATGAGTCAGCAGCGTCGCGCCAGTAGCCAATCAATCCATCTTCCAGTTGGGTGCTACTACCGAGCTTGACGGGAAACGCCAGCTCCTTCATCTGCCGGGTGGCCTCTGACTGAGCCACTTCCAGTCGCATTCTTAAACCTTCCTGGGACTGGTCGCGCGCTGCGCCGCCAGCGAGATCTAGAGACAGCCCGGACCTGACAAGCGCCAGCGGACGGCCGACGAGACCGGCAAACCCTGCGTCGGCGTTTCCAGCGGGCCGCGTCAGAGCCAAAGCTGCCTGTATGGCTTCGATGAAAGCCGCCAGCGGCCCACCGCCGCCTGCCGTCAGTGCTTCTTTGAGCGCTTTGAGTTCTGACGGCATAGACGACAAATGCGCTCCTCCCGGTGGTGTGCGAACGCTGACCGGACTCAACCCCTTTCCATGGTCGTTGCAGGCCAGAGTGCACGCCAACGCGCCTGCAGGCGTGTAGATAGACACCGACCGATCCAGCGAGTTGAACAGCACCCAGCCAAGCACCGGCGTAGCGCTACCTATTGCCTCTTGCGCGTCACCGCCCTCACCTTTTTTCGCCAGCCATCTGAACGAAAGGCGCGCGGGTTGGATCACGCGCACCGGCAATTGGGCGTGCGCCGTGGACTCTCGATCCGGCCGGAACCGTCCCGAGGCCACGAGCCGTTTGGAGAGGTCGTTGAACGTGCGCAGCTGGCCGAATCCGTCCAGTATTTGTACTGACCGCACAGTCAACTCACCGCCATCGAGCGGCATGAAGCGCGCGTCCGGAATCGGTGCGAGGCATGCCTCACGTCCGAGCACCGAACGCACTTTACCAATCAGCGCTTTGTCGGTGTCTCCCGCGTAAGGGTCGTGAATGTCCATCTGCATCGCTTGACGCAGCGTAAGCATCGCGCTGTTCCGGCCGGTTAGGCCCTGGGCGAGTTGAGGCATTTCACGGCGGACGAACTGCTCAAGACGCTCGAGCATGGGGGGCAATGAGCCACCCGTGCCCGGCCCCTCATCGACGAACGCGTCACCCGCCCCGAAGCGTTGGCGGATCTGGTCCATCGCCTGCAGAAACGCATGGGTGCCGTGGTCCGATAACAGGGCCGTGCCGGTGTATGTCGCGGAAGTCCTCGCCCCCTGATCCATGGAAAACAGATCACCGCCCTCGGTCAGCTGGAAGCGTCCGCCGTCTGCTCCACCGGTGGCGGCAGCGCCCACTCTATCCATCGACACCTCGTAGCGCATCATCGTCGGTCGCCATACTCGTGCTTCGCCCAGCAACTCCGACAGCCCGTGGCCACGCCGCGCGCCTCCGTAGTTCGGCAAGAGCAGGCCCGCTCCCGGTGAAGCGGGCTCAAGAAACGCATGTGATGCTGCTTTCAGCGACTCCTCGTTCTCGCCAGTGAGCCCCGCGATGTAGGGCTGAAACGCTGGCGATGTGAAGGGGATCTCGCGCGCGAGTTGGTCGAGTACTTCCGCTTGCGGCACAGCCAGTTCGCCTCCAAACCGGAAGATATCCGATGCGATGACCCGCGTCGTTGCGCCAGCGAGGCTCGTCGCAATCTCCAAATTCACACGAGGGCGCGGCGCAGAACCCGCAAGCCACAATGGAGCAGGCGTGAACTGAGCCGACTCGCCGACCATTATCAAAACGGGGTCTTGTGGCTCCCAGAAGCGCGGCGCGGCGATGTCCGTCAGTTCGAAAAAACTCCCTTCTGCGCTCACGCCAAGGTTGCGCTCAAAGGCCGCTAGTTTCTCTTTGCAGTCGGCAGCAGCAGCCTCCTGCTCCTTTAGCGCGGCGCTCAGGCGCTCGACGCCTGACCTTACCAACTCGCGAACGTTGTCTGGACGGCTTTCAATCGAGCCCGAAGCACGATCGGCCGCATACAGCGCATCAAGCAGGTGGTGCCAGTCCGAAAATAGCTGTTGGCGCAAACCCGCTATCGCCTGGTCACCATCATCGAGCCTGGTCTGCAGCACGTTGATTTCGCGCAGCGCCGCCAGCGTTGCGTGCCGCGGCTCAGGTGTGGACGCGCCGACGCTTTCTGCCGCCGTGTCCTGAAGCGCCTTCGGCTTAAGCGTCCATATCCGGCCCGATCCCACAGATCGAAATCCCGCTTCATGCGCAGCTGCCGCGCCGTCGATCGTCGCTTCGCGACGAGAGCGGCCACCTGCGAGCGCACCGAATTGCAGAGCGCTCAAAATGGTCTCCAATTGCGGCGCACTAACGTCGGGCTCTGTGAGACACGCAGACAGGAGCGCAGCGAGCGACTCCTCTTCGGTCGGCCCTAGAGAGAACAGCGCGTCGTTGGTTCCGCCCCGCGACTCATCGCAGGTAAGATAGGCTCGGTCGGCGCACCAACTCATCGCGTGAATGCCACCAGAGCAAAGGATCTCAGTGGCTCCGCTGGCGTGGCTTAGCGCTTCCTGCTTCAGCATTGCCTCGAGCAACTCGTCCTGTCCAATGCAGCGCTGCGTGGAGTGGTCTTCGCCGGCGTACCACCCGGCCACGTGATAAGCCATCTCCCAGTCGGGGTAAGCGGTCAAATCGTCCAGGGCGTCATAGCAACCGAAGACCGTCGAGCAATTCGGATAGAAAGTTGTGAATGTCGGATCTCCGTACCCAAGCGCCGTCAACTCTTCAAACCGACCGTCCAGACCCGCGCTCACGCCGTCGGCGAGCACCCGGCCCTCCAGTTCTTGACGCCAGCCCAAATAGCGGGCTAGCGTCGCTTCATCTCTAACGACAGGCGCAGTTGGGTGTGGAAGCCCGCCGTTATTCTTCATCGACACGCGCGACAGGCGGTCACTCTCGACGAGCCATCTGCGCGTGAGGCAACGATCTCCCGGCCTGAAGCCCGGGCTCGGTATCGCAAACCGCGTCACAAGCCACCGGTTAGGCAGACGGGGGAACCGAAGGCGATGCGTCTCAGCGGATGCTTGCGCCTCGCCGGCGTGTCTCACCGTTTCGTCGACTTTCGAGTTCACGCCATACCGCATTTCTGCCGGCAAGCTCCAATGCAGGTGCAGACCGGGCTGGGCCTTCGCCATGATTGTGAAGTCCCGCGCGTTTCTGCTCACTTCGGCGGTGTTGTAGGGACGTCGTGCCTGTCCCACTTCGGCACCGGTTGGCAGAACAGTGAAATCGTGAAAGGGACCCAGCAAAGACAGATTTCTCGCCGCGTCGGGACGTCCAACACGCAGCGCCGACACTTCGATCGGCAGGATGAGATGCACGCCTGCCGCGTTCGCTTCATTCGACATTGAATTGTTTCCGTTTAAGCCTGAGGTTTGAACGCGAACCGGATTGACCGCCCCTTCTGCGCGAGCGCTTCAGCGACGGCGGCACTACCGCCTCTGAACGAGACCAGGGCGGTCATGTCGATCACGCCGCGCGCCTCATCCTTGAAGACGAACGGCTTTTTCGCAGGTGCTGCGAACGTCAGAGACTCGGCTGGCTCTACAAACTCCAGCGAGCCTATGATTCCCCGATAGAGGCCTAGCATGATCCCGGGGCTCAGGATGTCGAGCCGCAACGGGTTGGCCGCTTCCACGCCGGACAGATCCGTCTTCGCAATCACCTCGATGCCTCCCCACGTCTTCAGAACGCTCGAGCGCAGGAGAAATCCGGAGACCGGCTCCTCGCCCGAAATGAGGTCCGTCTTCTCGCTGCGCACCGTCGCGAGCAGTCGCTCATAGACCCGTGAAATTTCAGCGGCATCTTCGCCTCCCAAGCTCAACGCACCCGCGAGCAACGCGCGTATCCAATTCCGGTCGAGGCTAAAGAAACGAAGGCTCTCGGTGGGAAGCATGTTGCCGTTTGGGACGAGGTAGTGCAGCGGCACCTTCGCGAGCGTTGCCAGATTGACGAGCCATTCGCTCAGTGTCTTCCCGTCATCGCGCTGTTCGTCGAATCCCGGATGGCCCTTTGCAGGCGAAAACGCCTGCCGCTCCGCCAGCATGCGCAATTCAGAGCGCAGCTCGGCGCGATCGATTTTGAACGTCTTCCCAAAATCATTGAACGCGGCTTGCGGCCGCATTGGCGTCACTCGCCTGACTTCGTCCTGGGCTTGCGTTTCTAGCGTACGCTCACGCGCGGATTTGCGAATCGCCGCACTTCTCCATCGGAATAGCGTTGCGGAAAAGTCCGGGTCATCGAGTGCACAGAGGCGGCCCAGTTGCCACGCGGCCGCATGGCTCACATCAAACATCCCCACCGCTGGGTCATATCTCAGCAGCTTGTCTGCGTTGACACTTGCCATATCCTGCGGCGACACCTGGACAGCGTGCTCGGTGTACGGCTGCAGCGGACCGCGATACCAGGAGACGGATATTGCGGGGCCGCGCATATCGTGATTCAACGCGCAATAGCCGTGAGCAAGCGTCTCTTTGACCCATTTGGCCTCGTCAGAATCGTCCGCTCGGGGCGCTCTGATAGGAATTGCCAGGGGCCCTGGGTCAAGATCCTTCAGGCGGTCGATCAACGACGTCGACGCACTCGCCTGTGCCTGAAATTGCCAGCGGTACAACGACGTAAGCGCTATGGGCGAGTTACTGTCTGTCGAGCGTGCGTCGACGCCGAGATTCTCCATCGACACAAGATGGGCGACGTAGAAGCCATCCTGTACTGGCATGCGCTTGCCGACGACAACAGCAAATCTCCGATCAGGGTCTTCGCCATCAACATCGGCCTTGCGCGTAGGCTTGACGTCCCGCACATGCACCAATGCGTCGAGTTCGTCCGCATCAGGCAGCAGGGAATCGAGCAACTCGCTATCGATCGTAATTTGGGGAGCCTGGGCGCTTTGCACGGAGCCTTCGGCGCCGCCGCTCATTTCCTTCAACACAACGCTGGGCGCTTCCTCCGCGCGAAACAACAGCAGGGCGAGCCACGGGCGTGGTGTGTTGGAGGCGTCGCTCGCGAGCTTCACCGGCCGCTGCCACGGCAACGTGCTGTCCGAAAGCACGATGTGTGGAAGCGTGGTGTTGCAAGCGCTGGCCTGATTGGCTGGCGGGTGAACATCATGGACGAGTTGCGGGTCGATCGCGTACCGCGGAGCCTCGACGATCAGATCTTGCTCGCGTACAAAGCTCTCCTGTATGACCCACTGGCCGTCCTGCAGGACACTCACGTCCTGCGCGACCTTCAACGTATGACTTCCAGCCGTCAGGGTTGGTCGATCACTGTCGGCAAATGTGATCTGATAGAAAGCCATCAATGACCTCCCTGGCTTTCGCCCGCATCAGGGCGAACGCGTGCATCGCTCGGAGAATCCGGCTCGACAATGAATGGCGCCGCAATCAGGAAGTTCGCGAGATTGCCGCCAAATTCGGACAAACCGCTGGCGGTCGTAAGCACTTCAGGTTTCACAGGCGTTCTACCCTGGCGGGTGAGCATGTTGTGTGATTCTCCGCCGTCACGCGACAGTTCGGAGACGATGTCCAGAATACGCTGGCGGCGCTGCGCGACGACCGCGTCAGATACGGTCCGGGCAATCATGGCACTGTCCGAAACCACGTCCTTTACGATAGTTTTGGCAGGTTTCACCCAGAAAGAACCGTTCGCGTCGATGAGCGTGTCCTCACCCTGCGTCCATGACGGTCGCTTCGCGACGCTCTTGCCCGTAATCCGCTCAGGCGCGAGCGCGATTCCGGTGGGAACGTCGGTGATATTTATGGAAGTCGTATCGCCAGGATCGCCCCACAGCGCCGCCGGAACGCGGCTCTCGCGCGTAGTGATGGTCCACCGATCAAGGTTCCCGCTGGCATGGGTGATGGACACCGCCAACGTGCTCTTGAACGCATCCCTGCCTTTGCCCATTGGACGAATGCCGACACGGCTAACTCGCTGTTCGGCGCCGCCGCCGCCGCCCGCATTTTCGAGCTTCGACGAAACAAATGGCACGAGCGCCGAAATACCAATGACCAAGTCGCCGGGGGAAACAACCCATGTTTTTTTACTGCCTTCTGCCCCCTGAGTGTCGATCAGCCCGCTTTCCACCGACAGGCCAATCAGGCTGTCCGTGTGTGTCGTCACATTGGGCGTTCGGCCAAACGTCGCCGCCACGCTCGAGTCGCCAGCGAGCACCTTGCGTTCGTCCGCATTAGCCGCAGGCAGCAGCGTTTGGCGCACAGTCGACCAGTCGACAATCGCGGGCCCTGTTTGTTCTGGCTCGCCGAATTCGATGCGGAACGTAATGCCGGCGGCCGTGACCTCACTCACTCCTCCGAACGGCGGCCCCCATACGCGCAGACGCGCGCCCACCGTCACAGAGATACGGATGGTCGTGAGCCACGCGTCGATCGTCGCCTCAACGCCAACGTTGACCATGATGCTGGCGCCGAAACGGAAAGGCTGAAAGCGGATAAGAAAGTGCGCCTGGAAGTCCAGCCAGGCCCGAATGCTGCCGCTTTGCCACGCGATGCTAAGACTGCCGCCCATCATGGCGTACGCCGGCGTCACCGCGAAATATTGCGATCCCTTGATCGACAGTTGCGAGGTCACCTGCCAGTTCAGGCCAATGGGTGGCACGACGGGGTAATGAGACGGCACCCGGAAGTCCGGGTGATACCCGCCAACGCTCAGAACAAAATCGCCTGCATTTAGGTTGTCCCCAAACCAGAAGCAGAACGCGAAGCCACCGGTGAGACGGGCGTCGCGATGAAATAGAAACGAGCGTTGGGTTAGTTGTCCAAGCAGTTTGAATTCGCCAGCGTCCGGCCGGAAGTCGGCCAGCAGCACGAGTTCCATCTGGACCAGCGTCGGGACGTTGGCCGTCGATTTCGTCGCTGGCGGAAACTGCAGGAATGAGCGACCCAGAAGGTTGACGCGCGTCTCGCTTCCCTGGGACAGCGTGAGAAGCGCAAAGCTGTCGACCATATTGAACGAACTGAATCGCACGCCAAAGGCAACCCACTGCTGACCGGCCTCGGGTTTGATCTCTTCACGGAACTTCTGCAATGTTGCCGCACCGCCGGTACCCGTGGCGGCCTCAACAAAGACATGCGTGCCTACGCTCTCAATCGTAGCTGCTGGCAATGCCCGGTTGATGCCTACGCCGCCGGCCAGACCATTAATGAAGAACGCAGGCGGCCCACCCAGCGGCGCATCGAGTACCGCATAGACGCTGATAGACGGCGCTGTCGCATCTACATAGCTACCGTATGCCGTGAGAGAGAATTTACCGAAGCGCGCAGCAATACTTCCCGCGTACTCGCCCTTGGAAACAACAAGCGCACCGGCAAGAGAAAACGTATCGGTGGTGCAGGTAACGGCGACGCCCTTCAGGCTGAAGTCCGGTCGCGGCGGCCACTCCACAGGCGCCTTGGCCGTCAACTCCATAAACGACAACGTGATCGGCCCGAGCTTCCCTGTCGCATCGATGCTCAAGGAAAGCCCATTGTCGTCCGCGCTTGCATCGACGCGCTCGATAGTAACGAAGCCGAACGTCCCCGCCGCCGCGGCTGGAGGTGCATCGTCGGCGCTCGCTGCCGGGCTATCCGAAGGCTGCGCTTTTTCGAGCGTCGCCGCTGATGCAGATTCAGCAGACTTCGGTGCGCCCCCCTCCTTGACGGTTTCTTTGGGCGCAGGGAGGTGAGGGGTCTGTGTCGACGCTGCTGCTCGCGGGAACTCCACCGACCGGCGGCCGTTAGGCAGCACAATGTCTGCCTTGGCACCATACCCGCGGCTTAGGTCAAGGGCAGGCATCTTGGACCCGAAATTCAGCCCCTTAAGCATCTGCTCAAGTTCTTTACCCGTCGATTTCGAAGCGAAACCAAATGCGATACCCTCGACCCGCGGACCTTTGTCCGCCTCTGCGGTACCACCTGATCCCCTTGCGGCGCGCAGCACACTCCCCACAAGAGGCAGATTTGCGAGATCAAGACCGGGTAAGCTGACCGTGAAGTACGAACGCCAAGCTCCCCCCGACTTCCGCTGGGCAACGAAGAACAGTTTCGTTTCAGAAGCGTCCTTATTGTTGGGGTCCGCTATTACGCTGCAGTGGAGCCCCAACCGCTGCGTCTCACCGTCAAAGTCGACTTGGACATCGATGGCGTCCACGATAGCCGGTCCGCCCTGGAGCGGCTGGGTGAGCCCGAGCCCCTCTGTCAACGAGTCCACCAAGTCCGCGAGCCTCAACCCAAGGTTGCTGCCACTCCCTTCCAATATTCCCTTGCCGGCAGCATAGGAAAAGCCGAGTAAGACTGTTGGCCCTTCGTTTGCCGTGCCATTGCCGGGCAGTCGAAGAGTAGCGCGGCCATCCATGGATAGCGCAGATAGTTCATATTTCACCGAAAAATGTTCAAAGCCTACACGCAAGCTCCCTAGGTCCATATCCCCCGTCGCAGCCGCTTTGATTTCCAGTCTATTGGCGTCGCCAATGGAGAAAGCCACGGAAGAGTTTGTCAGGCAGACATTCAAAAGAGAGTCTGGCACCTTCATGCCGAGTAGACTTTCTGAAATATCCTTCACCGGTGCGTACGGAACAAAGCAAGTGAAGTCGCACGTGCCCCGCTGCAAGACAACGGCCGCCTCGACACGAATTGGGCCAATCGAGACTGCTGCGGAAAGACTTCCTAACCAACTTCCGCTCGAGTTACCGACGGAAAAATCGATATCCGAAATAGCAACGTACTTTTCGGCGAGTTTAAACACCAACTCCCCAGCGGTGGCCGCTGAGAACGAAAAACTCATGTTTGACAGGTCACCTTCGAGATCCAGTACGACCAATTCAAGAGTCGAGTCTGTTCCCATGAGGCGTCCAAGCACTCCGCCAAATGCCACTTTCAAGTCAATTGCGGAACCCGCTGCCATTTCTGCGACGAAAGAGCCAGACGGCAGCCGCACGGCGACGTCGAATTCACCATGGTCTTTGATCCGGATCCGACCGGACCCACCAACTTTGGAACCAGCGGCCGAGAAGTCACTTGAGAAGTCAACGCGCGGGCGAAGCAAGCACACCGAAGGGTATTGCTGTCCACCGGTGAAATGGTACTCGCTCCACCCTAGGCTGACCTCAACGTTGGGGCGGCCGCCCGACGCCGACAGGGGCAACACCAGTTCGAACCGGAGAAGTTCGGGAGTGCCAGCGTCACTGAGAAAGGTCGACTTTAGATCAATGCCAAGCGCCGCCATCCAACCACCGACCGGGGCCGTGCCCACCTCAGCACTAATACGGCACCTTGCGGCACCTTCGGAAAACTCAACGCCGAAAGGGAATTCGACGCCTGAAAACTTGACATTGCCGACAAGGCCAATGGTGATGCGCGGCCGTGCTCCTGGCGAGCCGATTCCCGTAAATCCAACACTCACCGAAGTAATGCTCAGCGCGAGATTCCCACCCTGCTCCTCAAATGGCGTCCATTCCAATCGAACAGGAATATCGACGACCAGGTCAAGCCGCGAACCGCTGTAACCCACAACACCTTCGATCGGCACCCCACCCGACGATAGCGACTCAGACAATTTGCTGAAGTCACGAAGAAACGACGGAGCACCGTCCTTCGCGGAAATCGCAGACAACATAGCCGTTATGTACGCCAGCGGCTTTGCGCTTAGAATCGCTGCCCCCTTAAAGTTCACGCCCCTCCTGATCCGGACTGGGCTATCGCCGCGCGCTACCGAACTCCCTCCGACTACCTCCTGAAAGGAAACGGCGGACGTGGACCCTAAGCGGCGCCCTGGTCGCCGCCGAAGTTGCTCCTCAAGAACGAAGTCGTGCGAAGAGACCCAGCACCGCGCGTCGCGCAATTTGATAAGGTCCGGCCACCACCCAAAGATCGCCTCAGGGTATAGATCGCACAGGCTCAGCTCACCGCTGAATTGCTCAAACCACACAAGCGACTGCAAGGGCGCGTGTTCATCGCCGCGGAGCGAGAATATGGCGCCGTTCACCACAACTTCGCCGCGACCGGGAAGAGGCGTGAAACCAATCAGACGCACAACGTTTGCATTACAAGGGGCCTCGCCAGCAGAATCCCCTGCAGCAAGATGCAACCTGCGTGTCCCAGGCGCATGCCTGTGCTCATGGGCTACTGAATCAGTCAACGTGCACCTAGCGAAGTCGACATCAACTGCGCTGTCAGAAAGACCCTCCTCGGAACCATGCCAAAGGTTTCGATACTGGCGAAGCTTGCCCATAATCCATCCCTTCAATTGAAATCGTCTGGCGTACCCGCTTCGGGCCATGCTGTAGTCGCCTCGCGCTTGGCGGCGTAAAGAAGGGACGGGTAACTATCGCTCGGCGTCGGTTCCCGCCTAAAACTGCTCAAAGATCGAAACAGCTTGCTGTCGTCAACATTAAAAGCAGCCAGTGGCCTTAGCGATACATCCCCAACGACCAGGCCATTCCCTTTTTCAGTTAAACTCTTCGAGATCAGGAAGTCGGTAGCAAACCCAACATCCATCAATTCCTCTGCTATATCGAGAAATTCAAAAAACATATCACATTCATCTAACGAATAGGCGTTCTGAAAACCCTGCACAACCCGTAAAATTTTTCCTTCCAAATACTCGATGTATTTTTTGTCGACACCTTCAGTTGGACGCGCCAAATGAAAAGCATGAATTACGGCCAGAACAATTCGCTCCTTTAGAATTCGAAATTCATTTTTATCAAACGTCTCAATCTGTCCATCATATATAAAATCAAACACCTTTCCGCCACAATCTCCGCCAGCACCGACACCCCTCTTTATTCGAACAGCGTATCTAATGAACGCCGCCGCGGGGTGTTGAAAACAAATTGCCTCTATAAAACGATGAAAACAGTTCATCGCCACGCGTCTAATCGCCGCCCAACCGTTGGCTTTTTCGACCTCGCTGTTGAAAACGTATTTATCAAATTCTTCGCACAGTCGTTTAAGGCACCCACCTTGAATTCCGAACACATCAAAGTCACCAACTACTGCCTCAAAAACATTACTGAAGGTAGAGTCATTGGGCACTGAATCTCTCGTTTGAATAAGACTTAAAAATCCCTGATAGTAAACGTCAATCTGGGTTGACTTCGAATTATCAAGCGGGCCAAGCCAATCTTTCACAATATCAATCCGCGCTTCGGCTAGATCGTTTGAGCAAAGACTTAAATCAACTACCCGTTGAATGGCGACAGAGTTTTCCAGGTATTTATATGAAGACGGAATAAGGTATGTCGTGATAAACAGATGGAGATTACGATGTAACTCGGGAAAGGTGCGTATCGCCATTTCAATAGCCAACTGCAACGTGTTCGCATAGTGGCTACCTGATACAAGATTCCCTTCAGTTTCGGATCCGCCGTCGCCGTGACCGACCAGGTGGCACCACTCTTGCTTCGGTAGATAGTCGAGCTTCCACGCCACCCCTTTGTTATCCTGCCGCCATCCACGATAGAACGTTTCATAAAACTTGTTGTCCGCAACCGCGGACCTTGTCATGTTGGTGGCGTTGTAGGTCTGCGATGTCAGAACACCGACTTGCTGCCCCGCGACGGCCAGTGGGTTCATGGCGGCCTGCTGCGACCCGCGTACTCCAATAGGCCTTCGCACCGGTTCGTCCCACGACGGTGAATGGCTAGTAAGCCTTTGAACTCCGCCCTTGTTCTTTTTCCTTGCACTCGGAAATGAAAACGGTTTGCACCAGTTATTGAATTCGTCCTTGACTTTCCGGGGCGTCATAATATTTCGAGAGACGCGAACGGGGCTTTTAGAATCCCATGCGCCAAGCTTTTTATAGTAATTTAGAGCGGGCGCAAACGCTATATCAGGCGAGGGCATGATCACGTAACCGTTCGGTGATTCAGAAATCGTTTCCTCGGCAACAGCACTATCTCCTTGGAGGATTTCTTCAATACGGTATTTTACGCGATTTCCAAAATGATTACTTATACGCAGGCCGCAAATAAGGCCAAACCATATCGGACCCGCCCATTGATAGTCATCGACATTTACATTATCGGCCCGCGCCTCAGCACCATAGGAGGTCTTCGAGCCCCGATTTTTTGCCTCGTATTCGCCCGTCAATAGAATCTCATCGATATGAGAGGACCTGGGATCCAGGGCATGTCCACGTCGAAGACCATCTATCCAGCGAGCCGACTCGCCGATTTCGGCAAAAAACAGCCGTGTTTCGTGATGAACGTAGCCTTCTATGCCAATGTTGTCGTTTTGGCGTTCGGGACTGGTCGTGATATGTAACAAGCTTTCTGGTAGACAGGCGCTCCCGTCCGCCAGACGGATCGCGTCAATATTCCGACCGAATATAGTTCGATAGAATGTGCCGAACGCTGTTTGCCCGCTTCCGACCCTAATCCCACGATCATTTGGCCAGTCAGTGATATGACCTTGCAGGGGGAAAAACGGCTGCACCTCTATTTCTAAAGGGGCGCCAGTTTCGTCGGTCAACGCACCGTTAAGCCAAAAAGTGTATCGACTCAGACTACGCTGAAATGACCGCGGAACCTGCTTCATAGTCTGCTCCAGCAACGCGTTAAGGTTCGTGAATTTTTTTTCGTGGTCCTTTGCGTATATCCGCGTAAAAAAGTCACCTTTCTCACATTTGAAAAACGATTCAAATATACCCAGATAGTAGTGAGTGACCGGGTTGCCCACTACCATTGAATCGAGCGAGTTAAGGAATTTGTCGTTCGGATATATTTTCGAGGCGGAATCAGTTGTCGCAGCCTTTATGAGTTGAAGCTCGAAAACGTCGTCCTGTGTGACTAAATCGCGAAAATCCCTACCTTCAAAGCGCTTCCGGATAATCCGAGCAACCGAGCAGTTACTCGACATCATTAAGGAATGTCCGATTATACGTTTGAATGAGATCGGAGAGCGATCATCTGAAAAGTCAAGTGTACCGATTGCCGTCGGCAAATGATCATGGTTGACATCTGTGTATCTGGCTTCAATATTCATTTTGAGTACTCTTTGATTTTCGGCTCGACCACATTGCGGCACAAGTCCTTTGGCTATTCACCGACTAGGTGCTGCGCCCACTCCGCCACGATCGCTCCTGACACAGTGGGTGCGCGGTAGGTTAGCGGTCAAAATCGCATCGAGACCCGAACCAGAAACTCGTGATTGCTTGTGCGATCGCTCATGCCAAAGGTGCCTTGGTAGGTAAGGCCGGTCGTGACGCCATAGGGCAGCAGGAAATCAATCCCCACGGCTGTCGTGAGCTGGTTCTCGCTCAAGCCAAGAACAGTGACGGCGTACGAGTTGTCATCAGTGTCCGCGTAGCCCAGGCGCGCGGTGCTCGTGCCCGTCAGTGCGTGGCTGTATTCGATCCGACCGCGTAGCTTGATCGCCGCCCACGACGCGGGAATCCCGTAATCACCGCGCAGGCCCGCCACACCCGATACGTTGTTCAGGCGCTGATCCGCGTACGCGAGGTTGAAGGCACCGGCGCCGGATTCCGCGTAATGCTGGAGCAGTGTCGACGAGAACTGCACGCGCGCGTAGGGCGCGAGCATCGCGAGCCCCCTACGAAACTCATAGCCTGACGTCAACGCACCAAAGATCTGATCGCCACCACGGCTGCCGTCAGCAAACGCTCCGCTCTCGGTGACGAAGCGGTGGCTGTCGAAGTTCAGGTGACTGTAGCCCAGCAGACCATCCACATAGACTGAGCCCGGATGGAAGCTACCGTAGAACGCCGCGCTGAAAGCCTCGCCCTTGCTCTGCGTTCCGGAGCTGCCTACATCGCTAACATCGCGCCCGTACCCGAAGCCCACGCCAGCTACCAGTGACGGCAGGAAACGGTAGTCAGCGCCCGCGCTCAACCCCACGAGCGTGTGGCTAAGGTGGATGGAGTCCTGGTCGGAAGTGCCGAAATTCACGAAGCCGCCCGTCCATACCGCGAGGTCACCGCTGGCCATCCACTGCGGCAGAGCTGGCTTTCCGCTGTCAGTCTTTCCGGCTGCATCACCCGTCGAAATACCCGACGGCGTCTTGGCCTCTTGCGCGCCTGCCTGAGCCGCGCGCGTCTGCGGCAGTCCCACATGGACGTTGAAGAGGCCGTCGTGACGGCTGCGCTCGGTGTGCAACTGCTCAAGGCGGTCGTTGAAGTTGCCGATCTGCGCATTGGCGAATTGCTCCGCGGTCTGCGCCTGGGCATTGAGCAGGCCGATTACCTCGGCATCCTTGCTGGGATCCGGACGCGTCGTGACCTGCAGCGTCACGGTCGCCGGTGTGGACGTACCCCAGCTGTTGGTCAGCGTATAGCGGATCAGCACTGCTCCACTAGCCTGCGATGCGGCGGTGAAAGTGAGCGTGTAACCGCTGCTCGTTGAGCTGATCTTCGCGGTGCCCTGCGACGCTGCTGGCTCGCTCACGATCGACGCACCCGAGAACGGACCTCCCGTGGCGCCCTCGCCCAGATTCACCGAGACCGTCTGCCCCGCGTAGAGCGCAGCGGTATGATCCTCGGCCACTGGCGCGCTACCGGAAACCGTGATGTTGACCGTGGCGCTCGAGCTGCCCGACGCGTTCGTCGCGCTGTACGTGAAGCTGTCAGTGCCGGTATAGCCTGACGCCGGCGTATAGGTAATCGACGTGCCCGAGACGGCCGCCACGCCATGGCGCGCGGCCGACACAATCGCCACCGACGTGGCTGCGCCGCCTGCCACGTTGAGCGTGATCGCGTTATTCGAACTGTTTTCGGCTACGGTCGCGCTGACGTTCGCCGCAACCGGCGTCAGCGGCGCAACATAGAGCGTGTAGCTGACGGCACCAGTGACGTGGTTCGCATCCGTCGCGATGACGGCCACCGTGAAAGTCCCCGAGGCCGTTGGCGTGCCTGAAATCGTTCCACTTGACGACGAAATTGACAAACCGGCCGGCAGCCCCGTTGCAGCATACGTGTATGGCGAAGTACCACCCGTCACCGATACGGACTGACTGTATGCGGCGTTGACCGTCCCACTCGCCAGCGCACCCGCCGACGGCGTGAACACCAGCGTGGGCGAACTGACCGTGATCGTGACGGTCGCTGCGGACGAGGTGCCCGTGCTGTTCGTTGCCGTATAGGTGAAGGAGTCGGTGCCGGAGTAGCCGGCAGTCGGCGTATAGGTGATCGATGTGCCGGACGCCGTAGCTGTCCCGTGCGAAGCCGCAGAAGCCACCGCGACCGACGTGGCCGCGCCGCCCGACAGATTGAGCGCGATCGCATTCGCGCTACTGTTCGCGGCGACCGTCGCCGACACCGCGCCGGCCACTGGAGCGGCCTCGGTTACGGTGATCGTGTACGCCGCGGAGCCCGTGACACCATCGGCGTCTGTGGCATTGACCGTGACGTTGTAAGTGCCTGCGGCCGTCGGCGTCCACGCGACTGTAGCCGAACTCGTCGTGACACTCCCGCTCACACTGCCGGTCGTCGTGAGCGTCATGGTGTAAGGAGCCAGGCCGTTCGACACCGTGATGGTCCGACTGTAGGCGGTGCCAACCGTGCCTGAGGGCAGCGCGCCTGCTGCAGGCGAGAACGCCAGTGTAGGCGCCGTTACTGTCACGGTTACCGTCGCCGCCGATGAAGTCCCGGTGGAATTCGTAGCGGTGTACGTGAAGCTGTCGGTGCCCGAATAGCCCGACGTCGGCGTGTAGGTAATGGCCGTCCCACTTGCGGTTGCTGTACCGTGCGCGGCTGCCGACACAACAGCCACCGAAGTCGCCGTGCCGCCGGTGAGGTTCAGGGTGATTGCGTTGGAGGTGCTATTAGCTGCCACAGTGGCGCTGACACTGTTCGCAACCGGCGCAGCGGCCGACGTATTCGTACACGAATAAGTGACGTTGCTGATGTTGCCGTTTGTCGTCGAAACGAAAAGGTTCAAGCCGCTGGACGCGAGGTCACCCGCTGGAACGGTGACCGACTGGCTGCTAGCTGTCGTATGGTCCGACGCGTAGAACACCAGATACGCCGAATAGGCTGCCGATTCAACAAGCACGTGATCCGAAGCCGGCTCGAACCCGCTCGTATCCAGACCGTCGTTGTAGAAACTTACCGTGAGCGTATCCCCAGCGTCAAAGTCCGACGCTGGAAACGTCGAGTACGTCGATGTCGTGCTCAAGGCGTTGACAGCCGTACAGCCCGTCGAGAGCGCGAACGCTGCCGTACTGCCCAGCACTCCTTGAAATGCAAGGAAAAACGCAGTGAAAAGAAGTTGCAGTCGCAAGCGAACGCTCAACCGCCGCGCAGGCTTGGACGAAGGTACCCCTGAATACAGGCTGGTCATTGTTATCATCGAAGAGTCTTGTTATGCCGTTCGAGCGCTTGCGCGCGCAACGCTTATACGGAGATAACGACCATATTCTCAGATTTATTAAGTGCTAGCATTCAAATTTTCGAACGGGAAATGCAGTCTCTGTTTTGGCTGTAATTTCCCGAAATCTAATCTCGCTCACGAAAACGTTTGCGCACTGATTGCTTCACTCCCCACGCAAACGCGCGATGGAGTTGCGAAAGAATCGGCATGCGAAACTCCTTTCATGAAGCAAGAATCTTGAGGGCATCCTTGCCGAATTTGGCTTGTTACTTCCACCTGCGCGAGTTGTTCGATTTGTCGTGTTTCCGAGCGACACTTGCGCTGCCCGTTTTCTCGCTCTCTCGGTCGCCGTAGAGCAAAGCATAGATGTCAATTCGAGGTGTCCGTCGCACATGGCTCTTGGCGCCCGAGTTGACGACCTTATCGACAATCTCTCCAAAATAATGTCGTCACTTCGCCTATGTTCGAAGGAAAGTCGTCAATTCGCATCGTAGCCTCCCAGACGCGATCGCAGGGCCATGATTTATATGCGATTCTCGGTACTCGATTCGTTCAATCGTAGAACCGCACCCCGATCAGAACCCTTCCGCACAACGCGTGGTGGCGACTGTCAGCGCGCCGGGGGAATTAACAGGTCTTTTCGATGCTGGGCTCGGTGACAACTTCAATTCGTGGCAGTAGCCCCTTGATTCAAAATGGTTTAGCATCTCTTGGTCGACTGAGACGGGCGAAGTGACATCTTTACTTCGCGAACGGTGACAAGTTTATTTTGGTCTACGGTGATGCGCGGACTTTTACCCTCACCGATCTGTTGCGCCAAGCTTCCCAGTTCGTCAGCCGACGAGGCGCTCCATCCGTGCGACAAGGCCCCAGATTCAACGTCGCTCTTGAGAAGTATCTCGCCCTTCTCATGGAGGATCTTGAAGAGTTCTTTCGCCTTGTTCATATCGTTAGGGTGTGCGAGCCCCGTGCTGACGTTCACACTGGTGCTCAGGGTCTTAACTGCTTCGGCTACGACACTCGACATTGCTAGCTCCAAACTCAAAACGGCTTCCGGCCGCTGCGGGGCGCTCGCGCGCCGGCTGTTTTCGATTCGTGTGCCTGACTGTTGCAGCCTGTCCAAGCGGCAAGGATCAGGCGAGTGTTTTGCGTGCGAACAAGCCTACCTCTAGCTCCGTTTCTTTATTTCCGCCACGACCTGTTCATTGAGCGCACTCGCGACAGACGCTACGTCGGAGTGCTCGTTAGCTTCCATGTCTAGATTGCAGTCCGTATGGTTGTCGCGGCAACGCCCGTATTTGTCCCACGCGACCTCCTTGACGCCGTTCGCTGTCTTTAGCGTGCCAACGATGCAGTCCGTCGACGTAGGGGACAGTGCATCGATGGTGGCGTCGAGGCCGCCAACGGTCTTCGTGGTGACTTGCTTGATAGGGATTTCGATCGTCATGCTGTTTTGGGTCTACATGTTCTCGGCAACCGGCCGAATTGGGGCGCAAGCGCCGGGGTATTTTCCGAGTTACTTGTTGATCGACTGGATGGCGGCCACAAGCGGCCCATCGAAAGGCCACACCATGTGCCCGTCGGCATCGCTAGCATCAGCATGATTCTTTCGGTATTCGCCGCCAACGTTTCGGCCCACTTCTGTGAAAAAGTGCAGCCCGCTTCGCACTTCGATGTACCCGAGTTCAACGAGCTTTTTCTGGACCGAGGCCGTCGATACGTTGTACTTCCGGGCAAGCTGCGTTGCGGACAATTTTTCGATTCGCACGGCCGCTTGCATATCCCCGGCACGCAACCAGCTTCGCTCGTCCTCGATCCACATCAAGCGGTCGTGCGCCTGCGCACCGTTGCGTCGGTTGCGAAGCCACGCCCAGCATGCAACGAACCGATTATCTGTCTCACTTAAGACCCTGCCGGCCGCATCCCTGACAACGTATCGGCATTTGCGAGGACGAATGGTCATTTCGATCACGATGTTTTCCTGATTTTCGTTGGTCTGTCACGTTGGCCGAACGGAGATCGTGACCGGTTCCGCGCCTCTGTCGCCGCGCTGGCATTCCCCGCGCCAACCGTACCCGGCTTCGACGGGCTCATCTTCAGGCGCGTTCATGTAACGCATCCAAGCGTGACGGGGCGCGGGAAAGCCTTTGCTCTCACGCTGCATTGCGTCGGTCGCCGCTGCGAGGTCAACATGCCCTTCGATAACCAGCGTGTCGCAGCGCTCGTTGACGAGCCAATCGACGGTCAGGCCCGAGGTAACCCCTACGGGCGCTGCCAGCGATTCAGCGCCCACGGCTGTCCGCTTCTTCGCCCCGCCATCTGCATAGAGTCGTGCCATGATTTTGCTAGAGTTCGGTGATCCGGACGCGTTCAGGTACGAAGCCGGGCAGCTCTGCGCGAGGCAGCTCGCTTACATCGACCCGCATCGTTACCGCGCTCCACAACCCTGCGCTACCGCTCCGTGCGCCGGGCACGACGTTGAACCAAATCGTGCCGTCAGTATGAAGGCTTAAGCTTTGGAGCAAAGACTTGCGCACCTGCCGCTGTACGCCCGCGCTCGAGGCTCCGACGTTTGGCGGCATTTCGACCAGTACGATCGCCCGATCGGCATGAGTTGCTTCGAGCCGTTCGATGGCGGCACGTAGCTCGTCAAACGTCTGTCGTCCCGTGCTCGCACTCACACGTCTCAGTGATGCCTGCTTCGCTCGTGTTCTGACTTTTGGCATGCCGTTTTCCGATTTTCCGAGTTATTCGACGCGCTCCCCCTCCGAACGGGCGGCTGTGGAATACCGGCCGCTGGATGACCGCCGAAGGGCTGCTGACAAAGGCCGCCACCTCTGCAGGCGAATAAATCTACGCCGGCGCGGTCGTCGACGAGGTGGCCCGCACGGCGCCATGCCCTAACCAGAGGCAGTCGGCCAGCCGCTTTGCCCATGCGTCGAGCTGTGCTTCCGTTTGAGACGACAGGTGCGTCGCATTCATGTGGTTATCCGCCGTTTACCGTTGTCTGTCACAGGACGGTGCCGATCTGCTCGACAGCACCAAACCGAGTTCCAAAAACTTCCGCCTGATCTGGCGGCACTTCGACCGGCAGCGAGCGCAATCCGTGGTCGCGCAACCAAGCGAACCGATGGCGCCCGTCTGCAAAGCTTGGTACTCCATCCTCCTCCAAACATACGACCGGCACGTCCACGAAAACGGCAGCCTCTAACCAACGCCCAAATTTCGCGTACCGGTCACCGTGCAACGAGCCGTGGCCAGCAACACCCACATAGTCGTCGCTAACGCACCATGCCACATCGAGTGCCGCAACAGAAACCCAAACCAATGCGTCGGGCGCGCTATCTTCCCAGCCTCGACCAATGCCCCGTCGTCGCCAAACGGGGCTATTTATCCACCGCATATCGCCCTCGGCCTTTCTTTTCAAGTGCCCGCCCTGGGTCGGGGGATTTTCCGAAGCCTATCGAGTGGCCTCGCGGCGTTGTCGCGCCTTCGCGGCGACAATAAAACCTACGGAAGCGACGCACACTACCACGCCTGCTGCCAGTGCCACATTCGATAACGTGATCGCCCACGATGGGGTCTCTGGAAACATCCCCGATCCAATGATGAAACCACTACCAGCCATGATCGCGCCGGGGAGAATCGAGCGCTTGGCGAGTGCTTTGAGGCTTTGGAATATTTCGTTCACTTGTCAGTCCTTGTTTTCCCGGTGCGCCGTGAAGCGTCCGGGTGACACCCTAAGGCGGCGCCGTTCAAAGTCAAGAAGTGCAAGCGGCCGCCCTTCGTCGCGACGTGTCGGAATCGTCCTAGGTGGACGCCGCGGCGTTCAATGTTTATCGCCTGCTCTTCGAATGCAAGCTCGTATACCGCGACGTCGCCGACCATAAAGAGCGGTGTGTCGTCCACGGCCACGTAGAATCCAAGGGCCTTCTGCGGCCAATCCAAGAGTTCAAGTTTTTGCATCGTTTTCCTACAGTTCGTGATTCGCGAGCCACATCAGCGCGCCGTCGCGCTCGCTACCCGCGATAGTCGTCCACATGCGACCTTGCTCATCGACCGCTATGCAGCCCGGTTGCCAATGTTCGGGGTTGCGCAGTTGGTTCACCCAGCCTTGAACCTTGCCTTGGAAAAACACCACGACGCCGCCCTTACCAACAAGCGTTTCCTGCTCGCGATAGCGACGCGCATCATCCAACACTGTCATAGTCGGTTCCTGTGATCTTCCGTGCTACTTGTCAGCGGTTGCGACCGGTGCCCGCCGCGCATACGAACGTGACGGTCAACAACGCCGGTTTTGTGCCGATACTCATTTCTGATCCTTTTCCATGCATCGGCCTAGTGGCCGGAGTGTTCGAGCGACATTTGCATAACCGGCCGCTTCGAAAAATCTGGCAGAAGGTCAATCCCAATCGCCTGAAGTCCAACGATCGCCACAACGCCGACGAAAGCTACGACATACAACACAAGAAGTTGCTTCCTCGCCTTGCTCCGATCGAACTCTCTCTGGCGCATGCGCATAATATGCGGCCTGTAGAGAGGATCGTGTAGCCCCTGCTCGACCTCTTTTCTCACAGCGATGTTGCGTACATGAAAGAAAATCATCCAAACGAAGGCCCAACAAAGCGCCGACCAAACTAAACGGTGCCGATGTGGACTCTCAGGGGACCAGAGCCACGCTAGGCCGAGCCACAAGAGGGGCACTAGCAGCAACGCTGCAAGATGGAGGAACACTCGTGGGTTGGCCGCTGGAATTTCATAGCCGCGCACCTTATAGGTCTTCATCGTTTCATTTTTGCTCTGCATTCAGAGAGAGATTTGATGGGCGTCGTTTTCAAGCGTATCACGGCTTGTTTGTTCGATTCCTCGGAAAAGCATCGCATCGACTGGTAGTCCTTCCTTCTAGCGTCAGTTACGGTAACCGCGAGTGGAAACATCGAATCGCGCATGAACCAGGGTCCTCCGACACTCGCTCGAGCGGAGCTCGGCAAATGTCGTTCCACCGGTTCGTTCACCACGCAACGCGAACTTTTGGGAAGCGCTTGCTGGAGTCTGACCACGGCACCCGGATGGGCGGATCATCCACCGCCGCGGGCACGAGGACCGCCTCCAGTCTGCCACTCCGCAATTCGTCGACCACGAACCGAGTACCCAGATAGGCGATCCCTGTGTGGCAGCGCCGCCGCTTCACGAAGTACATCACCATGATCGTGTGCGCCACTTTGATCCCGATACTCATCGGTCTGCTATCGGCACAAGCTTCGCGCGGTAGCTCGATGATACGGCCGATACCCGCACCGGTGCGTTAACATCCCCAGCGGAGCATTGACATTGTGGATTGCTCAGGTGGAGAACGCAGACATCCAAGCTGGGTAAGCCGTTTCTCGTGAGAGCAACGCTCGAGCGGCGTTGAAGTGTTCGGGATGCGGCGGTTCGCCCTTGCGTTCAGCGCACAGTCATCGTGGTGTCCCCCACAGTGCATCAGGCGTGCCCGCCTTTGCTGACAGAAAGTCATTTATGAACCGACCAGTAACCCCCTTAATCCAGTCGCGTTTCCGGCCTAATATTGTTGCTCGACGGGACCTTCGAGTGTGGAAGAAGGCCATTCCCCTGCATCCGGCAACGGTCTGCGATGCCTAGCCCTAAGAGGACACGTCATGACCGCTTTTCGCTGTTTGCGGTGTGATCTTCGGTGATAAATGGCGGGTTTCTCCAGCGCTATTTGTCGGGCAAGCAGGCGCTACTTCGGCGAGAGGGTCGGGCCACTGCTGCGATCGCCCCTCAATTGGGAAAGAAGGAACAGCGACCACGAGCCTCCGTACCCCCTGCTTGCCGGTTGCGCCTGTACCCAGCAATAGTAGGATTCCCCTGTTATCCAGTGCGACGTTTTCGAGCCTGACGCCGTCCGCCAAACCGGCGACCAGCCCGAACGGTCTGCCTATTGGAGTAATGCCTTGACTACTGACAACCGTCTCACCGTAGTCCGCCAATCGCCAGCCTACTGGCGCATTGTCATCAACAATCCTCCGTTGAACCTCTTTGACCCGAAGATGTTCGCGGAATTGAATGTCCTCATGGATGACATTGAGAAAGCCGAAAATCTCAAGGTCGTCGTGTTCGAGAGCGGGAACGAAGAATTCTTCATGAACCACCACGATGTCGAGAACCGCACTACGGTTCCGGATCAGCCGGGTGCGGCGCCGTTTTTTGGTAACTGGCCGAAGTTCGTGACCCGCCTTGCACAGTCTTCCGTCATCAGCATCGCGAAGGTGCGGGGTCGTGCCAGAGCGCAGGGCTTCGAATTCGCTCTGGCGTGCGATATGCGTTTCGCGTCCAGGGAACGGGCAAAGTTCGCGCTGATCGAGGTCGGCGGCTCATCGATCCCGGGCGGCGGGAGCATTGAGTGGCTCGCCGCGCTGGTGGGACGCTCGCGGTCGCTCGAAATCGTCTGCGGCGCCGATGATTTCGATGCGGATATTGCGGAAAGGTACGGCTTCATCAACCGATCCATCCCCGACGCCGAACTCGACGCCTTCGTCGATGCCTTCGCCCAGCGCATAGGACGTTTCGAAAAGCGCGCGCTGGAGACCGGCAAGAAAATGGTCAACGCGCGTGCCGGCGTTCCGTCGGAAGGGGATCTCTGGTTGTCGAACCACATTCTCCATGGGGTAGACACATGGCCCGAAGCGCAGAAAGCGTTTACAAAGCTGACAGCCCTTGGCTTCGGACAGGTTGGCGATTTCGAGCTGAACATGGGCGAGCGCCTCGGAGCTCTTCCGTCCGCCTGAATGAGACTTGATCGCCGGATTGTCGCCACTGCGAGCCGCAGTCAAAACTGCTTGCGGCTCGCCACTCTGCAAAGGAAAAGCCATGAGCGCTTATGTTGTGTACGTCCGGGATCGGATCACTGATCCCGCGGAGTTTAAAAAATACGAGGAAAGTACCCCCGCAGCAGCAGTCGGGCATCCCATTACCCCGCTTGCGTTCTATGGTGCGGTCGAAACCCTAGAAGGAGACCCGGTGGACGGCGCGGTCATCCTTGAGTTCCCGACGGTCGCAGATGCCAAAGCATCGTATAACAGTCCTCTGTATCAGGAAGCCCTCAAGCACCGGCTAAAGGGAGCCGAGTATCGCGTGTTCATCATTGAGGGCGTAGCGGGCTAAAAGACGCTCCTGCCGCATTCGGGGCGCATAGCGTGGAAGGAACGGCCGGCCTCTGTCCGGCCGGCCAGCGATGGTTTGTTGAACAACGAGGGATTGCACCTCGTTGACTCAACGCGGCCCTTAGCGGCCGCGGCATACTCAAATGCTTTGTCCGTGATCCTCAGCGATAAATGGCGGGAAAATTCCAGCGCTATTTGGGGGATCAGCCAGAAATGGACTTCAAGTGCCTCGCGTGTGACTGCACACTCGGCGAAGCCAAGCCGTTCGGACAGCATCGCGTCGCCAAATGCACTTCCAAGCCGGTCAGTCAGAGACCCCTCCACATCCCGCCCAGCCTGCACGATCAGCCGTTTGAGCAACCGATCGTGGGCGATCAGATGGAGATGCTCGTAGAGCCAGCGTTTCAACTCGTACAGTAATTTTCCGCGCTCAGGCCGGCCTGCCAAGCGTTCCTTGAACCATCGCACTACGTACCGGCTCGGTATTCGGCCATCGGCCGAATACCGAGCGCCTGATATGGAGGACCCGATGATCGATGAGCGTGCGGGCCCGGGTTTCATAGAGCGAGCGTAACGAGCCGAGATCGGGCGGATCGGCCCTTAATTGCGCGCCAAGGTGATACCAGTACATGGTTATAAGCGTCGAGCTTGCGGCCGCTCATCCGGATGAAACCAATGTGTAGCGCGAGGGCGTGCCGGTACAGGTCACTGCGACGTGCCTCGATCGGTGCGCCCTCCTTCGCTGAAAAGGTGAAGAATGTTGTCAGGGCGAACTCAGTGACCTCGCGAGGGACTTGCCGCATGCCAAGATAGGTGACTTGCCAGTGTTCCATCGCGCTAACCTCAAAGCGGAAGATAGACCGACAAGGCGAGCGATGACAAATTAGCGGAGTAACCGACTGTTGCCGGCGTTTCGCCTCGGCAAGCATGCCCAGTTTAGTCCACGGCGACGGAAGCGGGCACCCACAGCAAGCGATTGATTACGTTTGGGCTTTCAATGGGGACATTTCGCAAGCCCTCGTGAGGCCTGAACCACCCTACCGTCGCAAATAACACCGAAACTAAGGGGACGAATGGTAGCGTGCACCACTCGATAATACTCGACCGGCTCCCGGCACCGTACTTTCAGTCGTCTTCACCGTGCCCGAGCAAATTGCGGCGATCGCCTTCCAGAACAAGCGGCTCGCCTACGACATCCTGTTCCAAGCGACCGCCGAACGCTGCAGTCCATCGGTAAGCGCTCCATCATGGACGTCCTTGCTCTGAGCCGGTGATGCCGCCAGGACGGTGTCCACCTACGGGATAACCCATTTTCTGGTGCGACCAAAAGGTGTGAATCTTCTAGCGGACGATTTCCAGTAGTTCGCCGATGTCTGGGATGCGCTCAACCTCCGCGATCGCGGTAGCGAGTTGGGTAGCCCGCGAGCGGCCGAGCACTGGCTCCGCCAGCGCAACAAACTTCTGATTCAACCGGTCACCTTGCTCGGCGAGGTCGTTTGCGGGCGCTCCGGTGTCGTAACTCGCCTTGAGCAGACGGCCGTCGGTCAGTTCGATGTCGACTTCAGTCAGGGTCACTGGCCAACCGCTCGGCATCACACGCACGACGACCCGGTCGCGCAGCGAGCAAAGGTCCTTGCGCTGCGTCAGGGCATCGGTGTAGGTCGCCGGCAAGGCCGTGTCCTCACCAGCCAGCGCCAGCGCGGCGTTGAAGCGCAGGCTGAACTTGGCCTGTAGTCCCGTGCTCGGCGCCGCGATGTTGCACATTGAATCCGAGCTGGGCTCCACACGGAGCTCGATGCGCCGGATCTGTTCGGCAACAAGCTTGTGTTCGCGGCGAAGCTGGCGAGCCGCGATGATGGCGCCATGCGTGCCGTAGCATGAGGCGCTGAACTTGAACAGGTTGTCGGCGATGTGCGCACTGGCGCGCGCAGGAACGAGCGCGGCGTCAGCATCGCCCCCGGGGCTCTGCGTGGCTCCAAAGCCCTGGACGCATTCGAGGATGTCCAAGCGACCCGTGAAGCCGCGGCGCGCTAACTGCGCACCGAAGAGTCCGTTCTCGTTCGCTTTGCCTGCATGCAACGGCTTGCACATGGTGCCAAATTGCGCTTTGAGTCCTGCCGCCTGTGTCCCTGCAATACCGAGGGCTCTCGCGCATGTTTCGGAATCGAGGTCCATTAACAAGGCACTGGCTGACGCTGCCCCGTACACACCGATCGTTGCAGTGGCGTGAAATCCGTGGTCGTAGTGTTCCCGCCCCACAAAGCGCCCCACCATCACGGCCGCTTCGTAGCCTGCGACGAAGGCACTGAGCAACTGTGCGCCGCTCCTACCGTGCACCTCGGCCATGGCGATGGCCGCCGGCAGGACGGCCGCCGTCATGTGGCCGTGCCCGGCCACGTTCACGTCGTCGTAGTCCATCGCGTGCCCCATGGCACCATTGATCAATGCGGCCTGGCGCGCACTGAACTTGGCGCTGCTGCCCAGCACCGTAGCCACCGGGGTGCACCCCTCTTCTTCGGCCTGCCCAATCAGCATGCGGACCAGCGGTTCATGCGATCCTGCAAGTGCCACCGCGAACCAATCGAGCATGCATTGCCTGCCCACCGTCCGGACATTGTCAGGTAGCTCGCTCGCGGCCAGGCGCCGGGTTCTGTCGACGACCGCCGCAGTGACGCCGATGGGATCAAGCGCGACTGGCGAGGCGGGTCCGTTAGAAAGTAGTGTCAACGCTTTCTCCTAAGTTGCAAACAATTTAAATACGGCATATGTCTGGCCCGCAGGCCTCGGAACGCCGATCGCCAAAATATAATTTATATTGACTCAGAAAACTTGCCGGGTTTTCCCTGATCTCGTGACGAGACTGTTAAAAAGCGTGGGGTTTTCGGCAGCGCGAGCGTCGAATTTCGCCTGCGCCTACGTCGATGTCCGCGATGAAAATTGTCGTTTGCGTCGAACTGGTTACCGACTGAGGTGTTGTAAATAGAAGTCGGCGCTGCAAAAAATTCAGGTGCGTGACTAGCGAAGACAATGGCGCTGTCCGCCGGTGAGCGCGAGTAAGCCCGTCAGAAGTCGTCGCAATGAGAGAGGAGTGGATGCGGCGTGACATTGACGCGTCAATTCACCAACGTCAGGATAAAGAAAACGGACCTCAGGCCCGGACGGACGATTGCACACAGCAACGAGCGCAGGTTGTCGCCGGCAGCACACAGCACCGCGTGTAGCGCATCACCGGTTTGCGTTTAAGCCAGCGTGGGCATTGGCCCCCAGCCATACCCGACGACCTTGTTCAAGGCTTTGACATCGATCCGATGACCGTTTTTTCAAACCGGTCAGCACAACCAATATCGCCTTCACTTCGGCATACAGGCCCGAGCTGTGCAGCGAGCCACCCTTATGGCCGGGAATTAGCGCCGCATGCTCGTAGGGACTAGCTCGCGATGGCAGGCCGCGCAGTTGCTGGTACGCCTTCAGGATTGACACGCCGAGGCAGGCATTGGAATCGCACGGCCTTGCGACCCTTGCGGAGCATTTGCTGATCAGTATTCCTAAGCATGTCTACTGCCACCGGATGCGTTTTTGGCAACAATAGTTGCATGCGCCAGACACACGCGAAGCGTGGCCACTGGCCAAGTGTAGCCGCTGGCCGACCGGCATGAATCGGCCGTTGTTGGATCTTCAGCAGATCGCCAACCAGGTGAGGACTGCCGCCACGCGCACGGATTAGTCCCGCCTCTGTCCGGTTGCACTTGTCACGAGATCCATCCCGAACCTTTCGACAACGAAGTCCACGAACTCTCTCACCTTCGGGGTCATGCGCTTACTGCTAGGCCACAGGATGTGAAAGACAACCGAGCGGGTCATGTACGAGTCCAGCACAGATTCAAGGCGTCCCTCGGCCAAGGCATCCTTGACGGCAAAGTCAGGCACGCAAGCGATACCGCGGCCGTCCTGCACAAGGTGAAGCAATGCGATCAGGCTGCTGGCGACCATCGTCATGGGTAGCGCCACAGCGGCGGCGCCCGAGCGCGACTGCCGCATGGGCCACTCCTCCAGCTTGCCAGATGTCGGGTACCGATAGTGGAGACAGGCGTGATTCGCCAAATCGCTCGGTTTGGCCGGAGTTCCCCGTGTGCTGAGATAGCGCGGCGTTGCCACCAGGCACACCCGGTAAGAGCCCAGCCGTTTCGACACCAGGCGTGAGTCGCTCAACTCGCCGCCCCGAATGACAACATCCAGACCCTCATGGATGACGTCCGCGACACGGTCGGTGAAGTCGAGGTCCAGCTCGATTTCCGGATAACGCTCCATGAAGCTGGAGATCACGGGCAGCGGAAGTCCAGCTGCGAGCGGGAGCCCAACTTTCAGCCGCCCGCGGGGCCGCTGGTTCATCGCCGTCAGTTCGTTCTCGGCCGCCTCGACTTCTTCCATGATGCGGTGGCACCGCTCCAGAAAGACCTGGCCCTCCGAAGTCAGGCGAACCGACCGCGTACTGCGCTGGAAGAGCCGTACGGCCACACGATCCTCAAGGCGGGAAATGCTTTTGCTTACTGCGGACGCCGAGATCCCTAATGCGCGGCCTGCGGCCACAAAACTCTCCCTCTCAGCCGTTTGCACGAACACTTCCAGCCCACTCAACCTGTCCATTCGATCACCTCTATTCAGGACAAATTGTCGCTGATGCCATGATCATCACCCATCTTAATCGGATGAGTCAATCGGCCTAGTATCCTTCGAATGGACGCACACAGCGATTTGCTGGAGAGTTCCATATCGCTGCCGCACACGCTCGCTCATAGAGCGGTCGCGACGCCGCCGGCGCATCCAATCCATTCACGAATTCAGTAAAAGGAATCACCATGCGTAGCAAAATTCACGTCGGAATCATCGGCTCTGGTGGCTGGGCGAGGTACGGCCATATCCCCGCACTTCAATCATTGGATGGTTTTGAGGTCGTTGCACTGTCAGGTCGCAACAAGGAAAAGGTGCGAAAGTATGCGGACGAATTCAACATCGGACATGCCTTCGATAACGCCGACGAGCTAGTGGCTCACCCGGATATCGACCTGGTTGTGGTCCTGGCTCCGACCCCCGAGCACGGTCGTCTCACCAAAGTGGCGATCGCCGCCGGCAAGGATGTCTACACCGAATGGCCACTCTCCACCACCACGGCAGAATCCGATGAGATTCTGGCCCTGGCCGAGGCGAAGGGCGTCAAGCACGTCGTCGGACTTCAGCGCCGGTTTTCGCCAAGCTCCAGGTACTGGCATGATCTGGTCCAACAGGGATATGTGGGGAAAATCAGGGCCGTCCGCATGTCGGTCGGCGTGGACGCCTTCGGTGAAGTCATGCCGGAATTCGCAAAGTGGGCTCTCGATGCTGCCAACTTCACCGACGTCCTCTCGATTTACGGCGGCCATTTTCAGGACATGCTTTTCCACGGCGTCGGCTTTCCCGCAAAGCTCACCGCCGCCATGGAAAATCAATTCCCGCTGACCACCATCGCAGAGACCGGCGAAAAGATCGGCTATACCAGTCCGAATGAGGTCATGGTGATTGGGACGTTGCCAGGCGGGGGACTTTTTTCCGTTCAACTTGAAGGCGGGCAAGTGCACCGTACGGGCCTCCAGATTGACATTACCGGTACTGAGGGCGCTTTGCGGATTACCAACGCGCGCGGCTTCCAGAACACAGAGGACAACGAGATTGCGGGCATGAATAAGGACGGTGACACCTTCGTGGCTTTGCCTATCCCTGCCAGATACGCGTCGCTGCCGGTTTCGCACCTCGATGCGAGCGCCCAGGACGTAGCCTACCTCTATGCCGCGTACGCCCGCGACAAGGAAACCGGCTCGGCCGACGCCACCAGCTTTGAGGACGCTCTTCGGCAGCATCGGCTGATCGACCAGATCGCTCAAACCTCCGAGAGTTTCTTCAAGTAAAAAGATCTCCCGCCGCGGCATCGATGAGTCGCTCGTGGAACCGCCTGACAGGGGCATCCGTCAACGCAACTGGATCAATGAGGCATGACAAGGTACGCCGTCCGCACCGTCCCGCTGCTGCAGGAAAGCAGAATCGCCGGGCACTGTTGACATGGCGCATCTCGCGGACGTTTTCGATCACGCTTCCGACGCGCGCATCGTTCGACATTGAATGGCTGGCGCGCGCCGCGCTCGGTGCCCCTTCGCCGTGGTTTCGCATGTTGCTGGCATGCCGCGATGCGTTGGTGGCACCATTCGGCGCCAAGTGGTCGATCTGATTACGCGAAGAGTACGTGGGAAGTCCGCAGCGCATGTCGATTTTTCGCTGTATTTTCTCTCGACGCCGCCGCACTGGTGATGGGGGACGATGACGGCTATCTCGACTTCAGGATTCCGGGACTGCGCAGCGTGGCGCGAGGACGGCAAAAGAAAGTCATCGTGACGTCGGTCGTGCAATGCCGCAATCGCTTTGACCACAGCATCGCGTTGACACTTTGGCCGGCAACATCCGGGGCGTGTAGGCGACAGCTAATCCCGTCCTGGCGTTGGTTCGCTCTGCGCCGGTCCGCCCGGCTCGAACCATCTCGGGTAGTAGTTGCGCACGACGTCGCCGGTCGCAGCAAGGGCGTGGCAGCGGTTTAACTGGAACGGGCGAACGGTCGCTTGCATTTCGCGCGCGCGGCGATTCGCGATGGTCTGGAACGCGAGCGTCCCGAGAATCCCTACGAGGTCCGTCACGTGCGTGCAACCGCGTGTACCACCGAGCAGTTCTCTCGCCTTCGACGTGAACCCAGGCGCGATCATTAGCCCGACCAGACGCCCATAGTCCGGCGCGATACGCTCGCAGTGTCCCTCGTAGGGCACAGCGTCAAACGATGCTTCGGCGCCCATGATGGTCAGGCTCACGTCGACCGTGATGCGCAGCCACATCCCGTGGATCGGATCGCCCGCGCGTCTCGTGCCCGCGGGACCGACTTTATCGTGCGTCTTCACGTCAACTAATTGAGCTTCCAGGTCGTAGAGACCGTCATCTCTCGCATAGCCCTTCGCTTCGATGGTCCGCGTGTGAAGCAGCTTGCGGTTGGGTACAGGTGTCAGCGGCATGGTTGGTCGGCAGGGTTTTGCAATTTAGAAGCGCTCGCGGCGGGTGCAATACACCGTGCACGATCGCGCACAAAAGGGTCCGAAAATTCAATTTAGTATAAGCACGTACCGCCTCGGGCGTGAGAGCGAGCGCAAGTGGTCATCGGCATGCGAGCCGGGCGGGCGTTGCGGCGGACCTTCGAGCCACAGCGACGGCCAAGCTGCGCAGACCGCCGCCTGCAGGATGAGATCGGATCAACGCGCATTGTCCATACTCCAAGCGCCCGAAAAGCGAGCTTGACGTTATCGCACGGCGGATGCAATCGACTTGAGCTTAACCACTCTCGCAAAGAGCCGCCCGCCGGGCTCTAGCAACAGTACCTGCGAGCACACATGGTCCCGCGAGGTCGCCGCACTTGCGGGCTTGAGACCGGAAGCGTCCGACATCGGGGAAATCACCCGCTTGCAACCCTCGACAATATAAATTATATTTTACATCAACCAGATCGTGGAGCACAAGCACATTGGCCGGACAGCGAGAGGCGCGCGCCCGCGTGATAGCCCTTTTCCCCTTCGAAGTTCTTGCGGTTCGAATACAACGAGGTGTCGAGTCGGCCGAGACCGCTCGCTCGTTGCGAAGCTGCAAGTGTCGAGTGCAGCGCGAGGATCGACTAAACGGCAACGGCCTTGATGGAGGCGACGATGAATATCGCGGAAAGTTCGTTACGTCTGCTGGTCGATAAATGGCTTGCGCCGACCCTTTCGACGCCGGTTCGCGTGACTCAATTCAGTCGCACGCGTTCGAATCAGGGACGCTATGTATTTGTCGAGGTGCTGCGAGCTGCCGGTCCGGTTGGACTTTTTTTCTTCCGTCACGATAACGGTAGGTGGTGCGTATTCCCACCTGAGACCGAGCGCTTGGCGATGCGCGCTTACGGGCGGGCGGCTTGATGTGGCTACCGATGGCGTGCGCATGGGCATGCGGATGCGCGCCGTCTTCGAGGGTGTAACGGCCGTTATATCGCGCGTGCGCTTCGCACCGGTGTAAAGCGCCGCACCTCGAGGCGGCCTCGACCCACGCATGTTGGCATCATCGATGGTGACTGGCGTCCTAGCGCTCTCCGACGTGACCGTCGCGAGCATCTGCACAGCGATCCCTGCCGACGAAAGCGAGGATCGTGCTTGCTTTAGGTCGCAAACCAGTGATGCCACCGTCAAGGCCTGGAAAGACGCCGTAGATCGGTACGTGGAGAGCTTGTTTCATGGTCTGAAAGACCGACTCCGATACGGCAAGACGATTCGGGACCGCCCGTCCGGGCAGGAGATGAGGGCAAACCCGGATAGCTGCCCTATATATATAAATTATATTTTGTCATTGGTTCCGAAAGCATTGAGTCCGGTCTCAATGTCCGGCAGAACGGGAATAGTTGCGGTCCAGCATCGACCAGCCTCTCGGCCTGTCGGCTGATCGCCAAATCAGGGAGACAATTTTATGGGTGTTTTCGCAAGCCAGCGTCCGGAGGGACGTGCGCAATTCGGTCGCATCTTCCCCCCCAGCCCCGAGTGGCTGGGCAAGCAGCCCGTCGAGCCGGTGCTAGAACCGGAGTTGCCGATCGTGGATACGCACCACCATCTTTGGGACGTCCCCAACAACCGCTACCTGATTGACGACCTCGTTGCCGATCTAAGCGGCGGCCACAACGTCGTGGCGACGGTCTTCCTCGAATGTCTTGCGATGTACCGCGCGTCGGGCCCGACGGAGATGCGGCCCGTGGGGGAAACCGAGTTTGTCAGCGGTATTGCTGCGATGAGCGCGAGCGGCCTTTATGGACCGACGCGGATCGCTGCCGGGATTGTCGGGTTTGCCGATCTCACGCTGGGCGCCGGCGTCGAGCCGGTCCTTCAGGCCCACATTGCCGCCGGCGGCGGCCGCTTCCGCGGGATTCGGCATAGCGCGGCATGGGACGCCGACCGCATCATCGGCAACAGCTCCACGGTCCAGGGGCCCGGACTGTTTCGCGAGCCCACCTTCCGCGCCGGCATCTCCCGCCTGCAGGCCCTCGGCCTCTCGTTCGACGCGTGGGTGTTCCATCCGCAACTGGCGGACGTAGCCGACCTCGCACAGGCCTTTCCCGAGCTCAGCATCACGCTCGGACATGCGGGCGGCGTCCTGGGGTATGGCCCCTACACAGGCAAGCGCGATGAAGTCTTCTCGGCATGGAGGGCTTCGATGGCGGACATCGCGATGCATGCCAATGTATCGGTCAAACTCGGTGGCCTAGTCAAGCGGCTCGCTGCCTTCGACTATCTTGCGCTCGAGGCACCTCCCGACTCGGACGCACTGGCTACTTACTGGCGGCCGTATATTGAAACCTGCATTGAGCTCTTTGGCGTGGAGCGCTGCATGTTCGAGAGCAACTTTCCGGTCGACAAGCTGGGGACCGGCTACACCACCCTATGGAATGCCTTCAAGCGTATCACCGCAAGCGCCAGCGCCAGCGAGAAGGCGGCCCTCTACAGCGGAACGGCTCGGCGCGTCTATCGGCTAGGGCGGGACTGATGAAGCATTTCCTCCCCCGCGGCGACTCTATGGCAGTCGTCGAGATTCGTGAGCCCGGCAATGCTGACGTGCTGGTGCCCGGGCGCCGACCGATACCGATCCCGCAGGTCGGTGAAGTTCTTATCAAGGTCAGTGCCGCCGGAGTCAATCGCGCCGATGTGATGCAGCGTCAAGGCACGTATCCGATGCCACCAGGTGCGCCCGCCGAGGTACCAGGCCTGGAAGTATCGGGCACCGTCGTCGCCGTGGGCGAAGGGGTTCAACGCTGGAAGTCCGGCGATTTTGTCTGTGCACTACTAATCGGCGCGGGCTATGCGGAGTATGCTGTCGCTCCGGAAGCGCAGTGCATGGCCCTACCGCCCAGCGTATCGCTGATCGACGCAGCAGGCCTGCCCGAGACGTTCTGCACAGTGTGGACGAACGTCATTGAACGGGCGCATCTGGAGGCGGGGGAAGTGCTACTTGTGCAAGGTGGCTCCAGCGGCATCGGCGTCACGACGATCATGTTGGCCAAGGCCTTTGGCGCCACCGTGCTGGCGACGGCCGGCAGCGACGCCAAGTGCGCCGCGTGCCTGTCGCTGGGTGCGGACCGCGCGATCAACTACCGCACCGAGGACTTCCATGACGCCGCGCTTGCATTCACCGGTGGCCAGGGCGTCGACGTCATTCTCGATCTCGTCGGCCGGCCGTACGTGGAGCGCGAGCTCAAGCTGCTCAAACGGTCGGGACGTTTGGTGTTCGTCGGGCTGGTTGGCGGCAGCAATGCAGAGGTCGACCTTACGCAGGTTTTGCTTAAGCGCCTCACCGTCACCGGTTCCAGCCTGCGCTCGTCCTCCATCGAGGAGAAGGGGGGGCTGTGCCGGGCACTCGAGACCAAGGTGTGGCCACTGTTCGGAACCGGCCAGCTTCGCGCCGTGACCCACACTACCTTCACGTTTGCACAGGCGCCGCAAGCCCACGCGCTTCTAGAAAGCAGCGCGCACATCGGAAAGATCCTGCTGATACCTTGAGGACAGCGCGCGGACGGCAGGCTCGTGCCTCGTCGTTCGTCGCCATATTGACGCCTTCGCCGCGCGGTTTCGCGCATTTCAGCGACACTGTCGCTGCGCTTCACTTAGACTCAGTTCACCACCTTGGACGCCGACCGTGTCATCTGCTTTTTCATCGGTACTGTCGTGCGGCGTTGCTGCAAGTGGCGAATCGACTCGCTGATGCGTGCGTACACTCCGCGAACGGCGACGATTTGAGAAAGGGTGTTATCCAGCAACAGGGGCTTGTGAAACGAACAGACGATCCATACCAGGGCGACGATCTCGGGGTCGGCTCCGCACCGGGTTGGCGCGCCGAAGCGATCCGGGAGCGCGTCGAGCATCCGTTTGCGAGGCGTACCAGCAGCCATCCTCCTGAGTTGGCGGCGCCACATCGCCACATGCGATTTTGCCGGGTGCGTCATCTCCTCGCGCTTTTGAGCCCACTGTTGCCCGCATCGCCGACGGCCGCTTCTTCATGACCGTGCAACAGCACATGCGTCTGCGAGATATCCGACTCGCGCACCGGCTATCTCATCAGCCGTCGAACGTCGCAGGGACAGCAGGCCGTTTGCGGTAACCAGGGTAAGGGCGGTACGAGGGGCCTCCGTTACGGATTCCGCTACGGGTCCGCGGCTAGTCGCTATTCTTCTCGCGCAGATAGTCGATCAGCTTGGCGAAGACAGAGCCGAACAGCAGCTCGTAGCCTTTCTTCTCGACATATCCGATATGCGGTGAACACACGCACCGCTCCGAGCTCAGCAGCGGATCGTCTTGCGGCAGCGGCTCCGTGTCGTAGACGTCGAGCGCCGCCATCCCGGGACGACCCCGCTCCAGGGCACGAGCGAGCGCGCCGGGCGCGACCAAACCCGCACGACTGGTGTTCACAAAAAGACTCGTGGGCTTCATGCGGGAGAGGTCCTCGAAGGTCACGATGGCGAGCGTCGAATCGCGTTGTCGCAGGTTCACGGACAATACATCCGACCGCTCGAAAAATGCCTCACGCGAGTCCGCCGCTTCATACCGGTCGGCGAGGGCTGCCGCACGCGAGCGCTCGCTGCCCCACACCAGGACTTTCATGCCAAAAGCGGTACCATAGCGTGCGAGTATCGTGCCAATACGCCCGTATCCCCAGATGCCCAGCGTGTCGCCGTGCAGCGAAACGCCAATGCCGAAGTTCGCAGGGAAAGAGCCCCCCTCAAGGCCGGTGCATTGCCAGCGGCCGTGTTGCAGATGTCGAACGTACTGAGGCAGCCGCCGACGCGCCGCGAGGACGAGCGCCCATGTCAGTTCGGCGGCTGAAATGGACTCGCCCTCGCCTTCGAGGATCGCGATGCCGCGCGCCTCACACGCCCCGACGTCAACATGCGCGGTGGAATCGCGGGCAACGAACCCCGTTTGCACGATCACGCGCAATCGCGGCAGGCGCTCGATCACTTCGCGCTCGATCCGCGAGCGCTCGCGGATCAACACGACGACGTCGGCATCCGCTAGACGCGCAACCAGCGCGTCCACGGATTGGGCCGAATCGCGGTATATGACAATGTCGGCGTCTGGCAAACTCTCCTGCAGCCTAGCGAACGCATCGAGATGACGCACCGCGTCCTGAAAGTCATCTAGTACAACTATTTTCATGGTGGTGTCCAAGGCAGTCATAGATTGGATCGAAAAAAAGTAGAGACGGCCGCTATATTCTGACGGCCGGGAGGCGAGCATGCGCAACGCGCGCGTGCTGTCTGTCGGGAACACGAACGTCGAGATAGCCTATTGCGTAGATCGCCGACGACGTTCGAACTCGAAATGTACCTTCGCAAGCAGGAGCTTCTTGCCCCGCTGCCCGCTGACGATTCGGGCGTGACGAACGTCGTTCCGGGGGACCTTTCCGGCGATTCTTCGGAGATCGCCGGTACCCGCGTGCTGCCCTCTCGCCCAACGGCGGCTGAGCGCGGAAGCGTGCGTAGTTAAACGCCTCAAAACACTTTGAGATTTGCTCGTTCATTCGATGATCCTTTGTCTCACTGGGCATCGGCAATTGACGTCCCTGCCTGTTATCAACCCCCCGGTTTCTCAACGGCGGGCTGCGTCGAGGCGACGCCTCTCACCTGAACTCTCGACCGCGTCCTATTAACGGGCCACGGCAAGGTCGAGACGCAAATGGCAGCGACCAGAGCAGCAAAGGCAATCGCAAACAAACCGTATATCGGGTCGCCCATCGCCTGGGATACTTGAGCGCGCAGGTTCGGTGCGATGAACGCACCAACAATCCCGAGAGAGCTTGCAAACCCCAGGCCGCGCGCAGCCGCTGCTCCCGTCAGATACCTGGGGAGGAAGCTCCAGTAGATCGGACCCACAGTCACGAGCGAAGCGACCGCGATACAAAGCAAGATCATGCGCATCAATGGACTGCCATACGCTGAGAGAGCAAGCGACAGGCCGGCCATTGAAAGCAGGGTCACTGACATGACACGATGGCGGTTGATCCTGTCCGCAAGGGCCGGCAACCAGATGCACGCGGCGCATCCGAGGGCCCAAGGAATAGCAGAAACCAGGCCGACCTCCAGCCCCATCTTTTTGCCAAGCAATGCAGAGACCTGGGACGGCAGATAGAACAAGGTGCCGAAGATGGCGATTACCGCAAAAAATTGGATGGCCGTTGCCCGCCACACCTTCGAGTCGCCAAGGATCTCCGTCCAGTTTCCTGCCGTACTCTCCCCTTTCTTTGAGGATGCCTCAAGCGCGAGATGATTGACTAGCGCGGAGCGCTCTTCCTCGGACAGCCAGCGCGCCTCGGCCGGAGTGTCATCCATATACCAGTATGCCCAGACCCCAACCACACAGGCTGCCAGACCTTCGATCAAGAACATCCATTGCCAGCCTGCGAGCGAAAGAAACCCGTCCAGACCTAGCAATAGCCCTGATAGTGGTCCCCCGACGACGAGGCCCAGAGGCCCGGCAATTCCCAGAAAATAGCCCAGCGCCTTTCCGCGGGACTCATCCGGAAACCAGCGGCCCATGTAATAGATCGCTGCAGGGAACAGTCCGGCTTCGGCCGCTCCCAGCAAAAGCCGGAAACCGTAGAAAGAAAGCGGGCCTTTGGTGAACATCAGCGCGGCGCTTGCCAGTCCCCAAGTCACCATGATCCGCGAAATCCAGAATCGTGCTCCCATCTTGTGCATCATCATCGTGCTCGGCACTTCGAGCAGCGCGTAGGTAATAAAAAAGAGGCCCGCGCCGAGAGCAAACGCGCTCTCGGATATTCCTGCGTAGGTTTGCAGATCCACCTTTACAAATGCGACATTCGCCCTGTCCAGAAAGGCCACGAGGTAAATGAGCATGAGGAACGGTATGAGCCGGCGTTCGACCTTGGCAGTCGCGCGCGACAGCGCTGGGTTAGTCACGGTATGTCTCCAATAATTGTTGTCTGTCGATGCCGAATAGCTCCAGCGGGCAATGCGGTGTTGCCCCCTAGTGTCGGGTGACCGCGCTTATCTTCGCCAGATATGTCGCCCAAAGCGAATCGACGCAGCCGCTCCGCCATGGACGGCCCTACCGGAAATCTGTCGTGATCGTTGCATGTCGGAAATCCTTGAGATCGCCCTCGTTGGGACTACTGCGCAGCCTCGTGCTCTGCGGCAAAAGCCGTGTCCGGTCATATGCGCCTCATGGGCGGTCCGCAGTCAAAATATAATTTATATTTGCCGTGGCGACAATGACGCATGCTATGGGACAAACCCTGTAGCCCGCTTGCTCATACAGTTGCCACATTGTTGGCAGGTGCGGTTTGCTTCCAACCGACCAGCGTGAGCGATAGTCCGGGATGGAAGATATGGCCACGCACGTCGACGGCCCTGGTTACGTGGACGGGAGGGTGGCGTTCACTACGAAAAATGTCCCTTACCCCGGCTACATCTTTGACATCCGCCTCGCGTTTCGATGACAATTAGGTGCAGGCACGGCTTCAGGCCTTCCAAGCAAATTGGGGAGACAAGCAGATGAATCGGCGACACGCCCTGGGCGTGCATAGAAAGCCAACCGTCGACGAGATCGGCCGCATTGCGTGGCTGCGGGCAGTGGAACCCCATCTCCTCGACAAAGCGACGAGCGCGCTTCAGTCTTTCGATATCGGGCCCAGTGGCCTGATTTGCGAATTGGGCGAGCCAGTAAGGCACTGGATCGGCGTGATCAACGGATTGGTTAAGATGTCCAATACAGATCGCAACGGACACACCGTGACGTTTGCCGGCTTGCCGCCGGGAGGGTGGTTCGGCGAAGGAACCGTACTGAAACGCGAAACCTATCGATACAGCGTGCGAGCACTGCGTCAAAGCGTTGTCGCAGCGTTGCCCATCGAAATATTTTTCGATCTCCTAAACAACTCAATTGGATTCAACCGCTTCGTGATGGATCAGTTGAACGAACGGCTCTCGCAATTTATGGGCTCGCATGAAAGTGATCGCCTGAACGGTCCTGATGAGAACGTCGCGCGATGTCTGTCACAGCTTTTCAATCCGAGGCTGTTTCCCGGCAGCGGTGACGGACTGCGCATTACGCAGCAGGAGCTCGCTTATATAGTTGGTCTATCCAGGCAGCGTGTGAATCAGGCGCTCATTTTGCTCGAACAGGAAAAATTGATCTCGATCGAATATGGGGGCCTTAAAGTGTTAGACGTAAATGCGCTGGCCCGTTTTGAACGCACGTGCCCGGGTCCACGGTCACTACGGTCTATAAATACATCAGACTCCTAAGTGACGTAGGTCGGTAGATCGGCAAGGTTACGGGATTAGCGATGGCCAAAACGCGCTACAGTTGGCCCCTTCGAACCAATTCATCTCGCTCTCGTTGCGAACGTGCTCGAACGCAAAAGTCGCTTCAAATGTATAGTGGTCACGCTCTGCTTGTTCTTCCGCGCGGCGTGTGAACGAACCCCGTTTGACGGACTCAGGCCTCATCAAATGCGGCAGTCGAACACGCGTTGAGCGACACCCACAGGCCTTCCAGAACATATTGTGCGACATCGACATGCCGCCCGTCGCCGGTGCCAAGAAGCCCATGGGATCGTGTGCTCTCAGAATGTTCCGGGGTAGGCCCCGCCGTCGATCAACAAATTCTGACCGGTGATGTAGCCGGCGTGGGCGCTGACCAGAAATGCGCAGGCAGCGCCGAATTCCGCGGGGTCGCCAAAGCGCCCGGCCGGCGTCGCCTCCATTTCCGCCTGCCGCGTCTCCGCGGGCGACGCATGGCGCGCCCGAGCGCGCGCCTCGATGAACGCGGAGAAACGGTCGGTATCGAAGTAGCCGGGCAACAGGTTGTTGATGGTCACGTTGTGCCGCACGGTTTTGCGCGCCAGGCCGGCGACGAATCCCGTCAGACCCATGCGCGCCCCGTTGGATAGTCCAAGCACGTCGATGGGAGCCTTCACCGCCGCCGAGGTGATGTTTACGATCCGCCCGAAGCGCCGCTCGATCATCCCGTCCACCGTCGCGCGCATCAACTCAATGGGCGATAGCATGTTGGCCTCAAGCGCCGCGATCCAGTCTTCGCGCGTCCACTGCCGGAAGTCACCCGGGGCCGGACCGCCTGCATTGGTGATCACGATGTCCGGCGCGGACAGCTCCGTCAGCGCCCGCTCGCGCCCTGCGGCCGTGGTGATGTCGCATGCCACCGCCTGCACCTTCGCGCCGGTGCACTCGGCAATATCCTCGGCCGTCGCGCGCAGGGCGGCCTCGCCGCGGGCGACCATCGTTACCTCCACGCCCGCCTCCGCCAGTGCCAACGCACAGGCACGGCCCAGACCTTTGCTGGCGCCGCAAACTAGCGCCCGGCGCCCCCTCAGACCAAGTTCCATTCAGCCTCCTCCTGATGCAATTGTCCGTCAAAGTTGTCCTGCCAGACCGAACGCAGCGGTGTCGATGCTTAAGCCAAGCGGAGTCTGCCGACGGGCAGACATGGCATTTACGCGGCGAGGGCGTACACCCTCGCCCTGACATTTAGACCACCGGCATTTCGACGCGAACCATTGCGCACTATCGTCAGGGCGTGGACGCGGCTCCCTGGTATCACTCGGGAGATGCTAGTGGCCTACTCCATTGCGGCATGCCCGACCGTGTCGTCTTCCGTACTTTTCGCCGGTCGTATCAACAGCACTAGTGGAACGACCAGGAACGTCGCAGCAAACATTAACTTAAAGTCGTCCAGATAGGCGATCATCGAAGCTTGCTGCGTGACCGACTGATTGAGCAGTGCGAAGTCGTAGGTCGACCCGCTCGCGAGTATCGGTTGCATTGACGGGTTGAAGACGTTCACATTGGCGGCGAGATCAGCGTGCGCAACCTGCGTGTTGCGCGTGATCAACGTCTGCATAATCGAAATGCCAATACTGCTGCCCATATTGCGCATCAGGGCATAGGCTGCAGTGCCGTCAGCTCGCAATGCCGGGGCGAGAGTGGAGAATGTCAGGGCACTAAGCGGTACAAAGACAAGTCCAAGGCCGAAACCTTGGATCACGCCGGGCCATACGATATCCGACACTGACAGCGTGATCGTATAATGCATCATTTGCCAAAGCGCAAACGCTGAGGTCAGAAAGCCTGCAACGAGCAAAAATCGGGCGTCGATCCGGTTCAGCAACCGACCAGCGAACAGCAAGGCTACCATTGTGCCGACCCCGCTTGGCGCAGTTACAAGCCCGGTCGTCGCCACGGGATAACCCATCAGGTTCTGCAGCATCGGTGGAAGCAGCGCACGCGTCGCATACATCACCCCCCCGACAACGAATATGAAACACGCGCCGGTGGCGAAGTTCGCATTTTTGAACAATTGATATCGAAAGAACGACTTTGGCCCTGCGGTAGCGGTGTGCGCCAGGAAAAAAACGAAGCTCAGCACCGCAAGCAGCGCTTCGATACGAATTTCCAGCGAGTCGAACCAGTCCAGTTGCTCGCCGCGATCAAGCATTGCCTGGAACGCACCGATTGCAATGCTAAGCATCACGAATCCGAAGGCGTCAAAGCGAGTTTCGAGTTTGCGCGCCTGCCTTGGTAGAAAGGTCAACACACCAAAGAGCGCGAACGCGCCGATTGGCAAGTTGATAAAAAATACCCATCGCCAGTTGTAACTGTCGGTCAACCAGCCGCCAAGCGTCGGGCCTAGGATCGGACCCACCATCACCCCCATGCCCCATACCGCCATCGCCTGCCCCTGCTTTTCGCGTGGATTTATGTCGAGCAAAATTGATTGCGAAAGCGGCACGAGCGACGCGCCGAAGAGGCCCTGCAGCAAACGTGAGGCAACGATCTGACTCAAAGTTTCCGATAGTCCACAAAATGCTGAAGCCACCGTGAATCCCGTGATCGATATAGCGAGGACACGCTTGATACTCAGACGCTCAGAGAGCCAGCCCGTGAGAGGCATAGCAATCGCCGCAGCCACAATATAGGAGGTCAGCACCCATGTGATCTCATCTTGGGACGCCGACAAACTTCCCTGCATATGCGGCAACGCGACGTTCGCAATGGTGCTGTCGAGCGTCTGCATTAGCGTCGCAAGCATGATCGAAACGGTGAGCATGCCACGATTTACCGGAACCGCCGCGCGACAGGGCATTACCTCAACGGCCATAGATAGGAGCCTTTTATATCAAGCGTGCAAAGAGTAATCGCAAGACCGAAGGCCTGACCTTCGGCGCAATCAAGGAAAAGATTTCGGCGACGTTTTTGATCAATAGTCCTTTTAGATCGAAAATTCCTTCACGGCGTCTTCATTCCAGGCCATCCCCAGTCCCGGCCCCCGGGCCGTAACCATGCCATCAACGGGTAAGAGACGCTCCTGCAGTATTCCGCCTGCAAAGTCGAGGTATTCCAGCCAGTGGAACGTGGGGCTAACCGCAAGTACATGGGCGCTGGCTTCCACGAAGAGATGACTCGAAAGCGGCAATGAAGCAGCCTCTGCCAGTGCGGCCGCCTGCATCCAGCCGGTGACACCGCCGATTTTCATGATGTCGGGCATGGCGAAGTCAGATGCGCCGGCGCTGATGGCTTGCTGCATGCCGCGCGGGAACCACCAGTTCTCTCCAGTTTGAATCCTTGCGTGGCCGGCACGCCGCACCTCGGCATGACCGATGACATCCTCGGCTGGAACGGGTTCTTCCACCCAGTGCAAATCAAACTCTCGCAAACATTCGATTCGACGCTTCGCCTCTGCTGGGTCAAGACTCTGGTTGTAATCCACCATTAGCGCGACGTCCGCCCCAATCAGATCGCGGACACCTCGAACCACCTGATAGTCGCGGGCCAATTCCTCATAGCCGATCTTGATCTTGACGCCGCGAAATCCGCGTTTGCAGGAGTTCAGTAGCGCCTGCCCGTCCGCTTCCAGGTCGACCATCCCATAGCTGTCGTATGCACGGAGCGGTGTCGGCCTGCCCCCAAGCAGGTTGACTACTGGCATGTTCGCCGCTTTGCCTAGCGCGTCCCAGAACGCCATGTCTAGCCCCGAGATCACCATGCCGGCGAGCCCTTGACAACCCAGCAATCTGAGCTTGGCGTGGAACTCTCGCATGCGCTCATACGGAAGGACAGCTTTCCCGACTAACTCGTTTCCAAATTGCTCGACAATTGTGACCAGTGGTTCGAGCGCGAAAGGGGTGTAGCCAAACAGATAGGAGCTGCCGACGATTCCCTCTCGGGTGTGCACGTCAATCAGGACCAGCGGCGCCGCCGGCACATCCCCGACGGCCGTTCGAACCGGTCGAGCAATTGGTACCACTACGGCTCGCGCTCGCACTCTTTCGATCGTTAGGTTAAATCCGCTCATGCTTGTCTCCAGTCGTCATTGATTGCGTGGCCAGCTAAGTTTTGACCGCGCTCCCTTGCGATCCGGAAGCGTGGGTGCAAGGAGTCGCAATTCGGCACTCCCGGCATGCCGTGACGCACCTGACATGCCTCCAAGGTGCTTCTAAGGCTGAGAGCCGACCTCGCTCCCCGGGCCACGTCAAAGTCTCAAAAATAGCGCTTCGCTTAGCGACTTTTCGTCAGTCCGGCGTTCCTCAAGTCTGCAATGGTTGGATAACCATCAATCGCCATAAGGAGGTCAGCCTCAGCGAGGATTGACTTAAGAAAGTGGACGACGCCCTCTGTACCTCCCACGGCTAGCGCATACGCGTACGGGCGGCCAATCCCGACGCTTGTAGCACCCATTGCTAGCGCTTTCACTACGTCGCTTCCGCTACGCACCCCCGAATCAAAGAGTACCGGTGTTCCTTGCGCAGCCTTGACAACGTCTTCCAGCATTCCAAGCGCTGACAGCCCGCCGTTCGCCTGCCGTCCACCATGGTTCGAACACTGAATTGCGTTGACACCATGATCGACGGCTCGGCGAGCGTCGTCCGGATGGCAGATTCCTTTGACAATCAGCGGAAGTCGCGTGTTTTCACGTAACCACCGAATGTCATCCCAAGTCAGATGAGCACCGAATACATTTATCCATTCATGGGCGGCTGCAACCAAGTCTTCCTCAGGTGGCTGCTTCAGTCGCCGGATAAAATGTTCATCCGTGAAGTAGTTGGCGAGACAATGCCCCCGCAACTGAGGGAAATTTGCGAAATTCAGATCCCGCGGTCGCCATCCGGTTACCCAGGTATCGAGCGTGACTGATATTGCGTCGAACCCCGCGCGCTCTGCACGTCGAATAAAGCTCAATGCCAACTCGCGATCCTTCGGGAAATACAATTGGAAGTACTTCGGAGTCGTCCCAAGCGTCCGTGCGATGTCTTCCATTGGATCCATCGTCAGGGTTGATACCATCATGGGGATATCGGTTTGCACGCAAGCTTCGGCAGTACGCAAGTCCCCATGGAAATCTTGAGAACAAATACCGAGCACACCAATCGGACAAAGAAATATAGGCGCTCGCAACTGACGGCCAAACAACGAAACACTCAAATCTCTGTTGGGTCCTCCGTTCAGCGTTCGCGGAACCAATCCGAAATTTTGAAACGCCTCCACATTCTTGCGCTGGGTGAATTCGTCGCCGCAGCCGCCCGCAACGTAACTGTAGATCCATGGTGGCAAGATCACGCCGGCTTGACGTTCGAGGCTGGCGAAGTCAACTGGAAAACGAGGAACTATCCCCCGCAATCCGGCTTTATAGATGTCAACCTGAAAATCTCCGAAGTGTTGGTTTCCGTTGCCCATGTCTACTCCACTCAATGTTGAATTTTTTGCCACAGAAAATTTGGAATGCGGATATTCAACGCTTTCAAACCCCTGGCTAGTGAGACAAGCCCACCGGGTATCAGTGAATCGTTGAGCCGTACTTTCACACCAGAACGTCTCCGGCAAGCCCCATACCCGACCGCTGATGCCGTGCGATCCAGAAAACCTTTACTACGCCCTATCTCCCCAGGAGACCCATCAAACCGCGCGATTTGCCTTTCTTAACTGGACAGGAGGTGAGCCAAGTTATTCCTGCCTGGACCAATGCATGGCCCACCTCATCGACAGGATTGCGGCGACGGCACTTCCTTCGTGGTTTACTTGTTAGGCCTATTCTGGACGTTTCCATAATCACCGCGTTCCTAATGCCAATTCATCGCTTACCTTCTGCCATAAGCTTGCCTGAGCTCCTCACCGCGGTCCTTCCAGCCCCGGATACATGCGCCCTGCGGACGCCCCCCTTAAAACTTGTGTCGCAGAGAGATGGTCGCTGCAACCTGGTTACTCGTCGAAGACGGCGACAAAGTGAAGACCTGGGCGACGGCCGCCTTGCCCGTTGAGTCACGTCCGGACGCGTGCTGTCCGAAGACAACGGCATAGACATCCGTACGCTTAGACAAGAAATAGTCAACACCAAGGTGCAATTGATGATAATTGACACCGCCAGCATTGCCGCTCGTCACGTCCGATCCCCGCGTGTAGGCGTATGACACACCCACCAGAATGTCCGGACGGGGAAGCACGTTAAAATTCGCTTCCCATGTGTTGAAGATTGCCTTCCCTCGCAGCCCCTGCGGATTTAGCGTGGCGCCAGGTTGGAAATTCTGGAACTGAACATTCGTGTATAAGATTTGGGCGGTCGCCGTGCCGAACGTATATCCGCCGGCTGCGCCGACGATCTGTAGCGTTTGGGCGGACGCATAGCCCGAAAAGGCGACAACAGATGACAGATTGTTTCCGGTAGCACTGGAACTCGGGTTGTTGCTGTAATACGAAAAGTTAGGGTTGCGCGCAACCAAGTAGGCCGCGCCAAGCTGGAGCGGTCCTTGTTTATATCCGGCACCCACCGAGTAAACACGATTTTGTGCGAAATTGCCGGCGACTCCGCCCGGGCTAAACACACCACTGAAACTCAGACCGTTAAAGCTGGGACTCACATACTTGACGGAGTTGTTGACGCGATAGTCGTTTCCTGTGTTGTCCAGGTCGCCCGGATGATTTGCGTATCCGCCTGCGGTCGTGCCTCCAGCTTTCATCGGGACCACGTAGTCGACTATTGAGTCATATTGCCGGCCCAGGGTTACCGTGCCCATAGGACTGGACAGACCGACAAAAGCCTGACGTCCGAATTCCGCGCCACCTTGCGCCAGCGCGCCGGTGTTTACAAAAAAACCATTCTCGAGAGTAAAGATGGCTTTGAGTCCGCCGCCCAAATCTTCGCTTCCCTTGAGTCCCCAACGGTTGCCTTGAAGGCCCGCCGGGGCCTCTGACCATTGCTTCCCTCCCTTAGCGTTGTTGACGTACAAAATCCCAACGTCAATGACACCGTAAAGGGTTACGGAATTTTGTGCTGCGGCGATACCAGAAAACGTCGCAAGACCAAGGGCGACAGCAAGCGATTTCTTCATCTTTATCTCCATGAAATTATTTTTTTGTAGTACTAAATGAACGTATACATATGCTCGAGTCCGACCAAGATCGCGTGTGCGATAACGCCTTCTACAAATCCCTACAGAAGCGTGCACCGAGGCCACGACCGAACCGCGATGCATAAGCACGATCGCTGCTGACGCAGTGTGATCCGTCGCTTTCTTCGTACGATATGCATCTGGTAACTTCCCAGCGCAACAAAAGCACGCCCAAAATATAATTTATATTTCTTCGCTTCGCAATACAGCGCCCTGTGGGAGAAACCCTCGGTTTGCTGCGGGTACCGGCGACAAGCTCCTCTGTGGCCGGAGCCAAGCTCGTGCTCGAACACCGAGCCGCGATGGTTCAGAAAGCCACGTTTAGCTGGAGGACTGACGGATCAGTCGCGGAGGGTTGGAAGGCGCCTCGTTGCCGCCTCCGTTTGACGCCAAAGCTGCGCCTGGGCCAGACGAAGGTGCGAGCGCTATCGCGCCGAGTCACATCCAGGGCCGACAAAAATGCAGCCGCCTTCGACTTCGGCGCTGTTCCGATGCTCTCGAAAGCGTATGTGATAACGTTGGTGACCGAGTCTCGCGAAAGGCGCTGCATTATCGTGTTTTGGCCTTTCGAGTGGCCGGACAAGCCACTCTGGAATCGCGCTCGGCATTGCGCGGATCAACAGCCCTTTCGGGCGCAACGCAAAAAATCATGCCCAGAGGTACGGGGCTGCGCGTCAGGGTCGCGAAATTTGTCCACTTCGGCGTCACAGTCACCACGCGCGATGACTTGTGTTAGTAAGAAAGAATCAGGCCGGATTAACATGCAGCTCTAGCCGATCGGGATCGGTACGACATACAAAGCCTTTGTTGCGACACCCAATCAGTCGCCCTCGCGCAGAAACGCCGCCGACCCGGAATGCGACAGCCCGGTGGCCCCGATCGACCAGCTTGTTCACCGTTCAACGATCTTCAAACTGACCGTTTTCGTCCCGCCGTCGAGCTGAACCTGGCGACCGTCGCGCCCTGTGGTCACGAAAGCCCCTGATCAACCGACAGGGTGGTAGGAGACGCCAGACGGTCCCTTGATTCTAGCCGGCTTGAGCCCTCTCCCAGCCATGCTTGATATGGTCGCACATGGTAGCAACGGCGGAATCGATATCTCCTGCTTCTGCATGCGTTAAAAATTCGTCGTGTTCGCTCTTGATTTGCTTCAATCCGAGCGTCTGCTGCTCCTGATAGTTGAATGGATACTTCGCCCACAGTACACGTACGAATTGCAGCGTCTGGGGCCGCTGCGCCATCTCATAAAGTTTGAAATGGAATCGGACATTTCCTGCCCGAAGGGCGAAGATATTCTTCCCTTTCATCAGTCGGACGAGCTCTGCTTGAGCAGCCTTCAGCTCTTTCATGCCCTCTGGGGTCAGCTTGCGTAGCGCCTCCCGAGTTAGTTCGCTTTCGAGCAAAAGCCGTAACGAGAAAATCTCCGCCGCCTGATTGAAGTCAAGCTCCGGCACGCACAGGCCGCGATGAGGCTGGCTAACGATATACCCTTCCATCTCGAGTACTTTTAGCGCTTCACGAACGGGAGTTACTGATACGCCGAGCTGTTCAGCGATATCCACCTGCTTCAATTTTTCCCCGCGCGCATACTCGCCGGCAAGGATTTGCTCCCGGATTTTCTCCGCCACCTGGTCAAGCTTCGTCAGAAATGCCATTTCTTATATCCACCGTTGAACGTCCACTTCGTCCGGGCTTTTTCCGCCGATGCGCCCTTTTCCGAAAAGCAAAACGCCACCCCGCATCAACGGGATGGCGCTAATTATATAATGTATATGTCGCCTCGCGGGGGCTTGTTTTTTACCACATCGTGGTTTAGGCCTGCAGGTAGACGACGTGCGTGTGCATGAATTCGTAAAGCCCGTGTTTGCCATCTGCCCCACCGATACCTGACTTCCGAACTCCGGCGTGGAAGCCCTGCATCGCCTCGAAGTGTTCCCGGTTGATGTAGGTTTCCCCAAAATCAAGTTCGCGGCACGCTTTCATCGCGGCAGATAGGTCACGCGTGTAGAGTGAGGACGTCAAGCCATAGCTCGTGTTGTTTGCGAGGGCAATTCCTTCGTCGAGGTCGTCAATGATCTGGATAGGCAGGACCGGAGCGAACATCTCGTCTCGCATCACCGACATGTTGCCGTCGCAGTTTGCGATGACCGTCGGTAAATAGTGAAATCCAGGTCCATCAGAAAAAACTGCTCCACCGGTGATCACTTCTGCGCCCTGCTTGGCCGCCGATTGAACCATCGCGTCAACCCTGTTGACGCCTGCACGGTTGATAAGTGGCCCCATTTCAATGTTCTCATCGAGCAAGGGATTGCCGAAGCGGGTGGCTTTCATCGCAGAGGCGATCTTGTCGGTAAATTCGGCCGCGACTGAGCGATGAACGTAAACCCGTTCCGCGCTGTTGCAAACTTGACCACTGTTGAGGATCCGCGAGCTGCGAATCGCCGACACAGCGACCTCGAGATCGGCGTCTGCCAGAACGATCGCCGGAGCTTTCCCACCCAGTTCCAGATTCACCTTTGTCACATTCGAGGCCGCTGCCGACATTATTCTGGAGCCTGTCGAGACACTGCCCGTGAAGCTGATGAAGTCGACATCCGGGTGACTCGACAACGCGGCACCCGTCTCGCCGCAGCCGCCTACCACGTTGAATACGCCTTCTGGGAGATCCGTCTCCGCGACCAGGCGCGCAAACTCAAAACAGTTGATCGGCGTCTCTTCGCTAGGCTTGATCACGATCGTATTGCCCGTGACGAGTGCCGGCGCCATCTTTCTTGCGATCATGAACAATGGAAAATTCCAAGGCAAGATACCGGCCACAACGCCCAGAGGCTTCCGGAACATAAAGATCTGTTCACCGGGCCGGTCACTGGTGATGACTTCTCCTTCGATCCGGCGAGCCCATTCTGCCATATAGTCCATATAGTCTGCTGCGAAAGCCACTTCGACATTCGCAAGCCCGAGCGTCTTGCCCTGCTCCTCGCTGATAATTCGGGCGAGGCGTTCTCCATTCGAACGGATCTTGCCAGCGATTCTTCGCAGATAGCCAGCACGCTCGATTGCGGGCTTCTTCGCCCACGACGGCTGAGCAGCCTTCGCTGCAGCGACCGCCTCCTGAACGACGGCCGCAGATGCGACCGGCGACCGGGTTATAAACTCTTCGGAAGCCGGGTTAATGACATCAATGAAGCTTTCAGCATTGTGAAAACTTCCACCGATGTAGTGCTGGTAGGTGATAACTTTCGATTCCATTGTTGCTCCGATGCATACAATATATGGAAGAGGATGCTGCCCTGCGGCTTACTGCCCTCACACAGTGCGGTTCCGTTCGGCGCCTTTTGGTGAGACAGGAGCTTCGCTGTCCAGGAACAATGCCTCTTCGGTGGACAGGCGTCGTTACGTTGCCGTAATACCGCGCGTGCCGGTAACTCCCTAGTAGCTGACCGCGCGAAACGCCTTTGGCATTGTTTTCTCGATTTGGATCGATCAAAACGTCTCACCGGATATCAGCGATTTGACGCCATTGCTGGCCGTTATCATTCTCCCAACTGCTCGAGGGCGGCCCGCGTCGAGGCACCGCCATTCACCTGAACTCTGGAGCGTTGCACGTTGACGGGCCACGGCAAAGTCGAGACGCAAATCGCACCCACCAGAGCGACAAGGGCAATCGCGAACAAACCGTACGTGGGGTCGCCCATTGCCTGGGAAACAAGCGCGCGCAGGTTCGGTGCGATGAAAGCACCAATGATGCCAAGAGAGCTCGCAAAGCCGATGCCGCGGGCAGCGGCTTCCCCCGTGAGATACCGTGGCAAAAAGGTCCAATAAATAGGACACACTGTTATGACCGCAGCGCACGAGATGCACATGAACAGCATGCGCATCACTGGACTGCCATACGCGGTAAGAGCAAGCGACAGGCCGCCCACTGTGAACAGGATCACCGACATGGCACGATGGCGGTTGATCCTGTCAGCAAGGGTGGGCAACCAGATGCACGCGGCGCCCGCGACGGCCCATGGAATAGCGGAAACCAGGCCCACCTCCAGCCCCATTTTTTTGCCAAGCAATGCAGAAACCTGGGCCGGCAGATAGAACACGACGCCATAGGACGCGACTTGCCCAAAAAAATGGACAGCCGTCGCCCGCCACACCTTCGAGTCAGCAAGAATCTGTCTCCAGCTTGGGGGGGCTTTTTCTCCCGCCTTGGAGGACGCCTCAAGCGCAAGGCGATCAACTAGCGCAGACCGCTCTTCATCGGACAGCCAGCGCGCCTTGGCAGGCGTGTCGTCCATATACCAGTACGCCCAGAACCCAACAACACAGGCTGCCAGACCTTCAATTAAAAACATCCATTGCCAACCCGCGAGCGAGAAAAAGCCGTTGAGTCCCAGCAATAGCCCGGAAACCGGTCCGCCGACGACAAGGGCGATAGGCGCCGCAACAAAGAAATATCCGATCGCCTTTCCGCGCGATTTATCCGGAAACCAGCAACCCATGTAGTAGATCGCGGCAGGAAACAATCCCGCTTCCGCCGCTCCTAGCAGAAGCCGCAAGGCGTAGAAAGACAGTGGACCTCTGGTGAACATTAGCGCGGCGCTTGCCAGTCCCCAGGTCACCATAATCCGCGACATCCAGAATCTCGCCCCCATCTTGTGCATCATCATGGTGCTCGGTACTTCGAGCAGCGCGTAGGTAATAAAAAAGAGGCCCGCACCAAGTGCGAAGACGCTGTCCGAGATTCCTACGTATATTTGAAGATCCCCCTTCGCAAATCCGACGTTTGCCCTGTCAAGAAAGGCCACGAGGAAAATCAGCATGAGGAACGGTATGAGTCGGCGTTCGACTTTGGCAGTCGCGCGCGACAGCACTGGGTTGGTCACGGCGTGTCTCCATTCTTTGTTGTCTGTCGGTTTCGAAGGGGTCCTGTACTACCCGTCGATCAGCTTGAACCGAGGCAACACCGTGTCGTCTCCCAGTGTCGTGTAGACCAGACTTACCTTCGCGCCGATTGCGCATGCGCTGTCGTCGATAGTGTCAAGATTTGAAATCATGATCGGACCTTCGGCTAATCTCACCGCGATCACTTTGTACGGCGCCGGATAATTATCGAGGTAGGTCCGTTCAAAGCGAATCCATGAAATGACTTCGCCTTGCCCTGAGATGGGTTTCCAGACCAGCGCACTGCTCAGGCAGCGCGGACACGCAGGGCCCGGCGGATAGTGAAAGTGGTTGCAGTCCGAACAGCACTGCAACGCCATCGCTCCCTTCTTGATGCTTGTCCACATCGGGACGTCATAGTGGCCTAGTACCGCGCCCGCGGGAAATTGATTGTGGTCGTCAACCATGGGATGACCTCCTAGATGCCATAGATGATGGAAACAGCCTTTCCTGCCACGTCGGAGGTGTAATGAGCGAATCTCGCGCCATCCACTTGTCGCTCACCACACTGCCCGCGCAATTGCCTGACGCATTCGATCTGATGTGCCCAGCCTTGCATGTAACTCTCGGAGAGATGGCCCCCGCTGGTATTAGTTGGCAATGCCCCCCCGGGGCCAATACCCTTGTCACGAAGGAAGCCCGCTGCGTCGCCCACCGCGCAGTATCCGTAACCTTCCAGAGCAAGCGGAACGTGAACAGAAAAACTGTCGTAAACCTGAAACAGATCGACATCGGACGGCCCGATTCCAGCGACCTCAAAAGCCTGCCGGGCGCAGTCTTGCTGTGCAGGCAAATAGAACTCGGTCAATCGTGGCTCGAGGCTCGTTGCACCCGCATTCAGATCCCGGCGCCCGACCGCTTCGATAAATACAGGCTTTTGCTTGGCTGTGAGAGCCCTTTCTCGGCTCGTAATGATCAGCGCGACACCACCATCATTAATCATGCAGTAGTCGTACAGTCTGAGTGGTGCACAGATATGCCTCGCTGCCATATAGTCGTCCAGCGTGATGGGCTTACGCATGACGGCATTGGGATTGAGAGACGCCCATTGGCGCTGAGCAACCGCAACGCGCCCGAGGTCGGCGTCCGCGAATCCTCGCGCTTCCTTGTATGCCTGAAAGGTGAGCGCATAGAGCGCGCCCTGCGAGGTCATGCCCCACGGTGCGTGATACACGTAGGAGAGGATTGCATCGCCACCCATTGCTTGCGGACCGCCGTACTGGATCTTGGCCGTTCTCTGGTCGTTGCCATAGACCAGCGCGACAGTTTCGGCTAAACCGCATTCGATTGCAGAGACAGCCTGTGCGACGGAAAGCACCGCATCGGCCTGATCGCCCCAACGAGGGTCGATTCCCAGGACCTCCGACATGCGCTCGTAGGCGGTTGTGGGACCGACGATCAAGCCGTCGATATCGTCCTTCGAGATGCCGGCATCATCGAGCGCTGCGCGCAACGCGGTAACCGCGTATCCGTAACTGTCCGCAGGTTTCTCGCCTTGCCGCGACCGCTCCCAGTCGGACCGCCAGTCCGTGTGGCCGACACCAATCACGGCGGCAGCCCGCCGCATACGTGTCGCTCCAGCTGAAGTTCCTGCAGTCATTTCAACGCTCCCAGCTCTTCGAGCGTGCGGATCTGGTCCGCAGATAGTCCAAGATCCTCCTGTAGAACGGAGTGCGTATGTTCGCCGAATAGCGGCGGCGGCTCGAGTGCAACGCGTGCGCCATCAAGAAGGAAGGGTGGCGAACTGATCAGCGTCGGACCGACCTCGGGGTGCGGTACGTACTGCCAGTAATTTCGGGCGAGAAGTTGCTTATCGGTCTCAATGAGATCACGTGAGCAGGCTACAGAGGCCACCGGCACTCCGGCGGCCCGGAGCGTATCTACGACCTCACCCGCTCGCTTGTGAGATGTCCACTGGGAAAGAGCGGATTCAATTCTTTCGATGTTCGCGCGTCGCCCTTTCGCCGTGCGCAGATCCGGGTCCTGGGCCAGATCCGCTTGATCGATAACGTTCGCGAGCGCGCGCCACTGCTCGTCCTCCAGGACGGTGATGGCGACCCACGCGTCCTCTCCCTCACAACGGAAAATGTTGTGAGGCGCATGCGCACGATGCCGGTTCCCGACCGTCGGTGGCTCCGCACCGGTATGAGCCGCCTCGACGAGCATCGGACCCATGAAATTCACCGTGGATTCGACTTGCGAGAGGTCAATCCTAGCGCCGAACCCGGTCTTGCGACGGTGGCGTAGCGCTGCGAGCACGGAGAAAGCGGCATGGTATGGGTTGGCAGCATGATCCGGGTAATGTGTTCCCGGGCCGACCGGATGGGATGCGTCGTACGCCGTGTGCATCATGATCCCGCTCACGGCACTAATGGTCATGCCAACACCGAGAAGTTGCGCACGAGGCCCATCCTGACCATACATAGGCATCGACAGGTAGATCAAGTCTGGCTTGATCTCCTTCAGCGCCTCATATCCGAGGCCTAGGCGGTCCATTACCCCGGGTCCGAAGTTGTTTGTCACGACATCCGACTTCGCGATCAGTTCGAGAACGATCTTCTTTCCGGCGTCCGTCTTCAGATCAATCGCGACGCTTTTCTTTCCGGTGTTGCGAGAAGCAAAATAGCCACTGCGGTTGGTACCGGCAATGCCATCCTTGAATGGACCAGCCGTGCGTACGGTGTCGGGCCGCGTCATGCTTTCAATTTTGATCACTTCAGCCCCAAAATCCGAAAATACTTTAGTGCCGAACGGACCTGCGCCTGCCCAAGTGAGGTCAGTGAAACGAATGCCTCGAAGAATATCCTGTCTCATTGTTGAATCTCCTCTGCACCGAACGACCGTTTATCGATAGCCGGCGCTGCGGCCACACTCCACATGTCTTGTGAGAACCGATACGGAGCGCCAGGCATCGTGATGCCGGTGCCCAGCAACGCACTTGTGTCAAGACGCTTGAAGTAACCGGTATATGCCAGTTGCGGGTCGTCCAGAACGTCTTGAAGGGTTGAAGCCGGAGCGAGCACGATTTTTCGCTTTAAGCCCTGCTGTGTGATCTCTGCTTTCGTAAAATTGATAAGGAACGGCTCAATGGTTTGTCGAAATAGGTCTTTTGCCTCACGGGTGAGACGCCACTTGCGATCCGCCCAGCGCTCCTGCTCGAACTCCTGCGACGCAGGGTGGCCCACCTCTGCGATCCAAGACATCAACGAGTTCCAGGAAACCCCCAAAGTGCGCGGCGCGGCGAGGAAGATATGCCCGTCCTTGCAGGCGAGCACGTTCTCGCTTGCATCGCGTGTTCCCTCACCACCTCTCATGGAAACACGCCGTTCAAAGTCGTAAACCTGTATCGAGTTTTGGAGCGAATGCGCGATTGCCTCTTGTGCCGACAAGTCGATCACGTGCCCAGAGCCGCTTGCTTCCGTATCTAGGAGGGCCACAGACATAGCGACGGCAAGGTAGACGCCGGCAACCATCGTAGCCTGAGAACCTGGCAGCCGAAGCGGTGCATCCTCCACCCTACCGGACAGCCACGCGATACCCCCTGCCGCCTGCAGAACCAGATCACTCGCAGGCGCGTCCGCCAACGGACCCGTGCGCCCAAATGGCGATACTGACGCGACAACGGTCCGTGGCGAAGCATCCCTCAGCCATTCGATCTTGTCGTAAAGCGGGCCCCCTCGCTCGAGTACCACGGCGTCGGCGCCGACCGCGAGTTCACGAAAGGTTTCTAATCCCTCAGCCGTGCACAAATCGAGGGAGATTGCCGATTTGCTGGCGTTGAAAAACTCGAATTCGTACTTCGCGCCTGCGTCGTCATCGCTTATCGCAGCGATACGATCCATTGCGCCCTCCGGGGGTTCGACGCGCACAACCTTTGCGCCAAGGTCCGCAAAAAGCCGCGTTGCGTATCGCCCGAGATCGTACGTCAGGTCCAGAATGGTTACGCCGTCGTATGGTCCGGCCATAGATGCCTCACAAAGTAGTCAGTGAGAGAAATATAATTTATATTTTGTATGTAGGCAATGTGGCGGGCGGTGGGACTAACCCTGAGTTCTCGAAACATCAGGAATGCGGTATGGGCGACCCAGATGATTGAAAGTCGTCACTCTTTGAATCATCGTAAGAACCATCCGGTTCGTCGCGCACTACTTCGTGCGGATATCAGTCATGACGGCCGGCAAATTAGGCGGTTCGGATCTGGAGATGAAAATCGTCCCGCAAGTGCCGATGCTTGCTGGGCAGGCGCCTCGAGCAAGTCGGTTGTGAACTCGGCGGCGTGCGCCCGCGTTTGTCGCCGAGCCGGCGACCTAGGACGCGTTGACGGCCGCGAAATCGACCAGAGTGTGCTGAGCATTGATGCGTGGATTTCTGGAATGGTGAAAACTCGGCTATGCGATCAACGGAACTCGAGCGGAATCGTGAGGACCAGCCCGACACCATCCTTTCGCAGCGCGTGGCGCACGCTGATGGAAGGCATCGTCCCCGTGCCCCCAAGTGGGGTATAGCCTTATCTGCAACGCACTTCGAACATGTAGACCGCCGCGCAGGTCGCCATGCCCATCGCTTTTCACGCCGCCGACTACGTCTTTGATCTGTCCGAGGCGGTGGTCTTTCCGATTGCACCGCGCGGCGGCCATTCAGAAACGCGTCGCACCGCTCGACTTCGCGATTCGCGCGCGCTTGACACCTGATCAAATGGCCATCAGCTTGTCGGCAGTCGGCCCAGTGTGGTGACGCACCGATCGCGCACAATACCCGCACTTCGCAGTCGCCCGGCTTGATCGAGAGCGGCGTCGAGAGCTGTACGGGGCTCGGATCGAAGTGTTCGCGATCCATCGTCTGCGCGCGATGCAGCAGATAGCTAAACGGCAACGCGTATAGCGCGACCACGTCCGAGACGCGCCAGCGCACGGTCGTTTGAGTCTGCGTTTGCGCGCGCCCGGCGGCCAGCATGAGCTCTTCATCGTCGGGGATATACGGCTACATCATGTAACGGCCGTACCGATCGGCGCGAGGAAATCTCCTGTTTCAGGGATGTTTCGAAGAAGCTCATCCGCAATGTGAGGGCCTGGGCGGAATCTTCGATCACCGCATCGAACGCATGATCGTTCCGCGCCCGCGCCGACTGCACGACCCGATGAGGGACCAAAGGCTTTCAACGCTGCGGGTAGCGCGGACGATGTTCGTTGGTTCTCGTCGAACACATCCACGCTCTCAAACAGATCCAGCGTGGCAAGTGGCGCGCGGGACGCGAGCGGATTGCCGGTCTACAAATGGGAGTGCAGGGGACCGGGAGTCATGTCGTCGTCGTAGCGGGCGGCGTCGATTTCTTCGCACGTGATCACGATGGACGGCAGAGATATCCGGCCCTGATTGCCTTCGACAAGCACACGAGGTCCGGCCGCATACGAAGAAAGTGGTGGTGTGCGTCCGCGGTCGACGGAGATTTCATCGGCGATCGGATGCCGTCGAATTCGCCGAATAGCGCTCGAAGTCTCGCCAGTACAACGCGTCGTGAATCGACGTGCCGGCCGCGCATTGCACGAGCCGACACGGCACAGTATTGTTTTGACGCTCGGTGCCATTAGCGAACCTGCCGCGCGGAGCTTCGTCAGGAAGGCATTAATTCGGACACGGGCCACTAGCTCCGGCACCAACGAAGCCCTCCTGCCTGCAAGATGCCTCTACGTAAAGCCGGCGCTATCAGACGTGACGAATACGTAGCGATCGATTCAGTGGACGAGTGCAGTTTTACGTTCGACGCCCGTCGAGGTCTGTTGAAATCTTGGCGCGTTTACGCAAGTGAACAGTTGGTGGACAATGCTGCCGTAGAAAGTCTGCGCTTCGCGCACGAATATCAGATCTACTTGGCGCTGCACGCGTTACAAATCGAGCTTGTGCAGGTCTCGCCTGAGAACTTTTCCGGTACTTGTCTTCGGCAGATCAACGACAATCTGGTACAGACGCGGCACCTTGTAAGCCGCTAGCCGCTCACGACAATGACGATCCAGCTCATCGACAGTTAGCGCGACTCCTGCTCTCGGCACCACATAGGCTTTGGCCAGCTCGCCTTTGGTTTCGTCGGCGACCCGGCCTACCGCGACCATCGCGACGCCCGGATGCTCGGCAAGCACCCGCTCGAGTTCCGCCGGATAGATATTGAATCCGCCGGTGATGATCAGGTCTTTCGAGCGGTCGACGATGAACACGAAGCCATCCTCATCCATCCAGCCCAGGTCGCCCGAGCGCAGCCATCCACCCGCGAGCAGGGTCTCGGCCGTCGCGTCCGGATTGCCGACATAGCCCTGCATGGTGATGGGACCGCGAAGCTGCAATTCCCCCACCTCTCCGACAGGCAATTGCGTTTCGCCATCTTCGTTACTGACAATACGAATCTGTTGGTGTGGCAACGCCACACCAATCGAACCATGCTTCCGGGGACCATAAAGCGTATGAGTGGCGCCCAGACCACCAAGCTCCGTCATGCCCCACAGTTCTAGCAGCGGGCAGCCAAACATCTCCTCGACCGCGCGCATCTTCGCTTCCGGCATGGTTTGGCCGCCGACGGTCGCGCGCGTGAGCGTCGAGATATTGAAATTGCCCAGGTGAGGTGAATTCAGCAGATACATGTACATCGTCGGCACACCTTCGAGCAGGGTCGCCCGATGCGCTTCGATGCTTTGCAGCACCCTCTCGGCATCGAAACTCCGGTGAAGGACCAGGGTGCCCCCATAGGCGATCATCGTATGCATCACGATGTTGCCGTACACATGCGTGCACGGCAGCGCGCTGACGACGACGTCCGCTGCGGTGCGCACGTGCATGACGGCAGTCATGGCGGTATTCATCACGATCGCACGGTGTGTGAGTAACGCGCCCTTTGGGCGGCCCGTCGTGCCCGATGTATAGCCGATACTGCAAGGGTCGTCGAGGCCGATTGTCTCATCGGGGAAACAGTCTGTTTCAGATGGGGAAGCCGCCAGCAGGTCATCGAACGCGAATGCGCCATCTGGTAACCCAGCACCGAATGCAATGCGCCATTCCAGCGGCGTCTTATGCAGAACGCCTGCCATCGCAGCGATTTTCTCCGACGAGCCTATCACCGCGCGCGCCTTGCAATCGTTCATCGCGTAAGCGGCTTCGTCGGGCGTAAGCATTGAATTCAGTGGATTGACGACGGCTCCCAGCTTCATCACCGCGTAATAGGCAATGATCCATTCCGGGCAGTTATGTGAATAGAGCGATACGCAGTCCCCGCGGATAATCCCCAGGCCTTTGAGACCTGCCGCAAGCGCTGATGAACGCTGATCCAGTTCCGCGAACGACCAGCGCTGGTCCTCGAAAATCACCGCAATCTTCTCGGGATGTTGCCGGGCCTGCTGGGCGATAAATTCGCCAACTGAGTTGTGCATGGAAGCTCCTGGTGCGGCATCTGTGACAGACAATTGACCTTCACTCTAATCACAGGTTTGAGATCCATTTGTCGCTTCAATGACAATCAAGGGAACTCCCGACGTCGGACTTTCCCTGGTAGGGAGAAAGGGAATATCTATGCTCACGCCCCATAAGGAGCGCGGCAATATGGGTATCGTTGCTCTTTTCTCTCTCCATCGGGAAACCGCAGCGGCACCGGTTGCGCAGTCTGCGGATCGTGCGCCGGTGCCGCCCGGTGGACAATCGAACGCGCTAGCCCGACGCGGGTTCCCGCACGATCGGATTACGCAGCGGCACGAAGCCTTCCACCGTGACTTCGCAGACATCCCCCGGCTTCATCAGCAGCTTCGGCTCGCGCGCCCAGCCGACGCCGGACGGCGTGCCCGTCACGATGATGTCGCCAGCTTCGAGCGTGATCGCCTCGCTGATGGTCGATATCAGCGTTTCGATATCGAACACCATGGTGTCGGTGGAGGCGGACTGCACGATCTCGCCATTCAGGCGCGTTTCGAGTAGCAAGCCGCGCGCGCCGTGCGGGACTTCATCCGGCGTGACGAGTTCAGGACCAAACGCGCCCGTGCCGTCGAAGTTTTTGCCGATGGTCCATTGTGGTGTCTTGAACTGATAGTCGCGCACGGAGCCATCATTGAAGAGTGCGTAGCCCGCCACATGCGAGAGCGCGTCGGCCTTCGCGATGTACCGGCCGCCGCTCTTCAGCACCACCGCCAGTTCACCTTCGAAATCGAGCGCATTCGATACAAGCGGATGAACGATCGGTTCGTTGTGCGCGACGAGGCTGGTGTTTACGCGCATGAACAGCGTCGGATAGTCTGGCTGTTCGAAGTTGCTTTCTTTCGTATGGGCGTTGTAGTTCAGGCCGACGCAGATCACCTTGCCAGAGCGCGTAAGCGGCGGCAAAAACTTCAAGTCGTCCATAGACCGCTCGCCGCTAACTTCCGCACCGGCTGCGTAGGATACGAGATCGACGTTCCTCGCCAGCAGGTCGTCGAGCGATGCTGGACCGAGTACCTTGACCTTGCCGTCTTTCGCCAAACCCAGCGTGCGCTGGCCGCCTTCTTCAAACTGCACGAATCGCATGTCATCCTCCTCAAGTGTTGCGTTGAATGTTGCCTGGTTTTGGGTGTTGCGCTGCACGCGTTACAAATCGAGCTTGTGCAGGTCTCGCCTGAGAACTTTTCCGGTACTTGTCTTTGGCAGATCATCGACAATCTGGTACAGACGCGGCACCTTGTAAGCCGCTAGCCGCTCACGACAATGACGATCCAGCTCATCGACAGTTAGCGCGACTCCTGCTCTCGGCACCACATAGGCTTTGGCCAGCTCGCCTTTGGTTTCGTCGGCGACCCGGCCTACCGCGACCATCGCGACGCCCGGATGCTCGGCAAGCACCCGCTCGAGTTCCGCCGGATAGATATTGAATCCGCCGGTGATGATCAGGTCTTTCGAGCGGTCGACGATGAACACGAAGCCATCCTCATCCATCCAGCCCAGGTCGCCCGAGCGCAGCCATCCACCTGCGAGCAACGTCTCGGCTGTAGCGTCCGGCTTGCCCACATATCCCTGCATGGTGACTGGACCACGAAGTTGCAATTCGCCTACCTCTCCGACAGGCAATTGCGTTTCGCCATCCTCGTTATTGACAATTCGAATCTGCAGATGTGGCAGCGCCACACCAATAGAGCCGTGTTTTCTGGGACCATAAAGCGTATGAGTGGCGCCCAGGCCACCCAGCTCGGTCATGCCCCACAGTTCGAGCAGCGGGCAGCCGAACATCTCCTCGACCGCGCGCATCTTCGCTTCCGGCATGGTTTGGCCGCCGACGGTCGCGCGCGTGAGCGTCGAGATATTGAATTTACCAAGGTGGGGTGAATCCAGCAGATACATGTACATCGTCGGCACGCCTTCGAGCAGGGTCGCCCGATGCTCCTCGATGCTTCGCAGCACTTTTTCGGCGTCGAAACTGCGGTGCATAACCAACGTTCCGCCGTAAGCAATCATGGTGTGCATGACGATGTTGCCGTACACATGCGTGCAAGGCAGTGCGCTGACGACGATGTCCGCCGCCGTGCGTACGTGCATGACGGCAGTCATGGCGGTATTCATCACGATTGCTCGATGGGTGAGCAACGCACCCTTTGGGTAGCCCGTCGTGCCCGATGTATAGCCGATGCTGCAAGGGTCGTCGAGGCCGATTGTCTTATCAGGGAAACGGTCTGTTTCAGATGGGGAAGCCGCCAGCAGGTCATCGAACGCGAGTGCGCCATCTGGTAACGCAGGACCGAATGCAATGCGCCATTCCAGCGGCGCCTTATGCAGAACGCATGCCATCGCAGCAATTTTCTCCGACGAGCCTATCACCGCGCGTGCCTTGCAATCGTTCATCGCATAAGCGGCTTCCTCGGAGGTAAGCATCGAATTCAGTGGATTGACGATAGCTCCAAGGTTCACTACCGCGTAGTACGCAATGATCCATTCCGGGCAGTTATGTGAATAGAGCGATACGCAGTCTCCCCGGACAATGCCCAGCCTTTTGAGACTCGCCGCAAGCGCCGAGGAACGCTGATGCAGGTCCGCGAACGACCAGCGCTGATCCTCGAAAATAACCGCAACCTTGTCGGGATTTCGCCGGGCCTGCTGTGAGATAAATTCGCCAACTGAGTTGTGCATGGAAGCTCCTGGTGCGGCATCTGTGACAAATATGTACTGCAAGGCCGACTGTCGAATGGGGGCCACCGCTTATGCGCCGGCGGATGTGGAACGTCTTGCCGCGCCCGCTCCTTCCCTTTTGCCCCGGACCGGCGTGCTGACAGAGGTCGGCCAAAACGGCACCTGATCAACCGGAGGCAAAAATCTTCAGTGATGTCGTATGGGCGGCCTTCCTTCAACTCGACATTGGCGGGCGCCGAAATTGGTGCGCAATCATGCTGGGTGGACCGCGACGCTTCGTTGTGGGGGTGCGTTTTTCACTGTTACTCACATGCCGCCCGTGCGGCCCGTATGGCTTTGTCGAAGGATTGTTCGGTCGCCACATGCTTGTGGTCAACGCTGACGAGCCAGCGTGTTCCAGTGAAACACCACCGTATCCTCCTTTCCTCGAGGAGTTCCGAAAACCATCGCCAGTTGGAAGCATCTTCTGCATTCGCAGCGTCGGCTGCCTGACGTCTGGCTCGCTGCATCTCGTACGCCATTGTCATCCCCGACGTTTCGACCATTCGCCACTCAACCCGCGTGGTTCAAGTCGGCGACCAACTCCGGGACCACGGCGAACAGGTCACCCACCAGACCATAATCGGCGACGCTGAAAATCGGCGCTTCCGCATCCTTATTGATCGCAACGATCACCTTCGAGTCCTTCATGCCGGCCAGATGCTGGATCGCGCCCGAGATGCCGACAGCGATGTACAGTTGCGGCGCGACGATCTTGCCGGTCTGGCCGACCTGATAGTCGTTCGGCACGAACCCCGCATCGACGGCTGCGCGCGAGGCGCCCAGCGCCGCGTTCAGCCTGTCGGCCAGCGGTTCCAGAACCTTCGTGTAGTTCTCGCCGTTGCCCAGACCGCGGCCACCCGAGACGATGATCTTCGCCGAGGTCAGTTCCGGACGGTCCAGCTTCGTCACTTCACGGCTCACGAATTGCGAGAGACCCGTGTCGGCTGCGGCTTCGATCTTCTCGACCGTTGCGCTGCCGCCTTCTGCTGCGACCGGGTCGAAACCCGTCGTGCGGACCGTGATGACCTTGATCGGATCCTGAGACTGAACCGTTGCAATAGCATTGCCTGCGTAGATCGGACGCTCGAACGTGTCAGCGCTGTCTACAGCCGTGATGTCGCTGATCTGCGCGACATCGAGCTTCGCGGCGATGCGCGGCGCGATGTTCTTGCCGTAAGCAGTCGCCGGCGTGAGGATGTGCGAATAGTCCTTCGCGATGTTCAGCACCGTCGCTTCGATGTTTTCTGCGATGCCCGCTTCGAGTTGCGGCGCGTCGGCCAGCAACACCTTGCTCACGCCTGCGATCTTCGCTGCAGCATCAGCCGCGGCTTGCGCGTTGTGACCTGCCACCAGCACGTGAATATCACCACCGATCTTTTGCGCGGCTGCAATCGTGTTCAGCGTCGCGGCCTTGATCGATGCGTTATCGTGTTCTGCTATTACAAGATTCACCAGATTCGTCATTTCGTCCGTCTCCGCGTTTTACTTAAAGCACCTTGGCTTCGGCCTTAAGCTTCTCGACCAGCGTTTTCACGTCCGGCACCTTCACACCGGCTGAGCGCTTCGGCGGCTCGACAACCTTCAGCGTCTTCAGGCGTGGTGTCACATCAACGCCGAGGTCTTCCGGCCTGATGACTTCCAACGGCTTCTTCTTCGCCTTCATGATGTTCGGCAGCGTCACATAGCGCGGCTCGTTCAGGCGCAGGTCGGTCGTGATCACACCCGGCAGGCTCAGCGACAGCGTTTCCGCACCGCCGTCGACTTCGCGCGACACCGTAGCCTTGCCGTCAGCGACGACAACCTTCGACGCGAACGTTGCTTGCGGCAGATTCGCCAGCGCAGCCAGCATCTGGCCGGTCTGGTTCGAATCGTCGTCGATGGCCTGCTTGCCCAGAATGACCAACCCAGGCTGTTCCTTGTCGACCAACGCCTTCAGGATCTTCGCGACTGCAAGTGGCTCCAGGCTGTCTTTCGACTCGACGAGAATTGCGCGGTCCGCGCCGATCGCGAGCGCCGTGCGCAGCGTTTCCTGCGCTTGTGCCACGCCGACCGACACGGCGATCACTTCGGTTGCCACGCCTGCTTCGCGCAGACGAACGGCTTCCTCAACCGCGATTTCGTCGAATGGATTCATCGACATCTTCACGTTGGCGAGCTCGACACCCGATTGATCGGATTTCACGCTGACCTTCACGTTTGCGTCGACCACTCTCTTGACTGGCACCAGGATCTTCACATCCACTCCTTATCTCATCACGCTTACAGGGAACCACGGGTCTTGACGGCCTTCATGTCCAACATGGCTTTCGACGCGGCGCCTGTCTGCGCTTCGCCGATGCTTTCCAGCGAGAGCCCGGTCGACTTCGGACCAAAAACTGCCACGATCGCCCCCCCGATCAGAAAGCAGGTCACGATATACATGAACACGCTGTAGTAGCCGAACGCACCGTAGAGGCCACTTACAATGAACGGACCAATGATGTTGGCCATGCGCCCGACGCCGTAGATTAGACCGGTGGCTCCGGAGCGGATGTCGGTCGGAAAGCTCTCGGACTCAAAGGTCCAGAAGGCGACGGTAATGGCTTGCAGCCCGATCATCACGGCCGCCCCGAAGGCGACGATCAGGACAGGATTCGTGGTCCATCCGTACATCGACACCAGCACCGCAATAAACAGCGCGGCCCCCGCGATCATGTATTTGCGTTCTACCTTTTCGATCATTGTCATTGCGATCAGGGCGCCGAGCGGATTGCAGATCGCCATCAGGCTTGAGTAGCTGAGGGATTTCACCACGGAGAAACCGTGCTCGACCAGCAGGGACGGCACCCACGCAATGAAACCGTAAAAGCCCAGCGTACTAAAGATCGAGGTCAGCATGAAGACGATCAGTCTTGGGCGATACTCGCTGCCGAAGATCTGTGCGTGAGATACCTTCGGCGGGACGTAGAGCTGCTGATCCGCACGAAATGGCGGCAGCTCCCCATGACGTGCGATGGCGGCTGTCTCTAATCGCGCCACGATGCGTTGCGCGTGCTCGGTCTCGCCCCGGCGCTCAAGCCATCGTGGTGATTCGTTTAACTTCACGATTGCTGCTGGCACGACCAGTATGCCCAGTGCGCCCCAGATGAAGATGTAACGCCAGCCCTCCGGGCCGGTAGTCACAAGTCCACGGGCAACCCATGCGGTGATCGGGATACCCACAAGCGAGAATGCGATGATCAGGGAGAGTATTCGCCCACGCGTCTGAGCCGGAAAAAACTCGATGGTATAAGTGCTCGCGACGACAGTCATTGCGGACAAGCCCAGCCCGGTGATCAGTCGGAACGCGGCAAGCGACCAGATATCCCAGGCAAACCCGTTGAGGAAGGAAGCGCCGGTGTAGACGAGTACCGACAGGACAAACACCGTCTTGCGCCCAAACCGGTCGCCAAGCACCCCGCCCACCAGCGCGCCCACAAACATGCCCCCAAAGCTCGCCGAGGTGATAAGCGCGATAGCGTGCAGATGAATGCCCCAGTTCTTGATAAGCTGGGGAGCGGCGTAGGCGAAGGTGCTGAGATCAGATAGCTCGAAGAAATAGGCGAACATGAAAATGCCGATCACCCACTTGTGGGACCCGACAATCGGCAGACGGTCCAATCTCTGGTTTATGTCGTTCACGCGCTCCTCCATCTCATTGTAGATATGTGCCTTGCTCAAGGCATCGGACAATCGCCGGCGTGACTGACATCGATGCATCACGGTGCGCGCGCCGGTTACTGCATTCGCGCGACCAGATTCGGAATCGCCCGGTCCGACTAACCGGTTGCCTGAGTCTCTTCGACTGTCCTTGCAGCGGTGATCTCTTCATTCGAAGGCGCCACGAAGGGATAGGGGACGGCTGGACCGCCGCGGTATGGCAGCGCGATGGTCGCCGAGCCTGGCGTAGATTCCTGGCCGTCCTGGTTGCGGATGCCAAGTTTCACTTCCACCAGCCCGTAACGCTCCAGCTTTAACAGGCCAGTTACTTCGCCCCAGACGACTAACGTGCTGCCCACCACGTCCATGGCGCGAAACTGGAAGTTCACCTTCCACGGCCAGCCGTGGTGGGTCGCCCACTCCTTGACAATCTGCACGAGGAAGTTCTGTTTGAGCGAGCCGTTCACGAGCAGATCGGGCAGCCTGTCGTGCTCCTGAGTGAAGGTTCTGTCATAGTGGATCTTGTGCCAGTTCTCGATGGCGGAGGACCAGCGCATCAGGTGGGTAGTTGTAAGCGGGCCTTTCGTTAATTCCGGAAGACGCTCGGCAATTCGGACGTCGTCGAAATAGCGCGGCTCGATGCGTGTCTCGGCGAGAAAAGCGGACGAGTTCATATATGTCATCTCCGGATCGTGGTCAGCTTGACACGCGCCACGAGGTTGCTTTGTTCGTCGAGGTAGTCCGTAGTCGTCACGACGAAAACCATCAATCCCTTCGAGGTTCGCCGCTCGAAGATGTCGGCGTAGCGACTCGTCGAATACAGCGTCTCTCCGTGTCGCATGTAGCGATACAGTTCGATTTCCGATCCGCCATTGAGCAACGCCAGTGAGTCGAGCGGCAGCGGCGGGAGCGAAGTGGGCCTGGCGTCGGCATCGGACGTTCGCGCCAGCGCAATCTCGTTTCGCGTGCCGTCGTAGTCGGGATCCGAGGCATGCTGCGATACGACATCGGGGACGCCAAACGGCAAACGGTGCTGGGTCAACGGAAACAGGGGCGGCGCAACAGGACCGCCGTATCGCGGTTGCGCGTCCGCGTCCATGAAGACAGGATCGGCATCCATGATGGCCTGCGCGAAACGTCGTACCGCGCCCCGTTCCACCGGATCAAACGCAGGCACCGGTTGCGTCTCCATGCCGATATACGAACGGACTTCGGCCGTGAGATAGGTTTCTGGTTCACTCATTGGCTTTCACCTTGCGTCGGCTCGGGCCCGCCATGCGCCGCCCGGCTGTTAGTCGATATGCGCGCACTCCTGCTCGCGCGATTGCTGTGACTCGCGAGCTTCATGAGCGCACGCTCGTGAGTTGTCGCGCCGAGATGGTTTCGAGGGACATCAATCTGTCGAAGAGCAACGCCGCATCGGTCTTCGCACCCACCGAATCGAGACACAGTTCGAACTTTTCGTAGAGGTCGTCGTTGGAGAACGGCAAGTCGGCATGGCCTCGCGCCCGGCGAACCTGTGAACCCTCCAATACCCTGCCGTTTTTCAGCTGCACGCGGACCTGGTCGTAGGGCGCACCGTCGGGGTTGCTGCTGTCGTACTCGCTGCCCGTCTCGATCCGCACACGCCGCATGAGCGACTGGACGTCGGCGCGGTTGACGAAGTCGTCGGTCAGTTCACCGAGCCCTACGCGCCCCGCTGTCAGCGTGGCGGCCATCGCAAACTCCATGCTGAACTTGGCCTCAAGTCCGGTCTTTGGCCGATGATTGCGCAGGATCGTCGCGTAGCGATCGCTGATGACAGCGGTAATGCTTTCGACATCCTGCGCTGTGCATCCGCTCTCTCTGACGAGCGCGAGAAGACCGTCGATGCACCGATGCGTGCAGTAGCAAAGCGGATACTGCTTGATGTTCAGGCCTTCGCGCACGATGTGCCAGCGCGTGCCCGTATCAGGCGCCGCCTCGCGGTCCGTGTTGCCGTGCTGAGAGACTGCGCACAACAGGCCCTGCGGATGCTCGAGCGCGTCGGTTGATGCAGTGAACCCCGCCTCGGCAAGCCGGGCCGCGACGACGCCTGCATGAGCCGAGCGCCCCGCGTGAAACGGTTTGGTCATGGTGCCGAAATTGGCAAGAAGCCCGGCGCTTTGCGACGCGCCGAGCGCGAGCGCGACGCTCGTGCTTTCGGCGCTCAGCCGTCGCAACGAGGAACACGCCGCTGCCGCCGCTACTGCGCCCCAGATGCCGGTAGGATGCCAGCCCTTCGAATGCACCGAGTCTTTTTCGCGAAGCGCCAGTTCGGCCCATGTCTCGTAGCCGGCCACATACGCTGTCAGCATGCTGGCGCCGCTCGCGTCCAGGTGTTCGGCCTCGGCGAGGATAGCGGGCACGAGCACTGTGCTGGGGTGGCCACGCACCGCCATATCGTCGAAATCTAGCGCATGCGCGGCGGTCCCGTTGATCCATGCCGCCTCAGGTGCGCTCACCTGCGACTGCGTAAAACCCAGCGTCGCCGCGCCCCGTCCGGGTGCCAGTACGCGCTGCAGGATACGCGGCGCGTCGGATTCGCGACCGGCGATCATGACGCCAATGCAGTCGACAAAGCCCGCCCGCGCGGTCTGCGTGGCCTTTTCCGGTATCGCCGCGAAGTCAAGGGCGGCCACGAATGCGCCGATTTTCTTCGTAAGTGACTGGGTCATGGCTCAGGCCGCCCGTAGACGATCGCGCAACACTTTCAGGCTGCCGCCAGTCTTTACAGTTCCCGGCAATGGGTGCCCGACGATATCTTCCGCAAGCCGTCCGACTTCAAGCAGTTTGTCCAGATCGATGCCCGTCTCAATGCCCATTTCATTCAGCATAAAGACCAGATCTTCGGTACACACATTGCCTGCCCCGCCGGCATGCGCCGCGAAAGGACAACCGCCCAGGCCTGCGACAGTGCTGTCGAAAGAGTCCACGCCCATCTGCAGTCCAGCGAAAGCGTTGGCGATGCCCATACCGCGTGTATCGTGCAGATGCAGCGAAAGCCGCAGATCAGGGAATCGCTCGCGGACCGCTCCGACCACCCTGTAGATGCTCTGTGGCGTCGCCCAGGCCATCGTGTCGGCAAGCGATACCACCTTGATTTCGACGCCAGTCTGCTTACCGAGATCAATGATCTGGGCCACCATCTCGACGATAGTTCCAACCGGAATGTCGCCCTGGAAGTTGCACCCGAATGCCGCCATGATGCTGCCGCGTTCAACCGGAATGTTGTGCTGCTTGAAGACAGTGATCATGTGGCGCTGCTCGTCGAGATTTTCCGTGAGCGTGCGTTGCTGATTGCGCTGCAGAAATTTCTCCGACGCAGTTAGCGATATCAACCCCTTCATGAACAGCTTTTCGGTCGCGATCGCTCGCATCAAGCCCTTTTCGTTAAGCCACAGCCCTGTGTAGCGGATGCCCGGCTTTGCATGAAAGCGCTTGACCACTTCCTCGGCGTCGGCCCAGCCCGGCACGCGGGCAGGATTCACGAAGGACACCGTCTGGATCTCGCTAAGTCCTGTCTCTGACAAGGCGTCGATCAATTCGACCTTCCGATCGGTGGGGATCGTGCCCTTCTCGATCTGGAAACCTTCGCGAGGGCCTTCCTCGTTGATCTGAACTCTTTTAGGCAAATCGGGCATTGTCTTTCCTTTATCCGTGAATGCGGCCATCCGGGCTGGCCCGGTCAAAGCTTAGTAGAACCACCTATCGTCGCTGACGCGGCTGGAGATTGCGGCGTGGTTTGTTTGAACCGGCCCATCCCGGCCTACGATTCTTACTATTCGCTGTGCGAATCGTCATTTCGCACTTTCAGAATAGCAGCCTGTTTGCAAAGAGGTCAAGGGATCGCGGGAAAGCACCAGGTAGCGCGCCATTTTCGTCAGCACGAACAGGGTTTGCACTATGGTGGAATCGTTTGACGACGACAGATGAAGCTCGTAGCATCTCCGCTAAAGAATTGATAATTCGCACCGCGAATATTGCCATCTTCCGGCGCCGAGCCAAGCAACCGTCGGATTTCGCTTAGCCACGAGCGGGAAACGACGCAAACTCAATGTTTCCGTGTTCATTGCGCGACCTCGCGCCGGATGTACTGATCGAAGACAAGATTGAAGTGGCTTGCGAGCTCGACGTGCTGCGCCCGGCGAGAAAGACCGGACCGCTGACGAGGGAGCTCTATTGGCAGATCGGCGAGTGTGGCTGGCTCGGCAGCGCCTATCCGAAGGAGTATGGCGGCCAGCTCTCGAAGTTCATTGCGGAGGAGGAATTCATACGCGCCGGCGTCAGCATCGATTTGGGGGTTAGCGGCGCCCCGCCATTCTTGCGGCGAGGACAGACGAGCAGAGGCAATGCTTCGTCCCCAGACTGGTCAACCGCGACGTCTGGTTATGCCCGGATTTTCTGAGCCTCATGCGGGGACGGGTGTCACCAGCCTGCATGGCCGGGCCATACCGACCGCGGAGGGCTACGTCATCAACGGGCAAGATTTACGCCAAACGCGCATTGGCCCACGCACATCTATTTGAGGGCGCGACCTGACCCGCCGTGCCGAAGCACGAGGGCATCGCCATCTGCCTGATCTGAGCAGAGACATCGGTTAGCGGGCGGGGTCAGGCGAGCTTGCGATTTCAAGCCGCATCGGTGGCCGGTTTTCGGTCTTCATTTTCCGCCTGCAGCGGCGAACGCACCCGTTTCTTCGATCACGGCTGCGACGCATCGCGCCAGACACGCCGAGGATCAGGCGAGCAGCGGCATCTGCCCGGTCGCCCTGGTGGCGATGCCACCCCGGAAGAAGGGTGGTGCCGCAATGCGTTCATGGATCGGTTCACATAGGGATGGGCTGCCGAAGACGTCGATGCTGTCGATGGCTGGCTCGCTTTTGGGGGCGATCGCCATGTTGGGGGACGCGGCCCCAGCACTGTCAAATGCAAGGGACTTGCCTGGTGCTCTCTTTGGTTGCTATCAGGGCCAGGTGGCCAACGGTAGGCATAGGCCGGCCGCGGCCGATTCGCGCCCCGACGCCGGACGGGAGGCTCCCCGTCCCATCCCAAAACTGTTACCGAAAGGCCATCCGTCAGCAGGGCTCACGCTAGACGGAGGCCGCGCGCTCGCCCCTCCCTAGTTGAGGTATTCCGTGCCCAAGGCCTCGACGAAGGCGACCTGCGACTGTGTCGTTTCCTTCCGCAGCCTCAGCAGCGGCGCGTACTCTTTGCTTTCATAGAACCGCCGCGCCGCATCCATGGAGGCAAACTCGAGCATGATCATACGCTGGAGGGCGAGCTCGCCCTCCAGGGGATGCACCGCACCGGCACGAACCACATATTGCCCGTTGTACTGTGCAATGACCGCCGGCACCTTTTCGCGGTATTCGGCGAACCGCCCCGGGTCGGTGACGATAACGTTCGCAACCAGATAGCACTTCATCATCTACCTCACTTGCATGGATTGAAAATCGGATCGCAGGGACCGACGCAAAGGCAGGCTCGGCCGCGAACTTTGGTTCAGGTCTGCCGTCAACCGCCGGCCTACCCAGCTCGCTGCGACCTCGCGTCGACATGGCTGCACGTCCTGCAACCGTCGCAGACCACATGAGACCGGATCAGAGCGTGTGGGCCCAGGGCTCCGGGAGGAGGCGGTACGAACCGTCTGTGCGGGACAGTCGGGCGAAGCCTGGGAAATGCAGATGCGCCCCGGCCACCACCAGGTTGTCACGCAGCAAGATGTCGAAAATGGCCTGGCGTGAAAATGCCGCCCGGGCCTGATCGACGTCGTACCGCACAGTAATGTCCGGCCGCGGCACCTGCAATTCCGGCACGTGCACTGTGTCGCCCCAGAACAGCATGTCCTCTCCAGCCGAAGAGATGCGATAGGCGACATGGCCCGGGGTATGGCCATGACTGGGCAAGCCGACGATGCCCGGTAGCACCTCGCCCGCAGTGAACGTGCGGATGCGGTCACGATAGGGTGCCAGGCAAAAGCGCGCGGCGGCAAAATAGCGCGAGCGCGCACGCTCGTCTGCCAGGGCCATGACGGCGTCGTCGAGCCAATAGGCGATTTCTGCTTCATGGACGATCACCTCGGCGTTCGCGAAAACCGCTTCGCCGTCGGCGGTCGTCAGACCGTTGGAGTGGTCGGGATGGATATGAGTGAGCAGGACAGCATGCACACTATCCAACGCAATACCGGCTTTGGCGAGGTTGTCGCATAGCCTGCCGCAGGTTGTTCCCAACGTGCTGCCACATCCGGCATCCACTAGCACAGTCCGATCTTCTGAGCGGATGGCAAATACGTTAATAGAAGCCCGAATGGTTGGATAACCTTGCCCAGCGACCATCATCTGGACAGTCTCGGCCTCGCTGATCCCCTGCACAATATCGACAGGGGGGTACAGGTAGCCGTCACAGACGGCAGTCACTGTCAGGTCGCCAACCCGGCGATGGTAGACACCCGGGATTTGCTCGGACGGAAGACGGAACATTGCATATTCCTCACGCTGTAAGTGATGGGTGGAAAGCATTGGCCAGGGAGACTGTCGCCCCTTGCCAGTTCGAATGGCATCTGGGGAAATGCGGTTGCGCCTGCTTTTCCAGCCAGTTGCCTTAGGAGGGCGGAGTCAGGCATCGCGTTATCGAGCCCGATGCGCTCGCGGGCCATAGCGTGCGACGGACGCCAGGTCGTTTGCTGGCTGGGCGCGGCGCACCAACGCGGACTTAACATTGCACAATCGCGTGACCCGTCCTGCCCGTTTCGCCGGATGGTTCGCTTGTGCGCAGGCAACATTCGGCGTTTCACCCGCGTCGGCGGTCTATGCGCCGGTCCGACGCCTGCGGGAGTGCGGGCGACAATGATGTCACCCGGCTTCAGCGCGACCGCTTCGCTGAGCATCGACGCAGGAATAGCGATGCCGACGACCCGGCCATGGGTCGCGGCGCTCCGCTCCACGTTGCGGTTTGGCGGGATCTGCGGCCGCAATCCTCGCCGGCCACGCGGTATCTCTTCAGCAGCGACAGGAAAGGCCCCGAGGGCGCCGGTGTGGTCGGCGTCCTTGCCGACCGTCCACTGTTGAGGCTCGGGTTGGCAGTCTCGAATCGATGGGTCGCTAAAAAGGGAATAAGCGATGACTTGCTCGCGCGGCCGCACCTTTCCGATTTCGCGATCGCCGCATCCGATGAATGCTGAGAACTCACCTTCGAATTCCAAACGCTGGGGGACGCGAGCCCGAACGACGGCCGCACCCTCTCCGACGAAACTCAAGCCGGTGTGGCTGAAAGCGGCGGAATAACCAGGCACGGCGAACGCCCTTTCGGGGCAGCGTTCTGCGTAAGCAAGACCAATGCAGAAAATCCCGGGCGGCGCCCGCAACGGCACGACCGGGTCGAAGTCAATTTCCTCGCCCTCCTGCAGGCCGCGGCCGGCTGCTAACCCACGTTCATTGTCTCCGGAGCATAGGTGACCCAGATAGCTGGCATACCTAACGTTCCTGATGGCGCATACACGGAAGGAAGATTCGGCTCTGGCGGCCGCAGAACTCCCGATCCCATTCTCCCGGTATGCCGCAAAACACATGCACTCTCCTCAGGGGCTGATTCAAACCTATTATTCGCTGTGCGAATTTGCATTTCGTTGACCTAGAATATCAACCAGTTAGCCGACAGGTCAATGGATCAGGGGAAAACACCAGGTTTCTGGCCCAACATGAAAAACCGTCGAGGGTTTGTACTACGACGGAATCGTTTGACGACCGCAAACGAAGGCCGTAGCATCGTAAATGTGAATTGTTAATTTGCATAGCGAATTACGCCGAGATTTTGACCAGGAGACGCACAGACAATGGACTTCGCTTATACCCCCGAGCAGGAAGCGCTCCGACGCGACGTTCGCGCGTTCATCGAGCACAACGTGACGCCCGCCGTACTCGCCGACGACAACATCAAGGTGGCCGCCGAGGATGGCGAGATGCGCCCGACCGGCAGGACCGGGCCGTTGATGAAAGAGCTCTACAGAAGGATCGGCGAACGTGGCTGGCTCGGCATCGCCTACCCCAAGGAATATGGCGGCCAGGGCGGCGACCAGCTCTCGCAGTTCATCGTTGAAGAGGAATTCATGCGTGCCGGCGTCAGCATCGATCTGGGAGGGAGCGGCGCCCCGGCCATTCTTGCGGCCGGGACAGAGGAACAGAAGCAGTACTTCATCCCCAGACTGATCAACCGCGAAGTCTCGTTCTGCCTCGGATTCTCTGAGCCTCATGCGGGTGCGGATCTCGCCAACCTGCGCTGCCGGGCCGTACCGACCGCGGATGGCTACGTCATCAACGGCCAAAAGATTTACACCACAGCAGCGCACTGGGCGACCCACATCTACCTGATGGCGCGAACTGACCCATCCGCACCGAAGCACGACGGCATCTCCATCTTCCTCATCCCCATGGATACGCCCGGTATTACGGTGCGCCCGCTATGGACCATACAGAATTCACCGGGCGCACCGCACGGCACAACCTACGGCGAAGCCCGCACCAACGAAACCTTTTTCGACGATCTGCACGTGCCGAAGACAGCGTTGCTCGGCGAAGAGAACAAGGGCTGGGGTATCGGCGCCGCAGCGCTGAACCTCGACCGGGTGGGCGCATGGCGGTACCTGATGTCGATCCGGCGCGACGAGGACATCGTCAACTGGCTCAAGGAGAACCGGCACGGACCCGAAGCACTTGCCAACAACGCAGCGATTCGCGACAAGGTGGCCGAGTTGTGGACCGAGGCGCAGGTCTGCCGGCTCATGACAATGCGCAGCATGTCGATCGTCCAGCGCGGCGGCAAGTTTACCTACGAAGGTTCAGCCGAGAAGGTGTGGGCGCCCGAGCATGGCGTCAAGACGACGGAAGCCATCACCCAGATGCTTGGGCCCTATGCCCAGCTGCTCAGTACTTCCCCGCATGCGATTGAGGAAGGGGTCTTCGCACATAACGTGATGGGCGCTTTCCAGTCGGGAGTGAATCACGGCAGCGTGCAGATCATGCGTGACCAGATCGCCCGGCGTGGCCTGAACCTGCCTTCGTCACGAAAATCTCGCAAACCTCAGTGAAGAACCATTGGCTCGCCGGCTATTGGCATGCACCGCGTGAGCAATCAACGGAGATCGATGTGCAAGTCCTACTAGATGATGAACAAGAGATGATCCGCGACGCGGCCCGCGCTTTCCTCCAAGGAGAATGCTCGACCAAGCTCGTGAGAGAAATGGAGCGCGATCCCAAGGGCTATCCGCCGGCGCTCTGGCACAAGGCCGCCGAGCTCGGCTGGCAGGGCTTGTGCCTGCCCGAAACCTATGGCGGCTCGGCCATGCCTTTGGTCTATCTCGGGCTCGTGCTTCAGGAAATCGGCCGTGCCGTGGCGCCGTTGCCGCTGCTGAGCACGGTAGTCGCGGCACTGACCATCGCGCGCGACGGATCAGACTCGCAGCGCGACGCGATACTGCCCGCCGTAGCTCGCGGCGAGAAGCTTTTGACGTGGGCTGTCGTGGAAAACGGAGCGTACTGCTCCCCCACTGCCGTGCATACCACGGCGCGTCGCGAGGGCGATGACTTCGTGATCAACGGCAGCAAGCTCTTTGTGGACAACTTCGTAAGCGCCGATGCATGTCTCGTTGTGTGCCGCACTTCCGGCGACGCATCGCGCGGCGCAGAAGGTCTTTCCCTCTTTCTGGTCGACACTGCCAGCGCGGGCATTACGCACCGTGCGCTCGTTACGACCGCGAAGGACCAGCAAAGCGAAGTCGTGTTCAAGAATGTGCGTGTTCCTGCCGGCCAATGTATCGGAGCACTAGACCAGGGCTGGCCAGTCGTCGAACGGATGCTCGATGTCGCAACGGCGCTGCTGTGCGCCCAGATGCTCGGCGCGGCCCGCAAGGACGCCGAAATGGCCATCGAATACGCAAAGATGCGCGAGGCCTTCGGCCAGCCGATCGGCGCGTTTCAGTCTGTGCAACACATGTGCGCGGACATGATCATCTGGATCGACGGGGGCGAACTGTTAACGTACGAAGCCCTGTGGAAGATGGGTCAGGGCCTGCCACATACCGTCGAGGTATCGCAAGCGAAGGCCTTCTGCAATGAGAAATGCGAGGCCGTCGTCCGTAACGCTCAGGTGATTCACGGCGGCATCGGCTTCATGATGGAATTCGATCTGCACCTCTGGTTCCGACGCGTGTCGGCGTGGACCATGCGTCTTGGAACGACGCATGAGCATCGCGCCAGAATCGCCCACGCGCTGCTCGACCTCCCTGGCCACGTGGTGCTCGGACGGCCGGTACCCGCCCTTACGGACGAGCACCCGTGCGACGCGCACCGGCAGCCTGCCGAGTTCGCGCACTGAGCAGTCACAGCAGAAACCATGCGATGACGGCTCTCCGGCGCCCCTATCGCAGCAACACTGCAGGAGACACATAACATGGCTGGTCCATTGGACGGAATGAAGGTGGTAGAGATCGGCGTCGCTATGGCGGGGCCGTTCTGCTCCATGACACTCGGTGACTACGGCGCGCAGGTTATCAAGGTGGAACGCATCGGAGTGGGAGACGACAGCCGATATTGGGGCGAGGGCTTCCACGGCGTTCTCGCCGGCTACTACGCATGTACCAACCGCAACAAACGCGGCATTGCGGTTGACCTGAAAAATCCCGAGGGAGCGGCTCTTGTGCGACGCCTCGTGGACCAGGCCGACGTGCTGGTCGACAATTACCGGGTCGGCGCGCTGGCGCGCGCCGGCCTCGACTACGAGCAACTTCGCGAAACAAATCCCCGGCTCATCTACTGCTCCATCAGCGGCTTCGGCGCGACCGGTCCGCTGAGCAAGCGGCCCGCCAATGATCTTTTCATGCAGGCGTATACGGGCGGCATGAGCTTGACCGGCGAGCCTGACGGTGGGCCGGTCAAGATGGGGCCATCGGTATGCGACGTCACAGCGGGCATGATGGCCACGATCGGTGTCCTGCTCGCGGTGGAGGCGCGTCACCGCACCGGGCGCGGCCAGCGTGTCGACACGTCGCTGCTTGAAGGGCAAATCTCGATGCTAGGCCAGCATCTCACGCGTTTATTCGCTACCGGCGAGCCGCCGACGCGGACCGGCAGCGCGGGACTCGGCGGCAACCCTACCTATCGGGCGTTCGAGGCATGCGACGGCTGGCTGGTCATTGCATGCTTCAACGACCGCATGTTCAGGGATCTGTGCACGGTGCTCGACCAACAATCCTGGGTCACCGACGAGCGCTTTCAGAGCAACAGCAGCCGCACCGAGCACAGGGACTTCCTCGCCGCAGCGATCGCGCAGATCATCGCGAAGCAACCAACCGCGCATTGGCTTGGGCATTTCGAAGCCGCAGGCGTACCGTGCTCACCGATCAACACCCTGGACCGCCTCGTTCGGGAAGAACAGTTGCAGGCACGCGAATGTCTCGTCGATATCGACCTGCCAGGGCTTGGTTCCATGCGCATGGGCGGCTTACCGGTGAAATTAAGCGAAACACCCGGCAGCGTCGCTCTGCATCCGCCACGCCTCGGCCAGCACACTGAAGTCGTATTGCGAGAGATTGGACTATCCGCGATCGACATTGCCGACCTTGCCGAGCGCGGCGTGGTCGCGACAGACGCCGGCTGGTCAGGCCCGAATGTACCCGCTAACGCCTCCCATTGAATGTCTGTCCACGCTGGCAAGTGCGCACCGGAAGCGCAACTCACCACGCGGCGGGGCAGCAGGCCATTGATCACAACACAGACAGCGGCACGCCATGAAACTCATCTACTTCGACGACTTCCAGCTCGGCGTACTCAAGGGCGAGCGGGTCGTCAACATCACGTCCGTGCTGAGTGATATCCCACATCGCGATCGGCAGGATTTGATGACCGGGCTCATTGCAGGATTCGACGCCTACCGCCCGCGCATCGAATCGCAGCTGGCAACGGAACAAGGAACGCCGCTCGCCTCCGTGACGCTGCGCGCGCCGCTGCCGCGGCCGCGGCCGCGGCAGATCAGTTGCATGGCGGTGAACTACATGGAGAACGGAACGCTCGATGCGCGGCCGCCCATGAACGCGTTTCACAAGTCTCCGGGCGCAATCATCGGACCGGGCGAGACCATGCTCCTGCCCGATGTGCCCGCGAGCGTATTCGAGGGCGAGGCCGAACTCGGCGTCGTGATCGGTAGGCGCGCGTCCAACGTACCCGCGGCGCAAGCGCTGTCCTACGTCTTCGGCTACGTCAATTTCATAGACGGTTCGGCGCGCGGCCTACCGCCCGCCCACAACGTCTTCTTTCAGGCCAAGTCACGCGACACCTTTGCGCCTGTTGGGCCATACATTGTGACGGCAGACGAGATTGCCGACCCGCAGAAACTTCAAGTCCAGCTGTGGGTGAACGAAATGCTCAAGCAGGACTTCAACACGGATGATATGGCGCACGACATCGTGCGCTGCATCGAGTGGGTCAGCGCCATCCATGCCCTCGAACCCGGAGACATCGTCGCGACCGGCACAAACCATCGAGGCTTGAGCGCCCTCCACGACGGCGACCGGGTCGAACTCGAAATCGAGGGGCTGGGGCGTCTGCGAATTCACGTCCGGGACGATCTGAAGCGCACCTGGTCCAGAGACACGCGGCTCGAATGCAGCATGAAGTACGTCGCCGAGACGGGCCAGAAGGCGCCGCCTACCGGCGTCATCGCGAGGCAACTGAGTGGCAGGTATGCGCAGACCTGATCCGGCGCCCGAGAGAAGCACGTCGGTCGACGGTCGGGGGTCTTACTCATCAACACCGCGCAGTGTAATATCTCCACCCTGTGGTCCGGACGGCCTGACATCCCCGCTGGCTCCCGGGGCTATGGTGCAAATCCCGGCTCGCAGCCATTGACGCCGGAAATCCCGTACATGACGTACCCAGCAATTTGCGGCACTGCCAGATGTCAGAACTCTATTCCGATTTTTCAGATCCGCACGAGGTGAATGGTTGACAGACAATGACCGCCATTTTGTCACGGCGCTGGCGCGGGGCCTGGCAGTGTTACGCTGCTTCACTACCGCCAAGCGGGAACTGGGAACCTCGGAGATCGCCAGGCTTTTGAAGTTGCCGCAGCCTACCGTCTGGCGTCTTTGCAAAACGCTGCAGGACGAAGGGTATTTGCTAACCGGCCAGAACGGCGACAAACTGCAGTTGAGTCCATCGGTGCTGGGCTTGGGCTATAGTGCGCTCGCGGCAGCACCGCTGTCCGATATCGCCAGGCCCGCGATGCAGGAAATCGCCAATCGCTTTGGCGCCGCGTGCAGCATGGGTATGCGCCATGGGCTGCAAATCGTCCTGACACAACGCTGCCAGGGGCAATCGGAGCTTGTCCTCAATCTTCACGTCGGTTCGCAGCTTCCTCTGGCGAACACTGCGATGGGCGTGGCCCACATTGCTCGCATGCGTGAAGAGGATCGCACGATGCTGCTCGAGCAGATACGCGTAGCCGATCCGGACAACTGGCCAGCACGCGAAGCCGTGATTTCCGGAGCAGTCAGGCAGTTTGCGGAACAGGGGTTCATAGTCGACTCTGGCGACTTTCATCCTCGTATCAATGCGGCTGCCATCGCATTCGTCGCAAGCGACGGACAGATCTATTCGCTCAGTTGCGGCGCGCCATCGGAACAGATCAAAGTGGACACGCTGCGCAATGAGATTGGACCGGCTCTGGCAGTGCTTGCGAAAGCTCTCTCTCCACAGCGTGGAGAAGTGGCCTCCACCGCACCGGTGTAGACCGCAGTCAAACTGCTGCGACCCGGGAAAGCCCCCGTGGTGGCGGAAGCGTCTAGTCTGCGCTCATTTCCATAACTTCGCGACAGCGATCTGGTGTTCCTGCGACGAGGCCCCCATGAGCTTCGAGGTGTTTTCGTCAAATGAGCGTGCCGGTATCCTTCGCGGGTTCCCCCGGCTTGCGGGAGATCCGCGCAACGCGTCCACCACGTGCATCGACGTAGGCCAGCAGAACGACATGCATATTTCGAAGTGCTGCGGAACAACATGGGCCTCCAGTCGGCGCCGCAGACCAGGACCAGTTACCGGTCGGCTAACCTGAATGACAATGAGCGCGCGCCTTCTGCCCCGAACGTATGCGAGTTACCGGCGTTGCCCCACTGATTGGTTGGCGGTCTGTCACGCGTCGACGGTCATCTCCATCGGGTTCAAATAATGTGCCTGGGCATTGTTCCTGGCACGTCCGAACTGCACGGCCTGCTGCTCTCCAGCGAAGGCCTTATTGTCGGGACCGCTTGACATCCGTTGGACATATCCAGGCCAGGAGCCCGATAGTCTGAACAGGATCGAGAGAACCGGTGGCGCGCCACGCGCACCGCGCTATCGGCGCTGCGTGAGAAATGGTCCGACAGGCCGTTGGCCTCTCCGCCCAGATGCACGGCGTCGTCCTCCTTGACGCCAATGACCCGCTGCGTCCAGCAATCGCGTGGAACGACACGCGCAGCGTCAGCGAGTGGGATGGACTAACCGCGCGGGCGTCCAGGCTCCGCGTTTGCGTAGGCGGCGTTTAATTTGTCACTATTCCGAGGGTAAATCACCCGCGCACCATGAATGAACCGGTTCGTCGCTAATCCTTGTCCAGATAAGCTTCTCGAACCGCGCGAAATGAACTGGTGCGCTGCCTCGCCGGACGGTCAACTGTGTTCACCGTATCCGCCTCTCGGGGTTTTCCCCTCCAGAAATCACCTTGACAGCGTTCCTTCCGCATTCGATCATTTGCTCAAATAACGATCAAATGATCCGCCCTGCGGTTCGCTCATTTTTTTCGACAGAAGCGGCAGAAATGGAGAAAGGCATAGAACCGTTGCGAGGGCGCAATTATCACGAGAAACCGGACCCCGGCAGCGGTATGCGACGCAGCCGATATGGGAACAGCGCAGATAATGCTCGGCCATAACCGGCGCGTCGACGGTGGCTACAGTGTGATCGGTAGGTGATCATCGTTTCGACGCCGTTCGGCAGGTTGCATCCCGGATTAGGTGCCGGCAAGAACGGCCAACCAGGAAGGACGGAGAACATGGCACGAGAATTGGAAGGCAAGGTCGCCGTTGTAACCGGGGCTGCGTCGGGCATTGGGCTGGCCAGCACCGAGGCGCTGCTGGCGGCCGGCGCCCGCGTGGTGCTGGTCGACCGCGACGGCGCAGCACTGGCGGCGATTTGCAGCGGACGCGGCGATGCGGCGATTCCGCTGGTGATCGATCTGCTCGACCCGAAAGCCTGCGCGACGCTTGCGCCGCGCGTCCTGGAGATGGCGGGGCAGATCGACATCCTGCATGCCAATGCGGGCGCTTACGTCGGCGGCGATCTGGTCGATGCCGACACGGCAGCGATTGACCGGATGCTGAACCTCAACGTCAACGTCGTAATGAAGAATGTTCACGACGTTTTGCCGCACATGATCGGAAGACGGACCGGGGACATTATCGTGACCAGTTCGCTGGCTGCTCACTTTCCGACGCCCTGGGAGCCGGTCTATGCGTCGTCCAAATGGGCGATTAACTGCTTTGTTCAGACGGTGCGGCGCCAGGTTTTCAAATACGGAGTTCGCGTCGGCTCCGTTTCGCCTGGCCCGGTCATTAGCGCACTGCTCGCTGACTGGCCCGAGGAGAAACTGAGAGAGGCCAAGGAGGCGGGAAGTCTGCTAGAAGCTAGCCAGGTAGCCGAGGTGGTAATGTTCATGTTGACGAGGCAACGCGGCATGACCATTCGCGACGTGATCCTGATGCCCACCAATTTCGACCTCTAGAGCGAGAAAATCGGATCCGTCGGCCTCCTCACGAACAGTGAAAACGGGAAGGACGTCCCGTTTGGCGCGCCGAGGAGTTCCGGACGCGGGCGAAAAGGAACATCTGATAAGCGCTTTCTTCGGGCATCGAACCGCGCTGCTTGCCCCGGACTTTGCATCACGCGATTACCGATGAACCCGAACGCAGGAGCGCCAGCAGCAGCTGCCTTCGCGCGGCCACTTCATTGAGATGACATTCGGGTCGAGACCGACGTCTTCGACGCGAGGACTGCGTCGCGACGAGTCCGACCTGGACTAAAATGCCCCCTGACTTCAAGACGCGCGCCCCGCCCAAATTGACCGCTGCTGCGTGACGGGGGTTTTGGTAACCTATCACGCCACAACCCCCAGGCTTCATCGAGTTTGAAGAATGTTCCTTGGCATTGATCTCGGCACGTCCGAACTGAAAGTCCTGCTGCTGGCCAGCGACGGACTTGTTGTCGGGACTGCGCGCTATCCGTTGGAGATATCCAGGCCGAGGCCCCGATGGTCTGAACAGGATCCAGAGGATTGGTGGCGAGCCACGCGGATTGCTCTATCAACGCTGCGTAAGCGTTATCCCGACGCGTTTGGGCGTATCCAGGCCATTGGCCTCTCTGGCCAGATGCACGGGGCAGTTCTCCTTGATGCCAACGACAGGCCGCTGCGCCCCGCGATTCTGTGGAACGATATGCGCAGCGTCATCGAATGCGATGAACTAACGGCGCGCGCACCAAGGCTGCACGAAGTCTCAGGCAATAGCGCGATGCCAGGGCTCACGGCGCCAAAGCTGTTATGGGTTGCACGACACGAGCCGGAGCACTTCCGGAAGCTGGCGTGCGTCCTGCTGCCGAAAGACTATTTACGTCTGCGATTGACCGGCGTAAAGCTCACCGACCCGTCAGATGCGTCGGGAACCCTTTGGCTCGACATTGCGCGCCGCGAGTGGTCTGACGAGCTTTTGCAGGCTTGCGCCATCACGCGCGCGCAGGTGCCCCCGATTGAAGAAGGGAGTCGAGCGGCCGGCGTCGTTCGTCGTAGCGTCGCGAGCGAACTTGGCCTGCCTGCAAATGTAATCGTCGCTGCGGGCGGGGGCGACACCGCGACGAGCGCGTTGGGCGTCGGAGCAGCGGAGGCCGGGGATGGATTCCTGTCGCTCGGTACGTCGGGAGTGCTATCCGTCGTCACAGATCAGTTTCGGCCGAGCCCACACCCGGGGATTCACGCGCTGTGCCACGCGATTCCGAACAGGTGGCACCGAACGAGCGTAGTGCTGTCTGCGGCCAGTTGCGTTCGTTGGCTATGCAATCTCACTTCGACCGACGAAACAAGTTTGCTGGGTGAGGTCGCGAGTGTCAGCGCCGACCGCCGCGCGAAAGCGCCACTTTTCCTGCCATACCTTTCCGGCGAGCGAACACCGCACAATGATCCGTACGCCCAGGGAGTGTTTTGTGGACTTGTCGATTCGACCAATCGCGCGACACTCGCCTATTCGGTGCTCGAGGGCGTCACGTTTGCGGTGTGGGACGGTTTCGACGCCCTGTATGCGGACGGTACACGTGAAACCGCACTCACTCTTATTGGTGGAGGCGCACGCAGTGCGCACTGGGCACAGTTGGTCGCTAACGCCCTCGGGATAACGATACAGCGGCAGCCAGATGCACAATCCGTCGCTGCCCTTGGAGCTGCACGCCTCGGCTGGCTAGCGGCCGGCGGCGATTTTTCGGTTGTAATCCGTACCCCGCGGGTGCTGGAGGAATTCTTTCCTGACGCTGAGCGGCATTCGATGCTGTCGGAGCGACTGGCATCGTTCCGGGCTTTGTACAGCCAGTTACGCCCGCTTTTCCCGCAATCGTAGACAGGATTGACTCCGACCCGTGGCGCTCGAGCCTTGCAGACAGACGTCTGAGCGGCGCGAAGCAGATTTCGCCACAGACCGCGTCAGTAGGGGTGCGCGGTCCGCTGGCCACGGCAGCACGCTGCCGCGCGATCGCGAGCCGTCCGATCTCTTTCCCGCATTACCCGAACCCGATGTCGGTGGGCCGGTTGGCGTCGACGACAAAATTGAACAGGATAACTATCAAATCAGATAACGCACCCAGAAATCCGACGGCATGACGTCCACTTCGCGCGGGCGCAGTGGTTTCCGTCACTTCGAACACGGACAAATGCCGCATCTCAGCGGCCGTTCCATCGACGTTCGACGAGGCACCAAGCGGCAAACGACATTGCCGGCTCCTCTATTCCGCATCCGATGCTGCGAAGACCACAAGCATCATCGCCGTTACCCCGACGCTCCCTTTACGATCGACCAACAACGGGTCAGTCGATTTACGGGCGCCGTTTAAATTCGTCGCGCGTCTGCGCCTTGCGGGCACCGCCAGCCACTCTGTCGGAGCTACATCCCGATTCAGGATATTCGAATGCTGCTGATAATGTTTGTCACCGACCTGTAGTTCTCCTGTTTTTGTAGTCAGGCAGACAGGTGCCGGGGCAATCACAAGTCGGAGCCGGTTCCCGTAGGACGTAATAAATCTGTCACCGGCCCTCGCCCGTAACCGCGGGCCAGACCGCGCGCCTGTTGACACTTTTATTTCCCTTCGAATCGGCATAAAAGTGTCAACTCGCGTATGTCCGGATTAAATTTGCCAACTCGCCTCCTACACTTCGAATCCCGTCGATAGGAGGCTGATCTGATGGCGGATACCCTTCAGGTAACCGGGCCGGTCGCACTTTGCCGTCCACGTGGCGCACACCGATTTGAAGCCTTCAGCCCCAAGCTCGCGCGCCGCATCATGTTCTACCGTCGTGCATTGCTTGAACAATGGTTACTGCTCGAGGCCAACCCGAAGGTGATCACCTTCTGCGAGCGGCCGGGCTACCTGCTGATCAACGAAGACCGTCACCTCGTCGATTTCTGGGTGCGCTATGTTGATCGCGAGGAGTTGGTTGTACTAAGCGAACTGATTTCGAGATCCAATGCAGACGCGTCAGGCGCCGAGCTTGACGCCTGCACCGCAGAGGTCCGGTTTGTCGCATCGGCTGAGCTCGCCGCGGCGCGTGCGTGGACGGACAACTGGCAGCGCATCCTCCCCTACCTTGTTGTGAACCGGGGCCTCGTACCGGCACCATTATCACCGGCCATCATGCAATTTGTGGATGAACCACGGCGACTGCTCGATATAGAGCGCGAGTTCATGACCAGCGACCCGGTGATCGTTCGCACCGCCTTGTTCAGCCTGCTCCACAGCGGTCGCGTCAGCGCGTCGGCACTTCAGACGCAGCCACTGTCGCTGCTGACCTCCTTCACGGCGTTGGAGGCGACATCATGAGTCGCCGCAAGCCGGAGCTACAAAAGATCGATGTCAACGCGTGGCCCACTGTCGCTCACACCGAACTCGACGAACCAGTCTGCCGCAAGTTCGAGGCGCGGCGGCAAGCCATATTGCGCTATATCGCTGGTGAGCCGATCAGGGCCATTGAGCAATCGACACACTTCAATCGCCGGCAGTTGTACCGCTGGCTTGAGCGCGCCCAGACAACCCACCCTGACGGCCGTCCTTTCGGCTTCCGGGCACTCATCCGCTACGTGCGCATCGCAGAATATGCGCGAGTGCGTGACGTGCAGGTGCGAGGCGAGCGCGGCAGCCGCGGTGCCGCCGGTGCGCTCGCGCAGCTGCTCGAACGCTACCCGACGTTGACAGGGTGGCTGTTGCTGCAGGTGAAGCAACGCAAGGTATGGCTTGAGCAGATCCATACTGACGGGAACCTGCGCACGCGTCTGCGCGGCCTGCAGTCTCTACACGACAATTTCCTGCGCCAATGCCGGTCAGTCGGGTTGACTGCGGCCGACTACCCCCTGAACACAGCAGACCATGCGATCCGCTCGCTTTCGCGACGGGTGAAGGCGGAGATGCTGCGAAGCTTCGGCTCGGCTGCACGTTCCGCGGGCGCCACGCATCTCAAAGGCCTGCCGCGCGTCGACGACTCCGGTCCACCCGCAGCGGTCCGGCCATATCAGGTCGTCGAGTTCGACGGTCACCGGCTGGACGTCCGTCTCAAGGTGGTGGTGCGTGATCCGCTGGGGTTCTCACACGAATTCGAGATGGAGCGAGTATGGCTGCTGGTAATCATCGACGTTTGCACGCGTGCCGTGATCGGATATCACATCGCTTTAGCAAGGGAATATGGCCGCTACGACGTCATCAAGACTATCGAGAATGCGCTGACGCCTCATTGCTCGCGAACGTTCACAATACCAGGCCTGACGTATGGACCGCACGACGGCTTTCCGTCAGGGAGAATGCCTGAACTGGGCTACGTGACCTGGGAGTGGATCAGGCTCGACAACGCGAAGGCCAACCTCGCCGACGAGACGATGACGGCGTTGTGCGAATTCGTCGGCTGCCTCGCTGATGCCGGACCGAAACACAGCCCGGACGAGAGGCCCTACATCGAACGGTTCTTCGGCACGATTGCCAGTCGGCTGTCTTCACGATTGCCGGGATACACCGGTTCTCATATACGCGACCTTCGCCGGGCGCTCTCGGATCCAAAAGGCGATCTGCGCCTCTATGTCTCCCTTGATGAACTGGCGGAACTCGTTGAGTACGCCATCTCAAGCTACAACGGCACACCGCACCGAGGACTCAACAACGCGACTCCGCTGGAGGCGATGGAGTATTTCGTGCGGGGCCGCGAAACGATGCTCGTCTGGCTGGCCGAACACCAGCGCCGGACGCTCTGCCTGATGCAGTCGGCACGGCAGTGCCGCGTGCGCGCCTACCTGCAACAGGGAGTGCGTCCGCACATCAACCTGTATGGCGTGCGCTACACAAACCATGTCCTTGCAACGAGTGCGCACCTCATCGGTCAGCATCTGCTGATCTACATGAACGCCGACGACCTGCGCTCCGTGCGCGCTTTCCTCGCTGACGGCATGGAGCTCGGCGTACTTGAGGCGCAAGGCGCGTGGCGTGTTGTGCCACACAACCTCAAGCTGCGTCAGCAGATTCTCAGGCAGTCGGGCGGGCGGCGACGCAACGCTAACCTCGCTCCCAACCCGATTGAGGCCTACATCGACGAGAAGATGAGGCAGGCGAAGAGAACCCGCAAAGCTGCGACGGAGCTCGCTCATGCGACGCGCCTGCTCGGATCGGCACCGACTGTTCGCAGTCCTGTCGGTCCGCCCCGCCCTCTCGGGACAACCACCGTCACGCCGGGCACATCATCAGGCATGGATCCGCAAGCGACCACGGTCGACGAGCTCAGGCGACGTATGGTGGTTCACCCGCGAAAGCTTTCGATTGGTACCGGTCAGGTGTTTTAACTCGGCTGTTCAAGCTGCGAGGTGTGTCATGTCGCTTAAGATTCCGCGTCCGGTCGATCCATCGCTGCACCCACTCGTCACCGGCAACTATCGTTTGGCGACGCCGGCGATCGAGGCGTTCTATGAGCTCGTCACGCGCTGCCTGCGCTACCGCATCATGGGCGCACTAACCTATGGGCCATCGCGGGTTGGTAAAACGCGGGCCATTGAATACGTTCGACTGCTCCTCGCCCGTCAGTACCCGAAGATAACCACCTATCATGCGCAGTGCGAACACAAGCCGCGGCATGCAGAGGGCCCTTTCTTCGCGACTCTGCCGGAGGCGGTAGGCGATCACGCACCCAACGCCGGCACCAGTTCGGCAAAACGTTCGCGCCTGTCATTGCGTATTCGCGAGGCAGCCGCACGCTCAGGAAGCAATGCCGTGCTCATGTTCCTCGACGAGGCCCAGAGGTTCAATGAAAATGAATACGAGTGGCTGCGAGATGTGCATGACGTGCTTGATCGCCAGCAGATCAAGCTGTTCACATTCCTCGTCGGGCAGGAGGAACTGCTCGCGCAGAAGACCGCCTTGCAGCTTGCAGGCAAGACGCAGATCGTTGCGCGCCTCATGGTCGACGAACTCGCGTTCTATGGTATCCGCAATGCCCAGGACGTCGCGACATGCCTTAATGGTTATGACCAAACGGCCTACCCGGAAGGCACGCCCTGGAGCTTCACACGCTTTTACGTGCCCGAGGCGTTTGACGCCGGCTATCGCCTGGTGAGCGACGCCCGCCAGTTGTGGCAGACGTTCGAGGCTGCACATCACAAGGCGAGCTTACCCGGCAACCTAGATTTGCCGATGGACTCATTCGTCCGCGCCGTCGAGATTGTCCTCAAGGAAAGCGAGATCAAGGATGCGCCGGGTTACTGCCCCGAGCCAGCTTTGTGGACCCACGCTGTTCATCATTGCGGCTATATCCAGTCCCGCCATGCAACCGGACGCGTGCTCGCAACAGCGTAGCTGTGGAGCGCTCGAGGCAGTGCGCTTCCCTATTCTGACATTCGACGAATGGCAGCCCGGGAGGCCACCGGGTCGGGGGTTCATGACCGATTGGCTCCTGCCGGGCGAATCCCTCGTCTCGATCCTCTGGAAATTCGCCTGCGCCAACGCACTGCCAGGCGATGTGCTGATGCGCCTGATATGCCCGGACGCTGATCCACTCGAGCGCGTGATCCCGCTGCGAAGCGCGCTCGATCTCGCTCAACTTCGCCGACTGCTGCGACTACCTGCGAACGTGTTGCGCACATCGTTGCTCGACAGAACGCCGGGAGAGCGGTACCACGCGGCTTTCAGATATTGCCGGCAGTGCGCCGCTCACGGCTACCACAGTGTGCTGCATCAGCTTACGGAGGAAGATGGCTGTGCGGCTCATGGGCAAAGACTCCGGACGCGATGTCCGCAATGCCGGCGAGAGAGTCCGTTTATCATCAACAGCAGCGTGATCGAAGCACCATTCCGCTGCGTCTGGTGCCGTTCACATTTCTGCTATGGGCTGCTCCCGGTGCGTTCAACGACGCAGGCGATGCGACGGCAGGACCGCCTCGCGATCCAGGAGCGAGTGCTTCTACGACTAGGCAGTGGTGCCTCGAGCGTGTCGGACGGGTAATCGCCGCGTTCCGGTGGCGTCCGCGGGGTTGCAGACCGCCCTCCCTTTTGCCGATCGGTTTATGGCGAAGCAGTGAAAAGTGGGTGCGGTGAATGACGGTTAGTTGCATCCGCAGCAGCGGCGCGAGTTGACACATTTAATTACGCAGCAGAGACAGATTTAATACGTTCTACGCCAGCCCATGTTGACCGCCGAACTGCATCGCGTACGTATTAGCGTTGTAGCCGATCGCGTCCGAACCATCCGAACTCGTGTGGTTATCGATCATGCGTCCCCAGCCGCAATCGTGCTCCTGCATCATTGTGTCAGCGGGAGCGTCGAAAGTCGGGCAGCTATACGTCCGCTCGACAAACGGGTAGCTCGCCGCAAGCGCTGCCGTGCCGACTGCCTGCTGCGTTTCGTTGCCCAGAGAATTGAGCGCGGCGTTATACGCGGCATGATCGGAATGCCGTTTGCCAGTTGTGCGAAGGCAGTGCCGAGCGCATTGGCGGCCGCTCCCGAATCAAAGTTCGCCTGCAAATGATTCGCCTGTGATTGCGCATTCGCGCTCAGGCTCGCTGCGCTTGCCGCGAAATTCGCGTGCGGCGTGACATACAGCGACTGCGACCAGACGCGATTCATGCCGGCTGAGCCCGCAATACCACCAAGGCTATAGAGCGCACCGGATTTGAAACCGCCATACAGCTGGCTCATGTACTTGATCGCGTTTGCCACGCGATTCTGCGGATCGAACGCGTCAAGATTGCCGGGGTGCGCGCCAAAGAGGCCACCCACGGCAGCCCAATCGGCGCCCGACTCGAACGGACCGACCCGCTGCGTCGCCGCCGAATACTGCTGCCTCAAGGTCACTATTCCATATGGGCTGTCTAACCCAACAAAACCTGCCGCCCGAAGAATGCGCCATTCTGGCCAAGCGCGCCGTTGGCGACGTTGAAATCGCCCTCGAGCGTAAAGACCGTCGACACGCCACCGCCGAGCGACTCTTTGCCCGTAAGTCCCCAACGATTCCCCGACATGGCGCCGCTATCGAGAAAATAGCGCGACGCGCGCGGGCGTTGCTGGTCCACGTTATCCCCGGATTGGCAAGACCGTACTACGTCACGCAGTTTTCGGCATGGGCTATCGCGCTGCACCGCGGGCGGCCAGCATCAGCCAGTGTTTTTCATGGCGTCTCATATTTTTTCCATTCGCAGTACATACTATTAGCCACTCAGCTTTATTGCTAAGATGAAAATGCCGCTTACGGCGCATATCTCAAGCAGGCTGACTCAGGTAACGCGTCGTTCGTGGCCGCGCCAGTATCGTTCCCTGACGTACTTGCGCGACATTTTCCCGTTGCCGTCCTTCGGTAATTCGCTGACGAACTCAATCGAGCGGGGCTTCTTCGCCAGCCGATGGTCGTCAACACTCAGGGTAAAGGCCTCCCGTAGTTTCCCCCGCGCCATCCCTGTGACAACGGGGGACGAATCGCCTGCCTTGCATCCTCGACTAGTGCGGGCGCGATAGGCGCTCCGCCATACAACATGTTGCGAGTCAAGATACGAATCGGGATCGAAACGGTCATGCAACAGAATGGTGCCGCCCTGACTCAGAAACGGCTCGATGACCACGCCGCTGGCATGCGTGATCGGAGCAGCAAGCGCAAGCGCGTCGCCCGGCGGCGCGGGCATGCGCCCAATTACGACCTTGCACAGCGAAGCCATCCGGTTGCCTACTGTCTGCATCGCGGCTTTGAGCTTGCCGGTCGGGCCAGACGTGAAGTGCAACACCGCGAGGTCCGATGCCTGCATCTCGACATCCGGATTGGTGGAGTTGGCGCCTTCGAACAAAGCTTCGTACCGGAGGAAATCCGCGGCTTCGCCCTCGATCGCGACAAAACGCTCGACACCTTCGAATCGCGGAAGTAGTGTTTTGATCACCTCGATATGCGGTCCTCCAACGAGCACAATGCGCGCCTGTTCCTTGATGATGGTCTCTTGGGCTTCGGCGGCAGAAAGGCGAGCATTCAACGCAACCTTTACGAGGCCCGCCGCGTATAACGCGCACGCCACCTCGATCAATTACGGGCAGTTCGATGCCTACACAGCGATGCGGTCTCCCTTCTATGCCTCAAGTCCGAGCAGCGCGCTGGCGAGCGCCATGTAATGAAATATACGTTTTACGTCACAAATCGTACAACAAAGCTCCAGCGGCTTGTTGACGCACGGCGGCGGCGAAAAATGGTTGTATAAAACGCGTCCAACCCTTTGCACTCCGCTTTATCCGTGAAACATTCTCCCTTTAACGGCTCGGACACCGCGTCAGGCAAGGTGTTCGCCGAGTTTCAGGTTTGCTGTTAGGTGTTTCACGGATCAATGCGTTTCCGCATCAAGGACCACCGTCCACGGACTTCGCAGCTCCCTTGCACGGTTTCCCGCCACTCTTTGCAACGTTCATCTCTATTGTCCCCCGATTTTTCAGATTCTACTTACGGGTGTCCCGCCGAAAAATCTCGAAGAAAAATCCCATTAGGAATCCTTATGATACTACGGTGTCGATGGTGGTATGGTTCCAGACTTACTTGGTAAGACTGGTGCGGCTGTCCATCCAGCCGGGGGACCTGCGACGATCGCCCCCGCCTGTACTTCATCACGGATAGTGATGGCAACGTGAGCGCCTGCCCCCCGCAGGTGCAGGCAGCCCTAGTGGACCTCGCCATCGACCGCAGTTCGCCGGTGCCACCGATCACCTCAAGGCCTCGGTACAGCGCACGGCAGCACAAGGCGGATGTCGTGCAGTTGAACGCCGGTGAGCAGACAACCGCGCTCACCGTTGCACGGCCGTCCGCCGCTCATCCAATTGTCATGTGATTCCGACCTCTCATCGCTATGCGGTTGATCCGGGAAGGAGTTTGGACGCTGGGCGTCTGTGGCGCCCTGCAACTTCTGTGGCTGCATCTGGTGGCGCTCCGTTCTCGCAGCGGTGCGGGTCGGGCCCGAGTATATCGTCTCGTGGCCGCCACAGCACGAGGCGGCGATCGGCGTGTAGGTGATCGAGAATATCGATCCGGACTGATCGCACCATGTCACTGAACTCGTCATGATCGGTGGAGAACCCTGAGCACTGGCGCCGCTTGAGCGGTTATCGATCGGCGACGCTTCACAGGAATGGAGGGCTCTCTGCTTGCCGCTTAGCAGGCGACTGGATCCGATGCGGCGACTGACAGTGACCGGCCAGCCTTGGCGGTGGAGGCGCAGCGGGTCCATTGCGGGATAGGAGGTCGTCCTTCGACGCACCTGTCCTGTGGCGCCGCTTGTGTTACTACGCGTCCGGTCGGACCAGAAGAGACACGGCGGCGAAGCCCCGACGGCAACGCCACTCCTCGCCGGTAGAAACTCGTACAGTGAGCAATGACTCAATTGCTAGCCGATATGGGTAGTCTATCCAAAGCGGATCGTACGTCGCGGCGCAGGCGTTCCGTCATTCTTTTATTCCCCATGCCGCCGCCGGAGACGAGCCGATGGATGGGATCCCCGTGCGCCCGGTCATGCGAGGATGCGGCCTACGTCGACGATATGAAAGAGAAGCAACGGAGAAATTTCCTGAACTCGACGCACCTGCGGAGACGGGCGAGGACATGCTCGAATTCTCGTGCTTTGGAGGGTTGCCGAATTGCGCTGCAGATGAGGGAGCGGGGCCGTACGGCCCCGTTTGGTCCAAGGAACTATGCCCGTGTTAGGCGAGCGCGTTAAAAAACGTCTCTGCGGTATGCTATTGCTCCGCCGCAGTCCGGTTACCCCAGTTTCAAGGTGATGGGTATCCGCTGGATATTGCTGCACTCCAAAGCGTCTCCCGCAAACTGAAATCACTTCATCGCTCGTGCTGTTTTTCCGAAGGAAGTCCCGCAGCGCCAAACTCTGTATGTTTATTTTGGATAGTATTTGTTGCCGGTCGGAGCGACATCGCTCAGCCGCATCGCCACCATAGCAAGGCGTGTTTCGGTGGCGGGATCGTCTGCATCGCACTGTAACTCGATTCGCAGCTTCCCCCTCGGCCCCCGTTTTACCTTCACCTCCACTGAACTATCTCCGAGTCCGACAAATCGGTTCATCAGTTCTCGTTGCGTCAGACGCGGAATCGTGGCGTGTGCGTCTAGCGCCACATTGCGAATTGCATCGGCACCTCGCACCTTGGGCAATTGAACAACCTGCCAGCCCAACGCAAAGGTTAGAGACTGCCCCGGGAAGAGTGTCCGCACTTCAGTCGGTAAGGCGGCGATTTGCCGCCTTTACCAATCGCGCGCGGTCAATTCCCAAAGCGTCATCTGCCTCCCGCGCAGATGACCAGAGACCTGCACGAACTCCGTCAAGATACCTTTGATGGAGAGCCAAGGGCGCTCCTTTGAGTGCGTTTTGTACTCTGCCGTATCCTCGCCACTTAAGAGGGCGAGAATTTGCGTCCTCGACTTCCCTGCGGGATCAATGATCGCTGCCCGAAGTATCAATTGATTTAAAACGGTGCTTATTTCGGGCCCGGTTCAACTCTCGCGCCGTACGATTTGCAAGCCCAACACTCTTGAAGAGACCGAGAATCTCGCTCGGGAACTCAGCCACAGCTACCGCCTGTTGGAGACGGGCCGGGCTAGTCTTGAGGTTCAGGGCCAACAACTCCCTCGATCCCTCGCGATAGCTGTTCCAATGGCGACCGAGGCCCGCGCGATAAATTTCTGCGGGCCTAAGCGGATCATCTAACGCGGCCTTCGCAGCCACACTCGTTCGAATCATTCATTTTGCGATTAAAGCGGCGGCTTCGAGGACTCCCTTCTGAGTTACACGAGCAGGGCACGAAGCGGCTCTAGATCTACTGCCCAATTCGTGCGATTCGGTATCCAAATATATTCGCCCGAATTGCGAGGATGTAGCGACCCTGGAATTTTCATCACGCAAACGCAACTTCTTCCGCGCTTGGTGTGAACGTCGCGTCCCCAATGGGGACACGGTATCGATTAAGTTACTGGCAATGCGACGTAGTGTCCCCACTAGGGACACTACGTCGCGCTCAGTCCGCCGCAATACTGCCCGAAAATAACTCCGCGATGACAGTCCGAATTTGTCGTTCCTTCTCCGCGGTGAGCATCCCCGCTTTGATTTTAACGGTAAAGCTGACTGCATCCTTAGTGATCGAACCCGCCTGATTCTTCCCGGCAAAAATCTTTTCGATACTCCTGTCGCTCAAGCTGCTCGGTTGATTGCCACCGCTCTCAATCGCCAGCTTTGTCACCTTCGCCAGTTTCGTCTGATCTAACTCGCCGGCAACCACCCTAGCCCAGACGCCTCGCGCAATCTCAAGCGCTTGCCCGTCCTTGTCCCGAAGCACAGACACCAAGCTTTCTGCCGCGTGCGCACCGATGAGCCGCGGCTGAACGTCAAGGTCTTGAATCACAAAATCCGGCAGGTCGCCGAAGGAGAGGTACCGGTAGAATTCCGAGCGAGAAATGCCTAACGCTTCAGCCATGCGCTTACGATTCGAAAATTCCTTTTCCGTCGTCCGAATGGACCGCGCAATCTCGTAGTCCGATAAATCTTCGCGCGCCACATTCTCTACAAGGGCCAGCATGGCCATCTCCTCGTCGGAGAGGTCAATGATGACGACCTTGATACTTTCCATTCCGAGCATCTTGTGCGCACGCCAACGACGTTCGCCCGCAACGATTTGATAGCCGCTCGCCATACGACGGACAACAATGGGTTGGACTAGACCCGCTTCACGGATTGACTCTGCGAGCTGCGCTAGTTTCGCGTCGTTAAATGTCTGACGTGGTTGCCATGGGTTCGGGACAATTCCAGCAACTGAAACTTCGCCCGACGCGCCGGCGTTTTCAAGTTCCACGATACGCTGTTGAGCGTAAGCCAAAGCTCCTGCCATTCCGGGCGCTGTCCGCGGACTTGAAGGCTTGTCGGCATGCTGATCTACCTTAATGTCTTTTGCTGCCCTGACCTCTGCAGTTTTGCTCATCATCCGTTCGCGAAGATTGCTCATTGTCCTGCCCTCCACTGGGCCACATATTGATCATCGATCCACTTGCAATAGTCCAACAGCGGCTGTTTTACTCGAGATAATGTCTTGGCTACCGCGTCGGAGCGCGAAAGGTCAAAGACAGTAGAGAACGCTAGTGCGCCGTTGCTCATCACAGAACTAGCTGGAACTTCGGTTGTATGCAGCCAATCACCGTACGCGCGCTGCGACCAAGACCGCACTACCGGCGCAGACGAGGTAGTACCGTAATCAACCCGCGATAGCAGCACGGAGATGAAGTCGTAGGTTTTGTCCACTTCGTGTTGGACGAATCCGTGTGCGACCTCCGCAAAGAGAGACCAGAACGACACCGACGAAATGAAGTCCAAACTCTCCGGCACCAACGGCATCACCATCGAATCTGCGGCCATTAACCCGTTGAGAGTCATATACGAAAGAGAAGGCGCTGTGTCCAGGACGATGTAATCGTACTGCGCGCGCAGCGGTTCAATGCCCTTGCGAAGTACAGACCAAAACTCGAAGCCCGGATTTGTCTGCTGCGCCGTTGGAAGATGAAATTCAGCATCGTGCAGATAGTTGTGTGCCGGAATTACATCAATCCCGTCCCAATACGTGCTTTGAATCTTCGACGTCAGCCCACCTTCCATCTCGGGCTCATAAATGAATGGAAGAACTGTATCTTCCCACGTCACATCTTTTTCGGCGTACAGCCCGCATAGTTCAGAAAGGGACGCCTGCGGGTCCAAGTCAATCACAAGAACCTTGCGACCACGCAGGCTCAACCCCTGTGCAATACACATTGTTGTCGTGGTCTTGCATGATCCGCCCTTGAAGTTGGCGGAGATCAAAACCCGACCTCGATGCTCGCGCGTACCCGTGACAAGCGGAGTTTGATAAATGTCAGATACTTGCTGCACCCAGGTTCGGGCGTCTTTCAACGAAAAGATGCGCGCTCGACCGGTGCCGTTTGCCACACCCGGCGGGAGGTCTCCGCCGTCCTTTGTCGCCAGATAGTTGATCTTCTGGCGGTCGATGCCACAGAGCTCCGACAATTCGCCGATCGTGAAAACCGGAGGATTCTTGCGGGGTCGGGGTGCAAGGATTTGGTCGCGCAATTCGTTGGCCATGACCGTCAAACGCTCGGCAAATTCTCCGAGATTGGAGAGTTTAACTCGGCGATCGATGCCTGGCAGTTCGCTCAGATTCATTTTGCAGAGATCCTATTTTTACAGGGCGCGTCCGTTTCTCAACGCCCTTCGTTTGTTTCCACAGTTCTGGTTGATTATCACATCGAACCGTAGAATACGTATCACACCGCAAAATAGCTACAAAAATTTGTGGTCCACTTTAATTTCTTCTCTACTCGCTGCAAGTCTTTTGAATTCAACAACTTATCGGGTTAGCGGTGTGACCATTGGCGTTCCGTCGACAACCTCGCTCGGCGCGCCCCGCCTTTGGCCGCGTTTACAGCATCCGCGCTAACACAAAACACCTCACCTTCGCGTCCAAAGGATCGCCGACTTGATGATGATTCGCCCTCCAGCACAAAACGCCTCACCTTTCTTTCTGTCGTCGAATCAATTGAACACTAAGGAATTTCGAGCGTGTGGTGATAGACACTCCTGCCGCAACGCGATTTGGTCCGTCCGTCCGAAGCGTCCTCGGTTACCTTGTCAGGCTGCGTCGGTTGTTAGTTTTCATAGAAAAACAAAACAGACAAACAACAAACAGACGTGACAAATACCTTATAAATCATCGGGTTACGGACGCAAGGTGAGACGTTCTGTGCTTAAGGTGATGTTGATTGAGCGCAAAGGTGAGGTATTTTCCACCGCAAAGTGAGGCGATTCACTACGCAAGGTGAGGCGTTTTGGCTGCGCGAGGTGAGGTGAAATGTGATGAATTCGCTCACGGTGAGGTGTTGTGTGTTCATCTCCCCCCTGAAGGTGAGGTGATCTGTGTTGACACGGCACCTTGCCCTCGGTACCGTACCGCTGCATATCACCAATGAAACAGGCTGGGGGCTGAATGGGAACATCAGGGCAGGTGGCCACGTCGCGGCAGCTGGCCCTCGCATTGTTCGACGATGCGAACGCTGAGGATCTACCCGTTGACGCCGCCCGCTCGGATGTCGGTTTCGCGAGAAAGAACGTCCTGATACGCATCGTCGATTTAGGCGTCGCCGCAAGACGTCTTATCGACGCGGCGTACTTTATCGTGGCCCAAGAGGAGCAGCTCCGCGACCTGTATGACGTTGAGTTGGATTATTTCAAATGGCTCATGCGCTATTCGAGTCGCAATAATACTCACCTCGAGCAGGTAATTACGGAGGCGCAGAGGGCATTGATCCAGGCTACTGCTTCGCCGGATGTCGATGGAGAAAAGCCCTTCGGTTCTGTACAACTAATCGGTCGCATTTCATACTCGGGCGGCCGCTTCCAATTTAGAGTGCCGCCGGATCTAATTGGCATAATCCGCGGCCCAGGGAAGTCGCACTGGCTTAGTCTGCGGATAACCTCCCTCTTCACGCTCAGCTACGCCCGCGTGATGTACGATCATTTACTCCCTTACGCGGACGAGGGCGGAACTGATTGGCTCACGCTCGATGAACTGCGTTCGTGGCAGGGCGCGATGGGCGCCAAGGCACAGGAGTTCAAATATTTCAAACGTGACTGGCTTGCACCAGCGGTGGAGCAAATCAACGAGGTCTCTGATCTAACGCTTTCATACGAAACGCGAAATGAGCCAGGATCTCGCAAGATTGGCCGCTTGAGATTTCGCATTGAACGGAAGGAAATGGCAGAGCGCATGTTGCAGACGCACGAGAATGCGCAGGCGATTTATCAAACGTTGAAGCAAGAGTTCGGTCTCTCCAGCGCACAACTGAATCAGATTGCCGCCCAGCGAGATATCTATACGGATGACCGATTGGAGCAGGCAATCGAGCGCACGCGTTTCAGTTTAAAAACGGGCAAAGTTTCGAAGAGCCCGGCGGGATTCTTCATGAAGGCGCTGAAGGAAGGGTGGATCATTTCTGACGCTGAGCGCAAGATGATTGAAGTTCAGGATAACCTTGCTCTTACTCAACAACGCGAGGTCGAGGTAAAACAACAGGTTGCAACACAGATGGCGTTGCGTGTTGCAGCTCAAGATGTGCACGCGCAGGACCGCCGGGTTAACGAAATCCGATCCGGCTGGGAGACGTATGAAACCGCGGCGCCAAGACAGAAAGAGGAGTGGCGACGGACCTACAAGGCGAGCCCTGCGGGCAAGCTGACATTGCGTAGGGTTGGCATCGATGCAGCGAGCGAACTAGCCGACCTCACGATTCGAAAGTACCCCGACCTGAAAGACGGGCTTGCGGGTCACGTGTTCAACCAAGTCAAATTTGGTAAGGCCCAAGGTTAATTTCTCGATTGCACGAGCCAGCAACAACACCTTTAGCTTCGATAGGGCGGCGGCTCCCAGCAACCCCGGAAAGTTTGGCCTCGCAGACGTACCAGCGGGTGCTTTATGTTGATCTGCTCGCGCAGAGGATGTCAGAACAAATCGCCTTCGCTCACCGCTGCCTTCGGGCCTATCCAGACCTCGACAGAATTTGCAGGAACCCATTCATGAATGGCTACCATTGGCACAAGTTCTAAGTCGGGCATTCGCGACGAAAGGCACTGAAATTTAAGCGCCTTTTTCGTCGTTCATCCCACGCGTTCCTGCGGCCACCGGCATCGCACCGCTCCAACGCTATTAACGTGTTATCGCAACATTCTCAGAAAGACCCCTTTATTCTTCGTCTTTCTCCGACATTGGGTTGGTGCTTTGCAGTCGAGATCTGGCTTGAGTCGTGACTTTGGCGACTCTCCGAATGTTTCCAATTGGTCGGGTCTTAATAATTCGAAGCGCCTTGTATAGCAAGGATCTGAAGTGGAAAGCGGTTGATGCATCTGCAGGAACCTGGCAGATTATGGTTAGGTTTCCTTCATGTTTGCAGCGACTGTCTTTGCACACAGGATGTTCAGGCCAAGAAACCTATGGGCACTGGATCACTGAACCCGGCAATGATCGTGGCTGACGCTATGAGCCCGGTGAATCCCTTTAACGGCGGCGCGGACCCGCTCACCATGCCAAGCGATGCCCGGATCGGCGTCTTTCCCTACAGCCGTGACCAGATTTTCCACGTCCTCAAAGCGCCGCTGAAACTGACCACGATCGAACTCGAGCCGGGTGAGAAGCTGACGCTGTATGCAGTGCGCGCTCATTGCGTTCTGATCTTGTAAATCCTCACTATCATTCCCGTATTGCCTCACCTTCCGTTGCTTTGGAGATCCCATCCGGGGATGCCGAAGTAACGAAGGTGAGCTTCTTTTCCCGCATCTGAACGGACCGGTGCCGGCATCCCCTTCGCGTGTATTTCCTTGCTGAAAAAAGCAGTTCGTTCGAGTGCGAATCGGCGCGCCCGGACGGCTTTTTTGAGCAACGGTTTCACCGCCTTCTCGAAGGCATCGAGCTCAACCACATCCACAACTGAAGTGACAAATGAATGTTAAGGACGTCAAGCTGTCCCCGGAACAGTGGCTTGCGTTGCTCCAGAAGTTTGGAGTGCCCGCAAGCTCACTAACCGGGAAGGGCGCACCGTGTCCGATCTGCGGCGGAGACTACCGCTTTACCTATGACACCAAGCGCGGCCGGGGTGACAGGGTTTGCCGGAAGTGCAGTGACGGCGACCTTAAGGCCGGCGACGGCTTCGAGCTGATCTGCAAAGCCACAGGAATCAGGTTTCGCGAGTTGATGGTTGAGTTCGACGGGGGCGGTCCTGCTGTTGCCCGTCGTGCCAGCAATGCGCCGGCGCCGCGCCGAAAGGTCGATCCAGCGTGGGCGCAAAAGCGGCTCGATTCGATGTGGGAACGGGCAAATGCCATCGGCAGGGATGACCTGGTATCGCGGTACCTTCGTGCGCAAGTGCCCGGCCTCGATGTCGCCCCGTCTGGCGCATTGCCTCTGGGGATGCTCGAGTATCGGCACGATAAGAAGGTGGTCGGCGAATGGCCGGGGTATCCTGGCCAGATTGACGTTGCCGGATGGCCGGTTAGGCACATTGCATCGCACTTTCCTTGAGCGGTCAAAGCCTGCGAAGGCGACGATCATCACTAGCGATGGGGAAGTTCTGCCGTCGAAGTTGAACGACGTGACGCTTCACAAGCTCAACGGCGGCGCAGTCCGGCTGATGGATCCGGTCAACGGTGAGATCGGCGTCGGCGAAGGGCTGGAGACGGTCCTCGGCGCATACATGAAGTTCCGTGTACCCGTGTGGTACTGCCTGAACCGGGCTCTGCTGTCCGACTTTGTCGTCCCGGAAGGCCTCGGCATACGCGTTGTCCATATCTTCGCGGACGAGTGGGTTGCCTCGTGGTCGGCGCCGCTGGCGCTAGCACACAGAAAGCAAAGTGCCAAGGCGCATCACGCGTTGCATGTCTGATTGAAAGCGGGCGCTCCCGCCGAATTTTTTAAACCGCCCGGTGGGGATTCGTCCCCGCCGGGGCCGCAATCCGTCCGGGCTTTTTTTTGGAGAAAAGCATGTTCACCATGATTGTTGGCCGGTTCAAGATCGTTGCTACCTCTGGCGTGAAGAACGGTTCTGTTCGCGTTGGGAAGTCGGATGCTGTTGCGTACGACGTGATCGACCGCTATCGGCGGGAGAACCCCAGACCCGAAAAGGTCGGCATCCCGTTTGATGACGTCTGGTCATACTGCGTTCGCCGTCAGGCAAGCGCACAGGGCGTCGCGTTACTGCATTAACGTGTCAACCATCCCTTGAAGACAAAACCCGGCCAATGTGCCGGGTTTTTTTCGCCCGCGCGTAATGGCGGGATCAGCTTTGGCGGCCGCGCTCCTCACGCGGCCCCGTCAATCATTGTAGGCGTGATAGCGAAACACGACTTTCAGCAGAAAGGCGAAAAAGAGGATGGTCGGCCGCACCAGACCGACTGTGTAGTACCACGCGGAAAGGCAAACCACGAAAATAGTGTCGCTGACACGGCTTTTCGGAAACTCGGTGTCGATGCAACAGATCGCGAACAGCACAACAGCGAGGATCACCCGTCGATAGATGGGTGGAAGACCCATGAATTTACTGAACATCGTCGCCACCTTTCATCAAACGGGCGTTGAGGGCGCGCAGGAACAGCACAGCGGACTCCCATACTGCCAGGCCGGCCGCCACGAGAATCCAGAAGCGTGCCGCGCGCGTCCAGTCGGATTGAGCGAGTAGATCGAAAAGGTTCATGGTTTGGTCCGTAGGGCAGGTTGCTCACAGTTGACTTCGCCGTGAGCCGATGACCCATCTTCGCAAATGTACTGCGAAGTCAAGGCCATCGGACTACCTCAGAAGTCGGCGAACTGCTCGCCTATCGCGTCCGTGTCGAACCGCCGCGCTGAGGGCGGCGAATGGACGACTGACGGCAGATCGCTCGCAAAGGCAGCCTCTGACCGGCTAGCAGCCGCGGAAGCGTCCGGCATCGACTTCGGCCTTTCCGCAGGTCGGCTATATCCCGATCGAGAGCCCGTGAGCATCGTCGTCGACGACCCCTGCTCGTTGATAAGCCCGCGGAGTGGCAAGGCGGACTGCGCGCGATCGCCGCGGACTGCAGCCCCCGCGATGGACCTGAACGCACCGGCCCTTAGCCGTGCATTTGCAAACTGGCTGAGATAGGCGAAGAGATCAGGGTCGGTCGCTTCGTTCAGCGTTACCTTGATCAGCATCTTCCCGTTCATGCAGCGGCTCCCATCGCCTTGCGTTCGCGCGCGAGGGTGGCTTCACCGACAATCAGGAAGCCTTTTACGTTTGCATAGCAGGGCGCCTCGAGAACGTCGAGCTGGGCGCGGGGGAAGGCTGCCCGGATGACGGGCTCATAGAGCTTGGCTCCGCCGCCGGTCAGTACGATCGAGCGAAGGTCCGCGGTGCGCCCTACGCGGTTCTGCATATCCTTGACCGTTGAGGTCATGACGGCCTCAGACTGCTCAAGCAGCGGAGCGAGGTCAATGTCCCTACCGTAGAACAGCATCGGTTTCTTCTCACGAAGACATTTGTCGATGCGCTCGACGTCGACCGGCTCGGACTCTTCCTTCGAGATCAACGCAGCGATGCGTTTGTAGACCTGGGATGCGCCGCCGGGGACGCCGCCGCTGCGCCGGTCGTTCATGGTGAAACCGTGCGCGACAACCCAGTCGGTCGTGAAATAACCAACGTCGATCACGAGGTGCGCGTTTTCGCGATCGAACCTCTCTCCGCCGTACTCCGAGAACGAGACGAGTGAGCCGAGGGGTTGCGGCACGACCTTGACGGAATTCACCTTCACCGGGCCGTGCCCGAAATCGAGCGTGCCTGTGAATGCGTCACGAAGGTGCGCAGAATACTGCGTGATAGTGTGGACCGGCAGGCCGAGTACCATGCGCTCAACTTCTGTCACGCCGGCGAAATGCAGCGAACCGCCGAGCAGTGCGGCATAGCTGGGCGTAAGGCAGAAGTCCTCCGACAGCGTCCGCCCGGCATTGCCGTAGGCAGACGACATTTCGACGCCGGGGCCGATCTCATATGTCGTTCCGTCGACCTCGATCGGCGCGACCTTGCGCGCTGAAAGCACTCCCTGGCCGAAACCGGACACCGCATCGCTAACGGCAAGGGGTGCTAGCGATGGAAACATCTGCGTGGCGATGTCGGAGCCCATACGAAACGCACTCTTGGTATTGCCGTATCCGACGTCTACTGCGAAAACTGAAACTTTCATGGCTCTCTCCAGAGTTGTAAGGGGTTGGTCGCTGCGAGGCGTGGGGCCAAATTTGGGCACTTATGTGCCCAAGCAGCGACGCTGATTAGTCGCGCTAAACCGCTTGGCCATTTAACGGGCACATGTGTGACCAAAATGTGCCCCAGCGCCTGCATGACGATCCAACTCTATAGGCGTGCGAGAGAAGTCAAGGCGGTAAAAGCTCGCAACATTTACGCAGCTTTCGCACCGCCGCGTGTCGCGTGGGCCTTTAATCTCTACGTTACCAACCGCGCGATTCGCGCATCGACCTCCGAGTTTCACCATTGAAGGGATCGCTTTGCCTGGCGATTTACCTTCCTGTCACAGGCCGCAAAATGAAGCGGCCTTTTTCTGAATCAAATCAAATACACCGTGGGCCAACTTGAGGACCCCGGACACGCGATATCCATTGGGTTAGCGGGCGGTTTTGCCCCATTTTGCGAATTGAGACGAGGTGGCCTCGGACAGTCGGACACATTCGACACCGGGAATCACCACGTATCAATGAGCATGGACACATCCTTTCAGCACACGAAGCTGGGTACGTTGCAAGAGGCCCGACACACCGCGGCGGATTGAACGCGCTTGGGGATGGGGGTATGTGTACGCCATTGCGGCGGGCATGTCCCTGTACGGAAGATTTACGGCAGGCGCAGCCGGAGAAGAAATGGCGCAAAAGGAATTACCGAGCAAATGGCCACAGTCGTGCGAGTCGAGAGACAGGGGCACACAAGCGCGCGAAAGCGTGTTTCGGCCGGCGCGGTAGCCGTAGCAGCCGCATAGCGGATTCGCGGAGCGAAAAGCTCTGAGGCTCTACCAGCGACGGAAGCGGGACGATCAGCGACGATGGATTCTGCAAAGGCAGATCCGGTTCGCCGAGGCGCAACGCAGCAAGGTCGCAGGCGGTTGTCACGCGGGAGCGTGAGGGCTGGCAGCAGGCAGCAGCACGGACAGTCGATGCACGTATCTTCCACGTGCGGGGCTGATCAGATGGAATCGCTAAAGGACAGGAAGGCAGGACCCGGCGGGGCACGCACCGCGTAGCGCAAAAGGTCGATGCAGGGGATAGGCTCCCGGGCGTCCCGCGCGCGGCGCGATCAGAAGGATGCGATGTGCCGCGCCGGCGGCATGGTTCGCTCGGAATTGCGGCACCCGGCGAATGCCGACGGGCGTTGTCTTAATGATGGCGCGGCTTGTGGCGGGAACCCTGTCGGTTCGCGTAGCGAGATCGCAGAGGACGTGCCACTCAAATTCGTGGACTAAGAGACTGATGAAGTCAGCAATATTGAACATACGCGCGGTACTGCGCGATTACCGATTGCCAGCGGACTTCAAAGGGGCGCTCGAGGAGTTGCTGATGAGGAACGTGAACCGGGTTCACAGTCGCACGCGGGTCAGTGCGAAGCCACTGTCGGTCAGGACGCAGAAATTTCGGACGCAGGCGATCTGCAAGTCGTTCGAGGAATTGCGGCAAAACGGCTATGCGCTGCAGTCCCCGTTCGCATTGAAGCAGAAGCACGTACGGTTCCTTGTGGATTTCTGGGTCAAATCGAAGCTGAGCGGCGGCACGATCGAAAACAAACTGACCTATCTGCGAGCGTTAAGCGAGTGGATTTATAAGCCCGGCCTCGTCGGCACGCTAGCCGATTACGTCGACCGCGAGGCGCTCGATCTCGTGCGGACGTACGTAGCGCAGGAGGATAAATCGTGGGAAGGTCACGGCATCGACGCGGCGGCGAAGATCGCTGAAATTGCCGTCACCGATGCGAACGTCGCGGTTCAGTTGAAGCTCCAGGCGGCATTCGGGCTGCGCGTTGAAGAAAGTTTTCTTTTACGCCCAGCCGAAGCGGTTCGAGATGATGGTTTGCTGCGTGTCACGCGCGGTACAAAAGGTGGCAGGGACCGCGTAGTGCCGATTGAATTTAAACTGTCCGTGCTCGAAGAAGCGGCGCATCTTGCGAATCCGTTCACCGGATCGACTATCCCGCACGGACGGACGAAGCAGCAGTGGAAGGCGCGCTACTATAAAGTCCTGAAAAAGCACGGTGTGACTCAGGGGGGCATTGGGGTGACCAGTCACGGTCTGCGTCACCAGTTTCTTCAGCAGATGTATGAGCGACTCACTGGTGTTCCAGCGCCGGTCAAACGACCGGGCGAAAGGGTTGATCGCGATCTGCACAGGGAAGCTATGCAGCGAGTCGTCGAGGCAGCGGGCCACAGCCGCGCGACCAAGGCGAATGCGTATCTTTCGACACATTACGCGCAGGCCGGCAAGAAGAATGCCGAGGTGACGCACGAGATGGCCCAAACGGCGGTCGCTAAAGCGAATGGGGTCAAAAGCCACGCGGCAGCGGCGCTCGGTATTTCGCGTCAGGCGCTATATCGGTTGTTGTCGGATCGATCGAAGTGACAGGTTGTGCACTCGCGTCGATGTGGATTAAGTCGCTTCACGGCGCGATTCTGTTCTCGGAACATATGCTCATCAGGGGTTACCGGTGACGTCGATGGCGAGGGTCAGTGATCGATCCCTCTCAGACCTCCGGCACGCCACCTCTCAATGACCGTTTCGGAGGTCGATCGGTCATTGACCGCCGAGGGCCTAATTTGGGCCACGGCTGAGCGCCGTCATTTCTTGGCCCATTGCACGGAGTTTAGAACTTGGTCCGCAAGCCAACGCGCAAGGCGAGTTGATTCTGACTTGTCGAATACCCCACATTGGTCGCTGGATTCACAATCAGAAAGAGCCCCGCCGGTTGAGCGGCCGAGTTACTGTGAGCAAAATTAGCACTGACGTAGACGTCAGTTCGCTTCGACAACAGGTAGTGCAGCGCCGCGCTCATCTGCCCAAACTGAACTTCCGGATAGTGGTCGTACATGTACGCAATACCTCCGTACAGATCCGGCGCGAAGAAATAATCGAAACCGCCCTCTACTACACTGACTAACAGTTTGCCCGTGCCTGGCACGCCGCTCACGCGATTGTTCGTGTAGTTGCCGAATATCGTCAACGATCCGAACCGATAGCGTGCACCCACGCCGATGTTACGAATCGATGTGCCGAGCAACGCGGCTTCGGCCACCGAGGCGCCCGTGCCATTGGCGTTGGTATAAGCCGCACCGATCGCAAACGGACCACCGTTATCGTAATTCAGGCCGAAACTCGTGAAGCGTGGTGCACCGGTCGTTCCACCAAACGAACCCGCCACGTTGCTAAAGCCATACATCGCCCCAGCACTGAAGCCGGCCACGTTACCGGTCACGTACTTCACCGAATTGTTGACCTGTTCGCCTGCAAGGCGGTCGATGTCCAGCAGGTGCGTAGCGTACACGCCACCGAATCGCGCGATAGCCGTGTCGAATACGATGTTATCAAGCATGAAATCGTACTGACGTCCTAGCGTCAATGTGCCGAAGCGTCCAGTCAGTCCCACGGCAGCCGTGCGTCCGAACATTGCGCCGCCCTGGCCGAGCGCGCCGTTACCGAGCGTGAAACCGTTCTCCAACGTGAAGATCGCTTTCATGCCACCACCAAGATCTTCGGATCCCAGCAAACCCCAGCGATTCGCCTGGGCGATACCCGTATCTTCGATGACGGCACTGTGGCCTCTTTGATTGCTCACATAGGTGATGCCCGCATCGAGAATGCCGTATAGCGTGACCGAGCTTTGCGCGTGAACGGACGAAATGCAGGCTATCGCGAGCGCGATGCCCGTCAGTACTTTTTTCATGGCGTCTCCAGACCAGTCTATATTTTTTTGTTTGCGCAGCGGAGATTCGATCCGCTAACGCGCATCGAACAAACGATCGACGCACCAGTCCGCCGTGTGTCGCATCGCTTTGCGTGCTAGCGGCGTGTCGAATTTGGTGAAACCGTGTGGCATGGTTTCGTAGATATTCAGCGCGACGCGTGCGCCAGCGCGGTCTGCGTGATCGGCGAAGCGCTCCACGTCGCTCAACATCACTTCGTTCGCGCCTACACACAGCAGCACGTTCGCGCTCGCGTCATAGGGCGTGTTCAACGGTGCCGCGAGTGGATCGCTCTTGTCCGCGTCGTCGATATAGAGATCGAGCATCCGCTCGCCCATTTCACGCGTGGCGATATCACGCGCGGCATTCACGTGCCATGAGGCACCGTGCATCCGCAAATCAGCCATGGGACATAGGCCCGCCATGCCGGCTGGCAACGGACATTCGCCGCGCATGACGCGCGCCGGCAAGGTCAGCGCGAGACACCCGCCCGCCGATTCGCCGACGAACACGATCGCCCGGCTCTCATGACCTTTCGCGAGCAATGCGCGATAGACATGAAGAACGTCCAGACTCGCGGCGGGAAAACGATGCTCGGGTGCCTGCCTGAAGCCGATCGCGAGCACCGTGCGCTTTGACAACGCCGCCAGTTCGATCGCGCTTCGGCGGCCCAGTTCGAGACTGCCACGCACGAAGCCGCCACCGTGCAGAAACACAATGAGCCCGTTGGCGTCTGCATCGCTCGTGACAATTTTTTCGCACTGCACACCGGCGACTTCGCAAGATGTGACGACAACGCCCGGCGCATCGACTGCGTATGAATTCGATTTCAGAATGGATCGCGTTGCCTCGCGCATACCGCCTGCAGACTGCGGGCTCGCGTAGACTTCTGCAAATCCGCCGTCGCCAAGCAATGCGGCGGCGAAGCGGCGATCTTCATCGCTCGCGGAAAAGTATTGAATGTTCATCACGCAATATCGGTGGAGTGGGAAATCGGATGCGCCGCCGGTGCGGTCTCACGAGCCAGTTGCCTGAGTGCACGTTTCATTGAAAAGTACGCTGCACACGCGCAGACGAGCAGTACGACGGCGAGCGACACGGAGAGCGCATGCGCGTCGATGGGACCAGCGGCGAGACGGTCACTCGCCGTACCTACCAGCAGCGGTCCAGCGCCGGTACCGACAACATTGACGCCAAAGATGAAGAGGCCGATCACGCGGCCGCGCATGCGGTTGGGTACGCCGACCTGCAGCGGAATCGGCATCAGGGACGTCAACATACTGATCACGAAGACCATTACCGCGTAGCCAGCGGCGGACCATACAAGCGCCCCGCCAAAAGCCATCAGCACGATCGCAGGAATCAGCATCAGACTGAATCGCGCCGCCAGGCGAATCACACGACCGACGATTTCCGTGTCCGCAACACGCCCAACGAACCCCTGACCACTCAGCGAACCGGCCAATCCACACACCAGAAACACGACGCCGAGCACAGGTCCGAGCGACACTGCAGTTCCGAACTGGCTGCGGATCGCGAAGGTCGGATACCACGTGATCAGCGAAAAAAAAGCCGCGAGAATGCACGCGTAGCCGCAAAAGTAACCACGCAGATGGGCTGCATCGCGAGTTATGAAGTGCATTACGTCACGCAGGCTGGCGCTATCTTTCTTCTGTTCAGCGTTCTCGCCGCGTTGGGGTTCGCGCACGCCGAACAGGATGAGCAACGCGAGCAATAATCCAGGCACGCCGACAACCGCAAAGACCGCCTGCCAAGGTTGCAGATGTCCGATCCAGGGCACGTTCATGCCCCCCGTGCGGCCGAAATGATTCAATAGATAGCCGCCCGCGACGAGCGATGCACTTCCGCCGATGTACGGTGCCGCGGTATAGATTGCCGTTGCACGCGGCAGCATCCGGGGTGGAAAAAGATCTGCGAAAATCGACAAAGCGGCCGGTGAACAGCCAGCCTCTGACAACGCCGTGACAGAGCGCACCGCCAACAGTTGCGCGTATCCGGCTGCGAGTCCCGATGATGCCGTTGCGATACTCCACAGTGCAACACAGCTCGATGCAACCCGCACACGATTGCGGTTATCGACCAGCCAGCCGAGCGGCACACCGCCGATCGCGAAACATAGCGCGAACGCCAGACCCTGCAGCAATCCCACCTGTGTATCGTTCAAGCCCAGGCTATGCTGGATCGGATCGATCAGCAGTGTGAGAATCTGGCGGTCGAGGTAAGCGAGCGCGAAGGCCGCCGCAAATAGTATGACGACCATCCAACGGTGCGCGCGGCCACGCGGCTCGCGGTTCGGTACATCGGTTGAATCCATGACGTCTCCTTAAGGAAAGCTGATTCACGCTTCTAATTTAGTTTCATTTGAAACTAGTATCGCTTTATGTGAAACTATTTTCAACAGCGATTCGCTCGGGGTTTACGCGTGCCGTCTACCCGGGCGGGCCGTCTGCGCAGACAGCAGAGCCGGACGGCCGACGGCTATACTGTCGGTCGAGGACATCGGGAGTGAGATTTTGAAGACACGGGTGCAAAGCGAGGAATTACGCCAGGCACGGGCGTTCCTGAATCGGCTGTCGGGTGAAAAAAACGCGGCGGAGGTGGGGCCGTTTCCGCAAGAACGCTACCGGTATGATCTATCGCAGGTGCAGATCCTGTCGACGTTGCTGGAGCGCCTCTACACGAAACAAATGCTGCCCTTGCACGAATTGCCGCTGCTGGAGTGGCGTCTGCTCGAGGCGATCGGAAACTCGCCTGGCATTACGGCGGCGGAATTCTCGCGCTACTGGGTCTACGACAAGGTCACGGTGAGCCGTGCGTTGCGCACGCTAAAAGCCCGCGACCTGGTTGAATCAGCTCCGCATGCAACCGACGGTCGCCGTGCCGAGTTGCGTCTCACAACAGCAGGGCAGGCGGCTTTCAATGATCAGCTGGGCGCCAAACATCGTCTTCTCGAAGCACTGTCTTCTGTGCTGAGCGACAAGGAAATGACGGAATTTATGCGCGTCTCGCACAAGCTAATCGATCATTTCAGGCGAGTGGACGAAGAGACTCATCCTTAGAATTGGCTGTCGTAACTGCGGTCGGCGGAGTCAGTAACGGATGCTTGCTAGTGCCATTCAGTGAATGGCCGGCCTAAACCAACTAGCGAACTCACCCACGTCGATGCACGGACATCGACACAGGCCGATGAAGTGATGTGTCTCGTTGAAACAATGAATGGCGGTTTTATGAGCGAAGCCGGCGTTTGAATGTCCGAGCCACGGTTCAGACGAATGACGCCCCATGGCCGAACGGAGCCGCACGGCACCTCTCTCATCGCAAATGTAGGCCTCCACGCGCTCTCAGCAGCTCGTAGCCGCCCTGCCGGCTCCCGGCACCTGCGCTCAAACCGCGCGCCGGCGCATCGAGCTGAAAAAATAAAATGCATGTCACGCGTGCGCGTTTGGGCTTCGGGAGGCCATGCATTGGACGATGCGGCGGTTGATGACGCTTTGTTTCTGGCGCCAATACCATCAAACGGAAGCGCCGTGCGCTCAACTGGCCATATCATCAGCGCGACTAACAAACGAAATTTGCCTGTTCATCGTCTGAATCGCGACGCATAGTCCAGCAGTATCTGGTTAAGATTTTCCTTGTCCGGGCTGTAATGTGCTTCTGTATGGCAATTCGGGCAGATGGCTACACAGTTCCACGGGCGGTCACCGTTCCTGACCCCGAGGATATGATGGACTTCTAGAAAGCCTGCAAAGCGCTGCTTTTCACCGCACCCATCACGCTCACAACGTTCGGTGCGCGCGAGCACGGCCTTCCGGGTGTCCGCACGGCGCTTATGCTGTTTCACGGTCCGAATCTGCTGTTCAGCATTATCGCTGCCGATTTCACCGCGGTCATGCAGATCGTCAAAGGTGGTGTCATCGACATCGTTGTCATCGCGCTCGGCTTCATCAGTTTTAGTCTGGTTTGACGGCCAGCTGCGAGCGTGAGCTTGGGCAGCTTCCCGGTCGCCCTTGAACTTGATGAAAGAGGATGTCTGCGTTACCGCCGTGCCTCTCACAACGCCGAGCGCTGCGCATTCACTGTAAATCTGTTCCTTGACGGACGGCGGTCCCTTCGGCTGGGAAAAATCTATGTGACGACCGCAGACGTCCCAGACTGCTTCGACCGGACGGTGATTGGTAGAGCGCTGACCTTCACTCCTGCCCTTGTCGACCAGCCGGAAGATGTACTGTTTGCCGTCGTCCCCCGTCCACACATGAGTCGCGCCCGCGCTCGCAGCATGCCGCTCTTTCAGTTCGCCCCGAAAGCGGATGTGCCGTGTTTCCTGCAGGCCGTCGAGACCGAGCGTGCGCGCCGCATTGGCCACGCTCTTGTATCGGGTAGTAATGCCATCTACAGTGACCTCGGCAGCATGCTGTTCGCCACGCGCGCGAGCAATTTCCGGATTTTTCCACGAAGCCTTCACGCCCTCACTGACACTTTGACGAGGCGACCGGAAACCTCTTTTGGGTAGACGGCTCATTTTGTATTTCGGGACCGTGCCCGCTTCGTTTAAGAGATAAGTCTCGTTTCTAAGACTAAGAGCACTATAGCCAAAATTAGCCGAGAGTTGATTCCCTCCCTTGCCGTGCGTCCGTTGTTCGATGAGGAACGGTCACTCAGATGTTCAACGCTCGTCGATGCGAATGACAGCTCCTGGCCGACTGCCGGCTATCCGGTATGGCTGTATCGCGTCACCGCCGAGGATACCCATTAGCGTCCTCGCGTTCCGCTGGCCTTGATCCTCGAAATTATTGTTGAATATCACGTGGGTACGTTCAACCTGCTTTTTTTTCTGCAAAATCATCGCCGCGAGTTCTCCAAGCTCCCGGTCGTCGTAGTCATAGTTAAACCTCGACGAAGCCGAGGCAGCGCCCTGAACGTTCCATGTCTCGTGGTTACGACCGTGCAGCCGGATTAAGGCGAGGCGGGAATTCGTCACCTCCCATACGACCGGAATCGAATTAGCGGTCGTGTTCGGTTCGTCCACAACGACATTTACAAAGCCACGCTCGCGCTCCAACTGAATCGTTGAGGTCCGCGCTTTCTCGGAGAACCACGACTTGTGGCGGAACTCCGCCGCGACCGTGAAGCCTTCCATGACGTCGGCGCAGTGTTCCACGTGCGCACGGCCATCCTCGTTATTCACCACCCACGGAGCGAACTGGAAATGCACGGCGCCTAATTTTCCTGCCTTCCTTAGCGACTCAATAGCTTCGATGTACCGACGCCATAACTTACGAAGAACTTCCCCCGGCGTGTCCTTGTAGTACAGGTTCTTCTTTTCGCTAGGCGGAAGCGCGGCCTGAATGTCTTTGGGCAGCTTAGTGCGGTCGGGCTGATGGCCAGTGAAACGCCGGAATGCCTTTATATTGAAAGTGAAGTCAGGGGGCGTGCGCTCTGCCCAAAGGACCGAGTTCGAGGCGCTCGGCATTGCGTAGTAGCTGGAGTCCATTTCGACCAATGGGAACCGGGTCGCATAAAACCGCAAGCGAGCCTCTGCGCTGGTGCAGCCAGGTGGATAATCGCTTGCTTGCAATGAGCGTTGGATCAGTCCATGAGGCGGTCCCGGTGGCGATGGTCATCAGTGTCTCCGTTTGCGGTTCACAGTCATTTCTAGCTAGCGAGGGAAGTGAAGCCGCCGGCTTTCGACGCTGAATCCGCTGTCGCCTTTTTCTGAAGACCGGAGCCAGCTGCCTACGGCGTCAAACGCTGTTCGACGTGTCGCTGGATTTCCTCGGCCTTTTCCTGCAAGCAACGCGTTCGAGACAACGGACAGCATGGCGTTTGGCGCCCGCAATCACTGCGGGGCTTTGACGTTCGAGAGAGCACCGCGTGTTTCCAATTGGGGGGGTGGTGTAAAATTGGAAACAAAGCGGCGCTTGAAAATACACAATCCATTCAATAGGTTAGCGGCAAGATAATTGGGGCCATGTTATAACACGTTATAGGCACTCGGTCGTGCTTTGGACAAAGGGCAGGTTTTATTAGCGCGGAGTGAAGCATCTCGACCGAACCTCGCCATGCCGAATATGACCACAGGCGGCGCAGCCGGCCGGATCGCCGTGCGCACGTCAGCCCGACCTCGTTGAACTGCCGCTTGAGGGCGATTTCTACTGCATGATACGAGCGCGACGCCGTGGCGAGCCAGGACGCCACGACGCGCGGACGGTGGTATGTCCTTCACCACGTCGGAAACGCCATTGAGTTCGCTGACGATTGCGGTATTGATCAGGACGTCGACCAGGCCTCGCTGCGGCCTCAGCTGCTGGGCCGTGAGTCCGATCGAGGTCACGGATGCGACGACCGCGAGAGCAAGGATGGACACCGTGGCTCGATGAGTGAGTTTCATTGAATATCTGCGGGTGGTTGGCGATGCTCGTGTGCGCAAGCGTATGCCCTATTTTCCGGCGACAGCCAAAGGCGCGGATGCATAAAGACGAAGGAAAAACAACGGCTTTGCTCATGCCGACGCGAGCATTCTGACTCCCGCAATGAAAGACGAATGTAATCGAGTCCTGGAAAGCTATGCCGGATTCGTGGGTCATTGTTCGGAAGTGGCTGTAACGTGTTAATGCCTTTTGCTAGACCGCCGCGTGGCGTGCTGATGAAGATTTCGGCCTTACTCACCCGACCTGTCCGACGAAGCTCAAAAAACAGGCACCGGGCGTGCGGAGTGCCTGCGGCGGGCGGTCGATATTCGTGGGCTGTAGTTATGCACAGCCTTACCCACATCTTCTGTTGCTAACAGTTGCGACGCCGCGCCAAGAGACATGCCGAAAACGTAGCCATTCGCACAACTACGCCCGCATCGCGCCGGTATCGTTCGTGGATCACCCGCGCCATCGCGCATCGACCAAATGATGTCCGTTGCGGACGTCCACATCTGTTCATCCCGTTGATTTAACCCGCTGGGCACATCCCTTCGCGGGCGTGCGCTTGCTCATTTCCCTTTTCAGGAGAAACGCGCATGTACGAGAAGTTCCAAGCAATCCAGACCGTAGCAGCCGACGCGCGCGTCGTTGCCGCTATCGCGATCTGACAGGGATGCGTCATGACTCGTGTGCGTACGCTCGCGAGAAGCGCGGCTTCTTCGGCACTCGGGCGCACAGTCGGCCAACCAGCCGTGAAAAGCAGATGTGTGGGAATCTCCGACTCGATCGTCTGACGCTGCAACGCTGAAGTCTTGGCGCGCTCGACGTCCGCTTGCAGGGCAGGCGAGAGCAGGTTGGGTGAAACGTCGGCGAGCCAGCGTTGGCCTTGAAACGCGAAGGTAGACGCTGCTTTCAGCGCGACCATTTCGCGATAGAGATCGTGGTTGTCGGCGCAACCGGCGGCAGCGCGCAGATCGTCGAGCGAACTCATGATGCAGAACGCACAGGAGACCCGCGATGCGCCATACCGGGTGTACGCTTCATGCAGCGCGAGCCCCGCTTCGGCGATCTCGCCGAAGACCTCCTCGACCACCGCGTTGACGCTCCTATGTCAACCAGCGGCTTCGCTCGGCGGTTTTGTAGGATATGTGCACGCGTCCTCGTCTCTGGACTTTCTGACAATCGGTGGCGCGACGATCCTTGCCGTCGTTGGGGTACTATTGTGGTATGTTGGATTTCGAGCCATGAAAGGAGAATGAAATGGGCGCAACTATCTTCACCCTCGTATTGGGCGTGTCCATTGCTGCATTCTTTCTCTGGACAAACCACAACGGCGAGAAACGCGATCGCGAACGCGATTGGGGGAAGTGATTAGTGACGTGGCCTAGCGCTGCGTCCCAGATGTAAAGCCGCACCCAGACGGGTCGCGGCTTTTTTTTTCGTCTTTTCCGACCATTGGACGCGCCTTCGGGCGCGTTTTTTCTTTTGCGAGTCAACAATGAATTCATCCGAAAACGTGCTGTTTGCAAAGGATGCCCGCGAGGTTATGGCTTCCTGTGTCGCGCCCAAACGGGAGCGGCTGGACACAGAAGGAAAGACTGTGGAGCAGGTGTTCTCGATGCTGTCCTCGGGGCTTTGTCAACTTGTCGAGACTGAGGCGGAAAGACGGCAGGAAAGAGCAACCCTCAGAAAGCGTGGGACGGATTTCGGGTGACTTCGGTGATTTCGCACCACGCAACGAATCGCGTCGCGAGTTGTTTGCGATAGAGTGAAGCGCGCAGCAGATGCCGCTTGAGCGCGAAATGTTGCCGGATCGGCCCGAAGCACGAGAGAAATTTCTGTGTGCGTTTCGGGTCGCGAAAGCCGCGCATGCGACGCTCGCGTTCGCGCGTCGGTTGGTGGCTGTTCTCTGCGCGGTTGTTCAGTCGGGCTGCAGCTTTGACGAACACGTGCTTCACGTTCGCAAGTTCCGGGATCTCGGCTTTTGCCGCCGGATAGCTGCGCAACTGATCGGTGACGATCTTGCGCGGCACCGGGCGCGAGCGCAGCACACGCTTGAAGAAGCGTTTGGCGGCGGCCTTGTCGCGCCGCTTTTGCATCAGGATGTCGAGTTCGGCGCCGTGCTCGTCGATCGCACGCCACAATAGGTAAGTCTCGCCGCGCAGTGTGACGAACATCTCGTCTAAATGCCAGGTGCTGCCTGGCTTGCGCCGCACCGCCTTGGCGCACTAAGCAAATCCGGCGCCGAACTTGTCGCACCAGCGACGGATCGTTTCGTACGTGACCACGACGCCACGCTCGAGCAACAACTCCTCGATGTCGCGCAGGCTCAGGCTGAACCGGAAGGCAGTATGACTTTGCGTGAGACAAGGGCTGGCCCGCCGTGGGGAAACTGAACGCGGGTTAGCATTGCTGTCAGAGCCGCACGGGCGTGGACTGTGCCATGCCCCGGCGATTTCCTCCACGGAGGCCAGCATGCGAAACGATAGCACGGTGTACGTTGGACTGGATCTTCACAAGGACTCGATCACGGTCGCCTACGCGATCGACGCGGGCGAGATCGAGCTGCTGGGCAAGACCGGTACGACCAGGGCCGACATCGATCGCCTGTGCACACGCCTGCAATCCAAGGCGCCGCACGTGCGCGTCGTGTACGAGGCAGGTCCATGTGGTTACGGGCTGTACCGTCAGCTCGTCCAGAAGGGCTTCGACTGCATGGTCTGCGCACCTTCACTGATCCCGCGCAAGCCGGGCGAGCGCGTAAAGACCGACCGACGTGATGCCATCAAGCTGGCGCGCTCGCTACGCGCCGACGACCCGTCGGCCGTGTACGTGCCCGGCATTGAAGACGAGGCATTCCGGGATCTCGCCCGCGCTTGGGCGGCTGCCCGCGAGGATCTGCGCCGTGCACGGCATCGACTGGAGTCGTTCCTGCTCGCGCATGGCGTCCGTTATACCGGTAGCGCAAACTGGGGCGAGGCGCACCGTCGCTGGCTGGGCCGCTGTTCGTTTCCCAGCGCCTGGCAGCACCTTGCCTTTGACGAACACCGGCGCACGATCGAGGACCGGCTTGCGCAGTGCGCCCGCCTGGGACGCCCAGGTGCGGCTGTGCCGACGATTCCGCCGGCTGACCGCGCGAGGCAAGCCCATCAACATCACGGTCGTGGCTATTGCCCGCGAACTGGCGGCGTTCATCTGGGACATCAGTCGACTGGCCATGGCGCTTGCAATACCTCGCAGCAAACCGCTCGCGGCCTGTGTGTGATTTCCCGAACAACCGAAGGAGTTTCCTGAAGGCGGCGCAGCCCGGCATCCGAGCAACCCGCGATGGTATTACGCAATGGGCATCACCAACTTGCGGCGGAAGTTAGCGGCAGGCTCATGAGGCGGACCTCTGTAATGCGGTATCCAACCCGCGGATGTCAGTGTGATCCACCGTCGAGACTTACTGCTGCGCCGCCCTCAGGAAATTCATGCGTCGATGCAACCTGGAAACCAATCTCGCGATTGACTCGCAAAGTCATATCAGTACCAGCGAACGGCGCAGCTGATGACGATAGCAGGGAAGCGATGGCCGTGATAAAGCGATTTCGTTTTCTTCATCACTTCATCCTATCGCCGCCTCCTCATCAACCTGACAGTGCCGATCAGAGAGATACAATCTGCTGCAATAGCTCCAGCGCTTTCATTTCGTCCAGACGTCCGGTACGTGCCTTACCGGCAATCGTCTTAATTAAAGCCTCAGCGATCGGCGCAATACCGATCAGATCGTCGAGGCTGGTGACCGGGGTGGTGCGGCGTGGTTCTTCGACCACGTCGGTGAAGGAAGCCGGCGCGGGCTGCTGGAGAGACTCGGGCGGTGTGACGTTGCTGTCAGCAAGTTGTAGAGCCACTTGATCGGAGACTGACGGGAGGACGCGACTTTGGTGCTTTGCCACTGCATTCGTGACGGCGGCATCACCGGCGCGATCCGTCACGGAAGTATGTGTGTCTCCGGCGCGCGCGGTTTTCGCCTTCCTGCCCGCGGCTTTTACGGCTACTGCCGGTTCCGGCTGGATTGCGGCTCGCGGGCGTTGCTCGTCGGTGGCAGGCTGGCCCGACAGAGGATCAAGCAGATCCGACACCGGCTCAGGAATGTCCGTGACTGAACGCGGAACGTCCAGCCAGCCAGTCGGCAACCCCAGTCGTTCAGTAAAGCGGCTTGCTTCGGTGTCGTCCATGCGCTTCTGTCCATATAGACGGTTATCCAGGTTGGAGGCACTGATATTCATCACCGTACTGAGCCGCACCTTCGATCCCTTGCGACTGGTGAGCACGTGCAGGTTAGCGCGACGGGTGTTCTGCAGTATTGCCGCATCGTTCAAAGGCAGGGACTGTTGAGCGCCCGACTTCGATGTTGCCTTTGCTTTGGGAGATGCGGGCTTCAACGGTGGTAGCGGGGCAGTTTTTGCTGCTACTGGTTTTCTCTTCGCGACGGGCTGTACAGCGCCGCCATCGATTCTCTTCGGCATTTCTGATTCTCTGAGCAAAGGGGCGGTGAGGGTAGGGCGGTCATTCGCCAATATGGCATGGGCGCCATCCAGTTCCAGTCCGTACGCGGGCTCCGACTCGGCGGTCGCGCGAGAAAAATCAAGCGGCGCTCTCAAGCGACTGATGGTCTCTGCTGCAAGGGCAGGATTGGGCTGATCAAAAAAGCCGTCGGGTAGCCCGAGAGTCGTTTCAATGTGGAAAGCCGTTTCTGGCGTGAACCTTTCACCATTGATCAGTTCGGTCACACGCGTCAGGTTAGAGTCCAGTCCGAGTGCGATGTTCTCTGCACCCACTGTCTCGACCAGCCATTTGAACGACCGCGTCTTGAAAATGGACGCCGTTTGTGCCGGTTCCCGCGCGGACTGTACTTTTATGTATGGCTTGCTCTGTCGATGCGGAGCAGTCGTTGGGCCTTGGCGCGATTGACGCGGACCCTTGTCGCGAGATCCCGAGTATCGCCCATGTGACTGACTCATAGATTAAGGCTCTCCGTCGGTGAAATCATGATGAGACATTATAAACGACGGGGTAACGGCGGAACGTTTGCAGGCGCTATCAGAAAGGGTTCCGGACGTTAATTTCCTTCTTGCGTTGTCATTCGAGCGGCACGTAATCGGCCATTGCTGACGTTCGGCTGCAGGGGGCGTTGCGTCGGCAGCAAGTCGGTTAGCGGCCATTCGCAATCTGACGTCAGCGAATGGCACGTCTCGCTATTAATGAGGGGGCTGTCCAATCCCTCAGCGGTCTCATCTACTCACCTAAAGCAGTGGTTCATTAGAACTCGGGTATTGCGTATTGTTTATTGATCTGTCGATCGCAGCTTTTAGTTCCTCCGCCTGGTCGAGAAAGGCGGCGAGCTCACCGGGTTCCCCCATGCTACTCGACCGCCATTCATCCATTGGTCTCGCGGTGGCAATAGCGCGCGCGCTCTGCACTAGATCTTCTAACTCGCGGACGCGCAATTCCCGCTGCTGTAAGTAATATCCGCTCCATTTGCTGAACGCCAAGATCCACAGTGAAACGGTAAGGGCGTGGGGGCGTAGCCTGGCGTGTGTGAAGGCGTGATGTCTTGTCCGAGAGCCCAGTGCGGGAGATCTGCACGCTGGGTTCGATGAGCGGGATGTGGAAACGGGGTTAAGGCGAGGATATTCGGGCACCGCCAGACGAAAGAGGCTGCAACAGACAAGCCGAACCTACGGCTACCGCGCCACATCTCGACTCTACCGACCAAAGCCGATCGCATAAGGCACGATAGCCGCAGTCCTCAATCCATGAATCGAATGAAAGGCTTCAGTTCAGCCTATATGACGCGCTTTCAGCTTCGTATTGCCGCATCAGGCGTCGGCACGAAGCTGACCCGCCGGACCGCCAGCATGAGATTCATCTACCGGAGCCCGGCTGGTGTCGTTATGCGCCCACACGAGACGCTCCATCATCGCGAGGAACATATTGCGCTCGGTTTCATCGAGTCCGTGCAACATTCGAACGTTCGACCGTTCGGTCGCGTCAAAAACCGTCTCATATAACTGATGGCCGGCAACCGTCAAAAAGAGGACTTTCGCCCGACGATCCGTAGCACTCGGCTCCCGCGTGATCAAGCCTTTGGTTTCTAGCCGCTCAAGCACACCGGAAAGGGTGTTGCGATCAAAGCCGACTGTTTGGGACAGCCTTATCTGATCAATACCAGGTCGAGCGAGCACTGATACTAGCGCGCCGAACTGTACCGGCGTAATGTCGTAGCCGGCGGTCTCTTCGAGAAACACGGTGACAGCAAACTGTTGCAGGCGACGCATCTGGTAGGTCGGCCGGCTATAAAGGGAGCGGCCAAGTGATGCGTTGTCTTCCGGGCTTCCCATTGGGACGCGCGAGACTTCGTTGGTATCGCGAACAAGGGCCGCCAGCATGCGTGAGAATCGCTTTCGGTCGCGTGCCCTCAGTGCATCCAGCAGGCGAGCGTCCGCCCGATCTGCAGACTCGGCAAGCTTGCGATACATCGCCTGTCCGCTTTTCGTTGCTCGAATGACTTTCGCCCGACGATCTTCGGCGTCGGTCTCGCGTGTGATCAGCGCTTTACCTTCGAGTCGGGTCAGCACACCTGACACTGTGGACCGATCGAAGCCGGTGGCCTGCGCGATGCGCAACTGATCGGCATCGGGCGAAGCCATTACAGCGGCAAGTACGCAAAACTGATCGAAGGTCGTGTCGAGACCGTCCGCTTCCTCGAGAAACAGCGTAACGGCGAGCGTCTGTAGCCGGCGAATCAGGTGGCCGGGTTTCTTGTAAAGGACTTCGGAAAGAGTTTTCTGAACCACGGGATCGAGTTGCACCGCATGAAATTTGATCGTCAGATCATAGCACGCGGCGCACGATACTCCGTCCTGTGACGATTTGCCGAGGACGTGCAGAAACTGCACATCCCCGGCGCCCCCCAACTGCGTTGCAAGCAGCAGGCCGAAGGTCGGCGCTGCTGCGTGGGCGGGCCGGCGGGTGCGTCAATTCACCCGTTACGCGGCTGTTGCATTGCCCAACGCGTAGGCTTCATCGATCAGACGAACAGCGTTCAGGCAATCTTCGACGCCGACTGGCGGAGGTAGTCCATCCCGCCACGCTGTAAGGATGCTGGCGAGGCAGTGGTACGCCGGGTTTTCCGTCGGCAGGTCGGAAAAATTCTGTTCTCCATCGGCAGTCACGATACGGATGTTGCCGTCCTTGGCCATCAGCAATGCGTCGCGCCCGACGATTTTCCACTCGCCATCCGCGCCATCGAGCAGCTTGTCGCGCCCCGCTCCAGGTTGGACGCCCTCCGTTGTCCGGCGGGGGTACGTATTGCCCACTTCGAGGGTGCCGCATACCCCGGTGGGCGTTCGTAAAAGTACGCTCGCATAGTCTTCCACGCGGGTTCTCAATGCCTGATAGCCGAATTGTGCGCCGGTGACGCATGCAGTTTCACCCGTCAGAGAGAGAAAGATGTCGAGTCCGTGCATGCCGAGGTTGCGCAGACAGCCACCACCCGACGCTTGCGGATCCAGCATCCACTCACAATTCCAGGCGGGATAGCGGGCCGACGTAAACCGGTTGGTCCGGATGTACAGATGCGATAGCGGTCCGAAGGCCCCTTCGGCGAGCATCCTGCGCGCGTGCCGTACGAAAGCGGAGTCGCGCTGCGGCATCGGGACTGCAACATACGAACCTTGCGCACGAACTCTTTCGGCGATTGTTGCGACTTCCTTCGCATTCAGTCCCATGGGCTTTTCCATCAGGAACGGCAGCCTCCGTTCGAGCAGATCGTGCGCGACCCCAGCCATGGTGTCATGCCGCCCCAGCGCCACCACAAAATCGGGGCGCAGCGTGTCGAGCATCTGGGTGGCGCTCGCGAACACGGCCGGGTGGCCCACCTCCGTGGCACGCTGCGCAGCGACAGCCGGGTTACTGTCCTGAACGCCAATCAGTTCGACTTCGGGCATCCTCGCGAGATGCCGCAAGTAGGCTGCGTCATAAATGGAATGCCAGTGGCTCACACCTAGTGCGGCGATCCGGATAGTCATCTCTTAAGTCTCCTCTTCAATATCGTGTCACAAAACCTCGTCGCTGACGAGTGTCCAGCCACGCTCACTCAGCCGGCGTTGACGCGCTGGCTGACGATTGATCGATCGTCACCGCGGCTTCCTTGAACAGCAGGCGAGAGAGCGTCCCTCCATTTCCGTACCGTTTCCTTCCCGTCTGGTTCCTCAGCAGCCACTGTATTCAGGTGGTGCGGTGTTCCGTCTTGACAATGAAAAGCACTGTGATAATCTGTGTACGTACTATATGAGAGATCAGTGAGCGGCGCAAGCCAAGGCTCACTACATACCAACGGAGGAGCATGCAATGCGTTTGTGCCGTTTCAACCAGAACCGTCTCGGCGTCGTCGAAGATGATCTTGTATTCGACGTGACTTCCGCGCTCGATGTGCTGCCGCCAGAACGTTGGCCTCAGCCGTTCGGCGATGCGCTATTCAGGCATTGGAACCTCGTGCTGCAGGCCGTTCGCGATGTGCGGCCAGGCGCGGCGGCGCAGTCGGTTACGTCTGTCGATTTTTACGCGCCGGTTGCCACGCCGAGCAAGATCGTCTGCGCGCCTGTCAACTATCTCGACCACAAGAACGAGGCCGATGCCGATCCGGCCAATTTTTATCAGCACCTGAACAAGATCCAGGAGGCCGGACTTTTCCTCAAGTCTGCTAGCGCACTTGTCGGGCCGACGGAAGGCGTGTGGCTGCGCCATCTCGACCGGCGCAACGATCACGAGCTGGAACTGGCCGTTGTGATCGGTCAAGCGGCGAATCGCGTGAGCCGTGAGCATGCTTTGTCGCACGTCGCCGGCTATGCAATCGGGCTGGACATGACCGTTCGGGGTCCGGAAGAACGGTCATTTCGCAAGTCGGTGGACAGCTTTGCCGTGGTGGGCCCGTGGCTGGTCACCGCCGACGAGTTGAGCGATCCGTCCCAGCTCGATATCGAACTGACCGTGAACGGCGAGCCGCGTCAGAAGAACAACACCCGAAACCTGATCGTGGACGTCCCGGGCCTCATCGAAATGGCGTCGCGTTTCTACACGCTTCATCCCGGCGACATCATTCTGACCGGCACGCCGGCGGGTGTCGGGCCGGTAGTCCCCGGCGACACGATCGAAGCCCGGATCGCCGGCATCGGCTCGATGCGCGTGGCGGTCAATGCGATCTAGTCGGCGCGCCAATATCGGAGACTGATCATGAACGAATACGACAAGTTGCTCACGCGGATGGACGAACTCGATACGGCGCCGCTGTGGGAGTTGTATATGAAAATCGCGAGCCGCGAGCCGCGCTGCGCCGACAAACCGATGCACTGGTCATGGGCCGATCTCGCCGGCCTGGTCGACACCGCGGCGCGCGAAGTGTCGCTCGAAACGGCGGAGCGCCGCGTGGTGTTGTTCGCCAATCCCGCTTTCGCGCCGAGAGTCGTGACGACCACCAATCTGCAAGCCGGCATTCAGATTCTCGAGGCCGGCGAATCCGCGCGCCCGCATCGCCATAGCGCGTCGGCGCTGCGCTTCATCATGTCGAGCAAAGGCGGCGCGACGTTCGTCAACGGTCAGGAGTGCCCGATGGCGCCGGGTGACCTGATCACGAACCCCGCGTGGTGCTGGCATGAGCATGTGAACGACACGGATGAGCGCATCGTCTGGTTCGACGGCCTCGACGTGCCGCTCGTACAGTATCTCGATGGATTTTTCTTCGAGGAAGCGCCGGACGATTTGAGCTACCCGAAGGACGCGTCGGCGCTCGCGGACGCGTCGTTGCTGACCGGCGGCTTCGTGCCCGATCCGCCGCATGCGCCGGTGCCTTTCTCGCCGCTCTATCGATACTCGGGAGAACACATGCTGAATGCGTTAGCCGCGATGCCGCCGGCGCCGGACGGCTCGAAGCGGATGCGCTACGTGAATCCCCTGACTGGCGGCGCAATCATGCCGACCCTCGACTGCTACATGCTTGAACTCGCCAGGCACGCGCAGACGCGCGCGTCGCGCAGCACGTCGAACGCCATTTGTCTTGTGGTCGAGGGTGAAGGACGTTCGACGATCGGCAGCACGACGATCGAGTGGAGTAAGAACGACGTCTTCACGATTCCCCATTGGCACTGGACCAGCCACCAGTCCACTTCCGCCGACGTCAACGTCCGGCTGTTCATCATGACCGATCGGGACCTGCTCGCGAAGCTGCATCTGCTGATCGAGCAGACCGAGTAGCTGCCGGGCCTCTCATTCCCAACCGCGCAGTAGAAGCCGCAACGACGGCGATAAAACAATCTTGGAGACTTTGATGAAAACGACGAAAACACAGGGAGGTCTGCGCCTCGTAACGGGCTGCATCGCAGCGGCGGCAATGCTCGGGACGCATGCACCCGCCGCTCACGCACAAAGCACGGTGACGTTATATGGGCTTCTTTCAGAAGGGGTCGGATACGTCAGCAACGAAGGCGGGAAGTCGAACCTGAAGCTTATTCCCGGAACGATGCAAAACAACCGCTTCGGCCTGCGCGGTACGGAAGACCTGGGCGGCGGCCTACGCGCCATCTTTACACTCGAGAACGGGTTCGATATCACGAACGGCAAGTTTCAGCAGGGCGGCCGCATGTTTGGTCGCCAGGCCTACGTCGGACTGAGCAGCACCACATGGGGAACCCTGACGGCCGGCCGTCAGTACGACGTCCCGTTCGACTATCTGACGGGCTTCGAGGCCCCCGTAGCTGCGGAAGGGCTCGGCGCGCACATCGGCGACAACGACAACGTATTCGGCAGCTATCGCTACAACAACGCGTTGAAGTATCAGACGCCGATTTTTGCGGGACTGCGCGGCGAGGTGATGTATGCGATGAGCAATGCGGCTGGCCAATGGGCGATGAACCGCTCGGTCAGCGCCGGTGCTGCCTATGAAAACGGCGGTCTGAAACTCGCCGCGGTGTTTCTCAACACCGACAACCCCGGTGTTGGCGGCAACGCAAACGGGGCAGTTACGGACGACTACGCAGGCGCGCCGTTTGTGCTGTTCCACTCGAGCCCGCTGAACTCCAATGCTGGCGTGCGGCGTCAGCGGGAATTCGGCGTGGGCGGCCAGTACACGGTGGGAGCGTTGCGCATGGCGGGCATGGTGACGGACGTGCGCTACGACTATCTGGACCGAACCAGCCTGCATCTGGATAACGTCGACGTCAACGCATCGTATTTCCTCACGCCGGCGTTGATGCTATCGGCCGCTTACATTTACACGAGCGGGAAATACGGCGGGTTTGACCATGCGCCGCACTGGAACATGGGTCAGTTGTGCATCGATTACTTCCTGTCGAAGCGTACGGACGTGTACGTGTTCGGCAACTACCAGAAAGCGGCCGGCGCCAAGGCGGACATCTATCTGTTCTCGCCGTCGAGCAACAGTAACCAGACAGCGATTGTGGCCGGCATTCGTCATAAGTTTTAACGCACCCGTCATCTAGAAGGATAAGACATGAAAGTTCCGCTTACGGTCGCATGCTGGGATTACGACCGAACCCGGGCGCTGTTCGACGGTCGCGTCGCGATCGAAGGCTGCGACGCCAATCTACTGAATCTGCCGGTGGAAGAGACGTTCTTCCGTGCCTTGAACGGCGCGGAGTTCGATGTCACAGAGCTGTCGTTCAGCAGCTACACGATGTTGCGCTCGCGCGGCACGTGTCCGTATGTCGCTATTCCCATTTTTCTATCGAGGTCGTTTCGCCATTCGGGCGTCTACGTGCGAACCGACCTCGGTATTGAACGTCCCGAAGATCTCGCCGGCCGGCCGGTCGGCACACCGGAATATCAGTTGACCGCCGGCGTCTGGCAGCGCGGCCTGCTGCAGGATCAGTACGGCGTGCCAGCGGAGGCGATCGAATGGTGGACCGGCGGCGTCGACGATCCCGGCCGCCACGAGAAAGTGTCCTTTATCGCGCCGGCAGACATCCACGTGAAGCGCATTCCCGATACGCAAACGCTCACTGAGTGGTTACGCGATGGACGCATCCATGCATTCATCGCGCCACGCGAGCCAAGGTGCTTCGTCAATCGCGAGCCGAATATCGGACGGCTGTTCCCGAACTTCGCCGCTGTGGAGCGTGATTATTATGCAGATACGGGGATCTTCCCAATCATGCACGTGATCGGCATACGCGAGTCGCTCGTCGAGCAGTATCCGTGGCTTCCGTCGAGTGTCTACAAGGCGTTCGCGCAGGCGAAGCAGATCGCACAAGGCGAATTGCGGCAACAGGCTGCGCTGAAGGTCATGTTGCCGTGGCTCGTCAGCGAATACGAGGAGACGGTCGCCCGGATGGGTGAGAACTGGTGGTCGTACGGCGTCGCGGGAAACGAGGGAACACTCGACGCGTTCACGCGCTATCACCATGAACAGGGACTTTCGGCACGCCGGATGACGCCGGCCGACCTGTTTGCCGCGACCACGCTGGATAGCGTCAAGATCTAACAACCGTATAGATGGAGGAGACGAGATGAATTCGGAAAAGGTGGACGTCGGCGGATTGATCGACGCGTGGGGAGTGAGATCGTGGCAGATCGTGATCATCGCGCTATGCATGCTGGTCACGCTGCTCGACGGGTTCGACCAGTTCTCGCTTGGCTTCGTCGCCCCGGCGATCAAGGCCGAATGGCAACTGAGTCCGCAACAGCTGTCCTATCTCTTCACGGCGAGCGTTCTTGCGAGCGTCGCCGGCGTGCTCGGGGGGCCGCTGGCCGATCGCATCGGCCGTCGTTGGCTCGTGATTGGATCGACCGCAGCGTTTGGCCTGTTCACGTTGTTGAGTTGTACCGCAACCGACGCGGGGCAGTTCTTTTTCTGGCGTGTGTTGACTGGCCTCGGGCTCGGCGCGGCAGTGCCGAACGCGATCGCGCTGTGCGCCGAGCTTGCACCGAAACGTACACGTTCGACCGTCGTGGTCGTGCTGATCTGCGCGGTGCCGTTCGGGGCGGCCCTGGCAGGCTACGTCTCGGCGCAATTGTTGCCGCACCATGGCTGGCGCGCGCTTTATATCGTGGGCGGGGTCGCACCGTGCGTCGCTGCGCTGCTGTTGATTGGGTTATTGCCGGAGTCGATACGGATGCTCGCGCTACGCAATACGGCGGTGTCGCAAGCTCGCATCAGGGTGCTGCTGAGCAGGATCAATCCGCAATGGCAGGCGCCTCCGGCCGCGATCTTCTACGTGCAGGAGGAAGGGCTTACGCGCAATCCGATTGGACGGTTGTTCGAAAAAGGGCGTGCGCTCGGCACCGTTTCGCTGTGGCTGATCATGGCGATGAACCTGCTCGAGATCACGTTCCTCGGCGTCTGGCTGCCATCGTTGATCCTGCGCTCGGGCCTCGACGGCGCCGTACCCAGCCATGTCACGTCGGCGATGTTAATCGGGGCGACGATCGGCTCTGTGCTGATCGGACGGATCGTCGACCGGTTGAGTAGTTTTTCGATTCTCGTGCCCGTGCATCTTGCCGGCGCGGCGGCGGTGGCCTCCATGGGATTCGCAATGGGCAACGTCGGCGCAATGTACGCCGCGGCCTTCATGATCGGCCTCTTCGTGAACGGGGGGCAAGGCGGCGCCGACGGGATGCTCACGGCGTTCTATCCGACTTCGATGCGCTCGACGGGCATCAGTTGGGCACTGGGCGCCGGGCGGCTCGCTTCGATCGGCGGTCCATTGGTGGGCGGCCTGATGCTGGCGCGTGGCTTCTCGACGCCATTGATTTTCGTGCTGGCCGGTCTGCCGGTCGTCATTTCCGCGCTGACCATTCACAACATGTGGCGCAGGACGGCGCGCGCACCGGTTGCCGAGGCGGTTGGACATTGAGCCGCAGCCGATTGTGGCGCGGCAGCAGTCAGCCTTATCGAATCGCGAAGCGTCGTAGCGACGACGCTTCCATCTGCGGTACACAGCATGTCCGTATGACCCCGCACGTCTGGGCTGCCTCGTCGACACGAGCGGTGCCGGCGCGCGATTAACGATCAAGTGGAGTGATGTATGAACAACAGGATGGAAGAGGTAATCATCGTGGGTGGCGGGATCGGCGGCTTGACGCTCGCCCTCGCGCTGCACAAGGCAGGTGTGCAGTGCGGGGTCTTTGAAGCGGTCCCGCAACTCAAACCGCTCGGCGTTGGCCTCAATCTGCTGCCGCATGCGATGCGCGAAATGGATTCGCTCGGTCTGAAAGAGGCGCTTTGCGCAAAAGGCATTCTCACGCGCGAATATAGTTTCTACACGAACCACGGACAACTGGTCGACCACGAGCCCCGTGGGCAATTCGCCGGACTGGACTGGCCGCAGGTGTCGATTCATCGCGGCGATCTGCACATGACGCTTTACGACGCGGTGTGCGAGCGTCTCGGTGCGGATGCCGTAGTCCTGGGTCAACGATGCATCGGCTTCGATCAGCATGCCGACGGGGTCACCGCGCACTTCGAGGACGCAGTGGACGGTAGGCGCTTGCCGGACGTGTCCGGAAAAGTGCTGATTGCCTGCGACGGTGTGCACTCGGTGGTTCGCAAGCAATTTCATCCCACGGAAGCGACGCCGCGCTATCAAGGCTCCACGCAATGGCGCGGGGTCACGCGCTGGAAGCCGTTCCAGTCCGGCGCCAGCATGTGTTATATCGGCACGTTCCGCACCGGCAAGCTGATTACTTACCCCATTCGCGACGACATCGACAGCGAGGGGCATCAACTGATGAACTGGGTGATCGAATTCGCCCGGCCTGAGGAACAGCAACGGGACTGGAATCGTGCGGGCCGTCTCGAAGATTTCGTGCATCTGTTCGAGCATTGCCGGTTCGACTGGCTCGACGTTCCAGCGATGCTCCGGGCAGCAGACGCGGTATACGAGTATCCAATGGTCGATCAGGATCCGTTGTCCTTTTGGACGAGAGGGCGCGCGACGCTGCTCGGCGACGCAGCGCATCCAATGATGCCGCGTGGTTCGAACGGGGCAGCGCAGGCTATCATCGATGCAACGACGCTTGCGGGCCTCCTCGCCGACTCGACCGACTGGCCGCAGGCATTGGTCGAATACGAGCGACGCCGACTGAAGGCGACCTCGGACGTAGTGCTCGCGAACCGGGAAATTGCGCCGGACGCGATCCTGCTGGTGGTCGACGAACGCACCGGCGGCAAACCGTTCAACGATATAGACGAAGTGATTTCGCATGAAGAACGCAAACAGTGGCAACTGCGTTATAAGCAGGTTGCCGGTTTTAGCGCCGACTCTTTGACTCGGTAAATTCTGCATTGCGACTACTGGGCGACTCAGCGAGCGGACAGGTTCCGGTAACAGGTTTGTGGCCGGTGCCAATATTCAGCCGGGAAGTGGATGCTGTTCCCAATGTGACGATTTGCCGGGCCGCACTGTGCCGGTCACGCGTCAGGAGCGAGTAGGTCGACGAAGTCGCGCCGCACCACTACCGATCAACGTTTCAAATTTCTCTGTACTCGAACGGAGGCTGACGGGTATAGCGTGAGCTACGGACAGTCAGCTGCTTTGGTTGCGCGTCCGTTCGGGGTCGCGTGGAACGAAAGAAAGTTGTCACCGGCCAACGCCCGCCCGGACGAGGTCGATGCCTCAAAGTTGACGACTTTACTTCGCTTCTGAACGAAGTAAAGTCGTCAGTGCGCCGGGAGACCGGCAAGGAGTAAAGAGTGCAAGTGTCTTACAACGAAGGTCTAGCAAACCACGTTGTCCCCGAGTCATGCGCAGTATGTCGCGAGACATGCGGCGAAGCGTTGACAGGGGTACGCTCCGCTCCGATCAGGAATCTGGATTCTCGAATGGTGTGAAACGCCAGCGCGAGCGCCCAAATTCACAACGTGCTGGAACTCGTCAGAACTTCACACGCAAGCCGCCTAGCACGGCGACCTGCCGATTGGTCGACGATGGGGTTCCCACATCGGCAATTGCGGCGATTTTCTGGTAGCCGGAACCGACACGCGTCGATGCATCGCCCGCGGCGAGTTGATAGACGCCGGAAAGATAAAGATCGGTGCGCGCGCTCAACGCATAGTCCAGCCCCAGCGTGAACTGATGCCAGCGCGGTTTCAGTTGTTTCCCGCTCAGTCCGGTCAAGCCATCCGCGCGGCCGTCAGTGAACGTATACACGCCGATCAGCGTCACTGCAGGTTTGAGCAGATACTGAAGATTCGCATCGTAGTTGTTAAATTTGCGCGACGAGCCATCGTTATAGTCAAGTCGTGTTTGGCTGAACGCAAAGCCTACCGTTGTGGGTCCGAATACGTAATTGCCGCCCGCCGCTGCAATCTGCTGACGCTCGACACCGCCATCCAGGCCATAGAAGAGCACGCCACCGTAGTCGTCGCTAGCGATCGTGCCACCCACGGCGCCACTCGTGTTCGACTTCGCGTCCGGACGATCGAGCACGACATAGCCGCCGCCAATCGAGAATGGACCGTTTACGTAGTTCGCCGCCGTTCCCCATGCTCGATTGTTGCCGAACCCTTGACCGTTTCCACTATTTGCCTGGTTGCTGAATCCGTAGAGCGCGTCGACTGTAAAACCTCCAATCGCGTCACTGCGAAACTTGGCCGCGTTGTTGATCCGGAACGTTTGATTCAGGTTGTCGTTGTCGCCAATGTGCGTTGCCGGCGACCAGAGTCCCGGACCCGCAAAACGCGCCACAAGATCGGCAATCGGTTCATATTGATGCCCGAGCGTCAACCTGCCAATTCCGGTCTTTGCGATTCCAACAAACGCTTGCCGACCAAATTCGCGGGACGCCTGACCAAACGTGCCGTCGTTCGGACGGAACCCGTTTTCCAGCGTGAATACCGCCTTCAACCCGTCGCCCAGTTCTTCGATACCGCGCAGACCCCAGCGACTGCCGCCCACTCTGTTGCCCGTCTGTTGCACGTTACTCGAGCCCTTCTGATTGTTGGTGTATGTGATGCTTTCGTCGACGACTCCATACAACCTGACGGAACTCTGTGCTTGTGCAACTACAGTCGCGACGACAAAAACGCCAGCGGCACAGGCGAGAGTGGCTCGTCTCACGGCTTCCTCTTTTTGGTTGGTGAGCACAGCTCTGTCATATTGGATTGCTCGTGGTGCAAGAGCGCACACGAGGCGAGTTTGCCTACAAAGAGGGGGATTTTAGGACTAGCCGGGTAAAGCAGGCCATGTAGCAAAGCGTTCGCCGGGTGGTCGCGATCGGGCGAAGCGCGCAGGAAATGTCGCGTAAGCGCGAAGTGCTGCCGGAAGAGGCCAAAGCTTGACAGAAAAGCCTGCGAGCGAGTGATGCGGCGCCCGCATTCACGAGTAGTTCGATGGCTGTTTTCGGCCCGCTCGTTCACCCGGGCACAGGTCTTGACGAAGACGTGTTTGACGGTGGCGACTTCCGGTATTTCGGCCTTCGCCGCCGGGTAGCTGAACAACTGGTTGGTCACGATCCTCATTGGCGCTTCGGAATACGACCCCAGTATGCATCTATGAAAACCCTTGGCCGCAGGCTTGTCGCGATGCTTCTGCAACAGAACGTCGAGTTCGGCGCAGCGCTGATCGTTGGCGCCCAACAGTAGATACGGTTCGCCAACCTCGCACCAGCACCGTATCGTCTGCGACAGAGACTTCCATCGCAGTTGACAGTCATGCTGCGCTCAAACGGTATTCCTCCAATGTAGCCCAGACTTAACTGGAACATGGAAAATACCAGCGCCCCGCACAACAGTGACCGCGCCCGAAACCCGATGCCAGTGACAGAGCGCCGGCGATTTCCTTTTCGACACGCCCTAGCAGCAAATCCGGTTACCGTAAGAATGCCTTAAACGGGCATCGTTCTGGTGATATTCGACAAACAAACAGTTTCCATTTCAGATCAGCTCATCATGATCTTTCTGATCATCAATGAAGCAACATTGGCGAGATTCGAAACTGACGACCCGGAATACGCCATGCTGTTTCGATTGTCCCAAACGCCGCTCTGGCCCGAGACGGCTCGTCAGCCGCCGCCTTGGTAAAGGTCACGCAACTTCGCTGCCTGACCACTGTTCTGAAAATCCTCCAGCTCGCGCATCACCTGCTCGCGTGTTTTGCCAGGGGAAACAGAAGGCGCAGGCGTGATAGTCGGAGCCCCGACCGCTGGATCCTGCGGGGCGTTCCGCTCCCCTATGGAATCCTTCTGGTTGGTCGCTGATTGCGCGAAGCATCCGTCTGCTGAGATTCCAGTCATCAGGGCAAGACAGACGGTGACCGATTTGTAAAGTTTCATGAGAAATCTCCTGCGGAGTTTAAGAGATCGGCGAGTGCCTCTTTCGTCGCCCGACAGCAGTCCTCGCTTGAACCGGGCAAGTCAGGCTCATTGCAACGATCGACCAATCTGGAGGCATTCGACAAATGCCTTCTCAGCGTTGCTGTCGTCCTCATTCTTGGTCAGACGAAACGCCGTCACAACGCACATGAGTAGGCGGTGGACAAGCAACACCATCGGAAGATGTATGCATTCCCGTTGTCCGATTCGGGTGAAGTATCGGACAGCCGGCCTCCACGACGGCGCTTCTTGCTGAACCCATGCAGGTGTGGAGAATGCGGCACGACGCCGTTGATACATTTGTGGCTGATGGTAGTGATGGCGACCTGTTATTCTGTTTTTATCGTATGGTGGCTACGCACGAAAGTGCTGTGCACCCGTGACCACCGTCGCCGCTTTCGCTGGAATGTGCCGTCTTACTCCGTTAGCCACGTTCGGTGGGAACCTGTCTAACCTGTGGTGCGCCGATAAAGCCTCATTGATATCGCGCACTATCCGCTCACGGTGGCTTTTCCGATCAAGCAACCTATGAGGTCGTCACGCTTCCTGGTGCGCAAGTTTGGCTCGGCGGCTCTGGAGCGTGCCTTCCGTTTGGACTATGCGCGTCGCTACGCGGGGCAACGCAGACTGGCTAGCACCCTCTTCACGCTCACATGGATAGGGTTTTCCGTCCGTGATTATCTGTGGAGGATGGACGTTCTTGATCCGAGCCGCATCCATCACATCGGCTACGTGCGACTCGCGGGTGCCTTGGGTATGGGTGTGGCGGTAAGTTTGATGTGGGGAGCGCGCGCCTTTGACGAACGCTGGGCCGTCGGATTACTAAGTTTATGGACGCTGAGCTGCTGGTTCGCCCTATTGAGGATGTTGGTCATTTATCCAAGGGCCTTGGCCGTCCCGGAAATTTTCCCCGTCCTATATCTCACCGTTTTCATGATATTCACGGCGTTCCGGCTTCGCGCAATTACGGCGGCGTGGTTAGTCGGAATATGCTTTGTTACGTTCCACCTGACGCTTTACCTCCAGCCACTGGATAACGCCGAACCGCAGTGGTTTTTCTGGCTTACGCGCGGGTCGATCGTGCTCATGATGTCTATCGTTGGCATCATCGTAAGCATTCAAATTGAACGCTCGGCCCGGCGCGAATTCGTATTCCGGCGCACGTTGCGTGCAGCCAAGGCGCGCGTTGAAACGACGTCCCGCGTGGTCAAGCAACAAAATGAACGTATGAAAGAACTCATCAAAGAGAAGGAGCGGTTCTTTTCATCTGCATACCACGACATCCAGCAGCCTCTCGCCGCGATCAACCTCTTTATCCGTAGCGCCCGGATAAAACTCGAAGATGAACACGCCGCAAGCCATGATCTCGACGTCATCGAGGAAACGGCACGCGACATCCTCGACATGTTCAAGGATATTCAGGACTATAGCGAATTAGGCTCATACATCCCGCACCTGGTGCCAGTCGATACGCAGGCCGTGCTGAAGGAAGTCTTCGAGCAATACCTTGAACCGGCAAGGTCGCGAGGCATCGAATTCAGAATCAGCGTGCGTCGGCGCCGCCCGCCGTCGATTGAAAGTGACCGCTCCCTGTTCAAGCGGGCATTGTCTAATCTTGTATCGAACGCGATCAAGAACACCTCCGTGGGTGGTGTCGTCGTCGGCTGCATGGAGATCGGGGAACGGCTTCGCATCGACGTATGGGATACGGGCGTCGGTATCTCTGCCGTGCATCGGGACGCGATTTTTGCCGAGTACTATCAGGTCGACAACCCGGGCCGCGACCGCTCGAAAGGCCTGGGGCTTGGACTGTCTATCGTCCACCGGGTGATCGGGATTCTGCCGAAGCACAGCATGAGCTTCTGTTCCGTCGAAGGACGTGGGTCGCGCTTTTCCCTGTACGCTCCGATTTCTAAAATGGTACCCGTTATCGGCACGGACGATCAAAAAAGCGACGAATCCACCTCCGTCCTCAAGGGCAGATACGTCCTGCTGTGCGACGACGAGCCGATCGTTCTCGAAGGCTTGCGGCGTTTGTTCTCGAGTGCTGGCGCACTGGTGGATACCGCCGGGTCGATGGCGGGATTCGAAGCGATTCTGGCCGATAACGGCCGCGCACCCGACATCATTGTCACCGACATCCGGCTGCGCGACGGACCGACCGGCATCGAGGTTGCTGAACAGATCAGGCAGCATTTCGCCTGGGCGGGCGTGCTTCCCGTCGCGTTCATCACGGGTGAGCTGATCTCGCCTCGCGCGCTTCGCGATTTTGCCCAGCCGTTCGTGTTGCTGAGGAAGTCTTCGGCACCGGAAAGCACGCTAGCTGACGTCAGTCGGTTCGTTGCCACCCAACAGACGACAGGCGGCGGTCATGAGAGGGATCTGTGACTGGAGGGACGCCGAGTTTGATGCCTCGATCGGCCAGCATGACGATGAGTTCTGTGCGTCGCCGCAGGTTGAAATGCGCGAGCAGATGACTGATGTATTTCCTTACCGTAATGTCCTCGAGCCCCATTTTAAAGGCAATCGCCTTCGAGGGAAGTCCGCGAACCAGCCACGCCAGTGTTTCAAATTCTCTCGGAGTCAGTCCCAGGTCGGACGCGGCGCTCACTCCAGAAATCGCAGTGGACGGCGCGTCCCCGGGTCCATCTGATAGGGCCTCCGCCGTGCCCATGTCACGCCGGAGCATCGCGATGCTGGCGGCGGGCAGGAACACGCCCCCGGCCAACACCGCACCTATAGCTGCGTTAAGCGCTGCAGGAGATGAAGATTTGGGCACGTATCCCATGGCTCGAAGTTCGATACATCGGCCGATGGTTTCCACGCGCTCGTCGGCCGATATCACAATCACGGGCAGGGACGGTCGCGATTCCTTCAATTCGGCGAGCGCGTTGCAGCCGTCACCATCGGGGAGATCGAGATCGAGAAAAACGATGTTCAGGAGTTCGCACGACGCATGATTGACGCCTTGTGACAAGGTACTTGCGTGGAGCAAGTCGATACCCGGAAAGAGTTCTCTCAGCAGAAGCGCCAATCCGGCTCTGAAGAGCTCATGATCGTCGACGATCAGTGCGCGCATTCCGTCGTCTCCCAAAACAGGTCTCGGAGCGAACTGCAATGAATTTGCCAATGATGCTACGTTTTTAGCAATCACCTGCTTTTTTGTTGTTCCGATCAAATAATACGCGCAATGCACTTACGCCACGGACATTGGCGGCTGCTCCATATCGCTTTGTCTCAAGAGTGGCGGGATTCGCCTGTGGCTCGACAGTTCGAGCACAGGGGAATGACTGCCGCGCCGTGAAAATGGCGATGACTGTGGCGACTTGATCTGGCGAGTGGATCACGGCCTAGTAAAGTGATCGGCACCAGCAATTTGCGGGCCATTTCTGACTGTTGGTGGAAGAATCTGGCGGACAAGATCCCGGAAAAATCAACACCTGTCTGTCAGGAATGCAAAAAATTCCAACCTTTACCACAGTTGAAGAGGCAATATCTGCGCGCCACAGATCCGACGGGCCCCGACAGGTCCCACCGGACGTGACTTGCGCTCGCCGCGCACCTGGACAGTTCAGGAAGGAGCGCGGTCGGGAGGCGAGTATCCGACATGTCACTGGAATCGGACGACGACAGTGCATACATCTTTCGCCCACGATTGCTGTCCGCCACCTACACATGTGCGTTGCGACGGCGTTTCGCCTGACCAAGAATGAATATGACAGCAACGCTGAGGGGCATTTGTCGAGTGTACCCGGAGCGGTCGGTCGTCGTGATGAGCTGAACCGGCATTGGCTCGTGCGAAGACTGCTGTAGGTCGGCATGAAGTGAACAGGCCCATTGCTTTAACTCCAAACGAGCTCTCTCACGAAACCTTATCAATCGATCGCCATCTGTATTGCGGCTCGTGCGCGACACGCTCGATGCACGTGGATTTCGAGCTCAGGGCTCGCGAATAACGAATCGCATGAATGGAAAACGCAACGTAGATAAAGGAACCAACATGAAATCACCATTGATAGTCGCATCCGCTGTCGTGCTGTTTGTCATGGCCGGTGTTGCGCATTCGCAAGGCACACCGCAAGCCTCTCAAGCCGCCCCGCAAGAAAACGCCGCAACACAAGCCTCTGACCCGAGTGCGGGGATGGAAGCATACGGCGGCACACCCGACACACGGGTACAAAGCGGTGCAAAACATGCCAGACCGTGCCGGATAGATCCACAATGCAACGTTTTTTTTGGAGGGAGCTAACAAAGATCTGACGGCGCGCGAGCCATGACTGGAAAGTACCCGATGCCAGTATCGCGAAGGGGACGAAATCCTTGTCCGGCTTACCGAGTTTGCTGTCACTTTTTCAGGTGGCGCCTCCTGATAGGGGAGGTGCCTCGACACGCGAGAGGCGCGAGGGCTTCGAGAGCAAGCGGAATGGGCGTCACAACGAGTATTTGGGCGGTCGCGAAGCTTGAGTTCGAAATGTTCGAAATAACTGCGCCAGTTGCAACTGGCAGGACGTCAACGTTGGTGCGGGCCAAGGCCAACTCTTCTTCGCGTCAATTACAGTAAGCCTTCGCGGGACCGCTCACTTAAAACGACGTCTCGGCCGCGCGTTGTGCGAATTCTTTCCCCGACCGCGCGTTCGGCGTCGCTAACGCAACCCGTTGATGACGAAAAGGTGAAGAAATGAAAGTGCAGCCCTCAGCTGTAACCATCGTGCTATTCCTGCTCACCGCGGCCGGCGCTGCCGACTCTCAGGAAATGCAACCGTCAGACGTCGCTGGCCACTCATCCAGTCAGCAGCCGATAAATTCATCGCAGCGGACGATGCCGATGGACGACGACAGTATGTGGGACTACGGAGCCCAACCGGGCGGACGAAATGGTTACGGCAAAACCCGAGGAGGCGGCCAACCGTGCGTGGTGGGCGTGTCGTGCGATATCTATCAGGGTAGTTAGCCTGGGTGGCTGCGTCGCGATCAGCCAACTCGCTATCTGAAACGACCGATACGATCGATAAAACAGATGCTGAATGGGGTCGAGAGTGCGAGGGCACTGATCGAGGAAGCTGCCGTCCGACTGCTCGACACCGCCATTGGCAGCAATATCTTTCGCATAGCTGACGTAGAACCGAGCCCGCTCCAACGTCAGCTATGGCCGATCCAGCAACGTTCACCATCTTGAATTGAATAGCCGCTTCCTGGGTGGAAACGACGTCTGAAATTGAGATTGACCCGCAAAAACGGACATCTATCCTTTGGAGAAGGAGGTGCCGATTATGGGCAAGCATCGTACCCCGTACCCGGCGGAATTTCGGGCACAAATGGTCGAGCTGGTGAAGGCCGGACGCAGGCCGGAGGAGTTGGAAAAGGAGTTCGAGCCGACTGCGCAGACCATCTACAACTGGGTGGCGCAGGCTGATCGCGACACAGGTGTGCGGCATGATGGTCTGACCACAGCCGAACGGCAGGAACTCACACGGTTACGTCGTGAAGTCCGGCAACTGAAGATGGAGCGCGACATACTCTCTCACGCGGCAGCCTGGTTCGCGAGGGAGACGGGATCCATTCCACCGAAGGGCGGTACGGATTCATGAAAGCGAACCGGGCCCGCTGGCCCATTGCGATGATGGCACGGCTGCTCGGCGTCTCGACGAGCGGCTATTACACGTGGCTGGTGCGAGAGCCCGCGATGCGCACGCGTAGCGATGCGCAACTGCTCGCGCGCATCCGCACGCTACATGCGAGCTCGCGCGGCACGTATGGGGCACCGCGTATCCATGCGCAGCTCGCGCGCGAAGGCGTACACGTGGGGCGCAAGCGGGTGGCGCGCCTCATGCGTATGGCGGGTCTGTGCGGGGCAAGCCGGCGGCGCTGGCCGCGCACCACACGGCCACGCGCAGGCGCCCGGCGTGCGCCTGATCTGGTGCGCCGGCACTTCAGTGCCGACGCGACAAACGTGCTGTGGGTCGCAGATGCGACCTATGTACCCACGGGCGAAGGATTCCTCTATCTGGCGGTCGTGCTGGATGTGTTCAGCCGTCGCATCATCGGCTGGGCGATGTCCAACCATCTGTACACCGAACTGATGTTACGGGCGCTGGACATGGCGTTGCAGCAACGACGCCATGACGGTGTGATTCTACATTCCGATCAAGGCTGTCAATACACCTCCATTGCCTTTGGACGGCGATGCCGCGAAGCAGGCGTACAGCCGTCGATGGGCACGGCCGGCGATGCCTATGACAACGCGATGTGTGAGTCGTTCTTCGGCACACTCGAAGCCGAACTGCTCTGTCGCGAACACTTCGCGACCCACGAACAGGCGCGGCGGCGTCTCTTCTCCTTTCTGGAGAGCTGGTACAACATTCGCCGGCTACACAGCAGCATCGGCTACTGTTCGCCGCTCGAATTCGAAAACCTTCATGCGCAAGATCAAAGCCTATCGCCGCGCCGGTTGTCCACCGCCGGGCAGCGTCATGGTCGAGACAGGCGACCCGCCGCCCGGCCGTGGATAACCGGCGATTCAACCTTATCGGGAGGTGCCACACCACATTAAACTCAACTGCAAATCTATCCGTCGAACCGGGTCAACCTCAAATATCCCAGTGACGGTGCGGGCGAATGACGCTTCATGGCCGATCAGTGCCTGATGCGTTTTGCATACCATGCGATGTTTGATCGTCAGCCATAGCTGGGGAACCCAGCCGCCGGACACAGACCGGAATAGGCCGAATATCCACGTGAGCAGAAGGGCAGGAGCAGTCAATCGTCGATTCCAGCGCGAAAGCTGTCTGGCGCCGACTGCAGCCGATGTCCCCAGAAGCGGCAACAAGGCGGACGTGACTTCAGTGGCAAGCAGCCCGCCGATAAACGCTAGCACCGCCGCGACATGGCCGGCCTTGATCCACACATAGAAAGCCGGGCTGCTCATTTAGCGCTGTGCGTGCGTGCAACCTGCAAACGTTGCCGGCAATAGATCGCCTGCATGTCGGTGAAGAAAGCGCCTGCTTCTGCGGCCTTGGTGGAGTTGCGCGTCACGCGAAAGGCTCAGCTTTCGAAAGGTGCCCCAAGGAGCAGGTCGCAAACGTTGGGAATTTCGAGACCAGGCACAAGGCGACGTCCAACGTCGGCCAGACCTGTTCCGATGGCAGTGTGTGGCTTCCGTCTCGCGACCTCGGCTAGCGCCTCCGCGAACGCCTCCTTGAAGCCGAGCCGCGGGTAGAGCGCGAGCGTGTCGTCGATCAGTTGGGGTGAGATCTCGTCCATCCTAAGCCCCAGGACGTCGACGTGAGCGCCGAAGTGGACGAGCGCGACTTCCGGCTCCCTGCGATCGGCGATTTCGGCGGACGAGTGAAGGGCGATGGCATCCCAGACGATGTCGACCTTTGTCTTCGGATAGTCGTGCGCATGCAGAAATCTACTCGCGGCGTCGGCGCCATCCACTTCGAAGCGCTTATCCGCAGTGTGATCTTTCGACAGACCCAGGTCGTGAAGCAGCGACGCAAGATAAACCAGCTCGCGGTCGTACTTCATTTGCCGCTTTTTGCCGATGAACTCAGCGAACCACCATGTCCGGTGGACATGATTGAGAAACGGCTCCGAATGGGCTTGCTCGACGAGAGCGGCCGCTTTGCGGACGAGCTCCGAGTCCGGCGCAGTTATGCCTCCGATGATGACAGGGGTTTTCATATACTTTCCTCAAAAGTCTGATTCGAAAAAATAGTTCACCCTGTCTTTGGCGGCAATGACAAATAGCCCTCGTCCTGGGACATTCGTTCGCTCCGACGGAAAAAGCAGCTCTGCCGGGTTGCGCGTCAAGACTTCGACTGTCCGAAGCGGCTGCGATAGTCCTGCGGAGACACGCCATAAACCTTTGCGAATGCCCGGCGCATCCGTTCGTCATCTCCAAAACCGGTCCGACGCGCGATGACTTGAATAGGATCGCGCGCGGATTCGAGCAGGCGTCTGGCCGCTTCTATGCGGATCTTCTCGACGGCCCGCGCAGGGCTTTCCCCGGTTTCGCGAAGATAGACACGAGCGAAGTTGCGTGGGCTCATCCGCGCTGCGTCCGCGAGTGCCGGAATGGATAAGTCCGCTTCGAGATGGGTTCGAATCCAATCGTGAAGGTCGTCGAACCGGCCGCGCGCGTCGCGCATCTGCTGACGCAGTTCCATGCTGAACTGCGATTGACCGCCGGGTCGTTTGAGAAAAAGAACCATGCTGCGCGCCACATTGAGCGCCGCCAAGTGGTCCAGATCGTCCTCGATCATTGCCAGCGCCATGTCAATCCCAGCGGAGACACCGGCCGATGTCCAGATATGATCGGAGGTGACAAAAATCGCGTCCGGCTTGACGTTGATGGTCGGGTGCCGGTCCTCGAGCCGGCTGCACGCAGCCCAATGTGTCGTCGCATCGCGGCGATCCAGAACGCCCAACTGGGCGAGGACGAACGCGCCCGTGCAGACGGAGCCGAGCCGACGAGGCCGGTCGAGATAACCCACGAGCCTCGCCCGAAGCGATGCAGTCGCGGCAGCGGGCATGATCAGGTCGGCGCCGGCAACGAGCAGCGTGTCGACGGAGTCGATCACTGCGTCGTCGAGCCGTACGGTTTCCAGCTTGACGCGAGTATCGGTGGAGACCGGGCCGCCCGCCTCGGAGGCAAGAACGACCTGATAGGCGGGACGACCATCTTCAAAGCAGGCGTCGCTGAATGCTTGCAGCGGACCGGATATGTCCATCAGCTTGGCACCGTCATAAGCGACGATGACAACCTTGCGAGGTATTTGTCCGTCCGAATTGTCGGTCTTAGCCATTTGCCTGAAGCATCGAGGTGTCGCGAGTTTCCCGGATTGCAGATCCAGCCAGCAACCTTCGAGGTCCGCCGGCACGCACGACGACAAGACCGCCGGGAGCAATCGGCGGCGCGTCCTGGCGACAGGTTATAGGCATTTGGTGTGCGGCAGCAATGACAATCACCCCTCTTTTTCTGCCGCCGCTGTGATAGGCCGGCCTGGCTGGGCCTCTCGAGGGCGGATGGTTCGACGTGGGCTCACGCAATTCGCACTGAATGCAGGCAGGACGGGCGCGCACTACCATTCGGCAGAAAACGAGGTGTGAATGTCAATCGCGGAATGGTTCGTGATCCTATACTCGGCTGACTATTTTGACAGTCAGCCAGACAGGACATTCTCGTGATCTCGGATATTAAGGTACCGGACAGCAGCATTGTCCGCGAGGCTGAGGAGCTTGCACGCTCGGTCTCGAATGACGCGCTCTTCAACCACGTGATGCGATGCTACTGGTTCGGTGAGCTGTTCGCACAACAAGAAGGAACGAAGGTGGATAGCGAGCTGATGTTCCTGTCAGCCGTGCTGCACGATCTGGGACTTACCGATCATGCCCCCGGCCCTCACCGCTTCGAAATTGAAGGCGCGAGTGCGGCGCGGATGTTCCTTGTTGAACAAGGCGTACCGGAGGATCGTGCACAGAAGGTTTGGGACAACATCGCGCTGCATACGTGGGATATGAATCATTTCAGGGGGGACACCAGCCGCTTGATGCAGTTGGGCCTGGCGTATGACGTCTCTGGAGTGGCCGGCGCGCAGCTGGACCCAGCAGACGTCGCCGAAGTGCTACGACGATACCCCCGCCGGAACTTCAAGCGCGCTTTCAACGAAATGCTCAATCACGAGGTCGACTGCAAGCAGCCGTACCCGCACTGGTTTCACATTTGCTCCCGCGTTGAGCACAATCGGTCGCCGCTCACAATCGTGGATGCGCCGGTTGTGCTGGACTGGGCGCCGTTCGACGAATGAGCAGTGCTTCGAGCGCCTGTGTTGCTGGCAGAAATCGAGGGCTCAACGTCATTTGTGCGGCAGCTCGACAAACCTATACTCGGTAGCAATAGCAGCCCCCGAACGCTGCCTTCGTTTAAGCAAAGACCGTACAAATTGGAGCAAGCCAAATGACCAAATACAGCGAATTCGAATTCAGGACGCAACCGTGGTTTGACCCGGCGTGGTTCGATCGGTCCGCCTTCCAGGGATTCAATCAGTTCATCCCGATGAAGACCATCGTGATCCACTGCTTTGATCCGCGGGCATCCGAAATACCGCAGGCTGTCGCCGACTATTTCGGGGACGAGGTCTATCCGGGCGAAAACATTCTCGACGAAGCCGGCAACCGGATCGGCAACACGCGGACGCTGTTCGCCGTGTCGAACGCGGGTGGCCGTGCCTTTTCGGCTCTCCAATCGGTCGCTACGATGGACTATCTTTTCAAAGTACAAAACGTCGTGGTGGTGCATCACTCATTCTGCGGCGCGACGGCTTTCACTCCGGAGACTCTTGTCGACAAGTTCCATGATCACCACCACGCCGATATCTCAACAATGTTCGATCAGGATAGCCTCGCAATTTCACATTTCGAGGAGTCGATCAAACATGATGTCGAACTGCTTCGAGCCAGCCCGGCTGTGCCGAAGGAGGTCAAGCTCTACGGCTTCTTCTATGAGATGAATTCTGGCGAGTTGACGGAGGTGGTGCGGGACATTCCAGCATAGCGGCGTCGCTGCTGGACGAAATATGGCAACAGATCGCAGCGATCAAGGCAGAAAGTGAGTCATCGAATGACGCCTTCGTTCGCCTCGAAATGTGCATATACACGCAATGACACGGCGCGAAAATCAGCTCGCGTCGTGCCTCGGAACGCAATACCCCTGAACGTATGCAATGGAGAATCATCATGCAACAACGCAAGTACCTCATTACCGGCGCCACGGGCAAGACCGGCGTCCATACTGTCAACAACCTGCTCGAAGCCGGGCACGCGGTGCGCGCCATGGTACGCACCGAAGACGCGCGCAGCGCGGCGCTGCGTGCCGCTGGCGCCGAAGTAGTAGTAGGCGATCTGCTCAATCACGACGACCTGATTCGCGCCACCTCGGGCGTCACGGGGGCGTACCTCTGCTATCCGGTGCGCCCGGGCTTCATCCAGGGCACCGCCTATTTCGCCGATGCTGCGCGCCGCGCCGGCCTGGAAGTCGTGGTGGAAATGTCGCAAATATCCGCGCGCGAAAACGCGAAGAGTCATGCCGCGCGCGATCACTGGATCGCGGAGCGCGTACTGGACTGGTCGGGCGTGCCTACCATTCATATCCGCCCGACATTCTTTTCCGAATGGCTGATCTTCCCGTGGGTGCTCGACACCATCGTCAAGGCCGGACAGATCGCACTCCCGTACGGCGAAGGGCGCCATGCACCTATCGCAGCGGAAGACCAGGCCCGTTTCATCGCTACCGTACTCGCGCAGCCGCAGGAGCACGTCGGCAAGGCGTATGAGTTGTGCGGTCCCGTCGAAATGGATCACGGCGACATCGCGAACGAAATCAGCAAGGTCATCGACAGGAAGATCGTCTATCGCCCGGCCACGCTCGACGAATACCGCGCGCATTTGCAGAAGTACGATCTTCCCGAGTTTGCGATCCAGCACTTCATTGAAGTCGCCGTCGATTACCAGAACGGCGTGTTCAAAGGCTCCGACCACGTGATCGAACAGGTTACCGGGAAGGCACCACAAACGGTTGGGGAGTTCGTTCGGGCCAGGCGTTCGCTTTTCCGGCCGTGATTCGTTACGCCATACTCACCAAGGAGATTGAGATGAAGATTGAGAACTCCGTTGTATTTGTGACCGGAGCCAGCCGCGGACTGGGCCTCGCATTCGCGCGCGAGGCGCTTGCCCGCGGCGCGGCGAAGGTGTACGCGGGCGTACGCAATCCGGCGGCCTTCAGCGAGCCCGGCATAGTGCCCATCGCACTCGACGTGACGGACCCCGCTTCGGTCGAGTCGGCCGCGAAAGCCGCGCCGGATGTCACCATACTCATCAATAACGCAGGAATCGCGGAAATCACCGGGTCGCCATTTGCCGACAGCGCGGAAGATCACGCTCGCCGCATCTTCGAAACGAACTACTACGGCGTCATGCGAGTGACCCGCGCTTTCGAGCCCCGGCTTCCCGGCGACGGCAGCGGCACTATCGTTAACGTGCTTTCCGACGTCACCTGGCGTGCGGTGCCGGTTCTTGCGCCGTATGCGGCGTCGAAAGCTGCGGCGTGGAGCTTCACCAACAACGTGCGAGCCCATCTGAAGGAAAGGAACGTCCGCGTGGTGGGCTTGCACGTCGGCTTCGTGGATACCGATCTCACGAAGGACTTCGACGTTCCAAAGGCGAATCCCATCGATGTCGTCCGGCAGACGTTCGACGCGCTCGAAGCGGGCGAGAGCGAAGTGCTGGCGGATGCTGGTGCCCGGGCGCTGAAAGCGACGCTTTCTCTGGCAGCCCCGGGCTACATCGATCCAGATATCCTCGAAGGGAAGTGAGCGGGAAGAAGCGCCGCGGCTTCGCGAAGTGGCGCTTGATGCGGCGCTCGCTGGGCAAGGCGTGATCGACCAATGCACCTTTCTGACGCGACGGTCAGCAATACAGGTAGAAGCCGTCGTTCGGGTGGCTCGTACACAATTTGGGCGAACGGCTGCAGATGGCCGATAGCACCAGTTCGACGACCGTCCCGGGACTGGGCATTTGGAAGCCTCAGCGGCCGATTACCTGCGGTTTCAGCGAACGCGTACTACCGTTA